>NZ_CANLER010000040.1 GCF_947489715.1 uncultured Roseovarius sp. | reverse complement strand
ATACCGACCATGGCGATGGCGACGGTCATACTGGTGGTGCTCATGATCATGAGGATGATACATCGCCGATACCGCTCCCGACGCATCCGGGTGAAGTTGAGGCCTATGTTGCGGCGGTGAAGGCCGAGGCGGACCATGGGGCGCATATGGATGACGCGCAGAAGGCCACGGAGCACGGTCAGCTGCTTGATCTCGTGCCCCGTTCCGAGGCGACTCACATTGCCATCAGCAATGGGGACTGGTTCGATCCCGGCACCTGGTACAAGGGCGAAAT
>NZ_CANLER010000039.1 GCF_947489715.1 uncultured Roseovarius sp. | reverse complement strand
TCACGGTTCCATTTTTGGTTGTGCTGCCGCGCCCCGTCGGGAGAAAGTTTTCAATGAGTGATTTTTGGGGGGCCTGATAGGGTGAAGCGGGGTCTGCTGGTCAGTTTTGGTATTGCGGTCATCTGCGTTGGCGGACTGGCCCTGATCCTGTGGGAGCCGCGTGTCTCCTGGCATCAGGAGGTGACGCTTCATTTCGACACGCCCGGCGGACCGGTTGAGGCCAGCACTGTTACCGAAGTTTCGATGCGCCATCCCACTCGCTTCAGCAAACTGATACCCGCCGCCAGCCATGGCCTGAAATCCGACATCCGAGGCGAGGCGATTGTCGCGGAGCTGGGCGATGGGAAGCTTGTCTTTGCACTCCTGGAGAACATGGACGGCTTGCTGCGCACCAGCGTTTAC
>NZ_CANLER010000038.1 GCF_947489715.1 uncultured Roseovarius sp. | reverse complement strand
CGCTGGCGACGGGCATCAGTTCCGCAATGGACGAGAGTTTGCCGCCTGGCTAGGGCTGACGCCCATCAACCGATCAAGCGGCGGCAAAGAACGTCTCGGGCGCATTTCCAAGATGGGAGATCGATACCTCAGGCGACTTTTGGTCACTGGCATGACTGCCCGATTGAACCAGATGAAGGTCAATCCTGACCGCGTCGACCCGTGGGCGATGTCATTGCGAGAACGAAAATCCCCGCGCGTGGCTACTGTCGCCATGGCCAACAAAACGGCCCGCATCATCTGGGCGGTGTTGACGCGCAACGAAAGGTATCGGCCTCACACAGCATAAACGCCAACAAAAGAACATCAGAGACGCAAGACCATTGAGATGATGGAGCAATGTCAGCCCGCCAACCAAGACACCCCGTCGAATGTCAGGGACACATCGTTGTCCGCGAAGCGGTTTGGGACTCGGTCAGCGGAAACCATCAGGGCCAGCAGCCGT
>NZ_CANLER010000037.1 GCF_947489715.1 uncultured Roseovarius sp. | reverse complement strand
CGGGCGCCTTGAAATCGGAACCGAAGACAATCCGATCGAAGATGGCGTCGATGCGCAGATCATCATCGCCAATAACGGTGATATCGATGTCGGCTGGGATCCCTCGCTGCTGTCCCGCGGGGTCATTTCACATGGCGAAGTTGAGATCCATGGCGCCGAGAAGACAGCCTATCTCAAGGTTGATGATGCGCCGATGGCTGGCGACACGCAGATCAAGCTGGCGGAGATACCGGACAACTGGCAGGTCGGCGACACGATCGTCCTGACCGGCACCCACAAACAGGGCTGGTTCTACAATCGCCAGACCGGTCAGAAGGAGCATGGCGGCACCCAGGACGAAGAGGTGACGATCACCGCGATCAAGGGCGACACGATCACGCTTGACCGGGCGCTTGCCTATGACCACGACACGCCGCGCGATGACCTCTCGGCCTATGTGGCCAACACGTCGCGCAACATCACCTTCTCCAGCGAAGATGGCGAGGCCTCGGCCGTGCACCATCGCGGGCATGT
>NZ_CANLER010000036.1 GCF_947489715.1 uncultured Roseovarius sp. | reverse complement strand
GGACAAAACCGCCCTCGAATTCTCAGAATTTAATGGCTGCATTTCAAGCGTTCTGAGAATTCCGGGAGCTTAACTCTTATTCCCTTCAGTATCTTTGAGTGGCTTTCAATGGGCAACTATTCCATACACAGAAAGGCATGCTGAGCAAAAGCTATCTTCCATACAAGTGGGCAATGGTTCGTAACCCTGACTGGCGTCCGCCCATTCGGTCATCACATCGGACACCGACAGGCGACTAGGGTCATATTCACATCCTTGGTCCCCAAATCCTGTAAGCATTCCGCAATCACGAGGTACGCTGTACCATAATGTCTCTGCTCGGATTGTCATAAAATCTACAGCAGCAGGATTACCACCAAGTGTCTGAAGCCAGTTCGCTCTTGCTTGAAAATGTGCCGAACAAGAGAGCGGATTGGAGCTTTCTTGTGAGGATAACTGTGACCCCAGCAGAGCGGCTAGTACCATCGTCGGCCAGAACAGATTGCGGTTTGGCGGCATGCTCGATTGGGCCTTTCTGTCGTTCACCCAGGCTTTGACGGACATTCGTGCAGTATGCAGCATTTGTCAAAGTGGGCTC
>NZ_CANLER010000035.1 GCF_947489715.1 uncultured Roseovarius sp. | reverse complement strand
CCCCGTTCCGAGGCGACTCACATTGCCATCAGCAATGGGGACTGGTTCGATCCCGGCACCTGGTACAAGGGCGAAATCCCCGACGCAGGTGCGCAAGTTCTGATCCCTCGTGGTGTTTCCGTGAAATATGACGGCGAAAGCGACGAATCGATCTTTACCGTGCGCGTCGATGGCGAACTAACCTTTGCCACTGATATTGATACCAAAATCCTGGTCGACACGATGGTCGTCTCGCCCAGCGGGCGCCTTGAAATCGGAACCGAAGACAATCCGATCGAAGATGGCGTCGATGCGCAGATCATCATCGCCAATAACGATGATATCGATGTCGGCTGGGATCCCTCGCTGCTGTCCCGCGGGGTCATTTCACATGGCGAAGTCGAGATCCACGGCGCCGAAAAGACAGCTTATCTCAAGGTTGACGATGCGCCGATGTCAGGCGACACCAAGATCAAACTGTCTGACATACCTGATAACTGGCAGGTGGGCGACACGCTCGTCCTGACCGGCACGCATAAAGAAGGTTGGTTCTATAACCGCGAGACCGGTGTCAAAGAACATGGCGGCACCCAGGACGAAGAAGTGACAATCACTGCCATCAATGGCGACACCGTCACCATCGACCGTCCGCTCAGCTATGATCACGACACTCCGCGCGATGATCTCGCCGCTTACGTGGCCAACACGTCGCGCAACATCACCTTC
>NZ_CANLER010000034.1 GCF_947489715.1 uncultured Roseovarius sp. | reverse complement strand
TTCAGGGGTTTCCGCACGGCCCGAGGTGACCCAATCCGGCAAGTGCGGTAGGGTGATTTGACCGTTCGAGATGGCTGAAGACTGATATGTCATGCCACAACACTAGTCTCTGGCGGCGCTTTCGTCCACAATATACGGTAGAAACCGCCCCACTCTGCTGATCTCCGCTATGTCCAATAAGGTTGATTTATCGGACATAAGTGGGATAAGCTCGGAAACATGAGCAATACACCACAAAATCAGTCCTCAGAGCACCAGAAATCGAGCTCAGCTTCCTCTGATACGTCTCATGAAGCTCAGCTCGACGGGAGAGATCAAGGGAAGACCGATCCGATCGCCCTGCCCGCCCATGTCGCCGGATCCGGCACCCTCGACCGGCTGGTTGATACCGCCCGCGACTACGCAAAAGCCTCAACAGCCGAGAACACCCACAAGGCCTATGCCGCCGACTGGAAACACTTCGCGCGCTGGTGCCGGCTGAAGGGAACGGATCCCCTGCCCCCCTCATCCGAAATGATCGGGCTCTACCTGGCCGACCTGGCCGCGCCGACAGGCCCCTCCCCTGCCCTTTCAGTGAGCACGATCGACAGAAGGCTTTCCGGGCTTGCCTGGAACTATGCGCAGCGCGGGTTCACCTTCGATCGCAAAAACCGGCACATCGCCACCGTGCTGGCGGGCATCAAGCGCAAGCATGCCCGGCCCCCGGTCCAGAAGGAAGCGATCCTGCCCGAGGATATTCTGGCCATGGTGGCCACCCTGCCCTTTGATCTACGCGGGATGCGAGACCGGGCGATCCTGCT
>NZ_CANLER010000033.1 GCF_947489715.1 uncultured Roseovarius sp. | reverse complement strand
AATGACAATACCGTGGAACGCGTAGATCGGCAGAGCAAGCCCGCCGATCACGATCATGATCTGAAGCGTACCGCGGATGATGCTTTAGATTGAACTTGCGTTCCAGCTCTGACCTCTGGGAAGGCGCGGCTGTAGGATCACGCAATATCTGTTTTTAGCCGATTTTTCCCACCGATCAGGCCGACGCCATCGCAAGATAGAACGTATAGTTTAGTTGGTGTCTACTGCTGTCACTTTACCATAATAAGCCAGATTCTGCGGCTTGGGCGAGATTTTGAACGCTTCAACCTTGGCGAAATCAGATCTTTGGTAGGACTACACAACCGATACCGTTTTCTCTCTTTGGCTTAACTCGAAAAGCTTTTGAACGCGCTCGAATACCGTTTCAGTTATGTGATTCCACTTGAATCCCAATGCGGAACTAATTCTCGGAAATTCTTAACTTTTTGCTTCTGTTGGAAGAGATCACATTACGAAAATCTGAACCCTCTATTTTGTCTAAAATTGCAAATACCACTTAACCATAACTTATTGCGCTGACCCTATCTTGCCGCTCCACGGGCTCAAAAAATCGAGCTCTTGGTCACAAAAATACCAATCGAGGTAAAGCAGCAGGAGCAGTGCGCATGAGCACTTTTGAACACGCCAATATACAAAGCAATACCACTATACTAGCAGAATATCATCTACATCCAGCGCTAGTCGATAGTTTGTCTGACGCAGATACCGACCATGGCGATGGCGACGGTCATACCGACCATGGCGATGGCGACGGTCATACCGACCATGGCGATGGCGACGGTCATACTGGTGGTGCTCATGATCATGAGGATGATACATCGCCGATACCGCTC
>NZ_CANLER010000032.1 GCF_947489715.1 uncultured Roseovarius sp. | reverse complement strand
CGCGTGACCCTAGAGCTATTTGTCGCCAACACCGCAACCAGCTAGTCCGGGAGAGATTGTAAATGGGCGAAACGACAATTCACCAATTTGGTCCGGGCTTGGGCTTCGCCGTTCTCATAATCGTCGCCGCTAGCCTGTTTGATCGCCTCCTCAAGAAACCAAAATTCGGACCTGAGGCTTTTGGGTTGGCACGCACAATTCGCCTGGCGATGCTTGTTCTTTATAGTTTTATAATGGCCAGCCTCGCACTTGGGATTCTATTTGGCATTTTGCTAGTTCCAACATTCGTAGTCTTTGACCTTTCAGGCAGCAATCCAAGCGATACGGCGTCTATGGTTTTGATCATGTTTTTTGTTTTCGTTGTATGCGCTTACTGTTGGCACTTCCTCTTTTTTCACTTTCCAGCGGTCATGATATTCTCCACTAAGACATTTCTGGTGAAGGAAGACATTTCCAAATTTCCACAGATTATTGACTACGCTTACTATCTCTTCGCCTCAATTGGCATTTCTTATGCCTTCCTTGAACTATCGGGTGGTGAAAAGCTTTCAAAAGATGCTCAGTTATTTTACCTATTCTTGGCCATTCAGCTTATTAGCTTGCGTTTTACAAAGGTCACTATTGAGCGAAAGAAAGATAAATATCTCGACGGAAGCGTCTACGTTCGTGGATTTGACGGTTCTGTTCTATTTTCGAGTAAGAAAAACAAGCAACGGCTTGGTTGATTAGTGCTCTGAAAGTGTTCGATCTGACACTATTCGTACTGGTGGACATCAATCGATCAGGCCCGGATGCAAGCAGCGAAATGAGTAAGGCAATAGCCAATGAGCAATCAGCCGAAGCTGACGTTGATAGAAAATCAAGGGAAGCCCGCTATGTCC
>NZ_CANLER010000031.1 GCF_947489715.1 uncultured Roseovarius sp. | reverse complement strand
GGACGAAGCTGCCGTTGAACGGTGGCTCCGGAATGACTGCTTTGCAAGACTTCCGTAACTTGCTGTGTTTGGACCGTGGGGTATTTTATTTGGTGCCCAGACCTTGCAATCTGTACAAAGCCGAGTTTGCGTGGACAAACTTTGGTCTGACAAATGAACGAGGTATCCACAATTGCGCTCGGAAAACTTTTCAAACGGCTTTGTCTGGCTGGGAGTTCTATTGGCTGCACTTAGCTCGGTAAAGGCGCTCAACGCCTTTCTTGACTTTGGCTTCAAGGGAATTTGGGCGGATATTCTGACTTACTACACCAGAGTTACTGAGCCATTCCGCGTGCTAGTTTCGAAAATCCCGTTCTTGGTCGATGCCCCAGATTGGTTGCCAGACGTCTTACTGCTTTATGCAATCTTGGTAATGGCTGGGCTGCGCTCGACGGTTCTCCCATATCGCTTTGACGACTACTACAGAATGCACAATACCCGCAGAACCTATGACGTTGAGTATTCGCGAGATGCAAATGAAACCTTTGATGAATTTTTTGAACGACAAGATGAATTTGACCGTGAGCGAATGATCTCATGCGTACAAAACGATGACAGATTTATAGTCAAACTTCGGGACATCATTCCGAGATGGGAGCTCATTTTTCGGCAGACTGTAAAGTGCTTGACACTCTGGCCGATCATATCACTAGAGCCCTTACGGAAAATGGATAATTCGATAAGGTTTGTTCGGCAGATGTTGAAGAAAGCCGTTTCAGGGGACGGGACGATTGAATTTGAAACTGAAGGTAGGCGCGGCTTTTATGCAAAATGGGCGATTGACGTTGATAAGCTTCGGCTCGATGGATTCCTCCAGATCATTTCGCTGCCGATCCTAGTTACACTGTTTCTGATCGGAGCAACCTACATCAACTAGTCGAGAACACTTTTTCGCCAACGGTAAACAGGTGGGCAACTCAAAAAGCTCGTGCTTACGCTAAGCCGACATTCGTCCGTCCCGCAGCATCTGTCATTCTGGGCTC
>NZ_CANLER010000030.1 GCF_947489715.1 uncultured Roseovarius sp. | reverse complement strand
TCCGCGGTACGCTTCAGATCATGATCGTGATCGGCGGGCTTGCTCTGCCGATCTACGCGTTCCACGGTATTGTCATTCCACTCAAAGATATCCTTGTGGTGCTTGGCCTGCCCGATGCCATCGCCCTGTTGCTGCCGCTTGGGGCCTTTTTCGCCGTGATGATATATCTGGGGTGGCGTTTGCGGCGGATGTATTTCGGCTGACTGCCGGGTTCGGCTCGCGAATTTCTGGCAGCGGATACCGGAGGGGTTTTCCGGTATGAACTCTTGCATGCATGTTATCGGGATCGGAAAGAGTCAGTCGGTGAGTCATTGACGTCAAAATTTTGCATAGAAAAAAGACCTGTTTTGTTGTTTACGAAAGTAGGGCGGTAATCGTCATCACCAAAGGCTGCTCGATGTCATCAGGCCAAGGCACAATCAAACGTTTCTTGTCAGAGGGCCGCAGTCTTCTGAGACGACGGGCGTTGCCCGGTGATCTGAAGAACAGAGCTCTTTCCAGACTCCAGGAAACCAGGTCGGTTTTTGTTCATGTTCCAAAATGCGGTGGGAAAACCGTCATCAACGATCTGTACAATCTTCAGGCGAATGAGGGGTTTGGCCACGCAGGGATAGCTTTCTATCAAGCAATTCTGGGACCCAAACGCTTTGACGAGTTTTTTAAATTCGCGATTGTACGTGACCCTTTGGACCGGTGTCGTTCCGGGTTCTATTTCCTAAAGTCAGGTGGGTTTGGCACACAAGAGGATCTAGCAGCAGCAGAAACATTCAGCGAGCATAGTTTCGTGTCCTTCGTGTTGGACGGGCAATTAGAGCAAGTGGTCGATGAACATATCATTTTTAAACCTCAGACGAATTTCATCACTGATGTTCAAGGCGAAATCGCGGTGGATCGCATTCTTCGGTTTCAGAATTTCGAAACAGAGTTCCAGCAAGTTTTGAAGAATCTTGGCCAGCCAAATACCGTGTCACATTTGAACAAGACCAAAGGCACAAGGGTGACGCCCACGGACGAGGATGTGTGTCAAAAACTGAAGCTGGTCTATGCGAAAGACTACGAAAAGCTCGGGGATTATTTCGACCAGCACCTGCAGTGACCGGCTGG
>NZ_CANLER010000029.1 GCF_947489715.1 uncultured Roseovarius sp. | reverse complement strand
CTTCTCTAATTGGGCGATTGGGTCAAGCTCATTTTCCTTGTTTTTCGCAGGTCCATTGTCACTCATCCGGGTCACGCTTCTCTTCGCAGTCTTATTGATGCCGTGATGGCACCGCTGCATGCATGTGTCGGATTGGCAGTGGAGAGCCTTGCTTTGGGACGCGCTTCTCGTTGCGCAGCAGCCATATTCGGCTTCATCCACGAACCTCGTCCGGTGAGGACGACCCCGTTCGGTTTTGGTGTTGGGCGGTTCAGATCATGCTGTGCCCTCCACCTTCACCGGACGGAACTCGGTGCCATCTGTCCACATGCGGTGGAGCAGAACAGCCAGTTTGCGCGCAACAGCGACGACAGCGCGACGTCGGCCTTTGGTACGCATCAGGCGCATCCCCCAGGATTTGATTTGTGATCCAGCCATCGTGCGCATCAACAATGCATTAGCTGCGGCATATAGGGTTGATCGCACATCTCGATCTCCCGCTCGGGATATTCGACCTGGGTTGTCATGCTCGCCCGACTGATATCGTCGTGGCGTCAGGCCGAAGTGCGCACCAACGGTGCGAGAGCTTTTGAAGCGGGCAGGATCATCGACGGCCGCCTTAAAAGTGAGTGCCGCGATTGGCCCAACACCAGGCACAGTCATCATCCGCAAACAGACTTCATCATGCCTGGCTGCCCGTTTGACCCGCCGGTCCAGGTCGAGAAAGTTTTTGTATATCTCAAGTCGTGCGTCCAACAGCGGCAACATTGCATGTGCCAATACATCGTCGGCTTCGATCAATGGGCGCACGACGCCATCGAAACTGCCATGCTGGACAGTCTTGGGCAGGCGCAGCCCGAAGATCTTCAAGAGACCTCGAACCTCGTTGGCAAGATCAATCGTTTTGTTGAGCAAGGCTTTGCGACAGCTCAACAGCACACGCGTGCCATGTGCCTCTCTGCTCTTCATATGAACCGGGCTGAACCAGCCAGTTCTCAAGATCTGAGCAATCCCGCGAGCGTCATTCTTGTCCGTCTTGTTTCGCATCGCCGACAATGCGGCATTTACCTGCCGGGCTTCCATGCAAACAACGTCAAAGCCATCGTCCGTTAGCCCATAAAACAGATGCTGGCTCATTGTGCCCGCTTCAAACCCGATCCGAAC
>NZ_CANLER010000028.1 GCF_947489715.1 uncultured Roseovarius sp. | reverse complement strand
GGATTATTCGATAATTTTGGCGACGACGCCTGCGCCGACGGTTCTGCCGCCTTCGCGGATGGCGAAGCGCAGGCCGTCTTCCATCGCGATCGGTGCGATCAGTTCGACGGTAAACTTCAGGTTGTCGCCCGGCATTACCATCTCGGTGCCGCTGGGCAGTTCAACCGTGCCGGTCACGTCCGTGGTCCGGAAGTAGAACTGCGGACGGTAGTTGGCGAAGAACGGCGTGTGACGGCCACCTTCCTCTTTGGTCAGGATATACGCCTCGGCTTCGAACTTGGTGTGCGGGGTCACGGAACCCGGCTTGCACAGAACCTGGCCACGCTCAACGCCCTCACGGTCGATACCGCGCAGCAGCGCGCCGATATTGTCGCCCGCCTCACCGCGATCCAGCAGCTTGCGGAACATTTCAACACCGGTGCAGGTGGTTTTCTTGGTGTCGCGGATGCCGACGATTTCGATCTCGTCGCCAACGTTGATCACGCCACGCTCAACCCGGCCGGTCACAACCGTACCACGGCCCGAGATCGAGAACACGTCCTCGACCGGCATCAGGAACGGCTGGTCGACAGCACGTGCCGGTGTCGGGATGTAGTCGTCCACGGCCGCCATCAGCTTCTTGATCGATTCCTCGCCGATTTCCGGGTCACGGCCTTCCATCGCCGCCAGCGCCGAGCCGGGGATGACGGGAATGTCGTCGCCGGGGAATTCATACGAGCTCAAGAGCTCGCGGATTTCCATCTCAACCAGTTCCAGCAGTTCGTCATCGTCAACCTGGTCAACCTTGTTCATGTAGACGACCATGTAGGGGATGCCCACCTGGCGACCCAGCAGGATGTGCTCGCGGGTCTGTGGCATCGGGCCGTCCGCGGCGTTCACAACCAGGATCGCGCCGTCCATCTGGGCGGCACCGGTGATCATGTTCTTGACGTAGTCGGCGTGGCCGGGGCAGTCAACGTGAGCGTAGTGACGCGCGTCGGTCTCATACTCAACATGCGCCGTCGAGATGGTGATCCCGCGGGCTTTCTCTTCCGGCGCGCCGTCGATCTGGTCATAGGCCTTGAAATCACCAAAATACTTGGTAATCGCCGCCGTCAATGTCGTCTTACCGTGGTCAACGTGACCAATCGTGCCAATGTTCACATGCGGTTTCGAACGATCAAACTTTTCCTTTGCCATG
>NZ_CANLER010000027.1 GCF_947489715.1 uncultured Roseovarius sp. | reverse complement strand
AGAGAGCATGCCGTTTTCGTCTGCGACCCAGTAGTCGAAGCTGTCGATGCCGTACACGTTCTGGTGGGGTTCGTAGAGCAGGGTTCCGTCGTCGCGCAGGGTCAGGTTGGCGTGGAACGGGTTGGTGAACTCGCTGATATGCAGGCTCTGGCCATCGGGATCGAAATCATTCGCCAGCGGGTCGATCACGATCGCGGTGTCCGATTGTGCCCTGACACTGTCATCGCGGGCGATGGGGGCCTTGCTGTTGAGGTCGATATGGCCGTTATTGGTGATCCCCAGCTTGGCCAGCCTCTCATCCGAGATATCGAGCGTGATGACATGGGCGAACTTGAGCAGCTGGCCCGTCGCGCGATCGGCGACATAGTCATTGATCAGCATCACGTTCTCGCCGTTATCGGTCTCGAAATAGCCATCCCGCTGCAGCAGGGGCTTGATGTGGATGCCCCAGCTGAGATCCTGGATATCCGCGGCGAACTGGCGGTCATGTGAGCCGACCGAATCCGTCTTGATACCGTCGAAGACGAGCGAATCCCCTTCGCCGATCACCGTTTTACCGGCCATGACGAATTCCAGGCGGCCCTCGACCAGGTCCTTGGAAGACAGCAGGGTATGCCGGCTGGGATTGAACCCGTCCATGTCGACATCGTTGTTGACGAGGTTCAGGTCGATCAGGATATGGGCCAGATCGTCATCGGTCCAGTCCGCGCCGAACCGCTGATCAAGGTCGATCCCGGTCCGGAACCCTTCGATGCTCAGACCGTTCACCGCCATGTCGAACACCGAGGCGCCGAACTCGAACCCGGTGCCGGCGCCCGCGCGCCCGTCGGGATTGGTGGTCGCGAGCAGGTCGAAGTTCTTGAGCGTGTAGTGCGACGTATAGGTCATCTGCACGCCATCGGATGTCTCCCAGTTCGTGAACCCATCCATGACGCTGCGGACATCGTGATTCTGCCACTTGGTGGCCTTGACCACGATGAGGCCAACCTGCGTGCCAAAAGCCTCGTTGTCGTGAAAGCCCTGGATCGGAACCAGCGCCGCCTTGCTCAGGTCGCTCCGGCCGTAATAGGCATCGGAATTGTACATCAGGTTCGGGTCCGGCGCCTGGTCGGAGGCGCGCATCATCCAGGTGAACCCATGCGTGGTATTGGCCGCGATGTTCTCGGTGGCCTCGACCGAACGGCTGCCGAACCAGAACCCGTCGCCGGTCTTGCCGACATCGTCGCGGCGCACGTCTTCACCCGATTTGGTCCTGATGTGGCTATAGCCGACCCCTTCGGTCTTGATCGCCATGTTCTGCAGCCAGAGACCCGTCTCGTCGCCATCCTCGGCCACGAAGGCGGCCCCGAACACGTCGAAGGCGACGTTCTGGATGAACTCGGCATGGCTGGAGTGGTGCACATAGCCCCAGCCCGGCGAGCCGCTGACCGAATTGCCCATGGCAATGGCCGGGTTCTCCTGGTCGTCGGTGCCGGTGCGGTGCATGTGCAGCGAATACCGCGCCTGAACGTTGGTATCTGCCTCGATAGTCGCCGGGTCCAGGTCGCTGACATGGAATGCCGGGTTGGATTTGTCGGTCCGACCCAGGTCGTCAAAGGCGGCATAGCGCACGTCGACATCGTCATTATGCATGAACATGACATGCCCGCGATGGTGCACGGCCGAGGCCTCGCCATCTTCGCTGGAGAAGGTGATGTTGCGCGACGTGTTGGCCAC
>NZ_CANLER010000026.1 GCF_947489715.1 uncultured Roseovarius sp. | reverse complement strand
AAACTGAAGCTGGTCTATGCGAAAGACTACGAAAAGCTCGGGGATTATTTCGACCAGCACCTGCAGTGACCGGCTGGTTTTCACAAATCAGCATGCAACGTTTTCTTGTTTAAACATCTTCGGAAAATCCATCATGCAAAAACCAACCTTCGTATAAAATTTCATGGAGCTCCAAGGCATTTGGCAAATTTCTCGACACTACTTTCCCACAACAGATTATTGGCATCTTGAAGGAACGCCAAACTGTTATCGGCGCGAAGGAATTACACTGAAATTACGGCATCAGTTACGCGACCTTCGAAAAGTGGCGTTCCAAGAATGGAGGTGCATAAATGTCATACACCCAGTGGTTGACTTGGTCTGGTAACGCAAACTGACTGTGTCAGCCCTTAGGTTTTAAATGATCCAGACTCTCCTTCAGGAATAGCTTATCGGACTGCAGGTTCGCAGCAATCTTCTTGAGTCGCTCATTCGTTTTCTTAAGTGCTGTTATCTCCGGCAGTTGAGGTCGCTGCGTTACACCAAACTTTTTGCGCCCGTAGTAGTGAATCTTATCGGAAATACCTGCCTTGCGATTGACACTCGCAACATCCGGCCCATGCTGAAAATGTACTTCAATCTCGCGCAAGAACCTCAACGCACCTTCATCCAAATACTGTTTTCGTGCCATCTGTTTTGCTCTCCTGTGCCACACAATTAATGGTACAGTTTTACGAGACTAAGACACACAGCGACAACTTCTTGCGGCAATTAAGACAGCATAGCGTTTTCTATAAAGAGAGGGCTTTCGGTTACTAGCAAATGTTAAAGAGCTTATTGAGACAGAGAAGAATCGCCTTAGTTTCTAGAGATTTGTCGCCATGTCTATGCTGGAATCTTCAGCAAACCCAATATGGTTTTCTTCAATCAAGAAGGGTTTACCAGAGATTATTTCTGGCTTTTGCTGCCCCTCTGAGCGATGAGGATACATTGACTCATTAAATAGTCTTTTCGGTCGGATCGTTCGATGGGCATGATGTCGAGTGTTCATCCTCAAGCGCGTAGGCACTGAATTGTGGGCTGATCGTAATGGGTACTAATGAACAGAACACAGGCCAGGCCTATATCGGCACAGTGGTGAAACGGGTTCTGCGGCGTTCGTCCCTGCCAACGCTGGCGGTGCTGAATACTTGATAAACGCGGCCGGTTATGGACGTCTGAAAACCCCGCCCTTTCGGCGGGGATTTGTTTTACTCATGTTCGGGCACCTATAGAGCGATGCGGTCGGTACCTGGTTCGCCGTCAGATCAGAACAGGAAGTCGCTGGCATCCAGCGCGTTCAGGTCGATATTCTGCAGTAGGATCCAGCTGCTTGCCCCGGTTTCGATCAAAACATTGCGGCCCTGCTGCGTCGCGGCCATCGCGATTTGGTCGAAATCATTCAGCCCGCTCACGGCGCTCAGGTCGATTTTTTCGCCAGGATTCGCGGCATTGAAATCTGCTATCGTGTCGTTGCCATGTCCATCGACGAATATAAACGTATCAACACCATTATCTCCTTTGAGCCAGTCATTTCCAGCGCCGCCATCCAGGGTATCTTGGCCCGCGCCACCGCGCAGCTTGTCATTATGCTCGCCGCCTTCAAGGGAATCGTCTCCGTTTCCGCCCTTCAGCACATCGTTGCCATCCATGCCTTGTAACAAATCATCACCGGCGTTTCCGATCAGCGTATCGTTTCCGCCCGCGCCATTGATCACGTCCGCCTCTATGGTGCCGGCAAGCTTGTTTTTCGTATCGTCGCCTGCGATAATACGATCATTATTATTGTCGGGGTTTCCGTCTCCGCCGCTCGAGCTACCTTCAAAGATGTCGACTGTGACGGTTGCTTTAGAGAGCATGCCGTTTTCGTCTGCGACCCAGTAGTCGAAGCTGTCGATGCC
>NZ_CANLER010000025.1 GCF_947489715.1 uncultured Roseovarius sp. | reverse complement strand
AATGAGTAAGGCAATAGCCAATGAGCAATCAGCCGAAGCTGACGTTGATAGAAAATCAAGGGAAGCCCGCTATGTCCGCGAAGCCGTTAACCACCGGCCTGAATTGCTGCGTCGATGATGAAGGTCCGCTTCCGGGAAATCGACGGGTGGATTCTGGAAGCAGCCGAATGTCCGGTTAGGGCCGTCAGCAACGTCCGATCCACCCGCACGCTTACATGCTGCCGACTGTCATGTAGTCAATGAACAAAAACAGGTTCCAAACTAATTTTGTGACGTGACTTGGCTATGCCTAGCTTATTCTCGTATGTCTAGGCTGATCCCGGGAGATGGACTTGGAAGCAGTAGCACTGACGAACGAAATGATTGTGGTCCTGGGGCTGCTGATAGTTACTGTTTTTCTTTTCGTCTCGGAGATCGTGCGAATAGATGTGGCGGCGGTTCTGGTGATGGTATTGTTAGGCGGACTCAGCTATTTGCCGGGGCTCAACAATCTGGCGGATGTCTCTAACCTTTTCGTTGGCTTTTCATCGAACGCCGTTATTTCGATCATTGCGGTGATGATCATAGGCGCGGGGCTGGATAGGACCGGCCTGATGTCCAAAGTGGCGGCGCTAATCATAAGACGAGGCGGGACAACCGAGGCGCGGATCATTCCTATTGTATCAAGTGTCGTTGGTGTCATCAGCTCTTTCATGCAGAATATCGGGGCCGCGGCTTTGTTTTTGCCGGTAATCAGCCGCATTTCTGCGCGCACTGAGATTCCCATGAGCCGCTTGCTCATGCCAATGGGGTTTTGTGCCATTTTGGGTGGGACGATCACCATGGTGGGATCTTCCCCATTAATTTTGCTCAATGATTTGATACTCGCATCTAACGAAAGCCTTCCGGCAGGCATGAGGATGGAGGCGTTCGGACTGTTTTCAGTTACGCCTATCGGGGTGATGCTAGTGGCGACAGGAGTTCTTTACTTCGTCTTGTTTGGGCGTTGGGTCCTGCCTACACAGCGGGATTGGGGTATGGATGCGGGTTCTGGCAGGTCGATGCAGACCTATATCGAAAACACATATGGATTGCGTGCCGACATGTTCGAAGTGCGCGTTCCAGAAGGTTCTATTCTTATCGGACAAACTCTTGCTGATCTGATGGTGGCCCATCACATGTATATTCTGGGCACGTCATACCGGGGACACAAAGTCATTGCTCCAATGGCCGATACCACAATTGAAGCACCCGCTCGCCTTGCGGTTTTAGGGCTGCAGCGGGTTGTACTTGAGGAATTTGCGGAGCCCTACGGGTTAGAAATCTTGCCTCAGCTGGATGTGTTTGCGGATGACTTTGCTGCCACCCAATCGGGCGTGGCTGAGGTGGTGATCCCGCCGGGATCCAGCGTGATTGGTCACACTCCAATTGATCTGCGTCTGCGTCAATCGCACGGGCTTTCGCTGCTGGCGATCCATCGCGGGGCAGAGACGTTAAGCCATGTTGAAACCGAAGATCATGTCGCCACACATATCGGGCAAGTCCCCTTGCAAGCAGGCGATACGGCGGTAGTACATATTCAATGGGACCGACTGACCGAGCTTTTATCGGACCGAGATTTTGTCGTAGTGACATCTGATTTCCCACAGGAAGAGCTGCGACCCCATAAAGTGGGCTGGGCATTGGCGTTTTTTGCCATGGCGCTGTTGTTGATCCTGTTTTCGGATGTCAGATTGTCTTTGTGTCTACTTGCCGGGGCTATGGGCATGATTTTGAGTCGCGTGCTTTCGATTGACGAGGCTTATGACGCGGTCAGCTGGAGCACGGTTTTTTTGCTGGCCTCTCTTATTCCATTAGGTCAGGCAGTTCAAAACACAGGAACCGCAACCTGGATTGCTGGCCAAATTCTGAGCTTGCTCGACGGATGGCCAGTTTGGGCGCTGCAGGCGGGCCTGGCGGTTTTGGCGACGGCATTTACGCTTGTCATGTCGAATGTTGGTGCGACCGTCCTGCTTGTGCCGCTGGCTGTTTCGATTGCACTGGCCGCCGGAGGAGACCCGGCAGTGTTTGCTCTGACGGTGGCGATTTCGACCTCCAATTCCTTCCTGATCCCAACCCATCAGGTCAACGCTCTGATCATGGGCCCCGCAGGCTACAGAGTGATTGATTTCGTGCGTTCCGGTGGGATCATGACGATTCTCTTCTTGATCGTGTCAATGGCGGGTTTGAATCTGTTTTTCTGACTGTGGTTCTGATCTGTAAACGAAAGTCCTGTGTGGATTGCTCCTGCATAGCAAGACATTTTTTGAGCTGATATGAGTGTCTGTCAGATGCAGTCGTGTGTCCGGCCTGTTTGCGCAGCGCATACGGCTGCTGGCCCTGATGGTTTCCGCTGACCGAGTCCCAAACCGCTTCGCGGACAACGATGTGTCCCTGACATTCG
>NZ_CANLER010000024.1 GCF_947489715.1 uncultured Roseovarius sp. | reverse complement strand
CATGACGAAAGAGAGTTCAGTATTTGCGAATGGTCGTGAATATATGTTTCCGAAGGTATGTGCGATCTCGATTTGTCTGGACGGGTGTGAGCCTGAGTATCTGGAGAAGGCGATTGCGGATGGGTTGATGCCGACCTTGAAGCGGATGCGTGAGACCGGGACGGACCGGCTGGCGCATTCGGTGATCCCGAGCTTTACCAATCCGAACAACCTGAGCATCGCGACGGGCCGGCCGCCGGCGGTGCACGGGATCTGCGGCAATTACCTGATCGACCCCGAGACCGGCGAAGAGGTGATGATGAACGACGTGCGGTTCCTGCGCGCGCCGACCGTCTTCAAGCAGTTCTACGACGCGGGGGCCCGGGTGGCGGTCGTCACCGCCAAGGACAAGCTGCGGGCATTGCTGGGCGCGGGGCTTGCGTTCGATGATGACCGGGCCAAGTGTTTCTCGGCCGAGAAATCCGACAGCTCCACCGCCGCCGAGCACGGCCAGGAAAAGGCCAGCGAATGGCTGGGCATGGCGCAGCCCGAGGTCTATTCGGCGGAGCTGAGCGAGTTCGTCTTTGCCGCCGGGGTGAAGCTTCTGCGCGACTGGAAGCCGGACGTGATGTACCTGACCACGACCGATTACGTGCAGCATAAATACGCCCCCGACGATGCCGAGGCCAAAAGCTTTTACGAGATGTTCGACAAATACCTCACGCAGCTTGATGCGCTGGGTGCGGCCATCGTGGTGACCGCCGATCACGGCATGAAGCCCAAGCACCACGCCGATGGCTCGCCCAACGTGATCTACGTGCAGGACCTGATGGATGAGTGGCTAGGCAAGGATGCGGCGCGGGTGATCCTGCCGATCACCGACCCGTATGTGGTGCATCACGGCGCGCTTGGCGCCTTTGCCACCGCCTATCTGCCCGAGGGCGCGGATGTGGCCGATATCATGGCAAGGCTCGATGCGCGCGATGAGCTGATCCTGGTGGTGGACAAGGCCGAGGCGATCCGCCGGTTCGAGCTGCCGGGCGACCGGATCGGCGATATCGTGATGATCTCGGGCGAGAATATCTGCATCGGCACCTCCGAGCACCGCCATGACCTGGCCGCACTCAAGGAACCGCTGCGCAGCCATGGCGGCTTGACCGAACAGGAGGTCCCCTTCATCGTGAACCGGGTGATTGATCTGCCGTCAAAGCCTGAGCTGCGCAACTTTGATGCGTTCTTCTATGCCACCACCGCCGCGGCGCTCTGAGGAAGGGGATACAAGATGAAAGACACGATAGAAGTCCGTAACGAAGGCATGCGCATCGGCGGCGAGATCGTCTTTACCGATAACGTGGTCGAGGTGCTTTACCCCTATACTGACGAGGTGGTCGGCACCGTACCCGCGGGCACCGCCGAACACGCGGCCAAAGCATTCGAGATCGCGGCGAATTACAAATCCAAGCTCACCCGCTACGAGCGCAGCGAGATCCTCAAACGCGCCGGGGAACTGATTGGCGAGCGCCGCGATTACCTGGCGAAATGGCTGACGCTGGAGCTGGGCATCTGCCACCAGCACGCGATCTACGAGACCAAGCGCGCCCAGGATGTCTATCAGTTTGCCGCCGCCCAGGCGATGAATGACGATGGCGAGATCTTCTCGTGTGACCTCACCCATAACGGCAAGGACCGCAAGATCTTTACCCTGCGCGAACCGGTCCGGGCGATCAGTGCGATCACCCCCTTCAACCACCCGCTCAACATGGTCAGCCACAAGATCGCGCCGTCCATCGCGACCAATAACTGCATGGTCTGCAAGCCCACGGAACTGACGCCGCTGACCTGTCTGGCGCTTGCGGATATCCTCTACGAGGCCGGTCTGCCGCCCGAGATGTTCCAGGTCGTGACCGGTCTGCCGCAGGACATTGGCGACGAGATGATCACCAATGACAACATCGACATCATCACCTTCACCGGCGGCGTGCCGGTGGGCAAGATCATCGCCTCCAAGGGTGTCTATAAACGCCAGGCGCTGGAGCTGGGCGGGAACGATCCGCTGATCGTGCTGAACGACCTCAGCGATGCCGATCTCGACAAGGCGGCGACCATTGCCGTGGCGGGTGCGACCGGCAACTCAGGGCAGCGCTGCACCGCGATCAAGCGCATCCTGGTGCAGGAAAGCGTGGCCGACGCGTTTGTCCCCAAGGTGCTGGAAAAGGCCAAGGCGATCCGCTTTGGCGATCCGCAGGACCCGGAAACCGAGCTGGGCTGCGTGATCCATTCGCAGGCGGCGGAAGTGTTCGAGAACCGCGTCTATGACGCCGAGAAGCAGGGCGCCGAAATCCTCTACCATCCCGGCCGCCAGGGCGCACTTCTGCCCCCCATCGTGGTCGATAAAGTGCCCCATGACAGCGAGCTGGTGATGGAGGAAACCTTTGGGCCGATCGTGCCCATCGTCCGCGTGCCCGATGACGACGCCGAGGTCATGCGCATCTCAAACGGCACCCAGTTCGGCCTCAGCTCGGGCGTCTGCACCAATGATCTGAACCGCGCGATCGCCTTCATCAACGGGCTTGACGTGGGCACCTGCAACATCTGGGAACAGCCCGGCTACCGGATCGAAACCTCCCCCTTCGGCGGCATCAAGGACTCAGGCAACGCCGTCAAGGAAGGCGTCACCGAGGCGATGAAGTTCTTCACCAACGTCAAAACCTACTCCCTCCCCTGGCCCAGATAAGACGCATCTCCCAACTGCGGGGCCCCAACAGGCCCCGCCCTTTTACCAAAAGGCAAATGATGGAAGACAAAATCATCCATACCGAAGGCGAATCCAACACCTCAAACGCTCGGAAAATATG
>NZ_CANLER010000023.1 GCF_947489715.1 uncultured Roseovarius sp. | reverse complement strand
AATGACAATACCGTGGAACGCGTAGATCGGCAGAGCAAGCCCGCCGATCACGATCATGATCTGAAGCGTACCGCGGACAAAACTGCCAAGGTCGTTCCAGGACTTGAGGAACTGGTCGAACAACCCGACAAGGAAGACCACGGCGCAGAAATAGAAGACATAACCCAAGAGACTTTGGAAGAACGGGGATTTACTGGTGGCAAGCGGGTTGGCTGGCAGCACATCCAGACCAACCACCACCGCGATGGCCATACCGAATGCGCCCGCACAGATAAGTGTCTTGCTGCTTTCGGTCAGGCTAGCCTGACGCGAGAACCAGTAGCCAAGGGCAATGCCGCCAAATACCAGCGCGCACAGTCTGAAATAGCTGTAATTCGCAACCGCAAGCAGTCTGGGCCATTCAAGGATGCTATCCAACTGACCCGGCAAAATGGCCTGCAATGTCCATGTAACGGGTAATGCAAGCGCAACAACCAGCAATGCGCGCAAAACCACCCGGTCCCCCGCATTCAGATAGCGCAGCCAAAGCGGCACCGTGGCAAATGCCACTACGTAATACGCCAGAATATTGTAGAAGGCGTGCGCGATTTCGAGCCCGCCAATCTCCTGATCCAGTATGTAGAGCCGTATCAGCCTTACCACAGCAATCAATGTCAAGCCCGAAAGCACCAACAGGAACGATTGCCACAACCTTTTGTTGACGGCGGCGCTATCATCGGCACAACGCGGTAGGAAAAAGAACCCAAGGCCGATCCCGAAAATGGTAGCAAAGCCTTCGGTGCCCATGCGGTAAACGCCACCAAGAAAGAAATCGACCTCGCGCCCGATGCCAAGCCGGGAAAACAACCCCGGTCCCCAATGCGCGAACATCACCGCAAGCGCCATTAATCCCCGAGTGATGTTGATCGCCCAGGTCGCTGTGGTTCGTTCCGGCAGCGACGGTGTTTCGGCAGGCACAGCGTCTTGCTCATCTTCGGCCTGCGCCACATCCCGCAGCGATCGCCCCTCCAGGGTCGCACGCACAGACCGACGGGCAAAGTCGTTCTCCATGATCAGACCGATCTGAACCGCACTCAGGGAATCGCCACCGGCATCATAGAATGTTTCTTCGGGGTTCGTCGCTACCTGGCCGACCACCTTGCGCCATGCGTCGGCGACGCGCAGTTCGGTCGCGGTCATATCCTCTGTTGCGGCCCGGCCCCGGTCGGATGCCTTGCCCACATTCGTTTCGGTATGGGCTTGGAAAAGCCCGCCCAGAAGCTTGCGCTGCACCTTACCGGTGCCCGTTTCGGGAATCTCTTCAACCTGGAAGACATGTATGCATCCTCTTTGGTTGACACCAAACTTTCTCAGCGCGATCTCGGCGGCCTTTTCGATCAATGGTACGCGTTCGGCAATATCTTTGTGCACGGCAACGATCGCGGCATCACCACGCAAAGGATCGGATACACTGCTGACCGCAATCCCGCCGGCGCAGGAACACAGGTCGACGATCACTTGTTCCAGGTTTTCGGCGTTGACGTTGACACCGGCGATATTCATCTGATCGTCCAGCCGCCCTTCGTAGAAAAGCTGCCCGTCTCTGATGGCTCCTTTGTCCTTGGTGTGCAACCAGCCCTGATCGTCCTTCAGCGGATCGATCCGACCCGAAGCGTTCAGGATACCTAGGGCAACATGCGCCCCGCGAATACAGATTTCGCCCTCTTCCCCAATCTTGACGGCGGCAGCCTCAGACGCGGTACCGACACTTTCCAACAAAGCCTCGTCCGCAACCGAAACATCAAGGAAGGTGGTGCGCGACGCCTCGGTCAGCCCGTAATGCTGAACAATTCGCGCATTCGGGAAAAGCTTGCGCATTGCGGCCTTTTCCAGACCGGACATGTATTGGCTGCCAATCTCGATCCAGCGCACAGCTTCCGCTGCCCTGCCGATGGCATCAGGCGCTGATAGGATCACGCGCCACAGGGTCGACACAGCCGAAATCGCGTTGATCTCGCCCTTCTCCAGCATCTCGCGAATCTCGACAGGATCAAATCGCTCGGGCAGATAAAACTGCCCTCCGGCTGCCGAAACCGCGCGTGCCCGGCCAAGCCCGAAGGAATAGGTGACCGGCACCCCAATATATTCCCGGATCGTCTCATCCGGTTTCATCGCCGTATTCAGCCGCAAAACAACGTCCGAGATATTACGCTGGCTGAGAACAATGGGCTTGGGCAAACCCTCGGTGCCCGACGAGAACAGGATCTGCGCAGGGGTGACGGATGACCCCGGGACGAAACTCTGCTTTCCCCATCCGCCGCCGAGTGCCGTCGACAGCCGTTCGGCGACTTCAAGACCGGGGTATTGTGACAGGTCCAACCCGTCGCGCTGAACCGTGAACAACGAACCCGCATCGTATAGACGAAACGCTTTTTCGATAAAGTCCAGTGAGTTGCTGGCCTCGATCGCCGTGGTCCTGAGCCTGTCTGTCATTCGTTCATCTCAAATCAATCAAATCGTGGCCGTCACTACATCGAACAAATATAGCCTCCGGGAGCTTGTACCGTCTTGCCTAATCAAAAGCCATTCTTCCAAACATCCAAGAATGGCAATTTTATGAACCGTAAAAGCAACAAATCCATCGAGAGTTTCATCTAACTTCCCGTTTCTTAGGTCAGAGACCTTGTAGCTCCGCGGCATATGGTGGCTTATGGTACACGATCGTCCCCAACCGACACCGATAGTGGCGAAGCGGCCGGATATTTCAGATTTGCCAGAATGACAGACAATTCAAAGCTCAAGGTTCTCATCGTCGCGCCAAATGCCTCTGCCCGCATGGGGGGCGAAGCGTTCTTGCCGCTAAAGTATTTCCAGATCCTCAGGCAACATGGCCACCCGGCCAAACTGATCGCTCATAGCCGCAACCGGGAAGAGTTGACCACCGCGTTGCCCGACGATGCAGATCATATTTATTATATCGACGATTCACGCTATCACCGCGCGGTCTGGCGGGTTGGCAAGGGTCTTCCCGAAGCGGTGCGCACGCCGTTGATTGGCAACCTGATCAACCAGATCAATGAGGCCTTTCAAAAACGCCTGATCCGCGACCTGGTAAGCCAGGGTCAGGTAGATCTTATCCACCAACCGATCCCCGTATCGCCGCGTGCGCCATCGCGCATTCACGGATTTGGCGTGCCGGTGGTGATCGGGCCGATGAACGGGAACATGTCCTACCCGAAAGGCTACGAGGATTATGAAAGCCGGATGTCGCGCCTGTTCGTTCCCGCCGCGCGAACCCTCGGACTGTTGGCCAACCTCCTCATTCCGGGCAAGCGGCGCGCTGATGTTCTCCTTGTCGCAAACGAACGTACCCGCACCGGCCTGCCCGTTCCGAATCGAAACTGGGCGATTACACTAGTTGAAAACGGGGTCGATCTGTCTGTATGGTCGAACGAGGTTCAGTCCAGACTGCCTTCCAAACCCGGCAAACTCAAGCTTGTATTCATGGGTCGGATGATCCCGCTCAAGGGTCTCGATTTTTCGATCGAGGCGGTGCGCCTTGCACGCGAAGGTGGAGCCAATGTTACGCTGGATATCCTCGGCGACGGCCCCACCCGACCGGCTCTTGAGGCACAGGCGGCACAGACCGGCCTCGGAGATCACGTGCGGTTTCTCGGGTTCCGGTCGCAGTCCGAATGCGCCGATGTGCTGCGCATGTCGGATGCTCTGATCCTGAATTCATTGCGCGAATGCGGTGGCGCCGTGGTCCTTGAAGCGATGAGCATGGGCCGTCCAGTGATCGCTGCCGACTGGGGTGGTCCGGCCGATTACATCGACCCAAGCTGCGGCATACTTGTCCCGCCCGCGCCCCGGCATGACTTCTCGATCCGGCTTGCGCAAAGCATCTCGCAGCTCGCAAATAATCCAATGAAACGCCAGACCATGGGTGAGGCCGGGATTCGGAAAATTCGGGAAGAGTTCGACTGGCAGAAGAAAATTGAGCAGATTTTGCAGATTTATCGCGATGCGCTGAACCGTCGCAGCTGAGCATTGCCAGAAGCGCTTTTAGGGCCGACGCCAGACGCAACCCTGACAATTAACCCGGTAAGAAACTGTCACGCGCAGAACGGTATCATCCGCGCCCAAACAGGCTTAATACCGCTCAGGAAGGCTGCCCTGCACTCACAAGCAGTTTCATGGATCACCTTTCCATGGTATGATCTCCACCACTTGGTTTTGCTTTTTTCCGACCCGAAATATTGCCAGTGGTCGGTTTTTTTGGATTGAGAAACGAGAGAAATCGACGTGGTCTCCGGCCATAAATCGAATGTGGACCTTGCCGTTGCATGGTTGCCCGCTTGATGGTCCGGTGGTGTCCGACCGTGGCCAAGGTCGGTTTTGATATCAGGTTGGGCATGAACGTGCTGCTGAAACCACTCAATTTGTTCCGTCACGGCATTGTTTCGAGGGATGGCGGAATATTGATAAGTTTGCAGCCTGTTGTGAGTGGCATTTGAACGTGACGACCTCTGGGGAACATACGCTTAATTCAAAATCCAGCGATGCTTCTGCGCCGCACCCGGGCGCCGAGACAGGCTATCATGATCACGCGCCCAAGATTTCTTTCCAAGAGGGTTTGAAACTGCGTCTCGACACCGATCCGCGCGAATTTCGCTTCGACCATTTCCAGAGTGCCGGAATCGCAATCACCTTTCTTGAAGGGGTCAAACCGGGGCCCAAGCACAAGCCGGTCACAAGTGATGGCGATAATTTCCGTTTTGGGACCGCTGAAACGGAGCCCAACGATACAGATACCGACCATGGCGATGGCGACGGTCATACTGGTGGTGCTCATGATCATGAGGATGATACATCGCCGATACCGCTC
>NZ_CANLER010000022.1 GCF_947489715.1 uncultured Roseovarius sp. | reverse complement strand
ACGGTCCAAACACAGCAAGTTACGGAAGTCTTGCAAAGCAGTCATTCCGGAGCCACCGTTCAACGGCAGCTTCGTCCGCATTGCCGCCGCTCAACTCGAAATTATCCGACCATAGTTATCGGATGACTGCTTTGAGCCCTTTGCAGAAGTGTCAAAATCTTGCTGCGTATGCACGCAGCGCCAATTTAGCTGCGGAGGCGAAAGAAATCTCGATGCTGGGCAAATGGCGAAGCTGCCCTTCACGCAAAAAACCGCAGCCATAAGACGCATGAAACGATAGCAAGAATACAAACCTGTCTATGCCCATTCGTTCTGCCAGATTGCCTGTGGAAGTTTCAGGATTTCGTCGCGCATCCAATGGCCCGCGGCACCCAAGGAACGTTGTTCTGTCCAGACTAGGTCAATCCCTTCGAGGAGGTCGTTTTGCTGAAAAGCATATTGCAGCGAGATGAGTTCGCCAGACTCTATTGGTTTTGCTGCGATCGTCTGCGGGATTTCAGCCCAACCAAACCCTGCTTTGACGAGATCCAAAATCAGGTTTGGATCTTCGACATGCCATATCACGGCACTCTTCTTTTCATATCGTTGCGGTGTTCCTGCAATTGGCGTCTTGTAGCGCACAATTTGGCGGTGTTGCCGTAGATCGCGATAGCTGGCTTGATCGCAATCCGACAACGGGTGGTCAGGTGCACAGATCGGGACAATTTTCGAGTAAGCCAATCCTCGGAACTGAAACCCCGCGGGATACCCCTCCTGCTCGGCCATTAATCCGATATCCGTCACCCCAAGTCGCAACTGTTCGGCTGACACGCCCGGGGCCGGGGTTGTGATTTCGAGTGATACCTGCGGATACGCATTGCCGAATTCGTTGAGTATTCCGGCGAGAGGTTTGAGACTGATGCCTTGTTCTACGGACAGGCACACATGGGTCTCAATCCCTTCAGCCATAGAGTTTGCGGTCGCGAGAAACTCTCGGTTGCCGAGCAGGATTCCTTTTGCGTGAGGCAGAAGAGTTTGACCCTCTGCAGTCAGAACCGGGTTGCGTCTACTGCGATCAAAGAGTTCGACACCACAATCTATCTCGAGATTTGCAATTGTCATTGAAACCGCCGATTGGACCTTTCCCATCCGGCGTGCAGCCGCCGAGAATGACCCAAGCTCGGCCGACAGAACAAAGGCCTGTAGTGCGTCTACATTCACCATGAGTCATCCATCAGCGATGCTGATATATAATAACTCGAATTATTCAGAAATAAAGATACTAATCTTCGGGTAATCCCAATGCTGAGTCAGAAGCTAGCAAAGAAAATTTTATGGTCACTCAACCTGTAATCGACGATCTGGTCGCGCGCCTCCGGACGCTACCCCGATTTAAACTTGCACAACTGCCCACACCCCTTCAGCCCCTGCACAACTTTGCGAAGCTGCTGGATGGTCCGGAGCTGTGGATGAAGCGCGACGATTTGACGGGCCTCGAGGGCGGTGGAAACAAGACTCGCAAGCTTGAATTCCTGACCGGGGATGCCCTGCGAAAGGGCTGTGACATGCTGGTGACCGTTGGCGCGATCCAGTCGAACCACACCCGACAGACGGCCGCAGCGGCGACCAGGGCAGGACTGAAATGCGCGCTGTTGCATTGTGCGTGGACCAAGGATGCCGGACCCAACTACCGCCATGTTGGGAACATTCTGCTGAGCCATATGATGGGGGCCGAGCTTTATGTTGATGAAAAACCGCGCCCGATTGAGGATCAGGGTCCATTGGATGCATTCATGGAACACCTGCGCAGCCAGGGGCATAAGCCATACCTAATCCCCGGCGGCGCGTCAGAACATGAATTTGGCAGCATGGGGTACATCAATTGTGCCGTTGAGCTGGCTACTCAGATGCAGCAGACCGGCACCGTGTTTGACTATCTTGTGCACACAACCGGGTCGAGCAGCACACAGGCCGGACTTGTGGCTGGATTTTGCGCGCTTGGCATCAATACGCGGGTCATCGGTGTAGCCGATGACGGGGAAACCGAGATCAAGACGCGCCGGGTCCGAGACTTGGCAAATGAGGCGCTGCAAACCCTTGAGTTGCCGCCACTGGTCGAGGCAGGAGATGTCGAGGTGATCGCGTCCAACGAAGGTGATTATGGCTATGCGGATGAGGCCATCAAAGAGGGCATTCACCTGATGGCAAAACATGAAGGTCTGATTGCCGATCCGGTCTATGAAGGTCGCGCCATTCGCGGATTATTGGACCTCTCGGCAGCAAGCCGGTTCGAGCCGAGTGCAAAAGTTCTGTTGATGCATCTTGGCGGCGCGCCTGCGATCCATGCCTATGCCGGTCAGTTTGGCGACATCGCCCTGACTCCGTTCAATACCTAACGCAAAAGGACAGAAAAATGAGTGAGATCATTCTGGACAAAGACACGCTGATGGCCAACATCCGCGGTCAGATCGCGAACAGCAAAAATCTGAAGTACCAGCGCGCTCTGTTGGAATTTGTGGACAATGACGGCGACTTTCTGGGCGACAATGTTTTTGAGACCAGCTTTCTTTTGCGCGATGGGCAAACGCCGCTGATCTACGAAGTGTCGGGCCCCTACGACACGGTCAGCAATGAATACGCGACCGTGGGGCGGATCTATGACAGTGGAAAGCGCATCTTCGAATGTGACATGAAGGACCAGATCCAGCAGCGCACCGCTGCGATGGTTATCGTGTTCTTGGATGCCATTGGCCATGCCCCCGAAAAAACACTTCTGGTCGGGGCTGGCAAGCTGGCGACCGAAACCGTGCGCTATCTCAAGCATTACCTTCCGGGCCTTGCCGCCATCGACTACCACGCACGTACGCAGCGGGCCGATACGTTCGAGGTCGCGTGTCAGGAGAATGGCGTTAGGGCCGCTTACCAGCCTTCGCTTGCGTTGGCCGGGTATGACACAATCATCATGGTGACGAACACCGCCAAATGCCTGATTGATACGGGCAATGTCGACAGCGTGCAATCTGGCGCGGTGATCGCCTCGCTTTGTACCACTTCGCAAGTTGGCGAAATCGCGGGTGAAGTCTATGGTCGCGACAACGTGAACGTGCTCTTTGACTACGATCTGACCCGGACATTCACACCCGATATGCGTGCCGCCGACGAGGGCGGGTATCTGAAGGATGTCACTTTCCTCGCCGATGTCCTGAATGGTGCTCCTGCTCCCGACATGTCTGGTAAAACAACAATACTGCGGATCACGGGCACCCCAATGCAGAACGTTGCGGTGCTTGATATGATGCGGGCTGCAAAAAACTAAGGCGTCTAAGGGATAGATATGTCGCAAACTGTTGCTATGAGAAGCGGGAAAGAACGGCTCAAATATACGATCTCCTTCGAAGTCGTGTTGATGAGCATGCTTGCCCCCGCAGGTGCATTTTTCTTTGACAAAAGCCTTGCTGATATAGGTCTGCTGGGTGTTGTGCTGTCTCTTAAGGCGATGCTTCTTAGCCTGATCTACAATTGGCTCTTTGACAAGATCGACGCGCGGTCAGGGCGCGTCGCATCTGATCGATCGACACTGGGCCGGCTGGCACATGCTTTCGGCTTTGAGATTTCGCTGACGGTAACGTCCCTGCCGATTTATATGTGGTGGCTCGATCTCGGGCTGATACAAGCCTTTACCACCGACGTCGTGGTGACGTCCTTCGTTGTGCTCTACACATTCCTCTTTACCCTAATCTATGACCAATTTTTCCCGGTGCGCGCGGATTAGGGATTTAAGAACTGCATGCCCTGCCGATGGGCAAGTGGTTCCACGCCTGCGATCTGGCCCAGTATCTCACCAGGTCGCGTCAGATATCCGATGCGATGAGAGAACAGGATACCGGTTTGCGCGGCGTGAACCGGCGTGCGAGCGATCAAGGGGTCAGGCGCGGAAAGATCAACAATATCAGCGAGGTGATCGTCATGAACCACTGAAGACCCGACGGGTTTATGCCAGATCACCATCCCGCCACAGGGCGCATTTATCATATCGCAAGCCGCAATGGGTGTTCGCTTCAGTGATCCAACGCCGCGAATTCTGACTTCAACGCGAAGTGCATGCTCGATTTAGGATCAGGTAAATCCGGTCGATGACTTTGCGCACCTCGGGAACGAATCTGTCTTCGTGGTGCGTCACAAGCCACTGTTCATGCTCAAGGTCGTCTATTGGAGGCGACACTTGCTTCAAGTTGTCAAACTGGCTCCCAATGAAGATTGGCAGCACCACACGTGCGGTTCCAGAAAGTGCCAGATCAAGAGCATTTCTCGGACTTGTGACCTCAATGGCCGCCGCCGTCCGCGCTTTTTCTTTCACCCATCTTGCAGATGGCGTCGTCCCGATGACGTGCGCCCAGTTTTCTACATGCTCGGTTCTAGCATAAACGGCGAAATGGATGCGCGTCGTCCTGCGCCCTGCAAGACCTGAACCCTCTGGCCGATGGTTTCGAACGCCGATCAACGCCTCCCGTCGTCCGATGTCAGCGACTTCATCAGACGCGCTGAACCTGAGACGAATGCGATCTGTTCCAATAATCTCTGACAAGTTTTTGCACAGGAGGTACGTCACCCAACTTCCTGCAGAGATTTTCACGATAGGAACGGCCTGTTCTGGATCGACGTCTGCAATTGGCATTACAAGGCTTTCGAGCCCTGTAGTCTTCTCGAGCAAATCTTGTCCTTCGTCGGTCAGCGCATAGCCCCGCGCCATGCGGTGAAACAGCTCAACTCCCAGATGTCGCTCCAACCCGAGCATGCGCCTTCCAAGCGTCGGGGCGCTTTTGCCCGTTGATGCGGCGGCAGCGGCAAGTCCGCCCTCGCGCGCCACGGCTAGGAAAAGGCGCAAATCGTCCCAGTCAAAGTTCGTATCATCCATGAAATGATCATTACATTCCGTTTCATGGATGTGGAGTGATTTCTGTGGCTTCATCCAAGGCAAGCTGAAAAGGAGCCGTGACATGAAGTTTCTGGATACTGATATTTCGCCGCTGGGCATGGGTTGCTGGCCAATCGGCGGCGCGATGTTTTCAGGCGACCAGCCCCTTGGCTACACCAATGTTGATGACGACGAATCCATCCCCACCATCCATGCAGCACTTGATGCAGGCATCACGCTTTTTGACACAGCACCGGCTTACGGTGCGGGTCATGCCGAACGCATTCTATGCCGCGCTTTGAAGAAAAGGCCCGAAGCTTTGATCGCGACAAAATTCGGAACCGGAATCATCGAAGAGAGCAAGCAAATCACAGAAAACGAGGATGATCCTGCAAGCGTCCTGCCCGCAATAGAAAGAAGCCTTACACGGCTTGGGCGTGACAGGATTGACGTGTTGATCCTGCACCTCAATTCACTACCGGTACCCAAGGCGGAGGCGCTATTTGACGAAGTCGAAAAAGCCTGTGCGGCGGGAAAGGTGCGTTCCTATGGGTGGAGCACAGATTTTTCTGAGAGCGCGGTGGCATTTGCTGACAGGCCCGCATTTGTTGCCGTTGAATATGCGATGAATGTGCTTCTCGATGCTCCGCGCATGCGCCGGGCCCTCCGCGAAAACAACCTGATCGCCCTCATCCGTTCACCTCTGGCGATGGGTTTGCTAGGAGGAAACTATGGTGTCGGTGACGTCATGAGGAAAGACGATATCCGTGCAACATCAAACCCAAGAACAGATTACTTCGCAGACGGAAAGGTAAACCCCGCCTATTTTGCCAAGCTCGATACGATACGAGCCTTGCTGAGAACAGGCGGGCGCACGCTGGCACAGGGCGCGATCGGCTGGCTCTGGGCGCAAGACGGGGCAAATATTCCGATCCCTGGTGCACGAACAGTTGAGCAGATCGAAGGCCTCGCCGGAGCGCTTGCTTTTGGTGCACTGCCAGATGATGTGGTGGCTCAGATCGAGGCTCTGATAGAACGAGAACCAGATGACACGCCTGATCGGGTGCGCTGACTGTGTTTTGAAACCGGACATTTGTAACATCGCAGCGAAAGCTCACTTGGTCCGCAATGCAGTTGCCCAAGGCCGCTGTAGGCAATGTCGGCTTTCTGGGTCATTTAGCTTACCGTATCTGGTCTGACAGACATATGGACAATTCTCTTTTTCTGGTCGATGCATGAAAGATGTATGGCGGAATTCCGACCAACCGCAAAGATCGCATTCAACTATCCCCCCCTGCCCTACTCTGTTTCGCCGGGCACTGACACATTGATACGCATCGCAACCCTTTTGAGACTTAGATCACAGTGCAAACAACTGAGTGCATGACATTAGAAGCCGCAAAAAGTGGGTCTGCTCATGGTCTGAGTTCGAGCCCCCTGCCCTTCGGAGTTGAATTATAGGTATGGTCCGCATCTGCAAAGCTGCGCAGCCACTTCAGAAATATGGATTGAGCGATGCTCCCGCTATTGCAATGTATCAATATGGTGTCGTACTGCGACCGCTAACTTCTCATTCCTTGAGCAGAGCAGGAACAGATAACTGCCTAACCTATTGCCATGCTGGAGGGTTTACAGCTGTAAACGAGTTTGATTTCCTGGAAAGCGTATATAGCATGTGTTAGCCCAAATAGACACTAAATAGGCTAAAATGCTTGACTTAAGTGTGTGAATCACTGCTTTTATCCTCAAGTGGCGCGAAAAGGGCCACGTTTCGTAAATTGAGGCAACCAGATGATTCCCGTGACACCACTTGCAACTGAGCGACCTTCAAGTCTTGCGACGGAAATCTCTGAACGTCTAAACGCCGCAATTCGAGAACACCTACTCGCTGCTTTTGCACCAGACTACACTAAAACTTTACGCAATTTCGCAGCTCCCGAAGTTGCTGAACTCTTGGGTGTATCTGGACAATTTATGCGAAAGGTTCACGGCGAAGGAACTGTGCCTGAGCCTAGCGATATTCGAGGTGGCCGTCGCTTTTACACGGCTCAAGAAATTTGGAATGCACGCGCTATCCTTGAGCAATCCTCGCGAAAAAAAGGCCGCTACGTGCCTCGTCGTTCAGAGGAGGAAAAGCTCCAAGTCTGGCAACTGATGAATTTCAAGGGTGGTAGCAGCAAGAGTACCACAACAATACACTTGGCTCACTACTTTGCCCTTCGTGGATACAGGGTTCTTGCTGTCGATCTTGATCCGCAAGGTTCTCTTACTTCGATGTGTGGAATTAGCCCTGAGATTGAATTCGATGGGCTGACAATATACGATGCGATCCGATACGACGCACCCGTCGATCTGGCTGATGTCGTGGTCTCTACTTACTTTCCGGGTCTTTCAGTCGCGCCATCCAGATTGATACTTTCGGAGTTTGAAACGGAATCCGCGGTACATTCGAACCCTGATGAGCCGTTTTTTACTCGTATCCGGAATGCGCTGGCACAGGTCGAAAATAATTTCGACCTTGTTCTAGTAGATAGTCCTCCACAGCTTGGTTTTTTGACGATCGCAGGTATGGCCGCAGCAAGCTCGCTGATCGTACCGCTTGCGCCGTCGATGTTGGACGTTTCTTCGACTGCCCAATTCCTTGAGCTTGCTGGTGCCTATATGGGAGTAATCGAAGATGCTGGCGCGACGCTGCAATACGACCACTTTAAGTTCTTAATCACTCGAGATGAACCTACAGATGTTCCATCACAGCAACTTTCGTCGTTCATGCGAGCTTTGTTCCAGGACCGGATTATGTCGGCCACGGCGCTAAAGAGCACTGCAATTAGCGACGCTACAATGCTCAAGCAGTCAATTTATGAAGTTGTTCGTTCGGAGATGACGCGAGCAACGTATGATCGCTCAAAGGGCTCGATGGACGCTGTAGGCCAAGAGGTGGAACGTATGATCCACCAAGCATGGGGACGCTCATAATGGCAAGGAAGTCACTTCAAGAGATGTCTGGGATTGCCAATACGATTGCTCGCTCGGGTTCGAAGGCAGAGAACAGATCGCCAAAGACTAGCGCCCCTGCCCTTGGTGCGCTCCAGGGGTCCCTCGCGGCAATTCGGGAGATTGATCCGGATGTTATAGACGACTGGGGGCCGACGGACCGGCTTGGTGAGTTTACAACTGTAAACTTGGAAGAGGAGTCAGATAGCTTTGAAGCATTGAAAAACAGCATTCGCGATGGTGGGCAACAGGTTCCAATCCTAGTCCGACGAGCGAAGACTGAGGGGCGATACGAGGCCATTTATGGCCGGCGACGACTTTATGCGTGTCGTATGCTTGGAATAAAAGTACGGGCCAATGTACAGGACGTTAATGACGCGACCGCGCTTCTTGCCAAGGGTTTGGAAAACGCAGCTCGCCGCAATCTTTCTTTCTATGAAAAAGCGCGATTTGCTGAGGCAATTCTTGAAGCCGGGCATGACACATCGACAACAAGACAAGTTTTGAACCTTACCAAATCCGGTCTGTCACATTTGACGAAGGTCACGCAGAATGTGCCGGTTGAAATCGGTGATATACTCGGAGCAGCTCCGAAGTCTGGACGGCCAAAATGGACAGCACTTGCCGAACTTTTTGCTTCTAAGAAACTCTCGGTGTCTTCGGCCAAAAAGATAATTGAAAGTTTGGGGACGGAAAAGAGTTCCGATGACCGTCTGGAGGCGCTTCTAAAGGAGCCTTCCAAACGTGGGGCGAGGCAAAGCACCGGGATTGAGGAGCTCACTCCGGTTGACGGGGTAATAATCAAATCCGGACGAGGGGCCATTTCCCTATCGGCCAAGAAGACGGGCAAAAACGCGGCGTTTGCGGCGTGGCTCGGCGATAATCTCGCCGAGATCATAAAGAAATCCTACACGGAATTTACAGCTGTAAACCCGCAGGATGGAACTGAGGACGAGCAGAAAGGAGGAAAGTGAACAAGGAAACCCCCGAAACCGAAGCTTCGAGGGCTGCTGCGCAAAGCGCAATTCTTAGATTAGACACCTAGATTCTAGCAGCCACCGAATCACCACACAAGAAAAATCGCTTCTGAGCGACCGGGATTTCTTTGTCTGCTGATTAGAAAATGACAAAATTCAACGATGCTCCGCAGGGAGCGACTGGGACAGGCCTGCCTCAGAACAGGGAAGGTATGTCCGATATCAACCAAAATTCGGGTTGGCGGAAAGTAACATCTGGCTTGGCGGTTGCTGAGCGGTTGGCAGAAGCAGGGGAGCGGGCAGCCGTTCCCAAAACCCAGGCCTTTGTGGCTGTGAAACGCGTCGGCGCGCATATCGGGCTCAAAGCCGGTGATATGCTGCTCCTCGACACGCTCGGGGCTTTTACACAGGCCCAGGACTGGGAAGAGGGCCGTCGCCCGATCGTTTGGGCGTCCAATGCCTATCTGATGGAGCAGACAGGCTTCTCGCTTTCTGCATTGAAGCGCCATGCGCGCCGCCTGGCGGAGATCGGTGTGATTTCCTTTAAGGACAGCCCCAATGGCAAACGCTGGGGGCGCAGGGACGCGGAGGGCGTGATCATCGAGGCCTACGGCTTCGATCTGTCGCCGCTCTCAGCGCGTGTTGAGGAATTCGAGCAGCTGCTGGCCGAATTGCAGGCCGAGCGCGAGCTCTGCCAGCGCCTGAAGCGCCAGATCACGGTCGCACGCCGGATGATCCACGCCCGGATCGAAGCGGCTCTCAGCGGCGCGCTGAGAGGCCCTTGGGCGCATCTTTCAAGCATGTTCGAAGACCTCTTGGGGCGTCTACCGCGCCACAACACGGCTTCAGAGGCACTGGAACGGCTCCTGGCATGGTTCAAAGAGCTTCAGGAGCGCGTCGAGGCGGCTTATCTCAAAGCAGCTCAGACGGACAAGGTTGTGGACAACACCACTGAAACCATTGAGCAAGTATCCAAAAAGACTCAAGAAATGAACCCCAGGGAGGTCATTTCCGACCCTCATATACTAACTACAAACCAACTTAATCCTGTAACTAGTAATTCCTCAGAAAAAGAGGAAGCGGCGGGCTTGGTGCCCTACGCGCCTCCGGAAGAACAGGTGGACAGGGAATTGGAAGAGTGGGTGGCTGAGGCACGCAAAAAGCGGGGAGCGGCGCTTGATTTGCCAACTGTGATGCAGGCTTGCCCCGAATTCGCATCCTGGGCGCGCAATATGGGCGGTTATCTGAAGGATTGGGGGGATCTGCACCGGGTTGCTGGGCAATTGAGGCCGATGATCGGTGTCTCGGAACATGCCTGGAACCTCGCGCAGGACCGGCTTGGACCTCAGATCGCGACAGCGGCGCTTGTGCTGACGTTCGAAAAGCATTGTGCCGGCGAGGTGGCGTCACCGGGCGGATATCTGCGCGGCATGGTCGAAAAAGCCGGGGCAGGGGAGCTGCATCTCGAGCGCAGTTTTTACGGTCGTTTGAGCGGGCAGGCGGCGTAATTGGCGAAGTCAAATTCTGTCGCGGTAGTGAAAGACAATTATATCAGTTACTTAGCCGATCTTTGCATACCATTCGGAGTGATTGCCGTCATGATTTTCCATGCCCGGCTTGGTCAGACATCCCCTGGGATTGATAAAACTGTCGATCCGACGCTGCGGCACTTCGCTCCAAAGGATATTGAACGCACAGAGCTTGGGATAGAATTCCAGATGGGAATAGGGCAGGTGATCATGAATCCACCAGGCCAGAGATCGCCAGTCCGCGCCTTCGGCGTAGCGATCAGCGAACCACGGAATGACGGCGCAGGCGGCGGCACCTTTGTGGCCGGTGCCGTCCAGCATGTCCCAGATATGGTAACCCGAATTGTACCTGACGCTCGCACCGTGTTTTCGTTTGTTGCCGAAAGCCGTGACCTTGGCGGACCGGTATCCGGAGCGGATGGTGAGCCGGCCGAATTTGCTCTGGAGCGGCTCCAGCAGCTCCTCGCAGAGCCGAGTGCCAGTCTCAATCGCCAGATCGGGGTCTTCCGGGATGTTCGGGATGCCGTAGAAATTGGCGATCTCGGACATCAAGAAGTCCCGCAGGAAAAAGTTCTGGCTGAGCCGCACACGGCCCAGCTCTTCAAGGCCTTTCATGGATCCGGGTTTGCGCATCCTCTCAGAGCCCGGCGGCTTTGGTCAGGTTCACGCGGAACCGGTCGCGTCGGCGTTGATAGCGGCGGGTCATCTCAGCGGAGGCGTGGCCGAGCTGTTTCTGGACATAGCGCTCGTCGATTTCCGCCGAACTGGCAAGCCCCGCGCGCAGAGAGTGGCCGGAGAAGAGGGCAAGGCGGTCGTTTTCAGGCAGGTCTGCACGGATACCGCTTTTCAGAACGGTGGTCTTGATGAGGCGGGCCACGTGTTTGTCGTTCAGCCGGGCCTCCAACGCGCGTTTGCCATTGCGCGAGGTACGCACAAACACCGGCCCAAAATTGATCTTGGCAAAATGTAGCCACTCACTCAGCGCATGCACCGGACAGGTCTGGTCTGACGAGCCGCGGCCGATCTCAACCTCGCGCCAGCCGGTCTTGGCGTTGAGGATCAGAACCGCACCATCGTCGAGGATATCGACCCATCCGCCGCTATCCGGTGTGTCATCCTTTCCAACATCGAGGCTGACAATCTCAGAACGCCGCAATCCACCGGTAAATCCCAGGAGCAGGATCGCCCGGTCTCGCATCCCGCGTAGATCAAAGGGCAGGGTGGCCACCATGGCCAGAATATCCTCGGGCAG
>NZ_CANLER010000021.1 GCF_947489715.1 uncultured Roseovarius sp. | reverse complement strand
AGGTGGGCAACTCAAAAAGCTCGTGCTTACGCTAAGCCGACATTCGTCCGTCCCGCAGCATCTGTCATTCTGGGCTCGTAGCAGTCGTCGGAGCAACCGCAGCATCATACTGGCAGGTCCAGATCGTGGGGATGAGGCCGGCCCATACCCGACCTTCGTTAGAAAAACATTCGCCGCGATGCAGCTTTCACTTAGCTGCCATTTGGGATCATCGCAGCATCTTATTCTGAGATTGATTGCTTTCTCAAATACGTGAGGAACAACTCAGTTTCCGGAATGAGCGCTTTGTCGGAATCCTGGGTTACCAGATACAGCCCTTGCTTCGACTTGAGGCTTAGGTTGGTCGCCAGGCACAACATACCTTGCCCAATAAAATGCCTGGCGAACCGTTCTGCTAGCAAGCAAATTTGCGGGCCTCGATTAGCCAATACCGCTGCGGTCACCGAACTGTCGGTGAAGATCTGGTTCTCTTGGCCATCAGGGAAGACTTCGAGCCCGTGCTCACGAAAGAACTCTCCCCATTGATCCTCGACGCCAACGATATGGATTAGGGGCAGCGTCGTCAGGTGATCAGCAGTGCACAATTTGGGGAACTTTGAGAGTGTTTGAGGGGAACATAGAGGAACAAGCGTGTCCCGAAACAGGAGTTCGGATTGGCAATCGGGCCATTGGCCGTACCCCAAACGCAGTTCAATGTCAGTCTCATCCTGCGCTAGATGATCTACCCAAACGGAAGACGTCATGCGAATTTCGATATCAGGGTGGTCTTGAGAAAACTTACTGACGATCTCTGGCAGCCAGATTGCAGAGTAAGAAAGTGGCGCGCGGATGGTCAGTTGTGCGTTTTTCCGAATACCAAAGATGCTGGTCGTCGCGCCCATGATTTCGGCAAAGGCGCTGCGGATTGAAGGTAAGTAGGCCTTGCCATTCTCGGTAAGCCTAAGACCCCGCGGCAAGCGCTCGAACAGCGCGTAGCCAAGGTGATGCTCCAATGCTCTTACGCGGTGACTGACTGCCGATTGCGAAAGGTTCAATTCTGCGGCGGCCGCCATGAAATTTAGGTGCCTGGCTGCCGCTTCGAATGCCTGCAACGCAGTCAAGGGTGGTAAGTTGGGTGATCTCTCCGACATCAAGCCTCCAATAATCAATGGCCTTAGGGCATAAAGAGTTCTTTTGACGAAAGTCGTGTGCTGTCCCATCGTCAAGTGAAAATTCTCACCTGGAAGGATATTATGATGCGCGTTGGATTTATCGGCCTTGGAAATGTAGGCGCGAAGTTGTCAGGCAGCCTGCTACGGAATGGGTTCGACGTCACTGTGCGCGATTCAGACAGGGCCGTGGCAGAACCTATACTGGCAAAGGGTGCAACCTGGGCAGACAGCGGTCGCGAACTGGCGGAGACATGCGACGTCATCATCACCTGTCTTCCGTCGCCTGTGATTTCTGCACTGGTACTTGAAGAAGAGAACGGCGTGCTGGAAGGCATAGCTGAAGGTAAGATTTGGCTGGAAATGTCCACGACTGAGGCCAAAGACGTGCAGCGCCTTGGTGCCTTGGTCGAAGCAAAAGGTGGCATCGCAATGGACAGCCCCGTTTCCGGGGGGTGCCACAGGGCGTCAACGGGCAACATCGCGATTTTCGCTGGCGGTCGTCGCGACGCCTTTGAAAAGGTTCTTCCGCTTTTGTCGACAATGGGCCGCCAGATCGTACATACCGGCAAACTCGGTTCGGCTTCTGTTCTGAAAGTCATCACCAATTACCTGGCAGGTGTGCAATTGGTCTCAACCGGAGAGGCATTCATGGTCGCCAAAAAGGCTGGCATTGATTTAGCCGTGGCCTACGAGGCGATACGAGTGAGTTCCGGCAATTCGTTTGTGCACGAAACCGAGGGTCAATTGATCCTGAACGGAAGCTACAACATCAACTTCACGATGGATCATGAGGTGAAGGACGTGACGCTCTTTGATGATCTGGCGAAGTCTCACGATGTGCCGGTCGAGTTGTCCCCTGTCTGCGTGGCAGCCATGGAAGATGGGTTAAAGCGCTATGGTCCTCGTGTGTGGTCAAGCCAGGTTGTAAAGCGCCTGGAAGATGATTGTGGGGAAGACCTGCGCGCTCCAGGATTTCCGGAATACCTGGTTGATCACGAACCAGAAGGCATAGGCGCCGAAGTGGTGGTTAAACAAAGGGAATCGTACGATTAGTCATTGTTGAACGGAATTACTTTATAAGATCGGCCCAAAGCGGACGTCCTAGGATGCCGACAAAGCTAACTTTCGGAAAGCAAGATTAACAGGTCTTTGAGCTGCCCGATCCGTGGTCTTCACGGTTGCATCGGAGGTCAAAACAGTGGAAGCAGGATCAGCAAGTGCACTGCCATTTTGCTTCAAATACCTGGCGCATGAGGTCGTGTACGGCTTTTCGATCCAACACACATTAGCCTCGTAGTTTGTGAGCGAATGCAATGATCCTTTACAAGACGATCGCCCTAAAGTTCGGTCACCATCTCGAAAACGAGAAGCCAGTGGACATGCGTGGCCCTGATGGGCAATTGGTGTTGTCCGAGGAAATCCGTCAGCATTGGCAAGGAGTTCTCGGCGATCTCTCCTCGGCAAGGATCTATTTGCTGGACCACAATGCAGCAAATTATCTCGATTCTTTGAGAATGGATGTCCAAGGAATGCCATGGGAGGATCGTCCTGAGTCCGACATTCAAGGCTATGTGCGCGATGTCGAACTCCCGCGTGACCTCATTTGGATCGAGTACGACGACCGCAGATTGTGGGAAGATCGTGTTGCGCGAGAAATAACGACCCTAGGTGAAGAAGAGCTGAGCAACCGGCACCAGCGAGGGTTCCTCTTTGATAACCGGTCTTCCGACAAACTGAGCGTACGTCTTTTCTCAGCAATGACAGACACCATTTTCTTTGATGCGCCCTTTGTATTGGAGATAACAAAAGCGCAAGATGGCCGTCCTGACTTTGACAACGCCAGTTGGCAACCACAGAAGACCGTAATTGCGGGACTTATGCGGCTAGGACTATTAGCCAGTGAAGCCTCGGTGAGAGAACATTTCGAAGAACATAAAGGCCATCTCACCTACGAGATGGTGATCGGGTTTATGCTCTTCGCAGCTCTTGCAACGCGTGAAGATGATCTGCTGTCGCAACAGGTTGCAAGCCTATCGACCTCTCAGGCCAAATCAGCACGGAAATTTGGCAAGGCTTGGATGACCGAAGTGCTAAAGTCTCACGTCACCATTCGAATTGGACCGGCAGCTGAGCGGCATTTAACTGAGCAAATGGCGAGGCTTCGGTTTGAGAAGGCACAGGCTGTAAGCCGGGCCACGCCGACAGAGCATTGGGTGGCCGAACATGAAAGACGGTATTCGAACGGGAAAGTGGTGCGGGTTCGCGCGCACAAGCGGGGCCAACCTGCATATAGGGATTTGCCAACGCGCGTCGTGGGGCCGAAAATGCAGGATTGAATTTTGACAACCGTGCCTGAGAGGACAGTCAACTTGTGCCATCTCGTCTGGGCGCGGCCCATTCCCGTCCTTGGTCGATGGCAGCCGCCGCTGCGGTGCGGCCCGTAATCCGGACTTTCATGCACAGCGAATATTTTTTTGATTTGCTTTTCGCCGCAATGCGGACGAAGCCGACCACTACTGCGCCGGGTACCTTCATTCCCCTGCGACACCGCGAAAGCCAATGGGTATTGATAATTTGTTAACGGATGCTCCATACTGCTTTTACTGGGAGAGAAAAAAGAAGAAGAACAATGGCACGTAGACCGGGCAGAACGTGGCCATGAATTGGCTAGCGCAACCTAAAGACATTTTTGGGATAGAAGCTATTTCGCCCATGCGCGAGCTTGGAGCTTATGAATATCTTTGGACTACTCAAGGCATGACCTGGAAGCGCATGGCTGATAAGTTTCGGGCGGACAAAACCGCCCTACCTTCGGATTTTGTGAAGCCTGAGTTGGCGAACGCGATGGCTCGTCGAGTGTTGCAGTATCTCAAAGAGCGTGGCGTCCATCGGTTCGGTATCCGGGTTCACCATGCTGGGGACTACCCGGGCAAGCTGCGAGACGCCCGCAACCCTGTTGAGATGCTTTATTATCAAGGGACGTGGGAACTGTCAGAGATGCCCGGTCTGTGCATTGTCGGCAGTCGGAAGGCATCAGAAGATGGTCGCGCGCGAGCAGCACGATTGGCTCGCGAAATGGTGAAACGCAACTATGCGGTTGTGTCTGGCCTTGCAGAAGGTATCGACAGCGCGGCTCACAACGCAGCCTTGGAAGCAGGCGGCGTCACCATCGCAGTGATTGGCACACCTTTGGGCGAGTATTACCCTAAGAACAACAAAGCTCTGCAAGACTGCATTGCCAGAGAACATCTGCTTATCTCTCAGGTGCCAGTTATCCGGTACTCAGAGGAGCATTTCCGCAACAAACGCACTTATTTCCCAGAGCGCAACGCCACCATGTCGGCGCTGACAGAGGGCACCATCATTGTGGAAGCGGGCGAGACTTCGGGCACTTTGACCCAAGCCAGAGCTGCCATGCAGCAAGGGCGTAAGCTGTTCATCTTGGACAGCTGCTTTCAGAGAACGGACATAACGTGGCCAGCTCGCTTTGAAGCGCAGGGCGCGGTGCGTGTTCGAACACCTGACGATATTTGGAACGCGCTTGACCACTAACGCAAGATTTACTGTTCTTGATGATCTGAGCCGGGTCGATCATGCTTTGTTGGTTCCAGCAGATCAAATTGGCTACCTATTTGAATGGACAAAGGGCCAAGATTTCCGGGCCAACAAGGTTAGTCAACTTATCGAAAACATTAAAAAGAAACCTTCTTCATCGTCTGCAAATGAGTTGCGCTACAAAGAACGTGACATTGCTCACTGCTCGCAATGGCTTCACGACGCCACAAGCAACGACTGGATTGAACAAGGAACATTTGTTCCCGTGCCACCCTCAAAAATCCCTACCAACCCTGACTACTGTGACCGTATGGAGCGGATATGCAGAGGCATGAACAATGTCGTTGACGTGCGCAACCTCGTTCAACAATCGGTGTCTGTTGTGCCAACCCACGAGCGCCCAGAAGGTCAACGCTACTCACCCGCTGAACTGTTGGAGATTTGGTCGATAGATGAGAGTTTGAGCAACCCTTTACCCACGCGCATTGCTATTGTTGATGACATGCTCACTGCGGGTGCGCATTACCGCGCAATGCACACTTTGCTGTCGGGAAGGTTTCCGAATGCACAAATAATAGGTTTGTTCATTGCCCGCCGAATTTTTGCCGTTGCAGGGGATACCGACTAAAACACTTCCCGCCTATCAATCCAAGCGACCAGCGCTGAGCGAAGCGAGCGCTTACTGTCGCCAAAAGCGAACTTGGGCATGTGCCGGTGTACCTCGGGTCGTATCGGCATCGAGCTTAGTGGGTTCCAGGGCATTCTGTTGGCCGAAGCCATTGTCGATCTGAGGAGCGTTATGCCCGAGTTGCGCGGCGAATGGCAGATCATCCGCATGCGCCATACCCTCCTTGACACGTTGACCAACAGTTTCGGGCTGAATGCAATAGTGATTATGAGATTTAGCGTCGCGTATTGCTGGCCTCATACTGATCTCCTTGAGTAGCTATTATTGGTTCCCGATCTACAGAATGAGGTGGAGCTATTGCCTGCCAGGGTCATTGTACGCTTAAGTAGATCAACGAAAGATTGCATGAGGCGCGATATGGCCGAGACAGAAATTGAATGGACTGACGCGACCTGGAATCCTGTCGCTGGCTGCAACATCATGTCCTCAGGTTGTACGAACTGTTATGCGATGCAGATGGCTTACCGCCTTGAGGCAATGGGAGTTGAAAAGTATTCCGGGTTGACGCGCAAATCGGGAAAGCGTCGAATTTGGAACGGTGTCATTCGCGAAGACCGTGCGTCATTGGAAATCCCTGTCAGATGGAAAAAACCCCGAAAGATATTCGTGAATTCCATGAGCGATCTGTTTCATCCGAGTGTCTCGACTAGGTTCATCGAAGATGTCTGGAACGTAATGGCACGAACACCGCACCATCACTATCAGATCCTGACGAAACGGCCCGACAGAATGGCAGAAATTGTTCCGGCTTTTCAGGCTGAACCACTGCGGAATGTCTGGTTGGGCACGAGCGTGGAAAGCGAAGAAGTTGGTGGACGAATTGACGAACTGCGCAAAGTACCGGCAGCTATTCGGTTCATATCCTTCGAACCTCTTATCGCCAGCGTTGGCGAAGTTGACCTTTCTGGCATTCACTGGGCGATTGTTGGCGGTGAAAGCGGCTCGCGCGCGCGACCAATCAAAGAAGCCTGGATTGATGAAATCCATGATGCTTGCCGTGCCAGCGAGACGGCTTTCTTTTTCAAGCAATGGGGCACTTGGGGAAAAGACAACAAGCGCCGCTCTAAGAAGTTGAACGGGCGGCAATATCGGGGACGCACCTGGGATGAAATGCCAGTTCAGGCCAACCTCTGAGCGAACATAATTTCATTGGAACTTGGGGAATTACGCTTTGGCAAAAAAAGAATATGATTGGCGCACGGGCGTTGCCCTTGAAGATCACACGCGAAAAAAGCTCGACATTCTGCGCTCGTATTTTCGCAACTATCTGCGGGTAAAGTGCACTCCCCTGAACCGTCGTTTCAGAATTGCTATCGTCGATGGCATGGCCGGAGGCGGCATTTATGAAGGCGGTGCTCCCGGTTCTCCGCTTGTGTTCCTGCAAGAGTTGGCCAGTTTTCTTGATGAGACAACGACCTGGCGAAAAGATCAGGGTCTGCCCGAGCTAGAAATAGAGTGCCTGATTATTGTCAACGACAATTCCAAAGACGCCTGGCAAACCCTGAATCCACTGTTGTCCGCTTGGCAGGAAGAGCACGCAGGCAACGACAAACTGCAGGTCACAATTGTTCGGCTGGAAAGGAAATTTGAAGATGTCTATGGGGACATCAAGAAACGCATCCTCGAGAGCAAACATTCGAATGTTCTGTTCAACCTTGACCCCTGCGGATACACGCAGGTTGGACTGCAGACGATACAGGACATCATCGTTTCCTTCAAAAATCCGGAAGTGTTTTTTACCTTCATGATCGGTGCGCTGCTCAACTACTCCTCCTGGAACAACCCGCAGAAAACGCATAAGCTCGTCCAAGGTTTCGGGATCAAACAGGACGAGTTCTTTGGTGATGAGGCCCTCCGCACGAAAGGCGAATGGCTCGGTACAGTTGAGCGCGTATTGCATGGAGAGGTTCTCAATATCGCAAATTACGTAAGCCCGTTTGCGATCAATCGCGCCAACAACGCGGGCTACAACTACTGGCTTATGCATTTCTCGAAGAGCCACCGCGCAAGAGAAGTCTACAACGACGTTCTGCACCTCAATGCGGGTGGGCAGGCGCATTTCGGTAAATCGGGTCTGAAGATGCTTGATTACCGAAGCGACGATAGTGGCGTCGGCACACTCGATTGGGGAAGCGATATGCGCCCCAAGAACGTGGAAGCGCTCCATAGCGACCTGCCGGAGTTTATCGCTGAATTCGGTGATACAATCACAGTCGGAATGCTAAAGGCTTCGATCTACAACGACACAACGATCCATTCAGAAGACCTCAAGAAAGTTCTGATCGAAAATCAGGACATCGAAGTGTTCACGCAGGCCGGTCACTTGCGCCGTTCGTCCATCAAGGATGAAGATGTCGTCAGGGTAACGGTTCAGAAAAACCTGTTTCCCGCGTTTCCTAAGAAACTGAACCATGGGAAATCAAATTGAGCGGTGCAGGAGAACACGATGATAATTGAATTCGTCTCGTTATCTCAGTGATCTAACTTAAATCCACAGCTCTCTGATTAACAGAAAATCCAACGGTCAGTGATTCTTACATGTCAATAAAACAAGCGGCGCAAAATCAGCATTACGTCCCCAAATTTATTCTTCGGAAATTCCTCGCTAATCTCGGAAGAGAGCAAGTTAATGTTTTTCAGAAATCTACGAGGCGGAGCTTTTCAACCAATATTTCGAATGTCATGGCAGAGCGGCGGTTCAATGAATTCCGTATCGACAGCAGTTTTTACGCAAGTTTTGAAGAATCTGTCTGCAAGGTCGAAGACATCGTCCTGCCCGCCTATGAAGCTTTGATTGACCGTCGGCGTTTAACTGGAACGCCTGAGGAAAACGCAATGCTAGCAATGTTCGTCGCTTTCCAGATGCTCAGAACCCGTTCTTACCGAGACAGTATCGCTGGGCTTTTTGACCAGTTCCGGGAACACTTTGAAAGACACGATCTTCCTATTGGTGCATTAGAAGAGTTCGCGAAACCAGACAATGAACAGATCAAACAATTCCATTTGGAATCGATGGCCGAAAGCTTCGAAGAGTTTTCACACATTATCGGAACCAAGAATTTCTTATTGTTGCAAGCACCGCCTAGTAGAAGCTTCTATCTGGCTGACAACCCGGTTGCATGGCACAATGATGAACCAGATAACGGCATCTTCAGCAACATGGGTTTAGCATTAAAAGGCATACAGCTTTACGTGCCCCTGAGTAGCGAATTCATGCTCGCCGTCTGGTGCCCCAGTATTCTTGACAAATTTCGAACACAGGCCTCCGAAAAGAGAGCTTTCGCCCGGCGCTCAAGAAGTGCGGTAACCCTGTCGCCTAATTCACTGCCAAGATCAAAGAAAATCGCCTTCGATGGCGAAATGGAGAAGCTAGATAACACGATCGAAAGAGTCGATAAGTTGACAAAAGCTGCCGACGCAGGCCGACCAATTCAGGCGACAACCGAAAACATGGATTTCTACAACGTCAAGCAGATGCAATTCGCTCGTGATTTTGTTATCTGCCAAAGGGCAGACTTCAAACTCGCAAAGGAGTTTGTGAAGAGACAGGGCAACAAGCAAGGTGGGATGAAGTTTTCGTTCGGATAAACTGGTGATTAAATATTTCGCACATCTTGTCTCTACCTGAGCAAAGACGTGCTGCGGCAACTTTTGTTGTAATTTACTAAAAACCAAGGCGACCTACAGTTTGAAGAGCGAGTTTTGGTTGCCGCTTGACGCCAGACTTCGCGAAAATTCCAATGACCGCATTTGCGTTGATGGCATAATGTCGCCGCTATGCAGCGAATGCCCGGTTTCCGCCCTATGGCTCTTTGATGGCAACCCAGGTTCAGCGTCAGTGACACCGTAAATGGAAGGTTTTCGAAGAACCGACCCTCTATTGCTATCAAGCGTTCGATCAGATCTCCGTGCCCGGTAGGTTCAACCAATAACGTGTGTACCGACGCTCCCCAGTGCGGGACAGGGCTCCCATGTCAACTAGCTCCTGCAGGTCCCGAGTTGCGGTGGCCCGCGACGTGTTGGTGATCGATAGGTAGTTTTCAGCGCTGAGGCCACCTTTGAACCCATCGGGTCCCTCCCTGAACATCCGCTCGATCGCCTTGGCCTGCCGGTCATTGAAGTGCGCGCGATGAAGGTCATAGAAATGCGCCTTCGCGATGAAGAACCCCACGCGCTCCAGGGTCACCCGCTGGGCTGTCAGGACAGTCTCGGCGAACCACTCCAGCCAGGGCGTGACATCAAGTGTCTTCTGGTGGTGTTCCAATTGGTCATAATACGCCTTGCGGTCGCGCTCGATCGTGAAGGCAAGCGCGATGAGGCTGGGCTGGCCGATATTCTGGGCGAGGGATTTTTCGGCCAGGGCGCGCCCTAACCGACCGTTCCCGTCCTCGAAGGGGTGGATGCTTTCGAAGTAAAGATGGCTAAGACCGGCACGGGTCAGCGCTGGCAGCGCGTTTGCAGCATCAGGAGCCGTTCCGTTGAACCACTCGACATAACGCTCCATCTCATCCGGGACGTGATCCGACGGCGGTGCCTCAAAATGCACTGTCGGGCGGTCGTGGCGACCGGAAACGATCTGCATTGCATCCTCATGCCGCCTGTAGGCACCAATCGTCTCCAGACGCTGGTCGTGAGACAGCAGCATCTCGTGCCATCGGAACAAGGTCTCATGAGTCAGCGGCTTGGCATAGGTGGAATAGACATCGACCATCATCTCCGCGACCCCCTGCTCCCGTGGTTTTGCCGGATAGTTGTCGGGCTCCAGGCCAAGATGGCGACGCAGCGAGGACTGCACACTCAACCGGTCCAGCATCTCGCCTTCGATGGCACTGGTTTTCATGGCCTCGTCGCTCAGCAAGTCGATACGAAGTTGATCGCGTTCGGATGGGCTGACATGGTGAACTGCGCCAAGGATCTCCCCAGAAGAGAGCAAGAAACTTTCCTCGAACGACGCGATCGTCGACGCATCATACCGGAAATCCGGCCAATCTTTTATCTGCCAATTCCACGGCATGAGCGATAGAAACCCTCTCTATAACTCACATATAAGGCAATTTTGAGCTATAGAAGTCAATCCTATACCTCAAGTATCTGGTTCAGTTGACCACGAAATCTCCACCAATTGTCCGATAGGTACGCCACTATTTGCCCGGCAGGCGGCCCATCATCAGCCCACGACGTCGGGTTGGTTTATCCCTACCCTTCCGCCATCCCCGCGTCTTCGAGTTGCTCTTGGTCCGGAAGGTCAAGGCGACTTTCCGCCCCTATTTCACAAAAGCGACTTATACTCGTCCATGAGTGTTGCGACCTGCAGAAGGCCTTGTGCTTCCGATTTATGGATGAGAGCAGGGACATCGAGTGCCGGATTTTCGAACCTCTCACGCATGCGCCGCAGCGCCAATATGGCCTCCGATGGGTCAAGTTCGATCGTATCGGCAATGAAATCGTCTGCTGAGATCGCGTCGATGGCGTGTGGAGCCAAAGCTTCCTCTGGAAAGTCCGCGAGGTTGTCGGTCACGATCACCGAGGCCGATGTTGAAATCGCAGCCGCCAGGACGTGATTGTCGTTCGGATCCGGCAGGTCGAGCTTACCTTCGAACACCTCGTAGCCCGAAACAAGAGACTCAGGGAAAGCCGCTTCGATTGCCGCACGCTGCCGGGATCCATCTGTGGCCCCTTTCGTGATCTCTGAGATCGCCTTCTGGGTTTCTTCGAGAATACGTGCGCTCCACCGAGGCCGGAACAAGCCGGCCTCGGCGAGACTCAAGAGCATGTTGCGTCGCAGTGCTCCGCCCAGGACACAGGCATCCAGAAGGGCCGTGAACCGGTCCGCGTATCGGCTCATATAAGATCGTCCTCAGCGTCCGCTCTCGCCAAATCACCGAGAGCATCAGACCGTTGCGCATCTCGCCTTTCCTTGTAAGCGAACAGGTCGTCGGCACGAACTCGCCTGTGGCGGCCCGTCTTCGTGAAGGGAACGTCCCCGTTCTCCAGGAGATTGACAAGGAACGGTCGCGAGACATTCAGCAGATCCGCGGCTTGTTGCGTCGTCAATTCTGCTTCGACCGGGATCATACGGAATCCTCGCCCGCTCGATACCAGCCGCAACACTTCCAGGAGCGATGCGGTCAGTGCAGGGGCAAGGGTCACGGTTTGCATCTCCCCGCTTTCGAGCGCGAGTGACAGCGTCGTTGGTTCGCCTTCCTTGATCTGGGAGGCAACAATCGTTCTGAGTTGTTCCGCGTTCTTGATCTCAACCTCATCTGGCAAACGATCAAAAAACGCCTCGTTTTTCAGGGCGGACATGATTTCTCTCCAGTGTTTTCTTAGCTTGTTTTCAACATAGGGATTATTCGAAATAATCGCAATAGTCGAAATATTCGAAATTTCTTTGCATTGTATGAATGCCACCGTTCGTGCTGCCTCGGTATTTGCAAACTACGAATTTGACATTCCTGAATCTTCAAGCTGCTCCCTGTCCGGCAGGTCCTGCAGAGACTGCAAATCGAACGCGACCAGGAACTGATCGGTTGTTACGAAGGTATAAGGCGCACCGCGACGGGGGGCACGGGGGCCGGTGGTGATGAGGTCGCGGGCGTGCAGGCGTCCGATCAGGTCGCGGCTGATCTCCTTGCCGAAGATGTCCTTCAGCCCCTCACGGGTGATCGGCTGGTGATAGGCGATGGCCGCGAGAACGGCGACATCAAACTCGCGCAGGTCGAGATCCTGTTCCCCCAGATCGGCTGCGGCGCGAATGGCCGGCGCGTATGCATGCCGCGTCCGCAACATCCAGCCTTCTGTCACGCGGGCGATCTCGTAGGGTCGCTCAGACAGCCCGACAGCCAGATCCTCGATCAGCAACTCCACCGAGGCCCCCTGCCCCACTACTCTGGCCAAGTCGGCGCTTGGTACCGGAGTGGCGCTGGCAAAGAGCACCGCCTCAATTCGGCGCATCCATTCACGCCAGCGCAGCTCCGGCGGCAGGTCCTCCAGTTCCCGGTCGAACTCGATATCCGGATGATCCTTGGCCATGACTAAAGTCCATACAGCCGGAACGTGTCGCGCCCGGTCAGCTCGCGTATCGCGCCGAGCTCCACCAGCCGATCGCAGAACCGGCGCGCGGCCCGGTCAGAAGTCAGCGACGTGAGCGCACCTGGGGCGACCGCATCACGGCTCAGAAACATGTCCAGCGCCGCCCCTGCCCCCTTGGCGCGCAGCTTCGGCGCAACGGCATGCAACCGGGCCGCCCTGCGGGTCAGGTCTGCCGCCAGCCGTGTGGCCTCCGCCGCCGACGCGATCACCGCCCGATGGCAGGCCAGGCGCAGCTCATCGCCTGTTTTGCGCAGATCGCGGCGTTTCAGCCCGGCCGAGAGTAGTGGCACCACCTGAGTCCAGCCCAGGGCCTGCGCCAGAACGGCGTCAGCGAGGATCAGGGCCGCGGCCTCCTCGCGCGGCTTTTCCGCCAGAACAGTCTCTAACACAGTCGCAGTCCGTGCCACCGGACCGCCCTGCCCCGCCCCGCGCGGGTCGAACCCGTCGAGCCATTCCGCGATCTGCTCCGGCGCCTGGCTCGGCAGCGCCCCGTTCAGTGCTCTGTGCAACGCTTTGACCGAGACCGGCCGTTCGACGGCCCGCCGCCAGGACAGGGTGACCTCGCCGACCGGCCCCGGCGCGTCTCCGGGCTGCAGGAACGCCACCCCATCACGCAACTCCCTTGTCCGCTCCGGCCGTCCCGAGCGCGTCACGCAGGCCTCTGCCGCCCTGAGTGCCAAGCGCTGTCGCAACAAGGCTTGGGGGACGTTTGGGTGCTCCACCACAAGATGCAGGTGGGCAAGGGCCGCGCCTGACAAAAACGCCACATCTTCAGGGGTTTCCGCACGGCCCGAGGTGACCCAATCCGGCAAGTGCGGTAGGGTGATTTGACCGTTCGAGATGGCTG
>NZ_CANLER010000020.1 GCF_947489715.1 uncultured Roseovarius sp. | reverse complement strand
AAACTGAAGCTGGTCTATGCGAAAGACTACGAAAAGCTCGGGGATTATTTCGACCAGCACCTGCAGTGACCGGCTGGCTGTCTTTCTGAAATAAACCTTCCGAATTTCCGCTAGCACCAGATCCGGTGTCAGCTATTGTGGGGCTTCAAGGCAGCTGGCAAATGTCTCGGCGCTTTTTTTCCACGAGAGATTTTCGACGGCTTTTGACGCGTTACGCGACATGTTCTTCCAGCCTTCTGCGTCGGCGTTCAGCACCTTGATCATGGCATCCGCAAGCGCCTCGGCATCATCGATATCGACGACGTAGCCTGTCTGCCCCTCTTCGATGAAATCCGGCGCACATCCCGTGCGCGCCGCTACCACCGGGCAACCGCAGGCCATCGCCTCTAGCACCGGAAGCCCGAAACCCTCGGACCGGCTGCCGAACAGGTATAGATCGCTGTCAGAGTAAAGCCTTGGAATATCATCCTGCGGTGGAGATTGAACGTAGCTCACGTATTCCGGCAACGGCAGATCTTCGAGCGGTTTGACGGTACCGAATGCCAGAACCCGCAGATCGGGCAGCTGCTTTTGCGTCAGTTCGATTGCCTTCAAACTTGTGTCCAATCCCTTGAAGCGTTTGCCCGAATACATGAGGCTCACGGTCGGGGTCGTTTTTTTTTCGCGAGGTGTAAACCGGAACTGCCGATGATCGACCGCATTGGGCGCGATCTGCACGTCGTCATCGCCGTAAAGCTCAAGCATGACATCGCGAATCCAGCCTGAAACGACGATCTTTCTGAGGGGCAGCCGATAGGTTGCGGCGGCTAAGTCGGCAAAGAGCTTGTTGTTCACTTCGTGATGCTGCACGAAATAGAACTTCCGGCCCTTGCGCTCGGAAAGATTTGCAACCGCATCGGCTGTCGTCCAGAAAGTTGCAATCACCACATCAGCATCCGGCACATCGGAATCGGTGATGTCCCGGCCATCTTCGACAAGGTGCAGGCTGGCTTTCATGGAATCAAAATGGCTGATTGTTGGGCGCGGTTTGGGCTTTCGACCTTTCAGGAAGCGTTTCAAGGACACGAGCTTTCCAGGTTTCTTGTGGGTCTGTGCGACGACGGTAACGTCGTGCCCCATGTCGGTCAGCAGATCGGCATATATCGCGATCACACGATTTCCTCCGGAAAGATTTGGGGGCGGGCCGATGAATGTGATCTTCAAGTTGCTAGTTCCCGCTTGTGTCCGAAAGGCCGTGAAATTCGCCGTTTACAGATAAGCTTAAACGCCAGGTCGGGGCAAATCGAAAACGTAACATCCGGTTCAATGGGATTGGTTTTACTCAGCAAGTTTTCCAAGATGTCGCGTTTTTGCGACAATCGCGCGCCAGAAACTTGCGCGTCACCAACTATCGGTGATTTGTAAGAATAGCGTGAGTTGTGGCACCATTGCCGCTATTCGAAACCTCGCTTCGGGGCGAATACATCGGAACAGGTGGAAAAACGATGGGCAGGTCGCGCAAACAAGACCGCTTTAACGGGAAAAACGCTCTGTTGGTGACGTTTGGCGAAACAATGACAGCCTCCCGACCAGCACTGTTTTCGACCTGTTTATGTTTTGGTGTTACGGCACTAAACCACGGTTTATTAAAACTGCTAAAAGCCGTATGAATGCCGCGAGGGATACGCCTTGGACTGGCTGAGACATTCCGCAGACAATATCGAGCAGTGAATTCATGCCTTCGAATTTAGCATATCTTGCCCTTTATCTGTGGCCGCTGGTCGTTATCGCCCTGTTTCGAAAGCGGCCGCTTGACGAAGCGCTTGCCTGGTCAATCATCGCAGGCTACATGCTGCTGCCGCTTTTTACCGCTTTTGACCTGCCGATGTTGCCGGGCTGGAGCAAGCAACTGGTGCCCAGCCTTTTCGCGGCCATCATGTGCTATTGGCTAACCCTTTCGGCGCGTCAGGCGGCGCCTGTAAGAGTTCCTGCCGGGCGACAGGTCAAACGGCAGGGTCCGGACAACACCCCGCGTGAATTTAAGGTGCGACGTGGCAGGATACTCTATTGGTCGTTGATTATCCTCTTGTTTGCCTCACCGATTATCACGACATTGACCAACGGCGATTCCATCAAAATTGGCGATACCTTCAAATCCGGAATGCGGCTTTATGATGGTCTTTCGCTGGATCTTGATCTGCTCGTTTCGGTTTTGCCCTTTTTTCTTGCAAGACGTTTTCTGGCGACCAACGAAAGTCATGTCGTGTTGCTGACGGTCTTCGTTCTGGCAGCATTGGCATATTCGCTTCTTGCGCTGTGGGAAGTGCGCATGAGCCCGCAGCTGAACAAACAGATCTACGGTTTCAGCACCGGATCGTTCAGGCACCAGGTACGATATGGGGGGTTTCGGCCTGTTTTGTTCCTTTACCACGGCATCTGGGTCGCCATCCTTTTTGCAATGGCTTCCATTGCCGCCATGTCGCTTTGGCGCGAAAAACTGGGCAAGGCTGAATCCTCGCGTTGGTTGATGGCGGGCCTGTGGCTTTGTTTGATCGTGATTTTGTGCAAAACAGCGACGGCCTTTGTCGTCGTTGCCTTGCTGCTGCCGACAATTTTCTTTTTCAGCGTCCGTTTGCAGTTGCTGATGGCGGCCGCAATTTCCATTACGGTCCTGCTGTTCCCGATGCTGCGCGGTGCGGATCTGGTGCCAACTGACCGTATCTACAGCACGGTGGCAAAGATTGATCCGAACCGAGCAGGTTCTCTTGAAACCAGGTTCGAGAATGAAGACTTGTTGCTAGCGCGAGCGAACAAGAAACCGCTTGCGGGATGGGGTAGTTGGGGTCGGAATCGTGTGCGAAACGAAAAGGGCCAGGATGTTAGCATCACCGACGGTTACTGGGTCATTGTCGTCGGTGTTTATGGCTGGCTAGGCTATATAGCTCAATTTGGCTTGCTTGGCATTTCGACAATCTTCCTGGCATTCAATCGCGACCGCTTGAACCTGACACCGGCAACCGCGGGCCTATGTCTGGTCATGGCCGGTGCGCTGATCAACCTGATCCCGAATGCAAGTATTTCACCCATCATATGGCTGGTGGCCGGTGCCCTCATGGGGCGATATCAGACCGCCGAAGTCACGGTGAAACAAAGGAACCTTCGCGCGACCCGTGTAGAAGAATGCAGTAGCGAAGACGCCCCCAAGAGCTACCCCGTCACAGCGCGGCGACAAGAAAGTGACGAGTCGAAACGACCGCTTCACATACGTCAGCCGCGAAAAGGATGAAATCGGTATGAAGCAATCACCGGTGACGCTTTCCTTTGAGCCATTCAATTGTCCTGCGGATATTCTGATTTCGGCCCGCTCGTATTTTGTCGATCGAATGGTGCCGGAATGTGAAGTTATTCATCTTCCACCCAAGCAAGTCGGCGGTGGTGAATTCTGGTTCGCTTATAAAATGGGAGTGACCCAACATCCAGAAACGCCCAAACCCCAAAAGGGATTGCGGCAAGGCCTTAAGATGTTGCGCCCCAAGCCGGAAACGGAAACGATCAGTGACAAGGTTTTCTTGGATTTCAGGCTGAAAGTGCCACAGAACTGGGCGCATTTTCTGAATGATCACCTACCGATCTACTTTGTGGCTGCCCATGAATTGGGATTGTCCGCATCCGAAACCCTTCTTGTTCTTCCACAAAAGACGCCAGGATACATCCGCCGTGCGGCTGCATTTTTTGGTTTGGAAACATTGTGCACGGATGCGCCGGTCAGCGGCGATGCCGTGATGCTGGAAACGAGCCGTTGGATACGCTGCCGGTCGATCCGTGCGGAATGGGCGCATCTGCCTTTCGTGACCGAAACCCTTGATGCAGCGGGGATACGTGACGGGATCTCAGTCGATTTGCCAAATCGCGCCTTCCTGTCGCGGCGCGCTACGCGAAATCTGGAAAACGAGGATGCGGTCGAAGCGTTCCTGAACGCGCGTGGATACACCAAGATCTATCCCGAAGATCTGAGCGTCGCGGACCAGTTCAAACTGTTCGAACAGGCGGAACATATCGTGGCGATACACGGTGCGGGTCTGGCCCCGATGCTGTATCGTTCCGATGCCTCCCGCCTCCGCGGGTTGATCGAGCTGTTTCCCTGTGGCCACATGACCGATAATTTTCGTGTCATGGCGCATCAGGTTGGCTGCGCCTGGGCAGGCGTACGCGGCAAGATCAAGCCCGAACATGTCGAACCGGCATATGATCTGTCTAAACCCTTCGTAGAATACTCGTTGCAATCATTCGAGGTTGATCTGCATGCTTTGGAAATGGCTTTGGCGCTCCATATATGAGCCAACGTCTGGCAATGAGGTAAGTGTAGCAGTTTCATCAATCACCCCGATGCGTCTGCCGATTCGTCGAAATGTGCAGCGGGAACCGGAACTGACGTTTCGACAAACTAGAACTTTCCAGTGGCACCGGACCGAAACGGCGCAAAATGGCGCCACCGTCAGTAAACTGTTTCTATTTGCACACCATCCATTATTCTCGTCTGACAATCGGAGAGTTTTCAGGCTTCGGGGCAAGCATGGCTACTGATGAAAAAACGGGGCTGCCTGAGCTGCAGGCGGCCCGCCGCAAGGGACGGGGTTTGTTCCTTTGGGCCTTCGCGTTTTCAATCTTTGCCAACCTGCTGATGCTGACCGGTCCACTCTACATGTTGCAGATATATGACCGGGTGCTGGCTTCGAAGTCGGTGGAAACGCTGGTTGCGCTGTCCTTGCTGGTGACCATGCTTTACGCACTGATGGCTGTGCTGGATTACGCGCGCGGCAGATTGATGGCCCGGATCGGAGCACGCTTCCAAACTGCGCTGGATGCGCGTGTATTCAGGGCGACATTACAGCGCTCGATCAACCCGCATGAACGACCGGCATGCGCGGCAGTATTGCGTGATCTGGATGCATTGCAGAACTTTTTTGTTTCCCCGGTTCTGACAGCGATCATGGACATGCCGTGGACACCTGTTTTTATCGCGGCGATCTTTGTGTTCCATCCGGTGTTGGGCTGGATCTCGCTTCTGGGAGGCGGGATCATCGTGGTTCTGGCATTGCTGAACCAAGCGCTGACCACCAAACAGGTGCGAATGTCGCACATTGCGACGCAGCGGACCCATGCCTTTGCTGAACAGGCCCATGATGCCAGCGAGGTGGTCACAAGCCAGGGGATGCGAAACAATCTTCTGGTCCGCTACAAGCGACTGCGGAATATGGCCCTTGGGCAGACCATCAACGCAAATGACTGGACAGGAGTTTTCACGTCATTCACCAAAGCATTCCGGCTGTTCCTGCAATCTGCAATTTTGGGAATGGGCGCATATTTTGTGCTGCAGGGCGAACTGACGGCCGGGTCGATGATTGCGGCGTCGATCCTGTTGGGCCGCGCTTTGGCACCGGTTGAGCAGGCGATGGGACATTGGCCGGTTTTGCAAAGGGCACGTGCCGGATGGAAAGCGCTAGAGCGATTCCTGTCGATGGTTCCCATTCCCAACGCGCGTACAGGTTTGCCTGCGCCTGAGCCTTTGTTGCGGGCAAGCGGTGTCACGATCATGCCGCCTGGTGCGGAAAAACCGACTGCCAGATCTGTTTCTTTCACACTGGAACCAGGGCATGCACTTGGCATCATTGGCAAAAGTGGCTCGGGCAAATCCAGCCTGGCCCGGGTACTTTCGGGCTATTGGCCCGTGGCCGCGGGAGAGGTTCGTCTTGGTGGTGCTTCGTTGGGTCAATATGACCCGATGCAACTGGGCCGACATATCGGGTATTTGCCACAGACCGTCAGCTTATTCCCCGGGACCATCGCGGAGAATATTAGACGCATGTCGATCGATCCCGACTCTGATGGCGTGGTTGAGGCTGCAAAAAAGGCAAATGCGCATGAGATTATCATGCACCTGCCGAATGGCTATGACACATTTCTGGATGGTAATGAATCCCAGCTTTCCGGGGGGGAACGTCAACGGATCGCGCTGGCGAGGGCGCTGTATGGCGATCCGGTTCTTCTAATACTCGACGAGCCAAATTCGATGCTGGATGCTGATGGTTCGGACGCGTTGAACGAAACGGTCAAGAATTTCAAAGAGAGCGGGAAGTCCGTGATCATCACCACGCATCGACCTGCTGCGGTAGTTGAATGTGATTTGCTGCTTGTCATGGATAAAGGTGTCGTCGTCGCCTTGGGACCGCGCGACGAGATAATGGAAAAAACCATAACCAATTCGCAACCACCAGACAGGACGAATGCAAAGTCTGACAAGGTGACGACGTGAGTGTCGAGCATCATGATACGGACCCCAAGTGGAAAGGGGTCTTGCCTATGACCGCGGGAATTCTGGCCCTGATCGTGTTGGCCGGCGGGCTGGGCCTTTGGTCCGTTCAAGCGCAGATTTCTGGTGCAATGATCGTGCCGGGGCAGGTTAGTGCGGAAACTAACCGTCTTGCGATCCAGCACCCAGAAGGTGGTACCGGCTTCGTGTCGGTTCAGGACGGTGACCGTGTCGAAAAGGGCGATGTCCTGATCCAGTTGGACGGGCGGCGTGCCAGGAACGAATTGAGCCTGATCGAGGTGCAGTTAAGTGAGCTTTCCGCGCGAATGTCACGCCTGCAAGCTGAGCGAGATGACGCTGACGAAGTCAACTTCGAGCCTGATCTGATCAGACGAGAAAAAATGCCTAACGTTGACAAACTTCTCGAAGCGGAACGCTTACTGTTTTCATCGCGGAAAGCGTCACTTGACCAAGAGATCAGACTGATCCGGCAACAAAATCAGCAAATCAAGGACAGGATCGCAGGATTGAAGAAGCAACTTGATGCGCTGCGCGAGCAATCGGCGCTGAGCAAGGTTGAGATGGTTTCGGCACAGCAAGCTGTTGATCACGACCCGGATCAGGATTCGCGAATCAGCGAACTGAAGAAAGACCAAGCCGAATTAAAAAGCCGCATTGGACGGATCGAAGCCGAGTCTGCCAAGCTGCGTGGCTCGATTACGAACAAAGAAATCGCCTTGCTCAAACTGATGACACAGCGGCGGGAAAATGCAGTAAAGCGTCTTCGCGAATTACAAAATCAGGAGGTCAAACTGTTCGACCGCCAGTTCCAGCTACGCGATTCCATCTCGAACCTGGAAATTAGGGCTCCGATCGATGGGATCATTTATGGCCTTAAGGTCTCTGGCGTGCAGTCGGCAGTGCGCGCGGGAAAACCTCTGATGTATGTGTTTCCCGAGGATCAGCCATTGGTCGTGTCTGCTCGAGTCGACGCTACGCTTATCGATGCAGTTTATGAGGGGCAGAAAGCGACATTGCAGTTTTCGCTTTTTGGTCAGCGCGAGGTTGTGGAGCTGGATGCAGTGGTACGAAACCTGTCGACTGACAAGGAGCGTAACGGGGCCGCCGCACTTGGCTATCACTCGGTCGAAATCACCCCTGAAAGCGCCGAGATTTCAAAACTAAAGGGCCAAATCCCGTTACCGGGGACGCCGGTAAACTGTTTTATCAAGACAGGTGCGCGCTCTCCCTTGGCGTATCTGACCGGACCAATTGCTGATTTCTATGACAAAGCTTTCCGAAACTAGGAGCAAACTGCTTTAGTTCCGAAGCAAGTCGTTGAGTATGTAACAGTCAAATAAACGCACAAATCCTGTTCGTACGAAAAGGTCCAAGCGCAAGAAAATACCTTAGTTTAAACGCCATTGGGTGGAAACCAGCTGCTACCAAACGCTGAACGTCAGACTACACGTCAGCGAAACAACGGTGGCGCGTCGTTTTCATGGGCGGTTGAAGAAGGTACGCAACGCACGGATGCGGTTTCTCAAACCCAGAAATTTCCAGGAAACCCACTTGCGCGCCCGGTGTACCTGCCCGAACCAGATCATACAGACAGCTGTCGCCAGAAAGTTGGTTGTGACAACCGGGCGCGTTTGGGTGGTGTAATGTGATCCGAGTTTCGTTCTGTGTGTGCTTATGTCCCCGTAGACCGAATAAACGAACCCCAGATCATCCTGATAGTCACGGAAGACATGAGGATGCTGGTTGAGGATAGGGTTGATCGCAAGCGTGTAAGCGATGGGCCCGGTCAATCGCAAGACACCCATGCGACCGATACCGTCGCGTAGTGCCTGATAGTTTTCGATATTTCGCAAAACAGCGTCTATCACCGCTGACAGAAATGGATGTCCCGCGCGACAGGCAACAAACCACTGCAAGTATTCTCCGCGTGTGATGCCTGCAAGTTCCGGGTGAGCGGTCTGCCTGGCTGTTTCGTTGCGGGCACTGCTCCACTGGCTTAGCACGTACTGATCATCCGTGCCGATCATCGTATCCAGCGGCTTTCGCACGGTGGATTTTATATCGAGGTACAAGCCGCCTACCTTGTAACAAGCCAAGTATCTGAACAGATCTGCCCGAGCCGCGGCGTAAGCTGGATCTATGCTGTGATAGATTTCCAGATATTGCGCGCCAAAATGGTCTGAAATGAATTTTTCCGCCGCCTCGGCGTCATAAAACCGGTAGTCCCAGTCAGGATTCCGTTGACGCAACGCGCGAATTTCTTCCTTAGCTTCATCAGGGACAGCATCCCAACCAATGGCAAAAAACTGGTGGATGATCTTGGGAATAGCCATGCTTAGGGGTTCTGGCAGTCCGTTAAAACTCGTCTGGCGAAATAACTTCGTAGCCTAGTCGGGTTACCAGATCATGGTCAAGTTGCGCATTGATCGTTTGAACAAGCGTTGGATTTAGTTTTTCACGCCATTTTTGCTGCATGTAGTAGTCGATGTAATATTGGCGGCTGACATCAGCATCGCCCTTGGCCCCACGTTCTATAGAAACAAAATCTGGGCGTTGTCCGATTTCCAGATCGGTTGCAATGCTTCGCAGCATGCCTTCTTCATCCTGCAGGAAATCCTCATATTTTACGATTTTGGCACGGGTAGCGGCATCCATCAGGGTAAAATAACCCGCCATCTTCCGGTTCCATACTTCTACAGGTCCGACCTGATCCGTACCGATGTTTTCCATAGCAGGCATGATCGGCATCTTTCGGTCGAGAAAAGCCTCTAACGTGTCATCCTTGCCGCCGATGTTGTATGGTCTGCGAAACAATGACAGCAGCCACGCGTAAGGATTCTTCACGACTATCAGAAAGCGAACCGAAGCCAGCCGCTCTGGCCCGAGTCTTTCAACCGAGGGGTTCATATGTTTCCAACCAAGGTGGCGGTCAAAGGCTTCGGAAAGATATTTGTCGCGCCAGGCGCGACGATAGGCCATCCCACGTTGCTGAGAAACCAGTTTGATCAGGCGTGAGATATAGATCTGTATATGACGATCCGGTGCACGCCCTGAGATAATCGTTGTTTCAAGGTTCATTCTTGCAAGGTCCTCAAGGTAGTTGGTCCCGGTATTCCGCTCACCGTAAATTTTCAAGCGGCATCTATCGCTCATCTGAGACCTCGCGTTATGCAAATCTTACAGGGCAAGATGGCACAGCAAACGAACGCTGCGTCTCGAGAACGGTCACGATCTCAGCCCCAGCATTTTCATTATCTTGTAGTATTTCTGCCTGCGTTGCTTCAACCCATGTGGGTTTGCATGTGGCCATGGGATGCCCGGGTCGGGCTCGTCAAGGAAGCGGCAAAGGTTTTCCCAGTTAACCTCACCCTTGTTGAGATCGAGCGAAATGAAATCATCGGGACGATCCGCGAAATACTCTTTCATCTCCGCATTGTGCCGCGAATAACGATCTATCCAGGTTTTCTCGTTTCCCCCGGGGTAGGCGCAGCCATAAATCAAGTTATGGATTGCATTGGGATGTCGCCCGAAATCCTTGACCGCACTGTTGATCCAGGCGTCGGAATCCCGTGTTATGTGAACAAATCGCGAATTTGGGAAGGCAGTATCAAGTTCACGATAGAGCAGCGGCCAAGGTGTATCTTGTGCGGCATCATACTCCTTTGCGATCTCGCACGCGCGGATTGTGATTTCTTCCCAGGTTACGTCGTTTTTCTCTGCAAAGTCCCGAAACGGATAGTATCCGGCGACAGAATAGCCAAGCTTTTCAAGCGCTTTTCCCAAAGATGAGGTGCCCGTTTTCTGAAATCCGAGACAAAAGACTTTTCTGGGCTTCATTGTTCCAACATTTCCTGCTCAGTGACGAAAGAGTAATACAATTGGAGCCGCACCCTGTCACAGCCTGAAGTCAAGAACACATCGTTCACTGATCTGGTTCAATCTCTTATTTGCCGGATGTGCTTTGTTTCTTTGGACAGGTACCCGACATTATGTAATTCGGCAACAGGTCGGGTGTCGATTGTCGTTGGGCTGTGCGTCGAAAACCCACAAAGAAATGGCGCTTTGCACGATCGTACAACTCTACCAGCGAGACCCTATGATGCGCGCTGGGACGCCTCCGACGACCGCTCCCTCCGGTATGTCTTGAGTTACAACCGCGTTCGCCCCGACGATTGCGTGATCCCCAATGGTTACCGGCCCGAGAACTTTTGCACCTGCACCAATGTCCACACCTCCGCCAAGCACCGGTGCACCCGGCCCAGTACCAGAAGTGCCAAGCGTAACCTGTTGGAAAATGATGCAGTTGGGGCCGATGACCGTGCTTGGATGAATCACCACGCCATTGGGATGAGGGATCTTCAATCCACCCTCGACCTGGCAATTGAGGGGCAATTCTGCTTGGGTCACGACGGACCATAACCGGTGACGCATCGCGAATAACTTGCAGAGAATGCGTGCCAGCACGCCCTTTTTCTGCTTGGCATTTTGGTACTTTCGCAAGCTGCGCAGCAAGCGGCGCGAGGGATCCCAAAGTCTGCGCGGGGTTTCCCGTGTCCAATCCGGGTTGTTCGCGGAAATCGCCGCTTCTCTGGTTTGTCTGTCTGTCATTCGTACGTCACGATCCGTGAATATGCGTAGAGTTGACAAACAGTACTCAATTCATCTTCGGATTCTAGTGAAATCCTTTCGCGTTGCCATTGATGACTCGCATGGATATTAGAGTATTCAGCAAGAGAGATTGGACGGCATGCTCGAATTTCGTAAGTGTACTATCCAGGTCACGAACTTGCCAAATCATGGCCACATCGCGCGCGTAACCAACGGCCCTTCGAGGGGCGGCTGATATGATCGAAACTTACAGAAAAGTTATGGATCTCTTCATCCCGCATGAACGGAGCATGTTCTTCGGGCTTGTGTTGATGATGGTGCTGGTGGCGATTGCCGAGGTGTTTGGCATATCGCTGTTTCTTGTTCTTTTGCGCGTCCTGTCAGATCCACAACAGATATTCGACAACAGCTATTTGAAATGGGGATATGAAACTTTTGGGTTTCAAACCAATTTCGGTTTTCAGGCCGGGCTTTCTGTCGCCGTATTGCTGGTCATGGCGTTTAGCCTGTTGATCAAGGCAGCAGGGTCTTATGCGACTATTCGATTTGCCACGATGCGGGGCTACTCCATTTCCAGCCGACTGCTCGAGGCCTATCTGCACCAGCCATATGCCTGGTTTCTCGAGAAAAACAGCGCAGACGTCACCAAAAGCGTGCTCAACGAAGTGCACATGATCGTCAACGGGGTAATCGGTTCGGGCGCACGGATGGTTGCAAATCTCATTCTGGCCACCATGGTGATCGGTTTTCTCGTATTTGTTGACATCGTGGTTGCGGTTTTGGCTGCGTCCTTGCTGGGCGGCGCCTATATCGGAATCTATGTCTGGCTTCGCAAAAAGCTTCTTGTCGTTGGCCGGACGCAACTTGAAGCAAACCAGGGTCGGTTCCGGTTGACCAATGAAGCGACCGGTGGCTTCAAGGAAGTCAAACTTATGTCGCTTGAGCAGCCTTATGTCGATCGCTTTCGCGACCCGGCCCGCTCCTTTGCTCGGGCTGCGGCGCTTTCCCAGATTATGAATCAGGCACCGCGCTTTGCCTTGGAGGGCCTTACATACGCGGTTCTGTTCGGTGCGATTCTTATCCTTCTGGTGCGCAATGATGGCAACCTTGCTGCGGCGGTGCCGACGCTTGGGGTATTTGGCATATCGACGATGCGTTTGCTTCCCGCGATGCAGCAGGTCTATGCCGCTTTTGCGATGATCCGCTCCAACAAACCGATCTTGGACCACATCCACAAGGAATACACCGAGGCAGTGGTGCATGTGTCAAGCCGACCTGGTGAAACCCCGCACGATACGAACATACCGCTGACCGACGAGCTTATGCTTGATGAAATCAGCTTCAAGTACGAGTCGAGCAACCGGCCCGCCGTCAAGAACCTGACGCTGAAAATTCCGGCCCTCAATACCATTGGCATTGTGGGTGGGACGGGTGCAGGAAAGACCACCGTGGTTGATGTTATCTTGGGTCTTTTGCCGGTAGATTCCGGTGACATTCTTGTAGACGGACAAAAGCTTACCGCAGATAACATGCACCTTTGGCGCCGTTCGATCGGCTATGTACCGCAAAGTATTTATCTGACAGATTCGACTGTCGCGCAGAACATTGCCTTCGGTGTTCCTGCTGAGGCGATCGATATGGAAGCGGTTGAGCGCGCGGCCCGCACCGCGGCCTTGCATGACTTCGTGATGAATGAAATGCCGTATCAATACGACACGATTGTCGGGGAGCGTGGCGTGCGTTTGTCAGGTGGGCAACGCCAACGGATTGGTATTGCACGAGCCCTATACCGTGATCCGTCGCTCCTGATCCTGGACGAGGCGACCTCGGCATTGGACAATTTGACAGAGCGCGCCGTGATGGATGCCGTACAACGTATCCGCAATACGAAAACGGTGATCATGATCGCGCATCGTCTCAGCACGATCCGAAATTGCGATCAAATATTCCTCTTGGAGCACGGCAGTTTGAAGGCGGCGGGTACTTACGACGAGCTGATAAGCGAAAGCGAGACTTTCCGTGATATGGCTGCAAACGGCTAAACGCCCGGATTGACCAAATTAGGTTTGCGGTTTGCCAGCACTGAAGTTCCTATGACCACGGCTCCAGAGCTTGTTGGCTCTAGGGCTGGTATATTGAACAGCCGACTGGAATTGCGGTAGGGCGCCGCACTTTATGCTCTGACTGGTTTCTAGTGCTTGGCGACCTTCCAGAAATCTGCCGGCTTTCCAAATCGTTTCAAAAATTTCGCAGCGTCCGGACGAACGCGCATTTCAATTTTTTCTCTTAATGCCGGGGTCCATTGCACGCGGCCATTGACAGACTTCGAGACACTCCTTTTCAACGCCAGTTTTACACGATGGGGCACAAGATGTTTATACTTCTCAAAAAACCGGAAGCGCCGCAGTTTCTTGAGCAGTCTGGGATCAACAATCTTTTCAGAACGACTATTGGCCGCCTTGCGTTCAAGAGATGCTTCGGTGGCCTCTTCTATTCCCAGAAATTCACATAGATCGCGCATCACGGCCACTTTGTCAGATACGTAGTCTTCAAAAAATACCACGTGAATCTGGTCTTCCCGGAAGTGTTTGGTGAAAATCTCGTAGGTTTCATCATAGAGGCTACCATTCAGCAATTTCCAGGCTGAGACCGCTTCGGCAAAGTCGATCCGCGTATGTCCATTGGCCAGCTCTTGCACATATTCGGATTCCATTCGCGCAAGCGGCTCGCGTACCATGTAAATCAGGCGTGCGTTCGGCAGGTCAGCATGGATGCGGTCGGCAACACGCGGCGCGCGCAGGCCAGTTGAATAATCCGGAGAAGCCTCCATGATGACTTTCTGCCCTTTGGGATGAAAAAGGGAGCGGTAGTAATCCAGACCCTTGTCATAGCCAGCAGAGAAAAACCGCGTTTCCTTTGACGGATAGAGATAGACATCGGGATGAAAGTCCAGATCCTTGCAAAGGCTCGTCGTACCGGCCTTCGCGGCGCCGATCAGAATTGTATTGGGAAGCGAGGTCATGGGTACTGGTCTACTTGCTAACTCATTTTGGGCTTTGATGCGTTCTGTATTACAGTTAGCAGCGCTCTGGCTCCAAACATGCATATCATGAACAGTTTACAATGATCTATTCAAGTGGAATGACCAACTGTTCCTTCAAACGGGTCACGAGGGTCACGGTGGCGACTGTTGCCAATCAAAAACGTTGATCAGTTCCTTTTGGCCCGCACTGTCGAGGGGCATGACATAAAGCTATCAGATTGGCATAAGTCTGGCATATTCTTCTTGTGGTCACCAAGACCGGAATCATTTTATGCTTGAGCACTACGCTGAATGCTGGGAAGGCCAGAAAAAGTGAAAACAAGGAATGCGTTTTGAGTAAGCTTTTGGTAATCTCATCGGCACCGGCAACCATTGTGGGTGGAAAACCATACCTCGATATTAAATTCTGCGAAGGCGTGAATTATTATGCGTCGGGCTGGGATGGCCAAGTGACCGGCATGTTGCGCACCCAGGAAAATCAATTCGCGTTTGGCAGGGTTTTTGAGCGCTCGGAACTGTCCTTTGACCCGATCCTTCTCGATCAGAATGCACCGATAGACAAAGCAAAATTGGCAGAATTTGATGTCATCCTTTGTTCAGGCGACAATCATCTCTACCTTGATATGTGGAAAATCTGCAAAGATCTGCAAACCAAGGTTGTCTATATCATCGAATATGACCTTAAGACCCGTTTTCAGATCATTTCACTTAATAAGAATACCAGCTTTGTCGGGAAACTGTCCGCGATGTTTTGGACACTGCGGCAAGAACAGCGCCGCAAAACAGCTTTCAGGCAGGCTGACGGTTTGCAGGCTAACGGATATCCGGCTGAAATCAGCTATGGCAGACTTTGTCGAAATCCGGTGATGTATCTCGATAACCGGCTCAAACCGGACATGATGGCGACGAAAGCTGAGATGTCAGACCGGCGAGTCAAAGAAAAAAACACTCCTCTACGTCTTGTCAACTCGGGGCGATTAGAGGCGATGAAAGGCGCGCAGGATCTTATTCCGATCGCAAATTCCCTTGCGAAAAAGAAGGTCGACTTTCGCCTTGATGTTTTTGGTACCGGCAGTCTTTTTTCCGAGATCGCCGAAGCGATAGGAAAACTCAACCTGACGGACCGTGTTAACCTGCATGAACCTGTGGATTTTGAAACAGAGCTTGTTCCATACGTAAGAAAGAACGCGGACATCTTTCTGAGCTGTCACAGGCAGTCTGACCCGTCCTGTACGTATCTCGAAAGTATGGGCTGTGGCGTTTCGGTTGTTGGCTACGATAATAGGATGTTGCAAAATCTGGTGCGCGAGTCTGATGCCGGATGGACCGTTCCGCTTGGCAATTGGGAAGCACTTGCAGACCGGATTGCGAAACTCTCGCAAAATCGCTACGAAGTAACATTGAAATCCGCAAACGCACTGGAATTTGCGTCCAGACACGCTTTTGATATCGAGTTCGATAAGCGCCTGAACCATCTGAAAACGGTTCAGGCACAATGAAACCGGGGGAGTTTCTCAGGCTTTTGATTTCAAACCCACAAAAGATTATTTTCCGCGGTTTCAGAAGTGATGTCGCCCGTAAAGTTGAAGATTTATATTATAGAGAAAAGGGCAAGCGGTTTGCGGCGACTCCGGTGAATAGCGTAGAAATTTGCGTTTTGGGTATGCGCCGGTCGGGCAATCACGCCGTTATTCACTGGCTCGAAATGATTGGTACCCAATCTCCTGGAGTGGTCGTTCATCTTAACAATCTTGCGCCCGGCGATAACGGGTATCGGCATCGCATATGGTATCCAGAACCCTTATCAGCAGATCAGCATGACATTTTCAGAAAAGGTCGACGTAAATCGCTTGGTGCCGGTGACGTCGGGCTGCTGATACGGTCATACGAAGATATCTCTTATGACGCGTTCACGAGCGATCAGAATCGCCCTTTTTTTTATGGTGGAACGAAGAAGAAGATTTCGCTTGTTATTGTAAGAGATCCTGCAAATTTATTTGCCAGCCGCCTCAAGAGCGGTTTCACTCAAACCAAAGTGGACGGTGTCGGGCAGGAACAGCTTTATTTGGATACGCTAAAAAAAGCAAAATCAGACCCAGACACTAAAATATTGTTCTTCAACGACTTCGTTCGCAACCCGGAATACCGGAGGAGGCTGCTGGCGGACATGGAGATTGATGCCGAGGACCGAGACCCAACGGCGAAAATGTCAGGGTATGGCGGCGGCAGTTCTTTTCAGGAAAGCGAAGTTTCGATCGGAAAGCTGACAGCACGCTACGAAGCGATGCTGGATAATGCTGAATTTGAGAAAATTCTGACGAACCCTCAGATTATCCAGGAATTCAAAGAGAACTTTGCATCTGAATATTCCGAATTCATGCGGATCACGAACGAAAAGTGAACTACCGTATTCGTTCGCCTCAGGTTTGTTGTTTTCGCATTGATTTTTATTTACAGAATCCCAGTCGCGCCATGGATCGGGGCATGTAGATTCAGGTGATTGGACGATCCGGTTTTTGGTCGGCCTGGTCACGCTTTAAAAAATGATTCTTGTACCATTCGCGTGTAGCAAAGAACAAAAGAATCCCCCCAACCTTTGATTTTTTAGGTGTTGGGGGGTTTGATTATAAGCTGAAGATGTCGACTGTGACAGTTGCTTGAGAGAGCATGCCGTTTTCGTCTGCGACCCAGTAGTCGAAGCTGTCGATGCCGTACACGTTCTGGTGGGGTTCGTAGA
>NZ_CANLER010000019.1 GCF_947489715.1 uncultured Roseovarius sp. | reverse complement strand
CGCTCAGCTATGATCACGACACTCCGCGCGATGATCTCGCCGCTTACGTGGCCAACACGTCGCGCAACATCACCTTCACCAGCGAAGATGGCGAAGCGTCAGCACTGCATCATCGCGGGCATGTCATGTTCATGCACAACCAGGATGTTGATGTGCGCTATGCCGCCTTCGACGATCTTGGGCGTACCGACAAATCCAACCCGGCGTTTCACGTCAGCTCACTTGATCCTGCCAATGTCGAGGCCGATACCAACATTCAGGCGCGCTATTCCCTGCACATGCACCGGACCGGCACAGAAGATCAGGATAACCCGGCGATTGCGATGGGTAATTCGGTCAGCGGATCCCCAGGATGGGCTTTCGTGCACCATTCCAGTAATGCGGATTTCATCCAGAACGTTGCCTTCGACGTCTTTGGTGCGGCCTTTGTCGCCGAAGATGGGGATGAAACCGGTGTCTGGTGGCAAAATATGGCGATCAATGTCGAAGGCATCGGCTTTGGCCATGCCAAGACGAAATCCGGCTCGGATGTGAACCGCGATGACGTGGGCCGCACCGGTGATGGTTTCTTCTTCGGCGGTCGTTCGGTCGAGGCAAGCGAGAATATCGCCGCAAACACGACCCACGGCTATGTCTGGATGACACGCACCGCCTCGGGCAACGCAACAGCCGAGCAGACCGATCATCCGGATGCCTATTACGGCTCGGATACCGTGCGCAGCAACGCACAGATCCCGATCCAGGGCTTCAGCGACAACGAAGCCTTTGGCACGCAGGTCGGTCTTATTGTTGTAAAGCGTGTGATCGAGCAGAACCACGACGTACGCAGTGTGCTGGATGGTTTCCTGAACTGGGAAACATCGGAAGGCGTGCAATTGACGTATACGTCGCACTACACGCTGAAAAACTTCGATCTGATCGGCACGGAAAACCAGACAGCGGTTGCCAATGCCGGCACAGGCTTCGAATTTGGCGGTCAGGTGTTCGACATCACGGTCAATGGCCTCAAGGCGACGAATTTCCAGACCGGGGTGGACCTGGACCAGCGAATCAAATCTTTTTGGACAGACGACGACATTGCTCACGTATTGATCGACCTAGACCTAAAAGGGAATGATACTGATCTTAAAGGATTTGACGCAAATCGACATATTATCATGGACAGCGATGATCTAATCGATGAACAGCTAGAGTTCAATATGACGGGCGATACCACGCTCAGCATCTGGGAAGGCCTGTCCTTCGATGGTATCAAGACCGATTCAATCGGTGATCGCGATCGTCAATTCGCATCCGATGAACAAAATATTCTGTTCACTAAAAACATCCTGAAAATCCTGCAAGCGGATGGCTACTACAAGACCGCCGACGGCAAGAATGTCATGCTGCTTGAAGATCTGGTCGCCGATCGTGCGACAGGTGAGTTGCTGAAATTCGCCCATGTCATCACGCTGGATATCCCTGACGACAAACTGGTCCGCCTGGGAACCTTCTCCAACGGCCTGCTTGATGTGGATAGCAAAGCGCCCGACACCAAAGATGATCATGTCCGGGTTGATAACGAATCAAGCGTCATCATTGATGTGCTGGCAAACGACTTTGATCGCGATGGCGACATGCTGGAAGTCGATGGCTTCACCAACCCCTACAAAGGTGACTTGAATATTCTGGATGATGGCACGCTGATCTATAAGCCGTTCGAGGATTACGAGGGCACCGACACGTTTGATTACTGGGCGACAGATGGCAATGGTCAGTTCACCCGTGCGACGGTGACCATCGACGTCTTCGACATGTGATTGTTGCCCAAAACCTACACCAATTCTTGCGCCGTCCGTTCCGGGCGGCGCAAGACAGCATTCGGGGGCTAGTCAATGTTATTGATCATGCAAGCTAATTCTGGATCAGGTTATTGAGCTTGACGAGCACACCTCGGACAGAAGCGTGCATAGTCAGCCGCAATATCCTTGCAAAACAAGGCTCGGTTGCAGGAGAATGTCTGTCTCACGTAACTAATCCAGCAGTGGAGATGATATAGACATCCGAAACACGCAGAAGCTGTGTTGCGTCGGCACCAGTGGGACAGTTTAGGTCGATTTGATAAGGGAGGGTTTCTGGCTCACCATAACCAATAAAGCGTGAAGATGAGACAGAAACTCGAAACACACAAAGGCCACGGTGAGAACGTACCTAATACGCAAACGAAAGGTCACACTGACTTGGTGAACCCGGCGTATTATAAACTGGTGTCGAAAGCAGCGCGAATGGAAAACTAGAAGCATGAAATGACCAATCCAACTCTTGCCGCGTCAGTCTTGCTCTCGTCAAAAGCTGTTGAAATTGTTCGTCGTTGAATTCCCAGAGCCCAATTCCTATTGTTCCCTTCTCCACCTGTTGTCGACCCAGAACAGTTGGATTTGCACCGATTGTCTTGTAAATCCTCTCCATACGATCATCAAAAACTCCCACGAAATGATCAATGCAGCACTCATGCATGAGAAACGCGCCTGCGGCTAACAGTTTCGCGGCAGCTCTTCGATCAGAGTTAGGCGACACACAAAATCGAGTGCATTCCCAGATATGAGGGCTTTGAATTTTTATACCGTCCGTTAGATGAGTGAAGTGGTCATTGACCATAGTTTTCCCAGTCGTTGGTAGAAATCGAAGAGAACCTGCGTGTGCTCCATTGAAGTCTTCCAAAATAACATAAAATGGATTCAACGCGTCGTATTCGTCTCGCTCTTCTCCGTTTTCGTCTACCGTCACTTCCCAACGAAGCCGCTTAGAAAACTGGATTGCGCGGTCGGTGTACATAGTACGCTGCAACTTTGGATACGAATTGATTTCGTTGCCGCTGAGGAATTTAATCAAAACCTAGTCTCCTGATTTGGTTGAGTAGATATAATCCCTCTAAAAAATGAAAATTTCGTATTATTTAGCTCAAACTGAATAGTTCATTTGTACTTCATGGAATGACTGACTTTAGCGTAAATCTTTCGAACTGGCGGGAGACTTAGTTGCTACATCATTGTTTTCTGCGCAGGGCTTTGTAAGGCGTTTTTCTGTCATGCGCTCCGTGCGGTCTAGCGAGGTTGTTAAACCGTTCCCACTCTTCGAGCTTGGCTGCCTGATCGACATCGCCCTTGCAACAGAGCGGCTCTTAGAACTCCTGTTGGTCGGATCGGTGAATGTCCGTCACGAATGATTTAGAACACGAGTGTTTGATTGTCTTAGGATGATCAAGCTCGTAGTAGTTTCAATCGATGCTGCGTTTTGACGATGCAGCAAGCGGCGTTTCTGGATTGTTTGGTATTTGATCTCCTTTCGGCGTTTGAAGATGGTTTTAGCCCGACCGAATTAGACGTCGGCAGGTTTCAGATAGCGAGCCTCCAGGACATCTGCGCAGTTCATCTTTAGTCTAACTTCAACGCCTAAAGCTTCGCGTGTGTACTCATCCTGCACTATCAGCATCTTGTGGTGCCGACCATTGCTCAGCTTGTCGCGCGCGAATTCTACGTTCCAGATGCGGTTGGGGTGATCGGCCTTAGACGGATGGGAGTGTTGATCATATACCTCGAGGGCAAGCACGTAGTTGACATCGTCGATTGCAATTATTTGAAGGCGCCTGATCTTTTGTCCACGGTTTCCTTCAAAGGTTAGAAACTTGAAATCCGCTTGGATGTGGTGGTCAGGGACTTGTTTGGCATAACGCTTGTTCGCCATACTTTGTCCACCGTTTCCTAAACACATCGCTGGACCAATTCAGATTGGGAGACTCAATACACTATCTGGCGCTGCAGATGGTGGATTGCGACCATAAATCATGTATTGTGGCAGTACCAATCTGCGCAGAGAACCTAGTAAATCGAGCATGATAAAGAAGGAAAGAAGTTATCTTAATATGATACGATTGCCGAGAAATTAGATCCCTCAGAGCTGTGCGATTATGTAGCCTTGACTCCGTCAAAGTAACCCTCAGCTCGAAATGAGAATTCATTTCCCTTACCAATAATAATGTGATCATGAACAATAACACCAATGGCATCGCAGGCTTTTGAGATTTTCTGCGTCATGAGTGCATCCTCTACACTTGGCGTTGGATCACCCGAAGGATGATTATGAACCAAAATGAGCGCGCTAGCATTTAACTCAAGTGCGCGCTTAGCGACCTCACGAGGATAAACTGGAACATGGTCTACGGTCCCCACCGCCTGTTCCTCATCTGCTAACAAGACGTTCTTTCGGTCAAGAAAAAACACCTTAAATAGTTCTGTTTCACGATGCGCCATTGAAACTCTGCAATACTCTATCAACTCACCCCAGTTAGATATGATATCCTTTTTGTGTATTTTTGTCTGTGCCATTCGCTTTGCTACTTCTGCCGCGAGACGCAGATGTAAGTATACCTCAAACGTAACGCCTTCCACCTTCAACAACCGATGTTCGGAGGCTGCTACAATCCCATTGAGATCACCAAATGTAGACAGCAATCGTAGGGCTAAAGGTCGTAGAGCCGTTTTCGGAGCCACCTTAAAAAGTAGCAATTCAATCAGTTCATGCTCAAGCATCGCCTCATGGCCAAATTGAACGAAACGCTTGCTAAGCTGTTTTCTATAATCATGACAATGAGAATATTCGATGATGTCACAATTCTTGGGCACTTGGTCACCGAAAACCGCACCCGTTGCTAGGTGGGATTCTCGCAAGGAATTTTTATTTCCGAATTGTTTTCCGGAACCGAAAATTTCATTCGCAGGATGGTAATTTTTGCACTTGGATGCAACCGTGCTTTCAAATCCCTGAACTAGTTTTAAGTTAGGATGTTTCTGCGTGAAAGTCCTTACAGGCATAGCGATTCCAACCATCTTTTTTCTTTTGATATTAGATGAATAGTTCATCAATGAGGAATATGCCAAAGACTTGGTTAAAGTAGAATTAAGAGACTGATCGGTATTTTTGGGTGAGCCGGTACTAGCGCTCGCAACATCTGGCTGGAGATTTCCCGAGACTTGGCACAGAGACCGTTTACTTTTTCGAACCGTCCATCTGCGATAACTGAATTGGTTCAGCATTATCGGATAAATCTCAGCGTTTCTAAGGTGCATATGTCTATGTTTTATGCTGTGTTGCATTGCTCCAAGCGAACCCAATACGCATCGTTCAGCGACTATCGATCAACAAGTTCTGAGTGTAGACGTTTGGTGTTGTAGAAGGTCATCCAGTCTTTTCCGATATCCGGTATGGGACAGAATAGGTGACTTTTTCGAGGTGGCTCACTTCTTGATTTAGGGGCCGCCACAGGCGTTCGCAGAAGAGATTGTCGAGGTATCGGCTTCATCCGTCCGTTGAGATGCGAACGCCAGTTTCGGTCAATGTGTCGATCCATACAGCCTCTTTGAACTAGCTGCGCTGGTCTGTATTCACGATCTCAGATGATCCATGTTTAGCAATCACCTCATTCTACTCCTCAACGCAGAAATCAGCATGCATCGTGTTGAGATACTAAAATAATTTCCCAACAACAATGGTGTGTGGCAAAATACCATCGGTTAGGAAAATGGTTCCATTGGTAGCACCCTCAATGCTATGGATGGATTTCTGCTCTAGATAGACACCGTCATTAGCAAGAATACGACGAGCAGAAACTTCTGATTCCGCGACAACCCAACCTTGCGCCTGGTCAGATAACTGAGGATGTTTACATATGCGAAAACGGAAAAGCACGTCTTAAACATGCCGTTTCGCAAATAACATTCCGTAAACGTATTTTCATGCGGTATTGCCTCGTCCCCCAAATTGGCAATGGCGGTTAAGCCGGCGCATTATGACACGAGAGCAGTTTTCAGACGAACGTCTATCTCGCGCAACAATCTCAGCGCGTCCTCATCCGAATACCGCTTTCGAGCCATCCCTCATTTCTCCTATGCCAGACAAATAGTGGCACAGTTTAACGGGGCCAAGACAGTGGAGATGAGACAGAAACCCGGAACCAAGCAGAGCCACGGCGAGAAGGTTGTCAAGGAAATCCGCCGTGCCACCCGCAAATAGTGCTCGACGGAAGAGAAGATCAGGATCGTGCTGGGTTGCCCGAAGGGCGAGCACAGCACTGGCGTTCTCCGGCATGTCGATGAGCATTGCGAATGCTGTGATTGTACTGTTCGAGACGGTAGGGCTATGTCCAGCCTATTTCGTTCCTTGGTTTTGGACAGATGCGCTAATGTGCTAAAAGGTCCTAGGCCACTGTTCGCGACGCGTGCCTTTTAATAGTCGCAAAATTTGGATCGCGCAAAACATATCCACGCCCCCAGATTGTTTCGATGTAGTTTAACCCTCCGGTTGCATCTGACAGCTTCCTTCTTAATTTACAGATAAAGACATTAATGATGTTTAGATCGGGCTCGTCTGGTCCGCCATAAAGGTGGTTCGAAAGCATTTCTTTGGTAATTGTTGTTCCTTTGCGCAATGATAATATTTCGAGTATCTGATACTCTTTTATAGTCAAGTTAACAGCCCTACCTGACACTTCTGTAGTTTTTGTATCGAGGTTTATTACGATTTTCCCCGTGCGAATGATCGACTGTGCGACACCTCTTGATCTACGAACTATGGCCTTCATGCGCGCAATGAATTCTTCGTACACAAAGGGCTTGATTACATAGTCGTCAGCCCCAAAACTAAAGCCTTTGAGTTTGTTTTCTGTGTCGTTATTTTCCGAAAGTATCATTAATGGTGTATTGTTACCTGCACCGCGGAGCAGGCGTAATACTTCATGACCAGATATATCTGGGAGCTTCAAATCTACTATGATTAAGTCATAGCAACGAGCTTTGGCCGCCTCAAGTCCACCCCTTCCAGTGACTGCTACCTCGATTTCGAAATTTTCCCGGCCTAATTTTAGTTTCATACAAAATTTGCTGGAAGCCTCACCTTCAATAAACAATACTCGCATTTGGATCGACCTTTCGTCTGCGTTGCTCACATCTAAACATGTCAAAAGGGTTAACTAAACGTTACCGTTACTTTTGCGACGGTAAAAATTGTGAAATTTCAAGCTAGTTGTGTTCACCTGTTGGGCGCTGTTCGTCACCAAATGATTTGGAAAATAATCTATTCATCGGTATCGGAGGATAATGCTTGCTGTAGCTTCAATCTATGCTGCGGTCTGTTGATGCAGCAGGCAGCGTTTTTGGTCTTCGATCTCCCTTCGTCTTCTGATGAAGGTTTCAGCTTATGTCCGGCTCCAAATTGATGCGCCATTATCTAGCAGAATCTCCGAAGACGTAACTACCGCCATTGTCGCTGAGCATGAAATCTAGACAGACCGACGGAACGCCCATTTTGCCATGATAGCGATTCCCGCAGAGCTTCCTAAGGTGCCCTAAGCTAGTACCGATTTCTTAAACTGTCGTATGTATTCCATTATTGTCTGCTTTTTGAGTGCTGCTATGGGTTTGTTAGTATATCTTCCAGTGTTCGCCAGCATCGCTGGATTGACACTGTTGTTCATCTTTTCAGTTTTGTTTCGAGAGGTTTTAAAGCCTTCTGGCGGATCAACCGAAGCACAATGTCACTGTAGGGAAGAAGCCACTCGGTTATTGAACAGTGGGGCACCTGACGAGAAAATCGAAGAGTGGCTTGTAGCTGCCGACTGCCCGGTCACCGCAATGAAAAAACGTAGCGATGCGCTACCTGGCTATGGGTTGAAATTCTGAATCAAGGAAGCGTGAGCTGTTCAACCTGAATATGCTATTTTCTATTTCCCTTCGAGTATGATTCCGACAAGGCCGGAATTGTCCAGTGCTGCAGATAAGCCTGCTCGTGCCGTCGCCATTTGACACAACGTGCTACGAATGTCGCTATCATCTTGGCTACTCTAGTTATCGATGGCCGAAACAGCTCAACTACTACCATAAATGCGAGCCCCAGCATTCCTGAACCTATGTAAACCGCGATTGCCATCCAAACTGGCCATCCTGAAAAAACGAGGGTGACTGCTGAAAGCGACCCGAGAAACATTGCGAAAAAGATTATTCCAACCATCTTTTCTCTGCCCGATACCGTTTAGATAATTCAACCTTAGGCTGAATTAATTTAGTTAATCACAAGTTAATGATTTTGATAAAGTTTTTGCTAACACTCATCTTCGGGGGCATATGAAGAAAAATTGGCCCGGCTTCGGCAAAAAGCCCATTCATCACCAACTAACGTTTCGAGCAATTCTTGTTCTTTGGTTTTCAGCTGTATTGCATCAAAGAGTTTCCGGAAAACCATTCAATTTTCTTTAATTGCTTTTACCCGCACTCTAAAACAGCCGACTATAATTATCGCTGCAGCAAGCAACGGCAGAGAATCAGGCAAAGGTATATTAGGAGTGAGCATTAGTGGGTCTCCCAAGTAGCCAGTTGCTATGAACGGCTCACCACCATTACACAATCCACCGCTCTTATCGCCGATGCTAATTGAATATGTGCATGCTCCATAGTGTGCAGGGCCCGTGAAAGCCAACTGGTATCCATCGTGTCTCGTTCCATTGGTCGAAGAAAACAAGGCCGCAGCACGTGCGGGTGAAACAACGTTCAAAATAACTTTCCCTGTTCTGTCGGTGGTCACCAACGAATGACTGGGAGCGGCACAGAAACGTGACAGGTCCAGACGAAATTCTGCTGAGTTTTGCTCCAGCACCAGCTATGCATCTGATCGCGGGTAATATCCTCGGTTTCTGTGGATTGCCTCTCAACATAACTTGGACGAGCAATTTTTCCTAAGAGCTTCGAGAGCTTTCACAACCAATTTTTCGGCCTCGGAAAGTTCACGCAAAACTGAATATTTCTCGACGTCCCACAGCAAACTACAAAGTTATTGTAACTTGTTAAATTTATCATCCATTTGGCGTTATTTGAGTGAGTTATGCTTCGTGCACTACCTTAGGTAGATAGTAAAAAATGGCAGAAATTCCTTTTAAACAAGAGATAGAAAGCTATGCATGTGTAGCGTTTCGGGAAGTAAGTTCGCTCTATTTTCATCCAAAGGTTGAATTTGAGAATTCAAAATTTGCAGCAGGTTTTCCACGATTTCATCAAATGCATCGGCAGTATTCACAAAGCCTCTCTCGCGCGCCTCTTTGGCGGCATTCATCGTTCGAACCAGTAACTCCTGATTATCCATAACTCACTCCTGGTTTTCTTAACAATTTGTCGATCAATGGGTCCTTTAAATTAATAGAATCCTAATGATTTCTTAAGCTTGGCGCACCAAAGGTAAACTCGGCGTTATTCCGCCGTTATATGATAAGAGCTGCCTGTTAGCCCTCTTTTTCCCACTGAGCAGTCCATCAGGCGAGTTTCATTTATTCCAAGAACAATTGCCCAGGTCGAACCTTTCGGTCAGGTCAGAACAAACGCTTGCCGCATGAAATCGGATCTGAGAAGCCCTGTCTGACATGTCCAATGTGATTGTTAGTGCAAGTCGTTGACGATCTTCTGACCGTGGCTCTTTCGTGTTCCGGATGAGTCTGAACTCAGCACCAGTCGGACAGGTTAGGACGATTTGATAAGATAGGGTTTCTGGCAAATCGCTACTGTCTGACATCAGCAGCTGTGGGCCTCATTAGAGGATTTGTATAAGGGAAGGTTTCTGGCTCATCTGAACCATCAAGGAGTCAAGATGAGACGGAAAACTGGAACTGATAAACCGACGGCCGATCGGGTCGTCAAAGACATTCGCCGCAAGACGCGGAAGCTCATTCGCGTTTCAACTGGTGGGGAGTAGCAGTAACTGGATTCAATTCTCATCTGTACCAGTTGTCGAACAACGAAGAAATTATGGCCAATTTATCTCTCAGGGATTTTACAGATGCGCGAGAACCTCTCGACCAAACAAGGTGACAATTACCTTAGGCCCACCTCCGATACGTTCGATCAGCCGAAGATCTAATAACGACAGAAGAGCATCATCAATATCGTCCGGTACCATGATGTCCAAGCGCCCAAATTCCAAAAGAAGTTGCATTTCTCTGTCGCTTAAACTTTCTGCAATTATCCCAGCTGCGCGCTCCATCAAAACCTTTAATCAAATTGACAATGAAAGGTAAGTCAGACTCCTTCTTTTGCGCAACAAGTAGGTAGAAACATAGTTAACGAGGTGTTTGTAACTGGCTGTCGCGAACCGGTAAGCAAGAATTTCAATGGACAAGAGCAAGGGTATGTGAGGCCTCCCCAGTATCTCGATCTATTGTGCAAACACTTGGAGCGGTGATGTATTCTGCGAGCTGAATACGAAATCCACCATCCGGAGTATCGCAGCAAAAATATTTGATTGAACTTTGTTCGATTTCATTGCCCAAATGATCGAAATGCAGCCAGTTCACCCAGATAATTTGCTTGTCTCCTCTCTTCGGAGTCGTAGCAACAACTTTGGCCTTCGTCTTGCAATGTTCGAAAGCAGCTAGCCTATTCTTATAGGCATCAAGTGCGTCACCCATTTCCTTGGGGGAGTGATACACTAACGCTTCCGTTCCAAGGTAAATGGCTGACGGATAGTTATACCTTTCAGCGGCCTTCCGCAGATTTCCCTGGCTGAATTCACTAGCCATATGCTCAAAAAATTGATCACACATTTCGATATCCAATATTTGGATGTGCGCCGCTAGTTAATGCTGCGTCACAGGATTGAGGTTCCCTGTCACTCGACTGGAAAAACCATTGGTCCTAGTTAGTTTGAATTGAGTTCTGTTTTAGATCCTTGGCCAACGGCGCCTAAGGGGAAATCGTCAAATTCCACATCAGATTCGACGCATACCTAGCGCGACGTAGCGTCACAATTTGATGAGGTGTTGTCCGCATTGTCGACTGTGCAACAGAGAAATGCTGCGCAATGCACCAATGGCTGGTTTGGGCAACTTGGCAGCTTACATATGGGTGGAACTGAATGTCGTGTGTGGATGGCTCCTGCATAGCAAGACATTTTTTGAGCTGATATGAGCGTCTGTCAGATGCAGTCGTGTGTCCGGCCTGTTTGCGCAGCGCACGCGGCTGCTGGCCCTGATGGTTTCCGCTGACCAAGTCCCAAACGGCAATACGGACAACATGGTGTCTTGGTTGGCGGGCTGACATTGCTCCATCATCTCAATGGTCTTGCGTCTCTTATGTTCCTTTTGTCAGTTTATGCCGCATGGGGTTGGTAGCGTTCGTTTCGTGTCAGGACGGCCCAGATGATCCGAGCGGTTTTGTTGGCCATGGCCACGGTTGCCAGTCTTGGCGGCTTTCGGTCCAACAAGGCGACTGCCCATGGATCGGCGCGGTCCGGATTATCCTTCATGTGTTTCAGGCGTGCCGTCATAGCGCCGAGTTTACAAGATATGTTACAATCTTAAGAAATCATTAGTGTTATTAATAATGCTGTCTCATTAAACAAAAGAAATTCTAAAATCAGGAGTAAACCATGGGCACGAATGAGCTGCTCGCACGAACCATGAACGCCGCCAAATAAGCCCGCGAAAGGGGCTTTGAAAAAACCGCCGATGCTTTTGATGAAATTGTAGAAAGCTTGCTGGAGCTGTTAAATTAGAGGACGAAATCAGCGGGTGAAAAACGAGCGGATACTGCCCCAAATTTCCTCCATTTTCACTGAGAGCGGGTATGAGCGTTGTCGATATTGAAAAAGCGAATTTATCTCTTTTTAACCATCATCCCCAAGGCTGTGGTGCGTGACGCGACTCACTCAAAAACACACCCAAGGAAAGCAGAAGAATGACGAGTTACAAAAACGCAATTGTTTTGTTGAACGACCTCGAAGAATTTGCCGACACTCACGAATTTCCTGAAGCTGAAAACCTGATCGCAAAGGCTAGAATGGCATTGGAGAAAGACCTTGGTGGCGTTTTCCCTCTTCTACGAAACCCGCCTAAGTCATCCCAAGTTTACCTGATCTAAAAAGCCTCATTGAATTATTTTTTCCTTGGGAGCAGGTAAGGAGTACATGACTTTCAACACACAGATAGAACAAGCTATCAGCTGGCACCTCTTCCGCCAGCCGAGACACCCCGTCGAATGTCACGGACATACGGTTGTCCGCTAAGCGGTTTGGGACTTGGTTAACGGAAACCATCAGTGCCAGCGTCCGCGTGCACCGCGCAAACAGGCTGGACACACGACTGCATCTGACCGTTGTTCAAATCAGTTCGGAAAAGTCTTGCTATGCAGGAGCCATCCACAAAAGACATTCGTGTGCTGCGTAGCACTAAATCAAATAAAGTCGCCAGAAGACACCATTCTCATAGGAGATCTATTGAGTGGCTAGATAGATGATCGGTTAACTTTCGTCACGTGAGTTAGCTTTTCCTATTGCTCCCGATTTGAACAAATCTTCGATGAAGCCCTTGGTAATCAATAGGCAAGCTTGTAGAAGAGGCAACTGCTCACTGTCAGCATAGCTTGCTAAGTCTGTGAGGACGCTAACCACCCACAAATGCTGGTCATTGCTTGATAAGGCAAGCGGCACAGTGTTGTTGGCTTCCAATAGTTCTTTCAGCCGTGCCCTGGCGTCAGCAATGATTTGATTGTTTTGTGAAATCCCACCATTGGACGCCGAACTGATCATGTCAGCTAGTAGATATAACTCCTCCACGAGTCGAATCGAAGAGCGGTCTGTTAATGCTGTGCCTGTTTTTTTCTTGCAATCACTTACCACTGATAGATCTCCCAGTATTTCACGTGACCGAATAAGCAAAATACCGTTAGAAAGGGCAGCACGTGCCCCGCATTGACAGCTACATGCTCAGTTGCGTTAATGAATAATCGGAACCAAGCGCAGGCAAAAAATCTATAGATGAAAAACCGAGTATTAGAGTCCAGCGTAAGCGCGTGGCCATCTCCTGCAGAAGTGGAAAGCTCAGTCTCGGACATCGTAAAGTCAGGTGTTTTGGGAAGAAGCGACAGACGCGCGCATCTATTACGCTATCTTGTAGAGCGTGAACTTGCAGGTAAGGGGGCTGAGTTAAAAGCTTATTCGATAGCAATAGACGTACTCGGACGCGATGCGTCGTTTGAAGCGAGCACGGACAGCATTGTCCGCTCAGAGGTCGGCCGTTTGCGTGATGCACTAAGACTCTATTTCGCAGAAGCGGACAACTCTGAGCAAATACGCATCGATATCCCTAAAGGGACCTACAGACCGGTGTTCTCAGGCGCCAAAATACACAAAAATACAGAGCGAAGACTATCGAGCTTTCGCGTCATTATCGTCGGTGCGTGCGTGTGTATTGCGTGCGTTTTCATTTACATATTTGGAACAGACAGACAACCCAACAAGATTGATGATCAGGTATCACTTTCGGAATTGCCATATGAAGTTGTTCGCATCTCTGTTGAGGCGTTTGAAGGCAAAGGCAACAATCCAGATGCGGGGAAACTCGCTTTTGGCATCTATTCCGAACTCGTAATGGATTTGTCGGTATATCCTTGGATATCGATTATTTCGCCAACTGGTATTTCTGACACGACAGCGCCAGCCAAGGCTGACTATGTTCTAAGTGGTGATACGTTTTGGCAAGGAGAGGAACTAAAGACACATGCTCAGCTGGTGGCGTTACCAAAAAACGAAGTCATCTGGAGCAACAACCTTAGTATTAAGGCTAATTCTGAAACAATTAAGAGCAACATCATTGATGTTTCTAGCCAAATAGCCTCACTGCTAGGTTCTGCACACGGTATTGCTCCAGAACTTGCAAGGTCGAGAAGCGCGCAGGTCTCCCCTGAGGGTCTGGAAGCGTTTCTCTGTTACATCGGCCTGCACCGTTATCTGACTAAGCCAACTGACGAACAACACGGCGAACTCAGGAGTTGCTTAACTGTTTCAGTGGAAAAGTACCCGGATTTTGGCGATGCTTGGGCGGCGCTCGCTATTGTTTACATGGATGAAAGCAGATTCGAAAGAAATCCGCGTCCCGTTAATGATCCATGGCAAAAAGCTCAGTATGCCATTGATCAGGCACTGAAATACGCGCCTACAAGGATGCCAACACTTAACGCAGCTCTAATCTTTAGTATTGAAGCACCCACTCAAAACCTTGAAAACTTTCTACGCTATTCAACGCTTCTTCTCAATTTGTACCCCAGACATCCACCAACGCTGTTTAATGTTGGTTCCAGAGCGGCAGAATTTACTGGTAATTGGGAAACGGGTCTAAAGCTGGTAGACCAGGCACTGATCTTGGAACCCAGACCTCCAACGTCGTTCTTTATCACCAGAGCCTACAACGCCGTACTTTTTGGTACTGACAAAGAGGCTTTGTTTTCTGTGCAGGAGCTTACGACGCGGACATCGAAATCGGAACTCTTGCTCAATTACTTGGCTGCGTACAGAAACGCTTTGCGGGACGATATGAGTAATTATCGTCGGCTGCTCGGTGAGGAGGGTTTGGTAGGTAACGATGATATCGTTGAGCACGTTCAAGGACGTCGATATAATAGCGAACTTGAAGCAGCTATTTTGGATCAGCTGGAAAGTGCATTTCGACTTGAGGCATCACAAAACTGACCCCTAGCTTGTTTCTTCAGCCCTCTGTTCTTACGACCCCCAGAAGTGTGATTGTCATCCCCGGGAACATTGAAAGCGAAAGCAGTGACACTGCACCAAATAGCGGAAGGATGGTAAGTATACGGCGGTGCGAGTAGCTGTCGGATAGCCATCCCGAAATAAGGTTACCTGCACTTTGACATTGCGGATGGGGTGGATGGCTCCTGCTCCATCGGCGTCACGATGCGCCATAGTGCAGTTGTTATCGACTGCTAGGAAAGGAGCCACCCAATGCAGGTTACAACAATCGGCCTAGATCTGGCCAAGAACATCTTTCAGGTGCACGGGATCACAGCGGATGGAACGGTTGCGTTCAATCGATCGCTCATGCGGCATAAACTGACAAAAGGAACATAAGAGACGCAAGACCATTGAGATGATGGAGCAATGTCAGCCCGCCAACCAAGACACCCCGTCGAATGTCTGGGACACCATGTTGTCCGTATTGCCGTTTGGGACTTGGTCAGCGGAAACCATCAGGGCCAGCAGCCGCGTGCGCTGCGCAAACAGGCCGGACACACGACTGCATCTGACAGACGCTCATATCAGCTCAAAAAATGTCTTGTTATGCAGGAGCCATCCACACACGACATTCGTGGAATGCCTAGCATACCCGACCACTGACCGAATTTCAGTTCGGAAACTCCTTGTTAATCGCGATGTGGGAAAAGCGCTCATGCTACAGGTATGGAAAATCGAAGTTCCCACGGAAGCCACTGACCTCCCATCGGTTCACGGCTGGGCATTAGCGCATTCGGTGGAAGAAGCGAAATCGCTTTCTGGTTTTGAGAATGCAATCATCCAACAAAAGCCAGAGCATATTTGGATCGCGCGAGAACGTATCATATGGGAAAAGCGGGCAGCCGTATAGCGTTGATAAGCCGGGCGTCCGGTCGAATCTGGGCATTCGGCCACGACCAGAATGCACCTATCGGTTTCTCGAAAGCTACCGTAATGCAAAGTGTAGCATTTTCGGTTCTTGAGCGACGACAAGCGGACAAACCTGTCTTTCGCTGCAGGCGCTTCAACGACTGCTTGTGTCGCTTTGCTTCGTTAATCGGTTATTAACCTACATTACAAGAAAATAGCTCAGCCTTGAGCAAATAAACTATCTATTAATGTAAGCCAATCTACTTAGTTTCCCGGGTGAAGGTTCTTGAGACCTGAAAAGCTTCATGTTCCACGGGGGTGTTTGGGTATGTTTATTAGGCTTGTTTTCTCACTCAACGTAGCTTGCGCTTTATTCTCTTCGGCCGCAGCCGCTCAAAATACTATCAAGGTTGTTGCCGACCAGTGGGTTCCATTCGGCAGCTCTGACCATCCAAATGGCAGAAATTCGCTGGACGTGATTTCAACGGTGCTTGAACGCGCCAGCTATAACCTGGAGGCAGAGATTGTCCCATGGGAACGGGCCCTCGATAGCTTGAAAACAGGTACCTACGACGTAGTAGGCAATCTATTCCAGGTTTTAGCGTTGGTGGAATATCTGACCTTCAGTGACCCATTCTACGATACTGAAGTGCATTTTTTGCAGAAGCGCGACGCCAATAATTCTTTCACAAACGTGGATAGCCTTAAACCATATACAATCGCTGTCGGTGCCGGTTACCTCTCTGAGGGTTCATTTGATCGCGCGAACTTCCTGAAAAAGAAAGAAGTCACCACGGTCATCCAGGGTGTTCGCATGGTTGCCAACGAAAGAGTTGATCTAACTTTGGATAGCGTGGACGTCCTCAACTACGTTATAGCCCATGAAGCGCCCGAGCTATCTGAAATGGTTGAATATCTACCAAACAGACTTAACATGCAGGCGATACATATGGTGGTTTGCAATGGCCTTCAAGGACGAGATGTACTGTTAGAAAATTTCAACCGTGTTCTTGCAGAGATGCTAGCGGACGACTCACCTACAGAACTTCTTTCAAAGCAACCATACTACGCGGGTCCTAGCAAATGATTGGGCAATTCGGCATTGGCTTTGAGGGTAAGCTTGGACGTAAACTTGTTTGTCAGATAGTTCTGGTTAGCGCCCTTCTATCTCTAATCGCGTCAACTATTCAACTATATGCAGGGTACCAACGTGATCGCTCTCACGTGTTGAGCACCGTAACTGCCATCGATAAGAGTTTTCGTAGCGGTCTAGAAGAGGCGCTATGGCAGTACAACTTTCCACTCGTACAGGCAATATTGGAGGGAGTGTACATCAAAAATGACGTCCAGCATGTGGTCATCAAAACAGATAAAGGGCGATCTTGGGAGCTTGGCAACTTTCAGTCGCCAAACGCGATTGTAGATACTTTGGAATTCGTACACGCAAATGATGCTGGCATTGCTGTTCCTGTTGGGAGCATGGAAATCGGGCTAACATTGGCGTCTGCGAATGCGAGAGTTTGGTCGCAACTGTGGACCATATTGCTTTCAAATTTTGCAAAGACCGCCTGCGCATCCGCGATTATGCTGATGTTATTCAATAAATACATCAACCGCCACCTGCGGACCATTGCAACGCATGTTTCTCGGGCGTCTTGGCAAGATTCAGGTGTTTTTGTTGTCCCAAACCGCGACAAAAATTCCATGCCAGACGACATCGACCTTATCGTCGATGCAGTCAACTTCGCCAAAAGGAGAGCCCAAAAAGACTTTGAGGCACTAAAGTACGAAGTCGAGCAGCGACGTAAGGCCGAGAGTACACTTAAGCAAAAGACCCTTGCGCTTGAAGATGCAAATAACGAGCAAGCTCAGTTTATCTACGCCATTTCCCACGACCTGAAGTCGCCGGCAAATACGGTCCGCATGCTCATAGATGAACTGGAGATTTCTGAGCGAGAGAATCTTAGTGATGAGGGCAAAGAAATACTCGACGATGCCGAACACACAATTGTCCGCATGTTGCAACTAGTAGAAGACGTGCTTGGCTACGCGCGCACGGTTGGTGCAGGTATAGAAAGTGAAGTCGTGGACCCAAATCTATTAGTCGATGAAATTATCAAGGAGCTACAAGGAGACATTTCTAGTGCGAAAGCCGTTATCGACGTTTCAGAGTTGCCTGAAATTCAAGGTAGCAAGATTCAGTTGCGCATTCTATTTCAAAACTTGATTTCAAACGCCATCAAGTTTCGATGCGCAGAACGCATACCCAAGGTCAGCGTACGACCCGTCCCATCAGAACACTCGAAAATGGTAGCTATAGCGGTAAACGACAACGGCATTGGTATCGCTCCGGAGTTTCATGAAAGGGTGTTCGGCCTTTTTCAACGTCTCCACTCACATAGCACTTATGCCGGATCAGGATTGGGGCTGACACTCTGCAAGCGCATCGCTTCGAACCACGCGGGTGCCATAAGACTGTCCTCTCGCCCGGGAGAAGGCACGTGCTTCGAGATTTCTCTACCAAGGAGTCAATATGCAATACAAAATTAAGACAGCAATGCTGATTGATGACGAAGCTATCGATCAGAAAACCTACCGTCGGATACTAAAGCGGTCGAAGCTATTCGAAAACGCTCTCTCTTTCTCTCTTGCGGAAGACGCGTTGGAGCATCTCAAAAACAATCCACTAGAGGAAATCGATGTCATCTTCTTAGATATTAATATGCCCAGAATGAATGGATTTGAGTTTCTGGAATCAGCAACGCGAGAATTCGGAGACAGTTTCGCGCGAATGTTTGTCGTGATGCTCACGACATCAAAAAATCCGCAGGATGAGGAAAGGGCCTGGAGTTACCCAGCAGTGCGAGATTTCATCGATAAACCACTGAGCGTTGAAAAAGTCGAAAGAGTTGCTAGTTTGCTTGAGGAAAGTGTTGATTAGTAGCGATACACGGGCGTTTTGATTGTCTAGTGGGGCTGAGTTTAGCCCACTGCAAAATGTACAAGCTACTTGGCAAGTCAAAGCCATTCCGGATTAGAGCATCCATGGTCAAAATGGGCTCAAAGCCAAAGATCTCCGTTGGAAAGCCCCCATCGGGTGGTCCGATCTGATTCTTAGTGCATTGTCGGTCTCGGGTCTATCGGGACGATGCTTTCGGGTGCGCGTAGGCCTTTGCGCACCGTAATGCCTTGTTCGATCAAGAAAGCACGGATTTGGTTTATCGTGGCTGTTCGACGCGACACCAGGCGTGATCGCACACGATGCAAAGCCTGTAAGTCGAGCTGGTCTTGGGACTTCTCAGAAACTGCCTTCAAGTTCGGACGCAATGCCGCCTCGGCAATCGCTTCTGCATCGTTGTAGTCATTCTTCTGGCCCTTGTTGAATGGCTTCACATAGATCGCTGGAATGATCCGGGGTTCATAGCCCATCTTGCGCAACGTCCGGCTGACAAAATGCGCACTCAGGCAGGCCTCCATGCCAACAACACAACGCGGCAGCTTCTCAAAAGTTGCGATCAAAGCAAGTCGTTTGATCTGCTTGCGCAACACACGCTGCCCACCGTGATCAAAACCAACAAGGTGGAATGTATCTTTCCCAATATCGATCCCAATCGACATCAGTTCATCAAATTCAATCTTCGCCATGCTACTTCCCCTGTTTGCAGAAATAGGCTCAGCCTAACCTGCCGGGTGAAGCAGCCGGTACATCCCATTACGGATATTCATGTTGGTCGCCCATGCTGCGGCGCAGCTTCTCCAAAGCAGAACTTTAGGTTAACGTGCGCTCGCCCTTCAATAAATTGGCACCCGTGACTTGCACGGGTGCTTCTCTATCGCGGCCTATGTCAAGAGTGGGGTTGATCATGTCATGTTATATTCCTTTTGAGCTATTGATCTGCCTTGCTGATGCGCCATCACGGAGCTCGTGCTTCTCTTCGAGGTCGGCGTGTGGCCGCCTCATGATGGGGTAAGAAGGATGGGGTGGTTCAATCTTTCGGGCGCCCTTACTGCAAACGCAGCAGGATCGGCAGACATTGCGAACTCACTCCACCCGTCGTCCCCGTGAGGACATCTTTCTGCCGAAGCAGATCGGGATCAGGGCCTGTTTCTCAGGCGGCCTTTGCAGCGCCGTTGCTGAAGCGGAAGTCGGTGCCATCAATCCACATGCGGTGAAGGATGACGGCGATACGCCTGGCAAGTGCCACGGTTGCGCGCCGCATACCGCGTCGCTGCGCCACCCGCATGGCCCATGCCTTGAGCCACGACCATTTCCTGGAATGAGTGAGCATCGATTGTGCCGCTTCATAGAGCATGGTCCGCAGCATGACGTCACCGCACTTGGAGATGTTGCCGTCATAATCCATCTCGCCTGACTGATATCGCTTTGGCGTCAGACCGGCATGCGCGCCGACATCCCGGGAATGCACAAAGCGGTGCGGCTGATCGACCGATGCCCGGTAAGTGAGCGCGACGACCGGCCCAACCCCTGGGACTGTCATGAACCGTCGACACACTGGATCGTCGCGCACCATAGTGAGGAGCATCTTGTGAAGCGCCGCCAGTTGCTGGCGCATCACCCGTCGGACCGTCAGCAGAGGGTCGACGATTGCGGCCAGTCTGGGGAAACTTTCAACCAACTCTCGGATCCGTGCTTCGTAATTCTTCGTGCTGACAACACCGACCTTCAGGCCGAAGTTGCGCAGCGTGCCGCGCATGTCGCACTCGATGTCGAGCAACTTGCGCTGGAGCAGTTTACGGCTGGTCAGAAGCATTCTTTGTTCCTGAGCGGCCAGTGTTTTGACATGCACCGGCTTGAACAGTCCCACGCGCATCATCTGGGCGATCCCACGGGCGTCATTACGATCACTTTTGTTGATCTGCTGGGCTTTGAGCAGGGCTTTCATGTGCCGTGTCTCAATGCATATGACAGGCAGGTTCGCCTCGGTCAGCCCATTCACCAACCATTGCGACATTGGCCCTGCCTCGATCCCGACCCGGACATAATCGTCGCCGACCAAAGTCAGCATTGCGGCGATATCATCCGGCTCGGTTGGAACTTTGCGCTCGCAGATCACCTTGCCGACTTCATCGACAACGCACACCGCTGTCTCTTCTACCGATACATCCAAACCTACAAAACACGTCATGTCATCGCTCCTTCCTTGATGCTCAAGGCCAGGATGACCCCGATCACACCATCATGAATGAAGGGGCTGCAATCTAAATACATCATTCGAAAATGCAGCCGCCGCGATACACCATCTTTGGGGCGTCAACGAGCCAGTTCGTATCGCGTCATCGACATTGTGGAGGCATCGATCATGTGCATGAACTCTTTGGCCGCTGGTGCGGATGCAAAGCTGTCCATCGAGGCTTGGGCAGCCTCTGCACTTGACCAATTCACCACGACGGCCCATTTACCGTCTGCAAAGGCCGCCTGGCGCGAAATGAAGCCAGGCTGTTTGCTGACATGCTCATCTTCGATGGCCTTATCGACCGGTTCGAAATCTTGAGCTGTTACACCTGCTGCAAGATCCATTGTCACAATTTCAATTACGCCAGTATCTTGTGCCATTGCGGTGCCTCCAATGAGCAAAATCAGGGTGATCAGTAGCTTTTTCATGCCGCGTTCCGATCAGAATTTGCCATTGTCATGTGCCATCTCGGACGGGATGTCCGCAATCACGTCCCAAACCGCGCGTAAAGGCGTTTGTTGAATTCATGTTGGCAGAAATTCGCGGTTGAATACCTGATGTTCGAACGCTGGCAATCCAAAGGCGCTGTTCATCTAGCCATGTCTTTGCTGCGATGTGGCCCGTCAGAGCGGATGGGGTGGATGGCTCCTGCTCCACCGGCGTCGCAATGCGCCATACTGCAGTTGTCTATCACTGCTAGGAAAGGAGCCACCCAATGCAGGTTACAACAGTCGGCCTAGATCTGGCCAAGAACATCTTTCAGGTGCATGGGATCACAGCGG
>NZ_CANLER010000018.1 GCF_947489715.1 uncultured Roseovarius sp. | reverse complement strand
AGGTGGGCAACTCAAAAAGCTCGTGCTTACGCTAAGCCGACATTCGTCCGTCCCGCAGCATCTGTCATTCTGGGCTCAAACCGGACACCCGTCGAGCCGCGGAATGGACAGCGGGTGCGATTTTGCCTATCGGTTGGGAAAGATCGAGGGGCAGACATGGCAAAGCGCGAAGCGTTCAGGATCAATGGTACCGAGATTGCGCCGGGCACGCGCGAGACGGTGGATGTGCCGGTCAGCACGCTTTCGGATCATACGCCCGTACATCTGTCGGTGCATGTCATTCACGGCAAGAAGCCCGGTCCAGTGATGTTCGTGTCGGCCGCGATCCACGGCGATGAGGTGATCGGCGTCGAGATCGTTCGGCGGCTGCTGAAGGCCGAGGCATTGCAGAACATGGCGGGGACGCTGCTGGCGGTGCCGATTGTCAATTCCTTCGGATTTCTCAACAACACCCGCTATTTGCCCGACCGGCGCGATCTGAACCGGTGTTTTCCGGGCCAGCCCGAAGGGTCGATGGCGTCCCGGCTGGCGCATATTTTCATGACCGAAGTGGTTGAGCGGGCCGATCTGGGGATTGATCTGCACTCGGCCGCGATTCACCGCACCAACATGCCGCAACTGCGGCTGACCCCCGGCAATGAGCGGCTGCGCGAATTGGGCCAGGCCTTTGGTGCGCCGGTGATGATGCATTCGAAACTGCGCGACGGATCATTGCGGATGGCGGCGGAAGAGGCGGGCGTTGATGTGCTGCTATATGAAGGCGGCGAGGGGCTGCGTTTTGACGAATTGGCGGCGCGCGCCGGGGTCAGTGGCATCCTGCGGGTGATGCGGCAGCTCAAGATGATCGCCGCCAAGGGCGTGCCCAAGGCGCGGGTGAAACCGGTCTTTTGCAGCTCGTCCAGCTGGTACCGCGCACCGGCGGGTGGCCTTTTCCGGGGCTACCTGACGATTGGCGACACGGTGGAGCCGGGCACGGTGCTGGGGGCGATTACCGACCCGTTTGGCGAGGTTGAAACCGAGGTCAGCGCCGATGCCGAGGGGATCGTGATCGGGCGCACCAACATGCCGGTGGTCTATGAGGGCGAGGCACTGTTTCACATTGCCGAGACGCCGCGTGCAGATGATGCCGCCGAAGGTGTGACCGCCCATCTGGAAGCGGCCCCGCTTTATGACGAGGACGAGATCATCTGATCCCGTCCCCGGCTTATTGGTTATTTGACGATGTCGATGTCCAAGAGGCCCGTCTTGAACACCAGCCCGGCCAGTACGCCACCGATGATCGGCGCGACGATAAAGAGCCAGAGCTGGCTGAGCGCTGTGGCACCGGCAAAGAGCGCGGGCCCGATGGAGCGTGCGGGGTTGACCGACACGCCGGTCACGTTGATGCCGACCAGATGGATCACGACCAGCGCCAGCCCGATCGCCAACCCGGCCATGGCCGAGGGGGCACCAGCACCGGTGGAGCCCAGGATCACGGTGACAAAGAGGAAGGTTGCCACCAGTTCAAAGATGAAAGCCGCGCCCATTGCATATTCACCCAGATAGCCCGTGCCCCAGCCGTTTTGACCAAGGCCGTTTGCTGTCACCGAATAGTCTGCCTTGCCGCTGGCGATCATCATCAGAACCAGCGCGCCTGCAATGGCACCGGCGACCTGCGCGATGATGTAATGCACGGCTTCGCCTATCTGCATGCGACCGGCGACGACGGCGCCCAGCGACACGGCGGGGTTGATATGGCAGCCCGAGATATGACCGATCCCGTAGGCCATGCCGATCAGGGCAAGGCCAAACGCAAAACTGATGCCCAGCAGGCCGATATCGCCGCCAGCGATCACGGCAGCGCCGCAGCCAAACAGTACGAGAGTGAATGTGCCGATAAATTCGGCGGTGAATTTCTTCATCTTCTGTCTCCTCTTGCGGGCCTGGTTTTGCCCTGTTCTATGGGGAGACAGAAACAGCAATGCGTCCCCGTGGGTCACGGGGAAAATTCAAGGCTTTTCGTCGCAACGCCGGTCTTATGTGACCTTATCACGATTGGTCGGCAGCAGAAAGATCGACACAACGAGCAGGCTGAAAATGAACTCGTAGACTTCCCATACACGACTGACATCAAGTAGTGACTCGACCGCGACAATCACAAGGCTGGACACAATGGCGAGCACCCCATGACGCCAGCCCGGTACGGGCACGGCAAGTGTATCGGCCAGGTTTCTGATCCTTTCGCTGCGCGAATAAAGCCAGGGCAATACCGCGAGATAGAGCAGGATCGCTACCGTCAGGACCGGGCCAAACAGGGTTTTCGCCAGATGCAGGCCGCCAATTTCGAGGTTGTGAAGATTGGTCTCGTCCTGTTTGTTAAGCTCTTTCAGGGCTTCGCTGGTTTCCCAGCCGAAAATGCGCTGGCCCCAGGAGATTTCCTCTCCGGCGCCGAAAAAGAACAGCAAGGCGTAAAAAAACGTCAACCCCACGGCAAGCTTGGTAGCCCTGCCGCGCAGAGATAGGGCATTCCTGATCAAGATCAGGCTGGCGATGAAAAGTGCAATCGCAGTGCCATATTCCACCACACCGTCCTCAGCCGCGAATTTGAGCGAGAAATAGAGATGATCCCACAGGCTGATCCCCACGGTCAGCATCAGAACGGTGATGATCGTGGACATCAGGAAGTTGTCGATTTTTTCTGAATTCATGATCAGAGGCTTTCTGCGCGTAGCGGGTACCGGTGAGGCCGAGATAGGCGAGGGAACCCGCGGCATCAAGTTTTATCGGAAATTGGTCGGCAAAAGCATGACTGGTGACGTTGCCGGACCACCGGTTGGATGAGCGGTGCATAGGCTGATATCATCGCGTAGGAAGAGGATTGATTTAACCCGATATGAAACCGGGCGGCGCACGAACCTGCTTGTCTTCTTGCGCGTCTTGCGATGTAGTCCCGGATGACTCAGAGAACCAGGAGCGGCGGAAGCGACCCATGCAATACCTAGCCCCAACCACTGTCGATGAAGCGGTCAGCCTGTTGGCTGGCGCGTCCGGCGATTGCAGAATTCTGGCCGGAGGTACCGACCTTCTGGTGCGGATGCGGTCCGACATGGCCGATCCGGATACGGTGGTCGATCTCAAGCGGATCGACGCGCTGAAACAGATTACCCCTGAAGATGGTGGCTGGCGCGTGGGCGCGGCAGTGTCGGGCGCTGAAATGGGGGAACATGAAGGCCTGGTGGCCGATTGGCCCGGTGTGGTCGAGGCGACGAACCTGATCGGGTCTACCCAGGTACAGGGCCGCTGCACGATGGCGGGCAATCTGTGCAACGCCTCCCCTGCTGCTGATAGCGTACCGGCGATGGTGGCGGCCGGAGCGGTCGCGCGCGTCGTGGGGCCGAACGGCACGCGGGTTGTGCCGGTCGAGGAAATTCCCACAGCGCCGGGTCGGACATCCCTTGAAAAAGGCGAATTGATCGACGCGATCATTCTGCCGGAACGTGGCGTTCGTTCGTCGGACGCTTATCTGCGTTTCATTCCGCGGACCGAGATGGATATCGCGGTGGTAGGTTGTGCCGTTTCGCTGTCGCTGGACGAGGATGGTACCTGCACGGCGGCGCGGGTTTCGCTGGGGGCTGTAGCGCCGACAGTGCTGTTGGTGCCCGCGGCCGCAGAGGCGCTGATCGGCACCAAGATGAACGATGCGGCGCTGGATGCGCTGGCGGCGGCCTGCTCGGCAGCGGCCAAACCCATTGATGACAAACGAGGCACCGTTGATTTCCGCGTACATGTGGCCGGGGTGCTGGCCAAACGCGCGGCGGTGATCGCCAGGAAACGCGCAGGAGGTGCGGCATGAGCAAGATCCATGTAACCACGTCAGTGAATGGCGATCCGACAGAATTTCTTTGCGACGCCGATGAAACCCTGCTGGATGCGCTGCGCGACCGGCTGGGCATGACCGGGTCCAAGGAAGGCTGCGGCACCGGCGATTGCGGCGCCTGTTCGGTTACTGTGGATGGGCGGTTGGTCTGCTCTTGCCTGATGCTGGGGGCCGAGGCCGAGGGCCGCGAAATCGGCACCATCGAGGGCATGGCGAAAGGTGATCAACTACATCCACTGCAACGCAAGTTCATCGAACATGCGGCACTGCAATGCGGTATCTGCACGCCGGGTTTGCTGGTGGCGGCGAAATCGCTGTTGGAAAACAACCCGGACCCGACCGAAGAAGAAACCCGGTATTGGCTGGCAGGCAATCTTTGCCGCTGCACCGGGTATGACAAGATCATTCGTGCCGTTCTGGATGCGGCGCAGGAAATGCGGGAGGCTTCGTAATGGCACTGGATGACAAGCAGCTTTACCAGACACGCGAATTCAAGGTTGTCGGTACGCGGGTAAAACGCCCTGACGGGATCGACAAGGTGACCGGCAAGGCCCGGTTTGGCGCGGATATGAGCGCACCGGGCATGCTGATTGCCCGGGTGTTGCGCAGCCCGCATGCCCATGCGCGGATCAAATCGATCGATACCTCGGCGGCCGAAGCGTTGCCCGGTGTGCATGCGGTGCTGACCCGTGCCGATTTCGACGAGATCACCGATGACGATTTCACAGCCGACATCCTCGATAACTGTATGGCGGGCGAAAAGGCGCTTTATGACGGTCACGCGGTGGCGGCGGTGGCGGCAAATTCTCCGTCTGTCGCCAAGGCGGCGCTGAAGTTGATCAAGGTGGACTACGAGGTGCTGCCGCATGTGACGGATGTGGATGCGGCAATGGCCGCGGACGCGCCGGTATTGCATGAGGGGCGCGCCAACGAGACTGTGCCTGCAGGCATGTCGCCAAACGTTTTGTCGCGCTATGAATTCGGGCACGGCGATATCGAAGCCGGTCTGGCCAAGGCTGACCGCGTGATCGAACGCACCTACCGGACCGAAGCGACCCATCAGGGCTATATCGAGCCGCATGCCTGTCTGGCGTCGATGGGTGCCGATGGTCAGGCCGATCTGTGGTGCTGTACCCAGGGCCATTACATGGTGCGCAATACCTGTGCCGCGATCATGGGGATGGAACAGGGGCAGTTGCGCGTCACCGCCTCGGAAATCGGCGGGGGTTTTGGTGGCAAGACGACCGTGTTCCTGGAGCCGGTCGCATTGGCGCTGTCCAAGAAAACCAGCCGTCCGGTCAAGATGGTGATGAGCCGGTCAGAAGTGTTGCGGGCCACGGGGCCCACGGCTTCCAGCTCCATCGACGTGCGTATCGGCATGACCAAGGACGGTCAGATCACCGCGGCCTTTGCGGAATTGCGTTACCAAGGCGGGGCCTATCCGGGCTCGCCGGTCGAATTCGGTTCGATGTCGGCCTTTGCGCCTTATGATCTGGAAAACGTGAAAACCGTTGGCTGGGATGTGGTGACAAACCGCCCGAAACAGGCGGCTTACCGTGCGCCTGGTGCGCCAATGGCGGCCTATGCGGTTGAAAGCGCGGTGGATGAATTGGCCAAGGGATTTGGTCTTGATCCGCTGGCCGTGCGTCTGGAAAACGCCGCGCGCGAAGGCACCCGTGCCAGCTATGGGCCCACTTTTCCGGCGATCGGCCTTGAGGCGACATTGCGCGCCGCCAAGGACCATCCGCACTGGAGCGCACCCTTGGGCGAAAATCAGGGCAGGGGCGTGGCCTGCGGCTTCTGGTTCAACTTCGGCGGCGATACCTGCGTGTCGTTGAACATCACGCCGGATGGCACCGTGACCGTGTCTGAGGGCAACCCGGATATTGGTGGGTCACGCGCGTCGATGTCGATGATGGCCGCCGAAGAGTTGGGCATTCCTTACGAACAGGTCCGAACCATTGTGGCGGATACCGGATCGTTGGGTCAGAACGAGGTGACCGACGGGAGCCGGGTGACTTTTGCGGTCGGGCTGGCCACGATCGAGGCTGCACGCGCCGCGAAACGCGAGATGTGCAAACGCGCCGCACAGGTCTGGGGCATTGATGAAGACGCGGTGGAATGGGAAGACGGGGCCGCGCGGCCTGCGGGGCCCAATGCCGGGAAACACCCGCCGATGACGATCAAGGAAATCGCCGCGATTGCGTCGAATACCGGCGGGCCGATTGCCGGCCATCATGAGGCCAACCCCGAAGGCGCCGGCGTGAGCTTCGCCACGCATATGGTTGATACCGAGGTCGATCCGGACACCGGTGCCGTCAAGATTCTGCGCTACACCGTGTTCCAGGATGCGGGCAAGGCGGTGCATCCGGATTACGTCGAAGGGCAGTTTCAGGGCGGGGCGGTGCAGGGCATCGGTTGGGCGCTGAATGAGGAATACATCTATGGCGATGACGGCGTGCTGCAAAATGCCGGGTTCCTCGATTACCGCATCCCGGTCGCGTCCGATCTGCCGATGATTGACACCGTGATCCTGGAAATCCCCAACCCAGGCCATCCTTACGGGGTGCGCGGGGTGGGCGAGACCTCGATCGTGCCGCCACTGGCGGCTGTGGCCAATGCCGTATCCGAGGCCGCGGGCGTGCGCCTGACGCAATTGCCGATGTCGCCGCCCAAGGTGCTGAAAGCGGTTCAGGGCCTGTAAAACAAGGGGTGCAAGCGATGGTCCAGGTCAGGATTTGGGGATCGCTTGCCGCCATGACCGAAGATCAGACCGAGGTCGAGATCGAGGCCGGAACGCTGCGTGAATTGCTGGACGGGCTGGCGGAGAAATATCCCGCCATCCGTCCGCAACTGGACCGGGGTGTCTCGGTCGCGATTGACGGACGGGTCTATAATGACAGCTGGTTCACGCCGATAAACCCCGACAGCGAAGTCGTACTGCTGGCCCGTCTCAAGGGCGGTTAGAGCGCCGACTTCTGGCCCAGCGCGGCGATGTTAGCGTTATCACGCACTGCCCGCGCGGGTGTTATCCCTTGTGTACGGCGCGGGGGTGTTTGTTACAGCCTTTCCTTCCCACATCAGTTTTATCGCAGGGCAAACTGCCCCGCGGACAACACCGCAGCCCGGGCTTGGGCTGCCTGGAAAGGAGACGTGATATGATCCGTGTCGTTTTACCTACCGTCGTAAGTTTCGCCGCGCTGATGAGCCTTTGGGCCGTGATGTCGGCCGTGGCCTGAACGGCCAGACTGGAAAAACCGCTAGGGGCGCTTCGGGCGCCCCTTTGTATTTTGCAGCGGTCGGAGAGGGGCATTGTGGCCGGTTAACGAAAGATGACCGGCGCCGCGCGGAGACCCCTGCGAATCGACCCGGAAATCCCCCGGAAACCCAAGGTTAACAGGGCAAAACAGCGGGCTGTATTACGTCGGTATCGCGTCGGTATTACGTCGGTATTTGTGCCCGAATTTGCGCCGTTAACAGGGCGCACGGTGGGATTTTGACACGAAAACGCAAGCGCCCGCCCATGGCGCTTGCGGCAAACGCTATCTGAGAATGCCTTTGCGCTTACAGATTTTCTCATACTCTTTGTAGAGCTGCTCTTCGAACATTAAGGCCCCCGCAATCGGTATGTAGGCCACTTGTTGCGCCTTCGCCTGTGCCGCCTGTCTGTCCTTGTAGCTGAGCGAATTGTAACAGCGATTGATCTGTGCATCGCTGTATTTCGCCAGCGTTGGCGATGGACCGGCGGCGCAGCCCGCAAGACCAAATGCGAAAATGGTGATTGCACCCAGGTTTCTTGTTTTCATGGATAGTTTCCCCTCGTTTGAAATCCATTCCGTTTCAATCAATCAGGGCAGCGCAGTAATAATCATACCTCGCGGCAGAAGGCCCTCTTGATACTCGTAGTATGCTGCCCCTTCCCGACAGCGCGCAGTGACCAGCAGACACGGAAAATACCGTGGCCCGTCGATAATTTTTGGGTGATTGCCGAGAATTAAGTGCGGTCTACATCCGCATCCTGCGACTTGTTACATGTAACATCTTTACCGGTACCGACACTTAATATGAGTTTGATTGCCCATCCAAATGTGGTGACCCGTCCCCAATTCCGTTATTTTTATGCTCTCATCACGTCCCAACCTGACCTAGAAAATCCACCTGACATTGCAGATCAATAATTTTGCAGGGTGAGCGGGTCTTTCTGAAATCTGTCCCTTCTTTACCTTTTTGTTGATCGTTTAACAGGTCACAGGTTTTGTCAATGTTATTGGATATCAGGGCGTAGGCCGGGGTTCGCCCCGGATTGGGGCGCGGGGATGGCCGGCGTCTTGGGGTGGAACCCACCATTCTTCCATGATCGGGAAATGCGTGGGTTTTACCCACCCTACGAATTTGTTGTTCCATGTGCGGGCGCTTCGCTTTCGTCTGCGTTCATGCGATGCCGTTTGAGGTTGGATTTGGATTGGAGTGTGTTCACGTGCGCCCTAGGCTAGTTTCTGGGCGGATCAGCTTGTTGGTCGAGTGAACTTGTCTGATGGAAAGGGAGTGATGGAAATTTGTGGAGGGTTCGCACCGACCCCACGTTTGCTGCCAATCTTAATAGTGCTTAATTCAAACTTCCGAAGGAGGAAGCTTTATGCCGCCAACGTCTTTTGGAAAGCAGTTGGTCGCTATCCATCAATACCAAATTGGTAAGGGTTTCGTTGGAGCGGCTTACTTACAACGGTCTCATTTACAAAAAAGGCAGATAAATCACGAGCCTTTCGACTATGTGGTTCTTCACTTATTTGCTCAAGGAATCGAGGCAATCTTAAAAGGTTTATTGTTGTTGCTCGACTTCGACAAATACAAAAGTGACCTTCCGAAACGTAAAAAATTTGGGCACAATCTTGAAGCACTAGCAGAGGAGCTGCGCGCTGCAACAGATCAAAACCAGTTATCTGTCGAATTGGCGGCAGAACTCTCTTTGTTGAACGAACTATTTGCCTCTCACCTACTGAGATATTCAAGCGCTGTAAGTTTGTTAAATGGCCCAAATTTAATTTCGATAAAACGGTTGGAGAAGCGTGTTGCCGCCTTAATTCGTTTGGTGGATTTTGAAATCTCGAAACTCAATGTTGAAACGATTTGGTGATAGTCAAACATCCAATTCCTCCACGAACCTCGCGTTTTCCTGGATATACTGGAAGCGCAATTCGGGTTTTTTGCCCATGAGGCGCTCAACAAGGTCGCCGGTTTCGCCGGGTTCATCCTCGTCTATGGTCACGCGGATCAGTTTGCGGGTTTTGGGATCCATCGTGGTTTCCTTGAGGTCCTTGGCGTCCATCTCTCCCAGGCCCTTGAAGCGCTGCACGTCGATCTTGCCCTTGCCGCCGAGGCCCTTTTCCAGCAAGGCGTTTTTCTCGGCATCATCAGCCACATAGACGCGGCGCGCGCCTTGGGTCAGGCGGTAGAGCGGCGGGCAGGCGAGGTAGAGATGCCCGGCGTCGATCAACGGGCGCATCTGGGTGAAGAAGAAGGTCATCAGCAGCGAGGCGATATGCGCGCCGTCGACATCGGCATCGGTCATGATGATGATCTTTTCATAGCGCAGATCGTCGATGTTGAAGCGGCTGCCCATACCACAACCAAGGCTTTCGCAGAGATCGGAAATCTCGGCATTGGAGCCCAGTTTTGACGAGGCCGCGCCGAGCACGTTGAGGATCTTGCCCTTGAGCGGCAAGAGCGCCTGGGTTCTGCGGTCGCGCGCGCCCTTGCCGGAGCCGCCGGCGCTATCGCCCTCGACAATGAAAAGTTCCGTGCCTTCGCGGTCTTTTGACGAACAGTCGGTCAGCTTGCCGGGCAGGCGCAGCTTCTTGGTGGCCGATTTGCGCTGGGTCTCTTTCTCCTGCCTCCGGCGCAGGCGTTCTTCGGCCCTGAGCACGAGGAAATCGAGGATCGCCCCGGCGGATTTGGTGTCGGCGGCGAGCCAGTTGTCGAAATGGTCGCGGACGGAGTTTTCGACCAGCCGCTGCGCCTCGGTCGTGGCCAGGCGGTCCTTGGTCTGGCCGACGAATTCCGGCTCGCGGATGAAACACGAGACCAGCGCGCAGCCACCTGTCATCAGATCGTCGCGGGTGATCTGGGCCGCCTTGCGGTTGTTGACCAGCTCGCCATAAGCCTTGATGCCCTTGACGATGGCCGCCCAGAAGCCCGCCACATGGGTGCCGCCCTCGGGCGTGGGCACGGTGTTACAGTAGCTTTGCAGGAAGCCGTCGCGCGACGGGGTCCAGTTGATCGCCCATTCGACCTTGCCGGGCACCTGGAAACGTTCCTGAAAGTCGACGGTGCCCGCGAAGGGCTGATCGGCATAGGTGGAGGCGGGGCCGAGGGTTTCCTTGAGGTAATCGGAGAGGCCGCCGGGGAAGTGGAACGTGGCCTCTTGCGGGGTTTCGCCATCGGATATCGCCGATTTCCAGCGGATTTCGACGCCCGAGAAGAGGTAGGCCTTGGAGCGGATGGATTTGAAAAGCCGCGCGGGTTTGAACCGGTGGTGGCCGAATATCTGTTCGTCGGCGTGGAAAGTGACGGTGGTGCCGCGGCGGTTGGGGGCCTGGCCGATTTTCTCGATCGGGCCAAGGGGGATGCCGCGCGAGAAGCGCTGTTCGTAAAGCGCCTTGTTGCGGGCGACCTGGACCACCATTGAATCCGAAAGCGCGTTCACGACCGAGGCACCGACACCGTGCAGGCCACCCGAGGTCTGGTAGGCCTTGCCGCTGAATTTGCCGCCCGCGTGCAGGGTGCAGAGGATGACCTCCAAAGCGGATTTGTCGGGGAATTTCGGATGCGGGTCGATCGGGATGCCGCGGCCATTGTCGCGGATGGTGATGGCGTGATCCTCGTGCAGCTCAACCTCGATCCGTGTGGCGTGACCAGCGACGGCCTCGTCCATCGAGTTGTCCAGCACCTCGGCGACAAGGTGATGCAGGGCGCGTTCATCGGTGCCGCCGATATACATGCCGGGGCGCTTGCGGACCGGTTCCAGCCCTTCGAGCACCTCGATGGAATGGGCATCATAGTCGGATGGGTCGGGCTGCCCGGAGAGGAGATCGTTCATACCGCTGCTCTTTGTTTTCTTGGTTTTGCGCTATTATGGCAGAGCGGGGCGCGCGGGAAAAGCGGCTTCGGACAGGAATTGACAGCATTACGGTATAGCAGGGTGCCGGGAGGAGGGTGAAATGCGCGCGTTTCAGGAGATTTTCGAGATCAGCGCCGGGCGGCATGGCGGGGCAGAGGCGCTGGAGGCGAAGCTGGGCAGACCGAAGTCGGCGGCGGAGCTGGCGGCGATCCCGGAAGACCGCTGGCTGGCGGAGATGTCGAAATTCGTGTTTCGCACCGGGCTGAACTGGAGCGTGATCGAAAACAAGTGGCCGGGGTTCGAAGAGGCGTTTCACGGGTTCGACATTGGCCGTTGCGCGCTGATGGATGACGTGATGTTCGATGCGCTTCTGACCGACACGCGGATCGTGCGGCACGGGGCCAAGATCGCCTCGGTCCGGGACAATGCGGCGCTGATGCTGGAACTGCGCGAGGAGGGTGGCATCGGCAAGGTCGTTGGAGAGTGGCCGTCCGAGGACTATGCGGCGCTGCTGGAGATGCTCAAGACACGCGGTTCGCGGCTGGGCGGGACCACGGGGGCTTATGCGCTGCGGTTCATGGGGCGGGATGGCTACGTGCTGTCCAAGGACGTGGTGGCGCGGCTGATCGCCGAGGGCGTGGTGGACAAGGCCCCGACGTCGAAAAGCGCGATGAAAGCGGTGCAGACGGCGTTCAGCACATGGATGGCGCAATCGGGCCGGTCGCTGACAGAGATCAGCCGGGTGCTGGCGATGAGTATCGGGTAGCCGAGTTCGATGCCCGGCCACGCGGTACTGTTTTCCTAGCCAGCACAGGTCACCGCCAGGGTGTGGAGCTGCGTACGGGCCTTGTCGAAAAAGCCGCGCCCAACGGCATCGGGCGAGGCGGCACGGTCAACCTCGGATATATCGCGGATTTTGAAGCTGTTGTTGCACGCGGCGCGGGCACGGTTGAGGCAGGTGCCATGATCGGTGCACCAATAGGCATAGCCTTGGCTGCCATCATTGAAGCGGGCCGCGTAGCCGTTGCTGGGATTGCCGACGCCGACCACATAGCCGGTGGCGGGCGTGTCGGAACAGGCTGTCAGGGCAAGACCGAACAGGCCGACAAGAATAAGGGGTCTGGGCATCTGAGTCTCCGTTTCGAAATGGCGTCAGGATGCGGACAAGGCCGGGCCGGGCCAAGTGTGGGAAACCTGACTTGAAGTCAGCCCGTCACCATCCCGTTGCCGGAAGGTGAAAGGCGTTGCCGCAGATAGCGGGCGCAACCGTGCAGGGCGGCGCTGTCATCGTCGATCAGATACACGGGAATGTCCTGCATGATCTGTGTGTAAGGGCCCTTGGCGGTGAAATGGTTGATAAATCCCAGATCGCCAAGATAGGGCACCACGGCGCGGGCGGTGCTGCCGATAAAGTAAAACCCGCCCACCGGCAGATGAGCAAGCGCGATATTGCCCGCAATCGTCCCCAGAATTTCTGCAAAAAGCCGCAGGCTGTCGGCCGCGGCATCGCTGTCGGTTCCATAGGCTGCGATGATGTCAGCCGGGGTAACGGTTTCACCGGTCAGGAAGCGCCGGATGCGGCTGAGGCCAGGGCCAGAGATCGCGGCCTCGATGGGTTTGTGAAACTGCGTCTGGGACAGATGGGCGATGAATTCGCCTGCTGTGCCCTCCATATGGGGCAGGCTGGAATGGCCGGTCTCGGACGCCGGGACCAGCAGGCCCTGCGGGGTGTTGTGCACAACGGCGATATTGCAGCCGGTGCCAAGCCCCATGACCAGCCGCGTGGCATCGGGTGGGGGCGGTGCGCCGGGAAAAATCGTGGTGATGCAATCGCGGGGCAGATCGTCAAGCGCATAGCCCTGGGCCTGAAGGTCGTTGATCAGGTGGATGGCCGCCGCACCGGTGGCTGCCTGAAGGGCGTTCGCGTCGATGAACCAGTCGAGATTGGTCAGTTGCGCATTGCCATCCCGGACCGGCCCGGCGACGCCGGCGCAAAGCGCCGTGACGGCCCCGGGGTGCAGGTCAAGATAGGCGGACAGGATCGGTGCCAGCCCGCCCTGACCGGCATTGTGAAAGCTTTGCACGCTGTCAGGTTCAAGGCCGTCAACACCGCCCAGTCCGACGCGCGTATTGGTGCCGCCGACATCTGCCAGAAGGAAACGTTCAGTCATCGCGCCAGCGGGCCATTGTCTGTCGTGCGGTCTGGGCCAGCATCACAACGTCGATGCCAACGGCCAGAAACTGTGCGCCCCAGTCGCGGTAGGTTTTCGCGGTGTCGTGATCCAGCCCCAGAATGCCCGTCGCCTTGCCCGAACGCCTGATGCGGTCAAGCGCGTCGCGGATCACCGCCTGCACCTCAGGGCGGTTGCTGTCGCCCTGGTACCCCATATCGGCAGCCAGATCCGAGGGGCCGATAAAGACACCGTCAACGCCGTCGGTCTGGCAGATCGCATCCAGTGCGTCGATCCCGGCGGTGGTTTCGACCTGCACCAGCAGGCACATCTGGTCATTGGCGGTCGGGATATAATCGGGGATGTCGAAAAAGCGCGAGGCCCGGGCCAGCGCCGCGCCTGAACCGCGGATGCCATCCGGCGGGTAGCGCATGGCGCGGACCAGATCGCGGGCCTGATCCGCGGTTTCGACCATTGGGATCAGCAATGTCTGCGCGCCGATATCTAGCACCTGCTTGATCAGCCATGCCTCGCCCATTGGCAGGCGCACCACGGGGGCGCTGTGTTTGCCCTCGATCACCTGAAGCTGGGCCATGATACTGCGCAGATCGTTGGGGGCGTGTTCGCCGTCGATCACCAGCCAGTCGAACCCGGCGGTGGTCAGCACCTCGGTCGCGTAGGGATCGGCGAACCCGGCCCAGCAGCCATAGAGCATGCGGCCCGAAGCAAGGGCGGTCTTGAAGGTGTTTTCGGGGGCGGGCATGGTGGCTCCTTGTCCTGAGTTGGCGCAGCATAGACCGGTGTTGCCGGGAAAGGCGAGGGGCCGGGGGCAGGGAAATGCCGGGAATGCGGATGCGCGAAAGCATGGGCCGGTATCGCCGGTCTGCGGCCTGTGGCGGGCTGGATCGGCGGAAATTGGTCACATTCTCTATCCAATTTTTACTGTACATGTAGTATGTTGCGACCTAGAAAATATGTACGGGGTGGTGCTTGCACCACAAAAGCTGCGATTCCTGCGCCTTGCATATGGGTTTCCCGAACCAGAAACGGCGGTCGATCCGCGTCCCTTGAGATGCGGCAGACGGTTTGTTGGGATCGCTGAAAAATAAATGGGAGGAAACATGACAAAATCACTGAATCGCAGGAAGTTCCTGCGCGGCACGGCACTTGCAGGTGCCGGCGCATTGGCAACACCGGCGCTGGCGCAAAGCGAAGGCGTGACGCTGAAAATGCAGGCGGCCTGGGGCGGCGGGATCTTTCTTGAGAACGCGCAATCCTATGTGAACCGCGTCAACGAAATGTCGGGCGGGGCGCTGACCATCGACCTGCTGCCGGTCAATTCGGTCGTCAAGACCAGCCAGATGCAGGATGCGGTACATCGCGGCGTTCTGGATGCGGCCCACTACGTGCCCGCCTACTGGTATTCGAAATCCAAGGCGGCGTCGCTGTTCGGCACCGGCCCCTGCTTTGGCTGGTCCAGCCAGGAAGTGCTGGGCTGGGTCCATTATGGCGGCGGTCAGGAGCTGTTTGACGAGCTGATGGCCAGCCTTGGGCTGAACGTGGTGTCGTTCTTCAACTCACCCATGCCGGCGCAGCCGATGGGGTGGTTCAAGGAAGAGATCAAGGATGCCAGCCAGATGTCGGGCCTGAAGTACCGCACCGTTGGTTTGGCCGCTGACGTTCTGCTGGAAATGGGCATGTCGGTCGTGCAGCTTCCGGGCGGCGAAATTCAGCCCGCCATGAAGTCGGGCCTGATCGACGCGGCCGAGTTCAACAACCCGACCTCGGACCGTGACTTTGGCATGCAGGACGTGTCCAAGCATTATCACCTGGCCTCGTTCCACCAAAGCCAGGAATTCTTTGAGTGCACGTTCAACAAGAAGAAGTATGACGCGCTGGCGCCCGAGCTTCAGGCGATTCTGAAATATGCGTCCGAGGCCGAGAACTCCAACTTCTACTGGCACAATACCAAGCGTTATGCCGATGACCTGGTCACCCTGCGCGACGAACAGGGCGTCAATGTCTACCGCACGCCCGATAGCGTGATGGCCGAACAGCTCAAGGCGTGGGATATCGTGGTGGATCGGATTTCCGGTGAGGACGAGTTCTTTGCCAAGGTGGTCGACAGCCAGAAAGCCTATGCCAAGAACGTGATGAACTATCTGAACCTGAACCAGCCTGACTACAAGCTGGCCTACAAGCACTACTTTGGCTGATCAGGTATAAGGTTCTGAAACAGAGCCGGGGATCGTGTGATGCGGACCCCGGTTGCCTGTCGCGCGTTCCCGGGGAGGGGCCAAGATGGTCAAAATCATCCACGCAATCGAAGGGCTGAGCCAGTGGGTCGGAAAGGCCTTTGGCTGGTGCATCCTGATCCTGACCCTGTCGGTCAGTTACGAGGTGTTCGTGCGCTACGTGCTCAATGCGCCAACGGTCTGGGCCTTTGACATGATGGTGCAGATGTATGGCGCATTGTTCCTGATGGCCGGGCCCTATGCCCTGGCGCAGGATGCCCATGTGCGCGGCGATGTGCTGTACCGGTTGTTTCCGGTGCGATGGCAGGCGCGGGTGGATTTCACCCTCTATATCCTGTTTTTCTTCCCCGGCATGATGGCGCTGTTCTGGTATGGCTGGGAGATCGCCTCGGATAGCTGGCGCTACAAGGAGGTCAGCTGGAACAGCCCTGCGCGCATCCAGATCTATTTCTTCAAAACGCTGATCCCGGTCGCCGGATTCCTGTTGATGCTGCAAGGGCTGGCCGAGATGATGCGCTGTTGGCTGGCGATGAAAACAGGAAGATGGCTGGAACGGCTGGATGATGTCCATGAAACCGAAGACATGCTGATGCACATGGAAGAAAGCCCGGCGATGCCCGTGCCGCGTCCCGATGACAAGTAAATCGGCTTTGCCCGACCTGAAATTCCGCAAGAGGCCCCGCCGATGACCGATCCCCAAGTCGCAATTTTTATGCTGAGCCTGTTCATCGTGCTAGTGTTGCTGGGCTTTCCCATCGCCTTCACGCTGCTCGCCATGGGCGTCGGCTTTGGCTATTACGCCTATTACCAGGGCTTGCCCGACAGTTTTTCGGGCATCTTCGACAACAATATCTTCTACCTGCTGAACCAGAATACCTATTCGGTGATGGAAAACGACACGCTGGTCGCCATCCCGCTGTTCCTGTTCATGGGCTACGTGGTCGAGCGCGCCAATATCGTCGACCGGTTGTTCTTCTCGCTCTACATGGCGGCGCGTAACCTGCCCGGTTCGCTGGCCATCGCGGCGCTGCTGACCTGTGCGGTGTTTTCAACCGCCTCGGGCATCGTGGGCGCGGTGGTGACGCTGATGGGCCTCTTGGCTTATCCGGCGATGGCCAGTGCCAATTACAACAAGAGTTTTGCGTCGGGGGTGATCTGCGCCGGTGGCACGCTGGGCATCCTGATCCCGCCGTCGATCATGCTGATCGTCTATGCCGCCATTGCCGAGCTGTCGCCCCTGCGTCTTTATGCGGCGGCGGTCTTTCCGGGGTTGTTGCTGGCGGGGATGTACATCGTCTACGTGATGATCCGGGCCACGCTGAACCCGTCCATCGCGCCCAAACCGCGCGAAGAGGACATCCCGCCGCCATCCAAGATCTATCTTGATCTGCTGGTCAGTTTCGTGCCGCTGACGATCCTGATCATGCTGGTTCTGGGGTCCATCTTGGGCGGGCTTGCAACCCCTGCCGAAGCGGCCGCGATGGGGGCACTGGGCGGTCTGGTGCTGGCGGCAATCTACCGTTCGCTGACCTGGACCAAGATCAAGGAAAGCGTGTTCCTGACCGCCAAGGCGACCGCCATGGTCTGTTGGCTGTTCGTCGGATCATGGACTTTCGCGTCAGTGTTCAGCTTCCTCGGTGGGCATGACGTGATCGAGCACTGGTTCCTGGCGATGAACCTGGAGCCCTGGCAATTCCTGGTGTTGGCACAGCTCATCATCTTCCTGTTGGGCTGGCCGCTGGAATGGTCGGAAATCCTGATCATCTTCGTGCCGATCTTCCTGCCGATGCTGGATACGTTCGGGGTGAACCCGTATTTCTTTGCTATGCTGGTGGCGCTGAACCTGCAAACCTCGTTCCTGACGCCGCCCATGGCGATGAGCGCCTATTACCTCAAGGGCGTGCTGAAAAAGCAGATTGAGCTGATGGAGATTTTCCGCGGTCTGATGCCCTACCTTGGGATCGTGATCTTCTGCATGGTGCTGATGTATCAGTTCCCGGGGATTGCGCTGTGGTTCCCGGATTACCTCTTTGGCGTCTATATTCCCTGATGAAAGGCGATCTGACCACATTATCGGCGGTCGAGGCCGCGCAGGCGATCCGCGATGGCCGGCTGTCGTCCGAGGCGCTGGTGCGGGCCTGTCTTGACCGGATCGCGGCCACGGATGATGTGATCCGGGCGTGGGCGTTTCTTGATCCCGAGCTTGCGCTTGTGCAGGCGCGCGAGATGGACCGCATTCGTAAATCGGGCAAGGCTGTGGGCGCGCTGCACGGCGTGCCCGTGGGGCTGAAAGACATCATCGACACCCGGTTCATGCCCACCGAATGTGGCACCCCGATCTTTGCCGGGCGGATGCCCGAGGCCGATGCGACCATCGTCAATCGCCTGCGTGAGGCCGGGGCGGTGATCATGGGCAAGCTTTCGACCGCTGAATTCGCCTATCTGCACCCGACGAATACCACCAACCCGCATGATGCGGCGCATACCCCCGGGGGCTCCTCCAGTGGGTCCGCCGCTGCGGTCGCGGCGCGGCATGTGCCGCTGGCCGTGGGTACGCAGACCGGCGGATCGGTAATCCGGCCCGCGTCGTTCTGCGGCACTTACGGGGCCAAGCCCACGCGCGGGTTGATCCCGCGCACTGGTCTCTTCCGCACCTCTGCCACGCTTGACCAGGTTGGTGGATTTGCCAACACGCTGGAGGATATGGCGCTGCTGATCGACGTGCTGGGCTGCTTTGATCCGACCGACCCAGACAGTTTTGCCCGCCCCCGGCCCGGCCTGCTGGATGGCGCGCGGGCCACGGCGCCGGTGGAACCGGATATCGCCTGGTTCGATCTGCCTTTTCATGATCGTCTGACGCCCGATGCCGCCGCCGGTCTTGAGGCGGTGATCGACGCGCTTGGCGCGAGGGTCGAACGGTTCCCCGCCGCCCCCCAGCTTGCCGAGCTGGTGGGGGTCCACAAGACGATCTATGATTACGAGATCGCCCGGCAGATGGCCCCGATCAACACCGAGCATGGTAACCGGGTCAGCCCGGAAATGCGCGAGGCGATCAGCCGGGGACACGCAATCAGTGACGGGCAGTATCAGGATGCGCTTGGGGTCAAGGCGTCGGCAGATGCGTTCTTTACCGGTCATTTCAACGATTTTGATGCTATCATGGCGCCGTCTGCCAGTGGTGAGGCGCTGCCCCTGTCCGATGGAAGCACCGGCGATGCGGTCTATTGCACGATATGGACGCTGGCGGGATTGCCCTGCCTGACCCTGCCACTGCTGGTTGGCGATAGCGGATTGCCCATTGGCGTGCAGCTGATTGGCGGAGTTGAGGAAGATGACCGGCTGATGCGCACTGCCGCCTGGGTGCAGCGCGCGCTGGCCGCCGAAGAACTGACCGAAGAAGAATAGGAAAGGAACGCCCATGTCCCGCCTTGTCACGATCATCGTCGCTGCCATCGGCACGGCCCTGATGATGACCTTTGTTATCGGCTTGTCCTATTCGATTTCCACCGGGTTTGCCGGGTTCTCAGGCGGGCTGCCCTTCATGGTCATCGCCCTCATCGTGATTGCCATGGCGCTTTACGATTTCTGGGAGGAAGCGGTGAAGAAGGATGAATAGATGACACGGCCGGTTCTCTGGTTTCCGCGGCGTTTGTCCGATGCCACGCTGGAGCGGGCACAGGCGAATTACGACTGTATTATCAATTGGGAAGACGGGCTGAGCACGCCCGACGAGATTGTCGCGATGAGTGCCAGGGTTGACGGCATCGTGCCGTGCCATTCCGAGGTGTTTTCGGCGGATGTTGTGGCGCGGCTTGGTCCACGGCTGAGGATCATCGCCAACCATTCGGTCGGGGTGGATCATTGTGATCTGTCGGCGCTGGCGGCGCGTGGCATTGCGGTGACCAACACGCCCGATGTGCTGTCCGATGCCACCGCTGAGATTGCCATGCTGCTGATGCTGGGCGCGGCCCGCCGCGCGGTTGAGGGCGACAGGCTGGTGCGCACCGGTGCATGGCAGGTCTGGTCGCCCAGTTTCATGGTCGGCAAGCAGGTGACCGGCGCGCGGCTGGGCATTATCGGCATGGGCCGGGTGGGCCGGGCCTTTGCCGAAAAGGCGCGTGGTTTCGGGATGGAGATCCATTACTACAACCGCACGCGGCTGAACCCGGAGCAGGAGCAGGGCGCAACCTTCCACGATGCTATCGAAAGCCTGCTGGCAGTGTCCGATTTCCTGTCGCTGCACTGCCCTGCCACACCCGAGACGACGGGCTTGATGAATGCGGAACGTTTCAGCCTGCTGCCGGATGGTGCGGTGATCGTGAACACCGCCCGTGGCGCGCTGGTGGACGAGGCGGCGTTGCTGGCGGCGCTGTCCAGCGGGAAACTTTCCGCCGCAGGGCTGGATTGCTTTCAGACCGAACCTGGCGGCAATCCTGCGTTCGCGGCGCATGAGAACATCTTCATGCTGCCCCATATCGGTAGCGCAACCGGTCAGACGCGCGATGCGATGGGGTTTCGCGCGCTGGACAATCTGGATGCGTTTTTCCGTGGCGACAGGCCCGGCGACCTGCTGTGATCGTGGCGGGCATGGACAGCGCCGGACGGGTGTGATTCAAGGTCTGTCATGAGTGACGTAAATCGTGTGCCCTATCTGGTGACGGCGGTGGTGGTTCTGACCACCTGCGCAATCCTGTTGTGGATGGGGCGCGTGCCGTGGTGCGCCTGCGGTCATGTCGATCTCTGGGGCACGGTGGGCACCAACGAAGGCTCGCAACAGCTGTTCGACTGGTACACGCCCAGCCATCTGCTGCATGGTTTCATCTTCTACGCGGCCTTGTGGCTGGTGGCCCGGCGCATGTCCCTTGGAGGCCGTCTGGTGATTGCCACGCTGGTCGAGTGCGCCTGGGAGATTGCGGAAAATACCAATGCGGTGATCGAGCGGTATCGCGAGGTCACCATATCGCTCGATTATTACGGCGACAGCGTGCTCAACTCCTTTTCGGACATCATGGCGATGCTGATCGGGTTCTGGCTGGCGCGGGTGCTGCCGGTCTGGGCCAGCTTTGCCATCGTCATCGGGTTCGAGCTTTTGACGATGGTGATCATCCGCGACGGGCTGGCGCTGAATGTGATCATGCTGCTCTGGCCATTGGACATCATTCGTGACTGGCAGGCCGGGTTGTGAGCCGGGTTTACTTTTGTCCTGAAAGCCCGCACAGATTTTGCCCATGAATGACCACCTCAAAGGATTGCTGTTTACGACGCTGGGCGTGCTTTTCGTGGTGCCGGATTCGCTTTTTGTGCGGCTGATCGTTGCGGACCCGCTTGTCGTGGCGTTCTGGCGTGGCATGACATCGGGGCTGATCATTCTGGCCGGTCTGCTGGTGGTGCAGGGCACGAAAGGGTTCGGCGAGGTGCTGCGCTGTGGCTGGCCCGGCGTCATCTACATGTTTCTGATCGGATCGACCGCGCCGGGCTTTGTGCTTGCCATCACCCAGACCAGCGTCGCCAATGTGGTGTTCATCTTTGCCTCGATGCCGGTCTTTTCCGCGATTTTCAGCCGCGTTTTTCTGGGAGAGCCGATCCGGCTGCGCATGGTTCTGACCATGGCGGTGGTCATGGTGGGGCTGGGGATCATCGCCTATGGGTCTGAAGAATCCGAGATCGCCTCGTGGAAGGGTGATGCGTGGGCGCTCTATGTCACGATCGCCTATTCCGGGGCGCTGACGGCGGTGCGCAAGGTCAAGGAAATCTCGATGATACCGGCAATCCCCATCGCCTATATCGGGTCGGCGCTGGTTTTCTGGCCGTTCATCGCACCGGTTGAAGCCTTTCCCGGACAGTGGGAGCTCTTTGTCGGGCATGGCGCCTTTATTGCCATCGCCACCTGCTTTCTGACACTGGGGCCGCGCTTTATCAGTTCCGCAGAGGTGTCACTGCTGATTTTGCTGGAATCGGTGCTGGCGCCTATCCTGGTCTGGGTCGTGATCGGCGAAGACCCCGGCGAATGGGCGCTGATCGGAGGCGCCGTTGTGATCGGCGCGCTTTTCGTGTCGAACCTGGTGGTGCTGATGCGCAAGAAACCAACACGGCAGGCCTAGGCCCGACACGGACCTTTTCAATGTTCTTTCTAACTGCGGGCCGGCTTTTTCTCTGGCTCCGGCACTTCGGGGATTTTGGGTGTCTCGGGGTCATTCTCGTAATGCGGCGACATGATCTGGATGCCTTCACGATGCAGCAGGTCGAGTATGTTGCCGCGCAGATCCGATAGGATGCGCGGTATCTGATTGCCACGTGTTGAAAAGCCGTTGATTTCATACGTGACCGCGAAATCGCCCAATGCGCTGCGCAAAACGAAAGGAGGCGGGGATTTCTTGATGCCATTGGTCTGGCGCGCGGCTTCGATCAGCAGCGCCTCGATTTTCTGCTGGGGTTCGTCATATCCGATCCCGACCGTGGTATGGAGCAGAAGGCCGCGACCATCGATATGCTGGCTGTAATTGACCACTTCGGAATTCAGAAGTTGCGCATTCGGAATAGAAATCAGTTCGTTCTTGAAGGATTTCATATGTGTTTCCGTCAGCTTGATGGCTGTTACCTCTCCGATATGGCCACCGATCTTGATGCGATCGCCGACATTGGTGGATCGCCGATAGATCACGAAAAGACCCGCCAGAATATTCGAGACGACGGAATTGGAGCCAATCGAGACCATCACACCCAAGAGGATCGACATGCCCTGAAACGCCGCCGAATCTGATCCGGGGATGTAGGGGAAGGCGAGGATGATCGCCGACGCGATCAGCACGGCCCGGATGATATTGAAACTGGGCCAGACCCAATGCGCCTGAAAGCCGTCAATGCGGACGGTGCCGGCCTCGATATTCTCGAAGGTGACGCGCGCGATGCGGATCAGGTAGCGGGTCACGAAAAAGATGATCAACAGCACAATGAGGCTGGGAATGAACCCGACAAATGCGTGGCCGGCCTCGATGATTGGATCGGTGAAATGGTTCAGCAGCAATGTTGCCACCGGGCGGGTTTCGGCAAAGCTGAACAAAATGATCGAGACGTAATAGTAAAGCACCACAAAGTACAAAACCATCAGCACGCCCTGTACGGCGACGGCGACAACTTCGGCGATGGCGCGTGATCTTACGATCTCCTGCGTCGCCTCTTCGACGACGCGCCATTTCCGCTGGATCAGTCGTTCGACGCGGGTCTTGAGGTGGCGGTTGAGCCATACCAGTATTGCGGTGAAGGCAACAAAGACGGCAGTCCAAAGCAAGCCTGCAATCAGACCGCGCTGGCGGGCCGCCGAAGTACGTTCAACACGGTATAGTCGAATGGATTCCTGGATCAGTTCTGAATAAAGCCGGGCCGTAAGTAGCGTATCGTCCAACCCTTCGCGCCCTGCGTCGGGTCCGGTGACAATCACTACCTGCGCGCCGTCGATGTTCACGGCATGGCCGAATTCATTTTCAATGACATCGATGTTCATCGACATGGATTCCGAGGCATCCGCGATTTCGATGATCCGCTGGCTGACAACCGCTGCGCGATCCTCGGCGGAAAAGCTGGATGTGCCGCTTAGGGTGATGACGGTCTGGCCGTCTACCACGACCGGGGCCGTCAGATCGGTGCTGACCTCCTCCTGGGTTTGGCTGTGGCCCATAGATGCGATTAGACACAGCAGAACTGTCAGCAATAAATGTCGGCCCGCCGCATAACCTGGCAAATGTTTCATGGGCTTGTCCCCCTCCCAAGGAGTCCAGAGGACAGCCAAACCTGCTGATGAGGCAAGAAAATTCGCATCTTTGCCTTCGATTTTTTTACGATTTTTGCGGCACCGCAGAAGGCACTGCCCAAAAAGACACCATTCCGGCGCAGGGCATAAATTTTCTACGCACATCGGACCGAGTTCGACTAAGGTCGTGTGAAATGGATTGAAAAGCCGCTCAAAAGCCGGAGCGGTTCGATAAAGCATAGCGGGATATTATCGCATGGCGCAGCCACCAAAGGCCAGTTTCACCGAAGGCAATTTGATGAAGCATGTCTCGGTCATGTCCTTGACCTCCAGCCTTGGGATCATGGCGATATATGTTGTCGATCTTTGCGATATTTTCTTCATTTCGTTGCTGGGCGAAAAAGAAATGGCGGCTGCGGCGGGTTTTGCCAGCACCCTGATGTTCTTCATCAGCGCGATAAGCATTGGCGTTTCGATCGCTACCGGATCCCTGGTTTCGGCAGCACTGGGGGTCAATGATCGCAAAACGGCACGGGAGATTGCCACCACGGCAGCAGTGGTCGTTATCGGCGTTTCGATCATATTGCCGACGATTTTCCTGCTTAATCTTGAATACCTCTTGAGCCTGATCGGCGCGACCGGTGTCGTCGCTGAAATGGCCAGCCGGTATCTTTGGATCATCTTACCGTCGACGGTCCTTTCGGGCATATCAATGGTGGCTGTATCCGCTCTTCGGGCCGATGGCGAAGCAAAATGGTCGATGTATCCGTCGCTATTGGGGGCGCTGGTAAATCTGGTTGCAGATCCGATTTTCATCTTCGCACTGGGTTTCGGTCTGGAAGGGGCGGCCATGGCCACGGTCCTGGCGCGCATGGCAACATTTTCCGTGGCCAATTACGCGACCATCAAGCGCAACAACCTGTTTGCCTCCCCGAATGCCAATGAATGCGCGCGGCATCTGATGTCCGTGCTGCGGTATACGTTCCCGGCGGTTTTTTCGTCTCTGGCCGCGCCGGTGGGCATGGCGATTGTCATGCGGTACATCGCCCGTTTTGGTCCCGAGGCGGTTGCTGGCATGGCGGTTGTCGGCAGGCTCTATCCGGTGGTGTTTTCGGTGGTGAGTGCGCTGTCGGGATCAATCGGGCCAATCATCGGGCAGAATTTCGGTGCCGGGTTTAGCGACCGCGTCAAAGAAGCCTATTTCGACGCGCTCAAGTTTTTGCTGGTCTATGTGATCTGCATTGCGGTCATCCTGTTTTTAACGCGCAGCCCGATTGCTGATGCCTTCTCGCTTTCGGGTTTGTCCCGCGATTTGCTTTATCTGTTTTGCGGGCCGCTGGCGATTGTCGCCTTTTTCAACGGGTCGATCTTTGTTTCGAACGCGCTTCACATGAATGTCGGAAAGCCAAGATATCCCGTCATGCTGAGTTGGGGCAGAACGATGGGCATGATTCCCTTCGCGGAATTGGGATCTCGTACCTTGGGGGCGGAAGGGGTGTTCGTTGGCGTGACTGCCGGGGGCCTGGTCTTTTCCGCGATTGCCATATCGCTGAGCATGAGAACGATGGGTAATTTGAGCCTCGCCAAATCCAAAGCAGCAACGGCAGAAGACGGAGTTTCGTCCAGTCAGGAGATCATGCAGAGCGAGCGTTGGGAAGGGTGACATGCGTCACAACGCCAGAGAAGACCGATTTTGCCTTGGCCCAAGGCCAGTTGATCAACATGTCCCACGATATTGATTTTTGCGGTTCTCGGTCGTTACGAGCTGATATATCCCCATCGGTAAGATTGGGGTCTACGTTGAAATTCACAATTATTAGGCGAGTTCACTGCCAAGGCATTAGCCCCGGACAGTCGACTGATTTGCTTTAATATAAGGGCTTTCTTCCTGAGGTTTGGGTTTATTATCTACCTTTGCGTGTACGTTTCTCTAAATATTAATATCTTATTAACCTTTCTTTACTAAGCGTTAACGCGTTTTTTGTCAGGGTCGGTCTTATGCGCATTTTACTTCTGGAGGACGACGAGCCCACCAGGGAGCTCTACAAGGAGTGCATTACCGATGCTGGCCATGAGGTGATCGCATGCGACACGATTGAGCGGGCAATAACGGTTCTTCGGACGACACATATTGATCTGTTGGTGATCGACCTACTGATCGGTAATTCAAACAGTTTGGGCTTTGCGCAATTTGCCGGATACGCGGCGCCAGATGCAGAAATCATCCTGATCACGGGTACCGGAAGCTATGCAAAGGGCGAGGTGTTAGCGGAATATCCCTGTATCAACTGGATATTGCGCAAACCACTTCCGATTGGCGATCTTGAGGCCTTTGTCGATTATGCGGGCCAGCGCAGGTCAAAACGGTGCCTGGCACAGGTAACGTAACAGGGAACCTAAAACATGCGCCGGGAAGGGCGGCGCAGGGAATGTCCGCGCCTGTGCTGAGGTGATCGTTTTCCCAGGGGGGTAGTGACAATGAACAAGGAGGCGACCGCGCCCCTGCGTGCGGACCGGGCCACGGGCATCTCACCCGAGATTGTCAGAAGCGAAAGGAAGTCGCTTGAGGCGCACAGCCGGCTTCGTTTTGTTCACTGGCTGGTGGTTTTTCTGTCCATCGTCCTGACAGTTTCGATCTGGCAATATTCACGCGTGCAAATCGCCCTGAGGACCGAAGCACGGTTCGACCACGCGGCCAATCAAGTCGCGGATCTGATCAGAGAACGCCTGCAAAAATACGAGCTCGCTCTATGGTCGGGCGTTTCTGCGTTGAAAACCCACGACAACGATGTTGATCTGGCGAGATGGCGAACCTTTGCCGCAAATCTGGAGATCGAACACAGATATCCCGGCATTAACGGAATCGGCGTGATCCACCAGGTCGCACCGGAAGATTTGCAGGATTATCTTGACCGGGAACGTCGCGACCGCCCAGATTACCGTATTCATCCGCCGCATGATGGCGATATTTTTCAACCCATCACATATATCGAACCAGTGGACATCAATGTCGAGGCTGTCGGTCTTGACATGGTGCATGAAGCCAATCGTCACACCAGCCTGAATCAGGCCAGGGACACCGGAACAGCACAGATCACGGGCCCGATCATTCTGGTGCAGGACAAAGGCCGGACGCCGGGCTTTCTGTTCTTTGCCCCATTCTATGACAGCGATGACCCTTCGACAGTTGAGAGCCGTCAGGCCAGCTTTGCCGGTGCTGTGTATGCGCCGTTTGTTGTCAAAAAGCTGATGAGCGGCGTTCTGGACAAAGACCGCCGGTCAACCACGCTGCGGATCACTGACGGTGACAAGATTATCTATGACGAAATTCACGCGGAAGATTCAGATTATGATGATGATTCGCTTGGTGAAAAACGCATCTCAATGCCGTTCTACGGTCGCGAGTGGATGCTCGACATACGCGCAGGGCTTGAGTTTCGCGCCAGGAATTCAGGCTTTGAATCCACCGCTCTTTTGATTGCTGGCATCATCATAGATTTGGCATTGCTTACCTTGTTCTTCTTGCTATCACGCGCAAACCGACGCGGGTTGCGATTTGCCGATATGGCCACTGAGGCCCTCAATGCTGAATCCCGGGCGTTGCAGGATACAAATCAAAAGCTTGAATTGGCCCGCGCAGAGGCTGAGAGCGCCAGCGAGATGAAATCCGTCTTTCTTTCGACAATGAGCCATGAGGTGCGCACGCCCCTGACGGCAATCAGCGGCATATTGGTCCTGCTGGAACGCGCCGGGCTTCCGCAAAAGCAGAACAAACTGGTTCAGGCCGGGAAAATGGCGTCGGATAAGCTGATGAAGTTGCTGACCGATGTGTTGGATTCCTCGCGTCTCGAAGCTGATGCCGTGGAATTGTGGGAACGCGAAATTGATGTGAGACCCCTGGTCGAGGAATGGCGCACTCTGGCTGAGGGAATGATCGAGAAACTTGAAAAAGATATCACCGTCGTCACGGAAATTTCTAGCGATACCCCCAATAGGATCATCATAGATGACATTCGGCTGTCGCAGGTTCTGAACAACCTGATGGACAATGCGATCCGGTTCACCGAAACCGGCACAATCACCATCAGCACCTTCGCCGAAGAAGGTAGCCCGGGCCAGGTCGCCTCGGTCGTTATCTCGCTTGCCGACACCGGCGTTGGCATCGCAGAGGAAGACCTTGCGGGCATTTTTGAACGTTTCAGACAAGTTGATGGCTCTCTGACACGTGCGCGCGGAGGTGCCGGGCTTGGACTGGCGATAAGTTATGATCTGATTGAACTGATGGGGGGCGACCTCGACGTGTCGAGCCAGCTTGGCAAGGGCACGAAGTTCGAATTGCGCCTGCCGGTGAGGGGCGTGCAAAAGAAAGGCGATGACATTGCCTAAAGATGTACTTGTTGTTGAAGATGACGAACTTTCGCGCTTTGTGATTGCAGAAATGTGTCGTGAGTTGGGGTTTCAGTGCCTAACGGCCAGCGGCGGTCAGCAGGCCATTGACGTTGTCACCGAAAATGCCAGCACGATTGGCGTCGTTCTCATGGATATTCACATGCCGGCGGTTTCCGGTCTCACTGTAACCAAAGCCATCCGTGATCACCCTTCAGATCCCCCGAAAAACCTTCCCGTGGTTGCCATTACCGCGGACATACAATAGCACAGCCTTGATCGCTGCCTTGAGCACGGATTTAATTCCGTTCTGCCTAAACCCTTAAGTTTTGCCGAGCTTTCCGCGACGCTGCAACAATATGGGGCATGACCTACCTGGCTTCGGCAACCATTAATCTGGTCGTGCTGCGGATGTCCCTGATGGCACTCTCAGCCATCGTTTTGTGCTTTCCGGGCCTAATTCCAAACTTCATTCTTTGGTGGTTGCGACGCGCCTGAAATTCTTTCGTTATGCAGTGATGCCGATCTGGCCCAAAGGTGCCGACGGGTCATGGTACAAAAACCGCGATGTTCGCTGGGTGTTGGGATGGTTTGTAATCTCAGCACGCAGTTTGCAGTAGCAGTGAACATTATAAGCTGATTTTTTGCGTTGATCATTTGCTGTGGTATGATTCCGTATTCAAGCAAAGGAATTAGGCATGTTCGAAGATTTAAGCCCTGTCATTATCTTCCGTATGTCTGAACGATTGCTGCTGACCGGCATTGTTATCGTCGTGGCGCTGGTCGTGCTCGTTGGATTCTGGAAAACCGTGCAGCGGGTGACGTTGAAGGATGGTGGCCCTCTTGGGGTCGCTGGGTCGGTGGCACTATCCACACCGGTCTTCGCCCTGCTGGCAATCATACTTTACGCTTGGGTGAGCTTGTCACATCCGATCTCTTTTAACGCCGCGAAATCTGCGCCTGAGCCGGGCGGCGCGCAGGTCGCGGCGTTGGGCGGAGACACCACGGAGCAATTCACCGGTGCGGTCAATACACAAACCCACGCCGTGGCCCCCGAAGATGTCAGCAACTATGCCCGTCAACGCACCCGCCATCAGATATGGACGCTGAACTGCCTTGCGGATTCGACCGTCGTGCGTGCGCCCGCGCAAACGGACCTGACCGATATAAAGCTCAGGCTGATGCAGGATGTCTGGCACAGCGACTGGGACAACCCGCTGAAGTTCGAAAACTGGGCGCGCAACCCCTCTGAGGGTTCCAAGCCACCGCCCGAAGCGCTTGAGTTCTTTGACGGAAGACATACCGGATGCTGAAATTAGCCTTTGTCTTCTGCTTTGCATACATAGGCATCGCAAGTGCCGAGGTCGTTTATACCCCGACCGAACTGCAACGCGTTCGCGAGCGTGCGATCCCGGCAATCCAATCGGTGATGCGCCAAGATATCGTGCCGCGACTGCCTACGCAGTTTCGGGATCGTGCCAGCAGGGTGCAGCTTAAATTTCCCGAACGTGGCCCGGGCCCGATGTCGTTCTACGCCGCGCCTGCCCGACAGGAGATATTCCTGCCGCTGACGTCTTTGCGTTTCTACGACGACATCGCGACGCTGCACGCATGGTTTGAAGCGCGCAATTGTCCGCAGGAGTATATCCAAACCTATCTTGCGGCACTTCTTAGGGCAGGTGAGGATTTGCCCGCGCCGCTCGTTGCGTTCGGGCTTGATCGGGACAAGCTATTTGCCGACAGCTACACCTACGACCTGAGCGGCAAGATTTTCTCCTCGGGTGTGCAATTCCTTCTGGCCCACGAATTGGGGCATGTACTTCTTGACCATCGCACCGGGATTGGCGGCGAGGAAAGCCAACGGCAGGAAGCCGAGGCTGATGCTTTTGCGCTGGATCATTTCGCGCGCCTGGGCGGTAATCCGATGGGCATTTTCTGGTACTATCAGGCCGCCTGGTGGCACGATCCGGCAAGCGAAAAGGGGCGGCGCGAGAATACCCATCCTGTTTCGGCGGATCGTATCCGAGCAATGGCTGCGAGACTGAGGGAAAGCCCGGGCGAATTTGCGCATGGTGAAGTCAATCCCGCGCGCGAAGCTGAACTTATCTCTCAACTGGGTATGATGACCGCAGAATTCGCCAACCTTATAGATGATGACAGCTTTCTAAGCAGAATTGCTCCCGCGATGTTCAACGACTTTCCGCTGTCCAATCTGCGCCTTTCCTGCCCGCACTGACCAGCTGAACGGAATGCTTTTTGAGGGCGTATGCGGCACCGCCTGATTTGGGCGGTGCCGCTGGTTTTCAGCCAGGTGTTGTTTCCTGCGCGATATTGTTGCGCTCGTTACATTCCTCGACCTGATCGGTGTTGTCCGCCGCAACCGAGATGGTGCAATCGGGATCAAAGCAGTTGCCGCCCCGGGGCGTGGTGACCGGCACGGTTACCGACTGGCCAGGCAACAGCGATTGCAACATCGCCGGGACCGAGACCGACTGGTTCGGATCAAGGATCGCCCGCGCCGAGAATGGCCCACTGGCGGCATTGCCGATATTTTCAATCGTGTAGTCGGTTGTGGTCACGCAGCTGCCCGAACCACTGGGGCAACTGACCTGCGGGCCGCCGATGTCGCGAACCCGGAGGTCTGGACACATTTCGACAGGCGGTTCCTTGGGCTTGATCACATGTTCGCGGATCTGTTCGATCTCAAGCGTGGTCGACAGGGCGGGTGCACCAGGGCAACCACCGCCAGTCTTGCAGCACTTGCGATGTTTGTCGCAGGAATGCTCGCCGCAACCGCCACCGGAATGACCGCATGGTGGTGCTTTTTCCGTATCCCGGCTGGTGTAGACGCCGGTCACATCAAGCCGTGAGGCGCTTTCGATGGTGACATAGCCCTCGATATAGGACGCGGGCAGCCCGTTCGGGAACACCCGCCGTTCGACATCGGCGCAATCGACCTTGAGCGCTTCGTCAGGCCCCAGAATATCGGTGGCAATCTCAGCCACCTTACCGGGGCGCTGTTCTTTTGGCGGGTAGGTCAGCGACAGGGTCTTGGTCAGCTTAACCTTCTGATCGCCGAGGTTGAGCACGTTGATCGTTGTGGCATATTCGCCTTTGACCAACCGCCCGTCGCTTGGCACCGGCTGATAACCGCAGATCAGCTTGGCGGCGTATTTGTACCGCGTCGGCTCGGCGCTGTCGCACACGCCGTTGGCGTTGTCGTCCGAGCAGATGCCAGTATCAATGTCGATCGCGTCGTCCACGCCATTGCCATTCAGGTCGGGCACCTTGCCGGTGAACTGGATGAAAATCCGGTTCGACAACGGGCCGGTGACCATGGTGCCGGTATCGCGATCGAAATAGCGCGCATTCGGATCGGTGATGGTCGCCTCGACATAGACGCGCGCCGAGGGGAACAGCCCCAGAACCGGGCCTTCTTCGCAATAGGGTAGTTCGAGGAAGGAGTGATCCGGTTCCTGCGGCGGTTGCGGCAGGGAGCCGCATTCGGGGTCTGCCTGGCGGAAGGTATCCAGCGCGCGCGGCTCTGCCAGGTTGGCCACAGGCAGTTCTTCGGCACTGCCGACTTCGACATCCCCGCCCTGACGGTCCTGCCAGGGCACGATGCTGCGCCCGTCGACACCGATCATTGCGCCGCTTGCGATCATCTCGTTGATGGCCAGGGTGCGGGGCAGGTGCCGGATACGCACGTCCGACACGATCAGCGGCCCGTTTTCGGGATCGGGCACCGACAAAGTCAGGTGGTAATCGCCGGTTTCGGGATTGAAGGACCCGTCCGGCGTGTAGCCGACGACGCGTGGATGCAGATTCATCGCACTGCCACCTGAAAGCAGGGTCACGTCATTGACGATGTAATTGGTCGTCAGGCCGACACCGACATGAAATTCGGCGCCTTCGGGGATCTCGCCCGAGCCGCCATTGTTCCAGTTCTGCGGGTCGGTAAAGGTGATCTGGTAGCGATCGTAGCTGGTGCCCTGAAAGGTGAGCGATCCGTTCGCGGCAATGTCGGCATCGCCCCAGGGGCTGAGCCCGCCATCATAGACCGATCCGATCTCGGGGGTGTCGTCATCGTCGACCAGAACGGTGATCCGCAGACCATCGGCGGCGGAGTCGTTGGGGTTGATGAAATCCCAGTTGCTGAGGGTCTGTTCATAAAGGCCCACGGCGCCGGCAATCGCCTCGTAGCTGGTATCGCTGAAATGGCGATCCTCGATCCGGTCGGCGCCCGAGGGCGTGTCCATGATGTGATTTGGCCGCGCGTCCTCGGTGGGGCGCGGATCGGCGGAATCATGACCAGGGTTGCCCAGCCGCGAGCTGTGGCCGGGTTCGTGCGAAGTGGTGCCAGCAATTGCGTTGGCCCAGCGGTTCAGCGTGCCATCGCCGGGGGTCAGCAGGCCGTCGAAGCTGCCGCCCGGCTGTGAATTGTCCTCGAACTCACCGGCCCAGACCCGCGCCATGCCGCTGTTGCAGCAAACGCCATAGAAGCCGGTGCCGGTATCACTGCCGATGCCGACGACAAACCAGCTGTCGTCCGTGGGCGTAGGATTGGTGGTGCCATTGGCGCTGGTTGTCTGCACCACCTGGACGTCGAATTCGCAGAAATCGGTCTTGACCCGTTCGGTGATGGCATCGCGGTATTCCGCGGTGGTGCCAAGCGCGGGATCAAGATCCGCGGCGTCGAAGGGTTCCAGCGGGTTAGTGACCTCGCCGAATATCGGGGTCGGGAAATCGCTGTCCTGTGATGTCGGGAAATAGAGATAGAGTACCAACCCGTCGCCGGAGCGATCGGCCTGGCAATCTACCGAGGCGGCGTGGGAGAACGTGGTTCCGGAAATGAGCAGCAAAAAGGCTGTAACGGTATGAAATATATACTTAAATATGGAAAATTTGCGTGTCATGATATCCTCTTTTCATAAAAAAGACGTTCAGTTTTCTCCTTCTGGTAATCTGTCGGCGATGCCTGATAGATGTTCTGCGAGCCAGGAGGATTGGCGGTATTCTTCTAGCGCCGCATCGTCGCAAAGCCGTGCAATCCGACCCAGTTCGGTGGGCCGGTAACAATCAAAAAAACCTGTGATGGCATCGTTAAAGTCGGTCGCATCAACGCGGTAGTATTCTGATGTCCCACCCAAATACGTGCTGCTCTTCAGATGCGCGGGCGGGCGGGATAGGGCGGCAAGATAGATCGCTGTCGCATCTGCCGGCAGCTCTCCTTCTCCGGCGGCACCAACGGGCGTAAGGGTGACATCGCCCGTTGCACCGGGGTCTGCGAACAGCACTACATGCTCTCCTTCCTTGTAGTCGTGCCACCGGTCGCCAAGGCGCAGTGTGTCGATCCTTTGAACAGTCAGCACATCTTTTGGTTCAGCGTTGCGATAGGGATGATCAACGACCAGATCATAGGTCTTGTCTGTGATGTTCCGGATCTTACCGCTCACGACTATTTCTGCCCGGGTGAGCATCTGAAACAGTGTCATTTGCGCGTAGTCAGCCAGCGCCGAAGGCAGCGGCGCGATCAGAAATGCAACAAACAAAATACCTATCGACGCTGAATTGCCCATTGGCCCTCCGTCGACTCAACAATGTAAAAATTCTATCACAGATTGCAAAAATTGGACAGGTACCCTCCCGGTGATGGGCGGGCTTTCGCCTTGCTAGCCAGGCGTCCCTAAAATGGACTTTGGCTCGGTGGCCGGAGTGACACCTTCCCTCCGTTCGAACATTCGACCAAGAAATCCAGAACGGCAGCTTCGCCCGCCTGCGGTGCTTTTGGTGACAGATAAGGCTATCACCGCAAGGACAATTCCTATCTTGCCATATTGGAAACGAGGTTAGTCAAACCGGTTTGTCACTCGGCGCTCAGGTGATGATTGATGCGATTGGTGCGCCCAGCAAATCCCAATCGGGTTCGACCCCCAGGCCGGGGGCACCGGACATGGCCATGAAGCCGTCCTTGATGACCGGCCCGCCGCTGGCAATGGGATGAGTGGCATATTCGTGAAAGGCCGAAGATTGGAAGTGAAAATCCGACGGCGTTGAATGCGCAAGATGGGCGATGGCGGCATCGCCGATCTCACCGCCCCATGTATCCTCGATCGTCATGATGATGCCCAGTTGCAGGCAGACATCGCGAATGACACGTGATTTGCTGAGGCCACCCATGCGGCTGATCTTGAGGTTGATGACATCCATCGCCCGTTCATTATGGCCACGCAGCACCATTTGCAGGCTGTCCATGCATTCATCCAGGATCATCGGATGGGGCGAGTGATCGCGCACCACGCGGCACTCTTCGTAGCTTTCGCAGGGTTGTTCTAAATAAAGGCTGATGTCTGAGACGGCTGAAACCACAAGGACCGCCTCATGCTGGCGCCAACCGCAATTGGCGTCTGCTGCCAGCTTGTTGCCGGATTGCAACTGGGCCGCGACACGTCTGATGCGGGTGATGTCGGTATCCGCATCGGCACCGACCTTCATCTGAAACTGCGAAAACCCCTGCTCCTGATAGGCGACCAGTTTCTCGGCCATCGCATCGGGATCGTCTCGCGATACGACCTTGAAAAGCCGGACCTTGTCCTGCAAGCGACCACCCAGAAGATCACAGACAGGACGCCCCGTTGCCTTGCCCAGAATATCCCAACAGGCCACGTCGACAGCGGATTTCACGTAAGGGTGCCCCTTGAGCAACTGATCCATCCTGAGGTTGATACCGCCGATATTACATGGATCGTGCCCGATCAGCCCGGGCGCCATGGTTGCGATGCCTGTGCGCGCGCCTTCGGCATAGGCGGGAAGGTAAGCCGGGCCCAATGGGCAAATCTCGCCCACGCCGGTCACGCCTTCATCCGTCCTGATTTCGACAATGGTGCTGTCGAAGGCGGCGAAACTCTGGTTCGACCAGGAATAAGCACCTTCCTTCATCGGCAGGCTGACCTGATAGAGGTTTATTTGGGTGATCTTCATGTGGCGCGCCTTGATTGTTCCCTGGTCGCGATAATGGTTAATCGGTTTAGAAAATTTGTCTATTCCGAAACCGGAAGGCGCGCTTTTGGGATTTAAGTCGGAGCCGTTAGCCGTTAGCGTCGCGCGCGACTGAAACGATGCCTGTAGGAGAGACAAATGGGACAATTCGAAAGCAAACTGGCCGAAATGGGTGTGACTCTGCCCGACGCACCGGTGCCCGTGGCAAACTACGTACCCTATGTGCAGGTGGGCGATATGCTCTTTGTTTCGGGTCAGATCTCACTAGGGCCGGACGGACCGATCACCGGCAAGTTGGGCGAAGACATGGATGCCGACGCCGGGGCCGAGGCGGCAAAACAATGTGCGATCAATCTGCTGGCGCAGGTCAAGGCGGCCTGCGGCGGTGATCTGGACCGACTGGTGCGGGTGGTCAAGCTGGGCGGTTTCGTCAACTCGAGCCCGGATTTCACCGACCAGCCCAAGGTCATCAACGGCGCGTCGGACCTTATTGGCAACGCCTTGGGGGATGCGGGAAAACATGCGCGCGCGGCGGTTTCATCACCATCTCTACCGCTTGGTGTTGCGGTTGAAATCGACGGTGTGTTCCAGATTAAATGACTGAAATACATGCTGATTTTCGGCGTATTCCCATCGCTCACCGGGCGTTGCACGATGTGGCTGATGGGCGGCCCGAAAACTCACGCGCGGCGATCCGTGCGGCGATAGCGGCCGGGTACGGGATCGAGATTGACCTGCAGCTCAGCCGCGATGGCCGGGCGATGGTGTTTCACGACTACGACCTGACCCGCCTGACGGGCATCAACGGCGCGATCCAGCAACGCGATGCGGCAGAGTTGTCGCAGATCGGGCTGTTGGGTGGAGATGAGGGCATTCCAACATTCGCAGAAGTGCTGAAGCTGGTCGCGGGCCGTGTGCCAATGCTGATCGAGCTAAAGGATCAGCATGGCCAGATGGGCGTGACCGATGGCCGGCTGGAACGCGCTGTGGTTGCGGATATGCAGGGGTATGACGGTCCGGTAGGGTTGATGTCGTTCAATCCCAATTCCGTGGTTGAACTGGCGGATCTCATGCCCGGGATCCCTCGCGGTATCGTGTCCGAGCATTTCCCCGCCAAGGATTGGGTGTTGCTCAAGCCCGAAACCCGCGCGCTTCTGAGCCGAATTCCAGATTACGATCGGGCTGGTGCGTGCTTTATCAGCCATTCGGTGCATGATCTGGACAACCCACGTCTTGCCGAGTTGAGAGGGCAGGGCGCGGCGATCTTTTGCTGGACTGTAAGGTCTGAAGCGCAGGAGATTGAGGCGCGCAAAGTGGCTGACAATATCACTTTCGAAAAATATCTGGCTAAGATCCCGTCTTGACCCGTGCCCGTGAAGGCACAGATTGGGAGAGAATGAGCGATACCCAGATTACCATCACCCTGCATGACAGCCTGGCCCGGATTGATGCCGCCGAGTGGGATGCCTGCGCCTGTCCCGAGGCGACGGAGGGTGCTCGGCCCGAAGATCCGTTTACAACTTACCGGTTTCTGAAAGCGCTGGAAGACAGCGGTTCGGTCGGTGTGGGGACGGGGTGGCAGCCGCATTACCTGACCGCCGATTTGGAGGGGCATGTCATTGCCTGCGCACCACTTTTCGCCAAATCGCATAGCCAGGGCGAGTATATTTTCGATCACAATTGGGCCCATGCCTATGAACGTGCGGGGGGGCGGTATTATCCGAAATTCCAGATGGCGGTGCCGTTCACGCCGGTCACCGGTCGCCGGTTTCTGGTGCGCCCGGGATATGAGGAGATCGGGCAATCAGCGTTGGTCCAGGGCGCAGTGCAAGTGGCTGAAAACAATGATTTTTCGTCCCTCCACATCACCTTCTGCACCGAGGCCGAGGCTGCGGTGGGAGGACAGATGGGATTGATGGAGCGTAGCAGTCAGCAGTTTCACTGGGTCAATGCTGGATACAAGGATTTCGACGGATTTCTGGCCTCGCTCAGTTCACGCAAACGCAAGAATATCCGTAAAGAACGGCGGCAGGCCAATGAATTTGGCGGTGAAATCAAGCTGTTGACGGGCGACGAGATAAATCCGGAACATTGGGACGCGATCTGGCGTTTCTATCAGGACACCGGCGCTCGCAAATGGGGCACGCCGTATCTGACACGGGCTTTTTTCGAGATTGCGCATGCGGAATTACGTAATGATATCATGCTGGTACTTGCCTTGCGCGAGGGCCGCCCGGTGGCAGGAGCGATGAACATGATCGGGGCCTCGGCGCTATATGGCCGCTATTGGGGCTGCGTCGAGGATCATCCGTGCCTGCATTTCGAACTGTGCTACTATCGTGCCATCGACTATGCAATTCGTGAAGGATTACAAAGGGTTGAGGCCGGTGCGCAGGGGGAGCACAAGCTGGCGCGGGGGTATCTGCCGGTTGCGACACACTCGCTGCACTGGATCAGGGATGCAGGATTTGCCGAGGCGATTGCGCAATATCTTCAGGCGGAACGCCGCGCCGTCGAGCAAGATATTGAAATCCTTACAGAATATGGCCCATTTCGGAAAGAGATCATGGAGGACCACGAATGAGTGAACGCCTGAGCGATACCGCCCGCAAGACCATGCTGGAGCCGCTGCTTGAGACCGGCTGGGTGTTGGACGAGACCCGGGATGCCATTGAAAAAGAGTTCAAATTCAAAGACTTCGTTGAAGCGATGGGTTTCATGACCTGCGCCGCGATCTGGGCCGAGAAATGGAACCACCACCCGGAATGGTTCAATGTCTACAGCCGGGTGAAGGTCACGCTGACCACCCATGACGTCAATGGCCTGAGCACACTGGACGTGAAACTGGCGCGTAAAATGGACACGTTAGCGGGATAGGGATTCCGGACAAGGCGTACGGAATATACGCGCGAAACGTACGGAAATCGGGCCCTCTGCGATCCCCTGCGTACGGGCCGTACGGTTTGTGATTGTCATTGCGCCAAATGCTCCCCTATCGTGGCGGAATTCCACCCCCGTCAACATTTACAGAAGGCCCTTACCCGACATGACCACGCTCAGCCTGTCTCTGGAAGAAATCCATAAGCTTGCCCATGACACGATGACAGCCAAAGGCTGTGACGCGGCCAATGCCGGGGCGCTGGCTGATATCATCACCCGGGCCGAGCGGGACGGATCCCATTCCCACGGGCTGTTCCGGGTGCCAGGCTATGTCAAGGCGCTGCGCAGCGGCAAGGTTGATGGCAAAGCCAAACCGGTGGTCACGCGCAAGACGCCCGCGGTGGTGCATGTCGATGGGGGCGGATGTTTCGCCCCACTGGCGCAGGCGGTGGGATTGCCGGTGCTGGCCGAGGCCGCGGCCGAGATCGGCGTGGCGGCGCTGTCGCTGACAAATATTCATCACTTTGCCGCGCTCTGGCCCGAGACGGAATTTCTGGCCGATCGCGGCCTCGTCGGGATTGCCTGTACAGCCTACATGCCGATGGTGGCCCCGGCGGGATCGACCGAGAAACTGTTTGGGACCAACCCGATTTCATTCGCCTGGCCAAGATCGGGCAAACCGCCGGTCTGTTACGACATGGCGACGGCGGCGATGGCGATGGGCGACGTGCAGATCGCCGCGCGCGACGGCAAGTCGGTGCCGCTGGGCACCGGGCTGGACGCGGACGGGAATGAAACCACCGATCCGGCGGCGATTGCCAAGGGCGTGCTGCTGCCGTTCGGCGGCTACAAGGGATCGGCCATTGCGCTGATGGTCGAGTTGCTGGCCGCAGGGTTGACCGGTGAGAATTTCAGCTACGAGGCGGCGGAAAAGGACAACCACGATGGCGGCCCGCCGCGCGGTGGGGAGATGGTGATCGCCCTGTCGCCCGCGCTGATTGCCGGGGACGGCTGGGAGGCCCATGCAGAAGGGTTCATGAAGCGCCTGAGTGGTCTTGACGGCGTGCGTCTGCCCGGTGCGCGGCGGCATGTGAACCGGCTGGATACCGGTCCGCGTGCGATCAACAAGGAGTTGGTCGAAACCATTCGCGGGCTTGGATAGGGACAGGTCGTGTCCGCTCTGCGGGACAGAATTTACATTCGCTGCACACGCTTCAATGGCCGCTCTTTATTCGTCATAGGTCGTGCTAAGAAACTAA
>NZ_CANLER010000017.1 GCF_947489715.1 uncultured Roseovarius sp. | reverse complement strand
TCGATTGGGCCTTTCTGTCGTTCACCCAGGCTTTGACGGACATTCGTGCAGTATGCAGCATTTGTCAAAGTGGGCTCAAACCCGCCCTTGAATTAAATCGTTTTTGCAACAAAGGCGCCGCGATTTCTCGCCGCGCCTTTCGCGTGTCTATTGAAGTCCTTAGACCGACATGCAGATGTATTTCATTTCCAGATAGTCTTCGATCCCGTGGTGGCTGCCTTCGCGGCCCAGACCGGATTGCTTGACGCCGCCGAAGGGCGCTACCTCGGTTGAGATGATGCCGGTGTTGACGCCGACGATGCCGTATTCCAGGGTTTCGGCGACCTTGTAGACGCGGCTGAGATCCTTGGCGTAGAAATAGCTGGCCAGGCCGAAGATCGTGTCATTGGCCATGGCGATCACGTCGTCCTCGTTCTCGAATTTGAAGAGCGGCGCGAAGGGGCCAAAGGTTTCGTCCGTCGCCACCTGCATGTCCTGCGTGCAGCCGGTCACGATGGTCGGAGGCAGGAAATATCCGGTGCCTTCCATCGGTTCGCCACCGCCCAGGATCACTTCGGCACCTTTCGATTTGGCGTCGGCGACATGTTCCTGAACCTTGTCGATGGCATCAGCATTGATCAGCGGGCCAAGCGCCACGCCGTCTTCCATACCATCGCCGATTTTCATCTTGCTGACCGCGTCTTTCAGCTTGGCGGCGAAGGTATCGTAGACACCGGCCTGAACATAAATGCGGTTGGCGCAGACGCAGGTTTGACCGTTGTTGCGGAATTTGCACATGATCGCGCCTTCGACGGCCGCATCCAGATCAGCGTCATCGAAAACAATGAACGGTGCGTTACCACCCAGTTCCATCGAGCATTTCATCACGCTGTCGGCGGCCTGACGCAGTAGGATGCGGCCCACTTCGGTAGAGCCGGTGAAGGTCAGTTTGCGCACGGCCGGGTTCTCGCAGAATTCCTTGCCCACATCGGATGAGCGCGAGGAGGTGACGATATTGAACACGCCTTTGGGGATGCCCGCGCGTTCGGCCAGAACGCCCATCACGGTTGCCGACAAAGGCGTTTCCGCTGCCGGACGGCCCACGAAAGCACAGCCTGCGGCCAGCGCCGGGGCGGCCTTGCGGGTGATCATCGCGTTGGGGAAATTCCAGGGCGTGATCGAGGCCGCAACCCCGATAGGTTGCTTGATCACGGTGATGCGCTTGTCGCGCTGATGGCCGGGGATGGTTTCGCCGTAGATGCGCTTGGCCTCTTCGGCGAAGAACTCGATGAAGGACGCACCGTACCCAACCTCGCCCTTGGCTTCGGCCAGCGGTTTGCCCTGTTCGGCGGTCAGGATGGTGGCCAGATCATCGGCGTTTTCCATCATCAGGTCGAACCATTTGCGCAAGACGGTGGCGCGCTCCTTGCCGGTCCATTTGGCCCATTCCTTTTGTGCGGCTTCGGCACCGGCGATGGTGCTGGCGACCTGCGCGCGCGACATGTCTGCCACCTTTGCGATCACGTCCCCGCGGGCGGGGTTGGTCACATCGTAAGTGCCGCCTTCGCCTTCGATCCATTCCCCGTTCGAATAGGCCTTTTCAGCCAGCAGCGACGGGTCATTCAGCAGCGATTTCAAATTCGTCTCGGTCATGTCGTGTCCCCTGAAATTGGTCTCGCACAGCCAAAGCATCTTGCGCTAGGCTTGTCCAGTACCACGGGGGAGTTAGACCTATGGATTGGGACGATGCGTATGCCAATGCGCCTTATATTCCGGGGGCAGAGGCTTATCCGGGCCGCTGGGAAGCCGAGGCGGCAGCGTTTCGCGGACGAATGAGCAGCAAGGGGCTGACCGAGCTTGGGATTGCCTATGGCGCGTCCGACCGGCAGCGCTTTGATCTCTTCATGCCCGAGGGGGTGTCCAGAGGGCTTTGCGTCTTTGTGCATGGCGGCTATTGGCTCAAGTTTCACCGGGCGTTCTGGTCGCATTTCGCCGCCGGCATGCTGGCGCGGGGATGGACGGTGGCGATGCCGTCTTATGATCTTTGCCCGCAGGTCCACATTGCTGATATCACAGGACAAATAGCGCAGGCGATTACCGCTGTCGCTGCCCGGGCCGATGGGCCAATCCTGTTGGCGGGCCATTCGGCGGGCGGGCATCTGGTGGCGCGGATGTGCGTTGCGGGAGTGTTGCCGAAGGCGGTGTTCGAGCGCGTAGGGCATGTCATGCCGATTTCCCCGGTGTCGGATCTGCGACCCCTGATCAAGACGGCGATGAATGCCGATTTCCGCTTGGATGAGGCGCGCGCGGTGGCGGAAAGCCCGGCGCTGATGACACCGCTGAAGGTGCCGGTGACCGTCTGGGTCGGGGCAGAGGAACGCCCGGTTTTCCTGGATCAGGCGCGATGGCTGGCCGAGGCTTGGGGTGCTGCGCATGTGGTCGACACGAACCGGCATCATTTCGATGTGATCGACGGGTTGAAAGATGGTCAGAGCGCGATCACAGAAGCGCTGATTTCGGGATCTGGCTGAGAGGTTGGCGAATCAGCGGCCAATCCCTTGGTTAACAAGGCAAAACCGGCGGCTGTATCACGTCGGTAAAACGTCGGTATTACGTCGGTAATTGGGGCGGTGTCGGGCACCGTTAACAGAGCGCTCGGTCAACTGCCGGGCAGATCAGACCAGCAGGGCAGCGTATCGTCCACTGCCGGGGTTGCATTGAAAATCGCGCGGGCGATGGCACGGGCCATGCAGGTGGCCGCGGCATGCCCCAGCATCAGCGTATCGGACAGCGGGTCCGTCAGCGGTTTGGCGCCGGTGGCGGCAGCAAAGATCAGATCGCCATCCATCGGGGTGTGCGACGGAAGGAGCGCGCGGGCAAACCCGTCATGGGCGGCAGTCGCCAGCCTGGTGCATTGCGCCTGTGTCAGGGTCGCATCGGTGGCGACGATGCCGATGGTGGTATTGGCGTGCTGCGCAAGTTTCGTGGGTGGGACCAGAATACCGGGGAAGTGATGTGCCGGGCCGAGACCGCCGAATTCGGTCCCGATCTCGAACGGGGCGGCCCAGAAATGCGGGCCGTCGCCGACCGTCGCCGATCCAAGCGCGTTGACCGCCACCAGCGCGCCAATCATATGGCCCGACGGCAGCACCAGCGAGGCCGATCCCAGCCCGCCCTTGAGCGTGGCGGTGGTCGCGCCGGTGCCCGCGCCTGACGTGCCAAGATCGAAGCGGGTGTCGGCGGCGGCGAGCGCCTGCTGGCCGAGCTGTTTATAGGGATTCTCATCCCAGGTCTTGTCGCCGCCGTTCAGCAGGTCAAACAGGATCGCGCCGGGCACGATGGGCACGCGCTGATCGCCCACTGCAAAGCCGCGCCCCAGCGAACGCAGCCCGTCGGCCACGCTCGAAGCGGCATCAAGGCCGAAGGCCGAGCCACCGGACAGGACCAGCGCATCGACCTGCTCGACCGTCTTGTCGGGGGCCAGCAGGTCGGTTTCGCGCGTGCCGGGCGCGCCGCCCATAACGTGCACGCCGGCGGTAAAGGGCGCGTCGCCCAGCAGGACGGTCACGCCGGTCTTGATCGTTTCATCCTTCGCGCAGCCCACGCGCAATCCAGCGACATCGGTGATCAGGTTCATCGGGCCGGGTTTTGCGCTCATGGTTTAAAAACGTCCCCTTGGTGTCGCGATTCATCTTGCCAGATTGCGCGGGATCGGCAAGAAAAGCCTCAGGCTGGGGCGATGGCGTCGCCCCGCAAGCCTATACATATCCCAAACAGTCCTGAACGCCGGGACCTTTCTTTTCAGGAGGGTCACTATGACTGCACATCCAGAATCCACCCAATTTGGCGGCACCGCCCGCCCGGAAATGTACCGTTTCCACAATGGCGAAAAGGCTCCGCTGGCCTTTGAGGTTGCCGAATACGAAGCCCGTGTTGCCGGTCTGCGCCGGATCATGGCCGAGGCGGGGGTTGACGCCGCTGTCTTCACCTCGATGCATAATATCGCCTATTACTCGGGCTTTCTTTATTGCGCCTTTGGCCGCCCCTACGGGCTGGTCGTGACCAAGGACGAATGCGTCACCATCAGCGCCGGGATTGATGCCGGGCAGCCGTGGCGGCGGTGTTTTTGCGACAATATCACCTATACCGACTGGCAGCGCGACAATTACTGGCGGGCGATCCTGTCAGTATCTGGCGAAGGTAAGGTCGTGGGCTATGAGGGTGATCACCTGACACTGGTGCAGAAGGGTAAGCTGGAAGCGTTCCTGAAACCCGGCAAAACCGTCGATATGGCGGGGCACACCATGGTGCAGCGGATGCATAAATCCGCCGCCGAGATCGCGCTTATTCGTCAGTGCACCGCAATTGCGGATGTGGGCGGTTATGCTATCCGCGATGCGGTTCGCGAAGGCACCCGCGAGATTGACGTGGCCATGGCGGGCCGCGACGCGATGGAGGCCGAGATTGCCCGCGTCTTCCCGGATGCGGAATATCGTGACACCTGGGTCTGGTTCCAGTCAGGCGTCAACACCGATGGCGCGCATAATCCGGTTACCGGTCGTCATCTGCAACGCGGCGATATCCTGAGCCTGAATACTTTCCCAATGGTTTCAGCCTATTACGTGGCGCTTGAACGCACCATGTTCGTGGGTGAAGTCGACGATGCCAGCCTGAAAATCTGGGAGGCGAACGTGGCCGCCCATGAATATGGCATGTCGCTGCTGAAGCCCGGCGTGAGCTGTGCCGAGGTGACGCATAAGATCAACGACTTCTTTGCCGAGCGTGATTTGCTGCAATACCGCACCTTTGGATATGGTCATTCCTTCGGGGTGTTGAGCCACTATTACGGCCGCGAGGCCGGGCTGGAACTGCGCGAGGATATCGACACGGTGCTGGAACCGGGCATGGTAATCTCAATGGAGCCGATGCTGACCATCGCCGAGGGTCAACCCGGTGCTGGGGGGTACCGCGAGCATGACGTGCTGGTGATCACCGAGGATGGCAACGAGAACATCACCGGCTATCCCTACGGCCCCGATTTCAACGTCGTTGGATAGGCCAAAACGCTTGTCGGTATCACGTCGGTAAAACGTCGGTATTGCGTCGGTGCGGTTTCCAAAACCGTTGGGCGGGCAAAATGCAAAGGGTGGTCCGCAAGGGCCGCCCTTTTTTCATGCCGAGGTCAAACGGTGTCAGGGGCTGGGGCGGATATGTTCCGGCAGATCGCTGGCTTCGATCAGATTGCCATCGCAAAGGGCGAAGCAGAGTTCGAACGCGTTGATCATCTCGCGGATATTGCCCGGCCAGTGATAGGCGCAAAGATGTGCGATGGCGTCATCGGAGAAGCTGAAAGCCTGATCCTTTGCCACCAGCGACGAGAGGCGTTTGATCAGCCAGATCTTGTCTTGCCGGTCGCGCAGGGGCGGGATGCTGAGGACCACGCCGTTGAGCCGGTAAAACAGGTCCTGGCGGAACTGACCGCTGTCAACGAGCAGCTTGAGGTCGCGGTGCGAGGCCGAGACGACGCGGATATCGACCGGGATGGGACGGGTGCCGCCCACGGCCATCACCTCGCGTTCCGACAGCACCCTGAGCAGCCGGGCCTGAAGCGCCAGCGGCATGTCACCGATTTCATCAAGGAACAGCGTGCCGCCATTGGCCTGTTCGATCAGGCCCTTTTTGCCCTTGGTGTCGGCACCGGTAAAGGCATGCGGGGCATATCCGAAAAGCTCGCTTTCGATCAGCGCCTCGGGCAGGGAGGCACAGTTAATCGCCACGAACGGGCGCTTCTTTTTGCGCGAGGCGTGCAGGGCGCGGGCGACGAATTCCTTGCCGACACCTGTTTCCCCCTCAAGGATGATGCTGATCTGCTTGTCGACGATCCGGGCGGCTTTGGCAGCCAGCAAACTCATCGCAGGATCGCCGCCATGGGTTTGCGCAAGGGGGGCGGGCAGGTCTGATCGCGTGGTCGATTGCGGGATGCGCACCGGTGCCTGCACATTGGCAAAGACGATCTGACCGTCGCTGGTTTCCATCGCCTGTTCGCCCGGCGTGTTGGCCCCCAGCAGGCGCGGCAGATCGTTGAAATCAAAATCGAAGAAATCCTCGAACGGTCTGCCGATCAGTTTTGTCGGGTCCTGAGGTGCGCCGCTGGCGGCCTGCGCCATCATCTGCATGGCGCCGTGGGTCATGCCCGAGATCGTACCGTCCGCGGCCACCGAAAAGGCGCTGGTGGGATCGACACCCAGAAACTCGGTCGAGGAACTCATCCGCACGATCCAGTCGGTCTTGCGATGGGTTTCCAGATTGGCCAACTCGATCCGGCGGACGCAGGATTTGACCACTTCGAGGGTCAGGGCCTGGCTGTATTTTTCGGTCGGGGACATCAGGAGTGAGACGTCAAGCACCCCTTTGAGCGCGCCGGTCAGGTCATAGATCGGGGCGGCGGTACAGCTGAGCGGAGTGTGCGCCATGTCGAAATGATCGGTCTGGTGCACGACGATCGCCTCGCCCGAGGACAGGCACGCGCCCACGCCACAGGTGCCGGCGTTTTCCTCGCTCCATTCCGAGCCGATATAGAGCCCGGCGCGTTTCAATTCGCGGTCGACTTTTTCATCGCCGATGAAATCGACCGTGACGCCCTTGGCATCGGTCAGCAGCAGGACATAGCCCATCGAATTGACGCGGCGGTAGAGGTCTTCCATGCCATAGCGGGCGATTGACAGCAGGTCTTCGGCCTCTTGCTGGTGCTGGCGCAGGCGATCTTCGGGCAGGATGATCGCCTCGCCCTTATGTTCGGGGTCGAGCTTGTGATCGTTGAGGCAGCGCAGCCATGAACTGACCACTTCGGGATCGCGCGAGCTTGTGCCGCCTTCCGCCACCGAGATGATTTCGCGGACGTGGTTTTCAAATGTGCTGGCATCGGACATTGCAGAACCCCTCCCAGGTGGTGCCGCCGCGAGCGGGGTGTAAACTGTCCCGACCCGGATCGTCACATCCGTGCAGTGTTAACAAATTTTCCCGAAAAAGACGAGTTATGCCTTTGTCTATACGGCCTGAACGGTCAGAAAACCGCGCACCCGACCGGGAGATTGGCCGGATGCGCCGCTTGATCAGGCGCTGATATGCGCCTTGATCAGGTCGTTCACTTTGGCGGCCTGTTCCATCTGGACCATGTGCCCGGCCCCGTCGATCACGGTGACGGAAGCGGTTGAGATCGCCTTGGCATGTGCCGCAGGGATCACGGCATCCTCGGCACCCCAGATGATCTGGCAGGGGCAGTCAAGCGGGCCGAGCCCGTCTGCGATCCGGTCGGCCTGTTGGCCGCCACTGAACAGGCTGGCGCTGAGGTTTTCGAGGAAGTCCTGCACCCCGTCGAGACGTTTGTATTTAAGCAGGTCATCGACCATCGAGCGGTTCACCAGGCCCTGATCGGCAAAGAGGTGTTGCAGCTTGGGTTTCAGTTCGCGGCGCGACGTGGAGGCAACGAAACCTTCGACATAGTCCGGGTTGATCTCGTCCCCCAGACCGGCGGAGCCGATCAGCGTCAGGGACGCCACGCGCGCCGGATGGTCGATGGCGACCCGGCCCGAAATCAGCCCGCCCATCGAATGACCGACCAGGTGGGCCTTGTCGATCTGCACATGATCCATGAAAGCCAGAGCCGCGTCGACCATGACGCCCAGTCCGGGATTGTCCACGGCTTTGATGGACTGACCATGCCCCGGCAGGTCAAGCGCGTAGACCGGCGCGGTTCCGGCAATGGCGTCGATATTGAAGAGCCAGTTGTCGAGATCGCCGCCAAAGCCGTGGATCAGCAGGACCGGCACCCCGTCGCCACCGCGTTCGGCATAGCGGATGCGCCCAATGGGCAGCTCGGCGAACTGGTAGGTGGGACCGGTATCTTCGTCTTCTTCGACCTTCGGCACGACGAAGGCGTCGACATAAGCGTCGATTTCGGTATCGCTGACGCTGTCGGGGGCCATGACGCCCAGCAGGGCGCGCACCGGATAGACCTGCCCTTCGGTGCCGACGCGCCGTCGCAGAAGGCCCCCATCGGCGGCCTCCACGACATTGGCGATCTTGTCGGTTTCGACATCCATGATCTCGTCCCCCGGCGAGATTTCGGTGCCTTCTTCGACATGCCATTCCGCCAGGGTGCCTTCCTGCATCGACAGCCCCCATTTTGGCATGATGATCGGTGTGATCAGGTCACTCATTCCGGTCATGCCCCCATCGTCTTGCGCACGGCATCGGCGATCCGGTCCGGGGACGGGATATAGAGGTCTTCGAGCGCGGGCGAAAACGGCACCGGCGAATGGGGTGCGGTGACCATGCGGATCGGGGCCTTGAGGGCGCTGAACGCCTCCTGCGCCACGCCGGCCGAGACATCCGAGGCGATGGAGCAGCGCGGGTTTGCCTCGTCCACGCAGACCAGTCGCCCGGTTTCCTCGACGCTTTCGATCACCGTGTCCATGTCGATGGGCGACAGGGTGCGCAGGTCGATCACCTCGGCCTCGATGCCTTCGCCCTTGAGCGTGTCGGCGGCAGCGAGCGAATTGGGTACCATCAGACCGTAGGCGACAATGGTGACGTCCTTGCCTTCGCGCGCCACGTTGGCCTCGCCAAAGGGGATGGCATAGGATTCCTCGGGCACGTCGCATTCCGAGGCGTAGAGGTTCTTGTGCTCGAGAAAGATCACCGGGTCGTTATCGCGGATCGACTGGATCAGCAGGCCCTTGGTGTCATAGGCGTTGGACGGGCAGACCACCTTGAGGCCGGGGATGTGGGTGAAGATCGGGCTGAGCATCTGGCTGTGCTGTGCCGCCGCGCGAAAGCCCGCGCCGCACATCGCCCGGATCACCACCGGGGTTTCGGCCTTGCCGCCGAACATGTAGCGGAACTTGGCCGCCTGATTGTAGATCTGATCGAGACAAACGCCCATGAAGTCGATGAACATCAGTTCCGCCACCGGCCTGAGCCCGCAGGTGGCCGCGCCGATTGCGGCACCCACATAGGCGCTTTCCGACAGCGGCGTGTCGATCATCTGCTTGGGATGCTTGTGATAGAGCCCTTTCGAGACCCCCAGCACCCCGCCCCAGGCGTCCTCCTCGCCGGGGCTGCCGGTGCCGCCGACGATATCTTCGCCCATCATGATCACCGTCGGGTCGCGGCTCATCTCCTGATCCAGCGCTTCGTTGATCGCGTCTTTCATGCTTAAGGTACGTGCCATGGTAATTCTCCTTTCTTTTCAAACGTGTCAGTAGGTCACGTACACGTCGGTGGTCAGGTCGGCCGGACCCGGAAGCGGGGCGGCGATCGCCTCTTCCACGGCGGCGTCGATCAGCGCCATGACGTCGCTGTCGATGGCGTCCAGTTCGGCATCACTCACGACGCCAGCTTCGGTCACCTTGGCGCGGAAGATCTTGATGCAGTCGTTATTGGCGCGGTTCGCCTCATTCTCGCCGGGGGCGCGATAGGTCTGCGCGTCGCCTTCGAAATGGCCGAAAAAGCGGATCATCTTGCATTCCATCAGCGTTGGTCCGGCACCTTCGCGGGCGCGACGGATGACCTCTCCGGCGGCTTCGTAGACGGCGAAGAAATCAATGCCGTCGACGGTGATGCCGGGCATGCCGAAACCGGTGGCGCGGTCGACATAGGAATCCGAGGCCACCGCATAATCGACAGAGGTCGATTCCGCATAGCCGTTGTTTTCCACGACGAAGATCGCGGGCAGGTTCCAGATCGCCGCCAGGTTCATCGATTCCAGCACCGTGCCCTGGTTCGAGGCCCCGTCGCCGAAAAACGTGATCGCCACGCCGTCATGGCCCAGTTTCTGCGCCGCCAGCGCCGCACCGCAAACCAGTGGCGCGCCGGCCCCCAGGATGCCATTGGCGCCCATCATGCCCCTGGACAGATCGGCGATGTGCATTGACCCGCCTTTGCCCGCGCAGGACCCGCTGGATTTGCCATAGATCTCGGCCATCATGCCCTTCACATCGACGCCCTTGGCGATGCAATGGCCGTGGCCCCGGTGGGTCGAGGCGATGCGGTCGTGATCCTCAAGATGCATCATGATGCCCACGCCTGCGGCCTCTTCCCCGGCATAGAGATGTACGAAACCGGGGATGTCGCCACGGCCGAAATCGACATGCAGGCGCTCTTCGAATTCGCGGATGGTCTTCATCCGGCGATAGGCTTCCAGAAGCCCCTCCTTGTCCAATGGGAACGGATTATTGCTCATCTTGTCCTCCCTTTAGTGCTGAGCAGTGCGACGCCGGGTGTCGGCATCGCTGGTCAAAAGCCCGTGGCGGGCCGCGTAGGCCATGCATTCGGGCACGTTGATGGTACGGAAAGCATCGGTCTGAAGCCGGATGCTGACCTCGTCTATCTCGCTGAAGGTGATTTCGCGTTCGCCGTCGAGCGCGATGGACCCTGCCGAAATGCTGGGCGGGTAGAGAATATCGCGTTCAAGGGTTTCGACCGAACCGATGCCCAGCTCTTCGATCAGGCCGGGTGCGATGGGGGCGGTGATCCGGCGCGAGGCCTGATCCACGGGGTGCAGCTGCACGCGCCGCCCTTCGGGTTCCGCACGGCTGAGCGGGGCCAGCAGGCCGATGATCGAGGACATGCCGATCCCGTCGGGGGAGCCGAAGGTGGCAAAGAGATCGCGAAAATTCTCGGTTTTCCAGATCGCACGGGCACCGACGAAGCGTTCGGCGACGATGGCCACGTCCACCAGCGCAATCTCGCGCCGGTCATTGACCTTGACCTCAAGCCGCTTGTTGAAGCTGTAGGCGTGATCGCAGGGGATCTGCCGGGTCACCGCCAGCCCGACGGCCAGCCCGGTGATCGTGGGTTCGCGCATTTCCGGGAAGGCGTTGTTGGTGCCGGTGGACACGCCCGAAACTGGGGTGTTGCCGCATTCCGATACGACGACCCGGTTGGTGCCGTCCCCGCCCAGCACGACGATGGCGCCAACCTCGTGCCGGTGCATCATCCGGGCGGCGATGGCACTGTCCTGAGCGGTGCAGGTCACCGGCATGTCCAGATAGGTGACCTTGGGGAAGCGCGCGCCGCCGACCCGTGTTTCACGGTCGATGGTGCGCATCAACTGCGTCCGGATGCCGCCGTTTTCGGGCATGACAAGCACTTCATCCACGCCCGCCGTATGCAACCCGGTCAGCAGGCGCAGCACGATGTTGGCCCGGTCATTGATCGGTAGATTGCCGGCATGGCTGACGATCCGGCGGATGTCCCGCGCGGAAACAGGATTGGCGATGATCCCTACTTTTGACACGTCGTGCTCTCCCACTTACCATCAACAAGCAACAACCGTGCCAAATCTGCGCGCCACCGGTTTTGCGTGCATCGGACGGGGTGCGTGGTGGAGCAGGAAACGGAAAGGGGGCCGTGGCCGTGCGGCAGGTGCATCAACAGATTGCCCAACAGAAACTGGCCCTGTCACAGGGGATGCGCACGTCCCTGTCGCTGTTGCACATGACGCCAGGTGACGTGGCCGAACAGCTTGCTGCTGAGCGCCGACGCAATCCATTTCTGAGGGTTCGCGCCAGTTCCCCGCTGCGCCCGTCACTGCCTGACGCAGAGCTGGTCCAGCTTGAAGACGCCGCGCAGTCGCTTCTGCAACAGATCGGGTTGATCCGCTTTGACGGGGGCGAGGCGCATCTGGCTCGGGATCTGGTGCATTGCCTGGATGAAAGGGGGTTTCTGGTTGAAACGGAAGCGGTGCTTTGTGGCGAATTGGGGGTTGATACCGCAACGCTGCGCAGCACGATTGCCCGGTTGCACGCATCTGTCGAGCCTATCGGCACCTTTGCGCGTTCGCTGACTGAGTGTTTCCGGTTGCAGTTACTGGAGAAAAACCGCTTCGATCCGGTCATTGCCGTGCTTCTGGAGCGGCTTGATCTGGTGGCCCAGCGGGATTTCGACGCGATCTGCGCGCTCTGTGGCGTGGACCGCGAGGATGCCGAGGAGATGGTGGAGGATATCCGCGAGCTGAACCCGGCCCCGCTTGCCATGATCGGCGCACCCGCTGATCCGGTGATCTGTCCCGATCTGGAAATGGACCATGATGCGCAAGGTCGGTTAGCCGTCCGGCTGTGCCCCGATGCGATCCCGGATGTGTTGGCCGATGACGCCATGTTCTCGCGTCTTCAGCGGGTCGAGACCGAGGGGGCAGCGTGGGCCTATTACAAAGATTGCTACGGGGCCGCGGCCGGGTTTGTCATCGCGTTGCAAAAACGTGCCAATACGATGCTGCGGATCGGGCAGCACCTGGCCCGCGTTCAGGTGCGGTTTCTGACAACCGGTCGTTTGGCCGATCTTGTGCCATTGACAATGGAGGGCGCGGCAAAGGTGCTGGGCCTGCACAAAAGTACGATCAGCCGGGCGATGGCGGGTTGTACGGTGCAGACCCCGCATGGAGTATTGCCTGCCGACACGTTCTTTGTCCGGGGTTTCAGTCAACACGCCGCGCATCGGACGCGGGCCCAGGTCCTGAGACGGCTGGGCTTGCTGATCCAGACCGAGGATAAGGCAAGACCGCTGTCGGATCAGGCGCTTTGCATGCTGATGTGCCGGGCGAATTTCGCGATGTCGCGCCGCACGGTGGCGAAACACCGTGCCTTGCTTGGTCAGCCCGTCGCCGCGAAAAGACGGGTTCGTGCGATAGGGCCGGGAGTGATCCCGACCCTTGTTAGGTAAAGCGGCCCTCAGACCATGCCGAAGATACGGGCAGGTCCGCCAGAGCCGCCGCGATGCTTGGGCGCGCCGATCATGATGGTGGCACCGCTGGCGGGCATCTTGTCGAGATTGGCGATGTTTTCGATCCCGAAGCGACCGGTGGGCAGCCAGGCGTAATGGGTGGCGAAATCGCCGGATGGACCGTGATCCAGCGACAGCGTATCACTGGCGATGGAACCTGCGCCGGTTTCCAGCAGCATCTGCGCTGCCTCGACATGAAAGCCGGGGAAATGCATCACCTCATCTTTGACATTGCGGAACGCGTCACTGCCGGTCTTGGCACCCCAGCCGGAATAGAGCGCGACGCAGGCATTGTCGGGAATGTCGCCATTGGCGTCGATCCAGGCCTTGAGGTCATCGGGGGTCAGCTGGGTGTCGGCATCCTCGGTCGCGCGGGCGGCGATATCGACAACGCAAAGCGGGGCCACCAGCGAGGTGACCGGGATTTCATCGACCGAGGCGCCATCGGCGGAAAAATGCAGCGGTGCGTCGATATGGGTGCCGGTGTGTTCATTGAGGTCCATGGTGAAAAGATTGAAGCCGTTATCGGCGAAATTGAACGCCTGCGTCATTTCGATACCGGGCTTGCCGAAATAGGTGGGAAAATCGGCGTCGATGGTATGGGTCAGATCCTCGACCGTGCCATGACCCGCGGCCAGGGCAGGTGGCGCTGTGACCGCCCCCAGTGTCGCGGCGGCTCCGGCAGCGGCGCTGGCCGTAAAAAACGCGCGGCGGGACAACATTTTTTCCTTCACCGCTTTCATGACGCATGCATCGCACATAGTTTTCTCCCATCGTTTCCGGTTATAGATCGATCTGAGGGTAGCATGGGATGTGGCGATGACGAGTCAAATCCACGCGACGGACCCGAATGTGGCGATGAGCCAGATGAAGCGTGTCAGATAGGGGGCCTGAATGGTCTATGTGAAATGGGTGTTCAAGGTGTGTGTCTGGCTGCTGGTGATCGCGTTCCTGCATTACACATTACCACATCACGATATCGCGCGGGTAACGGACACTTATGAAAAGCGGATCGATTTCGGTGAGAATTCGATTTTCTGGTCAAATGCGGATGTGGGAAATGACACGACGGTTCAGAACCGCGATGTGTTTTTCATCCAGTCGGTGCGCACCAATGGCCGGGTGATGGTCTATCGCAACGAGGATACCGGCTGGGGATGGCCGCCCTATTTCAAGTTCGACACGTCCAATCTGCAGGCCGAGGCGGCGGATCTGAAATCAACCTCGGAGGCGCCGAAATGGGTGGCGGTCAAGCATTATGGCTGGCGCAACGAATTTCTGTCGATCTTTCCCAATGCGGTCGGTGTGCGCCCGGTCGCGGGGCCCGATGTGCGGATCATCCCGTGGTTCAACATCGGCTTGCTGACCTTCCTTTTCGCGACGTTCTGGGCCATCCGGGTGCGGTGGATCAGGTTCCGCAAGAACCGGATCGAGGCCAAGATCGACGAATGGACCGATGGCTGGGGCTGAGCGCCGTCTTCTGAAACTTATGAGCGGGCTTGCTTGGCCGCGCGGATCGCGCGTTCCAGTGCATCCAGAAACCGAGAGCGGTCGGCCTTGGTGAACCCCTTACCGCCGCCCTGGCGGAACGGATCGGCGGCGCGCAGATCGGCCATCAGGTCACGCGTGGCCAGCACGTTGCCGATATTGGCCTGTGTCAGCGCCTCGCCATTATGTTTGAGCACCTGCGCCCCGGCTTCGACGCATTTGGCGGCCAGCGGAATGTCTCCGGTGATCACCACGTCACCCGCGCCGGCACGGTCGGCGATCCACATATCGGCCACGTCGGGACCGTCGGGTACGATCACGGTCTCAACCAGCGGGTTCTGCGACGGGCGCAGCCCGCCATTGGAGACCACGAACATGCGCAGCCCATGACGGGTGCCGACGCGCTCGACCTCGGCCTTGACCGGGCAGGCATCGGCATCGACATAAATCGCGCTCACTTGGATTTGGCCGGTTTCTTGCTGCGTTTCACTTTGAATTCCTCGGGGATCGGCATCCGGTTGAACGCATCAAGACCGGCAATCTTGTAAGCCTCGGCCAGGGTCGGGTAGTTGAAGGTGTTCTGCACGAAGTAATCCACTGTGCCCTTCAAATTCAGCACCGCCTGGGCGATGTGAATAAGCTCGGTCGCGCCTTCGCCGACGATCTGCACGCCCAGCACCCGGCGGGTTTTGAGCGAGAAGAGCATCTTCAGCATCCCGTGTTCCAGCCCCATGATATGCCCCCGGCTGGTTTCGCGAAAGCGCGCGACGCCGATTTCATAGGGGATACCGCGTTCCTGCATTTCCTCTTCGGACATGCCGCAGGTGCTGATTTCGGGCACGGAATAGATGCCGTAGGGATACCACGGGCTTTCTTCCAGTGTCGGCACATCAAGCGCATGGCAGGCGGCGACCCGGCCCTGCTGGATCGAGGTCGAGGCGAGACTGGGATGACCGATCACATCGCCTGTAGCATAGATATGCGGCACGGCGGTCTGATAGGTTTTCCGGTCCACCGCCAGACGCCCCCGGTGGTCGGTCTCAAGGCTGACCGACTCCAGGTTCAGCTTGGTCGTGGCCCCCATCCGACCCGCCGCAAAGAGCAGCATTTCACTGCGCACATGGCGGCCATTGCCCATCGTGACCTCGACATGTTCGCCCATATCCTCGATCTTTTCGATCTCGGACCCAAGCCGCAGGTCGACACCGTTTTCGCGGATCTGGTGGGTGAATTCGCGGATTGTCTGCTGGTCGATGAAATCGAGGAAACTTTCGCGCGGTTCGATCAGGGTGACCCGAACATCCAGCGCCGAGAACATCGTGGCGTATTCGACGCCGATCACCCCCGCGCCGACCACGGTCAGGCTGCGCGGGATCTGGCCCAGTTCCAGAAATTCGTCGCTGTCGACCACCGTGGTGCCGTTGAAGGGCACGTAATCGGGGCGGTATGTCTTGGTGCCGGTCGCGATCAGGAACCTATCGGCGGTGACGGTGCTGACATCGCCCGCCTCGGTTGCCACTTCGACAGTGTTGGGATCGGTAAAGCGCGCCATGCCCATCATCGTGTCGACATGGTTGCGGTTGAACTGATGCTCCAGCACGTCAACCTCGTAATCCAGCGTCTGGTGCAGACGGGCCTTGAGGTCATCGGCGTGGATATCATCCTTGACCCGGTAGGCCCGCCCATAAAAGCTGCGTTCGCGCCAGCCCGACAGGTTCAGGACGGTTTCGCGCAGGGTCTTGGACGGGATCGTGCCGGTATGCACCGACACGCCGCCCAGACGGTCCTTGCGGTCGACAACCAGCACCCGGCGCTTGAGTTTGCCAGCCTGAATGGCCGCCGAGCGCCCCGAGGGGCCGGAGCCGATGACAATCAGATCATAATGGCTCATGCGCTACCCCGCGTAGAGAGCTTCGGCGTGGAAGGCGACGTGATCTTCCATGAAGGTCGAGATGAAGAAATAGCTGTGGTCATAGCCCGGCTGCATCCGCAGGATTGCCTGCTGGCGGCGGGCGGTGGCGGCCTCGGCCAATGCCTCGGGGCGCAGAAGGTCGATGAACTGGTCGCTGGTGCCGGTATCGACCAGTATCGACCCGTCAAAGCCACGCTCGCGCATCAAAAGGCTGGCGTCATGCGCCGCCCATTTGGATTCGTCGCTGCCCAGGTAGGCGGTCAGCTGCTTACGACCCCAATCGCTGGCCACCGGGTTGGAAATGGGTGCGAAGGCCGACACCGAAGCATACCGCCCCGGCAGCCCCATCGCGAGGGTCAGCGCGCCGTGACCGCCCATCGAATGCCCGGTGATCGCCTGGCGGTCGGCATCGACGGCGAAGTTGCGGGTGATCAGTGCGGGCAATTCCTCGGCCACATAGTCCCACATGCGGAAATGTGGCGCCCAGGGATCTTGTGTGGCGTTGACATAGAACCCGGCGCCCTTGCCCAGATCATAGGCGTCATCATCGGCCACGTCGTCGCCACGCGGCGAGGTGTCGGGGAACACGAGCGCAATGCCCTGTTCGGCAGCCCAGCCCTGTGCGCCCGCCTTGGTCATGGCGTTTTCGTGGGTGCAGGTCAGGCCGGACAGGTACCATAGCACCGGCACGGGGCCGTCGCGTGCCTCTTCCGGCAGGAACAGCCCGAAAGTCATGTCGCAGTTGCAGGCTTCGGATTTGTGGGAATAGACCCCCTGTACACCGCCGAAACAGGCGTTTTCCGATTGGGTTTCCATGGGTTCCTCCGTCTGTATTCATTTGTTGAGACGTCTGTAGCAGGCCCGGCGCCGCCGTGGAATTGAAATCCGGCGCAGCAGGTCACGCCTGCGACAGTTTCACGATGTGGCGCGCATGTGCAGCCGGGTTCAAACCCCTAGTGTCTGCTGGCGTGCCGTAACCAGTCTTCGGGGGTCTCGATCCGGGTGGCGCGGTCTTGCGGCGCGGTGTTGAGGTCGATGATGCCTTCGCAGGCGTCGGTAATCAGGTCATTGGACCGCCAGTCGGACCCCTGATATTTCGCAAGACGCTCGTGCACCTCATTAGGCGTCTCCACGAAAACCGGGTAATAGCCGCCATCCGGGTCCTGCTTGAGCGCGTCCATCACATCGACGCAGATCAGCAGAAAACGGCGCCCGCTGTCCCGGCCCCGGCGCATCCAGGCGTCCAGTCTGATCTGGTCAATCATGGCGCGTCATCCCGGTCGGTTCTGCGTGAGGTGGCATATCAATAAAGCGCCGCCACCCAGCCGATTACCAGCGAGACGCTGATAACCGCAGCGACCGTCGAAATCAGGATAGACGCCGAGACGCGCTGTGGGGCGACGCGGTAATGCTGTGCCAGAATATAGACATTGCCTGCGACCGGCAGGGCGGCGGCGGCGATCATCACTGCGGCGGCATAGGGCGCAATTGGAAACAGCCAGAGCGCGGACAGGGCTACGGCCGCCGGATGCAGCACCAGTTTGCAAAGCGAGAGCCAGCCTGCCACGAAAGGCCGTTCGGCCGATTTACCGGCCAGTGACGCGCCGATTGCGAATAGCGCACCCGGTGTTGCGGCCCCGCCCAGAAGCGACAGGAAGTCGTTCATCACCGTCGGGATTGGTAGTGCCAGGGCCGACCATGCCAGCCCCAGCACGATCGACACGATCATCGGGTTTTTCAGCAGGCCCATGCCGACCGTGGCAAGGATGCGCACACTCATCCGGCCATCCCGCGCACCGGTGATCAGGATCACGATCAGCGAACCGAAAACGATTAGATCAACGGCCAGCACCAGCATCACCGGGCCTATGGCGGCCTCGCCCATCAGCAGGGTCAGCATCGGCACACCAAGGAAGCCGACATTGCCGATGACCGCGCATTGCGCCTCGACAGCGGCCTGCTCGATATTGAGCTTGCGCAGAAATGCGACCAGTGTCGCCAGCAGGTAAACCGCGCCGGTGGCGCAGAGGTAGGCCGTGACGAATTGCCAGTCCAGCACATCGGCCAGTGACAGATTGGCCGCGAATTTGAACAGCATCGCCGACAACGCGAAGTAGAAGACGAATTTGGTCAGCCAGGCGGTTGCCTCTTCGTTGAAGAACCCGGTGCGCCCGGCGCCAAAGCCCAGCCCGATGATCAGGAAAAATGGCAGAGTTTGCAGGAATATCGCTAGCATCGCATCGTGGTAGCACGCTGAGAAGGCGCGTCAATGCGATTGGGTAACTGGGCTAAATGCCTTCACCTTCACCAGAGCGTGCCCCTTCAGCAGAAGCATCAGCCCATCGTACGAGAGGTGCGCCAACCAATGGCGCAATCATGGTAACCGCTCGCCCGGCGTCTGCGACTTGATGCCGGGCGGGGCGGCGGGGTTAAACGGTCTCCATGTTTTGAAAAGCGGTCAGGGGTGCCCAATATCAGCGTTATCAACCTGATCCGATCAGCACGCCCGCCGAAAAAACCAGTGCACCGCCAAGCACCACCTGAAACGCGGCGCGGAAGAAGGGCGTTTCCATGAAGCGGTTCTGAATCCAGGCGATGGCCCAAAGCTCGATAAACACCACGATGATCGCAATGATCGTGGCGGTCCAGAAATCGGGGATCAGGTAGGGCAGAGCGTGGCCCAGCCCGCCGACCGTGGTCATGATGCCGCTGGCAAAGCCGCGTTTGACCGGGCTGCCGCGGCCCGAAAGCTCTCCGTCATCGCTGGCGGCTTCGGTGAAGCCCATCGAGATGCCCGCCCCCACCGAGGCCGCGAGGCCCACAAGGAAGGTGGTCCAGGTGTCCTGCGTTGCAAAGGCGGTGGCGAAGATCGGCGCCAGGGTCGAGACCGAGCCATCCATCAGCCCCGCCAGTCCGGGTTGCACCCAGGTCAGCAGGAATTGCCGCTTGGCCGTCTTGTCCTCGGCCTCCAGCGCGTCATCATCAAGGTGCTCGGCCTCCAATTCTCCAGCGCGATTCTGGTGACCCGCCTCGGCAGCGGCCAGATCGCCCAGCAATTTGCGGGTGGCGGCATCCGAGGTGCGGGCCGCGGATTTGAGGTAGAAACGTTCGGCGTCGCGTTCCATCGCGGCGGCTTCTTCGCGGATACGCTCCAACCCCAGGTTTTCGATCAGCCAGACTGGGCGGCGGGCATAGAAACCAGCCACGTGTTCGCGCCGGATAAGGGGAATCACGTCGCCAAAGCGCTGCTGGTGAAGCTCGATCAGTTGCTGGCGGTGGCCGTCCTCCTCCTCGGCCATACCATCGAACACGCGCGCACTGTCAGGGAAATCGGCGCGCAGCATTTCGCCATAGCTGCGGTAGATGCGCGCGTCATCCTCTTCCGATGAAATGGCCAGCGCGAGGATTTCCTGTTCGCTCAGATCGGCAAAGCGGCGGCGCGAGGTGACTCCGGGGATCATGACATTTTCCTACATTAGAATAATTCTAAACTAACGATCCTGCGCTTCGGTTCAAGAGGCTTTGGGACAGCCGGTAGCCAATCGGAAATGAATCGCTAAACTCGCCCCCATGAAATCAGCATATGATTCTAGGGAGGAATGAAAATGCGCAAGATTTTGGGTGGTATGACCGCCGCGACACTGACACTCGCCTTCGCATCCGAGGCATTGGCGACGGAGTGGAATGTCTCGCTCTGGGGGAAACGCCGGGCGTTTACCGAACATGTTGAAAAGCTGGCTGAGCTGGTGAGTGAAAAGACCGGCGGTGAGTTCACGCTGAACATCAGCTATGGCGGCCTGAGCAAGAATAAGGAAAACTTGGACGGTATTTCCATCGGCGCTTTCGAGATGGCGCAGTTCTGCGCGGGCTATCACCGCGACAAGAACCGCACGATTACAGTGCTGGAACTGCCCTTCCTGGGGGTTGCCAATCTGGATGAGGAAGTGGCCGTGAGCCATGCGGTCTATGGCCATCCGGCGGTGCAGGACGAACTGGCACAGTGGAACGCCAAGCTGCTGATGACCTCGCCCATGCCGCAATATAATATCGTAGGCACTGGCGATCCGCGCGAAAAGCTGGCTGATTTCGAAGGCATGCGCGTGCGAGCAACCGGCGGGCTGGGCGATGCGTTCAAGGCCGTGGGTGCGGTGCCCACCTCGGTGACCGCGACCGAGGCCTATCAGGCGATGGAATCGGGTACGGTCGACACGGTGGCCTTTGCCCAGCATGCGCATCTGAGCTTTGGCACGATCAATCAGGCGAAATGGTGGACCGCGAACCTGAACCCCGGCACGGTCAACTGCCCGGTGGTGGTGAATATCGACGCGTATGAATCGCTGTCGGATGCCGAACGCGAGGCGCTGGACAGTTCGATCCCCGAAGCGATTGACCATTACCTTGCCAACTATGGCGAGCTGCTGACCAAATGGGACAGCATCCTGGAGGAAAAAGGCGTTCAGAAAGTTGAGATCAGCGAAGACGAGCTGGCCGCGTTCCGCGAAAAAGCCGCCGATCCGATCCGCGCTGCCTGGATCGCCGATATGGAAGCGCAGGGCCTGCCCGGTCAGGAGCTTTATGATCTGGTGATGTCGACGCTGAAAGAAAAGCGGATGTCGAACTGATCCTTGGCGGGGCCGCACCGCGTGGCGCGGCCCTGCTGATCGGGCAAGGGTAACATGTCGGGAAATTCAACCGTATTGCAGGATGACAGCCTGCTGAGCCGGCTGGACCGCGGGCTTTTGAAGCTGGAGCGGTTCTTTGCGCTGCTGAGCGGTGTGGCCGCGTTTTCGCTGATGTTCCTTGCGGCCTATTCGGTCGGCGGGCGCGAGTTTTTCGAAATGCCTCTGGCGGGCTATGTCGACTGGATCGAGGCGCTGATGCCGCTGATCGCGATCATGGGCGTCGCCTATGTGCAGCGCGAGGGCGGGCATATCCGGATGGACATTCTGATCGGTGTTTTGCGGGGGCGGGCCCTGTGGGCGTTGGAATTACTCACCGTATCGCTGATGCTGATGCTGATGATTGCGCTGGTCTGGGGCAGCTGGGCGCATTTCGACCGCAGCTTTGACATGACCAAACCGTTATGGAGCCGGGATAGTTCGATCGACATCGGCCTGCCGATCTGGCCGATGAAACTGCTGGTGCCTGTCGCCTTTTCGGTGCTGTGCCTGCGTCTGGCGTTACAGGTCTGGGCCTATGGCCGCGCGCTGGTGCTGGGGCTGGAACGGCCCGCAGCAGTCCCGCTTTACCGGTCGGTGGCCGAACAGGCCGAGGCCGAAGCGCATACATTGGAAGGGGCCGACTGATGGGGTCGATCGAAATTGGCCTCTGGGTAACTGCGGGCATGCTGGCGATGGTGGTGATCGGCATGCGCGTTGCGTTTGCCGCCGGGTTGGCCGGTTTCGTCGGGTTGGTCTGGCTGCGCTGGAACGGGTTCGATTACGATCCGGCGCGGTTTGGCAAGGCGCTGGAGATCAGCGTCAAGGTGGCCGGTCAGGTGCCGCATTCCAAGGTGTCGGCCCATGCGCTGAGCCTGATCCCGACCTTCATCCTGATCGGGTATCTGGCCTATTACGCGCGCCTGACCACGGCGCTTTTCGAGGCGGCGAAACGCTGGATCGCCTGGGTGCCGGGGGGCCTGGCCGTGTCGACCGTGTTTGCGACCGCGGGTTTTGCGGCCGTATCCGGGGCCTCGGTTGCAACGGCGGCGGTGTTCGCGCGTATCGCCATCCCCGAGATGCTGAAGATCGGCTATAACAAGCAATTCGCGGCTGGCGTGGTGGCAGCTGGGGGCACGCTTGCCTCGCTCATTCCGCCGTCGGCCATTCTGGTAATTTACGCCATTATCGTCGAACAGGACGTGGGTAAACTTCTGCTGGCGGGGTTCATTCCGGGTGCGTTTTCGGCGGTGATCTATGCGCTGTTGATCATCACGATTGCGGTGGTGTTCAAGAATGTCGGCCCGCCGGTGGGGGGCTTCACCTGGCGCGAGCGGTTCGTGGCGCTGTTGCCGGCACTGCCCATCGTGGCGGTGGTCGTGATCATCATCTTCTTTGTCTACAACCCTTTCGGCGATGCCTGGGGCACGCCCACCGAAGGCGGGGCCGTGGGCGCGTTCATCGTTTTCCTGATGGCGTTGGCACGAGGTCTGAGATGGGCGCAGTTGAAAGAGGCGCTGATCGAGACCGCCAAGTTGACGGTGATGATCTTTACCATCATCTGGGGCGTGCTGATCTATGTGCGGTTCCTGGGTTTTGCCGATCTGCCGGGCGCGTTCGCCGACTGGATCACGTCACTTGATATGGCACCACTGCTGATCCTGGTCTGCATCCTGCTGGCCTATGCGGTGCTGGGCATGTTCATGGATGCGATCGGCATGCTGCTTCTGACCCTGCCGGTGGTATATCCGGCGGTCATGGCATTGAACGGCGGCGAGAGCGTGGCGGCAGCGGACAGCGCCTTTGGCATGTCAGGCACGATGTGCGCGATCTGGTTCGGGATATTGGTTGTGAAAATGGCCGAATTCTGCCTGATCACCCCGCCTATCGGATTGAATTGTTTCGTCGTGGCCGGTGTGCGCGATGACCTGACGGTGCAGGATGTCTTTCGGGGCGTGACGCCGTTTTTTGTCGCTGATGCGATTACCATCGCTTTGTTGGTGGCGTTTCCGTGGATCGTGCTCTGGCTGCCCAGTCAGGCCGGATAGCTCTCTGTTCCCAGATTGAGTGCGCTGTCGCTCACGCCTGATCTCTTGTCCTCCGCGCTTTGCGCGGCGTCCTCGCATTGGCGGTTGGGATCGGTGTCATCCACTAATTGACCTTGCGTCGTATTTTTCCATGCGGGAGATGGTCAAAGAAAAAACACAATGAAATCAGCGCCTAAACGCTTTTCTGTAACGTGACGTCAAAAAAGTGAACTATTTAGTTCATTTTCCTCTTGTAAACTGAACTACACGGTTTATTTATCGTAATGTGAACTGTTTAGTTCAGAAAGGAAAATGAGATGAAAAACCCCCTTATCGCCTTGGCCGTTGCCCTTTCGTTGACTGCCGCGCCCGTGATGGCGCAGAGCTTTGATATGGGTAGTCTGACCCCCACACTGGATTTCCCGGAGCCCAAACCGGAACCGGTGAGCAAGAACAATTCTGGCATTAACAAGTGATCCACTCACGGCATGCGGGCAGGGAAGCCTGCCCGCATCACGCAGATTTGCTTGCGGCAGGCACCCTGACCTGACTAGACTGGTAAAGCCAGTTGGAGGACGTGCATGACGGCAATGGCCGCAGAAATCAAAAAAGGCCGGAAATTCGACCAGGTCCTTGAAGGCGCGCGCAGTATCTTTATGCGCGACGGTTTTGAAGGGGCCAGCGTGGATGACATCGCCCGCGAAGCTGGTGTGTCGAAAGCCACCCTCTACAGCTATTTTCCGGATAAGCGACTCCTGTTTTCCGAGGTTGCACGTATCGAATGCAACCGGCAGGCAGAAGAGGCATTACAGGTGATCGGTGTCGGTGCGCCGATCGAGGTCGTGCTGCACGAAGCCGCCAGCCGGATCGTACGCTTCTTTCTGTCGGATTTCGGCCTGCAGGTGTTCCGCATCTGTGTTTCGGAATCCTATCGCTTTCCCGAGCTTGGCCAAAGGTTCTACAATTCCGGCCCGGCTTTGGTGCGCGAGCGCATGAGCAAGGTCTTGAGACCTTATGTCGAGCAGGGTGTTCTGAAGATAGACGACATGGATTTGGCGGCGAACCAGTTTGGTGAACTATGCAAGAGCGATTTGTTCGTTCGTTGCCTGTGCGGTGTCGGATGCGATGTGTCTGAGGAAAACGTCGAGCGCGTGATCAACGGTGCGGTCGAGATGTTCCTGGCCCGCTACAAGGCTACCTGATCCCCACAAAGCGGGATCTTTTTCGACGGTCGGCGAAACTAACCTTCACTTTCAAACGTGTCTTCTTGTGCCCGCGCCAAAGGAAGACAGAATGCCCGATCCGCAAATATCAGCGCCTTTTCAGTGCGAATCTCTCGCGGAAATCTCGAATGTCAGAGACGCCCAATGACTGTCCCAGGCAAGGTCGGTGTCCGTATTGTTCAGCACCATATGCACGGCATTCAGCAAATATCGCCCGCCTTTGGTAACTGGCACCATCGCGCGGCCATCCTGATCGGTGGTGACCGCGCTCAGCGTTGTTGTCTTGCTGTTGTGAAAGACATTGATTTGTTGCTGCGCCAATGGCGCGCCTTGCCACAGAAGCTGCACAGGCAGTTCCTGTTGATCCGGTGCAAGCAGGTAGGGCGAGACAAGAGCCACCAATTCAATCGCCAGGCCGATCCGTCTGTCTGCGTCACCGGTTTGCGGTTCACCGACCTGTACCAGCGATTTCGCGTAGCGGCGGTACCCTTCGGTAAAGCCGGTCTTCGGCAGCCCGGCCCTGAGATGCGCCGCGACTGCCCAGTCATTACCCTCGTAGGCAACGTAGGTGTTGAACAGCTCCCAATCGTCGAATTTCAACCGATCGGTGGTGGATTCGTAGGCCAGAATATGCAGACCAGTCGATATTTCAGGCAAGCGCGCCGCCGGAACATCACCGACCGTGCCGGTGATGTCGTTTGTGCCCTTGGGGCCGGATACAGAAAACTGCGTCAACCGCCCCGGCAGCAGCGGATAAACCGCGCCCGCGTAGTTTTGACCGACCTTCAGATTTGCTTCAAGAGTGTCACCGGGCGACAGGATGTGGTCTATGGGGTCAATCCAGAACTCATGCGCGCCAACGCTGAAAGGGCAAGCGACGAGCAGAGCGAGAACGGCAATAAGGAAACGCGGTATCATGCGCAGCATTAACATCCGATCCAAGTGGCGTGAACAAGCGTATTGTTGGCGTTCACAAATCCTGGCTATTTGGTTTCTGACGGTGGCTTCCTTGTGCGCAAGTCTGGCACAGGCCCACGAATTGAACCCTGCTATCGTCAATATGGAATTGGGAGATGACGGTGCGGTTCGGCTGGAACTGGCGACCAATTTGGAAGCCTTGATCGCCGGAATCGGACCCGAGCATGATAGAACAGAGAATGCACCGCAGTCCGAGAGATACGAGGCACTGCGCCGTCTGTCGCCTGCTGATCTGAAGGCAGCGTTCCTTGAATTCGAGCAACAGTTTCTGGAAGGGTTGAGCCTGAAGGAAAAGCAAACACGTCTGGTTTTGGAACGCGACGACTTGGATATTCCCGAGATTGGTGATCCAAACCTGCCAAGGCGTACCGTGCTGGCCTACTCAGGACAGTTACCTACAGGGGCGCCGTCGCTTACCTGGCATTACAAAGAGGTATTTGGTCCGGTCGTCTTGCGGATAACCCGCCAGGGAGAGGTGGCCCCGTTCTATGCAAATCTGCTGGCCGCGGGCGCAAGTGAGACCATCGAACTGACCCCTGCCGTGGCAGCGGCATCGACCAGCGATACAGTGCTGCGGTACATCAAGCTGGGATTTGACCATATTCTGCCCAAGGGGCTGGACCATGTGCTTTTTATTGTCGGACTTTTCCTGCTGAGCGCACGATTGAAACCGTTGTTGCTGCAAGTCACGACATTCACACTGGCGCATTCGGTTACGTTGGCCATGGGGCTATTGGGATGGATCAACATACCGGGATCGATCGTCGAGCCGCTGATCGCCCTGTCGATCGTATTCGTGGCAATTGAAAACATCTTCACCCAGAACCTGCATCGCTGGCGCATGGTCATCGTTTTTGGCTTTGGGTTGCTGCACGGGCTGGGGTTTGCCGGTGTGTTGCGTGAACTTGCCATCGGCGATGGGCAGTTCGCCGCCAGCTTAATTGGTTTCAATGTCGGCGTTGAGCTGGGGCAGGTGGCCGTTGTGCTGCTATGTTACGCGGCAGTCGGATATTGGTTCGGGGCGCGGAACTGGTATCACGCGCGGGTTGTCGTACCCGCGTCGGTCGTGATCGCGATGATTGCCGGCTATTGGTTCTTTGAACGGGTTGGCGTCCTTGCCTGACGGCCTATGTCGAAGCGGTCTTTTGCTGGATTTTCAGGATGATGAATTCCGCCGGGCGCAGCGGTGCAAAACCCACATGGATATTCACCACGCCGCGATCAATATCACTTTGTGTCATGGTTTCACCAAGACCCACTTTGACGAAATATGCGTCTGATGTTCTGCTACCTCGCAGGGCGCCCTGTCGCCAGAGCAGGGTCATGAAATTTCCGATCTGTGATTTCAAAGCGGTCCAGGTTGCCTCGGTGTTCGGTGCAAAGACCACTGATTCAATCCCCTTATAAAGCGATTCCTCGATCATGTTTGCGAAACGGCGGACGGGGACATAGCGGAATTCCGAGGCGTTGCCCGCCATTGTGCGTGCGCCCCAAACCAGAATACCTCTCCCACTGAACCTGCGGATTGCGTTGATCGACTTGCCGCTGGCAGTCTGGTTCAGGTCTGTCTGCTGCCGGTCACTGATGGGCACCATCGGGCTGATCACACCGTTTGCCGATGTGCCAGCCGGGGCCTTCCAGACACCGCGTGTACTGTCTGTTCTGGCGTAGATGCCTGCCATTGCTGCGCCGGGGGGCAACGCATTGGCGCTGTCTGCCATTGCCTGTGTGATGTCCCGATAGAGCTGTGATGACGCTCGCAGATCAGTGTCGAGGCTTTGCGCGGCTTCATCTTGCTCAGCCGCGTCTGAGGAAATGCCCGCCAATACATCTGGCAAGCCTGCCTGGGCATCGTCATCAACGACAAAGACCGTGCGCCTTGTACTCTTTAAACCATCCCCATCGGTCACGATCAGTTCAAATTGACCGGGTGTCGTGGCGTCGGCATCGCGGACAAAACTTATCTTGCCGTTCTTCAACCCCTTCTGACGAAAGCCTGCCCGTGGTCTGGTCTTGCCGGTTCGCATGATATGCCCGGTCATCCGGCCATCATCCAGAACGCTGAAGCGCAGGTTCCGATCAGGACTGTCGTCCTGTGCCTCGAAATCATCGGGGCTGAGTAGGACGGTCTGCCCTGGCGCGGCGACGATGGTGAAATCACCTGTCAAGCGGGGCGCGGTCAATTGACCGGTGTTCAGCGTCGGCTCGGAATTTGAAAGCAGCGTTGCCAATAATGGGCGGCTGCCGGGTTCGATATTCTGGTAGGTGAAGTCCCGGGCAAGGAAAACCGAAGTGTTCAACCACGGATAATAGGCTGCACCATGTTCCAGTGCGTCGGTGCCGATATCCGTGCGAAACGCCTTTATCGGGTCACCCCGCGGGCTTTTCCGATCCATAAATCCCCCGGGAATATCAAGGATTGCAAAGCGGTTTCGCTGCCCTGCGCCAGAATGGGCCAGCATGGCCTGACTGACCTGCGCGGCCTGCGCACGCGGCAGCCTTGTGACCTCGGGAATGACCAGCAGGGTCGGCGCATCTTCGTCGTTGAGCGCAGAGAGGGCTGCCTGCATCTTCGTGGCATCGAACGGATGATCATATGACCCGACCGAAATCACATGACATGGCCCGCCGCCGTTCATGAAGAAATGCCGCAATGTACCATAGAGCGTATAGGCGGGGTTGGTCTGAACCAGCGCATAGATTTCAGCCCCGGCAGCAAAGAGTATCTCGGGCAGGTCCGGGGGCAGGGTTGCGCCCGCGTCGCTGAGGGGGGAGATGCCATTGCGGATAACATGTTTTTCGATCCGGAAAATCGGCTTGGGTGCGCCCCCGAAACTGCGGTGATAGTCGGCCATCGAGCTGATGCGATGCGAAACGCCGGTCAGTGGTGTTTCTCCGTCCAATGCCTGTTCCGTATGGCCGATAAAGACGGGCAGTGCCGTAGCCACCTGTGCAATTGGCGGGGGTGGCGCCCCTATCTCAGAGACAAAGACACCGGGGGTCAGAAATTCGGGCATAGAATGATCCTGCTTTGAAATTTGCTAAAAATTGATATCTCAAAGCGTAGCCGCCATCGGATAAAAATCAACAAGAGCAGGGCGCATAAGAAAAACGCCGCCGGTCGGGTGACCAGCGGCGCTCTTTGATTGTCCCTCGGGCGACCGGCTTATGCTGCCAGTGCTGCCTTGGCCTGATCGACGATTGCGCTGAACGCAGCAGGTTCGTGCACGGCCAGATCGGCCAGCACCTTGCGATCCACTTCGACACCGGCCAGGTTCAGACCGTTGATGAAGCGCGAGTACGTCAGTGCTTCGTCATGGCTGCGCACGGCGGCGTTGATCCGCTGGATCCACAGGGCGCGGAAGTTGCGCTTGCGGTTCTTGCGGTCACGGGTGGCGTATTGGTTGGCCTTGTCGACGGCCTGTGCGGCCACCTTGAAGGTATTCTTGCGACGTCCGTAATAGCCTTTGGCGGCTTTGACGACTTTCTTGTGACGGGCGTGGGTAACTGTCCCACCTTTAACGCGTGCCATCTGTCAAATCCTCCTTAGCGAGCGTAGGGCATCATTGGCTTGATGATACCTTCATCAGCCTTTGACAGCGTGGTCGTGCCACGCGCGTTGCGGAGAAATTTGTTGGTGCGTTTGATCATGCCGTGACGCTTGCCGGCCTGTGCGGCCACCACGCGGCCACTGGCCGTCACTTTGAACCGCTTCTTGCAGCTCGATTTGGTCTTCATCTTGGGCATTTCCGGCTCCTCTTTAGTCAGTCGGTCGGACGCGCGACTCGGCATGCCACTTGGCCGGACGCGCGCGTGAGAGGCGCCGTATACGCCCCATCCCCGTGTTACGCAAGGGGGATTCGAGCGGTACAGAAGGCTTGGTCAGGAAATAAACCGGGCAATGACCCGCACAAAGACATCCGGTATTTCATTCAGCGCATAGCCACCGGGTTTCTGACTGATCGCCCAGACAACCAGTGCACCCGAGGCGATGATGGTAAACGCCGCCACGCGCGGTGCCCGTCCCTCTGAGAAAGCAGACAGGATCGACGGGACGGAAAAGACCGCCAATATCAATCCTATTGTCAGTGCAAGATCAGGATCCACGTCACTCTTTCCCAGAAAAACTAGGTTCTCTGACCGAGTTTACCCGCGATCCGTTGAATAAATCAAACTTTCCTGACAGGGCGCAACCCTGAGAATATTGGTGGTGCCGGGCACGTTGAAGGGCACGCCCGCCGTTACCACGATCTGATCTAAGGCACTGGCATATCCTTGGGTGCGTGCGGCCCGTGCGGCGTTGATAACCGCCATCTTGAAACGATCCAGACGTTCGGTCATCACGCAGTTCACCCCCCAACTCAGGCCCAACCGGCGCGCGGTATCCATCTCGCTGCTCAGCGCCAGAATCGGCACGCGCGGGCGTTCACGCGCGGTCAGCAGCGCGGTGGTGCCGGATTGGGTGAAACAGCAGATCGCCTTGATGTCGGTGGTCTCGGCGATTTCCCGGGCTGCGGCGACAATGCCATCGGCGACCGTGGTCCGGGACGCCTTGCGCGAGGCTTCGATGATCTGGGTGTAGGTCGGATCGTCCTCGACCTCGCGGGCGACGTTATCCATCGTCGTCACCGCCTCGATCGGATAACTGCCCGCCGCCGATTCCGCTGACAGCATGATCGCATCTGCGCCTTCGTAGATGGCGGTGGCCACGTCGCTGACTTCGGCGCGGGTGGGCATCGGGCTTTCGATCATCGATTCCAACATCTGTGTGGCAACGATCACAGGTTTCGCCGCAGTCCGACAGGTTCGCACAAGGCGCTTCTGTATCGGCGGCACGTTCTGGACAGGTAGCTCCACACCCAGATCGCCCCGTGCCACCATGATCCCGTCGGACGCCGCAAGAATGGCGTTAAACCGTTCAACTGCCGAGGGTTTTTCGATCTTGGACAAGATCGCGGCGCGGCCTTTGCAAAGCGCACGCGCTTCGTTCACATCCTCGGGCCGCTGCACGAAACTGAGGGCCAGCCAGTCCACGCCAAGCTCGCAGACAAACTCCAGATCGGCGCGGTCCTTCTCGCTTAGGGCTGCCAGCGGCAGCATCACATCGGGCACGTTCACCCCCTTCCGGTTCGAGATCGTGCCGCCCGCGACAACCACGCAATCGGCGAAATCCTTGCCGCATTCGGTGACCTTCAGGCGGATTTTTCCGTCATTGACCAGCAGGCTGGAGCCGGGTTCAAGGGCCGCAAAAATCTCGGGATGGGGCAGGCAGACCCGGGTGAGATCGCCATCGGCCTCATCCAGATCCAGCCGGAAAGCCGCGCCGTTCTCAAGCTCTTCTTCCTCGTTGGCAAAGACACCGACCCGCAGCTTTGGCCCCTGGAGATCAGCCAGAATGGCGATGGGGCTGTTCAGGTCCTTTTCGACCTGCCGGATGATCCGATGCTTTTCGACGATGCCTTCATGGGCGCCGTCGCTGTGACTCATGTTCAGGCGAAACACATCGGCACCGGCCTCGTGCAGGGCGCGGATGGTATCGTAATCCTCGGAGGCGGGGCCGAGGGTGGCCACGATCTTGACATTGCGATGACGTCTCATGGGTCTGACCTGCCGTTCTTAAGGGCCCAAGCGTCGGGCGAAGTTTCCTGTCTTGTCAACACGCTTGTCGGGTCTGCGGTGATGGTGACCGCTTTTCGACGTTATCGCTAACAAATCTTGCGATCCTTATTACCCAATTCACATTCCGGGGCAACTGTCCTAGAGGAGTGGAGAAGGAACAAGACAACCCGATGACATACCAACCTTTCATGATCGAGGGGGCCGATCGTCCCGCCCGGTGGCTGGTCACCTGTGACCACGCAGCCAACACCGTGCCCGAGTTTGTCAACGGCGGCACGCTGGGGCTGGCGGCGGAGGATATGGCCCGTCATATCGCCTATGACGTGGGTGCCGCAGGGGTGGCGCGGGCGCTGGGGCGGCTTTTGGATGCGCCGGTCTTGTGTTCGAATTTCTCGCGTCTGGTGATTGATCCGAACCGGGGCGAGGATGATCCGACCCTGTTGATGAAGCTGTACGATGGCACGATCATCGAAGGTAATCGCCACGCGGATCAGGCCGAGCTGGAACGCCGTCTGAACAAGCTCTACCGGCCCTATCACACTGCGTTGTCAGAGATGGCGACGCGGCAACCGGGGACGATCATCTGTTCGGTGCATAGCTTTACGCGGCAGTTCGTGGGCCGTCCGCCACGGCCCTGGCATGTGGGGCTGCTCTATGCCGTGGATGACCGGCTGGCCAAACCCCTGCTGGCAAGGTTGGGGGAGGAGAGCGACCTGTGCGTCGGTGACAATGAGCCCTATAGCGGCCATCTGGCAGGCGACACGATTGCGCGTCATGCGATTGCCTATGAGCGGCCCAATATCCTGTTGGAGCTGCGCAACGATCTGATCGAGACGCCCGAAAGCCAGGAGGCCTGGGCCGGTCGCCTTGCGCCCATGCTGACCGAGGCGGCCGAAAAAGCCGGGGTCTGAGGCTGCGGTTCACCGCCGTGGAAGGGCCGTTCGGATCGGCCCGAAAGTGATGTGAAAACCGCCTAAATCCAGAAAGCCGGTGAGAATCGGGTTAACACGCTGAAAACGCTGAAAAACCCATGTCGGTATAACGTCGGTATTTTGTCGGTATTATATCGGTATGAAATTCGGTGTTTTGCCGGGTTAACGGTGCGCACGGCATGAGTGGCTGCAACGCGGACTTTGCTGTCATCTGTGTAGAACATGTCAATGACCGCTTCGAGATGCACACCGATCAAGCGATCCGTCACCATTTTCCGATCATGCAGTCCTTTTTGTCAAAGAAAAACATGACGCCGGGTTCTTTTGAAAAATTCAAGGGCGGTACAGTAAATACGCGTACAGCGACGGACCATACCTCAGGCGAACCGCTCCTAAAGGGAGGTTGCCGGTCGTCTTCAAATTCCCATTCTCGTGCTTCTGCCGCCTCAATAATAGATAATCTCGTTACACACCCTGAAGTTGCGGCATCTTTGACAAACTGACCATAGGCACGCTGGAAACCGCGGACATTACGAACGTCCCAAGCTATCAAGGACTGGTAAGCCAGGAGACAGAGCAAGATGAAGATTATACCCCAATAGTTCAAAACTCTCATTTTAAGCGCTGTTTCTCTTCATAAATTGTTCCTGTTCTCCAATGTGATTGGGATGACAAACATCCGCAAGCGGCCATTTGAACGTTGCACAGCATCGGTCGCTTTGGGCTCAAAGCGGTCATAAGCTCAGAGTTCTCTGTTTGCTCGCTCGAACTCGTCCAAAAACTCCAGAGTTTAGCCTGTGTCATTTTGCTAAGGAACGCTTTGCTCGCGTGCAGACGAGCGCAAAGGCTATATCAGCATGCTTGGTCGCCATGGGTAGATAGCGGCGGACGAGGTCAACAGCGGGCAAGCTACGTAATCCGCCGACGCTTCTGTGCACGTCTGCCAAAGCAACCAACACAGCTCAAAGCACCTAATAACAGTGGTAGCGATGCGGGCAGCGGAACTATCGCTGGAAACACTAAGGCATCCCCCAGATGACCGGATGCAATGAATGGTTGACCGCCATCGCACAATCCGCCGCGTTTACCGCCGATGTTTATCGAGTAAGTGCAAGCCTTGAAGCGCGAGGGGCCCGTAAAGGCTAACTGATAACCATCGTATCTGGTGTTGGGTTCAGACGAAAAAAGTGCAGTCCCCCGAGAGGAAGAAACAACATTTAGAACCGCTTTCCCGGACTTGTCTGTGGTCACCAAAACCTGGCTGGGGTCATCAAATGTGTTATTGAACCCGTTGACCCGTGCAGCCTGCCCGACCAGATTCGAACCGGCTATCGATACAACTTGAGCGCCCAATAGGTCTCGCATTGCGAAAACCTCATCGAAAGGATCGGAACTACCGTTATCCAAAACGAGCGCCAAGACAGATGTTTTGCCCGCGAAGGCATCATAGCTACCGCCCTTTTCGGTGAATGCAGGCATGTCAAAGTAGAATGTGAAGCTGGCAGCTTTAGCTTCATTCTGTTGGATTATTGAAAAAAACAGTGCAGCTGTCACAGCTAGTATTCTCTTCATCTTCAGTCCTTCTATCTTCACAAACTCTTGAACCTACAATCAAAAACACATCTCCATCCCAAAAATCAACAACCTTTTAGTGTTCTTATTAGCTACCTCACAGTCTTAGGTAAAATCGCATCAAGCAAAACTTGCACAAATTCAGGTTGCGCTACTGGGGAGTTTCTTCCCGTCATGGTCTGTGGTTTATGAAATCAACCATTTAAGGAATGCGAAAATGAAAATCGACTTAAAGTCCATGACACGAAAGCAGCTCGAAAGGCTTCGCGTTGATGTAGACATTGCCCTTGCAAAATTGATTGAGCGAGAGCGCAAAGCAGCGCTCATCGCGGCCGAGAAGGCTGCAAATGCACATGGCTTTACCCTTGCCGAAATCGCGGCAAGCGCAAAACTAAAAAAGAATGCACCCAAAGCCACAAGCAAAACCAAAGCAGTAGCGAAATACGCTAATCCTGAAAACAAGTCGCAGAAATGGAGTGGCAAAGGACGTCAGCCCGAGTGGTTCAAGAAGGCATTAGCGTCTGGAAAGAAAGAAGATCAGTTATTGATCTAACGTTCTCGGCCCTGACCTGCCGTTCGACCATTCCGAAAATCAATTCTCCAATTTTCCGAATGCTGACCTTGGTACTTAGCGCAACATTTTGGGTATTTGAGCGGCTATTCCTTGCGAATTAACTGCGCCAACAGTTTCCTTGTGCGCATATTATTGCGAAAAATATAGATCAACGGAGCAGCGGCAATAGTGGTCAAAGCGGCGAACATTAAGGACAGAGTCGTTTTGAGTGTACGTAAGGACTTAGAGTCGTCCTTGCGGCGAGCGTGCGAAAAATAAAGTGTCATCGCAAGAAAGACGACGACGGGTACACCAAGCAGCATGTACGTGGCTACCTAATTCGACCAATATCTGTCTGCGAACTGGATCTTAAACCTCGAAGGAGGCGGTAATAAAGCCGCTAGAGTGTCCGATCTATGGGTCAAGTGCGGTTTCCAGAAGGTGGCTGCCGACAATGCGCTTCATGTGTCTATCCAGCGCATCAAGGTCGCGCGCCAACCGGTCAGCCTTGGCAATGACCTCGTGAATGAGCGCGTGCGTAGCATTGCTGGCCGGTGTGGCGTTGTCGTGTACCTCGTCATAGAGAACACCGATGCCCGGCGCTAAACTGAGAGGGGCGACATTCAGCACGCTAGCGCCGAAGCGATCCGTAAAGCCCTAGAAGCCCAAGGCATTCAGTTTCTAGATAATGGCGAAGTGGCGGCTGGGCCGGGTGTGTCTCTTAAGTCAGATTAGTATCCGCTTTCGGGGCTTTTTGTGGTGCGAGAAACGCCTCGTCTGTCTTAACATGCATATTGCAAGTAGTTAGCCGTCACAGGCACAACCTCTACCCTTGTGACACGTGTACGTGCGTTTGATGCATGAGTTCCCACTGGCCTTGCCCTTGCTACAAACCTTACAACAAGCGGCATTCCACTGGGTCCCGTCGAGCTTATCTTTTAGGTTGCGGCTCTGCTGCGAAAACGCACCTTCAGGAGCCTGCCACAGACTCGGACTGTAGTTTAGTTGCTCAGCTCCGCTGGATGCAGCCGCAATCGCCAACGAGAACACCAAACCTAAATGAATTCGCATTTCAATTACTCTCCACGAACAAGACTGAACCCAACTTGGAGTAACTTAAAGTTGCGCGGCAACACTAGGGCAATTCGGAAATCATTCTTGGAATTTGCAAAAGATGAATTTGAGGGCACGTGGCTTAGTAGTAATGCCTATATCCAAACTGTTCTCTCAACTTTATAAATTGCAACTGCAAGCTCCACCTTTCGCCACCTGCGCAGCCAATGGTTCAAATGGGTCAGCTTATTGATACACATGTCGGCAACCGCATTCACTTGCGTCGTCTGCTCTTAGGGGTCTCGGAATTGTCTCTGGGCCGAGTCATCGGGTGTACCGTTCTTCAAATCAAACGATACGAACTGGGGTTAGATAGAATTGAAGCCTCAAAGCTCTTTGAAATGGCTGACGCTCTTGATGTGCCTGTGACATATTTTTTTGAGGGATTGAAAGCTCTCTCGATGAAATTGAATTCTGAGGAAGAGAACTACGAATTCGAAGATGATGCTACTGAACTAATCGCGGCATATCACGGGAAAACCACCGAAGAACGTGTGGACGTCTTTGAGCATGTCGTGGCGCGAGGCAGGCCGGATCCAGATAAGCTAAATTAATGCAAAAATTCTTGGTCTAATGTTCGGTCCTTCATCAGCACAAATACCCTAAGCTACTCCAGCATTCGAGTTCATCCCCGAAAACGGCGATGGACTTGGGGTGAGATTGAGGAAGTGACTGCAAACGAAAACAACAAAACGACCTCGAAGATTCTAGACATCGCCGCCAAGGATGCGCATAGGACACCCTGCGAACACTTTGCTGCACGGCGTGAAATTTTCGAAAGAACAGGCACAGAAATGTCTGAACTAATTTGGCGCGGCTTAAAAGCGGAATTGCACCAAGAGCCTATTGATGCGGAACAACCTTGCCCTTGTGGGTTCGAGCCGGTCGCGATGGTGACTGATTAGCGTGCGGTCCTCGAGGCCCAAGGCATTCAGTTTCTGGATAACGGCGAAGTGGCGGCAGACCCTGATGTGGCTCTTAAGTCAGATTAGTATTCAGCTGTGTGAGGTCTGGGGGGAGAAAAAACGTGTCCCCCTGTTCCGCCCAAAAATCACTGACCTGAACGCAAGTGACGGGCCAACCCTTTAGCTTTTCAACTGCATAAATGTCTGCAATGAACATTGCTATCGAACGGTATAGTTGTGCGGAGATTTTTTTGTCATTGTCAGTGTATCTAAAAATTGGTTGTTCAAGTGCAGAGGCCATCGAGACGAATGCAAAAACCGCGTCTATAGCCATGTAATTGGGGAATTTCTTCACTGTTGCCGCAATGGCATCTCTCACTGAATAGTCCTCGTTCGATACGATGAAATCAGCAACAAATTCCTCGATCAACTCGGCATGCGTTATGGGCACTATTAAAACTCGGCTCTTGTACAGAGCTAAATTCTAGATACATGGATTGCCTCAGAAAATACATTTCTGTGAATCGCTCGCGAAATCGCAGAAAATGCAACCATGAGCTTTATTAATCCACCATTTGGTGTGCTGCGCGTGATCAATCAGCTCGTAAAAGAAACATTGTTAAAGTCTATTTCTTAATTCTTGTCGGCTCACTGGCTATTGCGAGTCATGCCGATGCTGGCGAGTGGATCGAGGGGCGTGTAACGCACGTCCACGATGTAGATACGATTGAGGTCAACAACCTTCCTGTCCGGCTCGAAGGTGTTGACGGACCCGAGTTGAATAAACGCGGTGGAAAGAAGGCCAAGCTTTGGATGCAGAAATTGTTACTGCGCAAGCCTGTTCGATTCTGGCTGACTGGCAAAAAGAACAAGGATAGATGGATAGGCGTTTGCTACCTGAGAGAAAATGACATTGGCGCTCTGGCAGTTGTGGCAGGTCAGGCACGCGATTGCCCCGCTATTCAAGTGGGAGATACGCCGAATTTGGAACAATGCAAAGTCGCGCATTGCCTCGACACGGCTACTGCAAATGAAATTCATGTACCTCGATAAGCAAGACCAGTAGGACGGCGAATTAACCTGCAATTAACCATGTTCGTTAATATTCAGGCTAAGAAGCGGCCTCCCCCACTTCCACTACTACTACTGCTTCTCAGCCCGCTTTTCCGCGTTGCGCCTCCTCCCAAGCAACCGATCAGCGGGCGTAACACCCATACATTTGGAACTCAGTAGTCTGGCTAACTTCGCCATGTTCGCCACCTATAGGATATTAGCTTGGTCCCCCTCTCGTGGTTAACCAATCATTAAGCGCACGAGGTTAACAAATGGCCTAGCTGGTTCACCTCTATTGGATTTGACTTTTAACGGTTGTCGCCTGTCACCATAGAGATGTGAACCAGCACGAGAAACGCCTCCGACATATTGGCAATGCTATCGCAGGTAGGGTTGCACGATATGCGACGAGAACAGTTTTATATGTGAAGAATGGTAAACTGATCCGTGAGTGTGTTGAAAACAGGGTATTCTTTGCGTGCTCGCCAAGCCAGTTTATTGGATCAGGTAAACTTGGAATGACCTGGGTGATTTTCGTACTGATGGGAACAAGCCACCCAGGTCTTTCTCCAAAGCCATTCTAGCCTTGGCGATAAGGTTTTCAGCTTCTGGGAATCCGTGACTGTCGGTAATTTCTTCGAGGTCGTTCAATAGTACATTTGCATCTTTGTAACTCGTCATACTATTGCATCCCTAGGATGGTTAGTCTGTGACATCCACCACCGACACAAGCTTAGGGATTATCGTTAAAAAAGATAAACGTGCCTTGTAACAAATGTGAAGTCGTCATTTCAGTCAGTGAATCTGTTGGAATTCCGGACGTGAATTGGCGCGTTTTTCACCTACAGAGTGAAATGGTGAATTCGATAGTTCGAGTAAACTCTCTACGATTTCAGCAAGAGCTTCAGCAGTGTTCTCGAAACCTCTTTCGCGGGCCTCGTTGGCGGCGTTCATGGTTCGCACGAGCAGCTCATTCGTATCCATGTTTCACTCCTGGTTTGTCAAAAACTTTAGCTTTAATGAGTCAACGTTATTAACAGAACACTAATGATTCCTTAAGGTTGGAATATGTAGGGTAAAGTCGGCGCTATCTCGCGCAAGTTATGTGAATCTTGTTAGGATTTTTCCCTATCTGCTAATAAGGATCAACTTTGTTTCCTGCAAATGACAACCGCCAACCGTCGATTTTGAAAAAGCTAGGCAGGCTTTCCATTCTACTTTCGGGCTTGATGTTTATCATCGTACTTTTGCGCAGCTTTGCTCTGTTGGTAACGAGCTTTTGGTAACTTCTATTTCTTTGGATTGAACCAATCAGGTGTAAACTAACAATCGGTCGTAACGCGATAGGATTTTCACCACGGAACAAGTACTCATCTACCAAACACCGGATCTGGTAGAAGTCACGTTCCGCTCGGAACTCGCAGCGGTAAATTTGAATTGGTTCAGCCAAAATGACGAGGGCAACCTTTAAGTGGTTGTATCTTACATCAGGCTAACGGCAACTTCTCTAATCGGGCGTTTGGGTCAAGTTCATTTCATAGTTTCGTTTCCGTCGTTTGGGATCATTGTCTCTCATCCGGGTAACGCTTCTCTTCGCAGTCATTACTGGCCCGGTTCGGTCAGGCCGCTGCATGCATGTTTCGGAATGGACGAGGGGCGCCCCGCTTCGTCTCGCGCTTGATCGTCGCAGCAGACATATTCGGCGTCATCCACGAGCTGTCAGATCATAGCGCGGCCTCCAAAGGTCAGTGACGGAACTCGGTTTTATCGGCCCACATGCGATGCATGATGACGGCCAGTTTCCTTGCGACGGCAACGACGGCTCGGCCGCGGCCCTTGCGGCGCATCAGCCGAAGGTCCCAACTTTTGATCTCGGAACTGGCCACAGATCGCATCATCATCACGGTCGCTAGCTTTGGAGATGCGACCGGGGTTTTCCATTTCGCCAGATTGATATCATCGCGGTGTCAGTCCGAAGGGCGCGGCGACAGTGCGAGAGCTGGTGAAGCGTGCCGGATCATCGACGACCGAACGCCTGGGATTGCCATGAAGCGCAGGTAAACCACGTCGTGACTGGCGGCTTGCTTCACGCGCCTACCTTCGCAAAACTCAGCCAAGAAGCTTGGTGCAAAGTACGAGCAAACAACTGAGTCGGTTGAGTAAGGACCACATCTAATTTATCGAAATTCCTGAGATACTTGCACCAAGCTCACACGCCAAAAGCTATCGCTTGAAGTAGTAAAGCGAACGGTAAATCAAACCGCTGACTCTTCGTTTATCAGCTAGGCACGTTTTGTTTATCAATTGGCTCTAGCTGTGGGCATTGTGTGAGGGTCGCTAGCTAAACCCACCGCTGCTCCCAACAAGCACCAGTTGCTCTCACACATCCCGCTTTCGCAATGTTTCGGCGAAGTTTAACGCTTAACCAAATCGCGCATGGTCAAGGCCAATTTCGAAAGCCACATCCCTTTATGACCTGTGCATTCTTCTGCATCTGTCAAAGTTGGAAGCCTGTTGCGTTTGCCGCTGACTACCTTCAGCGGCATTATTTCAATTGGTTGAAGGGAATCTGGTGTCGTGGTTTCTTTCGGCATCTTCGGTCTCCGCAGAAATTCAATATCGTGCTGTACGAAGCTTTAATTCATCTATAAGTTGTTTAAAATTGGTTAATTATCTAAAGCGCGCCCCTTGCTTTGGTTCGATCAGCTCTTAGCATCATCATTTATCTGCTTCTATGCGCTACTTAGTTGTTCAAATAGGTTACATAGGTCTTCGTTAAGTGCCGTTCTTGCTTTCCGTATCAGTGCCTCGGCATTTGGGGCGTTCTGCTGTTTTGAAAAGCTCTCAATGTCGTTCAGCTAATCAGCACAACGCTTGTAAATTGTAATATTTTGCATTCCCCAATTGAAATTGTGGCGTGTGAGTGCGCACCGCTGAAACAACCAGTGGGAGAAATCCCTAAAAAATAGTAAAACCCGACCTATCTAGTTGAGAACCTATCCATTTGCTCAGTGTATGTGATCTAATTTAGACAGTTCTATTGTTGCCAACTCGCTCGAAATGGTCGAGCTGGGCTTAAGCAAATCCAATAGATTCTCGACTATTTCATCGAACGCATCTGCGGTGTTGTAGAAACCTCGTTCACGCGCTTCCCTTGCGGCATGAATGGTCCTTATTAAGAGCTCGTTGGTAACCATTATAATAAGCCTGTTTTGATATTTTAGTAGGCCGCTTATTGAAGCAAGTTCTTAACAAAATGCTAAGGATTTCTTAAGCCTAGCTCACCGTTGGTAAACTCGGCATTATCCTGCCGTGATTATGTTGCTTGCTTAGGAAAAAGTAATCTGAAGCATGCCGAATTCTCTGTCTTCACTCATCTTGCTGCGCCCCCACCGTCCCCGTCAGATACCGCGACTGTCTAACTTCAGCGCCAATGGGACAGTTTAGGTCGATTTGATAAGAGAGGGTTTCTGGCACATCGTAACCACCAAGGAGTGGAGATGAGACAGAAATCCGCGAAATGGTCATGAGGTTCACAGACTGCGCCGCGGCCTTGTCAGCATCCCAGACCTGACATGAGGTGTGGGGGTGACGCTTGGCATGTGTCAGTGCGGCCTTACGGGCGCTCTCTGAAGCTGTCTTGCCCTTGAGGTGGAACTTGAGCTTGGCGGGCTGCACGCACATGACACGTTCGCTGCCATCTTTCTTGGCGAAGGTGACCGAAACAAACTGTCCCTTGGCAGCGGCAATCATCCGGCGCTTGGCTTCCATTTCCGCCTTGGCTTTTTCCTCGGCCTCACGGGTGCTGGAAGCGTGATAGGCACTGCGCAGGGCAGACAGGTGGGTGATACCCTCGTGGCTCAGATAAGAGCGGTTATCCAGGGTTTCGATTTCAGCAGCGATATTCACTGACGGGGTGAAGCACCAACGCGGCGCGCTCGGCGGCAATCACAGCTCGGCGTTTCATCTCAGCCCATGCACGGCGCAGGGCATCGGGGAACAGGTTGCGGAGTTCAGACGCAGGCAGACGGTTTGACCAAAGCTGCTTGCGGGCAAGGGTCCAGGCGAAGGAAAAGATTTCTGAACGGTCGATGGTATAGGTCATTGCTAATCTCGTTGCTATTCTGCTTACAGTGTGTTAAATATAGCTACAGGGTTAGCACTATATCAGTATCCTGTATGCAAAAATACATACGAGGCATCCGAATGACCCCGGCGCAGTTAAGAATGGCAAGAAATGCCCTGCGAATTGGAACGCGTGAATTAGCAGAAAAGGCTGGCGTGTCTTTCACCACAATCAGCCGTTTCGAAACTGAGAGGGGCGGCATGCAGCACGCTAGCGCCGAAGCGATCCGCAAAGCCTTAGAAGCCCAAGGCATTCAGTTTCTAGATAATGGCGAAATGGCGGCTGGGCCGGGTGTCGCTTTGAATAAATGAGCTAAAACAGAAACTTAGGGGACGTGATGTGCGCTGGTCTTGACGGGACGTTGTTTACACATTCACCGATGTTCGCTCAGGAACTCAATTAAGCCTCATGCTCTTATTTTGAGCAGGGGAAAACAGCTCCAGAATTGTGTTTTCAAATTCTTCCAACGTCTCGGGGCAATCAAGTGAACTCTCGTTCCCACCTTCATTCTCTACAGGCCTTGTAGGTAAATTGCCGGTGAACGTGTTCAAATGTGTAATTCGGGATTTCTTAATCTTGGGCATAATTGAAAACCATTTTTGAGTTGATACCACTTTGTAAAGCCGCACTACTTCCTTAGCTATTCGGGGATTCCCGTATCTCTGACAACGGTGGAGGTCATGGGATGAGGTTGAAGAAATGAGTGACAAAGAAGTAAACAACTGCCGATGTTATCGACTTTCCCATGATGCCCAAAATCGACTAAATTGCATGGAAGTTCGCCCTAGAAGCCCAAGGCATTCAGTTTCTGGACAACCGGGGGCGTAGCTGCCAGCCAAGGGTAGTGCTGAATAATCGAGGACGAGCGCCGTCAATAAAACTCTGGCCCGTTCGTCATTCTCAATGCAATGAGCGCAGATTTGATACCTGAAATCATCTGATCTGGTGGAAAAGGACCATAACTGTTGGGACCAACTACAAAAGTGATGTTAACTTGTTCTCCCGGCTGATCCTCGAATTTAAAACGGTAGAATTCAGTCCGATGTTCCAGAACGGCAGCAACCAGTTCGCGCAGCCTTACTTGGGTCATCGAGCCGGTCCAATCGCTCCCCCAGCCCACATTTACTTCAATAGTAGCAAGGTCCTCTTCTACCCTCCCTTCTCTGACAGCAGCGCGATTTATTTTGGTGGGCTCAAGCGGTAGCAGATATGGATCTTCGTAGAGGTTGCTGTAGATACTCACGATTGCGACCGGCAATGCAGGAATTAGAGCGACCACCAACAGCCGTATGAGATTGCTGTTGCCCATGGAAAATTTCATTTCTATCTCCGACGGAGAAGCCTCCCATACTTAGCTTGAAAATAGGTTAAAAGGGCTGATTGCTGACTAAATATCTAACTTACGTCCGGCTTTTTTTAAGGGCCGAGCATTCCATCGAGGTTAACCAATCATTATGGGTGCAAGGTTATCAATTGGATTAGCTAGTTAATCTCCCTGGATTGTGACTATTAACGGTTGTCGCCTGTCTGTGAACCAGCACGAGAAATATCCGTGTAGGTTGAAAGGCTGAATCCGCCCAATTACCATCTAATTCAACTGCTACAAGCCGCCATCTGTACCAATATCCCTGACGACGGACGCGTTTTAAACCAGCTCTAAGAAAAAATACGATCAGCCGCTAAGATAAGGCAAACAGAAAAAGATCGCTCTCACAACCATCATGCGCAAGCTGCTCGTGGCGGCAAACGCCCTGCTCAGAGACAATCGTCTATGGACCGAAATTCGACTTTGACCAAGACGAATGCTCCACTCCTTGGTGGTTACGATGTGCCAGAAACCCTCTCTTATCAAATTACCCTAAATTGCCCCATTGGCGCTGACGTCAGACCCCTTTAATCTGAAAGAGAATAGTGACGTTTTTTTAATGGCATTAATTCTCAATTAACCAAAATATTTCACGCTATGGTTGCAAATGTGAGCTTCAGTGGGAAAAACAATGGTTGGAATCATATTCACCGCGGTATCGTGGTCGTCACTACTTGCCGTTATTCTTGTATTTACCGATTGGCCTCTTCTTTTAGCAATCGCGGCATACATTTGCTGCGGAATACTAGGCCTCGTGACGTTGGCAATCGTAGACGCCTTTCTGCCATCTCACGGTAGAAGGTTAGAACTATTTGCTTCAATTGTGTTTAGGGCCAATAGCCAGCGAGCGCGTGGGCAAGACATTTTCCAGCCAAGGCCAATTCCTTCGCTACCGGAGTCGCACAACCTAGAAAATCGCAGATAACAAAAATGATGTTAAGAATTGAGAAACAATCGAACTGAATTAAAGACTTGTGGGAACCAAGATATTTTCAAGCTGCGGTCTCCCAGCATTCGCCTTCATGATTGGGAAAGCACTGGCAAAAGACAGACCAACACTGGGCGAACTGCGGTTTTGCTATCTCTTTTCGGAGTCGCCAGATGAGTGACGCCGACGCGACGTAATTAAGATTCCCCTTTGGATTGTGCTACCGATTTGTTAATCGAATTAAATAGCTTTCGCTACTGGTGAGAAAAGAGCATGCTGAAAGATCACAGATGGCTAGTTGACGTCCTGAAAGATTTGGAGATTTATGCGGCTTCAAACGGGCTTGATCATGTTCATTATCTGTTAAGCCAGACGCGATCAAAGGCGTCAGAAGAACTTTTGGACGCTGGAAACACTGGGGGCATTGCGAACCATTTCTACGCGTTTCCCAGACCCAATTAGTCGCAATAGTTCTTTGTCAAACGAGTATTCCGCCTAAGCTTTTGATCTACTCCTTTCAGTTGGAATCGTAACCTTATCTCGCATCTTCCTTCAACGAGCCTTTTCGCTTCTATTAGGCTCTTGCGAAATTGAAACTAAGCCATCTAAAGATTGTATATCCAATTTGACCGCCGTGCGCGCCTGCTTGAGCCATTGTCGCAAATTTTCCAAGTTCTCGTTTTCGGAGAAACTTTCTAGATCATCGATAACGTGTATTATCCACTCGTAGTTTGCCATTCCAACTGTCCCCAATCTTTTTATCCAAAGAGAAACATAGTTGGTTAACAAAGAGTGAATGCAATTTAGCTTCCAGACTTAAAGATAGTATCTATTGGTGGCCCGGTATTCGAAGATTCTAACTTAAGGAAGGTTGCAGCATGTTCTCCAAATTGTGTTCCAACACTTCTAATATCTGGCTCCATTCGAAATAGGTGCTGAACAGCCACAACTCTCTCTATTAAATCACTCTAAACTAGCTGCTTGGCGCTGACGTCATACACTGCGAAAAAACGGTGATAGGTATCAACCTCGAGAACAGCATGGAAAGTCTCCTTGGCATTCTCATGATTGACCTTGAGGGATTTTCATTCGTAGGATGCAAAGCTGAATCTACGCGCCCGTTCTGGTGAACTTTTCAGCAGACTTATCCCATTTAGGCGAGATAACGCTTAGTTTATCAACCCTAAGAAATCCTTAGCATTTTATTAAGAACTTGAATCAATAAGCAGTCTATCAAAGTATCAATTCAGGAGCGCACTCATGGTTACTAACGAGCTTCTATTAAGAACCATTCATGCCGCAAAGGAAGCACGTGAACGAGGGTTCTACAACACTGCAGATGCTTTTGACGAAATAGTCGAAAATCTATTGGAATTATTGAAGTCCAACTCGACTATTCCGGGTGGAGAGATAACTGCTCTTTCGTCTGAATTCGATCACATTCACTGAGCATTCGGATAGGTTACCAGCAAGAAAGGTCAGTTTTTACTAATTGTTAACAAATTTCTCCCAGAGGTTGTTCTTGTCGGCAAAAACTCACACGCCACAATTTCAATTGGGGAATGCAAAATATGACAATTTATAAGCTTTGTGCTGACTTGCTGAACGACATTGAAAACTTTTCAAAGCAGCAGAATTTTCCAAATGCCGACGACTTGTTAAGGGACGCAAGGGCGGCACTGAACGAAGACCTGCAAAATCAGATTAAGCGATTGAGTGGGGCAGCGCAAAAACCAGAGGCTCCGAAACTCTCGCAAAGACATCACTGAGCGTCGCGTGTGTTCCACATCAATAATTATCTCACAAGGTTATTGGTTGTCATTCTAGTTCCAGCATTGCCAGTAGTGAGCAGCGCTATTTGATGGGTCCACTTTGATGGTTAGTGCGTGATCGGCCTGGATTCCATTGGGATGATGGTTTCTGGTGCCGGTGGGCGATAACCCAGTGCACTGTGCGGTCGTTTGGTGTTGTAGTGTTTCCTCCATTCTTCGATGATGATCTGCGCTTCTCTGAGCGAGTAAAAGATTGCCCCGTTTATTAACTCATCCCTTATGCGGCCGTTGAAGCTTTCGCAATATCCGTTCTCCCAAGGGCTTCCTAGTTCGATATAGGCAGTTCGCGAACCAACGGCCGCAATCCGGTCTTTGGCAGCCTGCGCAACGAACTAAGAGCCGTTATCTGAAAGGATGTAGGAGGGTGTGCCTCGCAGAATGAACAAATCCGTAGGAGCATCGATGACATCGATGGAATCTAGCTTCCGCTTCACCCTGATCGCATTCGCCATTGTCTCTCGGACCAATGGCGCGACACGGCTCATCATTCACGACTGTCATCATCTATGATGTTCAGCATCCGGAATGCCTCTCCGTCATCGGTGCGGCAATGCCCGAAGTCGTAGCTCCAGACATAATTGCGATGTTCCGGCCTGAGCCGAACACATGAGCCATCCACTGCCCGGCAGGGCATTGCGCAGCAATGTCCCGAGAGGATTCAGCCAAAGCTGCCCTTTCCTGGCCAGCTCGATCATGTCTGTCACCAGTTGTTCTTCATCCGGTCTGCCCCCTGGAATACGCCTTTGCGTGGATCGGTGTTCTCCCAGCACGCGGCAGGCTCGACGTTCCGAGATTTTGAACTAACTGCGAACATGATCGATGCAAGTACGGCGACGAGGCGCGTCAGATCATCGAATACTGGAGGATCGACTACAACACACAACGATCACACACATCGCTTGGTGGATTGGCTCCGCCCGTCTACGCCAATCTCAACCGTGCCTACTCGGCCTGCTTCGCTTGAGCTACGCAATGGTTCCGCTCACCAGGCTTTGACCGCAACAAAATCAACAGAAAGAAACAGGAACGGATTCTACACCTGATCGGCCCGGTTCAGGGGGTTGGGTCAAGTGCCCTACCTTAACGGAAATAAAAGCTCTCTAAATTAAATCAGTAAGCTGTCCCGGGTAATTGTTGGCTCCAATTTGGTATCACTACGGCCATTATTTTGCCCTACCCAATAAGGAGAAATCTATAATGCCATTGGGCTTTCCAATCATCTACTCAAAGAGAGTAAATACTGGCCCCGGACGAGTTTCAGCAGTTCCTGTCCAATTTGAAGTCGAAAAGAAGCTCAATGTACATCACAATTTTGGATCGGCCTCTAGTTTGCAAAACGCATTGTTTGAAAACTCGGGCGAATATTTTTTATCATCTGATGGTAAAGTTTATTTTGTACCACACAAAAAGGCCAAATATGAATTCGATAAAATAATTGATATTGGCATTATTCGTTTGAAACCTAGTAAAATGCTCAAGTGTCCAAATAATAGGGTTCGTACTGAATTCAAAAAAACATTATTTGAGAATGCAATTATGGGCGTTGATGAGTTCGACTTCTTAAAATAAAGCGATGATTTCTCATCATCACCTTGCTCATTTCAGTCGGTCAAATGAATCGTTTTTTACCGAAACGATTGAAATGAAAACCCCGAAGGCCCTGAAGCCTTCGGGAAATTTTTTCTTAGTAGTCAGTTGATAAGTTTAGTGGGCGATGTCCTGCGCCATTTGCAGGCATCTGTGATAAAGGTGAATAATCATTCAATTTATTTATACGATGGTAAAAATAATTTGACAGTGTTTCAATCGCCCCGTACTTCACTTAGAAATCCAAAGAACTTCAAATCAACCCATTATTTTTTGGCCAATAATTAGAACTGCGTGAAGTTTGACGGAGGCCTCATATATTGAACAAATTGGAACGTCATAAACAAGGCGATGAACAAGCATTCTCTCCAAGTGCGCGAGCATGCTGTTAGTATGGCTCTGGGCAATCACCCGCAATATTAGAACCATCGGTCTGTCACACTTTGGATATTTCTTGAAGATCGGTTCCGCGTCTCAGGTGCAGAGAGAGAGGGTCAAGAAGGCTGAAAATTGATCGAAGTGAGCAGCCTCATCTGACTGGTCCATTGTGATTGTTAGTGCATGATCGGCCTGGGTTCCATTGGGATGATGGTTTCCGGCGCTGGTGGGCGATATTTTATGATGATGATCTGTGCTTAACGCAGAGTGTAGAAGATCTCGCCATCGAACAATCCGTCCCGGAGCCGGCCATTGAAACTTTCGCCGAATCCGTTTTCCCAAGGCTTCGTGGCTCGATGTAAGCTGTCTACGAACCGACGGCCGCGATCTAGTCTCTTACAGCCCGCCCCAGCACCTGGCAGGCTCTGCGTTCGGTTACTTTGAACTGGCATCGCACATGATCGATGCAGGCCCGGGGACAAGCGGGGCTCAGTAGTTTCCCTTTGCAGCTTCCGCCAAGATCAGCTTATCCATTGTCAATTCCGACACAGTTCGCCTCAGCCTTTCGTTCTCCTTCTAAAGACGCTTCAATTCCTTCAATTGACCTACGCCCATTCCGCCATACTGCTTGCACCAGCGGTTATAGATTTGTTCAACAACGCCGATCTGTTTGATCGCGTCCAGAAGCGGCATGCCTTGCCCCATCAGAACTTCAACCAGTCGTAACTTCGAGATGATCTCTTCGGGCTTTGAGGCCAACACATCCCAACCACGTTTGGGCGATCGACTTTGTGCATGACAAGCTGAGCAATGGTCGACCCTACAAAATGCTGACGGTGCTAGACGAATACACTCGTGAGGCTCTGTGCGTAGCAGTTCGGCCCAAGATGAATGCAAACGATGTTCTGGACGTGCTACATCCGCTGTTGATGAAACATGGCAAACCCGAGTTCATAAGGTCCGACAACGGACCAGAGTTCATTGCGGCGCATCTGCAGGATTGGTTGAAGAAGGTCGGCATCCGACCGATGCAAATCTATCCAGGCAGCCCGTGGGAGAACGGATACAACGAGCGATTCAACGGAACCTTAAGACGAGAAGTGCTGAATGCCGAGTGGTTCCACAGCACGAAACAGGCCCAGGTCGCCATCAATATGTGGCTCAGGCAATACAACCGGGTCAGACCTCATCACGCATTGAACATGCGCCCACCAGTACCTGAAACCTTATTAGAGAAACCTCAAATCAGTGGTACGGAAACAGGGGGCTAGACAACCTGCCATGCATTAACAATCGAACAAGACCAATCAAACTAGGTTACCCAAGAGCCACGAAACGCAGCATGAAACCTAAACACGATACACTTTGGAAACGCTGAAAACTGTTCGAAAAGGTGGAACCACTTCAGTACGCATCTGATTGGCCTCACTTGGATTAAACATTCTCATATGACTGAAGCGGATTTTGACTTTCATATAGTCCATGGAAATAGTGGTGTAGGGTCATTGTGTTACTATCAGCAGTAACTGCTTGTGCAGTGGCGTGATACCCCGGACTGATTTTTGCAAGAGAGCTTAAAACATGACTATTTTTTTCAAAACATGCCTTAAGCGAGATGTATTGTACGCCAAATGGCAAGGCCGCATTTCCGTAAATGAGTTTATTGATGTGTTTCATGCTTATACGCAGGGTGATCATTATATGCCCGGTCGCTCCGAATTGATCGATACATCAGAGATGATCGATTTCGATGTGAGTTTTCACGAAATGCGAGGCCTTTTAAGGAATGTAAACTCGCAATCCACGTATCAAAGTGTCAAAACAAAAACCGTTATATTCTGCCCGAACGACTACATTTTTGGGTTGAGTCACATGTATCAAAAACTTGCAGAGCTTGATAACGGCATCAAGGTGGAACTCTATGAAAAGGAACATGAGGCTTTGGCGGCTTTGAACCTGCCATATTCTACCATTTATGATTTTCTGGTTAAGGAGACACTTTTGTAGTCACAATTGCCTCAATCACTACGAACTTCTCAGCTCCGGAAACCTGTTCTTAAGGGTTTGACCGAGGTTTACTTAGTTATCACCTGTGCCGATTATGGCGGCTTTAAGCTATCTGGCTTCAGCGTCAACGGGGTGTCCGTCACCAGAGTTTCTGGGCTCAAGGGCGATCTGAGCTTTTGGAGTTTCATGTGTCCGTCATCGAATGATTTGGAACACAAGCGATTGATTGGTTCAGGAGGATCAGGCTTGCTGTGGTTTCAATCTATGCCGCTTTCTGTTGATGCAGCAAGCGTCGTTTCTGGATTGTCTGGTTTTTGATCTCCTTTCTGCGTCTGAGGATGGTTTCGGCCCGACCGAAGTAGACATCGGCGAGTGTCAGATTGCCGATACTCTCGTGGTATCGGTTGTGGTTTTGGTGATCGATGAAGTCGCCGATGGCCTGTTCGAGCGCTCCGGGCAGATAATAGTTCTCCAGCAAGATGCGGTTCTTCAGGGTCTGGTGTCCTCGCTCAATCTCGCCTTGGGTTTGCGGATGATATGGTGCGCCGCGGACATGATCCATTTTCTGGTCTTCTAGCCATTCTGCCAGCTCGCTAGAGATATAGCTGGTACTAATTTTGCTGAGCAGCCGTGGCTTGTGCAGAACGGTGAACTGGTCGCAGCTTGCATTGCTTGATCCGGTATGCTGGTCACATCCGCTGTCCTTTTCCGTGGCTCCAATCCTTCCTTGATTTGGCTCCTTTGAAAACCCGGAGTGGTTTACTACAGATAGAACAAGCCCCAGCGGACTAACTTGAGATATCAAATCGCCCTGGTAGGCCTAATGAGCGCTGACGTCAGACACGATCTGCATATGATTTCATAAGCTCAAAAGTATACCTGCAATTTCCTCAATTATTACCTCAATTTTCAGAAGAATTTGTTCCGAATTCTTAACCGGACCTCAACAGATCTGACCCTATGTTGCTTTGCCATGATCCCCAGCAGATCGAGCGCGTGAGAGTAGAGAAGACTAATCGAGCAACTACAATAGGAGTGGTGTCCATGGCCACCAATGAACAATCCAGTATAAGGGGGCCTGTCGGTCTCAAAGTTGAATACCATCTTCTTCCAGATTTGATTGACACTCTCTCGGAAGCAGACTTCGATCAAGAACCGGTTGCGGAAGGGTCGATTGATAGCTTGGATATCTACCGCTCTCGCGAGGCGTTCTGGGAAGACGGTGCAATTAACAAGTTCGCAGCGCGCTACAGTGGCAACTTAAATGTTGTGACAGCAGGAACCTATGAAATATTCCTGACTACCGACGATGGTGCGTCTGTATATGTCGACGGCAAACTTGTTGTCAGCAACGATGACCCCAGTCTTGATGGGCTACGGTCAGGCTTCAGTGAAATCGAGTTGAATTCGGGTTCACATTCGATAGAAATTTTTTATATCGAAAATAGGGGCAGTCAGACGCTGAGGTTAGAATGGTCGGGCCCTGATTCAGGAAACACGCGCAAGATAATAAGCGGAGGAAGTTTTTCCCAAGGAAACAAAGAACTCTTGGGTCTCAAAGTTGAATACCATCTTCTTCCAGATTTGATTGACACTCTCTCGGAAGCAGACTTCGATCAAGAACCGGTTGCGGAAGGGTCGATTGATAGCTTGGATATCTACCGCTCTCGCGAGGCGTTCTGGGAAGACGGTGCAATTAACAAGTTCGCAGCGCGCTACAGTGGCAACTTAAATGTTGTGACAGCAGGAACCTATGAAATATTCCTGACTACCGACGATGGTGCGGCTGTATATGTCGACGGCAATCTTGTTGTCAGCAACGATGACCCCAGTCTTGATGGGCTACGGTCAGGCTTCAGTGAAATCGAGTTGAATTCGGGTTCACATTCGATAGAAATTTTTTATATCGAAAATAGGGGCAGTCAGACGCTGAGGTTAGAATGGTCGGGCCCTGATTCCGGCGGCGCACGCGAAACGATCACCGGCTCCAGCCTGACCCAAGTGAAGTCGAAGCCTATGTCGCCGCTGTAAAGGCAGAAGCTGATCACTCGGCGCATATGGACGACGCACAAAAAGCGACGGAACATGGCCAGTTGCTTGATCTTGTTCCCCGTTCCGAGGCGACTCACATTGCCATCAGCAATGGGGACTGGTTCGATCCCGGCACCTGGTACAAGGGCGAAAT
>NZ_CANLER010000016.1 GCF_947489715.1 uncultured Roseovarius sp. | reverse complement strand
TTGATCGGTTGATGGGCGTCAGCCCTAGCCAGGCGGCAAACTCTCGTCCATTGCGGAACTGATGCCCGTCGCCAGCGATCGCGACGATTGCTGAGGCGGTCACAGGGCCAACTCCTGGAATGGTTCTCAGCAGCATAACCTGGGGATTTCTTCGACCCTCAAGCAGGATGCGTTTGTCGTACCAGAGGATGCGCAGATGCAAGGCGACCATCTGGTTGCACAGGTTCGTCAAAACCTCGATCGCGACCCCAGGAATGCTTGGATGATCTCCATCCAGCACCGCCTTAGCAAACTTCACGGCGCTTCCAATCCCTTGGGCAATCACGATACCAAACTCCCCCAGCAGGCCACGCAGCATGTTGCTGAGTTGGGTCCTTTGCCGCACGACCAAGTCACGAGCGCGATGCAGGAACAGAACGCCCTATTGTTCTTCAGTCTTGATCGCCACGAACCGCATCGTGGGGCGCGTCACAGCCTCACAGATTGCTTCGGCATCAATGGCGTCAGACTTGCCGCGTTTGACATAGGCCTTCACATACATCGCCGGCATCAGCCGGACTTCATGATCTAACTTCTGGAATTGCCGCGCCCAATGGTGGCCTGATCCACACGCCTCCATGCCGATGAGGCAGGGTTCAAGTTTCTCGAAGAACGGCAAAAGCTGCGCACGCCTGAGCGACTTGTTGAAAGCAACGGTACCGTCCGCTGTGATCCCATGCACCTGAAAGATGTTCTTGGCCAGATCTAGGCCGACTGTTGTAACCTGCATTGGGTGGCTCATTTCCTAGCAGTGATAGACAACTGCAGTATGGCGCATTGCGACGCCGGTGGAGCAGGAGCCATCCACCCCATCCGCTTCGACGCGCCGCGTCGCAGAAACACCGTGGCACGACGAATGTCCGGTATGGGCCGTCAGCGCTTGCCATCAGGACATAAAGCCGGGTCGCCTGCTAGGTGATCCAGAAGCGCGCGCACCCGAGTTGTAATGTGCCTGTTCTGCGGAAACAGCGCAGCGACGACATATGGCGATACCCGGTTTTCGCGAAAAAGCTCGACCAGGTCACCGGAGTTGAAGGCATCTGCGACGGTGTAGGCCGGGCACCGCGCAATGGCCGCACCTTCTACTGCAAGGCGCGCTGATGCTGCGGGGGCGTTCATTCGGAAGCGCCCGTTGACCTGGACGGCCTCTTCTTGGCCGCTGATGCTGAACCTCCACACCGTGGGCTCAGTCATGTTGCCATCGAGGATGCACTCATGCTTTGCCAGAGCCTGCGGATGGCTCGGGTGCCCTGCGCGGTCCAGATAGGCGGGTGAGGCACAGACAACTAAGGGCATGCGGCCCAATTGGCGAACTTTGAGCGAGCTGTCCCGCATGGGGCCAATCCTGACAGCAAGGTCGAGACCTTCCTCAACAATTGACGCTCTGCGGTCAGAGAACTGTAAATCAAGTTCCACATTGGGGTGTTTCTCTGCAAACTTGGCGAGCGAAGGGACCAAGCGCAATGCGCCAAACCCCGTTGGCGCAGAAATATGGATCACACCGCGCAGCGAGGCCTGCTCGTTTCTGACCCTGTCTTCGAGCTCATCAAACCCGTCGAGAAGCGGCTCGCACAACGTCAGGTATGTTGCGCCTGTATCTGTTAACGAGACGCTGCGGGTTGTGCGATTGAGCAACTGCACACCAAGCGCGTTTTCCAAATCAGCGACGTATTTGCTGACCAGGCGCGCAGACCGGCCCATGCGCTGCGCTGCAACGGTGAAAGACGCGTTATTTGCGACCAGCGCAAAGGCCCGCATGCGGTCGATCTTGTCCATCGTATTGCGCCTTTTGAGGGCTTAAACTTGGGCATTAATAGGTGATTATCATCAGATTGTGCAATGGGTATTGGTTGTTCAGCATTCAAACCTAACTGGAGATCCACATGTCCAACGCCGTTCGTATTCACCATTTCGCAAAATCTGGACACGCACATCGCGCCTTGGTCTTTGCGAAGCTTGCCGGGATTGCACATGAGGCGGTTCCCGTCGATCTGGCCGCTGGCGCGCATAAATCACCTGAATTTCTGGCCATGAATCCCAACGGGCAAGTGCCAGTCCTTGAGGACGGAGAGGTTGTTGTGTCCGACTCGAACGCGATCCTTGTCTATCTTGCGCGGACCTATGCGCCTGACTGGTTTCCAAGCGACGCGGTTGGGGAAGCCAATGTGCAGCGTTGGCTCACTTTGGCGGCAGGTGAGATTGCTTTTGGGTCTTGTGCGGCGCGGTTGATCACGGTTTTTGGCGCGTCGCTGGATCCAAAGTTCGCCGCCGCGACTGCTGAAAAAGCGATGCAAAAACTTGAGCATGGGCTAATCGGCAACGACTGGCTTGTCGGCGGGCGGCCCACGATCGCTGACGTGGCCAGCTACTCCTATACGGCCCACGCGCCGGAGGGGAATGTCTCTCTCGAGCCATACCCGAATGTTCGTGCATGGCTCGCTCGGTTTGAGGCCTTGCCGGGTTTTGAAGCCATGCCGACAACGGCTGTTGGCCTTGTTGCTGAGTGAAAGGACAAACCCATGACAACCGAAGCGCAACGGCATCCTTTGCCCCCGTTTACCAAAGAAACCGCCATTCAAAAGGTACGTCTTGCAGAAGACGGCTGGAACGGCCGAGATCCGGCAAAGGTCGCACTGGCCTACACGCCCGATAGCAAGTGGCGCAACCGGGCCGAGTTTCCTGAAGGGCGCGATCAGATTGAGGCGTTCCTGACCCGTAAATGGGTCAAGGAGTTGAACTACCGCCTGATCAAAGAACTGTGGGCCTATGACGGCAACCGTATCGCCGTCCGTTACGCTTATGAGTATCACGACGACAGCGGAAACTGGTTCCGGGCCTATGGCAACGAGAATTGGGAGTTTGACAAGGATGGCTACATGGAACGCCGATTTGCCAGCATCAATGAACACCCCATCAAAGAGGCGGATAGAAAGTTCCGCTGGCCGTTGGGACGCCGCCCGTATGATCATCCCGGTTTGAGTGATTTAGGGCTCTGATGTAGCGAACGTGAAAGGATCAAACGATGGCACCGATACACAAATCGCACAGAGGTGAGTTGATGCTGCAAGAGCGGCGTCACACACCGAAGGAGCTGAGCGACGCGATTCCGCACTACATAGACAGTGATATGCCGCGGCAGTATGCGGATTTTTTTGCGGGGCTGTCCTATTTGCCGCTCGCAACGCTTGACCATCAGGGCCGCCCCTGGGTCAGCCTTCTTGTTACACAGTCAGATAACGACCCATCCGTCGGTATTCAGGTTGCAGACCGGAACACCACAAATGTGGTGGCAGAAACCAATCCGCATGACCCCTTTTTGCGTGCTGTGAGCCAGGATCCCGCATCGGACCTTGAGGCGCGACTCTTTGCCGGGGTTGGAGTTGATTTCAGTAACCGCCGGCGCAACAAAATTGCGGGTTCCATACGTTCCGCAGATGTCGAGGGCGCGGAAAAGATCAGGTTACAGCTCTTGTCTGATCAGCACCTGGGGAACTGTCCCAAGTACATTACGGTTCGCTCGTTGGAGCACACGCGACGCAGCTCTGAACTTATCCATGAAGGCTTCGACGTACATTCATCTGCGCTGCCGGATGAGGCAAAATCCGTCGTGGCCCGTGCAAGCACTGTGTTTCTGGCGACAAAACATACAAGCGATGGCACCACTGCAGGCGCTCGGACCGATATGGGCGTCAACCATCGCGGCGGCGCGCCCGGCTTTACCCGGCTCTACGAAGAAAACGAGGGCAGTCACGTCACGACCTATCTGGTCCTGCCTGATCATTCAGGCAATCGTTTCTACCAGTCGCTGGGCAATATAGAGACGGACCCGCAGGTTGGGCTGGTCTTTCCAGACTTTGCAACGGGCGAGATTCTCTACATCACGGGGGATGCTGAAAATCTGCTCGGGGATGACGCTGATGCGTTGATGCCGCGCGCGAGCCTGCTGACACGTATCAAAGTGACGGGCGCGGTATTCGTGCGCGGAGGCCTGAACCTCAAGCTGGCATCACAAGAGCAGCTCTCCCCCTACAATCCGCCGATCAAATATTTGCGCGCGGAGCTGGAACAGATGGGGCATGCGATCGAGACGCATGAAGCTGCAACCCCACTGGCAGCCACGCTCGTCGCAACAAAGCCCCTGTCCAGCACGATCAGCACTTTCGAATTCGCGCTGTCTGCGCCAATCAAAGCCCCGTTGCCCGGTGGGTTTGGCGTCTTTGACTTCTCCGACCTCGTGGATGCCGGATATAGCCACATGAACGAGACAAACCCTCAGCTTGTGAACGAGGACTACGTCCGCACATGGACGCTTTCCGGCGGGGCGAAGTATGACGAAGAAAACAACGCCTTTCGCACGACAAACCGGGTCAGTGTTACGGTCAAACGCAAGCCAGGCGGTCTGATGTCCAACGTCCTGCACACCAACGCGGAAAAGCTGATCACGCACAAACTTCCTGCTCAATTCAAGGGCACCGGAGCGGGTTTCTCCTGTTTTTCCGAAATGGCTGAGAGCAGCCGCCCAAAGCTCCAAGAAAAGATGCTTTGGATCGCGGGCGGCGTTGGCATCACCCCGTTCATGGCGATGTGGGACGGCATCAAACAAGTGGCAAAGGCTTACCCGCAGGACCTGTCCACCGATATCGTGCTTCTGTATTCCGGTCGGGACGATGACATCGCAGTTCTGCAGCATTTTGCGGAGCAAAACAGCTCTGTTTCGGATCAGGTGACACTACATATCGTCACGTTTCAAAGCGCAGGCGAAAACCCATTGGCTGCGAAATCCGCACGCGATGATTTGTACGCAACGTTCACCGATCAGCCGTTGAAGTTTGAGGAACGACGCATGCAGAGCGACGACATTCAATCGGTAGCGCATATTGAAATGCGAGATGTGTACATGTGCGGTCCTGAAGCTATGATGATCAGTACGGAAGCGGCGCTCAACAATTTGGGCATTGAGGAAGCAAGACGTCACCGCGAGACGTTTGTGTTTTGATAGGGGGACAAAAACGTGTTCATGACGTCTCACCGAACAATTGGCCTATTTGGTCCAATTTGGTTCGGACAAGATCAAAGCGATGGTCAAGATCGACACCGGCCCGGACGTATCAGGAGCCACGCGGGATGAATGGGTCTGGTATCTTGATGACGATTGTGATGGTTTTGCCCGTAGGTTTACGGAAGGGGTCATTGAAGGTCGACAAAACTTAATTACCGAATTCGCAACACTACAACGCCAAGAGACTACACAGTGCATTGGGCTATCGCCCACTGGCGCCCGAGACCATCATTCCGATAGAAACCAGGCCAATCATGCACTAACAATAAGACTGGAGCCGTTAAATAGGGCTGCTCAAGCCACAATAAATGCCTAAAGTTGTCTTCTCTGTAAACGCACCCGCGACAACGCTATTTAACCATTATGAGGCTTGGAACTGAAACTCTCGGACCGGTGCGTATTTTCCAACAACCAGGACTGAAGTGTAAACGCGGCCGAGTTTTTGGGCGTGTCTTTCGAGATTGTCATGGAATACCAAACGCAGCGGACACGGCGTTCATCCAACACCACCAATGTGCCTTCAGCCAAATGCCGTTCGCACAGAACCTCATCCGCAAGTATCAATCCTTCGCCATCTTTGGCTGCGTCGATTGCAAGCGAAAGATTTGAATATACATGGCCGCCCTGCCATGCGGTGCTGTCAGGTACATGTTTTGCAAACCACTTGCACCATATCCCGCGGCCATTGTCATGTACCAAGGGGACTTTATTCCAATCAAGACACCCATTCTGGTCAAACAAACGGCCTTTAAGCTGCGGAGCGCAGGCGGGAAAACCGTCAATTGGAAACAGTTCACGGCGAAGTACACCCGTTTTTGGCTGTCTTGTGTCAAAATGGATGATGATATCGGAATGTTCACTGGCCAGAGAGGGCGGAGACCAGGACGGTCTGAGGTCCACTTTGATTTTAGGATATTCGTTGCAAAAATACGTGAGCCTTGATCGCAACCAAAGTGAGGCAAGTGCAGGTTCTGCAACAACTGTCAGAGTGTCGTGCAGTCTTGACTCAAGCAATTCGATACAACCATCGCGCAGCGACTGAAACCCGGTCGAAATCTGCGGGATCAGACGATGACCATCTTCGCTCAGGACAACGCGATTTCCGGTGCGCACAAACAACTTCGTTCCGAACCAGTCTTCAAGGTTTTTGACATGCGTGCTGACAACGCTGGAACTGATATTCAATTCACGCCCGGCGCTTGCAAAACTGCCAAGCCTTGCAGCCGCCTCAAAGGCACGCAGTGCGTTTAGGTGACGAAGAGAAAACATGATCAATTCAGCATACGAAAAATAGATGCTGACGTCCAACTATTTGCACTCATAGGTTCTCAAGATTTCCGTTTAGCATCGGTTCGGGAAAACACTCTTGGCAACCAAGGCGCTGAGACCAATCGCACCCTCGGAGAAAGACCATGTCCCATGCAAAATCTTTAAACCGCCGCCGTTTTCTGAAGACCACAGCAATGGGCATTGCCGCAGGGTCGGGATTGCTGGCTACACCGGCTTTGGCCAAGGCAAGATCGGTAAAAATCGGGTCTTACGGTGGGTTTTTTGAAGACAGCTTTAAGGCCAGTATCTTTCCGGAGTTTGAAGCCGCCGCCGGTATCAAGGTTCAAAGCGTGACACAGCCTGATTCTTCGGGCTGGCTGTTGACGATGCATCAAGCAATTCAGGCGGGTTCCATCCCGACCGATCTTTCTCTGCACGTCCCAATGAGCGTAATCAAAGGGGACCGGATGGGAACTGTCTTTGAAAATCTCGATCCCCAAAAAATCCCTAACCTCGGAAATGTTTATTCTGGTTTCATTCAGGAAACCGATGAGGGTCTGAAAGGTGCTGGTGCATTTAGCTACTATTCCTCTTTGGTGATTAACACTGACGAAGTCGATGCCCCCCAGAGCTGGGCGGAGCTATGGAACGTAGACCTGTTCGAAGCCAGCCTAGGTTTCCCGAGTGAACTGGCTTCGCCTTTACTTGATATCACGGCAGTGGTGTTCTTCGAGGGGCCGGAAATCTTAAAAACGCGTGAAGGTATCCAGACAGTTGTCGACAAGATCGGTGAGATGAATCCGAATATTGCATTGTGGTACAGTTCGACCAGCCAGATGGAACAATCCTTGAAAAACAACGACGTCATTGGCGGGATGCTATACCACGATGTTGCTGGGTTGCTTGCCGCGGACGGACTGCCGCTCGCGTCGATATTCCCCAAGGAAGGGAACCCTGTCGATTTCAATTCCTGGACGTTGTCGCGGGGAAGTGAGAATGTTGATGAAGCTCACGAGTTTATTAGTTTCTGCTGCCAATCCGAAGTTCAGGCATTGCTTTCTCGCTCAATCGGTGTCGCGCCGGTGGTCGATGTGGCCAGTACGGATTTGACCGAAGACGAAATCAGCGCTGTCGCCGGTACACCTTCTTTTCCGATGAGCTATGACATCTTGCTTAGCGAAGAGACATTTATCGACGAAGCCTTCAAACGGATGCGCGCGAACATCTGATAGCGACCAATGAACCAGTTGCGCGCTGCCTCGTTTGGTACTTGTCAGAATGTATTACAACAAAAAAGCTGGAAAACAGTGTGGTTGAATATTCCTACGGCCAAGTCCGAACTAGCGATGGCGAAACCCTAGTCTTCAAAACGGCCGGTGACGGACCGTTGAACGTTATCTTTATGGGGGGGTGGGGCTGCACCAAGGACTACTACGATGAGACGCTTGCGCTGCTGTCATTGAACGGTATTCGTATCGTAGTTTTTGATCTGCGTGGCCAAGGAGATTCGAGCGAGGTTACCTCCAACTACACATCAGAACGACAGGCCCAAGATGTTTTGAACGTTGCAGATGCTGCGGGCATGTCCACGTTCGTTGTTATCGGTCAGTCGATGGGTGCAAAATATGTGCAGCATGTTCCTTTGCTGGCACCAGAGCGCGTTTTGGGGCTTGTTTTGATTGCAGGGTGCCCTGCTGGCGCAATCAATATTTCGGATGAGGAACTGGATGAGATCGCCGGCTATGCCGGCAGCCGCGACGCGATGCGCGAGACCCACCACGCGATGATCACACGACCCATCCCGCACAATACGTCAGAGCTGTGGATTAAACAGGCTGCAGAAATTAGCCACAATGTCTTGCTTAAGACTTTGTGGCACTGTTTCCGAGATGATTTCGAGAAGGCTGTGCAATCCTCCCCGATGCCCGCCACGCTCATTGTCGGTGCCATTCATGACAAGTTCTTCCCGGTCCCCATGATGCAAGCGCGGGTCACTGCCCTTATCCCGGGTGCGCGCGAGATCTACCTTGATTGCGGTCACGAAATTCCAAGCGAATGCCCACAAGAGCTCGCTTTCGTGATCGAAAGTTTTTTGGCCGGTCTTGCCATTCCGCGGAAAGGCCAACTTCTATCTCAGTAACGACCCAGCCCGTTCAATGATAAAGGACACATATGAAACTTTTCAAAACCTATAAACCCGTGGGCACAGCAGAGCCCTATGGAACCTATGTTCATGCTTTGGAAGTACCGGCGGGTGCGCGGACGATCTATATTGCGGGCCAAACCCCGGAAGCCCAGAATGGGACTGTTCCGGAAACAATGACGGAACAGGCCCGTATCTGCTGGGGGAATATTGAAAGCATTCTGCACGAAGCAGGTTTGACAACCGCAAATTTGGTGCGCGTGTCGATGTATCTCAAAGACCGCGCGCTATATCAGGAGGCCGATGCTGTAAGCGCGGAATTCCTTGGAAACCATCGCACCGCGGCCGTCTGCTTTGAGGTCTCCTCGCTGATCGAAGACAGTTGGTTGATCGAAGTTGAAGCGATCGCAGCTGTAGTGGACTAAAAATGGTGAAAAAAGGCGCGCTCACTACCGGTCCTAGAAAGTTTTGGACTTGCTTTTTTTCCTGGCCTCTTTGCGACCCAAACCGACCCGCTGTCTATCTGAGTGGTGGCAACTTCATCACATAACGTGGAACTATGCTGTCGCCAAAGTGTAAGTCAAGGAAGAGCCAATGCCTGATTTGATCATGAGCCAAATTTGCAAGAAATACGGCTCAGTCACCGCCGTCGAAAATGCCAACCTCACCTTTGAAACAGGTAAGCTTACCGCTTTGCTTGGCCCCTCTGGATGTGGCAAGACTACTCTGCTGCGGATGATTGCGGGGTTGGAGGTGCCCACATTTGGTGACATCATCCTTGCGGGAGAGAGCATCGTTTCGAAAAGCGCAGAACAGAGAAAATTTGGGATGGTTTTCCAGAGCTTTGCTTTGTTCCCGCATCTGAACGTTCAGCGCAACGTCTCGTACTCTTTGCGTATTTCCGGGGTTGATGCCGCGATGCGGCGCGCTAAGGCGCAAGAACTGTTGGATTTGGTTCAACTTGGTGACAAAGGTGAGCGAAAAATTGGACAATTGTCCGGTGGCCAACGTCAACGGGTTGCCATTGCACGTGCCCTGGCGCAAGAGCCAGAAGTATTTCTGCTAGATGAGCCGATGTCTGCACTTGACGCGCAGTTACGGGGTGATTTGCAGATGCAATTGCGCCTTTTGCAGCAAAAACTAGGGATCACCACGATCGTGGTCACCCATGACCAACGCGAAGCCATGACCATGGCTGATCAGATCGTGGTCATGTCTCACGGACGGATCGAGCAGATCGGTTCTCCGCAAGAAATCTACCACAAACCCGCAAATTCATTTGTGGCCAACTTTATTGGCAATGCTAACTTGCTTGACGGTGTTGCTACCGCGACCGGTATCCGAGTGGGGGAAACAGATATTGCGGTCAGCGATCGAGATGAATTTGGCGCGGGCCAACGGGTCACGTTGTTCTGTCGGCCTGAAGCCGTCACACTGCATGACACGCCAGCCAAAAATGCCTTGCCGGGTACCGTAACCTTTGTGCGCGACGAAGGCCCGATCCGGGAAATCCACTTGACAACACCGGCTGGCGACATCACGGCCGAAATCCCGGGTTCGTTCGAAGAAACGGTCAAGATCGATGATAAGTTACATGCCATCCTACCCGAAAATCTGCTGCATCTGCTGCCCGAACGCGCCCACGATCAGAACGAGGCTGCGCGATAATGGGCCGCGCCGAACCTGCAGCATTTGTGACAAGACTGGGACGATCGGCCTTTGTAGCTGTTATTCTCATCCTGTGTGTCACGCCATTCCTTTTGGTTTTTGCCATTTCCTTTGGAGAAAAAATCGAAGGAGCGGCCTGGGCTTGGGGGTTTGAGTTTACAAACTACAAACGTTTCTTTGTAGGTGCTGATTATCCCAATACCACATCACTACTTTATCTCAAATTCCTGTGGTTCTCGCTTTATTACGCCATGTTCGCATCGATCCTAGCTGTTGCGACAAGCTTTCCATTTGTTTGGTTGATGACACGTCAATCCCGGCGGGCACAAACCTGTTGGCTTGTGTTCTTTCTGGCCAGCCTGACATTGTCTGAGGTCTTCGTTGTCATGGGATGGGACATTTTGTTGTCCAACCGTTCTGGCCTGCCCGCGCTGTTCAAGGAAATCGGCATTACGACATGGTTGAAAGAAAGCGGTTGGCTCGATGTTTTGCGTACCTGGGGAATAGCCAGCCCGCGCAATGTGCGCTTCAAACCGACAGAATTTGCAACCATTCTAACGATGTCCTATCTGGTTTGGCCCTATGCGGTGATCCTGCTTTATCCGCCGCTATCAAAGATCAACAATGAGCTGATAGAGGCAGCTCGTACCATGGGGGCGGGACCGGTGACCGTGGTGAGAACGATTGTCCTCCCGATGGTGCGCAAACCGCTTGTGGGCACAACTTTGTTGCTGTTTGTTTTCTTATTGGGCACGTATGTGACAATCGCCGTTTTTGCTGCGCCGGACAAAAGTACATTGTCCATCTCGGTCTATGAGGCCGTGCGGGGCGCAACGCTGAACGCGCCGTTTGGTTCAGCGCAGGCAATCATTTTGTTGATCACAGCCGCAATTATTCTGGTCTTGGGCCGGATCGCATTTTTGCCTGACGAAGGACGAAGATGATGGGAATATTCGTTTCTCGTCTGTTTATGGGCATAATCGCCGTTTGGATTGCGTTTCCAATCCTGGTAGTTTGCGCAGCAGCATTGAACGGGGGCAGGACGATGTTCTTTCCCCCCGAAGACCCGACGCTTTTGCGGTTTGCCGAATTCTTTGTAACAGAAGAAGTCTGGATTAGATCGCTCCGCAATTCACTGATCATCGCCTTTGGCGGCGCTGCACTTGCCGTTATGGCCGCCTGGCCGATCGCTTACTGGTTGTGGCGCAAGGCTGATGGGTTCTCAAAAATACTGGCCGGACTTGCATCGATGCCCTTTGCATTGCCACCCATCGTCTTTGGTGTTGGGTTGGTGTTTTTCTGGGGCTACTCGGGATCACTAGGCCACATCTGGTCAGGTATCATAAGCCACGCGGCCCTGTTTGTTGCGCTGCCCCTGACGACCCTTTCTATCGGTCTCCAAGGTATTGACCGGTCGCATATGGATGCTGCCGCGACCATGGGGGCCAGTGAGGCGACCGCATTTCGAACAATCATTCTTCCACAAATGCTGCCGTTCACGGCATCTGGCTTCTTTTTCGCGATGGTACTCAGTTTCAATGAATTTATCGTAGTCTTCTTTGTTTCGGCGTCAGCTTATTCGACGGTCACAGTGCAGATATTTAACTCTTTGAGAAATGGATTCACGCCTACGATGGCGGTAGGTGCCATCACATTTATTGTCACCTCGATTTTAATTTTTTCAATGATCGCTCGGTTTGGAAACCTGCCTCAGTTGTTGGGGGCAGACAACGCAAAATAGAGAGCACACCAAACTTACAGCCGGTAACGATTTTGGGCCGCCCTTATCGCGACCTCAGGCGGAAAGGCGCAGGGCTTCTGCCATTTGTCACGTGTGAATCGAACTCTCAGAATGCGGTCTTCAAATGCAGCTCGTGACTGCGTCGCCCAACGGGTGAAATGGGCAGTCTGCGAGGCAGGTGGTCGCGGAATGATAACAAGCCGACTCGCAACAACCGCATTCCATTTCTGTAGGCGAGCGGCCCATCGAGGGCCTGTGAGGCGATGGCTTTTCCGACGCCCTGGACAACAGCATCGAGCGTCTGAATTGAGCTGCCGCGTGATCCTGCAGATCAAGGCGCCTAGGAAACCGACCAGCTGACCCCGCAGGCCCGGGCGGTCACACCGATGAACGACACGGTCGGTGCGGCCCAGCAGTTGGGGCTACGCACCTTCGTCGAGGCCGCGGGTTCGGTCACGTATCCGCAGGAGCGGCTGGACTGATTGTCGAAGAAGTCGGACGCTGGTCGCTGCATTTGGGCCTGCCCGGCGAAGCGGAGTTCCACCTATCCAACCTCAACCCGGTGAACTCGAAGGTGAATTGCGCGATTTGGTTCTTACCTAGCATAGCCATGGTCGAGGAGTTGTGCGTCCCAGTGGGTCGCGCCCCGCCTTGGATAGTCGTGACGATGTGAATGTGTTGTTCGACTTTGATCTGACCCGGACATTCACATCCGCTATGCGTACCGCTGACGCGAGCGGTCATCTACAGGATGTCACCTTTCTCGCCGATATCCCGAATGGTGCACGCGTTCCCGATCGGTCAGAGAAGACTACGATCCTCAGGATCACAGGCACGCCGATGCAAGTGTTGTGGTCCCGGATATGATAAACGAGCAAGTTAATTCAATGTAGGTGTAGATCTTTGCCACAGTGTGGGCAGTGCCCCCGGGCCGAAGCGCTCCGGGATTTTTGAACGTCAGCCCTGATTTCCTCAGCGATGCGTTTGCTAAGGCCGAGTTCACGGCGAATTTCTTCAAGTTCCTGCTCTTCGTCTGCATCAATCACATCATCTTCAAGCGCCGTGCGGAATTTGCTTGCCATTTCTTCCCGGGTGCGGCGCAGGCGATCGGCCAAGCCACTGGCTAAAATACCGGCAGGAAGGGCGGCCATACCGATGCCAACCACGGCAACGAGTGAACCAAAAATCTGCCCAGCGGGTGTGATGGGAGTAACATCGCCATATCCAACAGTTGTCAGTGTTGCCATGGCCCACCACATCGCTGCGGGGATTGAGCCAAACTTGTCTGGCTGTATTTGGTGTTCGGCCAGATAGGCACCGCTGGCGGCCAGGACCAGTAGAACAATGAGGATGAAAAATCCCGCAAAAAAGGCATTTGCCTCTTCCCGGAACACGTCAAGCAACATCGACATGGCGGAGGAATACCTGGTGAGCTTGAGGATACGTAACAACCGAAGTACGCGCAGGAACCGAAGATCCATTTTGATGAAGAAACCGAGGTAAAACGGCAGTATCGCCAGCAAATCAATCAACGCCATGGATGACAGCATGTAACTGAGCCGGGGATTGGAGCTATCTTGGAATCTTGGGTCTTCGAGACTGGCCCAAACACGCGTGACATACTCGACACTGAAGACCGCAACCGAGACAACTTCGATCAGCCAAAAGGCAGTCGAATAACGGGTTTCCATACTATCAACGGTTTCTAGAATTACGGCAGCGACATTGACAGCGATCAATGTGATAAGAAACAAATCTAGATATCGACTCATCCAGTCAGATTTTTCATCCGGGTCGAGTTTTTTGTAGACGGTCTTGCGAAACTGGCTCATCACTTAGCACCCTGATGCGGTCTGATAGGTATGCATTATACAATCCGACCAACCTAACAGCCACGCTATTTGCCATATCTATCAATTTGCCGATCAACTGAATTACCAGCTCTCTGTGTCTGAACGGCAGTCGCCGTCTGGTTTCGGAAAAACGATACATTGCTTCCGTCCTAAATTGTCACCAAAGCGATAGCGTGATGCAATATGTCGGTAGTGGTCAATTAGACGGGACGACATTGATGGTGCGGCATTCGGCGATTGTTGCTCTCAGCCGACTTCAGATGCAGAGCAACATCTACTCGATCTCGACTTCGGCTGATGACATCGAGCAACGCAATGCGGGCATTCTGCACCTTCCACATTTCAATTCTCAATTTCCTGAATGCCACCATTCTTTTAGAGCGCAGTTGTTTGAATAGTCGATTGAGCACGACACGGCTTTTGTACCGTTGCACCGTGCACGGTCTAAAGTCCATTATATATTTCTGTGCTTGTTGATTGAAGCGAATTCGATTGCTTTGTGTACCTGATCCTTCACCGGCCCAAGTCAAGTGCTTCAGATTAACCGCAGTTTGTACCGAAAGCCTTAGAAGATTGTTGAGGTGCACCTGATAACAACTCCGTTAAAGGTTTTTTCACGGTATGGACGAGATATGAGTATTCAAAGACGCGGCTTTCTTACACTGACCACCGCATTTGCGTGCTTGCAATTTGTTGGTAACGCACAAGCCGAAACATCCGAGATACGAACCGAATTACAGGTGGCTTTGCAACGACATCTCGAACGATCTCAAATCGACGGTGCAATTCACTTCGTCGATCAAGACACAGCGACGGTACAAAAACTGTATCCGATTAAGGCGCATCCGCTAATTTTCAAAGGCAACAATTTTTTTGTGATGTGCGCAGAGTTGCGTGATGAACAAGGCGAAAAATACGAAGTAGATTTCTATCTGGTGCAGGCGCGACGAGGCTACCGCGTCGTTATGACAGAGATCAAAAACCGAAAAAATCTACTCAAAATGATGCGTGCAGGTAATGTCAAAAAGTTCTGATTGCAATTTAACTAGCACTATCGACTGGGGCGGACCTTTTAGGCTCTATTTTAGGCTTTCGTTTTGGCTGGCGGTCAACTTTTTGCTCTGCGCCATCGTAGGGCTTACAGTTTTGTCACGCATACAAATCTCGGATGTCGACCAGAAGCTGTCCATGCGCGTCGGAAACTTTGCAGGTCGGGTCGCCGGTGGATTGGAACAGGTAAGCTTCGACAAAAACATCGATCAAGCAGTTTTTTCCGGTCGTCAGATCTTGCTGACTTTGATGTCCGATCCGGCGATCGAATGTGCCGAACTACGAGACCTGGATGGGCAGCCGATACTAAAAGCGCCTCTGGGATTAGGCTGTTATCCAGGAGTCAGTGCTAATTCATTGGTCGTTCCCGTCCAATTTATTGACGATATGGATCTGGTTTTACATTGGAGGCGGGACGAAGTCACGACCGCAGCGATCCGCCAGCGCAATCTCTCAGCGTTTGTTCTCGGCTCTGGCCTGATATTTGCAGTTCTATCCAATCTTTTAGCTTTTCGAAAAATCATCGGGAGCCCACTGAAGCTGCTGATTACCGGGATAGAACGGGCCAAAGTCACGGCAGAACATAATGCAATGCACGACAGCCTGACCGGGCTGGGAAATCGGAGAAAACTGGACCATGAGCTTTTTTATCGGGCTGAGCGGAAACGCATTCTGACTGTTCTGAACATCGACCTGGACGGTTTCAAATTGATCAATGACACTATGGGTCATGATGCGGGTGATGAAGTCTTGCGCATCTGCGCCAAACGGCTCAGCGCAAACTCATCGGAAGAAGAAGTACTGATACGCACCGGTGGAGATGAATTCGTTGTGCTATTGCCGCCCGGCGAAACAGTAGAGGCCGCACGAGAACGCGCCATGCAAATCATCAAACTGCTAAACCAATTTATTGATATAAATGGTGAGAAATGCCGAGTTGAAGCAAGTATCGGAATCGCATCAAGAAAGATGGAGGGATTTAAAGGCCAGGCGGTGCAAGTCATATCGAATGCCGACATCGCATTGATCCGTGCCAAAAACGAGAACAAAGGTGGATTTATTGAGTTCACGGAAGAAATGCGCGCTGCGACCGAAAAGCGAAGATCCCTTGGCGAGGAAATCAAACGGGGTTTGGAGCATGGTGAATTCATTCCTTACTATCAACCGCAAGTTTCAGCTCTTGACCATACGCCGGTTGGTTGCGAAGCCCTGGCGCGATGGCAACACCCAGAAAAGGGCATATTACGTCCTGGTGAATTTGTTGCCGTCGCAGAAGAAGTTGGTATCCTTCACAAGATTGATGAAACGATTTTCGAACGGGTCTTGGGCGATCTTCGGAGATGGGAAGATGCACAAGTTGACGTCCCTAGAGTCTCTGTAAACGTCTCGGGCCGGCGGCTGTTTAGCGCAAACCTTATTCCGCAATTAAGATCTCAATGGATCCCGAGTAAGAAGCTTACGTTTGAGTTGTTGGAGTCTGTTGTTTTCGATCAAACAAACGCAACTTTGGCATGGAATTTGGATTGTCTGCGCGAAATGGGTATCGAACTAGAAATCGACGATTTCGGAACGGACAGAGCCTCGGTTACAAGTATTCTTGCCGTCAAGCCAACGCGAATAAAGGTGGCGCGAGAACTCATTCAATTGGACAATCAAAACGGCTCATTGTCGAACACTCTTAAAGCGATGGTTGCTCTTGGACGGGCTCTACAGGTTGGTCTAGTAGCCGAAGGCGTTGAAACCCAGGAGCACCTGAAATTGGTTGAGCAGTTAGGGTTTGATCGCATTCAGGGATATCAAATCGCCCGACCGATGTCTGCAGATATGTTGCCCCAATGGCTTTCAAAACAAACCCAATCAAAAGCAGGTAGCGAAAAAAAACGGCATAGCCTTTGCACCCCGGGTCTATGCTGTGATTGATCCCAACGGAAACCTGCCAGCCTAATCGTCCCCCAGTTAAGCTAGGCGCGTTCAGAATCATCACCATTTGAACGCATATCCCCACGACAGTCTTTGGTTGCTGTAACTTCACGTAATTCTGACTGTCAATTTGGCGATCGTGTCGCCGTCTAGAAGACGGGATTCTGAAAAAAGCGCTACCTCCTATTGCACGAGCGGAATAGTGCAGTTGGGAGGAGAGCCCGACACAGGTTTGTCATTCTCGGCAGATGACGATGATCCGGAGTTCGCCTCGTTCGGTGTTCAACACGACGAAAGGAAAGCTCCGCTGCGAGTAGTCAGAACGGCACGCTGATAGATGGAAGCGGCAACACATTCCATCGGGGATTATCCTCAATTGAAGATGTGCTAACGATCATCGTTCCGAATACGGGAGTGCAAATCCTTGTTTGGTGGATTGCAATGCGTAAAGACACCGGATCCACCGGCGGTGTGTTTCAATCCTAGGACTTCTATATATTCAGCGCTCCAGTTGATTCCAGTATCACATGTAATGTTATGTAAATTGATTGCACGTCGGGGTCTGGCTCAGGATTAAGTAATCAGTACAGCGCTTTCGACAGTCAAAATTATACTTGCAGGAGACAATGTTAATGCCAAAGAATGATCAAAAAACTCCGATTCAATTGCTTGGTTTGCCGCAGGACAACAATGTCAGTTACTTGTCTGGACCGTGCATGGCGCCCACCCGCATCCGCGAGGCTTTATTCTGTGACTCGGCTAACCTTTGGACAGAAACCGGATTTGATTTGTCGGACAAAAAGCTATGGCAGGATGCAGGCGATGTATCTCTCTATGACAAAACAGGATTAGAAGCATTTGAGTTGATTCATACATCAATCACAAAATTGGTGAAGTCTGGCTACCAGGTTTTGAGCCTAGGTGGAGATCACTCTGTTTCGTTCCCTGCCATCAGCGCGCATGCCGAAAACCATGGAAGGCTGAGCATTTTGCACATTGATGCCCATCCCGACCTCTATGATGATATGCAGGGGAACTCGTATAGTCATGCCTCGCCGTTTGCGCGACTCATGGAAAGTGGACTAATCGATCGGCTTGTTCAGATTGGCATACGTACTTTGAATGGACATCAGCGCGAACAAGCCGCACGTTTTGGTGTCGAAATCCACGAAATGTGTGATCTGTCACAGGTTGGTAGCATCAGCTTTGATCGCCCTGTTTATCTGTCGCTTGATATGGATGCACTCGATCCGGCTTTCGCCCCAGGCGTGTCACATTATGAACCCGGCGGGCTTTCAACGCGCGCGGTTCTCGACGTCATTCACAATTTTAGCGGCCAGTTGATTGGCGCTGATGTTGTAGAACTCAATCCCCACCGAGATCCAGGAAACGTCACTGCAATGGTTGCGGCGAAATTTACCAAGGAAATTATGGGGCGAATTCTGATCGACAGGAAGTAGAAACAAAGTCCCTAGTTTTGTTAGGGGGTCCTCTGCGCGACAATTTTTAACAATACGGGCATCATCATTGAAAAAAGCTCTGCTTGAGACGAGATCCCACATTTACGATACAGTTGTTTTCGAAAAACTTTCACGGTTTGTTCGCTAATTTTGAGGCGTAGGCTTATTGAAACCGATGAATGTCCCCTCAAGATAAACAGCGCAACCTGGGCCTGACGTGGTGTAAGGCAGATTCCTAGTTCCGACTCCAGTCTTTCACGAAACGCATCTGGCTCGGATGTCTTGTCGTTGTTATCGTTTGAGTGCAGATTCGCCCAGTGCAGTTCGCTTATGGCGCGAAGGACTGGCTCCAGCTCGCGCGCGCGCGCCAACTCGCGTTTTGAAAACCGTTGGCCGGAAGCGGCATCTCGACCCACGCTGAGATGTACGGAAACGTGCGGTGACGGGTAGGCCACATATACCATCTCATCCACAACAGTAGTTCGTCGGTAGTAAGTTGAAAAATATTCGGTTCGTTTGAATTGGTCTGGAGCGACCTGGCTCAATGTGTAGATGCCTGCAGGTGCCTGTTCGACATGCAAGTTGTAGAACGGATCGAGCAGATAAGCGCCGAGCACGTAGTCAGATTCCAGTCTTTCGTGAACCTGCATTACAGTGGCACGTCTATGTATAATACGTGGGCGCTTATTTCCTGTGTAGATAAGGATAGTTTCATTGTCGATGTCGAGAAAATATCTAACAAACTGAAAAATGGACTCTTCAAAACCTTGCGTGTGCAAATGAAAGATCATTTGCCCAAGGTGTTCCATCCCTGCTTGCAGTGGTTTCGCCAAAATACCCCCTTAGGGTTATACCCCGTTTCGAAGCCGGGGGTAATCTAGACTCCATTTTTGAGGGTTACAACGTTTTCGGATTTCGACCGATACAGCGGACCTGAAAGCCAACGACGATGAGGGCTAGCAATATGCAATTAGATACGACTTCCGATTCTGTTTTGACTGCAGACAATCACCTCATTCAGTCATTCGCGGATCTCGACGCCCTGAAACAGAACAGTGCGCGAACGATCATCCAACGTGGCAAAGGGGCGTTCGTATATGATAACGAAGGCCGCGAGCTGATTGACGGTATCGCCGGGCTTTGGTGTGTAAATGTCGGGCATGGGCGGAGAGAGCTGATCGATGCAGTCACCAAGCAGTTGGAAGAGCTTGACTACTACTCGACTTTCTACAACTTCACCCATCCGGCGGCGGCACTACTAGCCGAAAAGATCACCAGCCTCGCACCTGGCAATCTAAACCATGTTTATTTCGCCAACTCAGGTTCGGCCGCCAACGACACTGCAGTGCGCATATTACATCACTACTATGCTCGGCGTGGGAAACCGAACAAACGGCAAGTGCTTAGCCGGTTGGGCGGCTATCACGGCTCGACTTATTTGGCTATGGCAATGACCACACCGGCCTATTCGGCAGGCTGGAGCTGCGCTACAGATCTCGTGCACCATTTGCGTTCGCCCCATCACTGGCGAGAGGGTGAAGGAAAATCGGAGGCGGAATTCTTAGACGATCTAATGCTCGACTTGGAGCAGACTATAGCGCGGATCGGGGACGACAACATTGCTGCCTTCATAGCAGAGCCGATCATGGGCGCAGGTGGCGTGATTGTGGCGCCAGCGGGCTATCACAAGCGCGCCTTGGAAATCTGCAAGGCGTATGACATCAAGTACATCTCCGACGAGGTGGTCACGGCTTTCGGAAGGCTGGGTCACTTCTTCGCGTCGAAAGACCTCTTCGATATCGAACCAGACATCATCACTTCGGCCAAGGGAATGACGTCAGGCTATCAGCCACTTTCAGCCACGATTATATCGGACGAGATTTTCGATGTAATCTCTGAGCCGGGCGAAAAATTCCTTCATGGATTTACCTATTCGGGCCATCCGGCTGCGGCTGCAGTTGGTCTTGCCAATATCGACTTGATGCAACGTGAGAGGTTGCCGGAGAAGGTTCGAACTACTGGCAAGATGTTCGAAAACGCACTTAAGGACCTGATCGATATAGACATCGTTGGCGAAGTGCGCGGCAGCCATTTCATGATCGGTATTGAATTCGTACAGGACAAGCAGAGCAAAAAATCTTTCGAAGACTCCGTGGAAATCGGAAACAAAGTCGCGGCGGCTGCACAAGAGCGCAGTCTCATTGTGCGTCCGCTTGGCAACAGCTTGATTTTGTCACCGACGTTGGTGATGACGCCTGAACTGATCGACAGGACAGCCGGAATCCTGCGGGAAAGTATCGAAGCAGTTGCAGGCATTGGCTGAACTGCCAACTTCGGATCCGCAAGACTGGGCGTGAATTAAAGAATGCCTATTTGCCACAATGATCAGGTCTTCGAAGAGATCGAGGACGCTCTAGCACAACTGCAAATACCAAACCCTGTCTCGCGGCCAAAGCTTAACAATTTTAGAAGGAGAGAAACCATGAATGGCATTGATCTGAAGGCACTGGATGGCGCGAAAGCCGCGGTAGAATTCAGCCCCAACGCAATGACTGTCAACAAGGGCATCCCAGTTTAGGGCGGCCAGAAGGTCGCGGCCTAAAGACAGCCAGATCCGCCTGGCCGATAAGGTCGGGTGGATCTTCAACCGGGGAACGGAAATGAGCATCCAAAGCACAATGCAGCATGGCAATCTAGGCGTTGCGCAGCTTTTGCGTCACGCGCTGCGGTTTGGCGGCGGTGCGGACGTCATTTGGCATTGCAACGGTGTCAGGAGCCGGGCAACCCTGCAGGATTGTGCGGTGCGAGCCGCACGGCTCGGGGCTTCCCTGACAGCGCGGGGCGTCGGCCCTGGGGACGTCGTGGCCACGTTCGGCAATGCAGACGTAGAACACTTTGAAGCTTATCTTGGCGTACCGGCACGTGGCATGATCCTGCACCCTCTGAATATCCGGATGCATGATACTGACCTTGCGAACAGTTTGCAGGAGACCGGCGACTGCGTCATAATCGTCAGCCGCGGGTATTTTGAACGGTTCGAGCAACTTGCACCGATGCTCGCAGGGACCAGGCTTCGACTTGTTCTGGTGACGGGGCAAGAGCCAGTTGTGTCCGCCAAAGGCCTGCCGGTTGAAACGTTGTCTTACGGGAATTTTCTGGCGGATGCGCCCGCGATGAGGGCGGATGCGCTGACTGACCCAGAAGAAACCGCAGCGGCGACGATCTGCCATACCGGCGGAACGACCGGACGGCCGAAATCGGTTGTCTATTCGCACCGTTCGATCTGGCTGCAGGCGCAGAGTCTGACCAGCGCTAACTCGCTGGGACTCTCGCGCCGAGATACATTGCTTCCAGCGGTTCCGTTCTACCATGTGAACGGCTGGGGAATGCCATTTGCCGCTGTCATGGCTGGTACCGACCTCGTTCTGCCGGGCGCCGAGTTCCGGCCCGATGCGCTCGATGCGTTGATTGAGGATTGCGGCGTGACCATTGCCGCCGGCGTTCCGACCATTTGGAGCGACCTTTTACGGATGCGGGATGCAACCGGAGCGACAGGGTTCAAGACTCTCTCGCGCCTGGCTACAGGGGGGTCGGTAGTCCCAAAATCGCTGATCGATGCCATGGCCGAAAAGAAGGTCGAGATTATTCAGGCTTGGGGCATGACGGAAACCTCGTCGATGTCGGTTCTGGGCCGTGTCACCCATGATGAAACTGATGTTGGGCCAAATGCGCAACAGCCGATCGGTTATCCCATGCCCGGGCTTGAACTGCGAGTTGTGGCTGCGGATGGCGAAACCGTCGAACCGGGCAGCGGAACAGCAGGCGAAATTCAGATCCGTGGTCCCTGTGTGACGCGATCCTATCTCGGTACCGACGCCGATGATGCGTTTGACGGAGGTTGGCTCAGGACTGGCGATATCGGAACCATCGACGCGCTGGGGCGGCTGACCCTTACCGATCGGCTGAAGGATGCCATCAAGTCTGGCGGGGAATGGATTGCAGCACCGGTGCTTGAAGATGCGCTACGGGGCTTGCCGGGTATTCTCGACGCCGCAGTGATCGCAATGCCGCACCCGCGCTTTCAGGAACGGCCGCTGGCAGTAGTAGTCTGCGAGGCAGACAAGCCGGCTGATATTGCGGCCCATCGAGACCGTCTGCGGGCGCTTGTCCCCTCGTGGTGGTTACCCGATGGCTGGGCAGTGGTGCCTTCGCTTCCGCGCACGGGACTTGGCAAACCGGACAAAGCCGCCCTCCGATGCTTGCACGTTGCTGGCGCGCTGAACGTTGTCCGAGATTCTGCAAAGACAATACCCTCTCACGCCAAAAAACAACCGGAGAAGACCAATGAAAACTGATACCGCCACCAATGAAGTCATCCTTGCCGAAATCTGTGATGGCATCGGCTGGATCAGGTTGAATCGACCAACAAAAATCAATGCACTTTCTGCCGAAGTGGTAAGCCGCTCTCGCGCGCAGGTAGAGGCGTTCGAAAGGAATGATGAAGTGAAGGTCATCGTCATTACCGGAAGCAATCGGAATTTCTCGGTCGGGTATGACATCGCGCAGGAGGTCGAAATGGGTCTCGCGCGCCCTGAGGACTGGCACGCGGCGCTGACTAACAACGTCGGGCTGTCGATGGCAGTCTGGTCGTCGACCAAGCCGACGATTGCGGCTGTGGATGGTTGGTGCCTAGCTGGCGCATGTGAGCTTGCCATGGCGTGCGACATGATCGTGGCGACGGACCGGGCGAAATTCGGTGAACCCGAAATCCGCTTCGGATCAGGGCCGGTCACCCTGTTGATGCCGTTCATCCTGGGTCAGAAGAAAACGATGGAGCTATTGCTGACGGGCGACACGATTGACGCTGTCGAGGCGGAGCGCGTCGGGATGATCAACCGTGTCGTGAGGCCGGAAGAACTGGAGGTGGCCGTGCAGAAATTGGCGCAGAAGATTGCGTTGACCCCGCTGGTCACGTTGCGTCTTACCAAGACCGCGCTAACCCGCGCCTACGAGGCGATGGGATTGCGTAATGCGGTGAACGTCAACCTCGATCTGGCCGCGACGCTTAACGCGGCTGAGGCCCCCGAGAAAGCCCAGTTTGTGAAACTGGTGCGCGATGAAGGTCTGCGCAAGGCGCTTGATTTTCGTGACAAGCGCTATGGTGCGCTGACCGATTGACGAAATGTGTCAGGGGAGGGAATGCAGATGCACCTGAGAAAGTTCTTCATAGATGGTCAATGGGTTGACCCTAAATGCAGAAAGACGCTGCCAGTGATCAATCCGGCAACCGAAGAGGCATTCACCGAGATTGCGATGGGCGGCGCCAAGGATGTTGACGCGGCAGTAGCTGCCGCGCGCCGGGCATTCCCGGCCTTTGCCGCCACCCTCGTGGCGGAGCGCCGCGCCTTACTTGAGAGGATCCTCGAAGAATACGAGCGTCGCACCGACGACCTGGCCGCCACGATTTCGCAGGAAATCGGTGCGCCCGCCGATTTCGCCAAGGCTCCGCAGGCTCTGATGGGAACGCTGCACCTGAAGCAGATGCTAAAAACGATGGATAGCTACGAGTGGGCCCATGACCGGGAAGAAACGCGCGTCGTGCGTGAACCCGTAGGGGTTGTAGCGCTTATCACCCCATGGAACTGGCCGTTGAACCAGATTGTCTGCAAGGTCGCGCCTGCGATTGCCGCGGGGTGTACCATGATTCTAAAACCGAGCGAGATCGCGCCTCTTTCAGGCCTCGTGTTTGCCGAGATTATGGAAGCGGCCGGTACACCAAAGGGCGTTTTCAATCTTGTCAACGGCGACGGGCCGGACGTGGGTGCTCCGCTGTCGGCGCATCCCGACGTCGATATGGTCAGCTTTACCGGCTCGACCCGTGCCGGGGTACTTGTTGCCCAAGCGGCCGCGCCCACCATCAAGCGGGTTCACCAGGAACTCGGGGGAAAGTCCGCAAATATCCTGCTGCCGGACGCCGATTTCCCAACCGCAGTAGCCGAAGGGGTCACCGCGTGTTTCGGAAACTCCGGGCAATCGTGCAACGCTCCCTCTCGTATGTTCGTACCGCAAGAAAGGAAAAACGACGTAGCCAAACTGGCATCGGCTGCTGCACAGAGCTTCAAGGTTGGTTCACCTAATGATCCAAACACAAAGCTAGGACCGGTCGTCAGCGACTTGCAGTTCAATAAGATTCAGGCGTTGATCGAAACCGGGATCTCCGAAGGCGCGACACTACTTTGTGGTGGCCTCGGTCGGCCAGAAGATCTCAAGCATGGTTATTATGTGCGTCCGACCGTCTTTTCCGATGTTCAACCGCAGATGACAATCGCGCGCGAAGAGGTCTTTGGACCGGTGTTATCCATCATCACTTACGAAACAGTCGAAAACGCCGTCGCAATGGCCAATGACACGCCTTATGGACTGGCCGGTTATGTCCAATCGACAAATCTAGACAATGCCCGGCATGTCGCTCAGCTCCTTCGTGCTGGCACAATATATGTCAACTACCCTGATTGGGACAGCTCCGCTCCCTTCGGTGGTTACAAACAATCTGGCAACGGTCGCGAATACGCGGATTTCGCTTTGGATGATTTCACGGAAATCAAGGGAATCGTCGGGTGGGCGGCTTGAAGTGTGGATTGATTCTGAAAATGACCCTTTAGGGGTATTCTGAATTGTTTTGCACGGTGGCTAAAATATCCGGACGCAGGCCGGCAGTTTAAAAGAGAATTAAAAAACCGGCTCGAAAGGGAGAGATATGAATACAGAATCGCCAATTGCAATCGACGTCCGCGACGCGGTGAAGCGTTATGGCGAATTCACCGCTCTGAAAAAGATTTCGCTTTCGATTAAAGATAACGAATTCTTCACGCTGCTTGGACCTTCGGGCTGTGGCAAAACCACACTCTTGCGCATGATAGCAGGTTTCGAAGATGTAACTGAAGGACAGATTTACCTGTATGGCGACGAGATTGAAGGACTTCCACCGAACAAGCGACCGGTGAATACAGTCTTTCAAAATTACGCCTTGTTTCCGCATATGAGCGTGCTCGATAACGTGGGTTTTGGACTCGAGATGCGCGGAGCATCAAAATCGGACGCCCGCCGCCGAGGCGGTGAAGTTCTTGAGTTAGTGCAGCTATCGCAGTTTGCAAAGCGAAAACCATCACAGCTCTCAGGAGGCCAACAGCAGCGTGTGGCATTGGCGCGCGCCCTTGCACCGCAACCAAAAGTGCTGCTCCTCGACGAGCCGCTTTCCGCGCTTGATCTCAAACTTCGAAAGGCGATGCAGATTGAATTGAAACACCTCCAGAGAGAAACAGGCATCACCTTCATTTTTGTCACACACGACCAAGAAGAAGCGCTAACCATGTCAGACAGGATTGCGGTGATGTCGGCGGGTGAGCTTCAGCAACTAGGCAAGGCCCGGGATATTTATGAACGCCCTCATAACAAGTTTGTGGCCGACTTCATTGGTGAGACTAACCTTTTGGAGGTCTCGGTCGACAAAATCGATAACGGGCATGCCATTTGCCATTTGGGTGGTGGACACTCATTGACGTGCAATGCGGTCGACGGGATCGATGTAGGTACACGCGTGCATATATCAGTTCGTCCAGAAAAGCTGTTTACTTCAGATGCACCCTCTGGAGTAGAAAGCCTCAAGGGTATCGTCAAGGAAAACATATACTTAGGCACGGATTTGTCTACTATTATTAACCTTGACGAGGGGCCAGATTTTACTGTGCGTACGTCCAATTCAGAGCGTGGTAACAAGCGGATTTTTGAACCAGGCGCACAGGTTTTCGTCAATATGGAGATGGGGGCCGCGCGCCTCCTCGTCGACTGATGGCAGGCGGGTCCACAAGCGGCGGCAGCGTCAAAGCCGATACCTATGCTGGTGTGCGTCACTGGTTACTTGCTCCGTCCTGGTTGGTACTACTGACCGTTGTCGTCGGGCCGCTGTGCATCATGCTAATCTACTCATTCCTCACAAAGGAGTTTCGTGGCGGTGTGGTTTGGGAATTCAATCTGGCCGCCTATGATAAGTTCTTTTTTGACCGCGGGTTGTTCGGTGACGAAGCACCCCGTATCGAATGGACTTACATTTCCATCTATTGGCGTTCAATCTTACAAGCGGCGATCGCGACGCTAGTTAGCTTGCTGATCGGTTTTCCGACCGCATATTTCATTGCTACGCGACCTACAACGAGTCGTGCACTTTGGGTTTTTCTGATTACTATCCCATATTGGGTGAATTTGCTCATCCGAACGGTGTCGATGAAGTTTCTGCTGCGCGACCAAGGGCCGCTCAACGCGTTTTTGCTATCAACCGGAATTATAGACCAGCCGCTGACCATCGTTAATACCGATGTCGCTGTGCAATTGGGCCTGTTTTATAGCTATCTACCTTTCATGGTGTTGCCGATATATGCGGCGGTCGAACAATACGACCACCGTCTGTCCGAAGCTGCGGCCGATCTTTATGCCAGTCGCTGGATCGCGCTGCGGCGCGTAATCTTACCGGCGGTGAAGCCAGGCGTGATTGCCGGCTGCATCCTTGTCTTCGTGCCATCACTGGGATCGTTTCTGGCGCCTGATCTACTGGGAGGCGCAAGAAATTTCATGATTGGTTCACTTATCGAGGACCAATTCAAGGGTCAGGCTGGTGATTGGCCATTCGGTGCGGCGGCGTCGATGATTCTGCTTAGCATGGTTTTGATCGTTTTAATCGTTGCTGCTCGCCGCCAGGCTCGGGCCAAGGCCGCAGGAGGTGAAGTATGAGTTCCTCAAAAACCGATGTTCGGCGTTATCCGGGGTTTCTTAGCGTCACATTGCTATGCCTTCTGGTTCTTTATGCTCCGCTTGTGATCGTTGGTATCTATTCCTTCAATGCCTCGAATTCAATCACAAGCTGGGATGGTTTCAGCCTGCGCTGGTATGCAGAAGTTTTCACAGGTTCGGAATCCGAAAAATTCAAGATTGCTGCGTGGAATTCGCTTTTTATTGCCATCATCGCTGCAAGCTGCGCCACGATACTCGCCGTCCTGGCGGCCATGGCGATTATCCGAGGTGGACAATTTCGTACGCGCCAGATCTCGCAAGGTTTGGTTAGTTTGCCGTTGATGGTGCCCGAGATCGTTACTGCTGTCGCAACGCTCATTTTCTTCAATGCGATTGGATTCAGCCGGGGTCACATGACGATAATCATAGCGCATATCGCGTTTTGTGTACCATTCGCTTACATGCCGATCGCCGCCCGGATGCAAGGCGTCGAAGATAGCTACGAGATGGCGGCGATGGATCTATATGCGTCACGTTTCCAGGCGTTTTGCCGAATCCTTTTACCACTGATGATACCTGGTATCATTTCGGGTTTCCTGCTCGCCTTCATCATCTCAATGGATGACTTCCTGATTACAAATTTCGTCAAGGGTGCCGGAGTAGAGACCTTGCCCACCGCAATTTTCGGTGCGGTGAAACAGGGGATCAAGCCGAACATCATGGCGATCTCGACGATGCTGCTCGGCCTGTCGATCATCATCGTTTCGCTTTCGTACATCGTGAGCAAATTCGACAACACCAAGTAATCCAACGAGGAGAAAAGAATGAAACAGAAAATCAAGAAAAGTGTCGCGGCAGCGGCTCTGGTGTGCGTTGTCACTTCAGCGGCCAAAGCGGAGGAGCAAGTCGTTCTGTATCATTGGTTTGAGTACATTCCCCAAGAGCTGCTGGAGAAATTTACCAGCGAATCCGGAATTGAAGTCGTAATGGACACTTATGATTCGAACGAGGCGCTTCTGGCTTCGCTCAAGGCTGGAGCCATTGGAACTTACGACCTCGCGGTTCCGGGCGATTATATGGTCGAGATTTTGGCAAATCAGGGTCTATTGGGCGAGTTCAAACCGGACGAGCTAAAAAATTTCGAGAATATCGCAGATCAGTGGCTGAATGTCGACTTCGACCCAGGGCGTCAATATTCGATTCCCTACCAATGGGGCACGACTAGTTTTTCGGTCAATCGAGACGTTTATCAAGGTGAAATCGACCAGCTTTCAGTCCTCTTTAATCCGCCGGAGGAGCTCAGCGGAAAGATCAATATGCTCGACGCGCAAAACGACGTTTTAGCGCTTGCGTCACTTTACTTGAACATACCTCAATGCACTAATGACCGTGAGCAACTGAAAGCGATCAATGGGCTGGTTCAAGAAGCGAAACAGCATTGGGTTTCGTTCAACTCGGACACTACTAAAGATATCCTAGTTTCGGGGGATGTTGCCGCCAGCATGATTTGGAATGGGTTCGGTGCGCGGGCGCGGGTCGAAGGTGCAAATATCGAGTATGCGTTTCCAACCGATGGTTACATCGTCTGGATGGACAACGTGGTTTTATTGAAAGATGCGCCGAATCGCGAAAATGCATTGAAATTCATGGATTTTCTGCTGGTACCTGAAAACATCGCAGCGGTAAGTGATTATGCGCGTTACGAATCTGGAATAACTGGAGCCAAAGAGCACGTCTCAGACGAGTTGCGCGAAATGCCAGAACTCAATGCGCCGACAGGCGGCAAGGGTCACTTCGTTGAGGTCTGTGACGCCGAAACACAAGCGGTCTATGACCAGATATGGACCAACCTCCGGAAGTGAGTTTTTGAAACTGGGGCATGCGCACGCAGTTGATCGCGTGCCCTGACACTTGTTACAGTCAGGTCAAGATTTGAGCTGTTGCGACGACGACGGAAGCCAACTAAAACTCGAATTCTGCTGAAGTACAACTTGTCTTGTAAAGGTAAATTATCCACATCACTTCTCTGACCAAATTTTTGTCGCTATAACAAGGCTGTCCTAGTAACGTGGTTCGTTAATCAGCGGAGACAAGGAGAAATAGCTCTGTCCTGAGGCGTATAGAAATGAATGCGGCGTTGAATACTACTAAAATTCTTGAGCTGGCGCGCAGCTTTTCGGCGTGCCCCGCAACGAGTGCGAACCTTGACGAATGCCTTAGTGACCTTGCAGATTTCTTGCGGTTTGACGCTTCGATGTTGACGAGTTGGTCGCCTTCGATGGAAAGTGCGGTTCCGTTAACGAGTTCGTATTCGAACGAAGTTGCCAGTTATCTAACCAGTACTTACTTAGTAGATTGCCCGGGTTTTGCTCTCGCAAAAACGCAAAAACATCCCGTTGGAATGAGTGATACACCGTTCAGTTTTTACGACACGGTCACATACGGTGATTGCTTGGGACCCGCAGGATTTCGCGAAGGTGTCACATACGTAATAAGAGGCGCTGAACAGAAGGCTACAGGAGTACTTTACTTGAGTTCCGGTCACGATCGACCGCTCTCAGACGAAGGCCGTCTAATCTTGTCGATGCTGACCCCCTCACTTTCGAAAATCACGCAGCAAATTTCGGATTCGGCAACAACAACCCACATCGTAAGAACTGCTCATGGGACCGTAGATTCCGCAAACTGTTTGAATAATGTCGAGAGGGGCATTCTCGAAGACGAGGAGATGTTGCGCATTGCTGCTCAGCTGGCTTCGTCAAACAACGGCCAGGTGAGATTTTATCACATAACTCCTGATCGCATTTGGTGGAAAATAGTTTTCCGACAAGAGTATTCCCACAGAGGTTCACACGTTGTCGTTGAGCAAAAACCGGAAGAGCCGCCGATGGAGCTTACTTTCCGCGAGTTGGAGGTCGCCAATCTAACTTGTTTTGGACTAACAAACACCGAGATCGCCGACCAATTGGGCGTAACACTGTCGACAGTAAAAACTCACTTGGAAAAACTGTATGATAAATTGGGCGTTTCTCGACGTTCAGAAGTACCGATGAAAGTTTTTCAACATGGTCTTTACGTACGCCAGTTTCGAATCTCAATGCAGCACAAAGACTGGGCGTCGGTCGTCTGACCGATAGGCGGCTCCAGGCATTTTAGTTATGCTACACTTGTCTTAACCCAAGTTGCGAAAAAGCTTTTGTTGATGACGAAATTGATAGGAGCTCCGCAGACAATCGCACACGAAACTTAACTGCTTTTTCTCCCTGTCTAGTGAGAGCTTACTCTTCCTGATCTCTCCTAGCCACTATGCCGATGCTGGATAAGCTCGTCTTTCCGGCGTCGGCCTTTTTTAAATGCAAAAGCTTCGTCTATCTCGCATAGCTGACTTCAATCGAACTGTGTTTGTAGAACCTGCGTGTTTCAGGATTTTTTTTACACTTTTGTAGGACCTAGAAGGCCGGAAAAGTCACATAGAGAGATTGATGGGCAGGGATCGGTCATTTGACCGATATGCGGTCTCGTTTGTGCACTCTACGCTATTCCCTCAAAATGGAAGGAATTTGACGTGGTGACAGGTTGGCTTTGGAACGAGCTTTTTGCATGGCACGACACAGGAACGGCGGCTGGATTCTTGAATGGCCCAGCGATTCAACCTTTGCGGCATCTGGAATCAGCTGAGTCGAAGGCAAGGTTGGCATCATTGGTCGCCGTTTCAGGCATGGCTGACATAATGACGCCGGTTGAGCACCAAGCTGCGGCAGAAGAAGATTTGCTACGTGTCCACACCCCAGAGCATGTCAAGAATATGAAAGAACTGTCGATTGACCCAAGAGGTGGCGATATGGGTGACGGCTTCTCTCCATTTGCAACGGGTGGTTTCGATATTGCTCGTTTGGCTGCGGGCGGGACGATTTCTGCTGTGCAGGCAGTGTTGGAGGGATCGGTCCAGAATGCCTACGCGCTTGTTCGTCCGCCTGGCCATCATGCCCGACCGGAAATGGGTATGGGGTTTTGCATGTTCTCCAACATCCCCATTGCGGTCGAAAACGCCAGGGCAGTGAACGGGATTGGGCGGGTTGCCGTCGTCGATTTCGACGTACATCACGGTAATGGGACGGAAGCCTGTTTCGAAGAAGACCCCAACACACTTACGATTTCATTGCACCAGGATCGGAATTTTCCACCTGATACAGGGTTTGTTGACCATCGTGGGACAGGAAAAGGATTTGGTACGGCGATAAATATACCATTGCCTTCGGGATGCGGCATTGGAGGATATGCACATGCGTTCGACCAGATTGTTTTGCCCGCTCTCGACCGTTTTCGACCAGAACTGATTCTCGTTGCATGCGGATTTGACGCATCCTTTGTTGATCCACTTGGTCGAATGATGCTGCTCTCTGAGGATTATGCAACGTTGACAAGCAAACTGATGGGCGCCGCTGAAAGGCTCTGCAATGGTCGGCTCGTCTTCAGTCATGAAGGCGGGTACTCGCCATTTTACGTGCCATTTTGTGGGCTCGCAGTTGTAGAAACATTGACTGGTCAAAAGAGTGGGGTCGATGACCCGTATCTAGAGTATTGGAAAGATGCCCCAGGAAGGCAGTTGATGGAAGCTCAGATTGAGCTGGTCACGGAGGTTCAGCGCTTTGTTTGTGAAGTTCCTGAGCCCGAAGAAACAGCAACAGAAACTTAAGCAACTACTAGGGAGAAGAATATGAAAAGTTCGATGACTCGGCGAGGCTTTTTTGGAAGAACTGCGGCAGCAGGTGTTGGTGGCGCTGCGCTGCTGGCGAGTATGAACAGCCAAGCAAGTGCGGCTGACGGTGAACCCATCATAGTTGGTTGTCCGTCACCGCTAACTGGCATCGTCGCAGCTGACGGTATTGAATTCCGGCGTGGATTAGAACTGGCGGCGGAAGAGATAAATACAATTGGGGGAATTTTGGGGCGCCCGATCCAGTTGGAATTTGTTGATACTGAGAGCAAAGGTGACGATGTCGTTTCTCAAGCGGCACAGCGCTTGGTTGACCGAAACAACGCGAGCGCACTCATCACTGGCTATAACCTTGAAACCGGTACTGTACTTCCGGAAATTTCTGCGGACGCCGGCGTGATCTGCATGCATGCGCAGACCCAGGTAACCCATGAAGAGGTTATAAAATCTGATCCAGACCGCTATTGGGGATCGTTTATGATCGACCCGCCTGAGACGTTTTACGCTGATGGCTTGTTAGAGTTTATCAAAGAGCTTGAAACAAAAGGAAAATTTGATCGCCCCAACGATAAACTCGCGATTATCACCGGTCCGGGAAACTACTCAGTCAACATTGCAGATACGCTGAACGAAAAGGCGAAAGAATACGGCTTTGAGGTATCGCTCTTTGAGACTGTAAAAGTCCCGATCTCGGAATGGGGCCCCACTCTCTCGAAGCTTCGCGCCGATCCGCCGGCGGTGATTGCGATGACCCACTATTTCCCGCAGGATCAGGCCCAGTTCATGCTCCAGTTCATGGATGATCCGACCGACTCCCTTGTGTACATGCAGTATGGTGCCTCGCTCGCAGCGTTTCGAGATGTGGCGGGCGATGCTTCTGAAGGTGTTCTTTATGCTACAGTAATTGGTGCACTTCAGGATGAAATCGGTATCGCGTTCCGCGAAGCATATGCTGCGAAATTCGGAGCGGACGCTTCACCTAATTCAGGTGGGCAAACTTATCAGGCGCTTTATATGTACGCGATCGCCGCGAGCCTCGCGGGTGGTGTAGGGGCGGCATACGAAGAAGAGCAAAACCGCAAGGTAGCCGAAAGACTTCGGGGGTTAATCTTCCGCGGCCCGATGGGTACCTATCGCTGCGTGCAGGAAACCCAATCGGCGTATGCCTATCCAGCGCAAACCAATGACCCTTCGCTTGGAATGCCTCACATTTTCAGCCAAATTCAAAGCAAGGCTGAGGACGGGAAGCTGGTTGCCCCTTGGCCGTATATCGTTGCGGACTTCCAGTTGCCTAATTGGATGAAGAGCTAAGCTGAGGAAATCGTTTGTGAGTTTTCTCATTTGTACATCGGCCACAGCGACCTTTGGATCGCTCGTGGCGGTGGACCACATCGACCTAATCATCGAGAGACACTCGGTGGTCGGAATCGGTGGTCCTAATGGCGCCGGAAAGACGACGTTTCTGGATCTGATTTCCGGGCTTGTGCCCCTTCGCGAAGGGGGAATCGAACTGGACGGGGTCGTGTTGGATGGGATGCCCGCCCACAAGCGTGCGCGATTGGGCGTCGCGCGCACATTCCAACTTAATGCTGGTTTTGACTCTATGACGGTTTATGAAAATGTCTTAACCGCTGTCGTTTTTGGCAACCAAACAGCGTCGCGTCGTAAGCCGCTTTGGTCGCGGGCGGATCATCACCGAACCTGCGCGTACCTTGAAGAGTTCGGTCTGACGGAAAAAACCGATGTCGAAGTTTCAAGGCTTGCTGCGCTGGATCGCAAGAAACTGATGGTTGTGACTGCTCTTGCATCGGATCCCAAGGTGCTGCTGCTCGATGAGCCGGTAGGTGGATTGACACCAACAGAGATTGACGAGTTTGCGGACCTTATCATTCGTCTTAAGGAGCAGGGCCATACAATCGTTTTCATTGAGCATGTCATGTCTTTCTTAACCAAGGTCGCTGACCGCGCAGTGATCATGCATCATGGGTCCCTTATCTTTGACGGTGTGCCCTCAGAGATAGCTCACAATGAAACTGTCGCTGAGGTTTACTTGGGGTCTGCTGCTGCGCAGATGCGTGGGGACCTGTCATGAGTTTGGACACGACACCACTGTTGCAGATTGAACAGGCCAAAGCGGGCTATGCTGGGTCCGTGGTTCTGCATGGCATTAACCTGGACATCAACGCGTCGGAGGTCGTCGCTCTTATTGGGCCCAATGGTCACGGAAAGACTACGTTATTGCGGCTTTTGTCCGGGTTGATTCCATTGATATCTGGCAAGATTACCTTTGCTGGGAAGCCCATCGAAGCTACGGACACGTCTGAAAGGGTGAGGGCCGGATTGGTTCATGTTCCGCAGGGGGATCAACTATTTCCTGAGATGTCTGTCGAAGAGAACCTTCTGATGGGCGCTTACCTGTGTGACGACCCAGCGGAAACCCACAACCGGCTTGAGGAGGTGTACACTCTCTTTCCGAAGCTGAAGGACCGCCGCACCCAATACTGCAATGGTTTGTCTGGTGGTGAGCGTCGAATGGTGGGTATAGGCCGAGGTTTGATGGCTAACGGACGATTAATCATGCTTGATGAGCCATCACTTGGTCTCGCCCCTTTGATCATCGAGCAAATTTACCAGGCTTTGAACGAACTTACGAAGTCTGGCCGAACCTTCCTTGTAGTTGAAGAAAATCCCGTGCGCATCAGTGAAATCGCCCAAAAAATTTCTTTGGTACAAGGCGGCAAGGTGCATTGGAGTGGAACGCGCGAGGCTTTGCAAAGTAGTCCCGAACTCTCACAGGTTTATTTCGGTGGCCACTAACTTGCTCGAACTGAGGAAACGCAGGTAATGGATATCTTTCTTCAAGTTATGGTTACAGGCCTCACATTGGGTGCTCTTTATGCATTGGCTGCGACCGGCCTTGCACTTGTTTGGGGTACGTTGGGTATGTTCAACATGGCCCATGGGATTTTCATGACCGTAGGAGCTTACGGAGCGTTTGTTGCGGTTGATATGTTTGGCTTTCCGCGCCCGTTTGCTTTTGTGTTTGGTTTAGCTGCTGGCGGAATAATTGGAGCCGCGACCTATCTTTTTGTGGCTCGGTTCATGATCGGAAGACGAAACTTCGAGACGAACATTATTGTGGCCACAGCCGGGATCGCAATTCTCGCCCAAGATATCATCTTGAAGATCTTTGGCGCCTATCCATTCTCTCAGCCAGTTGTTATTGATGGAAAATTTTCGATTGGTGATGTGATTGTACCTACTCAGAGGGTTCTCATATTAGTAGGAGCCGCGCTGCTTCTGTTAGGAGTGAACATCCTGCTTACACGCACCAAGTTGGGAAGAGCCATCAGGGCGACAGCAATGAGTATTGATGCGGCACGCCTAATGGGTGTTCGAACAAGTCGAACCTACCTTCAAGTCATTGTTATCGCTGGAGTTCTTGCAGGCGCGGCCGGGATCATGGTTTCTTCGCTTTCAACACTTTCACCTCAGATGGGTGGTAATCCCATGCTCATGGCATTTGTGGTTTGTGTCGTTGCTGGTCTGGGTCATATCGGTGGCACAGGACTAGCAGCTATCGGTCTTGGAATTCTAGAAGCGACGATCCAGTACTTTCTTGGCGTACAATACGGCTTTCCAGTGATGCTGTTACTGGTCATCCTCTTCCTGATTTGGCGCCCGAATGGACTTTTCGGCAAACAACTGGTTGTGCGGCTATGATCCTCTCTAAAGCGCTTAGTCGCGATCTGTTGATTTCAGTGGGTTTTGTAGCGGCGCTGGCACTGGTGCCCATCGTGTTTCCAGAACGATACTTTGTAGGCCAGATTATTACTTTTCTAATCTGGTCTATGGTAGCCAGCCAGTGGAATTTGCTTATGGGACATGCTGGGGTGTTTTCCTTGGCGCAAATGGCATTTTTCGCAATTGGAGCGTATACGACGGCCATGGCGTCACGGCATCTAGACCTTTCAATCTGGATGAGTTTACCGCTGGCCGTTTTGGTTGCGATGGTTTCTGCTCTGATTGTTGGAGCGGCTTGCCTGAGGTTGCATGGAGCATATGTTGCGTTGCTCACGTTCGCGATCGCGGAGGTGATACACGTTCTCATCATTACGGACACCTACTGTTACACACGCGAGGGCGGAGGCTGTCTGCAATTTTTTGGCGGAGCGACCGGTTTTTCTCGAATCAGTGATTTTGGCTTTCGTCCTTTCCTTAAAGGGGATTGGATCCTTGGCAACTACTATGTCGTTCTCTTAGCTTTTGCTTTCGTAACTTTGGTGACGATGTTTGTGATGCACGGTCGATTGGGCCTCGCTTTCCGCGCGATCCGTGACAATTTAGGTTATGCATCATCCAGAGGTATTAGCCGCTTTTATACTCAGATGACTGTATTTGCGATCTCAGCAGCGTTAACTGGATTGGCAGGTTGGGCATATGCGGGGCATTTTCGGTTTGCTGGGCCGAGTCTTTTCGATTTCTCGACTCTGATCTTGGTTCTTTCGATGGTGATCGTCGGTGGCCTCGGTTCGATATGGGGCCCGTACATTGGGGCTGCGACGATCCTGATAGGGCTCGAATGGCTAAAAGAATTTGGCGATGCAAAAAACATTGGCCTGGGTTTAATTCTCGTTTTGGTCGTTTTGTTCGCACCAAATGGGTTAGCGGCGCTATTTGCACGACTCTTTAAACATATAAGGCCGGGAAAAAACAACACGCCAAAATCAAGGACATGAGCAATCAAAAACTCGATCCAACTAGGGGCGTAAGATCCGTTTCGAACAGAATTTTGCTCGATTTATGGCCACGCACTCTGGAAACTCACTACATAATCGTGATTCGTGCACCTCGATCGCAAGCAAGGAATTTGACAACCTGTCCGATGGCTGAATTTGGGGAAAGGGCAATGTTGTAAGCAACGTTGTTCATCATCCATAGTCAAGCTGATATTGGAGAGAAAGAATCAGCAATTCTTGTCCTGCTGAGCAAATATTAGAATGGAACTTGCAGTTCAGCTTTGCGACCGGCAGCTGAGGCGCATATGGTCGATAACATGACCAAGGCTAAGGCATATGCTGGCGGATGCCACTGTGGGAATGTTCAGCTTGAATTTTCAAGCGTTATTTCTCCCGAAAATACTGAAATTCGAGAATGCCAATGTAGTTTCTGCCGAAAGCATGGGACACAAGCGATTGCAGATCCAAGGGGCTCCCTACTTGTGAAAATTACAGCCGCTGACAATGTAAACCGATACTCATTTGGAATGAGTACGGCAAAGTACATTATCTGCAGCAATTGCGGCGTCTATGTAGCGGCAGTCACCAACGACAAAGATGATCTGCGAGGTATTGCTGCTCTCAACGTATTGGATGATAGGTCTTCGTTTACAGCGACGCCTATTTCGGCTGACTACAGCGACGAAAGCCGGTTCTTGCGACAAGCTCGAAGGCGCCAAAAGTGGACCCCTGCCAGAATTGAATTTCCGAAATAACAATTCTTGAATTTTACCAAACGACCCAACGCTGGGCATCACACCAACTGGAGTCGTGATCCCGAAGATCGAAAGCCAGGAGACATTGAAACCGCTTGGTGCGTCCTCAAAGCTAAATGCCGAATAGGCATTCTTATGTCACCTTAGAGATTTAGGACTGGAAACGGCAAAAACTTTGACCAACTAAGCAAGCAGCCCACTGTCGATCTTCGTGAAATGTTTCAAGGAATAGGCCGCGCGCACCAAGGTTGATGGCGGGAGCTTATCAGGTATCATAAGCCACGCGGCCCTGTTTGTTGCGCTGCCCCTGACGACCCTTTCTATCGGTCTCCAAGGTATTGACCGGTCGCATATGGATGCTGCCGCGACCATGGGGGCCAGTGAGGCGACCGCATTTCGAACAATCATTCTTCCGCAAATGCTGCCGTTCACGGCATCTGGCTTCTTTTTCGCGATGGTACTCAGTTTCAATGAATTTATCGTAGTCTTCTTTGTTTCGGCGTCAGCTTATTCGACGGTCACAGTGCAGATATTTAACTCTTTGAGAAATGGATTCACGCCTACGATGGCGGTAGGTGCCATCACATTTATTGTCACCTCGATTTTAATTTTTTCAATGATCGCTCGGTTTGGAAACCTGCCTCAGTTGTTGGGGGCAGACAACGCAAAATAGAGAGCACACCAAACTTACAGCCGGTAACGATTTTGGGCCAGCTTGTCGTTACCGGAACTGTTGATAGTCATGGCTTGAGCGAAAATAGGTGCTTGCGCAACTGCGGTTTTTTGCTGTCGGGGAGTGCAGAAATTTCACTCCCCGACATGTTCCAGTTCCCAAAGAAATGGTCACCACTCACGGAACAATGAATAGTTTCTGCCGCTTGTCTCATTGAGTCAACAAGCTCGACGCGCGTGCGACTGGAGCTAGAGAGATGATCATTCATCTAATCGCAAAAGTCTTCCGTCGATCTGCGCGGACCCTGGCGGGTCCCTGCTCTAAGGACCTTCGGTCCTCGCGCCCGCAACAGAAATAGACAGGGCCCGTGTCCTCGGGCCTTTGGCCCTGCGGGCCGCACCAGCCCCATCGATTTCTATTGCAGTTGCTACCCCCGACACTTCGCCAGTGGGTCAGGTTTTAGAGACGACGCCCCAGAGGGGCTCTTCTCAAAACCAGACACCAATTGGGGCAACCCTATAGCCCCCGCGAGCAAGGAGACGTCGGATGACAGAAGAACAGAAAACTCAAGAAGAAAGAGATGAAACTGCAGCCATCGTCGCGGAGCAGAATGACCGGTTTCGTAGTACTTGGGGCGCGGATTTCTCCGTGCCAGGACAGATCGTCTTTACGCGCGGCGTGGCCGATCTGTCACCCGCCGCAAAGGCCATCATCATGCAGCGGGTCCAGCAGTTTTCCGAGTTTACCGAGGCCAATGATCCTTACGGTGATCACACTTTTGGCGCGTTCGAGTTTGAGATCGCGGGCAATTCCTACAAGATTTTCTGGAAGGTCGATCTTTACGATACCGCCTACTGCATGGGCAGTGACAATCCTGCTGACGTCAATGTCACGCGGCGCGTTCTGACCGTCATGCACGCCTCTGAATATTAGCTTTGGGCCGCCCTCAATTTGGGCGGCTTCCAAAGGCGCAACCCGCGCCGGAAAGGAGGTGATGAAATGAACCAGAAACGACTGTTCCAGCTACGGCAAGAAGCCGTGGCACTGATCAATAAGGGAGGCCTTTCCGCCAAGATCGGCCTCGCCTTCCTGAAGTCTAACGCCGGGGCCTAAGCCCCAAGCGCCTCAGCCCCCTCACGGGCTGAGGTGATCATAAAGCCAACCAAACTTTCAATCAACTAGAAGGATCACTCAAATGACCAATCAAACGAATACCACCCCTGAGACTGCGATCATTTACGCCACTCTGGACCAGCTTTATCTGCATGATCTCAATCCACGTCAGGATGTGACCGAGGAGGAAATCACTATATTGGCCGAGAGCATCAAGGTCTGCGGACTGATGCAGAACCTTGGCGGGCTGCAAGACGAAACCGGTAAGATCGGTATTGTCGCCGGTGGCCGACGCCTGCGGGCGCTCACGCATCTTGCGGGCAGTGACGGGGATCACGTAGCACTCAACGCCATCCCGGTCCGTCTGGCCAAGGACGAAACACAGGCCGAAATGTGGGCCAATGCCGAAAACACCGCGCGGGCTGATCTCGACCCCGCTGACGAAATTCGCGCCTATGGCCGGATGGCAGAACGCGATGCATCGGCCGAGACCATTGCAAGCGCCTTTGGCGTAACCGTGCCCCATGTCAAAGGTCGGCTGAAACTCGCAGGCCTGCCGGAGGCAGCACTGGACGCACTCAAAGCCAGACAGATCAATCTGACCACGGCCCAGAAGATGACCACCGTCAATGATGAGAAGCTGATCTTTGAAGCCATCCGGCTGATTGAAGACGGGCAGATCGACACGACGCGTCAACTGGACCAGTTCCTGCATCCCAAAGCGGTCACCGACACCGATCGCCGCGCGGTCTTTGTGGGGGTTGAGGCCTATGAGGCGGCGGGTGGCAAAATCACCCGTGATCTCTTCTCCGAAGATGTCTTCTTTGAGGACAGCGAAATTCTGGCCGAGGCTTTTGCGGCTAAACTGGACGCGCTGGCCAAGACAATCCAAGGCGATCAGGGCTGGGCATGGGTCGAGACCCATAGTGAGAGTTATCTCGGGTGGCATTTCATGGAGGAGCGCAAGGTCGCGCGTGTCTATCCGGTCGACGGGGTTCTGTCCGAAGAACAGGCAGCACGTTATGACGAACTGGCGGAGCTTGCTGAGGGCGATGTGCTTGATGCGGCGGGCGAGGCAGACCTTGAGGCGCTTCAGATCGCTCTGGACGGCGAGTACACGCCGGAACAGAAAGCGCTTGCCGGTTGTGTGGTCTACGTCAGCAATGGCGGTGACGTGCAGACCTGTGCCGGGCTGATCAGGCCGGAGGACAAGAAGGCGGCAATGGAGGCGGGTGTTCTGGCCAAGTCCAACCACGGGTCTGCCGCACCCAAGAACCCATATTCACAAAAGCTGCGGGATGATCTGGACGCGATCAAGCTGGCGGCATTGCAAAATGCCATGCTGGATCAGCCGGACCTGTTGCTTGATCTGCTGGGTTTCCAACTCTGTGGCATGACCGGTTATGAGAAGGTCTTTGACGTAAGCCTTGGTGGGCCAACCAACACGCCATCGACTGGGACCGGTTTTGCCGTGGACAAACGGTTGAGTAAGCCGGGCTCTGCGCCGCAGGATGCGTGGAACGTTGATCTGACCAAAGCCTTTGCGGGGTTCAAGAAGAAGGGCAAGAAATTCCGTGATGCCGAGATTACGCGCCAGCTTGCAATCCTACTGACTGGTGGGGATGAAGATTTTGCAAAGGGTCTTGTCGGCAAATCCGGGGCTGAAATTCGCAAGGTCTGGACGCCGACAGCGGAGAATTTCTTCAAACGCATCTCCGGCCCGATGCTGGAAGACATCTACAATTCCCTGCTGGAGATTGCGCCTGCTGAGGATCGCGCCAAAAGTTTCGCGAAGCTCAAGAAGGGCGAAAAGGCGGAGGCGTTGGAGAACCTGATTTCAGATCCGATGCGTCAAAAGGTTCTGGGTGTCACCGATGCGCAGAAGTCCCGGATTGAGACTTGGGTGCCTGACTACTACGTTTGAGAGAAAGCCGGGGGCGGCCCTGAGCCGCCCCTGACATCTGCCAGCCGGGTCAAAGGGGCCGTTGGTTTTATGGGGCGACATCGCTTCCAATCAATCAGTTTTTTCACCGATCACTCGGTGCAAGAAACAAGATCACATGAACGGAGGCCATCATGAGCCGCATCGCATCATCCACCCGCCGCGTCTGGAAATCCGCCCAGCTCTATATCGGGTTCCATCGTGATCCCGAGGGCAGACGGCGGCGCGAGCCGCATGTCTGGCCGCCGAAGAATGGCAACGCCACGATCCACCGTGATCCCGCCGAACAGGAGGCCTTTGTCGTTGTGAAAAGCGCTGAGGGGGACACCGATCAGGACATCCAGATAAAGCTGCGCCCCGACATGATCGTGCTGCGCCGGGACGACAGAACGGCCTGGGAAGGGGTGAAGATCGACCGGTTCACCGTGTCGGTGAAGGTTGGCGATGTGTCCATCCGCATCAATCCGGACGGGTCTGTCACGCGCGAGGACAGCGACAGCACGACCTGGATTGAAGCTGATGGCGGTGTTCTCAAGAAAACCGAATTTGTCGAAGCGGTGATGTCCGGCGACGGGACTGAGCTGAAACGCAGGACGCCCAGCAATGTCGCCGCAATCACGCAAGACGGGGTGCTGTCAAAGGATCGGTGACATGTATTCGGAGGTTATTTGATAGCGTCTGTTGAGCTTTGCGTTTCGAAGATATTACAGCTGCACCTCTTAAGATCGCCCTTTGGGCGGTCTCATTTTTTGCTTGGTGTTTGGTCTGCTGATCAAATTGAAACAAGGACAATTCCTGTGGGTCGCTGGTTATCGACATCGGTGTGAATCGCGGGAGTGATTGGGCGTGTTAATATCGCTGCACGCATCGGCAATATCTCGCAATATTACGAAACACGCAAAAAGACATATTGAGCAAAATGCTGATTTGATGTATCCCTGAGGATGAAAAGAAGGACGTTGGCAGGATATGCCAAATGTTTACACATTTTGTCTGAGGGGTCTGAAGAGTGCCAAGGCCAGCCGAAAACCTGAAGCTAGAGCAGCGCATTGAGATCGCGCGACGCTTCGCGGCGGGTGAAAGCGCGAAGGCATTGTCAGAGATTTATGGTGTGTCACCCCGGCATGTGAACCGGCTTGCCAAAGAGGAGATCGGCGAGGGTGTCGCTGTGCGAGATCCGTCAGAGATCGTAGCGTTTCGGGCGTCACAATCCGAACTTACGGCCTTCGATAAGGAGTGGCAGTCACGTGGGTTTTCTAATCGCAGCCAAGCACTGAATGCGCTGCTGCGGGGGCGCTGCGGGTTCCTCGATGTGCCGCGCGATCTGGTTGTGGAATTTTGTGAGATCTGGCGTCAGGCACAAGATGTGAGTGATGCCGGACGGGTGCTGGCGAAGGCCGTGCATCGCGGCAAACTGGTGTTGTCGGAGGGTAATCTTTCCACGCTGACCAGCCTTTTGGACGTGGCGCAAAAGATGAGCCGGGAGCTTGGGTCGATGAAGGAGGCCGCGCGCAATCAGAGAGGGCAGGGGTGGAATGCGGTGGATGAGCCGTTATCGGAGTCGCCCGAGGAAACCCGCGATCAGCAATCCGACTTGAAATTGCATCCCCAATCGCTGCCTCTCGCGGGTGCCCGAACGCAATTGGCGACGCATGATTCAGCTGACGAACGTCGGAGCGCTGTCCATGGCTGATCCTCTTGCTCTTTATACCGCCGTCATGGGCAAGCTCTGGGAAGAGGGGCGCATTCAGGGGCAACGTCACGCCCGGATCGAGGCGCGGATTGCAGGCCGCCGTCAAGGTCGGAGTTATCAACGCACAGGGCGACTGTCGGCCCGCAACATGCTCAAGGCGGCGTTGCCCGAGAGCCGGGCCGCCGTCTTCAAACGCATAAGGGCAGGGGGGTGCAAAACAAGGAGTAGCCTCGGTAACCAGTTGGCGTATGTCAACGACAAGGCGGTCTACAGCTATTCCACCATGACCAATGTTCTGACCGATGGCGCGGTGCTGTCCGAAGATCAGAAAACAGAGGTCATTGAGGCGTGGTCCGAGACCTGGCGCGGCACAACCAAGCTCGGGTTCACGTCGCACATGCTGCTCTCGTTTCCGAAGGATGTTTCGGTCGATCAGGTCAAAGAGATCACGCTCGACTGGGCCGAGCACTTCTTTGAGAGCGGCAACTATGGCGACCAGTGGGACTATGTGCTCTCGGTGCATGACGACCGCGCGCACAAGCATGCGCATATCATCCTGAACAACCGCGGCATTGAAAACGGCACCTGGTTCTCGTGCTGGGCCGAGGGCGTGATGTCGCCGCAGCTGATGCGCGAAAAACAGGCCGAGATAGCGGAAACGTACGGCGTGGTGCTTGAGGCCACAACACGGCTCGAGCGTGGCATTTTCGCAAAGGCCCCGGGTATCGATGAGATTTACCGCGCCAAAGAAGAGGCCCGTCTGCCGCGCGACATTGCGATGACACCGCAAGAGCGGGACATCGCCAAAGCGCAGGTCGTGGGCTTTGCCAAAGACTATGCCGATCTGGCTGACATGCTGGACCACATGGATCAGGCGCATCTGGCGCGGGCCATGCGTGGCATGGCCAAAGCCCTGGGAACGGGAACACCATACAAATTCAACGCAGGAGACATCGATATGGAGACCATCCGGGCAGATATCAAAACGGTGGGTGATGCCATCGACTATGCCGAGAAAACCATTGAGGCCTTGCGACTCAAGGCGGAGGAACTGGACGTCACTGACCGACCAGCGTTTGAAGCCAAGGCCGCGCCGGTGATCCGCGATCTGTCAAAAATGGTGCCGGACCCGGATCTGCGCGCGCGGTTTGCGCGGGATCTGGTTGATCCCTACCCGCCAGGGGCAGGGGATGAGACAGTGATTGCAGCACTTGCTTCTGGCCAGGAAGAGGCATTGGAAGGCCTCAAAGCCTACGCGGAGAAAATTGGTCTGGATGGCGATGAGATAACGGCCCGGATCGAGACGGGTGGAACCACCAACTACGGCCTCGCGCAGGATTGGGTGGAACGTGACATGACGGCCGTACTGGCAAAGGACGGCATTGACCTCAGCAGAGCCAGCGACGCGCAACAGGAGGAAGCCTTGGAAAAGGTCGACACCTTCATGGACGGGTTGAGGGAACGGGCCGAGGAGTTGGGAGTGGCTATTGGTTTAGGCAGAGAGGCCGATGCGGAACAATCATTCGTCGACGAGTCAGATCGCGGTCCCAACCCCTATCTGCAGGAGCTTGCGGACATGTTGCGTGACGGTGATTTGTCGGAAGCCCAGGAAGTGACAGTCGAGCGCACGCTTAAGGCGGAGCTCATGAGGGAACTGGGGGAGACAGGCCTCGCGGAACTCAGACGCGGCAACTACGAGGTGCTGTGTGAGGCGCTGCCCAACCGGATCGACCAGATCACCGTCACGCAGGAATTTCTGGAACTCACCCATGAAGAAACCGGTGACACCGTCTTCACAGAACGCGCCTCTGCTCTGCAGCAAGACAAGGTGAATGAGGTTACAAAACAAACCAATCTCGAGATGCAGCGGGGCAGCGGATCGGAACGTCAGCTCGAATTCCGCGATCTCGATGATGACATGGGGCTCTGATGGAACGCCCTCTCCCTGTCTGGGCCGCTGTGCCCTTCGGAACGCTTTGCGGTGCGGCCCTGGGTACAATCGTCGCCAGTTTTTATCTGGCTCTGGCGCTCAAGACGGGGTTCGGCAATTTCGACATGCTGATTGTCTGGAAGGCAACGCCGGGCATCAGAGCGGCGCACCCTGAAGCGTTCAAAGTGGCTTTTGGTGTTATCGGATTTGGGGCAATCGGATTAGCGACTCTGGCCTTTGCCTGGACCTGGGCGAGAGAACGCGATGATTATGGCTCGGCCCATTGGCAAACCAAGGTTGAGCTCCGCAAGAACGGCATGCTGCAGGACGTGGGGCGGGGCTTTGTTTGTGGCAAACTGGGCAAGCCCAACTCGAAAGCACCCTATATCTCTGCGAGTGATATCCCGCATGTGATGATGGTGGCCCCGACGCGTGCCGGCAAAGGCGTAGGCTTTGTCATCCCGAACCTTTTGTCCTTTGCCGGGTCCGTTGTTGTCCTCGACGTTAAAGGAGAAAACTTCGAGAAAACCTCTCGCTTGCGGGCTCTGAATGGCGACGAGGTATTCCGCTTCAGCCCGTTTGACTGGGCCAACAGCACCCATCGCTACAATCCGCTGGCGCGTATTGCCAAGGCGCCAAGTTTTGCGCAGCAGTTCACCGAAGTCAGCATCCTGGCGGATCTCTTTCTCGACAAGGACAACAAGACGCTGGATACATTCTCTGAAGCTGGCAAATCGATCTTTGTCGCGGCCTGTCTGCTGGCGATCCAGAGAGGCAATCCCACGCTGGGAGAGGTCAACCGGATTGTTACTGGCGGGGATTACAAGAACGCGCAATATGGCATCTATGCGGACGAATCCAAAGAAGCGGTTGTGCGCGAGCTTTGGACCAATGCGGCGAGTGCTTCGTCACGACTCCTGACCTCGAACATCCAGGCGCTGATGACGGCGGGTCTTAAACAGTGGGACAATCCGGCAGTGCGTTCAGCCACAAATGGCAGTGATTTTGATTTTGCCATGTTCCGCAAAAAGCCGCATTCGCTCTACATTGTTGTCTCCGAGGATCACATCGCAACGCTGGCTCCGCTTCTGCGCCTGATGTTTGCTGATCTGATTGCCAACCTGCGTCTGAATGAGCCTGGCTCGGATGAGCCCTGGCCGGTCATGATGATGATCGATGAATTCCAGCAGATGGGCGCAATGCCATATCTCGAGCGCGCGATCCACTCGCTGGCTGCCTACGGTGGGCGTGTGGCGATGATCGCGCAATCTCTTGCCTCGCTTGATCGTATCTATGGCCCCGAAGGGCGAGAGAGCCTGGAAAATGGGGCAGGGTTGAAGCTCTACATCACTCCGCGCGATCAACGCACCGTGCGCGAGGTGTCGTCGGCGGTCGGCAGCACGACACGCGAAGCCGTGACGCGTATGTACGGACGCAACAAAGGCATCCTCGGGGCGACCTCGACAACCGCGCGTTTGGAAGAACGTCCACTCTTATCGGAGACTGAGGCCCGGACGATGGACCCGGATGAGGTGATCATACTAGCCTCACCGCAACACCCGATCAGAGCACAGCGTATCAAGTACTTTGACGACCCGAAGTTTGAGGTATTGGTGGAAAAGCAGGCCGGTCGCGATTTCCCATATCCCCCACGCGTTGACGGCACTGGACCTTGGGTCGAGACGCCGGTGGAATCGGAGCCGGACGGTCAGAGCCTGGGGGATCCGAAAGTTAAAGCAGAACCCCCGAAGAGCGAACGGACCCAACGCCGTCAATCCCGCTCGATGCAAGTGAAGATCGGTGGCGACGAGGGCGATGGAGTCCATGCGGAAAATCTTGAACGGGGCGATCCGGTGCCCGAAGAGTGGGAACAGAGGCTTGGGGAGCAGGGTGATTTTATTGAGGAGCTGCTCGGCGAGATCTGAAGCAATGGGTGAGAAAGCGGTTGTTCACCGTAGCGGGTAAAACTGACGAAGTGCGGACTTTTCCGACATTCAGTTTTTGTGCTTCGCTGACGCAGCATTTTTTTGCAGTGCAGCACTTCAATTGTCGCGATGCAGCGCAAGTCACCAAAGTGGCCCTTCAAACTCGCCACGAAGCGCGAAAAGCAAACCGTCCTTTAGCTGCAGTCAGGATCGACTATCGAGGCGCGGAAAAAGCGGTAATTTGTTGAATTGATTGCATGTCAGCTTTGAGGCGCAACTCAATTTATCGAAATTCCAGACATGCCGACTTGATCAGACGCCTCAACCATTGGTGTGCTGGGTCCTGCGTATAGCGTTCGTGCCAAATCTGCGAGACAGTAAAGGAAGGGGTTTGGAGCTCTTTGGGCAAGGGCGCCATACGCAGCGCATCTGTCATCACTTGCCTGGCGAGGAGTTCGGGCACTGTGATGATCAAATCTGTTGGCGCAATTGCTGCGCTAATGGTCATAAACTGAGTAAGTCTTAGGGCAATCCTACGCGTCAGACCCAGCTCTTTCAAAACGTCGTCTATCCGGCCACCGCCTCTTCCAGTGATGCTCAGTAAGGCATGCGAAGCGGCCGCATAGTTCTCGAGCGTGATACCGTTATCGAGGAGTGGATGTCCCTTGCGTACAAGACAAACCTGGCGATCATCAAACAGCGCCTGAGCTGCAACATTGTACAGAGTCGGTCCGTCATCCACCACGCCGAAGCCGAGTGACATTTCTCCGTCACACAACTCCGAGATACCGGTGGCCGAAAGGTTCTCCATGTCGATCTGAATACCTGGCGCCAGTTTGAAGACCTGACCAAGCACATTTGGCATGATCATTTGAGCTACATAATCAGGGGCCATAATACGAAACCGTTCTTGTGCCCTGGACGGATCAAAAACCTGCGGCTTGAATACAATCGATACTTGAGCCAATGCATCGCGGACCGGATTGCGAAGAGCTTCTCCACGTGGTGTCAAGACCATTCCCCGGCCGGAACGAACAAGCAGCGGATCCCTTACAACATGTTGGAGGCGATTTAGCGCCCGGCTCATGGCGGGTTGCGAGAGGTTAGAGAGCTCTGCAGCTTTGGTCACACTCTCCGTTTCCAACAAGGCATCGAGTGCTTTCAGGAGATTGAGATCAATGCTGGATACATTCACTTTATGCATGCATTAGATATTAAACATGCATTATATTTATTCAACTCTTCCTTCTAGGTTTGGTTCATCGAATGCAAATCAACCAAGGAGAAGTCATCATGTTTGTCGTTTCAGGAGCAACCGGAAACACAGGGTCCATTGTCGCTCAAACTCTCATCGACCAGGGTCAACCGGTTCGGGTCATCGTACGCTCTGAAGAAAAGGGCGACCCATGGAAAGCAAGGGGAGCTGAGGTAGCTGTCGCAGAGATCATGGACACGGATGCCATGGCCCAAGCATTGCAAGGCGCCATTGGAGCGTACTTCTTGCTCCCACCCGACCTCACGAATGACGACTTTCTCGGCGACAGTCTGAAGCGCGCTGATGCCATTGTGGCCGCCGCACAGGCAGCGCGCCTGCCTCATGCTGTCATCCTGTCGTCGGTCGGCGCACAGCATAGTGACAGGGTTGGCCCTATTTCCACAATCGGACATATGGAGAGGCTGTTCGTTGCAGCGGGTATTCCCCTCAGTGCCGTTCGGCCCGCCTACTTCCTTGAGAATATCAAGGACTTGATGCCCGCAGTGCTTCAGGATGGCGTCTATCCCAGCATGATCCAACCGCTCGACTTCAAGATCGACATGGTTTCAACAAAGGATATTGGATTGACGGTGGCTGATGCACTGATCAACCCACCTTTCATTCAACACCGTGTGATAGAGCTCAAAGGTGCAGAACAGTATTCCGCCGAAGACATTGCTGCGGCGCTTTCAAAATCGCTGGGCCGTCACATCACCCCGGTTCCAGTACCACAGGAAGCCTGGGTCGACACGTTCAAGCAAAGCGGACTTTCTCTGCAATCGGCCGAAACCATGGCGGAAATGCATGAGAACATAAACAATGGACGCATCGAATTTTTGGATCCGAATGCCAGAAAAGCCAGCGTCGATTTGGCAAGCTTTGTCGAGAAACTGGTCGCATAGGCTAGCGAGAACGGGAGGCTCCGCTGGCATCGCCCAGCGGGGTCGTTTCGCCCGTTTATCCAAGCCAATAAATCGTCAATAAAGTCGGCTAGAGTTATGTCCGAGTCCGGATCTACGCCTTCGTATCGTTCACGACGCAGTCAGGTGGATCTTCTAATGGTTTCAGCAACATACTGATTATTGCCGAAACCGCTAGACCGAGTTCATTGGATCGGAACCGGCTGCTTGCAGTTTCGAGCTCCGCGCAACGTTTGTGTGAGCAAAACGAACATCATCACGTGAGTCACAAGCAATACTGGCACGATGAATGTCGGAATGTACCATGTCACACCAAGTTGCGGGATTACCTCTGCCTGTCGCAAAGCGTTCAACAGATCAAAGAAGCCTACCAGATTGAGAACCCAAACTAGCGCGATGGCAACGGTTACTCGCGCGCGCAAAAGAAGAAATGCAATGACTGCCAATGCTGCGCTTGCCAGGTCTCCATAGGCAGCGGCCGCTGCGAAATCCCCAGGGATGTCGGCGCCAACGAGCCCTGGAACCTGAAAACTCATCCCGATGTGTCTGAACATGTGCGGGATCACAAGCACAGCCAGAGCCGAGTGAAGTGGAAGCGTTGACAGCCAAGGTGCGACATAGGCGCGGGCAATCAGGGCCAGGACCAGTAGGCTGAACCCAAGCTGAAGGCCAAAGATGGCTTCGATAGTCATAGTGTTTCCTTTCGTTTGAGCGGACGAGAGCGTGACCCTTGTCGGAACAGGATCACGCAATTCGATTTTGGTCAGAGATCTTCAACTGGTGTCGTGCGGATACCTGGCCAATTGCCAAAAGCACCAGCGATCACCGTCTCCTTATCCTCGAGGTATTTCTCGAATATGGTCGCGTTGACGAAGAGATAGAGTTTGCCATCCGCGATATCCGCATAGCGAACATCACCATCGAGCTTTTTGCCGACATACACGCCGAAAGCACAGAAGCCACCGAACTGGGGCAGAAAGGCCTCGGGCGACGCCTCGAAACGGGCCTTGGCTTCGGCAGAGGCAAAGTAGTAGTCCACGCCGTCACGTGTTGAGGTATGAGTCGCATCGCCGATTTCGGGCGCGTCTCCTTCGAACATCGACACCGGGTCGATACCGTGCATGCCCAGTGAATTGCCGTTCAAGGTGAGGCCGTTGACGACGTTATACTCGTCTGCGGCAAAAACCTGAGATGCGTGGTGAAGGATTGCCGCTGAGGACAGTACGAGAATGGTGGTCCAGGTGCGGACGGTTTTGATAAATGTTGCGTTCATTGGAAACTCCATAATTGAGGGTTGTTGGGTTGGGCGTCTAGGCACCCGCTGCGATCCGCTTGACGGCATCATCCGTCCACCAGACGCCATTCGCGACCATTCGGAAATTGATGATGGCGGCGAGATAGCCATCGCCCTCGGGCACTTTCGCCCCGGCAGTGGCGTCCCGCACGACGGCAACTTCGTAGCCAAGCTCGAGCAGGTCATAGAGATGCGCCTGGGTGCACAGGTTCGCGGACATACCGGCTAGGATCACCTTGTCGATCCCGCGCTTCCTGAGCTGCAGGTTCAGGTCGTTCTGCGCCGGGCTGTAGACCTTGTGGGGAGAGCAGACGATGGTTTCGCCATCCTCGATGTACTTCTTGTATTGCGGCATCCAGTCGGCGCCGGAGCCGTCGAAATTGTCGAGGTTCAGCGGCCCGGGGCGGTCGAACATGCCAATACCGTGCATCGTGGCCTCGAGCGTGCCCTCGAAGTTCCACTTGTGGTCATGCGGGTAGTAGTAGTGCGGCGAAATGAAGACCGGCATGCCGGCCGCCTTGGCGGCGACGAAGAGCCGCTCGATATTGTCGACCGTGCCTTGTTCCGTCACGCTTTCGCCGACCACGCCCCAGGTCACGCCGTCTTCCGACAAGAAGTCAATTTGCGGGTCGGTGACCACAAGGGCGGTGCGTTCCGGATCAATCGTCATGTCGATCTGTGGCAAACCCGGATTTTCCGGATCAGCGTAGAGCGCGCGGGCTTCGTCGGTGGCGGCCACGGCACTCTGTCCGGTAATTGCTACGGCTCCTGCGGCGGCAGCACCTGCTGCGCCCGCCAGGACGCGACGACGGGCTTGATCGACATATTCGTGGTCAATGCCGCAGCTACAATCATGATCGTGTTTGGTTTTCATTTCTGGTCTCCTTTGTTTTGGTTTAGACGGCGCAGTCCAGTGTGCGCAGCCAGGTCGGTGGTCTGTTCCCTGCACCTGTTGGCACGTCTGTCCTGTTCACGGCGAACAGGGCGCCGTGTGGGGACTGGGAACATCCACTTTCCTCGGGGACCGGCGCAGCACATGCCGCACCGGAATTCGGTTTTCGATCCGGTGCCTTACAGCCCCAGTTCGGTCAGGCCTGGGTGATCCGCGGGCCTTGGCCCGTCAGGCCAGTGCATCAGCCGGTCCGCTTCGGTGATCGGCAAATCATTTATCGACGCGATACGCCGCTGCATCAGGCCGTCTTCGGCAAACTCCCAGTTTTCGTTCCCGTAGGAGCGGAACCAGTTTCCGTCTTTGTTGTGCCATTCGTAGGCAAAGCGCACGGCGATGCGGTTGCCTTCAAAGGCCCAAAGCTCCTTGATGAGCCTGTAGTCAAATTCGCGGGCCCATTTCGCGGTGAGAAATTTGACGACTGCCTCACGTCCGGTGAGGAACTCGGCGCGGTTCCGCCAGATGCTGTCGGGCGTGTAGGCCAAAGCAACCTTTTCCGGTGCCTTGGAATTCCAGCCATCTTCGGCCATGCGAACTTTCTGGGTTGCGGTTTCCTGAGTGAATGGGGGGAGCGGGGGTCGGGAGATGTCTGCTCTTTCTCTTTGGGGTAAGGCGCCCCGGCCAACGTGGCAGGGAGGAGGACAGGGCCGGGGCGCGGTTTTAACCGGACGGTCGTCGTTTCCGATCTCTGCCCGCGCATGCACGAAAGCCCCAGCAGTCAGGGAAATGGCTGCAGCTGAGGTGGGAGGAGCCTCTGCATCAGGAGCCATGGGGCTTCGGGGATGTGTCATGCGGGCAATCCTTGAAAGGTGGATCTAGAGTTAACCGTTCGGTCAATACCCAAAGGGTGTACAAATCTGTTAACCCTGTCAACCGTGTTTTTTGTTCGAGTGAAACGGACCATAACGGACGGTAAATTTTACGTGTGTTATTAGGTGCATGGCCGAATTTTCTTGAGGTATTCGCCAGCAAAGGCTAAAACCGATCAGTCAACCATTGAGGCGAATCATGCAGCAGACAAAACGGGACGAACTCGTTCGCAAAGCGCTCGGCACATTCTATCGCAATGGCTTTCACGCCACTGGAATGGATATGATCGCCAAGGAAACCGGCGTCTCAAAAACATCGATCTACAAGCACTTCCGCACCAAAGAGGATTTGATCCTCGCCGTACTCAGGCTGCGCGACGAGAATTTCCGCAACTGGTTTTTTCGACGTATCGACGAGTTGTCCGATGCGCCCGAAAAAAAACTGCTGGCGATCTTCGATGCACTGGAAGAGTGGTTTTCTATGCGTGAATTCCGCGGCTGCATGTTCATCAAGGCAAGCGCCGAATTCCAGGAACATGACGACCCCATTCACGCCCAGTCGACGGAACATAAACGCCTTTTGGCTGAGCATTTCACTGGACTATGTAAGGCGGCTGGCGCGTTGCAGCCCGAGCAACTCGCCCAGCAGATCCTTGTTCTGAAAGAGGGGGCGATCGTGATGGCAGTATTGGGTCGCGGCCTAGAGGCGGCGAGAGACGCTAAGAAGACCGCGCGTGTCCTGATCAATGCGCATATGCCAGCGGCGGAATAGCCGAAAACCAAAACCGACCGGCCGACGCGACCACACTGCGCCGAACCATGTCGCCGAACGCGTTCATCGCCAGAGTTTACGCGTCCCCTGTAACGATGGTGGCACGCTGCCCCCGGATATCAGTGACGGTCATCGCACAATCCGGCGCCAGGTCCTGCACAAGTAACTGGCAGTCAAGTATTTTCCAGCAGAGTATTGACCGATCGGTAAACCTACCTAAGTAACGTGGACCAATCGCTCAAATCCAATGGAGACCTGACATGACCGATTTCACCACGCACAGCATCGACACGGCACCTGCAGCCGCCAAACCGCTTCTTGAAGGAGCAGAGAGCGCTTACGGTTTCGTTCCCAACCTTCTGGGCAATATGGCCGAAGCGCCCGCCCTGCTTGAGGGGTACATGTCGCTGGCTGGAATTCTAGGCAAAACGGAACTGACCGAGACCGAACGTCAGATCATTCTCATGACCAATAACCGCCTGAATGGCTGCACCTACTGCATGGCCGCGCATACGACGATTTCGCAGATGGCGAACGTACCCGCTGATGTGATCGAAGCGTTGCGCACCGATACGCCGATTGCCGATGCCAAACTCGAGGCACTGCGCAAGTTTTCCATCGCGGTAACCGAAAGCCGCGGCTGGCCGACCGAAGCACAACTCGACGCCTTCCTGACAGCCGGCTACACGCAGCAGACCGTGCTGGAAGTGATCCTAGGTACTGCGCTGAAGGTCATGTCCAATTACACCAACCATATTGCAGGCACACCGCTCGATGACGCATTCGCGCCAAATGACTGGGCGCCCGATATGGCGAAAGCCGCCTGAGTAAGGTCAGAATTGGCGGCCTCGTACCGCGTCGAAACGAGGCCGCCGTTAACTAAGTGATGACCAAGTATCTATTCGAGATGCGCATCCTGTTTCAGGCGCTTTGCCGCAGAATCGACAAAGGCCCGGACCTTGGCCGACACCATTTGCCCTTCCTGATGTACGAGATGTATGGGGCTTGGGGGTGGTTCAAAAGATGTCAGCACCGTTCTTAGGCTGCCCGCCGCCACATGTGGCGCCACCTGGTAAGAGAGCAGCCGGGCCAGTCCCTGGCCCTGAAGCGCCATTTCGATAACCGCATCATTGGTGTTCATGCTGACACGCGGCTCAACACGGATTTCCTGCGGCTTGCCTTGAGTATGAAAGTCCCAATGCCCTGATGGACAAAGAGCTGTGGAGTTGATGATCGTATGCGCCTCAAGGTCTTTCGGTGTTTCGGGTTCACCCTCTTTTTCCAGATAATCAGGGGATGCGAAAACGATCTGCCGGATACTGCCGCACCGAACCGCCATCAGGCTGGAATCCTGAAGGTGACCAATCCTGATGCCGACATCCACGCCTTCGTCAATGAGGTTGACGATACGATCCACATAAAGTGTTCGGGCCCGAAGTTGCGGGTATTGGTTAAGGAATTCAGCCAGTAAAGGAGTAATGAACATCCGACCAAACAGCACCGACGCGGTAATGTTGAGCATGCCCTTGGGCTCCGCATAAGATCCGACAGCCGCTCGTTCGGCTTCCTCCAGATCAAGGAGAATGCGTTTGGCGTCCTCCAGAAATCTGCGACCGCTATCCGTCAGCATGACCGACCGCGTGGTGCGGACAAACAATCGCACGCCAAGTTGATCTTCCAGCATCGAGATCGTTCGCGTCACCGCTGGCGGTGACATGTTGAGATTGCGCGCCGCCCTCGGCGGCCCTGCCATTTTGCGTCTGCAGTGATTGTCGGCAACGCTGGCTGCAATTGCAGCATCGGAACATCGCGACCAATGTCGGCTGTGGGCCGCGAGATAGGCAGCTACCAGAAGGCTGGATCGTTGAAGGCCTGAACGCAGCGTGATGGCCCCTTTAGCGGCGTCAGCGGCGTATTGTTCAGCGACTGACCCAACCAGCCTTCAGGATGCTGCAAGGAAAAAGGTGCAGGCACGTCGTCTTCGGTGATAACCGAGAAGCCAACGCGTCTGTAGAAGCTCGGATTGCCGTAAGTCACCGCGAGATCGACGCCTTCCTGCCGAAGCCCCTGGAGGCCATGGGCAATCAATCTCTGCCCAATGTGTTGGCGCTGATGCTCGGTTGCCACCGCTACGGGGCCGAGGACGAACACCGAGCTGCTGTCACCCTTGAATGTGAGCCGCGAAAAGATGATTGCGCCACCCAACTCGTTATCGTTCCAGACGGTGAAAACCCGGATATCCTGCAACGGTGTCTCCGCCATCAGGCGGCGTGCCAGTTCACCGATCAGCGCGCCTTCCTCTGAGCCCTCCGAGTTGGTGAAGGTCGCCGTGAAAAGGTCGGCGATCGCCTCGACGTGTGCCTCGTATTCTGCCGAAAAGTCCAAATTCTTCTCTCCCGCGACGGGCGCGCTCTGCTTCCATCGATTCTAAAGCATCTGACTGACTTCTCACATGCAGCGGAAGTCCGAAATAGATGGGAAGCATCGCAGTGTGAAGAGGCCACGGCAGATGGCCGCATTGAGCCTCTGGCGCTCGGCGTGAAGAATTGTTTATCAAATCCTTAGCGCCAGACAATTTTTCAATCCATCACGGAGAAACGTCTGCGAGATGTTTGACGAACAATGAGCTCAATCCCTCTTTGGGAGCATTGGGAGGCCAGACCGCAAATACGCCCACGGAATCGACGTTCCAATCGGGTAGGACGTACCGCATAAAACCAGCGTCGGCGTCTTGCTGAGCAAGAAACTCCGGAACAATCGCCAATCCAGCTCCTGAGCGCGCCAAATGATAAAGCGCATGTGCATCATTCACACTGAGGCGCGGAGATGGCTTCAGAGTGATCGGACGCTTTTCCTGTCGTCTGAATTCCATCGCCGACTTTACTTGCGCGAGTTCCAACCAGTCCCAGTCTTCAATGTCCTTGGGCGATATCGGGTTCGGTCGTGTATTCAGGTAAGACTGCGTCGCGACGAGCCGGCGTTCGACATCAAATAGTTTTCTTGCCTTGAGTGCGCTGTCCTCAAGCCACCCCATGCGAAGTGCAACATCAATGCCACCCCCGATGACTTCTCGCCGTAGGTCCGAGAAATCTAGACTTAGTCGCACACCGGGATAGGCAATCGAGAATTCTGCGATCCGTTCAACGATGATCGATTGTGCCAAGACAGCAGGCGCCGTGACACGAAGTTCACCAGAGGGTTGCGGTGCTAAGTTTGAGACAGCGTTCAGACCGGTTTCTGCGGCGTCAATCATTGACCGCGCTGCGCCAATCAACCTTTCACCATCACGTGTCAGAGACAGCTTGCGGGTCGACCGATAGAGAAGCGCAACACCGAGTTGCTCCTCAAGCTGAGTGATGTGATGGCTAACGACAGATGGAGAAAGGCGAAGCGCTTTTGCTGCCGCACGAAAAGATCCGTGATCAACCGTCTTAGCAAATATCGCGATCTGGCGAAGTTGCTCCAGCATAATTCAATTTTCCAGAACAGTGAAACTGATTTGTACCACCTTATTGATTTATCTGCTTGGGTCTAGTTTCTCCGTAAGGGTCACTCGCCGTGGCCTGCAATCGAAAGGAGACCCAAAATGAAGATATTCAAAGTACTGGCCCTAGGACTTACAATTCTTGCCTGGCCGTTGTCGGGAGCTGCCTTGGCAGATGACAAAACGACGGTACAGGTTTTCTATGATTTCTTGAGCAATCCGGCGTCCGAAAGTCATGCTGCTGCGTTCAATGAAGTGATCGCGGATGATTGGCAAAGCATCGGCGACTATTCTGGCAAAACCAAATCGGGTTCTGAGTTGATTGGCCAAATGGGTGGCTTTGCACAGCTGATCCCGGATCTGAACTGGGCCGTCGAAGAAATGATCCAGGGCGAAGACCGCGTGATTGTAAGAGGTCGGGCGACGGGCACCCCTGCAGGCCCCTTGTTTGGTGTCGATGGCAACGGTAAGGGCTTCGAAATCATGAGTATCGACATTCACACCCTAGAGGACGGAAAGGTTGTCCGGACGTATCACGTCGAAGATTGGGCAGGCGCTCTGCGCCAATTGAGCGCGCAGTAGTAGCTCCAGAGGTCAGTCAGGAGAAACCAATCCTGACTGGCCATTCTGTCAAACAACAACAAAATGCTGCGTCGAGCGCCAAGGGCGGCTTTCGAGAAAGGCAAGCTACTTGTCTGCCATCAGCACCCATGGAACAGAATAGGTTGATTGCGTAGCGGAGGATTTCAGGCTCATCGTAACCATCCGCGTCCCGGTCATCGCAAAGACCATTCAGCTGACTCTGCACGCCAATGTCCGCATTGCGGGCTGCGGCCGTAGCATTCAACAACCATGCGGTCGGCTTTGGGCCGTCCTCAGTCAACAATTCCCGCGTGTTGTCCAAATCTGATGTTGTACCCATTCAGATCGACGGCGTTGAATTCCCGCATACCCCAAGAATAAGTCTCGGGTCCCCGTGTGATTGTTACCCCATTCGCCTTTGCGCGGTTGTGCATTTCATCCAAGTTTCCGATATCGAAATAGAACCAATTCGCTCCAAGTTGCGGCTCACCCTGCCAAAAGTGAACGCAAGCCTCGCCAAGCATTATAGCGCCGTGCGCAGGTGGGTCGCCCCAGAGAAACCTTATTTTGAAACCCAAGCGTTCTACATACCAATTGCACGCTTCTGGAACACTGGGTACCGCGAGGGTTGGGTAAACGGCCGAGCATTCGAGTGGCTTCGCCATGTGTATCCTCCTAGTAGCTTGAGCTTCGCGTTTAAAGCTCGCCGATGTCAACACTGCCTCACGGAACGCAATTCAAATGCTGAAGACCAAACCGAGATATTCATGTGTGCGGTGAATGTCCGGAATGACGGGGGGACCGCGACGTCGTAAGTGCTTATTCAGAGTCTCTTATGGGCCGCGCCCAGCCTTTTGGCTCAAACGCGAGGCAAAGCCAAATCTCTACTTCGGCGCCATCCCTTCAGCGAAACACGCTGAATACCACAGGGCAGAGGAAGCCCCTGACTTCCATCGCACTAGCCCGCTAATGGCGGTGTTGAACGTTTTTTCATCTAACAAGTCGCCAGACAGCATTGCATCCTTGGCCCCGAGAAACGCCGCGATCAGATTGTTGGCGGTGGCGTCAAACCTGTCATCGCCGGCACAGCCTCCAAAAAACACGCCACCGTTTCGAACAGGGGTCAGCCCGGCCTCCACGAGCAAGGAAACAAGCTTGCGGCCGACATATGGATCATTACCAAGCGTCTCGAACGTCCCAACATAGGCCTGCCAGATAGCTGGGAATCCCGGGGGTTCTGGCCAGGGGCGAAAATCTCCATGGTCATCGTCGCAAATAAAAACCCGACCGCCTGCTCGCACCGAGCGCGCCATCTGTTTCACGACCAACTCAGGTTGAGACACATGCTCCAACAGAAACCGCGCATGGGCTACGTCGAATGATCCCCATTCTGAACTACGCAGCGGCACCTCCGCGGCATCACCCTCACGGAACTCAACAAGGCCAGCCTCACCCGAACGTTCCGCCAGTTTGCGCGCCTGCGTAATTTGACCTGAATCTCGCTCGATCCCGACGACATCCGCCTGACCCCCAACAGCCTGCGCCATCAGGCGCGTGAACTGACCAAGCCCGCTGCCAATATCCAAGACTTTCTCTCCAGGCTGGAGGTTGAGCTCCCTCAGACATGACTCATTCAGGATCTCATTGAGCAAGGACAACCTATGCTGTTCTTCAAGCGAACTGCCATGGATGTATTCGGACGTGTCTGACATTTCATCATTCATGAGTTTCATTCTCCAGCATTGCTAAGCGATGGCGCGCAACCACCACAGATTCCATTACACTTGTAGAAGGCACGCTGGCTTTTCCCGAAGAACCTGCGCATTTCGGTCGCGGTTCGTGGAATATTCAGATCCTAACCTTCAGCTTTCAATCGTTGCCTTCACCGCGCCTGTCGCCGCGACGATGGCACCGGTAAAGTAAAGACAAAGCCCAAACAGGGTTATGCCCGACTGCGCAACGCGTCCCTCTGCGATCTGGAGTGCGAAAATCACAAATGGACCCGTTGCCGTAATGGCGCTCAACGTCATTGTCGGGATCAGCGCGACCGCTCTTTGCAAGGCATAAAGTGGAGGTACGATCAGGGCGGTCCCCACCACAATCGCAGTTATCAATGTTGGCGCTGTCGGCAGGTCGGCTGGCGTCATAGTGGCGAAGGCAAACAAGCCAGCCGTCAGGACATAAAGTGGAAACCTGAGACCAAACACCGCGCCGGGCCCTACGCCGGAACGATCCATTCGCTGACAATAGGCGAGCAACATCGTAAACAACACGCCATCCGCAATTGCAAACGCTACGCCCAGGATGGCCGTTCCAGCGCCACCTCTCACAAAGCCTGAAAGGTCCGCCAGAGTTATCACGCACAGAAGAAGAATGGCGCAGGCCACGATAACGTTTCCATAGAGCTCTGTCTTGTTGCGCATCGCTTCGCCCTCCGGCCAGCCAAAGCGATGCAGGAGGAAAGCAGTTATCGGCATGACGCCTGCGCCAATCGTGTATGCGATGGCCGGTTCAATCAATTGTACCGAGCCCAGAAATGCAATCCATGCGAAAGCCGCCGTGGCATTGACCTTGAGCAGCAGGCCCAGGTTTTGAAATGCCAATCGGACCTGCTCTGGCGTTCGCAACCAAGCCATGCCGATAAAGAAAGCAGAGGTCAATCCGAGCACGCAAAAACCGAATAGAAAGGAGTTCACATGCTGAAACAATCCGCCGAAATAGACGAACTGAACGGACTCCAAAACTACGAAAGCGATGGCCCAGATGAGGCCAATTACGACTGACGGCATTCACTTCTCCGATTGCAATCTGCCAGTCGATTTCAATTTTCGTATGGGCTTTTCCGTCATGACCAGTCGGAAATCCGCAAATGTAACCGCAAACCCTAGGGTTTAAAAATGCTGCACAAAGCACGAATGACCGCTCTGAGGAGCCTCTAATGCTGCATCGAATTGCTTGGCGGATGTCGGCTCTGGGCCGTCTTCATAGAAGCTTTTGGGACTAAAGATTAGATGCTGCGCCCGCTCCGGTGACGGCACCGAGCCCACTTTGACAAATGCTGCATACTGCACGAATGTCCGTCAAAGCCTGGGTGAACGACAGAAAGGCCCAATCGA
>NZ_CANLER010000015.1 GCF_947489715.1 uncultured Roseovarius sp. | reverse complement strand
TCTTACCGTGGTCAACGTGACCAATCGTGCCAATGTTCACATGCGGTTTCGAACGATCAAACTTTTCCTTTGCCATGTCTCAGGGCGCCTTGTCTGTTGGGGGGCCGTGCGGGCCCGATTGTCATCTTCGCGCGCCGTTTATTGTTTCACGCGCAGAAAATCAAGCGCTACATGTCAAAACAGGCACCTTTCGCGCCTTACTCTGATAGCGTCACTTCCGGCTCTTCAATCACAATTGCAGCAGCAGCGGCGGCAGCGGCGGCCTCGCTGGAGGCTTCAGGTTGTGCTTCCAGCGCTTCCGGCAATGTAGCGTCTTCCGACGCCTCGGTTTCCGTAGGCGCGTCTTCCGTCGTCGCTTCAGTTTCCGACGCGTCTTTCAGCGGGTTGCCCAGAAGTGACAGTTTTTCCTTGGCGGGCCGACCGTCGGATTCAAACCATCCGAATTCATTGTTCTGATCGAACAACCAGTTCTCAACTAGTTTGGCGGCGTTTTGAGTCAGGTTACGCATCTGTTTCTTCTTGGATTGGGTCAAACCTGAGCCAAGGATGGTATGGCCGGAAAAACTTTCAACGACGGTGATCAACTCCGGCTTTTCGTTCAGTTTGCTTTGTGTTGCATCGTCCCAGACGGTCACATTAAGGATCAGCGCCGACTTCGGTGAGGCCACGATCGGAACGCCCGGAATGGCCAACACGTAACCTTCGACGCTAATCCCGAGATGATAGAGCTTCTCACCCTCGTATCGCCGGAAACGCTCGTCCATCGCCTCCTTCATCGCGGTAATCCACTCTTCCTTGCTGGCATCGCGTGAAGCAGGGCCTTTTGTCAGATTTGGCGCAACAACCACGTTATGGCCAAAATGGAAATTGCCCAGGTAGGTCGGGGTCTCGTCGATGTCATTGGGATTGGTGCAGGCGCCTAATGCCAACGCGAAAAGGACCATGGTAATCAATCGAAACATCTGCTGCCCCTCGCTGCTTTGACTATTCGGATACCTTAGCCTGGGTTTCAGTGCAATCATTTGCCCGTTCCCCGTGCCCCTCCTATATCTATGGCAGAAACGAAAGGTATCTCCATGACCGCCGCACACTTGCCTGTTCACGTCCCACTTGTGACCGAACCAATGAGCATCTGGCAAAGCCTGAAAGCGGCGCGTGAAAACCTGCTGAGCATCATTCCGCATATCGCCACCAAGCAGCCGATGGTATCTGGCCGCACTGGCAAGCGCTGGCACATGGTGATGGATCCGGGCGCTATCCGGCAGATGCTGTTGGAAAACGTCGACAATTACCCCAAATCCATCGTTACCAAGAACATGCTGCGTCCGGCGATCGGCGATAGTCTTTTCATCGCCGAAGGGGCACATTGGCGATGGCAACGTCGCGCCGCTGCCCCGGCTTTTTCGCATCGCAACGTGATGAACCTGGCGCCGATCATGGCCGATGCGGCCGAGCGGAGTTGCGACAGAATCGCCGCTGCTGGTCCGCGCGCCGTAGACATGGCCGAGGATATGGTGCGCACCACTTTTGACGTGATCAGCGAGGTGACGTTTTCCGGCGATGGTACCTTTGACGGGCAGGCGGTGCATCGGTCCATCGACGCCTACATAGCCGAGGCTGGCAAGATCTCTTTGTTCGACATCCTGGGCTTTCCCGACTGGGTGCCGCGTCCGGGCCGGATGATGACCGGCAAGGCAACGGCACAGATGAAAGGCGTGGCCGATGAGGCAGTAGACGCCCGCCGCGCGCGGGGCAGCAAGGGCGTGCCCGATCTGCTGGATCTACTGTTGGCGGGGGAAGACCCCGAAACCAAGCGCCAGATGAACACTGCCGAGCTGCGCGATAACCTGCTGACTTTCATCGTGGCCGGGCATGAGACGACAGCGCTTACGCTGGCCTGGTCGCTTTATCTTTGCGCCTTCGATCAGGAGGTACAGGACCACGCCCGCGCTGAGGTACAATCCGTATTGCAAAGCCGTGCCGCCACGGGGGCGGATGTCGCCAAGCTGCCTTTTATCCGTATGATCGCGGATGAGGCACTGAGGCTTTACCCGCCTGCGGCAATGATTTCCCGCACGGCGCAGGCCGCCGATACGCTTTGCGGGCGCGAGGTGAAGCCCGGCGATACGGTGATCATCCCGATCTATGCGCTGCATCGAAACGAACTTTTGTGGGAGGACGCGAATGCCTTTCGTCCCGATCGGTTCGCCGACCGCAAGGCCATTGAACGTTATGCTTATCTGCCGTTTGGCGATGGGCCACGCATCTGTATCGGTGCCAGCTTTGCCCTGCAGGAGGCCGTGATCATATTGGCAACGCTACTCTCGCGTTTTCGCTTTACCCCGGTCGAGGGGCGAGACCCCGATCCGGTGATGATCATCACCCTGCGCCCCGAGGGTGGCGTCTGGCTTGAAGCGGAAGCGGTCTGAACCAAAAGGGGCGTTTGCAAGCCATTCTCCGAGCCTGGAGAACCGCGCAAATGCACCTGCCCTTGTAGAATCGGGTTAACACGCTGAAAACGCTGGAAAACCCATGTCGGTATTTTGTCGGTATTACGTCGGAGTCGAAATCGGTGTTTGACCGGGTTAACGCAGCGTGCGTTGGAAACGTGAACAAGGCCGCCACTTGATCCCGGCACCGCGCACGGCGACTGGCCGCAGCTACCGGCCGAGCGCCGGACCGTCCGCTTGAGGCATAAATTCGCCCTCTCGACGCGCCGGGCATTTCCCGCCAGATTGGGCGAAAACGGGAATCACCTCATGACACATCTGTGGGTCCGCGCCGAGCAGCGCCCGAACGAAGAACGCGTCGGCCTGACGCCCGGCGGCGCAGCCGACCTGATTGCCGCAGGTCTGCGCGTCACCGTCGAGGAAAGCCATGCCCGTGCGATCCCGATCGACGGCTACCGCGCGGCGGGTTGCGAGATTGCAGCGGAAAACAGCTGGCCCGATGCGCCGCGTGACGCGATCATCTTTGGTCTGAAAGAACTGCCCGAAGACGGCACGCCGCTGCCACATAAACACATCATGTTCGGCCATGCCTTCAAGGGTCAGCATTCCGGCCGCGCGCTGCTTGAGCGGTTCAAGGCCGGTGGCGGCACGCTTTATGATCTGGAATATCTGGTGGACGAAAACGAGCGTCGCGTCGCTGCCTTTGGCTATTGGGCGGGCTATGCGGGTGCGGCGGTGTCGCTCAAATGCTGGGCGGCGCAGCAACAGGGCGTGAACTGCCCGCCAGTCGCCACCTATCCCGGCAAGGACGCGTTACTTGCGGATCTGGGCCGTGACCTTGACGCCACCGGCAAACCCCGCCCCACGGCCATCGTCATCGGTGCCCTGGGCCGCGTGGGCACAGGTGCGTCCGGTCTTTGCATCGCGATGGGCATCACGCCGACCCGCTGGGACATGGCCGAGACCGCGCATGGCGGGCCGTTTCCCGAAATTCTGGCGCATGATCTTTTTATCAACTGCATCTTTGCGCGCCCGGGCACGCCGGTTTTCGTGCCAAAATCCGCGCTGGCAGCGGAACGCGCGCTTGGCGTCATCGGCGACGTTGCCTGCGATCCGGACAGCGATTACAACCCCGTACCGGTCTATGATGCGGCCACATCGTGGGACGCGCCCGCCATCCGCGTGCACAGCGATCCGCCGCTTGACGTGATGGCCATTGATAACCTGCCCTCGCTTTTGCCGGTCGAATCCTCGGAAGATTACGCCGCGCAGCTTTTGCCGTCGCTGCGGACACTGACCGATCTTGACCAAGGCGTCTGGCAGCGGGCGGAAACCACCTTTGGCATCCATATGAAAGACCTGTGAGTGGCGATCTACATCGGGTATCTGGCCGCGATCATGGGCACGATCTGCTGGATACCACAGGCGTGGAAGGCATGGGCCACCCACGATACATCCGGGTTGTCGCTGCCATCGAACCTGATGTTTCTTACAACGGTTTCCCTCTGGCTGCTCTATGGGATACTGATAACCGACTGGCCGCTTATCCTGGCCAATATCTGCGCGGTCACCGCGATGCTGATCATCGTCGCGGCCAAGCTGAAATACAAATAACGCGGGACCATAAGGGGGACGAGAAATGACAATCCACTGGTGCGGCACCGGCCTTTCGGCCATTCCCGGATTGCGCAGGCTGATCGAGGCGGGCCATGAGGTCACGGTCTGGAACCGGACGCTCGACAAGGCTGAAAGTGCTGTGGGCGATCTGACCAAGCGCATCATGGTGTTTGACGCCGACGCGCTGGCCGCCGAGGTACAGGAAGGTGATATTGTCGTTTCGATGCTGCCCGGTGACTGGCACGTGCCACTGGCCGAGATGTGTATCAACAAGGGCGCGCATTTCGTCAGCTCGTCCTACATCGCGCCCGAGATGCGCGAGTTGCACGCCAAGGCGCTGTTGCGTGGCGTGTCCTGCGTCAACGAGGTGGGGCTGGACCCGGGCATCGACCATCTGATGGCGCATCAGCTGATTGCCGATTACCGTGCCTCGGACGCGTTTGACGGCGAAAATGACCTCAGCTTCATTTCATATTGCGGTGGCATCCCGAAACACCCCAACCCGTTCCGTTACAAATTCAGCTGGTCACCGCTGGGCGTGCTCAAGGCGCTGCGGTCCCCTTCCAAGTCGATCCGCAATTATGTCGAGTTGAACGTCAACCGCCCGTGGGATGCGATCAGCAGCTATGTCGCGCCCCTGCCGAGCCCTGAAAGCTTCGAGGTTTATCCCAACCGCGACAGCCTGCCCTTCATGGAAGATTACCAGTTCGAGCCGCATTGGCGGGTCAAGGAATTCGTCCGCGGCACGCTGCGCCTGAATGGCTGGGCCGAGGCGTGGAAGGACGTGTTTACCGAAATCGAAACGCTTGAAGGTGCCGCCGGTGACGCCCGCCTGAAGGAAATGTCCGATCAGTTCTGGGCCGACAACGCCTATGATGACGGCGAACCCGACCGCGTGGTGCTTTGCGTGGCACTGAAGGCTGAACGCGAGGGCAAGCCCGTCTGGCACAAGACCTTCGTGATGGATGCCTGGGGTGATGCGCGCGGCACGGCAATGGCGCGCCTAGTCTCGATCCCTGTCGCACTGGCCATCGAGGCGGTGATGAATCGCGAAATCCCCGCCGGTGTCAGCCCGGCCCCGCATGACCCTAAACTGGTGAGCCGTTTCCTGGGTGAGATCGATAAATTGGCACAGCATTTGCAGGTGGTGGATCACCTCTGAACGCCACAAAGTGCGTTAGCGTGGCGTCGCGGTTAGCCCTCGATCTCGCGTGAGCCGCTTTTCCTCAAGGTCTGTTTCGGGCCAATGGCGGCCTCAGGATATCATTTCAAAACCTGCAGGGGCGGGCCTTCCCATGCTGCTGGCCGCTGAAACCATTGAAACACTGTATCACCGCTGGTGATGACAGGCTGAAACATGTGCCCTCTATCCCGCGTCACGACGTATTTAGAGGAGCCACCGATCGCACATTTCATCAATCATTTTAAAGCCCCGGCATTTCCGGTCCGTTTCACATTGTCTTTTGCCTGGGAAAGGGTTTCCAGCGCGGTCTCGAAACTCAGGCCCGCGCGGCCCGCAAAATCCGATATCGACCATCTGTTGGAGCTATCTGATGCCGAGCTCGCCGATATTGGCCTGCTGCGTGCCGACCTCAGCGACATGCGGTTCGACACGGCCATCGACACCCAGGCGCAAGCCATGCTGAGGGTCTACAGGTAGGACCGCAAAACAAGGGCAGCGGACACGATAGGTATCCGCTGCCCGGGTCGTTCACGGAAAATGTATCAGCTCGGCATCTTGGTCTTGCGCAGGTAGGGCAATATGGTCTCGAACTCGCCAAACTTGGCCTTGGCGTCTTCGTTCGACACGGCTGGCGGGATGATCACATCCTCGCCCATCTGCCAGTCTGCGGGTGTTGCCACGCCCTTGCCGGTGCTTGTCTGCAACGCATCAAGTGCGCGCAGCACCTCGGCAAAGTTGCGGCCCACGGTCATCGGATAGGTCATGCTGAGCTTCAGTTGCTTATCCGGCCCTATGATGAAAACACTGCGCACCGTGGCGCTGTCGGCGGGGGTGCGGCCATCGGGCAGATAGGCCTCGGCGGGCAGCATGTCAAAAGCCTTGGACACGGCCAACCCCTCGTCGGCGATGATCGGAAAGCCGGGTTTCGCGCCGCCCACCTGTTCGATATCGCCCTTCCATTTCTTGTGGTCCTCGACCCCGTCGACGGAAACCCCGATCACCTTGGTGCCGCGTTTCTCCCATTCTTCGCCCAACCGGGCAACGGCGCCGAACTCGGTGGTGCAGACCGGCGTGAAATCCTTGGGGTGCGAAAACAGGATCGCCCAGCTGTCGCCGATCCAGTCATGAAAACTGATCGATCCCTGATCGGTTTCAGCGGTAAAATTCGGTACGGTATCGTTGATGCGCAATCCCATGTCTTCTTCCTTTTCAGTTGTTTTCCGGCAATTCAAAAAATTTGATCAAATTGCCCGACTCGGCTAACTTCTCACCTTGCAGGTCCGCCTGTCCCCTGACACAGTGCCGCAAAATTTACGGAGGTCAACCATGATCGAAAAACGCGATTTCTATATCAACGGTAGCTGGGTCGCCCCCAGCGTAGCAAACGACCACAACGTGATCGACCCGTCCACGGAAGAGCCCTGTGCGATCATTTCGCTGGGGGGAAAAGCCGATACCGATGCCGCCGTTGCCGCCGCCAAGGCGGCCTTTCCCGGCTGGATGGCCACGCCCCCGGCTGAGCGTATCGCCGCGGCCGAACGCATCCTTGCGGTCTATAACTCCACGGCCGAGGAGATGGCGCAGGCGATCAGCCTTGAAATGGGTGCGCCCATCGACATGTCGCGCCAGCAGCAGGTTGGCGCGGGAAGCTGGCACATCCAGAACTTCATCACCGCCGCCAAGGATTACAAGTTCGATGCACCTTTGGGCGATCATGCGCCCAACGACCGCATCATTCATGAGGCGATCGGCGTCTGCGCCCTGATCACACCGTGGAACTGGCCGATGAACCAGGTCACGCTCAAGGTCATCGCCGCCCTGATTGCAGGCTGTACGATGGTGCTGAAACCGTCGGAAGAATCACCGCTCAACGCCATTCTCTTTGCCGAGATCGTGGATGAGGCCGGGCTGCCGCCGGGTGTTTTCAACCTGGTCAATGGTGACGGCGCGGGCGTTGGCAGCCAGCTGACCGCGCACCCGGATGTCGACATGGTCAGCTTTACCGGCTCGTCGCGCGCGGGCAAGCTGATCTCGAAAGCTGCTGCGGACACGCTGAAACGCGTCAGCCTTGAGCTGGGCGGGAAAGGGGCGAACCTGATCTTTGCCGATGCCGATGAAAAGGCCGTCAAACGCGGCGTGCTGCATTGCATGAACAACACCGGCCAGTCCTGCAACGCCCCCACCCGCATGCTGGTGCAGCGTGAAATCTACGATCAGGCGGTCGAAACCGCTGCCGAGGTTGCGGGCAAGATCACCGTCGGGTCGGCCCATGACGAAGGCCGCCATGTGGGGCCGGTGGTGAACGAGGTGCAGTTCAACAAGATCCAGGACCTGATCCAGAAGGGCATCGACGAAGGCGCCAGGCTGGTGGCTGGCGGTACCGGGCGGCCCGACGGGCTGAACCGGGGGTTCTACGTCAAGCCCACGGTCTTTGCCGACGTCACGCCCGACATGACCGTGGCGCAGGAGGAAATCTTTGGCCCGGTCCTGTCGATCACGCCGTTTGACAGCGAAGAGGACGGTATCGCGATCGCCAATGATACGCCCTATGGCCTGACCAATTACGTGCAGACCAGCGATCCGGCACGCGCCAACCGGCTGGCTCGCGCCCTCAGATCCGGCATGGTCGAGATGAACGGCCAGAGCCGCGCCGCAGGTTCGCCCTTTGGCGGCATGAAGCAATCGGGCAACGGGCGCGAAGGCGGCACCTGGGGTATCGAGGATTTTGTCGAGGTCAAGGCGGTCTCGGGCTGGACACCGGGCGCCTGAACCATGCAACTCAGCGCCTTTGTCCTGCATCTGACCCGCGCGGAAAAGCGGCGGGCAAACGCGCATGATCTCAGGGATAACTCAGGTCTGGCCAGCGAAATCTGGCCAGCCGTCGACGGATCGACGCTTTCATCCTCGGACCTTTCAACGCTGGTCCGCGACCAAGTGTTCGATCCGCCCTACCCGTTTCCTCTCAAGACCGGTGAGATCGGGTGCTTTCTAAGTCACCGACAGATGTGGGCCGAGATTGTCCGCCGTGGTCTGCCCGCGGCTTTTATCATCGAGGACGATGCCGGGCTTGATCCCGACCTGTTCGACACCGCGCTTGACATGGCCAGCCAGTATATTGACCAGTTGGGCTATATCCAGTTCCAGACCCGCGCGCCGAAAGACCCGAAACTGCTGATCGACACGACGGGGGGCTGCACCCTGACCGTGCCGCAACAGGGCGGGCTGCGCACGACCGCGCAGATGGTCAGCATCGAGGCCGCACAACATCTGCTGGACAGATCGCAGGTCATCGACCGTCCCGTGGACACTTTTGTGCAAAGCCACTGGTTTACCGGCCTGCGCCCCGCGATGATCTATCCGTCGGGCGTGCTGGAAATCGCCGACACGCTGGACGGATCGACCATTCAAGGGGGTAAGAAACCCATTTGGGACAAACTGAAACGCGAGATTTCACGTACCCGCTATCGCAGCGCGGTCAAACGGCTGTCACGCCATAGCGAGGCGTCGGCCGAGGGTGGATTGCATGGCTGATCGCATCATCTCGCGCCTCTTTGGCGGGGCGGGTAACCAGCTTTTCCAATATGCCGCCGGGCGCGCGCTGGCTGATCATCTGGGCTGCGATCTGGTGCTGGATTCGCGCTATGTCGCGGGCAGTGCAGAGCGAGGCGATTGCTTTAGCCACTTTGAAAACGCCCGTTTCAGCCGCGACGCAAATCTGCCCCCGGCCAAGTCGGACGGCGCCTTGCGCTACGCTTTCTGGCGCAAATTCGGGCGCAATCCCGCGTTTCATCGCGAACGTGGCCTGGGTTTTGATCCGGCTTTCTTTGATCTGCCGACAGGCACCTATTTGCATGGCTACTGGCAGTCGCAAAAATACTTTGACGCGATCATCGACCAATTGCGTCAGGATCTGACCTTTACCACCGCCCTCAACCCTGCCAATGCCGACATGGCCGAGCAGATCGCCTCTGCCGCCAATCCCGTTGCCCTGCATGTCCGGCGCGGAGATTACGTGTCCTCTGGCAGTTATGCCGCCTGTTCACCCGCCTATTACCGTGCGGCAACTGACCTGCTGGCGGAAAAGATCGACGGGCCGCTCACCTGTTTCGTGGTGTCCAACGATCCTGCCTGGGCGCGCGAAAATCTGGATCTGGGACAAGAGAGTGTTTTCGTCGACCTCAATGACGAGAAAACCGGCCATTTCGACCTGCATCTGATGTCGCTTTGTGCCCATAACGTGATTGCCAACTCCACCTTCTCGTGGTGGGGCGCGTGGTTGAACGGCACTCCCGGCAAGCGCGTCGTTGCCCCGAAAGACTGGTTCGCTAAAGATGCGCTTTCGAACCCCGATATCTGCCCCGAGGACTGGTTGCGGCTTTAGGCGGCGGGCATTGATCGGCGCCTGAGCGTCGTTCTGCCGCTGAACCGGCCCTTAGGTAAACGTGTTATCCCTTGGGAAGCCGCGTGGGGCCATGCGCCCGGCGCTGGCGCGCTTGCCGGTCCATTCGGCCAGTTCGGTCTCGGTTCGGGTGCGGCCGGCGGGATCAAGCCAGCTGAGCCCTTCGGCAAGCGTGAAGGTGGTGGCGTCGCTCAGCCCGCCATCCTTGTATTTCTGCAACCGCACGCCCTTGCCCCGGCCCATTTCGGGCAGTTCATCCAGCGGGAACACCAACACTTTGCGGTTTTCGCCCACACAGGCCACGTGATCACCCGTCACCGGCTGGCACACATGCGCGCGCACGCCGTCCTTGACGTTCAGCACCTGCTTGCCCGAGCGTGTCTGCGCCAGGACATCGTCTTCGGGCACGATGAAGCCGTCACCGGCACTGGATGCGACAAGCAGTTTGCGCCCCGGCTGGTGTATGAACAGGTCAACAATCTCGGCCTCGTTCGGCAGATCGACCATCAGGCGCAGCGGTTCGCCCATGCCACGCCCACCGGGCAGGTTGGAGGCGCTGATCGTGTAGAAGCGTCCGTTGGAGCCAAAGGCCAGCAAGCGGTCAGTGGTTTCCGCGTGGAACAGGAAACGCGGCGCATCGCCATCCTTGAATTTCAACTCGCGGGTCAGGTCGATATGGCCGGTCATCGCCCTGATCCAGCCCATTTGGGAGCAGACCACGGTGATGGGTTCACGGTCGATCATCGCCTCCAGCGGCACCTCTTCAACCTCGCCCGCCTCGGAAAACTGGGTGCGGCGTGCACCGTATTCGTAATCCTTGCCGAACTTCTTTTTCACTTCTTTGAGCTGATCCGCGATCGTCTCCCATTGCAGGGCTTCGTCATCCAGCAGGCGCGCCAGCCCGTCGCGTTCTTCAATGAGTTCGGATTGTTCACGCAACAGCTCCATCTCTTCCAGGCGCCGCAAACTGCGCAGGCGCATGTTGAGGATGGATTCGGCCTGAAGTTCCGACAACTCGCCCTCACCGGGTGCCGGTGGCACATAATCGGCCTCGTCCCTGGCGCGGACATGGGTTTTTGACCAATCCTCGCGCATCAGCGCAGCTTTGGGGTCTTCGTCATAGCGGATGATGTCGATCACCCGGTCGAGATTGAGGAAGGCGACGACCAGCCCTTCCAGCACCTCCAGCCGGTGGTCGATCTTTTCCATCCGGTGGGTCGAGCGGCGGATCAGTACTTCCTGGCGGAAATCGAGGAAGGCGCGCAGCACCTCCTTCATCGAGCAGACCTTGGGCGTCACCCCGTCGATCAGGACGTTCATGTTCAGGCTGAATCGCACCTCAAGATCCGAATTGCGATAGAGCATGCCCATCAGCACATCCGGTTCGACATTCTTCGAGCGCGGCTCGATGATCAGGCGAATGTCTTCGGCGCTTTCATCGCGCACATCGCCCAGAATCGGGATTTTCTTGGTCTGAATCAGCTCGGCAATCTTTTCGATCAGCTTGGATTTCTGCACCTGATAGGGGATTTCGGTGACCACGATCTGCCATTGGCCACGGCCCAGATCCTCGACCTCGTATTTGCAGCGCAACCGGAACGATCCGCGCCCGGTGCGATAGGCCTGCGCGATATTCTCGGGCGGCTCAACGATCACGCCGCCGGTGGGGAAATCAGGGCCGGGCACGTATTTCAGCAACGTATCATCGCGCGCATCCGGCGTTTTGATCAGGTGCAGGCAGGCATCGCACAGCTCGGCGATATTATGCGGCGGGATGTTCGTCGCCATGCCCACGGCAATCCCCGAGGAGCCGTTTGCCAGAAGGTTTGGAAAGGTCGCGGGCAGCACAACCGGTTCGGTCAGCGTGCCATCGTAATTGTCACGAAAATCCACCGCGTTTTCGTTGAGGCCCTCGAGCAGCGCCTCGGCCACGGCGGTCATCCGCGCCTCGGTATAACGGCTGGCGGCGGGATTATCACCGTCGATATTGCCGAAATTCCCCTGCCCGTCCACCAGCGGATAACGCACGGCAAAATCCTGCGCCAGCCGGGCCATCGCGTCATAGATCGCGGCATCGCCATGCGGGTGGTAGTTACCCATCACGTCGCCGCTGATCTTGGCCGACTTTCTGAACCCGCCTGTGGAACTTAATCGCAGTTCGCGCATTGCATAGAGGATTCGGCGATGCACTGGCTTCAACCCGTCGCGCGCATCGGGCAAAGCCCGGTGCATAATCGTGCTTAAGGCATAGGTCAGGTACCTTTCGCCAATCGCACGGCGCAAGGGCTCAGCTATTGTTTCGGGGCCGATATTGGGGTCGTCCAGCGTTTCATTCATAGATGCTGTGATACCCAAGCCAAATTCGCCCGTAAAGCGGGTTAGGTGGGAAATCTTTATGCTTTTCCCATGATTCAGAGGATGGAATCGTATATGCTGTCTGTGCTGCTAATTTTGTATGGTAAATAGGGGTTGCGCGATGTGGCGCTTTATTCTTGTATCTTTCGCCTTTCTTGGCTGGTCTTTTTACGTGCTCAGCGGTGGCGCTGACTACGAACCGCGTGTGCAATCTATTCAGGCGCGCGCCAAACTTGATGATATCCGTCCGCTGGCGCGTCCAGGTTCGATTCTGATTGCCGAAACCGCAGAGCCGGAGCCGGTTCCCGAGGATGAGGCCGTGGTCACGCGGGCGCTGTCATCGCCGAATGACCTTGATCTGCCGAAAACCGGCACTTTTGAAATCACGCTTGCTTCGGTCGCACCGGAAGAGCTGTCGGAGCCAAGTTTTGAATCCGATCCACAGAAGGCTGACACCCTGACACAGGTTCCCGACCTGAATGAGGATATTGCAGATCAGGTTGAAACGCTGGCCGATTTGCGCCTTGTCACGGGTACGTCTGTCAACATGCGGGACGGCCCCAGCACCTTCTATCTGGCCATTGGCAGATTGACCAAAGGGGACGAGATCGAAGTGTTGGAAAACCCCGGCGAAGGCTGGTTGAAAATCCGCGTCGCGAGGACCGAGCAGGTGGGCTGGATGGCGGACTGGCTGGTCACGGCGGCTGCAAACTGATTGCATCAATCTTTCTGCCGCGCCATAGCTGGCGGCATGACACAGAAATCCATCCTGATCACAGGCTGTTCATCCGGCATCGGTTATGACGCGGCGCATGAATTACGGTCGCGGGGCTGGCGGGTCTTTGCAGCCTGCCGCAAACAGGCCGATTGCGACCGACTGATAGCGGAAGGGCTGGAAAGCCCATTGCTCGACTACCAGGACGAGGCAACGATGAAGACAGCCCTAGCCGAAGTTCTTGAGGCGACAGGCGGCACGTTGGACGTGCTGTTCAACAACGGCGCATATGCCATCCCGGCGCCGGTCGAAGATGTACCCACGGATGCGCTGCGTTCGATATTCGAGGCCAATCTGATCGGCTGGCACGACCTGACCATACGGATCATCCCGGTGATGCGCGCGCAGGGCCATGGCCGGATTGTTCAGTGTTCTTCGGTGCTTGGGTTGGTGTCGATGAAATGGCGCGGGGCCTACGTGGCCACCAAGTTTGCCCTTGAAGGGCTTAGCGATGCGTTGCGAATGGAAATGGCTGGAACCGGCATTCACGTCTCGGTCATCGGTCCGGGACCGATTGAAACATCGTTCCGAGCCAATGCTGCGAAGCAGTTCGAAAAGTGGGTCGATTGGGAAAACTCGGCGCGCGCCGATGAATACCGCGCCTCTCTGCTGGACCAGCTTTACAAGGGAGGCAGCGGTGGACCGCAATGGCCTGCTTCGACGGTGACGAAAAAGTTGATACATGCGGTCGAGGCCAGACGACCACGACCGAGATATTATGTGACACCGCCCACCTATATCATGGGCACGCTCAGGCGCGTTCTGCCTGCACGTGCGCTGGATTGGGTGCTCTCGAAATCCTAGGAGAAACCCGGGCTGCGTCATGATTACACTTTTGCTTTTCCCGCCGCTCCGCCTACATGGGCGCACAGACCAGCCGCGAAGGACCCAAAATGGCCGATGATCCGCTTTTCTATATCGTGGCAATTGCCTGCCTTGCCGTTGCCGGTATCCTGCTTTTCGGTGTTCTGACATTCGGCAAAGGCGGTGAATTCAACCGCAAGCACGCCAACAAGATCATGCGCTGGCGCATCGGGGCGCAATTCATTGCGGTCGTGCTGATCCTACTATTCGTATTCATCCGCAGACAGACGGGACAGTGACATGGTTGTCTTGAACAAGATCTACACCAAGACCGGGGATGCCGGGGAAACCGCGTTGGGCAATGGCAGCCGTGTTGCCAAACATTCGGCCCGCGTAAACGCCTATGGCACCACCGATGAGGTGAATGCGACTGTCGGGATGGCCCGGCTGCACGCAGTTGGTGACGTCGATGCGGCACTGGCACGTATTCAGAACGATCTGTTCGATCTGGGGGCTGACCTGTGCCGACCTGATATGGAAAAGGACGCCGAGGCCGAATACCCGCCGCTACGGATGAGCGACACGCAGGTCTTGCGGCTGGAAGCCGAGATCGACGCGATGAACAAGGTACTGGAACCGCTGCGCAGTTTCATCCTGCCGGGCGGAACAGGGTTGGCGGCATATCTGCACCTGTGTCGGACGGTGTGCCGCCGCGCGGAACGGTTGGCGGTTGAATTGGCAACAATGGAAAGCGTCAATCCGGCGGCGGTAAAATATCTCAACCGGTTGTCAGACTGGTTCTTTGTCGCTGCCCGCATGGCCAACGATGACGGTCGTGCAGACGTCTTGTGGGTTCCGGGCGCGAACCGCTAAGAACGCCGCCATTCGGTCGAAGGATCAGCGCCCAAGGCGCAGGGTTCCGGGATGTCGATCCAACCCGAATTGCCGAGGGCGGCGGGTCTAAGGACACGCTTTGGCAACCGCATTGCAATCGGTGTTGCAGATAAATTTCCTTGTCATTTCAAGCGCTGCTGAAATGCAGTCAAGCGCTGCTTAGGTCGCGACGGCCTTCCCGTCTTTTCAAGCTTCAGAATACCGCGGCATACCAAGAAACCCTGGCTAACTTTTTGCGTAATGTCGGTTTTCCATCATTTTGCGTCGATTTCTTTGGTCGGGGGGTAGGCAATCCAATTCAAGCTTTGCTGAAGTCGGATTCAGCTTTTCTGAAATTTGACCTTGATAACATCCCAACCGCTCAAAGGACATTATTTGAGTGAGAAAACGAATTGGGAGAAGCTTTGAACCAGGGAGGACTAAGATGAAATTTTGTCAAATCAGGTCATCTGTGAATGCACGGATGCTCTGTGCACTTTTGACGGTGACTGCGCTACCTGTGGCAGTCAGCGCGCAGAGTACCGTCGATTTGTCCGGCACCATGTCGATCGCCAAGCCTGAGATTACCTTTACCTCGTGGACCGGACCCTACATGCGCAGCCAGATGCTGGGCTTTGTCCGTCCCTACGAGGCCGAAAGCGGATCGCGGGTCAATGTCGAGCATTACAATGGCGGCATCGGCGAAATACGCGATCAGGTGGAATCGGCGAATGTGATCTGGGATGTCGTTGACCTGACGCAGGCAGATTCGCTGCGGGCCTGTGAAGAGGGCTTGCTGGAAAATCTTTCCGATATCGACCTGCCTGCGGGCGCCGATGGAACGCCTGCCAAGGACGATTTCGTCGAAGGGGCACTGAACGATTGCGGTGTCGGTGTGATCGTCTGGGGCACCGCCTTCGCCCACAGCAAATCGGCCTTTCCTGAAAATCCACCCTCGACCATTGCGGATTTCTTCGACAATGACACCTATCCCGGCGCCCGCGCCATCCGTGACGATCCGACGGTGATCATGGAATGGGCGTTGATGGCCGATGGCGTCGCCCGCGATGACGTCTATGCCACGCTTGAGACACCCGAGGGTGTGGAGCGCGCCTTTGACAAGATGGAAAACATCCGGTCCGGGCTGCAAACCTGGCAAGCCGGGCGTGAACCTGTCCGGATGCTGAACGGCGGTGAAGTCGTGATGTCGATGATCTGGGCAACCACCGGTGCCACGGCGTCCAAGGAAGAGGGTGCGGATTTCACTGTCAACATGGATGGGCGCGTGATCGAACTGGATCTCTTCGGCATCCCCAAGGGCAGCCGCCACAAGGATGCGGCCGTCGAATTCATCCGTTACGCAAGCAGCACCAATTCGCTTGCCAACATGGTGGGTTTCCTGCCGAACGGGCCGACACGCAAATCGTCCCTGTCCCGGCTCAGCGACGATACCCTGGCGCAAATTCCCAATGGTCCGGCTTACGAAGACAAGCTGAGCATTCAATCGGATGCCGCATGGTGGGCCAAAAATCATGCCCGACTGGAAGAAGCCTTTGACATCTGGATGTCAGCGGGTGCGCGTCAAGGCGCGTCGGGCACGGTTCGCTAGGCCGATTGAACAGGACATAGAGGTTATAAAAGATGAGTGATCAAACAACACCAACGCCCGACAATCTTGTTGCGAAATCGGGCCTTTTCAAGGGTATGAACCCCCTTATGGGCATCCTGTCGATGCTTATGATTATCGGGTTCGTCGGCTATACAATCATGGACGTCGAACGTTCGTCCGAAGTTTTTGCCGCCGGTAAGAATTTCATTATCGGCACGATGGACTGGTTCTATGTGATTGTGGTCAATGCCGCGCTTTTCTTCGTTTTCTGGCTGATGGTCAGCCGGTTTGGCGATGTAAAGCTGGGCAAGGATGACGACGAACCGGATTTTTCCACCTTTTCCTGGATCTGCATGCTGTTCAGCGCCGGTCTTGGATCGGGCCTGATCTACTGGGGTGTGGCCGAGCCGATGTACCACATTCAGGGCAGCCCGTTCATGGAACGCGCGGGCGCTGAAGCCGGTAGCGTGGACGCGGCGATCTCTGCCGTGACGGTGACAAACTTCCACTGGGGCTTCCACGGCTGGGGGCTTTATGTGCTGGTCGGGCTGAGCTTGGCTTATTTCTCATACCGTCGCGATCTGCCACTGACATTGCGCACAGCGCTTTATCCCGTCCTCAAGGACCGGATCTTTGGGCCCTGGGGGCATCTGGTGGACTTGATCGGCGTGTTCGGTACGATCTTCGGCCTGGCCACATCGCTGGGTCTTGGGGTCACGCCAATTGCGGCGGGTCTGGAAAACCTGGGATGGATGGAGAATACCCAGACCAACCAGTTGATCCTTGTGGCGATCATCACCTGCCTTGGCACCGCTTCGGCGGCGTCCGGTGTTGGCAAAGGCGTACGTATCCTGTCAGAGGCAAACGTTATGGCGTCGATCGGGTTGCTGATCCTCTTCATCATCCTGGGACCAACGGCATTCCTGCTTGGCATTACGATCTCGGGCTTTGGCGATTACCTGTGGAACGTCATTCCGATGGGCTTCTGGATCAATGGCGATCCCGAGGTACAATGGCAGGGTTGGTGGACCATCTTCTACTGGGGTTGGTGGATCGCGTGGTGCCCGTTTGTGGGTCTCTTCATCGCGCGGGTTTCCAAGGGCCGCACCATCCGTCAGTTCTGCTTCTGCGTTCTGCTGATCCCGACTTCGGTCGTGATGCTGTGGATGGGTGTCTTTGGCGGCGCGGCCACCGGTGTGGATCTGTTCTACAACGCCGGTGTCGTCGATGCGGTGAACAATGATTACGCCGCGGGCGTGTTCCAGACTGTCGCCGGGTTCGGATATGATTTCCTGACCTATCCGATCACGGTGCTGATCACGATCCTGCTGATCTCATGGTTCGTGACATCATCGGACTCGGGGACGTTGGTGATGTGCACAATGCTGTCGATGGGCGATGAGCATCCTCCCGTCAAGTTCCGCATCTTCTGGGGCCTGACCTCGGGGATCGTGGCAGGTGTGCTGATGCTGGCCGGGGGCCTCAGCGCCCTTCAGACAGCGTCGATCGTGGCCGGGCTGCCGATTGCGGTCATCCTGCTCTTCATGATCTACGGCATCATCCATTCGCTGCACGAGGATCATCCGGTGCCGGATGTCGAGGACAAATACGACCTCGAATTCCTCAACCGCTGATCCTGAAGCAACACAAAAAAGACCACGAGGGGCGGCCCGTGCCGCCCCTTTATTTTTTGGGAAAATCCGCATTTTTTTATCATCCCTACCGGAAACGCGACGTCGCGGGACGCAAACGTGACGATTTTACCCTGTTTCCCGGATTAACAAGTCTGTATCAACGCGCCAGAGAGCTTTCTGGAGAGTCGTGAAAACGGCTCTCCCTCATTTTAACGGAGACCATGCCAATGAAGGTGCTCGTACCTGTCAAACGCGTGATCGACTATAACGTGAAGGTCCGTGTCAAAGCGGACGGCAGCGGTGTCGATCTTGCCAATGTCAAAATGTCGATGAACCCCTTTGACGAGATTGCAGTCGAAGAGGCCATCCGCCTGAAAGAAGCCGGGAAGGCCGACGAAGTGATCGCCGTGTCGATCGGCGTCAAGCAGAGCCAGGAAACCCTGCGCACGGCGCTGGCCATGGGTGCGGACCGCGCCATTCTGGTTGTGGCCGCCGATGATGTGCACACCGACATCGAGCCGCTGGCAGTTGCCAAGATCCTTGCCAAGATTGTCGAAGAAGAGCAGCCCGGCGTTGTTCTGGCCGGCAAGCAGGCGATCGACAACGACATGAACGCCACCGGTCAGATGCTTTCAGCCCTGCTGGGTTGGTCGCAGGGGACATTCGCATCAGGTCTGGACATTGATGGCGACAACGCCCTGGTCACCCGCGAAGTGGACGGCGGCCTGCAGACGATCAAGGTCAAGATGCCGTCGATCATCACGGTTGACCTGCGCCTGAATGAGCCGCGCTATGCCTCGCTGCCGAACATCATGAAAGCCAAGAAAAAGCCGCTGGATGAGAAAACCGCGGCCGATTACGGCGTCGATGTCACCCCGCGTCTGGAAATCGTCAAGACCGACGAACCCGAAGCGCGCAAGGCTGGTGAAATCGTAGGCTCGGTCGACGAGCTTGTTGCGAAACTCAAAGAAGCGGGGGCTGTATAATGGCTGTTCTTCTTCTCGCCGAAGTAACCGATGGCGAACTGGCAATGGACGCGACCGCAAAGGCCGTGACTGCCGCAAGCAAACTGGGTGATGTGACAGCGCTCTGCTGTGGTGGTTCTGCCGCTGCTGCTGGTGAAGCCGCCGCCAAGATCGATGGCGTGTCCAAGGTGCTGGTCGCTGAAGACGAAAGCCTGGGTCACCGCCTGGCGGAATCGACCGCGGCGCTGATCGTGTCGCTGGCAGGTGATTACGAGCATATCGTTGCCCCGGCCACAACCGACGCCAAGAACGTCATGCCACGCGTAGCCGCGCTGTTGGATGCGATGGTGATCTCGGACGTATCCGGCGTTGTTGACGGCAACACGTTCGAGCGTCCGATCTATGCGGGCAACGCGATCCAGACCGTAAAATCGTCGGATGCCAAGAAGGTTGTGACCTTCCGCACGTCGACCTTTGACGCGGCTGGTGAAGGCGGCTCTGCCTCGGTTGAAACCATTTCGGCCACGGATAACCCCGGGCTGTCCGAATGGGTCGAAGACAAGGTTGCCGCAAGTGATCGTCCCGAGCTGACCTCGGCCGGTGTGGTCGTATCCGGTGGCCGTGGCGTTGGTTCGGAAGACGACTTCAAGATCATCGAAGCGCTGGCCGACAAGCTGGGTGCTGCTGTGGGTGCGTCGCGCGCCGCGGTGGATTCCGGTTTTGCGCCGAACGACTGGCAGGTGGGTCAGACCGGTAAGGTGGTTGCCCCTGATCTATACATTGCTGTTGGTATCTCGGGTGCGATTCAGCACCTTGCGGGTATGAAAGATTCGAAAGTCATCGTTGCGATCAACAAGGACGAAGAGGCACCGATCTTCCAGGTTGCTGACTACGGCCTTGTGGCAGACCTGTTCCAGGCGGTGCCGGAACTGACCGAAAAACTGTAAGTAAGCGTGGTGTAACGCCACTTGCCCAAGGCTAAAGAAGGCTCGCCAGATCGGCGGGCCTTTTCTTATGAGCCGACCACTTCGGCAATCAATGGGGCCAGCGCATCGGCCACCTCATAATGCACTGTCGGACCAAGCACTTCTTGCGCGGCCGGGGCCTCAAGATCGCTGAAACGCATGCCTTTTGTACCCTCGGCTTGTGCCGCGTCGCTCGCGGTCACTTCAACCAGTTGAGTGGCCTTGCTGCGCAAGCTCTCGATCATTTCGCGTGTCACGTAGCTGGGATCGTAGGCCACATTTGTCTGATCCGCATCCTCCTCGGGCTTGCGGGCGGACATCCATAGCAGGACGACATCGCCCTCAAGCTTTTGCAGAAGAAGTTGCATGCGCGAAACCCAGGCGGTCTGGATCTCCTCGCGCACCGTGCCAAAGCGCCCTTCCGAGACGGTTTGCAGGCGGTGCAGCATGTGCCGGACGAAATGGAACTCGGTGAAATCGACTTCTCCGAACATGGCGCGCAGTGTGCCCGATGCTTCGAGGAACCGGTCGTTGCGGCGCGGATGTACCGAATAAAAGCGGTTGGTCATGTTGGCGACACATGGCACCTGCAACACTGTCAGGCGCGCGTTGCGGGCTGCCAATTGCACTCCGATATCATTCAGATAGACATCGACGCCGGCGTTCGGCCAGCCGAAATTCACGCATTTCACACCGGTTCGCGCCTCAATCAGCGCGGGAAACGGTTGCTCAATGAACTTCCCGTAAGTGTCGGTGCCGCCCAGAAAAGCGGCATAGCGCCCTTCCAGTTTGCGGCGCGGACCGCGAAAGGAAAGTTTCGATCCCGTGTAGCGACACGGTAGATAGTCAAGAGGGCTATCCCCCAGTCGTTCATAGGCCATGTTTACCCACCAAATTAATCTCACCCGGCGGCAGGATTCGGTGAAAGCCGTTGATAATTCTCTAATGCGCGAATTCACCACAGTTTTTAACGATCTCCGGCCCTTGCGGCTGGCCCCTTGGCGGGCCTATGTTGGCGGCAAATGACGTGAAAGGGCGTTCGAAATGGCGATCCAGACGATTGGTGTGATCGGGGCGGGACAGATGGGCAACGGGATTGCCCATGTGATGGCGCTGGCGGAATACGATGTTCTGATGACAGATATCAGCCAGGACGCGCTGGATAACGCATTGGAAACAATAACAAATAACATGGAGCGCCAGGTCAGCCGCGACAAGATCAGCCAGGCCGACATGGACGCCGCACTGGGCCGTATCACCAATACGCTGACCCTGACAGACCTTGGCAAGACCGATCTGGTAATCGAGGCCGCGACCGAGCGGGAAACGGTCAAACAGGCGATCTTTGACGAGCTGCTGCCGCATCTGCAACCGCACACGATCCTGACCTCCAACACCTCGTCGATTTCGATCACGCGTCTGGCCAGCCGCACCGACCGGCCCGAGAAATTCATGGGCTTCCACTTCATGAATCCGGTACCGGTGATGCAGTTGGTCGAGCTGATCCGGGGTATCGCCACGGATAGCGAAACCTTTGACGCCTGCATGGAAGTCGTTGAAAAAATAAGAAAAACATCAGCCACTGCTGAAGATTTCCCGGGCTTTATCGTCAATCGCATCCTGATGCCGATGATCAACGAGGCGGTCTATACGCTCTATGAAGGCGTGGGCAACGTGAAGTCGATCGACCAGTCGATGAAGCTGGGCGCCAATCACCCGATGGGCCCGCTGGAACTGGCGGATTTCATCGGGCTGGATACCTGTCTGGCGATCATGAACGTGCTGCATGACGGGCTGGCGGACACCAAGTACCGCCCCTGCCCGCTGCTGACGAAATATGTCGAGGCCGGATGGCTGGGCCGCAAGACCGGTCGTGGCTTTTATGACTATCGCGGCGAAGAGCCTGTGCCGACGCGCTGAGGCGCTGACCAAAGCCAAAACGTACAAAGCGTACGGAATGTACGCCCAAAACGTACGGAAATCCGGGTGTTTTGCCAAACGACCGTACGGGCCGTACGTTTCGCCGGAAATCCAAGCGGATTTTCATCGCAATGCGCGACCAGTGACACCCCCAATCGGCGAATGGCAGAATTGCCTTTCGCTTTTAATGATGTATCAGAGATCAAACAGAATTCCGTCATTCAGATCGAAAGGTCATCTCAGATGAAGCAGATTATTTTGAAAACCAGATCAGCCCTGACAAACGGCGTCGTTGCGGGATGCCTCGTTCTGGGGCTGGCGACATCGTCGCTGGCACAATACGCGCATTTTTTCCGGGATGCGGCGATGACCCCCGAAGATATCGAGATGGCGAAGAATGCCGCCGCAACGCTTTACACGAAATCAGGCGTCGCGGTGGGCGAGACGGAAAAATGGTCGAACGCCAAAAGCGGTGCGGAAGGCGTTGTTGAAATACTTGAGGTCGAAGATCAGGGCCCTTGCGTTACCTTCCGGCATCTGGCGAAGACCAAATCCGAGCCCCAGATCAGATACTATTCGCGCCGCTGCAAGGATGCCGGCGGCAACTGGGTCCTCTCCGCGAACTGAATCAGCCGCCTTGGCGGACTGGCCAATATCGGCTGGTCGCACGGCACCGGATCGGGGCTTATCTATCCCCCGCAATACCGACGCGACAGGTGCGTTTGCCGTAGGGCTGCGCCTGCCCAGGTGGCACGGACATTCCCAATACAGGCATTCCCAATGGTGACGATCATCGGGCTGCGCTTTGGCCCGGAAATTCAAGATCAGTTGGCGATCACTGCCTGCCGCACGAGTGAGATGGGTCATCAGGTCACGATCCCTCGGCGTAGCTGTGGCGACCGGGGTGAATTTCGACGTGGGCAAGCCGCGTGCGAAGGGCCAGACCACCGGACAGGGTAAACATTGTCACGACACGGGCAGAAAGATTACTCTGGCGGCATTTATTAACAACAAAGGTTTAGTCGGATGTTCATTCTGTTTGGAGATATCAAGGCCAGCGATCCCAAAAGCTATATTGCGGATAAGATCGCGCGCTTCACCCCCGAAGACATTCTGGAAGAGGTGTCAGAGACATTGGCGAAAGGCCACGGCGGGACGCTTCCGCTGGCGGCTGAAGCCGATATTCCGGAGCTGTCCGGCGCCTTGCAACGGCAGGTGGACGCGCGCAAGACCTGCGCGCTGGACCATCTGGAAGAGGAGGCGCAACTGGCCGCGGGAGAGACCGTTGAGCATGAGCTTTTTACCTACCTCACGGCCGATCATGGCGCCTATCCAAGCGGGACACCGATCCTGCACCGCGTCACCAATATGGCCGAGTTGTTCTATGCCTTCCCCAACCTTGTCGTCGATGCGCAGGCGGTGGCGCTGAGCGAAGTGCCAATTCAGGACCCCGCACCATGTCAGGCGGTGGCCGTCGGGTTGCAAAGCGGCCCGGACCCGGTTTCGGACCTGGCCAAGCAACTTGGCATCGCGCTGCTTGAGAAACTGGGTGCGATGGCCTTTGGCGCGGTGTTTCCGCCGCAACCGCCCAGCTATTTCCAGCAGGTTTATGCGGAACTGAAAAAGATCGTCAGGCAGGAACTGACGGAACAGAATATCGCCTTGATCAGCGGCGCGGTGAACGGCACCGGCACCTGGTTCAAGTACGAATATGTGGAAATCAAGGAAGGCGGCGAAAAACCGGCGGAGCTATTGCGGCTTTTGCGGACGCAATCCATGGACCTTCACCGCCAGATTTCCACCCTGCTGGAAGAGAAATTCCGCATGCCGGGATTGCAGGTGTTTCTGGTGGCCGGGGCGGTGCATCTGGCATTGCGGCAGGAAATGCAGATCGTGAAGCGCGACAACCCCGGTCAGGAGGCAGAGCTGACCGAAGAGGAGAAAACATACGCCCAACGCTATGCGCAGAACGTGGTGGATACTTTCAACAAGATCGTCAGCACGCGCTGCCAGATGGTGAAGATCAAGACCAAGGTCCTGACGCAGGATTATCCAGCGGTCGTCAAATACGGGTATTATTGGGAGGATACCTATACCGGTCAGAAAAGCGAGATTTACTGGGATATGATCGTCAAAAGCAAGGACGTCCCCGGGAAGCCGCAGGCAAAGGCAGACCGGAAACGACACAACACCGCCTTGCGGGCGCAGCTGAGCCTGGATCTGGGAGAGCCCGAAAAGGTGGCGCAGGCCTGGCGGGACAGCGAAATCATCCTGTGAGACCCCGGCGCATTAAAAAAGGGCGCACCATGGCGGCGCACCCTTTTGGATTGGTCGGGATTGGTCGGCCCGGTATCCGGGACTTAGCCGATGGCGGCGGCCTTCACGTCTTCGTCGATGAAGGGCAGGTATTGCTCGAAATTGTCGGCGAACATCTGCACCAGTTTTTCCGCCTGACGGTCATAGCTGTCGGGTTTGTCCCAGGTGCGGCGCGGGTTCAGCAGCACCGTGGGTACGCCGGGCGCATCGACGGGCACTTCGAAGCCGAAGTTTTCATCCTTGCGGAATTCAACCTTGTTGAGCGATCCGTCCAGGGCGGCGGTCAGCAGCGCGCGGGTGGCCTTGATCGGCATCCGGCTGCCGGTACCGTAGGCACCGCCGGTCCAGCCGGTATTGACCAGCCAGCAGGTCGCGCCGTGCTTGGCGATCTTTTCGCGCAGGAGGTTGCCGTACACCTCGGGGCGGCGCGGCATGAAGGGCGCGCCAAAGCAGGTCGAGAAGGTGGGTTCGGGTTCGGTCACGCCGCGCTCGGTCCCGGCCACTTTCGAGGTGAAGCCCGAGAGGAAGTGATACATGGCCTGCGCCGGTGTCAGCCGCGAAATCGGAGGCAGCACGCCAAACGCATCGCAGGTCAGCATGATGATGTTCTTGGGGTGCCCGCCGATGGCCGTTTGCGACGCGTTCGAGATATAGTGCAGCGGATAGGCGCAGCGCATGTTGGCGGTGAGTGAATCGTCTTCGAAATCCAGCTCGAGCGTTTCCGGGTCATAGACCATGTTTTCGATGACGGTGCCGAATTTGGTGGTGGTGGCGTAGATTTCCGGCTCGGCCTCGGGGTTGAGGCTGATGGTCTTGGCATAGCAGCCACCTTCGAAGTTGAAGGTGCCGCGATCGGACCAGCCATGTTCATCGTCGCCGATCAGCGTGCGCGCGGGATCGGCGCTGAGGGTGGTCTTGCCGGTGCCGGAAAGGCCAAAGAACACGGCCGTATCGACCGCATTGCCATTGGCGTGGTTGGCCGAGCAGTGCATCGGCATGATGCCTTTTTCGGGCAGCAGGTAGTTGAGCAGCGTAAAGACCGATTTCTTGTTCTCGCCCGCATATTCAGTGCCGCCGATCAGGATCAGCTTGCGGTCAAAGTTGAGCGCGATCACGGTTTCGGAGCGGCAATTGTGCTTTTTGGGGTCCGCCTGGAAGCTGGGGCAGTTGATCACGGTGAAGTCGGCGATGAAGTCGTCCAGGTCTTCGCGGTCAGGGCGGCGCAGCATGGTGCGGATGAAAAGCCCGTGCCAGGCCAGTTCGGTGACCATACGGACATTGATCGAATGCGCGGGATCAGCCCCGCCCACCAGATCCTGCACGTGATAATCGCGGCCCTTCATATGGGCGGTCATGTCGTCATAGAGCGCATCGAACCCTTCGGGCGACATGGCGGCATTGTTTTCCCACCAGATCGTATCGGCGACGCTGTCGGATTTGACGACATGTTTGTCCTTGGGTGACCGTCCGGTGAATTTGCCGGTGGTCGCAAGAAACGCCCCGCCACGGCCCAGATGACCTTCGCCGTTTTTCAGCGCGATTTCGATCAACAGCGGCTCGATCAGGTTGTACGTGACATTGCCCAGGCCCTCGATCCCCTGATCTTCAAGCCGGAATTGCGGGTTTACCCGTCCAAATGTCATATGTGTCTTGCTCCTAGTAGGCGTATCGCCCGACGGGCGGTTGCGCGTGAATCTACGTGCCAAAAATGGCGCCGGTGTGGCGATGTATACCGCCGTTTGCGCGCCTATTAACATGACGGTTTCCGGATTGAACAGGACGGTTTGGCACAGTTAGCGCAACCAAGTGGAAGTTAGCGCAACCATGGCGCGCAACGTGCAAAACCCGCCCACGCCTGAAATGAAAAGTGAGTCTATTTAGTCATTCCTAAAAGGTTTGTGTCCCAATTGAGACAGTAAAAAAGGGTGATTCGCACTTTGGGATTGATTGTAAAGAGCGAAAAAGCGCATAGTGAAAGAAAAAAACAGGCAACAAGAGCAGTATAAGGAAAACCCCCAATGTCAAAAATCGCCCTTGTGGACGATGACAGGAATATTCTGACATCGGTTTCGATGACCCTCGAGGCTGAGGGTTTCGAAGTGGAAACCTATAACGACGGCCAACAGGCGTTTGACGCGTTCAGCAAGAAGCTGCCCGACATGGCAGTTCTGGACATCAAGATGCCGCGGATGGACGGCATGGACCTGCTGCAGCGACTGCGGCAGAAATCATCGATGCCGGTGATCTTCCTGACCTCCAAGGATGACGAGATTGACGAGGTTCTGGGCCTGCGCATGGGCGCGGATGACTACGTCAAGAAACCGTTCTCGCAACGGCTGCTGGTGGAACGCATTCGCGCGCTTCTGCGGCGTCAGGATGCGGTGGCCGGTGATGTTGTCGGCGATACCGAAGAAACCAAGGTGATCGAACGCGGCGATCTGCGGATGGACCCGCTGCGCCACGCGGTGACGTGGAAGGGGATGGATGTCTCACTGACCGTCACCGAATTCCTGCTGTTGCAGGCGCTGGCGCAACGTCCCGGCTTCGTGAAATCGCGCGATCAGCTGATGGATGTCGCCTATGACGATCAGGTCTATGTGGATGACCGCACGATCGACAGCCACATCAAGCGCCTGCGCAAGAAACTGCGGATGGTCGATGATGAATTTTCGGCGATCGAAACGCTTTACGGTATCGGATACCGCTACAACGAAGAATAGGTGAGGCTCTGGCCGAAAGGACGAACGTGCGCGATCTGACCCCACACAGGGACGGTGATGTTGTTCTGGGCGACGATTTCGTGGCGCCCGACAATGTCGAGCATGAGCTGCGGTCCCGGCGCGAGCGGCGCCGGTTGTTTTCGTTGCGGGAATCCTCGCTGACGCGCAAGATCGTCACTTTCAACCTGATTGCCCTGAATGTTCTGGTGGCGGGTATCCTCTACCTGAACTCTTCACGCGACAGCCTGGCGCTGCAACGCGCCAACAGCCTTGTCGGCGAGGTGGAACTGATCGCCGATGTGTTCGAGGCGCAATTGCCCGCGGACGCGCCGGTCAACCTGGTGACCGGGGATGGCGTCGATGTGGGCGAAACCCTGCAAGAGCTTGATATCAGGTCCGGCATCGAGGTTTATGTATTCGATCCCAGCGGTCGCGTTGCCGGACATATCGTTGGTGAATCGCAACGCGGCGACGATCCCGAGACACGGCCCACGGTCATCACCGACGCACTGTCGGAGCTTTGGAACCTGGTATCGGCGCCGTTTTCGTCCTTTACCACCAAGCAGGTGCCCCCCTCGATCGAGGAACAGGCCCGCGCACTGGTCGGCCTGACGCTGTCGGAGGGTACGCAGGTTGCCTCGGGCGACGTCTATGAGGGCACGGTTTTTTCGGTCTCGACACCGGTGATGCGTGGCGACACGCCCGTTGCCGTCGTGGCGCTGGTCAGCGCCTCGGGCGAGATTGACAATCTGGTATCGTCAGAGCGCGAACGCGTGTTGCAGATGTTCGTCATTGCCACGCTGGTCAGTGTCGGCCTCAGCCTGATCCTGGCCTCGACCATCGCCAATCCGCTGGCCGATCTGGCGTCGGCGGCGGAAATCGGCGGTGACCGCAAGCAATCAAATGGCAGTTCGGGCCGCATCCGCATCCCGGATCTGACCGCCCGGCCCGACGAGATCGGCAGGCTCAGCGGGGCACTGCGCGGCATGGTCTCGGCCTTGTACAACCGGATCGACAGCAACGAACAATTCGCCGCAGACGTGGCGCATGAGATCAAGAACCCACTGGCCAGCCTGCGCAGCGCCGTGGGCACCATGCGTGTGGCCAAGCGTGACGACCAGCGCGAAAAGCTTCTGGAAGTGATCGAACATGACGTGCGTCGGCTGGACCGTCTGGTCAGCGACATCTCGAACGCCTCGCGGCTGGACAGCGAACTGGTCAAGGAAGAACAGGAAGCCTTTGACCTGATCGGCATGCTCAGCAATCTGGGGCATTACCTGGGTGAAGAGGCCAGCAAGAAGGGCATCGATTTCATCACCGATTTCCCGGATCAGCCCATCGTCATCACCGGGCTTGAGGGGCGTCTGGCGCAGGTCTTTGTCAACTTGATCACCAATGCCATCAGCTTTTGCGAGGATGGCGACGCGATCCGCCTGTGGACCCGCAAGCGCGAAAACCGTGTGCTGATCGTGGTCGAAGACACGGGCCCCGGCATTCCCGATCAGGCGCTGACGAAGGTGTTCCAGCGTTTCTATTCGGAACGGCTGGAGGGTGATTTCGGCAATAATTCCGGCCTTGGCCTGGCGATCTCGAAACAGATTGTCGAAGCCCATGACGGCGTGATCTGGGCGGAAAACATCCGCCCGACCGATGCCGATATCACCTCGGATCCGCTGGGCGCGCGTTTCGTCGTGGGCCTGCCGGTCTGATCCGGGATCGCGGCGGTGGCTGTTCCCGGCGCGTCGCCTGACACTTCCCCACTCCATGCAACCACAGTGGCCCATGCGGGCCGGGCGGCCCTGATCCAGGGCCCCGCAGGCAGCGGCAAATCGGGGCTGGCACTGCAGATGATCGCGATGGGTGCACGGCTGGTGGCCGATGACCGCACCGTAATCCGGCGCAGGGGCGACCAGGTGATCGCAGAGGCGCCCGACAGCCTGCGCGGCCAGATCGAAGCGCGCGGTGTGGGCATTCTGGCGGCGCCCCCAGCGGGGCCGACCCCCGTGGCGCTGATCATCGACATGACGGTCGAGGAGACCGAGCGCCTGCCGCCTTTGCGCGAAACCGAGCTTCTGGGGGTGATTTTGCCCTTGCAAAGAAAAGTTAACATGCCCCATTTCCCTGTGGCCATCTTGGCATATCTAAAACATGGACGTATCGCCTGAAGGAACCCTGTCATGACGTCGGCCCAAGCCGCCAACCGCCTTGTTCTTGTGACCGGCCCGTCCGGCGCCGGGCGCAGTTCGGCCATTCGGGCACTTGAGGATGTGGGGTTCGAGGCGATTGACAACCTGCCATTGTCGCTGCTGCCCCGGCTGCTGGCCGGGCCGGTGCCGGACAAGCCGCTGGCGCTTGGCATTGATACCCGCAACCGCGATTTCTCTACCAATGCGCTGATCGAGGTGATCGATGGCATGAGCGGGATGAGCCCGGTGCCGATGCAGGTGTTGTATCTCGATTGCAGTGCCGATGTGCTGCTGCGACGCTTTTCCGAAACCCGCCGCCGCCACCCGCTGGCTCCGGCGGAAACGCCCGATATCGGTATCGCGCGCGAATTTGATCTGCTGGTGCCGATCCGGGCACGCGCAGACATCCTGATCGACACGTCCGAGATGGCGCCTCGTGATCTGCGGGCCGAGTTGGAACGCTGGTTCGCGGCCCGGCCGGGCACCAGCCTGTCGGTGTCGGTCCAGTCCTTTTCCTACAAGCGCGGATTGCCCCGGGGGCTGGACATGGTGCTGGATTGCCGGTTCCTGCGCAATCCCTACTGGGAGGAAGCCCTGCGCCCTCTGGACGGGCGCGTGGACGCGGTGGCGGCCTATATTCGCGAGGATGTACGGTTTGAGCCGTTTCGCGCAAAAGTTCTGGATCTGGCCGAATTGCTGCTGCCGGCCTATGCGGCCGAGGGCAAGGCCTACCTGTCGATCGGGTTTGGCTGCACTGGCGGGCAACATCGCAGCGTCGCAATGGCAGAAACATTGGCCAAGGCCCTTGCGGAGGGTCGCTGGCAGGTGTCAATTAGGCATCGCGAATTGGAGCGCCGGGCCGAGGGTCCGGCCAATGCGCGTACGGGCCTGGGGGCCCCTGGGGATGAGCAAGGAGTGACGGAGCGGTGATCGGTATCGTGATCGTGGCGCATGGCGGGTTGGCCCGCGAATATCTGCGCGCGATCGAGCATGTAGTAGGTAATCAGCAGGGCTCTCGGGCAATAACCATCGAGGGCGACCATGATCGCGCGGCGAAAGAGGCCGAGATCTGTATCGCCGCCAATGAGGTGGATACCGGCGAAGGGGTGGTGATCGTTGTCGATCTGTTTGGTGGATCGCCATCAAACCTGTCCCTGCGGGCCTGTGCCCCGGAAAACCGCCGCATCCTTTACGGCGCCAATCTACCAATGCTGATCAAACTGGCCAAAAGCCGCCACCTGACCGTGCCCGAGGCGGTACGGGCGGCGCTGGATGCGGGCCGTAAATATATAGACAGTCATAATGTGACGGCGGAATAGTGGGACAATGTCAGAGACAATTACGCGACAGTTAAAAATCGTGAATGAGAAGGGGTTGCATGCGCGGGCAGCGGCCAAACTGGTCGAAGTCACCGAAGGGTTTGACGCAACGGCAGAAGTGTCACAGAACGGTCTCTCCACCGGTGCGGACAGTATTATGGGGCTTTTGATGTTGGCAGCGTCGAAAGGAACCACTATTGACGTGCAGGTCTCGGGGCCGGACGCCGAGGCGATGGCGGATGCCGTCGCGGCCCTTGTTGCCGACAGGTTCGGCGAAGAGATGTAACCGCGCGAGGGACGCGCGCAGGCGGGGAAACAGGGACGGGCCAGTTGTCGCAAAAGCAGCAGGACAGGGGTATTGATGCATCCGGCGAGGAGGTGACCTTCACCACCTATGACCGCCGCAGTCTGACCTACGCCAATTCCTTTGATACGCCCGTGACCTCGGTGATCATCCGCACGATGGAATGGATGACTGGCAAGATTGCCATCATCCGCATGATCCGAAAATTCGAGAAACGGGGTGCCCCGACCGGCCAGGCGTTCTGGCGCGCAGCACTGGGCACGATGGGCATCGACCTTGAGACACCGGATGCGGAGGTCGAGAATATCCCCCCCACAGGCCCGGTCGTGGCGGTCTCGAACCATCCGCACGGGCTGGTTGACGGGATGATCCTTGCGGATTTGATCGGGCGGCGGCGCAATGATTACAAGATCCTGACCCGCGCCCTGCTGACCGGCATTGACGAGGTGGCCGCGTCCTACATGATCTCGGTGCCGTTTCCGCATGAGCCGGATGCCCAGCGCAAATCGGTCGAGATGCGTGCCAAGGCGATGGCCCATCTGAAAGAGGGCGGGTTGATCAGCGTTTTCCCGTCGGGTGTCGTGGCATCTTCGGATACGCTTTTTGGGCCCGCGATCGAGCGGGAATGGAATGTTTTCACCGCACAGATGATCCGCCGCTCGGGCGCGAAGGTGGTGCCGATCTATTTCCCCGGGTCGAATTCGCGCTGGTACCAGATGGCCAACCGAATCTCCGCCACGCTGCGGCAGGGGCTATTGCTGCACGAGGTTGTCCATAGCTGCAACAAGCCGCAAAAGCCCGTGGTAGGGGAACCGATCAGCGACGAGCGCATGAAGATGCTGGAAACCGACCCGCGCGGTTTCATGACCTGGCTGCGAGAGCATACCCTGTCCCTTGGCGCGTGATTTTCTGTTGTTAGATTGAGTGCGCCTGCGCGCACGCAGGGTCTCTCGTCGTCTGCCTCCGGCATCCTCCTCGGATTGGCGCATGTCCCATCTGTTATGTCTTGATTTTCACAAGAAATAATGGCCTTGGTTGAAATTTATGGGAAGATATGATATATAACTTTCTGAGGAAAGGTGAATACCATGTCTGCACTTGCTGAACGTATCGAAGATGTGAGCCCTGAGCCGGGCCGGGTTGTTGCCAAGGCGGCATTCAACGCGGCGCAGGAACTGGGCCTGTCACAGCGTGACCTGGCCCAGGCCATCGGGGTGAGTGAGGCCACGGTGTCGCGCATGAAGGGCGGAGGATATGCCTTGCAGGGCAAGCCTTTTGAGCTTGCCACCTGTGTCATTCGCATTTTCCGGTCGCTTGATGCCATTGCCGGGGCTGATCCGGATACCATCCGGGGCTGGATGGCCGGTGAGAACCGCGATCTGAACGGTATCCCGCGCATCATGATGGCGCAGGCAACCGGGCTGGTGACGGTGATGAATTACCTGGATGCTGCCCGTGCACCTACCTAACGGTTTTGCCCCTTATCGTGGCAATCTATGGCGGGTAATCGAGGGGCAATATCGCGCATCGACCATGCGGATTGTTGATACCGATGATGAACAATCGGTGCTGGAAGACATATTGGAAACCGCCAAACCGCCCGTGCCCGAACCCTGCCGTCACCTGGATTACCAGTTCTGGTCACCCTTCCGCTATGGCTGCTATCCGCGCGCCTCGCGGTTTCGCCGGGCCGGGCCAACGCCGGGGGTCTGGTATGGATCGGAAAAGGTTTTGACAGCCGTGGCCGAGAGTATCTGGGGCAATCTGCGCTTTTTCGCCGCCTCGCCCGGCACGCCGATGCCGCGTTGGCCGGTGGAACATACGGCGGTAATGGCGGACATACGCGTAGGCGCCTCGGTTGATCTGACCACGCCCGAAATGCTGGATCAGGGCAGATGGGACGCCCCTGAGGATTACAGCGATTGTCTGGATCTGGCCGATGCCGCGCGGGCGAAGGGGTGTGAGGCGATCCGCTATGCCTCGGTCCGGCACCCGGATCACGGGGCGAATGTCGCAGTGCTGGCATGCGCCGGGTTCGCCCAGCCCGCCCCGATTGCCAGCCAGACCTGGCATCTGATGCTGACGCCGCATCTGGTGCGGGCCCATTGCGAGACATTGCGTCAGCGCCATCAATTCGTGGTGGGCGAGACCCAGCTTTACCATCCGGCCTGAGGCGGTATTTGCCCGGTGCGCAGCTTGACGGTAAGCTACAGGCAATGACGTTTGAGTGCCCTGTCCGATGAAATCCGTCCGCCTCAGATTGCTGATTCTGGCGCTATTGCCGCTGGTGGTCTTGATGCCGCTTCTGCTGCTGTTGGCGATCAGCCGGTGGTCGGCGAATTACGATAACGTTCTGATTGCCAATGTGGAAAGCGATCTGCGCATCGCAGAGCAATATATGCAGCAGATCCTTGTCACCACGGGCAATGATGTCGAGAGCCTGGCGCGTTCGGTCGCGTTTCAGAAGGCGGCGGCCCTGCCGGGTGATGTCTTTGCCGCATATCTCGACCGCAGCCGCGCCTCGCTGCAACTGGATTTCCTCTATTACCTGCCATTGGGACAAGCCCGTGAGGCGGCGGAGACCTGGCCAGTGATTGCTGCCGCCGTGGGCGGCACGGGGGCCAGCCAGATCGACATCTTCTCGGGCGATGACCTGACGACCCTGTCACCAGAGCTGGCCGATCAGGCGCGTCTGCCGCTGATCGACACCGAGGCCGCCGTGCCCACCGACCGCACCGCCGAGGATCGTGGCATGGTCGTGCACACGGCCACGGATGTGCGCGTGCCGGGGCGGCTGGGGGTGCTGGTGGGGGGCATTTTGCTGAACCGAAACCTTGATTTCATCGATACGATCAACGCGCTGGTCTATCATTCCGACAAGGCCGAGGGCGACCGACAGGGCACCGCAACGCTGTTTCTGGAGGATGTGCGTGTCTCGACCAATGTGCGGTTGTTCGAGGGCGCACGCGCGCTGGGCACACGGGTGTCGGCGGTGGTGCGGCACAAGGTGCTGGACGAGGGGCTGACCTGGCTTGATAGCGCCTTCGTGGTCAATGACTGGTATATTTCGGGCTACCTGCCCCTGATCGATAGCTTTGGCGACCGGGTGGGTATGCTTTATGTGGGGTTTCTTGAAGCGCCATTTACAGCGGCCAAGCGCAGCGCCTATTTCCTGATCTTCGGTGCTTTTGCGTTGATCCTGGCGCTGACCGTGCCACTGTTTCTGCGACTGGCGGGCGGGATATTTTCACCGTTGGAGCGGATGACAAAAACGATGGAAGAGGTCGAAGACGGCGAGTTGAGTGCGCGGATCGGCCCCGTCGCGGCCCGCGATGAGATCGGCACCGTGGCGGCGCATCTGGATACGCTTCTCGATCAGGTACAGGAGCGCGACCGCAAGCTGCGCAGCTGGGCGGATGAGTTGAACATTCGGGTCGAACAACGCACGGCCGAGCTGCGCGAAGCGAATGAGAAGCTGGAGACCACTTATCAGCAATTGGTGATGAGCGAGAAGCTCGCCTCGATCGGGGAAATCACCGCCGGGGTCGCGCATGAGATCAACAATCCCGTGGCGGTCATTCAGGGCAATGTCGATGTGATCCGACAGACCCTGGGCGCGGAGGCGCAGCCGGTGATGACCGAGTTGGCGCTGATTGACCAGCAGGTGGGCCGGATCAATGCGATCGTCGGCAAGCTCTTGCAGTTCGCCCGCCCGACCGAGTTTGGCACGTTTGAGGAAAGCGTTGATTTGGCAAGCGTGCTGGATGATTGCCTGGTGCTGGTGGATCATGTGATCACGAAAGGGGATATGAGGGTAACGATCAACCGCGCCGACGCGCCGCCGGTGCGGATCAACCCCGGCGAATTGCAGCAGGTGATCATCAACCTGATCGTCAACGCGGTTCAGGCGATGCAGGGGCATGGTGCGCTGGAAATTAGCATTTCGGCCGCAGCGCGGGACGGGCAGACCGGGGCGCAGCTGGTGATTGCCGATACCGGACCGGGGATCGCCGAGGAAAAACTGAAGACGGTGTTCGACCCGTTTTTCACCACCAAGCTGGGCGAAGGCACGGGGCTGGGCCTGTCGGTCAGCCAGACGCTGATCCAGAACGCCAATGGCCTGATTTCGGTCGCCAACCGGGCTGGCGGCGGGGCGCAGTTCACCGTGTGGCTGCCCGGTGAGGAAGCAGGCGAAGTGGCCGCCTGAGCGGCGGGTAACCGAAATTTAGCCCCAAACAGGTAAGATACAGGCGGTTTATCTTTGTCAGTATCGGTTTGTTTGTCCGTCTATGCAGCCTCATCACCATTTCTCAACCTCTTCTGCCACCGCCGTGGTCCGCCTGGGTGAAATTCTGGGTGCGCTCAGCCATGCGTTGGATCTGACCGAGGGCCAGCCCGAAGGTCATTGTGTGCGCTGCTGCTGGATCGGGATGCAGGTGGCAGAGGTTCTGGACCTGACCGCGAACCAGCGCTCGGATCTCTATTTCACGCTGCTGCTCAAGGATCTGGGATGCAGTTCCAACGCGGCGCGGATTTGTCAGCTGTATCTGACCGATGACATTGAATTCAAACGCGATTTCAAGTTGGTTGACGGCTCGGCCAGGCAGGGGTTGGAGTTTCTGCTAAGTCACACGGCCTCGCAATCCGGACTGGTGCAACGTCTTAAGGCGGTAACCAATGTCCTGAAGAATTCCAACGATATCGTCGGTGAGGTGATGCAGACCCGTTGTGACCGGGGGGCTGAGATTGCCCGGATGATGCGGTTTTCCGAGGATGTGGCGCAGGGTATTGCCGGGCTGGATGAACATTGGGATGGCGGCGGGCGCCCGGCACGCCTGAGAGGGGAAGCGATACCGCTTTATTCAAGGATCGCCCTGTTGGCGCAGGTCGCGGATGTGTTCGTGACCGAGCTGGGTGTTGAGGCCGCGGTGAGCGAGCTGACAAACCGCGCCGGCACATGGTTCGACCCCGATCTGACACCGGTTTTCATCGAGGTGATGCGTTGTCCAGGATTTTTGGAGGAATTCAACGACCCCGGTCTTGAAGCGCATGTTTTTACCAGTGAGCCCGCCCATACCGGCCGGGTCGTGGACGAGCAGTATCTGGACGAAATTGCCTCGGCCTTTGCGCAGGTGATCGACGCCAAAAGCCCCTTCACCCACGGCCATTCCGAACGGGTGGCGCAATACACGGATTCGATTTGTGCCGAGATGGGGTATTCGACGGAAAAACGCCGCTGGATGGCGCGGGCTGCTTTGCTGCATGACATCGGCAAGCTGGGGGTGTCGAACACCATCCTCGACAAGCCGGGAAAACTGACCGATGCCGAATTTGACCTGATCAAGCTGCATCCGGCCATGAGCCACGAGATCCTGAGCCGCGTGTCGGTATTTCAGGACATGGCCCTGACCGCTGCGGCCCATCACGAGCGGCTTGACGGCAAGGGTTATCCCAACGGGATGAGCGCCGATCAACTGACGCAGGACATGCGTATTCTGTCCGTGGCGGATATCTTTGACGCGCTGACCGCCGATCGCCCTTATCGCCCGGCGATGCCACTGGAAAAGGCGTATGCGATCATGGACGACATGGTTGGCTGCGCGATCGACATAGAGTGTTACGCCGCCCTGCAAAACGCGATCGCGAATAGCTGACGGAGCGCTGTGCCGCTCGGGCGATCAGACATGCCGGATCATCACCGCGACGGACGCCGTTCAATGCAGGGCCAGAACATGCAGCGCCTCGGCCTCCGACGCCCCGGCGGTCAGGTTTTGCAGTTCAGAAAGCGGCCCCGGTCAGAACACCTAATATACCCGCGTGTCGGCGCACCGATGACCGACCGGGGCGGGCAATCAACGCAATAGACCAGGCGGAACTGACTGCCGGGTCGCGCAATGTGGGGCGTGGATAATCCAGTGTCTCCAGCCCCCGGACACAGGTAATCAGATCAAAGGACTGCGCGGCAACTGCCATGTTTTCCATTCGACCCAGCGCATCAGCGGCTTCGATATCGACGCCGCGCGCGATCATCCGTGTCGATACATCCAGCGGCGCCAGCATAATTTTTCCCCGGGCAATTCCAGGTAAATGACGGGTCACGGCGCCCAGCCCGCAGGCGGCCTCGGGTATCGAATTACCCGGCCGTAGCAACGCAGCCGGGATGATCGCCAAGGGACATGACTGGTATGGCGAGGCGTGGTCCAGCGTGATCCCCTATGTCAGCGTGGGCGGCACCCGCCAAGGTGGGATCGGACCATCCAGCGCGACAATGCGCCGGTCAAACACGTGGTCGAAAAGGACATGCGCGCCCCGCCTGGCGATGCCGATTTCGAAACCTGTTTGGTCTGCTGGGGAAAGTCGGATCGGAGCCGCAACCCCAGAATCAGGCGCATCCTATGGCACAGCCATGCCCCCGCACGGCTGCGCCGCGCGAATTTACATCTGAAAGCCCGGGGTCGATTTCGAGATTTCGACCTCTTCGTCGGACATATCTTCGGGGATGCCCTCGAAGAGCGGTGTGGTCATGTAGCGTTCACCGGTATCCGGCAACATGCACAGGATCACCGAACCGGGTTCGGCCTTTTCGGCAATGCCCATGGCGATGGCAAAGGTCGATCCACCGGAAACGCCGGTGAATATCCCCTCTTTGCTGGCCAGTTCGCGCGCCCATTTGATGCCGTCCGGCCCCGCGACCGGGATCAGGTCATCATAAAGCCCGTCATCAATTGCCTCTTGCAGCACCAGCGGAATGAAATCAGGAGTCCAGCCCTGGATCGGGTGCGGTTCAAAATCGGGATGGCTGACGGCGGGGGCGCCATCTTCAAGCCGTTCCTGGGCGTGCCCGCTGCCCACGATCTGGGCGTTTGCGGGTTCTGACAGGATAATCCTTGTCTCGGGGCGTTCCTTGCGCAACACCCGGCCAACGCCCGTCAGGGTGCCGCCGGTACCATAGCCGGTCACGAAATAATCCAGCCGGTCCCCGGCGAAATCCGCCATGATCTCGCGGGCGGTCGTTGCTTCGTGAATATCGGCATTGGCATCGGTTTCGAACTGATGCGCCAGGAACCAGCCATGCGCCTCGGCCAGCTCAACCGCTTTTTTATACATGCCAAAACCCTTTTCGGCGCGTGGGGTCAGCACCACCTTGGCGCCCAGTATGCGCATCAGCCGACGACGCTCGATCGAGAAACTGTCGGCCATGGTCACCACCAGCGGATAGCCCTTTTGCGCGCAGACCATCGCCAGCCCGATGCCGGTATTGCCGCTGGTCGCCTCGACCACTGTCTGGCCCGGCTTGAGTGTCCCGTCACGCTCTGCGGCCTCGATGATGTTCACCGCCAGCCGGTCCTTGACCGATGCCGCCGGGTTGAACGCCTCGGCCTTGACATAAAGCCGCACACCATCGGGCGCCAGGTTGTTCACGCGGATGACCGGCGTGTCACCAATCGTGTCCAGCACGCTGTCAAAAAGTCTGCCGCGTCCGTTGGTGCTGCGAATATCATTCTCGGCCATGTGGCTCTCTCCCCCGTTAGCTGTGATCTGCCGAAAGTAACGGATCACACCCGGCGCGGCCAGTCTTTGGGCCTGTTTCGCATATCATTGGCAAATCAGACGCTGCGCGGCGGATGTGGTGATAAAATTTTCCAAGGCTTCCAGGAATACCGAAACGGGTTTCCGCGGGCGGCCCCTGACATGCCCGGCAAAAAGCTGCAATTTCGGCAGGTCCGGTTCCAACGCCAATGCGATCAACCGGTCCCCGCCATAGGTGATATCGGTCAGGGGCCGCATGGCCAGAATGGCGATCCCCGCCCCTGCCCCCACCAGGCTGCGCGCCATTTCGGTGCTGTCGACCCGCGCCACGATGTCGGGCTTCAGGCCCTGCTGTCGAAACAGACGGTCCAGATAGGGCCGTGCCAGCGGGCGATCCAGCTGGATGACCGGATGTTTCGCCGCCTCTGACAGTTTTACAGGTTCGGCGTCGGCCAGGGCGTGCCCGTCGGGTGCCAGCACATAGGGTGGCAGATCAAGCAAGGGTTTCGTGTCGATCCCGCTGCGCAGATCCTGCCCGGCGAACAGGATGACATCCAGCTTGCCGCTCAGCAATGCCTCTTGGGCGCTGTCGTTGTCATGTTCATAAAGTTCCAGCCTGAGCGATGGATTGGCCTGCATGATCGGGCGCAGGATACCGGGCAAAAATGCCGGGGCCACCGGTGCGTAATAGCCGATACGCAGGCTGCCGCTGAGGGATTGTACCAGCGCCCGCCCGTGATCCATGACATCGGCGTAATCCTCCAGCAGACCACGAAACCGTGCCGCAATCTCGCGCCCTTCGACCGTGACCGAAATCCCCCGGGCGCGGGCGCGGATCAACAGGTCAGCGCCGAACTCGGCCTCGACCTGATCCAGCGCCGCCGCAACCGCCGATGCTGCCACGTTCAGATCGCGCGCCGCGCCGATAATCGAGCCATGATCCACCACCGAGACAAAGGCCCTGAGCGCCCGCAATGAAAGTCGTAAGTTTTTGCGCAAATCTTCTACCTCTGAATAATAGATATTAAATAGCATTTATTTCTGTTTTTCCACTTTAAGGTTCTGTGACAGGGTCAGGCAAATCCGAAATCGGAGCACCGCGATGCAAAACCCCAGAAAAGAGGCCGATCCCACCCTGCCCGGCTGGCATCATGTGCCCAAGGTGCCGATCAGCGTCTCGCCGTTTTTTAGCTGGCCACCTGACCCAAGGCACATGGTCAGATGGATCGCGACGCGCTGGCTTGGCCTGGCCGAGAATGTGCTGGTTCTTGGCATCGCCCTGATCTGCTGGTTCTGGTTATCGCCCTCGCTTGAGACCGCCGCGACGCTGGCACCGGGCTGGATTGCGGGCATCTGGCTGCGCAATATGGGGCTGATGCTGCTGGTCGCAGGCGGGCTGCACTGGTTTTTCTACATGCGCAAAGGCCAGGGCATGCGCCTGAAATACGACAAGCGCGACCTGATGCTGAAAGGTCGGCAGTTCAGTTTCGGCGGACAGGTGCGCGACAATATGTTCTGGTCACTGACCAGTGGCGTGGGGTTCTGGACCGGTTACGAAGTACTGTTGCTTTGGGCGATGGGCAACGGTTGGGCGCCCTTGCTGTCCTTCGGCACTCATCCGATCTGGTTCATCGCGATCTTCCTGCTGACACCGGTGTGGATTTCCTTTCATTTCTACTGGGTGCACCGGGCGTTGCATTGGAGGCCGCTCTACCGGATGGCGCATGCGTTGCATCATCGCAATGTCAATGTCGGGCCATGGTCGGGCCTGTCGATGCACCCGGTCGAACACCTGATCTTCTTCAGCTCGATCCTCATTCACTTCGTTGTCCCGGCGCATCCGCTGCATATCCTGTTTCACCTGCAACACCAGTCTCTGACGGCGGCAACATCGCATACCGGGTTTGAAGAATTACTGGTCAAGGACCGCAAGCAGCTTGCGCTTGGCACATTCCACCACCAGATGCATCACCGCTATTTCGAGGTGAATTACGGTAACCTTGAAATGCCCTGGGACAAGTGGTTTGGATCCTTCCACGATGGCACGCCGCAGGCCCACGAGCGGTTGAAAGAACGGCGGCAGCGGCGCGCGTGACCTACTAGGGTCTTGGGCAAATTCCGTTGGACAGCCCCCGAAACCGGGCGGGCTGAAATCCCGAACGCGCCTTGTCACTTTCTCGAATGAAAAACGCCGCCATGACGGATTTCGGCATGGCGGCGCTATATGGTGTGTCTTGGAATGTCGACCGGTTGGGCCGTCTAGATAAGCCTAGTAATCCACGTCATTCTTAGAGGCGATCAGTACGACCTCGGAAACATCCGGGATGCTGTCCAGGCGCTCGATCAGGCTGGAGTGAGAGACATCATCGCGCATCGCGATATCGTATGTCTGCATCAGGCTGTTGCCATCCCCCGAAGGCTCGATGTGCAAAAGGTTCGAACGCTTGCAGAATTCCTTGATCGCGCTCAGGAAGGCCCCGCTATCACCATTCTGGTTGAAGCGGAAACGCAGGATGAACTCGCTTTTGTAAACCGATCCAAAGTTGGTGACGTTCAGCACGAAAACCAGAACGGTCATGAAAAACGTGCCCAGAACCGCCAGGAAATAGTTGCTTGTCCCGGCGGCCATACCGAGCGCAAGCGCGCCGAAGACATAGGACAAATCCTTGGTGTCTTTCAGAACCGTCCGGAAACGAATAATCGACATCGCACCGACAAGCGCAAAGGCGCGTGCAAGGCTGCCGCCGATGACCATCATCACCACCGCAACGATCAACGTCACGAATATAAGCGTTTGGGTGAACGATTGGGAATATGACAGACCCTTGTGGGTGAACTGATAAATGAAGGCAAGCCAGAAGCCGATGCAGAGCGCTAACAGGACGTTGACCGTCATTTCCGTCACAGAATAGGTCAGCAACTCGGTTGCGACTGGCGAGATTACTTGTTCCATCATGAACTCCAGATTTAGTCTTCGTCGTATGCCATGCCCAATACCTCCATGCCGGAGCAGATTTTGGATATTGAGACGCGCCTTAATTCGTGGGCCTGAATGACTCGATGAAACCACGATGGCAAGTGATGATGGAATTTAACTTCCATTACCGTATGGCCGGGGACGATGTGTTTTAGTTGTGCAACATCTTCGGGGAACACTTTGCCTGCTTTGAAGCAGGTAAGTTGCTCGTCGAATGTTATGCGGAAGCTCGAATCGTATTTGCTGATATACGGGCGTCTTTTGTAGTCGATAAGAGCAATGGGTCGGATGCGCCGCTGATAATATTCATAGGTGAACTGGTCGAGAACACCGCTGGGATCCGCGTTCTTGATCAGCGAGGTTGACAATCCGTCGCCGCTATCATCAATCCAGGCCCCGGCGGGGATCGGTGTGCGATGCTTGAACACCAGGTTGTTGTGGCGACCCTTGATTTCCAGGAAGTAGGGCGCGGGGCCTCCGGCCTCTTCATTATAGGTGCGAACCCGGAATTTTCTGCGGCTGTGCAGCCCGTCGATCTTGTCATGGAAGGCCGAGAAATCCGCAGTATCGTAGTAGAGGCTGCGGACGCTGTATTTATGCTCTTCGCGATCGCGCACGAAGGGATCGAGTTCGAGAAAATACCGCAAATGCGCCTCGACATCATCGCGGCGGCGTTTGGGCAGGACATACTTGAATTCAAATCTGGCGAAGTGGAGCGGCGTCGTCAGATTGCGCTTGTTTTCTTTCAGCAATTCTACATCGCTCCCCGGCGGCCTACGTCACGCAATTGCATCACGGATTGGTCAAATCTCTGGATGAGCGCAGCATTGCGCTGGTTCAGCTTCATCCCTTGTGGCACCAGGCGACCCTCGTGTCTGGCGGCGCTTTCGCTTTCGCCATCGACAGCGAAGGCACTGACGCGGTTGGTGACCGTGACAGGGGTGTCCGCATAGCTATCGAAAACCTGGATTTTTGACTTGCGCTCGGCCGTTACGTTCTTGTCATTGTCAACAAGCTTGGACTTGAAGAGCAAGATTTCTCCCCCCGCGCCATAGCGCCAGTTCTTCTTGTAAGCGTGCAGGGCCTGACGGTTGCCCATGAAGCTGTGATTATAGAGAAACGCGTTCGACCCGTCCTTGGACTGAACGCCGATCTCGTTATTCACAAGCGTGTTGTTGACGCCAAGCAGGTAGCTGCCCTCGCCCACCGAGATACCCTTGTCACCACTGTCAATGAACTGAGTATTGTCGATCGACGCAATGGAGGACATCAGGTCAACCGCATCATTGCCGCTATTCTCGAACCGGCTGTCCGAAATCTTGGCCTCGGATATGTCGATATCGAAGGCATCTGAGAACGAGTTGCGGAACACGGTCCGGGTGAATTCGGCGGTGGAATAGACGATATGCACCATGTCATCGACGACCGTGCCATCGGCGAATTCGCAATCCTCTACAATCAGGTCCCTTACGTCATGGGCCGAAAACAGGGCGGAGAATTCAAACAGATCGCCCTTGTAACCACTACCCCCCACAAAGCTGCAATGCGCAAATTTCGATCCATCCGCTCCGCGCCCCTGTAGTCCGATTGCGCCCCAGGGATTTTCCGCACCATCGGCGCGCTGAAAGCTGATCGGGCGATCCTTTGTGCCGACCGCCGTGACCTGGTTTTTCATGATGACCGAGGCATTTTCAGCAAGCTTGATGATCGTGCCGGGTTCGATGATCAACGGCTGTTCGATCGTTTCAACGCCTGAAATTTCCTTCACGCCGCTCCACACGACAGGCTTGGTGGAAAGCGGGTGATTGATGGGTTCGAAAATATTGTCGAAAGCTGTGGATTTCAGACGGTCAACACGGCTGATGCGTTTCCAGCCAGACCCAAGATCGACCCAGACCGAGGTGGGAACCTGGTTCACATCAAAGTTGATATCATAAATCCCGGCTGAGTAATCGAGTTTCAACCCGTTCTTGAATTTCAGCAATCCGGGTTTTGTGAAACTGGAATTGGGCACCATGGCCGCGTTCAAGGTCAGTTCCGAACCTGACAAGCTGACAGCGGGCTGCATGTCAACGGAATGAGTGACCGATTTTTTCTGTGCGGTTCTGGTCCGATATTTGACGATCAGATCAGCCATCCCGTCAATGTCATTGGGAAATTTGAACATCACCCGCTTGACGGAATTCTGCCCGCCAACCGACAACCGAATGCCTTGCCCTGTCTCGGCATAGGTGATGTGTGACGCCGATTTTTCGTGCAGAATTTGCGCGTCGGCAAATATTCTGTCGATGTAAACGCTGGCTGCTTCGACCTCGGATTTGATGAGTTCGGGATCTTGCGGGTTCAAAAAGCGATCGGTCTCAAGTTCAGAATTGAGCGTGGCAACGGCGTTATCTTTATACGCCAGGAACCGTTCGGCCTTCCCCGAGGCAAAGAACTCCTCCAATGCGGCCTCGCGGGCTTTCAAAAACGCGCCATTCTTGAACAGCATCTTTTGCAGATCGGTCTGAATGACCGGGTTCAGGGCCGTCGGGCTGCTTGCCGGTTCGCGCCACCCTTTGGGCCAGCCTACGGGGTCCCAGACGATGGGAACTAGGTTCTGCCGCCAGGGATCGTAATAGATGCGCCAGTTGTGATTGGGGTGAAAGTGATAGGTGCCTGCCAGCGATTCATAGGCGCTGAACTTTCCCCAGGCTTCCATATCTAGAAGATCTTCAAGCTTTGCCTGCGCCTGCATCCGATCGGGCGCCTGAACCAGTTCCACCATCGCTTCAAGCGGTTTCGCCGACGCGTCGGGGTAGTGATTGTTGATTGCCACCTTGTCCCAGAATCCGGGATGTTCAAACAGGTTTCCACCCATGTCACCGATGCCTCTGAACCGGTCCTTGGCGACAATTTCACCCCGGTAAATATCACCCGGCATCTTGGCATTGCGCCGGAGTGTGAGTTCCTCAAGCTGCTCGACCATGATGTGCACACCACGGTCTTCACCGTTGATCATAACCCGTACCAGTTCTGACTTGGGCCCCAATAGCCCCATCTGTTCAGCCAGTTGGTAGCCCAGATAGTTATTTATTTGTTCCTTGAACTTCGGCGCCTGCAGGTTGAATGCGCGCATGCCCTGGAACAGATCATCCTTCTTGGTCTTCACCCGAATAGATTTTTTCTCATAGGCCCAATGGTAGGCGAAATCGCCGCGGTAGCGGATTTTGACCCTGCGTGGCTTGTCACCGTAAAGCAGAGTGCCCTTGACGTATTCAAAGCCAGATTGCGGCATGTGCTGATGCAAGGTCGCAAGAGCACGTCTTTCGGCGGAAAGGCGGATGGTCGGCAATTCGGTCGACGGTGTCGGCGTTATCACCGACGCGATCTTTCCTGTCACATTGCCAATCTGGTACTCCAGCAGCCGCGACAAGTTACCCTTCATATGAGATGGGTCATAGCGCACGAAAAACGTGTCGAACCGTTTCCAGGTCTGAAAAAGCGTGTGGCCGCCCACGACAACGATGGGCAGAGTGATCACCCAGCTCCAGAGAACGATTTTCTTGCACCAGGACCGAATGGTTGAACTGTTCATAGGCCTTCCATCCTCTTTGCGATCCAACCCGTGAATTCACTTTTCACGTTCAGCTTGACGACCAGCGTGATGATATCCTGAGCGTCGGTATTTTCTACAAGTTCCTGAACATCAACGGCGATAAACGGATCTGGCCCTCCATTTGTCCTGAAGATGCCGTCTTCGAGCGTTATCATCTTAAGTCCATGACCTTCCTCGCCGATAACTGTCGACATATCTCCAAGCAGGTGAACCTGAAAATCATCAATCACAAGTTTTTGGGCGACCGGTGGGTCGATACGCAAAAGCTGTGTTCCTTTCGGAACGTCGATTTTCGCAATCCAGTCCGACCCGGTCGTTTCAAAGTCAATCGACCTGCGATCCCTGGCGTTTATCTTCTGTTTCGAGCCCCAGAAAACCTCCCAGCCGGTTGGATCAAGCGGCTTCAGGTATCCATGTTCCTCTAAAAGATTTTTGGCATGTACCGGATCATCCCAAGCATAGACCTCGCGCAGGTAGAGTTCGGTCATCGCCTCGCTTTTTGGAAAGCGGGTCCAGAATTCGGTCACTTGTGCTGCTGCTGCTTCGCGCGTGCTGTCGATTTTCAGCGCAGCTTTGGCCCAGGCCATGAAAGCAACTATATCGCGGTCATCTTCGGCCATCAGGGGCGCTATGACATCCGCAGCCTCCTGATACGAACCGGCCTGGTAATAGGTGTTCGACAGCGCAATCGCCACGTTCCTTTTAAAGGCGAAATACCGGTCACCGCTTTGATAATGGTCCCATTCTTCCAGCAAATCCTGTGCAGTATCGGTATTACCTTCCTGCAAGTCGGCAATCGCCTGAGCGGCGTCCATGCGTCCCGTGTTTAGGTAGGTTTCGAGATGCCTCTTGCCGAAGTTGTCAAAACTTTTGGGCGATAGCCACGAGAAGGCAAAAATCAGCGAAATGCCCAGCGCCGCAAGAATAAGAACACTGTTAACCAGCAATAACAGGCGTCCAAAACTAAAAGCCATTTCAGTTCTTCCAGAAGCAAAACCACAGACATTCGGTGAGTCAGTGCGATTATATCACTTTGCCTTAGTTGAAAAGCCCCCAGCCCGTTCAGAAGCGTTTTGGATCCGGTTTTGCCAGGCGCATGGGGCGAAGTCGCCACAGGCAATTCATATCTGCAAAAAAACTGGAAGAAGGTGAGAGGCTGGACAACGACCCAAGCGGGGCTCGTTACGGCTGCTTCCTTCCGGATCTGACCGGGTTGGCGAGGCGCTCGCCCGCGCCAACCTCTCGGGGGGATACATAGGCCTCATGCCCGGGATTCGCAAGGCTTTCGGACAGGCCGGATTCCAACGGCAACCTGAATCGCGCAAAGCCTGCACCGGTATCGCCAAGGTCGGTCACGCCAAGGGCGGCAATCTCATCAGGATACCGGCGGATACCGGGGCCAGTGTCAAAAAATACACTGGTGTCGGGCATCGGCGCAAAGGACCAGAACCGTTCGGTGGCGGAGCTTACAACCTGAGCATCCTGGACGAATTCCGCAACGATGTCGCGCACAGGGACGCGGCTGGAAACGGCAAAACAGCTTTCGGCCAAATGGGGATAGGAGCCACCGCCACGCGCGCGAAAGCTGTTGGCCGCCAACAGGAACTGCTGATCGTCATCGACCACTTGGCCCTTGTAGCGCAAATCCAAGATGCGGTGCGCGGATTTACAGAACAGATGCCCGTTGCGGTCATATCGGGCGGGCTGAGACAGGTCGATCACATAGCTGAGACCGTCTATCACATCAAAATTGTGGCCTGGTACCATCGGATTAATGAGCGGTTGATCCTGCTTGCCCGGTTCGACCCTGCTGAAACATACCGCTGCGCGCTCCAACCAGTCACGCAGCTGCGCCCCGGTCACACGCAACCCGCAAAGCGTGTTCGGAAACGCATATAGATCCGCCGCGTTCCGCAGGCGAAAATCACCCGGCGGAACATCAGAGTAATATTTAGGCCCGCCGCGTCCACCGGTCTTGAAGGGCGCCGAGGTCGACAGGATCGGCAGTGCGGCATCATCGGTTCCCTGCACCATTTGAGCAAGAGCGGCGCGTTGCGCACGTGTCACCAGTTGGGTTGCCGCATCGTTGCGAACCAATGCGAAGTAGCTGTGAAGCGGCGCGGTGTTGCGACCCAACGGTTTGCGGATTAACTCAAGCGTATGCTTATGAGCAGGCATCAGCAGTTGTTTGAAATTTTCGTCAGGCGGAACCGGTTCGGCCCCCGAACTTGCAACGCAGCGCATCTCGGATTTATGTGCCGTTACCTGCCATCCTGTGTCGTTTCGTTGCAGATAAAGGTCCAGCACCCCAAGATGCGACCCCCGAAACCCCGACATCACCGCCGGTGTCCCGGACAAGGTACCTTCCTGATTGCTGGCGCCATCCACATCGGCTTCTTCAGGGTTTGGAAAGACCTCGTGGGTGTGGCCGGCAAGGATTGCATCGACACCGGGAACGCCCGCCAGCGCCAGCGCCACATTTTCCTTGAACGGATAATAGTCATCCGGGTCGATCCCGGTATGGGCCAGGGCAATGACAATATCGGCGCCTTCGTCGCGCATCCGGGGAATCCAGGCCCGGGCCGCATCCAGGATGTCACGGGCGATCAACCGGTCCTTGAGGTGGAACTGATCCCAGGTCGTGACCTGCGGTGGCAGCAGGCCGATCAATCCAATGCGCAGATCATGTACCGCACCGTCGCTATCGGTCATGCGATGATCGAGGATCAGGAAAGGTGGGTAAAGTGTCTTGTCCTCATCCGGCGTTTCCCCCGGACCCGTCACCGCATTAGCGCAGGTGATCGGAAAGGATGCGTCCGAGAGAACCGATTGCAGCCAATCGAGGCCAAAATTGAACTCGTGATTGCCCAGACCGGCCGCATCATATCGCAGATAATTCATCGCCGTGATTGCAGGATGTGGCCCGGCCCATCCACTGGCAGGTTGAGCCGTCATATCACTGATCGGTGTACCCTGAAGGAAATCCCCATTGTCCAGAAGCAGGCTATTCGACACCTCCGCTCGCGCCTGATGGATCAGCGTCGCGGTACGTGCCAGGCCAAACGATGCCTCGCAACTATCGGCATAATAGTCGAACGGCAGGAGGTTTGAATGCACATCCGTCGTCTCCAGCAACCTCAGGCGAATATGCGGAACACCCTGCAATATCCGCCCTTTGATATCCGACGGCGGCTTTGTGTCAGTCAAATTCATTGCCTGTTCTTTGAGGATTCATGGTTTGATTTATCTTCATGCACCTGCAGTGTTTGAGTGTCTGACGTCCTACGCTACTATACCATTAGTACATTGGCACACTCATTTGTTTACTTAAAGTTGTTTTATTTTCGGATTCACAACCAAAAAGAGCCTTTAAAGCAACTTGCCCCGACCCTCTGAACATGCCACCGATAGCGCGCGGAAACGGGGGCTAAAATGGAAAACGCGGAGACCGTGACATTCGGGGGCAGCGGGCTGGATCGCGCGGCTGAATTACGCGGAGACGCGCCCGCACTGGACGCCGCAAGCGCCGCATGTCAGGCCACCAGCATTTTGCTATGGCGCGGCAAGCCATTGGTCACAGAGGGCAGTTTGAACAGCCTGTTGCGGTTGCCATTGGATCACATGATCTTTGCGCAAGCCGGTGCGCCGTTATTGTTGGGCCGGGACGAAGATGGCGGCCTGATTTTTGCGCATGACCTCTTGGCCTGGGAACCAGAAGATCTGGATGACAGCACCCTCAATCAGTTTCTGGACGCCACAGAGCAGCAACATCCAGATGTGCCCGGCGCGGTCTTTGCCGAATTGCGCCGGATCATGACCCGGCTTGACGCACGGGATGCCGAATTGGCGGCCACGGCAAAATCCGTTTTGGGCTGGCATGTCAGCCACAGATTTTGTGCCCGATGCGGTGCAGAAAGCAAGCAGGCCCAAACCGGATGGCAACGTAACTGCACCGCGTGCGGCGGGCAGCACTTTCCACGCACTGATCCCGTGGTCATCATGTTGATTACGCAGGGAAACTCGGTCCTCATGGGGCGATCACCGGGTTGGCCCGAAGGAATGTATTCACTGCTGGCCGGTTTCGTCGAACCGGGTGAAACCATTGAGGCCGCAGTCCGCCGAGAGGTATTTGAAGAGGCTGGTGTGCGGGTCGGTCAGGTCGGTTACTTGGCCAATCAGCCCTGGGCTTTCCCCTCGTCCCTGATGATCGGATGCAGCGGCAAGGCACTGACCCGCGAGATCACCATTGATCCGAACGAAATCGAAGACGCCCGCTGGTTCCCCCGCGAGGAAATTCTGCAAGCCTTTGCCGGGCGACACCCCGTGCTGGCACCGGCCAGACAGGGGGCCATCGCGCATTTTTTACTTCGCAACTGGCTTGCGGATACAAATTATTAACGCGACAATAGCCCCGAGCAGAAGACAGTGAAGGCCCGGCCATGAAGTTCAGCGCAAGGGAAGATATAGAAGCCCCTATCAATTACGTGTTTGACCAGTTGACCGATTTCCAGGCTTTTGAACGTTCTGCCCTGCGACGCGGGGCCGAAGTGCAAAGGGTCGATAACAAGACAGTCCCGGGTGTAGGCATGGCTTGGGACATTGCCTTCAAATGGCGCGGTAAGATGCGCGAGTTGAAAATGGAACTCACCGGCCTGGACGCGCCCAATTGCATGGTTCTGTCATCACGCTCACCCTCAATGGGAGGCGACATGATGGTCGATCTGGTACCGTTGTCGCGCGGGCGCACACGGGTGAGCATGGATCTGGGGCTACGCCCCAAAACGCTCTCTTCCCGATTGCTGGTTCAATCGCTGAAACTGGCACGAAGCAACCTCGCCAGCAGATACGCAATGCGGGTAGCCGAATTGGCCCGTGATCTTGAGGACCGCTATAAACGTAGTGCCTGAGGCCCGCGGCGGCATCGCCTGAAAACGGCCAAGGGGCGTCGCGAACAGGGTTGATCATGTGTTTTGCGCTGATAGTGTCCGCCTGACACACAGCGCAAGACATGAGGCCTGAAGATGACGCCAGCCGCTTTTGACGCACCGGGCCGGTTTTACCGTGGCAACCTGCACACTCATTCCACCTTGTCCGATGGCATGTTGGAGCCCGCCGAAGTGTGTCGGCGCTACAAGGCCGAAGGCTATGATTTCATCAGCCTGACAGACCATTTCGTAGAATTATTCAACTACCCGATCGCCGATACCAAACCATTCCGCGACAATGGTTTCACCACCATACCCGGGGCGGAACTGCACTCGGGGAAGATGGAAAATGGCGGTCTCTGGCACATTCTGGCAGTGGGATTGCCTGAAGATTTCGCCCCAGCCAACGCGCCGGGTTTTGTAGCTGTGGCCGATCAGGAAACCGGCCCCGAGATCGCCCGGCGCGCACGAGATGCCGGCGCCTTTGTGGCGGTGGCGCATCCGCATTGGTCGGGGATGACGCTGGCCGATGCGCGCTCCATCGATGCGGCGCATGCGGTCGAAGTGTACAACCACGGCTGCGGCGTCGATTGCGACCGGGCCGAGGGGTTCCACATCGCCGACATGCTGATTTCCGAAGGCAATGATCTGTCGCTGATTGCAACCGATGACTCCCATTTCGCAAGCCCTGACGCCTTTGGTGGCTGGGTGATGGTAAAGGCCGAGGCGAACGAGCCCGACGCCCTGTTGGCTGCGCTGAAAGCCGGGCATTTCTACGCCAGCCAGGGGCCAGACCTGCACGGGATAGAGGTTGAGGGCGATACATTGCGCGTGACGTCCTCGGCTGTTGAGACAGTAATCGTGCAAGGCCATGGCTCGGGCGCGTATGCCCAGCACGGTGCATCAATGACACAAGCCGAGATGGATCTGAAACGTCTTAAGGGCAGCACATGGGTGCGGGTAACCCTTGTGGACCGCGCGGGAAAACGGGCCTGGTCCAATCCGATCCGGCTTGACTAAGACTGCCCGTCAAACGCCCATTGCCTCTGGGCGTCGGTTTCTACCGCGCAGGGCCTGATCGCGCGTAATCGTGCCAAGGCTGTGTCGGGGGCCTCCCCTGCCTCGATCATCAGTCTCAGCACCGCCATGCCCGAACGACCGCACCCGCCATTGCAATGGATCAACACCCGCCCACCACCTTGCAAAGCGCCAAGCGCTGCTTTGGCGGCTGCATGCCACTTGTCTTCAACCTCGGGCGTCGGAGCGCCAAAGTCGGCGATCGGCACATGCATCCAGCGCGTGCCCATATCTCGCACATCATTGCCCAGCCCCCCGGCATCGCGGGCCACCATTTCGGCAAGCGTTGTCATGCTGATGACGATGGCGGGTTGCCAATCGCGCAAATGCTCAAGATCGGCCTTGTAATCACCATTGCGCCCCGGCAGCGGCGAGAGCGCAATGATGCCCTCGGAAACCGGAAGCGCATAGATGACGAAACCGGTCATGGCACGTTACAACCGATCAGTGCCAAAGGTATCGCACTGACCGGGGTCACCGCTTTGATAGCCAGTCGCAAACCAGCGCGAGCGCTGCTCCGAGGTGCCGTGCGTGAATGTATGCGGTTGCGGCACTTTCCCTGCGCGTTTTTGCAAATGGTCATCCCCGATCTTGCGCGCGGCGTTCAACGCCTCTTCCAGATCACCGGGTTCCAGCATGCCATCGACTGACCGCGCCCAGACGCCGCTGAGGCAATCGGCCTGAAGTTCCAGCCGCACCGTAAGGGCATTGGCTTCGGTCCTGCTGACAGATTGCCGGCGTTTATTGACTTCGGGCAGAATGCCAATCTCGTTCTGGACATGATGCGCCACTTCGTGGGCAATCACATAGGCGGCGGCAAAATCGCCCTTGGCGCCCATCTGTCGCGAAAGCGTGCTAAAGAATTCGGTATCCAGATAGGCCTTGCGATCCGCAGGGCAGTAAAACGGCCCAGTAGCGCCCGAGGCATTGCCGCAAGGGCTGGACGTGACACCGGAATAAAGCACCATCACCGGCGGGCGATACTCCTTGCCGATCTGGGCCGGGAAAATCTTGCTCCAGACCGCTTCAGTGGTGGCAAGAACACGCGCGGAAAATTCACCCGCCTGCTTTTCCTCTGCACTGAGTGCGCGCGGCTCGCCGCTCTGCGTGCTTGGCTGCTGCCCTTGCAGCAACGGTGTAACATCTATCCCCGAGAAATACCCGACAGCCAGCACCACCAACAGACCGATACCGCCAATACCCGCCCCGGCCTTGCCGCGCCTGCCACGCCGATCTTCGACATTGCGACTACCGCGTACACCCCTTAACCGCATCTGTTCTCTCCCCCATCGGTTTCAGGCAACAGCATACACCGTTTGTGAATTTTTTGCCTAGGGGAAGAAAGGCTGGAATGTACCCGGTGCAAAAACCCGCGCGAGGCCGTTTGGAAGAACGCAGCGGTTCGAACAATATGATCAACGAATTCCGTTTCCCAATTTAGCGCCTTGGCCTAGTCTGGGACCATGGGAGATACGGAAAGCCGAACAGAAAAGGCTCGGGAGGGCAGCAATACCGACAAGGCCCAGGTTCGGACGGACTGGGCCGAGGATCGCACGATCATGGCCAATGAACGCACCTTCAACAGTTGGATGGGGTTTGGTCTGGGGGCGGTTGGCATAGCGATTGGTCTGAAGGCTGTGTTTGGTGATTTTGAACCGACCTGGGCCGCCAAGTCCGTGGCGTCGTTCTTTTTGGTGATCGCCATCGTCATCTACTGGTCAGCCCAACGGCAGGCCAACAAGACACTGACAAGGTTAAGCGAAAACGATGCTGAGGCGATGCCGTCAAAAAACTTCACGTTGATCGCCGCACTCTTGACCATCGCCACGATCGCAACCGGTTCAATTCTATGGGGACTCTGAGGCTTTTTTGCCGATCAGGCGCTTTATGCTTCGCGCATCCCCTTTAGTTGCATTGGCGCAGTCTGTCCCGGGTCTGTGTCGGCTTGCCCCACCTCAAAGCGATCCGTTGTCGCATCTGTCAGATCATTCACCTGATCTGTTTCATGGCTCATTTCCGCGATTTCATCGACAACCCGCGATGAAAGCATCTTGTCAAAGCTCAATCCAATGAAATTACTGTTCGTCCAGACAACTCGCGAGACGATATCGTGATCGGTCAACTGAAGCGTCAGGTCGCTTGTTGGAAATTCCTCGGTCGGAGATTCGACCATCGCACCGCCACGACTGATATCAAGGATCGTTGTTTCAACGCAGAGATCACCATGGTGCAACATGGCCCGCACATTGCAAATCCGTCGTTTTGACTGGTACCGCTGCCGAACCAGACGATAGATGCTGAGCACTGCAAGCGCGCTAAACAAGACTGCAATCAACAATGTCAACGGATTGATCGGCGCTGATTTGACATTCCATAACGTCGACACGCTTCCATTGCTGGGAATCTCACATCCGAACTTGCTGGCAATCGCTGACAGCTGCGTCTGAATCGTTGTGGATGTTTTTGTCAGGCCGGGGATTTGGCGACCATTGGATGAACTGCCGTTCATCTTCCAATCTTCACGCACGGCGCCTGCAAAAATCCTCATTGTGCGAAGCTCGGACCGGGTAAAAATAACGGTTCGGCGACGATCATTCAGATAGCCAAGCGATCGACGTAAATCCATCTGAAAGGCGGTGGTATTCCCACCGTTCGCCCGAAGCGACGCCAAACTCATCGGCAGCCCTGCAAGCGTTTCAATCATGTCGCAGCTGTCTTTTGAGCTGGCGCGTGCCTTTCCGGCGCCCAAAGCCATGCACAGAGTAATTCCAAAAATAATCGCCAGCCGCACGGTATCTTCCCTTCTAGAATTCCCGGGCAGATTGACTCAAAATCATTAAGAAAGAGGTACTTGCAGTTACCGCCTTCCAAGGCCCGGTGAATGCTGGACCTCGCCCCTGCCAACCCATAGGCTGAGGCCAACGATTCCCCGATGACAGGCAGCGCCCGCGTGACCGAAAACACAGCCTATCAGGTCCTTGCCCGGAAATACCGGCCCGAAACCTTTGCCGATCTGGTGGGGCAGGATGCGATGGTGCGGACGCTGAAAAACGCGTTTCAGGCGGACCGGATCGCGCAGGCCTTCATCATGACCGGCATTCGCGGCACCGGTAAGACGACGACTGCGAGAATCATCGCCAAAGGCATGAACTGCATCGGCGCCGACGGCGCGGGAGGTCCCACGACCGAACCGTGCGGCCAATGCGAACATTGTACCGCGATCATGGAAGGGCGCCATGTCGACGTGATGGAGATGGATGCCGCCAGCCGCACCGGTGTGGGCGACATCCGAGAAATCATCGAAAGCGTGCATTACCGCGCGGCCAGCGCCCGCTACAAGATATACATCATCGACGAGGTTCACATGCTCTCGACCAGCGCATTCAACGCGCTGCTGAAGACCCTCGAAGAGCCGCCGGAACATGTGAAATTCATCTTCGCCACGACTGAAATTCGCAAAGTGCCTGTAACGGTGCTGTCGCGCTGCCAGCGGTTCGACCTGCGCCGGATCGAGCCCGAGGTGATGATCGCCTTGATGCAAAAGATCGCGAGCGCCGAAGGGGCCGAGATCAGCGAGGACGCACTGGCATTGATCACCCGCGCGGCGGAAGGTTCGGCGCGGGATGCCACATCGCTGCTGGATCAGGCGATTTCACATGGTGCGGGGCAAACCACCGCTGACCAGGTCCGCGCCATGCTGGGACTGGCGGATCGTGGACGGGTGCTGGACCTTTTCGACCTGATCATGAAGGGGGATGCGGCGGGGGCGTTGTCCGAACTTTCCAGCCAATATGCCGAAGGCGCCGATCCCATGGCGGTGCTGCGCGATCTGGCCGAGGTCACGCACTGGATTTCCGTGGTCAAGATCACGCCCGAAGCCGCCGAAGACCCCACGATCAGCCCGGATGAGCGGACCCGCGGTCAGGCGATGGCGGCGGACCTGCCGATGCGAGTGATGACGCGGATGTGGCAGATGCTGCTGAAGGCCCTGGATGAGGTCGCCGCCGCACCGAACGCGATGATGGCCGCCGAGATGGCGATGATCCGCCTGACCCATGTGGCCGACCTGCCCAGCCCGGAAGAGCTGGTGCGCAAACTTCGGGATGCCCCCCCACCGTCCCCTGGATCGGGCGGAGGGAAACCAGTGCAGAGCACCGGTGCACCTGGCGAGCACGGCGAGGGGGCCTCGGCTATCGCTTCGGCCCGGACATCCACCGGCGCTGGTGCCGGACCGCAGACGGCATTGGCCACCGACGCGGATGCCGCACTTGCGCGGTATCCGACATTCGAGCATGTGATCGAACTGATCCGCGCCAATCGCGATGTGAAACTCCTGGTCGAGGTTGAGGGATGTGTCCGTCTGGCGGCCTACCAGCCGGGCCGGATCGAATTCGTCCCCACCGAAAACGCACCTGCCGATCTGGCGCAACGGCTGGGTAGCGCGCTGCAACGCTGGACCGGTAACCGCTGGGCGGTCACGCTGGTCAACGATGGCGGCGCCGAAACCATTGCCGAAAAGCGTGATGCGGCCGACCTGGCGCTGAAATCAGCGGCAGAAAACCACCCTTTGGTACAAGCCGTGATGGCCGCTTTTCCCAAGGCACATATCACCCAGATCCGTACACCCGAAGACCAGCAGGCCGAAGCCTTGGCCGAGGCGTTGCCAGAAGTCGACGACGAATGGGATCCGTTCGAGGAAGATTAGCCGTTCCGCAAAATTTTCTCAGGTCACCGAAGGCACGGTTTGAGGGCGCACAGGGCGTCAATGGCCGGTTTGAGCCCATAGCGACCAATGCTGCACTGAGTATAAATGTCGCCAAAAATCACAAAGCAGACACTTCATATTATTTTCAATCCATTCGGGCAGATAGCAATAACGAATTTGGACGGCGGTCACACCCACGAAGCTACGCAGGCTTACTTTCGCAAAACTACTTGCTGATAAACTTTGATACAACACAAGGAAAAGGCGAGTGTTGGGTGTATAGTACTCTCAATGAATTTTGATGGGAGGCACTTATGACATTTCTTAATCCAACCCGAAGAACGTTTCTAAAAAGCAGTGCGGCTGCTCTCGGCAGCACGTCCTTGCTTGGTAGCACATCGCTGGCCAGTATCGACCCCAACTCCTATTCAGACCGCATCTTTCACGCCACACACTACGGCCCGTTTGAGGCGGTCGTGCGCGACGGCAAGCTGGTCGGCCTGACGACGATGACCGAATTGGATTCGCGCCCCACCGAGATGCTCACCTACGGCGTGATGGATCGGACCTATGACAAGACCCGCATCAACTACCCGATGGTGCGAAAATCCTATCTTGAGGGCTGGGAAACCGGAGATATCAAACCCGAGCTTCGCGGCAAGGAAGAATGGGTCAAGGTCGACTGGGACACTGTGTGGAGCCTCACGGCCAAGGCTTTGCTGGATACCGCCACTGAGCATGGCAATGAGGCGATCTTCAGTTCCTCCTATGGCGGCTGGTCCAACGCCGGTGTTTTCCGCCCCAACGTGCTTCAGGGGCGGCTGATCAACCTGATGGGCGGCTGCACCAACACTGCCGGCGACTGGTCGGCCGGGGCTGGTCAAGTATGCATGCCGCATATCATCGGCGACATGGAGGTTTATTCTCCACAATCAGCATGGGAAACCATCCGCGACAACACCGAGTTATTTGTCCTGGTGGGATGCGATCCGATCAAGAACAACCGGATCGAATACCGCGTCGCCGATCATGGCATGTACGCCTATTGGGAGGAAATCCGCGACAATGGCGTCAAGTTCATCTCGATCAACCCACAGCGTACCGCCAGCGATGTCTATCTGAATTCGGAATGGAAGCGTATCATCCCCAATACCGATACCGCGCTCTTCCTTGCCATGTCCTATCACGTGCTTGAAAACGGTCTGGAAGATCGGGCCTACATGGACAAATACACCGTCGGTGCCGACAAGTGGATCGCCTATGTCAAGGGCGAGACTGACGGCACGCCCAAGACGCCAGCCTGGGCCGCGACGATCACCGGCATAGATGCGCAGGAAATCAAGGACCTGGCCGAACTTATCGTGGCCTCGAAAACCTGCATCGCCGGATCATGGGCCATCCAGCGCGCCCAACATGGCGAAATGGCCTATTGGTCGATCGTCAACTTCGCCGCGCTGGTGGGCAAGATCGGCAAACCGGGCGAAGGCATCGGATTCTCCTGGCATTACGGCAATGGCGGTATGCCTCAGGGCGGCAACGCGACGCCCGTGGGCATGAGCCAGGGCCGCAACTTCGTGACCAAGGTTGTGCCGGCCTCACGTATCACCGAGGCGCTGGAAAATCCGGGTAAGGAATTTTTCTACAACGGGCAGACCAACACCTATCCCGACATCAAGATGGTGTTCAACGCGGGCAACAACTTCATGTCGCACCAGCAGGATACCAACCGGCTGATCAGAGCCTTGAACAAGGTCGAAACCGTTGTCTGTGTCGATGTCTGGTGGACGGCAGCAACCCGTTGGGCCGATATCGTCCTGCCTGCCGCCTCAACGTTGGAGCAGGACGACATCACCTCAGGCGGCACCTATTCCAACGACCGCGTCTATGCGATGAAGAAAGTGATTGAACCCGTTGAGGATAGTCTGCCCGATTACGAGATTTTCGAGGGTCTCGCCGACAAGCTGGGTCTCTGGGCACAGTTCACGGACAGCGAAGACAAGATGTATCACATCCAGTTGGCCTACGCAGCTTCGGGGGCTGCAAAGCATACGCCGTTCGAAGAATTCTGGGAGCAAGGTTATGCCTTCATGGGCGAGCCACTCATCCCCGAACGAGAGATGAAGCGTAAGCGCAAGCGGAGCGGCCGGACGCACGGCTTTACCAAGCAAGCCCGCAAGTGGGTGCGCCATAACGACTTCTACAGTGATCCGGAGGCCAACCCGCTGCACACGACGTCGGGCAAGATAGAGATGTTCTGCGAAACCATCGCCAATATGGAGATCAAAGATTGCCCCGGCATGCCGGTCTGGATGGAGAAACACGAATATCTCGGCAACGCCAAGGAGGGCCAGTTGCATGTGGTCTCACCTCACCCGTGGTTCCGTTTGCACAGCCAGATGGGAAACTCCGAACGTCTGCGCGATCTCTACATGGTGCAGGGACGCGAACCGGTGAGGATCAATGACCAGGACGCAGTGGATCGTGGCATTGAAGATGGAGATCTGGTCGAGCTCTACAATGATCGTGGTACGGTGATCGCCGGGGCCGTCGTCTCGGACGGGATCATGCCAGGTGTCGTGTCGATCTACGAAGGCGGTTGGCCGCAGCTAGACAACAAGGGTCGCTGCAATTCTGGTCTGGTGAACTTCCTAACCTCGACGCAACCTGCCTCTGGATTGTCGCAAGCCACGTCAGCCAATACCGTGCTTGTCGAAATGCGCAAATGTGAAGATCCAGAAGGTCCCAACATGGCCTATGATCCTCCCGCCATCATAGACGATATCGAGGTGGCAGAGATAGATGAGGACAAGGTGGGCACCGAGCGTCTAGCCGCCCTAACCGAGGCTCTTATGGCGGATATGAGCCCGGGCGAGAAGATCTTCTTCGAGCGCTGCACGGTCTGCCATGCGCCGCGCGAGGTTACGCATTACACGCGGCAACAGTGGAAAGGCATCACGCCTTCCATGTTCCCCCGCGCGGGGCTTGATGAGGAAGAAGCGGCGCTGGTCATGGACTATCTAATGACGAACGCCGCAGACGCAAACTGACGGGCCAGCGCTCCATCAGAAAGTCCTGAGGCTTATTGCTTCAGGACTTCCAGTGCAGACGCGTCAGGATGTTCAGCACAGGTTTCGTCAAACTTCTCGACGAGATCCACAATTGCCTTCGGAGAGGTTTGGGATTGACTGGTCTGACCATTCGCGTAGCCAATCAACATGGCCGTCACGAAAGTTGCGTCATCTTCGGGCAACGTAATCACATCCCAGCAACTGATGCTTTCAATATTGAAGGCCTCGGTTGCCGGTTGTTCTTGCGCCAAGACCAATACAGGTGCCGCAGCAAGTGCTGCTGCTGCCACGCGTCGAAGAAGTTTTTTCATTCCCTGTTCCCTTGAATTGGTCATCCTGTCACCTCCGGCGCATACAATCATCAAATTCCAGCCGGTAGATCCGAGCGGCGCGGCTGTTCGGGCGGTTTGCCCCTGAAATCCCACCTAGCAGTGCGCCGAGTTTTGCAGCCTTTTTGCGGTCTTTCTTGCTGCCGCCCAATATGCCGCTGATTATCGCGCCACCGACTGCACCCTTGACTGCGCCGCCTACGACACCACCGGCTCTGCCTTTGTATCCACTCAGACGTTTAGCACGATCATGGCAGTAGTCGCGGTAAGATTGCGCTTCCGCTGGGGGCGGAACCAAAGATGAAAGCGACATCGCAATCGCAAGAATAATCACGGTTTGCGCTATTTTATTGATAGGTTTCACAATACATCCCCGCCCTGCTTGAACAGACGCTACTGTACCCCTCTACTGCCGGTAAAGCGGAAACCAGTCTGCTAGGCCTTTCGGCAAGATACGACCGGTTGCAGCAGATGATGCACTAATTTAGCGGCTATTGAGGCTATAGTTCACACCAGCGGGTGATGGCACCAGGAGTCAACTTCTATAGGTTGGTGCGAGAAACTGGAGCGCGAGCGAATACCATGCAGATCCTAGTCCCCGCATTTGTTGCTGTTACCTTGGGGTTCATTGTCTTCTTCCTAGGTGCCTTTTTGACCCGCCGGGTGGCGTTCCTGAAGAATTACAATATTCCCGAGCCGGTGTCCGGCGGACTTGCTGTTGCCTTTGCCACTTGGGGATTCTTCCAGTTCACCGGAAAGCAAATCGTGTTTGACCTGCAGGTGCGTGACTATCTTCTTGTTCTGTTTTTTTCGACCATCGGGCTGAATGCGCGCGTCACAGATCTCATAAAGGGCGGTCGGCTGTTGTTGGTCCTGCTCTTTCTGACAGTCGGGTTCATGTTGTTGCAGAACGTTGTCGGGCTGATAGGGACGCTTTTGTTTGATCTGCCCACTGCCGTTTCAGTTCTGCTCGGATCCGCTGCCCTGATCGGCGGCCATGGGACGGCCATTGCCTGGGGTCCGCAAATCGAAGATTTGACGGGGTTTGCCGCCGCAGATGAGGTTGGCATTGCCGCCGCAACATTAGGGCTGGTTCTGGCGGCACTGGTCGGTGGCCCAATCGCAAAGCGGTTGATCGACCGGCATGGGTTGAAAGGTGAAGCTGACGCCGATCCGATTGTCGGGTTGCAATACGAAGAAGAAGGTGAGCCCGCGGATGTTGTTGACCATGTCAATTTGATGCGCGCGATGCTGGCGGCGCATACGGCCATCTTCTTTGGCTACTTCGCCCATCTGACGATCGGCGAGATGGGAGTGAAACTGCCCCTTTTTGTGCCCTGCCTTTTGGTTGGGATTCTAATGTCCAACACTATCCCTTTTGTGTTCCCGAAACTCATCTGGCCCACTGGTAGCCGATCGCTGGCGGTTCTGTCGGACTATAGCCTGTCAGTTTTTCTAGCGATGTCACTGATGAGCATGCAGCTTTGGACATTGGCCGAGCTTGGCGGTCCATTGTTGATAGTTTTAGCATTGCAGGTGGTGGTGACAGTTTGTTTTATCGGCTTTGTTGTATTTCGCGCCATTGGCAGCGACTATACTGCTGCCGTTCTCAGTGCAGGTTTCGCCGGATTTGCCCTTGGTGCCACCCCTACGGCTATCGCAAACATGTCTTCGGTGACAAAACGCTATGGTGCCGCGCCGCTGGCCTTTATCGTGCTACCCTTGGTCTCAGCTTTCTTCGTCGACCTGGCCAATGCCTTCATCATCCAGTTCTTTGTCGGGATGTAACCCGTAATTCAGATTCCTGGAAGAATGGCTCGAATGCGCCACTGAGATTTCGTAAGCACGGATGCGGTAAAAGGCAGCTCCGTCCGCGCACCGTTCATCCATTGTCTTAGCCCCTTAGAACTGTGCCACTATTTGTGTGTCACAGGAGGGATGGGAGATGGCTCGGAAGCGGTATTCGGATGAGGACGCGCTGAAGCTGTTGCGTGAGATAGACGTGCATCTGCATGATGGTTTGGATGTCGTGAGTGCGTGCCGCAAGGCGGGGATCTCAGACGACGGACATCCTGTCTTTGCTTGCGACGGATGCTTACAATCGCGCCCATAGCGAGGGCCTGGACAATCTTGACGGTGACGAGGTGATTGCCGGGAGTCGGCCAGCGGGTCGCTCTTCAGCAAAAGGGATGTCAAAGTCTGTCAGCTGGCATGAACCACGAGGGTTGTTGCACAATCCAAGGCTGCCTGCTTCATGACTGGTCAAATGGCGGTCACGACAGCTGATTGACACCAGTTAAATCAATCAAGTGCGCGCAGGTGCTTAATTATCTCCTAGATTCGGTTGACGGGCACCCGTATTGCGGTAGTCTGATTTAGGGAAGAAAAAAAAT
>NZ_CANLER010000014.1 GCF_947489715.1 uncultured Roseovarius sp. | reverse complement strand
ATAGCTCTAGGGTCACGCGGTTTCATATACCAATAACGGACATTGGGCGCCTGCGCAGCATCCGACATTTAGGGCTCATTGTTGCCATCGGAGCGAGCGCAGCATCACGCGGAACTAGCCGAACAGCCTCCCCGTGGACGGCCCTTTCCTGCCGTTGACCGACACCCGTCAATGCTGCGATCGCAGCCCGGATTCCGGACTTTCGCCGCGGACGCAAAACCGAAAGTTTGTCGAACTGGCGCAACGCGGATGGAGTGGATGGCGTCTGCACCCAATCTCCTCGACCTTGCGCACCTTGACGACAAGCCGGTGATAAAGATCTATACGTTCTGCATCCGTCAGGGGGTCGCTTGCGACAACGCGGTCAAGTAAATCCTTGATGACGGGCCAGTCATCACTTGTGGAAGCCAAGCTTTCCGCAATTTCAGGCGTAGGCGCTGGCAGGATACCCAGAGCGGGCATTCCGCCTATGAGTGCATCCATCGACGCACCATAAATCTGCTTCGTTTGAACAAGGTCAGCAAACAGAGCCTAGTTCCCTTCGTTCGCCCAACCGAAGTCAAAGATCTGCGCCGCGAAGGCGTCCCCGATGTCAGCCTTGTTAAAGGTCTGGCCCCAGGCAAGTTGATGCCGCTGGGCCTTCAGGCTCTCCAGCAGGGTGTCCAGGGGCGCCGGAGCGCCCTTGAACTGAGATCTAGTGCGTCGACCACCGGAATATGGCGTGGCACAGGCGGCAGTCCCGCCGTCAGGTTCAGCGCGGCAAGGCGCGACTGGAACGGGGCGAAGACCGGGTCGTCAAAGCTCTGAACCAGTGCGACGCTCTATTCAACCAATTCAGTTGCGCCGCACTGACCTGTGGACGGTGCCGCCATGAGTGTCATGCCCGGTCAGCCCCCGTGGTCGCGCCGTACCCACCCAGACCCGCAGGCCGTACCAAGATCAGCGTGACCAGCAGATAAACCAGCGCCCCGACAAAGGCCGTCGGCAACGAGGCTGTCAGGTACTCGTAGGGCGTTTTGCTGGCGTAGCTGAGCGGATTGAGCAGGTAGAGATAGGTCACAAACCCCGCTGCCATCCCCGCAAGTGCTGCCGGATTGAACCCGCCCCAATAGTAATAGGGCGACCCCGGCCGCGTATCATAGAGCGCTCGCACATCGATGCGCTGTTTGCGCAGCACAAGAAAGTCGACGATCTGGATCCCGCACAGCGGCGCGAAGAATACGCCGATAAAGGCAAGGAACGTCCCGAAATTGGAGAAGAACAGCTCAGGCAGCAGGGTGCCAATCAGGGCGACCGGAACCAGCGAAAGCAACAGCGCAGTAGACCATGAGCGCGAGGACAGGCCTGGGACGCTCTTGAGGCCCAGCGACGTGGCATAGACGCCTGTCATCGCCGTACCCAGATTGGCCGCGATCACGAAGACCAGCGCGACGGCCCCATAGACGTTGCCACCGAGTTCAACCATCCAGGCCGACGGATCGGAGACCCCAAGCGCCAGAACCGCCGCCAGACCGATCACGCTGAGGATCGGCACGGGCAGACCCATGCCAAGCATCGAGGGCATCGCCGCATTGTTGGCATTGGGCGCAACCCGTACCATCGCTCCGATATAGGGCCACCAGGATAGGAGGCTCACGATGCCGATCTCGATCCCCGTCACGTAATCCCAACGGAAACTGCCGCTTGCATAGGCCGGTTCAGCCGCCGCAATCGTCTCGGCCTCGCGCGTGACCAGAAGAAACAGCATCCACGTGCCAACACCGACAATGCAGAAGAAGAGCGGGACGGACACTTTACTGATCGCCTCCGCCCCGCCAAGCAGGATCACATAGACGATCAGGCAGGACACGATGGTGGATGCAGGCACCAGCCAACTGGCGCTTTCCGGCGTCGCCCAGCCGAGTACGATGAATAGCTGGGTCACGGATTTGCCGAAGAAGATCAGCAGAAGCGAGTTCCACCCGATGATCGACACATATTGCAGAAACACCGCGATCAGCCATCCGCGCGTCCCGAACTGTGGATAGCACGAGACGATCGAATCGATCCCGTAGCGCGTCGCGGCGGGCACCACGGCAAGCGTGACGAGAAGCATTCCGATCATCGAACCGGCGGTCATCGCCGCCAGCCCCGGTTTGAAGCCGAGATAATACCCGACGTATTCGCCGATAATGAAACACCAGGTCGCGCAGGCGGCGACCAGAAGGACGAGACCCAAACGCCACGATGTCCATACACGTTCGGAGGGCAGAAGCGGCCAGTTGGTTTCGTCGGCCTTCTCCACGGTGACTGCAATATCCTGTGCCATCACGACGCCCCCCAGATCAGGATCAGTGCCGGAGCGACGATGCCCGTAAGTGCCAGTAACGCCCAAGACAGGCCGGAAAACCCGACCCCCTGGTTCTCGGGCTGTTCGAGCATCTGCAAACGCTCTTCGAGCGGAGCGACAACAGTGTTTTGATCTGACATAGAATAATCCTTTCGCAATTGGGGGGACTTGGCCAAGTTCAACCCTGACCGGGGAACGACTCCGCATCCTGATAGGGGAACCACCAGAAATCCTGCGGTGCACAATTAGGGTCGATCATGATCATCTTGGTTTCGCGGAACGTATCCACGCCGTCGGGACCCAGCTGACGGCCCATGCCCGAAAGCTTCGAGCCACCGAACGGCCCGGCATCATTGTCCAGAAGCGGAGCGTTGACCCAGACCATGCCCGCCTGCAATTCCTCGGTGCCGCGGATCGCCTCTGAGAGGTCCTTGGTGTAGATATTGGCACCCAGCCCGAACTTGCTGTTGTTGGCGTGCTCCAGCGCCTCGTCAAAGCTTTTGACACGACAGATCGGGGCCACCGGGCCGAAGCTTTCCTCGTGGAAGATATCCATCTCGGGCGTGCAATCGGTCAGTACGGTGGGCTGGACGAACCAGCCCTGGTTGAACTCCGAGGGGCGGCCCCCGCCCGTGGCCACAGTCGCACCCTGGTCGCGCGCCTTCTTCATCAGGCGCTCATAGCGGTCCCGCTCTTTCGAGGACACCATCGGCCCCATATCGACCCGGTCCAGACCGTTGCCGATGCGCAGCGTCTCGGCCTGTTCGACCAGCTTGGCCACGAAGGCATCATGGACGTCGTCATGCACATAGAACCGCTCGGCGCTCACACAGATCTGGCCGCAATTCATGAAGGCCGAGAAGTTGGCCGCGCGCGCGGTGACATCCATCGGTGCGGACGGCATGATCAGGAACGGATCGTTGCCCGACGTCTCGATCAAGCTGCGCTTCATCAGACGCCCGCAGGTTTCCGCTACGGACTGCCCGATGGGGACGCTGCCGGTGAAAACGACCACCCGAGTGTGCTCATGTTCCACCATATGCCGGCCCACGCTGCCGCCGCCCGTGACCACTTGGAACACCCCATCGGGGAGGTCTGCAAAGGCTTCGGCAAAAAGAAGCGTGCAGAGGCTGGTGTATTCAGACGGTTTGACCACCACCGAACACCCCGCCGCCAGCGCCGCGCCAGCCTCCCACGACAGCAGCACGAGGGGATAATTGAACGGCATGATCAGCGCCGCCACACCCAAGGGCTGTTTCAGCGTGTAGTGAAACTGGCCTTCGGTGGCGTTGCCCATTACGCGGCCCGTGTCGTTGCGGGCAATCTCGGCATTGTAGCGGATCGAATGCGCGGACCAGTGCACCTCGTCCAGCGCCTCCTTGAAGGGCTTGCCCATCTCTCGGGTCAGGGCCTCGGCAAAACGGCGGTCATTGGCGGCCATACGTTCCGCGACCTTGTGCATGAACGTGGCACGGTCCAGCGCGGCCAGACGCTTCCATTTGTCCTGTGCAGCACACGATACTTCGATCACCGCGTCAACCTCGTCCAGGGGGGTCACGGCGATCTGACCGATGCGCTTCTCGGTCGCCGGGTCGATTACGTCGGCATGGTCGGTGGCCTTGCTCTCCACGAACTCACCATCCGCATAGCTCTTGCCGGAAAGCGTGCCGATTTTTTCTAGAACATCTGTCAATGTCATCTCCCTTTCTCGATTTTTTCGATCATGATTTTATCCGTTCGCCCCTGGGGTCGAACCACGGCCCTAGCTGCACTTGGGCCGGATAGAGCGCGCAGGCGATTTCGATCTCGAAGGCCTCGCTGGCCAGCATTTGTGCAGTGACCCCCTCGGGGTGGTGGATGTAGCCCATCCCCAGAGAGCGGTTCACACGGTGGCCGTAGAACCCCGATGTGATCGAGCCGACAATCTCGCCATTCATGCGAATGGGCTCTTCATGGTGCAAAAGCGGTGCCGCCTCGTTGGACAGGGCGACCTGAATCAGCCGCTTGGTCAGCGGGCCTGCATCACGCTGCCGCAAGAGCGCATCGCGCCCCACAAAACCACCCGGCTTGTCAAAGGCCAAGGCAAATCGCAGCCCAGCTTCGAGCGGCGTGTCCTCGATGCCGATATCATGCCCCCAATGGCGAAAGCCCTTTTCCATCCGCATGGAATTGATCGTGAAGAAGCCGCCATGCCCCAGCCCATGTGCCGCGCCAGCCTCGACCAGACGTGCTAGCACATAAGCCGCCATTTCGGTGGGCATATAAAGCTCCCAGCCCAGCTCACCTACGAACGTCACGCGCGAGGCACGCACCGTTGCGTAACCGATCTCGATCTCGCGGCTGGTTCCGAAGGGGTGCGCCTTGTTGGACAGGTCCGCGCCGGACAGGCCCTCAAGCAAAGCGCGCGACTTTGACCCCATCACGGCCAGCATCGGCAGGCCGGAGGTCACGTCATAGGCAAAGGCGCGGGCATCGTCCGGGATGTGACGCTTCAGCCAGGCCAGATCACGGGTCTGCGAAGGCGCAATCGTCACAATCAGATAGCTGGTCTCGGACAGGCGCGTGACTGTGACATCCGCCTCGATCCCGCCGCGGGCATTCAGCCACTGGGTATAGACAATCTTACCAACCGGCACATCGACGTCATTCGCGCAGACATGATTGAGAACGCGCATCGCGTCCGGCCCATCCACGCGGTATTTCACAAAGCAGCTCTGGTCGAAAACCGTCACGTTCTCGGATGTGTTCGCGACCTCTCGCCCCACGGCCTCATGCCAGCTTTGTGGCCCATAGGAATAGGTAATCTCTTTCGGCTCATCGGACGTGGTGAAAAACCCTGGCCGCTCGAACCCGGCCGCTTCGGTCATCACGGCACCGGCGTCCAGCAGTCGCTCATGAAAGGGAGACCGGCGCAGACCGCGGGCGGTGGCAAACTGCCGATAGGGCCAGTGCATGTCCATCAACAGGCCAAGCGTCTCGGTGGTCCTATCAAAGAGATAGGTCGTGTTGTTTTGAAACGGCTGCATACGGCGAACATCGACGTCGATCAGCTCGGCAGGCGGGTGCCCGTCCTTGATCCACTGGGCCAGTGATTTGCCAACCCCGCCCGAGGACAGGATGCCAATGGAATTGAATCCGCAGGCGCAAAAGAGCCCCTCAACCTCAGCGGTTTCCCCGAGAAGATAGCGATCATCCGGGGTAAAGCTTTCGGGTCCGTTGAAAAACAGCTGTATCCCCGCCTCTGCCAGAATCGGTGCGCGTTTAACCGCATCCGCAAGGATCGGCTCGAAATGGTCGAAATCCTCCGGCAGGCTGTCGAAACAGAAATCTTCAGGAATGCCGTTATGGCCCCAGGGCTTCGCACCCGGCTCAAAGCAACCAAGCAAGAGCTTTCCGACGTCTTCCTTGTAGTAGGCGCACTCGTCCGACACAAAGAGCACCGGTAGATCACGGGGCAAGTCCGGGATTGGCTCGGTCACGATGTAGAAATGCTCGGCCGCATGGAGCGGGAGGCTTACGCCGATCTGCGCCGCCAGATCGCGCGACCACATGCCGCCGCAGATCACAACGTTTTTAGCCCCAATGTCCCCCTCCGCCGTGCGCACACCCACGGCGCGACCTTGCTCCACCAAGATCCGGGTGACCGCCATGTTCTCAAGGATATGCGCCCCGCCCATACGGGCGCCCTTGGCCAGCGCCATGGTCACATCGGCCGGATTGACCTGGCCGTCATTGGGCATCCAGACGCCACCGAAAAGGTCGGTCGTATCAATCGGGGACCAACGTTCCCTGATCTGCTCGGGCGTCATCACATCCGCCTCAAGACCAAAATTGCGCGCCATGGAGACACCGCGTTTCAGCTCTTCAAGACGGGCTTCTGTCTTGGCCACACGCACTGCACCATTTTGCTTAAACCCTGTCGCCAGGCCGGTCTCCGCCTCAAGGTTTGCAAACAACTCGCCGGTGTACTTGGCCAGCTCCGTCATCGTGCGGGTGGCGCGCAGTTGCGTGACCAAACCGGCCGCATGCCACGTGGTGCCGCAGGTCAGCTGCTTTCGCTCGAACACGGCCACGTCCGTTACGCCGATTTTCGTCAGGTGGTAGGCAAGCGAACACCCTGCCACGCCGCCGCCTATGATCGCGACGTCTACCGATTTTAGCGACCCCCCTTGCTCCATCTTCCGACCCTGATCCTCCGTAGCCTTTGCCGTTAAGCTACGCTGAGGTTTCACGATAAGTCAAAATATTTATCATTTATACTAAAAATATTTATCACTGGAATATAACGAACGGAGTGAATAGGGTTCTCGCATCGGTACCCCGACCAGGATCTGAGGCGAATGAATTTGATCAACAAGGACCGTAAAGCCAAGTCTGCGGAAGACACCGCGGTCGCCGCAAAACTGCGCGCGCGGGGTGAGGCCTCGGAATTACAGATTGGATCAAGGCTTCAGATGCTCCGCGAAGAGAAGGGTCTGTCCCAACGGGAACTGGCCAAGAAAGCCGGCGTCACCGCGGCCACGATTTCACTGATAGAACAGGAATCGCACGCCCCATCACTCGCCTCGCTGCACAAGATACTGTGCGCCATGTCCATTGAAATGGCCGAGTTCTTTGCATTGCCGACAACTCGGAAGAGCCTGTTTGTTTACGCCCGTGACGAGCTCTTCGAAGTCAGCAGCGGCGCAGCTGAACTGTTCGAGATGTGCAGCGAGCGCCGTGACAAATCACTTCAGATGTTCCTGGAGCACTATGACGTCGGGGGCGGCACCGGGGTCGAGCCATTGTCGCATGATGGGGAGACGGCGGTCATCGTAATAACCGGCGAGATCACGCTGAAGACCGAAGGCGAGACACATGTGATCCGTACGGGCGGCGGCTTCCACCTATTCGGGAAATCGCCCTACAAGATCAGGAATTCCGGCACAGAACGCGCGAGTATTGTTTGTGCTGTCACACCACCATATCTGCTTTGAGCTATTGTAAACGGAGCTGCAAAGAACCTTTTGCTGATGCAGCCTTTCTTTAAAATCGCATGAATTGGAACTGTAGCTGTGTCCTTTTTTGATCTGCTTAGCTAATTAATCGGCTTTCCCAGACTTGAAACAGTAGTTGCTTAAGTTGGGCAAAGCGTTTCGCTCCAAGTTCAGCACTCCAGTCACGCTCAATATCCTGAAGTATGTCAATTATTGTGGCGTAAGTGGCGTGCCCACGTTCAGTGAGATGGACAGTGCGTGCTCGCTTCTGATCAGGCTTATCAGAGCGCTGAAGATAGCCATAACCCTCAAGGCTGCGAAGCAACTGGTTCATAGCTTGTCTGGACATACCAGCACGATCAGCAATTTCGACAGGACGAAATCTATCGGGCCCAGGATACTGGAACACAGCCATATGCGCCAGGCGCAGTCCCATTCGTCCCAAGAAGGCCTATCGTGATCAACTAAAGCTTGGCTTGCAAAACGATCCAGCGACAACCGAACGCAAACACACGCGCTGGACCTGCGGAGAAGTGGACAGCCAGGTGGCCAAACTTCGTTCACTTGACCCACGTGATCGATGAAAAACGTTGCCCGTTAGGGGTGGTTCTTTAGTCTTCGGCGGCAACCGCCTCATCTGTCGAAAACAAGGTAGCGAGCGTCGCTTCGCGTCCTGCCAATGCTCCCTCGATCACGGTAGCAAGAACCAGTTTTCTAGCCGAGGCATGCGGAAGACAGATGCTTTTGACGTCGATGGACCGATACCGCGCAACATCGGGGGCGGGCAGAAGCGTAAAGCCAATACCTGCTGATACGCATTCCATGATTGCTTCCAAGTTATCAAGGACGATTGTCTCGCAACTCTTTGGTCGTTCGTGCCGCAGCATCTCGCCAGCGATGAGTTTCCCGATCCCTGTGTCGGGCATGAAGTGAAAGAATGGGTGCCGGTTCAACAAACCTGCGAGACCATCTTTCAGCAGGTTCTCATGGGCTGCAAAAACAAAAGGTTCTTCCCACAGCACTAGTTCCGCAAGCGTATCTGGAACGCCTTCGGCATCCGTGACAAGGGCTGCATCGAGCTGTCCGCTTAAGACCTTCTCCTGAAGTGCCTTGGACAAGCCCGTCTCAAATGCGAAGGTTGCCTGAGGCGCATGTCGCGGGACGTTTTTCAGAAAGTCAGGTAGCAGACGAACGGCTGCCGTCGTGACAAACCCAATTCGGAAATGTCCGACCAATGTGTCCGTGGATCTACAGATTTCGAGAAGGCTTTCTTCACGATGCAAGAGCGGGATCGCTGCTTCGACGATAGTCCGACCGATTGGGGTCAGTCGTGGCGGCCGCACTGAACGATCAAAGAGATCGACGCCAAGCTCCGTCTCCAGCGCCTTCATCTGCATGGAAAGTGCGGACAGTGTCATGTTCAGTTGCTCAGCCGCTTTCACAAATGAGCCGACCCTTGACACCCGCACGAGGGTTCTGAGAGAGCGTGTCTGCATAGCTTAAGAAACTCTGTATTTGATATTCAATCTTATTCGATTGTGTTGGACTTTAGCAAACGTATTCTGACAAAAAAAGAATGAGGGACATGCCATGACACATCCGCTTGTAAACGTCGCAAGAGAGTTGGCGCCAGGATTTGAGAAACGCGCAGCGGAGTGGGACAAGTCCAGGGTTTACTGCTGGCAGAATGTTGGTGAACTGGCCGATGCCGGGATCATGGGGATGTCCATTCCCAAGGAATACGGTGGGAAGGGTGCGAGTTTCCTGGATGTGGCCATGGTGGTCGAAGAGATCGCCAAGGTCTGCACCTTGACGGCCCGTATTGTTGTCGAGGGTAACATGGGCGGCATCAGCGCGGTCATGGGCTACGGCAATGATGAGCAGAAGGCTTTCTGCGCACCGCATGTGCTGGCCGGTGACAAACCCGCGATCTGCATCACCGAACCTGAGGCCGGAAGTGCCGCAACCGAAATGCAGACCACTGCCCGCAAACAAGGTGATCGATACATCCTGAACGGCACCAAGCACTGGATCACGGGTGGCGGGGTATCAAAACTTCACCTGATCTTTGCCCGCGTACTCGATGAAGCGGGCATCGAGCAGGGGATCGGCGGCTTCATCCTCTATGCCGACCCAATCTCAGGCGAGATGCCAAAGGGGTTCACCGTGGTGGGCCGCGAATACACCATGGGACTCTGCGGGATGCCGGAGGCAGAGCTTCGGTTCGAGAACCTCGAAATCGAAGAGAAGTGGTTGGTCAAACCGCCTTCGGGCCTCAAGCGTGGTTTTGCCGATCTCATGAATGCCTACAATTCGCAACGTGTTGGCGCGGGCACCATTGCTATGGGTGTCGCCGCAGGGGCGCTCGACCATGCCAAACGCTTTCTCCTCCAGCGTGTGCAGTTTGGGCGCCCCCTTGCGGAGTTCCAGGGTCTTCAATGGATGGTTGCGGATATGGACACTCAGGTCCATGCGGCCCGGCTCATGCTCCATGAGGCGGCGCGCTCACGTAGTCCAAACGGCAGTCAATATCCTGACATGACGATGGCCGCTCGCGCAAAGCTCTTTGCCTCGGAGATGGCGATCAAAGTGGTCAGTGACGCGCTGCAAATGTTCGGCGCGCGCGGCTACAGCGATCGCGAACCTCTGGAGCGGATGTATCGGGACGTGCGGATGTTCACTATTGGTGGTGGCACGGCACAGATTCTAAGAACTCAAGTCGCCGGGAACATCCTCGGCATCAAGACACCACAGACGCGTGACGGGTACACGCGCCTCACAGATACGGCGCGCTACGCAGCTGAATAGGAGATCCCATGAAAACTGAAAAAGACCTTCGGGCCGCCGACCTCGTCGCGCGGCGGCTCTACGAGGCTGGCTGTAGGCATGCTTTTGGCATGCCGGGCGGCGAAGTGCTGACGATTGTCGATGCGCTCGAAAAGGCCGGTATTAAGTTCATCTTGTGCAAACACGAGAACACCGCCGGCTTTATGGCCGAAGGCGCGCATCACATGACAGGCGCACCGGGTATTCTGGTGGCGACTGTCGGGCCGGGTGCTGTCAACGGCGTTAATGTCGTTGCCAACGCCCAACAAGACCGCGTCCCCTTGATCGTCCTGACAGGCTGTGTCGATGCAACCGAAGCCCTGACCTATACCCACCAGGTTCTGGACCATCAGTCCGTATTCCGTCCCATCACGAAGGCGAGCTTCATGCTGACGGCAGACGGCGCTGATACAATCGCCGACAAGGCCGTTGCGATCGCAACGGATGGACGGGACGGTCCCGTTCACATCGACGTCCCGATTTCCGTGGCCGATGCGAAGCCCGGTCCTGTCGAAATGCGCCGCCGTGTAAAAGTGAGTTCAGTTGTTCCTGCGGAAGATGATCTCACGCTCGCCCGGTCGTGGCTGGCGTCTTCCAAGCGACCCGTGATGATCGCAGGTCTGGATGCGCTCAAGGACAATGCAAGCGCCGCCATCTTGCGTTTTTGCGAAACGCATAACGTGCCGGTCATCACAACCTACAAAGCCAAAGGCATCGTCGCTGAAGATCATCCGCTCTGCCTTGGCGGTGCGGGCCTGTCGCCCAAGAACGATGATATCCTGCTACCCTTCGTACAGCAGGCCGATCTGATCATCTGTGCTGGTTATGATCCGATTGAAATGCGGGTTGGGTGGCGCGATGTCTGGGACTCTGAAACAGTCAATGTCATCGACATCGCAGCCGAGCCTAACACCCACTACATGCACCAATCGAGCCTTCAGTTCGTTAGCCATGTTGGTCTGACGCTGGATGCTTTGTCAAATGGTATCGCGACTATGCCAAGCTGGTCGGGCGGCAAGACAGACGAAGTGCGTGACAGGCTGACCTCCGCCTTTGCCGAGACGGACGCGTGGGGTCCTGGGGTGGTCATCGATATCTGTCGCGACATGCTGCCGGAATCGACCGTCGCGACGGTCGATTCCGGCGCGCACCGCATTCTGTTGTCACAGAAGTGGCGCTGCTACGCCCCGAAAGGCCTGTTACAGTCATCTGCGCTCTGCACAATGGGCTGCGCGGTTCCTCTTGCAATGGGCGCCTCCCTGATCAAACCCGAGCGCACTGTTGTGTCTTTCTCTGGGGATGCCGGCATGCTGATGGTCGCCGGCGAGCTTTCGACGGCGGTGGAACTCGGTCTCAAGACCATCTTCGTGGTCTTCGTGGACGCCAGCCTCGCGCTGATCGAAATCAAACAACGCGGGCGGCAGCTCAAAAACGCAGGCGTCGATTTTGCGAAACATGACTTTGCCCGCTTGGCTGAGGCCTTTGGCGGCGTGGGACATACGGTTGGGTCGGCGGTAGAGCTGAAGGACGCTCTTGCTACCGCACAAACCGCGGACAGCTTCACAGTCATTGCTGCTGAGATTGATCGGGAGGTTTATGATGGACGGATCTGATATGCGTGCCGACCGCCTTGCCGTAGTCGCGCCCTCGATGATCATGGGACTTGTGGCCAAGGCCCGCGCCCTGAAAGCGCAGGGGCATCCGATCATCGATCTTGGGATCGGGGAGCCTGACTTCAAAACGCCCGATCACGTGAAGGCCGCTGCGATCAAAGCCATCCACAACGATGAGACTCGCTACACGGTTGTTGCTGGTACGCCAGCGCTCAGGTCCTCGATCAGCGACAAGCTCAAGCGTGACAACGCACTCGACTATACACCGGAAGAGATCACCGTTTCCGGCGGCGCAAAGCAGGTCATCTACAACGCCTTCATGGCCTCGCTTTCAAAAGGCGATCTAGTGATTGTTCCGGCACCCTATTGGTCGTCCTACCCCGACATGGTGGCCATCGCCGACGGCACACCCATCATCGTCGACTGCCCGCAGGAAGATGGGTTTCTGATGACCCCTGACCGCCTTGAAAAGGCGATTACACCGAAGACCAAATGGCTCATGCTGAATTCTCCGTCCAACCCGACGGGCGGGGCCTATTCAAAAGCGCAACTCGCGGCTATTGCGGAGGTGTTGCGGGCTCACCCGCATGTCTGGGTGCTGAGCGATGATATCTATGAGCATCTGATGTTCGACGATCACCGTTTCGTTTCGATCCTGAATGCCGCCCCCGATCTGAAACCCAGAACATTGCTGGTCAACGGCGTCTCAAAGGTTTTTGCGATGACCGGGTGGCGGATCGGCTATGGCGCTGGTCCCGCATCCCTGATTGCGGCGATGAATGCGGTCCAAGGCCAGAGTAGCACGCATGCCTGCTCCATCTCACAAGCCGCATCTGTCGCTGCTTTGGAAGGCCCGGCCGACTTCTTTGCAGACCGCGCGGCGAGTTTTCAGCGACGCCGTGATATCGTCGTTGATGCATTGAGCGCGATCGACGGAGTTTCCTGCCTCCGGCCGGAAGGAGCATTTTATGTCTTTCCGCGTATTGAAGGGCTCATTGGTCAGACGACACCTGACGGGGTCATCTTGACGGACGACACCGCTGTGAGCACCTGGCTTCTGGAAAGACATCACCTGTCGACCGTTCCTGGTACGGCCTTCGGGCTTTCGCCTCACATCCGCATTTCCACAGCTGCGTCGGAGGATGATCTTCGATCCGCCTGCGCCCGCATCAGAGCGGCAGTGGGATCGTTGAGGGCCGCAGCATGACCGGGCCGCTTTCGGGCCTAAAGGTCCTCGATCTCAGTCGTATCCTGGCCGGCCCCACTTGCACGCAGCTTCTTGCGGATATGGGGGCGGATGTCATCAAGGTCGAAAATCCACTCACAGACGGCGATGACACCAGAAGCTGGGGGCCACCCTTTGTCACTGGCGTCGATGGCAAAGCGTCGGACCTCAGCGCCTATTTCGTCTGTGCCAACCGGAACAAGCGATCCATCGCAATCGATCTCGCCAGCGCTGAAGGGCAAAAGACCGTCCGGAAACTCGCGGCACGGTCCAACGTTCTCGTCGAAAACTTCAAAACTGGCGCCTTGAAGAAGTACGGTCTGGATTACGGTAGCCTGTCCAACGCGTCACCAGGTCTTGTCTATTGCTCGATTTCCGGTTTCGGGCAGACTGGACCGAACGCCAGCAAACCTGGCTACGATCTTATGGCACAGGCCTATGGCGGGATCATGTCGCTGACTGGCGCGCCGGACGGTGAGCCCATGAAAGTCGCTGTCGGCATCGCGGATGTTATGTGCGGTATGTATGCCTCAACCGGCATCCTTGCGGCCTTGCGGCACCGTGACCAGACGGGCGAAGGCCAGCACATCGATCTCGCGCTTGTGGACACGCAAATCGCCTGGCTCATCAACGAAGGTGTCAACTACCTGACCAGCGGCGACGTGCCTCAACGGCGGGGCAATGGCCATCCAAACATCGTGCCCTATCAGGTCTTTCCAACCCGGGATGGCCATGTGGTGATCGCGGTCGGGAATGATGGTCAGTTCTCGCGCTTCGCGGAATGGATCGGGCATCCGGAATGGGCAAAGGACCCGCGTTTCGTGACCAATCCTGCTCGACTATCCAACCGCGACGCCCTCGTTGATCTGATCACTGAGGCGCTTGCGAGCTATGAGATGGACGCCGTGATCGCCGGTCTGGAAGCCGTTGGTGTTCCGGTTGGCCCAGTAAATTCACTCGATCGCGTCTTTGGATCGGATCAGGTGACGGCAAGGAACATGCAGATCTGTGTTCCCTGCGCCGAAGCCGCTTCAGGCAAGGTTGACATGATCGGAAACCCCCTGCGGTTCTCCAAAACCCCGGTGAGCTATCATCGCCCGCCGCCGAAATTCGGGGAGCACACGGACGAGATCCTAGGGGAACTGGAATGATTAACGAGATGGTCGGAGGCTTCCCTGAGTTCAGCGCGTTTGTGGCTGGCGAGTGGGTCACCGGCGACGTAAGCCTTGCCGTGTTAGATCCGACAACAGGAGAGTTGATCGCATCTGTTCTCGAGTGCAGTTCATCGCAGATATGGGTATTGTCACAAGAGCTTTCTCTCTTTGCCATCTGGGCATTTTGCGAATTAACTGTGTGAGACGTTAACTTTGTGAATTTCCTACATGCCAAAAGAGGGCCGGATTGAATCAGGCCCTCTCTTACGGTCAGTTTCGCAATTGCTTGTCGCAGCTCGCCTAAAACCCTTGGAGAATCTGCCGCCTATTCAAAGGTTGCAACGGCCGATAGTTGTGTGGAAACACTTCAGCGAAATCAGCAATTTGCTTCTTTGATGCTTGCGCGGTCTCTTCATAAACCACCCAGGTTACAATCTCACTACATGGCGGCGTAGTAAGAGAGCCTGCGTAGGTGAAGTGTGAGGAAGATCGCGGCAGCAAATCCTGTGGATGAAACTCTGCTGCCACTCTTGCTATGCCTTTTGAAGTTGGTGCCACGGCCCAAAGTGGTGCCAGAACGTCATTTTCTTGACCCTCGTCAAGAAAAATGCCGAGCACAAGCAGATCACCATCGTTCGACTTGTGCACAAAATGAGCTTCCATAGGGTAACGCACGCCATCCACTGTGTGTTCACTTTGGTGGTGAAAGTGGAATTGAAGCAAATCATAGGGCTTGTCATTCACAATCGAGACGCTGCCTTTAGGCATATTGGCTTGAAGCGTATGGCCGTTATTAACCAGTTCGAAATCGGAGACCGCGCGCCAGCGCGTTGTCACTGCATCAACATCAGCTCGCGTCGCGTCAGCCAAGTCAATGGGCGACTGCTGCCGCCCCGCTCCGCACACGTGATAATCCTCGGACAGTTCAGACCAATTGTCTGGCATGACATCACCGTTGTAACCCCACTCATGGCCTGTACCTGCCATCGCAGACTTTGCTGCCGCCGCGCAGACTGGACATGCTGCCAACACGCGCAAAACTTGTCTTCGTTGCATTATCATTTTCCTTTTTCTTGAGTGTTTGGTGGCGCTTGAAGCACCGATCTATTTTGGAGTTCCATAGAAGAAGCTGTCGGTCTCGGACCTTCCGTCGTTCATTAACGAAACCGCCAGAATTTAAAGACGCCAGCTGCGTGAAACGCTCCGCCGTCCAGTCCAAAATCTCGTCTTGGAGGATCGCGCTCATGCCTCTGCGCCTGATGGCCAAGATGAGAGATCACGCGTGAGAGTTTCTGCGAAAGGTTAAGAGCTTTGGCCAGTGATTGTGGATGCGAACCGCCATCGACGCTCTTGTAGATTAAGCGACGCATGTCACCCGATCTGACGTCGATCAGATAGTCTTCGGTCACGGGACTTCCCCCTTTGAATGTCTCAGTCAGCAACAACTGTAGGTTTGATGCCCGCCAGGTCCCGTAGAACCGAGATCTCGAGTTGTTCGTCCGCATGGATCTTTTGGAGAACGTCCTTAATCGAAACAAAACCGAGAACGGCATTTCCCTCCTTCACAACTAAGTGTCGGATCCTGTGCTGGCCCATGAGTGCGAGCGCTCGGCCGAGACCAATCGAGGACTGACACATAATGACATTTTCGGTCATCGCCTGACCGACGGTGATGTCATAGAGATGGGCGTTTTTCAAAAATGCCTCGCGCACCATATCGTGCTCAGTGATTATTCCGACGACCTCGCCGTCTTTGTCGCGCACGATCGCACCAAACATCTGTCGGTCCAGCAGGCGGCCCGCAAAGTCATGGAGGTTTTCATCTGGTTCCGTGAAAAAGGAGGTTTCAAGCCCTCCAATAAGAGCGGAAACTGTTGCCATGATTCATCGCCTTTCAAGCTATCGAAGCGTTTCCGACTCGACGCCACGGCCGAGTCTGGTTGCACCCAACCACACGGACTTCACGCGGGTTTGTCCTGAGCTTTACAAATTTGTAAGTTCTTTGAATGGTCCCAGGCGGGTATCGTCTCATCTAAAATCAAGAAAAGGTGACCGTTTTAATGAGAATCCTGCTTGCAGAAGATGACAAAAAAACTTCGGATTACGTGCGTACCGGACTGCAGGAAAGCGGCTATCAGGTTGAGGTTTTCGATGATGGGCGCGATGCGCTGAACTTCTGCCTCTACAATGACTGTGACGTTGTCATCCTAGACAGAATGATTCCGAGCATGGACGGGCTTTCAGTCCTGAAGGCAATGCGTGGCGCGGGGTTAGGAACACCCGTAATCTTCCTCACAGCTCTTGGCGATGTTGATGATCGAGTCATTGGACTGTCTGCGGGCGGTGACGATTATCTCGTCAAACCCTTCCATTTCTCAGAGCTTCTGGCGCGTGTCCAAGCTTTGTCACGGCGCCGGGGATCTCCTGAACAAACAACCCTTGTCGTGCACGACCTTGAATTAGATTTGCTGACGCGAACAGCGAAACGTCAGGGGATAACTATTGAGTTGCAAACCAAAGAGTTTTCTTTACTTGAAGTATTTATGAGCAACCCAGGCCGCGTCGTCACCCGAACGATGCTTTTGGAACGGGTTTGGGACTACACGTTTGACCCCAATTCCACGGTTGTAGAAACCCACATCAGCCGCCTCCGGACAAAGATCGACAAACCATTCAACACTCCTTTGCTGCACACAATCAGAAACACAGGATACTCCATGCATGGACCAAGGTAGCGTTTTTGCCGGGGCGCCCTTTAGAGCAGCACTTTATGCTGCAATGCTTTTTGGATTGGTGCTATCGGCAGCTGGCTGGTTTTCCTACCAGCGCGTCGAGAACGCGCTCCAGCAAAACATCGAAGAGCAAATTCTAGAAGAACAGTTCCTTCTGCACGAAATCTTAAAAAACGGCGGGCGTGATAGTTTGGATAGAGCCGTCGAACATCTCAAAAATCCGTTATCCACGCGCAGGTATTTAATCGGCCTTTTTGACGAAACCGGACTTTTTCTCGCAGGCAACATTACGTCGGCCCCGGACTTCGAAGGATGGCACATCGTATCAACCCAAGGACGCGGCTTCCCTGGCATGCAAGATGGGAACCTCCTCAATGCAGCACGATACAGCAAATTCCAAACTGTTGTTGGACGATCGCTAGAACCGAAAAACGCCGCGCTGATGACTTTGATCGAAGGGTTATTATTGTTTGGCGTTGTCATTTTCTTGGCAACGTTAGCGTTAGGTTACTTGCTCAGCCGTCGTAGCCTTATCAAGCTGCAGATCATTGAGCGTACACTCAACCAGGTGTCAAAAGGCCAGATGACGGCGCGATTACCTGTGTCTACAGACAACGACCAGATCGACAGAATCTCGTTCCAAGTAAACAAGCACCTCGAACAGCTTTCTGCTTTGATGACAACGACCAAATCCACCGTCGCTGCTATTGCCCACGATCTGAAAACTCCACTTTCTCATAGCTTTATGGCATTGCAGCATGCGCTCGCCCAACTCGACCAAAAAGAAGACCCGCGCACGTCCCTTGAAGAGCTGGAAGCTGAACTGCAACGCTTAGGAACAGTATTCGACACCATCCTTAGGATTACTCGGATCGAAACGTCCAGTGCACGCACACACTATAGCCTGGTTGATCTCAAGGACATCGCCGAGGAGATGCATGAAACCTTTCTGGCTGTCGCTGAGGAAAAAGGCATTCGTCTTGAACTTATTGTCGAAGCGCAAAGAAAAACTGTGGTTTGGGCTGACCACAAAATGTTACTGCAACTTGCCTACAATTTGGTGAACAACGCCATCGAGCATTGCCCAGCAGGAACAACAGTAACACTTGTGACAAGATTGGAGGGCGTAACTCCAAAACTGATTGTTGGCGACGATGGCCCAGGTGTTCCGAACGAATTTAGAGCCCACATCTTCGATCCTTTTTTCCGTACAAATAGTAGTCGGACATCGGGCGGAAACGGTCTGGGCCTCGCTCTTGTAAGAGCAATTTCGACACACCATGGAGCAACTGTCAGAGCCTATGACAATCATCCTGGTCTTAGAGTTGCTGTCGCATTCCCGATCGCCGCGGAATTCAGAAAAGGCCAAGATTTGTAGGAATCAACTAAAATGCGAAACCCAAGCATTTCGGTTTACGTTTTTCGAAATAGTAACAAAGCTATCTACTCGCTTAGTGGAGCGGGATTTGGGGTCTAGGACTGCTTTATCAATGGGGCACTGGCGAATGCTACAGCATCAGTTGTTCGGCGGCCCTGTGGATACCGGCGAACCGGTCATCAAACGATGCTGCTCTCAGCAAATTCCAATGCGTAATTTCGTTGCATCAACCGAGCCATCCCGAGCCTAACGTTGCTATCCCTCCGGCAATTCGCGCGGTTGCCCAAGTTCATCCAGCGCCACAAAGACAAAATCTGCATCCGTCACTTTCTGAGACCCTTTTTCGAACCTTGAACGGGACCAGACATCAACGTGGACTCGTATCGAAGTGCGTCCAATATTACGCAAAGAGGCGTAAATAGTCACCTCGTCACCGACTTTGACAGGGTGCAAGAATTGCATGGCTTCAACGGCCACTGTCGCACCTCGGCCCTGAGACGCGCGGGCAGCCATATTTCCTGCTGCAAGATCCATCTGAGACATCAACCAACCTCCAAATACATCGCCAGCGGGGTTTGTGTCTGCGGGCATTGCAATGGTGCGAATGACCAGTATGCCTTCCTCCTGCTGTCGCCCATGTTTGCTGCGATCTCTAGCACTTGAGAGCCTGTCGGCTGTTGCTTTGATCATGCGCTGTTCACCTTTGCTATTTCAGCTCTCCTCGCCTTGGCTGAAAGAATGATGGCGGTGGTAATCGCAAAAGATCCGGCGATATTGGGAACCCAAGCCAATGGCCAATAAGCGCCGATGCCACCTGCGACGAAGAACGGGACGCTCAACCAACCAATTGGGCCCTCCGCATACCACTGAATCAGGGCGTAAGTCGCATAGATGCCAAAGAGCGAGAAGAATCCGATCTGCAGAACTTGCGCAATGTCACCCGAGATCAGGGGCGTGTAGGCAAATAGAAGCGGAACGACATAGAGACCCTTGGCGATCTTCCAGCTTTCGAAACCCGTCGCCATCGGGCGTGACCCGGCGATACCGGCGGCCGCAAACGCCGCCAAACAAACGGGGGGCGTCACGTTGGAATCTTGGCTAAGCCAGAAAATGATCAGATGCGCGGTCAACAGGAGAGTTAGTTGCAAAGCTGGATCGACCAAGACGGGGCGAATGGTCACCGCGATCTCAAAGGGTACCGCTGATATAAGTTCCCAGGCTTCGGCCCTAGTCATTCCTTCAGAGACCTGTGCGGTCAAAGGATGCTCGACAAGGAAAAACAATCCTGCCTTTGCTGGATCAGCAATACCGGTGACCAGTTGTTCGACGATAAGACCATCGGCCATGATACCCGCTAGCGCCGGTGCCGTGAGAATAGCCAGAATGATGTAAGCTGCGGTAACCGGCAGCCCCATGCCCAGAACCAGAGAGGCAAGACCAATCAGCAGAATGGCCAGGGCCATCGACCCTTGCGACCATTGTGCAATCATCAGCGAGAACCCGTTGCCGACTCCACTTGTCACAATGGCATTGTTCATAATCCCGATGGCGGTTAGCAAGATTGCCGTCATCACCGCAGACCTGATGCCGCGGGTCAGGGCTTCGGATATCTTTGCGGCACCCATGTCGACAGGTTTGAACGACCCCTTCTTGCCGAACCGGGCCAGAATACTTGTGGCCCAGGACGTCACGATCACAGCCGCAATTGCCCAACAGGCCGCGTATGCCGGAGTCACGCCAGCCAATAGCAACCAGATCATCACAGCCAGCGGGATCACAAAAACCAGGCCGCCGGAGATCAGCTTGCCTCGGTCAACAGTCAGATCCATCTCGGCACCAGTATCGTATTTAACAGCTTCGATGCGCACGATGAAGGCGACGGAGAGAAAATAGAGAATGGCGGGTACAACTGACACCGCAACAATCGTGCCGTAGGGAATGGAGGTATAGCTGGCCATAACAAAGGCGCCCGCGCCCATAATTGGCGGCATCAGCTGTCCCCCGGTAGACGCCGCGGCCTCAACTCCGGCGGCAAATTGGGGGCGAAAACCATTGGCCTTCATCAATGGGATGGTGATGACTCCGGTGGAGGCTGTGTTGGCGATCGCAGACCCCGAGATTGTGCCGGTTAACGCAGAGGAGATCACAGCGACGAACGCGGCCCCACCCTTGATCCGACCAGCGACAATCTTGGATAGCTCGATAACAAAGTTACTTGCACCAGAGACAACGAGGAACCCACCGAAGATCATGAACAAAGTGATGTTCGCGACGGAGATCTGCGCGAGGATGCCAAACATGCCTTCGTCGTTGTAGAGTGTGCGGAACAACACATCATCCAATGGAAGGCTGGCGGCACGAAAGACGCCGGGCAGCATTGTGCCAAAAAACAAAATATAGCTGAGCGCCAGGACAATCAGAATTGGGATGACCCAACCAGCGACACGGCGTGACAGATCAATACAGGCAAAGATCAGCAATAGGCCCGCGGCCCAATCGACAAGCGTGAACTGCCATCCCTGGCCCGTCACAGCAAGCGATCTTTCGTAGAGGCCAGATTCCGCGTATGCGACCCATAACGCAGCTGCGGCCACAACAAGGCCATATAGGGTGTCGACAACCCAGGCCCAGGTTTCATCCGACCTTTTGCCCCAAGGACTAAGCGTGACAGATGCGATAAATGCAAAACCCGCAAAGTGTATGGCATTCTGCCAAAGGCCCGGTTCAGTCAGGTAGACATTTGTCAGGATATGCCAGATCGCAAAGATAAGCGCGAAGATCAGGACGAACTGACGAGGTCTCCACGTGCCTTGTGGCATGTCCAATAGGGTTTCACGTGGTGACCGCGAAAACTCTGGTTTCTGAGTCATTTCAAAGTCCCCTCCCGGACGCTGAATGAACCGGGGCCGCTGAGGTTTTGGCGGCCCCTATCCATAGTTTCGAATTACTGCGCGATGAGGTTTTCCGGAATATCCAGACCCATTTCGGTGTAATAGCGCGCGGCACCGGGGTGCAAAGGCGCTGGCAGGCCAGCCATCGCTTTTTGCAGTGCCATTGCCTTGGTGGCAGGGTGGATCGACTGCAGGAAGGGCAGGTTTTCAAACATGGTTTTGGTCAGCATGTAGACATGCTCTTCGTCCACACTTGCATTCACCGCCAGGAAATTTGGTTGCGCAATCGTGTTCACATCTTTTTGCTGACCTGGATATGTGCCTGCCGCTATTGTGTAAGGCACCCAGAGATTGCGACCATCGTTCATGGCAGCGGCTTCTTCATCGGTCACATCGAGGATGGTGAATTTGCCTTCGTTCGACGCCATAAGCTTGGTGATCGCACCAGTGGGCGGGCCAGAGGGGATGCCAGCGGCTACCGCTTGACCGTTTGCCAGCGCATCGGCTGTCGGACCGTATCCTGCGGACACAAGCGTGAAGTCTTCAAGTGCGAGGCCCAAGCCGGATAACAGAACCTTGTTTGATCCCATTGTACCGGAGTTCTCTTTGCCCATGCCGACCGGCATACCTGTCAACGCCTTGAGGTCAGAGACCGTGCCGGTCGCGGCTTTGTCGATGGGAACAACGAACTGTTCCACGTTTTGCCAAAGCATCGAGACAGAGCGCAGGTTTGTTTGCGGTTCGCTGATTGGGCCAGTGCCGGTTACAGCGTAGGAGCCGTAAAGGCCCTGCAAGATCGCGAAATCTGCCGTGCCCGCTGAAAGAGCCTGTACGTTTGCGCCCGAACCAGCCGAGTTCACTGCCGTCAGCGAGAAATTCTCCTTTGGCAACAATTTGATTTTTGACAAGGTTGAGATCGCCGTACCAACCGGGTGGTACGTGCCGCCAGTGGACGCTGTGTTCAACACATAGTCGGCGTTTTCAGCGTAAGCATGACCGGACGCAATAAGACCTGCGCCCAGAACCAGCGCTTTCAACATTTTCATCGGTTTTCCTCCCTAGGATTCTAGTTCGAAAGTCGAACTGATCCCTTCATGGAGAACACCCGTCTAGCGCGGTATGAAACAATTCGCGCGTTTGAAAGAATTGCGCCTGCGGTTTTCCGCAGGCCGCGCTTAACCGCTTAACAGAGCGTCTTTATCGAGGCCCAGTTTCACGATCTTCTCGTTCAGCGTCCGCCGTCCTATACCCAGCAAAGCGGCAACATTGTCCATACGCCCATCTTCCTCTTTGATGGCGCGTCCGATCAGTTCCCGCTCAAACGCGGCTACAGCTTCGCGCAGCGTATCTGGGACGGATGACTGAGAGCTCTGAAGCGCAATTGCCCGGCGCACAGATCCACCTCCGCGCCGTTCGGCCAAGACACGGCGCTCTGCCACGTTTTGCAATTCTCGCACATTGCCGGGCCAATGGTATGACATCAACGCCGCAATATCATCGGGGGTGAGCTCAGGCGTTGGCAACTCGTAAAGCTGGCTGAGGCGAACCAGGTAATGGCGGAACAATAACAACACATCTTCTCCGCGATCAGACAGATCTGGAAGTGTAATGACCAAGGTATTCAGGCGAAAAAGCAAATCCTCGCGAAACCCCGGGCCCTCTGCATCTGACAAAATGTCTTCAGTAGCGGCACTTATTACGCGTAGGTCGACGGATTGCATCTGCGCGTCTCCGATGCGCTGATATTGCTTGGTCTCGATTGCGCGCAGTAGTTTTGATTGCGTATCAAAGGGCATCGAACCCAACTCGTCCAGGAACAGCGTGCCGCCATTTGCGCCACTCATCAGCCCATCTGGATTTTCGCGTGTCCCGAAAACGGTTTCTTCAAAGCGCTCCGGCGGGATTGCAGCACAATTTACAGCGACAAAGGGGGCTGACGGCGTTTCGCCCAGATCATGCAGGGCGCGTGCCACCAGTTCTTTGCCTGATCCTGTTTCACCAAGGATTAAGACACTTGCCTTGCTCGCCGCAAAATCAAAAATCATATCCCTGACTGCGGCAATCTTCGGGCTGTTGCCTATCAGTATCCGCTCCAAATCAGTTAGTTCTGCCAAACGATCTTTCAGCATCGTAGTATTATCTATCAGTTGCTTCATCTGGACCGCGTTTTTTAGTATTCCGAGCAATCGACGCGGTTCAAACGGCTTTTCGACGAAGCTATACGCCCCATCCTGCAGCGCGGCGACGGCCATGGGAATATCTCCGTGCGCGGTGATCAGGATCACAGGAACCCGGTTGATATCCCTGACCTTCAGCTGAAACTGCAGACCGTCCATACTGGGCATGCGAACGTCGCTCAGGATAGCATCAGGCGAACCGGAGCGAACCGCGTCAAGACCGTGAGGGCCGTCCTGTGCAAGTAGGACGTCATAACCAGCACTCTCCAAAAGATGGCTCAGGGACGCACGCATCTCCCGATCATCATCCACGACAAGTATCCGGGCCTTGTTCATTTTGCCTCTCCACGCGCTAAAACGGGCAGCGAAAAGAAAAACTCCGCCCCCTCGGCAGACGGTTCAAGAGTCAATTCTCCACCGTGATCTTTGATAATCTCAGTTGCGATTGCCAGACCAAGACCCATCCCGATACCGGACGGCTTGGTGCTGAAAAATGGCTCCTGAAGGTCCGCGAGATCAACCCCGTCAAGGCCCGGGCCGTTGTCGGAAATCCGGACCTCAATCCGATTGTTCGCAGATGTCACTGCAACGCTGACCACGGGGCTGGGTTCGTTTTCAACTGCATGTAAAGCGTTGGTCAGCAGGTTGGTAAGCGCCTGTTCCAGCATCACCTTGTTGGCTTGCACTTCAGTGGGAGACACCAAAGGGGTGATGCACAAGCCAACGCCTGAGGCCTCAAAATCGGCGCCTAGAAGATTTCCGACCTCGCCAAGTATGTCAGCAAAATCAACGCGCGCTTTGTCACCTGCTCTTCCGCGGGCGAAGTATCTGAACTGTTTTGTTATGGCTTCCATCCGCTCGACCAGCTTATTCAGGCTTTTGGCGGTGCTGGGCGAGGTTATTTCACCGCCAATCTCTGCGGCTGCAAGGTGGTTGCGAAAGGCGCTGATGGGCTGACCCAACTCATGTGTGACAGAGGCTGCAAGTTGCCCAAGTGCCGATAATTTCGCACTCCGCGCTAGCTCGGCCTGCGCCTGCTCAAGTTGGCGATTTGTTTGTGTCAACGCCAGGCGTCGGCGTTCTGATGCGGCGTATGCCAGAGCTATTCTGCGTGAGCGCAGGAACGTTGCAAAGCCTACCAAGAGCGCAATCAAGCTCCCGAACACTACCGTCGCCACTAGGGTTTGACGTGTAATCTTGGATGCGGGATGCAGGTAGACTACAGACCAGTCCCGCCAATCCGACTGTCCCCTAGCTGCAATATAAGCAGTCCCTTCGATCGTGATTTTTGTATCGCCGCTTTCGGTCCAATCCAGGTGCGGGAGCGGTTCGTTCCCGAATTGCCGACTTTGCTGGATCGCCTGTCGGACGTCGGGCGTAAGGTCAATGATAGGTCGATAAAGCCAGTCCGGGTTCGAGGCGAGAACAATGATGTTGTCTTTGTTAATCGCGACGACTGTCTCATCGCCGCTCTCCCAAGAGCGCTGCAATTCGCTGACATCAAGCTTGATAGCAATGACGCCTTGTTGTGACCCCGAGGAAAAGGCCACTGGCTCGGCAACAAAATACCCAGGCCGTCCAGAGGTTGCCCCGATTGCAAAATAGTCACTGCGCTGACCCGCAAGTGCTTGTTTGAAATATGGTCTAAACCCATAGTTCTGCCCAAGAAAGCTGTTCGGCAGGCCAGCGTTTGATGCCGCCAGCACCGCGCCCGAGGCATCCATCAAATAGATCGCTTCAAGTTTAGCCTGCTTCGCGAGTTGCGAAAGCCGGGCATTGGTTTCTGGCTCTACTGCGCCAGGGTCTAAGGCGCTGGAATAGCGTGGATCTCCTGCCAGCACGAAGGGCATGTGTTGGTGCTGACGTAATGTTTCATTCAAGGAACGCAGGTATAGTTCCATCCGGCTGGACGCAGCCGTTGTTTCAAGCCGTTCGAAATATCGATGTGCTCCGAGAAAAGTTGCCAGGGTTGCGATTAAAACAGTCGCGATCAAAGCGCCCAGCACGCTTTTGCGCATGTGCCCGTTCGGACTATCAATGTCGGTCTCTTCCATCAAAGGCTCTCCCTGATGAACACTGTGGTACAGGACGATGCGGGGTGTAAATGGCGCGAATAGGAGTCAGATTATCGTCTCTGCGGATTTCCGCAGGGTCTCCTCGCTGAGACGAGCGCCCGTCGTCATCAACGGGAATGATCACAAACCTGATAGTCTTAGACAGAGATTAGAGACCAAAAACTGGCCCCGTATGTCATGGTTAGCCAATTGATGAGACTCATCTGTACTGCGGCCCATATACGCTAATTTGGTAAAGCTTATCGTAGGATGAATATCTATAAACTGTTATATTCATTGTATTTTTCAGTTTCCGGAAGGTCGAAAACGGTTTCAAGGTTAAGGTGACCATCTCATAGTAAAGGTAGCCATCTCACGAACAACATTACCAAACGCCTTATAAAAACAAACAACTTTTTTGAGCATGAGTCTCATCAATTGGCTAACCACGACAACGCAGGTTCGTACAGCGATTATCCTCATTTACACTAACAATGCAGCCCCAATCAGAATGCCGCGGAGACCAACCTCGAGGCCTCCGTTGCGCGATAGAAACAATCACGACAAAGCCATGGCCTCACTAGGTAGGCGGACTGGGTTTCCAGCACCTCGTCGAGATGACGAGCTACCACGTAGGACTGCGTGACCACCTCGACCAGTTCAAGAGCATTCGAGCCAAGTATGTCCAAGAGCCCTTTCTTACGTGGACGGCAATCGAGGTTGCGGGCTTTGTTCGTGGGGGCGCCATTGTTGAGATCAAATGTATCGCCCGACGGGCTTAGCCGACATTCGTACAAAGCGCAGCATCCGGTAATCTGGGCTCCGAGCGATGAATCACTGCCCCCTGCCGGAATGCCCGCTGCCAGATAACGAACGGCACACCATCATTGTGATAATTCGAGAAACCTGTGCATTTGCTGACAGTTCGCCGGTAAGTGCGGTATCTGGCGATTGGCCGGTCTCAGTGCGCGACAGCATCGCGGATCGCTGCGCCACCGCAAGGCGGTTCGAGCTCATTTCAGAAGTGCCTAATTTTCGCTGCACCGCTGAAAATTATTATTTGCATTGCGGTGTAGATTGTGGTCGCTCACGCGAACTGCAGAAAGTTTCAAGCCGCCAATACCGGGACCCCAGGACAATCAGAACTTCCGATGCGCTCGCCTCAGCGGCGGGTCCGTCGTAGAAACTGCAACTGGAATCACCTATTGTGCGGGTTCTTGTATAAGGCTCTTGGATAAACCCTCTGGCTTCTAGTCGGATGTCCTTTAATGGTAAAAATCCACCCTATGTTGCAACCAAGTAGAATTGTTACGGGGTTCCTACGCAGACTTCTGCACTTCGTTGCGCCGGTTTCGGCGCAAGACTAGTCCCAGCCCGAAGACGCTGACATCCCCCAGAACCGAGATTACGCGATGCGCGGCCGCTGCGCCCAGACCGGCGCCCTGGCCAATGAAAAGCCCGAGGCCCAAGGCGATGATCCCGTCCCGAATGCCGACCCCACCCGGTGCGCCCGGTATCAGAAAACCAGTGACCCAGGCAGTGGTGAAGATCGCCGTGCACTGCAGCAGGCTGACGTCGCCTTCCGAGTGGATTGCCCGCGCGACACACCAGAGTGATACTCCCAACAGCATGAAGTTGAAGCCATGCAGCAGCAGCGGGGCAACGCATTTTGAAAAAACGAGCTTTGGTTTCCCGGCCTTGCGCCATATCAGGAACTGGCCGATGGCAATACCGGCCAGAAGCGCGAAGAAAATCATCACGGCCGATCTGTTCAGCCAGGTCTCGGGAACGTTCGTCGTAATCGCGGCGATGAAATCGGGCTTGATCAGCAGCAGCACGCCGACGATCAGAACACTGCTAGTAACCAGAAAACCGACCTCCAGCAGCAGCGATGATGCGATGACGGCAGACTGCACCCCATCAGCGCGCGCCAGCCCGAACCGCCCCAGAAGATGGGCCACGTTTCCGGGGATGTATTTCCCGATCTGAGATACCAGAAGCTGGCTTTCGGCGCGGGCCCGCGGCAGGGCTGTGTGGTGGATGTTCAGCGTCGCCCTCCAAGCCGCGGCGCCGACGATCTGCGACAGAAAATAGAGGGTGTACCCGCCCGACAATGCAAGCCAGGTACTGCCGGAGCCAAGGTCGAACACCGGCATGTCGCCCGCATGGCGCACCAGAATGACGCCGATGAAGATCAGCGCGGCGGCGGTTCCGATATAGCGCAGGGCGGCGGCCATCGAGTCAGGTCTTGCGGGCGAGGACGAGATAGCCGATCCCGCGGTCGCCGTTCAAAAACATCTTCTGGATCTTCCAGAGCAACCGCATCGCCAGCGTTCCGGGCGGCGAGCTGTAGATCGGCCAGATGCTGGTCAGCAGGCTGCGGTCCGAGCCGCTGGCACCGGTGCGTTCGTCCTGCTTCATCTGGTTGCCGCCGCGTTTGGCGGTCTGGTTGTCGTAGATCCGGGCGCTCAGGCGTTCCATGATATTGGCCAGCGGAAAGCCGTAGCACTGCACCTTCACGACCTCGAACCCGGCCTTTTCGACTAGCTCCACAAGATCGCTGCGCCGATAACGCCGGTAGTGCCCGGCCCAGGCGTCCGCCGGGTTCCAGCGCTCGGGATGCGCGGGGACCGAAACCATCAGCGCACCGCCCGGCTTCAGATAGCGCGCCCAGTCGGAAAGCGCGGCCAGGTCATCCTCGATATGTTCGAGCACTTCGAAAGCAGTCAGGTGATCAAAGCTTTCCGGCGCCAACCCGTCGCAGGTTTCGCGGATTTCGGCGGCGGGAGTTTCGACCAGAAGCGATGTGGCGATGCGCCGGGCCGACGGCGACTGATCAACGCCCACCGCCGAGAATCCCATGCCGGCCAGATCGTCCAGCAGGGCGCCCGCCCCGCATCCGATTTCCAGAAGCCGTCCGGGCGCGAACCCCTGCGCCAGGTTCAGAATGACATCGCGCCGCATCAGGTAGCGCGGGGCCGGCACCCATTGCAGGGCCGGGATGGCCAGGCCGAAATGCCTGTGTCGGATGATGGCGCCATGGTGGTTGGGTGCGGTAAGGTTGGTATCGGTCATATCGGTCACGGGTCTATCCGGCTTGAAGCGATGGGTGAAACAGGTATTGGCAGAGGGTCTGGGCAATCTGATGCGGTTGCGCCATGTCGAGCTTGCCTTCAGGTAACACCGGATAGCCCTCGGCCCGCAAGTCGGCGATGGCTTGCAGCAAGGCCTCGGGATCGGAATGGGGGATCAGCTTGATCCCTTGGGCAGCATCGCCAAAGGTTTCCGTCATAGCGGGTGAATGCCTTGTGATGACCGAACGGCCCGCTATCAGCGCCTGATAGACCTTGTTCGGCACCACCGATGCGGCCTTGCCCGAGGCGCCGAAAATGCCCAGGCAGATATCGGTCAGGGCGATTGCCCCAGTTAACTCTTCGTAAGGCACCCAATCCTGCCAGGTGATGTGGGGATGCGCCTCGCCGGCAAGCGCAAATTCGAGCAGGTTACGCTCTTGCCCGGTACCGATCAGGTGCCAGTCGATTGCGCGCCCCTTCTCCGAGGTGGCGGCGGCCAGAATGGTCTGAAGCCCGTGCAGGGGGATAAGCTGGCCGTAGAACAGCACCCTCGTGGGCCCGTCATGGAGTTCGGGAGGGGGCAGACGCCGGAAGGATCCCGGCTCGGCCCCGACCGGCACGGCGCCCAGCTTGCCCGGCGACAGGCTGAAAATCCGCGCGATGTGATCGGCATGGGATTTCGTGTCGAGCAGGACGCGGTCTGCGGCTCGGCTGGCCAGCCATTCGGTGCCCCAGAGCGCCCATGCGGTCGGGGATTTGCGCGACACCATCTGGCGATCGTGGACGACCGTATCGTAAAGCGAAAGAAACATGTCCCAGGTGATCCGCTGCCGTCGCAACCGGGCAAAGGGCCAGAGCACCAGCGTATCCAGCACCCCCAGATAGGGAATGAACACCGCTTCATGCCAGGGTGTCCGCAGGTAGCGCAGGATCAGTAGCGGATAGGCCAGAAGCGCGCGGACCAGCGCCCAGGCCATCACCGCCATGCTCATCTGGCTTTTATCGGCATGCTGCGGCCAGATTTCGGCGTGGATCTCGACCACCTCGACACCCAGTTCCTTCAACCCGTCACGCAGGATGCGCGTGCGCGGTTTGCTCAGGTCATACGTGCCCCAGAAGACCACCCGTCCGCCGCGCGGCTCCGGTCCGCCAGTGGCAGTCGGGGAGCGCGGCGGGGTGAGAGACAGATCGGCGCTCATAGGGTTAACATCCGGAAGCCGACATAGATGTCGCGGCCCAGGCCGTCCGGGGCGATCGGGGCCACGCCCGTATCCCAGATCAGTGTGACCATCGTGCCCGTTGGCCCGTCGATTGTCAAAGGATCCGACCCGATATTCAGCACCGCACCATCGGCGACAGTGCGGTTGCCGATCTGCACCGGCTGGCTGGAGTGCACCCGGTAGGTGCCGGGGAATGGCACGGGAATTGTCGCCGTGTCACCAGTCAGCGTGACCGAATGCCCGGCAAGCCAGATCGCCCCGGCGTAATGCACGTAGGACTGGCGCAGGATCGCATGATCCTCGGGCAGCAGGATCGGGACCGCCCCTTCCGGCGATGGGTCCATGGTCTGCGACAACGCGGTCTTGTTGGCGATCAGCAGGGGCGGCTGATGTTCGGCAATGATCCCGGCAAAGACAGGCTGTCCTGCTGCCTGGTATCGTGCAATGCCCCAACCCGACATGAAGAAGCCGGCATTCGGGAAGGAGGCAATCATGTGGCTGTCATCGATATAGGTCACCGGCTTGGGAAAGAGACGATGTATCTCGGTGATGGTTGCGCGCTGTGTTTCGGCGCGCTCAGGGACGGTTTGAACCACCTGCAGCCCGAAGCCTGCCAGCATCACCACCACAAGCTGGGTCAGCCGCCGCGAGTTTGCCAGGTTTTGTGCTCCAATCGCCACTGCCACCATCAGGAGCGGCACGGCGAAGGGAAAGAAATAGACAAAGGCATTGCGGTAGATCATCACGGAAATTAGCGGCGCGGCGAAGAGCACCAGCACGAGCGCCCGCCACGCATTCCCTCTGGCCGCCAGGGCAACCCCTATCAGAATGATCTGGGGGATGCTGAAAATGGCCCAGCTGAGCAATTCCGTCGCCCGGGGAAAGAAACCGCTTTTCAGAAGCGTGGTGTTGAGTGCGTCCTTGGCATTGGCCGCGGTCTCGTTGCCCTCGGCGACGCGAATGCCTGACGTGTGCCAGAGGAAGAGCGAGACGCAAATTCCGCCCGCGATAAGCCCCGCCACGATGATGCGCAACACTGCGCCGCGATCGTCGATCCGCCAGATCAACACGGCCAGAAAGACGGGCAGGTAGAGGGCCGACTTGATCGTGACCAGAACCGCCAGCGCGCTCAGCCCCGCCGCTGCCAGCATCTGCAGGGCCGAAAGGCGCGTGGTCAGCAGGATCGCGATCGACGCGGTCAGCAAAGCCGCGGCGATCGGGTCGGCGCGGAAACTGGCGCCATGGGCCAGCACGAAGCCCGAGGTCAGAAAGCCTAGAGCAGCGATTTCGGCGCAGCGCCGGTCGGTGAAATGCCGGGCGACCCGATGGATCGAAAACGTGGTCACGCCGAGGCAGCCAACCATCACCAGCCGCGCGGCAAAGATCTGCTCCATCTCCTGCCCCGGAAGCATATTGAGCCAGGTGAAGGCATGCACGAAGAAAGTCTGCATCGGCCGGTCCAGCCGCCCGTCGAGAAAGGCGTGGACGTGGGAGAGAAAATAGAATTCGTCCCAGTTCACATTGTGGGTGTAGGCCAGCACCAGGAGGAGTGCGAAGACAACGGCAATGGCAGTGCGCACGATCAGATCAAGGATGATGCCCCCCGGTCGCCCGGCGATCTGTTCGCCAAGAGTTGGGTTATACATTTTCCGCCGCCTCTGCCGGATTGAGCGGGATCACCTCGGCCGGTTTGCGCGAGGCGCGCAGCAACTCGCGGGCGCGAACGTCTTCCAGCAGATTGCGGTTGGTGGCGATGAGATCGGCCAGGATGCCGACGGCGAACATGATCGTCGCCATCGCCATAAGCACACCCGACAGAACCAGCGATTGCACGTGCCCGGCGCCGCCATTGGTGGCGTAGAAATAGAGGAATCGGCCGACGCCGAAAAGCCCGGGCAGGGCGAAGATCGCGGAAAGCGACAGGAAGAACCGCAGTGGCGCGTAGATCACGAAAACCCGCAGGATGGTGCGGGCCGAGCGGGTGACATATTCGCGGACGCCGTTGAACAGCCGTGACGGGCGCGTGACGGTGTTGACCCGGACCGGCACCGAGGTCATAGGGATATGTTTGCGGCCGGCTTGGATGATCGTCTCCAGCGTGTAGGTATAGGTGTTGATCACACAGAGCCGGGCGGCGGCATCGCGCGAATAGGCGCGAAAACCGCTGGGCGCGTCGGGGATTTCCGATTTACTCGCCAGACGCACGACCCAGCTGCCCAGCCGCTGTAGCGCTTTCTTGAGCGGTGAGAAGCATTCGATCTCGGTGATCGGGCGGGCGCCGACCACGATCTGCGCCTGACGTTTCAGGATCGGGCTGATCAGCGCGGGGATATCATCGGCGCAATATTGATTGTCGGCATCGGTGTTCACGATCACATCGGCGCCCAGCGCAAGCGCATGTTCGATCCCGGCGCTGAAGGCACGGGCGAGGCCGACATGGCTGCTCATCTGCAGGACGTGATCGGCCCCTGCAGCCCAAGCGATCTCAACGGTGCGGTCGGTGGAGCCATCGTCGATGACCAGCACTTCGACTGCGCTGATGTCGGGAATGGAACGGGGAATGGCGGCGATCGCCTCGGCAAGGGTTTCTTCCTCGTTGAGCGCCGGTATTTGAACAACCAGTTTCATGATCATGTCCACGTTGTTAGTTCCAAGGCCGGAAATGCCCCTTGTTCGAGGCGAAATTATGTCTCAACGAGGTTATTGTTGCGTAAATCCAACAAAATCGCCACACCGCACCGGATCGGGTCATGCGCGAGCGGCTTTCTCGCATTTCTGCACATGCATCCGCCGCACTCGCGTAGGCACGGTTTTCCCGCGGTTCGTGATTCCAGAATCGCCGCGCGCTGCATGAACGACCACAATTTCTGCTGCACCGCAAATCAGATCTTAATGCTAGCGCAGAAAATATCTCTCGTTGTGCGCTAGCAGCAAAAATATGGCATGTCGGCTGAGGGCTCTTACCGACCTTAGCTACAAAGCAAATAGATGACAGCGATGCGGACTTTGCGGCCATTGCGCTTTCGGGTGTTTGCTGGCGCAGCATCTGCTCGCAGGCGCAGCACACTCATCGCTGCGCTGCGGCCGATGTCTCCAAACCTGCCATTCAAATCCAGTCTGAGGCGCGATTTCCAAATTGCCCATTCACTGAGGTCAGCACCTACAATCGAGGCGTAGAAAAAGTTGACTTTCATCGCGCTAACGCCAATCACCGCTTTTCTACTGGTAACAAATGCTATGCGCCTTATGACACAGTGTCGCGCTCCAAGCATAATTCATAGGATGAGCATAGGACAGTTGCTAAACTTTAGAAATCATCGAATTCCGGGACATTACCTAGCCTGACGAGGAATCTTGGCAATCCAACTTCGCCACTGTTCGAATCCTCACTGATCATGTAGGCATCAGCGCCCGCGCAATCTTCGAATTGAGCCTCCCTTTCGGCTCTGTTTTGTGCCTCAGACGCAGTGGAATGCTCTAATTGTTTAGCTATTTTCAAACCTGCTTGCCCATCACTCCCTGCCTTCTTCTCCACATATGTTTGGCAGATATAGTGAATTTTTGTTGCGCTCTCGTCTGAATTTGACATGGATAATTCCTTGGAAAGAGTGGGGCCGATTGCTGAGCTTTGGAGAGGCACGGCTCGAACGACTTTTTTTGTTTACGTCCCGCTCGACTAGGATACGAGCGGTGAGGTTCGAAATTATCCGAAAACACGAGACCAGCGACTCTGTGTCATCGCTTTGTGACTGCAATAGATGTACTTGTCCCGTGTGCTTTCGCACTTGTTTTTGGTTGTGTGTTTGCTTCTCTTTCCAGGCGGGCCTTGCGAAGACGGGCAATCTTAACTTGTCGTTGTTCAGCTTCGTCCTAGACCATTTTCCTAGCGATACGTGTCGTTTTGTCCATCGGCGTTTCCGGTTTGGAGTCTTGTGCTTTGAACACTGATGTTTTTGTTAGCTTTGCCAACTTTCAATCTCCTTTGTGGCTTCAGGTCGGTAAGTCCGAGCGAGGTTTTTCAACCAGTGTCAGATATTCGACCTTGCCATCGGTGTGTCGCAACTGTCTCTTGGGCCTTTCACTGGGTAGTTTTGTTTCGACGTCGGGAGCGGTCATTGCATGCATTAATGCTTTGTAGTTCATCAGAAACGTCGTTTCGGATCTCACCCAAAGCGTTGACAGTTTCGTGCTAATGACAAGATGATCGCTGTTTGCGCCGATCAAGACACTTCCCCAGAGGCTGTAGATCCTCGCTCGTATTGCCAGATTTTGCCGTTAATCAAGTTGTCAAAATTGGCATTCATAAGGACCATGACAGCTTCGCAAATGCCGCCCTATTCGATAAAACCACGTTCACATGCCCTGTGTTGAACAAATTTCACAAGAGATGTGGGTCTGCGCGATAACATCGGCATCCTCCTCAATTATCAGATACCAGCTACTGGACGTGACAGCCGAATTTTATGATGGATTGTTGGAGTTCGCTCTGGCAGGCGATGGGCTTTAGGCCGCAGAAAACCACAACTTTTGTATTAGCTACATAGTCCTTTGATGTTGGTATTACAACGTTGGCGAATTTTGATATGTTTCCAAAGCTACCAATGCACTCGTAACGAGTGAGGGTTAGCAGGCCTTCTCCATGTGTATCGGTACAACGTTCGCCTGCTACGACATTTTTGCATGCCACCTGATGCCGACATTCGCTGCATTACAAATAATCGGTGAAGAGGGATAAATCTTGGTACTGCTTGTCGTGTTGAGTGCAACCGTTTCGAAATGACGAACGGCTGGAACCGTTCGTCATGTTCTTTAGATCTCGATTTGTTCGGCGATGCTGAGTGCATCTTCTAGTTCAACTCCGAGATAGCGCACAGTACTGTCCACCTTGCTATGCCCAAGCAAAAGTTGAACCGCGCGAAGGTTTCCAGTTTTCCGATAGATTTCGGCAGCTTTGGTACGGCGCATCGAGTGGGTACCATAGCCGCTTGGCTCCAATCCGATTGCGACCACCCAGCCTCGTACCAACCGACCATATTGACGCGTTGAGATATGCGGACGGTCGTGAAATCGACTGGGAAACATGAAACAGCAGCCAACCATCACCGGCGATGCGATCCAATTGGTCACAGAATCGCGTGTGTTCTCAGTAAGCTCGAATTGCACGGGCCGGTTTGTCTTACTTTGGATTACAGACACCCTCTCTCGAACGCGGCCGGTGCCGACAAGGTCAGTCACTCTGAGTTTCACCAAGTCACAACCGCGCAATTTGCTGTCGATGGCCACGTTGAACAGAACCAGATCACGCAGATTGCCCGCCAGTTCTAACCGGGCACGGATTGCCCATACCTGCTTTGGGAGAAGTGGGCGCTTTTGCCCAACTAGGCGACCTTTGTTCCAGGCTCTGCGTTTCGGGGTTACGGCAGGAAGTTGGACTCTTGGCATGATTTGCCCTCCATCCATCCCTCCGAACCCAAACAACAGCACAGCGCTGACGGCAGCATTCTACCTGGCGCTGCAACGTCAGCTTCGTTGTCTTATTGCAGCGGGATAGTGCCGCGCACATTCGACTGGTTTAAGGCCATAGGAGAAGTGCCAATTCATGCAATGTTCGCACGCAGCGCACGGTACCGTGACTCCGCTGAATGATATCTACTTTCCTTAAAGTTCCAAGCAAGCTGTTGCCGCTATCTACCCTTGTAGTATTGGCGAAAGCCGGACGGCTTTACTTCTTATCGCGCGCGGATTTTTCTTCTTTAGTTGGCTTGTTGTTCCAAACATTGTTGCTCAGGCCTAGTTCAGCTGGCATCGGTTTGGTCTTACCGACACTGACTTTACCGCCCTTGCTCAGAAATTCCTGAATAAGAGCATCATTTGTGGTTTTTTTGGGGATATGTTTCATAGTAATGAGCCTAGTCTTCGCCATGCTTCTGAGCAACAAACTTTGTGCTACAAAGCGCCCCTTCTTCTAAAGGACCGAACTGCGCGTTCGTGTTAGTTTTGACTTCTGGATGCGTTGGGTGTAGCGATACCTTGTGGTTAAGAAAATCGTCGTTGCGGTGCTGCCGATGGCGAATAACCACTGCCTTTCGAAACATGTAGCATATTTTCTGTTCCCGATTTGGGCGCAGGGATCATCATGTTGTCACACCCAAGTTTTGCAGCCCGGGTAATCTTCCACGAGGAAAAGGCTGATCAAATTGGGAAATTGCACACTCAACGACAAATTGGGAAGGCGTTTGAAATCAGAGCAATCGTCATTCCTATCGTCGAGCAACAAATTCCGGATTGCCGTTGTCGCGGCAATCGTGCTGGCAACAACAGGTATAGTTTTCCTACAAATTCCACTCTGATCCAGCTTGCTAAATCTCAATCAATGAGGAATATATCCATGTCATTCAATGACTTATTTTCTAAAGAAGCCGATATAAAGAAAGCAGCGGAAGAAACAAAAAGCAAGGACAACCCCACCGCTGAGTTCAAGAACAAAGAGCATTCCAAAGACCAGCCTGACAAAGTCGAAGGCTAGGGGTAATCGGCAAAACATGGTTTGAAGAAAGGATCATGTAACTTCCAAGGTTAAACCAACGGGTGAAAATAGCAGCAATGGATAGAGGCTTGTCTTCAGTGGACATGGCGTTGCTACAACTGCTCATCAGAGCGGGCCCTCATACTTTCCCGTTGGTAACCAACGAGGCTGACGACCGTGCGACGTTTCATGCCGAAGATCTGGTGGCAAAGGGTTTCATTGAACGAGCCGCCGCCTTGCCGAATACGGGGACTACATATGCAATTACCCTGAAAGGCCGGTTTGTTTTTGATAGATTTCTGAGTTTCGACTGAGCGTAAGACAACACCAAGATCACTGTTTGAAAATCTGCGGGCTACTTTAGTAGCTCACAACAGTGTCTGTGCCTAGCTCGTTTACCTGATGCGGAATTGACTCGAGGAAACTAGAAATTGAAGCCGTTCGCAGAAGTTCCAATCATGACCGTACTCGAAACGCGGACTCTGATAAGTAATGCATTCAAATTGCCCAGGCTTGCATCGCAAAATGAAATGATGATTGGCGTACGAATTCTTGAGGCAGTTGCCAGTTGCGGATTAAACAAAATGCCGATCCAAAGGTATCCGAGCGCGAAAAAAAGCCCGAGAGTTGAGGCGCGCCGTCAACGTATGGCTGATATCTTGTCAAATAGACCGCTAGGTAGGTCGGAGCTCAGCGAATTGTTTCCAGACCTGACACCGGGTAACATTCGCGATGACTTGGCCCATCTGTTGCGGTCCGGTTTGGCGATCAGGATCGGCACTGGAAGCAAAATCAAGTATATCAAACAATTCAGAGCGCTATAGCCTCTAACCAGACAAAAGACCCGTTCTGCAGGATTTCGACAGTCGGCCGGAGACGTAATCTCACCGATATCTTGCTTAATTCGCCCCAATTATCTTCGAAGGATGTCGACTTCAGGTGGAGGAGCCAGTTCGTCAGCAAACGCTTGATTGCCAAGACATGACGAATTTTTGTTGAGCGGTAATCTGTTAGAATGGAATGAGGGGTTTAAGGTAAAACGTCGCAAGCGTTTTGGTTTCTGTGGATTGAAAACAGTAGCTCGAATGATTAGGTACGACTTACAAAGTTGCATCTATCCGTAGGCTCGAAGCAGAGCCTGACCGATTGGTGGCAATCCGCTATCATTACAAATCAAAAGTCTTGCCCCTTGCCAGGGACTTGACGCATTGAAAGGGTCGCCAGTGACCTCGTGCACGACGACGTCGACTGTGACGTTTGTTTTTCCATTCGTTTTGCCTGGTTATTCCGATGAGTTTCCTGCGGGTAGCTATGAAATAATCGCGGAGGACGAACTTCTCGCGAACCTCAGCTTTGCGGCATATCGCCGGACAGCCACGTATATACGGCTCGAAGGGCCCGACGGCACAGGCCGGATCGAATTGCGGCCAGTAGATCAGCAGGATTTGGAACTAGTTCTTGAGCGAGACCGGTCTCGCTTAAACCAACAAAAAAACAGCGAGGCGGCGCTTTCTCCGCAGGAGGTAAACTAATGACTTTTCCAGAATGGACCAAACCCGGCGTCTATGGCGCCATAGTAGGCGCCATTGCCGTATCTATCGTTGGCTTTGGCTGGGGCGGTTGGATGACCAGCGGCAGTGCGAACAAGATGGCAAAAGTTCAGGCCGCCAAAGAAGTAGCGCAAGCCATGGCACCCGTTTGCCGAAAATTGTCTGAGGCAGACCCACTGCGCGTTTCGAAACTGGCGACCATTCAGGAGGCAAAAGGCTACAACCGCAGCAAGGCGGTGATGAAAACCGGCTGGGCGACCCCACCGGGTACCGAAGTGCCAAACCGCGACATGGCGGAGGCGTGCATAGATGGGCTTGAACTGGATGCGTCATAACGATGAGGGAACGCTGTCACGCAACATGGCATTAGGCGCTGCAATCTGCGTGCGTCCTCCAATTTTCCGTAAGAAAGGTTTGATGATGCTTTTTGCAGGCACAATTTGCGCTCTGCTGGCATTTGCAGCGCCGTCTTTTTCACAATCGGGGACTGGATCGATCCCTGGCAATGCGCACGCCAAAAACTATGGCGAGGGATGGAACTGCGATCTCTCCTATCGACTGGCAGGGGATCAATGTGTCGCTGTTATTGTGCCGCAAAACGCTTATCTCACCAATAAAGCTTACGGTGAGGGGTGGGAATGCCAGCACGGCTTTCAGGAAGTGAATGGGGATATCTGTGTAGAAGTTACTGTTCCTTCAGGGGGTTATCTCGATTCATCCGGGGAGCAGTGGAAATGCCTGCGCGGTTTCCGGAAGGTCGGTAAGACCTGCGAAGAAATCGAGTTGCCGGATCACTCCTACCTGTCAGAAAATACCTACGGCTCAGATTGGAAATGTGATCGGGGCTACGAGGCCAACGGAAATGAATGCGTTGCCATCGAGGTACCGGAAAACGCCTATCTGAATTCAAAAGGTTACGGCGCATCCTGGACTTGCGAACGCGGCTACATAGAGGCAGACGGCAAATGCGAGGCCGTTGTCATACCCCAAAACGCTTACTTCTACGATGCAAGCTATGGTTCAGGTTGGAAATGCGACCGCGGATTTGAGGCGATTTCTGAAAACTGCATTAAAATAATCCTTCCGGGGAACGCGCATCTCGATCGATCTGGCAATCGGTGGTCGTGCAACAAGAACTTCCGACGCTCAAAGGGCCGTTGCCGTCTGAACAACTGACACGCTGGGTCCAATCACCCAATACACAGCGCGAAGTTCCCCGAGAACGAGATTCAGCGCGCGTGCAATTCGATCAAAAGGACGAAACATGGACATCGAGCTAAAAATCTCAGATTCAAAAAAACGAAATTCAAGAGGGGCGCAAGCTCCTGCACCCGCAGCTCCACGAAATACGCCTAAACCACCCAGAAAATTTATCTCAGAGGCACCAACCGCAATCGTCTATTGCGAAGGCAATTTCGGAGAGATCGACGGAAAGACCGCCAACGGGCTTGTCCGACATTCGCAGGCCTATCGTATCGTGTCAGTTATCGACAGCAAAAACCAAGGGCTGGATAGCGGGCAAGTCCTCGACAATATTATCAATTACGTCCCAGTATTCTGCGATCTTGTAGCGGCTGTCGAGCACCAGGCGACCATCCCCGACACCTTTATCTACGGTATGGCCCCATCCACCGGAAGGCTATCGTTGAAAGATCGAGGCATCGTTCTGGAAGCGATCGAATTTGGCATGAACATCGTCAGCGGATTGCACGAATATCTCAGCGATGATCAAGAGATTGCCGCCGCCGCCAGAACGCGAGACGTCACCATTCGGGACATCCGCAAACCGCGCCCGAGCAAAGACATGCGCCTGTTTGACGGCAGTATCGCGGAGGTCAAGGCGATACGGATCGCGGTTATGGGGACGGATTGCGCGATCGGGAAACGCACGACTGCTACGGTGCTTGCCCGAGCGCTGAATGAGAAAGGCATCAAGACTGTACTTGTCGGCACGGGTCAGACTGGTCTGATGCAAGGCGCAAGATTTGGTATTGCGATGGACGCGGTGCCGCCCCAGTTTTGCTGTGGCGAGCTGGAACGGACCATCGTCGAAGCGTCGGTCATTGAGCAGCCCGAAGTCATTTTGATCGAAGGCCAGGGAGCATTGAGTCATCCGGCTTTTTGCACTTCCGCCTTCATTTTGCGCGGCAGTCAGCCCCAGGCGGTCATTCTCCAGCATGCCCCGCGACGGGCTCATCGTTGTGATTTCCCAGATATGCCGATGCCAGACCCATCAGATGAAATCGCCCTCATCGAAGCGTTTGCGGATACCAAGGTGATCGGTTGTACACTCAATCACGAAGGCATGACGGCTGACGAAACCGGGCAGGCCATCGAGGAGCATAGGACGAAACTTGGCCTGTCGGTCACAGATGCCTTGAGCCAGCCAGTAGAAGAGTTGATCGCCATTGTGCTAATGGCTTATCCCCATTTGCAGAAACAACCTGTCGTGGCCGCAGGATGACCGCACCGCGCATCGACGTAGATTTGGAAAAAATCCGGTTGAATGCCCAATGTCTTGTCAACAGGCTGAAGCCGCGGGGTATCGGTGTAACTGGTGTAACCAAGGCCGTTTGCGGCCACCCTGATATTGCGAATGCCATGTTGCATGGTGGCGTGACCGGATTGGCCGAGACACGCATCGCGAATGCGGAACGGATGCGTCGGGCGGGCATTGCGTGCCCGATTTCGATGCTCCGCACACCGATGTTGAGCCAGATAGACCGGATTACGAAGAGTTGCGGCGCCAGTTACAATACCGAAATTGCCGTGATCGCGTCTCTGGCCGAAGCTTCGTTACGGCAGAACGAGGTTCACAACATCATTCTGATGGTCGAAATGGGCGATATGCGCGAGGGGATCGAACCCGGCGATCTTGAAACAATAGCGCGACAGGTCACCAGAATGCCGGGTGTCGCCCTGAAGGGTATCGGTGCCAACTACGCCTGCCTCAACGGCATGGTCCCAGACAACGAGACAATGCTGGACTTTTCAATGCTGGCAAACGACATCGAAGGCGCATGTGGTCCATTTATTGAAACGGTTTCAGGCGGAAATTCCGCGAACTTACCATGGGCCATGAGTTCTCAAAAAACTGGTCGTATCAATGATCTGAGATTGGGTGAGGCCATCCTGCTTGGCGTTGACCCAATTTCGGGTCAACAAATCGGAGGATTGTACCGAGATGCATTCACGCTCACCGCTGAAGTGATTGAAGCCAAATCCAAACCAGAGCCACCGACTGCGCTGATTTCTGAAACGGCCTCCTCCGGGTTACGTCTTGTGCCTGATTGTTGCGACAAGAAGCGTTCGATACTCGCAATCGGACATCAGGATATTGATATTTCTGGTCTGGTGTTTCCACCAGGCATTGTGCCGGTTGGTGCAACCAGCGACCATTTGGTCGTCGAAGCGTATGACCAAGGGTTACAGGTCGGAAGCGAAGTCAGCTTTCAGCTAAAATACAGCGCCTTGATGCGAAGTATGAGCGCACCTGGCATAGAAAAGATAATGCGTCATTCGGGGGCTTCACCCATACCTGAACTCGCGAAACGCAATCGCTCTGACTTAGCCCTGGTTTAGCTCGAATGGAGGAAAAAGCGACCAAACAAACTCTGGAGGTAAATTCGACGGTTCAGGCAATCAATGATGTCCCCAAAGGCCGCACTTGTTTGAGATGCCGCCAAGTTTTTGACAGCACAGGGTTCGGAGATAGAATTTGCCGTCGTTGCAAAGGAAGCAAGCAATGGCGAGATGGCATTCCACCAACCTTCGGCTCGCCCAGCAAACGCTGAGTTTGCTAATCGTGAATTCGCTTTCTGCACTTACATTCGCTGCGCTGATGTGAGGCGGAATATCCCGCAGTTCGAATTTAGATGCGACTGGATGAACGGCTTCTTTATTCCCTTGATAGGGCAACATGAAATATTACGCCACTGCAGCAAAGTCTATGCTCCGAGCACACGCAGCATAGAATTAGCACTTCTTCTTTGGGCTCAATGCTGCCAATCAAAGAAATCGGACCTACGCAAAGGCTCCCTATCCCGCCATTTCGCCCACGGCCCGTAGCTGCCATACGGCAGCTTTCAGAATCCACCCAACGGTTTCCCGAAAGCAGTCGTTGATGCATGGCGCAGCATTTTCGAGCGCTCATCCTTTCCATACATCTTGCGAGATGTTGAGAAGCTGGTTCTGAACCCATTGACCTGCTTGGCCCAGAACGCGATGTTCTGTCCAGACTAGATCAATACCTTCTAGCGCGTCGCTTTGCTGGAACGTGTATTCAATCTGAGCCAGCTTGTTTGCCCTCAGCAATTCTCTGACAACTGGCAATGGTAATTCGGCCCATCCCAAACCGCGCAAGACCAGGTCTACAATCATGTGTGGGCTTTCCGCATACCAAACCGAAGCGCTCTTGATTTCCCCGACCTGACCCGGGATGTTGCGTGAGCGGCTTCTGAGGACCAACTGGCGATATTGCCGCAGATCTCTGTGAGCCACATGTTTCAAATTGGCCAGAGGATGGGATGCGCCACAAACTGGGATTAATGCCGAATGCCCCACGCCGCGGAATTGAAAGCCTGCGGGATAACTTTCCTGTTCTGTCATAAGGCCGAGAAGTGCGCGGCCCTCTTTTAGCAAGGCCGCCGTATCGTTGGGACCGGTAGACAGGATTTCCAGCGAGACATCCGGAAATGCACCTGAGAAAGCGTTCAATACATCCAGAACCGGCTTCAGATTGATCCCCTGCTCGATGGCTATGCAAAACTTGTCCTCAACCCCTTCCGACATCGACGTCGCCTTTGCAAAGAACTCCTGGTTTCCCAGCAAAATGCCCTTCGCGTAAGGCAGCAAAGATTGCCCGGCCTGCGTCAGTGTCGGGGACCTGCTACTGCGATCGAAGAGTTGAAGGTCTGTGTCGATTTCGAGATTGGCTATTGCAGTGGATACAGCTGACTGCGCCTTCTTCATTTTTCGCGCAGCCGCAGAGAAAGAACCAAGCTCTGCAGCAAATACAAACGCCTGCAAGCTTTCGGGTGACGGCATGAAATACCTATCTGATATTCAGATACTAATTAACTATTAATACTAAATATCTTCGATAGAAGCAATTCCAACAATGGAGTCTCATATGTCGGATAAAGTCATCTTGAGGTCTGGAAAAGATCGTCTGCGCTATACAATCTGCTTCGAACTGTTGCTGATGGCAATTTTAGTGCCTGTAGGAGCGGCTTTTTTCGATAAACCCGTTGCAGAAATCGGCGTGCTTGGTGCCGTTCTCGCCGGCAAAGCAATGCTGCTAAATCTCGTTTACAATTGGCTGTTCGACAAAATTGACGCCCGCTCCGGGCGAGTGTCTAGTGAACGGTCACATGTCGGGCGGATTCTGCATGCCTTCGGTTTCGAGATTTCCCTAACCGTTACCTCGTTGCCAATATACATTTGGTGGCTCGGCATTGGATTGCTGGACGCATTGGTAACAGACATTGTCGTCACGTCCTTTGTTGTCGCTTACACCTATGTCTTTACTTTGGCCTACGACAGGTTTTTCCCGCTGGTTCGTCGAACCAGCCCGTTGGAAACGTGAGACCAGAGTCTCGAGTTTCCTATCAGGATATTGCGAGTGCTTGTCGAGCAAAACGTTAAGGCTGGATTGATCCGGCCCATTCCAGATTCTCGTTGTGACAAGCGATGCCGCAGCGCAGCTTCCCGAAAGCGGACGTTGCCATCGCTGCGATTTCGCCAAACCTTACTCCCTCATTAGCTGTTTGATCCGGCCGATGAAGGTAGCGTCGTCCTGTACTTTCCGTCTGTCCAAAAGTTCAACGGCGTCTGCTCCGGCGCGGAACCTGAGGCGGTCGCCGGTCTCATTGGCGGCGTCCCATATCACTTCTGCAACGGTCTCAGGATCGGATGGGTTGGACGCCAGTTTTCCAAAGACCCGCCCCATGGCTTCGGCCATCGGCGCATAGTCCGAGAGGCGCTCGTCTATAGCAAAGTCGAAGGAGCTTCCGCCGAAGTTTGTTTTGATCATTCCAGGCTCGACAATGCGGACGTGGATGCCAAGCGGTTCCAGCTCGTAGTGTAGCGCTTCTGACAAGCCTTCGACCGCAAACTTGGTGCCGTGATAAAGCGTGCCAAGCGGGAATGTGATCTGACCACCAATAGACGAAATATTAATCAACGTCCCCGAACGGTTTGCCCGCATGTGCGGCAGCACGGTCTTCGTGACTTCCATCAGGCCAATCACGTTGGTGTCGAATTGACGCCGGATACGATCCATGGAGAACGCTTCCAGCGCGCCATAGGCACCGTAGCCTGCATTGTTGAGCAAGACGTCAATCTTGCAGAAACGGTCGATGCTTGATGCAACGGCATCTTTGATAGAGTCCGGATCGGTGACATCAAGACGCACCACATGGACGTTGTCCAGTTCGGCGAGGTCGCCAGCGCCATCGGGATTTCGCATCGTGGCTACGACGTTCCAACTGTTGGTTTGAAAGTGTTTGGCGGTGGCTTCGCCAATGCCCGACGAAGCACCGGTGATCAGTATAGTCTTCATGTAATTTCTCCCTCAAGCGTTGAGCTTCAGCATGTCTTCGATGCCAAAGCTGGTCATGACGTTGCGGGTGGGTCTTGGGCAACTGGTATCGAAAGCGAACTTTTCCTATCTCAAGTTCTTTGCCACCGAGTGAAGCTTTTACGGGATTAGACGGAACTCAATCCCTCATTCACATACCGTTGATTAGCAAACTTGAATGGCAGCTTCGTAACAGTTTGCGCCAGTTGATCCTGGCCGCAGCATCATGAAGTTTGGGACTCTTGGCGGCCGTCGGAGAAGATGCAGCAGTACCGGATTGCTTAACCGGATCCGATATTCAGGACGGCCCTAAGCCGACGTTCGCCAGTACGAGTTGTGACCCTTTCAAGTTTCCGCAAAGCAGACCTCGATCGATGCCGCAGCATTTTGGCCTGACGAACGGATTAAGATGTAGTTTCTGGAATAAATGCGATTTTTAACCGATCCGGATCGCGAAAACACAGACACATTCGCGTTCACTTGATATTGAGTCTTTCGACCGCCTCGTCAAAAATGTCGGTAGTAGATTTCGAAACCATACCCATAGATTGTGGGTAATTTTCGAAGCTGAAATACGGGTATTTCTTGAGCAATTTCTGCCACGTTGCCTCGGCCTCTGGTACCTTCCCTTGTAGGCTCTGAGCCAGACAGCGGATGACGTAAGTTGACTCAAAATCTGGACCTGCGCTGGCGACGACCTCTGCTTCGGATGCACGCCCCGAAAACAACAAGTTCCTTCCATGCGCGAACGCATAAAACTCAGGCGGCGTCGGACAAAGCTTGTACGCGGTTTTGATCATTTGGTCCGCAAGTTCGTATTCTCCGGCGACAAGCGTAAGTGCAGATGCTGCATTAATTGCGGCGTGTGAATCATTCTCTGCCATATCTGCAGAACGTACGGCTACATTTCTGGCTTCCTCACTGCGCCCTGTCGAAGCGAACGCTCGGGCGCATTGCGATAAAATCAATGAGTCTCTGGAATCGATCCGGCGCCCTGCTTCAGCTGAGTCCGCCATTTTTGACAGCCATTCCTCGCGGCTCGTCTCATCAGAAATGCTTTCCCCTTTGTCGCAGAACAGGGCGTGCAAAAGATGACCACGTGCGAACTCCGGATCAAGTTCGATCGCCTGCTCTGCGTGCATGAGACCCCGGCGCATGGACTTCTGATCGTAGAAATCCTCAAAATGACATGCGAGTACGTAATTTTCATATGCGTCGAGTTCAGAAGCTGGTTTGCGGACCGCGTAACGCCGTTCAGCCCTCATTACGGCGCCGGAGATACCTCCTATCAGATTTGCGACTGACAATGCGATTTCACCCGACAATTCGGGCATGGAGCCGATCGGGCGTTCAATGCAATCGGCCCAGACATGTATACCGGATCGTCCGTCAATGAGCTGGAATTGTGCTTTGAGTTGACCGCGCCCAACTGAAAGGCTGCTTTCAAGAACGTAATCGCATCTCAGCGCCTCTGCGATCTCTGTGATCTGCTTTGATTTATCTGCGGCGAAAGATGACGTCCGGGCGATAACTGCAATGTCGCTGAACCTCGCAAGGTCAGTGATCAATTCGTCGGCCATGCCATCGGCGAAACGCTGCCAGCGTTCACCTCCGATCATGCAGTCGGGGCGCAACACCGCGATCCTGGCCCGCTGTGTGGGCCCTGGCTCCGTTGCCTTTTGCCTGGCAAATTCCACGCCCTGGATCAACCGGTACCCTTTACCTCGAACCGTTTCGATGTAGGTGGGATTCACCGCGCTGTCCCCAAGAGCCTGACGCAGGTCAAAGACATATTCACGAACAAGGTCCGGTGTCACATGTATGTTTTTCCAGACGAATTTGAGGATTTCATCTTGGCTCACCACTTCGTTTGGTCTGCTCGCCAGCAGCTTCAAGACTGCGCTTGCCCGGCCAGTCAAGTGGGCGATTTCATCTCTGGATTCGAGGCGGTTCTCGTTTGGCGTAAACGTCCAAAATTGCATGATATTTAAAATTGTAGGGAGCGCGGGGAACTGAATCAACACAAACGCAACACTTGCTCAAAGGGGGACTACCCTATGATCAGGTCCATTGGCGTGAACAGAAGAACTCAGTTCCGGAATAAGAGCTTCGGAGGTGCCGCGAAAAACTGAAATTCTGCCAGCGTTCAATTGGTGGAAACAGCCTCGGCAACTTGAGGCAATTCACATCGTCAATTCCGGATGGAGGTATCAGTGAATTTCAAATCATTTTTAGGAACGGCAGCTTTTGCACTTGTCATCTCTACGCCCGGAACAGCGGCCCCCATTGATCTGGATTTCATGCTTGGTGGCAGGACCGGTACTTTCTTTGGCTTAGACGATGCGGATGGCGTATCAAGTGCTTCGTCGGTGATTTATAATGGGCTCGAAGACAGTTACTTGTTCATTCCCATCGGTTCTGTGTCAAATGCATTTACATTCTCCGCTGGCTCTCTAACTGACATAGCGTTCTCGTTTGTGGGCCCGGTCATCGGAGATGAGGCGGACGGAATTCTCGACAACTTTGATTGCCTTATCGGCAGTTGCACATCTCGGGAGCGAACCATCCCACTGGGAACTACTACTATCTTCACAAGTTTCGCCCCTGATTTCACGATCCGCCCAGTCGCAGCAGTACCCGTGCCTGCAGGGGCTATTTTACTTCTTAGCGGGCTTATCGGGCTTGCCGGCTTCCGGCGGGTAACTCAGCAATTTTAGGCAGTACGACCGCACCGATTGGGTGCACATCGTCAATTCACAAAGGAGAAATTCATGAACATCAAATCACTTCTCGGAGCGGTAGTTCTTGGATCGGTCATGGCAGGCCCCGGTTTCGCAGCATCGATTGATTTGGATTTCTCGTTTGCAGGCGTGTTCGGTACCTTCTTTGGCTTGGACGATGCGGATGGCGTATCAAGTGCTTCGTCGGTAACTTTCAATGGTGCCTTTGACAGTTACTTGTTCGATTCCAGCGGTGCTCTGTCGAATGCATTCACATTCTCAGCGGGTGCCCTGACCGACATGGCGTTCTCGTACACGGACCCGGTCATCGGGACTGGGGTGAGCGGACTTCTCACCAACTTTGATTGCCTCTTCGACAATTGCGTCACATCGGAGCAAACCATTCCATTTGGAGCATTTTTCGAAGTCACAGGCTCCGTCCCGGTCTTTACGGACCGCCCGGTCGCCGCGATCCCCCTGCCTGCAGGGTCTGCGCTACTTTTAAGCGGGCTTATCGGATTTGTCGGGATTGTCGGCCTGCGCTGCAGAAAGTCTCGCGCGGCATAGTTTCATGTTCGTACCGTTTGCCGCCTACCCGAGGCTGCCTGCCACTCCGTTAGTCCGGCCCATTGCCGACATTCAACTCTACTTGAATTCTATCGATCATGTTCCTGAAAGCAGCCCTTCATTCAAGGTGCAGCATTCAGGAAAAGCCGAGGACGATTTGGTGTAATGAACCGTCATCGGCACAAAACTCAGAATCTTTGGATCTGTTATTTACCGTGCCCATAAATCCGATCAATGTCGGGCTGTTCCGTCAGAACCATGTGAACCCAAATGTACACGTGCTGGAAAAATGCCACGATGAAGGCGTTCCATGATCCAAAGGCAAGCGCGATGCCCCAGAGACCCAGAAACACCAGACCGTACATGCCGTTGGATGTGTATTTGAACATCCCTTGTTTGACGAGTGGCATGGCGATGATTTCATCATCGAAGTGATCAGCACCGATAGCACGTCGGATAGTGAAGTACTTGATCACCGAGTGCATGGTCACGATGGCAACTAATATCGCCGGTATAGCCACAACAACCTCAATGCTGCGAAAGCTGGAGATAGGTGCCTGATCGAGCCACCCGACAATGATGATTGTGATGGGACGCGCAACGAGCAATGGCAAAAAAACCGCACCCCATACGGTTAGTGCTCGATCTCGAAACATCCGAGTCATCAAGCCATTGTAAAGTTCAAACCGGAAAACCACTGCAACCAGGACCTGATGGACAACAGCAATCACTATCGAACAAACTGCCCATTCCTGAGCATTCCAGCCAAAAAATGTACGGTCCGAACTATTTGCTACCAGGAGAGAAAAGGCGCCAGAGACGAGAAGTACAATGAGCCCAAGGTGTAGCAATTGGCCTTGGAAGATATCTCTCCAGGTTGCCGCTGCCCGAATGGTTTCAAGACGTCCCATGGTCTTAATCCTATACAATCTGTTTCGATCCTAAAGGGAGCAGCCAGGTTACGGAATAAATGTTCTTCGTGGTAATGGTATCCCGGCCCAGACCCGACATTCAGCTCTGCTCGATTTTACCTATCCGACTTCCCGTTAGCGGACGTTCGTGCACAGCGCAGCATTTTGGATAAACAGATTCCAGCGATACCATCCGCGACCAAATTCATTGAGGGAAAAGCTTAGCATAAACTGCACCATTGATTTCACGAAACAACTTTATCTGCATCGCATCGCCGAAGTCTTCATGACCATTCGCCGTAACGACAAATGCCCCAGCACCGCCGATCAGCGATGCGCTAAAGTAATCGGACAGGTCGTCGTAATCCTCTTCGATCGCGAGCCCATTGATAACGATGCCTCGACCCACGAGACGTTCACGTGTTGCCAGCATCTGCTCGAAGTCGTCACTTCGGCCGTTACCAGACAAATCGATCACATGCCGCCTTGCGACGCCCGGCGCTGCATCAAACTGACGCTCAGAAAACTCCAACCCTGCGTGCACCATGGTGCCGCCACCAGGCAAGATGCGTGGCATGTTTCCAACGGCATCTGCAAATTTTATTACGTCGTCGTCGTTCTTGAGTGCAACCCAATCCATAGCAAGTACCTGTTGCTGAATGCTTGACCATTGCACGATGGATATCGCAATGCCCCCACGCGCCTCTGAAATCGCATTGCGGACTGAAGAATGGCGCAGCGCATTGGCGGTTCCATTTCGTTGCAATGCAAATTCGGAATCGTTGATGCTGGCTGACACATCGAATGCGAGTACGAGATGAAGTTCAAACTCTTCGCGCGTTTGAGCGGTTGTCTTCTGTGTGGCGGCAGGCAGGAAAGCAGCCATTACCAGAAGCGCAAAAATGTGCAGGCGTAAACTATGTCTCATAGCGATTCCTTTCGAAGAAAGATTTCAAAGATCACTTCCAATGACATGCCCGAGTTCGATGTTGGTCGCTTGCAACTACGCGCGTAAGATTTATGGAATAGACCCTCGTCTCAGAGACTGAACCGTACGCCACGGCCCGTGGTCAAAGGTTTCTTGCCAGGCAAGCCCTCACGTTTCAGCACATAAATGCCGCTGACAATAATTGTTGTGATCCCCGCCAACACCAACGTAGTTGGTACTTCCGACCAAATTGCAAATCCCCAAAATACTGCAAGTGGCATTGAGACAAATTCGAACGGCGCAACCACACTGACAGGCGCAACCTTGTACCCCTGTGCCAGGCAATAAAACCCAAATGCTGCAATCACGCCGCACACCGCAATCATCAACGCGTCCAAAGCGGTTGGCACAACCCAGGCTCGCACCAAAAAGTCCATGCTTGGGTGCACAGCCGTATCTATTTGGCCTTGGCCAAAAGCTAATCCGGCAATGCCGCTGACGGCCACGAATACCAGCATGGCGTAGAAGGCCATTGACGCGCCTGTTTGAGACCTTCCAATCCGTCGGGTGATAATGATGCTGGCCGCATAGGTACAAGCCGCGAGAATAGGAAGGCAAATCGCAGGCGATATCGAGCCGCTAGTGGGCTGCACAATCAACAACACCCCGGCAAATCCCGCCAGAACTGCGCCCCATCTGCGAATGCCCACTGTCTCTCGCAAAATTAGCGCCGAAAGCATCGTCACAATCAAGGGAGAGATGAAGAATATTGCGGTCGTCTCAGCCAGAGGCAGTGCCTGCAAGCCCATGTAATATGCAGTGTACGAGATCAAGCACAACAACCCACGTAGGACATTTAGCCCGAAATGCCGAACTTTGAGTGTTCGAACGCCTCCGCTGTACAGAACGATCAAAAATATTGGCCCGATCGCCACAAGGCCACGGATGAACATGATCTCAAACCCAGGGTAGGTGTCGCCAATACTCCGGATAATGACATCCTGCAGGCTAAACGTACCGATCCCCAACGCAATCAGGACAATACCCTGAAGCGGATTATCAGCATCACCACTGACGTCGTTCACCTTTGGTGGAGCAGTATTTGTCGTCGTTGTGGACAAAACGTTCATGCCTCCCCGGTTGTGTTGTTCCTCGGAGTGTGCACGAGTAAAGTACATCTGGAAAACAAATAGATATGATAGGATCAATCGAAAATTACGATTGAGCCGTATGGTGAACGAATGACCTTGGATCAGATAAAGACATTCCTTGAACTTGCGGAAACCGGAAGTTTCAATCGCGCTGCACAAACACTGAATGTCACTCAGTCAACCGTGAGCGCTCGCATCAAAGCACTGGAGCAGCTTGTCGGACACTCTCTGTTGATCAGAAACCATTCAGGATGCCGTCTGACAGCTGCGGGACAACAGTTTCTCTTCTATGCAAAAAACATAAAGTCATTTTGGCAAAAATCCTTGCATACCGTTACTCTCCGGCCCGAATTCCGCAGCATGCTTTCGGTGGGTGCTCAGGTCAGTCTTTGGGAACGACTGGTTCTTGATTGGATGGCATGGATGAGATGTCAGGCTCCCGACATCGCCTTGAACATCCAGACGGATTACTCACCCGCCCAAATGGCAATGCTCACTGATGGGTTGCTGGATATTGGCGTGATGTATCAACCTCGTCATACATCCGACCTCATTGTCGAAACCTTGCTGGAAGAAGCACTGGTTCTCGTCAGCACGAAACAGCGCGAACTCACAACGGGCTGGATTGAAGATTATGTATTTGTCGATTGGGGTGATGTATTTCTGGACGCTCATGCCCAGGCATTCCCAAACATGGAAACCGCTGCAATCACTGTAGGCTTGGGCCCGTTGGGATTACAATACATCCTGAAAAACGGTGGCTCGGGATATTTTCCGCTTCGTGTCGTTCAGGGAATGATTGCTGAGAAAAAACTCTATCTGATGGAGGGTGCCCCGGTTTTGAAGCGCCCGGCTTACCTGGTCTACAATGCTGATCCAATTGACAAACCAGCATTGGAAATAGCCATCGTTGGCTTGCGTGAAATAGCTGCCAAAGAAGCCGAAAACCAGATTTGACGCCGGGTTTCCAAGCAGAGCTCAATATTGCGGTTCCTCCGGCCCGAAGCCGACCTTGGCAATCAGAGTAGTTGCGGCAGTGCAGCTTTCGAATAGCGGACGTTGCTAAATCGGTTCAAGTTGAGACTTGTGTTCGACGGGTCGATAACCAAGAATCTTGAGCACACCCGGACCTACGCGAGAAAACAGCAAATGAGAGACGACTTTAGTCCTACGACAAAGCGGATTTTGGGAGAACGCGCAGCTTTCAGATGCAGCAACCCAGATTGTAAGAAAACTACGATCGGTCCCTCAGCCGCAGATGAAACCAGATCAATCTCCCAAGGAGTTGCTGCACACATTTGCGCAGCTCAAGAAAACGGGCCTCGTTACAACTCTGAACAAGACCCCGATCAACGGAAATCAGCAAGTAACGGAATCTGGCTTTGCGCTGCGTGCGCTGCACTTATCGACAAAAATGAAGGCATCGATTTCCCTGTCTCAACTCTTGATGGATGGAAGCAAAAACATGAGGAGACCGTTTTTTTGGAGCTATCACAGGGCAATCCGAAATTGGTTTGACTGGTTGGTGTGAGGAAGAAAACGGTAGCTGGATCCTACGCGTCAAGAACCCAACGATGATCCCATTTCTTGATTGTGTTATAAGAGCTTACAAAATGGAGAATTTCGGCGAGCCTTTCGCTGACATCGAAGTCGTTCTTGGCACCGTCCCCCCTCGTCAGACGATAAGTGAGACTGTTGACTACGCGATGTTAGAGAGCCGTGTATTCGGACATCCAAGTGTAGAGGTGGAATACACTGACCCAGAAGGAAAGGACTGGCTTAGAGAGCAAAGTGGTCGAATCCGGAGGATAGACTTCAGGAGACCGTTTGACTGACACGGCAACGGCCCATTCCGGACTCTCGTCGTGACAAGCGATGCCGCTGCGCAGCTTCCCGAAAGCGGACGTTGCCATCGCTGCGATTTCGCCAAACCTTATTCCCTCATTAGCTGTTTGATCCCGCCGATGAAGGTAGCGTCGTCCTGTACTTTCCGTCTGTCCAAAAGTTCAACGGCGTCTGCTCCGGCGCGGAACCTGAGGCGGTCGCCGGTCTCATTGGCGGCGTCCCATATCACTTCTGCAACGGTCTCAGGATCGGATGGGTTGGACGCCAGTTTTCCAAAGACCCGCCCCATGGCTTCGGCCATCGGCGCATAGTCCGAGAGGCTCTCGTCTATAGCAAAGTCGAAGGAGCTTCCGCCGAAGTTTGTTTTGATCATTCCAGGCTCGACAATGCGGACGTGGATGCCAAGCGGTTCCAGCTCGTAGTGTAGCGCTTCTGACAAGCCTTCGACCGCAAACTTGGTGCCGTGGTAGAGTGTGCCGAGCGGGAAAGTGATCTGACCGCCGATGGACGAGATATTGATGATCGTGCCTGTGCGGTTTGCCCGCATGTGCGGCAGCACGGCCTTCGTGACTTCCATCAGGCCAATCACGTTGGTGTCGAATTGACGCCGGATACGATCCATGGAGAACGCTTCCAGCGCGCCATAGGCACCGTAGCCTGCATTGTTGAGCAAGACGTCAATCTTGCAGAAACGGTCGATGCTTGATGCAACGGCATCTTTGATAGAGTCCGGATCGGTGACATCAAGACGCACCACATGGACGTTGTCCAGTTCGGCGAGGTCGTCAGCGCCATCGGGATTTCGCATCGTGGCTACGACGTTCCAACTGTTGGTTTGAAAGTGTTTGGCTGTGGCTTCGCCAATGCCCGACGAAGCACCGGTGATCAGTATGGTCTTCATGTAGTTTCTCCCTCAAGCGTTGAGCTTCAGCATGTCTTCGATGCCAAAGCTGGTCATGACTTTGCGGGTGACGTCATGAAGCACATCATTGTAGCGCTCGATCTGTGGGCCGACGCCCACATGATCCACAACGGTGCGGAACGGCTTTTGCCCGAAGGGCTTTTCCAGAAGGTCGACGACGGCTTCCGCGATCCGCTCGGGGCGTTGATCCGGCGTTGCTTCAAGCATCTGGGCCAATCCGGCGGCTGACATTGCGGGCACCGCCGCAAACTCTCCGTACTGCGCCTCGCGCTCCGGATCATTCGGAGCAACCATCCCATCGAAGAAGGCAGTCGGCATGGCGCCGGGTTCGATGATGCAGGATTCAATCCCAAAGCCTGACAATTCAGTCCGATAGCATTCGACGATCGCCTCCAGTGCCCATTTGGACGCTGAGTAGGTCCCGTAAAATGGCGTCGCAATCCTGCCGATCAGGCTGGAGGTGTAGAGAACCGTCCCCCGCCCTTGCGAACGCATATGGGGCAACGCCGCGCGCATGACACGCTGCACACCCATCACGTTTACATCGAACATGCGGGCCATGTCCTCAGGCGACATCAATTCCTGAATGCCGTAGGAGCCGATACCGGCATTGTTGAACAGGACGTCAAGGCCGCCAAGACGTTCGATGGCCTCCGCCATTCCATGCTCGGTGCTGGCCGTGTCGGTCACGTCCATTTCAACGATGGACGCGCCAGCCGCCTCAAGCTCCTCAACAGTATCGGCGTTCTTCCCCTTCCGGCTTCGCACACTTCCGGCGACCTGATAGCCTCTCCCGAAAAGTGCGAGCGCGGTTGGCTTTCCAAACCCGCCTGCGATGCCAGTGATCATGACCTTTTGCATGTCGGTCTCCTCCGTTATGATATGATCACGATAGTCGCAGTGAGGGTCTCATTCTTTCCTGTTTAACCAGAATACTTGTCTGATTCTCCAAAACTGCAGATTTCCGTTATGACACAGTGGGTAGAGGCGCTATCAACAGGATCACATTGGAGACCAACAACATGAACAGCCAAAACCTGTTGTCACATGTTACAGTGCTGCTCGATCAGGCAGGCGTCGCTGAGGGCGCAATCCATCATGCGCAAAGCGGCACCCACCTACTGCGGCATCACGCAACAACCGACCTAAATGCGACCGTTTATCGACCGCTTCTTTGCCTGATCTTGCAGGGTGCAAAGCAGGTCGGGTCCAGCACCCGAACATTAACTGTCGGCGCCGGGAAGTCCCTCATCGTGAGCCATACCCTACCTGTCATTTCACGGATCATCGAAGCGTCGTCAGAGGTCCCTTACACTGCCTTGGTCTTTCCACTTGATCTCGATCTTCTCAGGTCATTGGCCCCCGCAGTGCCACCCGCATTGAACGGACCGTCTTCCGATCCGTTCTCGATCTGCTTGTGTGACACCGATCCAGGTCTGACAGACGCACTTCACCGCTATTTCCTTCAGTGCGAGGAAGAGGAGACGCGGCAACTGTTGGCACCGATCATGTCCCGCGAAATCCATGCAAGACTCCTGATCGGGCAACATGCTCAGGTTCTTCAAAGACTACTCTGGCATGAAAGCACCGCCAGCCGCATCCATCTGGCAACGCGGGACATTCAGGCTAACCTGCAGGAAACCATCGTCGTCGGAGATCTGGCCGCAAGGATCGGGATGAGCAATTCCGCGTTCTTCGAGCAATTCAAGGCCGTGACCGGAACATCGCCGCTTCAATACCAAAAAGACCTGCGCTTGCTGAAAGCCAGAGATGACCTGCGGACAAGCCGTTCCAAGGTTTCAGAAGTCGCCTTCGCCGTTGGCTACGAAAGCTCAGCGCAATTCTCGCGAGAGTATTCACGCAAGTTCGGTAGATCGCCAAGGCAAGACCGCGAGCTTGAATTAACCGACTAAGGCAAGAACGGGAACCGGCCCTAACCGGACATTCGGCCGTGCCCAGAATTCACCGTTTGGCTTCCCGAAAGCCGCCATTGGTGCTGAGCGCAGCATTTTTTCCAATTGCGACGGTAATGTTAGTCTCTCCGAATACTCATATCGTTTAGAGTATAGCTACTTCTAGCAATGAAGCTGAATTCAGGCGGCAACAATTGCATCGATGTTGACGCGGCAATCAGGCTCCTCCATTGATTGTAGAATGTAATGAATTGCAATTTTGATGTAGTTGAACATGCCAGCATACCTTGAGGGCCTCGCGATTCAGTTCTACCGGGGCATCGGTCCCGAGACCCAATACATCGCACCATTCTCTGAAATGAACTTCTTTGTGGGCTCCAACAATGCCGGGAAGTCGATAGTCCTAAAACTAATCAAAGACCACTTACCTTTAGGTGTTGGCGTAGCGAACACAGAATCCGTCGATACGTATCGCGGTGGAACGGAGGGTAGTTTTCAAAGTTTTATTGGAGTGTCGGAACGGACTTATAGAACACATCTTTTGAGAACTTTGCGGAAAACCCAAGACGCATATCGAAGAGGTGGGCATCGCGCACTGGCGGTTGGAGATGAACTTGAAGGAGTGTCTTCTGAAATTACAAAGCATCTGCTCTACTTTGCTGGCATCTGGGTGGACCTAGCGAGCCGGACCGGAAAGCCAATTTTAGGGGAGGATATCTACAACCGAGACTTTGACTTTGGTTTAGATACCCACCGTTGGAGCGACTTGGCTCAACTGTTTGGCCTAGTCCGACAGGATAGCCTGGAAGGGAATGCTAGGGGCGTGCTTCAGCAGGTAACAAAAAGCCTGGAACCCAAATTCCCGGAACGTATGCTCATCCCTGCAAAACGCCAGCTTGGCGATGGCAATGATGCTTTTGATGATCTGTCCGGCAAAGGTTTAATCAAGCATCTCGCAGAGATTCAAAACCCAGATTTCGATGAGCGCGAACGCAAAGTCATCTTTGATAAGATCAATGAGTTTGTGCGAGTAGTAACGGACAAACCTGATGCACTGCTGGAAATCCCGAACCATCGCGAACATTTACTTGTGCACATGGATCAAAAGGTATTGCCACTATCGTCACTTGGCACTGGCATTCACGAAGTCATTTTGATCGCGGCATTTTGCACTATCCATCAGCACAAAATCATGTGCATTGAGGAACCAGAAATCCATTTGCATCCCTTACTTCAACGCAAATTGATCCGTTATCTGCAAGACCACACGGAAAACCAGTATTTCATCGCAACCCATTCGGCGACATTTATTGATACGCCCGGAGCTGCGGTTTTTCATGTTCGAAATGATGGGATACAGAGCTATGTTGAAGCGGCTATCACCAAAGGCGATCAGCGCAAAATTTGTGATGATCTAGGCTACCGTGCTTCTGATATCCTACAAGCCAATGCCGTGATTTGGGTCGAAGGGCCTTCGGATCGCATATATGTGAAGCATTGGTTGAAGGCACTAGATGATCGCCTGATTGAAGGCGTGCATTTTACAATCATGTTTTATGGTGGCGGACTGATTAGCCATTTGAGCGCGAATGACAGCGCAATTGAAGATTTTATCAAACTGCGAGACCTGAATCGTAATATTGCGGTAGTGATAGATAGCGATAAGGACGAACCAGGCGCTCCACTGAAACCAGCGGCGCGGCGATTGAAAGAGGAAATGTCCAAGGATGGGGGCATAGTCTGGATCACTAAAGGGCGCGAAATTGAGAACTATGTGCCCCATGAGCGACTGCAAGATAGCTTGAGGGAACGTCACTCGCAGATCTACGGTGCGCCTTCAGCCGGCGGTGCCTATGATCACGCATTCTATTTTGAGCGTAAGGGCGCGAAGCCTGGTTTCGACAATATATACAAGGCTGGTGATAAAGTTGGAGCAGCGAACATCATTTGCGGTGAAGACGAATCCGTCGACTTTGATGTTCTTGATCTGAAAACGCGCGTTACCGAATTGGTGCAGATGATTTTGGATGCCAACGGTATGATGCCGATAAGCTGAAGGGAATTTTTTGTCGGTCTACTGATAGGTAGCATGGCAAAAAGGCGTGAGGTAAAAGGCCGCTTTTCGGGTGCGTAATGACTGGTCTGCTCATTGCAGCCACTCTTGATAGTGGTTATCTTAGACGATGTCGTCTGTTGTGAGGTTCCGTTGAAAGCAGAACATGTTGAATGGTTGGACGACCTTGTAACTGCCAATAGTTGGGAGGCGTTCGACCATGAAGCGCATCCAACAAAATCAGTACGAGACGCAATTTACGATTTGCTCGCACACCTACCCCGGAACGAAGCCTCTCTAGTTTTGCAGCTCCTTGAGGACTATCGCATTGTAAAAGACTATACGTCATTTGCGCGGGCTTTGATGGTAGAAATCAAAAAATCTGTTGGAAATGCAGAGACAATCATAACACCAGTGAGAGACTACAACGCAGAACGACCAAAGAGCGGGCAAGCATTGCACTACGATATGGGCAACTTCACTGCCTTCTTCGAGGACAATCAGGTAAAACTCTTGGATGACCTAAGATCGGACAAGTGCCAGTCGCACAATGGCCCGCATATCAGTGTGGATGACTTCATAGGCACTGGCGGTCAGTTTCTCAAAATGCGAGATAAAGTTGTAGACTCTGGCAAAGACTTCAACGTTACGCATATTGCAACGATGTGTATCCAAGAAGAGGCAGCCAAAAGACTAGCCGCTGAAGGCTTCCAAATTATTACTTTGGACACGAGGCCGAAAGCGCTGCCTCAACTGGCATATAAAAGCGGCCGATTGCTGAACGAGTTGTACGCTGAGTACGATATACTCGAAAGTAAAACTGCATGTCCGGAGCGAGCCAAACGGGGTTGGGATGGCAGCGAAGCGCTGATAACTTTGAAGTCAACGCCAAATAACACGCTTCCAATTTTTTGGGTAGAAGGGAAAAAAAAGTGGCCGGCACCATTTCCAAGACCAAAACGCTAAGCAAAGAAGATCGTGACATATTGCGGGCCATTTATTTCCGGCAACGTATTCCGCTTCGTCTTGTGCTCGCACCAAAAGCACAACTAGCAAACCGCTTGAAAATACTTCAAATGGCGGGTCTGATTGTCCGCAAAGACAAGGAATTCGCGCTTACTGACACGGGTATACATTTGCTAAAACGAGCTTACGGAGGGAAAAAGCCACCGATGATCGATTTCAAACAAGATGCACGACTGAAACGCAATCAAATCAAAAAGGAGTTTATTGTAGGAAGCTCTCTTGCGGGCGAAATAGCCCGTGAAGCTAGTATTAGCGAGTAGTCGAGAGATTGCGAGCTGGGCTGGCGAGTCGCCATCCGAAATCGGACTATCAACGAGCCATTACCTTCTTCGATTTCTTGCAGAGCTGCGAACTCGAAGAAGGTAACTCAGACAAGTCCTCGTTCGGAATTCTTTCTATCAAAAGATTTCCGATGATTATTGTAGCTTCGAGAGCTTCCCACAATGAACACCAAGACACCACAGATCGGCTATGCGGCAAGCGTAAAGGATGAACACCGAGCAGCGGTAGAAGCCTATATCAAAAAACTGACCGATACAGGCCTGCCTGTAATCTTGTCCCCCGCGCATTTTTCTTTGCTTGTTAAAATACAAATGCACGAACTGTTTTCGATCTCCAATGCTCCAGATCGGTACTACACAGATTTTTCGGTGCGTAAGCACAACGGCGGAAAAAGACTCATATCTGCGCCATTGCCGCTGCTGCTCTACCTGCAAAAATGGGTCTTAAGCAACATCTTGGAAACTACAGAAATACATCCAGCAGCAAAAGCTTACCGCAAACGTTCTTCGATCAAAGAAAATGCAAAGTTTCACCGAAAACAGGCCTTTGTTTTCAAGAGCGACGTAAGAGATTTCTTCGGTTCAATCTCCAGCTTCTGGGTCTATAACTACTTCAGAACTCTAGGATACACCAAGGCTGTGTCTCGATTGCTAAGTGGTATCTGCACCAAGAACGGTTGTCTGCCTCAAGGTGCGGCGACAAGCGGGTACCTCAGCAATATTTTCATGAAAGAGTGTGATGAGAAACTATTAGTATACTGTAGAGAACACGGCCTGAGGTTCACCAGATATGCAGATGACATCGCCATCTCGGGTGGCGAAGTCGACTTTCCTTCCCTTCGTCAGTTCGTCGACAAAATGCTTTCCGATCACGACCTCAATATTAACTTGGCAAAGACTCGTTGCATAGCGCAGCACGCACGACAGAAGATCGCGGGCGTTGTTGTGAACTCTAGGATGAGTCCAGGACGTGATTTTCTGCGTCAATTGCGACAGGATATCTACTACATTGAAAAGTATGGTATCTATGGCCACGCGAGACAGACTGGATGGCGAAGCCCTCAGGCATGTTTGAACAACACATTGGGCCGCATTTCACACGCACTCTTTCTACTCGGCAAAGATAAAAATCTGGAGAGCAAGAAGCGAAAACTTGAACAAATGGCAAAGCCGTTTGACAATTAGGTTCGGCACACTTGACCAATACATAATCAAACACACAAGTCTTCGGTGCCCTTCCGTCGACTCCGACATGTTCAGAAAAGACAGTTCAATCGGACTAATTAACATGAATAGGGTTGAATTGAAGTCGGGTTACTTTTTGCTTGCACCTAGAGCTAAAGCCCATTGTTGACAAGCACACCTTAAAAGCGAACACTAAATCACAAGTTTTGAGCAACTTTCAGGGATAAATCATTGTCAAAAAACGTTTTTTGCTAGCCATAGCATAAGTAAAGATTGCGGAGGCCACTGGGGGAATTGAAAAAAGCATCCGATCGACAAAACGCTGTACGGCTTCTGGCGTGCATCGTCGCTGGTGGCAGAGATCCGGAACCCGGCAAGTGGGATGGAGACATCGTTGCGATCCTAGACGGACAAGCACGGTTGCAAGCGCTGGATTTCTGGATGCGGTATCCCGATTACTTAGCAAACGAGTTGCTGAACTCTTACGAAGATAACGGTTCAAAGAAACTTCTCGATACAGCAAGGCGTATATTCGACGACCGAGAGCCTGATCTCCGCCACTTGCCAATGGTCCGCTATCATTTCGGCGCCTTTGAGCCTTTAGATACCGCCCTAGCTATACTTCGGTCCGCAGACCTGATCAGAATTAGAAGGATCGGCCAACCTGGCCGTGTCCAACGCCACCTGTACCTACTGACTCAAAGAGGTTTGGAGGCGATGAAGTCGCTCGCCAAAGCAGCGCCGGAACTAGCCTGGTACCGTGATCGCGCACAATTGGTCGCCGCTGTTGCGGGTGGACGCGGCGGCACGGCGCTAAAAGATCGCCAGTACCTTCAGAAAGAGTACGCCGAAACCGATTTATCACAGCCTATTAGATCGATTTCGGACCGCGTCCTGGAACGCCTTAGAAATCTTGAAAGCGAGGAGCAGACATGAGCCGAAACTGGCTTGAGATAATCGCAGACAAAGCGAACCTTTCTCCAGAACAGGCAAGCAAACGGTTGCGTCGATGGGGTGTCGTTCCGGACCGGTCAGCGCGCCCAGCTCGATCTTTCGTGATCGAACGAATTGCATTCTCGGGCGAGAAAAAAGGTGAGATGACGGGCACGATCGACTTCGAATGGACGGGACTAGAACCGGGAGTCTGGGCCGTAACGAGTGAACATAATTTCCGTGGTAAATCGACGGTCCTAGAGATCATCTTGTGGTGCCTTCGTGGTTTGACAAAAAACCTACAGGAAGATGTGCGCAGTTGGCTCTCGCATGTATCCTTACACTTTGCTGTGGATGACCAGCGCTATAGGATCGCCTTCGATCTGATCAACGGAGAACCAAAGGGACAGCTCGAGCGCCGCGCTCCGGACAACTCGCATCACCCGCTCGAGAACTTCACATCCGACGAAGGGTTCGCTCTGGTGATGGAACGGTTCATGATGGATGCGCTCGACTTGGATGTTCTTCCTGCGATGCAGGGCGAGGAAGACGAAAGGGATGTTGTTGAGCACGGTTGGCTCGCACTCTCCAACGTATTCTATCTCGGGGGCGAGCATAAGGTTCTTCTAGGTGACGCGCTGATGGCCGGGCTGCCAGCGCGTATGCTCCAAATGTATGTTGGACTTCCATGGGCGAGCACAAAGACATTCGTCACGACCGCTAAGAAGGAACTCGGACAAAAACGCAAAAAGATGGATCGTGCGGCACAGAGCTCCAAGGCTGAAACAGAAGCGGCAAAGTCGCGTTTGGAGGCCGAAATTGAAGTGGTGCGACGGCAACTCGCCGGTTTACCTGAAGAGACAACAACTGCGGAAGCATTGAAGCAGGCAGGAGAGGCCGTAGCATTGGCTACGCGGAAACTGTCTGAGCTGCAGGCGCGTGCTTTCGCCGCAGAATCAGAGTTTAGTCAAGTGCGCGAGGCTGCATTGCAGGATGAAAGGGACGTTAGAAACTTGCGCGAGTCAATCGTGGCTACGGAGTTCTTTAATGGTTTGAATCCCGAGTGCTGTCCACGATGCGAGACCAAGGTTACCACTGCTCGGGTAAAAGCTGAAGCAGCTGAGCTGGCATGTTCTCTTTGTGCAGAAAGCATTCCAGAGGATCGTTTCGAGGATGTGAGCGAGACCCTGGAAGCGACAGAAGCCCGCGCAACCGCGTCGAAAGCTGCTACAGAACGCGCCAGGGCGGCTAGCAAGTCAGCAACCGCGGCAGCCGCAGCCGCCTCAGCAACTCTTGCTCAGGCGCAATCAGATTTGAATGAGATGATAAAGGGGGCAGACTTTACTGCGAAACAGAACGCCGAACTCGATTTAGCTCGTCTGCAGGGTGCGCTCAAAGAACGCAGCGTTGAGCCGGAAGAGTCCAGGGCTGATCCTGACGAAGCGCTGATAACCATTGCAGAAAAGGAGACAACGAAGGCCTACAATGTGGGGCGAAAAGACATTCTTGATGCATTGAACGCCGAGATACTACCGCTCGGTCGCCGCTTGGGTATTGAAGCACTCGAAGCGGTCGACCTAAACAGCAATGCATCTCTGAAAATCACAAAGGGTGGGGCAAAGACGAGTTTCTCTAAGGTGACAGACGGCGAGAAATTGAGACTTCGCCTCGCGACTGCGATTGCGCTTCTGCGAGTCGGACGGAAGCTGGGAATTGGCCGTCATCCAGGCCTTCTGATTGTCGACTCACCGGGTAAGGAGGAGGTTACCAAGGTTAATCTCGAAGCGCTTCTAGGCGAACTAAGAAAGATCGCAGAAGAGATGGGGGAGCTACAGGTAATCGTAGCAGGTACAAACGTGGACGAGATCATTGGTGTGTTGGGCAAAGAGCGATGCCGCATCGCACGAGGCGAGAGCTATGTCTGGTAGTTGCCGATAATGACGCACGGGATGAGTGTGAGTGCTGCGTTAGAGGCGAGTGTTGCGAGTGGCATGATCCCTTCGCTCGAAGAACTCGGCGGCGTCGAAGCGATCCTTGGAGATCGGGAAGCTGTCATTTCTAGCCCTTTTCTTGACGTACTATTGGAGTGCATCAGAGGTGGGTCAGCTCAGGACCAAACATTACTGCTCGACCTTGTCGCGGAAGGTTTTCTCAAGGCCGACAAACCAGCCGTCTTTCGTGATGCCGCGAATGTGCTACTGGCCGATCCGGAACTTAGGCTGTCCGCGCGACCAAAGCTCGTGGAGGCCTTGGTCCAACGGGTCGAAGAGCGGCAATCGGGCAAAGATGCGCTAATCGCAGCATATGCCCTCGAAGCTCTGTTTCGCCTTGGACTGGAGGATCGTCGAACGAGACTACGGACCTTGCTTCTGATCGATGGATTGACGAGCGACGATGATGGCCTCTTCGCTAAGTACGCTGCGCGGATCGTCGGTGTGGCCTACCACCAATGGGGAGACATTGAACTCAGGGACGTTTTAATCCGACTCCAGGCAAATGACGAAGCTGCAGACGATGCAGCGTTCGAACTGGCTATGGTCGCCTTGGCCAACGCTCTGAACGCTGTTGATGTGGTCGGGATTGACATTGCCATTCGCGACGCACGCGGCCTGTTCATGAATGTCCTGCGTCGCGATGCGAGCCGGCTCGATGCCGCAGTGCAGGTGGCTGTAATCGATATCATCCTATCTTTTTCTACCGACACCGATAATGGACTTTCAGATCAGATCGAAAAACTAGGGCGTCTACTAACAGAACGCTACGATCAGTTGGGGGTGAGCCAAACACCAGATTGGCTTAAGCCTCGCTTGGATCGCGAAGCTGAATGGTGGTCCTTACTTCGTCTACTCAGATCAGTCGATGGAGACCTCGGGCGCGAAAGTTGGCGTCACGCGGCCAAGGTGATGGAACAGGTGCTCTTCATCTACGACGCTGAGCGCACGGTCGCGATCGGAGATGCTCTTCACACGCTGTTCGCTCCACGGATAGAGGCCGCGTTCATACGTCGGAAAGGTCTTGCTGCGCATCTCCATGATCTTCTTGACGACGAAGAGTGGACTTCCACGGAGCGTCCAGTTGCGGAAGCATTGCGAGAACGGCTCGTAAAACGGGCCGAGGAGAGTTTCTCGGCGCGACTAGTGGAGGAGGACGGTGCATTTCCTGAGCTCAGCGCTGTCCTCCAAGACCACGATTTTTTGAGCCAGGTACCCGCAGACATGGCCCGCAGGTTGGAAAGTGCGCTGACCGACAAAGTGAGCGGAGGGCGAGGGAAGATGCGTCCAGATGTTCAGCGGATTTGCCGCGCTATAACCGAAGATTTTGCTGATGCATCAGACTATCGAGACGATGTCCGTGTGGCGTTCGACGAACTCGTGCAGAAGACCGTGATCTTTTGCGAAGACCGTCAGAATGCAGATCTAGCCCAGGCAGGTGATAATGTTGCATACCTGCGGAGTGCGAATGCGATTGAGAATGACCTACAACGCGATCTTCGGGTTTGGCTGCGAGCCACTATGCCGGCTGTCAATATCCTAACAGAGGTTCCCGGCATCGCGATCGGTCGGTCGGACCTCTACGTCGACTTCGGTGATGTGCAGTTCGTGATCGAACTCAAACGACACGAAGGTGTAGTTAATGATGCCGTCGCTCGGGATTACCGGGCGCAAGCCGTCGCATACCAAGCGACAGGCCCGAAGCTTGGAATGCTCGGCATTCTCGAGTTAGTCGATCGTCCAGGACCGCCTCCGAGCTTAGTTGAGTGCGTCTGGACCAACTCATATGTGCCAGAGGGCAGCGATCTCGTCAGGCATCTTGTAGTTTTTCGGGTTCCTGGCATGTTGAAAACACCATCGAAAATGAAATAGTCGTCGATGTCTGCTACTAAATGCTTAGTGTGATTGACTGCTAATGCCTTTGTATGATCCGTTTTTGCAACTGCAGCGAATGTCCGGTTCCCGCCCGACGGCTGGACGCTTTCAATCAGTCGGCCTTTCACTTTCAATTGGTCAGTTTTTTGCTTTCAATAGGTCGGACAATTTGCGCGTGAACGTCCGTTTCTAAGCTATTGCTTAGTATTGTTGGCGTCCGCAGCGAAGGTCTGCTTTCCCCGCATGGTGTCGATCGCTGCAATTGCAGCAATGCTTTGGCAACGGTGAAATTCACTGCTCTTCAAGAACCCATAACCGGCAACTAAGTATTCTGAACTGACGTCAGCCGTTCCATAGCCCCCATGAGAGGCATGGCTCGCACACCCCCTTGCCCGGGCACCTCCCGATCGTCGGCATAGACAAGAATGCGTTCTGAAGTATCCAGTTCTTCTGTCGCGATATGGAATCCGCGCGTTACTTTTGGCGATGTCGTCCGCTTGATCTCGATGGCCCAAATAGCCCCTTTGGGAAGTTTCAAAACCAGATCGACCTCGGCACCGGCTGATGACCGGTAAAAACTTGCCTCAGTGCCGCGCGGCGCGGCCGCAATCAGGTTCTCGATACAGAACCCTTCCCAGCTGCCTCCTATGACGGGATGCCCCAGCAAATCCTCCTGTGTCTCGATCCCGAGAAGGGCATGGGCCAGACCGGAATCGCGAATAAAGATCTTAGGCGATTTGACCAGGCGCTTGCCGGCATTGGAATGCCAGGGCGGCAGGCGGCGCACCAGCATCAGATCGACAAGCAGATCGAGATAGCGTGCAACACTCTGACCGGAGACGCCCAGATTGCCCGCAAGTTTCGCCGCATTGAGCAACCCGCCCTGCTCATGGGCGAGCATCGTCCAGAACCGGCGCAGTGTCTCCGCCGGAATGCGCAGCCCGAAGGCGGGGATGTCGCGCTCCAGATAGGTCCGGATGAAATCCTCCCGCCAGATCAGGCTGGCCCGGTCAGATTTCGCCTGAAAACTATCGGGAAAGCCGCCGCGCAGCCAGAGGGCCGACAGCGCATCCGCGCCAACCTCCGGCAGGGTGAACGGCGTCAGCTCGTGATAGCTGACCCGCCCGGCCAAGGATTCCGCGCTCTGGTGCAGCAGCGTGTTCGAGGCAGAGCCCAGCAGCAGGAATTGCCCGGTTCGATGCCCTTGCCTGCGGCGCCGATCGATCTGTCCGCGCAAGGCCTGAAACAGGTCCGGCACAAGCTGAACCTCGTCGATCACCACAAGTCTTCCAACCTGTTCGTCAAGGTAAAGATCGGGTTCGTCGAGTATCCGGCGATCGGCGCTTCGCTCCATATCGAGATAGACAGCTTCCCGGCTTTCTGCGATATCCTGCGCCAGCGTCGTCTTGCCCACTTGCCGCGGCCCAAGAAGGACAACACCCGCCTGGTCCTCCAGGGAGTCTTCGACGGATTTTCTATGGGTGCGCTCGATCATACCTTGCATTTATTCCATTGAGTGGAAGATTTGCAAGGTTTATATTGTTGGAATCCAATTGGATGGAAAGCTGACACTGATCCGAATCCGCTCGCATGAGTTATAGGAAACATTTCTATAACTCATGCTGACAGCCTACTGGGCCGCACGCACACCATTGAGGTCGCTCCTCAGCACTCCGTCAGACCTGCATCTTCCAACTGCTCCCTGTCCGGCAGATCACGCAAGGACTCCAGCCCGAAGGCCACCAGGAACTGTTCGGTGGTGACGAAGGTGTAGGGCGCGCCGCGGCGGGGAGCGCGGGGACCGGTGGTGATGAGGTCGCGGGCGTGCAGTCGACCGATCAGGTCGCGATTGATCTCCTTGCCAAAGATGTCCTTCAGGCCCTCGCGCGTGATCGGCTGGTGATAGGCGATGGCAGCGAGGACAGCGACATCGAACTCCCGCAGGTCGAGATCCTGCTCCCCCAGATCCGCCGCCGCCCGGATCGCGGGCGCATAGGCGGGCCGGGTCCGCAACATCCAGCCATCTGTCACGCGGGCGATTTCATAAGGGCGCTCCGTCAGTTCGACTTCAAGGTCCTCGATCAACTGATCCACCGAGGCCCCCTGCCCTATCACCTTGGCCAGGTCACGTGTCGGCACCGGCGACGCGCTCGCGAACAGCACCGCCTCGATCCGACGCATCCATTCGCGCCAGCGCAGCTCAGGTGGCAGGTCTTCGAGCTCCCGGTCGAACTCGATATCGGGATGGTCCTTGGCCATGGTCAGAGCCCGTAGAGCCGGAACGTATCGCGCCCGGTCAGCTCGCGCACGACGCCCAGTTCCACCAACCGGTCGCAAAACCGGCGGGAGGCGCGGTCCGAGTTTAGCGAGGTGAACGCAGAAGGCGCCACGGCATCCCGGTTCAGAAACAGCTCCAGCGCTGCCCCTGCCCCCTTGGCGCGCAGCTTGGGCGCTACCGCGTTGAGCCGCGCCGCGCGACGGGCCAGGTCTGCCGCCAGTGGTATGACCTCCGCTGCCGACGCAATTACCGCCCGATGACAGGCCAGCCGCAGATCCTCGCCGCGCTTGCGCAGATCACCGCGTTTGAGTCCCACAGCCAGCAGCGGCACAATGTGGTTCCAGCCCAAGGCCTGCACTAGCACCGCCTCCGCCAGGATCAGAGCGGCCGCCTCGTCGCACGGGTTTTCCGCCAGAACAGTCTCCAACACAGTCGCAGTGCGTGCCACCGGCCCACCCTGCCCCGCATCGAGCAAAATTGCGATCTGTTCCGGCGCCAGGGTAGGCAGCGCACCGTTCAGTGCTCTGTGCAGCGCCTTGACCGAGACCGGCCGCTCGACGGCCCGCCGCCAGGACAGGGTGACCTCACCCGCCGGGCCGGGATGGTCCCCGGGCTGCAGAAACCCAACCGCATCGCGCAACTCCCCAGCCCGTTCCGAACGCCCCGCACGCATCACGCAGGCCTCCGCTGCGCGCAACGCCAGGCGCTGCCGAAGCAAGCCCTGGGGCACGTCGTCCCGGCGTACCACTAGATGCAGGTGGGCCAGCGCCGCGCCTGACAAAAACGCCACAGTTTCAGGGGTTTCCGCACGGCCCGAGGTGACCCAATCCGGCAAGTGCGGTAGGGTGATTTGACCGTTCGAGATGGCTG
>NZ_CANLER010000013.1 GCF_947489715.1 uncultured Roseovarius sp. | reverse complement strand
GACAAATCGAGATCGCACATACCTTCGGAAACATATATTCACGACCATTCGCAAATACTGAACTCTCTTTCGTCATGGTCTTCGTCCTTTATAATCAAGCGGCCAATTTGGCACGTTCTTCCAGGGCCGCCTGCGGTGGCGACGCATCGTTTACACCCATTTCTGACAGGGCTTCGGCGGCGGCCTTCACGACCTGCCGCATGACATTTTCATCCATCTGGCCAATACATCCGATGCGGAAACTATCCACGACCGTTAGCTTGCCAGGGTAGATAATGAACCCCTTGGCCTTCATCAGCTCATAGAATTTGCCAAATTCAAACGCCGGTGAGGCCGGGCAGAAAAAGGTCACGATGATCGGGCTGAGCCAGCGATCCTTGAGCAGGGTTTCAAACCCGAGATCACGCATTCCGCCAACCATCACATCCCGGTTATTGGTGTAGCGCGCGCCGCGCCCGGCAACACCGCCTTCGAGTTCATGGGCGCGCAATGCTTCGAGAAACGCAGCGACCACATGGGTCGGCGGGGTAAAGCGCCACTGACCGGTTTTCTCCATATTCGCCCACTGGGCATGCACATCAAGGCTGAGAGAATGGCTGTTGCCCTTCGCCGCCTCAAGCTCTGATTTGCGTGCGACGACAAAGCCGAAACCGGGCACACCTTCGATGCATTTGTTGGCGGAACTTACCATCGCCTCGTACCGCACCTGCGCTACCTCAAGCGGGATTGCCCCGAAAGCCGACATCGAGTCGACAAGCAGCTTGCGCCCCGCCGCATAGGTGACCTCGGAAATTTCCTCGACCGGGTTCAGGATGCCCGAACTGGTTTCGCAGTGAATGGCCACCACATGGGTGATCGCCGGATCATCGGCCAGGATTTGCGCCACCTCATCGCCGCGCGGTGGCAGGTAATCGCCTTTGTCCAGCACGACATGGGCGCGGCCAAGGTATTCCATTGTCTTGGCAGAGCGTTGCCCATAGGCACCATTGGCCAGGACCAGCACCTTGCCATCACGCGGCACGAAACTGCCCAGCATCGCCTCGACACAGAAAGAGCCACTGCCCTGCATGGGAACGCAATCGAAATCCTCGCCGCCCGGCCCCAGCAGCGCCAAGAGACGTGTTCGCATGTCGCGGGTCATCGCGCGGAAATCATCATCCCAGCTGCCCCAATCCCTCAACATTGCTTCTTTTACAGGAAATGACGTGGTGAGCGGCCCCGGCGTCAGCAGGTAAGGCTCGCCCAGTTTAGGGGGTGAAATTCCGGTCTGTTGGGTGGTCATGGCGGCCTCCGAAATGGCGATCTGAAATCACCATTGCAGGAAGCCGCACCATATGTGAAATTGTAAATAACGATTGATCCATAAGTACAGCTGATACTACATCAGAGAGGGAATTCATGCGCCACAGCCAGTTGAAAGCGTTTCATTTCGTGGCACTGCACGGGGGGTTTTCCCGTGCTGCGGAAGCCTTGTTTCTGACGCAGCCCGCGATCTCCGAACAGGTGCGCAAGCTGGAACAGGATCACGATGTGCTGCTGTTTCACCGCGAGCGCAAGCGGGTGCAGCTGACCGAGGCCGGCGAGAATCTGTTTCGTCTGACCAAGCATTATTTCGAGATCGAACAGCAGATCGGTGAATACATGTCAGAAACTCGCGCAGCCGTGGATGGATCGCTGCGCATCATCGCGGATTCGGCCCATCATGTGACCGATATCCTCAGCGCTTTTCGCAAGCGATACCCGAATGTTGTGGTTTCACTGCGCACCGGCAACTCGGACGAAGTGCTGGAGGAATTGCGCGCCTTCAACGCCGAGGTGGGCGTGGCGGGCAGCCTGTCGCCCGGGCGTGACATGGAAACCCTGAGTCTTGGGGACACGCCGATTGTAGCGTTTGCAGCCAAGGGCTTGCTACCAAAAGGCAAAACCAGCATCAGCCTATCGGAATTGGCGGATCTACCGCTGATCTTCCGCGAGACCGGATCGAAAACCCGTCAGAAACTGGAAGAACAGGCCGAAAAACAGGGGCTTGATCTGACTCCGGCGATCGAGGCTGAGGGCCGCGAAACCGTGCGCGAGGTCGTCGCTTCCGGCGCGGGGGTTGGCTTTGTCTCGAAGGCGGAATTTGGCCATGATGAACGGCTGGTTGAAATCGCGCTTAAGGATATCGACCTGCGCATGGGCGAATCCATCGTGCATCTGGCGCAGCGGAGTGAAGTCAAGGTAATCCGCGCGTTCATGGAGTTCGCACGCACGCATATCGCGGCTGGTTAGGACGACAGCCTTTCATCCTCATCTTCGGTCATGGTTTCAATCAACCGCGTTTCCAGCAATTGCCCGCCACGATAGAGGATCGGATAGCTGACCGACGCGATATGGCTGTTGATTTCACGGAACCCGCGCAGCACTTCGAGATGGATATCACTTGAATCGAAACTCGTCTGGGTACCTTCGGTCAAACGTTTGAGGTGCTTTTTCCGGCTCGACCGTTCCAGGCGTGTCATCTCAGCCTTTTCTTCCAGAAGCAGACGTGCACTGTCCAGGTCGTCCGAGACCAGAACATTGGACGCAAGTCCCATATTAGCCATCATCCGTTCGTGAATACCGATCAGCTCTTCTTGACCGGCCTTGGAAAACTCGATGCCCTTCTGCGACTTTTCCCGCGCCAACGGCAGGATCAGTTTGACCACCAGATCGCCGACAGATTCAAGCGCAATGGCATATTCCGTCAATTCGCGCGCGCGCTTCTTTTGCTGTTTGGTCGCATCCTGCATTGGAATGTCCGCGACAAATCGGCGGATATCGTCCAACGCCGTGTTCACAATCGCATCGCGCGCGATCAGGTCATCGGCCTTGGTTTTATCATAGCTTTCGTAGAATTCGATTGTCGGTGCGGTCATGCCTTCGACCACTTGCGACATGCGCAGCACCTCGCGCTTCAGATTGGCCAGCGCCAGTTGCGGTGTCTTTAGCGACGCCTCATCCAGAACCGACCGGTGCATTTGTGGCATGTCCTCGTGAGTAATCTCCGCCATCGGCAGAAACCGTTTCATTGGCCGTTCCAGCAGGCCGCAAAAGGGTAATGCTAACAAAAGCATCGCGTTGAACAAGAGGTGTGCATTGATCAGTGTCTGCGCTTCTCCCATGCCTGAGAGGTACGGCAATATCGTCAGCTTGTTCACCAGGATCAGCGCCGCGATTGCCCCACTGCCACGCAGCAGAAAATTGGCGAGCGGCACGCGCCTGGCCACCGGGGTCATACTTCGGGTCAGCCAGATAGGGATGATCGCACTGCCCAGATTAGCCCCCAGCACCAGTGAAACGCCGGCGGCCACAGGGATTGCATCAATGGCCACCAGGGTCACGCACATCAGGATAACGGCGACACTGGAATGCATTACCCATGCCAGTAGGGCCCCAACGATGAAGGCCGTCACAAAATCACGTTCGAGGAAACCGGCGATCGAAGGCAAAAAAGCACTGTCGCGGATCGGGTCCATCGTTTCGCGCAGGAAACGCAACGAGATCAGGATGAAGGCAATGCCAAGTATAATCCGCCCCGCCTGCTTGAGCTTGCGACCATCGGATTTGATGAAGAGTCCGCCACCCACCGCAAGCAGAAGCGGTACCAGCCATTCAAGCTTGAAAGAGAGTACCTGGATCAGCAAGGCCGACCCCAAATCTGCCCCCAGCACCACAGACAGGCCCGCGCCGAACCCCAATGCGCCGCTACCCGCAAACCCGGCCACCAGCAGGCCCACTGCCGCCGAGCTTTGCAGCACGATCGCCAAAACCAAACCGGTTGACGCAGAACTGATCGGACTGCTTGTCGTCGTGACAATACGCCGGAACGAGGCTCCAAAGGCGCGTTCGATCCCGGTTCGCACCATGCGCACAGCATAAAGCAGCAACATCGTTGCCCCCATCAGCTGCACGACAAAGGAAAGAATGGTCATGCCCGGACACCCGTTTCATTTTCAGCGCAGCAACCTGCGTTCTGATTCAGCATTCTGCGCTCTCCTGCCCCGCGGTTACCACATCTACTTGCCAATTATTGAGTTTCTCCGAATAACCACGCGCCACGGGGCAATCTGTCACGACGACATTCACGTCCTCACCCGCGCACATGATCAGGGGGGCAGTTTGCCCGAATTTCAAATGATCCGCCGCCACGATGGTGCAGGCACTGCGGGCAATCACCGCGCGAGCCAGGGCGGCCTCTGACGGCACCGAAAGCAGAAACCCGACTTCTTTATTGATGCCATCCACACTTAGCAGCGCATAATCGAACCGAAAGTTTCGGACATAAGCCTCGGCCTCGGGGCCGAATGTGCCCCACTCCGCGTCACGCAACTCTCCGCCCGCCAGAAAGACCCGGTTCCCGCGGCGTTTGGCCAGCGATTGTGCCGCGTTCAAAGAGTTCGTCACGACGAAGAGGTTCTCGTGTTTGCGCAGCGCGTGGGCGACAAAAGCTGTGGTCGATCCGACATCCAGAAACAGGCATGCACCGTTTGGGATCAACCGCGCCGCAGCCCGCGCTATCTGCGCCTTTTCATCTGAGCGCTGCCCAAGGCGCGAAAACACGCCCGCGTCGCCCTGAGCGTCAGGCAAATAGGCGCCGCCATGTACGCGACGCACCAGATCAGATTTGGCCAGTGCCTTGGTCGTCCTGCGCACAGTCTCTTCAGAGACGCCCAACAGATCGGCAATATTTGAATTTCTCGCAGACCCGCCAAGACGACGTAGAGCGTCCAGCACCTCGACCTCGCGATGGTTGGTTGTGGAATTGTTGATTTTCACCATATTCTCATCCTTAATCGGTCAAAAAACTCCAAAACCGGTCAAATGTCCACCCTTGCTTTCAAACTTGTCGCAATTTGCTGAATGAAGGGATTGTTGCGCTACTGAAGTAAATGGCCTTTATGAGCGGTTACCAATCCAATCGCGGACGCGAGGCAGCGCATGAAGAACCAACAAAAAGTACTCAATGGTATTTCCGTTCCAGTCATGTTGCTGGACAATGAGTTGCGCATTGCTTTGGCAAATAACGCGGCTTTCGCCAGTTTTCCCAGTCTTCAAACAGGCGAAAGCCTTGGGAAGCTCGGCGAGCTGGATCGTGATATCGAAACACTGCTGCAAACCACCCTGGCCCGGCGTGGTGCCACCTCGCTAACCATTGTTACCAACGAAACCTTTCAAAGAGAGTTTCTGATTTCAGTCAAAACCGTAACTGATCTGGAACAGTTCGCCGCCCCCACGCTCGTGCTGACATTCGAAGACCAGACACCATTGCGCATCGCAAAATCCATGCGCAGCGATTTCGTGGCCAATGTCTCGCATGAAATCCGCTCGCCGCTGACTGCAATTTCGGGATTTGTCGAAACATTGCAAGGCGACGGGAAAGATGACCCCGAGGCGGGAAAGCTATTCTTGGGCCTGATGGAGAAAGAAGTTGCCCGGATGACCAACCTTGTCTCAGACCTTCTGTCTCTCTCGAAGGTCGAGGCCAAGGAAAGCAGAGCGCCCAAAAAGCCGCTGAACTTGAACCAAACCATTCATCAAGCTGTCGAATCCGTGACCGCACTTGCCCGGAAACGTGGCAAACATTTGGATTGTAAAGTCGTGCCCGATCTACCGACTGTCCTGGGTAAACGCGACGATCTAGCGCGCGCGCTGATCAATCTGCTGGAAAACGCCATCAATTACAGCCGCGAGGGCAGCACAATCACCGTGACGGCCCAAGCTGCACCCAATGGCAATCCGTTGAACATGCCTGCCGTTTTCGTCTCGGTCCGGGATCAGGGCGAAGGCATCCCTGCGCGTGAAATCCCCCGCCTGACAGAACGGTTTTACCGGATTGATAAAAGCCGGTCGCGTAATGTGGGGGGCACGGGGCTGGGTTTGGCCATCGTCAAACATATTCTGGTGCGCCATCGCGGCGTCCTGACAATCAACAGCACGCTTGGCACAGGTTCCACCTTCACCGCATACCTGCCTGTCGCCGCACCGCAGCAAAAAAAATGACGCTGTCATAGAACTGTTACAGAATCGTCGTACTCGTGTTTCACGCGCCGCCGACACAGGCGCCGTTCCATTCGGGACGATAGAGACACGTAAGGAGACATCATGTCTGTTCGCCTCAAAACACTTGCTGCCACCACTGTGCTGACTGCTGCCATTGCCGCACCTGCGATAGCCCGGGATCAGATCAACATAGTCGGTTCGTCCACAGTATTTCCGTTTTCAACCACCGTTGCCGAACGTTTCGGCAAATCCACCGATTTCGCCACTCCGATCGTCGAAAGCACTGGCTCGGGCGGCGGACTGAAACTCTTTTGCTCGGGTGCGGGTGTTGACACGCCCGACATCACCAACGCATCGCGCCGCATCAAATCCTCCGAAGTTGAACTTTGTGCCGAAAATGGCGTGAACGACATCGTTGAGGTTAAGATCGGGTTCGACGGCATCGTGCTGGCCAATGCGGTAGGCGACGCGCCGGTTGAGTTGACGTTGCAGGAGATCTTCCTGGCACTGGCCAAGGATGTCCCGAGCGGTGAAGGCGAAACCCAGCCCAACCCCTACACCATGTGGAACGAGATCAACCCTGATCTGCCCGCGGTGAAGATCGAAGTACTGGGGCCGCCCCCGACATCAGGCACCCGCGACGCGTTTGCAGAGCTGGCCTTGGAAGGCGGCTGCAAGACCTTCGACTGGATCAAGGCCATGAAGAAGGAAGACAAAAGCGCCTATAAATCGCTGTGCCACACGGTGCGCGAAGACGGTGCCTATGTCGAAGCCGGTGAAAACGATAACCTGATTGTTCAGAAGCTCGAAGCCAACCCTGATGCTTTCGGTGTCTTCGGCTACAGTTTCCTTGAGCAGAACAGCGACAAGGTACAAGGCTCTCTGGTTGGTGGTGTCGCACCGGAATTCGAACTGATCGCCGACGGCGATTATCCGATTGCCCGCTCGCTCTATTTCTACGTCAAGAAAGACCACGTGGGTGTTGTTCCGGGTATCGAGGAATTCCTGGCTGAATTCACGTCGGAAGATGCCTGGGGCGAAGATGGTTACCTGGCCGACAAGGGTCTGATCCCGCTGAGTGATGATGAGCGCAGTGACTGGGCCGAAAAGGTCAAATCACTGTCGCCGCTGAGCATGTAATGCAAAATTGCTTCGGCCCCGTAAATCGTGGGCCGGAGCACCTTTTCTACCTCTTCGAAGAAAGCCTGCCAAATGCCTGACGGGACGTTGATCATCACCCGGTCGGAACGACCACGCTGGCGCGACAATCTGATTATCGCTGTCATGGCAGCCGCTGCCGGAGTGGCCATTCTGGTCACGCTTGGCATCGTATTGTCGCTGGTTTTTGAAACCATTCTGTTTCTCAAAAAAGTACCCATCAGCAATTTCCTCTTTGGCCTTGAATGGAGCCCACAAACCGCGATCCGTGCCGATCAGGTTGGTGCCGAGGGTAGTTTTGGCGTGCTGCCACTGATTAATGGCACGTTGCTGATCAGCGCTATCGCGATGGCGGTCGCAACACCCTTGGGGCTGACATCCGCCATCTATCTATCTGAATATGCAAGCAAACGCGCCCGGGACTGGGTAAAGCCCGCGTTGGAAATCCTCGCCGGTATCCCCACGGTCGTCTACGGCTTTTTCGCTGCACTGACCGTTGCGCCTTTCATCCGCATGACAGGTGGTCAGTTCGGCTTGGAGGTCGCATCGGAAAGCGCTTTGGCGGCCGGCATGGTAATGGGGATCATGATCGTCCCGTTGATTTCGTCCCTGTCGGATGATGTGATCAATGCTGTGCCGCAGTCTCTGCGCGATGCGTCCCTGGGCATGGGGGCAACCCAATCAGAGACCATCCGCCGGGTCGTGATGCCCGCCGCACTTCCCGGCATCGCCGGATCGCTGCTGCTGGCCACGTCACGCGCCATTGGTGAGACGATGATCGTGCTGATGGCCGCAGGACTTGCCGCAAAACTGAGCCTCAATCCGCTTGACGCCGTCACCACCATAACCGTGCAAATCGTGGCCCTGCTGACCGGGGACCAGGAATTTGCCAGCGCCAAGACACTATCGGCTTTCGCGCTTGGTTTGCTGCTCTTTGTTCTGACCCTGATCATGAACGTCATCGCGCTCAGGATCGTCAAGAAATACCGGGAACAATATGATTAACTTTACCCAAGAAGCAGGTTTCGGCCTGCGCCGCCGCAAAAGGGCCGAGGCGCGTTTTCAATGGGCCGGGCGTGGTGCCATCCTGATTTCGCTGGCCTTCCTTGTGATCATGTTCGCGTCGATCATCGGCAACGGCGCGGGGGTGATCTGGCAATCACAGATCGCCGTCACCGTGGATCTGAGCGCCGAAGAGATCGACCCGGAAAACATTGGCGATGCCAGCTTCAACAGCCTTGTGAAAAAAGGCCTGCGCGATGCCTTCCCGGAGGTTGAAAAACGCAAGGAAAAGAAACGCCTTTACGGTCTGGTCAGTACTGAGGCCGCATTTGAAGTCGAACGCCAGATACAGGCCAATCCCGAATTGCTGGGTGGGATGCAAACCCTGTGGGTCACGGCGTCGGACGATGCCGATCTTTATATCAGCGGCCAGGTGGATACTGACCTTCCGGAGGTCAAGCGCCGGGTCTCGGATGCCGAGATCGCGATGCTTGATAAGTTGCTCGAAGAGGGGCTGGCGCGCGAAACGTTCAATCGTGGCTTCTTTACCAACGGTGACAGCCGTGAGCCCGAAATTGCCGGTATTCTCAGCTCGCTCATGGGTTCGGCCCTGACACTCTTGGTTTGCTTCGCGCTATCCTTTCCGCTGGGCATCGGAGCCGCGATCTATCTTGAGGAATTCGCTCCGAAAAACCGCATGTCGGACCTGATCGAGGTGAATATCAACAACCTTGCTGCGGTGCCGTCCATCGTCTTCGGCCTGCTTGGTCTGTCGATCTTTCTGGGCTACATGGGCCTGCCCCGCTCAACCCCGCTGGTGGGAGGCATGGTCCTGGCGCTGATGACGCTGCCCACGATCATTATCGCCTCGCGCGCGGCCCTTCGATCCGTTCCGCCATCGTTCAAGGAAGCGGCCCTTGCGCTTGGCGCCACGCCGGTTCAGGCCATTTTCCATCATGTGCTGCCCGTTGCAATGCCCGGTATGCTGACCGGTGCAATCGTGGGCATGGCGCAGGCGTTGGGTGAAACCGCGCCACTGCTGATGATCGGCATGGTGGCGTTCATTGTCGATGTACCAACATCCGTGCTGGAACCCGCCACGGCGCTGCCGGTGCAAATCTTCCTCTGGGCGGATGCACCCGAGCGTGCCTTTACCGAAAAAACCGCGGCTGCGATCATTGTTTTGCTGACGTTCCTGATCCTCATGAACCTCATCGCGATCCTGCTGCGACGCAAACTGGAAACGAGATTCTGATTATGGATCAAACCCTTATCCAAACCCCTGTGGCGGATGCCAACTTTGTTGGACAACCCGCCACACCCACGCCGCCAGAAAAGGTTTCTGAAATGGAACAATCTTTCATCCAGGCCCGCAAGGCGAATGTCTTTTACGGTGAAAAGCAAGCGCTTTTTGATATCAACCTTGATATCGAAGAAAAGCGTGTGACTGCCCTGATCGGCCCCTCGGGCTGCGGCAAATCAACCTTTCTGCGTGCGATCAACCGCATGAACGATCTAATCCCGATCTGCCGTTTCGATGGCAACCTGACCATCGCCGGGCAGGAGATTTATGACCCCGCTGTCGATGTGGTGGCGTTGCGCGCGCAGGTGGGTATGGTGTTTCAGAAACCCAACCCTTTCCCCAAGTCGATCTTTGAAAACGTCGCCTACGGGCTGAAAATCCACGGCATGACCAGTTCCAAGACCGAGATGGCCGACCGGGTAGAATGGAGCCTGAAAAGCGCCGGCCTGTGGGATGAGGTGCATGACCGGCTGGACCAGCCGGGCAACAGCCTGTCGGGTGGTCAACAACAGCGTTTGTGCATCGCACGCACTGTGGCTGTCGCACCGAAAGTCATCCTGATGGACGAGCCCTGTTCGGCGCTCGACCCGATTGCAACGGCCAAGGTTGAAGACCTGATCGACAGTCTGCGCAAGGACTATACCATTGTAATCGTGACACATTCCATGCAACAGGCAGCCCGTATTTCGCAGCGTACCGCGTTCTTTCACCTGGGCAAACTGATTGAGGTCGGCGCGACCAAAGACGTCTTTACCAACCCGCGCGAAGAACAGACGCAAAACTACATCACCGGACGCATAGGCTAGGACCGCAACATGGAAAATCTGCATATCAGTTCGCGTTATGACAAGGACCTGAACAAGCTCAAACGCCGCATTCTGGACATGGGTGAACAGGTGATAACGCAACTGGCCGAGGCCACCGAGGCGCTGGATCAGTTTGACGCTGGCGAGGTGGATCGTTTGGTGGCATTCGACCGGACGATTAACGGGATGCATCAGGACATCTATTCGCGCTCGGAGCGTCTGATTGCACTGCGCCAGCCGATGGCGCTGGACCTGCGCCAGGCGCTGTCGCCGATCAACATCGCCGGAGAGCTGGAACGCATCGGCGATCACGCCAAATCCACTGCCAAACGCGCGCGGCTTTTGGCGGATACTGAGGCTGGCAAGCCCGCGCGTGAAAAGATCCAGCAGATGAGCACATTGGTTCAGTCGATGCTGTCGGATGCGCTAAGTGCGTATTCTCAAAGCGATATCGAGCTGGCCAATGACATCCGGGAGCGCGATCGTGAGATCGACCAGATCAACAAGGACATCTTTTCGATGCAGATTGCTGCCATCGCAGACGCCCCTCAGGATGCCGAGATACATGTGCATCTGATCGTGCTGGCGCGGGGCTTTGAACGGGTTGGCGATCACGTCGTGAATATCGCCCGCCATGTCCACCAGATCGTCACAGGCATCGACCTGAAAGCGAGCGATTGACAGGTTTGCCGATGCGATTTGAAACCGTTATCAACAGCCCCGAAACCATCCAGCCACGGACCCGACGATTGAGCCTTTCCAGCCCCCGCCTTCTGGTCATCGAAGATGAACCCTCGCAGGTTGAATTGCTGCGATATAACCTTGCTAAACAAGGGTTTGACGTGCGTATCGCGATGGATGGGGAAGAAGGTGTCGAGGCGGCGCGCGAGGATCCGCCCGACCTGATCCTGCTGGATTGGATGCTGCCCAACCTGTCGGGGATCGAAGTCTGCCGCCAGCTGCGCCGGGATAAATCCACCCGCGAAGTTCCCATCATCATGCTGACCGCCCGGTCCGAGGAACGCGACAAGGTGCGTGGTCTTGATGTGGGGGCGGATGATTATGTGACCAAGCCCTATTCGGTCAAAGAGCTGATCGCCCGCGTCCGCGCGGCCCTGCGGCGCCCCGCCGCCCGAGTGGCCGACAGCAAGCTGGTCAGCGGCAAGGTCGAAATTGACCTTGAAAAGCATACGGTTAGCGTTGGTGCCAAGACCATTTTGCTGAGCCCGACAGAATTTCGCTTGCTGGTGACACTCATGCAAAGCCCGGGGCGGGTGTTCTCGCGCGATCAGTTGCTGGACATGGTCTGGGGCATCACGGCGGATGTGGATACCCGGACGGTGGACGTGCATGTGGGGCGTCTGCGTCGGGTGCTGGATGGTGCTGGCGGCAAGGGCCTTATCCGTACAATCCGGGGCTTTGGATACGCGCTGGCGACCGAGTGATTGGCGCCGGATTTCGCGAAATTAAGGCGAATCAGGGTTAACGGCCTGAAAAAACGCGATTTTCAAAATCGGTATAACGTCGGTATTTTGTCGGTATTACGTCGGTGCGGGGATCGGTGTTTTGCCGGGTTAACAGGGCGCGCGCAAAAAAACGGTCGATAGACGCGAGCCGCGACTTTGCCGGCAAAGAAACCACGTGCTTTGCGTGGGGTGGCGCGGCACCAACCTTCTGGTGCCGATCGGGCCAAACCGGTTGAGCAAGCCAGGGTCGGTCGATGGCTTGAAGCTGGCTCAAATGTAAACAGCGCCGGGGAAGACCGGCGCTGCTGCAATTTTTCTAATGTCCAGACAGGTGTCAGGCGGCCTTGGCGGCCTCGATGGAGGCTTCGAGAATATCGAGACCTTCGGCGAAGACTTCGTCCTGGATCGTGATCGGCGCAAGGAAGCGCACGACGTTGCCGTAGACACCGCAGGTCAGCAGCACAAGATTACGGCTGAGTGCTTCGGCGCGGACGCGGTTGGCGAAATCGGCGTCGGGCGCGCTGCCGTCGACGGTGTTGAATTCCGCCGCAACCATGAAGCCGGGACCACGGATATCAACCAGCTGCGGGGTATTTTCGCGGATCGATTCAAGGCGCTGTTTCAGGCGCGAACCCAACTCGTTGGCGCGGTCGCAGAGGTCTTCCTCTTCGATCACGTCAAGCACCGCATGCGAGGCCGCCACACCCAGCGGGTTGCCCGCGTAAGTCCCCCCAAGGCCGCCGGGATCGGCGGCATCCATCAGGTCGGCGCGACCGGTCACAGCCGCGAGCGGCAGGCCGCCCGCGAGGCCCTTGGCCATCGTCGTCAAATCTGCGGCGACATCATAGCCTTCCATCGCGAACATGTGGCCCGTGCGGGCAAACCCGGTCTGCACCTCATCGGCGATCATCACGATACCATGTTCGTCACAAAGCGCGCGCAACCCGCGCATCAACTCGGCCGGCGCGGGATAGAACCCGCCCTCGCCCTGCACCGGTTCGATGATGATCGCAGCCACACGGCCCGGATCAAGATCTGCCTTGAAGAGGCCGGTCAGCGCGCCCATGGCATCGCTGGCATTGCTGCCATGCAGATCGACCGGGAACGGCACGTGATAGACATCGGGCATCATTGCGCCGAAGCCTTTCTTGTAGGGCACGACCTTGCCGGTCAAGCTCATGCCCATGAAGGTCCGGCCGTGGAAACCGCCGCCAAAGGCGATGATCGCAGGACGATCCGTTGCGGCGCGCGCGATCTTGATCGCGTTTTCAACCGCTTCGGCCCCGGTGGTGACAAAGATTGTCTTTTTCTCGAAATCACCCGGCACCTTATCGTTCAGACGCTCGGCCAGCTGGATGTAATTGGCATAGGGCATCACCTGGTGGCAGGTATGGGTGAACGCGTTCAACTGCTTTTCCACCGCCGCCATCACCTTGGGGTGGCAATGGCCGGTATTCACCACCGCAATGCCGGCGGCAAAGTCGATATAGCGGTTGCCTTCGACATCCCAGACCTCGGCGTTGCGGGCCTTTTCGGCATAAACCTGGGTCATCATCCCGACACCACGGGCAATCGCGCTGTCGCGTCTGCTGCTCATTTCTGTATTCAGCATGGTCAAATCCTCTTGTTTTCCGGGTCGCAAAAAGGGGATGGCGCGCCGGATCAGCCAGAGGTTTATCAAGTTTATCGGGGTTCACAACCGGATTCATCCGGGATTTGATCAAATTATTACATCATGCTTCAGGTACGGTAAACGCAGGCCCCGCGGCGGATCGTCTGGCGGACGTCAAGCTGTTCGATTTTCTCAGGCGCCTCCAAGGGGTTGCCGCTGAGCAGCGCGAAATCCGCCAGTTTTCCGGGGGTGATCGAGCCGCGCTGATCCTCCTGAAAAACCTGCCAGGCGGCGTCGATTGTCTGGGCGCGCAGCGCCGACATGGCGGAAATCTTCTCATCTTCACCCAGCAAACGGCCGCTGGCGGTGCGCCGATTCACCGCGCAATGGGCCAGGTGCAGGGGCCGCGTGGGCGTGACCGAAGCATCGTTGTGGATCGTGTAGCGCAGCCCGTGTTTTTCAGCCGAGGCGGCGGGTGAAATCCGCGCCGCACGCTCTGGCCCCAGGAACGTGTCAAAATGCCGGTCGCCCCAGAAATGGATATGGGCCGAGAAGAAACTGACCGTCACGCCCAGCCGGATCATGCGCGCCATCTGATCGTCGCGCAGCACCTGCCCGTGGATTACCGTATGCCGGTGATCGTCGCGCGGGGTGTCCTTCAATGCCGCCTCGATTGCATCGAGCAGCATGTCGGTGCCCGCATCGCCGTTGCAATGGCAATGGATCTGGAACCCCAGGCGATGCAGTTTGAGCACCTGCGCATTGAGTTCCGCCGTGTCGGTATAGGACATGCCACAGGGGGCATCGGGATTGGACGGTTTGTGGTAGGGCGCGGTCAGAAAGGCGGTCTGCAATTGAAACGCGCCATCGGTAAAAAGCTTGCGCGGGCCCAAGGTGAAATAGGAGGTTTCGCGCCAGTCGAGCGGGTTTGGACCGTCGGTCAGATCGGGCTCCAGCTCTCCAATCGGAAGCAGCAGAATATCAATCCCCGGATCGTCGCCGGGGGGCAGGCTGGCAAAATGGTCCAGCATGTCGCGCGAGGTCCAGGCGTTTTGCGCGAAGGTCACCCCGTAGGACAGGTATTCATCGCGACACGCATCAAAGCCCTGCCAGAAACGGTTGCGGTCGATCAGGAAATCCGTAGCGCTCATCTCACCCATCGCCGCGATGCCTTCGATGAGGCCGGTCAGCGCGCCGGTATCGGGGTCACGGCCAAAGCGCCCCCCGGGGGGATCGGGCGTGTGCCGGTCTATGCCCTGTTTCCGCAAGGTGTAAGAATTGGCCACACCGTTATGTCCTGAGGCATGGATCACCCAGATCGGATGATCGGTGGACACACTGTCCAGTTCGGCGCGGGTCGGCATGCGGCGTTCGGCAATGGCGGTGTTATCAAAAAGTACCCCCATGATCCATTCGCCCTTGGGGGTCTGCGCCGCCCTGTCCCGCAGCCGTGCCAGCGCGGTGGCCATGTCGGTGCAGTCGCCGCGCGGCGGCGGGGCCAGATCGACGCGGAACAGCCGGATAAAGCCCGGATCGGGGAAATGCCCGTGCGGGTCGATGAAGGCCGGGATCATGGTCTGGCCTTGTAGGTCGACATTGGTCGCGTCGGTCACCTGCGCGCGCAGGGATGCCTCATCGCCGACCGCGATGATGCGCTCGCCCTCGGTCAGCACCGCGCCGACGCTGGGCCTTGTGTCATCCATCGTCAGGATCGTGCCGTTGAAATAGAGCGTCTGCCCCTGCACCATGCCCCAAACTCCGCTATCGGTTGCCGCAACGAACCTTCCGCGCCCACAAGGGCACGGAAGGCCGGTATGATCCGGGAGAAGAGATCACACCATCCACCAACGCTCCAGGATGCGGCGGCCGTCAAACCCGCGAACCCAGCTAAGATCGCCGTGGCCGATCTTGTCGTTGCGCGCGTGCACCTCGTTGGCGAACATCGGTACGATGTTTCCGCCCTCGTCGCGCAGGATGATCTGAATGTCGCGATACATCTCGGCGCGCAGCCCCTCGTCCAGTTCAGCCCGGGCCTTGACCAGCAGCTCGTTGAATGCCGGGTGATCCCATTGGGTGTCGTTCCACGCTGCCCCGGGGGCAAAGCCGGTCGACAGCATCGTGTCTTCGGTCGGGTAGCCGCCCCAGTAGCTGGCGCTCCACGGTTTCTTCATCCAGACATCCGACCAATAGCCGTCATTTGGCTCGCGGATGACGTTGATGTTGATGCCCGCAGACTTGGCCGAGGCCTGGAACAGGACCGCCGCATCCAGCGCGCCGCTATAGGCGGCATCCGAAGCGCTGAGGTTGATATCGACATTGCCCAGCCCGGATTTCTCCATGTGGTGCTTGGCCTTGTCGGGATCATAGCTGTTCTGTTCGATATCCGCCGCGTGATAGCGATAGGACGGGCCGATGGGGTGGTCATTGCCCACCACGCCGTGCCCAAAGAGGATCTTGTCGACGATATCCTGACGGTTGATCGCAAATTTCAGCGCCTTGCGCAGTTCGAGATTATCGAAGGGCGCCATCTTGGTCATCATCGGGAAAGTGTAATGCAGCGGGCCTGCACCCTCTTCGATGACAACGCCGGGCGTCCGGGACATCAGCGCCAGGGTCTTCAGTTCGACCCGGTCGATACAGTCGACCTCGCCGGTGATCAGGGCGTTCTGACGCGCCGCCGGATCGGTGATGGATTGCAGATCAATCGTATCCGCATGGGCCGCCCCGTCTTTCCAGTAATTGGGGTTGCGTTCGAATTCATAGCGCTGACCGGGCTGTTCGTTCTTCAGCACATAGCCGCCCGAGCCGCCCGCCTGCCAGTCGATGCCATTATCCTTGGCCGGGTAGATGCCGAATGTCGCCTCGTTGAAATTGAACGGGAAGTCGGCGTTACCGGCGGACAGAGTCACGACGATCGTATTGCCATCGGCCTTGATCTCGGTCACCGCGTCCATCACCGGCTTGCCAACGGATGTCGATTCCTCACCCCGGTGATAGTTGAGCGAGGCGATCACATCCTCGGCGGTCATGGTCTTGCCGTTGTGGAATTCCACCCCGTCGCGCAGTTTGAAGGTCCAGACCTTAGCATCGGGCGACGAACTCCACTCTGTCGCGAGCGAGCCCACCAGATTGCCGTGCGCATCCAGTTCCGTCAGCGTGTTGGCGACGCCGTAAGCCACGACCCATTGCAGCCCGTTGGTCAGGGTTGCCGGATCCAGCGTGTCGGATGTGGCGCCGTGGCCCATCGCCAGGCGCATATGCCCACCCTTGCTGGGTGTTGCGGCCTGCGCGGCATCAAAGAGGCCGGACCCGACCCCCATTGCCAGACCAAGGGCGGTGCTGCGCCCAAGGAATTCGCGCCGCGACATGCGGCCTTTTTCCATCTGACCAACCAGCCATTTCGCGTGTTTTTCCTGTGCGTCCATGTCTCTTTCCTCCCGAAACGCTCACGGTGACAACCGTGATATGGGGGCATCATCGGACGGCCATTTGATTCTATAAACTGTGCAACTATAATCATATGTAAGCAAAGTGACGCTATAACGCTTCTAACAACGAAAGAATTCCCATTAATGGACGAAGATTTTCCAGAAAACCTGCGCAGCATTTGCGCCGATTACGGATCCATCGCGCAGGTCTGCCGCGAGATCGGCATCAACCGGCAGCAATTCAACCGCTATCTTAACGGCGGTGGCATGCCGTCGGCGCATAACCTGCGGCGCATCGCGCGGTATTTCGACCTGTCCGAAGCCGATCTTTTTACCGATCATGCAGAGTTCACGCGCCGCCACATCCTGAACCAGAAACGCACGGCCAGCGGGCCTGCCGATCTGATGACCGGCGCGTTTCGCGATCAGGCCAAGGTGCTGCGTCGGTATCTTGGGTTCTATCACTCGCATTTCCAGACGCCGACCTGGGACGGGATGATCCTGCGCAGCCTGATCTGGCTGTATGAAAAGGATGGGTATGTCATGAGCCGCTCGCTGGAAAAGGTCCGCGCCAAGGATGGCAGTATCTATCAGAATTCACGTTACGAGGGGATGGTGGCGCAGCGCGGCAACCGGATTTATGCGGTCGAGCATGAGATGGTGCGCGAGGGCAGCATTGTCGAGACGATTCTGACGCCATCGCACCGGCAGCAGGTCAGATTCCTGCGCGGCATGACGATGGGGGTGGCGTGGCGTCCGCATGTCAGCCCTTATGCCTCGCGGTCTATCTGGAAACGGGTGGATGAACGGGTCAGCGCCCGTGACGCGCTGAGGGCTTGTGGCGCGTACCCGATCCGCAGCCGACATATCGACCCGACGGTGCGCAGCTATCTGGAAGGTAAAGGGGAGGGCGCACAGGAGGCGGGCAGTTCAAGTTTCCTGACCTGAGCGGCCGCTACGATCCGGCGCGGGGGATGCGCCGGACCGGTCTTCTTGGCAGATTTGGTTATTCGGCGGCTTTCGAACGCGGTTCGACATTGAATTCAATCTCGACCTCGCCCGCATGTTCGAACACCAGCGTGGCCTTGATCTTTTCGCCTTCCTCAAGCGGATCGCCATCAAGGCCCATGAACATCACGTGAAAACCACCGGGCGCCAGTTCGATCGTCTCACCGGCAGGGATGTCGATCTTGTCGACATGCATCATGGTGGCAACGCCGTCCTTCTCCTCGGATTTGTGCAGCATGACTTTGGGAAAATCGGCACGCACCTCAAGCAGGGTGTCGTCGGTCTTGCCGGTGTTGTTGACGATGAAATATCCCGCGCCGGATTTGGCAGTCACCGGGGTTTCAAAGGCCATCGGATGCTGGATTTCCAAATCCTTGGCGGTGAAATCATGGGCGGTTGCAAGGGTGGGCAGGCCCAGGGCAAGGGTAAGGATCAGGGTCGGTTTCATTCTGTCTCTCCATTTATGCGAATTGCCACTGCGGGCGATCTGGCAGTGGTTTGTCTGGTCGTTGATTGCGGGCAATCAAGCCAGTGGCGGGCCGCGGGGAAGTGACGGAGAGAAAAAGTGCGCCGTGAGTGAAACAGGTCCGGCCAGGGTTTTGCCGGTGGTAAAGAGGTATCGCGGTGCGATAGCTGCGGGCAAGGCGCGTTCAGACGTGTCGGCCGCATGAACAAGCGCGCATAGGTCGACCTTTTGCGCGGTCTCGACAGGTTCGCCGTCATCGTTGATGCGGATCGTGCGCAGACCGTCACCGGTGCAGATCACGATCAGCCGGCCATCCAGTAGACCCAACCCGGCCAGCGCGGCCGAGGCTTGCGGCAACACGATGCCCAGCGTCAGCAGGGCAATGATCAGGTATCTGGTGACAAGGCCAGTCATGCCCGGATGGTTACAGACCATCACCGGGATTGAAAAGCCTTGCCTGCGATGCCGCGTCAACTTGCGCCTTTTGTCGGCTTAGCTCAGCGCCTGCCGGATTGTCACCTCCTGCAATATGCGACGCAAGCAGTGCAGGATCATCTCGCAGCCTTCCGCGTCGATGGTGAGCGGTGGGCGGATTTTCAGGACGTTGTCATGTGGCCCCTCGCTGCCCAGCAGAATCCGGGCGTCGCGCATCCGGTTCTTGACGTAAGCTGCGATCTCGGTGCCGGGTGCGCGGCTTTGCGGGTCACGGATCAGTTCGACCCCGATGAAAAGGCCGCTGCCCCGCACATCGCCGACAAGGTCAAACTCATCCTGCAATGCGCGCAGCCCGGTCAGGAGTTTTTCGCCCATGAAGCGCGCGTTTTCCATCAGCCCTTCATCATCGACGATATCCAGCACCTCCTTGCCGATCAGGCAGGACAGGGTGGAGCCACCGAAGGTCGAGAAATACTCGGGGCCTTTCGCAAAACTGTCGGCAATGGCGCGCGTGGTGACCAGCACACCCAGCGGATGACCGTTGCCGATGGGCTTGCCCATGACCACAATATCGGGCACGACGCCCTGTTCCTCGAACCCGAAATAATAGGTGCCCAGACGACCCAGCCCGGTCTGCACCTCGTCGGCGATACACACACCACCTGCCGCACGGATGCGCCGGCAGACGCCCGCCAGATAGCCCTTGGGCGGAATGATCTGGCCGCCGACACTGGGATAGGTTTCGGCAATGAACCCGGCCAGCGTGCCGCCACGTGCCACGATTTGGTCCAGCGCGCCGTCTGTCAGTGCGGCGAATTTTTCGGCCCGGTCGGGATCATCGCGGCCAAAACTGCCGCGATAATCGTCCGCCACTTCGATCAGGTGCACCCAATCGGGCTGACCCACGCCACCGGGGGCATTGAACTTGTAGGCAGAAATATCAATCACGCCGGTGGTGTTGCCGTGATAGCCATGATCGGGCGTCACCATATCCTTGCCGCCGGTATGGGCGCGGGCCAGCCGCAGGGCCAGTTCATTGGCCTCGGTCCCGGAATTGACGAAGAAACAGACCGAAAGATCGTCGGGCATTTTCGACAGGATTTTCTCGGCAAATGCGGTCTGGGCGGGATGCAGGTAACGGGTGTTCGAATTCATCCGCCTGAGCTGGTCCGCCGCCACCGCCTGAATGCGCGGATGCGCGTGGCCGACATGCGGCACGTTGTTATAGGCGTCCAGATAGGGCCGGCCCCATTCGTCAAAGAGGTGATGTCTCCAGCCGCGCATCAGCATGACCGGCTGATCATAGGTCAGCTTGAGGTTGGCACCGAAGTTCTGGCGGCGCTTGTCCAGCACCGCCGCACGGTTCGCCGGCTGGAACCGCGTCTTTTCGTCCGCCAGATTCAGCAGCGCCGCCGGGTTGGGACAAAGCCCGGTCCAGAGATCCAGCAGATCGGGCGACGCCACACCGGGCAGATCATCGCCATAGCCCTCAAGTGTCAGCGCCAGTTGGAAATGCACATGCGGGCTCCACTTGCCATTTTCTGCAGCTACGCCCAGCTGGACGAATGCCGCGCCCCTCTCGACTTTCTGACCCGGCTGTAATGCCTCGGCTGAGGCTTTGGCGAGATGCCCGTAGATCGTGAAAAAGCTGTCACCCTCGGGCGTTTCGTGGCGCAGAATGACCAGCCCGCCATAATCCAGATTGGCCTCGCGGTAGCCCGCGAATTCGACCGTACCGGCCAGTGGCGCGTGAAGCGGTGTGCCCGCGTCGGCAAAGACATCGACGGCAAGATGCACGGTGCGCCGGTCGCTGGCCTTCCACGGGCCGAGGCGAAAAAAGCTCTCGGTATAGATCAGGCGCGGCTCGCGGTAATACCCCATCCAGACCGGCGCGTCCCGGTGATATTCCGCACCGGCTGTTGCAGCCTCTTCAGCGGTGATGTGAAACGGGTTCTGAGGCGTGGTGCTGACCTCGACCGAGAGCGACCCCATGGGCACCTCATCAAGCTTTTCACCGATAAGGGGCGCGAAATTTCCTCGCTCCTTATCCAGCCATGCCATGATGCGCGGCGCGGCATCGGTGACGGGCAACCCGCAGGCGGCCCGCAGGCGCGGGGCGATGGTACCGGTGTTGATCTGGTCGGATTCGAGAAAACGCCACGCAGGCGCCTGGGAAATGACGACGTAAGGGTCGTCGGGTTTTTCCATCGCCATCTGGGTCGAAATCACCAGGCTGACCGCCAGGCGCATCTGCACCAGCGGCCAGATCATATCAACCTCCTCCGGGGTGAGAGGGTGAATAGCGTGATAGCCTGAAACCAGCGCGGCAAGCATCCCTTCGGCGTCGTCGTGATCCAGCACCAGATAGGCCCCGGCAATGGCAAGGTCACAGATGCGGGGGGCGGCACACATATCGCCGAAATCAATCAGGCCCGAAATCCGCGGTGGCTCAGAAAGATCGCCCGCAACGAGAATATTATAATCATTCAGGTCATTGTGGATCGCGACCTTTGGCAGCGCCTCCAGCGCTGGTTTGATTGCTTTGAAACCGTCGGCAATCCGGTCGAGCCTAGCGCGTCGAACCGTGTCGGCGATCACGCTGGTGCGGTTCGCAATCCAGTCACCCTGTGCGAGGTTCCACTTGAAATCGCGGGCAAGACCAGGATGCGTGAAATCCGCCAGCGCCTTGTCCATTGCGCCCAGGTGGCGGCCCAGCGCGTGCGCCAGATCGGACGTATGCGGGCGGTAGGTTGCATAGGGAATGCCCTCAGCCCTTTCCAGCAGCCACAGGATACGGCTATCCCCGTTTTCGTCCGGCGCTTGCGTAAACAGATCCCCCGATGCCGTGGGCACGACGCCGGGCACGGGGGTGTCGGTGCCCAAGGCCCCGAGATGTGCGATGGCCCGGCACTGCATATCGACGAGATCTACGTTACATCCCGCCCGCATCACCTTGAGTACATAGCCGGGCGTGCCGTCGACCATGAAATTCAGATCAAACTCGCCGTCGAGCGGGCGTAACGTAGCGGTGATCCCCCAGATGTCGGCCAGTGTTTCTTGCCAATGCGCTGTCATCGTCGGGGCACCTGTTCTGCATTCAAGATTTGACGACAGTTAGCCTGAATTTTCAGCCGATCTGAACCCCAGAAATTTCCCACGCATAGGATTTTCTAGACCCGGGTCACAATTGAGCAGTTCTGACCCGTTCGCGCGTGAAATCCCTGCAGGAATGGTCGTCTGAGGCGGGCCATACATGATTGGAAAAACACGGGAAAAGTAAAGTCCTGTCAGGTCTTTATCGGGTACCGGTCGGCCTCTTCAAAAACGTCAATGACCCTGGTTCCCGCCGTGATCATCGCCCCGTGTTCAACGCCAGCCGGAATCGAATAGCTGTCACCGGCCCTGTAAACCCTGGTTTCTTCACCGATGGTAAATTCGATTTTGCCCTCCACAACCGTGCCCCATTGCGCTCCATGCGAATGCACGGGCAGTTCCATATCCTTGAGAAAGGTGAAGAAAGCGACCATGCCGCAGTCTGACTTTATCACCGCTGTCTGCACCACATCCTCTGGGAAAGGCACATCAATGCTGGGAAACTCTTTGATAAAATTCGGATAGGGCATGAATAGATCCTTTGACATGTGACCATTGCAAAGCTCTGCCGATTTGCCCGCGACTGCAAGCACCCAATATTGTTGGCGACATCGGGGTATTCCAGCGCTCTTACCGGACGAATTTATGGGCGCATCAGGCCCTTCGTGGCCGATGAAACACCATCGCAGGCCCAGATCACGACCGGCGTGGTCAGAGCGCCTCGATCAACTCAGCGCCGCTGGCGCGGTTCGAATTCACCTTTGAGTCCACGCGCCAGAAACGCAATGCCTCCTCCGGTGCGGCGGTCATCAAGGTCGCGGCCCCCTTGCCCGCCTCGCCCAGCCACAAGGGCCAATCGGCCTTGGCCAGAACAACCGGCATCCGGTGATGAATGGATGACATTGCCTTGTTGGCGCCCGTGGTCACCACGGCACAGCTGCGCATCACCACATCGCCCTGCGCCCAGCTTTGCCAAACCCCAGCAAGGGCCAGCGGCGCGTCATCCCGGCACGAAATGTACCACGGCAAACGGTTGCCCGCATCGTCTTTGGTCCATTCGTAAAACCCCGTGATCGGGATCAGGCATCGTCGGTTGCGGCAGGCGCTTCGGAAGGCTGGTTTGTCGGCAATCGTTTCCGCCCGAGTGTTGATCAAAAGCGGGCCATCATCGGGCGTCTTGTACCAATGCGGCAAGAACCCCCAGCGCATCGCATCCAGATGTCGCCGCCCGTCATTCAGGCTGACAACATGCAGTTGATCGGTCGGGCAGATATTGAAATTGGGTATCTTCGGCAGGTTGTTGGCGGGCCGCGCCGCAAAAAGCTGCGCCATCGCGTCCGTCGGCAGGGTGTTTGCAATCCGTCCGCACATGGTGTTAGCGCAAAATCCCGGAATAAAGCAGCATGCCCCAAGCGGTCAGTTCAGCCTCGATCCGGGCCCAAATGGCGCCCATCCCGATCGGATCGGTCTTGGTCACGGCGGCGATCTGGGTCAGGCTGCGGCGCCCGTCGATGGCTGCGATCAGGGGGGCCGCGGGTTTGGGCAGGCGCAGCTGCGCGTTGACGCCGGCAAAGCTCAGCTTGGGGGCCTGACCCTGCGCGACTGCCTGGGCCAGCAGGCGCGCTTCAACCCCTTTCAGATGCGGCACAAGGGATCGGTTTTTCCCGCTGGCGGGCGCACGGCCTTCGCCCGCAGGTACGGCATACCCTACATGCGTCTTGATCGTGCCACGCAGCTTTTCGGCAACGCTCATCGCCGCAAGCCTGTCCAGATGTGCCGGCATCTCGGTGATCCGCGACAGATCGTAGAGCGCGGGCATGGTGAAACCGCTCAACTCCCACCCGGCGCCGGCCATCGTTTCAACCAGTTGCGGCACGTCAAAGGCGCGATCCTGCGAATGCAGCAGCAGATCATAAAAGCCCGCATCGCTGTCATGGTGATCGCCCAGATTGGGATTTCCCCTGAACGGATGCCCCTCGGGCAGGGCCGCGACGATCTTGCGCGCGGCTTTCAGCCGGTTCCTGGGTGACATGCCCTCATATAAAGCGCCAAACGCCTCTTGCAGCGGATAGACACCCGAACGGCCATAGGGCGCATAGACCATGAAGCCCAACCCGCCACCGGGGGCCAATGCGTCGCGCAGCGCCTGAAACCCGGCGCACGGGTCCGGCAGGTGATGCAGCACACCGCAGCAGTCGATGTAATCGAATGTCCCCAGCTCGGGCGCGTCCAGCAAACTGCCGGTGACGAACCGTATGTCTTTCAGCTTGCGCGCCTTCGCCCGTGCCTCAGCGACCTTGCGGGAGGCACGGGACAGATCAACATAGGTGATCTCGTACCGCTTGCCCGCCTGCGTCAGCATGTGCGCCAGTTGGATCAGCCCGTCGCCGGTGCCGCCCCCCGCAACCAGCACCCGCAAAGGCTGTGACCAGTCACGCTGACCGGCGAAAAGGTAATGATCGATTTCCAGCGGATGCGACGGCGAGCCGCTGATCAGGCGCGTTGCTTCATCCTTGGGGTCGCGTTCCGGATAGGGATACGCCTCGTACTGGTCTTTGACCTGATTCATTACTGCCTCTTGCCTGTCCTTCGGCGCAAGATAGGCTGCATCGGGCGGCAAATGCAAAACCCAAAACCCGGCTCTTGCCTTTCGCACCATCCTCGGGCAGCGTCGCGACGATGAGCCACCAGACCCCCACAATCGCTATCGTCTACGTCACCGGCAACGGGCATACCCGCCGACTGGCACACGCCGTGGCCGACGGGGCCGACCCGGCCCGGCTGATTGATGTCGAGGAAATGACCTCTGATGACTGGGACATGCTGGATGCGGCCGATGCCATTCTCTTTGGCACACCCACCTATATGGGTTCGTCCGCCGCGCGGTTCGATACGTTCCTCGAAGAGGCGTCCGACCGCTGGGCAGATCAGCTTTGGGCCGACAAGATCGCGGGTGGATTCACGGTTGCGACATACCCGTCGGGCGACAAGCTGAACACGCTGATGCGGCTGGCAATCTATGCCGCGCAGATGGGCATGGTCTGGATCGGCCCGAACCAGATTGGCGCACCGGTGGCACCGGAAAATCCGGGGCTGAACCGGGATGGCAGCCACCTGGGCCTGATGGCCACGTCATCGCGCGACAAGGAGCAGTTGATCGAGCCCGGTGATCTGGAAACGGCCCGTCGTTTCGGTGAACGCATCAAACTGGCCGCAGCACGCTGGACCCGGTAAACGTCTCGGGCTCTCCTCTTGCCCGGTGTCTCGAACCAACGGCGTTTTCCTTAGCGTGCCACCGCAGCCTCAAGCGCGGGATAACGCAGGCCCAGCGTCACTCCCCGTGCGATGAAACTGATCAGCAGCGCCAGCCACAGGCCGTGATTGCCCATCAGGGGCACCAGAACCGTGACGGCCGCGATATAGACTGCCAGGCTGATTGCCATCATGTTCCGCATGTCACGCGTTCTGGTCGCCCCGATAAAGATACCATCCAGCATCCAGGCCGCCAGACCGGTGAGCGGCGTCAAAACCATGTAGATCAGATAGATGCGCGCCTCTGCCTGCACCTCCACCGCCTTGGCCATCAGATCGACGATCGCTCCGCCAAAAAGCGCAAACGCGATGGACAGCAAAAGGATGGTCAGCAGGCCCCATTGGCTTGTGACAATGGCGCTGCGGCGCAGACGCGACCTGTCACGTGCACCCAGCGCCTGCCCAACCATCGCCTCGGCCGCAAAGGCAAACCCATCCAGCGCGTAGGCGGTGAGGTGCAAAAATTGCAACAGCACCTGATTGGCGGCCAGCGTCACATCGCCGAAATCAGCCCCCAGAAACAGGAACGAGACAAAAATGCATTCCAGCATCAATGTTCTGAGGAAGATGTCGGAATTGACCGAAAAGATCAGGCGCAATCTTTCGCGGTCAAAGACCCGCGCCCAGTCGCGCCAGGCTGGCACCCGGAACACGTCACGACAAAGCCAAAGCCCCAGCATCAGCCCGGACCATTCGGCAAAGAACGTGGCCCAGGCGACCCCTGCCACCCCCCAGTCCAGCCCCAGCACGAACCATAGGTCAAGACCGATATTCAGGCCATTCATCACAAGCTGCATGGCCAGCACGGCACGGGTGCGTTCCAGCGCGATCAGCCAGCCGGTAACACCGAACATCGCGATGATCGCAGGCGCGCTGAACACGCGGATCTGCATGTAATCGCGGGCCAGTGCCTCGACCTCGGGACTGGCGGGGGACACCTGAAAGGCAGCCCAGAACACCGGAACCTGCAAACAGATGATCGCAACGCCAGCCGCCAAGCCGATCATCAGCGCCCGGGTCAGCATCGCCGCCACTTCACTGGATTTGCCCGCCCCCTGCGCCTGACTGGTCAGTCCGGTCGTGCCCATGCGCAGAAAGCCGAACATCCAGTAGATCGCGGTGACGATGATGGCACCGATGCCCACAGCACCGATCGGCACGGCCTGTCCCATCTGTCCGACCACGCCGGTGTCAACCAGACCCAGAATGGGCACGGTCGCGTTGGCAAGCACGATCGGCCCCGCGATGTTAAGCACTCGCCTGTGCGTGACGGCGCGGCTCGTATCAGCCATCGCGCTTGGGCATCAGGAAATGACCCGTGGCCTGTGCAAAGGCGCGGTTGCGATTGTCCTGCCACCCTTCGACGTGAACGCTGGCATAACGCCGGCCCGAGCGGTTGACCTGCGCCCGTGCATAGGCGTCACGCGGCAGGCCCGACCGCAGGTAATCCACTGTAAAATCAATGGTTTTCGGCAAGCGCGGCATCTGCCCGCCAAGCAGTGCATCAGGGTCGAAGGCGCCGCTTTCGATCTCTTCCCAGAGCATCGACCAGCTTAGCCCGATGATCGCGGTCACCTCCAGAAACGCCGCCGTCGCCCCACCATGCAGCGCGGGCAGGATCGGGTTGCCGATCAGCTTATCGTCAAATGGCATCAACGCGGTCAACTCGTCACCGCGCCGTTCAAACTCGATCCCCAAAAACCGGATATAGGGCACACCGTCGACCAGCGCTTTCAGGGCCGCATCGCGGCGCTGCTTGACCACCTGAACCGGTTCGGGCTTGCGGCGGGACATCACTTGCCCTCCACGGTAAAGGTGCCGGTGGCGGTGGCCACGGGCAGGCTGTCATCTTCGTCAATCGCGCGGGCACGCACAAAGGCCACGGACCGGGTGACGTGATAGCATTCCGCCTGTGCCCTGATCTGCTGGCCCGGGGTGGCCGGCCGCATATAGTCAATCCGCAGATCTATCGTTGCAGTGCTGCCGGGTGACGACGGATGGCTGAGCGCCGCCGCCCCGCAACAGGTATCCATCAGCGCCGACACCGCGCCACCATGAATGACACCGGTTTCCGGGTCACCGATGAAGCGTTCATCGTAATCCATCGTGAACTCGGCCCGGCCCTCACCAATATCGGTCAAGGTCATGCCCAGCGCCCGCGCGTGCGGCAGCGCGCCCATGAATTGTTTGGCCAGTTTGACTTTATCGACGCTCATCCGGCGCTCCCCTGCAAGTTGCCCCTTTATGAGCCGCAAAATGCAATCGCCGCAAGGGCACCTGTTGCACCCGCGCGCGGTTGAACTTACGCTTGGGGATGGGAGAGCCTGAAACGATGCCTGATACCAAACTTTCGTTCAAGGAAATGTGCGCCAAGTTCGACGTGACGCCACGCACGCTGCGCTACTACGAATATATTGAATTGCTGCAACCCGAACGGCAGGGCCGGTCACGATACTATGGCGCGCGGGAATGCGCCCGGATGACGCTGATCCTGCGCGGTCGCAAATTCGGCTTTGCACTGGAAGATATTCGGCAATGGCTGCTGATCTACGAGCATGAGGGCACAGAAGCGCAGATGCGCAGCTGGATCGAGCTTGCTGATCAACAATTGGGGGAACTGGCCGAACAGCGCGCCCAGCTGGACCAAGCGATAGATGAACTCAAAGCGCTGCGCGACGAAACCGTGGGGTCGCTGGAAAGCAACTAGGTATTACTATTTGGTGACGGTCAGCGACAAACCCGTTGCGCTCAACACGATCCACCGGGGAAAATCCACGCGTTGCAAGGCATAAGACGGGGCAGGTTTGCAGGTTTCCTCGGCCTTGGGTTAACGGCAAGCAGCAGCCCAGCCAAAATCAAAACCACCGCTGACAGCCAGATTCCGCCTAACAAAATTACCAAAATCACAACTTTACCTTGCCTTATCTTACGTCAACTTAAAAGTGACGTGACGTATCGGTTACGTCAACACATCCTGCTGTTGTATCGAATCCCCGAGGCGCACAGATACCTCTCATCTTGTGTGTGAAAATAGGCAAACCGATGACCGACGATACGATGACAATCCGCGCGATGTGCGACAAGTTCGAGGTAACCCCCCGTACCTTGCGTTTTTACGAGTCCAAAGAGCTTTTGTTCCCGATCCGGGATGGCCAGAAGCGTCTCTTTACCAAACGTGACCGCGCCCGGCTCAAGCTGATCCTGCGTGGCAAGCGCTTTGGTTTCAGCCTTGAAGAGATCCGGCAGCTGCTTGACCTATATGACAAGGGCGACCAGCAATTCACCCAGTTGTCACGCGCCTATGAAATTGCCAAGGAACGCCTGGCCGAGATGGAGCGCCAGCGCGATGAGCTTGATGTCGCCATCGAAGACCTGCGCGACCAGATGAAATGGGGCGACCAGATGCTTGCCTCGCTCAGAAACACCAAGAACGCGGCGGAATAACCGCCACACCATTCGCGACCCAAGACCAAAGGGAGACCACCGATGCCCAGCTATACCGCCCCGATAAAAGACATGCAGTTCATCCTGCACGATGTTCTGAACGTGTCCGAAGACAGCACCCCCGGCTATGCCGATCTGGATGCAGATTTTACCAGTGCCATTCTGGAAGAGGCGGGCAAAGTGGCCTCCGAGGTTCTCTCGCCCCTCAACGTGGTGGGTGACACCGAAGGCTGTGTGCTGGAAAATGGCGTCGTGCGCACGCCCACCGGTTTCAAGGATGCGTTCGAACAGATCAAGGCGGGCGGCTGGCCCGGCATCGACCTGCCCGAGGAATTCGGCGGTCAGAACATGCCCTACATCATGTACACCGCAGTCGGCGAAACGTCTTCTGCCGCAAACCAGGCATTCACCATGTATCAGGGCCTGACCCATGGTGCTGCCTCGGCCATTCTGGTGCACGGCTCGGACGAGCAGAAGGCCACTTATCTGCACAAGATGACGTCGTGCGAATGGACCGGCACCATGAACCTGACCGAACCGCATTGCGGCACCGATCTGGGGCTCATGCGCACCAAGGCGGAACCGCAGGGCGATGGCAGCTACAAGATCACGGGCCAGAAAATCTTTATCTCGGCCGGCGAACATGACATGGCCGAAAACATCATCCACCTGGTCCTTGCCAAGATCCCCGGTGGCCCCGAAGGCATCAAGGGTGTCAGTCTTTTCATTGTGCCCAAATTCATCGTCAACGAAGACGGCAGCCTGGGCGAACGCAATGGCGTAAGCTGCGGCAAGATCGAAGAGAAGATGGGCATTCACGGTAATTCGACCTGTGTCATGAACTATGACGAGGCGACAGGATACCTGCTGGGCGAGGAACACAAAGGCATGCGCGCCATGTTCACCATGATGAACGAGGCCCGGATCGGTGTTGGCATGCAGGGTCTGGCGCAGGCCGAGGTTGCCTATCAGAACGCGCTGGAATACGCCAAGGACCGCCTCCAGGGCCGCGCCGTGACCGGCGATGAAAACCCCGATGGCCCGGCCGACCCGCTGATCGTGCACCCGGATATCCGCCGGTCACTGATGGATCAGAAAAGCTTTGTCGAAGGCGGACGCGCCTTCCTGCTCTGGGGGTCCAAGATGATCGACCAGTCGCATCGCGGTGGGGACGAGGCCGCTGAAGGTCTGGTGTCGCTGCTGACGCCGGTGATCAAGGGCTTCCTGACCGACGAGGGCTATGACATGACCGTGCTGGCGCAGCAGGTTTATGGCGGGCATGGCTATATCGAGGAATGGGGCATGTCCCAGTTCACCCGCGACGCCCGGATCGCCATGATCTACGAAGGTGCCAACGGCGTGCAGGCGCTGGATCTGGTGGGCCGCAAACTGGCCACCGATGGCGGCAAACCGATCATGGCCTTCTTTGACATGATCAAAAGCTTCATCAAGGAAAACGAGGGCGATGAGGCACTCAAGGCCGATTTCCTTGACCCGCTGAAAGAAGCGTCCAAGCATTTACAGGCCTCGGGCATGTATTTCATGCAAAACGGCATGAAGAACCCCAATGCGGCGCTGTCAGGTTCCTATGATTTCATGCATCTCTTCGGTCATGTCTGCCTCGGGTTGATGTGGGCGCAGATGGCCAAGGCAGCACAGGCGGCCCTTGATGGCGGGGCCTCGGATACGCAGTTCTACGAGACTAAAATTGCGACCGGCCGTTACTACATGAAACGCCGGCTGCCCGCGACCGCGTTGCACCTGGCCCGGATCGAAACCGGCGCCGATCCCGTTATGGCATTGGAGGCCGGCCAGTTTTGAGGGATGGTGGGGGAAACCCCACCCGACAGAGAGGAAAGACATGCCCAAACGCTTTCGCCTGACCCGCCGTTTCAACGCCGCGATGACCGAGGATGGGTTTCGGCGCCTCCGACGTTTCGCGCAAGAGGCCGGGCTGGACGAGGGCGAGGCCTTGTCTTTCCTCTTTGAAAATTTCGACAGCGTGATCAACGAAGACACGTTTTCGCACCGGCTCAGGATTTTCAATTCCGAGCTGGAAACGCGCAAGAAATGACAGGGACGCAGCCGATGACATCAAGCTGGATGACAGACGAACACCGGATGCTGGCCGAGATGACGGCGAAATTCATCACCGATGAATGGGGGCCGCACTACGAACGCTGGCGCAAACAGGGCGAGATGGATCGCGAGACCTGGAACGAAGCGGGTGAACTGGGCCTCTTGTGCCCCTCGATCCCCGAGGAATTCGGCGGTGCTGGCAGTGATTTCGGCCACGAGGCGGTGATCTGCATGGAGCAGAGCCGCGCCAATCTGGCCAGCTGGGGCAACCCCATTCATTCCGGCATCGTCGCCCATTACATCCTGTCTTACGGCAGCGATGATCAGAAAAAACGCTGGCTGCCCAAAATGGTCTCAGGCGAGATGGTCGGCGCGCTGGCGATGACCGAACCGGGTGCCGGATCGGACCTGCAAGGCATGAAGACCAAGGCCCTGCGCGAGGGCAATTCCTATCGCCTCTCGGGTCAGAAAACCTTCATCACCAACGGCCAGCACGCCGACCTGATCGTCGTCGCGGCCAAGACTGACCCCAAGGAAGGCGCACGCGGCATCTCTCTGGTGGTGGTCGAGGCAAAGGGTGCGGACGGCTTCAGCCGCGGTCGCAATCTTGAAAAGGTTGGCCTGCATGCTGCGGATACTTCCGAGCTTTTCTTTGATAATGTGGAAATCCCGCCGGAAAACATCCTGGGCGGCGATGAGGGCCGGGGCTTCTTCCAGATGATGGAACAGCTGCCGCAGGAACGCCTGATCATCGCCTGCGGCGCGCAGGGCGCCATGGAAGGCGCGGTCGAACGCACCATTGCCTACGCCCAGGAACGCGAAGCCTTTGGCGGCCCGCTGACCCGGTTCCAGAACACCCGTTTCAAGCTGGCCGAATGCCTGACCAAAACCAAGGTGGCGCGTGCGTTCCTTGATGAATGCATCGCGGAACATATGCGCGGCGCGCTGAGCGTCGAAAAGGCGGCGATGGCCAAGTACTGGATGACCGATACCCAGTGCGACGTGCTGGACGAATGCGTCCAACTGCACGGCGGCTACGGCTTCATGCAGGAATACGCGGTCGCGGAAATGTGGGCTGACGCCCGCGTCCAGCGCATCTACGGTGGCACCAATGAAATCATGAAAGAGCTGATTTCGCGTAGCTTCACCGAAGGAAAGCCCTCATGACCACGCACCAGACAATACCGTCGGGACGCCTCCGGCGGGAGTATTTGGACCAAGAAGAAGACAGGCGGTCCACCCTGCCCCGCACACGGGCCAATTGGCATCAGGCGACGGAACAGGGCTTCTCCTTGGGCGGTCATCGGCTCTCCAGCCTGTACCGCATCGCCGATCACAGCGCATTGCGGTTAACAGCAGGTAAACACCCCCCTGCTTCTTCTTGGTCAAAATACTCAAAACCAACAGCGATAAATTGCACAACACCGGGAGAACGCGCATGACGATCAAACTCTATTGCATGGGAGAAAGCGGTAACGCCTACAAGGCCGCACTTGCACTGGAACTCAGCGGCCTGGACTGGGAGCCGGTCTATGTCGATTTCTTCGGCGGCGAGACCCGAAGCGAGGAATTCCGCAAGATCAACGTCATGGGCGAAGTGCCGGTGCTGGTCGATGGCGACACCACGCTGACCCAATCGGGCGTCATGCAGATGTATATCACTGAAAAGACTGGCAAGTTCGGCGGCAAGGATGCGGCCGAACAGCGCGAAGTAATGCGGTGGGTCTTTTGGGACAATCACAAGCTTTCCAGCCAGGCCGGTATGACCCGTTTCCTGATGAACTTCCTGCCCGAAGACAAACGCCCGACCGAGGTGATCCCCTTCATGCAGGGCCGCCTCAAGGCCGCGTATGCCTCGCTCAACACCCATCTCGACGGCCGCGACTGGATTGTCGGCGACGGCATCACCAATGCCGACATCTCGTGCTGTGGCTATCTGTTCTACCCCGAGCCTTTCGGCTTCGACCGCAAGGACTGGCCCCATATCGACCGGTGGCTTTCGAATATCGAAGCGACCCCCGGCTGGAAACACCCATATGACCTGATGCCCGGCTCCCCCGCGGACCGGGCCTGACAAGGAGAACGAACATGACCGACGCCTTTATCTATGACGCCGTGCGCACCCCGCGTGGCAAGGGCCGCAAAGATGGCAGCTTGCACGAGGTCACTGCTGTGCGCCTCTCGTCCCAGGTTCTGAATGCACTCAAGGACCGCAACGGGCTCGATGGCCACGCGGTCGAGGACGTGATCTGGGGCAATGTCACGCAGGTGAAAGAACAAGGTGGCTGTCTGGCGCGCACCGCCGTGCTGGCCTCGGATCTGGACGAATCCATTCCCGGCCTGGCCATCAACCGGTTCTGCGCTTCGGGCATGGAAGCCGTCAATCTGGCGGCCAACCAGGTCAAGGGCGGCGCGGGCGAGGCATATATCGCCGGCGGGGTCGAGATGATGGGCCGCGTGCCGATGGGCAGCGACGGGGCCGCCATCGCCGTCGATCCCAGCGTTGCAATGGAAACCTATTTCGTCCCGCAAGGCATCAGCGCCGATATCATCGCGACCGAATACGGCTTTACCCGCGATCAGGCGGACCAATTGGCAATGACCAGCCAGCAGCGCGCCGCAGCTGCGTGGGAAGACAAGCGTTTCGATAAATCCGTCATCACCGTGACGGATCAGAACGGTCTGACCATCCTGGATCATGATGAATACATGCGCCCCGGCACAGACATGCAGTCCCTGGGCGGCCTGAACCCCGCCTTCCAGCAAATGGGCGAGGTGATGCCGGGCTTTGATGCCGTGGCCAAGCTGAAATACCCGCATCTGGAAAAGATCAATCACATCCACCACGCGGGCAATTCCAGCGGCATCGTTGACGGCTCCGCCGGTGTGCTGATCGGCAACGAAGAGTTCGGCAAGAAATTCGGGCTGAAGCCCCGCGCCCGCATCCGCCAGACCTGCAAGATCGGCACCGATCCTACGATCATGCTGACCGGCCCAGTGCCCGCAACCCAGAAAATCCTTGCCGATTCAGGCATGCAGATCGGCGATATCGACCTTTTCGAAGTCAACGAAGCCTTCGCCTCGGTCGTGCTGCGCTTCCAGCAGGCGTTTGATGTCGATCCTGAACTAGTCAACGTCAATGGCGGTTCGATCGCGATGGGCCACCCGCTGGGCGCCACCGGTGCCATCATCATCGGCACCCTACTGGATGAGTTGGAGCGCACCGATAAGGAAACCGGTCTTGCCACGCTGTGCATCGCATCGGGCATGGGTGCCGCCACCATCATCGAGCGGGTCTGACCCATGCCGGTGATCGACCAATCCAAAATCGAGCCGCGCACCGGCTCGATTTACCCCGCGCCTTATGATTCCGAAATGGCGGGGCGGTCTTCGCTGCGCCTGGGCGATGCGGGCGGGCTGTCACAGTTCGGTGCGAACCTTGTGATGCTGGAACCCGGTGCGAAATCCTCGCTCCGGCACTGGCATCAAAACGAAGATGAATTCGTGATGGTGACCAAAGGCATCTGCACCCTGATCGACGATCACGGCGAGACTGAAATGAACCCCGGCGACTGCGCCGCCTTTCCGGCGAATGACCCAAACGGGCATCACTTCGTCAACCGCAGCGACGCGCCGGTTGCCTTTCTGGTCATCGGTACGCGCGGCCCAAGCGAAGTCGCCACCTATTCAGACGTCGACCTGATGGTCGCCATCAATGACGGACATGCCACCTTTACCCACAAGGATGGTAGCCCTTTCAAAGCACCCGAAACGGGAGAGAACACATGACTGATTTTACAATGAAAACCGACGCCGATGGCGTGGCCATCATCATCTGGGACACGGTCGGCAAGTCTATGAACGTGATGAACCAGCAGGGGTTTCTGGACCTTGATGCGCTGATTGATCAGGCGCTGGCCGACGATGCGATCAAGGGCATCATTCTGACCTCGGGCAAGGACGGATCTTTCGCCGGGGGCATGGACCTCAACATCATCGCCAAGATGAAGGAAAGCGCCGGGGACAACCCCGCGCAGGGCCTGATGGACGGGCTGATGAAAACCCATGCCATCCTGCGCAAGATCGAACGCGGCGGCATGGACGACAAGAACAAAGGCGGCAAGCCCATCGCCTGCTGCCTGCCCGGCACAGCGCTTGGCATCGGCCTGGAAATCCCGCTGGCCTGCCACCGCATCTTTGCCGCCGACAATCCCAAGGCCAAGATCGGCCTGCCCGAGATCATGGTCGGCATCTTCCCCGGCATGGGCGGCACCGCGCGCCTCACCCGCAAGCTGGGGGCCATGGGTGCCTCGCCCTTCCTGCTCGAAGGCAAGCTGAGCGATCCCAAGAAAGCCAAATCCGGCGGGCTGATTGATGAGGTCGTCCCCGCGGATGAGCTGATCGAAAAAGCCCGTGAATGGGTTTTGTCAGAGCCGAAATTCGTCAAACCCTGGGACGAGAAGGGGTACAAGATCCCCGGTGGCGAACCCTATCACCCCGCCGGGTTCATGACCTTCGTGGGCGCCTCGGCCATGGTCAACGGCAAGACGCAAGGCGCGTTCCCCGCCGCCAAGGCGCTGCTCAGTGCGGTCTATGAGGGCGCACAAGTGCCCTTCGATACCGCCCTCAAGGTCGAAGCGCGCTGGTTCACCAATGTACTGATGAACCCCAGCTCGGCGGCGATGATCCGTTCACTTTTCATCAACAAGGAAGCACTGGAAAAAGGCGCCAACCGCCCTGAGGCCCCCGATCAGACGGTCAAGAAGGTCGGTGTCATGGGCGCGGGCATGATGGGTGCGGGCATTTCGCTTGTATCGGCCATGGCGGGCATCGAAGTGGTGCTCATCGACCAGAAACAGGAGGCCGCCGACCGCGGCAAAGACTATACCGCCACCTATCTGGACAAGGGCATCAAACGCGGCAAGGCGACCGAAGAGAAGAAAGAGAAGGTTCTTTCCCTCATCACCGCCACCACCGATTACGACGCACTCAAGGGCTGCGACCTGATCATTGAGGCCGTGTTCGAAGATCCACGGATCAAGGCCGAGGTCACCAAGGCGGTCGAGGCCGTCACCAGCGACGAGTGCATCTTTGCCACCAACACCTCGACCCTGCCGATAAGCGATCTGGCCAAGGCGTCCGCGCGGCCCGAGAAGTTCATTGGCATCCATTTCTTTTCGCCAGTCGAAAAGATGCTGCTGGTCGAGATCATCAAGGGCCAGCAGACCGGCCCGGTCGCGGTGGCCAAGGCGCTGGATTACGTCCGCCAGATCAAGAAGACGCCGATCGTAGTCAACGACGCGCGCTTCTTCTATGCCAACCGCTGCATCATCCCCTACATCAACGAAGGCATCCGCATGGTCGCCGAAGGGGTGGCGCCCTCGCTCATCGACAATGCCGCGCGCCAGCTGGGCTTCCCGGTCGGACCGCTGCAACTGGTCGATGAGACCTCGATCGATCTGGGTGCCAAGATCGCCCGCGCCACCCGCGCCGCCATGGGCGACGATTACCCGGACGAGGCGGTGGACGAGGTGATCTTCTGGATGGAAGGCGAAGGCCGTCTGGGCCGCAAATCCAATGCCGGCTTCTTCGACTACGACGAAAAAGGCAAACGTCTGGGTTATTGGGACGGCATCGCCGCGAAATATCCCGCTGCCGACGACCAGCCTGATCTGATCACCGTGCAACATCGCCTGATGTTCGCGCAGGTTCTGGAAGCGGTGCGCGCCCTGGAAGAAGACGTGCTGGAAGACATCCGCGAAGGCGACGTGGGCGCGATCCTGGGCTGGGGTTTTGCGCCGTGGTCCGGCGGCCCGTTCAGCTGGCTTGACATCATCGGCACGCCCTATGCGGCCGAACGTTGTGATCAACTGACCAATGAGTTTGGCCCGCGTTTTACCACGCCCGACCTGCTGCGCGACATGGCGAAAAAGAACCAGAGCTTTTATGGCCGTTTCGCCGGACAGGCCGACGCCGCCTGATCAGCAGTATCAGGTCGTCAATTCGACGGTAAAAACCTGAAAGACCAAAGCCGCCGAAAGGCGGCTTTGGTGTGTTTGCGGATTGGACAGAACGACCCAATGCCTGCCAGGTTGCATTTTCAGATGCTCAGTTCTCAGCGTTCGGGCTGGAAATCCTTGCTTGCCAGCAACGCCGCTGCCGCGATCATAAGACTGCCACAGACCTTGTTCACGGCCGCAAAGGAAAACCGCTTCAACGCCGTGGCGGCGCGGATACCCATCCATCCCCACAGCAGCAATATCGCCCCATCGACCAAAAGATATGTCACCCCGAGGATGAAAAGCTGTGGCAGCACCGGCAATGTGGGGTCGATGAATTGCGGAAACAGCGCGCCGAAAAAGACAACCGCGAACGGGTTCGCCATCGACGTCACGAAACCTTGCCGGAAAAGCCGAAACGCGTGACCCGACGCAGTTGCGTCAACATCCGATGACTGCTCTTTCGACAGTATCAACTGCAGCCCGATCCAGATGAGATAGGCAACACCAAGCCACTTGATCCAGATAAACGCACTTGCCGATGTCGCGATGATCGCCGCCAGACCGAACGCTGCACCGGTCATTTGCAGACAGTTTGCCGTCAGATCGCCCGCAATGGTGCAAACGCTTCTTCGCAACCCGTGCCGGATACTGTTTGAGATAATCAGAAGCTGGCTGGTATCGGGTGGGGTCGCGAAAAATACAGCGACCGCTGCCAGATATATCAGATATGTCTCCATCGCCATGATCGCCATCTCCCCAACTGTTCTGATGATCGTAGGGATCGGCTGTGATCCGGTCAAACGATGAAATCCGCAAGCGGTGGTTGGTCGACTTCAAAGCGGTGGTCGCCCGATCATCCATCGCTGGCGTCTTAAACCCTGACCTTGCGCCTGAAAAAGTATCACCGACAAAGCATCACCACCGACATGAAAAAACCGCGCGGCTCCCATGCAGGCCGCGCGGTTTCTTTGTGCCGCCTTCTTCTTTGCCCGTCAGGCGGCGACCATGCCTGCGCATGGTGACACGTCGCAGACCGCTGCCGTGGCCACGCGTATTTCTTCCGCTAAAATACGCGCTTCCCTCAGCGGTCTCACAACATAGGTCGACTGCTCGACCGTATCGAAAGCATGTTCCAGCAGGTCACGGGCCGAGGGGCAGAAAAACAATGCCCCGCTATTGCCAAAGACCACCTGATCGCTTTCGAAATGCAGGATATAGACCTCGAACCCGGGATCGGGTTCGAACCGGCGTATACCGTTCAGCCCGTCCAGCGCTGCGGCTGGTATAAGGGTGAACGGATCGCCATAAACCTCCTCGGCGGCATCGCTTTCGATCATCACACTTTGGTTCGGCAGCAACCTCATCAATTCGCGATTACCCAGGGCCCCGGCCGGAACTTCCAGCGGCCAGAAACGATCCGGGCAGGGACCATCGCCATTCCAAAGTTGCAAGCGTGAAATTTTACTGATCGGTTGCATGCCGGCGTCAAAGGTCAGCACCCTGTCGCCTTCCGTTAACGCGTCCACCTTGCGCCATCCCATTGAAGAGGCGACTTTGGTTTCCACCGACAGGCCCGTCATTACCCCGGTGGCACCGCCGTCATAGGCGCCTGTTATGTCTGACATACGGCGGGTTTTCCCGTCTCGTTCAAATGTCCATCCGTGCATTTCTTGCATCCCCTCACGAAATTCCGGTGGCAGCCGGACTGTGGCGTTAACCCGTTCAATTTGCGGGCTTCTTTTGCCGGCTCTTGGGCCGAACCGGGGCAGAATTAAGGCAATGTCGCCCCATTGTGGCCAATCAATTGCCCGGCTCTGCGATTGTTCACGATTTTGCCGCGGCAATTCAGGTATTTAGGAGAATCCGGGCCGCGGCGGTTATTCGAATCGATAATCGAATCGCCCTATATCGGGCGCAGAAATGCCTTCGATCAGTCGCCGGTCGGCATCGGTGTAATAGCTTTGATAGGCCCCTGCCCGCCGCGACCGGTTGGTCACCGGCAGGCTCAGCTCGAACCCCAGATGATCCCACAGGGGGGCGGCATCCGCCGAAAAATGCTCCAGCCGCAGATAGGCGCGGCAATGTTCCTGCCCATCACCGGCGGTCATGTAGTGCCCATAGGGCTGCGCCCTCAGCGCGCCTTGCGTCTCGGGCGCATTCAGGAACCCGCTGAAATCGCGCGCCTGCGCCAAAGCCACCGCCGGGTGGTCGAAATTCTGATCCCGCAGCCAGTGATAATAGCTCACCAGCCGATCCCACGGGTTGCGTACCAGCGTAAAGGTAAAGGCGCGCCTGATCTGCGCCATTGGCACCAGCCCGTCGATATCCGCCAATGTCGAATGCTTCCACAGCCGCCCCACCGCCTGCACACCCTTCAGCCGGTGCCGCCGTTTCAGCGCCTTGGGCGTATCCCCGATCAGCACATCATCCTTCATCGCCCGCGCCTCCAGTGCCTGCGCCAGCGACGTCCCCCCGGTCTTGGGGATATGGACAAAGATGTAATTGCGCCCGGACGAGATGATCATGCGCCCCACGCTAGGGCTCCGCCGGGGCAAATTCAATTGTCTGACATTTAAAAATTGATCGCTGGCGCAATTCGAATATTCTCTGTTAACCGCGCCGAAGGGACAGAATCAGGGAGAGACCGATGGGCTGGATGAACGACGAAACCGGACTGGACAAGAACGCCGCCAATTTCGTGCCGCTGACACCGCTGTCACATCTGCGCCGCGCCGCGCGCCTTTTCCCGGAATACGAAGCGGTGGTCTATCGCGATACCCGCCGCACCTATGCACAATATTACGAGCGCTGCACCAGGCTGGCCTCGGGGCTGGCCAGGCTGGGCGTGACACCCGGCGATGTCGTCGCCACGCTCATCCCCAACGTCCCCGCCCAGGCCGAGGCGCATTTCGGCGTGCCCGCCTGCAGTGCTGTACTGAACACGATCAACACACGGCTCGAATCCAACACCGTCGGCTACATCTTTGATCATGGCGAGGCCAAGGCCGTGCTGGTCGACAGCCAGTTCCTGCCCCTGGCGCTGGATGCGATCGCGCAGATGGACGGCCCCGCCCCGATCCTCATCGAAGTGCCCGACGATCAGGCCGGCCATCCGGCCTCGGGCAATCACATGACCTATGAGGAACTGCTGGCCACCGGCGATCCCGATTTCGCCTGGATCATGCCCGAGGATGAATGGGAGAGCATCTCGCTCAACTACACCTCGGGCACAACCGGGCGACCCAAGGGCGTGGTTTGCCACCATCGTGGCGCCTATCTGATGACCATGGGCACCGTGATCAGCTGGGAAATGGTGCTGCATCCGCGCTACCTGACCATCGTGCCGCTGTTCCACTGCAACGGCTGGAACCACACCTGGATGATGCCCCTGCTGGGCGGCACCGTGATCTGCCTGCGCGACGTGACCGCCAAGGGCATCTATGACCTCATCGCCGACGAGAAGGTCAGCCATTTCGGCGGCGCGCCCATTGTCCTCAACACCATCGTCAATGCCGATGACGAAGACCGCCGCGCATTCGACCACGTGGTCAAAGTCTTCACCGCCGGGGCCCCGCCCCCCGCCGCCACCCTGCGCAAGATCGAACCGCTGGGCTTTGACGTGATGCAGGTCTACGGCCTGACCGAAACCTACGGCCATGTCACCGAATGCCTCTGGCACAGCGACTGGGACGACAAACCCGAGGATGAACGTTATGCCATCAAGGCCCGCACCGGCGTGCTGATGCCCATGGCCGAGGACATCACCTCGATGGATGCCGAAACCATGACCCAGATCCCGATGGACAGCGCAACCCAGGGTGAGATCATGATCCGCGGCAACACGGTGATGAAGGGCTATCTGAAAAACCCCGAAGCCACCGCCGAGGCCTTTGCCGGGGGCTATTTCCACTCGGGCGACATCGCCCTGCAACATCCCGACGGCTACCTCAAGATCGCCGACCGCGCCAAGGACATCATCATCTCGGGCGGCGAAAACATCTCGTCGGTCGAGGTCGAAGGCGTGCTGATGGCGCATCCCGATGTGCTGCTCTGTGCCGTGGTCGCCAAGCCGGACGACAAATGGGGCGAAGTGCCCTGCGCCTTTGTCGAGCTGAAAAAGAACGCCGCTGCCGACGAGGCCGCGCTGATCGGCTATTGCCGTGAAAACCTGGCCGGGTTCAAAACCCCCAAGCGGGTGGTGTTTCAGGAACTGCCCAAAACCGCCACCGGCAAGATCCAGAAGTTCGAACTGCGCAAAGTCGCACAAGACCTCTGAACCCGCTCTCTCTCGGTCCCGGAACGCGCGGCCACCTCATCGCCGCGTGCTGAAAACCCGCGCGCCGCGCCGTGGAATCCCGCGCTGTCAACCCTGCCAACGTTACGTCAAACTCGCCTTTTGGTGGAATATTGCACATATTCCAATCCACCTAAGCGTGCTAAACTCCCCCCACTATATGCAAAAATTTTTTTAGACGATCGCGCTCGATTTGAGCGCACCATTTTTAAGGAGAAATTACCATGAGCGATACGTTCAGATTGTGGACGCACGGCGTTGCCGTACAGGTAGAATACGAAGACTTCTTCCGTAATGTACGCATCAGACGCGCCGGTTTCGGCACCGATATCCAGCAGAACGGCGGCACTTGGAACTGGTTCCACCTTGCCATCCCTTCGGCCAGCACGCTGGATGATGACACCGCAGACCACTACCACGCGTACCTGCGGGGCTACGTAAACAATTATGCCGTCGTCGAAGAGGTCAACGTGCACGAATCCCAGGGCGGCAATGCCAGCCCCCGGATTTATCATGCGGGCGGGCTCAACTGGACCGGCAGAACCCTGAATGAAAACTTCAACCTGCCCGACGCCATCTGCTCGGGCCCGCTCTGCATGTCGGTCCGGGTCCGGTTCGACGACAGCCGCGGCAGGGTCCGCTTTGTCGGCGCCGGCGCGTGGTTCGAAGAACGCACCTGACCCCAGTTCCCGGGCGGCTTTCCCGCATATAGCAGCCGCCCGGTTTCACCCCAACGGTTCGCCGGTATTTCAGGTGACACTCACACCGTTCGGGGATCAGGCGAGAGATGATCTCGTCCCCCAAACTTTGTAAATATCAGGAGAATTGAAATGACCAAATGTGATAAAACCGAAATGATTGAACGCGCGATGGCCTTCCCGCTCGACAAGGTAATCTATCGCTATCGGCAAGAGACCGGGCTCTCGAAATCCGAGGCCCAGCGGCACGAGCGTGAACTGAAAAGGTTCCTCGCCCTCAGCGCCGCCGCCGAACGTGGCTACGGGATGCGGGGGCCGATCGACAAGCTGTGGCACACCTTCATTCTGTTCACCCATATCTACGAAAATTTCTGCAACAAGCTCGGTGGCGGTTTCATCCACCACTATCCAAACGTGCGCGGCTATGACGGGCCCGGGGCCAAACCGCTGGCGATGGGTACGCGCGACTACAAGCGCTTCCTCGACGATTATCGCACCACCTTCGGAGAGGCCGCCGCAGAACCCTACTGGCCCGCAATTCCCGATCCCAAGACCGAACGTTTCTTTGCCGTCGACTGTTCCAGCGATGATTGCGGCAATGACTGCGACGGCGGCACAGGCGGAACCGGTGGCGACGACTGACCCGATTGCGAAGCGCCAAACCGACTAGGATTTGCGCTTCGCTCTTTACCTGCAAGTTGAAGAAACCGCTGATCAAACCGCCAGGCGCGATGCAATCGGCCACTCTGGTGTTTCAGAAAAACGCTCGTATACTCGGTGTTTTCGATGGGGACATTCAATGAAACATACCTTTAAAATCACGCTCGCCGCATTCATAAGCATGCTCGCATCCAGCGCCAGTGCCGAAGATTACACCGTATCGCGGCTGATCGATCTCGATGTGTCAACTCAGCAGGCCTGGAACGTTGTCGGCGATTTCTGCGACATTGACGATTGGCACCCTGCGGTCAGCAGTTGCAGCCTCAAAGTGATAGATGGCTCACTGCACCGCATTCTCAATACGACCAGCGGCGCCGAGTTTGTTGAAAAACGCATCGCGGTCGAACCCGGGCTGTCCTACACTTACAGCATCGTCAGCTCGCCCCTGCCGGTCGAGAATTACATCGCCACCTTGTCTGTCGAAACACTCAAAAGCACCACCATCACATGGGAAGGCCGCTTCAAGTCCGACGATCCCAGCATGGAAGACACCATCGCCGGCATTTACGAATCCGGTCTGGCTGCTGTCGAGGAACAATTCGCGGAATAACGTCGCACGCGCAGCTTCCGCAAAAGCGCACGCCCTGTTAACGCAGGGTTTTTAGGTGCGCCGCACCGACGTAATACCGACAAAATACCGACGTTATACCGACGTGACCCCGGGACGGGTTTTGCCTTGTTAACCGGGGATTTCTCCGTGATTCGAGGCTGACCCCCCGATCACCAATTGCCCGAGCGGGGTACGCGGTGTTAATATCCTCGAAAAGAAGGCAGAGCAGGCCCGCACCCCAATGACCGCACTCGACAAGTATCAGCGTCTCGAAGCATCGGGACTGTGGCGCGCGACCCCGGACGCGCAGCGCACCGAGGTGATCGTGTCCATCGGGGATGCCACGCTGGTCATCACCGATCTCCGGGAACGGCCCTTGGCGCATTGGTCCATTCCGGCGGTTGAACGCCTCAATCCCGGGAAGCGCCCGGCGATTTACCACCCCGATGGTGACCCCGGTGAAACGCTGGAACTCCCTGAAAATGAACGGGAAATGGTCACCGCGATTGAAAAGCTGCGTGCTGCTGTTGACCGTCAACGCCCGCATCCGGGCCGGTTGCGGCTGGTCCTGTTTCTGGCGTCGATGGCGGCGGTCGTGGCGCTGCTGACCTTCTGGCTGCCGGGGGCCATGCGTGCCCATGCGGTTTCGGTCGTCCCGGATGTGAAGCGGGTCGAAATCGGGCAATCCCTGCTCGCGATCATGCAGCGCATTACCGGCCCCGCCTGCCACGAGGCTGATGGCGATGCCGCCCTCGCCTCCCTCGCCCGCAGACTTCCATCGCCCAACGGCCCCGGCCGGTTGCTGGTCGTCCGGGGCGGCGTCGCCAAGGCCACCCATCTCCCCGGCAGTACCATCCTGATCAACCGCGCCCTCGTCGAAGATCACGAGGAACCAGACGTTCTGGCGGGTTACATCGTCGCCGAGCGCCTGCGTGCAGAACTCTATGATCCGCTGGACAGGCTTTTGAAATACAACGGTTTTTGGTCCAGCTTCAATCTGTTGACCACCGGGGAAATCAAGCCCGATGCGCTGAATTCCTATGCCAAACATCTATTGACGGGCCCCCGAAAACCCTTGCCGCAAGACATATTACTGGCCGGGTTCAAAACATGGTCGGTACGCTCTACGCCCTATGCCTATGCGGTCGATATATCGGGCGAAACCACGCTGGGCCTGATCGAGGCCGACCCCCTTGCGGGCATCGAAACAGACCCGGTCCTCAGCGACGCAAACTGGGTGCGTCTGCAAGGCATCTGCGGCGGTTGAGGTAATCTGCGCTAGGTTATCCGAAACACCAATGCCCAGAGTTTCTGCCGCACCGCGTGCAAGCCCGCCCTGCCCCTAGCGTTCGTTGCCCTTACGCTGTGTTGACTTTGCAGGTTTAGACCGTGTTGAAACCGTCACGGTCGTCCCGATCTGACTTGTCGCAACATATTGACCCGTCTGGCTTTTTGAGGTGGCTGCGCTTGCATCATGCCGGATCAGTTTGCGCGGTAATGTCTGTGTCCAGACCTGATTCATCTGTGCCTCGCCAGCCATCGTCTGATGCACACGCCGCGGGTTCAACCGGTCATCATCCCAGGCCGGTTTGTACCCTTCCGGAATGCCAATACCCGGCACGCTGACCATTTGGCTCTCGTAGACATGGCGCGGCACGACGCGTGTTGTCGCCGACTGAACCTGATCTTGGGCATGCCCTGATGAACCACTGCGACTATTGCGGTGCTGTGAATATGCTGACAAAGAGCCCTGCTGCGGGCCACAACGCACATTCTCGCCGACCCGCCCCACATATTGCTGCGACACGGCGTTGCCACCCCGACAAGCCGGATCACCCTTTTTTGCGGCGGGCAACACTGGCTGTGCCTGCGCCGCCGCTCTTGTGGTGCGCTTTACCTTTTTAGGCTGATAGGTCGGCTGTGGCGCGACCACCGTCGCCGCCTCAGGGGCTTCGACCACAACAGGTTTTGCCTGACGTGCGAATGTAGGCTGAAAGCCGCAGATCGCTTTGCGGCTGCGCGTCACGCGCGGTATCCAGGTGACGTTCCCATCCACACCCGCGCGGATAAACACGCAGCCCTCGCTGTCGACATATTGTCGGCCCTTGTACGAGCTTGGTGGAAATTCAGCGGGAATCAGACCATTTGACAAGGTCTGTGCCTGTGCGCTGTTCAGGTTGAAAGTTACGGCAATGGCAGCGGCCGCAAACACTCTCGATATGCTCATTTTTATCCCCAGAACAATTGGGGACAGACTGCCCTATTTTCGCGCGCCAGTAAACAGTAGATAGCTTATTTAGTGCCAAACATCCTGTCACCCGCATCCCCTAGTCCCGGCAGGATATATCCCACATCGTTCAATCTCTCATCAAGAGACGCGGTTACGATGGGCACATCAGGGTGTGCTTCTTTCATTCTGGCCACCCCTTCAGGCGCCGCCAACAGGCAGAGAAAACGGATGTCCTTGGCACCCGCCTGTTTCAGCAGGTCGATGGCTGCGGCCGATGAATTTCCGGTTGCCAGCATCGGATCTACAACGATGACAAGACGCTCATCCAGATGATCCGGCACCTTGAAATAGTATTGGACAGGCTTCAGCGTTTCCTCATCCCGGTAAAGCCCGACAAAGCCAACACGGGCCGAGGGGATCAATTCCAACATCCCGTCCAGCAATCCATTGCCAGCGCGCAGGATCGAAATCAGCGCCAGCTTACGACCGTCAAGCGCTGGCGCGTCCATCTCTTGCAGCGGGGTTTCAATCCGACGCGTGGTCATCGGCAACTGGTCGGTGACTTCATAGGCCAGAAGCTGGCTGATCTCGCGCAGCAATTGACGAAACACTGCCGTCGACGTCTCTTTCTCACGCATCAAAGTCAGTTTGTGTTGGATCAGCGGGTGGTTCACCACGGTCAGATGCTGGGTCATGGGGTCTCCTGTCTTTGGATGCGTGGCAGCTTATCTTTCTTCCCAGAAAGCGACACGAAGGGCAATGCCCAAGCGCCATCGTCACCGGGCATATCAATTCGCGATTGCGTCCACATCCGCCATTATGCAACCTTGACCTGAAACTGCTGCAAAACCTGCCGTATCGACGGCGGTAATAAAATAGTTTAATGCTAAACTAAAAAATGGGAGAGTGATAATGAACGACAGCCAAAAGGAAAATTTACGCCAGGCCTCGTTGCTCTATCACGAATTCCCCAAGCCCGGAAAACTGGAAATCCGCGCCACGAAACCACTGGCCAACGGGCGTGACCTGGCCCGCGCCTATTCCCCCGGCGTTGCCGAAGCCTGCCTTGAGATCCAGGCAAATCCAGCCGATGCCAGCCGTTACACGGCACGCGGCAATCTGGTGGCGGTTGTCACCAATGGCACAGCGGTTTTGGGGCTTGGAAATATCGGCGCGCTGGCCAGCAAACCCGTCATGGAGGGCAAGGCGGTTCTATTCAAGAAATTCGCCAATATTGATTGCTTTGATATCGAGGTCGATGAAAGCGATCCTGAGAAGCTTGCCGAAATTGTCTGCGCGCTTGGCCCGACATTCGGCGCTATAAACCTAGAAGACATCAAAGCGCCTGACTGCTTTATCGTTGAGAAGATATGCCGCGAGCGGATGAGTATCCCGGTCTTCCATGACGACCAACATGGTACAGCGATTGTTGTCGGCGCGGCGGCCCATAATGCCCTGCACGTCGCCGGCAAGAAGTTCGAGGATATCAAGATCACCTCAACGGGTGGCGGTGCGGCGGGGATTGCCTGCCTCAACATGCTGCTGAAACTGGGCGTGAAACGCGAAAACATCTTTCTTTGCGATATCCACGGGCTTGTCTACAAGGGTCGCACCGAAGACATGAACCCGCAGAAAGAAGCGTTCGCGCAGGATACCGACATGCGCACGCTGGACGAGGTGATCGAAGGGGCAGACCTTTTCCTGGGCCTGTCTGGGCCCAATGTCCTAAAGCCCGAAATGGTCGCCAAAATGGCCGAGCGCCCCATCATTTTTGCGCTCGCCAACCCGACACCCGAGATCATGCCGGACGAGGCCCGTAAAGTTGCGCCTGAAGCAATCATCGCCACTGGCCGCAGCGATTTCCCCAATCAGGTCAACAACGTACTTTGCTTTCCCTTCATCTTTCGTGGCGCCCTGGATGTCGGAGCTACGCAGATCAATGACGCGATGCAGGTAGCCTGTGTCGAGGGCATCGCAGCACTCGCCCGCGCAACGACAAGCGCCGAAGCGGCCGCGGCCTATCAGGGTGAGGAGCTTACGTTTGGACCCGAATATCTGATCCCCAAACCGTTTGACCCCAGGCTTTCTGGCATCGTTTCGACCGCTGTGGCCCGCGCCGCGATGGAAACGGGCGTGGCAACGCGCCCGGTTGAAGATCTCGAGGCCTATAAGGACAAGCTGGACGCCTCGGTCTATAAATCTGCTCTCTTCATGCGCCCGGTCTTTGAGGCTGCATCAAAGGAAGCGCGCCGCATCGTCTTTGCCGAGGGTGAAGATGAACGCGTCTTGCGCGCGGCCCAGGCGATTTTGGAGGAAACCAGCGAACAGCCCATCCTGATCGGTCGCCCCAAGGTGATCGAACAACGCTGTGAAAAACTTGGGCTTGAGATACGCCCCGAACGTGATTTCCGCCTCGTCAACCCCGAGGATGATCCGCGATATCGCGACTACTGGGGCAGCTATCACGAGATCATGAAGCGTCGGGGAGTTACGCCCGATCTGGCCCGTGCTGTGATGCGCACGAACTCTACCGCCATTGGTGCAGTCATGGTGCATCGGGACGAGGCTGACAGCATGATCTGCGGCACATTTGGCGAATACCGATGGCACCTGAATTACGTAAACCAGGTTCTCGGCAACAAGGATTGCAAACCGCAAGGCGCGCTTTCGATGATGATCCTGGAAGACGGGCCATTGTTCATCGCTGATACCCATGTGCGCACCTTCCCCGACCCGGAATACCTGACTCGGGCCGCGATTGGTGCCGCCCGGCATGTACGACGCTTCGGGGTCGAGCCGAAGATCGCCTTTTGCTCGCAATCGCAATTCGGCAATCAGGGTGAGGATTCCGGCAAGCGTTTGCGGGCCACGCTGGCACTGCTGGACAGCGAACCACGCGATTTCAGCTATGAGGGTGAAATGAATGTCGACGCCGCTTTGGATGCGGAACTACGCGAGCGTCTGCTGCCTGACAACCGGATGGAGGGGGCCGCGAACGTTCTAATCTTCTCAAACGCCGACGCTGCATCGGGCGTGCGCAATATTCTCAAGATGAAAGGCGGCGGGCTCGAAGTTGGTCCGATCCTAATGGGTATGGGCAATCGGGCGCATATCGTCACCCCGTCAATCACGGCGCGTGGATTGCTGAATATGGCAGCCATCGCCGGGACGCCGGTGGCGCATTACGGATAGTTCCGACCAGCTATGATTCTGAGCACGCTAGTTTGCAGATAAATATTTGCAGTTTTGCAAAAATGGCCAAGTGTATCGCTTGAGCCGCATGATTTTTCAGGGTTTGCAAAAATATTCAGGCTGATTTTGTCAATTACTGCAAATAGCCGCGCCAATCCGCCGCTGCTAACGGTAACTGTCTTGCCGCATGGTCAGGCGATCTCGTAACAGTAGGGCAACGGATTACCGGAGGAGGAAGACATGGCGTATAATGACGTCTACGAGGGATGGAAAAAAGACCCGGAAGGTTTCTGGATGGAAGCCGCCGGTGCAATTGACTGGACAAAGAAGCCGACCAAAGCACTTTTTGACGAAAACGCTCCGATCTACGAGTGGTTCAGCGATGGCATGGTCAACACCTGTTACAATGCCGTGGACCGCCATGTCGAAGCCGGAAATGGTGACCGGACAGCGATCATCTATGACAGCCCGATCACCGGCAGGAAAGAGAAGGTCAGCTATGGCGAATTGCAATCCCGGGTGGCGTCACTTGCCGGTGCTTTACGATCCAAGGGCGTCGAGAAGGGTGACCGGGTCATCATCTACATGCCGATGGTGCCACAGGCACTTGAGGCTATGCTGGCCTGCTCTCGACTGGGTGCGATCCATTCCGTTGTCTTCGGCGGTTTCGCCGCGAATGAGCTGGCGGTACGGATCGACGATGCGCAACCCAAGGCGATTATCGCCGCCTCGTGCGGGTTGGAGCCGGGGCGCGTGGTCGACTATAAGCCCCTGCTGGATGGCGCAATCAAACTGGCCCAGCACAAACCAGACTTCTGTCTTATCTTTCAAAGGGATGAGAAACTTGCCGAACTGACGGCCGGGCGCGATCACGACTGGTACGAGGCACAGGAAGGTGTTGCACCTGCCGAATGCGTCCCGGTTGAGGGCAATCATCCTGTCTATATCCTTTATACCTCGGGCACCACCGGCGCACCCAAAGGCGTGGTTCGGCCCACTGGCGGCCATCTGGTAGCGCTGAACTGGACGATGAAAAACATCTACAACGTCGATCCGGGCGATGTGTTCTGGGCGGCGTCGGATGTGGGCTGGGTCGTTGGGCACAGCTACATTTGTTACGGGCCTTTGATCCACGGCAACACCACTATCGTATTCGAAGGCAAACCGGTCGGCACCCCCGATGCAGGCACCTTCTGGCGGGTGATCAGCGAACATAACGTACGCACCTTCTTTACCGCGCCAACAGCTTTCCGTGCGATCAAACGTGACGACCCCAAAGGCGATCTGATCAAAGGCTATGACATCAGTTGCCTGCGCGCGCTCTACCTGGCTGGAGAGCGTGCTGATCCGGACACGATCGAATGGGCACAAGATGTGATGAAGGTGCCGGTCTATGACCATTGGTGGCAGACCGAAACCGGCTACACGATAGTCGGCAACCCGGCCGGGATCGAAGCACTGCCAGTCAAGATCGGATCGCCCACCGTGCCAATGCCGGGCTATGACGTGCAGATCCTGGACGAAGGCGGCCACCCGATGGGCCCGAATGAGTTGGGCGCGATTGCGATCAAACTGCCCTTGCCCCCGGGTACCCTGCCGACCCTGTGGAACGCCGAGGACAGGTACCGCAAGTCCTATCTCAAAACCTTCCCCGGCTATTACGAAACCGGCGACGCGGGGATGATTGACGAGGATGGATACCTTTACATCATGGCGCGCACCGACGACGTGATCAACGTGGCCGGGCATCGCCTGTCGACGGGCGGCATGGAAGAAGTTCTGGCCAGCCACCCGGAGGTCGCGGAATGCGCCGTCATCGGCGTGAGCGATCAGTTGAAAGGGCAACTGCCAGTGGGCTTTTTGTGCCTCAACAAAGGTTCTGCCAGCAGCGATGAGGACGTGATCAAGGAATGTGTCAAACTGGTGCGCGACAAAATCGGCCCGGTGGCGGCGTTCAAACTGGCAGTGGTGGTCGATAGGCTACCTAAAACCCGCTCTGGCAAGATCCTGCGCGGCACGATGGTCAGCATCGCCGACAGCCAGGCTTATAAGATGCCCGCGACCATCGACGACCCGGTCATTCTGGACGAAATCAAGGATGCGCTGCAAACCATCGGCTACGCGCAAAGCTGACAAAAAAGCCCCCGCGCCTTTCGACGCGGGGGCACCTGCCCGATATACTAAAACACGCGACTACGGCGTGAAAAGGTCGTGCACCCCATGCAGGAATTCCTGAGACAAACTAACAGTACGCTGTAGAAACTCGTACACATAACCACGATTGTCGTTTGCATCAGAAGGTACGACCGAACTGACCAAAATCAGAACCGATAAAGACACGGCCTTTATGTTATTACTCCGGCGCATTACCCCACCCAGTTATTAATTTCGTAGTCTTCCTAATCACCACTCATCGGGTAGCGGTACATAGCCCCCTTAGGGCTCAGACAGGCAATAGCAATTGATTGTTATCAGATAACATCAGTTCATCTGTTTGATTTCAAAAGATTCTTCAAAAATCTGGTTTCCGAGGCATCAAACAAATTGTTCGCGAATAAGACGCTCTTCCAGCCCATGGCCGGGATCAAACAGGATGCGATGGGCGATGCTGGGTTCTGATCTGATCTCGACCCACAACACCTGGCGGACCGAACGGCTGTCCGCATCGGCCATGACCGGGCGTTTCTTGGGATTGATCACGTCAAAGCGCACCGTGGCGGTCTTGGGCAACAGCGCGCCGCGCCACCGTCTGGGTCGAAACGCGGCGACCGCTGTCAGCGCCAACACATCGGACCCGATGGGCAAGATCGGGCCGTGCGCGCTGTAGTTATACGCGGTCGATCCTGCCGGGGTAGCCAACAGCGCACCATCGCAAACCAGTTCTTCCATCCGCAGATTGCCATCAATGGTGATTTTCAGCTTGGCCGCCTGCGGCCCCCCCCGCAATAGCGATACCTCGTTGATCGCAAGCGCCTCGTGCATGCTGCCATCGACGCTTTTCGCCGTCATCGACAAAGGATTGATCACCTCTTCGATTGCAGCCTCCAAACGTTCGGGCAGATCGTCACGATTATACTCGTTCATCAAAAAGCCGACCGTGCCGCGATTCATGCCATAGACCGGCACGTCCAAACCCTGCGTCCGGTGCAAGGTCTGTAGCATTAGCCCGTCACCGCCCAACGCCACGATCACATCAGCCTCTTCCTCGAGCACGTTGCCATAGCGTTTGGCCAACGCGGCATGCGATTTTCGCGCCGAAGGCACATCACTGGCGACAAAGGCAATCTTACTGGCCATACGGCATGTCCTGTTTCCAAAGCGCATCGGTTGGTTCCGATCGAACCACAAGTTGCCCCGCTGTACCAGTATTGACGGACCTGCAGGGGAAAATGTCGCTTTACAGGCTTACACCCCTGCGATGTTTCCTATAGGAAATCTTTCAACCGCAACCCCTTTCGGAGACTCACCCCATGTCTGATTCCGGTTTTTTCACAGAATCCCTCGCCTCGCGCGATCCCGAACTTTATGGCTCCATCACTGACGAACTGGGCCGCCAGCGCGATGAAATTGAACTGATCGCCAGCGAAAACATCGTCTCTGCTGCCGTTATGGAAGCGCAAGGCAGCGTGATGACCAACAAATACGCCGAAGGCTATCCCGGGCGTCGCTATTACGGTGGGTGCCAGTATGTGGACGTAGCCGAAAACCTGGCGATTGACCGTGCCAAGCAGCTTTTTGGCTGCGAATTTGCCAACGTACAACCGAACTCGGGCTCTCAGGCAAACCAAGGCGTCATGCAGGCGCTGATCCAACCAGGCGATACCATTCTGGGCATGAACCTGGCCTCGGGCGGTCACCTAACCCACGGTGCGGCCCCCAACCAGTCGGGCAAGTGGTTCAACCCTGTGCAATATGGTGTGCGTCAGCAGGACAACCTGATTGACTACGACCAGATCGAGGAACTGGCGAAAGAGCACAACCCAAAGATCATCATCGCTGGCGGCTCCGCCATTCCGCGCGTCATCGACTTTGCTCGCATGCGCGAGATCGCCGATATGGTTGGCGCCTATCTGCATGTCGATATGGCCCACTTTGCCGGTCTGGTCGCTGCGGGCGAGCATCCCTCGCCCTTCCCGCACGCGCATGTGGCCACCACCACCACCCACAAAACCCTGCGTGGCCCGCGTGGTGGCATGATCCTGACCAATGATGAGGCGATCGCCAAAAAGGTCAACTCGGCCATCTTCCCTGGCATTCAGGGCGGCCCACTGATGCACGTGATCGCCGCCAAGGCTGTGGCCTTTGGCGAGGCACTGCGCCCCGAGTTCAAGGGCTACATCAAACAGGTCAAGGCCAATGCCAACGCACTGGCTGATCAACTGATCAAGGGCGGTCTGGACATCGTCACCGGTGGCACAGACACCCATGTCATGCTGGTCGACCTGCGCCCCAAAAAGGTGACAGGTAACATCACCGATGCCGCCCTGGGTCGTGCGCATATCACGACCAACAAGAACGGCATCCCGTTCGATCCGGAAAAGCCGACCGTGACGTCAGGCATCCGTCTGGGAACGCCTGCCGGCACCACCCGCGGCTTCAAAGAGGCCGAATTCCGTCAGATCGCCGATTGGATCGTCGAGGTCGTGGACGGACTTGCCGCCAATGGGCCAGACAATAACGGCGCGGTTGAAGAGAAGGTCAAAGGCGAGGTTGCCGAGCTTTGCGCGCGCTTCCCGCTCTACCCCAACCACTGATTGACTTTTACGTCTGAAATGACCCCGTGCAGTATCGCTGTGCGGGGTTATTTATGCGGCTACAACTTTGAGTTTCCTGTATTAAACGGCACCCACCGTCAAATTACATCCTGCCAGTAAAGCAGTGCAAGGATCGCCGCGATCAATAGGATCAGGTTGAAAACCATCCCCCCCAAGACCCCCAGCACGAGCCCTTTTCGCCGGTCCACGGGGTCGATCGTCTCAAGATGTGTGGTCACATCGGCGAAGGCCGCGTTGAGCCTTTTCGGGTCCAGCAGCCGTGCCAACTTGGGATTTGCCGACAGGGTCTGTGCCTCGGAAATAACCCGCCCAGCCTTTTGGATCCGCTTGGGCAGGCGCCGCCCGGCCCGTTTGAAACGCGCCGACAATGACGGGCCGCGCACCCCCAGCTTGGTCTGCATCAAGGTTTCCAGCGCCGCAACACGGCTATGAAACTTTTCGATTTCAATCACTTGGCGATCTCCCGATCGACAGTCTAGCCGCTCGTGCACGCGGCCTCAATGGGGCTGGTTTTTAGCTGGTTGCGACGTTATCAATCAACCCATGTTGAACACGATCACACATGGCCGACCGACGGATCAACCAGGATTGTTGATCGCACACGGCCTTTACGGTTCGGGTCGCAATTGGGGCGTAATTGCCAAGCGCTTATCGGATACCCGGCAGGTCGTGGCGGTTGACATGCGCAATCACGGCCAAAGTGATTGGAAAGAAAGCCATTCTTATCAAGATCTTGCGAATGATCTGGCCGAAGTGCTTTCTGGTCTCGATGGTCCGTTTGATGTGATGGGGCATTCAATGGGTGGCAAAGCATCAATGATGCTGGCGATTGAAAAGCCCGAGTTGGTGAACCGCCTGATCGTGGCAGACATCGCACCCGTCGGCTATGCGCATACCCAGATTCAATATATCGACGCGATGAAAGCCGTGGATCTGAGCGGGATCGAAAAACGCTCGGACGTGACTGCATTGCTGGAACCTCTGGTGGATGATCCACAACTGATTTCCTTTTTTCTTCAATCGCTTGACGTGAAGAACCGGCGCTGGATTCTGAATCTCGAGGTGCTGGAAAAAGAAATGCCAAAGATTATCGGGTTCCCGGAAATTTCAGGCAGCTACGAGGGTGGGACGCTATTTCTGTCCGGGGCTTTGTCGGATTACGTAAAAAGAGAGCATCGACCAGAAATCAAACGCCTCTTCCCCAACGCCCAGTTTGCCAAAATCCCCGGAGCCGAGCATTGGTTGCACGCCCAGAAACCCCGCGAATTCGAGGCCGCAATTCGCGCCTGGCTTGACCGGTAAATGTTGTAACTGTGTAAACTATGTACGCGCATTGTGTACACATAGTACTGGCGCGGACCAGAGACCCAAGCGGCAGTATTGTTTTTCTGGCAACCTCGGGAAAACCTGCGCCGTTAATCCAAGATCAACCCTGCCACAGTTTCCGGGCGACGGCCCAGCTGACCGGGAAGGCCGCGCAAAAACCGATTGCGGCGGCGATCAGGATCGGGATCAGGGTGTCATGGCCCGAAGCAAGGGCGGCGATGACGGCAGACCCGGCCAAAGTGGAGCCGATGAAAAGATGCAGGATCAGGGCAAGGCGGAACATAGGGCCTCCGATGGGTGGTGGAGCGCGTTTCAGGCCGCAGTTTAACCTTCACGAAATGGGTGGACATTGATCTGTGTCAGAGGGAGATCGGACCCGTTGCCGACCCGCCACTATTTATGGACAGGCAGCACCGATATTGCGGAAAACTTACGCGACACCGCGACATATTGTTGATTTGCTGTGGCCCCGCGTGTAGGACTGATCACACAGGTGCATAGACGCGGTAGCATCCACTGACGGCGGGGTCCGGTTTGCCAATGGCAGCGGGCCCCGTTTGCTTTCGTTTTGATGCATAAGAAAAACTGCCGGAATCGGATAAGGCGCCAGGTGCTCAGACGCGGTCCTTGCATTGTGGCCGAAACCACACCCTGACGCCTACCCGAACATACCAACCCCGAAGGGCGGCACGCCCGTGAAGAGATAAACCCGAAGGCCCACCCCAGCCTCACATCACCCGAAGGATCAGATCGGCAGTGCCTCACCTTGCCCGAAGGGTCGGATCGGCGGTGCCGCACGTTGCCCGAAGGCGCGGATTGGCGTGCTCTGACCCAGCAGTTCCAGGTAAATTCCAGCGCCCCGAAGGACATCGAAATTCGGCCTGATCCCACTTGGACCCTGACGAAAGGGGCGATAATCCGAAGACCCGCATCCCACCGTCCGGGCCCCGAGGAGCCGTCGCGTACCGCGCTGGTTTATGAAAACCGTTGCGATGTCTTAAGGTTCACCAAGCGGGGCACATCACGCAAGATAAAACTTGAGTCACATGCAAATTTCTTGGGGATAAGATATTGGATTAATTGGGGAAATATCTGTGGATAACCTGGTTTTCCGATGTGTTTCGGCAGGGTTACGTTAACCAAACAAAAGACAGGTTTCGAGCGTTCAAATTTCTGCGGATCCGGTCGTTTTTCATGCCGCAGACAGTCAAACACCGGCCGGGGGCCGGTGTTTTTTGTGAAACCGGGCGTAAAACCCCGGTTGCGATTCGGAAATTGCGGTCAGGACGTGGTCAGCTGATACACAATCCTGTCGCGCAGAGGCAGGATATTCACATCATCCGGATGCGGCGCCATCTTGGGCTTGCTCAATCCGGGCAATGCAGGTTGCCGACGCTCTAAAACCTCAAGCGCCGACAAACGGCGCTGGCGCGCGACCGCTACATAGTCAACATTCATACTCGTTACGTTTCCCCATACCAGTAAGTTTACAGCCTTGCCATTTTGTGACGAAAATGGGGCAAATAGAATAGGTTTGTTAGAAACTGTTTGTTTCCCTGTGGGAAAATATATTGCTGACAACGCCTCATGGATTCTTTTATTTTCAATTGCTTAGATGACGCGGCGCGTCGGCAGGGCGTTGCAGCCTGGCATGTCGGATAAGGGCATCCACGGACGCCTTGGCAGAATGCGGCATGAATGTGGCGGTTCTGGATTTTCTGCAACCCCTGTCACATTCGCGACAAAAATGGCGATATGGCGCTTCGGCCCAGGAAAAGAATGTGATAAGGGAGGGCAGTCAGAAATGGCGCGACTACAGGCTGTGACGCCCATCAAGGGTGCACAAAAACATATAAAAAGGCCGGCGTTGGGGTGGAAATGCCACGCGACTGGTCACAGAGCACGTGAATTGAGGAGAGTTGGTATGAATTCGAAAATCTGGATTGCCCTGGGCTTTGCTGCCGGGTTTGCCGGACTGTCGGGCTGTGCCCCAGTGGTGATCGCGGGCGCGGGGGCGGCGGCGGTTGTCGTGGCCGACAAGGCGGCGGAAAACAGCGGCGATGACGGGCTCTTCTGAGACCCGAACTGCACGGACCGGAACGCCAGACCAAAAGAGGGTGAGGAGAGCTGAGATGACATTGAAATTCTGGGTAGCACTGACAATGCTGACAGGCAGCGTCGCCCTTGCGGGATGCACGCCTGCCGTGGTGGGAGCAGCCGCCGTGGGGGCCACCGGCGCCCTGATGGCCGACAAGGCCGCCGAGCAGGACGGCGATGACGGGCTGTTCTGAGGCCTGACGCTAACCTATTCCAAACCAAGCATTTTCTTGGCTCTGGCCAGTGTCTCGACCGAGGCCGCGTGATCGCCGGAGCCATGCAGGCTTTCGCCCTCGTCCCGCAGGGCCTTGACCTGCGCCAGATCCGCATCGGATAGCGACGTACCCGCCGCCAGGGCCGCATCAATCGCCGCCATGTCCGCGGGGCATTGCGACGCCAGAACCGGCGTGGCGGTGAGCAGAACTGTAAGTGCCAGTGCAATTGGTTTCATCGGTCAATCCTTTCGTTGAATACCCCGTTAGAATAGCACGACAGTGCCCGCGCCGCAGCCATGACGCGCCCCGGGGCCGGGACAGGGCGGGTGTTCGCTCAAACGGCATTTGGCGGATGCGGGAAAGCACGGGAACGCACCTGACGTAGATCGGGGCAGGAATCAGGGTTAAGGCGCTGAAATCATGGCAAAATCCCATATCGGTATCACGTCGGTATTACGTCGGTATTTTGTCGGTGCAGAAATCGGTATTTCGCGAAGTTAACAGGACGCGCGGTGCGGCAGCCGATGAGAATGGTTGTTCACCGTGATGTCGGGCCGGACGTTGGTGCGTGCAAGCAGGTACCCTACCCGCTTCACCGACCGTTAACCACTCTGCCGCCATGTTGGCGACATGTCCGATTACCGCAGACCTGACGTGACCAGTGCGACGGTGTTTTTCACCGTGGCACTTGCGCAGCGCGGTTCGGGGCTGCTGGTCTCTGAAATCGCGCGGCTTCGAACGGCGGTACGCGCAACGAAGGCCGAGAGGCCGTTTGCCATCGACGCCTGGGTGGTCCTGCCCGACCATCTGCACGCGGTATGGACATTGCCCATGGGCGACGCTGATTTCTCGACACGGTGGCGATTGATCAAAAGCCGGTTCTCGCGCGGAGTGCCAAAGGCGAGGACACGGGCGAGCCACGACGCGCGATGCGAACGGGGCATCTGGCAGCGCCGGTTCTGGGAGCATCACATTCGCAACGAGGCCGATTATTGGGCCCATGTCCGGTATTGCTGGATGAACCCGGTGAAACACGGGCTTGTCGAGAGACCACAGGATTGGCGCTATTCCAGCGTTCACCGCGACGCGCGGTTTCAGTCCGACATGGATTTGATGATGCCGGGATGAGCGCCGGGTCGGACACCACCCGACATACCGTTCGGCGGACGGATTGAGGCGCGAAAGGGCGGAGCGCCGGGCGTGGTTTCAAGCAAGCGCGGGACGCGCATCCGGGATCGAGATGGCGCACGGTAATACGATTGTCGCGCCGGATGTTCAAAGATGTAGGGTGCGTGATTTCACGCACCATTGCGCAGGTGTCGAGGTTAGATGGTGCGTGCGAGCACGCACCCTACGCTTGCTATTCCTTCGACTCTTGGAAAGCTGAATATCCTGGAAAAAGCGATTTATCCCAATAGACCAGCTGAATTCCATCGTTGGAACCAAGTCGTATAAGAATATCTTGTTCTTGCAGTGTGAAACTCCCGAGCATCGACTTATCGATGAAGAGATATCCGTCTCCATTGATCATGGACGCCCCAAGGAATTCGAACTTTCCTTCTGCTTCCCAAGAATTGACCATTTCAGTCGGTAGGTTTTCTCGGAGTAGCGTGATCAAAACCGACTTCTCTTTGTCGAAGCTAGCGGCGAGATACCCAATCATCTTTTTGTTGCCATCTACATCCGACAAACTGGCCTCAATCGACTCCGATATCGATTTAGAAATCTGCAATGATTCTTGAGCTTGGGTAATGATCGTTTTTTGGTTTTCTTCTACGGCGATCAGTCTTGAATCAAGCCGGTCAAATTCACGAGGCAACCATAGGTATGTCGGAATTGCCAAGAGCCCAAGCGCAACCGCGCCTCCAGCAAAGGTTGCCGACGCGGTTTTTATCCACTGATACATTGAAAAGACCTCAAATACTCTCAGCCAGCGAGTTTATCTAGGTATTTGAGAGATTTAAATGGCTGCGGCCAAAAATGCTAGGAAAATGCCGCCTAGAACAAGCATCGTCAAAAACGCAAAAAGAGCTGTAATCATAAAGGATTTGTCAATTTGCATGTCTACACCCTAGGAAACTCCCGGTTGAGTACGACAGATTAGGTTAACACCAATTTAAGGGCGCCCATATTTCTGACGTTCAAATATTGCCAAAAAAATAAGTCGATTTTGCGGCATGCCAATGAGATGTCACGAAACAGTGTTGGTTCTCAGGTTAAAAAACGCCAACATTGCAGGTGAATTTTTTCAAAATGACGCAATACTATTCTCAGTCAATGCTACCAATATTTGACTCCCAAAACATGTTTACCGGCTTCACCCATCCATCTTCAATAGCATCCCGTATCATCTTAACCGGGGTGCGGCCGCAATTCACTTCGTGAACCGCTTTCCCGCACTGGCCTTTTCAGCGCGCAAGATGGCCAGCTTTAGCTGTCCATCTTGAGAGCGCTGATAAACGCCTCTTGTGGAATATCCACTTTCCCGAATTGGCGCATCTTTTTCTTGCCCGCCTTCTGCTTCTCCAGCAGTTTCTTCTTCCGGGTCGCGTCGCCGCCGTAGCATTTCGCGGTCACGTCTTTGCGCATCGCGGAGAGCGTCTCGCGGGCGATGACCTTGCCGCCGATGGCCGCCTGGATCGGGATCTTGAACATGTGGCGCGGGATCAGGTCCTTGAGCTTTTCGACCATGGCACGCCCGCGCGCCTCGGCCCGGTCGCGGTGGACCATCATGGAGAGCGCATCGACCGGTTCCTCGTTCACCAGCACGGACATTTTCACCAGGTTATCCTCGCGATAGCCGGTGAGCTGGTAGTCAAATGACGCGTAGCCCTTGGTGACGGATTTCAGGCGGTCGTAGAAATCGAACACCACCTCGTTCAAGGGCAGGTCATAGACGGCCATCGCGCGGCTACCCGCATAGGTCAGGTCAAGCTGGATGCCGCGGCGGTCCTGGCAGAGTTTCAGCACATCGCCGAGGAATTCATCGGGGACAAGGATGGTGGCCTTGATCCGCGGTTCTTCGAGGTGGTCGACGATGGTCAGGTCGGGCATGTCGGCGGGGTTGTGCAGTTCGATCTGCGAGCCGTCGCGCATGTAGACGTGATAGACCACGCTGGGCGCGGTGGTGATGAGTTCGATATCGTATTCGCGTTCGATCCGGTCGCGCACGACCTCAAGGTGGAGAAGGCCCAGGAAGCCGCAGCGGAAGCCAAAGCCAAGCGCGGCGGAGGTTTCCATTTCATACGAGAAGCTGGCGTCGTTAAGGGCCAGTTTGTCGATGGCATCGCGCAGGTCTTCGAATTCGGCGCTATCGACCGGGAAGAGGCCGCAGAAGACGACGGGCTGGGACGGGTTGAAGCCCGGCAGCGCCTCGGTCGCGCCTTTCTTTTCGTGCGTGATCGTGTCGCCGACGCGGGTGTCGCGGACCTGTTTGATCGACGCGGTGAGGAAGCCGATTTCGCCCGGTCCCAGCTCGGCAATATCGGCGCGTTCCGGTTTGAAGACGCCGATGCGGTCGACATGGTGCACCGAGCCGTTCGACATCATCTTGACGCGGTCGCCCTTTTTCAGGACGCCGTCCATGATGCGGACAAGGACGATCACGCCAAGGTAGGCGTCATACCAGCTGTCGACCAACATCGCCTTGAGGGGCGCGTCACGGTCGCCCGTGGGGGGCGGCAGGTGGGCGACGATGGCCTCCAGCGTTTCGTGGATGCCGACGCCGGTCTTGGCGCTGACCTGGATGGCGCCGGTGGCGTCGATGCCGATCACGTCCTCGATCTGTTCGGCGACGCGGTCACAATCACTGGCGGGCAGGTCGATCTTGTTCAGCACCGGCACGATGTCGTGGTCGGCGTCGATGGCCTGGTAGACATTGGCAAGCGTCTGCGCCTCGACCCCCTGGGTGCTGTCGACAACCAGTAGCGAGCCCTCGACCGCGCGCATGGAGCGGGAGACCTCGTAGGCGAAATCGACATGGCCGGGCGTGTCGATGAGGTTGAGCACATAGGCCTCGCCATTGTCGGCGGTATAGTCGATGCGGACGGTGTTGGCCTTGATGGTGATGCCACGCTCACGCTCGATATCCATGCTGTCGAGAAGCTGTTCCTTCATGTCCCGATCCGCCACCGTGTTGGTGGACTGGATAAGGCGGTCGGCCAGCGTGGATTTCCCGTGGTCGATATGGGCCACGATCGAGAAATTGCGGATATGAGCGAGGTCTGTCATGGTTTCGGGATATGTATGGGAAATGGGGGTTGGTCAAGGTGGCTTGAACCAAACCACTTATGCCCGCCAATCCGGATCAGGCGTACCAATTATTCTAGGACACCGTCAAAATATGGATTTCAGAAATCAAAGTGCCACCTCGTCAAGAGCACTAGCCTTTTTATGGCAATTACGCAGTTTGGTGAATTTCGACAAGAAAATCGAAACTGCACAAGGTTGGCCGGATTTATCCTATTTTGCGGCTTTTCGGTTCACTTTGCAATTTGGGGTATTTGCACGATATGGCGATCTCGATGCAGAGGATGCAGCGCGAAGTACATTTCAATCAACAATCACCAAGCAAGCCATTGATCTGGTCGATGATGATCCGGTCCTCCTCTCTTTTTTTGATGTTGGTGGGTTGGCTGCTTTCAATCCAGCAGATCATACAAGCAGTGAGCTTAGAACCAGGCAGAATTTTGAATCATTTGTGAACGTTGTTACCCGTCTTCGTACGAACAACCAGTACGCAACTGAAACCGATTTAGAAGTATCCCCCGCCTTGCTTAATTCATTGGAACCAGGCCCTACCTTTATGTTGCTCGAACCAATATGGCCGGAGAAAAAGTCCAAACAGCTTCGAGACGCGACGGAACGTCTTTTGAGTGCGCTGATCATTCGACCGCTCTATGGGCAGTTTTGGCGCGAGTGGTATCAGGGGTTTCTCGATGGCAAGCCGATGGATTGGGAACTTCAGCGGCGGGTGGCGTTGATTGAGGACGCGATCTGGGAGTCCGGGCCGGAGGCGGTGGCCGAGGAGATTGAGCGGATCAGGGCTGAGTTCCTTTCAGAAAAGACACCTCAGGCCGAGCGGGTTGAATTCAATCAGGAAAGCGCGAAGTTCTTCACCGTTCCCATTGAGGTCGCCAAACCCGATCTTCTGGGCGCGACGCTCACGCAGGTAGAGGACGCGCTGGACGACGCCTTAGCCAACCCGTCCAACGGCTTGCACGACCAGTCGCGCGAGGTGCGGGTGTTGCGCCGCGTCGCGACGAAATACGGCAATGACCCACAGCAGATCGAGATGGGTTTTGTCAGTGTTCACGCGGGTCTGACACGGCAGATACTAAGTGATGAATTACCTCCGAGCGAAGAAAACCTCGCGTTGCAGGCTGCTGTCGAGGAAGGCGCACGCGCGATCAGGGCCACCCATCCGGAAGTGGCAGAAAACCGGAAAATTCTTAGCGAACAGGTGATCCGTGAACTGCCCGAGGGCGCGAAGGAAAAACTGGAAGCCGCCTTACCCATGCTTCGGGCAATTTCCGAGCCTGCGCTGGCCGACGATTGGGATCACGATATTCCAACGCTGATCAACGATGCAACCGGACCATTGCCAAGCGGGGCCCCTGCCTTGCCCGGTGCGGACGAAGCCACACGGATTTTCAGCCGAGTCGCGAAAATCAGCATTCTGATCCGCACAACCAAAGCGATTAAATCGCATCCGCTATATGAGTCTGGTGAGGTGTTGTTAACTTTGAAAGATTTAATTTTGCTGGGCGCCACCATCTTTGCGTTATTGATGTAGGAAACGAAGGGCGGCGGCCGACCTGGGGGCGCTTGGCACGGAGCTTGTCCAGACCGACCTATCCAAAGCCCCAGCCCATTTATCTGACTCAACGTTGCAAAAACGCCCTCCGGGGGGAGGTCGGGCGCTGCCCGGGCAAACCGGGCGGGACCGGTTTATCCGCAGGCAGCTTCGCGGGAAAAGTTTCTCGTGCTACACTCTGCTCATAATAGAAATTTATTTGGAGATACCATTATGCCGATCAAGGGTTTTCTGACCATTCCCAACATCCCTGGTGAAAGCAAGGACGCGAACCATCCGGACGCGATTGACGTGCATGGGCTGGAATGGGGCGTGACGCGCAAGGTCAAGGGCGCGCGCGCCGGGCGGCCCAAGGGGCGGGCGATGGTGTCGCCGCTGGAGGTGCACAAGTTCTATGATGCCGCCTCGCCCTATCTCGCGCTGGCGGTGATGCAGGGAAAGGCGTTCGATCAGATCGTGCTGAAGGTGCATCACGCAACAAGTGGGCGCAGCCATCTGGATTACCTCAAGATCACCATGACCAATTGCACGCTGAAGACCTATCACATGTTCAATGACGGGCAGGATGACCCGCTGGAGGTGATCAGTGAGCGGGTCGAGATCAGTTTCGAGAATATTGGAATCCTTTACATCGAGACGGACGGCAACAATAACGCCGGGACTGAGCATGAAATAGAATTCGATATTACGGCCGGTGTCTGAGCCGGCGGGTTGTGCATGAGGCGAAGGCCGGGCGCCGCCGGTCGTTGGAAAACGATCAAGCCTGGGCGGTTTCGGTAGAATTTTCCTCACCGATCAGGTGATCTTTGACGCTAAACCGCGCCCGTGGTTACCTATGCTACGCGCAACCTTAGCAGAGACCCGATATGCACGACCTACACGCCAGACTGATCCAGCAACGCCATGCCTTCCACCGCGATCCCGAGCTGGGATTTCAGGAGGCGCGGACCAAGGCGACCGTGGCCGGAATATTGCGCGGGCTTGGCCTTGAGGTGCATGAGGGCGCGGGGGTGGTCGGCATCTTGCGCGCGGGCGGCGGCAACCGGGCGATCGGGCTGCGCGCGGATATGGATGCGCTGCCGATCCTTGAGACGAGCACGCATGGCTATGTCTCGGAAAATTCCGGCGTGATGCATGCCTGCGGCCATGACGGGCACATGACGATGCTGCTGGGGGCGGCGGAAACGCTGGCCGGCGATCCCGATTTCGACGGCACGGTCGTGTTCATTTTCCAGCCCAACGAGGAACACGGCCTGGGCGCGCAGGCGATGATCGACGAAGGCGTGCTGGAACGGTTTCCCATCGACGAGGTCTATGCCATCCACAACCTGCCCGGCGCGCCGGTGGGTCAGGTCTCGACCCGTGTGGGGCAGATCTGCGCCAGCGAGAGCCTGTTCGAGATCGAGATCACCGGCAAGGGGGGCCATGCGTCGATGCCGCAGGTCGGGGTCGATGCGATCACCGTGGGCGCCGAGATGGTAAGCGTGCTGCAAACCATCGTGTCGCGCAAGTTGGCACCAAGTTCGAGCGCGGTGGTGTCGGTGACGGAATTCCTGACCGACGGTCAACGCAATGTGCTGCCGGGCCATGCGGTCCTGAAGGGCGATGCGCGGGCGCGTCTGCCCGAGGACCGGCAGGCGATCGAGGCGTTCATGCGCCAGATCGTGAACGGTGTGGCGGCGGCGCATGGGATCAGTGCGACGGTACGTTTCAACACCGAGTTCATCGAGGTCATCAACGCCGAAACGCCGGTTGACGCGGCGGTCCGCACCGCGCGCGCCGCCGGGCTTGAGACCATCCCGGATCGCCCGCCCATGAGTTTTTCCGAGGATTTTGCGCATTTCAGCGCCGCGGTGCCGGGCTGTTTCCTGCTTTTGGGAAATGGCGAGGATGGCCCGCACGGACAACCGCTGCATGCCAGCGATTATGATTTCAACGACGCGCTTTTACCTATCGGGGCTGCCTTCTGGGCGGCGCTGGTTCGTGATCGCCTTCCAGCAAGACAGGATACATGATGACCGCTCTGCTTCCCCCTGCCCGCCTTGGCCATGTGGCCGCGACCCGCAAGACCGGCGATGCCGCGACCCGTGTATTGACGCGCGATGATTTTGCCACGGCGCGCGCCGAGATCACCCAGTGGGACGGCCATGCGCCGACGCCCCTGGTCTCGCTTGCCACGCTTGCGGCGCGGATCGGCGTGGGGGAGATCCTGTACAAGGACGAGGGGCCGCGCTTTGGCCTGGGCAGTTTCAAGGCATTGGGCGGTTCTTACGCGGCGCAGCGGGTGTTGCAGCGTGAGGTCGCCCGGCGCACCGGGAACGAGGTAAGCCTGGCCGATATCCGCACCGGAAAATACGCAGACGCGGTTGCGGGCATTACGCTGGTGTCGGCCACGGATGGCAATCATGGCCGGTCACTGGCCTGGGGCTGTCAGCGGTGGGGTGCGCCCTGCCGGATCTATATTCACGCCGAGGTCAGCGAAGGCCGGGCAAGCGCAATGCGCGATCTGGGGGCGGATGTGATCCGGATCGACGGCGATTACGACGAATCCGTTGCGCTGGCCAAGACCGAGGCCGAGGAAAACGGCTGGTTCGTGGTGTCCGACACGTCCTGGCCCGGCTATTCACTACCGCCGCGCGATGTGATGTCGGGCTATGGGGTGATGACACAGGAAATCTGCGAGGCGCTGGAACGCGCACCCACCCATGTGTTCCTGCAGGGCGGTGTCGGCGGACTGGCCGCAGGCGTGATCGCCGGGTTGCGGCAGTATTGGGGCGATGCGATGCCACGGGTGCTGATCGTGGAACCCGAACTGGCCGCCTGTCTGTTCGAGAGCGCCAAGACCGGCACCGCAACCAATGTGGCGATTGCCGAGGAAACCCTAATGGCGGGCCTGTCCTGCGGCGAGCCGTCGCAACTGGCCTGGGAAATCCTGGCGGAAGAAGCCAGCGATTTCCTGACCATCCCCGAAGCCATCGTGGCCCCGACCGTACGCCTGATGGCCCGCCCGCTGGAAGGCGACACCGCCATTGAGGCGGGCGAAAGCGCCATCGCCGGGCTGGCCGTGCTGATCGCAATCCGGGAAGATGCCGCCCTGGCCGATACGCTTGGCATCGACGGTCAGGCGCGCGTACTGCTGATCGGATCCGAAGGCGTGACGGACCCCGAGATTTTCAGCATGATCATGGAAGGCCGCGACGCCGCCTGAAAGGCAACTTGCGTGGCGATGCAAAATGCGGGAGGGCCGCAACCCGACCTGGAGAGTATATCGGGCCGGAATTTAAACGCACATTCTTCACCGATACTTCAACGGTCCTAAGGGCTGGTACGTTGCAAAGCGCCCTCCTGAAAGAAGCCGGTAGCGGCCCGGACAAGCCGAGCGAGATTGATGGAATGAACGGCTCAAAAGTCCACAATGATCTTGGTGCCGCCATCGGCTCTGCGGGCCTTTCCGACTTTCGATGCGATTGCTCCAATGGCAGCTTTCATGAGTCTTTGCTGTCTAACAATTTTTAACGATCAAGAAACGGTTTCTCAATCCGCCACCATGTCCATCCGCCGACGACCCCGGCAACCAATCCTAGCGGCATTGCCCGAACCCAAGCGAACAAACCATCATTGGTGAAAAAGGCAAAAAGAGCTGATCCAACTAGTCCAACCATACCTCCGGCAATTAGAGCAACAGAAAGCGGCTGCTCAAATGCCAAACCCAAAACCATGCGCAAAAGTGCTCCCAGTGGCATGGAGCCAAGAGCGATGAAAAGTATTACTGGCTGTGCGAATGCCCACACAGCAATTCCATCAAGACTTGCGAATAGACCGCCTTCGAGGACCATTATCCCAGTGCAAACGACTAAAGCGCCCGCTTCCACAGCGACAAAGCAAGCGACCATAGAAAGCACTAAGTTGAATTTCCTTTCGGTCAACTCGCTCTGTCCGCGGTTTTCAAATCTTCTCACTACTTCACTCGTCTATCAGCTCTGATGTCGTTAAACAGTCATTCGCTCTCAGGGCAGCATTCGTCACAAAGGGCTCAAAGCGGTTATTGGCAAAAATGAAAAAAGCCCCCGCTTTCGCGAGGGCCTTTCAATCTTTTCAATGCGTCTCGATCAAAGACCGGTGGTCACGTCGATCGTGTTGCCCTCTTCAAGGGTTACGTAGGCCTTCTTGATGTGGTTGCGACGACCCAATGCGCCGCGGAACCGCTTGACCTTACCCTTAGTGATCGTGGTGTTGACCGCTTTGACCTTCACACCAAAGAGCGCCTCGACAGCCTCCTTGATCTGGGGCTTGTTGCTGTCCATCGCCACCTCAAAGACAACCGCGCCGTTTTCGGACGCCATGGTGGCCTTTTCGGTGATGACCGGCTTGCGGATCACGTCGTAATGTTGTGCCTTCGCGCTCATTTCAACCGAGCCTCCAGTGCTTCGACACCCGCCTTGGTGATCACCAGAGTGTCACGCTTGAGGATGTCATAAACGTTTGCGCCCATCGACGGCAGCACGTCCAGACCTTCGATATTACGGGCGGCCTTGGCGAAATCTGCGTTCACCTCGGCGCCGTCGATGATCAACGCGCGCTTCCAGCCCAGATCCTTGACCTGCTTGGCCAAAGCGCCGGTTTTGCCTGCCGATTTCAGTTCATCAATCACCACCAGCTCACCAGCGGCCATCTTGGCCGACAGGGCGTGCTTGAGGCCAAGCTTGCGGAACTTCTTGGTCAGTTCATGCCCGTGCGAACGGACAACCGGGCCTTTATACACGCCACCACCACGAAAGATCGGTGCCGAACGGGCGCCGTGGCGTGCGCCACCGGTGCCTTTCTGGCGATAGATCTTCTTGGTCGAATAGCTGACTTCGGACCGGGTCTTGACCTTATGCGTACCGGCCTGCGCATTGTTGCGCTGCCAGCGGACGACACGGTGAAGGATGTCCGCGCGCGGCTCCAGGCCGAAGATCTCTTCGCCCAGATCGACCGAGCCGGCCTTCTTGCCGTCCAGTTTGATCACGTCGAGTTTCATTCCTCGCCTTCCTTCTTCTCGGCTTCAGCAGCTTCTGCTTCGGCAACTGTATCTACCTTGGCTTCCTCTGCCTCGGCAGCTTCCATCGCGGCCTGTTCGGCTTCGGCGGCAGCGGCTGCTGCGGCTTCTGCTTCGGCGGCGGCGGCAGCAGCGGCTTCTTCAGCGGCTTTCGCGGCTTCTTCGGCCATGGATTTCAGGCCCGCGGGCAGAATGGCGTTTTCAGGGAACGGTTTCTTGACCGCATCCTTGACTGTCACCCAACCGCCTTTGGAGCCCGGCACGGCGCCCTTGATCATGATCAGACCACGATCGGCATCGGTGCGGACCACTTGCAGGTTCTGCGTGGTCACCCGAGCAGCGCCCATATGGCCGGCCATTTTCTTGCCTTTGAACACCTTGCCCGGATCCTGACACTGACCGGTTGAGCCGTGCGAACGGTGGCTGATCGACACACCGTGCGAGGCGCGCAGACCACCAAAGTTGTGGCGTTTCATGGCCCCTGCGAAACCCTTACCGATCGAGGTGCCGCAGACGTCTACGAACTGACCTTCGAAGTAGTGGTTCGCGGTGATTTCCTCGCCGACTTCGATCATCGCCTCGGGTGCCACGCGGAACTCAGCGACCTTGCGCTTGGGTTCCACCTTGGCAGCCGAGAAATGGCCACGCATGGCTTTCGAGGTCCGCTTTGCCTTGGCCGTGCCGGCACCCAGCTGCACCGCGGCATAGCCGTGGGCCTCGGGTGTGCGTTGGGCAACGACCTGCAGTTTATCCAGTTGAAGAACGGTTACCGGCACCTGCCGCCCGTCTTCCATGAAAAGCCGGGTCATGCCGACTTTCTTTGCAATTACACCAGAGCGCAACATTGTCAGGTGCCCTCCTTAAACCGAGATCTGAACGTCCACACCGGCAGCCAGGTCGAGCTTCATCAGCGCGTCCACGGTCTGGGGTGTGGGGTTGACGATATCCAACAGGCGCTTGTGCGTGCGGATTTCCCATTGATCGCGGGATTTCTTGTTCACGTGGGGGCCACGCAGAACAGTGAATTTCTCGATCTTGTTCGGCAGCGGGATGGGCCCACGGACGTCGGCACCGGTACGCTTGGCAGTGTTGACGATTTCCTGTGTGCTGGCGTCCAGTACACGGTAGTCAAACGCCTTAAGCCGGATGCGAATGTTTTGGCTTTGCATTCATTTAGCCTTTCACGGCATTGGAGTTGATAGGAGGAAGGCCGGACCACCCGGCCCCCCTCGTCGAACCCTGCCCCGGATCGCTCCGGGGCCTTTTAGGGATTATTCGATAATTTTGGCGACGACGCCTGCGCCGACGGTTCTGCCGCCTTCGCGGATGGCGAAGCGCAGGCCGT
>NZ_CANLER010000012.1 GCF_947489715.1 uncultured Roseovarius sp. | reverse complement strand
TCTGGCTCTGGCTCTGGCTCTGGCTCTGGCTCTGGCTCTGGCTCTGGCTCTGGCTCTGGCTCTGGCTCTGGCTCTGGAAAGGTCTCGGGCATGGGTGCAGAAGCGTCAAGCCCTGAGGTTTCCGCCTCAATCACTTCTTCTTCGCCGCCATCTTCGACAATCGCGTCGAGGCCTTCTTCGATTTTCGAAGACGATCGGAACAACCGTTCCTTGAGTTTCTTGAAAAACGCCATGCGTCCCCCGAGCAGATGCTTTGCTTCCACCTAATGTGGATCGGCGGCAGATGGAAGCCTCAGCCGAGCATCGCTCTTAGAATCAGAAGCTGTGCAATAAAGTAAAACGCCCAAAGCCAACGAGCGAAGGGAGCATACCAGCGACTTTCCGGGCCCAATCGAAACAGCTGAATAGCCAAAACCGTGTCGGACACGACAAAGGCCCCTGCCCCGACCAATGCCCAGATCATGGCGTCTGGCAACGCCAACGCCGACAGACCCATCCCCGTGATCAAAAGAACATAAACCCTGACCGGCCCACGCATATCGCCAGTGTGTGGCGCAAGCCAGAATTCTGTCGAAATCGCATACGCCACAAGGATCAAAACGGGCAGCAACGTGGGCAACCCCTCGGCCAGGCCGAGGAAAAGAAGGATGTAAAAAATGTGTGCCAATGCAAAACTGCATAGCCCAACCAGAAAAGCCCGCTGACCCGGTTGCGATAATGCAAAATCTCCAAGGGCTGATAGCGCCAGAGCAAGCACCAATAAAAAAGCGCCACCTTCCAATCCGGCAACCACCGATAACAAACCAATTGCTGCCGTCTTGATACCCGTACGCAGCCACGAAGTAGGTTGATGGCAAAACCATATGCCATAAGTCAGCGCGCAAACCGCGCTGATTGCGATCAGAAAGGCCGTCACACCTCGTCGGGGAAATGTTTCATTGTCAGTCGGATCGGGTTAGGCGCGGCCTGACCCAATCCGCAAATCGACGCATCGGCCATTGCCGTGCACAACTCTTCCAGCAGGGGTTGATCCCATTTGTCAGCCTGCATCAGCTTGACCGCCTTTTCGCATCCGACCCGGCAGGGCGTACACTGGCCACAGCTTTCGTCCTCGAAAAACCGCAACATGTTCAACGCGGCTTCTTTCGCGCTATCCTGATCAGACAGAACCACGATGGCAGCCGAGCCGATAAAGGTGCCATGTTCCTGCAAAACATCGAAATCCATCGGGATGTCAGCCATTGACGCGGGCAGCAGCCCTGCCGAAGGACCACCTGGTTGGTAGGCTTTGAAGGAATGCCCGTCCAACATACCATCGCAAGCGTCGATAATATCCATCATCGTCGAACCTGCAGGAAGCAGATGCACGCCTGGTTTTTTCACACGGCCCGAAACGGAAAAAGACCGAAGCCCCTTGCGTCCGTTCTTCTCGACCCCGCTTAAAATCTCGCCGCCTTCGCGCAAAATGCGAGTGACCCAATAGAGCGTTTCGACGTTGTTCACCAAGGTAGGCCGGTTAAAAACACCGACCTGTGCGACGAAGGGCGGGCGGTGACGTGGCAGGCCACGCTTGCCTTCGATCGACTCGATCATCGCGCTTTCTTCGCCGCAGATATAAGCGCCCGCGCCGCGACGAAGATCAATATAGCCTGGCGAGACAATTTTGGCGTCTTCCAGCACCTTGATTTCGCGCCTTAGAATTTCCAGCACGGCCGGGTATTCATCGCGCATGTAGATAAAGCATGTTTCAGCTTCAACCGCCCACGCCGCGATCAGCATTCCTTCAAGGAAAACATGGGGTTCTCGTTCGAGATAAAAGCGATCTTTAAACGTTCCCGGCTCACCTTCGTCGCCGTTCACAGCCAGATGACGCGGCCCCTCAGCCGCGCGGACAAAACCCCATTTCCGACCCGAAGGGAAGCCCGCACCGCCCAGACCGCGCAGGCCGGAGTCGAGAAGCGTCTGCTGGATCGTTTCAAAATCGCCATTGGCCCGGACATCTGCAAGCTTCTCATATCCGCCCAGGGCACGGTATGCGTCAAAAGTCTGATAGTCGGGAACATGTGCATGCGTATCATCAGCAGCTATCGCTGCCTGCACCTTTTCTGGCGTGGCATGATCGATGTGATTATGACCGATCTCCAACACAGGTGCGGTATCACACCGTCCCATGCAGGGCGCGCGTAACACCCGTACTTCCGAAGCATCCAGCCCGTCTTCCAGCGCCTTTTGCAGTTGCTGGGCGCCCGCCAACTCGCATGCCAGTGAATCGCAAACACGAATGGTCAGTGCAGGGGGTGGCACTTCCCCCTCCTTCACCACATCGAAATGGGCATAAAACGTCGCTACTTCATACACTTCAGCCTGGCTGATGCGCATCTCCTCGGCCAATGCACGCATATGCACCGCAGACAAATGGCCAAACTTGTCCTGAACTAGGTGCAAATATTCGATCAACAGGTCACGACGGCGGGGCGCATCCCCCAGCAGCCCCTGAATCTCGGCCCAGGGTTGATCCTCCAACTGGCGCCCTTTCGGCGTCCGTCGCCCCTTACCCTTGCCCGATTTCCAGACGCCCTTGCGTTCATCCAGTGCCATGCCGTGTCCTCTGACTAATTCCTGACCGACAAATAACGGCCCGCGCGAACCGAAGCGAGGGCAAAAGCGACACTCACCCCTCTGGAAACGTTGAACATTGCCCAAAATGCTCCCGATTTCGCCGCTTACTTGCCGAAATCTCTGTTTAGGGCATTATTACTCGCTGCTGGAGTTTACCCAAATGACCCTTTTTGCGCTTGCCACGCTCAGCCCTACTGCCCTGATCTTCGCGGCGGTTCTTTGGGGGGGGTATTGGGCATGGCTGGCAGCAGGTTTTGTTACAATCCTTGCCTTCTCACTTGACCGGCTGGCACCGGAAGAAATTGAAAACGCCGACCCAAGCGCTGAGTTCCCGGGCAACAACCGTTTATTGATTGTCCTAGGCATCGTACATCTGGCGCTGCTACCGGCATGTGTCTGGGCCGTCGGTGGAAGCAGTGCACTTAGCATGACCGAACGTGGCTTGATTGCCGTCGCGGTCTCAATGTTTTTCGGCCAGATTTCGCACCCGGTCGCCCATGAATTGATTCACAAATCGGGGCGGGCGCTGCGATTGTTGGGACAGCTTGTCTACACCTCGATGCTGTTCGGTCACCATGCCAGCGCCCATTTGAGAGTTCACCATGTGAATGTCGGCAGTAGCGCGGACCCCAACAGTGCCCCTCTTGGCCAAGGGTTTTATGGCTTTGCGCTTCGCGCGTGGTCGGCAGGTTTTATCGCTGGCTTACGTGCGGAAAACCATCTGCGAAAAGGTCAGGCGATCTGGCGCCACCCCTATATTTTATATGTTTCCGGTGCGTCCACGATATTGATCGGCGCGTTCCTTCTTTTCGGCATCCCGGGGCTTTCTGCCTTGGTCATGATCAATCTTTACGCGCAATTGCAGATCTTGATGTCGGATTACGTCCAGCATTACGGTCTTCGGCGACATCAACTGGCGAATGGTAAGCTCGAACCTGTCGGTCCTCAACACTCTTGGAATGCGCCCCATTGGTTTACGTCTGCCATGACGTTGAACGCGCCGCGCCATTCCGATCATCACACCACTCCTTCCCGCCCCTACCCCGCGTTGCAACTGGATGAGGAAAAGATGCCTTGCCTGCCCTTCTCTCTGCCGGTCATGGCGGGCATCGCTCTGGTACCCCCGATCTGGCGTCGGGTCATGGACCCGCGTTGCGCCCAATGGCAACCGGTTTGGATTGAAAGACCAGATCCAACAGCCCGCGATATTTCGCCCGCTGTTCTGGCACATGCAAAATCCGGTAGCCTGCATGCTGGCGTTCTGCCAGAATCAGATCATGAAGGAATGCACCCTGACCCTGTGTTTGATCATCAGCGCGACATCACTCCGCGCCGGCGACACAATGACGGCTGATGAATTCGACGCATATACGCAAAACAAGACTTTTTATTACGGCAACCAGGGGAAACCTTACGGTGCAGAGGAGTATCTGAGCGATCGCAGGGTAATTTGGACCTTTCTGGATGGCAGATGCGAAAATGGCACCTGGTATCAAGAGGGCAAACAAATCTGTTTCCTCTATGAAAGCCAGTCTGAACCGCAGTGCTGGAGCTTCCGGCATTCGTCAAATGGTCTGGTCGCGCAGTTTGAGAATAACCCCGATGAAACCGAGCTTCATGAGGTGGAAACCAGTCATGAACCATTAATATGTCTAGGACCCGAGGTTGGCGTGTAATTGCACACATACGACTAAATCATCGCGGTTATGAGAAATTTCCCTCATATAATTACAATATACTGATAGTTTATTACGTCCGGAACAAAGGCAACCAAATCTGGGTGCCCATCAGAAAAGGCTGCCCTGATCTGGGGTTTTCGGCTTGGCCTTTAAAGGTTTTCTTGCGGATTTCACGGCGCGATCAAGGGCGAGGCGACCATCTGCAAACTCGATCTCAAGCACGCCAGCTTTGGTAGCAGCTGACTTACTTGTCACAACGTCCCCGTCCCCTCTGACAACCGTATAACCACGCTGCAACGTTGCCTTGTAGCTCAGTGTTTCGCGCAACCTGTCAATCGCGGTGATCCGGTCTCGCCATGCGCATGTCTGGCGGGTTGTCGCGTCCGAGAGGCGCCGCGTCAACCGGTCCAACTCCTGCGCCTTCCGGCTAGTGTCAGCCTGCAAGGCGCGCAAATTCAGTCGTGCAGCCGTGTTCTTCAACCGGCGTCGGTCTCCATCCAAAGTACGCCGCAACAATCCTGGACGCAAAGCACCGGACGCCTCATATAGCTTTACCCGGCGGCCTTGAACCGTGCGGATCAGGGCGGCAGGCAAACGTTCTGCCCATGTGTCCAAACGCTGGCGCGGCGAATCCAGCAGCGTCTCAATGCGAGGCAAAGCCCGTGACAGATCGCGCAGCCTTTGCCCGCGGGAGGCTATGCCGGACGTCAACGCATGACTCAGCCGCGCCTCCTGTCCCTCAAGCCAGGCCAGAAGCTCCAACCGGACCGGCACCGCCATTTCGGCCGCTGCTGTCGGCGTGGGCGCACGTTTGTCTGAGGCATGGTCAATCAGCGTCGTGTCGGTCTCATGCCCTACGGCTGAAATCAGAGGGATGGCGCTTTCGGCTGCCGCACGAACCACTGATTCCTCGTTGAATCCCCACAAATCCTCGATCGACCCGCCCCCGCGCGCCACGATGATCAGGTCCGGGCGCGGCAACGCACCGCCGGGGGTAAGCGCATTCAACCCTTTGATCGCACGCATCACCTCTGGGGCACAATTGGCACCCTGTACAGCCACCGGCCAGATCAACACCTTTCGTGGAAACCGTTCCCGCAACCTGTGCAGAATATCGCGGATCACCGCCCCCGATGGTGAAGTCACAACCCCGATGACTTCTGGCAGATAGGGCAATGGCCGTTTGCGGTCCGGATCAAAAAGCCCCTCTTCCGCAAGCTGTTTTCGCCGTTTTTCCAAAAGCGCCATCAACGCGCCCTGCCCGGCAACGGCAACCTCATCGACATTCAGATTATATTTCGACTGTGCGCCAAACGATGTCAGCCGCCCGGTCACAACCACTTCCAACCCCTCTTCGGGTACAACCGAAAGCGACGAGACCTGACCCTTCCAGGTGGTACAGGCCAGCACATTCCGGTCGTCCTTGACGTCGTAATAGAGATGGCCCGAACGCGCCTTGAACACACGCCCCACCTCTCCCTTGACGCGCACGCGCCCGAACTGATCCTCAAGCGTTCGTTTCACCTCGCCCGAGATTTCGGAAACGGTGTATTCAGGCAGGTTTTGCCCCGGAAGTGGTTCATCAATCAGATCAGACATGCTCCATCAATGACCGATCCGGGCGCTATTGAAAAGATCGCTTGGCATGTGCGCTTGCCTCTGGGCTGCACGATGCCTATTCAGACGTGCATCAACAAGGTGGAGGGGCGGATGAACATTCTGATCTTGGGCAGCGGCGGGCGCGAACATGGTCTGGCATGGGCAGTGATGCAGAACCCCAAATGCGACAAGCTGATCGTCGCGCCGGGGAATGCAGGTATCGCCGACATCGCCGATTGCGCTGATCTGGATATCATGAATGGTGCTGCCGTCGTAGTCTTTGCCGAAGAGAACGCTATCGACTTCGTGATCGTTGGGCCAGAGGCACCTTTGGCCGTCGGAGTTGCAGACGATCTGCGCGCCGCTGGGTTTTTGGTCTTTGGCCCTTCCGGGGCAGCAGCTCAGTTGGAGGCCAGCAAGAGCTTTACCAAAGAGGTTTGCGATGCCGCAGGTGCACCAACTGCAGCCTACGCACGATTTACCGACTTCGATGCCGCGCAGGACTATGTAAAAAGCAAGGGCGCTCCTATCGTGATCAAGGCCGATGGATTGGCCGCTGGCAAGGGCGTGATCGTAGCGATGACGCTGGATGAGGCGCTATCCGCAATCAACGACATGTTTGACGGAGCCTTTGGTGGCGCCGGGGCCGAAGTCGTGATCGAAGAATTTCTCGATGGTGAAGAGGCATCATTCTTTGTGCTATGTGATGGCAAAGACGCTTTGCCAATCGGCACCGCACAAGATCACAAGCGCGTGGGTGAAGGCGACACCGGGCCCAACACCGGCGGAATGGGCGCATATAGCCCGGCTCCAGTGATGAGTGAAACCGTGACTCAAAAGGCGTTGACCGAAATAATCGAACCTTCACTGGCCGAAATGTCCCGACGCGGCACCCCGTTTCAGGGTGTGCTCTTTGCGGGGTTGATGATCAAGGATGGTCAACCAAAACTGATCGAATACAACGTCCGCTTTGGCGATCCCGAATGCCAGGTTCTGATGATGCGACTAGGTGCGCAGGTTCTGGATCTATTGCAGGCTTCCGCCGAGGGGCGATTGGCGGAGGCTCGCGTGAACTGGGCTGACGATCATGCATTGACGGTTGTCATGGCCGCAAACGGGTATCCGGGAAGATATGAAAAAGGAACGGCGATCAAGGGGTTGACTGCCAGTACCGAGGATAGTTTCAACATGGTATTTCATGCGGGCACCTCGCGTAAGGACGGTCAGATCGTAGCCACGGGCGGTCGCGTTCTGAACGTTACGGCACGGGGCGCTACCTTGTCCGAGGCCGCAGAGCGCGCTTATGCGATGGTTGACCAGATCGAATGGACAGAAGGATTCTGCCGGCGTGATATAGGGTGGCGGGCGCTTTGATCCTTCAAGTTTCGAATTGCTTTAGCGATCCGATCAATGCAGTGGGCAATGTCTCTCGCGCTCTCCGAAGTATTTTGCAATAGATGGATGTCAGGGACAGTTGAGCGCGCTGTTCAGGCTCCCTGGACCCGTGTAATTCGCAACGTCACGCGTTTTTATCTCATCGTTCAATAACCTTGACGCAACCACACGAGACCAATCGCCATTCGCCGTGACCAGTTCGGGAAAGCCGTTACAATTGCGCAGACCACCCGGGATATGGTCCCAGCCAATCTGATGGTTTGTCAGCCCCGATTTGCGTGCGACAGGACTGAAATCTCCGTCTCTATAACGCCAGATATGCAAAGTTTTTGACAGGTGAGGCGTATGAACAAAAGCCACTTCGATATATCCATCCCCATCCAGATCACCAGCGCCCACCGGTGCCAGCCAGCGAAATCGCTGACCGATCAGTGGGGTTGTCGCGATATAGCGGAACGCGCCCTCCCGATACGCAATTACCGCTAGCTGTGCGCCGTATTTCTGATGGCTTAGGACGGTCACAACCTCTGGTCTGCCGTCGCCGTCGATATCCCAAAGCCGCGGCGTCGTATCCTCGAAAACCATGTGCCGGGGAGCCTTGAGATGATAGGTTAAATTGACGTGACCCTTGAAAAGTTCACCAACAGATCTCGTCCTTTGCGCTATCGATATCCGAATTTCAGACCATTCAAGATCGTCACCCAAAGCGCCATGGGGATAAGCTTCAGTCGGCTTGGTATATTCAGCCGCCGATACCACTTGAGCCGCCACCGAATGAGCCGCCAGCAACATCAGCCAACACAACATCGGCAACGCGCGGCGGGCGGAACAGTTCAAGAGGCGCAACGGAGGACGCCGCGCCCGGTTCAAGATCAAATCTGTTTTTCAGGCATCTGGACCACAAGACCGTCCAGCGCGTCCGTGACCTTGATTTGGCAGGTCAGACGTGAGCGGGCCGGATCGGGCTCATAGGCAAAATCGAGCATATCCTCTTCCATGTCATCCTTGGCGGGCAGCTTTTCCACCCAATCCTCAACTACGTAGACATGACAGGTTGAACATGCACAGGCTCCGCCGCAATCGGCCTCGATGCCGGGGATGTTATTGTCACGCGCACCTTCCATCACGGTTAGGCCATTGGCGACATCAACGACATGCTCGGTGCCGTTATGCTCGATATAGGTGATTTTCGCCATGCGAACGTTCTCCCCTTCACAAAAGTTGCTCAGCGGTTCCTAGCCAAGCGGTGTAGCTGTTGCCAGCCCAATTTGCGACACCGATGGAAAAGAGTTGCGACAAAACGGCATTTGTTCATATTATGTTCTGAAAATTGACCGCCGCCGCCGCCAAAACAGCATAACCAGACGGATTTTCCGACCGACATTGGCTCCGTTCATGGCCACCACCAATGTATCAAGTTCCTGTTGCGACGAGGTCGGCCGGAAAAACGCGACACACCTTTCACCGCCATCGAAGCCGTACTTCCCCAAATTACTGAAATCCATTAAGTACTAATAAAAAAGGCTTTGAGGCCCGAGCAAATGATCAAACCCGTCCCCCTGCTACTGATGGCCTTCGGGCTGACAGCCGCTTGCGAGAACGCCTTGCCCACCGCAGAGCCTGATCAGGTTCAGACACGCGCCACCGCCCCACCAGGGGCCGCGCCGGGAAGTTGCTGGGGCAAGAATGTTTCTCCGGCCGTGGTTGAGACGGTGACAGAACAAATTCTGGTGCAGCCTGCTGAAATTATGGTCGACGGCTCTGTCACGCGACCGGCGGTCTACAAGACAGAAACCCGGCAGGCGATTGTGCAGGAACGCGTTGAGACCTGGTTCGAAACCCCCTGCGCAGCCGCGCTGACGCCCGAGTTCGTCGCCACCCTGCAACGGGCGCTAAAAGCGCGTGGATTTTATCGGGGTCAAATCAGCGGACGGATGGATACACGCACGCGTGCAGCAGTCAGACAATATCAGGCACCACAGGGATTAGACAGTGGCATCCTGTCTTTGGCAGCGGCACGAAAACTAGGTCTTATTGCAGTTAAAAGAGAGCAATAACAATATTTTAAATCTCAACCCTCAACTTTTGCACGAAGGTATTTTATTGGATAGGCTACGAGCGCCAACACCATACCAAGCAGAATAGGCAAGGTTGAGATCGTAGCGCCATAGTCCGGGTTTATCGCATTGAAAGTCGCTTTGAGACTGATGCCTGATAGCAGCGGCACACATGTCACAGACAGCACATATAAAACCCAGAATGCGAACCTTCCCCGCCAGGAATGTACTGCTGCGTAGGCACAGGCCCAGACGCCAAGATAGGTGAGGATCAGGATGAAAAGCATGGTGCCAGGATAGCATCCCGGCCCCGAAAATCGGACCTCCTTTTGCGAATCAATCTCAACGATTTGAACCTGGTCGGAAATATCCCGATTTAATGCCGTGCGGCGATTTCTGGACCCTGTGTAGCACGCAGCGCATCCGTCCCAATGTTGGACGCCTGTCCATCACACCACGCCTTTGGACCAAACCAGCACGAGAGCAGCACGCTCGAAAACCGTCGACCGATGCATCAATGCGGATGTTCAGGGAACAAACTTCCAGGTCGTGCATTAACGACCCACAGCGGCAAGTGAGGAAACCAAATGAAATTCATCATCACCGCCACCGCTTTGGCGCTGACGGCGTATCCTGTACTGGCCGAATCCAATTTGGACAAAGACCACATGGTCCGCACCCGCGACATCACGAGTACCAAAGTCCACACCACCAACAGTGACGGGCCGATGGTATGGGACTCGTCGATGATGTCCGACGCTGTCGACGACAATTGGGACAAAATCGGTGAAGTTGACGATATTGTGCTCAACGGCGAGGGCAAGATGATCGGTGTGCCCGCCGATGACAAATCACTCAGCATCATCACTGGCCTGTCCAAGGACAAACTTATGCAACAGGAAGATCGGGACGAGGGTTTCTGGGACTGAAAAATCGATTTCTGCTCTCGGTTTGCTACCGGGCGCAGACCACTTAACCACAGAATATGGAAATCAAATGCGAAACATTTTCTACATCATCGGGGTCATCGTCGTCGTAATGGCCATCATGCAGCTGGTCCTCTGAAACAGAAGGTGTCGGGACCGCAATTGCGCTTCGAACAGCAATTGATCGCAACGCCTCTGTACTCGGTGAAGAACCGCAAAAAGATACAGGACGTCAAATGAGCCGCGGTCGCCAAGCGACATCACCCACGAAAATCCCGCAAGCCGGATGGATTGATATTCTCTGGCGGGTCAAATCCCGTGTGTCTGACGACCGGATCAGCCTGTTGGCGGCGGGCATCGCGTTTTATGCGTTGTTGGCACTTTTCCCCGCGATCGCAGCCCTGCTCGCGATCGGCGGGCTTGTTATGGATCCGCCCCAAATTATCGAACAGATGACACGCTTTGCTGGCGTCGTCCCCAGCGACGTAATCAGTATCATAGAGGATCAGGCAACCGCCGTGACTGGCTCAAGTGATACCGGTCTGGGCTTGACGTTGGTCGTAAGCGTGGCGCTTGCGTTGTGGTCGTCGTCACGAGGCATGGCCAGTTTGGTTCAGGGCCTGAATATCGTATATGAGGAGCATGAGAAACGCGGCTATTTTATCCTGAATATACAGATTCTGATCCTGACGCTTCTTTTGATCCTCGGTTTTCTTATCGGCATCGCCGCGATTGTCGTTCTGCCTGCGGTGCTGCATTATGTAACCTTGGGAAACGTCGGGGAAATCCTGATTGGTGTACTCAGGTGGGTTTTGCTTATTGCCATGACGATGTTCGGGCTGGCGATCATCTTCCGGTATGGCCCCTCGCGCTCGAACGCAAAGTGGCGATGGGTGTCGCCAGGGGCAGTGCTTGGCTGTCTGTTTTGGATTATCGCCTCAGTCGCTTTCACATTCTATGTCACTCGTTTTTCGACCTATAACGAAAGCTTCGGTGCAATCGGCGGTGTCATTGTTTTGACCCTGTGGCTCTGGATTTCGGCCTTCGTGATCATGTTAGGAGCCGAGTTGAACGCCGAAATCGAAGCCCAAACAAAAAAAGACTCGACTGCCGGCCCCCCAGAGCCGATGGGCAAGCGAGGTGCATTCAAGGCAGATAATCTTGGCAAAAGCTGCAGCGGGGATAGCGGATGACAGCGAATTTCCGATGGCCGTTGATCAGTATTTTTTGATATTGCTTGTGAATACGCAGCTCTGGCTTACCGATTTCCTGATACCTATAACTGCAATGGTTCTGGGCTATTGCACCGTCCCCCCGATCTGATGCCGTCTAAATCGGCGCAGCACACCGAAATTTGTCCCGGCAACATTTCTCAAGATCGTGCTGGATGAATTCGAATGCACGCAAAAGGTTGCTGCCTTCCTTGTTTAAAATGATGGCGACTTGGCCCGTTTTCAACCCTGAACAAGCCCAACTGATCGGCGATCATTTCGCCGGGTAAAATGCAGGTAACCGCTGTCAAACCCGGCTTCAATTTCAAGCTGGGGTCGGTCATGCACGATCAGAAGGGAATTGCGGAATGTTATGATCCCATCGCGGCGCAAGGCCGAGAGGGTTTTGTTCATGTGTACGATCGAGATGCCCAGAATATCAGCGAATTCATCCTGCGACAGCGGTATGAGGTAGCTTTCATCGATTCCTGCGCCGACAATTTCCATACGCGCAATCAATTCACAAAGCACATGCGCAGTACGCTGACGTGCAGATCTGCGGCCCAGCGAAACGATACGCTCGGCCAACATGCTTTCCTCCTGACCGTTGATCCAGAACAGCGCTGCGGCCAATGAGGCGCTTCGCGAAAGCGCGCGTTCCAACGCGTCGCTGGAAAACCGGTAGGCGCTGACATCGGTTTTGCACTTCAGCTCGAAATCCGACGTGGTGAATAAAAGAGCGTTGAAGGCCAGAAAATCACCCGCCATGACGGTGTTTACAATCTGCCTGGACCCGTTGGCCATGAAGCGCGCGCGTAACGCCCATCCACTATCGACAAGATATACGTCACCATAGTCTCCATCCTGCGCCACAATAACGGATCCGGCGTTCAGATCGACTTTGTCGATACAGATATCGGATAGGATTTCAGTGACATCATCGGTCACATCATAACACCCTTCGAGTTTTTTGAGGATCGCACTGGTCAAGGCGTAGAGCCCCTCCTCTTCCCCCGTGTTGAGCATGGCGTTGTTCCGGACAAGTGTTCCACTAATTCTGCAGAACCCGCATATAGCAGACCACAATTCACTGGCTTCCGTCCAGCCTCACACTGTTACCATGCACTCTCAATCGATCCAGAAGCGTCGCCGCAACCTGGTTTTTTTCATCCGTGTGCTGCGCGTGCCGGTACTTGTGGGCATTGATTGCCGCGTCAAATGCGTCGTCCAGCTCATCTTCGGTAATCAGGCTCTTTTCCCGCAAAATCAGAATGATGGCTTCAAGCAATGATAGCGCGCAGATACCGTATATATCGGTGTCGGCCCTTTCTTCGATGTCGCGGGTTTGGGGCAATTGAATAGATCCTCGGCAGCGATTTGACCCTAAGTCGCGAAGGCGCTTCAGGGCATTTGGTCTTTCGTGGCGTTTAGTCCGAGTGATTACGCGTTGAATGCCGGAAGGTTCCCGCTAGTCAACGCATATATGCACCCAAGATCGAAGCAACCCAGCATTGTTAAAAGATTTCGTGCTTTCGGCGGGTGACAGTGCGTTAACGACGCGTTCACATCGGCACGGTCCTCGTTAACCGCCAGGCCGGTCATTGCGTGTCTTCACAGGCTGGATCGGATGGCAAGATGAATATCGCAACGCACGAACCCTTCACCCAAAAAGCAGACCCCGCAGATCAGGCTTCTTCCAAGGAATACCCTGATGATTTTGAACAGGGGTTGGTGTATTTTCTACCCAATCTCAAGGCATTTGCCTGCTCTCTCACACGCGACGTCTCCCATGCCGAAGACCTGGTTCAGGACACCGTGCTGCGTGCTCTAAAATACAAGGCGAAGTTCATCCGCGGATCGAACCTGCTGGCATGGCTATTCACAATTCTGCGCAATCTATTCCTGTCCGAAATACGGCGAAACAAATCCTTTGCCGAAATCGTTCCACAGATTCAGGCACGGAAGAAACCAACCGAGACCAGCAGCCAACACGACTACATGCAATTGGTAGAGCTATTGAATGCGATCGGCAAACTGCCATCACACCAAAAGCGCGCCATAACCCTGGTTGGGGCGCTTGGGTATTCGTACGAGGAAACCGCAAAATGCGAGGCTTGCGCCGTTGGCACCGTCAAAAGCCGCGTCAGCCGGGCGCGATCTTCATTACAGGAATGGACCGATCCAGATCCGCTGTGATTGGTTTCTCAGGGCAGAGCGACCTCAGTAAAATTTTGGGAACCAACGGACAGCGCGTGCGTTATCGCTGATAGTCGCGGAATTATCGTGACCAACCCATTATGCAGGGATGTGGAATTGGACATTTCAATCGAACCCATCGCTGTGGCAACCGAACAAATCAACCTTTTCCTCAAGCAGGTCGTCGCATTAACACCAAACTTGCTGGCAGCCCTGATCGTGCTGCTTTTCACCGGCGTTCTGGTTGCAATCGTCACACGGATCGTCCGGAAAATTCTGACGCGTTCAAAAACGCGCCCGTCGCTCAGAAATGCACTGCTGACGCTGACCCGCATGCTGATCTGGCTGATCGGCATTCTCATTACCGCAACCATTATTTTTCCGAACCTGACACCGACAAAACTGGTGGCCGGCCTCGGGATCGGATCAATTGCAATTGGGCTTGCCTTCAAGGACATCTTCGAGAACTTTCTGGCCGGATTTCTCATCTTGTTGCGCAAACCGATGCGGATCGGTGACGACATCGAATGCGAAGGACTATCTGCCCGGGTCGAGGATATCTCGATCCGTGATACATTTCTCCGCAAGCGCTCGGGCGAACTGGTGATCGTTCCCAACAGCTTCCTGTTTAAGAACCCGGTCAAGATCCTGACCGATGACAACCTCCGACGGATTTCCGTCGCCATCGGCGTTGCCTACGGTGAAGACGCTAAGGAAGCCTATTCCATAATTTCCTCTGTAATCGAAAACCTTGATAGCAGGGACAGTTCGAAAGGGTTCGAAGTCGTCGCAGATAATTTCGGGGCGTCTTCGGTCGATTTCACCGCGCGTTGGTGGACCGAAAGCACACCACCGGCCGAGCGTCTTTCAAAGAGTGAGGCGATACTGGCGATAAAGGCCGCACTGGACGATGCCGGTATCGAAATACCCTTCCCCTACCGCTCGCTTACATTTGCCGAGCCCTTGCAAATAGACATGACCAAAGTGCCACAGGCCAGCAGTGCGGATTAATCGATATTGGTTTACCTCTGATGGCCGCCGATATTCGGATAGCGTATTTCACCGGTCCTTGCATTGTCGCTGTCAGCACGGTGGCATAAGGTTTTAAACATGTGAACGGGATGGGCCCAGATTTCAGATCGCGCGTGATCTGCGCTTTGTCGGGCCTGCGGAATGACGAACATCGCTGACGGGCCAGGTGGGTATCATGGATAAAGATGCATTTCCAACACGTCCGCTGGACGATGTCACACCGCTGATTACAGCTGGTGAAGGCTATCCGGCGCTTGAACGTCTTGCGTTGAATGCCGAATACTATCTCTGGCTGGCCTTTCGTATTTTCGACCCAGAAACTCAACTATATTCAGCGGCCTCAGGAACAGGGACGTGGCGCGACCTGCTGGAACGAAAGATCGCTCAGGGCGTTGCCGTTCGGCTCCTGATCTCAGATTTCGATCCGATCGGCGCGCCAAAATTGCACGAGACGACCTGGCGCAGTGTCGAACACCTGCGAGGGCTGGCCAATAGGGGTGATTTCCAGGTGCTTCCTGTGCGACACGAAGCACAGGTCGGCAAGGGCCTGCGGTTTGGTCTTTGGCTTATGGCGGCCCGCGCGATCGAAAGCCAGCGCAAAGAACTGAACGACGCAAGACCGGAAGAAAGCAGTACGATATTCCAAACCCGGCCCGGCCTTTGGCGTCACCTCAAGCAGGATAAAAACGGCACATTCAAATGGCGCAGCTTGCTGTTGCCAAGGTTGTTCCCGGCGACGCTGCACCACAAGGTTGCGGTGGCCGACGGCACAGCAGCAATCATTGGCGGTCTGGATGTAGACACCCGCCGATACGATGATCTGAACCATGACCGACCGGCCGAAGAGACCTGGCATGACGCAACTGTGCGCGTGGACGGCCCCATTGCGGGTGACATCGCGCATTATGTGGCGCAGACGTGGAACGCCAACCGTATCAGAATGGCGGCGATCCGGCGCGAGCAGCTACGCTACGCACCCGACGGTGTCGCTGAGCGGGAATTGCAGGTCGCGCCGCTGGAACTCCCCCAGCCGTCAACGGCATCTGCCGAAAGGGGTGGTATCCGCCTCATTCGCACCCTTTCCAAACAGGCGCGCCGCACTGGTTTTCAACTTTCACCCAAAGAGCATCTTCGCGAAATCGAAGAGGCCCATATCCAGCTGTTCTCAAATGCAAAAAGGCGCGTCTACATTGAAACCCAGTATTTCAGAAGTAAAGCAATCGCCGATGCCTTAGCTACCGCAGCAAAGAATACCCCTGAGCTTAGCCTGATCCTCATTCTCCCCGCCGCCCCCGAAGAAATCGCCTTTGGCGACGTGCCTCACGTCTCGGACAAAATGGGGGAGCAGCTTCAAACCGAATGCCTGGAACGCGTTGCCGGGGCATTCGGCAACCGGATGACCGTTCTCAGCCCTGTCAGGCCAAAACCCCGAAGCACCGATGGGCGCGACAACCTGCACGGGGCCGAAATCATTTATGTGCACTCAAAAATAGCCATCGCTGATGATAACGACGCGATCATCGGATCGGCCAATCTGAACGGACGAAGCATGCGATGGGACACGGAGGCCGCGGTCAGAATTGAAGATCGTGACGTCGTCACCAATCTCTGCACCCGTGTTTTCGAAGCCTGGCACGTTGCGGGCCGGCAGGCGCCCGACCTGTTGATGGCGGATGCATCGCACTGGCACAAGATCGCCCAGAGAACAGCGCAGGAATTGCCCGAGGAAAGAGGGTTTTTCCTGGTGCCCTATTCGGAAGAGCCGGCCAGACGGCTTGGACAATCCATTCCGCTTGTTCCGGACGAGCTTGTGTAAAATGTGTGAGAACAATGCCAATGCAGTGTTGTTCGCGAAGCACACCAGACCAAAAGCCAAACATGCTCAATCTGGCCATCATGTTTTTACAATCGCGCTTGTTGCCGCATTAGTCTCAAATTTCCTGCGTCGCAGTTCGTAAAACCTGCCTGCCTTCTTCCTTGGGGCAACTAATGATGTCGCACCCTTTGCCCTTGGCCCCAATCCAACCCGAAGGGCCATTCAATGGCGCTTCGGGCGGCACATAAGTTATGCAGAGATGTCATTGAGGAAACGGTCCACTTCCTCTTTCGCTTCTTCTTTGGATTTGCCGTATTTTTCCTGGATTTTACCTTCCAGTTTCTCACGATTTCCCTCTACCTGATCAACTTCGTCATCCGTCAGATCCCCCCACCTTTCCTGAACGCTACCCTTCATCTGCTTCCAGTTTCCGACAATTTGATCCCAATTCATCTCTTATCCTTTCACATTAACACCAGGCCAAACGTAGACCTGCCTCGTTAACGGGCTCACCGCGGCAAAGTTCCAATGCAAAAGATGGGAACCAAAGTCGAAATCAGGCGTTTTACATAGACTGGCGAGCATCGGAAAGAACCTGCCCATGACTGACGACACCTATCCAAGGTCTGACCGGCAGGTCCAAGAATGTATGAAGATGACTTCGACAATTCCATCCAATCGCGGATCATCCTTGATACGTCGGATGGTAGAAAAAGGGCCCCGGTATTCCGAAAAGGCTCTTGTTTGGTCAACGTATCTGAAAGAGACCATTTTCGGTCCTATTTGTCCCCAAAAGGCCCGTTCGCTATGGCCGTTCCCAACGGCGGTTTGTCGCCATTCCAGGGCAATGTTCAACGCCGCCCCTACCCTGAGCCGGCGATTGCCAACCGCGACATTATCTCGATCGTTCTTGAAAATTCTCTTCCGGTGCTTGCCAGTACAACTGCCGACAAATTAGCATGACCCAAACAGCCCGGCTTGCGGTACAAGATCGGGGTATTGGGCAAAACAATGACGTTTCACATTAGTCCACGCGCTTTTTTCGGCAGTCCGACGGTGTTAGTAGACGTTTGATTTTGTTGGAAAATAAAACCCCACGCTGGCGTTATTTTGACAACCCGTACTGATCATCACTGACCTTTTCCAGCCAATCCACGGCAATGCCATCTTCGGCCTCCTGCATCGCCAGATGGGTCATGGCAACATCAGGTGCCGCCCCGTGCCAGTGTTTTTCGCCAGACGCAAACCAGACCGTATCACCGGGGCGGATTTCGCGAAGCGGCCCACCCCAGCTTTGCACCAGACCAAGACCCGAAAGAACATGCAGCGTCTGCCCCAACGGGTGCGTGTGCCAAGCGGTGCGCGCTGCGGGTTCAAACGTGACGATCACCGCGCGCAATCGGGCCGGATCGGGCGCGGAATGCAGCGGGTCGATCCGGACCGCACCGCTAAAATACTCTGCCGAACCGGATGAGGACGGGCGGGAGCCGCCGGGGATGATGTCCATGTCTGGTCTCCTGCCAATTGCACGATTTCAGACTAGGCAAAGCGGTGAGCACTGGCAATCCGATCAGCAGCAAAACGCACGCCGTGGCGCCCGGGAAATCTCCTCGCATACACAGTTAAGTGAAACTTTTTTGGATGTGCGCCCGTGTCATCAATACCGGCAGAGTTGAGTTCGTTTGTAACGCCGGCGACAGAAAAGGAGAAAGATCATGGGTTGGATCATTGTACCGGCTTCCGTGAAAGAAGGTGATAGCAGCAACACGACGATGGAATTTGACATCGCGTGGGATTTCAAGACCTCGCTACCCTATCCAAAGGCGAACAAAGTAACGCTGGAGTTTGATATCAAGCACGGCACCACCGACGCCAGCGACCTGTCAGGCACGTCTTCGCAAGTCACGCTGAGCAAAAACGGCAATGGTATGTTTGTTGGCAAAATCAAGCTGGATATCCATGGTGACACGGATGTGGAATCGAATGAAACCTTTGAAATCCAGTTGACCAAGGGGTACTGGAACGTGCCAGGCTACGGTAATTTCCTGCATTTCCACACCGAGGTGGCCAAGGGGACGATCGTCAACGACGATGCACGTTTGCCCGACGAAGAATTCGTTTTCCATAGTGGCGGCAGCAGCATCGGCGACAGTGGCGGTGGCTTCATCACCAAACCGGGCTACTGGTTCCAGAAAGAGGATGCAGGAACAGATTTCAGCGACGTCGTCGAGATTGCAGCGCAGCCACTGGACCCGGTGATATCCGGCCAGCCGGCCTTTGCACCTGCCGCGCTTGGGGGCCTGTCCATGGAAACCCTCACCGTCTATCGCTACGACGATGCTGACCTGACGAAACAGCAGGTTCTGGGCCAGCTTGAGCGCGGTCAGATGCTGCTGGAGACGGTGCTTGTGACCCCCGGGCCGTTTGATGATTTGGGGTGAGACAAGGTGGCGCGGGCCGTTCTGCGCCCCTTGTTTGGCCGCATGACGCCCCCATATCGGTTTCAATTGAAACAGGAGGCTTATGACACACGATGCAATGTCCGATTGATGGAACACAGCTGGTAATGACGGATCGAAACGGGGTCGAAATCGACTATTGTCCCCAATGCCGGGGCGTTTGGTTGGATCGCGGTGAATTGGACAAGATCATCGAGCGCAGCACCGTGCAGGCCGCACCGCCGCCCCCGCCCCCGTCAGCAGCACCGTCGCATGATTATGACCGTGTTTATGACAAACGTCCGCACAAGAAAAAGAAACGCGACAGCTTCCTGAGCGAGATTTTCGACTTCTGACCACGTGCCGCTGTCGGCTTGGTAACGGGCAGTACACGGTCAGATTTACAGCAAAAAAAGGCCGGGCATGAACGCCCGGCCTTTTCTGATCTCATCTAAGAGATGGCTTAGCCGTCAATGCGGATGACCTCGTTTTTCGGATCATAAGGGCTGTCGCAGGTCACCACCGCATCCCAGAGCTTGTCCTGCATGCGCACCTGCAATTTGGTACCTTCAACCGCCAGATCGGGGGTGACATAGCCCATACCGATGGATTTGCCGAAGACCACCGAATAGCCGCCTGATGTTAGACGGCCCACGCGGGTGCCATCCAGCATATAAAGCGCCTCGCGGCCCCACGGATCGGCATCGTTCGGCCCGTCGATCAGCAGGGTGCAGCATTTGGCGCGCACGCCGGTTTCAACCAGTTTGCCCTTGCCGTGGAAGTCTTTTTCCAGGTCGACGAAACGTGGCAGATCGGCCTCAAGCGGGGTGGCGTCGCGGCCCAGTTCGGTGCCGAAGGCACGGTAGGATTTTTCCTGCCGGAGCCAGTTCTGCGCACGGGAGCCGACCAGTTTCATACCGTGCTTTTCGCCAGCGTTTTCAAGCAGATCGAAGAGATAGTTCTGCATCTCCATCGGGTGATGCAGCTCGTATCCCAACTCGCCCGTATAGGCGACGCGGATGGCGTTGACAGGGCACATGCCCAGTTCGATCCTGCGCGCGCTCAGCCAGGGGAACCGCTTGTTGGAAAGCGCTGTGTCGGGATCGGCATCCTTGATCACCTCGCGCAGCACATCGCGGGATTTCGGCCCGGCGATGGCGAAGACGCCCCATTGGGTGGTTACGTCCTGGATCTCAATATAGCCGAACTCGGGCGCCTTGTCCTCGGCGGCCTTGCGCAGATAATCGGCATCGTATTCGGTCCAGGCGCCGGCCGAGACGAGGTAGTAGTGATCCTCGCCATTGCGCACGATGGTGTATTCGGTGCGGGTGGTGCCATGGGCGGTCAGCGCGTAAGTCAGGTTGATGCGGCCCACTTTCGGCAGCTTGTTGCAGGTGAACCAGTCAAGGAAGGCGGTGGCGCCGGGGCCCTTGACCACATGTTTGGTGAACGCGGTGGCGTCGATGAGGCCGACGCCTTCGCGGATCGCCTTGGCCTCTTCGACCGCGTATTGCCACCAGCCGCCGCGGCGGAAGGACCGCGCGTCATGGTCGAAGTTTTCGGGCGCATCGAGCGGGCCGAAATAGTTCGGGCGTTCCCAGCCATTGACCCAGCCGAACTGCGCGCCACGGGCCTTCTGCCGGTCGTAGGCGGGGGCTGTACGCAACGGGCGGCAGGCGGGGCGTTCTTCGTCCGGGTGGTGCAGGATGTAGACGTGGTCGTAGCATTCCTCGTTCTTGCGGGCGGCAAACTCGGTCGTCATCCAGGATTGCGAGTAGCGTTTGGGATCAAGCGACGCCATGTCGATCTCGGCCTCGCCTTCGACCATCAGCTGCGCCAGATAATAGCCGGTACCGCCAGCGGCGGTGATGCCAAAGCTGAACCCTTCGGCCAGCCACATGTTTCTGAGGCCGGGTGCCGGGCCGACCAGCGGATTGCCATCGGGGGTGTAGCAGATCGGTCCGTTGAAATCGTCCTTGAGGCCGCTTTCCTCGCAGGACGGCACGCGGTGGATCATCGCCATATACTGCTCTTCAATGCGTTCCAGATCGAGCGGGAAGAGATCGGCGCGGAAACTGTCGGGCACGCCGTACTCAAAGCAGGCGGGCGCGTTTTTCTCGTACACGCCCAGGATCCAGCCGCCGCGTTCCTCGCGCACATAGGATTGCGCGTCGGCGTCGCGCACGACCGGGTGTTCCTGGCCCCCGTTTGCGCGGTATTCGACCAGCGCCGGGTCCTTGTCCATGACGATGAACTGGTGCTCGACCGGGATGGCGGGCATCTTGATGCCCAGCATCTTGGCGGTGCGCTGCACGTGGTTGCCCGACGCGGTCACCACATGTTCGGCAGTGATCACGATCTGCTCGTCCGAGGCGACCAGGTTGCCACCCTTCTCGACCATTTTCGAGCAGGTGACTTCCCAATGGGTGCCGTTCCAGTGGAAGGCATCGGCCTGCCATTTGCGTTCGATCATCACGCCGCGCTGACGGGCGCCCTTGGCCATCGCCTGGGTGACATCGGCGGGGTTAATATAGCCGTCGGTGTTGTGGTAGATCGCACCTTTCAGGTCCTCGGTATTGATCAGGGGCCAGCGTTCCTTGATCTGGTCCGGGGTCAGCCATTCGTAGGGCACATCACAGGTTTCAGCGGTCGCAGCGTAGAGCATATATTCGTCCAAGCGTTCCTGGGTCTGCGCCATGCGCAGGTTGCCGACCACAGCGAAGCCCGCGTTGAGGCCGGTTTCGTCCTCAAGCGTCTTGTAGAAATCGACCGAGTATTTGTGGATATGCGTGGTCGCGTAGGACATGTTGAACAAGGGCAGCAGACCGGCGGCGTGCCAGGTGGAGCCGGAGGTCAGCTCGTCCCGTTCCAGCAGCATCACATCATCCCAGCCTGCCTTGGCAAGGTGGTAGGCAATCGACGTGCCGACGGCACCGCCGCCGACGACAAGGGCTTTGACATTGGTTTTCATGTGAGTGCGACTCCGTTACATGACCTGCCGGAGTTTTATCAATCCTGTCGCGCGGCGCACAGCCCAGCCGACGCTAGATCGCGCAAAACCGACCTCGGCGATGAAATGCACCGTATTCGCATCGCGGCATGGCACCCACTACCGCGCTGCGACGTGTTCTATGTTCGGGCGACGGCTGTGCGGACTTTGCGGTCTTTTGAGAAAAGAACTCGAAGGTCTGCTTTTGGTTTGTCGCTTCAGACAGTATCGACCGAGCTACCCAACGAGCTTGAGGAGGTTTTCGAGCAGCTTCAAAAGGCTTTCGAGACCAATCTGAACCGGTTCGGTTTGTGCCGCAAAATAACCTACACCGGCACGTATTGCCCACTTTGTACCCGTACTTCCTAACTCTTCAGTGCCTTTTTTTGAGAGCGACATCAATGAGTTTTCCAGTGTGATTTGAGACTCTTACGAGCAATCGGTAGAGCTTGGCAACAAGGCTTCGGAGGCGTTCTGAGGAAATGCCCGGCTTGTCCACTACCTCTTTCGCGTCATTGAGCGCAATGCTCGTCTCATCTATTAGAGCATTGACCTCAGCTTGCTCGTCTATCAATTCAGGAGGATTATTGTGAGAGCGAACTTCGATCATAGCGCGTGCTTTGGAAATATTCGCGCGGATCTGTCGAATCTTCCGTATGGTCTCATTGGGAAGTAATGCACCATCGATTTGGGAATCGAGCGTGTCTCCCCGCGCTTCCCAGTCATCGCCAGAAATTGAAGAAATCGACTGCATGGAGCTTATGCACTCTGAGACTTTCAGACACATCGGCGATCAAACAGCATAAATGACGTGAAGCGTTCAGATATTCATGCGATGCAGTCGAATGCCAATGGCTACTCCTCTGTAGCATTTCACAGGGAAATACGGATGGAAAATCAAAGGAAACCATTTGCTGCGAACAATAAGAATTTGCTTGAACACGCGCTAGCGCCTTCGTTTCGGTGGCTAATCGCAACTGCGCTTGACGATTCGACCATGACATATGGAGAAGTTAAAGCGAGGCTCGAGAAGGAAGCTGGCTTTTCTACCGTATTCGCGACCCGCGTTGGATTTGTCGCCGGTGCACTGATGGACCGAATACAGCAAGTAGATGCCGCCGCTCCACTCATCAACGTGTTGGTGGTGAATCAAGCGGATCGAATGCCAAGCAAGGGAGCGGGTTCGTTCATGGCAAGGCGGTTCAAGAATTCAAAGCTTGGGAAAACCGAGTATAAGCAGCGCCACACTGAAAAATGGCGTGATTATTTCCAACGCGCCGTCGCCGAGGTCTATTCTACCTCCGCGGAAGATTGGGCTAACCTCTACCACCGGGTGTTTGCTGTCGAACTCCCGCAAGATCTGATCGCAGCCGAACGTGAGAAGCGCCAAAACGGAAGAGAGAATGATTTTGGCGCCGGCGGCGACAAGTATGGGCAAGGGGGAGAAGGTGAGTTTCACAAGGCGCTGCGACTCTGGCTAACTGCGAACCCTCACAAAATCCGGCGCTCCTTTGCGAAGGCGCGAACAGAAACTGAATTCTGCCTCGACTCCGGAGATCGGATCGATGTGGTTTACCATCTCGACGATCGAAGGATCGTGCTTGAAGTGAAATCACGGATCTCCAATTTTGTCGACTTAAGTCGTGAGGTCTACTAATGCGTCAAGTATCGAGCAGTAAAAGCCGCTATGGATATACGCGAAAATGTACCCGTTGAAGCGATACTGGTCACCGAAGGAAAGCCGTCCGGGGAAATTATGGGCCTGCTGAGACAAAACAGGATCAGCCATTTTAATGCGCGTTTTCTGCTTGACTAACGGTCGTCATGGCTAACTTGCTCAGTGATCTGGCCGACCTCGGACAACTGCCAATTTCACGAGAAAGCCGAGCGGCAGCAATTTCCGCACATCGTAGGTTCGACCATCTCGAAGCTTTGCACGCGCAGCGAATGGCCGCAAAATGGGCTGCGACTTCAGCATTCTTGGACTATGCTGAGAGTCCGGTTCGGGCCGAAGTTGCAGTGATCGGCTGATGAAATCGGCATTTCGTTCACCGCTTTGTTCGCTGCATCCGTATATTCACGCTCCTCCCGTCAAATCTTCGGCGAGCATAAGAGCGTTACCATCAGGGTCGTAGAAAGTTGCCGTCTTGACCATGCCTTCGACGACATCCGTTTCGCCATCGAATTTCACTCTGGCCTGTTCCAACTTCTGCCTCGCGACGTCCAAATCTGCGACCCCAAAGACGGGGACGCAGTTGCCGGGCGCGGGTTTGGTATGCTCACCAAGGCCAATTGTGACTCCGATTGTATTTGTTTGAAGTTCCGACCAGCCTGCATCATCTGCATGATAGATTGTTTCGAATCCCAGCATACCTCCGTACCACTTTGCACTGGCGTGGCGGTCTTTGACAGATAGCGAGATAGTGATGGTTTCATCCAATGAAATGAGCGACATGGGCTTTCCTTTGGGCTTAAAATATACTAGATATACTTTATGTACATTGGAGTGTTTGTCAACATCACGTCGAGAGCTTGGGCATTACCCATTCTATCGAATCTGCACGAGGGTGTCGCCGGACGGCAAGCACCACTGTTGGCAGCTACTGGCGCAAGTAGGACCGCTTTCGCGCAAAGCATGGACCATCTGATTACGATGAAGTTGTTGGAACGGAACCCTGGCTACGGTCATCCGCTGCGTCCAGAATTTCGACTCACGCAGTTCGGAGCTAAGGCCGCCGCAATCGCCAACAAAATTCACCGTGTTGCCGGAGATGAAGATCAAGACTTGCTTCGTCGGTCATGGACTTTGCCGGTGCTAACGTCGCTTCACACACCATGCCACTTCAATGACATCAAGCGAAACTTGCAGACGATTACAGATCGCGCTTTGTCGCAGTCGTTGAAATCGATGGAAGCTAGAAGCTGGGTGTGTCGCAGCGTTGATGGAACCGCTCGCCCACCCAGATCGCTGTATAGCGCCGTGAACACTGGAGGAATGATAAGTAAGGTCTCCGCACCAGAAATTAGTTTTGTCTAGCAATACCTGTCGTTCGTTCAAAAGTGGGGAATTCAGCGACCCGGTCGTTGCCGTAGTCCAAATGCTGCGCGGCTCGTGAAAGCCGACTGTGAACCCTCTCTGACAGATGCTGCGCTTTGTGCAAATGGCGGCTTCTGTGATTCTGTGAAAATTGCGAATCTTGCCGACTTGGATTGTCAAAGCATTCAGATTTTCCTCTCAATGCATCATTTTCGACCGAAATGCTTAGCCTAAGTAATTCCCGTTATTGTCTTTTTTGGGCGCCCAGTCAGCTTGTTTCAAAACGTCAACGCTAAGGCAAAGATCACGCCGGAGGGCCACCCCAGCGTGATCCTCCTACTTCCGAGCTCTATTGGATGCTATCAGCATCTGCGGGAGGAACTATGAAAGCTCTGGCAGGAATGCGGCGTTCATCATTAGTGCCCGGTGTTCCAAACAAAAAGCTTTAGCGTCTTTCAAATGTAATGATCGAGTTTGATCTTACAGTCGCAGAACATGAACCGAACAATGCGCGTGGCGAACGATGAGAGCGGCTGTCGAACCCAGAAAAAACTCTCTCATACCCGGTTTGTGAGACGCGAGGACAATACAGTCGATGCCATTTTTGTTGGCGTATTCAGTGATTGCCCGGCCGGCTGATTGGCTCTCAAGCAAGACAGAAGAGACATCAGTTTCATCTTTCAGGCGCTCTGCTAACCTCTCCTTCGCCCTTCGGTAAGATTTTTCGGCGACGCCTTCTTCCATGTAGTACATGATCTGTTTGTTTGGTGGTTCGTGGATATGTGTCGCGGTGATCTTTCCACCTTCTGAACTCAGAGCGCGTGCCGTGGAGAGCGCGTGAGCGCTGATGCCATGCTCCAGAGATAGAGCTACTAAGATATTGCCGTACATGATTTTCCTCTCGTGTTGAGTTTCGACTCTGCTGCCGCAGTCTTGTTTCCGATTTGCATTGCCTCGCTCTATCCGCAACTTGGTGGGAGACTGCACACACCCCAATTCTTTGCCTGGGATGCGTGCCTGGTATTTTCGGACTTTCCAGCCGTTACTTCCCGAGCAGAAGATCCGGCAGGAAAAGGGCCAGTTCTGGTACAAAGGTCGTAAGCATCAGCGTCGGAAGCCAGGCAAACACAATGAAAATCAGGGTCGGCCAGAGCATGCGTGAAACCGGTTCATCACAGACCTGAGCACCAAGATAGAGCAATGGTGCTGTGGGTGGGGTAATATTCGCCATACCCAGATTGACACCAATAACCGCTGCAAAATGGATTGGGTCCATGCCAGTGCTTTGCGCAATGGGCAGCAGGATCGGCGTTGCCAGAAGCAGGCCCGAGATATCGTCCATCAGCATGCCGATCAGGATCATCACGACGTTGATCATCAAAAGGATCACAATCGGGTTGTCCGACACGGAATAAACGAGGTCCTTGGCCAATTGCGGCGCACCTTGCGAGATCAGGTTGTCCGACACGATCAAAACCATGAAGATCATCACCATCACCACTCCGATCGTGACGCCGGAGTTTTGGATGGTCTGAGCCAGGGTTTTCCAGGTCAGGCCACGGTAGAAGTAGATCGCAATCGGGATTGAGTAGACAACAGCAATGCCGGCCGCTTCGGTCGGGGTCATGATCCCACCGTAGATACCGCCCAGAATGATCAGAGGCATCATCAAAGCAGGCCCCGCCAGACGCGCCTGCACACCAAAAGTTGGCAGGAACGGTTTGGGACGCTCTGTCAGATTAATGTTGTCATATTTCCGCAGCATGAACTGGTTGGTGATGATCAGCAAAGTGATCAGGATGATCGCCGGAAATACCGTCGACAGAAAGCACTTCAGCACATGCTGCTGCGCGACCCAGCCATAAAGGATGTGCGACGAACTGGGCGGGATCAGCAGACCCAGAGGGCTCGCCGCGACGATCAGCGCCGCCGATTGACCACCCGGATAGTTGGCCTTTTTCAGATGCGGCATCATGATGCCACCGATGCAGGTCAGCGTCGCATTGGCACTACCGGAAATGGACCCAAAGACCCCACAGGCCAGAACACCCGCAGCGCTAAGACCGCCCTTGATATGGCCGATGAACATTTCCGCAAGCGACACAAGAGGCGCGGCGATCTTACCTTTTTCCATAATGCCACCTGCAATCATGAATAGCGGGATCGCCAGGAGCACCAGCGAGCGGATGCCAGTGGAACCGGTCGGCAAGTAGCCCGTGATGGATTGGTCCCCGACCAAGGCGATGAAGATCAGAACCGAGCCGAATGCCACATAGACGCTGACACCGAGTAGCAGCATCGCGCACACGATTAGAAGGCTACCTGTAATGATCATTTTGCGACCTCCTTAACGATGTCTGATTTGAGAGGGAGGCCTAGCCCCTTGCGGATATGAACGTAGAGATATGCGGCGGTGAACATCGCCATGAAGCCAAAAGCGCACATGATCCCAATCCGCCATGTGACGAACGGAATACGCAACACCGGTGTCGATCGCAGGCGTGGGAATGAGAAGTCGTCAAGCAGCGAGACGTAGCACGCATATAATAGAAACAGGATTACCAGTAGCTCGATTACCAGCACGATCAAACCGCGCCACCAGATCTTCTTTGGGTCCTGGATCACGATGCCAAGAATATCGGCGTTGATGTGCAAATTGCGTGCTGATGCCAGAACCGCACCAGCGAAAAAGCCCACGATACTGATACCCAAAAGCCATTCTTCGTAGGCAAAAAGGTCACCGCCAAAGCCGTATCTGATCACAACGACGGCCCCAAATGTGAACGCCATCAAGAAGCCGGAAAACATCACGATCTGCCGGCAGACGAACGCGATAACTTTCATCGGGTATCCGATCAGAATGGGCAGTTCGTCGGTTACTTTTTTCGGACTTTCTATGTTGTCACTTTCCACGGCCTCCGGCCGTTCGTCTTCTAATTTAGACATCTTTTCCCTCCCTTTGTAACGACAGAGCAAAAAGGGCCGGCTGGTATGCCGACCCTTTTCCTGTTTTATTGTTCCTTGGCGGCCAGCAGGCGGTCGATGATGTCCTGACCAACACTTTTCGCCATAGATGGCCAAACCGTCTCTTGAACGTGCGCAGCCATCGCGGCCTGCTCTTCGGCGCTTAGGCTGAGGATTGTGTAGCCACTATCGAGCAGCTTCTGGCCAAACACTTCGTCGTTTTCACGGTTGTAGTTGAAGAAGTCGCCGGAGGCTTTCGACATCGCCGTCTGAAGGGCCTCGCGTTGTTCGTCGTTCAGCTTGTCCAGCGTACGTTGCGACGCATAGAACGTGGTCAGCTCCGAGATTGAGTTATATTCGACGAAATGCGTGCCAACGTCGGATTTGGCAAAGATCGAGTAGGTTGCCGTCTTTGTGCAACAGATCGCGCCATCAACGATACCCGCCTGCAGTGCCGGGAAAATGTCGCCCCATGCCATTGTCGTGGCCTGGAAACCCAGCTCTTCGACCATGGATTTCACGACGCTCGACGACCAGACGCGAATATTCATGCCCTTGTCATCGAATGTGTTCCAGTTCGTCGGCTCCTGCGAGGCGACGATGCCGATGAACCCTTCCGGGTTCTGCGCCATCACGCGGACGCCGTATTCGTCGGTGATCTCTTGCAGGATCTTGTTAAACTCGGAATCCATGTTGCGCATGATGTTGTCCATGTCGTCCCAACCGCCCAGAAGGAACGGCATCGACAGGAACTCCAGACGCGGATCGGTATCGGCGTAGATAAAGGCCGCTGCTAGGTCGATATTACCCCGCGCTACATCTTCGAACAGCGCCTCGCCCGAGCCGAGCTGGTTGGCCGGGAAGACATCAACCTTCAGGCCGACACCAGCCGCTGCAACATCCTCGGCGACCTGCTGCATCATCTTTGTGCCCTGGTGGTCGATCGGAAACACACCGGCAAAGCGCAGCGTTATGTCTTCTGCAAATGCAGCCGTCGACATCAGGGCGCTCAGCGCACCCACTGCCAGACCTTTTGTAAACTTGTTGAAACTCATCGAGTTTTCTCCTCCTTGTTGATGAAAGACGCCCGCCCCGCGACATGCGGTGACGGGCGGTGATTTGCTTAGTTCAGCAAATTTCTGGGGTCCTCAAAGGCATAGCCGAGGTCATCCGCGACGGCCTTGTAAGTGACCTTGCCGTACGCGACGTTCAGGCCGTTCAGCAGGTGGTGGTTGCGCGACACAGCGTCCTTCCAGCCGTTGTTCGCAAGCGCCAGAGCATGCGGTAGTGTCACGTTGTTGAGCGCATAGGTCGAAGTTCGGGCCACCGCGCCGGGCATGTTGGCGACGCAGTAATGCACGACGTCATCGACCATGTAGGTGGGGTCCGCGTGAGTGGTGGCTTTGGACGTTGCAAAACACCCACCCTGGTCGATGGCCACGTCCACGACCACAGCGCCGGGTTGCATCTTTGCGATCAAGTCACGCGATACCAGTTTCGGGGCCGCCGCGCCGGGGATCAGGACTGCGCCGATCACCAGATCGGCATTCGTCACTTCATCTTCCAAGGCGGACTGGGTCGAATAGACAACTTTCGCCGAGGATTCGAAATGGTTTTCCAGGCGTTCCAGCGCGGTAGGGTTGCGATCCAGGATCGTGACATCCGCGTGCAACCCGACGGCCATCTGCGCCGCATTGAAGCCGACGACCCCGCCGCCGATAACAACCACTTTGCCGGGTTTCACACCGGGCACACCGCCCAACAGCACACCACGCCCGCCATGCGCTTTCTCAAGAGCGGCGGCGCCAGCCTGCACCGACATGCGCCCGGCAACCTGGCTCATCGGTTTCAGCAGCGGCAAACCGCCCGCAACGTCTGTCACCGTTTCATAGGCGATGCAAACAGCGCCAGAATCCACCAGATCCTTGGTTTGTTCGGGGTCGGGTGCAAGGTGCAGATAGGTGTAAAGCAGCTGACCTTCCTGTAGCATCGCCCGTTCGACTGCCTGCGGCTCCTTGACCTTGACGATCATCTCGGCATTGGCAAAGACATCAGCGGCGCTTGCAGCAATCTCGGCACCCGCCGCGACATAAGCCTCGTCATCTGCGCCGATACCGAGACCGGCACCGGTTTCGACGACAGCCTTATGTCCGTTCGATATCAGTTCGGCCACACTTTCAGGGGTCAGCCCCACCCGGTATTCGTGGTTCTTGATTTCTTTGGGAACACCAATGAACATTTGCGTTCTTCCTTGTTTTGAGGGGTTATTTTGCTGTCGGCATCACGAATTCAGCGCCCGCATCGATGCTTTCAGGCCAGCGCTGCATGATGGATTTCTGCTTGGTGTAGAACCGCACGCCTTCTTCGCCATAGGCATGCATGTCGCCGAATAGGCTCTTCTTCCAGCCGCCGAACCCGTGCCAGGCCATGGGCACCGGGATAGGGACGTTGACCCCGACCATGCCCACCTGAACCTGCTTGCCGAATTCGCGTGCGGCGTTCCCGTCACGGGTAAACAGCGACACGCCATTGCCGAATTCATGGTCGTTGATCAACTGAAGTCCTTCGGCGAAATTCTCGACCCGCACGCAGGATAGAACTGGTCCGAAAATTTCCTCGCGGTAGATTTTCATGTCCGATGTGACGTTGTCGAACAGTGTGCCACCCAGGAAATAGCCATTCTCGTGATCTGCGACCGTGTAATCACGGCCATCGACCAACAGATCCGCGCCTTCTTCGACGCCGGAGTCAATATAGGCCTTGATCCGGTCGCGCGCGGCCGCAGTAACGATCGGGCCCATTTCGGCATCCAGCTCCAATCCGTTTTTGACCTTGAGCGTCTCGGCACGTTCCTTCAGAACCGGCATCAGCTTGTCGGCGGCATCGCCCACCAGCAGCGCGACGGAGATCGCCATGCAGCGTTCGCCCGCAGAACCGAACGCCGCCCCGATCAACGCATCAGCGGTCTTGTCCATGTCGGCATCGGGCATGACCAGCATGTGGTTTTTGGCGCCGCCAAGGGCCTGAACGCGTTTGCCGTGGTGTGCCCCTGTTTCATAGATGTAGTTGGCGATCGGCGTTGATCCGACGAAAGATACCGCCTTGACGTCATCATGCTCCAGCAGGGCATCCACCGCGACCTTGTCACCCTGGACGACGTTGAACACACCATCCGGGAAACCGGCCTGTTTCATCAGGTCGGCATAGAGAAGCGACGGGGTGGGGTCGGTGGGCGATGGCTTCAGGATAAAGGTGTTGCCCGCAGCGATCGCAACAGGGAACATCCACATCGGCACCATGACCGGGAAGTTGAAGGGCGTGATGCCTGCCACGACGCCAAGCGCCTGACGCGTTGTCCAGTTGTCCATTCCAGTCGAAACCTGCTCGGTATAATCCCCTTTCAGCAGTTGCGGGATACCACAGGCAAATTCGATGATGTCGATGCCACGCTCGACTTCGCCCTGCGCGTCGGTAAAGACTTTTCCGTGCTCCAGTGTAATAGCACGGGCCAGATCGTCCTTGTGCTCGCGGACCAGACCCAGGAAGTTGTTCATTATCCGTGCACGACGGATCGGTGGCTTGTTCGACCAGGCGGAGAATGCCGCCTTTGCCGCCGCGACCGCATCGGCCACCGTTTCCACCGTCGCAAGCGAAACCTCACCCGTCTGCTCACCCTTCGCGGGGTTGAAAACGGCCTGCGTTCTTTCGCCATCGGGGCGTTTCATTTGGCCACAGATATAGTGGCCGATCTTTTCGATCGGGGTCGCATCTTTCATGATGTCGGTCCTCTGGATTAGGGGGTGGGGGTCACGGTAAGTCGCTCAGAACGTCACCAAGTGTCTGGCACAGAGTGGCTATCTCCGGCTCGGTAATGATCAGGGGCGGCGAGAGGGCGATGATATCGCCGGTGATCCGGATCATGATCCCGGCATCCCAAGCACGTTTCATGGCGTCAAAGGCGCGCGTACCGGGCACACCATCGCGTGGCGCAAGCTCAACCGCACCGATAAGCCCGAGATTGCGAATGTCGATGACATTCGGCAGAGCTTTCAGCGCGTGTAACTGATCTTCCCAAGGCTGCGACAGCAGCGCAGCGCGCTGGAAGAGATCGTTTTGCTGGTAGCTGTCAAGCGCCGCCAATGCCGCCGCGCAGGCCATCGGGTTGGCCGAATAGGTATAGCCGTGGAAAAGCTCGATGGGTCCGTCCGCGTTTTCCATGGCCGAGTTGTAGATTTCGTCGCTGACAATGACCGCGCCCATCGGGATGATCCCGTTGGTCAGACCCTTGGCCGTGGTTATAATGTCTGGCGTCACTTCGAAATAGTCCGATGCCGTGGCTGCACCCAACCGGCCAAAAGCGGTTATGACCTCGTCGAAGATCAGAAGGATGCCGTGCCGATCACAGATTTCGCGCAGGCGTTTCAGATAGCCTTTGGGCGGTAGCAACACGCCGGTGGACCCGGCCATCGGTTCGACAATCACCGCGGCGATGGTCGAGGCATCATGCAGGGCAACGATCCGTTCCAGATCATCGGCTAGCTCCGCCCCATGCGCGGGGCAGCCGCGGGAAAACGCGTTGCGACCCAGATCGTGCGTGTGTGGCAAGTGATCGACGCCGGTCAGAAGCGAGCCGAAATACATCCTGTTCTTCACGATCCCGCCCACAGATATGCCGCCGAAACCCGTACCGTGGTAGCCGCGTTCACGACCAATAAGCCGGGTCCGCGATGCATCGCCCCGTGCCCGGTGATAGTGCAGGGCAATCTTCAGCGCGCTATCGACGGATTCCGACCCGGAGTTGGTGAAAAACGCATGGTTCATGCCGTCGGGCATCATGCCCGTCAGGCGGGCCGACAGTTCAAACGCCTGCGGATGCGAGAACTGGAAGTTCGGCGCATAGTCAAGCTCTTCGACCTGTCGCTGCAGCGCTTCTACTATCAGCGGATCACGATGTCCTGCATTCACGCACCACAGCCCTGCGGTGCCATCCATGATCTTCCGGCCATCAGAGCTAGTGTAGTACATACCTTCGGCCGAATGGATCATCCGGGGCTCGCGAAGGAAATCACGGTTGGCCGTGAACGGCATCCAGAATGATGTCATTGTGTTGGGATTGTCGAGCACGTCCATTCCTCGCGATCTGGTTTTTCGTTTCCTGCCAGAGTGTTGCAGATATCGAAACGCGCGTGCAGTCAGTTTTATGGAAATCGATAAGTTATTGAAAAACGGTCATGGATGATCCAAGGTGCTTTCGATCGAAAGCAGGAAATCACGATGAGCGATTCACAGACGTCAGACTTGGAGGTGGCTCGGCGCCTTCGTTTGATTCGAACCTCTAAGGGAATCAGTCAACGCGAGATGGCGAAAAAAGCAGGTGTCGGAAGTGGTACGATTTCGCAAATCGAAAGCGGGTCCACGCAGCCTTCGGTGGCGTTACTCAAAAAAATCCTGGCTGGCGTCGATATCAATCTCGGTTTTTTCTTCAGCTTTGAGCTTAAGGATGACGACAATTTCTATTTCCCGCACGAAGACATGCGCGACCTTGGCTCTCATGGAATATCCTATCTTCTTGTCGCGGGTGAACGTCGTAATCGAAAACTGCAAATGCTAATCGAAGAATATGCCGTCGGCGCCGAGTCCGGAAGGACCGCCCTGTCACATGAAGGCGAAGAATGCGCTGTTGTTATAGAAGGCCGACTGGAGGTTACGGTTGATGGCAATTCCCGGATTTTGCGGCCTGGAGACGCCTACTATTTTTCGAGCATTTTGCCGCACCGGTTTCGCAATGCCGGCGATAAAGCCTGTAAAGTAATCAGCGCATGCACCCCATCTTCATTCTGACGCACATACGCTTTTAACGCCAAGCACAAATTGTAAGATAATGCGTAAATTCATACTGCTTTCCGTTTCTAAGCTAAAAGCCGAAAGCAGCCATTTGGGAAAACGCAGCGGATTTTCGCTTCGTCCGCACTGTTTGAATTCGCCAATCTCCTGATTGTGCAGGCGCAGCGAATGTCTCCTTCGATGGGCTGCATCGCAGCGTTCAGGATGGTTGCTGGACGGCGGCTCTGGGCCGCGAACCATGTTCTCCGGTAACGCACTGTTGTCTGTTCTTAAGGCAACCTCGGAAATCCGCATCACGCTTCTAGATAGTCTTTTGCGTCGAGGGTGGACACGGAGAACTTGATAGTCGAACCACCGTTCGCACGTTGAAAGCCTTGCGGCGCACGCGCAAGTAGATTGGTTATGTCATTGGCACCCATCCAGATCAAATGGTCTTCCTCGGTCACCTGTTGATCCGGACCCAGCCAGCGACCGGATTCACAATGGTTGTAACCGTAGCGCAGATGAGCCCCCTTGGCGGCCAGTTTCTTAGGCACAAGCGCAAACACAAATGACGGGCTCCACACCCCTACCCGACTGCACCTGACGTCTCCTTTGCGGGAAGGACCAACTGGTCCCGCTTCGGCTGAGCTTCTTTTTGTTCAGGTCAGTGGTGAAACGCGGCTCATAGAAAATTGTCTGGCGACGGGGCAAAAAGCCAGGCCTTTAGCCCCGCCGCAAGACTGGCACAATCCCTATGGGAATATCGTAGATGCGGGACAGTGTGTTGGGTAAAACGCTAGAATTCAGTGGGAGCCGACCTTAATTCGATATGCTATGGGCTTCCACTCTGAGCCCATAGCAACTGATGCTGCATGATGCACCGATGTAAGGTTTGCCAGCGTTCGCGCTTGACCTCAATCTAGGTTGAGGTCGTACCTTTTGCCTAAATGAAAGTGACACCGGCAACTGGCCTGGACCGCGGCTGACCAATCTTTGCATACACCCGTAACTAAAGACCTGAATAGATCAGGCGGTGGCCACACTCTGCCAGGTCATTGCCGTGATCTTCTCGCGAAACGCGAAGGTTTCCAGGTGTCTGTCAATCACATGGCGCGCTGGCTCCTCCGCACGCACATCCTCCAGCTCAAAACGCACGGTCAGGCCTATCTCATCAGCGGTCATGATGGCCTCACCAAACACAAACGCTGCCGTGCCGCGATGTGCGTCATATTCTACGTCGATCTTATGACCAAAATGCTTGCACAATTGCTGAAGGTATTTCGAAGCGTTCGGGGTCTCAATATAGCCGATCAAAGACGTCATTCGCCAAGCCCCTCATAAACCCTCTAACTTCGGCTATACTTTTGGGTTTTTTCACAATATTCAAGCGTCAAATCACTCTGCAAAGCCAGTTTCACCAGCCATGCAACCGAACCCAAGGTTTTGCTCTGATGAAATATGTTTTTGCCTTCGCTCTCGCCCTTTTGTCAACGCCCCTTGCCGCGCAGGAGGTGACCATCGACACCTATGCCGGTCTGACCACCCTGCCCGCATCGCCGCAAAAGATTGCCGTGTTCGATCTGGCCGCTCTGGACACTCTGGCCGCACTTGGAGTGACACCCGATGGCGTGATCAGCCCGACCTACCTGCCCCATCTGGATCGGGCCGCCGAGGGGGCCGAGCCTGTCGGATCGCTATTCGAGCCGGATTTCGAGGCGGTGAACGCCCTGCAACCCGATCTGATCATCGCCGGGGGTCGCTCGCAGGAACACGTACCGACCCTGTCAAACCTTGCCCCGACCATCGACATGACGATCTGGGAAGACACCATTGGTCAGGGGCTGGAGCGGCTGACGGCCTATGGGACGCTGTTTGGCAAAGAGGCTGAGGCCGCCGCCCTGCGCGCGACCTTTGAGGACAAACTGGACCGCACCCGCACCGCCACAGCAGATCAGGGTAAAACCCTTGTAATCATGACCAACGGACCCAAGGTCACCGCCTATGGCGCGTCCGGGCGGTTTGGCTGGCTCTACTCCGGGCTGGGCCTGCAAGAGGCCGTGGCCGATGTGGAAACAACCACCCATGGCGAAGCGATCAGTTTTGAGTTTATCCGCGAGGCGAACCCCGATGTGCTTCTGGTGGTAGACCGGCTGGGGGCCATTGGAGCCGACGGGGACCGTGCGCAGGTGACATTGGACAACGCCTTGGTGCACGACACGGCCGCGTGGAAATCGGGCAAGGTGATTTATCTTAACGCCGGGGCCGTTTACATCGCAGGCGGCGGCATCCAATCCATGACCCTGGTGCTGGATGATGTACTGGCCGCTTTGTCCATCGAGTAACCCGGTGCGATCGATCCTTATCCTTGGGTTTGGCCTTGTCGTCCTTTCGATTGCCTCGCTGTTTATCGGCGTGATTGATTTGCGGCCCGGCGATCTTTGGCGGGATCGCGCCGCGCTGGAACTGGTGGTGGTCAGCCGCGGGCCGCGTCTCTTTGCCATCCTGATCACTGGCGCTGCGCTGGCCGTCTGCGGTAAGATCCTGCAAATGCTGATGAAGAACCGCTTTGTAGAGCCGATGACCGTGGGCACTGGCCAAGGTGCCGCGCTTGGCATTCTGATCGCGGCGATTTTCTTTCCGACCGCCCCCCTGCTGAGTCAGATGGGGATCGCCGCGATCAGTGCCCTGATCGCCAGCCTCGGGTTTATCGCCATGGCCCGCCGCCTGCCCCCGACTCAACCATTTCTGGTGGCTCTGGTGGGGATCGTATATGGCGGCATTCTGGGTGCGATCATGGTCTTCATCGCGTTTCAGGCGGACCTGCTGCAATACATCGACATCTGGCTGACGGGCGAGTTTTCGGGAGTGCTGCAGGGCCGCTACGAGCTGCTATGGCTGGCCGCTTTGGTCGCAGCACTCAGCTATCTGGCCGCCGATCAGTTTGCCATCGCCGGGATGGGCCGCGCCGCCAGCATCAATCTGGGGCTGAATTACACTCAAGTGGTCCTGATCGGGCTGGTGGCGATTTCGCTGGTCACGGCGATGACGGTGGTGACCGTGGGAATGCTCCCTTTTGTCGGGCTGATCGTACCCAATATCGTATCGCGGCTTTATGGTGATAACCTGCGCCACACCTTGCCGGTTGTTGCCATGATGGGGGCCGGGTTGGTGTTGGCCGCTGATATTCTGGGGCGGGTGGTGCGCTATCCGTTTGAGATCCCTGTCGGGGTGGTTCTCGGCGTGGTCGGCGCTGTGCTGTTTATCTGGCTTCTGTATCGGCCCGCGCGCTATGCCGGGTAAGCGCCTCGTCATAATGACCGGGCTCATGGCAGTTTGCATGGTGTTTCACATGACACTGGGCACCCGTGGTAGCTGGGACTTTGTCCTGCCGTTTCGCGGTACAAAACTAGCCGCTTTGCTGCTGGTGGCCGTCGCGGTATCCACCTCGACCTTGCTGTTCCAGACCGTGGCGCGCAACCGCATCCTGACTCCGTCGATAATGGGGTTTGATGCACTTTATGTGTTGATTGTAACTCTGTCTGTGTTCGCCATTGGTGCTCAAAGCTATGGCACCCTGCCCCCGATGGTGCAGTTCTTCCTCTCGCTTGCGATCATGGTGGCCGCTTCAATGCTGCTCTTTGGAACGCTGTTGCTGCACCGCAAGGAAGACATTGTGCGCATGATCCTGACGGGCATCATCCTGGGGGTGCTGTTCCGCGCCGTGAACAGCTTTGTGATGCGCATGATTGACCCCAATGAATACAGCGTGATCCAGACCTCCTCTTACGCTCGGTTCAGCCGGATCGAGACCGATCTGCTGGGGATCAGTGCGGTGCTGGTCTTGATCACGCTGGCCTTGGTCTGGCGGATGCGTCACCGTCTGGATGTACTTGCCCTGGGGCGCGAGGCCGCGATCAACCTGGGCGAAGACCCGCGCCGCGATACGGTGCAGATCCTGCTTCTGATCGCGGTGCTGGTCTCGGTCTCGACCGCCTTTGTCGGACCCGTTGCATTTCTTGGCCTGCTGGTGACCAGCCTGACCCATGTCATCACGCCCACCGCCCATCATGCCATCCTGCTGCCCAGTGCCGCACTGATCTCAGCCATCGCGCTGATCGGCGGGCAAACTCTTCTGGAACACGGGCTTGCTCTGTCCACCCCGCTGGCCGTGGTGATCGATAGCTTTGGCGGCATTCTCTTCCTCTTCCTCATTCTGAAAAGGGCGCGCACGTGATTACAGTGTCCAACCTCACCCACCGCATCGCCGGCAAAGACATCTTGCACGACATCTCGCTGCAGATTCCCAAAGGTCAGATCACCGCTCTCATCGGTCCCAATGGCGCGGGAAAATCCACGTTGCTGTCGGCCATCGCCCGGCTGACCCCGCACCAGACAGGTCAGATCATGGTGGATGAGCTGGAAGTAGGCACTTCTGCCTCCAACACGCTGGCCAAGCGCTTGTCGATCCTCCCGCAAGTGCCCGAGATTGCTCCGCGTCTCAGCGTGGCCGAGTTGATCGGGTTTGGCCGCTACCCCTATCACAAGGGCCACCCGACTAAGGTAGATCGCCAGAAAACCGACGAGGCCATCGTACTTTTCGAACTGGACGAGCTGCATTCCCGCCCGCTCGACACCTTGTCCGGCGGTCAGAAACAGCGCGCCCTGCTGGCAATGACCTATGCGCAGGATACAGAGTATATGCTGCTGGATGAGCCGCTGAACAATCTTGATATCTCCACATCGCGCAGCCTGATGCAACTGTTGCGTCGACTGGCCGAGACGCGCGGCCGCACGGTGGTGATCGTGCTGCACGACATCAACTACGCCTGCTCTTACGCGGACCGGATTGTCACGATGAAAGACGGACGCATCGGTCGCTGCGGCGCCCCTGCTAAGATTGTCGATGCGGGGATGTTGCAGCATGTCTTCAGCACGCAGGCAGAGGTGCATATCGTCAACGGTCGACCGCTTATTGAGGTGTGACAGGCAGCGCTCGGATCGAAAAAGAGGCGTCACGTTCTGAACCGGTTCACCAGACAGCCAATGCGCCGAATTTTTGCAAGAGCGCGCACACCCAGGTTGCATTTGCCCACATGTCATCTTTAGATCTCAGGCAAGACCATTTCTGCATTGTATTGATTGAGTGGATTGCGCCCATGGACACTACAAAGCTCGAGTTCCGGTTTGCCCAAGTACATGACCAGAAGACACTCGCAGGATTGATGCTCAAAGCGAACCGCCATTACTGGGGGTCCGTCGAGGGGGGCTGAGGACATGACGTCAGCATCATCGCATGCCATGATCAGTGGCCGATCCGGTTGCCGTGCCATTCTCGCCTGGAAAGCGGGCGTGGCCGTCGGGTTTGCCACCATCAGCACTTTACATCCTGCTCTTAACGAAAGTGGAACGCTGTTCATGAAAGACCTTTTTATCTCTCGAAGAGTTCGTGGCGGTGGATTGGGGCGACAATTCATGGTTCACATTGCCAGTCTGGCGCTCAGCATGGGATGTCGACGCTTCGATTGGACCGCAGAAACCGACAACGCCAGGGCGCTCGCTTTTTACGATGATTTGGGCGCCAGTCGAATCGACGAAAAAGTGTACTTCAGGTTTGATGATGCAGGGCTAGAGGCATTCGTCTTAGGGTCTCCAGTAGATTGACCCCCAACGGTGGACTTGCCACATTCGACATAATGACCGCGTTGTGAGGGTCGCGAACCGTCGAGCGCGCCCATCAAGAAGATGACATCTCTCTACTTTCAGCCAGCGCTAGCCTGCAAAAAACAGCGAGGAATCCTGCCCCTGCTGGCCGAGGCTTTATAACTTCAGGTTCGCGGTTAGGCTGAGCGATCAGCCTGGTTCGTTCAGCGGTATCACCCTGACGGAATCAATCCCGTCCGAACTGCGGCTAGCATAGGTCTTGTCAAAGATATTGCGCGCATCCAGCCGTAGCTCCAGATTCTCCATCGTACGGGGCCTGTAAGTGGCATAGAGGTTCACCACCTCATAGCCCGGCAAGGACAAGGCCGCGTCATTTTTGTCAAACGCCACCTCGGCACTGCTGCCCAGACCCCATTGATCGTCAATCTGCCAAGCACTCTCAAGTGTCAGGATGTCACCCAAAGGACGGCTCAGATAATAAGCGGTCGACCCGATCGTAGCATTGTTCAGCTTTACGTCAGCCCGCGTGTAATTCAGCCGTACAAACCCGCTGGCCCAGTTGTAGGCAACAGAGGTATCCCAGCCCTTTGATTCCAGATCGGACAGCGCACCTCGGTTGCCGTTGCTTGGCAGCACAGCATTGATATCATTGACGTATGTCTCAAAATAGGCACCGCTCATTTGCCACGGGCCACGTTCAAACCGCAGGCCGATCCGGCCCGAATCCGAATGCGAGTCGGTGAAACCTGCATAGGTCCAGGGCGTGCCGAAATTGACCAAAGCTGCCTCGCCCAACTCGTATCCGCCCCAGCTGCGGGCTACCCTGCGTTCAGGGTCAGGCTGTCGGTGAGGATAACGTCGATCGAACCATTGGCGCTGAACCCATCATCCTTGAAACTCTGGCCATTGGCCGCATCGAATTCCTGCCAGTCATAGCGCGTGCCTTAGGTCACAGAGACACGCTCACCAATGTCTTGACGGGCTTGGGTAAAAATGCCGATATTGCGGTGCTCTTTCTTGCCCGAACTGTCAAACGGCCCTGGACCGCGACCAAAGCCCGACGCACTTTCATCGAAGAAATCTAGCCCGACCGTCAGGGTGCCCTCGGCAATCTGGAAGTGGTTCTTTATCGTCCCGCTGAAGCTTTCATTGGTGCCGACTACCCCCGACACATCGACCTTTTGCTCGTTGTAACTTAGCTGCACTGTCGGATCGAGCCAACCTTGTGCGACTTCGATCGAGTAGGTGAACATATAAGAGGTGCGTTGCGACAGCGCCTCGACAAAGACCGATGGTGCCCCCACGACCCCCTCGAAATCTGGGCGCACAAAGATGATGCCACCCGGACCGATTTGTCCGGCGCGAGCACCGGTGTCTTCGGTCTGGGAGGCTGCGAATTCAAACCGGTGCCCGCTTTGCAACGTATACGCCAGCTTGCCGATATAGTTGGTCAGATCAGCACGTGTGCCATCAACGACCTGGCCTGCGCCATCCTCATAGTCATCCCCGTCTGTACCTGTGGCACTGAGTAGATATTCAAACCAGCCGCTGCGCCCAAAGACAGTAAGGCCGCCGCGCAGGAAATCATCGTTGTCCCCAACCCTCAGCGACAGCATCCCACCGAAATTGTCCCCCTCCTCCAGCAGATCAGAGGCGTCTTTGGTCTCATAAGCAATCGAGCCCGCCAAAGCGTTCGGCCCGACATCGGCCGGGGCCAGACCGCGGCTGACCTCGACCGACTTCAACAAGGCCGGATCAATCAGAACATTGCCGGTGTGGTGGAAGGGCGATTTGCTCTACCGTGCGCCATCAATGGTCACGGAAAGCAGGCTTTCCTCGATCCCGTTGACGAAAACCTTGTTGGCAATCGCCGCCCCACCGCCAGTTGTGACTGCGGATTCCCCGTCAAACACATCGCGAATGGAACTGGGGTTGCGCTGTTCAATCTCTTCTTCGGTGATCGTGTCATTGCCCAACAGGGCCTGCGCTTCGGGCGCACCGATCCGCAACGTGCCCAGATCACAGAAACCATCATCCTGTACATTCTGAGAGACAAACTCAGCCTGCGCCGCCACAGCCCCATCCCGGCCCTCGCTGACACTGATCTCAATCACGTCATCGATCCATGCAGTTTCAAAGGCGGTGCCCCGTACCCGGACACGCAAATCCCCTACCATGACCTCAAAAGGCCTCGGGTTTTTGGCGACATCAAAAAAAGCGGCTCCCTGCAACAGCGTCACGGCGCGGGTATCGCTATCCGTGTTATCGGTAATGGCCGACCCCGCATCCAGATGCAGCCGGCCCCCCGAAACAAGGGCAGCCTGCATCGGCTCAAACCGGGTGTACAAATCTACCAGCATAATGATGCGCAGTGGGTCGGCAATAAAATGGGCGGACAGCAGCAGCCCCAGAAGCAACGGATCAGGATCAGGGATCGCGGTTTGCGGCGCGCACCCGAAACAGTCCAGCCTTCGACGATCTTGGCATAGGCCTCGCGCTCAGTCTTGCCCCGCGCCAGAAACGCCGCCTTGCGGGCCAGAAACTTGGGGTCATCCGGGGCCTCGCACAGGTGCAGGAAAATGCCAACCGCCTCGTTCAGAAAACGCTTTTTTTCCGCTTCAGACATTGCCTTGCCCCGGTGGTGATCCTGATCTCTCTTAAAGAAAACGTTTGAGACCACAAATCTTTATCGATCGAGATGCAGCACGATCTGCACCAGCGCCTCACCCACCAGCCGGTAGGCGCTGGCCTCGGACACCCCCAAACGCGCACCTATCTCGCGATAGGTCAGCCCGTCCAATCGGCTAAGCCGGAATGCTTTGCGCATTCGCTCGGGCATCATCGCCAAGGCGTTGATCACCAAGGCCACCTGTTGGCGAGCAATCACAACGCGTTCCGCATCGGGCGCATCCTGCGCGATCAGCTTGTAGGTGGTCAGGTTCTGATACTCGGTGCGCTGGCGGCGATACCAGGTTCTTGACAATCCGTAGCAGGATTGGCCGTGCCCGGTCATTTGGATAATCGCTGTTTTGCCAACGCAACCAACTGTCCTGCACCAACTCGCCGGCCACCTCGGGACAACTCACAACCTTGCGGGCCAGCGTAATCATGGCACTGCGTTCGTTGATGAAAGATGTCAACACAAGGTCCGCCGGTCTTTTGCTCTTGATCCATCTCCAGTCTGACATAGTGGCGTCTGGCTGGATGAATCGGCTTGACGAAGGGCTTCCCTTTCTTTGGCCTTAGGCCAGCGGCGCGGATAAATCCAGTAGGCAGATCTGGACCATGCCACAGCGGCAGCGCACGTCCGGCCCGGTGCAGTTGATCTGGTCACGGGGCGCGAAACTTTCTATAGTTTTCCGGGTATCACTTGCAGATCCAGGACGTCTTTTGACCACCAAGAACATCAACCCAGATCAGGAAAATTTCGGCGATTACGACCCGCGGATCGGGTATAATCGGGTGTGGTTCAACCTGATGCGCCTGCATCGTAATATGATGCCACCCATCGCCGCCGCCTTGCGCCGCGAAGGGGTTAATGATCCGATCTGGTACGAGATTCTACTGACCATCGAAAGTGCTGGATCAGAAGGCCACATGATGGGCGAACTGGAAGACAAGCTGTTCTTGCCTCAATATGCCCTATCGCGCCATATCAGCCGACTGGTCAAAGCCGGGTTGCTGCGGCGGGAATATGTGGCGGACGGGCGGCGCAAACAACGCCTGTTTGTGACCGAAAAAGGCATGGGGCTGCATCAACGTATCTGGCCCACATATGTGAAAGCCATTCAGGCCGAAATTGCGCCACGCATTTCCACCGACGAGGCCTATAGCGCGACCCATATGCTGATGCGTATTCTTTACGGAAAAGAACCCGGTGATGACATCGGGCTCCATTCTAACAACAGCAAGTAGCGTTTCAGAAATGCGCGACGGCCGTCAGGACAAGGGTGCGACCGGGCTCATTCAGCGTGGCAAATCCGGGATAATCGCCCCCATAGGTCGCACGATCCGAGAACGACTCATCAAACACATTTTGCACCTCGGCACGCAGGGTCACGTTTTTCATCTGACGCGGTGTGTATTCGGCGAACAGGTTCAGCACCTCATACCCATCAAACCCCTGTACTGCATAGGGCCGCACCACATTGGGCGTGTAATCCAGCGCCACGTCCAGATTTCCCCCCACAGTCAGGCCGATTTCGGGGAATTTCTGTTGCACGGTCAGCGCAATCACGTCACCCAGTGGCGCGCCAAAATCCAGCACATCAAAACTGTCCGCAGGCGTACCATTGGCAGTTACGTCGCTGTGGGAATAGGTCAGGCGGGCAAAGCCGTTGTTCCACCCATACGTGGCCTTGAGGTTGTACCCTTCGCTTTCAAAATCAAAGTTGGTATCGCCGTTGCGTGCATCGTCGATCGTGGTGCGAAACAGCTCGCCCCCGATGGCCAGATTGCCTTGCCTCCAATCTGCGCCAATCACAATATTCTCGGCCCGAGACGTGCGCAGCATGGTATAGTTCCAAGGGCTGAAAAACACGTAGTTATCTTCCAGTTGATAGCCTCCGAAAACATTGGAATACCCGGCTCGCACGGCAAATGCTTCGGTGATGTCAAACACAGCCGAGATGTTGCCACTGGCCCCGGAATCGCTGTCGCTATAACCATCCTTACCCGTGAAATCTTGCCAGTCATAGCGCAAGCCCGCCGAGATATCCAAACGCTCGGTCGGCTCTAGACGGGCCTGGGCAAATACACCGGTATTGTCGGTTTTTTCCCTCAGAAGTGGGCTGACATCCGATGTGTATTCGCTGCGTTTATTGGTGAAATCTACCCCCGCTGAAATGACACCTAGATGGCCGATGTGAAAATTGTTCTGGAATTTGGCCATCAAGGTATTCGAGGTGCCCTGGCTGTCTTCAAAGAGGGGCGCGTCAATCTGGCTTTCCGAGAAACCCAGCACCACTTCCGGATCCCAAAAGCCCTCGCTCTTGGTGTGCTCATAGCGCAGCGAAACATTGGTCCGCTTGGTGTCATAGCGCACCAATGGTTGCGGGCCAGGGCCGAAATTGGCGCGGAAATTCCGCAGCGCCGCGTCTTCCAGGCGCTGGGTGGAAAATTCAAACCGGTGACCGCTGTCGCCTTCATAAGCCAGCTTAATCAAGCCGCTTTGGAGGTTCGCAGCGGTGCCTGTCACCGTGTCCCCATTGCCATCTTCGAAGTCTTCGCCATTGGCATATTTGCCATAAATCAGCGCCTCAAACCCGTTAAGGGCAAAGCCAGCGGTTACGGCAGTGCTGAAGGTCTCGCCATTGTCCCCATAGCTCAGCCGCAGATTGCCGCCAACGCTCCGCCCATCGCGAAGGATATCCGTGGCATCAATGGATTCCATGATCACCGCACCGGCCACCGCATTCGGCCCCGCATCCGCTGGGGCCACGCCAGGATCAACCCTGACGAATTTCAGCAGGCCGGGATCAAACGCATTGGCGCTGGCGTGATGAAACGCGCGGTTGTTCTGCTGCACGCCGTCCAGTTGGATTGTCAGGTTCAGCATATCGACACCGTTGACGAAAATCTTTTGCGCGACCGGAATCGCCCCGCCCACCGAAACCGAGGCCAGTTCCGAAAACAGGTCTTTCACATCGCCCATACGCGCCCGTTCTAGCTCGGCATCCGAGACATAAATCGCCCCTGCCCTATCCGCGGCTTCGCCGTTTTCGTCACGCTCGCGTACTTGCGCAGGGTCTGGTGACAGCACGATGGTACCTAGGTCAAACGGTGCGGCGTCCTGCGCGAATGCCGTGGATGTCATGTAGAGCACAAGTGCTGTGCCACTCGGCAGGCGGTTTGTGAGCCGCAACGGTGCGAAAGCCATGATATGTGTTCCCTCTTTGATCGACGAGTTGGCTCACATATTGGCTGGCTGAGGTCAGTCTTTAGGTTAACAGTTATTGACATGCAAGTGCATGTTAATAAATTCGACCCGTAGTGTAAAAAAGCTACAAAGGTCAAGACTGCTGTGACTTAGCACTTAATTACAAGACTCCATGCCCAATGATTTCAGCTAGATGGCTGAGCCCTTAATTCTTAGACTTGGCACTTTATTTAAGACTACGGCTCTTGACTTAGCCGACTCTGAACTGCCGTGATTGATCCACTTTCCGAAGAAATTGATGAGACGTTCTGGCAAGAGGCGTTCCGACGGGCGGATGCATTGCGACATGTCCTGAAGGGCAATGATGATCAGACCTCTGCGGCCCACATTGCAGACCTATCTGAAGAACTTGGTCTCAGCCGGGCCTCTGTATTCCGTCTGATCAGGCTGTTTCGAGAAAGCGGCACGGCCATGTCGCTGGTGGACCTCAAAAGTACACGGCTGTCAAAATTGCTCTGGGCTCACCATCGGCGTCGCTCAGAATGAGCGTTTCGCCCTCGATCAGAAAATCCGATGTCTCAGAGAGGGCAAGACCAAACTGCCGTTCAAGCGCATCAAGCGGTTCGGGACATGCCATCATGGTCGAAGCCGCGGGTGAAAAGCTCACTTGCTCGCCATTGAGCGTGTAGGCGCCCCGCATCCGGTTACACCCGACTGTGGCGCGATAGCTGCTGCCATCGGCTGTCTCCAGCATAAGATGCGGCTCCCGGGTTGCGAGGTCTGACGGGAAGGCCACGCCCTCCAGCATGTCCAGCCGCCAGTAGGTGTTTTGCAGGCTTGCATCCGCCATTTGCCGCTCGCAGGTCACCTCAGGCCGGGTTCGGATGAACCTGTCGACGATCACCATCTCGCGGTCGGGCCCTTCCATGGCAGGGCGAAGCGCATGGCCGCCTTCCAGTATGACATAAAGAGGTTCTCCGGGTGCTGCGCGATCCGACAGATAGGCCTTTTCCAATGCCGGATAATCGCCTTCCATCGCGATAGTGAAGGTCGCGCCGCTTTTGCATTCCACCAGGATGGCGGCGTCGGCCATATAGGTCATCATACCGGCAATCAGCATATCGCCACGTTCGGCGGCTTCATCGGAAGGCGCAACGCCGGGTCGCACCATCACTAGGTTTATATCCGGGGTCCTGACCGGATAATCCTCAAGGATTGTTCCGGCAGCCATATAATGCCGATCTTGCCACATCACTTGTGTCTTCAGCGCGTAACGCCCCGCTTCCGTCACGGTGTCGTCAGCAAACGAAATGGTAAAGGCATATGGAGGGCCTGCGTCGCCCGGCCCCTCAAACCGCCCGATCTCAACCTGATCGTTGTTCGAGATATCGTAGAGGATGGCCATGAATGTCGCCTCGCGCGGTAGCGCGATACGTTCGCGATATGAGGCTGTGCCAGAAAGCTCTCCGGCAAAACTTTGTGTTGCGGCAATAATCATCGCCAAGCCCAAAAATACACGCGACATCATCTCAGTTCGTTCCTTTACTAATCGCAGCTTCCAGAGCGGCATAATTTTTTTTGACGCGCCTCGACGAGAATTCCTTGGGTAGCCAGTAAACTTTTTACGGCTGGCTCAACCTGGTGCAATCGAGAGACTACTGCAAAAGCAACCCTTTGAGAAACATGCAACATACGTGCTTTGGGCTCAATGCAGTCATTGGTCATTTTGCCGACTTGGTAGCGTTTGACCTTGCCACCCCCGCCCGGAATCAAGCCGCAGGCGCCGGGCGAGCGGTGGACCGTCGCGAATGGCTGGCGCTCTCCCTTATCACTAAGTCCACATTGGGCTCAAAGCGGCAACGTTTTGATTGTTGAAGCCCTGCGCCCGTGCGGTATCAATCCGAGAGGCCGGGCTGGTCCAGCAGGTGGCGGCCTTTGCTGTCTTCGACCTCGATCACCCAGAGGTCGGGATCGAAGCCGCGTTGGCGGGCGATGGTGGTGTCCACATCGGCCTCGACGCCCGTGGCCAGTTCGGCCCATTGCCGGTCGCCGGTCATCAGATCGAAACTGCGCTGAAAGACGGTGGCCTGCCCGTCAAGTGTGTTGAGCTTGACCAGGACCGCGCCCGCCGTGTCGTCGCCATGGGCCACGACGAAGGCCGGGATGTCCTGCAGGCGCAGGCGGGTCAGGTAGGCCTGGACCCAAAATTCGGCCGTCAGGCGCGTCATCTGCGGGCCTTGGCGCGCGGGGCAATCGCGGGTGCCTCCGGCGGGAGTATTGCTGCCAAGAAGAAACAGGGGCGCATGGGTCTAGTTGCCGTCTTTGAAATCAAGGCCCATCTCGGAATAGCGTTCGGCCTCTTCCAGCCAGTTGGGCCGCACCTTGACCTGCAGGAACAGGTGCACGCGGCGGCCCAGGAATTCTTCCAGCTCCTCGCGGGCGGCCTTGGAGACCGCCTTGATGGTTTCGCCCTTGTTGCCCAGCACGATGCCCTTGTGGCCGTCGCGCATGACATAGATCACCTGGTCGATCCGGGCCGAGCCGTCTTTGCGTTCCTCCCAGTTTTCGGTCTCGACGGTCAGTTGGTAGGGCAGTTCCTGATGCAGGCGCAGGGTCAGTTTCTCGCGGGTCATTTCCGCCGCGATCACCCGCATCGGCAGGTCGGCGATCTGGTCTTCGGGGTAGAGCCAGGGGCCCTCGGGCAGCTCTTGGGCGAGCCAGCCGCGCAGGGCATCGACGCCGTGGCCCTTTTCGGCCGATATCATGAAGGTTTCGGCAAATCCGAAGCGCTCGTTGAGGTCCTGGGTAAGGCCCAGCAGTTGTTCCGATTTCACCCGGTCGATCTTGTTGATGGCCAGCGCCACCTTGCGGCCCCGGGTAACCTCGGGCAGGCCGTCGAGGATGCGTTCGACGCCTTCGGTGACGCCGCGATGCGCCTCGACCAGCAAAACGATCACGTCGGCATCGGCAGCCCCGCCCCAGGCGGCGGCGACCATCGCGCGGTCAAGCCGGCGGCGCGGTTTGAAGAGGCCGGGCGTGTCGACGAAGACCAACTGGCTGTCGCCGTCGATGGCCACGCCCCGGATGCGGGCGCGGGTGGTCTGGACCTTGTGGGTCACGATCGAGACCTTGGCCCCGACCATGCGGTTCAGAAGCGTGGATTTGCCCGCATTGGGCTCTCCTATCAGGGCGATGAAACCGGCGCGGGTTGTCATGGGGGCATTCCTGTTGCTGCAACGGCGCGGGCTTAGCTTATATCGCCGGCCTGTGCCAGTTTAATTCGACCCTCAGGCAATGGCGGTCCAGACACCGATTGCGCCTACGAGGATCAGGCTGAGCGCCCAGACCACATCGAGATTGAACCAGGTCCGCGACAGGAATTTCAGGCCAAGCCAGAAATACATCACCGCCGCCAATATCCCGCCCGCCAGCGTCATCGCCACCGTGTGCACCACCGAGACCACCAGCGCAGTGCCCAGATTGCCCGCCATCAGCGACCCGGCAGCGCGGTGGCCCGCATCCAGTTGGTCGGGCGCGCAGAGGCCCAGGAAGATCGGCACCAGCATCAGGCCCGCGCCATGCGCCATCGCCGCCAGGAACGACCAGAGCGCCAGGCGCGAGGGCGGCACACGCGCCAGAAACCGCGGGTGGCGGCGATTGATCAGCAGGTAGATCCCGAGGGCAATGACCAGCAACCCGGCGCCGATGCGAATCTCGGCCTCCCATGCGACCAGGACCGTCATCAGGGAAAACGGCAGCAGGATCGCGGTCATGGCGAGGAAATGCCCTGCCGCCAGTGCCGCAAGCGCGCCCAGAAGGGCCGAGCGTCGCCGTTCCATCAAGGCAGCCGACACCGCCAGCGGCCAGCCCATGCCGGGGTTCACGCCGTGATAAAGCCCACTTGCCACCACGGCCAGCCAGAGGCCGCCCGTGGTTGTGATCGGATCCAATTTCTATGCCCTGATCTGCGTCAGACCGACGGGTAGCAGAAGCTGTCGGTGGAGCAATCTCCACCCTCAAGTCGGATCTGGTGCGACCGATAACCTTTTGGAAATTCGACAAAAAAGTCATTGTCTAGCGTCAACCCGCCGTTCTCGCCGACATTGGCCATGACCATCTGGCCGCCTTCGTCATCGGGGTAGAACTGATCATCCCAGCTGGAATAGAGCGAGTTGGTCCAGTAGACGCGTTTGCCGTCGCGGCTGATCTCGACCATCTGCGGGCCATAGGCGAAATCCTTGCCGTTGGGGTGGTTCTTGTCGGCGACGATGCCGCCCAGCTCGACCTTGCCTGCCAGTGTCGGGTTCATCGGGTCGGAAACATCATATTGATGCATCTCGCCAGTGCCCCAGCAGGCGACATAGAGGTATTTGTCATCAAGGCTAAGGTCGATATCGGTGACCAGCGGCGGCACCGCCTCGAACCCTTTCAGAAGCGGCGGCAGGTCGTCGGCGGCGGCGGGTTGCGGCGGGATGGTGACTGTTTTCTTGGCGTCGAACGTGCCGTCCTCTTTGCGCCACCAGGTCCAGATCGACCCTTCAAGGTTGGTGGTGTCGACCACCACGCCGCAGAAACCGTATTCCTTGGCCGGATCATGGGCCGGGCGGATTTCCAGCGCCATCTGGTGATTTTCGCCGAAATCAATCGTCTGCACGTTCTTGCGCGCCCGCAAATCCCAGAAATGGATGGAATGCCCGTATTTGTTGCTGAGCAGATCCTCGGGCACGATACCGCCTTCGAATTGCGGCGGCAGGCCCCATTCGGAGCTGACCATATAATTGCGCGGCAGGTTCCACCAGAAATCATACTGCTTGTCCTGCACGCCCCGGTCCATCTCGTAGCGGCCCAGGATATCAAAGGTTTCGCAATCCATGATGAACATGCCCGGAGGGCCATCGGTGCCATCCTCGCCACCGCCACCAAGGGTCGAGACATAAATGCCCTCGGGGCCGCAATGGATGGTATGGGGGCGCGAATAGCCGGTCTTGGCGAAAACCTCTTCAGGCTCGATGATCTTGTGGATCTTGGCCTTCAGCGGCTCTTTCACGTCGATGATATAGATGCGTGACGACCGGATGCCGGGGATGATCAGATAACGGCGCTCCAGAAAGGCGTGCCCGGTCAGCGGTGACAGCGCCGAGGAACAGGCGTTCCAGCCGAAATGATGAAATTCGTCGCCGAGGTTGGGCATGAAAAGGCTGTGCACGATCTCGCCATAGGTCTTGGATGACGGATCGACATCGACCACCGCCAGCCCGTCGGGTTGCGTGCCATCGGGGCTGAGCATCAGCGTAAAGGCCAGCTTTTCGGCGGGCGCCTCCATCGCCAGCTTGGGTGTGGCGTGGAACGTGGGGTCCGGTCTCAGGTTCATTTCAGTTTCCTCCCATTGGATTGATATGCCCCTTTTGGGCTTGTTTCAGATTTGATTTCAGGCGGCCTCGGCCAGTTGGATGGCACCGCTTATGCGGGTTGAAAGCGTGATCAGTTCCTGCCCGACACGCTGGCGGCTTGCCTTGTCGAAACGACGCACCGGGCCGACAGCGCCGATGCTGAACGTCGCCCCCAGAGTGCCAACCATCACCGGCGCGGCGACGCTGGCGATGCCAAGGTCAATCTCCTGATCGCATTCGGCATAGCCGCGTTTCGTGATCTCGGCGAATTCAGCCCGCAACGCCCCGGGCGTGGATTTGGTGTGCTCGGTATATTGCGTCAGGCTGCCGCGCAGGATGTGATCCTGAAAATCCGGTTCGGAAAAGGCGGCGATGGCGCGGGCGCAGGAACAGGCATGCAGCGGACGGCGGCCCAACCCGGGGTGGATATGATCGCGCGTGGCATCCTGGGGCACCTCGACATGGATGATTTCAACCGCATCGCCCCGGAACCGCGACAGGAATACCGTTTCGCCAAAACTGCTGGCCGCCGCGCGCAGCGTAGCCCCCGAGGCCCGGCAGACATCGCCATCGGATTTGCCCGAAAGCGCAATGCGCATCAGCCGCTGACCGATCACGTAGCGCGACTGCCTGCCCGGATCGTCGATCAGACGCTGATCCGCGAGGGTCTGCAACAACCGGTAACAGGTTGGGCGCGGCAGCCCTGTCGCCTTTTGAATTTCGCCCGTGGTGATGGGCCGCCCGGCCATGGCGATGGTTTCCAGAATGGTGACAAGGCGGTCAAGATGCACGGATCAATCTCATATTGCAGGAATGTGTCTCGTATTTTGATACGCAAAAGTGATTCCCGGCAACGCAAACTTTAGTCGGCCCCGAAAACCGGCAGGGTCGGGACATTCTTGTGCTGCTGCTTGACACCCGGGGCGTTGCTGCTCATGTAGCGGCCCAGACCCTGAACCCGGAGATGCCCCATGGCCTCGGACGCCAAAGAAAAGAATTCCATTGTCGAGACGATCAAGACAGTGGTCTACGCCCTGCTGATTGCGGGCATCTTCCGCACGATTTTCTTTCAACCGTTCTGGATTCCGTCCGGGTCGATGAAAGACACGCTGCTGATCGGCGATTTCCTGTTCGTGAACAAGATGGCCTATGGCTACTCCTACGCGTCCTGCCCGTCGATCCGCATCCAGCGGCTGGGCATCAATATCGACGCCACCGATATCTGCGGTTTCATGGATGGCGACAACACAAGGCTACTGGGTTCGGAACCCGAGCGTGGCGATATCATCGTCTTCCGCCACCCGGTGTCTGGGGCCGATTTCATCAAGCGGGTCGTGGGCCTGCCGGGCGATGAAATCCAGATGAAAAACGGCGTGCTGCATATCAACGGCCAGGCAGTCAAGCTTGAAGATGCCGGCGTCTTCGAAGAAGAATTTGCCGCCCAGGGGCCGATCGGCAGCTACCCGCGTTGTGAAAACGGCGTGGTCGGCGAAGGCGGCATGTGCAAAAAGTCCCGCCAGACCGAAACCCTGCCCAATGGCCGCTCCCACAGCATCCTCAACATCACCGAACAAGGTGTTGATAATACAGGCGTTTTCCGGGTGCCACAGGGGGAATACTTCTTCATGGGCGACAATCGCGACAACTCCACCGACTCGCGCGTGTCGCGGGGTCGTCAGGGCGTCGGGTTCGTGCCTTACGAAAACCTGATCGGCCGCGCCGGACGGGTGATGTTCTCGTCCGCGGGCAGCCGGATGTTCTATTTCTGGACCTGGCGCGGGGATCGTTTCTTCAAGAGGCTGGATTGAAGCTCGGGGCCGAGCTGAAGGCGCTTGAGGCGCGGCTGGGGTATACGTTCACTGACCCGGCGCTGCTGGTGCGCGCGGTGACGCATTCCTCGATGTCCTCGGCCACGCGGGACGATAATCAGCGGTTGGAATTCCTGGGTGACCGGGTTCTGGGTCTGGTGATGGCACAGGCGGTACTGGAACATGACAAGGCCGCGACCGAAGGCCAGCTGGCCCCGCGTTTCAACGCGCTGGTGCGCAAGGAAACCTGCGCCGACGTGGCCCGGCAGGTCGATGTCGGCGCGGTGCTGAAACTGGGTCGGTCCGAAATGATGTCAGGCGGGCGCCGCAAGCAGGCACTTTTGGGTGACGCGATGGAAGCGGTGATCGCCGCCGTCTATCTTGATGGTGGTTTCGACGCGGCGCAGGCGATGATCCTGCGGCTTTGGGGCGACCGCGTGGGCCGGGTCGAAGCCGACGCCCGCGACGCCAAGACCGCCTTGCAGGAATGGGCCCAGGCACGCGGCCTGCAACCACCACGCTACGTGGAAACCGCCCGCTCGGGCCCCGATCACGCCCCGCAATTCACCATTCAGGCGCAGCTCGAAGGTGAAACCTCCGAGAGTGCGACCGCCGGTTCCAAACGCCAGGCCGAACAGGCCGCAGCCAAGGCGTTCCTGTCGCGGCTCGAAAAAAGCTGAGATCACTCCCAAAACTGGCTTGGCCTTTCGGCTGATGTCGCGGCCACCAATCGGCGGCCCTGCGCCCTACCCCGCCTTCACCGAAGTGCCGACTTTCGCCGCGCGCAAGCTCCAGCCCTCGCGCCCGATGGACCGGCAGAGGATCAGCACCGGGATCAGGCCAAACGCGACCAGGACCAGTGAAGGCACCGCCGCCTCGTTCAGGCGCTCATCCGATGCCAGCCGGTGTGCCTGCACCGCCAGGGTCTGGAAATTGAACGGATGCAGGATCAGTGTTGCGGGCAATTCCTTCATCACATCGACAAAGACGATTAACAAAGCGGTCAGAACGGATGTGCGTGACACCGGCAGATGCACCCGCCACAGCATTCTGGGCGTGCTTTGCCCCAGCGACCGCGCGATGGCATCGAAATGTGCGGGCACAGTGGCCATGCCGCTGTCATATGCATTCAACGCCGCCGCCATGAACCGCGCCATATAGGCCAGCACCATCAGCCAGATCGACCCGGTGATCAGCAGCCCGGTCGAGATGCCGAACCGCGCCTCCATCACCCCGTCGATCAGGTTGTCGAGCGCGGCCAGCGGCACCATCAGCCCCACGGCAATCACCCCGCCCGGCACCGCGTAGCCCAGCCCGGCCCCAATCACCAACCCGCGCGAGGTGCGCCCGGGGCGGGTCCGCGCCCGGAACCCGATCAGCACCGCGCCGATCACCGTCAGGACCGAGGCAACCCCCGCCAGCGTGACCGAATTCCACATCAGGTCGATATAGCGGTCCGACAGCAGGCTCTGCCCCGATCCCTGCGCCATCAGCCCCAGCATGATCACCGGGATGACAAAGCCCAGCAGCACCGGCGTGAGGCAGATCACCATCGCCACCCAGCCGGGCACACCGCTGAGACGCGGCTTTTCCATTGCCTCGAACCGCGCACCACGACCCGCCGTGCGGGCCTTGCCACGCTGCGCCCGCTCCAACCCGGCCAACAGCAGCGCGAAACTCAGCAAACACAGCGACAATTGCGCCGCCGCCGCGCGATCCCCCAGCGAAAACCACGCCTGATAGATGCCGGTGGCAAAGGTCTGCACGTTGAAAAACGCCACCGTGCCGAAATCCGAAATCGTCTCCATCACCGCCAGAAGTGCGCCCCCCGCAATCGCCGGACGCGCCATCGGCAAGGCCACCCGCCAGAATGCTCTGAGCGGCGAGCGCCCCAGCGTGCGCGCCACCAGAAACGCGTTCGACGATTGCTGCCGGAACGATGCCCGCGCCAGCAGGTAGACGTAGGGATACAGCACCACGGTCAGCATCATCGCCGCCCCGCCCAGACTGCGGATTTCCGGGAACCAGTAATCCCGCGGGCCCCATCCCATCACCTCGCGCAACAGCGTCTGCACCGCGCCGGGATGATCCAGAAGGTCGGTATAGGCATAGGCCAGCACATAGGCCGGAAAGGCCAGCGGCAGCGCCAGCGCCACCTCCAGCCATTTCGAGCCAGGAAAGCGATAGACCGTCACCAGCCAGGCGGTGACACTGCCAATGATCGCCGTGGACACGCCGACGATCAGCACCAATGTCAGCGTGGTACGCACATAGCGCGGCAGGACCGAGGCCAGAATCTCGCGCCAGGTCTGCAGATCACCGGTAAACGCCGCCAACGCGGCGGCCACGATGGGCGCCACGCAAAAGGCCACGGCCACCCAGGCCAGGCGATGCAGCAGTCGTTCGGTCATGAAATCGGCACTTCGCTGGTTTCAGATGCCATCGCTGCCACAAATCCGCGCCGGTGGCCAGAAGAACCTGACAAAAAGCGTGCGACAAAGAGGCCGCAGCTACAGAAACGCGCCAAACACCTCCTGGTATTGCGACATCTTCTCGACCTGATCGGTCGCGCCATCGCCCAGCGCACAGACAACATCCTGATAAAGCAGGTTCAGCCCGAAATGCAGCCCCACCGGCATCGGCAGGAAAAACTGGCCCTCATTGGGGAAGGTAAAGACGTGATCGGCGAACCGGCTGCCCCAGTCACAGAACTCGTCACACATCAGGATCACTTCATACCCGTTATCCTTGGCATGTTCTGCCAGCGCCGGTCCGTGAGAGGCATAGCGGAACATGTCGATGATCAGCAGACATTTGCGGCCCGTGCCCTGAGTAAAGACCTCGGTATAGACCCCGTCCAGCCCGGACACGACCTTCACACCGGGGCGGACATAATTCAGCCGCATCGCCAGCCCGGTCGCCAGGTACTGATAGAGCTGGAATCCCACGATCGCCACGAAATCCGCCTGCGCCAGACATTGCACCCCCGCCTGCCACTTGGGCGAGGCCCGCAGGTTCAGCGCGGCATTGATGCCCGCCTCGGCCATCTCGCGTTCCTTATCCGCCCCCTGGGTTGCCTGCGCGCGCACAAAGCTTTGGTAGCGATCCCCGATTCTCGCTGATCGCGGCCCCGACATTTCCTGCCGCGCTTTGGTACGCAACTCCGTCGCGCGCTCATATCCCAACTTCTTGAAAAACCGGCTGACCGTCATCGGACTGACCTCCAGTTTCTGGGCTATCTCGGCACTGGTTTCCAGCGCAAGCGCCTCGGGCCGACCGACCAGATAGGTTGCAACACGTTGTTCCAGCTTGGTAAAACTGACATCGCCGTTTCGAATGATGTCTTCAATCTTCATTGTCACCGGCCTCCCTGTTCTGGCGCCTACATGATCAACCGGTCCCCTATTTCGAACGATAGCTTTTCCGGTTGACTGCTATTTTTATCCCATTACTATAAATATTGGTAGTTTGATACCAAAAATGAACAAGGGGGGCGCGGAACGCAGGGAGGAGCCGGCGTGTGCAGCCATGGCTTACGTGGCGACAACAAAGCTTTACACCTTCTCAGAATCGCGACAACCTTGCCGACATGATCGGGGACGAGCGCAACCGGCGTTTGATACATCCCCGCAAATCAGGGAGACTTCGATGAAAACACTTCGGACATTAACGGCTGCCACAGCCATCTTTTTGGGCGCGGTCGGGATGGCCCCGGCGCAGACGCTCAATTTCGCCTATGACGCCGATCCGGTATCGCTGGACCCGCATGAGCAGCTTTCGGGCGGCACATTGCAGCTCAGCCACATGATCTTTGACCCGCTGGTGCGCTGGAACAAGGATCTGGGCTTTGACGGCCGTCTGGCCTCAAGCTGGGAGCGTGTCGACGACACCACCATGCACTTCAAACTGCGCGAGGGCGTGAAATTCCACTCGGGCAACCCGATGACCGCCGCCGACGTGGTCTGGACCATCGACCGCCTGAGATCCTCGCCCGATTTCAAAGGTATTTTCGCCAGCTGGACCTCGGCCACCGCCGTCGATGACCTGACGGTCGAGATCAAGACCGATGGCCCCAGCCCGCTGGTGCTGCACACCGCCACCTATGTCTTCCCGATGGACAGCAAGTTCTACGAAGAAGGCGGGGCGGATATCGTCAAGCACGGCGACAGCTTTGCCTCGAAAACCGTGTCGGGCACCGGACCATTCACCATCACCGAGCGTGAACAGGGCGTCAAAGTCGTCTTCACCCGCAACGCCGATTACTGGGACACCGACAGCCCGGGCAATGTGCAAACCGCGATCCTGACCCCGATCAAAGAGGCGCCGACCCGTGTCGCCGCCCTGCTGGCCGGTGATGTCGATTTCATCGCGCCCGTTCCGCCCACCGATCTGCAACGGATCGAGGATGACGCCAACACCCAGTTGGTCACCATGAGCGGCACGCGCATCATCACGCTGCAACTGAACCAACAGCGGCACGAAGCGCTGGCCAATCAGAACGTGCGCCTGGCGATGGCCTATGCCATCAACAACGAAGGCATTGTTCAGAAGATCATGAAGGGCTTTGGCACCGCCGGCGAACAGATGTCGCCCAAGGGCTATATCGGCCACAATCCTGATCTGACGCCGCGTTTCGACCTGGCGAAAGCGCAGGAACTGATGGCCGAAGCTGGCTATGCTGACGGGTTCGAGGCGACAATGATGTGCCCCAACAACCGCTACGTCAACGACTTCAAAATCTGCGAAGCGGCAGCGGCAATGCTGGCCAAGATCAACGTCAAGATCGACCTGACCACCATGCCCAAGGCGCAATACTGGCCCAAATTCGATGAACGCGCCGCGGACATCATGATGATCGGCTGGCACGCGGATACCGAGGACAGCGCCAACTTCTACGAGTTCCTGGCGATGACCCCGAATGAAGATACCGGCCGTGGTCAGTACAACTCGGGCAACTACTCGAACGCCAAGGTCGACGAACTGACCGAAGCATCGCTGGTGGAAACCAAGGGTGACACCCGCGCCGAGCAGCTTCAGATGGTCGAGAAAATCCTGCATGACGAAGCGGCCTTCATTCCGCTGCACTGGCAGGACCTGGCCTGGGCCGCGCGCACCGGCGTCAATATCGAGCCCGTCCTCAACGTGATGAACTTCCCCTATCTGGGCGACCTCGTCATCGAATAAACTCCCCAGCGGGCCGGACAAACCTCCGGCCCGCCGTCATTTAAGCGCCAGGTTCATATGCATATCCTAGCTTTCCTTATCCGCCGCGCCATTCAAGCCGTCATCGTGATGTTCGTGATTTCGATCATCGGCTTTTCCATTCAGGACAATCTGGGTGACCCCCTCCGCGAGCTTGTCGGGCAATCCGTGTCCGAGGCCGAGCGCCAGACGCTCCGCGACGAACTGGGCCTGAACGATCCGTTCCTGGTTCAGTATGGCCGTTTCCTCGGCAATGCCGTTCAGGGCGACCTGGGCACGTCCTATTTCTTCAAACGCCCGGCGCTCGATGTGATCATGGATAAATTCCCGGCGACGTTCGAACTGGTGCTGGGCGCCACCTTCATCTTTCTGGCCCTCTCGATCCCCGGCGGCATCTACTGCGCCATCAACCGCGAGAAATTCCTGGCCAAGGCGATCATGACCGGGTCGATCATCGGCATCTCGGTGCCGGTGTTCCTGACCGCCATCTTCATGGTCTGGATCTTCGGGGTCGAGCTGCAATGGCTCCCCGCCTTTGGTCGTGGCGAAACTGTTGAAATGCCCTGGGGCTGGGATACCGGCTTCCTGACCATCGACGGGCTCGCCCACCTGATCCTGCCCTCGATCGCGCTTTCCTCGATCATGCTGCCCCTCTTCATCCGCCTCATCCGGGCCGAGATGATGGAGGCGATGGGCACCGATTACGTGCGTTTCGCCAAGGCCAAGGGCCTCAGCACCGCGCGCGTCCGCTATGTGCATGCCTTCCGCAACACGCTTTTGCCGGTGGTGACCGTCGGCGGCCTGATGATCGGGACGCTGATCGCCTACACCATCCTGACCGAAACCGTGTTCCAGTGGCCCGGCATGGGCTTTTTGTTCCTCGAGGCGGTGAACCGCGTCGATACGCCCCTGATCATCGCCTATATCATCGTGGTCGGCCTGATCTTCGTGGTCGTCAACACGCTGGTCGATTTCATCTACACCCTCATCAATCCGATGGTGAAACTTCCGGGGGCAAAATCATGATCACCTGGCGCGGTTTCCTCAAACGTTTCCTGGCCGATCCGGTCGCCATCGGCGCTGGTATCGTGCTTCTCGTGCTGGTCCTCATGGCGGTTCTCGCGCCGCTGATCGCTCCGCAGAACCCCTATGACCTGATGCAGCTTGACATCATGGACAGCGAAATGCCTCCCAGCTGGATCCCGGGCGGTGACGATCGTTTCCTGCTCGGCACCGATGCACAGGGGCGGGGCGTGCTGTCGACCATCATGTACGGCACCGGCATCTCGCTCCTGATCGGCATCGGCGCCGTCATCGTTCAGGGCATCCTTGGCATAACCCTGGGCCTGATCGCGGGCTACAAGGGCGGCTGGGTCGATAGCTTCCTGATGCGCCTTGCCGATATCCAGATGTCGCTCTCGACGCTGATGATCGCGATCATCGTGCTGGCGCTCTTCCAGGCCGCCTTCGATGCATCGGTCTATGCCGATTATGCCATCTTCATGCTGATCCTGATCATCGGCATCGCCGAATGGCCGAAATTCGCCCGAACCGTGCGCTCCTCGGTGCTGGGTGAGAAAAACAAGGAATATGTCGATGCCGCCCGCGTCATCGGCCTGCCCGCCCGCAAGGTGATGTGGGGACATATCCTGCCCAATACGCTGACACCCGTTCTGGTGATCTCGACCATTCAGGTGGCCGAGGCGATCATGACCGAAGCCGCCCTTTCCTTCCTTGGTCTCGGCATGCCGGTCGATCGCCCCTCGCTCGGGTCGCTGATCCGCTCAGGGTTCGAATTCGTCTTCTCGGGCCAGTACTGGATCACCTTCTACCCTGCGCTCGTGCTCATTGCGCTGGTTCTCGCGCTCAACCTGCTGGGCGACTGGCTGCGCGACGTGCTCAACCCGAAACTGCGGAGGGGAGAAGACTGATGGCCATGCTCGAAGTCAAGGACCTGCACGTCGCCTTCCCACGCGGCAAACATGACGAGGTCGAGGCCCTGCGCGGTGTCTCCCTGACGCTGGAAAAGGGCGAACGCCTGGGCGTCGTGGGCGAATCCGGCGCCGGTAAATCCATGCTCGCCTTCGCCATCCTGAACCTGATCGCCGAACCGGGCCGGGTCAGCCACGGCACAGTCAAGTTCAACGGCGAAAACCTGCTGGACCTCAGCGAACGGAAAATCCGCGACATCCGCGGCAACCGCATCTCGATGATCTTCCAGGATCCGATGGTCACCCTCAACCCGGTGCTCTCCATCGGCGTGCAGATGATGGAAACGCTCCGCGCCCATCGCAAGATCAGCGACAAGGAGGCGCGCGCGCTCTGCGTCGCCAAGCTGAAAGAGGTGGCGATCCCGTCCGCTGAATCACGCCTTGATGCCTATCCGCACGAACTTTCCGGCGGTCTGCGCCAGCGCGTCGTTATCGCCATCGCACTTCTGACCGACCCCGAGATCATCATCGCAGACGAACCCACAACCGCGCTGGATGTCACCATCCAGGCCGAGATCATGGCGCTGATCCTCAAGCTTTGCCGCGAAAAAGACGTCGCACTCATCCTCATCACCCACGACCTTGGCGTCGTGGCCGAGGTGACGGAAAAGCTGATGATCATGTATGCGGGCAAATGCGTCGAAACCGGCCCCACCCGGCAGATCATCGACACGCCGCAGCACCCCTATGCCAGCGGGCTTCTCAAGGCCCTGCCCCAACATGCGGGCCGCGGCACAAGGCTCTACCAGATACCGGGCTCGATGCCGCCGATCACCAACCTGCCCAAGGGCTGCACCTATCATCCGCGCTGCGATTTCGCGACCCAGCGGTGTCATGGCGGTGAACCTGATCTTGTGAACGGCGTCGCCTGCTACAACCCGCTGACATCCGACCCCGCGACCGGAACCGAGACAAAGACCGAGGCCGAGACATGACCCAACCCATTGTCGAAACCAAAGGGGTCGAGGTCCGTTTCCCCCTGCCCACGCACTTCCTCAGCCGTGAAAAGCCGGTCCTGCACGCGCTCAACACCGTCAACGTATCGATCATGCCGGGCGAAAGCTTCTGCGTGGTGGGCGAAAGCGGCTGTGGCAAGACCACCCTTGGCCGCGCCATGCTGGGCCTGAATTCACCCACCGCCGGCGAGATTTATTTCCGCGGTGAACGCATTGACCAGATGGACGAGGCAACCCGCAAACCCGTGCGCCGCGACATGCAGATGGTGTTCCAGAACCCCTATGCCTCGCTCAATCCGCGCCGCAACGTGTTCGAAACCCTGGCTGAACCGGTGCGTCACCTGATGCCCGAGCTTTCCTCGGCCGAGGTTCGCACCCGCGTCGAAGAGGTGTTGGCCGAAACCGGCTGCGACCCAAGCTGGCAGCGCCGCCTGCCGCATGAGTTCTCCGGCGGCCAGCGGCAACGCATCGCCATCGCCCGCGCGCTGGTGACAAACCCCGCCTTCGTGGTCGCGGATGAACCGATCTCGGCGCTCGACGTGTCGATCCAGGCGCAGATTCTGAACCTGCTCACCGAATTGCAGCAGGAACGCGGGCTGACCTACCTCTTCATCACCCACGATCTCAGCGTGGTGCAGCATTTCGGCTCCCGGGTCGCGGTGATGTATCTGGGTCAGGTGATGGAACTGGCCTCGGCCGAAACCATCTTCGCCGATCCCAAGCATCCCTATACCCAGCTCCTGCTCGAAGCGATCCCCAAGCTTGAGGGCGGATCGTTCGACAAGCCGCGCCAACCCGGTGAGCTGCCCGATCCCGTGAACCTGCCCAAGGGCTGCCCCTTCGCCGCCCGCTGCCACATGGCGCAGGATCGCTGCCGTCAGGAACGCCCACAGCTGCGCGGGCTGCCCAACGGCACCGAAGTGGCCTGTCATTTCGCGGAATAGCACCGTTAAAAGCCCGTTGAAACACCGCGCGCTTTTACCTTTATTTACAAAGGGTTAATAAAGCGCGCGGATGTTCGGAAGTTTACACAATCCGCGTACATTGTGTACACAGTTGCGCCTTTTCCATCGCAAATCCGCAAGCGCGATCAGGCCGATTTTGCCGCCCCGATGCTACCTTTGGGGACTGCCGTGGCCTTGAGGATGGCAAAACAGCGGGTGCCGGGTTCCAGCCCCATCTCCCGCGCCGCCTGCGCCGTGATCCGCGCCAGCAGCCGCTCCTCTCCGGCGCACAAAGATATCGCCGCCCCCGGCCCGTCACCCAATCGCAGGCTCTCCACCGTGACCGGCAGAATGTTTCGGGATGAAAGACCGGCAGGCCGCTCAACCGATAGTAGAATATCCTGGGATAACACCCTGATTCTTATTACAGAACCTTCATCCGCCGTGACCCCGGGCAGCACCAGTTCCCCGCCGCTGATCACCAGACGGCTTAGCCCGTCAGGCCCATGTTCCAGCACCTTCGCCCGCAGGATTGACCCGGCCTCGCGTACGCCCACAAACGGCATCGCCGCCGGGTCGCTCAGCACTTCTTCGGCGGGCCCATGACAGGCAACCTTACCGCCCTGCAGGATCACCAGATCATCCGCCAGCCGCGCCACCTCGGCCACCGAGTGGCTGACATAGAGGATAGGAATATCGCTCTGATCTCGCAGCCGTTCCAGATAGGGTAAAATCTCTTCCTTGCGGGGCTCATCCAATGCCGCAAGTGGTTCGTCCATAAGTAGAATTTCGGGGTTTGACATCAATGCCCGCGCCAGTGCCACCCGCTGCTTCTCCCCCCCCGACAGCGCCCCGGGACGCCGCTGCATAAGGCTCTCAAGTCCCAGCAAATCGACCACCTCAGCGGGGTTTCCCACCCCTTTGGCAAAGCGCATCCCAAAGCGGATATTGCCCTCAACCGTCAGATGCGGAAACAGCCGCCCGTCCTGAAACACATAGCCGATCCGGCGTTTATGGGCGGCCACACAGACACCCTGCGCTGCGTCAAAAAGCACCTGGTCGCGCAAGGTCACACGCCCCTCATCTGGAACAAGAAGCCCCGCTATCCCGTTGGCAACGCTGGTCTTTCCCGATCCTGATGGGCCGAACAAAGCGGTCACACCGGGCCCGGCTTCAAACGCCACGTCCAGCGTGAAATCGCCAAGCTGATGGGTGATCCGAACCGACAGACTCATCCCCGGCCAATCCTTTCCGCGACCCGCCGCGCCAGCCATTCCGAGACCAGCACCGCCCCCAGCGCCACCACCAGCGACAGCCCAACCAATCGCAACGCGCTGCCCTCACCACCGGGCACCTGCAAGAAGGCATAGATCGCCGATGGCAACGTCTGTGTCTGGCCCGGGATATTGGCGACAAAGGTGATCGTCGCGCCAAATTCCCCCATCGCTTTGGCAAAGCCCAGCACTGCCCCCGCTAGAATGCCTGGTGCGATAAGTGGCAGTGTTACAAGGATAAATCCGGCCCAGCGCCCGGCTCCAAGGGTCGATGCCGCCTGTTCCAGACGCGGGTCCACCGCCTCGATCGCCAGTCGGATTGCGCGCACCATCAGCGGGAACCCCATGATCGCCGCCGCCAGTGCCGCCCCGGTCCAGCGAAAGGCCAGAACGATGCCGAACTGCTCCAGAAATCCGCCCACCGCGCCGTTGCGCCCAAAGGTCAGCAACAGCAGATATCCTGTCACCACCGGTGGCAGGACAAGCGGTAAATGCACCAGCGCGCTTAAAAATGATTTCCCCCAGAACTCCCGCCGCGCCAACACCCAGGCAACCGCAAGGGCCACCGGCAGGCTCAGTAATGTTGCCACCACCGACACTTTCAAAGACAGCAACAGCGCCGCCCATTCCTCGGGTCGCAACCCCATCTACCGGGCCTCCACAAGCGGGATGAAACCATGCGATCGGAAGATTTCAAGAACCCTCTCAGATTGAATAAATCTCATAAATTCAACTATATCGGGATCATTGTTATCCTTGACAACAGCGACCGGATAACGCACCGGATCATGCATATCGTCAGGTATTTCATACAAAGTGACGACACCACGCTCTGCCCTTGCATCGGTCGCATAGACCACCCCCAAAGGCGCCTCGCCACGGGCCACAAGGGCAAGCGCTGTACGGACATTTTCAGTCTCGGCCAATTGCCCGGCCAGAGCGGACCAAAAACCAGCGTTTTCAAGCCATTGGCGACCATATATGCCCGCTGGGACACCCTGTGTCTGGCCCATTGCCAACCGTCCGCCCGCCAATCGCTCCACCAGAATGTCCGCGTTAACCTCCGGCATCGGAATAGCCCCTTCAGGCCCGATCAAAACCAGACGGCTCCCCAATAAATCCAATCGGTTGCTCACGCTCTCTAAAGCATTAATTTCCAGCCAGTCCATCCACGCAGCATTGGCCAGGATCACCACATCCGCCGGCGCCCCCTGCGCCACCTGCCGCGCGATCTGCCCGCTGCCGCCATAGGAAATCACGACCTCGCCCTCATAGGCCGCCACAACATCTTCCAGCGCGTCCCGGAGGGATGCCGCGGCGAACACGGTCACCCCCTGTCCCGCCGTCGCCACGAGAGGCAGGAACAGCAGCGTGCTAATCAATGGCAATAGGTGGAAAATACGTTTCATTGCGGCGATTATTCCAGTGCACCATTGTCAGCGCAAGGCAAACCACACACGCCAGATGTGGTGTATAATCCCAACAAAACCACCAGACTTCGGCGGATAATGCGTGAAAATGCCGCGAATATTTGTTAAATTTAAATAAAATTGCCATATTGAAGCTACGAAACGCGCAACATTCACAGTAAAGATTGAACAGCACCCATGACGCTGCACAAATCAAAACAGTCTCCGATCAACCTCCAATCTGCGGCAAAGTCCGACGTGCGGACCCAATTCGCGGCGCTCTGCTTTCGCATCAAAGATGGCGAAACGCAGATTCTTCTGATCACCTCTCGTGGTTCGGGCCGTTGGATCATCCCGCGCGGCTGGCCGATGGACAACAAAACCCCGTGCGAGGCCGCCCTGACCGAAGCCTGGGAAGAGGCGGGCGTCACCGGCAAAGCCTATGAGGTTTCGCTTGGGCTCTACTCCTATACTCGTGACATCGGTGAGGAAAAACAGGTGCCTTGCGTCGCGATGGTCTATCCGGTCAGGGTCAAGAATCTGGCCCATGAATTCCCCGAAGCGGGACAGCGAAAACGCAAATGGCTCAGCCCGAAACAGGCGGCTCAAAGGGTAAGCGATCCCGAGCTGGCCTATATTTTGAAAGGGTTTGACCCAGGTAAACTCTGACCGGACCTTTTGCCGGGCAATCCGAAAAAGCTTGCAATTCGCGGATATCAGAATAGCTCTGCACCAAGGGATCTGGAGCACATGTAATGATTCAATTTGCACTCAGATGCGATGATGACCACCGGTTTGAAAGCTGGTTCAAGTCGGCAGAAGCGTTCGACAAGCTGCATAAGGCCGGCATGGTCAGCTGTATCATCTGCGGCTCGAACCAGGTGGAAAAGGCGCTGATGGCCCCCAAGGTGCGCGACAGCCGCACGCGCGTGCCAGCACAACCGCCCGAGGTGACCGAACAGGCGCTGAAAGCGCTGAAAAAGCAGGTTGAGCAGAATTCCGAATATGTCGGAATGAACTTTGTCCGTGAAGCGCGCGACATCCATGACGGGACCGCGCCGGAACGCTCAATCTACGGTCAGGCCCGCCCCGAAGAGGCGCGAAAGCTGATCGAAGACGGCGTGCCGGTGGCCCCTCTGCCCTTCCTGCCCAGCCGGAAATCCAACTAATTCCCTGCGTCCGGCCGACATGATCGACAGGCCATTTTGACGTGCGCCCGGTTTACTGAGGCCAGCCACCTGCGCGCATCTCGGCGGAGATTTCCAACTCGACCACATCACTGGTCAGGGGGGCGAACTTGCCGACCCCCAATTCGCTGCGCAGCAATGTCGTGGTCGCCTCGGCCCCGATCCATTCGCCTTTGTAGTAGTCAAAAAACTCGCCCAGCGGATGCGTGCCCTGAAAAGTCATGTCGACATTCAGCACGGCGGGCTTGACCTGTCCCTTGACCGTCAGATCGCCGGTCAACTGCATCGAGCTGGCCCCGGTCTGCACCGCACCGGTCGAGACGAAAGTGATCTCGGGATAGGTTTCGACGTCGAAGAAATCACTACTTTTCAAATGCTTGTCCAGCTCGGCATAGCCGGTGTGCAGGCTTGCCGGGTCGATCGTGATCATCGCTTTGGTGGCGTTCACCGCGTTGGCGTCAAAATCAATCGTGCCTGAAACCTTTGTCCATTCGCCGCTTTGCGTCGTCAGCCCGGCATGGTTCCAATAAAACCGAACCTCCGTATGACCGGGATCCAGTTCGTATGTCTCGGCCATCACAGCACTACTCATGACCAGAAGCGCGATACCTGAAATTGTTGGGATATGCATTGTCTTGCCCTCATTTAAAACGCGTTGGCGGATCAGGGTGTAAAATCCATCCCCAATCCGTCGGCCAATTCTGCGCAGCAATCCGGTGCGGACCCAACTCACAATTTCGTCAGCGGGCGACGGCACAAGCTCCAAAGACCCTCGATCCAAGCCGAGTAGCCCCTTGCCCTTGCGGAACGATCAGAATAAACCCGCGCCGACCCACCCCAGCCAGGACGCTAATATGCCCGTTCTCGTGATGAAATTCGGTGGCACTTCGGTTGCCACGCTTGACCGTATCCGCCGCGCCGCCAAGCGCGTGGGCGTCGAGGTGTCGAAGGGCTATGACGTGATCGTCATTGTCAGCGCCATGGCGGGCAAGACCAATGAACTGGTGGGCTACGTGAATGAAACCTCGCCGCTCTATGACGCACGCGAATATGATGCGGTCGTCAGTTCAGGCGAGAATGTGACCGCTGGCCTGATGGCCCTGACGCTTCAGGAAATGGACGTACCCGCACGTAGCTGGCAGGGCTGGCAGGTGCCGCTGATCACCACCAGCGCCCATTCCGCCGCCCGGATCGAGGACATTCCGACCGACAATATCAACACCAAATTCGCCGAGGGCATGCGCGTGGCCGTGGTGGCCGGTTTCCAGGGCATCTCACCCGACGGGCGCATCACCACGCTGGGCCGGGGCGGCTCGGACACCACCGCCGTGGCCTTTGCCGCCGCGTTCGAGGCCGAGCGCTGCGACATCTACACCGATGTCGATGGCGTCTACACCACCGACCCGCGGATCGCATCCAAAGCCCGCAAGCTGGACAAGATCGCGTTCGAGGAAATGCTGGAACTGGCCTCGCTAGGGGCCAAGGTGCTGCAAACCCGCTCGGTCGAGCTGGCGATGCGCTATAATGTCAAACTGCGCGTGCTCAGCAGTTTCGAAGAACAGTCGGATGACGCGGGCACGCTGGTCTGCGCCGAGGAGGAAATCATGGAATCCAATGTTGTCTCAGGCATCGCCTATTCCCGCGACGAGGCGAAAATGACGCTTGTGTCCGTGGCCGACCGCCCCGGCATCGCCGCCGCCATCTTCGGCCCGCTCAGCGATGCGGGCGTGAATGTCGACATGATCATTCAGAACATCGCCGAAGAAGGCCGCACCGACATGACCTTCTCCTGCCCGACCGATCAGGTGAAACGCGCCGAAAAGGCGCTGCTCGACGCCAGAACCAACGGCGAGATCAACTATCACGACCTGATCGCCGACACCGACGTGGCCAAGATTTCCGCTGTCGGCATCGGCATGCGCAGCCAGTCTGGTGTCGCCGCCAAGATGTTCAAAACACTCAGCGACGAGGGCGTCAACATCAAGGTAATCGCCACATCCGAGATCAAGATTTCCGTGCTTGTCGATCGCAAATACATGGAGCTGGCAGTGCAGGCGCTGCACGATGTTTTCGAGCTGGACAAGACCGCGTAAACACCTGAATCTCAAGACATCTTTACAACCACCACGTGCCTTCGCACAACGGTAAGAAATCCACTGTTGTTAGAATCGCATTTCACCTTCGCCCGGACTATGCTCTAAGCTGAAGGCATATAGCTCTGGCGTGTGCTTTAGGGAGGTAATGCACCGGCATGGACGGTCAAACAGGGACAGACAGCCGTAAATTGCTGGGCCGCCTGCGCGATGTCATGGCCGATGACGCCGCAGGGCAGCAGCGGCTTGACCAGATCACGCAACTGATCGCCGACGAGATGCACACCGAAGTGTGTTCGATCTACCTGTTTCGCGATGAGGAAACATTGGAACTTTGCGCCACACAAGGGCTGAACGCCGAGGCCGTGCACCAGACCCGCATGCGCATGGGCGAGGGGTTGGTGGGCCGTGTCGCCCGCACCGGTGAGGTGATCAACACCGACGACGCGCCCGCGACCAAGGGCTTCCGCTACATGCCGGAAACCGGAGAGGAGGCGTATTCCTCGTTCCTCGGCGTGCCGATCCAGCGGCTGGGTGAGAAGCTGGGCGTGCTTGTTGCCCAATCCCGCCAGGCCCGCCTTTATTCCGAAGAAGAGATCTATGCCATCGAAGTGGTGGCAATGGTTCTGGCCGAAATGACCGAACTGGGCGCGTTTATCGGCGAAGGCGCTGCCATGTCCGCCCGCCACCAGCAGCCGGTGCTGTTCCGCGGCGGGACTGGACAGGAAGGCGCGTCGCAGGGCCATGTCTGGTTGCACGAACCTCGCGTGGTGGTCACCAACCCGATTGCCGACGATCCTGATCGTGAAATGGAACGTCTGAATGACGCGGTCGAAGAGTTGCGGGTGGGCGTGGACCGCATGCTTTCCAGTGCTGCGACCGGCGACAAGGAACAGCTTGAGGTGCTCGAGGCCTACCGCATGTTCGCCAATTCCAAGGGCTGGATGCGGCGGATGGAGGAGGATATCTCGCGCGGCCTCTCGGCCGAAGCCGCCGTCGAAAAAGAGCAATCCGCCGCCCGTGCCCGCATGGTACAGGTCAACGATGCTTACCTGCGCGAACGCCTGCACGACCTGGACGACCTCAGCAATCGCCTTTTGCGCATCCTGACCGGTCAGGGCGGTGAAACAGGTGCCGAAATGCCCCCCGACCCGATCCTGGTTGCCCGCAATATCGGGCCTGCGGAGCTGCTTGATTATGGCCGCAAGCTGAAGGGGATCGTGCTTGAGGAAGGGTCCGTCGGGTCACATGCCGCCATCGTGGCCCGCGCCCTTGCCATCCCCTTGGTGATCCATGCCGACCGGGTCACCACCGAGGCGCTGAATGGCGATCTGGTGCTGGTCGATGGCGATCAGGGCATCGTGCACCTGCGTCCCGACGAAACCGTCGTGGCCGCCTTTCGCGACAAGATGGCGATGCAGGCCCAGGCGCAGGAACGCTATGTCTCGATCCGCGACAAGCCTGCCGAAACCCTTTGCGGCACCACGATTTCGCTGACCATGAATGCCGGGCTTATGGCTGACCTGCCCAGCCTTGTAAGTTCGGGGGCGGACGGGGTCGGGCTGTTCAGAACCGAATTGCAGTTCCTCATCCGCAGCCACATGCCCAAACGCGCGGAACTGTCCGAGCAGTATTCACGCGTGATGGACGCGGCGGGTGACAAGCGCGTTGTTTTCCGCACGCTCGACATCGGGTCCGACAAGGTGCTGCCCTACATGACCGCCACGGACGAGCCCAACCCGGCGATGGGCTGGCGCGCCATTCGCGTTGGCCTGGATAAGCCCGGTGTCCTGCGCATGCAGTTGCAGGCGTTGATCCGCGGAGCCAATGGCCGCTCGCTCAGCATCATGTTCCCCTTCGTCGCCCAGCGCGAGGAATTTCAGGCCGCCCGTGCCGAAATGGAAAAGGCGCTGGAACGCGAACGCATCCTTGGCCACCCGATCCCCGAAACGCTCGAGGTGGGTGCCATGCTGGAAACCCCGTCGCTGGCCTTTGCGCCGCACAGGTTCTATCAGGATGTCGATTTTCTTTCCATCGGGGGCAATGACCTCAAGCAGTTCTTCTTTGCCGCCGACCGTGAAAACGAACGCGTCCGCCGGCGCTATGACACGCTGAATGTCAGCTTCCTCAGCTTTCTGGAAAACATCGTTGCGCGCTGCGATGCCACCCGCACACCGCTGTCGTTTTGTGGCGAGGATGCCGGTCGCCCGGTCGAAGCCGCCTGTTTTGCCGCCATCGGTCTGCGTGCGCTGTCGATGCGCCCGGCCTCGATCGGGCCGGTCAAATCCATCCTGCGCCGGATTGATCTGGTCGATCTGCGTGCCGTCATCCACGAGGCCCGCGACGAAGGTCACCAAACCGTCCGCCCCATGGTGATGAAATACCTCAAGGGCAAGCTTTAAGGCGCCTGTCTCAGGCTTCGCCCTCGCCCCGCTGACCGCAGAAATAGCCGACACCAAAGCTGGGGGAACTGAACGTGATCACGCTCCCCTTGGGAAAATAGAACAAATCCCCCTTGGTCGCCTTGACGGTCTGCCCGGTATCATCCGTGACGTGAAACTCCCCATCAATGATCAGCTTGAATTCGTGATAGGTGTAATCATAGGTCACGGCCTCACCCGCTTCGAGCCGGAAAAGGCCCGCCGTCATCGGCTTTTCGACATCATCCGACGTGGCAAAATCATCCAGAAACGCATGTGGCCCAAGCTCGGCCATGTTCGGCAGTTTTTCCTCCAGGACATTGCCCGAGATATGCTTCATTGCTGGCATCACACTCTCCTTTTTCCCGTCTGTTGAAAGCATTCAGCATAGCCAGCAGCATCCAACGGGAACGGCCCGAATACGGCAGCCCCCCTTGCAAATGCGCGGCGCAATTTGGGCGCGGCCCGCGCAAAGGCACCGCGCGCTTTGTTAAACCGACCCGCTCTCGGTGCAAATACCGACGTAATACCGACGTTATACCGACGCGATACAGCCTGGGTTTTTTGCTTGTTAACCAGTGGGTTGAGGGGTGATTCGGTGGATCAGGCGCGGTGCAGCGGATCGCGGGCGACACGCTTGCGGAAATCTTCGACCAATTCGGCATGATCCCGGTCGGCCTCGATCGCCAGCCGTCTGAGGCCGAAATGCACTTGCGCCATCTGCTGATAGTAGCTGGTATAGGCATAGTTCGTGGCCGCCCCCGCTGCGGCCCCCAGCACCGGCACCGTCTGCGCCGCCAGTTTCTGCCCCAGAACCGTCGCCAGTCGCGGTGCGACACGGGCAACCAATGCCTGAAGCGTGGCACCGGTCATCGCCAGCCGCGTACTCAGAAAGGCAATGTCCGATCCATCGTCGTGATCCAACGGTCCAGCGGCGGCCAGCACCTGGATGCAATCGAACATAACGCCTTGTTCTTCTGGGTTAAATCCGTGTTCGATGGCAACATCCTGTATCGCCCGCAGCAGGATCGTGGTAGTCACCGGCAGTTCGGCCATCGCGCTTGGCAGGCCGCCAAATCCACCCGCCGCGCCCATCGCGGTTGTCACCACGCGGGTCAGCCAGGCCGGTTGTTCGCCCACCACGCCGCGGGATCGTTGCGCGGCGTTCATGGCCAGTCTCAGCGCCTGTTCAGCGCCGTCGCCCATCCGGTCCCGAATGCCCGAGGGAAGCCGATCCAGCAACCCTTCGGCCTGCCCGCCGACCATGTTCAGAATCTGTATGCCAACATTCCCGGCGGCCGCATGGCGCTTTGCCAATTCATCAAGCCGCTGTTCGGTGTCCACTGTAGTGAGTTTGTTCTCAAGGATTTCCATACCCTAAACATCGGCGCTTCGGCCTTTGTTTTCAAGCGCTACGGGCAACTTTCCCGGTCACGTCACCCCATGCCCCCGGCACCAGATCAACGCCCAGAACACGCTCGGGATTGGTCGGTGGCGGCATCTCGACACCGTCCAGCCGGGCGAACCCGAAACGGCTGTAATAAGGGGCATCCCCCACCAGCATGACCCGTTCCCAGCCACTGTTTTCCGCTCGGTAAAGGCTTTCCCGGATCAATGATCCTCCCAGGCCTTCACCCTGCCGCGTCGGGTGCACCGCGACCGGCCCCAGAAGCAGCGCCTGATGCCCCGAGATCAGAACCGGCCAGAACCGGATCGCGCCGCCCAGGATGCCATCCGTATCGCGTGCCACAAGGCTCAACCCCTGCACCGGGTCGATGCCATCGCGCAACCGGTACGACGACAACGCCTCGCGCCCCGGCGCAAAGCAAAGGTCATAGAGCGCCTCGACCTCCCACCAATCGTCTTTTTCTTCAGGCCGCAGCTCTAACACGCGAATTTCCTTGCGAATTCAGGTGGCACAGCGCGTAGCACGGCGATAGGTCTGGTTCAAACAGCTATGCGAGGAACAGATGTTCTACAAACCCGAAGATGGCCACGGCCTGCCCCACAACCCCTTCAACGCGGTGGTCACTCCCCGTCCCATCGGGTGGATATCGACGCGCGGACCCGGTGGCGCAGACAACCTCGCCCCATATTCATTCTTCAACGCCGTGGCCTACGTGCCGCCGCAGGTGATGTTTGCCTCGACCGGCGCCAAGCCTGATCGAGACGGCACCAAGGACAGCATGGCCAATATCCGTGAAACAGGCGTTTTCTGTGTGAATATCGCCGAATATGCCATGCGCGACGTGATGAACCAAAGCTCGGGTCCCTGGGACAGTGACGTGGATGAATTCGCCGATGCCGGGATCGAAAAGGCCACCTGCGAAACCATTCCCTGCGCCCGTATCGCCGCGGCCCCAGCATCGCTGGAATGCAAACTGACCCAGATCGTGCAGCTTCCCGGCGCGGCCAATTTCGTGGCCTTTGGCGAAGTGATCGGGGTTCATCTGCGCGATGATTGCATTGTCGACGGGATTTTCGACGTCACCCGCTTCAACCCGCTGACGCGGCTGGGCTACAAGGACTATTCTGTGATCCGCGAGGTCTTCAGCATGCCACGACCCGGCGACTAAATCAGAAAAGCAGCTCTGCCAGGCTGATCCAGACCGGCAGCGTCACCGCGCTCAGCAAGGTTGTCTGTGCAATCAGCGTCGCCACCAGCTCCCGGTCTGCCCCAAATCCCGCCGCAAGAACATGCGCCGCCGACGCCGTCGGCAAGGCCGCAAATACCACAAGCGCACCCACCACAGGGCCGGACCAGCCCATGACAAGGGCGGCGGAGACAACCGACACAGGCAAGACCAAAAGCTTGGTTGCGCAGATCGTGGCGCTGAAGCGGTTCAGACGCGCCAGCGCATGCCAGTTCATCGTGGCCCCAATTGAAATAAGCGCGATCGGAATGGCGGCCTGTGCCAACATCGACAACGGTGCCATGATCGGATCGGGGACCTTGCTACCCGAAAGCCCGACCATCACGCCAGACAGGGACGCCAGCAGAAACGGGTTCATCGCCACTTTCCGGATGGTTCCCCACAGACCCAGGCTTCCACCACGCGAAAGCGCCGAAACCGCAAAAACATTGGCCACCGGCACTGCCAGCCCGATCACTACCGCCATCAAGGCTGGATCAGCATAGCTGAGCGTTTCGACCGCAGCGAAACCAAGCGCCGAATTGAAACGCCATGAAATCTGCCAGGCACCGGCAAAATCCAGAAAACTGTCAGGGCCGAAACGCCTTGCAAGATAACCGAACGCCAACCCGCAAATGAGGATCGCACAAACCGCCGGTGCGATTGTCCCCACCGCCGACAACTCAATCTGACGGCTTGAGGCAGCCACGAAAAGCAACGCCGGAAAGAGGATTTCAAAGTTGAGCTTATCCAGCCCTTGCCAGGCATTGACCGACAGGCGATTGCGTACCAATCCACCCAAGGCAACCATCAGGAAGCTGGGGATCAGGCCAAGGAGGATCGTGAGAAAAACAAAACCCACCTGCCCGTCCTTTCGCCTTAGTGACCCGCGCCAAGAACCCCGGTGCGCACGCTGTAATCTACAGCCAAGGCATAATCCGGGTCGTCATCGCTGTCGACCATCAGGTGTCCGGCCTTATTGAGCAACCGGTGACAATCGCGGCTGAGATGACGCAGCATGATACGCTTGCCGGCGGTCTCGTATTTGCCCGCAACGGCCTCGATTGCCTGCAGCGCCGACTGGTCCACCACACGGCTGGCGGCAAAATCGACGATCACCATGTCTGGATCTTTGGCGATATCGAACAACTCGGCAAACCCTTCGGCCGAACCGAAAAACAGCGGGCCCTGGATTTCATAGACTTTGGCCCCTGTTTCGGTGACGGATTCACGCTCGATGGCATGAATGCGGGTGGCGTTGTTCCAGGCATAGGTCAGCGCCGATACGATCACGCCCACGACGACGGCGATGGCAAGGTCGTATTTCACGGTCACCGCCGTGACCAGAACGATGACCGCTGCATCGCTGAACGGCACTTTTCGGAGGATGGTCAAAGAGTTCCAGGCAAAGGTGCCAATCACCACCATGAACATCACGCCGACAAGTGCCGCCAGCGGGATCTGCTCGATCAGCGGGGCCGCGAACAGGATGAACACCAGCAGAAATAGTGCCGCTGCTATCCCGGCAATCCGGGTGCGACCGCCGGATTTCACGTTGATCATCGACTGGCCGATCATCGCGCACCCCCCCATACCACCGAAAAAGCCGGTGACGGTGTTGGCCAACCCCTGCGCGATACATTCCTGGCTGGCGCCACCACGTTTCCCGGTCATTTCCCCGACCAGGTTCAGTGTCAGCAGGCTTTCGATCAGGCCAATTGCCGCAAGGATCACCGCATAGGGCAGAATGATCTCGAAGGTTTCAAAACTCAGCGGCACCATGGGTATGTGAAATGCCGGTAACCCACCCTGAATCGAGGCTAGATCGCCCACACGGGGCACGTCCAGGCCCATCGCGATCACAATCCCAGCCACGACGCCGATCCCGGCCAAAGGGGCAGGAATGACCCGCGTCAGGCGCGGCATGACCCAGATGATCGCCATCGTCAGCGCCACCAGTCCCAGCATCGTGCCCAGGGCAGCTCCAGAAAGCCATTCACCGCCGCTCATCCCGTGGCCGGTGTTTTCCATGCTGCCCGGCACCTTGAACTGCCCCAGCTGCGCCAGAAAGATTACGATTGCCAATCCATTGACAAAGCCCAGCATCACCGGGTGCGGCACCAGTCGGATGAATTTGCCCCATCGCATGGCGCCGGCAATGATCTGCAACAGCCCCATCAGGACAACGGTCGCAAACAGATATTCAACGCCGTGCTGCGCCACCAGCGCCACCATGACAACTGCCAAGGCACCGGTCGCACCGGAAATCATGCCGGGGCGCCCGCCAATCAGTGCCGTGATCAGACCGACCAGAAAAGCCGCATATAACCCGACAAGCGGGTGTACGCCGGCGACAAAGGCAAAGGCCACGGCCTCGGGCACCAAGGCCAAGGCAACGGTCAGCCCAGAAAGGAGTTCAATACGCAGCCGGGATACACTGAAGCTTTCATCGGGCATAAGCCGCAAATCAGGCATCGAAATTCGTTTGGCAAAAGCTGCCAGAATGGCGTGTTTCAAGGGGATATCCTGTTGGTCGGGTCTGCGCGCGAACGCGTCCTCTACAGGGAATGCAGCGATTTGACCAGCTACAATTGCGGGATGCCGCCATTCGCAAAAGCCATATCGCGTGTCATGGATTGAATTACCATTTCCTTTCACCCTTGCGATAACTAACAATGCCACCTGACCAATACCGGAGGAATGATGAGCAAGACGATGATCGGCGTAATCGGTGGCTCGGGTGTTTATGACATCGCCGGGCTGGAAGTTGCTGAATGGACGCGGGTAACCGGCCCTTGGGGGGCACCGTCGGATGAAATTCTGACCGGCACGCTTCAGGGCGTCAGCATGGCATTTCTGCCGCGCCACGGTCGCGGTCATGTGCATTCCCCAACATCGGTGCCTTACCGCGCCAATATCGACGCGCTGAAACGCCTTGGCGTCACCGATGTGATCAGCGTGTCGGCCTGTGGTTCGTTCCGCGAGGAGATGGCACCGGGCGATTTCGTGATCGTCGATCAGTTCATCGACCGCACCTTTGCGCGTGAGAAGTCATTTTTTGGCACCGGGTGCGTCGCTCATGTCAGCGTTGCCCACCCCACCTGTCCGCGCCTTGGCGATGCCTGCGAAACCGCCGCTCGCGACTCCGGTGTCACTGTGCATCGGGGCGGCACCTATCTGGCGATGGAAGGGCCACAGTTTTCAACCCTCGCAGAATCCAAAATGTATCGGGAGACTTGGGGCTGTGACGTCATCGGCATGACCAACATGCCCGAAGCCAAGCTCGCCCGTGAGGCTGAGCTTTGCTATGCCTCGGTAGCAATGATCACCGATTACGATAGCTGGCACCCTGATCACGGTGCGGTCGATGTTACCCAGATCATTGCCACGCTGATGGGTAATGCCGACAAGGCGCGTGACATGCTCTCTCGTCTGCCACAACTTTTAGGCAGTGACCGCGCGCCCTGTCCACACGGATGTGACCGCGCGTTGGACTACGCCATCCTGACCGCGCCTGACGCCCGCGATTCAGACCTGATCGGGAAGCTGGATGCCGTTGCCGGTCGTGTTCTCAACTCCAAGGAGCCTTAGAATGCCATTTGAACTCTGGCTGACCTTTGTCGCTGCCTCGACCGCGCTATTGATGATCCCCGGGCCAACCGTGCTCTTGGTCCTCAGCTATGCGCTAAGCCAAGGGCGCCGCGTTGCGGTGGCCAGCGCAACAGGTGTCGCATTGGGGGATTTCATTGCCATGACCGCCTCGCTCCTTGGGTTGGGGGCGCTGGTTCTCGCATCAGCAACCTTGTTCACGGTGCTCAAATGGATTGGAGCACTCTATCTTGTATGGATGGGCCTGAAGCTTTTGCGCGCGCCGCATTCTGAGGGTTTGGACACGATCGCGACCTCTGATACGACACCTCGCAAGGTTCTCGGACATACCGCCGCCGTAACCGCTCTCAACCCAAAATCCATCGCCTTCTTCATCGCCTTTGTTCCGCAATTCGTTTCGATCAACGCCCCGCTTGCCCCACAATTTGCAATTCTGATTGCGACATTTGTGGGCTTGGCCGCACTGAATGCACTGACCTTCGCGCTATTGGCGGACAAGCTGCGGATGACCATCAAGCGCCCGTCGGTCATTACATGGCTAACCCGCAGCGGGGGCGTCGCATTGGTTGGCATGGGAGTGATGACAGCAACCTTACGCCGCGCTTCATAACCAGTGGCCCCGGCCCCATTCTGATGCTGTGAGCGGATTTTTACTCCGGCATTTGGGTGTTGGGTTATCGTCTTGAGATGGCAAATCTGCATTTGCGAACCGACAGTTGGTGCATGATACCGGGCATTGCTTTGTCGAAGCATGATCACCCAGCCTGTGATCTTTGGTTCACGCTTGGCCAACCGGCATTCGGCACCCAAATCAGGATCAACAGTTTCGCGATTGCCTAATCAGATAGCTGGGAATTGAGGCTCCCGCCCCTTGCACAGATGCCGTCTATGGGCGACACCTTTTGGGGGCAATTCTTGAGGTGCATTATGGTACAACAAAAATCCGTCAAAGATTACATTCGCACAATCGTGGATTTCCCGCATGAGGGGATCATGTTTCGCGATGTCACAACGCTCTTTGCTGATCCACGCGGGTTTCGGATGGCGATTGACCAGATGCTGCACCCTTACGCCGGTGTCGAAATCGACAAGGTCATCGGGCTTGAGGCACGAGGATTCATTCTGGGGGGCGCCATTGCCCACCAGCTTAGCGTCGGCTTTGTTCCCATCCGTAAGAAAGGCAAGCTTCCGGGCACGGTGATCAGTCAGGATTATCAGCTTGAATATGGCGAGGCTATTGTAGAAATCCACGACGATGCCATAACCGCTGGCGAAAAGATTTTGCTGGTCGACGACCTCCTCGCGACGGGCGGCACTGCCGAGGCTGGCATCAAGCTGATCGAACGATTAGGGGGTGAAATCATCGGCTGCGCTTTCATCATCGACCTGCCTGAATTGGGCGGGCGCGATCGGATCGAGGCGCTTGGCATGGATGTCCATGTGCTGTGCGAATTCGACGGCGAGTGATCTCCATCGAATATCTGACAAGATAAAATTTCAGTTAAATTATCTTTAAGTTCTTGGTAACTCCATATGCCTAAAAGATAGGTGCCGACATTGTACGGCACTGCTTGCAACGATCAATGAGGATCGGCTACAGCGCCCCACTTCCCCCTCCTGGTGGGGTGCTGTTTCCGCCGCATCACTTCTGATAATAATTCCTGAACCAGCTTACGAACTGCGCGATGCCGTCGCGCACATCTGTCTGGGGTCGATAGCCTGTCAGCTCGTTCAAAAGCGTGGCGTCGGCCCAGGTGGCGGGTACATCACCCTTTTGCATCTCCATGTAGTTCCGATCGGCTTTGACACCCAGTTCCGCCTCAATCGCGTCCACGAAATCTTCCAGGCGGACCTTGTCGGAATTACCGATATTGACCACGCGATACGGCGCCACAGGGGAAAGGCTGTCCCATTCAGGAATATCCTCAGGCCGGTCGGGACGCACTGGCACCGCGTCGATCAAGAGCCGTATACCGCGCACCAGGTCATCAACATAGGTAAAGTCGCGATACATCTCGCCGAGATTGTAGATGTCTATCGGCCGCCCATCCAGAATGGCATCCACAAACTTGAATAGCGCCATGTCCGGCCGCCCCCATGGCCCATAGACCGTAAAGAAACGGAACATTGTGGTCGGCAGATTCCACAAATGCGCATAGGAATGTCCCATCGCCTCGGTCGCTTTTTTGGTGGCGGCATAGATCGTCATCTGACTGTCGGCCTTGTGTATCTCAGCATAGGGCATTTGGGTGTTTGCGCCGTAGACCGACGATGTTGAAGCCATTAACAGATGCTGAACCGCGTGGCGGCGCGCGGCCTCCATGACGTTAAAAGTCCCGACGATGTTGGCGTCAATGTAAGCGCGCGGTTGCTCCAGCGAATACCGAACACCGGCCTGAGCCGCGAGATGTACGATTATATCCGGCCCAAACCCGTCTATCGCCTGGCTCAGGGCCGCATCATCCTCCAGCAAAGCCTCCGTCGCCTCGAAATTCTGATTTTCGAGCAAGATCTGGTGTCTACGCTGCTTTAGAACGACATCATAGTAATCCGTCATCCCGTCAAATCCATGAACGACAAAACTGTCATCCAGCAACACTCTGGCAAGATGAAAACCGATAAAGCCGGCCGTACCTGTAATGAAAACACGCGTCATCGCGACCATTCCCCACTGTTTATCAAAGCGATAGCGGCAGGATGCAGTTGGAACAACCCTGCTTGGCGCTCAGGGAATTCATTTCCTACAATTGACAGGCATATACGCGTTGTTAAGGTGTACTTGTTTACATCCAAGAAAATTAAGGCGCTCTGAATTTGGCAATCAAGATCGAAATGCTTCGTTGTTTCCGTACGGTTGCCGATCAAGGCAGCCTGGCAGATGCGGCACAGACACTCGGGCGCACGCCTTCGGCGGTGTCGATGATGTTACGTCAATTCGAAGATCACGTCGGCTCCGCTCTCTTCGAAAGCGCCCGCAAGTCCCGCCTGACACCTTTGGGCGAAATGGTCTTGATTGAGGCCCGGCGCGAGCTTGAACACTTTGAGCGTACGGTTACCGCAATCGAAGGGCTATCGCGCGCGGAGTTGGGACATGTCCGCCTAGCCGTGACACCATCGGTTGCGCAGGCCGTGTTACCGAATATCTTGCAAGAGTTCATGCAAAAGCATCCAGGCGTTCGGATTGACATGCGCGATGCCGACAGCGCATCAGTACAACGCGAACTGACATCCGAACGCGCAGATATCGGAATGGCCACATTGCGACATATGCCGGGTTTCGACCGGGAGTTGATATTTTCGGATCGGTTCGGCGTCGTCTGCCCGGTTGATAATCCGTTGGCACAGAATTGGTCAGAGCTTACCTGGGCGGATCTGGAAGGTGTAAACTTCATCGCCAACGGCCTGTGCTACGGAATACACGACGAAGGTTTCGCACCGATCCTGAACGCATCGCAGCTTATGGTGCCTAACACAGCCTCGATCCTAAGCCTTGTTCGCGCCGGTGTTGGCGTGACGATCCTGCCCGAGCTTGCTGTACTACCAGAATTTCTGGATCTTGAATTCCTTCCGCTGACCGATTGCTCCGCCAGGCGCGAGGTCTGGATGGTGACGCCCGCCGCGCATATGTTGACGCCAGCGGCCTTGGCATTGGCCAACGCGATCCGTCAGGCAGACATCTCGATCATCCACAGTTAAATTCAATTCTCCTGAAGTTTAATTAATAAGTTTGCATTTGCCTGAATCGTTGCGATGTGCGGTAATAGAGATGAAGATTCTTGCCAGACACGCTGCATCAAAAGGGGACAACCTATGGGCCAATCACAGCATAATTTCATCGCAGGTCAGTGGGTCGCCGGCACAGGTGAGGTTGAGAACCGTAACCCATCCGATCTGAGCGATCTGATCGGACTATATGCCCAGGCAAGCAGCGACCAGTTGGAACAGGCGCTTGATGCAGCTACAAGCGCCCAAAAAGAATGGGCTGGCTATGGCATGGAGCGCAAACAGGCCGTTCTGATGTCAATCGGTAATGAGCTGATGGCACGCGCCGAAGAGCTGGGCACGCTGCTCAGCCGGGAAGAAGGCAAACCGCTGGCCGAAGGCAAGGGTGAGGTATTCCGCGCCGGACAGTTCTTTACCTACTACGCCGCCGAATGCCTGCGTCAGTTGGGTGAGAACGCCGACAGCGTACGCCCGAACATCGAAGTCGATGTGCGCCGCGAGCCGATTGGCACCGTTGCGATCATCAGCCCCTGGAACTTCCCCACCGCCACCGCCAGCTGGAAAATCGCCCCGGCGCTGGCCTATGGCAATGCGGTGATCTGGAAGCCTGCCAATGTCACCCCTGCCTCGGCCGTAGCCCTGACCGAAATCATCAGCCGTCAGGACATTCCTGCGGGTCTGTTTAGCCTGGTCATGGGGGCAGGCCGCGATGTGGGGCAGCGTCTGGTCGAAAGCCCCAAAGTGAATGCAATTTCGTTTACCGGATCTGTGCCGGTCGGCAAAGGCATCGCCACTGCCGCCGTTCAGAACCTGACAAAGGTTCAGCTTGAGATGGGCAGCAAGAACGCCCTTGCGGTGATGGATGATGGCGATGTCGATCTGGCCGTCACCCTGGCCCTGGGCGGAGCCTTTGGCGGCTCGGGTCAGAAATGTACTGCCTCGTCGCGCCTGATCGTGCATGCGGGCGTTCATGACGCCTTTGTCGAAAAACTGATCAAAGGCGCCGAAGCGATGAAGGTCGATCACGCATTGGCAGGAGGTACACAGATCGGGCCGGTGGTCAGCGAACAGCAACTCAACGAAAACCTGGCCTATGTCGATCTAGGTAAATCTGAGGGCGCTGAGCTGGCCTGCGGTGGCGCCCGTGTTGAACGCGCGACCGAAGGCTACTATATGACCCCCGGCGTTTTCCTGAACACAAACAATAACATGCGGATCAACCGCGAGGAGATGTTTGCGCCGCTGGCCGCTGTCATCAAGGTCGACAGCTATGACGAAGCGATTGCAACGGTCAATGACACCAATTTCGGCCTGACCGCCGGTATCGTCACGCAAAACCTGGCCCGCGCCACACATTTCCGCCGTAACGCGCGCACTGGTGTTGTCACTGTAAACTTGCCCACCGCTGGTACCGACTACCATGTGCCCTTCGGCGGTCGCGGCGACAGCTCTTACGGTCCGCGTGAACAGGGCACCTACGCCAAGGAATTCTACACCACGGTCAAAACCGCCTACATCGCGGCAGGAACACCGGCATGACGTATCGGATCGACAATCTGCAATATGCCAACTGGTCGGAAAAAATCTTCCGCCAGTTGCGCGAAGGAGATGTCGACGCCATCCATGTCACGATTTCGTACCACGAGAATTTCCGCGAAACGGTTCTGAACCTCGAACAGTGGAACCGCTGGTTCGAACAATACCCGGATCTGATCTGCCGGGGCGAATGGGGTGACGATGTGCGCAAGGCCAAAGAGGCCGGTCGCACGGCGATCTTCTTTGGCTTCCAGAACCCTGCCCCGATCGAGGATGATATCGGGCTGGTTGAAATCGTGCACAAGCTTGGTGCGCGTTTCATGCAGCTGACCTATAACAACCAATCGCTGCTTGCGACCGGGTGTTACGAGGCCGAAGACCCCGGCATCACCCGCATGGGCAAGCAGGTGATCAAGGAAATGAACCGGGTTGGCCTGGTCGTGGACATGAGCCATTCCGCAGATCGCTCGACCATCGAAACAGCAGAGATTTCGGAACGCCCGATCGCTATTACCCACGCCAATCTACATTCATGGCAGCCCGCCCTGCGCAACAAGCGTGACGACGTGGTGCGCGCGGTCATCGAAAACGGCGGCATGATGGGTTTTTCGATGTATCCGCATCACCTGAAGGGTAAGTCCGACTGCACATTGGACAGTTTCTGCGAAATGATCGCGACAGCCGCCGAAACCTTCGGTGCACAAAATTTTGGCATCGGCAGCGACCTCTGCCAGGATCAGCCCGACAGTATCGTCGAATGGATGCGCGTGGGTCGCTGGTCCAAGGAAATCGACTATGGCGAAGGATCGGCTAGTGCGCCGGGCTTCCCACCGCAGCCGGATTGGTTCAAAGACAATCGCGATTTCGGCAATATCGAGGCCGGCCTACGTAAAGTCGGTTTTGACGAAACCGAAGTGGCCGGCCTGATGGGTGACAACTGGTTACGCTTTTACGACGAAAATTTTGCACCGGTAATTACCATCTGATCTCAACCGTTCTACATCCCATTCAAGCCAAGGAGGCCGACGATGCAAAACCCTGATCCAACCCGCACCATCGCCCCCCGAGACCCTAATGTTGTTATGCGGCTTGAACGCATGGGTTCTTTTCACCAATCTCGCCTGTCGTTTATGCGGGTGCTGCTGCGACGGCTGAAATCAGAGAGCTGGACGTTTGAACGCTCCGTTTTCGACATCAACGAACGTGGCGTTGGCAGGGCTGTTTATACGGCCCATGGACCAGAGCGCAGCTATTCACTAGTGGCTTTTGCCAATGACCTGCCGCCCGAAAAACGCTCCGACCGTGTGATTGCAACCGAATGGGACGCGACCTTTACGCTTTTCGACGGGGTCCCGACCGAAGAGGATGTCGACCGTTTGTCCCGCAACGTTCCCAAACAGGAAGCAGGCCGAGTCAGCGAAAAAGAACTGTCGCTCTCGCGTGCAAACCGGTCTGTCCGTTTGTGGGATTATGTCGTCGGCATGCTTTCGAAAGGACAACAGCCCGATCTGGAGAAGATCGAGGACGTTGGGTATCTGATGCGCACCACGGCAGTCTATGGCTCTGGTAAATTCGGCGCAGCAGACCGTGAACAATCATCGCACCGGTCCGAATGCCAGGGCCCGTTCCAGATCGAAATGCTCTCGGTCTTTCTGACCCGCGCCTTTGTCATGGACCTGGTGGAACATATGGCGAAACTGCGCGCGCCGGATACAGCAGTTGCTCTGGACCCGGCACTGCGGCGGCGGTTTGGCATCGGTAATTCCACCGGGTTGGGCATGGCGCCTTTTTTGCTGAACCATCCGGCCCTGATCAGTAATTGGATTTCCGCGCGCGAAGAGGCTCTGGCGCGCATTCGCTCCCTGCCCTCGGCGACCGATGACGAGGCCCTTGCATTCCGCCGGATAGCAGCCCGCGCACAACTCCATTCGGACTATTGGACGTCGGAGCATCCCGTACAAATTGAGAAGCTCAAACATCTGCGCGCCGATATGGAGACACTGTGTAGCCATCTGGAAACCGCAGATCTGGCCAGCAACCTTCCCTGGAACCGCCTATGGCTCTGGGCCGAAACCGCGCTTTCGGTTGAGGGACAGGAGCAACTGGCCTCGATCTTGATGGAACCCTATGGCGGTCTGGTCGACGGGCTTAGCTGCTGCATGTCCGCCGACGAAGCGCATTTCTACCGCATCGATGGATCAATGAGCATAGCCACGCTGAAGGCGTTAATCGAAGATATCTATGCTTGGGCGCTGGAAATCGACTGGACCAGCCGCGACGCGCAGGCGCGGGTCTGGTACGTGTCAGAAGAAAAGCTGGAGCCGCGCATGGGTGAACGATTTGATGAACCGATCGAACCCTATGAACAACCGCTTTGCCCGGGGCGTGATGCCGCGCGCATGTATGCCGACCTCAAGGGCTTTGCTGATGGCCCCGTTGCCATATTCCTGCTGCGCCATCCTGAACATCGCCATGTGGTGCGTCGCGCGCAAATTGCTGCAAAACACCCCTATGCGGAAATCCGGGACAACACGATCAGCTCTGATGTCATGCCGATTGATTTGTTACGGGCCAAACTCTCGTTCTTTGGAGCCTGTCATTTCGATCCACGATCCGACCGTTGGGTGCGGATCAACATGTTCCAACACGCCCCTTTCCCGCATGAGCTAGCCAGCGGAAACGCTGATGATTGGACCTATCCCTACCTGTCGGACCAATCCGCATGAGCTGGTCATTGAATGAAGTTGAAGGGCTGGCACGCAAGGCGGCGCGCGGTTCCGGACTAAGCTGGGGACTGGCCGAAGAGGCCGGTAAATCCGTTCGCTGGCTGGCCAGCACAGGTCTGCCAGGCCCAGAAATGCTCTCGGCGCTGCTCACCCAGAATGACGGCAAGGTCTATGAATCGCTTTGCCCTTTGGAAACCCAGGGAATCTGGGCGGCGGACAGCGGCCAACTCTGCCCTCTCATCACAGGTGCCGTCATCTGCGATCATGCAGCGGATATCGCCGCAGGCCGTGACGTTGACCTTGGCCGGACGTCCTTTCCGATGTTGTTATTACCCTTTGTCGCCGGTGCGGCGCAGCTGGTAGGAAGAACTATGGAAATCAAATGGCCGGGCACGAAAGCCACAATCACCGCTCGCGGACAAATCGAATTATCCAAAGATGCGACACTGCAAACCGATCAAGCAGATAGCATTTCGGTGCGCATCAGTGATGCTGCGGTAAATGATTTACAACGTGCCCATCTACGTGCCGAAATTCCCGAAGACACTGCCAAAGTCCTGGGTGCATTTGCCCATCGCACCTATGCCCCCGACACACCCGAAAGCCGTCTTGCAGGCGCTGGTGCAGGGCTAACAGACAACGATTGATGAATGGGACCCGTAGCGAAAACCCACTAAACAACTGAATTATAAAATTATTTCCCCGCGGCGAACAGCGTCGCAATATCGTGAGGCGATGTAGCTTCAAAATCTGCTAGACTGGTGCCGTAGCCTGCCGGTTGCGCGCATCCGACAGAAATTACACAGACATCAGCCCGGGATGGGCAAAGACAGTCCTCCTGAGCGGAACGTCAGGAGGAAATCATGGTAAAAACGATTGGTAATCCGCTGACATGGGCCGCTGATGCGGTCTTTGGCACAGGCCGAACGGTTGGGGCAGTCGCCGATGCAATGGCAAGTCAGGAGACAATCCCGCCGCCAACACGGCAGATCGGCGATACGGAAATCCGCAATGCCTTGCGGAAAGGCGTAGATGATTTCAAGAACTTTCGTAGTGATGTGATGTTTCTGGTGGCAATCTATCCGATTATCGGCATCTGCTTGGTTGTCGTCTCATCGGATTTGGCCTTGTTACCTTTACTCTTTCCGCTTGCTGCGGGGTTCGCCCTATTGGGTCCGATCGCTGCAATCGGACTTTACGAAATGAGCAAGCAACGGGAGGCTGGCAAGGAGGTCGGCTGGAGCGCCGGTTTACAGGCCCTACGGGCGCATATCGTCGGGCCAGTGATGGCACTTGGCATCTATCTTTTTGCAATGTTCGTGCTTTGGATAATGGCCGCAATCATGATCTACAGCTTCACTCTGGGTCCCGAGCCGCCGATTTCGGTCAGCGCCTTTGCAGTCGATACGCTGACGACCGGAGCGGGGTGGATGATGATCCTGATCGGCATGGGTGTCGGATTGGTTTTTGCGTCGATCGTTCTGGTGATCAGCGTCATTTCCTTTCCGATGCTGATTGATCGGCGCGCAGGCATCCCTGTAGCCGTCGCAACATCGGTAAAGGTTGCCAAGCAAAACCCGGTGACGATTGCCAAATGGGGGCTGATCGTGGCGTTGCTGATGGCTCTGGGGTCAATTCCGTTCTTCCTGGGTCTGATTATCGTCTTGCCCATCCTGGGGCACGCCACATGGCATCTCTATCGTGCTGCTGTTCCGCGTTTGACAGATAGCTGAATTCGCGACTGGACGGTTCCGATACCATCGGTCTAGGGTTTGATCTGATCGAGGGGATTAGCCATGCGCACGTCACGAATGATAACAGCCGTCGAAGCCCACGCCGAGGGTGAGCCGGGCCGAGTGATCACCGCGGGCGTCCCGAATATGCCGGGCAAAAACGTTTTTGAAAAAATGCAATGGATGCAGACGCATGCGGACGACATTCGCTTGCTCATGCTGCGAGAGCCGCGCGGCCAACCGGCGCTGTGCTGTAATGTCATCGTGCCACCATGCGATCCGCGCGCCGATGCCGGTTTCATCATCATGGAACAGACCGAGTATCCTCCGATGTCCGGCTCAAACGCAATCTGCGTGGTAACGGTCTTGCTTGAGACCGGCATTTTGCCGATGCAAGAACCAGTGACCGAGCTGACACTGGAAGCCCCCGCCGGATTGATCACTGTGCGCGCAGAGTGTGCAAACGGCAAGGTTACCCGGGTGACCTTCCGCAATGTGCCCGCTTTCGCCATGCATCTTGACGCTTCGGTCGAGGTGCCCGGCCTGGGCCACATCAACGTTGATATTGCCTGGGGTGGTATGTTTTTTGTTCTGGCAAATGCCGATCATCTGGGCGTTGATCTGGGGGGCGATAACGGGGCGGAGATTGTCAAAATCTCCGAGGCGATCCGAGCCGCAACAGTAGAACAACTGCCCGTTGTGCACCCGGAAAACCCCGAGATCACCGGTCCGACTATCACCAATCTTTGGGGCGCGCCGGTCGCCCCCGATACCGATGGCCGAGGCGCGATTACGCTTTCAACCGGTGGCTTTGATCCAAATCGTCCACACGCTTTGCCGGGTACTCTGGATAGGTCACCCTGCGGCACCGGAACCTGTGCAAAAATGGCTGTTCTGCACGCCCGTGGCCAGTTGGCAGTGGGGCAGGACTATGTCAACGCTGGGCCCATGGGAACCACTTTTACTGGTCGTATCCAAGAGATTACCAGCGTTGGTACCTACCCCGCCATAATCCCAACATTGGCGGGCCAAGGCTGGATTTATGGCACAACCAATTACATGCTCGACCCCACGGATCCTTTCCCAGAGGGCTACAAAATCGGGGATATCTGGGGTTGATGCCACTTGCCGCTGCCAAATTATTGACTTGATACAGTCAACGCCACGCCAAAGTTACCGCCTAGGAAACTCCAACTAGTTCTGGGGATCCTTTGTTATGACGATGCAATCTGATGTGTTTTCCAAGCCAAGTTCGAAAGCGTTCGGTGCAGAAAAGTTCCAGTTCCGGTCCGCGCTGACGCAAAACAGCATATTGATATTCATCGTTCTGTCCTATTTTGCTGCGGCCAAGCTCATCAGTTTAGCGATTTCGGTTCCGATCCACTCGATCAACTTTTCAAATATGAAGTGGATGTTACTGGCCTCAATACCGATCTTTATCGGATCAATGATCATCTGGCGCTTTGCCAATATGATCATGAACGTCCGCCCCGAAAAACCGATCAACTGGTTGGCCGCGGACATGCGTGACACCTTCTTTCGGGATCGGCAAAGGCTTTTGAGCGGTATGGTTGCCGTTACCTGCGTCATTTATTTCGCCGCCATATTCTCATTCGTCAAAGATACCATTCCCTATCTGAACCCATTTTCGTGGGATCCGACATTTGCAGAATGGGATCGCATTCTTCATGGTGGGGTTGATCCATATATCTTGCTGGCGCCGATTTTCGGTAACCCTTTGATGACAAAACTCGCAGACAGCGCCTATAGCTTCTGGCTACTTCTGGTGCATTTCTTTTCCTTTGTCGCCTGTATGGATATTGGCAACCCGCACCGCCGCAACACATTTCTTTTTGCGTTCGTTTTGATATGGATTATCAGCGGTTCCGTCCTTGCCATTCTGCTGTCATCGGTAGGGCCGGTCTATTACCAGGCATTCGGCTTTGGCGATCAGTTTATGCCGCTCATGAACATGCTCAAAGATATCAATGATGTACAGCCACTGACCGCGCTTGAACTACAAACCATGTTGCTGGACGGGTATCAGAGCGGCAATGGTATGAAAGGTATTTCCGCAATGCCCAGCATGCATGTGGCGATGTCCTGGATCATCGCATTCCATGCGTTTCAGTTCCACAAGACCTTCGGGTGGCTCATGGTTGGATTTGCCGTTTTGATACAGCTCAGTTCGGTGCATCTTGGCTGGCACTATGCGATCGATGGCTATCTGGGATTTGCTGCCGCGATCATCTGCTGGCTCCTTGCAAAACAGCTGGCCAATCTACAGCAGAGGTTTGAAAAAAGGTTGGCTGCTTGAAGATCACGCGGTTTCGGCCAGACGTGCCACATATCGCGCTAAAGTATCGATCTCGAGATTGATCGGATCACCCACCGATACATCACCCCAGGTCGTGACCTGTTTAGTGTGTGGGATGAAGTTGATGCCAAAATCTTGGCCATCGACTTCATTCACGGTAAGCGATGTCCCGTTCAAGGCGACAGAGCCCTTGGGGGCAATGAAACGCGCTAGGTCCTTGGGAGCCCGCAATTTGACCCGTGTGCTGTCACCCTCGTCCGTGACAGCGACGACTTCAGCCAGACCATCAACATGGCCCGACACGATGTGGCCGCCCAACTCGTCACCAACCTTCAACGCACGCTCCAGGTTGATGCGCTTCCCCTCGGCCCACTTGCCCAGGTTGGTCTTTGACAGCGTTTCCGCAGAAACATCGGCGTCAAACCAGTCATCGCCTAATGCAACTACGGTCAAACACACACCGTCACACGCGATAGACGCACCGATTTCTATCCCTGCAGTCTGGTAGGCCGTGCCGATACGGGCGCGCAAATCACCAAGCTGCGTCAATTGCCTCACCTTGCCGGTATCGGTGATAATCCCCGTGAACATCGCTTGCCTCCGTTTGTATTTCGGCAACACCTAATGCATCGCACGCAAATAAGGTTATGCAAATTTAACCATGTCCGCTTTAGACTTGCCTCCGCTAGCTGGCAAGCCGCACTGATTGTTCGGCCACAATTTCGCCCAAATTCGGCTTTAATCCGAACACAAGTGTTAAAGGGTCGATGTGTAAATGGAAATTCTGACGGGAAAAGACCGCGTGTTTCTGTTCCTTCAGGGACCACACGGGCCGTTTTTCAGCAAATTGGGCCGCATGTTGCGTAAATCCGGTGCTGAGGTCTGGCGCGTCGGATTTAACGCCGGCGACCGGGCGTTCTGGCGCGACAAGGCAAGCTACATTCCCTATCTAGGTGACAGCGCGGATTGGTCCGATGCATTCTCGAACCTGGTTACCGAGAAGAACGTGACCGACATCGTCCTATATGGCGATACGCGTCCGATCCACGCGCAGGCTGTGCAGCGCGCCCGCGCCCTGGGGTTGCGCATCCACGTCTTCGAAGAGGGTTACATGCGCCCTTATTGGGTGACATATGAGCGTGACGGAACCAATGGCCATTCCCGGTTGATGGACATGAGCATCGACGACATGCGCAGCGCCTTGGAAAATTCTGATATGGACGCACCGTTGCCTCCGGCAAGTTGGGGCGACATGCGTGAGCATATCTTTTATGGCGCGGTCTATCATGGCTTCGTTTTTCTGATGAACCGCCGCTACCGAAACTTTCAACCACATCGCAGCTTGAGTGTGTCTCAGGAATTCAAGCTTTACCTACAGCGACTGCTATTGATGCCCGCGCAGGCATTGGATCGCCGGATTGCTACCTTGCGCATCAAATACGGTGGTTTCCCCTATCATCTGGCGCTTTTGCAGTTGGAACACGATGCGTCTTTCCAGGCGCATTCACCTTTCTCAACCATGGCGGAGTTTCTGGAAACGGTGATCGACGGTTTCGCGAAAGGAGCGCCGCCGCATCACCATTTGGTGGTCAAAGCCCATCCGCTGGAAGACGGCCGCGCGCCGATCCGGCGGGAGTTGAAGCGGTTGGCGAAAGCACGCGGACTTGAGGGGCGGGTACATTACGTGCGCGGCGGCAAACTGGCGAAATTGCTGGACGAGGCACGTAGCGCCGTCACCGTGAACTCTACCGCAGCGCAACAAGTGCTGTGGCGGGGCATTCCGCTCAAAACCTTTGGCCAGGCCGTCTATGACAAACCGGAATTCGTCTCTACCGAACCCCTCATCGATTTCTTTGCCGGTGCAGAACGCCCCGATCATCGTGCCTATAAAGATTATCGCCGGTATCTGCTTGAAACCAGCCAGATCGCGGGCGGGTTTTATTCCTCGCGCGGGCGTCGCCAATTGATGCGACAGGTGGTCGACATGCTGCTTACAGCGGACGATCCCTATGATGCATTGAAATCCGGCACCGCGGCCCCAAGGCAACAGTTGCACGTCGTCAGTTAAGCCACGCCGTTACAATCTCTGGATTTTACATCGGGATTCCGCTAACTTACCTAAAAAAGACCGAGGCAGTATAAACAGGTCGAGGAGACCGAGCAGTGAACTCCCAATCCAAACGCTGGGCGAAGTCCGTCGCCCTTTTCGTCGTTGTGGCCATGGTGGCGTCCTGTGGCACGCTTCCCCGCGTCGGGCCGAACAAGAAAGAGATCTATGCGGGATCAGTGCAAAAATCCGGCGATGCCTTCGTTGTATCCGTAAATGACAGGGTGACCCGCGCGACAGCGGTGCAACCTGCCCTCGGCTTCAGTGACAGTTTTCTGAGAGCCGGGTCAATCGGCGCAGATACCATCCGTCCCGGCGATACGCTGGGGCTGACCATCTGGGAAAACGTCGATGACGGCCTTCTGGCAGGCGAAGCTCAGAGCCAGACCGTGCTGGAAGAAGTTCAGGTCGACGGTGCCGGTTTCATCTTCGTGCCCTATGCCGGGCGCATCCGCGCCGCTGGCAACTCGCCCGAGGCGATCCGCCGGATCATCACTGCCAAGCTGGACGAACAAACGCCTGACCCGCAGGTCGAGGTGCGCAGGCTTGCCGGTAACGGCTCAACGGTATCTCTGGTCGGCGCTGTTAATGGTCAGGGTGTTTATCCTATCGAACAACCAACCCGCAGGCTGTCTGCGATGCTGGCCGCTGCAGGTGGCGTCGCCATTCCGCCCGAAGTCGCCCAAGTCACCGTGATCCGCGGGGAACACCAGTCGAAGGTCTGGTTCCAGGACTTATTCAAAAACCCCGAATTCGACATCGCCTTGCGCGGCGGTGACCGTATCCTCGTTGAACAGGACACGCGCGCCTTCACAGCGCTTGGGGCAACCGGATCGCAGGCTCGCGTGACCTTTGAAACCCAAACTCTCAGCGCAGTCGAAGCGATTGCCACTGTCGGCGGGCTGACAGCAGGGGCAGCGGACCCGACTGGCGTCTTCATCATGCGCAACGAACCCGCTGAAATTGCCAATCAGGTTCTGGGCCGCGATGACCTTATCGGTGCCCAACGTCTGGTCTATGTGCTTGACCTGACACAGCCCAACGGCATGTTCATGGCTCGTGATTTCGCGATCCGGGATGATGATACGATCTACGTAACCGAGGCACCGTTCGCCCAATGGAGCAAGGTCATCTCAGCCCTTACCGGCACACTTGGTGCTGTAGGGTCGGTTTCAACAGCCGAGGATACGCTTGGACTGTGATGTCCGATGACGAAAAGCGTTCTCCCGCCGGGGCTGCGACACCCCGGCGGGTTTTCTATTTTAACGCCGGGTTTCTGCGTCAGCGCCGCGTTCGCCGCATGCTGGAATTGGCCGGTTATCCGTTGCAGATCGGCAAACCCTCTGCTGACGATCTGATCGCGGTTTGGGGCCATTCCCCTTATGCAAAGCGTGGCGAAGCGGTCGCGGAAAGCACCGGCGCGGGGATAATCCGGGTAGAAGACGCGTTTTTGCGCTCGGTCCATCCTGGCCGTGAGGGGACACCTCCGCTTGGTCTAGTGATTGACCAAACTGGGGTGCATTTCGACAGCAGCCAGCCTTCGGATCTGGAGCATCTGCTGGCCACGCATCCCCTGGATGACACCGCTCTGATGGATCGCGCGCGGGGGGCGATTGCTTATCTGCAAGAGGCACATCTGAGTAAATACAACGCTTTCGACCCTACCACCCCCTGCCCCGATCCCGGTTATGTTCTGGTGATTGACCAGACCAAGGGCGATGCCAGCGTGATCCACGGGCAGGCGGATGCCAACACCTTCCGCGAAATGCTTTACTATGCGCAGGAAGATCACCCCGGCGCGAAAGTTCTGATCAAAACGCACCCGGAAACAGCGGATGGCAACCGGCCCGGATATTTCGGCCCCCAGGATGCTTCAGACCGCATCGAACTATTGGCCGACCGGGTCAGCCCCTGGGCGCTTTTTGACGGCGCTGTCGCGGTCTACACTGTCAGCTCGCAAATGGGTTTCGAGGCCATTTTTGCAGGTCACAGACCACAAGTTTTTGGACAGCCCTTCTATGCCGGTTGGAACCTGACCGAAGATCGCCACCCGGTGTCCCTTGCCCGGCGCGGGCGCCCCCTCAGCCGCGCACAGCTTTTTGCCGCCGCCATGATCCTTTACCCCACCTGGTACGATCCGCATCGCGACTGTCTGTGCGAAATAGAGGATGCCCTGGCCATCCTTGAGGCACAGGTAAGATGCTGGCGCGAGGATCGGCAAGGTTGGTCAGCCCACGGGATGCGACTATGGAAACGCAGGCCCTTGCAACGTTTCTTTGGTCAACACGGTCGCGTAATTTTTCACAATAGCGGCACACCCGCCAAGGATAAACGCATCATGGCTTGGGCCAGCCAGATCGAGCGCGCACCGCCGGCCGCTCTGCGTATCGAAGACGGATTTCTGCGCTCACGCGGATTGGGTGCGAAACTGGTTCCGCCACTATCGCTGGTCTGCGACGATCTAGGCATATACTATGATCCCAGCTCTCCCAGCCGTCTGGAAGAATGGATTGCAAAACGGGCCACCCTGCGCCCCGATCAGGAAATCCGGGCTGAAAGGCTAATTTCAAGCATCATCAGGCTCGGCCTCTCGAAATACAATCTGGGTAAAGGCGTAGCGGATTTACCGGTCGGACACCGTATTCTGGTGCCAGGTCAGGTCGAGGATGATGCCTCGATCCGCCTTGGCGCAGGCACGGTCTCTACCAATCAAGCGCTGCTGGAGCGTGTGAGGGCTGAGAACCCAGAATCAATCATTCTCTACAAACCGCACCCAGATGTTGAAGCAGGGCTCAGAGCAGGCAAAATCGATCCTGCCGAAATGGCGGAGCTGGCAGATTTCGTACTGGATCACGCCGATCCTGCCGCCTTGCTGCAACAGGTGGATGAGGTGTGGACCATGACCTCGCTCATGGGGTTCGAAGCATTGATCCGCGGCGTGGCCGTGACCACTACTGGCGCGCCGTTCTACGCGGGCTGGGCGCTAACCCGCGATGTTGGCGTTGTCCCCGGTCGCCGTACCGCGAAACCCAGTTTGACAGGGCTGGTACATGCTGCGCTGATTGACTATCCGCGTTACTTCGATCCGCTCACCGGCACCGCCTGCTCGGTCGAGACGGCCATAGACAGGTTGGCCTCGGGCGCGGTCCCTCATCCCGGTGCAGCAAACCGGATACTCTCCAAACTACAAGGGATTTTTGCTTCTTATTCAGGGATCTGGCGGTGAACCGGCAATAGCGGTACGGCTACACCCGCACCCACCGATGCAGTATATCAACGCCGATCAAACGGCTCTCTGCGAGCTTAAAGCGCGGGGCATCACCCAAATTGCTCAGTCCCAAGGCTCCGATTGCGGGCAACCCCTCGGCACCGATGGTCATCCCTGCAGTATAGCCGACCAGCTCGTCCACAAGATCCGCCGACAGGATTGAAGCGGCAAGCCCGCTTCCACCTTCGCAAAAGACCCGCGTTAGCCCCTTTGCACCCAGCTGCCGCAGCACCGAACGAACATCAAGCTGCCGTCCCGTCAAATCACAGGAAATCAGCGTCGCACCGATCCCCTGCCATGCCTCAATCAGCGCCGGATCGGCATCGGGTCCGTGACAGAGCCACAGTGGTGCGATCTTGGCAGATCGCGCAAGCTTGGACATCATCGGTAAATCCAACCTGCGAGAAACGACCACCCGCACCGGTTGCTGCATGATGCCAAGGTCCCGCACCGTCAACGACGGATCGTCAGCGCGTGCAGTACCGGCACCGACCATGACAGCATCGTGGCGGGCGCGCAGACTGTGGACGTGGCGGCGGGCGCTTGGGCCCGTAATCCATTGGCTTTGGCCAGTGGCCGTGGCGATGCGACCGTCAAAGGAACTGGCAAGCTTCAGGGTCAGATGCGGACGACCATGTTCGGTGCGCATGAAGAACCCATCAAGATCACCTGCGGCCTCATCCGCCAAAACGCCGGTCGTGACGTCGACCCCTGCATTTTGCAGAAATGCAAATCCCTGACCTGCCACACGTGGATCACTATCAGCCAGCGGGGCCACCACACGCGCGATCCCTGCCGTCACCAAAGCCTCGGCGCATGGGGGCGTCTGACCGTGATGGGCACAAGGTTCCAACGAGACATAGGCAGTGGCGCCCTGGGCCGATTCACCAGCCTGTTTCAGAGCTTGCGTTTCGGCATGTGGGCGACCGCCATCGGCTGTCCTACCCCGACCGACAATCCGACCATCCTTGACGATAACACAGCCCACAGCAGGGTTCGGCCAAGTACGCCCCTGACCGCGCCGGCCCAACATCAGAGCCAGCGACATAAACCTTTCGTCGCGGGCGCTCACCCGTCCGAAGGGTCTTCAGATGCAGAGGTATCGGGGCGTAACTCACTGACAAATTTGTCAAAATCATCCGCCGCCTGAAAATTCTTATAGACGCTGGCAAAGCGCACATAGGCCACGGTATCAATCCGTGCCAGGCTTTCCATCACGATTTCACCCACGGTCTTGGACGGGATATCCGTCTCGCCCATGCTTTCCAGCCGCCGCACGATGCCTGAGATCATCTGCTCGATCCGTTCCGGCTCAATCGGGCGTTTCTGTAGTGCGATACGGATCGACCGTTCAAGCTTGTCGCGGTCGAAATCTTCGCGCCGGCCGTTGGTTTTGACCACAACCAGATCACGCAGCTGTACCCGTTCATATGTTGTGAAACGTCCACCACAAGCCGGGCAGAAACGGCGTCGCCGGATTGACACGTGGTCTTCTGCGGGGCGCGAGTCTTTGACCTGTGTATCTATATTTCCGCAAAACGGACAGCGCATCAGCCGTTCCCCTCTTCTTCTCTGCCACCTGTCATTTGGGTCTTTTGCCCAGTTATCCACAGTCACTATAGGACAGCCGCAAGGTTTTGGGTAGAGGGGAATTTATACCGCTAGATGAGCAGCAATCTGGCGGGTATGAGGCGCATTTCGGTGTTCAAACAGGTAAATCCCCTGCCATGTACCCAGCATTATATGCCCTTCCGAAACCGGGATGCTGAGGTTGACCGGCATCATCGCGGCCTTGATGTGAGCGGGCATATCGTCAGGACCTTCATAGGTGTGGGTCAGGTAGGCCATCGACGGGTCGGTGGTTGGCGGCACAAGCCTTTGAAAATAATGCAAAAGGTCGCTCTGCACTTCAGGATCGGCGTTTTCCTGAATCAACAGGCTGGCCGAGGTGTGACGGATGAAAAGCGTCAGCAGACCCTGATCTGCCTTGGCATCGCGCAGCCATGCCGAGACCTGCGGCGTAAATTCATAAAGACCCTGACCGCGGGTCTGGAGAGAGAAAACCGTCTGCATCATGGGCCGCATGATTGCTGCAATCGGGCACGCGCCACAAGCCCCCGACCGCAGCCCGGAAAGTTGCAACTGTGTAAACTGTGTACGCGGATTGTGTAAACTCGCCCCGGCGTCAGGCCGGATGCGGACCCCCGGTGTAACAGATCAAAAATCCGATCCATCCCGCGCAGCGGACAGGGCCAATCCTATCCCCAGCAGGCGTTGGTGACGCAGTGATACGAGTGAGGATCAGGTTAAACGCAGTCGCTATTTGCTATTGGCTTTTTTTACTGTCTTCCAGCGCATGGGGCAGAAACGCGATCTCGTCCACTTCGGCGAAGGAGTTGATCAACCGGTCCATGCTGGGCGAAGTGGCGAAACGGGGGGCAGGACGATCCATCGCCTGAAAATCCTCGAGTGACATCATTACGACGGGTTTGCCGCGCCTGCGGGTCACGATCAGCGGCTCGTGATCATTGTTCACGGCATTCAGCATGGAGGATAGATTTCTGCGCAGATCGGATAATTTTGCCTGTTTCATGGCGACCACCTACGCAGTCGTATGGAATCTGACAAGCCTTGCGAGAAGTATCGGCAATATTTCGCGCATAGGTTGCAGGCTGTAAGCCAGATCAGGCCACTGTGCTACCCGCCCTGATTGACGCCGACAACCCCCGCGCGAAAAGCTCTTAAAATTGTGCACAAATCCGCTCTAATCGGCGGTGGTTGGCGGGATTGTGCCGGATTTGCTCCCAGAGCCACAGCGCAGTCACCGCCAAAAGAGCAAAGCCAACGATGGTCGCGGCCCGGATACCGGAGGTGAGTGACAACGGCGATGCCAAGTGCGCCCAGGGCGGCGTTGGCCCACAAGGTGCCCTAGCAGGCCACCATTGACAGGAATGTCGCGATGGGCCGAGCGTGGCGCGTGTTATTGATCCAGGAAAGACCGCAATTTGCGCGACCGGCTGGGGTGTTTCAGCTTGCGCAGGGCTTTCGCCTCGATCTGGCGGATACGTTCGCGGGTAACGGAAAACTGCTGGCCCACTTCTTCGAGCGTGTGATCGGTGTTCATGCCGATACCAAAACGCATGCGCAGCACCCGTTCTTCACGCGGTGTCAGGCTGGAGAGCACGCGCGTGGTGGTTTCCTTGAGGTTGTCCTGAATGGCGCTGTCGAGGGGCAGAACCACATTCTTGTCCTCGATGAAATCGCCCAGCTGGCTGTCTTCCTCGTCGCCAATCGGGGTTTCAAGGCTGATCGGCTCCTTGGCGATTTTCATCACCTTGCGGACCTTCTCAAGCGGCATTTGCAGCTTTTCGGCCAGTTCCTCGGGCGTGGGTTCACGGCCAATCTCGTGCAGCATCTGACGACCGGTACGGACCAGCTTGTTGATCGTTTCGATCATGTGGACCGGGATGCGGATCGTGCGCGCCTGATCGGCGATCGAGCGGGTGATCGCCTGACGGATCCACCAGGTGGCGTAGGTCGAGAACTTGTAGCCACGGCGGTATTCGAACTTGTCGACCGCCTTCATCAGGCCAATGTTACCTTCCTGAATGAGATCCAGGAATTGCAGGCCGCGATTGGTGTATTTCTTGGCGATCGAAATCACCAGGCGCAGGTTCGCCTCGACCATTTCCTTTTTCGCGCTGCGGGCTTCTTTTTCGCCCTTCTGCACCTGCTGGACGATGCGGCGGAATTCAGGAATATCAAGGCCGACATACTGGCCGACCTGGGCCATGTCGGCGCGCAATTCCTCGACCTTTTCGGGCGAGCGTTCCATGAACATCTGCCAGCCACGACCGGATTTCTTGGCCATGTCATCCAGCCAGTTCGGGTCCAGCTCACGCCCGCGATATTCGTCGATGAATTCGCGGCGATTAATCCGGGCCTGGTCGGCGAGTTTGACCATCGCGCCATCGATCTGCATGATCCGGCGGTTGATGCCATAAAGCTGGTCGATCAGCGCTTCGATCCGGTTGTTGTGCAGGTGCAACTCGTTCACCAGCTCAACGATTTCCGAGCGTAGCTTCTGGTAGGTGTCTTCCTGCTTTTTCGAGAACGAGCCGTCTTCGTTCAGGGTGGCCGAAATCCGGCTGTCCTGCATTTCCGAAAGCTTCACGTAATCGTCGGCGATGCGGTCCAGCGTTTCCAGCACGCGCGGTTTCAGCGCGGCCTCCATCGCGGCAAGGCTCATGTTGGCCTGTTCGTCCTCGTCATCGTCGTCATCCGTGGCAATCGGGTTGCCATCGGCGTCAAGCTCGGGCTCGTCTGCCTTGTTCTCGGACGGGGCCGAGGCGACATTGGCCACGACGGGGGTCTCTTCCTCTTCGTCCTCGCCAAGCTGATTGCCAAAGGTGGTTTCAAGGTCGATCACATCGCGCAGAAGAATGTCTTCGCTGACAAGTTCGTCGCGCCAGATGGTGATCGCCTGAAAGGTCAGCGGGCTTTCGCAGAGGCCTGCGATCATCGTGTTGCGACCGGCCTCGATGCGTTTGGCGATCGCGATCTCGCCCTCACGGCTGAGCAGTTCGACGCTGCCCATCTCGCGCAGGTACATGCGCACCGGATCGTCGGTGCGATCCAGTTTCTCTTCCTTGCCCGAGCCAAGCGTGATCTCACCGCGTTTGCTGGTTTCGGCCAGCGCGGTTGATTTCTGCTCTTCTTCCTCGGCTTCTTCGGCTTCGATGATGTTGATGCCCATTTCCGAAAGCATCGACATCACGTCTTCGATCTGCTCACTGCTGACCTGGTCGGGCGGCAGAACATTGTTGAGCTGATCGTAGGTAATAAAGCCTTTTTCGCGCGCCTCGGCGATCATCTTCTTGACCGCAGCCTGGCTCATGTCGAGGGACATTTCGCCGTCTTGATCTTCGGTCTTTTGGTCGTCGTTATCTTTGGCGGCCATGAAGGTCTCCTGCTCAGCGGGGCGGCGGGGTGATTCGTTTGATCGAATCATTAACGCGAATCAGAGTGATTCGCACTCCCGTTTACCCTGTTTTCTTTACCTATTCCTCACCAAAATCCCTTAGCGGCCTGGTTTGGAGAATTTGATTTTGTCGAGGAGCGCATCAAATTGCTCGCGTTCGCCGCGATTAATTCTGGCACCATTCTCGCCTAAGTCGTATTCGGCCTTATCCTCCTGCTGGCTGCGGATCGCCCGGTTGCGGGCCTCGGCGGCCTGGCCCAACCGCCAGGTTACGGCCTCGTCGGCGATGCCGACAATGTCTTCTGCGGCCTCAACAAGTTCCGCGTTCAGGCCGCGTTCGGCGTCGATCTTGGCAAGTTCTTCGGCAATTGTCATGCGGGCGATGTCCGCATCCCCCGGATTGCGCACCGGTGGTGCTAAGGCCACATGGGGCAGCGCCATCAGCTTTTCAAGGGCGGCCTCGCCGATTTCGGTGCCGATATGGGCATTCAGCGTCTCGGTTCCGGCATCGGCATGACGCAGGATCAGGTCGCGCAGACGGGCATGATCGGGATTGGCACATTCAAGATTTTCAAGCGCGACCTCGAATTCCTCGCAGACCTGCGGGGTGGCAACCAGCGAGGCCAGGATAACCCCCAGGCGCAATTGCATCTGGGCATCGTCCCCTGCCGCCACCAGCAACGAGGATTTGGTCGAGGGCATGGCGCTGGCGGGTGGCGGTTGCCATTTGCCACTGCCCGTTCGGCGACGGGTGCCGACGGCACCGGCATTGGCACGACGCGGGTTGAAAAGCTCCCACCGCATGTCCTTGATCGCCTGCCCGTAATGGCTGCGGATCGACGGATCGCGGATCAGTTTGATCTTTTCACGCAGGGCCTTGTCCAGCGCCGCCTTGCGTTCGGGGCTGTCGAAATTGCGCGCCTCGGTCTCGCGTTGCCAGAGCAGTTGAACCATCGGCAAGGCGTTATCGACCAGCTTTTGCAGCGCCGCCTTGCCTTCGGCGCGGATCAGATCGTCGGGGTCTTTGCCCTCGGGCATCAGGGCGAAACGCAGGGATTTGCCCGCCTCAAGCAGCGGCAGCGCCAGGTCGATCACCCGGTGTGCAGCGCGCAGGCCCGCCGTGTCCCCATCGAGCGCGATCACCGGTTCATCGGCCACGCGCCACATCATCTGAAGTTGGGTTTCGGTCACAGCCGTGCCCAGTGGGGCCACTGCAGCACCAAAGCCGCCTTCGGCCAGCGCGATCACGTCCATGTACCCTTCGGCCACGATCAGCGGCTGACCCTTACCCGCCGCTTCGCGCGCGGGACCGTGGTTGTAGAGGGTGCGGGATTTGTCAAAGAGCTCGGTTTCGGGCGAGTTCAGGTATTTGGCGTTGTCGTTCGGGTCCATCGCCCGGCCACCAAAGGCGATGCAGCGCCCGCGCGCGTCGCGGATCGGGAACATGATGCGACCCCGGAACGTGTCATATGGCTTGCCGCCCTTGGTCGATGGCTTGGCCAGCCCCGCGCCGAGGATCAGATCATCGGCGACATTCTTCGCCTTCAGGTGATCCCAGAGGCCCTGCCAGGCATCGGGCGCAAACCCGATTTCGAACCGATCCTGCGTGGCTTCTTTCAGACCGCGCCGGTCGAGGTATTCGCGCGCGGCGGACCCGGCGGCAGTTTTCAGTTGCAGCCTGAAAAACTGGACAGCGATTTCCATGACATCGGCCAGTTCGGTGCGTTTGTCGGCCTTGGCCTGCGCCTGCGGGTCGCGTTCGGGCATCGTCATCCCGGCTTCGGCAGCCAGAATTTTAATCGCTTCCATGAAATCGACATTCTCGGTTTCACGGACAAAGCTGATCGCGTCGCCTTTGGCGTGACACCCGAAACAATAATAGAAGCCTTTCCTGTCATCGACATGGAAGCTGGCGGTTTTTTCCTGATGGAACGGGCATGGCGACCACATATCGCCCTTGCCCTGATTGGATTTGCGCGTGTCCCACATGACCTTGCGCCCGACCACCTGGCTGAGCGAGGTGCGGGTGCGTAATTCATCCAAAAAACCGGGTGGTAGACTCATATTTCATATATCGGGCGCATGCGCGTCCGAGTCTAGTTACCGAAAAGAATAAGTTGGGGGTAAGTCTATTGCGTCAGGCAGGCTAGCACGTAGGATTTCGCGGCCTCTTCGGTCAGTTGGTCGGCTTCCAGCGTGTAGACCCATTGCACCAGAGGTTCGACAGCCGGTTTGAATTTGGCCTTGTCTTCGGTCAGCCAGTCCTGCACCGCCTTGATCGCGGTTTCTTCATCGGCCCCGCCCAGACGTTCGGCCACACCGGCGCCGACAATCTCACCGGATGTATTGCAAAGCAATTCCTTGTCCTGCGCCGCATCCTGCGCGGCCACAGGGGTGGCGAGGATGGTGAAAAGAGCGATGATACGTAGCATTTGAGCCTCGTGAATTTCTTGACTGGTCGGTCCCTACCTTATCTGAGGCTGGATGTCAGGCAGACATAGGGGGAATTTTCCGCAAATTGTGACTGTGGCGGAAGCTTGCCGAGGGATTTTCGGGCAGCCACAGTCAAATTCAGCCTCTGGCGGCAACGCCTTGCATGGCGGTCTTGAGGTCATGCACGAGGGTCTGGGCAAAGCCACGAAACACCATGATCTGATAGCTATTCGGCCCCAGGCGGGTGATGCCTGACATCATGTGCCTCAGTTCCGTGCGCGCCGTGTGACCCCGCTTGAACTGGCTGTCGCGCAGGTCAATGGGCGTCAGGCGCGCAAGCGTGTCGGCGGCCCCGGCCCCTTCCAGGCGCACCACGGCCCAGGCATCGGACTGATCGGTGAGGGCCGCGTGTTTTGCCAGGCCGGGATCCGGTGGCGGGCCTTGCAGCAGGATCATGCGCTGGCCGAACCAGATCGCGCGCGCGCCCTCTTTGCCGGTCGCACGATTGGGGGCCGGTGCGGCCATGCCGTGCAGGGATTTAAGCGCAGCCGACAGGGCCTTGTCCTGCCCATTATAGGGCGCGATGCTGGTCAATGTGCCGGGTGTGGCCTCGGACAGGGTGACGCTGCCGATGGTAAGGGGCAAGAGCCCGGCACAGGGGGAATTTGCACTCAGATCAACCACGCAGGCGTCCTCCCTCTGGATCGAACTGGACCGGGTCAATCACCTCGCACAGGGTTTCCGAGCCGCGTAAGTGATCGACCATGCGCAGTTTTTCCCCCAGGCGGGCGCGACCGCGCTTGAGAAAGCCCAGCCCCAGCGCATGTCCCAGAGTGGGCGAATATCCGACCGAGGTGATGTAGCCCTGATCATGGGCGCTGATCGCCTCATCCTCGGGGTTGAAAAGATGGGCGCCTGCCAGCAGTTCCTTGACCGCGCCCACGGGTTTCAGGCCCACCAGTTGTTCGCGGTTTTCATCCCTAAGCCCCGGGCGTTGCGCGGCGGTCTTGCCGATGCAATCCTTCTTGGCGCTGATCATGCGGTCCATGCCGATGTCAAAAGCGGTAACGCGGCCGTGGATTTCGGCATGGGTGATAAAGCCCTTTTCGATCCGCAGAATATTGAGCGCCTCCATCCCGTAGGCGCCGCCCTCCAGCGCCTCGGCACGAGAGACGAGTTCACGGAAAAGACTGTCGCCGTGGCGCGCGGGCACGGCCAGCTCATAGCCCTGCTCGCCCGAAAACGAGATGCGGAAAAGCCGTGCCGCGGTGCCGCCGATGGCGACATTGCCACAGGACATGAAAGGCCAGCTTTCGTTGTCGATGGGCTGATCCAGCAAGGCGTTCAGCAGGTCGCGCGATTTCGGCCCGGCGACGGCAAATTGCGCCCATTGTTCGGTGACCGAGATGAACCGTACATCAAGCTGCGGGCACAGGCACTGGTGCACAAACTCCAGATGCCGCATCACCTCTCCGGCGGCGGCGGTCGTCGTGGTCATCAGGTAGTGTTTACCGCTTAGACGCGCGGTGGTGCCATCATCCATCACATGGCCATCTTCGCGCAGCATCAGCCCATACCGCACCCGGCCTTTTTGCAGGGTCGAAAAGGTGTTGGTGTAGACGAAATCAAGGAATTGCGCCGCATCCGGCCCCTGAATGTCGATCTTGCCCAGGGTCGAGACATCGGCGATGCCCACCGACCCGCGCACCATGTCGACCTCGCGGTCGCAGGATTGCCGCCAGTGGGTTTCATCGGCGCGCGGAAAGATACTGGGGCGGTACCAGAGGCCCACTTCGATCATTGGCGCGCCACGTTCGACACTGGCACGGTGCGAGGTCATGTAACGCTGCGGCGCGAACCCCGTGCCCTGACTACCCGCGCCCATCGCCGCGATGGATACCGGCACATAGGGCGGACGAAAGGTGGTCGTGCCGGTTTCGACAATGCCTTGCCCGGTGGCGTCGGCCAACACCGCAAGTGCTGCCACGTTCGAGTTCTTGCCCTGATCGGTGGCCATGCCCTGCGTGGTGTAGCGCTTCATATGCTCGACCGAGCGGAAGTTTTCAGTGGCTGACTGTTTGATATCCTTGACGGTTACATCGTTCTGGAAATCCAGCCAGGCGCGGCCCTTGCCCGGCACGGCCCAGAGCGCGGCGATGTCATAGGCGCTGTCCTCGGCTTTCGGGATCTCGGGCTTGGCCGGTTTAAGGCCCATATCCTCAAGCGCGCGATTGGCGGCGGCCACACCGCCTTCGAGACAGGCGCGGGTCGAGAAATCACCGCGGCAGGCGCCGGCAGTCTCAAGCCCGGGAAGGGCACCATCCACCGGCAGAAACGCCTCGTGATCCGGGCTCCAGACCGGTTTGGCACCCCTGTGGCAGGTCAGGTGCAGCGACGGGTTCCAGCCGCCGGACATGGCCAGACAATCGGCCTGGATCTTATCGATACCGCTGACCGATGCGACAGAAACCGCCTCAAGGCCCTTGCGACCATGCGCCTCGCAAATTCTGGCCCCGGCATGGAAGGGGATGTCCAGATCGCAGGTGGCATGATGGCGCGAATCTATAAGCGCCGACACATGCACCCCCGCCGCCAGCAGATCCGCCGCCGTACGGTGCGCGCTGTCGGTATTGCCGAAAACAACGGCATTCTTGCCCGGGCTCACCCGCCACCGATTGAGATAGGCCCGCACCGCGCCCGCCATCATCACGCCGGGCCGGTCATTATTGGCAAAGGCGACGGGGCGTTCCAGCGCACCCGCTGCCAGTACGGCGCGTTTGGCGGCAATGCGCCAGAAACATTCACGCGGCGCACCGGCACGCATCGCCAAGTCAGGCGACAGTTTTTCAATCGCGCCATAGGTGCCCTGATCATAGGTGCCCATGACAGTGGTGCGAGTCATCACCCGGACATTGTCCATCGCCACCAGATCGGCGGTCAGTTCCGCCGCCCAGTGGTGACCGGGCCTGCCATCCACCTCAAGCGTTTCGGCATTGAGCCGCCCGCCGGTGCGGGTGTCTTCGTCACAAAGGATCACATCCGCCCCCGCCTGTGCCGCCGCCCGCGCCGCCATCAACCCGGCAGGACCGCCGCCAATGACCAACAGGTCGCAATGGGCAAAAGCCTTTTCGTATTTGTCGGCATTGTGCTGGCCCGACAGCGCGCCCAACCCTGCCGCACGGCGGATGATAGGCTCATACAGCTTTTCCCAGAACACCCTGGGCCACATGAAGGTCTTGTAATAGAAACCGGCCCCCAGGAACGGCGCGACCAGGTCATTTGCGGCCATCAGATCGAAAGCAAGCGTGGGCCAGCGGTTCTGACTGCGTGCCAGCATACCCTCGAACAGCTCTGCGGTGGTGGCGCGCACATTGGGTTCCTGCCCGGCCTCAAGCCCCAGCATAACCAGCGCGTTGGGTTCTTCGCTGCCCGCGGTCAGGATGCCGCGCGGACGGTGGTATTTGAAAGACCGCCCCACCAGCGTGATGTCATTGGCCAGCAGCGCCGAGGCCAGCGTGTCGCCGGCAAAGCCTTCGTACTGATGCCCGTCAAAGGAAAATCCGATCCGTTTGGTGCGGTCGATCAGCCCTGCGCCCTCAACCCGCATTGCGCTGCCCTTTCACATCCGCCGCCAGCTCGGTCTTGAGCACCTCATGGGTAAGCGTATTGCGGGTCACCACCAGCCACGCCGCGCAGCCGGTCTCGTGATACCACAGGTCCCGGGTCACCCCCGCCGGGTTGTCGCGGTTGTGCAGGTAATCATCCCACGCCGCCCCCCCGGCATCCGGCGCCGGGCGGTCCAGAAAAGTCGCAGCACCGGTATAGTAAAACTCGCGCCGGTCGCGGTCGCCGCAATTCGGGCAGGTTATCCTCATGTCGCGCGCCCCATCTTCTTCTTGGCAAAAATACTCAAAAGCCCAACCTTTCCGGACAGCGCGTCAATGCAGGTTATGCTGCGCGCCGGTCGCCTCCTCATCCATCAGCCCTTGCCCGGTGCGGAACCGGTCCAGCCGGAACCTCGCGGCGGTGTCATGGGGGGTATCCGTCGCCACCAGATGCGCCGTGGCCCAGCCCGAGGCAGGAACAGCCTTGAAGCCACCGTAGTTCCAGCCACAATTCAGGTAGAGCCCTTGGGTCGGCGTCTTGTCGATAATAGGCGAGCCATCGGGCGACATGTCCATGATCCCGCCCCAGCTGCGCAGCATCTTTGCCTTGCCGATCATCGGCATCAGCGCCATGCCCGCCTCCATCACATGTTCGACCCCCGGCAGGTTGCCGCGCGCGGCATAGCTGGCATACATGTCCAGATGGCCGCCAAAGACCAGCCCGCCCTTGTCGGACTGGCTGATATAGAAATGCTCCATCCCGAAGCTGACCACGTGATTGATGACAGGCTTCAGCCCTTCGCTGACAAAGGCCTGCAACACGTGGCTTTCGATCGGCAGGCGCATGCCCGCCATGGCCGCCACCTGAGACGAGCGCCCAGCCACGATCATCGCCACTTTCTTCGCCCGGATCGCCCCGCGCGTGGTCTGTACCCCGGTCGCGACACCATTTTCTATGTCGATGCCGGTGACCTCGCAATTCTGAACAAGGTCCACGCCCCTGTCGCTGGCACCCCGGGCAAAACCCCAGGCCACCGCATCGTGACGCGCGGTGCCGGCGCGGCGTTGCAGGATGCCGCCATAGACCGGAAAACGCGCATTGTCGAAATCGAGATAGGGCAGATGTTTGCGCACGCCCTCGCGGTCCAGCATCTCCGCGTCGTCGCCCTGGTTTCGCATGGCGTTGCCCTTGCGCGCCAGCGCGTCGCGCTGCCCGTCGGAATGAAACAGCACGATCTGGCCACGCTGCGACATCATCACGTTATAATTCAGCTCCTCCTCCAGCCCTTCCCACAGTTTCAGCGAGTGGCTGTAGAATTCGGCATTGCCGGGCAGCATGTAATTGGCCCGCACGATGGTGGTGTTGCGGCCAATGTTGCCGCCGCCCAGATAGCCCTTTTCCAGCACCGCGATATTGGTGATCCCGTGGTTCTTGGCCAGGTAATAGGCGGTGGCCAGCCCGTGCCCGCCGCCACCGATGATCACCACGTCATAGGCGTCTTTGGGGCTGGCGTCGCGCCAGTGCGGCGCCCAGCCCTTGTTGCCGGTCAAGCCCTCTTTCAGAACACGCAGGCCCGAAAACCGCATCTGTGATCCTCTCTGTTGGTCGCCGCAAATGAACAAATCGTTGACAGAATAGCAATGGTGTGGATGATGCCGCCGGTTTCCCCGACATTTCCGCGTCAGCGCGCGACCAGATTGAACCGGCCGGCTATGGCAGATGATCCGGTCGGGCGGCCTTGCGCGCCTCAAGCGAGATGACCTCGACCGGGGCGATGGGGGCTCCGTCGGGTCCACGCAACGGATTGGCCTTCGACCGCCCGCTGAGCCAGGCCAGAAAGGCGCGTTTCAGCGCCAGCGTGCCTACCCGGCGCATCCCCTTGTCGGCCTTCGGAGCCTTGGCATCGGGCCGCGCCGACGCGGTGAAGGCATGGCACCGGACCGGGCCCAGCAACGGGTCAGTCCCGGTCAGTTCCGGCTGGCGCAGGGTCACGCTGATAAAGGGAATTTTCAGATTGCGGGCGGTGCTGAACATCAGCGTGCCGCAGCAGCCCGCATACCAGCGGCATCCGCCACGCGGCGACAGGCGCGAGATTTTCAGCGTTTCTGCCCCGGCGTCGATGCTGATCAGATCCGGGGTGGTGTGCCAGATATCGGTGCCGCCTGCGGGCGACAGAAGGTCCTGATCCGGGTCATGCAGCTGCGCCGCTGTCTGGCAGTCGCCACAGTAGCACCGAAGGCGTGTGCCCGCCGAGGGGGCGGGCACATCTATGGTCATTTTGGTGCGGCCGCAGCGGCAGGCGTGTCGGAACACACCCGCTGCGGCGCCGCGCATCACAGGCCCAGGGCGCGGTAGCTGTCGGCCACCTTACCGATCGACACCAGATAGGCGGCGGTGCGCAGGTCATCGACATTTTCGCCGCTGTGCCATGTCTCGCGCATCGACTGGTAGGCCGCGCGCATGGTGTCATCCAGACCCGAGCGCACAAGCTCAAGCTCGCCCGCGCCACGCAGGTATTTCTGCTTGAAGTCCGGCGACATCGACCATTTCTCACCCAGGTGTTCGTCAAGCTTGTGCAGCTCGTCCACGATCAACTGGTGCCGCGCCTCTTCCTGGCGGCGGCCCAGGCGGCCGAAACGGATATGGCTGAGGTTCTTGACCCATTCGAAATAGGACACGGTCACACCGCCCGCGTTGGCATACATGTCAGGAATGATCACGCAGCCCTTTTCGCGCAGGATCTGATCCGCGCCGGCAGTGACCGGACCATTCGCAGCCTCGATGATCAGCGGGGCCTTGATATCGGCCGCGTTGGACATGTTGATCACACCCTCCAGCGCCGCCGGGATCAGGATGTCGCATTCGTTCTCAAGATATTTAGAGCCGTCGCGGATGAACTTGCCCTTGGGATAACCATCGACACCACCATGTTTGGCGATCCAGTTGCGAATGGCCTCGACGTCAAGACCGTCCTCATCCATCAGGCCGCCATCGCGTTCGATGATCGCGGTGACCTTGCAGCCATCTTCCTCCTGAAGAAACTTGGCAGCGTGGTAGCCCACATTCCCCAACCCCTGCACGATCACGCGCTTGCCATCCAGCGATCCCGACAGGCCCGCCTTGGCGATATCTTCGGGGTGACGGAAAAACTCCTGCAACGCGTATTGCACACCGCGGCCCGTCGCCTCGGTCCGGCCCTGGATGCCGCCCGCGTTGATCGGCTTGCCGGTGACACAGGCGCGGCTGTTGATATCGGTGGTGTTCATGCGCTTGTACTGATCGGCGATCCACGCCATCTCGCGCTCGCCGGTGCCCATGTCGGGCGCAGGCACGTTCTGCGAGGGATGGATCAGGTCGCGCTTGGCCAGCTCATAAGCGAAACGACGGGTGATCTGTTCCAGCTCATGCGCGTCCCATTCGCGCGGATCAATGCGCAGACCGCCCTTGGAGCCGCCAAACGGCGCTTCGACCAGCGCGCATTTATAGGTCATCAGCGCCGCAAGCGCCTCGACCTCATCCTGGTTCACGCCCATGGCAAAGCGGATGCCGCCCTTGACCGGTTCCATATGTTCCGAATGCACCGAGCGATAGCCGGTAAAAGTATGAATCTGACCCCGCAGACGCACGCCGAAACGAACCGTGTAAGTGGCGTTGCAAACGCGGATTTTCTCTTCAAGACCGGGCGGGAGATCCATCAGCGCCACCGCGCGGTTGAACATCAGATCGACGCTTTCGCGGAAACTCGGCTCTTTGGGTGCATTCATGATATATCTCCCTGAAATTGCTAAAACGGGGTTATTGGGGCGCTGTCTTTAACCCGCCCGAAGTAACCCAATCGTTAAACCATGCGACAATTTTGTCCACCCACGGTTTTGCGGAACCCTTGGGACCGGTGCGATCCAGGGCCTCCCGACGCAATCGTTAACAGATGAACTACAATCCGCAGATCGTGCTGATATTGTTGAAAATTTGACGCTAATTCGATGTTAATTAAGGGTTAATTTTAGGTTCAGCGCCATAATCTCGCCACAGAAATCGTTAATCAAAAAGGTGGTGCATTGTGTACTGCCGGGCGTCTGCTAGCCCAAAGAGGTGACGACATGAGTAATAATACGATTTCAAATTTCACGGTGCAATCGCTCCGCAAATCCGCTTTGCGGCGATATTTGGCGCCTCGGCTGAACCGCTTCCGCAACGAGGAAGACGGCGCCGTTGTCGCGTTCACCTTATATATGTTCCTGGTCTTCATGCTTATGGCCGGGATCGGCATTGACACGATGCGACACGAGATGGAGCGCACGCGCCTGGCTGCTGTCGCCGACGCGGCCTCACTGGCTGGCGCCGCCGCCGCCGACAACACCGCTGCCAAGGCCGTGGTCGAGGATTACTTCGACAAGATCGGCATGCGGGAGTATCTGGATGCGTTCGGTGAGGACGATATTCAGATCACGCTGAACACCTCGAAGGTAACCGTGAATACATCCATTGATGTCGAAACCTACCTGATGCGGGTGATGGGCGTTGAAACCCTGAGCGCCGAAGCCGATTCAACCGCTGAAAAGCGCATCCCCAAGCTGGAAATTTCGCTGGTTCTGGACGTCTCGGGCTCGATGAGAGGGTCGAAACTGACCGAGATGAAGAAAGCCGCCAAAAGCTTTGTGACCAAGATCATCGACAGCGCCGATCCGGGTGATGCGGTGATTTCCGTCGTGCCGTTCAGCTTTGGCGTGACCCCCCCCGACGTTGTCTACGAAGCACTGACCGTCGACGAAACACATGATAACTCGACCTGCCTGGTCTTCTCCGAAGCTGATTTCAGCGACACGGCGATTGATCCCGATGTGACCTATGCGCAGCAAATCTATACCTCGCGCTATGACATCAACGGCGATTTCAACACGCTGAATGCATCCTGGCGGTCGTGCTATGACGATGACTATTTCCGCTTCCTGCCCTATTCAAGCAGCAAGACCGATCTGCATAATGCGATCGAAGCGTTGCAGGCCGATGGCAATACGTCCGGCCATCTGGGCATCAAATGGGGGGCCGCCCTGCTGGACCCGGCATTTGACGATGTTGCAAAAGCCGTAAATCCCGACCTGACGAATTTCCCGGCCAAGTATAACGAGCTGGAAACCCAGAAGGTCATCGTGATGATGGGTGATGGTAAGAACACCACCTCCTACTATTTCAAGGACCCCAACGGTCTACTGAACCCGGACACGGCGGAAACCCACGCAAGCTCGGATTACCGTGGGCCGAATTCCGATTTGCATGAGGTGAAGTACAAGGACGAAGAGTTCGACTATGCCCAGCACAGGTACAAGCCTTCGAAAAAGTCGAATGATCCGGCAAAGTGCAGCCGGTCGCGGTGGAAGTGCTACTACAAAGCCAGTGACGCGGACCTGTCGACCTACTTCCTCTATGATGAGAACGACGACCGTTTCTGGGACATCTCCAATGAAGACTGGATGACCCCGGCTGAATTCGCGGCCTACAAACAGGCGCTGGAAGACAACGTTGATCCGAATGGCGATCCTCTGCCGCTGCTTATTTCTGCCGGACCGCTGGATTGGGAAGAGGCCTGGGGCCTGATGTCACCGGACTACCACTCGGACATCACCGGTTCAGATGCCTATAGCGAATATAAATACGACAATAATGTCTCTGGTTCGATGAAGAACACCCGGATGGCGGCGGCCTGTACGGCAGCCAAGGCTGCGGACAAGAAAGTGGTCATCTATACAATCGGGTTCGAAATCGACGAAGGTGGTACGGCTGAAACCGAGCTGAAAAACTGCGCCACGGAGTTCTCGAAATACTATCGCGCTGAAGGCGAAAAGATCAAAGGTGCCTTCAATTCGATCGCGACCAATATCCAGAACCTGAGGTTGACACAATGAGACATCTGTTCGGTAAATATTTCCGGCGTCTGAAAGGCGACGAAGCGGGTAATGCCTCGGTAGAGTTTGTCATCATCGTTCCGACCTTCATCATGCTGATGACCATGTCGATCGAACTGGGTTTCGTGACCATCCGTCACACCATGCTGGAACGCGGCCTTGATATCGCGGTGCGTCAGATCCGCCTGGGAACGGGCGAACCCAGCACCTATGAAGAGATCAAGGAAGTGATCTGCGACAACGCGCCGATCCTGGCCAATTGCGAAACCGAGCTGCGCCTGGAGATGCAGCCGGTCGACCTGCGGGCCTATTCGTCGCTGGATGCCAAACCCAAGTGCATCGAGAATTCGCAGCCGGTTGAACCGGCCGTTCTGAAAAAGGAATTCGTTTTCGGGGGCGTGAACGAATTGATGGTCCTGCGCGCCTGCTTCCTCTACGACCCGATCTTCCCGGACGAAATGATGGGCAGAGCATTGCAAAAGGACGATTACGGTAAAACGGCGATTGTAACGATGTCCGCCTTTGTTCAGGAGCCCTCATAAGATGAAACAGTCCTTTATGAAACGAGTTATGCGCAGGTTCTGCGGCGAGCGTGACGGCTCGGTCATGGTGGAAACCGTGATCTGCCTGCCCCTGCTGGTCCTGGGACTGGTGGCGACCTGGGAATTCTACGAGGTACATCGCTATAAAAGTGCCCGCGAAAAGGCGACCTATACCATCGCCGACATGATCTCGCGCGAAACGCCGGGGATCACGGACACCTATATCGACAACGCGATGAAACTCTTTGACGGGATCACCAATGACGACGGTGCGAACCAGATTCGGGTGTCGGTGGTGCGTTTCGACGCCGCCAAGAATGAATATTACATCCGCTGGTCGGAAACCCGTGGTGCCGGTAGCTATACCGACCTTACCGATACCGATGTGGCGACCGCCCATTCCATCCTGCCCATTCTGGGTGACGGCGAAGACCTGATCCTGGTGGAATCGGAATCCGATTACAAACCGACCTTCAAGGTCGGGCTGGGCAGCGGCGTGACAATCACCACACGGATCTTTACCAAGCCCCGCTTTACCGGGCAGATCTGCTTTGAAGGGTCATCCTGCTATCAACCGCCTCAGGCCGCACCGCCGTCAACCTGACGCTGCGCGATCATGGCCGAGATGATCTCGGCCATGGCCTTGGTCTGCGGGGCTGAGGTGACACCACCCACCCCGACACGCCCCCCCAATGACCACCAGAACCCCGGCCGCCAGCGGCGCGTGGTTTTGCTGTTCAGCTTCAGCATGAAACCGTTCGAGGGCTTGAAGGCGAACATGCCGCGATCCATTGATTGAATATCGGACACCTGCGCCAAAACCGTGCCATCGGTGCTGCGCAACTGCGTTTCGGTCAGCTCCAGCCGGTGTTGCGTCACATCCCACATCCGGTAGGCCATCCAGAACGCCCCTGCCCCCAGCCCCAGCAAAAAGACGGCCCAGGCCGGGTTTGACGGCGGTTTAGACAGGGCAACGGTGATCAGCATCAGCCCCAGCAGGCCCAGAACACCCACACCAAACACGCGGCGCGGCGCCGAAGCGGTGATCGTGGCCAGAATATCGTCGTCCATTGCGCCCTCTCCTTTTGCACCTGCCCTTAACGGGTTTGCCGGGCAGATGCGAGGGCCTCGGCAGATCAGATCCCGGGGCGCACCTCGGCGCCCGGCTCTTCGGGCTCGTCATCTGTCATCTCGGGTGGGAAACCCGGCGCAGTGATATCCAGACCTGTCGCCTCTTCCAGCCGTTTGATGATGTTGGGGCTCAGTTCACGTGGACCGAAGCGTTCGATCCCGTCTCGGAAGATGTCGATCAGCAGCGGGCTGAGTTCCAGGGGCACATTGGCCCGGTCCGCCACCTCCTGGAAAAGGCCGATATCCTTGGCCACCAGATCCATCGTGAAGGAAATGTCGCGACTGCCATTCAGAATGACCTGGCTTTCGGTCTCATGCACGAAAGAGGTGCCGGAACTGATCTTGATCGCCTCGTAGGCCACGTTGAGGTCCATGCCGGCCGCCTTCGAGACGGTCAGCGCCTCGGCACAGCTGACAAGGTTGGCGGTTGCCAGATAGTTCGTGACCACCTTGAGGATCGACGCGCTACCCAGATCGCCGGTGTGCAACACCCGGCGTCCCATGATCGTCAAGAGCGGCAGAATGCGTTCAAACGTGGCGCGGTCACAGCCTGCGAAGATGCTGATATTGCCGGTATCAGCGCGGTGACAGCCCCCCGAGACCGGACAATCCACCGCAGCACCACCGCGTTCGATGACCTGTCCGCCCAGACGTTTGACCTCGGCCTCGTCGGTGGTGGACATCTCCATCCAGATTTTGCCGGAGCCAATTTCGGGCAGCATCTGCTGCATCACCGCATCGCTGGCGGTAGGACTGGGCAGACAGGTGATGACCGCATCGCAGTCGCGCATCAGCTGGGACGGGCCGCTGGCGGCCTTGCCACCCTTGTCGACAAACGCCTGCACCAGATCGGCATTCAGATCATGCGCGGTGATGTCCACCCGGTTGCGCAATAGGCTTCCTGAAAGTTTGCCGCCGACATTCCCCAATCCGATAAATCCGATTTTCACGCGCATTTCTCCCTTGTCTGTTTGGGAAATTCTGAGCGTGCAGATCAGGGCCGACTATCGCGCCTGCGACAGATGTGGCGCAAACCGACCTCAGCGATCGGCAACGGTAAAATCGTGCTGGCCATCATGCGGGCTAGGCAGGCGCACCCAGATCGGCATGTGATCGGTGAAATCATGGGTGAAGCGCGCGTAATCAGGTGTGCCATCCGCGGCCCTGCCGGGGCCCGCATCCCGGAACGCCTCGACGAAATTGAACATGCCGTAATCATATTCATCCGGCCCCAAGGTGCCGGCCAGATGGTTATGACGCCCGCGCGGCAGGCGGGTGTCACCGGTGATCCAGGCAATGTGGTCAAAGGTTTCGCTTTGCCGGGCATTGGTCAGGTAACCGCCGTCGAGAAACGGGAAATTCACCTTTGCGGTCAGCCCTTTTTCAGCGTTGATCGAGATCATGTAATCCTCGAACGCCTGTTTTCGCTTGTCGACATTCGACTGAAAATCAAGGTTCAGATCGGCCATCAGCACAAAGGTTTTGCCGTCTTTCGCCACGGTCGTGCGGCTATCGAGCAGTAACCATTCCAACAGCGCGAAAAACTCCTGCTCACGCTCGGATTTGCTTTTGCCCGAAACCAGATGCGCATTGACGCAATAAAGTTCATAGGCGCCACCTGGCCCGTCGATCACGAATTCCACGATATGCGGCGTGCGAATGAACTGAACGAAATCCTTGAAGGGCAGGAACGGCTTGAGCTTTTCGCCGGTCAGCCGCGCCTGGCCACTCAGCCAGCTTGTCAGCTGCGCCCAGAAACCCTGTTGTCCGGCCAGCTCGATCTTCTTGCCGATCACCTGCGCCATTGCTGCGTTGACATGGTCCAGAACGGCGGTGCGGTCGAACGACAGGTCCGAGGCCAGATCGCCGCGCCGCACCTTGTCGGTGCGGTAAAGAAACGCCATCCGTTCGGCCATGCCCTTGTAGCCCGGGCTCATGCCGGTCACATCCGTCAGCACGACATCATAGCGCGGGCCATCCGCGTTCAGCCGGTCGCGCAGCGCATAGACGCTTTCGGAATTGCGCTGCACTTCCTGTAGCGCGATCAGGTCGGCCTGACGGCAGACCCGGGTGATCATATCGAAAGCACCCGGGGATTTTTTGGGTTTGCTGCCCGCCATCAGCGCCCCGAATTTGCGGATGTTCCAGCTAAGCATCACGACCGATCCATCGCGACGCTCGGGCAGGCCATAGCGGGCCGGATCTGTATCCAGATGCGCATTGATCTGCGCCCATTCGGTATCTGTGAAATGCTGAGCCATGTCCGGACTTCTGATTACGTCAGCCTAAGATAGGTTAAACCCCCCGCGCGCTCTTCAGGCAAGGGCAAGGGTTCCTGAAAGGAGTTCGCGGACGCTCACTCATTTGAGTTCTGCGCTCAGGGCGCGCAGCCCCTGGGGTTCCACCCCAAACCCCGCCGTCTCGTCCCTGGTTGACGGGCTACCCTCATTTCATCCTTTCAAATCCACTTGCCAAAGCGCCCCCCCTCACCGATACGCGCTGCGGCCTCCGGTAAGTAGAATGCCGCGATGCCACCCGTGCGCCCTGTTAGTCCTGCAGATGACCGATCCATATACCGACGCGATACCGACGTAATACCGACGTGTTACCGATTTGCATTTTTCAGCATTTTCAGCGCGTTAACGCCGATTCCTTGCCGATCGGGACCTGAGAGGGAAATTTCAAAATCTGCAAGCTCAGGCCGTGACCGATTTGCGCACCATCGCCCAATAGATCTCTTCAACCTCCGACAGGCTCAGCCGACCTGCCTCGCGGTACCAGGTGTTGACACCCGTGAGCATGGCAATGACCGCCATCGCCGCAACCTTTGGTTCCGGCACATTGAACGCCCCATTGGCGACCCCCGCGCGGAGGATATCGGCCAGCGCATCCTCGTAGGTGCGGCGCAGTTTTTCGACCACGGTGAAATTTCCGGGGCTCAGGTTGCGTAGTTCCATATACGAGATGAACACGGCCTCCGGGCGTTTTGAATGAAAGCGGATGTGGAAGCGGGTGAACTGCTCAAGCGCCGCCAAGGGGTTGGATGTCTTGGGCTGGGTTGCCCAGGCGGCCAGCAATTCATCCATATGGCCTTTCATCAGGTCAAACAGCAGCGATTGCTTGTCGGGTGTATAGTTGTAGAGCGCACCGGCCTGCACCCCCACCTCGCCCGCAATCTGGCGCATCGAAACCGCCGCATACCCGTGGCGCGCAAAGAGCGTCAGCGCCGCCTCGCGGACGCGCGGGCCGGTGATATCGGAATGGGAACCTTGGGTACGTGCCATGCGCAAGATTTAACTGAACAGGCGTTCAAATCAATCCCCTGCTTGCCCAGGTGGATGAATAAATGGCATGAAGTGTGGCAGATACACTTGTAACGGATCGCAAACCTTATGCGCCTGACCCTTTTCATGTTGCCAGCCCTGGTCGCGCTGCTTGGCGCCTGCAACCAGTTTCCCGAGCTGGATCATACGGTCGACAGCGACGCACAGGCGGTAGGCTACACTGATCTGGTCCCCATCGAGACGATCAAAGCGGCTGTGCCCGAGACTCAGATCGAACCGAAGACAGAAGAGGATCTTGAGGATCGCGTCGAACGGTTGAAGAAGCGCGCCAATGGCCTGAGAGGTGCCGTTGTCGACGAGGCCACGCAGGAGCGGATGAAGGCAGGAATCGAGCCCGGATCGGAATAGGCCGTCCCGACGTCAAAACCCGCGTTGCAAGGGGCGCGGGAACCCGTTACATCGCAGCCCCAGACCCATTTCGTGAACCGTGATCGGAGAGCCCTATGACAACACCCCTGCGCCTTGGCATCGCCGGTTTGGGCACCGTCGGCACCGGAGTCGTCAAGATCGTCCGGCAAAAGGCCAACCTGCTGGCCAACCGCGCCGGGCGCCCGGTGATGATCACCGCCGTGTCAGCGCGCACGCGCGACAAGGATCGCGGCGTAAACATCTCGGACTATGCCTGGGAGGACGATCCAGTCGCGCTGGCCAAACGCGACGATGTGGATGTGTTCGTGGAACTGATGGGCGGCAGCGACGGCCCGGCCAAGGCCGCGACCGAAGCGGCGATTGCCCATGGCAAGGATGTCGTCACCGCCAACAAGGCGATGCTGGCCCATCATGGTCAGGCACTGGCCGAGGCCGCCGAAGCCGCGGGCCGCGTGGTCCGGTTCGAGGCCGCCGTCGCGGGTGGCATCCCGGTGGTCAAGGCGCTGACCGAGGGGCTGGCGGGCAATGATATCACCCGCGTCATGGGCGTGATGAACGGCACCTGCAATTATATCCTGACCCGGATGCAATCGGCCGGTCTACCCTATGCGGAAGTGTTCGAAGAGGCGAACCAGCTGGGCTACCTCGAAGCTGACCCGACGCTGGATGTGGGCGGGATCGACGCCGGGCACAAGCTCTCGCTTCTGGCCTCGGTCGCCTTCGGCACGCAGGTCAATTTCGACGGTGTCGAGTTGGAGGGGATCGAGCGGATCACCATCGACGACATCCATCAGGCCGCCGATATGGGATATCGCATCAAGCTTTTGGGCGTCTGCCAGATGACCGGCCGGGGGCTGGAACAGCGCATGTCGCCCTGCCTTGTCCCCGAAACCAGCCCGTTGGGACAGCTGGAGGGTGGCACCAACATGTGCGTACTGGAAGGCGACAATGTGGAACAGATCGTGCTGCGCGGACCCGGTGCAGGCGAAGGCCCTACCGCCAGCGCGGTGATGGGCGACGTAATGGATATCGCGCGGGGTTTCCGTATCTCGACCTTCGGGCAGCCGGCGGCGGGCCTCAGCCCCGCGAAACCGGCCAAGGCCGTGACCCCTGCGCCCTACTACCTGCGCCTTGCGCTTGAGGACAAGCCCGGCGCGCTGGCCAAGGTGGCGAAGGTTCTGGGGGAAGCGGGCGTTTCGATCGACCGGATGCGTCAGTATCAACACGAAGATACCACCGCGCCGGTGTTGATCGTCACCCACAAGACCACCCGCAGCGCCCTTGATGACGCGCTGACGGCCATGTCCGCGCTTGATGTTCTGGCGGGTGAGCCCGTCGCGCTGAGGATTGAAACCGTCTGAGGCCGCGCTTGCGCCAATCAGATACGCCAGATAATGCTGGTCAGACCAAAGAAACGTAAGGAATTGCCGATGTCCGCCACTGTTGATTTCAACGACCGCATGCTCTCATTGGGGTTGGCGCGTGTGTCCGAGGCCGCGGCCCTTGCCTGCGCCGACATGATCGGGCGCGGTGACGAGAAAGCCGCGGATCAGGCCGCCGTGAACGCCATGCGCGAACAGTTGAACATGCTGAACATTCAGGGCGTGGTGGTGATCGGCGAAGGTGAACGCGACGAAGCACCGATGCTTTACATCGGTGAGGAAGTCGGCAGCGGTGAAGGCCCCGGCGTCGATATCGCGCTTGACCCGCTGGAAGGGACTACGCTGACCGCCAAGGCGATGCCGAACGCGCTGACCGTCATTGCCATGGCGCCGCGCGGCACCCTGCTGCACGCGCCGGATACCTATATGGACAAGCTGGCCATCGGTCCGGGATATGCCAAGGACGTCGTCTCGCTTGAGATGAGCCCACGCGAACGGGTGGAGGCACTGGCCAAGGCGCAAGGCTGCAAGACCAGCGACATCACCGTCTGCATCCTGGAACGCCCGCGCCACCAGGACATGATCGCCGAAGTACGTGGGACAGGCGCGTCGGTCTATATGATCACCGATGGTGACGTGGCCGGTGTCATTCACTGCGCCGAGGCCGAACGGACCGGTATCGACATGTACATGGGATCAGGCGGCGCCCCCGAGGGTGTGCTGGCCGCGAGTGCGCTGAAATGCATGGGCGGGCAGATCTGGGGTCGCCTTCTGTTCCGCAACGACGATGAACGGGGCCGCGCCCGCAAGGCCGGCATCACCGATTTCGATCGCATCTACAGCCGCGACGAGATGGTCACCGACGATGTGATCTTTGCCGCCACCGGCGTGACGGACGGCTCGATCGTGTCGGGTGTCAAAAGTCGCCCGGGCTATGTCGAAACCGAAACCGTGCTGATGCGGTCGAAAACCGGATCGCTGCGGCGGATGATCTACCGCAACCCGGTCAAGTAACCCCGTGACCGAAGCGCTTGTCCTGATCGACATCCAGACCGGTTTCGATCATCCGGTTTGGGGCACGCGCAACAACCCGGGCGCCGAAGAGAACGCGGCGCGCCTGCTGGCGGCATGGCGCGGCGCGGGGCGACCTATTTGCCATATTCGCCATGTCAGTGTTGAGCCCGGCAGCCCGCTGGGCCCGGACACGGGCGGCACCGAATTCAACGACCTGGTGGCACCGCTTGACGGTGAGGCGATCTTTGAAAAATCGGTCAACTCCGCCTTCATCGGCACCGGGCTCGAAGCGCACCTGCGGAGCGTAGGCGTGACTGACCTGGTAATCTGCGGCCTGACCACCCCGCATTGCGTATCGACCACCATCCGCATGGCCGCCAATCTGGGGTTCCGCGTGACGCTGGCCCATGATGCCTGCGCCGCCTTCACCGCCAATGCCGATACTGGTTGGGCCGATGATCTGCCCACGATGAGCGCCGACGCCATCCATGTGACGGCCGTGTCGCACCTGCATGGCGAATTTGCCGATGCCCGGGCTACCGCCGATATCCTGACCGGCATGGCATGAGCTTTCTCGGCATAGAGACATCGCTGACCGGGCGCCGCTGGCTTGGCCCCGCCCCCGAAGTGGAACGTTTTGCTGAGGCGATGGCGCAACAGACCGCCCTGCCCGCCCCCCTGTGCCAGACCCTGGCCCGGCTGGAGGTCGCGACCGGGGACGCGCAGACCTACCTGACACCCCAGCTGCGTGACCTGTTACCCGATCCGCGCGGGCTGAAGGATATGGAACGCGCCGCCACCCGGTATTTGCAGGCTGTCGAACGACGCGAAAAGATCGCGATTTTTGCCGATTACGATGTGGATGGCGGCAGTTCGGCGGCGCTGCTGCTCGACTGGCTGCGGCAGATGGGGCTGACGGCCACGCTTTATGTGCCCGACCGGATCGACGAGGGTTATGGCCCGAACGAACCCGCAATGGCCGACCTAGCCGCGGCGCACGATCTGATCATCTGCGTCGATTGCGGCACGCTCAGCCATGGTCCGGTGGCGGCGGCACGAGGCGCCGATGTGATCATCCTCGATCATCACCTGGGCGGTGAAACCCTGCCGGGCGCGCTGGCCGTGGTGAACCCGAACCGGCAGGACGAAGGTGGCGACCTGGCGCATCTCTGTGCCGCTGCCGTGGTGTTCCTGATGCTGGTCGAGGCCGGACGGCAGCTGCGCGAGGCCGGTCGCAAGGGCCCCGACCTGATGGCCCTGCTGGATCTGGTGGCGCTGGCCACGGTGGCCGACGTGGCCCCGCTGAAGGGTGTGAACCGCGCCTTCGTGCGCCAGGGTCTCAAGGTCATGGCCCGGCGCAACCGGCCTGGGCTTGTCGCCTTATCGGACGTGGCCAGGCTGGATACTGCGCCTGCGGCCTATCACCTGGGCTTTGTTCTTGGACCGCGGGTGAATGCCGGGGGGCGTATCGGCAAGGCCGATCTGGGCGCACGATTATTGTCTACCAACGATCCTAACGAGGCCCGCAGTCTTGCAGAGCGACTGGACCAGCTCAACGCTGAACGCCGCGAGGTCGAGGCATCGGTACGCGCCGCAGCCATGGAACAGGCCGAGACGCGCGGGCTGGACGCGCCACTGGTCTGGGCCGCGGGCGAAGGCTGGCATCCCGGCGTCGTGGGCATCGTTGCAAGTCGATTGAAAGAGGCCACAAACCGCCCTGCCGTGGTGATCGGGCTGGACGGCGACGAGGGCAAAGGCTCGGGTCGGTCGATCAGTGGCATTGATCTGGGTGCATCGATACAGCGATTGGCGGCCGAGGGTTTGCTGATCAAGGGAGGCGGGCACAGGATGGCGGCAGGGCTGACTGTGGCGCGCGATCAGCTTGAGGCGTCGATGGCCCGACTGTCCGAATTGCTGGAACGTCAAGGCGCCGCCGAAGCCGGCCCGTCAGACCTGCGCCTTGACGGCTTGCTCATGCCGGACGCCACCACCGTAGAACTGGTCGAGCAGATCGAGGCCGCCGGTCCCTTCGGCGCCGGAGCCCCAGGACCACGCTATGTTTTTCCCGACATGGCAGTGAGTTTCGCCAAGCGGATCGGCGACAGCCACCTGAAACTGCGGTTCAGTGACGGCATCGGTGCGCAGATGGACGCGATTGCTTTTGGCGCCTTTGACGGCCCCTTGGGCCCGGCGCTGGAGGCCCATGGCGGCGCACGTTTTCATCTGGCGGGCCGGTTGGACATCAACAGCTGGGGTGGCCGCAAGACGGTGCAGCTCCGCCTCGAAGATGCCGCGCGGGCCGGCTGAATTCACCGCTGTCCCGTAACAGGAGTGCAGGATGCGGACAGTTGCCCATCTGTTGCACTTTTTTGCAAAATGCCCCTTGCGTCGGCCCCCGGTTTTGCCTAGAGAACGCCTCACGCCAAGGCATGGCCCGTTCGTCTATCGGTTAGGACGCCAGGTTTTCAACCTGGAAAGAGGGGTTCGATTCCCCTACGGGCTGCCATTCACTTCCGCCAAACTGCAGCTTCTCGTTTACCTTGCCATTAAGTGCGTGGTTTCAAAGGCTTGCGAAGACCTGCGTACTGCAGAGACACCGTGAGGGAGACAGGCCCGCCCCGAAATGACCCAATGTCTCTGTCGGCGATTTTCGTCTTTCCAGTTTGCGGAGGAGCGATCAGAGTGTGGAGAACAGTTCGCGCTGATCGACCCAATCGGTTGGAATCGTGTGTGTCGCGATCCGTGTCGTCGTCAGTCCGAGTGGCTGATTTCCGGCAAGAACATCGCGTACGATGTCGGGAGCGAGGAAGGCAAATTCCAAGATTTGTTGAACGCGTTTCTTCGTTGTCGCCTCGGCACATGCAATCTCGCCCAGAGTCTCAACACGTTTAATGCGCTCCAGCCAATCATGCGCCCGGGCGATGTTGGCGATGAGCGTGTCATCTGTTTTTGTTGAAGTGCTCGCCATGACGACCCGGGTTTCCACCCCGCGACGTCTGCACGTGAATGGAATATCGAAGCTAAGCAGCTCTGCGTTCAGCTCCGAAGGATCGACATCGATGGTCCTGACCAAAACATCAGCATCCAGCTGCAGCGACAGAAAGCCCTCATTGAGAACGGCGCGTGACAGCAATTCAAACGGCTAGTTTTGCTCTGCATCTTGCAGGTTATGCAGCCGCTTCAGAGTTTCGACCTGCGCATTCGGGACGAGAGCAGCCATCTCTGAGCTTGACAGATAGTTGCGGATTGCCTGAGCCACAACCTGCTCCAGCGGATCAGCAGGCAAGCGCCACCCCCTGCCCTTCAGTCTGTCTTTGCAGCCGGTGACATATCCACGCGAGATGTAGTAACGATACCGCCTGGCCCGCTTCCGACTGTGGCTCGGGGAAAGACGCGCACCGTTTTCATCGAACAGTTTGCCCAGTAACGGAGAGGCCCTGGTCTTTCGTGTTGCCTGCGATCCGGGTGCTGGCGATCTGGCAAGAAGCTGGTCCTGAATGCACTGCCAGCGCGCTGGATCAATGATGGCCGGATGCTGACCTGCATAGGTCTTGCCTTTGTGCGGAATGCGTCCGGCATAGATCGGACTGGTCAGGATGTAATGGATATGACCACGCGACAGCACATTCCCACCGCGACAATCTCCCGTCTTTGTTCGGCGCTTGCGAGATCGAATGCCGCTTTTCGCTGCCTCTTCGGCCACGATGTTCGATGCCCCATGGGTCTCGTAGAGATCGTAGATCGTCGCCACAGCTTCGGCTTCTTCCGTATTGATCTTCAGTGTCTGGCCATCCGCATCATATCCCAGCGGCACATTGCCACCCATCCACAACCCCTTACGCTTGGATGCCGCGATCTTGTCCCGAATCCGTTCCGCTGTAACCTCGTGCCCGAACTGAGCGAAGCTGAGGAGCACATTCAGAGTGAGCCGCCCCATGCTGGTTGCCGTGTTGAAGCACTGGGTCACGGAGACAAAGGACGCTTCTGCCGCATCCAGCCGGTCCACCAGCTTTGCAAAATCGGCAAGCGATCTCATAAGACGATTGATCTTGCAAACAACAATCTGGTCAACCTGCTTGTAGTCCACGTCCTGCATCAGCCTCTGCAGGGCGGGGCGGTCCAGATGGCCACCGGATATGACGCCATCATCATAGGCCCGGTCGATGAGTTCCCAGCCCTCGTGCTTCTGACTTGCGATGTAGGCTTCACAGGCCTCTCTTTGTGCATTGAGGGAGTTGAACTCCTGCTCAAGTCCCTCCTCGGTAGATTTGCGGGTGTAAATGGCGCAGCGTATCCGGCGCATCTCAAGCCCTCCGTTTCTCGCTCAGGCCGAAAAACCGTGGTCCACTCCAATGCGCTCCAGTGATGTGCCGTGCAACAGCGCTCACGGAACCATAGCTCTTGCCGTCCAATGCATAGCCTTCCGGGGACACATCGACACGATAGATCCGGCCATTCCATTCCCGGACCAGTGTGGGACCATCAATGGCAGTCTGGGAGGATACGGAGCCGCCTCTGCGCGCCAGAACCAACTTCAGCGTGCGCTTTGTTGCTGCCGAATGCCCGCCGAGTTTTCGGCATTGCAGATCATGCGCCAAAACCCGCCGCATGAAAGAAACGGACAAGTACTTGGGTGGATCGTTCCTGAAGGCTTTGATCCAGGTCAGTTGTCATTCGGTACAGCTCAGCTCTGCAACCTCCCGAAGAAGCTCCGGGAGATCTGTTTTCGGCTTACGCACGCTCATTGCGCAGCCTTTGTGGCGACAATCCTGTAAACCGAACCGGATTTGCCCGTGACGCACACAACCGTGTTTCCGGCCTTACGCACCCCCGATACCGCGGCGCGCACGGTATGCGGTTGCCAGCCGAATTCCTTCTGAAGCGCATCAAGGCTTGCGCCACCTTTCCGACGCAACAAGGCCTGTAGACGTTGCTTCTTCGTCACTGGCGCGTTTCGATCAGTCGCATTGTTCGTGGCGTGGTTTTGCTTGGATTTACTCGCCATATTCTGGTCCTTTCAATACCAGGGCTGGCCGATCCAGCCCCCCGTACTGACCAGAACCCGGAGTTCCGGGCAGACCATTCGAGACACCCGCAGTCACGCTTGCGGCAGGTAAAATGTCCAGTGGAAAGTGGGCTAAAAGGGCAACTAACTGACATTGGTTTCGCTGGAACTAAGTTCGGCTTCGCGATAAAGATCTGACATTCGCGCAATTGGCAGAGAACGTCCGAAACGACGGGCGCGCCGGAGTCCTTCGGCCAACAGCAACTTCTCTAATTGGGCGATTGGGTCAAGCTCATTTTCCTTGTTTTTCGCAGGTCCATTGTCACTCATCCGGGTCACGC
>NZ_CANLER010000011.1 GCF_947489715.1 uncultured Roseovarius sp. | reverse complement strand
CTGCCCGAGGATATTCTGGCCATGGTGGCCACCCTGCCCTTTGATCTACGCGGGATGCGAGACCGGGCGATCCTGCTTCTGGGCTTTGCCGGCGGATTGCGGCGATCCGAGATTGTCAGCCTCGATGTTGGCAAGGATGACACCCTGGAAAGTGGCGGCTGGCTTGAGATCATCGAAGGTAAAGACGGCGGCGCCCTGCTCACACTGAATGCCAAAACCGGCTGGCGCGAGGTCGAGATCGGCCGCGGCTCGTCGGACCAGACCTGCCCGGTGCATGCACTGGAACAATGGCTGCATTTCGCGAAGATCGACTTTGGCCCGGTCTTCGTGCGCACCTCTCGCGACGGTAAACGCGCGCTGGAGGCCCGGCTCAATGATAAGCACGTCGCCCGCCTCATCAAAAGCACAGTGCTGAAAAGCGGCATCCGCGCTGAGCTGCCCGAAAAGGAACGCCTGGCCCTCTTCTCGGGACACTCCTTGCGCGCCGGGCTCGCCAGCAGCGCAGAAGTCGACGAACGCTACGTCCAGAAACAGCTCGGCCACGTCTCCGCCGAGATGACCCGGCGCTATCAGCGCCGCCGCGACCGGTTCCGGGTGAACCTGACCAAAGCCGCGGGGCTCTGAGGCGATGAGGAAACCCGGCTCCATGAAAGGCCTTGAGGAGCTTGGCCGCGTGCGGTTGAGTCCGAATTTCTACCTGCGGGATTTCTTGATGTCGGAGATCGCCAATTTCTACGGCATCCCAAACATCCCGGAGACCCCGGATCTTGCGATCGAGACGGGCACGCAACTCTGCACCAAACTGCTGGAACCGCTACAGAGCAAGTTTGGCCGCATCGCCGTTCGGTCGGGCTACCGGTCGGCCAAGGTGACGGGGTTCGGCAATGCGCGCAAACAAGGCGCAAGCGTCAAAACCAATGCGGCCTATCACATCTGGGACATGCTGGATGGCAGCGGCCACAAAGGCGCTGCCGCTTGCGTTGTCATTCCCAAATTCGCTGATCGCTACGCCGAAGGCGCGGACTGGCGATCTCTCGCCTGGTGGATCCATGATCACCTGCCCTATTCGCATCTGGAGTTCTATCCCAAGCTCTGCGCCTTCAACATCCACTGGAACGAAGCGCCAAGACGCCGGATCGACAGTTTTATCAATCCCAGGGGCTGCCTGACCAAACCCGGGATGGAAAACCATGGCGGCAATCACGGTGAATGGTATTCCGGGTTGGGTCAGACCTAGAACTTCTGCCATGAGTTCACAGCTGTGAACCAAGCAATTCACCATTTGAAAGCGCCATCACCAAAGCAGTTCACAACTGTGAACATCTCAGGCCGCATCGCGTCGCATCAGTGCCATGACCATCGGTCCGCAGGAAAACGCTCCAACGGCAGCTTTGTCCGTAAGCGATCGTAAATAACCACCGGGCGACTGGATCTCCGCAAACCTTTCGAGCATCGCCACCACGACAACCGCTGCTTCCTCAGGACCCATGTGGCGCTTGGCGTCGTCCCAAGCCGACGGAGAAATACCCATCATCGGGCGGAGAATATCGGCAACTCTTACCAAATCGTGCCAGTGGCGCACGGGGCTTTCACAATAGGTTCGGAATTCCCGGCACGCCGCAAGGACAAGACCGAGCGGGATGTTCGGTAACTTATCATCGCCAATATCAGGCGGCTCCAAATCTTCCTCATCATCCCTTTCGGTATCTTTTGTAGCTGATGGGGTAGGGACCAACGCATCGCCAGCGCCCTCTGCTTTTTCTAAGCAAGGTTCAAAATCATAAGAGTCTTTATTTGAATTCTGACAGTGCTGCTCGATATCATCATCACTGGTGCTCATTTCTTCTGTTTCAGATGGATCAATGCGGTCGCGGGCCTCGTTCAGGGCGAGACTGAGATCTCCCTCGATCCGTTTTAGCTCGGCCATATCCAGTTTGCGCCGGAGATCGCGGGCCACGAGCACCGCAATGTCTGAAAAACGGTCCCATACCCCCAGATCAGGGCGCTGCGCACGGCCATATTCCGCTAGGCCGGCCAGATCACGCCTCATCAGGCTCACAGTGGCGCGCAGGCGCTTGTAGCGCTCCTCGGCGGCCCGGACGGCCTCGGCGGCCTCACAGACCTCCTGAAAGCGCCGGACGAGCGGTGAGAGGTCGAAGCCGAAGGCAATCTTGTCGTCGCCATAGCGCCGGGCATAGCGTTTGCCGTTGGGGCTGTCGCGGCGCACGACAAAGCCGATCTGCACCAGGTTGCCGAGATGCCGGCGCATGGTCGAGCAGGGCATGCCGTTCAAACGCTCACAGATCGCCTTGTTCGACGGATGCACAATCAGATTGTCTTCATTGCCGCCGAGGATCGTGCCGGGATGAAAACTGACAAGCGCCTGAAGCACCGACATATCCCGATCCGAGAGGCCAAAGGCCACGCGGGCAGCAGCCAGCTCGCGCAGCGCCTCCCACTTGTTGGCGCCGGTGGGCGGCAGGTCCTGCTGAGCTGCCGCCTGATGTTTCAGAATGGCAGCATCCACTGTTCGCCTGAACGGCGTTACGGGGGTGTAGTCCATTTTTGCATCACGAAGACAAAGAAAATACGGCCCGCGAATCACTTTGGACTTGCGAAAAAAGGCTCCGGGCACTAGCTTGAGAGTGTGAGAAACAAGTTAGGGTCTCGTGGAGCGGTGTCTTTGCGGGACCTTTTCTTTGGCCTGATCGTGCCTCCTTTTTTTTAGTTTCTGCTCTTCCTCAGTCTTCCGAGCGCTGTAGCCAGCGCCCGTGAAGCTCTTCTATCAACTCCTGTGCCTCCGCCTCGACCCAGTCAGCAAAGGCGCCATTCTCAAGGCTGATGGACAGGCCTTTGGCGGTGCGTTTGACCGATCCGCCGCGACGACCTGCAAGCTTGAGTGCGAAACTGCTTGAGCGGGCAGGGGAGGGGGGTTTTGCCTCGGTCCGAGCACTTTTCCCCACGGCTTTGGCGACGGCCTCGAAGGCCAGCACGGAGGGATCTTCGAACGGTCCGCTTTCCTCGACCACCATCGCGACGGCGGCTTTGTCGTGCGCCTCGTTCGCGAGGCGGGTGAGTTTGCCCTGATCCGCGCTGGTTTCCTCGATCGCCTTGCCTAGAGCCTCCCATTTCGGACGGCCGATGCCATGGGCCGGGCCAATGGCGCGCGCCAGGTCGGTACCAACCATGTCTACGACCGCAAGGGCCATGGAGATCGCGGATTTGGTGACGGTCAGCACCTCTGCAACCTGTGATTGTGTTCCGAAGCCCGATTTGACCAGTTCCTGCGCGAACAGAGCCTTTTCGATATAGGACAGATCGCGCCGCGCCATGTTTTCGGAAATCTGCGCCCTGAGGGCCGCGTCTTCGTCGAGATTGGCGACAAGCGCGCGGACCTTTGCCACCTTATCGGAGCCACGGATTGCTTCGAGCCGGCGCCGTCCATAGACCAACAGGTATTGGTCGGCGTCACTTGGGTGACGGCGCACCAGGATCGGCACGGTCTGGCCGTTTGCCTCGATCGCATCGCGCAAATCGTGCACGTCCGCTGGATTCAGCCGGTCGGCCATTCGGTCATCAGTGATTGTGGCCGGGTCCAACTCCCAGACGTGGTGGGCATCAACCGCATCGCGGGCCGAACGCAGCGCGCGGTTCGAGGACATCATCGGCGTCGTCACCGTGGAAGGCGGGGCAGGGGAGGGAGCCCCGGCACCTGCGAGGCTGTCGAGCATCGACATGCGTTTTTTCTTGCTGCTGGTCATGGGCGCCCCCAGGTCTGCTGAATCAATCCGGCGATTTCGTCATTGACGGCGTTCAGGCTTTCGATGGCCCGGTCATAGGTGGTGCGGGTGAAGGCGCTGCGTTCGACCTCGTAAAGCGTCTGCTTGGTCAGGCCGGCGTCGGAGATAGCGGTGGATTTGAGCATCGGCGCGTTCAGCACCGCGTCGCCATACATGGTGCGCAGGAAGGCGACGATGCGGTTTTGCGGCGCGTCGGCGGGCTCGTATCGGGTGAGGACGTAGCGCATCCAGTCATGGGACATGTCGGCGCCGCTTTCGGCGATAACGTCCATCAGATCAGCCGTCATGCGCAGGAATTGCGACATCGACATCACGTCGAGCATTTCGGGGTGAATGGTGACCAGCACGCCGGTGGCGGCCGAAAGCGCCGACATGGTGAGGAAGCCGAGCTGCGGCGGGCAGTCGATCACCACCACGTCATAGTCCATTTCCACCTGTGTTAGAGCCTCTTTCACCCGAAAAAAGAACAGCCCGGCATTGCCTTGCGCCAGAGCGCGGGGGGTGTCGTGTTCAAACTCCATCAGTTCGAGATTGCCGGGGATCAGGTCGAGATTAGGGATATAGGTCTTGCGGATGACTGAGCGGATCGGATCGGGGTCGTCGTAGCGAATTGCATCATAGAGCGTGCCGCCATCCTCAAGATCAAACTCGGGCTGGACGCCGTGAAGCGCGGTAAGCGAGGCCTGCGGATCAAGGTCGATGGCCAGGACTCTGTAGCCGCCGAGCGCCAGGCGTTGCGCCAGATGGGCGGAGGTCGTGGTTTTGCCGGAGCCGCCCTTGAAGTTCATCACGCCGATGACCTGAAGGTGGTCGCCTTCACGCCGTCCCGGCAGGTAATCGCCGGGTTTGCGAGCGGTTTTTTCCAGGAGCTCGCGCAGGGCCAGGATGTCCTGCGCCGAATAATGGCGGCGGTTGCCCGGCGTCAGTTCGGGGGAGGGGCCCTTGCCATCGAGATGCAGTTTGCGCAGATAGGAATCGTTTACGCCCAGAAGCGCCGCTGCCTCACCGGAGGTGAATGTGCGCATGGTCTTTTCGGCATCGGGGGGAAATAGGCTTTCACGCTGCGTATGCAGCTGGCTTGCCAGCCATTCCGAATGCTGCCGGATCACAGCATTCAGGTCGTCCTGCGCGAATACCTTGTTCATCTGCCCTCTCATCTCCGTGTCGTGTTCACGGAAACTGACGTTTATCGCCTCTTTTCCGTGACTATTGTCTCAAGAGGCAGATTCGCGCAAGGATTTTCTACATCTAGTAGCTGATACTTGCCGAAGATACTACGTTACCCAAGCCGGCTTGGGTGGTTCTGGATCAACCGAACCATCCAGGATCGCGCTGAATGCCATGCACCCCAACACCCCGAAATGCAGAGGAGTATTGCATCAGCCGAATTTCGTGTGCGTCGCAGCGGCCTGCGGTCAACAGACCAATCGGCGCAATATGAAAAAGCACTAGTTAGCAGCTAGCGAAATGAATGAAGACAGTACTGGAAAACAAATTTGGACGACGATCTTCTATGCTGACATTGGTCATAGCCTCATTGGATGGCCGCAATGCGGACGAGGTTAGCTTTCGCTCCAGAGATTCCAATGACGGCTTTTCCAACTGGACTACCCTGTCGCAGACTTGATCAAGAGTAGAATGGCTCCGATTGACGCTATGGATAGCATCAGGATGCGTCCCATGGCTCGCGTCACGTATCGCCGGGTATATTTTCCAATGCCGAAACCTATCAACAATCCTGGCAAGAGCATCAGGCCGTCCATCGCCAATTTGAAGTTAAAGGCTCCGGCATAGGTCAACGCAACAAGCGAAGTGATATAGGAGAAGGTGAAGACAAGCGCCATTGTCGGCCGTGTTTTTTCCAATTGCTCGTTCTGATACATGATGACGAGCGGCGCGCCGGGGATGCCTGACGTCGACCCCATCGCTCCGACGGCCATGCCGCAAATCGACAGGTTGCGCGTTGTTAATGGTTGCGCCTTGGCGAAGAGAGAAATCGCCACCGCCAGCAAGATCAGGATGGCAAACAGGATGGCAAGCGAGTCACTGGGAATGCGGGTCAATATCGCAGCACCTACAAGTGTCCCGATTAATATCGTCGGAAACAACGTCACTACTTCGCGTCTGACCACATAAGAATGTCCATCGCCGAGCATGAAAAGCGATAGAAACAGGTTTACAAACAACATCGGCCCCGGGACGAATTCCAGACTGACCAGTGCCAGCAAGGGGGCCGCGATCATGGCAAATCCCATACCTGTGGATGTTTGCACAAGGGACGCCACAACCACAGCACAGTTTGCGATCATGTAAGGTAAGAGCGAGTGACTCAACTCCATCGTATAATCCTAAAATGAATGAGTTTTTCACCCTTCGTAAGCTTCGCACTGCCACCAATCAAACCAGATTTCTTGACGTCATGAATTAGAAATTCTAAGCCATTAACAATGCTGACTTTCAAGGAAAGCGAATGAGCCACCGATTACCACCACTGAATGGTTTGCGTGCTTTCGAGGCATCCGCTCGCCATCTCAGTTTCAAGACCGCTGCACGCGAGCTTGGTGTAACTCCTGGTGCAGTGAGCCAGCAGGTCAAAAACTTGGAAGGTACATTGGGTGTCAATCTCTTCAGGCGGCTCCCGCGTGGTCTTTTGCTGACAGAAGTAGGCAGTGCTTACTTGCCTGAACTAAGTCGCGCCTTTCGGATCATTTCCAAGTCAACCGAAGCAGTTGCGCCAGCACTGACGAACAGGAAATTGCAGATCGGTGTTAGTGAAAAACTCAGTCAGTACCTGCCTGCAAATTGGCCAAAATGTTGCGTGGACCTTCTATCGCATGTCACGCGCCCGATCAAGGCGAACGATCCGGAGCTGGTTCGTTCAGGAGAGATCGACGGTCTACTTCTCCTGGAACGGATCCATACCCGTGGCTTGAGCAACGAAGCCGTCGCATCCATCTGTGATCAAGGCACTGATCGGAATATCTTCTTCGTCTGCTCCATCGGACTGGCAGGCTGCAGCCAATCGCGCGCTCTAGTCTCGTCACTCGTTGATACTTTTTCTGAGCCGGTAGCGAATGCAAGCTTCGCCGACAACGAACGCGATTGATCGGATATGCGTTCCCGGCCCAGCATTTGTCACTTTGGGCTTAACCGCAATTTTGCCGCACATAAAGCAAATGGCCGTTTCTGGAATTCTCACCTCTTATTGAACTTGAGTCGGAAGGGCAGGGGGGGACAAATTTCGAATTCGCTGCGACGCGACACATATCCGGATTTGATGGTGTAGCGGACCTCCGGGCACCACTGCGGTTAAATTTATATTGGGAAAACGATAAATCAATAAAGTTTCCCGTAATGACAGAAGCTTCATTGATCCGCTAAATGCTTCGACAACTCCGTTGTCAACAAATCCAGAAATGCTGCGGTGACTTTAGACGTGGGTTTGTCCTGGGGCGTCAGAACGCCGATCTGATACTGGATTGACGGCTCAAATGGAATCCCGACCAATCCGTCATCAAACCCCTGACTGTTGATCGGATCAACGAGTGCTACGGCGTTACCAGACCTTACGAATTCAATCAGCGATGCAAAGTACTGAGCTTCCAGGACAACATTCCATTGTGCTTTCGCTTCTGTGAAAGCCCTGGCGATCTGATAGGTCGTCATGTGATCGCGAAACAGCGCTACAAAAGGTACGTGATCCAAGTCTCTCGGTGTAAGGAGTTTATGCTTAGCCAATGGGTGATTTCGCGCCACGATACAATGGCAGACATAGGTAAATTCTTCTGCATCGACACCGGCAAACTGTGATGGTTTCTCCGCAATTGCGATATCAAACATCTGGCTGGGAAGCTGTTCAATGACCACGTGTGAACTTCTCGAGAGTAGCCGGACTTTCACGTTTTCACGGGTTTCCAAAAACCGGTTGATGAGCCTCGGCAAAAATTTGAGTGAAACGCCAGGGAAGGCAGAAATGGTCAGATGGCCTGTCTCTCCTTGCCGCAACCGCGTTGCGGCTTCATTTGCCCGGACGACCGCCTCCAGCAGCCTTTGAGCATCCTCGTAAAAGATCAGCGCTTCTGGTGTCGGCTGCAGACGTCCTGACTTGCGTAAAAACAGCTGGAAACCCAATCGATGTTCCAGTGTAGCGATCGTATTGCTGACCGCTGGTTGCGAAATTCCCAACATTTGCGAAGCCCGCGTCATGGTTCCGGCGGTCATAATCGCTTGAAAGCATTCAATTTCTCGAATTTGCATATCTTAAATCATAACAATTAGTTATATTTAATCCAACTAAAATTATTAGATTTGATTGCCTGCTGACCGTAATTTTCCCGCGTATCAGAACGAAACTCGTGGGAGGAAAGAATGAAAAATCTTCTGGCTACAGCATTAATCGCTGCTCTGGTGACGCTTGGGGTGTCTGAGCCCGCACAAGCTGAAACCAAATTCATCACGATCGGAACGGGAGGTCCGACCGGCGTTTACTTCGTGGCGGGTAACGCAATCTGCCGCATGATCCATAAGGAAGCCGCCGAAGGGCGTAAGGAAGGCCGAAAGCATGGTTTCCGATGCGCGGCACCGTCAAGCAACGGCTCAACCTACAACCTTGCGCAAATATCGCAGGGTGAGTTTGAGTTTGGTGTTTCGCAATCTGACTGGCAATACTATGCCGTCAACGGAACATCCGACAAGGTTGTCAACGACGAAGGATTTCGAGCGGTGTTCTCAGTGCACCCCGAGCCGTTTCAGCTGATTGTCGCTGCGGATTCCGGCATCAATTCCTGGATGGATCTTGAAGGCAAGAAATTGAACATCGGAAATCCCGGTTCTGGCCAGCGCGGCACGACTGAATTGTTGATGGAGCGATATGGGACCGACAGGGACTTCTTTGGCCTGGTGACAGAAATGACATCCTCCGAGCATTCAAACGCCCTTTGTGACGGAAACATCGATGCCTTCACTTACGTGGTCGGTGTGCCCAACTCGGGTGTGGCAGTGGCGACCGAGGGTTGCGGCGCGCAGATAGTGACACTCGATACTGAGGTCGAGCAAAGGTTGATTGAAGAACGTCCGTTTTATGCCGCGACCAACATACCAGCAGGCGTCTACTCCTCTCAGAAAGATGACGTGACTACATTCGGAGGTTACGCAACGATCGTCTCGCACGAAAATGTAGATCCGGATGTTGTGTACGAAGTCGTTCGCGCGGTCTTTGAAAACCTGGACGATTTCCGCGGCTTACATCCTGCATTCGCAAATCTCGACCCCGAAAGTATGATCAACAATGGCAACTCTGCCCCGCTTCATGAAGGTGCCGCGCGGTACTACCGCGAAAAAGGCTGGATCGAATAACCTCTTCCTCCCGATCGATCCACAAAGGTCTCTGTCGGTAAGGCAGAGACCGATCTAAATTACCGGGGAAAGTGTCATGTCCGACAAGTCATTACAGCAAGAAGCGGTCGAAGAAGCTCTGAAAGTCGAGCGGAGCGACTATTTTGGAGCCTGGCCTAAGACGTTTATCACAGTTGCGGCGCTTTGGTCTTTGTACCAGCTCTGGATTGCTTCACCGATACCGTATGCGATTGGATGGGGTATTTTTGTGGATTTACCCGCGCGCGGAGTGCATTTGGCGTTTGGCTTGTTTCTCTGTTTTCTTCTTTTCCCTGCAAAATTTGAAGAAAAGCGTGACGGAAAAGCCTGGTTCAGTTTGGTACTGGCCATTGTCGCCGGACTAAGCGCGCTCTACGTCTATTTCGGGTATGACGGCATTGTGCTTCGGGCCGGTATTCTGCTCAATCTAGATTTTTTGGGATTTAGCATCCCTATAGAGGTCATCATTTCAGCCATCGGAATGCTTCTTTTGCTGGAAGCCACCCGTCGAGGCGTCGGTTTGCCTCTCGTGATCGTCTGCGGCGTCTTTATGATCTATTCGCTGTTTGGCCCCTATATGCCCGAGATTATCTCACATAGAGGTGTCTCAATTGCCCGCATGGTTGGATATAACTGGCTGACCAGTGAAGCGATTTTTGGCATCCCGATTGCTGTTTCACTGAGCTATGTGTTTCTGTTCGTCCTTTTCGGTGCCTTCATGGACACAGCCGGTGCCGGAAAGTTCTTTCTTGATATGTCTTTCGCTGCTGTAGGCAAATACCGAGGGGGCCCCGCCAAAGCGGCTATTCTGGCTTCTGGTCTGACCGGTATGATTTCAGGATCGTCAATTGCCAACACGGTCACCACAGGCGCGTTCACTATACCAGTGATGAAAAAGACCGGTTTCCCTGGTGACAAGGCGGGCGCGATTGAGGTTTCCGCCTCGATCAACGGTCAACTTATGCCGCCGATCATGGGGGCATCAGCCTTTATCATCGCTGAGTTTATTGGGATTTCCTATTACGATGTGATCGTGCACGCGATGATCCCGGCCTTTATCGCCTACCTCTCTCTGTTCTACATCTCGCACCTTGAAAGCCTGAAAATGGGGCTAGTCGGTCTGCCAAAATCAGATTTGCCTGCAATGAGGAAGACGTTCAAGGAAGGTGCGTATTTCCTCATCCCGATCGGAATGCTGGTCTATCTGCTTCTGGTGAAACGATGGAGCCCGGGCAGTGCCGTGTTCTGGTCGATCATGATGATGGCGGGTATCATCATGCTGCAACAGATGATGCTAGCGCGTCAACATGGGTTGTCCGTACTGAAAGGACTTCGGTCTGGCGGAATCATCGTCTTCTACTCACTCGTAGCGGGTGCCAAATCCATGACCGCCGTTACGGCTGCGGTTGGTGCAGCGGGCATAATTGTTGGCATCGTATCTTCGACCGGCTTGAACAACGCCATGCTCGGCATTGTCGAGGCGCTATCGCAGGGCAACATCTACATCCTGTTGTTCCTGGTGGCCGTGGTTAGCATCATTCTGGGAATGGGGTTACCGACAACTGCAAACTACATCGTTGTCGCATCGCTGATGGCCGGTGTGATGGTTGAGCTTGGTAACGCCTCAGGTCTTGTGCTGCCGTTGATTGCAGTGCACCTCTACGTGTTCTACTTTGGGCTCATGGCGGATGCGACACCACCAGTTTGTCTGGCGGCTTTCGCGGCTTCGGCAATCTCAGGTGCCGATCCGATGAAAACGGGTATTCAGTCATTTAAGTACGCTATCCGTACCGCGATTTTGCCTGTTGTGTTTATCTTCAACCCCGAACTTTTGTTGGTAGGCGTTGAGAGCGTCTGGCACGGTATCATGGTCTTTGTTGTCGCGTTGATGGCGATATTTGCCTTTTCGTCCCTGACGCTGCAGTGGATGTTTGTGCGTCTCAAACTAGTCGAAGTCTTGTTGCTCGTATTCGTTGTGATCGGCCTTTTCCGTCCAGACTTCGTACTGGATCGTTTCAGCCCAGCATTTAACGATGTTCCGTTGGCTCAAGTTGCGGCAAATGAAACGTCGGTTGAGGCGGGACAAAAAGTGCGTCTCTACGTTACTCGTGAGACCGAATATGGCGATCGTTTCAAACTGTTTACGGCGACGGTGCCTGAAGCGTCTAAGGATGTTCTGGCGGCCGTTGGATTATCGCTTGATACCGAAGATGACGGACGTACAAGTGTCTCTGACATTGCCTTTAATGGACCTGCCGAACAGCTCGGGATCAGCTGGGGAGACTATGTGACCTCTGTTGGTCTCGAACAGTCTGGGCGCATGCCAAAGGAAATCATCTACATATTCGGTATTTTGGCCTACGCCGCTGTTGTCGTGATGCAGCGTCGTAGGTTGAGGAAAATCGAGCAAACTGACCTAGTGGAAGCGTAACAATGGAAGCGAATGTAACCAAGAGAGATTTGCGCAACGAGATCAAGTTATGGCTCAACAACAATCGCGACGAGGTCGTTGATCTGACACTTCGTCTGGTACAAATCAAAAGCCAGCAACCCGAGGGAGATGTTCGGGCAATGGCAGACGAAATCGAAACCATTGCTGCAACGATCCCAGGCGTTGAAGTCGAACGCATTGTCTCCGAAGAACCAGTGCATAACCTTGTTATCCGGCTCCGCGGAAACCGGCCTGGAAAACGCCTAATCTTTAACGGTCACATGGATACGTTTCCCGTTGGAGATTTATCCGGATGGACGCGAGACCCCGAAGGTGAAGTAGACGGCGACAGAGCCTATGGGCTGGGTATTTCCGACATGAAAGGTGGTATCGCGGCCAGTCTGTTGGCCATGAAATGTCTCGCCGAGACAGGTGCGGATTTTCCCGGCGAAATCGTCGGCACTTTTGTCGGCGATGAGGAAACCATGGGGGTGCTTGGAACCCAATACCTGCTCGAAAATGTATCACATGCGAGGGGAGATGCCATGATCAGTGGCGACGTAGGTTCTCCGCACATATTGCGCTTTGGTGAGAAAGGGATGATCTGGGCAAAGGTCACGGCGAAAGGCAGATCGACACACGCGGCGCATGTCCACAAGGGAGATAGCGCGATTGAAAAGCTGACGGCGGTCATGGAAAGCTTCAAATCCTTGCGGTCATTTCCTGTCGACACCGCCGGTAACAACGTTGTGCCAATGATCGACCATTGGTCTGAGAAATCGGAACGCTTGTCGGGCGAAGGTGAGACGAAAGTTTTGAAGAGCGTCTCTGTCACCTTTGGCACCATCGGTGGGGGAAGGTTGTCAAATCTAGTCGCAGACCGGGCGGAGTTTTCCTGCGACATTCGACTTCCGGTTGGCGTTACGGTCGATCAGGTTGAAACCGAGATGACACGCATCTGCGATGCCGCCGAAGACCTCGAACTTGAAATCACTCGCCGCTACGAACCCAGTTGGACAGCGCCAGACCATCCGGTGATAGAAGCAGTACGTCAGAACTGCACCACTGTTCTTGGGGAAGAACCGGCGGTAACCATGCGTGTCGGGGCATCGGATGCGCGGCTATACCGCTATGCAGGTGTCCCAACCGTTGTGTGCGGTCTGATGGCCTTTAACCTCGGGGCCCCTGATGAGCACATCATGCTCGATGAGCTCTATGCCCTCGTCGATATTTTCGCATTGTCTGCGCACGACTACCTGGTAGGCGATGCTTGATATCACAATTATTGCAGTCGCTGCGTTTTTTGCGGGCATCCTAAATGCAATCGCCGGTGGAGGCAGCTTTCTTACATTCCCGGCGCTTGTCTTCGTCGGTGTTCCTCCCATACCTGCGAATGCGACAAGCGCAGTCGCGGTGTTTCCTGGGTATCTGAGCGGCGCTGCTGGATTCCTTGCTGAAATTCGTGCCTTTGATCGGCGAGAGCTATTCACTCTTCTGGGTTTATCGATCTTGGGAGGCGTCTTAGGCGCCGTGCTATTGCTCGTAACACCGTCAACAGTGTTCAGCTTTATTGTCCCGTGGCTCTTGCTTTTTGCAACTTTGCTCTTCGCATTCGATAAGAAAATTCGCACTTGGACCAGAAGTGACCAAGGCGCGAACCCTGTTGGAAAAACAGTGGCTACATTGGCAGTCGCTACCTATGGCGGGTATTTCAATGGCGGGCTGGGAATTGTCTTGCTTGCGTTGTTTGCAGGTCTGGGGTTTCGCGAAATCAACTTGATGAACGGTCTCAAGAATGCGCTGTCCTTCATCTTGTCTGGGGCGTCGGTAGTGACATTCTTGATTGCAGGAATTGTCTATATGAAAGAGGCGGCCATCATGATGATTGCGGCAACAGTCGGTGGCTACGTAGGCGCAAGACTGGCCAGGAGATTACCGGTAACCGTTATACGGGCGATCGTGATCATGGTTGGCGTAGGAATGACAGTATTTTTCTGGCTACGAAATTATGGTTTGCACTGAACTCTGAGTACTTCATTTAGTCGCATGCATCCGATTGCCGTTCCAGATATCTACGCACATCCGAAATTCCCTTTAGCCCCAGCATATCAAGCCGGTCTACCAAAATTTCTGCGTAGTAAGGAACGTTTTCCAAGCGCTCCTCTTTAGTCTCAACGATCTGCATCGCGTAGTATCCAGTCTGATGGAAATACATCACGCGCGCTCTAATCAGCGCGGATTTGCCTTTGAAACCCAAGGCAACAAACATATTGCGTAGTTGCTCAATTCTGAATTCTTCTACGTGCCGCAAGACTTCGGCTGTACGCTTGGAGCTATGGGCCCATTCGCGAATTGCATTGTCGTATCTATCATCAATTGCATCTTCCAAAATCAACGCGCGTGTATAGGCTAGATACATTTGCCAACCCTCTGGCCCTGCCTCCTCGAATGCTTTCGTGATCTGATCCGTGTTTCGATGCACCCAATCTTCGCGCACATCCTCCAGCAAGTCTTCAAGCCGGTTGTATTGCCAGTAAAACGCTCCGGTTGTTGCACCCAAAGATGATGCAAGTTTGCGCAGGCTGACGCCGGATATCCCTTCTTTAACAAGAGCCTGACGTGCGGCGATAACCCAGTCGCGGCGGCGAAGCTTATCGGCCTTTTGCTCCTTGGTCCGAGATCTAGGCGACTCTCTCGAAAACTCGATTGAAGGTGATTTCAAGTTTTTCATATTGACTCTGCATATCACATAACACTAGTTATGCAATAGACGTAACGACTGTTATGTTCTGTCTGCAAAGACATAAATCCGGGCCAGCGACATTGGAACAGCGGAGGAAATTCAAAAAGGTCGACGACAATCCTCGCTTCGTTTTCGTCGGACCTTCCGACACTTCCAAAAAATCTGCAGGGCTCAGAATAAGAGAAGCGAAATACAAGGGAGAAACCAAGGCTATGACCAAAAATCAGATGTTAATTGATCGGCTGACAGACGCGGCTCGCGAGCGCAAGATTTCGCGCCGTTCTTTCATGAGTCACGCACTGTCCGCTGGCTTGACAATAACAGCCGCTAGCGCCCTATGGACAAGTGAGGCCAAAGCCGCGCCTGCGCGGGGAGGGACGTTCCGCATTGCCCAGCATGACGGTAACTCAACCGACGGATATGACCCGGCTAAATACGTGTCCTTTGCGGATATCGCGATGGCCCACACGTATCGCGCTTATCTGACCATGATTATGCCCGACCAGACGCTAGGCGGTGATGTGGCTGCCGAATGGTCCGCAACCCCAGATGCGAAGGAGTGGCGCTTCAAGCTCAATGACAACGCGACCTTCCATTCCGGAGGCAAGGTAACAGCCACCGATGTCATCGCGTCTATCAATTACCACCGGGGTGACGGCAACCCGTCCGCCGCGAACTCGTTGCTGACTAGCATTGTCGATATTGTGGATAATGGCGACCACTCGGTCACCTTCAAGCTGGACGCACCGAACGCGGATCTGCCGTGGATCATGCCTGACTATCACCTGCCCATCCTGCCTGCGAAAGCGGATGGGACGATTGATTGGGAGTCTGGTGATGGCTGTGGACCATATGTGCTCAAAAGTTTTGAACCGGGAGTTGGAGCGTATCTGGAACGTCATGAAGGATGGCACGGCGAAGGGGCGTACTTTGATGCCATCGAGATCAAGATCATCAACGATCCAAACGCACGCCAAACCGCGCTGATCACCGGCGATGTTGATGCTTGCAGTCTGCTGGAAAACAAAACAATGGGGTTGTTAAGCCGGAACCAGGACATCATCGTTGACAATGTTCCCTCTGCCTCCTGCATCACCATGCCGATGCACACCAACAAGGCACCGTTCGATAACCCGGATGTGCGGATGGCGCTTAAGCTGGCGATGAACCGCGAAGACATCGTAGAAAAGATCGCCTTTGGCGCGGCGACGGTCGGCAATGATTTTCACCACAATGCGGCGATGCCATATTTCCCGGACGATATCCCGCAACGGGAATATGATCCCGATCAGGCTGCTGCGCTTTGGAAAAAGGCAGGCATGGAAGGACAATCACTCGAAGTCAGAACCGCAGACTCGATCACCACAGGTGCGGTCGACTTGCTGGTTCTCTACTCTGAACATGCCAAGGCCGCGGGAATTGACATCAAACCAATCCGTGAGCCCAACGATGGATACTGGTCTGACGTTTGGCTGAAGAAACCCTGGATGATGTCAAATTGGGGCGCGCGTCCAACGCCCGATGTGATGTACACGCTCACCTATAAGGCCGGTGCGCCGTGGAACGAGAGCTTCTGGGATAACGGCCGTTTCAACGAGTTATTACTCATGGGTAAGGGTGAGTTGGACGATACTAAGCGTGCGGAGATCTACCGTGAAATGGGCATGATCCTACGCGATGATGGCGGCACATTGATCCCGTACTTCCCGAACTACGTGTTCGGACGCCGCAAGAACGTCCAGAACATCGGCCAGGTCGCCGCCAGCTGGGCCATGGACAGCTTCCGTGCCGGCAGCCGTTGGTGGTTTGAAGGCTGATTAGGAGGGAATTAGGTTAGTGCTCCCTGTGCGAAACCTAATTGGCCTTGGCGGGGTTTTCTTCCTACCTCGCCAGGGCTACCGATGTGTCATATCATCCGGTTCATAGCCCGGACTCGACGCACACTTCATGCATTGCGAGCACGGTTGGTGCTGTTACCTACGGCTTCCCCAAAACGAACACTGATCGCTTGTGCAGCATGCATGCAACGGCTTCGACAGGACAACTGACACAGAGCTGCCAACGCTGAGAATTCTGGAGGACAAAACCTCAGCCGACCTTTCCTAAACCAGTTCAAGTGAGTTGGATTGATTAAAACCAAGGCTAAGTAAAGTTTGGACCATTATGTCCACTGCCTTGCAATATCCACCGGACGTCGATTCAAGAAACTAGCTGGAAAGGAAAGGATAAGATGGCAAAAAGGGAGAACTATAGCACGGACCGGACCTATGAAGTTTTGTGTGGTTATTCACGCGGAGTGCGTATTGATGATGCAAAATCTATCATATGTATTGGGGGTACTACATCCACCAATCAGGAATCTCAGGTCCTGCATGTGGGCAAAGCTTACGCTCAGACACGTGAAATATTTGGAACAATCGAGACATCTTTAGAGGCTTTGGGAGCAAGTCTTGGAGACGTCGTCCGTACTCGTATGTTCGTCGTCAATCTTTCTAGCAATCAAGATGATGTTTGCCGCGCCCACAAAGAAGTGTTCGGCGCAATACGCCCGTGTGAGACTATGGTGGGCGTGACAGAGTTATCGCACCCAGACATGCTGGTTGAAATCGAAGTTGATGCGGTCTTTTGAGCTTGCGGCCCAAATGTATGTGCCGGCTGCTGCTCGCATATGATGGTGTTACATCGGGCACAGGATAATCCGGCGGAATTGAGGCAACGACATACAACCCGTCTTGAAACACCGCGGACATGGATTTGATAAGCGCATAAAGGTTCGTCTCTCCAGACATCACTGCTCAAATTGTTTTGTCTGCGTCCTAGTGAACGGTTTCTCTTTCTTTCGCCATGTCCACGAAAGCTCTGAGGCGTCGCGTCATATGGCGCTTACTGCGATAGTTGAGCGAGTATCGGGGCAGGGTAGTCAGGTGTGCAGCCAGCACTTCAAGCAACTCGTCATTCTTGACATATGGCGCGGCGATCTCGGCGTAGACGTAGGCGAGACCAAGCCCATGGCGGGCATAGTGCAACAAGGATCGCATATCGTTTGCGACCAATCTGGGCTTGGGTTGCATGGTAAACGGCCCGTCAGGTCCGACGAAACCCCACGGCGCATGGTGACCACCGACGCCGAACGCATAGCATATCGCATCATACTCCAGAATATCGCGCGGCTCTTTTGGTGTACCTTTGGCGGCAAGATAGTCCTTTGAGGCAACGATCGCCATTGAAAGTTCAGGGCCCACGGCAACTGCATGTGTATCAGGACCAAGCAATGTGTTGGACCGGATGGCGGCATCAATACCTGAGGTCAGAAGATCAACTTTTTTGTCGTCATAGATCAGCTCAATATCGACCGCGGAGTAGGTGGCTGCAAAGCGGGCCACCAGATCATCCAGAAAAAACGGCCCGGCGCTGTAGGGGGCAGACAGGCGCAGCGTGCCGGTCACTTCATCCTTTTGATCGTCAAGATCGCTGATTGCCCCTTCCAGCTCTGCAATGGCCGGTAAGCTGCGTGCATAGAACTGCTCTCCAATTGGCGTCAAAGCGACCGACCGCGTTGATCGCTCAAAGAGGCGCACACCAAGCCGGTCCTCAAACCGTTGGATGGCTTCACTGACGGACGCCGGCGCCTGGTGAAGGTGTTCTGCAGCAGCACGAAAGCCACCTCGGCGGGCGACTTCAACAAAGACGCGGATATCTCCAAAACTGCTTCTGCTCATTGTTCGCTTTTTCGATCACTGTGTTAGGAAATTGCATGGTTATCCTTACGATAGCAATCGCTTAGCTTTATGACAAGCCGCAATAACAAGGAAAACGAAATGTCCAAGATCACCGAGATTTTCATCCTGAAGATGAAAGAGGGCGATGGTGTTGATGCCACCCGCGAAGCAGCACGGGCAGACTTTGTCGCACTTGAAGGCGTCACATCCTGGGAAACACTGGTCACGACCGACCAGTCACATGACACGCTCTGCGCCGACATTTTCACCTTCCCGGATCATGAAACTGCCAAACGCGTGACGCCCCAATTTGCCGAGCGTCCGGCGACCAAGGCTTTCCTTGGCCAGATCGACGAAATGATTGTCGGTCAGTTTTTCACAACCCACCAACCTAAAACATCGGAGTAAGACCATGACCGAACGGGAAGAAATTGAAGCAGTAATCAATGAATGGAACAGCGGCCTTGACGGCGGCGACATCGAACGGATGGTCGCCTCATGCCACCCCGATGTTATGACCGTAAACGAGCGCCAGCCGGTAACCGTCGGAACCCAAGCCATCCGTGACAAGTACAACCCACGCATTGCTGCCGCCGAAATCACCTCCGGCTATGACATCGAAGACCTGCAATTTTACGGCGACACGGCCATCGTGTCGGGTCGCTTCTACGGCACCATGAAAATGCGCGACACCGGCGAAGTCAAAAAGCCAGAAGGCCGTTTGGTGCTTGGCTATAAACGCGACGAGAGCGGTGCGTGGAAGATGTTCCTTGATCTGGACAACAACGGTCCTGCCTAAGCCCTCCCTTGGTCGCGCTGTTTTGGCGCGGCCAGAATTTTCACGCCTTAACCGGAGCTGTACTGATGACAACCTTGGAAATCGTTACAAAAGAGATCGTCGACCTGCATGATTTCTTCACCGAATGGTTCAACGGCACCGTAGATCGCGACCAGCTTGAACCGCGCTTCCTGTCGCGCCTGCATGAGGACGTGCATTTCATTCCGCCAGAAGGACAAGTGATGACCGGGGCCGTTCTGAAAGAGGGTTTTGCACGCGGCTACGGATCGAACCCAAATTTCCGCATTCAGATCCGGGACGTGGATGTGCGCTATGAGCGCGAGAACCTCGTTCTGGCAACTTACTCCGAGTGGCAAACCGGCGCGACTATCTCCGCCCATGCCAACAACGCCCGGATCACAACGGTTCTGATGGAAATGACGACGCCGGTCACTTGGCTCCACATCCAAGAAACCTGGCTGCCAGAGAACGTGAGAGCCGCTGGCTCCTTTGATTTCTAAACTTGCCACCCTCCACACACACCAAATGAAAGTGAACACCATGACCAAACGTATTGCCCACCAACCCCGCGAGATTGCCCATTGCGTCAGTGCTTATCTGCAAGAAGGTGACCTCGACGGCATCGCCTCCATGTTCCACCCAGACTGTCAGGTGTTCTTTCCGCCCGATCAGCCGCCAGCCACCGGAATTGCTGGCGCACGCGCCGCGTTTGAGGGTTTCATGGACCTGCGGCCCGAAATCAAGAGCGACGTGTTCAGCGAAGTCATCATCGGCGATATCGCCTTGCTACGTGCAAATTGGAGCGTCGTCGCACCGGACGGCACTATCATGGCAGAAGGCCAATCCACGGAAGTGGCCAAGAAGCTGGAAAACGGCGGCTGGGGCTATCTGATCGATTGCCCGAACGGCCCGCCAAACCTTGCGTAACCCCTCACCCTACGGAGCCTCCCATGACACTTCAGCATTTCCATGAAGGCGAATTGCGTTTGCAAGAGCAAACCGGTGATCGCGAGAAAATCGCGGTGATGACCCGCCACCTGATGAATGACTTCATGCCGGATCAACATCGGGCGTTTTTTGAGGGGCTTGAATACATTTTTCTAGGCACGGTGGATGCGAAAGGCTTGCCCCATGCCTCCATCGTGACTGGCCCAGTGGGGCTTGCGTCTTCACCTGATCCCAAAACGCTGGTGATCCAAACGGGCGACCGTGTGGGAAAACCCGCATTCGAGGCATTGGATTTGGGGCAGGCGGTTGGTGTTGTCGGGCTTGATCTGTCCAATCAGCGGCGCAACCGAATGCATGGCAAGGTAACGGCCATAGACGATGGTTCGGTCACGATCACCGTGGTGCAAAGCTATGGCAATTGCCCCAAGTACATCAGCCTGCGCGAGATTTCAGAGCGGGAGCTTCCAACTGCCGGAGGCAAGATCGAAACGCGCGATAGGCTCAATGCAGACGATACGGCCCTCATCAAAGCGGCGGACACATTCTGGATCGCGTCCTACGTGCAGGATGGATCAGGCGCCCCCTATGAAGGGGTCGACGTCAATCATCGCGGCGGGCAGCCGGGCTTTGTCTCGGTGGACGGCCCGTCGCAGATCACCATACCCGACTACCGGGGCAACAACCTGTTCAACACTTTCGGCAACCTGCTTTTGAACCCCGATGCGGGCCTGCTTTTCGTCGACTTTGAAACCGGTGACCAGCTGCATCTGCACGGCGAGACCTCTCTGATCGAAGACGCTTACGAGGTTGCCCAAACCCCCGGTGCTCTGCGCCTATTGTGCATCCAAATCAGCGGCGTTCGCCGCACCGCCGAGGCCACGCCGCTGCGGTGGCGCTTTGTAGAACACTCTCACGTAAATCCGGACCTCACACCAGAAAAGGAATAATCCCATGGCCCTTAGAATACTTGCATATGGCGCAAACGGCGCGCAGATGGCCGCCGGAACGCAGGCGCTGGTCGATGGCGGGCATGACGTCCGTGTCTTCACCCGATCCGAGGCCGGAGCCGAGCGGTGGAGAGCCGCGGGTGTCGACGCTGTTATCGGCGACATGGCGGATCAAGACGCATTGATCGAGGCAAGTGACAAGCGGGATGCGCTCTTTTTGCATGTGCCCCTGATCACCGATCCAGACGATGACCGAAATGCCTATGGCATGAATGCCCTCAGAGCAGCGCGGGCAACGGGCGTCAAGAAAATCGTCTGGAACACCGGCGGTCCGATCATGGACCCTTCTTCCACGACCGACCCCGGGGCTGTATTGCTAAGGGCCCTGCAGGAGGGCGGGTTTTCGTTCCTTGGTCTGACCCCCGTCACTTACATGGAAAACCTTCTGGGTCCCTGGACCACCGCCGGTCTTGCGCAAGGCAAATTGCCTTATCCAACACCGGCAAGCTTCAAGATGCAGTGGGGCGCTGCGGCCGATTTCGGTCGGGTGGCTGACAAGGCCCTCCAGACCGAGCTACCAAATGAGTTGCTGACCCTGGGCGGCCCCCAGGCCCTTGATGGCGACGATCTTGCCCGGATCATGGGGGAAACGCTTGGTACCGAGCTGGCGTTTGAAACAATGCCCGCAGCCGAGTTTGAAGCACATCTGGCACAGATGGGCAGCCCCCATGTCGCCAGTATGATCGCCGGTATGTACGGCGGCATTCAGGCCAATCCCGATCAGTTCCAGCCGGGCTTTGTCACTGATGCACCCGCAGTCGAAGGCCGTTTCGGCCTCAAACTGACAGCCTTCTCCCAATGGGTGTCGGACCACATAACACATTTCAAATCCTAAGGACAAAGACATGAAACTCTATGATCATCCCGTCTCCGGGCACGCACATCGGGCGAGCGCAATGCTGTCGCTTCTGGGCTTGGACTATGAAAATGTCACCGTTGATCTGCAAAGCGGGGCGCACAAGCAACCTGAGTATTTGAAGCTCAACCCGCTCGGGCAGGTGCCGACCCTTCAGGACGGCGACGTGATATTGCGCGATTCAACCGCGATCCTGACCTATCTCGCACTGCAATATGATCCTGCCCGGTCCTGGCTTCCCAATGATCCAGAGCTTGCGGCCAAGGTTCAGGAATGGCTTGCAACCAGCGTGAAGGAGGTTTTTGAGGGTCCATGTGGCGCGCGCATCTCCAAGTTCTTTGGGGCGCCTGTCGACTACGATCAAGCAGTTGAGAAGACACATTCGCTCATGAAAACGCTCTTTGAGCCCCATCTGGCAGAGAACGATTGGCTCGTAGGCACGGGCCCGACGATCGCGGATGTTGCCAACTATGGGTACATAGCCGCCGTTGAAGAGGCAGGGGTTTCGCTTGCCGAATATCCGAACGTACAGACCTGGATTACCCGGCTTGAAGCGTTGAACGGTTTTCCAAAAATCAAGTCTGTCGCCGAAGTCATGGACGGCAGGGCTTGAGCGTAAAAAAATCGGAGGTTAGGCTCATGAAAAAAGTTAAAATCATCTATGGTCACGACACACTCTGCGGATGGTGCTTTGGGTTCACACCGACGCTCGATGCATTTGTTGCAGCTCATCCAGACATAGAGATCGATGTCATCCCGGGCGGTCTGATCAAAGGTGACCGGGTCGGAAGCTATGCAGACATGGCAGGTTATGTTGCCCAAGCTGAGGTCAAAATGACAGCTGTGACTGGTCGCGCTATCGGTCAGCCGTTCCGGGACATGTTGCAGCAAGAAGATGCGCCATTGAGCATTTCTGCGCCGCCAAGTCTTGCGATCCTGCAGATGAAAAAACTGGCGCCGGGTCGAGCGCTTGAGTTTGCGCATATCTTGCAGGATGCGCATTTTCTGAATGGCAAGGATCTCAATCTCGCGGCCACCTATGACGAAATCTGCGACGCCCACGGGTTTCCTGGACTTGATACTGCGGCGATCATTGCTGCTACAGAAGAGACACCAGAAGTGGCCGCTAGCTACAACGAATCTGCGATGCTAGGTATTCAATCCTATCCAACAATCCTTCTGATCGACGAAGAGGACACTGTCTTTGGACAAATCGATTCTATCTATGATCTCGATGCATTCACAGAACGCTTCTACCAGGTCGTCGAAACGAAGATCGCAGGCGACATCCGAGCGACCTTAAGCTAGATCAACTTCTTAGTCCTGTCCGTTTTTGCTGGGCTAAGTTCATGCCCAAAAGAGGGATTGGATTTCAGCCATCTGTCTGTTCCATCAGAAAATGGGCCTAGCGCAGAGCACGGCCCATTTTCCAAGCTAACTGCCATTCGGCTGCAGCGGCGACTTGCATGCGTTCAAACCGCTGCCGGGACGCGGATATGTCGGCCATCCGTGAGCCCTTGCACTTTCTCCACGATGGATGCCGCATCAAGACCATGATGCTTGTAGAGATCACCGATGGTTCCGGTTTGGCCGAAATGCTCTACCCCGAGTGAGATCGTCTGATGTCCCTCAACGCCGCCAAGCCAGGCCAGAGTTGCTGGGTGTCCGTCAATAGCTGTGATGATCTTGCAATGGGGCGGTAAGGCTTGCATGAGCGTTTCGATGTGAGATTGGGCACCAGTCACACCGCGAGACCGGGCGCGTTGCGCCGCCGTCCATCCGGCGTTGAGCCTGTCAGCAGAGGTGACGGCAAGCACACCGACGTCACGGCGCCCCTCACCGATAATGCCTGCGGCGCGGATCGCTTCTGAGGCGACGGCCCCTTGATAAGCAATCACAACGTCACAATTCGGCCCCGGCTTTCGCAGCCAATACGCCCCGTCAATAGCGCCCTGGCGGAAGGCATCGTCATGGCGTTTTCCAGGTTGTTCAATTGGGCTGGTTGTCAGGCGCAGATAGATGCTCCCTCCGGTTTCATCCCTCAGCCAGGTGCGTTCGTCCGGGTCACCCTCACCTTCACGCTGCATGTAATCAAACGCCCATTCCATGATGACAGCCAGTTCATCGGCAAAAGCCGGTTCAAAAGCCGCCAGACCATCCTGGCTCATCCCGATTAGGGGAGTGCCAATGGATTGGTGCGCCCCGCCTTCGGGGGCCAATGTGACACCGGAAGGCGTGCCTACGATCATGAAACGTGCATCCTGATAACACGCGTAGTTAAGCGCATCGAGGCCGCGGCACACAAACGGATCATAAACTGTGCCTATGGGGATGAGGCGTTTGCCAAAAATCGAATGCGACAGGCCGGCCGCTCCCAGCAATAAGAACAGGTTCATTTCGGCGATGCCAAGCTCAATATGTTGGCCCTCTGGCGTGAAGGTCCATTTGGCGGTTGAAGGGATGCGGTGCTCGATGAATGCATCTGCTTGTTCGGCCCGCGCGAACAGTTTGCGGCGGTTCACCCATGGTCCAAGGCTGGTTGTACCCGTTACATCCGGCGACGTGGTGACAATCCGCGTTGCAAGATCGCTGTCACCCTTAGACAGATCATCGAGGATTTTGCCAAACGCCGTTTGCGTAGAGATTTCGCGGTCAGCGTTTATCTCGATCTGAGGAACATCAATTTTCGCGTCAGAAAAGCGGCGGGGACCGTCCGCAAAGAATGGAACATCCGAAAGAAATTTCTCAAGCGCGGGCACATCGTCGACACCCGCAAACCGTTCCCATTCCTGTCCTTCTTCAATACCCATATGCGCCTGCCACTCAGCGAACTGGGTCTTATTCATCAATCCACCATGGTTGTCTTTATGACCCGCAATCGGCGTGCCCCAACCTTTGACCGTGTAGGCGAGAAAACAAGTGGGGCGGTCATGATCAATGGCGTCAAACGTGTCAGCCATAGTCTCAACGCAGTTCCCACCAAGGTTTTCCATCAAGGCGGCCAATTCACTATTACTGCGCCGATCAATCATGGCAGTGACATCGCCCTGATCACCCAGATCATCCATCAGCCGTTTGCGCCATACGGCACCGCCCATAAAGGTGAGAGCGGAGTATTCCTGGTTTGGACAGGCGTCGATCCAGTCGCGCAATTTGTTTCCACCTGGTTCGTCAAAAGCAGCTCGTTGCAGTGCCCCATGCTTTACGCGCACCACGTCCCAACCGAAGGCGTCAAAGATCTTCTCAATCCGTTCAAAGAGACCCTCGCGAACGATTCCGTCCAAAGATTGTCGGTTGTAATCGATCACCCACCAGGTGTTGCGCAGATCGTTTTTCCAACCCTCTTGCAGAGCCTCGTAGATGTTACCTTCATCTAATTCGGCATCGCCAATCAAAGCGACCATCCGACCCATAGGTGCGCCGGCACCCCAGTCTTTAGCGGCAATGTAATCTTGGATGATCGATGCAAAAGAAGTGATTGCCACGCCAAGCCCAACAGATCCCGTGGAGAAATCCACATCGTCAATGTCTTTTGTGCGCGATGGATAGCTTTGCACACCGCCGTAACCGCGGAAATTCTCCATCTTTTCGCGTGTCTGATTGCCAAATAGATATTGAGCTGCGTGGAAGATCGGAGAGGCGTGCGGTTTGACTGCAACTCTGTCTTCCGGCCGGAGAGTAGAAAAGTAAAGCGCAGTCATGATCGACACAATCGATGCCGAGCTTGCCTGGTGACCGCCGACTTTAATTCCATCGGCCTTGGGACGGATGTGATTGGCGTGGTGGATCATCCAGTGTGAATGCCACAGCAGAAGCTGCTCGACGGTCTTGAGGTGCTGACGCTGAGATGTCATGGCGTGTCTCCCGTTGGCGGAGTTAATCATCAATTTGTTTGCTGACAATTTCACCCGTCAGCGAGACAGGGTTTACAATCGTCTGTGCATTCGGGCTGTGCGCAATGGCCTTGCGATGCAACTCTTCGAACTGCTCCGGTGTACCGTCACCAACCACATTGATTACGTAGTTGATTTCGGGAAAGCCGACCGTGGCGTTCGTGCCCAGACCCATGAAGCCACGTAGATCCAGCGTACCGTCGAAGTCGATCTTGACCGATTCCAGCTGAATGCCTTCGGCAGTCGCACCGGCCACAAAGGCCACCATCATGCAAGAACCAAGGCCTGACAGAAGAAGTTCTTGCGGGTTGGGGCCGTGGTTGTTGCCCATAAGCTGGCGCGGTTCATCCGCTTTCCAAGTGAAAGAGCGGCTGACCTTATGCGGACCCACCAGCATCGGCTTGGTGGAGGTACGTGCACGGGTGCCGCTTTCCCAGTCGATTTCTATGCCATAGCTCATCAATCCCTCTTCGGGGTTGCCCGAGACTTCGTTTACAAATTCGCTGAGGGCGGCAGTGGGGATGTTGTTACGCATTATGCGGCACCTTTCATGTCTGTGATGGCGTTCAGGGCGTGGTCGAAATCTGCGATCAGGTCATTGGCATCTTCGATCCCAACGGACAGCCGGACACAGCCGGGGTGGATGCCGATATCGGCGCGCTGTCGTGCGGTCATGGTGGCCTGTGATGAGTTAAAGGGTAGGCTGATAAGGCTCTCGATGCCGCCGAGACTGGTGGCCTGTTTGGGCAGGTGCAGATGATCCAGCAAGCGCAACGCAGCCTGATCCCCGCCTTTGACGAAGAAGGTCACGTTGCCGGTACCCATTTTCATCAGTTCCTTGGCTCTGATGTGGTCAGGATGGCTTGGCAGCATTGGATAGAGTACATTGTCAACACTGGGATGCGTTTCAAGAAAGGTCGCCAGCGCCATTGCGCTTTGCTCGTGCGCACGCATGCGGATGTCTAGAGTCTTCAAGCCACGCTCCAGCAAAAATGCAGCATGTGGATCGAGCTGGCCACCGTAGTTGAGTAAGCGTGGCCAGATCATGTCCACAAGCTTACGTGGGCCGCAAACAACACCTGCAATGAGGTCGGAATGGCCGTTGAGGTACTTCGATGCCGAATGAACAACCAGATCAACACCCAGCTCCAACGGCTTCATTACCGGCGGAGGTGCAAAAGTCGAATCTACGACTAGACGCAAGTTATGTCTGCGCGCGATGTCCACGAGGGCAGGAATGTCCACCACTTTTAGCACAGGGTTGGTGATGGTTTCGAAATAGAGGAGCTGTGTATTTGGTTGAATGGCAGCTTCTATTGCGTCGATATCGTAACTGTCCACCAGGGTGGCTGACATGCCCAGTGACGGAAATTCCTGATTGAAGAGGTTGTAGGTGCCTCCATATAGATCGCTTGCCGCTACAACATGCGCTCCTTTGTCAACCAGCGCCAACACCGCCGCTGAAATCGCAGCCATGCCTGAACTAAACACAAGTGCACTTTCAGCCCCTTCGAGCGTTGCGAGCTTCTCCTGCACCGCCCATTGAGACGGGTTGCCGTAGCGCGTGTAGATAAACCGATCCCGTCCAAATCCTTCTTCGATCGAACCATAGGTCTCTTCGTGGAGAATAAAGGTCGAAGTTTGGTATATTGGCGTGCCTACGGCACCTGTACGTGGATCATCATGTGTACCAGCATGCACGGCCTTGGTGGACATGCCCATGTTGTCCATTGGATGCGCAGCAAGGTATGGGCCTGCCCGCCGTGAGCGATCAAGATCCTTAATCCAGCCGCCGACATTCCGTGTGGAAGGTTTGCTGGTGGCGTCACCATAGAGTGGCTTATTTGACATTTTGGTCTCCCGTCGATGCGTTGGTTAGGCCGCTATTGCGTTGTGCTGAGACAATGCCGCCATCAAATCGTCGATAATGTCGCCCGCGGTTTCCAAGCCGACCGACAGACGCACCAAACCTTCGGCGATGCCGTGTTCAGCCCGTTCCTCGGGGGTGTAGGTGGAATGTGTCATGCTGGCTGGATGCTGTATCAGGCTTTCTGCGTCGCCAAGGCTGACGGCGCGCTGTATCAGACTCAAGCGGTTCATCATGGCAATACCACCTTCTTTGCCACCTTTGACCTTGAACGGGATCATGCCGCCAAAATCCGACATCTGTCGCCTGGCCAAATCGGCTTGTGGGAAGCTGTCGAGCCCGGGATAGGATACGCTCAAGACCGCTGGATGCGCTTCCAGTACCTCCGCAACTTTCCTGGCTGATTGACAGTGTCTTTCGACGCGTAGCTCAAGGGTTTTTAGACCGCGCAATATAAGCATAGCCGTGAAGGGCGACATCACTGAACCGGTCATATCCTTCAATCCGACCAAACGGACTTGTTTCATGTCTTCGGCTGATCCGGCGACAAGTCCTGCAACAAGGTCTCCGTGACCACCCAGATATTTGGTCGCTGAGTGCAAAACGATGTCCGCGCCGTGTTCGATTGGGCGGGACAAAACGGGCGTCGCATATGTATTGTCTACGATCACTCTTGCACCAGCTTTGTGAGCGATCTGCGAGACTGCTGCAATATCCACGAGGCGATTGTTTGGATTGGCTGGCGTCTCAAAGTAAACGATTTTGGTGCGATCTGTGATCACAGCATCAAGGTTTGCCGGATCGGTCATGTCGACTGGTTTCACCGTCACGTTGAACTTAGTCAGGCCGTGACTGAGGAACGCGAAGGTGCATCCATAGAGTGTCTTGTCGATAATCACCTCGTCGCCAGCTTCGACAAAAGTCCAGAACACGGAACTGATTGCGCCCATACCCGAGGCCATCGCAACACCTGCTTCAGCGCCTTCCAGATTGGCGATGCGGTTTTCGAGCTGCTCGAGGGTTGGGTTCGAGATGCGGCTGTAGAAGTGCCCCTCTTGTTCGCCGGCGAACATTGCACCGCCTGCTTCTGCTGTGTCGAAAGTAAATGTTGATGTCAGATAGATAGGTGGATTCAGCGATCCCTGATGGTCCGCTGCGTCATAACCGTAATGGATTGCACGCGTGGAGAAGCCAGTTTTGCCGTTTTTCATTGTCGACACTCCTATACCCTTTTGAGTAGAATAAGATGGATCATCGGGCATTTGATTGCTAAGTTAGCCTCAATGAGTGACTGAATTGGAATATGATGCCAAAAACTGCCAGAATAGATGCGACAGATCGCAAAATGATCCGAGCGCTGCAAAAGAATGGCCGGATGACGAATCTGGACCTAGCAGAAAGCGTGAACCTGTCGCCGTCGCCTTGCCTTCGCAGACTGCGCAACCTGGAAAAAGAGAAGGTGATCCGCGGATACAGCGTGGACGTGGACGCCGCAGCTTATGGATTGCCAATTACAATTTTTGTCCGTGTTGCACTCGACGGTCACAACGAGGACATAGTGAGCCAATTCGAGGCAGAAGTACGCAATATCCCGGAAGTTCTGGATTGCTATGTCATGACGGGAGCAGCGGACTATCTGTTGCGGGTTGTTGTATCGGATCTCGAAGACTACGAGCGTTTCATTAGGCAACGACTGCATAAGATCGGGCACATCAGGTCAATCGACACTAGTTTTGTCTACGGTGTCGTTAAGCATGCTCATATTTTTCCGGATATCGAGGCTTAGCCTGGCCCAGATACCCGTCGACGTGCCATTCGATCGGACAAGCTTTCACGGCGCGGAAAGTTAACCAGGGCGTCCTTGATCTCGTCTGCAGTTTTTAGCTTTTTCAACCAGCTGTCGCCTGCAACTACCTCTGCGTAATAGGGAATTTGGAGGAGGCGCATCTCCGGATCTTCTTCCACCCGCATCGTGTAGTATCCAATCTGATGGTAATACATCGTGCGTGCTCTCACCAATGCAGACATGGTGTCATGTCCGAAGCCCTCGATTACCCATTGGTACAAAGAAATCCGCTTATGATCGATAAAGCGCATGGTGCGTGCTGCCAATTTCGATGTTTTACCCCACTCCCGGACGGCTACATCGAGAGATGCATCGAATTGGGGGCTCAAGACCCAGACATTTGCAAGTGCCAGGTATTGGGCCTGAGGGTCATCAGCCGCTTCATCGAGCGCTTCAATAAAGGGGTGAACGTTGGATGCGAGCCAATCTTTTAACAAGGCACGATACAATGCCTCGCGATTCTTGAAGTGCCAGTAGAAGCTTCCTGGTGTCACTCCCAATTGTCGCGCCAACGGCTCAACTTTTACGGATGAGATACCGCGTGCAATCAACATTTTGCGTGACGCTGCGATCCAGTCCTCGGCAGAAACCGAGCCCGATTTTGGTGCTCTTTTCTTGGCGCTCAAATTCGGTCCTAATCCTCTTACTACTCATTAGCTCGCCTTCAAGTGTTCAACACTAGCGCTGTCTTTTCCATTGGTCACGTGTCGATAGGTCAACTCTGTCGTGAAAACACCTGAAAAAAGGTTATATGACCGCCAATTGGAAGTAGATCTTCATCTTCGGCGATACCCAGATCCACCAATTGCTTACGATCAGTGCGGCCGGCATATTCGGTATGCAGACTGCAATCTCCGGCAAAAGCGGCTGATTTGCGCAATCACGACGCGACGCCAACCTTTCCAGTGCGGATCAAACATTGGGTCCAGTCCAATGTTCCCGGCGCCAAGCCATCGCCGCCGCCCCCGGCGATCGCCACATCAAATTCGGTTCGTAGGGCTGGGCTCCGCCAGAGCGGAGCCCAGCCTTTGTGGCCTTTCAAGCGCTTTCTTTCAATACACCAAAGCAGAGACAGGTTCCTTAACTCACTAGCCAAGCAAGAGCTCAGGAAGCCAGAGTGCCACTCCAGGAACAAAGGTCGTGAGCGCAAGCGTCGGCAACCATGCGAAGATAATGAAGATCATGGTTGGCCCGAGCATCTTCTGCACTGGTGCGCCCGTCACGCGCGCGCCCAGAAACAGCAGCGGCGCAGTGGGCGGTGTGATATTGCCCATGCCAAGGTTCACACCAAGGATCGCAGCGAAATGGATTGGATCGACGCCAACGCTCGTGGCAATCGGCAAGAGCAGGGTAGCGCTCAAGATAAGACCGCTGAAGTCATCCATGATCATACCAATGAGGATCATTGTGAGGTTGATCATCAAAAGCACGACTATCGGGTTGTCCGAAATCGAGAAGATCAAGTCCTGCGCCAATCCGGGGATGTCTTCGAAGATCAGGAAACGGCTGACGATCAGCACCATGAAGATCATCACCATGACCACGCCAATCGTCACGGAAGATTCCTTTAAGGTCTCCATGAAAACCTTCCAGTTCAGTCCCTTGTAGACGAAGAAACCGATCGGGATCGCGTAGATCACGGCAACACCGGCCGCCTCAGTTGGCGTCATGATACCGCCATAGATACCGCCCAGAATGATGATCGGCATCATCAGCGCCGGGAAGGCCGCAAAGGTTTTCATGCTGACGGCCTTGACGAAATTTTCCTGATCTTCTGGCAGAACAATGTCTGTCTGTTTTCGCATCATGATGAGGTTGATGATCACGAGCAGCGAGGCCACGATGATGCCTGGCAGAACCGTTGCCAGAAAGCATTTGAGAACGGATTGTTGTGTCAACCAGGCGTAGATCAACTGGGCAGAACTTGGCGGAATGAGCAGGCCAAGCGGGCTGGCGGCAACCAGCAGCGCTGCAGAGAAGCCTTCCGGATATTTCGCCCTGCGGAGATGCGGCATCATTACAGCGCCGATACACGTCAATGTGGCAGCGCCGCTGCCAGAGATGGCACCGAACATCGCACTTGCAACAACGGAAGCCCCCGAGAGACCACCGCGGATGCGTCCCAAAAGCATTTCAGCCAAATCAACGATCGGAGCGGCAATCCGGCCGTTCTTCATGATATCGCCTGCAAGGATGAAGAGCGGGATCACGAGGATCACAACCGTATTCAGCTTCCAGTGTCCGGTCGGCATAAAGCCGGAGACATCATGACCGCCAGTATATGCCAGAAAGATCAACACGCCGCCAAAGGCCAACGGTACGGAAATGCCTGCAAAGAGCAGAACACAGATTAGCAAAACGGAGATCGCGATAATCATTGCTCTGCCTCCCCTTCAACGCGCTTGGTTTCTGCATCGGCCTCTAGTTGTTTGGCAAAGCCATCAACACCGAGTTTCAGAAGGACATAGAGGTGGAGCGCGCTGTAGAGCGCCATGAACACGAGACCGACAAAGATACCCAGACGCGGGACAAAGAAGGGAATTCGGAGTGCAATCGTTGTTTGCCATTGTGGGTACGACGCAATCTCATCGCGCAGCATTAGGGCAGCCCAGTACACAAGGAAGACTGTGACGACCAATTCGATCGATGTCAGGGTGACCCGACGCATCCAAATGGTGCGGGGATTCTTGAACCACTCCTCAAGAATGTCCGCCTTGATCTGCGTATCGTCGTAGGTGCCGATGGCACTGCCCAAGAAGAAAAGCCAAAAACACATTGGCAGAAGCCATTCTTCGTAAGCAAATAGATCGCTTTCGAGTATGTAACGAAACACAACGACAAGGAAAAATGTGAGCGCAAGAATAAACGTTGATAGAATCAGAAAGGCTGATTTTATCTTGAGCAAGTTCTTCACGGTTGCCCCGATTTTTGGGGGCAGTTGGTCGGCAAGTTGAATCACAGGGACCACTCCAGTTTTGGCGAAGTGGGCCGGGGAGAGCGACCCACTTCGCGAGGCTTCAGTTTGCGGTCAGGCGATCAATAATGTCCTGTCCGACAACGTCCGCTACATTCGGCCAAACCGTCGCCTGGATATGTGCCTTGATGGCGTCGCGCTCTCCCTGGGTGAACTCGACAACTTCCCAGTCAGCTTCTTTCAGCTGATCGACGAAGCCTTGACTCCGTTCCCAGGCGAGTTGGCTGATTTCAGCTGCGGCTTCAGCGGATTCCTTTTCGATAACCGCGCGTTGCTCGTCAGTCAGCCCGTCGTAGAAACGCTTGTTGGCGTAGATCATCGTGCTTTCGATGAAGGCGTTGTATGGTACGTATGTGCTACCAACTCCGCTGGCTGCAAAAGTGGTATAGGCCCATTCAGGCGTGCAGCAAATTGCGCCATCGATAGTGCCAGCTTGCACGGCAGGAAAGACTTCCGCCCAGCTGAGCGTCGTCACATTGTATCCGAGCTCTTCCATCGTTTGCTTGGCGATTTGTGACGACCATGCACGGACATTCATGCCTTGATTGTCAATATTCGTCGGGTTGGCCGGGCGCTCGGTTGCGATCATCCCGATGAGGCCTTCCCCGATCGTTCCGAGCGGCTGAATGCCAAAGGAGGTCAGAATCTCTTCCAGGATCTTGTTGTATTCGGAATTTGGGTCGCCATAGACCGCATCAAGCTCGTCCTTGGTGGTCACCATGAAAGGAAGACTGTTGATCTCAAGCCTCGGATCTTTCTGCGCGTAGACAGTCGCATGCACCATCTGTACTTCCCCACGAATGGCACTTTCGAGCAGCTCCTCGCCGGTACCCAGTTGGCCAGCTGGAAAATACTTGACGTCAAGGCCGACGCCCGCGTCCTCAATGTCCTTAGCCATTTGCTCAAGTACTGCGTTTCCAAAATGTTCCGTAGGCACGGTGCCGGCGATACGTAGGCGCTCGGCTGAGGCGGCAGTCGCTGTGAGCGCTGCAACCGTGGTCATCATCATGAGACGAGAAGTGAAAGTCATTTTTTCCTCCAGTTGGTGTAGTTTTTTTAGCAGCATTATCCATAGGCTACCCTATTGTTAAAAGTAGACTTATATATGGTAAGTGCGCAAGAGTTAGTTTCGGTGATCGATCACGGATAGACTCACAGGTTTTAAATTTTTTCTCGCACTTGGTTTTTTTCAGCGTAACGCATTGGAAATATTCAATTTAAATCGCCTTTCTCGAGGCCTGTTAGTTTAGAAACACTGTGCGGAAGTAGTTTAAGATAAATGGTTCAACCGTTCTCAAGCAGCAAAAATTTTCAAGAATCGGGTTCCCACTAAGTTCACTCGAAGAAAGAGTGCGCACGAAATCCAACTGGCTATTCGCTAAAGTAAAGCCACAATCGAAGCTGGCTGACGTAGGCAAATTGCTGCCATTTTTCGACAGGCCATTGATAAAAAAGGAGGGGTAGAGGGTCGAGTGTTGTAATGCACACAGCAGATCGACGAGTGTTTTAACCGGATTTCGAAATACAACCAGTTTCAGTTATTCAGCGAAATTTTTGAGAGCAATTTGCTTCATTTGTATACATTAGCAAAAGCCGCGCGAAGTTTACATTGCGCGGCTTTCTTTTTAGAATTCGTTGGGCAACCATGCTGGCAAAAATACCAGCAATTTGTCCGAGTTCAGATTTACATAACCATAAATACTACGTTAGCGGCTACCGCTGAGATAGTAATTGCGATCAAGACGGAGGCTTCCGCTACGATTTTCAGGTTGTTTGACATTTGTCTTTCCCTATTCCCAAGAGGTGAGGTTTTTCCTGTGGCGTAGGTAGCCGAAGCTCTGTGACATTAGAAGTGCAGGTTCGACAAACCAGCCATGCATTCTTGGAATGAGACTGAGGTAGTATCGCAATGCGTGCAGTCCGAAGCCAAGCGAGCCGAGAATGATAACGTTCAATATTCCAGAGATTCCGCTTTCTATCCAGGTTTTGGAGCCAGGTTCGGCGCGTAGCATGTTCCAATTGGGCGCACCATATTTCGACGCCCTTGAGAACTTTTTGCAAATCTACGTTCTCCTCGTCGTCTACTATAGCGAAAAGCTCACCGACAATCGGGTTCCCGAACCCAACATCACGTGACGGACATGATTCATTGGGCGTATTCTGGTCGAGTTGAACATCGGCGGAGCTGACTTCATGCAGATTATGCTATACAAGAGACTCTGGGCTTTCTGAGAAACTTTTCTTTAACGGTATTAGGGTTCGTATCTGAATGCCTAGATGCGGGCACCACTCTCGACACGAGGATTAAGCCGAAAACCGGTAGAAATAACTGTAGACTTTCTGTGACGTAGGGGTTTGATAACAATGCTTGAGCCTCGATACGTCCTGTAAATCGGTTCAGTGTTAACGCCCAATACTATGGATTTATGTCGGTATTTGACGACTTGGTATTTGCCTAGCGTGATATTGGGCATGCAAAGATACAATTTCATCATTGTTGCCGGCGATCTGCAGATGTTGCGACGGTGCATCGGTCAAATGAACGTTTGATTCGAAGCTAATTTCGATACCGATCGCCGTTGGCTCTATTGAAGGAAGGTCAATGTTCAAAGGTTCCATTACTGCGCTTATCACCCCGTTCGTCGATGGGGTGATTGATGAGACAGCGCTGAGGCGATTGGTGGATTGGCAGATCGACGAGGGCAGCCATGGGTTGGTTGCCTGTGGCACAACCGGCGAAAGCCCGACACTTTCCACCGCTGAGCACAAGAAGGTAACGGAGATCGTCATTGAGGCAGCAGCCGACCGGGTGCCCGTTATGGCAAGTGCGGGCAGCAACACTACGGCAGAATCAATGGATTATGCCCGTCACGCGCAAGAGGCCGGCGCTGATGGCTTGTTGGTGGTAACTCCCTACTACAACAAACCCAATCAAGAAGGTCTCTACCGGCACTTCAAAGCTGTCGCGGAAAGCACGCATTTGCCCATTACCATTTACAACATTCCGCCTCGAAGTGTAGTCGACGTCTCGGTTGAAACCATGGCTAAACTCTTCCGCGATTGTCCCACCATAACGGGTGTTAAGGATGCAACGATGAACTTGGCCCGCCCTTCCCAAGAACGAATGGTCTGTGGTTTGGATTTCGAGCTCTTTTCAGGCGAGGACGGAACAGCATTGGGATATATGGCACATGGCGGCCGAGGATGCATTTCGGTGACAGCCAACGTAGCACCGAAGCTTTGCGCCACATTTCAAGAAGCTTGCTTGATTGGCGATTTTGGCACGGCATTGCGAATTCAAGATCGCTTGATGCCCCTGCATGAAGCCCTGTTTTTGGACCCTAATCCGGCTGGCGTCAAATACGCGCTAAGTCGCATGGGACTGGCTGCCAATGAGTTGCGTAGCCCACTTTTTCCGGCGAGCCCGAAGGCGCGCGAAGCCATCGATACTGCAATCACCAAATTAGGTTTAATCAAATAGCAAATTTGTAAATTAGCGCCTAGACGGCGATTGTCCGAAACTGTGTATTCGATGACAGCATGTCGTACAGATACCTTTCAGCATCGGGCGGCTGTTTTTCTATCGCATAGTCAATGCTGCGTGATGATGGCGTAAGTGGTCGTCAATGAAACTCGCAATAAAGAAATAGGAATGATCATAGCCCGGATGAATGCGAATGTTCGCGGAAACACCGGCCTCTGCGCAGGCCTCAATGAACAGGTGGGTTTTGAGCTGTTCTCCCAAAAAGTTATCCGCTTCACCCTGATCAATCAGAATGGTCCCTTCAAACCCGTGAGATTTGACCAATTCGCACGCGTCGTGTGCGGCCCATTTGGTGGGGTCTTTTCCAAGATACGCGGTCAGTGCTTTTTCTCCCCAAGAGCAGTTCATGGGTGATACGATCGGAGAGAATGCTGAAATCGATTTGAATAGTTCCGGGTGGCGCAACCCGATCGTCAACGCTCCGTGTCCGCCCATAGAGTGTCCCGTAATGCCAAGTTGCCCAACGTCGACATCTAAATCACCTGCCATCAGTTCGACCAAATCCTTCGTAATATAGTCATACATTGAAAAATGCGGTGCCCAGGGCGATTGAGTTGCATTGACATAAAACCCCGCTCCCTGTCCTAGCTCGTAGGCTTCATCATCGGCCACGAAGTCGCCACGCGGGCTGGTGTCAGGAACCACAAAAATCAATCCCAGCTCAGCAGCCACGCGCTGCGCGCCGGCTTTTTGGGTGGCGTTATCCTCGGTGCATGTGAGACCGGATAAATAAACCACTGTGGGACATGGCTTCGTCTGAGAGAGGAAAAACTGCCACGCGCATCGGTGTTCGCGTCGCCTGACTTTCATGTTCCACGGTGAGTTGGTGGCCACCGAACATGGTTGTCTCAGAGATAATTTCCATAGTGTTTCCTCACATCAATGCCCTGAATAGGCGGAATAAATGCCGAATGTTCCAACGAGTGTCAGGCTAATGGCCCAGAGGATGTCGAGGTTGAACCAACTCCTGACGATAAATTTTAGTCCGAACCAATAGTATGCAATTACCGCGACCGCGGCGCCAGCCCCCGTCATTGCCAAAGTGTGCGCCGTGGCCACCATGAAGGCGGCAGTGATATTATTGCTCATCAGCGATTGAGCGGCGGCATGGCCTGTCGCTGAGACACTGCCGGGTTCTAAATGGCCGCAAATTCCCAGATAGATAGGCACCAGCATTAGCCCAGCACCATGTGCCATCGCCGCAAGAAAGGACCAAAGAACTAGTCGTGCAGGATGCACACGTGCAAGTATCCTTGGATGCCCGCGGTTGATCAGAAGGTAGATACCCATCATGATCACAAGGGCACCCGCACCAACTCGGATTTCTATTTCACGCTCCACCAAGAAAATCATTAGTGTGAAGGGCAACAAAATGCTGATCATTGCAATAAAGTGCCCAAGTGCAAGCATGACCAACGCCTTCGGCATGGCGCCGTGTTTTCGTTCCATGAGTGCAGCGGACACCGCCAGCGGCCACCCCATACCCGGGTTGATCCCGTGATATAGCCCGGAAAAAATGACGGCCCACCAAAGGGCCGTCAGAGACAGGTCTTCCATTGCTTATGCCGACGGATAGCAGAAGCTGTCAGTGGAGCAATCCCCGCCTTCCAAACGGATTTGATGCGCCCGATGCCCTTCTGGGAAATTAATGTAAAAATCGGGATCAAGTTTAAAGCGGCCATCCTCGCCGACAGTCGCCATTACCATCTGACCACCCTCTTGATGCGGGTAGAACTGGTCATCCCAAGAAGAATAAAGCGAATTGGTCCAGTATACGCGCTTCCCGTCTCGACTAATCTCGACCATCTGAGGTCCGTAGACAAACGCTTTGCCGTTGGCGTGCTTTGTTTCCCGCGCAATGCCGCCCAGTTCTATCTTGCCGTTGAGCACCGGGTTCATCGGGTCAGATACATCATACTGGTGCATTTCTCCCAGTCCCCAACAAGCCACGTATAAGTATTTGTCATCGAGGCTTAGGTCTATATCTGTCACCAACGGCGGCACAGCGCTAAAACCCTTTAAGAGCTCCGGAAGGTTCTCCGGGTCCTCTGGACGTGGGTCAATCGTGATGGTCTTTTTAGATTTCCACTTACCATCCTTGTCCCTCCACCACGTAAAGATTGCGCCTTGCAGATTGGCCGTATCGACCACGACACCGCAGAATCCGTATGACTTGGTCGGATCATGCGCGGGGCGGATCTCGAGCGCCATCTGATACTGCTCTCCAAAATCCATCGTTTGGACGTTTTTGCGCGCGCGCAAATCCCAGAAGTGAATGGAATGGCCGTATTTGTTGGACAAAAGGTCCTCAGGTACAACGCCGCCTTCAAATTGTGGCGGCAGGCCCCATTCGGAACTGACCATATAGTCTTGCGGTAAATTCCACCAAAAGTCATAGTGTTTATCTTGTTTGCCTCGGTCCATTTCATAGCGTCCGATGATCTCGAAAGTCTCGCAATCCATGATGAAGATACCGGGAGGGCCGTCAGTCCCATCAGCTCCTCCGCCACCCAAAGTAGAGACGTAAATGCCTTCCGGTCCGCAATGAATTGTGTGTGGGCGCGAATACCCAGTCTTTTCGAATACCTCTTCTGGTTCGATGACCTTGTGAATCTTGGCTTTCAACGGCTCTTTCACATCGAAGATGTAAATTCGACTGGATCGGATACCAGGAACGATCAAATAACGCCTTTCCATAAAGGCGTGACCTGACAGTGGCGACAGCGCCGATGAACACGCGTTCCAGCCAAAGTGATGGAATTCATCGCCAGTGGTAGGCGTCATCACAGTATGGACGATTTCACCATAAGCCTCCGAATCCGCGCGCAGATCAACAACGGCCAAGCCGTCATGTTGACTGGCATCCTTGCCAAGCATCACGGTAAACGCAAAGTTTTCTACGGGCGCCTCCATAGCCAGTTTGGGTGACGCGTGAAAAGTTGGATCTGGTCTTATTTTCATTTCATCCTCTCATTGTGTTTTCCTCGCTTCGCATCATTGGAGCTATTGATCAGATGCGAGCGGTTGAGTTACGCCATTAAGTTTTTTCGAAACTTGCGTATGCTGATTTCGGATACCCGACCTCGTCAACAAAGCGACCCTGCTGGGCCCGCGGCCGACGCCACATCACCCATCGCCCAAGGGCAGCAATGGCTTCGAGATGGACGTTCAAACGGTCAAGCTGCATCTTGCACTAATGTATTAATTTATGAGATATTCTATCATATAATGATAAGAAGTCGACTTATTTCAAGCCATATTTTCAACAGCGTGGAACAATTAAGGCGCGCTTCGTTAGCCAAGATCGAGAGGCGCCAGATTGAAGTCAAATATACCCGAACCCGTGGATCACGCGCGGCGGCGGCGACCTAGTCAAGATCAAGAAAGCAAGTTCTTGTCGGATCGAAAAACGAGGGCTCAAGGCGCGATAACGAGCAAAAACCCTATATCCCAAAGAAATTCGCTAATGCTCCTAAACGCAAAGTCCAGCCAGACTTAAGTGAAGTGCTTACCTTGACGGATTCAATCCGCAGCATTTCACATCAAACGGGTCATCTTCGCCATGTGAGTGAATAATCGGCAAAATCCTTTGCCGATCAAGGGTGGAGTTTACAATAGTGTTATCAAATATTGGACTTTTTTATCGAAATATGATTCAATAGTCTGGCGCGATATATCGACGAAGCCGCGCCAGACTACTGGCATCGTGGCAATTAGGCAGTGCTTTCACGCATTTTCTTGCCTTGCACCGGATCAGATACAGAAATTCAGTGCCGCCTTCCCGCTAGTAAAGACCCACATTCCGAGGAGGACTAGAATGACGAAATCCACAACTCATCTAAACAGCGTAGACATCAGCAAGGTTGCCGAACTCGCTGAAAAAATTAAGCAGGAGCCGGAAGCGGCCAACACCAAGTGGAGTGCAAAAGTGCAATGGAAAGAAGGGTTTCACAGCGAAACTCAAATCCGCGAATTCTCGCCGACCCCTTGCGATGAACCTGACGCGCTAGGGGGGTCTGACCATGGTCCCAATCCTGCGGAGCTTCTTTTAGGAGCACTGGGCAATTGCTTGGCGATTGGATATGCCGCCAATGCGACAGCTGCGGGTATCGAAATAAGAGACATGAAGATCAATGTGGATGGTGATTTGGACCTTCACACATTTATGGGACTGCGTGACGGGCACGCAGGATTTGACAACATATCCGTCGAAGTTGCTTTGGATTCGGATGCCAGCCCCGAGCAACTTGATGCCTTGCATGAAAAAGTTCGCACGACTTCTCCCATCGGCCACACTGTAAACAATGCAATACCTCTGACGATAACGTCCGTCTGATCTTGGCCGGTCTACTCGATCAAATGGGATTTTAAGTCATCCGTAAATACAATACAAAATTAGAAGCTGGCCATTGATTGAGGTCAGCTTCTTTTCATGCGTTTTCCAAATTTGGTGTCGCGACGGCGCAGTTACCCAAGGACCCTAAAATTTATTCAGAGGGGTTTTCAAATAGACATTACCGTCATCTTCGGGCCGCGGTAGTTGGCCAGCGCGCATATTGACCTGAATAGATGGAATGATGAGTTTTGGCATCCCCAGTTGTTTGTCACGGTCGGTTCGAAACTCGACAAATTCAGCTTCCGACTTCCCCCCACCGACATGAAGGTTGTTAGCTTTCTGTTCGCGTACGGTGGACTGCCAACAGAACTCGTTGCGGCCAGGTGCTTTGTAGTCATGGCACAGAAAGAGGCGTGTCTCGTCAGGTAGCGCTAGAATGCGTTGGATCGAATTGTACAGTTGGGTCGCAGAACCCCCGGGGAAATCTGCACGCGCTGTCCCGAAATCTGGCATAAACATCGTGTCTCCGATGAAGGCGGAATCACCAATCACATAGGTTACGCAAGCCGGGGTGTGACCCGGTGTATGCAGTACGCGGACATCCATATTTCCAAGCTTAAATGTATCGTTGTCTTCGAATAGACGGTCGAATTGGCTACCATCCATTTCAAATTCTGTACCCGCATTAAAGATTTTTCCGAATACTTCCTGAACAGTTTGGATATTTGCACCGATCGCAACCTTGCCGCCAAGCTTTGCAGCCAGATACGGTGCGGCCGATAGATGGTCGGCGTGAACATGTGTCTCAAGCACCCACTTTACTTTCCAACCGTTAGAAGTGATCTCACCTATTAACATGTCGGCATGTTTGGTTTGCATACGACCTGCAGCAAGGTCAAAATCCAGAATTGAGTCGATGATCGCGCAGGCCGACGACGAAGGGTCCTTTACAATGTAACAGGCCGCATTTGTGCTTTCATCGAAATAGCTGTGAACTTCCGGTTTTAAATATGCCATTGATTTTCTCCATTTTTTGCACCGGTGAATAACGTCAAGCCGCAACAAAAATCTTGATCATCTGCAAAGAAACGCCGCGCACGGAAGGCTGGTTGCCATGGACTTCACTAAACTCAGCACACGTTAGACTAATCCGATATCAACGCGCGGTTTCAAGGATTCTAATCGTTGAAACCCATGTGCCACATCGGAACAATCGATTAGCTTCCGACAAGTCTTCTGGGCGGCACACTGCTTATCGCAGAGTGCTTGATGAACCGATTTCTGAAGAGAAAGAACAGTCTGCCGAACGCTGACCTGCTCTAAACACTTTCATCAGTACAAATCCTCCCTCACGCAGCGAACTGCAGCCGGCCTTTAAACTAGGGTCAGAGGGAGAAATTATACATCAAACCCACTCAGCTTGGTTTTTCGGTCGTGGGGTCGATCATCTTGCTGATAAGTGTAACTTTGGTGGCGGGAAATCCACTAATTTCCGCGTGTTTTTCAATAGTGTCTTCGTCTTTAGCCAGATACACGCAAAAGGTTTTATCGGCAGCAACGAAGCTTTCCACCCACTGAATATCGCTTCCTAGCTCGTTCAGCGCGGCATTTGACTTCGCGGCCGCTTCTCGTAGCTGTTCGCGCTCCAAAGTGCCGACTTCCGGGATATCCCGCTCAATCATAAATTTCGATAATACCGCCATCGTTTTCCTCCTTAGATTTTTCGAGACTTGTTAAATTTAGGCTCCAGATGATGTTATGGCATCAGTCAATGATTTCCACCGCAGCACCATCCTTTTTCCACCGTGAGAATCCGCCGTCGATATGGACGACACCATTCATACCCATGTCGATGGCCGTCTTGCCCGCAAGCGCAGATCTCCAAGAACTCGCACAGTAAAAGACATATGTCTTATCCTGATTGAAAACCTCTTTGTGATAAGGGCTTTCGGGATCTATCCAGAATTCCAGCATGCCCCGAGTGCACGAGAAAGCGCCAGGGATTTTTCCCTCTCGCTTTATTTCCCTAGGGTCCCGCAGGTCGACAAAAATATGGTCTTCTCTATCAAGAAGGCTCACCGCATCCGATACTGAAATACGCGGAACGACCTGATCCGCATCTTCGAGAAGCGCCTTAATTCCATTTGTAATTGTCTGTTTCATTCTGCCTGCGTCCTGCTGGATAATTGGATTGATTTCCTAGGTTCAGATGAGCACGTGTTTGGTCGGTTAGAGTAACTGGAGTCCTACGACCATGCCCCCAGTTTCTTGGTGAATGGGTTTTCGTAAAGACGGTCATGAGATTCTACGCCTTCTTCGATAACGCAATCCGTTTTGGGCCGCGCTACGCATAGCAAGATATAGCCTTCTTGCGACTGCCGCCTGTTCAATGCGGTCGCCCCTGGCTGACGCACCTTCCCGGAAACAAGTTTCGCCGCGCATGTTATACAGCCGCCATAGTCACACCCGATCGGCAACTGAACCCCAGCACGTAGGGCAGCGTGGTAGATCGCTTCACCTTCACTCACGGATATCGTAACGCCGCTGTTCCTGAGTTCGACATGGTACATTGGCTGATCCGTCAATGTCGTCTTCCTTCCGCTTCGCCCCGGTGCGCCGCCGGGCGTCTAATATCAGAAATTGTTCCGCACCCATTCCCTGGGATACGTCCTTGTCGTTCGGCTCTCAGATCACCTGGTTGAGCCGTGGTTTCCAGAAAGGTCGAAACAATTCGATTTTCGGACAGCGGTTCATGACGACCTGCAGCCCCGCATCTTCCGCAAGTTTCGCCGCATCTTCGTTATAGACGCCGATCTGACCCCAAAGAACTTTTGCACCCGCATCAATGGCTTCCTGCGCTATGCCAGGCAGCGCCTCGGGGCCGCGAAACACCTGCACCATATCGATCGGCTCATCGACATCAGCGATCGAGCCATAGACCTTCAGTCCGCGGATCTCATTCCCCGCTTCTTTCGGATTTACAGGCTTCATGTTGTAGCCACGTTCATTCAGGACCCTGAGCACACCATAACTAAATTTTGTGGGATCGGGGCTGGCGCCAACCATGGCGATCGTATTCACTTCGCGAAGTATGTCTGCCAGATAATCAGCGGGGTATTCTTCCTGATGATTCATATCGTATTCCTCATACCCAGATATCCGATGTGCAATCACCGCCAGGATAGCGGGTTTCGTGACAACGGCTGGGGCCGTTTGGTTCTTTTCCAAAATCGACAATAAAGTCGGGATTGAGCGTCATGCCGCCATTCACCGGGTCGCAGTCGATCATGACCATGACACCGCCTTTGGTACGAATGTCCGGGTAGAACTGATTGTCCCAAGTGGAAAAGAGAGAAGTCGTGACATAAAGCCGCTTACCATCCAAGCTAAGCTGGAACATCTGCGGCCCACCAGCCATCTCAACACCATTGACGACAGGTGCCTTGTTCAGCAAACCACCCATCCAAACCTGTCCGGTCAGAACTGGGTTATGCGGGTCGGAAATGTCATATTGCCGCATATCGCCATGTAGCCAATTGTTAAGATAAAGGTATTTGTCATCCATCGACACCAGGATTGCTGACATCACACCTGGCAGTGGAATTGGCCATTCGGGGTGTGGTTCGTTTTCTACGTCGATAATCTTTTCCCATTGCCACTTTCCCGCATCATCCTTCCACCAGTGAATGACGTTTGAACTCAGAGCCGCACCGCAAAACCCGTGCGAACTGTCCGGATTGTGGTGAAATTTGACCTCAAGCGGTACCAGACCGTCTTCACCCAAATAGAACGTTTCGACGGGCACCTTTTTCTCAAAATCCCAGAAGTGAAGCTCCCGACCATATTTCAAATGGCCTACTTCCTCCAAGTCAAAGCCCGGCATAAAGGTGTTTGGCGCCGCCCATTCAGAAGATACCATGATATTGTGGCGCGGCTGGTACCAGAAATCATATCCGAACTTGATGTCACCCATGGAGTTTTCCCAGCGGCCAACAATCTCGAAGTCCTTGTTTAAATGTAAATACCCTCCCGGTGCATTTCCTTGGGCATCCCCGAGAAACGAGATGATGATTTCCGACCCCAGGCAATGCACTGTATGGGGTCCCGACAGGTTGGTCTTGGCTTTGATTTCCGCGCCGTCGATAACTTTATGCAGCTGCGGCGCACGCGGATCTGTTGCGGTGTCGACGACATGAATGTTGTTTGACCGGACACCCGGCAGCAACAAGTACTTGCGCGACATGCTGCCATCGTCAAAACAACTAGAACAGGCATTCCAGCCCATGTGATGTAGTTCATCACCAATGCCGGGCATTTCCAGTCGATGTATGACCTGGCTATAGGTGGGGCTGTCAGGGTCAGCATCAACTGTCGCGAGATAGTCCGGTTTTTGGATGCCGGTTCCGGTATAGATTGCGATCGAATAAAGCAATTTCTCGCGCGGTGCCTTAATGGCTTTCTCTGGAGAGGCGTAGCCTGGGCCACAGCAGGTTATGCTGTCATTTGATGTGGTGCCATTTTTTTCCGTCAAGATTCTTACCTTGCCAAATTATCGTGAATATGGCTCTAGCCTACGAGAAATCGGTTGTTTGTAAAGAAAAAATCTCAAAAAATGAAAAATGATCCCAAAAAATGAGAATGCAATGAGTATTGATCGCCTGATGAAAGTGTTGGAAACGCTTGCTGTTGCTGGGCGTCCGATATCCGCAACTGAGCTACAACCGATGACTGGAATACCGCGCCCTACTTGCTATCGGTTGCTGCAATCTTTCGCTGAACATAGGTTTTTGGACGAAACTGAACAGAAATCGCGATTCGTAATTGGAGCGCACCTAGTTCAGGTGGCACTACTGGCTAAAACTGACGCTGGTGTCGCCGGTGTCGTTTCTCCTGTCATGAAAGAGGCGGCGGCACAATTCGGTGAGGCCGTCTTCCTTGCACGGCTTCGATCCAACAACGTCTCGATCATCCATGTGGAAACACCGGAACACAATAATGGATCCTACTTCCACCCAGGGTTTGGCAAGAGACCACTGCACGCATGCTCTTGTTCAAAGGCTATCGCTGCATTTGCACGCGAAGAATTTCGTGAGCAGGTTTTAAATGGGCAGCTCAAGTCTTTTACGAAACACACCACCGCAGATCGACAATCGTTGGAGGCCGAATTGCTGGAGGTCCAGAAACTCGGTTATGCAGAATGCGTGGAAGAGATTGAGCGAGGCGTCTCAAGTGTGGCCGCACCAATTAAGATTGGGGGTGCAGGCGCGTTGTTTAGCGTTGGTGCAATTGGAGCTATTAAGCGATTTGACGCGAAACACCGAGCTAAACGAGGGGAAAAGTTGATGGTTATCGCAGAGAAAATCAGCTCCCTAATCCAGTTCAATGGTCAGTTCTAGCCTGTTCGATTGGTCAGGACTGAACCGAGCGGTGCGTGCAGACTTAGGTGTCGCGAGGGCAAGCCAAAGTCCTGTTGGCAAGATTTTTGGCCCACTCTCGTCACAGATTGCTACCGCAAATCTTTTTTGGCAGATCGGAAGACATGCACAATTTCAGTATCGGTCGCGAAAATAGTGCTTTTACAAACGATTCACCCAATATACGATAAAAGAGTCCATAATATGAGAATAAAATGCAAGAACGTCTTATTCAGCTTTTAGAAGCAATCTCCGGGGCGTCGTCTCCTGTGAGTGTTCGTCGCCTTGTGGAGATGACTGGGCTTCCCAAACCAACCATCTACCGCAATGTTGCGTCTTTGGTTGAATGTGGGTTCGTTGACGAAGTAGAAGGTGGGAACCGATATGTTCTAGGGCTTCGATTTGTGAAGATTGCCCTTATCGGAAAATCGGATAGTCACGTTATCAACGCCGTCTCTGCGATGATGCAAAAGGTGGTTAAAGAGATATGTGAGACTACATTTTTTGCGCGGTATCGAGCGGGTCGTGTAGATCTCATTGAGATAGAAACCCCCTCAGATCCAACTATGTCGTATATATATCCGGGTTTGGGGGGGCGGCCGTCACACGCCTGTTCATCGGCAAAGGCGATAGCCGCTTTTATTGAGCCTTCGGTACGTGAAGAGCTTTTTGACGCCAGTCCAATTAGGTTCACCCGAAACACGATTACGGACTCAAAGAAGATCGAAAAAGAGATCGCTCAAGTGCAGCGATATGGTTACGCCGTTTGTGATGGAGAGATCGACGAAGGTATCACAAGCGTTGCTGTACCCGTCAATGTAGAACGACTCGGCTCAATTTTCAGTATCGGTGTCGTTGGGCCGTCGGCAAGAATTACCCAAAACATTCAAAACCGGATATTGCCGGTCCTGACCGCGCAAGCGCTTAGAGCTTCTGCCGCGCTACAACATTGCACGGTAGTCGAAGCGGAAACGACGAACGCATCAATAGTGGCCGAAGCCCAATTTTCGGCACGCCTTGACTAATGCAAAAGGAGCCAAAAGATTGCGCATTCATGCGGCGACCGGCGGATGTTCGACCTTCCAAACCCCGTTCTTGATTAGGGGGCGCTGAACGTGTTTCGTGGTGATTTCACGGAAAATGGCAAGGGCGTGAATGGTGACGGTTCGCGCCATGCTTTAGGATTTCCAATTAGCCCTGCCACGATCAAAAGATGGAATCTGAAGCACTATTTGCGAACGCTGCCTCTCCACTTGTTGAGACGTTAGCAACGGGTGTTCGATTACGACCACAACAATAACTGATGAAGGAGGAGACCATGCGTACGAAAGCCGCCGTAGCCGTTGAGGCAGGAAAACCGCTTGAGATCATGGAGGTGAATCTCGAAAGTCCGCGTATGGGTGAAGTTCTGGTTGAAATCAAAGCCACAGGCCTGTGTCACACCGATGAATTCACGCGTTCGGGGGATGATCCCGAAGGAATCTTTCCCGCTATTCTCGGACATGAGGGCGCCGGTGTGGTCGTGGAGATCGGTGAAGGCGTTACGAGCCTCGAAGTGGGGGACCATGTAATTCCGCTTTACACTCCTGAATGCCGTGAATGTGAGTATTGCTTGAATCCGAAAACCAACCTGTGCCAAGCGATCCGGTCAACGCAGGGGCAGGGGCTGCTGCCAGACGGTTCCACACGGTTTTCGATGCTCGATGGGACGCCCATCCATCATTACATGGGGTGTTCAACCTTTGCCAACCACACCGTTGTTCCTGAGATTGCTTTGGCAAAAGTACGCAAGGACGCACCCTTTGATAAGATTTGCTATATCGGATGCGGTGTGACCACAGGAATTGGCGCGGTAATCAATACCGCGAAAGTGGAAATTGGCAGCCGGTCTGTGGTCTTTGGCCTCGGCGGGATTGGTCTAAATGTAATCCAGGGTCTGCGACTTGCGGGCGCCGACCAAATCGTTGGCGTTGACCTGAATACCGGTAAGGTCGAAATGGCGAGGAATTTTGGAATGACTGACTTCGTAAATCCGAGCAAAGTTCTTGGAGACCTTGCGGCACACCTGGTTGAATTGACTGGAGGTGGCGCAGACTACACATTTGATGCAACCGGCAATGTCAATGTTATGCGGACTGCCTTGGAATGTGCACACAAAGGGTGGGGTGAAAGTATCATTATCGGCGTCGCGCCCGCGGGGGCCGAGATTGCCACACGCCCATTTCAATTGGTTACCGGCCGAGTGTGGCGTGGCACTGCATTCGGAGGCGCATCAGGGCGCACCGATGTTCCGAAAATCGTAGACTGGTACATGGACGGCAAAATTGAAATCGATTCAATGATCACGCACAAATTGTCTTTGGAGCAAATCAATGACGGATTCCATCTGATGCATGAGGGTAAGAGTATTCGAGCGGTTGTTGAATTCTGATGCGTTAAATTGCCAACGTTAGTTGACCGCGTAATTTCAAGCAGGACCCAGGAATTAGGAGCAGAGGTGTATTCTCGAATTTGAAACCCTGAAGCTTTGCTGGGCCTTTAGGATCAGTTATCCAGCGTAGATACTATCAAAGAACGATAAGTGGTGGCTTGCTAGGCTGCTCGGTGTGCTCCCTCGGCCAGTTTCGATCCATTTGGAGGTTCTTACGAACGGGTTAGTAAACGCTCCAAACCTGACATGGGCTGAAGACGAATTACTTGAAGCGCATTAATGTCAGCTATGCGGAAAGATTTAGTCGCTTGGGTTTTCTGATCTTCAGTCCATGTACCCTGACTACGATGGCCTTCGCATGAGTTCGCAGTGGCGGTATATGTCGCGGATCTTGCTGGTCTGACCGAAATGTTCGATGCCAAGCGAAATTGCCTGATGGCCGGAGACGCCGCTGATCCAGCACAAAATTGCCGGGTTGACCGTCGATGACCATCACGTGCCTACAATGCGCTGATGGGCCTTCCAACAGGCGCTCGACATGAGAGATAGCTGCACGCCAAGACTTCCATCCATCTCACGCTCAGAACTAAAGTTTGCAATAAAACCAATGTTACAATTTCGGGCTTTCGCCGGAGCGATTTTCTGCGTCGGGCTTGAGTTTGGACAAACAGCGAATTATTCGATGAATTCCGGTATTTGAGTTTTTTTTAGTGTGTTTGCCAACTCGCCGATGTCGTGGCGCGGCGAAACGTCATAAGCGTTTTTGTAGAGGCTGGTAAAATAATCGACCGATCCAAAACCGGTGACTGCGCATATTTCGTTAATTGTCATAGTAGTTTGTGTGACCAACTCGCGCGCGCGTTTAAGACGGGCTTCCAAGTAGTAGGCTCTTGGTGAAATTTTTAACTTCGCTCTAAATAGTCGTTCTAATTGCCGCCGCGACAAACCAACCAGTTCGGCGATATTGCTTAATGAAAGAGGTTTTTCAATGTTTTCCAGCATTAAGTTTACAGCTATTGACAGGCTTGGATGCTTTGCGGCGGTTCGATGGGGCTCAAGTCGCGGTTGCCGTTGATCGCTATTTCGAAAACGCCAGCACCCTAGTTTGTCCGATAGCTGCTGCGACAGGTTGGCGCCCAAAGCCGAATGGATCAAAAAAACCATGAGGTCCAGCATCGCGATACCCCCTGCGCATGTCATCACTCTGCTATCAACAGCGTAGATCGATGGAGTGAGCTTGATGTTGGGGTGGCTTCCAATCAATTGTGGATGACATTCCCAGTGTGCCGCTACGGATCTGTTAGCAAGCAAACCTGCGTCCGCAAGAGCTTGAACCCCAGTTCCGACCCCGCATATGGCTTTTGCTGAATGTGACTGTTTCTTAAGCCATTGGATTACTCTCGCAGAAATCAAATTTTGATTTCCTACAGCGCCAATGATGACGAGAATTTCATCATGGCTTATTCTTCCGCGTAGGTCGACGTCGACGGCGTAGAGTGTGCTGCAAGATGCCGCTGCGCCAGTACCGTGTTCACCAATAATTCGCCACGAAAACTGGCTTTTCCCACCAACTCGGCAGCCAACAGAAAGGGGCTCAATCGCGCATGCGAAGCTCAAGGAGCAAAATCCATCAAGAAGGAGAAACGCAAATTTCAGTACTTCATGGGAGGGTTGCGATTTGGTCCCTGCCGCAGAAAATGAGATAAGATCTTTCATGCCAATCTCTCTCCCAGGTATTGAACTGCGGCAGGTCAATTAATTGGAGCGCTTCACGGGCGAGCCCGGTGAAGCGCTTGTTTTGGCTATGACAGGAGATCACTGTATGTCGGCAGACGTTCCAGATGCGAGCGATGAACCGACAGCGTTGTTTCGCGAAAAATGCGGTCGATTTCTTCAGGATCAGGGAACCCAGAGGAGAACCCTGGAATTTCAGGATCGATCGTTACCTCAGCCGCGCGCTGAATATGCGCTAGAAACACTCGTGGGTCTTCGAGACCAACGGAGATCCGGGTGGTCGTTGGTTCGATCGTTGCCTCTCGAAGAGCTGCGTCGCTCATCTCAGAATGTGTGGTCATTGCAGGGCACAGCGCGACCGTGGTCGTTTGACCGAGGCTAACCTGCATACCCACCGCGGGTTCCAACATGTCAAAAAACCGTTTGAACGTTGCGCGTGGCACACTGGGACGATCACCTTTGCCTTCCATATCGATGGTGAAAAGACCAGCCGGCAATCCAAGATAGGCACAACGTGCCGCAATCTCGTGGTTGTCGTTGTCTTCGATTACCGGGCATGAAACGTTAATGTCGGGATGGGCGTCGAATGCGCGAGCCAAAACAGTTGTGTTGATGGCCTTTTGCAGCACACGCATCTCGAATGTCTTCATTCCGTTGAGAACTTCGAAAGCCTTGTCAGCGTCCAGAAAAGCTCCCTTGATGTAGAAGACATTCCAGAACAAAGTCTCATTCCAGTTAACGGTCCGGGGAGAACCGTCGGGCCAAGTGCATGTTACGCTTTCATTTTTCGGTACGAACATGTCCTCGTTACGAGCGATTACGCAGCCCGCAGTGGTGGTGCCGAATCCTGCCAAATCTTTGGTATAGGAATGCATGATGAAGTCGGGGCGCTCCATCCGATCAGGATTTTTGAGCAGCGGATGCAAAAACGGTGTGCCAACAGTCGAGTCACAGATTACCTGCCAGCCACGTTCGTGCGCAGCGCGAGAAATAGCTGGAACATCAAGTACATAGCCATGAGGATTACAGGGGCTTTCTAGATAGATGTAAACTTTGCGTCCGTTTGCGATCCGGTTAGCGTAGGTTTTGGCCGCGCTGTCCATTGCCTCTTCAAAAGCCGCACCATCAAACCCGTCGACCCATACCAGCGCCGCATTCATGTTGGAGGGCTTGGCGTACCAGTCATGCAATAGTTGATAGGCTCCGCCATAGATGTTTCGAGAAGCCAAGATGATGTCATCTCTACCGATGACATGGCCCAAGACACCATCAATCGCAGCCATTCCGGAATTGAAGTTCCAGGCCATATATTGGTTCGCTTCGGATCCGCACTCCACATCAATAATGTGATTTGCCAGACTGATTGAAGTCGGGTTCATCAGGCGAGAGTATATTTCATGCAATGGCTCGCGACCGGTGAATGCATCTTCGACCCACTCGGTGCATGCAAAAAGATATGTCGCGGTTCTGGTGATAACCGGATTGGCGGAAAAGATCGCCGCAACGTTGTCGAAGATAGGGTAGGGGCCTTTGCTGGCGAATCCCGGGGCATCCGTCGTAATAGATTGATAGGTCGCCCGCATCGGATTTTGAAGCGTGTCGAGGATCTTAGCAAGTTGGAAACAGATGAACCGCTTGGCATTGAACCAAGCAATTCGATCGTTCCGATCCAGGCCTTTAAGGCCGTCCATCGTGACGCGCATCAGCTCATGCGTGGCGACGTTTGCATCATAAAGTGAAGCGGCCAGTCGAACCAGCGTTTCACCATACTCAGTGTTGGTATCGATACCGAAATGTCGCGCCTGTTCCGAGGCGAGACTCTGCGCGTCGGAATGATTCGTTGAATTGCGCAGCGGGCTCAACTGTCGAAGGGCAAGATCTGTCATGGGGTTCTCCGGTCTTTGTGGTTGCTGTAGCAGCATTCAGGAATCAATAAGTACACATATGTCCATAAATTTTTTCCCAAAAAAATCCAGTAAAAATTAAACTTTTTGCGGATATTATTTAGATAAAAATTATCGAAAGTACATTTACGTCAAGGTGGCTTGCATTCTAGTCGCTGCTTGGCGTAGGGCCTGCGCAAACGCATCTGAGTGCGCATGGTTTACATGCACTCGCACTGTGTCATGGCTTTCGTATCTGTATGCAAAAACTCCAAACCCGAACAAAAGTCGGCTCGCAGAGCGAGAAGGAGCTTCAAAGCTAATCTCCGCACCACGACGCATTAGCGCCAGAGTATTAGGTCCCGAGATTTCGAAGACGGTCAAAGCGTCCGTAACGTCTGAAACCGCTTGCGACAGTTCACTATCCCAGCCGTCTTGCACAAACGGTCCGTTCACTACAAGAACGCGGTCCCGACGCAGGCTAAGAACGTAAGACTGCCCGCAAATTACGTCTGGCCACCCCAGCGCGTCTGGCATGCGGGTTAGAATATCCGAGGCTGAAACCAGTGCTTGAGACTGCATGGTGACGCATTGAAATCGAAAACCATCCCCTTCGAAGGTAGCCAGCTCCCTACCCGCAGGCGCCCATTTCATACGATCGTCACGCATCGAGATGCACTCCTTCAGGGTCATAAAAACAGGGTGGACAAACGGTAGCAGTAACTGTTTTGCCGAGGTGCCAGACAGTTATTTTCTCTCCTATCCGTTCCGCGCCTTGTTCCAATAGACCAAGCGCGATTGGACGTTTTAGCGTTGGACTATCATAGCTTGATGTTACGTAACCGAGTGTTCGGGGTTTTGATCCATCAGCAACAATATGAGCTCCCGTCGATAACATTGCCGAACCAGTATCCACTTCTAATCCCACAAGAGCGCGACGATCGGTTTCATTGCCGACCTGCATGTGCAAGGAGCGGTCTCCGATAAAGGCCGCCTTCTTCTTAAGCCTCGGTACAGTGAAGCCCAAGTCATGTGGCATGGTCAGGCCATCAGTGTCCTTTCCAACGATTATATACCCTTTTTCCGCTCGCAGGATCATCATGGCTTCGCTGCCCACAGGACCAGCGCCAATGGAGGCGCCGGACTTCAACAGCGCATTCCACAAGGCGGTCGCATATGTATTCCTGATTGACACTTCGAAACTCAGTTCGCCGGTGAAACTCACGCGCGCGACACGAATTGGCGCGCCGTCAAATGTTCCTTCCCGAACAGTCATGTGGGGGAACGCATCGGCGGCAAGTTCAATTCTTGTATCAATTTTTTCCAGGATGTCGCGCGCCCTAGGTCCTGTAACAGTTACTGTAGACCAGTGTTGAGTTGTGTCATGGACGAAGATCCGCTCAGGATCGTTACAGTCTTGGCGCCAGACCTCAAGATGGTCGCGCACGTGATCGACATGACCGGACGAACAGGAAATCACAAATCGGTTATCACCCAGTCTGGCAACTACCCCGTCATCCATAACAATACCGCGTTCGTTGAGCAGAAATCCGTATCGAACATGGCCGGGTTTAAGGGTCGCAATGGTGTTGTAAAAGGCGAAGTTTACAAAGGCTTCGGCATCTGGTCCTAGAATTTCGATTTTACCAAGCGGAGAGGCGTCAAAAATTCCAGCTGTTTCACGGACCAACTGCACTTCATTGAAGATATGTTCTGTCGGATCACCAGAGCCAAACCAGCCGGGGCGAAGCCATCCGCCATATTCCACCAGCGCTGCATCGGCTGCGCGATGTTCAGGTTCTAACTTCAAGCGTTTTAATGGTGAGAACAGCGTTGCTTTGCGCTGGCCAGCGTAAAGTGCAAGTGGTTGAGGGACAAATGGTGGGCGAAACGTGGTTGTGCCGACTTCCGGTATAGGGCGGTCGAGCACGGCCGCCATAGCCGCCAATCCGGACATGTTTGATGTCTTTCCCTGGTCGGAGGCCATACCCAACGTAGTGTAACGCTTGAGATGCTCGACGGAGACGTAGTTTTCTCGGGCCGCTAACTCGACATCCTTTATAGTTACGTCGTGCTGGAAGTCGATCCATTGCCGGCCTTTCGATCCGGGTTTCGGCCAAAGAGGGGTTAGCTTGTAGCTAGACTTTTTATTGGGTCGTGCTGTGTCGGCACCGACGGCGCGCGCGTCGTCAAGTGCGTGCTGAAGGTCAAAAAAACCGTTAGCTGAACCGACGGCAATCATTCCTTCTGGTGCTTTTCCGGGTACGAAGGCCTGCAGATCGTCGTTCCAATCTAGTTTGCCGCCAGCATGGCGCCAGAGATGAACAAGCGGTGTTTGTCCACCAGAGCATAAGATCGTGTCCGCATAATGAAATGCACCGTTCAATTCAACGCCACGCAATCTCTTACCGCCTATCGCACAAGCATGGCCCGCTGTGGGGTCAAGAGTGACAACATTTGCGCCCGCCTGCTCGAGGGTGCGTGCAGAAGATTCAGCACCGCTGTTGTTGGATAAAGTGGCTATATTTCGGCCCACTAAAACTCCATAACGCGCTAGAAACTCACATGCTCCGTCTAGCGACATGACACCCGGACGGTCATTGTTGGCAAATGTAATTGGGCGATCGAGCGCACCGGAAGCAAGAATTATTCGCCCTGGACGCAATCGCCAAAGTCGGGGCGGGCATCCAAACTTCCCGTGTTCTGCTAGTCCGACTAACTTGTGATCGTGGATACCAAAAGCAGTGGTTGCGCGCATCACCCGCCCACCGCCGGATTCGATCGCTGCAACTTGCGCTTCCACCCAATCCGCCGCCGCCTGACCTTCGATTAAGCCAGTCCTGAATAGGCCACCTCCTACGGTTTTCTGATCGTCAACCAGAATCACGTTTTCGCCTGTTTCAACAGCCTCTCGCGCTGCCGCCAACCCAGTGCCGCCGCCCCCGATCACCAGCGTGTCGCAACAATCATGGACCTGATCAGAAACATAGTCTTCGAACACATCGCGGCTGATTTCACCGAGGCCTGCCATCTTGCGGATGACCGGTTCAAACAGATGCCAGTTCGGCCACATGAAGGTTTTGTAGTAGAAACCGGCGGTAAGCCAACGGTGCATAAGATCAAGCCCGCCCTTTACGTCAAACTGAGCAGAGGGAAAGGCATTTACACTCCGCGCGGCCATGCCGTCCTCCAAATAAGTTGTTGTCGCCGCGCAGTTTGGAAACTCTCGCCCATTCAATTTGACGTTCATAATGGCATTGGGGTCATCTACCCAAGCGGACCAGGGCCCACGAGGTCGATGGTATTTGAAACTTCGCCCCATGATGCGCACGCCATTTGCCAGCAGCGCAGAGGCCAGCGTATCGCCGTCAAAGCCAGTATAACTTCGGCCGTCAAAAGTGAACACAAGTGGGCGTGTGCGGTCAATCAGTCCGCCGTGATCGATGCGGTAAGAAGTCATGTGACCGGCCCTCTGCGGGAGGTAGAATAAATTACGTCCATAGTCAGGCTGTTTCGCTCCATCACAAAAAGCTCGTGACATGGAAGATGCGACCAGACCTCGCGGACAGCGCCTTTAGTGTTGCGCTGTTCATTCAGGTAGTCAGACCACCCAATATCGGACACAAGCTTGGTTGTGTCGGGGCGGATCTTTCCGGCTTCTCGCTCGAAATGGAACTCCCTTTCATCACGGGGACCACAGAAAGGACATATAAAGATTTGCATTGAACCTCTCCTAATGCGCAATGCCGGCTCCGGCTGCCTCGTCAATGAGTTTGCCGGTAATGAATCGACCAAGATCAAATGGCTTGCTGATGTCATGATGGCCGCCCGTTGCGAGGATACTGGCGAATAGGTAACCGCCAGCAGGAATGGCTTTGAAGCCACCTGTGCCCCAACCGCAATTGAGATAAAGACCTTCCATTCCCGTTGGCCCCAGGATCGGTGAACTGTCGGGAGACACATCCACTGTCCCGCCCCATTGCCGCAGGAGTTTTACTTTGGACAACAGCGGTACCATCTCGATCAATCCGCTCATCACAGCTTCCTGCATCGGAAGATTGCCGCGTTGGCCATATGAAGGCACTCGGTCAAGGCCACCGCCGATCACCAACCCTCCTTTGTCGGACTGGCTGACATAGGCGCCGGTGAGTGGACAGTATACGACCGTATCAATGACAGGTTTTAGCGGCTCGGAAACGAATGCCTGCAACGTGTAAGAGTTAAGAGGAAGCGTGATGTCAACTTTTTGCAATAAGTCAGAAGAATGCCCTGCAGCCGCGACACCTACCGCACCTGCTCGAATTTCACCCAACTTCGTGTTGACGCCTACACATTTGCCGTTTTCGACAATAAAGTCTTCGACTTCACAATTCTGTATAATGTCGACACCTGCCGAGTCTGCCGCGCGTGCATACGCCCAGGCGACAGCATCGTGGCGGGCGGTACCCCCCCGTTTTTGCAAAATTGCTCCGTGAACAGGAAAACGTGCGTCAGGGCGGAAGTTGAAAATCGGCACTTTTTTGCGGAACTGCGCTTCATCCAGCAACTCCGCGTCCGTACCGTTGATACGCATTGCATTGACCTGTCGGGCCGCCATTTCCATTTCGGGTTCTGAATGCGCGGTTACAATCATGCCACGTTGAGAAAACATTACGTTGAAATTTATGTCCCGCGATAGCTTTTCATAAAGCTTTACGGAAAGTTCGTAGAGATCTACGCTTTCAGGATAAAAGTAGTTCGAACGAACAACCGTCGTATTGCGGCCAGTATTTCCTCCACCCAACCAATTTTTTTCGATCACGGCGACGTTGGTGATGCCATGGTTTCGTGCCAGGTAATATGCGGTAGCCAAACCGTGTCCGCCGCCTCCGATGATAATCACATCGTAGGTCGACTTCGGCAAAGGCGTGCGCCAGGCGCTGGTCCAACCCCTGTGGCTTCTTAGCCCTTGTTGGAAGAGGGAAAATGCAGAGTAGCGTTGAAACATTTTGATTCACCGTCATGCAGCTGCCCGGCACCGTTGTGCGCAGAGCGGAAATTGTGAATATGTACATTCGTAAAACCCATCCAGCAGATGGCTTTTATGCATTGGTGTTTGCATGCTGGAGGCAGCCAGGCGCGCACTTTTGCAGCAACTGTTTTTGCCTTGAAATTTTGCCGCGTCATTGGACATTGCTTTCCCTGAGTTCCTCACCTTCATAAATTGGCTTTCCGTTGGAGCGTTTGAACCCGCCACACGTAAGCTGTGCGTTTGATCGAATCTGATTGGTCACAACCGAGAGAAATTCTTAACATCAAAAATAAGATCGTCTATACAAAACTGTACGTAATCTATGAACTCTCGCAAAAAAATCTTCGAACACTGACTGTTCAAATGCAGAATCTGTTCGTATGGCGGAAAATCTGTGTTGATCTGGCCAATCTTGCTATGGAAAACTAGCGTTTTTGGATTGGCGAACCTAAAAGGACCAGAAGGAATTCAAACCTCTGTTGTGAAAATATGCAAAAAAGCGAAAAGCGTGGGCGTGGTCAGGGTCGTACTACTCGGCAAGACTGGATAGATACTGCGCTGCAGATATTGGTGGCCAAGGGTGAAGAGAGCGTCAAGGTGCTGAATTTGGCAGAAGCCTTGGGAACGACGCGCTCTAGCTTTTACTGGTTCTTTAAGAATAGGCGTGAGCTTTTGGATTGCCTGTTGGACTATTGGCAAAAAACCAACACACGTGCTGTTGTTCAGGGGGCAGCTGTGGAAGCGGGATCCATTAACCTTGCAATCGTCAACATCAACAGAATTTGGCTCGCCGAAGAGGGGTTCGATACTGCACTTGACTTTGCGGTCAGAGATTGGGCGAGAAGGTCCGAGCTCGTCAGAAAAGCAGTGGAAATCACAGATTCAGCACGTCTCGATGCCCTCAGCGCTATGTTTCAGCGCCACGATTATTCGCCAGATGAATCTGAGGTGCGAGCACGAATCTTCTATTACACTCAGATTGGTTATGAGACCACCATGGCCAGAGAGACGTTAGAAGAACGTTTTTCAAGAGCTAAGAATTACATGTTTTGCCTGTCGGGACAGGTGCCGACAGACGACGAAATGCAGGCGATAATGAGCGTACGTAGCCGTATTGAAAAAGGTGGCGCCAGGCGCGTCTAGATCAATCGGTCGTAAAATCGCAGATTTGACCAAAATGGCAACCGAATGAGGTCAACGTTTTCCGGAATTACCAGAAAGCTTACCTGAGTATGTTCTTAAGTGAAGAACTCGGATCGACGGTTACTTCAACCATTCAACAGTGCCAAGGCAAATTCAATTGGAGCGGCGAATGAAATAAGGCAGAGGGAGGGACTCATCGCTTTTCGTTTGGTCAGTTTCCAACTCGATTTACTCGGAATATTTTTCAATTTCCTTAGGTTGAAAACTGTTAATGCCATGCTGAATCTACGCATTTAATTTTACTAGACAATAGTGTACTTTTTTGCTTCCTTGCATCGAAACTATTTTGAGGAAGAATCATTGAAGGGCTCTTACCAGGCAGTTGTGATTGGCGGTAACGCCGTTGGCGTATCAGTTTCGTATCACCTTGCTAAGTTTAGGTGGACAGACGTCGCACTTGTTGAGCGCTCAGAATTGACGGCAGGGTCAAGTAGGAATGCCGCAACCGGGTACTTCTCGCTGAATACCGACACCAATATTGAAGCGCTGCAGGCCTATACCTTCAACCTTTATAAGGAAATTGAAGAGACGAGCGGTCAAAATGTGGGCAGGGGCGATTTCATTGGCAAGGCAGCGGCTCAAAGCGCAGCTGCGCCGGATCGAGTGCTCAGCATTGTCGAGATCGAATCTGAAAATGCGGATGTGATGGGGATTGTGCCGGTTGGATTTAATGAGGCCATAACTGGAATGGCGACGACGGGTGGTTACGGATATCGGCTGCAAAAGAGTCTGACGATGGCGCTAGCGGATGTCGGGCAGTCAGATATTGGCACCAAATTTGCCATTGATGTCCCGGGCGAGCCGCACGCCGCAAGAGTAATTGAAATGTCTCCCTATGACCCAAGCGGAGACAGGACGCGCGCATGACCCCGCTTAATTTTGGCAATGGACCAAAACTTGTCTTGATCGAAACCGAGTTTCGGCCGCGCTGCACCGAACAACAATCTCGATTTCAAATTCTCACTCGACCGCGGTTAATGGAGATACACCATGTCTGACGCTTTTCTATGCGATATCGCCTCAACTCTTAAAGAAATCGAAGCAGAAGGCTTGATGAAGCGAGAACGCAAGATCACTTCCCCTCAAGGCGGTGAGATCAATGTTGGCGAACGCACGGTCATCAACCTTTGTGCCAATAACTACCTCGGATTAGCTAATCACCCCGACCTGATCGCTGCCGCGAAAAATGCGATGGAACCAAAAGGCTTCGGTATGGCGTCGGTTCGGTTCATCTGTGGTACGCAAGACATCCATCGTGATTTGGAGCAGCGTTTGGCGTCGTTCCTTGACAAGGACGATGCGATCCTCTTCGCAGCCTGTTTTGATGCTAATGGTGGGTTGTTCGAGCCACTTTTAGGACCTGAAGATGCGATCGTTTCGGACAGTCTGAACCATGCATCGATAATTGATGGCATTCGCTTATGCAAAGCGAGGCGGTATCGATATGCCAATAACGATATGGCAGACCTCGAAGCCAAGCTAAAAGAGGCGCGTAACTCAGGTGCCCGACACATTATGGTCGCAACCGATGGTGTCTTCTCAATGGACGGATACCTAGCAAACCTGCCTGGGATCACACGAGTCGCTCGAACTTACGGCGCTGTTGTCATGGTGGATGACTGTCACGCAACGGGTTTCATGGGTTCGCGTGGTGCGGGAACGCCAGATCACTTTGGGGTGGATGTCGATATCCTAACAGGCACACTTGGAAAGGCACTTGGTGGCGCGGTTGGTGGTTATATTGCCGGTCCCCAACCGGTAATTGATCTGTTGCGGCAACGCGCACGACCGTATCTGTTTTCAAACTCGCTTCCGCCAAGCATTGTCGCTGCGGGGATAGAAGCGATCCGGCTGGTTCAGGATGGAGAACAATTGCGCGAACAATTGTTCGAGAACACAAGATACTGGCGAAAAGGGTTGGTGAAGCTTGGGTTTAGCCTTCTCGAGGGCGAACACCCAATTGTTCCGATCATGCTTGGAGAAGCAACTCTTGCGCAAAATATGGCGGCACGCCTGTTCGAAGAGGGGGTGTATGTCTCCGGTTTCTTCTTCCCGGTAGTTCCCCGGGGGCAGGCGCGGATTCGCACTCAGATGAATGCTGCGCTGAATAGGAAAGAGCTTGATCGAGCTTTAGCGGCTTTCGCCAAAGTGGGCAGGGAATTGGGCGTAATATCATGACTCTACCCAACACAATGAAAGCGCTTGAGAAGTCCAGACCGGAACAGGGCTTGCATATGGTACAGGCTCCCGTGCCCGAAATCTCGCCTAACGAAGTATTGATCCGGGTTAAAAAGACGGGAATTTGCGGTACGGATATCCACATCTGGAACTGGGATGCGTGGGCGGAAGCCACGGTGCCTGTTCCGTTGATCACTGGGCACGAATTCGCGGGTGAAATTGTGGAGATTGGAAAGGAAGTAACTGGCTTGCAGATCGGTCAACGCTGCTCCGGTGAGGGTCACTTGATTGGCACGCAAAGCCGGCAATCGCGGGCGGGTAACTTTCACCTTGATCCGGGAACACGTGGCGTAGGTGTAAACGTTCAGGGCGCGTTCGGAGAATACCTGAAGCTACCTTCGTTCAATGTCGTCCCCTTACCTAACAACATCCCCGATGAAATTGGTGCGATTTTGGATCCACTCGGAAATGCAGTGCACACGGCGCTTAGTTTTGATTTGCTATGTGAAGACGTGTTGATCACCGGAGCGGGCCCAATTGGAATTATGGCCGCTGCCGTCGCCCGTTTCGCGGGAGCACGTAGGATTGTGATTACAGACATCAATGCGGATCGCCTCAAACTTGCAGAGCATGTGGTGCCGGACGCCCGTACCGTGGATGTGACGAAAGAAGATCTTCACGATGTGATTAAGGAACTTGGTATGAAAGAAGGGTTTGACGTCGGACTGGAAATGTCGGGCAGTCAAGCAGCGCTAGACCAGATGGTTGAAGCGATGGTGATGGGCGGCAAAGTAGCGCTCTTAGGGATTCCACCTGGTAAGTCGCCCGTCGACTGGAGCCGCATTGTATTCAAGGCGATCATGATTAAAGGCGTCTACGGACGAGAAATGTTCGAAACTTGGTACAAGATGATTTCGATGCTGCAGAACGGGTTGGATGTCAGTCGAGTCATCACTCACCGGTTCCATGTCGACGAATTCCACAAAGGCTTTGAAACCATGAAGTCTGGTTCGTCGGGCAAAGTTGTGCTCGATTGGGAAGGATAACTCGATGAAATATGTTTCTACACGTGGGCATGCTCCCGAATTGTCCTTCAAGGATGCGTTGTTGGTCGGACTTGCTAGCGATGGGGGGCTTTATGTTCCCAGTCAATGGCCTGTCTTCACACAGGAGGAAATCGCTCAGCTTCGCGGTAAACCCTATGTTGATGTTGCGCTACAAATCTTCGAACCTTTCGTAGGCGGAGAAATCGATAGCGATGCTCTTCGGTCGATGATTACTGATGCTTACAGTACGTTCCGGCACCCGGCTGTCACGCCGCTTGTGCAAACGGGCCCAAATGATTGGCTCCTGGAACTTTTCCACGGTCCGACGCTCGCCTTTAAAGATGTGGCTATGCAGGTATTGGCGCGCCTGATGGACTATGTATTGGAAGAGCGGGGTGAGCAGTTAACGATTGTTGGTGCGACGTCTGGTGACACTGGCGGTGCAGCGATGTCTGCCTTCCAGGCTTGCAAAGAAATTCAGACGTTTTTCATGTTTCCTGACGGCCGCGTTTCAGACTTTCAGCGGCGTCAAATGACCACTCTTGGCGCCGAAAATTGTCATGCTATCGCCATCGATGGTAATTTCGACGACTGCCAGTCAATGGTCAAAGCCATGTTCGCAGATGATCAGTTTTGCGAAACGGTACAACTTTCCGCCGTGAATTCAATAAACTGGGGCAGGGTCATGGCACAAGTCGTCTATTATTTCACCTCAGCTTTGGCTCTTGGAGCACCCGCGAGCAAAGTCAGTTTCACCGTCCCGACTGGGAATTTCGGTGACATTTACGCAGGTTTCGTGGCCAAGAAGATGGGTTTGCCAATTGATCAACTCGTAATTGCCACCAATGAGAATGATATTCTTGAACGCACTTTGAGGACGGGTCAGCACAGTCTAAAGAAAGTAGTCGCTACGATCACCCCATCGATGGACATTCAGATTTCCTCGAATTTTGAAAGGTTACTGTTTGAGGCATCTGACAGGGAGCCAGCGATTGTGCGCGGATTGATGGATAGTCTGAAGCAATCAAGTAGCTACGATCTACCTGCCTCTGTTGCGGAAGCTATTTCGGAGGACTTTGAAGCTGGCCGTGCAACCCAAACTGAAACCCTAGCTGAAATATTGAGACTGTACACAGATGCAGGATATATCAGTGATCCCCATACCGCCGTCGCAACCTTTGTTGCGAAGCAAAATGCCAATTCAGATGTTCCAATGGTTACCCTATCGACAGCTCATCCGGCAAAATTTCCCGATGCTGTCCAATCTGCTATCGGTCTCGTTCCGGCTCCACCGGCTGGTCGAGAGATCGCTGAAGACGCGCGTGAGGAACTGATACGAATGGAAAATGATATTGGAGCTGTCAAAGCCGCGATCCTGACCAAGTTGAACGTTGTTTCTACCCGAGACGGATAAAATGGCACGAGCAAGACCCCTTTTATATCCCACGCCAAAAGACTGGCGCGAGACAGCCGCTCGAAACGTTCTCTTCTACGGTATGTCGGGGCTTGGAAAAACACATATATCCAACATGCTGCGGGCCGCAGGTGATTGGTTTCATTATTCTATCGATTACCGCATCGGCACCCGTTACCTTGGCGAGCAAATTGTCAACAATGCCATGATGGAAGCGATGAAGGTTCCGTTTCTTCAAGAATTGTTGAGGTCAGATTCCATCTATATCGGATCGAATATTTCTTTCGATAATCTTGCACCGGTTTCTACTTATCTTGGAAAGCCAGGCGCTGTCTCAAAGGGGGGCTTGCCCTTTGAGAGCTACGTTGTCAGGCAAGAGCAATTTCGGAACGCAGAGATAAACGCATTGTTGGATACCGGTTATTTCATTGAACGCGCCAAAAGAATATACGGGTATCAGAATTTTATTTGTGACACAGGTGGATCCATTTGCGAATGGGTGCATCCTTCTGATTTCAAGGACCCAATCCTTTGTCATCTGGCAGCACGAACTGCGATCATTTGGATAAAGGGCGACGAGAGTCACACTCAAGAACTGATCCGGCGGTTCGAAATTGCACCAAAGCCAATGGCATACCGTCCAGGCTTCACAAGCAAATGCTGGGTTGATTTTATGGAGGAAAATGCCTGCAACGCAGATCAGGTCGATCCTAATGCATTCCTACGGTTTGCGTACCGCCGCTCTATGGCTGAACGGCAATCAATTTACCAGGCGATCGCCAACAACTGGGCGACTGCGGTCGTTACCGCAGATGAAATCTCCGCCGTGCGCGATCCAAGCGACTTCGCGGATCTTGTCGCCGATGCCTTTGTGTCCGGTATTTAGTCAAACTAGTCGGCCAAACATTATTAGCTGCTCAAATTGGATATGTTAACTGATCCCTCTACTATCACACTTCCCAACAGAGTTGAAAGTTTGTTACCGGCCAATAACAATTCGTCTTCAAGCATTGATTGCATCTGTGGATTTCTTCGATGTGTCAACGAGATTGTGCCAATTGCATATAACACTCCGGCGCCTGGCAAAGAGATTGGGCACGAAATCGATGAAACAGAAAATTCGATTTCCTCTCGGCAATATGCAAACCCAGTTTCTCGGACATTCGCCAATTCCGATTTCAGTTTGATTGGGTCCGTGACCGTTTTGGAATTGAATGCATGTAGTGGTTCATTCAGCACAGAGTCGATAAAAGTCTCGTCTTGAAACGCAATAATCGCCTTAGCTGAGGAACATGCATGAGCTGGTCTAGGACCTTTGCCTGGATGAACATAAGACATGCCATCCGTTTCAGGTGACTGAACGCAAAACAACTCAACCTGATTGCCGCGCAAACGCGCTGCAAATGCCGTCTCACCGACATCTTGAGCCATTTGAAGAAGAACAGGTTTGAATACCTGGATTAAGTCTGATCGCGGCAAGTTGTAATGAAGAAGTTTTCCCAATTTGGGGCCAAGGATATATTCCCGACGCTCTTCATCACGTTCCAGAAACTCCAGATCGACCATCTGATTCAACATGCGGTGTACAGTTGACTTGGGCATGCTGACCAATTCGACGACATTTGAATAGGAAAACCTAAAAGGGGGATTAGAAAACACGTCTAACAGCCTCGAGAACTTCTCCAGCACGCTTTGACTCTTGCTCTGTTGATCCATCGAAATCCTTCGAGATGTGTTTCTTAGATGCAAAACTTTCTCCACTTTCTAACAGCAGGCACTTATCAAGAGCAATTTCAATCATTTTCAAAGTTTCATTCAATGGACATTCGTTCCGTACAATGGAAATATCTGTTTGCGGTCTTTTGATTCGGACCGAGCGAAAACGCAAATTTGGAGAAATACATGAGGAACGGGATTGACCTTGAGGGATTGGGCGCGGCGCGAGACGCAATAAGCGAAACACCGTCAGCGGGCATCGCAACCTACGGAGTGGATTTGACCTGGCATCAGGGTGTGAAAATAGAAGCACAGGCAACAGGTATTATAGTAGGTCAAGAAAGCATCCCCCGTAATTTCAAATGGACCGTCGACGAACCTCCGCAATTGCTTGGAGAAAGTAGTGGCCCGACACCACAGGAGTACCTCATGTCTGGTGTTGGAGCGTGCATCATGGTTGGCTTCGTTGTGAATGCTAGCGTAAAGGGGATCGATCTGCGTTCACTGAAAATTCGTATGAGCGGCGGATTGGATTTGGCTGGTTTCCTGAATCTGCGAGAAGATGCCGAGGTCAAAATGCAAGGTCTCGACTACGAAATAGAGGTTGATTGCGATGCCAGCGCCGAGGCACTCGAAGAAGTTGCCGACGCTGCACTAAATTTCAGCCCGAACGCAATGACGGTTAAAAACGGAATTCCCATAAGCGGGCGCCTAAAGGTGATGGCGACAGGTTGAAATTGATTTGGACCGGCGGGATGTTTCTTGAAACCAACGGGACCATGGCTCGCCGGTCCTATTAACCTGCCTTTCGGCGAGGCTGGGCTTGAGGATTGCCAATCCCGGCCCGGCAGGTTTTTGGAATCGCATCCCCGATAAGATGCGAACAGAAGTCATCCGACTTACTAGCCGCGCATGCTAGCTCTGTCCGCGCTATGTTAGTTTGTGAGTGGGTTTGCGAATAGTGTCATGTTACCAAGCAAGTCGTTGGTGCCTTGCAAATGGAGAGCGGATGCCAAAGGCGGTATGGCCTGATGAGTAATGGTCGTTAGACTTCCTGTCTGACACGTTCAGTGCTTCCCGCTGGTTCCGTATCCTGGCGGTGAATAACGACTGTTCCCCCCACCGACATGAAGGTTGTTAGCTTTCTGTTCGCGTACGGTGGACTGCCAACAGAACTCGTTGCGGCCAGGTGCTTTGTAGTCATGGCACAGAAAGAGGCGTGTCTCGTCAGGTAGCGCTAGAATGCGTTGGATCGAATTGTACAGTTGGGTCGCAGAACCCCCGGGGAAATCTGCACGCGCTGTCCCGAAATCTGGCATAAACATCGTGTCTCCGATGAAGGCGGAATCACCAATCACATACCGCCCTCCGGCTCCGGAAGCCAACAAACCAATGGAACCCAGGCCAATCATGCACTAACAATCAAATTAGACCCGTCAGATAGGGCTGCTCATAGGTTTTTGCTTTGAGCTCAATTTCTCTGTGTTTATTTGGAGCTTTGAAGTGGAGGTAGAATGAATCGAGCGGACGATATTGCTGCAGTGAAGGCTGTTATAGGCGAATATGTACTAGGCACTCAGGATCGCGATGTTTCACGGCTGAGCGCAATTTTTCATCCCAAAGCCGTTATGTCAGGATATCGCGGGTCAACCCCGCTTATCGGATCACCGCAGCCATTCTTTGATCTCCTAGAGGCAAACGAACACGGCGAAGGATACGAGGCAGAGATATCGCATGTCTCCATAGTCGGTCGTACTGCTTGCGCGCGCCTAGTGGAGGAAAATCTCTATGGGAAGTCTTTTGTGAATGATTTTCATCTACTCCTTGCAAACGGTTCTTGGCTTATCGTGTCAAAATTATTCCATCGCGACTGAATACTGTTTGTGTTCTGGCTCACACTCCATTTTGCGATGACATTGTTTAAGATATTGGAACTCCGTGCTCATTGACGGGGTCCATGGTGACTTAAGTTGATGATTTAATTATTTTAAATAACGCTCAGATCGCTGAATCATATTTTAGAATCGTGTTTTTTCGCGCTGATTGGAACAAATGGCAGGATAGGTAGCTTCATCATTGTCACATCAAAACGGCAACTCGACATGGGAATCAGCGCTCCGAATGCCACTTCAACTACGGTAGGGCGATAACTGCCGCCCCAGTCGACCAAAGTCAGCTCGGCTGCCGTGGGAAAGCGACAACATCCGGATCAAGCGGCGTACTAGGGACCGCGCTATCGCAAAAGATATTCATCGCCGGTTGGATCAGATGTCGTTGCTCCAGACTGCCAGCCCGGATTGCTAGAATGCCAGGACGGGAAGAGTTCTTGGCGAATACCTGAGAGCCGCAGGTGTCACAAAACAGCTTCGTCAATCTGGACCCACTTTCCGCTACATGGACATAGCGCTTTGGAACTCCCCTCAGGGCAATGTCGTCCTCGTCCACAAACACCAGCGTGCCGTGGATAGACCCGGTGATCTGCTGGCAGTCGGTGCAGTGGCAATTGATGATCCGCTTGATTTCGGTCTCGCCGGAATAAGAGAGTGCACCGCAGCGGCATGACCCACTAAGCTTTTCCATGCGTCGCGTCCTTTTTCTGCGTTGCAGTCCTGTAAGTACAGCTATTCTTCATAAAAATCGAAGCTGATATCGCCACCTGCATCGCGCAGCGGAATCAGTTCTCGGTAGGCATCACAGTTGTAGAAGTTCTCGGCCGCATTCATGTCTGGAAATCGGAACACAGCCGCAAGATGGCCGTTTTTGGTGTCACCAAACAGTGAGCTCAGGTATTTACCTCGGAGCAACACCTCCCCGCCATTTTCCTTCATCAGCGGGCCTGCCGCCTTGATGTAGGCGTGAAGTTTTTCGTCATCTTTGATCGTTGTGAAAACAATGTTCAGAACGGACATCAGATTTTCCTTTTGTTGGGTTGAGGTCGCCCTTGGCCGCCTGTTTCGTATGGAGAATTTAAGCGTCCTGATGGCCCTGTCCGGCAGCGTAGGACTGATAATAGCTGATCAACCGGTCCCGGTAGGTGTTCTGATCCGGGGCGGACGCGACGAAGGCGGGCAGGGCAGTCACGCGACGGGCCCAATCGGCATAGGCTTGCCAGGGGGCGGTGGTCTCGGGCAACGCATAGTCGCGGAAATGCGGAAACAGCAGGGCCATGCGCAACGCAAAGGGCGCCAGTGCGAAATCAAGTATTCCCGGTTGGTTGCCGCCGGAAAACCAGTGCTCCAGCGGCACCCCTTCGACAAGTTTCAAAAGCGCTGTTTCAAGGTCTTGCCGGGCATCATCCGCTTCAGTAGAGCCCGCAGCTTTGGTCAGAACACTGTAGTAGCTCGGCGTTATTTTGCGGTCGATATACCCCAGCCAGTACTTTTGGTCGGCACGTTTTAGAGGGTCTGACGAAAATGCTTCAGCCTCTGGTTTTAGGTTGGCCAGGTATTCCATGCTTTCGATGGAGCCCGGCACGGATAGACCTGTATCACCATCCCGGCTGACCTGAACCACCGGCACCGTTCCCTGACCGCGTGAGATCTTCATCCAGTCGGGGCATTTCACATATGGGTCGACGTCGACGTTGCGATAGGGCAGTCCAAGATGCTCGATAAAAGCCCAGGTGCGCTGCGCATAGGGACAATACCACGCCGTGTAGAGATTCAGATCCGTCAGTGCCATTGTATTACCTTTCCGCTGAATGCTGCCGCTCAGGGTTGCGTTCATTCATTTGTACCATTATCCCTAAAATTGAATAAGGTAAGTAGTGTGAATAGGAATTATCCAAACTAGGCATTAATAATGGACACCGAACTGGCCCTGAGACTCTTCATGAGCGTGATCCGGGAAAACAGCTTCTCCAAAGGGGGCGCGCGGCTGGGCGTGCCGCAATCTTCATGCTCGCGGCTGATCACCAAACTGGAAGAGCGACTTTCAACCCGACTGATCCAACGCTCCACCAGAAGTCTGAAACTGACCGAGGCTGGCGCGATATATTTTGAACGCGCACAACAGATCATTATCGCATTGGATGATGCGCAAAGCGCTGTTCAAAACAGCTCTCGCCAGCCAAAGGGCCTTTTGCGTGTGACGGCCCCGGTGGCGATTGGCAGCCGTTATATCGCGCCCATGCTTGGCGAATTTACCCGGAACTTCCCCGACATCAGGATTGATTTGTCCCTGACCGAAAGTGTGGAAGACATTGTCAACCTTGGCTTTGACGTGGCGATCCGTTTCGGTGATCTGTCTGATTCAACCTTGACGATCACCAAGCTGGCCGAAAGCGTCTCCGTGCTTTGCGCAAGCCCCGGCTATCTCGCGCAGCGCGACCGGCTGACATCTCCGCAGGAGATAAACACCCATGCCTGTCTGGCGTTCAAACGGCCCACCGAGGGCAATAGATGGGTCTTCCGCAAAGGCGCAAAAACCGTCGAGGTGCCTGTTTCCGGCAAGCTTTTGTGCAACAGCACCGATGCCATTGTTGAGGCTGCAATCGGGGGCATGGGCCTTTGCTTTGTGCCTGAAATGCTGGTTGAGGGCCATTTTGAGTCCGGTGCTTTGGAGCCTGCGCTTGGCGCGGAGTGGCAGGACGCAAGATCCAACCCGATCTACGCGGTGCTGCCACAGCGCGCCTATGTGCCATCCAAATCCCGCGTCTTCGTAGATTTCCTCAAATCCAAGATGCGGTCCCGTCGCCAGGGTTCACTCGACTGAATGGACCGGTGCCCGGCCACCCCCCCAAGGCTTTCAAGTTTTGTAAAGTTCACATCTTTGGATCGAAATTTACTGAACGCCCTCGCTATTCGAAGATTGAGCAAACGCGCTTTGAGCGCTTCAATCCTTACGGCACCGAATGAGCAAGGGGAATAACATGGCCTTAGTGAACGAACCGATATTGGAATACCGACCGGGCAGTCCCGAGCGGGCGGCCTTGCAGCAAGAGCTAAAGGCGCTTCAGCAGATCGAGGTGGATATCCCCCTTCGCATTGGCGCAAACCGGATACGTGCGGCGCGGCAATTTGACTGCGTCATGCCGCATGACCACGCACATGTACTGGGCCGGTTTCACTGTGCAGATGCAGAACACGCCAAGGCCGCCATTGACGCGGCAGGCAAAGCACATCCGGTTTGGAGCAGAATGCCGCTGGAGGACCGTGCGCGTGTTTTCTTGAAAGTGGCTGATTTGATTGCGGGTCCGTGGCGGGCCAGGTTGAATGCGGCGACGATGCTGGGGCAGGGGAAAACCGCCCATCAGGCGGAAATCGACTCCGCATGTGAATTGATCGACTTTCTGCGGTTCAACGTCCAGTTTGCGCGCGACATTTATGCCAACCAACCACTGTCCGGGCCCGGCTGTCAGAACAGATCAGAGTATCGCGCCTTGGAAGGGTTCATCTTCGCCTTAACCCCATTCAACTTCACTGCCATTGCAGGGAACCTGTGTGTCGCGCCCGCTATCATGGGCAATACGGTGATCTGGAAACCATCCGAGCGCGCGGTCTACAGTGCGCATATGTTGATGGATATCTTTGAAGAGGCAGGCCTGCCTGCGGGGGTCATCAACATGATCCCTTCGGATATTCCCGAACCAGTCAGTGAAGCTCTGCTTACCCATCCTGACTTTGCCGGACTTCACTTTACCGGCAGCACACGTGTGTTCCAGATCCTGTGGCGCAATATCAGCAATAACATCTCCAACTACCGCAACTATCCTCGGATCGTTGGGGAGACTGGCGGCAAGGATTACATCTTTGCCCATGCGTCGGCCAATATCGACGCATTGGTCACCAGTATGGTGCGCGGCGGGTTTGAGTATCAGGGCCAAAAATGCTCAGCCGCCAGCAGGGCCTATATCCCGGCAAGCATCTGGGATGAGGTTGTGAGCAAGCTGAAGGCGCAGGTTGCCACCATCAAAATCGGATCAGTGACTGATTTTACCAATTTCATGTCTGCGGTGATTGATGATAGCTCCTTTGCCAACATCAAAAGCTACATCGACTTCGCCGCTGACTCTGACGATCACGAGATCCTAGCGGGCGGCACCTACGATGACACCAAAGGGTACTTTGTGCAACCAACTGTCGTCGTGGCCAAAACTCCGCACTCAAAGCTCATGAGCGAGGAAATATTTGGCCCGGTCCTGACGATTTACCGGTATGAGGACGCGGAATTGGAGGCAGCTCTGGAGGCTTGTGACACGGCAACGGCCTACGGTCTGACGGGTGCAATCTTCGCGACAGATCGCACTGTCATTTGCTATCTGACAGAGCGACTTACCCACTCGGCAGGAAATTTCTATGTAAATGACAAGCCGACAGGAGCGGTTGTTGGCCAGCAACCGTTTGGCGGTGGTCGCGCAAGTGGTACGAACGACAAAGCAGGTAGTATGTGGAACCTCATCCGGTGGACGTCTCCGCGCACCATCAAAGAGACCTACAATCCTGCAACCGACTATGCGTACCCATCAATGCTGCCCGACTCGTCAAACTAGCGGTCGCGCGCGGCGCATTGGCGACGTTCTCTCTGTGATCTCCCTGGCAGACAGAACGTCGCTTTTTCTTTTAATCCTGTGCGGCTGCGGCAGAGATTTCGCTCAATACCCGCAACGCATCTTGTTCTCTTCCATCAGGAATAAAGATGTGGTCGTGAAAGAAAGCGGCGACAGGGTTTACCCCCATATTCTCTTTGGCAAGCTCCGTGGCGATCCGCGCCATGAACCCCACCGCCTCAAGCGAGGAGTGGATGTTCAAGGTAATCATCCGGCTAGGGAAATCATAAGCGATGCTTTCAGCCTCGGCATCCTGCTTGCGTAGAATATATGTAGTCCCTTCTTCCTCTTCGAACATGAGCCGAGGCCTTATGTTTGCGGGCAGTGGCTTGTCCTTAAGGGTCACGAAGACGAAGACGTCATCAACCAATGTGCCTGTCATAGAAGACAGCAATACATCCAGGTTCTTTTCGCCTGACATAATAGGTTCTCCGGCATTGTGTGTCATGAAATGGGGCTTCTGATCACCGAGCATAGGCGCAAGGTCTATCTAATCAGAAGCCCCGGTAGGGTTGCTCTTCTTCTGCGGCTATTCGGCGGGAGCCGCTGCTGTAGCTTTTGCCTCTTCTGGATCAATCCGTCGGATGGTCCAACCCATGTATCCAAACAGAATTGTCACAATGGGTGACAGCCAACAGAAGAATGCGAAGGGCAGGTATGCCAGTGTCATGACGCCAAGGGTTGCCGCCTGATAAGCGCCCCCAGAGTTCCATGGTATAAGGTTTGCTGTCACTGTCGCTGAGTCCTCGACAGCTCGGGACAGGTTCTCAGGCGCAAGGCCACGTTCGCGATATGCTGCCGAATAGGTGCGCGCGCCCATGACAATTGCCATGTATTGATCGCAAAGCACCATGTTTGCCCCGATTCCGGTTAAGGCCGTTGCTCCGATCAAGCCCCCATCCGATTTCACCATAGAGAGAATCTTGTCGGCCAATGCTTTGAGCTGGTTGGTGCGCTCCATTACTCCGCCAAACATCATGGCGACGATCACGAGTGAGATGGTGTACATCATTGACTCCATGCCGCCGCGCGACAGCAAATCGTCAACATCAGCGTTGCCGGTTTCAGCGGCGTAGCCACCGAATGCGACATTGGCCAAAGCGTCATAATTCGCACCCTGCAAACCGATCGCTATGATCGCAGCCGAAATCACTCCCAACGTGATACCCGGAATGGCCGGCATCTTTTTGTAGGAGACGGCAAGCACAACCAGTGGCGGTATCAACATGACGACGTTAATTGTGAAGTTTTCGTCTAGGATTTTCAGCATCGTTGCGATGCGTTCCAAATCTCCTTCACCACCCCCATATTGCAGTCCCAGCACGATCTCTATGACCAAAGTAATGCCAAAGGAAACGCCAGTCGTATAGGACATGTGCCGGATATGGGTGAACAGGTCGGTACCTGCGAGGGCAGGGGCCATATTTGTCGTATCGGAGAGCGGCGACATCTTGTCACCAAAGTAAGCACCCGAAATGACAGCACCTGCCACCAGTGGCAGCGGAAATCCCAACCCAGCACCTACGCCCATCAAAGCCACGCCAATGGTCCCCGTTGTTCCCCAGCTCGTCCCAGTCGCGAGTGATGTCACAGCGCAAATCAAAAGGGTTGCGGGCAAGAACACGGATGTCGAAATGAAGGACAGTCCATAATAGATCAGGGTCGGCACCACACCGGCCAAAATCCAGACGCCGATCAAGATGCCGACGACGATCAGGATAATGGTAGCAGGCAATGCGTTTGTAATGCCGCGCACCATGCCATTCTGGATGTTTTGCCAGCTAAAGCCACAGCGCATCGCGACAAGCGAGGCGACAACGACGCCCAAGAGCATTGGGATATGCGGATCAAGACCATAAACCACAATCGAGATCGAGATGCCTGCGACCAATGACAGAAGCGATACCATCGCCTCCCAAAATTCTGGCGCCCTTGCGCCCTCAGGTATTGATGTTTTCACAGTCCCCTCCAATGCTTATTGTTTGTGCACCTTAACTGTTTGGCCGTGCCCGACCGTATTCCGAATTCGCAAAGTCAACTTTGCGGTTTTGAGATTTTTCAATGTGTCGAGTGATCTATGTTGCCAGCATGTCTGATGCGGTGCCGAACGGGTTGCGGCGGATTTAGGAAGAGAACATGGTCAGAAGTTGGGTTCAGGACAAAGACATCAAACTGTTTCGTGTCTTCTACGAGCTTGCCCGCGCTGGTGGGTTTCAACAGGCCCAGGTAAGCCTCAATATTAGCCAATCCAGTCTGAGCACATCCGTATCGCAACTTGAAACTCGCGTTGGAATGCGGTTGTGCAACCGTGGCCATGCGGGGTTCAGCCTGACTGATGACGGCCAAAGCCTGTTCATGGAAATCTCGGTTTTGTTCAAAGCAATGGAGAATTTTTCGACCAATCTGGCGACCAAGAAAGCAGAAATCTCAGGCAAATTGGCGATAGGCATTCTTGAAAACAGCGTGACCCACCCCGATCAGCGGATCATCCAGTCGCTGGCGGAATTGCAAGATATTGCGCCGGATGTAGAGTTGTCGGTCTACACCGCCGGTGCTTTAGAGCTGGAAACCCGGGTCTTGGATGGCCGTTTGCATGGGGCCATTGGCCTCTTCCCGCATCGAATTGACAGTCTAGAATATCAACCTTTGTTTGATGAGGAACATCGACTTTATTGCTCTGTTGAAAACCCGCTCTCAGAGGGCACTTGGAGTATTAAGGATCTGTCACGGCATCGATATGTCAGCCGAGACTATGTGGATGAAATCGAAGGGCTTGAACCCCCTGATGCGTTCAAAAGTGGCGCGTCGTCGCGGCATATGGAAGGCCTTATTCTCTTGCTGCGTACCCATAAATATTTCGGCTACCTGCCTGACCACGCTGCGCGCCCTTGGATTGACCGCGCGCTGCTGGCAGAGGTCGACGCCCCGAATACAATCAGAACCGGGAAATTCCTGCTGACAATGCGTCGCGAAAAACACCGATCAAGACCCTTGTTGGCTCTGGTTGACCTTCTCTCCCTGGCCAGGGCCAAGGGTTAGAAAGTGAGTGAGCAGCCGTAAAATGCACCGCCCAACAACAGGTGCGGCTCGGGCCAAAGGATTGGCGCAACAAGCAACCATGAGCTCAAACAACAATAGCTCAAAACGGAAGGGGCATCAAATTGGCCACAATTGACAGTCTTACTACGCCAGATATCCTTGGCTCGATAGGGGCAGCTACAATCGTCACGACCTACATGCTTTTGCAGCTAGGCAAAGTGCGCAGTGATCAGGTCTGGTATTCAGCACTGAATTTTATCGGTGCGGCATTGATCCTGTTTTCGCTGTATTTCAAATTCAATCTATCAGCCTTCCTGATCGAGATCTTCTGGGTCTTCATCAGTCTCTATGGCATCTGGAAAAACTCTCGTTCTTCCGATCAAAAAAGAACTGCACATCCAAGGCAGTAGGGGGTCGATCGCCTGAGTTGGCGACTTGTTTCTGCAAACCTCGATCGGATTAGCAGCGGTTCGTTCCCCAAGCGGCGAACAAGGAAAGGAGCCCTAAGGAGCAATATGCTGCACATCGGATGAATGGTTGCTTCCATCAGTTCAAAAACAGTGCTTCTGTGCCATTTATGTGGCGTCTAAAACGACAAAGATGTCACGAGCGTCGTGTCGTAGACCAATGAAAAACTCCAAAAATAGTAGTCTACCGAAAGCTGCTTTGCGATAGCATGGCCATCCCCTCTGGCATCCATAGACCCTGCCTATTTGCGCCGCTTCCAACAAGACGTTTCAATCTTCACAGATTCAATCAATCGGAGATTTCGTCATGTCTTTCCTATCCAAATCCCTCAGTTTGGGCGCGGCTGTTGTGTCGATTTTCGCCACAATGGCGTCGGCCGAAACAACCCTCCGCCTGGGCCATGTTTTGCCCGAGGCGCATAGCTGGCACGTGGCCGCAATCGGCTTTGCTGACGAGGTTTCTACCGGAACCGAAGGCAGGGTGACGGTCGAGGTTTTTGCCTCGGGCCAACTTGGCAGCGAGAAAGACGTGATTGAGGGGATGCAGTTCGGATCGGTTCAGGCCGGGGTGATCGGCAGCGGCTCGTTCCAATATATCGAGCCTAAGATGGGCATCATCGAAATGCCCTATGCCTGGACCTCGCGGGAGCAGGCCTTTACCGCGCTGGATGCCGATCTGGGGGATGCTCTGGAAGCCCTGCTTGAGCCCAATGGGCTGGTGGTACTGTCTTGGTGGGAAACCGGGTTCCGCAACATTACCAACAATGAACGCCCAATTGAAACGCCCGCCGACCTGGCCGGGCTGAAAATCCGCGTGACCCCGGACAAGGTCCGGTTGGCCACGTTCGAAGGTCTTGGGGCCGAACCGGCACCCCTGTCCTTTGGCGAGCTTTATTCGGCCCTGCAACAGGGGTTGTTTGATGCACAGGAGAATCCCCTGTCGATCATCGATGCGGCATCGTTCTTCGAAGTGCAGAAGTATGTTTCGCTCAGCCAGCATATCTTTGGCGCAGCCAGCCTGACGGTGGCGAAATCCACCTGGGACCAGATTTCGCCTGAGGATCAGGCCGTCATTCGCCAGGCTGCTCAACACTGGGCCGAAGAACAGCGCGCGATGGCGGCGCAAGCCGAAGCCGATTTGGTTGAGGCGCTGCAGGACAAGGGCATGCATTTCAACGACGTGGACAAGGCCGCCTTTGTCACGGCGGTGGAACCTGTCTGGAGCGCGCAAGCTGAGGTGTTCGGCCCCGAATTGCTGGGCATTCTGGATGGCTATCGCAAATGACGCCCCCGCGCCCTGAGGTGAAGCAAGTTGCATCGGTCGAACCGCTGCAACTCTACGATTTCAGCCAGAAAGTTTTGTTTTCGCCTGCCGAACGCGGTGAAGGGTTTCTGAAACTCACTGTAACCACGGGGCGCAAAGGGGCTCGCTCGCAACCCCACAGCCATCCGCGCGATGAGGTGACTCTGACGCTGAAAGGGCGAGCGGTGTTGCGCGCCGGGGGCGAAGAATTCGAAATGACCGAGGGCACGGCATTGCGGTTGCCGCCTGGGCTGAAACATGAGGTCGAAGTGCTGTCGGACGAATGGGTCGTGGTGGCTGTCTACTGTGATGAGTGCATGTTGTGCCGTGGCCCCGATGGCGGGTTCGCCAATGGATGAGACCGGGCGGCATACACGCCTGGGGGCGGGGGTCGATACGGCGGTTCGCTGGCTGGGGGCGGCATTGGTGGCCGGATTTTCTAGCATCGTCGTTTATGTCGTTGCCTCGCGCTACCTGTTGGGTCAAACGCCGCCTTGGGCCGAAGAATTGCCACGCCTGCTGCTGGTGTGGCTGACCTTTATCGGTGCCATCTCGGCGTTCTGGCGGGGCGGGCATTTTCGCGCCGGGCTGACTGATTTGCTGATAACCGCCCCGCGCCCACGGCAGGTGGTGCAGGGGCTCTCTGCCGTCGCGACTGCTGTGTTCCTTGTGGTGTTGGGCATCAATGGCGCACGGCTGGCTGACATCACCTGGTCGCATACCACCACCGCGCTCAGCCTGCCGGTGGGCCTGTTCTATCTTTCGGTGCCGGTCAGCTGCGCGATGTCGCTGCTGGTTCTGGCTTTGGGGGGGTGGCGCAAATGAGCCTTGCACTGGTCTTTCTGCTTGTCGCCTTTGTCCTGCTTTTGCTGATCGATGCGCCGATTGCCGTGGCCCTTGGGCTGTCCTCGGTCGTTTACCTGCTAATTGCCGACACGGCGCCGATGATCGTCGTGGCGCAGCGGGCGGTGGCCGGGATTGACAGTTTTACGCTGCTGGCGATCCCTCTGTTTTTGTTGGCGGGGCTTTTGATGGTCCATGGCGGGTTGGCCCCGCGTATCATCGCGCTCTGTGCGGCCTTGGTGGGCCAACGCACTGGCGGCATGGCGATTGTGATGATCATCGCCTGCATGCTTTTTGGATCGCTTTCGGGATCCGGCGTGGCTGACGTCGTTGCCATTGGCACTATGATGCTACCCGCCATGCGCGAGCGCGGCTATGATCCCGGGTTCAGTGCTGCGGCACTGGGCTGCGCGGGGTCGCTGGGCACTGTCATTCCGCCCTCCATTGTGCTGATTGTCTATGGCACGGTCACTAACAGTTCCGTCGGTCAGTTGTTTGTTGGGGGTATCGTGCCGGGCCTGTTGCTGGGCCTTGGGCTGATGCTGGTGGCCTGGGTTCAATCCCGGCGCTTTGGTTGGAGCGGAGGAGAGCCCTTCGATCGCGCCCGGTTGGCTGCGGCGGCCAAGGATGCGGCGCTTGCCCTGTTGGCCCCGGTCATCATCGTCGGTGGCATCCGCAGCGGTATCTTCACCCCGACCGAGGCGGCGGGCATCGGTGTGGCCTACGCGCTTTTTGTTGGGGTGTTCGTCTATCGTAGTCTGAACCTGCGGACGATCTTCAGGCTTTTGCGCGACACCACTGAAACCACCGGTGCAATCCTGCTGGTCATTGCCGCTGCATCGGTCTTTGGCTGGATTCTGGCCGCTGAACGGGTGCCGCAACTGGCTGTCGCTGGCATCACTCAGACCACGGACAGCCGTATCGTGGCCCTGCTGCTGATGATGGCGGTTTTGCTGGTGTTGGGCACATTCATGGAATCCATCGCCATCATCCTGATCCTCGCGCCGGTCTTTCTACCCATTCTTGGTCACTACGGCATTGATCCGGTCTATTTTGGCATCCTGCTCACGGTCAATCTGGCCATCGGGGCCAATACGCCGCCGCTTGGCATTGACCTGATGGCAGCCTGCCGCGTGGCGGGTATCCCGATGTCGCGGGCCTTTGGCCATCTGATTCCGTTCCTTGGCGTGATGGTGGCTGTGCTTATCCTGATGATCCTCGTGCCGGGGTTGGTCACTGGCCTCAATGACCTCATGCAATGACCATTAGGGCCAATAATAAAGAAGGAAATCCAATGTCTTACTCTCTCGACACGCGCGCCGATCTTAATCGCTTCTGGTCCACAATTGAGGCGTCAGCATGCATCGGCACCGGGCGTCCAGGCGGGCTGTCCCGTCTGACACTCAGCGATACGGATCGCGAGATGCGCGATCTTTTCGTAACCTGGTGCAAAGAGGCCGGTCTGAGCGTTGAGGTGGATGAATGCGGTTCGATCTTCGGGCAGCGCGACGGGCAGGACAATGGCCTGCCTCCGATCTTGATCGGCAGCCATCTGGACACACAGATCAATGGCGGGCGCTATGATGGCATTGCCGGTGTGCTCGCCGGGCTTGAGGTAATACGCACCCTGAATGATGCGGGCCATGTCACACGCCGCCCGCTGGTGGTGGTGGATTGGACCAACGAAGAAGGCGCGCGGTTTTCGCCGCCTATGGTCGCCTCGGGCTGTTTTGTCGGCACATATGACCGTGATTGGGTGCACGATCTGATCAGTGACGATGGTGCACGGTTCGGGGATGAGTTGGAGCGGATCGGATACAAGGGTGAGCGCCCCTGCAAGGCGGGTGAGATCGACGCCTATTTCGAGCTTCATATCGAACAGGGTCCGATCCTGGATACCGAGGGCCGAGATGTTGGGATCGTTACTGGCGGTTATCCGGTGCGGGGCCTGCGGGCATCTTTTGCGGGCAAGACGGCGCATACCGGTCCGACGCCAATGGATTTACGCCATAACGCTTTGGTGGCCGGGGCCCGGTGGTTGACGGCCGTGGATGATATCGGCTGGGACTACGCCGTGCATGACGGCAAGGCCACGGGCGCGCGATTGACCGCCTGGCCCAACAAGCCGGGTATCCTGTCGGATGTGGCCGAGGCGGTTTGCGACGTGCGTCACCCCGATCCCATCACCACCCGCGTGATGGCCGAAAAGATGCGCCGCTGTCTGGATCAAACTGCTGCCATGGCGGGCTGCACGGCCCGGATCGAGGATGAATGGGAATGGGGCGGCGATATTTTCGACGCCGAGTTGATCGACAGCCTGCGTCGACACGCCATGCGGCTGGATGTGAACTGGCGCGATATTCAATCTCAGGCCGGGCATGATGCCTATTTTCTGGCCACCCATTGCCCGACAGCCATGATCTTTGCCCCCTGCAAGAATGGTATCACCCATAACAACGAAGAACATTGCGAGCCCTCTGATTTTGAGGCGGGCCTGAACATCCTTCTGCATGCTGTTGTGGAGAGGGCCGACCGTGACTGATCTGTTGGATCATGCCCAGCTTGAAACTGCGCTGGACTGGGACGCGCTGATCGCCGAGTTACGCAATTGGTTCATCCGCAATGCGGTCGAGGCACCGCCGCGCCAGGTTCTGTCGATGCCACAACCTGATGGCAGCGAGGCGTCCCTTCTGATCATGCTCGCCTGGGTGCCCGGGCAATCCATCGGGGTCAAAGTGGTGACGTTTTTTCCCGAGAACGCTCAGCATGGCCGCCCGACGATCAACGCAGGCTATATGTTGTTTGACGGCGCAACAGGTCAGATGCGGGCCGTTATGGACGGTGATGTGTTGACTGCCCGCAGAACAGCCGCGGCTTCGGCTTTGGCGGCAGACTATTTGGCACGCAAGGATGCTGCGAGGTTACTGATTGTAGGGACGGGTCAGCTCTCTCGCAGTCTTGCAATGGCCCATGCCCGCCAGCGTGATTATAGCGAGATTGCAATCTGGGGGCGCAATAGAGACAGCGCCACCCATGTCGCCCAAGACCTCTGCGATGCCGGCTTGCCTGCGAGGGCGACAGACACGTTGGACGCAGCCTGCGCGTCGGCCTGCGTGATCTCGGCTGCAACGGCGTCGACCAAACCGCTGATCGAAGGACGTTGGCTACAGCCCGGCACGCATCTGGATCTGGTTGGGTCGTTCCGTGAAGACATGCGCGAAAGCGATGACGAGGCGGTCAGCCGGGCCCGGCTGTTTGTCGACAATCATGAAAGCGCCGCACGATCCGGCGATCTGGCACAGCCGGCAAAGGCGGGGCTGATTGATCTGATGCAAGTTGAGGCCGATCTGGCAGAACTGTGTCAGGGCCGTCACCCGGGCCGCAGCTCCGATGCCGACATAACCCTTTTCAAATCTGCAGGAATGTCATTGGAAGATCTGGCCGCTGCTGAGTTGGCAGCGCGTCACTCGACCTCCTGATACAGCGGCACCAACTCCTCGGCGGCCTCGACGAAACGCCGCTCGGCGGCGGACAGCTCTGCCATCGGCGCATGGACCAGGAACACATCCGCCCCGATCGGGCGATCCGTCAGCCGCAGCGGCCACAGCACGCCCTGGTCGATGTCCTGCTGCACCGAATCCGGCGGCAGGATTCCAATGCCCAACCCGGCCACAATCATGCGCTTGACCTCGCGCAGGTTCGAACTAGTTCCCGAGATGCGGCGGCCTAGATTGGCGCTGGCTTTCAGCACAGCCATTGGTTCCAGCCCCATCCCCTCGGTGGCACAGGTGAATGAGATGAAAGGTTCTTGCCGCAACTCACGCTCGGTGATGTTCGGTTGGCCAAACAGAGGATGCTCGGCACCGCAGAAGATGCAGAATTCTTCACGAAAGAGCCGCAGGGAATCGAGGTTCAGCACCGGGCGGGTCAGCAGGCAAAAGCCCAGTCCGATATGCCGCTTCGAGATGTTGCGCACAATCTCGTGGCTGTTGCGCACTTCCACATGAAATCGAACCGAAGGGTAGCGTTGATGATAAAGGCGCATCAGTTCATCAATCATCGGTGAGACGAGGTTCGATATGATCTGGAACCGTACCTCGCCCTGTTCTTCGTCCAACTTGTCCGCAGCCAGCCGGGCGATCCGGTCGGCCCCCTGGAACATCTCTCTGCATTCGGTATACACCTTGTCGCCGCGCAAGGTCAGTTCGAAATGGCGGCTGTCGCGAAATACCAGTTGGCAATCCAACTGCGTCTCCAATTTCTGTAGTGCACTGCTGACCGAGGGTTGCGAAATGCCAAGCCGCTTTGATGCACCGGTGATGCTGCGTTCCTGCGCGATCACATAGAACGTGCGCAGCAAGTTCCAGTTCAGATCCTCAAGCCCCATTGTATCAGGTCTCCCAATTTATAAATAGGACATCAATGTTCTTTTTATACTGACTCACTTCTTTCAAACATAGCCAATAGTTATGATTGAATACATGTTTCGAACCTAGCGTCATCCATATCTGATCGCTACTGCTGTGAGCGCATAGAACAAGACATGGAGACTACCGATGAGCATCACCTATTACGAACGCGGCACCCGCATGAGCCAAGTCGTCGTGCACGGCGACACCGTCTATCTGGCCGGGCAGGTCGGCTCTGCCGGTGCAGATATCACCACGCAGACGCAAGAGTGTCTAGCACAAGTCGACCGCTTGTTACACAGTGTCGGGTCTGACAAATCGAAACTGCTACAAGTGATCATTTGGCTGGCAGACATGTCCGACTTTGACGCAATGAATGCGGTTTACGATGCTTGGATTGACCCCGCAGCGCCCGCTGTCCGCGCCTGCGGTGAGGCCAGACTGGCCACGCCAGACTATAGCGTCGAGGTCATAGCCATCGCAGCCAGCTGACAGACCCGCCTACGACTGACCTATGACACGCATAGGCCAGCTCTATTTGACCGATGGCATTCATAATCTCATCCTTTCGAGAATATAATGTCACGGCCAAGTGCCGTCTCTGAACCATAAACTAGATCAACATGGGAGACCCAAATGAAGCAGGGATTACTCAAATCAGCATTGGCTTTGGCGATGGCTGCATCGCTTGGCCTTGCCCAGCCTGCCCTGGCTGGCAAGGATGACAACACGCTCAATGTCGCCTTCGCCGCCGAACCAGAACCGCTCGACACCTATAAGATCGCCGGTCGCGAAGGTCTGATCCTCGCACGGCATATCTATGACGGGTTGCTTTACAAAAACCTCGACACCGGAGAAATCCTGCCTGCCTTGGCCGAAAGCTGGGAATTCACCGGTCCCCTGACGATGGAATTTACCTTGCGATCGGGTGTGACCTTTCACAATGGAGCTGCATTTACGGCCGATGATGTCGTGACCACGCTGACCACGGTTATCAATCCGGACTATGGCACCCGTTACTCGATCTCGGTCGACTGGATCGAAAGCGTCGAAAAACTGACCGATGACAAGGTGCGCATCAACATGTCCAAACCTTTCGCTGGCGCGGTTGAAATGTTGGCCGATGCGCTGCCGATCTATCCTCATGAGTTCTTCGCGGAAAACGGCTCCGAGGGAATGACACGCACACCTATTGGCACTGGGCCCTATCGTCTGGTCGAGCAAGAGCCCGGCGTGCGTTACGTGCTGGAACGTTTCGAAGATCATTATGAGGGCAGCCCGAAAAGCGGGGCAGGCATTGACACGATTGTCGTGCGCTCGATCCCGGAAATGAACACACAATACGCCGAGTTGATGGCTGGTGATCTGGATTGGATATGGCGTATTCCGCCGGATCAGGCCGCCAAGCTGGAAAGCCGGGTTCAGATTATCAGTGCGCCGATCATGCGCATTGGCTATGTCGGGTTTGCGCCTGAGGCTCTGAATGGCGACAGCCCGGTTGCCGATCCCAAGGTGCGTCAGGCGCTGATCCATGCCACCAATCGGGGTGCGATTGTCGATGCGTTTGCTGGCGGGGCTTCAAAGGTACTGAACACACCCTGCAACCCGGCGCAATTCGGGTGCATGCAGGATGTGACGCAGTATGAGTTCGACCCCGAAAAGGCGAAGGCGCTTCTAGCCGATGCCGGCTATGCGGATGGGTTCGAATTGGAGATGGTCTTTGCCGCCATGCCGCGCCCAACGGCCGAGGCCGTCGCCGCTGATCTGGCCAATGTCGGTGTCACGCTGAACCTGAATGAACAGCAGTATTCCGCAGGAATTGGCAAATGGCGTAACAAGGAAATTCCTGCCTTCTTCTCGAACTGGGGCAGCTATGGGATTGGGGATGTCGTCTTTATCCTGTCGAACTTCTTTGGCGGTGGTGCTGATGATCTGGTGCAGGACCCGGAACTCGCCGAATGGTTGAAGGTGGCCGACACCTCTTCGGATCGCGCTGAGCGTGAGGCGCTTTATGCCAAGGCGGTTGAGCGGATCACTGAACAGGCTTATTGGATGCCGATGTATAATTTCAACGTCAATTATGGCCTTTCTCCCGATCTGTCCTTCACGCCACATCCGGATGAATTTGCCCGCTGGTGGCAGGCCGATTGGAAGTAAGACTATCTCCCTGACTGGGTGGGCCATAGTGTGGTCCACCCGCTTTTTTGTGTCTGGACGTCATGACCTTATTCATTCTCAAACGTCTGCTGATCGCATTTTTTGTCTGCCTTGCGGTGTCGGCCATCAGTTTTGCGCTGATGTTCCTCTCCGGCGATCCGGCGATTGCTATCGCCGGGTCTGGCGGACGGGCAGAGGATGCCGCGGCGATCCGCGTGGCCTACGGTTTTGACCGACCGATCCTTGTGCAATATGCCGATTGGGTTTGGTCGGCGCTGCACGGCGATTTCGGGCAGTCGATCTATTTCAATATCCCCGTGTCGGAAATCATCGGAAACCGGATCGGTGTCACCCTGACGCTTGGGTTTGTCGCCTTTGCGGTGGCCCTGATCGTGGCGGTGCCGCTGGGGATCGCCGCTGCCATGCGCCCCAACGGGCTGATCGACCGGCTTGCGCTGATCCTCGCTGTCACCGGGCAGGCGATACCCAGCTTCTGGTTGGGTCTGATGGCGATTGTCGTCTTTGGTGCCTGGTATGGATGGGTGCCTATTTCCGGCACAGAGGAATGGCAGGGCTATATTTTGCCGGTCATCGTGCTCAGCTATTATGCGCTGCCCGCCATGATGCGGATCACCCGCTCTGGCATGATCGATGTGCTGGCCTCGGATTATGTACGCGCCGCCTATGCCAAAGGTTTGCCGGCGCATCGGGTGATCTGGGGACATGCGTTGCGCAATGCGGTTCTGCCGCTGGTGTCACTGGCGGCCGTTCAACTGGGGTTGCTCTTGTCCGGATCCATCGTCATTGAAAGCGTCTTTGCCCTGAACGGCATGGGCCGTTTGGCCTGGGAATCGCTTCTGCGCAGCGATCTGCCGGTGGTGCAGGCAATTATCCTGTTGCTCTCATTGCTCTATGTTGCGCTCACGACGCTGGCCGACATCGTGAATGCGATGCTCGACCCACGTCTGCGGGGAGGCTCGATATGACAGCTCGATCGGCCAAAGCCCCTTCAAACCCCGTTCTGCGCCGCATTCTGACGAATTCCGGGGTATCGATTGGTGGGGGTGTCCTTATCCTCTTTGTGCTGATGGCGATGCTTGCGCCGCTTCTGGCCCCGCATGATCCGTTTGCGCAAGACCTCACACGCCGCCTCTTACCGCCATTCTGGCATGACCGATCGGTTTCCGAACATCTTCTGGGCACTGATCATCTGGGCCGGGATTACTTGTCCCGCCTGATTTTTGGGGCGCAGGTGTCGCTGGGTGTGGGCCTGGGAGTGATCATGGTGGCTGGCGCCATTGGTGTGACGTTGGGCTTGCTTGCTGGCTATTTTGGGGGCCGTGTCGATATGTTTATCAGTTTCATCATCGCCACGCGCCTGTCACTGCCCATTGTCCTTGTTGCCCTTGCTGCGGTGGCTGTCGGGGGCGCCTCCCTGCGCACTTTGATCATTGTCATGGGTCTGCTGTTGTGGGATCAGTTCGCGGTTGTCACCCGGGCGGCCACACAAAGCCTGCGCAGTCAGGAATTCATCGTCGGACTTCGGGCGATCGGCGCCAGCACCCCGCGCATTCTGTTTCTGGAAATCCTCCCAAACATGCGCAGCACAATTCTGGTGGTGGTCACATTGGAGGTGGCCAATGTCATTCTGCTGGAGGCGGCACTGTCCTTCCTGGGTCTGGGTGTGCGACCGCCCACGCCGTCCTGGGGGTTGATGATCGCCGAGGGGCGCGACAACATCCTATTTGATCCATGGCTGATCGCCCTGCCGGGCAGCCTGCTGTGCCTGCTGGTGCTTGCGGTCAATCTGTTCGGGGATGGGATGCGTGACATCACAGGGCCGAAACGCAAATGACCGAACCCTTGCTTGATATCCGCAATCTGCGCGTTTCAATACCGACAGAGGCAGGCCTGTTGAACGCCGTCAGGGGCGTGGACCTGCGTGTCACCCCCGGCGACACGTTGTGCCTGGTCGGAGAAAGCGGATGCGGCAAGTCGCTGACTGCAACCGCGATCATGGGGCTTTTACCGCGCTATGCCATCCAGAAACACGATGGGTTCGCGATTTGTGGAACCGACCTCAGTCACAATCCGAACTCCGCCCTGCGCAAGCTGCGGGGCACCCGTATGGCGATGATCTTTCAGGACCCGACGGCTGCGCTGAATCCGACGCTGACAATTGGAAGGCAGTTAACCGAGGCAGTGATGCTGCACGAACGTCTGTCGCGCAGCGCGGCGGACGAACGCGCCATTGATCTGCTGGACCGCGTGGGGATTGCCCGCGCGGCCTCTCGGTTATCGCTCTATCCTCATGAGTTTTCAGGCGGCCAGCGGCAGCGGATCATGATTGCCCAGGCGCTGATGTGCCGTCCCAGCCTGTTGATCGCGGACGAGCCCACGACTGCTCTGGATGTTACAATTCAGGCGCAGATTCTCAGCCTGTTGAAAGACTTGCAGGATGAGATGGGTCTCGGCCTATTGCTGATCACCCATGATCTGGGCGTGGTCGCGGCCGTCGCCACAGATGTGGCTGTGATGTATGCAGGCCGGATCATCGAACGCACGCCGCGCGCTGAGTTGCTCCGCCATCCCGCGCATCCCTACACCCGGAATCTGATGAAGGCGATTCCGAACCCCGGTGTCACGCCAAGAGGCGAACCGTTACCTTCGATCCCCGGTACGGTGCCAGGGCTGATCGGCGATATGGTAGGCTGCGCCTTCCGCGACCGGTGCGCGCAGGCACTCGTCCCATGCGGGCAGGACCCCCTGCCATCAAGAACCATCGGCACGGGCAATAGGCATAGCTATGAATGCTGGCTTTCAGACGAGGAAGATGGCGCATGACCGCTCCGATTATTGAGGTCGACAATATCGTCAAGGCGTTCAGGCTGCGACGCGGTATGTTCAAACCGACCGAGACACTTGTGGCGGTCGACAAGCTGTCTATCAAACTGAGCGAAGGCGAAACCCTCGGGCTGGTCGGTGAATCCGGTTGCGGCAAAAGCACGGCGCTGAACATGATCCTGGGGCTCAGCACGCCGGATGCAGGTGAAGTGCGTATTGAAGGACGTCCCATCGCGCAGATTCCCGTCGCCGAAAGGGTGCGGCTGATCCAGCCTGTCTTTCAGAACCCAAATGCATCGCTCAACCCGGTGCGCCGCATCCGTGATCTGGTGGCCCAGCCGCTGCGCCTGCATGGAGGGACCCAGATTGACAGCCGTGTGGACGAGATGCTCGAGCGCGTCGGCCTGCCAACCCGTTTGGCCGATGCCTATCCCGGAGAGTTGTCTGGCGGTCAACGCCAGCGTGTCTCGATCGCCCGCGCGCTTGTGCTGCGCCCGCGGGTTTTGATCTGTGACGAACCGACATCCGCTCTGGATGTTTCGGTGCAGGCGCAGGTGATCAACCTGTTGCTGGAACTGAGGCGGGATTTCAACCTGACCATGATCTTCGTCAGCCATGATCTGTCAGTGGTCGAACATCTGGCCGACCGGATTGCCGTCATGTATCTTGGTCGCAAGGTCGAAGAGGCAACCACGACCGCGCTGTTCGAAACACCACAGCACCCCTATACGAATTCGCTGTTGGGCGCGATGCTGACCCCCGATGCCTCTGGCGGCTTGCCGGATTTACGCTTGGGCGATGCCCCCGCCGACCCATTTTCACAGTGGAGCGGGTGCGCTTTTGCCCCACGCTGCCCGCGTGCTGCTGCCATCTGTCAAGACACGCCAGTGCAGGACCCCGATGCGTCTGACGGTGGGGCCGCCTGCCACTACCCCGGAGAATAGTGAAATATTCTAACGCTCTGATTTCAAATTACATTCGTCTGTCTATGCCACTCATAGGCGTTGTCTATTTGACCCATATCCACCCACAGACTTAGGTGACGTCACGCCCATCGGGAAGGTGCTGCAGGGCTTGCGCCGCCAATCTTTGGGCCAGACATGCGGGACCTATGCCCGCTTTACATGATCTTGAGAGGGAGAGGACAATGCATCGACGTAAGTTTCTAAAATCAGCGGGTCTGGCCGCAGCGGGCACCGGTGCCGCGACACTGGCGGCACCCGCCGTGGCGCAGGGTGTAAAGGACATGGCGATTGTGTCCACCTGGCCACGCGATTTTCCGGGCCTCGGCCTGTCAGCTCAACGGCTGGCCGAACGTATCACCCAACTGTCCGAAGGTCGTTTGCAGGTGACCTACTTCGCCGCGGGCGAACGCGTCGGCGCGTTTGACGTCTTTGACGAAGTCGCGGGCGGTAATTCCCAAGCCTACATTGGTGCGGATTACTATTGGAGCGGCAAACACGCGGGCTTCAACTACTTTACGGCGGTGCCATTTGGCATGACGACGCCTGAGTGGAACGCCTGGATCAAGTTCGGCGGCGGGCAGGAACTGTGGGACGAGCTTTCGGGCGAATTCGGGCTCAAAAAGATCGCCTGTGGTGGCACTGGCGCGCAAGCGGGCGGATGGTTCAACAAGGAAATCCAGTCCCCCGAGGATTTCAAAGGGCTCAAGATGCGCATCCCCGGCCTGGGCGGGACGGTAATGTCCAAACTCGGGGTGTCCACCGTATCTCTGCCGGGGGGGCAAATCTACGAAAACCTCGTCTCAGGTTCTATCGAAGCGACAGAATGGGTTGGCCCTTACAACGACTATTTCATGAAGTTCTACGAAGCCGCCAAATACTACTATACTGGCGGCATGCACGAGCCCGGCAGCGGCCTGGCCTTTGGTGTCAACAAGACCTGGTGGGATGCGCTGAGCGATTGGGAACGCGCGGTGATTGAGGCGGCGTGCCTTGAAGAAAACGCCGCCGCCGTGGAAGAAGCGATCGCTAAGAATGGCGAGTATCTGGGTCGGCTGGTCAATGAACATGGTGTGCAGCTTCGATCCTATAACGAAGATGTCTGGGACGCTTTCGGCGACGCGGCCGCCGAGGTGTTCGAGGAAACCCGCGCCCATTCACCGATGGCAGCCAAGATTAACGATGCCTATCAGACCGCATTGCGCGAAATCGGCACCTATCGCGCAGGGGCCGAGATCGAGTTTTCACAGCAACGTAACCGGGTTCTGGGCCTGTCCTAGGTCTTGCGCCACCGCACCAAAGCGGAGCCGGAAGATGTCTGGCTCCGCTCACCTATGGGCAGGCCGGAGGAATGATCATGCACGCGCAAAACAGGGCGCAACCAGAGCGATCTCAGATTGATGATATGCGATCTTCCCGACTGGTGCGCTGGTTCGGCTGGACAATGCTGTTCGGTCTGGCTGGCTTTATGGTGCATAATGCCCTTGTTGTCGGTTTTGGCTGGCCCGATTTCGGCGCACAGTTTTCCACCGGCAAACCGGCACTGACGTCCCTTGCCATCCTGGGGGTAACCCCTGCTTTGGCCCTTATATGGGTGGGCGTGTCCAAAGATCGCGCGCTGCGGCACGATGCGATAAGCATACACCGTTTCAACGTCTATCTCATTCGCGCCCTTTTCTTGGGTGTCTTTTTCGTCGGGTTGGCCGATGCCACGATCGCCTTTCTGCGCGTTGAAATACTGCTGCCAGTCTTTTTTTCAGACGCGCTGGCGGGGTCTTTGGGCCGGGCCCGATTTGTTGGCATGACGGTGCATTTGCCACTGCTGGCATTAGGCTTTATCGCGGCTCTTTTAACCCGAGGGGTCGGTTTCGTCTGGCTTGCGCTTCTGATCGTCGTGGCGGAATTGCTGATCGTGATCTCGCGCTTTCTGTTTTCCTATGAGCAGGCTCTGATGGGCGATTTGGTGCGGTACTGGTATGCCGCACTGTTCCTGTTTGCCTCGGCATACACCCTTTTTGAAAACGGACATGTCCGTGTTGATGTCTTCTACGCGGGCTTCACCGACCGGCGCAAAGGGGCCGTCAACGCCATCGGAACCATTCTTCTGGGGATGACGACATGCTGGACGATCGTTGTCATCGGGTTCGCGCATAACCGCTCTATCATCAACAGCCCGGTCATGAATTTCGAGATTTCGCAAACTGGGTCCGCCGGCATGTTCATCAAGTATCAGATGGCGGCCTTTATCGGCGTTTTTGCGATCACCATGCTGATACAGTTTGTCAGCTTTTTCTTCGAGGCGGTTGCCGATCTGCGCGGCGAGCCTGGAAAACGCGACACGCACCCCTCCGGCCATTGAAAGCAACGCCATGGAACTTTTCTTTCTTGCTCTGCTTGTGTTTCTCATGGCCGCCGCTCTGGGGTCGGGCTATCCGGTTGCCTTTGCGCTTCCCGGTTCGGCCATCCTCACCATTGCCCTTGCCGCGCTGTCGGGTCTGCTTTTTGCTGGAGATGCCGATGCGTTCTTTCACTCTGGCGGGTTGTCTGAATGGTTGACCGCCGGAGTAACCAATTTGCGCGGCATCTATTGGGAGGTCGAGCGAGACACGCTGATTGCCATCCCATTGTTCATCTTTATGGGCATTATGCTGCAACGCTCGAAGATCGCCGAAGATCTGCTGGTGGCTATGGCACAGCTCTTTGGTCCGGTGCCGGGAGGATTGGGAATTTCGGTTGTGTTTGTTGGCGCTCTGCTGGCGGCAACCACGGGCATCCTGGGGGCGACGGTGGTCGCGATGGGGATGATTTCGCTGCCTGCCATGTTGCGGAACAACTATTCCAAACCCCTGGCGACGGGGACGATCGCGGCCTCCGGTACGTTGGGCCAGATCATCCCGCCCTCCATTGTCCTGATCATCCTTGCTGACCAACTGGCCAGCGCCAGCGATCAGGCGTCCTCCGCGCGCAAAGCGTTGCACAAAGACGTGACCGGAGAGCTGTCAATGCCCTCGGCCTTTGACGTGACCTCAACCAGTGCCGGCGAGATGTTTTTGGGCGCGTTCATTCCAGGGCTGCTGCTTGTCGGGCTCTATATGGCTTACATCCTCATCCGTGCCCTGCTGCGGCCCGAAACCGCGCCGACCGTCCCGTTTGATGCAGAGGTGACTGCCCGCTATATCGGCAAGCTGCTGCTGACGCTGGTTTCGCCCCTGGCCCTGATCTTCTTTGTGCTCGGCTCGATCATCGGTGGCATTGCCACAGTCAATCAGGCAGGCGCCATCGGGGCGGCAGGGGCCATCATTATGGCGGGGTACCGGCTGAAATCTGGAGAACGTAACGCCTATATTCCGGCCATCCTGGCGATCATCGCTCTGCTAATGGCCGCTTATGCACTGATTACCTTTGACATGAACATCAAGAATATCCAGACCCAAGAGGACCAGCGCGGCATCTATATCGGCGCGGCGGCCACCGGGCTGCTTATCCTTTCCTTGGTCTGGAGCGGTTGGCGGACCTATAGGATCGAGAACACGCTGTCCGAAGTGATGCTGGAAACGGCAAAAACAACCTCGTTGGTTTTCATCATCTTGCTTGGGGCTGCAATGCTGACGGCGGCGTTCCGAGCGTTTGGCGGCGAAGACCTAGTAAAACACTTCCTCGAAGGCCTGCCCGGCGGGTTCTGGACGAAATTCGCCATCGTCATGCTGGTAATCTTCGTTTTGGGGTTCTTCCTGGATTATATCGAGATTGCCGTGGTCGTGGTGCCGATTGTCGCGCCCATCCTCTTGGCCGACCCCAGCGCCAATATCACGGCGGTCTGGCTGGGGGTCATGATCGGCTTGAACATTCAGACCTCTTTCCTGACACCACCTTTCGGCTTTGCACTGTTCTACCTGCGGGGCGTCGCACCTGCCGTTGTCAAAACGATTGACATGTACAAGGGCGTGATCCCCTTCATCGCGCTGCAACTGGGCGGGCTGGCGATTGTGGGCACCTATCCGCAATTGGTGAACTATCTGCCAAATCGCGTATCGTTGTTGTCCGAAACAGCTCCGCCCCCCCGCAATCCCAGACTGCAGCATTGCCTTGAGACCTATGTTTCAGAGTTGTTTGCCTCTGAGGGCGATGATCTTCGGGGGGCCATTGTCTCGGCCCGGAGACTGGATATACGATACCTGCCTCAAACGCTTGTGGATCAGATCAACGATACGTTCGATATGTCGGAAATGAGTTTTGAACTCATGGACGATATCAAGGCTGCCGAGACCGCAATGGCAGTTGCGGCCCAGGAGTACCGCCCAATTCATAGCCATGTGCGCAGCATCCAACGTGACATCCGCATGCTGGAGGATCGCAGGCAAGAGGCCACAACCCAAAAGCAACGCGCACGCGGCGATCAGAAGGTCATTGCCGACGCAGAGGCAGAAATCTATGAGATTGATGCCAATATCCAGGCCTTGCAGACAGGCGTGCCATCCGACTGGGCCGCGCGCGAGGCGGAATTTTCTGACTATGCCCGCCAAGAACAAAGCGCCCGGCAAGTCTATCGGCGCAATGTGGACCTGACGTTCGATGGTCTGAGCGCCGCGCTTGCAGTGATCAAAGATGGCAAGCGTTATGTCGCGCTTCAGGCTGGCCTTCGGGCGCTGGAGGCCGAGTTGCCGTCCTTGCCGGAGGAGACCGCATTGCGCCGGATCGAGGATACATTGCGAGAGGTCCGACTCGTCAGCGGTTCGGAGGCGCTCGCCAGTCAGCTGAGTGCGGCACGCCGCGCTATTAAACAAACGACACCCAACATGACGGAGACTGCGAGGAAGGTTGCAGTGGCCGTTTCCACCTATACGGCAGATTTGGAGTGGCGGTCCCGCGCGCAGTCCGAACTGGCCGAGCCGATGAGCCATTTACACGACCAGCTGTCCGGAACCATCGGATTGCGGAGCTTGCCCAAGCTGACGCGTTCTCAGGCGCTTTACGTCGCGCGCTGCAACGCAATCCACAGAGATATCAGCTTGAACTTCTAAGCGAGGCAGCACATGTGATCTCGTAATGGCTAGAGTTGTCAGCGCTATGAAAGCGGACATTCGAACAAAGGACCAAGATGTCAGTTTTGTCCCGCTGAGCTGCCAATGGCAGCTGTGAGCCCAAAGTGTCGAATGCTGCGGCTCGGATGAAATTCAGCTTTTGGTCGCTTTGAACAGGTTTGCAATTTTCGCACCTAGTCCAACGCTTGTTTTGAGTGCGTTGGAGGGTATCCGATACACTTGTAGATCGTAGACAATTTCATCCGTCTGTGCCTGTCGCCCCCCGAATGGCAAAAAGGCATCTGATGGTATAAACCACCCAGGTTTGAGGTCGTTCGCAGTGAGATCGTCTTCAAGCGCTTTGTACAGGATCTGCTTGCGGCCAGCATCGAAAGCGATCTCGCGTTTCGATTTTTCCCAAAGCGATGCGAGAAGATTCATGAACTCTTCGTCCCCGCAGTCGAAGTCTGAAAAACGCACCTGTCCGTCCTGAATGAACGGATGATAATTAACGAGCTTGCAGGCCTTGGAATAGTGGCCTTCCAGAACATTCGCGAATGCTATGAGATACGCGGCCAAGATTGTTGACCCATCAACAGGCGCGGCCTTCAAAATCCGTTTGAGTTCATAGGGGTCAAGATGAGAGAGGGGAGAATGGAAAATCGCGACGTGACGGGTATCAATGCTTGCGTCAATCAAATACTGAACCGTGTCTTCATCGTGCACGACAGCGTATTGATCTGCGACCGCGCGGTCGCTTATCGCCCACCAGTCGTGTTGTCGTACATGACCATTCAGTGACTGTGCGTATTCTATTTCTTCTTGCAAGGCACTTCGCGCTTCAGCAGAATTCGTACGCGCCGCATAATCAAAAAAGCTCATAGGTCGTCCACTTCGTCGAAAGTATGGATTTTTAGATTACTAGGTAATTTCTGGCATGCGGCAACCCGGAACCGTCTTTCCAAGAGATGACCTCCTTGCCAAACGGTTCATCGCGACAACAAACCTTAGGTAATTGGGACGGACTGAAAGTTTAGAAAAGCTGATGGAAAGCGGACAGTCTTCCACCGAATGCAAACAGCAGTTTTGTCCGCTGAACAGTCTTTGTGGAAAGCCGTCGTAGCTTCAGTGTGCGGAGGAAGTAACTCCTCGGTTCCGATGTTTGGGTGTCAGCTTTCCAGGCGATCCAATCTCATGATACTGCGTGACCATGCTAACTCTCGATCATCTTACAGTTATTGCACCGACGTTGACTGAGGGCGTTGAGCACGTCCGCGATTGTCTCGGGATCGAGGTCCCCTTCGGTACACGACACGATTACATGGGAACCCATAATCATCGCCTTCAGCTAGGTAAGAACGTCTATCTGAAGATCGTTGCGCTCGATCCAAGTGGTGTTAACCCTGGACGGTCGCGTTGGTTTGGCGTCGATGATCCGAGACAAGTTCGTTCAGATTGGGAGCGGGGTCGTCGGCTGCGCGGATGGGTCGCCGCAATCGTCAACATTGAGAGCTTCATACGTCAGAGACCTCAGTTCGGAGAAGTTGTTAACCTACCTTTCAACGAGCCAAAATTTGCCTTTGCCATCCCGGTCGATGGTTATCTGCCCTTGGGCGGTATTCTTCCATCTTTGATTGACCACCGCAGCGATCCAACACGGATGTCGGACATCCCCGACTTTGGAGCGCGTCTGACGTCCTTCAGTCTTGAGCACCCGGAGCCCGAAGAAATCAGAGCCATCTATGATGGTTTGACGATTGACCGACCACCAGAGATAAAGGTTGGGGAAGCTTTTCGATACGAAGTTGAGATCGCAACACCATCTGGCAGGCGTTCACTTTGGTAGCCCGGCCAATTAGCGTTGGCTCTAGCTCTCCGTAGTACCCCGCAAGATCGGCTGTTTGTCCGCTTTCGCCGTATAATTCCTGGATGACTGCAGTCAGGACATAAACCCCCTGCCAGAACCTACGCGCCAAAAACGGTCGATTCCGCCGGTGACAGAAACGGTTGAGTTTTGGCATATCCTGCGGTGCGGAGAAGGTCTGGAGAGAGCCCTCATCTGACCTCGGATTCTCTCGCTGCGCGCGTTCGCAGCGCCAAGTTTTCTGCACGAGCAATGAAGGCCTGTCCGCGGTGCAGCGGAGACTTCGGTCTTTCGTGGATAGCGCAGCAATTTTGAAGCGGCAGATGCACCGGATGCCGGACAAAGGGTGAATTCGCTACTGATACACCAATGACGGCTTCTGTAGCTTCAGATCAGATCATCTTTCAACCAAGTCACGAAAGATCGAACAGAAGGTTTTTCGAATGCCTCGGGAAGAGCCACGGCGTAGTAGGCAAATTTTGTTGGCCACACCGTCTCCAAAGCGCGCACCAACTCACCTGAAGCTAAACCGTCTTTGACATAAAGATCATTGAGCAAAGCCAAACCTTGTCCTTCGGTCACTGCTTTGACAGTTAGAAGGTCATTTCCATAGTGCGGCCCATAGCGTGCGTTTGTGGCATCGACTTCCTGTGCCTCGAACCATATCGACCAGTCCTTTCCGGTCGCGTCCGGCAACAGACGATAGCATAAACAATCTGCGGGCCGCGTCAGTGAGCCATGCTTTTCCAGCAAGGTAGGGCTTGCGACTAAGACCAACTCAGGCGCACAAAGCCATTCAGCACGAAGGCCGGGATACTTGCCAAGACCATGGCGAATGGCAAGGTCAATCGGTTCAGATTTGAGATCGACCAGTCGATCAGCGGTTTCAACGGAAACCCTGAACTTGGGATACTTTTGTGAGAACCTACCTACACTAGAGACAAGCATGGATTGCGCGAATGTTGCCGAGGCGCTGATCCGCACAGTATCGCGGTTCGTGGCGAAATGCTCATGGTGCGCGGCTTCGATCTTGGAGAACGCAGCACCCACATCAGATTGCAGTGCCAGCCCTGCTGCTGTCAGCGTGATCCCGTGCTTGCTGCGGTCAAACAGACGCAAACCATGCCGCTCTTCGACCGCCCGAATACGTTGGCTGATCGCACCGGGCGTGACACCAAGTTCATGTGCTGCGTCTTGCATCGCGCCAGTTCGCGCAACGACGTGAAAAGTATAAAGGTCTTGGATACGAACAGCCATATTTGACTTTAGACCAGCTAAAGTCATCTGGCCAGTATATCGTTCGCCAAAGGCGCAGACTTGACGGCATCTAGACATCAAGGAGATGCTTAATGTCAGAACAACGGACCCATCCTTCACGCCAAAACTGGACCATTGTTGTATTTGGATTTCTGGCGCTATCGCTGGCCTTTTCCAGCCGTGCCGCACTTGGGCTTATCATGCCTGTCTGGCAAACGGAGTTTGGCTGGACCAGCAGCTACATCTCAGGCGTGGGAGCCGCCGCTCTCGTTGTCATGGCCGTCGTCGCGCCCTTCGCAGGGCGGCTCGTGGACAGGCGTGGATCGCAGTTTACACTTAACCTCGGCATGGGACTTCTTGGGGTAGGATGCACCATTGTCGCGTTGATGAATGGCAAGCTGATGTTCGTCATCGGCTTTGCAGGCTTCAGCGCAGTTGGTTTTGGCATCGTCGCCACACATGTGGTGGCCACTGCTGTCACCCGAAATTTTTCCGAAAACCAAGGTCTGGCAACCGGCATCGGCACATCTGGCGCGACCGGCGGTCAGTTCCTGATTGTCCCACTGATTGCGGCGTTGCTGGCTTTTGCGAGCTGGCGGTGGAGTTTTGGTGCTTTGTCTCTCGCCAGCCTCGCACTAATCCCCTGTATGAGTATGAGGGCGGATAACCCGCCAAAAAAGGAATGCAGCGCTGACGAGCTCTCCACCTCTATGATCGAAGACCTTGCCGTAATCGTCCGACAGCCAGCATTCCATTTGCTGTTTTGGAGTTTTCTGATTTGCGGGTTCACCACAACCGGTGTGATCGAAACGCATTTGCTCCCGTTTGCGGCGTTCTGCGGTTTTCCTCCGATCCCAAGTGCGACTGCCTACGGTCTGCTGTCACTTGTGAACCTGATCGGCATGATCGCTGCGGGCTGGCTGACAGATCGGGTCAATCGTCCAATGCTGTTGGCGTCAATCTACATGTTGCGGGCTTTGACATTCATTCTGCTTGGCAGTCTTCCGGGGGCATCTATCGAAATGCTATTCCTGTTCGCAATTCTGTTCGGGGCAGTCGATTATTCAACCGTTCCTGTCACGGCCAGCTTGGTGGCAAGCCATGTCGGCATCAAGATGATGGGTCTCGCGATGGGCCTGATCTCTGCTGGACATGCGATTGGCGGTGCCATGGGCGCGTTTGCCGGTGGCTATCTGTTTACTGCGACTCAGACCTACGATCTTGTTTGGACCGGCTCAGTTTGGCTCGCTATTGGCGCTGGTGTGCTGGCACTCTTCCTAAAAACTCAGTCTACGAGCAAAGCGACTGTATAGCGGTCATTTGTGCGCAATGCTGCATCGGTCAAATTGGGTTCTCAGCCGCCGAATGCCTGCGCAGCACGCAGCCCGGCCACGGCGTCGTGAGATCGGCTGTTCACCAAAACGGCCAATCTCTTGACTTTTCACCGCTTGATCCGGCACCCCGCCGCTCGCATTTTGGCAACCGCCATTCATGCCAAGAGCGGCGAAACCGGGTAGTGAGCCCCATACCGCCGAATGCTGCGGGTTGCATGAATGTTCGATATAACGAGGGAGCCAAAAACTTTCAGCAACTGCTTTGGTCTTGAAAGGGGTTTTGGGCAGCGAAAAGTGGGGGATTTTCCGGCATTTCCATAGACCCGATTTGCTGGAAGATTCACTATGGGTTTGGTGATCTACCTTCAACCTTTCGTATCACGGTTTGCGCGAGTGTTGATGCGAATGGCCCAAGAACAAACATCATAGCTGGCACTAGAAAGGCTGTGAGAAGAAATGTCTGCATCGGCAGCGGTACATTTAACCCTGCCGCCTGAATTCCCATTAAGGTGGCGGTAACAACGACATAGACGACGATCCATGCGAAGAAGGCGGGCAGAAACCGCGTCATGGCTGTTCTCTCATAAAACCAGAAATGGTTTTAAAGTATCCAGGTAGGATAGCTGCGAGCATTGTCTTGCCTTCGTCGGTCAAGGCCAGACGGTGAGCGCGTGAATCCTCGGGATCGTCACGACACACGAGCAATCCGCTTTTCAGAAGCGAAGTCACGGTCCGGTGCAGGACCGGCTTGGAAACATCCAAGCGTTGATTGATTTCGCTTTGACGAAGACTGTCTTTGTCCGGCTCGCGGTCGATCACAATGAGAATATGGAATTTCAACTGTGAAAGGTTATGGCTACTAAAGTAGGCATCTAGCAGGCGCTCCAGTTGGCTCGCCTCTCGCATCATCGAGAGTGCTCGCGCAACGGTATCTACGTCACCTACACCCGTCTGCGAAACGTAACCGTCGATCATCATTCTTGTAGGTAATTCCCTCAGAAAGAACATACTACTTCAGGCCATGCAACGGCAGGATACGGGGTTGTTCGGCCAACCATTCTTCGTATGATTTGAAAACCGCGGCTGTGTAGGGTTGGGCATGATGCTGGTCCAGCGCATCCTGATCCTGCCATTCCTCGAAAAGATACAACCTATCCTGATCAGGTGCCTCGAACAGCTTGAACGAACGGCAGCCGCTTTCAGCGCGCGTTTGGTCCAGAATTCCGATGATCGCTTGCTGGGCATCGTTGAAATGTTCTGGCTTCGGTTTGATTTCGGCAAAAACGAAAAGCGTATTTGTCATTGGATATCTCCTCTATAGTTATCATGATAACTAATAACCTAGATCGACTATGTCAACCAGTCGGCAAAACAGCTTTGTGTCTCTGTCTCCGCCTCTGCTTCCCGCGCTGATACATCTTATTGAAAACGTCTTTTTTTGAACGGGTCGTTGCACCGGACAATGGTGTGTGCGTAGCGAAAGTCCAAAAGGTCCGCTTTAAACCAGTCTATTGATGGTGCAGCGAATGTCTGCTGTTCCACTCGTCAACTCTTAGGCTACTTGTATTCGCCTGTCAGGAGGATGTTAGCCCACCGTAGCGGTGATTACGCGCGAGGAGTTTTAGCTGAAAGATAGGTTTGGAGCAACTCCTACACCGGGAGAGAAGGCAAACTATTGATCGCGATTTCGCAGCAGCTTTCTCCAAACCCGGACAAAGAAAAACCGCACGGAAACTCTCCGCGCGGTTTTTAGTATCTAGGTTTGCAGCCAACTTAACACAACTGGTCAGGAGCTGTGCGGGTTGGTTTTGAGTTTAGGCTACCATCATGGTGATGTTAATTGCGACAACGGCGACTGTCAGGGCGATCAGGACGGAAGCTTCAGCGACGATTTTCAAGTTGTTGGACATGTTGTTGTTCCCAAGGGTTAAGTTGTTTTCTTGATCCGCATGTATGAGACCTTTGTTGGTATGAGAAGCGCAGATTTGACAAGGCCGCCATGCGTTTTTGGAATGGGTCTCTGTTGAAGTTGGGTGTCTCTAACATACCGAAATGTATATGATTTTTTCTGAATCCAAAGCATCTACTTGGAATTTCACCGCATTGTTTGTAGAGACGCTTACTCAGAGGCTAACTCTCAATGCCCAGTGTCCTACTGAAAATAGTGTGAAAACACGCTGGTACTCATATCAGGTACGAAAAAGAGGTTGCCGGCGTTTAGTTTTGTCCGCCATGGCCTGACCTTCAGGTCCACCGTTTTCAAAAAACCAGAACGCGACTCGCTAGAAAGGGCTTGCTCTAAGCCCGATGCGCTTCGCCAATCCTTGCGTAGCAGCTTTGGATGGCCAGCAGTGACGTCATAGGATTTGGCCCGATACATTTGCATAGCCTCACGGAATGACGCAATAAAGTGTTCGATCAGAGGTCACATATTCATCCGCGATACGAAGCGTTGCGCCATCATCAGATGCCAAAAGGTGGGCAGTAAATTTCGATCGTGCAATGTGAACTTTGCCAAATTTGGAAAGACACTTTTACCGCGTACCAACTAGTGTTCAATCCTAAGGCGGACGCCGCACCAAGCTTCGCTTACAAGATATGACACCTATAACGGATGGCGAGCGCCGGTTACCTGTTGCGGCCAGTTTGGAGACACAAAATTTATGACGAACTTTGAAAGAATGTTTCGAAAGGAGATTGTTGAGCAGCCGGCCTATAATGCTGGGATCGCCATTGACCGGTTCCAAGAGGTCTACGGAGTCCCTTGCCTTGCGAAACTTGACAGCAATGAGAACCCGTATGGGCCCAGCCCCCGCGCCATTGAAGCGGCGCGAGGCAGCACGTCAAATTTGGCGTCTTACCCTGACGCAGGTACCAGCACGCTTCGTGCAGCAATAGCCGGTAAATTCAAGATGGAGGCCGATCAGATTGTCACGGGCAATGGATCCGAAGACCTAATTGCGCTTATCTACACAACAGTGCTGAGCCGCGGCGAGCAGGTTGTCACCACCTGCCCAAGCTTTGGTCCGCATGAAACCGGCGCCCAGTCGTGCGGCGCGGATGCGCAGAAAATCCAGTACAAGAACGACTGGTCTTTCCCGATTGATGGTGTCCTCGAGGCGCTTTCAAAAAGGCCGAAAGTGCTGATGTTCGCCTCCCCCAATAATCCGGCGGGGCCTGCGATTTCAGAGCAAGACTTTGACAGGATTGTTTCGGCTTTGACGCCCGAGACGCTGTTCGTTTTTGACGAGGCTTATGTTGATTTCATTGACCCCTCGCACCGCTTCGATGCGGTAGCGAAACTGGGTAAGACGGAGCTACCTTGGATTTCGTTGCGGACATTCTCCAAGGCTTATGGGCTGGCAGGGGCGCGTATCGGGTACGCCATATGCTCCTATTGCTCCATCAGCGGGTCGTTGATGAAGGCCCGTTCGCCATTTGCGGTGAATGGGGCGGCCATCGCTGCCGCTGAGGCCGCCCTTGCTGATACGGAACATCTTGAGATGGCCGTGGCCAAGATTGTCTCAGAGCGCGCCCGTTTGCGACATGCGCTTTCCACTCGCGGCTATACCGTTGCCCCGTCGCAAACCAATTTCCTGTTCTTTGACTGTGGAGAAAACGGTGACGCATTCGCAGAGCGGCTCAGAAGGAAAGGCGTCCTGACCAAAGGCTGGTTTGAGGAACCGTATCTGGGATGGGTCCGTGTCTCTATCGGCACGGTGGAGCAAAATGACGCTTTCCTGATGATCCTGGACAGTATCACTTAGCCTAAAGACGACCATGCCATGAGGTTATTGCGTCTAGGGCCTCCTTGGGGGCAATATCCCGGCTTTGAAGCCGCTAAATTAGAATTCACCAAACTCGACTTCAGACAATCGAAGTGCAGCAGCCAGCTGTTGCTATTGGCTGATCAACAAGGGGGCAGAGTTTGGGAAATCCGGTTTCATTCGGTCCAAAATTTGCATGGTGTTCCAGGGCTTCAATCTTTGGCCGCATATGACCTGCTTGAAAACGCTATTGAAGCCCCCATGCAAGTAAGTGGGCTTGCCCGAGCGGACGCCATTGTGACTTGGCACTTAATCTTGAGACTCAAAGAAAAATGTTTTCAAATAGATAGCCGGACACTTAAATATGAGAATTGGCAGTTAATTTGAGAATGAGCTTTGGGTTTTGGCATTTAATTTGAGAATACCCACTCTCCCTGAGAAGACTTAAGGTATGGTATTAGTATGTCTTTCTGATCCACGAGTCTCACGTTTAACTGCTAATTTGGGTCGAAACACCCGCATTCTTGCATTTAACTGCCAAGTGACAGCTCGGAATGCATCAAGCTGGAAACCCAGGTCTTGGTGACCGAAACAGAGGCCGAGCGTCTGGTCAGCTTCCCGTTTGAATAGCGCTGCTTCAAAGTCAAACTGAACGCGACCTCTGCCCTTAAGCTAGGAAGACGGCTTGATCGTCGCCGGACACTCCTTCCGAAGTGATAAAGAATGCTGCTATTCATCCGCAGTGTAGATTGGTAAAGTTGGGGCTCAAAGCGCGATTTGTTTATTTAAGAAACGAATGTCCGGTTCTAAGTTTCTGTACATTTGTTGCACATGATCCAGAAGGGCAGGGGACGGAACCATGCGTACTATCGTCCCCCAATCACCAATGGCCGCGTTGCTTTGAGAAAGCTGGAACCGGCTCGCAGGAAAGTCGATTTCGAACCAGACAAACGAAGATGCCCTGATTGTAATCTAATGCGTCAGGCAGACCTCATGGCCAAAGTGCTTAAATTGCCCGGTCATGGTTGGTTTCTCCGTTTAAAAAAAACCTACCGTGTGTGTCAAACACGGTAGGTGCAGGGTCCGCCAAATTTGGCGACTGATGTAAGCCAATCAGGCGGTCAGGGAGGTTACGTCAATCCATACAATCGACCCATGGTGAGCGCGATTGGCACAGACACAATTGTTTTGAGAAGAAAGACCGCAAGGAGATCTACGAAGTTGACCGGAACTGCGGATTTCAAGAGAATCGCACCGGTTTCGCTCATGCAGATTACGGTGACGGTTCCTGTAATACAGATGACAAACTTTGTCAGTTGAGATTCGATGCCCTCCGCCGCCAGGAATGGCAGAAGAAGATCCGCAAACCCGACAAGAAATGCAGGTGCTGCGGCTTGAGCTTCTGGAAGGCCGATTGCAGATAGCAGAGGTGCTATCGGCACTGCAATTAGTTTGAAGATTGGCGTGAATTCGGTGGCGATGAGGGCCAGAATACCAATCAGAACGATGAGCGGAAATACCGTCATGTAAAGTTCGAACGTGGTAAGAGCACCATTTTTGATGATGGTACCGAGTCCCGGCGCATTTTCCGCTTTTCTGTAAGCAATATCAGCAGCTCTTTGGAACTTGGTTTTACCTTCATCTACGGGTTCATCAAGAATTGGGTCTCTCTTGCCTTGGTAGAATTCATCGGATTTCAACGAAAGCGGAGGAACCCGGGCGATTACCATCGTCGAGGCGACACCGACAATGAAAAGCGTGAAGAAGAAATACAGGAAAGTACCCACTTCGACACCGCCAATAGTTGTTGAATAGATGAAGACGGCTGGCATGGAAATGGTGCCAAAACCAAGGCACAGAATGCTAACTTCACGGGCGGTGTATAGGCCTTTTTTATAGTCCATATCAGCCGCAATAATCCCGTTGGTGCCGGATCCAATCCACGATGTGGCGGTTAGGACCGATGCACGCCCAGGCAAGCGGAAGAGTCTCTTGAACAGGGGCTGAAGGTAGACGCCAATGAACTCAACGCCACCAAAATCCAGTAGCAGCGGCAGTAATGTCGTTGCGAGCAAGAAGATCACCAGCAGCGAAGGCATCAGGTAGATAATGATAATTTCGCCGGTGTACTCGTTCCAGATCCACTCATGCCCGAATTTCCAATAGGCACAAACGGCCAAAACCGCAGCTGCGACACGCATCAGCACCGAAATAGTTGACGTAACGAAGATTTCTTTGAAGTAGGTATTTAGCCCCGCGCCTTTCGAAGCTGTCGCAACCACCGATACAATAGCGGACAGAATCATCAGTAGAACGACGATCAACGGCAGCCATCCTTCGACTGGTGTGCTGATCGTCTTTTGGAGCAATGCAATTGGAATTGTCAGCTCACCATCCCAATTAAACGGCAACATGAAAAAGCAAAACCCTATCCCTGACCCCAAAATCATTTTCAGCCAGACGGAGAAACTCCGCCCATCAGTTTGTTCCAATGTTTTATCTGCTTCCATTGCACTTTTCCCAACTTACGATTCCTGCAATGAGTGACGGATCACGCGTAAATTCATACGCGCATAGCTGGTGCGTATTGCCCCGATTTTATTCGCCAATCTTGCTTTTTTTCATGAAACCATCGAGGTGACTTCACATTCTTTAGGTTTTGAGCACCAATCTACTAGTGTTGTTTGGTTGGAGGGAATTGTTTCACAGGCGGCAAAAATGTGAGAACGGGAATATCTTTCGCTCAGCGGAGTTTTTTGCGTTTCTGATTTTCAGATAGCTGTAGCGAGAAAAATTTCCAAGCAATCGGGAACTAAGCCGCCCCCTCAAATACACCCTGTATGCCGTACAGGCAGCCGCCACATTGACTGCAAATCTATAGGGTGAGGTCACAACTAATCGCGATACTCTTTTTTTGCTTCGGCAACGATCCAGTTTTTGAAAACTGTGACAGCAGAGTTAGCATGAGAATTCTCATTGATCGCAATAAGATACCAAGTGCAACGTGTTGTTCGATCATCAATTTTCCTAAGCTGGCCCAGGGACAGTTCTTTTGCGCAGATTATTTCATCCGCTAGGAATACACCTTCACCATCGACAGCAGCATCGATTGCCAGCGAAAGGTCTGAATACACTTTTCCGTGTTTCCACTGTTCGTTGCCATCGACATGTTCGGAAAACCAGTGTTGCCAAATGTGCCGGCCATTGTCATGGAGCAACGGTAAATCACTGATGCTTCCGCATTCCGGGAGAAACCCTGATTCAGTTTGAAGCTCAGGAGAACAGGCGGGAAACCCATCGATCGGGAACAAGCGAGCGTGGTCAGTTCGCGTGCGCAACAACCGTTCTTCAAAATGAATAATGACGTCGACAAGCTCTTCATCTATGTCAGGCGGGCGCCATTCTGATCTGAGGTTGCACTCGATATTGGGGTGTTGACCACAAAATTCTGTGACTTTCTTGCGCAGCCAGCGGGATGAGATCGCAGGCTCTGCGCTGATGTTGATTGTGCCTGTCTGGGTCAGATTCAGCAAATTGTCGCAGGCATCGCTGAGTATCTGCAGCCCGTAAGCAACCTGCGGTTCAAAGTGTTTGCCCTCTTCGCTCAATTCGATTCGATTGCTGTGCCGTTCGAAAAGCTCTACATTCAACCACTCTTCGAGATTTCTGACATGCTGGCTGACAACGCTATGGCTGACGTGCAATTCGTCTGCGGCCTTTGCGATACTGCGATTGCGGGCCGCGGCTTCAAAGGCTCGAAGTGCGTTCAGATGTCTCAACGAACTAAACATTATCGTTCACCGTAAGTTTAGGTTTCAGCCTGGCCAAGAAGGTTCATCCGATGGTCGAAGTCGCGATAAAAACCATACCATGGTTAAATGGGTACTTAGTGTATCTTTGAAGTTCGGACCAAGGCACTTCTAAAGCGTTAGCACGAACTTTCGAATTCCTGACCTGCTTCAATTCTTTTGTAATGGTCGACGCATCCAATTGGTCCAATCGGCACACCAACATATCGGAAAATACTCCACCCAAGGTAATTTATCACGAACCATCGTCCGTTGCGCGCGTTGGTTTCGCCGATGGTTCACCGCTGCATATCCCGAGCCGGTTGTCTCATCATCGTCGGCCTCTGATCTGCGGAAACCACCAGGTTCGGCGCGGGCGGCCAACGCTGATGCAAGGACTGTTTTCCGACAATAAAGTACCGCCGATGCAACATTGCTATCGGGAGTGTCAGGTGCCTTGAGGTGGCGTTGGCCGGTGTATTGCGTTTCGGCAGAAAGAACTGGTGAAAGATACGATGGACAATCATGGTGAGCAAAGTGTTGGTCACAATGCCGCCTGCGCCTTAGCCAGATTGGACCCTTCCCTCGGCCGCAAATGCCGCAGGAAGCGTTTTTCTGCCATCTTGAAGGCGATCGAGATCAGGAAGACGATGGCCATGTAGAACACCATGGCAGTCAGGAAACCTTCATAAGCGAGGTAATAGCGGCCATTCAGCCAGCGCCCCACACCCAACAAGTCCTGTAGGGTGACCGTGCTGGCGATGACAGAGCCGTGCAATGTGAAGATCACTTCGTTCGAATAGGCCGGCAGGGCGCGGCGAAACGCATTGGGCAGCACAACCAGTCGCATCCGGGTAGTCGGTGACATGCCACAAGCCTTGGCTGCTTCGACTTCGCCGTGTGGTGTGGTCTCGATAGCCCCGCGCAGGAATTCGGTCGTATAGGCTGCGGTGTTCAATGTGAAAGCGATCATCACACACCACCAGGGGCTGCTGAGGATCGGGTCCCAGAGAAAGCTCTCCCGCACCGCCTCGAACTGGCCAAGGCCGAAGTAGAAAAGATAGACTTGCACCAATAGGGGCGTGCCGCAGAAGACGTAGGTGTAAAGCCGAATGGCCGGACTGAGATAAGGTTTGCGATACGCCCGCGCGATGGCCAGTGGCACGGCGATCAGGCCACCCACCAGAAGCGCGAGGAAAGTCAGTTGCAGCGTTACCAGGGCACCTTCGAAGAAGCGTCCGATATTGTCATAGATCAGGACGAAGTTTATCGGCGAGACATTCTCGCTGACATGTTGAAGGTATTCGAGGAAGCTGCGTTCGTTTTCCATGACGTCAGGCCCTCCTCACACCGGCAGAATACTTGCGGTCGATCCACCGCAGGATAAGGTCAGAGACGCCTGTGATGATCAGGTAGATCACCAGCACAGCAAGCATAAACGTGAAAACCTTGTGGGTAGAGCGGCCGGCCGAGAATGCGTTCCAGACCAGGTCATGCAATCCGATCACCGATACCAGCGCGGTGGATTTCACCAGAACCAGCCAGTTGTTTGTGAAGCTCGGCAGCGCAAAGCGCACCATCTGAGGCCAGGTCACGATCCGGAATATCTGTCCGGGTTTCATGCCGACCGCCATCGCCGCCTCGATCTGACCGCGCGGGATCGCCAGTATCGCGCCACGAAATGTTTCCGACATGTAAGCGCCGAAGATGAAACCCAGCGTTAGGACACCCGCGAGAAACTGGTTTATCTCGACATAGCCCCACAGGCCGGTCACACCGCCTAGCTGAGTGATCAGCGCCTGACCGCCGAAAAAGATCAGCATCATCAGCACAAGGTCGGGCACGCTGCGTACAAAGGTTGTATAGACATTGCCCATCCGTCGGATGCCTCTCGACGGTGAAAGCTTAGCGAATGCGCCAAACAGCCCCAGGGTCACCGACAAGAGCAAAGAAAGAATGGCCAAGCTGATCGTGACAATCGTGCCTTCGATCAGGATCTGCCTGTATTCGAAAATAATGTCCATGTCTTTCGTCCGTCATACTCAATGGGAGTCGACAGGGAAACAATTGATCTCCCTGCCGCTCACGAGTTCATTCCCCGTAGATGTCGACGTCGAAATACTTGTCGTTGATCGCCTGGTAGGTGCCATCGGCGCGGATCGCTTCAATGGCGGCACTCAGTTCGCCTGCCAGCGGATCGCCCTTGCGCACCGCGATGCCTGTGCCTTCACCCAGGCATTCGGGATCATCCACGTTTTGACCAAGGAATGCGAAACCCTCGCCTTGGGGGGTGTTGAGAAAGCCGTCGATTGCTTGAAGCGTGTTGTTCAGCTGCATGTCCAGCCGTCCGGCCACGAGATCGGCAAACACGTCCTCTTGCGTGTTGTAGAGCCGCAAATCGGCGTCAGGATACACTTTCTCGACGTGGCATTGCAGTGTGGTGCCGCGCAAAACGCCAATCTTGACGTCCTTGGTGCCTTCCGCCGTCAGTTCAAACTCGGCACCTTCCTTGGCAACGAAGCGGGACGGTGTCTGGTAATATTTCTCAGAGAAATCCACCTGTTTCTTGCGGTCTTCGGTGATCGACATAGACGCAACGATGGCGTCGTATTTCTTGCCAATCAGGGCAGGGATCATGCCATCCCATTCCTGTTCGACCAACTCACATTCGCGTTCCAGCTGAGCGCACAGCGCAAGCGCGATGTCGATGTCAAACCCTGAAAGCGTTCCGTCAGCTTCCTTTTTTGAGAACGGAGGGTAAGCCCCTTCCACACCGATGCGAAGTTCTTCTGCGACTGCGGCTTGTCCGCCTAAAAGCGCCATTGCCCCTACGACGGATACGAGGATTGATTTCTTGAGGTTCATGTCAACTTCTCCCTAGTTGGTTGATTTGGATCTAGTAAGTATGCTGGTCAGGTATCGGCAGCTATCAGTCTCGGGTGTTTGATAGGAATTCTCTGAACCGTGCCGATTCTGGATTGTTGAATATCTGTTTGGGATCGCCCTGCTCTTCGATGAGCCCTTGGTGCAGGAAGATCACGTTTGAAGAAACGTCGCGGGCAAAGGCCATTTCGTGAGTTACGACAACCATGGTCCGTCCCTCTTCAGCAAGCGAGCGGATGACCTTCAGAACTTCGCCGACCAATTCCGGGTCAAGAGCTGAGGTAGGCTCATCAAATAGCATGACTTCAGGTTCCATCGCCAAGGCGCGGGCAATCGCAGCGCGTTGTTGCTGACCACCTGAGATATGGGACGGGTAGTATTCACGGCGCTCATACATACCGACATGGTGCAGTACGTCCTTGGCTTTCTCGATGGCTTCAGCACGCGACTGCTTCAGCACATGGATGGGCCCAGCAATGACGTTCTCCAGAACGGTCATGTGGGACCACAGGTTGAACGACTGGAAAACCATGGCCAGGCGGGCGCGTATACGCTCGACTTGTTTGGCGTCAGTCGGCCTGAAGGATCCATGGCGATCCGTCGCCATCTTGATATCTTCGCCGTGCACCGTAATTTTTCCCGAGTTCGGTGTCTCGAGCAAGTTTATGCACCTCAAGAAGGTACTTTTCCCAGAACCAGAAGACCCCACCATCGAGATGACATCACCTTCACGGGCCCGCAGCGAAACACCTTTCAATACTTCCAGAGCCCCGTAGGACTTATGGAGATCGCGCACTTCGAGGGAAAGATCGGCGTCGGTGTCTGTGTTTGTTGCGGCCATGCGGCTTCCAGTCGATCCTGTTGGTATTCCAAGGTAGCCAAAACGGTAGCGAGGCAATGAAATTTAGGAAAACAGGAAAAACTGGCTCTCAGTAACGGTTTTCGCTACGCTGGCCAAATGACGACCTCTCTTCGCCACTTGAACGCCCTTCGTGCCTTCGAAGTCGCCGCACGCCACCAAAGCATTTCCAAGGCCGCCGCGGAATTGAACGTCAGCCATTCCGTAGTCAGTCAGCATGTAAAGAACCTCGAAGCCTGGTTTGGGACCGACCTGTTTGTCCGCTCCGGTAACCGGATTGAGCTCAGTGAAGATGGCCGCGCATTGTTACCTCGAGTTTCAGGCGGATTTCAGACAATTAAAGACGCTTGTAGCGACCTGCTGCGTACTACTCAGAAGGGCACATTAGTTGTCAGCGCAGAACCGGCACTGGCTTCACTTTGGCTCAGAAAGCGGATCACGGAATTCTGCGAGGAATTCCCGAAAATCGATATCGAATTGCGACCGGCATGGCAGCCGCCGCAACTGGGCACAGGCCACGCGGACATGATTATTCATTTCGAAACACGATTACCTTCTGCCGGGGTTAAGCGCAGCAAATTGTTTCCAATAGATGGGTATCCTGCCTGCACTCAGTCGGTCCGAGATTTGCTTTACACGCCAGAGGGCGACGTGAACTGGGAAGAAGCACCACTAGTCCACGACAATGGGAAGGAAATCTGGCATCAATGGTACACGGCGCACGAACCTGAAAGTAAGCAATGGGATCAGGGACGGGTCTATTCGGACCTGTCATTGGCGATAGATGCTGCTGTGGACGGGGAAGGTGTCATTCTCGCCGATGATATTCTGTGCGCAAAGGAAATTGGATCGGGTGCCCTGGTGCAGTTGGATGAACGCCAGATACGCTGCGTTTGGTATTCAGTTGCAACCCCTCAGAAAAATTCCAGGAAACCGTCAGCCGACACATTCTTAAGTTGGCTGTTGGAAAGTGTTGCAGCGGTGAATATCTGAACAACAAGAGGCCTTTGGTGTCATCCTGCACAACCTTATGCAAGAGGAACAGCGTTTAAAGTTCGTTTCGTTCTTGCATTGCCATGATTCGAAAACTGATGTTGCGAACGCGCTGTTAGAAATCACGAAGGCTGGTCGTTCCATGGATGTGCCGATACAGTAACTGATACTCCATGCGTTATTGACGATGATTCACGCCTCGACCAGGTTGAAATGCCTTCAAACACCTCAGCAACTGAGCCTCTGACCACCGTAGGTTTTAGCTTCGGTGAGAGAAAGTTTAATCTAATATCGCTATTCCACCTCGCAATTTAAGCTTCTTTAAAAAGGCCTATCAAAAGAACACGTGTGGAATAGAGGGGATTTGAGGGAAGAAAGAGTGTGCGTCGACCATTGCAGTAGGCGCCATTGCATCCATGCGTATTCAGCGATCACATTTCCGCTGCTCGCCTAGATAAGAAACCTGACTCAATCGCTCGCCGCAGTTCAAACACATCAAATCAGCCCGTCAAATGGAGAATAGCCGTGGCCAACCCAAACCAAAATAAACGTAAGCTCATCGAAGGCAACGCAGCGCTTATCGTGATCGATATTCAAGCAGGCATCTTCATTGGCAGAGATGACGATGCGCGCAGTATCGATCACATGCCTGGCCATGCGGATCGGTTGCTGAAGGCGCGGATTGCAATTGATAAAGCACGCGAATGCGACATCCCCGTTATTTTCATCCAGGAAATTCACCGTGCCAATCTGATTGATTTTGGGCGGGAGTTGGACGGCGACGAAGATGTGCATTGCCTAGACAGCAATCCCAACACCGATATTGCCAAGGACCAGATGGGTTTTCGGAATGATGATTACCTGATTCAAAAGCGCCGCTATTCAGCTTTCTACGGTACAGATCTCGAAATTCTACTGAAAGGACTCAACGTCAACACACTGCTGCTGGTCGGTGGTCTGACGAACGTTTGTGTTCATTATACATTCGCAGACGGGCACCAGGGCGACTATTTCTGCCGCACGATTGAAGACTGCGTGGCAGCATCTAGTACCGAAGCTCACGAGGCCGCTTTGAAGCAGATGGAATACCTCCAGGCAGGAGGAGTGCGAACTCTCGAGGAATCTCTTCAGGCAATGGATGAGTTCAAAGACCAAAAAGCGGCCTAACTCCTCGGCTGACAAAGTTTGAGCCGAATTTGTCGGTCAAAACCGATACCCAAATGAAACCATCGGAGAGGGTTCGATTTCTTACTCCGCGCAGCGCAAAAGACGAGAGACAAAATGAAGACAACAATCCCGGCTCACGCCCGCAAACCTCATTTGTGGGAAGCAATAATTTCTCTGTTTTCGCTGGTGACGGGTGTTTGCTTGTCAATCGTTATTTACGGCCTAGACGCACACATTCCGATGCTGCTGGGTGTTGTGGTCGCCAGTCTGGTAGCGCTGCGTTGTGGTTTTACCTGGACCAATATTCAAAATGGAATGGTGCGTGGTATTACTGCCGCGATTCCAGCAACAATCATTCTGATTGTTGTAGGGATTCTCATCGGTGTCTGGATCTTGGGGGGTGTCGTTCCGACGCTAATCTACTATGGTCTCAAGACCATCTCGCCAGCTGTCTTCCTGCCGTCGACGCTTATCATTTGTGCGCTCACTTCATTGGCCACAGGCACAAGCTGGGGCACAACTGGCACGGTTGGCGTAGCACTCATGGGAATCGGCGCCGGGCTGGGGTTTCCATTGCCTATCGTTGCTGGCGCGGTCCTCTCCGGAGCATATTTCGGCGATAAAATGTCGCCGCTTTCAGACACGACAAACATGGCGCCAGCAATGGCCGGCACTGATGTCTTCACCCACATCAGACATATGTCCTACACCACCAGTGTTTCATTCGGTTTGACCATGATCATCGAAATCTTTCTGGGTCTGAAGTACAGCGCCAACGAAGGCAATCTTGAGCGAATCGATCTGATCTTGAACACCCTGGAAACCGAGTTCACGCTGAACGCTGTTTTGCTATTGCCAATCTTCGTCGTAATGTTTGTGTCCTACAAAAAAATCCCTGCGATCCCGGGCATCACGCTGGGGGCAATTGCTGGTGTGATATGTGCCGTCGGCATGCAAGGTGCCAACTATGAAAGCATCGCGTCGGTTGCAATGTGGGGTTTCGAATCAAGCACCGGCGTGGAAGACGTGGACAAGTTACTTTCTCGTGGTGGACTCAATTCGATGATGTACACCATTGCGCTGATCTTTGCCGGGATGATGTTTGGCGGCGTTATGGAGCGAACCAACCAACTAAAAGTTGTAGCCGAAAAGATCCTGTCCTACGCCAAATCTACAGGTTCACTGATCCTCTCTACGGTTCTGACGTCAATCATGGCTAACATTGTACTGTGCGACCAATACATGGCCATCGTCATGGGTGCCCGCAGCTTTGCCCCGGCATATCGCGAACGCGGTTTGGCCCCTGAAAACCTCAGTCGAGCGGTTGAGGATTCCGCAACAGTTACCGCCAATCTGGTGCCCTGGAATGCGGGTGGCGCCTATCAGTTTGCCACTCTGGGCGTGCCGACAATCCTCTATCTGCCATTCAACTTTTTCTGCTGGCTGTCTCCAATTGTGACCGTAATTTTTGGTTATATGGGATGGACGATTAAGCCTCTGCAGAGGGACGATGAGGCGTCGCAAGCGGATGCCGTTCCTGGAGAATGACTGTGAAATTCGCAGTGTTAAACTTTCGCTCCGCGATTGCTGCATGAGCCCAAGGTAGCAATATGCCAAGAAACAAAAACCTATTCGCTGCAGGTCTTGCGCTTTTCGCCTCGGCCGTTCTGAGCTTTTCGGACAACTTCGTGGCACCTGTTTCCGAAGAGGCCGGACTTTGGCAGTTTCAAGTTGTACGCGCAGCATTTGCCTTGCCGATGGTTGCGACATTGGCGCTGTTTCTCGGGGTTTCAATCAAACCGAAACATCCCGGAAAACTACTGCTGCGTAGCGCAACGGTTTCTGGCGGACTGCTAGTTTACTTTGCTACACTAGGATTCTTACCCGTCGCACAGGCTGGGGCAGGCCTTTTTAGCGCACCGATTTGGGTAATGCTCTTTTCAGTTTTGCTTTTAGGGAAACGCATAGGGAAACGCCGTATATTGGCGATGTTTGCGGGTTTCGTCGGAGTTCTGATGCTGCTTCAGCCGGACTTCAGCAATCTTACCGCTTTGTCGCTGCTTCCTCTCGTTGCGGGTGCGCTCTATGGCTTAGGTGCGCTGGTTACCAACTACTACTGCCAAGAAGAAAGCGCGCCTGCACTAGCATTTGGCGTTTTCGGTTTCATGGGCGTCACCAGTCTGGTGCTGCTCATCTACTTTTCGGCCTTCCCTGTGCCCGTGGAAAATCAACAGTTCTACAATCGCGGCTGGGAGTGCCTAACCGGTCGGTTTTTACTCCTGACCTTTGGCCAGGCAGTCGGAGCGACCGTGGCCGTTTCGGTCATTGCCCAAGCTTACCGCCTGGGGGAGCCCGACTTCGTCTCAGTCTGCGAATACTCCTTCCTGGTGTTTGCGGCGATTTGGATGTTTGTGCTGTGGGGTCAATGGACCGACCTGATCGCGCAGCTCGGCATCATCACCATTCTCGCGGCCGGTGTGTCGATGTTTGTTCTGGATCACAGAGCACAACGAACATGGCAATCGGCAAATCAAGACAAGCCTCAATCTTCATAATGGATCACAACGATGGAACTCAAATTTTCTGAACATGCATACGTACCGTTCGTCTCGGTTGAAAACATGATCCGGCTGGTCAAATCAATTGGCCCGGAAAAGTTCATGTCGGAACTTGGCGATGCGATCGAGGCTGACTTTAAACGCTGGGAGTTGTTTGACAAAACACCTCGTGTTGCATCTCACTCTGATGTCGGCGTAATCGAATTGATGCCGACATCAGACGGTGAAATGTATGGGTTTAAGTACGTCAATGGACATCCGAAAAACACCGCAGAAGGTCTGCAAACTGTAACAGCCTTTGGTCTGCTGGCAGATGTTTATACGGGCTATCCGAAACTGCTAACGGCAATGACATTATTGACTGCATTGCGTACGGCCGCGATGTCGGCATTGGTTGGGCGGTATCTGGCACCTAAAGGATCAAGAACCATGGCGATGATCGGTAATGGCGCACAATCAGAATTTCAGTGCCTGGCGTTCAAAGCGATATGTGGAATTGAAAACGTTCGCCTCTATGACATCGACCCTGAAGCAACTGAGAAGTGCGCGAGGAACTTAGAAGAGGCGGGATTGAGCGTTGCCCGCTGCAAGACTGCGGAAGAATCGATGGAAAACGCCGAAATCATCACGACCTGTACTGCGGACAAGCAACATGCCACCATTCTAACAGATAACATGATTGGCGATGGCGTTCACATCAACGCCATTGGTGGAGACTGCCCGGGCAAGACCGAAGTTGCTGAAGCCGTTTTGCGGCGATCTGACATTTTCGTGGAATACCCGCCACAAACCCGGATTGAAGGTGACATCCAGCAGTTGCCCGAAGACTATCCTGTCACCGAGTTGTGGCAAGTCATGCTGGGCCAATCGAAAGGACGGACACATGACAGGCAAATCACCTTGTTCGACAGTGTCGGGTTCGCTGTCGAAGATTTTAGTGCTCTAAAATATGTCCTGGAAAAAATCCAAGGCACTGACTTCTACGATAATTTGGACATGCTTGCGGATCCATCCGATCCTCGAAATCTATACGGAATGCTGAGCTGAGACACCAGGAGCTTGCCAATGATAGAAGATGCCCAAATGCTTTTGGATCGCCTAGTTGGTTTTCCATCAGTTAGTAGCGAAAGCAATCTGGATCTTATCGATTTCGTGGAAAGCTACTTGGACTCTCACGGCATACGCGCCGTGAGAGTCCATGACGACAAGCAAGCAAAAGCCGCGATTTACGCGAATATCGGGCCTGAGGTCGAAGATGGCGTGGTTCTATCAGGGCATTCCGATGTTGTGCCGGTGGATGGACAGGCATGGGATACAAACCCGTTTGTTTTGACGGAGCGGGATGGAAAACTTTTTGGACGTGGCACCTGCGATATGAAGGGATTTGTCGCGCTGTCATTGGCGGCGGTACCGCTTGCACTTGAACGCGACATCACACGACCCATCCAGATTGCGATCAGTTATGACGAAGAAATCGGAATGACCGGGGCGCCAAAATTGATTGACCATATGCTGAACAATGGAATGCCAAAGGCCAAAGCAGTCATTGTCGGTGAACCATCTCGGATGGACATTATCAACGCCCACAACGGCGGCTTCGGATATGAGGTGAGTTTCAGAGGCTTTGAAGTGCATTCATCTATAATGCACAAAGGCGTTAGCGCCGTGATGATGGCGGCCCGTCTGATTGAATGGGCCAACCAAATGAACGAACGAGGCGCCAGTTCCAAACCGGCGGGCCTGTCAAAACAGTTCGACCCGCACTATACCACAGTACATGTCGGGAAAATCTCAGGCGGTACAGCGCTGAATATCACAGCAAAAAACTGTGATTTCGTAATCGATTTCCGTGTCGTTCCAGGCGATGATTTTGCCGAGTGGATGGCGGCATTTGAGGCCGAAGTGGCCCAGCTGGACGCACAAATGAAGAATGTGCACCCTGATACTGGCATCGACTGTTTCCAGGATTTCTACGCGCCCGGCTTGATGCCAGAAGAAAATGGACCCGCACGGGAACTCGTTGCCGAACTGACGGGAGCCAACACGTCCAGAGTCGTCAGCTTTCTTACAGAGGGCGGCTTGTTCCAAGAGCGCGGGTACTCAACAATTGTTTGTGGACCCGGCAATATCGCACAGGCTCATCAGCCGAATGAATTTATCTCGATTGAGCAGTTCCACAAAGGCGCAGAGTTTATGTCTAGACTAGTCGACAAACTAGATCAGCATTGATTTTGCCGATCGTTAGAAAAGAGGAAGCCTAAATGCCTTGGTTAATTCTGATTGTAGCCGGTCTGTTTGAAGTGGGATGGGCTGTTGGCCTGAAATACACTGACGGTTTTACGAAATTATGGCCGTCATTGCTGACGGCGTCTTCTATGGCAATCAGTGTTGTGCTGTTGGCGATCGCATTACGCGACATACCTCTTGGCACAGGCTATGCGATCTGGACCGGTATAGGTACGATTGGAACTGTGATCTTCGGGATTGTCGTCTTCTCTGATTCAACCAACATCCTCCGGCTTATGTGTATTGCATTAATTGTATTCGGCATCTTGGGATTGAAGCTGGTAAGCGCCGATTGAATATTATGAAGGGGTCACTACCGTATGTGTTGGCCGCCAACAGCGGCAACCAAAAAACTATCACTGAGCGTCAGATATTCGTGGGCACTATTTGAGTTTAGATCATGCGATAGTGTGGTTGAGCTTAGCCGACTCGTAATTTTGCAGAGAAAATATGGAGGGGTGGTTGAATGTTAACTAATTCCGATCTTGTGGAACTAACAGAATTTCGCCGCGACTTGCACCGAAAACCCGAATTGTCTGGTGAAGAGGTCGAGACCGCCCGCACAATTGTGAAGGCGCTGGAACCGCTGGCGCCGACGAAGATACTGACAGGTTTGGGGGGGCACGGAGTAGCCGCGGTGTTTGACAGCGGCCAAGAAGGCCCCACGGTCTTATTTCGTGCAGAACTTGATGCGCTGCCAATTCAAGAGATTTCTGACAATCCATGGAAGTCGGAGATCCCAGGAAAAGGGCATCTCTGCGGCCATGACGGGCATATGACAATGCTCCTGGGTCTTGGACGGATGATCTCTCGAAACCCTGTTTCGAAAGGTCGCGTCGTTCTGATGTTTCAACCAGCAGAAGAAGACGGTAGCGGCGCACGCGCCGTTGTGGCTGACCCAGATTATGAAGAAATTAGGGCTGATTGGGCATTTGCAATTCATATAGAACCCGGTCGGCCGTTTGCATATGTCTCAACACAAGCAGGCCTGATCAACTGCGCCTCGCAAGGTCTGGAAATCAAACTTACAGGCAAGACTGCACATGCGGCCGATCCAGAAGACGGTGTCTCACCTGCTCAAGCGGTTGCTAAACTCATTCCTGCTTTGGACAACTTAGGGAGTGGTGGGAACCTGGATGATGATTTCCGTCTTGTTACAGTAACTCATGTACAAATCGGGGAGCCATCATTTGGGGTCGCGCCCGGCGAAGCGGTGATTTACGCAACCCTTCGCACCGCACGTGACGATGCCATGGACGCTATGGACAAAGATGCCCGGGCTCTAGCTGTTGCAGCGGCGGAGGAGTTTGGATTACAGGTTGAGTTTGATGTTTGCGACGCTTTTGCAGCCTCTATAAATGACCCCGAAGCTGCCGCAGTGGTTGAATCCGCAATGAATGCAATTGGTGTCGAAAACGGCGACTTTGGATTACCTATGAGAGCGTCCGAGGATTTTGGAGTTTTTGGATGGGGGGCCAAAGCCGCGATGATGTGCCTTGGTCCAGGTGAAGATTATGCGGCACTGCACAATCCTGACTATGACTTTCCGGACGACCTGATACCGGTTGGTTCGGGTATTTTTGAACGAATTGCCCGCGATCTACTGGGCCAAGCGTAGCCAACAAGACCCTTTTTTGCACAAGTTCCTGGCAGTCGCTTAATTGGCGCCTGATGGAAAAATCTGTCCTGCAGCACCCGTATACAGTGCTTCCTGATGCACGCAAACACTACAACCGCTTTGGAACTAAGGCTCTATGAACATGACTGGCGCCAGAGTTGAAATTGATCTGAAAATGATCGAGGAAAACGCCCGCAAGCTGGCGGCAATTTGCGGTGGATACGGTGTGGAGATCACCGGGGTTTCCAAGGCGACAATTGGTATGCCTCAAGTTGCGCGTGCGATGTTGCGTGGAGGCCTTTCCGGCATCGGTGAATCTCGGCTGGAAGGTGTCCAGCGTCTAAGAGCCGCAGGGATTGTAGCACCGCTAATGCTGCTTCGGATCCCGTCACTCAGCAGCGTTCAGGAAGTGGTGGAACTGACAGATGTCAGTCTTAACTCTGAATACACGGTGATAGAAGCGCTCTCAAAAGCTGCCGTGCAAAACGGCTGTGTTCACGAAATCATCATAATGGTCGAGCTGGGTGACCTGCGAGAAGGTGTCTGGCCAGAAGAGTTGGTACCATTGGTCGAAAAGGTTGTTGAGCTACCTGGCGTTCGTATTGTCGGGTTGGGTACCAATTTGACCTGCTATGGTGGCGTGATCCCTACCGAGGCCAATCTTGGTGCTCTTGTTGATCACGCAGATGAGCTGGTCGGGAAGTTTGGTCTGGATCTCAGATTTGTTTCCGGAGGGAACAGCAGCACATTACCGTTGCTGTTTTCGGGCAAGCTTCCTCAGCAGGTCAACCATCTGAGATTGGGAGAGTCTGTTCTTCTTGGCAAGGAAACTGTGAACCAGACAGCGTGGCCCGGTTCGCGTCAAAAAGCCTTCTTGCTTCGGGCGGAAATTATCGAATTCAAAGACAAGCCATCCTGCCCCATCGGCGAGGTAGGGCGGGATGCGTTTGGGCGCAAGAACAAGTTTGAAGATCGCGGCCGTCAGAAACGCGGCATTGTTAACGTTGGGCGTGCTGACCTGAACATAGAAGGTCTGACGCCAACGGACCCCAAGATCAAGGTAATCGGCGCGTCCAGCGATCACTTAATTCTAGATCTATCTTCCACATCGCAAAATGTGTCGCTTGAGGATACCGTTTCTTTTTTCATGGATTACTCAGCTCTTATCGGAGCGATGTCTTCGGTCTCAATTGAAAAAGAAATCTCAGGTGAAGAGCCAGAACAATCGTTGAGGAAAAACATCTCATTGATTGTTCCGAGAGAACCTGCAGGTTTTGAGCACGGCAAATTGAACGTGTTGTCGCACAATTTGAAGGATCTGGGGTATTCCGTGCAATTGGTTGGTGAAGCCGGTGATGATCTTCGAATTGGCCGTCAAGTTTCGAAGGCCGCGTCCTCTGGAGAACTGCCTCTGATTATCGGAGGTAGTGAAATTACTGCCAGATCAGCGATTTCCGGGCTGTCTGAGCAGCTAAGCTCACTTGGTGTAATCTGGATTGATGCAACACCCGGACTCGTGCCGGACTCCGCGCAAACGGACGGTGATGAACGCGTAGGACAAAATATTCAGATAACCTGCAACGGTGGGCTCTTTGCTACAACAAGCGACAAATTGTTGCTGGAGAACGTGGTTTTGGTTGGTCTTCGTGGTGGTGATCCCCAAAAGCTCGACTCGATAATAAAAAGCTCAATCACGACTTATACGATGGAAGACATTGACGCTTCCGGTATGCCTCGGGTTTTGCGAGAAAGCATGCGTCAGGCTTCTGCGGGCACTGCTGGTTTCCTCGTCTACTTAAATCCGCATTCGATGGAAAACCGAAGAGGTGTACGGCAAATCGGTACGCTCACCTATCGCGAGATGTGCCACGCAATGGAGCTGATTGCGGACAGCGGGCTACTGCGAGCGCTTGTTGTCGCGGAATTTGATGGCAAATGCAACCCAGCCTTTCAGGAAGACATCTCTGGTGTCATCCTAAGCGCCTTTGGCAAGAAAATAATAAACAAAATCAGAGATTAGCCCGGCACAAGCTGGGCATCTGAGATGCAACCTAACCGGCAAACACTAAACGCCGCAGAGTGTTCAAGACAAGGAAATAAACGTGGAAAAGATTAAGATAGCCATCTGGGGATTTGGAGCGATGGGCAGTGGTATGGCCCGGATGCTGTTGAACAAGAAAGGTGTCGAAATTGTCGCCGTTTGTGATCTTGCACAGGATCGCGTCGGGCGCAGCATGTTCGACATTCTGGGGGAAGAACAAAGAGTGCATCCCGATGTCGTTGTGATGGACGACCCCGAGGATGTGTTTCAAGAGGGCGTGGCAGACGTGTTGCTGCTTGCTACCGACTCGTTCACGCACAGCGCATTCGACAAGGTGGTTCTGGGTCTGAAACGCCGAATGAACGTCATTTCGACAGCAGAGGAAATGGCATTCCCCAAGATCCAAGAGCCAGAATTGGCAGAACAGCTTGACGAAATTGCGCAACAATATGGTGTATCGGTCCTTGGCACCGGCATCAATCCCGGGTTCGTACTGGACTACCTGGTACTGGCTTTGACCGGGACTTGCGAAACGGTTGACCATATCAAAGCCGTGCGAGTGAATGATCTGTCGCCCTTTGGTGCCACTGTCATGCGCGAGCAAGGCGTCGGTACAACAATCGACGCCTTCAACAAAGGTGTAGAAATCGGCACGATATCGGGCCATGTCGGTTTCCCCGAGTCGATTGGAATGATTGCCGAGGGCTTGGGTTGGGATCTCGAAAAAGTTTCTGAAAGTCGCGAAGCAATCGTTTCGAACGTTCATCGAGAAGCACCATTTGCTGAAGTATCAGCCGGCGATGTTGCCGGGTGCCGGCAGCGCGGTGAGGGCTACGTGGATGGGGAAGCGAAGATCGAAATGGAGCACCCCCAACAAATCATGCCTCAGGTCGAAGGTATTGAAACCGGGGACGTGATTGAGATCCGCGGCACTCCCGACATCTCTATGAAAATCGGTCCTGAAATTCCGGGTGGAATTGGGACGATTGCTATGTGCGTGAACATGATTCCGCAAGTGATCAACTCTGATCCCGGACTGAGAACAATGCTCGATTTGCCAGTGCCAAGGGCCATCATGGGCGATTTTCGCGATCAAGTTCGGGCGGAAAAACGCCTTAAGACAACCGCCTGAGATACGGCAAAAACCGCTAGGATAACAGTATGTCAGATGCTCTGCGAGGCGATTGGGTTAGAATTCATGGGATAGTTATCCCGTCAAGTGAACGAACTGAACAAGTGCCCGAAGATACTCGTGCGACTTCACTGCAGATGTGGGTAAAGGGTCACCTTTCTGCCGATGCAAACATCGGAGACGTGGTCGAAGTCAAAACGGCCACAGGCCGGAAAGTAAGCGGCGAACTCGTTGAAGTGAACCCAGCTTACACGCTGAACTTCGGAACTTTCCAACGGGAGTTGTCGGAAATTGGCGATCAGGTTTGGAACCTGCTGTCGGAAGGAAACCAGAAAAATGATTGAAAAAGGCAAGTTCAACTCGGTCATGGCTCGGAAAAACGAGATCATGAAGGCCTCAATCGGGATTGATTTCGGTGAGTTTGAAAGCGGTGGCATCTCTTTCGATTACGAAAAAATGATGCGGAAAACTGGCTACACGTTGGCGGAGATGAAAGTCATTCAACGCCATGCTGGGGTCGGCAATACACCGTTGCTGGAGTTGCGCAACCTCACGTCGCTGGCCCGGATGGTAACGAACAAACCCGGCAAAGGCGCTCGTATCTTTGTGAAGGATGAAGCGTCCAACCCGTCGGGTAGTTTTAAAGACAGACGTGCCGCCAATGCCGTCTACCACGCGAAGCGACTGGGATATGCAGGCGTCGTCGCCGCGACAAGCGGCAACTATGGTGCTGCGGTTGCGTCTCAGGCCGCTATCAATGGCTTGAAATGCATCATCGTGCAGGAATGCTATGACAGAGATGGGATCGGGCAACCGGAAATCATCGAAAAGGCTCGCCGTTGCGAAGCCTACGGTGCAGAGGTTCTTCAGCTCTCGGTTGGCCCCGAGCTCTTTTTGACCTTTCTGAACGTCCTGGAAGAAACCGGCTACTTCAATGCCTCGCTGTACTCACCTTTTGGCATCGCCGGAGTTGAAACTTTGGGAGTTGAAATAGCACAACAAATGCAGGAGCTGACAGGCAATTTCCCGGACATGGTTGTGTGCACTCATGCTGGCGGTGGCAACCTGACCGGAACGGCCCGAGGTCTTCGAAAAGCCGGTGCTGTCGACACGCAAGTCGTCGGGGCTAGCGTGAACCTGAAGGGCTTGCACATGGCCAGCGATCATCAATTCAACCGCAAATCTTTTACAACAGGACATACGGGATTTGGCATTCCATTTGCCACCAAACCCGACCGTTCAGACGTACCACGTTCAGCCGCGCGGGTTTTGCGGTACATGGATCGCTATGTCACCGTAAACCAGGGCGAAGTATTCTACGCAACTGAGGCATTGTCCCGGCTCGAAGGGTTAGAACGCGGACCGGCCGGAAACACGTCCTTGGCGGCTGCATTCTCGCTAGCCCAGGAAATGGGCAAGGACCAGACGCTTGTTGTTCAGGAAACTGAATACACCGGTGCCGGAAAACATGTTCAGGCACAATTGACGTTTGCCAAGTCGCGCGGAATCGACGTTCTGTTCGGCAACCCCCAGGAAGAAACTGTTGGGAGCAGTATCGTCTTGCCTAATCACCCAAGACAGATCCGCGCGGTCGATATCAACCTTAACCGCCTTCGCCAATCATACATTCGAAACGCGCTGGTAGGCAGAAACGACGTTGAGTTGTCCGAAGTGGATATCTCGTTTCTGGTCAACGAAACACAAAGTTCAGAGCAATTTGTCCGCAACACAATCGCAGACTTAGCGGCAGCTCAGCATTCCTAAGGTGGAGATTTCACGATGAAAAGAGAAGATGATTTTCAAAGCCGCCGTGCGCATCTGGCAGAATTGAGCGACGCTGAGCTACACCAAAGGTTTTGGGCGCTGACGGCAGAAGTCGTCGACCCGCTGCTTGAGCTGGGTAAAGACAATACAACTCCGTCGATTGAACGGTCCGTATTGCTGCGCATGGGGTTTTCATCGCTCGAAGCGCGCGCAATCGTCGATGGGGTTATTGACCGCGGATTGATGGGCAGGGGGGCAGGTCATGTTGTATTCAAGCTTGCCAAATCAGAAGGGCTGGATCTGCGAACGACAGGGCTAGCTTTGGCTGAAGGTCAATTGTGGGACCGGGCAGCATGTCTGTTTGAAGGAGAAGCGTCATGACGGTTTTGAGTACTCACGAGAAGCTGGATATTGATAATATCCTATCGGGACTTGAAAACTACCGACCCAAACGACGCGGCTGGACATGGCGACAACCGGAGGCCAAATTGGAAGCCGGGCCTTTCACGTTCAAAGACATGTCTGCACCCTTGAAAAATAGCGTAGCATTGCCATCGGCCAAATTTTTCGGCGACATTGATCCACAGTCGAAATGCTCAATCACAACCGAGATTGCCTCTGGTCGATTTGAAGACGACATTCGCCGCATGCGCATGGCGGCATGGCATGGTGCGGACCATATTATGGTGATCCGTACTGCTGGGCAGTCGCATTATGATGGTCTGATCGAGGGAACCCCACAAGGAATTGGCGGTGTACCTATTACGCGAAAACAGGTTCGCGCACACCGCAAGGCACTAGATCTGATTGAAGAAGAGGTTGGTCGGCCGATCAACTACCACTCTTATGTCAGTGGTGTCGCGGGGCCGGAAATTGCTGTCATGTTTGCGGAAGAAGGTGTGAACGGCGCCCATCAGGATCCGCAGTACAATGTTCTTTATCGTGGCATTAACATGGTGCGCAGCTTTGTCGATGCCTGCGAAGCCAAACACGTTATGGCATGGGCAGGTATGGCCCAGATTGATGGGGCGCATAACGCAAATGCCACAGCCCGCGAAGCGTGGAAGGTAACGCCCGAACTTCTGGTGCAGCACGCGGTCAATACGAACATCTCCGAACGCGTTGGAATGTCCCAAGAAGACATCTGCTTATCTACTGTACCTCCGACCGCGCCTCCAGCGCCGTGTGTCTATCTGGATTTGCCTTACGCAGTCGCATTGCGTGACCTGTTCGCGAACTACAAAATGCGCGCGCAGATGAATACCAAATACATGGAAGCATCGACCCGCGAGGCAACGGTAACTCACACGTTAAACGCGTTGGTCTCTCAGCTAACCCACGCCGATATCCAATCGACAATTACGCCAGACGAAGGACGAAACGTGCCTTGGCACATCTACAATGTCGAGGCATGCGATACCGCTAAGCAAGCTTTTGTCGGAATGGATGGTCTTAAAGAAATGGTCCAGCTTAGCGAGACTGGGGTGTTGCGTGACAAGGCGCGTGAAATCAAAGAGCGCGCAGTGCTTTTTCTGGAGGAAATGCTGGAAATCGGCGGGTATTTCCAGGCCGTTGAAGATGGGTTTTTTGTCGATTCAGGATACTACCCTGGTCAGAACGGCGACGGTATTCCGCGTGAAATCGAAGGCGGGATCGCTGCGGCAACAGTTTACCCCCGCGATCAAGATTACATGGCGCCGGTTACGGCGCATTTCGGGCGCAACAACGTGGCTCAATATGATGCCGAAGCAGTCAGTGATCCGTCGGCATTGATTGATGGGAGCACTTTCGAGAAACCTGAAAAAACAATCTATATCGACGAGCTAGACGAGAACGACAACGTCGGCCTTCGCTTGGCTGAGTCGCATGAGTTTCGCAAGTCGCCCATGATCACTCCCGAAGCGGAGTGGGCAGGTGATGGCACTGTTTTGCTGACGATGTTCCTGCCGGTGGATGCCCGGGTGGCTGCGGCGGCGGCGATTGAATTTGCGAAGCAGATGGGATTGGAAGAAGCCGAAGTCATCAACCGCGAAGTGATGCACCCGGCAGAAGGAACGCGTATCGAACTCAAGGGCCGAGTACCCTTTAAGGTCGACGTTTCGAAGCTTGAGATTCCGCCGGAGCCGAAAATCATTTCAGATGATGAATTACGCGAAGCGATTGATAATGAACCTATGCGTATCGTCGCCGGTACAGTCGGCGAGGATGAGCATTCTGTCGGCCTTCGCGAAGTCATCGATATAAAACATGGTGGAATCGAGAAATATGGGATCCAGTGTCATTACCTTGGAACTTCTGTGCCACTGGAGAAGCTAGTTGATGCCGCTATCGAGTTGGACGCAGATGGAATTCTTGCATCGACAATAATCAGCCATGACGACATCCACTATACAAACATGCGCAGGCTACATGAGCTGGCGATCGAGAAAGGTGTCCGAGACAAGATAACCATTTTGGTCGGTGGAACGCAGGTGACACCAGAGATCGCGCGCGAAATGGGTGTAGATGCAGGCTTCGGCCGCGGAACCAAAGGCGCTCATGTCGCCACCTTTTTGGTCGAGCAGCGACGGCAGAAAAGGAATGACTAAGCAGTTCATGCACCGTTTCGAAAGCCCAAATAACGATTGAGAGCAGTAATGAAAATCGATTCTGTGGTTGCAGAAATTGGCAGCACTACGACGACCGTCAGCGCTTTTGATAACCTGGGCACTGACGATGCTAAGTTTCTGGGTCAAGGGCAGGCTCCAACTACTGTGTTGGAAGGTGACGTTCGCGTTGGTCTTAGGGCTGCAGTCAAGGATCTCGAAACTCGCCTCGGCATTGAAAAACTAGATTATTTTGAGATGCTGGCCACTTCGAGTGCCGCAGGCGGTCTGAAGATGACTGTTCATGGCTTGGTGCATGATATGACAGCGCGGGCAGCCAATGAAGCTGCGCTTGGCGCGGGGGCTATTGTGCACAATGTCACTGCTGGCAAAATGCGGCGAGGGGAAATTGCCCAGTTGGAGGCAACAAAACCGAATATCATTCTTTTGGCAGGCGGTGTAGATCACGGCGAGCGTGACACTGTGCTTGATAATGCCGAAAAAATCGCAGCATTGGATATGCCTATTCCTGTAATATACGCGGGTAATGTACAAAATCATGACGAAATTCGGCTGATTTTTTCTGGAACGCGATTTCAACTCCGTGTTGTCGAAAATGTTTATCCGAAGATCGACCTTCTCAATGTTGATCCGGCCAGAAAAGCAATCCAAGAGGCATTTGAAGAACACATCGTTCATGCGCCTGGAATGGAACATGTTCGCGAACTGGTAGAAGGTCCGATCGTTCCAACGCCAGGAGCTGTAATGACCGCCGCTGAGCTGTTGTACGAAAGCCTCGGCGATCTGGTTGTTTTCGATGTCGGCGGGGCCACCAGCGACTTGCATTCGGTGACAACGGGAGACGACGAAATCAGCCGGATTTCAATTAGCCCTGAACCCCAAGCAAAACGCACAGTCGAGGGCGATCTAGGCGTTTATGTGAATATGAAAAACGTGCTTGAGATGATCGGACATGACAAGTTTTCTCGGAGTTTGGGCATCGATGTGTCCGAGCTGAAAGTCCTGATTGATAATCACCAACCAATTCCCAAATCGCCAGATCAGACTAAATTTACCGAAGAGCTTGCAAGATATTGCGTGCTGCGGGCCGTCCAGCGGCATGCAGGAACAATCCGGGGAATATACAGTTTATCTGGCAAGAGAGACATTGCAGAGGGCAAGGATTTGACAGCTGTACGATATGTAATCGGTACAGGTGGCGCGTTAACACAACTGCCAAACCGGATTGAGATCATGAAAGAGATATCAAAATCTGACCCCAGTGGATCACGCCTGATTCCACGCGAGGATGCAGACGTCCTAGTGGATCGGAAAAACATCCTGGCACCACTTGGTGTGCTGTCACAGCGCCATCCAAAGGCGGCACTGAAACTTGCTAGGGAAAGCTTGGGCATGTGACAAACGTCGACATGAGTGGTGCAGACTAGCGCGCTGTAGGACCCGTAGTTCTAGAGTTGATTTACCGGATACAGGCGCAGAATTTCATCTATGACATCCACAAATCTTTGTTCCGGTTTGGTCAATGGGATTTTGAGGTGCCGAACCAGATAGATATCAGCGCCAATTTCACTGTCGGCTATGGGCAGCTTCCACAGCAAATTTTTCTTTATGTCTTCGCGAACAACTGCCAGGGGTAATATCCCGATACCCAGTCCAGAGACAATCATTCGACGAACTTCTTCAAGGTTAAGGCTGGAACCAATAACATGTTGGCCAAGCCCTGCACCTTCTCGCAGCGCTTCCATCGGCTCCATTCCGCCGCCCCTTTGCGCGCAGGAAAAAACTACGAAAGGTTCTTTCTGCAAAGCGCGAACGGAAACATTGTTGCTGCCAAATAGTGGATGTTCAGCACCACAGAACACACCGAATTCATCGCGAAACAAGTGGGTGCATTCCAATCCCACCACTGGATTGGCCAAAAGACAAATTCCAAGGCCTCCCTTTTCCATCGCAATGTGGCGAACAATATCTTGGCTATCTCGAATTTCGATTTGCCAGACTACGGACGGGTAACGTTGATGATAGAGGCGGATTGCTTCGTCAATGAGCGGCGAAGCGACGTTGCTAATCATCGGTAGACGCAATTCGCCATAAGTGTCTTCGTGAAGCCCATCAACCAGGGCATCAATCCGACTGGTACATCGCTGTATCTTGGCACATTCCTGATAAATTCGTGAGCCGTGCTCGGTCAGACTGAATTTTCGCATGCCCCTTACAACCAAAGTGCACCCAAGCTGAGCCTCAAGTTTTTGCAAGGCTTGGCTAACAGATGGCTGGCTGGTGTCCAATCGCCGCGCCGCCTTGGTAACGCCTTCCTGCTCTACAATTGCGCAGAATGTACGAAAAAGGTTCCAGTTCACCTCTCTCATCTCAAACTATCGCGCCTTCTGTTCGAAAACGACCTGGGAAGTTCATGGTATGCCTTCCTTGGATCAACGGCATAACTTTGGGAAACGACGGGTTCATCTTGCAATACTTGGATGGCCAGAAACACCGACCAACATAAGCCAAGGCTATGTTAATGTCGATGTAACATTGGTGACGATTGTTCTGGGATCACAGCCAATGAAATGGAGTACGAAGTTTGGCCTGCCTCGTTCCGTTTTGTGAGTCGTCCAGGATCGACCAGCATAAACACCGCCCAATTCAGCAGGTTTGATTGCTCAAATGTGTTCTATTTTCTACGGCGACACCGCTTGGCGATGATCGAGACCCGAATAGTGAGTTCTCTGGCCAGCAGGTTCACCGGCCAGAGTTTGTTGATGATGCGCGATGTTCTACGCCATCCAAGTTTTCAGCGGCGCGTGACCGCCCATCAGCTCAAAGTTCGGATCGGATTCCCAACCAGCAATGGTATCGCTATGCGCGTCGATCAGGTCATTGAACATCGGAACAACGGCGCCACCTTCTTCCCAAAGAATGTGGGCAACTTTCGAATACAACTCTTTGCGACGTGCATCATCCAGTTCAGCGCGGGCCTCGATCAACAGTGCATCGAACTCTTCATTGTAAAAATGCGTATCATTCCAGGATGCCGTAGAAATATAGGCCGTTGCATACATCTGATCCTGAACCGGCCGGCCGCTCCAGTAGTTGGCACAAAATGGTTTTTTCTGCCAAACATCGTCCCAATAACCGTCGTCAGGTACCCGTTTGACCGTCAGCGGAATGCCGGCTTTCTTGCAGCTTTGCTGCCAAAGTGTTGCTGCATCCACAGCGCCTGGGAAGGCAGCCTCAGCGACAATCAGTTCAATCGGGCTGCCGTCGTGGCCAGACGCTTTGTAGTGGGCTGCAGCCTTTTCCAAATCGAATTCGCGTTGCGGCAGTGTCTCGTCAAAATGGGCGTAGGCTGAGTTGATAGGAATATCGTTCCCGATCGATCCAAAACCATTCAGGATTTTGTCCACCATTTCTTGCCTGTTGATCGAGTACTTCAACGCCAGACGAAGATCCTTGTTGTCAAATGGCGGTGTGTCGACAAGCATCACGAACTCATAATGGGCTCGGCCCGACGTGTTTCTGACATGAATGCCATCGCTTTCTGCAACACGCTTCGCAACTTTCGGAGCGACGCGATTGATCATATGCACCTGACCCGAGAGCAGCGCCGAATTCCGAGCGGCTGCATCATTGATTATGAGCATCTCGATGCCGTCGTAGTGACCTCGTGTGCCGTCCCAGTAATCCGGGTTCTTCTCAAATTGGTAACGAACACCGGCTTCAACCGAAATGAGTTTGTAAGCGCCACTGCCAATGCCTGCATTCGGATTTTCAACGCCGCCCTTGGGCTGGATAATCAGACTATATTCGGCCAGCAGATACGGCAGGTCTGCGTTGCCGGCTGACAGGGTGAAGACGGCATTGCCACCATCTGCAGAGATGTCAGAAATACCCTTTAGAATACCAACGGCGCTGGATGTGGACCCCTCGCCTGAATGGCGCTTGAATGTTGCGACCACATCATCAACGCTGAGCGGGGAACCATCATGGAATGTAACACCTTCCCGGATCTTGAACGTCCAAACCGTGGCGTCTTCGTTAGACGACAGTTCTTGGGCAATGCGAGGCTCTATCTTTCCATCTGGTGTGACATTAAATAGCGTGTCACCCCAGATCCGGTTGGCCATGAACGTTGCCGAATTCTGAGCCATTCCAGGATCAAGGACATCGGTGGTCGCGCCGCCTCCGATACCTAGCTTCAAAATCCCACCCTTCTTTGGTTCGCCAGCCAATGCTGATCTGCCAGTAATGGATGTTCCCACTGCGCTTGTGACACCAAATGCGGCTGACCGGGCTAAAAACGAGCGACGGTTTAAACCTCTTTGGACAGTACTACGCTGCGACTTTGATAATTCGTCTTTCATGTCTTCCTCCCGCAGAGCGATTTTGGTTCGCGCCTCACAATTTGCGCCTGCACAATTGTTGCAGGTATATTCTTCAATTCAATTCTCGCGAAATTCGCGCGGTTATATCTGACATAAGGAAACGCAATGTCATCTGTCTAAGACAGAGTGGTCGACCGCGTATTTGCCGTTATCAATTTGTACCCACCACCAATAGCGACGATTCGCACGACCTGTTGGTTGTTATTAGCGCGCGAGACCAGTTGGCTGACGAAAACAGTTTGGAGGAAACGACCGTGATGGACTGCCTGTCTCACGAAGAGATTGATGCCAAATTGGGTTGGCCCGAACTTATCGACCAACTGCAAAGGTGGATTGCAGCGCAAAACGTGGTTTCGCCCGAACGTCATGTACACTCTATGAAGCAACCAGACGGATCAGAGGCATCGTTGCTAATAATGCCAGCTTGGGTGCCCGGTCAGTCTTTAGGCGTGAAAGTGGTTACATTTTTTCCTCAAAACAGCACGCGAGGCCAGGCCACGATAAATGCGTGCTATATGCTGTTCGATGGCGCCACTGGTCGAATGCGTTCGCTAATGGACGGTGATGCGATCACAAGCTGGCGCACAGCAGCCGCTTCGGCGCTGGCAGCGCGCTACCTGGCACGTGATGACGCGAGCAGGCTACTTGTAGTTGGCACCGGACAATTGTCTGTCGCGATGGCACGTGCTCATGCGAGCGTGAGAAACTATGATGTAATTTCTGTCTGGGGGCGGACCCAGTCTAAGGCGGCAGCCGTAGCAGGATTGCTATCTGAATCGGGACTAAAGACCAATGTTGCCGAAGACCTCGAATTGGCGTGCAAGACTGCAGATGTGATCAGCACCATCACCCCTTCAGACAGACCAATAGTTAAAGGTAAGTGGCTTCGGCCTGGTACACATCTCGACCTGGTTGGTGCGTTCCGTGAAACTATGCGCGAAAGCGACGATCAGGCAATCAGTCAAGCACGCCTTTTTGTCGATACCCGGGCTGGGGCACTTAAGTCCGGCGACTTGCATCAACCCATCAACTCGGGTGTGATCGATAGTTCACACATACAGGCAGATCTTCTGGATCTGTGCAACAAGAGGCATCCAGGCCGGGTGGACGGAAGTGCATTCACCGTTTTCAAATCAGTTGGCATGTCTTTGGAAGACCTTGCGGCAGCAGAGTTGGCTATCGAAGCTTCGCACTAGGCCATCCCTCCATTTCCAACACCACAACCAAAGGAAGTAGCATGTCAAACATTGAACGCATCCAAGTCGGTGATCGCATGAGCCAAATCGTTATCCATGGCGATACTATCTATCTTGCAGGCCAAGTTGGAGAACCAGGAACGAGTGTGGAGAATCAGACACGGGATTGTTTGGACAATGTCGACGAACTGTTGGCAGAAGCAGGGTCAGACAAATCCCGTATCTTATCAGCGACTATTTGGCTCGCGGATATGACTGACTTTGACGAAATGAACGCAGTTTGGGATGCATGGGTGCCTAAGGGCCTTGCGCCCGCCCGTGCATGTGGAGAAGCCAAATTGGCGCTCCCAGAATTTGCTATCGAAGTCATGATTGTCGCTGCAAAGTAACAAAACTTGGGCTCGACTGTCGAAATCCTATCGTAGCCGAATGGCTCAGTTTGTACAACGCATTGAAAATCTACTCGCGCAATCTGGGTGCACGTTGTTTCCAAGTAAAGGACCCAACCGGCAATCACAAACAATAGAGTGGGCATATTTCGACTTGCCCACTTCACAACGCTGCCAACGTCTGCCAGTTGTCCAGCCCCTGTAATTGCACATCGGGCTTAAGTCTACTTGCAGTTTTCTTGCTCTTTTCCTCGATTCTCAATTGGGTATCTCGTTCGATTGGAGTTCCAAAACTACACTCAATGACAGCTATAGGATTCCGATGTGATTGGGGTGCATCGGACTTCAACTCCGAGATGATGCCACCCATCAGGTTGAATTCTTCTTACCAACGGTATGTGTAACCCGCGTGGAAGATAAGCGGATCGAGGTCCACCTTGGCTCTTACGGGGGCTCCGCCAAATCCGGGCACACCGGGCGCAACCGTTCCGGTCAGCGTCGTATCGGCGAAAATCTTGTTCATCGAGAAAAACACGCCATGGTGATCATCGAACGTATAGTCAAACCCGGCGCGAATGACACCTCCGAAGGCATCGTCGACTTTGAGGTTCTGAACCAGGCCATCGTGCTGGTCAAAGATGATCGCATAGGAGAGCCCGGCACCGATAAAGGGCTGAAACTTCCCGAATTGCCGGAAGTGATAGTTACCCATCACAAGAATCGGCCCGTATTGAGCACTGCCCACTTGGAGGCCATTGATGGCGCCGCGTCCGGTGATGCTGCTGGTTGGTGTAGATCCGGCAATCCCGATAACAGAGAAATTGGGATTGAAAAAGTAGCCCAGGCCGATACCGAATGCCGCCTCGCTTGAGACTTTTACATTCGAGCCGGGAACCGGCGTGCCAGCGGCTGTGAGGTTTGTGCTTTCGTCAAAGGTGATGGCCGCCGGACCCGCCTGCACGTACCATCCCTTATCTCCGGCTTGGACACTGCTTGCACAGCCCGCAACCACCGCCAGTACAGCCAGTACTTTCCTGATATTCATTCTGTTTCCCCCATTCGTTCGTTGTTGGAGCAAATTCCACGAAGTCGACCGCCCCATGACGGGCCAGAACACTTCGTTGAACGCTGTTCATTTTCCATGTGGCAGACATGCCGCGTGAAACGGCTCCCATCCCTGTGAAGTCATCTGCCGGTTGATTTTTGTTCCTTATTTCCATGATGCTTTTTACCCTTGAGAGTGCACGCCAGAGCCCAGCCTAAAGATTGGGTTTTCGTAAAATCGACCATCCGGCCCGCGGCTGGTCAGGCGCCCATCAGTTTGAGAACTGTCTTCGCAACCGGGCCGTAGGGCGGGTAGAGCAGCTTGGCTCCGGTAAAGTGGCCGATGCCTTTCTGAGCGAACACCGATTTCATGTGCGAGAATGTCTCGAAGCCTTCTCTGCCGTGATATGCGCCCGTGCCGCTCGACCCGACACCGCCGAAGGCAAGGTCTTCTTGCAGATACTGCAAAAGAACGTCGTTCAAACCAACGGACCCCGAGCAGGTCTTGCGGAGCACCTCGCGGCGGGTCGCCTCTTTGCCGCTAAAGCAATAAAGCGAGAGCGGGCGTTCGCGGGCGTTGATGTAGGAGATCGCATCATCGAGCGTTTTGTATCCGACAACAGGCAGAATTGGCCCGAAGATCTCTTCTTGCATGACCGCACAGTCTTCAGGCGCGTCAAGGATAAGGGTCAGCGGAAACTTGTGGACACCGGCAACGACGCTTTCCGTGATGCCATAGGGTTGCAGAACGGTCGCGCCCTTGTCTTCGGCCTCTTTGACCATGTCGCGCAAGCGTCGGAAAAACCGTTCCGAAATCACCGCCGTATAGTTGTAATCCAAGATCGAATTGTAGAAGGATTTGAAGCTCTTGATCGCGTATTCGGCAAAGGCGCGTTTATCCTTTTCCGGCAAAAGCACATAGTCAGGCGCGATACAGGTCTGCCCGGCATTGAAGGATTTACCCCAGGCAATACGTTTTGCAGCCTCTTTGCAAGAATAGTCAGGGGCGATTACGGCCGGGCTTTTCCCGCCCAGTTCCAACGTCACCGGAGTCAGGTTTTTCGCGGCCGCCGTGGCAACGAGCTTGCCAACGCGCGTTGATCCGGTGAACAGCAGATGGTCAAAAGGCAGGGCGGAATACTCCGGCGCAATCTTCGGGTCGCCCGCGACAACGGTAATCAAAGAAGGGTCAAAGTTTTCCTCGATCAGTTGTGCCAGGCAGCGCGTGGTGTTGGGAGTTTCCTCCGAAATCCAAAGCATGACGTTGTTGCCTGCCGCCAGCGCCGCCACCAGGGGCGCGATGCTCAGGTGCATGGGATAGTTCCACGGCGCCATGATCCCAACCACACCAAGCGGCTGCGGCACCATATAGTTTTTTGCCGGGGCGAACCACATTGACGTGAGGCGTCTTTTCAATTTCATCCAGCGGTGCAGGTTTTTTTCTGCGTAATGGATTGCGCCGTGAGACCCCAAGATCTCGGCAATGACGGTCTCGGACCGGCTGCGGCATCCAAAGTCCTTGTTGATGGCGGCAATCAGACCTTCCCGCTTTTTCGCCAGGGCGGTGCTCAACCGATGCAACCGTTCCATACGCGTGGCCAAATCCGGATAAGGGTTTTCCAAGTAGGCCGCTCTATGATTTTCAAACAAAGACCGCAATTCAGTCATCTGAAATCTCCGTAGGCATTGACGCGCTTCTGCTGACGCCATTTGTCTACGGCTTAACGTGCCGCAACCCGGCCCAAACCAAACTTAAGGATGGGTTTCTTCGCCCGAACTGACGGTAAGGAACGTGGAAAAACAACGGAGAACATTCTCATGCTCACGATTTCCTTCATCGATACAGCCAAGAAAAAGCACGAGGTTGAAACCCAGGTTGGCGTTACGCTGATGGAGGCGGCGAAAGCCAAGGCCATACCGGGCATTGACGCAGATTGTGGCGGGTCATGCGCGTGTGGCACATGCGCGGTGTCTTTTTCGGACGAATGGAAGCATCTGCTCGACGGCCGGTCCAAAGAGGAAGAGGACATGCTGGAATTTTCGGTGGAAACCCCGGGCAATTGTCGTTTGGCCTGTCAAATCACGTTGACGGAGGCGATGAACGGGTTGCATGCGGTTGTGGAAACCGAATGTTAAGCTACAGCAGTCCGACTTTACGTGCGGCTTTCAATGCGCCCATTCGGTTGCGAACGCCCAGTTTCTGAAACGCATTGTGCAAATGCCATTTGACCGTCGCGACGGAGATGAACAAGCTGGCCGCGATCTGGGCATTTGTCATGCCGCTCTCGATCAATTGGAGAAGTTCGATCTCCCTTTTCGTCAGGTCTTCGCAGCACAAGGGTGTCTCGGCGTCTACATTCGGATTTTCCGAATTCGGGGTCTGGGGTTCCGTCGCCGCGAGCAGGCGGCTTTCGGGTGATTCCGCAAGAATATCCTCTGGCGTATCAACCGCGATACGCCGGTCCAGGACATCGCACAGCAATGGGCGAGCATATTTGGCAAACTCCAGAAACGGTGCGACGACGCCGTGGGAATGCGCAAGCCGGGCGGCGCCGGAGATTTCCTTGCCGGCATCATCCGGCCGGTCCGAATTTGACAATGCATGGGCCTTAAGGATCATCAGGCGGACTAGTTCCGGCAAAGGCAAACGGTTGCGCACGCGCCTGACTGCGTCGTCGATTGTCTTCGCCGCCAGATCGAACGCGCCTTCGGTGACGGCGACCTCTGCGACTATTCGCTTCTGCACCAGAACAAGGCTTTCGGTACTTTCTGTTGTGCCGCGAAAACGTGTCGACCAACTGCCGTCAAAAACCCCCCATTTTTCTGCGACCTGGCGTGCTTCCCTATCCTTCTCCTGCAGAGCCAGAGAAGAGATTTCCAAGCTGATCAGACTGAAGGTCAACCGCGGCAATCCGTTTCTGAGACCCAGGGATTGACCGCGCTCCAGAACTTCGGCGTTTCGCTTCCAATTCCCCGAGATTGCCGCGCAACCCGCCCGAACACGATGCGAAATCAAAAGCGGTTCCAGCGGGCCGTAGGATGCCGAAAACCCGGTCCCCAAGGCCAATTCCGATCGGGCCTTTTTGATGTCGCCTTTCAAATAGGCCACGTCCGCGGAGAGCATATGAACCATCAGCCGTAAAAGGCTGTCTTCCTCGACGGTCCCCACATCAGCGAACGCACGTCTCAACGGTCCATCGACTGCTGCCAGGTCTCCGGTTCGGCAATGCGCCATAACTTCAAGGCAATCCGCCCAGACCCAGACGTAACTTGATTTAGACTGCAGCCCCAACATGCGGGCGTTTACCGTTTCTTTCAGAGCAAGACCCGGACGATCGTTGGAAATATGACAATATGCGGCGACGTTGGCCAATACGCCCAGAGTAACAGCGTCACAGCTTGTCCAGCGCCGTTGTGTTTCAGCGATTTTTTCCAGGGATTTTTCGGTGTCGTCCTTCGCGGCCAGGGCCAATGCCTCGACGGTGTCTGCATAGGCCAGGGTGTCATAGGACTCGCGGCACGGCGCTTCTTCCGGGGTATCGGAGGTGTCCTGAAACAGCTTTCGGGTGTTGTTTACAATCTCGATCGCTTTTTCCGTGGAATGCGTGAACGACAGCGAGAAGGCATAATCCAACATCATTTCCGGGTATTCCGTGAGATAGGACTCTGGCAACGTTTCGATCCACCGGATCATCGTGATGTTGTCCCCTTTTTGGCGCGCAACTCTGGGGGCCGCGTCGCTGATCAATTTTGCAGCTTCGTCGTAATCACGTATTTCGAGCAGGTAACTCACGGCTTCATCGAGAAACCCGTTTTCAAGGCACCATCGACTGGCCTTGTGGCAAATGTCCGATTTCGAGCGGCGCCCGCATTTTCGGCTCATCTGGTTAAGAAAATCAGAAAACAGATGATGATACCTGAACCATTTTCCGTCATCGTCCAGCTTCACAACGAAGAGGTTTTTTTCAACCAGCCATTGGATGAGCGCGGAGTTGCCCGCCTTGCCACGAACAGCGCGGCACATAGAGCTGCAAAACCTGTTCAGAGGTGCCGTGCTTAGCAGGAAGTCTTGAACGTCCTCGGGAAGTTTTTTCATGACGTTGTCGTAGAGGTACTGCGTCATCTTTTCGGACGAACCCAAATAATTGGATGCGATCGCCGGAACATGCGCGGTGGAAGATTCCAGCGAAATGGATGCCAGTTGCAGGCCCGCTGGCCATCCTTCGGTAGAACTCAGCACCCGCGAGACATCGGAAGGTTCGATCGTTTTCTCTAGGGCGTTGTCAAAAAACCGTTCCGCCTCGATCTGGGAAAACTTCATGTTGGCTGAGTCCAGCCAAATGAACGAACCGTCCATTTCCCGTCTGCTGAGGTCCAGATCAGGTGTCGTACGCGAGGTCAGAAAGACACTGACACTACTGGATTTGGCATCCAGGAAGCGACTGAATTCCTTTAGAATACTAGCGTTCTGAATGGCGTGGAAATCATCCAGAAAAATCGCCGTTGGCCGGGACACGCGTGACACGGCCTGGTTCATCAATGAAAAGGCGCGTTCGATGTTGCCACCTTCGCTCAGGCAGGTTTGTTCAAGAATTTCGGCTTTTTCGATGATGCCAGCCTGGGTAAGAAGCTCGAAAAAATACACCAGAAAAGTCGCAGGCTGGCTGTCTCTTTCATCCAGGCTCAACCATGCCGTCGCAAACCCATCCTCGGTCAGGCGATCGAAAACCTGACGCATGATCGTGGATTTCCCGAACCCGGCCGCTGCAAACATGAAAACGGATTTCGTGGGACGTGGCAGCAACGCCGACAAAATACCATCGCGCGACACGTTGGTTTGCGTAAGGTTTGGTGGATGAAACTTCGTATCCACTAATTGATGGCGATCCGTCAGCATCTTCAAAGTTACCGATACGTCCTGTTGTCACACCACTAACATGAAAATCCAAACCCAGACCTAGCCTAAAGTTTGGGGCCGGATTTCGCGTTTCCCGTACCTTGGCGTGCAACACGAGACATCGGGACATCAAATATGAACGATCACATTCACGCCAATAGATTGATAAAGCACGGCATTTTGGTGATGATCATCGGATTGTTAAGTGGATTCGGCCTGACCTTTTCGATTCTGGGTCAAGTCAGCCTGTCGCCGATCCCGTTCGTCATCGATGTCCAGATGCCAAGCTCGACCGAAGCCTGGGCGCGTATTCACACCGGTTGCCTGATGAACGGGTTGATGTTGCTGGCCTTCGCCGCACTTCTGCCCCGCTTCGCGATGAGCGAACACAGCATCGGCAAGATCACCAAGATGTTTGTCTTTGTCGCCTGGGCGAATGTCCTGTTCTACGTCTTTGGCGCCCTGTCGCCCAACAGGGGTCTTGCACTGTCCGAAACGCCCGCGGGCCCCGCCAACTGGGCCTCGTACATCGCCTATATCCCAGCCGTGTTCGCTGCGCTGTTGCTGCTTCTGGTCTTGGTGAAAATGCTGATGAACCTGCCCGGTAAAAAGCACCTTTGACCATCGGGTTTCGAGGAGGAGGAAAAGAAAATGTCTATCACTGACGAACATCCAATGGACAATATCAAGGTCCGGACACTGAAGTTCGAGACAGACCAAATGGACAGCCCGGTCTGGAGCGAATCCTGCCCGGAATTTGCGATTTTCATCAATGCCCTGGGCGTGCACGTGCCGTATTTTGAGAGGTATCTGATTGCAGCCCTTGGGAAAGCCAAGAAGCATATCACCGATGACAAGCTGCGCAGCGACGTATCTGACATCATCGGCCAGGAAGCCCACCACGCAAAGAACTTCATCGACTTCAACAAATATCTTGCGGATTGCTATCCCAAGGTTAAAGCGCTGGATGAACACGCCAAGAAAGACTTTGCGACAATGGCGCGCAAGGATGACCTGAAGCGCCTGACGGGGTTCACCGCCGGTTACGAGACGTTCACCTTCCTGGCCGGAATGATCATCCTGGACAATTATGAACGCTGGCTGCACGACGCGAACCCGATCGTTCGGGCGCTGTGGGTCTGGCACCAGGTTGAAGAGGTGGAACATGGCGCTGTTGCGTTCGAAGCCTATCAGCATCTCTATGGCGAGCACGAGTGGTACCGGCGCCGCATGGTGATAGAAGCGCTGTGGCACATCACCAAGGAAACCTGCAAAGCCTATTTTCACATGTGCAAGGTTGAAGGCTATTTCAAATCCCTGCGCGGCACGTGGAAAAGCATCAGCTTCCTGACCAAGACCATGGCGGAAATGGCATGGACGGCTCTTCCGGTTCTGAAAAAGGGTTACACGCCCCGAGACCATCCGCTCGTCAACCAACGGAAAAACCCCGTGGGCTTCGCGTGGCGCAACTGGGAAGACAATGGCGGAGAGGTCTTGTCCATCGACAAACCGTTGATGGCCAGAATTCTGATGTACGAAATGCCGGACTAGGCCCGCAACGCGCCAATCCAACAAAACTTGACAGAACGCGACCTTCGATTTGGAGAAGACCGACATGTTTGGAAAGATGATGATGCAGCAACTCACCATCGGTGCTGCTATCACCCACGCTGAACGCTACCACACGTCAACCGCCGTGGTCGGCGTGGAAACAGACGGCACAATTGCCAGAAGCACATGGGGCGACGTTGCAAAGCGCGCCCGCCAGCTTGGAAGTGCGTTGACAAAGGCCGGGATGAAGAAAGGCGATCGCATCGCGACGATGGCGTGGAACAACATCCGCCACCTTGAGATTTATTTCGGCACCTCTGGCGCTGGCTTCGTGTGTCACACCATCAACCCGCGTCTGTTTGACAATCAGCTGGAATACATCGTCGCGCATGCTGCGGATCGTATCCTTTTCGTGGATCAGACCTTCTTGCCGATCATCGCCAAGCTGCGCGACCGTCTGCCGGTTCTGGAGCGGGTGATCGTGATGTCACCGGCCAACGAAGAGGCCCGGAACATTCTTCCGGAAGTCGAGTTCTACGACACGTTCATCGCCGATGGCGACCCGGAATTTGATTGGCCGGACTTCGACGAGACCCATTCATCGAGCCTGTGCTATACGTCCGGCACAACCGGCAACCCCAAAGGTGTGGCCTATACCCACCGCAGCACGTTGTTGCATTCCATGGCTCTTCTGGCGGCGGATGGCATGGCGCTTGGTGCCAAGGAAAGCGTGTTGACCGTGGTACCAATGTTCCACGTCAATGCCTGGGGCATTCCCTATGGGGCGGCGATGGCGGGCTGCAAGCTTGTGCTGCCCGGACCGAAACTGGATGGCGACAGCCTGCTGTCCCTGATCCACGCGGAACAGGTCACTTTTGCCGCGGGCGTCCCGACCATCTGGGCTGGCCTGCTTGGGGCCCTGGCGAAAGGCGGCTCTGAAAAGTTGCCTCTGACGCGCACGATTGTCGGCGGGGCGGCCTGTCCACCGTCGATGATGGAAACGTTCCGCGAAGATTTCGGCGTCGAGGTCATTCACGGGTGGGGCATGACGGAAACCAGCCCATTGGGGCTGACCAATACCCTGAAAAACTCGCAACTGTCCCTGCCTGTGGAACAGCAAAACGAGATCAGGATTTGCCAGGGTCGTCCGCCATTCGGCGTAGAGCTGCGGCTGGTCGACGAAAACGGGGTGGAACTGCCAGATGCCACCGGAACAGGTGAATTGCAGATCCGCGGACACTGGATTGTGGAGCAATATTTCAATCGCGACGCGAATGACCTGGTGGATGGCTGGTTTGACACCGGTGACATTGCGTCTATTGACGAAGACGGTTTCGTTACGATCCGAGATCGTTCGAAAGACCTGATCAAATCCGGTGGCGAATGGATTTCCTCGGTCGAGTTGGAAAACACCGCCATTGTCCACCCGGATGTCGTGGATGCCGCGGCGATTGGCGTGCCACATCCCAAATGGAACGAACGCCCGGTTGTCTTGGTCAAACTTGTCGAAGACACCCAGCCCACCGAAGAAAGCATCCTGTCGCTCTACAAAGACAAGTTTGCCAAGTGGCAGATTCCAGACCGCGTGTTGTTCGTAGATGAGATCCCCCGCAACGCGACAGGTAAAATTGTCAAAACAAAGCTTCGAGAAAAGTATGGCGGCCTGGAACTCGCATGATGCCAATCTTCGCGCCTTAGAGAAATCGTTGTTTGGTATCAGGGCGGCATGACAAACTATCCCGCGAACCTCCGCTACCAAGCTTTGCCTATGAGGCAAGCACCTGCGATTGCATAGGAAAGCGCTCCCTTCTCCTTTTCACATCCTGGTGTTTATCCTTTCAGGTGGCACGCTAATGCTAAAGTCGCCACGGGTGATGCCGGAGTGGCCGGGTGCAGGCGGGTAGGGGAGGGGGCAAGAAAGCATATTTAACGCCCCGCTTAGATACTGCGCCGAAACAGGAGTAGACGACTGGCGATCCGGTTCGCGTCTCCACATGAGACTAGAGATCCCTGATCTCCGTATGTCTTCAAGCTCTTGTTTTGGAGAGCGGCATCAGTGAACACCACATGGTGTGTTCTGTTCGTTAATTACCACACCATCTTGATTTGTTCTGCAAATGTTCTATACTCATTGGCAAGCGAAGAGAGGAGTGATTCCTATGTCAGCGGCCCTGCAACAGAGTTCATTTTCACCAAGTCAGTCGAATGACTACTATCGGGTTCCAGCAACCAGCAAACAGATATCGTTTGCCAAACAGATTTCGGAACGTGTTGGGGTCGCGCTACCGCAGGAGGCTCAGCGGGATCGCTATGTGCTGTCGCGCTGGATAGACGCAAACAAGATTGCAAAACCAGCCGGCCAGTTTTCGAAGTATCCGTCTTCCAAACAGGTTGGCTTTGCTGAGCGGATCGCGCGGATGAAGCGCCGCGACATTCCCCGAGAATGCTTTCGGGATCGCACGATGATGTCAAAATGGATTGACGCCAACCGATAAACGTAGTGGCTCAGGCACTAATCAAATTCACAAAGTAGGCCCTGCACACTGTTAGATTGCTTAACATAACCTTGATTATGCGTTATGTCAATAATTCTGACATAAATCCTCTTTTTACCAAGCAACCATAGGCGGACGAAAGTGCCACCTTTACGCGGTAATTCGGTAATCATTCACGTACAATATGGTGGCAGCGGTAACGCTTTGCTGGCTGATGTTTCAAATTTCTTATACCGGCCGCTGGAGTACCTTGGACAATCGCGCGCAAATCCTGCTTTCACTGCTTCTGCTTGGGGGTCGATCCGCAGCCCATCCGGAAAAACGAAATAGCACGCGCCAATTTCGCGACCGCGCAAGTTGCGACCCTCCAGATCACAAACCACCAATTCAGCTTCTCTCATCAGATCCGCAACGAACCATTTCCCTGCCTCATATGCTTCATGACCGCGCTCGGGCGCGGAAATTCCATCCAAACGAACAGTGATTTGACCAACAATAATTGTATCCGCATCTACTACGCGAGAAAGATTAGGATGTGCCGATATCTGTCTCGCAACTGATTGCTCAGAGACACGAAAATTCCCAAAAAATTCACCAGAGAGTTTCACGAACCAAAACGCGATCACAACCGTAGCAACAATGGCCATCCACTTTTTGGGAACGATGAATGAACTACGACGCTTCAAACAAACCCCTTTCTCTGAACGTGCCCCGGAGCGTTAGTTAATGAGATTTGACCTTAACGCGGTGGCAACCATCCAGGTGTTCGTTTTGACACCATATCTGTCGCGTGCAGTTTTCAAACGTGCCTTTGCAGCTGACGCACTAATATTGAGATGATCTGCCGCTTCCTCAACCGTCATGTCATTCGATAGGCACTGTAATACGTCCAGTTCTTTGATCGAAAATGCCTGCTGGCGGTTGCAGGCCGTCACATAGCGTTCGAACCAGTCGGCCAGCCAGGTCATCTCGTCATCGGTGAGCTCGCGGTCATCACGTGCGACGCTGAACACCGATTTCTTTGTCAGAAACCCTTTGCTAAAGATGGCACCATAGATGAGGCCATAACGGCGGGCTTTCTTCATTACACCTGACGGATCCGGCAGTTTGATTTCTGACCATCTGCGCGATCCGTTTTTCGCGAGGCTCCACAGAAAAGCCGGATCTTTCAGATGGTAGGAATTTTCGTCATACTCGGTCTGCCACTCTTGCGGATAGCTGCTTTGAATGAACTCCGGCCCTTTCCGTGAGTGATTGACCATCACGAAATACCCTTCCGTGCCGATGGACGAAATCGTCTCCAGCGACTCCGCAAATAGTTCCGCAGCAGAAAGGGCCTTGATTTCATGCATTTTCATTTGAAGCCATCCAGCTCTGAGCAGAGATTTCCCTCATTTCCATACCAAAGTTCTACTTAAGCGCGATCTGAGAGATGAAGCCTGATTTGAAGTGACAGGTCAGACTTCGGCAATTTTCTCTGATTATAGGCTGATTTTTGCCAGACACCTAACCTGAGGTTAGGTTTTGAATTCAACTCTAACCAGAGGTTTGAATTTCCGGGTATCACGGGTATTTCCGTCGACTTTCCCTCTCCCGCGCAGCAGGTTGCCGCCAAATAGGCATGGAAATGGGGATGTGTGAACCGATGGGATTCTCAAGGAAGAGACGGGACAAGGAGCTTAATGCCGCCAATGTCACGGTTCGGCGACGGCTCCCCTACACGGTTGTTAAAACCGTCCGGCCCCTTAACGACCCAAAAGGTCTGATCGACGAGTTTCACCGCCTGAGAAAACGCATATTCGTCGAGGATATGGGCTGGCAGATTCCTGTCGATGACGATTTTGAAATCGAGCAGTATGACTGCGCGGAAACCGTTTATCTGATCGCCCATGATACAAAATTCGGCGGCGTCCTGGGCGGTGCTCGGCTTTTGAACACCACTCATGCATCGGCAGATGGATCGACCTCCTACATGATCCGTGACGCCTATCTCGGGCGCCTTCCCGGCATCCCTGCCACCATCTGTAGCAAAGCGCCACCGCGCGGCGATGATGTCTGGGAGCTGACGCGGATCATTTCATTCGGACAAACCAACCTGGGCCCCAAGATCCTGCAGGCTGCCAATGAGTTTCTGGCAGATCAAGCGGCGCGAACTTGCCTGTTTCTAGGATCGCCAGCCTTCATGCGCATGGCGCGATCCATGGGCTTTCAGGCGCGCGCGCTTGGACCAATTCACAGCAACGAGGACGGGCGATTTCTCGCGTTCTCCTGCGATGTTTTCAAACCACATCCCGGCCCAATTCACTGAGGAGATGTCACATGAACAGTTCTCAAATGCATAAACCAATCACGATCAAGGACGTCTACCTGTCTGCTCTCGGCTTTGATCCGCATCATGCCGGAACTTCAGTTGAGCAAGAAGACCTTCTCCCTCTCGCCCTCGAAGAAGAGATTTCCAAGGTTCTCCAAAACTGGTCGGGGTTCTGCGTGGAAATGGCAGACTGGTATCTCGACACTTTCGCGGAGGAGCCGATCATCCTTATCGGCGCACCGACGATCGAGATGTGCGTGAGGTATCAAATCCCCGCGCGGCGTGGCTTCATCATGCGCACGCTTGGCAGGATCATTGAAGAGATGGGGCCGGAGAGTTTTGTCGGCATCGTCGATTGCAAACACGATCCCCTCTCAGATGAAGGGTTGGCGACCCTTGCCAACCACTGGGTTCACGAATTCGCCAGGATCGGCCAGATCCCCTACCCCGTGCCGAACCAGCTCGATGATCTCCACATTTCACCTGTGGCGTCGAAACCGACATATCAGGCTGTAGATTCTAACGCTCACTCAAGCACCGGTTGACCGCAAACACCAACACTTTTTGGCACAAACACGAAGATGGACATTCTTCGCGGCCGTGAAGAGGTGCCTTCAAAATGGGAAAAACAAGATTGCTGGCATATCCCATAAATGAGGGCCTCGTTGTGACGCCAAAGGGTCGCGCGGTAATCTGGCGCGACTATCAGTGGAACACTGGTGAGATAGAACGATCCTGGCTCGTAGATCCGAGTTCGATCTCGGGATCTGAGGTGACAATCAGGCCATCGCCTCTAAAACGGAACGACTTCCCTCCTAGTAGTTCGACCAGCCGGAATGGTTCATGACACCATTGTAGTCGCCGAATTCCATCATGACGGACCGGCTGGAGAAAACCCTTGCCTCACTTGCAGACGGCATCGCTATGGTTTGCCCGTGTTCCGTCGTAAACATGTCGGGCCAAGGCTCTTCAGACCGATATCCATTGGAAACTACCCTGCAAAACAGATTGGTATGCTGGCACGAACTGACAGACCAGTTCCAGCGTCGGTTTCCATCGCGATCCTCAAAAGCCTGGCCATTCCACCAAATGACACGTGTGCGGCGCAGCCATGCATAATCAGGCTTGGAAACATCCAGTGCTTCCGTCCCGCCGGTTCCGCCAAACGCAACCGGAGCCGAGGCATTGGAACAGACGCCGAAGGGCGGCAAGACCGGCTTTGGCGTAATGCGGCGGATCATTTCGGCATAGGCTGCCGAGCAGACTGCGCTTGATGGAAATCCACCTGCCATGCAGAGAATAATGGCGCAGTCGATATCATAGGCACGAGCTGGTTCGGCTGTTGTCACGGCTCCAAGGAATGCAGCGGTGGCAGCCATGGTACGAATACGCATTGGGACGCTCCTCTGATTAATCCACGTTGGGCATATTCTCGCTTATTTACGTATTGCACAATATTACATATTGCAAAGCTATGTCTTTGCGCGCTTTCCTGCCAACTATAGAAGGACTCCCAGAGGGGGAGTCCGGTGCCGATCGCAAGAGACCAGATATTGATTACGATTGATGGGGTAAAAGACCTCATCGGGTCTGGAGTCAGCTTCCGCTGTCGGTACGAGCTTGTCGGGTTCACGGACGATGGAAAACCCCGCTATCAGTGCATTTATCTTCGGGACGGAGAACCTGAAGCGATCCTCGTGTCCACGAGGATTACGCCCTACGGCCCGGAACCACGCTATTTCAACATCTGGCCGGGTCTCTTCAAGCACCATCTCGAGTTCGGTGACGGTCGCACTCTGTGTTTTGACGGTGAGTATAACATTGCCTTCGACACTGCCGGCGGAGGCAATGCTGTTCGGATGGGACGGAAGCGTTAGAACGACAGTCGGCTGGAATTTCCACGACAGTAACGCAAGTCGCGAATTCGCTAGAAAATCTGCCTTTCGTTCGTCAGGCCGTCACGATGTCTTACGCGCAATCCGGGTCGCATCTGCGCGCCATGAGAAAAACAGAACCATCCGAAAGTTAGGTCTTTCTTCCGACGATTGGCATGTGCTGTTTCGCGCACTTATCGAGGCGGAAAGCGCCTACAGACCAAATGCGGTGAGCCCAAAGGGGGCATACGGATTGGGTCAGCTCATGCCGAAAACAGCCCACCGCCTTGGTGTCGACCGTAAAGATATGGCGCAAAACCTTGATGGCGCTGCACGGTATCTGCTGACTCAGCTGACCGAATTCCGCGATGTCGATCTTGCTCTGGCCGCTTATAATGCTGGCCCGCACCGGGTTACTGAATACGGCGGTGTCCCACCGTTTCAGGAAACCCGGACCTACATCACGCGGGTGAATCGCATCCGCGCCCGGCTTTCAAACTCTCCAATCCAAGAATCCGTCCGTGTTTCAACACGTGGACCTTTGCGACCCGCCGTCGAGGTTAACCACAAATAAATACCAGATCGAGGGATCAAAATGCACAGATTACTGCCCAGACGCCTGCCACCGCTCACGGGACTCATGGCATTTTGGGCCGCCCCTGCCCTCGCACAGGATCTGTCGCCGATCCAATCCATGCTGGAAACGGTTGAGGCCGCTCTCACCGGACCCATCGGCATTGCCGTGGCCACACTCGCCGTTATCGGAACCGGGTTCATGTGCATGATGGGACGTCTGAACTGGGGATGGTTTGCCTCAGTTATTATCGGCATTGTGCTGATCTTCTCAGCCGGTACTATCGTCGACGGGTTTACCTAATGCGTATCCCGTTCAGCTCACAAAATGCATCCAACCGAAGGCCCGAGGCAGCGTTTGCGCAGCACAACGCGTTCGGGCCGACAGGTGGATTCAACATCACGGGATATGCATAACATGGCAGAGCGAACCCCCCTCTTCCTGGGGCTTGCCAGGCCCCCAAAATACCTCGGACTCCCGGTTGGGTATTTGGTGGTTTTGGTCACGGGGATCGTTCTGCCGTTTATCTGGACCAAATCGCTTGTCTTTTTCCTGATAGGTGGCCTCGCCTATCCCATTCTTTGGTTTGTCGCCGACAAGGAACCGCATTTCTTCGAAGTGCTACGCGTCTCATACGGCGCTGTCCGGGCTACGCGAAACCGCGCCCTGCATGGGGGTGACAGCTATGGCGCTTGATGGGATCCGATACGCAAATCCCGGCGCCGCGCTAATCTCAGCGGGTGGAGGCGCATTCGCAAAGGAGAGCCATCTCGCGGAGCATCTGCCGTTCGTCTCATTTTTCGGCAGAGACGTCATTGTTCTGCGCGAGGGTGATCTGATGGCAACGCTTCGACTGGACGGCCTCAATCCGCTGACCACACCTGACGCCGATCTTGATGCTCTCAAACGCGCGGTCGCTGCCGTCATCGCCCAAACAGGCAACACATTTGGCATTTACGTGCACCGCATCTCGGTGCCTCAGGAAATTGCCATGCAGCTGATACCAGGAGGCGGGTTCGCAGCTGAGATTGACCGCATTTGGCAAAGCCACAACGCCAATCAGGCGCCAAAGAAAAAGCAACTCTATCTGAGCATCATCCGACGTCCGGACCTCGCTGCCAGAGTGCCGGTGCTGAATTTGCTTGCGAAACGTACCTGGGTGAAGGATCGGGCAGGACGCGCACGAGAGCTTGATGAAGTTACCGGCTTTTTTGAGACGGCTTTGGCAGCGGCAAGCCCCGTTCGCCTTACGAATGATGGTGGGGAATGGCTGGGTTATCTGAGCACCTTAATGTCAGGAACATTCTCACCCATTGCGGCCCCCAACTCGCCTTTGCCCTTGGCCTATTGCCTCGGCGCCTGCCGCGCGACATTCGATGGGGATACGGCCGAAATCTCCTGTGCGACCACGAGTAAAACCCGGTATGGTGCCCTCTTCAGCGTCAAGTCCTACCCTGCCCTGACCGATGTTGCCCTCCTTGATGGTCTGGACCTTCCACTCGATGTTGTCTTGACCAATTCCTTCTCCCCAACGCCTACCAACGTCATGGCAGAGCGCATTCAGCGCATCGTCCGGCAAATGCGGGCGGCCGACGATGCGGCTGTTTCGCTTCGAGATCAGCTTCTGGAAGCAGCCGATGATCAGGAAGCTGGGCGCATTGCCTTCGGAGATCACCATCTCTCGATTGCTGTATACGCGCCTGACCGGGCGACGCTCGAACAAGCAGCCGCGGAAATCAAACGTCTCGGGCAAGAGGCCATGGCCGTAATCGTACGCGAGAATATGGCGCTTAAAGCCACATATTTTGCACAAGTGCCGGGCAACTTTGGCTATCGCGCACGCAAGACACCCATCTCAACAATTAATTTCGCCGATTTTTCCGCACTTCACGGCAGTGTCGAGGGACGTTCCGACTCCGAGAGCCCCTGGAGCATGCTGATCACTGCTTTTCCCTCCATTGGGTCTGCCGCGTATCGTTTTAATTTCCACGAGGCTGGAACCGCAGCGCGCGAACCGACGGTTGGCCACACCTTGGTTCTGGGGCGCACCGGCAGCGGCAAGACGCTCACCACCGCGTTTCTCGCAGCGCAGGCACAGCGTGTGGGTGCACGCCTTTTCTTCTTTGACAAAGACCGTGGATTAGAGATGGCAGTTCGTGCGCTCGGAGGGCGATACAACGAAATCCGCGCGGGAATCCCGACGGGTCTCAATCCACTTCAGACCGAGATCGATGAACGCGGACGGGCCTGGCTCTCAGATTGGCTGGCGACACTGCTCTCCCGTTCAGGCGATCTGTCAGGTGAGCAATCACGGCACATCCAAAGCGCTGTCACTCAGAATGCTGACGCCGGCCCGACACTTCAGCGTTTTGCGTCGTTCGAGACCTTGTTCCAACCACTGGATGATGACGGCGAACTGCAAGGGCGCGTTGCGGAATGGATCCCAGGCGGGCGGTTTGGCTGGGTCTTCGATGAACCGGACACTGGGCAATCCATAGATGTCTCCGGTGACATCGTCGGCTTTGACATGACTGAAATCCTCGACATGACAACCGAGCGTATGGCGGTGCTATCCTACATTTTTCGCCGTATTGAGCGGATTGTCGAGGATCGGCGCCCAACAATAATCGTGCTCGATGAAGCCTGGAAGCTTCTGGATGACCCATACTTCGGCGCACGGCTTGAGAATTGGCTGGTCACGCTTCGCAAGATGAATTGCGTGGTGGTGATGATGACGCAATATCCCAGTCAGCTGCGCGATGTTCGGGTCGGAAAGACCATTGTCGAAACTGTCCCCACTCAAATCCTTTTTCCCAACGATCGGGCGACACCAGCCGATTATGATTTCCTGCGCGTCAACGAAAAAGAAGCCGCACTCCTTACCCAGACCACGGCGGGGCAGCGGATCGCTCTCGTCCGCTCAGCAGGCGACAGCGTCTTTATCGATGCGGATCTCTCCGCACTCGGACACCTGCTTCCGATTCTGGGAGGTGGCCGGACCGGAGAAGAAAAGGTCGCCGCAGACTGGCGTTCTGATCCCGAGTTTTGGAGGTCGACATGAGGCTGTTCTATATCCTTCTTGCGGTCCTTACCGTCGTGTCGGCTTGTGAAAAATACACTGACGCAACATCTCCCTGTTTCGGTAAGGATGGTGATCCGGTTGTGAGCCGCAGTGCCGCCACGCCACTCACATTCGTTGGAACTGAGACTGGCACCGGAACCGATGAAAAGAATTGTGATTTTGAACCGATTGGCAATGGGTCATGAAAACCCTTTTGCCCATGTTAATTGCCGCTGCCTGCACCGGTGCGCCGGTCTGTGCCCAAGGTGTTCCAACACACGACAACACGAGCATCGGACGCCTCGCGACCCTGCTTTCCAGATTGAACGAAGATATGAACACCCAAAGAGATCATCTCAGCACCGGTAAGACCTTAGCGTCTGTCCAGGCCGATCAATTGCGGGTTCTGGAGGCTATGTCTGCTGCGCTGACAGGGCCCGGGTTGAACCTTCAATCATTGGAAGGAAATGCCGACTTTCCCGCGGGCGACATTTATCCATCGACAAGCAATCACCCGATGGACAGTCGTCTTTTTGGCGAAGGCCGTGAAACTGTCGAGATGATGATTGTCCAGGTTTCCGGAGAATTCGAAGGAGCTGCGGGCGTGAGCCGCGCGGGCCTTTCACCGACGCAATGGCGGTGTCTTTTTCAGGCACTGATCAAACAGGAAAGCCGGTTCAGTGTCTCCGCCCAAAGCCCGGTCGGTGCCTATGGTCTGACACAGCTCATGCCCGGAACAGCGTCTGACATGGGGGTGGACCGCTATGACGTGATGGACAATCTGCGTGGTGGTGCTCGCTACATCACCACGCAGCTCAACAGCTTTGGCAATATTCCCCATGCCCTGGCCGCTTATAATGCAGGGCCCGGCCGCGTTCAGGAATACGGTGGCGTGCCACCCTTTCCGGAAACCCAAGGCTATGTCCGGAACATTTCGCGCTACTACAATGAATATCTGGCCGTGGTCGGTGGCACAGATACGCTCGGAACTTTGTCGCCCGCCGAAATGGCTCTTGCTGAATACAGCAATATCTTGGACGCGTCGGTCTACTATGCTGCTGACAGTCATGCCACATCAGACCAGGTCATTAATCGGTTGGCTGCGATCATCCGACAGATCGATGAGACAGTGGACGTCAAACGAGCGGTCGAGCTCAACACTTATGTCAAAGCTGAGATTGGGCGCATTCTAAACCTCCGTGTCCGCCTGATGGCCGCAAAGCAGCAACAAGCTTCGGCGCATGGGCAACATCTCGTCGCCGACCGTCTGGCTGAGCGTGATTTCAAACGCATGGGAGAGATCCGATGAAGAAAAAGATTTATGGAACAGCGCTCGCCACTCTACTCGCAGGGTCAAGCGCCACGGCACAGGGCGTTCCGACCTTCGACGGTTCGCAGCTGCGCCAGCTGGTTCTTCAGCTCGAGCACATGGCCGAGGACCTGAACGTCCAGCTTCAGCAGCTGGCCACCATGCGTCAGGAAGTTGAGACGCAATTCAGTCAGCTGTTCAATATGGAAGCGCAACTGACATCGTTGGTTGATGGCAACGAGCTGGGGAAGCTCTTCGCAAATGTCGAAGAATTTGAGCGCGTCAGAGGTAAGCTTACCGCGCCTCTACAAACCGCCGAAGCGCTCGCAAGCGGTGACTTTCTGAGTGGCTTCAAACCCGACGCAAATCTGGATGATGTCCTAAAACGTTTATTGTCGGGCAGCGGGATTACGCAGGAACGATTGACTGAGCTTTCAGAGAGTTCGGAACCCGCAGACAACCGCATCGCGACCCAGGCTGGATCGAGTGTGATGCTCTCGGTGGCCTCCCAAGAAAGCCACGCCGAGGCAGGACAAAGCCTAGAGCGACTTGAGACGATGGTAGGGCTCATTGATGATCAGGACGGGCTCAAGTCAGCCGTCGATCTCAACACCCGCGTCACGGCGGAACTCGGCATCATTCTTACCCAAATCTGGAGGCTCGAGGCGGCCGCAGGCGTGAATGGCGGGCAGCTCGGTATCGTTGATGCGGCGACGCTCGCTGAAGAACGCAAATTCCGCTCCATGGAGGTGCCAAAATGATTGTGCCGCTCAAATTCTTATTCGCTGCAACTGCAATAGTGACGGCTGCATCTCCAGTAATTCTTAGCGCCCAAACAGCTCAACAAGGTTTTGAGACCATGGTGCAACCGGCTGAAGATGAAGACGAGTGCAAAGCACCTAAGCCCCCGAAAGACCTCGCTGAGACGGCTTATCTCCGAAACGGGTATCGAGCCATACTACGTATCATGGCCATAGAAGAATGGCAGGAGACCGGATCCTGCGAATGCACGGTTTCAGAAATTTCTTGGGTAGAGGTTGTTGCAAAGGCGAATGATTTCGTCATCTCCGAAAATCCACGTCGACCATTTGATGTAGTTGCACTCGATCGGCAAGCCAGCGAGATGGAAGCTGAGCGCGCTATCGCATGTTCGACTAAGTGAATGGGCATTATTCGCGATATCCTCGAGCAGGTCGATAACGCAATCGACAGCGTTTCTGAGGACGGTTTCGTGGCATCCGCTGGCGTTGTTGGAGATGTGCTTACAGCCGGATCAATTTTATTGCTGGTAATTCTGGGCGTCAGCGTCGTCATGCAGCTCAGGCCAATGACATTCGGAAGTGCTTTTGCTTTTGGGCTGAAGATAACTCTGATCGGGATATTCGCACAAAGTTGGGACAATTTCCGGGTCATCTATTCGATCGCAACAGACGTACCGGACAGTGTAGGGGCATCGATCCTTGCACTTACTGACTCCGGCAACGAGGCCGGCGTTTACGAAAGTCTGGACGGCATGGTGAACCGGATCACCGCATATGGAGATGCCATTGGCGACCGAGCCGGGTGGGTCTTCGGGGCGGTCCTTGGCGCAATCTTCTTTGTTCTGTCAGCCATATTTGCAGCCGTAACAGCCGGGATCATTGCTTATGCGCGGATCGTGTTCACGCTGATGATCGTCATTGCACCCTTCATGATCCTCACATCTCTTTTCAAGCCCACTCAATCACTATTCGAAGCCTGGACCCGCGCCACCATCGGCTATGCCCTAATGCCGGTGGCCGCAGCGGGCGCTGCTGGAATTATCGTCGCCATTGCAGAAGCGATTGGCGATGCCTCAGCAGACCCGGACAGTGTTGAGACGGTCAGCCTCATCCTGCCATTTCTGGTTATTCTCATTCTGTCTGCGGGCATCATGGCCGCTGTTCCGTTTATCGCGTCCAATCTTACGGGCGTCATGGGCATCGCCTCCAACGCCATTGGCCTGACCGGGTTGGCGCGCCAAGGATTTGTCAATGTCGGCCAGTACGGAGCCGGTGGGGCCAGTCGAATGATGACGGGTCGAACGCCGCATGAACTTCGTCGGGACATCAGCGGAGCGGCAACAAAAAGTAATGAACTCATCCGGCGCTCACCAGGCGCCCTTCTCGCCGTCACCAAATCGTTTCGAAAAGCATGATAGCGCGCGTTTCAGATAAGCCGGCGTTTGATCAGGATGCCTTCGAGGCGGATTTCATCTTCGGTCCGCGAAGACGCGAACGGATTGCATACCTGGTGGCCGCCGCCGGGGTCATCATCGGCCTCGCGGGTTTTGTTGGTGCCATCACGCTCTTTCCTCTCAAAACCGTGGAGACATTTGTCGTTGTGGTCGACAAGGAGACCGGCGACATGGACCGTGTTGCTGCCGTCGAAGCGCTAACACTGGATGAAAGCGACGCCATCATTCAGGCCAATCTGGTGGCCTATGTCGATGACCGTGAAACCTTTGATCTCACGGATGGCGATCAGCGGATCAACTCGGTTTTGCAACGATCAGATGAAGACGCCTCACGCACCCTCCGAGAACTCTGGTCCTCCACAAATTCGGAATATCCCATCACTGTTTATGGCAGAGATGCCAAAATCGACGTCGTGATCCGCTCTGTAAACCAGATCGAGCCTGGCGTTGCACAGGTGCGGTTCACCCGAACCTTGCGACGCCCCCGCGACAATCGAACCGTGACACGGCCCTACGTGGCCACCATCGGCTATGAATTCAGGCCCGAAACCCGTCAACGTCTGCAACAGGTCTGGGCCAACCCACTTGGCTTTGTCGTCACGTCTTATCGCGTTGATGCAGAAACCCTGGAGAAGTGAAAATGTTTGTACGAGCTGCCCTCATATTCCTGTCCAGCCTGCTGGCATCAGACGCCGCGTTGGCCGAAGCCACGCCGCGGGGTGGACCACGCGATATCCGCATCCGCTATGCGGCCTATGATGAGCAGCAAGTCTTTCGCATCGAAACCGATCTGCGCCACTCAACGACCATCCAGTTTGGACAGGGCGAACGCTTCAACGCAGTGATTGTCGGTGATACGGAAAGCTTTCAGGTCGATCCGATTCCGGAGCTTGGAAATGTTCTGACTATCAAACCGCATGTGCAGAACGCGTCGACCAATATGACAGTCATCACAAACAGACGAACTTACTCGTTCCACCTGCGCGAAGGTTCCATTCCAGGCAAGACCGGCATGTTCTTCGAGGTCCGGTTTCGGTATCCGGATGATGACCGCAAGAAGCAACTGGCAAATGCCCAGCCCAAGGGGTTTCAAGCCCCACGTAGTTACAATTACAAAGCCGCAGGGAAAGCCGATTTCCGACCAACCTCAGTCTATGACGACGGGCGTTTCACGTATTTCACTTTCTCTGAAACCGGACGACAGCCAGCGATCTTCAAGGCCGACAATCAGGGCCGCGAGCGCACCATCAACTGGACCCAGCAAGGCAATACGGTTCGGGTTTCCGGCGTGAATGCTTACTGGACACTTCGACTTGGTGAAACAGCAATCTGCATCTACCGCGATGCCAAAGCGTTGTCGCAGGGAGGCACATGACAGATGGCGCAGGATCCCGACCTTCAGGAGCGTCTTGATACCTTTAATGGCGCCAAACGAAAATCCGGTCGCTCGAGGTTTGGGATTACCGCTCTTGCGCTCGCACTTGGATTAGGCGGCGCTAGTGTCGCCTATTTTCTCGCATCTGATTGGCACGGCGACCTTGATGGATTGCAGACTTCCGATGTCGAGCCGTTTCAGAATGACCGCATTCGTACGGGGGGACGACTGGAGTTCCCGGAAGAAGAAACGGGTCAGCGTGTCAACGATGCATTGATCGCTGTGGAAGAGGCGCTTGTGGTGCCCGATCCAACCCCTGCCCCAACTAAACCAAGCGCAGAGGTGGTGGCTGAGCTCGAGCGTCTCCGAAAGGCACTCGCCGACAATCAGGCGGAGCGGAACACCGAGATCCAGGCCGCGGTGACTGAATTGCGAAACGCTTTTAAGGATCAGACCGACGCCCTGGAGGCGACTGTCGCTGAGCGTGATCAGAGCATCGCCCGCCTGGAGCGAGAAACCAAAACCCGGCTGAACTCTCTCCAAAGCCTGTTGGATGCAGAGCGCGCACAAAAAGAAGCCCTTGAATCAGAGCGTGTCAATGACGCGCTGATCCGCGATCAACGGTTACTCGACGAACGCCGCCGACAGGAGGAACAACAACGCCAACGAGAAGCAGAACGGCAAGCTGCGGATTTGCTCACCGCCCAAATCAAATCTCCAGCTATTGTCTATTCTACCCGCAAAACGTCATCTGCATCCGGTAGAGCCAAATCCGGGGCGGGAACGGGCCAAGGCTCTGATCTGCCCCTTGGTGAAAATGAGGCCTATCTTCAGGGTGCAGCCCGGCCACTCGAAGTTGATGAGGCCGCTCGAATGGAAAGCCCGGACCGGACCCTGGCGCAAGGTTCGGTCATTCAGGCGGCTCTTCAGACAGCGATCAACAGCGACCTGCCGGGCAGCGTCGTTGCTGTTGTCGCTGAGCCTGTTCACGCGTTTTCCGGCGATACCATCCTGGTTCCTCGTGGCTCTCGTTTGTTCGGTCAATATCGCTCAGGTATCGAGGTGAACCAAAAACGCATTTTGGTCCTCTGGACGCGTATTCTGACGCCAGATGGAACCTCAATGCAAATCGCCTCTGTCGGCGGTGATCAATTGGGGCGCTCCGGTCTGACCGGCCTTGTCGACACAAAATTCGATGAGCGCTTTGGTGGCGCCGCTCTCATCTCCATCATTGGTGCGGCTCCGGCAATTGCTGCAAACTCGGCCGAAGACGATCTGACGCGTGATGTCCTGGAAGAAGTCGGAAGTGATCTGGAAGATGCCACAAGTTCGGTCATCGCGGATCAGGTTTCGATCTCGCCCACGATCTATGTCGATCAAGGAGCGATGGTCACCGTGCTGGTTGACAGGGACATCGTGGTCTATTGAACGAAGCCGCCCTGCCCGCCTCTTATCTCGAACGTTACCTCGAACCATTCCGGGATCTCATCTTGCGAGAAGACATCCTGGAAATCGCCATTAATCCAGATGGATGTGTCTGGATCGAGAGGCAGGGGAGCGCCGTCATGGAACCGACGGGAGGGTCAATCCAAAAAGCAGCGGCGATAAATCTCGCAACAACGATTGTCGGTAATGCAAAGGCCAAAGTCTCAGAGAAAACACCTCTTGTGTCGGGCAAGATTGAATACCGTGGCCGCCCACTACGTGTTCAAGTTGTTGCCCCTCCAGTTGTAGATCATGGAGCAGCTATTTCCGTGCGATTGTTTGGTCTGAACAATTTGAAAGGTTTCCGACCTGAATACCTGTTCGACAAACCCGTCTCGCTGGTTGACCTCAGAATGAAGAAGCTGAAGCAGGTCGAAGTGCTATCACGTACAAACTTGAATGGCGCATTGAAGCTGCTCATCGAGAACCGTTTGAATATTCTGATAAGTGGTGGGACCTCGACCGGGAAAACCACCTTTGCGCGATACTTACTCGGATATGTTCCGGACTCTGAGCGTCTCATCACGATCGAAGATGCCTTTGAGCTGTTCCCGAAACAACCTAATTCCGTAGCACTTCTGGCTGAACGTTCCTCAAGTTCAAACCGCTCTACAAACGCGCTGCTGCAGGCATCCTTACGCATGCGACCCGATCGGATTATAGTGGGCGAACTTCGAGGGCCAGAGGCACTGACCTATTTGGAAGCCATCAATACCGGCCATGGCGGATCGGTAACAACAATACACGCTGAAACCGCCGAGCTCGCAATAGACCGATTGGCGATCATGGTCCTACAGGCGGGCACACCCCTGACCTTTGCCGAGGTGCAGACCTACATCCGAAAGTCGATAGACGTGATTGTCCAACTGGGTCGCGCCGACGGAACGCGCGGCGTTACCGAGATATTGGTCGTACCGCAAGGTTGACGCCCAAGCAGCCGTTCGTGAATGATGCCGCTAACCACCGCTCTGAGCCCATGGCCGCCATTGTGACTTCTTGCTGCGCGCGCTCGCAGCACGGATTTTTCTGCGGGCGCGTAAATTTTCGTGCCGCCACGCAGCGTAAAGATCGGCCATTCACCGACCGCGCAGCAATTTTCAGACAGCCAATTTACGGGTCGCGGACTTTAAGGCCGTTCGCGACACTGGAAGTAATAATCGATCTCAGCCCAAAGTACCAATTACTGCACTAGGGATAAATGTCCGCTTTGTATTTTGAGTGTGAAATCCGCGACCTTTTGATTTCAGGCCGTCTTACTCTGATCCCACGAAATACTTAGGGTTTCATGCGCGGCCATAGGTTTGCCGAATAAGAAACCTTGATACTGATCGCAATCAAGTGACTTTAGCATGTCGGCGTGTCTTTTTTCTTCGACCCCTTCAATCGTCACTTCCATGCCCATCTTGCGCCCCAGCACTACAATGGTCTCAATGATTTCACGATATCTTTCACCATCAAAATCATACCCTTCGAGAAAGACCTTATCGATTTTGAGCTTGTCAAATGAGTATTTCCACAAATATCCCAAACTTGAATAACCCGTGCCGAAATCATCCATTGCTATCGATACGCCGAGGTGTCTTAAATCAGCTAGCATTTCAGAAATACGCTCTTCATCTTCCATTAGAAGACTTTCCGTGATTTCAAATTCCAGTCGGTGGGCGGGATAGTTCAGCTCAGTCAAGATTGTCGAAATCTGCTCGACTAGATCATCCCTATCAAATTGACGCGCTGACAAGTTTACCGATAGGAACACTCCGCTCGGCCAATTAAGAGCGGTTTTTAACGCGTTTCTCAGAACTTGAAGCCCAATTTCGTGGATCATGCCTGTCTCTTCAGCAACGGGTATGAATTCCGTTGGTGGGATTTTTTCGCCGCTTTCGGATGTCAGCCTCAACAAAGCCTCAAACCCTATGATCGAACCGTCCTTGGGTTCAGTTATCGGCTGAAACACCGTTTCGAACCGATCAGTCGCTAATGCTGACTCCATTGTCGCCTCTATGTCACGACGGCGATTGAGGGCCATGTCGAGTTCCGGAAAGTACTCAACTAAAGAATCTCGTCCGTTTGATTTGGCGTGGTAGAGCGCGAGGTCAGCGCAATGCAGCGCCGTTTGCGGAGTTTCTCCTTGCGGAGATAAGCGGTATCCAATGCTGATGCTAGATTTTATTGTTCGTCCTTTATACTCAAAAGGCTTACGTGCGGCCGATAGCATTCTAATTCCAATGCGTTCCAATTCCTCTCGGTCTATGTTCGGCAGCGCAACGACGAACTCATCACCACCCATGCGCCCGACCAGATCAGTACTCCGCACGGTACCCATCAAGATGGACGCAATATTATGCAAATAGGCATCGCCAAATTCGTGCCCGCTTTCATCGTTGACTGCCTTGAAGTTGTCGATGTCCAGGAACATGACCCCGATATTTTCGGCTGCACGACGCTGGGTGAAACGCATTTTGGCCTCTGCTGACATGGTGTGCCGGTTCAGCGCACCGGTCAGATGATCAAACCGTGACAAGTGGTTGACACGCCGAGCCTTTGCATTGGCTTGTTCACGTTTCAGTACAAATGCGAGCGATGGGATTGAATAGAGCAATGCGCACAGAATTGGTAATAGATAACCCAACCAGTTCAGGAACTGGTGAAAAAGAGCTGCTTTGTCGGATTTATCCATGAACAAATAGATCACACCAATTATTTGCTGATCTGTTCCGTAAGCCGGGACGAGTGCCTCAACAAAAAAGTCAGGCAAGGTCGAATAAGATTGCCTTTTTGTAACGATGACACTCGGTTCGCCGGAGTGGACGACGTTCAGTGCTTCCTGGCTGAAAGCTTGATCTTCGGGACTTTCAAGAACTCCCTCATCTGAACCGAAGTTCAACTGCCCCTGCAGATCAAAGAGCATAAATGAATATACGTTATTATAGTCAATTGCGGCTTGGACGATATTGTTTTGTTCTTGAGTCAGCTTGCCATCGGCCATCATTCTTGCCAGGTCTGGCGATGTTGCGTTGAAATACTTCGCCCACTTACTGGTTTCCTGGATGGCTTCATTCTTAATGGTTGTTGAAATTGCAAAGTCTATCAGCCGGTGAACACCATAGGAAATCACACCTGTCATAACGCAAACAAGTAACACGGATAATGTGACACCGGGAGCAACTGACCGCAGAAAACAGAGGTCTGATAAACGACGATTTTTCATATTCAAATCCACAAGGTTGTGAATCGAAGAACATGTCTCAGAGGCGTTTGGATTCGATTATGCGACGTGTGAAAAGAATTTTCATTTTGACTAAACCACAATTGGTTTGGCGTGTTCTGTTAATCGGCAGCAACATTCTAGTTGCTGCTTCTGGCCGGCGTCGGAGCGCTAGTTTTGCGGGAGATGCACGAAAATGAGACCGAGTTAGTGCAATTCAGTTAGCACCAGGGAATGCTCGTTTCGCATTGTATTCTTTCCAGAATCGTCGTCCTTCTTGGCTCGAACCTCGCAGTGTTTCGTATCGCCTCGGGCCAATACTTCCTGTGCCTGACGCTTCGTTAAACTCGGAAGAGCCATCGGCTGTATTTCATTTTGCCTGACGTGGCGACCCAATGATTGAGATAATTGTCTTCGCTGTGCACTGTTCAGTTTACGGACAATTTGCGATCCCAAAAACAAGGTTTCAGACGCGATGTTATTAGCCATGACCACGCAATGATCATCGCAAACAAAATGATGCCAATGCATCGATTTCTTGCCAACCATATGTCGGATTCCCGGAATTTCGACAAGCGCTTTTGCCGGAACAAAAGTTGGAACAGTGAATATCTCGTCGAGTTGTCCAGGTACGCCCACGACGACACGATGTTGATTTGAAACAATGAGGTCTCGGTCAGGTAATCCGGACGCAAGAGCGTTTTTTGCAATCAAGACGGGTTTCTGGTGTGGCTCAACATCGTCGAGCGGCTGACCTCCAGACCATACCCAACGAACCTGTTGAATTCCACGATCCCGGGTCAACACGTGATCACCGGCTCTCAGGTTTTCGACGAGAATGTAGCCACGGGGAGTTGCAATGCGTGTACCCGGCCCATAGCAGGCAGGAATGGAACCTTGGTTGGTTGTGCTCTGAGAATAGTAACTTGCTCCCCCGTCATCCGATTGCAACGATTCCCCAAAGTTGGCAGTCCCGACCGAGATGCTATTCAATCCAGACGCGGGACCTTCGACGGCTGAAACGGTATTTCCCCAGTGCGAAATGAACTGCAGGACGTTCCCATTGTCGTCGACGAGGGCAATCGCATCATCGGCATAGATTTCACCCTGGCCGGAAAATGAATCGAAACCAGGAGTGGTGTCGTCAATCGCATAGACATCCTGACCCCCAAATGTTCCCAACGTGGTTCCCAACGAGTAGGATTCAACTATCGTCCCATCATACTGGTATAGAACGATGGAATAAGATGAGACATCAGTACCGTTTGGCACTGCTATTTCGATGAATTCCTCATCGGATAACCCCATGTATTGATATTCAGAAATGTATCCTGGCATGGTTGAGTGCCTCCGGGCTTCGTCGCCGGAAGGTGGCCATGTAATCCTTAAAATGTTCTTAGAATGATGTGTGAAAGAATGTCGAATTTAGTTCGAATTGTTTGGGTGCAGCACGGTCCAAAGCGCGAGTCCGGTGCGGAGCAGAAGCACAGCTGGACAATCGTCTGAAGAACGAGTTCAAGCGGCCATCGGTTGAGCGATGACGAATGACGGCAATTCCGGGTGCCCTTGTCTTAGCCCCGTAAAACTGTGCCACTATTTGTGTGTCACAGGAGGGATGATTGATGGCTCAAACGCAGCTTTCCGGGAGAGGCGCAAAAACAGGTGTCGCATGAGACGATATATCGAAGCCTGTATATCCAGGCACGTGGGGTGCTGAAGAAAGAGTTGCTGGATCATCTGCGCGCCAGGCGCACGGTGCGTCGATCACGGCATGCCAGCCTCAAGCGCAACGGTCTGGGACAGGTCAAAGATGCCGTTTCGATCAGCGAACGACCTGCCTGCGTTGAGGATCGCGCCGTTCCTGGACATTGGGAAGGCGACCTGATCGGTGGCTCCAAAAACGGCTATGTCGCCACCCTGGATGAACGCCAATCTCGCTATGTCATGCTGATCAAGGTCGCCAACAAGGACACCAGGAGCGTAATCGCAGGGCAAATCAAACAATCAAAGCGCCTGCCAAAAGAACTCTATAAATCCCTGACCTGGGATCGTGGAAAGGAACTCGCGGACCATCCGCGATTGACGATGGCAACCGATGTTGAGGTCTATTTCTGCGACCCACATTCACAGTGGCAACGCGGTTCCAACGAAAATACCAACCGCCTTCTGCGCCAATATCTACCGCGTGGAACCGACTTATCCGTTCACTCGCAAGCAAAACTCAGCGCTATCGCCAGACAGCTCAATGAGCGGCCCCGCAAAACCTTGCAATATCAAACACCAGCTGAGAAGTTCGCAGAATGTGTTGCGGCGATCAGTTGAAATCACCCGCTAATGCTGACATTGAGAACTAGTTGTATACTCCCCGTTTCGATGTCTGCAATACGCTTTCCCTGACAGCTTGCTGAGCTTCCACCTACGTATCAGCGCGCCCCTTCTCTACCGGGTGAAGCCATGTATTCCACTTCCACGGTAGAGCACCGTTTTGTGATTGGATGTCTCGCGAAATACGTCCGACATCGCGGCCCCCAAATTGGATGGTCCAGTCGCTATCCGGATCGATGGCATATGTGCCAGCTATTCGGGTCCGTCTCCGTGTCCAAGGCATCGGAACTTTTAGCGAACATCAAATGAGCCTGTCAATCGGTTCAACCAGTTCCGGGCCATCATCATCACGGCCAAACTTGTTCACCTCATTAAACTTGAATCTCCCCTCCCAACTAGTGCCCAAAGCATTCTGAGCAGCCGTTGAAGTTGTCTCGCCGCTAACCCAGGAAGCGACTTCATCTGTTGTTAGAAGAACCGGCATCCGGTTGTGGATATGGGCAATCTGCGGGGCAGGCTCCCGCGTCAGAATGGTGCAGGTACGCGTGCCGTCGTTTAGTTTGGAGTGCAGCCCTGCAAAAAATATCAGCGGGGCATTGGTTTCAACCGTGATGTAGTTCGGCCTACGGTCATTCTTCGGGCCTGACCATTCGTAATAGCCAATGGCGGCAATAGCGCAGCGTGCGGATCTCCAGGCGGTTCTGAATGTCGGTTTATTTGCCGCTGTTTCGATCCGCGCATTGAATGTAGTTTGCTTCCATTCCTTCACATTGCCCTTGAACCAGTGCGGTACGAACCACCAGCGGGCCGACGTGGCAATGAGGCTCCCAGCGTCCTCACAGACCATGTGAATGTGCTGGGTGGGCTTAATGTTCCAGCCAGTTTTGGCTTCCGGCGCATCTGCATCAGGCACGAGCGCTCCGTATAGAAAGCGCTCCAAAATGGCGAGCATCTGGGCTTGGGTAAGGTTTCCGCCGACGAGTCTTCCGCACATAAGCAAGGTTGGCCGCAGAGCCGTATTTCAGTCAAGCCCGTTGATGGCGGCAACCTGAGAAAGCGCGCGCACCAACTGCGGGACGTAATGTTCGTTGAGCGGTCGTGTAGCGGAGACGCGAGGAAGTTGCTGACCTTTGCTTCGGATGAAGGCTGCGGAAAGCCTTCCGTACTCGTAAGCCAGTGATTTACGTCCATGAGCGCCAAATTCGGGGGGCTTGCCAAGCCGGAAAGATTCGTACCCTTCGCGCCAAGCACGCGAACGTATCATATCCCGAGCACTAACCCAATTGTTCCGCCGTTGTGTCATATGCCGAACCTCTTGCTGTACAATAACACGAATCCGACGAATTTACCTTCGTAAAACTTAGCCAAGAAGCTTGGTGTAAAGTACGAGCAAACAACTGAGTCGGTTGAGTAAGGACCACACCTAATTTATCGAAATTCCTGAGATACTTGCACCAAGCTCACACGCCAAAAACTGTCGCTCGAAGTAGTAAAGCGAACGGTAAATCAAACCGCTGACTCTTCGTTTATCAGTTAGGCACGTTTTGTTTATCAATTGGCTCTAGCTGTGGGCATTGTGTGAGGGTCGCTAGCTAAACCCACCGCTGCTCCCACCAAGCACCAGTTGCTCTCACACATCCCGCTTTCGCAATGTTTCGGCGAAGTTTAATGCTTAACCAAATCGCGCATGGTCAAGGCCAATTTCGAAAGCCACATCCCTTTATGACCTGTGCATTCTTTTGCATCTGTCAAAGTTGGAAGCCTGTTGCGTTTGCCGCTGACTACCTTCAGCGGCATTATTTCAATTGGTTGAAGGGAATCTGGTGTCGTGGTGTCTTTCGGTATCTTCGGTTTCCGCAGAAATTCAATGTCGTGCTGTACGAAGCTTTAATTCATCTATAAGTTGTTTAAAATTGGTTAATTATCTAAAGCGCGACCCTTGCTTTGGTTCGATCAGCTCTGGGTGAGCCGGTGGCGCGATGCAGGTTGGGGCATACTGGATCATTATCTACGCGCTTGCTGTTGCACCTATGGGCATGGTCTCTGGCCTGCGCGAGGCGAATGTTCTTTTCGCAGCCCTTATCTCGACATTTCTACTGAAAGAGGGCTTTGGTGATTGGCACTTCGTGTCTGCTTGCCTCGTTACGTTTGGTTTAATTGTGAGCCGAAGTCGGATTTAGGCGGCGGAGTATTCTTGAAGGGATTAACGTGATCTCTTTGGGCCCACGCTGTTGTTGTTGGGGTGACCTAGATAAGGGTGTGGAGCTCCATTACATATCGTCTCAATCTACTTTCGCAATTCATTCTAAATTCGGATCTGAACACATGGACGTAGCCCGATTTTCCGAACGGCTTATGGGTATGAAAGACGAGGTTTGGCTCAGGCATGCTAACCCTTGGTCTGTATGGTCCCGTGTATTGACGCCCTTACCATTATTGGCTCTGGCAATCTGGAGTCGTTCGTGGATTGGCAGCGGAGCGTGGGTTGCTGTCGCGGTAGTTCTGGCCTGGGTCTGGATGAATCCTCGCATTTTTTCTCAGCCTAAAACTTTCAACAGTTGGTCGGCTGAAGGCGTGTTGGGTGAACGCGTTTGGCTGCGGCAACGCGACAAGATTGCTGGACATCATAAACGTGTCGCAAACGCACTTGCTATCGGAAGCGGCCTGGGTCTCCTGCCATTCGCCTATGGTCTATGGGCGTACGATTTGGGGTTCACATGTCTCGGTATAGGAGTGATTTCAGTTGGCAAAATGTGGTTTGTGGATCGCATGACATGGGTCTGGCGCGACTTCCAGCGAGATGGCGGTACGTTGGATGATCTAGCACTTTCAGGCTGAACGGGGTGTATTGCGGGATGGGGTGGATGCTTCAGTGAGGAAATAACTTCCTAATTGAGTTTTGACTTACATTATTCCCCTTTGAGTTGTGTTTCGGGCTCGCTATTTGAAATTGAAATTTTCTTGGGGAGTGACTTTAATGACTGACCACAAATGGATGATCGATGTATTGGCAGATTTGGAAATGTATGCCGCGAGCAAAGAATTGAGCTCATTGAAGTGTCTATTAGGCAAAGCGCGCTCAAATGTTGAAACCGAAATCAATGGAAGCGCCATCGCGAAAGAACGAATGCTGGATCTCTCATCTTTTGGAAGAACGCACTGAGTTTCAAAACCTGATTTGATGTTCAGACTAAGCAATAAATATGCGAGAGGACATGATGGTGCGGCCCGAATAGATGTGAGGGCAGCTTACTATTCATCACAATTTGCTCTGCTAGAGAAGGTGCAGTCGCACTCATCAATGAGAATATCAAAAATCAGATTTGTTTGTATTCTTGGAACTCGGAACAGACATGACTGCACCCCAGCCGCAGTAGGCGATAGCTGTGTGTCAGGACTGGGGCGCTTGGGTGATCATTCTACGAATTTCTTAGAGAACGGTGTGGAAAGTAGGTCCGTGAAAGTGTCTCTTACACATGCACTTGAACGCGATGCGAAAATTACAATTTTTTTTAGCGCACGCCGCTATTTTTTTCGGCACTCTGACTTCTGTGCGGCTCCGCTAGTGTCATTGCCAATTCATAAATTGCCCGCCGCTTCCCTTCCGATATTTTGTAGTATCCAGCTAAGAATATTGTGGCCTGATAATCAGCCAAAAAGACTTCTTGCAACGTTTCTTCACCCTCAACGCAAGGTTTAAATCCCTGGAAAAAAGACGCCAATGGAACATTCAAAGCATGTGACATCTCCCAAAGTTTAGACGCGCTGACCCTGTTACTGCCTGTCTCGTACTTTTGTATTTGTTGAAATTTTACACCGACCTTTTCACCGAGTTCTTGTTGCGAAAGCCCAACGACCCAACGCCGATGCCGGATGCGTTTTCCAACATAAATATCAACCTGATTTGCCATTCATTCTCCCCAAGCAAAAGTTCCCCCACCTCTGCTTCAATGCGGGTGGTTATTGCGATCCAGAATGTCGACAATGGCGCTCGCGAAAAGGGGGAATATTCACGCTAAATTGTCATGAATTTGGTGGCGAACTCCCGAGCATTTGCCTCAGATGGCCGCTTTGAGCCCCGGTTGCAGTCGTTCAGCACAATTTTACAAATATCTGCTTTGGACGGCTCAACACACAATGGTCTTGATGCATAGGTTTTCATGGTCGTCTAGATAATAACGCGAATATGTTTTTGTGTTTCTTAATGTTACTGCCTCAACCCGCCAGTCTTTTCTGGCTTGGAGGGCTTACTTCAATTGGAGGCGATCAATTGGAAAGATTGACCAATATTTTTGTTGGCATATGTATTCGCCATCGCCGCTGGCAACTTGGCATAACGCAGGTGGAGCTTGCAGAGAATATTGGTGTCGAGTTCCAGCAGCTTCAAAAATGCGAAACAGGAGGTAGAGGAATCAGCGTTTCAATGCTTCAGGACATATCTCGTGCACTAAGTGTTGATATGTCTTTTTTTGGAAACCTTGAATCAGACCCGGTGCAAGATTGAGCAAAGGCATGTGATTCTGAATCTCCTATTTGCAGGTCAAATATCTTGTTTTACAGGGAAATTTCGGAAATAATCCCTCAGTGAAGCGGTAAAATCTCTTTAATCCAAAGAACTCTTCCGTAATGCTAAACAGCAAGAATACGAGAAACTGACGCGGGATTCTTGACTATGTCAAAATCAGCAGCGGCTTCACGCATTAATGTTCGGAACCACTTATTGCGTTCAGAATTTTGCATTCGTCTATGCCAGACCAGATCATAACGCACCAATGGGAGTGAAATTGGAGGATTTGATACATAGAATCCTTCAAACGCCGTTGTATGTAATCGCTTTGGCAATGTGGCTAACAGGTTTGTACCCCTCATCAAACTTGCGAGGGCGAAGGAATTGGAAGCAGCAAGCGAGACACGTCTTGAAAATCCCGCATAGTCTAATGCGGCATCAACGATGCTCTTGTTGTCCCCACCAAAACTAAGAACGGCATGTCGCGCGGCACAATAGGCCTCAACAGTTAGAGGTGCACTCCTTTGGGAATGGTCGAAGAAACAAACAATCTGGTCTTGGTAAAGGTGCTCAATTGAAAGCTCAACAGGATAAGGTCCGATTGAAACCGAGATTACCAGATCCGCCTTACCCGAACTCAGTGTTTCCAAGGTGTTTGTACGAGGTCCCAACTCGATAAATTGCAAGGGTATTTCCCCTGAAATGTTTCGGATTCTTTCTTTGACAGAAAGCAAGACTGGCAAAAGCTCGGTTACGTTGGTGGCAACGGTAAAATCATTTGTGTCTGTCCTCGGGTTGTAGTTGTTTTGGGTGGACAACCCCTCGATGTCGGTCAATATCTTCTGTATTTTGGGGGCCATCAAAGATGCTGTATCTGTTGGCGCTATTCCTCTGCCGCTTTTGACGAACAATGGATCTCCGATGCATTCTCTGAGTCTGTCTAAGCTATGGCTAACAGCTGACTGACCCGTCTCTAAATTCACCGCCGCTTTGGTTACGGATTGTGTATCATATACAGCTAAAAAGACCCTCAATAGCTTTCCATCCAATGATAACACATCAACTTTCTTCATGTTTTTTTTAAGACCTTCGCATTGATCGATCACAACTTCCGGTTATTATTTCACAAAACCGTGATCAAATAAAAGCTATGCAGAAGAGGTGCTTATGGGGAGTCGCAAGCATAGAGTGCGTTATACCATATAAATTCAACCACTTTTTTGGACGGCCCGAATTGCTCGTTCATCAAGGCGCTTAGACTAACAAATCGCGGGTGGTTGGGGCTGTGAGGTATCATTTACTCTGCCCAGTGTGCAGAATTGCGGGAAGCCAATTCAATTGGCTTCACCTAATGTGGATGGCAAAAACGGAAAGGCTAACCTTGAATGCAAAGAAGGAAAAATTGGGGTGCTGAAGAGGGGATCGTTGAGAAAGCAGACAAAGTCGCAGCTCAACTAGCGGAAGTAGTGAATTGTGACGGGGTCTACATTAGCTTAGCAAACCGCAGCAGGCTATTTTCATTTGGAATGACCGGTGCGCAACAGGACGAATACAGTGGACGATCTCACGAGTTCTCAGACACCCTATGTGGGGTGACTGTAACCAGGAATACTATGCAAGAATTGAACGACGCCCGAACTGTAAACGAGTTGTCGACAATTCCTTATGTCTTGGAGGGATTTATCGTAGGTTATCTCGGACAACCAATCAGAGATGAAAAGTCCAATGCAATAGGGGCTATCTGTGCGGTATCTTCTGAACCTCGGATTTGGTCCGAAGTCGACAAACTCAATTTGCAATTGTGTTGCATGGAAGCTGAACATCTACTCGCGACGGAGTTGCTGCAGTCGGAAATGCGCTTCATGTCTGAAGCACTTGGCGAATATGATAATATTGTTATGGCGCTCACAAAAAATATACAATTGATGACTTCCATTCATGGTGAAAACGGCGAACTGCTTTTCGCGACGAACGCTCTTTTGGAAGAGATAGATGCCTGTGCCCTGGAAGACGCGTTTTGTTGGCATCGAAAAGTTCCAGTTTTGACAGAGCATACTGAGGGTCTAAATTTGCCCTATCAGGCAACTTGGTCAGACAGGACACATGAGATAGTTGTTCGTGGAAGGTCCGAAAAGGTCAAATACTGGCAAGGGATAACCCAGAATACTCCTGGCGAAATCACGTTCGTTTCGTGGATGCCGAGTAGAGGTAAATTGAATTAGATAAATGTAGAATGCTCACGACGCAAGTCGGTGGAATGGCAACAATGCCTGTGGGTTACAGCAGAAAGCATGTTCCACGATCATGGCCCTGCCAACAAATACGGGCTTTATAATTGCTGGATCTATCGCGGTCACGAAAAAGAAGGGTTCGGGGCAACAATGAACCCCGGAGAGATGCCCAGCTATGACTTCTGCTTCAACAGTATGGCGGAACTGGCTGCAGCACATAAGGCCGAGATTACCGGCGCTTAACTTCATTGTAGGATGGCAAAACAGTCATTCGTGGATGGTTTTTACGAGCGGGCACAAAGCGGAAAACCTGACCTTTGAACGTTTTCCATGAACGCCCGCTTTGGAGCGATTTGACGGATGGATTGACAGTAAACAATATATCGAGATATTTCGATTTATGGACATTGAAAGATCAATATCAGCGTTGAACAATCCGGTTCGCCGACAAATTCTGGAATGGCTTAAAGACCGTTCAAACTTTCCTCCTGCACTGCCCGGTCATGAAGACCTTGAGGGCGTTTGTGTTGCCTACATTCAGGAGAAAGCAAAGCTGTCGCAATCCACAATCTCGAACTACATGGGATTGTTGAAACAAGCTGGGTTTGTGAACGCAGAGCGCCACGGTCAGTGGACATTCTACCGACGCGACGAAAAGAACATTCAAGCGTTCCTAGCCGCCGTCCAAGACGAGCTTCTCAAATCGTAGGTCGGAATGAGGGAAGTCTATCCTCTCCGAGCTTTGCTCAAGCGAAATGATATATCGAAATATGCCGATGGAGTGATGAAATGAACCAGAACAACCATGATGCGAAAAACTTGTTAACCCATCCGCTTGACCTACCTTGTGGCGCTCGGTTGAAGAACCGATTGATAAAATCGGCGATGTCTGACTCCCTCGGCGATGGTGCTGGAAATCCGACAGATGCACAGATGCGCCTCTATGAACGATGGGCGGAAGGCGGTGCAGCGCTTTCGTTGATCGGCGAGGTGCAGGTGATCCCCGGCTATCCTGAGAAACCCGGTAACCTCGTGCTGGTGCCAGACGCTGATTTGCCCGCACTGCAGGAACTGGCAAAGCGCGGATCAAAAAACGGCGCTCAAATCTGGCCCCAACTTGGTCACGCCGGTGCACTTGCACATGGACCTATCAGCAATCCTAAGGGGCCGTCTCCCCTGAATGTTGAGGGTTTGCAATGTGAAGGCATGTCATTGGATGAAATCCATGAGCTACCCCAATCCTATGCGCGAGCCGCGACCCTCGCACAGGAAGCAAGTTTCGGTGGCGTCCTAATCCACGCCGGTCACGGCTTTCTGTTCAGCCAGTTTCTATCACCTCTGTTCAACCTCCGGAACGATGCCTATGGCGGCGAAGTTGAGGGGCGTTTCCGTATCATCCGCGAGGTGATCGATGCCGTTCGGCAGGCTGTTGGGGCTTCATATCCGGTCGGCATCAGGATCAACTCGACGGACAAGCTCGAAGGGGGCCTCACGACTGTCGATGCGTTGGAGGTGGTGCGACTTCTCGACAAAACATCGGTGGACCTGATCGACATAAGCGGCGGCACCTATTTCCCCGGTGCTGCATCGAGTTCGGATGGCACGGCTTCGTCTGGGCCATACTTTGCTGACTTCGCCAAGCGAGCAAAAGCACTCACCGATATTCCAATCGTTGTAACGGGTGGTTTCGAGACTAGAGATCAGGTTGTGAGGGCTCTGCGGGACGGCGCGGCTGATGCCATCAGTCTTGGCCGTGCGATGATTTTGAATCCATCACTCGCGAATACATGGTTGAGCGATGCTGGTAGCGACCCTGAGTTTCCGATGTTCGACGCACCGTCACGCGGTGGTGTCACCGCTTGGTATTCGATGCGGCTGACAGCACTTGGTAAGGACGAAGAGAGCCGGTTTGATCTAAGCCCAGCAAACGCTTTAGAGGCATACGAGGCGCGGGATGCGGGACGCTGTGAGACCTGGCGCAACCGGTTCAGTTGACCAGGTCTCATCTGGCATTGCTGACATTCGACTCTGCGCAGCAAGTTGGTGGGTAAGGGCTCGTAGCAGCCTAATGCGCTCGCAGAGATGGCCTGTATTAGTTCCTTCTGACACCGGTCATTCAATCCGATGCTATGTTTTTGGCGTCAGCGCGGTGCTGACGTCTGGGTTTGGGGGGAGGATTGGAGGGCATGTTATGCCAAGAGTCCAACTTCCTGCAGTCACCCCTAAGCGCAAAGCCTGGAACAAAGGGCGGATCATCGGACAGAAACGTCCGCTGCTTCCCAAACAGGTCTGGGCGATCCGCGCGCGCCTTGAACTTGCCAGCTATCTCCGCGACCTTGCGCTGTTCAACGTTGCGATTGATAGCAAATTACGCGGTTGTGATCTGGTCAAACTCACCGTCACGGACCTAGTGAAAGAAGATCGCGTCCGAGAACGGGTTTCGGTGATCCAAAGCAAAACCAAAAAGCCGGTGCAGTTCGAACTGACAGAAAACACGCGCGATTCGGTCTTGGTATGGGTTAAGTCGCCTGAGATGTTTGCTTGCCAGTTCATGTTTCCAAGCCGTTTTCACGATCGACCACACATCTCAACGCGACAATACGGTCGGCTCGTCCGTGATTGGGTGACATCGATTGGGTTAGAGCCGAGCGCCTATGGCACTCATTCACTCCGCCGGACCAAGGCTGCGGAAATCTACCGCAAAACGGGCAACCTTCGCGCTGTGCAGCTTTTGCTTGGCCATACGAAGGTCGATAGCACAGTTCGTTACCTTGGTGTTGAACTGGAAGATGCTCTGAGCATCGCAGAGCGGATCGACATCTGACCCATGTTGGCGGACGGCACGCGCCGTTCGCCGATTTAGAACAGACCTACGACTTCGCTGCGGCGAAAGCGAAGTGCGAGCCCCACACCGGAAGTGTTCGACTTTCGCTGCGCGCGCCCGCAGCGTGAAAATTGCGGCATGAGCGAAAAACTCCGTGCCGGTGCGCAGCAGAAGAAACGACCGTTCGTGCTGATCGCAGCATGAATCAGGCGTCGAATTCACACGTCGCGGACAAAACCGCCCTCGAATTCTCAGAATTTAATGGCTGCATTTCAAGCGTTCTGAGAATTCCGGGAGCTTAACTCT
>NZ_CANLER010000010.1 GCF_947489715.1 uncultured Roseovarius sp. | reverse complement strand
AGAGTTAAGCTCCCGGAATTCTCAGAACGCTTGAAATGCAGCCATTAAATTCTGAGAATTCGAGGGCGGTTTTGTCCCGCAAAACGGTCGATTCCATTGCTGTAAATAAGCGGGGCCGGCTCACGCCTCGTGCCGGTTGGTCCACAACTCCCACTGAAATCGCGCGCGCACGCCCAAATCTAGAAAGGGCCGGTGTGGCAATAATTCTGGTTCGCCAAGGCTCTGCATGTCCGCGATCAACGGGTTGTCACGCCCGGTCGCCATATCCGCTGCCAGGATACCCCCAAACGTCCCCTTGGTTACTCCGACCGCGTTCTGGCACACCGCAGACCAGATGTTTGGCGCCAGTTGCCCAAAGCCCGGTGCACCATTGCGCGACAGGCAGACGATCCCGCTCCAGGTGTGCTCCATTTCGACCTCGGGCAGCATTGGAAATCGCTGATCAAAAAGCGCCTTGTGGCGGCGTTTGACTGCGGCCTGCTCTGCAACTGACACACGCTGACCCGGACAATAGCTCAGCCCCTGTCGAATCAGGATGCGATTGTCGTTGGTATAGCGCATGGTGATGCCCGCGAATGCGTTCACAGGTGTCAGACCCCACGCGGCATCGACACCATAAGCGCTCTGTTCCGCTTTGGTCAGGCGGCGCGACAGGCTGGCATGTGCTACGAGATGCAGAAACCGACGTGGGAAAAAACCAAATTGCTCGGAAAATCCATTCGCCGCCATGATCAGCCTGGACGCCCTGACAGTTCCACCGGGCGTGGTGAACTGTACCCCATTTTCAAACACCGCACTGGTCACGGGTGAGTTCTCGAAAAGCGTCACATTCTCGGGCAGATTATCCGCCAACCCACGTGTCAGCGCCGCAGGATTCATCAAAACACAACCCGGTGTGTAGACCGCTGCGGTAAAATGGTCCGAGCCCAGCTTTGCCCGCAGCGCATCCCCCTCGATCCAGGTGAATGGCTCTTTCAGCGCATCCAGTTCCTTCACGAACGGCTCCAGCACGTCCTTTGTACCGCGTGGTGAAACCGCCGTGTGATACTTGCCGTCACGGGTCCAATCGCATTCAATGCCGTGCCGCTGAACACTCTCTTCCAGATGATCGATTGCCATTCGCGCCAACCGCATGAAACGGTGCGAACCCTCCAGTTCATCCAGAGACGAGCCAACATTATGCGGCAGATCTATGCCAAAGCCCGAATTTCGCCCCGACGCGTTTTCGCCAGCGTGCCCGGCTTCAATCAGGACAATCCGCTGATCAGGGCAGTTTTCGGCCAATCGTCGCGCCGCCGCCAACCCGGCATAACCCGCGCCAAGCACGATCCAGTCAGCGCTGGTATCTCGCTGAACTGACGGCTTAGGCTGCCGCTCAGGCAGGATCGCGCTCCAACCATTTGTCTTGTCATCCTTGGGAAGGCGATTGATTTTCATGGCTTACCCTTCGGCCCAGTTGGCTGGCTCAATGGCATAGAACATCAACGCAGACACGGCGACATAGGTCAGCTCGGTTCCATTGGGCAACCAGATGCAGTCCATCGGTCCAGCCCTAAGGTCGCCGTCACGGGTGCGCACGGTCAATTCACCTTCCAGCACCAAAATCACCTCATCATATTGAACGGTCCAGGGGATCGAGGCGTCTTTCATCCGCACGAACCCGCTGCCAAGACGGGTGCCATCTTCGCCGGTTCCCGTCACGACCGAGGCCTGGGCCATGTGGCCATATTCAAACCGCGGCATGAATTTTGCCGCTGAAAGAGATGTAACGCGCGCAGGAGCTTTGTCGGCCATCGTATGTCCTCGCAAAGATATTGACGCGGAACATACAGCCCTGTATTGATCCATGCAACCCTGTATGGAAAACGCCCGTGACCTTGCATTCGCGACGCCCTCAGCCTGATCGTCAAATACGCCTGACTGGCGATGACTGGATTCAGACCGCCCTTGAAATGCTGATTTCAGACGGAATCGAGGCGATACAGATCACGGTTTTGGCACGAAAAATGAATGTCACGCGTGGTAGCTTTTACTGGCACTTTGACAGCCGCGAGGCGCTTTTGGATGCCCTGCTGAAAGAGTGGCGCTCACGCAATACCGGCGTCATGGTCGAAGCCATCGCCGACACTGAGACACTGGATGATGGCATTCTGGCGTTGTTTTCCGTCTGGACGGATCACACACGATTCGACCCGCAGCTTGATCAGGCCATCCGCGATTGGGCGCGCCACGACGATGATTTGCGCGCGTCCCTGCAGGCCGAAGATGACGCACGTGTCGCCGCAATCTCCGACTTCTTTCAGCGTCACCACTATGACCCGACCGAAGCGTTCATTCGTGCTCGGATCATCTATTTCACCCAACTCAGTTACTACGCGCTGAATGTGCAAGAGCCGATGGCCGATCGGTTAAGCTATCTCTCGGCCTATTTTCTCAGCTTTACCGGACGCGAGATCAATGCCGATATTGCGGCGCGCCAGATCGAGAAATTTCTGGAAAAGGACATGCCGAAATGACGGGCCAGCGCAGCGGTGGACGTCGCGGACGAGCAGCCAAACGTCAAAGCGAGGCAGTCAAGCAATTCGACAAAGCCTGGCGGCAATGGGTCAACCCCTATCCCCCCATTGAACAATTCAGTGCCGACCAGATTGAGGAAATTCATCTTGCGTCACTCAAAGTGCTGCGGGACACAGGCATCAGGGTTCTCAGCGATCCGGCGCGCGCCCATTATCTCAACGCGGGCATGACGTCGGGCGCAGATAACGTGATCCATTTCGACCCCGATCTTGTGATGGATTTGATCGGGCAGGCTCCTTCTGCCGTGACACTCAAAAGCCGGGCGAGTGATCGCAATGTCATCATCGGTGGACGCAATGTGGGTATCACGACTTCGGCGGGCTCTCCCAATTGCTCTGATCTACAGGGCGGTCGCCGCCCCGGCACACAGGCGGATTTCGATAAATTCTGTAAGGTAGCGCAGAGTTTTGACGTGATCCATTTGTTTGGCCCCGTGGTCGAACCGCAGGATGTACCGATCAATCTGCGCCATCTCACCATGGCGCGTTCCGTCATGACGCTGACCGAGAAAATCCCCTTCGTCTACTTCCGGGGGCAGCAAGCGATCGCAGACAGTTACGAGATCCTGCGCATCGCGAACGGCCTGACCCACGACGAATTCCTGAATACGCCAACCTGTTATTCGGTCGCAAACTCGAACTCCCCACTGCAACTGGACGAGTTGATGTGCCGAGGCATTATTGACAGTGCCCGCGCGGGGCAAATGATGGTTCTGACCCCCTTTACGCTTGCAGGTGCAATGGCACCGGTCACCATCGCGGGCGCCCTTGTCATGCAGAATGCCGAGGCGCTGGCCGGGCTCTGCCTTAGTCAGATTGTCCGCCCCGGCGCCCCCGTCTGCTATGGCAGTTTCACTAGCAACGTGGACATGAAGACTGGCGCCCCTGCCTTTGGCACGCCGGAATACGTGAAGGCCGCCTTTGCCTCGGGACAGCTGGCACGACGGTACAACCTGCCGCTCCGGTCTTCGGCGCCCACGGCGTCGAACGCGCCCGACGCCCAGGCGGCCTATGAAAGCCAGATGTCACTTTGGGGCGCGCTGATGGGTGGCACCAACCTGCTGCTGCACGGTGCGGGCTGGCTGGAGGGCGGTCTGACAATTTCAGCCGAGAAATTCATCATTGATGTCGAAGTGCTGCAGATGTTTGCAGAACTCTTCAAACCGCTTGAAGTAAGCGACGCCACACTGGGGCTCGAGGCGATTGCCGATGTCGGCCATGGCGGCCACTTCTTTGGCACGCAGCATACGCTTGAGAGGTTCGAGACAGCGTTCTATTCGCCCCTGCTGTCGGATTGGAGCAATTTTGAGAACTGGAGCGAACGCGGAGCAGTCGATACGACCACCCGCGCCAATCAGATCTGGCACGAGACTCTGAACGCATATCAGCCGCCCGGGTTTGACCCCGCGCGGCTGGAAGAGATGGACGATTTCATCGCCCGGCGCACCGCTGAGGGCGGTGCCGATATCTCACAATAGATTCTAGCTTTTGATCACCTTCTCGGGCGAAATGACGTCGATGCCAAGCGCCTTGCCGACCGCATAATAGGTCAGTTGACCGGCATGCACGTTCAGACCATTCAGCAGGTGTTTGTCGTCGGCGCAGGCCTGTTTCCAACCCTTGTCGGCCAACGACAGCATGAATGGCATGGTGGCATTGCCAAGCGCGATAGTCGAGGTGCGCGCAACCGCCCCCGGCATGTTGGCCACACAGTAATGCATGATACCGTCCACCTCGTAGATCGGATCAGCATGGGTCGTGGCCTTGGAGGTTTCAAAGCAGCCACCCTGGTCGATGGCAACGTCCACCAGTACGGAGCCGGGCTTCATGCTGGGGAATTGTTCGCGGCGCACCAGCTTGGGGGCTTCGGCCCCGGGGATCAGAACCGCACCAATCACCATGTCCGCCTGGGTCAGGTGTTCGGCCAGCAGGCCTGCCGACGAATATCCGGTGCGGAAAGTACCGCCAAAGACATCATCCAGATACCGAAGTCGGGGCAACGAACGGTCAAGAACCGTCACATCCGCGCCCATGCCTGCCGCGATCTTGGCCGCGTGGGTGCCAACGACACCACCCCCGATGACGACAACGCGCGCCGGACCAACGCCCGGTACGCCGCCCATCAAAACGCCACGCCCACCATTGGCTTTTTGCAATGTCCACGCACCAACTTGAGGCGCAAGACGGCCAGCAACCTCGGACATCGGGGCCAGCAGTGGCAGGCCACCACGATCATCGGTCACGGTCTCATAGGCAATCGCGGTGCAGCCGCTTTCCAGCAGGTCCTTGGTTTGCTCGGGATCGGGCGCCAGGTGCAGGTAGGTGAACAGCAGCTGGCCTTCGCGCAGCATCTTGCGTTCGATGGCCTGCGGTTCCTTCACCTTCACGATCATATCGGCCGAGGCGAAAATCTCTTCGGCGGTGTCAATGATCGCGGCACCAGCAGCAACGTAATCCTCATCCTCGAATCCAGCACCTCTACCAGCACCGGCCTGAATGATGACCTCATGGCCATGCGCAACCGCCTCCTGCGCAGCATTGGGCGTCATGCCTACACGGAATTCCTGTGGTTTGATTTCGGTCGGGCATCCGATCTTCATGGAAGTCTCCTCTTCATTCCTGAATTTGGCCCATAGTGTCGCAAGACGCGCGCAATTGGATTGAAATTACCCTCGTCAGCCAGCGATTAATGTGAATAATATTCGACGAATGTCCACATTATACGAAAGACCTTGCGCAAATGTCCCTGGACCCGACTGATCGTCGCCTGCTTAGTGAATTACAACGCAAGGGGCGGATTTCAAATGCCGACCTGGCCGACAAGGTGAATCTGTCGGCAAGCGCCTGCCACCGGCGCGTGCAACGATTGGAGGTTGAGGGGTATATCCGCGATTACGTTGCCCTGCTCGATGCGCGCAAAATGGGCGTGCCGGCGACGATCTTTGTCGAAATCACGTTATCGACCCAAGCGGATGAGGTGTTGGAAGCATTCGAAAAAGCGGTTCAGCGCATTCCCGACGTACTGGAATGCCACCTGACTGCTGGTGCCGCCGACTACATCCTTAAGGTCGTTGCCGAAGATACCGAGGATTTTGCCCGCATCCACCGTCAGTACCTGACGCGGCTACCGGGGGTGGCCAAGATGCAATCCAGCTTCGCCCTGCGGACGGTTTTCAAGACAACAGCCTTACCGATCTGAAAAGCAGATGGCCCCGGCGTTTCCACCGAGGCCCTGATGCACAGACATTCCGTGAGTAGTGGCGTGCACCAGAAACTGTTACCCCCAAAGGCTTGTTAGCCCCCAACTTGTTACACCCTGAATATGACCAAGGAGGCGGTGTGTTTCATGGGGAAAAAACCACGAAACCGCCCCGTAAGGAAAACCATACCTTTTGCGAATTTGATCCGTTGCGCAGGCGAAACGAAAAAGCTCCGGCGTTTCCACCGGAGCTCTGATTAGCAGATTGGATTGAATTCAGGCTGAACGGCGCCGTGCGATCATGCCAAAGCCCGCAAGCACAACAAGCATCAGCGGAAGGGTCGCCGGGACAGGAACCGCTGCAATGTTTGCATCAATCGAACGCCCCACCTCTTCGGCAAAAAGTTTGTGGGCAACAGCGTTCGGGTGCACCCCGTCTACGAACAACAGCCGATCAGGGTCGATCCCAAGGTCCAGACAGCTACCCGGATTGGTGACGTTTGGATCAAGAAACGCGCCAACGCTAAGCGTGCACGGGTTTTCGGCGTCCAAGATGCCAAAATTGAATGTGCCCGCGTCGATGCTATCGAGAATTTGCTGGACCACCGTGCCAGGATCAAAGCCGACAATGTTCAAACCTTCAATCCTGAGCGCACGAAGATGCCTCGCCAATTGCGCGTTGAACAGGTTGGAGGCAAACGTAGCACCTGCTGAATCCGCCCCAGCAAAGGCAGGTGTCTTGCCCAGGTCAGGCAAGGCGACGACAAGAAAGTCGTCAAACACGTTCTTGTCGATCGAATTCAGCAACCGGATACCATCTGCGACCGCATCAGCGGCGGAGATCGGATTGAAACCCTGGAAGATATCATTTGCGCCGAACCAGACAGATAACAGGGGGTTTGCACCAGGCTGTGGTCCAGTCGATTTGACTTCCACACTCGGCAGGACGCGCGTGGGCAGGCCCAAGCCTGTTCGCAGCGAGTTTGCGAAGACTGCCACCTGCCCTTTAAACGTCGACAACGGCCCGCTGGGGCGCAGGTTTACATCCCCCGCCGTGGCACCGCCAAGCGCCAGATTACCAGTGTCCCTGCGCGCGGCGACAAATTGATCCTCGATATGTTCTGCCCAGACCAGCCCGTTGCTAAAACGACCACCAAAGCTTGGCGGGTCCAGCTGGGTGAACTTCCCGTCATCGCTCAGGCTGTCACCGAAACTGTAAAAACTGGTGTAAACGTCGGTAAAGCTGGCCGCCTGCACCGCTGTAGTCAGGCTGCAAGCAATGGCTGCTGCACCAAAAATCTTTCTCATTTTCCTCTCCCTGTTCGTCGGTTTTTTATGATTGCCAAAGGAGATAGCGCATTGCGAACCGCGATCACTAAAAACGTTACGTCAACAAAAAAGGGCCCCGGTTGATCCACCGGAGCCCTTCTATTCAAAAAAGAAGGCGATCAGGCGTCGTCTTTTTCTTTCTTCTCGGCCTTCACCTCTTCACCGGTCTCCTGATCGACGACTTTCATCGACAGGCGCACCTTGCCGCGATCATCAAAGCCTAGCAGCTTGACCTTCACTTCCTGGCCTTCCTTCAGAACGTCCGACGGGTGGTTCAGGCGGCGGTTTTCGATCTGGCTCACATGGACCAGCCCGTCGCGCTTGCCAAAGAAATTCACGAAGGCGCCGAAATCGACGATCTTCACGACAGTACCGGTATAGATTGCACCTTCTTCGGGTTCGGCCACGATCGCATGGATCATGTCATAGGCTTTCTGGATTGAATCACCGTTGGGCGATGCGATCTTGATCGTGCCTTCGTCGTTGATGTCGACCTTGGCACCCGACACTTCGACGATCTCACGGATCACCTTGCCGCCCGATCCGATGACTTCACGGATCTTGTCGGTGGGGATCTGCATGGTTTCGATCCGCGGCGCGTGAACCGAGAAGTCTCCCGCTTCGGTCAGTGCCTTGGACATTTCGCCCAGGATGTGCATACGGCCTTCCTTGGCCTGTGCCAGTGCGGTTTTCATGATCTCGGGCGTGATGCCCGCGACCTTGATGTCCATCTGCAAAGACGTGATACCTTTTTCGGTACCAGCCACCTTGAAGTCCATGTCACCCAGGTGATCTTCGTCACCCAGAATGTCAGTCAGAACGGCATATTCGCCATCGTCTTCAAGGATCAGGCCCATCGCAACACCGGCAACCGGTGCTTTCAACGGTACACCCGCGTCCATCATCGAAAGCGATCCACCACAGACCGATGCCATCGAGCTGGAACCGTTCGACTCGGTGATCTCACTCACCACCCGCACGGTATAGGGGAAGTCGGTTGCCGCAGGCAGAACTGCCTGCAGCGCGCGCCATGCCAGTTTACCGTGGCCGATTTCACGGCGGCCCGGAGGGCCCACGCGACCAGCTTCGCCAACCGAGTAGGGAGGGAAATTATAATGCAGCAGGAAGTTCGATTTGAAATTGCCATGTAAAGCGTCGATGAATTGTTCATCATCGCCGGTGCCCAGCGTAGTCACGACCAGACCTTGTGTTTCACCGCGTGTAAACAGGGCAGAACCATGGGTACGGGGCAGCAGCCCGGTTTCGCTGACGATCGGACGAACCGTATCCAACGCGCGACCATCAATCCGCTTGCCGGTCTTCACGACATCACCGCGCAGAATGCCGGCTTCGAGTTTTTTCATGGCCGAGCCGAGGTTGGCGTCTTCCAGTTGCTCTTCGTTCAGCGCTTCCTTGATTGCGTCACGGGCGGCGGCAACGGCGGTTGTGCGTTCCTGCTTGTCGGTGATGGCAAATGCATCGCGCATCTGCTTTTCGCCAGCGGCCTTAACTGCTTCATAAAGCTCGGAATAATCCGGTGGCTGGAAGTCGAACGGCTCTTTCGCGGCGTCTTCGGCCAGGGCGATGATCAGGTCGATCACCGGCTGGATCTGCTCATGCGCAAAGGTCACAGCGCCCAGCATTTCATCTTCGGTCAGCTCGTAGGCTTCGGATTCGACCATCATCACGGCGTCTTTGGTGCCCGCAACCACCAGATCAAGGCGCTGATCGGGGTTGTTGCGCAGCTCGTGCATGTCGTCGACGGTCGGGTTCAGCACGTATTCGCCATCTTCCAGACCAACGCGGCAGCCGGCGATCGGACCACGGAAAGGCGCGCCGGAAATGGTCAGAGCAGCCGAGGCCGCGATCATCGCAACCATGTCGGGATCGTTGACCAGATCGTGGCTAAGTACCGTACACATAACAAGAACTTCGTTCTTGAAGCCCGGTACGAACAGCGGCCGGATGGGCCGGTCGATCAGGCGGGCGGTCAGGGTTTCTTTTTCGGTTGGGCGTGCTTCGCGCTTGAAGAAACCGCCGGGGACCTTGCCCGCGGCGTAGTATTTTTCCTGGTAGTGAACCGTCAGGGGAAAGAAATCCATTCCCGGTTTCGGTGCCTTGGCAAAGGTCACGTTGGCCATGACGCTGGTTTCGCCCAGTGTCGCGATGACCGAACCATCTGCCTGACGGGCAACCTTGCCCGTTTCCAGTGTCAGCGTCTCTTCGCCCCACTGTATTGATTTCGTTGTGATATCAAACATTTGTACATCCTAGTTGAGAGCACTCCCAGGCGTATCCCGGGTCTCCCGTTTCGTTGGCGGCCCCATTGCCGCCGACCCCAATCATTTCCATGCGCCCGGGGTCACAAGGCATCACGTCTCAGATGGACGGGGCCATACAGGAGTTTGCCCCCCATTGAAACCCATTTCGGTACCGCCAGGCGCAATCACAGGTAGTCCCGGCCAATGTGTAAACAGTTGCAATTGTGTACGCGGATTGTGTGAACTCCGTGATTGCGCAGATGACAGCGCAACCAGCGCGCGGCGTTACGGCTGGTGAGCCGGGACGTGCTTGTGTATCCATGAGCAGAACCGAACGCGGGACGAGGACCGGATGGCCGACAAACGCATATTGCTGATCCATACCGGCGGGACCATTGGCATGGTCCGATCAGGAGATGGTTTTGCCCCCAAACGCGGTGTGGTCGAGGATGAGGTGACGCGCCTGCTGAACACCAAAGAGCTGGACCTGTCGATCGAGATTGCCGTACTTGAGCCGTTGATCGACAGCGCCAACGCCACCCCGCGTGACTGGAACCGGATCACCCGGACGATCACCGCCAACTACGCGACCTTCGACGGGTTTGTCATCACCCACGGCACCGACACGTTGGCATTTACCGCAGCGGCCCTGACGATGGCACTTCAGGGTTTGGAAAAACCAGTGATCCTGACCGGGTCGATGTTACCATTGAGCGAGCCTGAGAATGACGGTCATCGCAATCTGTCAGAGACGCTGCGCGCCATCGGATCGGCCGCGCCCGGCGTCTGGGTTCAATTCGCTGGCCGGTTGCTGCACGGCGGACGAATTCGAAAGACCCATTCACATTTCTTCGATGCCTTCGCCGCCGAACCTGCGGATCACGCGCCACAACGCCCTGGCGGGCCAGGCCTGATACGTCACGAGTACGGCACCCCCGATGTGGCCGTCTTGCCCGTGGTCCCTGGCGGGGCAGGTAAGCTGTTGCTGCATGCTGCACAGAACAGCGACGGGATCGTCCTGCGCTGTTTCGGCTCGGGCACGATCCCCAACACTCCCAACACCGAGGAAGCGCTGCGCATCGCCGAAGACCGGGACATCCCGGTGCTGGCCGTTAGCCAATGCCCCGAGGGCGGTATCGCGCTTGGCACCTATGCCGCCGGTGCCATTCTGACCCGGTACAACGCCGTTGACGGGCGCGACATGACCGTAGAAGCGGCCTATGTGAAGATGGTTCTGGCTTTGAGTGATGGGGGAGATGTGGCCACCCATCGCAGCTTTCTGGCGGAACCGCTTTGTGGCGAGCTTAGCCTGCCCGAGAAGTGAACATTGGTGGGCACGCGCATCGCCCTTGAAGACAACAGGCGAATAGCCATTCATGGGGTGGCATCGCGTACAGAATAAGCCCTGATGACAAGGCTGCCGCTCATCGTAAGCGCAGGAAGAGTGAAACCCATGCATCCGCCCGGTCCGCCGATACGTCGCTACGCATGGCGGCGTTGAACCTTACTTTTCGGCCTTCTTCTCCCAACGGCCGCTTTCTTCGGACCAGTATTGCGCCGAACACCCTGCGTCGGTCAGCGCCTTCCATTGACCGCGCGCCACGTCAAGCGCGTCGGGATCGTTGCCATCGAACAGCACGCAAACCCGGTCGAGCGCAGTGACCTCTTCCGGGGACACATCGGCGCCATCGACGCTCATCAGGCAGGTGGCGCCATTGGGAATGTCCGGTCCGGTGGTCAGCAAGACCGGCTGATCCGCCTCATGCGGCTGACCGGCTCGCCCGTGCGGCAGGAAACCGTCATCGGGGCCCAGCCATAGCTTTTCATCCAGCCACGCCATGCGCTGATCGTCGCGCCCGCGCACCGCCACGCGCCAGCCTGCGCCCATCGCCTTGCCCAGAAGCATCGGCAGGGTCACCTCGACCGGGCCGCGTGTCAGGTGATAGAAATAGGCAGCGCCCAAATCAGCCGTCCTCGTAGCAATCCGCCACCAGACGATTGAGCGCCATCACGCCCCAGCCAGTGGCACCTTTGGGCGCGTATTTCGTGTCAGCCTTGACCGAGGCCACGCCCGCGATATCAAGATGAATCCACGGGCAATCTTCCTTAACGAAACGTTGCAGGAATTGCGCGGCGGTGATCGACCCGCCGGACCGTCCACCAACGTTTTTCATGTCGGCGATCTGGCTTTTGAGCATATCGTCATAGGCTTTGCCCATCGGCATGCGCCAGGCGCCTTCGCCCTCGGATTCGGCCGCCTTGATGAAATTGCGAGAGATCGTGTCATCGTTTGAGAATACCCCCGCATTCTCATGCCCCAGCGCGACGATGATGGCACCGGTGAGCGTGGCCAGGTTGATCATGCCCGAGGGCTTGTATCTTTCCTGCGCGTACCACAGGACATCGGCCAGCACCAAACGACCTTCGGCATCGGTATTGATGATCTCGACGGTGTCACCCTTCATCGACGTCACCACATCGCCGGGGCGCGTGGCACGGTCCGAGGGCATGTTTTCAACCAAGCCGACCAGACCAACGACATTGGCCTTGGCCTTGCGCAGGGCAATTGCCCGCATCGCCCCGGCAACAACACCAGCACCGCCCATGTCCATGGTCATGTCTTCCATGCCGGCGGCCGGTTTCAGGCTGATGCCGCCCGTATCGAACACGACGCCCTTGCCAATAAGCGCAAGGGGCGCATCGCCCTTCTTGCCGCCTTTCCATTCCATCACCGCCACCTTGGATGGGCTTGCGCTGCCGTGACCCACGGACAACAGCAGATCCATGCCCTTCTTTTTCAACTCATCTTCTTCAAGGATGGTGATCTTGAGGCCCAGATCCTTCATCGCGGCGATGCGATTGGCGAATTCGGTCGTGGTCAGGTGGTTGGCGGGTTCGCTGACCAGATCGCGGGTGAAGAACACGCCCTCCGCGACGGCCAGCGCGGCGGCGGCCTCTGATTTGATCTCGCCGGGTTTGGCAACCATCAGCGTCACGTCGCCATCTTCTTTTTTATCGGCGGTCTTGTGCGTCGTGAATTCGTAAGCGCGCAATACGATCCCAAGGGTCAGGTCGACCGGGCGGCGCACTTGCCCCGCGAGGACAAGCAAAGCAGATTTGCCCTTGGCCTTACCCAATGCAACACCGGCTTTGCGGACCTCATCCGGTTTCGCAGAGCGCGGCAGGCAAATGACATCAAGCGCCTCGGCGGCCATGCCGGTGGGCCAGGCGATGGTGACCAGATCGCCCGCCTTTTTCTTCTCCCAGGCCTCGCTTTCCACCAGCCGTGCCAGTGCGCCTTTGGTCAGCTTGTTGGCCCGGCGCGCGGCGGCATCAAGCTTGCCATCGGGGGTCACGATCACGGCAACGCGGCCCTCGGCCCCGGCGATCTTATCAATATCTAAGTCCTGGAAATTCACCGAAACCGGGCTTGTCATGGGTCTGCTCCTATTCTGAGTTCCCCGAGTCCTAGCGCGCCTTTGCCGACTTGGCCAGATTGCAGTTTTCCCGCGCGATCAATTCCGCTAATCTGCGCGGGACAGGCCTGATTGATGGGGGATGAGTGTGACCAGATTCGACAGATACATGCTGTCGCAATTCATGGTGCTTTTCGGTTTCTTTGCGCTGGTGCTGGTTGCGATCTTCTGGATCAACAAGGCGGTGCGCATGTTCGACAGGCTGATCGCGGATGGTCAACCTGCATGGGTATTCCTTGAATTCACTGCCCTGACGCTGCCCGGCGTGATCGGGATCGTGCTGCCAATCGCGTCCTTTGCCGGCGCGGTTTATGTGACCAACCGGCTGAGCACGGAAAGCGAGCTGACGGTGATGCAGGCCACTGGGTATTCACCCTACCGCCTGATCCGGCCCGTGGTGGTTTACGGGATCATCGTGGCGTTAATGATGTCGATCCTCACCCATTTCCTGATCCCATCAAGCCTGTCACAGCTGAAACAGCGGCGCGCCGAGATCAACCAGAACATCACGGCCAAGCTGCTGACGCCGGGCGAGTTTCTGCATCCGGCCCCGGGCATCACGGTCTATATCCGTCACATCACCCCGCTGGGCGAATTGCAGGACGTCTTTCTGTCAGATCGGCGCTCCCCGGAAGACCCGGTAACCTACACGTCGAACACCGCCTATCTGGTGCCAGAGGGCGGCAGCACCAAACTTGTCATGGTCAACGGGTTGTCACAGACATTGAACCGCCTGGAGAACCGGCTCTTCACCACGCATTTCGACGATTTCTCCTATGACATCAGCTCGCTTGTTTCCGGGGATTCCGTCACGTTCAACGAGGTTGGGTTTGCCAAAACAGCCAACCTGCTGTTTCACCCCGAAGAGGTTGCCGACCGCGCCGGGGTTCGGCTGGGCGAAGTGACCTATGAAGCGCATAACCGGATAGCGCAGGCGCTGATGTGCATTGTGGCGGCAACCGTTGGATTTGCGACGCTGCTTCTGGGCACTTACAGCCGCTTCGGGGTCTGGTGGCAGGTGGTCGTTGCCTTTCTGCTTTTGGTGTCGATCAAGCTGATCGAAGGGGCGGTGTCGGGTCCGGTTCTGAAATATGCGGATCTGTGGCCGTTGATGTATGTCCCCGTGCTTGTCGGTACGGTGTTGACGGCGGTCCTGCTTCGCATCTCGGCCAATCCGGGCTTTTCTCGCTGGTTTCGACGACGGCAATCGACCGGGGGTGCATCATGATCCTGCATTTCTATTTCGCCCGCAGGTTCCTGGTGACGTTCCTGAGCATCTTTTTCGTATTTGTGGTGCTGCTGGGCCTGATTGATCTGGTCGACGAATTGCAGGATTTCCCGGATCTGGCGTTCGGTGATGTGCTGGAGATCGTTCTGCTGAACCTGCCACAGGCAAATTACGAGATCCTGCCGTTGATCATCATCCTGACATCGGTTGCCCTTTTCCTGAGGGTTGCGCGCAGTTCCGAGCTTGTGGTGGTGCGGGCCGCCGGGCGATCGGCAATGGTCAGCCTGTTGGCACCGCTGACCGTCGCCGCGATGATCGGAATCCTGTCGGTGACCATGCTCAACCCGATCGTTGCGGCCTCGTCCAAGCGCTATCACGATCTGATCAACACCTATATCGGCTTTGGCTCGAACGTGTTGGCGATCACAGCCGAAGGGCTCTGGCTGCGGCAGGGCACCTCGGACGGTCAGACCGTGATCCACGCCGCGCGTGCCAGTTCGGATGTGGGCGTGCTTTATGACGCGACATTCGTGTCCTTTTCGACTGATGGCCAGCCTCAAAGCCGCATTGCCGCACGGCAGGCGAAGCTGGGGGATGGCGAATGGATTCTGACGCAGGCAAAACAATGGTATTTAGAACGCGGCAGCAATCCCGAATTCGAGGCCGTTGTCATGCCGAAAATGACAATCCCCTCGTCACTGACCCAAGCCGGGATCATCGACAGTTTCGGCAAGCCTGAATATATCCCGATATGGGATTTACCAAGGTTCATCAGGCAGTTGGAACATGCCGGGTTCTCCGCTCGGCGCTATTCGATGTGGTTCCAGATGGAGCTTGCGCGACCACTGTTTCTGACCGCGCTGGTGCTGGTGGCCGCGGCCTTTACGATGCAGCATAGCCGGACAGGCAATACCGGTGTTTCCGTGCTCACCGCCGTGCTGCTGGGCTTCAGCCTGCATTACGTTCGAAATTTCGCCCAGATACTGGGGGAAAACGGCCAGATTCCCATTCTTTTGGCAGCCTGGGCGCCGCCAGTGGCTTCGTTCCTCTTGGCACTGGGCATCGTGCTGCATATGGAGGACGGATGAGCCGCTTTATCCGCCTTGCCACTGCCCTGATCACCCTGCTGGCGCTGCCCGTTTCAGCCCTGTCGCAGGAAGAGCCGGATCTGGGCGCGCTGCTGGTAGCGGATGAGGTCTATATCACCGGTGACAACAAGCTGATCGCCGAAGGCAATGTCGAGGCGGTCTATCAGGGCCAGCGCCTGCAGGCGAAATCCATCACCTACGACCGGACCACCGAAACGCTTGAGATCACCGGTCCCCTGATGCTGGACGACGGCCAGTCGACGCTGGTGCTGGCCGATTCAGGTGAACTGGACAAGAATTTGCACAATGGCATTCTGCGCGGCGCGCGCATTGTGCTGGATGATCAGGTGCAGATCTCCTCGCACCGGATGGATCGCGTCGAAGGGCGTTACACACAGCTTTACAAGGCATCGGTCACGTCATGCCGCATCTGCCATGATGGCAAGGTGCCCCTGTGGCAGATCCGCGCCCGCCGGATGATCCACGACAAGGAAACACGCCAGCTTTATTTCCATGATGCCCGTCTGCATGTACTGGATGTGCCGGTCTTCTATCTGCCGCGCCTGCGCCTGCCCGATCCTACGCTGGATCGTGCCACCGGGTTTCTATTCCCGACGCTGGTCAATTCCACCGAGCTGGGATTTGGCGTGAAGGTTCCGTATTTCATCCGTCTCGGCGATCATCGCGACCTGACGCTGACACCGTTTCTGGCAACCAAGTCGACCACGCTGGCATTCCGGTATCGTCAGGCCTTTCGCAAGGGCGATATCGAGATCAACGGCTCTGTTTCCGATGATGAGGCCGGCGATCGGTCAACCCGCGCCTATCTGTTTGCCGATGGCAGGTTCAACCTGCCGCGTGATTTCAAGCTGGCCTTCGATCTCGAACTGGTGAACGACGACGAATACCTTGATGATTATGGCATCACCGCCAAGAACCGGCTGGACAGCGAAGTGTCGATCACCCGCGCCCGGCGTGATGAATTTATCCGCGGTGCGATCACCCATTTCAAGACACTCAGGGAAACCGAAAGCAATTCGACACGGCCCACGATTGTCGGCAATGCCGAGTATGAAAAACGCTATTTCCCCACCCGGCTTGGGGGTGAACTTCGCTTCTCGACCGAGGCACATACCCACTACCGCAGTTCGGACCTGGTGATTGACGGGCGCGATTTCGACCGGTTTGCCGACGGGCGTGACGTGACCCGCTTTACCGCCGGGGTCAATTGGTATCGCAACTGGATTTTGCCGCAGGGCATTCACACCCGTGTCCAGACCGGCCTTGACGTTGACACGTTCCAGATCAAGCAGGTGGGCCTCACGGCGCAGTCCGAGGCGACCGAGATCACCCCCTCGACCTCGGTTGTGATGCGGATGCCCCTGATCAAGAAAACCGCGAAAGGGGCCACGCATATCATCGAACCGATGATGCAACTGGCCTGGGTCGGTGGCAGCAATCCCGACATTCCCAACGACGAAAGCAGCCGGATTGATTTTGATGAAGGCAACTTGCTGTCGCTGTCACGCTTCACGGCGCCGGACCGTCGTGAGCGTGGCGCCAGCGTTGCCTACGGCGTCAACTGGACACGCTATGATCCTGGTGGATGGCAATCGAACCTGACCGTTGGGCAGGTTTACCGCAATGACCAGTTGATCGAAAGCGACGGCTCGACCAGCTTTACCGATTCTTCGGGGTTGCGCACCAAGTTCTCGGATTACCTGATTGCCGGACAGCTGAAGTTTCCCAATGGTGTGTCGCTTTATGCACGCAGCATTTTCGACGATGCGTTCGAGGCCACCAAGGCCGAAGCCCGCGCCAATTGGCGCAACGACAAGGCGAATATCGCGGCCACGTTCATCTGGTTGCAGGATGATCCCGCCGAAGAACGCAATCAAACCATCTCTGAATGGGCGTTTGACGGCAGTTACCGGGTCGCACGGCACTGGACCGGCAGTGCCGAATGGCGTTATGACGTTGTATCAGACCGAAGCGTCCGGGCAGGTGTCGGAGTGACATACACCAATGAATGCGTGGAAATCGAGCTTGCAGCTTTACGCCGCTTCGCCACGTCGATTAATAGCGAGGAATCAACCGATATCGGCCTGACGGTCGAGCTCAGGGGGTTCAACACGAAAACCGCGGACAAATCCTATACCCGGAGATGCAGGAAGTAAGCAGTATGAGACGTAAATTGGTCAAACTTTTCGCAGCCTTCGCGCCGATTGCCGTTGTGGCAGGGCTGGCAACCGCACCTGCTGTGCCCGCGATGGCACAGGGCCTTTTCGAGACGGTCATCACCGTCAATGATCAATCGATCACCCGCTACGAAATCGAACAGCGGGCGCGCATGTTGTCGCTTTTCCGGGCGCCGGGCAATCCGACGGAACTGGCGCGGGAGCAGTTGATCGAGGATCGTCTGAAACTGGATGCCGCACAGGCCAATGGCATCGTGCTGGAAGATACCGATGTTCAGACCGGTATGGAAGAATTCGCCGGTCGTGTGAACATGGACCTTGAGACCATGATCCGCACGCTGGCCGGTGCCGGTGTCGATGAACCAACCTACCGCGAATTTGTCCGCGCCGGTGTGAGCTGGCGGGAAGTGACGCAGGCAAGGTTCGCGCGCCGCATCTCGGTCAGTGAATCCGATCTGGAACGCGCCCGTGCGGCTGTCTCGGGTCAGGCCGGCGTCCGCGTTCTGCTGTCCGAGATCATCATGCCGATTGGCGATTCCGACCCGGAAGTCATCGAACAGCGGGCCACCCGGATTTCCGAAATCACCTCCGAGGCTGCCTTTTCCGCCGAGGCGCGCAAATATTCCGCAACCGCCAGCCGGGAACGCGGCGGGCGGCTGGATTGGCAAGCCATCACCGATCTGCCGCCAGTCTTGCGGTCGATCGTTCTGGGCCTTGCCCCCGGAGAAGTGTCTGAGCCTTTACCGATCCAAGGGGCGGTTGCGCTGTTCCAGCTGCGTGATATCGAAGAGCTTGAGACCCCAACGCCGGAATATTCTGGCATCGAATACGCCGCCTACTACATAGATGGCGGGCGCAGCGAACAGGCCCTTGCCCGTGCCGCGAAGGTCAAAGCGGATACCGACACCTGCGATGATCTTTATGGTATTGCCCAGGGCCAGCCGGAAAGCGTGCTGGACCGCGGCACAAAGGCGCCCGAAGAGCTGCCCACCGACATCGCGCTTGAACTGTCCAAGCTGGACCCCGGTGAGGTTTCGACCGCGCTGACACGCGCGAATGGGCAAACATTGGTATTCCTGATGCTGTGCGGGCGCACACCAAAACTGGCCGATGAAGGCCCGTCCGAAGCCGACCTGACCGGGTTCATCCGCAACCAACGGCTGGAATCCTTCTCGAACGGCTATCTGGAACAGCTGCGGGCCGAGGCGCGGATCATCGAAAAATGATCGCACCCGTCGCGCTCAGTTGCGGCGAACCGGCGGGGGTTGGGCCTGAAATTGCGGGCCGCGCCTGGCAAGCATTGGGCACGGAACTGCCGTTCTTTCTGATCGGGGATCCCACGCACCTGCCCGGTGACGTGCCGGTGGTTGAAATCCAGGAGCCAACAGAAGCCACGCGGGCCAGTGGGTCCGGCCTGCCGGTGTTGCGGCACGATTTCGATGACCCGCTGACCCTTGGCACCCCCAACCCGTCTCATGCACAAGGCGTGATTGATGTGATCGCGCGTGGTGTCGATCTGGTGCAAAGCGGTGCTGCCTCAGCGCTGTGTACCGCGCCCATTCACAAACAGGCGCTACAGAACGGCGCCGGGTTCGCCTATCCTGGCCACACTGAATATCTGGCGGCACTGGCAGGTGTGGATCGGGTGGTAATGATGCTGGCAAGTGACCAGCTGCGCGTTGTCCCGACGACCATCCATATCCCGCTGACAGATGTGGCGCGCCACCTGACCGATGATCTGCTGGAAGAAACCCTCCGCATCACCCATGCCGCGCTGATCCGCGATTTCGGCATCCCCGCCCCCCGGCTGGCAGTTGCGGGGCTGAACCCTCATGCGGGTGAGGGCGGCAAGATGGGCCGCGAAGAGATCGAGGTGATCACGCCGGTTCTGGAACGCTTGCGCCTTGAGGGATTTGATCTGCGGGGGCCGATGTCGGCAGATACGATGTTTCATGGCACCGCACGCAAAAGCTATGACGCCGCCATCTGCATGTATCACGATCAGGCACTCATCCCGATCAAGACGCTGGATTTCGACCGTGGGGTGAATATCACCCTCGGTTTGCCGTTCATCCGCACCTCGCCCGATCACGGCACCGCACTTGATATAGCGGGTCAAGGTGTGGCCAATCCGACCTCGCTGATCGAAGCCTTGAAAATGGCCGCCCGGATGGGGGCGTCGCGGCGCGCATGAATGTCGATGCGCTGCCTCCCTTGCGTCAGGTCATTGCCGAGCATGAACTGGCCGCGCGCAAATCGCTGGGGCAGAATTTCTTGCTGGATCTTAACCTGACCGCCAAGATCGCCCGGCAGGCGGGCGACCTGAAGGAATGCGATGTGCTGGAAATCGGTCCCGGTCCCGGCGGGTTGACCCGTGGTCTGCTGTCCGAAGGGGCCCGGCGCGTGCTTGCGGTGGAAAAAGACGCGCGTTGCCTGCCCGCGCTTGACCAGATTGCACAGGCCGCACCGGGGCGGTTGCAGGTGATCAATGCCGACGCGCTGGAACTGGACCCGCTGGAACATCTGACCCCGCCCATCCGCGTGGCCGCAAACCTGCCCTATAATATCGGCACCGAACTTCTGGTGCGCTGGCTGACGCCGCCTGAATGGCCGCCCTTCTGGCAAAGCCTGACACTGATGTTCCAGCGCGAGGTGGCGGAACGGATCGTGGCCAAACCGGGCAGCAAGACCTATGGGCGCCTTGCGGTTCTGTCGCAATGGCGCAGTGATGCGCGCATCGTCATGACCTTACCGCCCGAGGCGTTCACCCCACCCCCCAAAATCTCAAGCGCCGTGGTGCACCTGACGGCGCTGCCTGAACCACGCTACCCGGCGGATCCCCAGACGTTGCAGATGGTCGTGGCGCGTGCCTTCAACCAGCGCCGCAAAATGCTGCGCGCCGCGCTGAAAGGATTGGCACCGGATATCGAGGATCGCCTGATCGCCGCAGGTATCAAGCCCACCGACCGCGCAGAAACCGTTGGGTTAGAGCAGTTCTGCGCCCTGGCCCGGTCGTTCAAGGCCTAGCATCAGGTAATTTACACGCCGCCTGACGAGCATCCTGAACTCTCAGGGAACAACATAGTCGATCAGCGTGATCGTGCTTTTCCAGCTTCCGTTCAGATCATTGTTGAACTCATACACCGTCGCGTTGAGCTCGGGCGACCAGTAGCTGATCGTTTTCCCGCTAAATTCATGTCCATCGCCATCCTGATAGGTAACAATCTGAATGACATCCAGACTGCCCATTGCCGTGTTGATCGTTTTGCGGTCATGCACGATCGCGCGATGCGTCCACGCCTTGTCGCCGTCGGCGTGTTGGCGCGAATAGTCAGCGGTCTTGCCAACCTCCAACGGGAAAAGAGTGCGATATTCTTCCAGAGAAATCGGATGCGATGCGGCATCGCAATAAAGAAGGCAGCCGGGATAAAGCGATCGCTTCTCATCATCCGCGATCTGCAATTCACCGTCCCGCACAACCCCATGCCAGGTACTGTAACCGCGTTCGGTATCAACGATCTGGTAGGTAAGAACAGAGCCGTCCGGTGGCGCATCCGCTGCCTGAGCCATCGCACCGGCAGCAGCCAGAACAACGAACAGAATTTTCCAGGTGGTCGCCATTAAATCACTCGCCAAGACCGTCGATTGACCCTAGCGCCAAGAAAGTTGCGCGTCAAAACCAGGGACCACCCTGAAAACGAGAAAAGGCGCCGCCCCCCAAGAAGCAGCGCCTTGTCCGAAATCGTCGAAGTCGCGCTTATTCTGCGGCTTCCGGGGCATCCGGCGCGTCGCCCTTGGGCTGCTCCTCGGCTGTATTTTCTGCCGGGGCGTCCGCGACTGGCTTGGGGGCTTTGGGTTTGCGGGTGCGCTTGGGTTTCGGCGGTTGCTGGCTTTCGGGTGTTTCCACCAGCCCGCTGTCACCGACCTCGGGCTGTTCCAGCACGTCGGGCTGGGGTGCCTCGGCCGGATCATCGCCGGGGCCGTTCGATTCGCGTTCCTGCCGCTTGGCGCGCTCGCGATCACGTTCCTGCTGACGCTCGCGATTCTCGCGTTCCTGCTGCTCGCGACGGGCATCCTGTTCTTTCTGGGCAACCCCCAAAAGGCGCAGGTAATGTTCGGCATGCTGCTGGAAGTTTTCAGTGGCGACCCGGTCGCCCGACAGTTGCGCATCACGCGCAAGCTGATTGTATTTCTCAATGATTTGCTGGGGGGTGCCGCGCACTTTGCCCTCAGGCCCTGAGCTGTCGAAAACCCGGTTTACGACATTTCCAACCGACCGGTTGTTGCGGTTGGATTTATTCCGCGAACGTGACTTCTGTGATCTCATGTTACTTGCTGTTCAGCCCTATGCTCAAATTGTCCGTTGACCCGACTGGCGCCCCTTGCGCCGATAAAATGAAACCGAATCCGACATGTCTTGGCTTGAAATCAAGCGGGACCGCCTGGGGCATCCTCCGTCTTGATCTGAATACCAATAAGCACGGCGAAACGGATGGCACAAGTAGAAAGCGCTGAATTTAACCGTTTTGTGCGGTTTTGAGCCAGAATCTGGCAGGTTTTTGCAGGTTTACCCGTGCAAAAATCCGCGAACTGCACGGTCACGCCCGCCCATATCCGGCAGAATCTCAACGTCGCTGAAGCCCGCAGCGCGGAAGAAGTCAGCCACCTGCGCGCCCTGGGTCCAGCCGATTTCGACCATCAGACATCCACCGGGTTGCAGGTGATTTGCAGCGCCCGTGGTGATCTCCCGATAGGCGCTCAGACCATCAGCCCCGTCGCTCAGCGCCATTTCCGGATCGAAATCGCGCACTTCGGGGCTCAGCGCCGGCATTTCGACCGCGGCAATATAGGGCGGGTTCGACACGATCAGATCAAACTTTCCGCGAATATTCTGAAACCAATCCGACCGCACCAGATCAAGCCGGTCAGCCACAGCCAGAGCGTTTGCATTGCGGGCAGCAACATCCAGGGCGTCCGGCGACAGGTCTGTGGCGATACCGGTCGCCCCGGGCCATTCAGACAATAAGGTGATGGCCAGAATGCCGCTACCGGTTCCAAGGTCCAAAAGCCGCGTCGCAGCGGGCCGTTGAAGGGCGGCGACGATCAGGCTTTCGGTCTCGGGTCGCGGGTCCAGCACATCCGCCGTCACCTCAAACCGGCGCCCCCAGAATTCCCGCGAACCGGTGATTTTCGAAACCGGCTCACGCGCGATCCGACGATCAATGACGTCATCCAGTCGCGATTTGGCGGCGGCGCAAAGCTGATCTTCAAGGCAAAGCGTCACCCGGTCACGCGGAATATCCAGCGCGAAAGCCAACAGCACCCGCGCATCACGGCCTGCACCCTCAATCCCGGCACCTTCCAGCGCCCTGGTGGCATCGGCCAGCGCCGCGCGGATTTTCACGACATCTCGGCCAGCATCGTGGCCTGCGCATCGGCGGTCAGGGCGTCGATCACCTCATCCAGATCACCAGCCATCACCTGGTCCAGCTTGTAAAGCGTCAGATTGATGCGGTGGTCGGTCATGCGACCTTGCGGGAAATTATAGGTGCGGATGCGCTCAGACCGATCTCCTGACCCGACCTGCGCCGCGCGGTCCGCGCTGCGCTCACTGTCGACCCGCTGCCGTTCCAGATCATAAAGCCGGGTCTTCAGCACCTGCATGGCAATCTCGCGGTTGCGGTGCTGGGACTTCTCGGAACTCGTCACCACGATACCCGATGGAATATGCGTAATGCGCACCGCCGAATCGGTCGTGTTCACATGCTGCCCACCCGCGCCCGAGCTGCGCATCGTGTCGATCCGCAGGTCATTCGCGTCGACATGAATATCCACATCCTCAGCCTCGGGCAGCACCGCCACCGTCGCGGCGCTGGTGTGAATACGTCCGCCCGATTCAGTTTCCGGCACCCGTTGTACCCGGTGCACACCAGACTCGAACTTCAGCCGGGCAAAGACGTTTTCACCCTTCACATGCGCCACGGCTTCCTTGATGCCGCCCAGCTCACTCTGCTGTTCTTCGATCAGCTCGAATTTCCAGCCATGCGCCTCGGCATAACGCTGGTACATGCGCAACAGATCCCCGGCGAAAAGGGCCGCTTCATCGCCGCCAGTGCCGGGGCGAATTTCCACGATTGCGGGCCGCTTGTCGGCCTCGTCCCTGGGCAGAAGCGCCAGTTGCAACGCCTGTTCCATATCGGGCTGGCGCGCTTCCAGCTCGGCCAGTTCATCGGCCGCCAATTCGCGCATTTCGGGGTCGTCCAGCATGGCTTTCGCGGTCTCGACATCGTCCAGAAGCTGGCGATAGGCGCGGATTTCCTCGACCACCGGGCGCAGATCGGAATATTCCTTGCCCAGCTTGGCAATATCGCCCGCACTCTCGGCCATCTGCGCCTCGATAAACTCGAAACGCTGGGTGATCTGCTGAAGGCGGTCCAAAGGTATCATGGCCGACCATGTCCCCCATCCTTGGGGTTTGGTCAAGGGCGCAGAACGTGATATAATTGCGATATGAGATGGTTATGCGTATTCCTGACCGCCGCCAGCCCGGCGCTGGCCGATGTGAAAAACAAGGGCAAGACGATTGACTGCTATTGCACCGATCGTCAGGGCGAACGTGTCGAACTCGGTGATATGACCTGCCTGCAGGTCGATGGGCGCATGTTCATGGCCCAATGCCAGATGTCGCTGAATGTCCCGATGTGGCGCGAGATTTCCGAGGGTTGCCTGTCATCCTCTCTGCGCCAAAGCGTCAAGCCAGCCGTCGATGCGGGCGGCATTGACCCCCAGATCTGAAACCCCGAACCGCGCCCGGCCAAAGATTTCGATCTTGTCACCTGACAGACGAAGGGTCGTGTAATCGGGAAAGCCGATGACGGCAGACCGGGTGACATAGGTGATCATCCCCGCCTCCACCGACCCCGCCAGAACCTGCGTCCGGGCCGTGTCGCGGATGATGGCATGCAGCCGCGCCAGATCGTCTGTCCCCGCCTCAACCACCCGCATCGCACCATTGCCAAGGTCGGTGACCTGCACATCGGCGTGCATCTGATGCCAGCGCGCAACGTCCGTAGGGGCCAGACGCACCCAGGCGATTGCCGCGACCAGACATAGCGCAACGCCCAGCAATATGGTCACGACCCACATCTTCATCTTTCTCCAGACCCTCCTGACCGGCTATCGCCGCGTCCACCCCAAAAGGCAGATCAGCTCCGTCGCCACATGCGCCCCGGCAATGGCGGTGGCCCCGGTGGTGTCGAAGGGCGGTGACACCTCGACCACATCCCCGCCAACCATGTTGATACCGGCGATGTCGCGCAGCATGATCGACGCCTGCGCGCTGGTCAGCCCACCCCAGACCGGGGTGCCCGTGCCGGGTGCATAGGCCGGGTCCAACCCGTCGATGTCAAAGGTCACGTAGGTCGGGTGATCGCCCAGAATGGATTTGATTTTCTGCGCCACCGCCACCGGCCCGGTTTCATGTACCTCGCGCGCGTCGATGATGTTGAAGCCCATCGTGTCGGGATTGTTGGTCCTGATCCCCACCTGAACCGACCGCGCCGGGTCGATCAGGCCCAGTTTCACCGCCTTGTAGAACATCGTGCCGTGGTCGATACGATCCATGTTGTCATCCGCCCAGGTGTCGGAATGGGCATCGAATTGCAGCAATGACAGCGGCCCGAACTTCTCGGCATAGGCCTTGAGGATCGGGAACGAGATATAATGATCCCCGCCCAGACAGATGCTCGCCGCCCCCGCCGCCAGAATGCCCCTGATATGCGCCGTCAGCGCATCCGGAAAATCCGGCACCATAGCATAGTCAAACGCCAGATCGCCGTAATCGACAATGCTCAGCTCGCTCAGCGGATCATACCCCCAGCCATAGGGCGCATCCGGGCTTTGCAGGCTGCTGGCCTCGCGAATGGCGCGCGGTCCCAGCCGGGTTCCTGTGCGGTTGGTCACCGCCTGATCAAACGGGATGCCGGTCACCGCGATATCCACGCCCGACAGATCCTTGGTATAGCGCCGCCGCAGGAACGAGGTCGCGCCCCCAAACGTGTTCTCATTGCTCAGACCACGGGTGTCTTCGCGGGTGAATGCGTGATCCACCTGATTTTTCGCGTCTTCAAGTGCCATGATGATGCCTTTCAGAGTGGCGGGGAGGGTGGGTGGGCGACGCTCTGAAAGGCATCAGGCCACCGGTTGCGCCCGCTCTACCAGCCGGGCAAAGAACGACGCGCCAACAGGCGCCACCGCATCGTTGAAGTCAAAACCCGGATGATGCAGCCCCGCCGCATCCCCCTGGCCCAGAAACAGATAGGCGCCGGGGCGCTCATTCAGCAAATAGGAAAAATCCTCGGCCCCCATCTCGCGGCTGCGGTCTGTCACCACCGGCGCCTCGCCCGCCACATCTCGCGCCACTTCAGCGGCAAACGTCACGCGTCCCGGATCATTCACCGTGGCCGGATAACCCTGATCAATCCGCAGCTCGGCGCTGACACCATAGGATGCCGCTTGACCGTCCACGATCTCGCGCAGCCGCGCCCAGACCATCTGTTGCACATCCTTGTCAAAACTGCGGATCGTGCCGTTGATATAGGCCGTGTCGGGGATGATATTTTCCGCACTGCCGGTATGGATCTGCGTCACCGACACCACCAGTTCGTCCAGCGCATAATGGTTCCGGCTTACGATCGTCTGGATCGCCTGCACCATGCCTGCGGCGGCCACCACCGGATCGCTTGTATCCTGCGGGTAGGCGCCGTGCCCGCCACAGCCCTGAATGTCGATGTGAAACGTGTCCACCGCCGCCATGATCGGCCCCGGACAGGTGAAGAACCCACCCGCCTCGACCCCCGGCAGCGTGTGCAGGGCATAGACCTCGGAAATATCATAACGGTCCAGAATGCCCTCCTCGACCATCACGCGCCCACCGCCCGGCCCCTCTTCGGCGGGCTGAAAGATCAGCGCGACACGGCCCTTGAAATTGCGCGTCTCGGCCAGGTATTTCGCTGCCCCCAACAGCATGGTCGTGTGCCCGTCATGGCCGCAGGCATGCATCGCACCGGGGGTTTCCGACGCCCAGATCGCACCGGTCGCCTCGTCGATCGGCAGCGCATCCATGTCAGCGCGCAACCCGATCGTCGGTCCTTCCCCCTGCCCGTCGATCACCGCCACCACGCCCGAGGTGGCAATTCCGGTCTCGATCTCGGTAATCCCGAATTCGCGCAGCCGCTCGACCACATAAGCCGCCGTCTCATGGCATTCGAACCCCAGTTCGGGATGCGCATGCAGATGCCGCCGCCACGCGGTCATTTCCTCGGCAAATCCGGCAATACGATTGATCACCGCCATGGTCTGGACTCCGCCCCAATTGCTTGTCACGGTCCACTCAACCCGAAAGAGGATGGAACCGCAATGCCAGATGACGCCCTGATCCACGACGCCAGTCAGGCCATGCCCCGCCTGATCGAGATCATGCGTCGCCTGCGCGACCCGCAGAACGGCTGCCCCTGGGATATCGAACAGGATTTCGCCACCATCGCCCCCTACACGATCGAAGAGGCGTACGAGGTCGCCGACGCGATCGAACGCAACGCGTGGGAGGAATTACGCGGCGAGCTGGGCGACCTGCTTTTACAGGTCGTCTTTCACGCCCAGATCGCCGACGACAAGGGCCTTTTCCAGTTCGGGGACGTGGCCAATGCCATCGCCGACAAGATGGTCGACCGACATCCGCATGTCTTCGGCGATGAATCGCGCGACAAATCCGTCGAACAGCAGACCCGCGACTGGGAAACCGTCAAGGCCGCCGAACGCGCGGCCAAGGCGCAGACCGGCACGCTGGACGGTGTCGCCGTGGGCCTGCCCGCCCTTATACGTGCCGTCAAACTGCAAAAACGCGCCGCGCGGGTCGGGTTTGACTGGCCCGATGCGTCGCATGTATTGGACAAGATCACCGAAGAAGCGGCCGAACTGACCGAGGCCGCCAAAAGCCTGCCGCACGAAAAGATCGAGGAGGAATTCGGCGATCTGTTGTTTGTCATGGCCAATCTCGCCCGTCACATGAAGGTCGACCCCGAAGCCGCCCTGCGCGCCGCCAACGCCAAATTCACCCGCCGTTTTGAACGAATCGAGGCCCTTCTGAAGGAACGCGGCAAATCCCCGGATCAGTCCGATCTGGCCGAAATGGACGCGCTCTGGGATCAGGCCAAGCGGGAAGAGCGCGCCTGAGACCCCCGAAAAGAGGCAACCAAGTATCGCAGGGGTTGCATTGTCGCGCAGCTATGCCTTAAATGATTTCAGGTTGGCATCGCTACTTGGCCAATCATAACACTTTGAAAAATTAACGAAACTTAATATAGTCTTAATATCGTACGAGTCGGTTACGCTTTCAGATTGGATAAATAAATGTTCAGGTTGCTTGTTGCACTTTCCTTCCTCCTCCTCCCGCTTTCCGCATCCGCTGCCACCCTCACCAGGACCGGCGCGACCGATGTGAACGTGAGCGGAACGTTCTATAATGTCGAATTTCTGACCGGCACCTGTGCGGCCATTTTCAGCGGCTGCGATGACGCTTCTGATTTCGGACTGGATGCGACGTCGATCTTTGCCGCCGTGTTTGCGCTTGAGACCTTGATCAACAATACACCCGACATTGACGCCGATATCAGCATCACCGGCTGCTCTGAAACCCGCCAGCGGGAAAACTGCCAGATCGTCAACCCGTATGCGGAATTCACCGTGGATGGCCGGGTCAAGACCGCCCGGATCGAGAATTACATCCAAAGCGAGGATGATTCCGACGGGTCCTATTTCTCTTGCTGCGTGCGGGCTGACACCGACCTGTCCAATGACCTCGAAACCTATGCCCGCTGGACGCTCTCCTCAGAGAACCCGCAACCAGCCACGGTCGTGCCACTGCCTGCTTCGGCCTTGCTGATGATCACGGCTTTTGGCGGTTTGATCGGGGGCGCAAGACTGTCCCGGCAGCGCAAAAACACCTGACACACCTGTTTTAAACAGATTTCGTCGTCACCCGCACCAAAGGCGGGTGACCACCCCGGTCTCGTCCAGATCGACGTTCAGCCGATCCGCAAGATGATCCATCGTCATCACCGATCCGGGCGGCACAACACGCACTTTTCGCGCCGCACCCTCGAAATTCTGCGCCTCATAGGCCTGCCCCACATGCTGCTGTACCTTGGCGGCACCACAGGTATCTTCGGGCAACAGCCTGTTGATCGGCTCTGCCTGTTGCGCCACGCAGGCCGGCAAGCCCAGAAGTGCAAGAACAGTAATACGCATCCGCCAAATTCCTTTCCGTTTGCGGCAAAGCCTGAGGAAAATACCCAAGACATGCAAGTTAGGTGACGTGACGGCATTGAAAACCCGCCATGTTTCGCTCAAAGTTCCCCGCAAACAATTGGAGGGACAAACATCATGCGCACAAGAGCGGCAGTTGCCTTGGAAGCGGGCAAACCATTGGAAGTCATGGAAGTGAACCTTGAAGGCCCGAAGGCGGGCGAGGTCTTGGTTGAGATCAAGGCGACGGGCCTGTGCCATACGGATGAATTCACCCGGTCCGGCGACGACCCCGAAGGCATTTTCCCGGCCATTCTGGGCCATGAGGGCGCGGGCGTTGTGATTGAGGTGGGCGAAGGCGTCACCAGCCTGGAAGTGGGTGATCACGTCATCCCGCTCTACACACCCGAGTGTCGCGAATGCGAATACTGTCTGAACCCCAAGACCAACCTTTGCCAATCGATCCGCTCGACGCAAGGTGCCGGCCTGTTGCCGGATGGCTCTACCCGGTTCAGCATGCTCGACGGTACGCCCATCCACCACTATATGGGCTGTTCGACTTTCGCCAACCACACCGTCGTGCCCGAGATTGCGCTGGCCAAGGTCCGCAAGGACGCACCGTTCGACAAGATCTGTTACATCGGCTGCGGCGTCACCACCGGCATCGGCGCGGTGATCAACACCGCCAAGGTCGAGATCGGCTCCAGGGGCATCGTGTTCGGCCTGGGCGGCATTGGGTTGAACGTCATCCAGGGCCTGCGCCTTGCCGGTGCGGACCAGATCGTCGGCGTTGATCTCAATGACGGCAAGGTCGAGATGGCAACCCGTTTCGGCATGACCGATTTCGTCAATCCGTCGAAGGTCGACGGTGATCTGGTGGCGCATCTGGTCGAAGTGACCGGCGGCGGCGCGGATTACACCTTTGATGCCACCGGCAATGTCGGCGTGATGCGCACCGCGCTGGAGGCGGCGCATAAAGGCTGGGGCGAATCGATCATCATCGGCGTGGCCCCTGCCGGGGCCGAGATCTCGACGCGGCCGTTCCAGCTTGTCACCGGACGCAGCTGGCGCGGCACGGCGTTTGGCGGTGCCTCGGGGCGCACGGACGTACCCAAGATCGTCGACTGGTACATGGACGGCAAGATCGAAATCGACCCGATGATCACCCACAAACTGACGCTGGATCAGATCAACGAAGGTTTTGATCTGATGCATGCGGGTAAATCCATCCGCGCCGTCGTGGAATTCTGATCTTTTGACAAATCAGGAGCCTGGCCTGGACCGGGCTCCTGCATCGCACCTGCCTGTAATCAAAGACCCGCAGGTCGATTGTGCCACCGGCAATTCCTAATAGCGTTTCTTGTACCGATACCCGCCATGTTTGCGGTGGTGCTTGTATCTATACGCGTGGTGCCCTTTCCGGGATTTGTATCGGTGATGCCCCCTGGCAGATTTGTACCTGTGGGGCCGGTATGTGCCATGCCCATAATATGTGCGCGAATGGCTTCGGCTCAACGCATGATCACGGCGATCCTTCTGGCCCGATTTCGCGATCACTGTCCCCAGAAGGGCCAGCGCAGCCACCCCTGTGACGATCTTGGCGGTATCGTCACTTGCCTGCGCGGGCGCGGCGGTCAGACCGACACTCCCGATTGCAAGGGCTGAAAGACCGGCGATGAAATGTTTGCGGATCATCTGATAATCCTTTCCCGATTGCTGCCCCGGATGAAGTTCCGGCGCTCATGCCACCGAGGTAATCCGCAACGCGCACCCTCCTACCCCGTCTGGCGCAAACGTGTATGCCGGGCGGCCCGGCATAAATTGGTCGTGATTTCCCGGTGATCCGAACCATCGCAAATGCCAGCAACAGTGCACAATGATCTGTGCAATGGTGTGACTTGCGTCACTCCTCTATTTGCTTACTTCTTGTGGATGAATTCAGATCAAAGGACGCGCAGATGACCGATGACAGCTACACCCCACCCGAAATCTGGACCTGGGAAGAGGAAAACGGCGGCGAATTCGCCTCGACCAACCGGCCCATCGCCGGGGCCACCCATGACAAGGAACTACCTGTCGGCAAACACCCGTTCCAGCTTTATTCGCTGGCCACGCCCAACGGCGTCAAGGTCAACATCATGTTCGAAGAGCTGCTGGCCGCCGGCCACGATGCCGAATACGACGCCTGGCTGATCCGCATCGGCGATGGCGACCAGTTCGGCAGCGGCTTTACCGAGATCAACCCGAACTCGAAAATTCCGGCGCTGGTGGATCGCAGCGGCGACACCCCGGTGCGGGTCTTCGAATCCGGTTCGATCCTGATGCATCTGGCCGAGAAATTCGGCGCCTTCCTGCCCGCTTCGGGGCCTGAACGGACCGAGGTGATCAACTGGCTGATGTGGCAGATGGGCAGCGCGCCTTACCTGGGCGGTGGCTTCGGGCATTTCTATTTCTATGCGCCGCAGCACTGGAAATACCCGATTGACCGTTTCGCGATGGAGGTCAAACGCCAGCTTGACGTGCTGGACCGGCAACTGGCCGACCGGCCCTATATCGCGGGCGAGGATTATTCCATCGCCGACATGGCGATCTGGCCCTGGTACGGCAACCTGACCCTTGGCCGCGCCTATGGTGAGGCCGGTACGTTCCTCGATACGAAAAGCTACAAGCATGTTCTGGCCTGGGCCGAAAAGATCGACGCCCGCCCGGCGGTGCAGCGCGGCCGCATGGTCAACAAAACCAGTGGCGAGCCGCATGAACAGTTACATGAGCGCCATGAAGCCAGCGATTTCGAAACCATGACGCAGGACAAGATCAGCGAAGACGCCTAAAGGCCCGCCAGATAGTGCCCAAGGACGATGGCGGCCAGCCCGGCTGCCATCGTCACCACCACGTTGTTGCTGGCGATCGCCACGGCAAGCGCCACCATTGCCGCCAGCCAGGTCACCATCGGCGCCCCCGCCAGGGACGATGCGACCAGCCCCACCACCAGGCATCCCGGCAGGTCATCCAGAAACGGTTTCAGCCGCGGGTTAACGGCAATGGCCCGGCCTCCGATCAGGCCCGCCAGCCGCACGCCGTAGGACGCAACGGCCAATAATCCGATCAACAACCACTCGGCGCTGCTCATGCGGTTTCCCCCCTATGCGCCCGGCGCATCTGGGCCATCAAGACACCGACAAGACTGCCCAGAACGATGGCATAGGCCGCCCCCATCCCGGCCTGCACCAGCCCCAGCGTGACCACAAATGTGACCGCCCAGGGCAGCACCATGCGCTGCCCCCGCCACATCGCCCGGGCCATGGCGATAAAGGCTGCGGTAAAGGCAAAGCCAAGCCCATAGCCCTCCAGATCGGGGATCGCGCCACCGATCAGCGCCCCGGCACTGGTCGAGGTGACCCAGACCGTTATCATCGTCAGCCCGGACCCGATCAGGAACGGCGCACCGATGGCCGGATCGTGCGCGCGGCGCGCCATGGTCAGCGCCCAGTTTTCATCGCCGGTGATGTGAATCGCCAGCAGTTTCACCCGCAAGGGCACGTCGCGCAGCACCTCCGAAAGCGACGCGATGATCCCCAGATACCGCAGGTTCAGCGCCGCACCCGCCAACACGGCACCCAGCACGAAACCATGACTGCCGAATTGCTCTACTGCCACGATCTGGCTGGACCCGGCATGCACAACGCCGCTCATCAGCGCCACACCCCACCACGGAAACCCGATCTGGGCCGCCAGCACCCCAAAGGCAAACCCATAAAGCGCCGCACCGGCCGCCAGCGGAAGAATGGAAAGAAAACCCTGTTTCATGCCCCGACTGTATGAAATTATCATGATCTCGATAGATCATTCTGCTACAGGCCATGATCGAATAACATCATATTATCGGAGATACCGTATGAATGAAGCAGATTTAGATGCGGTAGATCGAAAAATACTGTCGGCCATCCAGAAGGATTCGCGCCGCCCCATCGCCGAACTTGCCGCCCTGGCCGGGGCCTCGACCGCCTCAGTGCAGCGGCGGCTCCGGCGGTTGCGCGAAAACGGCGTGATCCTGTGCGAGGCGGCACAGCTTGATCCGGTGCGGCTTGGCTTTGGCATCACGGCGGTTGTCTCGGTCGATCTGGAGCGGGACCGGCTGGACCAGATTGATGCCTTCAAGCGCAAGGCGCGGGCCGACCCCAATGTGCAACATTTCTACTGCGTGGCGGGCGAGGCGGATTTCATCATCGTCGTCGTGGCCCGCGATATGGCGGATTACGAACAGTTCACCCACCGGTTTTTCTTTGCCGACAAGAATGTGCGCAAGTTCCGCACCTCTATCGCCGTCGCGCGGGAAAAATCCACGCTGGCCCTGCCGCTGGAGGCATAAGCGCCTAGTTCTGCGCCTGATGTACCTCGATCACATTGCCATCGGGATCGTAAAAGAAAATCTGGTGCCAACCGGCAACGGCAGCATTGCCCCAATCCGAATAGGGGATGTTCTGCACCTCAAGATGCGCCCGGAACGCCGCCAGATCATCGGTGCGATAGGCGATATGACCCCGCGCCACGGGGTTGACGATCTGCCCGGTCCTGAACCCCGCGCCGATGTCTTTCTGCGCCAGATGCACCTGGATATCGCCGTCTGAAACAAAGGCAACATCGCCCGCATACCCCTCTTTCTTCTCCAGCGTCGGCAGATCACGCGTCGGCGGCGCCAGCCCCAGCACATCGCGGTAGAACGCATCCATTCGCGGCACGTCCTCGGTGCTCAGGTTGATATGATGCAGCTTGAGTTTCATGCAAATTCCTCCGGGGTGGTCGGCCAGACCCACAAGGCAGCGTGATCACGCATGTGCCGCATGTCAATCGCACCGCGACCTACGACTGTGTTGACACGCAATAAACAACCACAGGTCGTTTACATCATGGATCAAACCTGTAACGTTTTCGTTATTAACCAATTTGAAAGGACGCGCGGCATGTCTACAATCGAAAGTTTTTTCGGCCTGATTGGCGATTTGACCTGGGGTTGGTCCCTGATCCCGCTTCTGGTGATCTTTGGGCTTTTCATCACCGCCCTCACCGGATTTGTTCAGTTCAGGTTTTTCAAGCGGATGTTCCGCGTCTTGTCCTCGAAGAACCAGTCGGGTGACCCCAACGCGATTTCCGCGCGCGAGGCGCTGCTGATCTCGGTCGGAGGGCGCGTCGGCGGTGGTAATATCGCCGGTGTGGCGGTGGCAATCACGCTGGGCGGGCCCGGCGCGGTGTTCTGGATGTGGGCGATTGCACTTGTCGGCATGGCCACCAGCCTTGTCGAATGTTCGCTGGCGCAGCTTTACAAGGAACGTCAGTCCGACGGCACGTTCCGCGGCGGCCCGGCCCGGTCGATCATTCATGGTTTAGGGCATGAATTCAAATGGTTGGCGGTAATCTACGCGGTCTGCCTGATCGCGGCCTTCGGTCTGGGCTTCAACGCGTTCCAGGGCAATACCGTTGCCGGCGCAATGGAAGACAGCATGGGCATCAGCCGCTTTGTGACCGGTGCGGTTCTGGCCGTGATCGCCGGTTTCATCGTCTTTGGCGGCATCCACCGCATCGCCAAGGCCGCCGATGTGGTCGTGCCCGTCATGGCAATCGGCTACATCCTGATGGCCCTTGTCATCATTGTGATGAATATCGGGTCGTTGCCCGGCGTCATCAGCTCGATCTTCGCTAATGCTTTCGGTCTGGAAGAGGCCGTGGGCGGCGGCATGGGCGCGGCCATCGCACAGGGCCTGCGCCGGGGGCTCTTCTCGAACGAGGCCGGTCTGGGCTCGGCCCCGAACGTGGCGGCCACGGCGGATGTGCGCCACCCGATCAGCCAGGGCATCACGCAAAGCTTTTCGGTCTTCATCGATACGATCTTCATCTGTAGCTGCACCGCCTTCGTGATCCTGCTGGGCGATATCTATGTGCCGGGCGCCGAAGGCGTCGACGGGATCGCACTGACCCAGCAATCGCTGGTCTCGCATCTGGGCGAATGGGCGCAATACTTCCTGTCGCTGATGATCCTGCTCTTTGCCTTCAGCTCGATCATCTACAACTACTATCTCGGTGAAAACGCCCTGACGGTGATCACCAAAAGCCCCGCGGCGCTGAACGTGCTCCGGGTCGTGATCATCGGCATCGTCTTCCTCGGGGCCACGGCACCGGGTGCGACATCGGTCTTCTTCTTCTCGGATCCGATGATGGGCATCCTGGCGGTGGTCAACCTCGTGGTGCTGATGATGCTGCTGCCAACCTGCCTGCGGCTGCTCAAGGATTTCCGCGCGCAGCTGGCCGCCGGCGTCGCCCGGCCCGTGCTGAACCCGGATGACTTTAGCGATCTGGATCTGGACCGCACCGCCTGGACCGGAAAGGTACCGGCCGAGTAAACGAGCACAACAACAAGAAACGGGCGCCCAATTCTGGCGCCCGTTTGCATTTTCAAACCTCTGATCGTGGTCTTAATTCATCAGACCCGCGTGCCGCATCGCTGCATCGACCAGCGCCTTGGTCTCATCGGTCAGGCCTGTCAGGGGCGAGCGGACCTCGTCACTGCAAAGACCCAGCCGCGACATGGCGTATTTCGCGCCGACCAGACCGGGCTCGGTAAAGATTGCGCGGTGCAGCGGCATCAGCCGGTCCTGATAGTCCAGGCCCTTGGCGAAATCGCCCGCCAGCGTCGCCTCCTGGAACTCGGAACACAGTTTCGGGGCCACGTTGGCAGTCACGGAAATGCAGCCAATGCCACCATGCGCGTTGAAACCCAGCGCCGATGGATCCTCAGCCGAGAATTGCAGAAATTCCGTGCCACAGGTGCGGCGCTGATCACTGACACGCGCCATATCGGCGGTCGCATCCTTGACCCCGATGATGCGCGGCAGCTTGGCCAGTTCGCCCATCGTCTCGGGCGACATGTCCACCACAGACCGGCCGGGAATGTTGTAGATAAAGATCGGCAGCTCACAGCACTCATGCAGCGCGGTGTAATGCGCGATCAACCCGCGTTGGGTGGGCTTGTTGTAATAGGGCGTCACCACCAGCGCCGCATTGGCCCCCACACGGTGCGCATGCTGCATGAACCGAACCGATTCGGCAGTGTTGTTGCTGCCCGCGCCCGCAATCACCGGCACACGGCCATTGGCGGCTTTCACCACCTCTTCGATCACAATTTCATGTTCTTCGTGGGTCAGCGTGGGGCTTTCCCCGGTCGTGCCAACCGGCACCAGACCGTGACTTCCCTCGGAAATATGCCACTCTACAAGGTGTTTGAGCGTATCAATGTCCAGTTCACCGTTCTTAAACGGCGTCACCAGTGCAGGAAAAGATCCCTTAAACATGCCACGCTCCTTCCACATTTCTAATTTAGCCTTAACTGGCTGATCATAAAACGCACGCTAGGTTAGCGGGATGCCGCCCGGGTGCCAAGTTTGTGCATGGACGGGTTTGCTACACGTGCTTAGGTTGGCGCTGTCTATCCTTCGCCAGAGAGGGAAATGCAAGAGATGTCACGTTTGGTGGCCCAAATTATGGCTCTGATCGCCCTGACCCTGCCGGGTTGGGCGGCGGAAGACGTGCGCATAGCCCCGCGCCCGCTGGCCAGTGCCCTGCACGCGATGAAGGCCGACCGGTGGGAGGTCGCAGCGCGGCTTGCCGAACGCGACGGACCTGCCGCCGCCACTCTGATCGAATGGTACCGCCTACGCTCGGGCCGTGGCACACCAGAAGACATCCTCGTTTTTCTCGACCGCAACCCCGACTGGCCTGGCCTTGATTATCTGCGTCGCCGGAACGAGGTGCGGATGATCACCGCCGGGGACGACGGCATCCTGAAATTCTACGAAACCCACGCCCCGCAAACCGGCATCGGCGCACTGACCTATGCCAGTGCCCAGATCGCCGCCGGCCAGACCGGTGAGGCCGAGGCGACAATCGTCATGGCCTGGCGCAGCATGGACCTGACAAATGATGAACATGACGCGTTCATCGCAGCCTATGCCGACCTTCTGAAACCGCATCACGAGGCGCGGATGCACATGGCGCTCTGGCGCGGGCTGAAGGATGTCAAAAAGATGCTTCCGCTGGTCTCGGCCGATCTGCGCAAACGCGTGGAAACCCGGCAGACCATCGAAAACGGGCGCGAGGCGCTGGACAAGTGGATCGCCGATCTGCCCAAAAAGCTGCGCCGCGATGCCCATGTCGCCTATGCCGAATTCAACCACCTGATGAGCAAGCGCAAGACCGACAAGGCGATCAAGCTGATGCTGCGCCAAAGCGGGATCGAGGGCGGCTTGGGCGAGCCGGATCGCTGGGGCAACAACCGCCGCTCACTATCGCGGGCGCAGATGCGGCAGGGCAATCATCAACTGGCCTATGATCTGGCGTCCAGCCATCAGCTTTCCGAAGGCTACAAATACGCCGATCTGGAATGGCTCTCGGGCTATCTGGCGCTGCGGTTCCTCGATGCGCCCGACCTGGCACTGGATCATTTCCAACGCTTCCGCTCGGCGGTCGAAACGCCGATTTCACTGGGTCGCGCCGGATACTGGATCGGACGGGCGCAAGAGGCGCTTGGCGATGACGAGGCGGCACAGATCGCCTATGGCCGCGGCGCGTTGCACCAGACCAGTTTCTATGGCCTGCTGGCGGCCGAACGTGGCGGTATCGAGATTGATCCCACCCTCGCCGGAAACGAGGAATTCGCCCCGTGGCGCGACGCCGCTTTCGCCAAATCCACAGTCGCGCAGGCGGGTGTTCTGGCGCTGGCCACCGGCAATCTCAACCTGGCCGAGACCTTCTTTGTACACCTTTCCAATTCTCTGAACCGCGATCAGCTGGGTCAGCTGGCGCAAATGCTGCAAGAACTGGAACAGCCACATTTGCAGGTGATGGTGGGCAAGGCCGCCGCCCGACGCGCGCTTGTGCTGCCCGCCGCCTATTACGCCCTGCATCCGATGGCGAAACAGAAAATGGCCGTGCCCACCGAACTGGCGCTGACCATCGCCCGCCGCGAAAGCGAATTTGACCTGGGTGTCGTCAGTGGCGCGGGCGCACAGGGGCTGATGCAACTTATGCCCGGCACCGCCAAAGAGGTTGCCGGCGATCTGGGCCTGCCGCATGACCGCAGCAAGGTTCTCAGGGACTGGCGCTATAATGTGCGGCTTGGGTCCACCTATCTGGCACAGCTGGCGGATTGGCTGGATGGCAATCTGGTACTGATGTCAGCAGGCTATAACGCCGGGCCGGGCCGGGCGCGGCAATGGATCGAAAGCGCGGGCGACCCGCGCAGCGCCGATGTGGACGTCATCGACTGGATCGAACATATCCCCTTCCGTGAAACCCGGAATTACGTGATGCGCGTCTCGGAAAGCCTGCCGATTTACCGCGCCCGTCTGGGCAAGGATCCGCTGCCAATCCCCTTCAGCGAAGAGTTGAAAGGCGCCACCATCAAGGCCGATTGGCGCACCATCGTCAGCGACTGACATGCACCTTTCTTAGCTGCGACTATCCAGCTTGTGTTGACGCCACAGCGTGAACAGACCCGCCGACACGATCAACGCCACACCAAGCGCCACATTCACCCGAATGGTCTCGCTGAACACGAAAATCCCGATGATGCTGACAAAGCCAAGTTGCAGATAGGCAAAGGGTTGCACCGCGCTGGCCTCGGCCACTTCGTAGCATTTGATCAGCGTCCAGTGCCCCAGCGCACCGGTCACGCACAGCGCCGCCATCCAGCCCCAGTCGGGGCCGGTCATCGGCTCCCAGAACCAGATGCCCACCGCCGTCATCGCCACCGACCCCACGGTGCCGGTCCAGAAAAAGCTGGTGGCGGCATTGTCCTTGCGCGCCACATAGCGGGTCAAAAGCCCGTAAAGCGCAAACATCAGCGCGGCGGCAAGGGGCACCACCGCCTGCGGTTTGAAGACGCCAAAGCCGGGTTCAAGGATGATGATCACACCGATGAACCCCACGCCAATCGCCGCCCAGCGACGCCAGCCCACATGTTCGCCCAGCACCGGCCCCGACAGGGCCGCGACCAGCAACGGATAGCAGGCAAAAACCGCGTGGCTTTCGACCAGACCCAACAGCGTGAATGCCAGGATCATCACGCAGATTTCCGTCACCAGCAAAAGCGACCGGAACCCCTGTACCAGCGGTTGATTTGTCGCCGCCGCCGCCCGCACGCCCCCTGCCTTGCGCGCCGCGATGGTGATCACGAATGCGGCAAAGAACCAGTAGCGGATCATCACCACCATGTAGACGTTGTACTCTCCGGCCAGATGTCGCGAGATACCGTCCTGTACGGCGAAAACAAAGGTCGTGGCGATCATCAACAGGATGCCCAGCCGGGTATTTTCTTCGCTCATGTCGCCCTCAGCACCGCAACGCTCATATGTCGCTTGCGCCCATATCCCGGTCTGCGGGTGACGTCAAAGCCCGCCGCGTCCAACCCCCGTCGCACGAACCCCGCCGCCGTGTAGGTCGCCGCCGTGCCACCCGGCGCGGTATGTCTGCCCAACGCGGCCAACAGGTCTGCGCCCCAGAGCTCGGGGTTCTTGGCCGGGGAAAACCCGTCCAGATACCAGGCATCGGCCCGGCCATCCCATGCGGGCAAAGTGACCCGCGCATCGCCGCCGATGACCTCTAGTGAAATGCCGTCGGCAAAGGCAATCTCGCGCTGCCCCGCTTTCCATGCCTCGATCAGCGGCGCCGCCACGTCCGACACGTCCGGAAATGCCGTCAGCGCCTGCGCCATATCACCGGCGCCCATCGGATAGGCCTCAAAACTGGTGAACCGCAACTTGCCCCTCACCCCCGACGCGCGCCACGCCAGCACCGTCGTCAGAAAATTCAGCCCGGTGCCAAACCCCAGTTCGGCCACGTGAAATCCATCCGCAAACCGCCCCGGTAGCCCGTTGCCATCCAGAAACACGTAACGCGTTTCTTCCAGCCCGTTCTCAAGGCTGAAATACGGATCGTCAAACCGGGTCGAAACCGGCACATCACCGGCCTGCCAGTCAATCTCGGCCCGCTGGTCCTGCATCGCGGCATCCTTTAGGAAGGGTTTCGGAACGCGCCGACCATGCAGAGGAGGCATCGCTTTGGCAATGGCTGATATCACCGTTCTGGGCGCTGGCATTTTCGGGCTGTCCGTTGCCTGGGCCTGCCAGAGGCGCGGCGCAAAGGTGCAGGTAATCGACCCCGGCGGTCCGGGCGCCGGGGCCTCGGGCGGGGTGGTTGGCGCACTGGCCCCGCATGTGCCGGAAAACTGGAACGATAAGAAGGCCTTTCAACTCGACAGCCTGCTGATGGCCGAAAGCTTCTGGCACGAGGTCGAGGCGGTTTCGGGCATCTCACCCGGCTATGCCCGGCTGGGCCGCCTGCAACCGGTCCCGGACGCCGCAGCGCTGGCATTGGCGCGGGCACGGGCCGAAGCCGCCAAAGAACTCTGGCAAGACAACGCCAGCTGGAACGTCACCGCTGCCGCAGATCACGGCTGGGCGCCGATCACGCCCACGGGCTACCTGATCCATGACACGCTCAGCGCCCGCATCCACCCGCGCCGCGCCTGCGCCGCGCTGGCGGGCGCAATCACCACCCGCGGCGGTGAGATCCGGGCCGAGGGCACGCCACAAGGCCAGGTGATCCACGCCACCGGCGTCGCCGGGCTTGAGGAGCTGACCGCCAGCCACACCCGCACCGTCGGCAATGGCGTCAAGGGTCAGGGCGCGCTCTTGCATTTCGACGCCCGCGACCTGCCGCAACTCTTCGCCGACACGGTGCATATCGTGCCCCATGCCGACGGCACCGTGGCCATCGGATCGACCAGTGAACGCGACTATGACGATCCCACCAGCACCGACGAACAGCTTGACGCGGTGATCGAAAAGGCCATGCAGGCGGTGCCGGTCCTGCACGGCGCGCGAGTGGTCGAACGCTGGTCCGGGCTGCGCCCGCGCACCCGCTCACGCGCGCCGATGCTGGGGGCTCATCCGCTGCACAAAAATCACTTCATCGCCAATGGTGGCTTCAAGATCGGGTTCGGCATGGCGCCAAAGGTCGGGCAGGTCATGGCCGATCTCATCCTTGATGACATCGACACGATCCCTTGTGATTTCCGCCCCGAGGCCTCTTTCTGATACACTCGCCCTATGCCTGCCCGATGCCACCCTTTCCTACTGATTCTGCTCGTCGCCACTTTTGCGGTCGGCATTCCTGCCGCGCAGGCCGCCGACCCCTCGGCCCCCGCCCGCGACAACATTCCCCGCGTCTGGCGGGCAATATCCGGGGACAAGGTGGAACTTGACGGTCAGACCTATCGCCTGCATGGCGTGGTTTGCCCTGCGCCGGATACCGACAACGGGCGTCAGGCGAAGGCGCTGCTGAACACCTTTATGGGGGGCAGCAGAAACAACCGGCACATTACCTGCCGGATCATGCCTACCGGCTCGGGTGAATATGTCGATTGCACAAGAAAGAAACAGACAGCCAGCAAACTGATGATCGACAGCGGGCTTTGCGAGGCGCGCGGCCACACTGAAACGCGAACCGACTTAGGCCAGACCCTTTCAATGGTCCGCTACCAGCCGACATTCATCCCGGTCAGTTACTGGCGGTTGCGATCATGCATTGGCGTCCATCCGGACCACGTACCCACGCAGTGCCGTCTTGCCAGCAGAACGTGGCCACTTCGCTATGCAGAAGCGGCGCGGTGGCTCGAAAGGCAAAATTTTTCACGCTGCCCAACTGGGCTTCGGCCAGTAAAATCAGGCGTTGCGCCAAAAGCGGGCCATGCACCACCAAACCGTTATAGCCTTCGACCGTTCGTGCATATTCGCTGTCATAATGTATCCGGTGGCCATTGAAGGTCAGCGCCGAGTACCGAAAAAGCAACGTGGAATTGAACGACGCCTGTTCGCTCACGGCCTCGTCGCGCCGCGCCTCGGGCGGAACGGGCTCCGGGGCGGTTGCGTCAGGATCTTCGCGATAGACCAGATCCTGCCAATCGGTAAGGCATAGCTGCCTGCCCTGCCAGATTTCATGCCGCAGGGTGACAAAAGCCAGCGGCCCGGTGCGCCCGTCCTTGCGTTCGGCCTGTTCCAGAACCGTGTGTCGCTCAGCGTCCAGCCCGGCCCGCAATGGCGCTGCGAATTCCAGCCGCCCCCCGGCCCACATCCGGCGCGGCAGACCCATATCAGGGATGAGTCCACCCAGCTTCGGGTGTCCATCCCGGCCCAGACGCTCGGGCCGTTGCGGGTCCCAGAAATAAAGCTGGTGGAAGAACGGCGGCAGAGGATCCCCAGCCGCAATCGTCCCCACACAGCCCAGCATCACCTGCGTCGCGCGGGCGCGTGCCGGGTCCATCACGTCATTCAGGATTTGCACATTCTCGGCCATGCGGGCACGCTAGTCGCAAGCCAATCTAGGGACAATCCTGAAATGACCCCGACCATCAATGCGCTTGATCACCTGGTCCTGACCGTCGCAGATATCGACAAGACGGTGGGCTTTTATGAAACGGTGCTGGGCATGCGCGCGATCCGTTTCACACCTGCGGGCGGCACTCCCCGCTTGGCGCTCAAGTTCGGCGCGCAGAAGATCAACCTGCACCAGAAAGGGGCCGAATTTGACCCGAAAGCGGCTCTCCCCCGGCCCGGTTCCGCCGATCTGTGTTTTCTCAGCGATACGCCGCTGGTGGACTGGGCACGCCATCTGGACGGCAACGATATTGCGATCGAAGAAGGCCCGGTGGGACGCACAGGTGCCACCGGGCCGCTCAATTCGATCTATATCCGTGATCCCGATGGCAACCTGATCGAGATCGCCAATCAGGCGTAGCGGGTCAGGAAACTGCGCAGCCCGTTCATCCGCGCGGCTAGCGCTTTCTGGTAAATCTCATTGTCCAGATTGCCATTATCGTCAAACTCATTACCCGCCGATGCCACCAGAACCGAGGGGCCGGGCAGCAGGTGCACCTGCAACTGCGTCAGGCAATGCCCGACCATGAACTGTGCCGTTTCCCCGCCGGTGCGGCCCGCCGCCGCCGAGACGACAACCGTCGGCTTGCCCTTCAGCACCGCGCCGTCAACCCGGCTGATCCAGTCCAGCGCGTTTTTCAGCACGCCGGGGATGCCCTTGTTGTATTCCGGGGACGAGATCACGATACCATCCGCCGCCTTGATCTGGTCGGCAAGGGTCTGGACCGATGCCGGGATGCCCTCGGCCGCTTCCAGATCGCCATCATATAGTGGCAGGTTCAGATCGGCCTCGGCCACCTCGGCATCGCCAAAGGCCTTGACCGCCTCTTTCAGAAGCATCCGGTTGAACGATCCTTTGCGCAAAGATCCTGAAATCGTCAGCAGTTTCGGCGTGGACATATGATCTACCTTTCAAATCCAAATTCCGTTGCCGGTAATCTGGTTCTGTTGACAGGTTCTGGCAATATGCGTGGGCGCACAGATCATGCGCAATTTTTCCAGAACGTGCGAAAATGCCGTTTTCCATATCCGTACGCCCCGTTAATCCGGCTAGGTACCGATCCTCGCACCGACAAAATACCGACGTAATACCGACGTTTTACCGACTGGTATTTTTCATTTTTTTCAGCGCGTTAACCCTCGAATCGCGTTTTTTGCACCGACACGCATCGACGGCCCGGCAAAGGCCAAAGAAAAACCCCGGATGATTGGCGCATCCGGGGCAAGTAGCCTGTTCAGGCTGAGGGGGAAAACATTACCAGTCCGTTGGCCCTTTCTCGGCGAAGGCGTGGACCAGAAAATCGATAAAAGCGCGAACCTTGGGCTGGGTGAACCGGCCCGGAGGGTAAACTGCGTAGATGCCCTGGGTTTCGACCGGCAGATCGGGGATCACGTCCACGACCTGCCCATCTTCAAGGGCTTTAGCGTAAAGGAAGCTGGGCAGATAGGCGATACCCAGCCCCGAGATGGCCGCATTCAATAGCGACTGCCCGTCATTGACAGACAGTCCCCCGGCCGTGCGCACCTGGCGCTTTTCTCCCGACGGTGCGGTCAGTTTCCAGACCGAACCATTGGCCTGGCTGGAATAATGCAGAAGCTTGTGATCGTTCAGGTCGTCGATCTTCATCGGTCGGCCATGTTTGTCGATATAGGCCGGGCTGGCGATCATGCGCTTGGTGGTCTCGGTCAGCTTGCGGGCGCGCAGCGTGCTGTCTTCCAGCTCACCAATGCGGATCGCCATATCGAACCCTTCAGAGATCAGTTCGACATAGCGGTTATTGAGCACCATGTTGACCGTAATGTCCGGAAATTCATCAAGAAATTCGCCCAGAACTGGGCTCAGGTGATTGACCCCGAAATCGGTCGCGACCGATATGCGCAACAGGCCAGACGGATCGGATTGCATCGAGCTGACAAGCGCATCCGCCTCGCCCGCATCATTCAGCACCCGCAAGGCACGGTCGTAATAGGCCAGACCGATCTCCGTGGGGCTGACACGACGGGTTGTACGGTTCAGCAGACGCGCGCCCAGACGCGCCTCAAGCGAGGACACGTGTTTGGACACAGCGGATTTGGAAATCCCCATTTTGCGGGCGGCATCTGTGAAGCCTCCCTGATCCACTACCGTGGCAAAGGCTTCCATTTCCGTCAAGCGGTCCATACTCATACCTCGTGCTTCAAAATCTCCAAACGTTATCGGGGACAATTCGGGCACAACTGCGGCGCATGACGGACAATATCTTGGTTTTCTCACGGATCGTTGATGTCACGTAAACAGCGAAACGCCTGTTTCCTTGGCTAAACAGCCGCATCTTTCAGCGCGGATCGAAACATTTCTGCCGCATTTTCCAGACCCTTTTGACCCTTGGGGCCCACCAGCAGCACGCCAAAACCGTTATCGGTCCAGCTATACGTGTCCAGCCCGCTCAGCACCGCGGCATTGATCGCGTCGCTGGTCTCGGACCCGGTTTCGATAATACATAACGCCACCGGCCCGCCATCGGCAGTCAGAAAGGTCAGCTGCGCCAGCGGCTTCCCACGATAGCCCAGTTGCTGCGCGCGCTTGAACGACAGGCCCGCCACCTGCGGCAACACCGTCAGGTCTATGCCCAATCCTTTGGACAGCCGGTCCAGATCGGCCTTCTGCGCCGCTGGTGACAGATCAACCTGCGCCAGTGTCTCGGTGACATAAAGCGACTGATAGTTGGCCACCACATCATGCCAATCCGCCTCTGGTGTCTGCCACAGGTTCCAGGCCAGACCGATCGCCGCCACGGCACCAACCGCAACCCCGGCCAGACCGGCACGCAACGGCCTATTGGCCGGGACGGGCAAGGATTGTGCAATCTCGGGCATGGCAGGGGCCGCTTGCGCTGCGGCAACCATCGCCGCTGCAAACGCCTCTTCGCCGGCCTTCAATTCCGCCAAGCGCTGCCTGAGCGCCGGGTCCGTGGCCAAGGCACGGTCAATCGCCTCTGACATCGGGCCAGAGGTTTCGCCGTCAAGATAACAGCTCAGGTCCTGATCCGAAAAAACGTTGCGATCCGTCATTCGTTGGTTCCTGTCGCCTGGGCCACCCGCCGCGCCAATGTAACACGTGCAGCGGAAATGCGGCTCATCACTGTGCCAATCGGTATTTCCAGAATTTCAGCCGCCTCCGCATATTTGCAACCCTCAACAAACACAAGCAATGCGGCAACGCGCTGCGCTTCCGGAAGCCTGTTCAACTCACTTAACACCTGACGCGCGAAAATATTCGTCTCCATCGGTGCAGAATTATCAGAAATTTCGATTTCGTCCGCAGATACGAAACCCGCCGATCCACGGATCGAATCCCGGCGCAGCTCATTCAGCCACAAACGACGGGCCATGACAAACAGCCAACGATCCAGATGCGTGCCTGGCTCAAAATGCTGCGCCTTCTCTATCGCCCTCGCGCAGGTCATCTGCGCCAGATCATCCGCCGCATCGCGCCGCCCGGTCAGTGAAAGGCAAAACCGCCACAGCCGGGGGAAGCACTCGGGCAGCCCCTCACGCACCGCCCTGTCTGAACTTTTTTTCGCAAAGATCCGAATAGATCCACCCCCAACCGTGTTTCCCAAATATCGCGGCCTAAGCTGCGCATTGATAAACGATAGGAGACGGAAATGAAAAAAACCATTGCAGCACTGGCGGTCCTCACGGCAATTTCAGGACCTTTGATCGCGGGTGAGACACCTTCTGCCCCCGGCGCAGCGGTTTATTTTGTGAATATTGAGGATGGCGATACGGTCAAGGGACCGGTCAAGGTGGTGTTTGGCCTCTCAGGCATGGGCGTGGCCCCCGCTGGCACCGAGGCCGAAAATACCGGCCACCATCACCTGCTGATCAACCGCGCACCCTTTGGCGAAGGGGCGGATGATACCGAAATGTTGGAATACGGCATCTACGCCGATGATAACCACGTGCATTTTGGCAAGGGCCAGACCGAAACCACCGTCGATCTGGGCGCGGGGGAACACACGTTGCAGCTGCTGCTTGGCGATCTCAACCACGCTCCGCATGACGAGCCAGTCATGTCAGAGGTGATCACCATCACCGTCGAATAACCTGTTTGGTACGGTAACGAGTATCGGGGCGCTTATGCGCCCTGCTTTTTTCACAACGTCGCGGCAAGCCGGGTGCCCTGGTTTATGGCCCGTTTGGCATCCAGCTCTGCCGCGACATCTGCCCCCCCGATGACATGGGGCGTTATTCCCCTGGCCTCTAGCGCATCGGCCAGCGAGCGTTCGGGCAACTGCCCGGCGCACAGAACCACGGTGTCAACCTCGATCAGCGTCGGGTTTTCACGCGCTTCGCCCTGGCTGATATGAATGCCTCTGGCATCAATCCGCTCATAATTCACGCCGCCCATCATTTTGACATCTTTCATCCGTAACGCCGCGCGGTGGATCCAACCGGTGGTCTTGCCCAAGCGCTTGCCGGGGGCCTCGGATTTGCGCTGCAACAGGGTGATCTGACGTGCCGGGGCTTCGGGCTGCGGCCCCTCGGGCGCCAGGCCGCCGCGGGTTTCCGCCGGATCGCCAATCCCCCATTCCTCACGCCAGAGATCCAGGTTTTCGGTCGGGCTTTCGCCCTGATGCACCAGATATTCCGCCACGTCGAACCCGATCCCGCCAGCACCAATGACGGCCACGCGCTCCCCAACCGGCGCCTTGCCGCGCAGCACGTCGATATAGTTTAGTACATTGGAACCCTCCTGACCGGGAATGCCCGGATCGCGCGGCACCACACCGGTTGCGATAATCACCTCGTCGAATTCTCCAAGATCATCGGCAGAAACGTCGCGGCCCAGTTCCAGCGCGATATCAAGATCGCCCACCCGGGTTCCGAACCAATCCACCAGCCCATGAAACTCTTCTTTACCGGGGATCACCCGCGCCATGTTAAGCTGACCGCCAATCTGTTCCGCTCGGTCGAAAAGCGTCACCTTATGTCCGCGCTCTGCCGCTGTCATCGCCGCCGACAGGCCCGCCGGGCCCGCGCCGACAACGGCAATGGATTTGGCCGCCTCGGTCGGGGTGATTGTCAGCTCGGTCTCGTGGCAGGCCCGCGGATTGACCAGACAGGTGCTGATCTTGCCGTTGAACGTGTGGTCCAGACAGGCCTGATTGCAGGCAATGCAGGGCGCAATCGTCTCGGCCTTGCCCTCGGCCGCCTTGCGCACGAAATCCGCATCCGCCAGGAACGGCCGCGCCATGCTGACCATATCCGCCGCGCCGGAGGCCAGCACATCCTCAGCCACCTCCGGCGTGTTGATCCGGTTCGAGGTGATGACCGGGATGCCCACCTTGCCCATCAGCTTTTTCGTGACCCAGGCAAAGGCCGCACGCGGCACCGAGGTGGCAATCGTCGGAATCCGCGCCTCGTGCCAGCCGATGCCGGTATTGATGATGCTGGCCCCGGCGGTCTCAATCTCCTGCGCCAGTTGGATCACCTCGTCAAAGGTCGATCCACCCGGCACCAGATCAATCATGCTGAGACGATAGATGATGATAAAATCATCGCCCACAGCCGCGCGCGTGCGCCGCACGATCTCGATGGCCAACCGCATCCGGTTTTCATAAGAGCCGCCCCAGCGGTCCTCGCGCTTGTTGGTATGGGTCACCAGGAACTGGTTGATGAAATACCCCTCGCTGCCCATGATCTCGACCCCGTCATAGCCCGCCTCGCGGGCACGCGTGGCCGAGGTGACGATGTCGGCGATCTGCTTTTCGATCCCGTCCTCGTCCAGCTCCTTTGGCGGAAACGGTGAAATCGGTGATTTGATCGGCGAGGCGCTGACGCATTCAGGCCCGTAGGCATAGCGGCCCGCATGCAGGATTTGCATGGCGATCCGCCCGCCCGCGTCATGCACGCGGTCGGTGATCACCCTGTGGTTGGCAATGTCCTGATCGTTGAACAGACCCGCCGCACCGGGAAACACCCCACCCTCGCGATTGGGCGCCATCCCGCCGGTGACCATCAGGCCAACGCCGCCGCGCGCCCGCGCGGCATAGAATTCGGCCACCCGGTTCCAGTCCTTGGTCTCCTCCAGCCCGGTATGCATCGAGCCCATCAATACCCGGTTGGGCAAGGTCACATGGCCCAGATCGAGCGGGGCCAGCAGGTGCGGGTAATTGGTCATGGCAAATCTCCGGAAAATCCCTGCCCAAAATGCCGCGCGTGCAACGGAATGTCACCCCGGAACGCTGCGTTACGAGGGCGCGGTTGCCAAAAGGAGTTCGCTTCGCTCACGCATTTCAGTTCGCGTTCAGGGCACGCAGCCCTTGGGGATGCCCCCAAGCCCCACCCTCACCGGGATCGCAACACTGGACGCAGGCGGCCCGAGGAAGCAGCGCGGAGCGCGAATGACGAGAGATAAAGCGTGCGCGCCAGCGCACTCATTCCGGTAACAGCGCCGCGGCGATTTCATGGTGCAGAACCGGATTGGCCGCCAGAATACCATTGAGCTGCGGCACCGGGTTGTTGAACCGCAACGCCCGTGCCGCCCGGTCTGATGTCATCGCCCCGGCCTCGCGCAGGATCAGGTCCCCGGCGGCCACATCCCATTCCCATGTCGGCCTGAGGGTCAGCATCGCGTCAAACCGGCCCTCGGCCACCAACGAGGTACGATAGGCCAGTGATGGTCGGTACACCCGTGACACATCCGGCACGGTGCCGCGCCAATGTTCTGGCGCATAGTTCGGCTTTGCCGCCAACATCGATGACCCGGACAGATCCTCCCGTCCGGTCACGCGGATCGGGGCATCGTTCAGATGCGCGCCCTTGCCCGCAGCCGCCGCATAAAGCTTGTTGCGCTGGGGCAGATAGACCACTGCCGCCGTCACCACACCTTTATGCGCCACCGCCAGCGCATGCGCCCAGGTGCGCGACCCTTCGATAAAGCTGCGTGTGCCGTCGATCGGATCGACAATAAAGACCCTATCGCAGTCCAGGCGCACCGGGTCATCTTCGGTCTCTTCTGACAACCAGCCATAGTCCGGCCGGGCCGCGCGCAGCTCACTCTCCAGCATCTCGTTGACCGCCAGATCGGCCTCGGTCACCGGACCGGCCCCGCCTTCCTTGTCCCAGCGTCGCGCGGTCTGACCGCTGAAACCGGTGGCAATTTCGCCCGCCGATCGTGCCGCCCGGATCAGAAGTTCCAGATCAGTTTCCGGCAAGGGTCATCCCTTCGACCAGCAGCGACGGCACCACCCGAGACAGGTGCAGCCGCGCATCATTCGCCGGCACGATCCGGCGCAGCATTTCCGGCAGCGATCCGGCGATGGTGCATTCATTGACCGGATGGCTGATCTGGCCGTTCTCCACCCAGAACCCCGCCGCCCCCCGAGAATAATCGCCGGTATTGGGGTTGATCGTTGACCCAATCATCGACGTGACCAACAGCCCTGTCCCCATCTGCGCCAGCAAATCATCCCGCGTCGCCTCGCCTTGGGTCAGCGCCGTATTCCATACCCCGGGCGAAGGCGGGCCTGACGTTCCACGTTTCGCATTCGCGGTCGAAGCCATGTCCAGCTTGCGCGCCGTTGCCAGATCAAGGGTCCAGCCGGTCAGCACACCGTTTTCGACAATATGGCGTGTTCGCGTCGGCAGCCCTTCGGCATCGAAAGGGCGCGATCCGGGCACCCGCGCGCGATGCGGGTCTTCGGTCACCGACAGCCCTTCGGGCAATACCTGTTCACCCAGCTTGCCCAAAAGCCAGGATGACCCGCGCGCCACCGACATGCCGTTCGCCGCCGCCAGCAGATGCCCAAGCAGCGTGGAGGAGATACGCTCATCAAAGAGCACCGGGTAAGTACCCGTGGGCGGCTTTTGTGCGCCCACGCGCTCGACCGCCCGTTCGCCGGCACGCTGTCCGATCTCCTGCGGATCGCGTAAATCGGACTGAAAGATGCGGCTGTCACCATCGTAATCACGCTCCATCCCAGTGCCTTCCCCGACAATCGCCACGCAGGAAAGGCCGCGATCGGTGCGCGCGTAACCACCCGAAAAACCGTTGCTGGCCGCGATATGGATATGCCTGCTGCTATATCCGGCCGAGGACGCCTGCACCTGGCTGACCCCCGCAACATCTAATGCTGCCGCTTCGGCCGCCTCTGCGTCGCGTTGCAGATCGGCGGGGGATGGCTCGGCCGTCGGGTCGGACAATTCAAGCGCCGCAACATCCCAGCTTTGCGCCAGTTCGCCCGGGTCCGCCAACCCGATATGCGGATCTTCGGGCGCTTCACGCGCCATCGCAACCGCCCGTTCGGCCAGCGCTGTCAGGGTTGCCGGACGTGTATCCGAGGCCGAGACATTGGCCTGCCGCTGCCCCAGCAACACCCGCAACCCGATATCCACACCCTCAGACCGTTCGGCCTGTTCCAGCTTGCCGCCCCGCACATCTATCGACAGCGACGTGCCCTGCACCGCCATCGCATCCGCCGCCTCGGCTCCCGCCGTACGGGCAGCCTCCAACAACGCCTGTGTCAGATCTTGCAGATTATGCGACATGCTCGGTCTCCTGTTGAGGAAACAGGTAGAGCGTGCAGCCAGAGGGCGCAAGGGCAAGCCGTGGCCCGCCCTGCATCAATGTCACCTCAGGCGTTGACCATTGGCAAGCACGTGACCCTGTTCGTTGATCTCGATTTGAGATGTCAGCGTATCCTCACCCTCACCCGGAACCGCAAACATCCCCATCATCATGCGCGCGCCCATCGCCTGTTCTTCAGGGATCAACCCCATCGCGACCAACCGGTCGATCAACGCATTTGCGCCGGTCAGATTCAGATCAAGTGTTCCCTCCGGGCGTGGCAGGCCGGGGAAGGTCTCGGTGTCTTCCGCATCAAAGGTAAACGCACCATCACCGGTCAACTCGGCCCCGACCATCGACAGGAACAGCCCCTTAAGATTGGCAGAAACCGGCACAAACGGATTTGGCGCCCCACCTTCGATCAGCCTGTTGATATCCAGCAGATCGAAGGTCACATCAACCTCGCCAGTCAGATCAAAACGCAACGCGATCGGATCGCGCGGCAATTGTCCCTCGGGGTCGGCCAGCGCCCAAAGGTCTTCATTCAGGGTCAGCCCCTGCATATCCATCATGACTTGCCCGGGCTGCGGCGCGCCGGTCGACAACAGCGGTACAACGAACCGGCCTGCGCCCTTGGTCGAGGCCAGCGAAATCGGAAAGGGAAGCTCGGCAATCTGGATGTCGCCGGTAAAAGGCCCGGTGCCGATTTCGGAAGACAGCCCCTTGGTGTCCAGAACGAAGGAGACATCATAATCGTTGATCTCGGATTTCTGCAGCGCCAGCACTTCGCCATTCTGCGTGGTTTCTTCGCTGCTGCCATAGCGGGCGGAATGCGCCAAGACCGACATCGTCATGCCCTCGCGCAACTGTGTGTGCAGGTTCAGCAAATCCAAGCCCGCCGCCGGAAGCGCGATCCTCTGGGTCATCTTCACGTCTTCGGCAAACCCGCTGACCGCAACTCCGGTCTGCGCCTCGTCCTCGCCGATCTCGAAACCATAGGACAGGTCATAGCGATCATAGGCGTTCGTGCCGTCAATCGTGATCAGATCACCGCCAAGGGTCGACGTCAGCTCATACTGACCGCCCAGAACCGTCATCGTACCCTCGGCCTGCCCCAGCTTTTCACCATCAATCGTCAGGTCGGCCAGGCGCATCCGTACTGCATCATAGCCACCGGTGCTGACCACGCGGTCCGGAATGCCGGACATCACCATGTCCTGCCCCTCAAGCGTGGCATCCACAACCACGTTCATGCTGGCCTCGCCCTCGATCTCTCCACCAAAGACGAACTGGCTTTCTTCGGGATAGCTGACCCGCACCGTCCCATCACCCAACGGCTCAAACCTTGGGCCGGGAAAGCTGCCAGTGAAGACGCCCGCTTCCATCGGCAGGTTAAACGACATATTGATCGGACCGATTTGCAGCGCGTCGCCATCGCGGGCCTCTTCCGCATCAATCGTCAGGCCCAACGCCCCGATCTGCGATTTCCAGACATTCCATGCATCATCAACCGTCAAATCGGCAAGCGCGGGAGAACCCGCAACAGACAGCATCAGAGCTGCAACCAGAGAAAGCCTTGGAGAGATCGACATATCGGAAACCTTTAGCAAAATGTGTGCGCCCAACATCTATCATGACGCAAAAGAAAAGGGCCACAGGCAAAACCCGCGACCCCCGTGATATTTATCTAAAACGCCTAGCGAATGCGTTGACCGTTGGCCTTGACCTGACCATCGCCCGTCACCTCGATCTTCGAGGTCAGCGTGTCTTCTTCCTGACCGGGCACGGCAAACACGCCCATCATCATCCGGGCACTCATGGCCTGATCCTCGGGCAGCAGACCCATGGCGACCAGCTTGTCCAGCAAGCCATTGCCGCCGACCAGTTTCAAATCGACCCCACCCGTAGGTGCAGGCATGCCGCCGAAAGTCGCGGTGTCGGTATTGTCGAAGGTAAAGCCGCCTTCGCCGGTAAGCTCGGTTCCCGCCAAGTTGATCCTGAGTGAATTGAGGTCAAGCGCGTTCAGTTCTCCAGGCACGGTCTCGCCGCGTTTGACGGCTTCCCTCGCGTCGAAGTCCATCAGATCGATCAGCATCTTGACCTTCCCGCTCAGATCAAGTGCGATCGTTGCCGGGTCACGCGGCAACTGCGCGCCGGGATCAAAAATGCCCCAGATCATGTCAGACATCTCGAAATCACCCAGGTTGAGGCCAAAAGCGAAATCCTGTTCTTCATCGCTGCTCGACACCGGGATCATCAGGTTGAACCCAGCCGCCTGCATCGCCATTTCGACCGGAAAGGGCAGCTCTCCACCGGAAATGTTGATCTGATAATCCCGGGCCGCCCCGGTATATTTCATCTGACCGTCATTCAACGCCATATCAAACGTGCCGCCTCCGGTCAGACTGTTGCCCTGAACCACTTGGCCGGCCTCGTCAAAACTGAAATCCGCACCGCCCTTGCCCAGATTGAACGTTCCGTCAAAGGCAAAACCCGCCTTCAGCATCTCGGCCATCTGGTTGGTGTCCATATCTTTCGGAAAACTGCCGCTACCCTCGAAGCTCAGGCTGTCATAGTTGCCACTGATATTCGCCTTGTTGTCATCTTCGGGATTGGCCACATTCAGATTGAACGTCACCGGACCCGAATTCAAACGCTGCTTGGTGGTACGCAGGTCACCACCCTTGATGTTCGATGACCCGGTGATATCGGCAATCGCCAGATCAATCTGTCCCAGATCTACCTTTTCACCGTCAACTACCAGCTCGGCCAGCGCAATTTCCATCTGCGCGACCGCATAATTATACGTCATGTCATCGGGGTCGCCCGAAATGATGACCGAATAACCGGTGGTGTTATAGTCGATCTTGGCATCGACCGCCTCACCCTCAGCCGGGTCCATGCTCAGCATCAGCGGCATCTCGGACGGGATCGACATCGACACCGTGCCGTCACCCATATCGGTAAAGCTGAACTGCCCCAGCGACATGGTAATCGTGCCCTGATTGTCCGGGGCTTCCAGCGTCATCACCAGATTATCGACCTTCAGGACATCGCCCGACACGCTTTCGTCAGCCGCCATCTGATAGCCGAAACCGGCCATGTAATCCTGCCAGTCCTGCCACACCTGTTCGGCGGTCACATCGGCATAGGCCGCCGATCCCGTCATGAAAATGCTGATGGCTGCCGCCGATGTTGCGGCGGTTTTCCACTGCGCCATTATAAGCCCTCTCGATTTGAAATTCGGCACTAACTTCTGCCCATGCTCAGACGCGGTCAAGTGGTGATCTGACTGGACCCGCGCCCCGTGGGCAGCTACGACTTCTCTATCAATAAAAGGGCGAGATTATGAACTTACAAGGCAAGACCGTGGTAATCACAGGTGCAAGTCGCGGCATCGGCGCCGCAAGCGCCCGTGAATTCGCAGGCGCGGGCGCCAAAGTGGCGCTTCTTGCGCGTAATTCCGATGCAATCGGTGATCTGGCCGCCGAAATCGGTGAAAAGGCCATCGCCATACCTTGTGACGTCAGCCGCTATTGGGAGGTTGAGAAGGCACTTCAAACCGCCGTCAGCGAATTTGGCGGGCTGGACGTTCTGATCGGCAATGCCGGTGCGTTAGAGCCTATTTCCCATCTCTCCAAGGCTGATCCCGACGCCTGGGGCCATGTAATCGACATCAACCTCAAAGGCGTGTTCTACGGGATGCGCGCGGCCATGCCGGTGATGCAGGCGGCGGGTGGTGGCACGATCATCACCATCAGTTCCGGTGCCGCGCACAGCGCGCTCGAAGGCTGGAGCCATTATTGCGCCTCAAAAGCCGGGGCGGCGATGCTGACCATGTGCGCCGACAAGGAAGGCCGCGAACATGGGCTTCGTGTCATGGGCCTGTCCCCGGGCACCGTCGCCACCCAGATGCAGCGCGAGATCAAGGCCAGCGGCATGAACCCCGTGGCGCAGCTTGACTGGTCCGATCACATCCCGCCGGAATGGCCCGCCAGGACCCTGCTGTGGATGTGCAGCCCCGAAGCGGATGAATTTGTCGGTCAGGAAATCTCCTTGCGTAACGAAGATATCCGCAAGCGCGTAGGCCTCGTATGATCCAGCTGGAAAAGGACGGCGGCCTCTGGATTGCGACCCTGAACCGACCGGAAAAGGCCAATTCGCTGACCGAAGCAATGCTGACCGAACTTGCCGAAATCGCCGAGGCGGCACAGGAGGCGCGCGTGCTGATCCTGACCGGCGCGGGCCGCGCCTTCAGCGCTGGCATGGATCTTGAGGCAGCGAAATCCGGCCTGCCTACGTCTCCCGTATGGGAACGGCTCTCGTCGGCCATCGCCGCGCTGCCGGGCCTCAGCATAGCGGCGCTGAACGGCACCGTGGCGGGCGGCGCGATGGGCATGGTGCTGGCTTGCGATCTGCGCATCGCCGTACCGGGCGCCAAAGCGTTCTATCCGGTGATGAAGCTGGGCTTCCTGCCGCAACCGTCAGACCCTGCGCGCCTGACACGCCTTGTTGGCCCTTCCCGCGCTAAACTGATCCTGATGGCCGGGCAAAAGATTTCCACGGATGACGCACTGGCCTGGGGTCTTTTCGACCGCGTGGTCACACCCGACACACTTCTGCAAACCGCCCGGGACATGGCTGCCGACACGCTTGGCGCAACCAAGGAACATGTATCAGGCATCAAGGAGCTTTGCCGCTGATGCCCCGCCTGTCCGGACTACGCTTATCCGTCTCTAATCCTGCTGAACTTGCCGATTTCTACATGACGCATCTTGGCATGACGGCCGCTGAGACGCCCGAGGGCTGCCGCGTCGGATATACCGGCAGTGACGCCGATATCCTGCTGCAACCGGGCGGTGGGACGTATCGCGCCGCCCGCAGTGATCGGTACTGGAAAATCGGCATCACCCTGCCCAATGTCGATATCGCTTATGCGCAGCTCTGCGCCGCGGGTATCGCGGTCAACAAGCCCCATCAGTTCCGCGATATCGGTTACATGTGCCATCTCAGCGACCCCGAAGGTTTCCAGATTGAGCTTCTGCAACAGGATTTCGCGGGTAACCGGCCTCCTGACGCTGGCGATCCGGACAAACCCCTGGGCGGCGGTGCCCGCATCGGGCAGATCACATTGCGCTGCGGCGATGTCGCGGCCATCAGCAAACGCATCGATGCGCTTGGAATGCGACTCCTTTCAATCCAGCCGGTCGCGGATTTCGGCTTCACCCTCTATTTCTGGGCCTTCACCGAAGATCGCCCGCCGGTTCGCGACCTTCTCGCCGTTGAAAACCGCGAATGGCTTTGGAAACGGCCCTATACCACGCTTGAAATCCAACATGTCGACGATCTGACACCAACCCGGAACCCGGGCTATGCCGGGCTTGAGATTGCGGGGCTTACCAATGGTGATCGCGACGAAATCAGTCTCTAAACCGCCTTGGTCCACGCTCTTGCGGCCTCAAGATCGGCCATCTCGAAGGTGCGCAGCTTGGTAGACATGATCGCGCCTGCGGCCTTGGAAATCGGGCTGATCCAGCCAATATCCGACACAATCGCCACATGGCTGATATGGCGCAGATTCTGGATGTCGAACTTGATTCCCGGCCACAGAACCGACGGCTCGAACCACTCGAAACTTTCGACCACCTCGATCAATTTCACCGTGTCATGTCGATCAATGAAAGCCTGAATCGGCCCGATCACCGTGTCGTAATCGTCCTTGGTGATCTTGCCGGATACCGCGATTTCAAAGGTTTTGGTGTCGTCGTCTTCTGCATAGGTGATGGCCATCTCTGCCCCTCCGTTCATTGCAGCGCGTCCCTTTTCAGATGGGTGCGGCAACGGTCTGGATCAATGGTTACACCACGCGGATCCAGTTCATCATCCCAGACATCTGATGCGCTGGCATATGACAATGGAACATCCAGTCGCCGGGGTTTTCCGCAGCAAAGGCAATCTCGCGGCTCTCACCAAGATTGACCAGCAGCGTATCGCGCCACGGTCCCATTCCGCCGCCCGGCAGAACCTCGCGGAAATGCGTGCCATGCAGATGCATCGCATGGGCAAACGCCGTGCGGTTTGCCATCGGCACGCGAACGGTTTCACCCAATGCCGCCTCGATCAACGGCGCCTCGGGCACACCAGAAATTCCGTTAAAGGCCCAGAATTGCCCTGCCTCGGCCAATTGCCGCATATCCATCTTCGTACCCTGCCACGTGGCTCCCTCGGGCAATCCCCGCATCGCACCACCCTCAATCACCACCGGCACAGACCGTGCGCCATCCAGCGCCAGCACCGGCATGTCATTGGGCGGCAAAGGCGCAGGCACATCGCGCGGCACCGCACCCTGCCCGGCCACGCGGTAAATCGCCATCGCATAGGCACCATCCCGCTCGACCGAGGCGATCAGCGCCTCTTCCCCCGTCGCGGCGGTGACATCGACCAGCAGATCAACCCGCTGCGCCGGGGCGATCACCACCTCCGGCGTTTCGGCCACGTCCTCCAGCGGCATGCCGTCCAGCGCCAGTAGCCACGCTTTCAGCCCGTCAAACCGCAACCGGAACACCCGCGCCGTCGCGGTATTGACCAGCCGCAACCGCAGCCGCGCACCGGGGTGCAGCTCTCTGGTCAGCTCGGGCAGGCCATTGACGGTAATGTAATTCCCCAGCCGGCCAGCATGTGACATGTCATGGCGGTTGTCGAACCCGGGGTGAATCGCCGCCGCGTCAGTCATCCGCCAGTCATCCAGCACCAGCGTCTGGTCATCATCCACCTCGGGTGGTGTGTTCTCGTCGACCACCAGCACCCCCGCCAGCCCGCGTGAAATCTGCTCCAGCGAATTCGCATGCGGATGATACCAATAGGTGCCCGCGTCGCGCAGGGTGAAGCGATAGTCAAACCCGTCGCCCGGCACCACCAGCGGCTGTGTCATCCCCGGCACCCCGTCCATCGCATTGGGCAGGCGCAGCCCGTGCCAATGCACCGTTGTCCCCTGCTCCAACCCGTTCACCAGTTGCGCGGACAGCTCATCACCCTGACGGTAGCGCAGGGGCGTGCCCGGCACCCGGCCGTTATACGCCCAGACCTGGGTCTGACCATACTCCGCCGGGGCGATCTGCACCCGTGCCGGCGCGGCCTCAAGCGTCACCGCATCGCCCGCCCGCGCGGACACGCCACCCATCGCCACCGGGGCTGCGGCCACTCCTGCCAGAAATTCGCGTCGTTTGATCCGCATGTTTCTCCCCTTTATCAGTCTCTAAACTGGCAGCAAAACCAGTTCGGTCAAGACTTACCGCTTGCGCCGCCCACCCGGTGTTTTCGAATGAAACCCCGGCGGGCGCTTCGCCACCCACCTGATGAACCCAGCCAGACGCGGATGCGCCCTCAACGCCTCGATCGTCGCATAATCCCGCGCCAGCTCCGCCTCGGTCAGCGTTGCGTGGATCTCGTTGTGGCAGATCTGGTGCAGCAATACCGTCGGCCCACCCTTGCCGCCTTTCAGCTTGGGCACAAGATGATGCAGGCTCTGCCGCGCCTCGGCAGGAATGGGCCGTTCACATAGCGGACATATGGGCGTTTCCGACACTATGGCTTGATCCTTTCCTCCTCGCGGGGCATGAGAATGACGGGAACGGTGCAAATGACAAGGGGTACGAGATGGATTGGGAAACCCAGCCTGAAATCGTCCAACAGGCTTATGGCTATGCGCTGCAGGGCTGGGATCTGGCCCGCGAATGGCTGCTCAGCCCCGCCGCCTGGTCGCAATTCGCCCTGCTTGTCGTCGCCTATCTTGCCGCGCTGGTCTTCTCGCGCAAACTCAAACCGATCCTGCGCACCCTTCTGACCCCGCCCGAGGATCAGGACAACATCATCGCCAGCGCCCGCCGCTTCGTGATGCTTTTCGTCCCGCTGATCCTGCCGCTGCTGGCCTATGCCTTCACCGGCATGGGCGAAAGCATCACCCGGTCGATCTTCGGCTCGGGCGAGGTGATCGCCTTTGGCAAACGCATCTTCCTGTTCCTGGCGGTGCGCATTCTTGTCCACCGGATCATCCGGGATCCGTTCCTGAAACTGCTGGGCAAATACATCCTGATCCCTGTCGCCGCAGTCTACACGCTTGGCCTTCTGGATGAACTTTCGGCATGGTTAGAGTCTACTATCGTGCCGTTGGGCAACATGTCCTTCGATCTTTTGTGGCTGGTCAAGGCGATCATCGTGGGCAGCCTGATCTTCTGGGTCGGACGCTGGTCCAACGAACAATCCTCCAGCTTCATCGAACAACAAAAAGAGATGCGCCCCGCCACGCGCCAACTGGCAGTCAAGGCGGCCGAGATCGCGATTTTCGGCGCCGCCTTCCTTGTGCTGATGAACATCCTCGGCATCTCGCTGACATCGCTGGCGGTACTCGGTGGTGCCATCGGCGTCGGTCTGGGGTTCGGCCTGCAGAAAATCGCTGCCAACTTCATCTCGGGCGTGATCCTGCTCTTGGAAGGGCAGGCGACCGTCGGCGATTATGTAGAACTCGACGGCGGTGAGGCCGGAACCATCGTCAAGACCACTGCCCGCGCGATGATCCTCGAAACCTTCGATGGCCGCTGGATCGTCGTCCCGAACGAGGATTTCATCACCACCCGCGTGGTCAACTATTCCGACGCGGGCAGCGCCAACCGCTACGAAGCGCCGTTTTCCGTCAGTTACGACACCGACATCAACCTGGTGCCCGACATCATCGAAACCGCCGTGGCCAAGCTCGATTTCGTCCTGAACGAACCTGACAAACCGGATTGCGAGCTGCGCGCCTTTGGCGACAGCGGCATCGACTTTGCCGTCGAATTCTGGGTCAACGGCATCGATGACGGCAAGAACCGCTTCACCCCGCAGGTGCTATTCGCGATCTGGAATGCGCTGAAAGAGCATGACATCGAAATTCCCTATCCGCAGCGTGTCGTGCATCACAAAGGGCTGCCCCCCGGCGCATGACAGAAGCACTCGTCATCGGGGCCGGGCCAGCAGGGTTGATGGCAGCGCAGGAACTGGCCGGCGCCGGGCACCGCGTTCTGGTGGCCGAGGCGAAACCTTCCGTCGGCCGCAAGCTGCTGATGGCCGGCAAATCCGGTCTGAACCTCACCAAGGACGAACCGTTTGACCGCTTCCTTGCCGCCTATGGGGCTGACGCCGCATCCCTTGAACCGATGCTTACGGCCTTCGGTCCGGAACAAGTAAAAAGCTGGGCAGTCGGGCTGGAACAGAGCCTGTTTTCTGGATCCACGGGCCGCGTCTTTCCCACCGCGATGAAGGCGTCTCCGCTGCTGCGTGCCTGGCTCGCCCGGTTGACGGATCAGGGCGTCAGCATCCGCACCCGCTGGCGCTGGCAGGGCTGGAACGGCGACGCCATTCTTTTCGACACGCCCGACGGCCCGCAACAACTGACGCCCAAACTCACTGTGCTGGCTTGCGGCGGCGCAAGCTGGGCGCGGCTGGGTTCGGACGGTGCCTGGGTTTCCCACCTGCCAGAGGATCAGACGACCCCGTTCAAACCCGCCAATATGGGCTTCCTGATCGATTGGTCCGCCCACATGCGCCGCCATTTCGGCGCGCCTGTCAAAGGCGTCGCCCTGCAGGCCGGTGACAGCCAGTCGCGCGGCGAATTCGTAATCTCGGAAACCGGTATCGAGGGCGGCGGCATCTACGCGGTCTCGCGCGCCCTGCGTGACGGTGCGCCGCTCACCCTCGATCTGATGCCAAACACAGCCGCAGATCAGGTCCGCGCCCGCCTTTCCCGCCACCGCGGCAAGGCCAGCCTCACCAATCACCTGCGCAAGGCCCTCAAACTCGATACGGTGAAAATCGCCCTGTTGATGGAATGCGCCCGACCCCTGCCGGATGACCTGACGCCGATGATCAAATCCCTGCCGATCCGCCACCGCGGCCCCCGCCCGATGGATCAGGCGATTTCGACCGCAGGCGGCCTCAGGTTCGACGCGCTTGATGAAACCCTCATGTTCCGCACGCGGCCCGGCACATTCGCCGCTGGCGAGATGTTGGAGTGGGAGGCCCCCACCGGCGGCTACCTTCTCACCGCGTGCCTTGCCACCGGCCACTGGGCGGGACGCCACGCCGCCGCCTGGACGGCCCCTTAACCGACCAGCTACAAAGCTCCTAAGCCTCCGTGCGCACCGGCAAATCACGGCAGGCATTGTGTACACAATGCGCGTACACAGTGTACACTGTTGTAACTCGTTACCACTCTCAGCATCCTGACAGAAATCGTCACCAAGTTGTGTCATGACCAAGCTACAGCATATCGAAAAACCCCGAGGATATCATCATGTCGAAAACCGGATCATGCCTCTGCGGCGCCGTCAAATACACCGTCAGCTCGGAAATCACCGAAGCCGGAGCCTGCCACTGCGGCATGTGCCGCAAATGGTCGGGCGGCATCTATATCGGCATTCAGGTCGCGCCCGATGACATAACGTTCGAAGGCGATGATAACATTACGAAATTCCCCTCATCGGCCTGGGCCGAACGAGGGTTTTGCAGCACCTGTGGCAGCTCGCTTTTCTACCGTGTCACCGCCCCCGGCCCGCATGAAGGCACCTATCATATCGGCATGGGTGCCCTTGACGACACCAGCGGCGTAACCATGACGCAAGAGATATTTACCGATTTAAAACCAAAGGGTTACAGCTTCGATGGTGACCTGCAGGGCATGACCGAGGCGGAAGTGATGGCGATGTTCGCCGAAAACGGCTAACTCACCGCCCCGCCATCATCGCCAACCGGATCAGCGTGCGTTCGACCAGCGCCATCGCAGGCGCATGCTGACCCGCCGATCGCAGCTGCAAATCGGTATCCGTCAGCAGGGTCAGCGCTTGTTCCAACCGGACAGCCCCCCATTTCTGCGCCTGCCGCAACATCCGGTCCCGCCGGGGTCCGAAAATCGGCGGGCGCATCCGGGCAATCCCCTGCGCCGCCCCCCCGGGATCGGACGCTGCCGTATACAGCGCGCGAAAGTGCCGCGTGGCGCCAATACACAGGCTAACCGGTTGAACTCCCTGGGCTTTCAGCTTTTTCATCACCGGTCCGATCTCGCCCGATCGCGCCTCGGCGACGATGTTCAACACGTCATCCAGCGCCGCCTCGGTCGAGCTGGGTGCACAGGCGGCGATGTCGTCCGAGGTCACCGGCGTCTCATCGTTCAGCTTGTAAAGCGCCAGCTTCTCCATCGTCTGGCGGAAATCGCCGGGGTCAAGATCACGCGACAGGGCCGTCAGGTCGGTCATCGCGTCATTCCCCACCCCGGTCAGCCCGGCCTTGGCCAGTGTCGCCTCGATCTCGGCCCGTGACGGCGGATCGTCGTAAATCCCCGCTGCATAAGCATTTTTATGGCCCTCGAACAGCTTGCGCAGCTTCGACGTGGCCTTCAGTTGCCCCGCCGTGACGGTCACCTGAGCGTCCCCCTCGGCCCATTCCGACAGCGCATCCGTGATCACCGGCGCCAGCGCATCGCCGGCATCCTCGACAAACACCACCCGCGGGCCGGGAAAGAACCCCTGCGCCTTGATCGCATCCAGCAACATCGCCGGATCCTTGCGCAATTCGGCAGCGGGAATGCGGGCCAGACGCATCTCGTCCTCACCTTGAGGACCGATCAGGGCGGCAATCACCTCCTGCCGTTTCAGCGCCACACGCATCCCGTCGGAACCATAGATCAGCAGGCCGGTATGCCGCGGATCGGGGCGGGCGAAATACCCGGGTGCATCGCGGGGCGAAAGCTTCATGCGCGCGCAGCGCTGAGCGAGGATAAGCGCCTGTTAGATAACGACATTCACAATCCGGCCGGGGACAACGATCACCTTTTTGGGCTGGGCCCCATCCAGCGCCTTTTGCACAGCATCGGTGGCCAGCGCGGTTTTTTCAACCTGCGCCTTGTCCATATCCGGCGGTACGCTGATTTCAGCTCGGCGCTTGCCATTGATCTGGATCGGCAGGGTGATGGATTGATCGACCAGCATCGCCTCATCCGCCTTGGGCCAGGGCGCGTTGGCAATCAGACCTTCACCGCCCTGATGCGCCCAGATATCTTCGGACAGATGCGGGGTCATGGGCGACATAAGCTGCGCTAGCGTCATGATCGCCTGCTTTTGCGCGGCCATGCTGGCCTGTGATTTCGACAACACATTGGTGAAGGCGTAAAGCTTTGCAATCGCAGCATTAAATCCGAAGCTTTCGACACCCAGCGTCACGTCGCGGATGGCCTTGTGCATCTCGCGCAGCAGGTCATCGTCGCCGTCGCCGGGTATGTCGGCATCCATCACACCGATCCGATCACAGAGGTTCCAGACGCGGCTCAGATGCTTATAGGCCGCCTCGGCACCGCTTGCGGTCCACTCCACATCCCGCTCCGGCGGGCTGTCGCTCAGCACGAACCAACGCGCCGTATCGGCCCCGTAGGCGCTGATGATATTAACCGGGTCGACGACGTTTTTCTTGGATTTCGACATCTTGGCCGATGAGATGATCTCAACCTTGGTTCCATCCGCAATTTTACCGTCGCTGACATCCTCGGGCAGATGATAGACCGGGCGGCCATTACCATCGCGAGTCTGGTAGATTTCATGCGTCACCATGCCCTGCGTGAACAGCGCGTCAAACGGTTCGATCGCCTTGGCAGGCAGATGCCCGGTCAGGTGCATCGCCCGGGCAAAGAACCGGCTGTAAAGCAGGTGCAGAATGGCGTGTTCGATGCCGCCGATATACTGGTCGACATTCATCCAATAGTCGGCCTCGGCCATGTCTGTCGGCGTCTCGGCGCGGGGAGCGGTGAAACGGGCGAAATACCATGAGCTGTCGACGAACGTGTCCATCGTATCGGTCTCGCGCTTAGCCGGTTTGCCACATTTCGGGCAGGTGCAATCGCGCCATGTGGGATGACGATCCAACGGGTTGCCGGGCACATCGAATGTGACATCATCCGGCAGGCGCACCGGCAGGTTTTCCTTGGCCTCGGGCACCACGCCGCAGGTGTAACAGTGCACCACCGGGATCGGGCAGCCCCAGTAACGCTGGCGGCTCAGACCCCAATCGCGCAGGCGGTATTTGACCTGGCCCACACCCAGATCGTTGGCTTCGAAATAGTCGATGGTGGCGTCGATGCCCTCCTGGCTTGTGACCTCCGAGATGCCGGCGAAATGGTCGATATAGACAACCTTTTCGGATTTGGCGGGCACCAGCGCGTCGTTCTCAACCTCGGTCTCATCGCCGGGCATGTAGAACGCATTACGTACGTCCAACCCATATTTGCGGGCGAAATCAAGGTCGCGCTGATCATGCGCCGGGCAGCCGAACACTGCGCCGGTGCCGTAATCCATCAGCACGAAATTCCCGACCCAGACCGGCAATTCGATATCCGGATAAACCGGGTGGCGCACCGTGATACCGGTGTCGATACCCTTCTTCTCGGCCTTTTCCATCGCCGCTTCGGTGGTGTCCATCTTGCGGGTCTCGGCGATGAACGCGGCCAGTTCGGCATTGCCTCCGGCCAGTTCACGTGACAGCGGATGCTCGGGCGAAATGGCGATAAAGCTGGCGCCGCGCATCGTGTCGGGCCGTGTCGAATAGCACAGCACCGGGTCACCGCCATTGGTCCGGTGAAACGGGATTTCGATGCCACGCGACTTGCCGATCCAGTTTTCCTGCATCAGCCGCACCTTGGCGGGCCAGTTATCAAGCCCGTCCAGCGCTTCGAGCAGCTCTTCGGAAAAGTCACTGATCTTGAAGAACCACTGCGTCAGCTCGCGCCGCTCGACCTCGGCGCCCGACCGCCAGCCTTTGCCGTCGATCACCTGCTCATTGGCCAGCACGGTCATATCGACCGGGTCCCAGTTGACAACGGCGTTCTTGCGATAGACCAGCCCCTTTTCCAGCATGTCGAGGAAGAGCGCCTGTTGCTGACCGTAATATTCCGGATCGCAGGTGGCGAACTCGCGCGACCAGTCGATGGAAAGGCCAAGCGGCTTCATCTGCGCGCGCATGTCGTCGATGTTCTGGTAGGTCCAGTCCTTGGGGTGACCGCCGATTGCCATGGCAGCATTTTCGGCAGGCATGCCAAAGGCGTCCCACCCCATCGGGTGCAGCACATTATGGCCCGTCGCCAGCTTGTAGCGTGCGATCACATCGCCCATCGTGTAGTTGCGCACATGGCCCATATGGATGCGCCCCGACGGGTAGGGGAACATCTCAAGCACATAATACTTGGGCTTGTCGTCCGTATGGGTGGCACGGAAGATACCGGCCTTGTCCCAGGCCTCTTGCCATTTTGCTTCGATCTCGGCGGCGGAATAGCGCGACATGTGCGTCGGACCCTCTGGTGATCAATCGGTTCCCAGCGTGATAGGCGCAAGGGCGGGCGTGGTCCAGAGGCATGCGCCAAAAACCGGGCCTATGCAGCACCGAACAGGCCACCTATAACCGGTTCAGGGGCAACCGAGCGGCAATATTGATGAAAATCCTCTTCATCCACCAGAATTTCCCGGGGCAGTTCAAGCATCTGGCGCCTTTGCTGGCGTCAAAGGGCCATCAATGCGTGGCCCTGACCCTGCGCGTGAAAGAGGTGATTACCTGGCACAATGTGCGCGTTCAGCCCTATGAATTACCGCAGCGAACCGGTCAGAATGTGCATCCCTGGCTACTGGATCTCGATAGCAAAGTTACGCGGGCCGAAGCCTGCTATCGCGCGGCGCTTAAACTGAAGGAAGCAGGGTTCTCACCCGATCTGATCCTTGCCCATCCTGGCTGGGGTGAGGCGATGTTTCTGCGCGATGCCTGGCCCGAGGCCCGTCTGGCGCTTTACTGCGAACTCTATCATCACGCGGAATATCCACATCTGAAATTCGATCCCGAATTCGACAAATCCGACCCGGAGACGGAAATTCTGCGGATGCGCCTGAAGAACCTCAACAATCACCTGCATTTCCCCTGGGCGCATGCCGGGATCAGCCCGACCCGGTTTCAGGCCGATACCTTTCCAGGCGAATTTCGCGATAAGATCACTGTCTGCCATGACGGCATCGACACGATCAGCGCCGCGCCCGATCCGGGTGCGCGCCTGAGCATCGACGGCGTTTGCGATGTTACACGCGAAGATGAGGTCATCACCTTCGTCAATCGAAACCTCGAGCCCTATCGAGGTTATCACATTTTCATGCGCGCCCTGCCGCAGCTGTTGATGGAACGCCCGAACGCCAAAGTGCTGATCGTTGGTGGGGATGAGGTAAGCTATGGCGCCAAACCACCGGGCGGGCAAACCTGGAAACAGATGTTCATTGACGAAGTGCGAGGTCAGATTCCGGATGCAGACTGGGCAAGTGTGCATTTCCTGGGTCGCATCCCCTATGACCAATTCCTACAACTTTTGCAGGTCAGCCGAGTACATGTCTACCTGACCTACCCATTTGTCCTGAGCTGGAGCCTGCTGGAAGCGATGAGCTGCGAAGCGGCCATTGTGGCCAGCGATACAAGCCCGGTGCGTGAGGTCATCCGCCATGATGACACTGGCCGGCTGGTGGATTTTTTTGACAGCGCCGCTCTCGTTTCCGAGGTTTGCCAGCTGCTTGATAACGAGGAAACACGGAAACGTCTTGGGCAGAACGCTCGTAAATTTGCCCGGGAGCGCTATGATCTGCGCTCAATTTGTCTGCCACGACAGCTGGAATGGGTCTCAGCCGTCATGGAAACAGATCTGTTATCAAATTGAGTGCGCTATCGCGCACGCTTGATATCTCGTCCTCCGCCTCCGGCATCGTCCTCAGGCCGATTACCGCACCGTTGCAAATCTAATACAAGGTCAGGCACGGGGGAATTAGGGAACGTTTCCCGAGGGCTGCCTCTGCCTCAAAGGCAAAACTGCAATGCGTGAGCGATCGCTCGCTCCGGTTAAAAACATCCTGCCTGTCAGCGGTAGCGTTCGACAAAGTTTCGCAAGATACGCTCCGGCGCATGTACATCAGCAGCAGCGCACATTTCGGTCAGTTCAGCGGCGGCTTCCGGGGGAAAGTACCCACGATGTTTATAAATCTGAATTCTGGTTCTGAAACCATCGCCATCAGCTTCAGGGTGGAATTGCGTGGCGTAAACATTTTGCCCGTAGCGCACCATTTGAAACGGACAGGTGGGTGAGCTGACAAGATGCACGCATTCCTCTGGAAGTGCTTGCAATGCCTCTTTATGACCAACAAATGCCTGAAAATTTTCAGGCAGGCCGTCTAGCAACGGATCATTCACCCCATCAGCCGTAATTTTGCAATCCGATACGCCAACGGGTTCGGAATAGGCATCTTTGCTGACGTCCCCGTCCAGATGCTTTCCCAGAATTCCGATCCCGTAACAGCAGCCCAGAAACGGTGTGTCGCGCTCGGTAACCTCCGGCATCAGCGACAGAACAGCTTGTTCTATCCGCGCCTCTGCCTCGGTCTTCTTGTCAGGGGCATCGCTGACACAACCCGGCCCACCTCCGACAATAACGCCCGCAAAATCATCCAGACGCAAATTCTCTGGCAGTGCCTCCTGATCCAGCCGAATGCGCACCGTTTGGTCCGCCGTCAGGCCGCCCTTGCGCAAAAAGGCTGCGTATTCATCATCTGCCGCCTCAGTTTCTGGGCGCAATTGAAGGATCAGAAAAGGTTTGGCCATTTTGGTCTTTCCGCCTTCCCGCGAAATCAGGCAACTGGTTGCCCCTTTCTGGACCTGCCGTCAAGATGTCACCGAATTCCCAGCCCACGCGCTTGACCCTGTCCTGCAATCGAATACCCTGCGCGGCACATCAACACTCGTGGGGAAATTGCAATGGCTCAATGTCTGCGTCCGGTCTTTGGCAGAGAGCTGGGGTGATCTGATCCATGAGGCGTTCATTGAGCTTGGCAGCCTATCTGGCCTATGCCCGTGGAACGCCTCGTGCCATCATACCGCCCGCAGCCCCACGCCCTGCAGGAGAGCTTGTCTGGGTTCATGCGGTGGATGCAAGCCGCGCTGATGCTTTACTGCAACTTGCGGAACGGCTGGCACAACAGCGACCGGGTGTCAAAATTCTGCTCACAAGCCCGGAAGGCCTGCAACAAGACCAACAGGTTTGTGACGCCGTAATCTGGCAGAAAATACCTGAAGACTCTGTCGCCGCCGCTGAGGCATTCATGAAGCACTGGTCACCCGATCTTTGCCTATGGGCCGGTGGCAATCTGCTGCCAGCCCTGATCAGCGCAGCAGATACGCGCGACATTCCCCTCTACCTGATCGATGCGGACGAGAACCTTCTGATCCGCCCAAGCTGGCGCTGGTTTCCCGACCTGCCCAAAGCACTTTATGCGCAGTTTTCAGTGATAATGGCACGCTCTGCCAGCGCAGCACGTGAACTGAGACGCATCGGTACGGGCGACACTGAAATGACGGTAACCGGTCCGTTTCTTGAGGGTACAGTCCCTCTGCCATACAACCAGTCGGACCATGACGAGCTGTCCTCCCTCTTGCGTGGTCGTCATGTCTGGCTTGCGGCAATGGCTCAGCCTGATGAGCTGCCCGCCATCCTTGAAGCACACCGCGCAGTCAGCAAGCTGGCGCATCGTGCGCTATTGGTGATTGTGCCGGATGACGTCACGCAATCACCGTCTTTTCAAACGCAACTCACTACGGGTGGGTGGCGCTTTGCGGTCTGGTCCAATGGGGATTTGCCCGAAGAAGCAACCCAGGTGTTGCTTGCTGACACGACGGGAGAGCTCGGGCTTTGGTATCTGCTGGCATCGGTGACGTTCATGGGCAGCTCACTGTTTCCCGGACAGACGGGCCGCGACCCGAACGAACCTGCGGCACATGGATCCGCGATCCTTTATGGACCCAATGTAAGCCGCTATCTGGCCGGATATTCGCGTTATGCCGAGGCGGGTGCCGCCTACCTGATCCGCGATGCGGACACGTTGGCCACAGCAGTTCAACGCCTGATCGCGCCGGATGCCTCTGCGGTCATGGCGCATGCGGCGTGGGATGTGGCGTCGCAAGGGGCCGCTGTAACGGATCGGATACTGGATCTGGTTCAGGACACGCTGGATGTTCTGGAAGCAAAGTCATGAAACCTCCATTGTTTTGGCATTCGCCGCCTGATCAACCCTCGCTGGCTGCGCGACTGCTGGCGCCGCTTGGGGCGCTTTACGGCCGGGCCACGGCACGACGACTTGCGGGGACGAAAGGTGATCGCGCCGATTGCCCCGTCATCTGTATCGGCAATCTGAATGCGGGTGGGACGGGCAAGACACCTACAGTCATCGCCCTGGTCACGCGCCTGCATGAAATGGGCAAAACACCCCATGTCATCTCTCGTGGCCACGGCGGCAACCTGACCGGACCTGTCAGCGTAGACCCGAAAACGCATGGCCCGGAAGATGTCGGCGACGAGCCGCTTTTGGTCGCGGCATTTGCGCCCGTCTGGGTCGCCAGGGATCGCGCTGCCGGAGCCCGAGAAGCCCAGGCAAACGGCGCCGACGTGATCGTGCTGGATGATGGATTTCAAAACCCAAGCCTGGTCAAGGACCTCTCGATCATTGTCGTTGATGCGCAGAGAGGGTTTGGCAATGGCTACTGCATCCCCGCCGGCCCCCTCCGAGAACCTGTGGCTGTTGGATTGTCGCGCGCAGATCTGATCCTGTCGATTGGCCCAAAAACATCTCAGACGCTGTTTGACGACACCTGGGGCCATAGGATTTCTCTGCCGCGGCTGAACGGACGGTTGGAACCACTTCAGACAGGAATGGATTGGCAGGACACCCCGTTCTTGGCCTTTGCCGGTATCGGCCACCCTGAGAAGTTTTTTGCGACACTCAGAGGCTTAGGCGCAACTCTGGCGGGAACCGAAGCTTTGGATGATCACCAGCCCCTGACCCCTGCCCTGATGGTGCGGCTGGAAAAAGAAGCGAAAAGCCTGGGCGCGCAGCTGGTAACAACCGAAAAAGACGCCGTGCGCCTGCCGCCCGATTTTCGATCCAAGGTGATCACCCTGCCGGTACGGTTGCAGCTCGAGGATTGGTCTGCGCTGGACGCTGCCTTGGAAAGCACCGGAATAACCACCCGTCAGACGTAGTGAATTGCTCAGTTATCCTCGCCCAGTTTGGGAGACGGTCGGTTGAGGGACAGCTCGGCATCTGAAAAGCTGAAGGGAGATCGCACACCCGGCACCCCGTCCAGCGTGACCTGCATACCCCGCGCCTTGACCTGTGGGTCGTCGAACACCTCATCCATCTCATTGATCGGTCCCGCCGGAACACCCTTGGCCTCGCAGGCTGCCAGGAGATCGGATTTGATAAAATCGCGCGTACGTTCGGTTAGCGCATCCGTCAATGCTTCACGATTGGCGATCCGGTCAGCGTTGGTCAGGTATTCCGGTGCCTCGGCCAGATCCGGGAGGCCAAGAATACCACAAAGCCGCTGGTATTGCGGGTCATTGCCGGTGGCGATGATGATGAATCCATCGCTGCATTCGAACACCTGATAGGGAGAGAGGTTGGGGTGGTAATTACCCATACGTTTGGGTGCAACGCCGGTGGAAAGATAATTCATCGCCTGATTGGCCGTCACCGAAACAGCCACATCCAGCAGCGCCATGTCGATATGCTGCCCCTTGCCGGTGGCGTGACGCTGGTGCAGCGCCGCAAGAATGGCGGTCGAGGCATAGACGCCCGTGAAAACATCGGTCAACGCGACGCCTACTTTCTGCGGCTGCCCTTCGGGGTCGCCAGTGATCGACATCAGCCCGGACATGCCCTGAATGATGTAATCATATCCGGCACGATTTGCATAAGGCCCGTCCTGTCCGAAGCCGGTGATCGAGCAATATATCAGCCCTGGATTGACCTCTGCCAGACTGGCGTAATCCAGCCCGTATTTCGCCAATCCACCAACTTTGAAGTTCTCAATCAGGATATCGGCATCACGCACCAGATCACGCACCGTCGCCTGACCTTCCCGTGTGCGGAAATCAACCGTGATACTGGCCTTGCCGCGATTGCAGGAATGGAAATAGGCCGCCGTGGTATCGCCCTCACGTTCAATGAACGGCGGGCCCCATTTACGGGTATCGTCGCCTGCGGGTGCCTCGACCTTGATCACCTCGGCCCCCAGATCGGCCAGCGTCTGACCGGTCCAGGGACCAGCCAGAATGCGTGCCAGTTCTACGACCTTCAGCCCGGCCAGTGGTGCAGTCATTACTCGGCCAGTTTCTCGTCGATGATGGCTTTCAGGTCGCCGTAGTTCATGTTCGAATATTTCTCGCCATTGATGATCAGTGTCGGCGTTGCCTGTACCTGATCGGCCTCCGCGTGCTCCTGGAACCAGGCCACAAGCGTCTTGGCCTTGTCACTATCACTCAGACAGGCTTCGATCTGATCTTCGCCCAAGCCCGCCACTTTGCCGATCTTGCGCAGATTTGCTGAAATCTCGGACGGATCACCGCTGCCGATCCAATCCTTTTGCTGATTGTAAAGCATATCAGAAATGCCAAAGAACCGTTCTTGGCCACCGCAGCGAGCGACCATCGACGCCCAGAGACCGAAGCGATCAAAATAGACATCCCGGTAGATGAACTTGATCTTGTCATTATCGACATAATCCGCCTTCAACTGCTTGAAGGGGCCCTTGTGGAAACTGGCACAATGCGGACAGGTAAAGGATGCGTATTCGACGACGGTGACCTTGGCGTCTTCAGCACCCATTGTCATCTCGATGATCGAAGATGTATCTATATCAGCCGCTTCCTGGGCATTTACAGCACCCACTGGCAGATTACTGAAACCGGTGCCTTGCGGTGCGCTCAGCCAAAAGCTTGCGCCTGCAGCAATGGCAAGGCCCACGGCCCCGAATACGGTCAATCGTTTCATCAAGCTCACCTCCGGTGATCAAAGTTTCGTTTTGGATAGAACGTTCTGGCCCAAAGCTTCAAGGGCGGACCGCAGTGAATTGTCGCCAACCGGTGCGGCCAATTGTTCCGCCTTTGCGCGGGCCGCCGGATCAGGTGCGGTGGGGACATCTTTCTTTGGACGATGATCAAAGCTGACCTGACCTTCGGCAAAGCCCGTTGGCGCAGTCTGCGTAATCCGAACACGAGATATGGCATTATAGCCGTAAACTGCATTCACCTTTTCACGTAGCTTTTCCTTTTGCATTTCAAGGATGGGTGCCTGTGCACCTGTGGTCAACACGGTCAGCGACGCACCTAGCCCTTGCCGCCCATAACTGACATTCACAGGGCGGGCGATACCGGCAATGTCGGCCCCCACGATCTCGGCCCAATGGGTCAGCAAGCGAGACTCGGAGAAGCCACGGCTTTCCGACGCACGCCTGATGCGCTTTTGAAGCAACGACGAGGTGCGGGTGAACCCGCGCGCCGTGGCCTTGCGCTGTGTCATCGGTAACCTCCTGTACTCATCCTCTAATTTAAGGCATGTGTCGGGGCATACCAGCCCCTAAAATCGCGCCGGGATAACGAATGTGTGAAGCTGCCAGACCTGATGACCTGTTGCAATGGTATGACAGACATGCCCGGTCGATGCCCTGGCGTGTGGGGCCTGACCAGCGCGCGGCAGGCATATGGCCTGATCCCTACCGTGTTTGGCTGTCCGAAGTGATGCTGCAACAGACCACAGTTGCCACCGTCAAATCATATTTCGAGCGCTTCATCAGCCGCTGGCCGGATGTCACCGCGCTGGCCGCTGCCCAAGATGGCGACGTAATGGGAGAATGGGCAGGTCTGGGGTATTATGCACGTGCCCGCAATCTGCTGAAATGCGCCCGCGTGGTAGCGGATCAGCACAACGGCGCGTTCCCCAACACGCGCGCGGCATTGCTGGAACTACCCGGCATCGGCCCTTACACCGCCGCCGCCATATCAGCCATCGCCTTCGACCGGATCGAAACCGTTGTTGATGGCAATGTCGAACGGGTCATGGCCAGATTACACGACATCCACACCCCTCTGCCCACCGCAAAGCCCGAATTGACCCAGGCCGCCGCCACGCTGACACCCAGGAAACGCCCCGGTGACTACGCGCAGGCAGTCATGGACCTGGGGGCTACTATCTGCACGCCAAAGTCGCCTGCTTGCGGCATTTGCCCCTGGCGAAATCCTTGCCGCGCCCGCATCGCCGGAACGCAGGCAGATTTGCCACGCAAACTGCCAAAGCAGGCAAAACCGACACGGCATGGCATCGCCTATGTGGTTCAGCGCCAGGATGGCGCATGGTTGCTGGAGCGTCGACCCGACAAAGGCCTTCTGGGCGGCATGCTGGGCTGGCCCGGCAGCGACTGGTCCGAGGCGCCGCAACCCGCGCCACCGTTGGCTGCAAACTGGATCACTTTACCAGAAGAGGCACGCCACACTTTCACGCATTTTCATCTGCGCCTGCAAGTTGCCGTGGCCCAGGTCGACTGCACCATCAACCCGGAAACTGGCGATTTCGTGCCGCATCATCGCTTCAAACCCTCAGAATTACCCACCGTCATGCGCAAAGTATTCGATCTGGCACATGGCGCATTCGACAAAATAGACTAAGTATTAGGTGATGCCATTCCCGCCGACGGAGCGCCCTAAATGATCACCAGCAATCAGGTTGCCCGCATTCAACGCGCTGTGCCTTTCTGGGTATCCCTTGTGCTGATACCGATCGCCCTGATCAGCGCAACGCAAGGCGGCTGGACCATCGCACTTTTGCCGGCAGTCACGTGGATTCTTTTTTCGATTCTGGATGCGTTTTTCGGCCTTGAACTCGACAATGTAGATCCCGAAACCTCGGACGAGCACCTGAAATGGTATCGCGCCATCACCCTGATCTGGGCACCGCTTCAGTTCGCGCTGCTGTTCTGGATGATCTGGTACGCCAACGGCCCCGGTGATGCGCATCTGTCCCCGATTGAAACAATCGCGCTCTTCTTTGGTGTCGGTGTCGTCACCGGGACCGTTGGCATCAATTACAGCCACGAACTCATGCACCAAAAGAACAGAAAAGAACGTTTTTTGGGCGACCTTCTGCTGGCAATGGTGCTTTATTCGCATTTCCGGTCGGAACACCTGCTGGTGCATCACCGCCATGTCGGCACGCCTCGTGACCCGGTAACCGCCCGCTATAACGAGGGGTTTTACCGGTTCTTTCCCCGGGTCCTTCAAAGCTCACTCAAGTCAGCATTCCGCGCCGAAAAAGATATGCTTGCACGCAAAAGCCTGCCCTGGTTTCATCTCACCAACCCGTTCTTCCGCTATTGGGGACTGCAAGGAACGATGCTCTTGCTTGCGTTTCTTCTGGGCGGTTGGATCGGAGTGATGCTGTTCATCTGGCAGGCGTTCATTGCAATCTGGCAGTTAGAGCTGGTCAACTACATCGAACATTACGGGCTGACGCGCAAACATCTGGGCGGCGGAAAATACGAACATGTCAAACCACAACACAGCTGGAACGCCAGCCAGAAGGCGTCGAACTGGCTGCTGATTAACCTGCAACGCCATTCCGATCATCACTATAAACCAGACAGACGCTTTCCACTGCTTCAAACCTATGCCAGTGGTGACGCACCGCAACTGCCGTTCGGCTATCCGATGATGACGATGGCGGCGATGGTGCCCCCACTCTGGCGCCGGGTGATGAACCCTCGGGTGCGCCGCTGGCGGCAAATGTACTATCCCGAGATTTCAAACTGGAAACCCTACAACAAAGCGCTGAACCCACATCCCCACTAGACGCGACCGGTATTAAGCGAAGATGGCGACCCCGGCAGGATTCGAACCTGCAACCTGCCCCTTAGGAGGGGGCTGCTCTATCCAGTTGAGCCACGGGGCCGTCCAGCCATTTTCATATCCGGCAGATATCGGTTTGTCATCGCTTGATTTACAGAAAACGACACCCCTCGGGTCGCGCTAGCCGCTTGATCCGGCAAGACTGTTCGCGGTAACATCCTCGAAACATCAAACAGGAAGATGCCCCAGTGACAGATAACGACAATCGCCCGCTGACCCTTCGTGACGTGTCCGATGCCTCGGGTGTCTCGGAGATGACGGTCAGCCGGGTTCTGCGCAACCGGGGCGATGTGTCGGACGCCACCCGAAAGCGGGTGCTGGCGGCCGCCAAGGACCTTGGATACGTCCCAAACAAGATCGCTGGCGCGCTTGCCAGCCAGCGCGTCAACCTGGTGGCGGTTGTCATTCCGTCGATGTCAAACATGGTCTTTCCCGAAGTGATGACGGGCATCAGCCAGATCCTTGATGACACCGACCTGCAACCAGTTGTGGGCATCACGGGCTACCAGCGTGAGAAGGAGGAGAAAGTCCTCTACGAAATGCTGTCATGGCGCCCTTCGGGCGTGATCATCGCCGGGCTGGAACATTCCGAAGCCGCGCGCGCGATGCTGGCCGCCTCGGGCATTCCGGTGGTCGAGATCATGGATGTCGACGGCACACCGGTGGATTCGGTCGTAGGTATTTCGCATCGTCTTGCCGGGCAAAAGATGGCCAAGGCGATCCTCAAGGCCGGATATAGCCAGATCGGATTTCTGGGTACAAAGATGTCGCTGGATCACCGCGCCCGCAAACGCTTTGAAGGGTTCACCGAAACACTGGCCAAGGCCGGTGTCGAGATCGTCGACAAGGAATTCTACACCGGCGGCTCTGCGCTTGTGAAAGGCCGCGAGATGACCCAGGAAATCCTTGAACGCAATGAAGACATCGATTTTCTCTATTATTCAAACGACATCATCGGCGCGGGTGGTTTGCTCTATCTTCTGGATCAGGGCATCGATGTGCCCGGTCAGATTGGGCTTGCGGGATTCAACGGGGTGAATCTGTTGAAGGGACTGCCAAAGGAACTTGCGACAATGGACGCCTGCCGCCTCGAAATTGGCAGACAAGCCGCGCAGGTCATCGTTGACCGCGTAGGCGGGCAGACCGGCCCGAAACGGATCGTGTTGGAGCCAACCGTCAGTTTTGGGCAAACGTTGAAACGGCGGTAGCGACGCTTGGCAGGTACCACCCACAAGCCACAATCTGACTGTGCCCGATTTGGACATCACCGAACTGGATTGTCGGCCGATGTCTTTTTTGAGATTTTAGAGAAAGCGCTATGCGCTGATCACCTGCCTGATAGATGGCAGCACCTTTCGTCGCGGTCCTTGGCGCTTGGTCGCAAAAGGACATCAAGAAACCTGTCCAACACGGCGTTGCCTGACCCCATTTGGTCAACCTCTCGCGATCCGCTGTTCAGCGACATTCTGCGCCACCAGTTCCTTGTAAAACGCGCGGATGCGCCGGGTCATAGGGCCCGCGCCATCATGCTCACCAATGCGCTTTCCGTCGATCTCGGCCACCGGGGTTTGCGCACCGAATGTACCGGTTAGAAACGCCTCATCGGCACCAATCGCCTCGTAAAGCGAATAGTTCTTCTCAAGGACCGGAATGCCATTGGCCCGGCACAGATCGATCACCTTCTGCCGCGTGACCCCGTTCATGCAATAGTCACCGGTCGAGGTCCAAACCTCCCCCCGGCGGACGATGAAGAAGTTGCAGGCGTTGGTTGTGTTCACAAACCCGTGCGGATCCAGCATCAGCGCCTCATCCGCTCCCGCCTGCTCGGCCTGAAGACAGGCAATCACGCAATTGAGCTTTGAGTGGCTGTTATATTTCGCATCCTGGCTCATCGGCAGGCCGCGCACCTGCGGCACCGTGGCCAGGCGGATACCTTTCTTTTGTAGGCTGTCGACAGGTTTTGAATGCTCCAGGATAGCCACTACCGTTGGCCCTGACCGGCTGAGACCGGGATGCTGGAACGGCTTGACCTTTGGGCCGCGGGTAATCATCAGTCGGCAATGCGCGTCCGACGTCATACCATTGGCCACAGCCGTGGCGTTGAGTGCCGCCAGGATTTCTTCCTTGGTCATCCCGATATCCAACGACACAGATTTGCAGGAATTGAACAACCGGTCCATGTGTTCGTCAAAAAACGCCCACTGCCCGTCATAAAGCCGCAGCCCCTCCCACATGCCATCCCCCAGCATGAAGCCGGAATCGTAGACTGAAACGACTGCTTCGGCACGTGGTACGATCTTGCCGTTCAGGAAGATCTTGATGTCCTGATTACGCAGGTCCTCCTCGGCATCATGGGTTGAATGGCCATCGGTCTTGTTGGTCATAGGTCTGCGTTCCTGATTAATGTGTATGTCAAAAAGGAAGAGACGGCAGGCAATCCCACCGCCTCTCGGGAAGGCGCCTCATTGCAGCAGGCCAACCTCGCGGAAATACCGTTCGGCACCAGGGTGCATCGGGGCAGAGAGCCCGTTCACGACCATTTCCTCTTTCTTCAGATTGGCAAAGGCGGGATGGAAGGTCTTGAACGTGTCGAAATTGTCAAAAACCGCCTTGACCATCACATACACGGTCTCTTCGGGCACCTTTGTCGAGGTGACAAATGTCGAGGGCAGACCAAAAGACGGCACCTCTTCGTCCACACCTCGATAGAGCCCACCCGGAATGGTTACTTTCCCATAATAGGGCTTGCTATCAATCAGCTGATCGACCTTCTTACCCTCAACCGCGATAATGTTGATGTCGCAGGTCGTGGCAGCCTCCAGCACGTTCGCAACTGGGTTGCCCGCAACCATCAGGAAGGCGTCAATGGTATTGTCGCAAAGCGCCGAGGACTGCTCGGCCGATTTCAATTCCGTCACCAGTCCAAAATGATCCATGTCCCAACCCAGGGCATCGACAAGCACTTCGGCCGTGCCGCGCGTGCCCGACCCCGGGTTGCCCAAATTGATGGATTTGCCACCAAGGTCATCCAGCGACGTGATGCCAGCGTCGGTGCGCGCCGCGATGATGACCGTGTCCGGGTGAAGCGAGAACAGGCTGCGCAGCTCCTCGTCCGGGCCGTTTTCTTCGAACAGGCTGGTACCGTTCAGCGCATGGTATTGCCAGTCGGACTGGACGATTCCCATCTCCAGTTCCCCCTGGCGCATGGTACGCAGATTATAGACTGAACCACCTGTGCTTTCGACCGAACAGCGGATGCCATGTTCCTTACGCCCCTGATTGACCAGCCTACAAATTCCCCCGCCGACAGCATAGTAAATACCGGTCACGCCACCGGTTCCGATCGTCAGGAACTCTTCTGCCTTGGCGATGGTTCCGCCACCCATCAGGGCCGCTGCCGCAAGCACGGCAACGCCTGAGCGCAGCCGCATTCCAAATTTGATAGACGCGCGCATAACTGTCTCCCTTTTCGTTTTTGGTACCGCACCGATCTGAATCCGGTTGAAGGGTAATTGGCTTCAGCCGGAACAGATTTAGGCGCATGGCCGAACAGTGCGGAATTATCGAATCTCAATGAAAGTGACAGTACTAAAAACTCACTTAATTGTCGACAATTAATAATATTGTCGACAATATTGATCTCATACCGCAATATGAAAACGGACCGGCCGTGGTCCTTCCAAAGCCGTGAAACCTGGCAGGGAATATCGCCGCATTCTTTGGAAGCTATGCAATCCGGTCGCGTTGCCGCTATTAAGAGATTGAGATGAAGTCGCAAAACCAAACACCCTCAACCGATACGCTGAAAGATCGCACGCATGAAAGATTGCAGGAACTCATCCTGACGGGTGATCTTGTCCCGGGCTCCAAGCTTCTCGAAACCCAGGTTGCCGCAAGACTTGACGTCAGCCGTGCAACATTGCGCGAAGCCATGATCCGCCTGAGCGAGATAGGGCTGCTGGTGAACCTTCCGTTTCGCGGCACTTACATTCGCAAACTTGATCGCGTGGATTTGCAGGAAATCTATTCCTTTCGCACCGGGCTGGAAAAGATGGCGTTTCAGTTCGGCTGGGACAAACGAGATCTGATCAGCCTTGCCGACCTGCAGATGAGAAACGAGCGGTTGTGCCAAACGATTTCCGATAACGATGCGTTTGGCGCCATCATGGCAGAATTGCACCTACATGATTGGTGCTATGAACTGTCCGGCCACAGTTTACTGTTGCAAAGCTGGGAGCGGCTCAAGCCCAACCTTCAGTTCTATTTCGCCATGCACCAGAAGGCACATGACCGTGCAGGCCCGCTCCGAGAATCCCACGACGAATATATCCGTCTTGCAAAAGGGGATAATCTGGACGAAATGCTTCGTCATCTTGAGGATCACATGCAACAGGGCCTCCAGAACACGCAAAGCTTCCTAGACACGACGTCACCCGGTTGACCGGCACATTCTCGAATGAAAATGCCGCGCAATCTGCACCCCCGTCTGATTTTGCATGCGCTTCTTGCAGACCTGAATGAATTCATAAGCCGCGTGATCATCCGGGTGGCGTAGTTTAAGCTTGGCTCAACGACCGGAAAAGAGACGGCCATGGCCCACACAGCAGATGCGAAATTCACCCAAGGCAACCTGATGCGTCATGTATCAACGATGTCCCTGACGGCCAGCATCGGCCTCATGGCGATCTTTGCCGTCGATCTGATCGACATCTTTTTCATCTCGTTGCTGGGCGTTGATGAGCTTGCCGCGTCGGCAGGCTACGCCAGTACGCTGATGTTCTTTGCCAGCGCCGTTAATATCGGGCTGTCGATTGCCGCGGCGGCGCTGGTTTCGCGTGCAATCGGGGCGCATCAAAACGACGAAGCCAGGGGATATGCCACCAGCGTTGCTGTGTTTACAATCGCGGTCGGCATTCTCGTTCCCATCGTCATGCTTATGTACGCGGATTTCCTGTTGGGCCTTGTCGGCGCGACCGGAGAAATCGCGGAAAAAGCCAAATCATATCTCAACATCATTCTGCCCACGACGATGTTTTCCGGCATGGCAATGGTCACCGTCGCCGTGTTGCGGGCCTATGGCGACGCCAGACGCGCGATGTACCCGTCTCTTCTGGGAGGTGGCGTGAACGCTGTCCTTGATCCCATCTTCATCTTCACACTGGGGCTGGGTCTTGAAGGTGCGGCTTGGGCGACAGTGCTGGCACGGATCGCTACAATGGGATTTGCGCTCTATCCGGCGATCAGGGAATACAACGCCTTTGCGTCCTTCAACCCCAAAACAGTCTGGCGTGATCTGCCCAAGGTCACGGGGATCGCGATACCGGCAGTCCTGACAAATGTCGCAACCCCCTTGGGCAGCGCCATTGTGACGCGGGAGATGGCCAAATATGGCACCGAGGCCGTGGCTGGCATGGCTGTAATCGGTCGTCTGGTGCCCGTGGTCTTTTCTGTCGTTCTGGCGCTGTCCGGCGCGATCGGCCCAATCATCGGACAGAATTTCGGCGCGTCCCGACTGGACCGGGTACGCGAAAGTTATATCGACGGGCTGAAGTTCCTGACCGCCTATGTGTGCCTTGCGGCCCTTCTTTTGTATTTCGTGCGCGTTCCACTGGCGGATATGTTTGATGCACAAGGCGATGCGCGGGTGCTGCTCTTCTGGTTCTGCGGACCACTGGCACTGGCCAACTTCTTCAACGGCGCGATCTATGTCTCCAACGCCTCCTTCAACAATCTGGGCCATCCGGCCTATTCCAGCTGGATCAATTGGGGGCGTCACACGCTGGGCACCTGGCCGTTCGTGATCCTGTTCGCAGGGTGGATGGGTGCTCCGGGCGTATTGGTCGGTCAGGCTGTTGGCGGCATCCTTTTTGCGGCCATCGCCGTGTGGCTAAGCTTTCGCGCGATCGAACACCCCGGTGAAAACCCGTTCATGCCGTTTTTCTGCCCCCTGCAATACCGTCTGCAAATCGTGAGCAGTCGCTGTATCCGATGAGTTCGGACCACGGTGCGGGGCATTTTCGCTAAGATTTTCGTGCTCAGGGAATAGGGCCAAACAGGCTGGCATTGCTAAGGGTGGACCCAAGATTTGAGCTTTGGTTCGTCACGAGAACCGCTGAACAACGCCTTTTCACCGCATGTTAAGGCCGACCGTGCTAGTGCCACGGCAGCGGTGCGGGAACAGCGTGCCAGGCCAGTAAATAATGCGAGGGCACAGAATGGCTTTCAGCGTGCAAAAAGCTCTGCAATCGGCAAGCAGCCTTGAACGGCGGGGTGATATGCTGGCGGCACTGACCGCATATGACGAAATACTGTCGAATTTTCCGCAGAACCGTCGGGCGCAACGCGCCAGGGCCAAACTCGACGCGAAAGTGCGGAACCCTTCAGACAAGGAATTAGGCGCCGTATCCGCGTTTTTTGCATCTGGGGATTGGGCAGGGACGTTAACGCGCTGCCACCAACTGGTTTCCCAATATCCCTCATCGGAAAAACTCTGGCAGTTTGCCGGTCTTGCGGCGCAGAAGATGGGGCACCCGGACGTGGCTTTGCCCGCTTTTCTGCGGGCCGCGGAAATCTATAAATCCGGCCTCAACTGCCTGAACCTGGCCTTGGCTTATGAGGCTGCGGGTCAACCCGCCGAAGCCGTCCGATGGTCGCGTCAGGCATGCCTGGCTGACCCCGGCAATTTGGATTACCTCAAGCGATGCGGAGTTGCAGAATTCAATGCCGCGGATTTCTTAGCGGCCACGGTGACACTTGAAAAATATCTCGCCAAAGTTCACTCCGACGAGAAGATGTGGACATTGCTTGGCGGCGCCTGGATGCGGGCGGGCCAGCCGGCCAAGGCGGTTGATGCGTACAAAAGGGCCGCGCAACTGGCACCCATGAACAGCGCGTATCAGTCCAATCTCAGCACGGCATATGAACACGCAGGCGAATTGGAGGCGGCAGTAAAAGTATCTGAAAAGGCCACGTCTCTTGATCCCGAAAATTCGGTGGCCCATCTCAATCTTGGCAACCAATGCTGCACTCTGGAGCAAAACAGCCAGGCGATCGCGGCGTTCGGCAAGGCTGTCGCTCTCGATGAAACGAAGCACGCGGCGCATGCCCAGAAGTTGCATTTACAAACCAAGCTGTGCGACTGGACGGCCTATGAGGCGTTCGACGGTATCGCATCTCAGCTCGGTATAACCGGTGAGCCTGTCATGCCCTGGGGCGTGCTCAAATTCGAAGACGATCCCGCGCGCCAGCACTTGCGATCAAGAAACTACGCACGGTACTGGCAGGCCCGGCCCAGGGACTTTCCCATCATGCAAAACGCCCGCATTCGGGTCGGATATTTTACGTCTGATTTTTACGATCACGCGACGATGCACCTGATAACCGGCGTTCTGGAACAGCACGACACCTCCGAATTCGACATTTACCTCTATAGTCTGAACATCCCCCGCGAAAGCGCCGTCGCGGACCGTGCCAAAGCTTGTGCAACTGTGTTTCGCGATGTCCACGACCTGACCGATCAGGAGATTGTAGAGATCGCCCGGAACGACAAGCTCGACATCGCGGTTGATCTGAAAGGATACACCAGAGGGGCGCGTACGGGCCTGTTCTTTGATGGCCTGGCGCCGATCCAGATAAACTATCTGGGTTATCCGGGCACGATGGGCAGCCCGTGCATGGACTATCTGATCGCCGATCCGGTGGTGGTTCCCGAAAAGGAACGAGAGCATTATTCCGAACAGATCATCCATATGCCCCACAGCTATCAACCAACTGACGAGCATCGTGAGATCGCACAGACGAATGACACGCGCGCGGATCATGGCTTGCCCGAGAAAGCAATTGTTCTGTGCTGTTTCAACAGTTGCTACAAGCTTGCGCCCGCAGAGTTCGATATCTGGATGCGCGTTCTGAAGCAGACGGATGATGCGGTGCTCTGGCTGCTTGATCCGGGGGAAGAGGGGCAAGCCAACCTGCGGTCCGAGGCAGAAAGCCGCGGCGTTGACCCAGGCAGGCTCGTATTTGGCGCCAACCTGCCGCTGGCCGAGCATCTGGCCAGATACCGCCACGCCGATCTTTTCGTCGACACGTTCAACTGCAATGCCCACACCACCGCCAGCGACGCGCTATGGGTCGGGGTGCCCGTCGTCACCCTTGCCGGACGGCAATTTGCAGCACGTGTGGCGGCAAGCCTGCTGAATGCGATGCACCTGCCGGAACTGATCACGCATGATGCGGCCGCCTATGAGGACCTGATCCTGACGCTGGCCAAGGATAGTTCGGCGCGGTGTGCCCTGCACGAGAAAACGGAAAGAAACCGGAAAACCACGCCTCTCTTTGATACGACCCGGTACACCCGCGATCTTGAGACCGGTTTCCGCGCCGTGGTTGAGGCCTGTCAGGCCGGTGAACCCCTCAGTGATATTTACGTCAATGCGTCCTGACCAGTCGATGGGCGACCCAGCGGAGAATTCATCTTGATCATCTGCCATCCTCACAAGCTTATCTTCTTCAAGTCAAAAAAAGTGGCGGGCACGTCCTTTGAGACAGCACTTGCTGCGGAATGCGGCCCGGACTGCGTGATCACGCCCATCACACCCGTTGACGAAGAAACCCGCCAGAAACGGACCGGGCGCGGCGCCCAGAATTTCGCCTACCAGACCTGGCCCGATGGCAGCACCACGGATCACGTCTTTTATAACCATATGACCGCAGCAGAGGCCGCGCGCCGTATCCCCGAAAACATTTGGCCGACCTACAGGAAAGTGGCAATTACCCGCGATCCTTTCGATGTCATGGTGTCTCGTTACTATTGGGAAGGCGGAGAACAGCTTGGTCAGAATTTTGAACATTTTGTGACTCGGTACCGCGCATTTGCCACCGAAAACGAAGAGATTGCACCATTTACCGGCCCTCTGAAAATGGATCATTTCCTGCGGTATGCGCATTTCGAGGAAGATATCAACGCGTTGGGCATCCACGGGCTTTGGCAGCGTTTCAACACCATCACCAGCAAATCCGGATTTCGGCCCAAATCTCAGACAGCGGGGTCCGTTTATGCGAAATATCCTGCGGCAGCCGATGTTGTGGCCAAAGAATGCGCGGGAGAAATCGCCCATTTTGGCTATCGGCGACCGATTCAATCCGTGCCCGCCGAAACCCCAAGGAAAGCCCCCATCCCAACAGATTTCCTCTTTACCCTTACCGCAGGGCGCACCGGATCGGCCTGGCTGGCAAAACTTCTTGGGCAAAACCTGGAAATCAATGCCATCCACGAACCCCTTGGCATTGATCAGTTCGGCGTCGAAATGCCGGATATTCGGATCATGCGAAGTTTCAATACCTTCGGGCTGGACCGGAATGTTCGTGATTTCTGGTCCCGCAAACTGGCGGGTCTGACTGCCCCCTACGCCGAGACGAACCACACGTTGGCCAAATGCGGGTTGATTGAATCGATTGCCCAAAGTCACCTTGCCGACCGCACGACGATAATCGTCTTGCGCCGCGATCTTGCGCGGCAATGTGCAAGCTACATCACGCGCGGCGATTTCCAGAATGTCACCATCGACTGGCAATGGTATCTCAGCCCGACCTATCCCAACGCCATGGTGCATCCGGACGAGTTTCTCAAACTTGGCCAGGTCGGGCGGGCGCTCTGGTACGCGTTGGAAATGGAGACCCGGCAAGCCTATTACCTGGAAAAATACAAGGGCATCCTCAATTTTGTAGAAGCCTCTCTGGAAGAGGTCACAACGGAAACGGGCGCAACGCATCTCTTGCGCGCACTGGGCTTCTCCGGCAATGCGGCAAAGCTCCCCCCAAAGGCAAACGCCTCGAGCTTGCCCGCAAATCAAACCAACGAAGACCTCGTCAGTCAAATACGAGATTTACTGGCGCGCATGGAGTTCGATCCCAAATCAATCGCGGCATCCTTCATTGCGGGTCAACGCAGTCTGTCGATGCCAGCCGTCTCTGGCCAAGGATACACCCCGCGTTCCACGCGGGCCTAGGCGCCGGAATGGCAGGTGGATCTGCAATGTCTTTCACTGGCCTCCGATCCCCAATTCCCGCTCATGACGACTCCCCCGAATTGACGGCAATGACCCACGTGCAAGATGCCGCGCTGGCCATTTTGGACGGCATGGCTAACGTTGCGCGTTGGCGGCTCACCTTCGGGTAAAAAAAGACCCCGGACGATGCCGGGGTCAGTCCAACAGGGAGGTGCATATGATAACCCGCATATGCGACGGGATCTGTATTGCAAGTTGTTACAGGGTATCAGCCTCGTCCATGCGCCGAAAGTCAGGAAATCCTTACGCTGCCACGAAAAACGCAGGATTGCGCCAACCAGCGCAAAGCCCCACAAAAAAAGCCCCGCCAACCAAAGGGCGGGGCTTTGAATGGTTACGCTGGCCTGATTTAGCCGGCCTTGTGACCTTTGCCCTTGACCGGGGCCCAGATCCGCTTGTTGGTCAGATACAGTAGCACAGACAACAGGGTCAGGAACAGAACACCGGTCAGACCCGCGTGTTTGCGCGCCATCAACTTGGGTTCTGCCGTCCACATCAGGAAGGCTGCGACATCTTCGGATTCGTGGTGCAGCTCGTTGCTGTGACCATCGGCAAATTCGACATCTTCACCCACCAGCGGCGGCGCCATCGAAATCCAGCCCCCCGGGAAGGCAGTGTTTTCATATAACGTGACACCCGCCTCTTCCTTCTCTTCTCCGGTATAGCCGGTCAGAAGCGAGACGATGTATTCCGGGCCGCCCATACCTTTGAAAAGCTGGTTCAGGCCAGTGCCTTCGGGTCCGTGAAAGCCGGCCCTTGCCTTCGCCATCAGGCTCAGGTCGGGCGCGTTCTCAAGGTTCGACATCGGAAAATGGTCCGTGGGTCGTGCCGGGCGGGTATCGTCCAGCTCGGGGTCAAACACCTCGAAATTCTGTTCGGCATAGGCGCGCATCTGGTCGTCCGGCAGATGCGGTCCACCCTCGTCCGACAAGGTGCGCAATGGCACGTAGCGCAGCCCGTGACAGGCCGAGCAGACCTCGGTGTAGATTTGCAGCCCGCGTTGCAGCTGGTTCTGATCGAACTTGCCAAACGGCCCCTCGAACGAGAAGTCCACGTCATGCACGTGACCCTCTGCCCCGGCGGCCAGCGCACCCCCTGCCGAAAGGGTCAGGGCGGTTACAGCGGCGATGCTGAGTTTCTTCATCATTGTCCCCAGTCCTCTCTTATTCAGCCGGTGTTTCGGCTTTGCCGTAATGCGCCTTGAAATCATCTTCGATGGTTTCAGGTTGCGCCGTCGGCTTTTCGATCACGCCCAGAAGCGGCAGGATCACCAGGAAGTAGGCGAACCAGTAGGCCGAAGCGATCAGCGAGTATGTTGCATAAGGCTCTTCCGCGGGGCGGGCCCCCAGCCACATCAGCACGACGAAGTCGATGCAAAGCAGCGCGAACCACCACTTGAACATCGGGCGATAGCGGCCCGAACGAACACTGGATGTGTCCAGCCACGGTACCAGCGCCATGACGGCGATCGCACCGAACATTGCCAACACGCCAAAGAACTTGGCGTCAACGATGCCGCCGGTGATCCAGCTTGCCAGCTGCACAACCCAGACCTCGCCGGTAAAGGCGCGCAGGATGGCGTAGAAGGGCAGGAAGTACCATTCCGGCACGATATGCGCAGGCGTGGCCAGGGCGTTAGCCTCGATATAGTTATCGGGGTGGCCCAGGTAGTTCGGCATGAAGCCCACAACAGCGAAGAAGATCACCATGATCACGGCCAGCGCGAACAGGTCTTTGATCACGAAATAGGGCCAGAATGGCAGGGTGTCTTTCTCGGCCTCGGCTTTCGATGCGCGACGGACATCGACACCGGTGGGGTTATTGTTCCCCGTGGTGTGGAACGCCCAGATATGCACCGCCACCAGCGCGGCGATCACGAAGGGCAGCAGGTAATGAAGCGAGAAGAAGCGGTTCAGCGTGGCATTATCCACCGCCGGTCCGCCCAGCAGCCAGGTCTGGATGCCTTCACCGATGAACGGGATCGCACCAAAGAGGCCGGTAATCACCGTAGCCCCCCAGAACGACATCTGCCCCCAGGGCAGAACATAGCCCATGAACGCGGTTCCCATCATGCAAAGATAGATCAGCATGCCGATGATCCACGTAATCTCACGCGGGGCCTTGTAGGAGCCGTAATAAAGACCGCGGAAGATGTGCAGATAGACCGCAAAGAAGAACAGCGACGCGCCATTCATGTGCAGATAGCGGATAAAATGGCCACCATTCACGTTGCGCATGATGTGCTCGATCGACGCAAAGGCCAGATCGACATGCGGCGTGTAATGCATCACCAGAATGATACCGGTGACGATTTGCAGCACCAGACAGAATGTCAGGACGATGCCCCAGATCCACATCCAGTTCAGGTTCTTGGGCGTGGGGATCATGATGGTGTCATACATCAGACCAACAACAGGAAGGCGGCTGTGAAGCCACTTTTCAGCGCCGGTCTTTGGTTCGTAATGATCGTGCGGAATTCCGGACATATGCGCGCTTCCTTATCCCAGTTTGATCGTCGTTTCATCGACGAATTCTGCTACCGGCACCGGCAGGTTTTCGGGTGCCGGTCCTTTGCGGATACGGCCAGAGGTATCGTAATGCGATCCGTGACAGGGGCAGAACCAGCCTCCGAAATCACCGGCATCGCCCAGCGGAACACAGCCCAGGTGGGTGCACACACCCATCTGAACCAGCCATTCACCGGTTTCGTCCATCGACCGGTTCTCATCCGTGGCCGGCGACCCTTCGTCGATATTTTCGTTACGGGCATCGCCATCCGGCAGATCAGCCAGATCCACGGCGCGCGCCTCTTCGATCTCTTCCGGGGTCCGGCGGCGAATAAAGACCGGCTTGCCCAGCCATTTCACCGTCAGCTGTGTCCCCGGTGCCACATCCGCGACATCAACGCGGATCGAGCTGAGCGCCTGTACGTCAGCGGAGGGGTTCATCTGATCGACCAGCGGCCAAACAGCGGCGGCGGTGGCGACAGCGCCAGTGCCTGCGGTAGCGTAATAAAGGAAATCCCTGCGGGTGCCTTCGTGATCGTCTGCGTGGGACACGAGGTATACTCCATTCTGGTGCCGAATGCGGCTCATGCAATCTGGGGTCGCGGGAATCCTGCAACCTTTCCATCGCGATGTTTAACTGTGCTTTTCGGGCCAGTCCAGAGCACAATGCCGCGGAATTGATCAGGGTGCGCTTGTGTCGCGCTTGAGCGGGGCGTTTTTCGGGTGTAAGCAGACCCGGAATCCGACTTTTAATCCGAAGGGTCTCCCGACATGATGAAACAGCTGAAATGGGCTTCGGTCGCCATTGCGTTCGCCGCCACGCCTGTCGCCGCCGAAATGGAACTTAGCCTTTATCTGGGCGTCCAAAGCGTTCAGGAAAGCACCGGATCGGGCACGTTCCCCGGCGGTGTTCCCGTCAGCCGCAGCTTCGATTGGGAAGGAAAACCGCTTGAGAACCCGTATTACTACGGTGGCCGGGCGATGTGGTGGACCCAAAGCAACCTGGGTTTCGGGATCGAAGGCACGCACACCAAGGCATATGCCTCGGCAGCAGATCTGGCCGCCATCGGCGCCAGCAGCTTTGAACTGTCGGACGGTCACAACATCATCACCGCCAATATCATGAAACGCTGGCCCGGTATTTTTGCCAACAAAAGCTTCACACCCTATGTGGGTGCGGGTGCCGGTGTCGCGATCCCGCATGTGGACGTCACCGTGCTTGGCGCGTCAAACCGCACCTTTGGCTATGAAACCACCGGCCCCGCCCTGCGTGGGATTGCCGGCATCAAATATGATCTGAACGAACGCTGGGCATTGTTCAGCGAATATCAGTTCACTTGGTCCGACAATGACATCACGATTGACGCGGATCCGCTTGTCCCCGGCCAACTGCCCGGTAAAATCAACACGGAAATCCTGACCCATGCGGTGAATTTCGGCGTCAGCTACAGCTTCTGACCCAAATTTCAGACCGTCAGGTCAAAGAAAGATAGAATCCGAAAGCCAACACCCGGCTTTCGGATTTTTCTTTGCGCGGGGTCTCTACGCGGGCACGGTGGCTTTCATGCTGTCACGCTCGGCGAAGACGGCAAACCAATCATCCAATGCGTCATTGCCCTTGCGCCAGTTCCGGTCGCCGTGACGAAAATCCAGATAGGCCAGCGCGCAGCCCACCGCGATATGGCTCATGTCAAACGGGCCTGTCAGATGGCTCATCCAGCGGTTCTCCAGCACGCCGACCGCGCCCGCCACCTTCTTCCACTGCGCCTCCAGCCAATCCTCGGATTGGTGCTCGGGCGGGCGCAGGCGTTTTTCATAGGTCATCAGCACGGCAGCATCCATGATCCCGTCTGCTGTTGCCTCAAGCGTCAAGGTTTCCCACAACCGGCTGTCGGGGTAGAGGCCCGCATCGGCGTGATCATTCAGAAAACGGCTGATCACCCGGCTGTCATAAATCGCCGGGCCATCATCGCGAATCAGTGTCGGGATCTTGCCCATCGGATTGGCGGCCGCCACGGTCGGATCGGTATTCAGCGGGGTGGTCGCGGCAGACAATACCGAGACGTCAGCCGTCAGATCGGCCTCATGCAGCAAAACACGGATTTTTCGGGCAAAGGGCGAGGCATCGGCGGATACGAGTTTCATGGCGCATGCTCCTGAGTTTGGCTCGGTTACGATAGGCCCTTCGCGACCGGTTGGCGATAGCGGTCGTCAATCGCCGGGCGCGACACCGCGCATCAACGCGGCCAGCACCCGGACTTCATTGCCGAACCCATAAGCGTCCATGTGATTCGCTGCATTAAGGCGCACGGCGTCGGGCTTGTTCTGGCTCAGCTTCCATGTGCCGTCGATCTGATCCACTCGCATCCGACAGGGCACGATCTGCCGCATCATTTTTTCCAGAACGTCTGGCGTCATCTTGCCCGTGGTCCAGGGGGCCTTGGGCATCAGGCGCGTTTCATAGACAGCCGATTGACGGTCAAGCAGGTCGCGCAACTCCTCCGCCGGGCGTTTCTCGACCTCGCCCACCAGATGCGCGGCCATGTAATTCCATGTCGGCACCTGATCGTCGACATCGTACCAGTCTGGCGACACATAGGAATGCCCGCCCTGCACCGCCAGACGCGCCGCAAGCGGTGACGCCAGCGCCCGCACAATCGGATTCGACCTCACCAGATGAAATTCGGCCAGCGTGCCATCCTCGGACAGAAGGAACGGAATATGGCTGATCAGGGGCGCACCGGACGACGCGACCGCCAACATCCCGAAACCCTGCTCACGCGCAAAGGTAATATGCTGCGCGCGGGTCTCTTTTCGAAAGGCGGGATTGGGGTGCATCTTGCGGGCCTTCTTGATGGATTGGCGCATCATGGAGATTGAAGCGATGTTTGCAAGTCGCCCTTACCGGCATTTTGCAACGTCGGTTTTTTTACCGACGTAATACCGACAAAATACCGACGTTATACCGACATGGGTTTTCAGCCCTCTTTGCCGATGCTTCAGGGGAACAGAATGGGCGCGTCGCCCGGCTTCCATTGCGGGTATTTTTTCATGATCGCGGCAAAACGGTCCGACGTTTTGAACACCTCCAGCCAGCGGATCACATGTGGCCAGGGCTGCGCGTTGAACCACACCAGATCGACATGCGCGAATTGCCGGACAAAGGGCAAAATTGCCATATCAGCAAGGGCCGGGGCAGTCCCGCACAGCCAATCCCGATGCGCCAATCTCTGGTTCAGATGGTATAGAAACAGGCCCGCCTTGCGCCGTTCATCCTCGCTGTCCACATCAACATGACGCGAGGCATATTTATAGCGATCCAGCGCTGTCTTAAACCATCCGTCGTTTTCTTCTATCAGGCTAAGTGATTGATCTTCCTTCTCTAACCAGCCCTCCGGGTCATTCGCGCGCAACATCGCTATCATGACATCAAGGCTTTCGTCGAACACCCCGGAGCCGGTATCAAGGCACGGCACCGTCGCACTGAGTGAGGTGCCCAGAAAAGCCTCCGTCTTGTCGCGCAACACCACCTCCCGCAACTCAACCCGTGCCCCCGCCGACGCGATCGCCAATCGTGCCCGCATCGCGTAGGGGCATCGGCGAAAGGACCACAGGATCGGCAGGGCCATCGTTTCAGGCCACCAACCGCTGCCCGTTATGCTCACGGATCGTGGCGGCTACGATCTGACCCTCAACCTGATCAGACGTGAAATCCACCTCGGTGAATTGCTCGGTCCGTCCCATCCGGGGATTTTCCATCAATATCTTATGCTTATGACCGACCTGCCCCTCAAGATGTCGCACAACCTGCCGCTCTCCAACTGACCGCAATCGGGCCGCGCGCTCCTTGATTGCACGTCCATTTACCTGTGGCATCCGCGCCGCTGGCGTACCGGGTCTGGGGGAATAGGGGAACACATGCAGCCAGGTCAGATCGCACTCCTCAACCAGGCGTAGCGAATTTTCGAAATGCGCCTCTGTCTCGGTCGGAAAGCCTGCAATGATATCCGCGCCAAAAGTCATTTCAGGCCGCAGCTTCCGTGCCTCTTCGGCAAACCGGATTGCATCATCCCGTAGATGCCGCCGCTTCATTCGCTTGAGGATCAGATCATCCCCGTGTTGCAAACTAAGGTGCAGATGCGGCATTAGCCGGGGCTCCGAAGCGATCGCCTGCATCAGGTTCTCATCCACCTCAATCGAATCAATCGACGAGATACGCAGGCGCGGTAAATCGGGAACCAGTTTCAGGATCCGCATCACCAGATCGCCCAATTTTGGCTCAGCAGGCAAGCCCGCGCCCCAACTGGTCAGGTCGACACCGGTCAGAACGACCTCGTTATAACCACGGTCCACAAGGCGTTTGATCTGATCAACCACAACACCAGCCGGCACCGATCGAGAGTTGCCGCGCCCATAGGGGATGATGCAGAACGTACAGCGATGATCGCAACCGTTCTGCACCTGAACGTAGGCCCGCGACCGCGTACCGAAACCATCAATCAGATGTCCCGCAGTTTCCGTAACGGACATGATGTCATCCACCTGAACCGCCTCAGTTTTCCCAATGAAATCAGCGGCCAAGCCCTTCCAGGTGTTAGGCTGCATCTTTTCAGTGTTGCCGATCACAACGTCAACTTCGGCCATTGCCACGAAAGTTTCAGGTTCGGTCTGCGCCGCACAGCCTGTCACGATCAGACGGGCATCCGGATTGTCGCGGCGCAGCTTGCGAATTTCCTGCCGCGCTTTACGCACCGCTTCAGAAGTGACCGCACAGGTATTTACCACGATCGCATTGTCCAGCCCAGCCGCCGCCGACAGCTCCTTCATCGCCTCAGTCTCGTAGGCGTTCAGGCGACATCCAAGTGTGGTGAAGGTCGTGGGTTGGGTCATCTCACAGAACTCAGGAACTCAGCCGTCAAAACACCATCGCAAACATGCATTGTGGGGCCAGTCATCCAGACACCTTCGTCCCGCCAGTCAACATCGAGACTTCCGCCGTCAAGGTCGATCCGAACACTCCGCCCGGTCAGCCCCCGACGTGCGGCCGCAACGGCTGTAGCACAGGAGGATGAGCCCGACGCCAGCGTGACCCCAACCCCCCGCTCCCAAACGCGCATGCGAATATGGTCGGGGCCAATGATGCTGGCAACCTGAACATTCGTGCGTTCGGGATAGAGCGTATGATGTTCATATTGCGGCCCAAATCGCTCCAGATCGACGGTTTCTGCATTATCCACAAAAAACGTGCAGTGCGGATTGCCCATGCCAGTCGCTGTCGGACCACCCTCGATGGGCAATTCCAATGTCTCCATCGCATCAGCTAGCGGTATGTCCGACCACTCAAGCTGCGGCTGACCCATATTTACGGATGTCAGGCCACGACCAGCATCGCGCACAAAAATATCGCCACGCGCAGTGGTCAGGTGCAAACCATCACACCCGGTTTCATTCATCAAAAACCGCGCGATGCAGCGCGTCGCGTTCCCACAGGCACCTGATACGCTGCCATCCGAGTTGTAAAAAGTCAGATGCGCGTCCGCAGTACCCTGTGTGATCACCGCCAGTTGATCAAACCCCACTCCAAATCGCCTGTCACCGACTGCTACAGCCAGCGCCGAGGTTACCACGATCGGGCTTACGCGCGCATCCAGCACGACAAAGTCGTTTCCAAGCCCGTGCATTTTCATAAAGGGCAACGTGATATCGTCTTGGGCGCTCATATCGGCGCGTATAAACCCGCCGAATTGATGAATCCAGCACTGCATTTGATTTACATGGATTTTCGGGCTTGACCCCCGGGTCGCGTCTTTCTAGATAGGCCGCCTAGTGGGCCGTTAGCTCAGTTGGTAGAGCAACTGACTTTTAATCAGTGGGTCGCAGGTTCGAATCCTGCACGGCTCACCACTGAAACGCTTAGTTTTCAAAGACATCAAGTCAGTTATATTCAACTAAATCAGGTGCTTGCGCAATCTGTGGTTGGGTTTGACTGGTGTTAGAACGTAACATGAACCTTGTAACGAGACGGTCATTACAAGGATCACCGATATGCCCCATATCAAATTCACAGACTCGACACTCAAGAAGTTGTCAGCCACCAAAACAACGTGGTTCACGGACCCAACGGTCAAAGGATTACGCCTCTGCGTGACGAAAGGCGGTGTCAAAACTTGGTACGTCAACAAGTGGGACCCGACGTCGCAGAAGACACGGTCGGTCAAATTGGCCCAATGGGCGACCAAAGTCACACATTGCCGCTGGGCGAAGGATCAGCTTGGAAAAGTCGCGCATGACATAACCACAGGCAATGTGCAGACGCGCGATGAGCACAGCGCAGAACAGGCTGCAATGGGCATCCCCACGTTTGGCGATGCACTGGAACAATACATAGAACACCGCACGCAGCCACGTGCATCTGGGAAGGCACAGATGAAGCCAGGTACGGCCTACGATTACCGCAACTCATTCTCCAATCATCTGGCGCGCTGGGCCGATGTGCCAGTGGATGAATTGCCAATTCTCGAAATCAATCAACACCTGAACAATTTGCAGCTTGAGAAGGCGCACGCGGCTAACCATGCAAGCTCTGTCGCAGGGGCCGTCGTGCGGTTCATCAACAAGCTATGCGCCCTCGCTCTTCCGATTCCGTCACTGCTCGATAACACCAAAATTCGGTCGCGCGTCCAGACAGGCAAACTCGACATGTCGGTGCCATGGTCGGATCGTTGGGACGAAATTCAAGCGGTCAAGAACGAACACAAGCGGCTGGCGTGGATGGTGACTTGGTACACCGGCTTTCGCCATGAGGACAGCTTGCGGCCTTTGACATGGGATCAAGTCGATCTGGACGCTGGCACTGTCACATTCGGCAGATTGAAGAAGCAGGAAGATGCGCGGGAGATTGTGATCGCTGACGATGTGGTCAGGTTGTTCGAACGGCTCTGGGAGATCAGGTTTGACGATTGCGACTGGGTGTTCCCGAGCAGGCGTGTGGTCAAAGGCAATCGCGGGCATTTGGACGTTTTGGACCGGCTGCCCCTGACACGCGCAGGCGATCTGCGGCATCTGTGGATGTCAACGGCGCGCGAAGTTGCACCGCGTCACGTCCACAGGTGGTTGGCGCAGCAGACAATGACTGACGACGACTTGCGCATGCTCGGGCATTACGGCCAGCCCAGCCATGAGGAACAAAAACGGTCGGCCAATGCGATTGCATCGGCGATTAACGTGCAGTTGGGCGCGCCACCTTCATCCGTTATTGAACTGAAACGTCAGTACGCTTAGATTCACTGACATACGCCTCCATGCCCGGGCTTAATGACCTGACCGAGACATGAGGCTGACCGCGTGAGCGACGGCAACGTCAGGAGCAGGAAACGCGGCAGTCATTTGGCATCCATCACAAGGATACCGATATGACTATTGAACAGCTGTCAGAGCAGCTAAAAACTCTGCACAACGACCTGATACGGTCGAATCCTCCCCAAGTCATGACAAGCCGCGAGGCGGCACAATTTCTGTCTGTCACGGACGAAACGATGTTCCGGTGGCGCAAGGATGGCGTCGGGCCGTCATATTCTCAGCCAAATTCTCGGGTAGTGCGATACCTGCACGCGGACCTTGTTGAGTGGATGAAGGAGCATCAGTGATGGGTGAATTGATTGCGCGCACCAAGGGTGAAGCGAAGAAGCTGGGGCATGACACCTACCAAACTGTCACGCCCTGCAAGAATGGGCATAACGCTCCCCGCTGGACGGTCAGTAGGCAGTGCGTCGAATGTCAGACTATGCCGAGAGATAAGGTGTACGTTGAACGGATGCGTGCCGCGTATCTGAAGGCTTTCGACGTGACTCTTAGAACTGGTGTCGCACATGTACCGATCCTGAAAGATGATGGATGGTGGGCGATCCCTGTTCGCGACCCGTCACAGCCAGATGATGGCACGCAGGCCGATTGTGTGAAGATCAATGGCGACTGAGGACGAACTTAAAAGACGTCGCGAAGAGGCAAGGCGAATTGCCCAAGGGAAGCGCGGCCTTGCTGCCGTCGAGGCTGGGCATCCAGAATGGGTGGCGCTGCCTGAGACGGTCGCGGAGGCACGTCGTGCCAAGAAGACATATGTGTTTACAGGCAGAGCATGTGAGTTTGGTCACATTGCGCGTCGGTTTGCCCACAATGAGCGCTGCGTCGAGTGTGTTCGGCCCACGCCGCCTGAAGTATCGCCGAGACAACATTTGTGGAGGCAGCGGTTCAACGCGCTGGCAGATGTGATCGAGGAGACCGGTCGGCTGCACTATCTCAGACTGGTGGGTTCGCAGTATCGGGTTGTTGAGACCAATCGGGTTATCAAGTTCGATAACGTCCGGGAAGCGTGTTCCAAAGCCGCGCGGCTGACAGCGCAGGACGGTGAGTTGAGGTGTGTTATGCCGGGAGCAACACGGATGGTTGTGAAACGGGCAGTAGGTAAGTGACTTGGGCCATGCACACCCTGCACCACATATACGCGTAAGAGAATTGACGTGCGGTGGTGTGAGGGACCCCCATGCAGGGTGCAGGGTATGCAGGGTGCAGTAGGAAGTATCTTTATTATCAGGTGGTTAACACCTAACTTTTACCCTGCATCTGGATTTCTGCGATTTGCAGGATGAATTCCAAGTTGTGTAATATCAATGGGTTATCAGTGAACTTTTACCCTGCACGGTTTTCAGGGTTGCCGCTTCTTTCTGGTAAGATCAGTGGATTTTGATGTTTTTGCTTCGCGTGCGTGCGTACGCGTAAAGATGTTTTTGCATTTCGTGCAGGGTGTCGTCCCTGTCTCCCGGCGGAAATCCGTCCTCCGACTGCGTTCTCCCACACCAACTGATACGATATCACTTGGGCAAGCGCATCAACGCTTTGATCTTGCAGCACAATACCGACCACGATCCTTGTAACGCACCACATATCACAAGGTTAACGCGGATTTGCGCCCGACCACCCCCTTTCTGAGAGCGATCACCCCCGCCCCCGGGCCAATTCAGAAGATTACAATTCCACGAATACTCACCACGCCCCATGCCCCTGCAAACATGCAGCGAGCCTCAGCGTATCGGGTCAACGCTGCGTGTTCCCACATCCGCCGCCCACTCACCCCCGACCATCCCAAACGCCCGTCTCTGCGCAAGACAGACGCATCCCGCATTCACCCAACCGCCACCTTATTCTCCGGTAACGCCCATCGTGTGTTCTCGTTATGTTTCATCTGTGCGCGCATCCATATTGTTGGCGGGTTCGCCGCACCGGGATTTTTACCTTTCTTGCCCGACCAGAGCCCGCCAGCAAACAAAGAAAGAAATCGAATGCCCCTGCAATCTGTCACCATCCAATCGACCACACATGGCTCCCGCCTGATCGGCGAAGACATCCACACCGCACATCACCTGGACATCCCGATCCCGCCCGACGACCTCTACACTTTGATTATCGCCGCGACGAAAACCGAAGACACACACCTGCGCGCTGAACTCGGTGGTGTCCTCGCTGATCGCACCCCCAATGGCGTGCGCGTCCATGTCGTCGCCAAGACATCCCACTTCGACATTCCTTGGCCAGTTATCGCGCGGGGCATTCAACGCAAATGACCCGGATCAATCACCGCACCTACCAAGAGCAACGCCAAGCCTATGATAAAATCCGCGACGTGATTGCGGGCGAAGACCGGCTGAAGGCGCAAGGCTCAATCTACCTGCCGCAGCCTGAAGGCATGACAACCGCTCAATACAATCGCTACCTGACCGGCGCGTCCTTCTATGCCGTTGCGGAACGTACCTTGCGCGGCATGGTCGGCTCAGTAACGCGCAACACACCGATCTTGGAATTGCCTCCGCGCATTGAAGCTATGCGGCAGGCGGCGACGTTTGAGGGTAACAGTTTTGACGTTCTCCTAGAGGACACATTGCGCGAAGTTCTGTCCATTGGGCGCATCGCAATGTTGCTCGACTACCCGACAGATGGTGCAGCGCCTGCGACGGCCCCGTTCATTTCCACATTCAACGCAGAGTCTATTCTGGATTGGAAAGAAGAGCTGGTTGGCGGTCGCCAGAAACTGACTTACCTGCGCCTGCACGAAGACAATGACGATTTGGTAGACACCGGCGTCGAGCAACACCTCGTCCTGACACTTGAACCCGCCTATACGGTGAAACGTTTCCACGTCTCGACGAAGCGCAACGGCCCGGTCACACAGTCGGTTGAAGAAGTCATGATCGGCGAACCTATTCTGCCCACCATCAACGGCGCGCCTCTGTTTGATATTCCGGCGGTCGTCGTGTCCCCGTACAATTTGAAAGCGGACGTTGAGAAACCCCCGTTTCTTGATCTCGTCAACGTCAACCTCGCGCACTGGCGCAACAGCGCCGATTATTTCTGGTCGCTCTATCTGACCAGCCAGCCCACACCTTGGGTTTCGGGGTCAATCAACGAGAAGAATAAACCAACGCAAATCGGCAGCGGCGCGTTCTGGGTTTTGCCGCAGGGGGCGATCGCAGGTATGCTAGAATTTACCGGCGCAGGCATCGCCGCACAGAAGACCGCCCTCGACGATCTGACCGCCCAGATGGCAACATTGGGCGCGCGCATGGTCTATGACGGCAAGGGGCGCAATGAGACAACCGACACGGCCAAACTGCGCCATCGTTCCGAATTGTCTCTGCTCCACAGCAGCGTGAATATGGCGGAGGCGGGACTCCTCAAACTCCTGCGCCTTGCCGCTGAATGGACAGCCGTGAACTCCGCTGATGATGTTAAACTTGTCCTGCATCGCGACTTCGTAACAGCCCAGATGGACCCCGCCGTCCTGACCGCATTGATCAAGGCGTGGCAGTCTGGTGCAATCTCGCATGACACGCTCCTGATGAACCTCAAAAAAGGCGAAATGGTAGATGCCAATCGCGCTCTGGATGACGAGCGGGACATGATCGAACAAGACGGTGGCGATATCGGCCTGACATTAATCAGGGGCGGCGGTGCTTAATGCTTACCGATCCCGACTATGGCCAGCACGCCGCCCGAACACCGCCGGAAGAATTGTTGGTCTTTTCCATCCTGTCCCGAGCAATCCTCGATCTATTCGGCAGCGTCGGCCTGACGGCCGATGCGGACGAAGCGAAAACGGCAAGACAAGAGGCGCTCATATTCTTGACCCAAAGGACCGGTGGTTGGGCGAAACGGCGCAATGAGCTTTGTGACGCCATCGGCATTGACGGTGACGATATGCGCGCCCGCGTCGTCCGCGTCTTGGAGGGTGACACATTGGCCCTCGAAACCTATGAGACGCGCGGTGCGCTGACCCATGTTGCCGAGGCGCGTGCGCTTTGGGTACACGAGAAAGGCGCAATTGAACGCGCCCGCGAGGCAACCATAGAAGCGAAACGCTACCGCCGAAACGTCTCGACCTCGACCAGCACAAAGCCCCCACGAAACACCATCACCAAGTATTCGGAGGTGCGCCCGATTATCTTTAAACTTCTGGATCGGCCTCGCGCATTCAAAGACCTGATAACGGCGACCAACGGTGACGTGTCCGACTCCACGATCCGGGATGTCCTGCGCATCGGCATTGAAAAGGGCGACGTAATCAAGCCGGAAAGCGCTACTTATGTCCTTGCCTCAGTACCTCAAACTGCGGTTGCAGCGGCAACCGGATAGGCCCGATTATCAATCCATAAACAGTGGGTTAGGCTCATCTTGTTTCCTTGTGAATGAAAACGGGGGCGGGTTGGGCATGATCCGCTCCCAATCACAAGGACTCCGAAATGGCCGAAAATGATACCCAAGCCCAAGCTCTCATTGCAGCCTTGGCACCTAAGATCGCAGAGGCGATCATTCCCCAACTGACCCAACAAGTCGAAACGCAGATCAAAGGCGTCGTCTCAAAGAACGATGAGCTTTTGGACAAGCTCGCGAACATGAAGAAAGACGCGGAAATTGCCGAGCACGGCAATGCGACGAATGAACTCGTAAAGAAGACCAAAGCACTGCTTGAGGCCGCGGATTCGCAACTTCAATCGCGCCTCGATGGTTCCGGCGTGTACCAAGGTCGTCAGAAAGGCGACTCCATCAAGCTCAAGAAGTCGGACGCGCGCAATGTCGCGGCATACCGTGACGCTAAAGCCTTGGCTGAGAAAGAAGGCGTGCCGCTCGAGATTGTCGCCGATCAATGACCCCGAAAAAACGCCCCCACAAAATGGCAATGCTCCCGGATGTGAAACGGGAGCATTACACGCGGGAAATCCTGCTTGGGCGCATTTCGATGTTTCAGGCGGGCAAAGACCTCGACATGTCCGACACGTCAGTGGCGCGGTATATTTCGTCGATCCCGGAAGACGAAAAATTGGCCGTCCTAGCCACCGCCATGCACGACGCCAAAGTCAAAACGGCGATGCAGCATGCAGCTATCGTCGACGAGTTTGGTGAGGACACAGACAAAGACCTCAAATGGGTTTTGCGCGAGCTCAAGAGCCTGCTCGAAGGCGCGAAAGGTGACGAGGACCGCATGATGCAGTTGGGCGCATTGAAAGAGCTGCGCCAGTCGCTGATGGCGCTGGCCGACCTGCACGGCAAATTGAACAAGAAGATGGACATCCATCTGAACTTGAATGAGAGCCCGCAATTCATTAAACTGCGCCAGATCATCCTGACCGTTTTGGATCGACACCCAGACGCCAAAGTTGACTTCCTTGAGGAGATGAAAGTCCTTCAGGTGATTGACGCGCGGGCATGATGCACGACCCGCACCTGCGATCCTTCCTGCAAGGGCTGACTGTCAGCCTTGACCCGGTCGAACGGTTTCGTCTGGCCATTGGTGAGCCTGATCCGTGGCAAAGGACACTCCTGCAAACGGACCCCCGTTTAAACGAGGCAGACCGAATGGTCCTTGCGCTGTGCGGGCGGCAGTCCGGAAAGTCGACGTCTGCGGGCGGTCTTGGGTATGACGATTTCTCTGTCGGCAAGACGGTGATCCTGACCGCGCCTAGCCTCCGGCAATCAACTGAGTTATTCCGGCGCATTCTGGAATTCAAAAACACCGATCCATTCTGCCCGCCTATCGTGCGGCAGACGCAAACAGAGCTTGAGGCACACCCCAGTCACGGCGGACGGATCATCGTTGTCCCGGCAACCGATCAGGCGCGCGGTATGACCGCCGACACGATCATTGCCGACGAGGCGTGCTTCCTCGACGACGATGCGCTGACCGCTTTCTTCCCCATGCGGAAGGAGACGGGACGCATATTCCTGCTGTCCACACCGAACCTGCGTCAGGGATATTTTTACGAGACGTGGACGAGCAACAAACAGGTAAAACGCATCACGGCCCGATCCATCGACATACCACGGCGGGCATCACAGGTTGCGTTCGACAAGGCCACGATGTCTGACACTACATTCCGGCGCGAACACCTTTGCGAATTTGTCGGCAGCGGCACGCCTCTGATCTCGTGGGAGACATTGGAACGGTCCTCCAACCAGAACGTCAAAGCATTGGAGCTCACATGACCGAGTATCAACATCTCCCAGACGGTCGCGTTGTGTTGCCTTCAAACGCTGACCCCGCAGCATTCGGAACCGTCGTCCACGGCTGGGTCCGTCACCACGTCGGCATGGACCTCGGGCGTAATGATCCATCCGCTATCGTTGTCATTCGCGACGAATGCTTTCCGCAGTTCACCGGGCGCGGGTTCGAACAGGAATTGGGAGAGCGCAAATGCACCGTCGTATTCCAAGAAACAGTTCAACTTTATTCCTACACTGACCTTGCCGACTTCCTCGTGCGCCGCCTCGGTCAAATCCCGAATTGGTCACTCGCCATCGATGCATCGGGACTTGGCGCGCCGTTCTCATCGACCTTGGACAATGCAGGGATCGAACATTTCGCTGTCGTCATGACCGCTGGCACGTCTCTGTCTCGCAAAGGCAAAGACGTAACATGCGCAAAAACGCTCCTGCTCGAGAACATGGCGGTCGGCCTCGAAACAGGCGTTCTCACGGTCGCGCATGATCTCGACGGCAAACAAGACCTGCTCAACGAGATCGCGAGTTTCGAACTGGCGTCAACGTCGGCTGGAAACCTTGTCCTGCAAGGCGGCGGCAAGGGGCATCACGCCGACCGTGCGATTGCCACAGCCTTGGCCTACCTCAGCGCCACCCATCTGGACACGTATCAGGGCGGAGAACACCGGCTGCGCGGCTGGGCGTGACGCCATACTCCTGCCTCAGTCGTTTGCGATACAGGCGGGATGGAACAAGACAGAAGACAATGGCCCACGTCTGGCTTGACAGGTGATGCTGAAGAAGACCGCCGACGCAAAATCGCGGCGATCAATCGCATCAAGCAGATTCAAAAGAAATTCTCGACCGGTGGGCAGCAGGTGGATTTGTTCTCGGGTATTGGCAGCACAGTGGCACCCACCAAATCGAAGACCAAGCAGGCAACGCAGTTCAAGAAAGATCAAAACACGATCATGAAAGCCTTCGCGCTCGGCCTGCACGAATACATCCCGGAGGACTTGGCGCAGCATTACGGGTTGTCGACCATACCCGAACCGAACCCACCGACACCACGCGAAGATACTAGCAAAGCCCCATTTTAACCTGCGCTCTCATTGTGCTCGCTACAATCACCCGGGTCGAAGTGCCTTGAGATCGACGAGCGACCCGCATTTTTTGATCAGCTCTTGGGTTGGCGAGTAAAGACCGACTAACCATAGGCGAACGCGTCAGAGACGCGCTCAATCTGGGATTGCTATGAGGACGATTTCTGACTCTTCGCAGTCGTCACAGGTGAACGCAACTTTTCCTGGTGTGATTACTCGTTCATGTACGATGGGGTTCGGGTTGAAATATATGCGATGCCCTCGGGCAAATGCCTCTGCCACCGTGCGACTACGGGTCCACGACAACCCAAGCGGTGCGCTGGCGTCTTGCCCGCGATAGACCGTCATGCGTCTCGGCAGCCCTTCTACCTTTGGAACCGAGCGGCGGTAGACGTGAAACCAGTAGGCAAACTCTTCATGCGGAATGCGGTCGAAACCTGACCAAGCGCGGCTCACGATAGGCCAAAATGCAGCGGCTGCGCCGACTTCTTCAATCCAATGAAGGACGAAGTTGGCGCGCGCCGCGCTTCCTCCGCGAACTCGCATCATGGCTTCCCAGATGCGATCTGGGTTCTCACGGTCGGGGCCAGAAAAAAGGTCTTCATCTTCCATTGCAGTCTCCGTTCCTACAATGATTGATATGCAGTGCTCACTCGCGACCCAACCGATAATTCAGATTGCCACCTCAATTGCCTTGAAGGCTCTTGTGGTGTGGCAGCGGGCAAGCAGGCGTCATCACCGCCCACATGCCCGGTGTTGATGCCTATTCAGCGGCAATCGCCTGTCTCTGACGCGCATGGTACGGCACCCGGCGCATCTTCACCGATACGACCCATGCGTCCAGCCCGACACGGGCGTTTAGCTCGCCAACAGTCGGCGATTGAGTTTGACGAGCGACCCGGTTTTACGCGGCGGTGATCGGTGTTTTGGGATTTCGGGCATGATGGTTCCCGGCTATTTGCTGCCCACGATGGCTTGGGCGGACGAACTTTCGTTGCAGCTTGTACGAAAGGCGTGTTCGTTATTTCAGTTGACCATGCCGCAGTTTCTATCGGTACCGCACAGTGGATAGATCAGAACTTAAATCAGGGAATCCTGTCGGTCGTCTGCCTTACCGCCCTTACCTGACCCCTTAACATCAAAAGCCCCAGCAGCCTGTAGGGCATCAACTGTAATCATAGGGCCATCGCAGATGCGCTGAAGCAGATCGGCCTGCTGAGCCTCCAGTGCAACCAACCGGCCCAGGACATGCAACACGTTTAAGAGCTCAGACGTGTATTCGGCCAGCCAGCGGTCTGGGTGGATGCTTTCAAGCGGGGATGGTTGGCGACGCTCACCAATGGTCGTGCGGGTGCGGTCTTTCTTGCGATAGCTAAACCAATGGACAAGCACCTGCTTTCCCGAAACCTCGTATTCCCAAACCGCCCTAGGCACGTTGTCGATGAAGCCGTCACCGACATGCAGCCGCAGCTTGACAGGGTCGTGTGAAATTTCGTTCGGCATTTGATCGGGATGGGTCGGGATCGCCCCATCCTTGGGAATCATCGGCCCGTGCCCCTTGGGAAGGCGCGGCGGGCTGGAGCAGCGGTCTTTAGAAGGATCAGCAAAACGCTCTCCAAAGGTATGGAGCCAGATGACTTCTTCGCCAATCTCGACGGCCTCGAGGAACATATCCCCATCAGATGTGATCGGAATGCGCAACCCAGGTTGAACAAGGTCATCCTTGAAGCGCGCGGTGTAGGCTGGATGCGCAGCAACTGCCGCAAGGTAAGACATGATAGCTGGTCCAGTCACAATTTCACCTGTCGCTTCCTGTACTGCATGCATAAACATTGGCTTGATATTCGGCTCCACCGCCTTTGCGTGTGCCCAAAGGGGAAAAATTCGTCCGCCAAAAGATCCTTTATAGTGGTCAAGGTCACAAACCGATCCAGCAAAAGTCAGCGCGGGACCATTAATAGGTGCAGATCGATGCAGTGCTGTTAGAAAAACTTGGTCATCTGAGTAGTTTTCCCAAAGAGTTGGGTTCGATTGATTAATCAGCCTGCCATCTGGGATGATCCATTGCCGATCAAATGAACGAAAGCTGTAACGTGTGGGCGGGATGCAGGTATTCTGATCAACAGCAACCGGACTTGGCCGGAATGGATGGCCGAACAGCCCACTTTTGAGGGGCTTGTCTACGTGTTTGTCCCCTGGCTTTCCTTTCCGCATATGCGGGTGAAAATCGTTGGCTTTCTGTTTCGGATCTTTTTGGGAAACAAGCGCATTCCAGCGCTGTTCCAGTGTCTCTCTATCAGGTGCGATTACCCAAACACGACCTGGCATAACCCCCGATCCGTCATAGGTGAACAGTTCTTCAAGCGGAGCAAAATCGGCCCAGACCCCGTCGCTTCTTGGCAGGAAAGACGCCCGAGGCTGCGTCGAACATTGCATCCACGCTGGCCCCTCAAGCGAAATGGCCTTCAAATCCTCAAATTTGTCCGTTCTGTCACCTGAGCAAATGACACGATATCGCACACGTGCGGGTTGTTCCTTTGAAGCTTTAGTCTTGCGCAACGCCATGACGATACAGACAGGCTGCTGTACGTCCTGAAAAATGCGGCTGGATACAGGCGGTTGATGGCCCTCTGGGGTGCAGTCGATCACCCAGATTTCATCCGCTTGTGCGCGTAGATCAGCGCGCATTTTCTGAAATCCAGGGCCATTTAAGAATCCGGCCACAGTGATAAAGCTGATTACCCCTGTCTGGTCGCGCTCCCGCTGTCCTTCGAACTCGGCAGGATCACCGTCGCCAAAAACCTTCCACGTCGCCCATCGCCAGAAATACACATATAGATTTCGCAAATGCTTGGTGTGCGTCCCGACATTCCACTCTGCTGGCGGCATCCAGTCCATCAACGGCCCTGGCCGGTTCGCACTGCCAGATTCCACCCATCCCCCAAGCCCTGCCGCCTGGTTCTTGTAGGGGGGGTTCCCAATGACAACCGTGATCTTTTCTTGTTTCTTGATCTCGTTTGCCTGCCTGCGGGATTCCCCGAGAGGCATCAAGATTTGCGGGATATATTCGTCTTCCAAGTAAGGGTTGCCCAATGTGTCTGTCACATAGAGACGCATGGGGTCGGCCTGACCGGCAAAGTCCTCGCCCGCCAGATCGCGCAGTTCTGCCAACAGGCGTAGTTGCGCAACGGCGAAAGGGCCGAACTGAAGCTCAAACCCGATCAGACGCGGGATCGCCGCTTGGATCACACCGGGCACTGCGCCAGGTCCTTGATCCTCTTCTGTCGCCTCTGCGATCCTGCGCAAAATGCCCAGAAGATACGTTCCTGTCCCGGTGGCCGGGTCCGCTACTGTCACATTCTGGTTTCCCAGGCCGTCTGTCAGCCCAAAATAGGCGCTTGATCGCAACGCCTCGTCCACCAGGCGCACCATAGACATGACGACTTCAGGCGGCGTGTAGTAAGATCCCGTCTTGCGACGCAGTTCGTCGTCGTAGGCCTTCAGAAACTTCTCGTAGAAATATAGCCAGGCCTCAGGGTCGCCTTTGCTAATCACGTCCCATTCAACGGCATCGAGAACACGGGTCAGGGTCGCCAGTGACGTTTTCAGGGTTGCCTGGTTTTCCGCGTCGTCGGTCAGCAACCGAAGTGCCGTGCCGATCAGTGTATTGGTCTGGCGTAGTTCCTTTGCCACCCGATCAAGGCCATCCTTGAGCGGTATTTTCCGCGCGCGCGCCATCAGCATGCCGAACGTTACCGCCTGAGCGTAGCCATCCGCAAAGGCAGCATCGGTCGCATTGGGGAACAACAGCTTGCGCCAGTCTGTTGCCAGATTGGTCAAGGGGCCAGATCCTTCGCCAAGCTGTTCTGTCACCTCTTCGCGCAGCAACCTGCACAGGCGTGCAGTCATCTCGGCCAGCGCGAGCGCTGTCCTTGGGGGCTGAGGGTTCCACTGGAAGAAGTCAGAAAACCGAGTGAGAAGTTCAGGGGGGGCTGTCAACTTGTTGCCCGCCGTCTCAACATCGCCTTCGAGTTGGACAATTTTTCCCACCAACTCGCCGTCTTGCCAAAGGCTAAAGGCGTTGCCATCGGTATAGATCAGGTTTGGTAGAGTCCTGAGCTTTTCCCACTGTCCTTGATCGTGCTTGTCTGTGAATCTGCGAGGGTCAGCGCCCTTGCCTGGTGCTTTAACCTCGATGAAGCCGACAAGCATAGATTTGAACGTAACCGCATAATCAGGGCGGGTTTTGAGTTCTGCCAAGGACGTCTCGCCAACCGGCACAATAGAGCCAGCGGGTAAACCCGCCAACTCAGACATTTGCGTAATAAGGGTTTCGAGCGGCGCGCGAAGTTGATCCTCCGGCGCTCCCGTCACGCCAGCGTTCTTCAGCTTGGATTTGGTGGTCGCTCCAAAGTCAGCGACAATTTCCACGAGATTTTTGCTCAAAACTGGCCCCAAATTCAAAAACTGTTTTGGTTAACCTTGCACGCATAAGGCGCAATCTCCAGCGTCAATTACTCATATCAGAGAACGTTTTGAGCGGAAGTCAACAATCGCCAGCTTCATATAGGATTTATGATACATTGTCTGCTTCTGGCTTGAAGTTGCTGATGATAGGTGTTGGGATCAAGTTCAGCTCTGGACCGTTCTGCTACCATGCGGTTGTTGCATGCCGATGTTGGCCAAACGCTATTTTTGCATCAACCACCTTGGTCGTTTAAGAAATCACCACTCCTGCATCCCGCACTAGCTCAGGTGGTAGAGCAATTGCTTCGTAGGCAATGTGTCGGGGTTTAGAGTCCCTTGTGCGGCACCACTTTACAGCAGGTGCGAGAGGTCCGGGGTGCGTGACCGCAGCGGGTAGCCGGGTATCAACCCTGCATCAATCCATTTGACCATGCTGGCGTGGGTGACACCGAGGTGGCGCAAGTGCCTTGCGGCAACAGCTGGGGAATGGCCGACCGACGAGATGATCCTGCATACGCGCAATACCTCTTCCCATGCCTCTGGGTCGGTCCGCTTCAAACGAGGTTCTAATGTCATCTCTGCCATATGCTCATTTTGCCCAACAACTTTGGCGTTATTGTGGCACCACATTCGGCGATCTTAGTAAAATCTTTGTAACGAGTTTTCGTGTCTGCGTATATGAGACACCCACTCACTCAGAATCCGCTGCGGCGCAGTTTAAGCATTGTGGTCATCCATGGACTGTGCAGCATTTCCATGGGTCCAATGACGGCGTTGCGGGACGAAGCGGTCGATTGCAGAGCCCGCTATGAATGTCAGTTCAAAGTCGGCTTTGGGGGATGCACGGCTCATAATTTTTTATGTAGCTTTTGGTACTTTTGCGGGGTCATTTTGAAACCTTTGAATTCGGGCCGTGCGGTAATAAATTTCACTCCTGAATCTTCTAAAACACCTTGAATACCTGTATCGTCTTTTGACTGGTAGCGATCTCCAAGAATTACCTCCTTAAGCATAGTAACATGGTTCCATTTAGCGAAGTAAAGTCCATCCTCCTCATCACAATTTTGGAGCGTCCTTACGAGACGCACCTCTTCTTCGTATTCCCAATTTTTGTGTTTCGATTTGAGCAGCAAATCCACAAGTTCGCTCATGCTCTCCTTATTGGTATCAACATCTAGAGGAGGAATTATTTTTTCGGTTATGTAATTTATATGAGTGAGTAACCTATCTGGAACCTCGAAACCTAAGGCGATTCCAGTATGAGACTTTGCATAATGAGCCCACATTAAGGGTTCGCGCCAACTTTTCGAAAACGAAATTATTCCATTACCTTTTGAAGCGATATTTCTGAAATTCTTCGCCCAAGCTCGCACGCTTTTATCTCCCATGTCCAATGATAGATACTCAAACGGGTCATTTAACTCATCTATTGGAGACACTTTGAAACGAAGCTTTAACAAGGACTGCAGTGCATATTCTGGTGGGTAGAATTTATAGACTAACATTCATTTTCACCTCAAATAAAATACAGCTGCGCCACTGGCTGCACGGTCGCGCAATTCATTAGATAATGAAATCATTTACATCTGCGCTCAAGTGTCCGTAAACGGCACATTGGGGCTTGCCATCTGATGCTATGGACTCCAAGCGTACCTCTGCAACGCAGCACGAAAGCGCGCATTCGATGCCAAGTCGGTCAAACCGGCGACTACTCAGTTCAACCAAACATCGTCACATCCAGCGAACCTTGTTACATCCTTGTAACGCAAATGCGCCACCGCGATTAACGCTTGGCCAACAAGCGGTTAGTCGCTTCCCACACGTACTTTTAATCAGTGGGTCGCAGGTTCGAATCCTGCACGGCTCACCACTGAAATCAATAAGTTAGGTGATTTCTGCTGCGCAGCCCTTTTTGTGTGGGTAAGCGTGGGGTAAGCTTTGCGAGCTCCTTTTTCGTTTAATTTCCCCCAAAGGTTGCATCATCTTTGGCGCCACAGGGAAAACGGGCACCGTCAGATTAGTTCGAATTTGTCTGACAACATCCGAGCGTTTGATGACGGACAGCTAAACCCACAATTTCCTCCAACACGTGCAGACGTCAGACACAGCTCACTAAAAGCGTTAGCATGATCGGAAAAACGGTATATTTGAAGTTACCTCATTTTGCATTGCGGCGCCGCATCACAGTTTAGACGAATTGTGCGTTTTTTCTGAATCAGATCTGCCCGCTTAAAACCAACGATTAACAGCAGTTTCGTATCGTTGAGTACTGTCCTGGACATCAATGAGGAAATTACTCATGCGCTCAACTATAATTGCAGCAATAGCGACACTTTCAATGCTGATGCAACCTGCTCTGGCCGGCACGCCCGTCCCCGCGGAACTCGACCCAATCAATCATACCAAGGCGACACTGATTATTGTCAGTCACGATGGTAGCGAAACTAGTTACACTCCTTCAGAGCTTGAAAAATTCGCCACTTACAGCCTCACGACAAAAACTCCTTGGCGAGAGGAACCCGCTAAGTTTGAGGGTGTTCTATTGTCTGAAATCCTGTCCGCGCACGGGCTGGACCGCGCCGCCTCCATTCTCGTAACTGCAGAAAACGACTACAAGACGACGATGTCTCAAGAGCTCATCAATTCAGTTGATATTCTTGTTGCCACCCGAGTCGATGGTCGGGCACACAGCCGACGCGCCCGTGGCCCTATACAATTCGTCATTGATGCGGAAACATTCGCCACATCTTCTCTGACATCTGAATCGAACTTTGTTTGGATGGCGGCCCGTATCGAAGCAGGCAACTAATACACCAATGCCAAGCTTTGCTGGGAAAAATATCCGGCATCAAAAGATCCTCGATGCACTGTCTTCGAGCATCGGCTTTTTTGCCTCTATTGGATTTCTTATGGTTCTTTGTGTGGGAGCCGGACTCTACACGCAGTCTGTCGTTACTCAGCTCGGCAGGACCCACGCCGTCTTCGAAGATCGTCAGATTCGCAACGGCTATGTCGCTATCAGTGACATTCAAAGGCTGATACTTGCCACGCAAAGAGCCTTGAATGCGAATAATGTGACGCCAGAGTTAGACATGGCATTTCGTGAGGCCGCAGATGTCATCTACGTCCGCACAGACCATCTCAGGCGTATTCTAAAAAAGGATCGTGCCTTTGAAAACGGCACTGCATCTCTTGAGGCTCTAGAGGAGATAGTTGAGCTCGCCGATGGTGCGATTGCGAATGACTATGCCGATCTTGCGGGCTTCTTTGTCGATTTGCTTTTTGCGTCTGAAAACGCCCGTAGCAAATTGGTTCAAATGCTCGATGAAATGCGCCGACATGCGGACGACGTAATGTACATCCAAACCAAGGTTGTCAAGAAACAGCAAGTAATCATGCTTGGATCTCTGGCTGGGCTGACCATGGTTGGCGGCATTGCGCTGGTGTTACTGCGCCTTGAGGTTCTGGGGCGTCGTGCGCGCGAACGGGCCGAGAAACGTGTCGAATTTCTGGCTTTTTTCGATCCCTTAACGGAGCTCCCGAACCGCGTCCAGTTTCAGGAACGCCTTCAACGTATGCTTGAAAAGAATCGTACACCAGTCGCATTACTTTCCATCGATCTAGACGAGTTCAAAACTGTTAACGACACATTTGGTCATGCAGCCGGAGATGCCGTCTTGCAACGTGTTGGGCATGTATTGAGGAAATCAGCCCGCGACAACGGCGGATTTGCTGCACGGCTTGGAGGCGATGAATTTGCCATCGTTACACCGACGGATGACATCGGCGTTCTCAAAACTCTTTGCGAACACTTGATTTCAGAGGTGGCTTCCCCACTTATCTTTGACGGCGAAACAATCGAATTCAGCATCAGCATCGGGCTTGCCACGACAACCCAAGTCAAAGGGGCCATGTCCGCATCTGTGGATGATCTTTCACGCGTAACGGATTTTGCCCTCTACGCATCGAAGGCGAACGGACGAAACTGCTTCACGGTTTACGACTTGGAACTCGAACAGCGTTTTCTTGAGCGACGCGCCATGTTGGAAGAACTACCCAAAGCGATCTCAACAGGCGATCTGGAAGTGCATCTTCAACCAAAAGTGCTCTTACCGAACGGAGAACCTTACGGCTTCGAAGCCCTCGTTCGCTGGCGACGCAATGGAAAGTTGGTCAATCCTGGCGACTTTATCTTGTTGGCCGAAGAAAGCGGCCTTGTCATTGGGGTCGACACATTCGTGTTGAATCAAGCTGCGAGGCTAATTGCAGATTGGAATGAACAGCACAACACTGACTTCGCAGTCAGCGTAAATTTATCGGCGCTTCATTTCAGTTCGCGGAAAATTATCAAAACCGTAGAACACGCCTTGTGGAGATCGGATCTTCGCCCCGATCTCCTGACACTCGAGATCACCGAAAGCACCGAAATGCGGGACTGGGAGCACGCCAAGATCATTATTCTTGGCCTCAAAAGGCTGGGTTGCAAGATCTCGATCGACGATTTTGGAACAGGGTTTTCCTCCTTGGCTTATCTGCGCGCGATGGTCGCAGACGAATTGAAGGTGGATCGCTCTCTTGTTGAAGAGCTAGAGACTTCTTCGAAAGCGAAGCTCATGTTGGCATCGGTCTTCGAGATCGCAAAAAATCTCGAACTTGAAATCGTCGTTGAAGGTATTGAAACGCAGTTGCAGGCGGAAATTGTCTTTGACCTGGGGGCACGTCGGGCCCAAGGGTTTTTCTATGGGCGTCCGGAGTTGCCAGAAAAGGCTTTGGCAAACGCGTTTCAAATTCGGGATTACCCTAAACCAAATGCTGCTAGCTAATCGAAGGGTAATTTTCGATCGAAAGTACCGGTTAGACATTCTTGAGCGAGGTGGTCTGAGCAAGACCGGGCTTTACTTTGATTACGCTTGGTCTAGCGGTGTGGAAGGCTATCAAGCGGATGATAGATTCAACCATATGGTCCAATACTTTGATAGCCGGGCAAATAGCCTGATTGATATTCCCAAAAATGGCTAAAATGCTTCTGGTTTTTGACAGAATTCTAAATGTATAAGGGCGACATCTCGAGGTTGGTTGTTTTAGTCGTCATGCAATTTGATTTCATCGCTAGTACCGGGCGAACCGCGACGACATTCCTCGCGGCGACACTTAATTCTGTTGACGGCATAGCAGCATGCCACGAAGGGTATATCGGCGCGGAAAAGGGTGCAAAGCCTCTGCTGCCATTGATCAATCTTGAAAATGCGCAAGCCTATGGGAAACCCAAAATGGCAGCAAATATTGTTGCCCAGAAGCGCAATGCTAAAATATTTGCAGAACTCGCCATTTTGCCAAACGTAAATCGTCTAATCGATGTGGCCTACTATAATTCTACGATCGCGAGCGAGATCCTGAATCAAAATCCACAAAGCAGGATGATCGGTATCGTCCGCGAATGTGGCGCGTTCGTCAGATCATCGACCACAATACTGGGGGAAGATCCTCTGCCTGTTGGGTGGCCCGACGCATCCAAAGAACTTTCAGACAGAGAGAAATTCATCGCTATGGGCAGGATACGCCCGCGCCGTGGATCTGATGAGAAAGCAGCCTGGGATGATTGGAGCGCTATTGAGAAGAACATCTGGTTGTGGCGCGAAACAAATTTGCTACTAGCCGATGCTCAGTCAGAGTTTCCCGATCGCGTTCGGATATGCCGGTTCGAGACAATCAAAGCTATGCCAGACCAGTTTTGGTCTGAAATGGCGGGTTTTCTTGAGCTTCCAAGCACAGATAAAATGCCCAAAGCTGCTGATAAATCAAAACAAAATCAGAAGCCATCTGGCTATCAAATTCCAAATTCGAAAGAATGGGCACCGCAAGAGCAGGATGCTTTGATAAATGCGCAGCGCGTTGTCGATAGAGGACTTAAATATGACTGGTGATTTCAATGAAGCAGCAGTTTGCAACGTGGTGGAAACCGCGCTCAAATCGGCCTCATCATCTCAGACATTGTCACAACCGGTGACAATGGAATCTACGATGGGAAACCCGCGGGAATGGGATTCCCTGAGTTTTGTTTCAGTTTTCATGGCTGTCGGCGAAAGCTTTGATGTAGATCTTGAAGATGATGACGCGATCTACTTCCAGTCGACCCGAGCTATCTTTGACTTTCTAGATGATATTCTAAACGAATGGCTACGCTTCATCGATCCATCCTGGCGCAATTTGAAGCCAACAAGGATAGCTTGGCGATTGAGGGCAAGCGTGCCAGCGGACTGTCGTACCAAGCTTTTGGTGGATGTATCCGTGCGCTGCAAGCCGAGTTGGGAAATCGCAATGTTGGCGTTTTGGGAATTCTCAGCACAAGGCGCATCGAGACCTATGTGGCAGTGCTGGCTGCGTTCTTCTCAAGCATCCGTTTTGTACCGCTAAATCCTGCCTTACCGATAAGCAGGCACGAAAAAATTCTAACATCCGCGAGCGTCGACCTTATTGTCAACGACACTGACACCAAGGAGTTGGCCGCAAGCCTGTCTGTTCAATCAATTGATCTAGGTGATTTCCTGGCACCATTACCGCCAGAAGGATTGCCTGAGATGCAGACGATACCTGACGAAAACGCAATCGCCTATCACATGTTCACCTCAGGCTCGACTGGAGATCCCAAGGGGGTGCCAGTCAACTATGCATGCCTAGAACATTACATAACGCAGGTCACTGACGCGCTTGGCATCCCTAGCGGGCGACGATTCAGCCAACTCTTTGACCTCAGCTTTGACTTGGCAATGCATGACATTTTCTTAGCGCTGTATTCAGGAGGTACGATTTGCCCTGCCCGACCAATGGATTTGCTGATGCCTCATTCGTATCTGGCAAAAAACAAAATAGATATCTGGTTTTCCGTACCCATGTTGGCGTCGCAGGTCGCGAAAGGACAGGGAGACAAACCTGTCGGCCACAGCTTGGAAATGGCCCTTTTTTGTGGTGAAGCGCTTCCATCCGACAGTGCATCCGCATTCCAAAATTTCCTCGTAGATGGCGCGCCGCTCTACAATCTTTATGGTCCCACAGAGGCAACAATCGCGTTTACATACAAGCGATTTTCCCAGGACGACGCGATCCTTGCCAACGTACCTCTTGGGGCGCCATTTGGTTCCAATCGCATTGCAATTGAGACAGAGGGCGGCGTTACGACCAGCCCGAAAGAAGGCGACGAAGGCGAATTGCTGCTAGCCGGGCCGCAAGTTTTTGAAGGGTATCAACCTGAAACCGGCTCGAGCCCTTTTATTGAAAGTGATAGCGATCGTTATTATCGCAGCGGCGATCTGGTCTGCATACGAGAGGGTGAGCTTGTATACCTTGGTCGAAACGATGGCCAGATAAAGCTGCGCGGATACCGAATTGAACTGGGGGACATCGAAGCAGCGTTTCGAAAAGTGTTCGGATGTAAGGTTGCAGCCGCAGTCCTGCTTGGCGAGGGTGACGATCGGCAGATCGCCATTGCTTACGAGGCCGAAAAACCTTTTTCTGACATGGAAAGCCTGCATGATGCGTTGCCAAAATATATGCACCCAGTCAGGTTTTTGTGTCTTGATGCTATGCCAACTAATATGAACGGAAAAATTGATCGAAAAGCCCTGAAAGCGATGTCATGGCCAGATTAAATTTCGCGCCATTTGCGCTAATCCTGCTGTTAGCATCACTTGCTTTTTTTGGCCCTCGGGGCAAAGCTTTCAATGGTCCAGATCTGGTCAGATGTGCTTACGAATTGGCTGAGCTCGATGCTCCGGCCGCTGACGTGCTTTTTATTGGCTCAAGCCGTTATGGTCGTGGCTTTGACCCCGGTTATATGCGGCAACAGATCAAGAAAGAGACCGGGAAGGATCTCGTGATCGAACGCGTTGCGATGACCTTTCCTAGGATTACGCAACTGCGTCCGCCCGTCGAAAACTACCTGGAGCACCGCGGCGCGCCCGAGATCGTTTTCCTTCAGCTCATGTACAATTTCAAACCCGAGCGACAGCGCCAATGGGACATTCCGGTTAACCCAACGCGCAATGTCGCCTACGCCAATCTGGATACGTTGCTTGAAATCCGCCGCAACGCGAAACTGAACGATTTCGGAACAGCGCTACCCAGAACGCTCGAAAGCGGTTATTTATCTCTACCGGCGCTTTTGTTGCAAAAGCTTGAAGCAAATATCTATGCGGGCATGCGTTACGTGCCAATGAAGCTAAAAGGTGCCTTGGATAAATGCACGGGTGACGCGCTGCATCGTCAGTCACGTCCGAATTGGTATTTCAACAATTTGCATGACGACATAGAATTCAAAGAAAGCGAAGAAAAAAAACTTCGCCGCGAAAAAATGACACTGAAGGCGGATGAATATCTGGCCTTTTCACCATCAGACCCCATGCGCAGCTTTGAAGTAGACCAGCTTAGACAGATGGCTGAGATTTTGACGGCCGCGGGGAGCAAAGTTGTTGTCGTTCTGCTTCCAGTCCTTGGCGACACCAGCATCTCACAAGAAGAAATCGCAGAAATCGAAACTGCATTTCCAGAATATCCACTAGTCCATCCCTATGGATTGTTTGACACTGAAGTAGGTCCTGAACTTGCAAAAAGTTTTGCAGACACCACCCATGCCTCAACTTACGGCGCTTTGATCTATTCACGCTTTTTTACGTCTGAAATCATGAAGTTGACGGAATAGATGCAACCGCTTGTTCACATCATCCTTATTCTTCTAGCTTGGTTAATTTGCCTGCCGCTTCCCCGAGCGGCTGCGGTCCACGTGCTGACGGTGATAGGTTTTTCCGCTGTCGTGATATTCGCTCCGATAGCAGCTGTATTTCTATTACTAACCGTGGTGGAAGCTGCATTCATGGTCTGGTTGTTCAACAAGTTTCCACGCAAATCGGACTTGCGGCAATACGGCCCCTACCTGCTGTTGCTCAATCTTTTGTTTGTCGATTTTCACCAACTCTTCTTACTGATGCCCGTTGCAACACTGACCATTTCCTTTTCGACGATCCGCATATTCATGACGGCCAAACAATTGCTCAGCAGCAGGAAAACCCTGCCGATCAGCGAAACATATTGGCTTCTGCCCGCCGCGTTTTTTCTTCCCGCGCTGGTAATCGGTCCGGTCTTTTCGGGAACTTTACTTCGCGACCAGAACCGCAAGGGAAACTTTGAACAGCCAGTCCTTCGGGACTACCGGATGATGTTGTTGGGCTTCCTGTTGGCGGTTCTACTGTCACCAGCTTTCGGAGGCGTCTCCAATATTATGGAACGCTACGAACATGGCATATTCTTCATGATTTGGGTGTTGCTTTTTTCTTCAGTTGTTTGCGGCGTTCTGGGGGCAATCACTTATTGCGGAACACTTTTCCCGGCTTTTTGGATATCGCCTACCGGTCAACTTCCAACACCCGTGGAAAGCGCTGACTTTCAAAGATTTCTGGTCTCGCTGGCACAGGTCGATGGCTCAATTCGTGCTTCAATACATATTTCTGCCGCTTAACCTGCGCGGAGTGCCGCCAAAACTCGCAACCGTTGCCGCATTTGTTTTCATGGGTATCTGGCACAACCTTTCTCTGGGATATCTGGTTTGGGGTATTGCGCATGGTTTGCTCTTGGCAAACAGCTTCGAGCCACCAGAAACGAGAACCAAACGCTGGCTAGCGCGTATCCTTATCTGGGTCGTTGTGATCAGCCTATCTTGGTTCGCAAATTATGGGCCCTTATCATGATGACCAACTCCCGCCGCGAAATACTAAAGATCATCGTGATTTTTGCGCTCATCATTTTCTGTTTGTTTTTCATTGAACCCGGCCTCCAGGAATCGCCGTACAATCAGTTCTGAAATGCTGTGTAGCAGTTCTTGCGCACTTGGTTAGCCGGATTTACGAAGTACAACAGTTGCCTCTGGAACTGACGCAATAGCTCCCACCACCTCAGGAACTTGAAACATGTTGAACGCCTTGAAACCGCAACCAGCCGACAAAATCCTGACACTCATGAAATTGTATCGCAGTGATACAAGAACCGACAAAATAGATCTGGGTGTCGGAGTGTACAAAAACGCTGCTGGAGAAACCCCGGTGATGCGCGCGGTCAAAGCGGCAGAGAAAAAATGGTGGCAAGAGGAAAAGACCAAGTCCTATGTCGGCTTGGCGGGTGATCCAGCTTTTTCAGATGCCATGATTGCATTGGTCTTAGGTGATAAAGTATCGCAAGAAACCGTGGCTGCCGTTGCAACGCCCGGCGGCACCGGAGCATTCCGCCAAGCATTGGAACTGGTAAAACTCGCGAACCCCTCCACCAAGATCTGGATATCGTCCCCAACCTGGCCAAACCATCCGTCAATCATCAATTATGTCGGCATCAACATCGCCGAATATCGTTACTTTAATAACGACACACGCGCCATCGACTTTGAGGGAATGATCGAGGATCTAGGCAATATTCGATCCGGCGACGTGGTTCTGTTGCATGCCTGCTGCCACAATCCAACCGGTGCTAACCTGACCCAGGCTCAATGGTCAGAGGTAATCACATTGATGCAACAAAACGGAGCGATTCCGTTGATTGACCTTGCATACCAGGGCTTCGGCGACGGTCTGGAAGAAGATGCCGCCGGGCTGCGCATGGTAGCCTCTGAAATGCCCGAGACACTGATCGGTGCAAGTTGTTCTAAGAACTTTGGCATCTATCGCGAGCGTACAGGGATTTTGATGGCTGTTTTGCAGGACAAATCCTTGCGAACAACCACCCAAACAAACTTGGAATTTCTTAACCGTCAGAATTACTCGTTCCCACCAGATCACGGTGCGCGACTGGTCAGCCTGATTATGAATGACGACACCTTGCGCGCTGACTGGAAGGCAGAACTTGAAAATGTTCGATTGGGAATGCTGAAACTTCGTGAGCAACTGGCTCGTGAATTACGGCAACGGTCGGGATCGGATCGTTTTGATTTTCTTGCCGAACATCGCGGAATGTTTTCGCGCCTTGGTGCCACCCCGGAACAGGTCGAATCGCTCCGGCGGGACTACGGGATTTATATGGTCGGAGATTCCCGTCTGAATATCGCCGGTTTGAATTCAAAAACCGTACCAATTTTGGCGGAAGCGGTCATTAAAGCAGGTATTTGAAGAACGGCGCTATCGGACAGCGCCCTGTGGCCAATGTTCAATAAATGGAATTAGCGTGCTGAGCCGATTATTTGTCGGTCGTTTCCGATTCCGGTTCATCCAGTATTTCCGCATCTGGAATCTCTTCGTTTTCCGGGTCTGCTGGCATTTTATCCGAAACATCATCTTCGATAGAGCCAACAATCAGCGGCAACATCTCAACGCCGGTCGAACTGCTAACCGAAGCTGCAGGTGGCGCGGTCCAACTGAGAGTATCGAAGGATTGACAATTGTCGCAGGCGGGCACCCATTCCGCATGAATGTGATGGCAATTTTCACATACCCATTGCGGGCCACGCGGGGCGGAAAGAGCGCGGGCCAACCAACCCTTCACCACCGCGTCCGAAGCACCTTCGCCGCGCTCAACAGCCGCCATGATCGTCAGCACCCGGGCGTCCGGGTCTACTGCGGCCAGATCGCCAAGGGCGCGCCGTGCTGCCGGGAAATCTTCTGCAGCAATATGCAGCTCCGCCTCCAACAGTTTGGTTTCGCGATTTTCCGGGTGTACCTTAAGGAGCTTGGCGAACCTCTTCAAACGCGCTTCCGGTGTTTCTTCTGGTTCGATCTCCGCAAAAACCGCCGCAAGATCTGGGTGCGGTCTTGCGTCCCAGGCCTTTTTCAGCACGCGGACGGCGTATCGCTTGGAACCCTTCTCAATATACCCACGCGCTGCCAGTACCGCCGCCGGTATGAGGTCTGGTGACAGGCGGTTGGCTTCAATCGCAGCTTCTCTCGCCTCTATGTCCTTGCCTTCATCCAACACATCGCGTGCTTCGGACAGTGCCAGAACAGCATCCCGCCGTTTGTGAACATCCCGCGGCAGACTACCGTGTTTTAACTTGGCATTGAGCGTCTTGCGCGCACCAGTCCAGTCCTCGTTTTGGGCCTGTAGTGTCAGAAGAGTATCCTGAATCTCAGCATGCTTGGGTTTCAGCGCAAAGGCAGTCTCCGCTAGCTTTAGCGCCGTATCTGTATCGCCCTCTGCCAATTTTTGCTTCAGAATGCCGCGCACGCCAACAAACCGTGTCTTTTCATTCGTCAAAAGGCGCTTGTAAACCTCTTCAGCCTTGCGGCGATTCCCTGACATTTCGGCCGCCTGGGCAGTGATCAAATTGGTGAGTTCTGGCTTACGCAAATACCGTTCCGCACGGCTCGCTTTGGCCATTGCCAACTCGCCTTCGCCCGAGGCCAGCGCCATCATGCCTTCTGACAGGGCCTTATACCCCTTTTGTTGACGATTTCGGTCGAAATACCGCGAGATCGCAGTTTCGTCACCGTTGATGAACTTGAGGATTGCAATCACAAGTGACGCCAGTTTCAGGAATACCCAAATCGCAGCGACCAGAACCAACAATGCGATAACAGCCGTCAATGGTGTCAGGTTCAATTCCTGCCCCGCCATGACGATACGAACGCCACCGTCAAGCTCCAACAGATACCCGGCGCCGATAGCAGCCGCCGCAACAAGGGCAATGAAAACAACAATCTTGATAATTGACCACAGCATTACGCTTGCCCTTTCGGTATCAATTCAGGCTCTCGCCCAGCTTTTGCGCAGCGGCAACGACTTCCAGCCGCCGGGCTACCAGATCTGACCAACCGGACAACTCAGCACGACCTTCCTCAGGTAGTGATTCAATTTCCGCTAGCGCGTCAGTCAACCGACCTTCTCGCGCAGCTGCCTCCGCCCGGGACAGTATGGCATCGGGATCACTTCCTTCGCGCGGCTGCAACGACCTAGCACCAAGTTGGCTTCTCAGGAAAGATGTAAGACCACCGTCTTCGGCTCCATCGGTTGCATCGCGCGACGCAGCCAAGGCAATCCTTGCTGCATCCGGAAAGCTCTCCTGAAGATCGGCCAGCGACGCAACGCCATTGGGTGCCGCTTCCTGCAAAACGCTCGGAATGCTTATGCCCATCCCTTCCAAGTCAGTAACCGCTGCACCAAACGCAACGCCCGCATCTAACGCGGTCTGAATCCGTGTGAAGGCCGCTCGACGCAAAGTGGCCTTTGCAGCATTTTGTGCATTTTCTTCCAACAAGGCTGCATTTTCCGTCACAGCGTCAACTTCAGAACGCAAATCTTTTAACTGTCGTTCATAGGCGGCCAACGCTGCGTCTGAAATACCTTCTCCCGCAGGAACGCTTTCGATTTCATCCAGACGGGTCTCGATCTCGGAAAGGCGATCTGAGAGACCTGAAATAGCCGCCAAATTATCTGACTGTGATGCTTCCAGATTGCTCAGGTCATTGCCAGATTCAAGGGTATCGATGCGTTCATTCATTTTTGAAACAACATCGCTCTGTTGATCCAGTTTGCGTTGAATCTCTGTCAACAGCACCGCATCTGAACCTGTTTCTGGAAGCACGTAACGGGCAACGGCAAAGCCAATCACCGCCGCCATGATCCCGCCTAAAACCATCGGGATGAAACCGCCCTGCCTGACAACTACTGGCTCAGCAACAGGTGCCGTAACGCGATCACCAATGTTCACCTGCTCGATATTTTCAGCTTTGACAACAGCATCGTCTGTTAGGAGGGCCTCAGGACGATCATCTAGTTTTTCAGCAGCCGATTCATCTTCTTCAGGATTTTGGGTTTCGTCAGGATACTCCTGAGTGTCGACCTCTTCCAAACTTTCGGAACTGCCTGCGTTGGTTTGATCCGTTGGCTTTTCATCTTCATTTGGCGAATGTTCAGCCATATCTTCGATGGAAGTTTCATCTGTGTCATTCACCGAAGTCTGGTCGGTTTCAGCTTCCAAATCCTTCGAAGATTTCTTCTTTCTCGCCAACTTCCACCACCCTTTTCGAATCTTACACACCAATAAATCTTAAAAGACCTTACTGTGCCCGATTTCTCGCCTCAAGCAGCTTCGCTTCACTGACTATTACTTCAATCGCTGATATCATCGCTTTTGCATCCGGTCGTTCAGCGATTTTAAGTACTTCAAAGTAGGCTTCGGGCACTTCTTTGGCCACATTTTTGCTCAAAGCAATCACTGACAGCGGAGCACTCATATTTATAGTTGAAAATAAAATTCGCGCGGTACGCGGTGAAAAAAGCGGAAGTGCAACCGGAACTCGGCCCCGCAACAGATCACGAGCTTGATCCGATAGCGGTTGCTGAACTTGCCGATAAAGTACAATTTCTTCGGTCAGAATACCCGCATCTGTCAGTCGCGCCGCGACGTCGCCGACACCATACTCACCTCGTACATGTAAGTACCGCCCATTCACCTTTTTGGACACAATATACGCCACCAGATCATTTGCCGCGCCAGCGGATGATGCTGCTTTCATTCCGTACTTTTGCGCGCGACACGCGGTTGCCTCACCGACACAATAACATGGAATATCCCGACGATCAGTCTGAGCGGCGAACGCATCAACTCCGTTACGTGAGGTAAAAATCAGCGCGTCAAACACGTTTATATCCGGCAGCTTTCCGGCGATCTCAATTCGCATCAAGGGCGACAAAACAATATGCGCACCACATCCCAGCCTGTCTCGAAGTTGATCTGCAAACAATGCGCCAGCTGCCTCAGGTCTGGTGATCAGGATCATAGGAAGCATTGTAGCTCCGGTGTTGTTTGCAGGCCTTTCCGGTGATACCTGCCAGAGGGGCAACACGCAACGGGCAGCCATATGATAGAGCCGCTGACAATTCTTGGGCTGGAAAGTAGCTGTGACGATACCGCAGCCGCGGTTGTGAGGGTTTCGCCGAACGAAACCGCCCATATCCTTTCCTCGGTCGTTTACGGACAAGAGGGCCTACATAGCGCATTTGGCGGCGTCGTGCCCGAAATCGCAGCACGCGCTCATGCAGAAAAACTGGATTTGTGCGTAAAACAGGCTCTGATCGAAGCTGACTGCAGCTTTGGTTCACTTGATGCGGTTGCGGTCACGGCCGGGCCCGGCCTGATTGGCGGTGTAATGTCGGGCGTCATGTGCGCCAAGGGCATTTCTGCAGGAACGGGCTTGCCTCTGATTGCCGTGAACCATTTGGCCGGCCATGCTCTGACACCTCGGCTCACCGACAACGTGGCCTATCCCTATCTTATGTTGTTGGTCTCCGGAGGGCATTGCCAAATTCTGATTGTTCATGGGTGCGATAGCTTCACCAGGCTTGGCGGCACAATAGACGATGCGCCCGGCGAGGCCTTTGACAAAACGGCCCGCTTGCTTGGGTTACCTCGACCTGGCGGCCCGGCAGTAGAACGAGAAGCTGATTTGGGTAATCCGGCGTCCTACAAGTTTCCACGACCGCTCCTTGATCGCGAAGGCTGCGATATGTCTTTTTCTGGCTTGAAAACAGCATTGCTGCGAACGCGGGATCAGGTAATCAAAGAAAATGGCGGTCTAAAGCCGCTTGATCGCGCAAACCTCTGTGCAGGGTTTCAGACAGCCATCACGGATGTATTGGTCGAGAAAACTCGTCGTGCACTTGATATTTATTTGCCAACCGCCGGTAGAAATCCCGGATTTGCGGTGGCAGGCGGTGTCGCGGCAAACAAAACCATTCGCGCTGGGTTAGAGACGATTTGCAAGGAAACGGGTACGGCTTTCTTCGCACCACCAATAGCGCTTTGTACCGACAATGCTGCGATGATCGCCTTTGCTGGAGCAGAGCTATTTGTGGCTGGCCAACGCAACGACATGACTTTGGCTGCACGACCCCGCTGGCCGCTGGATCGATCAAGGCCGGCTTTGCTTGGCAGCGGTAAAAAAGGGGCCAAAGCATGATTTATGTGTTTGGTTCAGGTGCGTTTGGGACAGCGATGGCAATTTCGCTTGCCGGCAAAGTTTCGGTCACGCTTTGGTCCAGAAGTGTTAAACAGGTGCTGGAAATGCAGAAGACGCGGGAAAATCGGCAACGTCTGCCTGGTGTCACATTACCCAGTGCCTTGATGCCCACAGAAGATTTCCCTGAAATGTCGTCCAATGCCATTTGTTTGCTGGCCGTTCCCACCCAGAAGCTTCGCGGATTTCTGGCGGAGCACGCAGATGCCTTTGCCAATTGTCAGCTTGTTGCATGTTGCAAAGGTATCGAACATGGCACTGGCTTCGGTCCCACGCAGATCATCGCCGAACTGGTTCCCTCTGCCGTACCCTCGATGCTGACCGGACCCAGTTTCGCCCAAGATATCGCAAGAGGGTTGCCTACTGCTCTGACTCTTGCATGCGCAGATTCAGATGCGGGTGAGGAACTTCAGATTGCTCTGACAACGCCAAATCTGCGTATCTATCGCACAACCGACACCATCGGCGCGGAATTAGGAGGTGCTTTGAAAAATGTTGTGGCTATCGCCTGCGGAGCGGCCATTGGTGCGGGTCTGGGCGAAAGTGCACGTGCCGCACTTATGACCAGGGGATTTTCTGAAATGTCTCGCATGGCAGCAACTCTCGGCGCAGATGCCGATACACTTGCTGGATTATCAGGGTTCGGTGATCTAACCCTCACATGCACATCCGATCAGTCAAGGAATTATCGTTTTGGCTTAAGTTTGGGTCGAAATGACGAATTCGATCCAAATGTTACTGTTGAGGGAGCTACCACTGCCAGTGCAGTGTTGGACCGCGCTGAAGAAATACAAATTGATATGCCGATCACCAAGGTCGTCGTCGCACTAATAGATGGAAAATTGCGCGTGGAGCAAGCGATGGATATGCTGCTTTCACGACCACTTAAGGAAGAATAATGCTGATAGCCCTGATTGCCCGTGACAAACCGGGCGCCCTGCAAACCAGATTGGACACACGCGACGCCCATGTCGCCTATCTCAAGGCAACTGGAGTCGTCAGCCAAGCAGGCCCGCTTCTGAACGACGATGGGCAAATGTGCGGCTCACTTATCGTTCTGGATGTTCCTGACATGGACACCGCACGACGCTGGGCAGAAAACGACCCTTACGCTCATGCAGGGCTTTTCGCCGATGTTCAACTTATCGAATGGAACAAGGTAATCTGAGATATGCAATACTGGCTTTTCAAATCCGAGCCTTCGACCTGGAGTTGGGACAACCAACAAGCCAAAGGTGAGATCGGTGAAGAATGGGACGGCGTGCGTAACTATCAGGCCCGAAACTTCATGCGGCAGATGCAGATCGGAGATCGTGGGTTCTTCTATCATAGCCAGACGGAAAAAGCAGTTGTCGGCATCGTCGAGGTTATCGCCCTTGCGCATCCTGACAGCACCACAGATGACGAACGCTGGGAATGCGTCGACATCAAAGCCATCTGCTCAGTCGAAAATCCAGTCACACTTGAAATGATCAAAGACGACCCACGCCTGACCGAAATGGTCTTGGTCAGAAATTCCCGCCTGTCTGTGCAGCCAGTGACAGAAAGCGAATGGCAGATCGTTTGTGAAATGGCGGGTATATCGGCTTAGCCGAGTGGCTTAAAATAAGCGGTTTAAACAAAAGAGGACTCTGATAGGGGTGCTAATTATGGAATTTCTGAACGTAATTGTAGCTGCTGTTGCATCTTATGCTTTTGGCGCCGTTTGGTACATGAAGCTGGCTAAGCCGTGGATGGAGGCATCTGGTGTAGAGGTTGGTGAAGATGGTCAGCCTGCGAATAAATCCAATCCGATACCCTATGTTATTGCGTTCGCGATGGCCGTAATCGTGGCTGGTATGATGCGGCATATCTTTTCTTTGAGCGGTATCGATAGCTTTGGAAAGGGTTTGATTTCAGGGCTGGGTATCGGGCTTTTCTTGGCGAGTCCTTGGCTAATCACATGTTATGGCTTCAGCGAGCGACCGTTTAAACTCACGCTGATCGACACGGGCTATATCACTTTTGGCAGCGCAATTATCGGGGCGGTTCTAACGCTGTTCTGATAGCAAAAAACGAACGGAGGGCACAGGCAATACGCCGGTACCCTCCGTTACCCCACGTGCTCCCTACACACCACACGCGTATATCGAATAGGTTCCGGCCATACTGGCCTGACATACGGAAACTACCCCAGATACGCAGATTTCACAAACGACAAGTACTTAGAATAAACTTCAAATAAGCTCAATAATTCAAACGAAAAACGCCCACCAAAAAGGGCGGGCGCCCGAATATCAATATCGACAAAAGATCAGCCGTAGACGGATTCTTTGCCAAAATGTTTGGTCAGCATATAGTAGACTACTGCGCGGTATTTATTGCGCTCAGAACGACCGTAGGTATCGATTACCTGATTGATTGCATCCATCAATTGCGGTCCATCAGAAAGACCCAATTTCTTCACAAGAAAATTGTCTTTCACGGTTTCCAATTCTTGATCTTGCCCGGCCGCAACGGTCGACGCGTCAGCATCGTAAATTGCAGGCCCGCACCCGATGGTCACCTTTGTCAGCAATTCCATGTCTGGCGCCATGCCACATTTGTCACGCAAATCATCCGCATATTTCGCAATCAGATCGTCACGTCGTCCCATTAATAATCTCCCTCCTGACCGGCAACTCACCGGTTTGTTTTACTGAATTAGCCCCCAAGCGGCGCTGGCGACACGATAACCACACTTGTATTTGCCTCAAAGGGAAAACTTGGATGTTTCTCCCCTTCGGCCATCAATGGCACACCGTCCTACTGGTACTTTTCTGACAGAGCTGAACAGTAAAGATATGTTCTCGATAAAAACCTCTCACGATTGCTGCGGCTTGCGTTAGCATCCGGCGGCTTTATCTTAGGAAAAAGGCACGTCAGAATGTCTGACGCGCCAATCCTACTCGCAGAGCCGTGCTCGCTCAGTAGCGATAGTGTTCGGGCTTGAAAGGACCCTCTGGTTTGACACCAATATATGACGCTTGATCGGCGCTTAGTTCGGTCAACTTAACGCCGATCCGATCCAGATGCAGGCGCGCGACTTTTTCATCTAGGTGTTTGGGCAGAATAAAGACGTTATTGTCATACTCATCGCCCTTCGTCCAAAGCTCAATCTGCGCCAATACCTGATTGGTAAAGCTGGCTGACATCACGAAACTGGGGTGGCCGGTCGCGTTCCCGAGATTCAACAGACGACCTTCGGACAGCAGGATCAATCGATTGCCATTCGGCATCTCGATCATGTCGACCTGTTCCTTGATGTTGGTCCATTTATGGTTTTTCAAGTTGGCCACCTGAATTTCATTATCGAAATGGCCAATATTACCAACGATCGCCATGTCCTTCATCTCGCGCATATGCTCGATGCGGATCACATCCTTGTTGCCGGTCGTTGTGATGAAGATATCAGCATCTCCGACCACATCTTCAAGCCGTACAACCTCGAATCCATCCATCGCCGCCTGAAGCGCGCAGATCGGATCAACCTCAGTCACTTTCACACGGGCACCGGCGCCACGCAGCGATGCCGCAGAACCTTTACCGACATCGCCATACCCCATGACAACCGCGACCTTGCCAGCCATCATCGTATCTGTGGCACGGCGGATGCCATCCACAAGTGACTCCTTGCAGCCGTATTTGTTGTCAAACTTGGATTTCGTAACCGAGTCGTTGACGTTAATAGCCGGAAAAGGCAATTGACCCTCTTCGACCATTTTATACAGGCGGTGCACACCGGTGGTTGTCTCTTCGGAAACACCTTTGATCATGTCACGCTGTTTGGTGAACCAGCCTGGACTTGCTTTCAGGCGCGTGCGGATTTGCGCAAAAAGCGCCACTTCTTCATCCGATGTCGGGGTCGCGATCAGTTCGGTTTCGCCCGCCTCTACCCGTGCGCCAATCAGGATGTAAAGCGTCGCATCTCCGCCATCATCCAGGATCATGTTCGCGCCTCCCTCAGAGAATTGGAAGATACGATCCGCGTAGTCCCAGTATTCTTCTAGAGTTTCGCCTTTGACGGCAAAGACCGGCGTACCACTTTCTGCGATTGCTGCCGCTGCATGGTCCTGGGTTGAGAAAATATTACATGAAGCCCATCGAACGTCGGCGCCTAGCGCAACCAACGTCTCAATCAGAACGGCTGTCTGAATCGTCATGTGCAGGCTGCCAGCGATCCGGGCACCTTTCAGAGGTTTTGCATCACCATATTCATCGCGCAGAGCCATAAGCCCTGGCATTTCAGTTTCCGCAATATCCAGCTCTTTCCGGCCGAATGCGGCTAGACTGATATCTTTGACCAGGAAGTCTTTCGCCATCTCGTGGCTCCTTGCAAAATAGGTTTTCAAGGCAGATAGCACTCGACCACCTGTTCGGCAATGCGGGATTAGCTTGTGATCTCTTCTAGGGCTGGGGCTTTGAAACCAACCCTATTCTGTACAGTCGTAACGATGCAGCTATGCGCATCAGGTAGCGTGATGAATACAATAAAACTGCCTGTCTTTTCGGACGTCCAAATCTCCAGCAGTTTCTGATTGCTTCGCAAGCCTCCGCTCTCAATTTGCACATTGTAATTGCTAGTAAATTTTCGCACCAAGGCATCGCGCGGCATAGAATTTGAGGCTTGCGCCAAAACAGGCGACATCAGGGCAACCGCGCCAAAGGCAAATGCTACTGAAAAAGAAGTCTAGACATGGTGTTGCTCCTCATTGAACTCACCATTTCAGCAGGTGAGGGGCCCGCTCTCGATACCTTAGACATGAAGATCGGTGGTGCGGTACGCGAGGAAACTCAGCACAACGGCGTGTTTGCGCTGGAAACACGCATCAGACAACGCCGACCTAAAGCGGGGCATTGCCTACTTTAAGCTTTCAGTGCCCTCAGGCTCATTCAGTAGATGCGCCTGATGCCAATCCGTACCAGTAGCCACGATGCATGCCAAACCTTCGGGCGTGGTCAGGATCACTGTAAAAGTGCCTGTTTTCTCCGAAGCCCAGACTTCGACGACCGATTGCGTTGATTGCGAAGCTTGAAGGCCACCACCGGCAAAACTTTCTGAATAATGGGACTTTAGTCGCTCGACGACCATTTCACGTTTGGCGCAATTCGCTGCATATGCGGGCATTGATGCCGCTATCAAACCAAAGCTCAGACCAGTCCCCAACAGATGCTTGTACATAGCAAGCTCCTTTTCTTTTCTGAAACAGGGGACCACGCAAAGGGAGGATTACGTGCCCCCCTGCATTGCTTATTCCGCGCTCAAGGCCAGTATTTCAAGCCCCGATCACAAAATGGCAGCAGATCGTGAGGCAAGAATGCGACCGAATTGTGGCAAATCCCTTCATCGCGCCTTTCGCACTATTCTGTGAAGCCCAATTGCACATGTACTGATGGCAGGTTACGCAAACTGCGTTTGAATAGTCAGGATCAGTTTCCATGTTGCAGAACCGCAAACTCAGATTTTCAAACACAGGTGCCCGTGTTCAGTACCATGTATTGATGGGTCTCTTTCACCTGTCGATAACGCGTGGCCTTTATGGGCTGTTTGCCCGTGGCCTGGGACATATCTTTTATAACGAAAATGCTGTCTATCTTACCCAAAATGGAGAACCGCCGTTCAAAATCTATTTGAATGATGGATACTGGACACGCTTTGTGCTGTATCATCATGATTATGAGCCTGAGGTAGAAAAGGTGATCAAATCTGCCACAGGACACACGGATTTATTCTGTGATCTGGGAGCGAACAAAGGATATTGGACAGTCCGCGCCGCCCATTATTTCCCGCAAGTCGTCGCCGTTGAAGCATCAATGAAAACTTTTGACGCTTTGAAAGAGAATACAGTGAACCTTGCCAATGTGACCCGTCACAAACGCGCCATTCATGCGAAGTCCGGGCAGAAAATGCAATTCCTCAATGTCCCTCTCAGTCACGCGTCGGCCCGAATTGCAAGCGTAAGCGAGGGCGCTGACGAAACGGTTGAAACCATTTCAATCGACAATCTGCTGGCTACTGGAACGGCGGCTTTGATCAAACTAGACGTTGAAGGCGCTGAAATCGCCGCCTTTGAAGGAGGGAAGCGAGCTTTAAAAGAGGGCTCTGTTTTTATCTACGAAGATCATGGGAATGACCGCGAATGCCTGCCCAGTGCGCATCTGCTGAGTGATCCAAGCATCAATGTCTATTCCATCTCTGGAAAACCAAAAAGGTTAAAAAATATAGGCGACGTCCAAAAACTGAAATCAGATATCTTCAAAGGATATAATTTCATCGCCGCACATGACGACTCGCCGCTCTTGTTGGCTATTCTGGAAAATTTTGCAAATCACACTTCTTGAAGCTACGAGTGATTTACACAACCAAACGGAGATACCATGCCAAAACCCCGCGCATGGCAAAAAATGCTTTCTGGCCGACGACTTGATCTTCTGGATCCTACTCCAGTGGATATCGAGATCGAAGATATCGCCCACGGTCTCTCCTTCGTAGCACGCTGGAACGGACAGACGCTTGGTGATTTCGCTTATTCGGTCGCCGAGCATTCACTGCTGGTCGAAAATCTATTCGTGCGGCTTAATCCCAAAGTCCCGCCTAAATGGTGTCTGGCAGCGTTGCTGCATGACGCACCGGAATACGTGATTGGCGATATGATTTCTCCGGTAAAAAACGCTGTTGGCCCTGGTTACGGAGAACTGGACCAACGACTGACCGCAGCAATACATATCCGCTTTGGATTACCCGCATCGATCCCAATAACGGTCAAAAAGCAGATCAAAAAAGCAGATAAGATCAGTGCATGGATGGAGGCGACACGGATAGCAGGATTTACCGAGGCCGAGGCCAATCGCTTTTTCGGCAGGCCCGATCAATCAGTCATCGACGGATTAGATTTGTGTCTAAGAGCCCCAATTGAGGTGCGCAAAAATTATTTGAAGCGCCACGCCGAGTTGATGGCCAGGCTTTGATGCAAAAGCAATAGTGGCTGAAACAGTCGAATTTCTACGAAATTGAGCTTGTTCACCGAGGTGAACGCTTAGCCAAAATGCGTTGCAGCGTGCGGCGATGCATGTTCAGTCGCCGCGCGGTTTCGCTCACATTTCTGTCGCAGAGTTCATAGACCCGTTGAATATGTTCCCAACGCACTCGGTCAGCGCTCATCGGGTTTTCCGGTGGTGGCGGTAATTCATCTCCACTAGCCAAAAGCGCATTGGTGATATCTGTCGCATCAGCCGGCTTCGAAAGATAATCTGTCGCGCCAATCTTAACTGCCGCAACTGCCGTAGCAATTGCACCATAACCAGTCAGAACCACCACCCGACTATCTGGGCGGCGTTCCCGAATGACTTCGACAACATCCAACCCGTTGCCATCTTCGAGACGCAAATCGCAAACCGCAAAAGCGGGCGGCCGCGCGGTAGCAATGGCCTTTCCAGCTGCAACGGAACCAGCTGTCTCTACCGAAAAGCCGCGTTTTTCCATTGCCTTTGCCAACCGCCGCAGGAACGGCTCGTCATCATCCAAAAGTAGAAGGGATCTATCCTCGCCAATTTCGCGCAGATCTTCTGCCATAAATCCCTCCTGTTCGGCGCATGTCAAAAAATGGTAACGTGCGGTGCAAGTGACGTCAAACGACACTCAGAATAATCAGCTGGCATCGATGAAACATTGCACATGCTCTGCCATCTTCTCAGCGGTATCAGCACGGTTGAAAAATTCCACAAATCCATGCTCGGGCAACATCAGATAAGTCTGCGTCGAATGATCAACCAGATAAAAATCCTCCGCGCCTTCATTAGCTTCGTGAATTTTGAAATATGCTCGATAAGCTCTGCTGGCTGCTTTTACCTGCTCTTCTGATCCCGTTAGGCCAAGCATTCGTGGATGCATGTAATCCGTGAACTCGGCAACCACCTCCGGCGTATCGCGTTTTGGATCAACCGTGACAAAGATTGGTTTTACAATCGTGCCACGCTCTTCAAGCATGGCTACAGCTTCGGCATTTCTGGCGGCATCGATCGGACAAACATCTGGGCAGAATGTATAACCGAAATAGACCAGAGAAGGTTTATCGAGAACCTCTTTTTCGGTCACCGTTTCGCCTGTTTCACTGACCAGCGTGAATGGCCCGCCGATTTCTCCTGGTCCACCTGCGATTATCGAAGACCGGCATTGAGCAAAACGGTCGTCGGGCGCAAAGATTTTTGTAGTTGCGTAGATACCCCCCAACAACAGAAGAAGCACAAGGCTGGCGATAATCGCGATATTGCGTGTCATGATCTAATCCTTACTCTGTCGGGTGGCAGTGCAGTTCGGTGGCATATCTAGCACCGGAATTCCAAACCGCAACGGGACTAAGGCGCGCAGATGACAGACATAAATTCAGAGCCCCTCAAATCTCGTGACAGCGGCCATTGGATTCGGTTGCGCACATTGGTCTTGCTCAGATGGTGGGCAATCGCAGGCCAAGTTTCCGCGCTGATTATTGCGGAGCGGCTTTATAATCTGAATCTTGAAACTGGGTTATGTTATCTTGTCATTGGCGTTTCGGTTCTCAGTAACCTTGTGGCATTTTTTGTTTACCCAGAAAACAAGCGGTTGCGTGAAACTGAAACCATGCTGTTTGTTCTGTTTGATATGTTGCAACTCGGATTGATGTTGCATTTGACCGGTGGGCTTAACAATCCGTTTTCCATTTTGATTGTGGGCCCGGTAACGGTTGCTGCGTCAGCGTTATCTTCACGCTCCACGTTTTTCTTGGGTCTTGCCGCCATCGCCATCGTTTCATTGTTGATGGATTTTCATCTGCCACTTCGCACTGAGCAGGGATTTATTCTGCGCGTTCCCGATATCTTTCGCTTCGGAAACTGGGTTGCGATTGTAATTTCCGTAATTTTTTTAGGCGTCTATTCCCGGTGGATTGTTACCGAAATGCACGCCATGTCCGATGCGCTTGAGGCTACACAAATGGCGCTGGCACGCGAACAGAAACTGACAGATCTTGGTGGTGTCATAGCTGCTGCTGCACACGAGTTGGGTACACCTCTGGCAACCATCAAGCTAACAAGTTCAGAATTGGCGGACGAGCTGGACGACGCTCCGGAGCTTCAGGACGATGCTCTATTGATCCGCGAACAAGCGGACCGTTGCCGCGACATCCTCAGGTCGATGGGGCGCGCAGGCAAAGACGACCTTCACCTGCGAAAGGCGCCGTTGATGTCGGTAATAGAAGAGGCTGCCGAGCCACATCTCGACCGAGGTAAATCGGTGAATTTCGACATTCATCAAGATGCAGGTGATGAAAAATCCCAGCCTATCATCCTGCGCCGTCCCGAAATCATTCACGGTTTGCGAAACCTTGTACAAAACGCGGTAGATTTCGCGCAAGCAAACGTCTGGATCGAAAGCGGTTGGGATGACAAAACGATTACTCTTCGTATTATGGATGATGGTAAGGGATACCCACAACATCTGCTAGGTCGTATAGGCGAGCCTTTTGTACGGCGCCGTTCAACACACGATCCGCAACGACCCGGATACGAAGGAATGGGATTAGGTCTGTTTATTGCCAAAACCCTGTTGGAACGATCAGGGGCCGATATGAGCTTTGCAAACGGATCCGATTCATTCAGTTCAGATAGCTTTAGTGCCAACCGGTCTGGTGCTGTCGTCGAACTTGTTTGGCCCAGACATATGATAGATGCGATGTCAGCCGAGAATTTACTACCCGAAGGGCAAAATCAACCGTTTACCGCTTAAGCTATTTGCTCTTCATTTACCTTAGTTAACTTTGCTTTAACCAAGTCAGGTCAACCTATCTTCTGCGGCTTGCAGAGGATTTTTTGCCGATGGATGGAAATTTGATAATGTCACTCGCCGGTTTGCTGACCGTGTCAGTAATGGCGGCGATCACTGTGTTATGGGTTTCGGGCATTCTCATTGGCATTCGCCAGAAACCTAAAACCGCTCTGCCATCCGAGCCTGTTTCGGAGAACACCATTTTGTTCAAAAATGGCGTTCTTGCCGATCATGATTACAACGCAGCAGAAATATTGACCGGGTTCGAAGATTGGACCGACCTTCGCAACTGGTTGGGCACACGCTTTGAGGGATTGCCAGAATATCTGCCCGACGACACCACAAGCACACAAAGTTACTCAGCGACGAATAGGGCAGAGGATAACGCGAGTGTGAAGATCACTTCTGATGCAGGTATCACACGCGTCATTCTTACCGACCCAGTACCGTGTCAGCCCGGAGAAAGGCATCAGGCGCTTCATCTGAAAACTGCATTCATCGAGGACCATGCCGCTTTAAAGGGCGCTCCCTACCCGATCTGGAAAACAGACAAGGAAGGTCAGATCGTCTGGCAGAATGATGTCTGTGAACAGGTTCTATTAAAACAGTTGGACAAGATTCTGGATGGTATAGATGCGCCCATTGAACCGGGAACCCGCGCCAACGCTCGAATAGCGATCGCCCATCCGTTGGGTGAGGCGCAAACGTGGTTTGACGTCCACACGACAGCAACGGATCAACTTCTTTTTTATTATGCCATTGATGTAACTGACGCGGTGCACGCTGAGGCGGCCCAACGCGAATTCGTTCAGACCCTGACAAAAACATTCGCCAATCTAACGACAGGGTTAGCCATCTTCGACCGAAACCAGCAACTCGCGCTCTTCAATCCTGCACTTGTCGACCTTACTGCTCTACCCGCTGAATTTTTGAGCGGGCGACCCAGTCTAATGAGCTTCTTCGACAATCTCCGGGATCGTCAGGTGATGCCCGAGCCCAAAAGTTATGCCGAATGGCGGACACAGATTAGCGAAATGATTGAAACGGCTTCGGACGGTCTTTATCAGGAGACATGGTCGCTGCCGTCGGGTGTTACGTATCGCGTCACCGGGCGGCCTCATCCAGATGGTGCTGTAGCATTCCTCTTCGAAGATATCACTGCCGAAATCTCACTCACGCGCCGGTTCCGGACACAGAATGATCTGCGCCAATCAGTGATGGATAAGCTTGACCACGCGGTTGCGGTCATTGCGTCGAATAACGTTGTGATATTCTGCAACGCCACCTGGACTGATATGTTCGGTGTCGACCCCGATACCAGCTTTGCCGAGCTCGGCATTCGCGATTTGGTTGCAATTTGCAGGCAAAAATTCCCCCACCCAGAATTCTGGAAGACCGTCGAAACACAAACCACCTGCAAGACACTTTCGCACTCAATTGAAGAGACAATTGATACCAAGTCAGGGGAACAGCTTCATTGTCGATTGGTTCCGGTGGCAGGCGGTGCGGCACTGATATGCAGACCCGTCGGTCTGAAAGTGGAAAACCCAAAGATCGAAACTGTCATATCGTGATGTTTGTTGCAGCCAAATGCGCCGCGTGTAGTGTCGCAATATGGTACAAGGCACCGTCCAGTTAGAACTCGCTACTCCTGAAGAAACCTGTCGGTTTGCGATCGGACTTGGAACACAACTTGTGCCAGGTGATACCATATTATTGGCAGGCAGTGTTGGATCAGGAAAAACCCATTTTTCGCGATGCCTCATCCTATCGCAAATGGAAATTGCCGAAGATGTCCCATCACCAACTTTTACCCTCGTGCAAACTTACGAGACTTCAATTGGTGAGATTTGGCACGCAGACCTCTACCGCCTTTCAAATTTCTCGGAGATTGAGGAGTTAGGCCTGAACCAAGCTTTCTCAGACGCAATTTGTTTGGTCGAATGGCCCGACCGCTTAGGAGGTCATTCACCTAAGGATGCACTGACAGTTAGCTTGGATGCTCCGTTCGGTGATGATAGACGGTTGGCAACACTGATCTGGGAAAACCCAACTTGGGAATGTAAACTGAAAAAGGTTCTGAATGACTGATCGCCCGAGCCTGGCACGCGCATTCTTGCTTGAGGCAAAATGGGCAGATGCCCAGATGAAACTCTTGGCAGGTGACGCTTCAAACCGCAAATATCACCGACTGACATCGCCCGAAACCGGTGAAACCGCTGTTTTAATGGATGCACCACCAGCTAAAGGGGAGGACGTGCGCCCTTTTGTTTACATTGCCAAATATCTTTCGAGCATCGGCCTCAGCGCACCGCGTATACTAGCCGAAGATAATGCTCAGGGGTTTCTGTTGATTGAGGATTTGGGCGATGCGCTATTCACCCGTGTCGCCGCTGACCACCCGACGCTTGAAAAAACGCTCTATACGGCAGCAACAGATGCCCTGATCGATCTGCACAAACACGCGCCACCCTTAGATTTGGAAAGCTACGATTCAGCACTTATGAGTGATATGGCTATCCTATCATTCGACTGGTACGCCGCAGCTGTTGAGCAACCGACAATCGAGGCTCGGCATGATTTTCATACTGCTATCTGCGATGTTCTTACCGATCATGTAGCTGATGGCAGCGTGTTGATACAACGCGACTATCATGCCGAAAACCTTTTGTGGTTACCAGATCGCGTGGGCATCGCTCGTGTAGGCTTGTTGGATTTTCAGGATGCGATGCTTGGCCATCGAGCATATGATCTCGTTTCGCTATTGCAGGATGCGAGACGCGATGTTCCCCACGAAATCGAACGAGAAATGATCAACCGATACGTCGCTGCCACCAACGTCATTCCAGAAGATTTTGAATCAGCATATCGTTGCCTCGGTGCACAAAGGAATCTACGCATCTTGGGTGTCTTTACTAGGCTTTGCATACGAGACGGCAAATCAAGCTATATTGACCTGATCCCACGTGTCTGGGAGCATCTGCGACATGATCTGGCACACCCGGCTCTTACGAAGGTCGCTGAGATAATCAAAACGAAACTGCCAGAACCGATGCCACAAACACTTCAAATACTGAAAGACAAATGCGCGACCGTCCCAACTCAGTAATGCTCTTTGCAGCCGGTTTCGGGACGCGTATGGGGTCGCTCACCGCTACCTGCCCAAAGCCGCTGATCAATGTCGGGGGCAAACCACTCATTGATCATGCCTTGGACCTGGTCCGCGCCTACAATCCTGCCAGAATCGTTACCAATCTCCACTACCTTCCCGATCAGATCGAAGCGCACCTTTCAGGAAGTAACGTTTCTTTTTCGCGCGAAGAGCCGGAAATCCTTGAGACCGGAGGGGGCTTGCGGGCGGCGCAGTCTTTTCTTGGTGCGGATCCTGTTTTTACCATGAATACCGATGCGATTTGGCAAGGACCTAACCCGCTTAATTACCTAGCGCATCGATGGCATGAGGAAGAAATGGATGCGCTCCTTCTATGCATTCCCAAAGCGAAAGCGCTCGGACACCAAGGTGAGGGTGATTTCATCATTGATAGCGATGATCATGCTACACGAGGTCCTGGGCTGATTTACTCTGGTCTTCAGATCATCAAAACCAATTTGCTACCAACTATCGAGCAACGCAAATTCTCGCTCAATCTATTGTGGGACATAATGCTATCCGAAGGTCGACTCTGCGCAGCGGAATACCCCGGAAATTGGTGCGATGTCGGGCAACCGGAAAGCATTGCGCTTGCCGAAAGCCTTTTGAACGATGTTGATGTTTGATCCTGTCGACAGCCCTCGGGTTTTCGGCGTTCCGATTGGCGTCGATTTTCCAAAAGCATTGGTAGACGGTTTGCTTGAACGAAGCCGCGATCAACCGCCAGATGCAGTTGCCCGGATTCAACTGGTCGTCAACACGCGCCGGATGGCCCGACGTATTCGCAACCTGTTTGATGCCGGGCCTCAAATGCTATTGCCGCGCATCAATCTTATCACTGATCTGGGCGAACACTGGGGCTTGGCAAATATACCAGATGCGGTTCCGCCCCTCCGCCGACGCCTCGAACTGGTACAACTTTTGTCGGCACTGCTTGAACGTCAACCTGATCTCGCACCGCGTTCCTCACTCTACGATCTTGCAGATAGCCTAGCGGCATTGATGGATGAAATGCAGGGCGAAGGTGTTTCACCCGATGCGATTGAGACACTTGATTTGACAGACCAATCCGGACATTGGGAGCGTATTAAGTCATTTCTCAGCATCGTTAGACACTATTTTGACGAAGATAATAATCAACCGGACACCGAAACGCGTCAGAGGCTGGTTATTGAACAAACGATCAGGCGATGGCAGAAAAAACCTCCTGAAAACCCTGTCATCATTGCCGGTTCGACCGGCTCGCGCGGGGCCACGCAATTGTTAATGCAAGCGGTTGCTAAACTGCCACAAGGGGCCGTCATCCTTCCAGGCTTTGACTTCGATATGCCCGAACATGTTTGGCCAGCACTCGATGGCAACATTCCCGCCGAGGATCATCCTCAATATCGCTTTCACAGCTTCATTAATAATCTCAATCTATGCTTGTCAGATATCCCCAAATGGTCGCAAACAACGCCATTTAACGATGCGCGAAACCAGATCATATCTTTGGCCCTCCGGCCCGCACCGGTAACCGACCAATGGCTGACTGAGGGCATAAAGCTCGATGACATCAACACTGCCATGCAGGATGTCACCTTGGTCGAGGCCCCAACGCCACGACAGGAGGCGCTGTCTATCGCCATGGGTCTGCGTGACGCTGCGGAAAAAGGGCGGACCGCCGCTTTGATCACACCCGACAGAACGCTCACGCGTCAAGTAGCTGCTGCGCTTGATCGTTGGGACATCCTACCAGATGACAGTGCGGGTACGCCCCTGCATCTCTCACCCCCGGGCCGTTTTCTAAGGCATGTCAGTGATCTCTTTCGTCAGCGTCTAAGCGCAGAATTGCTCCTGACGCTTCTAAAACACCCATTAACCCACCGCGGCGCCGAACGCGGGATGCATCTTCTTTTGACCCGTGAGTTGGAGCTACATTTACGCCGCAATGGCCCACCTTATCCGGAAGTAGATGATCTGAAGGCCTGGGCCGAGGGGCGAGAAGAAGAGATTGCGGTACGATGGGTCAAATGGCTCTGTGTGAACTTCATAGGCCACTACGCCACTGAAGAGCACAGTCTAGAAGCGCGCGTTGCAAGTCATCTGGGCCTTGCTGAGAATATTGCCCAAGGGTGCAAGTGTGAAGGTTCTGGCACGCTTTGGCATGGTGATGCCGGGCGTTTAGCATGCGCCGCTATGGACGAGCTTGGACGTGAGGCCGCGTACGGAGGCAAGATAAATGCAAATGACTACGCTAGCCTTTTCCATGCTCTTTTATCGCAAAAAGAGGTTCGTAATCCGGTTGACCCACATCCCAATATTCTGATCTGGGGTACGTTAGAAGCGCGCGTTCAGGGCGCCGATTTGCTTATATTGGCAGGCTTGAATGAAGGCAGTTGGCCCGAAGCGCCCTCTCCCGATCCCTGGCTTAATCGGTCGTTGCGAAATCAGGTTGGGTTATTGTTGCCTGAACGTCGCGTAGGACTTTCTGCGCATGATTTTCAACAGGCCGTCGCTGCGCCGGAAGTGTGGTTGACCCGATCCATCCGCTCCGACGATGCAGAAACCGTGGTTTCCCGCTGGCTAAACCGTTTGAAAAATCTTCTGGGTGGCCTCCCCAATCAAGGAGGAGAAGCCGCGCTGGAAGAAATGAAAACCCGCGGAAATTATTGGCTAACTCTTTCTCGAATTCTGGAAGAACCTGGTCAAGCAGATCCCGCATCGCGTCCAGCACCATGCCCACCCGCCGCTGCCCGCCCCAAGCAACTTTCCGTAACTGAAATCAAGCACCTCATCCGTGACCCCTACGCAATTTATGGCAAACACGTTCTGAATCTCCGGCCGCTTGACCCGCTGATGAAAGCCCCTGATGCATTGCTGCGCGGCATTATTCTGCACGAAATCTTGGAGAAATTTATCCGCGAAAGCAAATCGGATATGACCAACTGCTCCAAGGAAAGGCTGATCGAAATCGCCCTTTCGGTGCTTGATCAGAAAGTTCCATGGGCAGCAGCGCGCGCCACATGGTTGGCACGGTTGGAACGTATTGCAGACTGGTTTGTCAGTAATGAAATCGTCCGCCGTGAGCTGGCTGAACCGGCAGCTTTCGAAGTGAAGGGCAAAACGGTTCTACCCGATTTGAATTTCACACTGTCCGCAACAGCTGATCGGATCGACATCGACCGAAACGGTAACTTGCATATCTACGACTATAAGACCGGATCACCACCCAGTAAGGATCAGCAGGCCCATTTCGACAAACAATTGTTGCTTGAAGCGGTTATTGCTGAACGTAGCGGCTTTGAAAACATCAATCCGGCGTCAGTCGTTAGGGCTGTTTTCATCGGACTCGGTTCAGGTGGCAAGGAAGTGAATGCCCCGCTGGAAGCTGAGCCGCCAAATCGTGTGTGGGCTGAATTCAATGAATTGATTGCTACGTATCTTGATTTCGATACTGGCTTTACCGCGCGTCGCGCAATGGAATCCAAGCGCGACCTCAGCGACTATGATCAACTGGCCAGATTTGGCGAATGGGACATCACCGATGATCCCGTGAAGGTTAAATTCTGATGCATCGTGATGAGGCAACCCAGAGACAGATCGATGCTGCACGGCCCGACAAGTCGACCTGGCTATCGGCAAACGCTGGTTCTGGTAAAACCCGTGTCTTGACTGACCGCGTGGCAAGACTGCTGCTTGAGGAAGTTGATCCTCAGAATATTCTTTGCCTGACCTACACCAAAGCCGCTGCTGGAGAAATGCAGAACCGGCTTTTCCAGCGGCTGGGTAAATGGGCGATGCTGCCGAGCGATCAGCTATTGGCGGAGCTAACGAAACTTGGTCTAACAGGAGCCATTTCTACCGAACGATTGTTGGATGCGCGTCGTTTGTTTACCCGCGCAATCGAAACGCCTGGTGGATTAAAAATTCAGACAATCCACTCTTTCTGCGCGGCTCTCCTGCGAAGGTTCCCACTCGAGGCTGGTGTCAGTCCGCAATTTACAGAGATGGATGATCGCACTGCTAGCCTATTGCGCGCCGAGATTATTGAGGAAATCGCTGAAGGCCCAGAATCCGCCGTGCTGTACGAAGTGGTCCGTCACTATTCGGGTGAAAGCTTTGACGAACTGACGGATGAGATCGTTCGCCATCGCACCAGATTTTCTGAACCACTCGACATACACGCTCTGACAGCGGGTTTTGGACAACCATCTGATCTGACACTCGACAAGGTTGTAGATTCCGTTTTTATCGGTAACGAGCGCCACCTTCTTGATCAACTGGTTCCTGCACTCCTTACAAGCGGAACCAATGACCAAAAAGCTGGTCGGAAGCTTTCTAGCCTAGGAAAGTTGGACATCAGCGCCTTGCCGATTCTAGAATCCGTATTTTTAACAGGGTTAGGTGCAAAAGATCCGTTTTCAGCCAAGATAGGCTCTTTTCCAACGAAAAGTTGCCAAACCGTTCTTGGCGCAGTCATGCCCGAAATTGAAGCTTGGATGCAGCGTGTCGAAACAGCGCGTGAGTCACGTCTTGTTTGCGAAGCAGTAAGAAAAACCAACGCTTTACACGCTTTTGCACACACTTACCTGCCGGCCTATGAGACCGCAAAACAACTGCGCGGCTTGCTCGATTTCGATGACCTAATTTTACGTGCCCGCGATCTGTTGACCAATCCAAAGGTCGCCGCATGGGTGCTATTTCGGCTTGATGGTGGTATCGACCACATCCTCATTGACGAAGCGCAAGATACAAGCCCGGTTCAATGGCAGGTAATTGAACTCCTCGCTCAGGAGTTCACAAGTGGCGAGGGTGCGCGTGGTGACGTGCAGCGAACCATATTCGTCGTGGGTGACAAAAAACAGTCAATCTATTCTTTTCAAGGCGCTGATCCGAATGAATTCGACCGGATGCAGGTCGAATTTGCCACACGCCTCAGAGAGGTAGGTACACCGCTTAAAGAATCAGAGATGGCCCATTCTTTTCGATCGTCACAGGCGGTCCTTTCATTAGTGGATCAGGTCTTCTCAGGATCTGAGAAATCTGGCTTTTCGCCGAAACAGAGCCACATTGCACATAAATCCTGTCTACCTGGCCGCGTGGATCTATGGCCCTATGTCGCACCTCCGGAAAAGGAAGATATGCCACCCTGGCACATGCCAGTGGATGTCAAAGCAGCCAACGATCCGGACATATTGCTGGCCAGGCAAATAGCTAAAGCCATCAATGGGCTGATCCTTGAAGAATACCCAATTCCCTCAAGCGAAATTTCGGATGATGGCGAGCACGCGTCAGAACCGGTGCAGCCCGGTGATTTCCTGATCCTCGTTCAACGTCGAAGCGATTTATTTCACGAGATTATCCGCGAATGTAAGGCGTTGGATTTGCCAATTGCCGGTGCGGACAGACTGAAGGTCGGCGCGGAACTCGCTGTACGCGATCTGACTCATCTTTTGTCTTTCATTGCTACGCCAGAAGACAGTTATTCCTTGGCGGTCGCGCTAAAATCCCCGCTGTTTGGTTGGAGCGAGGCTGATCTATACGATTTGGCACAAGACCGCGCGTCGAAATACTTGTGGGCTGAATTGCGCAATCGTTCGTTCGACTTTCCAGAAACGATCAGTATTCTCAATGATTTACGTCAAAAGGCGGATTTCCTACGCCCATATGATCTTATCGAACGCATTCTGACCCGCCATCAGGGTCGAAAACACCTATTGGCACGGCTGGGTTCCGAAGCAGAAGATGGTATCGACGCCCTTCTCACACAGGCGATGGCGTATGAGCGAAAAGCCGTGGACAGTCTGACCGGTTTTCTGACCTGGATAGAAACAGACGATCTGGAAATCAAACGACAGATGGATAGCGCCGGCAACAGGATTCGGGTGATGACTGTGCATGGAGCCAAAGGTCTTGAGGCGCCGATTGTTATTCTTCCAGACACCGGAAAGCGCAACCTGGTGATCCGAGATCAGATTATCGCGTCGGCTGGTACAGCATGTTGGCGACCCAGTTCAGATGCGTCCCCACAAAAAATCAAAGAAGCAGTAGATGAAGCCAAAGCCGCACAGATGGCGGAGCGTGATCGGTTGCTTTACGTGGCAATGACCCGTGCTGAAAAATGGTTAATCGTCGCCGCGGCAGGTGAAAAGGGTACCAAAGGCGAGACGTGGTACGAGAAAGTCGAAGCGGGCATGCAGATCAGTGAGGCACGTCCCCACGATTTCCCGAATGGAACCGGCCTACGCATCGAATATGGTAATTGGGCAGGAAAAGAGATTAAATTTGCCGAAAACCGTCCCAGTAAAGATCTGGAGATCCCCGCGTTTTTTGGCGCACCGGCCCCATCGATCACCCCTGATCCAAAAACCTTGAGTCCGTCTGAGTTGGGGGGTGCCAAGGCACTTTCAGGCGAATTTGGGCTGGATGAGGATGCTGCAAAGCGTCGGGGTCGACAAATCCACCGCCTTTTGGAATTCCTGCCACAAGCAGAACAATCCATGTGGTCTGACACGGCGAGAAGCCTACTTTCACACGGTGAGGATGCCGCAGAGGGTGAAGAGCTTTCCCTTCTGATCGCAGAAACAACCAAAGTACTGACAAAACCAGCACTTATGCATCTGTTCGCTTCAGATACGCTGGCTGAAGTGCCAATTTCCGCAAATTTGGACGCAGTCAATGGCGCGCGCATTCACGGTACCATAGATCGTCTGATCATTAATGATGATCACATCCTCGCAGTCGACTTCAAAACCAATGCTATGGTTCCTGAAACCGCGATCGATGTACCAGACGGTATTTTAAGGCAGATGGGCACCTATGCCCACGCGCTTCAAAAAATCTATCCTTCCCATAAAATCGACACAGCAATTTTATGGACGCGCACGGCCTCGCTTATGTTGCTGCCACACGATCTTTTGACAGATGCCTTGATCAACACCCAGATATCTTGACCTGCCGCGTTGGTCTACATAGGTTCAGCTCAAACCGCTATTACCCTCAGGAGAAATGATCATGGCCACTGTTGCCGTTACGGACGATACTTTCGACGCCGAAGTTAAAAATTCCGACATCCCCGTCGTGGTGGATTTTTGGGCAGAATGGTGTGGGCCCTGCAAACAAATTGGCCCCGCACTGGAAGAACTGTCGAACGAGATGGACGGCAGGGTCAAGATCGTCAAAGTGAATGTTGATGAAAACCCTAATTCGCCATCTCAAATGGGTGTTCGGGGTATCCCTGCACTGTTTCTTTTTAAGAACGGCGAAGTCGTTTCGAACAAGACCGGCGCGGCACCCAAGGCGGCGTTGCAGGGCTGGATTGAAGAAAGTATTTAGTTCAATTCGCTCACGAGACTTAGGGGGCCGCCTTGCGCGGCCCTTTTTGCATTAAAATCCTCTATTTAAAGACGAATCCATTCAGGTTCACAAAGACATTGAACCTGGTGTTCAGACAACGTAAGGCGCGTTGGCTCTCGCGATCCCTCGCACACATCAGAGAATTCAAAATTGTTTGTTCAAGTCTTTGTTGCACCGCTGGATTCATCGCGAGAGCTCCCATCAAAAGAACCGTCAGTATATTCCCAGCCAGCAATGTTCATCCACAACATATTGTTTTCGATGTAAAAGTTCTAATTTTCTCTTGGCATTTCCTCATAAAACCTGACGCAACTCGGCAACAGGTCTTCTGAAATCTGCATGATTCACATCCTTGGCAGTACTGAAGAGTTAAATTTTGGTACTTTAGCGCAAAGACCCACTAAAAGAGCGCAACAATGCGCCTAAAAAGGGTCAACCGAGGCAGAAAAGAGCAGATTCAATGCGTATTGTCCTAACACTGGGGGCAGGGTTGTTCCTGTCGGGTTGCGCTGTTGGCCCGATGTACAAAACGCCCGAAATCAACTTGTCAGACCGCTATTCGCTTATAGCTCCGGTAAGCGAAGCTAGTGCGCGCGATCTCCATTGGTGGACAGATTTCAACGATTCGACCCTGAACGCTTTGGTACATCAGGGTATGCAGGGAAATCTGGACGTTGCAGAGGCTCGGGAACGAGTACGAGAGGCCGAAGCCAATGTCAGGCGGGACGGCGTTGCCTTAACCGGCAATGGTGAGATCGAAGCAACTGGCAACAGCCGCGGAGGCGAGTCGACGCAGGTAAGCGTTACCGGATCATTCGGCTTAGGCGGGCGCACACAATGGGCCGAACGAGCAGCACGCGAACGGCTAGAGGCCGCCGAATTGGGTGTGGGTGAAGCGCGAAGATTACTGCTGTCGAGCCTTGGCACTGCCTATATCGACATGCGCTTCCTGCAACGCACGCTGGAAACAAGACAACAAGACCTTCAATCGCGTCGAAGAACCTTACGCGATCTGAATAAACAACTAGATGCTGGCGCTGCGACAAAGCTGGACGTTCTGCGTGCCCGAGCGCTTGTGGCAGAAACCCAAGCGGAAATCCCCGCAGTCACAGCGGACATAATCCAGCAACGCAACAGAATCTCGACGTTACTGGGCATTCCTGTTGGAGAGTTGGGAATTGATTTGGGTTACAAAGGTTCGCAACCTGCGCCGCGCGGCGTTTCCAATATGGGTGTACCGGCAGACTTGTTGCGGGCGCGGCCTGACATTCGTATCGCCGAACGCCGTTATGCCGCCGCTGTATCGGATGTGGGCGTCGCTGAAGCTTCTCGTTATCCAAGCCTCAGCCTGAGTGGCCTGATCACCGCACCACTAAACAGTGGTTCCTGGAATGAAAGCTTTGTTGCGGGATTGTCGGTACCGGTTTTCTCACAGCCATCGCTAGCTGCATCCGTCGATGCGGCTGAATCCCGGGCACATCAGGCTTACCTGGTTTGGCGGCGCACGGTCTTGGTTGCTGTTGAACAAGTTGAGACAGCGCTAGCGGATCTGAGGGCTTCAAATCAAGCCGTACAAGCTTCGCGAGAGGTCGTTCAATTGAACCAGAGGTCCTTGGATTTGACGCGGCGCTTGCTCGTTGAAAGCGGGGATACAACTGTACTCGATCTAATTGATCGGGAACGATCAGTCTCAAACGCCAGAGCGACCTTGGCAGCCAATATGCGAGAGTTGGCAAATGCCTACATCGCGTTACGCGTTGCGCTTGGTGTCGGGCATGAAGAAATCGCTGAGGTTGTTAGCCGGGATGCTGTCATGAACGCTGGGGAAGTCATCATCGAATAATGTCGGGCAAGCGCTAGTCGACCGGTTCATCCATGTCATCTGTTCGCATAAAGATTGCCGCAACAAATCCGCCGATTGTTCCACCCAGATGCGTTTCCCACGCGACGTTTTTGTCAAACCCATAATACATCAACACATTGAGAATGAGGAGAATTCCAAGCGGCCACAATATTGAAGAGATCTTAAGTACCGCACTGACTTTCTGTCTGAAAGCGTATCGAATGTTCCAATAAATCAAAGCTCCGGCCAGTCCAGAAAGCGCGCCAGACGCCCCAACCATTGGTCGAAACGACGTGGTGAGTATCGCAAAGACACAGGCGCCCGCAAAGGCGGATATCAGATAAATCAAGATAAACCGAATATCTCCCACATCACGAACGACTGCTGAACCCAAAGCTATTAGGGTCACCATGTTCACAACAAGATGTACCAAACCTCCATGCACAACAGCATAGCTGAGGAACATAACGTAGGGCTGCAATTCATAGTTTGGGATCCAACCACCCAACAAACCGGGATAGAAAGCTGTGTTTTGGTAGGTCAGAATTCTAAGGCGTGCTGATCCCCATATCCCTGCATCAGCACCCTGCAACACCAATTCGATAAGCGTCGAACTAAGTACAAGAAAAAAAATCACAGGCGACCAAAAAAAACGGGCATTAACATTTGAGCTCATGACAACGCATTTTCAGTTTTACTCAGCACAAATCGTCCAGATGTTTGATTTGTCTGGCTCGGCAAATGCATTTTAGCGGAAGAAATCAAATTCGCGTTTGAGCGTGACGAAAATCGACGTGGAATCGGATTTACCAGAAGTATCCTGATCTCGGACACGGTATGATACACCTGTAGAAATCTTCCAGTCTTCTGTCACATCACGATTATAGCTTGCCGATACATCCGTTCTCAGGGTTTCATCAGCTGTCGAGTTGCCTTCGGACAAACCATAAGAGAAGTCCAGCCCAAGACTAGAGATGTTGTTGATGTCGTGGTTATAGCCCATCACAGCAGTGGTCGTGATCCGCTCTTCGTCTTCATTACTGATCGAGACGTTGCGATTAATGCCCACTTTGAAATTACCCGTCGCCAAATCTTGCATATAATCCACGCTACCAATCAGTGCCGGATCGCCGCTGTCTTTGCTCGTCGCACCAACACTTACAGCAATCTCCCCACGAGGTAATTCGTAAGAACGTCCGACGCTGACGTTATGGCGAGCCCCGTCCTGGTCACGAGTTGTCGCGTAATTGCCAGTTATGACGCCGTTCGGCATATCATATGACAATGTGGCCCGCCCCGTGACGCCAGAAGTTGTTGTATCCAAAACCCGAAACAGAGTTTCTTCGGTCTCAGAGAACCCGATTGCGGCTTCGAAGCGAAAACGCTCTGAAAGTTCTTGAGCGACACCGACCTCAACAGCGTTTGTATTGCGCTCGGTGCTTTGTATGTCGTCGGCTTCGTAATGGTCGTAATTGAAAACGGCAAAAGCAGTGGTCACATCTGAAAAGCGGAAATTGCTACGAATACCGGCAGAGTATCGTTCGATATCACTCAGTGCTGCGGTTTGCTGGTCATAACTAATACCGCTTGTGCTCGCCGTGAAAACAAACCCAAGGGGAGCTTCCCTACCGATTTCCAGGCTGGCATTCAAATTATAATTGCGACGCGTACCTGATCCTTCAAGATCTTCAAAATCAGGTGGCAAGACGATCACGCCATCATCGTCGGCAAAGTCGGATACCGCTGGTTGAAAGGAGATGTCGCTTTGGCGATAGCTACCATCAAGATCCAGCACGGAATTGGCAGCTTCGCGCATATAAGAAAAAGAAATCCGCGGCTCAACAAAGCCTGTTTCAATGTCACTGCCTGACGGAATTTCTCCGGCACGCAGTTTCGCACCGGCCAGAACAGAAAGCGATTGGTTGTGCGTTTCTGTCGTTAACCCAAACGTCAACGACGTCGTGGAAAGCGTGGTATTTCCTTCTTCGGGGTTTTCAAGGGCAATGTTATCGCCAGCTTCGAAGCGTTGTTCAAAATCAAACGTCATCACAACGCCCTGATTCTCTTCAGCAAGAGCCGGAAGAATACAGAGAGTTAGTCCACTCGCAGCCGCCGCGTGAACAATCTTATGCTTTGCCAATACTGCCCCCTCAAAGTCGGGCTATTCGAATAGTCTTCGTTGCGGAACTATGATCACGTCGCCCGATTCCATGATCGTCATTCCGATGCTGGATTTTCCTTGTAGGATCGCTTTATAGTTTACGGTGTACACCTGCTCCTTGTTGGATTTGTCTTTCCGACGGAGCTGAATGCGTTTGGTTGCTGCGAATTTTGAAAACCCGCCAACCGAAGCCAAAGCTTGCAACATTGTCGTGCCGCTCTCGATCTCAAAAGCGCCCGGATTGGCAACTTCGCCAAGGAAATATATGGTTTCAGTGTCCTTGGAAGCCGTCGAACCACCGCTCAGTGTCGGAGTGCCCAGCTGGGTAACAGATACGAACACGGTCGGCTCAGTAGCAAAATTCGAGGCCAACTTCTCAATTACCTCGCTGCGCACTTCCTCAACACTTTGACCGCCCGCTTTGACGGGACCAGCAAGTGGAAATGAAATACGGCCATCTGGCAAAACGATAACGTCGCGGTTCAAGGAAGAATCTTCAAGCACTTCAACGCGAACGACATCACCTGGTTTGATCTTGTAGTTATCCTGCGCAAGTGCGGGCGCTCCAACAATTGGTAAGAGCAGAAGAGCTGCAAAAATTTTTGTAATGATGCGTTTCATACTAAACTCTCGATTTTTGGGATACTTAAGCGCTTCACATCAAAAATAGGCTGTAATCCAAGGTTACGGAAGAGTTTTTTGGCTTTTTGCAGTATTTCAACCAGTTCTTGCGCCACCCGTGCCAGCGACGCAACAATAATTTTGGCAATCCACGACCAATAGGACGTTTCTAAGGCAACTTAACAATAGATTCACGCTTTTGCCCCAATTTAGGCAAATAAACGCGCCGCACCCAAGAGACGATGATGATTGGAAGGATGCGCAGGGTTGGGAGCCTTTTATAGGGAGCTGACTGAAATGATTGCCTTTGTTTTTTGCAGTGTACTTGCTGGTTTGGTCGCTGGTGTTTTTGTTTTAATCTCGGGTGCTCCACTTATTTCTGCAATTTTCATCTATGTGGGCGTTGGAACTTTAACAATTTTTTCCGTACTGATTCGCACGTTGATCTGCCAGCATATAAGCGAAGGAAAATTTGCTTTTTTGCGCTCGTTTTAGGGAACAAAAGCGCCCTCAACGACAATGCAGCTAAGCTTTTAGTCACCTCCCGCTCATTCACCTTCAATCTTCTTATAAAAATTGACGACCCTCTGATCGCTGTGACAAATCGAATCACAATTGTTTCCAGATTAGAAATCTAAATGGCGGTTTGGCCGCAATGTCTCCAAAACTTTATCAATTTGCGCCCTACGAGCTATCAGAACCGATAACTTTTTCATCGATATCAAAAAACTCCTGTAAAAATACACGGTTAACGTGTATATTCGCAGATGTGGCTTTTGTTAGGCTACAATTTAATATAACGTATTACTGATTTCGAACGGAACCAATTTTAGCATGTGCTGGCGGTGAAGGTCGAAACGGTTATCATAGTGTGGGAGTTTACCATGAAACTAGCTATAGGCGCTGCAATAAGTTCGTTGTTGATGGCAACGGCAGTAAGCGCAGCATCACTTTCAATCGTCGGCGGTACGGATTATGTGTTACCAGGGGGATTGAAGCCTCACAATCCGAATTATGGTGCGCTTAGTCCTGCGCTCCTTCCTCCAATTGGAGTTGGCGACACCGTTAAAAGGTTCGACACTGACGCTTTGAGCCTTTTCGATACTTTCGACGGCACAAATGGGCTTATGCTCGATGCAGCCAGCAAGATTCGGATCATGTATCTCGGTGCCGAAGCGAGCGCTAAAAACTTTGCGCTTAACAAAGCCGGCGGAACTCTGAACAACAAGACCAGTTCCAGAGGGGACTCAATCGTAACCCTTGACCTCCCAAGCTGGGTTGATCTGGTGTTTCAGTCGTTTGGCGCTGGAGGTGTTTTCCGGGGGGACATCGAAAATAATGCGGCCGGTCAATCTGACGATGACTTGAGTATCGGCTTCTATCAACAGCAGAATTCAAAGCATGTTTTTGCCTTCCTAGGCGATGGCACAGGTGATGCAGACCTCGACGATATGGTTCTTCGTATCTCGATCGTTCCGCTTCCAGCTGGTGGTTTGCTTCTGCTGAGCGCTCTTGGCGGTTTCGCCGTAGTGCGGCGCAAGAGAAAAGCCTAAGCGTTCAAGCTTAACGAAAAGAATTGGAAGAGGGGCCTTTTGGCCCCTCTTTTTTTGTGTTCGATAATGTATGTAGCAGCAGCATCTAGAAAGCCTCCTGCAAAATCAGGCGTCGAAATCCATCACATTCAAAATCATTTTCATCTTATGAGATCAGGGCAAAAGATCACGCAGACTGACTCACCAAAATGCCTTCATGCTCAGAAAAGTTTAGGCGGCAATTTTCACACTAGTCACCATCCACTCCGGTAGAATTTTCTCAACTCTTCAGGAACATTCCCGAAGGTCGTTCGGCTATTGCCAGCACTTTGCGGTGGCTTGCGGACAAATCACAACACCCTCCCTGCAAAACTTAGACGTTCTGGTGATCACATCACATGACCGGATGATCACTCGCTGGTGTCGGAGGAAAGCCCATCTAGAATTTTACGCGCTTCGATGATTTGCGGTAGAGGGTTATCACCGGCAATATCTACAGCGCGCTGAAGCAACTCTTTTGCTTTTTCGTTACGATCTAGGGCAAGATAGGTGCGACCTAGATGATATTGAACCAATGCGTCGTTTGGAAGGCCAGCGGCAGCAGGCTCAAGGTGAATAACCGCCTCATCAAAATTGCCGCGCCGAAATTCAATCCAGCCATACGTATCCTGAAGTGCCGGCACTTCGATGCCGCGCAAACGACGCGCGACCACATAAGCGCGGTTCAAGCTCTCTTCTGTATCGCGATGGGTAGAAATCAGACTTGCAAGGTTATTCGCGACAACAATATTATTGCTGTCTTTCGCGTACATATCTTCATATATGGCAATTGCGCCATCAAAATCTCTGTCGCGTTCAAGAATTTCCGCCTTAAGGAACAAGGCGTTTACGGCCTCTGGATTTTCATCAATAAGAGCGGCTTGGTCTTCGACCAGTTGCCTAGCATCTTCTTCACGGCCATCTGCCATCAGGAGGCTGAACAAAGTACGAAGAATGCGATCATTGGCCGGCAAATCCTCGAGTAAAGCCCGGTAGATTGTTTCTGCCTGATCGCGTTCGTCGTTGACCATATGAAGGCCGGCGCGCAAATGGCGAAGTACGAAATCGTCTGGCTTTTCAGCCAACCGATCTTCCACTTGTTTAACGGCATCATCAATTTTGCCAGCACGCACCTGTGTTTCGACCATTGCGGCGAAAGCCTGTTGGCCATCTTCATCCTCAGACAGTTTTTCCAGATACGAAATCGTATCATCCAGACGGTCCTGTTGAAGAAGCATCTCTGCCTGAACCGCATTTGCCAGTGTTTGCGCTTCTATCGCTTCCATGGAGCGGAGTTTCCAGATAATGCGCTGAACCTCGTTCCAATCTTTATTCTGCAATTGCAGGGCAACCATAGCTCTGATCAAGTCAAGATTATCAGGAGCTTTGAGAAGGGCTTCGTCCAAAACGGCTTCTGCCGCCTCAATTCGGTTATCCTTCATCAAATAGTTTGCATATCTCAATGATTCGGGCGGCGCCTGGTTGGCGAGTTCGACGGCGAGAGAAAAGCGTTCTCCGGCCAGTTCGCGATCTCCCGCGCGCTCATGCGCGGCCGCCATCAGCGTCATTATCGCCGGATCTCGCGGAGATTGCGAAAGCGCCGTGCGTAAATCGATAATCGCATCACCCGTTAGATCTTCTTCTATCTGCCAAGCGGCGCGCATTTTCAATGCTTCGACATGACTGTTGTCATTTTCGATAACTTCCTCAACCCTAGCTCTGGCACCGACCACATTCCCAGTTGAAGATTGCATACGCGCAAGGAGAATTTTGATGTCGTTGATGACGTCATTCGGTTCCTCCGCACCATCGACCAGCTTTTCGAGTTTGGCCAAGGCTTCTTCTTGCTCGCCAGCGTCGAATTGCATCGTTGCCTGGATAGCTATGAAGCGTGTCGGATCCTCTTGCGTTTCGACCAAACGGTCGATTTCCTCGCGCGCGGCGTCATCACCACTTGTCATCCTGAGGAACTGCACAACGGCCATGCGGCTTTCATCTTCTGCATCTGTACGGCTCGCCAACTCGCGCAGAAATTCTTCAGCGCCTTTGTTGTCGCCCTGCTGCACATACCAAGCGATTAGGTACTGACGCGCCAGCTCATCTTCAGGGAAGAGCTCGACCATTTTTTTGAGCGTTTCGCCCAATTGTTCTTTGTCCTCTGTGCGCAGCAGGACATTTAGTTTCGTTGAATGAAGTTCGTAATTCTCGGGCTGTTGTTCGAGCCCCTCATCAATCACTGGAAGCACAGCTTCCATGTCTTCATTCCTCAGCAAGAAATCGATTACCAACCGGCGGGCGATAAAGTTATCCGGGTTTTCTTCCAAAGCCTTTTTGGCGGTTTGCGCCATTTGTTCGACGGCCACCGCATTATCATCAGACAAGGCTTGGGTATATTTTAAAGCGGTATCAGCCACCTTTACCCGTGGATTGTCGGGTGCCTGTTCGACAGCAGTGGCAACGTGTCGTTTCGTTTCATCCCAATCTCTGCGCTCGATTGCCATCTCAGCCAGCTCAATACGTGCTTCGATAGTTTCCGGATATTGCTCTACGACGCGCAAAAATTGCGAGTAAGCTTCGCCGCGGCGCCCATTTTCCATCTGGGTACGGGCATACGCCATCCGAGCTTCTTTGTGGCGTGGATTCAATTTGAAGACGTTGCGGAATTCGATCAACGCGCGGGATACATCCCCTTCTGCGAGCAATTCCATTCCCGTTTCAAAATGCCGCTGTGCACGTTCTTCCGAATTTTCGCAAGCTGACAGGGCAATAAGTGCGGTTAGCAAAAGAGCCGGGAACCCAGGAAGTCGCAGACGCATGGTTATGTCCTACCTTCATATATCTGTGCCGATAGCAATAAATGTAAGCGGCATCACCAAAGCAACAGATAACGCCTGCGAAGAAATCGCAAACGTTATCGATACTCAACAGTTACGTTGAAATTTAGCAACCAGTTCCGCGTAGCACAACACCTACGGTGGAAACCACGATCGACACATCGGTGGAAAAGCTGACGTCCTCATAGTAACGGTTGTCAAACTTAGCACGAGCAGCAAACGTCGACTTGTTGCGGTCTGAAATTTGCCAGTAACCAGTGACACCCGGGCGCAAAGCATAATAGGAGCGACCAGGATACAGGTCACGTTGCTCTGGCATCATCGGACGCGGGCCGACGATGCTCATATCACCAATCAGAACGTTCCAAAGTTGCGGAAGCTCATCCAGCGAAGTTTTGCGGAGAAGCTGGCCGACAGATGTGATCCTTGGATCATCTGCAAGCTTCTGCTTCTCATCCCACTCTTCACGAGCGCTTTGGTTGGTTTCCAAATGGTTTTCCAGTCGCGCTTCCGCATCATGAACCATCGAGCGCAACTTCCACATCGTGAAGATGCGGTCATTTTTTCCGATACGCGATTGTTTGTAGAAAGGTTGATGTCCGTCCCGCGACACAAGCAATGCAAGCAGCAAAACGACCGGCACTACAATCGGTGAAGAGATCAGAACAAGCGCACAGTCAAAGACACGTTTGAATACATGTCTATAAGCGCCTTTTTGCAAAATGCTAAAGCCCGTTATCGGTGAGACTTTTTCGGCAAACGCAAATCTATTTTCAAAATCATTGTCTTGGATGCTCATTGTACACAGCGACCCTAAATCTTTACACGTTTCATACCCACAGCCCGAAACACGGACCACACAACTTCTGCTCTATTATATCAAGTTTTATTATTATCGTCGACAAGCTCGCCGATATTTTTATTTAATTAATTCTTACCATTCAACCGGCAACTTTCAAAGCATATTCCTCTCTGAAGGCCAAAGACTTGCGCTAGGGTTGCATTAATCAATCTTGAATTGAAGATTGTGTAGCTGATGTAACCAATAGGGCGGATTTGGCGGATTGTGTAATAAATGTGGCAGCCCGAAATCAACATAGTGGCAGAAATTTGACAGTTTTCACGAATCACTCACCAAAAAGTACTGCATAAGCTTCAAATGGACCGAACATGATTTCTCCTCCCCCCTGTCTTGTTTTGGACAAAGCAATCCACTTGAAACGATCTGGAGTTCCAGACCGAATATATTGGTATGGTAAAAACGCGGATCCAGAATTTGGAGTTAAGTATGAGTCGCAGGTTTTTTAAATCTTTTGACTCCGTAATACCGCTAGATGTGGTGAATATTTTTAGAAGCTCTGATTCAGCGCCTTGCCAACCAACAGGTTCCGAAACTCGCAAGGCTCTCCCAGCGCGTGCCACCTCAACCGAAAACAGCGGTACAGGCAACAAACCGCCGGAAGCTTCTGGTTTCTTAAGTGTGCGCTCGATACCTGAAAAAGAACCTTCTTTAGAAAAAAAGCACATAGACACAGTTCATCAAACGAACCAGAAGCCTTATATGCCAAGCAATCGAAGCGGCATACCTGTAGCTAAATCAATGGAAGGTGCACGTGAATCGAGTTACACGAAGCCCATGAACAGTACGATTGAAATTTATACCCAACACTTCGAGCTTAAGGAGCGTCCGTTTACGCTTCTGCCTGATCCGGATTTTCTTTTCTGGTCACCCGCACACCAGCGCGCTTTCACGATGCTTGAATACGGCACACTGACAGGCGCACCTATTACATTGATCACAGGCGAGGTTGGCGCCGGAAAAACGACCCTGTTGCACCATTTTCTAAAAAACCTAGATGAGAATGTGAAGGTGGGACTAATCTCAAATGCACATGGTTCGCGGGGGGAACTATTGCGTTGGGTTTTGATGGCTCTCGATCAGCCGGCAGACAATTCAGCCACCTATGTCGACCTATTTGACCAGTTTCAGGAATATCTCATTGGAGAGTATGCCGCCGGTAATCGTGTCATTCTTATTTTCGACGAAGCTCAGAACCTGAGTCAGGAATCTTTAGAAGAACTGCGGATGTTCACCAATATCAACGCAAACAAGGATGAGTTACTCCAGCTGGTACTCGTAGGGCAGCCCGAACTTCGGGAAATTGTTCAACAACCGGAGCTTCGCCAGTTTGCGCAACGTGTTGCGTCAAGTTTTCATTTGAAAACGATGGATGAAAGCACGACTTTGGCATACATTGGACACCGACTTAAAAAAGCAGGTGCGCATCGCAACCTGTTTACCGAAAGTGCCAGCAGGCTGATCCATGAGAACACCCATGGTGTGCCACGTCTTGTTAACCAACTTTGCGATTTGTCGATGGTTTATGCTTTTGCTAAGAACCAGAAAACCGTAACCTTGCTAACCGTTGAGCAAGTATTGAGCGATGGAGCGTTTTTTGGTGCTTCCCCTGCCGGACAGAATGATGAGACAGCCACATGATGCTTGACTTCAAATTCTTCGCCTCTCTTTTTCTTAGACGACTTCACTACTTTCTCGTGGTTACAACTGCGCTGTCCGCATTCGGATTGACCGTCGCCTATACTCTGCCTGCCGGTTACGAGGCCAAAGCTAGGTTGCTGGTTGAATCACCGCAGATTCCTGGAGATTTGGCATCGTCAACGGTAAGAACAGGCGCCGCGGAATTGCTTGAAATCATATCGCAACGCGTTATGACACGCGCAAGCCTTCTGGATATCGCCCGAAAGTTTGACCTTTATAAGGACCAGCGAAAGTTAAGCACCGACGACATCGTTGCTGATATGCGAAAGCGTATCAAAATGTCTCTGCCAGGCCGACGCGATGCAGCATCATTCGTGACAGTTTCTTATCGGGCAAGCACCGGTACGGAATCAGCGCAGGTAGCGAATGAACTGGTGACGCTTATTCTACAGCAAAACAGGACGCTCAGAACCTCGGCAACAGGTCAAACCCTGGATTTTTTCAGGAACGAAGTTAAAAAACTTGATGAAGAACTTGCCGAGCAGGGACAGAGAATCCTCAAGTTCAAAGGCAATAACCAAGGAGCGCTGCCGGATAGCTTGGATTATAGACGAAACAGACAGGCATCCTTGCAGGAAAGGGTCCTGCAAATGGAGCGCGAACTGGCAAGCCTTCGGGATCGTCGTACCCGTTTGGTGGATCTTTATCAAAGAACAGGACAAATCGAACTGACTGGCGAGGCACTTAGCCCCGAAGAGCAGCGCCTTCAGGAATTGAGCAATCAACTTGCCTCTGCACTGGTTCTCTATTCCGATACGAACCCCAGGGTGAAAGCCTTAATGGCGCAGGTTGATGCCGCGCAAAATCAAGTGGCCTCGAAGCGGCGTAGTACAGGTGGCGGATTGATGTCGGCTTATGAGGTTCAACTGGCCGATCTGGACGGCCAGATGGAATTTCTAATCGAAGAGAAAAAGACGGTTGAGACTGAACTTTTAGAGTTGGAAGAATCAATCGATCGAACACCTGCAAACGCGATCACACTCAGTTCGCTTGAACGCGACTACGACAACATCCGTGTGCAATATAATCAGGCAACCGCCGATTTTGCGGCCGCTCGTACCGGCGACCAGATCGAAGCGCAATCTCGAGGCCAACGTATCACTGTCATAGAACAGGCAACTGTACCGAATGCTCCAACCAGTCCAAAACGTAAAAAGATTGCATTCTCAGGAGCCGCTGGAGGCATTTTTGCAGGTCTAGCGGTAGTGATACTTATCGAGTTGTTGAACACATCAATCAGACGGTCTGTGGATTTAACCAACAGGTTGGGCATCACACCATTTGTCACCATTCCTTATATCCGCACGCGCGGCCAGGCAAATTTCCGAAGGTTCGTAATTTTCATTGCGCTGTTGGTTGTCGGTTTGGGAATCCCAATCACTTTGTTCTTGTTGCATACTTATTATCTACCGATGGACCTGTTGATCGAGAAAGTGCTGAATAAATTTGGCATTTCCGATTTGATCAAGCAGTTCCGGCAGGGGTTTGGTAACTGAGTTAGAGAGGTACCATGGAACGAATTCAATCAGCCCTTCGTAAAGCTCGACAAGCGCGACAGGAGCAAAGCGGCAAACCTGCGGGCAAAGCAGAAGATTCCGTGGCAGGCACACAAGGAATGGATACTTATGTGTTGCCCAAGAACATGTCAGTTTCCGATCGAGAGGAGATTTGGAAATCGATAGAGTCGTTCAATCCGAAGGAGAAACAACTTTTGGCAAATCGGATTGTCGCCTTTCGATCAAGCCACGATTCAGTGCCATACGATGTAATGCGGACAAAAATGCTGCATCAGATGCGGGCGAATAAATGGACGCGTGTTGCCATCGTCTCGCCGTCTCAAGGTGCAGGCAAAACATTGACCAGCGTCAATCTTGCTTTCAGTCTTGCGCGGCAAACTAATTTTTATACGATCCTGCTGGAACTTGACATGCGGCGACCCTCAGTAGCCAAAACCATAAAACTCACGGATGAGTGTCAATTTTCCAGGGTACTTTCAGGCGAAAACCCGGCTGATGAGCATTTGCGCCGATATGGAAAGAACCTAATCTTTGGATCCAACAGCACGACCGTTCGTAATCCCGCCGAATTGCTTCAAGGCACAAATGCAGGAAAGGTCGTCGATGGTATCGAAGAACGATTTAAGCCTGACATAATGATTTTCGATACGCCACCTGTCTTTGCAGGCGATGATACTTTGGCGTTTCTGGATCAGGTCGATTGCGTTCTACTTGTTGCAGAGGCCGAAAAATCAACGATCGACGAAATCGATAAATGCGAACAGGAACTCGCCGCACGAACAAATGTACTGGGAGTGATCCTGAATAAGTGCCGCTATTTGGGCAAACACGAGGAATACGGAAAAGAGTATAGCTGAGTGCGAATACTATTGTTGTCTAGACAGCGGAGGGACAGAAGTAGTTAGATAATCGGGCTTAAAACCCCCGTATTCCCAAGAAACCAAATACTATTGAGCCGTTTCAAACTCCATCGAAAGAAGCCGGTGGTTTTCTGTATCCTTCAGGGTATATTGGACGGCCTTACCATTTGGTAACATATTCGGCCCTGAAAGTTCGACAACGGTCTCCGACATCTCACGCTTTATGCCGGACAAGATCGCAGCACCATCATACTCCATGAGGTCTTTCCACGGTGCCGTCCAGTAAATCCATGGATCGTATGCTGCGTTTCTTTCAGCAGCACGGTAGTCAACCGACGAAAGTCGCATCGGGCCTATTTCCTGAATCAGCTTGTATTCACGTTTCTGATGGCCGGGAAAGCTGATCGAAATCAAGGCCGGGGCACTGTCATGAAACCCGTTCCAGGCAAAAACACCGATGTCCACTCGGTGCGTGAGACGCTTCTGAGAAGGCATAATCTGTCGCGTGTCATGCCATTCGACAGTGATTTCAGCCTTTGCCCCGCTTTCTCCAATAGGCGCAATTCTGACGCGGTTCGGATCACCACGCAGAAGCACCCAAGAGAATTTAAGGGTGTGTCCGTTCGGATCTGCGGTTTTGCCTGCTGAAACCATCATGCGTTTCGAAAACTCAAACCCTCGCCAGACGCGGGCTATTGCAGATGGCGTGTCAAAAAGCTTTTCCGACAAACTAGCAAGCCCCGCCTCGGAACCAAAATCTTCTTCTTCGACCGTCAAAACGATCATCGGAGGAATTTCCTCCGGTTTAAGCGACGAAGCTAAAGTCACCATTCGCTCAGGCACGAGGTCCTTTTTTGAGAAGACAGTCGGGTGGGCTCGACCCGAAAGATATGCTTCCCGTGAATAAATAGCCTTTTGACTGCGCCGCAAAATCATCTGCAACGTCGGCGCCACCAAGTTTTTTTCTTGTAGCGCTTGTTGAGTATCCGGACTCAGCGCTGCTACGGCCATGAAAAGCGCTCTCATGAACGGCCGATCGGAATGTGACGACCCTTGTGTGATCACCATGTAAGGCCAGTTCGCCGGGAACAAATCCACTTTGTCGTGATCTCGGTGTTCGGGATAGATATAGAGATGGTTTGTAATGTAGGTCAGAAACGCTCTAGTCGGACCCTCCGGTGTGGTCATTGCCAACCTGGGTTGGCTGCGTTTGTACTTTCCCTTCGTGAGAGCAGTTGAAGAATTGCCGATAACAATCGCAGGAACAATGAGCCCCCCAGCCAACCCGTAATCCAGATTACGCTTCTTAAGCTCATCGGAAATAACGAGTTGCGAGAGCGTCGGAAACTGGCCCGGTTTCGGTTTTGAGTGCCCTCGATCACGATTGTCATAGATTACATTCTTGAACCCGGCAGCGCGCCCCTCTCTTTGGAATTGTCGTAGCAAGCCGGCCTCAGGCGAATTGTCTTCCAGATCGAGAAGAGGCAACTCAGGTGAAAGCGCTGGCAGTTCGAAATCCGGCGCCGTTAAAGAAAGCCCTCCCAGCGGGACCAAGTCATCAGGCTCAACCACACCAGGCTCCGCGTGGGCGCATGCGGCGGAAACCGCAATAAGTAGCGCCGAAAACAACGTGCTGAATGCATCTTCAAAAAAATGAGTCTTCATTCTGTAAACCTACAAAAATCTGTAAAGGACTTAAAATCTCTATTTCTGTGCACAATTTAATTTTCAAATCATCTTGTTGAACCAGTCACTCTCAGCGGTCTATCACTACGATTATTCAGAGTTCATGATGGATTACCACCCTCTAAACTCCGACAGCCCTAAAGTGGAGGAGAGAGATGCAAACCCTTGCGGACAAGCACTTACGGCCGCAATGCCGTAAATTTCAAACACGTTAAATGAGCCTGCTTGCAAAGCAGATACTATTGAATGGCAACACAAATTGTCGCGAAAAGAATTGATTGTCTAATCGAACTCAGGCGGATCATCACCTAGCAAAGTCGGCGCAGTCGCAATTTTGTTAAGCCCGCTTGAACGAAACCTATCGGTTCGTCTACTGCTTCTTTGCGAATGGATCGCGGTAAAGCCCGAAACGTTGAAGAAGGATTTTCCACAAGAATGGCGGCTCATGCACGATGTATCTGTGCCAGCGCTGACGCGGTTCCTTCACAAGTCTGTAAAGCCATTCCAGACCTGCCTCGGTGATCCAGGAGGGTGGCCGTTTGAATGTGCCAGCCTCATAATCAATCGTGCCACCCAAAGGTAAGAAGAGGCGAACATTCGGCAGGCGGTCGCGATACTGGATGATAAACTTTTCCTGACGCCCGCCGCCCAATCCAACCAACAGAACCGTCGCACCAGACGCGTTGATGAGATCGATTATATGTTCGATCTCTTCGGGTTTCTGATCATAGTCGAAGGACGGTGCGTAGGTACCGCAGATGAATTCACGCTCGACCTTGGCGTTGATCTTACGGGCTGCGATTTCCGCGATACCCGGTTTACCCCCGCACATGAAAACCGTGACATCTGGATTGTTTTTGTGATACATGTAGAACTTGGGGAAGTAATCCGAACCTGAGACTCGTTCTTTTACAGACGTTCCCATGAATTTCGTCGCGAAATACATGATCTGGCTGTCACAGGTGATTAGATCGAACTTGTTGAAAATCTCGTAGAAATCACGATCCTTTTGAAGTTTCATGATCATATCGACATGCAGCGTCAGCATCAGACCTTCCGTGAAATCCTGCACCACCTCGTCCATCGTCACATCGTGGACAAAAGCGTTCAGCAGCGGAACCTTCTTGTATCCGACATCGCGGGGCGCGTCGGCATCGGACGCCATCATGCTGTCATTCCGCGCGGTAATAAGACCACCCTCCATGTTCTAATCCTTCCACATATACTGATTAACAAGGTCACGGGTATTACGAATGTTTCCGGCGCTGGACGCGCCGAAAACTATGGAATGTACATTTGGCAATTCTGAAATCCAGGAAATCGCCTCTTCAGCTGAGATCGCCCCAGATGCATAGACTGACATCGCGATTGCACGAACCCGGCCGCTTTGTAGCGTCTCAACATAGGAATCCAGACCACCGCACATCCGGAAGCCCAGCTTGTTGATGTTCGAACAGACAATCGGGTTCTTGATCCCCTCTTGCTCTAGCACATCGACAAGCATTGGCATGTTCATGGTGATGAATGCAGGCTCGGCATCGTACTTTTCTTTGACGTGATCATGGAACACGCGAAACGCACCCGTAAAGCCCATGCCCATCAACAGATCGGTAAAGACGTTCTGCATGAAAATCACAGGGGTTTTCAAACCCTTGAACATTTTCATCTCTGCATCGATCAGTACCTTGGCAATCCCATCCACGTCTTTTGATGCCAGCGCCGCACCGCCCCTGAGCGCGGTTTTCAAAAACCCATCTTCCGGCATGAAATGGGTAATCGCACCCAGCATACCGTAGTCCGTCACCGCATTAGCGTATTTGTGCGCATAGGGCATGCAGGGATAAAAGGTGAAGTCCGAGTAGCGATCCGGATTGGCACGCACAATTTCACAAACTTCGGCAATCCGGTCATGGGTGGTGCACATGAAGGTCTTGATGCCCTCATCATATGCTGTATCCAAAACGTCCATGATAGCGCTGGTTTCCTGAAATCGCATTGCCTGCGCGCGCGCTTTCTCCTCGGACATATGATTGATTCCAAAAAACTGGTTATCACCAAACAGCAACCGATCCATTGTGGCTTCTTTTCCTATCATTATGACCGCCCGAACCAGCCGCGTTTGCGCTCAGTCGGTTTTTTCACAGAACTCTGCGGTTTTGCGGGTGTCACGCCCACGCTGTCATCCATAATCTGTTTCAGTGTTCGGTCGGTCATTGCCGCTGACCGGAAATTGTTTTCTCCAGCGCCTTTTCGATCATCTCGTACAGCAGTGATGAAATCATCAATTTGCGCGGAATACTCTTCGCCACGAAGATAAAACCATGGATCTTCTGTCAGTTCAGTCGTGTATTTGACTGTCCAACCTTTCTTGTATTCAGGCAATTCAGCAACAGGCTCGCGCAGATAAACCTGGCATTCCTGCCTATCCACATTCATGCGGCCATTTGTACCGATCATACTGATCTTTGTGGTCATCTTACGATGTGATTCATCACTCCAGTTCACGGAAAGCTGTGCAGTTGGACCATCGTTGAACTGCAAGGTGCTGAATACCTCGTCGTCAATTCCTTCAGAGAAAACCGAGTTCAAGACCGAGCCGCTGACATTAGCGGGCGCACCGAAAATCCAGTTCAAAAGATTCAAAGGATGTGCCGCATAATCGTATAGACATCCTCCACCCTCCGCTTTTTGGGTTCGCCAAGTTTGGCGTTTGGGACGTAGCACGACAGGGCCATAAGCTTCGGCCAGGATATGCGTGATCCGCCCCAGCGCGCCAACGTCCACGATTTCTTTCATCTTCTGGAACGCACCGACATATCGGTTGTGATATCCAACCTGATTGACCAGACCCTTGCTTTCCGCCAGCGCGGAAAGTTCTTCGGCTTCAGCGGGATCAAGGCAAAACGGCTTTTCACAAAAAACATGAATGCCTTTTTCCAACGCCGCACGCACCATCGGGCCGTGCAAACGTGAGGGCGTGGCGATCACAACGGCATCCAAAGGCTGCCTATCCAGCATTTCGTCGTACTTTTTGTAAATTTTGGCCGAAATGTTCTTGTTCAGGATGTCGACCATAAAACCGGTAGCATCACAGGCAAATGTTTCGGTATCAGGATGTGCGTTGACCAATGAAAAATGGGAGATGCCCATTTTTCCAAGCCCGACAACCGCAATTTTTATGTTTCCAGACATGACCGCTCGTATGAGTTATTCTTTGGACGCTACTTGCAGTTTTTTGTGTCTATTATTTGACGGGAGCTGCGCGTCGCTATGAAAGTTCAGTTGTTTACGTTGAATTCTGTAACTGCGTGTTCTTTAGGCGAAAATTTAAGCAAACAGAAGTAAGGAAAAGCACTATTTGCACCAATCTTTGCCTTCGTGGTGCGCATTCCCGAAATAACGCGAAGAATTGGTGATCGATGCAATGGAAAACGGCATTGCTTTTGATCCGCTGACTTACAATGACAGCGAGATTTTGCCCGTATGTTTCCACCGTAGAAATGAGAGCAATAGCTTCGTGATCGGCGATCACTCCTAAATCTGTGGTTGAAAGATCACTTTTTTGATTGAATCGCAGCGAGATGGCCCCTTGGTTCGACACAGCCAAGCTAATGTTTCATTTGTCAGGGCAACTCGTTAATAGCGATAGGCAAAGGAGCTGGCTTGAAGCACATAGCCCGGTTCCAAAGATGTACGGCCAATTGGAATCGAAACTTTGAAACAAACCTCCGATACACCAGCAAATACTGCAAGGATTGTTGTTTCGATCATTAACTACAAGACTGCAGATCTTACCATTCAATGCGCAGAATCTGCCATTGCCACTTTGTCGGAAATCAATGGTCACGTCGTGATAGTCGATAATTTTTCTGATGATGGGTCGGTTGTAAAAATTTCCAACTGGATTGAAGAACAGAACCTGTCGGAACACGTTCACCTCGTTCAATCGCCCACCAATACCGGTTTTTCCGGTGGACATAACCTTGGCATGCAAGCGATTCGGTCCGAATACTATCTATTGCTTAACTCAGACGCGATTTTGCAACCGGGCTTCACCCAGGAAATACTGCTCAGAGCGTCCAAAGAGCCGAAGTCGGGTTTGTTTGCGCCCAGGATAGACTATGACAATGGTGAACAGCAGATCAGTTGCTTTCGCTTTCCATCACCTACCAGCGAAATTATTCGCGGTGCCGAAAGCGGCCCACTTACACGGTTATTGCAACGTCGGCGCGTAGCGCTGGACATGCCGCCCGAGCCAGATCAGATCGAGTGGGCCAGTTTTGCGTGTATTCTAATCAGGGCTGAAGTCATCGATCAGGTGGGCCTGATGGACGAAGGGTATTTTCTTTACTTCGAAGATGTAGAATTTTGTTGGCGCGCGCGGCAAGCTGGTTGGCGCATTCGGTACATCCAAGAGGCACGCGCCGTGCACTTCCGCGGCGGCAGTGGACCGGTAAAATCGCTCGCCAAAGAGAAAAAACGCCTGCCAGCCTATTTCTACGCATCGCGAACAAGGCTTTTCTATCAGATGTACGGTACAGGCGGATTATTGCTTGCCAACCTTGCGTGGGTTTTCGGACGTGCGATTGCCGTCTTGCGCGTGTTAGCTGGTAAGAAGATACCATCAAGCAACGAGCAGGAACATCGCGATCTGTGGACTAATTTCTTTTCGCCTCTTGGCGATGACTACAAACCAAAGACATAAGCAATGGCACTACCGGATTTCATAATAGTCGGCGCTATGAAATGCGGAACCAGTACGCTTGCCGCACAGTTAGAGGCGCAGCCCGGCTTTTTCATGACCACGCCGAAAGAGCCGAATTTTTTCTCTGACGATGAAATCTATTCCAAGGGTGCAGATTGGTACAAAAACCTGTTCGCAGACGCCGCACCAGATGACATCAAAGGTGAGGCCAGCACTCACTATACCAAGCTGCCGCTTCTCCCCGACGCATTACCACGCATACGCAACATGCTCGACAACCCCAAAATCATATACCTGATCCGCGATCCCGTAGCTCGCGCGGTCTCTCATTACATCCACGAATGGACCATGGGCGTGATGTCCGACGACATTGAGAAGGCTTTCGCCAACCATAAGGAACTCGTGAGTTATGGGTGCTACGCAGATCAGATTGGCCCTTATGTCGACGCCTACGGTGTCGACCACGTCTTGGTGCTCAACCTGGAAACAATGAAAAAAAACCCGCAACAATTGCTTGAGAAAGTCTGTGATTTCTTAGGCTACAAGGGGCAGCCTAGTTGGTCGGACGAGCTTACTAAGGTCAACGTCTCTGCCGAGCGAATTAGGCGCTTTCCGCTACATGGCTTGATCTTCAGCAATCCTGTTGCCGCGACCTTGCGCCGGACCTTGGTACCGCAATCTATCCGTGACAGGCTGAAGAAAAAGCGCCAGATGCGGGATCGCCCTGAATTATCCGAAGCGTTGAGAAACGACATCCAGGCGCTGTTTGTTGCAGATTTCAAAAAGCTGCGTTCAATATTCGCAGATCGTGACGATCTGCGGATCAGCTATCCATTCATTGCCGATGACTAGACAGCCGGCCATAGGCGCGGTCATCATCGGCCGCAACGAAGGCGACCGACTGGGTCTCTGTCTGGCTTCGGTCAGTGCGCAGATTGAAAATATTGTATATGTCGACTCTGGATCAGAAGATGACAGTGTTGAACGTGCCCAGCGCGCAGGGGCCAAGGTCGTCGAATTGGATATGTCCAACGCATTCACTGCTGCCCGGGCAAGAAATATCGGGTTGGAGACGCTGAAGGCCGAACGTGATGTGGATTTTGTTCAATTCATAGACGGTGATTGCGAATTGCAGGAGGGTTGGGTCAAAACCGCCGCAGACTTTCTGATGTCGCACCCCGATGCTGCTGTGGCTTTCGGTCGGCGGCGCGAGCGCCATCCTGACGCATCAATTTATAATCGCCTATGTGATTGGGAATGGGATACGCCGATTGGAATGACGAATTCGTGCGGGGGCGACGCCCTGATGCGGATCGAGGCGCTAAGCGATGTCGAAGGTTTTGATCCCAGCCTGATTGCAGGTGAAGAGCCCGAACTTTGCGTTCGGCTGCGTGCGTGGCGCTGGCAAATCTGGCGCCTGGATCATGAAATGACACTGCACGATGCTGATATGACACGTTTCCAGCAATGGTGGAAACGCACCCGGCGAGCTGGCCACGCCTTCGCCGAAGGTGCGGCACTGCATGGCTTGCCACCCGAACGACATTGGGTTCGGGAAACCCGCAAGGCTCTCAATTGGGGGCTTTTCCTGCCACTTTTCATCTTCTTCACAGCCTGGTTGATCACTCCCTGGGCCTTCGTACTCTTGCTGCTCTACCCGTTCCAGGTTTTGCGACTTGCGTTCCGAGAGGGTGGCGACCGCATCGCTTGGGAAAGAGCGAGCATGTTGGTAATCGGAAAATTCGCCGAGATGACTGGTGTGTTGGAGTATTGGCTGCGGCGTTTATTGAACAGGCGCGGCAGGCTGATCGAATACAAATGAGCTAGGGTTCATCACGCTCCGCTACCCTCAATAAAGCCTCGTGGGGCGTTCCCTGTACAGCCTCAACGCAATCTTCAAAGTTTTCGATCACCTCTGACACAGGTTTGCGAATGATTTTGACCATGCGTTCTTCGGTACGGATTGGGGCCACGTTCAGAAACTCAAAAACTCCAGCCATTGTTTCGTGGCGACCGTCCTGATCCGAGAACAAATCGTCATATCGGATCACATGTTTTCGCGCATGAGGGATTCGCGCCAGCATTGCGTCGAGATTGGCATTTTCAGTCTCGATATCCGAAAGAAGCCCTGAAATGCGCGCCGGATCAATGCGCAGGGTTCTGCCGTTGCCCGCGCTCGTGGATTTGATCACTCCTGTCGCCCCAAGCATCGCGTTGGAAATCATTCGGTCAACGACGTTTTCGCGCAGCAACCCGATTATTTTCAAATCGGAACGTGCATCCAGATATCTTTCAAGTCCGAACTTGATGAAGTTCAGCGAAAAATCCTTGATCCCGAAAGTCTCTATGTTGCCAAGAGGCTTTGACGCTGACCTTTTTCCCTGCAACGTCTTCTTTGCTGACCGGATCATATTGACGGTCCTGAGGAATGACCGCGAATACAGCACCCAATCCAAGAATGCTTCGTCATCTTGAGGAACCAACGGCAGCGCCTTTTGCACCTTTCGGATGGCATTCCACTCACCCAGAACTTCGCCGAAGTTCAGTATTGCCGGGTTCTGATTCATCATATCGCACAAGGTGTTACTGCCACTGCGTCCCAAGGTCAGAACAACGTGTCGTTCCATGCTCACCTGCCCCGCGCCCAATCCGATTTCGAACGACGCAACCGCACTGCAACATGCACCAATGCGTAGATTGTAAATGACACTGGCATTCTCAAAAAAAGCCCTGCGAGCTGGCTGCTAGTTACCGGTGCTTTTGCTTCGTTTTCTATGATTTCGGGATATAGCTGATGAATTTCCTGGACGCCGTCATCCTGTCGCCGACGCACCCGAACCAGATTTCCAAATCCTTCAACCATCGGCCAGTGGTAGCGCGCAGGAACCTCAACCCTTTCTTCGGGCGAAAACTGCAATCGCACGAATGTATCGTCCGAAATGATGTCCGGAAAGGTATCCCAACGAGCACGGCCCGCACGATTGACTGCAAACAGACCTGCGCCGACTGCGCCGCCTTTTACAAAGGGTAACTCAACCCAAATCCTTGCATAGCGCCGCGTTACCCAACTTTTTGCCTTTGTGACCTTCAACGCCCCTGTAGCATAGGTGGGCTTATCTACTTTCAAAACTTCGCGCAGCTGCATCAGCAGGTCTGGGTCGCAACGCACATCAGCGTCAAGAAATACCAACACTTCACCTTGTGCCATGCTATCTGCCCAGTTCAGCGCGTTCACCTTTCCTGGCTCGGGCACCTCAACAATGCGCAATAACCATCCACGCGATTCGAACCTTTCCTGAAAACTTTCAGCCACTTCGACAGTCCGGTCGGTACATGCATTTGCAGCCAGAATAGTCTCTGTCTGGCCCGTTTCAGAAGATTGAGCCAGCAAAGCCTCAAGGCAATCGCCAATGTAATCTTCTTCATTCCGGGCAGCGATGATCACACTCATCAGGGTTTTCTTGTTCCCCCGATCTGTCGATCCTTCTGTCATGCTGTCTGCCCATTTCTTGATCGTCGTCACTGACCGTTACCCGTTTCTTGGGGGTTTTGTCGACTATCAAGCCAGCCATGTGCAGAATATTATGGACAAAATCGTCCCTCCACGGCACCAGAGGCACAGACAAACACATGGATTTCCTAATAGGGCCACATTGCTGACAAGAGGGACTGGCAGTTAAGCGACATGATCAAGGTTGGCATCATCGGAACCGGATTTGTGGCCGATCTTTATATGCGGTCGATCCAGCTTGGCACGAATTTCGAGCTTGTTGGTGCTTTTGATCGTCGCCCCGAACGTCTCGCGCAATTTTGCGCCTTCTGGAAACAACCTGCATTTACCTCACAGGACGAATTACTCAGTGCAATTGGTCCAGGTGGGATTGTGCTCAATCTCACCAATCCATCGTCGCATTTCGAAATTGGCATGGCTGGATTGGAAGCGGGATGTCACGTCTATACCGAAAAGCCGTTGGCGACGACCCTTAAAGACGCAAAGACACTTTGCGATCAGGCGCGCGAAAGTAACCTGATGTTGGCGTCTGCGCCCTGTAGCTTTCTTGGTGAAGCCGCACAAACCGTAGGTGCGGCCATCCGCGAAAATGTCGCCGGTAAGGTTCGAGCGATATATGCAGAGCTCGATGATGGGTTCATACCACAGGCTCGCTATGCTGATTGGATCAGCGAAAGTGGCGCACCTTGGCCAGCAGGTGACGAATTCGAAGTTGGCTGCACGTTGGAGCATGCTGGCTACTACCTGACCTGGTTGATATCGATCTTTGGTTCGATCCGCTCCGTTGTCGCCGCATCGTCACGCCAAGTATGTGATTTACTCCCAGTTGATGCGCCCGCACCTGATTTCTCAGTCGCAACGCTTTTTTTCGAGTCCGGGGTTGTCGCTAGATTGACCTGCACAATCATCGGCCCGCATAACCATTCTCTGCGAATCGTCGGGGATCGTGGCGTGATCGAACTGGACGAGGCTTGGAACAACACCGCCAAGGTTCGGTTTCGCCGCCGCTTCAACCTGCGCCGGCGTTTGATGGAATCGCCAATTGCAAAACGTTTGAAACTGCCCGGTGAAACGCACCCAAAGGTGGGACGATGGGGCTCGGCCTCAATGAACTTTGCTTTAGGCGTGACTGAGCTTGCCGACGCCTTAGTAGAAAAGCGAGCTTCGCGCATGTCCATTGACCTTGCCTTGCATTTGACAGAAGTGACGTTGGCTATTCAGGATTCCGAAGAGACGACAGGCGCGCAACGAATGACGACGCGCTGTGACCCACTGGAACCTATGCCCTGGGCACAAAAGCTTGGATAAGAGTGACATGAAAGATCCGATTCGATTGGGCATTGTAGGTACCGGTGCCATGGCCGCGCGCATGATGCATGCGCTTGCGGCTATACCAGATTTCACTGTACATGCCGTTGCTTCAAGGTCAGAAGGTCGCGCGTGCGAGTTTGCCAAAGGTTTCGACGTGCCAAAGTCCTTTGGCTCATCGGAAGAACTATCAGAACAGCCTGACGTGGAGGCCGTTTACATTTGCGGTCAATCTGGCAATCACGTTTCTGACGGTCTCGCCGCGCTTAAGGCACGCAAACCCATCCTCCTGGAAAAACCACTGGCAACAAAACTTAAGGATGCGAAAACTTTGGCAAATGCGGCGCGGTCTGGAAACTGCCTGCTCATGGAAAACCTATGGTGTCTCGCGCTTCCCTCATATCTTGAGCTTAGTGAAAGGCTAAACAGCCAAAGCTACGGCAAACCGGTACACCTGCAGTTTTCATTCGGTTATCCAGTTATGCGCGAAGGCTATCCGTCAATATATGATCCTCAGGATGGTGGTGCGCTATTGGATCGCGGTGTCTATGGCATTTCGCTGGCCATACATCTTCTAGGACCGGCGGAGTCTGTCCACGCCGCAGCGCAGTTCGACGAAAACGGTACCGATCTAACCACGGATGTTTGTATCTCACACGTTTCAGGCGCGACATCCCAGATCAGTGTTTCGCTGAATGCGCTCATGTCCAATACCGCTGCATTGTCCTGTACTCATGGTATATTGCAATTAGGTGCGCCTATTGTTGGTTCAGAATCTCTGCTTTGTCAGCAAATGAGTCCGGAAGGCATTGTTCGATCCTCAAGCCACTTAGGGCCCACCAAGGCAGGATTTAAATCCCGTCTGAAATCAAACCCCATGCTGCGCAAGATAAAACGATTTCGCGATGCCACCGCAGCCAAGTTTATCCCGCATGGATCGGATCAATACATCCCTATACTGGAACATTTTCGTAATCTGATCCGAGGTGGTCGCAATGAAAGCAATTTAATTCCCTTGGAATTGTCGTTGGCCACGCAAGAGGTTCTGGATCAAGCTCGCCGCCAAAGCAGGGGGGCTTAGTCAATGCGCATCGGTTACCTGATGAACGCCTACCCAATGACGAGCACCACTTTCATTCGTCGAGAGATCCACGCGATCGAAGATCAGGGGGTCGAGGTTAAGCGTTACGCGATACGCCCGTGGTCTGAAACATTGGTGGACGATCAGGACATAGCCGAGAAAGAAAGGACCTTCTACCTGCTGGTCGGAAGACTTCCGGGATTGCTGCGTGATTTCTTCAAAGAGGTTATTTCCAATCCTGTCGGGATGGCCCGTGCGATCTCGACCTGGCTACGTCTTTTGCGGAACGCCGGCGGCGCATTCATCCCCCATGTCGCTTACCTGCTGGAGTCCATCTCGCTGAAACGCCGCGCCAATAGTGACGGTATTTCGCATCTCCACACTCATTTTTCGACCAACTCCGCGGCGGTCGCCATGCTGTCTCATCGTCTTGGCGGACCTGGTTACAGCTTTACCGCACACGGTCCCGATGAATTCGTCGATTGGGGCCGGTCGTCCTTGGGTTTGAAAGTGGCAGAATCGCGGTTTGCTGTCGCCATTTCCAATTATTGCCGGGTGCAACTTGCTCGCGCTTCGGGGATGGACCATTGGGACAAGTTGCATATTGTTGGCTGCGGTATCGACGTGGAAGAGTTTGCATCCAGCGAAGCTCCTTTTAACAAAGAAGCGCCGTTTGTTTCCGTCGGTCGGCTTTGCCAGCAAAAGGCTCAGACATTGGTGGTTGAGGCCATAGCGCAGGTTGCCGCCAAGCATCCCGAGATACGTGTCAACCTAATTGGTGACGGGGAAAGCCGTGCCGATGTCGAAGCAGCGATCAGACGTCACGGCCTCTCTGAAAATGTGAAACTGCTTGGATGGCGTGACAATCAAACCGTTCGGGACGAACTAAGCCGCGCCCGCGCGTTATTGCTGCCCAGCTTTGCCGAAGGCTTGCCGGTGGTTATCATGGAAGCGCTGGCTTTAGGTCGCCCGGCGATCTCGACCTATATTGCTGGCATTCCCGAATTGGTCGACGACGGCTGTGGATGGATCATACCAGCAGGATCTGTAGGCAACATTGCTCAGGCGATGGATGCAGCGTTGAGCACAGGCCCCACCAAGCTCAAGGCTTTAGGTCAGGAAGGTCGCCGTCGCGTGATGGAAAGGCATGATATCCGCAAAAATTCAGCCGCATTACTGGATTTGATTCGGAAAACGTCCTGACCAAAGCCCCATCTCAGAGCTAAGGCGCTATTTCTCGCTACTTTCGGAGGCTACTCATTTGAGATATCGCCTTGGGGTTTTCTTCCTTGGAACTCGATGGCTACTGCGCTTCAGATTGCCTCAAAGTCGTTTTGCAACACAGTGTAGACCTCTTCTTCATGCGCCGCACTTGTAAATTTCGCGGATAGGTTGAGTGACGTAACAAGAAGCTTGGCGAATGTTTAAAAAAGACGATATAGTGTCGCAGAGGTAGGCGTATACAAGATAAAGCATAAACTTGACGGGGAAAGAAAAGCCGACAGGATTCGCGAAATCCGACAAGACGTTTTGGCGAAATGAGCTTCAAACGATTGCTTTTGAGTGTTTTTCTAACCTTTCGTATAGGCTGCGACCGTATTTCAGCAGCTCAGCCAGAACAATTGCCCGACAACGCCCTTTTTTAGCCAGTATTCGCTGTTCATTACCAATCTTGGGGGGGCCAAATTGCATGGCTCAGAAAGGGCCGTTGGCTGGAAATGTCTGCAAAAAACTCGAACGATCAAGTTCCTGAACATCTCAAGGGTACACGAGAAGGCTTGTTCCATCTGCTCCGCGGCAGCTCGATCGTTCCAGAAGACGAGATGTCTATTCGCCCGGAATTGCCGCGTGTCATGCGCTATGATGAAGTTTTGATACAACCCAGTGCCGCGCGATACACACGACACAGGGAAAGACCTCTGAAAGAAAAGATTGCCGAGCTTCTTCAGGAAGATGAATTTTGCTTTTATCGGTAGACCCGAGTGTTCATTGCGGTTTTGAAAAGTGAAAGCTGGCCATTGGTATAGCCGGGCGTCCCAATAGGTCCGATTGGCGGGAAACCCCGCTGCTTTTGGTGATTTTAAGCAGGAAAATGCCAACTTCTGGTTGTTTTCCGCTTCTCAATTGCTCCTCATTTGTCATTCGCCCTAGTGTGCACCCCGTACAAAGTGGAGCGAATCCATACATAGAGGTGACGGCAGTATCCTCAGATCAGTTTTCGTCGCTGGCCGGTTCGATTGAAATCAGATCGGTCAACTCTTTGTTCTGTGCAAGTAACTGATTTTAATACCAAGTTTGCCACGTCTCGGCACCCTGTTCAGTATCAGAAGTAGTCTGTTTCCCAACCAAGCCACGCTGGCGCTGGCCCCTTATTGCCGCGTCTTAGCCTCAAAAATGTCCAGAATGTAAACCAAGGAGTACAGCAAGTGGGGATGAAATACGGGAGCGTCGGTCATGAGCAACCTCCAACATGGGGCATTTCAATTGTTTTTTCCGAGTCCGCAAGCGGGCTCACAACTCGGGTACTTCCCGAGCGTCTGGACCATACAGTACAATTTGATGCTGCAGTTGGCGATGCAACAGCAGGCGGCGCGCAAAGCAGCGGCAGAGCGAAAGAAAGCTCTGGCCGAGCAACGAGCCGAACAGAAAAAAGTCCTCGCAGAGAGGCAGGAAGCGCTTATCGAAAAGCGGAAAGCGTTGGCCGAAATGCGTGAGGCAGAAAGACAGAAGCACCTGGAGGAAGAGCACGATGCCCCTCAGGTCGACGGCCTAAAAGCAGAGTATTTCCTGCTCCCAGAAGTGGTAAGCTCAATCGGTAGAGTGAACTTCTACAAGAAACCGGACTTTGTGAACGCGGTAGATCAACTGGACATCTATCGCTCACGCAAGGCGTTTTTCGAAGATGGTCCCGTCAACAATTTTGCGGCGCGCTTCAGTGGTCATCTGAACGTTGAAAAAGGCGGGGCATACACACTCTTCCTTAAGTCCGATGACAGCGCTGCTTTGTTTATCGATGGCACGCGCGTTATTCTGAACAGAAACAAAGGTCCTGATGGTCTTCGTTCCGGGGTGCTTGAATTGCATCTCGCTGCTGGTGTGCACGAAATCAAGATCTTGTATCTTGAGAATACCAGTTCCCAAACCCTTCAGCTGGAGTGGGCGGGACCAGACACGGAATTCTCCCGTATACCGATCAGTGGTTCCAGTTTGTCCTACGCACGACCTGAAACCGATGGCGACGGTCATACCGACCATGGCGATGGCGACGGGCATACCGACCATGGCGATGGCGACGGGCATACCGACCATGGCGATGGCGACGGGCATACCGACCATGGCGATGGCGA
>NZ_CANLER010000009.1 GCF_947489715.1 uncultured Roseovarius sp. | reverse complement strand
ACCAAAAGGCAAATGATGGAAGACAAAATCATCCATACCGAAGGCGAATCCAACACCTCAAACGCTCGGAAAATATGAAGTGGTGGCGATAGGGACAAAAAGCGCTGTCAGCCCCATCACCACCAGCGGCAGGCATTCAAAGCAAACGTGTCGCGATACCCCCATCAACCGCTACCGGCGACCCCGTCACAAAGCTTGCCCGGTCTGACAATAGAAACAAGGCCGATTGCGCAATCTCCCTGGGGTCGGCCATGCGTTTCAGGGGGTGCAATCCGGCGATCAGGTCGTGCGTTTCTGGATCGTCGCCAGCCATGTCTGTCTTGGTACCGCCCGGCAAAATAGCGTTGATGCGGATATCCTGTGCCGCGTGATCGGATGCCAAGGATTGTACCAGCCCGATCAATCCTGCCTTCGATGCGGCATAGGCGCCCATGCCGGGCATGCCACCATTGCTGAAACCAACAAACGTTCCTGTAAATACCATCGACCCACCGCCGCGTTTCTCCATTGCAGGAAGCTGCGCCTTGGCGGCGAAGAATGCACTGGTGAGGTTTGTCGCAAGAACGGACTGCCAATTGCCTGTCTCCATTTCTGGAATGGGGCCCACATCACCCATCTTGCCCGCATTGTTGAATGCGCCGTCAAGGCCACCGAATTGCTGCTCCGCCAGATCAACCAGATCCCTAGCATAGGCTTCGTCGGTCACATCTCCCGCAAGGCAAACCGCATGCCCATTGCTTTGCGTAATCTGCCTGACGAGCGTGTTCAGCTGGATTTCGCGGCGCGCGCCCAACACGACATTTGCGCCTTCCGAGGCAAACAGAAGCGCTGCCGCCGCGCCGATACCACTGCTCGCCCCGGTGATGATGATAGTCTTGTCTTTGAGTTCCATGGCCATGCCTTTCACTAATTGCATGCCCAGGGACTAAGGAATGAGATGGGTTTGGGGCGACCCGTTTCTTGCGATTGTCGAACCCGCCAGGCTGAAAGCGCAAGAACCGGGTCGGCTGAACGCCCTCAATCGGAATCTATCACCTGGCCGCCGTCCAGCCGTTGCAGGAACACGTTCAATGCGGTCGCAAATTCAGGACGAAATCCACGACTTTGCGCGCGGGCATTTCGCAGGGTTTCAGGCGAGCGCCGGATGCAAGCCGATAGAGGTTGAGGCTGATATAGTCATTTCCGCCCAACTCTTCGGCCACCAGTTTCTGGCTTTGTCCGCCGGAAAAATCCTGCCGCGTCACCACATAGCGCCGCCCATTGAACTCTCCGGTAAAACTACCCAGCGGCAGCGCGTCAAAGGCGGTCAGGAACGCCTCCGTCACTTCTGACCGATTTTTGGCTCGGTGCCGGCGCGCAGGCGCTGGATGTTCGATGCGTGCCGCAGCAGCACCAGAAGCGTCAGCGCCAATCCCAACAGGAGGCTCCGGCCATCCCCCAGAACCAGCATCCACAGGGTTGAGGACGACGCCGCCGTGATCGCCGCCATCGAGGAAATGCGCGACAACAGCGCCGTGACCAGCCAAGTCAGGCAGCATGCCACGCCCACCGGCCAGATCAGCGCCAGCAGGATGCCCAGGAACGTGGCCACCCCCTTGCCACCCCGGAACCCCAGCCAGATCGGAAAGCAATGACCGATAAACGCCATCAGCCCGGCGATCTGCGCCGCATCCTCGCCCGAGATCAGCCGTGCCAGCAGCACGGCAACCGCACCCTTGCCGCCATCCAGCAGCACCGTCAGCGCTGCGGCCTTCTTGTTGCCAGTGCGCAGCACGTTGGTGGCACCGATATTGCCCGATCCGATCTCGCGCAGGTTGCCCAGCCCCATCACCTTGGCGGTGACCATGCCGAACGCCACCGACCCAAGACCATAGCCGATCACGGCCCAGAGGATCAGAACAAGCAGGGAGCTTTCAATCGGGGGCATCAGGGGGCCTCGAATACACAGGTGCCAGCGACATAGGTTGCCCTGACCTTACCTTGCAGGCGCGCGCCGTCAAACGGTGTGTTCTTGGATTTCGAATTCAGCTTCCAGCGGTCCAGCACGAAAGGCGCATCCGCATCGAACAACACCAGATCCGCAGGCGCCCCCGCCGCCAGACGCCCCGAGTAAAGCCCCAGCCGTTTTGCCGGATTCAGCGCCATCGCCCGGAAGAGCGTGGGCAGGTCCAGATCACCGGAATGATAGAGCCGCAGCGCCGCAGGCAGCAGCGTTTCCAGCGCGACTGCCCCGCTGGCGGCCTCCTCGAAGGGCAGGCGTTTGCTTTCCTCGTCCTGCGGCGTGTGCATCGAGCTGATCGTGTCAATCAGCCCCTCGCGCACCGCCGCGATCACCGCCTGCCGGTCGTCCTCGGACCGCAGCGGCGGCTTGACCTTGAAGAAGGTGCGATAATCAGCGACGTCCAGCTCGTTCAGTGTCAGGTGATGGATCGACGTGCCCGCGGTGATGTCCAGCCCGTTTCGCTTGGCGCGTTCCAGCGCGGGCAAGGCGCGGCCGGTGGTGATCTGGTCGGCGTGATAGCGCGCCCCGGTCATCTCCAGCAGGGCGATATCGCGGTCCAGCCCCATGCGCTCGGCCATCGGCGACACCGCCGGCAACCCACGGAGCGAGGCGAACTTGCCGCTGGTCGCCGCCGCCCCGGCGCTCAGCCCCGGCTCTTGCGGATGGGCAATGACCAGCGCCCCCAGGGAACGCGCATAGGTCAGCGCCCGGCTGAACACCTTGGTGTCGGTGATCACATGGTCGCAATCGGTGAACGCAACAGCGCCCGCATCCATCAGAAAGCCGATTTCGGTCATCTCGCGGCCCGCGCGGCCCTTGGTCAGCGCCGCCATGGGCAGCACGTTCACCGGGGCCGCCTCATTGGCGCGGCGGGCGACGAATTCCAGCGTTTCGGGACTGTCGGTCGCGGGCAGCGTGTCGGGGCGGGTGATCATCGTGGTGATCCCGCCCGCCGCCGCCGCCATCCCGGCGGATTTATAGCTTTCCTTGTGACGCTCGCCGGGTTCGCACACCTTGACGCCGATATCGACAATCCCCGGTGCCAGACATTTGCCACCGCAATCCACGGCCGCGACCCCAAGGTCGGGATTGCCGCCATAGACCAGCTCTTTGATCGTGCCATTTTCGACAAGAAGCGCGCCGGGCCGATCGGTCCCGTTCTCCGGGTCGATCAGGCGGGCATTGGTAAAGAGCGTCTTCATAAGCAAACTTATCCTGCAATCCAGATCATTACCGCCACCAGCAGTGCCAGAACCAGCAAGGCCACCATCGCCACGCGGCCGGACATGGCCGCGTTGGAAGGCGGTGCCTTGGCCTCGGTATTTACCTGCCCCTTCGCCGCTTCCGAGGGTAGTTTCTCAAAGCTGATCGGTTGGGTATCCTCGAAAAACGTGCCGATCAGACGCAGGGGCGCGCGTGGTCTCAGGGTTTGCGCCACGCCGCCAAGGGCGCGCGAGGGCAGCACCAGGACAACATCTTTCAGACCGTCAAGTCGCGCCGCCATATCGGCAAGCTGCGCGGGCGGGATGCCATGCCCCTCTTCCAGATAGGCGGTCAGGCCAAGACCGCTCAGGTCGGCCACATCGAACAGTTCGACCTGATCGGGTGCCAGGCTTTCAGCCCCCAGTGCCGCCGCCGCATCAAAGCCGTCAATCTGATCCTTGGTCAGGTCGGTCGCAAAAACGCGCACGGTCCCGGTTTCGCCTGCCTTGATCTCGATCTTGGTGCTCATGCCAGAACTTCCTTTGGTCGCGCGCGCAGGTTGCGGGCCAGCAGATCCATCGCGGCCATGCGCACCGCAACCCCCATTTCGACCTGTTCCTGAATGACGCTGCGATTGATGTCATCGGCGATCTCGCCGTCGATCTCGACACCCCGGTTCATCGGGCCGGGATGCATGACGATGGCATCGGGCTTGGCATGGCTCAGCTTGTCCGCATCCAGCCCGTAGCGGTGGTAATATTCGCGTTCCGACGGGATGAAACCACCATCCATGCGTTCGCGTTGCAGCCTCAGCATCATCACCACGTCGACGTCGCGCAGCCCTTCGCGCATATCCTCGAACACCTCGACGCCGAATTCACTGATCTGGCTGGGCATCAACGTCGGCGGACCAACAAGGCGCACGCGGTTTTCCATCTTGCCCAGCAGCAGGATGTTTGACCGGGCCACACGCGAATGGGCGATGTCGCCGCAAATCGCGATGCTCAACCGGTGCAGTCGCCCCTTGGCGCGGCGGATGGTCAGCGCATCCAGCAGCGCCTGGGTGGGGTGCTCATGCCGCCCGTCTCCGGCGTTCAGCACCGCGCATTTCACCTTCTGTGCCAGCAGGTCGACCGCGCCGGAATGCGGGTGCCGCACCACAAGCAGATCGGGATGCATCGCGTTCAGTGTCAGCGCCGTGTCGATCAGCGTCTCGCCCTTTTTGATCGAACTGGCCTGCATCGCCATCGACATCACGTCAGCGCCCAGCCGTTTGCCCGCCAGTTCGAAACTGGCCTGCGTCCGGGTGGAGTTTTCGAAGAACATGTTGATCTGGGTCAGGCCCGCCAAAGCGTCCGAATGTTTCACCTCACGGCGGTTCAGATCGACATATTGATCGGCCAGATCAAGAATAGCGGTAATGTCGGAAGGGCTGAGGGGTTCGATCCCCAGAAGGTGGGATTGTGAAAAGCTCATCCGCCGCTCCGGTCCTGAAATCTGCTCGCTTATAATGACCGTGCGGGGCCGGGGCAAGCGCGCCGTTGCCCGTTCGGTTTTTCAGGAGCAGCAAAGCAAAAACCCCGCGCCGAACCAAGCGCGGGGTTTTTATGTAACCCAAAAACTCATTCTATTTTGGAGAGCACCGAGAGAAGGGTCCCAAAATGCACCGCGCGCTCATCCGGGACAGTGGACAAACACGCGGCGACTTTGGGATTTATTGTAGGAACGGGCGTAGCTGCTGCGCGATGCCCACGGTGATCGGGTCGGATTGCATGGCAAATGCACCCGCCTGCTCGACCAAAGTCCCGCTTTGCAGGGCGGCAATACGCTCGGCATAGATGGCAGATCCGGTATGCGCCATCACCATGCCCTTGAAGACGAAAAAGCCCACAATCAGCATGACCACGGCGCGCAGCGGAATACCGCGCTGGCGGCGCGTCGGACGAAAGACGATCAGGCCATCCTTGTTGACCGAGCCCTTATAGCCCTGCGCCATCTTAGCGCGTTTCAGATCGATTTTTTTCAGGCGGGATTCAAACCCGTCAAAAGAATTTGTCATAGTCTTATTCATGGCAGTTTCCTGCGATCTTGGCCCCCACCGCGATCAAGTAAAAACTACGTTTGAAATGTGGCAAAAAAAGGGCAACTGCCCCGAAACGCCTGATTTAAAACTTATTTTTCGACAATTTTAGCAAGCGTTGTCGTCGTCCAGTCACCAATCTCGTCGCGGGCCACCAGACTGTTTCCAGCCTGTGTATAAACCCCGATCACCTCATCGGCCTGCTCATTTAAAATGCCGGACAGAATCACCTTTCCGCCGGCACGCAAACTGCTGGTAATGTCATCCGCCAGCGCGATCAGGGGCCCTTTGAGGATATTGGCAAAGATCAGGTCATAGGGGCCTGATTCGACCAGCTTGGGGTGATCCAGCCCTTCGGCCTCCAGGCAAAGCACCCTGCCCTCCAACCCGTTGGCGGTGACATTGGCCGCCGCCACATCCACCGCAACCGCGTCAATATCGCTGGCCACCACGGTGCCGTCCCAGATCCGTGCTGCCGCCATCGCCAGCACCGCCGTGCCACAGCCCAGGTCCAGCACCGATTGCGCCTCGAACCCGTCGCTGATCAGCCGGTCCAGCGCCCGCAGGCACCCCAGCGTGGTGCCGTGATGACCGGTGCCAAAGGCCATCGCCGCCTCGATCAGCAGCGGCTCGCACCCCTCGGGCACCTTGTCCGCATCGTGGCTGCCATAGACGAAAAACCGCCCCGCCTCGACCGGCACCAGCTCGCGGCGCACCTTGGACACCCAGTCGGTCTCGGGCAGTTCTGACACCGCAAAGGGCCGCGCCCCGTGCAGCGTCGCCAGCAGGGCCAGCCCGGCCTCGTCCGGGGGCGCGTCAAAATAGCCGCCCACTTCCCACAGGCCCGATCCGTCCTCCATCTCGAAGACCCCCACACCGGTGGGTTCCGGGCTCAACGCCTCCAATGCCTCAGCCAGCGCCTCGGCGGCGTCTTTTCCGGTCAGGGTGGTCAGCGCGGTGAATGTCGGCATCGGGGAAACCTCGGATTATTCGGCAGGCGACGGGGCAAAACGCGAAAACACCGTCTCGTTGCCCTTCTCGGGGTGGCGCGGGATCAAGAGCGCCAGCATCAGCGAGGTGAACGCCATCCCCGCCGCCAGCATGAACACCGCCGCGGGCGATATCAGCCAGAGATAGCCCAGCCCTGCAGGCAGGAACACCGCCGCGATATGGTTGATGGTAAAGGCCACCGCCGCAGTGGGCGCGATATCGCCCGGATCGGCGATCTTTTGAAAATAGGTCTTCAGCGCCAACGCCATCGCAAACAGCAGGTGATCGACCACATAAAGAAACGCCGCCAGCAGCACGCCCCAGCCGAAAAAGTAGATCCCGCCATAGGCCAGGAACACGATCACCAGCCCGACATATTCAAAGATCAGCGCGTTACGCTCGCCAAACCTGAACACCGCCCTTCCGACCAACGGCGCGCAGATCATGTTGGCCACAAGGTTGATCAGGAAAAGCGAGGTGACCTCATGCACTTCAAAGCCAAACTTTTCGACCATCATGAAGCCCGCGAAAACGATGAAGATCTGCCGCCGGGCACCCGCCATGAACTGCAACGCATAATAAAGCCAGTAGCGGCGGCGCAGGATCATCCGCTTGATCTGCGGATTGGGCGCCTCGAATTGCGGATAGGCGAAAAGCGCGAATGCCGCGATCATCACGGTAAGACCGCCCGCCAACAGATAGACGGTGTTATAGGTCAGGCCCAGCGCCTCCCAGGTCATCACGATCAGCAGGTAAGCCACCAGCGTCGCCCCCGACCCCGCCGCCACCAGCCAGCCCAGCATCTGCGGCGCGCGGTCTTTTTCCAGCCATTGCAGTTGCAGCGACTGGTTGACCGTCTCGTAATAGTGAAAGCCGATGGAACTCAGCATCGTGATGGTCAGAATGCCACCCAAAGACGGGAACCATGCGGTGACCGCCGTTGCCGCCCCCAACAGGATCAGCGACACCAGACCCAGAACCTGCTCGCGTACGAAAATGATCACGGCGATGACGCCCACCGCCAAAAAGCCGGGGATTTCGCGCACCGTATGCAGCCAGCCGATGTCCGAGCCGTCGAAATCCGCCACTTCGATCACGAAGTTATTGAGCAGCGCCGACCAGGTCGAAAAGGCGATCGGCATCGCCGCCGCCATCAGAAACAGCAGCGTGATCGGGCGCTGCCAGAACGGCAGGCTTTGGGCTTGCGACAAGGGAACGGTCTTGGTCATACCCCGTCCTTTACGCCCATCGCCGTGCAATGGCGAGGGCTGGTTCTGTGCGTCAGCTCACAGCATTGTATCGACTTGCCCGCAACATTGTATGGCCCCTCTGGCCCCTGCCCGCCCATTGCGCTAGCGATTGGGTCAGTCATGACCCGAGGTGCCCCATGCCCAAGATCAAGATCGCCCTGAACGGCTTCGGCCGCATCGGACGTACCATCCTGCGCATCCTGTTGCAAAACGGCCAGGATTTCGAACTGGTGCTGATCAACGAGATCGAAAGCCTCGAGACCTGCGCCTATCTTTTCCAGTATGACAGCGTCTTCGGCCCCTTCCCGGGCACGGTCACGACCGATGAAAAATCGCTGACGGTGAATGGCCGCACGATCCCGTTTCTGAACACCGCTGACATCAGCACGCTGGATCTGTCGGGGGTCGACCTGGTGCTGGAATGCACCGGCATGGGCGGCACCCGCGCCGTGGCCGAACGCGGGCTGGCGGCGGGCGCCGGGGCGGTACTGGTCTCGGGGCCCTCGTCCGAGGCGGACGTGACCCTGGTCCTGGGCGCGAATGAACACGAGCTTGGCGATCACAGCATCATCTCGAACGCGTCCTGCACCACCAACGCGCTGGCCCCGCTGGCCAAGCTGCTGGACGACGCTTACGGCATCATCAGCGGCCAGATGACGACGGTACATTGCTATACCGGCTCCCAGCCCACGATCGACAAACCCCGCGACGCGCCGGAACGCTCGCGCGCGGCGGCGCTGTCGATGGTGCCCACGACCACCTCGGCGCAGCATCAGACCGGGTTGGTCCTGCCCCACCTCAAGGGCCGGATCGAGGCCCGCGCCATCCGCGTACCCACTGCCAGCGTGTCGGCCATCGACCTGACCGTGCAGACCCGCAACAAGGTGAGCGAGGCACAGGTAAACGCGCTGCTGCAGGAGGCCGCCAGCCACTCGCCGGTCTTCGGCTGGACCGATCTGCCGCTGGTATCGTCCGACCTGCGCGCCCGGCCCGAATCCATCGTGCTGTCGGGCCGCGAGACATCCGTTTCCACCGGCGGGCTGTTGCGGGTCTTCGGCTGGTACGACAATGAATGGGGCTTTTCCCGGCGCATGCTCGACATGGCCCGCCTGATCGGCAACCGGGCGCTGTTATCAGATTGAGCGCGTTTCACGCGCACACGATCTCTCGTCGTCCGCCTCCGGCCTCCTCCTCGGGCCGCCCGTGGCCGATGTGTCACATGGCAAATTCCGGCAGCATGGCTTTGCAACGGTGCGGATCCGGATCAGACTTCACCTTGGCAGAAATACTCCGGGGTCTGGGGTGGAACCCCGCGGCCTGCATGGCCTGAATGCAATACTCAAATGGGTGAGCGGCAGCGAACGCCGCTAGGGAACAGCACGCCCGTCCCTATTCCGACGCGGTACCATAGGGCAGACCGTCCAGGCCCTCTTTGAGCCAGCGAATTTCCCTGAGTTTCGTCTGCTGCATCTGCTCATGATATTCCATCCGGCTGCCAGATGCCTTTTCCAGTGCCAGCAGTTCCTCCGACGGTACCAGACCTGCAACCGGCACGCCATTGCGCAGGATCATCACTCTGCGACCACCAGGACGCATGGCATCCAGAATCCGGCGCAGATCGCAGCGAAACTCCCGGGCGCCAATTTCGTCATACATACTGAGCCTCCAGATAGCGTTGATGCCGTCAATCTGCCGGCCAGTCTTTAACGAACCCTGTGGGCACCGTCCGCAAAGAGGTGGAGTTTACACAATCCGCGTGCACAGTTTACACAGTTGCAACTTTTTCACTCGGGACCAGCATATGAAAATTGCCACCGCCGCTTACCCGCTCGATCCGTTAACGAACTGGGCCGACTACGCCGCGAAAATCACCGACTGGGTGTCCGATGCGGGCCAAAACGGTGCCAGGCTGCTGGTCTTTCCCGAATATGCCGCGATGGAACTGGCGATGCTGGCCGGGGCTGACGTGGCGGGCGACCTCGAAGCGTCGCTGCATGCCGTCTCGGACCGGATGGCCGATGCCAATGATCTGCATGCTGACCTGGCGGTGAAACACGGGCTTCATATCCTGTCGGGCTCTGCGCCGGTTTTCGACCCTTCGATCGGCGATCGTCCGGTCAACCGTGCTCATCTTTTTTCGCCCTCCGGCGGGCGCGGCTATCAAGACAAGCAGATCATGACACGCTACGAGCGAGACCCGATGCGGATGGCCTCTGGTGGACCTTTGCGTCTTTTCGAGACCAGCCTGGGCAAGATCGCTATCCTGACCTGCTATGACAGCGAATTTCCCTTGCTGGGCCGGGCTTTATCCGATGCAGACCTTATCCTTGCCCCCTCCTGTACCGAGGCGCTTTCCGGTTATTGGCGGGTTCGTATCGGCGCGATGGCCCGGGCACTGGAAAACCAATGCGTGTCGGTCATGGCCTCGTTGGTAGGGCCCGCGCCGTGGAACGAAGTTGCCGATATGAACACCGGCATGGGTGGCGTTTTCAGCCCTCCCGATGCGGGCTTTCCCGACACTGGCATTCTGGCCGAAGGCACCTTGAACAAACCCGGCTGGACATATGCCGATGTCGATCTCGAAGCGATTGCCCATGTCCGCGCCGATGGTTGGGTTCTGGGCCGCACCCACTGGGTGGAACAGTCAGGCCGCGATAGCCATGTCACATCTGAACCCCTCCGGTGATTATCCCCTTGAAAATCACTTCAAACAGGCCCATTTAAGGGCGCGCTCCGCCCTGAGGCGGAAAAGTTAATGTAGGAGAGACCATGGCCAAGGAAGATACGCTCGAATTCCCCGGCGTCGTCAAGGAACTCCTGCCGAACGCGACATTCCGGGTCGAGCTTGAGAACGGCCATGAGATCATTGCGCACACGGCAGGCAAAATGCGCAAGAACCGTATCCGGGTTCTGGCAGGCGACAAGGTGCAGGTAGAGATGACGCCTTATGATCTGACCAAAGGTCGGATCAACTATCGCTTCAAGTAAGCGATTGATATAAATGCGTTTGATCCTCGGATCGGGCAGTCCAAGACGGCGGGAACTGCTGGCGCAACTGGGTATTGTGGCGGATGATATTCGCCCACCCGACATCGATGAAACCCCTCTAAAATCGGAACTGCCACGGCCCTATTGCATCCGCATGGCACGGGAAAAGGCGCGCGCGATTCAGGCCGCCTCGGACGAGATCGTCCTCTCGGCGGACACCACCGTCGCATTGGGCCGCCGCATTCTCGGAAAGCCTGAAAGCGCCGGTCAGGCGGCCGAGTTTTTGCTTGCCATGTCCGGACGTCGACACAAGGTCATCACTGCCGTCGCTGTCCGTCGCGGCACCGACATCTGGGAAAAGGATGTCGTCACAACGGTCAAAATGAAACGACTGAGCGATGAAGAGCTCAACACGTATCTTGCCTCGAAGGACTGGCAAGGCAAGGCTGGTGCTTACGGCATTCAGGGTCCTGCAGGTGCGCTAATCCCTTGGATTCAAGGATCTTTTACCGCTGTCGTCGGCCTTCCACTGACCGAAACGACGGGGTTGCTCCGCGCGGCGGGCTATCCATTTCAAAAGGATGTATCATGAAGGGTCGCCTCATAGCACTGGGCCATGTGAACGAGATCGAGGTTGCGGCCCTGATGGTCGATGGCCGTCTGGACGACCTGATCTTCGAAACGGATGCGCCAACGCCCGGAACAATCTATCGCGCCACCGCTGGTCGGCCCATCAAAGGCCAAGGTGGCATGTTCATGAACACCCCCGATGGTATGGGATTTCTTCGCCAGGTCAAAGGCGTGGCCCCCGGCGACACGCTGCTGGTGCAGGTTACCGGCTATGCCGAACCGAGCAAAGCCGTGCCCGTCACGCAAAAACTGCTCTTTAAAAGCCGCTACGCGATCATCACCCCTTCCGCGCCCGGGATTAATATTTCGCGCGCGATCAAGGATGACGATATCCGCGATTCCCTGCTGGAGATTGCCCATGCAGAGATGGAAGGCAGCGCGATGGGCCTGATCCTGCGCTCCTCCTGCGCAGAAGCCGATGCTGATGAAATTGCGCAAGATATCAATCAGATGCTCGATCTGGCCACTGCCATCATTGACGACAGCATGGCCCAGGAAATCGAAAAACTGATCGATGGTGACACACCTCATACGATTGCCTGGCGTGAATGGACCAGTCCCGCAACCGTCGTCAGTGACCCCGGCGCTTTGGCCGATCACGGCATTCTGGATCAGATCGACGCATTGCGTCAGGCCAAAGCCCCCCTATCCGGCGGTGCCTTCATGTTTATCGAACCGACCCGTGCCTTGACCGCGGTCGATGTAAACACCGGTGCTGACACTTCCCCAGCAGCCGGCATGAAGGCTAATCTGGCCGCCGCAAAAGAGCTCCCCCGTCAATTACGCCTGCGTGGGATCGGTGGCCAGATCACCCTCGACCTTGCGCCGATGAACAAGAAAGACCGTCGCCAGTTTGAAAACACCCTGCGCGCCGCCTTTCGGCTCGATCCAGTTGAAAGCGCCCTTGTCGGATGGACACCGCTTGGTCATTTTGAGGTGCAGCGCAAGCGTGACCGTGTCGGCTTGAATGAGGTCCCGATATGAGCTGCCCGATTTGCGAAAAAGCACCGGACCCGATCTATCGTCCTTTTTGTTCCAAACGCTGCGCCGATTTGGATCTGGGCAAATGGCTCAAGGGTGATTACGCCGTGCCATCAGAGGAACCCGAGGACGTCGAAGAGGCATTTGAACAGGTAATCCATCAGTCTTCGAAACCACACTGAAAAAGTTGCCAATCCCTCTGGACACCCTGCCCGACCTCGCCTAGAACGCCTGCACCTGAACGCCGTCGCGTTCCCCGTGCCCGGGTAGCTCAGGGGTAGAGCAGTGGATTGAAAATCCTCGTGTCGGTGGTTCGATTCCGCCCCCGGGCACCACTAAATTAAATTTTTTTATATATTATCAAGTGCTTCAGTCACAATAACGGATATGCATCCACCCCACAGTCCACCCGTCAATCTGTGCTGTCATCATTTACGGGGGGAACATCTTCTTGCTGTGCATTTTTTGTTAACTTAAACACCCCACGCTTCCTCAACTACTTTTCTTTTCCAAGGAATGGTTCTTCAGCCAAACTCTGCGATTGCTTCCGATCCGCAACGGGCATTATGTTTACCGAAAGAGGAAACGGTAGGTCACGGACTACCAAAAGACTGGTTTGCATGGAAAACAGCTTCATTCAGAGAAAACTATACAATTGGTTGCAACGTGAGACTGGTTCGTCTGGTGTTCGCAAAGTTGCGTCACTAAAGGGGGCAATCGCGAGCGAGATCGGAAACGTTCGTAGTGACAACCAAGACAAGGCTATTGTCTTTAAAGGTGTCGACGCCCAAGCACGAGACTACGCTGTTGCTGTAGTTGCTGATGGTATCGGGGGAATGAAGGATGGTGCAGCTTGCGCCGCCCTCGCTATCGCGTCTTTCACATCCGCGATTTGCGAACTATCCCAATTGAAATCCATCTCACCGTCGGCACGCATGACACGGGCTGCGACTTCTGCCAATGAAGCTGTGTATCGCGATTACGTTGGGAGGGGTGGCTCGACATTAGTGGCCGTATTGTTCTCTTCTGGAATGCCACCGTTTTGGGTGAGTGCGGGAGATAGCCGCATCTATCTACATGCAAAAAACTCGCTTAAGCTGTTGACGACAGACGATACTATTGCAGGACAATTAAATAAGAGCGGGGCGGTCCCAGCAGAACATTCGAAAATTCTTCAGTTCGTTGGAATGGGGAAAGACTTTGAACCTCATCTTGGGGAAGTGAGGGAGGTTTTAGAGGGTAAACTAATTCTGACTACAGATGGGGTTCATTACCTTGAATACGGCTCCAATTGGTTCAAGAAAATAATTGAGAATGCCCCTGATGCTGGTGCCACAGCCAAGCGTTTAGTCGACGTTGCCAAATGGTGCGGCGGCCCCGACAATGCGACGCTTGCCTGTCTTGGTTTCCCGTTTTACCCGTCAGATCGCCGAGTAATCGGCGATGGCATTCAGATTTGGGATGCATTTGGTGAGTTGGACATACAATTGCAGCTTAATTCTATGCCAAATCCTAATAATGGTATTGGCAGCGGGGTACAAAACTCCGATCAAATCCCGTCCAATGACCAGAGCGCCACCGATGAGATTGAGCCACAATTAATTGAGGATGACGAACCCGAGCTATTGCCATTGAAGCGAAAAACCACTCCTAAAAAACCGAGGAAAAGCCGTGCAAAGAAGGCGGAAAGCAAGGACACTCCTCAACTTGATATCGAATTTTCAAAGAAAGAGTAATTTGAATGGATTTGCCTGAGCGATACGCCATTGACGGCGACGCAATGGATGGTGGAATGGCAACTGTATTTAAATGCCATGATCGTATTCTTGAACGTCCAGTGGCTTTGAAGGTTATGCCAAGGCGCTTCAAAACACGCCGACTGAATGATGAACTGCAAGCTCTGTATACGATCCGCTCAAAACATGTGGTTCAAGTATTTGATGTTTGCGTAGACAATACCAGTGTTGGAATTGTACAAGAGTTCGTTGATGGAAAGGATTTGTTTTCAACCGACATTGCCCCTTCTTCAGCCGACGATTTTCTCTTCATTCTGTGGCAAATCGCATCCGGTATATCAGACATTCATGCTGCCGGTTTGATACACAGGGACATCAAGCCCAACAACATGAAGGTCGATCAAGAGGGTATTCTCAAAATTTTCGATTTCGGGTTGGCTCGAGAGGATGGTCCTGCAGCTGCGACAGTGGGATTTGTCGGAACAGTTGGTTTTTCCGCTCCAGAACAATATGTTGCCGGTACTCAGTTTACGCAAAGCATTGATATCTTCGCATTCGGCGCAACCGCCTTGTATTTCGGCACACAATCTCTATGCGCTGAATTGAGCGCAGAACCACCGAGCGCCTTCGCTAGCAATCCCTTTCTGAGTTTGCCATTCACCATACCGACAGACGTTGCCGATACTCTTTTTGCTTGCATGGCACATTTACCGAGTAATCGGCCCAAAATGAGTGCTGTTTGTCAAACCATCGAGAAACACCTTCTATTCAACCGACATCGAGCCCTCGTGGTACTCAACGGTAAGCCGTCCTATTTGGACAAAGACAATACATCTGTAAGCCTAACCTTTGGGAGCATCGCGGGCGTTAAAATCGAATATGATGGGTTGCTTTTTAAAGTTACAAATGTTGCTGGCGACGTATTCGTAAACAATGCAGCAGTGGCGGTTGGCGACGCTCTTCCCGGCGCGTGTGTTTTAACACTGGGCGGGCCTGAAAGAAGAGCAACGCAGAGAGCATACGTAACATTTGATCTATCCAATCCGGAGATCATCGCATGACCGGACCTCTAAGTTCAGGCCAGACTATTGGTGGCCGATATGTTGTTCAGAATTACCTCGACGAAGGTGGTATGCAGTTTGTGTATGTTGCAAAAGATACTGTCACTGACAGGGTCGTGGCGCTTAAAACCCCGAAGAACCCGTCTGCAGAGAAGAGGTTTAGGCGCAGCGCAATTGTTGCTGCAAAAGTAAATCACCCCAATGTAGCCAAGACCCTTGATTATGTTGAAGAAGACGGGTCAACCTTTTTAATAGAGGAGTTGATTGCGGGTAAAGATTTGAAGGCGGCTCTTCTCACAAGAACCGACTACATTGACCCCTACCTAGTAGCAAAAATCTTTCGTCACTTGGCGAAGGGCGTGGCCGCAGCTCATCATAATGGTGTTGTGCACCGTGATCTGAAGCCGACCAATATTATGATCGTTGGTGAGTACAATGTAACAGAATTAAAAGTAACAGATTTTGGCATCGCTAAGATGGCCGAAGCTGAAATGGACGAGGCCGTTGAAGGCGGCGACGCCTCGCTCTCGGCTTCGGCAACCGCTCTTGGGGCAATTCCCTATATGGCTCCGGAGGCAATTGATGCGCCTGACACCGTTGGTCTTCCAGCGGACGTTTGGTCAGTCGGAGCGATTGTTTTACACATATTGTATGGTGACTATCCTTATGGCTCTGGCCTTCGAGCCGTCGGCAACATTACCAAGAACACTCCGATTAGTACCCCAAAATTCGTTACATCAAAGTCGCAATTTAGGCCTCTCGCAGAAGAGATTATCGAGATTGCTAGTCGTTGCCTGCAGTTGGATGCCACAAGTCGACCTACAGCCGACCAACTTGTAGAGATGTGTGACGCGCTTTGTTACACAGTCTCGGATCGAAGAGTAGGCACTATCAAAAACTACATACACAACGCTTGGGGCTTTATTCGCACCGCTGGAGACGACGTCTTCTTTCACAAAGACAGCGTTTTTGGCCAATTGCCTAAGGTCAACGAGAGCGTTGTATTTTCATGTTACGATGGCGGTCAGGCTCCACGGGCGCTACCCGTTCTCAAGTTAAAGTGAGCTCTTCCTTCAATATTGTACACGCCGTTGGTGAAGTAGAAGCAGCCGGTTTTTGTCTTTCGAAAACGGTGGTGGCATCCGACATTTCGAAATTGCCGTCCAATATGCATCGAAATACTAGGCCCCAAGGCAACCTCGATCTTATAACTCCCGCTTGAGATGCTTGGTGTTTCGTAGTGGAGATCGCGGCGAAGCGCGCTTCTTGCAGAGGTGTCTCTTGCACGCCCACCGCCTCTGCCAGCCAAAACACCATCGGCGGGCACATGAGGCGGTTGTAGACGGTCTCCGCAGGCGTGCGGGCACGAGGGCGGCGGCCATAGGGGCCGGGGGTGTCATATTCCGACAGCCACCTGACCCAATGCTCTTTCTGAGACCGATACCAAGCACGCCCATAGCCCGGACCAATCTTGAGATCACGTTCAAGCTGTTTGTGAAGCGGCACATCTGGGTTCAAGCCCTTCACGATTTTCAGAAGCGCTTTGGCATCCATCTCGGATTTCAAGAGAACGAACGCTATCAATACCAGTGCGTGGCACCGAGTATGTGTATGCGTAGGTCTTTGAACCGGCGTTGGTCTTCGTCAAGGATGGCCTCGCAGTCGGTCCCCCCGCGCTCGTACACGTAGCCCTGAGCGCCGTGCCGGTTCAGCACGACAAATTCTTTGACCGCTGAAAAATCTTTGCCGTAGAGCGTTCCAAGGCACAGCCCGTTGGAAAGCGCTGCTGTGTAGATGTCTTCTGTAATTCGTTGCTGGGGCAAGACGACCGTCAATGTGCCGTTTGAATACTTAATGGATGTTGGTTGCCACATCTCAAGTGCTTGCGCGGCGTCCGATCTAACGTCGGCCATTGCGCCGAACGGAAACACCGCGACGGCAGCCAAAATAGCAAAGCGCTTGAGAACACCGGGAGTGGCGGCGAATAAGTTCATGGGAAATGCTTTCACAGTTTCTATTTCACTGCCTTGGAGACGGTCCAAAGAAGTGCGGACTGGCCGTTCCCATAGACACGCACTTGGCTTTTGCTCCAACCGCGATCCACGACAGAGAACTGAAGGCCTTCGATTGAGATGCACAGGGTCCCGTTCAGCGCTTGGATTTGCTGCAAATCGTTTGCCGCCGCAGCCGCCACAAATTCATCTAACGCGGTCTCGGTGACGCACCCAACATATGCGCCCTGTATCGTCTGTGCTGCTGCCGGTCCCGACGCCAATCCCAGAATTGCAGCGGATGCATACAAAAACTGCTGTTTCAAAACGCTTCTAACCTCTCATATTATTCCGTTTCGCCTCGGCTGATCGTCAACCGTCGGCGGATATAATATCCCGTTTTGGGATATCACTCACCTTTGCATACCGACTTGATCAGATTGGGTCAAACGGAATGTGCGCGTGTCAAAAAGCATTTATGATGAACGGTATAGAGAGCTTATCGAAGCCTTGAGAACCGCACGCCGCGAGGCGGGAATTACTCAGCAGCAAGTTGCGCTTGCACTTGATAAGCCGCAGTCATATGTCGCCAAGTTTGAAGGCCATGAGCGGCGATTGGACATGATAGAATTTCTGCAAGTCGCCGACAGCATCGGCTGGAACCCGTTTCCGCATCTTGAAAAAACATTCGAGAAGATGACCCGCGACAAGTGACATTTCCGAAAGGGTTCCTGCAACTGGTTGCAACTCAGCGGCAGTTTTCGGGGGAGAGGGATAACGATGGATAACCATTGCCCCTTGCAACCCGTTGCAACTGGATGCTGGTTTTTCGATAGAAGGGGCAACAAAGGGCAATCACTGGTCGTTGTAGCTCAGTTCCAGTTTTCCGACAGAAGGGATCACAATGGATCATCATCAATCACTACAACCTAGCTACGGTGTTTCCATAGAAAGTGACACAAAGTGACATCATCAAACATCACAGCCATAGCTCCTCCCGCCAAAGCACCCGCAATTTTGGCAACTGTCCATTCTAAATTCGCCCACTTGCTGCTGACGCAATTTCCAGAATATCCCATCCACCCAAAACAATCGTCTCTAGGATAGCTACTGGATCAGTCAAAGCATTGTGACCTTCCAAGGATTTTGCGATCCGATGTGCGATTTGGCGGTCGACCCATGGGCCATGCATAGGCCAGTGCTTTAACGCCTCCCCATTTCGTATGCGCACAAGGTTGTTCCAGTTTCTCGAAGACAGGTTTACCTGCCAGTCATCCTCAACTTCGGAGTAAATGAATTCGTACCCTAGGTATTCGAAACTGCCGAGGTGACCGGAGGCGCGTCTGTGCAGCTGGAGCGGGCCAAGAGTGGGTTGCTCAAAGAATTGAGTAACTGCCCGGTCTACCCTACTCGCAATCGTCGGTGTGCGTGAAAGCGCAATCAGGTCGTCCCCATAGAGGAGAATGCAGCCATCCTGAGGATCAGGCTGTGGTGCGTGTTGCAGCAAATACGCGAGTATGACGTTCGAACTAGGGGACCCTTGCATAAGACCATCCGGCCCGCTTGCTCCCTCTGCATTAACAATATCCCTATAGAAGGTAATATCGGCGAAATGTCTCCGTTCACGTACCGTGTCGTGCCGGAAACTCAGGTTTTCTAGGTTCAGTGTGTTTTCATATATCCTCCATGGTAGTGGTAAATTGGGTGGTATCAATGCGCCGGGACTGATGCTGTTGAAGCAATCCCGTGCGTCATAAATTCTGTAGTGTACGAAGCCTGCGCGAAGCTGCGCCAGCAGCCTTTGAACAAGTGCGCCCCGTCCTGTGCCATCTGCGAAGCGATGTGATCGTTTGACATTGTAGATGAAGCAAGGGACGTTCATCTGGGCACGAACGACGTCAGCGGCCATCATATGTGCAGCTTTCAGATGCGCAGAAAGATCGCAAACATACCGGAAGCCATCACCAATTTTAGGTTGCCGCCACCAGTCCACGACGTGTTGCATTGGGTGCAGGGGGTCAAATCCTGCCACTTCGGTTTCCCAAGATGAGACGTTGGGCCAGCGAACGCCAGCCTGAAATAAATAGGCGGCTTTGTGGGCATCGTTCTTGAAGTACGCGTCTCTGAGTTTGCGGACTTTCCGCTGGTCGCCAGCTTGGAACGCGTCGAACAGTGCGCTCCAGTTTTGGTTTCTGATCTTCCGGGCTTTCTCGAGATACTTAGATACGTACTCAGGCGGGTTAATCACCCGATATGGCGTTTTCATTGTAGGCATGGGCTTTGTCTCCGATAGGCTGCCCACGGCTCGGCGGGCGCATAAAAACGCACGCGCAATCCGAAAATTGCAACCAGTTGCACATGGCACAGGCATCTACCAGCACCGACTGAAAGGTGGGTGTTGAAAGAACTTACTTTCGCGCGTCGGCAAATGCCTGAAGCGCAGCATTCACTTCTTCCGGTCGCCAGTATGACCTGCGTCCTATTTTGATGGGACGCGGAAACTGGCCCTGTTGGATGAGGCGGTACATCGTTGGGCTACTGAATGGCACGCGGTCCAGCACTTCTTGGGTTGTCTCGAACATCATTGGTCTGATCCAGTCTGTTTGTTTCTTGATGAATCAGTCTTACTCTGGGTCACTCTGTACGCTCGAGAAGGCCGTACAGTTTAGTTGACGAAATGGATAAATGGATGCTGACGGCTAGTAAATCGATCACGATCTACAGAAATCTATCTCAAATGCGTGGCAGTGAAAGTGGTTTTGATCACGAGCTTTTTGCTCAGAGTTTCGTCGGCATCATGTTGAGATACCAAAAATTTCAATTAGACTTTGTTCTTCGTCGGGCATTTTTTTGTAAAATTTTCCGCCTGCTTCGACCGTCTTTACAAAATACTCCAATAGGCGAAGTGCGTCCTTCACTGTATCTGTCGTATTGTCGGTTTCCAACAGTTCCATCACTACCTTCAGGCGTGCCCAATCCTTGTCGGACATATTTACGTTCAAACGCTTGGGTTTCCGAAGCACAGATTTGCTTCGGTCCTCATTTTGATTTTGTTGACTTACCGCCAAAGTAATACCCTACAATAGCTCCTGAGATTGGGCCAAACGCGACCCAGACATTGGACAGTTCATCGAACGATCCGTCGTAAATCCCAACCGTTCCCGCCACCGCCATACAGGCCACGCCAACAGCGCTCGTGCCATATGCGATATTTGTGCGCGCACGGCTTTCATGCACCTCAACCTCCGCTGCTTTTTGTGCAGCATTGTTATCTTCTACGTCGGTGGTTGTGCCATCGAACGGCTCACCCACGATAACTCTCTTTGTCATGCTCATTACCTTCTAAGGCAAGGAGCCGTCGAACTCACCTAATCCTGCTGTTCTGACACTAGAGGCAGCTCAACGACCCAAAGTTACACTTGGTCATTCGCCGCAGGACAAGGTGTGCTAATTCTAGCAAACCTCTAGTGCAGGTGTGCTATCCGCAAGTCATGCGAACAGCGTCGGGCCTCAGCTACTTCCAGCCAAGAAACCGAAATTGCCTCGCCTTTTTTCGAGGCGATGCTTCGGATGCAGCGATCCACAGGTCACGGCATCGGGGCAATCAAACCGCGCAGGTCCATCGTTCCTTCTTTCGCCTCGGCCATCGGGAAAACCTCCGAAGACGAGCGTGGCGATCAGGCGGAATGCAGAGACCAGTACGTTGTAGGCATGATGCCCCAAGTGTCGGGGGCTATAGATCAATATGCTGTACGTCATGATTGCTCCTTTCTTGGTTAGCGCCGCGTTTCTTGCGGCAGGTCGAATGTAATTGTCGAATATGGAATTGTCAACGGTGTGCGCACTTAAGTGCAAAATATGCGCATAACGTGCGCACATATTTTGAGTAATTATGTCAATTCGTAGTTGGACACCGCTCCGGTCACCAATATGACCTACGCCCTATTTTAATGTGACGCAGAAATTGGCCTTTGCGGATTTGGAAATACATCGTTGGCCTGCTGAAAGGTGCGCTGCCAAGTGCAACTGTGTGGTCTCGAACATCATAGTTCTGATCCAGTCTGTACCCTAAAGAAGACCGTACAATTTGGCGCTTAGCGTTCCTTATCACCCGAAACCCACCTGTTGTACCGGGAACGGTTCGCTTTGGCGTCTTTTTCAAGATCACCAGTTTGCGACCCATAACCTTTTTTGACCGCCCAACGCGCGATTGTGAGAACTTTATTCTCAGGGTTTTGAACAAGCGGATGCATGTACTCAAACAGGTCTTGATTTTCTGCTAGACTGTTCCGTCGATTTTCGGCCCGGCCCCGTTCTCTCGCTTTGGATTGGGACAATTCACGTTCAAGATCATCTAAATGGCGTTCTCGTGAAATTGCGTTTCGGTAGTTGCTGCCCGCTGTGAACGCGGCGTTTACCGCTTCTTCCATCTCGTATTTCAGATCGTCCGGCACCGTTTCCAAGATGTCCAAGGCTTGCTCAAGACCTTGCGAAACGACGTACATTTCATAGGGCATCGTTAATGGAGCCGCATCGCTGTCCGCAGCATCGGTCGCTCTGTGGAAAGCATCTCGAACATTCCTAGGAAATTCTGGATCACGCAACCTCTCAGCGTCTTCAAACGCTTGGGCAATGCCACTCTGGACGTTGGCAAATGCAGTTATAACATCTTCATCAGTTTCCGGCGTGACAAGCGGGATGCTGATTTTGATCACATTCTTTTTGCCCATTGCATCTTGGGCAACCGTCTCGGCTTCGTGCGTGACCTTTTTCATTGGGCAACCAATCTGACGATATCGGAACCACGGCCAGTGACATGTCCAGCCCACCGTTCAAGCAAAGACCTGCGTGCTTCAAAATAGTCAGTTCGCCGATATGCTCGCTTAACTTTGTTCCCGACAGAGTGCGCAAGGGTGTATTCGGCGACCTCTCTTGGTGTATCGGTCGCTTCTGCGCACCAATCCCGGAAACTGGACCGGAACCCATGCGGCCTCGCTTCCATCTCCCGCCGTTCCATCAAACGTGCCATCGTTGCATCTGAGATGACGCCTTTTCGAACGCTGGGAAACAGGAACCCATCTCTTGAGAATTTCTTGGCTTCTTCGAGTACAGATTGGGCTTCTTCGGAAAGTGGTACGCGGAATGCCACTCCCGACTTCATCTTATCGGCAGGGATTTCCCATGTATCGCCGGATAGCTCATCAAGATGACAATGACGGATTGCGAATGTCCGAACGGTTGTAAGAATTAACAATCGCAAGGCTAGGTGCGTCACTGAACCAGCATCAAGGCTGGAATAGAAATTCGGAACCTCCTGCCATGGCATAGCCGGAATATGTTTCACTGTGTGACGCTGCTTGCCGAGCAAAGCTTTCGCTTTGACCGTCGTTTGAAGGTCTACATCTAAGTCTAGCGCGGCGGCATGTTTGAGGACCAATCCGATCCGGTTCATCGCTTTGCGAGCGGTTTCCGCCTTTTTATGCCAAATCGGGGCAAGAGCGGATTTGATATCGTGTTGGTCCAACTCTTACACCGGGATTTTCCCGAGCCTCGGAAACACGTGGTGTTCAAGCGGAGACATCCACCTTCCAGCGGTGCCATCTCCTTTGAGTTCCGCCTTCTTGGCCTCGAAGGCAGCGCGTGCGATGGCGCTAAAGGTCGTATCCGAACGGGCCGCTTCGCGTCTGAGCTTGTCCCGCTCTTTGATAGGGTTCTTGTTCTGGCGGACCACGCTGCGCCACTTGTCGGCCTCTTGCCGTGCCTCGGCCAGCGATACGGTCGATTTTGACCCCAAGCCCATCTCATGTCTATTTCCATACAAAGAAAACCTAAGTATCCACTGGCCGCCGTCCTGACGCTGTCGGAGCCAAAGCCCCCCACCATCGCAGTGCATGCCCGGTTCGGCGTGCTCTACTTGTTTCGCCTTGAGCCGGTGAAGCGCTCCCATCCCACACCTTTCTGTCCACCCTTCGTGGTGAGACTGTCAGAAGTAAACTGAAGTATCAGGATACGGATAAGTGACTGAAAGGAAACAAGTAAGGCGAAAATTTGGCAGTGATGAGACGCCCAGAAACATGGAGATTGTTCAGTTCCCCGCCGCCCCCGGGCACCACTTTAATATCCGAGAAAGAGTGACTACATCCACCAGGTCCCCTTTAACAATGTGTTTGGCGCTTCTGGTTGTCCGAGAGGGTCTTTTTCGGTTCGACCGAATGCTCCCGAACTAGGGCACATCTGAGGACACATTAGCTGTGTCTGCTCGAGAATATCCACGGCGCCTTTAACGGATTTCAAGAGCAAAACGCTTAACAAATGGAAAAACCTACCAAACCTCGAAAGCGCGCGGATAAAACTTCAGTGAAAGGTGAACGAAACACTAAATTCGTCGGAATTGCGGACAAAACGGAAGTTGTGTCCCCTTCTGCCAAGCGCTGTTTTTGGTATCCAAGCATTATGAAAGCTCAAATTCTTGGGAACAAAATTAACTCGCCTTCCCGTCGGGAGTTATCCGTGCCTTCGAGAATAATGTCAGGTATGCTCTCATTGCTTTGATCGACGATACCGCACATCTTCAACGCTTGTCGCAGATCGGGCTTTTTACCCAGATATTGCCAAACACCTCGGATGCAACTGATGTCGTGACGCGCTTCGGTCTCGACACTCATGCACAGCCCGGAAAGGTAATTGGGGGCATCTTGTTCTGAGCAATAGAGCATCGTTGCCCAAATGCTGCGACCGCTGCCGACCTCGCGCTCAAGGATGGTGATGCGCTGAAACGCCTCCATCGCAACACCGCTATACTTGACGCAGGAGGGCACAAAAAACGCCTCATCCAGCTTGCGGTCAATCGTCTTGGTCAACCAAGCGTCATTCTCCTGATAAAGATGCACGAGAGTCCGAAGCAGAATGTTGCGGGCTGGTTCAGGCGCGAAATAGGCATGATAATACCCGGCATGTCGCGCCATCAGATCCTGGTTGGTTTTTGACTTCTGCGTCAGGTTGGCCAGCGCGGCTTCGTAATGGGATTGCTTGACACCCAACCTGGGCGGGCGCAGTCGGACAATGGCCTTGAAGGTATCGTGTGGCAGCAAAATCTCGTGATCATCCACACCGAAAAAGTCAGAAATCTTGCGCAGGGTCGCCAGCGATGGCTGAGCGTGTCCATTGAGATATTTATTGAACTGCTGTCGATTGAAACCGGCACGCCTGCAGACATCCGAAGTGGACTTGCCGTAGCTGCACAGCAGGCGCAGGTTTTCCTGAATTTGTTCTGAAGACATGATATTTTATGCTTCTTTATGCTACTTTAAGTCAACAAGCATAACTCGACCGGCATAATTTCAATGTTCAAATGCGATGCGACACCCTAGCGTTTCGGGCAATCAATATAAAATCAATGCAGCCGGGAGAACGTCATGGTCCAGTCAATGATCAGCAATTTTTTGAGATCGAGCCAGAGGTCGACGCGCATCATCGCCACTGCGACCTGTGTCTTGGCCACGAGCCTGACGGGTGCATCAGCCGAAACGCTACGCATCGCAGTGCCGTCAGACCCGGGCTATCTTGATCCGGCCTACTGGGGATCAACCGTAGACCAGTTCCTGATCGATAATCTCTATCCGCGACTTGCCAAATATGCGCCTGGTGATGAATGGACGGTCGAACTGGATGCTGCGCAGTCTGTGGACCTGAGCGACCCCCAGCACATCAAGTTCAAGCTCAAGCCCGGCATCATGTGGTCCGGCGGGTATGGCGAACTGACTGCAGAAGATGTGGAGTTTTCGTTCGAACGGCATTTGGACCCCGATCTGGAATCGGGTGTCGTCACGGAATACGAGCTGCTTGAAGATGTCGAAGTGACCGGCAAGTACACCGGCGTCATCCACCTCAGCGAACCCTCGACGACATTCTGGACGTCGACGCTGGTTTATACCAGCGGTGCGATCATATCAAAAAAAGCGGCCGAGGAAGCGGGCGGTTACTTTGAAGCGACCCCCCTTGCCACCACCGGGCCCTACAAACTGGGCACGTTCGAGCCGGGCAACAAGCTGGTGCTGGAACAGAACCCGGACTGGACCGGTGATGCGGTAGATTTCGACCAGATCGTGCTGTTGCCGATCGGCGATGAGAACGCGGCCGAACTGGCCTTTGCCGCCGGAGAGATCGACTATACCCGCTCCTCTGCCGGCAATTACGATACCTTGGTGGCCAATCCGCCCCAAGGTGGAGTGGTCAAACTGGCGCAGACCATTGATCCGCTTTTCCTGGGGATCAGCCAGACCAACGAGAAACTGGCCGATGTCCGGGTGCGCAAGGCGATCCAGCTGGCGCTGGACATACCAACGGTTATTCAGGCAACGACCAATGGTCATGGCAAACAGGCAACTGGTTTTGTGGCCGAAGGTCTGATCGGGCATCGCGACGGTGAAGCGCTGACCCGTGATCTCGAAAAAGCGCGTGACTTGCTGGCGGATGCAGGCGCCGACGGGCTGACAGTACGGCTTGATTATGTCAACAACACCGAGCGCGACACCGCCGCGCAGATCATGCAGGCCAACCTGGCCGAAGCGGGCATCATGCTGGAACTGAACGGTCAGGACGAAGGCACGTTCTGGAGCGTAGATGAAATTCGCGCCGCCGATCTGCAATTGCATCTGAAGTCCTGGACCGGGAACCCCGATGGCTATTACACGATGCAGTATTTCGTCGAAGATCAGATCGGTTACTGGAACTGGGAAGGCTATGCCAGCGACGAATATGTAACACTACTCCAGACCGCCCGTATGACCGTGGATGACGCAGCGCGTGGCGAAATCTACAAAAAGATGCAGGCAATGCTAGAGGATAGCGGAAGCTTTGTCTTTGTCTCGCAGGAACCGACGGTGATCCTTTATCGCGACACTCTGGTTCCGGGAATTCTGCCTGACGGCCGCCCCGTTTTCCATGCATTTCGCAAAGTGAAGTAACGCAAACCTCTGACCGGGCGCGGCCTTATCTCCCGCGGCGTCCGGTCTCTCTGAAATCCATCAGCCCCTCAGAAAGCTTTTGTGATGCTTGTCTATTCTCTCAAGCGTATTGGCCTTGGTGTCCTGGTCCTGCTGCTGGCTATCTCCAGCCTCTACATTCTGATCCAGGCCGCACCAGGCGATCCCGCCAGCGCCATGCTCGGGCCGCGCGCCACACCTGCGCTAAAGGCGGCGATCAGTGAAAAACTGGGGCTGGATCAACCAATGCCGGTTCAGGTCGTCAACTATCTCATAAGCGTGCTGCAAGGGGATCTGGGCACGGATCTGAAAAGCAAACAGCCGGTGATTGACACACTCAAGATCCATCTGCCGCGCACGCTGGAATTGCTGGGCGCTTCGGTGCTGGTTGCGGCCCTTACCGGTATTCCACTGGGCTGCATCGCCGCTGTGCGCCGCAACAGTCTGTTTGACCGCGCCATCGGTCTCTTGTCGGTCAGCGTGATCGCGGTACCCGCCGTCATCATCGCGATTTTCGGTATGTTGATCTTTGCCGCCGGGCTGGGCTGGGTACCGGCGATAGGCGCGGGAGAGGATAAGGGGATTGGGGGCCTGTTGCACCACCTCATCCTACCGGCCATCGCGGTCGGTATCGGCTGGGTCGGTTATGTTGCCCGGCTTGTACGCGCCTCAATGATTGAGGTGCTGTCGGCCAATTATGTGCGCAACGCCCGTGCCTTTGGCCTGCCGGAACGGCGGATCATCTACCGCTACGCACTGCGCATCGCCGTGGCCCCCACGATCACCGTGATCGGCATCGGCGTTGGTGTGATGATGGGCAGCGCGGTCTTTGTCGAAATCGTCTTTGCCCGCCCCGGTATCGGCAAGCTGATGTATGAGGCGGTGCTCCTGCGTAATTACCCGGTCTCGCTGGGGGCAGTGCTGGCCGCGTCCTTTATCCTGATCGTCGCAACCACAATTTCAGACATCCTCAACGCCCTCATTGACCCTCGTTTCATGGAGTCAGGCGAATGAGCGTAGCCAACACCAATTCCCTCGCTCAGCGTAATACGCTGGTTGATGGATTTCTGCGGCTGATGTCCGATCCGATGGGCGCGATTGGTGTGGTGCTTGTCACCTTACTGGTTCTCTCGGCTGTATTTGCGGGCGTCTTGTCGCCCTATGATCCAGCCGCGATTGATGTTCCGTCAAAGCTTCAGGCCCCCTCGTGGGCGCATTGGCTGGGTACGGATCAACTTGGCCGTGATGTGTTGTCACGCGCTCTATATGGGGGGCAAATCGCGCTCAGCGTCGCGCTGATATCGACTGCGCTCGCGGTAGGGTTCGGTGTCATTCTGGGCATGATCGCCGGGTTCGGACCTAAATGGCTGGATAATCCCATCGTTTTGGCATTCGACACCGTGCGCGCCTATCCGGTGATCATCCTGGCGTTGGCGGTCGGCCCGATCTTTGGTGCCGGTCTCAACACCGTTATCGGCATTCTGGTCGTTACTTCCGTGCCCTATTATGGCCGGATCGTGCGCACCTCGGTCATTGCCGCGTCAAAGGCGGATTATGTCGAGGCGCTGATGGCCATGGGAATGAGTCGGACGCGTATCCTGGCGCGGCATATCTTACCCAACATCATCGGTCCGATCCTGATCCTGGCATCAATGGATATCCCCGTCTTCATCGCCGCCGAGGCCGGGCTGAGCTTTCTGGGCGTGGGCGTCAAGCCGCCGCAATCAAGCTGGGGGCTTATTCTGGATGACGGCTACAAATTCATCCGTCAGACCTATTGGCTGGTCATTGCCGGCTCCGTGCCGCTGATCACCGCCACACTTGGGTTCACCTTTCTGGGTGAGGCATTGCGCGACACGTTCGACCCCAAGCTGCGCAGGGGGGTCTGAGCCATGACGGAAACGCTATTGGAAGTTCACGAGCTTGCGGTCAAATATGGATCGCTCCCTGCGGTCAACTGGGCCAGTTTCTCGCTGAAACGCAACCAGGTGCTGGGCATCGTCGGCGAAAGCGGATCAGGAAAGTCCACCCTGATCTGGGCGCTGACACGGCTTTTGCCTGATGTCGCCACGATCACCAGCGGGGCTGTCCATTTCGAAGGGCGCGACCTGTTGCGCATGACCCCCGATCAGTTGCGCGCCCTACGCGGCACCCGAATTTCATATATATCGCAGGACCCGATGAGCGCCCTGACGCCAGCGCTGACCATCGGCCAACAGATGATGGACGTTCTCTATCGCGAACCGTGGAGCCAAAAGGAAAAGTGGTCTCGTTGTGTCGATGCGCTCGACTGGGTCAGCCTGCCGGACCCGGTGGCGCGGATGAAAATGTATCCCTATGAGTTGTCAGGCGGTCAGCGCCAGCGGGTGTCGATCGCCATGGCCCTGATGCTGGAGCCCGACTTAGTTATCGCGGACGAGCCAACCACCGCGCTTGATGCCACTTTGGAAGTGGAAATCCTCGACCTGCTGCGCCGCCTGCAGAATGAAACCGAAAGCGCGGTGATATTTGTGACCCATCATCTTGGGGTGGTTTCAAGCCTCTGTGACGACGTGCTGGTGATGAACCGGGGCGATATCGTCGAGGCAGGACCAGTAGCCGAAGTGTTCGCCAACCCTGTGAATGACTACACCAAAATGCTCTTGCGCTGCGATCCGGCACGGATTGAGCAGCCGACAAGACGCCTGCCATCGATGACCGACGATCTGAATACGCCGGTCGAAATTGTTGCAGGGCCTTCTGACCGGGTGAAATCCGATCAACCTCCGGTGCTGGACGTGACAAACCTCTGCGTCAATTTTATCAAACGCGACCTACTGCCCAAATGGCTGGGTGGCAGGCCTCAGCTTATCCGCGCAGTGCGCGATGTCAGCTTGTCGGTGCGCAAGGGTGAAACCCTGGCACTGGTCGGTGAAAGCGGATCAGGCAAAACGACAATAGCACGTTCGATTCTGGGATTGGTTGGCACCGAAAGCGGCACGGTAACTGTCACCGGGCGCACGGTAGAGCGTTGCGACAGCCAAGTTTTGAAATCCGTGCGCGCCTGTACGTCGATGATGTTTCAGGATCCGGTCGGATCCCTCAGCCCGCGGGTGACCATTGGCGAGCAAATTCTTGAGCCACTGATCGTTCAGGGTCGCCGTGATCTGGACCGACGTGAAACCTTGGATCGGCTGCTGACAAATGTCGGACTGCCCGCCAGTTTCGCCTGTCGCTATCCGCATCAGTTATCGGGTGGACAGGCGCGACGCGTCGGCGTGGCCCGCGCTCTGGCGCTTGATCCGGAACTGATCATCGCCGATGAACCGACAGCAGGTCTTGATGTGTCGGTTCAGGGCGAAGTGCTGAACCTTCTCAATGAAATTCAGGAACGCACCGGCGTGTCGACCCTGATCATCACCCATAACATGAGCGTCGTGCGTCACTGTGCTGACCGCGTGGTTGTCTTGCTGAAGGGCAAGGTTGTGGAATCCGATCCCTGTGCCCGGATTTTCGACGCCCCTGAACATGACTACACGCGCGCGCTGATTGCCGCCTCGCAACACGAACTGCCTGAGTTTTCTGAAACGGAGTAAGCGTTCACATGTCCGATCTGGAGCTTTGTTACCTGCCGGCGCTCCGGCAGATCGAGATGTTTCGCGCCCGCGAGGTCTCTCCGGTTGAAGTGCTGGAGGCACAGATCGCGCGCGCAGAAGCGGTTGAACCGGTGGTGAATGCTTTTACCGAAACGTTTTTTGATCAGGCACGGGATCAGGCACGGCATGCAGAAAAAATCTATATGGCCCGAACCGGTGAGGCGCGCCCGCTGGAAGGGCTGACCGTCGGCATCAAGGACGAAATGGATGTGGCTGGGCAGCGCAACACCAGCGGATCACTAATCTACAAGGAGCAGATTGCGACCGAAGATCACCCCGTAGCCGCGCGGCTGCGGGATGCCGGAGCGATATTTCATGCCCGCACCACGACGCCCGAATTCTGTTGTGCCTGGGTCACATCAAGCCGATTGTATGGCACCACCACCAACCCCTGGCACTGCGACTTCACCTGCTCGTCCTCCTCGGGCGGGTCGGCGGCATCGCTGGCTGCGGGCACGTCCAGCCTGGCAACCGGTTCGGATATCGCGGGCTCCATCCGTGGCCCGGCTGCCGCCTGCGGTGTGGTTGGTTACAAACCGCCCTATGGTCGGGTGCCGGATTTACCACCCTTCAACCTTGACCCCTACAACACTGTTGGCCCTCTGGCGCGCCATGTGACCGACTGCGCGCTGATGCAAAACGTGATCGCGGGGCATCATCCGGGCGACATTGCCACCCTGCGCGAGCAGATCGATATCCCGTTGCAGCATGAGGGCGTCAAAGGTCTGACACTCGCCTATACGTTGGATGTGGGAAACGAAGTGCTGGCCGATGACGTCAGGGCGCACACGCTACAGGCGCTTGACCGGCTGGCGGATCAGGGTGCCATCATCGAACATGTCGATCTGGGCTGGACGCGCGAGACCACCTATGCCGCGCGTGATTATCTGGATTTCGGTCTTGGCCATTACCTGCAGCAAGAGGCCACAGCGCATCCCGATCTGGTTTGTGACTACACGGCATTCCTGGCGGAACGGTCGAAAACCGCGACTGTCGAAAAAGTCTACCGATCTCAGGAGCTTGCCGCGGAGATGTACAGCTCGATCGCGCCCGTTCTGGAACGTGCCCATGCCATGATCTGCCCTGCTTTCATCACCCACGAGGTGCGCGCCGAGCAGCCGCTCTGGGAAACAATGATCGTGAGCGGGCGCGAGATCGACACCGATTATGAATTCCACCTGTTGCCGCAGTTCAACATGCTGAACCGCCTGCCCGTTCTGGCCGTCCCGACAGGCATCGCCGACAGCGGATTGCCGATGGGCGTGCAGGTTGTTGGGCGTTCTTTTGACGACCCGCGTGTTTTCCGCGTCGCTGCTGCGCTGGAACAGGTCACACCGTTTTTCGATTGCGCCGCCCATCGGCCCAACCTCTGACCCAAAGGAGAGCCCCATGACGACAACACTGACCAAAGCCGATCTCGATCTCTGCTACCTTTCGGCAACCGATGTGCTCTCAAAGTTCCGGGCGCACAGCCTGTCCCCGGTGGAATATCTCGAGAACCTGATTGCCCGCACGGAAGAGGTCGAACCAAAGATCAACGCCTTCACTGCCACCCATTTCGACAAGGCGATGATACTGGCACGGGCCGCCGAGGCGCGCTATGCTAGTGGTGCTACGGATATTCGGCCACTCGAAGGGCTGCCTGTCGCGATGAAGGATGAGGTGGACCTGATCGGCGAGAAGGTCACCCACGGGTCGCTCTATTATCAGGACAATATCAGTACCGAAACCCAATTTGCGGCACAACGGTTGTTGGATGCCGGCGCGTTCTATCACGCTCAGACCACCACACCAGAATTCTGCTGCGCTGGTACCACCGACACCCGGATTCATGGTGTGACGCGAACGCCCTGGGGGCTTGACTATACCTGTGGCGGATCTTCTGGCGGGTCGGGTGCGTCACTTGCCGCGGGCAGCAGCCCACTGGCGACCGGATCTGACATCGGCGGATCAATCCGCATTCCCGCCGCCTGCTGCGGCGTGGTGGGGTACAAGCCGCCCTATGGTCGCAACCCGGACAACACTGCCTTTGCCTATGACATGTACGCGGTCGTCGGCCCCATGGGCCGAACGGTCGAAGATGTGGCGCTGATGCAGAATATCATGTGCGGCCCGCATCCCTTTGACAACGCCTCACTCCGGCCCAAATACGAACTGCCACTGCACCATGAAGGCCTGAAAGGGCTGAAAATCGCCTGGTCGATGGATCTTAATTTCTTTGAAATCGACGATCATGTCAGGGCCAACACCCTGCGTACTCTTGATACGTTCAAGGACCTCGGTGCTGAACTGATCGAGATTGACCTGAGCTGGACCGCCCGCGCCGATCGCGCTGTTGAGGTCTATCTTGATCATCTCTTCGGCGGTTACATGGCTTCGGTCGTCGAGACTGACCCATCTCTCGCCTCCCCCTGGGCAGCGTATTGTGTGGAGGCCAACAAAAACACGAGCAGCACGGAATTCTACGACGCCTATGAAACCCAAATGCAGATGGGTCGCGCCTTTGGTGCTGTTCTGGAGGAGTGTTACGCGTTCATCTGCCCGACCCTTGGGCACCATGAGATACCAGCAGACCAGAACCCGGCGGACACCCTCAAGATCAATGGTAAATCCGTCAATCCGATGTACGGCTGGACACTCTGCCATCCGTTCAACATGTTAGGGCGCTGCCCAGTGTTGTCGGTTCCATCAGGTATTGGTGGGAACGGGTTGCCAACCAGCATCCAGATTGTTGCTCGCCATCTGGACGATCAACGGGTGTTCCGTGTGGGCCAGGCATTGCAGCAAGCAAACCCGTGGCTCAACAACGCTGGTAATCGCCCGGCCCTTTAATAGATCATTGCCGCGATGAAATCGGGGGCTCCGGTTGAACACTGCGTTCGACTTCAAAGCTCAGCTTTTTCATGCACTGCCACGTTTCATGCTCTGTGCAACCTCTTGGATTTTGTGGTCGAAACTGATCTGACCGGCGAAACAGCCGCCCGAAAATTCATGTTGGGTTCCCTGAGTCGCGTTAATTTGCGCAATCCGGCAAGACGCTTTTAAGAACGAGGTCTTCGAATGTCTGTGTTACGAGATTCTGTTCGACGCCCCTTTTTTTGACAAGCTTTATTTCAGAGGGTTGATCGAACTTGCCTGCGTCGACCGACATCATTTTCCGTTCCCGCACCCATACTTTTGCGTATTGTTCTGGCAGGTAACCGATGAACTCGCCGGTCATTATCAGGTGGGCAATACCTTCGATCTGATGGGCAAGCGCGCCGGTTTTCAGCCCGCGCGAAATCGGCGCCACCTCGCGTTCTTTCAGATACGCGCGTTTGGCATATTTAGAGTACTGTAATATTTCGCGAATTTTCGCTGCGTCTCGTTCGTCAAACAGCGGATGACCCTTGGCGCAATACAAACCGATCTTCTCAAGCCCTATCGATTCATAGATCAGGCCAGGCTTATGCTTGTGAAAGACGCCAATCCCCAGCGATACCTGAGTATCCTGCACCGCTAATTCAATATCGTCTGGCGCTAGCGAAAACAGCTCGATCGTGACATCCGGCGCCATTTCTATGAATTCACTCAACGCCGTAGCAAAGGGCGACGCGTCGTTGAATACCCAGTTGTCGATGACGGCGACGGCCAGATTTCCCACCAGCATCCCCCGGGAACCGTCTATGGTTTCACTGAAATCCCGTACGGACGCAAACAGGCGTTGGGTCGCACGGTAGACCACCTCACCTTTTTCCGTGAGACGAAAACCAGACCGACCGCGCTGGCATAATTTCATGGCAAGCCTAGTTTCCAGATTCGTGATCTGCCGAGAGATGGTCGATGCAGAAACGTTCAGCTCGATCTGGGCCGCGGAAAATCCACGGGCTTCGACGACGCTTAGAAACACGTGAAGAAGGTGCAGATCAGCTTTGGAAAGGGATGGTGGCAGCATCAGAAACTTGCATATCCGTACAATTAAGATTTTGGTATTTGTAATTTATTGCAATTAAATTTTGCGTCAACCTGGGGCCTAGCGGGCAAACCAGGAGATAAACTGTGAAAGATCATACGAAACATGTTTCGAAGTGGGGCATCAACAACGATTACACCAAGCTGAAGGATGTGCTGCTGGGCAGGCCGGACTATTACCGCTGGGTTGAGGCTGGCCCACTGATTGGGCGGACACTGGCCAATGCCGAAAAGACCGGGCATCGGTTTGATTTGCAACTGGCGATGAAACAGCATTCCGAGATGGTGGCAATCTACGAAGAAAATGACGTGACCTGCCATTACCTGGAATCAGACGAGGCGCTACACCGAAATTTCTTTGCCCGTGACAGCTCGGCCATGACACCGTGGGGCCCGCTCGTGTGCCACATGCAGCTGAAATGCCGCCGCGCTGACTATGCCACGGTGATCAAGTTCTATCAGGATCACGATGTGCCGATCTGGCAATTCGCGACGGCGGGGCATTTCGAAGGTGGTGATTTCAACATCATCGAACCGGGCCGGGTCCTAATCGGGTATTGCGGCGAACGCTCGGAAAAGGACGGCAGCGAACAAGTGGCAGATTTCGTACGCGCCGAAGGCTGGGAAGCCGTCGTGGCCCCGATCAGCCGTGAATTCGTGCATATGGACGGGCTGATCGTGCCGCTGGCTGAGAAACTGGTCGTGGCGTGTGTTGATGCGATGGAGCCCTGGCTGGTGGATGTGGTCCGCGGTTGGGGCATCGACATCGTCGAGGTCGAGTATCGCGAGGCCAAGAATTTGGGCGTCAACCTGGTGGCGATGGGGAATGGTAAGGTGTTGTCGATGGCGGGCGCCGATGATCTGAACGCCAAGATGCGCGCCCTGGGGTTCGAGGTATATGACCCGGATATGTCAATGTTCACCCTCGGTGGCGGCGGCGTGCATTGTCTCAGCCAGGCGCTTTGCCGCGAAGAGGCATGAGCAAGGCGCCTCGAATAAATGGTGATCGCCTATGGAAGTCGATCATGGACATGGCCCGGATCGACGCGCTACCTGGCGGCGGGTGTGGTCGCCTGGCCTTGACAGACGGTGACCGCGAGGCGCGGGACCTGTTTGCCAGCTGGTGCCGCGAGGCCGGGTGCACCGTCACCATTGACAGGCTCGGCAACATGTTCGCCCAACGCCCGGGACGGGACAACGCGCTAACGCCCATCGGCATCGGCAGCCATCTTGATACGCAACCGCATGGTGGGAAATTCGACGGCGTCTATGGCGTCTTGGCGGGTTTGGAAATTGTCCGAACCCTGAATGATCACAGAATCGAAACCGATGCGCCAATCGACGTGGTCAATTGGACGAACGAGGAAGGCGCGCGCTTTGCCCCGGCAATGCTGTGTTCGGGCGTATACGCCGGGCTCTTTGATCTCGACTTCGCGCTGAGTAGGACTGATGCCGATGGCATGCAATTCGCGAAAGAACTGGAACGCATCGGATATGCTGGTGATATGCCCTGCGGATCACATAAGCTGGGCGCGTTTCTGGAAGCACATATAGAACAGGGCCCGGTTCTGGAACGCCATGCACAGGTGATCGGTGTCGTCACCGGCGGACAGGGACAGCGCTGGTATGACGTGACAGTATCGGGGCGCGATGCCCATTCAGGCTCGACCCCGATGGCGGGGCGGCGCGACGCACTTGTGGCGGCATCGCGACTGGTTCTGGCAGTGCAGGACATTGCTCTGGAATTCGCGCCCGACAGTGTCGGAACTGTGGGTGAAATGCATGTCACACCGAATTCTCGCAATACAGTTCCCGGCGAGGTGCAATTCACCGTCGATTTCCGCAACCCGGACGATGCGGTGCTAAGCAGGATGGATGAGGCGCTGCGTGACGCCGTGGCACGGGAAACGGCGGCCAGCGTCAATCTTCAGATGATCTGGCACAATCCACCGGTACGCTTTGCGCCGGCTTGCGTCGAAGCGATCCAGGCCGCTACGACAGCATACGGATATCCGCGTCGACAGATGGTATCCGGTGCGGGCCACGATGCCTGTCAGATCGCCAGAAAAGTGCCCACTGCCATGGTCTTTGTGCCGTGCAAAGACGGGCTAAGTCACAATGAAGCCGAAAGCGCAGAACAGAGCCATCTTGAGGCAGGGTGCAACGTTCTCTTGGGGGCCGCGTTACACCTATCTTCGGCAGTTGGGCACCCGGAAAACCAAACACATGATATAATACCGGCCTAGTCACCTTACAGGTCGAAACCAGGGAGGAAAAAAATGGAAAGATTCAAAAAGCTTACGGAACAGCTGAAGTCCAAGCATATCTCACGGCGCAGCTTCATACAGCAGGGCCTTGCCGCCGGGGTGAGTGTTTCGGCGCTAACTCTCGCCGCAGATAAGGTTAATGCCGCAACGCCCAAAAAAGGTGGCCACATGCGGGTTGCGCGTGGCCACGGAGCGTCCACTGATGTCTTGGATCCGGGCATCATCGAGAACGGCTACACCATCGGGCTCGCGCTTGGAGGGTATCAGGGTTACCTGACCCAGATCGGCCCCGATGGCAGCCTGCAGCCCTCGGTGGCGGAATCGTGGGAGGCGTCGCCGGACGCAAAAACCTGGACCTTCACACTGCGGGATGGTGTTGAATTCCACAATGGCCGCACCGTAACGGCTGATGATGTCATTGCATCCATCAACCATCACCGCAAAGAAGGCACAAGCTCGGCCGCAGCGCCATTGGTTGCGCCGGTCACCAAGATGAATGCCGATGGCAAGAATACCGTGGTGTTTGAGTTAGAGGCCGGCAATGCCGATTTTCCCTTTATCCTGACCGATTACCACCTGCCGGTCATGCCCGCGAATGATGACGGCACGATGAACTGGCAGGATCATGTCGGTTGTGGTGCCTACAAGCTCGATGGCTACCAGGCCGGGATCACCAGCAGGCTGTCGCGCCATGCCAACCACTGGAGCGACGAGGTAGCGCATTTCGATACGATCGAGGTGCTGGCCATCATCGATCAGAACGCGCGCACCACAGCACTGGTTTCCGGGGATGTTCACGCGATCGACCGCGTGGACCTAAAGACCGCTGCCCTGATGGGGCGCAAACCCGGCGTCAATCTGAAAACCGCGACAGGCACACTGCATTATTCTTTCCCGATGCTGTCGGATACGGCGCCGTTTGACGACAACAATATCCGTCTGGCCGTCAAATATGCGATCAACCGGCAAGAACTGGTCGACAAGATCCTGTTCGGCTATGGCGAACTGGGCAACGACCACCCAATTGGATCAGGGCAGCGCTTCTTCAACACTGATTTGGAGCAGCGTGAATACGACCCCGACAAGGCCAAATTCTACCTCAAGGAATCTGGTCTGGATACGATTGCGCTGACGCTGCACGCATCAGATGCTGCCTTTGCAGGGGCTCTTGATGCGGCAGTCTTGATCCAGAATTCGGCCAAGGGCGCGGGGATTGATCTGAAGGTTTCGCGTGAACCCAATGATGGGTTCTGGGCCGATCACTGGATCAAATCACCCTTCATCACAAGCTATTGGAGCGGACGGCCCGTCGAAGATCAGATGTTCTCGACCACGTATCAGACAGGCGTTTCGTGGAACGAAAGTAAATGGTCACATGAAAGGTTTGACAAGTTGTTGGTCGAAGCGCGCGCCGAGCTGGACGATGCCAAACGTCGCGATATGTATTTCGAGATGCAGAAGATCCTCAACGAAGAAGGCGGCTCTGCCATCCCGATGTTCGCATCCTATGTCTTTGGCGTAACCGATGATGTTGGGATGCCCGATGAGATTGCCACAAACTGGGATATGGATGGCGAGCGTTGGATGGAGCGTTGGTGGCTTAAGTAAGCCAAGAAATGCCAACCTATTTGACGCATTGAGGTATCTTGCAACACCTGCGTCGAAAACAGAGCGTCGGCCATGGGCCGGCGCTCAGTCGTTTTCCCTTATTATGAAGTGCCGTAACGCGATTACAAGTCTGGGCAACTAAGGGCGATTAGGCAAAATAGATCAGCATCTCTTGCCCTATCACTAAGGACTGGAAATAGGCCCACAATCCGAAACGTTTACAAGCCTGGGTGAGAAGGCCGCCAAATAATCGCACTTCGCCGCTCGCAAACACTCGTCAGCAAAGTCGAAGGTAAAGACCATCACCTAGGGTGCTGATGCCATAAATGGCAAATGCTCGATGAGCTTCAATTTGCCCTCAACAGGCTGATCAAATCGGGTTCGGAATTATGCGTTTGCGAAAAGTCGAGGCCCAGCCGGATGTGCTCCAGATGTTCACGCGTTAACTCCGACGCCTGGCCTGCGTTGCGCGATTTAATGGCCTCAAGAATTTTTTCATGTTCGTCATCGCGGCAGCAAGACGATTCCCCAGACCCAAACAGCGCTACAATCAGCGACGTGCGGGTCACAAGTTCCCGCAGGGTTCGGGTCAGAAATTTGTTGCCAGATACGGTCGCAATAAGTACGTGAAATTCTCCGGAAAGGCGGATGATGTCCTGGCGGTTATCGGCGCGCCGTGCTGCTTTTTCCATTTTGACATGATCGCCTAAAGCTTTGAGACCAGCCCTGTCGATCCTGTCTGCAACCTGACCGACAAGGCTTGGTTCGATGTGAATTCGCGCCTCGAAAACCTCGTCTGCATCCCTCTGATCTGGGCAGGCAATAAATGCGCCACGATTAGAACGAAGGTCAACGATACCTTGACTGGCCAACAACAACAGCGCGCGCCGGGCTTTCATCCGCCCAACACCAAAACTCTCACATATGGTCGATTCGCTGAGCTTGGTATTGGGTGCCAGCGTATGTTGCATTACCGCGCTGTAGACGCGGTCAACGATTTTGTGTTCGTCGTCCAGCGCCGATGCAGCATCCGAAATACTGTTCTCTACCAACGCCTTACTCCTTCAGGGTTTTGGCTATCGCCGCTTGCCAATGCAGCTTACCGCGAATTTACGCTAACGAAAATGGGAATTCATGAGAACATAAAAAATATAATTCGTTGACAATAATTGTTAACAATTGTCTCTTTTACGTAACCTGCCATCGCAAGAATGTGGCCTGGTTGGTCTGACACGAAAGTATTGGATGAAGTTCAACGGAGGAGAAAATCATGAAACGCAGAGTAATTATTAAGTCTGCTGCCGCAGCTGTTGCGCTGTCCGTTTTTACAAGCGCGGGCGCGATGGCTGAGAATCAAACCCTGAAAATCGGATTTGTCGGCGTGACAAGCGGCCCCGCAGCGGCCTGGGGCATTTCCAACCAGCGCTCGATGGAAGCGCGCGCCGCCTGGATTAATGAAACCGGCGGGTACACCATCGGCGACACGACCTACGACATCGAGATCGTTTCATTCGATGATCAGAAGGATCCTAAGCGCGCAATTGCCGGCATGGAGAAAATGGCACAGGAAGGCATTCACTATGTCGTGGGACCAAACGTCGATGACGGCGCAGCAGCCGTGCGTCCCGTGGCCGAAGCAAACGGGATCATGTATTTTCCCTACGCCTTCCCGAAAGAGCTGTATACCGCACCTGCGTCAAACGCTGTTTTGGGTATGGTCGCCAACTATCAATCCGGCCCGGCGATCTACAAGCATCTCATGGAAAACGAAGGGGTAAAAACCGTCGCTTTCATAGCCGCCAATGAATCAGATCCACTCAGCCAGCGCGATGGGGGTGTTGCCGCCGCCAAGGAGCTTGGACTTGAGGTGGTTTCAGACAATGTCACATATCAGGTGGACACGACCGACTTTACCCCGGTTCTTACGCCGGTCATGCGTACCCAGCCGGATCTTCTGGTTCTCTCTGGTGTCTCTCCCGCGAACGCTCCGCAACTCATCCGGTCGGCGCGTGAACTTGGCTTCCAAGGGCTGATCTCCACGGAAACGGCACAGGATGCGCAGGTGTTGCGCGAAGGCGCCGGTGATCTTGCCAATGGGTTTATCTCAGTCGGCGGGGCGTCCACACCCGAACTGGCCTCGGATGCGATGCGTGAATTCGTAGAACGCTACACCGACATGTTCGGCGAATATAACGATGAATCGAACACCAAGGTCTACGCGCTGGAGTACATCCTCGAAACGCTGAAAGCGGACCCCGCGGCGATTGAAGATGTCAGCGTATTCCAGGCTACCATGGATTCATTTGAAGCCCCCAACCCCTACATGGTGGGTGACGCCAAGCTACGCTATGTCGGCATGTCGTCATTTGGGCAAAAGCGTCAGGTCGCCGTGCCGCTGGTCGTGAACGTCTACCAGGACGGTGAGTTCAAGACCCTGTTCGTGGCCGAAGTCGACTAAGAACCGATACCGACGACTTGTCAGCGAAAATCGCTGATTGACACGTTCACTTCGGGCCCCTGATCGGGCCCGGAGCAATCTGGGAACCGGCGGGAACGGTATGGAACAAATACTAGCAAACGGGATCTACCTGGGGTCGCAATACGCGATGATTGCCCTTGGTCTGACCCTCATCTTCGCCTTGATGAACGTACTCAATTTTGCCCATGGGCAGATGTACGTTCTGGGCGGTTTCGTCACCTACACGTTTTATGGGCAATTGGGATTTCCCTTTGTTGTGGCCCTGTTTCTGGCCTGCGCCACACTGTTCGTGCTTGGGGCGCTGATCGAAAAGTTCCTGTTCGGTCCCGTCATCAGACGATCCTCCCGCGAAGAAAGCACCATGTTGCTCGCGGCCGGGCTCGCGTTTTTCTTCGATGCGGTCATCCTGCTGGTGTTCGGCGAAAAGCAACGCGGCGTTCCCAAGATCGTCGATGGCGTATTCAACTGGGATTTCCGACTGATCATGCCATACGACCGTATTCTGATCTGCGTTCTCGCGATCTTTTCGATCGTCGGTTTCATCCTGTTCATGCAATATTCCAAAACTGGTCGCGCGCTCAGGGCCCTGGCCCAGGATCGGACGGCTGCCCAGCTTATGGGCGTCAACGTTGATCGCTATTCAATGATCGGATTTGCGCTCGGTGCGATGCTGGCAGGTCTGGTGGGCGGTCTTTTGGTCACGATCACCGGGGTGAACCTCGGTATGGGCGGCCCGACCTCGATCAAGGCCTTCATGATGGTGATGATCGGCGGTGCCGGTGTGATCTCGGGCGCGATCGCCGGGGGCATTATCCTAGGTTTTCTCGAGGCGATCGGCCTTGCGGTTCTCTCGCAATACGGCGACATCACCTACTTGCTGATCTTTGTGTCACTGATGATTTTCCTGGCCTTCCGCCCGCAAGGGCTGATGGGCAAACCGTGGGGATGATCGGATGTTGAAACTCTCAAAAACTCAATGGATCGGTCTTGCTGTGTTTCTGGGTGCCGTGTTCGTGGCGGTCCCAATGACAATTGCCGCGTTTGGACGCACCGATCTTTTCTTTACCCTCACATCGGTAGGATTGCTGGCCATCGCCAGCGCAGGCGTCTGGCTGACTTTCTACATTGGCCGGATCAATATCGGACAAGGTGCGTTTGCGCTGCTTGGGGCCTATGTCTCGGCCATTTTAGTGACCAAGGCAGGGATGTCATTCTGGCTGTCGCTGCCAATTGCGGGGCTCTTCGCAGCATTTGTGGCGGTGCTGATCGGCCTTCCAATCCTGCGGCTGCGCGGCGTCTATTTTGCAATGATCACCCTGGTCCTGACCCAGGTATTCACGTTGACGGCGCTTGCATTGCCCATCACCAACGGGGCCAAAGGCATCACGTCGATCCCGCTGCCAGGTGAACTTTCGCTCTTCGGAATCACACTTATTCCCGATTTTGCAACCTTGGGAAATCCGCGCGTGGCATTCTACTATACGACCGCAGCGCTGATGGTGTTGACCTTTGCGGCAATGTACCGGCTGGTCAATTCCCGCTTGGGGCACCTGTGCCGCTCAATGCAGCAGAACGAAGAACTGGCCAGCTCCATCGGTGTGAACATCTCGTATATCCGGATCATCGTTTTCGCGATTTCTTCCTTCTTTGGTGGCATCGGCGGCGCGATGTTCGGCTCAATCGCGCAATCGGTCTATCCCTCAAGCTTTCAAGTCGCCGACAGCGTCAATTTCATGCTGAACTGCTTCCTCGGAGGTCTCGGCTATGTCTTTGGGCCGATGCTTGGCACGCTTGTGCTCTATTTCGGGTGGGATCTGTTGTTCGAATTCGGCAAGTACCAGCTACTGATCTATTCGAGCCTGCTGATTATCCTGATGTTGGTTCTGCCCAATGGGCTGCTCAGCATGAAAATACCCGGACTTTCGCCGAAAGCCCGCTCCGGCCCCGAAGTCGCCGGGAAAAAAGAGGAGCCAGGTCAATGACAACGCTTCTTCAGGTTCAAAACATCACTAAAAAGTTTGGCGGCCTGACGGCCAATAACGACATCAGTTTTGAGGTAAAGGAAAACGAGATCCTCTCGGTGATCGGGCCCAACGGCGCCGGCAAGTCGACACTGTTCAAAATGATCTCATCCTTCCTTCCGACATCCTCTGGTCAGGTGCTGTTGAACGGCGAACGCATTTCGAACCTCAAACCGCATATCGTTGCGCGCAAGGGTGTGGTGCGAACCTTCCAGGAAACCACGATTTTCAAATCTATGACCGTGCGCGAAAGCGTGATTGTCGCGCAGCACCTACGCGCAAAGGCATCACTGGCCGGGTACTTTTGGGGCACATCGGCCGCGCATCGTGATGTTGAGGATTTCGGCAGCTATGCAGATGAATTGATCGCATTCCTGGGTATGTCCGCCATCGCTGACGAACAGGCGTCAAACCTTCCGCAGGGCAATCTGCGCGCACTTGGGATCGCGATCGGGCTGGCAACCGACCCTAAGGTTTTGCTGCTGGACGAACCCTTTGCCGGGATGAACCACGACGAAACCATGACCATGGTCGATCTGGTCCGCAAGGTCCGCGATGAACGCGGTGTTACCGTTCTGCTTGTCGAACACGACATGCCGGCAGTGATGAAAATTTCCGACAGGATCGTTGTGCTCAATTTCGGCGAAATGATCGCCGAGGGCACGCCACGGGAAATTCAGAACGATAAAAAGGTGATCGAAGCCTATCTCGGCAGTGCCGACGATGAGATTGGAATCTGACCCATGAATAAGATGTTGGAATTCAATGATGTCGAACTCTACTATGATCACGTCTATGCCTTGAAGGGCGTGTCGATTGATCTTGAGCAAGGCGAAACTGTCGCCCTGATTGGCGCGAACGGGGCTGGCAAAAGCTCGATCCTGCGGGCAATCACCGGGCTGGCAAAACTCAAATCTGGCAGTGTGCATTTCGAAGGTCAGCAGATCGACGGCAAGAACCCCGCCGACATCGTTGCTGGCGGTATTGCCATGGTGCCCGAAGGCCGCCGGGTATTTCCGTATATGAGCGTCAAGGACAACCTGTTGATGGGCGCGTTCACCCGGGGCAGAGACTCGGACGTTCAGCAGACGTTGGATAGTGTGCTGGAACGTTTTCCGCGCCTGAAAGAACGGTTCAAACAATCCGCAGGTACGTTATCCGGCGGGGAACAGCAGATGATGGTGATCGGTCGCGCGCTGATGGCCAAACCAAAGCTGCTTTTGCTGGATGAACCGTCGCTTGGGATCGCACCCAAGCTGGTGCAGGACATCGCGCGCTCAATCGTTGCGATCAACCGGGATGAAGGCGTGTCAGTCCTCCTCGTTGAACAGAATTCACGTATGGCGCTTTCAATCTCAAACCGGGCCTACGCGCTCAGCACCGGTAACATCTTCATCTCGGGCAACTCCAAAGAGCTGCTGCATGATGACCGTATCAAAGCGGCCTATCTCGGCGGCGAAGTGTAAGGAAACCGCATGAAAGTACTGCTCATCAATCCGAACACGACCGCCTCCATGACCCGAAAAGCGGCAAAGGCTGCCGCCCGGGTTGCCCGACCGGATACCGAGATCATCGCGACCAATTCCAACTCCGGACCCGCCAGTATCGAGGGGTTCTACGATGTTGCGGTCTGTGTGCCGGGCTTGTTGGAGGAAGCGGCGCGTCACAAGGACGTGGATGCGATCATTATCGCCTGTTTCGACGATACCGGCCTGGATGCGATGCGCTGTCTTTTCGATGTTCCGGTCATCGGCATCGGTGAAGCGGGGTATCATGCGGCGGCCATGGTTTCGCACCGGTTTTCGGTGGTGACAACGCTCAGCCGATCGGTGGCCGGTCTCAGGGACAATCTCGGGCGTTACGGGCTGGACGCGAGATGTGCCAGTGTGCGCGCAACCGACATCCCCGTGCTGAAACTGGAAGAGAACGATCCCGCAAGCCTGGCAGATATCCGCGCCGAGATCCGCGCGGCGATCGACGAAGATAATGCAGAAGCCGTGGTTCTGGGCTGCGCCGGTATGGCCGACCTGATGGAGCAGATGTCGCAGGAATTCGGCATCCCAGTCATCGACGGCATATCCTGCGCCGTCGGAATGGCCGAAGCCTTGGTGGCCGCCGGTCTGTCGACGTCGAAAGTCGGGGCATATGCACGACCGGATGCAAGCCGAGTTCGACATTTGTAAAACGGGTCTTACGCTGCCCGGCTCCTTCTTCGCCCGGCATTATGCTGTTTACGCCGTTCCGCGTGAATGGTTTTGCCATGGATATTCAGCCGCCCCACCGATGTGCCGCCTCGTCGCGGACCTTGCGCCGGATGGCGCGGTTCACGAAATCGCGCGGCTCGGCCATGTTTCGCTTTCGCCCACTATCCTGATGCCATTTTCGCCAAACTGCGGGGCATTCTGACTGTTTGCGATGCGCATCGGTTGGGACCTGCGCGACACCGGAAGGATGTTCTTGAGCAAACAATGCATGCGTTCATCCAAATTCTGTGATGGCTCCTGCTTGAGCAGCCTTGGCACCATGGGTCTGAAACCCCGCGCTTTGCTGTCGCACCCCCCTGATCATCTCCGCATCCCGGCTATATCTTTCGAATAGGAAAACAACTCAGAAACCCAGGGGTTTAAATGGATACGCTCATCCTGTCGCGCATGCAATTCGCGGCCAACATCTCGTTCCACATCCTGTTTCCGACGATTACCATCGCGCTCGGTTGGGTGCTTTTGTTTTTCAAGTTACGTTTCAACAGAACACGGCAAGAACGATGGATGGAAGCCTATCGCTTTTGGGTGAAAATCTTTGCTCTGTCTTTTGCCATGGGCGTTGTTTCTGGCATCACCATGTCTTTCCAGTTTGGGACCAACTGGCCAGGTTTCATGGAAACCGTCGGCAATGTCGCTGGTCCTTTGCTGGCCTACGAGATCATGACGGCGTTTTTCCTCGAAGCAGTTTTCCTGGGGATCATGCTTTTCGGTTTCAGCCGCGTGCCGAATTGGCTGCACACTTTGGCAACCTTCCTTGTCGCCTTTGGAACAATGATGTCGGCGTTCTGGATCATCGTTCTGAATTCCTGGATGCACACCCCACAAGGGTTCGAGATGATTGACGGCGTGGCCCATGCCACCGACTGGTATGCGATTATCTTCAACCCATCGATGCCGTACCGCTTTGCCCATATGGTTCTGGCCAGCTTTTTGACCGTCAGCTTCCTGATTGCCGGTGTAAGTGCGTTTCGCTGGCTTATCGGCGGGCGGACAGAGGGTGTGAAAGTGGCATTGAAGACCGCTGTTTTTGCGGCGGCCCTCTTGATCCCTGTCCAGATATTCGTCGGCGACATGCACGGGCTGAACACCAAGGAACACCAGCCCGCCAAGGTGGCCGCGATGGAAGGGCATTGGGAAACAAGTGGCAATGTGCCCCTTCTCCTCTTTGCGATACCCGATGAAGAGGAACGCACGAACCATTACGAGATTGGCATCCCCAACCTTGCCTCCCTTATCCTCACGCATGAATGGGACGGCGTGGTGCAGGGTCTGGACGATTTTGTCACCGAACAGGGCGAAGTCCTTCATCCGCCGGTCGCGCCCGTTTTCTGGTCCTTCCGTATCATGGTGGGCACCGGAATGCTGATGTTGCTTGTCAGTTGGGGGGCCGCAGCGATCATGCTTCGCAAGAAACGCGGCGTAGAGGGCCTGCCCAAGCCTGTTCTATACGCGCTTGTCGCGATGAGTTTCAGCGGCTGGCTGGCCACGCTTGCCGGATGGTACACAACCGAAATCGGACGGCAGCCCTGGCTTGTCCAAGGCGTGATGACCACCAAACAGGCCGTGGCTGACGTGCCGTCGGCAATGGTGCTGTCCACGCTGATCGCCTATCTGGTCATCTACGCGCTGTTACTGTCGGCCTATATCTACGTGATATTCTATCTGGCGCGGAAAATGTCGCGCGGAGAAGAGATCGGCACGCGCGTCGCCCCGGTCCCGACCACGCAGAAAACCGAAATCCCGGCGGAGTGAGCATCATGCAGACCTTTGGTGACCCGACGATATGGCTTCCCTTTATATTTGCCGCCCTGATGGGGGCCTCGATCCTCATCTACGTGGTACTGGACGGGTTCGATCTGGGGGTCGGTGTTCTTTTTCCCTTCGCCGATGATGAAGAAAAGGACCGGATGATCGCCTCGATAGGACCGTTCTGGGATGCCAACGAAACATGGCTTGTGCTCGCTGTTGGCTTGCTTCTGGTCGCCTTTCCGGCCGCACATGGTGAAATCCTTACGGCTTTGTACCTCCCCGTGGCGATCATGCTGATCGGTCTGATCCTGCGTGGCGTCGCGTTTGAATTCAGGGCAAAAGCACCCGCCCCCCAGAAAGACCTCTGGAACAATCTTTTCTTTGCAGGATCGCTGATGACGTCCCTCAGCCAGGGGTTCATGTTGGGCATGTATGTCATGGGACTTGACTGGACATGGGCGCATGTGGGCTTTGGCCTGCTGACGGCGTTGTTTCTAACAGTCGGCTACAGCTTTATCGGGGCGACATGGGTGATCCACAAAACCGAAAATGCGTTACAGCACAAAGCGGTGGCCTGGGCCAAGGGCGGCATTTGGGGCCTTGTTTTGGGGATCGGCGCGATATCGTTGGCCACGCCGTTCGTGAGTGACCGGATTTTCGACAAGTGGTTCAGCTTGCCCACGGCATTATACCTTGCCCCGCTCCCCATCGCGTCGACGGCGCTGATCGTCTGGCTGTGGTCCATGTTACGCAAGATGCCATATCCCCAAGACCGGATGTCATGGAAGCCATTTGCGGTTGCAACGGTTCTTTGGGTGACGGCTTTCGGCGGGATGGCCTATAGTTTCTATCCCTATGTGGTGCCGGAAAAACTGACGATCTACGAAAGTGCAAGTGCGCCGGAAAGTCTTTTCATCATCCTGATCGGAACCTGCTTTGTCTTGCCCGCAATTCTTGGATATACCATCCTGGCCTACACGATATTCAGAGGGAAAGCTGGCGAACTGCGTTACGATTGACGCCAGGCATGGCCTCTACTCTGAGGCTTCAAAAAAAGGGGTGGCAGACGTCAAGCCTGCGACACGGTCCACCCCTGCCCTTCCGGTTGACCAAGCGCTTTTGCACCCTGCCCTCGTGAAACGTATGAAGACCAGGCATTATTCCAAACCACGTTGCGTCACGATCACCACGCGCGAGGCCCCCAAAGCGCGCAGATCCCGTGCCAGATTTACCAGGGTGACCGCTGGCAGTGCCTCATCCGGTACAACCCTCACGACCTCACGCTCGTCTTCCGGGCGCGCGGCATAAAATGCCTGTGCCGATGCGACGGTCTCGCCGCGATACGCCAATCGGCCATCCGGGTGCACGACAAGTGTATCGGGTGGCGCGCGGCCTTCCAGATCAGAGGTGCGCACAAGTCTGAGGTCTCTGTCCAGCGGTTGCGACAGCGTGCCTGCGACCATGAAGAAAATCAGCATCAAAAAGACGATATTGATCAGCGCGATCGTGGGCTCGTTGCGCGTGGTTTGCCGCCGTTTGCGCATTATGACCCCAACACGCTGATGCTCAACCGGCCGATACCTCGGAGGACGACAAGGACGTCGGTCAACCGTTGCGCGGTCACATCATCGCGCAGGCTGACAATCACAGGCAGGGTTTCTGCCTCGGGGGACAGGTTGGCGAATGTGTCGGGCAACGCTCCCAGCACAACGTCCTGACCATTTACGCGCAAGGTCTCTTCGCCCAGTTGCAGAAAGCTTCGCTTGACGTCGTCGCTGCCCGCGCCACCCGCACCGGCGGCGGAAAGCTCGACCTCGGCAAACCGCGAGAATGTCGATGAAAGCATGAAAAACAGCAGCAATAGGAAGATGACGTCGATCAGCGATGTCATCGACAAACGCCGACGCCGGGTGCGCCTACGCATGGGTCGGCTCCGCTGCGGTTTGAACAACACCGTCACGATGACCCTGAGGGTGCAGGACCGACGCAATCGCCCGCTCGGCGGTCACCCGTTCCGTATCCATCCGCCCCTCGAACCAGCTAAGCACCATGGCGGTTGGCATCGCCACGGCAAGACCCACGGCAGTGGTCAACAGCGCGACCCAGATACCACCCGCCAGAAGCGACGGATCAACCTGGGATCCGGCATCCTGCAACGACTGAAACGCTTCGATCATCCCCAGCACCGTGCCGAACAGACCCAGCAGCGGGGCAAGCTGTGCAACGCTGTCCAGCAATCGAAACCCGCCCTCCAGCCGGGCAAACCGCACCTCGGCTTCGGCCTCCAGCCGTTTGGTGTCCTCGGGTTCCGCAGCAAAGGCCATTTTGATCACGGGCGCAAGATAGCTTTTCGACTGCTTCAGAGCACTCTCGGCAGCGCTGCGGTCACCCCTGTCCCACGCGGCCACTGACTCTTTCAACGCGCGATGCCGGCCCACACCGGACACGGAAAACTGCCATAGCTTGTAGAGGATCGTCGCCAACGTAACGACCGAGATAACAAGCAGCACCATCACCACCGGCCCACCAAGATCAACCGTATAGCGTAAGCCTTCAAGAATTCTGGTCATCCGATCACCTCAATCTCGGTGCGCGTGTTCAGTATCAATCCAGCCTCGCAGGCGGTGTCGGTCAGTTCCGGCGCTTCACATGTATGTGCGCCGTTGATCAGGACCTGACCCAACCCGTCGCACGCGATGCCCGGAACGGAAAACTGGCGCACCCGCGGGCGACCGGGCGGCAGGGTGCCGAAATCAAACAGGGTCAACCGGTCCACCTGTCCCGTACTGTCAAACAGGACAGTTTCATAAACCGCTTTCTCAATCTGGCTGGCATGACCGTTCAACACCAGAAACGTCAGCGTGCAACTGCCCTCGTTTGATTTGACCGCGTTCAGCTCGATCAAAACGGCTTCACCCAGCGGCTTTTCCTGCGCCATAACGCCGGGAACAACAGTCAGGCTGACCAAGATCGCCGCAACGACCCTTCGGATTATCTTCATCTGCATCTTCCTTTTCTGCCAACACCGCGCCTGCGTTCACCAGACGCGCAACGGCTGTCGTTTCGATATTGCGCCACTCGCCACCACGGCGCCATGAAATATGCTGACCACCCCATGCGATCTTCAGTTCCGATACACAAAGGCCAGCCTTTTGCTGGACCCTTGCGGCGGTCTTGGAAAGGGGGCCGCGCTTCGAACCTGGGCGCTGGCGGCGCGTCTGATGTCCTGGGATCCTGTCGCGTTGAGTATCCTGACCCAGGCCAGTGTACCATCGGGATTGATCTCAAACGACACCTGCGCCATCCCCTTGACCGACGCATAGAGAATTGGAGCGCGATTGAGCTGCACCAGGACCCGCCCGACATAGTTTGTGGTGCTGGAGTTTCCAGGGCCGCGGGAGCCGCTGAAACCGCTTGAACCGGACCGCGCACCGCCGCTGCCAAAGGCAAGCAGGTCGACACTGCTGCGCTTGTAGACGGCAAGCGGGGATTCGATAACGCCTGTCGCGCGGCCTTGTTGCGCGCTTTTTCGCTGCGCGCCCTCGGGCACACCCAATGCCTCTGCCGAGGGCCGTTCTGCCGGTGGACGCAGCGATCTTGTTACGGCCGAACTTGATCCATCCTCGCTTTCTAATGCGCTCAGGATCTCGGGCTCATCGGCCGGGGTCTCAACCGTTGTTTCCGGCAATTCAGCTTGCACCACTTCGGGCGCCACAGTGATCGCAGGACGCGGTGACGGGTCAGGCGCGGAAGGATCGGTCGAAACGGTCTCGTTGGACGGGGAGGTTTCGGTTTCGCTGGTCTGGGCCCCTGACGGATCAACACTCCCGGTCGCATCCCCTTCCGGTAGTTCGGCAGGGCTTTCGGCCTCAATCGTCTGCGAGGCGGTCACATCCGCATTGGTTTCATCTTCGCCCCCTGATGGCGCTGTGATCCCGGGCGCGGTTGCATCACGCTCGGACGGTTCAGCAGCGTCGGGCTCTGTTACTTCGGCATCGCCCGTGTCAGGCGTCAACACGTCCTGCGGATTGTCTGACGCGACCAGCGCCTGGGATGTCGGTATCTGTTCGTCGACCGGCTCTGGCGAGGTCACGCTTGGCGGATCGGGCACCGGCGCAGGCTCGGGCACCTCCGTTTCGGTCACGGCTTCGGCGAAATCCTCGAATACACCGCCGACATCGCTCAGATCAGCAGCGGCATTCTCGCTCGATGACGGTGGCCCGTTGCGCGTGGTGAAATTCAAGCCCAGGCCATGCACCAGCAAAGACAACATAAAAGCCACCGTCGCGACAAGAATTGATCTCCTGATCATTCGGCGGCTCGCGCCCAGAACAGAACCACAGACGTTACCCTGCGGTGCGGCAAGGCCCCGAAGCGCAATTCAATCTGGGCAAGTCGCTTAAACGACATTTTTTCAAACTTCTCATCTGTGCAACGCCGGACACTGGGGTATCTTACGCATCCGGCAAGTTGCCTTCGCTTTTACCGTGCAGGGCAATCCCACGGAAGGCAAACCTACATCATTGTGATCGGCGGGGTGCCGTGCGTCACTGCCATGCCCTGTCCCCGGAAACGAACGGCAATACTACCGCCGCACCGCTTTCCCTTTCGGATGCACCACAGTAGTCTCGGGACATGGACAATCAAGTGACGGCAGAAGTCGAAAAACAACCCCTGGATCAGGTAATCGGGGCCGCGGTCAAAGCCCACCGCGTGCTTGCAGGGCTGACGCTGGCCGAACTGTCGCATCGTGCAAATGTTTCCACGGCGATGATTTCCAAGATCGAACGCGGACAGGTCTCTGCGTCCCTCAGCACGCTAGAGGCGCTGGCAGTAGGGATAGGCGTGTCCCTGATCACGTTCTTTGCGGGAACCGTTGAGCATACGGATGTGTCATTTGTTGCCGCTGGCGAAGGCATGACAGTGCAACGCCTGGGCAGTGGGTTTGGTCATGTCTACAAAATGATCGGGCGTGCCGCGGCCCCGCATGTCGGGTTCGAAGCGTTCAGCGTCACGCTGGAACAGCCGCTTCAGAAGCATCCCTTGTATCAGCATCGCGGGGTGGAGTTTATCCAGGTCACCGACGGTGAGATGGTCTATCGCTGTGGCGAAGCAAGTTATCACATGCGGCCGGGCGACAGTCTCAGTTTTGAATGCAGTACGGCGCACGGACCGGAAGAACTGAAAACCGAAAAGGTGAGTTTCATTACCGTCATCGCCAAGGCGGATACCAGCGACAGTTAATTGGCGGCAAGGCCGTGCACATGCCGGCCCTGCACCTGTACGCGGTCGTTACAAACCCCACTTTTCCTTGTTTTCCTCAAAGAAACCCTGGGCTTTCTTCACCTTGACCCAGTTGTTGACGTAGTTGATCCACACCTGATCGGTCTGCGGCAGCAGCATGGCAATGGGCGTCGGGCGGCGTGCTTCCGCGCCATCCACACGGACAATCGGGAATTTGGCGTTCAGGGTCGAGCCTTCGATATTGGAGGTCACGAAGACATCTGCCCGGCCAGCCAGCACTTCCTGATATCCACGGGCGGGTGCTTCGACGATCACGATCTCCGCTTCCGGAAACCACTCGCGGACCATCTTTTCAAACGACGTGCCCAGGGTGGTGGCGACCTTCACCCCCGGCTGGTTGATTGACTCGTAGCCCGAGAAATTGCCGGCCTTGTCCTCGGTTGTGAACGGGAAAAACTCAACCGCGATGTAGCTTTCGGAAAATCCGGCGACCTTCATCCGCGGCGGAGAGATTGAGGCCGAACCCGTCATGTGGTACTGACCCGCCACAACACCATTGACCAGCGTTTTCCAATCGGTCGGCACAAACTCGACCTCGACGCCCAGGTCCTTCGCCAGCTCGGACATGATGTCGATATCGAAACCCTTGTAGCTGTTGGTGGCCGGATCGCGCAGCGTCATGGGGTTCCAGTCACCCGTCGTCCCCACTTTCAGCACACCGCTGTCCAGGATCTCGTTCAGGGCCGACTGGGCCTTGGCCGCGCCCGCAAGCGTCAGGCCAATCGCGGCGGCGGCAACGGCTGTTAGAAAAGGTTTCATATTGATCTCCCGTTGGTGGTTCTGTTGTTGTTGCGACATCCTAGCCGATTTGTTGCTTGATTTAAGGCCAAGGGCACTACTAACCTCAAGAAAAATTTTTCTTCACAGGAAAATACCCACTAAAGGAACCCACCGCATGACGCACGCCGCAATCGAACTTGAAGGGGTAAACAAGTGGTTCGGTACTTTTCACGTGCTGAAGGACATCAACCTGTCAATCCAATACGGCGAAAAGATCGTGATCTGCGGACCCTCGGGATCGGGCAAATCCACGGTCGTGCGCTGTATCAACCGTCTGGAAGAACACCAGAAAGGCACGATCAAGGTGGACGGGGTCGAGCTGACAAACGATCCTCAATCCGTGGCGTCGATCCGCTCTGAAGTTGGCATGGTGTTCCAGCAGTTCAACCTGTTTCCGCATCTCACCGTGCTGGAAAACCTGACGCTCGGGCCGATCAAGGCGCGCGGCATGATGCGGGCCGAGGCCGAAGCCAGGGCGATGCAATACCTGGAACGGGTCCATATTCCGGAACAGGCCGATAAACGCCCCGGGCAGTTGTCCGGGGGTCAACAGCAACGGGTTGCAATCGCCCGATCGCTCTGCATGGAGCCCAAGGTCCTGCTGTTTGACGAGCCGACCTCGGCGCTGGACCCGGAGATGATCTCGGAAGTGCTGGACGTGATGGTCGAACTGGCCCAGGAGGGCATGACCATGGTCGTCGTCACCCATGAGATGGGATTTGCCCGCAAGGTCGCGGATCAGATGGTCTTCATGGATGCCGGTGAAATCGTGGAACAGGGCCCGCCCGGGGAATTCTTCGGCGCCCCTCGGTCGCCGCGATGTCAGAAATTCCTGTCCCAGATTTTGCAGCACTAGAAAGGGATTTAATCATGAGAAAACCCCTGATCCTTTTGCTGCCCTTCCTGCTGCTGGCCGGATGCGCCAGCTCGGCAACCTGGGGCTGGTACGTGATCAACCCCTTGACGCCAAATGGCTGGATCAACGTGAAATTTCTGATCTCGGGCATGGGCTCGACCATTCTGATATCCGTGATCGCGGCGGTGATTTCCATCGCACTTGGGCTGCTCGTCGCCCTGCCCGGGCTGGCCAAAAGCCGGGGCTGGCGCTGGGTGAACCGGATTTACGTGGAATTCATTCGCTCGATCCCGTTGCTGCCGATGCTGTTCTGGGTGTTTTACGGCCTGCCGATCATCTTCCGCGAGATGGGGGTGAACATCCCGATTGACCCGTTCTGGGGCGCGATCATCACCCTGGCCATTTCCGACAGCGCCTTTACGGCCGAAATCTACCGCGCCGGCATTCAATCCATCGCCCGGGGTCAGACCGAAGCCGCACAAACCATCGGGCTGAACTACCTCCAGACCATGCGCTACGTGATCCTGCCTCAGGCGATCCGACGCATCCTGCCGCCCCTGGCGAACCAGTTCATCTACATCGTGAAGATGAGCGCCTTTGCCTCGGTCATCGGCATGCAGGAGCTGACACGCCGGGCGAATGAGCTGGTGGTCACCGAATATCGCCCGCTTGAAATCTATTCACTGCTTATCCTCGAATACCTTGTGCTGGTGCTGATCATCAGTGCAGGGGTGCGCTGGCTGGAACGGCGCATGGGGTCGGATGAGCGCGCTTAAAAGGAGATATTGATGGACTGGAAACCCTTCATGGCCGGGATCGAAGGCGACATTGCCACCTATTCCAAAGAGGTTCCCGAAACGGTGCGCGGCTTCGCCATCATGGGAAAAGCGGCAAAATCCGACGGCGCGCTGAGCGAAAAGACCAAGGAATTCATCGCCCTTGGCATTGCCGTCTCGACCCGTTGTGACAGTTGCATCGGCTTTCACGTGCGCTCTCTGGTGCGCCTCGGAGCCACGCGCGACGAGTTGTGCGAAGCACTGGCGATGGCAACCTATATGGGCGGGGGGCCGTCCTATGCCTTCAGCGCCAAGGCGCTGGCCGCGTTCGATACTTTTTCCGAACAGGAGTGACAGATGAGACCGGATCTGATCGGAAGCGAAGGTTTTCTGCGCGATTGCTGGTACGTGGCCGGGCGCAGCGAAGATATCGGACGCGAATTGACCGCCCGTATGATCATGGGCGACGAGATCGTGTTTTTCCGGGGCGAGAGCGGCGAACCGATCGCGCTGGAAGATGCCTGCCCACATCGCAAACTGCCCCTGTCACGCGGCAAGATCGAGGGCAGCAACGTGGTCTGCGGCTATCATGGGCTGACCTTTGATTGCACCGGTGAATGCGTGATCGCACCCACGCAGCTTGATAACCCGCCGCGCCGGGCCGCGGTGCATTCCTACCCGGTCGAGGATCGCTGGGGGTTCTTGTGGATCTGGATGGGCGCCCCCGCGAAAGCCAGCAGGGACGACATCATCTCTATCCCTAATTTCGACAATCCCGACTGGGGCAAGACCCCCAAAGGCGCGATGCAGATGGCCTGCCATTATCTTTATATCATCGACAACCTGCTTGACCCCAGTCATGTGGCCTGGGTGCATCTGACCTCCTTCGCGGGGGCAGGCACCGACAGCCGCCCGCTCGATCTGGAAGAAACCGAAAACGGCGTGATCGTGTCGCGCTGGATCAGCGATGAACCCGCGCCGCCCTACTATCAGTCGATGCTGCCCTTTGGGCCACATTGCGACCGCAAACAGCATTACGAATGCCGCCTGCCCTCAACCGCGATCAACATGTCGGTCTATACGCCGACGGGCGAAGGCGGCGCAGACAAACCCCTGTCTCCCAATGCGTTCGTAAATATTTCCTACAATTTCATCACGCCGATAGACGACCAAAACGCGATGTATTTCTGGTTCCAGCACCGGAACATGCATGCCGATGATGCCGCACTTTCCGACCGGATGTTTGACGGTGCGCTGATGGCCTTCAACGAAGACAAGGACGTGCTTGAACAGGTCCAACGCGGCATGGCGACCCGTAAAACGCCCTATCTCAACCTGGGTCTGGACGCAGGCGCCATGCGCTTTCGCACCCGTATCGCTCGCGCGATCAAGGAGACTGCGGCGTAGTTCAATTACCGCAAAGGCGCCCATCAGCGCCCTGCCCCACCTCCCGGCAAGGGGCGTCAAAGACCGATTTGATGCACGGATAGCTCTCCAGAATATCCGCTCCGCCCGGTACTTTTGCCGGATCGAATTGCCCGGATGACCAAACAGCCACGCCATCGACACTGATCGTCGGGTCCAGCACGTTCAACGAGATTTCGCCCGGTGCGTAATCCCCGCAAGTGTGGAAATGCAGCAGGCGCGGATTACCGAATGCACTGCCGCTCCACCGTTCAAAGTTTTCGGCAGCGGTGGATTTACAGGCGCATCCCGGATGAATGCCCGCATGCCAGGAATGCATGGTAAAGGGGTCCAGCCCGAACATCCCGCCGACGCGCCGGTAATGTGCCTTCGCCGCCTCCACATCGCGCGGATCGCCGTCGATATCGCACAACGCAGCCTCTTTGAAATGAACCGCGATAGGGTGTTCCAGTGCGATCCCGTAGGGCTCATAGAATTTAGAGCCGGTACCAACCAGAAACCCCTCCTGCATGATCACGCCGGAAAACCCGGCAACCGGTATGGGGGCGAAAACCAGCATTGGAAACCGGTCCACGGTGACGTCTGCACCGGATTGGCGAAAGGCGGCACCGGGGCCGCTGAAATTGGTGCCAAGCGGACAGGTGACCTGAATTTCAGTGGCTTTCGACAACATTTCGTTGGTTGCATTTTTCAGCGCGACAAAGCCCTGGTAATTTGCCCGGCCAAAGCCTGATGCCAGCATTTCGGTATCAAGCGCATAGGACATGATCGGGCGTATCCCCTGCATGTCGGCGCTAAACCGGATCTGATCACCGCAGCGGGACAGAAAAAGGGTTCTGTCCGCGGCCTTCATCGCCTCAATCAATGCCGTTGAAATCGGCCCGCCCATCGGGTCAAACGGAGCGGTCCGGACCGAGGCATGGATATCAAGATCGTGGGCACAGCGCAGGACAGCATCGCAGATGGAACTGTCATAATAGCCCTGATCAGGGTTCTCCTGCAGGATCAAAAGCTGATCGCCGCGGGTCAACCCGCCACAATTGAGCAATAGGTTCTCAGCTCCCGCACGAAGATCTGAAGCCCGCATTCCGTCCATCCCGATGATCAAAGCATCATGGTCATGTTATGGGCGAATGCGCATGGCAATCCAACAAAATATTTCTCCTCGGTAGAAAATTCTACTGTGGATTACCGCTGTCTTTTTCGTAAACTGATCTGAAAGCAATCGGAGGACAGCAATGAGCGCGTGGATCAGGATGATACCGGACGACAAGGCGAATGGCCGGCTGAAAGAGTTGTTGAACAAGGCCCGCACCCCGCACGGCACCGTGGACACGGTCATGCGCGTCCATTCCCTCAGACCCGAGACGATGAATGGGCATGTAACGCTTTATCGCTCAGTCCTGCATTCTGACGACAATACGCTGCCATTCTGGTTTCTCGAGGTGGTTGCCAGCTACACGTCGATCCTGAACGACTGCACCTATTCGCTGACGCATCATTTCATGAATGCCCGCAATCTTCTGCTGGACCAGCCCCGCTCTGACAGGATTTTCGTGGCGCTCAAGGCCCACCGCCCCGAAGACGCGTTCGACGGCAAGGAACTGGCCCTTTTGCGCTACGCCGCCAAGCTGACGACGGATGTGGGTAAAATGGTCAAATCCGATTTCGAAGCACTCAGGATCGCGGGCTGCGAGGATGGAGAAATCCTCGAAGTCAATCAGGTCTGCGCCTATTTCAACTATTCCAACCGCCTTCTGAACGGCCTGGGGGCCACGACCGAAAATGACGTTATCGGGTACTATAAAGGGGAAGACACCGCCGGGTAGCGATCGGTATTTCTGAAGGGCCGTCGACAGCGGCATCCCCCAAAGAACCCTGCCCACCTGTCGATCAGGCGGACAAGGTCATGGCTCTGGGTCCAGGCCTAGGCCAGCGCGTCGTTACAGCGCCCGCAGGTGCCCGGATGCGCATGGCTGCCCACATCCGGCAGGATCTTCCAGCAGCGCTGGCATTTCGCGCCATCGGCCTTCTCGAAGACCACGGTCACGCCGTCGACCTCGGGCAGGCGGAACGCCTCGGCCGGGCTGGGGTGATCGGTCAGCGAGATGTCGGAAGTGATGCAGATATCCTCGAAATTCACCGATTTCAGCACCGCCAGCATCTCGGGGTCGCGCACATGCACCACCGGGGCCGCCTCCAGCGAGGCACCGATCACCTTGTCGGTGCGCTGCACCTCAAGTGCTGCGGTGACCGCGCGCCGCGCCTGCCGCACCTGCGCCCATTTCGCCGCCAGCGGTTCATCCAGCCAGTCGGCGGGGGTGGCGGGAATATCGGTCAGATGCACTGAGCTCTCGTCGCCGGGGAACCGTTCCAGCCAGACCTCTTCCATGGTGAAGACCAGCACCGGCGCAAGCCAGGTGGTCAGCCGGTGGAACAGCAGGTCCAGCACCGTGTGCGCCGCGCGCCGGCGGGGCGTGTCGCCATCGCAGTAAAGCACGTCCTTGCGGATGTCGAAATAGAACGCGCTGAGCTCGACAGTGGCAAAGTTGAAAAGCGCCTGGAACACGCCCTGGAAATCATAGGCGGCATAGCCGGTGCGCACCCGGTGATCCAGCTCGGCTAGGCGATGCAGCACCCAGCGCTCCAACTCGGGCATGTCGGCAGGCTCCACCCGGTCGCTTTCGTCGAAATGCGCCAGCGCCCCCAGCATGAAGCGCATGGTGTTGCGCAAACGCCGATAGCTGTCCGCTGTCCCCTTGAGGATTTCCGGCCCGATCCGCTGATCGCCCGTATAATCGACCTGCGCCACCCAAAGCCGCAGGATATCGGCCCCGTATTGCTTGACGACCGCATCCGGGACGATGGTATTGCCAAGCGATTTGGACATCTTGTTGCCCTTCTCGTCCAGCGTAAACCCGTGCGTCAGCACACCGCGATAGGGCGCGCATCCTTGAGTGCCGCAGCTTTGCAGCATCGAGGAATGGAACCAGCCGCGATGCTGGTCCGTACCTTCAAGATAAAGGTCGGCCAGCCCATCCTCGGACCCGTCCTCGCGGTCGCGCAACACAAACGCATGGGTCGATCCGCTGTCAAACCAGACATCAAGGATATCATCGACCTTGATCCACTCATTGGGGTCGTAATCATTGCCGAGGAAGCGTTCCTTGGCACCCTCCTTGTACCAGGCATCGGCGCCTTCGGCCTCGAACGCCTCAAGGATGCGGGCATTAACCGCCTCGTCGCGCAGCAGGAACCCGTCGTCGGTGGGCAACGCGCCGGCCTTCACGAAACAGGTCAGCGGCACGCCCCAGGCGCGTTGCCGGGAAAGTACCCAGTCGGGCCGCGCCTCCATCATCGAATGCAGGCGGTTGCGGCCGGTCTTGGGGGTCCAGTTCACATTGTCGATCTCGGTCAGGGCGCGTTCACGGATGGTGGTGCCGTGGGTGTCCTGCCCGTCACCGACCGGCTTGTCGATGGCGGCAAACCATTGCGGCGTGTTGCGGTAGATCACTGGTGCCTTGGACCGCCATGAATGCGGATAGCTGTGCTTGATCTTGCCGCGCGCCAGAAGCCCGCCGACGGAGGCGAGCTTGTCGATCACGGTCTTATTGGCATCGCCCTCGCCGCCCTTGCGGTTGAGGATGTAGGTGCCACCAAAGAACGGCAGATCAGGGCGGAAAGAGCCGTCATCCAGCACGTTATAGGTGATGACCTGCCCCAGCATGCCCAGATCGCGGTAAAGCTCGTATTCCTCCATCCCGTGCGACGGCGCGCAATGCACGAAACCAGTGCCTTCCTCGTCGGTCACGAAATCGGCAGCACGGAAATCACGCAGATCGTCCCATTCGCCGTTGGACCCTTCGGCCCCGGCCAGCGGATGCTGCAACGAAAGGGCCGAAAGCTCCTCGGCGCTGACGTCACGGACACGTTTCCAGTGATCTTCGCTCAGCCGGGCACGGCCCAGCACATCGCCCGACAGCTTGTCGGCGAGGATGAACCGGTCACCGGGCGCGGCCCAGCATTCCTCGGGCGTGCCGGTGACTTCGTAAAGCCCGTAGGAGAAGTTTTCGCCATAGACCACGGCCTTGTTCGACGGGATCGTCCAGGGGGTCGTTGTCCAGATAACGACCGAGGCACCTTCCAGATCGCCTTCGGTCGCAACCCGGAACTTCACCCAGATCGTGAAGCTGTCCTTGTCGTGATATTCGACCTCGGCCTCGGCCAGGGCGGTTTTCTCGATCGGCGACCACATGACAGGCTTGGACCCCTGGTAGAGCGTGCCGTTCATCAGGAATTTCTGGAACTCCTCGGCGATGATGCGCTCGGCGCGGAAATCCATCGTCAGATAGGGCTTGGACCACTTGCCGGTCACGCCAAGGCGCTTGAATTCGTCGCGCTGGATGTCGATCCAGCCTTCGGCGAATTTGCGGCATTCCTGGCGGAAGTCGATGATATCGACCTCGTCCTTGTTGCGGCCCTTCTTGCGGTACTGTTCCTCGATCTTCCATTCGATCGGCAGTCCGTGGCAGTCCCAGCCGGGGATGTAGCGCGCATCGCGGCCCATCATCTGCTGGGAGCGTACCACCATGTCCTTGAGGATCTTGTTCAGCGCGTGGCCGATATGCAGATGCCCGTTGGCGTAAGGCGGACCGTCATGCAGGGTGAAGGGCGTGCGGTCGCCCTCGGCCACGGCCTTGTCGCGCAGGCGGGTGTAGATGCGAAGCTTGTTCCAGCGCTCCAGCCAGTCGGGCTCGCGCTTGGGCAGGCCCGCGCGCATCGGGAAATCGGTCTGGGGCAGGTTCAGCGTGTCTTTGTAGTCGGGTGTATTATCTGTGGTCTCGGCGCACATCGGTGGCGTCCTTTATATGCGGGTCTTACGGTAAAATCTGGGGGCGGCGCGTTGGTCCATACGCCTTGTCCCGGCGGCTCGATCTGCTCAGAGCGCCGGGCATATAATTCGAATAATGATCGCCAGTATCCGTGTCATGACGCGCCTTATAGGCAGCCACGCTGCAAGGCACAAGATCAATGACCCGCGACTGTGCTAGACTGCCCGGATCAGCGCGAAAGGATGCCCATGTACCAGCCCAAGGATGTCGTGACCTCGGTCGCGGAAATCTACGCCGACCAGCGCCTGCCCTATGACAGCCAGACCGGCAAATTCATTGATCATATCGACGCCCATTGCCAGGTCTGGATCGAACATTCGACCTTTCTGACCATGGCGACGGTGGATAAGGCGGGGAACATGGATGTCTCGCCCAAGGGCGACCCGGCGGGGTTTGTCAAAGTGCTGGACGACAAGACGCTGGCCATTCCCGACCGGCCCGGCAATCACCGCTATGACGGGTTTCAGAACATCTTCGAGACGGGTCGTATCGGGCTGGTCTTTCTGGTGCCGAACCGGAACGAGGTGGTGCGCGTCAATGGCAGCGCGGTGGTGGTGCGCGACAGGACGGTGCGCGAATTGTGCGCGATCAAGGGCCGGGTGCCGGATTTCGCCGTGATCGTGCAGGTGGAAGAGGCGTTTTACCATTGCGGCAAGTCGATCATCCGCTCGCGGCTGTGGTATCCCGACGATCAACTGCCCGTTGACGCTTTGCCGACCTATGCCGAGGCGCTGATCGCCCATGGCAAGCTGACCGAAGCCTATGACGATCTTGCCGCGCGGCTGCAGCACAATGACGAAAAGCGACTTTACGATGAGTAATCGCCCTGCACCTCCGGCGGCAACTTAGGATCAGCGCAGATGTGTCGCGATGTCCGTTGCGTAATGTCGCGGTCGAAAAGCCTGTCGGACCTGCCCGCCACCGCGTCAGTCGTTCACATATTCCCAGACCTTCGAGATCACGACCGAGCCTTCGCCCACCGCCGAGGCGACCCGCTTGACCGATCCGGCGCGCACATCGCCCACGGCGAAAATTCCCGGCTCGGACGTGGCGAAGGGCGAGTTCCGGCCGACTGCGTTGCCGGTTTTCACGAAACCCTTGTCATCCAGTTCGATCAGGTCCGACAGCCAGCCGGTATTGGGCGCCGCACCGGCCATGATGAACAGCCCACTGGTGGCGCAATCGCGCGGGCCGTCGGGGCCTTCTATCGTGATGCCGTCCAGAAAATCCGTCCCGTGCAGCGCCTTGGCCCGTGTGCCGAAATGCACGGTGACGCGGGGATCGGCCTCCAACCGGCTGGACAGGTAATCCGACATCGACGCCGCCAAGGACTGGCCACGGATCATCACATGCACATGTTTGGCGCTGCGCGACAGGTACATTGCCGCCTGCCCCGCCGAGTTGCCGCCGCCGATCACGTAAACCTCGCTGTTGCGGCAATAGCGCGCCTCTGTTTCGGTCGCGGCATAATAGACGCCCGCGCCCTCGAACGTCTCCAGCCGGTCGATCGGCAGGCGGCGATACTGCACGCCAGTGGCGACGATGACCGCGCGGGCGCAAAGCTCCGTCTCGTCGTCAAGGGTGGCGCAAAACACCCCATCGGGGCGCCGCGCCAGCGAACAGACCCGCAGGGGCATGGCGAAACGCGTGCCGAATTTCATCGCCTGCACCTCGCCGCGCCAGACCAGATCACCGCCGGAAATGCCGGTGGGAAAGCCCATGTAATTCTCGATCCGGCTGGAGGTGCCCGCCTGCCCGCCGATGGCGGTATCTTCGATGACCAGCGCGCTCAGCCCCTCGGCACCGGCATAGACCGCCGCGGCCACACCCGCCGGGCCGCCGCCCACGATCAGCACGTCGAAAACCTCGGGCCCACAGACATCAAGCCCCAGCCCCAGCCGCCGGGCGATCAGCGCCGGGGTGGGGTTTTCCAACACCTCGTCCTTGCCGAAAATCACCGCCGGCTGGTCGCGCGGGATCGAACAGGCGCTGGCCTCTTCCCGCGCTTCCGAGGTTTCCAGATCAAGCATCCGCACCGGAATGCGGTTGCGCGAGGCAAAGGACGCGATCCGGCGGATCGCACGGTCACTATCGGCACCGATCAGGGTGATCGCGCTGTCGCGGTCCTCAACCTGGCGGCGGTGACGGGCGGCGAAAACGGTGATGACGATATCGCTCATCTCGGGGATTTTCGCCATCAGGTCCAGCATCACGGCGCGCGGCACCCGGATCACCTGCGTCTCGGTGGCGGCCTGCATCGGCAGCGCATAAGTGCCGCCGTTGAGAAAGGCGATATCGCCCATGAACTGTGTCGGCCCCAGCGAATGCGGCAGGTAGGGCTTGCGGGTGATCGGGTCCAGCACCTCGATCTCGCCCTCCAGCACATAGACGAAATGATCCATCGCGCTGCCCATCTCGCCGACGATCTCACCGGCGGCATAGGTCCGGACCTCACCCGCCTGCCGCAGCGCCTCGACATGGCTGTCATGCAGCGGCGTGCGCTGCATCTGCCTCAGATCCCCGGCCAGACTTTCCATGATCGTCCTCCTCCTGTCGCGCGTCGCATTCCCGTTTCGCCCTCAACATAGAGCACGAAACCGGCGCGTCACGCCCCCGCATCCGCGCAACAGGATTGAAACGCCGCGCGTCCTGCGCCAGATAGGGGGCATGAGCACCGCCCTGCCCCCAAGGTTCACCATCACCCGCCCCGAGATCGAGCGGGTCGTGGCCAGATTCTATGCCGCCATCCGCTCCCATCCGGGCCTGGGGCCTGTCTTTGCGGTGCATGTCGATGACTGGCCCGGCCACGAGGCGAAAGTGGCGGATTTCTGGGCCAATACCATCCTGCATGAACGCAGTTACGACGGCAGCCCGGTCGAGGCGCATGTCAGGGCCGGCAATGTCCGCCCCGGTATGTTCGACAGCTGGCTGGGCCTGTTTGACAGCACTCTGAAGGCCGAACTGACGCCGGATCAGGCCGCCGCCTGGTCGGCGCTGGCGCACCGCATCGGGCGGTCCCTGCGCGCCGCCGTGGTGGACCGCGAAAAACTGCCCGGCGGTGTGCCGAAACTGCGCTGATCGCCTGCATCATGCGGCGTCAGGGCCCGAATTCCAACGCCGTTAAGCCATCGGTAAATCATCTGTCCTAATGTCGCCGGCGGTATTGGTAAGGGATCAGTCTATGTACGGTATGGTGAATGAAGGGATCCACACCTTCATCCAGGCGAATTACGGCGATGGCACCTGGCAGTCGATCTGCGACAAGGCCGGGCTGGACCGCCGGGAATTCGAAAGAATGGCCAGCTATGATGACGCCATCACCTACAGCCTCGTGGGTGCTATCGTCGACCAGACCGGCATTTCCCAGGACGAGGTGCTGCAAATCTTTGGCGGCTACTGGATCGAATTCGTCAACCAGTCGAATTTCGGCAAGCTCATGCGCATGTCCGGCGACAGTTTCGTCGACCGTGTCAACGGGCTGGACGACATGCATGATCGCATCCTGCTGGCCATGCCACATCTGAAACCTCCCTCTTTCGAGCTCGAAGGCGTGGGCGATAAAACCTACCACCTGCACTATTACTCGGATCGGGAGGGGCTGAGCCCGATGGTCATCGGTCTGCTTTACGGTCTGGCCTCGGACACCGGGGAAAAGATCCGCGTCACGCACCTGCCTGCCACCCCTGAAACGTCGGACCACGAAGTGTTCGAAATCGTGATGCTCGACTGACCATTTGATCGGGAGTGTATCCAGAGGGGCCAAATGGATCGTGACAGCTACCATTTTTCGCAGGACACGATGGCGTTACTCTTTCCGATGTACGTCACCCTCGATGCGACCGGCCGGATCGAGGATCATGGCCCGACCCTGTCGCATATTTTTACCGAGGACATCACGGACAGGATGTTCTTTGACGTCTTTACGGTCGAAAAGCCACGCCGCATCGCTGATCTGGACGCACTGCATAAAAGAACCGGCGTAAAACTGGTCATCACGGCCAGGCCCGATCATGGCGAACCCATTCAGTTTCGCAGCGTTGCGATGCGCATGGATGATGATGCCGGGCGCCTCTTTCTGGATTTTTCGATCGGCGTCAGCCTGGCGGATGCGATCAAGCGTTTTGATCTGACGGGCGCGCATTTCCGGCCCAATGATTTCTCGATTGACCTGTTTTACACGTTCGAAACCCAGCGCGCGCTGCTGGATGACAGCACCAAAATGGCCCGGGCCCTGACCTCGGCCAAGGAAGACGCCGAACGCAAGGCCTATATCGACAGCGTGACCGGCATCGCCAATCGCCGCGCGCTCTACATTCATCTCGAAGAGATCCTGAAAGGCCCCAAAAGCGGCGATACCTATGCCTTGCTGCATCTCGATCTCGACAAGTTCAAACTACTCAATGACACTTTTGGCCATGCCGCCGGGGACACGGTTCTCAAACACGCGGCGACGGCGATGCAGGCCCGTATCGGGCCGGCTGATCTGGCGGCCCGCATCGGCGGGGACGAATTTGCGATGGTGTTCCGGGAAAATCACGAAACAGGCGACCTGGAACAGCTTGCACAGAATCTGGCCGCCGAAATCTCGCGCCCGGTGCCGATTGATGGCCATCGCTGCAATGTCGAAGTCAGCATCGGGATCATTCGGTTTCGCGCTGGCGATACCGACGGGGCCGACCGCCTGTTGATGAATTCCGATATCGCGCTTTACGAGGCCAAGCGCCATTCCACCCCGGTCATGATGCTGACACCTGAAATGATACGCACCCATCAGGATCGCCTGTATCTGATTGCCGAGATCGAGGATGGATTGGAAGACAACCAGTTTGTTCCCTTTTTCCAGCCCCAGATCGACCTTGGCACCGGCCAGATCTGCGGGGTCGAGGCTCTGGCGCGCTGGGATCATCCGCAGCTGGGCATCCTGCCGCCGGGCCGTTTTCTGGAAACCGCCATACGCGCCAACCTCATGGGGCGGATCGACCGGATGGTGCGCCGAAAGGCAATTGATTGTCTGGCAGCCTGGCGCCGAGACGGCATCGCGCTGGGCAAGCTCTCTCTCAATGTCACAGCGTCCAACCTGCGCTCTGCCGATTTTGTCGAGGATTTTCAGGATGAGCTGTTCATCGCCGGGCTGATCCCTGGTGACATTCAGATCGAATTGCTTGAATCCATCCTGTTCGATCAGACCGACAAGTTGCTGGTCGATCATTGCCACGCACTGAAAGAGGCGGGATTTGTTCTGGCGCTGGATGATTTCGGCACCGGTCATGCCTCGATCTCCACGTTGATTGACACGCCGATTTCCATGCTCAAGATTGACCGCTCCTTCGTCAGCGGCATTGACCGGCACCCAAGGATGCAAAGCATCTCAGGTTCGTTCCTGGCGATGGCCGAACATCTTGGGCTAAGCGTCATGGCCGAAGGTGTCGAGACCCCGGAAGAGCTGAATATTTTGCACGCGCAGGGTTGCCAGCTGTTTCAGGGCTACCACTTCTCCCCGCCGCGGGCGCAGGACGACATCATCGCCTGGACGCGGGATTGGATGTCGGCGCAGGGCAAGATGGCGCGCCGTCGCTTCTGATCCGGGCGAAAACGTACAGAACAGGCGTACACAATGTACGGAGTTGCAACAATTTCGCGACGGTTGCCACAGGTCCGGCGGGCCCGAGGGCCGCGTTTTCCATGGTTATTTTTGGCTCAGCCCTGACCGAACAATCCGGTCAGCGCCCGCTTGACAATCCCTGTCACCGAGGGGCGTTTGCTGCGGTGAAATGGCAACGGTCGGCACACTTCAATTGCTGCGACACCCACCCGCGCGGTCAGTGCCCCGTTGACGATCCCTTCGCCGAAGCGTCTGGAAAGCTTGGATAAAACGCTGCCGCCTGCAACCGATCCGATCAGATCATCCCCGATGGCGACGGCACCGGTGGCAACCAGATGCGTCATCACCGCGCGCGTCAACCGCCAGCTGCCCAATGTACCCGAACGCCCGCCGTAAATCTCCGCGATCCGACGGATCATCCGGATGTTCGAGGTCAATGCCGCCACCACATCCGCCAGCGCCAGCGGCACAATCGCCGTCACCGTCGCCACCTGCCGCGCCGCCGCCTCCACCTCGCGCCGTGCGGCGCTGTCGAGCGGTTCCAACAATTCCACTTCGGCCAGTCCCAAGAGGCTACTGGCGTCAAACTGGTCACCACCATATTCGGTCAGACGGTCACGACCCCACCGTGTCTCCTCGCGGTTCCTGTAGAAGCCGGTCAGTCTTTCAATGACCTTTCGTGCTTTCGCAAGATCTTGTTCTGAAAGAGATATTTCGGCATCAGCTTGAAGCGTATCGATACGTTTCAAGCGTGAAAATGCTGCCAGTTCTCGCAGGGCAATCGTCAGCATGACCAGCCCTAGGACCGCCAGCAAGCCGGTAACGGACCATCCCAGAAGCGGCGAACGCGCCAGCAAACCGGTGACGAAATCCCAGGCTGCAACCGAAACAACAACACCCAAAAGCGTCAGCAGCAATGACCAGAACCAGCGCGCCAATCGCGATGGACGACGCGCAGCCAAAGCCGCCGCTGCCTGCATCGCCTGTCCCTGCGGTGCCTGGGGCGCATCCGGTACGGGCGGGGCCATATCGGGGCCAGGGGACGTCGCGCTGTCCTCAAGCTCGATCAGAACGGGGCCTTTGGTCATAGCCGGTCTCCAATCAGAAACTGGGCCGCGCGATCAAGCCTGATATGCGGTGGCCCCTCGCCGGGCTTCAGCGTCAGCGGCGCAGGTGCAAATTGCATCACCTGATAATCGGCATCCAGCCATTTTCCAGCTCCCTGTCGCGCAACCGACAAGAGTCGATGCGGATCCTGGGGCAACTCGCCTGGATAAAACGCCGCCTGCTTGCCAGAGCTGAGCAATCGCCCCCGAACACACGGCAATTGACGACCATCATGGGTGATCATCTCTTCAACCGTTGCACGCAATGCCGCCAGCGCAATTGCCTGCGTCTCGGCCCCGGCAAAATCCGCACGGTCCCGCGCCTCTCGGGTCAACGCCTGCATGATCGCGGTCAACCGATCGTGCTGGGTGTGGTGCAAATGGTCCGCCTTGGTGGCGGCAAAGAGGATTTTTTCTACGCGTCGCCCCATCAACAGCCGGGTCAAAAACGCATTCTGACCCGGCCGGAACGCGGTCAGAATCTCAGTCATCGCGCTGCGCATATCCTCCACGGCTTCCGGCCCTCTGTTAATGGCGCCCAGGGCATCCACCAGTACAATCTGACGGTCAATCCGGGCAAAGTGATCGCGAAAAAAGGGTTTTATGATCTGCGACTTATACGCCTCAAATCGGCGCTCCATCTCGCGCCAAAGCGATTTGCGCGGAGAATTTCCGGGATGCACGAGCGGGGCAAATGTCAGCGCAGGAGATCCTGCCAAATCACCGGGAAGCAAAAACCGCCCCGGTGTGCAATCATAGAAACCAGAATCTCGAGCCGCATGCAGGTAAGCGGTAAAACTCTCTGACAGCGATCTTGCGATGGTTTCGTCCAGCTTACCTGCCGCATCCGTGGCCTGCGCGTGGGCCAGGTAATCCGCAGCTTCGGGGCGGTTGGCGATGCGCGTCAGAACATCGTCCGCCCAGCCGGAATAGCTTTTGTCCAGAAGCGCCAGATCCAAAAGCCATTCGCCAGGGTAATCCACGATGTCCAAATGTATCGTTTGCGGCCCGCGCAACCCGCCCAGCAAACCACCTGGACTCACGCGCAGCGAAAGCCTTAGTTCCGATACAGCGCGCGTACTATCTGGCCATTGCGGTGTGTCGGCGGTCAGCGTGCTCAGATGCGTCTCGTAATCGAAACGCGGCACGGTATCGTCGGGCTGAGGTTGCAGAAAAGCTGCCTGAATACGCCCGTCAGCCGCAGCAAGAAGGGCGGGCATCCGCGCGCGATCCATCAGGTTGGCCACCAATGAGGTGATGAAGACGGTCTTGCCGGAGCGCGCAAGTCCGGTCACGCCCAACCGGATGACCGGTTCGAACAAAGCTTCTGAAATCGTGTCGCCAACGCTTTCGATCCCGCGCGTCACGCCATCTGCGATGGTGGTCAGTACCAAATTTTCCGCCCCTCAAACCTATCTATCCGCAAGATAGGCGCGCGAGCAGGCACTTGCCAGAGGGGAGGTTTGGGGGATTGTTCCCCTGCCCGACGCGGTTTATGTGCGGGTTCATGCCAAGATACGCCCTGAAAGTCGAATATCACGGAGCCCCGTTTGCCGGTTGGCAACGCCAGGCTGACCAACGCTCGGTCCAGGCAGCGATCGAAGCTGCATTGTCCAAGCTTGAACTTGGACCGCACACGATCGCCGCCGCCGGGCGCACCGATGCGGGTGTGCATGCGCTGGCGCAGGTGGCGCATTGCGATATGGCCAAGACATGGGACCCGTTTCGCCTGTCCGAAGCGCTGAATTACCACCTGAAGCCTGACCCGGTTGCGATTCTGGCCTGTGCCGCCGTGCCGGATAACTGGCATGCCCGTTTTTCGGCGCTGGAACGGCAGTATTTCTTTCGCCTGCTCACCCGCCGGGCCCCCACGACCCATGCCGCCGGACTGGTCTGGCAGGTCTCGCACGCCCTGGATGTCGGCGCGATGCGCGAAGGTGCTGCGCATCTGCTGGGCAAACATGATTTTACCACCTTCCGCTCGACCATCTGCCAGGCGGCGAGCCCGGTCAAAACCCTTGATGCGCTTGAGATCGAGGCGGTGGAGACCCAAGGCGGCCCCGAGGTACATTTCCACCTGCGCGCGCGATCATTCCTGCACAATCAGGTGCGCAGTTTCGTAGGCACGCTGGAACGGGTGGGCGGTGGAAGCTGGCAACCGGATGACGTCAGGACAGCACTTGAGGCTCGCAACCGCGCCGCCTGTGGCCCGGTCTGCCCGCCACAGGGTCTGTATCTGGCGGGGGTCACGTATCCGGATGATCCCTTTGTCTGATTTACCTTTGATCTTGTCGCCAACGCGCGCTAAAGCTGCCCCCAAGCGGTCCCGTAGCTCAACTGGATAGAGCACCTGACTTCTAATCAGGATGTTGGGGGTTCGAGTCCTCCCGGGATCGCCATTATTTCCCTCGATGTCAAATGCTTGCCCCCACGACGTGACCCAGCAATTTTCAGGAGTTTTCAGCGGAGTTTATGCATGCCTCCTGAATGTATATGCCTATGATTTGTATCTGTGGCTCAGACAGAATCGACCATGAAAACCATCAGTGAATTTCCGCAATGCCAGGGATGCTCGGCGGTTCAATACCGACCGTGTGAGTCAGCGCATTAAGGAAGGCAATCAGATCCCATTTTTCACGATCTGTCAGGTTCAAGGGTTCAATCAGTGGCGAAAGATTATCATGGCGATCACCGCCGCGGTCGTAAAATTCGACCACCTTTTCCAGCGTGCCAATCGACCCATCATGCATGTAGGGGGCAGTTAAAGCCACATTGCGCAGGCCCGGTGTTTTGAAGGCGCCCCTAAATTCAGCCTTTTTGTCCTCGTCTTCGATTTTGGCGCTGCGGCCCTCATCGTCACTATCGACCCCAATATTGTGGAACTGCCAGTCCGTCAGATTGGGTCCGTTATGGCACGCGGCGCAGTTGCCTTTGCCTTCGTAAATCTCAAACCCGCGCCGGGCCTCCACCGACAACGCCGTAGGGTCGCCCGCGATATATCTGTCATATGCTGAATCGTTGCTGACCAGCGAACGTTCAAACGCTGCAATCGCCAGCGCCATATTAAGATGCGTCACCTCGCCGTTGGGCGGGAACGCCTGTTTGAACATGTCCTGATAGGCCGGTTCTGCCTTCACCTTGGGTAGAAAGCCGTCATAGATCTTGCGGGAGCGCATGGATTTGAAAGCCTGGCTCTCCAGTGGTTCAAGGCAGACTTCTGTATTCGTATCTTCCGGTGTAAAACACTGACCCGCTGGTGTGCGCCCGTCCCAATGAACAACGGGCGCATCGGTGAGGTTGTATATTGTGGGCGAATTGCGTTTCGCGCGACCCCAATCCTTATGCGCCGTCAAATCGCGTGCGACGCTGTCGGCGAACGCCGCATGCGGGCTGTGACAGCTTGCGCAGGACTGGTCTTCGGAAAGTACCAGCCGGGGATCAAAGAACAGATGCCGCCCAAGATCTACGGCGGCATCGCTGCGCGGCGTGCCTTCGGGCCAAGTCATGCGGTCATTGACTGGTGTGCGTGATGTGTCCGCGAACACAATACTGGCGCTGAGCGCGGTGAGGATGAAAAGGGAAATAACGGTCGGGAAGTAAGGTCGGATATGAAAAGTCATTGTAATCTCCTCAATCAATTCGGCTTGGACAATAAATTGCGCGTGGTGCGCGCCGGTAATGCAATTCGCTCTTAAAATATGGGCCGATACGGCATAAATTGCCGGGCCTTGAGGGTTAAGTTTATCACAGAAGCGCCGTTCAGGCTATCGCGGGGCCGTTCTCTGAGCGCTTGCTCGCCGTCATCCGGTCACCGGCAGGGCGGCGTCCGCCTTGAGTTGATCCATGACTATCTGGCTATGCACGTGGCCGATCGAGGGGTGGGGCAGCAGGACATTCTGGATCAACCTGTTCAGCGCCGACAGATCGGTGCAAAACACGCGAAGCAGATAATCCGCATCCCCGGTCATGGTCCAGGCGGCTGTGATCTCGCGTTCGGACTGGATCAGGCGGTTGATGGCCGAATGCGTTTCGGCGGTTTGTGCCCCGGTCTGGATTTCAATGAAAGCTTGTACCGACAGCCCCAGCTTTTCGGCGCTGACCTTGCAGCTTGTGCCGGTGATGTAGCCGTCCTGCTCCAGCCGCTGACGGCGGCGCCCGACCTGCGACGGCGACAGGTTCAGCACCTCGGACAGGCGCTGCGCGGAAGTCTGGGCGTTGCTTTGCAGCATCTCCAGCAGACGGGTATCTATGTAATCGAGTTCGGCCATGCGTTAATCATGCGTATTTTTATATAATCATGCAATATCTGCGTAAATATTAATGATATCTTCCAGATTGACGCGCATTAAACGCATGCCGGATGCGGTATGATTGTCGGGACAATTTGAGCCTGATCAGGAGGAAACCTTGGGCCCTTTTCCGCATGACGCACCGAAAGCAACGATCTCAGACGCCAATCCGGTTGGCACGGACGGGTTCGAATTCGTCGAATTCGCCCATCCCGAGCCGGAAGAGCTGCGGGCGCTGTTCACGAAAATGGGCTACACGCACACCGCCAACCACAAGACCAAGGATATCCAGCTTTGGCAGCAGGGCGACATCACCTATGTCCTGAACAACGAGCCCGGCAGCCACGCCCGGCTGTTTGTCGAGGAACATGGGCCCTGCGCCCCGTCAATGGGATGGCGGGTGGTGGATGCGCAGCACGCGTTCGACCACGCCGTAAGCAAGGGCGCTGTCCCCTATACCGGGCCGAAAAAGACAATGGATGTGCCCGCAATCGAAGGGATCGGCGGATCGCTGATCTATTTCATCGACAAGTATTACGAGGCCAACCCCTATAACGCCGAATTCGACTGGGTGGCGGATACGCACCCCGTCGGTGTCGGGTTCTATTACCTCGATCACCTCACCCATAACGTCCACAAGGGCAACATGGACATCTGGTTCCGGTTCTACGGCGATCTGTTCGGCTTTCGCGAAATCCGGTTCTTTGACATCGAGGGCAAGCATACCGGATTGCTCAGCCGGGCGCTGACCTCGCCCTGTGGGCGCATCCGTATTCCGATCAACGAGGACCGGGGCGAGACCGGTCAGATCGTGGAATACCTCAAGCGGTACAAGGGCGAAGGCATCCAGCATATCGCCGTCGGTTCGGACGATATCTACCGGGCGACGGATGCGATTGCCGAGCGCGGGCTGAAATTCATGCCGAAACCGCTGGACACCTATTACGAGCTGAGCAAATCGCGAGTGGTGGACCATGCCGAGCCGATTGACCGGCTGAAAAAGCACGGCATCCTGATTGACGGCGAAGGCGTGCTGGATGGCGGCGAAACCAAGATCCTGCTGCAGATTTTTTCCAAAACCGTGATCGGTCCGATATTCTTTGAGTTCATCCAGCGAAAGGGTGACGAGGGTTTCGGCGAAGGCAATTTCAAGGCATTGTTCGAAAGCATCGAAGCGGATCAGATCGCGCGTGGCGTCCTGCAGGTGGAGTAGATCATATGGACCGGCAACTGCCTTCTCACAGAATGACCTGTGCCACGGATTATGTCGGCACCCGTCCCGGCTACATGCCGGGCTTTGGCAATGATTTCGAGACCGAGGTGCTGCCGGGGGCCCTGCCGCAGGGCATGAATTCGCCGCAGAAGGTGAATTACGGCCTTTATGGTGAGCAGCTGACCGGCACGGCGTTTACCGCCCCCAGCCACCAGAACGAACGGACCTGGTGCTATCGCATCCGCCCGTCGGTCAAGCACACGCACCGGTTTGAAAAGATCGACCTGCCCTACTGGAAATCGGCGCCGCATATCGACCCGGACGTGATCAGCCTTGGCCAGTACCGTTGGGACCCGGTGCCGCATTCGGACCAGCCGCTGACATGGCTGACCGGCATGCGCACCATGACCACCGCAGGCGACGTGAATACACAGGTCGGCATGGCCAGCCATATCTACCTGGTCACGCAAAGCATGGAGGACGCGTATTTCTTCTCGGCCGATTCCGAATTGCTGGTGGTGCCGCAGGAGGGGCGCTTACGGTTCCTGACCGAGTTGGGTGTCATCGACCTTGAGCCGCAGGAAATTGCGGTGATCCCGCGCGGCCTTGTCTACCGGGTCGAGGTGATCGACGGCCCCGCGCGCGGCTTTGTCTGTGAAAACTACGGGCAGAAATTCGACCTGCCAGGGCGCGGCCCGATCGGTGCCAACTGCATGGCCAACCGGCGCGATTTCAAGACACCCGTCGCGGCCTACGAGGATCGCGATGCGCCATCGACCGTCACCGTGAAATGGTGCGGGCAGTTCCATGAAACCCGGATCGATCATTCGCCGCTGGATGTGGTGGCGTGGCACGGCAATTATGCGCCCTGCAAATACGATCTGCGCACCTACTGCCCCGTGGGCGCGATCCTGTTCGACCACCCGGACCCGTCGATCTTTACAGTGCTGACCGCGCCGTCGGGTGTCGAGGGCACCGCCAATATCGACTTTGTGCTGTTTCGCGACCGCTGGATGGTGGCCGAGGATACGTTCCGCCCGCCTTGGTACCACAAGAACGTCATGTCCGAACTGATGGGCAATATCCACGGCATTTACGATGCCAAGCCCAAGGGATTCGTCCCCGGTGGCATGTCGCTGCACAACATGATGCTGCCGCACGGGCCGGACAAGAACGCCTTTGAGGGGGCGTCCAACGCCGATCTCAGGGCCGAAAAGTTGAGTGACACGATGTCCTTCATGTTCGAAACGCGGTTTCCCCAACATCTGACCGCCTTTGCCGCGACTGAGGCGCCGTTGCAGGACGATTACATTGATTGCTGGACCGATCTTGAGAAGAAATTCGACGGCACCCCCGGCAAGAAATAACGAAAGAACCCACATGCCCCTGATCAAAAGCTGGGTCGCGTCGGCAAATTCGCCCGACACGCCGTTTCCGCTGAACAACCTGCCTTTCGGCGTCTTTTCAACGGCCGGAACCACGCCCCGTTGCGGGGTGGCCATCGGTGATCTGATCCTGGATCTGGCAGCCACGGACAATGCGGGACTGCTTGAGGTTGACGGTGGTCCCGTCTTCGACCGGCCAAACTGGAACGGCTTCATGGCGCTTGGCCCCGAAGCCTGGGCACAGTTGCGCGCGCGGCTGACGGAGCTGCTGGGAGATGGCGCAGCAGCGCGCCCGCAGCTTGAACCCTTGATGCTCCCGCAGGTCGACGCAGAACTGCATCTGCCCATTTCGGTCACCGAATACACGGATTTCTACGCAGGCATGCAGCACGCGAAAAACATGGGCGCGATTCTGCGCGGGTCACCCGACCTTCCCGCGAATTGGCTGCATATCCCGATCGGGTATAATGGGCGCGCGTCATCTGTCGTGGTCTCGGGCACGGATATTCATCGCCCGAACGGGCAAACCAAAGCGCCCGATGCCGAAGCGCCAAGCTTCGGTCCGTCGAAACGGCTGGATATCGAGCTGGAGCTGGGCGCTATCGTCGGTACGCCGTCGGAACTCGGCGCGCCCGTCACGGTCGATCAGGCTGACGCGATGATCTTTGGCTACGTGTTGCTGAATGACTGGTCGGCGCGCGATATCCAGGGGTGGGAATATCAGCCGCTGGGGCCGTTTCAGGGAAAGGCGTTCGGCACCTCGATTTCCCCGTGGATCGTGACGGCGGCTGCGCTGGACCCCTTCCGCGCGCCAGTGCCGGACCGGGAAAAGCCCCTTTTGCCCTATCTGCACAGCAAGATTGACGGGTTGTTCGATATCGAACTTGAGGTGCAGATGCAGCCGGCGGGCGCAGATCGCCCCTCGACGCTGAGCCGGACCAACTACAATCGCATGTATTATTCGGCCGCCGAGCAACTGTGCCACCATGCGGTTGGCGGATGCGGTATGCGGGTTGGCGACCTTTTGGGCTCTGGCACGATTTCCGGGCCTGAGCGGCATGAATACGGCTCCCTGATGGAGCTGAGCTGGGCCGGGCGCGACCCCTTCACGCTCGATACCGGCGAGACCCGCAGCTTCATCGAAGATGGCGACACCATGGTCTTGCGCGGCGCGGCCAAGGGCGATGGCTATCAGATCGGGTTTGGCGACTGCTCGGGTAGAATACTGCCCGCGCGACAGCTGCCCTGACCCGCTCGGCATGAGGGGCAAGTTGCAGGGCAAAACCGTGCTTTTCGATTATTGGCGGTCCTCCGCAAGCTACCGTGTGCGGATTGCGCTTTATCTGGCGGATATCGCGTTTGAGACCGTCGCGGTCGATCTGTCCGCCGAGGACCATACTGCCCCCGCACATCTGGCCAGAAACCCGCAGGGATTTGTGCCGGTGCTTGACATCGACGGGCAGCGATTCACGCAATCGCTTGGCATAATCGACTATCTGGACACGATCCGACAGCTTGGCCTCTGGCCCCTGGACCCCGTGCACCGCGCACAGGTCAATGGCGTGGTCGGCAGCATCGCGATTGATACCCACCCGGTATGTAATTTGTCTGTCGCCAATTACGCGAGCGGGGATGACCCAACCCGCCGTTCAGAGTGGATGCAGCATTTCATCACCAAGGGTTTGTGCGCCACCGAAGCCCTCTTGCAGGGATTTCCCGAAACCATTTATTCAGCAGATGATCAGCCTGGCATCATAGATATTTGCCTCATTCCACAACTCTATAATGCACACCGTTGGCAGGTAGACTATCGTCATCTCAACCGGATCGTGGCAATTTCAGAAGCCTGTCGGGACCACCCGGCCTTTGTCAGGGCAAGGCCCTCGAAACCGGAAGCTTAACCCCAAAATTTAGTCTTTCCGTCCATGTTGAACGTAATCATTCAACAGCGGGCAAAATTACAGCGTTCAGCCAGAATTCGCGCAACCGGACTATGCTTGCAAGGAGACCGTCCAGTTCCATCTGTTTTTGGAGATATGCGTTAGCTCCAGCGCGGTAGCTTGCTTCGATATCCCGGCGATCAGTCGAGGACGTCAGGACGATGACTGGGATCATGAGTAAATCATCTTCGTTCTTGATGCGCGAAATCACTTCAAGACCGGTAACACCGAGAAGATTGAGATCCAACAAGATTAGCGCCGGCAGCGGCTTGTCATTGGGCGGCTCATAGGCACCTCTGGAGGTTAGAAAATCCAGCGCATCGTGTCCGGACGCACAACGCTCAATCAAACCGATGAAACGGCCATCGCTCTGAATCGCGCTCTCGACAGCTTCAAAGTCATCGTCATTATCCTCGACAATCAGGATACTCTGGTTTTGAGCACGCTCTATCATCCACGATTACCTTTCCAATCAATCTGATCTTTTCGGTGTCTGCTCTCGAAAGACCGGCGCATATTTGCACGAGCAGATCAAATTACACGATCAGGAGATTGCCTGAGAAGATGCCGACCCGGCCAATATCTCCGCGTTCTCCGGAAGCGGGAACGAGAAAAAGAAGCTTGATCCTTCGCCGGGTGAAGATTTTAGTCCAAACTCGCCACCGCGTTCCTCGACAATCCATTTCACAAAGGCCAGACCTGCACCGGTCCCGGGGCCGAAATCCTGCTCGGCGTTCAGACGCGTGAAAATCTCAAAGACCTTTTCGTGAAACCTATTGTCAATGCCGATGCCATTGTCCCTTACATAAAATACATTTTTGACTGTTCTCCCATCAATCTCGATGCTTTCGGCAAAACCAACATTGATGATTTTCGGGTCGGAGTTGTTGTACTTCAGGGCATTTGCAATAAGGTTCTGAAACACCGTCAACACGCGAGCGGGGTCGGCTTTTACGGTGGGAAGTTCAGTATCGACCACAAGCTCGGACGCGCTCCCATCGGCGAATTCCTCAAACAACTTACGACTCTTTTCAACAATTTCCGTAGCGTTAACAATGGTTTCCGTGGCCTCTTCGCGGCCAAGGCGTGAAAACCGCAACAGATCTGCAATCAACTGCTCCATACGCACACCTAATTCAACGATGCGGCGCCCTCGCTTCTGAGCAGCGTCCGATAGCTTTTCACGCAGCAGGAAATTGGCGTTGGTTGTTATGCCGCGCAACGGCTCTTTCAGGTCGTGCGAGGCGATATAAGCGAATTCGTCCAATGCGTGGTTTGATCGCTCTAAGTCAGCAACCAGCTTTGCCAGTTTCTTGCTGGCCTCTTGCAGCTTTTCGTTTTCACGAACCTTGAGCATTTCCAGATGGTACTTAACCGAAAACTTAACCTTGGCCCGCAGGCTTTCCACAACGATTGGCTTGAGCATGTAATCGACCGCACCCAGGTCATATCCGCGGTTAACCTGAAGCCCCGCTTCCTCGTGCCCGGTTAGAAAAATAATCGGAATTTCGCGCGACAACTCCCGCTCCCGAATGGCCTGGGCGGTTTCAAAACCATTCATTCCCGGCAATCCTACATCCAGAACGATCATCGCGAAGTCGCGCCGAAGGATCTCGATCAATGCGTTTTCACCAGAATCAACGCCAACAACATCTATCTCCAGATCATCAAGCGCAGCCCTGACCGCAATTCTGGAATTAGCGTCGTCATCCACAACCAAAATATACGGCTTTTCCTCGGCCTCACACATCAACCGGCCCTTCCTGCGTCAATAAGGTCTGCAAACATTCAATGATCTGGGCCACGTTCATCACCTCGGCCGAAGGCACCTTTCGTATCGCGGCCTTGGGCATCGTCGAAGCCTTTGCCGTCTCGGGATTCTGAACAATGACACGTCCACCGTGATTATGAAGTTGCAACGCACCAAATGCGCCGTCCTTGGACGCTCCACTCAGAATTACACCGACCGATCGCCGTCCAAATTCACGCGCGACAGAGGCAAATAGCACGTCAATACTGGGACGCGCATGATGTTCAGGAGGGTCACTTGAAAGGCAAATGGATTTGCCATCGAGTATCATGTGATAGTCCGGCGGTGCCAGATAAACGGCACCGTTTGACAGAATATCCTTGTCGTAAGGTTCAACAATCGCGGGCATTCCACGAGATCTTAGCAACCGCATGAGAGTGTCATTCGATTCTCTGTGTCGATGCAACGCAATCGCGATTGTCACCTCGAAATTGCTTGGCAGATTACCGAGAATTTCATGCAATATCCCGATGCTGCCACGCGACCCCCCGATACATATCATTGAAAAATCAGTCAATTTTTCACCTGAAACAAACGAGTTCCTTCACCTTGCTCCGCGTAGAGTGATCGGAAACTGGTCGGGAAAATTGCCTCCTTGATGCCAAGCCCCAGGAACCCGAGCGGCGCGATGCTATCGTGAAACAGGTTCATTACGTGCTCCTGCAGCTGCTTGTTGAAATAGATCATGACATTCCTACAAAGGATGACATGAAATTCGTTGAAGGATTGATCCGTCACCAGGTTGTGCTGCGCGAAGGAAATATTGCTCGAAATGAAGCTCTTGAGTTTTGCCTGGTCATATTGCGCTGAATAGTATTCCGAGAAATCGCAGACACCGCCGGCCCTTATGTAATTTCGCGTATAATCTTTCATTGATTTCAGTGGGAAGACTCCCCTTTTTGCCCTTTGAATATTCTTGCTTGAAAAGTCGGTCGCATATATTCGGCTTCGTTCAAGCAAGCCCTCTTCGTGTAACAGAATAGCCAAGGAAAACGCTTCTTCCCCGGTAGAACAACCGGCAAGCCAGAACCGCAGATAAGGGTAGGTTTGCAAGCGCGGCACCGCATGTTTGCGAAAGGCCTGAAAAAACTCGGCATTCCGAAACATCGTCGTGACATTCACCGAAATCGTATCGACGAAATTCGACATCACCGCGTTATTGTGAAGAACCTGTTCCTGCAACGCCGAAATCGAGTTAAGGCACTGATCCTTAGAGAATTTTTCAACACGACGGATAATACTGGCGCGGGCATAATCGCGAAAATCATAGCCATAATGCCGCTGAATACCCTCCAGAAGAAGATCAAGTTCGATCTCCTCAAGGTCGAGGCGGCGCGCCTGCTTTCGTGTGGTTTCCGTAGCCTCTCTCACTTATAAAGCCAGACGCGCATCAGTGATACCAGTTGCGGCGCATCGACCGGCTTGACGATGTAATCCGATGCTCCTGCCTTGATGCACTTGCTGCGGTCCTCGGGCATGGCCTTGGCCGTCAGCGCGATGATCGGCAAGGTCTTGAATGCCTTCAGCTTGCGGATCTTGCGCATCGCCTGATAGCCATCCATCTCGGGCATCATGATATCCATCAGCACCACGTCGATATCCGGCGTATTTTTCAGAATTTCGATGCCATCCTTGCCACTTTCCGCATTCAGAACGTTCATGTTGTAGCGTTCCAGGATGCTGGTGGTGGCAAAGATATTGCGCGCGTCGTCATCAACAATCAGAACTTTCTTGCCCGACAAGGCTGGATCAGTCAGATAGAGTTCCCGAATGATTTTCTGTTTTGATTCCGGAAGATTAGCCTCTACGCGATGCAAGAACAGCGCCGTCTCGTCCAGCAATCTTTCGGGAGAATTCACGCCCTTGACAATAATACTGTCGGTCAGTTTTCGCAGGCGCGTTTCCTCGCGTCGCGACAGTTCGCGACCGGTGTAGATAACGATCGGCAGTTTCGCTAAGTTGTCATCGTCCCGAACGCTCTGGATAAGTTCAAAACCACTCATTCCAGGCAGCTTCAAATCAATGACCATGCAATCAAACTGCTTTTCCTGCAGCGCCTGCAATGCCGCTTCACCACTTTCCACGCCATGCGAGATGACGTCACTGTTGCCAATCAATTCAATGATCGCTTCACGCTGCACCTTGTCATCTTCAACGATCAGCAGGTTGCGCACCTTGCGGTCGACAAAGTTCGATATACGTTCTACCGCAACGCTCAGCGCCTCCTCGTCCAACGGTTTGCGCACAACGTCGATGGCACCGAATTGCAGACCACGTTCAATATCTTCTTCGACGGACATGACGTGTACGGGGATATGGCGTAATTCCGGGTCATGCTTGAGACGGTCCAGTATGACCCAGCCATGCATGTCAGGCAGTTGCAGGTCCAGGGTGATGGCATCGGGTTTGTATTGCTGTGCAAATGCAAGGCCGTCCTGACCGGTGGTCGCGACCAGCACCTGGAAATCATGCCGACGAGCGCGTTCCATCACGATTTTCGCAAACGCCTCATCATCTTCGATGATCAGAAGCGTCGTTCTGTTCTCGTCAACGATCTGACGGTCATCTGCAACCGCAGGCTTTGCCTTTGCAACTGCGGGAACAGACTGCACCGTCGGGGCAGGCGTTTCGGCAACGACCACGGCATCTTCAATCTCTTTTGATGATGAGATCGCGGGAAGCGACTGGTCAAACCTGGAAGGCAGGAACAGGGTAAAGGTCGACCCCACGCCAACTTCGCTTTCGACAACCAGATCGCCACCCAACATGTTGGCGATTTCGCGGCTGATCGAAAGCCCCAGACCAGTGCCGCCAAAACGCCTGCTGGTGCCGCCATCCGCCTGCTGGAACGCCTCGAAAATGACACCAAGGCGGTTCTTTTCGATCCCGATCCCGGTGTCCGACACGGCAAACGAAATCACCTGCTCGGCTGAATTCAGGGCTGTAACAGACGGCCGCCACCCCTCATTGGCGACATCAACCGTCAAACGGACACCGCCGTTATCGGTGAACTTGAAGGCATTGGACAGCAGATTGCGCAGGACCTGCATCAGGCGTTTCTCGTCCGACTTGATCGTCCCGGGCAGATCCGAGCCATAGTTTAGGTCAAAGTCCAGCTTCTTGTCTTGCGCGACGACGCCAAAGCTTTGCTCCAGACGGTCCTGCAAAATGCTGAGTTCCATTTCAGCGACATCAATCGCCATTGTCCCGGATTCGACCTTGGCCAGATCAAGCACCTCGTTGATCAGCGACAACAGATCACGGCCCGAAGCAAAGATCGTCTTGGCGTGTTCGACCTGTTTTTCCGTCAGGTTCTTGTCGGGGTTGTCGGACAATTGCTGCGACAGGATCAGCAGGCTGTTCAGCGGCGTGCGCAATTCGTGGGACATGTTGGCCAGGAATTCGCTTTTGTATTTTGAAGTCAGCGAAAGCTGTTTCGCCTTTTCCTCAAGCTCCACGCGCGCGCTTTCAACCTCAGAATTCTTGCGCTCCACCTCGCGGTTCTGTTCGGAAACCTCGCGCGCCTTCTCTTCAAGCTCTTCGTTGGTCTGCTGCAACTCTTCCTGCTGGTTCTGTAGCTCCTGTGTCAGGCGCTGCGACTGTTTCAGCAACTCTTCCGTACGCTGACCAGATTCGATGCTCATGATGATCGTGCCCAGCGTCTCAAAGAACTGCTCAAGGAAGTTACGCTCGATTTCGGTGAATTCGTGGAACGACGCCAGTTCGACCACACCCTTGACCTCATTCTCATAGACGATCGGATTGACCAGAATGTTCTTGGGCGTTCTTTCACCCAGGCCCGAATTGATCTGGATGTAGTCATCGGGCACTGAACGGATATCGATCCACTGCTTCTCAAGCGCACATTGACCGATCAGACCTTCGCCAAGCTTGAACTCGTTCGCCACGGTCTTGCGCTTGCGATAGGCATAGGAGGCCACCAGTTTCAGGCGCATTTCGCCGTCGACGGTCTCGGACAGATAGAAGGCGCCGTGCTGGGCGTCGATGACGCTGGCCAGTTCGCTGATGATCTTCTGCGCGACGGTGGCAAGGTCGCGTTCGCCCTGCAGCATGCGGGTAAAGGCGGCCAGGTTGGTTTTCAGCCAGTCCTGCTGTTCGTTGATCGCCGTCGAGTCCGCCAGCGACTGGTTCATCTGGTTGACCGAGTCGCGCAGCAACGCCATCTCGCCGCGCACCTCGACCTCGACCGACTGGCTGTAATCGCCCTTGGTCACGGCCGTCGCAACGTCACTGATCGAACGCACCTGGTTGGTCAGGTTGCGCGCCAGTTCGTTCACGTTATCGGTCAGGTCGCGCCATGTGCCCGACGCGCCCGGCACGTCGGCCTGCCCGCCCAGCTTGCCTTCGATTCCCACATCGCGGGCCACGTTGGTCACCTCGTCGGCGAAGATCGACAGTGTCTTGATCATGCCGTTGATCGTATCCGCCAGCGTCGCCACCTCGCCCTTGGCTTCCAGCGTGATGATCTGGTTCAGATCACCCTCGGCCACCGCGGTCACCACGGTCGCGATGCCTCGCACCTGTTCGGTCAGGTTGCGCGCCATCGAGTTCACGTTCTCGGTCAGGTCCTGCCAGATACCCGAGACACCATCCACCTTGGCCTGCCCGCCCAGAATGCCCTCGTTGCCCACATCACTAGCCAGCTTGGTCACCTGCGCCGCGAACGATGACAGTTGCTGCACCATCGTGTTGATCGTGCTCTTCAGCTCCAGCATTTCGCCGCGCACTTCCACGGTAATTTCCTTGGACAGATCACCCTGCGCCACCGCCGTGGTCACCTGCGCGATGTCGCGCACCTGGTTGGTCAGGTTGTCGGCCATCAGGTTCACGTTGTCGGTCAGATCGCGCCAGGTGCCCGAGACACCCTGCACATCCGCCTGACCGCCCAGCTTGCCCTCAACGCCCACGTCACGCGCTACCCGCGTCACCTCGTCGGCGAAGGATGAAAGCTGATCAACCATCACGTTGATCGTGTTCTTCAGTTCAAGGATTTCGCCGCGCACCTCGACGGTGATCTTCTGGTTCAGGTCGCCCTGCGCCACCGCCGTCGTCACCTTGGCAATGTCGCGCACTTGGTTGGTCAGGTTGCTGGCCATCAGGTTTACGTTGTCAGTCAGGTCACGCCAGGTGCCTTCAACCCCTTCCACGCGGGCCTGACCACCCAGGTTCCCCTCGGTGCCCACCTCGCGGGCAACCCGGGTCACCTCTCCGGCGAACTGGCGCAGCCGGTCGACCATAGTGTTGACGGTGTTCTTCAGGTCCAGAACCTCGCCGCGGGCATCCACCACGATGGTCTTCTCCAGATCGCCCTGGGCGATCGCCGTCGCCACCTGCGAAATGTTGCGCACCTGATCGGTCAGGTTGGTGGCCATCAGGTTCACATTATCCGTCAACTCACGCCATGTTCCTGAAATCCCCCGCACTTCGGCCTGCCCGCCAAGCTTGCCCTCAAGGCCCACTTCGCGCGCCAGCCGGGTCACCTCGGACGAGAAGGACGAGAGCTGATCGACCATCACGTTGATCGTGTTCTTCAACTCAAGAATTTCGCCCTTGGCCTCGACCGTGATCTTGCGGGTCAGATCGCCCTGCGCCACCGCCGTTGTCACATCAGCGATATCGCGCACCTGATCGGTCAGGTTGGTGGCCATCAGGTTCACGTTATCCGTCAGCTCTTTCCAGAGGCCGCGCACACCTTCAACCTCGGCCACGCCCCCCAGCTTGCCCTCGACCCCCACTTCACGGGACAGCCGCGTCACCTCGGCACCGAATGAATTCAGCCGATCCACCATCGAATTCACGGTCTCTTTCAGACCCAGAACCTCGCCACGGGCATCCACCGTGATCTTGCGCGACAGGTCGCCCTGCGACACCGATTGCGCCACCTCAGCGATGTTGCGCACCTGGCTGGTCAGGTTGTTGGCCATCTGGTTCACGTTGTTGGTCAACTCGCGCCAGATGCCCGCCACGTCGCGCACTTCGGCCTGCCCGCCCAACACGCCCTCGGTGCCCACCTCGCGCGCCATCCGCGTCACCTCCGAGGCGAAACCGTTCAGCGTGTCGACCATCTGATTGATGGTCTGTTTCAGCTGGTTCACCTCGCCGCGCACCTCAACGGTAATCTTGCGCGACAAGTCGCCATTCGCCACCGCCGTCGTCACCTCGGCGATGTTGCGCACCTGATCGGTCAGGTTGGTAGCCATCTGGTTCACGTTTTCCGTCAACTCGCGCCAGACGCCAGATACATCGCGCACCTCGGCCTGCACTCCCAGCGTGCCCTCGGTACCCACCAGCTGCGCCACCCGCGACACCTCGGACTGGAAGCTTTGCAGCCGGTCCACCATCGAGTTGATGGTTTCCTTCAGCGTCCGGATTTCACCTTTCGCATCCACCGTGATCTTGCGTGACAGATCGCCCTCGGCGATCGCGGTAGCCACGTCGGCGATATTGCGCACCTGCTCGGTCAGGTTGTTGGCCATCGAGTTCACGTTTTCCGTCAGCTCGCGCCAGGTGCCCGACACCCCGCGCACCTCAGCCTGGCCACCCAATACCCCGTCAGTACCCACCTCGCGGGCAACCCGGGTCACCTCGTCGGCGAAGGATCGCAGCTGGTCGACCATCGTGTTGATCGTGCTTTTCAGATCATTGATTTCGCCGCGCGCATCCACCGTGATCTTCTTGGTCAGGTCGCCCTGCGCAACCGCATTCGTCACCTCGGCAATACTGCGCACCTGGTTGGTCAGGTTATCGGCCATCAGGTTCACGCTGTTGGTCAGATCGCGCCATGTACCGGCAACGCCGCGCACTTCGGCGACACCACCCAACACGCCCTGTGTGCCCACCTCGCGGGCAACCCGCGTCACCTCGTCCGCGAAAGACCCAAGCTGGTCGACCATGGTGTTGATCGTATTCTTCAGCTCCAGAATTTCGCCACGCACCTCAACGGTGATTTTCTTGGTCAGATCGCCCTGCGCCACCGCCGTGGTCACCTGTGCGATGTCGCGCACCTGGTTGGTCAGGTTGTTCGCCATCAGGTTCACGTTGTCTGTCAGGTCTTTCCAGGTGCCCGAAACGCCTTTGACGCGCGCCTGCGCGCCCAGTTTGCCGTCCACGCCCACCTCGCGGGCAACCCGCGTCACCTCGGAGCCGAACTCGTCCAGCTTTTCCACCATCGAGTTGACGACCTTGGCATGCCGCAGGAAATCACCTTTCAGGGATTCGTCGCCATCCTCCAGCTCGATCTTCTGACGCAGATCGCCCTTGGCAACGGACCCCACAACCGCGACCATCCGGTTCGCGTGGCCGGCCAGTTCATCCGCGATTTCATTGACACCGTTGACGCCGGCAGCCCAACCGCCACGACGACGCGACCGCGCGATCCGTTCGCGAAACCGCCCGCGGCGAATGGCTTCGGCTGTCAGGGTGATCTCATTGGCGAAAACGTCGTTCATCTCGGCAAGATCGTTCAGGGCATCCGCGACTTTACCTTTCAGGCCGGTCAGCCCTTCGGGGACGCGGGTCGAAAACTCACCCCGCTTCAACGCATTCAGCATTGTCAAAATTTCCCGAAGTTCGAATTCGGCGGCGGTTTCGGGCTGGGTTTTCTTTTTCTGTGTCAATTTTCGTACCCCGTCAAAAAATCCTGCATGGATTTGCTATTAGCCGAGCACTAAGCAAATCTTAGGGTGCGCCACGGGGCGTAAACGCAAAATTAACCACTCTCTAGCATGGCGCCTTCCGGGCTTTCGGTTAACAGCGCAATTCAGGCGGCGGGGGGCAGTTGAACAAAGAACCTGCTGCCTTCGCCCTGTTGGGATTCGCACCAGATCCGCCCCTGATGCCGCTCCACGATCTTTTTGCAGATCGACAGGCCCAGACCGGTTCCTTCATACTCGTCCTTGCTCCAAAGCCTTGTCAGGGGCTTGAAAATATCTTCGATACTTGCCGCCTCCATGCCCAGCCCGTTGTCTTCCACACAAATCGTGACAGCATCCTTGTTGGCCGCGATCAGGCGCACATTGACCTTCTGCACATCAGAAACGTTATACTTCAAAGCATTCGCGATAAGGTTTTGAAACAACTGACCTATTTGCGGCGCATGCCCGTCAATATCAGGCAGCACCTCGATCTCGAACTCCGCATTGGACACGTTCGCATCGGTGCGAAACATCTTTGTTAGAAGCTCGAAAATGTAGTTCAGACTGACGCGTTCGAAATCCACCTCATCATCCAGAAGCGCGTAGGTTTGCAGGGTCTTGATCAACGCATCCGCGTGTTTCAGCGCCTCAGACTGGGCCCGAACCAGACTGTCGATATCGGCAAATGACCCGTTTTCGATGTCTTCGATCAGCATCGCGGTCGAGTTGCTGATATTCCTGAAAGGCGCGCGGATATCGTGCACAAGCGTGGTCAGGAACTGATTTTGCTCCTGCTGCCGGACACTCGCTTTGCGATCGACCTCGCACCGCTCCACGGTCCGGTGGATAATCGTCCGGATTGCAAACCCGCTTGTATTGCCCTTCACCAGATAGTCGAACGCACCCGATTTCATCGCATCGGCAGCGATTTTTTCCGACCCCTGCCCCGACATGACAATGGCCGCGCAAAACGGGTCGATCGTCTTTAGACGTGCCAGAATATCCAGACCATTTTCATGGTTGAGACGATAATCAACAATGACACAATCATGCCGGTGTTGCCCGAACGCGGCAACGGCCTCGTCTCCGGTCTGCGCTGTGTCGAATGTGAAATCGCTGTTATCCTCTTCGATCATGGCGATCAATGCTTGCTGATCTTCCGGGAAGTCATCGACAATCAGGATATGCATCGGTGTCTTCTCACGGCTTAACAAGGTTCTTCACTTTTGAAATGCATCTGCGGTCTCAGCGAATGCTTTTGTCGGCATACCAGGCCAGGCACCGCCTTCGATTTCATTTTGCAACGACCAGTCAAACTTGAAACTGTTAATGGCGCTCTAACGCTAAGGACCGGTGCGGTTAACCCATTGCACCGCCACACGGGAATGCCCTGCCACACCCATGCACCGCGTCCTTTATCGGCAATGTCGGAATCGGCATAAAAAAGTAATCCACCGGCGCCTACACGCCGTATTGGGCATATGATGAACGTGTCACAGCATATTTCCGTGGAAATGCCCCCGCCCGCTGGCTACTGTGCCATTGCGGCATCTGGTGGCGATGTGGACAGGCGTAATTTGAACGACAAACCAACTCAGACATTTTCGGATCAGACCGTGTGGATGCTGGCTGTGCGCGACAATCGCGACAAGCATGCTTTCGGGCAACTCTTCGATTTCTTTGCGCCGCGTCTGAAAGGGTTCATCATGCGTTCGGGCGTGACACCTGCCGAGGCCGAAGACATCGTGCAAGACGTGATGCTGTCGGTTTGGCACAAGGCGGCGTCGTTTGATCCGCACCGTGCGCAGGTCTCAAGCTGGGTCTACCAGATCGCCCGCAACCGGCAGGTCGATATCCTGCGCAAGACTCGCCGACCGGTCCCCGAAGAATTAAAGGAAGAAGGCACCACCGAAGTGGATTCCGTGCAGATCATCGCGCTGGAGCAGGAAGCCGCCCAATTGCGCGCGGCCCTCGAAACGCTCAGCGATGATCAACGCGTCATGGTTGAAAAAGCATACCTGGGCGAGCTTAGCCACAGCGAAATCCAAGCTGACACGGGGCTGCCCCTTGGCACCATCAAATCTCGCATCCGGCTGGGTCTGGAACGGCTGCGTCACGAATTAAAAGGCACACGGCAATGATGACGGACATCAACCATCATATCCCCGACACCCTGCTGCTCAGCTATGCCTCGGGCGCACTGGCCCAACCTTTCGCGCTGGTCGTGGCCACCCATGTGTCGATGTGTGACGAATGTCGCGCGCGCCTGGGCGCCCACCAAAGCGCCGGTGGCGCCGTTCTGGAACACACTGATCCTATCGAAGTGTCCGGCGCGTCGAAGGATCGGCTTCTGGCACAGCTTGATGACGCCGTTGAGGCCGAGCCGATTTATGAACGCTCCGATATCTACCCCGGCCCGGTCATGCAATTGCTGGGCGGCCAGCCGCCAAAATGGAAATCGCTGGGGATGGGCGCACGGCAATCCATCCTGGAAGAAAGCCGCGAAGGCAGCGTTCGACTGCTCTATATCCCGCCCGGGCAGGCCGTGCCCGATCACAGCCATAACGGGCTGGAGCTGACTTTGGTGCTGCAGGGCGCCTTCAGCGATGAGACCGGTCGCTTTGGCCCCGGCGATGTCGAGGTCGCGGACACAGACTTGGAGCATACCCCCACCGCCGAAGAGGGCCTGCCCTGCATCTGCCTTGCGGCGACCGATGCCGCATTGCGGTTCAATTCATGGATGCCCCGCCTGCTACAGCCGCTCTTTCGGATCTGACCTCAGCCGCGCTTGGCGGCGAGGTACCAACGGATCACCGCACGCCGCTCGTCTTCTTCCATGAAAGATACGTTGGCCGGGGGCATAGCGTCGCTCACGCCGGAATGAAGGTAGATCAGATCGGCGGCGCGGGCGATATCCGCCTCGGTTTCCAGCAACACGTTTTTTGGCGCGCGTTGAATGCCGTCATAGAACGGCTCGCGCGCATGGCACATGGCACAGCGTCCGGGGATGATGCCCGCCACATCCTCGAACCCCTCGGCGCTGGCAAACTTCTCCTCGGTCGCCGTCAGGGGCCGCGCCTCGGACGCCTCATAGCTGTCGTGCATCAGGGGCGCTGTGCTCAGCCACATGATCGCGATGAACAAAAGCACCGTCACCAGCCAGGTCCACCACATCTTGCCGCCCCCCGCGTGCATGGTGTTGAAGAAATGTCGGATCGTGACCCCCATCAGGAAAACCAGTGCCGCGATGATCCAGTTATATTCGGTCGCAAAGGCCAGCGGGTAGTGATTGGAGAGCATCAGGAACACCACCGGCAGCGTCAGGTAGTTGTTATGGGTCGATCGCAGCTTGGCGATCCGTCCGTATTTCGGATCAGGCGTGCGGCCTTCCTGCAAATCCTTCACCACGATCCGCTGATTGGGCATGATGATGAAAAACACATTCGCCGTCATGATCGTGGCCGTGAACGCGCCCAGATGCAGCAGCGTGGCGCGCCCGGTGAAAATCTGGTTGTAGCCCCACCCCATCGCCACCAGCAGCGCAAACAGCAGCACCATCAACAGCGTCGGCTTTTCACCCAACCCCGATTTGCACAACCGGTCGTATACCAGCCAGCCCACCGACAGGGACGCGGCGGAAATCAGAATGCCCTGCCACAGCGCCAGATCGGCCTTGCTGGCATCAATCAGATAGAGCTCGCCACCGACCCAGTAGACAATCATCAAGAGCGCAGCACCGCTCAGCCAGGTGGCATAGCTTTCCCATTTGAACCAGATCAGGTGGTCGGGCATGTTCTCGGGCGCCACCAGGTATTTCTGGATGTGATAGAACCCCCCGCCATGCACCTGCCATTCCTCGCCAAAGGCCCCGGCGGGCAGATGTGGCACCTTGCGCAGCCCCAGATCCAGCGCCACAAAATAGAAGGACGACCCGATCCAGGCAATCGCCGTGATGACATGCAGCCACCGCACCGCGAAACCAATCCAGTCCCACATGATCGCAAAATCGTGCATTTTCGGTCTCCGTTCAAAGCGTCCCCATGCGGTATCGCATCTTTGCCGATTATTCTGAATTCGGGAAAAAAGCCTAGCTGTTTCAAGTCGAACCTAATAATAATAGATCATGGCCTACCTGGACAATGTAAAGACCTTCGTACGGGTGTACGAATTGGGCAATATGTCCGCAGCAGCGCGCGACCAGAGGATCTCGGCGGCGGTTGCCTCGGCCAGAATTGCCGCGCTCGAAGAACACCTGAACGTGCGCCTTTTTCAACGCACCACCCGGATGCTGAACCCGACCGAACAGGGCGTGATGTTCTATGCCGGGGCCTGCAAGATCCTCGAAGCCGTGGACGAGGCCGAGGCCGAGATCAACTCCGTCACCCAGACCCCGCGCGGTTCACTCCACATCGCGGCGCCGCTGGGGATGGGGCAACGCCTGATCGCCCCCGCGGTCCCGGAATTCAATGCACTCTACCCGCTGATCCGAATTCGCCTGCGCTTGTCGGACCGCAAGCTTGATCTGGCGGGCGAAGGGCTGGATGCAGCATTTTTCCTGGGCGTGCCCGAGGATTCCTCGCTGCGCATTCGCAAGATCGCCGATTGCGAGCGGGTCTTATGCGCCGCGCCGGACTATATTGCGCGCAAGGGCATGCCCGGCTCCAGCGGCGAGTTGAAAAGCGAGGCGCATGATTGCCTGAACCTGCGCTACGCCGGCGCGCCCGAATTCCAATGGCCGCTGCAAACGCCCGAGGGGATAAAGCGCGTCGCCGTATCCGGCCCGTTTGAATCGGACCACGGTGATGTGCTGACCCAATGGGCGCTGGACGGGCACGGCATCATCCTCAAACCGCTCTTCGAGGTGGCCGATCACCTGAAAACCGGGGCACTGGTGCCCGTGCTGGAAAACGAACCGCCCGTGCCCATCCAGATGGCCTGCCTATACGCGCATCGGCGCAGACAGGACCCCAAAACGCGGCTGCTGATCGAATTCATGACCGACCACATCAAAGCGTCGCTGCCGACACGGGGCTAGGGTCCGCGCTCCGGGGAAAATCTACCGCGATGGCTGTTCTTTGGTTCCGCCCGGCCCCATTACCCGCGCTGCCCCGGATACGATAAGTTCAGGCCCGAAGCGGACAAGTTTTATTGCCTTTCTGTTCGCATTAAGCTCAACTCACCCGGTAGGATATTGATGCGATGAAACTTGCCCATATCTGCATCGTTGCACGAGATGCTGACAAGCTCGCGGCGTTTTACAAAAAGGTGTTCGAATGCCGCCTTTTGCGTGAACCCATAGTTTTGTCCGGGGGAAAAGTATCTCGGGGCAATGGGTTACCGAATTCCAGAATATATTCAATCTGGTTGACGCTTGCCGACCGCAAGGAACCGTTCCTCGAAATTCATCAGCACAAAACAACCTGCGAAAAATCTGCACCTCGGGTCAACGAACCCGGCTTCTCGCATCTTGCTTTTGAAGTTGACGATATCCGGAAGACCTATGCACTCGTTATCCGTACCGGCGGCACTGCTCTTGGAGAAATCACGGATTTTGGGTCTGCTGAGGCTCCCCTGTTGATCGTTTACATGCGCGACCCAGAAGGAAACATTCTCGAACTTGAGCAAAGTTAAGACTGCTGCTTCGACAACAACGTTGAGCCCAGAGCGGACATGATGCCGAGGGCGAGCGCCGGATCGTGGGATGGCGTTGAAACGCTTCAGTCTGGCACTTCATGCCCGCCAAATATCTCCATCTTCACCGGAACGCGCGCCCTCACCAAAGCGCCAGCCCGTCGGGACGGTCCGGCGCTCGCCCGGCGCCCGCGGCTTGATTCCGGGCGGGGTGGCTGGAATGAGCGGTTACCAAGTCGGAAAATGACCAAAGGCCGGTTTGAGCCCATTGCTACGGATGCTGCAGGTTGCCCAAACAGGGGCGAAAGCATGCAAAGCCGACATCGCCACGCTCGGAGGAGCCCCTTTCTTGGTTGTGTGGGCAAATGGTAAGTGGGACATCGCCGTTTGACTATATCTGGAAACATCAATTGCGAAGCCAAACTTGAAACTGCTAAAGCAAAAATGCGCATTTGTACTGTCATCAGAAAAATCGCGTTAGAAATGCACTCACGTCATTAAACTGGTAGTTCTTTGAAGCGCACAGACATTTCGAACGGGTTCTTTGTAGCTTGGCGATGTTCTTGCGGGCATTCGGAATTAACAGTCCTGGAACCTTATGAAAAACTTCGAACTGACAGAAGGTATTGAGCTAGAGAGCGACCTCAACACCGAGTATTTTGATAGACTTTCGAAGCTTGGGCGGCAGGCGACTTTTGAGGCCGGTCAATATGTTTTTCATCAAGGAGAAACCGCTAGATCTGTTTTTGTTCTTACAGATGGGTCTCTAAAAACGACCCGTTCTGATGAGAAGGGTCATGATACGCTGTTGAAAATCCATCAGATCGGTAGCTTGGTCGGATTGTCGACACTTCGGCCCAAAGCAACACGGGACGCCAATTGTATCGCTGTTCAAAGCTCCATTGCCCGTCGATTTGGGCGGGCTGAGTTTCTCAAACTTATGCGAATGGATGGGGAACTCGGTATTTTGCTGGTTCAGCTTCTTCTTAAACGGCAGCAATTACTCCATTCACGAGTGAGCGATGCGACGGGACTGAGCGTTGAGCAGCGTCTTGCACGCGTTCTTGTTCAGATGCACTTGGAACTTGACGCAAGCCGAGATGTCTCTGGCCAGTTGTTTCTTAGAATTTCTCACGAAGAACTGGCGGCGCTGGTTTTTTCAAGACGCCAATACGTCACCGCAATTTTGCGGAGGTTCTCGGCTGGGGGCCTTATCGAGAACAAACGTCAGCAGATTTCCATCCTCGATGTTGAACGTCTCGCTGAAGTCATCTCGCGCTGAGAAGCATCAATATTTTTGGCTGACATTAAATTGAAATGAATGTCAAAAATCTGACATACGCGCTGGGTGCTTGTGGCTAATCTTGAATCTAGCGAGGCAAAGCGTACGCCAGCTTCTGTCACGGGATGACCCAGCGGAACATGTCTTGCAATCTGTATTCAAACAATCCGCTCCTGGCCGGGAGCGATAACGAAGGGGTTCACCTGCTGATGAAGCTTGACGGTAAAGTAGTGATCGTGACCGGCGGTGGGCGTGGTATTGGTGCAGCGATCTGCAAGGCGTTTGCGGCTGAAGGTGCGCATGTAGTTGTTGCGGATATCAACGAAGGCAACGCAAAGGAAGTGGCCAGCGAAGTTGGCAATGAGGCCATGGCCGTAGCACTGGACGTGCGCAGTCAGCAAAACGCCCGAACCATGGCAGAACGCGTGGTCGAAAAATTTGGTCGCGTCGATGTATTGATGAACAACGCAGGCGCCCGCGTAATCAAGGGCCTGATGCAGCACACCCAGGACGATTGGCATCAGATGCTCGATATCAACCTGGGTGGACCGTTCATTTGCTCTCAGGCGGTTCTGCCTCAGATGCTGAAACAGGAATCCGGAAACATCATCAATGTTGCCTCAATCGCAAGCTTTATGGGGCGTCCAAACCGGGTTGCTTATGTTGCCGCGAAATCCGGCGTTCTTGGGCTGACGCGCGCGATGGCGGCTGATCTGGCGGGCAAGAACATTCGCGTGAATGCGATTGCGCCAGGCATGGTTGCATCCCCTTTCAACCAGAGTTTTGCTGAAGCTGACGATACCGGCCCTGCCTGGGCATCCGAAAATCTGATCGGCCGCTGGGGGCAGCCAGAGGATATAGCAGGTGCCGCTATATTTCTAGCAAGTGACGATTCCAGTTTCATCAACGGATCCGAAATCAAGGTGGAGGGCGGTTGGCTGGCCGCGCGATCACGATCGGGCGAAGTGCCGATCTGGGATGAATAACCGGGTTAAACCAACCCCAAATGCAAGACCGCCTCAGCGGCAAAATCCAAAGTCATGACTAGGGAGGAAAACTATGTCATCGAAATTTGTAAGCGAACGGATATCCAGACGAAACCTGCTGCGCGTGGCTGGCACATACGGGTTATCGTCAACTCTCTTGGGGGGCGCAGCTTTAACCGGCGCGTTGACCTTGCCAGAACTTGCGGAGGCCGCAAGCTCTACCTACGACAAGCGGTTCTCGAAGCCTGCCAAACATACGTTGAAATTTGGGGCCTCTGGGTTCAACGAACGCAACCTGCTGATCGAGCGGGCCGGTTGTCTCGAATTTGCCCGTGATCTGGAAGAGCGGACAGACGGCGAAATTCGCGTTGAATTTATTGGCGATAACCAGATTTGCGGTCAGCTCTCATGTGTCGAGAAAACGCAGCAGGGCATCGTCGACATCTATGCGGCGTCCACCCAAAATTCCGCCGGAGGTGCACCCTATTACAACGTGCTCGACTATGCTTATCAGTTCCCAACGCGAGCGTCGCTGTACCACTTCCTTTATCATCCAGCGAGTGAACAGATCCTGCGCGCACCGCTGCGCAAGAAGCACAATTTGCATTTCCTGTTCTCGGTGTGTCAGCTCCGTGGGCTGCAAATGGGCCTGAGTTGGGCGGATCGCCCGGATGTGACCAAGATCGAAGAGTTGTTCGGCACCAAGAACCGCGTGACAGGCACGCAACTTGGACGGATCGCGATGGAGCTTCTCAATCTCAATCCGACGCCGATCGCGTGGGAGGAGACCCTCGACGGCCTGAAACAGGGGCTTATCGACGGTGCTGAGACCTGGTCTTCGGCGGTTGCCTACGCCAACATGTCTCCTGTGGTCAGTCAGGTCATAGATCTGCGTTTCTTCTCTGGCTTCGAGCACACAGCGATGAATTTCGAAGTGTTCGAGGGACTTGAACCGCATCTGCAAGATGCGGTGATGGAGTCTGCCTATTTCACGCAGGCCCTGATCCAGGGTGCGCATGAGGCGGCTTTGGTCAACACGGTTGGCCATTCGGTGCCGCAGCTTCCCGGAACGATCTTTGTGAAGAACGGCACACGGTTTGTACCTCTCTCCGATGCAGAGCGCGAAAAGGCCGCCCGGATGTGTGCGCCAGAGCACGTTCCGGAACCGTGGGAGGCGTGGCGCGAGCGCATCAACGGTTGGGCCGGAGGTATTGACACCTACACAGAGGTTCACCGGATCGCGCGGGAAATCCCAAGCGATATACTGGTCGAAAATGTTGAGCCCCGCCGCTGGTGGCGTGGCTGACGGGCGCGGGGTCCTTGATTTGAGGTACCGCTACAGATCGGGGAGGGATGTTCTCAGAACATCTCTTCCTCCAATGGCCGCGCTATCGACCTTTGGAGTGGCAGGAAATTCGGTTTTCGTATCGCACTGGATGTCCGCCAACCCCGAACAGAAATCATGTTCGCGAAGGATCTTGTGATAGCTTCACTCATCATCGGACTGGCGCCAGAGACCTTTTAACCAATCGAACTACCGGTGTTTACCACTGAAGACCTATCTGAAAAGGACGACCCGCCTATGAGCACCGCGACGAAGATAGAGGCCGGAAAACCGCTTGAAACGCTAGCCCCGGAGGCGCTGAAAACGGCGCGGCGGTTATCTGGCACGATCCTGCTGGACGGAAAGCTAACCGGTGCCGCCACCGATCAGATGATCGAGGTGATTCACCCCGGTAATCTGCAGGTGATCGGTCAGGTGCCGCAATGTGGTGCGGCGGATGTTGATGCGGCGGTCCGGGCAGCAGCCACAGCGCTGACATCCTGGCGCCGCGTTCCAGCCCGCGACCGGGGACGGATGTTGCAAAAAGCAGCCGATGCCATCGAAGCAGAGGCAGAATTGGTCGCTCAGGTTCTGGCACTCGATACCGGCAATGCGCTGCGCACCCAGGCGCGCCCCGAAACCGCGTCCAGCTATGATTTGTTACGCATGTTTGGCGGGCTGGCGGGGGAACTAAAAGGCGAAACCGTACCCAACGCGTCGCCCGATGTGCTGCACTACTCCACCCGAGATCCGATTGGCGTCATCGCCGGAATTATTCCGTGGAATGCACCATTGTTTCTGTTCATGGCAAAAATCGCTCCAGCACTGACTGCGGGCAATACCATCGTCATCAAATCTGCCGAGCAGGCCCCGATCTGCGTGCTGTTTCTTGCTGAGATCATCAACAGGTTTCTGCCTGCTGGCGTGCTGAACGTCATTTCAGGGTACGGCGAAGAATGTGGCAAACCGCTGTGCGAACACCCAACCGTCCGCAAAGTTACGTTTACGGGCTCACTGCCTGTGGGACAGGCCATTGCCAGCTATGCCGCGCCCAAGCTGGCCACGGTAACGCTGGAGCTTGGTGGTAAGAACCCAAGCATCGTCTTGCCAGACGCCGATCTGGACCTGGCCATTCCCGGTATTATCGACGGCATGCGCTATACGCGACAGGGGCAGGCCTGCACGGCGGGGTCACGTGTCTTTGTGCATCAAGACATCTATGACCAGGTGATCGAAGGTGTGGTTGCCAGGCTTGGCGATATCAAACTGGGTAATCCGCTAGATGAAACAACCGATATGGGGTCGATCATTTCTGCAGAGCAGTTTGATCGCACCAAGAAATACATGGATATTGCACGGGTTTCTCCCGGGATGAGGGTTCTGTTCGGGGGTGAACTGCCAACAGACCCTTATCTTCGGGGAGGGTATTTCTTTCCACCAACGCTTCTTGATGGGCTGAGTCTGGACAATCAAGTCTGCCAGGATGAAATTTTCGGCCCGGTTGCAACGGTTCTACCCTTCACATCTTTTCACCAGATGATTGAGCAGGCCAATGATACCCCGTTTGGTCTGTCGGCAAATCTATGGACCCGCGATTTGAGCAGGGCACTGGAATATGTTGAACGTATTGAGGCCGGTTTCGTGCAGGTCAATCAATGCGCGGCACCGCGGTCCAATGTGTCCTATGGCGGCATCAAGATGAGCGGCCTTGGCAAAGAATATGCGCTCGACAGCATGTTGCACCACTTTACGAGTTCAAAAACCGTGTTGATCAACCGTGGCACATCGGCCCTCGGTGTCTGACACAACGCAAAAATCGGAGAATGTCATGAGCACGACTGTAGGTTTTATCGGGCTTGGAAACATGGGCATGCCCATGGCCGAACAACTGATCAGGGCGGGACACACCGTTCAGGCGCTGGATCTGTCCAAAGCGTTACAGGAAAAAGCGGGGGAATTGGGTGCCACGGTCGTGGGCAGCATCGCGGAGGCGGCGGACGGGGCCGATATGGTAATAACCATGCTCCCCGCAGGGCAGCATGTACGTAGCGTTTACTTGGATGAGGGCGGTCTGGTGGAAACGGCAGCGCCCGGAACGTTGCTGATCGACAGCTCGACCATCGACGTCGATACTTCGCGTGAGGTCGGCGCGGCCTCCGTTGCCAGAGGTCTTGAGATGATCGACGCTCCGGTCACCGGTGGTGTGATGGCGGCGCGCATTGGCAAGTTGAATTTCATTGTGGGCGGCACCGAAGCCTCTTTTGCCCGCGCGGCTCCTTATTTGGAGATCATGGGCGGCAACCTGCTTTATGCCGGAGAACAAGGCAGCGGCATTGGCGTCAAGATCTGCAACAACATGTCGCTGGGCATCTCGATGATTGCGGCAGCAGAAACGCTGATGCTGGCCAAGCGGTTGGGGCTGGACCTGAAACGGACATATGAAATTGTCACCAACGCATCCGGGCAGAATTGGGCGCTTAGCAACTACTGCCCACTACCGGGGCTGTTGGACGGAGTTCCCTCTACCAACGGATATATACCGGGCTTTTCGGGCGCGATGATGCGCAAAGACCTGCGCTTGTCGCAGGATGCTGCATTGTCGGTAAATGCCACCACGCCGCTGGCGGCACATGCTCTGGCGATTTTTTCGCACTTTTGCGATAGCGGACACGCAGAAACGGATTATTCAGGTATATCAAAACTTATTGGCGGTGATGCCTGGGACTACGAGGTCGATCCTTCAGTTCTTGGATGATCGAGTGAATTGCCAAATACGTATTTCTTGATTTTGAATTGCAGTCAAACTTTCGCAATGCTTCAGAAAGCAGCCATTTGCGCAAGCACAGCGAATTCAACCTTTGTCCACTTACCTTCATTCATCGATGACCGCCCCGGGCGCTTAATGAACGTCCATCACCCAGATTTCACAAAAGAACTCAGGCTCGGTTGTTGGCAACATTTGAAAGGAGTCACCACGGCATTTGACTGAAATCTTTCCCGCTGCTTCAAGCTCCGAAAGAACCTCCGCATAGCCACATTCCACCCACGGATCAGGGACGACGGCAAAGATGACATGACCGCCCGGGCGAACAATTCGGGCAAATTCCCGCAGACTGGCGCAGGGCATCTGAGAGGTTGTTCCGCAGGTTATGACGCAATCTATCGACCCGTTTTCAAAACTGGTCGGACGGCTAAGATCGCATTGGCGAACGGTCTCGTAGACCTGCTTCTTGCGGGCCACGTCCAGCATCCCCTCGGAATAATCAACTGCAATAAGTCGATGAAAACCCGCTTCCTTAAGTGCCTGCCCGACCAGACCAGTGCCGGCCCCGGCATCCAGAATAAGCGCGTCCTTTTCCAGAATCCGTGTTGCGACTTTGGTCGCCTCATATGGGACAAGATAATCCTCGTAAGAACCAACGTCGCCGTCGTAATCCTGTGCCCAAAGATCATAGCGGCGGCGCATTTCCTGATTGGTCTCTGCGCGAATGACCCAATCCACCCGCGCAGATTTGGTGTCGGGCAACTCGTTTCTGTCCATAATGACTATCCTTGCAAATGCGTTCACCAAATCCCGAAAACCGGTCCATCGGACGGTATAGGCTCTTGGCGGCGGCCCAACAACTCTCGGTTATCCATCAGGCCGGACTGCACAGGTGGCAACCGCCGCTTTGCCGGCTTCGCATTGATCTCCGATGCACCCGCCTCTCTTTCAAAGGCCGCGCACAGGTCAAAGATTTTTCTAAGACCGGATGAGGCTTCACCCCGGACGCCACCTGCCCCGGTGCCTGCTGACACCCGAGCATTTCGTCAAAATCGCCCCGGTTTATTGCGTCCGCTCTGTTAACCGCACGAAACACCGCTTTCGACACCGACGTAATACCGACAAAATACCGACGTTATACCGATTTTGATTTTTAAGCGTTTTCAGCGCGTTAACCCCGATTCTCCCGGATCAGCTGAATGCCGGGACTTTCGACAGGCAATCAACGCCGCTCAACTGCCACGATAGGTGGCATATCCGAAGGGCGATAGAAGCAGTGGCACGTGGTAATGCGCGGCCTCCGACATCCCAAAGCGCAACGGCACGATATCCAGAAACTTGGGCTCCTCGGGCGGCACACCCACCGCGTCCAGATACGCCCCGGCGTGGAACACCAACTCGTAGGTCCCGGTCTGGAATTCGGCTTCGGGCAGAATCTGCTCATCGGTGCGACCGTCATCATTGGTGGTCAGCGTACGCAGATGTTCACGGGCCTCGCCGTCGATCCGGAAAAGCTCGATCTTCAAACCCTCCGCCGGGCACCCCCGGGCGGTGTCCAGAACGTGTGTTGTCAGATATCCGGCCATGGTCTGCCCCCTGCACATATGTGTCGTCATTCAAGCGTTCCGCCCTTATTGCCGCGTTTGAACATGCGGGAACATGGGTTTCTTTCAAATAACTCTTTCAAGTAATTTTAGAAAGCTATTCGCATTGTTTTGTTCTAGAAAGAAATCAAAGGACAACCGGTCGGATGGGAGCCGTTTTTCGGGCAAATCCCTGCCTTTCGACCAGAAAACCGGAGGCATGCAAATGAAACGCTATCCCCGCAACCTGCGCGGATATGGGCAAAACGCCCCCGATCCCAAATGGCCGGATCAGGCAAAGATCGCTGTGCAATTTGTACTGAATTACGAGGAAGGCGGCGAGAATAACATACTGCATGGAGATGCGGCGTCCGAGGCGTTTTTGTCAGACATTCCCGGCACGGCCCCGTGGCCAGGTCAACGCCACTGGAACATGGAATCCATCTATGAATACGGGGCCCGCGCAGGGTTCTGGCGCCTGCATCGCCTATTCACCGGCGCCGATATTCCGGTGACAATCTATGGCGTCGCCAGCGCCTTGGCACGCAATCCCGAACAGGTTCAGGCGATGAAAGACGCCGGTTGGGAGGTCGCCAGCCACGGGCTGAAATGGGTTGAACACAAAGACATGCCCGAAGCCGACGAGCGCGCCGCCATCGCCGAGGCCGTGCGCCTTCATACTGAGGTTGTGGGAATGCCGCCGCGCGGATGGTACACCGGCCGGTGCAGCGCCAATACGGTACGTCTGGTCGCCGAACAGGGCGGGTTCGACTATATCTCGGACACCTATGATGACGACCTGCCCCACTGGATCGAGGTCGGTGAACGCAACCAGCTGATCATCCCCTATACACTCGAAGCCAACGACATGCGCTTTGCAACAAGCCCAGGCTGGATCACCGGCGAACAGTTCTTTCTTTATCTCAAAGACGCCTTCGATACGCTCTACGCCGAAGGGATGGATGGACAGGCCAAAATGATGTCCATCGGGCTGCATTGCCGCCTGATCGGACGGCCTGGAAAGATTGCAAGCCTCAAACGATTCATTGAATACATCCAAGGGTTTGACGGCGTCTGGTGCCCCCGCAGGATCGACATTGCCGAACACTGGGCCACATATCACACCCCGGCGCGTTTCGACCGTCCAAGCCAGATGGAAAGATCGGCATTTGTCGACCAGTTCGGCGGCATTTTCGAACATTCTCCCTGGATCGCCGAACGCGCCTTTGATCTGGAGCTTGGCGCCGCACATGACTGCGCCGCCGGTGTTCACAACGCGCTCTGCCGCATCTTCCGTACCGCAACCAACGACGAACGCCTTAGCGTCTTGATTGCCCACCCCGACCTTGCGGGCAAGCTGGCTGCGGCGGGCAAGCTCACTGCTGAAAGCACCTCGGAACAAGCTGGCGCAGGCCTTGACCTGCTGATCGACGCGGAACGTGAAACCTTCCAAGGCCTCAACGCGCAATATGTCGAGAAACATGGTTTCCCCTTCATCATCGCTGTACGCGATAACGACAAGGCGTCGATCAAAGCCGCGTTCGAACAGCGGATCAGCAACGATTCCGAAACCGAATTTGCTCAGGCCTGCCGACAGGTCGAACGCATTGCGCAACTTCGACTTCAGGACATGTTGCCATGACAAAGAAAAACCTGACGGTCAGCCCTTTGACGACAGACGCTTTTGCGCCCTACGGAGACGTCATCGAAGCGCGTGGCGAGCCAACGAAACTGATAAACCAGGGCATGTGCGGACGGCATCATGATCTGGCGAAACTGGATTTCTCTGACGGCCGGGCCGGGATCAGCCTTTTCGATGCCAAGGCCCGCCACTTGCCGCACCTTGTTGATATGGTCGAGCGTCACCCGGACGGAAGTCAGGCCTTCATGCCAATCTCCCAGGTGCAATTCCTGGTGGTTGTCGCGGATGATGACGCCGGAAAACCCATCAATCTCAAGGCCTTCGTGACGGCACCGGGGCAGTGTATCAACCTGCATCGCGGCGTATGGCATGGCGTGCTGGCCCCGATCGAGGCACCCGGACAGTTTGCCGTGGTGGACCGGATCGGCGACGGATCGAACCTGGAAGAACATTGGTTTGATGACCCTTACATCGTCGAGGCGCTATAGATGTAGGTCACATCCTACACATACCGCCGATTTTTCAGCAGGGAGTGGAGGAGACACCTATGACTGACACGTCAATCGGAACACCGGCGCAGCTGCGCGACCCGGATTATTTTCCTGGCCTTGGCCGCGCGATACCTTTGGGCATCCAACACGTTCTGGCGATGTTCGTCTCAAACGTGACACCGGCGATTATCGTGGCCGGGGCGGCAGGGTTTGGCTTTGGTTCCAATTCGCCTGATTTCCCCGAGCTTCTTTACCTGATCCAGATGTCGATGCTGTTTGCCGGTATTGCGACACTGTTGCAGACAATCACCCTGGGGCCTGTTGGGGCGGCCTTACCGATTGTGCAGGGCACCTCGTTTGCCTTCTTGCCGATCATGATCCCGCTTGTTGCGGGCAAGGGCGTTGACGGGCTGGCCGCACTCTTCACTGGCGTCATCCTTGGCGGCCTTTTCCATGCGGTGCTGGGTGCCTTTATTGGTAAGATCCGCTTTGCTCTTCCACCGCTGGTCACGGGACTGGTTGTTACAATGATCGGCCTGGCGTTGGTCAAGGTCGGAATCCAATACGCCGCTGGCGGGGTTCCGGCAAAACTGCAAGGCGCGGCTGAATATGGATCGTTGCTCAACTGGTCAGCGGCACTCGTAGTGATTTTCATCACCCTCGGCCTCAAGTTTTTTGCCCGTGGCATGCTGTCGATCTCAGCCGTTCTGATCGGTTTGGTTGCTGGTTATTTCTACGCGCTTCTTGTTGGCATTCTAAGCTTTGATACCATCGCCAGTTCGTGGTCTGGTGCCGCCGCTTTCGCCCTGCCCACACCGTTCAAATACGGCTTCGAAATCTCCGCCGCTGCTCTTATCGGGTTCAGCCTGATGGCATTTGTCTCGGCCGTGGAAACCGTCGGCGACGTGTCAGGCATCACCAAGGGCGGTGCGGGCCGCGAGGCCACGGATAAGGAAATCGAGGGGGCGACCTATGCCGACGGACTGGGGTCAGCGCTGGCCGGATGCTTTGGCGCGTTTCCGAACACGTCTTTCAGTCAGAACGTCGGCCTGATCGCCATGACCGGTGTGATGAGCCGCCACGTCGTTACCTGTGGAGCGATCTTTTTGATCATCTGCGGGCTGATCCCAAAAGTCGGTGGAGTGATCCGTACCGTGCCGATCGAAGTGCTGGGCGGCGGGGTTATCGTGATGTTCGGCATGGTCGTGGCCGCCGGTATCTCGATGCTATCGGACGTGGATTGGAACCGTCGCAACATGGTGATCTTCGCCATCGCGCTCAGCATCGGGTTGGGGCTGCAACTGGAACCTGATGCTGTGCAATATCTGCCGGACACCTTGCGTATCCTGATGACATCAGGCCTTTTGCCAGCGGCTTTCGTCGCCATCGCACTAAACCTTATCTTGCCCGAGGAACTGGCGGGTGAGTCGACCGAGGAAGTCTCTGGCGGGATGGCCGGACATGGCAAGGGATCTTTGCCGCAGGACGATAACTGATCACAAAAAAACGCGGGAACCAGGAAAGAAAAGCAAGAAGGGCGGTTTTGCCGCCCTTCTTTTGTGTCAGGCATCGCGTACCGGGCTGGGTTCTTCCATCGGTAGGTTGGTATTCTCCAACTCGCCCTCCTTGTGGAAGATCGGGTAGATGAACAGGAACGCCGCCGCGATCAGATACCCCATGCTGATGGCGCTGAGTTCGGGCCAATGCAGGCTGGCACCGTGGATGATCCCGAACATCGCCATGACCGACGCCGCAAGAGCAAAGCCACCGGCATTGCGGAAATCACCATCAATGATGCTGGCAACAATCGCACCCCAGATTAGCCCTGTCAGGATCGCCCCTTGGGACAGCGCCAGATGGCCGCTGTAATGTGCACCTTGCTGTAGCAATGCGGCAGTCAGCGCCGGATCACCAAGCTGGGGCATGCCTTCGATGCCCGACGCCCCAAGCGCACCCATCAATGATCCCCATTTGATCACCAGAAAGGCCGACACATGCGGCATCATCGCAATCGTAACAGCCGCCATATGGTCGGTCTTGACCGAATGCGCAGTGTTGGTGATCAAGCTGAGCGCCACGAAAACCAGCACCGGTGCAGCAGCCGCCACAGGGATCAGGTTGTTGAGGAACGCAAGCAGGCCGAAAAAGGCGGCTATGGGGATGACCAGGCCTACACCAATGACATAACCCGCATGTGCCCCCATACGCTTATAGGCCGGGTGCCCGATATAGGCGGTCGTTGGAAAGGGTGACCCAAAGATCGCCCCGATCATGGTGCCCGCACCGTCCGTCACCTGGCACAGTGCCACGGGGTAATGATCGCCTGCCGCCTCGGCACTTTCGACGTTATTCATGGTTTCGATGAAGTTGTAGATTTGCACTGGCACCAGCACGAGGAACAACTCGGGGTTCGCAAAAAGGTGCTGGATACCCGCAATAAGGTCACCGAAATAGGGCAGAGGCGGATAGAATCCGACGCCTTCAAAACTGAAGGACGCTTTGCCGATTACCAGCGCGACCAATGTGCCAACCCCGAGGGCCAGCAAACCAGCCGGAATGTTGTATGGCAAACGGAAACGGCCCACGAGCCCCCAGAGGATGATGATCATCGAAGCGAAGCCGACGAACGGATCTTCGAAAATCGTGGCCAGAGGCACGGTGCCGATGAATACCAGCGCAATACCGCAAAGCGTGCCCAGCATGCCGGCCCGTGGTGTGACTCTTTTCAGGAATGGCCCGATGATAGCGCCAAGCCCCGCGACGATACCGCCCATGAAGCCCGCACCGATGCCGACTTGCCACGCCAGCATCGCATCTTGTGTCGACCAGTAAATCGGCCCGATCACACCAAAAAGATAAACGAACATCACCGGTGTCGAGATCCCATAGGGCAAGGCCGTGACATCCCTGCCCTCTTTCTCGGCCACGCGTTTGGCAAGCCAGGTGTAGACGATGACACCCGCCAGAATGGCCACCGCAGCACCGGGCACGATCCGGCCAAAAACGATCTCGGCGGGCATCTGGAAAACGAATTGGCAGATGCCCGAAAGCACGATCAGGTTGATCAGGTTGTCGGTGAAAAGTGCCCAGAACGCGCTGAAGTCATTGCGCGCAAATAGTCTGTAGGAATAGCTCCCTTCCTGCATAGCAGGTCTCCTCTAGATTGGGTGGCCGGATCGGTGATCTCCCTCATCACCGGTCGGATCCGACCAGGTCCTTACCTTGCGTCGTGCAAGGCTTTTGCCGCCAAAGGGGCGGAATTCTCTGTGTCGCATGTCAGCGCTGTCATCACTTCGGCTACGACGAAGGCTGCGATGATTTCGGGGCGTTTATCGCTGCTTCCATTCACACCAATTGGGCAGGTTAACCCGTCGATGGTTTGCCCTTCGCAATGATCACGGCACCAGTTGCGGAATTTCACCCGCTTGGTGGCCGATCCGATCATCCCGACATAAGCAGCATCACCGCGCGACAGCGCCTGCGCCGTCAGCAGAAAATCCAGCGCATGATCATGGGTCAACACGATGAAGGCACTGCCGCTTGGCGCGGCTTCAATTTCTGCTTCCTGAAGCGCGGAATTGCGACGCTCAACCGCCGCGGTACAAAGCGCCAACTCCTCTGCCCGCGTGTCCGAAAGGATCGTACGCACCGGTAATTGCGCAAATAACCCCGCCAAGGCACGACCAACATGACCCGCCCCCATGATATAGACATGCGGCAAGGCGTTATCTGCGCATTCTGCCTCAGATAATGCCATGTCCCGGTCAGCTCGGCTCATACGGCTTATTTCCACCGCGACCCGCCCCCCACAGCACTGTCCGATTTCGGGCCCAAGCGGCACATCTTTTGTGGCCTTTTCATATCCCTTGGCCAGTAACGCGCGGGCCTCATCAATCATCATGTATTCCAGCTGCCCACCGCCAATCGTGCCCAGCGTCTCATTCAAGCCCACAAACATCTCAGTTCCGGAGTTGCGCGGCGCAGACCCGCGCACATGTACCAAACGCACCAACGCTACCTGTGTGTTTCGCTCAAGAAAGTCCTTCAATGGCAAGGCAGAACTCATGACGCCCCCCTCCCTTTCAACCGTTCAACCGCCATCAACACACATTCAGGTGTTGCGGGTGCATCCAATCGCGGGCATTCGCGGTAATCCGCCACGCTGGCAACGGCCATCGACAGTGATTCGAAGACGGATATTCCCAGCATGAAGGGCGGTTCCCCCACGGCCTTAGAGCGTTTGATCGTCATCTCACGGTTTTCAGACCAGTCCGCCAGCTTGACGTTGAAAATCCGAGGTCGGTCGGACGCCAGCGGGATCTTGTAGGTCGAGGGTGCATGGGTTCTGAGCCGCCCGGCATCATTCCACCAAAGCTCTTCGGTCGTCAGCCAGCCCATGCCCTGAATGAACGCGCCTTCAACCTGTCCCTTGTCCAAAACCGGGTTAAGCGAACGCCCCACATCGTGCAGGATATCTGTGCGCAACACCCGGTATTCACCGGTAAGCGTGTCAATCTCGACCTCGGAACAGGCGGCACCATAGGCGTAGTAATAAAACGGCCGCCCCTTGCCCGAGGCACGATCCCAATGGATCTTGGGCGTCTTGTAGAACCCCGCAGCCGACAGATGCACCCGTGCCATATAGGCTTGCTTGATGAAGTCGTTGAAGGCGATCACTTCGTCGCGGATTTGCACCCGATTGGGCAGGAACCGCACCTCTGATGGTTCAGCCTGCCAGCGTTCAATCGCGAAATCGACCAGCCGCGCCTTGATCTGTTCCGCCGCGTCCAGTGCGGCCATCCCGTTCAGGTCCGACCCGCTTGAGGCCGCCGTAGCCGAGGTATTGGGTACTTTCTCGGTCGTGGTGCCGGTGATCTTGATCCGGTCGACATCCACCTGGAATGTGTCCGCCACCACCTGCGCCACCTTGGTGTTGAGGCCCTGCCCCATCTCGGTGCCGCCGTGGTTTAGATGAATTGAACCGTCATTATAGACATGTACCAAAGCGCCCGCCTGATTATACCAGGTGGCGGTGAAAGAGATGCCGAATTTCACAGGCGTCAGTGCGATGCCCCGACGGATGACGCCACCCTTGGCATTCTGATCCAGAACCGCCGCACGACGCGCCTGATAGTCAGCGCTCGCTTCCAGTTCCTCAACGACACGACCAATGATGTTGTCTTCGACCTTCTGGTGATAAGGCGTCAGGTTACGGCCGTCGCCGCTGTAGAAATTGGCCTTGCGCACCTCCAGCGTGTCCTTGCCAAGCGCATAGGCGACCTCTTCGATGATCCGTTCAGCCGCGATCACCCCCTGTGGTCCGCCGAACCCGCGAAAGGCAGTATTGGAGACCGTGTTCGTCTTCATCGGGTGGCTTTCCAGCCGCACATGGGGATAGAAATAAGCGTTATCCGCGTGAAACAACGCGCGGTCCGTCACCGGGCCGGAGAGGTCAGATGAAAAACCGCAGCGCGCGGCAAAGCTGCCATCGACAGCCTGGATGCGACCGTCATCGTCAAAGCCTATATCGTAGTCGATGACGAAATCGTGCCGTTTACCGGTGGCGGTCATGTCCTGATCGCGGTCAGGGCGTATCTTGACCGCACGCCCCCATTTCTTGGCCGCAATCGCCGCAACCGCGCAAAAGAGGTTCATCTGGCTTTCCTTGCCGCCAAACCCGCCGCCCATGCGCCGCACATTAACCGTCACCGCATTGGACGGCACACCCAGAACATGGGCCACCATATGTTGCGCCTCGCTGGGGTGCTGGGTCGAGCAATGAACGATCACGTCATCATCTTCACCGGGAATGGCAAAAGCGATATGGCCTTCAAGATACATGTGATCCTGACCACCCACGACCAACCGCCCGGCAATCCGGTGTTCAGCCGCATCCAGTGCCGGCCCGGCATCGCCACGCGACAGGGTCAGCGGATCGGTGATATGGGGGTATCCGGCCTCCTGCGCAGCGACGGCATCAAGTGCGTGTGGCAGCGTTTCATAATCAATCTTCGCCAATTCCGCTGCGCGTCGCGCCATATCGCGGGTCTCGGCGATTACGGCAAACAGGGGTTGGCCGTTGAACTCCACCTTGTCGGTCGGGAAAACCGGTTCGTCATTACGCCCGGTCGGGCTGATATCGTTATGGCCGGGGATGTCTTCGGCGGTCAGCACACCCACAACACCCGGAACCGCGAGGACGGAGGAGAGGTCCATATTGCGGATCCGGGCGTGGGTCTCGGTTGAAACACCGAGATAGGCGTGGAGCGTGCCAACAGGTTCGCCGATGTCGTCGGTGTAAGTGGCTCTGCCCGTGACATGTTTGATTGCACTGTCATGTTGCAGGTCGGTGTGGACCGCGCCGTGGATTGTGGTTTCGTCTTTCATCATGACCTCCCTCACGCGCTCAGCCGGACAGACAGATCAGCGGCACCATCATGTTCCAGAAAGAAGCGGCGCAAGAGGTTTTGCGCCGCGCGCATACGGTAATTGGATGACGCCCGCCAGTCGGACAGCGGGGCGAAATCCCTTGGCAGCGCTTCGGCTGCGGTGTCAAACGTTGCTTCGCTCCAGGGTTGGCCAACCAGTGCAGCCTCCGCACTTGCCGCGCGTTTCGGCGTGGCCGCCATTCCGCCAAATACCACGCGTGCTTCAGAAATCCGGTCGCCCTCAACCTTCACACTGATACCGACAGCCACCGAGGAGATATCCTCGTCCCGGCGCTTGGAAATTTTATAGGCCGCATCAAGCTGACCTGAATGAGGAAGCGGAATACGGATGCTCTCGACAAATTCGCCAGCGGCGCGATCCTGCTTGCCATAATCGACGAAAAAATCTTCCAGCAGCAGGGTGCGTCGGTCACTGCCCCGGCGCAATGTAACCTCGGCACCAAGAGCGATCAGTACCGGTGGGGTGTCACCAATGGGCGATCCGTTGGCGATATTCCCGCCAATCGTGCCCATGTTGCGGACCTGCCATCCGGCGATCCGGTTCCAGTAGTCGCTCAGAAAGGGGAAGTGTTTTGCAACCAACGGCCCAAATTCGGAATAGGTCACACCAGCACCGATTATCATGTGAGTTTCGCCAATTTTTGTGGTTTTCAGATCATCCAGGTGGCCAATGAAGATCGCGGGGCTTATCGGACGCAGAAATTTGGTGACCCACAATCCGACATCCGTGGCACCTGCGACGATCGTGGCATCCGGATGCTCAACAAGAAGCGCTGCGAAATCATCCGCATTCGCGGGAAGAATGGCCCGGTTGTCCTTCGGACCAGTCACAACACGGCTGCCATCGCGAAGTGCTTTAAGCATTGAAGTGTTATGGCTGCGCTCCCGGTTCAGATGATCCGAGGCCGGTGTGCCATGTTGGCTGACAGCCTGAGCGGCGCGAATAATTGGCTCATATCCGGTGCACCGGCACAGGTTGCCTTGCAATGCGGTTTCGATTTCTCTCTCACTGGGGTCAGATATTTCCATCCACAGCGCATAGAGCGACATCACGAAACCCGGCGTACAAAATCCACATTGACTACCGTGATGCTCGACCATCGCCTGCTGAACCGGATGCAGCCGCCCCTCCGGACCGACAAGATGTTCGACAGTTACGATATGGCATCCATCCAGTGACGCCAGAAAGCGGATACAGGCGTTGACCGCCTCGTATTTCAGAACACCGTCATGCAAGCGTCCCACCAAGATCGTGCAAGCACCACAATCGCCTTCGGCGCATCCCTCCTTGGTACCGGTCAGGCGCTGATCCAGCCGCAGGTAATCCAGCAATGTCTGAGAGGCACTGACATTCGCCACTGACTTCTCTGTGTCATTCAGAACGAATCGAATTTCGTGGCGCGTTTCCATCAGGCCTCCTCCTGCGTGATGTTTTTTGCAATTTCTTCTAAAGACTACCGCAATTTACTATCAATGAATACGGTCGGAGTCGGCAAATACTTTATACGCTACGTTGAAAATAGAAGGTGATTGCTGTCTAATTGATGCGTCCAACATAAGCCGTCACGCGTGGAGAAAACTCATGCCCTACATTGAAAGCTTACGCGTTTTTACCCGTGTCCTTGAACTCGGCAGCATTACATCGGGTGGGCGTGATTTACGGCTGACGCCCGCCGTCGCCAGCAAGCGTATCAAAGAGCTTGAGAAACGCCTGGGCGTCCGTCTTTTCAACCGTACAACGCGAACGATTACACCAACCGAGGTTGGGCGCGTTTTCTATGATGAAGCAAAGAAAGTGCTGGGCTCACTTGATGATGCAGAATCCGCAGTTGCCAACTTCTCCGATAAGCCACGCGGCGTGATCCGGGTGACCGCACCGTTGAGCGTGGGCCGTCGCATCATCGCGCCATTGGTGCCGCAGTTTGTAAAAGCGTTCCCGGAAACACAGGTACAGATGCGATTGTCAGATCGGGCGATAGACATTTTGGCAGAGCGCTTGGATGTGGCTTTCTTCGTCGGAACGCCAAAAGAGTCAAATCTGAAACTGAAGAAATTGGCGGAATGCGATCGGGTTTTATGCGCCGCACCCAGCTACCTTGACCGTCATGGCACGCCCGAAACGCCCGGTGACCTTATGAGTGACGATCATAACTGCCTGCTACTCCGCTATCCCCGGTCACCCGAATATTTCTGGGTGCTGGATACTGAAGACGGTCCCAAAAAACTGGATGTCGCCGGGAAATTCGATGCTGACGATTCTGACGTGCTGACGCAATGGGCGCTCGACGGGCATGGCATCGCGAACAAACCGCGCTTTGACGTGGCGCATCATCTGGCAGCGGGCACGCTGATCGAAATTTTGCCCGACACACCCCCGATGCCCTCGCTCTTCGGCTGCCTCTATCCGCATCGCAAGTTGCAGGACCCGAAGATTCGGCATTTCGTGGACTTCATGGGCGCACAAAGCCGAAAGATGTTGGATCTTGCCGTCTAGAAGTCAACTTCGACTGCAATGCCCTTTTCGACAGCGCGTTTCACCACCGCATCGGCGACGGCCAAGTCCTGCAAACCTACACCTGTGCCATCAAATAGGGTGATTTCGTTATCCGAGCTGCGCCCCGGATGATCACCGTTGATTACGGCACCTATTTCATTGACCTGGTTTTTTGTGATCAAACCAGCCGCGATTGCATGCTGGCATTCACCAATACTGATGGATTGCGCGATTTCGTCGGTAAAAACCGTTGCCCGAGCCACAAGTGCAGCCTCCACCTCTTGCTTGCCCTTGGTATCGGTGCCCATGCAGGCAATATGCGTGCCACCCGTGACATCTGCGTCCCTCAGGATGGGGTCAAAACTGGACGTGATGGAAATGATGACATCGGCCTCTGCCCCCAATTGGTCCAATTCGACTTTCTCGAAGGGTAGTCCGGCTTCGCTGGCCACATCCTCCAAGCGGCTCAGCATTTCGGGATGGTAGTTCCAGCCAATCACCTTTTCAAAGGTGCGTTGCTCTAATGCAGCGCGCAACTGGAAAGCAGACTGATGTCCCGCGCCGATCATGCCGATCACGCGCGCGTCTTTCGGGGCGAGGTGTGAGATTGAGACCGACGAAGCCGCCGCCGTCCGCAAAGCGGTCAGTAAATTTCCACCAACAACGGCGCGGCACCTTCCGGTGTCAGCATCGAACAAGAACACCGTGGATTGGTGATTGGTCAATCCTTTGCCCTCGTTTCCAGGCCAATATCCTCCTGATTTCAAACCCAGATTAAGTCCATCTCGGTCAAAGCCGGACTTGAAGCCATAAAGCGCATCGGCATGGCCTATCGCCTCGCGGATCACCGGAAAGTTGCAGGCCGAGCGTTTCGACATGGACGCGAACACCTGCTCGACAGCGTTGAAACTATCCTCACGCGAAACCAGGTCGGCGATGGCGCCTTCGGGGACAATATACATATTCACCTCTTTGAAAAAAACGGCGAGAGCGGCCACGCCTGCCCTCGCCAGTTCAGGAAGAAATCAGTAAGCCTTACCACGCGCTGAAACCGGCCAGAGTGTTTCGACCTTGCCGTTGCGCACGCCCACATACCAATCATGGACGTTGCAGGTTGGATCGCAGTGACCGGGCACAAGGTGCAGCTTGTCGTTGACTTTGAGGACACCTTTGGGATCAGCGACGACGCCGTGTTCGTCCGAGCACTTCAGATACTCCACATCATCACGACCAAAGACAGTCGGTAGACCGCTATCAACGGATTGCGCCTTGAGACCTGCGTCAACTATGGCCTTGTCAGCCTTGGCGTGACTCATAACCGTAGTCAGGATGAAAAGCGCATTCTCCCATTCGCCCTCATCAATTCGCTTGCCATCCTTATCTAGAATACGCCCATAGTCGGCGTCCATGAAGGCGTAGGAACCGCATTGCAATTCGTTGTAAACCCCTGAACCACCTTCGAAATAATACGATCCAGTGCCACCGCCACCAACTATGTCACATTCCAGCCCCTGTGCCTTGAGGCCCTGTACCGCATCCGCTACCTGCGCAATGGCGATATCGAGTTTCTCTTGACGATCCTCGAATTTGTCCATGTGTTGCATGGCACCCTGATAGGCCTGAATACCGCTGAACTTCAGCCCTTGAGCGGCGTCTATGAGCTTGGCGATATTCACAACTTCTTGCGTGGTCACAACACCGCAACGCCCGGCGCCGCAGTCGATCTCGACCAGGCATTCGATTTCGGTGCCGTGTTTCTGCGCCGCTGCGGACAGGTCAGCCACGTTCGCCGGGTCATCGACACAGACCAGCGTCCGGGCACTCAATTTGGGCAGGCGTGCCAGGCGATCTATCTTGGCCGGATCGGTCACCTGATTGGATACCAAAACGTCCTTGATACCGCCACGGGCGAAAACCTCGGCCTCAGAGACTTTCTGACAGCACACACCGCAACTGCCGCCCAACTTTTCTTGCAACAGCGCTACATCGACCGATTTATGCATTTTTCCATGCACTCGGTGGCGCATACCGTGCGCCTTGGCCCAGGCACCCATCTTCGTAATGTTCCGCTCAAGCGCGTCCAGATCCAATACCAGCGCAGGTGTCTGTATATCGGCTGCATCCATCCCCGGCAGGGCCGGAACATCGTAGCCCACTTCGAGTTTCGAGATATCGGTTTGTGCGTTCATCGTCCTTTTCCTCTTCTCAATTAGCTGTTCATCCAGGGCAGTTTGTCCAGATCGACATTGCCACCGGTGATGATGACGCCAACGCGTTTGCCCGCGAAGACGTCACGATTCTTCAGAATGGTCGCCAACGGCACCGCCGATGAGGGCTCCATCACGATCTTCATCCGCTTCCAGATCAGTTTCATCGCATCCACGATCTCATCCTCGGTCGCGGTCAAAATATCGGTCACGTGGTTTGACACGAAATGCCAAGTCAAATCCTTGAGCGGAACTTTCAACCCGTCGGCCACGGTCACCGGCGCATCATCTGCAATGATGTGACCCGCCTTGAAGCTGCGATAGGCATCATCGGCCTGTTCCGGCTCCGCGGCATAAATTTCAACGCTCGGCGCTAGGTTCGAAAGCGTCAGACAGGTGCCCGAAACCATTCCCCCACCGCCGATGGGCGCAATCACAGCATCAAGCTTTTTGACTTGTTCATACAGCTCTTTCGAACATGTGCCCTGTCCCGCGATCACCCGAGGATCGTTGTAGGGATGCACGAACTCTGCCCCTGTTTCAGCGACTACCTCGGCAAAAACTGCCTCGCGACTTGTTGTCGAGGGTTCGCATTCCACAACGTGCCCGCCATATCCGCGCACGGCGTCCTTCTTGGCCTGAGGCGCAGTGTGCGGCATGACGACAGTACACGGGATACCGCGACGCCCGGCTGCATAGGAAAGGCAGGTGCCGTGATTGCCGCTGGAATGCGTGGCGACGCCCTTGGCGGCCTGCTCGTCATTTAGACCAAACACCGCATTGGATGCTCCGCGCGCCTTGAATGCACCCGCCTTTTGCAGGTTTTCACATTTGAAAAACAGCTCTGCCCCGGACAGCTCATTGATGAATTGCGAGGTCAGCACTGGCGTGCGGTGGACATAGGGTTTGATCCGCCCCTCTGCCGCCAGCATGTCTTCGATTGTCGGGATATACATCGTTTCGAAATCCTTCATCACGCCGCTTTCTGCAAAGCAGTGCCCGCATGGGAGCGATAATAGTCCTGCGCTGCCGCAACGCCTGAACCCAATTGGATATCAAGGCCAAGATCGACCATCACCATTTCAGCCGTAGCGATCCCCGAAAGCGCGAGAACGTCGGTCAACTGACCCAGATGTCCGATGCGGAAAACCTTGCCCGCAACCTCACCCAACCCAACCCCGAAAGCGACGCCGTATTTCTTGTCGGCATGTGTCACGATATCCGTGGCGTCGAAGCCATCGGGCGTGCGAATGGCGCTGACGGTGTCCGAATAGAGTTCGGGGCTTTGCGCACAAAGCTCCAGCCCCCAAGCTTCGGTTGCTGCACGTACACCTTCTGCGATGCGATGATGGCGGGCAAAAACGTTTTCAAGCCCTTCCGCCAGCAGCATTTCAGTGGCCATTTTCAGGCCGTTCAGCAAACCAACTGCCGGGGTGTAGGGATAAGCATTTGCGGCATACCCTTTCGCCATATCGCGGATATCGAAAAAGGTACGCGGTAGCGTCGCATTTTCTACTGCCGCCATCGCCTTGGGTGAGAATGCGATAATCGCCAGTCCCGCTGGCAGCATGAAACCTTTCTGGCTGCCGGTCACGGCAATATCTACACTCCATTCGTCCATGCGAAAATCCATTGACGCGATGGAAGACACGCCATCGACAAAAAGCAGCGCGGGGTGGCCAGCAGCATCCAATGCGCGGCGCACGGCGGCAATGTCGGATTTCACACCGGTCGCCGTCTCGTTATGAGTGGCCAGAACGACCTTGATCTTATGCTCTTTATCGCCGCTCAGGATCTCCTCGTAGCGATCAGCAGGCAAACCCTGGCCCCAAGGGGTCTCGACGATTTCGACCTCTAGTCCATGACGTTGGCACATGTCGATCCAACGGTGCGAAAACATCCCGTTGCGTGCTGCAAGAACCGTATCCCCGGGGGAAAGGGTATTCGACAACGCAGTCTCCCAACCACCTGTGCCGGTAGACGGAAAAACAAAAACCTCCGCAGTTTCGCTTTTCAGGATTTTCTTAACACCCGACAAGGCCGGATGCAGGATTTCTCCGAAAACAGGCGACCGGTGGTCGATTGTCGGCATGTACACTGCTTTGCGCAATTCCTCTGGCATATTCGTCGGGCCAGGTATGAAGACGGGATTCTGAAAGCTCATTTCGGTGCCCTCCTGTGGCGAGTCCGAAGAAACTTAACCCATGCAGCATCGTCAGGAAATTTTTTTGAAAAAATTTTTCACTTTTATCAAGACTACTTTTATATTATATATTTCATCAACTTATGTTTTTTCACTAGTCAAAAGATATTTTCATAACTAAAAAAATATAGTAACATTTCTTCCCGAAGGATGCTAAAATGACCCAACAACCGCGCCGGAAAGGCCGCCCCAAAGGCTTTTATGCAAAGCCCGCCCAATCCACGATTCAGTCGCTGGATCGGGCGCTAGATGTGCTTGACCTCTTGGCAACGAGCACAGGGCTTACATTGACTGAAATTGCCACTGCGCTTGACCAATCCCCTGCAACGATCCACCGCGTGCTTGCAACGCTAGAGGCGCGCGACATTGTCGAAATGGACCCGCAAACCCAAAGCTGGCACATCGGCAGCGCGACCTACCGCCTTGGCTCGGCCTTTCTGCGCAGAAGTGGGGTGGTGGAACGCAGTCGCGCTGCAATGCGACGATTGATGGAACAGACCGGCGAGACATCAAACCTGGGGATAGAAATGAATGGGAACGTGATGTTCATCAGTCAGATCGAAACCAATGAGACCATTCGTGCCTTTTTTCCACCTGGTACAATATCGCCGATGCACGCCTCGGGTATCGGTAAGGCGCTTCTCAGTCGCTATTCGGAAGATCGCATTAATACGTTCGTGCATAATCAACACTTCGAAGTTTTCACCGCCAAAACAGTTGTAGCGCCCGATGCCTTAAAAGATGATTTGCGCGCCGCGCGCGACAAGGGCTGGGCTTTTGACAACGAGGAAAAGACAACCGGCATGCGTTGCGTTGCGGCACCCATCCTGAACACATTCGGCGAAGCCATTGCCGGGATTTCCGTTTCCGGGCCAACCAGCCGAATGTCCGAAGACAGGATCGAGGAAATCGCAAGGCTGGTCTGCGCCGCCGCAGATGAGGTTTCGCGCGGTATGGGTGCGCCGCCCATTTCCGAAGATTAACGTGCGGTCAAAGCCATGTGCCTGTTGACGTCCTTGTAGAGCAGATACCGAAACGGCCCGGGCCCACCTGCATAGCACGCTTGCGGGCAAAACGCGCGCAGCCACATGTAGTCGCCAGCTTCGACCTCGACCCAGTCCTGATTGAGCCGGTAAACCGCCTTGCCCTCCAACACATAGAGCCCGTGTTCCATGACATGGGTTTCTGCAAATGGAATAACCCCGCCCGGCTGAAACGTCACGATCGTTACGTGCATGTCGTGCCGCAAATCCACCGGGTCGACAAATCGTGTCGTGGCCCAGACACCATTGGTGTCCGGCATTGGTGTTGGGGTGATGTCATTTTCATTTGTGACGAAGGCGTCAGGCGCATCCAACCCCTCAACCGGTTGATAGGCTTTGCGAATCCAATGAAAGCGGGCAGCCAAATGACCATTGTTGCGCAACTTCCATTTCGTCATGGGCGACAGATAGGCATAGCCGCCGGTCTCCATTTGATGGGGCGTCCCGTCGATTGTCAGTGTGACAGCGCCCTCGACAACAAAGATGACCGCCTCTACCCCGGATTCGGTCTCTGGCCGTTCGCTGCCCCCACCCGGTTGCACTTCGGCGATATACTGCGAAAAGGTTTCAGCAAATCCGGACAGTGGGCGCGAAAGCACCCAAAATCGCGAGTCTTCCCAAAACGGCAAGAAGCTGGTGACGATATCACTGAACGTGCCCTTTGGTATCACCGCATAGGCGTCAGTAAAAACCGCCCGGTCTGTCAAAAGCTGCGTTTGCGGTGGCAGGCCGCCTGTTGGTGCGTAATAGGTGCGGTTGCTCATCTCAAAGCCTGCTCTTTAGGGACAATTCCTGATCAATAAGAGACCAAGCCGTGATGTGTTCCAACAGAATTCGTCACTTGTAAGTGCTGAAGGTTTCTCAGGATTTTTTTGAAAACCCCATTCTGTCGGCCTGACTCTGTCAACGTCTTGACCGAAGTCGAGAGGGCGTCGCACCAAATTGCCGTTTAATGGCCCGGGTAAGAGCTGCCGGGGATTCATAGCCGCAGCGCACCGCAATTTCGGCCACACCGAGGTTTGTCCCCTCAAGCATTTTGCGCGCTGACGCCAAGCGCAGATGGCGATAAACCGTGCCTGGCGGGGCCCCCAGACCAGCCCGAAACCGGCGATCCAAGGTGCGCGGCTGGCAAGAAAGGCGACCTGCAAGCGTCTCCAGCGGCAAAGGTCGCTCCAGATTGTCACGCATGACGCTCATCGCCCTTCGGACCAACGGATCGCGTACGGATTTCTGATCCCGGCTTATGCCGACGGGCGGATCTTTGTGTATAAAGAGCGCCTCGACATCCAATCGCGCGGCGATACCCTGATGGTCGCTGATCAGATCCAGCGTCAGATCTAGCGCCGACATGGCCCCGGCGCAGGTCATCATCGGGCCGTCTCGGGCAATTCGCGACTGTTCGGCTGCAACCTCAAGAAAATGCTCGGTAAATCCGTCCAGCAAATCCCAATGAACGGTTGCACGCCTGCCGTTCAGCAGCCCGGCCGAGGCCATCAACCAAGGCCCGGCGTCCAACCCCACGGTCACCTGCGCCAACTGCGATGCATGCCGCAAAGCCCGTCGGGTCACAGCAGTGTCATGCTTCTGGTGATCGTAGCTGGCTGTGACAAAAAGATAATCGCACGGGGTCAGCGCCGAAAGCGGTGCGTGTGGCAATACCTGCATCCCACTGGAAGACAGTACCGGCGCGCCGTCCGGCGTCAGAATTTGCCAGTCGAACGCCAGCGACAACGTTTGTGTATTCGCGGCCCGTAATGGTTCAAGACAATTCGCCAGACACAGGTTTGAAAACTGATCGAAGATCAGAAAGGCGATGCGCACAGGCGTTGGCGATGTTTTTGTCCATTCATGCATATTTTTTGACCGATACAGCAAACTATTTCCGGCTATCACGGCAGTACGCTTTCGCCAAGTTCTTATCAGGGAGACTCAGATGCCGCTTGCCATGAACCGAGAGGTTTTCATCACCTGCGCCGTTACTGGTTCGGGCTCCACCCAGGATCGTAGCCCCCATGTGCCACGTTCGCCCCAACAAATTGCTGACAGTGCGATCGCTGCGGCCAAGGCGGGGGCGGCGGTGGTGCATTGCCATGTGCGCGACCCGGAAACCGGGGTGCCGTCACGTGATCCCAAACTTTACCGTGAACTGACCGACCGTATCCGGGATGCCGAGGTGGATGTCGTGCTGAATCTGACGGCAGGCATGGGTGGCGACATGGTGTTTGGCGGCGTGGAAAAGCCTCTGCCCGTGGTGGAGGGCACCGACATGGTCGGCGCGACGGAGCGAATGGTGCATATCGCTGAATGTCTGCCGGAAATCTGCACGCTGGATTGCGGCACGATGAATTTTGCCGAAGCCGATTACGTGATGACCAACACGCCCGGCATGCTGACCGCCATGGGCAAGATGATGACTGATCTGGGTGTAAAGCCCGAGATTGAAGCCTTTGACACCGGCCATTTATGGTATGCAAAACAACTGGTTAGCGATGGCATTCTGGAACCCGATGCGCTGGTGCAGCTATGCATGGGTGTGCCGTGGGGGGCGCCGAATGACCTCAATACCTTCATGGCGATGGTCAATAATGTGCCCGCCGACTGGAACTGGTCGGCCTTCTCGCTGGGGCGCGACCAGATGGCTTATGTTGCTGCCTCGGTCCTGGCGGGGGGCAATGTGCGCGTCGGACTTGAGGATAACCTGATGCTGGATCGCGGCGTGCTGGCCGAAAACTGGCAACTGGTCGAGCGCGCCCGTGAGATCATCGAACGGCTGGGCGCGAAGGTCATCGGCCCCGAAGAAGTACGCCAGAAACTGCGCCTGACCAAACGCGCACCGGCATGAAAAACACCCCAAATCGGCACGTCGGTATAACGTCGGTATTACGTCGGTATTACGTCGGTAATTCCACAGCCTTATGCGCGGCGCCGGGATGAGCGCGCAACGGGTTCTGATCACCGCCGGGGCCTCGGGCATCGGGTTGGGATTGGCACGGCGCTTTGCTGAACGGGGTGACTGCGTGGCCATCTGTGATGCGGATGCGGACGCCGTGGCGCAGGTTCAGGCCGAATTCCCCGGTTTCATCGCCCGCCAGGCAGACGTGACCGACGAAACGCAGATGAATGCGTTTCTGGGTCAGGTCGAGGACGCCTGGGGCGGAGTCGATGTGGTCTGCGCCAACGCAGGCGTCGGCGGACCCGCAGGCCGGATCGAGGATCTGGAATACGGGGCCTGGCGCGATTGCGTGGCGGTGAACCTTTTCGGCGCCTTCCTGACCTGTCGCTGGGCCGCGCGGGTCATGCGGACGCAGGGTTCGGGGCTGATCATCCTCACTTCCTCAACCGCGGGGATGTTTGGCTACCCGTTGCGCTCACCCTATGCCGCCGCAAAATGGGGCATCGTCGGCCTGACCAAAACGCTGGCGATGGAACTGGGCCCCGCAGGCGTGCGGGTAAACTGCATCTGCCCCGGCGCGGTCGAGGGTGACCGGATGGAGCGCGTGCTGGCAAACGAGTCGGCGGCCACGGGCACACCGGTAGAAGAGTTGCGCGCCTCATATGTGGATTGTACCTCGCTCAAAAGCTGGGTGAGCGTCGACGATCTGGCGGATATCGCGCTGTTTCTGGCCTCCCCCGCTGCGGGCAAAATTAGCGGTCAGATTCTGGCCGTGGACGGACATACGGAGAGCATCAACTGATGACCAATACAGCGGCAATAATCGGCGGTGGTGTGATTGGCGGCGGATGGGCCGCGCGATTCCTGCTGAACGGATGGAACGTGCGTGTCTTTGACCCCGATCCCGAAGCTAAACGCAAGATTGGTGAGGTGCTGGCCAATGCGCGCCACGCGCTGCCAATGCTTTACGACTACGCGCTGCCGGCTGAGGGCATGTTGAGCTTTCACGACACGATCGCAGAGGCGGTTGCAGGGGCGGCGTGGATACAGGAAAGCGTGCCAGAGCGCCTTGAGATAAAACATAAGGTATTTCAAGAGGTTCAGACGCATAGCTTATCTGATGCTGTAATTGGATCATCAACCTCGGGATTCAAACCTTCTGAGTTGCAGGACGACGCTGCGCGACCCGAACAGATCCTGGTAACGCACCCTTTCAACCCGGTCTATCTGCTGCCGCTGATCGAAGTTGTGCCAACTGATAAGAACACGCCGGAAGCCATTGAAAAAACACAAGAGATTCTTTCAGGTCTTGGCCTCTATCCGCTGCTTGTCCGCAAAGAGATCGACGCCCATATCGCCGACCGTTTTCTGGAGGCGGTCTGGCGTGAGGCACTGTGGCTGGTCAAGGATGGGATTGCCACCACCGAAGAGATCGACAATGCGATCCGCTATGGGTTTGGCATCCGTTGGGCGCAGATGGGTTTGTTCGAAACCTATCGCGTGGCGGGGGGCGAAGCGGGCATGAAGCATTTCATGGCGCAGTTCGGCCCCGCGCTGAAATGGCCCTGGACCAAGCTGATGGATGTGCCGGAATTCACAGATGAGCTTGTCGATCTGATCGCCGGGCAATCGGATGATCAATCCGGACATCTGAGCATTCGGGAGTTGGAGCGCAAGCGTGACAACAACCTGATCGCGATGATGCGGGCGCTTAAGCAACAGGGTAATGCGGCGGGACGCCTGATCAAGGACCATCAGAAATCGCTGCGTCCAGTGCTGGACGATGCCAACCCGATTGTTTCGATGCGCCGCACTGTCCCCGTGGACTGGACCGACGTGAACGGGCACATGAACGAGGGGCGGTATGGGCAACTCTTCTCGGACGCGGCTGAGGAAATCATGGCCCATGTGGGCGCCGATGATGACTATATCGCGGGCGGGCTGAGCTATTTTACCGTTGAAACCACGGTAAAATATCTGGCTGAAACCCATGCCGGCGAAGAGATCGAGGTGCATACCCGCATCACCGAAGGCAAGGGCAAGAAACTGCGCTGTTTCCACGAGATGAAGCGCGCAAGCGACGGTGAATTGATGGCGACCTGCGACCAGTTCATGCTGCATGTCAGCCTGGAAACCCGGCGCACCTGCGATCCGGCAGATCACGTACGCGAAAAAGTCGAGGCGCTGGCCGCGCTCCACAAGGAGGATTGAGATGCAGTTTGGATTGACCGAAGAGCAGGACATGATCGTCTCGACCGTGCGCAGCTTTGTCGAGAACGAGATTTATCCGCATGAGGCCGAGGTGGAGCGCACCGGCATCGTCCCCGAAGATGTCGCCGAGCGCATCAAGCAGAAGACGATTGATCTGGGGTTCTATGCCTGCAACTTTCCCGAAGAGGTGGGTGGCGCGGGGCTGAATCATATGGAATTCGCACTGGTCGAGCGCGAGTTGGGGCGGGGCTGCATGGCGCTCAACCATTTCTTTGGCCGCCCGCAGAATATCCTGATGGCCTGTCAGGGTGAACAGCGTGAACGCTACCTGCTGCCTGCCGTGCGCGGTGAACGGATGGACGCGCTGGCCATGACGGAACCGGGGGCCGGGTCGGACGTACGGGGAATGAAATGCTCGGCCCGGCGCGATGGCGGTGATTGGGTGCTGAACGGCACCAAGCACTTTATCTCTGGCGCGAATCATGCTGATTTCATTATCGTTTTCGTGGCAACCGGTGAAGATGACACACCGCGTGGTCCGAAAAAACGCATCACCACTTTCCTTGTTGATCGCGGCACGCCGGGCTTTACCATTCGGGACGGGTACAACTCTGTCAGTCATCGCGGTTACAAGAATTGCATCCTTGAATTCGACGATTGCCGCCTGCCCGATGCACAGGTTCTGGGTGAGGTTGATGGCGGGTTCGCGGTGATGAACGAATGGCTTTATGCCACGCGGATCACGGTTGCCACCATGTCCGTCGGGCGCGCGCGGCGCTGTTTCGACATGGCGCTAAGCTATGCCGCTGAGCGCGAACAGTTCGGCCAGGCCATTGGCAAGTTCCAGGGCGTGAGTTTTCAGATCGCGGACATGATCACCGAAATTGACGCCGCCGACTGGCTGACGCTTTCGGCCGCCTGGCGGCTGGACCAGGGATTGCCGGCGAACCGCGAGATCGCCTCGGCCAAGGTTTATGCGTCCGAAATGCTGGCGCGGGTCACGGATGCGACCTTGCAGATCTATGGCGGTATGGGGCTGATGGACGATTTTCCGATCGAACGTTTCTGGCGCGATGCGCGGGTCGAACGGATCTGGGACGGCACCAGCGAAATCCAGCGTCACATCATCAGCCGCGAGCTGTTACGGCCCTTGGGTGCCTGAGACATGGCCGCACGATTTGCCCCAAGCGACAAGGCGCGGGCCTTTCTGGCCGATCCCGCGAACCGCATTACGTGGGATTTCAATGCCGAAGAGCTGCCTGCGATGCGTGCTTCTGACCGGGCAGAGGCCGAAAAGCGTGCGCCACGTCTGGCGGAACAACATGGTGTAACGCTCGGCTGGCAGGACATTGCCGGGGTTCCGTCGCTGCTGATCACGCCCGAAAAGCGGTGCGGCGACGATCAGGTGCTCTATCTCTTTGGCGGTTCGTTCATCATGGGCGGCCCACTGGAGGATCTGGTGATCAGCGCAACGCTTGCCGGACAAAGCGACATGCAGGTAATCTCACCCGCCTATGCGCTGGCCCCGGAAGCCCCCTTTCCCGCGGGGTTGAACGATGTGCTGAAAGTGGCGCGACATGTTCAACCAAGGGCAGTTGTCGGCGAATCTGCGGGCGGTAATTTCGCGCTATCAGTGGCCCGACAGCTTGTGGACGACGGTGCCGGGATCGCAGCACTTGCCCTGTTGTCGCCCGCCGCAGATATGTCGCCGGCCTTCGACCCCGATGATGCAGCCGATGATCCGACGCTTTATCCGCCATTGGTTGCGACGATGCCCGGCATATATGCGCCCGAGACCGACCCCTTTGATGACCGACTGTCGCCACTTTACGGCAATTTCGGTCCCGATTGGCCGCCCTGCCTGATCACGACCGGAACACGGGACAGGTTTGCCGGCCCCTGCGCACGACTTGCGCGCGCCATGCGAGAGGCGGGCGCCGAGGTGGACCTGCGGCTGTGGGACGGAATGTGGCATGTCTTTGAATATTATGAGGGCATTCCGGAAAGCGCTGCATCTCTGCGAGAAATCGCCGCCTTCCTTTCCGCGCATTGCAGGACGGAACGATGACCCGGCTGGTTTGCAGGACTATGGCGATAGGGGGTCGACAATTCTCCGGAGGTGGCGATGCGTGATCTGTCGCGGTTGCTACGCCCCAAATCCATCGCCGTCATCGGCGGGGGTGCGTGGTGCACATCGGTGGTCGAGCAATGCCTGAAAATGGGCTTTGCCGGGGAAATCTGGCCAGTGCATCCCAAGCGGGCCGAAGTTGGCGGTGTCGCCGCCCTGCCCGCGCTTGCCGACCTGCCCGGGGTTCCCGATGCCAGCTTCATCGGCGTCAATCGGCACCTGACGATCGAGACCGTGCGAGCGCTGCGCGAGATGGGTGCCGGGGGCGCGGTGTGCTTTGCCAGCGGTTTTCGCGAGGCGCAGGCTGAAACCGGCGATGGGGATAGCCTGCAAGCCGCCCTGCTGGAAGCGGCGGGTAATATGCCCATCGTTGGTCCCAATTGTTACGGGTTCATCAACTATCTGGATGGTGCACTGTTGTGGCCGGATCAGCATGGCGGATTACGCACGGAAAATGGCGTGGCGATCCTGACTCAAAGTTCGAACATGGCGATTAACCTGACCATGCAGGCCCGTGGGCTGCCGCTGGCCTATGTTGTCACCGTCGGAAATCAGGCCCAGATCGGGCTGGCGCAGATTGGCCGGGGCTTGCTGGCTGACCCGCGCGTGACCGCGCTTGGCCTGCATATCGAGGGCATCGGAGATTTACGCGCATTCGAAGCTTTGGCGGCTGAGGCGCACCGGCTGGGCAAACCGCTGGTTGCGTTGAAAGCGGGAAAATCCGAGCAAGCGCGCGCTGCGGCGGTTTCACATACCGCGTCACTGGCCGGGAGTGATGCGGGCGCACGGGCATTGCTGACGCGGCTTGGGATTGCACAGGTCAACAGCCTGACGGCGCTTCTGGAAACGCTCAAGCTATTGCATTTCGCCGGGCCGTTGCCTTCCTCCCGCATCGTTTCAATGTCTTGCTCAGGCGGCGAAGCCAGCCTGATGGCCGATAGCGCCGTGGGGCGCGAAATCAGCTTTCCCCCCCTTACGAAGGATCAGCATGACGGCCTGCGCGCGGCGCTTGGCCCGATGGTAGCACTGGCCAACCCCTTGGATTACCATACGTTTATCTGGGATGACACCGAAGCGATGGCCGCGACATTCACCGCCGCCCTGTCTGCGGATATCGCTTTGGGCTGCCTGATCACGGATTATCCGCGCTCCGACCGGTGCGACACTGCGGCCTGGAACTGCACGATCGCTGCAGGGCAGCGCGCCAGCCAGGCCGCCGGAACGCCACTGGCCATCGTATCGACCTTGCCCGAAGCCCTATCCGAAGATGTCGCGGCCCGCATGACCGAGGCGGGTCTGATTCCGATGCATGGGCTAGACGATACATTGACGGCGATCGAGGCGGCAGCTTTTGTTGGCCGCGCCGCGCCCTGCCCCGATCCATTGCTATTGCCCGGTCCTGTGACAGAACCGCGATTGCTGAACGAAGCCGATGCCAAGGCGGCGCTGGCCGAGTTTGGCCTGGAAACGCCCAGATCCGCGCGCGCAGCCATGCGAGAGGCCCTGCCCGACGCGGTGGCCGGGCTGTCGTTGCCCGTGGTTTTGAAAGCCGAAGGGTTGGCACACAAGACCGAGACAGGCGGCGTGGCCATCGGACTGCAAACCGCCGAGGCGGTCATCGACGCGGCAGCAAAAATGCCGGCTGAGAGTTTCCTGGTGGAAGAGATGATCAGCGGAACGGTTGCCGAATTGCTGATCGGTGTTGTGCGCGATCCGGCGCATGGCTTTGTCCTGACGCTGGCGGCGGGCGGCACCCTGACCGAGATTTTGCAGGACAGCACATCGCTGTTGCTGCCCACGACCGAAGACGAGATTTCCAACGCCCTCGACCGATTGCGCATCGCCCCACTGCTAGCTGGGTATCGCGGAAAACCCGGGGCGAGCCGCGCAGCGATCATCACGTCGGTGCTGGCGGTGCAGGCCTATGTCAGCGCCCATGCCAAGTGTCTTGACGAGGTCGAGATAAACCCGCTTATCTGCACGCCAACCCGGGCGGTTGCTGCGGATGCCCTGATCAGGATCGGAGAAGACGAATGACAGACAGCCCCATCAAGACCGAACGGCGCGGCGCGATTTTCGAGGTGACGCTGGACCGACCCAAAGCCAACGCGATTGATCTGAAAACCAGCCGGATCATGGGGGATGTGTTTCAGGAATTCCGCGATGACCCGACCTTGCGGGTGGCAATCATCACCGGCGCGGGCGAGAAGTTCTTTTGCCCCGGTTGGGATCTGAAAGCTGCTGCCGATGGCGATGCGGTGGACGGGGATTACGGCGTTGGCGGGTTTGGCGGCATCCAGGAAATGCGTGCAATGAACAAGCCGATCATCGCCGCCGTGAATGGCATCTGCTGTGGCGGCGGGCTGGAACTGGCGCTGAGTGCCGACATCATTCTGGCCGCGGATCATGCCAGTTTTGCCCTACCGGAAATTCGGTCTGGCACGGTTGCCGATGCGGCGTCAGTCAAGTTGCCCAAGCGCATCCCCTATCATATCGCGATGGAAATGCTGCTGACCGGGCGGTGGATCGACGCCGAAGAGGCCGCACGGTGGGGCATGATCAATCGCATCCATTCGGGGGCGGAATTGCTTGAAGAAGCGCGCGCGCTGGCCGATCATCTGGCCTCGGGCCCGCCGCTGGTTTACGCCGCGATCAAGGAAATCGTGCGCGAGGCCGAAGCGATGACATTTCAGGATGCCATGAACCGCATCACCCAGCGCCAGTTCGGCACGGTCGATGTGCTTTATGCGTCAGAGGATCAGATGGAGGGCGCGCGCGCATTTGCCGAAAAACGAGATCCCGTCTGGAAAGGCAAATAAGCGGGCCTTGGCCGGCCCTCTGGGTGCAACCCAGTGGCCGGGCTTATCTGTGGCCGTTCTGAAGCTGGCCTGAGCGCATGTTGCCCTTGCCCCGGTTACTGCTTCTTTTCAGTTGGCGTTTCTTTGCGATCACCTCGTCGCGGGGCAGCCAGATATAGCGCCGGTCTTCCAGTGTTTTTGACCAGAACACCTCTCCGCCCTTGCGCCAGGGATCAAGTATGATGCCCTGGCGGAAATCATCACCCTTGCGGCTGATGATCGCTGTGCTGTGTTCTAGCCGGATGTTGAACGAATTGGCCACGGCGCGATGCATATCAAGCGTCTTGAAGTTTTCCTGCTTCAACCGCGCCTCGATATCCTGCGCCCAATGCCAGCAGAGGCCACGGGGTTTCTTGCCCAAGTTCACCTTGGTGTTGTGGATCAGCGGGCCGTCGGTGATCTGGTATTCCTGCGCCAATTGGTAGGTATAATTATACGTGACCCGCGCTGCACGCATGGCTTCTTCGGCGTTAACTTCGGGCCCCAGCGCCTGAATTTCCTGCGCCAGCGCGGCGATTTCCTGTGCAGTTCCGGGGGCGGGCAGATTGGCGCGCGCAGTGGCGATGTCTCCGATCAGGAGAAATGACAACAAGAGGAGGCAACTTGTGACGATTTTCATGGCACGCTGGCAAATCCGACTTCTTTCCTGTCAGAGCTAGCCGCAATAGGCTCGCTTGTCGAGTGAGCGCGGGCTGACAATTCCGTGTGGATCATGCGTGTGGTTTCTTGCGACGCGGCGCTGACCAGAAGTGATCACCTTCCCGGCATGGCAACAACACGATCGCCGCCGCGCAAGGACGCGTCAAAGAGGACATGTTGCCCGCGCCCCCGGTCCTTGGCCGCGTAGAGCGCAACATCAGCGTCATCCATCATCTGCTCAAGTGCGGGCATCTTGTAATCGCAGCTGAGTGTTGCACCGATACTGGCGGAAATCCGGCAGGTCTGGGCGTTGAAATCAATCGGCTCCTCCAGACGGGCGATCAGTCGGTCGGCGATTTCCGATACCCTTGGGCGGTTGGTCAACCCGGCGAAGATCAGGACAAATTCATCGCCACCGGTTCTGACAATGGTATCTTCGCTGCGGGTTTCATTGACCATGATCTGCGCAACGCGTTGCAAAACGTAATCCCCGGCCGCGTGACCCATATTGTCGTTCACAGCCTTGAAGTAATCGAGATCCAGGTTCATCAGGGCGAAATCCTGCTCGGTCTCCATCATGCGGTTGAGCACATGATCCATCGCGCGGCGGTTTCTGAGCCCGGTCAGGGTGTCGGTAAATGCCTGTTCTTCCGCTGCGACCTTTGCGCCTTGCAGGCGCAGGTTCAGTTTGCGCGATGCCTCCATCGCGGCGGATTTAGCTTCGACCAGATACAGCATTTCGACTGCCAGATCGGTGGCGGCAAAATCTGCGCTGGTCAGCGAGAAATCGTTCACCGCATCCAAGACCGAGATGCCGAAAGACAGATTGATGATGGCACCACCCGGGGGACCGAAGGTGGTGTCCTTGCCCAGCGGCACAAGGATGCCCTTCAACTCGGTCCGGGGTGCGGCGCGAAGCTTTAGATGAAGTTTTACACCTGCCATCGCGCGAAGGTCTTTCATCGTTGTTGCGGCCCGTGGGCGCTTCAGCTCAAACGCCTCAAGGAAACGTGCGCCAAGCGCATCGCCGGAAGCGAAAAGCTTGTGCGTAGAGGCACCAGCATGAACGATGTGGCCGGTATGATCCACCACCGCATGCATGGGACAAATCACATTCAGCAAGGTGCCAATGTCATGAAGGTTGTTAACGTCACTCATCCTGCTCGTACCCCCAGTTCGAAATCGCGGCCCGAGGCAAAGGCGGTTTCCAGCAATCGCACATCAATGATTTCGCGCCCGTCGCGCCCGCCCTTGTGTTCCAAAAAGACCAACGCGCCGTAATCGTCGGCCATTGCCCTGAGCAGACCGGTGACGACATGTCCGAACCCCGGCATGCGCACCTGATCGGAATGTACGGTCAGGCAAAAGAAATCGGTCGCAAATTCACGCAGTTCCAGACCGGGTAGATCCAGATCTGAAACGGCGAGTTGTGTGCGTGCCGGAAGGTCATCAAGTGAATGCAGAAAATCAACAAAATTGACACCGCTGAACCGCAGCAACCGGCGCAACGCCTCACAACTTGGATGCGACACCAGATAGGTGCCGATATCTTCCAGCACGTCTGCCGTGGGTTTATCCAGGCTGCTGGACAATTCGTCCAGAAGACGTGCCGTCAGTTCGTCGTCATAGGTCAGCATGGATTCGAATTCGGTGAACCCTAAATCCAGTTTTTGTGTGAGGCCAATCCACACATCACGACCATAAGTGTCGCGCACAAATCTTTCTATCGACCTGTTAATTAACCCGTGCATTTCCCGCTCCATTTTCCTTGGTGCAAGATGACATTGCGGGGTTAACAAGCGCCCAACAGTTTCAATTGTCTGCATTAGTTCAGGACGGTCATCGCACAGGCAAAAAAGCCCTCCGCTGCGTGTCGATCGTCATAAATAACAGGGGTTGTATCACTCTCTATCCGACCGCCAATTTACGCGCCAATCGGTTCTGATGCTCAATTGTGCGCGCCAGATCAATCGTGCACAGGCTGCCGTCGCGTACGACCTGCCTGCCCTCGATCAGAAGATCGTGCACCTTTGTGGTCCCTGCCAGCAATAGCGCGGCCGGATCCCAGCTTCCGGCGGCCTCAATGCCGGTGACATCCCAGATCGCAATATCCGCGCGTTTTCCGATGCTTACCTGACCGCAATCGTCCCGGCCCAGAACCTGGGCGCCGCCACGGGTTGCGATTTCCAGCGCCTCACGTGCACTCATGGCGTCGGCACCATTTGCCACCCTCTGCAACAACATTGCCTGGCGTGCTTCCTGTGCCAGGTTGCCCGTATCGTTGCTGGCGGAACCGTCTACGCCCAGCCCCACGGGCACGCCCGCATCGCGCATGGCGCGCACCGGGGCGATCCCCGATCCCAAGCGGCAATTCGAACACGGGCAATGGGCCACACCAGTCTTTGTCCGGGCAAAAAGTTCGATCTCTTTTCCATCCAATTTTACGCAATGGGCGTGCCAGACGTCCTCCCCGGTCCAGCCCAGATCCTCGGCATACTGGCCCGGACGACACCCGAACTGCGCCTGTGAATACGCGATATCCTCGTCATTTTCTGCCAGGTGAGTGTGCATCCGGACGCCCTTGTCGCGGGCCAGAAGGGCAGCGTCGCGCATCAACTCACGGCTGACGGAAAAGGGTGAACAGGGTGCCACGCCAACCCGACACATCGAACCTTCGCGCGGGTCATGGAAGGTGTCGATCACGCGAATGCTGTCTTCAAGGATCGCCGCCTCACCCTCGACCAGCGTGTCGGGCGGCAGGCCACCGGCGCTTTCGCCGATGCTCATCGCGCCGCGTGTTGGATGAAAACGCAAGCCGATTTCCTGCGCGGCCTCAATGGTGTCTTCCAGACGGGCGCCATTGGGAAACAGATAGAGGTGATCGGAGCTGAGCGTACAGCCTGAAAGCGCCAGTTCGGCCAGACCGATCAGCGCCGAAACACGCATTTCCTCAGGGCCGAAGCGCGCCCAGATCGGGTAGAGCGTTTGCAACCAGCCAAAGAGCAGCGCATCCTGCCCCCCCGGCACGGCACGGGTCAGCGACTGATAGAGATGGTGATGGGTGTTCACCAGACCCGGTGTCACCAGACGACCCCGCGCCAGAATAACCTCACCATTGGTCTGCAACCCCTGCCCGATTTCAGCAATAACACCATCCCGGATCAGGATATCGGCATGTTGCAGCTCTTGTCGCGCGTCGTCCATTGTCAGGATGTGGTCTGCATCCCGGATCAGAATTTCCACCATCGGAATTGCCCTTTTCAACTGTGCCGACCCCCTCGGACACATCTGAGCAAGAGCGGCGGAAAGGGGCAAAGAACCGCTCTGTTCGGGAATGGTAGCGCCGGGCGGCGCGGCTAATCAAGCCACGCGCGAGAGAATTTCCAAGGCAGCGTCATGTTGCTGGCGACCGGCAGCCGCCAATATCCGGCCCCCTTGATGCGCCGGGCCACCCTGCCAATTGGTGACGATGCCACCCGCCGCTTCGATCACGGCCAATGGCGCCTGAATGTCATAGATCTGCAAACCGGATTCGATCACCAGGTCAATCTGACCCGCCGCCAAAAGCGCATAGGCATAGCAATCCATGCCATAACGGGTGAGTTTGACCTTGCTGGCCACCTCTTTGAACGCCGCGCCTTCCTCTGGTGTGCCGACCTCGGGGAAGGTGGTATAGAGCACGGCGTCACCAAGCGGGCTGTCACCGCGTACCCGGAGCTGACGCTCTCCCAGTGGGCCGATGACACGGGCCTGTCCCAACCCGCCTTCGAACCGTTCACCGATATAGGGTTGATCAACCACGCCGTAGATCGGGCCGTTGTCATCCGAAAGCGCGATCAACACCCCCCAGGTCGGTGTGCCGGACATGAAACCGCGCGTGCCATCAATCGGGTCCAGCACCCAGGTCAGCCCGCTTTCACCGGGTTGGGTGCCGTATTCTTCGCCTAGAATACCGTCTTGCGGGCGCATTTGTGCCAGCACATCGCGCATCGCCCGTTCGGTCGCACGGTCGCCTTCGGTCACGGGGTCAAACCCCTGCCCGGCCTTGTTGTCAGCCGTCAGGCCCTCTGATCGGAAATAAGGTAAAACTGCTGCCCGCGCAGCATCTGCCACCGCATGAGCGGTGGCAATAATGTTTTCATTGTCCATAAGGCTCTGTTCCCATGCTGCGTTTTGCAGCATGAGTAGACAGAATTCAGACCAGTCTCAAGCGACGTCGCTTAGAACCCGCGCCAGATCGAACAGGCGGCGGCGTTGGTTTTCCGGGATCGCGTAATATGACCGCACCAGATCAAGCGCTTCCTTATCCCCCAAAAGGTCGGAAGGCACCGAACTGCCATCCTCACGTTCTGTGCTTTCGCTATCCAGCCCTTCAAAGAAAAAGCTGACTTCGACGTCAAGAGCGTCGGCAATATCCCAGAGCCGGGAAGCGCTGACGCGATTGGCCCCGGTTTCATATTTCTGGATCTGCTGGAATTTGATTCCAACACTTTCGGCCAGTTGCTGCTGTGTCATTCCGACAAGCCAGCGGCGATGGCGAATACGTTTACCGACGTGTACGTCGACGGGGTGCGGCATGGTTATTCCTTCCTTTAACTGCCCCAAGCAATCGAAGCCTGAAGCATCGAGTGCGGTGGGGGTAATATTTACCGTTCATCACGCCGCGCATCCCTGCAGCGCGCCGCAAAGGTAACATTATGCGGTTAAAATACAAGAAATTTTACTATACGATAAAGTGACCTATCCAAATGAGAAACAATCTAGACTTGCACCTATCCTTAAGGTTAGGGGGCTTGCAATTGGCTATGGCCGTTTGACAAGGCCGCTCCGCTTCGTTTACGCCCGCAAAGAGCACGTAAACATAGCCACAAAATGTGAAGAGCCCCACAATGCGCGCCTTTCAGATTCAATCTTTCGACCATCCGCCACGCTTGTCCGAGATACCGATGGCCGAGCCAAAAACGGGTGAAATTCGATTAAAAATAAGCGCTTGCGGGCTTAACTTTGCCGATCTGTTGATGGCGAAAGGCACCTATCAGGAAACGCCCGAGCCGCCTTTCACCCTGGGATTGGAAGTTGCCGGCGTCATTGACGCAATCGGCCCCGAGACGTCGGCGCCACCGGTCGGCACGAGGGTCGCCGTTTTCGGTGGCCAGGGCGGTCTGGCCGATTATGGGTGCTTTCCGGCAGACCGGGCTGTTGCCTTGCCGGAAACATTGAATTTCGCAGACGCCGCCGCTTTTCAGATCGCCTATGGTACCAGCCATGTGGCGCTGGACTATAAGGCGCGGCTGCAACCCGGGGAAACCCTGCTGGTGCTGGGGGCCGCTGGCGGCGTCGGCCTGACGGCCATCGAAATCGGCAAGCTGATGGGCGCGCGGGTGATTGCCTGCGCGCGCGGCGCGGACAAGCTGGAGGTCGCTCGCGCTGCCGGGGCGGATCACCTGATCGACGCCAAGACCGAAGACATACGCGCGGTCTGCAAATCGCTGGGCGGGCTGGATGTAGTCTATGATCCGGTCGGCGGTGATCAATTCAAGGCAGCCTTCCGCGCCTGTAACCCCGAGGCGCGCATTCTGCCGATCGGTTTTGCCAGTGGTGACGTGCCGCAAATCCCGGCCAATCACCTGCTGGTCAAAAACATCAGCGTCATGGGCCTTTACTGGGGAGCATATCTGAAATTCCGTCCCCAAGTGGTCACCGAAAGCCTCAAAACCCTGCTTGAATGGTACGAGGCCGGACGCCTCAAACCCCATGTCAGCCATGCCCTGCCGCTGGAAAAGGCTGCGGATGCGCTGGAATTGCTGCGCAGCCGCAAATCAACCGGCAAGGTTGTCGTTACGATTGATTGACGACGGCGGATTCACTGGTACAAAACGCATTTCTGACCATCACCGCCAGCTGCTCGACCAACTCATTCCGCGGCATGCGCCCGCCGTACATGTTTATTTTCTGAACGCCCAGGTCGGGCAGGTTAGCGGCCGCAGGCACCATCTCAAGATGTCGAGGCGCGCTGCCTTCCAATATGGTTGTGACGGCCAAATCGGCACTTACCGTCGCCTCGATCGCGCCGTCAGAGTTTGAATCAATCGCATTTTCCCAATCGATTTCCGCCCGCTCAAGCTTTTCGATGGCTCCGGCGCGAAACAGGCAATTGCGGCAATTGGCCAGTTGCAAAGGCCGTTTCTTCCACACCACGCCATTTTGTGCGCCATACCAGCGAAGAGGTACTTCGGTCATGACCTCCCCACCGGGGCCGACGATGGTTTCGGTGGTCAGGATCAGATCCATCTCACCCTGCCCATAGGATTCGATCAAGGCGGTCGAATAGGACGAGTTCAACAATACCTTGACCCTGGGAAAGGCGGCATTGAACTGTTTCAGAACCCGCGGGATCACCGGGTAGATGATGTCATGCGGCACGCCAAAGGTGATCTCACCCTCCCAGACCTGATCGGTCAGACGTCCAACCACTTCGTCATTCAGATCAACCAGACGGCGCGCATAGCTAAGAAGCTGCTCACCCGAGGGTGTCAGGGCAATCTTGCGGTTGCTGCGATCCAGCAAATCTATGCCCAGAAGTTCTTCGAGCCGCTTGAGCTGCATCGACACGGCCGATTGCGTCAGGTTCAGCGCCGACGCGGCACGGGTGACACCGCCATAGTCGGAGACCGCAACGAATGACCGCAGTGTCGTGATGTCCAGATTTCTCATTCATCACACTCCTTGATGATATCCCTCACAAACATTCGTTTTCAATATGGCATGAATTCTGAGAAAAGATCAACATATGAAATGAAAGACGAACGAACCATCAGAGAATCGAAAGGAAACACCATGACATTCCTGTCCCATTCCAGCCCCATCCGTCGCCCTGCACCCACCCTGGGTACGTCGCTTAGGGATGTATTGTCGGTCTACCGTCAACGCCGCGCATTGGCACAGCTGGACGACGCTGCTTTGCTTGATCTTGGGATCACCCGCGAAGAAGCCGAGACGGAATCCCGGCGGCACTTCTGGGACATGCCCGAAAATTAAGCTGATTGGCGGGCGAAATACTCTGTTTCCTTCACCGGAAAACCTTGAAAACATGGACCAACTAACCGATATTAAGCGCAACGGCTCCTTTGAGGGGCCTGACAGTTCACTTATCGGAGGTTTAGATGGCTGAATTTGACACAATCCGGGGCGTCGCAGGCACGCGTACCGCCGAGATTGATCAGGGCCTGCGCGCCCATATGAACAAGGTCTACGGAACGATGTCCGTGGGCATGTTGATCACATTCGCGGCTGCTTGGGCCATTGGCAATAACGCCGCGATGATGGAAACACTCTTCACCGGCATGACCCGCTGGGTGGTGATGTTCGCCCCGCTGATCATGGTTTTCGCCTTTGGCGCCATGATCAACAAGCTGTCAGCCGCTGCGGCGCAGCTGTTCTTCTACGCTTTCGCTGCGGTGATGGGCGTTTCGATCAGCTACATCTTCGTGGTCTTCACCGACTTCTCGATTGCGCAGGTTTTCCTGACAACGGCAATCGCTTTCGCCGGCCTGTCGCTTTGGGGGTACACCACCAAGAAGGACATTTCCGGCTGGGGTAGCTTCCTTATCATGGGTGTGATTGGTCTGATCGTTGCGTCGATCATCAACATCTTCTTGGGCTCGCCCGCGATCATGTTCGCAATCTCGATCCTGGGTGTGCTGATCTTTGCCGGTCTGACGGCATATGACACGCAGAACATCAAGAACACCTACTTGGCCCACGCCCACAACGGCGATTCCGAGTGGCTGGGCAAGGCCGCGATCATGGGCGCGTTGAACCTGTATCTGGACTTCATCAACATGTTCATGTTCCTGCTGCAACTTCTTGGAAACCGCGAATAATCGCTGGAACATCTGTAAACGTAAAGGCCGGTCCAAGGGACCGGCCTTTTTGATTCCGGCCTTTTTTGACCAAAACAAAACCGGGCAAAACGCGCCCGATACAAAGACGAAACAAACGAAACCCTAAGAAACACTGCACGACATCCACCGGAAACACCCGGCCTCTAGGTTCTCCGAAATCAAGGAAACCGGAGCGCCGTCATGCGAACCCCCTCTCAGAACCTTATTCGCAAGATCACCCCGGCCCGTATCGGCCTGGGCTTTGCCTGGATTGGCGTTCTGATCTACGCATCGTCAAGTGCCATCGCAACGCTGCTGGTCGATATTGGCGCGGCCAACCCTGTGGCGGCCGGGCGCAATGCCATCACCTTTACCAATCTGCTTTTCCTTGGCTCGCTGATTTCACTTGTGCCGATGGTCGTGCTGTTTCGCAGCGATTGGACGCGTACCAACCTGCGCCGCCTGTCGCGCCAGGATTGGGCATTGCTGACGCTTTCAGCCTTTCTGTCATCCGCGCTGACGCCGGGCTTGTCCTTTTTCGCATTGGAGCATTCCAGCGTGACAAATGTTGTGCTGGTCAGCCGGATCGAGCCGCCACTGTTCCTCCTCGCCGCAGGCCTTCTGCTGAAAGAGCGCATCGACAGACGCGCCCTGGCCGCCGGTCTGGTCGCCCTCATTGGTGCATTGCTGATGATCTTGCTGCGCGAAACCGGCAATCTCTGCGTGCTTGGTGTGGGTGAGGTTGCGGCAGCGGCAGCCACACTATCCTATATCGCGTCGGCCATCGTGGCGCGGCGTGCGTTGCGGGCCATTCCGATGGGCATCTTTTCAATCTACCGCACGACGGTCGGCACTGTGATCTATTTCGTGCTGATCGCCGCGCTGAAAGGGCCGCAGGAGTTTCAGGACATCCTGTCACCCGTATTGCTGAAATGGGTCTGGGTCTATGCGATCATCGTCTTTGTCTTTGGCCAACTGGCATGGTTCTTTGCCCTGAAATACGCGCGCTCCGGCGATATGGCCCTTGCCTCGTCCTTCTCACCGGTCGCGGGGATCATCTTTGCCATGCTTTTGCTGGGCGAGGACCCCGGCGCCGGACTACTGCCGGGCGGTGCACTGATCCTGTTGGCGATCTGCATCGGTCAGATGAAGACACCCGCATTGCCCACGCTGACCCGAATCTGGCGCAGGCGCCCGACCTTCACGACAAGCGACATAGCACAGGTGTTGGTGCCGGTCGCGGCCCTGCCGGGCGGATCGTTCAAGGGGTATAACGGCAGCTACTGAGTCAATCAGGGTCGTAGATATAGCCGATCCCGCGGACCGTCTTGATGATTTGGGGCTTCTGCGGGTTCGGTTCGATCTTGCGGCGCAGGCGCGAGATGCGGATGTCGATACTGCGATCGAAGGGATCCCAGGACCGATCATGCGCCTGCTCAAGAATCTGGTCACGGTTCAGGACACGGCCCCGGTTGCGGGCAAAAAGGCTGAGCAGGTTGAATTCCATCGCCGTCAGCGGCACCTCATCCCCGCTGGCGGTTTTCAACTGGGCGGCGGTCAGATCCAGCGTGAACGCACCAAAAGGAGCGGTGGCTGGTGCCTCGCCCGTGGCTGGTTTCTGGACAGGTTCGGATTTTCGGCGCAGCACCGCCTTGACCCGTGCCTCAAGCTCTCGCAGGTCGACGGGTTTAGCCAGATAATCATCGGCCCCCATCTCAAGCCCGACGATCTTGTCGATCACTTCCCCCGCAGCGGTCAGCATGACCACCGGCACCTGATTGCTGGTCCGAAGGGTGCGCAATGTGGTCAATCCATCCTCACCCGGCATGTTGATGTCCAGCAGGATCAGGTCGACATCCGATTTATCCAATGTCGCGCGCAATTCGTCGCTGTTGGCAGCCGCGACAATGTCGAACCCGCGTTTTGACAGGTATTCCTGTAACATCTCGCGCACGTCGCGTTCGTCGTCACATACCAGGATGGTTGCTGTGGAGGTCATTCCGGCTCCTGTTCTGCTTTTGTTATGATGTCAGACACAAAGGCCCTGAGTTCCTTTGGGGATACGGGTTTTTCGACACATGGACGCTTTGCCTCGGCCAGAAAGGTCTGCGACGCCCGCCCCATCGTATCACCGGTCACGAAACCTGTCTTGTTGATCAATTGCGGAAATTCCCGCTTGATGACGTCGAAGAATCCACGGCCATCGGTTTCAGGCATGTTGAGATCGCTCAGAACCAGGCCATAATCATGCTTTTTCATACTTGCGACCGCCAGTGTCGCGTTGTTGAAAACATCAACCTCGTATCCGCTGCGCGTCAGGATTTCTGCGTTCAATTCGGCCACGTCGTCTTCGTCATCCAGGATCAGGATGCGTATTCTGCTGGTGGCCGCGTCGGACATTCGGGCAGTTTCCGGTTGCGGTGAGGTTTCGATCTCCAAAGGTAGGAAAATCCTGAAACGAGAACCCTCACCCGACCCCGAAGACAGTGTGATGCGACCATTATGCGACTGCACGATCCGGTGACAGAGCGCCAGTCCGATCCCTGTCCCCTCTCCCACATCCTTAGTTGTAAAAAACGGCTCGAACACACGACTGCGGAGGTTCTCGGGGATGCCCGGCCCGTCATCTTCAACGGTGATCTCGATGCCCTGCCCGTCTTTGGTGGCTTTCGTTGATACGGTAATACCTGAGCCGGTCGCGCTGTCGCGCATCGCCTGTTCGGCGTTCAGGATCAGGTTGATGAAAACCTGCGTGATCTGATCGGGGTCGGCGCAGATTTTGGGCAAACCGGCAGCCAGACGTGCCTCCATTTCGACACCCGCACCTTTGTCACCGTAACGTGCGACATCTACGGCGGTCTGGATGATCTCGTTTATGTCGACACGCTGCATCCGGGCGGGTTGTTGCCGCGCCATCGTGAGGAATGTCTTGACGATCTTGGCACAACGCTCGGCGGCATCGCTGATCTTGTCGACCTGCCGAAGGGTTTCGGCATCCTTGCAATCCTCGCGCAGCATCAGCGAATGGCCGACAACCACCGAAAGCGGATTATTCAGTTCATGCGCGACCCCGGCCAGCAATTCGCCCATCGCCGACATCTTTTCATTCTGATAAAGCTGATCCTGCTGTTGGGCCAGTTCCTCTTCGATCCGCAGCTGATCGGTCAGGTCGCGCGTATGCGACACGATCACCTCTTCGCCATCATACTGGATCAACCGGGCCGACACCGCCCCCCAGAACCGTTCACCTGCCGCATTTAGGTATTGCGCCTTGAACTCCGTGACTGATCCGTCGCGCCGCAACTGTTTCAAATACCCGGCGCGGGTATCCGGATCCGCATAGAACTGCTTGGAAGTATCGACGCGGCCAAAGAGCGATATCGTCTCGGGGCTGCTGAACAAAACCTCGCCGGTTTCCGCTTTGGTCATCTGGATCGGTGCAGGACAGGCTTCCAGCACCTGCCGGATCAACGCTTCACGTTCCTGCTGATCGGTCAGATCCATAATCGCGGTCACGACATATGTTTCGCCCTCGAATTCGACCAGCCGACCCCATGATGTCGTCGCGCAATGCTTGCCCTCGGCATTTCGGAGCGTGATGTGATAATCATCGACTCGGCCGTGTTTTTTGAGTTCGGCAATGTAATTATCGCGATCCTGCGGGTTCACATAATGCGCCAATGCGTTCGCTGTCTGACCAAAGAGAGCCACCGCACCGGGTGAACGGTAAAGGATGCGCCCATCCTCAAGCCGCGCCATCACCACCACCATCGGGCTTGTATCCAGAACCGTCCGCAGGATGCGTTCCTGTTCACGGGCGATCGCCTCGGCCTGACGACGCTCGGTTATATCGATATTCGCAACGACAAAACCGCCCTGCTTGGTTGGGCTGAACTGGGTTTCATAGACCGACCCGTCGGTTAGTTCGACAACCCGTTTCTGCGTGGCATGGGTATCCTTGAACACGCGTCCGGTCGCCAGACGTTCGTCAATATACTCTTCGACCCGTCCCAGGGCATCCGTATATTGCCCGCGCTCTGCGCCAGCTCTGACCAGATCCTCCCAAACAGCGCCGCGGTCGATCAGATCGGCCACCAAGGGAAACATGTCAACGTAGCGCTGGTTGCAGGTCACAAGCCGGTGGTCGGCATCATAGACGGCAATGCCCTCTGATAATGCCTCGATCGCGTCCCAGACCAGGTCGGCAGCAGCTGGATTTCGTGTGAAGGATTTGGCGTCAGTCCCGATTGTCATATTCCTTGTCTATCGGCCCAATGTTTCAACCGGTTTTCGGCGAAAGGATGTTTTGTTTCAATTGTATCAGTCACGGTCGGCCCAGTGTTGAATGGAGTCACCATAACCATTTGTAAAAAATGAACTTTCACGTTCAAGAACATTCAGCGCCCCAAGTTTCACCAATGAAACAAAAAGCCGTTTGCAAGACAACAGATTGCAACTTTGAGCGTCCAGAACCGGTCTCATCGCAACACCCTGATGGGAAGGAAAACCAGCCATGTCATACATCAAAAATTCGATTTTAGATACGATCGGTAACACCCCAATCGTCAAGATCAACAATATCGCCCCGGATGGTGTTGAGCTTTTTGCCAAGCTCGAAGCGTTCAATCCGATGGGGTCCGTCAAGGACCGCCTGGCAATTGGCGTGATCGACGCCGCAGAACGCGATGGGTCGCTTCAGCCCGGGCAGACGATCATCGAGGCCACCAGCGGAAACACCGGCATTGGCCTGGCGATGGTTTGTGCACAAAAAGGATATCCGCTGGTCGTGACCATGGCCGACAGCTTTAGTGTCGAGCGCCGCAAACTGATGCGGTTCCTGGGTGCAAAAGTGGTTCTGACCCCCGCCGCCCAAAAGGGAAGCGGCATGGTTGCCAAGGCGCGTGAGCTTGCGCAGACACATGGCTGGTTCATGTCCCGCCAGTTCGAAAATCCGGCCAATGCCGATATTCACAGCCGCACCACGGCGCAGGAAATCCTGCGTGATTTCGGCGACAACGGGTTGGACTACTGGGTAACGGGATTTGGCACTGGTGGGACATTGACCGGCGTGGCACGCGTTCTCAAGGCGCAAAGCCCTGCGACCCGGATCGTCGCTGCCGAACCGGAGAACGCGCAGCTATTGGGCAGTGGCATGGTGCAGCCCTTCAACGCCGATGGCAGTGCTGCCGCCAGCCACCCGGAGTTCAACCCCCACCCGATGCAGGGCTGGTCACCCGATTTCATTTCGGATCTGACCAATCAGGCTTTGGTCGGGGGCTACGTTGATCATATGCAGCCCGTTGCCGGCGGAGATGCGTTGGCGATGGCCAGGGCCTTGGCCAGCAAAGAGGGTATCTTTTGCGGAATCACCGGTGGCGCGACCTTTGCTGCGGCGCTTGAAGTCGCCAAAACGGCCCCCGACGGTTCGAAAATCCTCGTGATGTTGCCAGATACCGGCGAACGCTACCTGTCGACCCCCTTGTTTGAAGACGTGCCGGTTGAAATGACCGAAGACGAAATCGCGCTGTCACAGTCCACCCCGGGTGCCCGGTTCGACACGCCTGTCGCTGCGGCGTCAAGCGCGCCGGCTCAGGCTCTGGCCGAAACTGTCAACGCCTGACCCTTCCAGCCCACGCGGAGCCATCAGAAATGAAACAGATACATTCCTTCCCGGACCTGACCGGTCCCCTGGCCACCGCATCGGCCTATGCCAACAACTATCGTTGCAACAAGACCAACCTGCATCCGACAGCCACGCTGGCCCAATTACGCAACGCTTTTGGCGGGGACCTCCCCGCCAAGGGTCAAGCCGGAGAAGAGGTTATTGCCGATCTCATCCGCGCGGCTGAGCCGGGATTGGTGGGCAACACCCAACCCGGATTTCACGCCTGGGTCATGGGCAGTTCGCACCCAACCGGTGTGGCGGCAGACTGGCTGACATCTGTCTGGGGTCAGAATGCGGGCATCTTCCAGTGTTCGCCTGCCGCCGCCACCGCCGAGGAAGTGGCCTGTGGCTGGGTACTGGATATTCTTGATCTGCCGCGCGAGGCCTCGGTCGGAATAACCACCGGTGCCACAATGTCTGGCTTTATCGGGCTTGCCGCTGCGCGGGACGAGGTGTTGCGCCGCGCCGGGTACGATGTGGCTGAAACAGGTCTGCAATATGCCCCGCCCGTCACGGTTTTCGTTTCCGAGGAAACGCATGTGTCGAACCTGGCCGCCCTGCGTTACCTGGGCTTTGGCAACCAGAATGTCGTCGAGATCGGAACCGATGATCAGGGGCGGATGATGCCCGAAGATATGGCACATCGCATGGCGCAGGTCGGCGGCCCGAAGATCATGATCGCGACCGCCGGACATATCAATTCAGGCGCGTTTGATGATTTCCGCGCGCTGGCCGATCTGGCAGACCGGCATAACGCCTGGCTGCATGTCGACGCGGCCTTTGGCCTTTGGGCACGGGCCAATGTGACCACCCGCAGCCTGACAAACGGGATTGACCGGGCTGACAGCTGGTCGACCGATGGTCACAAGTGGTTGCAAACGCCCTTTGACGCGGGTTTTGCCATTGTTCGGGACAAAGATGCGCATCGGCGTGCGATGGACATCTCGGCCAGTTATCTTTCCGATGCCCCTGGTGACGGTCGCAACGCGACCCATTACAACCCCGAGCTTTCGCGACGCGCCCGCGGCTTTGCCGTGTGGGCCACGTTGAAAACGCTCGGGCGCGACGGCATTGCCAATATGGTCCGCAACCATTGCGACTGTGCCAGTTTACTGGCGGAAAAGCTGAACCGCATTCCCGGTATCACCGTTCTCAACGATGTCGTGCTTAATCAACTGGTGCTGTCTTTCGCGCCAAACAGGAACGGAGGGGCCGATGACATGGCCCTCAAAATGGAGCAGGCGATGAACGCAGACGGCAGGCATTTCTTCCGTTGCGCCAATTGGCAAGGGCAACGCGTCTTGCGCGTGTCGATCATTAGCCATGAGACAGGCCCGCAGCACATTCAATTACTGGCGCGTAAGTTTCAGCGAATCTGGGCTGAGGTCAGTCATTAGCCTGGAAGGTCAGAAACAGCGTTACCACTGCCCGAGCCAACAGCCTTCTGGGATACCAGATGTGTCTTCAACCCTCGAAAACACTCGACATCTTGTCCATAGTCTCGCGCGAGTAAGAGGGTTGAACGTCTCACCCTCACGTCAGGGTGTAATCATGTTGACGCCGGGGATGCGCTGAATGGCAAACACATCCTCATCGTAAAACTCTGTCATCCGGTCAACCAGTTCTTCGGTCCATCCAGGCACGTCCAGTTCTTCTTCGATCGCGTCATCATCCGCGAATTTGTCAAGGAAGGCAGCAATGACCCGGCGTTTCTGAACCTCTGTCATATTTGGATGCGACGCGACATATGCCTTGAAGCGCTCCATGCCTGGTTCCGACATGATCTCTTCCAGCAGGGCGAATTCTCCGTCAAGAACGGCCATGGAATCAAGGCCCGCCATTTCGCGCAGGATCTCGGCCCAGATCAACGGCGTATCCTCGTTGCACCAGATGGTAATGGGCATATCGTGATAGGACGCGCGCAATCGCAGGATCATGTCGGACCACCGTATCTCTACCGGATCGATCCCGCGCAGGAATTCGGACATGGAGGTGAAGTTCGTCGCCTCGTACATCGCCGGCAAGAACGATGCCAGATTGCGGATGGAAAAGAAAAATTCGATCCTGTCATGTGGGAACATCTGGTGGAAATATCCCAGTCGGGCCTCCGCTGAGGAATATAACGTCCCACCCCCCGCGGCCATCTTGGGAGTGCCAAGAAAACTGGGACCAGAAAGGATCAGGCGCTCGGGCTCCTGCGTGGGGGCGACGGCGTCCATCACCAGATCGCGCGCGTCTTCCCCCAAAGACGTTTTCGCAGCATTTCTCAACAAACCACGGATCAACTTGCGATAAAGGCCCGGGCTGGGAACTTCCGCACCATTCTTGGCCAGCAGATCGCGATTCCCGACCAGACAATCGATCAGACGATCTTCATCCGTCATATGAGCGCCTGCGTGAAGAACGACCTGCATCCGGTCCCCGGTTTGATAAAATACAGGCGCAATATACGTGGTTTTATGAGTAGTTAAACAGCATAACACATGTCGCCGCACCGTTCGGTGTGGCAGGAACATCGCGCAGGCACGGATTTGGACGAATAACTACATTTTACTTGAGAATTCGTCTTGAAATGGCAATTGTTCCTGCGTATTGAAGCGCGCGTGCCCCTATAGCTCAGCTGGTAGAGCAACTGATTTGTAATCAGTAGGTCCGCGGTTCGAGTCCGTGTGGGGGCACCAGCAAAATCAATGACTTAGCGGAAAACTCGCCCCGTCACCTTGGAGCATACACGCGTTTTGGGGGACATATGGGGGACAAGTGGCGCGATTTCAGTGCATTTATCGGCATATCCGGGCACCTGCACAGTTGTCCGCAATCTGGCACAACTAACATGCCCGTCTCAGCCGAATTGAACTCGAAGTTTCCTAGAATCGAAAAAAGCTGCTCTTGATAGCAAATTCTTAATCTTTCGGATGCAAATGATTAATCTCTACTAAGGGGAAACTAACATGGGTGCATTTGCTTTATTATCAGCCATCACTGGCTTTGCTTGTTTGGTATTGCTTTATACGTTCACGCTATTGTTTCGTGAGTTTTATAAGGCATCCACCACCAAGCCTGACGTGCACCGAAAGGCTTAGGATAACCTGGCCTTCGTTAAGCTATTGCGATTAGTAGCTGGATTCCGAAAATCTTTGAAATTCGGCTTAGGGAAGATTCCAAGCTTGCTCGGGGACATATGGGTGACAATAAGTGTGGTTTCGTCCCCTCTTTAACAGGTAAGCCGATAGCAAATACTTAATACGTCCTGTGTAATCACGGATATCCACAATGAGGGATTGTCGAGGTTATGTTGTTGGTATTCACAGTTATGTCCGGCGTTGCTGGAATGACTTTGTTGTTTGTTCTTGTAGTTTTGCTCCGCGAGATATGGATGCCGCCCAAGGAAAGGTGCAAAGCCCAACTTCATTGTCGAGAAGAAGCTGCACGGCTACTGCACAGTGGGGCACCTGACGAGAAAATTGAAGAATGGATTGTTGCCGCCGAATGCCCGCTTGCCGCAAAGAAGAAGTGTAACGATGGGCTACCTGGCTATGGATTGGCGTTCTGACCCGAAGATGCCTCGTGAATTATGTTTCACTTGTAAAGAGGCACATGGGGGACAATTGGTGTGGTATCTAGCATTCCATCATAACGAATAGGGATGGGATATGAGGATTATTGCCTTTATCTCATCAGCGAGGTCTCGCTTTTCAATCAATTCAAGAACTTCTTTCGAAATCATAGCAATGCTCCCTTTGGATACATGAATTGTGAAACCTAGGTTCCTGGCCAGCAAGCACTAAGTGACGATCCTAACCCGATGACAAAACGTTTGGAGTTTTGGAAGGTTTTTGAATCTACAAGCAAAAGTTGCCGTTCATGCCTAGTGCAGTAATTGGTACTTTGGGCTCTAAGCGGAAATTCAGGCAATCTTAAAGTGAGCATGCTAGTTGCTCTGACAAAGCAGCCATTCGAGAGAATCTCAATGCACCAACACTCGATGACTTTCGTCACAATACTAGCTTATTCATCCAAGCTTGTAATGTTATTCGCGTTTATCTTTTAGCGGTTTGCACAGAGCAATTGTTTCTCAAAGTGAGACCAAAACTGCCGTAACTGCCAATTTCACTAAAGCGACCTAGCCACCACCAGCTTCGGCTCATCGGGAAAGCTCCTGATGTCGAACCAGGTAAACCGCGTGCCATCGGCATTGCACTTGTTCCCCCACACCAAGCCATCGGCCCCCTGTCGGATCAGCGCTGCCCGGAACGCACGCAGGTCAATCAGATACCAGCTCTCAATGGCGGTCTGAGCGGCGTTGGCATGGCCGTAGAAGAGCCAGTCGCCTTTGCCGTTCACTATCTTGGAAAGCTCCGTCTCTACCCCTGAAGTGACGCGAGAGCGGATGGTGAACTGATGCGGATAAAGATTGGCATAACCCGGTCGGCGCACCCGTGCGGCGATCCGCATGTCACGGGCATCGAGCATGAGTAAATCCGTGGCTTGGTGCCAGTCCAGTGGATCCGGTGCGGTCTCCAGAAGGTGGCTGCCCACAATACGTTTGATCTGCGGCAGGAACTGGTCTGACCACTGTCTATTGGTTTGGTAGTAATTCATTCGTCAAAAAATCCCCTACATGGGGTAAAAAGTTCACTTGAACAAACTAGGAAAGGTCGGGCACCTCCACCATGCCCTCGGCAACGGCTATCGCGTCGTCGCATGCGCGGCCCAGGGCGCTCAGCAGCACGGATAGATATTCCCCTGGTTGAGGGGAAGTTTCTTCCGCCTGCGCTTGTAGCTTGGCCAGCGCGGCCAGTCCTTTGACCTGTTCAATCGTCTCGCGCAGGTACTCGTATTCATCCATTGTCAGAGGCATGTAGAATTTTCCCTATCGCTTAACTCGAGTTTCATAGTCGTGTGGTTGATTGGGCGCATACCGTTTGATTGTGGTTTGGAGTTAGAGGCCTTGTATGCTCCCATGTGCGGGGCTTCTAATTTCCAAAATACTCCTTTCTCATAATAGCGACGTTGATACCCCGAGCCTCAAACGTTTCGATGTTCGCTTCGACATAGGCGGGCTTGGTGCCCAGTGATTTTTCATCTGCCAGAATAACCCTATCACCACGGCATAAAACCTTGCGCAGTATCTTGAGGCCGGGACGGTCTTTCACACGGCCCTTTGGCTCATCAGTGAACACGTGCTCTGCCCCGAGATAGTGAAGCCGACGGATGCCTGCCGCCACGCGGCTTGGGCGGTCAGCAACCGCGTATCCGAACACGCGCCCCTGACCCTCTCGGAAAGCCTCGGGATGGCAGACGCCGCAGGTCATGCGGTCAACACGCTTTCCGCCCATTCTCGCAGACGGAGCAGTGGCTGCATGTAGGGCTGTTCAAGTTCAGCTTCGTATTCAGGTGTGCCTTTACGCTCATCTGGCCGCTCATTGTTCCAGACAATCATCGCAACAAGCGCGGCTTGTGGTATGGATTCCGGCGTCTTCTCCGATACCGCGTTTTCAATCGACATATAGCGCTCTTCCAGTTCCACCATGTGCGACGCTTCCCAGTCGTCAGTGTCGGAGCGTTGTAGCCACTCTTTGAGTGCATCGCGCCATTCCTGGTACATGGCATAAGCCGGATCAGCATGTGCAGTGATTTTGGTATCTTGAACAGTCATGCGGCCAGTCCTTTCTTGAGCGTCGTCCGAAGGCTATACAGAACTGCGATTTCAGGGTGACACTCGCTATTGTTGTCACCCCAATCAGCAATCCAGTATTCGACTTGCGCCATCATACCTTCACGGGTTTTCGCGACGGTATTGCTAATCAGTGCGGACAGCCTGTCCGTCTCCGCCTCTGCGGCGCGAACGGCTGGCATGTCCCAGTCTTCATCGGGACCTGCTGCCGCTCTGCACCATGCTTCACGGGTTGCCTTCCATTCCTTGAACCAGGCCATGTGAGGATCGGTCTCGACAGTGTCCATCTCCTCGAATGCGCGGATCAGTTCGCAAGTGCGTTTGATCGCGTCCTGGTAGCCGCGCTTGTAACTGGCTGACTCATCACCTTCGATTTCTGCGGCCATGGTTGAGACGATGACAGCGCGAGAATCCGTTGCATCGCATTGCATGTCTGATTGTTGTTTACCCATGATACTTTTCTCCGTTGCTATCGGCTGGTTTGGTCATTCGGGCTCATCAAAGAAGAGCTTCTGCCTTTGTCGGAAGCTGGCAATCGGGTCGCCCAGATAGTTCAGGTTGAGCCTGGGAAAGGTTCTCTTCATGAATGCGGCAAAGCGAAAAAACATCGTTCTTTTTCCTTCAAGCTGAAAAGTGATGCACCGCGCCATTGACGGCGATGCGGGAGATGGTGGCGAGGTTCACAGAGCGCGGCTCAGACGCCTCTGCGTCCCAGACGGGCATCAGGTGCGGGTGACGCTTGGCGCGCGTCAGCGCGGCCTTACGGGCGCTCTCTGAAGCTGTCTTGCCCTTGAGGTGGAACTTGAGCTTGGCGGGTTGCACGCGCATGACACGTTCGCTGCCGTCTTTCTTGGTGAAGGTGACCGAGACAAACTGTCCCTTGGCAGCGGCAATCATCCGGCGCTTGGCTTCCATTTCCGCCTTGGCTTTTCCCTCGGCCTCGCGGGCGCAGGAAGCGTGATAGGCACTGCGCAGGGCAGACAGGCGGGTGATACCTTCGTGGCCCAGATAAGAACGGTTTTCCAAGGTTTCGATTTCGGAAGCGATATTCACAGACGGGCGCAGAACCAACGCGGCGCGCTCGGCGGCAATCACTGCCCGGCGCTTCATCTCAGCCCATGCACGGCGCAGGGCATCGGGGAACAGGTTGCGGAGTTCAGACGCAGGCAGACGGTTTGACCAAAGCTGCTTGCGGGCAAGGATCCAGGCGAGGGAAAAGACTTTTGAGCGGTTGATGGTCATGGTCATGGCATTTTCTTGTTTTTGTGTGTCTTGTGAACTAAAATAGGTCAAAAGCAACCCAATGTCAACCATATTGGGTCACAATTAAACCAAAAGAGGTCAAAATGTTAGTCGGGGCGCAGATCAGAATGGCAAGGGGCTACTTAAAGTGGTCTGTAAAAGAGCTCGCCGACCATGCAGGGGTCGCTGAATCCACGATAAAGAGAATGGAAAAGAGCGATGGATTTCCTGATGCACGTGGCTCCAATATAGAGGCGGTTCATTCCGCTCTGATGGAGGCTGGCATCGAATTCATCCCCGAAAACGGTGGTGGCCCTGGAGTGAGGTTGAAGAAGCGAGATTAGAGCGAATGTTGGCTAATGAGGATGACTAAGGCGCTGTCGTATTGCCACGCATTACTACCATGGGTGACGTGATGACAGTCTGTTTCCTATTTTGGCATTGATCTGTCTCATGGTTTCAATTGTTTTACGATGATACCTAGTTACCAGTTTTCTCGTTTTTCTATGCCCTGTGGAGATTGGTCTAAGAATGTCGAAAATAGAAAAACTAGCCGCAAAGCTCTGCGATGAAATGATGGTGGAAGCTTCTTCGGGAAACCTAGAAAACATCAAGAAAACTATCGCGATGTTGATTGAATTCTCGGGCTATGAAGTTGCCCGAAACAGCAATAGCGATGCTGCCATAACTCTCCTTAAATTGGCGAAGTGTTTTGAAGACGCGTTCCCTAAAAATCGACCTGAAAGCAATGCTGTTTCATTATCTACAAGTTTTTGAATTCCGTTCGTCACAGAACAGGTCGCAATGGATGCAGCGCTGAAAGTTCTTGAAAAGGAGTTTAGCCTTAGCAACTCAGTTAAGTCTCATGCTCTTATTTTGAGCAGGGGAAAACAGCTCCAGAATTGTGTTTTCAAATTCTTCCAACGTCTCGGGGCAATCAAGTGAACTCTCGTTCCCACCTTCATTCTCTACAGGCCTGGTAGGCAAATTGCGGGTGAACGTGTTCAAATGTGTAATTCGGGATTTCTTAATCTTGGGCATAATTGAAAACCATTTTTGAGTTGATACCACTTTGTAAAGCCGCACTACTTCCTTAGCTATTCGGGGATTCCCGTAACCACCTCATCAAAAGCTCAAGTGCATTTGTATGATTGTTCTGGACTCAAATGCTGACAAAGCCGCTATTCGTTGGCTGCTTTGAAAGTGTTTCAGCTATTAGATGGCGTCCAATCTCGGTCATTTAGTTTCAATGAGTAAGCACTGCTCTCTGGTGTGCTAACTCGCCCAGAGAAAGAAGCGGTTTGCGGTTCTTCGCATGCCGTTCTGCCAATTTGGCAACATCGCGACCCTTGGGTATGAAGCGGGCTGGAATTGGTTGATAGCCAACCTCTGCGACCTCGGGGAAAATAGCGAGTATTTCCTCTCGTGACTCAGCCCCCACCATTTTCAAGGCTTGGGGGCCAGTGAACATGCTTTCAGTGGGTGCGTTTTCAGCGTAGATAATCTCGTGCTGGTTAAACAGAAGATGAAAGTAGGTGACTGAACGAGTTTCGCCTGCAATCTCAATGCCGGGTAATGCGATGAGTTTCGTTGCCGGACAAAGCACCTCGTCAACGTCAAACATTCTCCTGACGATTTTTGATCTCACAAGCATGCGATGTTGCGGTGAGACAAACAGGTCCTTCCTGGGCAATCCATCCCCGAGAGAGCCGGGCACAAATCTCACGGGCAGCAATTTGGGTGAAAGCATCAAGTCGACAGGCCGCAGGAACCGGCGACCGATCCAGCGGATCGGTTGCAAGCCGTGGTCACGTGTCTTTACCAGGTCACCGACCGACAACTCGTCGACTTTCTTACTTCTGCCAAGATCAACCTCGACTGATGTACCCTGAGCAAAACATACAAAAGTGAGCTCTGCATTTGGTAGAGAATCGCCGTCGTTTGGATCGTAGAAGCCAACACTATTGACTGTGAAAGTTTCAATCCGACCTGTCTCAAGCGCAACGTTCGATGGGTTGGCCGGGTCGCTCCAAGACACGACGAATACCGATCCGTCGGCGGTTTGGTTGACAATGAAGTTCCCGGTATAATCGGACGTACCATCTGTATAGGTAATCGTAGCCTGGATAATGAGAACATTCTCAAATCCGCTTGTGGTCGTCGAACCTTCGTCAACAGAATACGACATTGCATCGCCATCGTAATATGAAGCCGTGCCATCGCCCCCGTAATCATGATGGGTCACAACTGCCAAGTTGGTTTGGTGAGCGGGCGTTCCAGCTGACCCAATGGTGTGACCGACCAAGCCTACACCATTATCAGAATAGAAATTTGTATGGGCACCCAAATATAGGGCCTCATTTGTGTAGTCGACCACTGCAGATTCCTCATCGCTCAGGAACATCGGGCGCGCCGACCCAACTGCGTTTCAAAGGAGTCCCGGCGTCTCTTAGTGAAATCCACAGTAAAGAAACATGATGAATATGAGGTAAAACCCAAAGCTTTACTGACCGACGGCAGCTAAGTCCGCAGAGCAGCCATTTTCCAGATAAGCACGTTTTGTTTATCAATTGATTCTAGTTGTCAGCGTTGTGTGAGGGCCGCTAGCTAAACCCACCGCTGCTCCCACCAAGCACCAGTTGCTCTCACACATCTCCCGGTCATTTTTTAAGATGCGTCTGATGGCCGCGAGGCTTCGTTTAGGCGTCGCTAGACAAAACCCAGTTCAAAACTTGAATGTCCAGGTGACGGCCAGACCTAATGCAATCACCAGTGCGGTGTAAGAGCCGAGCACCCAAGCCGCTGCTGTTGGCAAAAACAACGGCGTTGAAGCAATCAAGCCGTATATCATAGCCACGCCAATCAGTAAAAAATAGCTGTAAACACGGCTCGGGCTATGATGTTGCCGTGCCCGTCGTCTTTTTTACTCAACTATTGTCTCCCATAAATGGCAGCTGAACTTGTTAACAATGCTGGAGCTTCAGTGCCCTAATGGGAAATAGCAATGAACATCAAACGGTACGTAAGGTAATCTATATGAAACGTATCCACCTCGAGCAGCTTAGTGACGACCAGTGGCGGGCAACGTCCCCGGATGACCATGCCGTGTTTGTCACTGCGGATAGCCCGCAACGTGCAGCCGAACTTGCGATGGAACAGTACAGAGAAATGGTTCGACTGCGGAAAATGCGTGGCGATACGACAGCGCCTTAGACATTCTAGATAACCTCGACGGATTGACGAACAGTTGAGCCAGGTATTTCGAACCGGAAAGTGGATTTCACTCGCGCTGGCTTGCGCCTCAAAGAAATTTATTGGTAATCGAGCAATACCTAAATCTAAAAGTCGCAAACCAGCTGTGTTTATCGCTAACATGTTCGTGTTTAATAAAAAGTTAACCGAAGTGGATTCTCTAAAATCTCTTTTCATCAAGCGTTTAGCGATTTGCGCTCCGCCGAAATGCCAAACGAAAAGTGTTTGCTGTGAACGTCGGGATTATCTTGTTTCTCTAAGTACAACACCAGATCCAGCAGCTAAATCCCCGTTGTCAAAGAGAGGGATTCTTTGGGCATCAATAGGCCTAACTTTCGCAAGAGTATCGTTCCGGCGCATCTGCATCAGGCACGGGCGCTCCGTGTAGAAAGCGCTCCATAATGGCGAGCATCTGGGCTTGGGTGAGGTTTCCGCCGACAAGTCTTCCGCACATGGGCAGAGACGAACCGCCTAAATCTCATTCTCCAAGACGAAGAGAACAGTTGAGGTGCCGAACCACGTGCTAGACGCCATTGGTGACCCAGTTCCCAGATTTTCGAGGATGTGGTAAAGTCACACAAGCAGCGGCTTTCAATTTGTAATCCGACCGTGATTGGTGCGGTTGTTGTCACAGGCTATTAATTCGTTTTCAGCCCTGTTGGGCGCATGCTCTTACAAGATATCTTGTTGGCTTCGAAGCCTCTGCCCCGCTAATTTCTTAAGGAACTTATCATGCGACAATTCGCGAGTAAAAGTTCAAGAAAAGGTCCCGCGAAACAAGATCAATCGGCATTCAATTCAGGTGCGCGGCGCTCGACGGGCTCAAGCCCAAACGTTCATGATCGCGCTGATTCAAATCAGCAAGAATTCGGACTACCGGCTGAAGAAGAAGCTTTAGAGCATAAATCGGAATTCGGCGCCCGCCTGGACCAACAATCTAACCTCAAACAATCCTTGGAGGCGAGCCCGCGTGTGGTTCAGCAGTCCGCACTTAAAGATGCAGCTACCCAAGGTACAACAAATTCAAATTCTGCTGTGATTCAACGGCTGGTCGGATTCGAATTTGAAACCAACTGGCAATTGAGCCGCGCAGAAAAGGATAAAGATAATGCTGCTGAACAACCACCCGAACTTAAACGTGACGATGTAATCATAGACGAAGCGCAAGCCTTCAAGCTTGCCGCAGAAGAAGTTCCCGGTAAGGAATACACGGTCGCTGAACTCAAAACGCACGCAGTGAGTGAGACGGACCGCGATTCCTTCGATTCTGTATTCGACAGATTCATGGAGTTTGGAGCAAAACTTGAAGGTCTTGAGGGTAAAACACCACTCAAGGATATTGCGAATATGAAGGTAGGGTACGAGGATGTAGAAATTACACCAAAAAAACCACTGACAGCGCAGCCGCAGGTTACAGGCGGTATCCGGCTTGATCGAATTGCGCATTTCTTGCAGGCAACTGACCCAGCAGACAAATTAAGTGCCCGCAAATACGTACAAGAAACGGGCGAAGCGGCGCTATCATTGCAAAGCGAAAAGGCCGAAAAACCCAAAACAGAACAGAAGAACTCTTACTCTGGTCTGGTCGCATTGCTCGCGCAATATGTTATCGCGGCAAGTAGAGCTGGCAAAGATGTGGCCTATCCCAAAGGCGCTATTCCCATCCTGTCCCGCATGTCCATTCCTGATCTGATTTCAGCAATTGAAAAAGAGTATGGCCTTAAGATTGAAGCGGAGCAGCTGATTGCCGATGTGATGAATGTGGTTGGTACTGTCGATGAAACAGCAGCAAATCCCTATGCATCTTTCGTCGAAGAGTACAAAGCGCTTTGGCTAAGCCTCAACAAAGACGTTGAAAAAGCTGAGTGGGAAAAATCCACGAACAAATTGTTCGATAAATTCAAAGACACGATGGATATCGAACTCTGGCAGGGTCTCAGAGGCAAAACGCTGTCTCGATACGGACAGAGATTCAGTGCCAATCCCAAAACCAATCAAAAAGCGCTCGACAATTCCCTCAAAGGCCTAGAGGCACCAATGTTCTCTTCAGAGTCACGGACAGAGAATTTAAAAATCCCATCCCTGACCTCAGGTCAGTGGCTTAAGGAACTCAAAGATCACGACCTGATCACATGGGGCTTTGAAGTTCTGCCAAAAAATCAGGCAGGTCGCGCATTTGGAATTGAAACGGTAGGTGAAGAAGAGAAACCAGGTGTTCCATTGGAGGTAAGAAGTCTGGGCGCTGTGGAGTATCATGAATGGCGAGAATTGGCCCAGTATCTGTTCGATGTTGTAGCACGTATCAACGCCCCTGATGAACCAGTCGCCCCGGACCGTAAAGCACGCGAATTTGAGGGTGAAGACTTGTTGAAGGTCAAAGCGCAGAACAAAGAAGCGCCTGCCAGTGTAATGAGCAAGCAAAAGCCCTCGGTTTTTTCACAAGACCCCTCCGCAGCATCAAAGATAGACCTGAGAAAAAGCTATTAGCCACAGTTTGCCCGCGTAATCCAAAACAGACTAAATCCCTTTCAAGAGCCATCTAGGTTTCAATCAGTCACGCTCTCTTTGTAGAGAAGCCCCCACCGTCCCCGTCAGATACCGCGACATTATCCGTTCCACGCGAGGCGAGTTGAGCCCGCTCGGCCTACCGAGAAGCACCTTCATCAGTTCCGGGTCTTCGATGGCATCCACGAGGATTTGCCGTGCTCGGTCATTGGTCAGACGTTGCAGAAACTGCTTTGCCCGTCCTGATGCCATGTTGGCAATTTGCAGGCTTTCACCAGCACCACCTGAGTGCATGTTAGCCGACCGATGTATTTGCACTCACATGAAGTGTTACAGTGTGCATTTGACTAAAAAACCTCGGTGCTGAGCTGTTCCGAGTATAAGGTTGATACTAAGCAGCCAATTGGAGCGCGAAAAATGTACAAGGCATCAGACCGAGATGAAGCCCCCCAAGTCCTGAGCAACCTGACCCTCGGCTTTTCCTCTGATCCATTCATGCGTTGGTTGTATCCAGAGCCGAAAGAATTTCTACGCCACTTCCCGCTCGTGATGGATTTCTTTGGTGGACGTGCGTTTGATCACGGCAGCGCCTTCCGTAACGATGAATTCACGGCGGGGGCGCTCTGGCTTCCCCCAACTATACACCCTGACGAAGAGCAGCTTGTTACTTGTTTCGAACAAACGGTTTCTAAGGACAAGCATGATGCGTTGTTCGAAACGTTCGGGCAGATGGAAAAATATCATCCCAATGAAGATTGCTGGCATCTGGCGTTTATTGCAGTTGACCCTGCTCACCAAGGCAAAGGATCGGGTTCGGCCTTGCTAGAAGCCTGTCTTAAGCATTGTGACGAGGACGGAAGGCCCGCCTACTTGGAATCAACGAATCCAGCAAATTTATCGCTATATAAACGACATGGTTTCGAAGAGATGGGCTTAATCAAAGCCGATCAAGCGCCACCTCTTTTTCCAATGTTTCGAGTTGCCCGATAACGGCTGATTTAACGTCCACTTTGTCCGCAAACCAAACCAATTTGACCAACCGTTAAAGCAAATCGGCATCGTGTTCTAAAACAGCCACCCTTGTATTCTTGTCAGATAGCTGCTCCTGAATCTCCGCCATGTATTCCTCGACAAAGCGCTGGCTGAACTCTGAGGAGTTCTCTTTCGGCCCACGCTCAACTTGGAATGAATGTCCATCACCCCAATATGCAATCGCATGGGTGCAATCCGCCTCGGTCTCACCTCCTATGAACTTGACGGTGGGAATTATCACTTCGAGCCCTTTGCTGTTGAACTTCTCCAGGCGTTCCAATCTTGATTTGATGTTCATTGTTCGCTCCATTCCAGACCTGCTGCTTTTTCCAAACTCTCATCGCTAATTGATCCTGTCGCGAGCAATTCCTTAGCCAGCCTTTCACTGCCCGCAGCCAGGGCGTTTTCTAGTTCTTCGTTTGTCATTTCGTCCAGTTGCCCATTGAGAACCTTCATCGCGTAGACACGGCGGCGAAATGCGTTTTCGGTTTCTTCCTCACCGCGAATAATATCCCCAAAGCCGGAATTGATAATTACCGCCGAACCAAGCCAATCGTCACCGCTGGGTTTGCCATTTTCAGCACCAACAAAACTGATGAAAATGATAGATGGCACATTAGCCGAAGGCATGGCGTTTTCCAGCTTTTCCAATCTGCGCTGAAGAGGCTTCATTCTGAGAACTCCAAAATCAACTTGGCAAGTTTGCCAACAGTGTCATCCGACAGAGCTAGTTCCTGCACTCTGCTTTTCACGGCGTCCGGGAGAGGTTGAGGGCAGTGAAATCCTGCGACAATGATCGTGATTACTGATTGCCCTGCGACCCAATCTGGGGTCATGGCATTCCAATCCAGGCGAGATGCAACTTCCTCCAACCTCTCCCACAACTTGTTGCCGTCTGGGTTTCTCGCTGCAATTTCTGCAGCTCTCAGTTCCAGCTTTAGCAATCGGCTGTTCAGCGCCTTCATTCGCCTAACTCCACAAACGCCGTGGTTTCTTCGGCTACGCGAAGCTTAAATTCTTCCTCGCTCTCGCGGTCGTCGCGCGCGAAAGTGCCCGCTGGCGACAGCGCTCCATAAACCCTTGGGCCTTCGTCGGTCTTTTCCACGAGATGGTGGATCACCGTAATCTGCTCACCGGCGACCGGCACCTGTGCCTCAAGTTTCTGTAGCCTGGTAATCAACCTGCTCATTTCCGGTCCTCCAATGCCTCAATACGTTTCTCTAATTCCGACGTTTCCAACGTCCGACGATAGCTCTCCACCAGCCCCATGACACTTGTGGCCTCCAGTGGTGTAAGCTCACCATCAGACACGGCCTGCAGAACCGCCTGAGCGGCGTCTGCGGCCTCGCTGGCTGATTGCATAGAAGGCAGGTCAAAGCTGACGGGGGTGTCTTTTCTCGGCGGCGCTATCCGCTCCAGGCAAAGGCGCAGCGCCGTCGTGTCACCCTCAAGTGCCAGATCCACTGCCTTTCGGGTCAGACCCTCGGCCTCGCCTTGCAGCAGTTCCTCGACTGCCCTGGTTGTCCTGTGACGCGCACCTTTTGGCCTGCCGGGATTGCCCTCAGAGAATGTCCCATCCGTATTTCGTCCGTTATTACGGGTCATGTTGCTTCCCTTGTGCTGAATACTTCACCACTCCGGGTCACGACCGAGACATCGATATCGATCCGCGCCGGATTGACGAATGACCTGATTTCCGCAGCGTATTCTTGTGCTGCTGTCAGGCGCAGCATTGGAAGAAGTGAATCTATTGCGTGACGCAGGCGGGTTCGGGCGTCTGAGGCAGTGCCAGCCGTCGAAACGACATAGATAGCGGCTTCGACGGCCATATCGCGAATGTGGTCGGCTTGGGTCATTTCAACTCCTCCCAATCTTGCGTGCGCCCATCCCAGCATTGGCCGCTTGGGCCATGCTTTTCCCACACCGAGAGCTGACGCCACGCATCGAGAGAAACGACCTTGCCGGTGTGAGTGACGGGTCGACCTCCGGGGGAAGTGCCGTGAGGGGAGATACCCCCTTCACAGCTATGCGCTTTCTTCGGGTTCGACGTATTAGGTATTTCGGAATAGAGGGTCTGGCTCCCCGCTAAACTTGCTAAACTCGCTAAACTTTGCCCGCCTTGGTGGGGTCGTTTAGCAGGATTAGCGGGATTAGCAGCATCGCCATCCCTGCTATTCTGATTTTCAGCTTCCAGCGCACGGGCAAGTGCGGCCTTTACATCAAAACCCATTTTAGCCCCCTTTCTGCACGCTGTAGGCTTCTCGGCGGGTCTTGCCCCGCACCACCGCTCCGGCATTCAACGGCACCAGCCAACCTGCCTGAACCAATGTCGATATGGCGTGACCTGCGGCCTTGCGGTTACGCAGACTGTTCGGTCCGTATTGCAGAATGTCCCCCGGCAATACTTCGTCTTCGTTCCAGCCATCCAACAACCAGCAGCGCAGCTTTTCAGCCTGGGCAATGTCTGGCGGTATCATGGCTCCATCCGCCAGTCGCGCTGCTTCGCTCAAGTAGTATTCGGCCAGAGTGATCGCATTGGCCATCGTGTCGGGTTGCACCTCTGCAGCGTCAAGGTCAGCCCAGAGGGTCAGCACCCCGGCAATTCGCGCGGCCTGCTCCTGCGCTTTTGACGCATAGCCTGTGATGATGCTGAATTCGCCGCCGTGTGCCTGCTCCCGCTCAACATGGTCAGAGAACTCGATAAGCAAGCTGCGCGCGGCGGATGACAGATGCAGGCCGCGCGGGTCCAATTCGCGGGTTTCTGGATCGCGCATTGGCATGGCGCGCGTCAGGATTGCTGAAAGTCGAGCCGCGAAGGCATCAACCGGAGCCGTATCAAAACGCAGCACGGATGACAGCCGCGTACCGATTGTGCTGGCCGGTTCACAAATCAGGCAGCGAGGTAAAAAACCGATACCCCCCGCCAACGCATCTGACATGACGCCCTGCGCCACCTCTGGCTGCACCATCAGGTGCAGGGCCAGCCGCTTGCCGTAAAGCGTTGTCGCCCCATCTCCGGCGCGCGTTCGTCGAATGGGAGAGCCATCCCACAGGCTGTTTAACCCGGCCAGCGTCTTTTGCTTGTTGTCGGAGTTCATGCCGTGACCACCGAGGAACTGTCCGCCCTCATCGGAAAAGAGACCTTGGGAAGGCTGTCCCTCGATAAAAAGCTTGGTCAGACCCTCAAAAGTTGGCTCGGTGGCGGTACGGGATTGGGACGGTGGTGCAGACGGTTCCCCACCAAGCGCAGCCAGATCAGCCCTGGCCGCGTTCCGGTCGCCACCCTTCTTTTTCATGCTGCCGGTTATCGCATCACGGGACTGCCGCCACAGTGCAACGTCGTTCTGCCATGTGGTCATGGCTTCCCGGCGGTCGGCCTCGCGTTCACGTTCATGCTCGCGAAGCGCTTGCATAAACTGGCGGTCGCAACTCGACTTGCGCTCGCCGCTTCTGGCAATGGTCAGGGCATACAGTGAAGTAGGGGCAAAACCTGCCAGGGTCTCCACATTCGCAAAGCCTTGCACAGCCAGTGAAGCAACTGACAGCGCGCTTTGGGCCGGGATTGCCAGCGGCGCGCCGGTGCTTGCCCGCACTGCCTCCACGGTGGACTTGATTGGCCCCAGTGCTTCTGCTGGGTAGGGTTGGCCCGATGGCGTCTCCCGAAGGAGCGGTTGTGGCCCTTCCGGCTGGGTATTGTGCCCATTCAGGCCAAAGGTCATACCATTCTCCCGGCAGGCAGCATCAATTTTGGAAAAGGACGTCATTACGCTGCCCTCCCAATGAAATCCAACAGGGTGGCGCGTTCGGCATTCTCAATCTCCTTGAGGTATGCCAGTTCGCCAGCGGGCAGATGACGCTCAATTGCACCACGCACCATGGCCCTGAGAGTGTCGGGTGGGATTGCGTCCAGTTCAGCGGCACAGTCATAGGGCCAGCGTTTGTCAGCCATAGTGCCGCGCTTAGGTGCCCTGGTTGGCAAGCCTAGATCCAGAACCTGCTCGTAGGTTAAACCCAGAGCATTGAACGAAACGGGCACACCATAATCGGCACCGAAGCGTTCAACCTTTTCCTGAAGTGATCTGGTCGCATCCGATCCAGATCGGTCAAAGTCATACAGGCTATAGACTATAAGTTTTCGCCCGGTGCCTGCCAGTCGCGCAACTGCTTCATGGGCGAAGGTCTCCGATGTAAAACCACCGCTGGGCATCAAGGGTACGTCGTATTCAGCGGTAACTGGGAAGATCACGCCAGCCAAGGCGGATTTTTCAATCCAGATTTCAACTTCTTCACCAGAATCTGACCATAAGTTCTTTCGATACAACCGGGCCGTTTCTTGCAACGCGTTCTCCCAGCCATCGAAGGTGGTGGGTTTGCGCATGTACCTTGTTGCATCAGCGACTTTATCATAACCCAATTTACCAGCTCGACGAAGTTGCAGAACCTGACGCTGAACTTTCGAGTACCCGCGTTCGGTCTTGTCGATGCCGGGAATACCGGCAACCTCGGCTTGGTAGTACAGGCCCCGGCTCGTGACGGGACCGTGTTGATTTGCATAGTCGATCAGGAACGCAGCACGTTCGTCCATTTCGGCTTTGGTAGCGCGACGGCGTTTTATGGGGCTAGCGGCATAAACTGTCATTACGCAGCCCTCCGCTGAACGTGGTTGAGAAACGCGGACTGGTCATTTGCTGAGAGGCGGTTGAACCCGGCGAGGGTGCAGGCCTTGATATCCGAATACCCGGCCCAAGAAGCCCAATGGGCAGCCTCGTCCGCAGAGGACAGCAACGGAGGCAACGGCGTATCACCTTCAGCAAACACCGCTTCCACAACCATTCTGGCCTGATCAGTTTGGAGGGACTTCAAGGCCGCGAAACTCAACGCGGCCCTTTCTTCTTCTGTCAGGCGTGCCGCCCAAACTGCTGAGGCAGCCTCCCATGCGTCATACCCGCCGATGGTCAAGGCATAGACCATGCAGCGGGCGGCGCGTTTGTGAGTGTCGGCGATATATTTGTGTTTGGCATTCATTACATGCACTCCCCAAATGCGAGGAGTGCAATATTGCGGGCGGTCGCCTCGGACACGCCCGTGGTCCAGCGAATACGACGCGCCTGTAAATCTATCGCTGGTATAACGTCCGTAACCCGCGTGGTGCGGATCATGTTGGTAGGTGACTTTGCTTTGGTGATTGTCATCCTGCTCAATCCTTCTTGCAGGACAGACGCAGAAACGGTATTCTAGGTGCACCACACACCCTAAGAAAATGCCCCTGTTCGCCTGTCGGATGGGGGTTTTCATTTAGGCGGCTTCAACTTTGACACCGGTTGCATCGAGATAGGCGTCAAGGTCAGTTTTCTCGATACGGGTGGCTCCGCCGAATTTGGTGAAGTTTAGGTGGCCGTTCTTGTGAGCCTCGTAGAGAGTGCTTCGGCTAAGGCCGCTGTAGTCTACGGCCTCGGTGATTTTGTAGAAACGCTTGGTCATAGTCCCTCCGCTTCCGCTCTATGCAGGGGACCGTTTCCCCTGCTTCATGTGGACACGAGGGGATTTTGGATGAGAGCCAAACGTATGTCGTAACGGAACTATTATTTTTCTTCCGGCATGAATGGAAAGCCGGGTTTTGAAAGTTCCTCGGGGTACATCCAATCAACCGAACTTGACAGAAACGCAATGGGGTCGCTCTCATAGCTTTGAAGCATCGCCGAAACATACTCTTTCATGTCTGCCCGGATTTGTTTGTCTCGCTCGGCGCTTGCATTCCAAATTTGTTGAACCGAACGGTAGCTCGCAGTGATTTTCCAATCACTCAGAACATCCGCTACGGCATCACAAACACTTTCCGGTTTTTCATTTTCAGGCTTGGAAGTCGAAGACTTCGTCATACTCAGCTTTTTGGCTTCGATTTCTGAAGCGAATTCAATTTGTGCAATAACACAAAGGAAATAAGTCAAGAAACGCTTGCTCCACGTGCTATCTCTACGCAGAGGCTTGGGAGCGCTTATTTGATCTGCAAAATAAAGAGCAGCAAATGTCAGCAAACCTTCTGGTACGTCTTCACGTAGGGCAATCCTATGCGCCAATATCTTACGCGCCAATCGCCAGGCTGCAGCATTCTCCTCTTGCCAGGCTAGCCTTAACAGCTCGTGTCCAGCATCCTCTGAGCATACGTATGCGCCTTGCGGAAAGGTTCTCGAAGTGGGAAACCAGTTTACGCCTAGACGCTTTTCAAGAAGCAAGTCTTCTAGATTTTGCACCGGTAAAGCTAACTCGCCTGGTTCGCCCAAAAAATGCATGAATTGCCGCAGCTTGTTCCGTAGATTTTCGTATTCGTGATTCATTGAGATAGTCTCACCACATTCACTTCTACACCCGTCACCATCTCCGCCCACCGATCCAGCGCAGCGGCACGTTGGGGTAGCAGGTCTGACTGTTGGTAAACGCGCGCAACAGCACTAGGCGCACTGCCCGACGCGGAGTGGCTCTGTATGCGGTCGACAACTCCTTCGGGCACCCCTGCCCCGGCTAACGCTGTCGCCATTGCTCTACGCAAGTCGTGCAATCGCCAATGCGCAACATCATCCCCAAGCAACTTGTCCAGGTTTCGCTTTGCTTTGGAAATGCCAGACGATGGCGTTTTCCCGGTAGTGGTGAAGACGAATTCGGAACCGTCGCGACCACCTGATAATTCTTCGAGTTCTGATTGGGCCGGATCAGACAAATGCGTAATGTGTGGCTTTCCATCCTTGGTCTGCGAACCTGGCAACGTCAGTTGATGGGCCTTCAGATCCACATTCGACCAACGCAGCGTTGCAATTTCACCCCGCCTCTGACCAGTTAGAATTAACAACCGAAACATCGGCCCCCAAAGCGGGCCAAGTTCGAACGTTACCTGATATATGCGGCGGGCTTCATCCATCGACAACACACGGTCGCGCGCCTTTTCTCTACCAGTGCCCTCCAGATCAAAACCCACATCTTCTTTCAGGTAGTCGCGGCGTGATGCCCAATGCGTAAATGCACGGAGATATGCACGCAGACGATTTGCATAAACAAACTTACCCGCCGCAGCCTTCTCATCAACAATGGCTTGCAGGTTCGCCTTGGTTAAATCGTTGGCTGGTAAGTGCGGATGATCCGACAAGACCTTGCGGAGCTCTCTTGCGCGCTCCTGACCTGTTCGAAGTGTTGAAAGCTTCAATCGTTCATAAATGTCGAGTACTTCGGAAACGGTCATCCTGATTGCAACAGCCCGCTCTTCGGCAAGTCTGGTACGCTCGGCCAATTCTACACGGTCAACGCCCTGCCCCGCTTCCAGCTCGATTTCGAGAGCGCGCTCACGGGCTGCGCTAAGACCAACCTGCACAGGTATGCGCTGGCCTGATGTAGTCCAGGTGCAATATGCCCCGAGAGTGTGTTTTCGTTTAGGGCCACCCTTCACCCTTTTTTCGTATACCCAGGACGCTTTCCGCATACCCACCCTTAATTGCAAGCCAGGTCTCAACGTGTCCGAATACGTCACGCGGCCACCCTCAGATGGTTTGATCGTTTCCAGGAAGCGGTCTGTGAGTCTCTTACGCATATCTAATTGGGGGACATATGGGGGACAAAAATGACTGGCTTATGGTGGATGGTTACGGACAACTGTAGACAATTCCTGATTGGGGGACAAGCCACAAGATCATTATTTTAAAGAGAATTTTTCTTAAAATTCAGATACGAAACGATAAACATGGACAAGCACGGACAAATTCAGGAATCTGGATGAAAACTGATTTGTAATCAGTAGGTCCGCGGTTCGAGTCCGTGTGGGGGCACCATTAAATCAAAAACTATTTTTTAATATCAACTAAGTAATTGATTTTTGCGACAGTAAATCCATCTATCAACCTCCCCTCCAAACCCATGTATGCTTTGGCTTTCTGGGAAAGTCCCACGCAAATCACTGGATTCTGGCTTTACTTGGACAAGCTCAAAGGAGGATCCGCTTGGTTGGATCACCTAATTTTTTGCAGTGAGAACCAGGCCCGGTCGATAAGCGGATGGGATCTGCTCTTCCGGCAACAAACATGTCAAATCGTCTTTATCGTCGACCGCCAGGAATGAAGCTGGCCGGAACCTGGGCACGTGTTTTTGAATTCACAGAAACCCTGGCGGAAAAGCGGGGCGACCTGCGCCGCCCCGGCAGATTTCTCAGAACAATGCGTTTTCGTCGCTGAGATCAGCAATCTGGGTATCAATCAGAGTGACGGTGTTACCCTCCCCCAGATCAATCAGTACATCGGCACCGTCCTGAACAGCATTCAGTTCACCGACACCGGTCGCCGTAAAGTCGAGAACATCCAGACCAGCTTCGAAATCAGTTATGACGTCGATGCCACTGTCCTGGGCAAAGAGGAACGTATCAGCCCCGATGCCCCCTTCCAGCTTATCGTTGCCACGTCCACCATCAAGGATGTCGTCACCAGCGCCGCCGACAAGGACGTCATCCGAACCGGCAACGCGGTCAATCACGATTTCAAGCAGTTGCTCATTGCCGCCATTGCGGGTGAAATCACCCTCAACCGGGTCGATGATCGTTCCGGCAGCAGTTGTGCCCCCCAGAACATTCTCTGGCTCACCATTGGGATTGCCTTCTGACCCGTTGAAACCCGGATGCAGACCAACCACGCCGTTTTCTGCAATACCCTGAACACGAGCGGTCTGGTTGAGGAATGCTGCGCCCTCCTCGTTGTTGACCTCGGTCCCCGCATCCAGAACATCACGGCCAAAGCGCTCGATCGTGATTGGCCCGATGAAATTGCCATCTTCGTCAAAGATCCGATCGGCTAAGGCATCATCCGGGGCCGCAAGAAAGGCATCGTTCGACGGGATCACCATCGTTGCCCAGGTAAAGAAGCCCTGCCCGACATCATCCGCATTGACGTTCAGTGTGAACGAAGCGGTTTCACCCGGATCGATTGGGCCAGGTGCTCCTGCCCCGCCGATGATCGTGGCATCAACGCCGTTTAGGCCGGTTTGCGCGCTGAACTCAGCCGCGATCCCTTCGATCGAACCATCCTCGGCCAGCCGTTCAAGCCCAAGGCTTGCTGCTTCACCAGCATTGAACAGATCAAAGTTGGAACCGCCGTGGAACCCGAACCACAGCGGGGTCAGGAACGTACCGCCTTCATCCAGCGTATTGGTCACCGTAACGGTGATGGCCTCGCCATCGCCCACGGCATCCCCGCGCAGGATATCGTTTCCGGCCCCACCCAGGATCACATCGTCCCCGGCACCACCGGCAATCAGGTTGTCGCCGCTGTCACCGATCAGCCGATCTGCCTGTGCCGACCCGGTGATGTTTTCAACATTCTTGATCTGATCTTGAACGGTAATCCCGTTGACGTCATAACTGGCGTTTCCGGTCTTCAGGTTGACGTTGACGCCCACGCCGATGTCCGAGAAATCGACCGTGTCGATCCCGTCGCCACCGTCGACGCTGTCATTGCCGCCGCCACCGCGAAGCACGTCATCGCCCTGGCCGCCCTCCAGCACATCATCGCCACCACGCCCCGCAAGCAGGTCATTACCGTCATTGCCCGTCAGGACATTGGCACCGCCATCACCGAACAGTTGGTCATCATTGGTCGACCCGTCCAGGTTCTCGAAATTCGAAAAGTTCTCGAACACCGTGACACTGGGCGCAGGCTGATAGGCAGCACTGCCCGAACCAAGATCGGCGATAACGTCGGCGCCGATGCCCTGGAAACTGTTGGTGTCACTTCCTGCACCGCCATCCAGAATGTCCGTACCACCGCCGCCAGCAATGAAATCATCGCCCGCGCCACCGTCAATCGTGTTGGCGGCGGCACCCGTTGCGATGATGGTGTCATCGTTCTGCGAGCCTGTGATGTTCTCAATGTTCTGGAACTGCTCGGAAATGATCGGGTTACCGCTGACACCGCCTGCAATATAGTCAGCGGTGCCGCTGCCATCGGCATTCAGCGTGACATTGACCCCGGCAAGCGCAGGATTTGCCGCCGTGGCGTTGATGTTGGCAAAGCTGTTGGTGTCGTTACCTGCGCCGCCGTCAATAACGTCGGTGCCGCCACCGCCCAACAGGATGTCATCGCCATCGCCACCTTCCAGGGTATCGTTACCACGACCACCTGACAGCAGGTCGTCATCGCCCAGACCTTGCAGGCGGTTCGCGCCGGAATTGCCGGTGATCGTGTCCGCGTCATTCGACCCTACAACATTCTCGATGCCGGTAAGGGTATCCCGTTCAACCGCTTCGTCAAAGACATTGCCATCGCCGCTGTCAGCCTCTGGCGACAATGCAATACCGGTCGTGTCACCGCCAGCATCCTGAACGATATCGGTGATCACCGGACCGTTCTGACCCGCAGGTGCATTGTGCAGATGGATCGCGCTGACACCTGCCACGGGCAACAGGTCGGAAGTCGCCAACCCGGTGACCAACAAGGACGAACTGTAGGTAATACCGTTGCCGTCCACGCGAATGATAACCGTTCCTTCGCCAGTGGCGGCACTGTCGGATAGCGGGCCAGGTTCTTGGGCGCTGTCCAGCGACGCCTGCAGCGTAATGACACGCACACCGTCGACGTTTTCATCCGATTGGACAATCAACTGGCCACGAATTTCACCGCCATTAAAGTCGTTCGTATGGATGTTGTAGTAAAGGTTGTTTGCCAGCGCCTGTTCCAGCAACTGCTCAGGCGATTGTCCGGTCGTCAAAGACGCCAGGGGGGCGTCATCGACAGTGACCGTGAACCCGGTTTCACGCTCGGCAAAACCATCGGCCAGATTGACCGTCACAGGTACGTCCTGATCGTCATAGCGCACGGTATCAATGCCGGACCCGCCTCGCAGGTCGTCATTGCCAAGCCCGCCAACCAGCTCGACCCCGTCACTGCTGCGCGTGCCAATGAAACCGTCATCGCCATCCGACAGGACAACCTTGCCATCAATCACGCCACGATTGACGACTTTGACAGACCCACCGGCATCGCTTGCGTCAATTGCCGTCTCCAGACCGCTGATCGTACCCCGGTTGGAAATAATACCGCCAAGCGTCACGCCATCTTCGATGCGAATACCCACAGCGGCAGCACTGTCTTCTGACCCGGCAATAACACCTCTGTTGCCAATGTTGCCCTCAAACGTGGCACCTTCGACATTCGAGAAGATCCGCACACCATCACCAACCGTGTTGCCTTCCTCTGCATCGCCGCGACCCAGGATCTCGCCTCGGTTAAAGACAGCGCCGTCAACAACGTCCCCATCTTCGTTACCGGTTTGCAGGGATACGCCCGATCCGTTGTTGCCTTCACCCGCGTCGATACGGCCCTTATCGAAGTTTCTGATGATATAATCTTCGGCGGTGCTGTCTGCATAAACGGTGCCATTGCGCTGATCACCCGTACCGATGATATCGCCCGAGTTTCTGATCTCCACTCCTGAGCCATCAATATTGACCGCGCGGCTGTCCGAGCTGATGACCCCACGGTTGTTAACGCGGGCATCATGGTCGCCGGTGCCAAAGTAAAGACCATTATTCGCCCCTTCGATCACACCTTCACGGCCGTTGCCGATATTGCCATCGAAACTCACACCATCGGAAATGCGAATGCCAGCCACCGCGCCGGCCTTGCCTTCAGACGAAATCGTGCCCCTGTTAAAGATATTACCGTCAAATGTGGTATTCTCCGCCCCGGCAAAAACGCGGATTCCGTCACCGGCGGTTCCCTGATCGGCGGCATCCTGGCCGCGTCCCTGAATGTCACCGCGGTTGCGAATTACGCCATCAACTTCTTCGCCCGCTTCGTCACCGATCTGCAACGCGATCCCGGCACCATTATTGCCTTCGCCTGCATCAATCACGCCACTATCCTGGTTCAGAATCCGAAAATCATCGGCAGTGCCATTGGTATAGATCGTGCCATTACGCTGATCGTCAGTGCCGACAATCTCACCAAAGTTTCTGATATTGGTGTTCTCGCCGCCAATGTTCACCGCCCGGCTGTCTGAACTGATGGTGCCACGGTTTGACAGGAAGCCACCGGAATCGCCGTTATTGACGAAATTGACCGCATTCACCGCGCCGGTGATCGTGCCGGAATTGGTGACGGCTGCATCTTCGCCCGACACTTGAACGGCCGTTTGGTCAGAGTTGATTTTTGCGCCGGGGCTGTTACCGACCCGCACGTCATCACCGTCGACCTCAATCGCATTTGCCCCGGCCGAGGAGATCTCGCCGTTGTTGCGCAGCGTGACATCATCATTGCCGAACACGAAAGCCGGCACGCCATCCGTCAGTATTTCTTCGTCACTGCCAACAGTGAAACGTTGACCGTCCACACTGCTTGCGATGGTTTCCTGAAAGTTCACGGCCTGGGGGGATGTCAGGGCTGATGTTGATCTGAAATTAGCTTCGAGACTGGGGATTTGCCCCAAATTCGCTAAACGAGAGAAAGACATGGTTCGTTCCTTTTCTTCAGTCGATTGGTATCTGGGACAGGGCAAAATGAAGAACACCGGTGCCATCAGGAACCATCCAGGTCTCGGATGCTCCAATGCGCGACGCAATGATCGCTGCAACGAGATGTTCTGACATTTCGGTCGCCCCGCTTACTCGGTAAGAAAGGCGCCATTCGCCCTTTCTGGACATCGACCTAGAAGAGAAGCAGTCAAACGGGTACAGAAGTACGTGAATGACATGTATTCATAAATTTGATAAGTTGCTTGAAAATCCGGAGCGAATAACACGGTATGCCCAGTTTTATTCATACACAAAAATGTTACGAATTGAGGCCGGTTTCGTGTGCGCCTTCCTGCATCAAAGGCACGCATTTCTTGGTCTGTTTCCGCCCCCAGGCGACACAGCGCTGGTGCCAAAGCCATTCTTTTTCAAAATCAGCAGGTCACTGATGAACAGCGCCACCTCACCCGAATCCCAAAAAGAAATCCTGCTACAGAATTGGGATTTGTATCGCTACTTTCTCTCGGTTGCCCGGGTTGGCAGTGTTTCCGAAGCGGCAAAGCAGCTTGGGGAAAGCCAGCCAACGATCAGCCGGAAACTGAAAGATCTGGAAACATCACTGGGTGTTCAATTGGTCGAACGCACGACCGCCGGAACCACGATGACCGCAGCAGGTGAGCTGGTTTTAAACCATATTCAGAATATCGAACGTGAAGCGATTGGCATGTCCCAAGCCTTGCGCGAGGATGGTCAGCAGATGTCGGGCAAGGTGGTCGTGGCGGCCCCCGAAGGCTTGGGCGTGACGATAATCGCGCGCAGCCTGCCAAAATTTCGGGTTCTGCACCCCGGTATCGACCTCGAACTTCGGATCGGTGCCAGTAAGCTGGACCTGATCCAGCGTGATGCCGACATCGCGATCCGAATAGGCGATCCGCTGCAGGCATCCGTTTTGGGGCGTCGTATCAACACCGTCACCTTTGGCCTTTATGCGCAAAAGAGGTATTTCAAGCAAAACCCCATACCCAGGACAATAGACAACCTGCGGGACCACCAGTTTGTGGAATTGACGGTCGGCCGTGGAAAGCTCCCCCAGGAAATCGAGCTGGAACGGCTGCTGCCCGTGCCGCGGCGGGTCCTGCGTACTGACAACATGCAGGTTCTGCTCAACGCGGTGCGGGACGGTATCGGTATCGGAGCCCTGCCCAGCTACATGATTTCCCCAGCGATGAACCTGCATCACATTTTCCCGCAAAAATTTGCCCCCAAGGCCGAACTCTGGATACTCATGCGCCGCGAATTGAGAGATGTCGCTCGCATGCGGGCAACTGTTTCGTTCCTTACAAATGTGGTGAAGCAAGCAACCAGTCCTTAAAGATCATCAACGACATTGCGATGGAAATCTAGAATGACGTGCCCGATCATTGCAGCAACCTTACCGCCCTGGCCTCCGCGTAATCACAGGCATTGCATCTTCACTGAGATCAAGGACCAGGACGTCGTTTGATCTGATCTGGCACGCGGTTACTGGCGCACCCGTCTGATCCATTTTGCCTCACATGGGCGCAAGATTTGGCCGGGTTGTCGGGGCATTTGATACATGTGACCGGGACTTGGCGCCGCTCACAGAATATTTCACTTGGCCTTCTGCAACCATATCTACTATCGGCGCTTTCATGACCTTCGATTACGACAAACTCTATGGCAAGACGCCGGATGCGCTAGGGAAACCCACCCGGGTGTTCGTCGAATTTTTCAATCAGATTGAGCGCACCGGTTGCCGGGTTCTGGATGTTGGATGCGGGCAAGGCCGGGATGCGTTATTCATCGCCCGGCAGGGTCACAAAGTCGTCGGGGTAGACCTCTCTCCCAATGGGATCCAAGATCTCATCGCTGCTGCGATCACGGAAAACCTGGCCGTGGAGGGCGTTGTCGCCGACATCACGGCCTACCAGCCCGAAGGCACGTTTGATGTCATTCTGATAGATCGCACCTTGCACATGCTGACCAAAGAAGCGCGATTGTCGGTCTTGGCGCAGTTGCTCATGCATGTTGTCGAAAATGGCTGGCTGCTGATCGCGGACGAAGCGTCGAACATCGATGAATTTGAAAGGCTGATTTCAAGTCATCAGTCCGACTGGGAAATTACGCTCTCAAAGCGCGGTTACTTGTTCGCCCATCGGTTTTGAGATGCACTTGCGCCTCAAACCACATACCGCCTCCTTCAGCCTGTGCTGAAAGGGCGCGCGCCGATCTACGCGGGGCCAACGCGATGTCCTCAGGTCATCACAAATCGCCCCTTGAAGACGGTCAGGGAGGGCGGGTGGGATCGTCTGAAAGGGGCGATCGCTGCCGCTACAGCATCGCAGGCACGACCTGATCAGGGGGGCGGTGGCCGTCATCGAAGGTCTTGATGTTCAAGATCACCTTCTCACCCATCTCAAGCCGCCCCTCAATCGTGGCCGATCCCATATGCGGCAGCAGCACAACATTTTCCAACGCCCGCAGCCGCGGATTGATCTCGGCGCCATGTTCATAGACATCAAGGCCGGCCCCCGCGATCTCGCCGGTGCGCAGCGCACGGGTGAGGGCATTTTCATCAATCACCTCGCCGCGTGACGTGTTCACGATCACCGCATCGGATTTTATCAGCTTCAGGCGCCGCGCATTCATCAGATGGAAGGTCGAGGGCGTGTGCGGGCAGTTGATGCTGATCACATCCATCCGTGCCACCATCTGATCCAGGCTTTCCCAATAGGTCGCACCGAAATCTTCCTCGGTCTCGGGGCGCAGGCGCTTGCGGTTGTGATAATGGATCTGCATGCCAAAGGCCGCCGCCCGGCGCGCCACGGCCTGACCAATCCGGCCCATGCCCAGAATGCCAAGTCGGCGCCCGGCAATCCGCCCGCCCAGCAAGGCGGTGGGTGCCCAGCCATCCCAATCACCCTTTTGCATCACGGCAAGCCCTTCCGACATCCGCCGGGTCACCGCCAGGATCAGCCCCATGGTCATGTCAGCAGTATCATCTGCCGACACACCGGGCGTGTTCGACACCAGGATACCATGCTGACGCGCGGTGTGAACGTCGATATGGTCCACACCCGCGCCATAGTTGGCGATCAGCTTCAACTGGTCGCCGGCCTGCGCGATCACCCCGGCATCAATCCGGTCGCTCAGTGTCGGCACCAGTACATCGGCCGACTTCACGGCCTGGGTCAGCTCCGCCCGGCTCATCGGTTCGTCGCTGTCCCGCAGGGTGACATCGAAAAGCTCCCCCAGGCGGTTCTCTACAGGTTCGGGCAGGCGTCGCGTTACGACAACACTCAGACGTCCAGATGGCATTCAGCCCCTCCTTGTCCTTTGCAATTTTGGCGCGTTGATGCCAGAGTGACGCAGGAAAGGTCGGGGCACAAGAACCCCGGCGAAAATGTTTGAGCAGAAATCGGACATAGGTAATGAAATCGTTGTTTTTTTGTGCTGTGGCGCTGGTATTTTGTGTCAGCGCCGTGGCCCAGGCGCAGGATCGGGGGCCGGTCACCAATCTGCCACTGCCGCGATATGTGTCGCTGAAGGCAAGCGAAGGCAATGTGCGGCGCGGCCCCAGCCTGACCCACCGCATCGACTGGGTGTTCAAACGCAAGGACGTCCCGCTTGAGATCACCGCCGAGCATGGTCACTGGCGGCGGGTGCGGGACCGCGATGGCGTTGGCGGCTGGATTCACTATTCGCTACTGTCCGGCGCGCGTACGGCAATCATCGAACATGACATGCTTGAACTGCTATCCCAACCGGACCAGCAGTCAATGATCGTCGCCCGGCTGGAACTCGGCGTGATCGCCCGCGTCATGGAATGCGGCCAGAGCTGGTGCCGCCTGTCGGCCGCCGGATACAAGGGCTGGGCCCCGAAAGCCCGGCTTTGGGGGGTTGAGCCAGACGAAATTCTCGACTGATCCCGCCGGTTTCCGCGCGGCCCGATGGCGATCACTTCTTTTCGGCCAATTTTTTCGTTTTCCACTCTTGAACCGGACCAAAGTCCAGAGTAACTAGCACGTCACGATTGGGGTGTGGCCTAGCGGTAGGGCAACTGTTTTTGGTACAGGAGATCGTAGGTTCGAATCCTACCACCCCAGCCAACCACTTCCAGAAAACCTGTGATACCAGACGCGCGGTCAAATAACTGCGTGGTTTCCGTGGGTTGTGGCAGAGGTTGATCCAGGCAGACGCAAATGTTTCGGGGAACAGGCCGCTGATGGCCCATTCGACTGGAAAGCCGATTTCCGCGATACGCGAAGCCGGGAGGCAGAGGGTTGCGATGCAACCGTTGCCAACGCACTCAGTTGAAAAAACTCGGGATGCCTGAATTGAGAGTCAGCGCCGTTCGACACCTTGCTCTCGGTGACGTTCGTTGCGAGCCATGCGGCGGCGCCTCGTGGTTGCTATGACCCCATCCTGTTTTACAATTCAATGGACGGCGCCAGATTGAGCACCGAAGGCCCTAAAAAGCCTGTCGATCAGGTGCTTAAATCACCTGCGCCTCGAACTCTCCAGACGACCTCTCTGGCGCGAGTGCCTGCCCTGCCCGCACCGATATCCTTGATGTTTCAAACAATATTTGCGCGCGCTGCCCTGAAGGCAGATCATTCAGGGGTCGCAATCATATTCCAAATGGCCCCATCGGACCCGCTCAGTTGCTCCAGTCTGCAAACACCTCAAACCCGCGCGGTTCGGGCGCCCCGTCAAGGTGATCGCTGAATGCGGCCCAGGCCTCGGCCACGCGCCCCGCATTGGCGTCCGACAGCGCCTTGCTTTCAACCAAGGCCACGACACATCCTGATCCATCGTCATTGATCGAATTCGTAAATCGCAGCATCCCCGGCATCCCCATGATCTGCTCTTGCATCTGAGCAACCATCGCCTTTGCCGCGACAATCGAATTCGGTTTCATTTTGTAGTGTGTTACTCGCATAAACATTTTTTATTTCCCCAAGTTTGTTTTTGGCCACCCAACAGACCACCCCCGAAGATAGCACGCGGTGTATAAATCACGAAATTCGCGCCCCAATCACCTGACGCCGACAAGGCCCGGCCGAACCAGAGAGTTGCAACTTTTCGCGTACACAATTGCAACTGTGTACACCGCGGTGGCTTCAAATAATTTGATCAAATTATATTGGCAAGCGATCAGAAACCCTCTATCCTGCCGCAAATCTTTCTCATAGGTGTCCCGATGGACCTCAGCCAGTACCAGACTTTTCGTGTCGCTGCCTGCGACCTCAATGGCCGTATGCGGGGCAAACGCGTGCCCGGAGATTACGCATCAAAGCTTGCCAAAGGCTCGGTCAGGATGCCGCTTTCCGCGCTCAATGTCGATATTTTCGGGGCCGATATCGACGGCAGTCCGCTGGTGTTTGAAACCGGTGACGCCGATGGCATCCTGATGCCGACCGATCGCGGCCCGATGCCGGTGCCGTGGCTGGCGGTCGATCAGCCGCTGGTGCCGATGGTCATGCATTACGATGATGGCACCCCGTTCGAGGGCGATCCGCGTCACGCGCTGGTTTCGGTACTGGATCGCTTTGCCGCGCGTGGTTGGCAGGTGGTCGCCGCGACCGAGCTTGAGTTTACCCTTGTTGATGACAGCGGCGATACGCTGGAGACCGTGCGCGACCCGCGCAATGGCCGCCGCCTGACCGCACCTGGCGTGCTGTCGCTGGCGCAGATGGACGCGTTCGATCCGTTTCTCAGCGCGCTCTACCAGGGCTGTCAGGACATGGGCATCCCGGCCCAGACCGCCACCAGCGAAGCCGGGATCGGCCAGTTCGAGATTACCCTAAATCATCAGAACGCCCTGCGCGCCGCCGATGATACCTGGGCCTTCAAGACATTGATAAAAGGGCTTGCGCGCCAACATGGCTTTGCTGCCAGCTTCATGGCCAAACCCTTTGCCGATGATGCGGGCAATGGCATGCACCTGCATTTTTCGGTGTTGGACGCCGAGGGCCGGAATATCTTTGACGATGGCGGCGATGCGGGCACCGACCTGATGCGCGCCGCCGTGGCGGGCTGCGTTGCGGCGATGCCCGGCTCGACGCTCATATTCGCGCCCCACGCCAACAGCTACACCCGTCTGGTGCCCGGCGCGCATGCCCCCACCGGGGCTGGCTGGGCCTATGAAAACCGGACCGCCGCGATCCGCATTCCGGGGGGACCGCCAGTGGCCCGCCGGATCGAACATCGCGTCGCCGGGGGCGACATCACCCCCTACCTGATCTTTTCCGCCATCCTTGGCGCGGCGATCACGGGCATAGAGGACGGCATGACGCCCCCTGCCCCGCTGACCGGCAACGCCTATGAGCAGGACCTGCCGCAACTGGCGCCGGACTGGAAAACCGCCATTGACCGGTTCGAGACCGATCCGATGGTGGCCCGCATATTCTCGCCCGGGATGATCCGAAATCTGGTGATGACCAAACGACAGGAATTGCGTTTGATGTCGGCCATCCCCGAGGACGAACACTGGAAAACCTATCTGGAAACGGTTTAACCTCGCCCCACGTCACACCACGGCATCCATAATTTGATCAAATCAAGAGAACACGAGATGAAAATCGGCATCCTCATCACCGGCCACGCCATTCCCGAATTCGAGCAGGATTTCGGCGGCGATTACGATGCAGTCTTTGCCCATATGCTGCGCGGTCATGGGTTTGAATTTACAGGTTACAACGTGGTTGACGGCGAATTCCCCGAAGGTCCCAAAGCCGCGGATGGCTGGCTGATCACCGGCTCGAAACACGGCGCGTATGAGGATCACGACTGGATCCCGCCGCTGGAACAGCTCATTCGCGACATCTATGCGACCAGCCGCCCACTGGTGGGGGTTTGCTTTGGCCATCAGATCGTCGCCCAGGCGCTTGGCGGCAAAGTCGAGAAATTCGGTGGCGGCTGGTCGGTGGGTCACACCACATACAAGATCGAAGGCGAGGATATGGCAATCAACGCCTGGCATCAGGACCAGGTCACCGAATTGCCACCTGGGGCCAAGGTGATCGGCTCGTCGGATTTCTGCGAAAATGCGGCGCTCGTTTATGACAACCGCATCTACACCATCCAGCCCCACCCCGAATTCACCTCGCATATGGTCGGACAATTGCTGGATACGCGCGGACGTGGCGTGGTGCCCGATGACCTGATCGAAAACGCAAAAACCAAGCTGGACAGCCCCATAGACAGCGACAAAATCGCCACCCGCGTGGCCGAATTCTTCAAACAAGGAGCCTGAGACATGGCCGACTGGAAAGACAACCTGCCGCAAGCGGCCAAAACCTATCTTGAAGGCCGCCGCCTGGACGAGGTCGAATGCATCGTCTCGGACCTGCCCGGCATCGCCCGCGGCAAGGCGGTTCCCGCGTCGAAATTCGCCAAGCAGGATTATTTCCACCTGCCGGATTCGATCTTCTACCAGACCATCACCGGCGACTGGGGCGAGGCCGCTGACGAAGAAGAAGGCTTTATCGAAAAAGACATGATCCTGCGCCCGGATTTCACCACGGCCACCGCGGCCCCCTGGACCGGCGACTGGACCCTGCAGGTGATCCATGATGCCGAGGACCGCAACGGCAACCCGATCGCGTGCAGCCCGCGCAACGTGCTGAAACGTGTCGTCGACCTCTATGCAGAACGCGGATTGAAAGCCGTGGTCGCACCCGAGATGGAGTTTTTCATCGTCGCGCCCAATATCGACCCCGCGCATGAGATCAAACCGATGATGGGCCGATCGGGCCGCCCCGCCGCCGCGCGTCAGGCCTATTCGATGACCGCCGTGGACGAATTCGGCCCGGTGATCGACGACATTTACGACTTCGCCGAGGCGCAGGGGTTCGAAATCGACGGCATCACCCAGGAAGGTGGTGCCGGGCAGTTGGAGATTAACCTGCTGCATGGCGATCCGGTCAAACTGGCAGACGAAGTATTCTATTTCAAACGCCTGATCCGCGAGGCCGCGCTACGCCACAACGCCTTTGCCACATTCATGGCCAAACCCATCGCGGAAGAACCCGGATCGGCGATGCACATTCACCACTCGATCCTCGACATCAAGACCGGTGAGAACATCTTTTCCGGTCCCCAAGGCGGTGAAACCGATGCCTTCTATAATTTCATCGGCGGCTTGCAGAAACACATGCCATCGGCCATCGCCGTGCAGGCGCCCTATGTGAATTCCTACCGTCGCTATGTCAAAGACAACGCAGCCCCCATCAACCTGGCCTGGGCGCGTGACAACCGTACCACCGGCATCCGCGTGCCGCTGTCCGGACCCAAGGCGCGGCGCGTCGAGAACCGACTGGCAGGGATGGATTGCAACCCCTATCTGGCCATTGCCGCCAGCCTCGCCTGCGGCCTTCTGGGCATGATGAACGAGACGCGGCCCGACAAGCAGTTCAAGGGCGATGCCTATGCGGGCGACTCGGAAATCCCGCAGGTTCTGGGCGACGCGCTTGATCTTTTCGACGAGGCGACCGAGCTGCATCAGGTCCTTGGCCCGGAATTCGCCCGCGTCTATTCGATCGTGAAACGCGCCGAATATGATGAATTCCTGCAAGTCATCAGCCCTTGGGAACGTGAACATCTGCTGATGAACGTCTGATCCGGGGCCATTCCCCGGCATTTGAATATTTTGAAAAGGTGAAGGCATGAACCTGCTCTACGCCAATGATCGTCCGGGCACCTATCCCGATAGCTGGTATGCGGCGACGGCCACGCAACTGGACCCGTTCGAGCGGCTGAAAGGCCAGACAAAGGCCGATATCTGCGTCATTGGCGCGGGCTATACGGGTCTGTCGGCGGCGCTGCATCTGGCCGAGGCCGGGCGCGACGTGGTGCTTCTGGACGCGCACCGCGTGGGCTTTGGCGCCTCGGGGCGCAATGGCGGGCAACTGGGCAGCGGTCAGCGGATGGCTCAGGACGGGCTGGAAAAGCTGGTTGGCCAGGATGACGCCACCAAGCTGTGGGAACTGGCCGAGGATGCCAAGGATCTGGTAAAATCGCTGGTCGCCAGACACAAGATTGACTGCCACCTGAAACCGGGTATTGCGCATGCCTGTTTTTCTGCCCGCGAAGTGGCTGAAGAGCATGAATATGCAGAACACCTGCAAATCCGGTACGGCTATGATCAGATCGAGGCACTGGACCATGACCAGCTTCAGGCCATCTGCCCGTCCCCGGCTTATGTCGGCGGCACACTTGATATGGGCGCAGGCCATCTGCACCCGCTGTCCTATGCGCTTGGTCTGGCCCGCGCCACCGCAACCGCCGGTGTCCGCATCTTTGAGAATTCCGAGGTGCATGACATTCAGCCCGGCGCCAAAGCAGTGGTACGCACCAATCACGGACAGGTCGAAGCGGATCACGTGATCCTCGCCTGCAACGGCTATCTGGGCGGATTGAACCGCAAGGTGGCCGCGCGGGTTATGCCGATCAACAATTTCATCGCCGCGACAGAGCCCTTGGGCGATGAGGCCACCAAAGTCCTGGCGCGTGATGTGGCCATCGCAGACACAAAATTCGTGATCAACTATTTCCGTTTGAGCCACGACAAGCGATTGCTGTTTGGCGGCGGCGAAAGCTATGGCTACAAATTCCCTTCGGATATCGCGGCGACCGTACGCAAGCCGATGCAACAGATTTTCCCGCATCTGGCCGATGTGAGAATCGACTATGCGTGGGGGGGGACTTTGGGGATCACGATGAAACGGATGCCCTATCTCGCACGGCTCGCCCCCAACGTCCTCTCGGCCTCAGGGTATTCCGGCCACGGGGTTGGCACCGCCACCCATGCGGGTCAGTTGATGGCCCAGGCCATCGCCGGACAGACCGATGGGTTCGACACGATGGCGCGTATCCCCACCAACTCGTTCCCGGGGGGAACCATGATGCGGTCTCCGCTCCTGGTGCTGGCAATGACCTGGTACGCCATGCGCGACCGTCTTGGTGTCTGACGGACCCTTTCGCAGGCCACATCCCGAAAACGTACGTTTTCCGCGTACATTCCGTACGCTTTGTACGTTTTAGAGCGTTTCCAGTTTTCGTTGAAACAAGCATCATCGCTTTTGGCGTTCGAGCATAGCGAGAGGCAGCGAACAAGCGATTCAATGAGAACTGGAAACGCTTTAGCCTTGTCTCTTCGTGGTCTCGCTCAGCAAGAAACTGCGCGGGATCGGGACGTCAAAGAAGTTTTACTTTGCAGGTCAGTTGATTTGATTTAGAAATTCCGAAAGAAACTTTCAGGATTCCCGAAGATGACGCTGCCCCCCAATGTTTACGATGCCGAACCCATCCCTGCCGCTGCCCGCGCTGAGATAGATAAGATGTTGGAAACAGGTGATCTTTTCCGGTACACAGCTCCGGAAAACGCTCCGGTCACATTGCTGGAACGCGAATTTGCGCAGATGATGGGCAGCAAATATGCCCTTGCGATATCCTCCTGTTCCGCCGCGCTTTTCCTTTCACTCAAGGCGCTTGATCTTCCACGCGACGCCCGCGTCCTGATCCCGGCCTTCACGTTCGCCGCCGTGCCATCTTCGGTCATTCACGCCGACTGCATTCCGGTTTTGTGCGAGGTTGGAGATAATTATCGCATTGATATCAATGACTTCGAATTGAAGCTGGATGACAGCATCAGCGCAGTGATCATCAGCCACATGCGGGGCCACACCTCGGATATGGATGAGATCATGGCGCTTTGCCATGCTCGCGGCGTCCCTGTCATCGAAGATGCGGCACATTCGCTTGGCACAACCTGGAATGGTCGCAATATCGGCACCATCGGCCGCGTGGGGTGCTTCAGCTTTCAGTCCTACAAGCTTGTAAATGCAGGCGAAGGCGGGATCATGATCACCAACGATCCCGATCTGGTCGCCCGTGCTGTCATCATGTCCGGTGCGTATGAGCATAACTGGACAAAACACTTCACTGCCCCCGACCCGAACTTGGACGCGGCCTTTGCAAAAACGCAAAACAAGCTGCCGCTCTATAACCTGCGCCTCAGCAATCTTTCCGCCGCAATCATCCGCCCACAATTGGCCGAAGTGCCGCGCCGGATGCATGACGGACGCCGAAACCACGACTATGTAGCGGCACGCTTGAACAGCTCACCGTGGCTGGAAGTTCCTGAAAAGCTTGAGAAAGAAGACCGCGCGCCGGATTCGATCCAGTTCAACCTCGTGGGCATGAACGAGGATGAAACCCGCGCCTTCGCCGACGCCGCAGCAGCGCGGGGTGTAAAGGTTCAGATCTTTGGCCTCTCAACCGATAATGCGCGGGCCTTCTGGAACTGGCTATTCATTCCAGGCGATGTACCGGAACTTCCGCAAACCCGCGCCATGCTGATGAAGGCCTGCGACACCCGCCTGCCCGCCCGCCTGAAAACGGCCGAGCTGGATGTGATCGCAGATGCCATCACCGACGCCGCCGCCGAAATCATGACCCCCGCCCGCGCCTACGGCACCTGATCGGCTTTACCCTCGCCCCCGCATCCGACAATATGGCCGGCGGGGAGGCCGGAAATGGATGATCTTTCAAAAGGTGCGGCTTGGATCAAAGGTCAGATCGTTCCAATTGCCAAGGCGACCATCGGGGTCACCGACTGGGCCGTCACCCATTCGGATGTGACCTATGATGTTGTGCCTGTGTGGAATGGTGCATTTTTTCGGCTGAACGATTACCTGGAACGCTTTCAGGCTTCAATTACGGCGTCCCACATGGATATCGGGATGGACACCGATGGCATCGCCATTGCTTTGCACGAAATGGTTGGCAAATCCGGCCTGAAAAACGCCTATTGTGCAATGGTCGCCGCTCGTGGCACGCCATTGATCCCCGGCAGCAGGGATCCGCGCGATTGCGGCAACCATTTCTACTCATGGTGCGTACCTTATATTCATGTGGTGAAGCCGGAAATTGCTGAACAAGGCGTCAAGATCTGGCTGTCCGAAGACACCCGTCGCATCCCACCAGATAGTGTGAATCCGTTGGTAAAGAACTATCATTGGGGTGATTTTACCGCCGGGCTATTCGAAGCTAAAGATCGGGGGTTTGAGACGGTGCTGCTCCCCGATCATGCAGGAAATGTCACCGAGGGGCCGGGATTTAACATATTCTGTTTAAAGGGAAATTCAGTTTCTACGCCAAGCAAAAACGTGTTGCACGGGATTACCCGCCGGACAGCGTTGGAGCTTTGTCAGGAAGCCGGTTTCGAAATCGCCGAGCGCGACCTTTCCATCGAAGAGTTGATGCAGGCTGACGAAGTGTTCCTGTCGACCTCTGGGGGCGGCATCTCCCCGGTCAGCCAGATCAGTGATCGGGTGTTTTCAAACGGCACAGCCGGGCCGGTCGCCACCAAACTTCGACAGCAGTATTTCGACCTGTTGGATCATCCGGACTACAGGACAAAAGTGTCTTATTGACACTTAGGCAAGAGCCATTTCCGACAACAGACGTCGCTGGATTTTGCCCGAAGGCCCCTTGGGCAGCTCATCCATGAAATAGATATGATCCGGGCATTTGAACTTGCCCAGTTTTTTCACACAAATCGCCAGCAACTCCGCCTCGGACAGGGAAGACTTTTCATCTATCTTCACCGCAGCCTCGATCCGTTCACCATAGCTGTCGCAGGGGCAGGAAAATGCGGCAGCCTCAATCACATCCGGGTGTGAATAAAGCGCCTCGTCAATCTCGCGCGGGGCGATATTTTCGCCGCCTTTGATGATTAACTCTTTCAACCGTCCGGTGATGTACAGAAAACCGTCCTCATCCATACGTCCCAGGTCGCCAGTGCGCAGCCAGCCGTCAGGCGTGAACGTATCTCGGGTTGCATCAGGGTTTTTCAGATATTCCAGCATGACGTTCGGGCCGCGCACGGCCACCTCACCCTCTTGTTCTGCAGGCATTGTTGCAAATTCCGGTGACAGGATGCTCACCTCGTTGCCATAGGCGATACCGGGTGAGCCGATTTTACGAATGCCAGGCGGCAGCGGGTTTGATAAAATCTGCGCGGCGGTTTCCGTCAATCCCATCGTCTCGATCACAGGCACGCCAAAGCGCGTTTCAAACGCTGTCTGAACATCCGGCGACAGGGGCGACGAGGCCGAGCGGCCAAACCGCAGGCGCGCCTTGGTTTCCGCGTCAGGGTTCACGTCGGAATGCAACAGATGTGAGATGATCGTAGGCACCACGGAAAACCACGTGGCCTTTGCCCGCCCGGCGCTTTCCCAGAAACGACTTGCGGAAAACTTGGGGCACATCGCCAGCGACCCACCCGAGACCAGCGCGCCCATCACCGTCACGCAAAGACCGTTGATATGGCAGATCGGTAATACGCAAAATCCCCTGTCTTGCGATGAAAGCGCATGCGCGATGGCGGTCGTCCAGCCACCAGCCAATAGGCTGGACTGAGTGTGAACCACGCCTTTCGGCCGCCCGGTCGTACCCGAGGTGTACATCAGCAACGCATGATCACCTGGGACAACATCGTGCAACGACGTCGACGCAGTTTCGCCAGGATCAAGGCGTTTGATCCGCCCTTCCGACGCCTGCTCGAACAGTAGCACTTGCCCCTCACCTACAAAGGCGACGCGGCATTCAGAATGCTCCAACGCGTATGAAATGGCCTCGTGCCCGGCAACCAGGTTGATCATCGTCGCCCGGAACCCACCATAAAGTGTTCCGAAAAGGCATTCGACTGCCGCCCGCCCGTTGGGCATCATGATAGCCACGCTTTCGCCATGAGCGATGCCTTGTGCCGTCAGAGCCGCTGCGATGCGGGCAGCAGTGTCGCGCAGTTCAGCCCAGCCCAGGCTTTCTTCTCCCTCCGGAAAGATAAAGGCGGTGCCGTCCCCATCTGCGCGTTTGTCAATCCAGTCGCGGAGCGTTCCGGCTGGTGGTACGTCTTTTGAAAGGTTCATTTTCCCGCAACACTCCAATAAGCGGCGAAAATATCTTCGACCTTGGGTTCGATCGGTGGAATTTCGCGGATCACCTTTGTCGTTTGCATGAAGTGGCGCCAATGTAGATTGTCGTCGATCGAGTTACCGCCCCAAGTGCCACACCCCATGCTGAGCGAAAACGGCATGCCGTTGTTGAACGCACCACCGGTCGCGAAACAATGGGCCTGATTGACGATGACCCGGCAGGTAGGAATGGTTTCGCCCAATGCCATCGCGCGACTGTCTTCAGCACTATGCAGCCCGATGGAATGCCCCGCACCCATATGGTCCAAAATACGCGCGGCGATCGCCTGCGCGTCATCAAAATCTCTGGCGCGATAAAGTGCGGCAACACGGCTTAGCTTTTCACCCGAAAGCGGATGATCTGGACCAATCCCGTCAGTCTCCACCGCCAGAAACCTGGTGCCTTCTGGAACCTTCCCACGCATATCCAGCGCGTCGAGCATCGGCTCCGCATCCTGCGCAATCACGGCCCGGTTGAGATGCCCGTCGGGCCAAAGCTTTGCGATGATCCCATCCGCGTCGGCCGCGGGCACAAGCGCCCCGCCCTCTCTTGCCAGTGCGGCGACGAAAGCGTCATAGACAGCATCCACAACCACAATCTCATTCTCCGACGAGCAAGAGGTGGCATTGTCAAAACATTTCGAGGCAGCAATCTTGGCCGCCGCCGCCTTCAGATCCGCGGTTTCATCCACGATCACTGTAACATTGCCGGCGCCCACTGCTACTGCGGGTGTACCGCTGGAATAGGCACGGCGCACATTGTCCTGGCTGCCGGTCACGACCAACAGATCGGCGGCCTCCAGCATCCGTTGCGTTTTGGCCTTGGACCCTGGCGCGGGGATCATTTGCACCAGATCATGATCCAGTCCGATCTTGTCGAATTCGGCATAGATATACGTCAGTAGCAACTCGCAACTTGGGATGCCCTTTGGCGAAGGCGACAGCACAATCGCATTGCCGCATTTCAAGGCATTAATGATGTTATTCGCAGGTGTCGCAGCCGGATTGGTCGAGGGTACGACAGCACCGACAACACCAACCGGGCGGGCAATCTTGGTAATGCCGGTATCCGGGTTATCGTCAATCACACCGCAGGTTTTCGCACCGGCAATATCCCGCAGCAGCCCCAGGGTTTTGCGATGGTTCTTGGTAATCTTGTCGGGCACATTTCCCAGCCCGGTGGTTTTCACAGCCAGTTCCGCCAGTGCCTGATTTCGGCTTGGTTCCATGATCGCCCATCCTGCGGCCGAGGCCGCGGCATCGTAGCGTTCCTGCGTTGCATCCGCTGCAAAAGCTTCTTGCGCAACACGGGCGCGGGCCATGATTTGATCGACAATTGTAAGATCATCCTGAGCGTTCATGGGGCTATCCTGTCTGGTTGGGGAAAGGGCGGGTATCGCCCCTTCCAGTTTCGTTAAAATGCTTTGGTTCAAAGGCCTGCCAGCAGCTCTTCCAGGGTTGCCTGACGCGCCGCCCACATCTCTTGCACCTCTTCGCGGGTCATGATGTGCATGGGCGAACCACCTGCCTTCATCTTCTTGGCAACCCGCTCATTTGCGAACATTTCAGGCACGGTCGCAGACAGCTTGTCGATCACTTCCTGCGGGGTGCCTTTGGGCACCATGACACCACGGAAGTTCACGCTCGCATTGTCAATATCAAGGCCCTGCTCTTTCATCGTGGGCACATCGGGCAGGAATTCGTTCCGCTCAAGATCGAAGACACCGAGGATCTTCACGTTACCCGCTTCTTGGGCACGGAAAGCGTCTGAGAGGTTGTTGACGCCTGCCATCACTTCGCCTGCAATCACAGCTTTCATCGCAGCGGCACCACCACCCTTGGTCGGGATATAGGCCATCTTGACGCCTGCGGCCTTTTCAAGCTGAAGCGCCGCGATGTGGTGACCCACAAAAAGGCCCGCGCCCGAGAATGTCAGCTTGCCGGGGTTTTCCTTGGCATAAGCCACGGCATCTTCCATCGAGGTCATCTCGCTGTCAGCGGCAACCACAAACACAGCCGGGTCTGCCCCCCAGTTTGCAATAGGTTCGAAAGTGTCAGCCGAATACTCCACACCGCCCTTGATGGACTGCGCAATGAAATGCGGAATGTTGTAGGCGGCCAGCGTGTAGCCATCGGACTCTGCCTGCGTCGCGAACCAGTTCCAACCGACGCGGCCACCGGCACCCGGCTTGTTGATGATCGCAATTGGCATGCCCAAAGCGTCTTCGTTGCCCGCTGTCATGGTGACGATCCGGGCCTGGAAATCAGTCGCTCCGCCGGCGCCATAGCTGACCATCATCATGATCGGTCGATCAGGGTAATCCTGCGCCTGTGCAGCATTGCCGCCCAAGGCCATCAGAGCCATCGCGGCCCCAGCCAGTAGTTTCTTCATTGTCGTTTCCTCCCTTGGAACTCTGGTTTTGTTGGTTGATTAGAACAGTATTTCACGTGGCGTGTAGACCTTGAGCAGCAACCCGAAGACGCCATACATCACTGCGATAAAACAGGCAGTGATGATCGCCCGCTTGGTCCAGCTTTTAACCTGATTATGCGGGGCGGGATCATAGAGCGAAAGCAATACGAAAAAGGCCAGGCTGGTCGCTGTGTAAAAGCCAAGGCTTTTGGCCAACCAGAAAACGTAGATCAGCGATACGATCAGTCCGGGTGCCAGATTAAGTGCCATTGTACGCGTTACGCCGTTGCCTACCTTGGACCAGCCCATCAACGCCTTCAGAAAGGTCCAGCCAGCCAAAGCCACGAAGGCAGACGAAATCAATCGTGGGAACAGAAATGCCTCAGATGGTTGTTGGGTGAAGCTGACCCAGGCGATCCAGCAACCAACCAGAAAGACGATACCTGATGGAATGATGTGTTGCGTGCGGCTCATGCCGATGCCTCCTCATTCTGGGCTTTGTTCTGCTTCAGTTCCATGACCACCGAATAGGCAATCGAGGCGATGACAATGGCTATCAGGACGATGTTCAAGGCGCCGGACAGGAAGTAAGTACCCATACCGTCGGTAGCATTTGCGATCATGCTGCCTTGAATAAAATTCGCCTCGGCGATCGGGCCAAGGATCAGTCCAAGCACCAGCGGTGCAGCAGAAAACCCGAAGCGTTCGAGGAAAAACATCATCACGCCCAGCGATGCCATGACGTAGACATCGCCCATTGAGCTCTGCACCGAATAGGCCCCAAAGACCGAAAGACCCAGCACCACCGCAGCCATCACAGATTGCGGCACCTGCGCTACCTTCGCCGCCAGGCCCGCTACGTAAAGGCCAAAAATACACATTAGTATTTGCCCGATCAGCATCGAATTGATGAAGGTCCAAGCAACGTCCGGGTGATTGTCAAACAGGTCTGTGCCCGGGAAAATTCCATGGATCAATAGCCCACCCAGCAAAACCGCCGCGGTGGGAGAGCCAGGGATAGAGAGTGTCAACAGAGGCACCAGGCTGGGTCCAACCATCGCGTTGTTCGCGCTTTCAGCCGCGATTACACCTTCGGAATGTCCGGTGCCGAATTTTTCCCGTTCTGGACTGAATTTCTTGGTCTGGTCATAGGCTACCAACCCGGCAATCTGCCCACCGACCCCGGGGATCAGCCCGATGATGGATCCGACGGCCGTGCCAATCGCCATAGCGCGTTTGCGGCTGAGAAGCTCCCTGACGGCATCCATGATCGCGTGCTTTTTCACCTCGATCACTTCGATATTGTCATTTCGACGCCCCTTGGCGAACATCGTCAACACCTGCGGGATCGCAAACAAGCCGATCAGCGCGGCGATGATGTTAATGCCGCCGCCCAAGGACGAATGGAAAATGAAACGCTGGGCGCCCATAATGTCGTCAAATCCGATTGTCGCCAGCCAAAGGCCAATGCACCCCGACAGCAAACCCTTAACCACAGATGCGCTGTCGAGCGACCCAATGATCGTAACACCAAGAATTGCCAGCCAGAACAGATGCGATGGTCCAAACGCCAGCGCCCATTGTGCAAGCAACGGAGTAAGAAAGATCAGCAAAAGAACCCCGAAAACACCACCCACCGCCGATGCAAGGAAGGACAGTTGCAAAGCCCTCGCGCCTTCGCCCTTCTTGGCCATGGTATGACCATCAAGCGTAGTGGCGATATTTGCAGGTGCCCCCGGGATTTTTAGCAAAATGGCACTGACGGCCCCGCCCGCCACCGTCGAGGTATAGGCGGCCCCCAACAGAATCAGGCCCTGTACGGCCTCAAGATGGAAGGTGAACGGGATCAACAGCGCGACAGCCATTGTGGGTGACAGACCCGGCGTCGCCCCCAGGATTAAGCCGCCAATCGTGCCGACCAGCAGCAAAAGAAAAGAAACCGGCGCAAAGACATCACCGAAGTAATAGATGAATTCCATTGGTGCTCCTCCCGGTCATGTGCAGCCATACGGCCAATTGACAAATCAGGGTAAGCGATGAAAATAGTATTGCAAATGTTTTCATAAAATTGATGTTTTGGAAGATCAAATGGCTGAAAAAAAACAACAAAAAGCGGATATTGTTGATGTAGCAAAGGCTGCCCGCGTCTCACCTTCGACCGTTTCACGTAGCTTCAACCATCCCGAAATGGTCAATCCTGCGACTCGCAAAAAGATCAATCGCGCGGTTGAACGGTTGGGATACATCCGAAACCGGGCGGCACAAACCATGCATGGTCGCCGCAGCGGGACTATCGGCCTGATCGTTCCAACCATAAACCACACCATCTTTTCCGAAGTAATTCAGGCCTTTTCCGATGCAATCGACGCGGCGGGTTTCACCCTGCTTATCGCCTCGCACGGATATGATCTGGATCGGGAATATGCGATGATGCGCAAACTGCTTGAGCACAGGGTCGACGGTATCGCGCTGATTGGCCTTGAACATACCCAGGCCAGTTTCAACCTCATCGAACAACAGGCAATACCTGCCATTGCCATCTGGAACCACAATGCGACGTCCAGCATGTCGTGCGTCGGTGCCAACAATCATGATGCAGGATACATGGCTGCGCAGCATCTGCTGTCGCTTGGACATCGCGACATTGGCTTGGTATTTCCGCAAACGACTGGAAATGACCGTGCCCGAGAACGGCTTCAAGGGGCAGTCGACGCTTTGGAAGAGGCCGGAGCGATTGTGCCCGAGCATTGGCGATCCGAAGCACCCTATTCTATCGCCCAGGCCAAGCGGGCGACCTTGATGCTGCTTGAAACAGCGCCGCATCCCACTGCCTTGTTGTGCGGTAATGACGTGATCGCGCAAGGCGCACTCTATGCTGCGCAAAAGCTGGGCTTTGCCGTCCCTGGAGAGATCTCAATCATCGGGATTGGTGATTTCAAGGGGTCAGAAGACCTTGAGCCGGGACTGACCACGATTAACATTCCGGCCCATGACATCGGTACGATCGCCGGCGAAAACTTTACCCGGATGATTACAACCAACGACACCGAAATCCACCGTTTCAAATGCGAACTGTCCTGCGTAATCCGCAATACCACTGCGCCCAAACTATAGAAACTTCGTACGCACGGAACTTTTTGTTTATTTTTCAACAACCTAAACCCAACCCTGATATTGTTCAGGTGCCATTGGCGACACGCTGTCGCAAATAAGCGAGACCAGCGAAAGTTTCCTAGACACCCTGACCCGGTCGGGCGCGATTTTCGCGACCCCCTCCCAACAATGCGGATTATAGTAATGTCGACCTATGCCCCCGATACGCCCGCTGCGCCATCGCGCACCGTGCACGGGCTGATCTGCATTGAAGTTGGTATGCTGTTTTTTGTTGTCCAGGACGCGATGATGAAGTCGCTTCTGGCGGTTTATCCGGTCTGGATGCTGATATGCATCCGCTCCTTGGTCGCGGCTCTCATATTATCGCCGTTGATACTCGTGCTCGGGTCTCCTCACCGTTTTCTGACGCCTTTCTGGCCGCTACACCTTGTACGCGCGGCGCTTTTTGCCCTTGGGTTTTCACTGTTTTATTCAGCGTTTCCGTTCATGGGACTGGCTGAGGTCACAACGATCTTTTTCTCAGCGCCTTTGATCACAGCCTTGCTTGCCTCATTTCTGTTGAAAGAAACGATAGGGCCACACAGGATTGGCGCTTTGGTTGTTGGCTTTCTCGGGGTGATCATTGCGATGAACCCCACAGGTGACGCGTTCACTTGGGTCTCCATTTTGCCGCTCTTGTGTGCGGTGGCCTACGCGTTGGGCCAAATCCTTGCACGATACATCGGCGACCGGGATTCCACGCTGACCATGGGCCTTTATACCTTAGTGCCTGCGGCGCCGATGATCATGTTGATGGGTTGGTCGTTAAACCAGATTGTCGATTTGGGCCCCGAGTTCCAGCACCTTCGGTGGGCGTTCCCGACCGAGGCGCTTTCGGACATTCCCAGATTGGCATTGTTGGGAGGCGTCGGCATGGCTGGATACCTCTTCATTTCCCGAGCCTATCAAGTGGCCAATGCCAGTTTGATCGCGCCCTTTGATTACAGCTATTTGCCGCTTGCCGTGGTCCTGGCCTATGTGCTGTGGAACGAAGTTCCGCCAACCGCGACCTTGATTGGCATGTGCCTGATCGTCGCCAGCGGGCTCTATCTGGGCTACCGCGAACTCCGCGCGGCGCGCGATGGAGATGATCAGCCGGTGGTGGCTGAAACCGTATTCGCGCCGGGCAACCCACTGTCGCCGCAATATAACGATGAAGATTCGCCCTTATGAGCCAAGCCACGACCGTTCAACAACTCCCGGAAAGCGGTACACGCGGTCTGCTTTTGGTTTTTCTGGCAGGTATCTTGTGGTCAACGGTGGGTCTGGGCATCCGATTAATCGAAGACGCGCTTGTCTGGCAAATCCTGCTCTATCGATCGGTCGCACTGTCACTCCTGATTTACGTCGTGATCCGGGTACGCACCGGCCAAAACCCATTCGAGCGCGCCTACCATACAGGAATACCGGGCGTCGTTGGCGGGCTGTCTTTGGTTGCCGCCTACGCGGGGGGCATCTATGCAATCCAGACGACATCAGTGGCAAACGCCATGTTGCTATTCGCAAGCGCACCCTTCATGGCAGCAATACTTGGCCTGCTGATCCTGCGCGAGGCTGTGCAATTCCACACCTGGCTTGCCATAATGCTGGCCTGTCTCGGGATCGCTGTCATGGTTTGGGATAAATCCGGCGGAGGCGCGATGGTCGGCAATCTGGCCGCCCTAGGTTCGGCCTTCGGGTTTGCAGTGTTCACCATTACGCTCAGATGGGGAAAATCGGGCGAAATGCTGCCTTCGGTGTTTCTATCCGGCCTCTTCGCGATCCCCATCATGGCTGCAATCTGCATCATGCTTGATCTCCCCCTGACCCTCAGTTTACGCGATAGTACGATTGCGGGCTGCATGGGTATATTCCAGGTTGGCGCCGGGTTGATCCTCTACACGATTGGCTCCAAGACTGTACCAGCAGCGGAATTGACACTCGTGTCGCTTGCAGAGGTTGTATTGGCGCCGCTATGGGTGTGGCTGGTGTTGGGGGAGTCCGCCACATTCTTCACCTTGGTCGGAGGCGCCATTTTGCTTCTCGCGATCGCGGGCAATGCCGTTATGGGTGCCCGACGGAAACCACCAATCACTTTGGTCTGAAACGTTTCGCTAAAATGGGCGGTCCCTTGGAAAGCCGGAAAGTCAAAGGCATAATGTTGCACGATGCTGAAAGATCTTGCCTTCGACCATGCACCAGTTGGATTGGCGGTTTTGGAAAACCGGATCATCCGACATTGCAATCTGCAATTCGCAGATACCTTTGGTGGCACACCTGAGGAATTCAATAACGTCCCCTTGGCACATTTCTACCCTTCAATCGAAGATTATCGCCGCATCGGCGAGCGTGGCCTCGCTGCGATGTACGAAACAGGACGCTATAGCGACGAGCGGGTGATGAAACGGAGTGATGGAACCCTTTTCTGGTGTCGGGCCCGCGGTCAGTCGCTTACGCAGGATGATCCTTTTCGCCGCGGAATCTGGTCATTTGCCGACTTGTCGGACGAGCGCCCATTGGTCAAGCTGACGCAACGCGAGCGCGAGGTGGCTATTCTGACCTGTCGCGGCCTGACCTCAAAGGAGATCGGATTGGAATTAGGTCTTTCCTATCGCACGATCGAAGTCTACCGAGCCCGCCTTTTGGAAAAATTCAACGCCCGGAAACTGGCGGAGTTGGTCGCAAAACTTTCCGGCATGCCACTCTGAAAATGACCCAAGGGAAAGAATTTCACACCACCCCTCGCATTTTTTGTCCTGATACCCCATTTTGCAATGTAATTGCCCGCTTTTATCATGCCACTGCTTAGCCTATACACGGTAAAAAACAACGCGGTCGCCAAGTAATAGCAGGATCACCGCAACTGGCCGAGGACCCAGATGTCGAAAAAAAACCACGATGATGATGTCGCCTTTATCAAAGCGCTGGCGGAGATGCTGAACGAAAATGATCTGACAGAATTGCAGGTCAAGCGTGAATATGGCGATGCCGATTGCCTGAATGTCCGGGTCAGCCGCCAAAAGGTAGCAATTGCAGCGCCGGCACCGGTGGCCGCAACCCCAGTTGCCGCCGCGTCGGCCCCTGCAGCCGCAGCCCCGACAGAGAAATCAGCGGATTCTGCCGAAGATCCGGCTGATCATCCAGGCGCGGTAAAGTCCCCGATGGTCGGCACTGTCTACATGCAGGCTGAACCTGGCGCATCGTCATTTGTCAGTCCCGGTCAACAGGTCAGTGAAGGCGATACATTACTGATCATCGAAGCGATGAAAACCATGAACCACATCCCAGCCCCGCGCGGTGGTACGGTGAAACGCATCTTGGTGGATGATGGTGCGACGGTCGAATATGGATCGCCGCTTATGATCATCGAATAAGGGCAGATCCATGTTCGACAAGATCCTAGTGGCCAACCGGGGCGAGATCGCCCTTCGTGTGATCCGCGCTGCGCGCGAGATGGGCATTGCCTCGGTCGCGGTTCACTCCACGGCGGACAGCGATGCAATGCATGTGCGCATGGCGGACGAATCCGTTTGTATTGGACCCCCACCTGGTAGCGAAAGCTATCTGTCGATCCCGTCGATCATTGCCGCTTGCGAGGTAACCGGGGCGCAGGCAATTCATCCCGGATACGGATTTCTGAGCGAGAATGCCAATTTTGTTCAAATCGTCGAAGATCACGACCTGACATTCATCGGCCCGACCGCTGAACATATCCGTATTATGGGCGACAAGATCACCGCAAAGGAGACCATGCGAAATCTTGGTGTGCCCTGCGTTCCCGGCTCAGACGGTGGCGTGCCAACTTTGGCCGAGGCCAAAAAACTAGGCAAAGAGATGGGTTACCCCGTCATTATCAAAGCCACCGCTGGTGGCGGCGGACGCGGGATGAAAGTCGCCAAAAACGAAGGCGAGATGGAACATGCCTTCATGACTGCGCGCTCGGAAGGCAAGGCAGCATTTGGCAATGACGAAGTCTATATTGAGAAATACCTGACCACACCGCGACACATTGAAATTCAGGTCTTTGGTGATGGCAAGGGTAAAGCGGTTCATCTGGGAGAGCGTGATTGTTCGCTGCAACGCCGCCACCAGAAAGTCTTCGAAGAAGCTCCTAGCCCCTGCATCTCGCAAGAAGAGCGCGATCGGATCGGTAAAACCTGTGCGGATGCCGTGGCGCGTATCAACTATGCAGGCGCTGGCACTATCGAATTTCTCTACGAAAACGGGGAGTTTTATTTCATCGAGATGAATACCCGACTTCAGGTCGAACATCCGGTGACCGAGGCGATTTTCGGCGTCGATCTTGTGCGTGAACAGATCCGTGTTGCCGAAGGGCTACCGATGTCATTTACACAGGACGATCTTCGGATCAACGGACACGCCATCGAAGTCCGGATTAATGCCGAAAAACTACCGGAATTTGCCCCACGCCCTGGTAAAATCACTCATTTCCACGCCCCCGGTGGATTGGGTGTAAGGATGGATTCGGCACTATATGATGGCTATACCATCCCGCCTTTTTACGACAGCCTGATCGGTAAGTTGATCGTGCATGGCCGTGATCGTGAAAGTGCATTGACCCGCCTCAACCGTGCGTTGGGTGAGTTGATCGTTGATGGTGTCGATACGACAGTGCCGCTGTTTCACGCACTGCTGCAAGAGCCCGACATCCACAGCGGCGAATATAACATCCACTGGTTGGAAAAATGGCTGGAAACCAATCTACAAGGCTGACCGGGCTTTGACATCACCATGAGTGATCTGGATTTTTCCCTCACACCGGAAATCCTGCTGCGGGCCTATACGATGGGCATCTTCCCGATGGCCGAAAATCGCGATAACCCCGAGATCTACTGGGTCGATCCACGCCAACGCGGCATCATGCCACTTGACTGTTTCCATCTGTCGCGTTCGCTACGAAAGCGCATCAGAAAAGCAGAGTACTCCGTTGAAATAAACGCAGATTTCAAAGGGGTCGTTGACGCGTGCGCAGACCGGGAGGAAACATGGATTAACGCCGAAATCCGTGAACTATATTCAGAGCTTCACGCTTCCGGTCACGCCCATTCGCTTGAAATTCGCCACGATGGGCTCCTGACAGGTGGCGTTTACGGGGTCGCCATCGGTGGGGCATTCTTTGGAGAAAGCATGTTTTCCCGCCAGACAGACGCGTCAAAACTGGCTCTGGCTCATCTGGTAGACCACCTAAAACGTTGCGATTATACGCTGTTTGACACGCAATTCATAACAACACATTTGCAATCTTTAGGGGCGCGGGAAATCAGCCGAACTTCCTATCACTTACTGCTGGAAGAGGCCTTGAAACAACCGGCGAACTTTAACAAGCTTCCGCTTTGTCAAAATCCTCATTCACTATTACAACGTAGTACCCAGACGTCGTAGCGCGGGTGTTCCAACGCATTCAAAGCCGGAGACGACGCAATCATCCACCCATCAAAAACGACGTTATCACCGGGCGTATCACTGATTGTCAGAAAGGCGTAGGCATCTGTTGCGGTGCCCTGAGGATACCTGCATTCACGTAGCCTGACGGTCAAACGGCCGATCTCTGCAGATTCGTCCGTCGATAGCGACATATCCACAATATCACCATCAACCTTGTCGAGGCCCCGCAAGACGACTCCAGTTCCCTGGGAAACACTTTCCTGAGCCGCAACTGTCCCCTGTGTTACACTCAGCAAAAAGGCAAGTAACCATTGCCTCATTCAGCGGGTTCCTCATCGCCTTCGCCCCCTACAAATTTCATCAGTAGCGAAACGAGGCTGACCGACCCTTGTGTAAATTCAATCTCGGTGCCTGGTTCCAGATAGAAAGGTGATCCACCCGGCAATAGTTCAACATAATTGCCACCAAGCAAACCTTCTGAGGAAATCGCGACAGCACTGTCATCGGGCACTTCGATACCTTGCTGAACACTGAACTCCGTCGACGCGCGGTACGTCGCAGGATCCAGGGTGATGCTGGTTACACGGCCTATCTTGACGCCGGCCATGCGCACATCGGTGCCAACATTAATACCGTCTGCACTTCGGAAACTTGCCGTGAGTTGGTATTCTGATCCGCTTGCAGAAAAGCCAGTTGCCTGGCTCGCATAAACCAAAAAGCCAATGGCCACTGCTAAAACAGCACCTCCAACAATCACTTCAGTAGTATTTTCAGACATTTACCAGCCTATTCAGGGTCCCAAGCCTCGTAGTCACGACGATCTGCCGGAGCGCTTCGGCGTATCGAACCCGCTGGCGCATAGGCCAACGCAGTGCCCGTTAGGTTTTCTTCGTGCTCTTTTTCCCACGATTTGTGCGAAAGTGGTTTCTCCGACGGCGGTTCTTTGAATGTGTGATGCAGCCAGCCATGCCAGTCAGGGCTTACGCGAGTGGCCTCGCATTCCCCGTTGAAAATGACCCATCGGCGCTTGTCGTCACGCGTATGGTAAAAGGTATTACCCTGTTCATCCTCTCCCACTTTCACACCCTTGCGCCAAGTGTAAAGTTGAGTGTTGAGCGTTTGCCCATTCCACCAAGTGAAAGCACGTAGCAGGGTATTCAGAATGCCCATCGGGTCCTCCGCCAAACTTATCACCTGATATGCCGTAATTGATAGTAAAGGTCCAGAGGTGCCGAAAAAATTGCACTTATCCAGGCCATCCATAATTGGCGTCAGGTACTCTCGAATCGAACGGTCGAATGCGGCGCACCAAGTTTAAAATAACTCGCGACTGACCTCAAAAAAATCCGCGCAATCAATAGGTTATATCCATCGAGAATGCAGGTTACTGAGAAAACCTATAAGGATAAGATGCCCAACCTTCATCGAGCGACAAACAAACTTGATGAGCATTTACAGCGAAGGAAAGCCGCCTAGCCCGCGCTTGCCTCTTCTTTCTTCGCATCAGAATAGATCATCAACGGGTTAGCATCTGCGCTAACAGCCTCTTCGTTCACAACCACTTCGGCTACATTTTCCATTCCTGGCAGATCGAACATCGTGTCCAAGAGGATATCTTCCAAAATCGAGCGTAAACCACGCGCGCCCGTTTTGCGTTTGATTGCGCGTTTTGCGATGGCGCTCAGCGCATCCTCAGTAAAGCTCAGTTGCGCGTCTTCCAACTCAAAGAGGCGCTGATATTGTTTGACCAGGGCATTTTTGGGCTGCGTCAAAATCGTAACAAGCGCGTCTTCATCCAAATCTTCAAGCGTTGCGATGACCGGTAAGCGACCGACAAATTCGGGGATAAGGCCAAATTTCAACAAATCTTCCGGCTCAAGATCAGTGAAAATTTCACCGACACCGCGATCATCTTCATCGCGGACATCCGCACCAAATCCCATAGCGCTGCCTTTGCCTCGCTGTGCGATAATTTTATCAAGGCCCGCAAAAGCGCCGCCACAAATAAACAGAATATTGGTCGTATCTACTTGCAGGAATTCTTGTTGGGGGTGCTTGCGACCACCTTGCGGCGGTACAGCAGCAACCGTACCTTCCATCAATTTCAGCAACGCTTGCTGAACCCCCTCGCCAGAGACATCACGAGTAATCGACGGGTTCTCAGACTTGCGGGTGATCTTATCGACCTCATCAATATAAACGATCCCTCGCTGCGCCCGCTCGACATTGTATTCACTCGATTGCAGCAGCTTGAGGATAATGTTCTCAACATCTTCCCCAACATAGCCGGCCTCGGTCAGAGTAGTCGCATCAGCCATAGTGAAGGGCACATCAAGGATGCGCGCCAACGTTTGGGCCAGCAGAGTCTTACCACAGCCCGTGGGTCCAATAAGCAGAATATTGGATTTCTGAAGTTCAACTTCACCGGCTTTGCCAGAATGGTTGAGGCGCTTGTAGTGATTATGGACCGCCACGCTCAACACGCGCTTGGCCATCGACTGGCCGATCACGTAATCATCTAACACTTCACAAATTTCTCGCGGCGTCGGGACACCTTCGCTTGATTTCAGGCCAGCGCTCTTGGTTTCCTCGCGAATGATGTCCATGCAAAGCTCGACACATTCATCGCAGATGAAGACCGTCGGACCTGCAATCAGCTTGCGTACCTCGTGCTGACTTTTGCCGCAAAAGCTGCAATAGAGGGTGTTCTTGCTGTCACTGCCAGAACTATTCGCCATAACTTACCTTTCGGGGCCTAGACCGCGGTTTTGACCTGTTGTCAGGTCAGTTCGTTCACCTATTTCTTGCCAGCTTAAGACAGCAATTAGGTGTCCACAATCTCAAAATGTGCGAGCCCGGTTTGACACCGGGCCGTTAATTTATTCTTCATCGTCTGATGTTTTGGCGCGATTCTCGACAATTTCATCAATAAGACCCCAAGATTTAGCATCCTCAGGCGACATGAAGTTATCTCGCTCAAGCGCTTCTTCGACTTTTTTCAGTGTCTGGCCGGTATGTTTCACGTAAATTTCATTCAGCCGTTTCTTGAGTTTCAGCGTTTCTTCCGCGTGAATCATGATATCCGTTGCCTGACCCTGATATCCACCTGACGGCTGATGCACCATTACCCGGCTGTTGGGCAAAGAAAAGCGCATACCCTTTTCCCCGGCCGTCAGCAGAAGGGAACCCATGCTAGCTGCCTGACCGATCACTAAAGTACTGACCTTAGGCTTAATGTATTGCATAGTGTCATAGATCGACAGACCACTGGTGACCACGCCACCCGGGCTATTGATATACATGGAAATTTCTTTCGACGGGTTCTCAGCCTCCAGATGCAGAAGCTGCGCCACGATCAGGCTGGACATACCATCATGCACCGGGCCCGAAAGAAAAATGATCCGCTCCTTCAGAAGGCGCGAAAAGATGTCATAAGCCCGTTCGCCACGGCTGGTTTGCTCAACCACCATGGGCACGAGGGTGTTCATGTAAGTCTCAAATGGGTCTCTCATATCCGCCTGCCTGCTGTTTGTCGCCGCGATCTTAAATGATCATGTCCTAAAGGAGTCTTAGTGTTGCGCCCAAATGGCTGCAAGGGGGCGCGCACGGATTTGCTCAATCAACTAATTGTTCACACTTCCACCTTAACCATAGGTACCCCGCAAAAAGACATTAGTTGGCTCTTAGGCCCTTAAAGCTTTTCCTGAGAATACTTTCGCAATTCGGCACGAGCGACCTGGCGCCTGTGCACTGCGTCCGGTCCATCGGCAAGTCTGAGCGTCCGCACATGCGTCCACATTGCCGCCAGCGGCACATCCTGGCTTATTCCTTGTGCTCCAAACATCTGAATGGCGTCGTCAATCACCTTAAGCGCGACACGGGGAGCCACAACTTTGATCTGGCTGATCCAAGGCGCGGCCGCCCGCGCATCGCCCTGATCCATCATCCAGGCAGCCTTAAGGCATAATAGCCTTGCCTGCTCTATTTCCATGCGCGCTTCGGCGATAATGTCAAAGTTTGCGCCAAGCTGGGCAACCTTCTTGCCAAATGCCTCGCGTGCCAAAGATCGGCGGCACATCAGTTCAAGCGCAGTCTCTGCCTGACCGATCGCGCGCATGCAGTGGTGGATGCGGCCCGGACCCAACCTTCCTTGAGCTATCTCAAAACCGCGCCCCTCACCTAGCAGAAGATTTTCCGCCGGTACGCGAACGTCGGTAAAACGAAAGTGCATGTGCCCGTGAGGAGCATCATCCGCACCGTAAACTTGCATCGGACGCAATTTTTCGATGCCCAAGGTATCGGCGGGCACGACAATCATAGAATGCCGTTGATGTTTCTGTCGATCATCTGCTCCGGTGCGCACCATAACGATATAGACAGCACATCGCGGGTCACCGGCGCCCGTCGCCCACCATTTTTCACCATTCAATACGTACTCATCACCATCACGGATACAAGACATCGCAATATTGGTGGCATCAGAACTCGCGACATCCGGCTCTGTCATCAGATAGGCGCTACGACTTTCGCCCGCCAAAAGCGGCTCTAGCCATTTCTTTTTCATGGAATCCGTACCGTAGCGCTCGAAAACTTCCATGTTACCGGTATCGGGTGCGTTGCAGTTGAAAATCTCTGCGCCCATCGGCGTACGGCCCATTTCTTCGGCAAAATACGTATATTCCACGGTAGTCAAACCAAGACCTCGAGCACTGTCAGTCAGCCAGAAATTCCAAAGCCCACCTTTTTTTGCCCGCGCCTTCAAGCCTTCAAGAATTTCGGTTTGCCGTGCTGTGAACTGCCAGCGATCTGCCTTTGCTATTTCCGCGTGATATTCTGCTTCCAACGGCATGATTTCATTGGATACCATCGCGGAAACGCGCTCCAGCAAAACCTTGATTTCAGGCCGAATTCCAAAATTCATATCCATAGCGCCGTCCTTTTTCTTGAGTGCCGATCATCCCAAATAGGAATGCCCTCAGCGACATGGGTGCTTCAGGTTGCAATTTACTAAAATTGTCAAACCCTGACCCCTAAAAGCGCAAAGTACGGCCACAAATCAAAGTGATAATGCCGCTAGCCCGCCAACTGCACCAGTAGAAGGTGCAGAAAGAGGTGTTTGACGGGCCTGTGTTTTGAGTTGAACGAGTAACAGGAAACAACATGCAGTTGATGCGCGAAAAAAACAGGGGAACTCCGCCTTGCGAGCTTGGGTTGGATGCCGATGCCGCCCCCGTCAAACAACACCGCTTGGAAGGGTCACAAGCCAAGCAATTTTGTAATCGCGACATTCGCGCCATTACCTGCTTTACACCCCGAACAGGCATTTCAACCTTGAATGGCCTCAAAGCTGTAGAGACGCTGGAAGTTGGTGACCGTGTGCTGACGCGTGATCGTGGTTTCCAGGCCGTCCGCTGGGTTGGTCAGCGACGCCTGTCCTTTGACGCTATACCGAACAACCCGAATTCCCTCCCTGTTCTGATCCGTGCGAATGCTCTTGGCCCCGGAACGCCCGAACGCGACATGATCGTATCTCCTCGTCACAGGATTTTGACGACCGAAAAGAAACTCTTGTCGCCGATGGGGGAAGCCGAAGCGCTGGTCGAAGCAAGTGCGCTGGTTGGTCAACCCGGGGTAATGTGCGTTATTCCGCATTACTTGACCTATATCCATGTATTATTTGATCAACACGAGGTGATTTTGTCAGATAACCTCTGGTCGGAAAGCTTTTTTCTGGGACGCCCGACGATTGAGGCACTATTAGAAGATCAAAACACTGCCATCCAGGATATATTCCCTCAAATCGCGACCAATCCCGAAACATCACCGCAACAACTGGCTCGTCCTTGTCTCACCCGTGAACATATCCAGAAACTATGTGCATGAATTGCAGTTAGAAATTTTTCCTAATTGTCCATAATTTAGCTGCTGGTACACGTGGTTCGAACATTCACATTCAAATATCGCGCCCAAAAGCTGACAGTCTTAGTGCATTTCAGGCTCGCCAAAATGTAACCGTAAAGATGGCGTACACGGCCAGCAACTCCAGTCGACCAATCAACATTGCGCCTGTAAGTATCCACTTGGCGGTATCATTGAGTGAGGCAAAATTGCCTGAGGGTCCAATCGTGTCCCCCAAACCCGGCCCGATGTTGGCCAAAGCAGCAGCAGCACCTGAAATCGCCGTAGTGAAATCAAGCCCTGTCAGGCCAAGTGCCACAGCGACAAGACCCAAGGTAACCACGAAGAAAACAAAGAATGACATGACCGAGTTCAGGACGTCATCCCCAATCGCTTTGCCTTGATAGCGTGGTGTGAATACACCGTTGGGAGAGCGGATACGTCGCAACTGTGCGCTGATCGACGAAAAAAGCAGCTGGTACCTAAAGACCTTTATAGAACACGACGTTGACCCGGCGCATCCTCCGATGAGACCCGTAAAAAACAGCAATGCTACTGGGAATGCGCCCCACAGCATATAGTCATCGCTCGCGTATCCCGTGCCAGTCAGGATCGAAACGGTATTAAACAGCACTTTGCGAAACACAGGTTCAGAAAAGGATTCCAACTGCCCGAACTGCCATGACGTCAGAAGCAGAACCAGCGCCAGAGTTGTCAGGAAAAACCCTCTTACCTGGGGGTCAGTCAGCAGAGGTCGAGCGGTTCCCGCTGTAATCTGAACAAACCGGACAAAAGGCAAGGCCGCAATCAACATGAAACCTACCGAAACATATTCGGTCGCGGCACCGAATGCTCCGAATGATACGTCATAGTTGGCAAACCCGCCGGTCGCCACTGTGGTCATGGCGTGCACAGTCGCGTCGAATGCGTTCATCCCGGTCAACAGGTAGCTAAGGATGCAGCATAGAGTCAGGCTGAGGTATATGACCGAAATACGAGAGGAAATTTCGGTAGCGCGTGGTAGAATCTTGCCAAAGGTATCAAAGCTTTCAGTGCGGAAAATCTGCATCCCGCCAACCCGCAACTCGGGCAGAAATACCATGGCCACAACGATGATTCCGATGCCGCCAAGCCATTGCATGACACCCCGCCACAGCAACAGGCCTTTCGGTAAGGCATCAAGACCGGAAAGAACCGTCGAACCTGTCGTCGTCAGACCCGACATCGCCTCGAATACAGCATCGACAATCCGTGCTTCGGTCGCACCCAAAATAAAGGGTAATGCGCCAAAAATTGGCAACGCTACCCAAACACCTGTGGTCAGAAGAAAGGTTTGCTGGATCGTCAGCCCCTCACGCACCCCGTTGCGGCAGGCCAGAGCGACCAAACCGCCAATCAGCACGGTCAGGATGCCACTTTCCGCAAAAACGGGCCAATGGCCTCGCCCCTCGGCAATATCCACCAGCATCGGCAGAAACATGGCAAGTCCGAGCGCCATAACCATCAGGCCGATGACATATCCGACAGGGCGCAGGTCAATCATGAAGCGCAGATTTGGCCCCGCATGCGGCGGGTGTCAAGCGCGATTGACCTATGCCCTCTGTTCCCGATCCTGATCGTCAGCTTTTGGGAACGCCTTTGCCAGCCCCAGGCATTGCTGGCGGCGTCGACGGTGCGCGATGTGCTTTGTCCGTCTTTTGCTGCGGTTCTGACAGCGTACTTGCCGCCTCGTCCGTCTTTGCAACCTTTACGGTTACCTGAGGCGAAGTCTTTTTAGCAGTTGCTGACGCCTTTGTTTTTACAGGTGCCGTAGTTTTGGTCGCGCGCGATTTAAACTCAGGCATTTTCGCAGCAGGTTTTTGAGGTTTTTCCGTTGCATTATTCGTTATTGGCAACTTGGGTTTTATCTTTGAAATCGCTTGAACTTTGGGCGCTACTGGTTTTTCAGCAACCTCGACAGGAGCAGGTGCCACTGCCCGCACGGATGGCTTTTTTCCGCGTTTTGCCGTCACTGCTTTTTCCAGTTGAGCATCGGTGGGTTTGGCGGCTTTCGCTGAAATTGGCGTTGCCGATTTAACAGCTTTTACGGATTTCGTTGCCGTTTTCTTGGGTTTGAGAGTTTCTTTTAATTCAGTTTGTTTTGGTTTTGATGCGGGTTTGCGCATCTCGGCGGGCGTTGCAAAGAAGTTGGAGGTCAAAGCAACCTTACCAAGCTCCTGCGCCACGCGAAGTTGGCTTTCTATTACATAGCCAGCTAGGCGGATGCTGGCGGCAGATATTTCTAAGTGGGTCGAGACGGGATTCATTTTCTATTCCTGGTTGTTGAGTCGCTACCGACAAAACCGGCATAGGCGATTCACACCTTTGCCGTGACAAGGTCAACATGAAAAGAAAGCCTTTGCGGATAGCCGCCATAATTATTGGCTGTTTGGCGAAAATTTCAGCAATAGGTTCACTTGCAGTCGAAACCTGTTAACCCACATGAAACAAGGTGTTAAACAGCTTGGGGTCAAGACTGTCAGCCGCAAATGTTTGCCCCTCTGTCAGTACACTGACGGCATCATGGCTGTGCAGGCTTTCCTGATGGCTTGCTACCACCCGAAAATCACCGATCCGCTCGTCTTCCTGCAACTTTTGGCAGAAAAGCCTAGCCGCATCCTCGACAAATATCGGATTGGCTGCATTTAGCTCGGCAAAGGCCTGTTCATCTTCGCGCTTTACCATCACTTGCGTCTCTGTCGGCACAGCCGAGCGCGCCATGTCGATCAAATCCTCAAACCAAAGACAATCTGGCCCCAAAACCTCGACCGACAAACGGGCGACAGAGCGCTGCGAATGCGGTGTCGCCAATTGACCACGCGACTGCCTGGCATGCTCACTAAGTTCCAAAGAGCAAGGACAGGTTGACGAGTAGACGTAATCCAAATGCATAAACTTGCGATGTTGCCCGTTTTTCTCCACCAATTCCAACGCGATGTCGTAAAACTGAAATCCTTCCAAGCCTGAACGCAAAGACTCTATCTTCATCGGATAGGAAAACCGCATTTGTATGCGTGCATCGAAACTGTCCAGATCGTTGATATAATCTCTCAGCGCGGCCTCGATCACCTCGAAGCTGAAGGTTTTTTCGGCGTGCTTGTAGAAGGATCGCATGATCCGCGACATGTTGATGCCCTTTTTGCCAGCCTCAAGACTGACCGTACCGGTTACCGAGGTTTCCAAGCGCAAATCATCGTCGTCGCGGGCATGAAACCTAATCGGCAGTCGGAAATTCGAAATCCCCACATGTTGCAAATGTTGTTTTGCGCCGCGGATCAACGAACTTGGGCCGTTTTGTAGATCTGGTAGAGACGCACGGTATGCGTCATCAACCGTAAACTCTTCGGGATAGGCACGTGCCAAAGCGGGATAGTTCGCCACTTCACCACCTGGTAGCAAACGAGCGATCGCGGGCTCTAGATCAGCAACTTCCTCAGGCGTGGCTGACTGCGCCCAGGCGCGTAACACGGCCAACGCCTGGGCGGCCTCATCACGCTGGGGCGCTTTGTCCACATCAGGGTGCTGTATATTCATGGCGTTTCCTTAGATCCCGCTTCCAAGAACAGATATATAGCTCGCCACAGGAAAAAGCTAATCATGCCATTCATTTCCAGCTGAGATATATCTATCTGTTTCGACGGATATTCGCGGTTTATCGCACGAGTGCTTCGTCACAATTCTAGCAACGCAGCCAATCTAAACAGCCTGCAACGCCTGTAAGACATCCCCTATCAGATCACCGGTATCCTCGAGACCAACGCTCAACCGCACCAAACCTGAGGTGATACCAAGCGCGGCTTTCTGATCGTCGGGCAATCGTTGATGGGTTGTTGTCGCCGGATGCGTGATGATTGATTTGGCGTCACCCAGATTGTTCGAGATCAATATGATGCCAAGTCCGTTTAAAAACTCGAATGCGGCGTTCTTGCCACCCGACAATTCCAACGACAGGACCGTACCGCCCTTTCCCATCTGACGCGCAACAAGATCATGCTGTTTGTGGCTGGGATGTCCCGGATAGATGACACGGGTTAACTTTGCATGACCCTGCAATGCGTCCGCCAGAGCCAGTGCCGACGCCGCCTGAGCGCGCACCCGCAAATCGATTGTCTCCAGCCCTTTCAGCATGATCCAAGCCGTGAACGGCGACATCGAACCACCGGTATGTTTCATGTATGGCTCTACCGTACCTCGTATGTAGTCACGGCGCCCAAGAATAACACCGCCAAGCGCACGACCCTGGCCGTCAATATGTTTGGTGGCCGAGTATACGACAACATCGGCCCCCTGTTCGATCGCTCGGGAAAAGACCGGCGTGGCAAAGACGTTGTCGACGACAACCTGCGCGCCCACTGCATGCGCCAAACTGGCAACAGCCTCGATGTCCACCACTTCCAGCGTCGGATTAGCGATGGTTTCAAAGAAAACAACTTTGGTATCACGACGGATGGCGGCGCGCCATTGATCCAGATCGGTGCCATCCACAAACGTGACCTCAACCCCGAAACGTGTCAGGATTTCTTCAAGCACATATAGGCATGATCCGAAAAGTGCGCGCGCTGCTACGACATGATCACCCGCTGACAACATCGACGTCAAAGCGCCCGAAACCGCTGCCATACCGCTGGCGGTGGCAAAGGCAGCTTCGGTGCCTTCCAACGTCGCAATACGCTCTTCGAACATTGCGACGGTCGGATTGCCGTAACGGGCATAGATGAATTCGTCCGGGCCGCTTTCCAGAAACCGGGCTTCAGCCGCTTCGGCGCTGTCATATACAAACCCCTGGGTGAGGAATATAGCCTCGCTCACCTCGTTATACTGGCTGCGGCGTGTCCCGCCATGAACCAGATTGGTACGTGTATTCCGATCATCAGTCATTGTCGTCCTCCGGGCTGCCTAAGCCCACAAAAAAACTCCTGTCGCGGTCAAGCGAAAGGAGTTCCTCCGTCTGACCTCTTTAGCGGTGTTGTTTAACGTGGCCCGCAATCCGGTAACAAATCGCCACGTCGCTTGTTTAACGCTGTGGGTTCTGGGCGTCAACTGCGTGTCAGTGCCTTAACCCGGGCTTCAGTAAATTTAATGTAACGTTCGCCCATATGTTCTTTAACAGATGTATCGGATCAAAACGCAGTGCCACTCCTTAGGATCAACGCATGCAAGGACGGGGCCGAGTTACACGGTAGTCGGCGCCCTTTATCGCCCGTCCTGGCTCGCGGACTGTGGCACCCGGGGCCGGTGATCCTGATGGTCCACGGATACAAGTATGCGCCTTACCACCCTTCGGCCTGCCCGCACGAGAAAATCTTGGGAATGCAAAACCGAAAGGATTGCAGAACCTCGCTAAGCTGGCCGAGGGGTCTGGGATTTGGCAGCGGCGTCAGCCACGAAGGCATGGGTATTGCTTTTGGATGGCCAGCACGCGGCACAATCTGGCAGGCGTATCGAAACGCCGAAATGGCAGCCAAATCTCTGGCCCAGTTGATCGCGATGATACACAAGCTGGCACCGAACCGTGAAATCCATGCGTTTGCTCATTCCCTTGGTGCGCGCGTGGTACTTAGTGCGTTACCTCACGTGCCAACCAGTAGTTTAAATCGGGTCATTTTACTGTCAGGCGCTGAATTCGGTAGCAATGCTGAAAAGGCTCTGGACTGTCCTGCAGGGCAAACCGCTGAGATTATCAATATCACGAGCAGAGAAAACGATCTTTTCGACTTTATGCTCGAAAAACTAGTATCGTCACCACACCGCAACGACCGGTCACTGAGTCAAAATTTGCCGACGCGGGGCAACACGCTAACGCTGCAAATGGACAATCCAGAAACGCTTGGAACACTGCGACGGTGCGGCTTCAAAATCGCTCCTCCTGTCCGACGCATCTGCCACTGGTCCTCTTATATGCGGCCGGGTGTTTTTCATCTTTATCGTGCATTGCTGCGCCGAAGCGATTTAGTTGATCTGACGCATCTAAAACAGGTCATGCCACCAAAAGCTCAGCCCCGCTGGTCCAGGATCATTCCTTATCCGCTTCCGAAATTCCACGGGTTTAGCAAGCATAATCCGCGCTAGGGCACACCCTGTCAGCGATCCCGTATCAGGCGTGAGTTTGCTGATCAGATGCCGTGGGTAGAACGGACAGAACCATCAGCCAATAAAACGCATGCAATACTAGAAATAAGATGGGCATTGCACTGATCCAAACAGCAAGGGTTTCAAATGCGATCAAGGCTTCGTTCACCCCAATCACTACTGCTGCGACAACCGCATTGATACGCAACAAACTGACTGGCGCACTAACTTGCTGATCCATACGCCCCTCGGGCACAACACGCTCCAACATCTCGCGCTCTCGCAATATGCCCCAGACCATAACCGCCAGGAAAAACACGCAGAACAAAGTCAGGACTCGCTGGGTAAACAATGGACTGCCAAGCCATAGCTGCACACCTGCGACTACGATAATGATACCAACAGGGAACATCAGCATTCTGGGCTTGCCCCGCTCCACGTTTTGCAGGCTACGCGCCGCACTGGGCAGGTTGCGCCAGATCGTATATGCCTGCGCCGTGACGCAGCCAATGACGAATGACTGCTCTTCGGTCATACCGCAATAGCGCAAACCAACCCACAGCATGATCATCATAAGAACGGGCAACAAGTTGACCGGCTGTATCGGGGGGATCGACGTGGCGAGAAACCAGAAACGGGTTGTAATACGCTTAATCATGATCTGACAGCTATGCCCGAAATACGGCTTAATATCGGCAAGGATATGGGCATTCGGGGGTATTCAAAGCTCGCTAACCCAAACGGCCTAGCTTAGTGCGTGTTATTCCGGCTCGTCTTCACCGGTTCCGTGCTCTTCAAACAAACGCCCTTGCGTCATGAAAAAAAGGAAGATCGCCGCCGTCAAACCGAAGGTTTTGAAGTAAACCCAAATTTCTTCACTCTGTGTGCGCCAGATCAGCTCATTCAATACCGCAAGTATCAGGAAAAAGGCCATCAGACGCCGGGTCAGAATCATCCAACCTTCATCGGTCAGTGGCATGAGGCCCTCCATGACCGATTGCAGATAGGAATGCCCGCGCAACAAGCCGAGACCCAATACTCCACCAAATAGCAGGTAAATGATCGTTGGTTTCATCTTGAAAAACCTGGGGTCGTTGAACCATACGCTGAGACCGCCAAACACAACGATCAGCACTGCCGTAACGACTTGCATTTTTGACAAATGCCCAGTCAGTTTCCACAAAACCGCCATCGACAGAAGAAAGACGGGGATAAAACCGGCGGTGACCACTACGAACCCGGCATATTCCGTCCCGGCAATGGTGAACGTCCGATCCTTGAGCCAAAGATAGGCAACAAAGAAGGCCAGCACTGGCCCCAGTTCCAATGCGGTTTTCGTTTTTCCGTCGATCTGTTTCTCGGCCATGGCCGCGCGTCTCCTTCGTTACCCGCCCACCTCAACTATCACAGCGCCCGCCGCAATCAATGCCATCAGGGCAATTCGACGCGGGCCAACGGTTTCGCGCAGCACTAGCCAGCCGATAAGTGCAGCGAAAACCACCGATGTTTCGCGCAAAACGGCCGCCTCACCCACCTTGTCCAGCCGGGTCGCCAACATGATTGATCCGAAAGACGAGAACGCCACCAGCGCGCCAATCAACCCGCGTTTCAGCAGTGGTCGAAGGGGTGGACGGTCAGGCATCCCGCGCCACCGCAAATAGGCAAAAGCTGGCAAAGTCATACCCTCAAACATGAAGAACCATGCCAAAAAGGAAAACGGGTCCGCTGTCGCCCGAATCCCATAAGCGTCGTAGGTGGTATAAAGCGCGACCAGAAGTCCCGTAAGCACGGCCAATCCCAAAGCTGTCGGCAGCGTGTCGCGCTCTGTCACCAGAAAGATCAGATTATAAACGGCCAACCCAAAAATTCCCGTCAAGAGCACGGCGACGCCCACCCATTGCATGGCGGTAAAGGTCTCGGAAAAGATCAGATAAGCCCCGATAACAGCAAATAGCGGTCCGGTCCCACGCACCACAGGATAGACCACCGTGTAGGCCCCCTTGGTATAGGCCTGCGCTTGCAGCATTTTATAGATCACATGGATTACAACTGCGCCTGCAAAGATCGGCCACATATGCGCTTCGGGCAGCGGTACGACAAAAAAAGCGAAGGGCGCAGCCAACAGAAACAGCCAAACATCAATCGCGCCACGTGTTAGCCAAGGATCAAACCGCCCTTTTTGCAAGGCTCCGAAAATCGCATGCAGAAAGGCTGCCACCAAGGCCAGCCCAAGCGCCAACTGGTGTCCGGCTGGCGTCCCTTCGAGTGATATCAGCCAATCGCTCAAATCCTTTTGTCCGGGCTCGTCTGCGTTGTTTCAAGCCTTGGCAGGGCTTGCATCAGGTTTCTAGCCCGGTCAGGGCTGCCGCAAATTCCTCTGGGTCAAAGGGCGCTAGATCGTCGATCTGTTCACCCACCCCGATGGCATGGATGGGCAAGCCGAACTTGTCTGCCAGAGCCACCAAAACACCACCTTTGGCCGTCCCGTCAAGCTTGGTCATCACAAGGCCGGATACATCAGCCAACTTCTGAAACGTATCAACCTGGCTTAGCGCATTCTGACCGGTCGTGGCATCCAGAACCAGCAAGGTATTATGCGGCGCGCTCTCGTCTTTCTTGCGGATGACACGGACGATCTTTGCCAGTTCCTCCATCAGATCGGTACGGTTTTGCAACCGCCCAGCTGTGTCGATCATCAATAGGTCGGCGCCGTCTTTCTGCGCCTGCTCCATCGCATCAAATGCCAAACTGGCAGGATCCGACCCTTCGGGCGCTGTCAGAACTGGCACGCCGGCGCGATCACCCCAGACCTGCAATTGTTCCACCGCTGCCGCACGGAACGTATCGCCGGCGGCAATGACAACAGATTTTCCTGCGGCCCGAAACTGGCTGGCCAGTTTTCCGATCGTCGTTGTCTTGCCGGACCCGTTGACCCCAACCACCAATACAACCTGTGGCTTTTTGGGATAGAGCGGCATCGGCCGGGCAACAGGATCCATGATCCGGGTCACTTCTGCGGCCAACAACTCTTTGATTTCCTGGGTTGAAAGTCGTTTCCCCATCCGACCTTCTGCCATATTTGCAGTGACGCGCAGGGCCGTATCCACGCCCATATCTGCGGTGATCAACAGCTCTTCGAGCTGTTCCAGCATATCGTCATCCAGCGCACGGCGGAAAATTGTTTTTTGCTCTTTTCGGCCCAGCAGACGCCCCAGAAGGCCAGGCTTCTTCACATCAGCCGTGGGTTCCGGTTCCGGTTCCGGTTCCGGTTCCGGTTCCGGTTCCGGTTCCGGTTCCGGTTCCGGTTCCGGTTCCGGTGAAACGAACTCGTCTTCTTCCAGAGCTGCAAGCACCTCTGGCTCTGGCTCTGGCTCTGGCTCTGGCTCTGGCTCTGGCTCTGGCTCTGGCTCTGGCTCTGGCTCTGGCTCTGGCTCTG
>NZ_CANLER010000008.1 GCF_947489715.1 uncultured Roseovarius sp. | reverse complement strand
CGTGACCCGGATGAGTGACAATGGACCTGCGAAAAACAAGGAAAATGAGCTTGACCCAATCGCCCAATTAGAGAAGCGGTCATTCACCAAATGAGCCCCGTGGATCGGCGAAACAGCACAAACTGACATTGGTTTTATGTGCAGAAGTTTAAGCGCGACTAATCGATATGGGGCACAAATCTGCCACGCGCCGTGCTGCGGACTAGCGCGATGTTGTTCGATATGCCCACACCCGCAGAGCAGCCAGAGCCTTCACGTTCGCCGTGAGGACCAGCACGCAAAGCGCTACCTTCGACATCGTCTCCATTGTTCCTTCAATTAAAATTGCATGGACCGCGCTTCCAACAACAACCACCGCCGCAAGCGCAGTGTGGCAGCGGCGCCAAAGATACGGTCGCAGACGCAATCGTTGGCGCAGCAAGCCAAGCAGCGCGGCAGCGGATACGGCCCACATGGCAATCACGCCCCAGGCTGAAAATGGCGTCGGCGACGTTAACAGGAGCGCATCGATCACATCTGGCGGGCTGGTTATCCAAAGTGCCACAACATGAACCAAGACGCTCACAACCATTACGCCCCCGACCCAGCGATGTGCTCGCCGCCCACGAAGTCCAGACATACCCGGAAGGTATCCGGCCACCAACAACGGCTGAACAAGCAGAAGGGTCATTGCGAATACGCCTGCGAACCCAGCCAAGATGTAGATCGGATCGCGCCATGCGAGAAGCGGGCTCGATGCTGACAAAACAATTGGTGCGATGATGGCAATAGCAAGAGCCGCCCAGATCAACACCGCACGAACCAAAATCATTCGCTTTTTGCCCAGTTCAATCAAACTGGCTGAAGGACGAAATGCGCCTCAAGTTCGGTATCCTTGGCGTTCGACATCACAGGACGCAGGAAAACCGTTTCGAAGTCATCGCTGTCATAAGCGAGGTGGCCGTGTGGTTGGCCGAAGGCCGGGACAATTTGCGGCATTTCGAGGCGGAACATCCCGTTCGCGTCTGTAAGGGTGGCCCCATGACTGTGAGGGTCGCGTTCATGTCCTTCGGTCGTATGTGCCCAGATTTGAATGCGTTGGCCCGAAAGCGCGGTACCGTCACCCGCGCGGCGGACAGTTCCCGTCATCCAGAACCCGCCACCTCCGATCCGATCTACGATAGGCGCACCAGGCAAATAGTTGTTCGACCCACCCCGCATCGAGCGTGTTGGCGCAAGGCTTTGAGCCCGTGCGGGGACAACGAAGCTGGACGCTCCGGAAACCGCCATAGCACCGCCTGCGACAATCAACTTGCGGCGAGTGATCTGCGAATATGTCATTTTGAATGCCTCCTTTTGAGCATCTGTGCGCAAGGTAGTTTAGCGAAAGTGCGCGTTTTTTGCGTCAGCATTACACCACCAACTTCTTTCGCATTCGAACGGGCATTTCGGGTTACGTCAATCGGCTTGGCCAGAGGCCTTCAGATGGCGCGCCATTCCTTCGATATTCTCTTCACGCCATGCATCGTATTGCCCCCAATCTTTGTAAGCATCCATCGTAACCTCGGATTTCAGTTGCTCTACCGATTTTCCGGCCTTCAGACCGTCAAGCACCGCAGTTTGCAGATCGACCATATAGGTATATGCGTCTCCAAGATCGTCCTTCGTTCCAATGGCTCCGTGACCCGGTGCAAAGATTTGAAAATCCAATGCCTGCGCAGCTTCGAGCTGTTTGAACCAACCGCCGATATCCGAGCGGGCAAAATCACGATATGGAAGCCGTTTGGGCGCAGCAACATCGACAATAAACGCGACGTTCTCGGGTCGAACGATTGTGACCAGCATGTGAGTGTCATGGCCTGCGCCGAGATTGGTAAGCTCGATTGTCTTCCCTCCAATGGACAATGAATGTGTGTCCCCAATACGTAAGTCGGGCGTGACGCCATTGATCGCATCCGGAGCGTCCTCGTGGACGATCACCATAGCGTCTTCGTGCACATCACCGCCCGAACCATGATCGCCGTGACTGTGCGAATAGATCAGGTGGCTAACTTTCTCCTGTCCAATTTCGCCGAGATTGGCGTTGAGCCATTCGCCAGCTTCGGCATTTATCGGATCAACGCGGACAACACCTTCCGAGGTCGCCACTAGAAGCGAGTTGTGGAAGTTATTTCGCATCAAATAGACGTCGCCTGTTACCGGTTCGATGCTACGTGTCACGTCCTGTGCGAGCGCCGGAGCGGCCAAAACCGCCAAAAACAATCCCACTAGTCTCATCGAACCCTCCCAAGATTATTGAACGAATTGGATTAAGTATGCGGTCGGCCAACAATTTGGCGGTGTCACATTCCTGTGAGCACATCAGTCGGCGAATTGTTGCGTATGTGTTCGATTCAGCGAAGCCCAGAATCTGCTCGACGCTGCTCACGAAGACATACCAATCATTACATCAAGACCGGCCTAAACCGGACATTCACTCATTCAAAAACCCGGCTCTGCAATTTCCCGAAACCCGACCTTCATGCATAACGTCGCATTTTCAGAAAATCAGACGACCGCTTGGTGGGACAATCCTGCCGCTCGCCTTGAACAGCAATCGAAGGGCGTCTAAACCACTGCCCTGTTGGATAAGATCGTCAGTAATCGAAGGGTTGACTACTTCCACTGGGTCTCGAACCCGGCGTGACTGCGCCAAAAGTCCAGAATCTCGTTAATCGCCCGAAAATCGCAATTGTTCGACCCACAGGGCGCATTCGCGCCTTCCTTGCCCGGGATCTCGTGGTTGCCCCCGACCACAGTTATAACGCTGACCGGTTCGGTGTCAGGTTCGAGCGCTACGTAGTCCTGTCTGACGCCGATGGTGATGTCCTGCTCCAAGAGCGCACCATCCCCGCGGCCCTTGTCCGCATAGGTCGTCTCGACGGCGCGCAGGAACGCTCCGTTTCGGATCACCAGCCAGAAGGCAGTCTCGTCTATGCGCGAGAAGTAGTCGAACACATTGGTCGCAGGTGCCGTTGGTGTCAGCATATAGCATTCCATAAAAGAGCGCGCATCGGTGATCACGGGACATGTGCCTACCGTTACCTTCGTGTCGATGTCCGCTATGATGGTCTCGCTTGGGAACGCGATTTTGTCGGCCGTGCCCCAGATCAGCATCGTCGGGTGAAGCGTCTCGGTGTTCGGCTGCCACGGCTTGACGCCCGCCGCGCCAAGTGCATCGACCTTTTCTTGAGTGATGCCGTTGGCGATCAAACCAAAGCCGGAAAACCGCTCTGAGAGTGGGTCGGTGATCATCAGCTGCAATGCCATGCCCGCGCCGTTCGAGAAGCCCAGTGCATAGTTCCCGAGTACATCGAAGCGCGCATCGGCCTCGTCCAGCAGAGCCTCGACCAGTTTAAGATCGTGATCGTTGTTGGCCCCTGCCGGGCCGCAACTGTTGGGGTTGGGATTCGCGAAGTCGGTCCAGTCCTGTACACCGTAATGGGTCAGGTGCCGCCAGAGTGGGATGCAGGCACTGACAGTGGCGGGTGGTGCGCCGAGCGTCAAATCCGACTCGAGTGCCTGGGGCACTAAGAAGATGATGTCCTGCTCGGTCAGGTGATCGACAAAGGCAACAGCATTGCGCCGGTTGCCGCCACCGCCATGGAAGACGACCACCACCGGGCGGGCATGGCCGGCGGCGGGCGGCGGCAGTTCCTTCGGGTTGTGTAAGCAGAACTCACGGTCGACCCCGTCGACGTCGATCGTGCAGTCTAGGAATTCTTCATTTCCGCAGGCAGCGACCGAGGTCGACCGCATGCAGGCCTGGGCCTGGGCGTCGGTTGCAGTATTTATGACTACGAGAAGTAGCAGTGGTATGACAGCTAGGAAAATGGGCATTGCACGCACTCCTTCTTGGAAAGCTTGCACAGAAAAGGTAACTCGAAATAACGCCATTCTATCATGAACAGCAGGCGCCCAACAGCCCCGTGGCACGCGCTACAATTTCCGGCCTCTGCCTCGCCGGATTCCATGAAACAAGCTGTGGATTCACCGTTTGCTTCGGGCCAACGCCCTACTGATTGAAATGATCTCGCTTCCGGGCCTATCCCGAACGGAGCAGTCGTCGAAAGCATTGTAAGAAACTACCGTGTCACCACCTAACACAGGGCCGAGGACGATGAAGAAATCAGGATGCTTTACTGCAGAATGCGTTAGTCAGACATCAAGGACTGTGCTGAGGTTTGCGCGAAAATGTTGCCACTATTTTTGGGCCAAAAACAATTGTCCCGTTTTGAATAGCGCAGGGTTGCAAAATCCTGCGATGTCCCGCCCGGGGTCGCGACCTGTACGATCTGTGCTGCAATTTTTTGGAAGGGCGTAAAAAAATGGAACATGGATTTCACACAAACAATGGATTTTTCCGACAGATCGATGCCGAGTTGTTCCAATGCTTCAGGGTGATAGACCTGCGTCCGCAAGTCATTGACGACAATATCTAAACTGTTCTCACAACGAATCCACACCATTTTCCCCAGCGGTTCGAGCCCGAGCCCCAAATGCTGGCCGAGCCCGTCGGCAATTTTCATGACTGTGCCGGAGATGTCCACTGGAATCCCTGAGGCAAGCCCGGTCTTGCCTCCAATGCGAAGGTTTAGCGTCGCGCCTTCGCCGGCATCCTCGCAGATGCGTACGACTACTGGGTCCCAGAAAATGCCAGTGACCACATTCGTCAGGCCGCGATCCAGAGTGGCACGGAGCAAAAACGTGGCATCTCCAGGAGCACCCCCCCCTGAATTGTCTCCCATATCCGCCAGAACCACTGGGCCGCGTGTTGCGCTTTCGGCGATGTCCAGTGCCATCTCCATGCTGACAAATTGATCCGTGACGTCATGCCTAAGATCAAAAAACTCTTTCCCCAGGGTTTCGGCGGTTTGGGCGGCAAGGTTGGCGTTGTCGTCCGTGACAGCCAGCATTCTCGCGCCGACATCTTTCACGTCAGCCCATGGAAAACCATGTGCCAGTGAAATTGAAAGAATTCCGGGTTTTTTCTCATACGTGCTCATACCATCCACGAATTTTCGCATGGCACCCGTTTTGGTTAAGTAGACGTTGATCATGTTGCAATCAAACATGGCCATCGTCGGTTTGATCTGCCCAACAGCGGTACGATGAGCCAGATCGAACAACTCTTCTGCACGATCAGAGGCGTCATCATGTGGGTATTCTTTGAAGCAGATGATCAGATCACAGGCATCCATCATTTTCTGTGTGAGATGGCAATGCAGATCCAATGATATGCCAATCACCGCGTCCGGGCAGAGATTGCGAACACAAGCGACTATATCGCCCTCACAATCCTCGACTTGCTGGGAAATCATGGCGCCATGCAATTGGAGCAACACGATGTCCGCGCCACCTGCTTTTTCAAGGTCTCCCAATATTTCGTCGCGCAATGCTTTGTAACAGGAAGCGATGGTAGGGCCGGCAGGCTCGGCGATCGCCGCTAAGCTCTCTGTTATCGACCAGCCCAATGCTTCCGCGTTTCTACGCCAGACGTGTAACGCCTCGGTCATCAGGTTTGGTTGGCTTTTCGACGCATCACCGTGACGCAGGAAATACTCTTCAAAACCGGACATGCCGGTTGGCATGGTACAGAACGTGTTTGTTTCCGTTGACAGGGTCGCGATGAAAAGTCGCATCGAATAGTCTCCCGTTATTGTGGTCAGGCGGCGTGTTCTGCCGCCTGACACCATATGCTGACACCGGTCAAGATTGATGCCCTCCGGGAGATCAGGACTCTTTCCACCAGCGTTGCATAAAGCTTTGCCCATCGACATCAAGGTTTGAACCCAACGTGTCAGGCATACCGATGGATGGCCGGGTCGCAAAAACATAAGACGCAAACATTGGTATGGCGACGCCCCCTTTGTTCGCAACTAGATCCTGCATTTCCCAGTACATCTCGCGACGTTTGTTTTCGTCCAACTCCGCACGCGCCTCAATCAGAAGGCTGTCAAACCGCTCATTCGACCAGAAGGATTCATTCCACGAAACACCCGATTTGAAGGCCAGTGAAAACATCAAGTCTTCGATCGGACGCCCACCCCAATAGCTGGCCACCCAGCCTTTCTTCATCCAGATGTCTGACCAGTACCCGTCGTTTGGTTCGCGCGAAACTTTGACGTTGATACCCGCCGGAGCCATCGAATTCTGGAAGAGAAGCGCGGAATCAATTGCTCCAGCAAAGGCCGCGTCCGAGGCGGAAAGTTCGACATCAAGCGAACTTAGCCCGGCCTCTTTGAGAAAGAATTTCGCCTTGTCAGGATCATAGGTCTTCTGCTCAAGTTCGGTATTGAAATACTTCTGACCTGAGCCGATGGGATGGTCGTTGCCGATGGATCCGTATCCGAACAGGATTTTTTCGACCAGCTCTTCGCGATTGATCCCCCACTTGAGTGCCTGTCGGACATTGTTGTCGTCAAATGGAGCTGCGTTCGTCAGCATCGGGAAACTATAGTGCTGCGTTCCGGCAATCGAATGCACATTCAGATTTGGATTTCCCGCAAGGCGCCCGGCTGTTTTAACGTCAATCTTGTCGGCCACGTCAACATCACCTGTCAACGCGGCGGTCATCCGGGCGTTCGTGTCCAGTAGTGCCAGCAATTGCCACTCATCAACGTGGCCTTCGGCATCGGTCCAGTAGTTCTTATTGCGCAGCAATTTTGCCGAAACACCCGGTTCGAGATTTTCCAGCGAATAGGGGCCACAACCAATACCCGACGGCCAATCCATCTTGCCATCGATTTCAGGCTGAATGGCAATGTGATAGTCGGCCAGCGCTGCCGGGAAATCGGCGTTGCCTGCACCAAGAGTAATCACAACCCGGTCCGGTCCATCGCTTTTCATCTCGACAATACTGGACACCAACGGGGCAGCGGCAGAGGTTGAGTCTACGCCACGGTGGTGATTGATCGACGTAATGACATCTTGTGCGGTCACGGACCTGCCGTTGTGAAACTCGACACCCTGGCGCAGTTTGAAATTCCAGACCGTGGCGTCTGGTGATGCTTCCCACGATTCAGCTAAACCGGGTTGAACGTTGTTTTCACTGTCAAACGCAGTTAGATAACCATTCATGGCGATGCCAACGGGAATCATGAATCCGGCGGCGAAAAGACCGGGATCAAGCGTATCACTTGTGGCTCCGTGACCCAAACCCGCGCGCAACGTCCCGCCTTTTTTGGGTGTCGCGGCCAGCGCCCTATCAGCAAGCATCGTGGCCGCCCCAACTGCTATACCTGTCGACAAAACACCGCGCATGAATTGGCGTCTATCAATATCTTGCGCCATGAGTTGGCGCTCTAGTTTTTGCAAAAATTGCTGCTTGTTCATTGGTGGTCCTCCCTAAGCATTCGTATTGAAACCTGGGGGGAAACTGTTGCCATCGCAATTGAGCGACTTTAAGCTTTTGTAAGCCTATATAAGTTCAATAGGTCAACAAGTGTCGTTTGAGAGTTAAAAAGAATGGCCCCTGTATTGCAAAAGAACCTTCGATTTCTGTGCGCGGAAAAGCCGTCCGTCGCCCAAGTGTGCCGAGACATCGGGATTAATCAGCAGCAATTCAGTAAGTATCTGACAGGTCGGGCGAAACCTTCGGCGCATAACTTACGGCGGATTGCGCAATACTTCGATGTTGACGAGAACCTGATGCTCAGCTCCAAAGCACAATTGGTGAGAGCATACCGCAAAAACGCAGCCACACTGGCCGAGCGCCGAAAAGATCCTCTGGCCAACAGTTTCCCGGGGGATCTTACGAAACTGCGCCCGTTTCTAGGCGCTTATCAGGTGTTTTTTCACTCCCCTGCTGCGGCTGGTGGTGTCGCGGTGAATGCCGTTTTTCTGGATGAAAGAAATGGCATTATTTACAGCCGATTGATCGAAGTCTTGAGCGACGTGACACTTCAATCACGTCGCTGGACCAGATGTGATGGCAAGGTTTCATATCAGGGCGGACGAATATTCGTAGTCGACAATGAACGGCGGGGCGAAAATGCGTTCAGCATGTATATCCTGACGCCGCCCCATCGGCAGAAAAAGCAGTACTTGTTTGGCACGATGTGTTTTTTGGCTTCATTGCCTCGTCGAACGCCTTATGCTTCCAAAGTTGCATGGAAGAAATTCGAAACCTACAAATCGGTGCGCGAACTGTTTGGGACATGTGGGATACACCCAATCGAAAGCCTGAAAATTGATCCGGTGATCAGGGAGTTTTTATCGACAGGAATTGAAGATTAATCGGCATTGATCTGATAGGTCAGTGTCATACTGTGTATGAACCATGCGCTCGTAAGCTGGGTAGTTGTATTCAGCGGCTCTGTACCTGAATCTGTCATTTGCTGATATTGTTGATCTCTGCAAGGGCTCCCTACCCAAACATTAAGGACGGCCCAAACCTGTCGTTCGGCTGCTTTCAAAATCCACCCATCGGTTTCCCGAAAGCAGCCCTTCATGTCCAGCGCAGCATATTCGATTTCTCATCCCTTCCATACATCTTGCGAGATGTTGAGAAGCTGACTCTGAATCCATTGACCTGCTTGGCCGGGAACTCGTTGCTCTGTCCAGACCAGGTCAATGCCTTCTAACGCGTCGCTTTGCTGGAACGTGTATTCAATTTGAGCCAGCTTGTTTGCTCTCACCAATTCTCTGACAACTGGCAATGGCAATTCGGCCCATGCCATGCCGCGCAAGACCAGGGCTACGATCATGTGTGGGTTTTCAGCATACCAAATCGAAGCACTCTTGATTTCCCCAAGGGCAAGGACAGCATTGCCGAGCTGCGCCGCCGTGAGGGGATTGCGCAAAGCCTGTGTTGCAGTTGGTCCAAGGAATTTCTTGAGGCGGGTAAGAAGCGTCTGGCGGGAGATACGGCCCGTGCAGCCTCGACCAGCCCAGCCTACGTCATTTTGAAAGCTGCCGACGAGTTCAAGGACAAGACCACGGCTCCCAATCATCTTTGGCAGACCGACTTCACCTATCTTAAGGTCGTCGGCTGGGGTTGGTTCTATCTCAGCACGATCCTGGACGACTACAGCCGCTACATCATTGCCTGGAAGCTTTGCACCATGATGAAGACAACGGATGTGACCGACACGTTGGACGTGGCGCTGCAAGCTTCAGGCTGCGACCAGGCCGCCGTTCTGCACAAGCCACGGCTACTCAGCGACAATGGGTCCAGCTACATCTCTGGCGAGCTGGCAGAATGGCTCGAAGATCAGACAATGGATCATGTCCGTGGTGCACCGTATCACCCCCAGACCCAAGGCAAGATTGAGCGATGACACCAGACACTCAAGAACCGCATACCGCTGGAAAACTACTATCTTCCCGGTGACCTCAGGCATCAGATTGACACCTTCGTGGAGCATTGCAATCATCATCACCACCATGAGAGTTTACAAAACCTCACGCCTGCCGACGTCTACTTCGACCGAGGTCAAGCCATTCTGAAACAACGAGAAAGGATCAAACGAAAGACCATCAAAACGCCGCTTGCTGCGTCAACAGAACGCGGCATAGATTGAGACAACGGCGTGTCTGATCCTCCTAAGCCAATCAATCACCCGTTTTCTGGATCACTCGATGAGGGATAAGGCGATCATGAGCTGGTCTTGGGTCGCGTCTAAACCATGGTGAATGTAGACGAACTTGTCGTCGTACGCGACCGTTCCGTTGAACGCGCAGCCGTGGATTTGGGTCATGCGTGAGACCGCGCCTTGGTGGTGCTTAGTCAGCTCGTAGACATCACTCAGAATGCCCAACTTTGGTCGCATTCGACCGAGATTTGGTTAACTTTCGATATCGGCTCCGGGATTTGTGTAGGCTGCTGATATCCAAACAAGCAAGGTTTCTGCTATTTTCTCAGGCGCTTCTTCATGTGCAAGATGTCCCAAAGATTTCATACGCAGTATTTCGGCGTTCCGAATCGTTGTTATCGTACGCTCTGCGATGGCGGGTTTCACCGCACGGTCATTTTCCCCGACGACAAAAAGACACCTGCTGTGAATGTCGCCCAGATGGTCAAGCAGATTGTCAATGTCCCATTGCGCCATCATCTGCAATGCGCCTTCGACATGATCACGGTCTGATATCAGGCGGGCGTAGTAACCGATGCCTTCCTCTGCCAAGCTTGAGCCAGTGCCCGAAATCAATCGGCGGGCGCGTGCGGTGCTGTTGCGACCCGCGGCAAACAAGTGTGATGTCAGTGGGTTCAGGGCAAGAAGCTTGGCCAAGAGCGGGAAAAGCCAACCGGCGACACCTTCGAACCGCCCCAGAGCGGGGTTGATACCAACAACGACCGGGGGCGAATTATTGAAAGTCGGCAAACACAGGGACAGATTAAGTGCAATTGCGGCTCCTGCAGAATGGCCAATAATAGCGCGTGGTGACCAGTTTTGTCTTGCGCAAAGGGTAGTGATGTCTTGTGTCATAGCTGTCAGGCTTCGGCGTCTGTTGCCGGTGATCTGGGTAAAGCCGTGTCCAGGCAAGTCCAATGCGATCACGTGATATCTGTCCGCCAGTATCGGGATGATGTCGCGCCAACTATGGGTGCTGGCACCGGCCCCGTGCAACAAAAGCAACGTATCACCATCGCCAACCTCTTGCACATGCCAACGGTGCGAACGCAGGCAGATGCGCCGCGACAAGTGAGGCAGTGACCAGTTTGAGTGTTCACGCTCCCAATTCATGGCGCTAATGGTTCAATGCCGTATCAACAACGGCACTGATCCCCTTGGCGTCGACGCGTGGTAGGGCCAGATAACGCGCGCCCAGGTCACCCGCCAATGTTGCCGCTATTGTGCCCGGACGCGTTGCGGTGTCGATCAATACGCTTCTGATGCCAATCTGTCGTATGTGTTTTGCCAGTGTAGTTGCATCGCTTTGGGCAGTTATACGACCTGGCGCTCCATCGAGGCTCACATTAGCCCGCCCATCGGTAAGAAGCGCCAGCATCGGGCTAAGCCCGCGATCTTGCGACAGCTCCGTAAGCGACAGCGCTGCCCGCAATCCGGTGGCAAGCGGAGTGCCACCACCGCCCGGTAAGGCCGACAACAGACGTTTACCCTGAACCAATGACCGCGTGGGCGGCAATAGTAGTTCAGCCCCGGTGCCGCGAAAGGCAATCAGTGCGACCTGATCGCGCTTGACGTAAGCCTGTGCCAGCAAAATCTCGACCGCGCCCTTCGCCTCGGATAGTCGTGCGATGGCGGCGGACCCGGAGGCATCGACCACGAATATCAACAGCCGATCCGAGCGGTCCTCAAAGCGGCGGATGTGCAGGTCGGACGGGTAGATGATGACAGCGCGGGTTTCATCGGTTTGCGTGCGCCGGATGCCCTGCCAAGGGGCTGCGTTGCGCAGCGTGGCAATTGGATCAATTCTGTTGCGACCGTCTGGTTTACCCGAGCGTGCGGGCAGAGGCCGCCCCCGCCGATTGCCCAAACGCCGCCCGCCGGCGCCACCGCCGGCTGTCCGGCCCTTGGGTGACTTGTCGCGCGCGTCAAGAGTAAGCAGGTCGGGCGGAAGCAGAGCCGCGACGGCATCAACAAGTATATCCTCGGGCAAAGCGTTTGATGTCGCGACCTCGGCATCTGAAATTTCGCTGTCTGCCTCAGTTCTGTCTTCTGCGCTATTGTCGCGCTCGGGTTCGGGTAGGATCCGGGCGTGATGAGGCATGACAAGTTCGGCTGCTTCGCAAATATGAGTGTCCTTGACGGTTTCAGCGCGATCCAGGGCGGCAAGCGCACAAGCAGCACGGGCCGCCAATGTGGGCACACGTAGATTATCAATGCCAAAGCGGGTCGCAAGCAGTGTCAGTTTACTCAGATCACCGGGCGCAATGCGAAGCGATGGCAGGCGGTCGCGCGCGTGATCCATATCAGCGGGGGCAGGTAACAGAAACTGCGCCTGGATGAACGAGAGTGAATTCAGATCAGTATGAAAGGCCAGCCGACCCAGTAGAGAACTCGGCACGGTTTCTTCCGCCTCAACCCCTTCGTCCAGCAGGATCAGCGCGTGTCCGATTGACATGTCGAGGATGTTTCCTAATCGGGCCGAAACGCCTGGTGCTATGCGTTCTGCCATTGGGATTACGAGGATTGCGGCAGTCTGATCCAACCCCGGATCAGAAACAGGCCGCCCTTCGGCCAGCGTAGCGGCGATGTTGAGGCCGCCAAAAAGCTGGACGTCTGAAACGGTCGGTGGAATACGCCGCAGGGCGCCGGTCAATCGTGGCAGCAGGCTTTCGAACGCGGTGCGAACGGGGCCTGATCGGGCACGGACGGACATGCCCTTCAATCCGGCCGGATCAATCGCCAAGGCCGCCAAAGCACGCGCGGCACGCGTTGCAATGGGCGAGGGCTGGCTCATTCCAGCACGTCTTTCACAAGGCGCTCGACACGTGTCGCCGATCCGGCCTCGTCCAGCGGGTCACGCCGCAAACGATGGCTGAGTGCCATGGCGGCGACCTGGCGCAAGTGGGTTCGGTCGGTACAATCGTTGCCTTGATAGGCGGCCAGCGCGCGGGCGGACCGCATTAATGTGAGTTCGCCGCGCAAACCATCTGCGCCAAGCGCAAGACTAAGCGCGGCACAGTCTCTTAGCACATCATCAGGCGTTGATACCTGCCTTAACAGTTCGCGGGCGGCAATAATGCCCTTGCGAATTTTGCCATCTTTGCGGCGCCAGCGGTTCAGGAACGGTTTTGCATCGTTTTCGAAAGCGTCACGGCGGCGGATCACTTCGATGCGTTCGTCGATATCAGTGGGAGAGGTAACCTCGACCGAGAGGCCGAACCGATCCAGTAGTTGTGGCCGCAATTCACCTTCTTCGGGGTTGCCCGATCCAATCAGCACAAACCGCGCAGCATGGCGGATCGACAGCCCTTCGCGTTCCACCGCGTTGACACCGGATTGGGCAACGTCGAGCAGCAGATCGACGATGTGATCCTCCAGAAGATTGACCTCGTCGATATAGAGGTATCCGCGATTGGCGCTGGCGAGCAAACCGGGTTCGAACGCCTTTTCGCCTCGGGTCAGTGCTCGTTCGATATCAAGCGCGCCTGTGACGCGGTCTTCGGTTACGCCCAGAGGCAAGTCGACAACGGGCGTTGGCCTTTTGACCAATTTCCCGACCTTGACCGCTGCCCATTCGGGGCTTTCTGCATGTGTTTCAGCGTTGACGGGGCACCCAGCGACAACGGTGATCGGCGGCAAAAGAGCCGCCAGCGCTCGTACTGCGGTGGATTTGCCGGTCCCTCGGTCACCAAACACCAGAACACCGCCCAGGCTCGGATCAATCGCGGTCAGAATCAGGGCCAGTTTCATCTGGTCCTGACCAACAATGGCTGAAAATGGGAAAACTGCCGTCATGCGGGTATCCCCTTTTTATTCAGAGGGCTGGTTCCGTTCCATGTGCCGTTTTCGCCAAGAATATGGAATCGCGCATACAATTCTTCGCTGAACCAATTACCGTCCCGTACGGCACGGATCGCACTGGCATGAGGGCCGTCGACACGGGCGAAATTTGCCATCGTTGTCGTGTCGGGCCAGATCGAAAACGTAATCTGGTGCATTAAAGGCACTTCGCCGATACCGATCTTGAAGATGACATTGCGATCTGCGCCAATGACGGCGCTAATATCTGGCACGCGCCACCAAAACCGGAGTGCGGTCAGAGGCCGGATCGTTGCACGGGTCAACGCGGCGACGGCGCCGTCTCTGTTACGCTCATGCACCTTGAACGGGGCGACGCCCGACCATTTGCCCCGCATTGAAACAGGGGTCAGGAACACGGTCCAGCATTCGTTGGCCCTGTCCAGATATTTGCGAAAGATCGCCGCAGTGCGGGTTTGTCGTCTTGCGGTTTCTTCATCCGGCCAGGTCGCCAGAATGGAATAAACGCCCAAATTGGGGATCGGTGTGAAGCCTTCACCGGTGCCTGATCCACAAAGTTTCCAAAATCCGATCCCGTCGACACGCCGCATATGTGGCCTTGCCAATCCCATCATGGCAAGGGCCCAGATACGGTCGAAACCCCGACTGAAACGGAAAAAGCTGATTGAGACAGTTTGAATGACGAACCTCCCTTATGGTGCGTTGCCAATCAATGGCATGCTCTCAGGATACAGGAAAGCGTTACAGTGAGTGATTGTCAACTAAACTAGACACATGTAAGCTTCGAATATGTTGACACGGCCCGAATCTTTCGAAGAGGAACAACTGGCGACTGACGCGCGGGCACATGCTGTTGTAATTGGTGCGGGGTTGGGGGGGCTGGCCTCGGCGATGCGACTAGGAGCCAAGGGATACCGCGTAACTGTATTGGACAGATTGGATAGCCCCGGGGGCCGTGGATCCTGTATCTGGCAGGATGGCTACCGTTTCGATTTGGGGCCAACAATCGTGACGGTACCTTATGTTTTCCGCGATCTCTGGAAGGCCTGCGGCAGGAACTTTGACGAAAATGTCACGCTGCTACCTCTGGACCCCTACTACGAAATCCGCTGGCCCGATGGCAGCCATTTCAAAGTATTCGCTGAGGATGACGCGATGCGCGCCGAGGTAGCGCGCCTGTCACCCGATGACGTCGAAGGGTATTACCGGTTTCTGCGAGATAGCGCGAAACGGTATCACTTTGGTTTTGAAGGGCTGGGGCGGCGGCCGATGAATAAGCTATGGGATCTGGTCAAGGCGTTACCCGGTTTTGCGGCGCTGCGAGCGGATCGGTCGGTTTATGCACATGCCGCCACAAGAGTGCGTGATGAAAGGTTGCGCATGGCACTATCACTGCATCCACTGTTCATCGGTGGCAATCCGACCAAAGTAACGTCGGTCTATGTTCTGGTAAATCATCTGGAGAAGGCTTTTGGTGTACATTATGCCCTTGGCGGGGTCGATGCGATTGCGCGCGCTATGTGCGGCGTCATCGAAGATCAGGGCGGGCTTGTCCGTTACGGTGCGGAAGTGGACGAAATCTGTGTGCGCGATGGTTGTGCCACCGGATTGCGTCTAACCGTGGGCGAAGTGCTGGACGCCGATCTGGTGGTGTCGAATGCGGATACCGGACACACCTATGATCACTTACTGCGCAAGACAAATAGGCGACGCTGGACGTCGGACCGGTTGCGGCGTTCCAACTGGTCCATGAGCCTGTTTGTCTGGTATTTCGGTACCCGTGGGACGCGTGACAAATGGCGGGACGTTGGACATCACACCATTCTGAACGGGCCGCGTTACAGGGGACTGCTGCGCGACATATTTTCCAACGGTAAACTGTCTGACGACATGAGTTTGTATGTTCATCGCCCAACGGTCACCGACCCAAGTGCTGCCCCCGACGGCGACGACTCCTTTTATGCGTTGAGCCCGGTCCCACATCTGGGACATGATACCAAGGTCGATTGGAGCGAGATGGCCGAGAACTATCGCCTGAAGGTGCAGGCCGTGTTGGAAGAACAGTTGTTGCCAGGTCTGGGCCAGCATGTCACCGCATCCATGATGTTCACACCTGAAACTTTTCGCGACAGATATCTCAGCCCTTATGGCGCTGGCTTTTCGTTGGAACCCCGCATTCTGCAAAGCGCATGGTTTCGACCGCATAACGTCAGCGAGGAGGTCCGTGGTCTTTACGTTGTGGGTGCTGGTACCCATCCCGGGGCGGGCTTGCCAAGTGTGGTCGCAAGTGCCGAAGTGCTGGCACAGTTAGTGCCCGACGCGAAACAGGTGAGCTTGACATGATTAACCCTAAAGACATGGCGCATTGTGTCGAGGCGATCCGTCACGGGTCGCGCTCTTTTCATGCGGCCTCAAAGCTTTTGCCCCGCAAATTGCGTGATCCGGCTTTGGCGCTTTATGCGTTTTGTCGACTGGCTGATGATGCGGTTGATCTGCAGCCAGCCAAGGCGGATGCGGTGCTTCAACTCCACGAGCGGCTTGATCTGGCCTATGCCGGGCGTCCACGCAACGCGCCCGCGGACCGGGCCTTTGCTGCCATTATAGAAGATTACCAGATGCCGATCGCCTTGCCCGAAGCTTTGCTGGAGGGATTGGCCTGGGACGCGATGGAAAAACGCTACGCCACCATGTCAGAATTACGATCCTATTCCGCGCGGGTGGCGGCGGCCGTTGGTGCGATGATGTGCGTGTTGATGCGGGTGCGTGACCGCGACGCGCTGGCCCGTGCGTGTGACTTGGGTGTCGCCATGCAATTGACCAACATCGCACGGGATGTCGGCGAAGACGCGCGCGAAGGCCGGCTTTACATCCCTACGGAGTGGATGCAGCAAGCCGGTCTGACACCAGATGCATTTCTTGCTCGACCACGAATGTCCGACGATGTGCACGGATTCGTTGATCGCCTTTTGCGCGAGGCCGATGCGCTGTATGTTAGATCCGAGGCTGGTATCGGGGTATTGCCCGCCTCCTGCAGGCCCGGCATCTTCGCAGCCCGTTACATCTACGCCGGGATAGGAGGAGAAATTCAGCGGTTGAACTGCAACTCGATGGATCACCGGGCCAGAACCAGCACGCATCAGAAACTTGGATGGTTGGCCTTGTCGATCACCCGAACGCTTGGGACAATGGCGATGCCCCGTTCGCCCGTCGTTCATGCTCGTCCGTTACCAGAAACGGCATTTCTGGTGGACGCAGCGGCGGATCACGGTGCGGCAGAACACGGTTGGAGTGACGCGCTCTACGGGACACTCGCAGGCCTTAAGGCGCGCGATGTCGCACGGCGCAACGCAGCGCTGCAACAGTAGTACGGGATCGGATGGTCGACATGATTTGGGTTTTCTTCTTCATTTTTCTTGCAGCGTGTTTTGCCGCCGGGACGACCGGGGCAATATTCCCGCCGGGATCGTGGTATGAGGAATTGAAAAAACCATCTTGGACACCGCCCAATTACATGTTCCCACTGGCCTGGACTACACTCTATGTCTGTATGTCATTTGCTGGTGCACGCGCGGCCATCGCGCCGGATAATGGACTAGCAATGGCTTTATGGTCGTTGCAGATTGCGCTCAATGCTTTGTGGACACCGGTTTTTTTCGGATTGCGAAAGCTCAAGTCCGGGCTTTTGGTCCTCAGCTTTTTGTGGATTGCCGTGGCGGCCGCAATGGTGGCTTTGTGGCAGGTGGACTGGCTTGCGGGGCTGTTATTCGTGCCTTACCTTGTTTGGGTATCCATCGCCGGGGCGCTTAACCTGTCTGTCGTGCGGCTCAATAAAGGTCATGCCTGATCTCAGTCAAATGTCCAGTTTGCCCGGCGCGGCACCCGACAGGCCAGCATAGGTTTTAAAAAGGGTGTTCGGAAGCGTTTAAGGTCAAGGGCTTCGTGAACGCCGATGCTCTCGAAGCCGTCAATGCATGTTTTGACAGATGCACGGCTGTAAAACGGTACATCCAGCATGTTTTGTACCTGTTTCGGCGCGTATCCGGAATCCGCGCGTGTTTCACGGGCAACCGCCCAAAGGCTGCGGGGCAAGCGCGTCCGTGGCGGAGGTGTCAGCAACGAGGCTTTGCCATTGGCATCAAAGTGAACCCCCAGTGCCAGAGTGCTGCCATCCCGCAACGTGGCGTCATAAAAACATGTGCTGCCAGCCTGTGTCGGAAAACGCCCCCAGGTCCAGTAAGTGAAGTCCTGCTCTAGAGCCCTTGTGCCGAAATTGGCATCGAAATAGCCATGCCCGTCCCATTGCCAACCCGGTGCTTCGAGATCGACGTGGATGTCGCAAGTGGGGGCAAAGGGCCGCCAGATATGGCTACCATCTTGGGTCAGTGTCGCCTCGACAGACGTGATGGCCGAAGGAGAAACAGTAATTGTACCCCTAACGCGCGAGACGCGGGGTGGGGCCGATAGCTCGTTCACGGTGATGACCAAGCTGTCATCCTGCCACCGCATTGACGATGGACCGACAACAAGTTCATCGGCATCCTGCCGCAAAGCAGACCTGCCTCGGTCGGTCATCGTGAAACGCCCTCCGGGACCATAGGTGGCGACATTGATGCAAACGTGGTTCTGGGGTTCGCGTCGCCCGGACCAGGCATACCAGGGAGAAAAAACAGACCCTATGAACCCGATGACGCTGATTGATTGACGCCCGTTGTCGCAGATGCCGTCGACATACCACCAGGCGTAACCGTTTGGCGGGACATCGATGTCAAAGTTCGGTCGTTCAATATCGCCTCTACCGCGTGCCTCGCGGAGAGGAGTGCCATCGGAACGCCCGCACCCGGATGGGTGCAACCGCCTGTCAGATAAAGTCCCTTGATCGCAGTGCGGGCCTGTGGCCGCCGAATGGACGCCGTAAGCCCGTGAGGGCTCTGCCCGTAAAGTGCACCGGCTGAGGCCGGGAACAGTTTGTCGAACCCGCTGGGGGTAGTCAGGCTGCCCTGTCCCGGCATCGGATCGAAGCGCAGGCCGAATTTCGCCAGCGTCTGAAAGGTACGTTTCTGGCATCTGGAAAAATCCTTTTGGGTCGGGCGGGTGGTCATGGACGGGGCATTCGCAATGGTTTCGAACCGTTCCGTATCCGGCGAGGGTGATGGCATGCCGCGATCCATCGCACAGAGATAGATAGTCGGATCAGGGATCATTTCTCCGCGCGCTAGCATGTCGAATTCGGGCTTCGGATCCTTTCGGAAAAAGACGTTGTGATGCGCAAGCTCCGGTCCCGCAACGCGTGCCGCAAAGGCCCAGACCTCGGCCGAGAGACTACGGGCGCTGCTGGTTGTTTGTGGGGCCAGGGAAGCGCATTCGTTGCCCAGTAAACCTTGAGAAAGAGCTCGTGGATCGCCATTGAAAATAACGGTTGAAGATGCGGAAATACTACCGTCTGCCAAGGTCACGCCGGCGGTCATCCCATTACGGATTTCGATCCTCTCTACCGGCATTCCAAACCGATACTCGACACCGCGCGCCTTCGCCATTGTTACGAGCGATTGTGCCAGTTGGTGCATGCCGCCCTGTACCGCCCAGACACCTGCGGCTTCGGCCTGCCAAATCAGTGCCAGAAGAGCAGGGGCCTGATAGGGCGAGCCGCCAACATATGTGGCGTAGCGGCCGAATAACTGGATCAGGCGTGGGTCATCAAAGTGCTGACATAACAGCGAGTGGAGCGTTGAAAACGGTGCGAGTTTGGTCAGTAAACCGGGGCGGGCCCCGACGTAGCGTGCAAGCTTGGCAAGCGATGGTGTGGGGGCCTGCATCATCGGAGCATCGAAGGCTTGAAAAAGCTGCCGTGCGCGGGTGCAAAAATCACGGAACTGCCGCGCCGCAGATGCATCGGAAAAACGCTCTATCGCCGCTATATTTTCGTCTTCATCGTCAAACAGATCCAATTGGCTTCCATCGGCCCAGAAGTGCCGTGCAATCACTCGCTGGCGTATCAACGTGAGATGGTCGTTCAGGGTTTCGCCTAAGTCGGAATAAAGCTGCTCTACAACCGGTCGCATCGTCAGCACAGTCGGGCCTGCATCAACGGGGCCAGCCGAACTTGGCAGACAGCGCATTTTACCACCGGGTGTCGCATGGGCCTCGTGGACCGTGACATGCATGCCTGCGTGGACAAGCCGTGCAGCCGTCGCAAGCCCTGCAATGCCGGCGCCGATAACAATCGCGCGGTTGCTGAGATTGGATGGCTGCCGAACAGCATTCATGTCTAATTGTTGACTCGTTACCTCTTTGTGTCCAGTATAATTTACGAAAATAATGTCAATTATACATTACACATGATTATCGGGAGGCTTGAATGCCGCTATCTGAACGGATTGAGAACGCCGTTGATCGGGCGCTTGCGCTATCCCAGGGGGAACAGGCGCCAGAACGACTTTCCGGGGCCTTGGTGTATGCGACGACGCCCGGTGGGGCGCGAATTCGCCCCACTATCCTGCTCTCGGTCGCCAAGGCATGTGGCGATGACAAGCCGGTGCTGTCGGATGCCGCTGCATCGGCGCTTGAGCTGATGCATTGCGCCAGTTTGGTGCATGACGATCTACCCTGCTTTGACGATGCGGATGTGCGACGCGGCAAACCGTCAGTGCACCGCGCGTATTCAGAGCCGCTTGCAGTTTTGACCGGTGACAGCCTCATTGTATTGGCCTTCGAGACATTGGCACGCACAGCAGAAGTCGACTGCACGCGGGCGACAAAAATGATACTTTCACTGACCCGGCGCACGGGCATGCCCAATGGCATCTGCGCCGGTCAGGGATGGGAAAGCGAGCCAAAGATTGACCTGGGGGCTTACCACCGATCCAAGACTGCTGCGCTGTTCGTAGCGGCGACGGAAATGGGCGCAATTTCGGCAGGGCATGATCCCGAACCCTGGTATGATCTTGGTGCCTTGATTGGAGAGGCGTTTCAGGTGGCAGATGACCTGCGTGATGCGCTGATGGATGCGTCGTCACTGGGCAAGCCTGCGGGTCAGGACGATCTGCATGGGCGACCAAATGCTGTGTCCGAATGGGGCGTTAAAGGCGCATTCGAGCGGCTTTCCGATATTCTTGCCGGCGCTATTGCTTCTATTCCATCTTGCCCCGGCGAGGCTGCGCTGGCTGAGATTGTGCGCATGAAGGCCCAATCTATCATGCCGAAAGTGCCTGCCGGAAACCGGGTCTGAGGCGGGAAGGTGTCGGGCAGCCAGGCCCCGCGATTTCATCTGTCACCCTCATTGTGGTTTATGCGCCTTGTAGCGCGCGCAGGGTTTCAGAAATGGGCCAGTCTGCTTCCTGTAAGTAAATCGCTGGCCCGTCGCGACGGCGCTGAAATCTTCGAAATTCTACAAGGGTTTGTAAAATCTCAGGCGTTGCTTGCCTTGGTCGAGTCAGATGTCCTGAGCGAATTGCTAAATGGCCCTAAGTCAGCTGCACAGCTTGGGTTGAGTGCAGATATTCCAAAAGAGAGCATGGCGCGGTTGCTGTCCGCGGGTGTGGCCATGAAACTGGTCAGGCGCCGGCGGGATGGACGATACGTTTTGGCACGTCGCGGAGCGGCAGTTCTTGGCGTGCCGGGACTGACCGAAATGATAAGCCATAACCGAGTGCTTTACGCTGATATGGCTGATCCGGTGACATTGCTGCGTGGAGAGACAGAGACCCATCTGGCGCAATTCTGGCCTTATGTCTTTGGCAAGTCAGGCGACGTCTCAGGCGATATGGCTGTACGCTATTCAAAACTGATGGCGCAATCCCAGCAGCTTGTCGCCCAGGACACGTTGCAGCTTGTGAACCTGCGGGGTGTCACTCGGATATTAGATGTCGGAGGTGGATCAGGCGCGTTTCTAACAGAAGTCCTGCGCCGAAATCCGAACATTCAGGCCATTCTGCTCGATCTTCCCGAAGTGATGCCGACAGCCCGAGAGGCTTTCTCGGTGGCGCGGCTGGAGGGGCGGGTAGATCTGCATGCGGGGAGTTTTCGGGATGAAGCGTTGCCTGCAGGGGCAGACGCTATTTCGCTGATCAGGGTGCTTTACGATCATGCCGATGACGTGGTGGAGGACCTTCTGTCCAAAGCATTCAATGCCTTGCCTGCTGGTGGCCGGTTGATTGTGTCTGAACCGATGTCGGGTGGTGAGCGACCGGAGTCGGCGGGCGATATCTATTTCAACTTCTACACAATGGCGATGCGCACGGGGCGGGTCCGGTCCGCATCAAGCATTTGCCGGATGTGTCAGGAAGTTGGGTTCGTGGATTTTCTAACACCTCGGACCCTACGTCCCTATGTCACCAGCGTTGTGACATGCACCAAACCTGCCTAATGCCATCCTCACATATGTAAAGATAACTTGACACATTATATTGTCTCGATAAACTTACATTAGGCAATATGCCACATCCGCTGAGTCTTAGGTGCGGGCGGAAAGATGGGAGACCGAAAATGGAGGCGCAAGCCGTCTATCTGAAAGGTCCAAGGGATCTGCAAATCGACACTCTACCGCTCAAAACTCCGGGCGCAGACGATCTGGTTGTGGATATCGCCTATTCTGGAATTTCCACTGGTACCGAAAAGCTGTTCTGGTCCGGTGAGATGCCGCCCTTCCCCGGGATGGGCTATCCGCTGGTACCCGGCTATGAGGCTGCGGGTGAGGTTGTCGAAGCTGGTGTCGCTAGCGGGTTTCGGCCTGGCGATCATGTTTTCATACCAGGTGCCGATTGCTTTGACGGTGCCTTTGGTCTTTTTGGCGGCGCGGCTTCACGTCTTGTGACTGCATCTGATCGCGTGACCCGAATCGACCCCGCGCTGAAGGCAGAAGGTGCTTTGCTGGCGCTGGCCGCTACAGCGCGACATGCGATTGCAGGTCTGGAAAAAGCAATGCCACAACTGATCGTAGGGCATGGCGTATTGGGGCGGCTTCTTGCGCGCCTGACCATTGCCGCCGGAGCGCCCGCGCCGACAGTATGGGAAATCGAACCTGATCGCCGCAGCGGTGCGCAGGGTTATGAGGTGATTGATCCGCACGACGATTCTCGCCGCGACTACAACGCGATTTACGATGCGTCTGGCAATGCCGGAATTCTGAACGACTTGATTGGACGACTGGTTCGGGGTGGTGAGATTGTGCTGGCCGGATTTTATGCCGATTCTCTGAGCTTTGCCTTCCCACCCGCCTTTATGAAAGAGGCGCGTTTTCGCGTTGCGGCCGAATGGGCTCGCAAAGATCTGACGGCGGTGCGGGATTTGGTGAACAGCGGTGCGCTTTCGCTTGGCGGACTGATTACCCACGAGGCCACTTGCCGCGACGTGCCCGGTGCCTATCGCACGGCGTTCGAGGATCCGGCCTGCCTTAAAATGATACTCAACTGGAAGGACGCCGCGTGAAAGATGATGTGCCGAACCTGAAAGATTTCGATCAGCGGTTGCGTGATGAAGCCGGCGAAGACCTTGCCGATCTTGTGACCGATGAGCCAACTTCTAAAACGCAAATCATCGCAATCTATGGCAAGGGCGGGATCGGTAAATCATTCACCCTGGCTAACCTGAGCCACATGATGGCCGAGCAGGGTAAGCGCGTTTTACTGATCGGGTGTGATCCAAAATCGGATACAACCAGCCTGCTTTTTGGCGGCAAGGCGTGTCCCACCATCATCGAAACCTCGACCAAAAAGAACCTTGCCGGTGAGCAGGTCAGAATTGGCGACGTATGTTTCAAGCGCGGTGGTGTCTTTGCGATGGAGCTCGGCGGACCTGAAGTGGGTCGTGGTTGCGGCGGCCGTGGGATCATCCATGGGTTCGAGCTATTGGAAAAGCTGGGCTTTCACGATTGGGACTTTGATTACGTCCTCTTGGATTTTCTGGGCGACGTGGTCTGCGGCGGATTTGGCCTGCCGATTGCGCGTGACATGGCGCAAAAGGTGATCCTTGTTGCCTCAAATGACCTCCAATCACTTTATGTGGCCAACAATGTTTGTTCAGCGGTGGAATATTTCCGCAAGTTGGGCGGTAACGTTGGTGTCGCGGGGCTGGTGATCAACAAGGATGACCATTCGGGTGAAGCGCAAGCCTTTGCAAAAGCAGTGGATATTCCAGTGCTGGCATCAATTCCGCAGGATGACGATCTGCGCAAGAAATCTGCGAATTATCAAATAGTTGGCACGGATGCGAGCAAATGGGGCACGCTATTTTCTGAGCTTGGCGAGAACGTTGCAGTGGCCCCGCCAGTACGGCCAGCACCGCTTACTCAGGATGGATTGCTTGAGTTGTTCGATGGCTCGGAAACCGGGGCTGGCGTCACGCTGGAACCGGCCACCGATGAGGACATGCGCGGTAAAAATGCGAAACCGAAAGAGTCGCTGGAAGTGATTTATGATGATGCGTGAGAGCAGTTGAATGGCCGACGAGGTCACATACGATAGCGCGGCACAAGCCGAGGTCATCAAGGGAAAACCCCGCGAGGGGATGCCCAAATTGCAGGGCGATCCCGGGCTGGGCTGCCATTCGGGTTCCGAGATGGAAAAGGCCGCGCATATGGCAGGCCAGTCAGAACTGCTGGATCAATACGCGCGCGACTACCCAAAAGGCCCGCATGACAAACCGCAAAGCATGTGCCCGGCCTTTGGCAGCCTGCGTGTCGGATTGCGCATGAAACGTGTGGCTACGGTGCTTAGCGGATCGGCCTGCTGCGTCTATGGCCTTACCTTTGTCAGCCATTTCTACGGAGCGCGCCGCTCTGTCGGCTACGTCCCATTCAACTCCGAATCCCTCGTAACCGGAAAACTCTTCGAAGACATCCGCGATGCGGTTCATGAGTTGGCTGATCCCGACCGGTTCGATGCAATTGTCGTAACCAACCTTTGTGTGCCAACCGCAAGCGGTGTGCCGCTTAGGCTGCTCCCGGATGAGATCAACGGCGTACGCATTGTCGGCATTGATGTGCCTGGCTTTGGCATCCCTACACATGCAGAGGCAAAGGACGTTTTGGCCGGGGCAATGCTGAACTACGCCCGCAAGGAAATCGAAGCAGGGCCGGTGGCGGCCCCTGAGGGTGGCAAATCCGATCGCCCAACGGTGTCATTGTTGGGGGAGATGTTCCCGGCTGATCCGGTGATGATTGGCGCGATGTTGGCCCCAATGGGACTGGCCGCCGGGCCGGTTGTGCCCTGCCGTGAATGGCGTGAATTATACGCAGCACTGGATTGCGGCGCGGTGGCGGCGATCCATCCGTTCTACACGGCTGCGATCCGCGAATTCGAGACGGCAGGCAGGCCCATCGTGGGCAGCGCGCCGGTGGGCCACGACGGCACCGCGGACTGGTTGAAGTTCATCGGGGATGCCTTTGGAATCGCGTCCAAAAACATCTCGGCGGCGCAGAATGCGTTTTTGCCCGCGATCAAGGGTGCGCTGGCGAAGGCACCCATTGATGGCACGATCACGTTAAGCGGTTATGAGGGCAGCGAGCTGCTGGTGGCGCGACTGCTGATCGAAAGCGGCGCGGAGGTTCCTTATGTGGGCACGGCCTGCCCGAAAACGCCGTGGTCGGCAGCGGATGCTGACTGGCTGCGCGCCAAGGGTGTCAACGTCAAGTTCCGGGCCTCGCTGGAGGATGATTGTGCGGCGATGGAAGGGGTGAAACCGAACCTGGCCATTGGCACCACCCCGGTTGTTCAAAAGGCAAAAGAATTAGGTATTCCAGCACTTTACTTCACCAACCTAATCTCGGCCCGGCCACTGATGGGGCCTGCGGGTGCGGGCTCTCTGGCCGAAGTGGTCAACGCCGCCATCGCCAACAAGGAACGCATGGATCACATGCGGGAATTCTTTGATGGTGTGGGCGAAGGCGACACCGCGGGCATCTGGGAAGGCAGCCCCAACCTGCGCCCCGAATTCCGCGCCCTGAACCAGAAGAAGCTGGACAAAGCGGCGCGTGTCGCCAAAGCGCAGGAGATGATCTGATGTGCTTTGACACCGCGAAATCCAACGTCGGTATTACGTCGGTATTACGTCGGTATTGCGTCGGTGGAAATGTCGGTATCCGGGCAGGTGCGCCATGCTGATTCAGGATCATGATCGCGCTGGTGGCTATTGGGGGGCGGTATATGCCTTCTGTGCCGTCAAGGGGTTGCAGGTCGTGATCGACGGCCCGGTGGGGTGTGAAAACCTGCCGGTGACGAGTGTCTTGCATTACACCGATGCGCTGCCGCCGCATGAATTGCCGATTGTTGTCACTGGACTGGGCGAAGAGGAGCTGGGCCGCGAAGGGACCGAAGGGGCGATGAAACGCGCCTGGGGTACACTCGACCCGGCATTGCCCGCCGTGGTGGTTACCGGGTCCATCGCCGAGATGATCGGTGGTGGCGTGACACCTCAGGGGACCAACATTCAACGCTTCCTGCCGCGCACCATCGATGAAGATCAATGGGAGGCGGCAGACCGGGCGATGACCTGGCTTTTCACCGAGTTCGGTATGACCAAGGGCCGGATGCCGCGCGAGAAAAAGCGCGAAGAAGGGGCCGCGCCACGCGTCAATATTCTGGGGCCGATGTATGGCACGTTCAACATGCCATCGGACCTGCATGAAATCCGGCGTCTGGTCGAAGGCATCGGGGCCGAGGTCAACATGGTGCTGCCGTTGGGTGCGCATTTGGCTGAGATGCGTGACCTTGTGAATGCGGATTTGAATATCTGCATGTACCGCGAATTTGGCCGTGGCCTGAGCGAGCTTCTTGAAAAGCCGTATCTTCAAGCGCCGATCGGCATCGAATCCACGACACTCTTTTTACGCAAGCTGGGCGATATGCTGGGGCTGGACCCCGAACCGTTTATCACCCGCGAGAAACATTCGACAATCAAGCCGGTCTGGGACCTTTGGCGCAGCGTGACGCAGGATTTCTTTGCCACGGCCAGTTTTGGGATCGTCGCCAATGAGACCTATGCCCGCGGCATCCGTAATTTCCTTGAAAACGATATGGGATTGCCCTGCGCCTTTGCGGTGGCGCGCTGCGCGGGCAGCAAGACCAACAACGAGGAGGTTCGGGCGCTGATCGGCCAGCACAGGCCCCTGATCCTGATGGGGTCGATCAACGAAAAGATGTACCTGGCAGAGTTGCAGGCCGGACATGGGCCAAAACCGGCGTTCATTCCAGCCAGCTTTCCGGGGGCGGCGATCCGTCGTGCAACGGGCACGCCGATGATGGGATATGCCGGGGCCACGTATCTGGTGCAGGAGGTGTGTAACGGCCTTTTTGACGCGCTGTTTCATATACTGCCGCTGGCGACCGACATGGATGCTGCCAAGGCCACGCCGACACCGCTTCGACGGGATTTCCCGTGGGATGCGGACGCTCAGAAAGAACTGGACCGGATCGTTTCAAGCCATCCGATCCTGACCCGAATTTCCGCTGCAAAAACCTTACGCGACGCTGCCGAGGAATCCGCCCTGCGACAGGGTGCCGAACGCGTTGTAGTCGAATACGTCCGGGCGCTTTCGCCTGAAAGCGACCAAACCCAGAAAGAGGAGTAACCTCATGACTGATATGACATCAAACCCACCGCCCCGCGCCCGCAAGGGGCGCCGTAGTGTCGAGTTCTGGGTCTATTTCACGATCATTTTCCTTTTTGCCCTGCCATCTGCCCACTTCCGCTGGGGCCGCGACGTTGTGCGCCGCGGTTCGCTGAATGTGCGAGGACCGATGGCACGTGCATGGTCTGAAGCCGACAGGCTGACGCCCATCATATTCTCGGTCTGAGCCATGGTGGCCCATGATCCGAGACCCGACTGCCTGCCCGCGAGGGCGGACAGACCCCTGAGGGGCCAGACCGGCCCCGACGGACCCGGCCGCGGGGTACGCGGCGTCAGCGTAACGTTCCGGAGGAAAGTTTATGGCTGATAACACCGACCTGTCTTTTACAGGTCTCACCGACGAGCAAGCCCAGGAGCTGCATTCCGTCTACATGAGTGGCCTTTGGCTATTTGTGGTGATTGCAGTGGTTGCACATCTTGCGACCTACATCTGGGCGCCTTGGTTCTGAGGAAGGATTGATAAATGTCCAAGTTCTACAAGATCTGGCTCATTTTTGATCCACGCCGCGTGTTTGTTGCGCAGGGCGTTTTTCTCTTCCTGTTGGCTGTGATGATCCACCTGGTGGTTCTGTCGAACGGCGTCAACTGGTTTGAAAACGCTGCCGCGTCACGGGCTGCCGCAGACGAATGAGCCAAGGGCGCAAGTCCTTACGAAGACCGTTGCGGGCGGCATGCTCGTCGCCCGCAACAAACGGAACAAAAAAATAACGACGGCTTGAGGTTTGAACCGAAAAAGCCGCCAGATGCGGAGAGAAAAGATGGCTTTGCTCAGCTTTGAAAGAAAGTATCGCGTCCGCGGTGGAACGCTTATCGGCGGCGATCTGTTCGACTTTTGGGTGGGTCCTTTTTATGTCGGCTTTTTTGGCGTCACGACGGCGTTTTTTGCGCTGCTCGGGACAATTCTGATTTTCTGGGGTGCTGCGCATCAGGGGACATGGAACCCCTGGCTGATCAATATCGCGCCGCCGGATCTGAGTTACGGCCTTGGGGTTGCGCCCCTGATGGAAGGGGGGCTGTGGCAGATCATCACGATTTGCGCCACCGGCGCCTTCATCAGCTGGGCGCTGCGCGAGGTTGAGATCTGTCGCAAGCTCGGCATCGGGTATCATGTGCCGTTTGCCTTCAGCTTTGCCATTCTGGCCTACATGACGCTGGTAATCTTCCGGCCCCTCCTGATGGGGGCGTGGGGGCATGGGTTCCCTTACGGGATTTTCAGCCATCTCGATTGGGTCAGCAACACCGGCTATGCCTATCTGCATTTCCATTACAACCCGGCGCATATGCTTGCGGTGTCGCTGTTCTTTGCCACCTGCTTTGCGCTGGCACTGCATGGCGGGCTGATCCTGAGTGCGGCCAATCCGGAAAAAGGCGAAGAGATGAAAACGCCGGATCACGAAGATACGTTCTTTCGCGATTTCATCGGCTATTCGATCGGTACGCTGGGCATTCACCGGCTCGGCTTTCTGCTTGCGATCAACGCGGTCTTTTTCTCGGCCGTATGCATCATCATCAGCGGCCCGGTTTGGACAAAAGGCTGGCCCGAATGGTGGAACTGGTGGCTTGAGCTGCCGATCTGGCCCGGACAGGGAGGGATGTGATCATGGCTGAGTATCAGAACATATTCACGCAGGTACAGGTCCAGGGCCCGCCGGAAATGGGCATGGACAACGAAAACAACATGGCCGCCGAACGGATGCTGCAACCGTTCTACAGCAAGCTGGTGGGCTGGATTGGTAACGCGCAAATAGGTCCGATCTATCTGGGATGGACCGGGATGGTCAGCGCGGCCACGTTCATTCTGTGCATGAATATCATCGGGATCAACATGCTGGCGCAGGTCAACTGGTCGATCCCCGAGTTTCTGCGGCAGGGTTTCTGGCTGGCGCTTGAGCCGCCCAGCCCTGAATACGGGCTGAGAATGCCGCCGTTACAGGATGGTGGCTGGTACATCATCGCGTCCTTCCTGCTTTTGGTCAGCGTCTGCACCTGGTGGCTGCGCACCTATCTGCTTGCTGAACAACACAAGATGGGCAAGCACGTGGCCTGGGCCTTTGCGTCGGCCATCTGGCTTTTCCTGGTGCTGGGCCTCTTCCGCCCGATCTTGATGGGGTCGTGGTCCGAGGCGGTGCCGTATGGGATCTTCCCCCACCTGGATTGGACCACGGCGTTCTCGATCCGCTATGGCAACCTTTACTATAACCCGTTCCACTGTCTTTCGATCGTCTTCCTCTATGGCTCGGTCCTGCTGTTTGCGATGCATGGCGCGACCATTCTGGCGGTGACCCGCTTTGGCGGTGATCGTGAGCTGGAGCAGATCGTGGATCGCGGCACGGCCACCGAACGCGCAGCGCTTTTCTGGCGCTGGACCATGGGGTTCAACGCGACGATGGAGGGCATTCACCGCTGGGCCTGGTGGTTTGCGGTGCTGACGCCGATCACTGGCGGGATTGGCATCCTGCTGACCGGTACGGTGGTCGATAACTGGTTCATCTGGGCGCAGGAGCACAATTTTGCGCCGATGTATGACGGCTCGTACGGCTACGAAAACTATGGCTCTTACGAAGCCTTTATCGGGCGGGAGGAGTAGATCATGTTACCTGACTGGTTCAGCAAGTGGAATCGCGAAAACCCGACGGATGTCGAACGTCCCGCGATTATCTTTGGGGCGGTGGGGGTGGCGGTGATCGCCGTTATCGCGCTGATCGTCCTTGGGCAGCCTTTTGCAACGGCGAGCCTGCAGACCGGACCGCGTGGCACAGGCATGGAGGTGGTCGAATTCAAGTCAGACCTGGCCAAGCCTGACCCCACGATCGAGCTTTTTCTGAGTTCGACTTCGGACCCGGTTGTGCCAACTGGCAGCGAGCAGACTGCCGGGGCCGCACGAGAGAATGTGCCGCCGGGTTTGGAGAACCTGACCATAGAAAACTATGATCGTCTTCTGGCTGCGATGCGGGCCTGGACCGGTATTCCCGACCTTTTTGACGATGCGGAATCCTACCAGACGGCGGTGGGCCATGTGATGATCACCATGACCCGGAACATCAATGAAAACTGGGATGGCCATGTCAACGCCAACAAGGAGGTCGGCGTGACCTGTTTCACCTGCCATCGCGGCGAACCGGTGCCAAGTGAAGTCTGGTTCAAGGCGACGCCTGTCAGCAAGGCCACCGAAGGTTGGTCTGCGGTTCAGAACCGGACGACACCGCTGAGCAGTTTTACCTCGTTGCCGTCGGATGCGCTGGAGACATTCCTGTTGGATTACGGAACGATCGGCGTGCATGATTTCGAGTCGCGGGTTGCTGGCATTCCGGGCAAAGATGACTATCCGGGTATTCAACACGCCGAGCGCACCTATGCGTTGATGAACTACGTGGCAAACTCTCTGGGTGTGAATTGTACTTTCTGCCACAACACCCGTGCATTTTACGATGGCTCTCAGGTCACCCCGCAATGGGGTACAGAAAGCCTTGGCATCCAGATGGTGCAGGAAATCAACAACGAGTACCTTGTGCCGCTGGAAGGCCTGTTGCCCGAAGAGCGTCTGGGGCCAGTGCATCAGGACGCCCCGAAAGCGGCCTGCAAGACATGTCACAAAGGGTATCAGCAACCGCTTCAGGGTACCAATGTGATCGGCGACTGGCCGGAGCTGGCCACGTCTGAAGCACCAGAATACGGCAATTGAGCTAAGGATATCGGCCCCCGACCGGGCCGTCGTCATTTCCATCGCGCCGCCCCAAGGCGACAACCGCCGCATGGGCGACGCCACCCACCCCGAAAGGAGGGCGTGCGATGACCCATCAACGACCAAAAACCCCCTTGCTTGACCGCGTTGCGGGCCCGGCTGATCTGCGGCATTTGCCCGATAACCAATTGGCCGCCCTGGCTGATGAGCTGAGAGCCGAGGTGATTGACGCCGTTTCGGAAACCGGTGGACATCTGGGATCAGGCCTTGGTGTGGTGGAGCTGAGCGTGGCAATTCACGCGGTGTTCAACACGCCGATGGACAAACTGATCTGGGATGTGGGCCACCAATGCTACCCCCATAAAATCCTGACCGGGCGGCGCGACCGCATCCGTACCCTGCGCCAGAAGGACGGGTTGAGCGGCTTTACCAAGCGTAGCGAGTCCAAGTTTGACCCGTTTGGTGCCGCGCATAGCTCAACCTCGATCAGTTCAGCGCTGGGTTTTGCGGTCGGGCGCGACATGGGGCAACCCACGGGGGATGCAATCGCCGTGATCGGCGATGGGGCGATCAGCGCGGGGATGGCCTATGAGGCGTTGAACAATGCCGGGGCCGAGGGGCGGCGGCTTTTTGTGATCCTTAATGACAACGAGATGAGCATTGCCCCTCCAGTGGGTGCGATGTCGACTTATCTTTCCGGCCTTTATGCCAATGAACCGCTGGCCAAGATGAAATCGTTGGCCGAGGGGTTCGAAGCTGCCTTGCCGGCACCCGTCCGCGAGGGCGCCCGTCGCGCGCGGCAATTGGCAAGCGGTTTGACGGGTTCCGGGACATTGTTCGAAGAGCTTAGTTTTGACTATATCGGGCCAATTGACGGGCATGACATGCGCCAGCTTCTGCCGGTGCTGCGCGCCGCACGGGTGCGGGCCACCGGGCCGGTTCTGATCCATTGTTGTACGGTCAAGGGCAAGGGCTATGCCCCGGCCGAGACCAGTGCCGACAAATATCACGGTGTCTCGAAATTCAACGTGGAAACCGGAGCAATGGCCAAGAAGGGCAGCGGGGCGCCGTCCTATACCTCGGTCTTTGGCACCGCACTGACGGAAGAAGCCGCGCGCGACCCGGATATCGTGGCCGTAACGGCGGCGATGCCGTCGGGGACCGGCCTGAACATCATGGCCGAGCGGTTTCCGGCGCGGGTTTTTGACGTGGGAATCGCCGAGCAACACGCGGTGACGTTTTGCGCGGGGATGGCGGCAAGTGGCCTGAAGCCCTTCTGCTCGATCTATTCGACCTTCCTGCAGCGCGGGTATGATCAGGTCGTACATGACGTGGCCCTGCAAGGATTGCCAGTGCGTTTTGCGATCGACCGGGCCGGGCTGGTGGGGGCCGATGGGGCCACGCATGCCGGGGCGTTCGACATCGGCTACCTTGGCAATCTGCCAGGTTTCACGGTCATGGCTGCCTCGGACGAGGCAGAACTGGTGCATATGGTGGCAACGGCGCGTGCGTATGACGAAGGGCCAATCGCCTTCCGTTATCCGCGCGGTGCGGGCACGGGTGTAGAGCTGCCCGAACGTGGCGAGATACTGGATATCGGCAAGGGGCGCATTCTACAGCAAGGTGACGACGTGGCGATCCTGTCCTTCGGGGCGCATCTGCCGGAATGTCGTGCGGCCGCAGAGGCGCTGGCCGGCGACGGGCTGGGCGTGACCCTGGCCGATGCACGGTTCGCAAAGCCACTTGATACCGATCTTGTGCTGAAACTGGCGCGTGAACACCGGGCCTTGATCACGGTCGAGCAAGGTGCCGAGGGCGGGTTTGGTTCGATTGTCATGCATGCTTTGGCGCGCAACGGGGCGTTCGACAGTGGCCTTGCAATTCGTAACATCTGCCTGCCGGATCGTTTCATTAATCAGGCCAACCCGGCCGAGATGTATGCCGACGCCGGCATGACGGCGAGCGATATTGCCGCTGCTGCGCGTGCTGCACTGGGACAGGCTGCCAATGTCGTTCCGCTGACGCTTGCGCGCTGAGACAGACGTTAAATGCAAGACAGGCCGCGCGATTGGGTTCGCTGCGGCCTGTTGTTTTATCGGTTGGTGTAATACGCGCCTATTCGGCGTCAGGACCTACTGAGACCAGATAAGCCCAGACATCTTTGGCTTTGTCGCCATTTTTCAGTTTGAATGTCATTTTGCCCTTGGCCTTGCTGTCATCGAGGTAACTTTGCAGAAATCCGGTTGGGTCCGCGACATAGTTTACAAAGTCCTCTTCATTCCATTCCAGTCCGGCGTCGCCTGCGGCGGTTACGGATTTTGAATATTTGAACCCTTCCACCGATCCGGCAGCACGGGTGTAAACGCCATAGAGGTTTGGCCCCGTCTTGCCCCCTTTGACAATATCGGCACCGTCAGCGTCCTGGATCATGTGGCAGGCTTTGCATTTCTTGAACTCTTTCTCGCCCGCCTCTGCGTCCCCGGTTGCGTGCCCGTCGGCATAGGCCGACGTCGCGAGCGCGAAGGCGGAAAACATCGTAACAATTCTGGAATTCATTTCTTACCTCTGTTGGTTTTTCGACGTGGCTTAGCCCATCGTCCAGATCGCCAACGCTGCCTCGAAAGTTTCGCCCATCAAGCGACCGCATGGGCGATTGCGCATTGTTTCCACAACACGTTCAGGGCCTCGACCAGGCGGTCGATATCCGCGTCGGAATGCAGGGGTCCTGGCGTAAAGCGCAGCCGCTCGGTTCCCTTGGGAACGGTGGGATAATTGATCGGCTGAACGTAGATTCCATAGTCGCGCATCAGGATGTCGGACAGCATCCGGCATTTGACCGGGTCCTTGATAAGAACAGGGATGATGTGGCTGGGATTGTCCATATGCGGGATGCCGCATTTGTCGAGTTGAGATCTGAGGCGGGCAACCTGCTGCCTTTGGCGCTGCCGTTCAGTGCCAGAGGTCTTGAGATGCGCAATCGACGCTTTTGCTGCCGCGGCCACCGCCGGGGGCAGGGCCGTGGTAAAGATGAACCCGGAAGCGAACGAGCGGATGAAATCGCAAAGCGCGGTCGATCCGGCGACATATCCCCCCATACAGCCATAGGCCTTGCCAAGTGTGCCTTCGATCAGGGTGATCCGATCTGCCAGACCTTCGCGTTCGCTGACACCGCCGCCACGCGGGCCGTAGAGGCCGACGGCGTGGACTTCATCCAGATATGTCATCGCCCCGTGCTTTTCCGCCACCTCGACGATTTCAGCCATCGGGCAGATGTCACCATCCATCGAATACACGGATTCGAAGGCGACGATCTTGGGTGCATTGGCGGGCAGGGCGGCGAGTTTTCGATCCAGGTCTTCGGGGTCGTTATGCCGCCAGATCACCTTGTTGGCGCGGGAATGGCGGATACCTTCGATCATTGATGCGTGATTGAGCGAGTCTGACAGGATGACTGCATCCGGCAACCTGCTGCCCAAGGTCGAAAGGGCCGCCCAGTTTGACACGTAGCCGGATGTAAAGAGCAGTGCGTCCTCTTTGCCGTGAAGATCGGCCAACTCATTTTCAAGGGCAACATGGTGGTGATTTGTTCCCGATATATTCCGGGTGCCGCCTGCGCCTGCGCCGCAGCTGTCGATCACATCCTTCATCGTCTGTCGAACGATCGGATGCTGGCCCATGCCCAAATAGTCGTTGGAGCACCAGACCGTCACCTCGTCAGGGGCATTTTCGTCATGGCTCTTTGCCTTTGGAAAGGCGCCGCATCGTCGCTCAAGCTCGGCGAATATCCGGTAGTTGCCTTCATCTTTCAGCGCATCGAGCTGCGCATTGAACATCGCATCAAAATTCATGATGTCCCTCCGTTTGGGTCGTAGATTGTGGTTTCGGTTTGGGCGCGGGGAGCATCCAGCGCCAGAGTTTTGCATCGGGCAGCGGCAGGACCATCAGCCAATGTTCCAGCAGTGCCAGTGCCGTGATCGCAGTCAGCAAGGCAAATCCGGCAACCTCTCCAGCCGTATCTGCCGCATGGAGACGCTCCAGCCAACAGGCGACGGCAAAGCTGAGGGCCGTGACCGAGAACGGGAAAATCCAGTTCAGGCGGGAAATCCGGAAATGGCTGGGCAGATGGCGCAGCACCTCCGGGATAAATTCGGTATTGATCCGCGGCACCCCGTAGAAGAGGTTCAGTTTTGCGGAAATGCGCGCAAAATAGAGGATCGTGAAGGTCCACAGGCCAAAGCCGTTTACTGCCCCCTGGCTGAAAAGCCAGAGCAGAACAAGGACCAGCACCAATAGCATTTCGTGATAGGCGATGGTGCCCCAGGCGCGGACGAAACGTTCCCATTCTGGGGTGTATTCCGGGCATTCGTAGAGATTAGGGCCGGTAATCGTGCCGGTCAGAAAGGCCAGTTCTATCCAGCCCCAGATTGCCAGCGCCGCAAGGAAGGCGCCATAGGCGGCCTGAAGGCCCGGGTCATGCAGGGTTGCGCCAAAGCCCCAGATTCCAAAGCCCAAGACAGGCAATCCTGCAACGGTACAGATCAGGCGCGCCTGCCGACCGCGACGGTCGGCATGGCGCACGAGCCAAAGGATCGCCCCGGTGGAAAACCACCAGGCAAAGAGCGCAAAAAGAGCCGCGATCCAGGGTGTCGACATCAGTACGCCGGCTCCAGCCGTGTTGATACGGGCACCTGATGCTTTTTGGCCGGAATGAAGTAGAGCCCGGCAAAGGCCGTGGCCGCCCGGGCGCTGGCGGTGATCCGGCGCAGGAAAGCCAGCGGTCCGGTGGCAGACTTGGCCTCGGCCAGATCGGCATTGGCCTTTTGCAGCCGTTTCAACCCGGCGCTCCAGCGCGGGCTGTCGATATCCAGCGTGATCGGGAAGATCTGCTTGGAAAGTTCCGACGTCTTGGTGAACACCGCATGCCCGTACCAATCGGGATCGACGCCAAGCGCTTGGTGAAAGGCCGGGCGCTGATGGTCACGCACATACATGGTCGCATAAACCGCCGTGAGGAAGAATTTGATCCAGAGCACGTTGCGGCCGGATGTCAGCTTGGGGTCTGTCTTCATCAGCAAAGCAAAGGCCTCGCCGTGGCTGAACTCGTCATTGCACCACTCTTCGAACCATTTGAAGATCGGGTGGAAGCGGTGTTCTGGATTGGCCTGAAGATGCCGGAAGATGGTGATGTAACGCGCATAACCGATCTTTTCGCTGAGATAGGTGGCGTAGTAGATGAATTTGGGCCGGAAATAGGTGTATTTCTTTTTCTGGGTCAAAAAGCCGAGATTGACCCGCAGGCCAGCTTCGCGAAGCGCATCATTGATGAAGCCCGCATGGCGCGCTTCGTCCCTTGCCATAAGCTGGAAAAGTTGGGTGATGTCCTTGTTGTTTCCCCGGCGCTTCATTTCCTTGTAGAGAACGCAGCCCGAGAATTCGGCTGTGCAGGAAGAGATCAGGAAATCGATGAATTCCTTCTTGAGCTCCGGCTCCATATTGTCCCAGTCGACATGATCCCAATCTTCGTTCTTCTTGAAGTGACCCTTGTTGGGGTCTGACATCATTTGCGCGATGAGCTTGTCCCAGTCCTCGCGCACCGGCGAGACATCAATACTGTCCAGTTCGTCGAAATCGGTGGTATAGAACCGGGGGGTCAGCAGCGTGTTTGACATCGCTGTCTCGGTGGCCATCTCGTCGGTATATTGCTTGTCCAGCGCCTCGGCGATCTCCAGACCTTCTTCGACAGTTGTGGCATCAGCGGTATGTTTCAGTGGGGAATTCATAGCGTCACCTCCTCGGAAAACGAGAATTCGCATAGTTCCATCACTTCGAAATCACCGGTCAGTCGTGTCCAGAGCCGCTCGAGCGCTGAGGCCCGAAAGATGGTCGCCTTGCGTTCTTCACTTACGATCTGGCCGAAAGGGGCCATGATCTCGGGTCCGTGGACCTTTACCTCGTCACCGGGGTAGATGACCGCGCCGTTGTTGAAGCGGACATGCGCGTGCAGACTTTCAAACTTGTGACTGATTTCCACTGTACACGGCGCATGTTCGATATCTTTGGTAAGCCATCCCATTATTGGCCTCCTCTCTGTTGTGGTGCCAAAAGCCGTGCGAAGGCCTTGGCGTTACCTGCGCCGAATCCCATTAAATCGGAGCTCCAGCCTGTGCTGGGGTCTTGAATTGAAATGCGTCCCGTGTCCTGCCAGATGAGTTGCACGGGACCGTCAAGCGGGACGCGGTTTTTCAAACGCTCACGTTCGACGACGCGTCCGACGCCGGAGATAAACCCACCCTGTTCGGGTGACAGGTCGGCGACCAAGGTACCATCCGCATCACGGACGGTGGCCGCGCCGCTGGTGCTGACCGCCAGATGGACAACCCGGCTTGCCACGGTCTTGCCTTCGGGCGGGGTTGCGATCAGCGGCGTGTTGGTCATCCGCGCCAGTGTCACAATGGCGAGGCAGACCAGAACCAGCACCAGCATCATCCGCACCATCATGCGCGGTATCAGTTCCTTGTCGTGCAGCTTTGCTGGCTGGTGGGTTTCGATCTGTACCATTTGGTCCTCTTATTCTGCGGCAACGGCCGTTGGGGGAACATATCGCGATACTTGGGGCATGCTGATCCGGGCCTCGGCTGCTTCGGACAGCAGGCGGGCCACTCTTTCGGCGTCGGGGATGCAGCGCAGCGCCGGTTGCGTGCGGCGCATGACCCAGGGGCGCGTATGTGGCCAGCACACCAGGTATGACAGGCGGGTCTTGCCCATTAGATCCATGGCAATCGTGCCGGTCCCATCGCGGTTCAGCTTCAGGTTGGCGTTTCCAACCTGTGTAAAGGGCAGGTTCAGCGTGACGGTCAGCGCCGCACCGATACGCATGGCGACACGGCGATTTGTGACCGTGTAGACCGTGGCCCTCGCCTGGACATATCCAACGATCAGGAGCAGGGCGCAGACGACGAGGCCCATGATCAGAAATGGCGAAGATGCGGCAAACGCCGTGATGACGCCCGCCTGATCGACAAGCGTGATGAACCGCCAGACAGCCAGAAAGACGAAATATCCCGCGACCCAATAGAGGTTCAGCGCCTCGCGCGTCAGCGCCCACCAGTTTGGCCGGCCCTGCCAGAGAATTTCTTCCCCCTCAGGCGGCGGTTCGGGCAGGCCCTTGACCGGTTCTATTGCGAAGTCATCGTGGCTCATGATGCGTCTCCCAGATTATCCCAGCACCGGCTCTTGCCGTTCTTCACTGGCGTAAAGCGTGCCGCCGGCGAAGTAGCCGCAGATCTTGTCTTCCTCGAGAAGGGTCACCTGATGCGGCGACGCGATTTGTGGCACGCCCGCGAAATGCTTGCCAAAGATCGAACGGACCTTGACGCAGTCGGATTTGATGCACGCCATGGTCAACGGGACAAGGCGTTTGCCCTTGCCGAATTCACCGTCCAGTTCGAATTCGAGATAGCGCACCATTTGTTCAGGTTCGTCGATCCACATGTCAGTGATCTTGCCGACGATGGCACCGTCACCGGCCTTGACTGGTAACCCGCGCGGATCGCGGCCTGCGGCGACGCTGAACTGTTCATGCGAGGCCATCGGGACAATCTTGGGGTGGCCCGCACCGTTGAGTTCGGGGATGTCACGGCGGGGTGCCCAGGACGCGGGGCCAACGCCATCTGCCATCGGGTCACCGGTCGGGGCAAAGGGAAATCCATTGCCCGCCGCGGTTTTTTCCAAAGGCAGGTCCGCGCGTTCGGGTGTCTGGCCGGATGGAACAGCCTTGTCGCCGCGCCCGTGGGGCAGCTTGAAGACCTTGTCGTCCGGCACCGGGAACATGCCCTGGTTTGCCGAAGGCTTGCCATCGTCATCCTCAAGCGGGTAGCCCTCGCGCATGTTTTCGCGCTGGATGTAGAAGATCAGCAGCGCAAAGAAGATCCAGAACAGCCATAATGTCAGGCTGGCCAGGTCGAAGTTTCCAAAAAATGGTTCGGTCATCTCAGTTTCCTCTCCGCGGTTTACGTCTCATGTTGGAAAATCGGCCAGGCCCACGGGTGCCGATTTGCGGTGTTGCGTCTTGGATGGGCGGCGCATGTTGCGCACCAGCGGTCCGAGAAGGGCCAATGTGACAAAGATCAACCCGATCTCGATGTGGTAGACGAATGAGTATCCGGTCGCCGGGGTGTTCAGCGCCTCGCCCCAGGCCCCCGAGGTGGCCAGGGCATTGACCCAGTCGCGCAATCCACCGCCAAGGGCGATGGCCAGCCCCGCCGCCGTGGCCTGTGCAGCCCCCCAGGCGCCGAGCGCCAGGCCGTGACCCGAAGCGCCGCTGGCTTTCATGTTCATCGCGGCGATCAGCGTTGCGACGGCGAATAGGCCGCTCCCAAATCCGATCAGGCCCGCGCCGATAAAAAATATGGTGGCCGAATTCATGGGCGCGGCAAAGATCACGGCCGAGAAGGCGTAGATGCCCACGACCAGTCCGGCCCCAGCTATGCGGTAAGTATCGCTGCCGCGCGCCAAAAGCCGTCCTGCCAGTGCGAAACCGGCCAGTGCGCCAAGCGCCCAGAGGGCTGTCAGAAAGGTCGTGGCCGACACCGAAAGGCCCAGAATTTCACCGCCATAGGGCTCCAGCAGCACGTCCTGCATATTAAGCGCCATCGTGCCAAAGAAAACCACCGCCAGCAGCCGCCCGGCCTCGCCGCCCCTTGTCAGATCGGCCCAGGCATCACCAAAACGAGGCCGGGGAGCGGCACGTTCTTCCTGGGACATCGGGCGAACTTTTTCCTGTTTCCAGAGCGCGATGAGGTTGAGGATGATGCCGACAGAAGCGGCCCCCTGAACCACGCGCACCAGCGTCAGGCTTGAAAAGTCAGTGAGCAGCCACCCGATGATGACTGCCGACACCCCCATGCCCAGCAGGAACATCACGTAAAGCAGCGCAACCACGCGTGGGCGGGTTTCGGGGTCGGCGCGGTCCGTTGCCAATGCCAGCCCGGCGGTTTGGGTCATGTGAAGGCCAAGCCCGGTCATCAGAAACGCAAGGGCCGCCAGGACTTCGCCAGCCCAGGACGGGCCAACGGTTTGTTCCCCCGATAGCACAAGCAGTGCAAACGGCATGACGGCCAGACCGCCCATTTGCCAAAGCGACCCGAACCAGAGGTATGGGATGCGTTTCCAGCCGATGGCGCTGCGGTGCGTGTCTGAGCGGAATCCCAAAAGCGCACGGAAGGGGGCAATCAGAACGGGCAGCGCAATCATGAAGGCCACGATCGTTGCCGGTACGGACAGTTCGACAATCATCACGCGGTTAAGCGTTCCCAGCAGCATTACCGTGGCCATGCCGACGGACACCTGAAACAGCGACAGGCGCAGCAACTGACGCATCGGCAACCCTTCACTGGCGGCATCCGCGAAGGGCATGTAACGCGCAGAAAGTTGCAGAAGGGCGGCAGGGGGGCGACGGATCATGGTGTGAACTCCATCGCTTGCGAGATGTAAAAGCCCAAGCTGACGCGGCGCAATGCTTTCAGATCCCCGCGTATTTCAGACTGTAGCAAGGCGCGGTTCAGCCGGGCAGGTGCATGCGGGACCATGGTGGGAGAGCGATCGGTGCGCGGAAAAAGCTGCCCCAGCCGCCACATGGCCATCAGCAGCGGTGTGCGGGGTGCCACGGTGAAGTTCACATGCCCCGAGGTTCGCGCGCCAATTGCACCGAGCACCTGGGCGATATCCGCGCCGCTGTAATAGATCAGGCTATCCATCGCGATCACGTAATCGAACTTTCCCAGGGAAGGGTCTGACATGTCGCCGATACAAAAATCGACGCGGGAGTGCAGGTTGATTGGGAGGCGTTTTTGGGCAATGTCGATCAGCGAGGGTGATATATCGACACCAACCACTCGGGCGCCGCGCGTCGCCAGTTCGGAGGTCATTTGACCAGCCCCGCATCCGGCATCCAGAATGCGCGCGCCGGTCAGATCATCAGGCAGACGCGACAGTAGTAACGCGCGCATCTCGTCCCGACCCCGGCGGACCGTTTCGCGAATTTTCGAAACCGGTGCATCACTGGTCAGCCGTTCCCAGGTGCGGGTGGCTGTCTTGTCGAAATAGGTTTCGACAGAGGCTAGGGTGCGGTCATAAGACATCAGTCAAATCCCAGCAGCTCGAATATATCGCGGTCTTGCATTGGGGCAGGGGCCAACGGCTCGGTCCCGTTCCAAAGCGTTTCGGCAAGGCGAACGTATTCCTTGCGGCAATTGACGATATCTTCCTCGTCATCCATCTCGAAAAGCGTCTTCTTTTTAAGGCGCGAGCGGCGGATGGCGTCGATATCGGGCATATGGGCAATGCGGTTGAAACCCACCGTGCCACAATAACGATCGACCTCGTTGGTATCTTTCGACCGGTTGGCTACGCAGCCGGCCAGGCGCACCTTGTAGTTGGCCGATTTGGCCTGAACCGCAGCGATGATCCGGTTCATCGCATAAATACTGTCGAAATCGTTAGCCGTGACGATCAGGGCGCGGTCGGCATGTTGCAGGGGGGCTGCAAATCCGCCGCAAACTACGTCCCCCAGCACGTCAAAGATCACCACATCGGTATCTTCAAGCATGTGATGCTGTTTCAGCAGTTTGACGGTTTGTCCCACCACATAACCGCCGCAACCGGTACCCGCCGGGGGGCCGCCGGCCTCAACGCATTTCACTCCGCCCCAGCCTGTCGCAACGAAATCCTCGGGACGCAGTTCCTCGGGGTGGAAATCGACCTCTTTCAGGATGTCGATGACGGTGGGTTGAAGTCGACCCGTCAGTGTGAACGTGCTGTCATGTTTGGGGTCGCATCCAATCTGCAACACGCGCTTGCCCATCGCCGCAAAAGCCGCCGAAAGGTTCGAGCTGGTCGTGGATTTGCCGATGCCGCCCTTGCCGTAGACGGAAAACACCTTGGCACCTTCGATCTTGGCGGCGGGATCCTGATGAACCTGGACCGACCCATCGCCGTCCTGACCCTTGATAAGCGGAATTTCGTCGCGGGGGCTCATGGCGTGGTCCCTTTCTGGGAATGTGGGACGGGTGAAGTGCATTTCATTCTGCGGCAACTCCCTCTAACTGGTCTTCCATCGCGTCAGCGGCATTGCGCAACGCATCAAGTGTGGCGTCGTCCGGTTGCCAATAATCGCGGTCATGTGCTTCGAGCAGGCGGTTGGCCATGCGGGACGAGGCAGTGGGGTTGAGGTCAATCAGGCGCTGGCGCATGTCTTCATCCAGAACGAAAGTTTCCGAGATACGCTGATAAATCCACGGTTCGACCTGCTGGGTGGTGGCCGACCAGCCGACCGTGTTGGTGATATGGCTTTCGATCTGGCGCACACCTTCGGCACCATGCTTCAGGAGCGCCTCGTGGAATTTGGGGTTGAGAGATCGCGACCGGGTTTCCAGGGCAACCTGATCGGACAATGTGCGTACCTGACCTGCGCCACGGGTCGTATCGCTGATATATACGGCGGCTTCCTGTCCTCCGCGGGCGCGACGGACCGCGCGTGAAATGCCGCCCAACGTGTCAAAGTAATGATCGACAGACGTGATGCCCAACTCGGTGGATTCGAGGTTCTGGTAGGCCAGATCAACATCGCTTAGCACTTTTTGCAGCAATTGGGTGTTCTGCCGGGCCTTGCCGTTGGTGCCATAGGCAAAGCTTTTGCGTGCCTCGTAGGCGTCGGCCAGTTCATCTTCGTCCCCGAAGGCTGAACTATCGACCAGCATGTTGACGTTGGACCCATAAGCACCTTCGGCGTTCGAAAACACCCGGAGCGCTGCGGTTTCAAGGTCGCATCCAATTTCATTGGCATAGGCGATGGCGTGGGCGCGCACAAAGTTCCGCTCTGGTGGTTCATCGGCGGTGGCCGCCTTGAGGGCGGCCTCGGCCAGAAGTTTGGTCTGTAACGGCAGAAGATCGCGGAAAATGCCCGAAAGCGTCATGATGACGTCGATGCGCGGGCGACACAGCTTTTCAAGCGGGATGAGATCAGCGCCACATAGCCTGCCGAAACTGTCAAACCGCGGCGTTGCCCCCATTAAGGCCAGGGCCTGTGCGATCGGTGCGCCGTCAGACTTGATATTGTCAGAGCCCCAGAGCACCAGTGCCACGGTGCGTGGTATCGCCTTATGGGTGCGCAGCAGTAATTCTGCCTGCGCTGCGCCATCGCGGCAGGCAAATTCCGTCGGCATCCGGAAGGGATCGAATGCATGGATATTGCGGCCTGTCGGAAGAATATCGGGTGACCGGATCAAATCGCCACCCGGAACCGGCGCGGTGTAGCGGGCGTCAAGTGCGTTTAGCAGGGCGGGTAATTCACTGTCGTATTGCAGCAGATGATCGACGCGGGCACGGGTTTCGTCATCCGCATCCGCCAGAAGCGCCAGATAATCGGCCCGCGCCTCGGCGTTCATCGGTTCGCCCAGCACATGCAGACCTTCAGGGATCAACGCGTCTTCGGTTTCCAGAAGCTTCAGCCAGAGCATTTCGGCATCACTGCCGTCCATGTCCACCGCGGCAGCCTGTTCGGTAATAAGGGTTTCGATTTCGGGGCGTTCGGGCGCGTCAGGGGCGGTTTCGCGCCAACGGGTCAGGCTGTCTTTCAACTCGGCCAGCCCCTTGTAAAGCCCGGCACTGGACAGCGGTGGCGTCAGGTGCGTGACCGTTACGGCGCCCGAGCGACGTTTGGCCAGTGTCGCCTCGGACGGATTGTTGGAGGCGTAGAGATAGACATTGGGCATATCGCTGATCAGGCGGTCGGGCCAATCTTTCGCGCCTGGACCTGCCTGTTTACCCGGCATGAATTCCAATGCGCCGTGCATCCCGAAATGTAATAAAACATCGGCCCGGAATGTGTTTTTGAGCCACAGGTAGAATTGGGTGAACGCATGGGTTGGAGCAAAGCCGCGTTCAAAAAGCAAGCGCATCGGGTCACCCTCGTAACCGAACGCAGGCTGCAGGCCGACAAACACGTTGCCGAACCGGGCCCCCAGAACAAAGACACCACGCCCGTCGGACTGCACCTTGCCCGGTGCTGGGCCCCATTGGGCCTCGATCTCAACCAGCCAGGGAGTATCCGACACGATAGTATCTGCACCGACATGGGCGGCGACATTGGCCTCTTGTCCGTATTGTTGCGCGCTGCCCTCAAGCACGGCGGCGCGGGTTTCCTCGACAGTGGCGGGAGGGGTCAGGTCATAACCGCGCGCGGCCATTGCGTGCAAAGTGTTGTGCAATGACCGGAAGACATCGAGATAGGCCGCTGTACCCGCTGCCCCGGCGTTTGGGGGAAACCCGAAGAGGACAATTGCAACCCGGCGATTGGCAGTGTCCGAACGGCGAAGCAGGGCCAGATTTTCTATCCGATTTGCGAGGTGTTCAATCCGTTCAGGGCAGGGTGCCATTGCCTTGACCGTGGAATCGGCCTGACAGGCATGCGCGCAGCCGGAACATCCTTCGGCTCCGTGGCGCCCGGCAAACACCGTGGGGTTGGTTGCACCGTCCAACTCGGGCAGTGCAATCAGCATCGTGGTTTCAATCGGGCCCAGGCCCTGCGCAGAGGTGGCCCATTGATCCAAGGTCTGAAATTCAAGCGGATGCGCGGCGATATAAGGAATATCAAGCGATTTCAGTATATTGATAGCCGCCTCATTGTCATTATAGGCGGGGCCGCCCACAAGGGAAAACCCGGTAAGGGACAGCAATGCGTCGATCCGGGGCAGATCGCCTTCGCGGAAGAACGTGTCGATGGCCGGCCGTCCGTCAAGCCCACCGGCAAAGGCCGGCAGAACCCTTAGTCCTCGCGCTTCAAGCGCGCGTATCACCGCATCATAATGCGCCGTATCGCCGGACAAAACATAGCTACGCATCATCAGCAGGCCAATCGTGGCAGCCCCGGGGGCAGCCGCGGGAAGGGCCGCCAGGTTGGTGGTGATACGGTCCGGCAGATCCGGGTGATACAGTCCGGTATCTGGATAGGCGAAGGGTTCCGCTGCTTTTGCCCCGCGCCAGGCCTCGATACGCGCATAGCGTGAGACCAGAAAGCGTACCATTGCATCGACATTATCATCCGACGCGCCCAGCCAGTATTGCATCGCAAGAAACCATGCCCGCAGGTCCTGTGCCTTGCCGGGGATCAGGCGCAATATGCGGGGCAGCTGACGCAGGAGCTTCATCTTGCGCGCGCCTTTTTCCACAGAGGGCTTGCCCGCGCCGCGCAGCCTTGCCAGCAACTTGCTGGTGCCGGATTTTGGAGCGGACATATCCAGCGTCCCCATCCGGGTCAGTTTTACAATCGCGCCGTCCGCGATGATGCCGACCATCGCGTCGCATTCAGCGCGACGTGCTCTCAGGTCAGGCAGGATCGCGTTTATATGTTCTTCGAGGAAAAGCAGATTGGCGATGATGATGTCACCGCTGGCGATGGCCTCTTTAGCGGCACGCAGAGCATCGGGGCATTCACCCCATTCAGCGGCGGCATGAACGCTGAGCTTGAGACCCGGGAAATCCCTGGCAAGAGTGCCGGCAACCCGGTTACACGGACCGGCCGCATGGGAATCGAGCGTCAGGATTACGACATTATAGGCGCGGGGCGCGCGGGATATGACGATGTCATCGCGCATAATATGCCTTTGCCTCGTAAAGAGTGTCGATGCTGATCTCGTGCATGCCCTGATTGGTGGCAAAAAGTTCGGTGTTGCGGCGGGCTTTGCCGCGCACGAAAAAGGGAATTTTCCGGAGTTCTTTTTCGGCATCCGCCAGCCAGATGATGTCGGCAGTCTGCTGGGCTGGTTCCGCAGTCTCTGTCGGTTCATTAGTGGATTGGAGCGCGGTGCCGCCGTGATGGCTCGGACCTGCGGCATCGTTAAATTCGAAATCGTCGCGGAACATGTGCAGCAGATGTTCCTCGAGCCCCATGACCAGCGGGTGTACCCAGGTGTCGAAAATCACGTTCGCACCTTCGGACCCCATCTGTGGCGCATAACGAGCCGGGAAATCTTGAACATGGACCGGGGACGAGATGACCGCGCAGGGGATGCCCAGACGTTTGCCGATGTGACGTTCCATCTGGGTGCCCAGGATCATCTCGGGGGCCAATCCAGCGATGCAACGCTCGACCTCCAGATAGTCATCGGTGATCAAAGCATCGACGCCGTAGTCTTTGGCAAGGTTACGGACCAACCGGGCCATTTCGCGGTTGTAACAGCCAATTCCCACCACCTCGAAGCCCATTTCGTCGCGGGCAATCCGGGCTGCTGCGGCAACATGGGTGCCATCGCCAAAGATGAACACGCGCTTGCCGGTCAGATACGTGGAATCGACGCTTGACGCATACCATGGCAGGCGGAGGCGTGTTTTGTCGAACTGCGGTTTGACACCCGCGATTTCAGCCACTTCGGCCACAAAATCCAGGGTTGCGCCAACACCAATCGGGACCACCTTGGTGAAGGGTTGTCCCAACTCGCGCTCCATCCAGCGACACGCGCTTTCGCCCGTTTCGGGGTACATCAGGATGTTGAAATGTGCGGCCCCCAGCCGGGTGATATCCTGGGGTGTGGCATCATAAGGCGCACAGACATTGACCGAGATGCCCATATCTTCGAGCAGTGCGGCCACCTCTGTGATGTCGTCGCGATGACGAAAGCCGAGGGCCGTCGGGCCGATCAGATTGCAGCTTACATGCTGGGTGCGTTCCATTGGCCGGGCCAGATGGCGAACGATCTGAAAAAAGGTCTCGTCGGCTCCGAAGTTTTCCTTGCGTTGATAGCTGGGCAGATCAAGCGGGATCACCGGCACCGGCAGGCCCATCGTTTCCGCCATGCCACCGGGGTCATCCTGAATGAGTTCGGCAGTACACGAAGCGCCCACGATTATCGCCTGAGGTTTGAAACGGTCATAGGCGTTTTGGCAGGCTGTCTTGAAAAGATTTGCGGTGTCAGCGCCGAGATCGCGTGCCTGAAACGTGGTGTACGTCACTGGCGGGCGATGATCGCGCCGTTCGATCATGGTGAAAAGAAGATCGGCATAGGTGTCACCCTGCGGCGCGTGCAGCACGTAATGCAGGCCTTTCATCGCGGTGGCGACGCGCAATGCTCCGACATGTGGTGGGCCTTCATATGTCCAGACGCTCAGCTTCATTCGGCCGCCTCCAGCCTTAGCATCTCGCGACGACGGAGCGGGCGGGAGAAAAGGCCCGCCAGATCGCCCGCCTGTTCGTAGAAATGGACCGGAGAGAAGACCAGTTCGATGGCCCATTTGGTGGCCAGTCCTTCGGCCTCAAGCGGATTGGCCAGACCCAGACCGCAGACCGTCAGATCGGGGCGCGCGTTACGGCAACGATCGAGTTGCAGATCGACATCCTGTCCTTCGGCAATGGTGGGCCCTTCGTCTAGCAGATCCATGTCGGGGCCCACGATGCCCTTATGGATGAAGGGTGCGGACACTTCGATGGCCTGCATGCCGCATTCGCGGGTCAGGAACCGTGCCAGCGGGATTTCCATCTGGCTGTCAGGGAAAAAGAAGATTGATTTGCTAGACAAGGTTTCGCCAGCTTTTGCTATCGCGCGTCTGGCGCGGGCACGGGGCGCGTCTGTCACGGCGTCGAAATGCGCCTGATCAACGCCGAATTCTTGCGCCACGGCCAAAAGCCACGCGGTGGTGCCTTCTTCGCCAAACGGGAAAGGCGCGGGTATGTGACGCGCCCCGCGCCTTTCCAGGGCGGCATGGGTGCCCCCCAGAAACGGTTGAGTGAGAGCAAAAACAGTGTTCGGGCCAACAGATATGCCACTGTCCAGCGTCCGGGCGGGCAGGACGGATACATTCTCGATACCGAGTTTGGCCAGCAGGTCCAGTGCCTGGTCTTCGACGACATCAGGCAACGCACCGACCATAAGAAGCTGCCGCGCGTCGGTATCGGGCAAGACCGGGACCATCGCGGCAAGGCAGGCATCTTCGCCTTCGGTGAACGTCGTTTCGATACCCGAACCGGAATAGTTCAGAACCCGGACCTTGGGAGCATATTGCGCCGACAGCCTTTCGGCGGCGCGCGCCAGATCCAGCTTGATGACTTCGGAAGGGCAACTGCCAACAAGAAATAACTGACGAATATCCGTTCGGCGCGCCAAGAGGTCCTGAACAACACGTTCCAACTCGTCCTGGGCGTTTTTCAGCCCGGCAAGATCTCCTTCTTCCAGAATGGCAGTGCCAAACCTGGGTTCGGCAAAGATCATCACCCCGGCTGCCGATTGCAGAAGGTGAGCGCAAGTTCGCGACCCGACCACCAAAAAGAACGCATCCTGCATCTTGCGGTGCAGCCAAATGATGCCCGTCAGTCCGCAAAACACTTCGTGTTGGCCGCGTTGTTTGAGAATCGGTGCGTTGCGACACCCTTTGGTGGACGGCGCCGGAACCATATCAGGATTGGGAATTTCAGGCGTTTCGTGGCGGGTCATGCAACGCCTCCCGCCTGTTTCCGTGCAGCCCTGAGCTTGAGCAGAAACTGACCGGCATTGATGACATAAGCCGCGTAGGCGGTCAGCGCCAGAACCATCAGGCCGGCAGGGGAAAGCGCACCCGAAAAAAGCGCCCAGACATAGCCAGCATGCAGGGTGATTACGGCGAAGCTAAAGACGTCTTCCCAAAAGAATGATGGTGCGAAAAGATATTGACCGAAAACGACTTTTTCCCAAATAGCACCAGTTACCATGATCAGAAAGAGAAAGCCGGTTTTGATAAGGATCGAGAGCGTGGCCAATTCGTATCCATGGCCGGTCAGCAGGAAGCGCAGAACGAGGCCCAGGGAGACGAGAAAGACCAGGAACTGGGCAGGGGCCAGAACGCCTTGGACCACGGTCCAGATGCTCGCATCACGACGGGCGCGTTGCACATCAGTGTATAGTTTGGTGCCCTCAGATTTATGCGGCGCGTGTGGCGTCATTTTCCCTCACCGACCGTAACGTTCAGCTTTGATGCTATGTGTTGCGGTGACGTAGTGTCAATTATAATTTACACAATGAAATTTAGTTGTGTAAACTTAGAAGGTTGCGCAAAGTTACTGGTGCGCAGTAGGCAAATTTCTATATTTCAACTTGTTTTGTAGAAGTTACGCTGGCTTCCTGACGTGTTTCCACGACTTTTTTCAGGGCACATTCTTTCAAGTGTCAACTATAATTGACAAAATGATACGATTTGCACACACTCTGAATCATTGAAGCAGCAAAAACAGAACCGTTGAAAGCGGCGTCACCGGAAATGCGTCCGAAGGAGGGGCACATGGAAGAACGCTTGAGTAAGAACGCTGGTGAACGAAGTGAAAAGAATATTGGTTCAGCAAAACAATCCCCGGCAATTCAGTTTCTTGTTGAAACTGCCTTGCAATCACTGATGCGCGAGGACGCAAAAGCCAATTCCCGCAGCAGCACGGAATGGGCTGCTCAACTGGGAAAAGCGGTAATGGCGGAATCTGATGCCGCGCATGAGAAGGTAATGTCTTCACTGATTGCGTCGGGCGTCAGCAGCGAGGATTTCTATCAGTTCTACATTCCTGATGCGTCGCGTTATCTCGGAGAGAAGTGGGTCAGCGATGAAGCGAGCTTTGTCGAGGTCACGACTGGCGCTTCACGGTTGCAGGCATTCTTCCGGAATCGACCCAATACTGAGGGTGCTCAGCGGCTGATGGGCGGTGGGAGCCCGACAGGCCCATCGATACTGATGATTATACCGAGTTTCGAACAGCATTCGCTAGGGGCCTTCGTGGCAGCTGATGGGTTACGTGGACGCGGTTTCTGGGTCCGGATGGCGATCGGGATGAATGATACGGAGTTGATCGAACTTATGTCATCCGGTCGCTTTTCTGTAATAGGGATAAGCCTTGCCACGTGGAAATCTGTTGAATGCGCAGCTGAAATGATTGGTTCCATCCGCAAATGTGTGGAAAATTTGCCACCAATCGTCGTTGGCGGACGCGTTATCGAGGATCGGAAGCGGATAACACAGTGTACAGGCGCGGACTATGCAGTTAAGTCAATTCACGAAGTGATAAAGTGTTGCGGGCTTGAAACCGCGACCGATTTGTCTCCAATCGCTGGGGTCGGGTAGCTGGAACGTTGAATTTAGTGGGGAAGTCGTTTGGCACGGCAAGAACCTAGAGCCGATATTTTGCATGCGGGCGAATTGCCGGCAATCGGGAGTGTGGAATGTCTGATCGAGCGGGCATCCGATGTTGCGATAATGGTTGGTTTTGATGGCGTGGTTGAGGGTATCCTGGTCAACCCGGAATGCCCGTCACTTGGGTGTCTGGATCATTGGGTCGGGCGACCATTTGATGAGTTTCTGACGATCGAGAGCCGGGAAAAGTACTCGGGACGCAGCGGATCAATGTTTGCTGATCTGGATTTTGTACCGAGATCATTGCAATTGAATCACATGGACAATGCTGATTGGGAATTTCCCATCCGGTATACGCTGCACCGTGTCGCCGGGCGAAATTCATTATTGCTGTTTGGTCGAGATATGCAGCCGGTTGCCGAAGTTCAGCAGCGCTTGGTTTCCGAACAGATTGCCCGGGACCGCGACCAGCAAAAGATCCGCAGCAGCGAAACGTTTTACCGGGTTGTCCTGGGGGCATCGGAAACTCCCCTGCTTGTTGTCGAACCCGAAACCGGTCGACTGCGCGATCTGAACAGCGCCGCGGCGACATTGCTTGGTTCAAACGTCGAGACCCTCGCCGGAAGTTCCTTTGCGCAGGCACTGGAGGGGGGGCGCAAGAGTGGCGTGATCGAAGCATTGCGGACCGCTGCAAGTGCTGAAGAAATGAAGGTCGTTGAAATCGCAGCGCGGCGCAGCGGTCGTGATCTTGTCGCCTTTGCCCAGTATTTCAGAGCAGCCGGTGATTTGTTTCTGCTTTGTCGCTTGGCGCCGGTCGAAGATGCGGACGCCGCAGGACCGGAAATGGCACAATCACTCGCAGCACTGTTCACAGAAGCCAGTGACGCGATTGTTCTGACGGATTCCAAAGGCCTGATCCGCGATGCAAATGAGGCCTTCTTGATCCTGACCGATGCGGCGCAGAATCGGGATGTTCGCAACAAGTCTTTGGGCGATTTTCTGGTGCGGGGCGGTGTCGATCTGAAGTTGATCCTTGAAACCACCGTGAAGAAGGGCCGGTTGCGCAGCTATGGAACCCAGATCCTGAGCGCGGTGGGCACGCGTGCGAATGTAGACATCTCATCTGCGCGTTTGCGTCGTCGTGATGGTGACCTTGGGTTTGGACTGATCATACGTGATACCACGCCGCGCGAGGTGGTCGAGACTGATAGCGGCGCATCGGTGATGAGCGAAGAGGCGATGCAGAATGTCATGGACCTTGTGGGAACGGCGTCACTCAAGACGCTGGTTTCTGCGACCTCGGATGTGATCGAAAAAATGTGTATCGAGACCGCGATAAAGTTGACGTCAAATAACCGAGCGGCCGCCGCTGAAATGCTGGGCCTGTCGAGGCAAAGCCTTTACGTGAAGTTGCGTAAACATGGCCTGTTGAAAACCGACGACAGCCGGGAATAGACATCACAATCTAAGGCAGCGCCGAGAAAACTCTTTCCGAAACTCTGTTTGTATAGTTTAATTGACACTATGAGTGTCACATTAGATTTACATATTGGTCGCCGATACCCGCAACCGCGCGCTGTGCTGACCTTAATCAAGCCGATTACGTGGTTCCCGCCTATCTGGGCCTATCTTTGCGGTGTCGTCTCATCAGGTGTGCCGCTGGCGGAGTCGCGTTGGTTGCTGCTGACGGGAATGGTTTTGGCTGGCCCTGTCGTGTGTGGCATGAGCCAGGCTGCAAATGACTGGTGCGACAGGCATGTCGATGCCATCAACGAGCCAAACCGTCCAATTCCGTCTGGGGCAATCCCGGGGCGATGGGGCCTTTGGATCGCTCTTGTCATGAGCGGGTTTGCATTATGTCTCGGATCATTCCTGGGCCCCTGGGGATTTGGCGCGACCGTGTTCGGTGTGGTCGCCGCATGGATTTATTCGGCAGAACCTTTCCGCCTGAAACGTTCGGGCATTTGGGGCCCGGGGCTGGTCGGTCTTTGTTATGAGGGTTTGCCATGGTTTACCGGGGCTGCGGTAATGGCGGCAGGGGCACCGGCGTTACCCGTCATCGTGATCGCGCTGCTTTATGCCTTGGGTGCACATGGCATCATGACGCTAAACGATTTCAAAGCATTGGAAGGTGACCGCCAGACTGGCGTCAATTCGTTGCCAGTGGTGCTGGGGCCAGAACGCGCGGCACGCATGGCCTGTTGGGTCATGACCCTGCCACAGATTGCGGTCATTGTGGCGCTTTTGTCGTGGGGGCGTCCATTGCACGCGGTAGCGATTACCGCAGTTCTTTTCGCGCAATTCTGGGCGATGCGAATCCTGCTGTCCGATCCGAAAGAACGGGCACCTTGGTACAATGCCACGGGCGTCACGCTTTTTGTCAGCGGGATGATGATTGCGGCCTTCGCACTGCGTGACGTGGGAGGCTTGGGATGACGCTGAGTTGGCTCTCTATCGTCCGGTTGGGTTTGGTGCAGATGGCGCTTGGCGCAGTGGTGGTCTTGACCACGTCGACCCTGAACCGGTTGATGGTTGTCGAACTGGCGCTGCCGGCGGTCTTGCCGGGGTTCCTGATTGCTCTGCATTACGGCATTCAGATCACGCGCCCGAACTGGGGGTTCCGGTCGGACACCAGCGGACACCGTACCAGATGGATCATCGGCGGCATGATTGCGTTGGCCCTTGGCGCCTTCGGCGCAACCGTCGGGGTGTTGCTGTTTGAGAGCAGTTTCGCTTTGGCGATGACCGTATCAATCGCGGCCTATGCCCTGATTGGCGTCGGTGTGGGTGCATCCGGCACATCCCTGTTGGCGCTTCTTGCAACTGCGACCGCACCCCATCGTCGAGCTGCTGCCGCTACGATCACCTGGCTGATGATGATCGCTGGTATCGCCGTGACAGCCGGGACGGTTGGTGCATTTCTGGATCCATACACGCCGGCGCTGTTGCTGCGGATTGTCTCATATGTGACGGGCGGCGCGATTTTGCTGACGATACTGGCCGTATGGGGGGTGGAGCGTGACGTCTGTATACAACCTCAAACCGGCGACAAGACAACCTTCATCAAAGGGCTGCGCGAGGTGTGGTCGGAGCCCGCCGCACGGAAATTCACAATCTTCGTCTTCTTGTCCATGACAGCCTACTTCATGCAGGAGTTGATCTTGGAACCCTACGCCGGGCTGGTCTTTGGCTTTACGCCGGGGCAGTCAACCGCTCTGAGCGGGGCGCAAAATGGTGGCGTATTCCTCGGGATGCTGACCGTTGGCATCGTGGCTACCGGCCTGCGCCGTGGCAGTTTGCGCAATTGGGTGACCGCCGGATGCATCGGTTCCGCAGGCAGCCTCGCGACGATCAGCATATTGGGTGGTGTTGCCAATCCGGTCACGCTGATGCCCGCGGTGGTTTGTCTTGGGTTTTTCAATGGCATGTTCGCGGTGGCCGCGATCGGATCCATGATGGCGCTAGCCGCTCGGGGGCGCGAGGCGCGTGAAGGCACGCGCATGGGCCTCTGGGGCGCTGCACAAGCTGTGGCGGCAGGTTTCGGTGGATTATTGGGGGCTGCAGCCGTCGATGTGATGCGAATCTTCACCCATAGCGACGCAACTGCCTTTGGTGCTGTCTTTCTTTTCGAAGCGGCCCTCTTTGTCGTCGCGGCACTGCTGGCGCTGCGCGTGATTGAACACAATCGAGGCCGCCATATGGCCGTAGTACCGGGAGAATGACCATGTATGATGTCGTTGTTGTTGGTGGCGGACCTTCAGGTGCCACGGCGGCCGAGGATCTGGCGCGTTCTGGTCAGCGGGTTGCGATGATCGACCGGGCAGGGCGGATCAAGCCCTGTGGCGGGGCGATACCACCGCGGCTGATCCAGGATTTTGACATTCCCGAAGACCAGCTTTGCGCCCGGGTGACAACGGCGCGCATGATCTCACCAACCGGACGCAAGGTCGACATCCCGATTGAGAACGGATTCGTCGGCATGGTAAATCGTGAAGATTTTGACGAATTCCTGCGGGCTCGTGCGACCAAGGCGGGGGCCGATCGCTATACCGGGACGTACCGTCGGATTGACCGCAAGGATGGCCGCAAAAGCGTGGTTTATCGCGACAAAGACAGTGGTGAAGAACACGCGTTGGAAACCAAGCTCATCATAGGAGCCGATGGTGCCCGATCCAATGTGGCACGCGCCGAGGTTCCCGGGGCCGAACGCATTCCATATGTCATAGCATATCACGAGATTATCGAAGCACCTGTCGCTACTGGTAGTTATGATCCGGCACGCTGCGACGTCATTTATGACGGACGGATTTCGCCGGATTTCTACGGTTGGGTTTTCCCGCACGGAAAATCCGCCAGCGTTGGTATGGGATCGATGGAGCGTGAGGTGGACCTTAAACAGGCCACAGCCGACCTGCGCATCGCGAGCGGATTGGAGGCATGCAAGACACTCCGTCGCGAGGGGGCACCGATTCCGCTCAGGCCGTTGGACAAGTGGGACAACGACAAAGACGTCGTACTGGCCGGGGATGCGGCAGGTGTCGTCGCACCAAGTTCGGGCGAAGGGATATATTATGCCATGGTCGGCGGCCGGGTCGCTGCCACAGCAGCTTCGGCTAGCCTCGCATCTGGCAGGGCGCGCGATCTGAGGTTGGCGCGTCAGCTTTTCATGCGCGAGCACAAGATGGTGTTTCGTGTTCTTGCATCCATGCAGAACGCCTATTACCGCTCAGATGACAGGCGGGAGAGATTTGTCTCGCTCTGTCACGATATCGATGTACAACGCCTGACGTTTGAGGCCTATATGAACAAAAAACTTGTACGTGCGCGTCCGATGGCACATCTGCGTATTGGTTTGAAAAACCTTGCCCACCTTACGCGCCTTGTTTCGGCGGAGTACACATGAATTCCATGATACCAGCCTGGGTTGACGGTGATCTGGTCGCCATAGAAAAACTGGACGTGCATCGGCGCGGTTTGCGACACAAGGCCGTTTCTGTCTTTGTGATGTGTGAAAATCAAACCTTGATTCAACGCCGTGCACTGTCGAAATATCACACGCCAGGGCTTTGGGCGAATACCTGCTGCACGCATCCACACTGGAATGAAAGTGCCAAGGATTGCGCCATACGTCGGTTGGGCGAAGAACTGGGTATCATGGCGCATACACTGGAATATCGGGATCAGGTTGAATATCGCGCCGATGTCGGACATGGCTTGGTTGAGCACGAACTTGTTGACGTGTTCCTTTGGCGCATTTCCGAAAAGATGACTTTAACCCCAAATCCGGGCGAGGTCATGGATACGGATTGGGTCGATATGCAGGCGCTAGCACACCGGGTCAACGCGCAGCCAGGCAAGTTTACGCCGTGGTTAAAAATATATCTGGAACGTCATGCAGAACAGATATTCGCGTGATCGCTCATCTCGGATCCAGATCGTACTGTGATCTGGCCGAGTGTGCGTTCACCAATTTCATCCGGGGCATCGGCGGGAAAAGAACTTCCTTTCTTAGAGTTGATAAGGCGCTAGTATGATCCTTGGCACGTGCCGCAATTCTGCGCCGCGCAATAGCAGGTTTTGGAGCAAAATTTGTTAGATGATCACAGGACTTCGCAGGATATCAATGTTCACAATATCCTACATGCGCGCACCGAAGAGGCGCACGAGCGCCTGCATCAGCACCATGCGATCAAAGATGCTGCACTGGGTGGGTCGCGGATCGATCGGGCGTTGCGAAAAAAGCAGAACCAAGATCAACCATTTGGAAAGCACTACTGGCACTGGTGCAGAACCAATAGCAAGCAACGCTGGTCACTGGTGAACTATTACTTGAAAGATCTGCCTTTCGAAGATTTCAGGATCAGCGACCTGACGGCTGGTGCTCTTGGTGCAATTCAACCGCTGGTTGAATGGCTAGCGCCGTCGGATTTTCCACTTTCTACCGCCAGTAGGGGAATGTCGTGACAGCCAGCCGGGTCGATCTGGAAACATGTGATCAAGAGCCGATCCACTTTATCGGTGCCGTTCAACCACACGGTGCGTTGATTGCGTTGGATTCAGAAAGCTTGGTCATAGAATATGCCAGTCGCAACACCGCGTCGTTCGTGGGATCGCCTCCCGAGGCTTTGCTGGGCCAGAAGCTTGGTAAACTGATTGGCAGGGAAAACGCCTCGGCACTGCTAAAATTCCCGCTTGAACCGTCGACACCAGAGTTGTTGCGGCCCTGGTTCATCAGCTTCGAAGGATTAGATGGAAAGCGGATAAAGGCCGAATGCCTGCCGCATCGAAATGACGGCCATATCATTCTGGAATTTCTGGAACCTGAGCCAATTCCCGCGCCTATCTGGGAAGATGAACTTTTGCGTCGTGGCATTATTTCCGAATTGGTCAAGCCGGGCGCGCTTGCAGAGCTTGCCGATGCCAGCGCGAGACTCATTCGTGACGTCACAGGTTTTGACCGGGTGATGATCTACAAGTTTGCGGAAGACAAGCATGGCGAGGTGATTGCCGAAAGTACCAACCGACCCGATAGTTTTCTGGGTTTACACTATCCTGCATCGGATATTCCAGATCCTGCCCGCCGGCATTTTGCTCTGAATGTAATGCGGTCGATACCGGACATTAACGGGGATCATGTGCCAATTGTCAGCAAATATGGCGCCGTTGCCAACGCGGATTCGGCCCACCCGCTAGATCTGACATTCTCTAAATTGCGCGCCGTTGCGCCGGTGCATATCGAGTATCTAAACAACATGGGCGTTGGCGCCAGTCTTTCGATATCGCTCATAACAAACAACGAATTATGGGGCCTCGTCGCATGCCATCACTACAGTAAACGGCTGATCTCATCCAGCCGGTTACGATTTGCTGAATTGCTTGGTGGTACAACATCGGCCCTTCTCCAAAGCATCGAGAATACAAATCAGCTTCGCAAAAGTATCCAAGCCGAAAAGGCGGCCTTTCGCATCGAGCAACAGGCACGGTCCGGCACTTCGTTACCGGAATTGATTGCGCAGCAGGCGCAGGAGTTGATGCAAATGATTGGTGCACAGGGACTATTGCTGGTCCTGGATGGTGAACTTGTCAAATTCGGCGATGTCCCGGAAAAACCACTTGATTTCACAAATCTCCGAGACGCTGTTAGCGACGGTATTGCTGCGACATCGCATTTATCTTCTGTGATCGAAATGGACGACGTGCAACGGCAATCGGCTGCGGGTGCAGCGCTGTTGGACCTTTCCGAAGACAGTAGCGATTATCTGGTGTTTTTGCGTAGCCATTTCGACCAAACAATCCGATGGGCGGGCAAACCCGAAAAGTTGGAAACCACGGACGATGATGGGATTACGCGCCTTTCCCCACGGGGTTCCTTTGCGCTCTGGCAGGAGGAAAGGCGCGGTATGAGCCGGCCTTTCGACTCGATTGATCGGGATGCGTTGCGCATTTTGCGTCGGGCCCTTTTTGCCTTGAACAGTATGGAACGTGAGCGCGCTGCCCTTGAGGCACAAAAAGTAGCCGAGGCGGAGGAACAACATTTGCGCCATGCGTTGCTCGACGCAGCGAGGGCAAGTTCAATGGGAGAGCTTGCATCGGCGATTGCGCATGAACTGAACCAACCATTATCGGCGGTTGCCAATTATGTCAGCGCATGCCGACAGGAATTCAAAAATACCGGGACAGATATACCCGAACACGCCGAGCAACTGATGGACGAGGCCATTGCGGAATCTGCGCGGGCAGGTGATCTAGTGCGCCGGGTACGCAACTTCATTTCTAGAGGTGACTTGAACGCTGACTATATTGATCTGAACGAAGCAATCAAACAGGGTATAGACTTGGCACTAGTTTCCAGTGAGCTCACGAATTTGCAGGTCAATTTGATACTAGATCAAAGTTTGCCAAAGGTATTGGCCGATCCGGTTCAGATCGGACAGGTGGTGCTCAACCTTGCGCGCAACAGCATTGCCGCGATGGAATCCAGCGTAAAACAAGTGCTGACTGTTGAAGTGGCTGGTTCCGAGGAAACTGTGCAAATCTCAGTACGCGACACCGGTCGCGGAATCCCCTCAGAACAACAGAAGTATCTTTTCGAACCGTTTCATGCGTCGACCACCAAAGGAATGGGTATTGGGCTTTCGCTCTGCCGTTCTATTGTAGAGGCCCACGCTGGACGTATCTGGTCGCAGACATCCCCCAGCGGTGCAATTTTCATGTTCCAACTTCCAATCAGAAGAGAGCAAGATGACTGACACAGAAGAAAAGTTTTCGGTCTACGTCGTCGAAGATGACAACGGTGTGCTGAAATCTCTCTGTGCGTTACTGAATGCACATGGTTATGAGACTATTGCGTGCCGATCAGCGGAGGAATTCCTGAATCTCTATGAGCCGAACCGAAAAGCGTGCATGGTGTTAGATCTGCGTCTACCCAAAATGAACGGTTTGCAGCTGCAAGCCCATCTTGCCGACATCCGGGTCAATATTCCCATTGTTGTGGTTACTGCGCATGGCGATGTTCCAATAGCGGTTCAAGCCATGCGGGCTGGGGCTATTGATTTTATCGAGAAGCCCGCTCGAATCGATCGCCTTCTGGAAGCCGTTCGATTGGCGGGCGGGATGCTTTTCAACCGGCTGCCTCCTGAGATCCCGAAGAAGATTGTCGCGGACCGACTTTCCAAATTGACAGAAAGAGAACGCGAAGTCCTGCAACATCTCCTTCAGGGAAAGCTCAACAAAGAAATCGCTGATGCATTAGATGTAAGTCAGCGCACTGTTGAAGTTCACCGGTCCCGTATCCGCGAGAAAATGCAGGCGCGGGGTATCGCAGATCTCATTCGGATGGTTGGCTGACTGCGTATTGTGCGTACGTAATATTACGTAGTGGGAAATCCGAAATAGCTTCTAGGCTCTCTCGCACACACACTCATTTAGATTCGAGAGGCGCACCACTGCCTAGGTTTGTGGAGCGCTTCTGGGGTGAGAATGTGGTGGGAGCATTCTATAACTTTGAAATATGCTGCTGAAGACTTTCTGGAAATAATTTCAGCGGTTTAAGCCTGTTTCTTCGCGAGTGTAATTGACGGTTTTTCGAGCCTTGATTCGAGTAACTGTCGATTTTTATCATGAAATCATCAGACACGGTTTGGGTTGCGAAAGACGGTTGGTTGGCATCAGTTACCCTGCTGGATTCAATCGCAACTCGAAAGGAACATAGACTTTTTCATCGCGCGAAACGAGTGAAGCGACGAGATAGTGAAGGCAGCATGAAGACTGCAATTCCTGAATAATGTGGAAGCTGAGAGGACAAATCTTGTTTACGACAGATGTTTCGCCGGCGCCTTTGGAATTCGAGGCTTACGAACAGAGCCAATACAGCATACGGCGTCTCAAAAAGAGCCTGCCGGATGAAATCGTCGCTGGATTGGCCCGCGAAGTTATTCGACGTCTTGCGACACGTGATAGCAAACTTGATCATGTCCCTCACAGCCCGTCGACAACTGAGCTGCAAAATTTTTGCATGGCCCTGATATCGGACGATGACAAAGCAGCGGCTGAAATTATTATCGGCGTTCGCGCAGAAGGGATGCCCGCAGAGTTAATCTACCTAAAGTACCTTTCCGCAGCAGCCCGAATGCTTGGAGAATGGTGGAATGAAGATCGGGCTAACTTTGTGGAGGTCACCGTAGGAACGGGTCGAATGGTAGCGATCATGCGCGGAATGCGGCACCTTTTCACGCCGACAGTTTCTGCAACGAACAGGTCTGCAGTTTTCGCCTCGGTGCCCGGCGAAGATCATACAATGGGCGTTCGAATGGCAGCGGATCTCTTTCGTAAAGATGGCTGGGAAATTTCTCTCAAGATTGGTTTAAATCATGATGCGCTAATTCGTGAGATAGAGCTTACGCCCAACAGTATAATAGGTTTGTCAATTGGCGGGAGGCATTCCATCGACGCACTCACACGTCTTGTCGTTGCATTGCATATTTGCTGTCCAAACGCGCCACTTTTGGTTTGCGGACAGGATATTCGCAGCATGAAGCCACTCCTTTCCTTATTGGGTTTGGATGGAGTCGCCTATGATGTCGAAGATGCAAAAAAACACATGTCTGCATTTCGGGAACAAAAAAAGCTGGTTTGAGTAAATATCGCGCCAGAAAGGCCTATAGTTTGAAATGGCCTGGCGGAAATTAAAGGCTACTTTGTTGGTGCGAAGCTATCACTCCTCTGAGTGTTTATAGCCTTTACCCTTTTTACCGTGAAGAAACGCGGGACTCCTCTTGAGCAGCCCAATTTGGCGGGTCCAATATGATTGCTGGTGCATCATTGGCCCGGGTTCAATCGGGGTGATGGTTTCCGGGAACGGTGGGCGATAGGCCGACTTGCGGCATGGCAGGCGTTGATGCGAAGGGCGGTGTAACGTAGAATTCGGTGGCCTTTTTCGCGAGGGAAGGCGCGTAGGAGGCGTAATTTTCTTTGCGCTCGACTTGCATCAGGCAAAACGGCGCGAAGATAGCTTCACGAAACACCGCGGCGCTGTCCAGATTATTGGTGCCGACTATTGCACACCCGATCCCTTCATCGATCCTTTGTCAGTTGAAAGCCAGTTAACGCTGGCAAGTTTCATAGTCCGGGTTTTGCCAGACGTCCGTTTCGACCCGGGGCAAAGGGTCGCGGCCCAGAATGTGATCGCTCAGTTTTTCAGCCAACATGATGGTCGGCGCATTCGTATTTCCGTTGGTGACAACGGGCATGATCGACGCATCGACAACCCGCTGCCCGTTCAACCCATGCACCCGCCCACTGGCGTCAACCACCGCGCCTTTGTAGATCGCGCCGCCCATCCGTGCGGTACAAGACAAATGCCACTGTGTGGTCGTATTGGAGCGAGAGCATGAATACGCTGTCGCTGGTGGCGATTTCTGTGCCGCTTGCCATTCTGGTGGGCTTTGTCTTTGGCGTATGGGGGTTCTTTTCCGACCGGGCTGAACGCATTATCTTACCGATGCTGGATCTGCTGCAAACGGTGACGTCCTTCGCCTACCTATTGCCCATTCTGATGCTCTTTGGTTTTGGCACCGTGGTTGGTTTGATCGCAAGCGTCCTCTACTCCTTCCCACCGATGGTGCGGAACACAATGGTGGGTTTGCGGGGGGTATCGCCCGAGGTTATTGAAAGCGGTTTGATGTCCGGTGCAACTCCGGGACAATTGTTCTGGCAAGTCCGCGTGCCATCGTCACTGCGGCAACTTCTTCTGGGGGTCAATCAGGCAACGATGGCCTCGCTCAGCATGGTGATCATCGCGTCGATCATTGGCGGAACGGCTGATATCGGTTGGGAGGTTCTTTCAACGATCCGCAAGGCACAGTTCGGCGAGAATCTGCTGGCCGGGATGGCGATTGCACTGATGGCCATGGTGATTGACCGGATCACTGCTGGCCTTGCGGCTCGATCCGGAGATTACGACCCCGACGACAAAACCTTTGTGCAAAGACACTGTTACTGGATTGTCGCAGCACTTGACGCCACTCTGTTTTTCGTTTTAGCGCAGATCATTAGCGTGCTGAATGAATGGCCTCGGGATTGGGAGATCAATCCCGCTAAGGCGATGAATGACGGTCAGACCTATGTGGTGGTCAACTTCCGTGCTGAGATAGAGGCGCTCAAGAAACTAGCCTTCTTCTTTGTGATGCTGCCCGCTAAGATCGGCCTTCAAGGGGCCGTTAGCCCCTTTACCTGGGGTTTTGAGTTAATGCCGGTGCATAAGATTGCCTATACGTTTGGTATGATCGTCCTGGCGGTTTGGGCCACGTACAGAGGAAAAGCACAGGCAGGTATCTTTATCTTGATATTTACAATCCTGATCTATTTCGGCCTGACAGGTATGCCTTGGCCCGCAATTTTGTTGATATGTACTATGCTGGGCTGGAAAATTGGGGGGCGTACTTTGGGCCTTGGGACAGCTTTGGGGCTTGGGTTCATCGTTGTCACGGGCATTTGGCCAGAGGCGATGCTTTCGATTTACCTCTGTGGTATCGCGGTTCTGATATCGTTCATCTTGGGGACAATAATAGGTATCTGGGCGGCGCATAACGATACGTTTTCAGCCATAATACGCCCGTTCAATGACACGTTGCAGACCATGCCTTTGTTTGTGCTACTGATCCCGTTTGTGATGGTGTTTAAGATTGGCGAATTCACAGCCCTTCTTGCGATCATCGCCTATGCAATCGTTCCCGCTATCCGCTATGCTGAACACGGATTGCGGAACCTGCCTGAGAATGTGATCGAAGCCGCAACGATGATCGGGGCCACGCAGCGGCAGATGCTGTGGCAAGTGAAAATCCCGCTTGCGCTGCCGGTTATGATGTTGGGCCTCAATCAGACTATTATGTACGGCATCGCAATGCTGGTGATTGCTGCCCTTGTCGGCACCAACGGGCTGGAACAGATCGTTTATATCGGCCTCAGCGACGGTGATTTCGGGGTAGGGATGATAGCGGGGATTGGCATGGCGATCATCGCTATCATCACCGATCGGATGACACATGCCTGGAGCCGCAAGCGTCAAGAAGAATTGGGGCTTGGTGTCGGATGAACAGACATGACGATCTGCCTTTGACCAGCTCGCATTGGGGTACCTATCGCGCGCGTGTCGGCAATGGACGAGTGCAGGAGCTTCTGGCGTTTGAGCATGACAGTGATCCGTCGCCCATCGGGCCGGGCATACTGGATGTACAACACGGACCCACGCGAATAGACGCGCCGATGGTACGCAAAAGCTGGCTTGAGGGTGGGCCGGGCACGCGTACCGACTTGCGCGGTGTCGATCCTTTTGTTGCGGTGAGTTGGGAGGAGGCGAACTCATTGGTCGCGGTCGAGTTGGACCGCGTGTGCTCTAAGTATGGCAATGTTTCAATCTTTGGCGGCTCCTATGGTTGGGCCAGTGCCGGACGCTTTCATCACGCCCAAAGTCAGCTCAAGCGGTTTTTGAATTCAATCGGTGGTTTTACCAGCTCAAAATTTACCTACAGTTTTGCCGCCGCTGAAGCGATGGTGCCACATATCCTTGGCAGCTTTCGCGACTATCTGGATACCTGCACCAGCTGGGAGGTGATCAGCGAGCATACGCAGCTTTTTGTCTGTTTCGGGGGAGTGCCTCTGAAGAATGGACAGATCAGTCAGGGCGGCACCGGTTGCCACATTCAACGCAATGGGCTTCTTGCGGTGGGTGAGGCCGGGATAGACATCGTCAATATCAGCCCGCTGAAATCCGATCTGCTGGAAGATTTGGGTGGAGATTGGTTGGCCCTGCGGCCCAACACGGATGTCGCCCTGATGCTTGGGCTGGCGCATACGTTGCATGTTGAAGGGCTCAGCGATCAGGCCTTTCTGAATGGCTACACGGAAGGTTTTGAGACATTCCTGACCTATCTCACGGGCGACAGCGACGGCATCGCCAAAACTGCTGATTGGGCTGCTGGCATCTGCGAGATCCCCGCAGATACGATCCGCGCGTTGGCCCGGCGCATGGCGTCTGAGCGCACGATGATATCGGTCAGTTGGTCCCTGACACGACAAGACCACGGTGAACAACCGTTCTGGATGGCCATCACACTGGCGGCAATGCTGGGCCAGGTCGGACTGCCCGGTGGCGGCTTCGGATTTGGTTATAGTGCGATGAATTTTATTGGCGGCACCTTCACCATCATCCCCGGCGCATCCTTTCCGCAGGGCAAGAACCCGGTTGAAAACTTCATTCCGGTGGCGCGGATCACTGATCTGTTGCTGAAACCGGGGGAGCCTTTCGATTTTGACGGGGCGAGGTACGAATATCCCGATATCAAACTGGTCTGGTGGGCGGGCGGCAATCCGTTCCACCACCATCAGGACCTGAACCTGATGAGGCAGGCTTGGCAGAAACCGGACACGATTATCGTCAATGAATGGTGCTGGAATCCGTTGGCCAAACACGCCGATATTGTTCTGCCCTGCACCACACCACTGGAGCGTGCCGATATCGCAATGACACCGCGCGACCCTTATGTCATCGCGATGTCCAAACTGACCGAACCATATGAGCAAGCCCGCGACGACTTCGATATTTTCGCGGGTATCGCACGGCAAATGGGTGTGGAAGACGCGTTTACCGAGGGACGCAGCTCCGGGGAATGGCAGCATCGGATATATGACCAGACCATAACCCGGGCCAAGGATGCCGGGATTGAGATACCTGACTATAAGACCTTTCGCGAAAAGGGTTGGTTCAAGCTGGACGATCCGGCGAAACCAACAATCATGCTGGAGGCCTTCCGTGCCGATCCGGTCGCCAACCCGCTGGTTACGCCAAGCGGCAAGATTGAAATCTTTTCGCGGACCGTTGCGGATTTTGGCTACGATGATTGCCCCGGTCACCCGGTCTGGCGCGAGCCTTATGAATGGCTCGGCAATGTCGGCAAATGGCCACTTCATTTGATCTCGAACCAACCCGGGGACAAGCTGCATTCTCAGTTTGATCATGGCGGTGTGAGCCAAGCCAAGAAAGTAGCTGGACGTGAACCACTGCATATCCATCCCGAAGATGCCGCCGCGCGCGGGCTGAGAGACGGCGACATCGCGCGGCTGTTCAACCACCGTGGTGCCTGTCTGGGAGGTGTCGTGATTGATGCCGCCATCCGCCCCGGCGTGGTGCAGATGAGCACCGGTGCCTGGTACGATCCTGACAAAACCGGGATGTGCAAACATGGCAACCCCAATGTCCTTACGCGTGACAAGGGGACATCGAAACTGGGGCAGGGCCCAAGCGCGCATTCCTGCCTGATTGAGGTTGAGCTTTACACTGAGGCCCCGCTGGAGGTGACAGCGCATGAACCGCCAAAAATTCTACGACCCGTCCCACCAAACGACCCAGAGGCTCAGAAATGAGCAACGTGCGGGAAGTCTCCGACCTGGCAAACAACATCTCAATCAGCGCCCGGCGCTTTGAAGAATCGCCTTTCATAGCGCGTACCGATTGCCCAGAGATGATTCGCGGTGTTTATGCGGGTCGGTTCTTTCCGATCCACATCGGTGAGGACGAAATCGAGAAGTACTGGTGCCTGCGTCAGAAGGCTTTGATTTTCGACGTGCCGGAAAAGCCCGTTGAAATCTCGGGGCCTGATGTGGTCCCGTTCCTTGAAAAAGTATTCGCCCGCAAGGTTTCCACAATGTCTGAAGGGCGTGGATATTACGCCCTCGCCTGCACGCCCCAAGGCGGGGTTTTTATGGATGGCGTCATGTTCCGGTTAGGTAAGGACCGGTTCTGGTATGTCCAGGCCGATGGTCCTTTTGAAACCTGGTTGGTGGCTCATAGCGGCGGATTCAACTTGACCATCTCAGATCCGAAAAGCCGCGTCTTGCAGGTTCAGGGCCCTGCCTCGATTGACATAATGAAAGCGGCCTCTGACGGCGCTATAGACGAGACCATGAAGTATTTTCGGTCGGGTTTCTTTGATCTGGGAGGTCAGCGGCTTTATGCCTCGCGCACCGGGTTCACCAACGAGCTCGGGTTCGAGATTTACTCGGATGGGGTCAACACCGATCATCTCGCGCTGTGGGATCATCTTATGGGCTGTGGCGCACCTTACGGGATGGAATTTTCCTCGACGCGCGCCCTGACCATCCGCCGGATCAAGGGGGGAATTCTTGGCAATCTCACGGATATGACCCCTGACATGATCCCGTTCGAGGCGGGGCTAGCTTCCTTCATCAACATGGACAAGGGGGGCTTCATCGGGCGTGAGGCGCTGGTGGGCAGGGACACGCGCTCGTGCCTCTTCGGGCTGACTGCGCCACAGAAACGCCCGCGGCGGGTAGCGCTGTGATGGACGAAGACGCGGTTGTCGGCCGGATCACGGCGGGAATTCCCTCGCCAACACTTGGTGTTGGTGTAGGCTTTGTGCGCTTTGACAAGCCCGGCGACTGGGTGGGTCGAACGCTGTCCATGCGCTTGCCTGACGGCAGTGTGCATGACGGTCAAATTGTCGAGCTGCCATTCTTTGATTAAGAGAAAAACATTGTTCGTGGTATCGACCGTAGGATACCTAAACGCCCTGAGAACTGATTGAAGAGCCATGCAAACAAATTCGGAAGCCGACCTTCTGCAACATCAGGACTGGTTTTTTCCGGTGCGGATTGCCTATGGGCCGGGCCGACTGTCCGAGATCGGACAGCGCTGTGCCGCGATGGGGCTGTCCAATCCTTTGGTTGTCACCGACAAAGGCAGCCGCGGCTTGCCGTTCATTTCGCAACTACTGGACTATTTGGCTGGTGCGGGGCTTTCATCGGGAATATTCGCCGACATCTCACCAAATCCACGCGATGATGAGATCGGTTCCGGGCGGGAAGCCTTTCGGTCTGGTGGTCATGATGCGATCATTGCCATCGGTGGCGGCAGCGCGATGGATGGCGGTAAGGCGATTTGTCTGACTGCGAATAACGACATTGATCTTTGGGATTTCGATTACCTCAAGCCAGTGCCTGAGCTCGGCCTGGATCAGCCGTTTCCGACCCTGATCACCATACCGACCACTGCCGGTACCGGGGCCGAGACCGAAGCTACCGCGATGGTTACCCATGTCGCGAGAGGTATGAAGTTCTGCATTGATCATCCTGACCTCAGGCCTGCGTTGGCACTCTTGGACCCTGAACTGACCGTTGGTCTGCCGGTCAACCTGACTGCCTGGACCGGGGCAGATGCGATGACCCATGCAATCGAGGCTTATCTCGTGCCCGGTTTCAACCCGCTCTGCGACGGCATGGCGCTGGAAGGATTGTCCCTTATTGCAAAATGGCTGCCCGTCGTGATGGTAGAACCGCAGAATGTCGCGGCGCGCGGCGGTATGTTGGTGGGGTCATGCCTGGCTGGCGTTGCTTTTCTGAAGGGGCTGGGTCTGGTTCACGCAATTTCGCATATGATCGGGGCCGAGTTCAACACGCAGCACGGGTTGACCAACGCGATCATCCTGCCGGTCGTCCTGCGTTTCAACCTGCCGGGGATTGAGGATAAGGTAAAGCGAATGTCCGACGCGATGGGGCTCAAAGACGCGTCGGTTGAGGCCTTCATTGCCGAGATCGAGCGTATTTTGGACGAGCTCGATATCCCAAGATCTCTTGGCGAAATCGGCGTGCCCGCTGATTGTACTCAGCGTATTGCCGAAAAGGCTTCGCTGGACAGTGCGGCGGGTACAAACCCCAGACCCGCCAGCCTTGCAGAAATACAGGCTCTGGTCGAAACCGCCATTGCCAAAGCGCGTTGATTTCACGGGTTTGACGGATTGGAAAGCAGTATGGACATAACATGATGACTGGTCGACACCCTCGTCCGCGCCGCAGCTTTATCTTCACACCTGGTCTTCGGCCAGAGATGTTCCCCAAGGCGTTGGCGTCGGGCGCAGATATTGTCTGTGTTGAGCTGGAAGACGGGATCGCGCCGAAGGACAAGGCAGAGGCGAGGCAGAACGCGCTGGCGCTCTTTGAGGAGCCGCAGGTAGATGATGGAGTCGAGCGGATTGTCCGGATCAACTCGATGCGCGAGCGGTTCGGGATCGAGGATGTGAACGCTGTGCTGGCCACAGACACACCGCCGCCCGCGCTGATGATGCCCAAAATCCGTACACCTGATGAAGTGGTGATGCTGGATCAGCTTCTGACCGAGGCAAATCATGCCACCCGGCTACATGTAATTATCGAAACCAACGCCGGGCTAGAAGCAGCTTTTGATATTGCTCATTGTTCTGACCGAATAGACGCTATGTTCTTTGGTGGCGTCGACATGGCGGCCGAACTGCGTTGTCAGAACGCGTGGGAGCCGCTGCTTTATGCCCGTTCCCGCGTTGTGCATGCCGCGGCCTCCGCAGGGCTTGATGTGATCGACGTGCCATATCTGGATTTAGACGACCCGGACGGTATGCGCGTGGCTGCCGAACAAGCGCGTGATCTGGGTTTTGCGGGTAAGGGCTCGGTGCATCCCAAGCAGATCGCCGCGCTGAACGAGGTCTTTACGCCGTCGGAGGCGCAAATCACCCGTGCGCGACGGATCATCACCGAATTCGAGGCTGCGGATACCGGTCTTGTGGTGATTGATGGTAAGTTAATCGAAAAACCGGTCCTGCGCGACATGTACCGCATTGTCGCAATCGCCGACCGGATGGGAGAGTAAGACATGGAATGTTGCGGACCGGGTTATGCATCACCAGCGGAGGCTATCGAGGCTCCGCGCGAAAAACTGCTTTACACGATTGCGATCTATACCGGGACCGGTATTCAGAAACCGGATTATTTGGCGACGGTCGATGTCGACCCCGAGAGTCCGACCTATTCCCAGGTCATTCATCGGCTTGAGATGCCGGGGATCGGGGACGAGCTGCATCATATGGGCTGGAATGCCTGTTCGTCGTGTTTTGACGATGGCAGTATGAGTCGAAAATATCTGATACTGCCGGGGGTTCGGTCAAACAATCTGCACATCGTCGACACCGCCACCGACCCGCGCGCGCCGCGCCTGCACAAGGTGATCGACGGGGCCGAGATCAAGTCAAAGGTGGATCTCAGCGGCCCGCATACGGTGCATTGCTTGGGTTCTGAAATCATAATTTCCTTCCTCGGCGATGCCAAGGGTGAGGCTCCGGGTGGCTATCTGCATCTCAACAAGGATTTCGAGATCGTTGGCCGCTGGGAAAACTCGATGGGCGACATCAAGTTCGGTTATGATTTCTGGTACCAACCGCGTCACAATATCATGGTTAGCAGCGAATGGGCCGCGCCCAACACGTTTATGCCAGGCTTCGATTTGGAAGAAGTCGGACACCTGAAATATGGTCGAGAGCTGCATTTCTGGGACTTTGAAAAGCGTGAGCCAATTGAGACAATTTATCTGGGTGAGGATGGTCTGATCCCGCTAGAGGTGAAATTCCACCATGACCCCGACAGCACGCATGGTTTCTGTGGCGCGGCGCTCAGCTCAAATGTCATTCATTGGTGGAAAGATGAGGCCGGAAAATGGCAGTGGGAAAAGATCATTGACGTGGCGAACGAGCCGCATCCCGAATGGCCGATACCGGTGCCGGGCGTGATGTCGGCCATCTTGATCTCGATGGATGACAGATACCTCTATCTCAACAACTGGCTGCACGGCGACATGCGCCAATACGACATCAGCGACCCGCATAACCCCAAGCTTACCGGTCAGGTCTGGATGGGGGGGCTTTTGGGCAAAGCCACACATGTCAACGGCGTCAAAATGGCTGGCGGTCCGCAAATGTTCCAGCTCTCGCTTGACGGTAAGCGACTATATGTGACGACCTCTCTGTTTTCCACTTGGGACAATCAATTCTACCCCGAAATCCGTGAACGGGGTGGCGTGATGTTGATGATTGATTGTGATCCGGTTAACGGCGGGATGGTGTTGAACCCCGACTTCATCGTTGATTTCGGCAAGGAACCAAACGGGCCCAGCCGCTGCCACGAGGCGCGTTATCCCGGTGGCGATTGCACTAGCGATATCTGGTTATGAGGACGCACACGGTCACCATCGCCAACCGCGACAATGCTGCTTATGAGGTCGATACTCGTCGTCCGCTGCTGGAAAGTTTGCGAGATCAGGGTGTCGATCTGCCCTATGGCTGCAAGTATGGTGGCTGCATCACCTGTGCGGCAAAGCTGAAGTCCGGCAAGGTGGACCAACGACGCCAGGTCGCGCTTAATAACCGGCAAATCGCGGAGGGATATGTCATTCTCTGCGTGGCGCGCGCCACGAGCGACATTACCATTGAAATTGGTGTCGAAAGCCATGACAGGCTTTATCGCAATCCGTTCCTTGACCCCTTGAAGCCCCACGAGCTGAAAGCGGACATCGCCACGCCTAAGGAGGTTTGACCAATGCCTGCCGCTGCAATGGATGAACTTTACGATTACGACCCGAAATATCTGGCCGATATACTGAAATCAGTGAAATCCATCGCTATGGTGGGTGCCAGTGCCGACAAGACCAAGTTCAGCTATGGCGTGCTGCGCGTGTTGCACGAAACGGGCTATGACATGATCCCGGTCAATCCGAACCCAAAGATTACCGAAATCCGTGGCATCAAAGTCTATCATTCTCTGGCTGAGATTGACCGTCCTGTTGACATGGTCGAAGTGTTCCGCCCTAAAGAAGAGCTTTATGGCTTCGCTGAACAGGCCATAGAGATCGGAGCAAAGGTGCTCTGGGGTCAGATTGGCGTTTACGACGACAAAGCCGCGAGGCTGGCCGAAGGCGCTGGGTTGCAAGTCGTAATGAACCGCTGTCCGAAAATTGAACTCTTCAGACCCTTCTGGAAGCCGAGATTAGACTTGGGAATTTAATAGAACCGTCGAAAATCGGTGGTATGGCGGTATGGTGACACAGACCATGCCTGACCGAACTGGAGGTAGGTTTGCATGTATAAACTCTTCTACACACTCAAAAGCGCCTCCATGGGTGTACGTGTCCTTCTAGAAGAAATCGGCGCGCCGTATGAGCTGCTTGAAACCTCTGTCGAAAGTGACAAGCCCCGTCCGTCTGAACAACTCGCTATCAATCCCAACGGTTGGGTGCCGGTGCTGACATGGGAAGGAGGAACCATGTATGAGTGCGCGGCGATTACGATGTTTCTATGTGACCGTCACCCCGAGGCAGGTCTCGCACCTTCAATAGATGACCCGGCCCGCGCGCTTTATCTGCAGACGCTCGTGTATTTTTCCAATTCGGTTCAGAATGCCTATCAACTTACCTACTACCCGGATCGCTTTGCTGACACGCCGGCGGATGAACCAAGCGCGCAAAGACGTGGTGTTCGGCGACTCAGGGAGACCTGGCAGGTCATTGACGATCAAATTTGCGACAATGAATGGGTGTTGGGAAATAGATTCAGCGCCGCCGATATCTACCTTTTCATGCTGACCACCTGGTTGCGCAAGGCCAGAGGTCATTCAGTCATCAATGAATTCCCTAACGTCAAACGCATTGCAGATTTGGTTGTAAAACGTCCAAGTGTTCAGTTTGTCTACCAACCGTGGATCGAAAATCCTGAATACTGAAAAAATTGGTTGGATGGCCTGCAAACCGTCAATTTCGGTCCGATCGCAATAGACGCTGTGAAACGTCCTTGGCGGTTCTGTCACCCTTCGCACTACACAAGACTATTGCTCGTATCTGGTGTCAAATCCTAAGTTCCGGCTAGATTATGTAAGGTGAACCCCGTCGCGACAATGATGATTTTACACTTAAGAAAATCACTTTCTGGAATTGCCGCGTCCAAAAATTTGTGCCAGCGCCATCATCAATGTTGTCACTACGATCATCAACGTCGAGATTGACGCAATGGTCGGATCAATCTGGTCGCGCAACGCATTGAACATATTGCGCGTGAGCGTTGGGTTATCACCACCTGAAATAAACATGGCGACGACCACTTCATCGAATGAAGTCAGAAACGACAAGAGCGCACTTGTGACAACCGCAAAGCGGATTTGAGGCAGTGTGATTGTTAAAAACGCCTTCCATCGCGGAGCTCCAAGAGACCTCGCAGCGTTCTCCTGATTCATATCGTAACTTTTGAGCGCGGAACCAGTGACAATCAATACGAGTGGTATTGCCAACATGGTATGAGCCAGCACTAGCCCGGTCATGGTATATAGTATCTTTAGTTTGACATAGGCGTAGAAGGCACCGATTGCCACCAGCACGACAGGCACCATCATCGGGGTGATCAAAAGGACGAAAGCCGCCCGGATATAAGGCAGTTTCGATGCATGTAACCCGTAGGCTGCGATTACGCCAACAGGCGTAGCAACCAGCATCGTCAGAACCGCTGCCGCGAAAGACGTACGTGTGGCGCGCATCCATTCTTCCGAGCCAAAATAGTGGCCATACCAGCGGGTTGACCATGTTTCAGGGGGGAATTCGAGATACTGCGAATCCGAAAACGACATTGGAATGACGATCAACGTGGGTGTCACCAGCAGCAGCATGGTGATCCCCGCAAATATATAAAGCCAGAGCCGCTGGCCATGGGTAACTTGCGTTTCCGAAGCGGGGCTGCGCAGCCATTTCAACATCAGTGACCGCCCCCCGTCATCTGTTCGAGTTTCAGAAAGCGGGAGGCCAGCCAAAGGACCGCCACCGTTAATATCAGCAAGACCACGCCAAGCGCGCTGGCCGCACCCCAGTTCACGAAAAGCTCGATGTTGGAGACGATTTTCATAGACACCATGATGACCTTGCCACCGCCCAAGACCGCAGGGGTAACAAAAAAGCCGAGGCAAAGGACGAAAACCATAAGTGCACCAGCGAAGAGGCCGGGTGTCGACAGTGGAAAGAATACCGTCCAGAAAGCCCGCGCAGGGCTTGCGCCCATATTGGCAGCAGCCTTCAGATAGTCGCGATCAATCGCCTTCATGGCGCCGTATGTGGGTAAGACCAGAAAGGGCAACATGATATGTACCATCCCGATCAGCGTCCCGTTGAGGTTATGGACAATCTTGATCGGTTCATCCCAGAGACCCAGCGAAATGGCCCATTTGTTCACAAGGCCGTTTTTTTGAAGCAGCACCAGCCATGCGTAGGTACGTACCAGAAGCGACGTCCAGAAAGGTAAGAGCACGGTGATTAAGCATAGGTTGGCGATGCGATTGGGCAATTGCGACATGAAATAAGCAAGCGGATAGCCGATCAGGATGCACAGGCCCGTGGTTAGCAGACTGACTTCGAATGTCGTCAGGAAGATACGCCCATAGGATTTACGCTTGATCATGCGTTCGTAGTTTTCCAACGAAAAGGAGCCATCCGCGCCTATGAACGAGACATAAAATAGCCATCCGACCGGAATGACCAGTATGACTAGCACTAGCAGAATAGCGGGTGAGCTTAGTCCGAACAGTTTCAGTCGTTCCAGCCTTTCATCCCGTTTCAGACCTGCAGCGTTCATATCCGTTGTGGTCACAGCTGCTGCTCCCGGTCCGAAAGGATGACAGTATCGGCACTGTCCAGTCCCAGGCGCACTGTCTCGCCCGGTTTCGGCAGAGAGGTGAATGAGCCGCTTCTAATGGCTCCACGCACGGCCATTTCGGTGCCGTTTTCAAGGGCTGCATAAAGTAGAAAGCTCTCGCCCTGATAGACGACTTCGCTGACCGTGGCGGTAAATTCGTTCACATCTTCGCTGGCCGCATTCTCAAGCAGACGCACACGTTCAGGGCGCATCATAAGCGACAGGTTATTGCCCTCTGGTACAGGTCGTGTGGTTTTTAACACGGTTGTTCCGGCAACAAGTTTTTCGCCGTCGCGCTCGACGTCCAAAAAGGTGGAATCTCCGATAAAATCCGCAACGAACTTGTTTTCCGGCTGGTCGTATAATTGTTGCGGTGTGGCGAGTTGCATGATCCGGCCGAAATTGACTACTGCGATCCGGTCAGACATCGTAAGCGCCTCGCGTTGGTCATGTGTAACGTAGACCGTTGTCATGCCAAGTTTTTCGTGCAGGTGCCGGAGTTCGATTTGCATCCGGTCGCGCAGCTTCTTGTCCAATGCAGATAGCGGTTCATCCATCAGCAGAATTCGGGGTTCGAACACGATGGCACGCGCCAGCGCGACGCGTTGTTTTTGACCGCCTGACAATTGGTCTATCCGCCGTTCGCCATACCCGGACAATTGAACCGTTTCCAGGGCACGTTCAACGCGTTCGGCCGCCTCGGCCTTGGGCACGCGGCGTAGGCGCAGCGGATATCCGACATTGCCAGCCACGGTCATGTGCGGAAAAAGCGCGTAGTTCTGGAAAACCATTCCGACATCACGCAGATGTGGGGGCTTGCGGATCACTTCGTCATTGCCGAACTTCAGGCTACCCCTGTCCGGTCTGGTGAAGCCCGCCAGAACCATCAAAAGCGTTGTCTTGCCCGAGCCGGACGGCCCCAGCAACGTCAGAAACTCGCCACTTTCCACCTCAAGCGATACGTCGTCCAGTGCGAAAACATCCCCATAGGTCTTGGTCACGTCGCGCACGCTAATCGGAAGCGCGTCCTGCTTGGTAATAATCACTTGCCTATCCCCATTGGTCTGCCACGGGCAGCTTTTGCCCGTGGCTCTGTTTTGTCACGGACCGCTTATTCCGTCAGCATTTCCTGATACATTTCAGCCGCGATGGTTTCCCATTTGGCGTACCAGTCCAGCGAAACGGGTACCTGCATCGCCGCGTTCTCTGGCGATGATGGCAGCCCTGCGGCAACTTCGCTGGTTATTTCACCTGTGTCGTAGGCAGCTTTGTTGGTGGGACCATAGGTGATGTATTTGGGAAGATCGTCTTGATATTCAGGTTTGGAAATCTCATTGAGGAATTCCATCGCCACGTCCTTGTTGGGTGCACCTTTGGGCACGGCAAAGCAGTCGTAATCAAGCAGTGCCTGATTGAAGCTGTAGGCGACCTTTGCACCGTCCTTTTTGGCATTGTCGAATCGACCGTTCCAACCAGTTGTCATGTCAACTTCACCGTCTTTCATCAGTTGGGCGTGCTGTGCACCAGACGTCCAGAAAACGTCGATATGTGGCTTGAGTTCGCGAATTTTGTTCAATGCGCGCTCGATCCCTTCTTCCGAACCCAGAACGTCGTAGACATCTTCTGGTGCTACACCATCTGCCATGATCGCCGGCTCAAGCGCACCGGCAACCTTGCCGCGATAGGCACGTTTGCCCGGGAATTTTTCGACGTCAAAAAAATCAGCCCAGCTTTGTGGTCCGTTGTCGCCAAAGGTGTCAGTGTTCCAGGCGTAAACGGTCGAAAACACGTCGCCGCCGACGCAATAATCTGAATACAGTGTTGGATAGAAATTCGACACATCAATCACACCATAGTCCAGAGGCTCTAGTAGACCCTCGGCAGCAGCACGCGCGGCAGAGCCCGATCCGCTGGCGACAATGTCGAGCGTCACCTGGCCGGAACTGACTTGCAACCGAACATCCGACATACCGCCATATGTTTCCTGTTTGACCTCAATACCGGTATTGGAAGCAGCAGGTTCGAACAGAGCTTTGCTTTGTGCCTCTTGATACGAACCACCCCACGATGCGATTGTGACTGACTTGTCGGCTGCTACCGCCGCAGATGCCAAAATACTGGCAGCCACTGCCGTTGCTATCTTAATATTCATTTTTTACTCCTCCACTGATTTGTTGGGCAAATTGGAATTGCGCCCGTTGTCGCCATTTTGTTTTTCCGAACGGGTAGGCGAAGTCCTGTCCGGGGTAGCCTAATTTGTGGATCTTGCCCTTTCATACTGTACGCGGTCGCGCCAACGGTACCAGGCCACAATTGGTGGCAGAAACCAGGGTTTTCCGTTGTAAAGCGGTCGCGTCGGAAAGGGCAGGTCGTCAAACGCTGTCTTGCCTTCCTTGAGGCCCAAAACCTTCTGTCCCACCCGCATGCCCAGATAGCTCGCCATTGAAACTCCGGATCCGCAATATCCCATCGCGTAGTGGATGCCGTCCTGTTCGCCGATATGAGCAAGCTCGTCAAAGGTATATGCCACCGTCCCCATCCAGGAATGCGAAATGCGGACACCGCGTAATTCGGGAAAAATCCTGCACATGTCATTGTGAAGACGCGGGCCGCTTACGCTTGGGTCGGTTTCGCCAGCCGAAACGCGACCGCCAAATAGGATGCGTCTGCGATCCGGCGATGCTCGATAGTAATAGATAACCTTACAGGTATCGCTGGCAATACGGTCTTTGGGGAACAGCCGGTTCACTAGATCAGGTTCCAGCGGTTCGGTCGCGATAACATAACTGCCAATTGGAATTACCCGGCGATGCAGCCAGGGTGTCAGGTTTTCGGTATATCCGTTGGTTGCGACAATTACGTCTCTCGCTTTGATGTGGCCTTTCGTCGTTGTTACGTCATGGCCAATTGAGGTTTTTGTTAAACCAGTCACAGCGCAATGTCCGATTACATTTGCGCCCGCATCTACAGCACGCTTGAGCAGGCCGTGATGATAGCGCGCCGGATCAAGCGCGGCGTGTTTCGGAAAAACCAAGCCGCCATGATATACGTCTGATCCCAGCTCTGATCTCTGATCATGCCGTGGTACAGGATAAGCTTCGATACCTTCTTCTCGGGTCAGGTACTCTGCATCGCGCGTCAAAAGCTCGTAGCTTTGAGCGTTGTGCGCTGCATGAAAACGTCCGACCCGCCGGAAATCACACTCGATACCTTCGCCTGAAATCCGCTCTTCAATCCAGTCAAGTGCCGCCTCGCCTTCGCGACGAATATCAATAGCAGTCTTGTTACCGAATTTGGCAGAAAGCTTCTGTCGTGATGGTTTGATGCTAGTGCTGATCTGGCCGCCATTTCGCGTGCTGCATCCCCAACCTGGCATTTGTGCGTCCAAAACGAGGGTAGACCGACCAGCGCGCGCGGTTTCAATGGCAGCGTTCAACCCAGTATAGCCCGATCCGACAATCACGACATCAATGGCTTTGGGCAATTGCCTGGAGAAATCCTGGACTTCAGGATATCCATCCAACCAATACGAGCTGTCCTTCCAGTTGTCAGCCCAGATAGAACTCTTGCGTTCATTCTTAGAGTGAACGGTCAATTCGACCCCTTCCTGGCTCACGTACCCAGACAGGCACTCGACCCCAGGGTATCTAAATTTTCGCACTATTGGACGGTAATAAAGTGAGTTGAATTAAGCAATTTAATATAGATAATATTTGTATTCGAAAAATTTATAGAGTTGAGGAGTGTAGATGAGGTTGAAGTTGCGACATCTTGAGGTGTTCAGTGCCTTGTTTGATGCGGGCTCTGTGTCGCGCGCCGCACAGCGCCTAAATCTTTCACAACCGGCTGTCAGTGTCGCCTTGGGGAACCTTGAGGCTGAATTGGGTTTTCGCCTGTTTCATCGTGATCGCGGCTTCTTTGCGCCCACAAATGAAGCCATCCTTTTGTATGAAGAAGTGCAGCAGGGCATAACGGCGCTGGCACGCGTCGAACAACGCGCGAATGAAATCCGTTCAGGTGCGACTGCCGGTATCAGCGTCGCAACCAACGGTGCAATGTCCTACAATTTCCTGCCGAAGGTTATCGCTGAATTCCAGCGTGACTATCCAGGAACCCATGTCGAGCTACGTGTACACAGTTCACGCAGGATTGCCTCTTGGGTTGGCAGCCGACAGATCGATATCGGTCTTATCGATGCTCCGGTTCCGGTTGCCGGTTTAAGTACCAAGCTGGTTCGCATGGAGTGTGTCTGTATCATGCGCAACGAAGACCCCTTGGCCAAGCTCGATGTGATTACGCCGAAAGATCTGAATGACCGTCCCGTTATTGCTGTAACCGGAGATCACAGTATTGACCGGCAACTTGCCGAAATAATGTCCAATGCTGAAGCGCCTTTAACTTACAACGCTTCAAGTTATTTTTACGCTATCGCCAGAAATCTTGTCGCTGCAGGAGACAGCATTTCGATCATCGATCCCGTGAATGGAAAAGCGCCCCTGGGCGACGGTGTAGTTTGGCGGCCCTTCATGCCAACAATTATTCACGAGCTCGCGATGATAACCAACCGTGGTCAACCTACTGGCATTGCAGCTTCACTTTTCCAAACACGAATTAGCGAAGAGTTGATGCATTATGAGGTTCTTGATTGATCGGTTAAGGAATAAGCCGCTACTGCGTGCTTGTGAAATGCTTTCGGGGGCGTGCAATTCGACCGCCACAACAGTGAACAGTTTCGGTCTCAGATAATATGAATTTCAAAGCCAGTAGTATTGGTTCGTGTTGAAAATGATCTACTCGCTCGGGTCAGATTTCAAGCCGCAATCTGGTGGTTGCGTCAAAAGCATGAGCCATCTCTGGTTGAACCGAAAACCGCATTTCGGTGCCCGTCTGTGAAAGGGTATGTACACCCTGAAGACTAACCGTGAATTCCTCATCGGTCTCGACCAAACGCCCATGAAACAAGGTATTTGCGCCCAAAGGTTCGGTCATCTGTATTTGGGCGTGCAACGGGCCTTCATCATCCTGGCGAAGATGTTCAGGGCGAACGCCAAATTTTACTGGGCCGTCCGGCCCATGAGCTGCAACGATCTCTGTGCTGCCTGAAACGATCTGCTCGTTCACGATCGTTGCATCCAGAATGTTCATCGCCGGGCTGCCGATGAACTGGGCCGCAAACAGCGTGCGCGGGGTTTCGTAGACCTCCAAGGGTGTTCCGATCTGCTCGGCCACGCCACCATTCATCACGATCATCCGGTCGGCCATCGTCATTGCCTCGACCTGATCATGCGTCACATAAAGCGATGTGATGCCAAGCTTGGACTGAAGCTCTTTTATCTCCAGCCGCATCTGTACCCGCAGCTTGGCATCTAGATTGGACAGCGGTTCGTCAAAGAGGAACACCGCTGGTTCCCGTACGATTGCCCGGCCCATCGCCACCCGTTGCCGTTGTCCGCCCGAAAGTTGCCGCGGCTTGCGGTCCAAAAGCGCGTCCAGTTGCAGCAGCCGCGCGGCCTCGTCGACCTTGGCGGTGATTTGATCCTTGGGCAGGCCCGCGATCTTCAACCCGTAACCCATGTTCTGGCGCACCGACATATGCGGATAAAGCGCGTAGTTCTGAAACACCATCGCGATGTCCCGGTCCATCGGCTCTTTGTCATTGGCGCGGTCGCCACCGATCAGGATGCCGCCCGCGCTAACGGTTTCAAGGCCCGCGACCATGCGCAACAGGGTGGATTTGCCGCAGCCCGACGGGCCCACGATCACAATGAATTCGCCATCTTCGATTTCGACATCGATCCCGTGGATCACATCTGTTGGGCCAAAGCTTTTTTTGACATTGATGAGTGCGACCGTCGCCATGGCTTATTTCTCGCTGTCGACAAGGCCACGGATGAACAGCCTTTGCATTGAAATCACGACGATGACCGGGGGGATCATCGCAAGGATGGACGTGGCCATAATCACCGGCCATTCGGCCACGTCATCGCCCGAGGGGAACATCTGCTTGATGCCCATCACGATCGTGTTCATCTCGGGATCGGTGGTGATCAGAAGCGGCCAGAGATATTGGTTCCAGCCGTAAATGAACAAGATCACAAACAGCGCGGCAACGTTTGTCCGGCTCATTGGGATGACGATGTCGATGAAAAACCTCATCGGTGAGGCGCCATCAACCCGGGCGGCTTCGGCCAGCTCATCCGGGATTGTCAGGAAGAACTGGCGAAAGAGAAAGGTCGCCGTGGCCGAGGCGATCAGCGGGAAAATCAGGCCGGAATAGCTGTTGAGCATGCCAAACCCGGCAACCACCTCAAAGGTGGGGACGATGCGAACCTCAACCGGCAGCATCAGGGTCAGAAAGATCAGCCAGAAAAAAGTGGTTCGACCGGGAAAGCGGAAATAGACGATGGCAAAGGCCGACAGAAGCGAAATGGCGATCTTGCCGACCGCAATGCCGATGGCCATGATCAGGCTATTGAACAGCATCGTCGCGACCGGAACATTGACACCCGAAAACAATGCTGCCGTGTAGTTTTCCCAGAACCTGTCACCGGGCCAGATCGGCATTGGCGGCCTGACGATTTCCGGCTGGCTGACGGTGGAGGCCACAAAAGCCAGCCAGATCGGGAAGAAGATGACCAGCACACCCAGGATCATCAGCACATGGGTCAGCCATAGGCCCGCACCCCGTTTTTCGACCATGCCATGGGTTTCACTGGCCATCAGTAATGCACCCGCTTTTCGATGAACTTGAACTGGATGACGGTCAGCAGTCCGACCACGATCAGAAGAATGACCGATTGCGCCGAGGATGATCCCAGATCCTGCCCGACAAACCCGTCTGAAAACACCTTGTAGACCAGGATTGTCGTGGTTTGCTGCGGCCCGCCAGCAGTGATGGTGTGGATAACGCCGAAGGTTTCGAAAAAGGCATAGACGATGTTGACGACAAGCAGGAAGAAGGTCGTTGGTGACAGCAGCGGCAAAACGATCGTGAAGAACCGCCGCCAGAAGCGGGCGCCGTCTATGGCCGCCGCTTCGATCACCGAACGGGGGACTGACTGAAGGGCGGCGAAGAAGAACAGAAAGTTGTAGCTGATGCGCCCCCAGGCGGATGCGACAACTACAAGCCCCATCGCCTCGCCCCCGTTCAGGACATGGTTCCAGTCATAGCCAAGCTGGCCCAGATACCATGACACCACGCCAACGCGGGTGTTGAACATGAACAGCCAAAGCACGCCTGCTACCGCCGGAGCCACCGCGTAGGGCCAGATCAACAGGGTGCGATAGACCCCGGACCCCTTGATCAGCCGATCCGCCAGCACCGCTAGGAAAAGTGCCGGGATCATCGAGCAGAGCGTGACAAGGATCGAGAACACCGCGGTTGTCAGGAAAGAGGCGCGGTAGAATTTGTCGGTCAGCAGAAATTCGAAATTGCCCAACCCCACGAATTGTGACGACAGTCCGAACGGGTCGGGTATGAACAGCGATTGCCAGATCGCCTGGCCGGCCGGATAGAAAAAGAAAACAGCGGAAATGATCACCTGAGGTGCGATCAGGATCAGTGGCAGTAACCAGCCGCGAAATGTGACGCGTTTTTCCAAAGCATTGCCCCGTCATGCAGCAGGCGGACCCAAGTGACCCGCCTGTCCGATTTGCCTTAGCGGTTGGCGGTCTCGAAACGGCGCAGAAGCGCGTCGCCGCGTTCTTTTGCGCTGTCCATCGCTTCTTGGGCGGTCTTGTCACCCGACCAGATCGCTTCGAGTTCTTCGTCGATGATCCCGCGGATCTGATCGAAGGACCCCAGGCGCAACCCCTTGGAATTGGCGGTGGGTTCATTCATGGTCATCTGAATTACCGCGATATCGGTTCCCGGGTTCTGCTCGTAGAAACCGGCGGCACGGGTGGCGTCGCCTGCCTCAGATGTGATCGGCAGATAGCCGGTATTCTGGTGCCAGGCCGCCTGAACATCCGAGGATGAAAGGTAGCTCAGGAACTGCCCGACACCCTTGTACTCTTCGGCCTCATGACCAGACAGAACCCAAAGCGACGCACCGCCGATGATGGTGTTTTGCGGCGCGTTCCCGACACCTTCCCAATAGGGCAGGGGGCGTACGTCGAAATCAAACTCGGCTTCCGAGCTGATGCCCGCATAGCCTGCGGAACTTTCGGTAAAGAGCGCACATTCGCCCGCGCGGAAATTCGCGCCACCTTCGTTGCGGCGACCGGTGTAGATGAATTTGCCGTCTCTGGCCCATTCCCCCATGGCTGTAAGATGCGCGACCTGCGCTTCGCCATTGAGCATCAGTTCGGTATCAAGACCGGCGAAACCGTTATCCTGCGACGCGAAAGGCACATCGTGATAAGCTGAGAGATTCTCAAGATGAATCCAGCTTTGCCATGCGGTGACCAGCGGGCATTCCTCGCCCCCGGTCTTGAGCTGATTCAGAACCGTGTCGACATTCTGCCAGGTTGAAAGATCGGTATCCGGGTCAACGCCCGCCGCGTGCATCGCGTCGCGATTGACCCATAATACCGGTGTTGAGGAGTTGAACGGGAGCGACAGCATCTGGCCATCCGTGGAAGTGTAATAGCCTTTGACCGCGCCAATATAAGCGTCCGGATCGAAGCTGGCACCACTTTCCGCCATCACCTCGTAGACGGGTCTGACCGCGCCACCGGCCGCCATCATGGTGGCGGTGCCAACCTCGAATACCATAAGGATATGCGGTTGTTCACCGGCCCTGAAGGCCGCGATGCCGGCGTTCAGGGTTTCGGAATAGTTGCCCTTGTGGCTTTCAACGATCACATAGTCGCTTTGGCTGGCATTGAAGTCTTCAACCTGGGCTTTCACAAGCTCTCCGAGGCGACCGGTGAAAGCATGCCAGAACTGGACTTCGGTCTGTGCCCAGGCTGCAAGCGGGCTGAACAAGGTGCCCGTCAGCGCCAGTCCGGCGATCAGTGTTTTTTTCATATTTTCCTCCCTTGCGTTTTTTAACGCTTTAACATTTGTCTGGCGGGGCGCGTGAAACCGCGCAAATTTTGGTGGGTTCAGATACAAAAAACGTTGCATGTGTCCGGGTATAATTCAAGCGTCTAAGGCGTGCAAAAAGTGCTGAAGTCTATCATTGATGGGCCAATTATTTTGAGTCTGACCCCACCTTGAAACAGATTCTTGCCCTCGCGCGCCAGAGGCAATTGTGAAAACTTTTCATCACAGTCCGATGACACTTGGGCGCCAATGAAATTGCCATCAACCAGATCGCTCTTACCCAACTTAACGAGGATCAAGCTGAGATTTGCGCTATGGGGTCTTAAAGAGCGGCAGTCGCGTTGTTTCCGGACATGTGTTTCCGTATCACCGGCCCTTTGGAATTTGGAAAAACAGCCCTTGGTTAAGGTTGAACTTGCAATATCCGGCTGTGTTTTTTGATTTCTGATTTTACTTGCCCATAGGTCTTTAAACCCCTGGCCTCCAGTATTGGCAGCATTGCGATGAAAACCTGTGCGGTAGCAACTGCATCGCCAATCGCTGTGTGGCGCATGTCTTGGGGGATTTCTACCTCCAGCCGGTGGCAAAGCGCATCCAATGTGTGCTCGGCGGAGCCGCCAAACACAACGGCAGATATATGTACCGTGTCGAGGATTGGATGATCAAACTGAATGCCGATCTTACTGGCTTGACGGTGCATGAAGGCCATATCAAACGGCGCATTATGTGCGACGATCACTGCGTTTTCAGAAAATTCATGAAAGGCGCGGCACCCTTCTTCGAACGAAGGTGCTTGCACGACCATCTCATCCGTTATGCGATGCACCTTCGTAGAGCTGGCGGGTATTGGCCGACCGGGATTTATGAATGTCTCGAAAACTTCTCCGGGGACAGTTTTTCCGTTAACGATGCGCACCGCTCCCAGTTGCACAACATCATCTTTGTCGGGGTTCAGCCCGGTCGTTTCGCTGTCAAATACCACAAATGTAAGATCGCGCATCAGGGTGTCGTGAAGGGCGGATGACTGACCTTGTTCCAACAGATCGAAATCATAAACCAATGGGCGTTCGGCATCCGGATCGAGTGATTCAAGCATCAAGGTGTATCCAGCGTTTTCTCCGAAGCTGCGAATATGACCCGAATAAACGGCCCCTGAATGTCCTTTAAGCGTTAGCGCAATGCGTTGGCTTTCTTTCTTCGCCAGTTTCGAAAGGGCATTTTGAACGGCTTCTTTTTCAAGGTAATCAAAAACAGACCCGTTCAGCCGCGCCGGGGCCTCAACTTCCATCAAGGCTGCCGCCTGACCGTCATAGAGAACAATCTGATGGTCTTGGTTCGCAACAATCACTGCAATGGGTATATCTGATAGTATACGCAACAGTTGCTGTCTTTGATGCCGAAGCCGATTGTTTTCTTCTTTACTTGCCCAGGATGCCCCTTGAGACGCCTCTTGCAGTTTTTGCTGGAGCGCTGTTGCCGCTGGTGCCAAATCGCCCAGATACTGTGCTGTGGCCTCATTGAATTCGGCTTCGATATTGGCATGGGCTCGCAGGCGAAGGTCTGCAGCCAGACGCTCGATCGGTTTGCTGACGTTGTCATCAAAAAACAACCAAATAAAAAGCGCTAAACCAGAAAGGCCGAATCCTGAAATGATCGCGCTGGTGACAAAGGCAGACATCGCTTGGGGGTCGCCCAATTGTCGAAACCCGAACCAAAGCGCGGCTAGCGAAACCGCAGTTCCCCCTAAGGCGAGGAGACAGAAGAAGAGAAAAACCCGCAACCGAAGACTAAGGTCTTTCATCTCAGACCTCCGTGCAGGCTGCCTGTAAGATCGGATCTTTTGCCGATATGTCGCGCCATTCGGCATTCTTCACGGCACCGTCAGTATCGAACTGGACTCCGTCAACGATGTCAGCGCGTTTGCTTGATGCGCAGTCAAACAGAACCGGAACCTTCGCAGTGCGGGACCACCGGCCATAAAACACCAGATCGACGATGCGTTGGCCCGGTTGGTTCGGATGGGTGCGCATTGTGGCCTGATCCACAGCAACGAACCTGGTGACGAAAGGTTTGGCATAGGTCCAGGGCCGATAGATTGCCTTTTCCTCGATCTTTTCGGCAACGATCATACCTTTTGGCATGTTGGCTTGGGTGCGTGCGAACCAGCCATATTCGCTGGAAATAGTGGCAAGCAACATCGCGATACCGGCCGAGACTGGCACAAGCCATCCGGGGAGGCGACCCTTGAGTGTTCGGTTGATAGCCCAGACGATAAGTCCCGTGGCAACCCCGGCGACAACCGTTCCGATCAGCTCGAAAAACATTTGTGTTTCCTCCCTCGTTCTATGCCTGAGCTATCCCAGAATACCACGTCCCTGCATAAGCGCAGACTGCATTGTCTTGATTACCACGAAGGCATCCCGCAGATGGCTGCGTTCAAAACCCGATAGTGTTGCTGGTGGCAGAAAATTGTCGGGCGATTTGCCCTGTTTGATCAGTCTTGCCTGATGCTCCAGACGGGTCTGCGCCACCAGATCATAAGCGTCAAGCAAATCCTGCCCTCCGCTTTGGCTGACAAGATCATTTGCCAATGCACCTTCCAGACGCGCGCGCGTGTTGACGGCAATCAATTGTCCTTGCAACGCATACATGCGACCCAGGTCAACTACCGGAACGACGCCGTTCAGCTTTGTGTCAATCGTGTTGCGATGCTCGCCGGAGCGTATCGTGGCAAATCCCCGGAGCAGTCCCAGAGGGGTGGCATGGGTCAGGGCGTTGCTGGCCATATGCGCTGTAAATATCGAGTTGCCCGCCGCAGCCTGCAACGTCTCCGTTCGGAGCCCGTGAAAAAGCGAGGCATCGCCACCAATAGGACGCAGGTCGAACATGACGGACGCCAACATCTGTGCCTCTTTACTGGGTTGGGCGATCCAGCTTTTGAAATAGTCGCGCCAGACCGACAAGGGTTGTCGCCAGCGTAGGTTCGTCGCCATCATGTTGCCCGGGCAATACACGTATCCACAGGCATCCAGCCCATCGCTCACAAATTGTGCGAATGGTTCAAAATACGCCATGGCAGTTTCATTCAGCCCATCTTCGAGGATAAGGCAATTATCCTGATCTGAAACGCCAGTCTGCTCCTGCCGACCCTGCGATCCGCAGGCAAGCCAGAGATAGCGCCCGGGCGGCGGCCCGAATTTTTCCTCGGCCATCCGCAGCAGGCGTCGCGTGACCACATCGGCGATATCCGTGATCATACGAGTGACAGTGTCGTGCCTGTTTCCCGCTGCTACCAGTTGTACCAAAAGGCTTGGAATGCGCTTGGTGACGTCACTCAGCGCTGCAACATCTGCAGCACGCGCCGCCTCTGCCACGAAAATAGCTGTGTTCGAGGCTTGAAATTTGGTCAGGTCGGTTTGTGTGACGATACCGACCAACTGCCCAGATGCAACGATCGGCAAGTGGCCCAGTCTGTATTCCATCATCATGTGCAGCACATCGGATCCGATGGCTGAGGGTGGTAAAACACGGGGGGTCGGTGTCATGATCGTGCTGACCGGCGTGTCATGGGCCAACCCGTCAGCCAATGCCTTTCCGGAAAGATCGCGCACCGTCAAAATCCCAAGCAAAGCTTCGCCGTCGGTGATGCAAAGGCACGAGATATATCGGTCTCGCATCACGCGTGCAGCTTCCAGAATTGAGGTATCTGGGCCGCAGGTGATCGGTGGTGTCACCATTAGTTTGTCGACGCGTAGACTGGTGAGGTCGTTGGATTTGGCAAGCGCCTGCGTAGCAACCGGTCCTGAACGATCAAAGAAGCGCCGATAATCGTCATGTTCGCGGCGCAGGCTTTGAAAAAGATCGGTGGGAATGCAAATTAACCGCGTGTCTTCAACAGTCTTCGCAGACGTGGCCGCCAAACCATTGCGTAAAAGTCCGCGTTCGCCAAAAGAATTCTCACATTCAAGTAGTGAAACGGGGTTACCGTTCTGATCGGTGACCGAAACTTTGCCTTTGAAAATAATATAAAGGCCTTTCAATCTTTCACCAAAAATGTAGACCTCGTTGTCTTTGGCAAGGTCTACCCATTCCGCTCTCTCGGCGATGTCCTTACGCACCTCTTCAGGCAGCACGTTGTATGGGTGCAGATGCGACAGGAATGACAGGCGGTCATCAGACATTGAGGTTCCTCGGCAAAAGGTGTCGGGCTGGCGGCAGTTTTCCCGCCAGCCCGGATGACTTAGTGATCGACAGCTGCACCAGCACCAGCGGGCACCCGAACACTTTCGACCAGATCCTTGATCTCTTGCGGGGTATCCTTGGTCGACATCGACACTGCGTAAGCAACGGCGAAGTTGATGATCGCGCCAACCGCACCGATTGCGGTGGACTGGATGCCAAAGAGCGATCCGTCAACCGTATCCGGGAACGAGTTAGTGCCAGCAACGAAGAACCAGCCCTTGTGCAGGAAGATGTAGATCAGGGTAAAGACCAGACCCGACAGCATGCCCGCAACAGCGCCAACGTTGTTCACGCGCTTCGAGAAGATACCCATCATCAAGGCCGGGAAGATCGATGCCGCTGCCAGACCAAAGGCGAGCGCCACGGTCTGTGCTGCAAATCCCGGAGGATTGAGGCCCAGCCAGGTGGCAACGCCAATCGCCACAGCCATCGCGATCCGGGCGGAAAGAAGCTCGCCCTTTTCCGAGATGCTGGGGTTGATCGCGCCTTTCACGAGGTCATGCGACACCGCCGACGAGATCGCCAGGAGCAGACCCGCCGCCGTGGACAGAGCTGCCGCAAGACCGCCCGCCGCAACCAGACCGATCACCCAGCCCGGCAGATTTGCAATCTCGGGATTGGCAAGCACCAGGATGTCACGGTTGAAGTTGGTCAACTCGTTACCTTCCCAGCCATTTGCAGCAGCTTTTTCAGCCATCGCATCGGACTTATCGTTATAGTATTGGATCTTGCCGTCGCCATTCTTGTCTTCCCAATCCAGAAGACCGGTTTTCTGCCAGGTTTCCATCCAGTCATAACGCTCGTCGCTCTCGATCGTCTGGACCGAAACTGCTTCGCCGTTTGTGCCGTTTGGCCACATCAGCTCCGTGATGTTCAGGCGTGCCATCGCACCCACGGCTGGCGCCGTCAGGTAAAGCAGCGCGATAAAGACCAGCGCCCAACCCGCGGACCAGCGCGCGTCAGACACTTTGGGCACGGTGAAGAAGCGCATGATCACATGGGGCAGGCCCGCCGTCCCGATCATCAGGCTCAGAGTGAAGAGAACCATGTTGAGGTTGTCTTTGTGCGCCTCGGTATAGCTGGCAAAGCCCAAGTCGGTCACGATCTGGTCCAGTTTTTGCAGCAGATACACACTGCCTTCGCCGCCTGTTGTCGTGGTTTCACTGAACAGGCCGAGCGCTGGGATCGGCATGCCCGTTAGTTGCAAAGAGATGAACACCGCCGGAATCGTGTAGGCCATGATCAGAACGACATATTGCGCCACCTGGGTGTAGGTCACGCCCTTCATGCCGCCGAAAACAGCGTAGGCAAAGACAACACAGGCACCGATCAGCAGGCCCGAGGTGTTGGAAATCTCGAGGAACCGGCCAAAAGCCACGCCCACCCCTGTCATCTGACCGATCACATATGTGGTCGAAGCCACAATCAGGCAGATCACAGCGACAAGGCGTGCAGTTGGGGAGTAGAAACGGTCACCGATAAATTCCGACACGGTAAACTTGCCGAATTTGCGCAGATAGGGGGCCAGAAGCAGCGCCAGCAGAACGTAGCCACCGGTCCATCCCATCAGGAAGGACGAGTTATCGTAGCCGGTGAAGGCGATCAGGCCCGCCATCGAGATGAAAGAGGCCGCCGACATCCAGTCCGCCGCCGTTGCCATACCGTTAGTGACAGGGTGAACGCCCCGCCCAGCGGCATAGAATTCCGAGGTCGAACCCGCCCGGGCCCAGACCGCGATGCCGATGTAGAGTGCGAAGGACGCGCCGACAAACAGCAGGTTAAGTGTAAACTGGTCCATCAGATCAGTCCTCCTCTACGCCGAATTCACGGTCGAGTTTGTTCATCCGCCAGGCGTAGAAAAAGATCAGCGCCAGGAAAACGATGATTGAACCTTGCTGTGCAAACCAGAAGCCAAGGTCGGTGCCACCTACTTCGATGCCCGAAATTGCCGGACGCAGCAGAATGCCAAAACCAAAGGACACAACGGCCCAGATGATCAGGCTGACGACGATGATACGGATGTTTGCCGACCAGTAGCCGGCCCCATCCTCGGCCGCCTTGGTATTGAGTGATTGATCTGCCATTTTGGCTCTCCTCCTTATTTGATTGTAGTAATTGCGAATTCGTCTGCGTCAGGCCGCAACATGTTCGACGATGCTGGCCAGTTCGTTGCTGATAGCTTCGATATCGCCCATAGCATCCACGCGTTGGAGCGTGTTTCGTTGGCCGTAGTATTCGATCAGCGGCGCTGTCTGCGCGTGATAGGCATCAAGACGTGCCATGACCGTGGTCGCATTGTCATCCGCCCGTCGTTTCATGTCGTGCGAACCGCAGCCGTCACATCTGCCTGCGATTTTAGTGGGCTTGAATGTGTCGTGATAGCCTTCGCCACAGCCTCCGCAGGTGAAACGACCGGTGATGCGTACCACCATCTTTACGTCATCCACTTCCAAGGATATCGCAGCGTTGATCCGCTGCCCTTGAGCGTCCAACATGTCGTCCAGCGCCTCGGCCTGGGCGGTTGTGCGTGGGAAACCGTCAAGGACCACGCCGTTGATGCAATCAGGTGCGCTCAGCCGATCCCGCAGAATCGAGATCACAATCTCATCGTTTACCAGGCCGCCGGTTTCCATGATCTGCTTGGCTTGCTTGCCAGCATCTGTGCCAGCGGCTACGGCCGCGCGCAAAAGATCTCCGGTCGAGAGTTGAATCAGACCGAACTTTTCTTCTAGCATCCTTGCCTGAGTTCCCTTGCCAGCGCCGGGTGGTCCCAGCAGGATCAGTACAGGCGCGATTTGGGGTGTGTGTCCGCCGTCCATCATACGTCCTTTCTGTTCATGCGGTTTTGGATCAGATCATCGACGACGGCGGGTTCCGCCAGCGTCGACGTGTCGCCCAAAGTTGCGAAGTCGTCCTCGGCGATTTTGCGCAGGATGCGGCGCATGATCTTGCCCGAACGGGTCTTGGGCAGACCCGGCGCCCATTGGATCAGGTCCGGCTTGGCGATCGGGCCAATCTCGGTACGCACCCAGGTTTCAAGTTCTTTGCGAAGCTCTTCGGACGGGCTTTGCCCATTCATTAGCGTGACATAGGCGTAGATGCCCTGACCCTTGATGTCGTGCGGATATCCGACCACTGCCGCCTCAGCCACTTTGGCATGAGCGACCAGCGCGCTTTCGACTTCAGCCGTGCCCATGCGGTGGCCCGAAACGTTGATCACGTCATCGACCCGGCCGGTGATCCAATAATCGCCATCGGCGTCGCGGCGGCATCCGTCACCGGTGAAGTAATAGCCTTGGTAGTCAGAAAAATAGGTCTTTTCGAACCGTTCGTGATCGCCCCAGACGGTGCGCATCTGACCTGGCCAGCTGTCGGCAAGCACCAGCACGCCTTCGGCCTCTGTGGCTGTGATCTCCTCACCTGATTGGGGATCAAGCACCTTGGGAACGATGCCAAAGAATGGTTGCTGAGCCGAACCGGGCTTGAGCGTCGTGGCCCCCGGAAGCGGTGTTAGCAGATGCCCGCCAGTTTCGGTTTGCCACCAGGTGTCGACGATGGGGCAGCGCCCCTTGCCAACAACGGTGTTGTACCAGTTCCAAGCCTCTGGATTGATCGGTTCGCCCACTGTGCCCAGCACTTTGAGATCTGACAGATCGTGGGCTTTGACCGGGTCATCACCCGCCGCCATCAAGGCGCGAATGGCCGTGGGGGCAGTATAGAACTGATTCACTTTATGTTTTTCGCAAACTTCCCAGAAACGCCCGGCATCGGGGTAGGTGGGCACGCCCTCGAACATGATCGTGGTGGCGCCATTGGCCAGCGGCCCGTAGACGATGTAGCTGTGGCCGGTGACCCAGCCCACATCAGCGGTGCACCAGAAGACATCGCCATCATGGTAGTCGAACACCAGCTCATGGGTCATCGCGGCATATGTCAGGTAGCCACCAGAAGTATGTACCACACCCTTTGGCTGACCGGTTGAGCCGGAGGTATAGAGGATAAAGAGCGGGTCTTCGGCATTCATCACCGCGGGGGCGCAATGATCATCCGCCTCAAGCGCCAATTCGTTGTAATCATGGTCGCGATCGGTCCATGTCGTCTGGCCACCAGTGCGTTTGACAACAAGACACTTAACATCGTCTTTGCAGTGCAGCAGCGCGGCGTCGGTGTTCGATTTGAGTGCGGTTTTTCGACCACCGCGAGGAGCCTCGTCGGCGGTGATCACTAGCTTGGCGTCGCAGCCGTTGATCCGCGCGCCCAGTGCATCGGGCGAAAAACCTGCGAAAACGATCGAATGAATGGCACCGATACGCGCGCAGGCCAGCATCGCATAGGCAGCCTCTGGGATCATCGGTAGATAGATGACAACGCGGTCACCCTTGCGAACGCCCAGGCTTTCGAAGACGTTTGCCATCTTACAAGTATTGCGATGCAACTCTTTGTAGGTGATGTGCAGCGCCTTATCGTTGGGGTCGTCCGGCTCCCATATGATGGCTGTCTGTTCGCCGCGGGTCTCTAGGTGACGGTCGACGCAGTTGGCCGAGACGTTAAGCTCACCATCTGCGAACCAGTTAATGGACACGTGCCCCAAGTCAAAGTTGACGTCCTTGACCTTGGTGTAGGGCTTTAGCCAGTCCAGCCTCTGGCCTTGCTTGCCCCAGAAGTCTTCCGGATCCGAAACGGATTCCTCATACATTTTTTTATATTGATCGGCATTCACATGAGGGGTGCGGGCACCCGCGCGGTCTGCCTTCTGTGTATTTTCTTTGTCTTCGAAATCATTTGGAACGGTGTCCATGCTTTCCTCCTCAAGATTGCACCGGAGGGGATGAAACAAATAAAAAAATGAAAATCGCTAACGCCCCTGTCGTAAATATGTTTAATCAAAAAACAGAAAATAAAGAATTATCTTTCTGTAATTAAATGTTAATTTTGTAAATTAATTAACTTACAAACTTAAATATTGTAAATTTATGACCTGCTGGATTGAAAAACGCAAACAATCTCAGTGCTTTGGAGGTCAACCATTGGGCGAGTTTTGGAACGTTGGAATGAAAATCAATAGGCTGCAGCGGCGAGAGCTGGTCAAATAAGTGCTCTTGCCATTCCCTAATGGTTTGCAAATGGTCAATAATTATTCAGTTTTGCCGCAGACGGTGCATTGTTGACTTGAAAAGAACATTACGCGTATCGGCTTGGCAAATACGATCTGCGTTAAGGTAGTCGCCGAACTGGTCTGCCTGATGCCGGTCATTGGATAGACCAACACTATTTGCATCGGTATGCTGGGGCTTTATGCGCGGTGACTGGAATAATGCCTTAGGCTCATCGGGGATATTTCCTAGTATATTAGCACTCCTTCACCAGCAGACCTGAGACAAGGGCCGTTGCAACAAGGTGAATTAACAGTAGTCCTGGCTATGCGTCAGTTGTTCGCCATCAGATGGTGTCTGCTAAAGGTCGTCTGGGCCCTTAGAACCTGAGCGACAAACAGGACATGCCGCCATCAAGCTTGGCGCATTCCGAATTATTGATCTCAACCACATCATAACCATGTTTGCTAAGCATCTCTGTTGTTCGCGGAAAACCTGAAGGGCAGAGGACAAGCTGGTTGAACCGAATGGAATTTGCAGCAGCTTCTTCACCTTCGGCCACGTGTAAAACTCGGTAGCCTTCAAAGCAGCCAGAGGCGTCCAGGCGTTTGGTTGACAGAATGGTTTCTCCATCCAGCAACGAACAGTCCGTCTTGAAATGCAGCACACCTGGCGGGGTAAAAACCTCGCGTAGGGTATGGCCCCAATCGGCGACAATATCTGTTAGTTCGGCCACGCCTACCGCATCCGTGCGATTAGATCGACCGACCAGTATCTCGCGTCCTGTCACCAGAATATCCCCGCCTTCGATATGGCCCGTGCCTCTGATCCGCCGAACATCGTCATATAAGTCGCGAATGGTTGGCTCCATTTCATCAACTTCACCCAGGCGGGTAGGGGCGCCGGGGCGCATCATTATCGCCCCTTGCGGCAGGCAGAGCGCGGTATCTTCTACAAAAACCGCATCGGGATATTGGTCAAGCGGCGGCAGTTCGATCACCTCAGCACCGGTTTCTTTAAGCGTGGCGACATAATGTGCATGATCAGCCAGCATCTGCGATAGATCAGGTGTTCCGATGTCTTCTGCACGCAATCCATTGGCGATGGTTCTTGCGGGGCGGCGTGTGATCGCGCGGGAAAATTCAAAGGTAGGGTCGGTCATTTTGATCTCGAATTTATTGAGGGTTTTGAGATTGATTGGGTGCACGAACCTCAATCAGACGCGGCCCGTCGATCGTCTGTGCCGACGAAAGTGCATCTGCGATTGCCGCTGGATCCGCCTCAACCCGCCTGAAAGGAATGTCGTAGGATCGCGCTACGTGTTCAAAATCTGGCGGCGTTGGATCGCACCCCAGAACGCTCACCCCAACGGCCTGCATGGATGTGGCGATTTCCTGGTAGCCATGATTGTTCCAGATTAAAAACGTGATAGGCAGCTTTTCATCTACGGCACACATGATCTCGGGCAAACTGAACTGAGCGCCACCGTCCCCAGCGATACAGATGACAGGCGCCGACCGGTCAGCCAGCGACGCGCCAATTGCAGCAGGGATGCCATAGCCAAGTGCGCCAAAGCCTGTGGCCGCATTGAACCAGCCTCCGGGCCTATCATGGTCATAATAGAGATTGCCCGCGTAGATCGCATATGTTGAATCTCCCACCATTATCGCCTCTGGCACCGCTGTGCGGGCCGCGTCTAATATTGCACAAAGTGCCCGCATCTCCGGACCGATTTCCTCTTGCGCTTTCTGTCGTGCCGTTGAGGCACGAACAGCACCGTTCTCGGCTTTAACTATGTCCTTAAGGAGTTCGTTGATTGCTTCAATCGTGCGCGATGCCTCGCCCAGAATTGGGAGCTTTGCGGTGTGGCGTGCCAATTGGTCGGGGCACAGGTCAATGCGGATCAGGGATGGCATGTCGGATATCGTACCGGTGGCATACATGTCATAATCGGTCTGTCCCAACTCAGTTCCGACCGCAAGAACAACGTCCGAAGATTCGATCAACTCTCTTACTGCCAACAAGCTGGGGCTGGCAGGAACACCAAGCGGGTGATCGAACATGATGCCACGGGCATTTACCGTCTGCACAACGGGGGCATCCAGCTTTTCGGCCAGCAATTGGATCGCTTCGCTGGCCCACCGTGCGCCGCCACCTGTCAGAATGATCGGCGCTTTGGCTCCTGCCAGCATTTCAGCGGCTTGAGCGACCAATTTGGGGTCAACCGGGTGGTCTGTTGGTTGCGTCGAGGCGATTGGGCTGGCTGTGTAATCTGTTCCGGCGACATCCAGGGGTATTTCGATATGGGTGGGCCCAGGCCGGCCTGATCGAAACGGCGCAAACGCCCGGTCCAGTGCAGGGGTCAGATCTGCATCGTCTTCAACCCGTTCAGAGATCAGCGCAACCGTTCGCGCCATCGCCCTTTGATCGGGTAATTCGTGCAAGTGGCCTAAACCCAATCCCAGACTGTCCAAGGCGTTCACGCCAGAAACAACCAGCATGGGTACACTATCTGCTCGCGCCTGACCCATAGCTGTTAACGTATTGGCAAGCCCTGGGCCGGTGATGACAAATGCGACTCCAGGTTTGCCTGACACGCGGGCATAGCCATCGGCCATAAACCCTGCGCCTTGCTCGTGCCGGGGTGTGATATGGCGAATGCCCGAGTCGGCCAGGCCACGATAAAGCTCTACCGTGTGTACGCCAGGAATGCCAAAGGCGGTGTCCACTTCGCGTTCAACAAGCTGGGCTACCAGCGCTTGTCCGACACTTGTCATGCTGTTTCTGCCTCCAACTGTTTGGCATGTTTGATGATGCGGTCACAGGCGGCACCAAATGCAGCATCGTCAACCGTCAGGGCGATGCGCACCCAGTCATCCATAGTGTCACCAAAAGACGCGCCTGGCATCACAGCTACACCACCATGCTCCAACAGATGGATCGCATATTCCTCGCCGTTCATGCGGGTGGTGGAAACATCAATCATTGCAAACATGCCTGCTTGTGGTCGGTGCACCCTAAGCCCACATTCCTGTGTTAGTCGATTTTGTAAGCGCGCTGCGCGTTCTGCATATCGCTGGCGCATGCCGGGGGCGACGCTGGAGCCTTCTCGAATGGCTTTTTCAGTCATATCTGCGATGAAGGGCTGATTGCCGAAAAGCATGGTTTCCGAAAGTGGTAGCAATGCCTCGGTAAAAGCGGTCGGTCCGACGCACCAGCCACTGCGGAAACCGGGAGCGGCATGGGATTTCGAAATCGACGACACGACAATCACTCGGTCTGCCAATTCGGATCGAGAAAGCGGAGAGGAGAATTTTAAACCGTCGAAAATCAGTTCTTCATAAACCTCGTCCGAGATAAGCCACAAATCATGTTCAATTGCCAATCGGCCAATCTCGTTGATGTCAGCATCGGTCAGGATGGATCCGGTGGGATTATGCGGTGTAGTCAACAAAATTGCGGATGTCTTGGATGTGATACGTTCGGCAACGTCTTGTGCGCTGATGCGAAATCCGTTTTCGCTCCTCAAAGGCACCGGAATCATGTCGGCACCGCTGGCTCGGATAACGCCCGCATATGTGGCATACATCGGGTCGCCGACAAGCACCTCGCAGCCCGCTTCGGCCACGCCCATAAGTGCGGCAAAAAGCGCGGTTTGCGTGCCTGGAAAACAAAGAATCTGATCGCTTGAAATATCACGACCTGCGCTCCGCGAATATCGCTCCGCCAGCGCGGCTCGCAACCCGGCCTCGCCACGCCCGTTGGAATATGTGGTGCGCCCTTGATGTAGCGCGTCCACAGTAGCGTCAATCAGTGTATTAGGGGTTGGAACATCCGGTTCACCAATGGTCATTTCGATGATGTCGTGCCCTTCCGCCACCAAATCCTTTGCCTTTTGGTAAACTTCCCATTTGGCGCCGCCCAGACCTGCAAGGCGCTTGGTGATTGCAGTGTGTTTCATGAACGGTTCTCCGTTTCTTCCAAATCCAATCCAATAATCGCCCCAACCGATCTGAGGCCGATTTCAGGCAATTCGCCGGTTTCAAATGCGCCGGGTAGGGCACCACCTTCCATCCATAGGCCGTCGATAACGGCGTTACAGGCAATCGCCAGTCCACGTAGCTGTGAAGACGGGGTGTCAATCTCCGCTTCGGTCAAAGCATCTGCGATCAAAGCCTCAAGCCGGTCGCGAAAATCGTGATATGTTTGTTCGTGGATCGCCTGCATCCGTGGATCTTCGCGGATTTTATTGAGAAAGCCCGCCCACAATGAGACTGAGCGGGGATCAACCACTGGTGGCTTCAAACCGTTTGTAACAAAAGCTGCCAATCGTGATTTGCAAGAGTGGTGTGATGCAGCGCCAGGCGCTGCGGTCAGATCAGTCATGTGGCTCATATGGTGTTCGTAGGCCGCAGTGATCAGATCTTCCTTGGACGAAAAATGATGGCGAATTAACCCCTGCGTGACATCAGCCCTGCTGGCAATCGCGCGCACGGTGGCCCCCCGGACACCCTTTTCGGCAATCAACGACAAGGTTGACAGAATCAGCGCTTCTTTGCGCTGTTCAGCAGGCTCACGTCTGAATTTTGGTCCAGATTCCGACACAGGGTTTCCACGCAGTATAATTATACACTTGTATAAATACCAAATGCCAGCATTACTACAACCCATAAAATGGGGGTTGGGCGCTGAAGAACCAATCAACGGCACAGATATGGCATCTGACGTTCAAGGTGAGGCCATAAGCATTACCGATCTACAAAAGTCGTCCGATGAGCTTGAAGTGTTGAAAGGGTTCCCTAACCGCTCAAAAAGGCAACGTGGTGGCGATCATTGGAGGAAGTGGATCGGGCAAGTCTACTTTCTTGCGTTGTATCAATTTCCTGGAAACCCGATTTCCGGCCAGATCGTGTTGAATGGTGAAGAGATTGCCACGCGGCCCGATGGCGTTCCGGTCAATCGCCGCCAGATTGAGCGTATATGCAGCCATCTGGGTATGGTTTTTCAAGCATTCAATCGTTGGACGCACCGAACCTTGTTAGAGAATGTAATCGAGGTTCCGGTCTGTGTACTCAAAGCACCGCGCACCGAAACCGTTGAGCGTGCCAAGGTCTTGCTGGATCGGGTTGTCCTGGTTGATAAAGCCGAAACTTTCCCCTCTTATCTGTCTGGTTGCCAACAACAGCGCGCGGCCATCGCCCGCGCTTTGGCAGTAAACCCAGGTGCGATGTTGTTTGACGAACCGACCAGCGCGCTTGATCCTGAATCTGTAGGTGAGGTGTTGACCGTCTTTCGTGACCTTGCCGCAGAAGGCCGCATCGAAGAGCAGGGTCCTCCTGCCGACCTTGGGTGGCGAACCATTCTTCAACTCAAAGCGACGCCGTTGGTCGCGACAATCACTGTGGTCGAAATTTGTTCGGTGTCATCTCGCGTCCGTCCGGACACCTTTATCGTCTATGAGCCACTACTTTTGCTGGCGGTGTTATACATGATGATTGCGGTGCTACTCACGTTGATGTTCCGGTGGTTTGGAGACCGTGTTCCCGGATAATATTGGCCTGGTTCCTGTTTCTCAGGGAATGTGTCAGGCATATGCAAACAAACACTTCGGGTTTATCTAACTCAGTGAACCGATACTGAAAGCGAAGGCGTCACTTTTGATCGCGTTGAACGTGAACTGCGCAGACCGCGTGGCGCACAACACGACTTGCTGTCGAACCCAGAAAAAAATCACTCAGGCCGGGTTTGTGCGAACCCATTACAATGCAGTCGATGGCGTTTTCTGATGCGAAATCGATGATTGTGCGGGCAGAGTGCCCTTTCACGATCTTCGGCGTGATCCGTGACAAGCCAGCCAACTTTTCAACAAGCTGGCGCTCAGCCGCTTCAAATCCGGCCTTCACATCATCCTTGTCAAGATAAGCACTGACCGAACCTTGTGGCATTTCATAGACATGAAGAGCGATGATTTCGCCACATTCTGCACACAGGGTTTCTGCAACCTTAAGCGTTTGCGGTGACAAACCGTGGTCAAGCGCCATCGGTACGAGGATCTTATTGTACATATCTTATCTCCGTAGAAAGGATCATCGTCTCAACCAACAGGGGTATGAAAGGTCGTTAGTGTGTGGGTTTATTTGTATATATCCGGAAGGAAGGTTGTTGATAGGGCAGGGACGTAGGCAATCAGCAGCACCACGATGAACATGCATAGTACAAAGGGCACGGCACGGGCCGCGATCTTCAGGATAGATTCCCCGGTGATACCTGACACGACGAAGAGGTTCAGCCCAAGCGGCGGTGTGATAAAGCCGACGCCGAGTGCGGTGATCATCATGATACAGAATTGAATCTCGTTCATGCCGATATTGTCTGCCAGTGGTTTCAGGATCGGGGCCAGGATCACGATGTTGGGCGTCGTTTCCATCACGCAGCCAGCGGCAATCAAAATTCCGATCATCAGCAGGATCAGCAACCATGGCTCATCTGTCAGCGAGGTCACCGAGGTCACGAAGCCTTGTGGCACGCCCATAATCGCAAGTGCTTCTGCCAGAGGGGCGGAAAAGGCGATGATTGGCAGAATGACACCGTTCACCTTGGCTGAGCTTACGAGCATCGCAGGGAAGTCCGACAGCGACAGTGTTTTGAGGATAAATCCCATGGCAATCGTCACAACGACGGCAGTTGCTCCAGCTTCGGTCGGCGTCAGACGACCAGAGAAGATGCCGTAGAAAATAATTCCGGGAACGATAAAGGCATACCAGCCAGATTTCAGCGAACGACCCAGATTGCCGAACCATTCCGCCGCAGTCATCATGCCACCACCCTCATACCCGTAGATGCGGTTCACAATCAGGTTGGTGATCAGGATCGAGATCAGGATGGCCAGACCGGGTATCAGTGCGGCAAGGAAAAGCGTTGATGCAGATATGCCCAGCACGAGGCCGATGATGATATAGGCGATCGAGGGGGGAATGAGGATACCGGTACATGCCCCGGCTGCCACAAGCGCGCAGGCATAGGGGCGTGGGTAGCCGCTCTCAACCAGCCTGTCGATCGTCATGCGCCCGACTGCGGCTGCACCAGCGGCATCCGATCCGGAGATCGCGGCAAACATGCCGCAGACCAACACTGTGGCCGATCCGAAGCCGCCCTTTGCGAAGCAGGTCAACGCCTCGGCTACATCCAGGAACTTTCGCGACAGGCCTGTTCTGACCAGCACGTCACCCGTCAAGATAAAGAGTGGTACAGCGGTAAGTGCGAAGGCATCAATGCCGGCAAAAAGGCTTTCGCCCACCAGGCTGAGAGGAAGATCGCCGGACATGATCAGCATCGTGATCGCGGCGGTTCCGATTGCGGCCCACACCGGTACTGCGAGTGCAATGAGACCCACGAACATTATTACGGGCAGATAGAAATCCCAGCCCAATTCAACCGTCTGATTGAGTGTATTCCAAAGCATGATCTATTCCTCAATCAAAAAGCTTGTCGCCTTCGAAGACGGGGGTCCCGTCTCTTAGGGATTTCAAATCGCGAAGAAAGGATTGCAGCAATCGCCAGATCATCAGCGCAAACCCGGTGGGAACTGCCATCAGAAACCAGACTTTGGAAATGCGCAGCCCGTCAGTGACCGAACCGAACTTGGCCGAGACATGGACGGCCTCGAAAGACCAGTAGAGGGCGATGATCGCGACTACAAACATCACCAGATCACCGAATATGTACAATAACGCTTTGGGACGTGGTCCGATGTAGTGCATCACCACATCAATTCGGATGTGCGCGCGTTCCTTGACTGCCGCTGCCGCACCGATCCATGCCAGATAGATAAAGGAATAACGCACGATTTCCTCTCCCCAGATGGAGGAGTAGGAGAAAATCTCGCGGCGCAGCACTTCGATTGCCATTGTGATGACAAGCATCACGTAAAAGACGAGAAGCAGCCATCGCTCGGCGTCACGGTCAATTCGGCGGAGTGTGTCCATTACTTATCCAATCTATTGGCAACAGTGCTTTACGGCGGACCTAGCGGCCTGCGCACGGTGATCTAAACGGATTCAGGAAAAGGTGCGGGCGCCTGCTCTTGCTGAGGCACCCGCGCAGCTGTTTATGCGTCGTGGACGTAATATTTGCCCTGCGTGCTGGCCGCTTCTTCCAGTTTATTGAAAGCCTCGATTGACCCTGCGAGCTCAGTCTTGAATTCATCCCATTCAGACCGCTGGTAACCGCCAGCTTCCTGCCACTCAGCTAGCTGATCTGCGCTCAGTGAATGGAACTCAACACCAGCCTTGCGCAGTTCCGCCATTGCATAGGCACGAGCCGATGGCACCTTAGACAGATTTTGATGTGCAGTCATTTCCGAACCCCACATAATCCCTTCTTGCACATCAGCCGGCATGGAGTTGAACCATTCTAGATTGCACGAATAGACTTGGCTGTCTGGCACCGCCTGCGTGAAGGTCACATGGCTGAGGATATCCTTGAAGCCAAAGACGTAAAGCGCGCCCACAGACGGATCCAGCGCGTCGGCGACACCTTGTTTGATTGCGGATGGCGTTTCACCCCATGCTACCGGTGTCGGGTTTGCGCCAACCATCCGGTAATATTGCTGCAACATCTTCGAACCGGGGACGCGGAATTTGACACCCGAAAGGTCACCTGGGCTTAGCACGGCTCCGGCGCCGCCTTTACGCACGGCGACGACACGAGGGTCAATATTGACATAAAACAATGCCTTGAATCCCGCGGCTTCGACCTTGGGATGCACTTCGGCATTCCAGTAATCTGAGTTAACCAGGTTGGTGAAGCGTTGGTTTGAACCACACAGATAGGGCATGTTGATGAGATCAACGGTCGAGGCAAAGGGAGCAAAGTTCGACAGCGAATGCTGCGCCGCCTGAATGGTACCACCCTGAACTTTCTGAACCAGCGAGCCGCCTGCGCCCAACTGACCACCCGGGGCCAGTTTGACGTACACCTTGCCGTTAGTGGCATTCTGAATGTTCTCTTTCAGATCAAGCTGCATAATAGGATAGCTGCGCGAGGCACCCAGCACATAGGCTGTTGCCAAGGTCATCACGTGCTCTGCCGCTTTCTCTCGATCACGCTCTTCATTTGCAGTCTGCGCGCTCGCGTCAGTTGACCAGAGCATGCCACCTGCACCGGCAACCAAGGCTGCCGTGAAGCCGCCGCTTGCGGTCAGTTTCAGAAAGTTGCGGCGCTCAGCCGACGCGAGTTCCTTTTGGTCTTTCTCCATCAATTGTCCTCCCATTGGACCATTAGCCGCCGTTTTTTTCGTCGCGGTCGGCTTCTTTTTTAAGAATTGCGATGACGAACAAGATCGACGCCGCGAATAGAACCAGCATTTCGCCGACGTCGCCCAAGAAGGCGCTGCCAGCGAATGCGCCCAGTGCGACATTCGCGAAATAAACTACAAACACGGCGATTGAGGCGATGAGAAACATTTGGTGGTTCTCCTGGGCGATTCGATTGCTACCTCAGTGTAAGCGCTTACATTAACAAAATGCAAGCGCTTACATTTTATGGTTTCATGAGACCAGTTTTGCTGCTAAAAATACATATCGCGTTTTTTAAGGCTGGGCATGACTGGTAATAAAACCGTTCCGACGCTGGATGATGTTGCAAAGACAGCGGGCGTATCAACCGCGACCGTATCGCGCTGCATCAATACGCCCGAGCGTGTCGTCGAAAACACCCGCAATCGCGTTTTGAAGGTAATAGATCAACTCGGATATACACCGAATTTCGGTGCGCGTGTGATGGCCGCGAAACGTACTTATACGATAGGCGCGATCATACCCACGATGGAAAACGCCATCTTTGCCCGTAGTTTGCAGGCATTTCAGGAGGCGCTGCACCAGAAGGGCTATACGCTTTTGGTCGCAAGCTCGGCCTATCGGCCGGATGTTGAGGAAGAGCAGATTCGCGCGCTGGTGTCACGCGGCGCTGATGGATTACTTCTTATCGGACATGACCGGGATGCTTCAATTTATCAATATTTGAAACAACGAGAGGTGCCAGCGCTGATCGCGTGGACCTTTGCAGATGATGCGCCGCACCCGTGCATCGGTTTTGATAACAGGGCATCTATGCGCGCCCTGACCGAAGAAGTTCTGAAACGCGGCCACCGAAGGGTTGGTATCATCTCTGGCGCAACACAGGGAAACGACAGGGCTCGGCAGCGTATAGAGGGTATCAAAGATGCGTTGACTTCCAATGGGCTTGACCCGGCGAATTTGAATATTGTCGAAACCAAGTATGAAATAGAATGTGGCGGCGAAGCTTTTGAAAAATTGATGTCTTTCAAGAAGCCACCAACGGCAATCTTATGCGGAAACGATGTGCTCGCGGTCGGTGCAATTCGACGCGCGCGCGAGCTTGGACTGGATGTGCCCGGGGATGTTTCGATAACGGGATTTGATGATATCGAATTAGCAAAAGTTGTATTTCCAGCCTTGACCACTGTGCATGTGCCCCACCGGGAAATGGGTAGCAAGGCGGCAGTTGAACTTGTGAATATGGTTGAGACGAAAAGCGCTGGCAGCTCAGCGGAGCTTAACACGACCATACAAATCAGGGGATCATTGGGTCACGCAAAGAACTAAAAAATTATTTACAGCGATCAAGGGATTTCAGCTTCGGCAAAACGCAAGATTTTATCTTTTTGACTTAAAAAATTTGATTGATTGGAAAGGCCACTCCCAGAGGCGCGTACGGGTGATTAATCTGTCGCAAATTTTATGGATGCCCCGTTTGCAAACGAAATTTCAAACCTCCCTCTCTAGGTATTCAAGAAATCCTTTAGAGTCGGAGCTTGTGTATGCGTATCCTATCCTTAATGACATCTGTCTGTCTGGCGATAGCCACGATTTCTCATTCTGAAACGAGAACACTTTCAATAGCGACAGGAAGTTATGCGCCTTTCACGGGCCAGGACCTGCCCGGTGAAGGGATTGTAAATCAAAGCGTTCGGAACATCGCAAAGAACGCAGGATTTGAAATATCGTTCGACTACATGCCTTGGAAACGGACGCTCGAGGCGACGAGGCGCGGCATGTATGATGCGACGTCCTACTGGTACTATAGCGAAATGCGCGAACCGCACTTCATTCATGTAGGTCCGGTAATGAGAGAACGCGAAGTCTTCTTTACAATTGCGGATTCAGACGTTCCGAATTGGAATTCTCTCGAAGATCTGTCGGGTCTGCGTATCGGCGTTGTGCCGGGGTACACCTACACTCCGCAGCTCTGGGAAATGGGTGAAAGTGGACGTTTGACTTTGTCCGAAGCGACATCTGACGAAGCTAATCTGCGAAAGCTGCTTGCAGGGCGAATAGATGTTTACCCCATGAGCGAAACCGCTGGATGGCATCTGATCAGTGAATTATTTTCAGAAAGCGAACAGGCCCGTCTCCGGGTGCTGGATACACCTCTGGTGATCAGCGGCGGCTACCTTCTGGTCTCGCGCAGTAAACCGGATGCCGAAGCGGTAGCCCAAGCCTTGCAAATTGCCGTCGATGCCGCGGAAATTCAACTGTCCAACTGACCTCAGATGCGCTCTGCGAAACCGCAAGAAACAGGCACGTTTACCGCGCAGCCCAGAGCCCTTAGCAAGGTACTGCTGAAGATCACTCTGTTCTTGGCATTGGTTCTTGGTTTGTTTGCGGCGCTGATACAATTGTCGCTCGACTTACAACAACAAAAGAACGCGGTTGAAGACTCGGCCGAAGCATTCTTGGACAGCATAACGCCTTCTGCCGCTTCCGCAGTCTATAATTTCTATAATGAGGCAGCGGATCAAGCCGTAGCTGGCCTTTTTACGCAACGCGCCATTCGCTATGTTCAAATACTTAATGGCAGCGAGGTTATGGTGGAGCGCGGGCGTGTTTTGACACCCACATTGCCGACAGTAGCGCTTATCGCAAAGAGTGATGAAGTTCTATTGACCCGAGAGCTTCGAAACCCTGAATTGGATAGTGGCGAAGTAATCGGCGAGCTGACGATCATTGTTGATAGGTCCATTGTCCCGCCCGCAATTGTGCGCCGAATGGTTTCATTCTTTCTGCTCTCCACTGTGAAAAACTTATTATTCGGTTTGGCACTTGTAGCTTTGGTTTATGCCGCGTTGACCCGCCACATCATCCAAATCGCTGAGGCGACGTCGCGCTGGAAGCCAGGTGCTGGCGCGCTCACAATTCCCAAACCGCCGGGATTTTTACGAAACACAGAAGTTGAACTCTTGGGTGACCGTATCGTTGCGATGTCTGGCACCGCTGAAACTGCAATTCATGAACTTGAAGATGCAAGCCGAGAAGTACGCAAGAACAATTCGGAGCTAAGCCAACGTTCTTCGCAGTTATCCAAGGCTGTGAAAGCACGAACACAAGAACTTCACACCGCCAACTTGGCTTTGAAACATCAGGCAGATTGCGATGCATTGACGGGTTTGACCAACCGGGGCGCGTTCGACAGGTTTGCTATTCGCAGTGTCAAGGATGCTGCTGAAGATCATGCATCGGTGGCGTTGATCATGATCGATCTCGACCAATTTAAGCCCTTTAACGATCATTATGGGCATCAGGCAGGTGATAGCTGCTTGGTTTCTGTCGCGTCAGTTTTGAGTGATCTGGGCGATGACAATGAGACCCTTGTCGCACGGTATGGAGGTGAGGAATTTATTTGTCTCATCCGAAATGGTGGTCGACAGAAGGGTGAAGACTTTGCAGAGCAGGTTCACAAGGCACTTGCAGAGCTGGCGGTCCCACATGATCGTTCAAGTGTGAGTGATGTTGTGACGGCAAGCATCGGAATAGCCTGGGAAAAATGCGGACGTTCGACCACGCTTGAGACCCTGACAAGTGCTGCCGACGAAGCTCTATACGAAGCCAAGCATAAGGGGCGCAACCGGACGATTTTCTCCACTGAGAAAATTCGCGAGCGGGTCAGGAAGCGGCGAAAAATTGTCACAGACCTCCTGGAGGCGATCGAACTTCGTCAATTCGAACCCTTTTTCCAATCGCAGGTCGATGCCAATACAGGTGAAATTGTTGGTATGGAAGCGCTCGCGCGGTGGTGCAAGCCTAATGGTCAGGTTTTAAGCCCGCAGGAATTCATGCCAACGGCAGAAGAAAATGATCTTGTACGGATAATTGATGGAATCATATTCGACAAATGCGCCCTGTTCCTGCGCGAGGCGCAAGAACTTGGTTTTCATGTTCCGCGTATGTCGGTGAACTTGTCTGAAGACCATCTGAAAGACGATGCCTTGATCGACCGGCTGCGTAATTTGTGTGACGGGGTGACAACGCCGATTGCTGTAGAGCTGCTTGAAACAACCGCGCTTGACAGCCCTTCACCAAAACTAGCCTGGACGATTGATAACATCCGCGACCTGGGGATGGAGGTCGAAATTGACGACTTCGGAACTGGTAAAACTTCGATTGTGAGCTTGATGACAATGCGTCCATCCCGTTTAAAGATTGCAAGAGAGCTGGTGATACCTGCCCCCTTGCAGGACCGTAACAAGAGGCTGTTGTCCTGCGTCCTTGAGATCGGAAACACGCTCGGAATTGACATCGTTGCAGAAGGCGTTGAGACACAAGAACATCGTAAGCTGTTATTGGATATGGGCTGCACGATCCATCAAGGTTTTCTGTATTCGCGGCCTGTCAAAGCTTCGGAACAGATGAAACAACTTAGCGATCACAAGAACCAAAAGAACGTGTCCTGATCTGGGCCTGACCCTCAAAACTGGGTGATCCCGCATAAAGCGCTAGGCAATAAAGCTAACGTGCTTGCAATAGAGGCGGCTATACACGAACGAATATTTCAATCTGGATGCAAGCTATGGGAAAAAGAGGCGCTCTAAAATTCACGGCCCAAGTAGCCAGTAAGCTGGAAGCAGATAATTAACGCGTGGCAGTTCCAAAGCTTTCAGCTTTCATTCCAAGACGCCACATTAGGAAAGATAGAGATGGTAGCGGAGGAGGGACTTGAACCCCCGACACGCGGATTATGATTCCGCTGCTCTAACCAACTGAGCTACTCCGCCGGACCGAGCCGGTAGGTAAGACAGGAGCGGGGCCGCGTCAAGTCTCAATCGCGGCGAAAAAACAAGCGATAGGTCGGTGGCACAAAGATCAGCGTCAGCGGCGAAGCAATGAGCAAACCGCCGATCATCAGTGTTGCCATAGGTTCGAATAAAGCACCACCAGCAAGGGCCATCGGCAAGAGGCCCAGCACAGTGGTCAGCGACGTTAGCAAGACCGGGCTCAGGCGTTTTTTTGCGGCGGTGACAATCGCCTCGTCAAGCCCAAGGGTTTTTCGTTCTATGTCGATCTGGTCGATCAGGACAATGGCGTTGTTGATGATGATACCCATCAGTGAGATCAGCCCGAGGATGGCAAAGAAGGATAGGGGCTGGCCGGTCAGCAAAAGTGCAAGCGGGGCGCCCACGACAATGAGGGGGATGGTCATGAAAGTCAACGCGACACGGCGGACGGAGTTGAACTGAAAGATCAGCGCGGCAATCATGACGACGACCGCATAGGGCATACCAGCAGCTAGGTCGGCATTGGTTTCAGCGGAATCCTCGCTCTCACCTCCAATTTCGATTTCATATTCCGGTCCCAGATTCAGTGATTCCAGCGTAGGGGTGATCATTTCTTCTACTTCGGCGGCGGACAGCGTGGCGCTTTTGCCTGAGATGATGATCTGACGTTCCTGATCCATGCGCAGCAGTTGTGCCAACTCAAGCCGGGGCTGCCAAAAAGAAACCTGATCAAGCGATATCAGCCCTGAATCGGTGGGCAGTGAAAGGTTTGCCAGGTCTTCGAGACTGTCGCGGAAGGTATCTTCGGCGCGCACGACAACTGGAATCTGGTCGGGCCCCTCGCGATAGACAGTGTAGGTTGTTCCCGAGAAATAAGCCTCCATCACGTCTGAAACTTCCTCGGATGTCACGCCCAGTTCACGTGCTTTTTCCTGAAGAATCTCAATTCCAATTGTGATGACCTTGTTGCCCCAGTCATTTTCATTCAGGACCAGCGCAGGAACCTGATCGAAGGCTTTTTCGACTTCCTGCGCCGCCGAAAGCAGGGTGTCGGCATCGGGTCCTGTGATTTCGACCTCGACAATGCCGGATTCAGCACCGCCCATCGACAGCCGCGTGATGCGTGCCCGGGCGGCAGGATGATTGACAGCAAGATGTCGCCGCGCTCGCTCGGCCGCAACGACTGCATCTTGGAAAGACTTTGTATTAACGAGAATAAAGGCACTGGCGGGGTCAGTATCGGCAGGCTCGAGAGCAAGGTAGAAACGGGGGCCACCATCGCCGACAAAGACAGTCGTATTATGGGTTTCCGGGTTTTGCTCGGGGTCACGCAACCACCTATCAACAGCCAGCGCCTCGTCCCTGGTCGCCGAGATAGAAGTTCCTTTGGGCATATCCAGGTAGACCAGATACTCGGCTCGTTCGCTAAGGGGGAACATCTCGGATTTGAGGTTGCCGAACATGGAAGCCCCGAAAAAGACCAGTAGGTAGGTCAATGCGATCACTGGCAAGCCCCACCGAAGGGTTTTGGCGATAATCGTTCCATAGGAACGGATCAGAAAATTCTCTGAACTTTCTGTCTCTTTCTTCGGTTTAAGCAGGTTGGCGGCAAGAAAAGGCAGGATGTAATGGGCGGTCAACCACGAACCACTGAGCATAAGTGCCACCACGGCCCCAAGGGAAAAGGCGAACTCGCCCGATGTGCCCTCGACTAAAAACATCGGTAAGAAGGCCGAAACGGTGGTGATCGAAGCGACTGCGAGCGGGATGAAAAACTGCCCACCGGCGGCTATCGCCGCGTCTTTTGGTGTAGCGCCCGCGCGGATGCGGTTTTCGATATCCTCGACCACGACGAGGCCGTTATCCACCAGAAGACCTAGTGAGATGATGACCGCTGCAATCGAAATCTGTTCTAGGTCGATACCAATTCGGGTCATCAAAAGAAGGGAAAAGGCCACCGTGAAAGGCACGATACTGGCGATGATGAGTGCGGGGCGGAACCCCAGGAACAGCATGATTACGACCAGAACAACTGCAAATGTCTGGGCGACATTGGACAGGGCGCCGTTGATCGACTGGGTGACGTTGGTTTCCTGAAAGGTTGAAATGTTAAAGCTGATCCCGATGGGATGTTGTTGTTCGAACCGCGGGATTTCGCGTTTGAGCAGGTCGCCGATCTTCTGAATATCACGGTCATCGGACATCTCAACACTGACAATCACAGCGGGTTCGCCATTGAAATATATTGGCTTGTCCATCGGATCGACATACCCGCGTCGCACCGTCATGATGTCGCGCAAGCGCACGATCCCACCTTGAGGTAGCTTGGTCAGGACGCCACCGATTTGCTCAAGTGATGTCAGGTTTCCGTTGGCCTCCAGAATGATATTCGTTCCGTCGGCATCAATCCGGCCTGCGGGCAGTATTACGTTCTGGGCGCTCAGATCGTTAAGAACGGTGGGAATTTGCACTCCGATTGCCGCTAGCCTGCGGCTATCAATTTCGAGCCAAATGCGCTCATCCTGTTCGCCAGAAAGGGTGACTTTGGTAATGCCGTCCAGTTTGTAGAGGTTTTGTTGTAGATCCTCCGCTGCATCCGAGAGTTCTGCATAAGAAAAGCCGTCACCTGTTACGGCGATTGTAGCGATGGCAACGTCGCCATAATCGGTGTTGATAAATGGACCTTGCGTACCGTCGGGCAATTCGCCGGCGGTATCCTCGATCTTGTTCCGCAGATCAACGAAGATGGCCTCGATATCATCCTTTGGGATGCTGTCGCCGAGCGTTATCTTCAAAAGCGCGTTGCCAGTTGTAACCAGGGTCGAGATTTCATCCACTTCGCCGATCTCGCGTGCGGCGCGCTCCAGCGGATCCGCGATCAAGTCTTCAACCCGTTCGGGTGCCATTCCGGGAAAAGACGCCGACACGGCTGCGGTGCGGATGGTGATTGCGGGGTTCTCTCGTTTGGGTAAGCCGAAATAGGCCAACGACCCCATCAACAGAAGGCCTATCATCACCAGGATTGTCAGTCGGGATTTTTCGATGCCGAAGCGCGCAAGAATATCCATGGTATTATTCCTGCTCGTCGAGCAATTTGACCTGCTGGCCATCTTTCAGGAACGAGACACCAGCCGACGCGACCAGATCACCTTCGCTCAATCCATCGACAATCACGATGGAGTTTTCCCGCACACCGCCAACGGCGACAGTGCGGCGTTTGATTGTGCTGCTCGCGGGATCAAATACATAGACGCCTAATTTTCCAGGCTTGCGTGGACTGCCCGGATCACCATTCTTGCCGTCCTTGATGATGGCCGAGAGGGGCAGGGTAAAACCTTCCTCTTCTGGCAGGGCAAAGGAAAGTGCTGCCTCGACTGCCATGCCCGCCTTGAGTAGATTGTTGGCTTCTGTGAGGCTCAGGACAATCGGAAAGCTCGACACCGCATCTGCGCGCGAGCCGATTTCGCTGACCACGGCATCCAGTTCAATATCCGGGCGATCGGCCAGGCGAACTTTGGCCGGGGTTCCGACCACCAGACGTTCCACCGTATCAAAATTGACCGAAAAGGAGACTTCAAAACCTTTTGGAGAATAGATTGAGGCGATGGCTGTGCCGGCGGTGACCGTGGCATATGATTGCACGTCGACGGAGTTCACCACGCTATCGAACGGCGCCAGGATTTCAGATTTGGTAAGGTCTTCCTCAGCTGTTTCCAGCGCCTTTTTGGCTTGCACCAGAGTAGCGGCGGTCGTTTCTGCTTCGGTGCGTGCGTCGTCGACAGACACCTTGGTCGTTGCGCCACGCTCGAACAATTCCTGCTGACGAACCAGCGTGTCGGCCGCGTTCTGGGCTGCCGATTGCGCCTGTGCGACACCGGCCTGTGCGTTTTCCACCTGCAATTCCAGCGTGGTAGGATCAATTCTTGCAACCAGATCACCCGCTTTCAAAAGCTGGCCGACATCAAGATCGATTGCTTCTAGTTTGCCGCCGACCTCAAAGGCCAAGGTATTCAGTTCTGCAGGTTCAAGAACCGCAGGGAAGCGCCGGATCGTGGATTTTTCGACATTCGCTATTCTATGGGTTTTCAGCCCTCGAATGACAGTTTCCTGTTCGGGCGCTTCTTCTTTGCAACCAGACAGCGCGACGATAAGACCAGCGATCAGCCAAATTCTCATGATTTGATCCTCAATTTACTTGAGGTCACTGTCGCGCGTGCGACTGCGGCTGTCCAGTTTGTTCCGTGGTTGCCCGTCTGTTTTGGTGATTTGAATTTCCGTGTCCAGCGACGCACATCTTTCTGAGAGTTCCGTGGGCAGAGGTTTATCTGAAATGATCGTGTCGATCTGGCTGATCGACGCAATGCGAACCGGTGCCGTACGGGTGAATTTTGAGCTGTCCGCCAAAAGAATACTGCCGCGTGATCGCTCAAGCGCGCGCCTGCTTACAATTACCTCCTGCGGATCGAAATCCAGCAATTCTCCATCGGTATCCACCCCGGAACAGCCGATGATGGCGATATCGAATTTGAAGTTCTCCAACGATGCGGCGGCCATCTCTCCCACCAGCCCGCCATCGCCAGACCTGAAACTGCCACCGGTCAGTGTGATCTGGCAATTTTTGTTCGCTGCCAGAATTTGCGCTACGTTAATGTTGTTGGTCGCCACGATCAGATTTTCATGACCTATGAGTTCGCGTGCCAGCGCTTCTGTCGACGTGCCGATATTCAAGAAAATGCAGGCATTATATGGGATCATCTGTGCTGCGGTGCGGGCAATCGCCTCTTTTGCGGCACTGTTGAGCTGACGGCGTTCCTCATAGACGATGTTGCGGATACCCGAGGGTAGTGTTGCGCCGCCATGCACCCGTGTCAGCCGCCCCGCTCTTGCCAGATCGGTCAGATCGCGGCGGATTGTCTGAACGCTGACCCCGAACCGCTCTGCTAGTCCGTCAACTGTTACTTTCCCCTCCGCTCGGGCGATCTCAAGAATATCTGGATGGCGAAACGTTTGCGGCATGTCCGTTCCTTGATGCAAAAAATTAGAACGAAAGTAAACGAACGCGCGATATTGACAAGTTTTATATTATAAGTGATCAAAGATGCTCTGTTTCAGGGGCAAGGGGCCTCATTTGTCTGCTTCGTCACAATCTTGGGATGTTGATCTTTTCGTGATCGGCGGCGGTATCAATGGCTGCGGCATAGCGCGTGATGCCGCGGGGCGGGGTCTGCGCGTGGAATTGGCCGAGATGAACGATCTGGCCTCCGCCACATCCTCGGCCTCGACCAAGCTGTTCCACGGTGGTTTGCGATATCTGGAATATTTTGAGATCAGGCTGGTGCGTGAGGCGCTGATCGAGCGCGAGACATTGTTGCGGGCGATGCCGCATATCAGTTGGCCGATGCGCTTTGTGTTACCCTATCACCGTGACATGCGTTTTGATGTGGAAACGCCCACGTCAAAATTGCTTGGCTTTATGATGCCGTGGATGAAAGGGCGCAGACCTGCCTGGCTGATCCGGCTGGGGCTTTTCCTTTATGATCATCTTGGTGGGCGAAAAATCCTGCCTGCGACAAGCGTGGTCGATCTGGCGAACGATCCGGCAGGCCGCCCATTGCAGGATCGCTTTACCAAAGCATATGAGTATTCGGACTGCTGGATCGAAGATAGCCGCCTTGTCGTGCTCAACGCGCGCGATGCCGAGGCAAGAGGCGCCCGGATCAATACCCGCACCCGTGCGACACGGGCCGAGCGACGCGCGGATCACTGGGTGATTTCCCTGGAATCAGCCAATGGTGAGATGCGGCAGGTGCGGGCTGGAATGCTGGTCAATGCAGGGGGGCCTTGGGTCAAGGATGTGATTGAAGGTGTTGCCGGTATCAATGCATCCGAAGGCGTTCGGTTGGTACGGGGCAGCCACATTGTCACCCGGAAACTTTTTGATCATGACAAATGCTACTTCTTTCAGGGCGAGGATGGGCGGATCATCTTTGCCATTCCTTACGAGACGGATTTCACCCTGATCGGCACCACGGATGCCGAACACGCGGATGTCGGCACGAGGCCGGTTTGCACGACAAAAGAAGCGGACTACCTGCGCAAGTTTGCGGCATCTTATTTTAGCCAACCGATTGAGAAGTCTGATATTGTTTGGACCTATTCAGGTGTGAGGCCGCTTTATGATGACGGCGCAAGTTCGGCGACAGCGGCAACACGAGACTATGTGCTCAAGGTCCGAAGCGACGGCGGTGCGCCGATGCTGAATGTTTTTGGTGGCAAGATCACCACTTACCGCAAGTTGGCCGAGGCGGCGCTTGAAAAGATCATGCCTTTCTTTCCCGGTGCCACCGGGCCTTGGACTGCGGGGGTTGCCATGCCGGGCGGGGATTTCCCGATGGACGGGTTTGATAGGTTGGTCGCTGATCTGGCGCAGGACTTCCCGTTTCTTGAACAGCGCCAGGCCCGCCGCATGGTGCGTGCTTACGGAACCGAGGCACGTGAAATGCTGAAGGACGCCGACAGCCCAGATGATCTGGGCCAGGATTTCGGTGCGGGTCTAAGTGCGCGCGAGGTGCGTTGGCTTATGGATCGCGAGTACGCGCACACGGCCGAAGACGTGGTATGGCGTCGGACAAAGCTTGGCCTGCGGATGAACGATGAGCAGATCGCAGCCCTGGACAAGTGGATGCAGGAAAACCAGACGTAAGTCATATTGCCTTCCGTCGGTCGCGTTGCCAAACTGGTCGGACAAAACGGGGGTATTTCGGTGACACATATTGTTGCGATTGATCAGGGCACAACATCGAGCAGGGCAATCGTGTTTGATAGCGCGATGCAGCCCGTGGCCGTGGCGCAGCAGGAATTTCCTCAGCATTTTCCAGCTTCTGGCTGGGTCGAGCATGACCCGTCAGATCTTTGGCAGACGACATTGGCGACCTGTCGCGAAGCGATGGAGCAGGTAAGCAACAAGATCACTGCCATCGGCATCACAAATCAACGCGAAACCACGGTGGTCTGGGATCGCACCACCGGCGAGCCGGTGCATAATGCCATCGTCTGGCAAGATCGGCGCACTGCGGATTATTGCAAATCCCTGCGCGAAGCAGGGCATGCCGAGATGATTACCGAACGTACTGGTCTTCTGGCGGATCCCTATTTCTCGGGCACCAAACTGCGGTGGATATTGGAGAATGTTGACGGCGCGCGCGTTCGGGCAGAGGCGGGCGAGTTGCTTTTCGGTACGGTCGATAGCTTTCTTATCTGGAAGCTGACCGGCGGGCAGGTACATGCGACGGATGCCACCAATGCAGCACGCACCTTGCTTTATGACATCCGCAAAGGACGTTGGAGCAGTGCGATTTGCGACTTGCTGGACATTCCGATGCAGATGTTGCCCGAGGTGCGCGATTGCGCGGCGGATTTTGGCCGCACGCAACCGGATTGGTTGGGGCAAGAAATACCGATCCTTGGTGTAGCGGGCGATCAGCAGGCGGCGACGATCGGGCAGGCGTGCTTTAGTCCGGGCATGATGAAATCGACCTATGGTACCGGCTGTTTTGCGCTGCTCAATACCGGGGACACTCCGGTTGTGTCCAGTAATCGTCTTTTGACAACAATTGCTTACCAGCTTGACGGTAAACCGACCTATGCGCTGGAGGGTTCGATTTTCGTGGCGGGGGCAGTTGTGCAATGGCTGCGGGACGGCCTGAAAATCATCGCGGATGCGGGTGAAACCAAGGCGCTGGCCGAAGCATCAGACACGGCCCAGAACGTTGTGATCGTCCCTGCCTTTACGGGGCTGGGGGCGCCGTATTGGGATGCCGATTGTCGCGGGGCGGTTTTTGGCCTGACCCGCAATTCCGGCCCCGAGGAATTTGCCCGCGCGGCCCTGGAAAGCGTGGGCTATCAGACCCGCGATCTGCTTGAGGCGATGCGCGATGACTGGTCGGACGCTGGCGGGCAGGCGGTACTGCGCGTCGATGGCGGGATGAGCGCGTCGGATTGGACGATGCAGTTTCTGGCCGACATCATCGATGCGCCGGTGGATCGACCGAAAGTCCTGGAAACAACGGCGTTGGGCGCTGCCTGGTTGGCAGGCATGCAGGCGGGTATCTATCCCGGGCCCAAAGAATTCGCCCAAGGATGGGCGCGGGATCGGCGATTTTCCCCTAATATGGAAAGCGCGGCGCGTGATAGCAAATACGCAACCTGGAAACGCGCGGTTGCGGCAACAATGGCGGTATGATCGCGCCGATTTGCCGATAAGACGCTAGAAGTTGCGCGGATCAGCGGGTAAAGGAATAAGCGCCCTGACCGGGGCAGGATTTTAGTGATCGGACGTGGCATGGCGGATAAACTTTTTGGCACCGATGGGGTACGTGGACGCGCAAATAGCTGGCCGATGACGGCCGAAATGGCGCTGAAGCTGGCTGCTGCTGCCGGGCGCTATTTTCGCCGTGACAAGAACGAGCACCGCGTCGTGATCGGCAAGGATACAAGGCTTTCGGGCTACATGATCGAAAACGCGCTCACGGCGGGGTTCACCTCGACCGGCATGAACGTGTTCCTGCTGGGGCCGGTGCCGACACCGGCGATCGGGTTTCTGACCCATAGCCTCAGGGCAGATTTGGGCGTGATGATTTCGGCCAGCCACAATCCGGCCTCGGATAATGGGATCAAATTCTTCGGACCGGACGGATTCAAGCTGAACGACGATGCTGAAAGCGAGATTGCGCGGCTGCTGGAGGCGGGGGTTTCGCCGGCCGCGCCCGAGAATATCGGACGTGCCAAGCGGGTGGATGACGTACGCGGGCGCTATATCGAATATGCCAAAACCACCTTTCCGCGGGGCAAGCGGCTGGATGGGTTGCGCATCGTTTTGGACTGCGCCAACGGAGCGGCCTATCGCACCGCGCCGGAGGTTCTGTGGGAGCTGGGCGCCGATGTGATTCCATTAGGAGTGGACCCTAACGGATTCAACATAAACGAAGATTGCGGATCGACCCATCCCGAGAAAGCGGCGCAGAGAGTGCGTGAAACCCGCGCCGATCTGGGCATTTGCCTGGATGGGGATGCAGACCGGGTGATCCTGATTGACGAGAATGGGCGCGTGTCTGACGGGGATCAGATCATGGGTCTGATCGCCTCGCGATGGGCCCGTGAGGGGCGGTTGAGCGGTCAGGCGCTGGTGGCGACGGTGATGTCCAACCTGGGACTGGAGCGTTTTTTGCAGGACCAGGGGATCGGGCTGGAGCGGACCGCGGTTGGCGACCGCTATGTCGTTGAAAGGATGCGAGAAGGCGGCTTTAACCTGGGCGGAGAACAATCGGGTCATATCGTGATGACCGACTATGCCACCACCGGCGACGGGCTGATCGGTGGATTGCAATTTCTGGCCGCGATGGTCGAGACCGGTCAGAAGGCAAGCGCGCTGGCACAAGTCTTTGATCCTGTTCCACAAAAGCTGATTAACGTCACCTATGAACAAGGCAAGACTCCGCTTGAAGCCGCGCCGGTTCAGGACGCGATTGCAGCCGGTGAAGCCGCACTTGGTACCGGCGGGCGGCTTTTGATCCGCAAGTCAGGCACGGAGCCTTTGATCCGCGTGATGGGCGAGGCCGAAGACCTGCCGCTGCTGGACAAGGTGTTGGGCAGCATTACGGATGCGGTGCGCGCTGCAAGCTGATTTTCTAGCCGGAAAAAGTGAACGCTGCGGAGTGTGACCCCGGCAGCGTCCAAAGTTGCAACTGTGTAAACTGTGTACGCGGATTGTGTACACATTGCCCGGATGGGGCGGTGCCTTAAGGCGCTGTTAGGGGACACGGACCGTTTTTTGCCGTTTTTGCCGATGTTCGGCGCGACCAAAACCAGTGGATTTCGACCCGGTGATCCGGCGCAGCATCGGGCCAAGCTCGGCATGCTGAAACTCGAACCCATGACGCAGAAGCGCGGCGGGGATCACACGCTGTCCACCCAGCATGGTCTCGCGCGCGAGATCGCCCAGCACGCCCGCCAGAAGCCAACCGGGGAACCGCAGGAACAGCGGGCGGTGCAGGGCGCGGGCGAGGTCGCGGGAGAACTGATCATTGCGCACCGGGGTCGGGGCCACGGCATTGATCGGGCCGCTGATCTGCGGATTGGCCAGGGCGAAGGTAATGACACGGATCATGTCGTCCTGTTCGATCCAAGGCATCCAGTGTTGTCCGTTCCCCATGATACCCCCTGCACCGAATTCGAACGGGGTCAGCAGCCGGGCCAGCATGCCGCCATCGACGCCCAGCACCAGACCGGTGCGCAGGACCACCAGACGCACGCCGTGATCGGTGACCGGTGCGGCGGCGTCTTCCCACGCGACGCAGACATCGCGGGTAAAGGCGGGTGCCGGGCTGGCGTTTTCGGACAGCTCGGCGTCACCGTGCAGCCCATACCATCCCATCGCCGAGCCGCTGATGAAACTCTCGGGCTTATGGTGCAGCCGGGCAACCAGTGCGATCAGCGCCCGGGTCATCTCAACCCGCGAGGCGATGATGCGCTGCCGTTTGCGGGCGGTCCAGAGGCCATTGGCAATCGGATCACCGGCAAGGTTGACGATGGCATCGACCCGGTCCTCATCCGCGATCTGATCCAGAGCGGTGATCAGGCGCACCGGGTGGGCCAGCGCGTCGGCGCGGCGCAAATCACGGGTCAGCACGGTGACATGATGACCGGCGGCTACAAGCGCCTGCACCAGACGGGCACCGATGAAGCCGGTGCCGCCGGTGATCAGGATATTCCGTCGGGGCGGCATCCCTGCCACCAGTGCCGCCGGATCGCCCCGGTCCAGCCGATCGCTGCGCGCCGCCGCCAGCAGGTCACGGATGCTGAACAGGCCGACACCCAGGGCCGAGGCGGTGGCCATCACGCTCCACCAGCCATAGCTGACGGGGATGATGGCGCTGGGCAGAAACGCCCAGTCCCAGAGGTAGGGTGCGGCCAGCGCAAGGATGGCACCATAGTTCAATGCCAGTAGGGTGTGATTGATCCGCTCGGTGCCCGGCAGTTTGCGGGTCATGTCCTCTTCGACGAAATCCCACAGGGTGATCAGCACCTCGGTTGCAAGGATGCCCGCGAGGATCATGGTGAAGATGCCGTGCGGTTCGAACCAGCCAAAGCAGAGAAAGATCACCGCGTAAAAGAAATTGCGCACGCCGTGCAGGCGCAGTTCGTGCTTTTGCGAGGGGCGCCATGCCAGACGCTCGGAGCCTTCGTGATGCACCAGCGTGTCGAAGGCACCCATGAAGACCTGGATCGAAATCAGGGTCCAGAGGATCGGATTGTCCATTTTGGTTACTCCTTGGCGTCGTGAAAGAGAGCGTCTTGCCGGATCAGGCAGCCGAACAAACGGTGGGTGAGGGTGAGGGCGAAAAGGAACTGGCCGTCGCCCAGATCGTGATGGCCGATGACCAGCGCGCCGGGGCTGAGGGCACGCGGCAGGCGCAGGCGGCGGCCGAGGATTTGCAGGAAGTAGTGATCGCTTTTGAAAAGAAGAGCGTTACCGTCGGCCTGCACCCGAAGTGCCATGCCGATGCCATAGCCCACGTATTCCTCAAGCCCGGTCGGCCCGGCAAAGCGTTTGGAGCTGTGCAGGATCTGCGGAAACCCCGCCGCGCGGCCATATTGACGGATCCAGAACTGGCCATCGCTGGCGACATCTTCGGTGACCGAGACCACGGCGGGGTGTCCGACCGACGACAGGTCATAGGGCAGGGGTGCACCGATCAGGCGGGCAAGATTGGCCAGCACGCGGCCCGCAAGGGACAGGCGCATCGTGGTCACCTTGCCCTGATAGGTAACGCTGGCCCCGCCGCTCAGGCGTTTGCCAAAGCGATTGCGGATTGCGACGGGCAGATTGTTCCACGCCTCCTCTCCCAGCAGATTGCGAAAGCGGTGGTCGGGTTCTTTGGTGCAGGTCGGTGGGGTGGGGTACATCATCATATTATCACTCGTTCTGTAGGATCACTTATTTCAGTATTGAGAGAAATAATGGGATAAAAAAAGGGAAAGCGCGGATTATTCGGATTTCTTGCCGGTCAGTTTCAGCAGGGAAAACACCTTATCGCCCATCTTCATCAGGGCATTGAGCCGGGATTTCGGGACGGACAGCATTTGCGACGACCAGCGGTCGGCGGTTTGCAGAAACTCCTGCATTTCCTTCATCCGGTTCAGGATGACCGGGTTCAGGTTAGGCTCGTCATCGGCCTGGCGGATGCACATGTCGATCGCGGCCATCGCCGGATCAATCTCACGCTCCTTGCGGCCCTGGGCGATCAGCATGGCCATTTCCCAGACATCGACCTCGGCCACGAAATGTTCGCGGCGATCACCGGCGATGGGCACGCGGCGGATCAGTTTCCAACCGACCAGTTCTTTCAGGGAGTTCGACACGTTGGAGCGGGCGATGCCCAGCTCGTCCGAAATCTGTTCAGCGTTCATCGGGCTGGTGCTGAGGAACAACAGCGCATGGATCTGCGCGACTGAACGGTTCACGCCCCACTGGCTGCCCATATCGCCCCAATAGAGGATGAACTGATCCTTGGCGGTTGATTCGTTTATGTCTTTAATTTCTGTCATAACAGAAATATCTGTTATTTACGCATTAATGTCAAGATGCGCCTGTTTCGGGGTGATATGTGGGCGAGGAGCGGGATGAAGTATGGGGTGTCGCGCGCTGTTTGGGCGATCTCCCACTTGGGCGTGTCATGCCCCTGAAATCAAAACGGCCCCGCGATCTGCGAGGGCCGTTTCATGTTGGTCCGAGGCTGCGCCTATTCGTGCGCTTCCTCGTCGAAGACCCGTTTTAATCGTTCCGGGCTTCTTGCGGCGGCTTCGTCAGCCTCCATTTCCTTCTTCTCGATCCCGGCCTGCATGACGTGGAAGGCCAGCCAGAAGAGGACGCAGACGACGAAGAGGATAAACTCCATCCCCACCATCGGGTAGATTGGACCGATTTGCGACAGGTCGGCTCCGGCCCAGGTTTCTACTTGTGTCGTTGACATTTGCAGTCCTCCTTAGTTCAGCAGGCCAAGGCGCTTGGCCTCAGCGATGTCGGCTTCGGAAATCGCGATGGCATCCATTTCCTCGGCGATCTCTTCGCTCATGTCGAGACCAACGAGTTCAACCGCCGGCGGCACCCGCAGCATGCCCATGCCCGAAAGGATTTTCGAGACGATGAAAGCAGGCAGGAAGCCCAGAACACCGAACATGATGATCGCGCCCGCAAGCTGACCCCACGGGGTGATATGCGCTGCCGGATCGTGATAGGCGGCGGTGGCCGGGTGACCCCAGAGCATGAAACCGCAGATGATCAGGCCGATGAAACCGGCATAGCCGTGCACGGCAATTGCGCCGACCGGATCGTCGATCTTGAACTTGCGCTCGACCCAGAAGTGCAGCTTGTAGGCACAGTAAGCGCCGATCGCACCGATGATCATCGCCTGGTACGGATGGTAGAGGTCGTTGCCCGCAGATGCGGTGATGACCCCGGCAAGACCAGCCGAGTAGGTCCAGAACGCCTCGCCCTTGGACACGATGTAGCCCATGATCAGACCGCCTGACAGAGACATCAGGAAGTTGAACACGATGGCCGATAGCGTCGTCGGTGTGAGGTAGATCGTCGTCGCGGTGAAGTTCACCACGCCTTCGGCACCGCCCAGCGACTGGTGGTCGATGATCGGCACGTTACAGGCGACGTAGAAGCCCCAGAAGCCGCAATAGATCAGGAAGAGGCCGATGGTAACGAGCCACTTGTTATGCGGGTTGATGTTGCGCGGGGTGCCATCGGGGGCAAACTTGCCGATCCTTGGCCCCAGCACACAGACCACGCCAAGCGCGAAACCACCGGCGATGGCATGGATCACACCCGAGGCGTAAGCGTCGTGATAGCCTAGCTGCGTGACCATCCAGCCATCCGGGTGCCAGCCCCAGGCGGCGTCGATGATCCAGGTGAACGAGCCGATGACAACGGCCAGGATCCAGAAGGCCGAGGGGCGGATGCGTTCGATTGTGGCGCCCGAGACGATCGAGGCCGCAGTCCAGGAGAAGAGCAGGAAGGCCGCCCAGAACACGCCGTTGATGCGCGCCCAGAAGCTGTTACCCAGCTCAACCCCGTAACCCATGACGGGGTCCTGGCTGGCGATGCCGGGTCCACCCAGGTGGGTGCCCATCAGTTCGCCCCACGGAACCGCGTTATCGGATTGGGTAAGGCCACCGGTGATGCCCGGGCCATTGGGGAAGGCGAAGTAGATCCACCATCCGAAGAAGAAGAACGTGACGGTCACCAGCGGGATGAGCATGGTGTTTTTCATCAGCGTGTGAACGTGGTTTTTGTGGCGGGTTGCGCCGACCTCATACATGCAGAAGCCTACATGGATCAGGAACATGAAGGGTACAGTCACCCAATAATAGAACTCGGTGAAAATCACCGTCAAAGCACCGATATCGGTATCCATTCAGTTGTCCTCCCGTTTGGACAGTTGCTTTTTTGTGGGGCTCTTGTTCAGGTGGCCCCTTTCTTTTGGTTTAGTATTGGTCCATCAGTGGTTCGGATGGTACACCAATATTACCTCTAACTCGACTCTTTTCCTATCGAAAGAGCCGTGTCGCAAACAGATTAGCATGCGTCGTGTTTCCTGTCAGGTAAAAATTATTCCTGAAAATCCGCACCATATGTTGTAGCTACACTTTGGGATAGGTGCATACCTGCGCTACCCCTGCGGTTGAGGGGGGCACATCCGTGCAAAAAGGAGTGTCTGATTCTAGCCGGCGATGGCCTGTGCGGCGCGGTCATATGCGGTCCGGGTTTGGGCCAGATCTTCGTCCGTGAGCGCAAGGCAGGGGTAGGTCTTGCCGGTCGATTTGAACAGCCCTTCCTGCCGCAGAACGGCGTTGAACCGCGCGGCCCGGGCCGTATCGGACTGCAGCACATCGCGGTAATTGCCGACATCCTTGTCGGTAAAGACGATTTCGAAAAGCGTGCGGTCGCCGACGATCCGGTGGGGGATGGCATGCGCCTCCAGCGCCTTGCTCGCCATATCCATGATCTGTTGGCCAAGATCGCGCAGCCGGTCATATTGCCCGTCGCGGCGCAGGATCTCCATCGTCTTGAGCCCCGCCACCGCCGCCACGGGATTGCCCGACAGCGTGCCCAGCTGCATCAGCCATTTATCCGCGCCCACGGCGGATTTGTCGAAATGCGCCATGATGTCCGCGCGCCCGGCAATGGCGGCAAGGGGGAAGCCGCCGCCGATGATCTTGCCAAGGGTGCAGATGTCGGGGGCCACGCCGTAAAGTTCCTGCGCGCCACCGTAAGAGAAGCGAAAGCCGGTCACGACCTCATCATAGATCAGCACGATGCCGTATTTGTCGGCCTCGTCGCGCAGTAACTGCAGGAAGCCCGGGGCCGGCGGGATGATGCGCTGCAATGGCTCGACGATGATGCCCGCCACCTGATCACCCCATTCGGCCAGCAGGGAGCGGATATAATCGGGGTCGTTGAAGGGCGCGATCAGCATTTCAGCCGCGACGCTGTCGGGGATGCCGGCACTGTCGGGCACCGCTTGCGGGAAATTGGCCAGTTGCGTCGGCGCCAGCGACATCTGTGCTTCGGCGGACATGCCGTGATAGCCGCCTTCGAACTTGACGATCTTGTCGCGCCCGGTAAAGGCGCGGGCCAGCCGAATGGCGTACATATCCGCCTCGCCGCCAGAGCTGACATAGCGCAGTTGCTGGGCGCAGGGGACGGCGCGGCAGATTTCCTCGGCCAGTTCGATCGCGGGGGCGTTGTTGGCAAAGAAGGTCATGCCACGGGGCAGTTGTTCGAATACCGCCTCCTGCACCTCGGGGTGGCCATGGCCCAGCAGCATCGGGCCGGACCCGATCAGGTAGTCGATATATTCGGTGCCGTCCTCGTCCCAGACGCGGGCACCTTTGCCCTCGCGGATGAAAATGCCGGGGTCGAAATTGCCGAAACCACCGGCGGGTAGGACGTCCTGTGCGCGGGCAATCCATTCGTCCTGGGTGCGGGTCTTGAGCATTTGGAAACCTCCTAGTCGAGAACCAGATCGGGGTGGCCGAGGAAATCGGGATCAGGCGTGACGCCAAGGCCGGGGCCGTTGGGCGGGGCGATGCGGCCATTCTGCCGCGTGGGCGCGTCGGGCGCGAGGCGGGGGCCGACATAGTGGCTGAGATCGCAGGCATTCATCAGCCCGCGTGCCGGGGTGGCAGCGGCAAGGTGCAGCACGGCGGCGGTAGTGATGTCGCTGCCCCAGGTATCTTCGATACACATCTGGGTGCCCAGCGTCAGGCAGAGATCGCGGGCGCGTCTGGTGGCCGACAGCCCGCCGAACTTGCTGAGTTTCAGCGCCACCGCATCCATGCATCCCAGTGCTTGGCCTTCAAGCAGCGACGGGATATCATGTGCGTTTTCGTCCAACTTCATGGCCAGGCCGGTGGCGGCGCGCACGGCAGCGCATTCGGGGATCGTGGCGCAGGGCTGTTCCAGCATCACATCGAGATGCGCCACCGCCCGACCGACGCGTGTGGCGGTCAGCCGATCCGCGCCGCAATTCCAGTCGCCATAGACCAGCGGGCCGGAGCCGACCGCAGCGCGCACCTGTGTCAGCCGTTCGACATCAGCCTGCCAGTCATCATCTGCGCCCAGCTTGACCTGAAACTGGGTCATGCCCTGCGCCTGTGCGTTCCGGGCCATGCGCGCCATCTCGTCCGGGGCGACGCAGGTGATGGAATGGTAAAGCGGCATGTCGGGCACCGCGCGGCCCCCTAGCAGCGCATAAAGCGGCAGGTTGGCGACCTTGCCGGTCAGGTCCCAGAGCGCGATGTCGAGGGCGGATTTGGCATAGACATGGCCTTGCAGGTGCTGGTCAAGCCGAGCCATCAGTGCCTCAGGCCCGGTGGGGTCAGCACCAAGCAGCAGGGGCGCCATGTCGGTGATCGCGGGGGCGACGCCGGCGGCATAGGCGGGCAGGTAATGCGGGATCGGGCAGACCTCTCCCCAACCCGAGAGGCCGGTATCGGTATCGAGCCGGAGTACGACAGTGGGGGTCGTATCGCAGGTTTTGCCATCGGCCATGTAATAGGTGTCATGGGCGGTGAGGGGCACGTGCCAGAGCGAGAGGCGTATGAGTTTCATGGATTTGTGCCTGCCGGAGGTTTTGCGCCGCGCCTGCGCGCGTCGCCGGGGGGCGGCCCGGCGGGCCGCGGTTGGGTGGTGCCCGGGAGTGTGGCGGTGCGGGGCGATGTCAGCGGTATGATGTGAGTATTTCGGCCAAGAAGAAGCATGGGATCAGTGCTCGTAGGTTGCGACGGGAGAACCGAGCCGGTCCGGATCGGGGGTGACGCCGAGGCCCGGGGCATTGGGCGGTGTGGCGGTGCCGCCAGCGTTGCGTGCGCCCTGGCCCGGGACCGGATCGACCGCGAGGTGATCGTGGCAGAGCCAGGACGCAAGGCGATAAGCCTCGGGCGTGGCGGCGGCGAGGTGGATCGCGGCCGTATCGGCCAGGGCCGAGCCGCCCACGTCTTCGATATGCATTTGCCAGCCGATCGAGAGGCCGAAATCGCGGATCTGTCGGGCCTTGGTCAGGCCGCCCAGCCGGTTTGGCTTGATCTTGACGCCCTCGCAGGCGCCCTGCTGCCAGGCCTCGAGGTGATCGTTCATGTCGTGCAGGCATTCATCGAGCAGGATCGGGTTTTGCACGCGGCCCGCCACATGGGCGCATTGGGCCAGGGTTTCGCAGGGCTGTTCGACCCAGTCGCGGGCGGCGGTGGAGGTCAGCACCTCGATCGCGGTGGCGGGCGTCCAGGCACGGTTGACGTCGAAGGTGACGCGGTGGCCGGGGGGCAGGGCAGCGGAAATCGCTTCGATCCGGGCGATATCGGCGGCGGGATCAGCGCCGCCGACCTTGGCGGAATGAACCGTGTAGCCCTTGGCCGCGGCGCGGGTGATCCGTGCGATCATCTCGTCCGGGGTGCCGGTGGAGATCGAGGAATTGACCGCGACGGGGGCAGGTGCATCGCCGCCCAGCAATTGCCAAAGCGGCATGTTGGTGGCCTGGCCGAGGATGTCCCAGCAGGCGATGTCGATGGCGGATTTGACGAAGTTATGTCCCGGCAGCTGCACATCCATCACTCGGTTGACGTGATCCACGCTGCGCGGGTCAAGGCCGATAAGTGCCGGTGCCAGCGTTTCCAGACCGGCGCGGATGCCGGGGCCGTGGGCGGGCAGGTAGGTGTGACCCCAGGGGCAGCCTTCGCCCCAGCCGCTGAGCCGCGCATCGGTGTCGATGCGCAGGAATGTGCTGTCGAGCTGATCAAAGCGCAGCCTGCCGCCGGAGAGCCAGTAGGGCTCGGTCAGGGGCAGGTCGAGCTGCCAGACGGTCAGACGGGTGATCTTCATTTCAACTCGACCTCGATGAAGGACATGGGCGCGTCGCCCGCGTTGATGACGTTATGTTCGACGCCGGCGTCGCGGCGATAGGCGGCGCCGGCGGGGACGGTAACGTCACGGCTTTCGCCGCCCGGTTCTTCGAGGCGCATGTGGCAATCGGTCAGTGCGGTGATGACGTAATCGTAGTCATGCACGTGCCAGCCGGTTTCCTGTCCCGGGGTGAATTCGAACCGGGTGACGCGGGTGCGGGCATCGTCGATCAGCGGGGTGGCGGTGCAGGGATGGGTCATGATGGGCCTTCATAGGTTGCGATGGGTGCCCCGAGGCTATCCCAATCCGGCGACACGCCAAGGCCCGGCGAGTCGCTGGCATAGAGTTTTCCGGAACTGGCCTTAGGGCCGCCGATGCCGGTATTGCGGGTGTTGTAATTCATCAGGTCGGTGGAATTGACGAGATATTCCGCAGGGGTCGAAGCGGCGAAATGGGCCACGGCGGCGGAGGTGATCTGTCCGCCCCAGGTGTCTTCGGCCACGACGGGAATGCGGTTTTCAACCAGGTAATCCCGGACGCGCCGGGCCTTGGAGAGCCCGCCGAGATTGGAAATCTTGAGGCAGCAGATTTCCGCGCCGCGATCCTGCACGACGCGCTGGGCGGCATGAAGGCCAGTGATGCATTCATCAAGCTTCATCGGTTGGGTGGCGATGCGGCGCACCTGTTGGCATTCCTCATAGGTCTTGCAGGGCTGTTCGAGGATGTAATCGAGATCAGCCGTGGCGCGTGCCACGCGGATGGCATCATCGACACGCCAGCCCTGATTGGCGTCGGCCATCGCTTTCTCTCCGGGGTGCAAAAGCGGAACGGTCTGGCGGATACGGTCGATATCGGTGGCCCAGTCGCCGCCCACCTTGATCTGGAACTGGCGATAGCCGGATTTGCGGTGGCGGTCCATCTCGGCGATGGTTTCGGTCACGGGCTTTTGCGGGGCGACGCGGTACATCGGTGCGCCATCGGTCAGTTTGCCGCCCATCAGCATCCAGACCGGTTGACCCGTGACCTGGCCCAGAAGATCCCAGCAGGCGGCGTCAAAGGGGGCTTTGGCATAGCCGTGGCCCTGCACGAGCGTGTCCATCAGCCGTTCGATCCGGGCTACCTGTCGGGGGTCTTCGCCGATCAGGGAGGGGGCGATCAGGCGGGCCAGCGCCTCGACCCCCTCGGAATGGGCGACCATGTAGTTTTCGCCGCAGGGGGTGAATTCACCGCAGCCCTGCAGACCGGCATCGGTGTCGATCACCACGACCGAGGCTTTGGCGGTGGCGATGGCGTTGCCCGCGCCCCAGACATATGTGCCGTCCACATAGGGCAGGTCGGTCTTGAAGAGGCGGATGCGGGTGATTTTCACGGGGTTGCCCCCCGGGGGTGTTGCGCCGCGCTTGCGCGCGTCGGGCCGGATGAGTATTGCGCCGCGCTGGCGCGCGTCGCGGGGGGCGGCCCTGCGGGCCGCGTCCGGGTCAGGTCCGGAGCTGCGGTGGCGAGTGGCAATTTCGCCGGGGCAATGTGAGTATTTTGACCAAGAAGAAGCATCATGACCTGCCACCATAGCTTGCGACCGCATCGCCCAGCACCTGCATGTCCGGGGTGATGCCAAGCCCGGGCGTGGCTGGAGCCGTGACGCCGCCATCGGTGACCGGCGCGTCGAGATGCGCCACGCTGAGATCGACCATGGTGCGCGGATCAAGGGCGCAGCGCAACAGGGTGCGCGGGGTTGACTGGGCGATATGCAGGATGGTGGCGCAGGATATTTCACTGCCGACGGTATCCTGGATCGACATCACCATGCCTGCCGCCGCCGCGATGCTGCGCTGGCGGATCATCGGGGTGACGCCACCCTGTTTCGAGACCTTGAGACCGACGCCATCGCAGCTGTCATTGGCGATGGCCTGAATGAGATCGCCCTCGGACTGGATCAGCTCATCCAGCAGGATCGGCACGGTGCTGCGGGCGCGCAGGGATTGGGTCTCGCGCCAGGTTGCGCAGGGTGCCTCCAGCACGAAATCGAGCCCGTCGGGCAAAAGTGCGAGCATGCGCAGCGCGTGTTCCGGCGTGAGGCCGTTATTGGCATCGGCCAGAAACCACTCTCCCGGCTGGCGGTCGGCAAGGCAGGCGCGGATACGCTCGGCGTCAAGCGCGGGGCCGCCCTCGGTTTCGGCCGCGCCGATCTTTACCGAATGACCGATGAAACCCTGCGCCCGGTGGGCGGCGATCTTGGCGCGCATCGCCTCGGGCGTGTCGCCGCCGATGGAAGAGATCACCGGCACGCGGCCCGGCACACGCCCGCCCAGCATGTCACAAAGTGGCAGACCGGCGGCCTGCGCGGTGATGTCCCAGCAGGCCACGTCAAGCGCGGTGCGGGCGTCGCGGTGGCCGCGCAGGGTTGTCTGCATCTTCTCCCACAAGCGGTCGTGCTGGCGCGGATCCATGCCGATCAGGGCCGGGGCCAGCAGGTCAATCGCGGCGCGGGTGCCCGCGGCATGGGCGGCAACATAGGTGGCACCAAACGGCGTGCTTTCGCCCCAGCCAATGCGCCCGCATGCGGTGGTGATCCGCGCGATCGTGGCGTCATAGCTGGTAAATTCGCGCCCCCCCGACAGGCGGTAAACCCCGCCCCTGACCGGCAGATCGACCTGGTAGATGTCAATCCGGGCGATCTTCATGATGGCATGTCCTCGGGCGTCAGAACGGGCGGTGTATCGAAACCGTTGCGCCAGATCACGTAGTTCAGCACCGAGCTGCCTTCAGTTTCCATTGCGTGGGGCTGGTTGCTGGCATGTTCTGAGGTCTGCCCGGCCGAGAGTACTTCGGGCGCCGCGCCCTGACAGAAGAACCGGGCGCTGCCGGCAAGGACCAGATACATCTCTTCCGCCGGGTGGTGATGCCAGCGGTAATGCAGATGGGGCGGCATATAGACCATCCAGGCGCGCATGGTCCGGCTCTGGAACGGGCCGCCATCGCCGATGATGCAGTAGCAGCCGAAACGATCCATGAAATCATCGCCGATATCGGTGCCTTTGTAGGTCTCGCGCCAGTGGGCATCGGGGCCACCGGCGCGGATCGCATCGCAGAGCGGGCCGAAGGGCGATCCCGACAGGTCGGTCTCATCGGCAAAGAGATCGGCGGAGGGGATGTGATACGGGGTCACCGGCTGGGCGGTGATGTCATCGGGGAAAGGACAGAACGCCGTCAGCCTGGGATGGGCCCGGTGCATTGCGCGAACCTGATCCAGCAGGGTATCCCAGACGGCGCGGGTCACGGCAGCACCACGATATTGCCGGTGTGGCGTTTTGCGATGAAGGCGGCCTGGGCGTCGCGCAGCTCGCTCAGCGGATAGGTGGCGGCCAGCATCGGTCTGATCTCTCCCCGTTCGATATAGCGCACCACGTCGTGAAACACGTGCTGTGGGATGATGGTAGAGCCGGTGAAGGTCAGATCGCGCAGATAAAACGTGCGCAGGTCAAGCGTGACCATCGGCCCGGCAATGGCACCGGAACAGGTATAGCGCCCGCCGCGTTCCAGCACATCTATCAGCGCGGGCCATTGGGCGCCGCCGACGATATCGGCAACGACAGTGATCTTTTCGTCGCCAAGTGCCGATCGCAGGTTGTCGGGGCAGCGCGGTAGGATCACATCGGGGCCCATGGCGGCCACATCGGCATGCTTGGCCTCGGACGCCATGGCGATGACGCGCGCGCCGCGACGCTTGGCCAGTTGAATGAGCGCGCCGCCGACACCGCCTGATGCGCCGGGGATCAGCACCGTATCGTCGGCACCGACACTGGCGCGGGTCAGCATGCCCTCGGCGGTGGTGTAGCTGCATTGGAACGTCGCCAGTTCGGCATCGCTGAGCGGGCTGTCGACCACGGCAATATCGCGCCTGTCGGCACTGGTGTACTGGGCATAGCCGCCGTCCCGTTCGGAGCCGAAATAGCCGGTCTTGTCCATGTTGTCCGGGTCAGACCAGTCGCGCTGCCAGCCATCGACCATCACGCGCTTGCCGATAAGGGACTGATCTGCGTTCGCCCCCGCGGCCACGACCCGGCCCACCGCATCGGCCCCCTGAATGCGCGGGAAACTCAAGGGCCTGCCGCCCCAGGTGGGGTCTTCTTCATCCACCTCGTCGAAGGCCCCGCCGGTGGTGGCATCGTCCACCGCCTTGGAATACCAGCCCGAGCGGGTGTTGACGTCGGTATTGTTCATACCGCAGGCGCCAACCTTGATCAGCACATCATCCGGGCCGATCCGGGGCACGGGCCAGTCTTCGTGCCACTCATAAGCATCCAGATCGCCGTGGCCTTTCAGCACCATGGCCTGCATTACGCTGGGAATATCGTTCATCCGTCCGTCCTCGGTTTCACGCTATCGGGGTCATAGGCCGGGGCGTCCAGAATGCGGCCTTTGCGGGGTTCACCCGCGATCACGACCTCGATCTCCGTGCCGGCCACGTTGGCGTGGGGTTTGATGTAAGCAAAGGCCAGAATCCTGCCCATTGTGTGCCCGTAGGCGACAGAAGCTGTCGAACCGACGACCTTGCCGCCCAGCAACACCGCCTCGCCGCCATGACCGTCATTGACGCCATCGGGTTCGATTTCCATGTAGGCGCAGACCCAGGGCATCGCGTCACTTGCGGCCTGGGCAGCGCTGGTGCGGGTGGCCTCTGCGCCCAGATAGTCCTTGTCCAGCCGGGCAAAGCGCATCACGTCGGCCTCGGGCAGGGTCACTTCGTTGGTCAGTTCGCCCGCGCCCTTGAACATCTTCTCCATCCTGAGCGCGTTCATGGCGAAAGACCCGGTATCGCGCAGGCCAAGCGGGGTGCCGGTATTGCTGATCGCCTCGTAGACCGGGGCCAGATGGGCCATCGGCATGTGCAATTCCCACCCCAGCTCGCCGGCGTAGGACATGCGCATCGCCTGCACCGGTTGTCCGGCCACGGCGATGTCCTGCGAGGACAGCCAGGGGAAGGCGGCGTTGGAGAGATCAGCATCGCTCAGTTGCCGCAGGATGTCGCGCGATTGCGGGCCCTGCAGCGCCAGCGCACCGTATTCAGCGGATTGATTGTGCAGCGTCACCTCGGCGCCTTCGGGGATGTGTTGCGAAAGCCAATCCATCACGCGTTGTTCAAAGAAGGCGGCGCAGGTCAGGTAGAACCAGTTTTCCGCCAGCCGGACGATGGTCACCTCGGCCTCGATCCGGCCCCTTTGGTTCAGCAGATGAGTCAGGATGATCTGCCCATCCTTGCCGGGCAACCGGTTCGCAACCATCCCGTCAAGGAAGGCTGTCGCATCCGCGCCCGCAATCTCGATCTTGGCGAAGGAGGAGATGTCCATGACCCCCGCCGCCTCGCGGATGGCGCGACATTCCTGCGCCACGATGTCATGCACCGGCGTTCGCCCGAAACCGTAGTAATCGCGCTGGTCCACCCCGTCGCGGGCAAACCAGCGGGGGCGTTCCCAACCATAGACCTCTTCATGCACCGCGCCCTTGTCCTTGAGCGTCTGGTATATGCCCGAGGTTTTGATCGGACGGCCCGCAAGCCGGTTGAAATGCGGGAATGGGATTTCGTGACGCAGGCAATAATCTTCTTTTGCCTTAATGACTTGCCAGTCTTTCTTTGCGTAAGCACCAAAGCGACGCGGGTCATAGTCACGCATCGAGATATCCGCCGCGCCATGTACCATCCAGCGGGCCAGTTCGCGGGTCAGGCCGGGGCCCCAGCCGATACCGATCTGGGTGCCGCAGCAGCACCAGTAATTGCGCACGCCCGGTGCCGGGCCGATCAGCGGGTTGCCATCCGGCGGGTGGCTGATCGCGCCATGCACCTCGCGGGTGATGCCAAGCTCGGCAAAAATCGGCATCCGGCCCATCGCGTTTTCCAGCCAGGGCATGATCCGGTCGTAATCGGCGGCGAAAAGCTCGTTTTCGGCCTCCCAGGGGCAGTGATCCTCCCAGACGGTATTGGGGTTCTCTTTCTCGTAGATGCCGATCAGCCCGCGTTTCTGCTCCATCCGGATATAGCCGGATACCAGCTTATCATCACGTATCACCGGAAGTTCGCCTTCCAGATCATTGAATTCAGGCACATTTTCCGTAACCAAGTAATGGTGCGTCATCGAAGTCATCGGCAGTTGCAGCCCCGACCATTCACCCATCTGGCGGGCATAGGTGCCGCCCGCATTGACCACATGTTCGGCCCTGATCGTGCCCTGATCGGTCTCGATCAGCCACTCTCCATTCTCGGCCTGCGTGATGTTTGTCGCCCGGCACCGGCGGATGATCCGCGCGCCCAGTTGCCGCGCCCCCGCCGCCATTGCCATCGTCACATTGGTCGGGTCCACATGGCCGTCCTCGGGGGTGTGCAGCGCCCCCAGCACACCATCGAGATTGTAGAACGGGTGCAGCTCGGCAATCCGGTCGGTGCCGACCAGTTCAATGTTGAACCCCAGCGAACGACCCACGCTAAGTGTATGCCGCAGCCAGTCCATCTCGTCCGTCGTATAGGCCAGCCGGAACGACCCGCAGCCATGCCAGGTGACGGCCTGTCCGGTCTCGGCTTCCAACCCGCCAGCGTAAAGCCCGATATTGTAGTCGACACATTTGCCCAGCCCGAAAGAACTGGTCGAATGGGTGATCTGCCCCGCCGCGTGCCATGTCGATCCGCTGGTCAGCTCGGCCTTTTCCAACAGCACAACTTCGGCCCCCCAGCCCTCATGCGCCAGGTGATAGGCCAGCCCCACCCCCATGACACCACCGCCGACAATGACCACCCGCGCGGTGCTGGGGAACGTTTTTTCGGACATGTCGGATTTCCTGTGTGACCCGGTGAAATTTTCCTCGACAGGCTAATAGCACATATGTACCATAGTCAATCATGAATGATACAAATGTACAATCAACCGTGTTGGAGCGCCTGACCGAAGAATGGTCGGCCCTGACGCCCGAGGCGCAGAAGGCGGCGCGCTATGTGCTGGAAAACCCGGCGGATGTCGGCGTTTCCACCGTGCGCGAGATCGCCCATGCGGCCAAGGTCAAGCCCAACACCTTTGTGCGCATGGCGCGGCAGGTGGGCTTTGACGGCTATGACGATTTCCGCGAGCCGTTCCGCGAGGCGATCCGGCGCGGGCAGGTCAGTTTCCCTGACCGGGCGCGCTGGTTGCAGGAGGTGCGCAAATCCGGCGATCTGGGCGGGCTTTATGCCGATCAGGTCGCCGCCGCGATCCGCAATATCGAAGAAACCTTTGCCGGGATCAGCGCCGAGGCGCTGAAAATCGCGGCCGAGGCGATCTGGAATTCGCGGCAGGTTTTCGTGATGGGCGTGGGCGTCAACAATTCGAACGCCCGCAACTTCACCTACCTGGCCTCGACCGGCATGACCCGGTTCCACACCATTCCGCGCGCCGGCTCGGTCGCGACCGACGATCTGGCCTGGGCCGATAATCGCGACGTGCTGATTGCGATCACCTGCCACCCCTACCGCGCCGAAGTGATCGAGGCGGTACGCATCGCCCGCGAGCAGGGGGTCAAGGTCGTTGCCATCTCGGACAGCCCGGCCAGCCCGATCATCCTGGCGGCGCAGCACGGCTTTGTCGTGGCCGCCGATACGCCGCAATTCTTCCCCTCGTCGGTGTCGACGATCGCGCTTCTGGAAACGCTGCTCAGCTTCGTGATCGCCGTCTCCAGCGAAGAAATCGTCGAGCGGGTCGAGAAATTCCACAAACGCCGCCACCAGTTGGGGATCTACCAGGAGGAGCCCGAATGAGCGCACCCATCCGCTCGCTCGACGCGCGCTATTATACCGATCCGGCGATTTTCGAGGCCGAGCGCAAGGGGCTCTTGTCCCGCAGCTGGCAATTCGCCGGACATGCCAGTGCACTGACCGAGGCGGGCGCCTATTTCACCTTCGATCTGGGCGGCGAAAGCCTCTTTTGCATCCGGGGCCGTGATGGCGAAATCCGCACCTTCTACAATGTCTGCCAGCACCGCGCGCACCAGCTGGTCGAAGGCAGCGGCCAGACCCGCGTCGTGGTCTGCCCCTATCACGCCTGGACCTATGAACTGACCGGTGAATTGCGTGCAGGCCCCAACATCAAGGCGGTGGAAGGCTTTGATAAATCAGGCATTTGTCTGACATCCGTGCGCACCGAAGAATTCCTGGGCTTCATCTTCGTCAATCTTGATGACGATGCCAGGCCGATGGACGACTGGTTCCCGAACGCCCGCGCCGAGCTGGAAGAATTCGTGCCCAACTGGGCCGACCTCAAGCCGCTCGAATGGGTTGAAATCCCGGAAAACTGCAACTGGAAGGTCAGTGTCGAGAATTACTCGGAATGCTATCACTGCGCCCTCAACCACCCGACATTCGCCACCGGGGTGATCAAGCCCGAAACCTACGATATCCAGCCGCAGGGCTATTGCCTGCGCCACACGACCGAATGCAATGCGCTGGATCAGATGAGCTATGACATCAATTCGGGCTTTGCCCATAATCAGGAATATTCCAGCTGGTTTCTCTGGCCGATGTTCTCGTTTCAGGTCTATCCCGGCAACCTGCTGAACACCTATCACTGGCGCGCGATTGACGCCGATCATGTGGTGGTCTGGCGCGGCTGGTATTCGGTCGGGGGGGCGGAAAACGCGACCGTCCGCCAGATGGCCGTTCAGGATCGCGAGACCACTGTCGAAGAAGACATCCACCTGGTCGAATCCGTTCAGCGCGGTTTGAAATCACGGGGTTACGTGCCGGGTCCGCTGGTGCTTGATCCGAAATGCGGGGTCAATTCCGAACATTCGGTCATGCATCTGCAACACTGGATGCGGGAGGCGGTAGACGGCTAGGGGATGGGCGCGCGGGTCGAGGTCTTTTATTCGCTACAAAGCGACTATTGCTATTTCCTGCTGGATCGCCTGATCGGGCTGGCCGGGCAGCGGGTCGAGGTGGTTATTCGCCCGGTTCTGGGTGGCGTGGTTCGCCTGCCCGAGCGTTTTCGGGACCGGGACGCGTTGGAACAGCGCTATTTCGCGACCGACACCGCGCGGCAGGCGGAATATCTCGGTTTACCTTACGCTTACCCGCAACCGTCGCCCATCGCCTTCAAACCCAATTCGCTTTGGGTTGCCGAGGAAAAACAACCGCTTAATGAGCATCTCAACCGGCTTTATGTTGGCGCAACCCGGCATGGCCGCGGTCTGGCGTTTCTTGATACGGTGGGCCGCATGATCTGGAACGGGTCGACGCCCGGCTGGGACAAGGGCGATCATCTGAAAAACGCGATGGCAATGATTGGATTGGAAATGGACACTGTGCTGGCCCAGACCAATTGGGCGGCTGCCAAGACGGATCTGGACGCCAACGCGCGGGCGATGCTGACAGCGGGCCATTGGGGCGTGCCGCTGATGATCTATCGCGATGAGCCCTTTTACGGTCAGGACCGGTTTGATCAGTTGATCTGGCGGATGAAACAAACAGGAGATTTGCCATGCTGATGCCCGAAACCTGGCGGCCCGAGCACAAGCTTTTCCCGCATCAGGTGGGATTTACCTGCCCGCCGTTTGATTATGACGCCGCCCCCAGCGATTTCCTGCGTATGGCGCCGGACACCGTCGGTGTGCATGGCTGGATGCTGCATGCGCCGGAGTACGCGCACGGCCTTGATCAGCGGCGCGAAAATTTCTCCATGATGGAGGATTTCGTGCATTGCATGGCCCGCAACGGCGTCGATGTGGCGGGGCAGGTGGGTTCGAACTGGGTGCATGCCAGCGGTCTGGGGGTCGACGGCATCCGCCAGCATTGCGAAGACCTCTCGGACAAGTACGGCGTGCGCTTTCACATGGCGGGCTACGCGATGGTCGAAGCGCTCAGGTCGATGAATGTCGAAAAGGTAGCGCTCAACGCCGCCTATCACTGGCCCGAATGGTGGCAGGGCACGGTTGGTTTTCTGAAAGAGGCCGGGTTTGATGTCATCTGGGCCGGCAATTTCCACGATCAGGGCTGGTTTGACAGTCAGGAGGCGGTGAATGAGTGCCGCTGGGTGTTCGACGGCGATCTGGCAACAAAATCCTTTGACTATGTGGCCAATGAGGCACCGCAGGCCGATGCCTACCTGATCAACGGCATGTGCAATTTCCGGTCCGGACCGGGCGGCCTGCCGCAACGGCCCCTGCACCTGACAGGCATGCTCGAAGATCGCCTTGGCAAACCGGTGATCGGCCACGACACGGCGCTCTACTGGCGCATTTTCAAATCCCTCGGCCTCGCCCCGACGACGCCGCGGGGAAGATTGCTCGGCAGCCTGTGATCGCCGCTCTTTTTCTTCTTGGTTCAAATACTCCCGCCGGAGGCAAACATGCATAAAATCGTCGCCCTCTGGGCCGTTCCCCGCTCAACCTCGACCGCATTTGAATGGATGATGCGCCAGCGCGGTGATCTGGACTGCCTGCACGAACCTTTTGGCGAGGCATGGTATCAGGGCGAGGAACCGCTGTGGCACCGGTTCACCCCCGGCGATGTCACCACACCGGGCCTTACATTGACGAGCGTGTGGGCCGAAATTCAGGCCCGCGCCGAACACGGCCCGGTCTTCCTCAAGGACTTCCCGCATTACATCAACCACATGTGGCATGACGAATTTCTGTCGCATTTCACCCATGCCTTTCTGATCCGTGATCCCGCCAAGACCATCACCTCGATGCATCACAAATGGCCGGATTTTCACGAGGGCGAGGTCGGGTTTCCCGAACAGCGCGCCCTGTTCGATCTGCTTTGGGCGCTGAACGGGGCGCCGCCGCCGGTGATCGACAGCGACGATCTGCTGGAAAACCCGCATGACATGACCCGTGCCTTCTGTGGCGCCGTGGGCATCCCTTTCCTGGCGCAGGCGCTGCGCTGGGAGCCGGGCGGCGATCCGTCGGCACATAGCTGGTGGGATGGCGGGTCGTTTCATGCCAATCTGGCCAAATCGACGGGGTTTACGCCGCAGAAACGCAAATATATCTCGCTGGATGATACGCCGCACCGCGTACAGCAGGTCTATCGCCGGATGAAACCGCATTACGACCGGCTGTATGCCAACAGAATTCAGATTTGACGTCGGTGGATTTCACCGACGTAATACCGACAAAATACCGACGTTATACCGACATCGGAAAATCGGCCCGGATGGGGGGTAAATGAAGGACTATTGGCAGAACTATATTGACGGCAGATGGGTCGATGGCGGGGTAGGGCGCGTCGACGTATTCAACCCCGGTACCGGTGAGAAACTGACCGAACATGCGCTGGCGGATGAGGCCGATGTGGACCGCGCCGTGCAGGCGGCAAAGCGCGTGCATGCCTCGGGCGTTCTGACGGCGATGCGGCCCATCGAACGGGGTCGGATGGTGCAGGCGATGGGGCGCTACCTGATTGATAACATACATGAAATCGCACGCACCCTGTGCCTTGAGCAGGGCAAACCCCTATGGGAGGCCGAGCGTGAGGTGCGCGGTGCGGCGCTTTATTTCGAATATTACGGCAATCAGGCCTCGACGGTCGAGGGCCGGTCGATCCCGCTGGGGGAGGGGTATTTCGACTTTACCGAGAATGAGCCCTATGGCGTCTCCGCTCAGATCATCCCGTGGAATTTTCCACTGGAAATGACCGCCAGATCACTGTCTGCGGGATTGACCACAGGCAATGCCTGCGTGGTCAAAACGCCCGAGCTAACACCCTGTTCCAATTGGGTTTTCGCTGATGCCGCACGGGCTGTCGGGTGGCCCGACGGGGCGGTCAATCTCCTGTGTGGTTGGGGGCATCAGGCAGGTGCCGCGCTCAGCGCACACCGGGACGTGAACCAGATCGTCTTTACCGGCTCGGTCAGGACCGGGATCGCCATCGCCACGGCTGCTGCCAGCAATGTCGTGCCCTGCGTGCTGGAACTGGGCGGGAAGTCCGCCGCAATCGTGCATGACGACGCCGATCTGGACGCGTTCGAGAATGATATTCGCTGGGGGATCTACCTGAATGCCGGGCAGGTCTGTTCCGCGATGAGTCGGGTGATCGTGCATGAAAGCCGCCATGACGAAGTGGTGGAACGTGCTGTAAACATTGCCAAATCTCTTTCTGTCGGGCTGGGAATTGAACGTACCGAGGCGGGCGCGAATATGGGGTCGATGGTATCGGATGCACAACGAGACCGCGCCGCCGGGATGGTGGCCGAGGCCGAAGCGCAGGGCGCGCAGCTGGCCACTGGCGGGCGCAAGATGAACATCCCCGGTGCGTTTCTGGAACCCACAGTGCTTCACCATGTCAGCCCCGATATGACAGTGGCCCAGGACGAGGTTTTCGGACCCGTCATGTCGGTGATGAAGTTCCGCGACGAAGCCGAAGCGATCGAGATTGCCAATGGCACGCAATACGGTCTGGTAGGCGGTGTCTTTACCCGCGATCTGGATCGTGCCACCCGGTCGGCGCGCCAGATCCGAGCGGGACAAATCTTTGTAAATCAATGGTTTGCCGGTGGCGTCGAAACACCTTTCGGTGGCTATGGTAAATCCGGCTATGGCCGGGAAAAGGGGCGTGAGGCGTTGTGGAACTATGTTCAGACCAAGAATGTCGCGATCAGGCTGGGCTGAATAAGGCCGGGGTATATACCGGCGGGTTAATCACAAGTGAGACCACTGGCACAGGCAGTCGACGCAGTTGCGTTTTGCCCAAAGCTTGCGTTGAGGCCCGCAGATCGTGTTCAATCCCACGATCAATCGCCGCCAGAGCGTTGAATTCAGGGAGAGATATAATGACAGAAGCCTTTGCCGAAGACAAAACCACGAAATCCCGCAAGATTTCCAACAAGAAATACAATGCCGCGATGTCTGAAATGCAGGTTGAACTGGTCAAGCTGCAGGAATGGGTCAAGCAGGAGGGCTTGCGTGTTGCGCTGATATTCGAAGGCCGGGATGCGGCGGGAAAGGGCGGGACCATAAAACGTCTCACGCAGTCGCTAAGCCCTCGTGTTGCAAGGATTGTTGCCCTGCCGGCACCCACCGAGCGCGAGAAAACCCAATGGTATTTTCAGCGCTACGTCACCCATCTGCCCGCCGCCGGTGAGATCGTGATTTTCGATCGGTCCTGGTACAACCGTGCGGGTGTCGAGCGGGTGATGGGGTTTTGCACCGAGGAGGAATACGAGGAATTCTTCACTTCGGTCCGCGAGTTGGAGCGGATGCTGGTGCGGTCCGGCATCACCCTGATCAAATACTGGTTCTCGGTCAGTGATGTTGAGCAGGAACGGCGGTTTCAGTCTCGTCTGACCGATCCGCTGAAGCGATGGAAGCTGTCGCCAATGGACCTGGAATCACGCAAGAAATGGGTGGATTATTCCAAGGCCAAGGACGAGATGATGGCGCGATCAGACATCCCCGAGGCGCGCTGGCATGTGGTGAATGCAGATGTGAAGAAACACGCAAGGCTGAACTGCATCGCGCATTTTCTGGATCAGATTCCCTATAAGGACACGACGCCCGAACATATCGATTTTGATGAACGTCCCGAGCATCCAGAATACGAGCGCCCGGCGTTTTCAACACAAAATATCATTCCCGAACCGTTTACGCCGAAAAAAGGATAAGGTATTGATGTTAAACGGGATATCTTGGTTTTATGAGAGGTTCTGAGCGCCTTTGACCTGAATGTCTGGCTGTGGCCGGGCGCGATCTTACCAAAAAGCTGCTGACGGCATATCAAAGAAGGAAGTCACGACGATGAGCACATTTGACGAAGACCTGTTTCTGAAAGGTCTTGAACAGCGCAAGGCCACGCTTGGCGCGGAATATGTCGAAAACAATCTGGCGGCGGCGGATGATTTCACCCGGCCTTTCCAAGAGGCGATGACAGCTTGGTGCTGGGGCTTTGGCTGGGGCGATGACGTGATCCCGGCAAAGACGCGTAGTATGATGAACCTCGCCATGTTGGGGGCGTTGGGCAAGATGCATGAATGGGAGGTGCATTGCCGGGGCGCGATCACCAATGGGGTGAGCCACGAAGAAATCCGCGCCATCATCCACGTTGTTGGTATCTACTGTGGTGTGCCGCAGGCGATCGAGTGTTTCCGGTCCGCCAAGAAAGTGTTGGCTGAATATGAGGAGTGAGGCCGTTCGACAGATGCAACTGGGCGCGCTATCGTGTCGGGCATGACCCAGCCTTGTATCATATGTGTCGCCATCACCGGGTCGGTTCCAACCAAAGCTGACAATCCGGCCGTGCCTGTTACCGTCGATGAGCAAGTCGAAAGCACCCATGCCGCGTTCGAGGCTGGTGCGTCGATAGCGCATTGTCATGTGCGCAATGATCAAGGATTGCCCTGTTCCGATCCTGATCGGTTTGCCTTGCTGAGGGAAGGCATTCGGAAACATTGCCCCGGCATGATCGTGCAGTATTCGACCGGAGGGCGGTCAGGTGCGGGGGCTGAACGTGGTGCGATGTTGTCGCTCAGGCCGGATATGGCCTCACTTTCTGTGGGATCGAACAACTTTCCGACCCGCGTCTATGAAAACCCGCCGGACCTGATCCAGTGGCTGGCGGCCGAGATGCGCACCTATCAGGTGACACCCGAGATCGAGGCATTTGATCTGAGCCATATCCTGCATGCGATCCGGCTGCATCGCGAGGGTGTTCTATATGGTCAGTTATATGTGCAGTTCGTGATGGGCGTGAAGAATGCCATGCCTGCGGATCGCGAAGTGTTCGATTTCTATGTCCGTATCCTGAGTGAACGCGCGCCCGAGGCCCAGTGGTGTGCCGCCGGCGTCGGCCCCAACCAGATTGCGGTCAATGAATGGGCGATTGCCGCAGGCGGGCATACCCGTACCGGTCTTGAAGACAACATTCGCCTGGATCGCCATACGTTGGCGCCATCGAATGCGGCGCTGGTCGCCCGCTGCACCGCGCTCTGTGAGCAATATGAACGCCCAGTGGCCACGGTGGCTGAGGCACGTGCGATCCTGGGGCTTGAGGCCGCCGCATAGCCGGAATCACCACAGGCCAATTCCTACGCGCTGCCGATTCTGTGCCCGGGTGAGGAGATGTGGCCAAATCGCAACGCCCAAACCTTTGCTGAGCGCGAAAATCAAACGTGGCCACAACGCCACGCTGTATCGGACCATCAAGCGTAGAATGTCAGGGAATCCCAGTAAAATAAGGGAAATACAGGTGGGTGCTTCGGTGGGGGTCAAAGTGGCGCTGCGGGAGTGTGTGATTTAAACGTCACAACGCCGGCAACAACGATTTGGTAGAGGGGGCATTCGTTGACAGTCGGGGGGTATTTGCAGCATTCCATCATTCAAGTCGTGTCCACGTTGGGGACGGCGGAACTTTAATCTCTTGCTTATGAGGAGGGACACCCTTGAAAAAGCAACTTCTCTGCACCAGCGCGATCGCACTTGGCGTTGCCGCTGCTGCTCCTGCTTCGGCCCAAAGCTGGGACCTGGACTGGGGTGGATACATGAACCAGCACGTAGCATGGTCGGACTCGTCCGGCACAGGCTTGGCTGCGGGTACAGAGTTTGACGGCATCGACACGCTGAACAACTCGGAAATCCACTTCACTCCGTCGATCACTCTGGATAACGGCCTGACATTCGGCGTTAACATCCAGTTTGAAGGCACCAACAACGGTGGCGGTGCCACCGGCATCGACGAATCGTACATGACCATCAGTGGCGACTCGTTCGGTAAACTGGTTATCGGTAACGAAAACTCGGCAGGTTACCTGTCGCAAGTTGCCGCTCCTCAGGTTACTTCGATGTACATCAACTCGCCTTCGGTTTCGGCCTTCCTGCCGTTCACCGCAGCCGGCGTTGGCATTCCTTTCCGTGACGCGAAGCACTCGGGTTACACCGAAGTTGCGGGTAACAACGACGTTAACCGCCTCACATACTACACACCGAACTTCAACGGTCTGGTAGTTGGTGTTTCGTATGCCGCAACCGACACTGTTAATGCTGGTAACAACTTCAGCATCAACCGTAACGGCGCAGGCACTGTTTCCGATATCTTCGACATCGGTGTTAACTACAGCGGCACCATCGGTACCGTTGACCTGAACGCTGGCGCACGCTGGGGTACAGGTTCGGTTAACGCAGCAACCAACCCAGGTGTTTCGGATCCCGAAACATGGGGCATCGGCGCAACTGTTGGCTTCAGCGGCTTCACCATCGGTGGTGGCTATGCTGAGAACGACAACGGCGGTGTTGGCGGTGTTGGCGGTGTAGCAGGTCGTCCGGACTCGGAAGGCTGGAGCTTTGGCGCGACATATGACGCACCTGGCCCATGGTCGTTCGAAGCTCTGACCTACCAAGGTCAGAACGACAGCGCAGCAGCTGGTGACGATGACTACGAAGCCTATCAAATCGGCGCCGCCCGCGACTTGGGCCCAGGCGTTAGCTGGAACGTTTACGCCGTATGGCTGGAAAGCGACCTGGCAGCGACTGCAGGCACCGACCTGGAAGGTACCATCATCGGTACAGCCATCAACCTGAGCTTCTAATTCAGGTAGATATTATGCGGCGGGGGGGTGACAAACCTCCCCGCTGTTTTTATGTGAAGTGGTACGTTTATCGCCACAACACACGGATTTCCCCCAAATGAAGAAAAGCATCGTCTGGCTGGCATCCTATCCGAAGTCAGGCAATACCTGGACGCGGATTTTCCTTGCCAATTACCTGACGAACGCCAAAGAACCTGTGCCGATCAATCAGGTGCATAAATTTGGTATGGGTGATTCAATTCCCAAGACCTATCGCATGGTTGGCGGTCCCGATGTCGATACCATGAATGTGAATGTGACGCTGGCCCTGCGAGATAAGGTTCTGCGCGGCATCGTGGCGAACAATGCCGATGTCAATCTGGTCAAAACCCACAATATCAACAGGCCCGCCTTGGGCGCGACGCTCATCCCTGAAAAATACACCAGGTCGGCCGTCTATATTCTTCGCAACCCGCTTGATTTGGTTCTGTCATACGCCCGACATTATGGCATGAGCGTTGATGATACGATCACGGCGATTTCTCATGCCGATCACGTAAATCAACCGGATGAAACAACGGTTTTTCAGTTCCTGGGCAGTTGGTCTGACCATGTTGAAAGCTGGACAAAGGCGACGCCTTATCCAACCTGTGTTCTGCGCTACGAGGATTTGCTGGCCGACCCGCATGTCTCTTTCGCCAAGGTTCTGCAAAATATTGGTGTCCCGGTAGAAGATGAGCGGCTGGATCGTGCTGTCCGTCATTCAAGTTTCAAGGAAGTATCGCGCCAAGAAAAGAAAGATGGGTTTGCCGAAAGATCGCGGCATAGCAAAACTTTCTTCTCGAAGGGCAAGAGCGACAACTGGAAGACGGAGTTGAGCGAAGAGCAGGTTGCCCGGGTGCGAAAGCTGCACCGTAAGGTCATGAAAGCATATGGGTATTTCTGATGAATGATCTTCGTCGGATTATCTGGTTGGCGTCTTTTCCCAAATCCGGGAACACCTGGGTGCGTGTTCTTCTGGCAAACTACTTTATGCCAAAGACCAGCGCCCCGGATATTAACAGCCTGAGCAAGTTCACGACGGGCGATATTCGGAAAGATTTTTTTGACCGGGCATTAGGACGGCCCTACAGCGCATCGTCGATCGAGGAATGGCTTCAGGTTCGGCAAAAGGCCCTGAGGTTGATCGCGGCCTCCAAGCCCAATCATCATTTCGTAAAGACGCATTGCCAGACCACCCGGATGTATGATCTGGATGTGATCCCGCCCGAGGTCACGGCTGCTGCGGTCTATGTCATTCGTAATCCGTTTGATCTGGCGCCGTCTTTTGCCCGGCACCAATCTGCGGATCTTGACACGACGATTGAGCGGATGTGTTCGGATAAGAATATCATGGCGACGGATACAGGCATGTATGAGTTGCTTGGCCGGTGGGACGATCATGTGAACGCCTGGACAATGGCGCCGGGCCTGCCGTTGCATATCATTCGGTACGAGGACATGCTGGCCAGCCCGGGCAAAGTAATCTCGACCATGCTTGAGAAGTTCATGAAAGTTAAGGTTGATCGGCCCAAGCTGGCCTATGCGGTCAAGGCGGCAAGCTTCAAGTCATTGCAAAAGCAGGAAAAAGAGATAGGGTTTTCGGAAAAGCCCGCGACGATGAAAAGCTTTTTCACGAAAGGCAAGTCAGGGGCCTGGCGCGAGGATCTGACGCCGGCGCAGGTTGGGAAACTCCGAAGCGAATTCGCGGCCACGCTTGAAAAGTGGTATCCTGAGATGCTGGAAGAGACCGCGGCTTTTTCTGCAGGCGCCTGACATGTAATGACGGGTTGTTGAAACGGGTTGAATGGGCTTTTGGCTTGTAATCCGTTTCCACAGGCGCAAGATTTCGATCCAAACGCAATCGACGGAAGGCATGTGCCATGAAACTGACAAGCGCAACGCTGATATCAACCTTGGCGATGGCTTCTTGCACGACATATGTTGGTCAGACTTACTCTGCTCTGCTTGGCGATGATCTGTTGCTTTCAGGCGGAAGCTATTCTTCGGGCGGCGGGATCACACTTGCCGCGGAATTCCGTGAAAAGGATGGTCGTACGCTGCTTTGCGGTGCCTGGGCGCAAAGCAAAGAACAGTCTATATTGACCAAAGGCGTCGCGAAAAACGTGCTGGCGTCGGGTGCGATTTACCAAGGTCGAGACCGGGTGGCGCAGGGGCTTTCGTTCATGCAGGAGGTTGCACCGACTGCTGAGTATACCGGAAGTGATGCGCTGTGCCGCCTGACCGAACGACCATGGAAAGCCGGTGATGATGCGCAGGACTTCACCATCCGCCTGCCGCGCAAGCTGGTTTATCAGGATGTCGATGACCTGGGTGGCGGCATATTCGTGTACTTCACGCAAACAGGCCCGGGTGCAGGAAGCCCCTGAGTCGCATACACCTATGAGTAGTATTTTGTGGATAGCCGGGACCGTCTGATTTTACGGTGTTGCGGCCAAGGTTTGATTAACCTTGTAAACCTCGGTCAGAGCTTTGTGAAACGTGATTTTATATACAGTTTTGTTTTTTATACATAAAAAAAGAAAAAAGCTTCTATTGCTGACGCTGAGAGCGAAAAAACTTTCACCTGCTTATGAGGCAACTGGTGAGCATCGGCCAGTCTGGTTACTAATTCTTCATTGAACCAACCAACCTTGTCGCTCGTACTTTGCAACCAAAGCGGGTGTTTGGGAAACATGAAAAATTTGGAATTTGCCGGATGTCGTTTCAACGCATTCGGTCCGGGTGTCTTTGACGTCGGTCGGCTTGATCACGTTGACCAAGCACCGTCCAAATCTTCCTGATCTGCCTTTGGCAAAGCAAAGAGCGAACGTCTCGCAAGAGCGGATCGCGTGCATCTTTACTTGGTTGATCCCGACAGGCCCTCCACGCGTTGGCCCGGGTTTTTCTAGCGAAACCCATTGGTGAAGCGTCGGGCACGGCCCTGGCGACGGTTGGGGCGAACATATCCAGTTTCGATCCGACCGGGATTGCAGCGGGTAACTGGCGATTGCATGTCGGGGTTATCGACGGGGCAGGCAATGCGTCGAATGTCCTGAGCGGGGATTTCACATTTATTTCCGGAGGCTTGGAGCTGAACGGCGATCCGCTGGTTTGGAACGGCGACCCGGTGATCTTTAACGCGGCATGAGGAGTTAGACCATGGCGACAGAATTCAATACAGGCGGTGACGGCTCTCTGAACGAGGCGGTAAAAAGCCGATACGAGGCGAATACAGACACGAATGCCTTTACAGATGCTGAAAAAAGCAAGCTGGCAGCGATCCCGGCGAATGCAGAGGCAAACGCAGTCGATAGCGTGAATGGCGCGACAGGTAATGTTGTGCTTGATGCTGACGATATAAACGACGATGCGAGTGCCCATAAGTTCGCGACCGGGGCGCAGCTTGCCAAGATCGACAGTGTCGAAACTGGGGCGACCGCAGACCAATCAGGTGCTGAGATAGTATCGGCGATTGACGCGGAACTGGGGGGCGCGACATGGCAATCCGGTGGTGGCGGGGGCAGCACTGTCGACGTTGTGTCGAATGTCGCACAAGGCCGAATTCTGGGGCGGACCTCAACTGGCAACGGTGATAGCGAAGAGTTGACCGCGGCGAATGTCAGAGCGTTTTTGAATGTTGAGAATGGTGCGACTGCGGATCAATCGGGTGCGGAAATCGTATCGGCGATTGATGCGGAACTGGGTGGTGCGACATGGCAATCCGGTGGCGGTGGGGGCGGCACGGTCGATGTCGTTTCAAATGTCGCCCAAGGCCGTATTCTGGGGCGAACCTCGGGCGGCAGTGGCAATAGCGAAGAACTGACCGCAAATGATGTCAGAAGCTTCCTGAATGTCGAAAACGGTGCCAGTGCCGATCAGTCCGGGGTAGAGATCAAGGCGCTCTATGAAGCGGAAAGCGACACAAACGCTTTTAGTGACGCAGAGAAATCAAAGCTTGCAGGCGTGTCCCCCGGGGCCACGGCGAATTCCGGTGCTCTAGCGGATGCCGACACAGTGGGAACCGCAGAGATCGACAATGGCGCGGTGACTCTGACCAAGATTGAGCAGATTTCTACAAATCGACTGCTTGGCCGTACCAGCGGAGGCACTGGTGAGGTAGAAGTCTTGAGCGCAGGCGCTGTTCGGGCGATCCTGAACGTGATGACATCCGCGACGTTGTCCTCGAATGCTGACGGATCAGGTGCCGCACTTGTCGGTATCGCGGATGCAGGCGCATTCACTTCGGAAACGGATGTCGAGGGGGCCCTACAGGAGATTTATGGGGTTCTGGACAATCATGGGGACATTGTCACTCAGGACATTTCCAACTTTGTTCGTAAGAGCGAGCGTGAGGTCATTGTTTTTGACGCTGGTGGATCACACACGGTACCACGCCCGACCCAGGCCAGCGACAAGACGGTTATATGGTTCAATCACGGTTCACAACTCCCTGATAACATGGGTGCTTTTGATATCGCGACGGGTCAGGGGTTTGGTGTCGCCAACGTCAAAACGCAGACCGGTGCAAGCTATACGCCCGTCATCGGCGATGTGGGCTTCAATATTGACATGGATAATGCGTCGTCAAACACGGTGACAATCCCGACAAACGCAACGGTCGCCTTTGAAGTCGGTTCGGTCATTTCCATCACTCAACTTGGCGCTGGTGCAACCACGGTCGCAGGCGATGCTGGCGTGACGGTTAACGGAACAACGGCGGGCAGTGTCACGATCAACAACCGGTATTCAGGCGTTGTGTTGCGCAAAGTCGCAACGAATGAATGGGTTGCCCAGGGAGATATCTCCTGATGGACAGCGCAGCATTCAGCCTGATCCGCAGCGGCATTGCGCAATCTGTCCCAAGCGTATTGGGCTTTGCCGAAACCGGTGCCAGCAGCGGCGGTTCTGCTTGGTTGCAATTTCCGTCGCCTCTTCCCTCTAGCGCGGAACATCTTTGGTTTCTTTCCTACGAATCCTCCCAGGATGCCAAACGGACGTTGGTGGGTTTTGAAAATTCCAATATCAGAAACGGGCTTTCGCAGGATTGGAACAACGGTACCGATGGCTTTCAGACGCCTCGTCTAAAGGTCATCATAGATTCCGGCATCAAGGATTACGTGATGCCGGCACAGGTGCTCGGGGATAGGCTGCATCTGCTGGTGTCGTTCCAGATCGTTGGAACGGATGCCCAGATAAAGGCCTATCTTTGGGATGAAACCAGCGGTGCCTGGACCGAGGCGATTAACGCCCTTGAAACTGGAGGAACATCGACGGTGTTCCCCTATGGGGCGGAAAGCGGCACGTCGCTGTTTGCATCCTTGGGCGGGCAGCGGATAACCGATTTGATTTCGTATCGCGCCTCTTTTTGGACAACGACGGAACTGTCAGGCGGGCTGCCCGACATTTCGCAGGCTGCTGTACGGAACAATTTCACCAATGGTCTGAACCTTGTCGATCCCGCGATCAGCCATTCCGCCTTTGGTGTTCCCCTCTATGACATCCACGGCCCGGCTGCGACCTACAACGCTGGAACCAATCTGGGGTCTGGCGGAGATTTCACGGTCAACGGCACCTTCACGTAAGGACAACCCATGCAGACAATCGACAGCAAGCCACTGACGGCGACCGGCAGTGGACCCATTCGAACAATCCCCCGCGTTCCCAATAACGGAAACGAAAACCCAAGCGGCGATCCGGCAACGCTTTCTGCTGCGGCAAAGGCGCTTGCGGAATCCTATGACGATGCGGCCTATTCAGACACGCGGCTGCGGATGGATGTAAACAGCATCAAAAGTCACTGTAATCGCGCCACCGCCAATGTGGTTGCCGTCGTCAACGGGAACTGGTCGAGTGATACGACTTGGTACAACACCGACAGCGGAACGCAGGTGAAGCCCGTCTCAGGCGACAAGATTCTGATCCCGCAGGGGATCGAGGTCACCTATGATGAAAACTCGGATATCGAATACGACTGGCTTCGGGTTGACGGAACCCTCAGCTATGACACGTCCGGGGACAGAAAGATCGTGGTCGACACGATTTTTGTGGATCACACAGGCCTTTACAAAATTGGTACGCAGGCAAGCCCGGTTCCTGCGGATACGACGATCAACATCGAATTCGCAGATAACGGCGATCTGGATGTGTCGAATGACCCCTTCAAGATGCAACGAGGTTTCGTGTGTTTTGGCACCTCGCTTATCTATGGCGCGCCCAAGCAGGCATATCGCCGTGCGGTAGGGAGCATTCCGCAAGGAGCAACCTCAGTTACATTGGATGGCGCTGCATCCGGGTGGCAAGTTGGTGACGAAATTCTGATCACCGGCACGCGCATGAAGGGGTATTCGGACGCTAACTGGGAGCCTTGGGAAAACGAAACGCGCCTGATCACGGCGATCGACAACAGCTCACCATCGGCACCGGTCATTTCTTTCGCCGCGCTAAGTTTTCCGCATCCGGCCTGTCATCGCCGGGCATCCCTGACGGCGCATGTGGCCAACCTGACGCGTAACATCAAGACCTACACCGCAGGTGCCAATCCGCTTAACAAGCATCGTGCACACCAGTTGTTCAAGAACAAGGACGCCAACGCGGTCGAGTATATGGAGGCCCGCAAAATGGGTCGTACCGACATGGATGCGCGCAATGGGCAGACCCCCGTTGATCTGATGAAATACATCATGGGCGGCGGTACCGTCGACGCAGATACCAACACGACCGGTCGCTATGCCTGGCACTTCCATCGGAACGGTCCGGATGACCCGACACTGAACCCGACGATCTTTCGGGGGCTAGTGGGCATGGATAACCCGGGCTGGGTATATGTTCACCATGACAGTCACGGTGAAATGCACGATTGCATTGCCTATGATTTTCAGTCGGTGGGCTTTACCGGCGAGGGAGGCGGCAGTTTTGGCGAATTCAACGGCTGCTTTGCTTCTGGTTCTCGTCGCCCCTGGACATCACTTGAGGGGAGCAAGCTAAAAGACGGTGGTCATGACATTGGTGATCTGGGTCATGGGTTTTGGACAAACAGCCGTCCGCTCAACGTCAAAAACTGCATCGCATCAAATTGCCAGTCGGGCTTGTTCTGGACCTCGCGGGTTAGTTTTGGCACCAACGTGTACCCCGGCATCACCGAAGAAATTCGTGCGTTTTATGGGCTTTCCGCCCTTCCGGGAACAACCATCCCCAAAGCATTCTCGGCAATTGAGGGCTTTGAGAATAACGAGGCCTATGCCTGTACTTTCGGTGGTGTGGTCGCCAAGAAGCAACCGGTCCAGCATCACAATCTCAGATCATTCCTCGACGGGTTCACCGCGTGGGAGGTCGATACCGGGTTCCATTGGCAATACACCTCTGGCTATTCGATGAGGGATTTCGACCTGATCGGATTTGATTCATCACACCGGACCGGATCGCCGAACAACCCGGGCATCGGTTTTGATGTTTTCCGTCAAACAGCGGATATGGTTCTTGTGAATCCCAAGGCAGAGAACTTTGCTCGTGGCGTCTCTTTCCCGCAAAGCTCGGGTGAGAATTTCGAGACCAACATGCTGCACAAGGTCATTGCGCCGACCTTTACGGACTGCACCAATAATTACTACGCAGGCAGTGCAACCGGAAAAGCCGCCTATGCGTTTACCCCGCCGTGGGATGCGTTGGGAAATGGCAATCTGGATGTCGAGGAACTGGCGCCCGGCTCACTGGGACCAGGGGGTGTTGGCAGCATTACGACGACCTACACCACAGATGTCAGCTATTGGACAGGAACGGGCAACTTCACGATTGCCAGCCAGCATAGCTACACAGACAGCGTCGGCACACAAGAAAGGTATTCGGGCAGGTCTTCATCCGCGAATGGGTACGGTGACAAAATCATCGGCCAGGAAAACACCCGTAACGAGGGCAAAGTCCAGAAAGAGCTGGGCATACTGGTTCTGATCAGCAAGACGCAGATGGAGCAGATGATTAAGGCTGAAGGTGTCTTTACCAGTGCCGCCGGTGACAAGGTGCTGCTGATCCCTGACATCATCCAGGACCGCGCGGATGGCACGTCGACCTATTTCTACACGCCCGTGGCTCTGCGGATGCCAACCAATCAATTCAACAATATCGGACCCGCCGACAACGGGCCGCTTGATGACGGACCGGGTGGCGCCTGGGACAGTTTCAATCCCGCCGGTACGCCGGGCCTCACCTAGGAGAATTATAATGCACCATCATATCCCAATGCTTACACCGTTCCTGTCATGGGCGCTTATGCTGATCAGCGGGGCATCGTTTTATTTTCACTGGTATAATCGGAACAACGCTGGCTGGCTTTTGAAATACAACCAGATGGAGTTGGCGACGATGGCCCGTCGTGGTGAAGACAACATGGGCATCGACTGTGCGATCATGGGCTTTGGCATGGGGCTGCATAACCTCGACTTCCTGCCGGCCTGGCTGATTTTCTGGGTGGGCCTGGGGATCGTAGCGTTTCGTGCATATGTCCTCGCCGTCACCATCAAACGATCCCGACGCATCTACCGTTTTAAATGGGACACTCTTCGGGGTGGATTAGGTGATCTGACACGTTAATCGGCGCTGCTGGGCACCGACCAATCTAGCCAAAAGATAAAATTGAACGGGGCTCGTCATATGAGGCCCCGTTTTTCTGTTTTCGCGCGCCTTTTTTCTGAACGCAGCCCCCTTTGGTAGACGCGCAGTGCTATCTGCTCTATCAACCTCAACGCCGCGCGGGCATTGATCCGGTGGTAACATGTTGCGGATATCGGATCGGCAGAGCACCGGGAATTCTGAATGACCAGGATCGAGATGAAGACGACGCGCCCCAACGCGCCCGTTGCCGGATCGCAGGCGACAGTGCCAGCCGCCGTTGCAGCACGTCTTTCTGTGGCGCCGATGATGGACTGGACCGATAGGCATTGCCGTTTTCTGCATCGCCTTCTGACGCGGAATTCCCTACTTTACACCGAGATGGTCACCGCACCTGCGCTTGTCAGGGGCGGGGCCTTGCATCTGTTGGATTTTTCGCCGGCCGAGCATCCGGTCGCCCTGCAACTAGGCGGCTCAAACCCGGAAGAGTTGGCGCAGGCTGCCAGGCTCGGGGCAGAGGCCGGATATGATGAGATCAACCTGAATGTTGGTTGCCCGTCTGACCGGGTGCAATCTGGTACTTTCGGGGCCGTACTGATGAAAGAACCGGGTCTGGTGGCCGAATGCTGCGCCGCGATGATCGAGGCCACGGATGTCGAGGTGACGGTCAAGTGCCGCATCGGGGTGGATGAACAGGAGCCCCGCGATGTCCTGCCTGAGTTTCTGGCGCGTGTCAGTGCGGCAGGTGTCGGGCGATTTGCCATCCATGCGCGCAAGGCCTGGCTGAAGGGACTCAGCCCAAAGGAAAATCGCGACATTCCCCCGCTGGATTACGAGTTGGCGGTTCAGATGAAGGGGCTGTTTCCTGCCCTTCATCTTAGCATCAATGGCGGGATCACGACGCTGGATCAGGCCGAGGCTTTTCTGGATGCGGGCATGGATGGGGTGATGTTCGGCCGTGCCGCATATCACCAACCTGCCGACATACTGTGCGCTGTGGATCGCAGAATTTTCGGTGTTGATAGGCCCGACAGTACAGCCGAAGACGCGGTCCGGGACATGCTGCCCTATATCGAGGTTTATCTCGCTGCCGGCGGTCGACTGAATCAGATCAGCCGCCATATGCTGGGCCTGTTCGCGGGCCGCCCCGGGGCACGGGGATGGCGGCGCAAGTTATCTGAAGGGGCGCATCGTGACGGGGCAGGGCCGGAACTGATTCTAAAGGCGCTTGCCTGCGTGAGCTGAGGAAAAACCATTTGTCGACCGATCGCAAATCCGCTCTATGTGGCGATCAGATCGCTTCGGGGACCCGCCACCATGTCTGACCCATCACTCCTGTTCGCCATGCTGGCGCTGTTGCTGGTCATCGGGGCCTTTGCCGGCGTATTGGCCGGGCTCTTGGGCGTGGGTGGGGGTATCGTTCTGGTGCCTGCTTTTTTCTATGCGTTTCAGACGCTTGGCTATGGCGGTCCGCAATTGATGCAGATCTGTCTTGCCACCTCCCTGGCAACAATCATCGTGACGTCCATCAGGTCCGTTCTGAGCCATAACAAGAAGGGTGCGGTGGACTGGGACATCCTGAAAACCTGGGCGCCGGGCATTGCCGTGGGGGCCGTGATCGGGGTTACCGTGGCCTCGAACCTCAGTTCGGTCTTTCTGCAAGGTGTTTTTGGCGTGCTGGGCGTCGCCATCGGACTTTACATGGGGTTGGGCCGATCTGACTGGCGGCTGGGCGCCGAAATGCCGACAGGCGTCACCCGAGCCACCTTTTCCCCTGTGCTGGGATTTCTTTCCGTGCTTATGGGCATTGGCGGCGGCAGCTTCGGCGTACCGCTCATGAGCCTTTACAACACGGCCATTCACCGCGCGGTGGCAACGGCGGCGGGCTTTGGCGTGACCATCGCGGCGCCTTCCGTTCTGGGCTTTCTCTTGCTGACAATCGCCGCGGAACACCGACCGCCCCTGACCGTGGGCGCGGTCAACCTTCCGGCCTTTTTCACCGTCATCGCCATGACATTGATCACGGCCCCCCTGGGCGTGAAGCTGGCCCATGCGATGGATCCCAAACCGCTCAAACGTGTCTTCGCCGTGTTTCTGACACTGGTGGCGCTGAATATGCTGCGAAAGGCGCTGGGATGGTAGCGGCGTTGCTGGAAAAGGGCTGGGCCAGTTTTCCCACCGACACCACCACGCTTGACTGGGTGCGGGTGGCGGCAGCACTGGCAGTTGAACGCATTCAGGACCCGGAAGAGCAACGCCAGTGGCTGCAATGCCAGGGGACATGGTTTGTGGGGGTCGACACGCTGCCCAACGATACCAAAGGGACAATCCCGGGTGCCGCGCCATTATCGGGCACCGCCTATGAAGCGGCCTGCGCGCTTTATGGTGTCTTGCCGCTGCACCGGGCGCAGGTCTCGGTCATCTATCCTGGCTATCCGCGCGCCCGCGCTGGCGAAGGGGAGGGCGCGTTTCGATACCGCCTGAACCGTGACGCGGCCCATGTGGACGGGTTGCTGGCCGTGGGCGATGCCCGCCGCCGCATGCTGAAAGAACGCCACGCCTATATTCTCGGCCTGCCTCTGACGGATTGCAGCGCAGATGCCAGTCCGCTTGTGGTGTGGGAAGGCAGCCACCGGATCATGCGCGCGGCATTTGAAGGGGCGCTGGGTCACCTCGACCAGGCCGATTGGGCGGATATCGACCTGACCGAGATCTATCAGGCGGCCCGGCGCGAGGTATTTGAAACCTGCGCGCGCATTGCCGTGCCTGCGAAACCCGGTGAGGCATATCTGGTGCATCGCCACACGCTTCACGGTGTTGCCCCTTGGCCAGAGAGCGCCACGGCCCCGCCAGAAGGCCGGATCATTGCCTATTTCCGTCCAGAAATGCGCGCGGGAACCGACGATTGGCTGCGGGCACCTTAGGGACAGGCCGGGACAAGCAGGCGCGCTTGAAGGCCGTCAGGCGACACAAAACAACCAGTCAGTTGCCCGAAGCACATCACTCCTGCCAGGCTTATTTCGATATGTGCGGGCCGGGCATGGGGCAGGTTTTGCGTCCGCGCAACGCAGGGCCAAATTCTAAAGCGTTTCCAGTTCACATTGAATCGCTTGTTCGCTGCCTCTCGCGGCGCTCGAACGCGAAAAGCGATGATGCTTGTTTCAACGAACACTGGAAACGCTCTAACGAACCGACTTCAGGAAATGTGCCAGTACGTCAATGGCGACGCCCATATCGCTGGCCGAGGCAAACTCCTCGGGCGTATGACTGACCCCGTTGCGGCAACGGACAAAAAGCATGGCAACGGGGCAGAGATCCGCCATGGCCGAGGCATCATGCGTCGCGCCCGAAGGCAGCGAAAGCGCCCGCGTCCGGGCGTGCCGCGACGCGTCTTTCAAGCATTCCGACAGCTCTGCGGCGCAAGGTTGGGCTTTTTGCTGGTAGGTTCTGGTGCATGTGATCTGCAGCCGGCTTTCCTGCGCAAGCGCATGTGCGAACCGATGCAGGTTTTCCCCGGCCAGGCTGCGTGTTTCATCATCGGGGGATCGGAACTCGGCCGTCAGGCGAACGGCGCGCGGCACCGCGTTGACAACATTCGGTTCCACCGTCAGCGCTCCGACCGTGGCCCGAAGATCAGGCGTGGCCCTGGCCATCCGGTTGACCTCGGTCACAAGGGCAGCAGCGCCCACAAGCGCATCACGACGGCCCTCCATTGGCAATGTCCCGGCATGGCCGGTTTCACCAATTACCGAAATCTGGTGACGTTCGATGCCGCAAATCGCCGTGACGATGCCGACAGCCTCGTCTTCGCGTTCCAGCACCGGACCTTGTTCGATATGCGTCTCCAGAAAGCCGATTACATCGCCCGGCCCACGAGCCAGCTGGCCGATGCCATCCGGGGTCAGGCCAAAACCGCTCAACGCATCACGCAGGGAAATCCCGTCCCGGTCGGTCATTTCCAGAACCGCCGGATCGAAAGATCCTGCCAGGGCGCGTGAGCCGATCAGGGCGGTCGGAAAACGCACCCCTTCTTCATCGGCGAAGGCAAGGATCTCTACCGAAAACGGCAACTCCGTCCCACCGGCCTTCAGTTTTTCCAGTGCGATAAGGGGTAATACCACCCCCATGATCCCGTCATAGGCCCCGCCTTCACGCACCGAATCCTGATGGGATCCCATCAGGAACGTCCCCGCACCGGCAGGGCCCTCCTTGCGGCCAATCAGGGTTCCGGCAGCGTCCAGCGCAACCTCCAGCCCGGCCTGTTCCATCCGTTCGCTCAGCAGGTCAATCGCCGCGCGGTGTTCTGGCGTGAAGGGCAGGCGGGTGACACCCAGGCCGGGCTCGGAACAGCGTGACAGCTCCTCCAGCAAGACCGCCGCCCTCGTGCCCCAATCAGTCAAGCTTTCGCTCCGGATCGTTCAGCGTCGGCACCTGTTCGGTCCAGGCCGCATAGTCTCCGCCCGTGGCCCTTTGGTGCAATTGGTCAAGCGCGCCAATGGGGTCGTCCGGATGATAATCGACCCGCAGCGTCAGGGGTGGTCTGTCAGGATGCAGAACCAGCAGCGCCGCCGAAAGAAGCCCGCGATAATCGCCCCCGGCCTTTTCCGCCGCCCGCAATGCCGCCAGCAATCTCAGATCGAACGCCATGTCGGCACTCTCGAACCCTTCGGCCAGGGCCTCCAGCACGCTGGCCCGCGCCAGCATATTTCCCGCTGCAATTCCGCCCGTAAACGCGACGCTGCCTTTTTCCGGTTGATTGGCATCGCCGGTGAACGCCGCCACCCCGCCATGTCTGTCCAGCGCCGAAAGCTGGCGATGGGCGCGCCCGCGATCCGGCAGCGTGACGTTGTCGATGGCGGATTTTGCATCCGCGCCCTGCTGCATCATCGTCAGAACATCGTCGCCCCACAGGGTCGATGGCGCGGCGCCCTGACTGGCCGACATCCCGGCAGAAAGGTCGCCTCTCAGCACCCAGCCGCCGACGCAAAGGCTACCGGTTGCAGCGGCGCCACCGATGGCACCGGTTTCAGGATCATGCGCAAGAATCGAAAAGGTCATGCCTCACCTTATACTGAACATTTTCTATTTATCATGATTAATTGACGATTGCAATTTATCATGATAAATACAATGCCATTACAACAGGGAGAAAACCAATGAAACTCACAACCTGGACCCGTCGGGGTTTGATGGCCGCCGCCGTGGGCGCGGTGCTGGCCACCGGATCCCTGACAGCCCCCGCAACCGCGCAAACCCCGCCCGGCGTGCTGATCGTCGGCCAGATCGCCGAGCCGAAATCGCTTGATCCGGCGGCGGTGACCGCGGTGAATGATTTTCGCATTCTTGTGAATGTTTACGAAGGGTTGACCCGTTACAAATCCGGCACACTCGAGGTTGAACCGTCATTGGCCACCGATTGGTCGATCAGCGATGATGGCACCGAATATACCTTTACCCTGCGCGACGGGGTCAGCTTCCACGATGGCACGCCATTCAATGCCGAGGCGGTGAAATTCAATTTCGACCGGATGCTGGATGAGAATCACCCCTTTCATGACACCGGCCCGTTCCCACTGTCATTCTTCTTCGGGGCCGTGCAGTCAACCGAGGTTGTCGATGACATGACGGTGAAATTCACCCTGAACGCCCCCTACGCCCCTTTCCTGTCGAACCTTGCCTATCCTACGGGTCTGATCGTCTCTCCCGCCGCGGTCGAGGCGCATGGCAAGGAGTTCGGTCGTAACCCCGTCGGCACCGGCCCGTTCAAATTCGCCGAATGGCGCTCGAACGAGGCGGTCGTCGTTGAGCGCAATGATGGCTACTGGGGCGATGCGGCGGGTACCGAGGCGGTCGTGTTCCGCCCGATCACCGATGCCAACACCCGCGTGGCCGAGATGCTGGCCGGTGGCATCGACATGATGGTCGAAGTGCCACCCACCTCCCTGGGTCAGTTCGAAGGTGGCGGGTTTACCATTGCCGAACAGGCCGGGCCGCATGTCTGGTTCCTGATCCTCAATGCCAAGGAAGGCCCCTTTGCCGACAAGTCGCTGCGCCAGGCGGCCAATTACGCGATCAACAAAGAGGCGATCGTGAACGACGTGCTCGAAGGCACGGCCACCGTTGCGGCAGGCCCCACGCCACCCGCTTTCGCCTGGGCCTATAACGACGCGCTCGATCCCTATCCCTATGATCCCGAAAAAGCCAAGGCGCTGATCGCCGAGGCCGGGGCAGAGGGCGCAGAGCTGACTTTCTTCGTGACCGAAGGTGGCTCGGGCATGCTCGATCCGGTCCCGATGGGCACTGCCATTCAGGCCGATCTCGAAGCCGTCGGCTTTGACGTCAAGATCGAAACCTATGAATGGAATACCTTCCTGGGAGAGGTGAACCCCGGGCTTGAAGGCAAGGCCGACATGGCCGAGATGGCCTGGATGACCAACGACCCCGACACATTGCCCTACCTGGCGCTGCGCTCACAGGCCTGGCCCGATCAGGGTGGCTTCAACTCAGGCTACTATGCCAACGACAAGGTCGATGAGCTGCTCGAGGCCGCACGCACCGCCACCGATCAGGAAGAGCGGGCGAGGCTCTACCGCGAGATGCAATCCATCGTGCAGGAAGACGCGCCCTGGGTCTTTGTCGCCAACTGGAAACAAAACGCGGTGACAAATGACCGGGTCGAGAATTTCGGACTTGAACCGTCATTCCTGTTGCATCTGCAAGGCGTCGTGAAAAACTAACACAAGACGCTTCGGGCTGGTCACAAAAGCAGCCCGAAGCGAACCCAAAGAGGGCACGATGGGCGGATACATCCTGAAGCGACTGATATCGGCCATCCCGGTGCTGCTGGGGATCACGATCATCGTCTTCCTGATCATGTCGCTGATCCCGGGCGACCCGGCCACGGCTATCCTCGGCTCCTACGCGACGCCTGAGAATGTCGAGAAACTCAACCGCGACCTGGGCCTCGACAAACCGATGGTGCAGCGGTATTTCATATGGCTTTCCAATATGTTGACCGGGGATTTCGGGCGCTCCTATTCGCTCAACCGGCCGGTCATCGACGAGGTGCTGGAACGCTTCAACGCCACGCTCATTCTGGCGGGCACGGCCTTTGTTCTTTGCTCGATCCTCGGGGTGTTGGCCGGTGTGATCTCGGCGGCCCGTCAATATGGTCTTGCCGACAAGGCGATCACCTTCATCGTGCTGATCGGCATTTCGGTCCCGTCTTTCTTTCTGGGCATGATGATGATCCTTGCCTTCGCAGTGAACCTGCGCTGGCTGCCGGTGTCGGGCATGTTCGCGATCTATGGCGGTGGCGATCTGCCGGACCTGATCAACCACCTGATCATGCCGGCGCTGGCGCTCGCTGCCGTGGCCACCGGCGTCATTGCGCGGCTCTCACGGTCGGCGATGCTTGAAGTGTTACGGCAGGATTACATCCGCACCGCCCGCGCCAAGGGCGTGCCCGAACGCCGGGTGATCATGGGCCACGGGCTACGCGCCGCCATGGTTTCGATCATCCCGATCCTTGGTATTCAGGCCGGGTTTGTCCTGTCGGGCGCGGTTTATATCGAGATCGTGTTCCAATGGCCCGGCGTCGGCCGGATGCTGGTGGATGCGATCCTCAAGCGCGATCTGCTGCTGGTGCAGGGCGGCGTCGTGTTCGTCGCGGCCTGCTACGTGCTCTTCAACATCGCCGTCGATGTCGCGCAAAGCCTGCTTGACCCCAGGATCAAGACATGACGTTTCTCAGGCTTCTTTTCCGAAACCGGCTGGCCGCGATGGGTGCCGTGGTGCTGGTGGCAATCCTGATCCTTGTCCTGATCACGCCGCTTCTGCCGCTGCAAAACCCCGACACGACTGCCACCGCCGACCGGTTCCAGAAACCCTTCAGCGACGGGCATCTGCTGGGCACCGACCATCTGGGACGCGATCTGCTCAGCCGCCTGTTGCACGGCACCCGACTGTCGCTTGCGGTCGGTATCGCCGCCGCGGTGATCGCCGCCACCATCGGCTCGGCCATCGGCATCGTCGCGGGCTATTTCGGCGGGCGCATCGACAACGTGATCATGCGCGTTGTCGATATGCTGATGGCCTTTCCCTATATCCTGCTGGCGCTGGCGATCGTCGCAGCCCTGGGCCCCGGCCTGATGAACGCATTGATCGCCGTGGCCGCGGTCAACGTGCCGTTCTTCGCCCGCAACATTCGCGGCATAACGGTGGGCCTTGCTGGCCGCGAATTCATTGATGCCGCGCGGCTGGCGGGCATGGGGCACACACGGATCATCCTCACGGAACTTCTGCCCAATGTGCTGCCGGTGATCATCATTGCCATGTCCACCACCGTGGGCTGGATGATCCTTGAAACCGCCGGCCTCAGCTTTCTCGGTCTGGGCAGCCAGCCACCGCAGGCCGATCTGGGCTCGATGCTGGGCGAGGCGCGCTCGGCCCTCATTTCGCACCCGCATACCTCGGTCGTGCCGGGGATCATGATCTTCCTGATCGTCATGTCGATCAACCTGCTGGGTGACGGGGTGCGCGACGCGCTTGATCCGCGCCTGCGTTCCGGCGCGCTCAGCCGCCCGCTGCCCACCACGCTTGTGGATCGCCAGGGCGACATTCCCGCCGCCACCGACGATCTGCTGGCGATTCAGAACCTTCAGACCCAGTTTCATGTCGGCAAGCGCATCTACCGCGCGGTGGGTGGTGTGTCGCTCGCTGTCAAACCCGGGGAATGCCTGGGCGTGATCGGCGAAAGTGGCTCGGGCAAATCCGTCACCGCGCTGTCGGTCATGGGCCTTGTCGCCTCGCCCCCGGGTGTGATCACCGGTGGCGCGGTGCGGTTTCAGGGACACGACCTGATTGGTGCCCGTTACGAAACGCTGCGGCAGAAACGCGGGGACCGGGTGGCCTATATCTTTCAGGATCCGCTTTCGACGTTGCATCCGCTCTACCGCGTCGGGCGGCAACTGGCCGAGGCGATCCAGTCGCATCACAAGGTTTCCAGCGCCGAGGCACGCACCCGCGCGATCAGCTTGCTCAAGGATGTTCGCATCCCCAATGCCGAAAGCCGTGTTGACAATTATCCGCATGAAATGTCGGGCGGGATGCGCCAGCGCGTCGGCATTGCCATGGCGCTGGCGAATGAACCCGACGTGATCATCGCCGATGAACCCACGACCGCGCTGGATGTCACGGTACAGGCACAGATCCTCTCGTTACTTTACGATCTGCGGCGCGATCGCGGCCTGGCGATCATCTTCATTACCCATGATTTCGGCGTGGTGGCGCAGCTATGCGACCGCGTGGCCGTGATGTATGCGGGCCGCATTGTCGAAGAGGGGCCCACCGATGCTGTGCTCGAGGCTCCGGCGCATCCCTACACGAAACGTCTGATCGCCTGCGTGCCCGAACTGGGCGGTGGGCGGCGCGCGCTGGCGGCCATTCCGGGCCTGCCGCCGGTGGTCGATGACCTGCCACCGGGCTGTGCTTTCGCCCCGCGCTGCGCCAAGGTGCAGGATGCCTGCCGGACACAAGAGGTGACGCTGGCCGGGGCGGCGCCCCGCGCCGTGCGCTGCCTTTTCCCCGAGGAGGCCCTGTGATGACCCACCTGTCGCGTACCGACGTAATACCGACAAAATACCGACGTTATACCGACGTTGAATTTTGCCTGTTTTCCGGGGGATCCGCATGACCGCCCTGACCGTCGAAAACCTGGCCAAGACCTTCCCGCTGAAGAAGCCGCTTTTCGGTCCCGCACCGCCCGGCGTCCGCGCCGTCCGCCCCATGAGCTTTGCGGTCGAGACCGGCGAAACCCTCGGCGTTGTGGGCGAATCCGGCTGTGGTAAATCCACGCTGGCCCGGATGCTGGTCGGGCTGCTGGAGCCAAGCGAGGGGGCAATCCAGATCGAGGGAAAGGCGCTCGACAATGCCGATCCGGCGGAATTCGGCAAGCTGATCCAGTATGTTTTCCAGGATCCGATCAGCAGCCTGAACCCACGCAAAACCATCCGTCAGATCATCGAGGCACCTCTTAAACGACTGTATAATATGCCGAAATCGGAACGCGAGGCACGGATCTCCGAGATTTTCGCCTCCGTCAATCTGCGCGAGGAATTTCTGGAACGCTACCCGCATGAATTCTCCGGCGGCCAGGCACAGCGCATCGGCATCGCGCGGGCGTTGGCCGCAAGCCCTCGGATCGTCATTCTGGATGAACCGGTCTCGGCGCTTGATGTCTCGGTACAGGCACAGGTGCTCAACCTTCTGGCCGATCTCAAGGCGCAGTTTGGCCTGACATATCTCTTCATCACCCATGACCTTGCCGTGGTCGAAGCGGTCAGCGATCGCATCATCGTGCTCTATTTCGGATCGGTCGTCGAAATCGGCAAGGCCGAGAATATCTTTGCAACCCCCCGACATCCCTATACAAAACTCCTGGCAGACAGCGCCCCGGTCGTCGGTCGGCCTCTTTCCGCGCCCGAGCAGAAAGGGTCGGAATTGCCCGATCCGCTCAACCCGCCGCCGGGCTGCGCCTTTGCCGGCCGCTGCCCGCGCGCAACCGATCTTTGCCGCGCCAAGGTGCCCGCGCTGAAACAAATGGGAGAAGACCAACTTGCCGCCTGCCACCACCCGATCGAAGGCTGAACCCAAGCTGAGCAGACCCGTTCAGGTCGCCGAGGCGATCAAGGACTGGGTCGTGGAACAAGGGCTTCAGGCCGGGGATCGTCTGCCGGGCGAGGCTGAGCTGATCGAACGGTTCGCCATGGCCAAAGGTACGATCCGCGAGGCCATGCGCATCCTCGAGGCCCAGGGTCTGATCAAGACCCGCACCGGCCCCGGCGGCGGCGGTTTCGTGCACGAGGTCAGTCGCCAACGCGCCAAGGCTTTGTTGGGAAATTACTTTTATTTCAAGGACCTGACCATTGGTGACATCTACCAGTTGCGTCTTGCGCTGGAACCGGAACTTGCGGCCTCTCTGGCGGGTAACCTGTCGGAAGAAGTACTGGCGCTATTGGAAGACAATATCGCTGAATATTCTGAACCTGCTGCCACGCTGGATGAAGAACGTCAGCAGCATGTGGCATCGCTCCGGTTCCATGCGGTCCTGGCCGAGCAGGCCAAAAACCCGATGCTGGGCTTCATCATCGACTTCATGGTGAACCTTTTGTCCGATCTCACGGTTTACCGGCGTCTTTATTCACCGCCCAATCTCGAGCTCTGGAAGCAGGGGCGTGACCACCAACAGAGGCTGGTTCAGGCATTAAGGAACAGCGATGGCGATCTGGCCCGATCCATCATGACCGACCATATGGAAACCGCATGGACGCTTATGCGCCAGCAAGAGGTTGAGATGCAAAGCAGGTTCATATCAGAATAGGTGCCACCCGCCCCTCGTGTCCCACGGCCCAGAGCCGGCTGGCAATTTCGAATAACTCACATGCGCGGGCATTACAGGCGCGCTTGAAAACATACCAAAAAATGGTGATCAGGCGTTTTAGCCGCCTCGTTGCATCCGCGCGGCACGGCCACCGCGGCGCTTGCGCAGCAGCGGGGCACGGTTCGGCAGGTCTTCCATGATCTCGCGACGTTCATCGGAACTCATCTTTGACCAGCGGCCAATCTCGTCGATGGATCTCAGACACCCGGTACAGATCCGCGCCTCGGGATGCACGACACAGATGCGCACGCAGGGGCTTTCAACCTCATCGCGCTTCCAGACGGGTGTTTCGTCGTTCATTGTGCTGCCCTCAAGTGGCTCAAGCGGTCCAATACTCCCTGCAGGATATAGGATGCTGCGATATTATCTATGACCTCGGCGCGACGTTTTCGTGTCGCATCCGCCTCTAACAACGCTTTTTCCGCCGCGACGGTCGATAACCTTTCGTCCCAGAACCCGATGGGGAGCGCCGTCAACCGTTCCAGATTGCGGGCGAATGCGCGTGTGGATTGGCAGCGCGGGCCTTCGCTGCCATCCATGTTACGGGGCAGACCCAGGATAATTCCGCCTATATCGCGCTCTTTGGTTATTTCCAGCAGGCGCGCCGCATCCAGCCCGAATTTGCGCCGGCGGATGGTTTCGAAAGGGCTGGCAACCGATAGCAGGCTGTCCGAGACCGCAACGCCGATGGTCTTTTCACCCAGATCAAGCCCAATCAGCGCGCGCCGGGCGGGCAGGGCGGCGGCAAATGCCTCAATGTCGTCCGTGATCATTCGGCAACCCCGGCCTGCTCTGCGCCGGATCGAACCTGCGCCAATGCCTCGGCCTTGCCCGCAAAAACCTGCTGTGCCTCGGTCCAGATGGCGCGCGCCTGATCCACTTCGCCCAGAACCCCGTAGGCGGCGATCAGGCGGGCCCATTCCTCGGGGCTACCGCCGTCACTTGCCAGGCGGTCCGACAGGTTCTGGACCATACCTCGGATCATCTGGTCGCGATCCTCGGCGTTCATCTCGCCCGCAGCTTCAACATCCTCTGCCGATGGCCCCCTTACGGGTTGCGGCAGCTCGTATTTGACCCCCGCACGCCAGGCGACTTCTTCAATCTGGTTGCGGATCGGCGCCACCCAGGGCGCATCCGGGGGGCTTTCGCGCAGCAGCTGTTCCCAGGTGCGGAACGCCGCATCAGGGCGATCCACCTGCATCAGGAACGAGCCCAGATAATAACGCGAAGTCGGGTGGTCGGGATCCCGTTGCAGCGCCATGCGTAAGGCCGCCTCGGCCTCGGTCGAGACATATCCGCCTGCCGCCGCGATCATCAGATCGGCCATCAGCGCATGATCATCGGCGGTGGCTTCGGGGCCTTTGACCTCGATCACCTTTGCCTGCGCAGTGTAGGCGGCGGTGATATTGCCCAATGCGGCCTCGTTGCGTACCAACAGGCGCAAACCACGCAGGTCGCCCGGCCGGTCCTTGACCGTCTGGCGCAGTTTTTCCATCAGGGCCAGGTAATCCGCTGACGCCTCGGGCACCGGTGGCCGCGCAGGCGCGCGCGCCTCGGCTTCGGATTGCGATGCGCGTTCGGTGCGTGCCTGTTCGGATGCCGCAATCCGCGCCTCAAGCGGCAGGTCACCGTACCCGGGCGCGCCCAATCGGGCGTAAAGTGCAACGGACCCGCCCAGCATCACCGCAATCAGCGCCAGCGCCACGATGGCGTTGCCACCTGTCGTGCGACCGTCAGCGGCCTGCTGCGCGCGCAGATTCGCATCCGCGGCCAACACGCGCCGGGATACTTCGGTGCGCACCCGCTCGGCATCCGCCTCGGCGATCACCCCGCGCGCAAGGTCGCGATCCACCTCTTTCAGCTGGTCGCGATAAACCTGCAAATCATAAGCTGCAGGCGGTATCGCCCCTTTGCGCCCGCGCAAAAGCGCCAGTGCCAGAACGCCCCCGACACCCAGTGCCAGCGACCCGATGATGATCCAGAACGTCATGGCCTCTCCCATTTCCGATCTTCATGTAACGGTGCGGTGACCCGGAAAAAAGGCCAAACCCTTCACAACAGGGTCATCTGGCCAGCGCCAAGTTGCCGCAATGTCGCGATTTCGATGTTTTGTGCCGCCGTCAGTGTGCTTTTACCCGGGGATAAGGCGCATTACATCCCCAACTGCTGCCATCTGCGAATCCACCCCAAACCCGAGAGCGCGCATGAAACGTTATTCCGCCTTTGCCGTCGCCCGTGAAGCCGCCCGTTTCCACATGGGATGGGAGCGGGCCTGGGCCTCCCCCGAACCGAAAGCCAAATATGATGTGATCATCATCGGTGCAGGCGGGCACGGCCTGGCCACCGCCTATTATCTGGGCAAGAACTTCGGCATTACCAATGTCGCGGTGCTGGAAAAAGGCTGGCTGGGCGGTGGCAACACCGGTCGCAACACCACCATCATCCGCTCGAACTACCTACAGGATCCGTCGGCCGCGATCTACGAAAAGGCGCGCAGCCTGTACGAAACCATGAGCCAGGATCTGAACTATAACGTCATGTTCAGCCCGCGCGGCGTGATCATGTTGGCCCAGACCGAGCATGAGGTCCGTGGCTACAAGCGCACGGCCCATGCCAACGCGCTGCAAGGTGTCACGACCGAATTCATCACCCCCGCGCGGGTCAAGGAAATCGTGCCGATTATCAACCTCGAAGGGCCGCGCTATCCGGTGCTGGGCGGTCTCTGGCAGGCGCGCGGCGGCACAGCGCGTCACGATGCGGTGGCCTGGGGCTATGCGCGGGCCTGCTCGGACATGGGCATGCACATCATCCAGAAATGCGAAGTCACCGGTGTGCGCACCGAGGCAGGCAAGGTCGTGGGTGTCACCACCAGCAAGGGCGATATCGACTGCAACAAGTTGGGCATGGTCGTGGCCGGCAACGCGGGTCACGTCGCGGATATGGCGGGCTTCCGTCTGCCAGTTGAATCCGTGGCGCTGCAAGCGCTGGTTTCCGAGCCGATCAAACCCTGCATGGATTGTGTTGTCATGGCCAATACCGTGCACGGCTACATGTCCCAGTCCGACAAGGGCGAAATGGTCATCGGTGGCGGCACCGACGGGTTCAACAATTATACCCAGCGCGGCTCTTTCCACCATATCGAGGAAACCGTGCGTGCATTGGTCGAAACCTTCCCGATGGTCGCGCGCCTGAAAATGCTGCGCCAATGGGGCGGCATCGTCGACGTCACAGGCGACCGCTCCCCGATCATCGGCACCACCCCGGTTGAGGGTATCTTCATCAACTGTGGCTGGGGAACCGGCGGCTTCAAGGCAATCCCGGGCTCGGGCTGGGGCTTTGCCGAACTGATGGCCAAGGGCCATTCCCCGCTGACCGAGGCATTTGGCCTCAACCGTTTCTACGAAGGCCGCTTTATCGACGAAAGCGTCGCCGCTGGGGTCGCGCACTGATGCGCGTCCGGCGCACCATAATGATCCGGGGGGACCGGGCGGAATCTGGCCGAGGCCACACCACGCAATTCGCGGGGTTTGGCCGGTTTTGGCCGGGGATTTCCGCTTATCCTTCTCAACCTCTGGCTGCATCCCCATCCTTGTTTTTGCAAGGAAAGGAGACCATGCCATGTCAAATTACGATCAATGGCGCGACTCGCATAATTTCTCGCGTGGCGCGATGGACACCGGTAGCACCGGGTCCGGGCTGCTCTGGCTTTTCGCCGCAATTGCGGTCCTGGGCGTGCTTATACTTGTCGGCTCGCTCGGCGGTGGCTCAACCTCGGTTGAACATCCGGGCGGTGCGGGCGCTGACCCAATTGTCGTCCCGGTTGAACCGGACGCGGGCGCTGGCGCCACAAGCTCGACCGGCGCAGAATCAGCCGGCACAGTCCCTATCGAATAATACCAAATCTCACGTGAACGCTTTGGGCGGGGGCCAATCGGTGCCCGCCCTTGGCGTGTTTTCCGGTAGTGACCGTTCTGCGGATGCCAAAGGATCAGTGGTTGCCCGGCCACCAGCTGGGACCGCCGCCTTTCGCGCGGTTGTTCGTGCTGTCGCCGTCGCGACCCATTCCCCGAAATACCACGATGATTGCAATCAGAAGAATGGCCGCCAACGGGGCGATCTTCAGAAGATTGATAACGAGAGAGCCGTCTTCCATGCGGTTCAACCTAAGAACGCAGCGCTTCAATTTCCAGAAGGAGCCGTAATATGCTGATCCTGACCTGCCCTTGCTGCGGCGTCACCGGCGAGGAAACCGAATTCCACGCCGGCGGCGAAGCGCATATCAAACGTTTCGGCCCCGGTACGTCGGACGAAGATTTCCATGGCTACATGTTCGCCAAGGAAAACGCCAAGGGCGTGCATTTCGAACGCTGGCGGCACAATAACGGCTGCGGCAAGTGGTTTCATGCCGCGCGCTGCACCACCACGCTCGAGGTTTTCGGCACCTATAGTGCGCAGACCTATGAGCCCCCGAAAGACATCAAGGACAAAATCTCGGCCAAGCGGCCGGGCTGGAGCTGGAGAGAGTTCGCATGAGCACACGTCTGGCCACGGGCGGCCGCCTTCTGAACAAGGACCGCGCGTATAATTTCACCTTCAACGGCAAACGTCTGACCGGCTATCCGGGCGATACGCTGGCCTCGGCGCTTTTGGCCAACGATCAGATGCTGATCGGCCGGTCGTTCAAATACCACCGCCCGCGCGGCGTGGTCGCCAGTGGCGCCGAAGAGCCCAACGGCATCGTCGGCATGGGCGAGGGCGCGGCGTTCGAGCCGAACCAGCGCGTTACTACAACCGAGCTGTTTGAAGGCCTGACCTGCGCCAGCCAGAACCACTGGCCCAGCCTCGAATTCGACGTGGGCGCGATCAACACCAAACTGTCGCGCTTCCTGCCGGCGGGCTTCTACTACAAGACCTTCATCAGCCCGCGGCCGTTCTGGAAACATGTATACGAGCCGATCATCCGCAAATCCGCCGGTCTGGGCAAAGCTCCGAAAGAGCGGGATCAGGACAAGTACGAGCATTTCTACGCCTTTGCCGATGTCGTTGTCATCGGCGGCGGTGTGGCGGGGCTTCAGGCGGCGCGCGCCGCTGGCAAGGCTGGTGCCAAGGTGCTGTTGATGGAGCAGACCGCCCATTGGGGTGGCCGTGCGCCGGTTGACGGCGGCACCATTAACGAAGGTAAAGAAAAAGTTAATCAGACGCCTGTGGATAAGTTCGTGGACGAAATCGTCGCGGAACTGGAGGCGATGCCGAATGTGACCCTGCGCACCCGGATGATGGGCGCCGGGGTTTACGACCACGGCTATGTTCTGGGTTACGAGCGGGTGAATGACCACCAGCCGGGTGCCGCTGGCCCCCGCCATCGCCTGTGGCGTGTCCGCGCGGGTCATATCGTCACCGCGACCGGCGCCATCGAACGCCCGCTCAGCTTTGCCGGAAACGATATTCCGGGCGTGCTGCTGGCCTCTGCCGTGCGCGATTACGCGGTGAATTACGGTGTCTCGATCGGGGACCGGACAGTTGTCGTAACCAATAACGACGATGCTTACCTAACGGCAATCACCCTTAAAAAGCTGGGGCTCGACGTTCCGGTGATCCTGGACGCACGGGTTCTGCCAGAAGACAGCGCCCTGATGGCCGAGGCCAAGGCCCTGGGCATCCGCGTGATGATGGGCCACGCCGTGGCGTCGGTCAAAGGTGGCAAGCGCGTCACCGGGGTCGAGATTTGCAGCCAGGCGGGCGAAGGTGCCGTGCTTGAAACCGTGGATTGCGATGCTGTCGCCATGTCGGGCGGCTGGTCGCCAGTGGTGCATCTCTGGTCCCATTGCGGCGGCAAGCTGACCTGGAACAGCGATTTCGCCATGTTCCAGCCGGATGTGGATAATCCGCCCAAAGGTGTGGATGGAGAAGGTTTTGTAACCGCTGCCGGATCCGCCAATGGCGAGCTTGATCTGAACGGTGTTCTGGCCGATGCGGACGCCGCTGGCAAAGCCGCCGCCAAGGCCACCGGTCACACGCCGGGCAAGGCCAAGACCCCAACCGCAGAGACGGCCGAACAGGCCCCGATGGCGCCGGTCTGGCTGATGCCGCAGGGCGCGGGCATCAAGAAGCGGATGAAAGCCTGGCTGGATTATCAGAATGACGTCAAGGTCAGCGATGTGCAACTGGCTGCCCGCGAAGGGTTCGAAAGCGTCGAACACGCCAAGCGTTATACCACGCTGGGCATGGCGACCGATCAGGGCAAGCTGAGCAATATCAACGGTCTGGCGATCCTGTCGGATGCGCTCAACCAGCCGATCCCGCAGACCGGCACCACCACGTTCCGCCCGCCCTATACACCGATCTCGCTGGCCGCGATCGCCGGCGAGGCGCGGGATGAACGGTTCCAGCCCATTCGCAAGACGCCGATCCATGGCTGGCACGAAGAAAACGGCGCGTTCTTTGAACCCGTCGGCCAGTGGCGCCGCCCCTATTGCTATCAGAAACCGGGTGAAACCGTGCATGGCGCGGTCAAGCGCGAGATCAACCAGACCCGCGACAAGCTGGGCCTGCTGGATGCCTCGACCTTGGGCAAGATCATCGTCAAGGGCCCCGATGCGGGCAAATTCCTGGACATGCTCTACACCAACATGATGTCGACGCTAAAGCCCGGCAAATGCCGCTATGGCCTGATGTGCAACGAAAACGGCTTCCTGTCGGATGACGGTGTCGTGGCGCGGATCGACGATGAAACATTCCTCTGCCACACCACCACCGGCGGGGCCGAAACGATCCACGGCCATATGGAAGAATGGCTTCAGACCGAATGGTGGGACTGGAAAGTCTATACCGCCAACGTGACCGAGCAATTTGCCCAGATCGCCGTGGTCGGACCGCAAGCCCGCAAGACGCTGGAAAAGCTGACCGATGCGGATATCAGCGGCGAGGCGCTGCCCTTCATGTCCTGGGCCGATATCACCCTGGGTGATGGCATTCCGGCGCGGGCCTACCGCATCTCGTTCTCGGGCGAGCTGAGCTATGAGATTGCCGTGCCCGCCAGCCGGGGTCGCGAGCTTTGGGATCTGCTGCTGGCTGTGGGGGCCGAGGATGGCATCACCCCCTATGGCACCGAGGGCCTGCATGTGATGCGTGCTGAAAAGGGCTTCATCATGATCGGCGACGAAACCGATGGCACGGTGATCCCGCAGGACCTGAACATGCAATGGGCGATTTCCAAGAAGAAAGAAGATTTCCTTGGCAAACGCGCGCAGGAACGCAGCCATATGGCCGATCCGAACCGCTGGAAACTGGTGGGGCTGGAAACCGTCGATGGCTCGGTGCTGCCGGATGGCGCGTATTGCGTGGCCGAGGGCAGCAATGCCAATGGTCAGCGCAATGTGCAGGGTCGGGTCACCTCGACCTATTATTCGCCGACGCTCGACAAGGGTATCGCCATGGGTCTTGTGCTGCACGGTCCGGACCGCATGGGCGAAGTCATCGACATTCCCAAGGTGGATGGCAGCATCGTAAAGGCGAAAATCGTCGATCCCATCTTCTACGACAAGGACGGGGAGAAGCAGAATGTCTAAGCCAGTAAGCGCGCTTGATGGCGCCACCTATCAGGGCTTTGCCAAGGTCGAGGAACTGGGCCTGCGCGGTATGATCACCATTCGTGGCGATCTGAAATCCGCCGGGATGAAGAAAGCCGCCAGCACCGCGATCGGCCTTGATGTGCCGGGCCAGCGCGAGGTCAATATGACGGGCGAGAACGCCCTGGCCTGGATGTCACCGGACGAATTGCTGGCCCTGGTCCCGTATGAAGAGGTTGGCGACAAGATCGCCGCCATCGACAAGGCCCTGAAAGGTAAGCATTATCTGGCGGTCAATGTCTCCGACGCCCGCGCGATTTTCCGCGTGACCGGCGGCGGCGCGCGCGAGGTCATCGCCAAGCTTTCGCCAGTCGATATGTCGTCTGATGCCTTTCCTGCGGGTCAGATTCGCCGTACCCGCATGGCGCAGGTGCCAGCGGCTTTCTGGGTCGATGAAGAGGGGGGCATCATCATCATCTGCTTCCGCTCGGTCGCGGAATACGTTTTCAACCTGCTCAAAGGCGCGGCCGAGAACGGCAGCCAGGTGGGCTATCTGAGCTAACGTTTGGTGCCGTTATGACGATGCCACCCTTCGCAAAAGGGGGCATCGTCAAAATTTGGAGATGATCGTGGCCGGCTAGGCGGACGATGCCGCGTTCTCTCGCCGCGGGCAGATATGCGCCGGCCTTGGGGGGAAATTAAGTCAAAGCCTGCCACGGCCTCGGTCCTGACAGGGCTGGAACTTTAAGAACAGGCTTGACGTTATCCCCTCAGGCCTACCATGTATGGCCATGAGATTTTGAACCAACGAACAGGGGGCCCAAAATGGCTTTTGAACTTCCCGATCTTCCTTACGCCCATGATGCGCTGACCGATAACGGCATGTCGAAAGAGACGCTGGAATATCACCACGACCTGCATCACAAGGCCTATGTCGACAATGGCAACAAGCTGATCGCGGGCACCGAATGGGACGGTAAGTCGCTGGAAGAGATCATCACCGGCACCTATGACGCCAATGCTGTGGCCCAGTCCGGTATCTTCAACAACATCAGCCAACTTTGGAACCACAACCAGTTCTGGGAGATGATGGGACCGGGTTCCTCGGCCATGCCGTCCGAGCTGGAAAGCGCCATCACCGACAGCTTTGGCAGCGTGGATGAATTCAAATCGCAATTCTCCGCCGCCGGTGCCGGTCAGTTTGGCTCGGGCTGGTGCTGGTTGGTCAAGAACGCCGATGGCGGTCTGGCCGTGACCAAGACCGAAAACGGTGTGAACCCGCTCTGCTTCGGCCAGACGGCACTTCTTGGCTGCGACGTGTGGGAACATTCCTACTACATCGACTTCCGCAACAAGCGCCCTGCCTACCTGACCAACTTCCTCGATCATCTGGTGAACTGGGAAAACGTCGCCTCGCGGATGTAACACCGGCGCGACTATCGAAAAACCTTGTCGATTGAGAGCATCGTTCGTGACACGCGAGCGGTGCTCTTTTCTTTGGGGTCTGCGCGGGGCCAAATCCGCAAACCGTTTTTTGACCAAGACTTAGCCAGCACCACGAAAAGGTTTGAGAACCTCAAAGTTTTCTTCTTCTGGATCGACGTGAAGATTGCCCCACTTGGATTCCAGCAACCACGAAATCTGCTCGGCAGGCACCGCCTTTTCGAATAGGAACCCCTGTCCCAATGAGCAGTCCAGCGATTGCAGAAAACCGAGATCTTCGGTGGATTCGATCCCTTCTGCCGTCACATCCAGATCAAGCCCGTTTGCAAGCGCCATGATCCCCGAGACGATTTTCTGATTTTGTGGCTCTGCTGCGATATTGGTGACAAAGCTTCGGTCAATCTTTATCTGGTCGAATGGCAGCTGCCGCAGGCTTGCCAGGCTGGAATAGCCGGTGCCGAAATCATCAAGGGCGACGGCAACGCCAATCCCTTTCAGGGCATTCAGCTTTGTTCGTGCCACGTCAAAATCGTTGATGACCGAACTTTCGGTGATTTCGATTGTCAGCCGGTTCGCATCAAACTCACATTCCTGCAATATCGCCTTGATTTGATCCACAAGCTTGGGATCCTGAAACTGATAGGGCGAGACATTGAACGAAATCGAAAGGTCCGGATCCCACTCCCCAGCAGCCATGCAGGCGCGTCGCAAGATACCAAGACCAAGACTGCCGACCTGACCGCTGTCTTCGGCAATTGGAATGAACACATTAGGCGGAATGTGACCGTGGGTTTTATGTTGCCAACGCGCCAGAACCTCAAATCCAATAAGCTTTTTCGAGTCAATCTGGATGATCGGCTGAAACCAGGGTTCGATTTCAGATTTGAGGATTGCTTCTCGCAGATCAGCTTCAATCTCAGCACGCGCATGAGACTGACGATCCAGTTCTGCATCGTACCAGGCAAATTGGCTACGGCCTTCGTTCTTTGCCGTGTACAGAGCTTTATCCGCTCGTCGCAACGCCTCCACACAGGATGTTGCGGTATTCCATTTGACCAGTCCGATGCTACCGCTGATGAAGATCTGGCCATCCTCAAACGCCACGGCCTGTTCCATCGTGTGCAGCAGGCGCCGGGCAATACGCTCGACCTGAACCACACCGGCCGAGGGGTCGAAAATCACCGCGAACTCATCGCCGCCCAGCCGCGCAAGAACGGCCTCTGGACCGATTTCTTCGCGCAAGCGTCGCGCGACGGTCTGAAGCGTATGATCACCCGCTGCGTGGCCGTGCAGATCATTGACCGGTTTGAACCTGTCCAGATCAATCATCGCGACAATGCGTTCGTTCGAACCGGCGGCCTGTTCTTCGATTTGTTCCATCGCAGACGAGAATGCGCGGCGATTCATCAATCCCGTCAAGGGGTCGTGCCGGGCATTCTTTTCGGCGCGTTGACGCTGAAATTCGCGTTCACGAACAAGTCTTTTGAGTCTGTGCCACTGAAAAATTGCTGAAAAAACCAACGCTATCGTCAGATTTACGATCAACAGCGCGAACTCATCAAGATCCCAGTCTTCATGGGCGCGGCTATATTCATAGAAGCGTTCAAACAGCTCCATCTCTGCCAGTATGGGCCAGGTCACGACAGCCGATAGGAAAAACAAAATCGGTATGGCGAAATTCTTGATGAAGCGCCGGAATGCCAGGGGTGAAACAGATGCCATTTTTGCTCAACTTGTTTGGTTCAGGGCAAGTTGCATCAGATTGACCTGCGTTCGGGTAAACCAATGGCCAAAAAATGTTTCGGAATTTATCAAATTGCGGCACCGCGCAAATCATGTTGCCGCTGGGATCTGACGGGCCGGCTGAATTTGTTGCGCGAAAGGTTTGATCAGATCGCCCGGGGCGGTTGCCGTCCGTACGCCCTGTTAACCCGGCAAAACACCGATTTCGACACCGACGTAATACCGACAAAATACCGACGTTATACCGACATGGGTTTTCACATGATTTCAGGGCGTTAATGGCGATTCGCTGCCCTGACACCCTGTCGTGGCGAAAAGCTAAACCTGCCGGGTCTTTTGCCGGGCGGCCATCACATCGCGGGCCAGGGTCAGCGTATAGGCTTCCAACTCGTGCAGCGCGGTCTCGGCCGCTTGCGCATCCGTGTCCTCGACCGCGTCGGCGATCCGCGTGTGCAGGCGCACGATCTCCTCGCGCGACCGGGCGGTGAAGGTGATCATGTTCATCAACGGTTGCATCGCTTCGACAGCACCCGCCAGTTGATAGGACAGTACCGGGTTGCACGCCGCATCCACCAAGGCCCGGTGAAAAGTCACGTCCGAAGCACAGAACGACTCGTCGCTCAGTCCGGGGTGTCCCTGACGGTGAATTTCAGCCCGCATCGTCGCTAGGTGGTCCGGTGTTCGACGCTCCGCCGACAAGGGGGTACAGGCCCGTTCCAGCGCATAACGCGCCTCGCAGGCAACATCAAAACTGACCGCATTCATACTCAACAGAAGGGTCGAGGTGGTGATCTGCTGGCCGTAAGCCTCCTCGTAGCTCAGCTTATTCACGAAGGCGCCGCCAAAGGCCCCGCGCTGGGTGCGGATCAGCGATTGTGCTGCAAGCCTTTTCAGCGCCTCGCGCACCGTCGGGCGAGAGACCTCGAACTGGTCTGCCAGCTCGGCCTCGGAGGGCAGGCGTTCATCCACGATCATATCACCGCTCACGATGGCATCGCGAATGGCCTGCGCGATCTGCGCTGACAGATCAGCTTTCTTATCCGGGTCAATTTTCATTTGTCTTACATTTAAATGTCTGACATTTTAAAAGCAACCCCAAGAACGCCCCCTGAGTCGGAGGAAAAACCTCGGTGCGCGCCATCCTACTAACCCCGATGCGGAGCCTGCTTTGGCTGGGCTTTTTCGCCGCCATCCTGGCGTCGTGGTGGGTGATGTATGTGATGGCGATGGACATGGATCTTGACCTGATCGGTCGCCCGGGGGCCTCGGGGCAGGTGATGCGCGAGATGGACCCGCGCATGGATATGTATATGCCGATGGCGCATTTCGGGCCGCTATTCATAATGTGGGCGATCATGATGGCGGCGATGATGCTGCCAACACTGGTGCCGACCCTGCGCAGCTACGAGGATCTGATGATCAGCGCCAATGGCAATCGCGCGGGCTGGCTTGGTGTTTTGCTGGGCTATTTCGTCGTTTGGGTCGCTTTTGCCGCGCTGATCACGGCTGTGCAACTGGCGCTGCTTTTCGGTGGCGTGATCGACATGCTGGGCATCGCCAAGTCCCCTATTTTTGCAGGGCTTTTGCTGCTTGCGGTAGGGGCATTCCAGTTCACCCGGGCCAAGGAAATCTGCCACGGCGTCTGCCACAGCCCGATGATGTATTTCCTGGGTCATTGGCGCACCGGTTTTGCCGGTGGGTTGCGTATGGGCCTTGGGCTGGGGGCGTTCTGTGTGGGCTGCTGCTGGGGTTTCATGGCGCTGGGTTTCGTCGGTGGGGTGATGAGCCTGCTGTGGATGGGCCTCGCCACGTTTTTTATGGTTCTCGAAAAATTGCCGCAAATCGGTCACCGCGTGACGAAACCGATGGGTGTGGCGCTGATATTCAGCGGGTTGGCCGTAATGGCCCTGCCGCTTGCAAACGGAGGATAATCAATGGCGATCAAACGCAAACCGGATGCCGACAAATTACCGGTGTCGCAACGCATCGACAACCGGATGCCCAACCCCAAGCGACGCAAGATGTCGCCCACGGAATGGGCCATCAAGGGGGAGCTTTTCTTGAACTGCTCCTGCACCGTTTTCTGCCCCTGCGTGGTCAGCCTTGGTGCGCACCCGCCGACCGAAGGCCACTGCCACGCCTGGATGGCCATTGCCATCGACGAGGGCCATTTCGAGGGCGAAGACCTGTCCGGTCTGAACGTCGGCCTGCTGGTCGATATCCCGGGCCGCATGGGCGAAGGCAACTGGCGCGTAGCGGCCTATGTCGACGAGCGCGCAAGCGGCAAGGCCTATAACGGCATTCTGCAGATTTTCTCGGGGCAGGCGGGCGGTACCACCGGCCTTTTCACCATGCTGGTGTCCGAGATCATCGGTGCCGAACGCCAGAAGGTCGAGATCGTCCGTGACGGCAAGAAACGCGGCATCTATATCGGTCGCAAGATCGCCGGAGAGATCGAGATGATCGACGGCCTCAGCCCTGATCACCCGGTGATGGTGACCAATTCGAAATACTGGATGGGCCCCGATATCATCGCTGCCAAAGGCATCAAATCCAAGGTTCGCGACTATGGTCGGGTCTGGGATTTTGGCGGCAAATCAGCCGAGATCTGCCCGATCGATTGGAAAGGCCCGAAATAAATGGCACTGCTATCGCCATCGCGCCGGGTGCGCCGCACGCCGTTTTCAGACGGCGTCGAAGCCCAGGGAATTAAGGCCTATACCGTCTATAACCGCATGATGCTGCCAACGATGTTTGCCAGTGTGGAAGAGGATTATTACCACCTGAAGCAGGCGGTGCAAGTCTGGGATGTGTCCTGTGAACGGCAGGTTCAGGTGCAGGGCTCGGATGCGCTCAGACTGATCCAGATCCTAACCCCGCGAGACCTGAGCAAGATAACCCCGAACCGCTGCATGTATATCCCGGTGACCGATCAGAATGGCGGCATGCTGAACGATCCGGTCCTGCTACAGTCGGGCCCCGAAACCTACTGGATTTCCATCGCCGACAGCGATCTGCTGATGTGGGTCAACGCCATCGCGGCCTGCAACGGGTTTGATGTTGAGGTCAGTGAGCCCGATGTCTCACCATTGGGGGTGCAGGGGCCAAAATCCGACGATCTGATGGCGCAGGTTTTTGGCGAAAAAATCCGCGATCTGAGGTTTTTCGGCTGTGACCGCTTTGAATTCGGTGGCTTTGATTTCCTGATCGCGCGATCGGGCTACTCCAAGCAGGGCGGATTCGAGATTTATGTCGAGGGAACCGAGCGTGGCATGCCGCTCTGGCATGCGCTTTTCGAGGCGGGCCAACCGCTGGATGTGCGGGCAGGAGGACCGAACCTGATCGAGCGCGTGGAAAGCGGCCTGTTGTCTTATGGTAACGACATGACCAGCGATAATTCCCCGCTGGAATGCGGCTTGGGCAAATTTGTCAGCACCAGCCAGTTGGCAACCTGCTTTGGCGGTCGCGCCATGCGCGAAGAGCTGGAAACCGGCAGCGCCCAGATGATCCGGGCCATCGAAATCGACGGGAATTCCGTGCCAGGTTGTGATCGGGCCTGGCCACTTCATGCCGGGGGGGAACAGGTGGGGCAGGTGACATCCGCCACCTGGTCGCCTGATTTCAAGACCAATGTCGCTATCGGCATGGTGGCCCGCGCACATTGGGATGCTGACAGCGAAATTACGGTTGAGACGCCAACCGGCCCACGCGCGGCACGGGTGTGTGACGGGTTCTGGAATTGACGTAAACCAAGGGCAATTGCCCGCCCTGAGTAACCTCGGGGATGATGAAAAGATGAGAGGAATGAAGATGTTCAAGGCACTGGTTGTTGAAAAAGATGAAGAAAGCGGCAAGACAAGCGCCGCTGTCAAAGACCTGAGTTTAGAGGATCTGCCCGAGGGTGAGGTTACGGTGGCGGTCGAATATTCCACCGTCAACTACAAGGACGGGCTTTGCATCGGGCCGGGCGGTGGGTTGGTGCGTAAATACCCGCATGTGCCGGGCATTGATTTTGCCGGCACGGTCGAAGCCTCGTCGGATGATCGCTACAAACCCGGCGACAAAGTTGTGCTGACCGGCTGGCGTGTGGGCGAGGCCCATTGGGGCGGTTACAGCCAAAAGGCCAATGTGCGCGCGGATTGGTTGGTTCCGCTGCCCGACGGCCTTGATACCCGTCAGGCAATGGCCGTGGGCACCGCTGGATTTACCGCGATGCTGGCGGTGATGGCGCTTGAAGATCATGGGCTTGAGCCGGGCCACGGCCCGGTGCTGGTGACCGGGGCTGCGGGGGGTGTTGGCAGCGTGGCCACCGCCATTCTGGCCAATCTCGGCCACGAGGTTGCGGGTGTCACCGGGCGGCCTGACACGGCGGATTACCTGAAATCGCTGGGCGCCACACAGATCGTCGCCCGGGAAGAGATCAACGAGACCACCAAGCGTCCGCTCGAGACGGAAAGCTGGGCGGGCTGCGTCGACGCCGTGGGCGGCACGATGCTGGCGCGGCTTTTGGGGCAAATGAAATACGGTGCCTCGGTTTCGGCGGTCGGTCTGGCGGGTGGCGCGGGCCTGCCTGCGACGGTTATTCCGTTCCTCTTGCGCGGGGTGAACCTGCTGGGGATCGACAGCGTGATGCAACCCTACGACAACCGCGTCCGCGCGTGGAATCGGATTGCCAGCGATCTGCCGATGGACAAGCTTGAGGCGATGATCAATCCGGCGACGCTTGCCGATCTGCCGGGCCTTGGCGCCGATATCCTGAAGGGTCAGGTCAAAGGGCGCGTCGTGGTAGACGTAAACGCCTGAAGTCTTTGAATTAATGTTGAAATTGCAGTGGCGCCCGTGCGAAAGCCCGGGCGCTATTGTTGTTCGATGATAAACAATCGCCCGTTTTGCGCCCCATTTCGGACAAATCGCATCTTTAGTGTTTTCGCGATTGATTTGAGGAGACATGACATGGGTTTCAAATACGATTTCGACATGTTTTCAGTGATCCCCGAAGAAGTGCGCCAGGAGTTTCAAGGCTTTCTCAACGATGTGGGCATGGGTCCCTCGGTGGGTAAGCAGGTGGCCCTGTTCCGCGATCCCACCCTTGTCGAAGCGCTTTCAAGCGCTGACGAGAAAGTCAAAAACCTGTTTCTCGACGCCGGGTTCGGGCTCAATGTCTATGACAGTGGCGCACCCGAGGGGCGATTTCCGGGCCATGACGAGGCGGGGCGAAATGCCTGCGTGCGTAAATTGTCCGAGAATATAGGTGCGTCCCAGAACCTGAAACAGGCGAATTGGGGTGGCTTCAACATCCTTGAATTCGTCGATTACTTCTCTGCTGCCAAACCGATTGACGAGATTGAAATGCAGGCGATTGCCAAGGCGCAACAGGCCCGGAACAAGAAGAAATCGCTGGCGCGCCTCGGCGTGATGGCGGGCGGTGCCATGATCGCTGTATCGGCGGCGGGCATCCTTCTGGGCGCCACCGGCGGGTGATACGACCGGCACGAATATTCAACGACGCACTGGACGACATCCGCCTTCGTATGCAATGCAACAGGCTGTGGACTTGTTCCAGTGCCGAAGGGAAGACCAAAATCCTATGATGGGTGTGCAAAGTTTAAATATCAGATTAGCGCGGGACACTGATTTCGAAGCGATCTGGCCCATTCTGCGCGCCGTCATTCGGGCGGGTGAAACATACGCAATTGACCCCAGGATCAGCCGCGAAGGAGCGTTCGATCTGTGGATGAATGCACCCCGCGCCACCTACGTGGTCGAGGCCGGCGGCGAGGTGTTGGGCACCTATTACATCAAGACCAACCAACCCGGCGGTGGTGCGCATGTCTGCAATTGCGGCTACATGGTAGCCGAGGCGGCGCGGGGGCAGGGGCTTGCCGCGCAAATGTGCGAGCATTCCCAGGCCGAAGCGCTAAAGCTTGGGTACCGCGCGATGCAATATAACCTCGTGCTGGCAACCAATACCCATGCCATTCACCTTTGGCACAAGCTGGGCTTCGATACGGTCGGTCGCTTGCCAATGGCCTTCGATCACCCGAAAATGGGCCTGATCGACGCGCTGGTGATGTACAAGTGGCTGGCCTTCTGATCCAATCTCAGGCCTTGTGATCCTCAAGGATCATGTCACTGGCCTTTTCACCGATCATGATTGCAGGCGCGTTGGTGTTGCCTGACACGATTTCCGGCATGATCGAACAATCCGCCACGCGCAGCCCCCGAATGCCATGCACCCGTAGCCTGTCATCTACTACCGCGTCCTTCCCGCTGCCCATCTTGCAGGTGCCGGTGGGGTGGTAGATCGAGGCGGTATTGTTGCGCGCCCAATCCAGCGTGGCATTGTAATCATCCATATCCAGATCGGCATTAGGCCGAAATTCCTGGGAGATTTTCGAGGTCAGCGGCGGATGTCGCGCGATGGTGCGCGCGATATTGACGCCAGCCACGACTGTTCGGCAGTCGGTCTCTGTCGACAGATAGTTCGGAATGATCTTGGGATAAGTTCTGGGATCAGCGCTGGCCAACCGGATCTCGCCCCGGCTTTCGGGGCGAAGCTGGCAGACCGACATGGTGAAGGCCGAGAATTTATCAGCCCCTTTACCGGGATTCTCCGCCGAAAGTGGCTGTACATGAAACTGAATATCGGGCGTTTCCTGATCTTCGTTGGTCTTCAGAAAACCGGTTGCCAGGCTGGCTGCCATTGTCATTGGACCTGACCGGAACATCAGGTATTTCAACCCGATCTTGGCTTGTCCGAAAAGGCTGCTGACCTCATCGTTCAGTGTGGGCTCATTGCATTTATAAACCAGCCGCGCCTGCAGGTGATCCTGCATGTTCTTGCCGACACCTTTGAGGTCTTTCTTGACCTCGATCCCGTGCTCGGACAGTTGGTCAGCTTCTCCGATGCCCGACACCATCAGCAATTGAGGGGAATTGATCGCGCCGCCACAAAGGACGATCTCGCGTCGCGCAGAAACCGTTTGCAGATTGCCACCGCGATCCCTGTAGCTGACGGCCTTGGCACAATTATCCTCGATTTCGATCTTGTCGACCTGCGCATGGGTGATGATCTGCAGGTTCTCGCGGTCCTTGACCGGTTTCAGATAGGCAACTGCCGAACTGCACCGTCGCCCGTTCTTCGATGTAAGCTGGAAAAACCCGACACCTTCTTGCGAGACGCCGTTATAATCGGGGTTGAACGGGTAGCCCGCCGCTTGCGCCGCAGCAACCCAGGCGTCGGTGATGGGGCGCTGGATGCGCATGTTGGAAACCGATAGCGGTCCCTGATCACCATGATACTCATCCGACCCGCGCTCGTTGTTCTCGGCGCGTTTGAACAGGGGCAGGACATCATCCCAACCCCATCCCTTGTTTCCCATCTGCCGCCAACGGTCATAGTCCTGTGACTGACCGCGCACATAAAGCAATCCGTTCAGCGACGACGACCCGCCCAGCACCTTGCCGCGCGGCCATTCGATCGAGCGCCCGTTCAGCCCCGGATCGGGTTCTGTCTTGTAGCACCAATCAACCTTTGGGTTATGGATGGTTTTGAAATACCCTACAGGGATGTGGATCCAGGGATTGATATCGCGCCCCCCAGCCTCAAGCAGAATGACCCGATTCTTCGGATCAGCGCTCAGGCGGTTGGCCAGCACACACCCAGCCGACCCTGCGCCAATGACGATATAATCAGCCTCCATAATCCGTCCTCCTAACTCTTTCAAAAATAATTCTATGCAGATTGAAAAAAATAAGCTAGTGTTTTTTGAAACAAAAAGTCTCAACCAATGAAACACTTCACGGGAGGAATCAAATGAGTGTATCAAAGAAACTAGGCGGGATTTCGCGCCGCGACCTGTTCAAGCTGGCAGGGCAGTATGGGGTCAGTTCCACGCTGATGGCGGCAGGGACATTCGGCGGTGCAATGAGCATCGGCAATCTAGCCAGTGCCGCGGAATCAACCTATGAAAAGCGCTTTGCCAAAGAGGCCAAACATACGCTGAAATTCGGTGCTTCGGGCTTTAATCCCCAGAACCTGTTGATTGAACGCGCTGGTGCGCTTGAATTCGCGCGCGATCTGGAAAGCCGCACAGATGGCGAAATTCGCGTCGAATTCATCGGCAACAACCAAATCTGCGGACAGCTCAGCTGTGTTGAAAAAGCTCAGCAGGGTATCGTTGATATCTACGCGGCGTCGACCCAGAACTCGGCCGGTGGTGCACCCTATCTCAATGTGCTGGATTACGCCTATATGTTCCCCAGCCGGGCGGCGCAGTACCATTTCCTCTACAGCCCTGATTCGCAGCGCATCCTGCGTGATCCGTTCGAAAAGCGTCACGGGCTGAAATTCCTGTTCTCGCATTGCGAACTGCGCGGCATCCAGTTGGGCCTGAAATACGAAGACGCGCCCACGGTGACCAAGCTGGAAGAACTCTTTGGCACCAAGAACCGTGTCACGGGCACGCAGTTGGGTAGAATCGCCATGCAGGCGCTTAACCTGAATCCGGTTCCTGTTGCCTGGGAAGAAACCCTTGATGGTCTCAAACAAGGCCTGATTGATGGTGCGGAAACATGGGCGTCGGCGGTGGCTTACGCCAACATGTCGCCGGTGGTCAGCCAGTCGGTCGATCTGAAATTCTTCTGCGGTACCGAACACACCGCCATGAATGCCGAAGCCTTCGACAAGCTCGAGGCCAACCTTCAGGACGCAGTCATGGAAAGTGCCTATTGGGCGCAAACCCATGTTCAGGCGGCAAACGAGGCGGCACTGGTCAACACCGTGGGCCATTCCGATCCACAGCTGCCCAACACGATCTTCGCCCAGAACAACGTGCGCAATGCCTTCCTGGCCGATGATCAGATCAAGATGGCCGAGGAAATGTGCTCGCCCGAATTCCAGCCCGATCTGTGGTCGGATTGGCGTGAGCGTATCAACAAATGGGCGGGTGGCATCGACACCTACCAGGAGATCTACGACATCGCGCGTCAGATCCCCAAAGATACGCTGGCTGAAAATGTCGAGCCGCGCCGTTGGTGGAAAGCGTAAGCACTATTCTCTTAGCAAATGGTCAGCCCCTTTTCAGGGGGCTGGCTAACCATTGAAATGTGGCACAGGGACAGGGGACGCGCATGTCTATTTTAGCAGAAGTTGGCGAGATTTTCGCCGCATTCGGAGGCAGGGATTCTTATGATATCAGTCAGGCCCTGCGCGCTGACGGGGCTTGGGTCGTCGGCACGATGATTACATTATTCGGCGGTGCGCTGGTCGTCTGGATCTACAAGATTGCGCCCTTCGTTGAACGCCATATGGAACGCTCGATCATGGTCTGGAGCTACCTGGCGATTGCGGCCATCATTTTCTGGGGGGTAATTGACCGGTTTGTCTTTTCAAACCAGCAACCCTGGTCGACAACGATCCCACCACTTCTATTCATGATCATGGCATGGTTCGGCTGTTCCTATAACGTACGGCTCAGAACCCATCTCAGTTTCAGCGAATTCCGATCCCGCATGCCGCGCGCCGGGCAGATGGCCTGCCTGATGATGGACGCGGCCCTGTGGCTGATCTTCTGCGTGATGATCGTCACCACCACCCTGCGCGTCACCGCCAATTCGGCGTCGAACTTCCAGATCGTGCTGGGCACGGATGATGTGATGCAATGGTGGTTCATCCTGACCGTGCCACTGGCCTTCACGATGATGGCCGCACGGGTTTTTCAAAATGTGCTTGATGATCTTGCCAACTGGCGCAGCGGCGAGCCGCTGATCAAACAAGCTGTCATCGGGGAGGAACCGGCATGACTGACGGAACCTGGGTCACACTGATCTCGCTTGGGGTCACGGGTCTTTTCATGCTGGGTACGCCGGTGCTGCTGATCATCGCCTATTGGGTGATTGGCTGTTCCGCGGTGCTGGGCCTGACACTGGATAACATGGGGGCAGAACTGCTCAACGTGTTCAACAAAGGCTTCGCCCTGCTGGCGATGCCACTCTTCATCCTTACCGGCGACCTGATCAACAAATCCGGTATCGCGCGGCGGCTATCCGATTTCGCGTATTCCTGCCTGGGGTGGCTGCGCGGCGGCCTGGCGATGGCATCGCTTGGTGCCTGCGGGCTGTTTGCGGCAATTTCGGGGTCGAACTCGGCCACCACTGCGACCATCGGGTCAATGCTCCATCCTGAAATGGTCAAAGGCGGCTATGACGAACGCTTCTCGGCGGCCACTGCGGCGGCGGGCGGCACGGTGGGGATCATCATTCCGCCGTCGATCATCTTCATCGTCTACGGCTTCCTGATGAACCTGCCGATCTCGGACCTCTTCGTTGCCGGCATCCTGCCGGGCACGCTGATGGTCGTGGGCATGCAACTGGCCTGCTGGATCATCTGCCGCATGAATGGCTGGGGTTTTCTGATCCCGCTGCAGCTCAACCGTGTTCTGAAAACGGCTTTCGGGGCGTGGCTTGGCTTTTTCGCCATCGGCCTGGTGCTCTGGGGCATCTACACCGGCAAATTCTCTCCGACCGAGGCGGCGGGCGTCACCGTGGGCTTCTGTGTCATCGCCGGTCTGGTCAGCTTCCCGCTGAACAGGCTGATGGGCCATCACGACGCGCAGGAATGGACCGACAAATCCTACCTCGACATGCTGGTGGTCGAAGGCTTTAAAATCCCTGAAATTCCGTCGATCGTCATGCGTTCGGCGCAGATTACCGGTATCCTTGCGCCGCTGATCGCCATCTCGGTGGTGATGCAGCAAATCCTGTCGCTTCTGGGGGCGCAACAGGTGATTGGCGATTTCGTGACCTCTATGGGTGGCTATCACGCGGTGCTCTTTACCTCGATGATCATCGTCTTCGTCTCGGGCATGGTTCTGGAAAGCCTGCCGGTCACGATCATCCTTGCCCCGATCCTTGCGCCGATTGCGGCCTCGGTGGGCGTCGATCCGATCCACTTCTCGGTGATCTTCTTGGTGGGTGCCTCTATCGGCTTCATCACGCCGCCTTATGGCCTTAACCTTTATGTCGCATCAGGCGTCACAGGCGTTCCCTATTTCAGACTGCTGAAGTATACAGTGCCCTATCTTGTATCGTTGATCAGCGTCTGGATACTGGTCTCGCTGGTTCCCGACATTGCACTGTTGTTGTTGCCCAATAGGTAAGTAGCCCATGCCCGAAGACAATCTGACAGGAAAAGAAGGGCAAATCCCCACCAATCTCAGATTGCTCATAATCCTTGAGGAAGTGGCAAGGGCAGGGGTGCCGGTCAAACCGGCAACGATCGGGAAACTGATCGGCCTGCCCAAGCCTACGGTGCACCGCCTGTTCCAGACCGCCGAGGCCGAAGGCTTCCTGCAGCGCGATCTGGACGGTCGGTCCTACGGGCCCGGGCCACGGCTGCGCGATCTGGCGGTCAACATCATGTCGTCACAGCACATGCGCACCGCGCGGCTGGCAATCCTCAAGGATGTCGCCGAAGAGATTGGCGAGACCTGCAACCTTGCCACGCCCGACCGCGAGGGGATGGTTTATCTGGACCGGGTTGAAACCCATTGGCCGCTGCGCATTCAGTTGCCAGTCGGCACGCAGGTTCCATTTCACTGTACCGCCAGCGGCAAAATGTACCTGTCCTCGCTGAAGCCGGCGATGTTCGAGGGTTACCTGTCAGCAGGCCCGTTCGAGGCCGTGACCGAGCGTTCGATCACAAACCCCGATGCGCTTCGCAACGAGGTCGAATTGACACGGGCGCGCGGCTATTCCGTCGATAATGAAGAATTCATGGCCGGCATGACCGCAATTGCCGTGCCGGTCACAGACGCCCAGGGGCGTTTGATGGCAACTTTGTCGGTCCATGTTCCCCTGCCACGACGCACGCTCGAAGATCTCATGACCGCCCTGCCGGTGCTACAGGCCGGTGCGGAAAAGCTGGGGCTGCTGAACCAAAGCTAACCGCTTCCGGAAGGGGCCGGGAATTCGTGGGAACGACCGGCGCAACGCTCTCCGAAACACTCAAAATCCGAATCATATTGAGGAATAGGCTGAATTTTTGGATATCTGACGGTCGATTTTCGGGTGTTCGGCGGTGGCGGTAAGGTAATTTCTGAAAAAAGTCGGGAAAATATGGGAAAATATGTTTCACTGAATTTCTCCACCTAATTATCTATATATAGTATTATGACTCGCAGATCACACCAATTAGAGCGTTTGTGATATGATTTCATCCACATCATCTTGTTTTTCAGGGGTGTCGAAAACTAGATAGAGTAGTTCTTCCCACAGATTTTCATTGATTTCCATGAATTCCCATGTCATCCATGTAATCACGATGAGGACGGGAAAGACATAGGGGCAACAAAGAACCCCGAACCAAAACTCCCAAGTCAGGTTTCATACAGGCACCCGCTTTCATCGAAACTAAGGATCCGGCGCGCGGGCGAGCAGACATCCCCCCAGGTGGCGCGCGCAGCTGGACACACCCCGCACAGCGGGACGAGGGCGGCGGATTGGGCAGTGGCAGCAGCTCAATCCGCCGTTTCGTTTTTAAGAGGTTCATTGGGGGCGAGAGAGGCAGACGGGACAGTGGTTCTCAGCTTCAGAGGCGAGTTCAACCAGAAGGTTGACGGTAAGGGTCGGATGTCGATCCCTGCCGATTTTCGCGCTGTGCTGGCCGATGGCGATCCCCGTTACCCTGAAAATCCCCTGCCGCGTCTGGTGGTGCTGCATGGGCCGCACCTCAAGAATTGCCTTCACGCCTATACAATCGACGACATGGCCGAGATCGAGGCCGGTATCCGCAAGCTCCCGCGCGGGTCGGTCGAGCGCAAGCGCGCCAGCCGGATGATCCTCGGGAAATCATGGGATACGGAAATCGACAAAGATGGTCGCATTGTCCTGCCACAGCGCCTGCGCCAGCAGATCGGGCTGGAAGGGGATGCCACGATGGTTGCCATGGGCGACTATTTCGAGATCTGGAACAAGAACACCTACGAAGAGATCGAGGCGGCCGAAACCGATGCATGGCTGGAAGAACAGCCCGAGGACTTTGATCCTCTCTCCCTGATCAGCCCGCCCGACGAGGGCTGAGCGATGGGGAACGCTGCCGCTGATATCCCCCACATCCCGGTGCTCATCACACCTCTGATCGCCGCGTGTTCGCCGATTGGTGGCCTCTGGCTGGATGGGACATTCGGCGCGGGTGGCTATGCCCGTGCGTTGCTGGACGCGGGTGCCGACAAACTGATCGGCGTCGACCGTGATCCGCTGGCGCTGAAGATGGCAGCACCTCTGGTTGCCCATTACGGTGACAGGCTGGAGCTGGTGCAGGGCGTGTTCTCGAAGCTTGACGACTATGCCGCCGATCTGGACGGTGTGGTGCTGGATCTGGGCGTCAGTTCCATGCAGCTTGATCAGGCCGATCGCGGTTTTTCCTTCATGAAGGACGGCCCGCTTGATATGCGGATGAGCCAGCAGGGCCTTTCCGCCGCCGATCTGGTCAACGACGCATCGGAATCTGATTTGGCTGACATTCTCTATCTTTATGGCGAAGAGCGTGCCAGCCGGCGCATCGCCCGTGCCATCATAAAGGCGCGCACGCTGGAGCCGGTCAACACCACCTTGCAACTGGCCGGGATCATTGAAAAATGCCTGCCCCGGTCCAAGCCGGGCCAGGCCCATCCCGCGACCCGTAGCTTTCAGGCGATCCGCATTGCCGTGAACGACGAATATGGTGAGCTGATCGCCGGGCTGGAGGCTGCGGAACGTGCGCTCAAACCCGGCGGGCATCTGGCGGTGGTCACGTTTCACTCGATCGAGGACCGGATGGTCAAACGCTTTTTCCAGGCGCGGTCGGACTCGGGCGGGCGGGGCAGCCGCCACGGGCCCGTGACCGAAATCACCACACCGCAATTCACGCTCAAAAACCGCAAGGCCATCGGCCCGGACAAGGCCGAACTTGCTGAAAACCCGCGCTCCCGCAGCGCCAAACTCCGGGTGGCAGTCCGTACCGATGCGGCACCCGGCAAAACCGACCGCAAGGCCATCGGCATGCCACATCTCAAAGGGGACCACTAATGCGCAGCTTTTTCTATGTGATGACCGCCCTCTCGGTAATCGGACTGGCCTTCTGGGCCTATCATGAAAATTACGAGACGCAGGAAGCACTCAGCAAGGCCGAGAAACTGCAACGCGAGATCAGTGAGGCGCGCCAGCGCCTGCGCATCCTCAATGCCGAATGGGCTTATCTCAACCGTCCTGACCGCCTGCGCGATCTGGCCGAAATCAATTTCGACAAGCTGGGCCTCTTGCCGCTGCAACCCTACCAGTTCGGCAAGATCGACCAGGTCGCCTATCCGCCGAAAGAGTTGCTGCCAATCACCAATCCTGTTGACGTTATCAACCTGGAGCTGGCCGAATGATTCGCACGCCACTGCGTCCCCTGGCGCGAATTCTTGACGCCCGCAGCAAGGGCGAAAACCCCGATGCGATCGAGCGCGAGAATATCCGCCTGAGGCACGAGGAAATGCGCGACCGTGCCCGCACCCGCGCCGAAGGCCGTCTGCTGGTCATGGGCGCGATGTTCTTCTGTGCCTTCGCGCTGGTGGGTGGGCGCATGGGTGTTCTGGCCAGTTCCGAGCCGTCCGAGCCGCGCAGCTCGGTCGCGGGCGCCAGCATCGTGGCGCAACGCTCGGACATCGTGGATCGCAAGGGCCGCATTCTGGCCACCAATTTCGAAACCCACAGCCTCTATGCGCAGCCGCAGCAGATGATCGAGCCGTTGAAGGCCGCGGACAAGCTGGCTGAAATCTTCCCGGATCTGGATCGGGACCGGCTGGTCAAAGATTTCACCGGGAAACGCAAGTTCCTGTGGATCAAGAAGAAAATCAGCCCCGAGCAGATGCAGGCCGTGCATGATCTGGGCGAGCCGGGGCTGCTGTTCGGCCCGCGCGAGATGCGGCTTTATCCTAATGGCAAGCTGGCGGCGCATGTGCTGGGCGGGGCCAGTTTTGGCCGCGAGGGCGTGCATGCCGCCGAGGTGATCGGCGTGGCTGGGATCGAAAAACACTTCGATGACCGTCTGCGGGACCCGGCCCGGGGTCACGAGCCGCTTAGGCTGTCACTGGACCTGTCGGTGCAATCCGCGACCGAGCGGGTGCTCTATGGCGGCATGAAACTGATGAATGCCAAGGGGGCCGCCGCGGTCCTGATGGACGTCAAGACCGGCGAACTGATCGCGCTGGCCTCCCTGCCTGATTTCGACCCGAACAAACGCCCGCGCGCCCCGATCGAAGGCTCGCCTTCGGACAGCCCGCTGTTCAACCGCGCCGTGCAGGGGGTTTATGAACTGGGCAGCACGTTCAAGATTTTCGCGGTGGTGCAGGCGATGGAGCTGGGCCTTGTGAACCCCTCGACCATCATCGACATCAAGGGGCCACTTGTCTGGGGCAAACACAGAATCCGCGATTTCCACAATTACGGAAAGGAACTCAGCGTCAGCAAGGTGATCGTCAAATCCTCGAATATTGGCACCGCCCGCATTGCCCAGATGATCGGCGCCAAACGTCAGCAGGACTTTCTGAAAAACCTGGGCTTTTTCGATCCGACCCCGCTTGAGATTGTCGAGGCCAAGGGCGGCAAACCGCTTCTGCCGCCAAAATGGTCCGAATTATCGGCGATGACGATTTCCTATGGCCACGGCCTCTCCTCCAGCCCGCTGCACCTGGCGGCAGGCTATGCCGCGATCGCCAATGGCGGTACGCTGGTCACGCCGACACTGATCAAGCAGCCGCGCGCGCAACTGGGCCCGCGGGTAATGTCCGAACGCTCGGCACAGGCGGCCCAGATCATGCTGCGCAAGGTCGTGACCGAAGGCACCGCCAGCTTTGGTGAGGTCGAAGGCTATGCCGTTGCGGGCAAAACCGGCACCGCCGACAAGCCCAAGGAACGTGGGGGTGGCTATTACAAGGACAAGGTGATTGCCACTTTCGCCAGCTTCTTCCCGGCCCATGATCCGCAATATGTACTGGTTGTCACGCTGGACGAACCGGTCGAAACCTCGGGGAAAGAGCCGCGCCGCACTGCAGGCTGGACTGCCGTGCCCGTCGCCGCCGAACTGATACGCCGCGTCGCCCCGCTTCTGGGGGTACGCCCGGTGATTGAACCCGCCGAGTTAAGCGGTATAACCCTTACATCCAATTGACCCGGGAAAAGGGGACAACGGCGGTGGGGCAGACAAAATCCTTGGCCGAACTGGGCTTGACCGCCCAAGGCGGGCGCAAGTCCGATGTGACCGGTCTTGCCGTTGACAGCCGCGAGGTGAAAGACGGTTTCCTTTTTGCCGCCCTGCCGGGTACCCGCGTGCATGGTGGCGAATTCATCAAATATGCGCTGCGCATGGGGGCTGGGGCGGTCTTGACCGATACCGATGGGGCCCGCATGGCCTATGAGGAGCTGGCCGAGAGCGAGGCGGCCCTGATCGTCGCCGAAGATCCACGTCAGACTTTGTCCTATGCGGCGGCGCTCTGGTACGGCGCCCAGCCCGAGGTGATGGTGGCCGTTACCGGTACCAATGGCAAGACATCGGTCGCCAGTTTCACCCGTCAGATCTGGGCCGAGCTGGGCCTGGATGCGATCAATCTGGGCACAACAGGAGTCGAAGGGGCCTATGCCGCCCCGCTGGCCCATACCACGCCCGAGCCGATCACCCTGCACCGGGTTCTGGCCGAGGCTGATGCCGCCGGCGTGACCCATGCCGCGATGGAGGCGTCAAGCCACGGGCTGGCGCAACGGCGTCTCGATGGCGTGCGCCTGATGGCGGCGGGCTTTACCAATTTCACCCAGGATCACCTGGACTATCACGCTGATTTCGAAGAATATTTTGCCGCCAAGGCCGGTTTGCTGGCACGCGTGCTGCCTGAAGAAGGCACCGCCGTGATCAATATCGACGACGCGCGCGGCACCGATATGGTGGCCATCGCGCAGGCGCGCAATCAGCACCTGATCACCGTCGGGCGCAGCGATGGCGCCGATCTGCAACTCAATGCCCAGCGGTTCGAGGCGACCGGCCAGCGATTGCGGTTTTCCTGGCTGGGCGAGGTGCACCAGATCAAGCTTGACCTGATCGGTGGCTTTCAAGGTGAAAACCTGTTGCTGGCCGCCGGGCTTTGTATCGGGGCAGGGGCCGACCCGGATCATGTGTTCGAAACCCTGCCGCAGATGAAAACCGTGCGGGGCCGGATGCAACTGGCCGCGACCCGCGAAAACGGCGCGGCGGTGTTCGTCGATTACGCCCATACGCCCGATGCGGTCGCGACCGCGCTCAAGGCCCTGCGCCCGCATGTGATGGGCCGTCTCATTGCGATTGTCGGCGCGGGCGGTGACCGCGACCCGGGCAAACGTCCGCTGATGGGGCAGGCGGCAGAGGAAAACGCCGATCTGGTGATCGTGACCGATGACAACCCGCGCTCCGAAGACCCCGCCAGCATCCGCGCCGCAGTGATGCAGGGCTGCCCCGAGGCCACCAATATCGGCGACCGGGCCGAGGCGATTTTGCGCGGTGTCGATGCGCTTGGTCCCGGCGATGCGCTGCTGATTTCGGGCAAGGGGCATGAAACCGGCCAAATCGTTGGCGATGATATCCTGCCCTTCGATGATAGCGAACAGGCCAGCGTCGCCGTGGCCGCGCTGGACGGAGGGCTCGCATGAGCCTCTGGACCGCCGCTGACGCCGCCACCGCCACCGGCGGGCAGGCGCAGGGCGATTGGCAGGCTACCGGCGTTTCCATTGATACCCGCACCATTGCACCCGGCGATTTATTCGTGGCGCTCAAGGATGTGCGCGACGGCCATGATTTCGTGGCGCAGGCGTTGGAAAAGGGGGCCTCTGCCGCGCTGGTCAGCCACATCCCCGACGGCGTGGCCGCTGACGCGCCACTGCTGATCGTCGACGATGTTCTGCCTGCACTGGAAAAGCTGGGGCAGGCCGCACGCGCGCGTTCAAACGCCCGTGTTGTGGCGGTCACCGGATCGGTGGGCAAGACCTCGACCAAGGAAATGCTGCGCGACGTGTTGCGCGCGCAGGGCAGGACCCATGCGGCCGAGGCCAGTTACAACAACCACTGGGGTGTGCCCCTGACCCTGGCCCGCATGCCCGTCGATACCGAATTCGCGGTGATCGAGATCGGCATGAACCATCCCGGCGAGATCGCACCGCTGGCCCGCATGGCCCGCCCGCATGTGGCGATGATCACCACCGTTGCCGCCGCGCATCTTGAGGCGTTCGATGATATCGACGGCATCGCCCGCGAAAAGGCGGCAATCTTCGACGGTCTGGAACCGGGCGGCACCGCGATCATCAACGCTGACCTTCCAACCACGCCGATCCTACTTGAAAAGGCCCGCAGCCTCGGCGCCCAGATCGTGACCTTCGGCGAGGCCAGCCAGGATTATACCCTCACCCGCGTCAGCCTCAGCGATGACAAGACCGTGGTACAGGCGCAGGTGGGCGACGCCCGCGTGATCTTCAAGATCAACAGCGCCGGGCGGCATTTCGCCATGAACGGGCTGGGGGTGCTTGCCGCCACCGATGCCCTGGGTGGCGACAGCGACATGGCCGCGCTGGACATTGCCAACTGGCAGCCCCCCGCCGGGCGCGGCACGCGTGAGGTGGTGGCCCTGGACGAGGCCGACGAAGACCTCACCTTCGATCTGATTGACGACGCGTTCAACGCAAACCCCACCTCGATGGCCGCCGCGCTTGAAGTGCTGGCCGCCGCCACCCCCAAGGATGGCATCGGACGCGTCTCAAAAGGCCGCCGCGTCGCCATTCTGGGCGACATGCTGGAACTTGGCCCGGATGAGATCGCCCTGCACCGCGACATCGCCGCCTTGCCGCATATCGCCGACCTGCACATCGTCCATTGCGTCGGCCCGTGCATGCATGCGCTTTGGAAGTCACTCCCCGAGCCCAAACGTGGCCGACAGGTTGACACCGCCCAAGAATTGGCAGAACAGGCCCACCGCATTATCGACGCGGGCGATGTGGTGCTGGTCAAAGGCTCCAAGGGCAGCCGCGTCAGCCAGGTGGTCGAGGCGCTGCGCAAGGCAGGCCGGGTGATGGACGCCGAAAGAGGGGACGCTTAAATGCTCTATTGGTTGACCTTGTGGTCCGATGGCGGGGATTTCTTCAACCTCTTTCGCTATATCACCTTCCGCTCTGGCGGGGCCTTCATGACCGCGCTGGTCTTTGGCTTCATCTTCGGCAAACCGCTGATCAACGTGCTGCGCCGCAAACAGGGCAAGGGGCAGCCCATTCGCGATGACGGCCCCGAGGGGCATTTCGTCAAGGCCGGCACGCCGACGATGGGGGGCCTCCTGATCGTGGGCGCGCTGCTGACCTCAACCATCTTCTGGGCGCGGCTTGATAACACCTTCGTCTGGCTGGTGCTTTTCGTCACCATGTCCTTCGGCATGATCGGATTTCTGGATGATTACGCCAAGGTCTCGAAACAGAACACCTCGGGCGTGCCCGGCAAGGTGCGCCTCGGCGTCGGCTTCCTGATCGCAGGCATCGCCGCCTACTGGGCCACGCTCGCCCACCCTGACGCATTGCAGTACAAGCTCGCCCTGCCGGTCTTCAAGGACACGCTGCTGAACCTCGGCATCTTCTTCATCCCCTTCGCCATGTTCGTCATCGTCGGTGCCGCCAATTCCGTGAACCTGACCGACGGTCTGGACGGGCTTGCCATCATGCCGGTGATGATCGCCGCGGGTACGCTGGGCCTCATCGCCTATGCCGTGGGCCGCGTCGACTTCACCGAATATCTCGACGTCCATTACGTGCCCGGCACCGGTGAAATCATGGTCTTCGTCGCGGGCCTTTGCGGTGGTGGCCTCGGGTTCCTCTGGTACAACGCCCCGCCCGCTGCCGTCTTCATGGGCGACACCGGCTCGCTGGCCCTGGGCGGTGCGCTTGGCGCCATCGCCGTCGCCGCCAAACACGAGATCGTTCTCGGCATCGTCGGCGGCCTCTTCGTGGTCGAGGCGCTTTCGGTGATCATCCAGGTCCTCTACTTCAAACGCACCGGCAAACGCGTGTTCCTGATGGCCCCGATCCACCACCACTACGAGAAAAAAGGCTGGGCCGAACCGCAGATCGTCATCCGCTTCTGGATCATCGCGCTCATCCTGGCAATGATCGGACTGGCCACGCTGAAAGTGCGGTAAAGCAGACGCAACGGGCCTTCATCTCCGCTGCTCTAATGCCTGCTTCAAGTGCCGTTGTTACTTGTTTTGCTCTTTCCTTGCGGGTGACCATCCTGGTCCTCGAAAAACGTACCCGAATGCATCGCGCCATGTGTCAGCATTTTTGACATCGCGCCCAATTGCCCAGAATTCGTGGAAGTTGATAATCAGGGGGTTGCTGGTTTCCAAGGGGTTCGTAATGCCGTAGGTCACCTTCTCATCTTCGGCCTGATACGTGCCGAACAGACGGTCCCAGATGATCAGAATGCCACCATAGTTCTTGTCGAGATACCTGCTGTTTGACCCATGGTGCACACGATGCACCGACGGCGTGTTGAATACGCGGTCGGCCCAGCCGAGTTTGCCTACCTTCTCGGTGTGAATCCACGTCTGATAGGCCACGACGATGGAAATCGCGATAATAGCCTGCACCACATCGAATCCGATCAGGATCATGGGCACAAAGAACACCCACTCGATGAATCCTTCTACCCAACCCAATCGCAGGGCGGTTGTCAGATTGTACTCGGGAGAGGAGTGGTGAACACTGTGATACGCCCAAAGAAAACGCACCTCATGCTCCCACCGGTGCATCCAATAATGGGTGAAATCAGCCACCAGAACGGCCAGCATCCATGTCCACCACGTCACCGGCAGGTGATAGGGTAACAGGTATGAAATCGTAACCAACATGATCACGAAAACAAGGCCGTACACGGTCCGCTCCAAGAGGATATTGCCCAACGCGATGGCGTAGTTGGCAAAGGACTCGCCCAGTTTCCTTCGCGCGCCCGAAAAGAAATCCCAAACGGTTTCCGAAACAATCGCGATCAGAAACACCAATCCGATCAGTTCCAAGATATTGAAGGCTTCAGAAAACGCGGCAAAATGATGATCGATGAAGTCCATGATCAGTCTTCCCTCTTCTCTGATTTGCCATCCGGTATGAAGTTCAAAAACCACAGGAACCAAAGAATGTTTGTCAGCTTCCATAGGCTCGCTTCGCCTGAAAACACCTTGGTGACTTCGGGGAGGAAGTATATTCCTACCAAACCAAGAAACCCGAGGTACCAGTATTTCTGCATTCTCATTCTGCTCTCCTAATTTCAGTGAACGACTGTTCATTGAATTACTTAGGGCAACCAGATAAGGTACGCAAGTCATGCCGATAAAAACGAACAGGCAAATCGAAGCCGACAAGCGACGCCAGCACATTCTGGAAACCGCGGTACGGGCGTTTTTGGAACTTGGCTATCAAAGGGCGGGCGTTCGTGAGATTGCAAAGCGAGCCGGAGTCAGCCTAGGCAACCTCTATAACCATTTCCCGAGTAAGGAAGCCGTGTTGATCGAAATCGCGCGCCTCGAAGCTCTGAAGATCGCGCCATTCGTTGAACAGTTGCGGGCGGACAAACCCGCACAAGATCGGTTGCAAGAGTTTCTGGAAGGCTACCTTCGTTACGCGGCGGAGGCGGATAACGTCTTGCTCGCGGTCGAGATACTCGCTGAAGCCGTAAGAACATCCGCCGTTGCAGATGCATTTGCGCCAACCCGAAAAAGCCTGATCTCTGGAATATTCGGCTGTCTTTCCGCATTGAATCCATCGGATAAGTCAAACCAGGTCGACAAGGCGCGCCTGATACTGGATCTGGTCGAAGCCCACGCACGACACCTGGTATTCTCTGGAAAGGGTTTCTCGGAACGCGAAGTTGCAACCGTTGTTCAGATGGTTGGGTCAGGCATAGGCCTAAGTTCAAACGCCTGACATGATCGCCCACCCACGAAAGCCACAATCCGAACGTCGCTTAGCATCAAGCACTTTGGGTTCAAATCGGTCATGTGTTCCATCCGATTTCAGTTTTGTGCTTCCTGCGCGATGGTTGGTTTGCGCGGGATTGGATGCTGGCGCCAGTGACGGGCGCGTCAATAATGTGCCATCGGGGGCCAAATTCCTTAACACCTCCCTGCGCGCGCCCTGTTAATCCAACACTTTGCCGCCACCTGCACCGACGGTATACCGACAAAATACCGACGTTATACCGACATGGGTTTTAACCCCGATTCCCCTTGTTAACCTGGGGTTTGCGTGTCTGCGCCCGTCGTGCCCTCAAATCTCGGCGAACGCTGCCTTTACCGATTGCCCCTCTGGCAAAACCGCGCATCTTGCGCTAGCGATAGCGCCATAGGGGCAAAAGGGGCGGACGATGATACCGGTCAGGGGGTTTGAGGGTAAGACAGTTGCGGTGCTGGGTCTGGGCCGCTCGGGCCTTTCTGCTGCGCGGGCGTTGCAGGCCGGTGGCGCACACCCGCTTTGCTGGGATGACAGCCCCGAGGCCCGCGCCGCCGCCGACGTGGAAGACTTTGAAATCAGGGATCTTTCCCGTGATGATGCGTTCCGGGACGTGGCCAGTCTGATCGTCAGCCCCGGCATCCCGCATCTCTATCCCGAACCCAATCGTGTGGTCGCCGCCGCGCAGCGTGCGGGCGTGCCGGTGGACAATGACATCGGGCTGTTCTTCCGCTCTTTCGGCAATGGTGACTGGCACCAGATGGATCAGCCCCCCAAGGTCATCGCTGTCACCGGCAGCAACGGCAAATCCACGACCTCTGCGCTCATTCACCATGTGCTTGAAAACGCGGGGAAATCCGCGCAGCTGGCAGGTAATATCGGACGTGGTGTGCTCGATATCGACCCGCCCGAAGATGGTGGCGTCGTGGTGCTCGAACTCAGCAGCTACCAGACCGAGCTTGCCCGCGCCCTGACCCCGGATGTTGCTGTTTTTACAAACCTTTCTCCGGATCATCTGGATCGCCATGGTGGTCTTGGCGGCTATTTTGCAGCCAAACGGCGGCTCTTCGCAGAGGGCGGCCCCGACCGTGCCGTGATCGGCATTGACGAGGCCGAAGGCGCCTATCTTGCCGGGCAGCTCTCCGAAGGCCCTGCCGATGATCGCGTGATCCGCATTTCGGTTGCCCAAAAGCTCGCCGGCCCCGGTTGGTCGGTCTTTGCCCGCAAGGGCTTTCTCAGCGAATACCGCAAGACCCGCCAGGCAGGCTCCATAGATCTGCGGAAAATCAAGGGCTTACCCGGCAGTCATAATCATCAGAACGCCTGCGCCGCCTATGCCGCCTGCCGCACGCTGGGCCTGTCGCCAAAGGCCATCGAGGCCGGGTTCCACAGCTTTGACGGCTTGCCCCACCGCAGCCAGATCATCGCCGAGGCGAGCGGCGTGACTTTCGTCAATGACAGTAAGGCCACCAATGTCGACAGCGCGCTCAAAGCCTTGCAGGCGTTCAAGAAAATTCGATGGATTTGTGGTGGCCTGGAAAAGGACGGCGGGCTGGCCGGGCTGAAACCGGGCTTCGACAACGTGATCAAGGCCTATGTGATCGGACGCGAAGCGGCGGGCTTTTCGGTTCAGCTTGACGGGGTTGATACTGAAGTTTGCACCACGATGGCACGCGCCGTCGAGCGCGCGACCACGGACGCGGGCAAGGGCGAGACCGTGTTGCTTGCTCCCGCTGCTGCAAGCTTTGACCAATATGACAGTTTCGAGAAACGCGGCGAGGATTTCATCACCCAGGTCAGGGCGCGAACCTGACCCTTGGGCGGAGCATTTCCTAAAGTATATGAAATGCTTTCAATGTCTTACCCGGCAATCACGAGCCGATAACCGCAGTCGCGCGTCTTGAGTTTCATCAACCCGGAATTTTCATGTTCCCATGTTCCGTCCTTAAGGTCTTGCTCTAGCCTGGACAATGCCTCGGACACGTCGCCCAACGCCCAGAAAGACGACATCGCGCCCCTGACCCTGGCATCCAGATAGGCCGCTGGCCGTTGCCAATAGGCGCTGAGGAAACCATCTGTGCAATCATGCGGAATCGGCACCGGGGTAATCTCCACCGGTCCAAGCCAGTCTTGGTAGTCCGATATGCTAGGCATCTGCGCCTCGTCCAACGCGATCAGCCCCGGGAAGTAGTCAAACAACCAGAAATCGCGAAAGGCCGGATCGTAGGTCAGCAGGACAACCGGACCTCGGGTAACGCGGCGCATCTCCGACAGGCCTTTCGCCTTGTCAGACCAATGGTGGACCGTCAGCACCGCCATCGACGCGTCAAATGAATTGTCGTCAAAGGGCAGGTTTTCGGCATGGCCCTGAATGATTTCGGCCTTTGATGCAGGGCGTTGTTCGATCATCTTTGCCGATGGTTCAACGGCCGTGACACGCCTGTCGGTGGGCTCGTAAGACCCCGCGCCCGCACCTACATTCAGAACCGTTTTGGCAGGCCCCAATGCTTGCCATATCGTCTGCGCGATCCGCATGTCAGGTCTGCGCAGGTCCGCGTAGTTCAGACCGATTGTGTCGTATAGTGTCCCCATAGCGCCATCTCCCTTGTCGCGGCGACCCTGCCAGGTGTTCGCCTGCGCTTGCAATGCGGCCTGAAAAGGTCAAATCAACCTTGCCTGATCGCCTGACCAGCAGCCCAGCCCGAAGACCAGGCCCATTGAAAATTGTACCCACCCAGCCAGCCGGTTACATCAACCGCTTCGCCAATGAAATAAAGCCTTGGAACGCTGTTCGACATCATGGATTTTGACGAAAGACCAGCGGTATCTATACCACCCAAGGTCACTTCGGCAGTCCGATATCCCTCTGATCCGGTTGGCTTCAGAACCAAGGTCCGCAATGCCGTTAGTATTTCCTGCAAACGCGCATCTGACTGGTCTGCCAAATTCCCACTCAACCCCAATTGGGGTGTCAGATGCTCGACCAGCCGGGCGGGTAGGAAACGCGATAACTCGGTCGTTAAATTGCGGCGTCCCTCGTGTTGGCGCTGGTCCCGCAAAACCTCGAACAAAGAGGTTTCGGGGATCAGGTCGATGCTTATCTCTTCACCCTCGCGCCAGTAGGACGAGATCTGAAGGATCGCGGGGCCAGACAATCCGCGATGGGTAAACAGAATGGCCTCGTTAAACGCCTGTCGGTCATTGGATACCCGCGCCGGGGCCGCGACACCGGACAGCCCGGTAAAGGGATTGTCGGAAAAGGTCAGCGGTACAAGGGCAGGGCGGGTGTCGGTCATATCGTGACCAAACTGCCGCGCGATCTCGTAGGCCAGCCCGGTTGCCCCCATCTTGGGGATCGATTTGCCGCCAGTCGCCACGACCAGATGGCGCGCTTGAACCGTTTGGTCACGGCCTTCCCGGTCTAGTATGGCAGTAAATCGGCTGCCATCATGAGACAGTTCTTTCAGCGTGGTCTGCAACCATAATTCTGCCCCGGCTGCCGCCAATTCATCGCACAGCATCGCGATGATCTGTGGCGATTTTCCATCGCAGAACAACTGCCCCAATGTCTTTTCATGCCAGTTGATTCCGTGGCGTGCGACAAGGTCGATGAAATCCCACTGGGTATACCGGTTAAGCGCGGATTTGCAGAAATGCGGGTTGGCCGAAATGAAGTTTTCTGGCCCCGTATGCAAATTGGTGAAATTGCACCGCCCACCTCCGGAGATCCTGATCTTTTCACCGGGCGCCTTGGCGTGATCAATCACCAGCACATCAGACCCAGCATGCGCAGCGCACATCATCCCCGCCGCACCGGCGCCCAATATCAGCGTTTCAACCTGCATCTTCGTGCCCTGCCTGACCTGACCCGCGTCGTCAAGTTTTGGTGAGGTAGGTTGAGGAAGAATTTCAAGGCGTTAAGTATCGCGCTTGTGTCAACACATCAAAACAGGACAGAGATATGCAAGCCTTGGAAGCCGGTCAGATTTTCCCGAAAACCGAAATCGCAAAACTGGGTGGCGGCACGCTTACGCTGGGAGTGCCCTCCGCCGCTTATGACTGGCAGCTTGTCATCATCTATCGCGGTCTGCACTGCCCATTGTGCAAGAAGTACCTTGCAAAGATGGAAGAGGTGAAATCGCGCTTCCATGACAATGGCATTGACGTGGTTGTCGCCTCGGGCGACCCAGAGGGCAAAGCGCAAGAATTCGCCGAAGAAATATCACTGAGCGTCCCGGTTGGATTTGGTCTGAGTGTCGCGCAGATGCGGGCGCTTGGGCTCTATGTTTCTGACCCGCGCAGCCCGCAGGAAACTGACAGACCTTTCCCCGAGCCGGGTGTGTTCGTCATCAATGCCGAGGGTAAACTGCATATTGTCGACATCTCAAACGCTCCGTTTTCGCGCCCAGATCTCGAGGCACTTGCCGGGGGGCTCGATTTCATCCGCGCCAATGACTACCCGATCCGGGGAACCCATGCCGCCTAACCCCTTGCTGTGTTAACCGAAACCTCGCCGGAAAACCGCATCCAACACTTCCCAGACCCGCCCCTTGCTGCTAAACTACGCGTAACGACCTCGTAAACGGGGCGAAACATGAGGCTGTAGGCGGTACAGATGACAGAAATGGTGTATGGGGCGGTCCCGGTTTGGGACGCTGAGCCCGTTCTGCCGAAATGGTGGCGGACGATCGATAAATGGTCGGTGTCCTGCGTTTTGATTCTTTTCGGTGTCGGGATATTGCTGGGCCTGGCGGCCTCACCTCCCTTGGCGGAAAAGAACGGCTTCCAACCTTTCCACTATGTCCAGCGTCAGGCGTTTTTTGGATGCATGGCGCTGATGGCGATGATGCTGACCTCGATGATGACCCCGCAACTGGTGCGTCGTCTGGCCGTGATCGGTTTCATCGCGGCCTTTATCTCATTGGCCTTGCTTCCTTTTTTCGGAACTGACTTCGGGAAAGGGGCCACGCGCTGGTATTCCCTCGGATTCGCCAGCATCCAGCCTTCGGAATTTCTCAAGCCCGGTTTCGTTGTCGTGGCTGCCTGGATGATGGCCGCAGGGCAGGAAATCAACGGGCCGCCAGGGCTTCGCTTGTCATTCCTGCTGGCAATCATCATCGTTACCCTGTTGGCATTGCAACCCGATTTCGGACAGGCCTGCCTGGTGCTTTTCGGCTGGGGCGTGATGTATTTCGTGGCTGGCGCGCCGATTATCCTGTTGATGATCATGGCGGGGTTGGTGGTTTTGGCGGGCAGTTTCGCCTATTCCAATTCCGAACATTTTGCCCGCCGCATTGACGGGTTCCTCAGCCCGGATGTTGACCCGAATACACAGCTTGGCTTTGCCACGAATGCTATTCGCGAGGGCGGGTTCTTTGGCGTTGGCGTCGGCGAGGGGCAGGTCAAATGGTCGCTCCCCGATGCTCATACCGATTTCATCATCGCCGTTGCAGCCGAGGAATACGGGCTGGTTCTGGTGCTTTGCATCATAGCGCTTTATGCGGGCATTGTCCTGCGGTCGCTAACCCGGTTGATGCGTGAACGCGATCCGTTCATCCGGCTGGCGGGCACCGGGCTGATTGCCATCTTCGGCGTGCAGGCGATGATCAACATGGGCGTGGCCGTGCGCTTGCTACCGGCCAAGGGGATGACGCTTCCATTCGTCAGCTACGGTGGCTCTTCATTGATCGCCACGGGTATCGCCGTGGGCATGCTCTTTGCGTTCACCCGCAGCAGACCGCAGGGGGAAATCGGTGATATCCTGCGAGGGCGCGTAAGATGACAGATCAAGCGCCACTGCTGGTGATAGCGGCAGGCGGCACCGGCGGGCACATGTTTCCGGCGCAGGCGTTGGCCGAGGTCATGTTGCATCGGGGCTGGCGGGTCAAGCTGTCCACGGATGCGCGCGGTGCTCGGTACACGGGTGGTTTTCCCCACACGGTCGAGGTTGAAGAGATCGCCAGTGCGACATTCGCCCGGGGCGGACCGTTGGCCAAGCTGATTGCCCCGTTCCGCATCCTGAGCGGCGTGGTCGGCGCCACGTTAAAAATGATGAAAGAAAAACCCGCAGCTGTCGTGGGTTTTGGCGGTTATCCCACGATCCCGGCTTTGGCGGCGGCGCGGCTCTTGCGCAAACCCAGCATGATCCACGAGCAGAACGGAGTGCTGGGGAAGGTCAACACGTTTTTCAGCACGCGTGTGAACCGCGTGGCCTGTGGCACCTGGCCCACGAACCTGCCTGATGGTGTCGAAGGCGTGCATGTGGGCAATCCGGTGCGGGCCAGTGTGCTGGAGCGTGCGAACGCCCCTTACATCAGCCCGGGCGATTATCCGATGTCGATACTTGTGATCGGTGGCAGCCAGGGCGCACGCATCTTGTCCGATGTGGTGCCGCCCGCTATTGCCGCCCTGCCGATGGAAATGCTGCGCAACATCCGCGTCAGTCATCAGGCGCGCGACGAAGATGGCGAACGTGTCGCCCAGTTCTATGCTGATCACGATATCGACGCCGACGTACAACCCTTTTTCCGCGACGTGCCCCGCCGCATGAGCGAGGCGCAGCTGGTGATCAGCCGCTCTGGCGCTTCGTCGGTGGCGGATATCAGCATGATCGGTCGCCCGTCGATCCTGATCCCCTATGCGGCGGCAACCGGCGACCACCAATCCTCTAACGCACGCGGTCTGGTTGACGCCGGGGCGGCGATCCTGATCCCGGAAAAACGGCTTGAGATCGAGGCCCTTTCACAGCAAATAGCCACGGTTATCGAGAATCCCGAAGGATCATCAAAAATGGCCCGGGCAGCGTTTTCCTGCGCGCTGCCGGATGCACCAAAGACATTGGCGGATTTGGTCGAGGAATTGGCAGGGATGAGGGCAGAGACATGAATGCGGCAACCAAACTTCCCGGTGATGTCGGGCCGATCCACTTTGTCGGTATCGGCGGTATCGGCATGTCCGGCATCGCCGAAGTGCTGCTCAATCACGGCTACACGGTACAGGGTTCTGACCTGAAACGCTCCAAGATCACAGATCGGCTGGCCGATGCAGGTGCCACGATCTTCGAAGGTCAGCACGCCGAGAACCTTGAGAACGCCGAGGTGGTGGTGATTTCCTCTGCCATCAAGCCGGGCAATCCGGAGTTGGACGAGGCACGGGCGCGCGGATTGCCTGTCGTGCGCCGGGCCGAGATGCTGGCCGAGCTTATGCGGCTCAAGTCCAACATCGCCGTGGCCGGTACACACGGAAAAACGACGACGACCACCATGGTTGCGGCGCTCTTGGATCATGGCCAGTTTGACCCCACCGTCGTCAATGGCGGCATCATCCACGCCTACGGCTCCAACGCCCGCGTGGGTGACGGCGAATGGATGGTGGTCGAGGCCGATGAGAGCGACGGCACCTTCAACCGGCTGCCTGCGACAATCGCCATCGTCACCAATATTGATCCCGAGCACATGGAGCATTGGGGCACCGAAGAGGCGTTGCACAAGGGCTTCCTCGATTTCGTGTCGAACATCCCGTTCTACGGCCTTGCGGTCTGCTGCACCGATGATCCGGATGTGCAGACCCTCGTGGGCAAGATCAGCGACCGCCGCGTTGTCACCTATGGCTTCAACGCTCAGGCGGATGTGCGCGCGGTTAATCTGAAATACAAGAAAGGTATCGCCCATTTCGATATCGTCTTGCAGGCCGAAGGCATGATCATCGAAGCTTGCACCCTGCCGATGCCCGGCGATCACAACGTGTCGAACGCGCTGAGCGCCGTGGCCGTGGCCCGACATCTGGGCATGAAACGCGATGAAATTCGCGAGGCGCTTGCAGCGTTCGGGGGTGTTAACCGACGGTTTACCCGAGTGGGTGAGGTTGGCGGCGTGACCATTATTGATGACTACGGCCATCACCCGGTGGAAATCACCGCGGTACTCAAAGCCGCCCGGCAAGCAACCGAGGGGCGCGTTATCGCCGTGCACCAGCCGCATCGCTATACCCGCCTGTCCGGGCTGTTCGAAGATTTCTGCGCCTGTTTCAACGATGCTGACGTCGTGGCCATTGCCGAGGTTTTTGCTGCCGGTGAAGACCCGATCGAAGGCGCCAGTCGCGATGATCTGGTGACGGGTCTTATCCGTCACGGTCATCGCCACGCCCGGGCACTGGAAAATGAAGATGATCTTGAGCGGCTGGTGCGTGAACAGGCCAAATCGGGCGATCTGGTCGTTTGCTTGGGTGCCGGCACGATCAGCGCCTGGGCCAATGCACTTCCCGCGCGGCTGATGAAAGGGGCGGCATGACACTTTTGGTGTTCTCTTGCCTCTGGGTGCTGGCGGCCACAATCGTGGCAATGCTGCCCATGCGATACCAGTATATCCCGGGCGTTTTCCTGCTGTTGGCCGCGCCGGTGTTGATCTATCTGATTGGCCGCGATGTGGCACTTTGGGCAGGGATTGCCGCCACGTTAGCTTTTGTCTCTATGTTCCGGAATCCATTGCGTCATTTCGCAAAGAGGGCTATGGGCCAAAAGGTGGAGGTACCGAAATGAGCTGGTCGTTGATCCTTGCCTGTCTCTGGGCTGTGTCGGCAAATGTGCTGGCAATGGTGCCCTCGGGCGATAACCACTGGCGCAGGGCTTATGCGCTGATCGCTGTTGGTGTACCGCTTCTGGGCTATGTCACCTATGAAAACGGCCCTTGGATGGGATTTTTAGTGCTGGCTGCGGGTATGAGTGTGCTGCGCTGGCCGATGATCTATCTTGGTCGCTGGATCAAGGGGCTTTTCCCGCGTAAGACAGAGGCCAGCAGCAGCTATCCGCCCGAGGGTTAATCCCAATGAATATCGTCACGTTCATCGCTTTTGTGCCACTTTCTTCGATGGTTGCTGGTGTCTTGATCGGTTTGACACTTGGGCGTTTTTCGACGCCCAGGGTGGGGTTCTGGGTGCTTGGCCTTTTCGTGGTGGTTTCGATCGCGCTTTTGGTGCGCATGGCGGCCATCGTCCCTGGAGACGAAGAACAGGCCTTCGCCCCGTTTGTTACTCTGACCGGCGGTGTCTTCCCGGGCCTGTTTGGCGGTATCGTCGGCTGGATACTTGGTCGCACAAGGAAGAAACGGGCGACGTAGCGATGTATAATGGCTCTGGTCAATTTGTAAGATGACGGAAAAAGGTTGTTCGTGATTTGGTTGGCGTTGATGTGCCTGTCTGGCTTTCGGCTGAACTTCATATGCTGAGAGAAAACGCAAGTTCCTGGGATTTCGCTTTGGCTGTTAACTTTCAGTCATTCCCACTGATGCTTGGCGAAACGCTTGGTATGTTTTGGGCGATGCGAAAACGCGAGATCTCTTGACGTCAAGCGTATGAACCTGCACTCCGGCACCATGAAAACTCTTCCAATTCCACGCGGAAAACTGACCCCGAACCGCCCGTTGAACGACCTGACCTGGTTGCGTGTGGGCGGCCCTGCCGACTGGCTGTTCCAGCCGGCGGACCCGGATGATCTGGCAACTTTTCTCGCGGGTCTTGACCCCGCCATACCGGTTTTTCCGATGGGCGTCGGTAGCAATCTGATAGTCCGCGACGGGGGCCTGCACGCGGTTGTGATCCGGTTGGGCCGCGGATTTAACCAGATCGAAGTCGACAGAAATCGCGTCACCGCGGGTGCCGCGGCACTTGATGCGCATGTGGCCCGCAAGGCCGCAGACGCTGGTGTCGATCTGACTTTTCTGCGCACTATTCCCGGCGCCATCGGAGGCGCGGTGCGGATGAATGCCGGGTGTTACGGCAGTTACACGGCGGATCATTTCCTCTCAGCCCAAATTGTCACGCGGACGGGCGAGGTGGTCACCCTGACCGCCGATGACCTCAATTTCCAATATCGTCAGACCGATCTGCCCGAGGATTGGGTGATCATCAGCGCCACGTTCGAAGGTGACAGGGCCAGCCCCGAAGACCTGCACGCGCGCATGGCGGCACAGCTTAAGAAACGCGACGAAACCCAGCCCACAAAGGATCGCAGCGCTGGCAGCACCTTCCGAAACCCGGCGGGCTACAGCTCCACCGGGCGCGAAGATGATGTGCATGATCTCAAAGCGTGGAAGGTGATCGACGATGCGGGCATGCGCGGGGCGACACGGGGCGGTGCGCAGATGAGCTCCAAACATTCCAATTTCCTCGTCAATACCGGTGATGCAACTGCCGCCGATCTGGAAGGTTTGGGCGAAGAAGTGCGAAAAAAGGTTTTCCAAACCAGTGGAATAGAGTTACATTGGGAAATCATGAGGGTCGGCGAAACGGCCCCGAAATAAGTCAGTAGGCAGTTAACAAAAACAAGGGCCAAACAGAGGTCCGGGATATTGAGGCACAAGGTGGTTGGTTCGAGCAGAACAACCCACAAAGTGGCGGTGATCATGGGTGGCCCCTCGGCTGAGCGCGAGGTGTCGCTGTCAACAGGTCGCGAATGTGCAGCCGCTTTGCGGGACGCAGGGTACGAGGTGATCGAGGTCGATGCTGACCGCGATCTTGCCGTGCAGCTTGGCCAGATTTCCCCCGATGTCGTGTTCAACGCCCTGCATGGTCGTTGGGGCGAAGATGGTTGCGTGCAAGGTATCCTTGAATGGCTGAAAATCCCCTATACCCATTCCGGCGTACTGGCTTCGGCCCTGGCGATGGACAAGGAAAAGACCAAGGCGACTTACCGCGCGGCGGGTCTGCCGGTGGTCGATAGCGTCCTGGCGGACAAGGCCGAGGTCGTGGCGCGCCATATGCTGGCACCTCCTTATGTGGTCAAACCCTATAATGAAGGCTCCTCGGTCGGCGTCTATATCGTCAACGAGGCCGCGAATTCCCCGCCGCAACTTTCTGACGAAATGCCGCAGACGGTGATGGTCGAAGCCTTCGCGCCGGGCCGCGAACTGACAACGACCGTGATGGGCGATCGCGCACTGACTGTCACCGATATCATCACTGACGGCTGGTACGACTACCACGCCAAATACGCCGAGGGCGGATCGCGCCACGAGGTGCCCGCCAAACTTCCGGCAGAGATTTTCGACGCCTGCATGGACTACGCTTTGCGCGCTCATCAGGTGCTGGGCTGCCGCGGTGTCAGCCGCACCGATTTCCGCTGGGATGAAGCGCGAGGTCTGGACGGGCTGATCCTGCTGGAAACCAACACGCAACCGGGCATGACGCCCACATCGCTTTCGCCGGAGCAGGCGCAGAAATTGGGCATTTCTTTCCCCGAATTCTGCCGCTGGATAGTCGAGGACGCCTCATGCGACAGGTAGGTTCCCGCCACGATCCCGCACCCTCGCGCTGGTCCTACCGCTACCAGCGCTTGATGCTGACACCGCTCTTTCGCAAAGTTTTGCGCGTGGGGCTACCCGTCGCGGTCATCGTCGGTACGACGACGGTCTATTTTTCTGATGAAGCCCGTCGCGAGCAATTGATGCTGACCTATGCGGAAATCCGCCATCAGATCGAAACCCGCCCCGAATTCATGGTCAATTTGCTGGCTGTCGAAGGGGCGAGTTCCGGGGTAGAGGCTGAAATCCGGGAAATCTTTCCCATCGAATTTCCGATCAGTTCTTTTGATCTGGCACTTGATGATGTCCGCAGGCTGATCAAAGACCTTCCCGCCGTGGCCGATGTCAGCGTCCGTATCCGACAGGGCGGCATGTTGGTGGCCAAGGTGACAGAGCGCGAACCCGCCGCCCTCTGGCGTAGCCGCGATGGGCTGGCGATCGTTGATTTGGAAGGCGTGCGGATTGCCGAATTGGGCAGTCGGTCGACCCGTCCCGACCTGCCGGTCGTGGCAGGTAAGGGCGCCAATGTCGCCGTCCCGGAAGCACTGAACATTCTTGCCGCCGCAGCGCCGCTTGAAGGGCGCGTGCGTGGATTGGTGCGCATGGGGGAACGCCGTTGGGATCTGGTGCTGGACCGCGATCAACGCATTCTTCTGCCCGAACGCAATCCGGTGCGGGCGGTCGAGAGGGTGATCGTGCTTGGTGACGTGCAGGACATGCTGGAACGCGATCTGGTTGCCGTCGACATGCGATTGGCCGCGCGGCCGACGATCCGAATGAACCAGCGCGCCGTCGAGGAATGGTGGCGCGTCAGAAATATTTCAGCAGGCAGTCCGGCAGGGGGCGATGATTAATGATTGAGCTTTACGAGACCCAGCGGGCAATGCGCAACATGCGCAAGGCGGCGATGCAGCGCGGCGTCGTGGCGGTGCTGGATGTCGGTACATCTAAGATCGCCTGCCTGGTACTACGCTTTGACGGCACGGACCGCCTTGCAGGGACCGAGGGTATCGGCGCTATGGCGGGGCAGGCCGGGTTCCGGGTGATCGGCGCAGCCACTACACGGTCGCGCGGTGTTCGCTTTGGTGAAATCGAGGCGATGCAGGAAACTGAACGCGCTATCCGGACCGCTCTGCAAGCGGCGCAGAAGATGGCCAATATCCGTGTCGATCACGTGATTGCCTGCTTTTCCGGTGCGCAGCCGCGCTCTTACGGTCTGGCCGGGTCGATCGAACTTGAGGGTGAAACCGTCGACGAACAGGATGTCAGCCGCGTGCTGTCGGCCTGCGATGTGCCTGATTATGGCGAAGGCCGCGAGGTGCTGCACGCTCAACCGGTGAATTTCGCACTCGATCATCGCTCGGGTCTGATTGATCCCCGTGGTCAACTGGGGCAGGTGTTGTCGACGGACATGCATATGCTGACCGTAGATGAAATCGCTGTGCAAAACCTGGCCCATTGCGTCAAACGTTGTGATCTCGAACTCGCAGGTCTGGCCAATTCGGCCTATGTTTCGGGGATCGCCTCGTTGGTCGAGGACGAACAAGAGCTTGGATCCGCCTGCATTGACCTTGGCGGCGGTTCGGCCGGCGTGTCCATCTTCATGAAAAAACATATGATTTATGCCGATAGCGTGCGTATGGGGGGCGATCATGTCACCGGCGACATCTCTATGGGCCTGCAGGTGCCAACCGCCACGGCTGAGCGGATCAAGACCTTTTATGGCGGCGTTGTCGCCACCGGCATGGATGATCGCGAGATGATCGAGATCGGTGGCGACACGGGCGATTACGAACATGACCGCCGCACTGTCAGCCGGGCCGAGTTGATCGGTATCATGCGCCCCCGCGTCGAAGAGATATTGGAAGAGGTGCGCGCACGGCTTGATGCGGCCGGGTTCGAACACCTGCCCAGCCAGCAGATCGTGTTGACCGGCGGTGGCAGCCAGATCCCGGGTCTTGATGGCCTGGCCAGCAAGATTCTCGGGCAGCAGGTTCGGCTGGGCCGCCCCTTGCGGGTGCATGGCCTGCCGCAGGCCGCGACGGGGGCCGGTTTTGCCAGTGCCGTTGGCATGTGTCTGTTTGCAGCCAATCCACAGGACGAATGGTGGGATTTCGAAATCCCCGTAGACCGCTATCCGGCGCGATCACTCAAACGCGCGGTCAAGTGGTTCAAGGACAACTGGTAGACGGTTTTCCCTTCACACATCCCCGCGCAAGAACGGGTTTTTGCGTTCAAAAAGCGGCTGCTGCATCCAAAATCGTTGTTTCCGATTCGGAAACGCGGGTTTATGCCTGTTTTTCAAGAATCGCGTGACGCTAAGCGTTTGTTGTGATACAGTTTTTACTAAGGCTCGCAGAGGCCGACACTAAGGATGAGCAGACATCCTCACATCTGATGATTGAAAGAATGCACCCGAGGTGTATTCGTGGTTGCAAGGAGCAGTTGTGTAGAGGCAAATACCGAACCGCGATATCTGGTCAAATTGGCGAAATAACGCGTTTAAACTCAATAAACTACCCATATTTTGTGTCTAAAGGGTGGTTTTTTGATGACTGAAACGGTAACCACGGGTAATGATACCCCTCATTAAGCGGAAAATCGGCCTGCGCGGGCAGGCTTAACAGCAGGCGGAACGAAAAATGACATTGAACCTGACAATGCCGGGACATGAAGAGTTAAAACCCAGGATTACCGTATTTGGTGTGGGCGGCGCAGGCGGCAACGCCGTGAACAACATGATCGAGAAACAGCTCGATGGTGTTGATTTCGTTGTTGCCAATACCGACGCGCAGGCCCTGAGCCAGAGCAATGCGGATAACCGGGTGCAACTGGGTGTGAAAGTCACCGAAGGTCTGGGCGCGGGCGCACGCCCAAGCGTGGGTGCTGCGGCAGCCGAAGAAAGCATCGAACAGATCGTCGATCACCTGGCTGGCGCGCATATGTGCTTCATCACCGGCGGAATGGGCGGGGGCACCGGCACCGGCGCCGCACCGATCATCGCACAGGCCGCCCGCGAATTGGGTGTTCTGACCGTCGGCGTTGTCACCAAACCCTTCCAGTTCGAAGGCGCCAAACGCATGAGGCAAGCCGAAGAAGGTGTTGATGCGCTTCAGAAAATGGTCGACACGCTGATCATCATTCCGAACCAGAACCTATTCCGCTTGGCGAATGAGAAGACCACCTTTACCGAGGCGTTTTCGATGGCCGATGACGTACTGTATCAGGGCGTCAAAGGTGTCACTGACCTGATGGTTCGGCCGGGCCTTATCAACCTCGATTTCGCCGATGTCCGCGCGGTGATGGACGAGATGGGCAAGGCGATGATGGGTACTGGCGAAGATGCCGGCGAAGATCGCGCCATCCAGGCCGCCGAGAAGGCCATTGCCAATCCGCTTCTGGACGAAATCAGCCTGCGTGGCGCCAAGGGTGTGTTGATCAACATCACCGGTGGTCACGATCTGACCTTGTTCGAACTGGACGAAGCTGCCAACCGCATCCGCGAGGAAGTGGACAGCGATGCCAACATCATCGTCGGCTCGACGCTCGATACCGCGATGGAAGGTGCGATGCGCGTCAGCGTTGTTGCCACCGGGATCGACGCCAGCGACGTGGTCAGCGATGTACCGGTCCCGCGTCGGTCACTGGCCCAGCCTCTGAAAACCTCAATCGAGGCGGAGCATCGCGATGAACCGGCTGAAGAAGAAGTCCCTGCCGTAGCAGTGGCCCGCGCCGAGGAAGAGCCCTCGCTTTTCAATGACATGGAGGCACAGCGCGCTGCCGCCGAAGATCAGATGGAAGACATTTTCGAGACCGCCCACGAGCGGCGCGCCGAACGTGATGTCGATGATCTGCCGCCGCCGGCCTACACGCCACGCGTTGAAGAATTCGACCCCCGTGCCAGCGAAGAAGACGACACCCTGGAAGATTTCGTGGCGCCCCGTGCCCCTTCCGCCGGAACACCGTCGCCTGATGCGATGGCACGCCTACAGGCAGCCGTGGCCAAGGTGCCCAATGGTGGTGGCTATCAGCGCCCGCAAGAGCGTAGCAGCGCTTCCGCTCCAAGCGCCAACGCCGAGCGCCCGCGCTTTGGGATCAACACGCTGATCAACCGTATGACCGGCCATTCGGGCGACAATGAGGGCACTGCGGCCCCGCGTCCGGCACGCCAGCAGCCCTCGATGCAGGCCCCTCAAGCGCAACGCGCCCCGGTGGAATCGCATGAGGAAGAAGACGAGCAGATCGAAATTCCAGCCTTCTTGCGGCGTCAGGCCAACTGAAAACCGGTCAAATTGAAAATAGATGAAGGGCTGCCTTGAGGCAGCCCTTTTCTTTTGAAAACAGTAACTTAGTCTAGATAAAAACCACCTCGGCGGATAACCGCCGCAGACGCGATACGCGATGTTTCAATCCGTTGCAAAGTTTGAGTTTACCATTTGCAGGTGCAGCATTATTTCCGGGTTTCAAAGTAGCGGACCACTCTCCGCGTGGGGACTTGAGGACAGACTTGCAGAATACGATCAAATCACCACTATCCTTTGACGGCGTTGGCTTGCACTCCGGTGCGCCTGCACGTCTGACGGTATTGCCTGCACCGGTCTCTCACGGTGTGATTTTCCGTCGTGTGGATGTGGCGGGCTCCTCAAACGAAATTCCTGCATTGTGGCACCATGTGCGTCAATCGCCGCTGTGCACCCGTCTTGTGAACAGTGATGGCGTGGCGGTGTCGACGGTTGAACATATCATGGCAGCGCTCGTGGGCTGTGGCATTCACAATGCCGTGGTCGAAGTGGATGGCCCCGAAGTACCGATCCTGGATGGCAGCTCGGCTATTTTTGTCCGCGGTATCCTGGGAACGGGTATCCAGCGTCAGGATAAACCTGTGCGCGCCCTGCGTGTTTTAAAGCCGGTTGAAGTGCGTAAAGGTCAGGCCCGTGCGCGTCTTTCGCCGCATAAAACCCTGCTGATCGAATTCAACATCGAATTCGAGGATGCTGCGATTGGCGAGCAGAAGAAGACGCTGAACATGTCAAACGGCAGCTTCGTGCGCGAGCTGTCCAACAGCCGTACCTTCTGTCGCAAGGCCGATGTCGATCATATGCGTGCTAACGGTTTGGCCCTTGGCGGCACGCTGGAAAACGCCGTGGTCGTCGACGGCGAAAACGTGCTCAGCCCGGGCGGCCTGCGCCACCGGGACGAGGCCGTGCGTCACAAGATGCTCGACGCTCTGGGTGATCTGGGTCTGGCAGGTATGCCGATCTTGGGTCATTATCAGGGGTTCCGCGCCGGGCACGCCCTGACAAACGACCTGTTGCACGCGCTTTTCGCCGACAAGGACAGCTATGAAGTGGTCGAATGCGACCCGGACATGGCCGCGCGTCTGCCCGGCGCGGGTGTTCACTGGGGTGAAATTCCCGAGGTTGCCTGACTCTGTCAGTCATTTCCACCAAAGGCGTTTTGCCCCGGAAATTTCTGTGCTAGGACCGTTGCCAAGAACGGGGTGAATCCCGGCAAGGCGCAACAAAGGTGAGTTACATAAATGACAGTCCGCAGGTTCCGGGCAAAGTGGGTTGGTGCGTTGCTCATTGCAGTCGCCGTTGCAGGTTGTGGCGGCATCAGAGGCAAGATTGATCGCGGCGACGTCGATTTTGAAAACTATACGGCCAAACAGATTTTCGAACGCGCCGAATACGATCTGGCGCGCAATGACCCTGATCTGGCAGCTCAGCATTTCGCCGAGGTTGAACGCCTTTATCCCTATTCCGAATGGGCCAAGCGTGCTGTGATCATGCAGGCCTTTTCCTATCATCAGGATGAGGATTACGAAAACAGCCGGTCCGCGGCGCAGCGGTTTATCGACTTCTATCCCACCGATGAGGATGCCGCCTATGCCCAGTATCTGCTGGCGTTATCCTACTACGACCAGATTGACGAGGTCGGCCGCGATCAGGGACTGACCTTCCAGGCACTGCAATCCCTTCGCGAAGTGATTGAGCGTTATCCGGACAGCGAATATGCCAGCTCGGCCGTGCTCAAGTTTGATCTGGCCTTTGATCATCTGGCAGCCAAGGAAATGGAAATCGGTCGCTACTATTTGCGCCGCGATCACTTCGGCGCGGCAATCAACCGTTTTCGCGTTGTGGTCGAGGATTTCCAGACAACCACACACACCGCCGAGGCGCTGCATCGCCTGGTCGAAGCATACCTGTCGCTTGGTCTCACCCGCGAGGCACAGACCGCCGGCGCGATTCTGGGGCATAATTTCCGCTCAACCAAATGGTACGAAGACAGCTACAAACTGTTGAAGGGCCGCGGACTGGAACTTGAGGCTGCTGGCGACAGTTGGTTGCGCCAGGTCTATCGCCAGATGATTCAGGGCAGGTGGCTGTAGTCCGGGCCTAGGGGGGCAGGGTGCTCAGAGGTCTCGATATTCGTGACATGCTGATTATCGACCGGCTGGAACTATCGTTTCAGCCCGGTCTGAACGTGCTGACCGGGGAAACCGGCGCGGGTAAATCCATCCTGCTTGATTCCCTGGGATTTGTTTTGGGCTGGCGCGGCCGTGCCGAACTGGTGCGCGCTGGTGCGGCGCAGGGCGAAGTACAGGCCGTTTTCGATCTGCCTGCCGATCATCCCGCGCGCGCCATTCTGCGCGATGCCGGTTTGCCGGAAGAGGATGAGCTGATCCTGAGGCGCATCAATACCAGCGACGGGCGCAAGACCGCCTGGGTCAATGACCGGCGTTGCTCGGGCGAGGTGCTGCGCCGCTTGTCGGAAACGCTGTTGGAACTGCATGGTCAGCATGATGATCGCGGTTTGCTGAATCCACGGGGGCACCGCGACCTGTTGGATGAATTTGGCAAATTGTCAGGGCACCGTGACAAGGTGCGTGCGGCATGGCGCGCGGTTGCCGAAAAACGCAAGGCGCTTGATCTTGCACAGGCCGCGCTGGAAAAGGTTCGCGCCGAAGAAGAGTTTCTGCGTCATGCGGTGGCTGAGCTTGACTCACTTGACCCGCAACCCGGTGAAGAGGACGAGTTGGATGCCCGACGTCGCCTGATGCAGGGTGCCGAACGCATCCGTGAGGATATCAACAAGGCGGCGCAGGCGCTTGGATCTGATGGTGCCGAAGGTCGCGCCGGGGATGCCCTGCGCTGGCTTGAGGACGCCGCAGACAAGGCGGATGGTCAACTGGATGAGCCTATTGCAGCCCTTGGCCGTGCCCTCGTTGAATTGGACGAGGCCGCGTCCGGCGTGACGCGCTGTCTTGAAACGCTGTCTTTTGATCCGCTGGAACTGGAACAGACCGAAGAGCGGTTGTTTGCCATTCGCGCCCTGGCGCGCAAACATGACATCGTCCCAACCGAACTGGGCGCGCTTGCCGACGATCTGCGTGGCAAACTCTGGGCGCTGGATCAGGGCGATGCGGATGTGCGGGTACTGCGACAGGTTTTGACTGATGCCGAGGCTGTATATGACGCCAGCGCGCAAGCCCTCAGCGCGGCGCGAACCAAGGCTGCAAAACGTCTGGACAAGGCCATGATGGCCGAACTTGCGCCGCTCAAGATGGACCGTGCGATCTTTGAAACCACCATTGCCGAAGCCGAACCCGGCCCCTCGGGCTGTGATGATGTCAGCTTCACGGTGGCGACCAATCCGGGCGCGCCCTCCGGCCCATTGGCACGTATCGCCTCGGGCGGCGAGCTCAGCCGGTTTTTGCTTGCGCTCAAAGTTTGCCTGACCGGAGCCAATAGTGGCCTGACCTTGATATTCGACGAGATCGACCGTGGTGTCGGAGGTGCGACCGCCGACGCGGTGGGGCGGCGTCTGTCACAGCTAGCCGGGGCAGGGCAGGTTCTGGTTGTCACCCACTCACCGCAGGTTGCGGCTCTCGCGGCCCATCACTGGCGTGTCGAAAAACGGGTGTCGCAGGACCAAACTTTATCAACCGTCACCGAGTTGCGCGAAAGCGCGCGTGTGGATGAAATCGCAAGAATGCTGTCGGGTGACACAATCACACCCGAAGCCCGCAGTGCCGCACAGGCGTTGATGGGTGGCTAATCCTTTGAAAATAAAATAAATTATGACATTTTCCGCTATCGATTCCATGTCGGATAGCGTTAACCTTTTTCCCAGAATATGGCAAATTTGTGAAGTGTTAACCACCAATTTGCCTTGATTTAGTCTCAATTTGTGATAGCTGGGGCTTAGTAACGAGTTAAGTTTTTGGGGGTTATTGCTATGCTTTTCGTAAGCAAAAACGCGGCTATTTTTGCACGCGCTATCCTTTCTTTCATTGTAATTGCAACTTTCGCTATCTGGGTAACAGATGCGCATGCCAGCGGTTCTGGCGGCGGTGGTTCCGGCGGCAGCGGTGGTTCCGGCGGCAGCGGTGGTTCCGGCGGCAGCGGTGGTGCCGGAGGTAGCAGCGGTGGCTCTGGCGGCAGCGGTGGCTCTGGCGGCAGCGGTGGCTCTGGCGGCAGCGGTGGCTCTGGCGGTAGTGGCGGTTCTGGCGGTAGTGGCGGTAGTGGCGGTTCCGGCGGCAGCGGTGGTTCCGGCGGCAGCGGTGGTTCCGGCGGCGATGGTGGCGGTGGCGGCAACGGTGGAGATCGTGGCGGACGTGGCGCTAATGTCGACCGGGGCACATATGGCACCGTGGCGCGGAACAGGACCGACTCCTACGAGCCTCCGATTGGCCTCGTGATTTCCGACGATGCCTGCATCGGCGGCAAATACGTAAAGTGCTGATCTTTCCGGTCTCAGCCTTTTAGACCAGATCGACTTGCCAATCTAACAGCGCCGCCGCGTGATCTAGTTTCGCGGTGGCACAAGCTTGCCCGGGTTCATGATGTTGTCCGGGTCAAGGGCCTGCTTGATTGAGCCCATCATGGCCCACCCGGCACCGTGCTCCTCGTCCATATAGCTCAACTTGCCCAAGCCCACACCATGTTCGCCGGTGACCGTGCCGCCAAAGGCCAGCGCGCGTTCCACCATCCGATGCGATGCCGCCTTGACCGCCTTCACCTGGTCCTTGTCGCCTTCATCGAACATCAGCGACGTGTGGAAATTGCCATCGCCCACATGGCCGACAATCGGCCCGTGAATGCCGGCCTCTTCCAGATCCATGCGGGTTTCCTCGATTACCTGCGCAAGGGTCGAAATCGGCACGCAGATATCCGTGACCAGAACCTTCGCATCCGGGCGCGTGGCCTTGATCGCATGATAGGCATTGTGACGCATGGCCCAAAGCGCTGTGCGATCCTCGGCCTTGGTGGCCCATTCGAACCCTGCTCCGCCGTGGGTCTCGGCGATCGCACCGAAAGTCTCGGATTGTTCGGCAACGCTGGCCTCGGAGCCGTGGAACTCAAGCAGCAGATGCGGTGCCTCGGCCAGTTCGCTGCCGGAATAGGCATTCACCGCCTTGACCGAGGCGACATCCACCAACTCGATCCGCGCCATCGGCAGGCCCACCTGGATCGTGTCGATCACTGCCGCCACCGCGTTCTTCACGCCCGGAAACGCACAGACCGCGCTTGCGACGGCTTCGGGGCGGCCCTGCAGACGCAGCGTAAGCTCGGTGATCAGGCCCAAGGTTCCTTCTGATCCAACAAAGAGCCCGGTAAGGTCATAGCCGGATGAGGATTTTCGTGCCCGACTGCCGGTGCGGATAGTCTCGCCACTGGCAGTCACGACCTCCAACGCCAGTACGTTCTGTCGCATCGTGCCATAGCGGACCGCCGTGGTGCCACTGGCGCGGGTGGCCGCCATCCCGCCAAGCGTCGCATTGGCCCCCGGATCGACGGGAAAAAATAAACCTGTGGCGCGCAGATCTTCGTTCAGCGCCTCGCGCGTCACGCCGGGCTGCAAGGTCACATCCATATCGGCCTGGTGCACTTCAAGAATACGGTTCATCCGGCTGAAATCCACACAAACACCCCCCTGCGGTGACTGTGCCTGCCCTTCAAGAGATGTGCCAACCCCCCAACCGATCACCGGCACACGGTGCTGGGCGCAACAGCGCACGATCCGGGCAACTTCCTCGGTGCTTTCCGGATAGGCCACCGCGTCGGGCGGCATAAGTGGGAAATGGGTTTCACTCCGCCCATGTAATTCCAGATCGGACTTGGACCGTGTCACCCGTTGGCCTAGAAACGTGGATAGCTCGGTGATCACCGTCTGAAGTGCCATTGGTCGTACTCTTTCTGTTATTGCCGCGACACTCTAGGCGAGTTGCCACGCCGGGGGAAGCACGACAGCAGGGCAGGAAAGAAACGGCGGATGTCAGAACCGGAAACCTCGATCTGGGCGGAAAAACGCCGCGCCGCTGTCATGTCTCTGCAAAGAGGCTGGCATGTCCTGCGCACCCGCGGACCCAGCCAGTTCCAGTTCTGGATCATTGCCCTGATCATCGGAATCGCCGCCGGTTTCGCGGCGCTTTTTTTCCGCAAGGGGATCAATGCGCTGCAATACCTGGCCTACGGGACCGAGGATATGGCCCGCATCCATTCCCATGCGGCGTCTCTGCCGTGGTACTGGGTGCTGATCGTGCCGATCCTGGGCGGGCTGGCCGTAGGGTTGATCCTGCATCATTTCACACCGGACGCGCGGGCCCGCTCGGTGGCGGATGTGATCGAAGGCGCGGCGCTAAATGACGGGCGCGTCGAAAAACGAGCTGGCATTGCGTCGGTCTTTGCGTCCCTCATCACCCTGGGTACTGGCGGTTCAACCGGTCGTGAGGGGCCCGTCGTCCATATGGCCGGTGTGATTTCAAGTTGGGTCAGCAACCGGATCAATGCCGATGGGATTACAGGTCGGGACCTGTTGGGCTGTGCCGTGGCGGCGGCGGTATCGGCATCGTTCAATGCACCGATTGCCGGGGCGCTTTTTGCGCTCGAAGTAGTGCTGAGACATTTCGCCGTGCATGCCTTTGCGCCCATCGTGATTGCATCTGTGGCTGGAACGGTGATCAACCGGCTGGAATTTGGCGACATCACCGAATTCAACCTGCTGCAGACCGGCATGCTGGAATTTTATGTCGAGCTTCCCGCCTTCCTGATCCTCGGACTGATCTGCGGATTGGTGGCAACCGCGCTGATGCATGCCGTGTTCTTCGCCGAGGATTTTGCCAACCATGTTCAGCGCCGTATCAAGCTGCCCCGCTGGCTGCGTCCGGCCGTTGCGGGCGCTTTGTTGGGCGGGCTGGCAATCTGGTTTCCGCATATCATCGGCGTTGGCTACGAGACCACGACAGCGGCCCTGTCCGGCGAGTTGCTGTTGCACGAAGCGGTAGTCTTTGCCGTGCTCAAGGTTGTCGCCGTGGCGATCACTTTCGGGGGGCGCATGGGCGGCGGTATCTTCTCTCCCTCGCTGATGCTGGGCGCTCTGACAGGTCTTGCTTTCGGCCTTATCGCCACGGCAGTCTTTCCGGACGTTTCCGGCGCGCATACGCTTTATGCCTTGGCGGGGATGGGGGCCGTTGCCGCCGCGGTTCTTGGCGCACCGATTTCCACCACGCTGATCGTATTCGAACTGACAGGCGACTGGCAGACCGGTCTGGCGGTCATGGTGGCGGTGTCGATGTCCACTGCACTTGCCTCCCGTCTTGTGCGGCGCTCGTTCTTCCTGACGCAGCTCAACCGGCGCAATATCCGACTGGCCGCCGGACCTCAGGCTTATCTGTTGGCGATGTTCCGTGTGGCCAAGCTGATGCGCGCACCAGATCATCCTCGCGCTGCGTCAGAGGAAGAATGCTGGGAGCTTATCGAAGATGGTGTCTATATCGACGGCAACGCCACGCTTGAATCCGCCATGCCAATCTTTGACCGCTCGGGCATGCGCTTTATCCCGGTGGTCACGTTAGGGGGCGAGGATCAACCCCCCGAGCTCTGGGGCGCTCTGTTCCACGTCGATGCGCTCAAAGCCTACAACCGTGCCCTGGCCGCGGTGTCGGAGGAAGAACATAGTTGATAGAAGTTTGCTTGAAACCTCTTGCGGTAATTCCAAACACAGCGCCCCTGGAGGAAAGCCAAAGTGCCGCTAGGCTAAAAATTGGACCATTGGATTGCCCCCAGCCATATGCCCCATTCGTTCAAGCCAAGAAATATAAAGCGCAAACCGTACCGCTGGGCTCTACTCAAATCCAACATTGAGGTTTGTTATTAGCGCCAATTTTTTGGGGAGAGACACCGTGGTGGTTCCCCCATTCAGCACCATCCAACCATTCGACGGCTATCTTTTTCAGCAAATTTCAAAACCAAAGGACGAGACCGCAAAGGTTGCGATTTTTTAGCGATAGCCAGCTCAAATGTAACTGGGACTGTTCCGATCCCCATCAGCCCAATCAAGTCGTATAGATGTTTGGAAATCAGCAGAGGCTCATTGGCACTGATCTGCCTGCACATATCAAAAGCGAGGGCTTTGCTTTGTCGCGCAGAACTGGCCGTCTGCTTAGATTTGTTCCACAGCTACCGTGTCGCTCGGATAGAATGCCAGATGGTCCTTGATACGGGCCACATCACTTTTCGGATTCTCATAGGACCACGCGGCATTTTTGAGCGTTTGGCTTTTGGTTATGATCGAAAAATAGCTGGCATCCCCCTTATGCGGGCAATGGCTGCTGTGATCGGTTTCATCCAGAAACGCCATCGCAATGTCGTCCCTCGGGAAATAGATCACGGCCGGATAGTCGCCCTGGCTCAGCTCAAGCGCGTTCTTGCTTTCGGCCAGCACCGCGCCACCCGCGCGCACTGTCCATACCCCATCGGCCTTGCGTATCCGGATATCCGTCATCATTCTCTCCCGTTCGATCTCATTCTGCGTCTCTTTGGATGCAGTTGTACACCAAAATTCTACAGGGGGGCAGTGGCCTGATCCAGCCAATTCGCCGCAGCCTCTGAAAGGCGGGGTCCGATCTTTTCGCGACACGTGGCGTGGTAGTCGTTCAGCCATTTGCGCTCCGGGTCACTCAGCATCTCAACGTCGATCAACCGCCGGTCAATCGGCACCCAGTTGAGCGTTTCGAAACATAGTTTTCCGGTCTGATCACCCCCTGAAACTGTTTCTGCGGGGGTGACTACAACCAGGTTTTCGATGCGGATGCCAAACGCCCCTTCGCGGTAATAGCCGGGCTCGTTCGACACGATCATCCCGGGTTTGAACGGTACATGGCTGATCCGCGACAGCCGTTGCGGGCCTTCGTGCACACAAAGTGCCACGCCGACACCGTGGCCGGTCCCGTGGGCATAGTCCTGATCGGCCAGCCACAGCGGATAGCGCGCAATCGCATCCAGATCGCGCCCGGCCAACCCTTCGGGCCAGCGCAGCCGGCTGATCGCGATCATCCCCTGTAATACGCGGGTAAAGGCGGCGCTTTCGTCCTGCCCGACATCGCCTACGGGCAGGGTACGGGTGATGTCGGTGGTGCCGTCCAGGTATTGCCCGCCGCCATCCAGCACCAGCAGATCGCCATTTTCCAGCGTTCGGTTGGTTTTATGCGTCACCCGGTAATGCGCCAGCGCACCATGCGGGCCACTGCCGGCGATGGTGTCAAAGCTGATGTCCAAAAGCTTACCGGTGGCGGCGCGGCATGCCTCCAATCGGGTGACCACGTCGATTTCGGTGATCGTGTCGGGGGCCTGGGCATCGAACCATGTCAGGAATTCGCACAATGCCGCCCCGTCGCGCAGATGCGCCTCTCGGGTGGCGGCGATTTCGGCCTGATGTTTGCAGGCCTTGGGCAGGATCGGGGGTTCATCGCCCCAGTCATGTACCACCCCTGCGTCGTCAAGCTGTTGCACCACCCAGACCGGCACCCACCCCTTATCCAGCCGCACCGGGCCGCTGAGATCGCGCAAAGCGGCGCTGAACCCTTCGACCGGTTCTATCGCAACATCCGCACCCAGATGCGTGCGAACGGTGTCATCCAGCTTGGCCGCATCGACAAAGAGGGTCAGAAGGCCCGTGTCATGCAGGATCGCAAAGGCATGCGCCACAGGGTTGCGCGGGATGTCACGCCCCCGGATGTTCAGCGCCCAGGCAATTGAATCGGGCAGGGTGATCACCGCCGCCTTATGTCCTGCCCGTTGCAGGTCAGCCGCCATTTCCGCGCGTTTCTCAGCATGGTCGCGGCCAGCGAATTCTACCGGGTAGGGGCTGATCAGCCCCTTTGGCGCAGCAGGTTGTTCGGGCCAGATACGATCGATCAGGTTGTCACAGGGCCGCAGGGTAATCCCGCTTTCGCCCAGACCTTTTTCCAGCGTTTCGATCTGCTCAGCGGTATAAAGCCAGGGGTCAAACCCGATTGTGCGGCCACCGGGCAGATGCTCTTTCAGCCAGGCGGCTGGTTTCACCTCGGGCCAGTCCACCGGTGTGAAATGCGCGGTATCGACCTGGACCTTGACCTGAACCCGGTAGCGCCCGTCAACAAAGACCCCGGCGATATCCGGCAGCACCACGCAGAACCCGGCAGACCCGGTGAATCCCGTCAGCCAGGCCAGGCGGGCATCGCGTTCGGCCACGTATTCCCCCTGATGGGCATCCGCGCGTGGCACCAGAAACCCCGAAAGCCCCTCGGCCTGCATTACCTCGCGCAGTTCGGCTAACCGGGCCGGACCCGCCTCTGGGTTTGCGGTATCGTCAAAGGATTGAAACATGGCGCGGCATCCCGTTTTGTAGCTGTCGCCCATTTCTGTCTCAGATGCCGCAGAATGACCAGAGCGCAGGAGGGAGTTGATCGGGTTTCGGAGATCAGCGAGCAGGCCGCCGCTGCGAACGGACTGTCTAACTTGCCCGTTTTATCCCCATCACCCGGGCACGCGCACGCGGATCGCTGTCAAAGAGCGCGGCAAGCTGTTCGGTCATGGCTCCGGCAAGCTGATCCACATCGGTGATCGTGACCGCGCGGTTATAGTACCGCGTCACGTCATGGCCGATGCCGATGGCCAGCAGTTCGACCTGGCGGCGTTTCTCGACCATCGCGATCACATCGCGCAGGTGCTTCTCCAGATAGTTGGCAGGGTTCACCGACAAGGTGCTATCATCCACCGGCGCACCATCGGAAATCACCATCAGGATCTTGCGCGACTCGCGCCGCATTACCATTCGCCGGTGCGCCCATTCCAGCGCCTCACCGTCGATATTTTCCTTCAGCAGGCCTTCTTTCATCATCAGACCAAGGTTCTGACGGGTCCGGCGCATCGGTGCATCGGCGGATTTGTAGATGATGTGGCGCAGATCATTCAAGCGACCGGGCAGTTGAGGCCGCCCGTTGCCAAGCCAGTTCTCGCGGCTTTGCCCACCTTTCCAGGCGCGGGTGGTAAAGCCCAGAATCTCGACCTTGACATTGCAGCGTTCCAGCGTGCGCGCCAGAACATCGGCACAGATCGCGGCAATGGAAATCGGCCGCCCGCGCATGGAACCTGAATTATCCAGCAACAATGTGACCACCGTGTCGCGGAATTCGGTATCCTTCTCAATCTTGAAGCTTAGCGGCGTGGTCGGATTTGCCACTACGCGCGCCAGACGTCCGGCGTCCAGCGTGCCTTCTTCCAGATCAAATTCCCAGCTCCGGTTCTGCTTGGCCTGCAACCGGCGCTGCAACTTGTTGGCCAAACGGCTCACGGCGCCTTTCAGCGGTTCAAGCTGTTGATCCAGATAGGCGCGTAAACGTTCCAGCTCGACCGGTTCGGCCAGGTCTTCGGCGTTGATCTCCTCGTCGAACTCGGTGGAATAGACGGTGTAATCCGGGTCCGCGTCCGAAATCGGCTGCGGGGCAGGGGGTTCCAGCGGGGCCTCGCCCTCGGGCAGCTCGGTCTCGTCGCCCATCTCCTGATCGGCCATGTCATCCATGCTGACCTGCGCCTGGCTCTGGTCCTGCTGATCATCCTGAGACTGCTCGGGGTCGGCATCCGCCTGATCCTCGTCGCCGTCATCTTCGCCGGTGCTATCGGGTTCTTCCTGCTCTTCGCCGTTGTCCTCGGCCTCATCCTCTTCGTCATCATCCAGATTATCCGGATCATCGCCAAGCTGGTCGCCATAGCCCAGGTCCTCGATGATCTGGCGGGCGAATTTGGCGAACTGAGTCTGATCGGACAGGATGTCTTGCAGGCTTTCCAGCGTGCCGCCGGCCTCCTGCTCGATGAACCCCTGCCACAGTTCCATCACGTTCTGCGCGGCAGGCGGCAGGTCGCGCCCGGTCGCCAGATGCCGGATCAGATAGCCCGCCGCGGTCGGCAGCGGCACCTGCGAGGCTTCATTGACCTGATCATAGCCAAGACGCAGTGCTTCGGCTTCGATCTTGCTGTCGATATTGCTTGCCGTGCCGGGCATGACGCGTGCGCCCACCGCCTCGCAGCGCGCGGTTTCCATCGCGTCATATAGTTCCTGCGCCATCTGCCCTTGCGGGTTGTACCGCGCATTCACGGCGTCATCATGATACTTGTGCCGCAGCGCCAGCGCATCCGCCGTGCCACGGGCCAACAGAACTTCCTCGCGCGTCATCCGGCGGCTGACCTGAGGCAGGCGCATCGCGTCACCGCTAAGGCCCGCGGGATCGACCGAATAGGTCACCGACAATTCACTGTCGTCAGCCATGACCTTGGTCGCCTCGGCCAGTGCCTTCTTGAACGGATCGGCGGGGTTGTCGTTGGGCTTCTTCATCGGGCGGTCTCCAGCTCGTCCAGACCAATCTCGTCGCAGGCAAGGCGCGCCAGCAGGTCCACATGCACTTCAAGCGCGTCGATCACGCGATAGTCGGGGGTATGCCCGTCAAAGGCAAGGTTCAGATCGGTGCCGGCCAGTATAACCGCGTCAGCTCCTTGATCGTCGGTCAGGCGCTGTCCGGCGTCCAGGAAATAGCTGCGATCCGCATCGGTGGCAGCACCGGCCAATGCCATGTCGATATAACGCTGCCCCAGCTCGTCCAGCTCATCTTCGATGGCCACGGCGTCGGTCTGGCTGAGCTGACCATAAAGCTTGGTGGCCATCACCACCCGCGTGCCCAGAAGGCCCACACGCTTGAGCCCCTGACTGGCGAAATAGCTGTCGAGAGGGGTAACGCCCGAGACCAGAGGCAGAGACGAGCGTGCCACTGTCTCATAATAGCAGAAATGTCCGCCAAGAGAGGTGATCGCAGCGCAATCTGCCCCCGCGGTCTTCAACCGGTCAATCAGTCTGGCATAGATCTCGGCCTGTCCCGCGCGATTATCCTCGCGGTTGTTCTTCACCAACGTCGGCGCATCTGCCTGCACGATGGTCAGGTCAAGCTTTTGACCCTTTGCCGCCACAGTCGCCGCCAGCCGCTGGTAATACACCACCGTCGCTGCCACACCGATACCGCCGATCAGTCCAATATGCATGCCTTACCTCGCGAGATAGGGCGAGCGTGTCCGTTATCCCAGGCTCATGCTCGCCGCGCTTTCCGGCAGTTCCTCGTCAAAGCAGCGCTGGTAGAATTCGGCCACGGTCTGGCGTTCCAATTCGTCGCATTTGTTGAGGAAGGTGAGGCGGAAAGCATAGCCCACGTTGCGGAAGATATGGGTGTTCTGCGCCCAGTTGATCACGGTCCGGGGGCTCATCACGGTCGAAAGCTCGCCATTCATGAACGCGGTGCGGGTGAGATCAGCGACGGTCACCATCTGGGAGATCGTCTTGCGGCCCTTCTCGTTGTTGAAAAGCGGGTTCTTGGCGATCACGATGGCGGTTTCCGCGTCGTGGCTGAGATAATTCAGCGTGGCCACCATCGACCAGCGGTCCATCTGCGCCTGGTTGATCTGCTGCACCCCGTGATAAAGTCCGGTCGTGTCGCCCAGACCCACGGTGTTCGAGGTCGCGAAAAGCCGGAAATTCGGGTTCGGCGTGATGATCTCATTCTGGTCCAGCAGCGTCAGCTTGCCATCATGCTCCAGCACGCGCTGGATGACGAACATCACGTCCGCCCGGCCCGCATCATATTCGTCGAACACGATGGCGACGGGATTGCGCAGCGCCCAGGGCAGGATGCCCTCGTGGAATTCGGTCACCTGTTTGCCGTCGCGCAGCTTGATCGCGTCCTTGCCGATCAGGTCGATCCGGCTGATGTGACTGTCAAGGTTCACGCGCACCGCCGGCCAGTTCAGCCGTGCGGCAACCTGCTCGATATGGGTCGATTTGCCGGTGCCGTGATAGCCCTGGATCATCACCCGCCGATTATGGGAAAACCCGGCCAGGATCGACAGCGTGGTGTCGGGATCGAACTTGTAGGTGCTGTCGAAATCCGGCACCCGGTCGGTCTTCTCGGCAAAGCCCTTGACGATCATGTCCGTATCAATGCCGAAAACCTCGCGCACCGAAATTTCTTCGGTGGGTTTTGCATTCATGTCAATCGTACCGTCAGCCATCGCAGGGCTCCTTCAATCGGGTCTTTTCTGTCGCGCCCCTCGTGCCTGAATTCGCAACCAAGAGCAAGGGGAACGGGGAACACTCTGCGTCTATTTGATAAGGCCCCGCCGCATCCCCGGTTAGGTCCAGTTTTCGGCCAAACGGGCGACCAGTTTTGGAATTAGGACGATTGTTGTACTGCGCCAGGGGACACAATCCTTTGGCGTGGGAATGGTCGATCGAAAATGGTTGAAACTATTCCCATCGGCGCTCCGTATCTTTTTCTGACGCCAGGTAACGACCCGGAAACCCAAAGGACCCACACGAAAATGCGACTTAATCCCCCGGATCACCCGCGAATTTGTAACGTTTATCACGCGAATTTGCGGCAGAGTTTGTTGCGCAATAGCCCCGCAACCCTCACATTCCAATCAACTTAAGAGGAGCTTCGATATGCACCGTCGACATTTCATCCTGTCGGTCCTGACAACCGGGACCGCCATCACCCTGGGCCTGCGCGCGGATGCCGCCGGCACTTTTGAAGTGACCCGCAGCGAGGCCGAATGGCGCGCCATGCTGAATGATCTGCAATACAAGGTCATGCGCGAGGAAGGTACCGAACGCGCCGGCAGTTCACCGCTGGACAAGATCTATTCGGACGGCACCTATCACTGCCGTGGCTGCGACCTGCCGATCTATTCGTCCAAGCATAAATTCGACAGCGGCACCGGCTGGCCCAGCTTTTACCAATCGCTGCCCAATGCGGTTGGCACCAAGGAAGACCGCAAGCTCTTTTCGGTGCGCACCGAGGTGCATTGCCGCCGCTGTGGCAGCCATTTGGGGCATATCTTTGATGATGGCCCGGCCCCCACCGGCAAACGCCATTGCCTGAACGGCGTGTCGCTGGTGTTCAAAGAAGCCTGAACCAGGCGCGGGTTGTCCCCACCCTGAATAATTATTGCGGCCTTCCGTTTTCCGACGCGAAGGCTGCTTTCTTTTGAGTGTCGGCACCGCCGCTGGCCGGGCGGGGCAGGGCGTGGGCGTCCGCCACTGGCGGGCAAACGCCGGGCTCTCGCGTGAATGCCCTTGCACTCAACGCCAATAGACCTATGAGTGTGCCCGTCGCTGCCGCAAGGGAAAGAATGCAATGGATATGCTCAGCACATTCGTCAAACCGATGCACCGCGAAGGCATCAGGTTTGTTGCGATTTTCGCCGCGATCACGCTGGGCCTGTTCCTGATTTCGGATTTCCTGGGCTGGATCGGCGTTGGGCTGACCGTCTGGTGTTACTACTTCTTTCGCGACCCCGAACGGGTGACACCAAATCGGCCCGGTCTGATCGTCAGCCCTGCGGATGGCATCATCTCACTGATCGAAGAGGCGGTTCCGCCCGCAGAACTGGGCATGCCGGATGAGGCGCTGACCCGCGTCAGCGTCTTCATGAATGTCTTCAACTGCCACGTAAACCGTGCGCCGGTCGCCGGTACGGTCAAGGCGGTGGCTTACCGTCCAGGCAAGTTTTTCAATGCCTCACTGGACAAGGCCAGCGCCGATAACGAACGCAACAGCCTTTGCATCGAGATGCCAGATGGGCGCGATGTCGCCGTTGTGCAGATCGCGGGGCTGGTGGCCCGACGGATCGTATGTTTCGTGCAGCCGCAGGCGGTTCTCAATGCGGGCGAACGCTTTGGCCTGATCCGGTTTGGCTCACGGCTTGATGTTTACCTGCCCAAAGGCGTCGATCCGCTTGTCAGTGTGGGTCAGACGATGGTGGCGGGCGAAACCGTGATCGCCGTTCTGACGAACAAGAAAGAGGTATAGGCCAACAATCCCATGAACAAGCGACCCGACAGACCGCATTCTGAACTCGCGCTGATCCAGCTGTTGCCAAACATGCTGACCATCGCGGCGATCTGTGCGGGCCTCTCGGCGATCCGCTTTGGCGTGCAGGGGCACTATACGCTTGCGGCACAGCTTATTCTGGCGGCCGCCATTCTGGATGGTCTCGATGGCAGGCTGGCCCGGCGTCTTGGTGCTGACAGCAAGATGGGGGCCGAGCTGGATTCACTGGCCGATTTCCTGAATTTCGGTGTGGCACCGCCACTGGTGCTCTATTTTTGGGCCTTGCAGGATATGCGCGGGGCGTGGATCGCGGTGCTGCTTTTTGCCGTCTGCTGCGTGATCCGGCTGGCGCGCTTCAATGTCAGCGGAAAATCCTCGGATGAAAGCCCGGATCGGTCCTATTTCGTGGGTGTCCCGTCACCGGCTGGGGCGCTCCTGGTCATGTTTCCGATGTATGTGTCTTTTGCTTTTACCAATTCGCGGCTCTTGCCGGATGTGATCATCTGCCTGCACATGGTGTCTGTCGGGTTCCTGATGATCAGCCATATCCCGACCTGGTCTTTCAAGACCACCAGGATTTCCCGCGAAAACGTCAAGTATTTTCTGGTTGGTTTCGCCTTTGTCGGCGCCGCCGTCCTGACCTATGCCTGGACCACGCTGGTCGCCATCTGCCTTGGCTATGTGGTGGTGGTTATCTGGGCGCTGATCAAGAACAAGAAGTCTATTTTCAGCAAAGGAAAGTAAATGGACATCAAAGCTGTTCAGACGTCCTATGCCCGCTGGGCCCCTGTCTATGACAAAACCTTCGGCGTGCTTACCAGTTTTGGGCGCCGTCAGGCCGTCGATTACATCAACAGCGGTTCCGGAAGCGTGCTTGAGGTCGGTGTCGGCACCGGGTTGTCACTGGAACGCTACAAATCCGATCTGCGGGTGACCGGGATAGATTTCAGCGATCAGATGCTGGAGAAGGCGCAAAAGAAAGTGCGAAAACAGGGCTTGTCCCATGTGGTCGACCTGCGCCAGATGGATGCCCGCGATCTTGATTTTCCCGATGCCAGTTTCGATACCATCGCGGCGATGCATGTCCTCTCGGTCGTGCCCGAGCCCGAGCGCGTAATGTCCGAGATCGCCCGCGTCTGCAAACCCGGTGGCAAGGTTGTGGTCACCAACCATTTTGTCCGCACCAAGGGTGTTCTCGCCGCACTTGAACGGATATCTGCGCCCTTTGCCAACACGATCGGCTGGCATTCGGATTTCGAGATTGAGACCATCCTGGGCGAAAAGGTGCTGTCTGTCGAAGAGCAACGACAGATCCCGCCGCTGGGGATGATGACCTTTCTGGTTCTGCGCAAGATGACGAAATCCTGACCGGATTTTTCGGCACGCTCGATCAAGTTACCCATCGTCGCGCCACGCTACGTGTTACGTACGTTTCGCACGTACAAAACGTACGGAGTTTACACAATGGAGCGTGTGGCCCAGCCCACCCGGTTTACTTGAAATTGCGGCTGGCCTTGATCTGATCCCAAGCCCAGACGACCTGCTGCAACTGTTCTTCCTGACTGCGGTCTCCGCCATTGATGTCAGGATGAAGTATCTTGATCAACGCCTTGTAAGATTTACGAATTTCCGCCTTGGTCCAATGATCCTTGGCCTCCAGAATATCAATGGCCTGACGTTCTGTCGGGGGCAGCTTGCGGGTGCCGGTCGTACCCCGTCCCGGATTTTGCGTGGCATTCCCCCCCAGCACCTGATGCGGATCCTCGATCCCCAATCTCGCCCATGCCTTTGCTTCGGGATCGGAAAAAGACTTGGTCTCTCTCTCCCAGACCTTGTCCTTTGACATTTGAGCGTTCATCTCGGCCTCGGTGGTGCCGTGGAAGAAGTTCCATTTCAGATTGTATTCGCGCACATGGTCTTTGCAAAACCAGTGAAATTCGTCCAGAACGTCCGGTGCTTTCGGCGCCCGATATTTCCCAGCCTCGGTGCATCCATCATGCTCGCAAACCCTGACAGATGTCTCAGACGCGCCCGACATGCCCCGGCGCCCGCGCGGGTTCTTTTTTTTCGCGGACGAAACGGACATATCAAAACCGAAGGGATCAGACTTGGACATTGGAACACCTTTGCGACTCGGAGAAGAGAGTTTAAGCCAAAACGCGGCAATGAGAAGGGGGCAGGAGATAAAAATTTAATGGTTTCAGCGAGAAATCGCACGGCTTCGAGTGGAGCCGAAAGGTGTTAGTCATTTGTGATTATTTAGGAAATTACTATTCTTACCGACCCCAAGTAAATTTGGGTTATTCGGACTTCTTTTCCTCCTCGGCTTCATCAGGCGTGGTTTCGTCTTCGGCGCCGTCGCCTGCATCACTGTTATGATCTTGCTCGTCCGGTTCGGTGTGCTCTGCTTCCCCACCCGCCGTATTTTCCGGCAAAGGCGCCTCGTCCTGGACGTCCGCGGCAAGCGCCCGGCGAAAAACCAGCACTGACCGATAGACCGTATGTGTCGATGTAATCCCCTGCCGTTCTTCGCTGGGAAGGATATCGGCGCGCTGGTATTCCCATCCCTCGCTGGCCAGTTCGTTGATGCGGAGTTCCAACGCGTTGGCAAAGCGCGCTTCAGGGCCTTTGACGCCGGGCGCTTTCAGGCCCTTCGCGGGGGCGGGGATGATTTTGTATTCGTAACCGACCATGAAACCGTCCAAATTTTTATGCTGTTGGCAAGCATCGCATCCTAGCTGCACGTCGGTTCAGCGCAAGCTTTCTAGATGCCGGTCGGATCACCATCCAGGCTGAGTGTGTTCTTTTTAGCCCAAAACGCCTCTAGTTCTGGTTTGGTCATCTTGGCATACCAAGGCACCAGTTCTGTCTCGGCCCGCCCACGTTTGACGGCCATTTCCGGCACCCCAGTGCCGCAGGACGTCGTGACCAGATCTATGCTGAAATCGAAGATATTTCGCGCGCCGGCATAATCAGGAAACTGTCCATACAATTGCGACCAATCGTCATCGCGAGGGTGGATCACGCGGGCATTGCCATAGACCCTGAGCGTCAGCGCGTCACCCTCGAAAGCGCAAAACATCAGCGTCATCCGAGCGTTCTGAAGCACATGCGCGGCGGTTTCGTTGCCGCTGCCACTGACACTGAGCCAAACGATCCTTGTGTCCGACAAGATACGTAACGAATCCAACCCTTTAGGTGACATGTTTACACGTCCCTTCGGGGCGGCCGTTGCCACAAAAAATAACGGTTGTTTTTCGATGAAATGGCGGAAGCTACGGTTTAGTTTATCGGTCTTGATACCCATGGATTTTCCTTACGTCGTGGATTTCTGTGTGAGTTTTTTGCGATCAAGTTGGGACAAGATGACGGCCAACAAGACCAGAATCCCACCGGCGATTGCCCAGGCTGTTGGCAGTTCACTCAGCAGCAGCCAGGCCCAGATCGGCGCCAGTGGTGTCTCCAAAGCACCCAACAGGGCAGTCTGCGCCGCGGGGATGCGGCGGGCGCCTTCGGTCAGCGTGATTGAGGCGACGGCAAAGACCAGACCAAAGATCAGCAGGATAGCGATTTCTGGCTGGCTGGTTGCCAAGGGTGCTCCCAAGAACCAGCCGGGCACCAGCAGAATGACTGAGGCAAGCACATTCGGCAGCACGGTTGGGGTATCGAGCCAGATGCGGTAGATTACGTAGAAAACGGCCATCATAAGGGTCATCCACATGGCCAGCAGGTCGCCTGCTAGGTGGCTGGATCCGACAGAGCCACGTAGTGTCAGCCCGACACCGACAAGCGCCAACAGACTGGTCAGCATGATTTTCAATCCCGGCCTTTCTCCGATGAGGAGCCAGGCCAGTGCAGCCGCGACGAAGGGTGCGGTTGCCCAGATCAGAACCACGTTGGTCACTGTGGTCAGTTTGAACGCAGGGATAAATGCCGCTGTGCCCGATGCGACAACAATCGCGGCAAGTAGCGCCGTCCAGCCAAACCGGGACACTTCATCCCTCAAAGCCCCGCGCATCATCACATAGCCCAATGACAAAACGGCTGCGCCGAGTCCGCGCCAGAAAATAACCGACCAGGCATTGGCGTCGACAGCTTTGGTGAATATTCCAGCCGTGCTGAACACAAAGGCCGAGATGCAAACCAGAATGACCCCGGACATATGTGACAGCGGCACCGAGGATTGGGGGGTGGAAATAACGGCCATGAAATTCTCCTGTTGGTGCTTCCGTTGTCGGGATAGCAAATCGCTACTGACATGTATGTGTCAGTAGTCTTGTGTTAGGATCACCCAAGTTCAGGAAGGGATAGTCGGTGGCCCGATCAACACGCATGTTCGAAATCATTCAGCTTCTGCGCAACGCTTGCCAGCCCCGCACTGCGGCCCAGATCGCGCAGGAACTTGAAGTGACCCCACGCACAATTTACCGCGATATCGCCTCGCTTCAGGCGATGCGCGTGCCGATTGATGGGGCGGCGGGCATTGGCTATATCATGCGCCCCGGTTTTGATCTGCCGCCGATCAACTTTGACATTGAAGAGGCCGAGGCCGTCACTGTCGGTCTGGCCATGATTGCCCGCACCGGGGACAAGGGGCTCAAGGCCGCAGGTCGGCGTGCCTGTCGTAAACTGTCCGAGGCGACACAGTTGAGCGACGCGCTTTTTTCGTCGACCTGGGGGCCGGAGGAGCCCGACAGGATTGACCTGTCGGACCTGCGAGCCGCCATTCGCCAAGAGCGTAAGCTTGAGATCGTCTATCGTGATGGCAACGGTTCCGAGACAAATCGGACAATCTTACCTTTTGCAATCGTATATCATTCCGAGGCGATCATCCTTGGTGCATGGTGCGAAATGCGGGATGATTTCAGAAACTTTCGACCGGATCGGATGGCACGCTACACCATCCTTGAAGAGACCTTCGAGGGCCGTGGTGACGCGTTGCGATGCGAATGGATGAAAAGCTATGCCGAGTGGTTGTGAACGATACGTGATGCAAAATGCCTAGACGCACTGAAGATCAGCGGGTTAGGGTTGCGATAACGCGAATGGGCAGTCTGGGGGCTGTCTGAGATCTTCTACTGCCAATACGGTGCTTGATACATGTTGAGAATGCTTGTGCGCCGACTTTTCCTGGGGTTCGCAACCGTATGGATCGTGTCGGTTATCATCTTTGCCGGGGTCGAAGCGTTGCCCGGCGATGCCTGCACAGCATTCCTTGAACGCGATGCGCAAGGCAAGCTGCTTGAAAATTGCCGCAATGATCTGGGCCTCAATAAGCCTGCGGTCACGCGCTATCTCGATTGGGCTTCGGGTGCGGTCAGGGGTGATTTTGGTGTATCGCCCGATGGCCAGAAAAGTATCGCTTCACTGGTGGGCGACCGGGTCAAGAATTCCTTCCTGCTTGCGGCGGGCGCATTGGCGGTTGGTGTCCCTCTGGCGATTTTTCTCGGTGTCATTACAGGGCTTTGGCGTGACAAATGGGTCGATATCCTATTCTCGACCGGTGCGATTTTTGCCATGACAATTCCCGAATTCGTATCAGCCACCGTGTTGATCCTGATCTTTGCGATTTGGCTGGATTGGGTGCCGGCCATCGTGCTGACCCCGGCCGATGCCCCGGCGCTTGATTTCTTCCCTGAATTCATTCTGGCCTCGGTCGTACTGACCATGGTGATGATTGCTCATATCATGCGCATGGTCCGCTCGTCTGTGATCGAAGTGATGGCCAGCGACTACGTGCAAATGGCGATGCTCAAAGGTGTGCCCTACTGGCGGATCGTTTTCCGACATGCGCTACCCAACGCCCTGCTACCCGCAATCAATGTCGTTGCCTTGACCGTTGCGTGGTTGTTGGGCGGCGTTGTGGTGGTTGAAGTGGTGTTCAATTACCCCGGTCTGGGCCGGACGATGATCGACGCGATCTCGGATCGTGACTTGCCGGTGGTGCAGGCCTTGGCGATGATCGTGGCGGCCACCTATGTTGGGGTCAATCTGATTGCGGATATGCTGACCATCTTGCTCAACCCGCGCCTGCGCACGTTGAGCCAGAGGCGCAAATGACGGATACCGCCTTGCAGAGCAAAGGCCCTCGCAGGCTTGGCCGTTTCAGCGTTGTGCTGCGCGACGTCATCTCGCGCCCGTCAGGGGCTATTGGTCTGACGCTGGTTCTGGGTCATATCATTCTGGCACTGATCAGCCCGTGGTTGGTCACTTACGATTTCAAGTCGATGGATTCCTCGTTGATCCTCGAAGCCCCCTCAGCGGAACATTGGTTGGGCAGCGATCATCTTGGGCGCGACATCCTCAGTCGGGTCTTGCAGGGTGGGCGGATCGCGCTGCTTGTGACCGGCATCGCGACACCTATCGCGCTGCTCTGGGGCGGTATGACGGGCATCCTGCTTGGTCTTGTCGGTGGGCGGGTAGACGAGGTGGTGATGCGGGTCGTTGACGCGTTTTTATCCATACCCGGCGTGTTGCCCTTGCTGGTCTTGGTCACAATATTCGGCACCGGCAACGAGGTGATGGTGCCCACGCTGGCATTTTTCTACGGGATACCTGTCATTCGCGTGATCCGGGCGGCAACACATGATGTGGTGGCCCGCGATTTCGTGCTTGCTGCGCGGGCGCGTGGTCATAGCAGGCTGAGCATCGTCTGGCGCGAGCTTCTGCCCAACGTGCGTGATGCGATGCTGGTAGAAGGGGCGATGCGGTGGTCATGGATGTTGCTGGCCTTCTCATCCTTGTCTTTTCTGGGTTTTGGCGTGGCGCCACCCACACCGGATTGGGGAGTGATGATTGCCGACGCGCGGGCCTATATGCCCCTGGCACCCTGGGGCGTCCTGGCGCCAGTCATTGCGCTTTCATCCTTGATTATCGGGATCAACCTGACGGCTGATGCGCTGGCCAAGGCGATGGGTATCGACCGTGCCAGAAAGGCCGTGGTCTGAATGGCGCGGCCGATTATTGACATTCGCGATCTCTCGATTGGTTTTACCGGGCGCACCGGGAAAACCCTTCCTGTTCTGCGCAACGTCGATTTGACCGTCCGTCGCGGTGAAAGCATTGGAATTGTTGGCGAAAGTGGATCTGGCAAAAGCACGCTGGCGCTGGCGTCGATGGGGTTTCTCAAGCAAGGGCTGCGTGTGATTGGCGGTAGCGTCTGTTTCAATGGCGAGGATATGTTTGCCCGCAAACGCAGCGAGCTTGAGGCGATCCGTGGGGGGCAGTTGGGGTTGATCCCACAGAATTCGGGCCAGTCGCTTACGCCGACAATGCGGATTGGCGCACAAATGGCCGAGGCGCTTGAGCTGCATTGCACCCTTGGAAAAGACGCCTATCACGCTAGAATCATTGACCTTTTAGGTCAGGTGCGCCTGCCTGACCCAGAAGCGATCTTTATCCGCTATCCGCATGAATTGTCCGGCGGTCAGCAGCAGCGGGTTGCGATCGCAATGGCCCTTGCCGGAGAGCCTGATGCGCTGCTTTTGGACGAGCCGACCACAGGTCTGGATGTGACCACGCAGGCGCATATTCTTGAACTATTGCGGGACCTTGCGCGCGACCGGAACATGGCGATGATCTATGTCAGCCACGATCTTGGCGTCATTGCACGGGTCTGTGAGCGGGTCATGGTGATGTATGCCGGTGAGGCCGTGTTGCAGGGGCCAACGGCGGAGGTGCTGAAAGATCCGGCGCATCCTTATGCCAGGGGGCTGTTGGCGTCGATTCCACGGCTGTGTGACACGCATTTGCCAGTGGCGTTGGACGGGCGCCCGCCGCCACCCGGGGGGGGTGGGGCAGGCTGTGCCTTTGCTGCGCGCTGTGCGTTAGTGGTTGATCAATGCCAAGCCGAGCGTCCAGCGTTGATGGGCGCAGGTAATGGCAGCCAGGCGCGATGTTTCCGCCATGCCGATGCCCACACATTGGCCGCTGGCGGTACTGGCGCTGACCCGCTGCACCACCGGTCGGATGGGCAGCCTGCGCTGTCGCTGGATGATGTGTCGATCAGTTATGCCTCGCACGGGTTTCTGGACCGGCTCTTTGGCGGCGCGGCCAAGGATATCCCTACGGTTGATGATATCTCAATAACCGTAGCCAGCGGGGAAACCCTTGGTCTGGTTGGTGAATCCGGTTCTGGCAAGTCCACGATCCTCAAGGCCGTGGCCGGGTTGCTACCCCCGGCAGGCGGTCAGATTGCGGTCGGAGAAGGCAACGCCTTGCCGACGATGGTTGAGCAGCGCCGCCCGCAACAATTGCGCCGCATTCAGATGATTTTCCAGAACCCGGATGACAGTCTGAACCCACGTCATACGGTGGCCGAAATCCTGGCCCAGCCCCTGCGGTTATATGACGGCCTGAGTGGCCAGGCGCTGACCGAGCGTAGCGTTGAGATATTGGAAACGGTCAGGTTGGGCGCGCATTACATGGATCGCCTACCGGGGCAGTTATCGGGGGGTGAAAAACAGCGGGTGGCGATTGCGCGGGCGTTTGCGGCGGAACCGGAGATTGTTCTGTGTGATGAGATTACCTCGGCGCTGGATGTTTCCGTGCAAGCGGCGATGCTGGAACTTTTGAATGATTTCAAGAAGATGAAAGACACAACTTATGTGTTTGTCAGCCATGATCTGGCAGTTGTCCGGGCGCTGTCGGACCGGGTGGCGGTGCTGTATCAGGGGCGGTTATGCGAGATCGGGCCCACAGAAAAAGTCTATGGAAATCAATCACATCCCTATACGTCGGTGCTGCTGAACGCGGTGCTGGAGCCGGATCCGGATGTCGCGCCCACGTTGATGGCCGAGGACGTGGTAGAGCTGTCGCCACCATCGACGGGCTGCCCTTTTCAACGAAGATGCACACGAAAACAAGGGGTTACCTGCGAAAATGAAACGCCACCCTGGCGCGAAACCGGGGGCGGACATGCGATCCGCTGCCACATCCCGCTGGAGGATTTGGGCGGCGACTGATCGAGGGTCGATTTCCGTACACTCCGTACGGGATGTACGTCCGAAACGTACGGAAATCGGGGGTGATCCGAAGGCGGGCGTACGGGCCGTACGTTTTTCAACATGAACCCGGCGCAATCACCTTTACCTAAGACCGATTTTTGCGCCCGCCCCATTGGGCGTTGGCAGGTCAGCGGTCTGGGCTTTCATCTGCGCGATGCGGCTGTAAATCGCGGCAGGCATCGGGGCTACGCGGGGGCCGGAAAGGTCGATATGCAGGGTCATGCCTTCGCCGGTTGCGGCCAACCATCCGTCTTCGTGAAAGAGTTCCTGAAATGAGTGGAACCGCTTTTCGTCATGATCCAGAATCCGGAAGGAAGATCGTACCCGGTCGCCCCGCTTCAGTTCGCGCAGATAGCGGACATGAAATTCGGCCGAGAAGGTAGTGTGGTTCTGCGCCGCGATATAGGTGGGGCCGAAACCGAGTGTTGCAAATGCCTCATCCGCGGCGCGATCAAAGATAACCGTGTAATAGCCCATGTTCAGGTGGTTGTTGTAGTCGATCCAACCGGGTTCGATCTGCTGAAGGGAAGACATGAAAGGGGTCGTCATTGTCGATGAAACCTTCGGTGCTGGAGGATTCGTTCGGGTGCCAGCTAAACGCGAGCTTCAAGGGGTTGGCGGCGACAATATCGCTCATGAACGGGCTGTCAAATGGCGGGTCGTGTTCAGGGCTGGGATCTGACCGCTCAGAAATATGTTCAGTCGCCCACAAAGACACGGACTGTTTGAACGGCATTATTGCCAAAGCCGGACAAATCCCAAGGTGGGTCAAGCGGCTGAACAGCACCGGTTTCATCCGTTGCCCGACATTGCAAGACATGCGTGCCGGGTTCTGCCTGCCAATCGGCGCGCCATCCTGTCCAGGCATAGCGACTTGAGCGACCGGTCAGGTCTGCCTCGTGCCATATGCCATCCACGCCAAATTCAACCCTGGTGATCGCACGACCCGCGCCCGACCACGCCCGGCCACCAATTGTGACAGGGCCCGGTTCCACAAAACGGGCGCGGCTGATCCAATCCGGGACGCCGGGTGGAACCATCAGCGATTTGACACGGATTTCCGTGATGGGGCGCCCTTCATCCTGATCGTTGTCCTTGTAACGATAGGTGTTGACCTGCTGGTAGCCACGAAAGGGTTCGGTCAGCGCCTCGATACTGCTGAGCCATTTCACCGAGGCCATTCCATACCATCCGGGAACAACGATGCGCAGTGGTGCGCCATGCTGTGGCAGCAAAGGCTGTCCGTTCATGGCGTAGACCAGCAGAACCTCGAGTTCCTCCAATTGAGCCAGCGTCAGGCTGCGCCCAAAGAAATGACCGATCCCGCTATCATAGCCGTAGTCAACGCCGGTGAAGGATATCTCGACCACATCTTTGGCCGGTTTCGCCTGGGCGATCAGCGGTGCAAGTAATGTGCCGGTCCATTCATATGTGCCGACGGCCTCGCAGTTCCAGGGCATCGAATATCTGCGCGGCGACAGGCTCGCGCGCCCGTTTCCGGCGCATTCAAGTGTCACAGGCAATGTCACTTGCGGGCGGGCGCGGATGTCGTCCATGGACATCTCGAATGGATGGGTGAAAGCGCCCTGGAAAGTCAGCCGGTGAGTGCTGTCGTCCAACAGGGGTGTGTCAAAATGAGTCAGAAGATAATGCGCGCCCGTCGGTGTGACGTCCAGCGCCAGCGTTTCAAGCAGGGTGCCGGAGTTTCGGTTGGCAAGGCTGCGTTCGGAATCGTCAAAGACACCATCTTGCGTCGCGGGCTTGGGGGCGGGGTTTGAAAAGGGATTGGTCATCTTCCGGTCAGTTATTTCACCTTTTTGGCCTGTATTCTACCGGATGCCGAGCCCGGTGATGGAGGTCGTGGCACCCTGTCGGGAGAACAGTTTTAGAATCCCGCTTTGCGCGTCCTTGTCCAGCCCCGGATTGGCGCGCCCTGAGCGGTGCGCACAAGCCGCTGCCTTTTGCATCGGATAGGTGTCCGTCAGGTTTACGACAATGTTTTCGAGTGCGCGCGGCAGTTAGGTCTAGAGCGCGGGCAGTCGGTACATGCCGGCCGAGGAGAACGCGATCGAATTACCGTTGGCGATGTCGTCGGCGAACCGTTCGGCAATGACCCGAAGGGCGGTTTGTCGGCCCTTGGCCACAAGCGCGCGACGCGAGGGCAGCGGGGGCGTCAGACCCGGGCTGAGCAGAGTTTGAGACCAGATCAGCGGGTGCAATTCTTGCAAGTGATCGGTTAGGATATGGTCCAGAAAGCCGTGCAGGCGCTTGCGGGTCGCCTCGGCTTTGGCGGGACGTTTGTTTCCCGCGGCATCGGGGGCCATGATGATGGCGCAAAAGGCTGCCAGAAGGTTGGTGACATGCTGGTCCTTGCGGTGTGTCAGGATGTCTTGCAGACCTTCGAGGAAGAAGTCACCGTCAAGCTGGCCCAGGGTCTCCGCATCCAGCGCCAATGCATCGAAATAGACCCACGCATAAGCGCCCGCGCCCCAGATGTCGCCGGTGCGGGCGGCGGTGCGGCGGGCCTCAAGTTCGAGCTGTTTGTAATCGCCGTAATAGGCAGGCAAGAGATGCTGACCCAGGGCGCGCATGTGGCGGGGGCTGTCGGGATCTAGGTCAATCAGAGTCTCGTAATCATCGGCAACGCGCGTGCCGGGCTGCCGCCGAAAGGCAAGAAGCGCGCATTGTGCTGCGGCGAGTGAGGGCGCATCCAGATCAACCCCGTCGAACGGGCCAAGGATATCCTCGGCGCGTTTGAAATGTTCCTTGAAGCGCAGAAGGTGCAGGGCACCGTCGCTTTCCGGGGCGGTATTGCGCCAGGCCCAGCCGATGTCGATATGGGCCAGGGCGGTAATCAGCGCGCAGGCATAATCGCCGTAATGTTCGGCCAGCATCTCTTCCAGCGCGTCGATGCCTTCGGGGCTGGGTACGGCCTCGTCGTAAAGCGCGTCCTCGGCCACGGCGACCACGTCACTGCGGGCTCCAAAGGCCAGCAGCATCGCGGCGGATTCGCCACCGGGCGTGGGCAGGCGGCAATCCTCGGCATGCTGGATCAGGCGCGACAGTTCCTGCCAGTTTTCCTGGCGGGCCAGTTTCAGGCCGTTATCCTGATGGGTGGCGCGGGCCATTTCCTCATCGGTGACGGGCAGGGAGGGCAGGATGATGTGTTTGGTCAGCGTGTCGATATCGAGCTGCTGCGCGCGTGCGTTCTGCGCCGTGCCTGCGGGGCCGGGCAGGGTGGTTTTTAACGATTTGAGGACCGAGCCCGCAAGGGACTTGCCGGTTTCAAATGGCGCGCGCATGGAGTCTCCAACTCTTTAACCGGGGACAGGATGGCGCGGGTTATGGGCCAAAACATGACCGGCCTTGGGAGAAGGCGGGGAAATCTGCGGGCCGGCCGGGGCGTTGCCATGGCGCGGGATTCCCGTCAGTATGGTCGGATGAAACGCGTAGCTGCCCTTGTTTTACTGGCCTTCTGGCCGGGAATCGCCCTGTGTGCCGAAAGTGGTGCACTTGATCTTGCCATGTCAAAGCCCAAACCGCCCGTCCGGGAAGGCAATTTACCGCGCACGCGGTGGGAAAACCGGCCCGAAGCGCAATTGTGGACCCGTGCGTCGCTGTCGGCGCTCAAAGAGCATGGTGCGCGTCTGCCCCAGACCGTGCCGCATGACATCGCCCAGTGGTGCCCGGCCTATCCCGGTGCGAATGAGGCGCAACGGCGGGCGTTTTGGGTCGGGCTGCTATCGACACTGGCCAAGCATGAAAGCACGTATCGTCCGCGTGCCGTGGGCGGTGGCGGCAAATGGTTCGGGCTGTTGCAGATCTCACCCGGGACGGCACGCAGCTACAAGTGTCGGGCGCGCAGTGGCGCAGCGCTGAAAGACGGTGTGGCGAACCTGTCCTGTGCCATTCGGATCATGGCGGTCACGGTGCCGCGCGATGGCGTGGTGTCGAAGGGCATGCGCGGTGTCGCCGCCGATTGGGGGCCGTTTCACAGCCGGGTCAAGCGCAATGACATGATCCAGTGGATGCGCAAACAGAGCTATTGCAAGCCGATGAATGCCGTGCGGCCCCGGACGCGACCTATCGAGGTGGCGAGTGTGGCGCTGGACTAGTGGTTATGAGGGCGACTGCAGGGCCATGAGCGCGTCGTAATCTGCCAGACGATCTCCCAGGAACGTATATTTTTCCCTTACTTCGTGCAGTTGCTCTTTGGCGACCGTCACGTGGCGAAAATCTTCGTCAGTGTCTGCAAACCGCACGGCCGGAGTGTTTTCATCCATCCAGGGCCAGCAGAAAATCGAGTTGCCCCAGGTCTTTCCGGCGCGGTTCAGCGACAGGAAGAAAATCTGGTTTTCCATGGCGCGCGACATGGCAAAGTTGTGCCAGGTGTTGAAGGATTCATCCCGGTAATACGCCCCGCAATGCAGGATCAGGTCGACGCCGTGTTTCAGCGTCAGGACGCGCGCCAGTTCGGGTATGCGAATATCGTAGCAAATGATCGGGGAAATGGTGAAATTATTGATATTGAACGTGAATACGTGATCTCCCGCGCCAAAATATTCCTTTTCCATCGACGCGCCGTATTGGCACAGATGAAGTTTGTCATAATGACCGGCCAGCGTGCCCTCGGGCGTTACAAAGGCTATCGAGATATAGGTCCCCGATGCATCCCTGCGGGCGAAGCTGTAGGATATGTACACGCCGAATTCGATGGCGACCGCGCGCCACGTCTCGAACGATTTCCCGTCCAGCGGCTCCGAAATCTCATCAAGATTGTCAAAGGCCGAGCGGGAATAATCAATGCTGGAAAGCTCGGGCAAAACCACCAGATCGGCATTTTGCGCAGAAAGTTGTGCGCGCAGCTTGGCGGCAGTATCCGCAAGATGGTGGTCGCGCGCGGCGGTCGTTGCCGTGGGAGGTATCTGGATCTGACAGGCCAGCAGGGTCAGCGTATCTTTTGATGTCATGAGTCCGGTCTCCGCCCGTCAACGCCTGTGCTGAAAGTCACTCCATCTCTTGCAGGTTGTAGCTGCGCTGCGCAAGCGGGACAGAGTTCAGCCGGCTTCGAAACATTTCGAGGATAGCAAGTTCCGCCCGGTTCAGCCGGGCGCTTTTATGGTGCACCAGATGGATATCAATCGCCAGCGTGTTTTCATAGGGCGGCAGGCGCCAGAGCTTGCCGCGTTTCACAAATCTTTCGGCGACATGAACGGGCAGCGGTCCAAACCCAAGCCCGGCGCCAATCATCCGTTGCGCCTCGCCCAGATCAGATGTGTAGCCAATCACCCTGTTGTCGAGCTTGTGCTGCGCGCGCAGCAGGGCCACCGGGCGCAGGGCATCCCACAGCTGATCTGTTCTGAACGAAATGGAGGAATGGTCGCGCAGGTCATCGATTTTCAGGTCGCTCTTGCCAAATAATGGATGGCCCGGGCCGCAATAAAATCCAAAATAGGACCGGTACAGAACCTCATGTCGCAGATTTGGATGTGCATCATGTATCAGGCAAACCCCAAGGCTAGCGGTTTTTTCCAATACCGCCTGCTGGACTGCCTTGCTTGACATGACTTCGATGTCGAAGCCGACTTCGGGGTTCTGGTGGTGAAAATCAGATAAGACCTTGTCGAAGAATTCGCTTTCAATTCTGCTGAGAAGTGCGAGTTTGACTTTGCCTGTCACCACGTCTTCGGTGCCTTGCGTGCTTTGAATGGTGCGAACCAGATTGCCGAAAATATCCAGGCACTCATGGTACAGCGTTTGCCCCGCCGGCGTGATGCGGAAATGCGACGGGCTGCGGTCAATCAGCTGTGTTCCGAGGCGCGTTTCCAACCGCTTCAGGGCCTGACTGACCGATGGCTGGCGACGCATCAGTCGTTTGGCGGCAAGCGTGATGCTGCCCTCTTGCACGACAAACATGAAAGTGCGCAGCAGGTTCCAATCCAGTTCCCGGATCAGTTTTTCCTGTTCGGTGGAGTCCTTCATTGATCTGACCAATGATAAATATAAGCGCTATCTATTTGCTCTATAATGAAAACAAACACAAGCTTGGCCAGAGCCCCGATTGCCGCAGAACCTTTCTAAGAAAGAAGACCGTGAAGACATCAAACCTGTTTTATCAGAGCCGAATGCGCCGTCCCGAAGTGGACCGCGCCGAGGGGATTTATATCTGGGGCAAGAATGGTCAGCGCTACATCGACGGCTCGTCCGGCGCAATGGTCAGCAATATCGGCCATTCAAATCCCAATGTCCTTGCCGCGATGAAGGCGCAGATGGACAGCGCGACCTTTGCCTATCGGTTGCATTTCGAAAATGACGCCGCAGAAAAGCTGGCCACCGCGATTGCCGAGCGAATGCCCGACGGGTTGAGCAAAGTGTTCTTTGTCTCGGGCGGGTCCGAAGCCGTGGAATCCTGCGTGAAGTTTGCCCGTCAATGGGCCGTTGCGACGGGGCAGGGCAGTCGCTGGAAGGTGATTTCACGCTTTCCGTCCTATCACGGCTCGACCCTGGGGGCTTTGGCGATAACCGGCTACGGTCCGCTGACGGATGCCTTTGGGCCGCTCTTCAAAGATATGCCGAAGATCCCCGCACCCACCTGTTATCTGGATCGGGATAATCTTTCGGATCATGATCGCGGGCTCAAATACGCCAACATGTTGCGCGACGAGATCATTGCCCAGGGGCCGGAAAGCGTGCTGGCCTTTGCAATGGAGCCTGTCGGCGGCGCATCGACCGGGGCGTTGGTTGCGCCGGACAGCTACTATGGCCGGGTGCGGGAGATTTGCGATGAGTTTGGCATCCTGCTGATCATGGATGAGGTTATGTCGGGCGTCGGGCGCACCGGCACGTTCCTGGCGTCCGAACACTGGAATATCCGCCCGGACCTGGTGGCGGTGTCCAAGGGGTTTGGGGCGGGCTATGCGCCGCTTGGCGCGATGATCGCCAATGCGGGGATGGTCGAAACCGTGCTGAGTGCCGGTGGATTTGCCCACGGACATACCTATGCGGGCAATCCGCTGGCCTGTTCTGCTGGTCTGGCGGTTCTGAGCGAGATCGACAGGCTTGATCTGATGGCCAATGCGCGGGTCATGGGCGAGGCGTTGATGGCAGGGCTTGTCACGCTTATGGACCGTCACCCTTTTATCGGGGACGTGCGCGGCAAGGGGCTGCTGACCGCCTTTGAACTGGTCGCGGACCGGGATACGATGGCGCCGCTGCCCAAAGAACTGAATGCCTATGAGCGATTTGTGGAAATCTGCTATGAGCGCAATTTGATCACCTATGCGCGGCGTACCCGTGGCGGGGTGGCGGGGGATCATTTCCTGATTTGCCCGCCGATGATCGTGACCAAACCCCAGATTGGTGAGATATTGAATATCCTTGATGACAGTCTTGGGGTACTTGCCCGGGATTGTGGGCTGGAGGTCTGAACGTGGCACGCAAGATCATCCTTACCTGCGCCATCACCGGCTCTATCCATACGCCGAGCATGAGCCCGCATCTGCCCATCACGCCCGAAGAGATCGCCACCTCTGCGATCGACGCCGCCAAGGCCGGTGCATCGGTTCTGCACCTGCATGCGCGGGATCCTGAGACCGGGCGTCCAAGCTCGGACATCAACGTGTTTCGCCAGTTTCTGCCCCGGATCAAGGACGCCACCGATGCGGTGATCAATCTGACAACCGGGGGCAGCTCTCAGATGAGTGTCGAGCAACGCCTGTCTGCGCCTGCCGAATTGGCCCCCGAGATGTGTTCGCTGAACATGGGGTCGATCAATTTCGGACTGTTTCCGATGAAGGACCGCTATGCCGACTGGACGCATGATTGGGAGGAAGAGTTTCTTGAAAACACCCGCGACACGGTATTCAAGAACACGTTCCATGACATCGAAACCGTTTTCCGGATGCTGGGTGACGCCGGTGGCGCGCGGTTTGAATTTGAATGTTATGACATCGGGCATATCCAGAACGTGGCGTTCTATCTGCGGCAAAACCGCATCGAGCGTCCGGTGTTTCTACAGTTCGTCATGGGCGTTCTGGGGGGGATCGACGCCAGCCCCCAGAGCCTGATGTACATGAAAGAAACCGCCGACCGCCTGCTGGGTGACAGCTATGCCTTTTCGGTTCTGGCGGCCGGGCGGCAGCAGATGACCTTGGGGACAATGGGTGCAATCCTTGGTGGAAATGTACGTGTCGGCCTTGAAGACAGCCTGATGATCGAGCGCGGGCAGCTTGCCGTCAGCAATGCCCAGCAGGTCACAAAGATTCGTATGGTTCTGGAGGAGCTGGGATTTGAAATCGCCACGCCCGATGAGGCACGTGCAATGCTGGGGCTCAAGGGCGCAGACAAGGTGGGGTTCTAGAAAATGAAGGTCTTTTCGGATCAGGAACGGCAATGCCGGCACGACCCCAGCGGGTTTCTGGTGAATGGGCTTATGCAGCCAAATCCCGAGAAACCTGAACGGGTTGAACGCCTGCTTGCGGGCGTTGCGGCGGGTGGTCACGAGATGCGCGCGCCAAAAGATCACGGCCTGTCGCCAATTGCGGCCGTGCACACGCCTGCCTACCTGAAATTCCTGTCCACGGTCCACGACCGCTGGAAACGCATCCCCGATGCGGCGCCTGAAATCTTTCCAAACATTCACCCGGATCGCCGCACGGCCAGCTATCCCTTGTCGGCGGTGGCACAGGCAGGTTTTCATGTCACCGATATGTCCTGCCCCATCGGGGAACACACCTGGGAGGCGGCCCGGTGGTCCGCCAATTGCGCCGTGTCCGCGGCAGAAGCCGTGGCGGAAGGGGATCGCGTGGCCTATGCGCTCTGCCGTCCGCCGGGGCATCATTGCTTTACCGACCTGGCCGGGGGATTTTGTTACCTGAACAACAGCGCCATTGCGGCGCAATACCTTCGACAATCCCATGACCGCGTGGCGATCATTGATGTTGACCTGCACCACGGCAACGGCACGCAGGGCATCTTTTACGAGCGCGACGATGTTTTCACATTGTCGATCCACGCGGATCCTGCACGGTTCTACCCGTTTTTCTGGGGCCATGCGCATGAGATCGGTGAAGGTGCGGGTCGGGGTTACAACCTGAATATCCCGCTGCCCCGTGGCACCGGGGATGACGGGTTTTTGAAGGGTCTTGCAGGTAGTCTGATCAATGTCAGGAATTTTGCACCGGGTGCCATCGTGATTGCCCTTGGCCTTGATGCCTTCGAAGGCGATCCCTTTGGTGGCCTCACGGTTTCGACCCCGGGATTTGCGGACATGGCCAAGGCGCTGGCGATGCTCGACCTGCCCACCGTGATTGTCCAGGAAGGCGGCTATCTTTGCGATGAGCTGGGCGCCAATCTGCAATCGTTCCTGCGTGGATTTGAAGAAGCGACCGCATGAGCCACCGGCGTGGGATCAGTGACGTGGTGCAGATCCAAGCCTTGCAACAGCCCAAAGAGAGAATCGCGAACCATATCGCGGACCCGGCCGTCATACAGTCTTTCACGAAGATGGTGCCATTGCCGGTTTGCCGACGCACGAATCCGTTACGGGCAAGGCCCGACTGAAACGAACGAAGGAGAGATGAACGAGATCCAGACACAAGAAATACAAAACGAATTGCGCTGTGCAGTCTGTTCGCATAGCCTGACCGGATGCCACACATTAAGCTGCGGTCAAAAAAAGTCATAAACCAAACGACTTACAATTAACTGGGAGAGAACTCGATGAACTTCACAAAATTTACCAAAGGTCTGACAGTTGGAGCGCTGAGCGTGCTGATGTCGACCGCTGCGTTTGCCGACGAAATGACCCTGCGCTTTGCAGGTGTGTTTCCGATTGACCACCAAGGCACCAAGATGATGGAGCAGGTTGCGGCAGATGTTGCGGCGGCTGGTGTTGACCTCAAGATTGACGTGTTTCCGGCCAACCAGCTGGGGTCGGGTGAAGCCCTGTTCGAAGATGTCGCGCGCGGCAATATCGACCTGGCGGCGGCCTTTATCTATGCGGATACCGATCCGCGTCTTGAATTCCTGTCCATGCCATTCCTCGTCGGCGGATGGGACGACATGAACAACATCATGCGCAACATGGATTCTGAGTATAACAAGATCCTTCAGGAGATCACCGACGATTACGGCGTCAGCGTGATCGCTCAGAACCCCGAAGGCTTTGTTGGCATTGTTGCCACGCAGGAGCCGACAAACTGGAATACGTTCGACGATAAGGGCATGAACATTCGCGTCTGGTCGTCGAACGTTGTGAAATCCATGGTCGAAGAACTGGGTTTCCAGGCGACGACAATGGCCTGGGGTGACATTTTCCCGGCGATCCAGTCCGGTATCGTTGATGGCGCGATCTGCTGCACCAAGACGGCGACCTATTCCATCTTTGCCAAATCCGACGTGGGCACCCACTTTGTCGAGTACAACTCGATCTCGGAACTGACGACGTTCTACGCCTCGCAGCGTACGCTGGACAAGCTGAACGACGAACAGCGCGCAGCCCTGACAGCGGCAATGACCAAAGCCTCCGACGACTTCTTCGCCTATAACCGTGAGAATGATGAGGTCTTTGGTCAGAAACTGATCGAAAGCGGTTACACCATCCTGAGCCTGAACGACGAAGAGCAGGCAGCGATGGCGGCACATGTTCAGGAGACGATCTGGCCACTGATGGCGGAAAGCGTCGGCCAGGATATTATCGACCGTCTGCTGTCGGCGGGCGGTTCATAATTCACGACCTGCAGGGGCCGGCAAACTAGCCGGCCCTTTTTTCTACCCATTGAAACGAAAAAGAAGAAACGGGGGGGACATGTCGAATTTAACAGACGACAAGCCGACATTCTTTGGATACGCGACCGCTGAAGGCCAGCAGAAAATAACGGACGAACTGCCAAAACTCATTGGTATGCCAATGAAGTTTATAGCGTTCTGTATGCGTCTGATCGTGACGTTTTCTGGTTTTATCATGGCATTCACCTTCGGGGCGGTCGTCGTGATCAGATACGGCTTTGGCGGCGATCTATTCGCCTATGAAGAATGGCTTTTGGCCATCAGCATCGTGGGCTTTTTTGCCGGGGCCGTTTTGGCCTCCTCACGCAATTTGCATATCAACGCCGATATCCTTGGCATCGTGATCCAAAACCCCCGGTTGATCTGGTGGCGCGGCTTCATTGTCTTGTTGGTTGAGCTGTTGGTGATCCTGTTTCTTTTTTACGCATGCTATATCTCGCTGCTTGATGACTTCTCATTCCCACGCCTGCGATCAACACCGGTGTTGCGCATTCCCTTCGTCTCGTGGCGGATTGCGATCATGGTTGCCTTTGGCTTCATGGCGCTGTTCACCTCTGCGTATCTTTACGTGCACATCCGCAAAGGGCTTGGCCTTCCCCTGAAATCCGACACTGCTGAGGAGGCTGCAAAATGATCATTACCGGAAGTCTGGTTATCGTATGCGTAATGCTGCTGCTTGGCGTCAGCGTCTATGTGGCGTTTGGGTCGGTCTTGATCTTCATTGCCCTTGTCGGGGACCAATCCATCTCGGGCTATCTGCCGACGGGTGCGACAGGGATCCGTTCACTGGTTCTGCTGGCGATCCCACTATTCATGATTGCCGGTGGCATCATGGAAAAAGGCAGGATCGCCGCGCCGCTTGTGGCCCTGGCCGAGATGCTTATCGGTCATATCAAGGGTGGCCTGAGCGCTGCCGGGGTTCTGGCCTGCGGTGTATTCGGATCAATCTCGGGCAGTGCCAATGCGACGCTGACCTGCATTGGCGGCATCATGATGCCGCATCTGAAAAAGGCCAACTATCCGGGTGGGCAATCGGCGGCGCTGATCGTCTCGGCAAGTCCTCTGGGCCTGTTGATCCCCCCCAGTTCGTCGCACATCCTCTATGGCTGGGTTGCGCAGCAACACGTGTTGAAGTGCTTTCTGTCCACGGTCATTCCGGCGATCATCCTGATCACGTTGCTGATCATTACCAACCAGTTCATGCTGCGGAAATATGACAACATCGAATTGACGGAACGACCAAAACCGTTCTTGCCGACTTTTGGTCGTCAGGGGCGTCTGGCCGGTCCTGCATTGATGATGCCGATCATCATTCTGGGCGGTATCTACGGTGGGATCATGACCCCGACCGAGGCCGCGGGCATCGCCGTGGTCTATGCAATCCCGGTAGCGATCTACTTCTACCGCGGCCTGACCTGGAAAACCCTGGCGCAGACCATCCAAACGTCCGGTGTGACCATCGGCGTGGTGATGGTGATGATCTTCATGGTTCTGATCGTGTCGGACAACCTGATCTCGCAGGGGGCACCGCAACTGGCCAAGGACATGGTCTATTCCGTATCAGAAAACCCGATTGTGATCCTTTTGATGATCAATGTCGTGATGATCCTGATCGGGATGCTGATGGACGATATCTCGGGCCTGCTTCTGGCAACGCCGATCCTGCTGCCGATCGCACAGAGCGTCGGCGTAGACCCGATCCATTTTGCAGCTATCATCGGTGTCAATCTCGGCATGGCCAATATCACGCCACCGACGGCGCCGCTGCTCTATCTTGGGGCGCAGGTCTGCGACACGCCGGTATCGAAAATGCTGTGGCCGACACTGGTGTTCATTGTCTTTGCATGGCTGCCAACGCTGATGCTGACAACATTCATACCGGAACTGGCGCTGTGGCTGCCGGATCTTTTGCTCAGCCGGTAATCAGGCTGACAGAAAACAAAAAAAAGGCGCCCTAGATTTGGGCGCCTTTTTTCGTTTCCATGACGTATCTGCCCCACACGATCTTGGCGTTTTTCAAACGCCTTGCCCGAGCAAAGGGCCTGTGTCGAAATGTGCGTTAGAGGACATACATCCAGGAATGCAGGCCGATAAACGATACGGTTGCTGCAATCAAGGCTGCGATGCCCAGAGCGTCTTTTACAACTTGTGTCATTGTCCTGATCCTTAGTAGGAGTTGCTGTTATTTCACGCAGATAAGCAATCAGTCCGAACATGACTACTCTCAATCGGCACATATGCGCCTTGCGCTTCCTGCATAGCTATTCAGGCGTTTGACCGGGCCATCGCTTTGGCCGGGTGCTGTCGGGCGAGACGCAAACCGTTGCAATCTGAACGTCGGCGTTGGATACTTCGAGCCGCACCGTAGATCATGCGACGCATTGCAGATCTCAGGCATCCTCTTCACGGCATTCGGTAATTTCAGGCCGCCAGAATACGGGTGACCATCTCGGTCGTGTCGCGGCTGAGGTTCGGCGTGTCGAGGATACGCTCCAACTGGGCCCTGATCAGGGTCTGGCGGTTGGCATCATAGCGTTTCCATGTTTCGAAGGCCGAGCAGGTCCGGGCGGTGGTTTGCGGGTTGAGGGGATCGAGCTTGATCAACCAATCCGCCAGCAGCGCATAGCCTTTGCCGCTGGCATGGTGGAACCCGGCCGGAGAGGCGGTGAGGCCACCCAGTGTAGATCGGAAACGATTGGGATTTTTCATCGTGAAATCCGGGTGCTTTGTCAGGCTGGCAGCCGTGTCGGCGGCGTCTGCCGGATCTGCATGCAGGATTTGCAGCATGAACCATTTGTCGATCACCAGCCGGTCATGCTGCCATTGGTCATAAAAGGCGGCGGTGGCAGCCTCACCGTTGCCCGCCTGAAGCAGGCAGGACCACGCGGCAAGCTGCTGCGTCATGTTGGTGGCGGTATCATACTGGCGCTGCGCCTGCGTGCCGCCATCGAGCCTGGTGATCATTGCCAGCGCAGCATTTGCGAGCGACCGTGCGCCGGATTGTACGGCGTTGGGCTGATAGGCATCGGTCACCTGATATTGCGCATAAAGGCGCGGAGCGAGATCCTGCATGGTCTGTGCCTTGGCCTGACGCAGGGTTTCCAGTGCCTCCCATATCGCCTGCAGATCGGGGGTTTCGCCCGCGTCAAACAGGGTCTGTGCCAGGTCGTCCTGGCTTGGCAGGCCAAGTGCCAGCGCGCGGAAGGCCGGATCAAGGCTGTCATCGCGCGCCATCTGCTGAACCGCGTCCAGATAGGCCGTATCGGGCGCGGCGCCGTCGCGGATCATGGCGATCAGCCCGCCCCGCGCCAGGCTCAGCCCGGCCTCCCACTTGTTGAACGGGTCGGTGTCATGGGCCAGCAGAAAGGCGCGTTCGGTATCGCTGATGTCACGCTCAAGGATCACCGGGGCCGAGAATTCGCGTAGGATCGAAGGGATCGGCCTAGCGGAAAGACCTTCGAAACTGAAGCTTTGTCTGGCGTCGGTCATCTCCAACACTTCTGTCGCATGCACCTCGTCGCCATTGGGTCCAAGAAGGCCCACGGCAATCGGAATCACGCGCGGGTCTTTGATGTCCTGACCCGGCGTGGGTGGCGTTTTCTGTTCGAAATGAAGGGTGTAAGTGCCGTCCCTGAAGTCATCGGTCACGCTGAGGCGTGGGGTGCCCGCCTGTTCGTACCAGCGTTTGAACTGACCGAGGTCGCGGCCGGTGGCATCCTCGAACACTTGCAGCCAATCCTCGATCGTGGCGGCGTCACCGTCATGGCGGTTGAAATAGAGATCGAGCGCCCTTGTATAGGCGTCATCGCCGACCAGCGTCTTTAGCATGCCGATCAGTTCGGCGCCTTTTTCGTAGACCGTGGCAGTGTAGAAATTGTTGATCTCGACAAAGCTGTCGGGGCGCACCGGGTGGGCCAACGGGCCATTATCCTCGCGGAACTGCCGGGCGCGCAGGGCAATTACGTCCGAGATGCGCTTGACCGGGGCCGAACGCATGTCCGAGGTGAATTGCGCGTCGCGAAAGACGGTCAGCCCTTCCTTGAGGCAAAGCTGGAACCAGTCGCGGCAGGTGATGCGGTTACCCGTCCAGTTGTGGAAATACTCATGCGCGATGATCGCCTCGATCCGCTCGAAATTCATGTCGGTGGAGGTTTCGGGCGAGGCCAGCACGGCGGAGGAGTTGAAGATGTTCAGCCCCTTGTTTTCCATCGCACCCATGTTGAAATCATCGACCGCGACGATGTTGAAGATATCGAGGTCGTATTCGCGGCCATACACGTCCTCGTCCCATTTCATCGACGCCTTCAAGGCCTGCATGCCAAAGGCGCATTTTCCCTCGTCGCCGGGGCGGACCCAGATGTTCAGCTCGATTTTTCTGCCGGATCTGGTGGTGAAGCTGTCGGGGTGGTTGATCAGGTCACCGGCTACCAGCGCAAACAGGTAGGCCGGTTTCGGCCAGGGATCGCGCCATTCGGCAAAACCGTCGCCCGCCTTGGCCGGATTGCCGTTGGACAGCAGGACTTCCTCGTCGCCTTCGATCCGCACGGTGAACGGCGCCATCACATCGGGGCGGTCGGGGTAATAGGTGATCTTGCGAAAACCCTCGGCTTCGCACTGGGTGCAGTACATGCCGTTCGACATATAAAGCCCCTCTAGCGCGGTATTGGTCGAGGGTGAGATTTCCACCTCGGCCTCCCATACGAACGCGGTGTCGGGGACCGGGCAGGTAAGGCCCGTGTCGGTCAGTTCGGGCGCAACGGGGATGCCGTCGATCTGGGCGCTGATCAGGGTCAGATCCTCGCCGTGCAGAAAGAACCGGCTGTCGGTCGCATCGGGGTTGGGGCGGAAGCGGATGCGCGAGATCACGCGGGTCTTGGTGGGGTGCAGGCGGAAGGCCAGTTCGACACTTTCGATCAGGTAACCGAAGGGCGTGTAGTCCTTGAGATAGATCGTCTGGGGGGCGGCGTCGCGCATCTGGCTCATCTCCTCTGTCGGGGCTGGCACAGGTTTAGCGGAATGAGGCGTGGCTGCAAGGCGGGAAGCTGTGGCAATGGTGTGGACGATGACACCCCGCCTGACCGGGATGCTTGTGGCCTAAGCGGGGACGCTTGCAAGCGATTTGCCCCTCGCGACGCGTGCCATCGCCCACGAGGGCAGTAGTTAGACATTGTCGGTTACCATTACGTGCATTTTCGCGCAAAATTCTGTGCGTTGATTGGTGTTTTATTATCAAATTGACCGATATATTCAGGGGTAAGGAATTAAGCAGGGGTCAGCATAATGCGTCCGATCATAGGTATCATCGGAAACCAGTATGAACTTGAGGACCGGTATCCGGTTCACGCCAATGGCGTGATGAATTCGACCGCGATCGCCAAGGTTGCCGATTGCATTCCGCTGATCGTGCCATCTGATCCGGATCTGGCCCCGGTAGAGGATTTGCTGGAGGCTTGCGATGGGTTCCTGCTGACCGGTGGGCGGCCCAATGTCCACCCCGAGGAATATGGCCATGCCGAGACCGAGGCGCATGGCGCGTTTGACCGGGCACGCGACAACCTGTGCCTGCCGCTGGTGCGGGCATGTGTGGAACGCGGTCAGCCGCTGCTGGGCATTTGCCGTGGCTTTCAGGAGGTGAACGTGGCACTGGGCGGCACCTTGCACCCGGAAATCCGCGAATTGCCCGGGCGCGACAATCACCGCATGCCGCCCGAAGGCACGTTGGCCGAACAGTTTGCTCTGCGCCACACCGTAAGCTTTACGCCCGGCGGCCCGTTTCACCGTTTGCTGGGCGCGACCGAGGTGTTGACCAACACGCTGCACGGTCAGGGGATTGAAGAACCCGGCGCGCGTATCGTGATTGATGGCCGCGCCCATGATGGCACCCCCGAGGCGATTTATGTCGAAGGGGCCAAGGGTTTTGCCCTGTCGGTCCAGTGGCATCCCGAATGGAATGCCACCGATGATCCGGTCAGCCGTCCATTGTTTTCGGCTTTTGGCGACGCTGCGCGGGCCTGGGCGACAGGTCGTGCCGCGCCAACGCTGAAATCCGCCTGAAGATTACTTGACCCTCCCCCTGCTGGAAGGCGCAAACCGACCGTGATGAAACGGAATCGGAGGCGTATTGATGACGCGCATTGTGATGTTCGCAGCCTTGGTTCTGGCGCTGGCGATCGGCGTCTGGGTGGTGCAATTGCCTGATGACAAGCTTGGCAACGGTCCGGAGGTATCATCGACAACGGGCGAGGCAATCGTGGCTGTCATTGTGCCGGAACTCAGCGGCAAAGCCGCCCTGGGGGCGAACGCTTTTGACGGGCTTTGCGCCGGGTGCCACGGGGCAAATGCCGGCGGTATCGAGGGGAAAGGCCCGCCCCTGATTCACAAGATTTATGAACCTGGGCATCACGGCGATTTCGCCTTTGTCCGTGCGACGCAGCAGGGAGTGCGCAGCCATCATTGGTCGTTTGGGGATATGCCGCCCGTTTCCGGTGCCACCGACGCGGATATCGAGGCCATCATTGCCTACATCCGAACCGTGCAGCGGGCGAACGATATTTACTGAACACGCTCTGGGTCAGGCGACGTTGGCGCGGTGATCCGGTGTGATGAGCGGTGCCAGAAGCCGCGCTTCATGTGCCTTGAGACACAGGCGCGCAGTGTCCCCATGTGCCCCGCTATCCGCCCGCAATTCCGGGAAAATCGCGAACATTTCGTCGCGCGACTGATCCGAAATGGCCGAAACACCGGTTTGGCCGGCATGGAAGCTTTCGGTGGCCGTGCCATCAGCGTAGATAATCTCGTGCCGGTCAAACATCAGGTGCAGATAGGTGATCTGCGCGCGCGCGGTCTGGCGGATGTTCAGATCGTTGACCAGATGCCTGGCGGCGATCAGCACCTCTGGCGTGCCGAATAGCAATTCCGCGCGGTAGCCGCTGAACAGGAGACGATGCTGGGGGGAGACCGTCAACGGGCGGGTCAGACCGTCGAGCGCGCCGGTGTCAAAGGTAACCGGTGCAAACCGGCCCAGACCGGGCACGGTGCGTTGGCCCAACCAGCGGATGGGCTGTGGGCCATTGTCACGGGTGATGACCAGATCACCGGGGCGGAGTGTTTCGACCGCGCGCGCGCCTTGCGGCGTCTGGATGCGGGCGCCGGGGGTGAAGCAGATGATGTTTTCGATCTCGGAAAACGTCACCAGGGTGCCATCGGCCATGGTGAAATTGCCCGAAAGGCCACCAGCATTGTCATCGGTATTGGTGAAGGTGATGTCGGCGACCGAGATGTCAGAGGTCAGTTGCAGCGTGTCGCCGCCAGTCTCGTCCCCTTCGCCACCGGTGATCGAAATCGCGTCATTGCCGACCTCTGACAGGTCGGTCAGGGTGAAAAAGTCATCGCCGTCGCCACCGGTGACCGTATCGCCCTGTGCCACCTGAATGGTGTCATCGCCAGAGCCACCGGTGATGCTGTCCGCGCCGACCCCGCCGGTGATACTGTCATCGCCGCTGCCGCCATCAATGGTGTCGTCCCCGGCCCCTGAAACAACGGTGTCATTGCCATCGCCGGCGATGACGGAATCGTCGTTGGACCCGTCCGAATGGTCATTGTTGTCGATCCTGTCGCCTTCGGGGTCGCTGGTATAGCTGCTGTCGATCAGGTCATTGCCCGTCGTGCCCTCGACAATGAAGTTCGACGCGACCGCATCGCGAAAATCCAGATCGTTGACCAGTGGCGTGGCGCCCGATCCGTCCGCAGCTGTGTCATTGTCGCTGTCTGCCAGTGTGAAATCGCCCGAACCGTCGATATCTGCATCGTTGGCGTCATAACCGTCCACATCGTCGACCACATCGGCGATGCCATCGAAATCAGCGTCCCCCGAGGCGTCAATTGCCGCCTGCGTGATGCCATGTCCGGCCTCATCCACATCGTCGATACCGTCATTGTCGGAATCGGTATCGATAAAATCTGCAATACCGTCACCATCGGTATCTACTGGCGTGAGGCCAGAACCTTCGTAGGCGTCATCAAGGCCGTCACCATCGCTATCCGTGCCGGTCGGGGCGGTATAGCCAGCGGTTGTCTGGGCCTCGACATTATCGGTAATGCCATCATTGTCGCTGTCCAGATCAAGGTGATCGGCAATGCCATCGCCGTCGGTGTCGCGCGTGTTGATGATGGTATCGACGTTGAAGGTTTCGGTGATGGTGGTGCCGAAATTGGGGTTCGGACCGGAATCCACGACCACCTGGCCGTTGACTGCGATCGTGTAGCTGGCCGGGTCGCCGCCCGCCAGGCCATCGCCGAAATCGTCGTTGATGGTAAAGGTGTAATCGCCCAGATCGGTGATGTTTACATTGGTAATCTCGACACCGCTGCCGATGGTTGTATCGCTGGCAATGAGGTTGCCATCAGGATCGCGCAGCTCCCACTCGGTGTTGTCGACACCGGTGAACTGATCGCCGTCAAAGGTGATGGTGATCGTTGTCGGGGTGGTCTCGCTATAGCCTTCGTCAGTGTCAAGGATACCGTCGCCATCGCGGTCGATATCCGTGGCGTCAGGCTCGCCGTCGCCGTCGGTATCATTTGCCGGGATGTCGAATGTCAGGTCGCTGATACCCGAGCCGCCAGTTTGCGTGCCGTCGGGACCGGGTTCGAAAGTGATGTCGAGCTGTGAGACCTGACCGGGCAGGTCAAGTGTAACATCGTTGGCGGTTGTGCCGGCGGATTGGATCGTGACCGACCCGTCGGGGTTGGTGATGATGGTTTCATCGACCAGACCGCTGATGCCAGCGATGACATCCGCTGCCGGGATCAGATCACCGTTTTCGTCATAGGCGTGGATGGTCCAGGAATCGTCGAAGGTCGAGCCGCCGTCATCATTGAGGTGCTGGATGTCGAAGGACAGGTTTTCGACTGGGTTGGAGAACTGGTAATTGGCGGTGATGGGCGTGGTGACGCCGAACGCGCCGAAATCCGATACGTTGTTGCCGCCCTGCGAGGCGTCCCAGACATCTTCGGTGAAGCTGGCAAACACGGTGGTGGTGTTGCCGTTTTCCGTCAGCGTGGTGTTGCCGCTTTCGGCAAACCCGTCACCGCCGAACCAGATTGCATTGTCCAAAACAGCCATGTGCTGCCCTTCCTGCCCGTCGCGATGTCACCGCGAACATGTGATTTTGATATCGGGGGTAGGGTCCGTCCGCGGCAGGAGTGCGGACCGGATAGGGCAATTCTTCGACCAAATAGGGTGAAATTGCGAATTTTCTGCCAGGGGTTGTGATGCGGTCTCAGGTTACACGGTTGACAGTATGAAATTCCGGATTTTCCCATAGTTTCCGGTGCATTACCTTGGTTACCGTTTCGGCGGCTCGTTCGATATCCTGCCTGTCCACGTAAAGCGGTGTGATGCCGAAACGCATGATATCGGGGGCGCGGAAATCACCGATCACACCTTCGGCAATACAGGCCTGCATCGCGGCATAGCCATGCTGAAAATGGAACGAGACCTGGCTGCCACGCCGAAGTGGATCACGGGGCGAGGCAAGGGTGAGGTCGGGGCAGGTGGCCTCAATCCGGTCGATGAATAGCTGGCTGAGTGCGATGGATTGGGCCCTGAACGCTGCCATGTCGATGTTTTCCCAGATGTCCAACGCGGTATCGAGCGCGGCCATCGCCAGCACCGGGGGGGTGCCGACGCGCATCCGCTCGATGCCGGGACCGGGCTGGTAGTGCGGATCAAAGGCGAAGGGGGCGGCGTGACCGAGCCAGCCGGAGAGGGCAGGTTGAACCCGATCAGCGTGCTCCGGGGCGATATAGATGAAAGCGGGCGCACCGGGACCGCCATTGAGGAACTTGTAGGTGCAGCCGATCGCGAAATCGGCCTTGCAGGCGGCCAGATCAACAGGGATTGCACCGGCACTATGGGCCAGATCCCAGACAGCAAGAGAGCCGTTTTCATGCGCTTTTTCAGTCAGTTGTGCCATGTTGTGAAGGCGTCCTGTGCGGTAGTCCACCTCGGTCAGGAGGGTCGCGGCGACCTCATTGGTGATGTTGGCCTCGACCTCGTTGGGCGGGACGACACGGAGTTCATGGCCCTGATCCAGCGCCTTGATCAGCCCTTCGGCCATATAGAGATCGGTGGGGAAATTGCCGGTATCGCTGAGGATCACCTTGCGGTCGGGCCTGAGCGCCAGCGCGGCGGCGAGTGCCTGATAAACCTTGATCGACAGCGTGTCGCCCAGCACCACATGCCCTGGCTCTGCCCCGATCAGCCGTCCGATACGGTCCCCCAGACGGGCGGGTTGATCCATCCAACCGGCGCGGTTCCAGCCGGTGATCAGCATCTCACCCCATTCGTCCCGCATCGTGGTCTGCATCCGCGACAGCGCGGCCCTGGGCAGCGGTCCAAGGGAGTTGCCATCGAGGTAAACAAGGCCCTCGGGTAGATGAAATAAGTCTTTCAACGCCTTGAAATCAGTCATTTTTGCTCCGGTATTCCCAGCTCAACCCGTTTCTTCTTGCTGAGGTTTGCCGCGGCCATGTGATAGGAGGCAACAAGATGTTCGCGCAGTTCATCATCGCTGAGGCCGGGCAGGTCATAGACCTGCAACCACTTGAGGCCGCGTGAGGCCAGATAGGGAGCCGGGCGGATGCCGGGCTGGTCCTGGAGCACCTCGAAGGCGATCTCGGACGCCTTGAAGGTGAACGCGTCGCGCCCGTCATTCCAGCCACAGATGCCAAAGACCTTGCCGCCGACTTTCCAGACATCGGCATTGCCCCATTGCACCACATGGCTGGTGGCAGTGAGAGAGCCGCAAAAGGCATTGAATTCATCGCGGGTCATGGAGCATCTCCGAATCGGGGGTGAAGCCCTTGGTTAACAAGGAAAAACCCCAGGCTGTATCACGTCGGTATTTTGTCGGTATTACGTCGGTATTTGTATCGGCAAAGCGGGGCCCTAACAGGGCGCACGGTGCCGAAGAGGGGCAGGACGCCCAGCATCAGAACTGACCCCCGGCGATTTCGATGGCCTGACCGTTTATGCTTTCCGACCCCGGACCGCAGAGCCAGAGGACGGCCTGTGCAACCTCGGACGGGGCGATCAGGCGTTTGTGCTTGTTGGCGTCGATCATCAGGGCGCGGGCGTCATCGGCGCTGATCCCGGCGCGCTCTTGGATCGAGGTGACATTGCGGCTGATGATCTCGGTATCGACATAGGCCGGGCAGACGGCGTTGAAGGTGAGTGCCGCGCCCAGGTAATCCTCGGAGAGCGCGCGGATCAGGCCAATCATGCCGTGTTTGGAAGCGGTATAGGCGGCGGCCCCCTTGAGGCCCTTCAACCCGGCGATGGAGGAGATCGCGATGACCCGGCCCCAATCGGTCTGGCGCATCGAGGTGAGGCTTTCGCGGATCGTCAGGAACGCGCCATCGAGGTTGGTGGCCATGGTTCGGCGCCAGAATTCCATGTCGGTCTTGTGCAGGGCGCGGCCTTCGGCGATGCCCGCATTGGCGATGCAGATCTGGATCGGGCCGCGCTGTTCGACGGCGGCGGCGATCGTGTCTGTTAGCTGCGCCTCGTCGGTGACATCCATCGCGGCGGGGTGGAGGCCGTTGCCTGCGACGCGTTCCAGCACGTCGGCGCGGCGTCCGGTGATGGTGACCTGCGCGCCCTGATCTGCCAGTGCCCGGGCGATGGCAAGGCCGATGCCGGTGCCGCCGCCGCTGACGAGCACGTGTTTGCCGGAGAGTGGTTTTGGGGCTGTCATGGGGTCAGCCTAGCAAAACGCGGAGCGTGGGCAAGAGGTGCGGCTTGGGTGTGGAGCCGGGCCAGCGGTGGCCCGTGGGGTGGCGCAGCAACGTCAGTGGCAGGCACTTGTGCCCGCCAAGCCCCTCTTCGCATTGATCGTCTTACTGACCTCTCCAAAGCGGCAGCCCGGTGGGACGGGCTACCGCTGGCCCGGCGCCTTCGGCTTGATTCCGGGCCGGGGTGTGCGCCTGTGACAAGACGCGCTCTTTCAGGCGGATGGCGCGTGGGGTAGGGACGCGGCCATGCTGAAATGGATCGACATACCGCCCGTGTGGCTGTTGGGCTTTGCGGTACTGGCCTGGCTTCAGGTCGCGCATTTCCCGATGGGGCTGAGCTTTGGCGGGAGCTGGGCGGATTTCGCGGGCGGTTTGCTGGTGGGCGGCGGTCTGGTGTTGATGGCGTTGGCCTTTGCCGAATTTCGCCGTCACAAGACGACGGTGATTCCGCATCAGGAAGCTGACAGGTTGATCACCAGCGGCATTTTCAAACGCTCGCGCAACCCGATTTACCTGGGGGATGCGCTGATTCTGGCGGGGTTGATTCTGCGCTGGGATGCGGTTCTGGCACTGCCATTGGTGCCGATCTTCGTCTGGGTGATTGAAAAACGCTTCATTATCGCGGAAGAAGATCGTCTGAGGCGCAAGTTCCGGATGGATTTTGCGCGATATTGTGAAAAAACGCGGCGTTGGATTTAGCTGGATGTACGAGATGGGACAATCTGGCTGTCGTATTTTGGTATAGCTTGTGAAATAACGACGCTTGACGCTAAGAGGGCGACGACCGATCAGGGCCGGTCGGGCAATCGAATTTGCCAGTAAGAGGAACAGGACATTGAAGATAGGGACACCCAAAGAGGTCAATGAAGGTGAAAATCGCGTTGCGATGACGCCCGATTCAGCGCTGCAATTGCAGAAGCTGGGCCATGAATGTGTGATCGAGACCAAGGCTGGTGCGGCTGCGGGCTTCTCGGACAAGGATTACAAGGATGCGGGCGTAGAGGTGGTCAAGACCGCTGCGGCGCTGTGGAAGGCCGCGGATGTGGTCGCCAAGGTGCGCCAGCCGACCGATGCCGAGATGAAGCGGCTGCGCGAGGGGCAGACGCTGATTTCGTTCTTCAACCCCGGTGCCAATGAAAAGCAGATGAAGCAGGCCGCCGAAAAGGGCGCGACCGTTGTGGCGATGGAAATGGTGCCGCGCATTTCGCGCGCCCAGAAGATGGACGCGCTGAGTTCGATGGCCAATATCGCGGGCTACCGCGCTGTCATCGAGGCGGGCAACAATTTCGGCCGGTTCTTCACCGGTCAGATCACCGCGGCGGGCAAGGTGCCCCCGGCCAAGGTTCTGGTGGTGGGTGCTGGCGTTGCCGGTCTGGCCGCGATCGGGACATCCACGTCGCTGGGCGCGATCACCTACGCGTTCGACGTGCGCCCCGAAGTGGCCGAGCAGGTTGAATCGATGGGGGCCGAGTTCGTGTTCCTCGATTTCGAGGAGGAGCAGACGGACGGCGCCGCGACCGGCGGCTATGCCTCGGTCTCGTCACCGGAATTCCGCGAGGCGCAGCTGGCCAAGTTCCGCGAACTGGCACCAGAAGTCGATATCGTGATCACCACGGCCCTCATTCCGAACCGCGAAGCGCCGGAATTGTGGACCGAGGATATGGTCAAGGCGATGAAGCCGGGCAGCGTGATTGTCGATCTGGCCGCCGAGAAGGGTGGCAACTGCAAGCTGACCGTCATGGATGAGAAGATCGTGACCGATAATGGCGTGACCATCATCGGCTATACCGATTTTCCCAGCCGGATGGCGACGCAAAGCTCCACCCTTTATGCGACGAACATTCGCCACATGATGACCGATCTGACGCCGGAAAAGGACGGCGTGATCAATCATGACATGGAAGATGACGTCATTCGCGGCGCGACCGTGGCCCATGCCAAGGAAGTGACCTTCCCGCCGCCGCCGCCCAAGGTGGCCGCGATTGCGGCGCAGCCCAAGAAACCGGCCGCCAAGGAGCTGACGGCCGAAGAGAAAAAGGCGCAGGAGCTGGCGGCCTTCAAGGCGCAGACCAAGAGCCAGGTCACCTTGCTGGCCGTGGGCGGCGCGCTGCTGCTGGGTGTGGGTCTGGTGGCCCCGGCCAGCTTCATGCAGCATTTCATCGTCTTCGTGCTGGCGGTCTTTGTCGGCTTCCAGGTGATCTGGAACGTGTCGCACAGCCTGCACACGCCGCTGATGGCGGTGACGAACGCGATCTCGTCGATCATCATTCTGGGCGCGCTGATGCAGATCGGATCAGGGTCTTTCCTGGTCATATTGCTGGCGGCGCTGTCGGTCTTCATGGCCGGGATCAACATATTCGGCGGTTTCATGGTGACACGGCGCATGCTCGCCATGTTCCAGAAGTCGTAAGGGGGCAGAGATATGGATTATGGATTTACAACGGCCGCCTATGTGGTCGCCGCCATCCTCTTCATTCTGAGCCTTGGCGGGCTTTCGGGACAGGAAAGCGCCAAGCGCGCGATCTGGTATGGCATTGTGGGTATGGCGCTGGCTGTGGTCGCGACGCTTATCGGCCCCGGTTCGGGGCTGTGGCTGCTGTCGCTGCTGCTGATCGCGGGCGGCGGGACCATCGGCTATATCGTGGCCCAGCGGGTCCAGATGACCGAGATGCCGCAGCTTGTAGCGGCGATGCACTCGCTTGTCGGTCTTGCGGCGGTTTTTGTGGGCTTTAACGCGCATTTCGAGCTGGTCAATGTGCTGGCGATGGATGACGCCGCGAAGAAGGCCACCGAGGGGTTTGCCGCGCTTCTGGCCAAGAAGGATAGTGTCGAGATCGCGATCCTGCGGGTCGAGCTGTTCCTGGGCATCTTCATCGGGGCGATCACCTTTACCGGGTCGGTCATTGCCTATGGCAAGCTGGCGGGCAAGGTGACGTCTGCGGCGACGAAACTGCCGGGCGGGCATATGCTGAACGCCGCGGCGGCGGGCCTGTCGCTGATCTGCCTTATCTGGTACTTCAACTCGGGCGGGTTCCTGCCCCTCTTCCTGATGACGCTGGCCGCGCTGTTCATCGGCTACCACCTGATCATGGGCATTGGCGGCGCTGACATGCCTGTCGTTGTCTCAATGCTCAACAGCTACTCGGGCTGGGCCGCGGCGGCGATCGGCTTCAGCCTCGGCAATGACCTTTTGATCGTTGTCGGCGCGCTTGTCGGCTCGTCCGGTGCGATCCTGAGCTACATCATGTGCAAGGCGATGAACCGTCACTTTGTCAGCGTGATCCTGGGCGGCTTTGGCGGCCCGGCGGGTGAGCAGATGGCGGTCGAAGGCGAACAGATCGCGATTGACGCCGATGGCGTGGCGACCGCGCTGAACGAAGCCGATTCAGTCATCATCATCCCCGGTTACGGCATGGCGGTGGCGCAGGCCCAGCAGGCGGTGAGCGAGCTGACCACCAAGCTGCGCGCCAAGGGCAAGAATGTGCGTTTCGCCATTCACCCGGTGGCCGGGCGTCTGCCGGGGCACATGAACGTGCTTCTGGCCGAGGCGAAGGTGCCCTATGACATCGTGCTGGAGATGGACGAGATCAACGAGGATTTCCCATCCACGGACGTGGCGATCGTGATCGGATCGAACGACATCGTGAACCCGGCGGCGCAGGATGATCCCAACAGCCCGATTGCTGGAATGCCGGTGCTGGAATGCTGGAAAGCGAAGCAGGTATTTGTTTCCAAGCGCGGGCAGGGGACCGGGTATTCCGGCATCGAAAACCCGCTGTTCTACAAGGAAAACACCCGCATGTTCTATGGCGACGCAAAAGACAGCGTGTCGAGCCTGCTGAGCAAGATCGACTGATCGAAACCCGCCCCCCACGACCCGCCCCTTGGGGTGAGTCGCGGCGGCAGGTTTTCACGGCAAGTTCTGATAGGGGCCCAACCCGTTTGGGCCCTTATTCTTTTCCAGATCGTGCCAATCTGCCGCGATCCCGTTCACTGTTGATGAGGCGGAAACAAGCAGGCCGAAAAAGGCAGTGTTTTCATAAGTTTATGATTTGGAACCTCAATTATTCCCCGTATGATGGGATTTGTAACGAGTGAGGAAATTAGGATGAAGGTTATCCAATCTGTCTTGGGTGCTGGCGCATTGGCCGTGGCGCTGATGGCGATGCCGGCACAGGCAGCATTTATCGAAGTGCATTCCGACAAGAAATACACCGGTGGCGGCAGCGAAGGCAGCGGGCGCGGGCAGGGGTTCGAGATGCTGGCAAATACCAGCGTCAACAGTATCGGCATCGAAGCCAACCTGAACCGCCTTTCCTACACGATTGATATTTTCGCCAGCACCAATGGCCGGTCGGCGGGATCCATTCTGGCAAGCTTTACCCGTACCCTCGGCGGTGCCGGGTTTGGCTGGTACGACATGGCGGTGAATTACACCTTCAATACCAACAGCTATTACGTGGTGAACTGGCGCCCGAGTACCGGTGGTGACTGGGTGGTCCAAAGCGGCAATCCCGGCAATGCGGGCATCAATTACTACAATGACAACGCGCTGCCTGAGACCGATGGCCCGTTTCGTCTGGTTGAAGGGTTTGCCGGGTCGGTCCCGAATAGTGGCAACAGCCTGCATCCGTCGATGCGCTATGGCGTCGGCGCGACCGTCCCGCTCCCGGCCAGCCTGCCGCTGCTGATCGGCGGGTTTGGCCTGTTGGGCTTTGTCGGGCGTCGTCGCAAGGGCTGACCACACCAGCCGCTTTCGGTTGAGTGCCGACAAGGAACCGCGCCTTCTGGCGCGGTTTTTTCATGGCGACATGGGGGCTTAGGGCAATTCCCGGTATGCATACTTTGGTATTCATTTAAGGTATTGTGATAAAAGGAAAAATTGGTTTCCTTACCGGTGTGGTGCGGTTATTGTCCGCCGCATCGCAAGGAGAGCCTTTTATGCCGCCGATTGACGATCATCCGCTGCGCTATGCGCTGGCAAACGAGCTGCACGCGCGGCCTTTCCCGTCATTGGGTGCGCCGGCAACGGCGGCCTATCTGGCGATCAAGCAGCCCACGGATGCGGCCAAGCGGGACCGGGCCGCGGACCGGGCGCATTTGCTGGCCTTGCTGGACCGTTACGGCGCGCCGCACCCGCAGCCTGACGCCACGCATTATTTTGGCCAGCTCGGGCGCTACATGCTGAAATGGGAGAGCCATACAGAGTTTGTCACCTACATGGCATTGGGCGACGGGCTAAGTGAGCGCCCGTTTGATCCGCGCGATTTCGAGGTGTTTCCCGAGGATTGGCTGGCCGAGGCGCCGGGGCAGCGTGTGACCTCGGCCTTGATCCGCGTGACGCCCTGGGAAAGCGACGAGGTGTTGCGCGACGAGATTTCCCGCTGTTTCGTGGCGGAAAGCGTGGCCGTGGCACGGGTGCTGGACAATTCGGCGGTGATTGCCGGGGATTTCCGGATTGATCCGGCGGGGCATCTGCGGTTTCAGGTCAGCGTGGCGCCGGGCACGGGTGAGCGGCGGATCGGCCGTATCGTGCAGCGCCTGTGTGAGATCGAGACCTATAAGACGATGTCGATGCTGGGGTTCAGCCGGGTGCGCGACATGGGGACACGGATGGGCGATATCGACGGTCGGCTGGGGCGGCTGATGGAGGAAATGGCCAGCGCGTCGACTCCGGCGGATCAAACGCTGGGGCATCTGCTGGATGTCTCGGCAGAGCTTGAGGCGATGGTGGCGCAATCGTCCTTTCGGTTCGGAGCGACCGAGGCCTATGCAAAGATCGTGGACCAGCGGATCGAGGTATTGCGCGAGGAACGGTTCGAGGGGCGTCAGACCTTTGCCGAATTCATGATGCGCCGGTTTTCCCCGGCGATGCGCACGGTGACCTCGACCCAGGCGCGGTTGCGCAACATGTCCGACCGCGCCCTGCGCGCGGGCAATCTGCTGCGCACCCAGGTGGATGTGGCACGCAGCGCCCAGAACCAGACATTGCTGGAAAGCATGAACCGCCGCGCCGATCTGCAATTGCGGTTGCAGCGCACGGTGGAAGGGCTGAGCGTGGTGGCGATCAGCTATTACGCGGTGTCGCTGGCAGGTTATCTGCTTTATCCGCTGGGCGAGGTGCTGGGGATCAGCAAGGGCATGATCACCGCACTGGTCACGCTGCCCGTGGTCGCACTGGTCTGGTGGATGATCCGGCGAATTCGCCAACGGATGCACTGACCCCCGTCATGTGACGCATCTGCGGTTCAATGCAGGCGTAGTGTGGGTGAAACCCACGCTGTGCAACGTGGTCGTCCCTAGGGGGTGCCGGTAGGTTCGCCGGATTTCCAATAGGCCCGGAATGCGCCGATGGCCGGGATCAGCACCGCGAGTTTGAAGAGCAGGAGCAGAAAGCCCAGCCCGACGGGGCGGTCGCCGGGCAGCGGCTCGGTCAGTTGCAGTGTGTCGGGGACTTTCAGGGCCGGGATGCTGTCGAGGAAATGATAGCCAAAAAAGTTCAGGTAGCTGTCGCTGTCGAGGCTGCCATCGCTACCCGGCCCATAGAGGTAGAAGGCGAAAAACCCGAACAGCACGACCGAGACGGCGATGTAGTTGAAAAGAAAAATCAACGGTGTGAACCAGCCCAGCGTCTTGAGCTTTGAAAACAGCCAGGCCTGCGGTTTCGACGGGCAGAGCAGCGACACGAGGCCCAGCCAGATCGCGCCCGAGACGACAAAGAACCCGGTTCTGAGGATCGCGGTCTCGCTTTCGGCCATCAGCTGTGCGGCCTTGAAATAGGCGATTCCGGGGATCATCAGGGCAAACACGATCGCGGTGAAAATCAGGTAGTAGACCAGCCCGTATTTCATCACCCGGTCGATGAAGGGCAGGATCTGGCTGAGCAGGCCCAGCGTGATCAGCGTGCCGATGAACAGCGTTTCCCACAGCAAGTCTTGCCATGTCGAGCCAAAGACGTAGTGGCGGATCAGGGCGAAGGCAGCCAGAACGCCGAAAAACAGCAGGGCGAGGCCAAGGGCAATTTTGATATCTTGCTTTGTCGACATGGGGCAAAAGGAAATGATTTTTTGACGGTATAGCACAGGTCTCGCATCTTTGGGACCGTCCGGGCCTCAGCGGCCCCGGATGCGCGGATCAAGCGCGTCGCGCAGCCCGTCGCCCATGTAATTGACGCTGAGCACGGTGAGCGAGATCGCAAGCCCCGGCCAGATCACCCGTTCGGGATAATCCTGCAGATAGACCGTGGCATCGTTCAGCAGCCGACCCCAGGTCGGAAAATCGGGCGGGAAGCCGAGACCAAGGAAGCTGAGCGCGCTTTCGGTGATGATCGCGTTGGCGATGCCCAGCGTGGCCGAGACCATGATCGGGGACATCACGTTGGGCAGGATATGCCGGGTGATCAGGTTCAGGTTGCTGGTTCCGATGGAGCGGGCGGCGAGGACAAACTCACGCTCTTTCAAGGCGAGGACGTCGCCGCGCACGATCCGCGCGGTGGGCATCCAGCTGGTCACGCCGATGGCGACGACGATCAGGATGAAGATACCGGTTTCTGGGCCGAACGTGGCGCTGAGTGCTTCGCGAAAGAGCATGACCATGACCAGCAGCAGCGGCAGGAGAGGCAGTGACAGAAAAAGGTCTGTCAGGCGCATCAGCGGCCCGTCGAGCCAACGGAAGAAACCTGCGATCACACCGACCAGCCCGCCCAGGAAAAGCGCCAGTAGCATCGCCGTCAGCCCCACGGTGATCGAACTGCGCCCGCCGGCCATCATCCGCGCCAGCGTGTCGCGGCCCAGCTGATCGGTGCCGAAGGGATGCGCCCAGTTTGGCCCCTGGTTGCGCGCCCGGATGTCGATGAAGGTGGGGTCGATGGTCCAGATCAGCGGGCCGGCAAAGACCGTGGCGATGATCAGCAGGAAGATGACCATGCCGATCAGCGCGCCGCGATGGGCGCGGAACTGGTGCCAGACATCGCGCCACTGGCTGCGGGGGGCGGCGGTGGGCAGGGGCTCAGTCATAGCGGATCCTCGGGTCCAACAGGCCGTAGAGCAGATCGGCGATGATGTTGAAGAGCACGATGAGAACCGCAAGCATGAAGGTCACGGTCTGCACCATCGGCAAATCGTTGGCCTGAATCGCGGTGATCAGTAGTTGGCCCAGCCCGTTCACCTTGAAAATCTGCTCGGTAATGATGGCGCCGCCAAAGATCTGCGGCACGCCGAGGGCAATCACCGTCACCACCGGGATCATCGAGTTGCGCAGCACATGGACGAGCACAACGACGCTTTCGCCCAAGCCCTTGGCGCGGGCCGTGCGCACGTAATCCTGCCCCAGATTGTCCAGCATCGAGGCGCGCATGAAGCGACTGATCTGCGCCGTGGTCTGCAGGGCGAGTACCATCACCGGCATGACCATCTGCTTGATCTGGATGATGAAACTATCCCAATCGACGACCTGATGGGTGGTGTCATAGATCGACGGCAGCCAGCCCAGCTGCACCGAGAAGATCACGATCACCAGCACGCCGGAAAAGAATGGCGGCACCGAGTAGCCAACCATTGTGATGAAGGTACCGACCTGATCGAAGACCGAATATTGCCGGTAGGCCGAGTAGATGCCGATGGGCAGGGCAATGAGGATGCCCACCACATAGGACATCGCCACCACCCAAAGCGTCTGCGGCATGCGCTGGACGACGATATCCATCACCGGCGAGCGCGTCTGCCAACTGATCACCCGCTGTTTACCCTCCGAAAGCGCGGTGCCGAACGTGTTGTCCATCCAGACCGAGGGTTCGACCACGAAGAACTGATAGAGCCATTTGCCAAAACGGATATGGGTAGGCTCGCCCAGGCCCAGAGCCTCGCGCATCTGCTGCTTGACCTCGGGCGGGACGGTCAGCGGCACCTGCGCCATCGGGTCCCCGGGTGCAAGTTCCAGCAATAGAAATATGACAAGCGCAATGAAAAGCAGCGTCGGAACGGACAGGACCAGTCGTCGGACGGTATAGGTCAGCATTCAGGCGGCTACCTCTGTCAAAGCGGGTACTTTCTGTATCCACCCTTGCAGAAAAAAAAGCAACGCAGGGTTGGCACAGGCGACCGTGGCTATGCGGACAAGCTTGCCATATGGGCTGTCGTTCTCAATGGCTGCTTCTCTAATTGGGCGATTGGGTCAAGCTCATTTTCCTTGTTTTTCGCAGGTCCATTGTCACTCATCCGGGTCACG
>NZ_CANLER010000007.1 GCF_947489715.1 uncultured Roseovarius sp. | reverse complement strand
AGATATCCTGTGATCTTAACGGGAGCTCGACCTTAGATCAGGGTCAGCCCAATTACGCATGCTTTGGGCCGTCATCAATCAGTTTGTTGACAAGTGGATCTACATCGCTCCGGCGAATGACGATTGTGAACCCATGGCCGTCATTTCAAATATCACGCTGCAATGATTCTTTGGCAGACACCTGAGGCATGCAATCGCCATGCACTGTGAAAGGCAGACTGCGCGCTGAAACATGTGCTGACCTAACCTGTCATTGTCGTCACAAAATGTCCTTCCTATATGCGCATTGACGGGCATTGGAGGTTAAATCGGATGGCTCGAACATTTGTTCTGATGGCTGCGATGACAGCCTTTGTGAGTATGATCGGGCTCATGTTGGGCGGTGAGGCAGGGCTGATCATCGCACTCGTTATTGCTTTTGCAATGAACTTCAATTCCTACTGGAACTCGGACAAGGCCGTCCTGCGCATGCACGGGGCGCGGCCCATTGATGCGCGCTCGGCGCCGGAACTGTGGCAGATGACCCAGGCTATGGTCAGGAAAGCAGGTATGCCGATGCCCGCGCTCTACATCATCGAGACCGAGCAGCCCAATGCCTTCGCCACCGGGCGCAACCCGGAAAATGCCGCCGTCGCTGTCACGCGCGGTCTGATGCGCAATATGAGCCGCGAAGAGATCGCGGGCGTGGTCGCTCATGAGCTGGCACATATCAAGAACCGCGATACCCTTACGATGACGATCACCGCGACGCTGGCTGGGGCGGTGTCTATGCTGGCGAATTTCGCGTTGTTTTTTGGCGGTGGGCGGGATCGCCCCCTAGGGCTCATCGGTACCATCGCAATGATGATCCTCGCGCCCTTGGCCGCAGGCATGGTGCAGATGGCGATCAGCCGGGTGCGCGAGTATGAGGCGGACGCCGAGGGGGCTGCAATCTGTGGCAATCCCGAATGGCTGGCGTCTGCGCTTGCGCGACTGGGCCAGCTCTCTGGCCGGATCGACAACATCGCCGCCGAGCGCAACCCGGCGACGGCGCACATGTTCATCGTCAACCCTCTTCACATGCAGGCGATGGACAGTTTGTTCGCCACGCACCCGTCGATCGAAAAGCGCATTGCAAGGCTCAAGACGCTCGATGGTACCCGCCCACAGAGCGGCATCAGTCAACCGTCAGGGGATGGACCTTGGGGATAGTTGAATCACGCGCGGGAATTCACTAACTAACGCTGCGATCGGAATTTGGAGGTAAAAGCCATGACAGAGACCCTTGAGAAAGAAACGTTTTCCTTCCAGACGGAAGTGGGCCAGCTATTGGAGATTGTTGCGGGCTCACTCTATTCCAACCGCGAGGTGTTTTTGCGCGAGCTGGTCTCCAATGCGTCCGACGCCTGCGACAAGCTGCGATATGCCGCTCTGACGGACGCTGCGCTTGCGCCCTCCGGAGAATTTGCGATCACGCTGGAAAGTGACGCCAAGACAAAGACGCTGTCGATCTCAGATAACGGCATCGGTATGAACCACGCCGATCTGCTTGAGACTCTGGGCACCATCGCCAGATCCGGTACTGGAGCATTCCTCGAAGCGCTCAAGGCTGAGGATAAGGACAAGCCCGGCCTTATCGGCCAGTTCGGTGTGGGCTTCTATTCAGCCTTCATGGTGGCCTCCCGGGTCGACGTGGTGACGCGCAAGGCGGGCGAAGCCGAGGCTTGGCTCTGGTCCTCCGACGGCAAAGGTGAATTCTCTATCGAGCCAGCCGAGCGCGCGACCAATGGCACAACGGTCACGCTGCACCTCAAGAAAGACGCCAAGGAATTTGCCGAAGAGCGCCGCATCCGGCACATCATCAAGACCTATTCCGAGCATATCAGCTTCCCGGTCAACCTGGGGGAACAGACCCTGAACGCCGCCGAAGCGCTCTGGACACGGGCACCGAAGGACATCTCTGAGGAGCAATATACCGATTTTTACCGCCATAGTTCGCACGCCTTCGACGAACCTTGGCACGTGATGCATAACAAGGTGGAAGGCACGCTCAACCACACCAGCTTACTGTTCGTCCCCAGCACCCAGCCGTTTGATCTCTTCGAGCCCGAGCGCAAGAGCCATTTAAAGCTCTACGTCAACCGGGTCTTCATCTCCGAGACTACGAAAGACCTGATCCCGGCTTACTTGCGTTTTCTGCGCGGGGTGGTGGACAGCCAGGACCTGTCGCTCAACGTCTCGCGAGAAATGCTGCAGACCGACCCGCAGCTTGCTAAGATCAGGACCTCGATCACCAAGAAGGTTCTGAATGAACTGAAGAAAAAGGCCAACAAGGCACCAGAGGGTTACGCGCAGTTCTGGGACAATTTCGGCGCTGTGCTCAAGGAAGGTCTGGTCGAGGATGCAGCGCTGCGCGACCGCCTTCTTGAGGTTTGTCGCTTTGCATCCACCGGCGAGGGTGATCTGACGAGCCTTACCGACTACGTGGCGCGCATGAAAGAGGGGCAAGAGGTAATCTTCTACATCGCGGGCGAGGATGCCACCAAGCTGGCCCAGTCCCCCCATCTCGAGGGCTTCAAGGCCAAGGGGGTCGAGGTCCTACTCCTGTCCGATCACGTGGACGAGTTCTGGTTGCAGCACATCACCGAATTTGATGGCAAGCCGTTCAAATCCATCACTCGCGGGGCCGCTGATCTGGACAAGATTGATGCGGATGACACCAAGGATAAGGCAGATAAACCTGATGAGGCTGATCTTGCCGGGCTCATCGCCGCCATCAAGGCGGAGTTGGGCGACGCGGTCAAGGACGTGCGACCGTCGAAACGTCTGACAGACAGTCCCGTTTGCCTTATCGCCGATGACGGCGACATGGATGTCAATCTGGAGCGCTTGCTGAAGCGCCACGGGCAGTTGCAACACGGCGTCCCACGTGTTCTTGAACTTAACCCCAGCCATGCGATCATCATCAAACTTGCAGATCGCGCCAAGGGCGAGAACGCAATTGACGATGAGCTCTTGAAAGACGCCGCCCACCTCTTGCTGGATCAGGCCCGTATCGTCGAAGGTGAAACCCCGACCGACCCGCCCGAATTTGCGAGGCGTTTTGGAAACGTTCTGGCACGTGCCGTCGCCACATAGGGATGCCACTGAGATTGGCACTGTTGTTTGCAGCCGCAGCGAAAAGCAGGAATGAAAGGCTGCACCGCAGCGTCACAGATACATAATAGACGGCAGCAATGGGCCGCCCATCCCGTCCGCAAAGGCTCGTAAGAATCCAAGCGGGTTGGTAACCTGCTAACCCGGCTGCGTGACTTGCAACCGATGATAGGAAAGGTTTCAGGTTTCGCTCTCTGACAACCAAGATAACACAGCCAGAAAGAATTCTCTTTCGGTGGTGATATCGAGCTTTCTGTACATTCGCTTTCGATGGTTTTTTACCGTTCCAATACTGATCCCAAGGTTTTCTGCAATGCTGGCTGTTGGATGTCCTTGTAGTACCAATTTGCTGATCGCTATTTCCCGCGGTGTGAGCAACTCCGAGTAGAGATTTTCAATCACTTCTTCTAGGGAAAGAGAAGGATGCGCCTTTTCACGTATGGTCACCAAAATGACCTTTCCGCCAGGTGCGAGCGCAAAATCCTCTTCCAAGTTGAGAGATGTCACATAACCACCAGCTGAAGGTATTTCATTGGTCTGGTCGGTGTGGGACAGCGCAAACACTGCGTTAGACAGCTCGGCGTATCTGCCAACTGTTACTTCCCAGTTTTCGCTGGAAAACACCGTGTTACCGTCTCGATCCAGAACAGAAAATACATCCACACCGCTGACCAATTTCATCGCAGGAACGCCTGATCTAAGATTTCTTAGGGCCAGTCTCGTGTTGAGTGAATGGAGCGCACAGATCAGAGGGAAGCCAAAGCGGCAAACATTTTGAAGGCGGAACTCAAACGACAAGGTGTTACCTACGCTCAGCTTGCGGAGATGATCGGGGACAAAGAGCCTAACGTCAGAAACAAGTTGTCACGGGGCAAGTTTAGTGCGGCGTTTCTTCTTCAGTCTCTGGCGGCAATTGGTCAGACTGATCTTCGATTAAGCTAGGCTTGTCTTGATCGGTCAGAAGGTCCGCTGGCGGCATGGGTGAAATCCAATTGAGCCAGTTAAGATTTTCTATTCTAAGCACTTCTTTCAGCTCAAGAAATAACGTTACTCGATGGAACGTGCAGCCACGAAACTTACAGTTTCGAAAGAGTATGCCGTTGTAGAACTGGCGCTCCCCGCTAAGAGAGACTGCGTCCACCAAGCCCGGTTGAACGTCATCTACTGAGTTATCAAGCTCGAAGTACATATTCGCCGGGCCAACAATCTCGCAATCCACAAACGTCTTTCCAACAACTCGGGGCTGCGATGGCAATACAAAATCATTCAAGTAAATGCGTTTACCCTCAAACACTCGCGCCAAAGGGTCAACTCCGCCACTTTCCTGCATAAAATTGGCGTCATAGCGCGATCTAACCGAGCGTTGCTGCCCCGTACCGTAAATAAGAACGGATAGCACATAGCAAAACAGTCCAGCAAAGCCAGCAACAACCCATGACAGGGGGCGTATTGGCTAAACACACCAGTCGCCTTTGTTGCCCAGGCAGGCAGCGCGAAACTCCCCGCTGGCACAAGTAGGCTCCAAATCACTGTCGCCAGCGATAGCCGCCACTCGAAATGCATAAAAACTGATTGAGCCGCTTGAACATTCGAGAACTCTGCTTGAGTGCAAGTTGGTTGTGGAGTCCTATTCAATTTCCCGAACCTTGGTGCGTTTGATACATAAGGCCGGCTTTGTCCGCTGTCCGGCCATCCACCTAACGAGCGACCATCGTCTGCTATGCGGGAGGTCTGGACTTTCGTTGCAGCCACGACAATGGCGGCTTCGAAGAATACCCGGGCAGTTCGTGATAGCTTGCGAAGCCAGTTTCTTTGTTTGAGACTTCGGAAGCCTGCCCGATCATGTCTTGGAGCGCGGGTTTGGTCTGAATTATCCGCGATACGGCTCGATCCTGTCAGCCGACAGCGCATAACCGATATCCGCGAGGTGTGTGGAGACCGATGACACGGCAAACATACCAGTCACGTGAACCGCTTCGTACAATCCTGCACTCTCATATGGTTCTTCTGTCGTCACGAATACCAACTGGTTGGCGGGCGGTGGCGGGACGTGGACGCAGGCACCGACAAACGGCACAAGAATGAAAGCGACGATTCCGGTGCCCCTTTGATCAATTGGCACGACGAACCCCGGCAGTCGAACAATCTGCCCGTTCCAATCCGTTCTCGTCCCGCTCGACGCTGGTTGCTGGCTGGAGAGGGGCGCGCTTTCATGGTCGATCAGACCTTGCAAGACATTCGGAGCGGAGGTCTGATCTTCGGGGAGAAGGTCATTCCAACTCAGGTCAACGACATCTTCAGCTTTCGAGACCTGCGGCAACAGCGTTGACGCGGTCAGGCCCACCAGTACCGATCGTCGGTGAACGGCGCGTTTCACCATACATAGACTGCCATTTCATCAGCGGAGATCGAATAGCCCGTTTTACCAAGGTTGGTCGATTGCAACTGGGTTCGCATGGTTCCCGTCACCCAGACAGGATCCCAGAGCTGATCGCCCGGCCAGGGGTTTTTCGCATTGACCATAACAAGTTGATTTGCCGGTGGTGGTGGCGTGTGAATACAAGCGCCAACATAGGGAACAAGCATGAATTCTTTCACGCCTTTGGCGCTGACATCGAAGGGAATGATGAAGCCGGGCATCTTGATATATGCACCATTCAGCGCCTCGTTCAGCTTGATGCCATTCGCGTCATAAATGGGGTTCCAGAGATCGTTGGCTTCGTCCATCTCACCTTCGCCGATGATCTCGGAATATGGAACACCCGGAGGGATAAGATCATCCCACGTGATTTCTTGCGGAGTACTGGCAAAAGCAGACTTCGGGGCAAATGCAGATGCTGTCAGAAGCGACAGCGCAGACCTTCGGTTCAGCATTGAATACCTCATTCTCAACATCACGTTTTCACCATCATACCATCTGCAAGGGACATTCTGTAAGCCCTCAGTGCCGGGAAAAGGCTCACGATTGCGCCAGCACCGATGACCGCCAGAATAACAATTGCTTCGCGCATCGTGGGCGCGTCGATGGGCAACCAAAGACCGAAGGCACTGTCCAGAACCGGTTGCGCAATCATCAGGCCGACATAGAGAAAGGCCAAACCAAGCACGGCCCCGATGGCCGCCATCAGCATCGCCTCAAGCACCAACAGGCTGAGGATCGTCATTGGTTTCGCACCCATGGCTCGAAAGATTGCCATTTCGCGGCGGCGTTCATTCAGGCTGGAAAAGATCGTTGCCATCATTCCGATCAATGCCGTGACAACCACCATCGCCGAGACGGCCAAGAGCGCCGTTTCGGCAATGCCAACAATGCCCCAGAGCTCCTGCAAGGCGACGCCGGGAAGGATCGCCAGCAGCGGTTCCTCCGGATATTCATTGATCGCGCGTTGAAGGGCGAAAGTCTGCAACGGGCTGTCGACACCGACAAGCGCCGCCGTCACAGCCTTCGGCGTCAGCTCCATCATGCGGATAACATCGGCAGGCGTCGATTGCCCGGGGATTTGAGCACCACTTTGCCAATCCACATGGATTGCCTCAATCGCTTCCAGGCTGACAATGACGGTCCGGTCCACCGGTGTGCCCGTTTTCGCCAGAATGCCCGACACGCGGAACGGCTGGTCCTTATGCTCGGTAAAAGAGGCGAGACCGTGGGCAACAACAATCGGGTCATCCACGTTATAGCCCAAAGTCGTGGCGACATCCGCGCCGATGACCGTATCGAAGAGGTCATCCATGATGACGCCCTGGGCCAGCCCCAGCGACCTGCCCTGCCGAAATTTGTAATGCTCAAAGAAATCTTGCGTCGTGCCCATGACACGAAATTGCCGGTGGCTGTCGCCCAAGGAAATCGGAACAATCCATTCAACATCCGACCGTGCTGCAATGTCCTGATAGCTCTGCCACGTAACATTGTTGGTCGCATTGCCAATGCGGAACACGGAGTAGAGCAAGAGCTGAACCGAGCCTGACCGGGCGCCGACGATCAGGTCCGTGCCCGAGATCGTATCGGCAAAACTGGACTTCGCCCCGGTGCGCACCTTTTCGACACCGAGGTAGAGCGCGACCGACAGCGCAATCGCAAGGATGGTCATGCCCACCGTAAGCGCGCGCGCAAAGAGAGATGCGATGGCAAGGCGCAGGATCATGCGGCGGCCCGCGTGATTTGGGCAATGTCTTCCATGCGCACAACGCGGTCGAAGCGTTCCGCCAGTCGCGGATCATGGCTGACCATCAGGAGCGAGGTGTCGTTGGCTGATGCCTGTTGAAAGAGCAGGTCAAGAAAGGCAATCTGGCTGTTTGCATCCAGGGCAGACGTCGGTTCGTCTGCGATAATAAGTGGCGGCCGGCCGATCAGCGCCCGTGCCACGGCCACCCGCTGCTGCTGGCCCACACTCAGCGCATTGGCCTTGGCGGCAAACACATCCGCTGGCAAACCAAGTTGCTCACACAAGGCTGCGGCTGCTGCCTTTGCGTCCCCCGCACGTTTGCGCCGATCCGGGGCAAATCGGAGGGGCAGAAGGATGTTGTCGGCCACCGTTCCGAAAGGCAGGAGATTGAACTGCTGAAAGATCACGCCTATCTGTTCAGCGCGGAACCTGTCACGTGCGCCGCCCGACAGCATCGTGATATCTGTTCCGGCGACCCGCACCGTCCCTTTATGGGGAAGGATGGTACCGCAAATCAGCGACAACAGCGTGGATTTACCCGATCCGCTTTCGCCCAGGAGCAATACGGTTTCGCCCTTATCAACAGTGAAGTTGGACAAAGACAGAGCGAACCTCGTTCGACCGGGCCAATGAAAGCCGACTTCTGAGAGTTCAAGGACGGGCGGCGTCACCTTAGAAAAGGCTCCGCAGATCGAGAACCGGCGCATCACGTTCCACTTCAAACGCCTGCGCGCCAGAACTGGTAATGATCTGTACCTCCAGTTCACGCGCGTTTTCAAAGGCATCGAAATAAGCGAAGCTGATTTCGGTCAAAGCCGTCGGATTGGCGCAGGCAAGGGTATACTCGGCATGAAACTCTGTATGCCCGGCTTCGTCCGCATGTTCCTCATGCTCGGCATGTTCCTCGTGTTCGGCATGATCATCATCATGCTCAGTATGCTCATCATGATCCGTATGGTCGTCATGGTCGTCATGGTCGTCATGATCTGCATGCTCGTCGTGGGTCTCTTCACTCTCCAGCTTGGCGCTTGCCTTGGTCACGGAACATTCAGCCGCGGCGGGCGGTACGAACAGGTTTAGGGGTGTCGCAAGTGTTGCAACCGCGGCGTCCACCGACGCGCGATCTGCTTCACTTACAGCGGCATGTTCGAAACCGACGATATCCGCGCCCGGGGCATGGAATTCCATGGCCACCGTCGTGCCTTCAATGGCAATGTTCAGGGCACCAACACCGTGCTCATGGGCGTCAAGCTGACGGGTGTCTTCTGCAAGTGCGGGGACGGCAGCGAAAATGGTAATCAGCGAAAGTGTCTGTTTCATGGTGTGTCCAATCCGATTGAGTTGCGTGAAGTCAGGCCGCGCAGGTTCCGCATTGCCCGTGAATTTCAACGATGTGCCGCTCTGCGTGGAATGCGCTACGGTCCGTTAGCTTTGTCAGTTGTGGCAAGAGACCGCTGCCGTCATGCTCTTCGACTGATCCACAGCCTTCACAAATCGCAAGGACCGGTACACTTTCGGCATGTTTGCACCGACAGGGTACAAAGGCCTTGATGGATTCAAGCCTGTGTGCGCGCCCTTGGTCGGTCAGCGCCAACAGAGTGCGATAAACGGTCGGCGGCGCGATATCCGGCTCACTCGCCTGTAGCTCTTCAAGAATTTGATAGGCTGTCATCGGCTTCTGGCGTGCATTCAATACACTTAAAACATCGTCTTGCCGTGCAGCAGCGCGCTTTCTCATGAAAGAACCTCCCATATTCCTGGTTTTGTTATTTTATAATGTAACAAAATTCAAGGCAGGAAGAGATGGTCGCTACGACACTGCAATCAAATGGGCTGAGCACGCGACACACCGGATGCCAAATTGGTACGTCGCGCATTTTCTAGCTGCGAGCAATTTGGCGCTTGAACACCCAGAAGACACTGCCAAAGTGGTCAACTTCTGTCAGGACGCGCTGCCCGAAATCTGCGTTAAAGACCTTGATCGTTTATCTCTGAAGGATCCCGACAAAATGGGCGAACTGCGGAGACGTTTATTCAAGGCAGGTTTTTCCAGATAACTGGTTGCTCATGAGAAGCCCTATTTGACGGGTCCAAGTTGATTGTTAGTGCATGATCGGCCTGTGTTCCATCGGGATGATGGTTTCCGGCCCCGGAGGGCGATAGCCCAGTGCACTGTGTGGTCCATTGCCTGGCAGTCGACACGCAGTATCGATGAGAAGGGTTTGGTGTTGTAGTGTTTCCTCCATTCTTCGATGATGATTTGCGCTTCTCTGAGCGAGTAGAAGATTTCCCTGTTCAACAGCTCATCTCTCATTTGACCGTTGAAGCTTTCGCAGTATCCATTCTCCCAAGGCGAACCTGGCCCAATGTATAACGTTCTGGCTCCGACAGCCGCAATCCAGTCGCGAACCGCCAGGGCAACGAACTCAGGGCCGTTATCTGAACGGATGTAGGACGGTGCGCCTCGCAGGATGAACAGATCCGTCAGAGCGTCGATGACATCGGTAGAGTTCAGCTTCCGCTTCACCCTGATCGTTAGGCATTCCCGACTGAACTCTCCAATGATGTTCAGTGTACGAAAGGCCTTTCCGTCATCGGTGCGGCAATGCACGAAGTCATAGGACCACACGTGGTTACGATGCTCTGGTCGAAGTCGAACATAGGAGCCATCGTTCAGCCAGTGCCGTCCTTGCTTTGGTTGCTCGTGCGGAACCTTCCGGCCCTCTCGCTTCTAGAGCCGTTCGATGCGACCATCACTGACAGACCATCCTGCCTCTCTCAGCAACACCGCGACCCGGCGATAGCCGTATCTGCCATATTGCCTGGCCAGCTCAATCATATCGGCCACCAGTCGTTCTTCATCTGGTCCGCCCCGCGGAATCCGTCTTTGCGTGGATCGGTGTTGTCTCAAAACTCGACATTCACGGCGCTCGGAGACTTTGAACTGGCTGCGAACATGATCAATACAGGCACGGCGACGAGCGGGGCTTAGAAGTTTCCCCTCGATGCTTCCGATAGGATCAGCTTGTCGAGCGTCAGGTCTGACACCGCACGCCTCAGCCGCTCATTTTCCTTCTGAAGCCGCTTCAGTTCCTTCAATTGTTCTACGCCCATTCCGCCGTACTGCTTGCGCTAGCGGTAGTAGGTCTGTTCCACAACGCTCATCTGTTTGATCGCATCCAGGCGCGGCATGCCTTGCCCCATCAGAACTTCAACCTGCCGTAGCTTCGAGACAATCTCTTCCGGCTTCGGTCTTCTGTTCGCCATTCTCTGATCCTCCGTTTCCTAATCTTAACGGTGGACCCAATCAAATGGGGAGGCTCAGTGCCGCCGTCACAAGCAGGATTTTCTGGCATTTCCAACACGATTTTTGACATCATTTTGACCCAAAAATCCACGCATCAGCTGCGCTGTCGGCGACAATACAAAGGTCGTAAATGCAGGGTAAAAGGGTTGTTTGACTATTGGAATTCAGGCAGGCTCGCGCCACGACCCCCCAAAAAAATTACAAAAGGGAGAGTAATATGAAGATAAGTATTTGGTTGGGCGGTGCGATCACTGCTGTTTCAATTGCTTTGAGCGGCTTGGCCGCGCACGCACAAAAAGCGGGTGGCACATTGGTGATGCTCGTTCAACCGGAGCCGCCTTCTCTGGCGTCCTACATTTCAACATCTGGCCCGATCGGGCTTGTCGCTCCAAAAATTTATGATGGGTTGCTTGATTACGACAAGGACCTGAAAGGCATCCCTTCCCTTGCCGAGAGTTGGGAAGTCAGTGACGATGGCAAGACTGTTACATTCAATCTGCGCCAGGGCGTGAAATGGCACGATGGAGAGCCCTTTACGTCAGCCGACGTGCAATTCACCGTGATGGAAGTGCTCAGAAAAGTGCACCCGCGCGGCCCGAACTCGTTCAAAGAAGTCACCTCGATCGACACGCCCGATGATCATACAGCCGTATTTAACCTGGCCAATCCCGCGCCTTACATGATGCGTTCTCTGGGCGCGTATGAATCGCCGATGGTGCCCAAACACCTGCTGGACGGACAGGACGTCAAGAGTGCGAGCCTGGCCAATAACCCGGTCGGAACCGGACCATTCAAGTTCGTTGAATGGAAGAAAGGCCAGTTCATCCGTCTGGATAAGAACGAGGAGTACTGGAAAGAAGGGTTGCCCTATCTGGACCGTATCGTCGGTCGCTTTATCCCTGACGCCTCGACCCGCGCCGCTGCCATGGAAAATGGTGAAGTACACTACGGTGCATATGGCGCGATCCCGAATGTCGATGTGGTACGTCTGAGAGAACTCGACAGCATCGGTGTAACAACGGATGGGTATGCGATGATCAATCCGGTCTCGCTTATCGAGTTCAACACAACTGAACCGCCGTTTGACAAACCAGAGATCCGCCAGGCCATTTCGATGGCGATTGACCGCCAGTTCCTGATTGACAACATCTGGTTTGGCTACGGCAATCCTGCCACCAGCGCGCTGTCGAGCAGCTATGCGGCCACAGGCCTCTATGCGCCGGGAATGCCGAATTATCCGGCAAACGCCGATATCGAAGCAGCCGTCAAGATACTGGACGATGCCGGAATCGCACCCGATGCGGATGGCGTGCGCGCCAAGGCAGTTCTGGACCTGATCCCATATGGCGAAGACTGGCGCCGAGCGGGCGAATATATGAAGCAAGCGCTTGGCGATATCGGTATCGAACTGGAGTTGCGCTATGAAGACGTGCCAACCTGGCTGAAGCGGGTTTATGCGGACTATGATTTCCGCATGAATGTGAACTACTTCTACCAGCTGCCAGATCCGGTACTGGGGGTTCACCGTCATTACGGCACTGACCAGATCCGGCAGGGTACGCATTTTGTGAATTCGTCGCGCTACAGCAATCCGAAACTGGATCAATTGCTGGCAGACGGCGCGCGCGAAGCGAATGCTGAAACGCGTAGCGCGATGTACAAGGAAATTCAGGAGATTCTGGCCAACGATTTGCCTGTCGTGAACCTCTTCGAAATGAAATTCCTGACAGTTTACAACTCCAAACTAAAGGGGCACGATCTCTCTGGCTTCGGGGCTTATGGCTCTTTTGACCAGGTTTGGTTTGATGACTGACGCGGCACCCCTGGGTGTCGGCCGTAACCGGCCGGCACCAGAATGAATCACACAGCAAAACGCCTGCGATATGTTCTGAAACGGTTATTGCAGGCGATTCCGATTGTCTTTGCAATCGTCGTCGTGAATTTCTTCCTGTTGCAAATGGCAGAGGGGGATGCGGTTGACGTGCTGGCTGGCGAGGCCGGGTCGGCAACGCCCGAATATATGGCCGAACTGCGCGAGAAGTTTGGGCTCGACAAACCGCTTCCGGTGCAACTGGCGGTATATCTGAAGAACGTACTAGCCTTTGATCTCGGTTATTCTTTCCGGCATGAAATGCCAGTACTCGACCTCGTTCTGGACCGCTTTTTCCCGACCCTATTGCTGATGACCAGTACCATTGTTCTGGCGGTTGGTGTGGGTATCGTAATGGGCCTGCTGGCGGCGACCGGTCTGAACACCTGGCGTGACACGCTTATTTCAGTCTTCGCGTTGCTGACCTATGCAACACCTCTATTCTGGGTGGGACTGATGTTTATCGTGGTGTTCGCCCTAAACCTTGGCTGGTTCCCCACCAGTGGCATGGAAAACATCGCCGCGTTTTATGAGGGCTGGGACAGGGTATGGGATATCGCGCACCATCTAGTGCTTCCGACAATCACCCTCTCTTTGTTTTACCTAGCGCTCTATACGCGTCTGATGCGCGCCTCGATGCTGGAACAGGCCGGGATGGATTACGTGACCACGGCGCGTGCAAAAGGGTTGACCGAGCGACGCATCATGTTTGTCCATGTCCTGCGCAACGCGCTTTTACCGGTTGTCACGATGGCAGGGGTGCAGGTGGGTGCACTGATCGGTGGCTCGGTTATTGTCGAATCCGTTTTTGCATGGCCGGGGCTTGGAATGCTTGCCTTCGAAGCGCTCTTTTCGCGCGACCTGAACCTGCTTTTGGGGATATTCCTTTTGTCGGCGCTGCTGGTTGTCGGCGTCAACCTGATCGTCGATATCGTCTATTCGTGGCTTGACCCGCGCATCGAGGTGGATTGATGCGGGATTTCTGGAAACTTTATCGCCGTAATCGCTCGGCCGTGGGGGGGCTTGTGATCCTCAGCCTGGTTATTCTGATGGCTGCTACGGCCCATCTGATCTTTCCGGAGGATCCATTCAGACTGGCAGGGAAATCCATGCAGCCCCCGGGTGAAGGTGGTTTTCTGCTGGGCAGTGACAGCCTGGGGCGCGACGTCGCTGCCGGCATTGCGCATGGGGCAAAAACCTCTCTCTTTATCGGGCTTCTTGCCACCATTGTGGCGGTCGGATTTGGCACGGTCATGGGGGGGCTTGCGGGCTATTATGGCGGCAGGATCGATAATCTTTTGATGCGCACGACCGAGATGTTTCAAACGATCCCGTCCTTCGTCTTTGCGATCCTGTTGGTCGCGATCATGAAGCCCTCTATCGAAAGCATCGTGATTGCCATTGCAGTGGTTTCCTGGCCTGCGGTTGCGCGGCTGGTTCGGGGTGAATTTCTATCGCTCAAGAACCGTGAATTCGTTCAGGCCTGCCACACGGTTGGCATGGGAGATGCACAGATCATGCTTCGCGAAATTCTGCCAAACTGCCTGTCACCGATCATCGTCATCGGCTCGTTGATGGTCGCAACCGCGATCCTGATAGAAAGCGGCCTGGCATTTCTGGGACTGGGTGACCCGAATATCATGAGTTGGGGATTCCAAATCGGCGCAGGGCGCACCTTGTTGCGCTCGGCATGGTGGGTTTGCACTTTCCCCGGCATTGCCATCCTGATCACCGTGCTGGCGATCAATTTGGTCGGCGAAGGCTTGAACGATGCGCTGAACCCGCGTTTGCGAGAACGCCAATGAGTTCACCACTGCTGGAAATCCGAAATCTGCATATCTGTCTGCCCGAAGGCTCCGAAAGGGCCTTTGCAGTTGAGGAAGTTGACCTTGATCTCGCGCCGAATGAAATCCTGTGTATCGTAGGCGAGAGCGGTTCGGGCAAGTCACTGACGGCGCGCGCTGTGATGGGATTGCTGCCAAAACCCCATGTGCGTATTGCAGAGGGAAGTATTCGATTTGGCGATGAGAACCTGGCCGATGTGGCGGATGCCCGGATGCGCCAGATACGCGGCAGCGAAATCTCGATGATCTTTCAGGAACCGATGACGGCGCTCAACCCGGTCATGACCATTGGTGACCAGATCGACGAAGTGTTCCGTTTTCACGAAACCATGCGACGCAAAGAGCGGCGCGAACGCGCGATTGCCCTGCTTGCCGACGTTCATCTGCCTGACCCAGGCCATATCATGCGTTCCTATCCGCATGAACTATCCGGTGGGCAACGCCAGAGGGCGATGATTGCGATGGCCCTCGCGCTTGACCCGAAAATTCTGATCGCGGACGAACCGACAACGGCGCTGGATGTCACCACGCAGGCGCAAATTCTTAAGCTGATCAAAGAAATGCAGGCTGCGCATAACACCGGTGTGCTGTTCATCACGCATGACTTCGGTGTTGTCGCCGATATCGCGGATCGCGTCGCGGTGATGCAGCAGGGTAAGCTTGTCGAGGCTGGTACCGCTGACGAAGTCCTGAATGCCCCTAAGCATCCCTACACTCAAGCGCTGATCGCTGCTGTCCCCAGCCTGACACCACGTCCGCCACGCAAGCAATCGACCGAACCGGTGCTTCAGGTGGAAAACCTTGAAAAGGTGTTCCGCAGCGGCGGCGGCTTCTTTGGGCTTGGCGGTAGCGAGCGGGTAGTGAAAGCAGCGCAGGATGTGAACCTCGAATTGCGGCGTGGCGAAACACTGGGAATTGTGGGCGAAAGCGGATCGGGGAAGTCCACTGTCGCCCGTTGCATTGTGCGCCTTGTCGATGCTGACAAGGGGAAGATTCTGCTCAACGGTACGGACCTGCAACCGCTCAACCGCGCTGAAATGCGCCCGCATCGCTCCAGCATTCAAATGATGTTCCAGGATCCCTTCGCATCGCTTAACCCGCGTTCGAAAGTTGGCAAGATCATTACCCAAGGCCCTTTGTTGCAAGGCATCGCAAAGGACGAGGCAGAGGCAAAAGCCCGAGAGTTGCTCTCAATCGTCGGCTTGGACGTTCGCGCCTATGATCGTTTTCCGCACGAGTTTTCGGGTGGGCAGCGCCAACGCATCGGTATTGCCCGCGCACTGGCGCTGAACCCGGATGTGTTGGTTGCCGACGAACCGGTATCTGCGCTGGACGTTTCGATCCAGGCGCAGATTCTGCGACTTCTGGATGAAATCCGCGAGCGGATGACGCTGTCGATGATCTTCATTACCCACGATCTACGGGTCGCGGCGCAGGTCTGTGATCGTCTCGCAGTGATGAGATACGGCGAGGTTGTCGAAACCGGTCCTACTGCGGAAATCTTTCGTGACCCGCAGGCAGAATACACAAAAGACCTGCTTGCTGCAGTTCCGGGCAAATCATGGCATCCTGACTAGCCAGACTATTTTCCCCACGGCTTCTTCGTTTTATTCAAGCCAGTGTGCCCAATGTCAGCAGTGATGGGTTTCACTCGTCGATTTCGATATATTGAGGAAATGGGAACCTCTCCCCAAACAACTGACTGACATCAAAAACCGTTGAAACCGATCAGAAAAGATCCGCCTAGATCACGCCTGCAAGCATGTGGGTTTTTGCGATCAGATGGCTCTTACCGGCGGCCTTATCAAGCGCCCGCGCTCCTCCGTCGCCAAGTGACATGCAGAAATCTAACAGGTACTTCACGCTACCTGCCACGATGAGCTCGCTTGGCATGCCGATAGAGCGTATTTGCATCTGGTTTGAGGTTTGAACCTGCGTTCTTAATAATATTTGCAGCCAGGTGAAAAAAATTTCAGCTTAGAGTTCGAGCTTGCTGATTGCAGTCTGCACGAGTTTGCGGCTGGCGCTGTCTTCATCCGTCGCAGCCTCGAATTTTTCCATTGCGATAAGGGCATATTGCTTCATCTGCGGGCCATAGGTGTCGTCCTGCCAAGCGGCCGCAGCAGTTGTGCATACCAAAAGCAGCATGACCAGACGAGCATAGAAACGGGCCGTCTTGGCCCGCGTCTTGTAACGCTCTCGTCGCGCCTCTCGTTTCGCAAACGCATATTCCATCGCGACAGAATGCCCGACACTCGTGGCAAATTTACGGCAATCATCTGGCCAAAGACTGGTGTTTGCCGCCAATTTGTCGGGAATGGCATATTCTCTGACCAGCGGCTGATTTCTGGCCCTACAGCCAGAATCCGGCGCAACCGTTCAAAAAGATGTCAAAGATGTTCGGGCTGAGGCATGCCAAGCACGTGATAGCCACCATCGACGCGAATGATCTCGCCAGTGGTACAGGCACCCGCATCCGATGCCAGATAGACCGCCGTACCTCCGATGGCCTCAAGCGTGGCATTGCTGCGCAGTGGCGCGTTAGCATCAGTGTGCTTGTAGGTCTTGCGCGCGCCGCCAATGACGGCCCCGGCCAGGGTTTTCATCGGACCCGGCGAAATCGCGTTCACCCGGATACCATCAGGGCCCAGATCATTGGCCAGATAGCGGGTTGTCGCCTCAAGCGCGGCCTTGGCCACGCCCATGACGTTATAGTTCGGCACCACGCGGTTTGACCCCTGATAGGTCATCGTCAACAACGTACCACCGTTTTCAGTCATCATCGGATGTGCCCGGCGCGCCACCTCGATGAAGGAATAGGCCGAGATATCCATCGAATTCTTGAAATTGGCACGGCTGGTGTTCAGGAAACGGCCTGTCAGCTCGGATTTGTCGGAATAGGCGATGGCATGGACCACGAAATCAATCGTCGGCCAGCGCGCGGAAAGCGTGTCGAAGCAAGCATCCAGCGAAGCATCATCGCAGACATCCACGTCCAACAGCAGGTCTGACCCCAACGAAGCCGCCAGCGGCTCCACCCGTTTGCCAAATGCCTCACCCTGATAGGAAAACGCCAACTCGGCCCCGGCCTCGTGCATCGCCTTGGCCACACCCCAGGCAATCGAGCGGTCATTGGCGACCCCCATGATCAGCCCGCGTTTGCCCTTCATTGCATCATTCATATGTGCTTATCCGTTATATTTGCTCAGCAGCATCGACCCGTTCGTGCCGCCAAAGCCAAAAGAGTTGGTCATCACCGTATCTAGCCCGGCATCGTCCACGCGTTTTGTGGCAATCTCGGCTGGGTCCAACGCCGGATCGAGCGTCTCTACATTGATCGAGGGGATGAGGAAATCGTGATGCAGCGCCAACAGGCAATAAATCGCCTCTTGCGCGCCGGTAGCGCCCTGGCTGTGCCCGGTCATGGATTTGGTCGAACTGATCGGCGGTGTGCTGCCTTGTCCGAAGATGCGGCGTACCGCTTCGACTTCGCCGACATCGCCCACGGGCGTGCTGGTGCCATGCGCGTTGATGTAACCCACCTTGCGGCCCTCGGCCAGCGTGCTCAACGCCAACCTCATGGCGCGCTCACCCCCCTCACCTGAAGGGGCCACCATGTCGGCCCCGTCGGAGGTTGCGCCATAGCCAGTTACCTCGGCATAGATCTTCGCGCCTCGCGCGATCGCGTGATCCAAATCCTCCAGCACAACGATGCCGCCACCACCAGAAATCACGAACCCGTCGCGATCGGCGTCAAAAGCCCGGCTCGCCCTTTCAGGCGTGTCGTTGTACTTACTGCTCATCGCACCCATCGCGTCAAAGAGGCACGACAGCGTCCAATCCAGTTCCTCACCGCCACCCGCAAACATTACATCCTGCTTGCCCATCATGATCTGTTCAGCTGCGTTGCCGATACAATGCAGCGATGTCGAACAGGCCGAGGTGATGGAATAGTTGATGCCCTTGATCTTGTAGGCGGTGCTGAGGTTGGCGGAAATCGTCGAACACATGGTCTTCGGCACGGCAAAGGGGCCGATTCGCTTGGTCGCTCCGGTGTTCAGAACAGTCTGATGTGCCGCCAGCATCGCGCTGGTCGATGGCCCACCCGATCCCGCAACCAGCCCAGTGCGCGGATTGACGATATCGCCCTCTTCCAGGCCCGCGTCGGCAATCGCCTGCCCCATCGCGATATGGGCATAGGCCGCACCCGGCCCCATGAACCGCAAGGTCCGCTTGTCGACATGCCCGGTGACGTCGATATCCAGCGCTCCCGCCACCTGCGAGCGAAAGCCATGTTCTTTCATATCTTCGTTGGCGGTGATGCCCGAACGGCCTGCCTTGAGCGAGGCCAGCACTTCTTCGGCATTGTTCCCGATGCTCGAGACGATACCCAGGCCGGTGACCACGACACGACGCATTAGCGATCTCCTTTGTTCAGGGGGTCAGCTTTCTGACAACGCAACCTTCATGTCCTTCACCTGATAGATGACCTCGCCATCTGCCTCAACCCGACCATTGGCCACACCCATTGTCAATCTGCGGGTTTGCACGGCCTTGGTGAAATCCACGTAATAGGTCAACATCTTACGATCCGGCCGAACCATGCCCGTCAGCTTCACCTCGCCCACGCCCAGCGCATAACCACGACCCAGCCAGCCGCGCCAACCCAGGTTGAAACCGGTCAGCTGCCACAGGCCGTCAAGGCCCAGGCATCCGGGCATGATTGGATTGCCGGGAAAGTGACATTCAAAGAACCAAAGATCGGGTTTGATATCAAATTCGGCAACCACGTGCCCCTTACCATGCTCACCGCCGTCACCGCTGATATCGGTGATCCGGTCCATCATCAGCATTGGCGGTTCGGGCAATTGGGCATTGCCGGGGCCAAAAAGCTCTCCCCGGGCGCATTTCAGCAGCTCATCCCGGTCGAAGCTGGTCGGATAATCAGCCATATTGGGTGGCCCCTTTCAGTCTTGCAATATTCCGTTACTTCTCCTGTAGCACCCGGCAAAAGGGCCATGCAAGCCCGCGTGCGGCAGGATGCATCATCAAAGCGCATGAATTTATTTGAAATACTGGCGGTGAAAGCCCTATATTAAGGCCATCGAGACAAGGACCAAAGTTGTGACAAATTCCCAGGCAACAACCCTAGGCACGAAATGGCTTTCCGGTGCCGGATTGCGCCCGACCCGTCAGCGGGTGGCACTGGCGACACTTCTCGTGGGTGATGGGCAGCACCGCCACGTGACCGCCGAAAGCCTGTTTGCCGATGTGAAGAAGATGGGCGAAAGCGTGTCGCTGGCCACGGTCTACAACACGCTCCGCGCTTTCTGCGATGCCGGTCTGGTGCAGGAAGTGACAGTCGATGGCTCGCGCAGTTATTTCGATACGAACACCCACGACCATCCGCATTTCTTCTGGGAAGATGAAAACCGCCTGTCCGACGCGCCTGCCGATCAGCTTGACATCGTCAGCCTGCCCAAGGCCCCCGACGGCACCGAGATTGCCAAGGTCGATGTGATCATCCGCTTGCGCCGCACCTGAATTTCGCCATTCTGGCCGCTGATCCCTTTCGACAAGCGAGGACCCCATGCGCGCCATCACCTATTCCCGTTTCGGTCCCGCCGCCGACGTGCTGTCCCTGACGGATGTCCCCACACCTGCGCCCGCCGCCGGAGAAGTGCTGGTACGGTTGGCCGTATCCGGCGTGAACCCGTCAGACGCCAAGGCCCGCGGTGGCGCGCGTCCGGGCGTCACCAAACCCGCCTTTGACCAGATCATCCCTCATTCCGATGGTGCGGGCGTGATTGAGGCCGTGGGCGACGGCGTCGATCCGGATCGCATCGGTCAGCGGGTCTGGATCTGGAACGGTCAGTGGCAGCGCGCCTTTGGCACCGCCGCCGAATTCATTGCCCTGCCCCAGGCACAAGCCGTGCCGCTACCCGAAGAGGTATCGTTGGAGCTGGGTGCCACATTAGGCATCCCCGGGCTGACCGCCGCCCAGACAGTGTTCGGAGGCGGTGATGTGGCAGGCAAGACGCTCTTGATCAGTGGTGGCGCGGGTGCGGTGGGCCATAACGCGGTCCAGCTTGCGAAATCCGGCGGCGCCAAGGTGATTTCAACCTGCTCTCCCACGGCCGAGGCACGGGTCCGCGCGGCAGGCGCGGATCATGTATTCGATTATGCAGATGTCGATCTAGCGGCAAAAATCACCGAAGCGACGCACGGCGCTGGTATTGATCGCGCGGTCGAGGTGGAGTTTGGCGCAAACGTGGATTTACTGGCCGATGTCATGGTCGAAAATGGCACCATCGCGACCTATGGCTCCTTCCTGAACATGACGCCGGAACTGCCCTTCGGTGCCTATCTGTTCAAGGCACTCAAGATCGACATCACGCTGATCTACATCCTGCCAGAACCCGCCCGGAACGCCGCCATCGCCCGGCTGCATGACGCGCTTTTGAACGGCACCCTGGCCCCCGCCATTCACCAGCAACATGCACTGGAAGATTGCGCCAAGGCTCATGACACCGTGATGACTCCGGGTCGGGCCGGGGCGGTGCTGCTCAAGATTGCATGACACCCTGACGCGCCTGCGCCATCAGTCCTCGCCAATGTGACCAGGTACCCCTGGCATTGAATTACGCACTGCGGCGCATGGCGATTTTATCAGGCGCCCTGGCTTCTGGTCAGAAAGAAACAACATCAGGATTGCATACGAACGCAAGGAAAGATCACAGGAATGGCCATCAGACGAATAAACGCGGAGGACGGAGCCGAAGCTGTCGGCGCATATGTTCAAGCGCTGGAAGTCACTGAAACCACCCGCCGCGTCTATGTCAGCGGGCAAGCCCCTGTCACGCCGGATGGCGAACTTCCGACGACATTCAAAGGCCAGGCTGAGGCAGTATGGGACAATATTCTGGCTCAGCTGCGCGCAGCTGACATGGGGCCAGAGCATCTGGTAAAAGCGACCACCTTTCTTGTCGATCGCAAGTACCGGGAGGAAAACCGTGATGTGAGAATGTCAAAGCTCGCCGGCCACACCTTCGCGCTTACCGTTGTTTTGGCGGGGATGTTCGAAGAGGGTTGGCTTCTGGAGATTGACGCAATCGCCGAGAAATAACCACCACGTTTAGAATTGAATGGCCAGCTTGTCGGCACCTCGCCCTCGCTGAAGCACAGGAGCTGCGAGAATGCGAGTGATTACGCCAGATGCCCGCTCAGAGCCAATGCTGACGGGCGCTGAAGTTTTTCGAACGGTGGGTCGTTACCCCAAGAGTTTGGCAGCATTACAGACAACCGCAGGACCCTGCGACCTATGATATCGGCTGGTCTGTCGTAGGAAATTACAGCGAATTGAGCACTTCCGTCCATCCGGAAATCACGCCCCGCTTGCCAGCCCTTTGCGTACCGCCAGCGCGCAGCAGGCTGCGACGAGGCACGATAGACATATCGCGGGGGCGGCATATGCAAACTCCGTCTCTGCAAGTATGGCGACCGTCGCAATGCCGCCAAGCCTTGCAAAGGTGATGTCCAGGCTTGTCGAGACTGCGCTCATCCCCTTCGGTGCGAACCTCAGGACCAATTGCGTTGACGGTGCATTGCTGCACGCCAAACCCGAACCAACAAGAACCGATGACAAGACGACGAGAAAGAGGTTCTCGTTATAGTGTGAAAGCAGAAATCCGGCGAAGATGAGCAGCGGCGCGGCAAGCATAATTGTCCTGATATGCGGGCTGTCGACCATGTTTCGCAATAGCGTGCTCAGACCGGAGAAAGTCAGCCACATAATCGACAACGCAAAGCCGACGCTAGCCGCCTTGACCTCATTCTGCGACAGCCAGACTGGCAACCGGAACAGGTAATAGGTGATGGATCCGTAGGTGCAGAACACATAGACGAATGTCACCCAGAGGTCACGGGCTCGAAACAGTTCCGAATAGTCCGTCGTCGGGTCAGAAGACGGCGCAGGTTCATCGGAAACTTGCGAAACGTTCAGAATCACCAATGCGATGGCCGCCATGATCGTGATGAAAATGAACGCGATATTCCAACCATATTCACCAAGGAATCTGCCATAGAAAAGCGGTGCAAAGGCGGCAACGTAGCCCGCAATGCTGCCCCAGACGATCAGCGCCCGTCCCGGTTTCAGCGGCAAGGCTCGCGTCAAGAGAAGGGGCACAAGTGGCGAAAAGATACCGCCACCAAAGCCTTGCAATGTGCGCCCGATGATGAGTGTCTCGAAGCTGTCCGCTGCGGCCACCAGGAGCGATCCAGCGGCGAAGAAGGCAACCCCGTAGCCGAAGACCTTCCTCGTATTGAAGGCATCGCCGCACCAGCCGCCAAGCAAAACGCCAACTGCCACCGCGATGCCGTAGGAGTTGAAAACCCAGGCCAGTTCGCCGATCGACAGGCCGAACTGCGATTGCATCGCTGGCAATAGCAATGGCACCAGCGTAAGCTCCATCACGAACGCGATGTTTGCCGCGATCGGTCCGATTATCGCCCTGCGTGGTGACACGACCACTGGGCCAGCCCGATCGATTTCTGGCGTATGGGATGTCATTTATCCACCCCGCCGGTCAGACATTCGCTCTTGCGTCCAGATGGCTCTTCGCGTCAACCGCAGTGGGTTGAACCACCGAAACGCTGGCCCCGCGTTGAAGGCTTAGAGGGGCTCGCGCAAGCATATTGGCCATGTCCTTGGCCCCCATCCAGATCAAATAGTCTTCCTCGGTTACCTGTTGATCCGGGCCCAGCCACCGACCGGGTTCGCAATGACAGTAGCCGTAGCGAAGATGCGCACCCTTCGCGGCCAATTGTTTGGGCACGAGCGCAAAGACAAAGGACGGGTTCCAGGTTCCGACCATGATCTCGAACAGGACGCGCGACAATAGCGAGGTCGCGCCCTGGCTACGCGGTCCGCCAAGGCCACGGGCACGAAGCCAGAACTCGCCCTGATAACAGACTTTACCCGTGATCTTATCGAGCGACTCGGGGTCCGAATAATAAGTGAGATCCGGATCGGGCGTTGTGTCTGGGGTGATGTATTTGTGGCGGTGGATATTCAGATGCGTTGCAAGTGAAATGCCGGTTAGATCAAGAAGGCGCACGGCCTGCGTGTGGATCAAATCACCATCTGGGTCAAACCCGCAAATCCAGAATCCGTTGGTACGATCGATATACGAACTCGCCACATCGAACATCGGGTAGATCGGGCTTCGGTCGGGTTGCTGACCCCGATAAGAGCGATACTTGGCAAAGTCATCGCCAATCTCAACATGAATGCCCGCCTCCTCAAGATCGCGGAGGATGCCAGACAGGTGTGTCGTCAATTCAAACAATCTACGTGGTGACATCCCCATCCAACTGGCCCTTTGCTCCCGCTCTGGCATGCAGGCTCCCACCAAATGGTTAATGATGTGTTATTAACCATTTGCGGCCTGCTGGATTTCAGATCAAATTTCCGGGTTTCTTTGTGTGTTCACACTGCCGGATTCGTCTGTCCCAAGCGTCCTATGATCTGACCTTTTGGCAGACCGGCTCGTTTCTCGTCGTTGTCGGGCAACACCCGCGAAATGCCCGAGGGGAAAGTGACCAAAACAAGGAAAATCCATAAAATTGAGAGAACCTTTCGCCCTGTCTCAATCTCGTTCTAACTACCTAATTTAAAATCATTTATCAGGTTGGATTAAAAACTGAAAGCCATGCAAATCCAGCCTCCCGGTTCGATCGGACCTCATGCTCACGGTGAATGCGGCATCCCGAAGGCAAAGGCGTAAGAGCAGCCATACTTTGGTCGAATCCAGCCTGAATAAAGGGCACGCGAAAGGAGCTACGATGAGTATTTCTAAGCTGTTTGATAAGTCAATTCTGGTATCCTGCCCACCGTCAGGATCTGTGAATGTGCGCGTCGGAAATGCCGTCGAAGGCCCCGGAGGGAGATGGGTTCCGTGCGCATCCGCAATTGCCGATGGTGCCTATCTGTCCTGTATCTATGAAGTGGGTCCTGGCCGTAAACAGGTTTGCGCCGCTAACCGGCCCACATATTGCGCCGACGAGGCGCTTTCCCGCGCGATTGAACTTGCTGCGACTGCTGCCGCCTAGGACCGCTGGTACACGGATGCAGCTTTCGGTCCCCTGCTGAAGCGAGCCACCCCTATTTGACTGGCGACGGCGCTCGTAAACCATGGCGCCTTAAACTTGGGGTAGCAAAGGTTCGGGCACCCACACGTTAGTACCGGATATGCTATCAAACCGCTCTGCCGAGACCGCGCGACATGTCGCTATCAGGACCCCACAGCCCGCAGGTCCAGAACTTTCCCCCTGTCTCAATGAGCCTGTCGCGTAGATCATCCTCGCTCATCGGTCTGCCGAAATAGAAGCCTTGCAGGTAATCGCAGCCCATCTCGCTCACCAGGTGCGCATGCTCTTCGGATTCGACACCTTCAGCAACCACACGCATACCCAGGCTCTTGCCGATACCAATGATAGATTCAGCCAGCGGCCTGGCGCTCTCATCCGCGACAACAGGTTGGATGAAATGGCGATCAATCTTCAGGATTGCGGGTTTGATTTCCAGTAATCCCCGCACCGAAGCGTGCCCCGTTCCGAAGTCGTCGAGTGCTATTGTCACGCCCAACTCGTCAAGCTCGTCTATGGTCCACCGAACCACGTCACCCATTCGATCCAGATAAACCGATTCAAGAATTTCGACCGTCAGTCTTTCCGGATTGATACCAGAACTCTTGATGTCATGGATGAAGGTTGGATCTGCCAACCGGGCGGCGGAGACATTGACCGCAACGCGAGGAAGGTCGACACCCGCTTCATCAAGACGGGTCAAAGCCCCATGCAGGCTGGCAAATATGATTTCATCGATCCTCTTGAGAACCCCCATGTTGGCGGCGGTATCGAGAAATGCAGCTGGCGCGAGAATGCCCTTGGTTGGATGCGACCACCTGACCAGCATCTCGGCGCAGGCAATTCTACCGGTCGCCGCATCAATCAAGGGCTGAAAGTACGGGATGAACTCGCGTCTTTCACATGCAAGCAGGAGGTCCGACGCCAGTTGCTTGGTTGCAATGGACTTGGCGTGCATCTCTTCGGTAAAGAATGACCACCGCCCCTTTCCCTGCGATTTTGCGTGATAAAGCGCCTCATCGGAATCTGTGACGACCCGTTCCGGGTCTTCCATATTCGCTTTGGCAATTGCCACCCCGACACTCACGCTGCAGGCTGTCGACTTACCGTCGAACGTGAATGGCGCCTGCATCCTCTGAACAATCTCGTCGGCCATGCTGCTTACATTGAGAGCGCTCTTCCCCAGCGGCTTCAAAATCACAAACTCGTCACCGCCAAGACGCGCGACCAGATCGGATTTATCGGTCAGGTCCCGCAACATGTTGGCAACCGAAACCAACAGCCGGTCTCCTGCATCATGGCCAAGCGTGTCGTTCACGAATTTGAAGCGGTCCAGATCGATATAGAGCACGGCAAATTCCGTTCCGTGCTGCTTGAGGTTTTCAATCCAGGTCTTCAGCTCGACCTCGAAGTGCCGCCGGTTTGAAAGGCCCGTCAACGCATCTTCGTTCGCGTCTTTGGCCACCGACTTGGCAAGTTCGTGCAGACGTGTGTTCTCTTTCTCCAGACGGTGAACTTTTTCGACGGCTCTCGCATAGCCTTCCTGATCTGCCACCTCGAGATCATTTGTCGCGCGCTTGGCAGGCTCGGCGCGCTCCTCCTCCAGTTCAATGATTGAACAGAGCCACCAGTGATTTCCCGTCTCGGGATCGGATAGGTGAACCCAGCTCATTCGCTGCCAATAAACGTCGCCGTTCTTACGGTTATTGAGAGCCTTGGTCGAAAAGTTCTCCCAGTTCATCAGCTTTTCAATGATGTAGAGGTGAATGCCCTGCTCAAGATCCGGACCGATCAGAATGGTTCCCCGTTGACCAAGCGCTTCCGCTTCTTCGTACCCGGTGATCGTGGTGAAAGCCTTGTTACACCACTGAAATTCCATCACCGCCCCGTCATCATTCGACGCCAAAGCAAGTGCGAGGCCTTCCGTGCACTTGTCATTGATTTGATTGAATATCTGAGCAGGTATCATGTACAGGGCTTACATAGTTCCGCCCTTCTATGGCATCCAAGCGATTAGGAACGGTTTATACCGCGCCAACGTCCTAATTTTATTATGTAAAAATGGAACGATTAAAGTGCAGAAAGTCTGCTCCGAACCTCCGGGCAGAAGAAGGGGTTGGGTGCATTACCCATTTAACGCTCGGCCCTCGGATACGACTGCGTCAACGTCTTTCAGAAGTTAACAAAGCCGCGTGCAGGCCTCCATTGCACGGGCAATCGCCTGTTCAGTGGCATCTAAATCCGTCTCATCATGTGCCAGTGACGCGTAGAACTTCATTGGTGCTTTCAGGATACCGTCGGCGCGCAGCGATTCATTGAACACCTTTTGGAAATCTGCGTTTGTTCTGAGGGTGTCGCGATAGTCCGCCACGGGCCCTGCGGCAAATACAACGTCGAACAGGACCGAGTCGCCGACGACCGTCGCGGGAAGGCCAATCTGATTGGCTGTGGTCGCAAGCGAGTGCATCAACCTGCGCCCCGTGTCCCGCAGTGCCTCGTATGCGCCGTCCCGTTTCAGTATTTCCAATGTCCTCAAACCTGCGGACGCCGCCACGGGGTTGCCGCTGAGCGTGCCGACCTGAAAGGTGAATTGTTCCTGCCCCACTTTGTCGATGTCGAAATGCGCCATGATTTCAGACGTTCCCGCGATGGCCGCAAGCGGGAAGCCACCTCCAATTACCTTGCCCAACGTGCATAGGTCAGGTGTGATACCATAGAGTTCCTGCCCGCCCCCCAATGCCAGCCGAAATCCGGTAACCACCTCGTCGAATATCAGGACGATCCCATGACGTGTCGTTTCTTCGCGCAGCGCCTCAAGAAAACCCGGAACTGGCGGGATTAGTCGTTGCAAGGGTTCGACAATGACGCCGGCCAGTTGGCCTGCATATTCAGCAATGATTTGCCGGGCAAAAGCGATGTCATTGAAGGGCGCAACGATCACGCCATCGCGCGTTGCCTGGGGGATACCCGCCGAATCCGGGACCGGTTGGGGGAAATTCGCAAGGTTCTGCGGGGCCATGCTCATCAAGGCCTCGCCGGACATGCCATGATAGCCGCCTTCGAATTTCAGGATAAGATCGCGTCCGGTATGCGCGCGCGCCAGACGCATCGCATACATATCTGCCTCTGATCCGGTGGAGACATAGCGCAGTTGTTCTGCGCAAGGGACAGCATCGCAAATGACTTCCGCCAGTTCGATGCCCACAGCGTTGGTCGTGAAAAAGGTCATACCATCTGCAAGTTGGGCCTGCACGGCCTCCACGACTTCGGGGTGGTTGTGACCCACAAGCATTGGTCCAGAGCCGATAAGATAGTCGATGTATTCCTTACCGTCCTCATCCCAGACACGAGACCCGCGCCCTGCTTTCAGAACGACATTCGGATCGTAATTGCCAAATCCACCAGCGGGCAACACCTGCCGCGCCCTTGCACGCCACATGTCCTGATTTGAATTTGTCATGGCGTTTTCCTGTTCAGCGTCCTGTCCAAGTTTCGTCTTGACCATGGATGAAAAGCAATAAAGAAAAACAGGAGGTTTTGTGAATTTCATTCAGGTGAGATGATGGCTGACGGCCCGTTCCTTGATCTGCGCCACCTCAAAATGATCCGCGCGATTGCGGAGCATGGACGTGTCAGCGATGCCGCCGAGGCATTGGGTGTGACCTCATCAGCTCTGTCGCACCGGATCAAGGAAGCCGAGCGGCGGTTGGGCCTGGTTCTGTTCACGCGCATGCACAAGCGGCTGCGCATGACCCCTGCGGCCGAATATCTGGCCGAATTGGCAGAACGTGTACTGGCCGAAATGAATCGTGCCGAACGAGATGTTCAGCGCATGGACCTTGGGGTCGAGCATGTCGTACGCATCGCGGTCGAGGCCTATAGCTCCTATCATTGGCTGCCCGGGTTCACCAAGTACCTGCGCGCCCACCTTCCCGGAATCGAGCTGCAGGTGATGGCCAGCGTCACGCGCGAACCGGTGAGGGCGCTGACCAATCGCCATGTCGACATTATCGTGACCTCCGGTGAAGCGATACCGATCGGCACGCATCAAATCCCTCTTTTCAAAGACGAACTGATGTTCATATTCCCGCCGGATCACCCCCTTGCCAGTCGGGCATTTGTCGAGGGCGAGGACATCGAAGGTGAGGATTTTATCACCTATACGCTGACCCCGGAACCGGACCGAGAGTTCGCCCGCCTGTTTCGCCCGTCCGGGAGATATCCTCGCTGGACGGCAACGGTGGAACTGCCCGAAGCCATCGTCGAACTGGTCGCTGCCGGTCAGGGCAGCAGCGTTCTGGCGGGTTGGGCGGTACGTCCGGCCATCACGGCGGGGCGTATTTTCGGGGCTCGTGTCGGCAAAGAGGGGATCGAGGTACCTTGGCACGCCCTTATGCGATCCGAAGACAGCACGTCCGGGCCAATCCTGGAGGTGGGCCAGGTGCTTGCCAAATGGTCCGCCCTCAACGGCGGCTTTGGCTAGGACCTTAGTTTGATGTTTTCAGGATCATAAACATGGGGTGAATGGCGGGTGGCTGGCCGCATCTCTCCGAAGGCCTGGACAAAACATCTTTTCCCAATCGCCACCGCGCCATACTCAACATAGCCAAGCGCCAAAAGCTTACCTGTCCGATATCCCATCGAAACAGATGTAAGATAGCCGATAACCTGCCCGTCTTTGATAATCGGGTCAGAGGGCAGCGGCTCTGGTCCCGGATCGGTGATTTCCAGACCGATGAATTCCCATGCGGCGGCCTCTTCCGCCTGCCGCGCAACAGCGGGCTGTCCAACGAACGCCCCCTTTGACATGTTGGCAAATTTCGAAAGGCCCGCGTCAAAAAGCGTGTATTCGGTGCCAAAATCCGCGCCCCAGCCGTGGTATCCCTTTTCAATCCGCATCGCATTGAGCGCGTAGGAGCCGAAGTTGCAAATGCCATGTTGCATGCCTGACTGCCAAACCGAGTCATAAAGCGTTGGCAGGTGCTCTGAAGCCACGTGCAATTCCCACCCCAATTCACCGACATAGCTGACGCGCAGAGCTGTCACCGGCACGCCTGCAACTTCGCATTCGGTCACGCTCATCCAAGGCGCACGCAGGTCGGCTGATGTCAATGAGCGCAGAACTTCGCGTGATTGCGGCCCCATCACCATAAGCGCGCCATCATGGGCATGGCCTTTGGTCAGCGTCGCGTTTGCCGTGCCAATCTTGGCTGATATCCAGTCGAAATCGCGGTCGACAGCCAGCGTCGGACCGCAGAGCAGAAAGCGATCCTCCGCCAGCCTTGCAATCGTCGCTTCGGACCAGATGCGCCCTTGCGGCGTGAGCATGTAGGACAAGCGGACACGGCCAGGGGCCGGAAGCGCCCCGCAGATCAACCTGTTCAGGACATCGGCGGCATCCGGCCCTTCAAGAACATATTTCGTAAAGCCGCCGTGATCCATCACGCCAACCGCATCGCGAACGGTTTCGCATTCAACCCGCACCGCGTCCTGCCAGGGTTCATGACCAAAACTGAGGGCATTGGCGGCGGACGTGGCATTGCGATCGAACCAGAAAGCCCGCTCCCACCCGCCGATCTGACCCATCACCGCGCCCTGGCTGCGCAAATTCTCGTAGAGTGGCGTCTGATTGACGGGTCGGCCAGAAGCCATGTTCCGATGTGGATAGGGGATTGCGTATTGCAGATCGTAATGCTCGGATGCGCGCGCGGCAGCGTAATCTTGCGTGGCCCATGTGCCAAAGCGGCGCGGGTCCCACGCAGACAGGTCCCACTCAGTTTCGCCTGCCGTGAGCCACTCGGCCATCGCTTTGCCAATGGCAGCGGAATGGGTGATGCCGATCTGAACACCCGTGGCGTGATAAAAGTTGCGCGCACCTCCTGCAGGCCCGATCAGGGGGAGGGCATCGGGGGAATAGGGGATCGGCCCGTTTACAAATCGCTGTGCACCGGCGTCGGCCAACAGCGGCACATGGGCCAAAGCCGCCTCGAACACCGCCATCATCCCGTCGATATCATCGCCAAAAAGCTGGTGGTCAAAATCCTGCGGCACACCATCCTGCCAAACAGGCCGACCTTCATGGGCGTATGAGCCCAGAAGCAGCGCGTTGCGTTCGCGTCGCAGATAGAAGCGAATGTCAGGATCGCGGATCAGCGGAAACAGGCGGGTATCGGCTTCCAGCTGAGCTATTGCTGTCGTCACCATGTATTGATGCTCAAGCGTGACAACGGGCAAATGCAGCCCCGCCATCGCGGCGATCATCCCACCGCTTGATCCGGCTGCATTGATCACGGTGCCAGCCACAAGCGTGCCGCCTGATGTTTCCACGTCCCATTCACCATTCGGGCGTTGGCTAAGTCCTGTGACAGCGGTGAATCGCCTGACTTCCGCGCCCAGGGCGCGCGCATGTGTGGCCAGAGCCTGTGTCAGCTGACTGGGGTCAATATCTCCCTCATAGGGATCAAAGATCCCGCCAAGGACGGATCCATCCGCTTTCCAATAGGGATGCATCTGCTCAATCTCGGACGGATCAAGCATCGACAGATCAAACCCGGCCGATCGGGACACACCGCAAAGATGCTGGAAAAGCTGCATACGCTCGGGCGTATGGGCGGGCCAGATTGCGGAAGTATGGCGATAGGTGATGGGGGCCTCGGGGTGCGTGGCAAGTTCCCGGTAGAGTTGCCAGGCATAGTTACCGGCCCGCATTCCCAACCATGAATTCGCGTAGGTCGGGATATTGCCCGCCGCATGCCAGGTCGATCCGGCGGTCAACTCGTTCTTTTCCAGAAGAACAATATCACTGAGGCCTGCCTTGGCCAGATGATAGAGGATAGCGGCGCCGACAGCCCCCCCGCCGATCACGACGACCCGAGCATGGGTTCGCATTCAGTGCGCCGCCAGCAACTGACCGTAGCCTTGGATCGGATCGGTAATCCCGATCGCACGGAGGGTCTGCCAATAAACCGCCGTGTTGCACGCAACAATGGGCCTGCCATGCGCCGCTTCCAGCTCAGCGATCAATGCCACGACGGGCAGTGCCGTTCCGACCTGAAGAATGACATCGCAATCCGATGCGGCAATTTGTGCAAAGACATCGCGAATTTCATCAAGAGGGGTTTCGCAGATCGCCGGGAGCGACGGTGCTTCGGTGCCTTTAATCGCAACAACCTCGAACCCTGCCGCCTGGGTGTTTGCCTTCACAACCGCATCCACCTCGGCATTGAACGGCGTGACAATGCCGACCCGTTTTGCGCCCAGTGTGCGCAACGCTTCGTAATCGGCAAGGGACGCCCCCAGGACCGGGACACCAACCTCGCGTGAAATCTCGTCACAGCGCGCCTCAAGCTTGTCCGGCCCGCCCGGCCCCGCATCGGTGGTCAGGCCGACGGCAATCGCCAGGGGGGCGCAGTCCATCAGCTTGGCGGCCTCATCCGGCAGGTCGTCCGATACCGCGTTGCCACCCAGTCGGAAACGCTGCATCTGGTTGGTCACACCCTCGGGGCGCAGCAGTTCGAGTTCCGGCTGAACGACCGTGTTCATTGCCGGTGTCATGACGCCGATGACGGCGCGCGGGGCCAGTGTGTCAGCCATTTTCAGTCTCCTTCAGAAAAAGTTCTAATCCGGTCATGCCGCCAATGTAGATCGCGTCACCAACGACTTTCTCCATCTCGGCCTCATCCTCCGGCGCACATGCGAACCGGCTTTCCCAGATGCCCAGCGTCTGTTGGGTGCAGGTGATCGGGATGAAACGATGGGTTGAGATATATCCGGTGACGGGTAGCGGGCTATCAATGATGTCATAGGTGTAAAAACAGTCGAGATCGGAATGGGCCAGCAGGGTTTCCCGAAAGACCGTGCCATCCGCGATATGCAATGCGCGAACGGTCCCGGTTGCTGTTGGTGCTCCGTCTTCCAAAGTGGCGCGCACCACTCCGGGGTTCCAATTCACCACTCCGTCAAAGGCACGAACGGCGGCCCAGACCCTGTCGATCTTTGCATCAATGATCATGCTGCGAAATACGTGCATATTAGCTCCTGTCATGGCTCAAGGCGTATGGTGTACGTGGCGCGAATGCGTGCTTCCGCTGCGGCGCACAGATGGGAGGGGCGTGGCGCTGAAAGAATTTCCTTCACCCTTTCCTGTGCCCGGTCCCAGATAGAATGGCGGCCCCCGTCGATCCAGTCACTGACGCTTTGACGATCGGCAAGGGCGGGATAGCAGTAATCCGATTTCATACGTTTGAGGGTTTCATCTTCGCCCAGGTAATGCCCATCATGGCTGACCACACGCTCAACGGCGCTCAGGTCAAGCGTGGCGTCTGACACCTCGATCCCCCTGATGGACCGCAGGATCGCCCCGCACATATCGTCGTCGATGACCATGGCCTCCGGGCTTGCCACCATAATAGATCCCAGCATTCCCACCGAGAGGTTGATCATATTCGCGCCTGCATGCCCGGCCATGGCAACAGTATAGCCTTTCTCGTAACCCGCCTGCGCATCAACCAGCTTTGAATCCGTCATCCCTGCCGACACGGTTGACGGCAGACCGACATGCGCCAAAAGCTGTGCTGCTGCGGCATTGGCAATGGCGGACTCGCCGCTGCCGCCACTCATCGCGCCGGTGCGCAGGTCTGAAATAAAGGGCATCAAGGCGTAAATGCACGGCGCGCTTTGCTGGATGCCATCCACGACGACCAGACCTGCCAGACATTCCGCCAACCCCTGCGCAAGCGCTCCGGCCAAGGTGACAGGGCTTGTTGCCCCGGCCTGACCAGCAGAGCAAATTTGCGGGATCATTCCCGCGCGCACCGCCTTTTCAAGCATCAAGATACCCTCAGTGGCATAGCTCAGCGGGGGCACGACATGCACGATAACCGCCATGCAAAAGGGCTGTTGCCGGAACCCGTCTGAATGCCCAAGGGCGATATCGAACATCTCAACGACCGGGTCGATATGGTCCGGATCGCAAAAGCTGATCCCGATGGGTTTCGAGGTTGCTTTCAGGCAGGCAAAGGCAGTGTTGATGTCCATCTCGAACGGATCAACCATGTCTCTGGCGACAACCGGGCGCACGCCATAGTGAATGTTGGGCGAGGCGTCCAATACCCGCATCAGGGCGTAGAGATCTGTCAGTTGGCTGTCGCGGTAAGACCCGCTGGCGGCGTCCAGCACCTGAACCGCAGCACCTCCGGTGCCGATATGGACCGGGCCGCCGCCAATCTGCAAATCCCGCTTGGGGGTAAAGCCAGGCAGCGCAACGCGCTTTGGCGCCCGCGCAAGTGCCTTGCGTGTCATATCCACCGGGAAACACAAACGACCGTCTGCGCGATGCCAGGCCCCGGCCGCAAGAGCGCGCTCCGTTGCCATTTCCGGCAACCCGTCCATGCCAATGGTCGAAAGGATGTCAAATGCGTGCGACACGATCATCGACATGTCGGATTGCGACAGCGGGCGCAGATTACCGCCGACGTGAAACGCAGGCGCGTGAGGTTCCTCAGAACCGCGTGCCATATCCGGCTGCTTTCGTGTCCGTCTCACCATCTTCGCTCCTCGGTGAGACCATTAGAGCGCAAAAACATTGTGTTTAAAATTCAATAAAGCGGCCCAGATGATGAACGGTTTTCATGATAACATGGCATGATCCAATGCTTCATTGGCCCCACCAGGACTGCCAGATTTTGCGCAAAGATGTTGTCTGGGCCGAAATCAGGGCTGGTCTGCATACCGGTTTGGCACGCGGAATGCGCTAGAATACCTTCGCCGCCAGGGAAACGAAGTCGTCAACGAGCGTGTTGGCATCTTCCGGATGGCTGTAAGCACAGATGCGAATGCTTTCCAGTTTGGGCAAACCTGTATCCTCAGACAGTATCCTGTAGTCCTTTTCAAGCGAGGCAACCGGCATGGCCGAGATTGCAAGATCCGCTCTTATGGCGGCACGAACACCGGTCGGGCTGAGGCTGTTCACGGCCATCCGCCAGGGCCGGCCTATGTCATCCAGCGCAGCAAGTGCACGTCTGCGGTATTCACATCCAACCGGCATGAAGGCCAGCGGCAACGGGGTATTTTCATCCACATGCAGGCGTGAACCCGCAGCCCAGACAAGTTCGTCTTCGCAAATTGGGGTCCTGCCCTCCGATTTCGACTGATCGGTGACAATCGCCAGGTCCAGTTCACGCCGCTCGACCGCCTCCAGCAAAACCGGGCTGGTGCCGCAAATCACGGTCAATTCCACTGCCGGGTATCTGGAGGCAAAAAGGGCCAGCATCCTGGGAAAGATCGACAGGGCGTAGGTCTCGGTCGTCCCGACCCTGAAGGCCCGGCGTTCGTCATTCTGCCTCATGTCACTTAGCGCGGCCGCATTCAGCCTGAGCATTTTATGCGCATGCGCCAAAAGCTTCTCACCCGCCGGTGTGAGTGCCATGGGCTTACCGCGACCACGGTCAAACAATACCTCTCCGGTCATATCCTCAAGCGCCTTGATCTGTGCGCTGATCGCAGATTGCACACGACCGACGCGAATGCCCGCCTCCGAGAAATTAAGCGTATCGGCCGCGGCGGCAAAACTGCGCAAATGATCAAGGTCCAACAACATGAAAGCAAAATAACAGACTTTTTATATCTGATAAAATCATTTTATTAGATTTATAAACCCACCTAACCTCCCCTGACCGAGGAGGTGGATCATGGGCTCAAATTTTCGATTGGATATTCCCAGTCTCAAGATGATTGCTGCGATGGTATTGGCAGGCAGCATCGGTGTGTTCGTGGTCGAAAGCGGCGAACCCGCGCTGACTGTGGTGTTCTTCAGATGCCTGATCGGTGGTGGAACGCTCCTGCTCTACTGCCTAATCGCACATCCCAAAATCTTATACAAACTCACCAGGCGGACCTTCTTTCTGATGTGCCTGAGTGGCCTCACCATGGCGGCCAACTGGCTGCTGTTCTTTATGGCCTACAGCCATGCGTCGATTTCGATGGTCACAACAGTTTACCATGTCTACCCCTTTGTTCTGCTGTTTGCCTCGGCCATGCTGTTTCATGAAAAGATTACCCTTCCGTCTTTTGCATGGGCGGCCCTGGCATTTGCCGGTGTTGCGCTGGTCGCCATGGGCGGAAACAACGGGGCGGTCATGGATGTCACGGGCCTTGCGCTGACCATGGCGGCAATGACCTGCTATGCCATCACCTTGCTCATAACCAAATATCTGTCCAACTCGCCGACGGATCTGCTGTCGGTGGTTCAGCTTCTGGTCGGTGCAATCCTCTTGCTGCCCCTGGCGGGCATGGACGGCCTGCGGATCGGAGCCGATAGCTGGAAATACCTCCTCGTCATCGGCGTGGTGCATACTGCGTTGCTCTACATGCTGCTCTACGGTGCTGTTCAATCCCTCGACACCAATCGCGTCGCTATACTTTCATTTCTGTACCCGTTGACCGCGCTGATCTTTGACGTTCTGGTATATGACGTGCGCCCAGGTACGGCCCAGATCTTGGGTCTTGCCGCCATCATCATCGCCGTACTGGGAGAGCGTCTCAAGCTCCACAAATCAAAGGATAGATGCGCTGATTGCTGAGCATGCCGACACAAGTAACGGCCAACAAAACGAAACTTCCAGTCAGCTGGCGACCTGATGTCAGATTTTCACTGGCCAAGCGCAGAAAGGTTCAGGATTAATTCCCTGGTCTGTCGACAGTTCGCAAGACCTGTTTTGCAGATGACGTTGAATTGGGCATCTTGGCCGGGCAGCGTGACCGCTCGCGCGACCTGGATCACCGCCAATTGACCAAAGGCGCCACCCCCGACCTGCACAAGACAATCAATAGCACCCGTTCTCACTTGCTCCACATCCGATGTTTCGATCCGTTCGCGAACATATGCCCCCAGGCTCCGCCCGTTAAGTGGCCACCTTACCGGAAGAAGTGCAGCCGCCTTCGGGCACACGCCGACGGAAAATTTCTTTCCGTTCATATCCGGTGCGATTTCCTCTGTCGCAGCGGTCAGATCTTCGAAGACCTTGGTGATCTTCGGCAGATAGGCCTCTCCTTCGACTGTCAGCAACAACCCGTGTGGCAACCGGTGGAACAGGTCCACACCCAAAGATTGCTCCAGCTTCCTGACCTGCTGGCTGACAGCTCCGGATGTCACTCCAATTTCGGTGGCCGCCGCCCGAAAGCTGAGATGACGAGCCGCCGCTTCAAAGGCGCGCAACGTGTTCAGAGAAGGCAATCGATATGTCATGGCACGAACTTAGCACATGGTCTGGTCAATGGCAGGCGGGGAAGGCCCAGAAATTCTGGGTCTGACGAATGATCTCACCACGATAAGAGATAGGTCATCAGACGAAAAACTCTCATCGCCTCAAACTGGAAATTGACAATGAACAAAAACCCAAACGCTGCCTCTCAGGGTGATCCAAACAGGAATGCGGGCTTCGATGCCATCCGTGGCCTGGGCTACGTTTTCATACTGTGTGACGACATCGACAAAATGAAACGTTTCTACCAGGACCTCTTTCGCTTTCGGATAGAAGAAGAAACGCCGGGCCTCATGGTGGAATTCCGGGTCGGGTCTCTGTTCCTCGGCCTCAGACCCCGGGGACGCCACTATGATGGGCCCAGGGCTCCAAAGCAGTCTGCGTCAGTTCAGCTCAGCTTCAGGGTCCCACCATCCGACGTGGACATTGCATATGAAACACTCCGGGCACAGAATATCGACGTTATCGAGCCGCCAACAAATCAGGACTGGCCCCATCGCACCCTGTATTTCAGGGATCCGGAAAACAATATTCTCGAAGTCTTCGCAGACATCCACGTGCAAGAAACAATCTCGACCCCAAGCGGTGTTCATCAGCTGGTCGAAAGTTGAAAAACGGGCTGGCCCTGTAACCAACTGCGCAACAAAAAAAACCGAATGTCGACCACGGCCATTCGTCACCGTTTCCACTGTGGATACGCGCCACGACATGCATCCCCACCGGCCCCAGCGTTTCGCGCAGCACTGGCCCGATCTCGACAACGCGGCATCCCTCGGCAACCGCACGCTTTGTTAATCCGTCAAAATACCGCTCCGGGCACCGACGTAATACCGACAAAATACCGACGTTATACCGACATGGGTTTTTCAGCCTTTTCAGCGCATTAACCCGATTCTCTCAGGTTTTGCGCAGAACCGGGTATCCGTCGCGCTCATCGGATGAGCAGGCAGGCCCTACCCGATCGACACCAGCTCGATCGCAAAAGTCAGATCCTGACCTGCCAGCGGGTGGTTGGCATCAAGCGTCACACTCTCTTCGCTGATCGCCACAACGCGCACCGGAATGGCCTGACCATCGGGGGCTTGCATCTGTAGCTGAATTCCCACCTCAAGCGGGATTTCATCGGGAATATCTGCGCGCGGCACGTCCTGACGGGCATTCTCATGCGGTTGCCCATAGGCCTGATCTGCGGGCACTTCGACGACTTTCTTGTCCCCCACGGCCATGCCCGGAATGGCCTCATCCAACCCCGGAATGATCTGACCGGACCCGACAGTAAATTCCAGCGGATCACCTCCGGCGCTGGAATCAAACTCGGTACCATCCGTCAACGTGCCGGTATAGTGAAGGCGCACAGTGTCGCCGGATTTGACCTGGGTCATAAAGTTTCCAATCTTTTCAGGGGGATGGGTTTGCAAGGCCACGCCTCGTCGCGCGGGTGCTTGGTTTTGGGTTTTCCAACGCTACTCGTTGCTCCAGACGATTGCAAACCACTCCTCCAACACGCAACTGTGCACGCCGCCGTGACCAGATTGATCTTCCCCCTCTGGCGCATCCGTGCCAGTCTGCGCCGGAATTACTGAGGAGGGGAAAGTGGCCATAACCACCTGTATTTTCGATGCCTACGGTACACTCTTCGACGTTGGTGCCGCCGCCCGGCACGCCGCTGCGGAACCGGGCCGCGAGGCCTTTGCGAAGGATTGGCCGCAGATCGCCGAACATTGGCGACTGAAACAGTTGCAATACACCTGGCTTCGCGCGGTCGTGAACGCCCACACCGATTTCTGGCAGGTCACACAGGACGGCCTCGATTGGGCGCTCGAATTCAGCGGCCATGGCGATGATCCAGAACTACGTGAACGCCTCTTGCAGCTTTATTGGGAGCTTGAGGCCTACCCCGAAGTTCCCGCCATGCTGAACGCCTTGAAATCGCAAGGAATAAACACCGCGATCCTGTCAAATGGCTCTCCGGCAATGCTGGACGGGGCAGTGCAATCTGCGGGGATCGGTGATGTGCTGGACGACGTGCTTTCGGTCGAAAGCGTCGGCATCTTCAAACCGGCCAGTGTCGTCTATGATCTGGTCGGCAAGCGCTTCGACTGCGCGGCCAAAGAGGTGCTTTTTGTTTCGTCGAATGGCTGGGATGCGGCCGCGGCGGCGGGCTATGGCTTTGCGACAGCCTGGGTCAATCGCGCCGGCGATCCGGTGGACAGGCTACCTGCCAAACCCGATCATTTCCTCAACGATCTGACAGGCATTCCAGGACTGGCGGGGGCGTGATGGCGACATTTCAAACCTCTGACAATCTGACCCTTTACTACGAGGACGCAGGCGCAGGCCCACCCGTTCTGTGCCTTGCGGGACTGACTCGCAATTGCCGCGATTTCGATTTCGTCGCCCCGCACATGGCCCATACCCGCCTGATCAGGATGGATTATCGGGGACGTGGAAAATCAGACTATGCGCCTGATTTCATGAGCTATTCCATCCTGCAGGAAGCACAGGATGTCATCGAGCTACTGGATCATCTGGGCCTGCCACAGGTCACCCTTCTGGGTACGTCGCGCGGCGGGTTGATCGCGATGGTGCTGGCCCATCTGCACAAAAACCGGCTGAACGGCGTGATCCTGAATGACATCGGACCGGTGGTGGCACCCGGCGGTCTTGAGCGGATCATTGACTATGTTGGCAAGGAACCGAACTTTCCGACATATGCCGCCGCCGCCGATGGGCTCAAAGCCGTCTACGCCGACGCTTTCCCCAATGTCAGCCTCAATCGCTGGCTGGTCCAGGCGGAGTTCATGTGGCGTGAGCAGGACAAGGACACACTGGCCTTGCGCTACGACCACCGCTTGCGTGACGCGCTGGTAGGGCAGGCAGGTGCCGGGGATGCCCCGGACCTCTGGCTGCTGTTTGACGCGCTGGATGGTTTGCCTCTCGCCTCTATCCGTGGGGCGAATTCAGACTTGCTCGATGCCGAAACACAGGCCGAGATGGCGCGTCGCCACCCCGATATGATCACAGCCACGGTGCCCGATCGCGGACACGTACCTTTCCTTGACGAGCCCGGGGCGCTGATCGCCATCATGGCCTTGCTGGAGCGTATTAAATGAGTGATATCAACATGATCCGGGCGGCGGCTGAGCGGCTCAAGGGCCATGCCCGCCGTACCCCGCTGCTGAATTCGCCCTTCATCGACACGTTTGCCGGGCGGCGCGTATTCGTCAAACCGGAATGTCTGCAACACACCGGTAGCTTCAAATATCGTGGTGGACGCTCGGCAGTATCGGCACTTGACCCCGAAACCCGGGGACGTGGCGTGATCGCATTTTCCAGCGGCAACCATGCGCAGGGCGTGGCACTGGCGGCGCATGAATTTGGCGTGCCTGCGGTGATCATCATGCCCGCCGACGCACCGCAGATGAAGATCGACAACACCCGCGCCTTGGGGGCCGAAGTGGTGCTGTATGATCGTGTGGGAGGCGAAAGTCGCGAAGCATTGGGTGACAGGCTTACCGCCGAACGAGGCCTGACGCTGATCCGGCCCTATGATGAACCGCTGGTGATCGCGGGCCAGGGTACAACCGGACTTGAGATCGCCGAGGATGCAAACGCGCTCGGCATCAAGCAGGGGGAGGTGCTGGTCTGTTGCGGCGGTGGCGGCCTGACCTCGGGCATCGCACTGGCGCTTGAGGCCGACGCCCCCGGTCTGCGTGTACGCCCTGTAGAGCCGCAGGGATTTGACGATGTGACCCGTTCGCTGAAGTCGGGCCATATCGAAACCAACAACCAACAATCGGGCAATATCTGTGATGCCATCCTGACCCCCGCACCGGGACAGATCACCTTTCCGATCTTGCAACGCCTCTGCGGGTCAGGCCTGACCGTCAGCGAAGATGAATGCCTGCATGCGATGGCGATTGCCTGGGCACGGTTCAAGGTCGTGGCCGAACCGGGCGGCGCGGCGGCCCTGGCGGCGGCGCTCTTCCGCAAGGATCAGATCGAAAGCGAGACGGTTATCGTCACCATTTCGGGCGGGAACGTCGATAGCGAGATGTTCCAGGCCGCCCTTGCCAAATACGGAGATGACGTATGACCGATTTCACCATTGCCAGTTTCAACGTCAAGAACCTGATCGGTCCGGACAAGGAATATTACGAATTCCAGAAATACACACCCGAGGAATATGCCTGGAAAGAAGACTGGATGGCCAACCAGCTTCTGACGATGGATGCCGACATAGTTGGTTTTCAGGAAATCTTTGAAGAGGACGCCCTGCGCGCCGTGATCGACGAAACCGATCGCCGGGCCGAGGTGCTGAATGCCGCGACGTTGCCGGACAAATCAAAAAGCTATCGTCGCAAAGTCATCTTTCGAAAATTGGCTGTTGAACCTTATCGCGATGCAGCGCTCGCTTTTGCACCCAACAGCGCGGACGAAGGTGTGCCGGGACAGCGTCGCCCGGGGGTAGCGGTTCTTTCGCGCTTTGGCTTTGTGGAAAAGCCCGAAATGATACAGGACCTGCCCCAGCCCCTCGATATCCCGTTCCAGCCGCTTCGGGGCCTTGGTGGCCCGCAAGACGCCGGGTTCTATCGCCTGCACCGCCTGTCACGCCCGATCCTCAAGGTGCGTATCCCCGTGGGCGATCAGGTGATCACTGTTTTCAATTGTCACCTTAAATCGAAACTGGGCGAACATATCAGGCCGAAGGACGCCAACTATGCCCCGGAAGAGGATTTGACCCACTATGATCCCGTTGGCCGCGCCCTTGGCAGTCTGCGCGCCGCCGTGCGCCGCATGGCCGAGGCCTGGGTATTGCGCGGTGAAATAGTGCGGGAAATCAAGTCTGGCCACCCGGTCATTGTGATGGGCGATTTCAACGATGGCGAACATGCGGTCAGCTCCGAGATCATAGCTGGTGAAGTGCCGTTCAAGAACTATGCCTGGATGCTGCGCCACGACGCCAAGGCCCCGAACGACCGCTACTCGGCTGAACAGAGCCAGCAAATCACCGATGATATCGAACGTGTCCGCCTGCATTCCGCCGAGAAACTTTTTGTCCGCAAAAGCCTGCGTGACATGGTCTATACCTCTGCTTTCGGGGGGGTGTTCGAATCCATCGACCAGTTATTCCTGTCCCGTCATTTCCACCCGGATTACGAGGCGCGCGTGGGCGAGATGACCTATTTCAGCGTTTTCAACGACCATCTGACCGATGGCTCCCATCCAGAAGCTCCATACAACAAACTTGCGTCTGACCACGGCCAGATCCTTGCGCATATGAGCCTGCGCTGATGGCCCGGATTGATCTGGGTGATATCACGCTGGAGGTGCGCGAAGATGGCGACACGTCGGGTGCCCCCCTGGTTTTTGCCAACTCTCTGGGTACGGATCTCAGGCTTTGGGACAAGATCGTTCCGCGTCTGCCCAAGGGACTGCGCATCATCCGATACGATATGCGGGGGCATGGCGGTTCGGATTGTCCGCCTGGCCCTTATTCGATGGGTCAGTTGGTGCGCGATGCCGAAATGATGCTCGATCATCTGTCGATCCGCGAATGCGCCTTTGTGGGCCTGTCCATCGGCGGGATGGTGGCACAGGGCTTGGCCGTGAAACGTCTGGATCAGGTTCGTGCGCTGGTCCTGTCCAATACCGCTGCGAAAATTGGACAGCCCGCGATGTGGCAGGAGCGTATTGCCGCCGCTCAGGCAGGCGGTGTCGAAGCACTAGCCGACCCAACGATGGAGCGTTGGTTCACTCGCGTATTCCGCGCCTCGGATGAATTGCCTTTCTGGCGCGCGATGATGACCAGCCAACGCGCCGAGGGCTTCATCGGCTGCATGCATGCCATCTCGGGCACGGATTTCTATACACCCACCAGCGGCCTGCGCCTGCCTGCGTTGGGCATCGCCGGGTCGGATGACGGGTCTACCCCGCCTGATCTGGTGCGCGAAACCATTGACCTGATCCCCGGCTCCGAATTTCATCTGATCCGCCGTGCAGGCCACCTGCCCTGTGTCGATCAGCCCGAGGAATATGCGCGTGTGCTGACCGATTTCCTCCACCGAACTGGCCATATCGCCAATAGCGCTTAAGCTCATGGCTCGGATGCAGGTTTGATACCCCTTCCGCCTCACCCGCGAATGCTCCGTGTCACATTGCGCCTTGCACGCCCGCGCGAATCCGGGTCAGGCTACGTCCAACAAAAATCGGGAGGGACCTCATGCAAACCATCAAAGCTGCCGTCTGCCACGCCTTCGGTGAACCTTTCGTGATCGAAGATGTACACCTGCGCGGGCCCGAGCAAGGAGAGGTTCAGATCGACCTTGAAGCGGTAGCGATCTGCCATTCCGACATCGTCTATGCCGAAGGGGGCTGGGGTGGATCATTACCGGCGGTTTACGGGCACGAAGCCGCAGGCCGCGTGAGCAGCGTTGGGGCGGGCGTGACCGGAATTTCTAAGGGTGATCCCGTGATCGTCACGCTGATCCGGGCCTGCGGTCAGTGCCCCAGTTGCGGCGGGGGCAAACCCACCAGTTGCGAGACCCCCTATGACGGTGACCATGGCCCATTGAAAACTGTCGATGGTGGCAAGCTGCATCAGGCCATGGCATGTGGCGCCTTCGCCGAAAAAGTCGTCGTTGATCAAAGCCAGGTGGTGAAAATCCCTTCCGATATGGCGATGGATATCGCCAGCCTGCTTGCCTGCGGGGTAATCACGGGTGTCGGTGCTGTCGTGAATGCCGCCGCTCTGCGCGCAGGGCAGGACGTGGTGGTGATCGGCGCGGGCGGGGTCGGGCTTAATGCGATCCAGGGCGCACGTATCGCCGGTGCCCGTAGGATTGTCGCTGTGGACATGAGCGAGGATAAATTGGATACGGCCATCGAATTCGGGGCCACCGATGGTGTTCTGGCCACCACCGACAAACCCTGGCAGGACGCTAAAAAAGCGATGGGTCGCGGGGCAGATGCGGTGATCGTGACGGTTGGTGCTATCCCCGCCTACGACCAAGCACCTCGATACCTTGCCGGTGGCGGGCGTGTGATTATGGTGGGCATGCCCCATTCTGGTGCCACATCCACCTATGAACCCGTGAACTTCGCCGCTGCGGGACAAGGCATGATCGGCTCCAAAATGGGTGACACGGTGATCAAACGCGACATACCCTGGATGATCGACCTGTATGGCCAGGGTCGCCTGAAACTGGATGAGCTGATTTCGAACCGCTGGAGCCTTGAACAGATAAACGAGGCCATCGCCGACACCAAATCCGGCAGTGCCAGACGAAACGTGATCCTGTTGAAATAACCGCTTCCTTGCGGCACGGGCTTGTGCCGTTTTGTGTCAGCACACATCTGAGGCACCGGTGTTTTACCGGTGCCTCTCTTTTTTCTTAGGTTCACCGAATGTGCCGGTGATGGCTTTTTACTGGAACATCCAGTCGATGAAATTCGGGAAACCGATCGAAAGCGCCGGAATATACGTCACGAACATCAAAAGCACGATCAGCATGCCCGTCCAGGGTAGCGCGGCCTTCATCACGTTCAGGACCGACAGACCCGTGATCGACGAGGTCACGAAGAGGTTCAAACCAACCGGCGGCGTGATCAGACCGATCTCCATATTGACCACCATGATGATGCCCAGGTGGATCAAGTCGATATTAAGAGATTGCGCCACCGGCACCACAATCGGCACCACGATCAGCAAAAGCCCCGATGGCTCCATGAACTGCCCACCGATCAGCAGGATGATGTTCAAAACAATCAGGAACACCCAGGCTGGCATATTCGCCTCGGTCACCATGTTGGCGATCTCGAACGGGATGCCCAGTTCGGTCAGGACATGGCTGAAGATAAGTGCGTTGAAGATGATGAACATCAGCATCAGTGTCATCTTGATGCTGTCGATCAGCACCTGACGCACGCCGGGATGAAAGAGGTTCACCGGCATCAGCGCCATTGAAGTCGCAAATTGCCGAACGCCACGCGCTACCGCCTGACCCGTAGTTTCCCCCTCGGACACCCAGGGGACATCCTTGTAGATGCCCACGCCGCGATAGATCGTTGTTGCCACGAAGAATGAATAGACAGCGGCAAAGGCGGCGGCCTCGGTCGGTGTAAAGAAGGCCTCGGGCTTCCAATAAAGCCCCGCAAGGATGATCACGATCAGCAGCAGGCCGAAAAGCGCATAGAACCCGGCCTTGAAAACCGCGCGCCAGCCGGCCCAATCCATTCTTTGTACGCCCGCACGCCCAACCGTCAGCCAGATCGCTACCATTAGCATCAGCCCCGCAACCAACCCCGGCACAATGCCGGCCAGGAACATGCGCCCCGTCGACACCTCGGCCGAGGCGGCATAAACGACCATCACGATCGAAGGCGGGATAAGAATACCAAGCGTGCCGGCCGTCGCGATAATGCCAGCCGCCAGTGGCACAGGGTAATTGGCGCGTTTCATCCCGTCGATGGCAATCGGCCCCACCGCGGCTACCGTCGCTGGAGATGATCCGGACATCGCAGCAAATTGCATGCACGAGAAAACGCCCGCCACACCTAGGCCACCACGAAGGTGACCCAAGGCCTTTACGGCGAAATCGACGATACGCCTTGCCGCCCCGCCCGAGGTCAAGAATGCGGATGACAGAATAAAGAAGGGAATGGCGGTCAGAAGATAGTGCCCCATCACCGCCGCCTGTGTCTGGGTCGCAACCGACGTGACCGACCCTTCCTTGATGAAGATGGCCAAAGCCGCAGGCAGTCCAAGGGCCACGCCAATCGGCGCATTCATCGCCAGCAGGAAAAAGACCATGCCGAACAAAACCCAACCTTCAGACCCCTTGAGCGCCAGAAGATCGGCCAGAAAATAATGCAACGCGTCGGCCATCAGTCACGCTCCCCCAGCTTTTTGGCTTCGAGAACGGCGGCAGCTTCTTCGTCAGCCGCTTCGTGCGCGGCTGTGATAGCGTGGCGCTTGCCGGTGAAAACCTCGTAAGTCATGTAGAGGATGGTCAGCATGAAGTAGCAGAAACAGATCACGATCGTGCCGTAGATCATCCATTTGGTGACCGGGATGTCATCCAGCCCGGCTTTGGACAGAAACTTGTGGAAATAGAATTTATTGAAGGCAACCGTGGCCCCGTAAATCATGAAAAAAGCATAGAGGATGGTGAAACAGCAGGCGCACATTGTGGCGACCCAACGCCATTTCTCCGATAACAGGTTCACGAAGGCATCCACGCCGACATGCAAGGTCTTGCGCAGCGCATACGTGATGCCCAGCATGATCAGGATCAGAAAACAGAACAGCGTCGTTTCCTGTGCCCAAAACAGGCCACCGCCCAGAAATCTGCGATCCACCACATTGGCAAAGGAAAGCAGCACCATCGCCGCCATGAGGTAGGCAAGGATGGATTCCTCGATCCATTCCAGAAGCCTGCTGATCCGTTGTTGTGTCATCGCTTGTCCCCTTCTTTAAAAAAGGCCCCGAGAATTTTCGGGGCCCCTTCTGCTTGGTTTCTATTGCTTACGAAGCGCCGTTAGCATCCAGCGCGGCATCCAGAACGTCCTGACCGATATCGTCGGTAAACTTGCTCCAGACGGGTTTCATCGCTTCGACCCAGGCGTTGCGCTGCTCTGCGGTCAGTTCGTTGATCTTGCCACCGTCTTCCAGGATTTTGTCCCGGTTTGTCTGGTTGATCGCGGCGGAATTGGCGTTTGCCTCGGCAGAAACTTCGGCAAGAATGGTTTCCAGCTCGCTGCGGATATCATCCGGCAGGCTGCCCCAGAATTCCGCAGAGGTCACAACCAGATAGTCGATCACACCGTGGTTGGTTTCGGTGATCGAATCCTGCACCTCGAAGAATTTCTTGGTGTAGATGTTCGACCATGTGTTCTCCTGGCCGTCGACGACACCTTGCTGCAAGGCGCCAAACACCTCGGAGAACGCCATTTTCTGCGGTGTCGCACCCAATTCTTCGAACTGCGCCTTCAGAACATCCGATGATTGAACGCGGAACTTCTTGCCCGCTGCATCCGACGGCGCGATCAGCGGCGAATTGGCCGACATTTGCTTCATGCCATTATGCCAGAACGCCAGACCCTGCAGGCCCGCATCGTTGACCGAATTCAGCAGCTCCTGGCCCGTTGGCCCGTTCTGGAACCGGTCGACAGCGTCGATATCCTCAAACACGAAGGGCAGGTCGAATATCCGAAGTTTCAGCGTATATTGCTCGAATTTTGAAAGCGACGGTGCGCCCATCTGAATGTCGCCCAACAACATCCCCTCAAGAATTTGGCTGACACCCCCCAGTTGGCTGTTCGGATAAAGCTCGACCTTGACCTTACCAGCCATCTGTTCGTTGACCCGCGCGGCAAACGCCTCGGACGCTTTAACCTTGGGATGCGTCGTTCCGCCCGTCGTATGGGCGAATTTGATCACAATCTCCTCGGCAAACGCCATCCCAGATGACAGTGCAATGGCCGTTGCGGCCAGTAGCCCGGTAAACTTATTCATGATGTCCTCCCTGAACACTTCGCAATTTTGCAGTCGTTGAACGGATGATCCGTTGACTTAATCTGCCAGTGCTTTTGGCTTTTGTTCAAAGGGATTCAGGGGAAATTCCGAGAGATTCAGCTATTTTTTTGGATTGCAGCGCGAAAATTGGTGGAAATCCGCCCAAAAATCAGTGCATCAGGTGAAGCTTTCCCGTTTCAACCCGTGCTTTGCCATTTTGTCGCTCAGCGTTTTTCGCGGCAGGTCGAGCGCGTTCATCACTTCGGTCAGTCGCCCACGGTGCAGCTTCAACGCCCGCTCCAGCACAAGCTTTTCAAAGTCGTTGACCTGTTCTGACAATGGCTTGTCTTCCATTTCCAGATCCGTGGCCAACTGACGAGTCAGCAAGATCAGGCGGCGCTGCTTCAACGCATTGCGAACCGACGTGACAAGCGCCATCGCATCAAGCGGCTTTTCAAAAAAGTCGAAGGCACCGAATTTCAGGCACCGCACCGCCATGGGTACGTCTCCATGCCCGGTGATCAGGATGACCGGCAGATCCGGGTCAAAGGTCTGCACAAGCTTCAGTACTTCCTCGCCATCCGCCTTGGGCAAACGTACATCCGTCACAACCACCGCTTCAGCGTGCTGCGGTATCTTGGGCAGGCATGCCTCAGCAGAGGCAAAGGCAGCAACCCGATGATCCTCAAGCTCGAAGGCCTGTGTCAGCGCCGTGCGCACATCAAAATCATCTTCGATCAGATAAATATTCGGCGTCATTCTACCCACCGTTTCAGCGTCAGCCGGAAATGCGCCCCTTCCTCTGGGCGCGATGAGGGAACAACATCCAGCGTGCCCCCCATCAGCGCCACGAACGCCCGGGAAATCGACAGTCCCAGCCCAAGCCCGGTCTGGTTTCGCGTGGTGACAAAACTTTCAAAAATATCCTCGGTCATTTCAGGCGGAATCCCCGGCCCATTGTCTATGACATCAACGATGATCTTCTCTGTCTCGGCGGTCAGGTGCACATCAATTCGCGGATCTTGCTGCTCTTCGACCGCGCGATATGCATTTTGCAGGAGGTTAAGCATCACCTGATGGGCGCGGACGTCACCAGCAACGGCCAGATATTCGACATCCGGGTCGGCGTGTATCGTGACAATCTCGGCCAGGCTGGCGCCTCCGGAACTCGCCGATTGCCCGGCCTCTTTAATTACGCGACCGATTGTGTTTCTAACATCAACAGCACGGGTGTCCGCATGGTCACCCTGCGCAAAAGCGCGAAGGTTGGCAACGGTTCGATTCATCCGCTTAGTCAGATCCAGGATCGCCAGAAAATTCTTACCCGCCTCGGCAGACCGTTCCTTTTCCAACAGCTTCAAACCATTCTCGGTATACGCCTTCAGCGCGGTCAGCGGCTGTGCAATTTCGTGGCTGATCGCAGGATATGTCATCCCGAACCGTGCCAGTCTTTCCTTTTGCATCAGTGCCGCCTGCGCCTCACCCAATTCCGCGGTTCGTTTCTGCACCAGCCGGTCCAACTCAATCCCTTGCTGCTGCTCACGCTCAAGCTCCACAATCAGATGTTGTCGGCGAAAGGCCGCGAAGACTGCAGCACTAAAGAGTATAAGGACCGAAAAAAAGACCAGCGCCGTCCGTTGCGCGACCAGCCAAAGTTCTGCCTGCAAGGATTTGCGCAGGAAAAGTTGCCACCGAAACAGCGGCATCTTTTTGTCCAGCAGCAGATCACTGGCATTGGTCTCACTGCTGACCCATGCGCTGTTGGAAAACACCGTATTACCCTCGGCACCGACCAGAGACAGTTGTGATTGATCGAGGCTCCAGATGTCACGGATGCGCCCCAGATCCACTGCCAGAACCAAAGCGCCTGCCACGCGGTCGGCACGAAAAATCGGTGACGCGAAGGCATAGGTGGGTTCGGTATTGGTCAGAAACCAGCCACGCCCCAAACGCCCCTGCCGCGCTGTCAGCAACATGTCCCGAAGAATGTCGTCCGGCAATTTTGCCCCGAAAAGTCCAAGTTCCACATGCTGTCCACCGTCAAATCGGAACAAGGCCAGCGTTTCAGCCGTAGTCAGCCCGAAATTCTGCCTCAGCCATGACATCGTGCTATCCGCTTCGGCCTGGCCCCCGACAAGCAATTTCGCCTCTCCTGTGCGGCTCAGAATACCGGCTTCTACCCTGTGACGATTGATTTCAAATTCAAGTTCCTGCGCAGAACGGGTCAGGTTTTCGTGCGCACGCAGGTGTGCATCAGCAGTTGTTCGCCCTAGATCCCAATAGAACCAGGATGCGGTTATGACGCTGGTTAGTCCGAACACAAGGCCGGCAACGAAAAACGGGCGACGAAGCATTCCCCTTGTTATCCAAGCCACGGATCAATGGAAATGGTGTTTCGACGGCGATGCCGTGCGCCGGATTTTTTATTGCGGTTTTCACCGGGGCTGGCGGATACTTCAGATGCTGATATGAAATCCATCCTACCTTGCACTGGGGATCACACCATGACGACGACCATCTCTGCCCTGGATGTCTTTCTGCTGCGCGGCCCCGAAATCGACCGCCCCCATTGGGTCAGCCATTTCATCGTGCCCACTGCAAATGAAATTCTGGTTCGCCTGACCACAAGCGACGGCGTCGAAGGCTTTGGGTTGGCCACCAGCTACACCAATGCCCAGCCGATCGTCGACGTGTTCAAAAACGGGATTGCGGACTTGATTATCGGGGAAAGCCCGCTTGCGCCGGAACGTCTTTATGAAAAACTCTTCGCCCTGACCTCGACCCGCTACGCGACTGAACGTGGCTGGGGTCGAGAGGCGCTGGTGCGTATTTCGTCAGCGATTGATGTGGCCTGTTGGGACATCATGGGCAAGATGGCGGGCCTGCCGCTATACCAGATGTTCGGTGGCTATCGCGATGAGGTGCCCTGCTACGTCACCTGCGCCTATTATCGCGACGGCAAGGATTTGGCTGAATTGCGTGATGAAATGCAAAAGCTTAAGGCCCAGGGCCATCTGGGTTTCAAAGCCAAGGTCGGAGGAATGAGCCTCAAAGAAGACATCAAACGGCTTGAGGTGATCCGCGAGGTCATCGGCTTTGACAAGGATCTTATGGTCGACGTGAACCGCGCCTGGGACCTGGAAACCGCGACCGAGGCGGTCAAGCTGCTGGCGCCGCTGAAGCCCCGCTGGCTTGAAGAACCGTTGCGATGGGCCGATGACAGACGCCAGCTCAAGTTACTGTCGCAGCGCACCAACATTCCGCTATCCGGCGGTGAAAGCGAACTGACCATGTATGGATGCCGGGCCATGCTGGAAGAACAGGCGATACAGATCCTTCAATTCGACGTGACCATGTTTGGCGGCTTCACCGAAGGGCGCAAAATGGCAGCGATGTGCGAGCTACACCATGTCGAGGTGACGCCCCACCATGATTGCTTCATCCACGCGCCCTTGGTCGCCTCTACGCCCGCAGGCTGTTTCGTCGAAGCCTTCACCGATCCCGAGCGTGATCCGCTTCAGGCGGAACTCTTTGAAAATCCGCCCACCATAACCGATGGCTGGCTGACCCTGAACCGTGACCCCGGTCTGGGCCTGACATTGAATGAAGATACGGTCCGGAAATACGGCACTCGTATTCTGTAGTAAGAACGTAGAATGCTGACATCACAACATTTCAATATCCATGAAAATAGCACTGTCCTCTCGCCCGGGGTCGCGGGTGTCGATGTTCTTGTGAACGGTCTTCAAACTGGCAGTTCAATTCTTGCGCAACAGTCAAAGCAGAACCCAATTCGTACCAAGAAAACCAACGAACAAATGCTTTTTTGCGAAACATCCGGGACAAGCGGACAGGCAAAAACGATACGGCGGCGTCCAGAAAGCTGGGTGAAAAGTTTTTACATCAACCGTCAAGATTTCGCGCTTGGTCCCGGCGACACCTATGCCACGATTGGACATCTGGGCCATTCGCTCTCCCTTTATGCCACGTTAGAGGCGTTTCATATCGGCGCCGACATCTTGATGCTGTCCAGCCTTTCGCCCAAAAATCAGATCAACAGGATGATCGAAAATCAGGTCACTGTTATCTACGCCACACCCTCGCAGTTGCACCTTCTGATGCGCGGCGCAGGGGCACTGGGGCTGACAAGCCTGCCCGAAGTTCGCCACATCTTCTCTGGTGGTGGCAAGCTGGAGGGCACACATCGCCAACACCTGGCCGAGCTTTTCCCCAATGCCGCCATTCGTGAATTTTTCGGCGCCAGCGAGACCAGCTTTATCTCGATCACGGACAGAGATACTCCCGATGGGTCCGTGGGTCGCCCCTATCCCGGCGTCACCCTGGAAATCCGCAATAACATGCTCGCACAGCCCGGTGAGACCGGTGAAATCTGGGTTACCAGCCCGTATCTCTTTGAAGGATACGAAGGCGCTGGGACCACAGAAACTCAATGGGACGGAAAATACCTGAGCATCGGCGAAATGGGCTATCTGGACGCGAATGGCCATCTATTCCTGAGAGGCCGGAAGAATCGGATGGTGACGGTATCGGACACCAATGTCTTTCCCGAAGAAATCGAGAAATCCCTTATGGCTTTGCCACAAATAACGCTTTGCGCGGCCTTGGGGCTACCGGACGAAAAACGTGGCCATAAAATCTTGTGCGCCATCGAAGGTCGGGCATTTGAAGGTATGGAAAAACAGCTTCGGCAAAGATGCCGCGACGCGTTGGGCGCACCTGCGGTCCCGCATCGTTTCATCTTTCTGGACAAGATCCCCCTGCTCGCAGCAGGAAAACCTGACCTTCAAACCTTGCAACAGCTATTGGGGTCAACGCCATGACCCGCAGCTTCATCATTGCGGCACGGCGCAGTGCCGTTGCCCCCAGAAACGGGCGGCTGGCGGACCTGTCGCTGCATGATCTGGCGGCACCAGTGGTCACGCAAGCCCTGCACGATGCCAGTCTGGCGAAAAGTCAGGTGGACGAGATCATTGTTTCAAACGCCCTCGGCGCGGGCGGCAATCCTGCGCGTGTTGTTGCCCTGGCCGCTGAGCTTCCGCAAACGGTCGCGGGGCTTTCGGTTGACCGGCAATGTGTCGGTGGGCTCGATGCGCTTCTGATTGCTGATGCGATGATAAAATCCGGCCAACATGACATCGTGATCGCTGGTGGGGTCGAAAGCTATTCAAGGCGGCCCTTGCGGTATCGTACTTTTGCAGACGGCTCTGATCCGCAACCTTACGAGCAGGCCGCCTTCACGCCTTGGGCTGATCGTGACCCTGACATGGCCACCGCGGCGCATCGGCTGTCTGAAATGTTGCATATTGATCAGGCTAAACAGGATGAATGGGCGATTGATAGCCATCGCAAAGCGATCGCCACTGCACCCGAAATCAAGGCGGCGGAAATCGTAAAGATTTCGGGGTTGAACACAGACACGTTCACGCGAAACCTGACCCCGCGCCATTGCAGCAAAGCCAAGACCGTGCATGGATCCGTCACCTCGGCCAACATGGCCGTGGCCGCCGACGCTGCCGCTTTTGCCATCATCGTCTCAGAAAAGATCGCTCGGCACGTCACCGCACCCAAGGTCGAACTACTTGCCGGGCAGACACTTGGCGGCGATCCCGCCTGCCCCGGGCTGGCCCCTGTCACTGCTATTGAAAAGGTGCTTGCCCAGACCGGGATGACGCCTGAAAACCTGATCACCGCCGAGATCATGGAAGCATTTGCCATTCAGGCAATCGCCTGCCAGCAAGGCGTAAGGATACCGCGCCAGATCGTCAATCCGCATGGCGGCTCACTCGCCCGTGGCCATCCCATCGGCGCGTCCGGCGCGATCCTGGCTGTCAGCCTCTATCATCAGCTTTGTCGCAATCCGGGCTGCGGTCTTGTAGCTATTGCAGCAGCGGGCGGATTGGGGTCAGCACTGCTTGCCCGAAAACTGTAGGCGCTACGTCAAGGGTCTTCCGCAAAGCCGCTGAAAGAGGTGAATTCTTCCAACGCCAGACGCTCAGTTCTGAAATGGTTCACCGGCGCGCTTTGATCGGTCACGCCGATGGCGATACCACACACCACCAGTTCGGTTTCTGGCAAGCCCAGATGGCGGTGAACAACCGTTCCGTAATTGGCCAGTGCACCGATACCCGTCGCGCCGAAACCCTGATCCTCTGCCGACAGCAGAAACGACATCAACGCCATACCAAGGTCCATGAAACAGCCCTTGCCCATATCCCTGTCAATGGTAACGACCACGCCGACAGGAGCGCCAAAAAAAGCATAATTCCTGTCAAACTGGCGTTTGCGCCCCTCAACATCTCGCCGCGCAATCCCCAGGGCCTCATAAAGGGCATACCCGGCTGCGCGTTGACGTGATTTCAACTCGGGCGACATGGCCGATGGGAAATAGCTGTACTCCCGGTCAAAGGGCACGCCCTCCTCGACGGCCTTGCCAAGCGCGTGTTTCAGCGATTTCAACGCCCCGCCCGTCAGAACATGGAAGCGACCGGGTTGAAGATTGGCCCCGCTGGGCGCGCGCCGCGCCGCCCGGCACATTTCTTCTATCGCGCCACGATCCACCGGGGCATCCGTGAACGCGCGGATGGATCGCCGTCCGGCAATCAGTTCTGCAAACTCAGACGACATCGGCCCGTGACAAGACGCTTGCGGGCCGTGCCTTCGCCAAGGCCGATGTCAGCATCCCCGCGATCGCCGCTTTCAAGATGTCACCCGGCACGAACACCGCAACCAGTGCTGCGGATTCGACCAGTGTTTTTTCCAGAAAGATCGACAGGCCCACGATCCCGAACACATACATGACCATGATCCCCCCGATCACCGAGGCTATACCCGCCACCAGGGCCAGGTTCACCTTGCGCCACTTCTCGACGATCAGTCCGGTCACGAAGGCAGCGATGGGCCAGCCGATCAGGAACCCGACCGAGGGTGAAACAAAAACGCCCAGGCCGCCACGTCCCCCCGACAGCAACGGCAGACCGATCGCGACCAGCAAAAGAAACAGCGAGACCGCCAATCCCCCGCGCTTTGATCCCAGAACGGTCCCGCATAACATCACACCCAGGCTTTGCGCCGTAATCGGCACGCCAAAAGCCAGCGTGATCTTGGGGATCAACCCAAGCGCCGCGATCAACGCGGCAAAAAGGGCAATAAGGGCCACGTTCTTTTCCATCTAGCTAGTCTCCTTAGTGTTAAATCCGCCCCGCGCACGCAACGCTTCGGCAACATGATCGGCATCGTCCAGAGCCAGTATTGTGAACGGCAATATGATGCGCCATGTTGATCGCCGATGTGATCTTGCGCGCCAGGATTCCGACAATTGCCGCCCCTTTATCAACAGCACCGGTGTCAACCGAATGACCAGCGCAATTGCCAATTCCAGAACATTGGTGCGCAGTCCGAACCACGTCAGAGGGGCGCAGATACGGCGCACAACGCCAATCATGTCCGTCAACCGCGTGGTCATGGTGACAAGGTTCGCCAATGCCACGGCTGAAGATAATCGCAGGACGATCACCAGCCCGGCCTCGGCCTCCCCAACCCAGATATGCCAGACCAGCACCACAAGGATGAAGGGCCACAAAATCCGCAACTGACGCAGTCCGGCCAGGAAAAAAACTGCGCCCGGCAACACGTAAAGCATCATCACAGCCGCGAAAATCGCCAGGTTCACGGCGACATCCTCGATGAAGAAAAGCGCCAGCGTCGCAACACATAAGCCTGCGAATTTCACCCCTGCCGGCCAATCATGCGCCCGGGTTCTAATCGGAGAGGTCAGAGATATCATCTTGCTCTCCCAGTTGTTTCATCGCACCGACATAGGCATCCAGAACCTCGGTGTCGGCTCCCTTTTGCACCACCATCCCCTTATCCAGCCACACAAGGCATTGATATCCGTGCAAGTCATCGGGATCATGGGTGATGTGCACAAGTGTGCCGCTATATTGCTCAAGATACCGGCGCAATTGTAGTTTGGTGGGGATATCCAATCCGGCAAATGGCTCGTCCAGAATCAGGACACGCGGCGCCATCGCGGCCACGGCCATCAGACAGACAAGGTGCTTCTGGCCTTGTGAAAGCCCGGCAATGCTCGCTTCGGCCCAATGCGATTTCCCGAACCTTTCCAACGTCGCGCGCGCCGCGTCTTCGGCCTGTTCACCGGACATTCCCTGTTGGGTCAGACCAAAGGAGACTTCCTCCAGAACTGTCGGAAAAATGATCTGATGATCCGGGTTCTGAAACAGAATTCCGATTTCGTTCAGGGCCGTTTTACGATCCTTGGCAAGGTCGTTGCCGTTGATCCGTACGTTTCCCGATACAGGCGATATGAGCCCCGCCAACAGCCGCGCCAGCGTTGATTTGCCCGACCCGTTTCTGCCGACGATTCCCACCCGCATATCCTCGGTGCGAAAAGATACATTCTTCAGAATATCCCGACCATCCACGCCATAGCAGAGCTCGGAAAGCACGATCTCGCTTCCAAGCGTCAAAGAGCTGTTTGGATGAATCTGACCTTGTTGCATGGACCTATAGGCAAAGTTTCAGGCGCGGTCTGACACGTCGGCCCGCGCGAGACAAGGTATCGCCTGAATTTGCCCGTCAATCGCCCTGACATTCCAGCCATCGGATCGAACTTATTGCGAACACCGCCTGCGCCTTGGCCAAATTGCAGGAATTTCCAGCCCCAATCATACGCGAAATTGGATTTTTTTCCTGTTTTAACGTATTGTCGGCCTTGTTGATCGGCCCTTTCACGCGCCGATCACGGTAATTGCGCATTTTATACTCTGCCCATTCATTCATGGATTCTGCCGAAGGACAGGATCGAATTTCAGAATTTCAAATCTCCAAAGGAATTTATCATGGTCACTCCCGTCGATTACACCACCGCCCCCACGAATTTTGAAAACATCCCCGAGCAGGAAGGCGACTGGCGCACAGAGATCACGGCAATGATGGTCCAACTTCAGGAGCGCCGCAAAGCCGTCCAGAACAGTGAAATCCTTCGCGGTGTGCACCCGAAATCGCACGGCTGCCTGGACGCTGAATTCTCCGTGAACACTTGTCTGGACAGCCGCTTCAAGATCGGCCTTTTTGCGGAACCCGGTCGCAGCTTCAAAGCCAAAATCAGATATTCCAATGCCGATGTGCTCAAGCGGGCTGATCTGGAGGTTGACGAAGATGAAAGCGGCAACAAGGTCTTCAAACATGGCAGCCGCGGCATGGCCATCAAGGTTCTGGATGTCGATGGCCCGGTCTACATGGAGGATGGAGGTGCGAAAAATCAGGATTTCCTGATGATCAACACACCCGAATTCGCATTTCGAAATGTCCGCGATTACCGGCGATTGACGCAGGTGTTGCTGGCCTCGGCAGACGCCGCTGACCCCGAACTTTTCTTCCTGCCGCTCAAGTTGCTGGAGCTTGGCGTACTTGACCCGTCAGGCAATCTGCTGCCACCACAACCAAGCGAACCTGAGATCGTCAAAAAACTGCGCCTGCTCTTCACCAGTAGCGATTTGTTCAAAGACTTCTCTGCCGATGACATGCGGGGCGCGCTCAGCTCCTTTGCCATTGTGCAGAAAATCCAGGCCAAGGCCGTCAGAGACCCGATCGACGCCCGGTATTTCAGCGCCGCACCCTTCCGGTTCGGACCCGATCGCGTGATGCGGGTTTCGGTTGAACCGGTTGGCGGGGAACAGCCGGTTCCGCCATTCTCGGATGCCGAACTTGCCGCGTTGGATGCTGACTATCTGTCAAAAGCACTAGCCGACCGTATGGCCTGCACAGAGGCCATCAAGCTCAGCTTCAAAATCCAGATCGCCGACGCCGCACAGCTTGAAGGCAAAATTGACGACATGATCGAAAATGCCGCAATGGCCTGGGATGAAAACGATCACCCGTTCACCGAGGTTGCCCAACTCACCATCCATCCCCCGGAACAGGACGTCGAACTGGTTGACCGATGCAAACCCCTGCTTTTTACGCCCTGGCACGCGCTGAACGCGCACGAACCTCTGGGCGGTATCAATCGCCTGCGCAAACCGGTTTATTCAACCTCTGCCACCTTCAGACGCACAACCTGAATGTCATCAAACCCATTTTCGAACGCCAGAATTTTACCCCGAAAGGAATTTATCAATGAAGTCACTGGGTGCGAAATTCGCCGAGATTGTTCAGGCCATCGGATCCTTCTTCAAATCCGCCGCCCTGCTCACGCTGAGATTTGTGGCGGATTTTATATTCCGCCTGATTGACCTTGTCCTGCCGCTGATCAAAATCGCTCATTTCGTCAGAAACAAGCTGCCGGGTTTCTGGAATTGGCTGACGCGACAGGACTGGTTCAAACGCCTGATCAGCCGCAGAACCTTTCGCAAATTCGCCGGCGCCGCCCCGGCGCGCCCGCACCAGTTCACGATGGCCCAGGATTACACCACCTGGTACGGCTTCGTGGATCGCAGCTATACGGGCCGGCACCTGCCACCCCGCCGGGCCTCAAACCTGCCGGACCCCGACGCGCTGACCAATCTCTTTCTGCGTGACGAAACAGACGGACAAACCGATTGTACCCGCTCCACCGTTCTTTTTGCCGCCTTTGCCCAGTGGTTCACCGACAGCTTTCTGCGGACCGCCCACGCGATGGAATTCGACGCGAAAAACAATGTGATACGAGACGGTAGCGACGCGATCATCCGCAAGGAAGGACGTGCCACGCGCAACACGTCGAACCACGAGATTGACCTCTGCCAGATCTACGGCCTGACCCAGGATCAGACCAACCTGCTGCGCTGCGATGACGATGAAAACCGCGGATGCCTGAAATTTCAGGACGGCGAGGACGGTGAATATCCCTGTTTTCTTCTTTCGGGAAAACCCACTGCGCTGGACCCGAAAGACCCAAAGAAGAACGGACAACTTCGGATCAGGCGGGAATTCAAGAACCTCCACCCGGACGAGCGGATCATCCGGTCGATCTTCAGCAAGGCCGGGCATAATAAAAAGGGGTATGAGACCATTTTTGCGGTCGGGCTAGAGCATGGCAATGCCACCATCGGCAATTCCCTGATGAACACGATCTTTCTGCGCGAACATAACCGCATCGCCCGATTGATCGCGGGGCAGCACACCGATTGGGACAGTGACCGCGTGTTCGAGACGACGCGAAATGTCATGACCGTGCTGCTGCTGAAAATCGTGATCTCGGACTACATCCGCCATATCTCGCCGATGAACCTGCCGCTGGAATTCCAGCCCGGCCTGGCCGAGAAAGAAAACTGGTACAGGACCAACCGCATCTCGATCGAATTCAACCTGCTTTATCGCTGGCACGCGCTGGTGCCGGATGAAATGTCATTCATGCCAAACCCGAAGGATCCCGTCGCGTTTCTGCATAACAATGACTGGCTGATGCAGACCGGTGTCGGCAAGGCCGTCGACTTGTTTTCCAAGGAAGTTGCAGGGCGGATCACCCTTGGCAACACGCCGCGTTTCCTCGGCCCGGTCAAGCGCGACACGATTTCATTGATGCGCGACGCAAATCTGGCAACCTACAATGCCTACCGGGAACGGTTCTCGCTTCCGAAGGCGCACAGCTACGAAGACATTACCGACGATAAAAACATGATCAGCGAGCTCAAGGCGCTTTACGGCGAAAACGTCGATAACCTTGAATGGTATGTCGGTCTGATGGCTGAAAAACACGGGACCGACATGATCATGGGCGACCTGTTACTGACGATGGTTGCGCATGACGCCTTTACGCAGGCGCTGACAAATCCGCTGCTGGCAAACGAGGTTTTCCGCCCCGAGACGTTCAGCCCGGTCGGCTGGAAGGTGATCAACGAAACCTCAAAGCTGGAACATATCGTGCAACGGGTCGTAGGCGGCGCCGAACCTGTGACATGCACATTTTCGCACGCAACCCGATGATGGGGCAGGACCAGGCAAGCATTCGCCCGGCGGCGCTTACATCCCAAGCGCTTCCTTGTACATCTCCAGCACCGCCTCTTCCTCGGCGATGTCGTCCTTGTCACGTTTGCGCAGCGCCACGACCTTGCGCAGAACCTTGGTGTCATATCCGCGCGCCTTGGCCTCGGCCATCACCTCTTTTTGCTGCTCGGCGATGTCTTTCTTTTCGGCCTCAAGCCGCTCGAACCGCTCGATGAACTGGCGCAATTCATCCGCCGTTACCCGGTAAGTTGCGTCTGATGTCATATCGTTCATGGCCCGCCTCCGCTTGAATAGAAGTCACTGACTACCGCTGTCCCCCAGGCACTGCAAGGCGCAACTTGCAGCGCACGCATCTTGCAGTTTTAGCCTGCATCCAGTAGGCGCAGTGCGTTAATGGACCGTGGGTCAAAGGAATACGAAGATGGAAGCACTTGTCTGGCTTGGTGCCTTTGTATCGCTGCTGGGACTGGCAGGGCTGATCTGGTGCATCGTCACGGTCTGGAAGGCACGCAAGGCTGGACTGGATGACGACGCTATGCGCGCAAAGCTGCAAAAGATCGTGCCGCTGAATACCGGCGCGCTGTTTTTGTCGATGACCGGGCTGATGCTGGTGGTCGTGGGCATTCTGCTGACCTGATCCACGCCTCAGCCGTGACGGCCAAAAAAGCCTTCCCCATTCTTGACCAGATCGCCGATCATCTGATGCGGATGCCACAGCGCGGTCGAAAGGCCGGCACATCGCTGCATGTCCTTCATAACGCCGAACAGCCCCTGCAACTCTGCCTGAAACAACGGCCCGCCACGACCACGATCAAACCCAAAGGCCCCAACCATCACGACATCTATGTCCGATGCCCGCTGGACCACCGGTGCGGACAAAAGCCGCGCCGCCTCATTCACCAGCACCGCCTGCAACGCGGCGCCAAGCTGCGGTTCAAACCACTCTCCGACCTCGCCGGATTTCGCTGGCAGACCCATGTCGGGATGAGCCCCTTTTTCGTCATAGAGGTAGAACCCTTTGCCGGCCGCCCGGCCGCCCGCGCCCTGTGCGATCCGGTCGGTCAGCAAGCCAAGATCGACAATGCCCCCGCCCACCGCCCGGGCGTTCAATCGCTCGACCACAGTGGGTAAACCGTCGATATCCATCAATTGGAAAGGCCCACGTGCAAACCCAAGCGCCCGCGCACCGGCATCAATCCGGTAGGGCGATGCCCCTGCCCCGGCCAGCACCAGCGCCGCAGAATATAGCGCCGCCGACATGTTGCCGCCCACCAGCCCCTCCACACATTCGCAACGGATCACGGTATGCCCCATGCGGCTGAAAAACTGGGCGACAGTCACAGCCGCATCGGCCGTTGCCCCGGGCGGCACGCAAAGTTCGACCAGCTTCGTGCTCAATGCGGGTCGGTAGACCCTCAGATCCACCTGTCGCCCGCCAATATCATTCGGCACGGTGACCGGCATCGGCCCACCCGATGTCACCGGTGCCCAGACCGCGGCAGGGTTCAAAGACGCGCCATGTGCACGCAGATCGACCTCTCCGGTGTCCAAGACCAAATCGGTGCGCGCCAAGGCTTCGTCCGGCCAGGCCGCTGCAAGACGCGACATGACATTGTCACGGATTTCGGCAGTCATGACCTCGCGCGACACAGCACCGTCGTAAATACCGCCAATCCGGCTACGCACCGTATCTGTTGCCGCCACATCCTCGGCCATCAGCGTGACCCGCAACCCGGCATCCAGACAGGCAACTGCCAGTTCGATCACCAATGCGCTGCTGCCGGGGATTAATACTTCCGTCACGTCCCGCGCCTGCCCGGTCGAGCGTTCGGGCATGATCATCGCCCGGCGTTCAGCCGTCAGGATATGGCGGCGCGCGCGCGCGACCGGCGCATTACGACGATCTTCAAACGTCACGCGCTCCATTTCCAGACCACGCTCATAGGGCAGTAATTGCGCCGCTTCGACACAGCGCACGATATCGGCCTCGGCCGAATCCTTCTGGCGCAGTTTGCCCATCACTTCTGCCACGGATTTCTGATAGGTTAGCGGGTCGGACAATCCGGCGAAACGATCCCGTGCCCTCGCCCATTTTCCAGCCGCCGCCAGTTCCAGCGCCGCCGCCACCGCAGCCTCGACAGACGGGCCGGGCACGATCTTGTCGATGATCCGTTTCAGACGCGGGTCGGCGACATCCAGCATCTGACCCGACAGCATCAGTTCCAGCGCAACCTGCGCCCCCGCCATCCTCGGGATGCGCTGCGTGGCACCACCGCCGGGCACAAGGCCCAGCTTGATGTCCGGCAACGCCACCCGCGCGCCTTCGGACGCGACACGCATATGTGCGGCCAGCGCCAGCTCGAACCCGCCGCCCAACGCCGCGCCATGCAGCGCCGCAACAACCGGTTTCGGGGAATTTTCGATCTTGAGGCACAGATCATTGATCCAGGGGGCTTGGGGTGGCGTGTCATATTCCGCAACATCCACACCCGTCGAGAAGTCTGAACCCGCGCTGTGCAGCACGATGGCCTGCACCTCATCATCCGCGATTGCCGCATCCAATGTCAGGCTCAAGGCGGCACGCAACGAGGGGGCCAGCGCATTCGCCACGGGCCTGTCCAGCGTCAGGATCGCAACGCCCGCCCGCCGTTCGTGATGCACCTCGATCATCACCAGCCCTCCCAGTTTGTGACATTGCTACCGAACTGGGACAATTACTACGAAGATTTCAGGCTCACGCAAGCGCCGGGCAATGGCGCTCAGACCGGCATATTGTCAAACTGAGCTTCAATTGCCTCGTTCTGCAATTCTTCGTTCAGCAACCGGGTGTCGCGTCTTACCGTCCTGCCCTCTGCCTCGAATTCGCTGATCAGACGGTTCAGTTGGGGCTGCAACCGGAACCGGGCACTTGGGCTCTCCTGCTTGATTTTACTTATCAGCAGGTCGAGGCGTGAATTCAGATTTGTCATAATAGTATCTCCCAGGCTTTTTTATACAACCATAGCGGTATTTGTCTCATTTTTCCAGCCGAACAATCCATCGAGTGAACCATCCAAAAGTTAACGGCGTCTAAACGAGTATTGCATGGCTTTTTCACAAGATTATGACAGTTAGAACAACAAGTTGCTCGGCGGAAAAATGCCCATCCCAAGGTTTGAACACGGCAGAAATCCCGGCACCTCACCAAATCCGATCAGAAGAGATTCGGGCATTTCGGCCGACTCAGAACAATCACTTTGCACACAGACACTTCGCGGCACGGCTCGGAACAGACTATGATAGACCTCCACCGGCCCGTAATCTGCCCCAGTAACCGCAGGGTCACCTTGACACAGGTCAATCCTGCCGTTTCAATTCGGGATATACATCATCTGACACCATCCACATGAACGAGGAACGCATGTCACCAGACGTAACGGCCTTTTTCGACGATGCCACCAACACCATTTCCTATGTTGTGCGCGACCCGCAGGGCAGTGCCTGCGCGGTCATCGACTCGGTGCTGGATTTCGACTACGCCTCGGGCCGGACCGATACCAGGTCAGCAGACCGGATCATCGAACATATCAGCGGTCATGATTACGAGTTGAAATGGCTTCTTGAAAGCCATGTCCATGCCGATCACCTCTCGGCCGCGCCGTATATACAAGAGCGTCTTGGCGGCAAAATCGGGATCGGCGACCGGATTCGCGACGTGCAGGATACCTTTGGCAAGGTTTTCAATGAGGGCACCGAGTTCCAGCGCGATGGTTCACAATTCGATCAGCTTTTTGTGGAGGGCGACAGCTTTCACATCGGCCAACTTCGTGGCGACGTGCTGCATACGCCCGGCCACACACCCGCCTGCCTAACCTACGTGATCGGCGAGGCCGCTTTTGTCGGTGACACGCTCTTCATGCCGGATTTCGGCACCGCGCGCTGCGATTTCCCCGGGGGATCGTCGGAACTGCTGTTCAACTCGATCCAGAAAATCTTGGCCTTGCCGGATGAGACACGGATTTTCGTGGGCCACGACTACAAGGCTCCGGGGCGCGATGAATTCGCCTGGGAAACAACCGTTGGCGAACAAAAGGCACGCAATGTTCATGTGGGCGGCGGCACCTCTTGCAAGGATTTTGTGGAAATGCGCGATACTCGCGATGCCACGCTGCCGATGCCCAAGCTGATCATCCCCTCGCTTCAGATCAATATGCGCGCCGGCAAGATGCCACCCGCCGATGAAGACGGAGATGTTTTCCTTAAGGTTCCGGTCAACAAGCTTTGACGACAATTGTATAGAAAAGGCGCCACGCCCCGATGGGGGGCGGAATTTTCCTGACTTGGCGTACGGAGCCACATTTTCAGGCAGGGCGAAGGATCTCGACCGTTGGTTCCCACTGCTTTCCACGATGTACAAAATTGCAGTTATCCGTACTGAACAAGTCCAATCGAATGCGCAGCGTTACTCACTCTGGCAGTTGGCTTGTAAATGCGCCTTTCGCGCCAGAGGCTCAGGCATCTTCGCTGTGGTTCTGAAGCGCTGCAGCAGCGAGCATCAAATCTGCGGTACTTAATTCATCAGACGCATCTGCCTCGGGGTCGTCAGACGCAGCCTTGCCTATGGCGGGTACCATTTCCAGCGGCGGCGCATCCTTCGACAAATCGGCCGAAGCGTCTTCGGCCATCTGCAAATCCGGAACTGGCTGCGCCAACCCTTCCAGCACGTCATCCTGCAAGGCCGGGATTGGTGCCATGCCTGAATCTTTGGAGAGTTGGGGGTGTTTTTCGTCTGGCTTTTCGGGTGGCTTGGATTTGTCAGTACTGGCGGGTGCGATGAAACGAACTGCGCGCATACCGTTCATCTGCCCCATCCGGACCCGTGCCACGACATGCCCACCGCTTGCCACAAGCCGGGCTTTCGCCAGGCATTCCGCATCAAGAGGCAGCAGCATACCGGGGGCAAATTCACAAATCTCTTTCAACGGCAGCCTGATCCGCGACAGGACCGCATCCATGGCCACCTGCGCCTCAAGCGCGCTTTTTTCAAGGCAGACCGCACCGTCCCGATGCAGATTGCTTTTGATTTCCTTGGCAGGCACGACTTTGCGATGTGGTAGCAACAATTTCAGAATGCCGGTCTTGGCGCCATCTTCGACATCCAGCGTCAAACGATAAAGATCATAATCCGGCGCTTCCAGCGCCAACGACAACAGGCGCGCCTCTTCGATCATGTCACCAAAGCGATAATTCTCTTCGACATGTTTGGGATCTGCTTCGGTCAACTGCGCGTCATACCGGCGCATGACCGCGTCCAGAAGCGGCGCCACGATGGCCGCATCCGTACGTGTTACCGGTCGCGCATCACCGGCCGAACGGCGCACCGTGCCGGTTGTCTGTACCTCAATCAACGCGGTCAGGAACTGTGTGTCGACCTTGGCCGCACCGCGTGCGCCCGCCGCACCGTCAAGCAGCAGCAGCAACCCGTCATTCCCGACCTCTGCCTGCACGGCCTTATGCGGCAGCTTCACCTGCTCAACAGTGGTGACCGTCACCGCCAGCCCGAACATCTTGTCCGCCACCTTGGCCAGTGCCAGACGCAATGCCTTGACAGGCGACATGACACGGGCGTCGAATTCATCGCGCCCACCCTTCGCCTTGCGGTGAATAATTGATTTTTTTTCTTCTATACCCATGCGTTCCGCCGCTGCCCATTCTGGCTGCCGTAAGCGCGACCCTACAAGAGAGATGGTTACGAAGTTCTTTAAGATTAGGAATTTATTGTGCGGCTACACGCTGTTCAACCGGCAGGCTGACGCGAAACGCCGCCCCGCTCTGCCCCGGCAGATAGGTCACCCGCCCGCCCAACCGGCCCATGATTTCACGGCAAATCGCAAGGCCCAGGCCTGCCCCTCCCGCCTTGGTATCGCCGATGCGGGAAAACTTCTCGAAAATCACGGTCTGCTTGTCGGTGGGAATGCCCGTTCCGTTATCGATGAAATCCACCAGCAACATTTCACCTGACAAACGACTTTCGATCGTCAGAACCGGCGTCTTCGCATCGCAATATTTGCGCGCATTCGCGATCAGGTTGATGAAAACCTGCGCCAGCCGGTCCAGATCGGTCGAAAGCATTATGCCCTCGTCACCGCGCTGACGACGCACCTCCAGCTCACCCGAATTGCCACCTGCTGCCGCCTCGGCCCGGTCCAGCAAATCCCCAAGCGTGCCGGTTTGCACATTCAGGCTTACCTGACCGTTCTCCAGCACACTCAGATCAAGAAGGTCATCCAGCAATCGCGTCAACCGGATCGCCTCGTCATGGATGACCGAGGCATATTTGCCCGCCTCCTCCGCCTGCAACCCATCGGCATCGCGCAGAATTTCCGAAAACGCCCGGATCGACGTCATCGGCGTGCGCAGCTCGTGACTGACCTGGCTCAGAAACGCATCTTTCTGCCGTGACAGTTGTGTCAGCTTCTCGTTGGCCTCGCGCAATTGCCGCGCGGTGCGGGTCAGCTCGGTCGATTTCGCCTCCAGCTTGCTGGAATATTCCATGATCTGCGCCGTCTCATCCGCCACCGCCATCAGATCCTCGACCGAGACCGACGCCCCGCCCACGATCTGACCTACCATCGCATGGGCCGCCGCTGCCCCGACCGAGCCGGAAAGCTCGCGTTCAAGCGATTGCAGGAAATCCGGCGAGGGCTCGGGCAGATAGCCCCCAATCCCCTGCCGCCCGGCGGCGCTGGCGAAAAATGCCTGCGCCTGCGTCGACCCCATGATCCGCTGGGCCATGATCAGCAGATCTTCGGTCTGGGCCAGCCCACCGGTCCAACCACCCGTGGTCGGTGAATGATCGTAGACGTTGACGAATTGCGCCCCCTGCAGCCGTTCTATCGGCTTAGGAAAACTGAGCAGCGAAACAGTGATAAACCCGGCCGTGTTCAGCAGCATCGACCACATCACCGCATGAACCAGCGGGTCCATCCCCTCGGACCCGAATAGCGCCTGTGGCCGCAACCAGCTGAGACCCCAAAGCCCGTCATGCATGATTGCATCCGACAGGATCGTCCCGGTGCCAAAACTTGGCAGAAAGAGGCTGTACAGCCAGACCAGAGAGCCGATGACCAAGCCTGCCATCGCCCCCGCACGCGTCGCCCCACGCCAGAACAATCCGCCCAGAAGTGCCGGTAGAAACTGTGCCACACCGGCAAAGGACACCAGTCCGATCTTGGCCAGCGCCGTGCCACCACCGGAGATCCGGAAATAGAGGTAGCCCAGCAACACCACCCCGGCGATTGACAGCCGCCGCGCCAACAGGGCCACCTGCCGCACATCACCCGACATCACCGCATTGCCACCAGTCATGTTCAGCCAGATCGGCATCACGATATGGTTCGACACCATCGTGCTCAGCGCAATCGCCGCCACGATCACCATCGACGTGGCCGAAGAGAAACCGCCGAGGAACGACAATATCGCCAAGCCATCCTGCCCCTGCGACAACGGCAGACTAAGCACGAAGAGGTCCGGGTTCGTCCCCTCCAGAAGGTCAAGCCCGACCACCGCGATCGGCACCACGAAAAGGCTCATCAGCATCAGGTAAGCAGGAAACGCCCAGGCCGCGGTGCGCAGGTGATCCTCATCCTCGTTTTCCACCACCATCACCTGGAACATCCGGGGCAGGCACAAAAACGCTGCCGCTGACAAGGCCGTCAACCCGACCCAGCGACTTGCCGACACATCCCATCTGGCAATGTTCGAGGCATCAATTCGCGCCAGCGTTTCGGACACACCGCCCGACAAGCCCCAGACCACGAACACGCCCACAGCCAGAAGCGCAAAAAGCTTGACCACCGCCTCCAGCGCGATGGCCATGACCACACCGTGATGGCGTTCATTCGCATCCAGATTGCGGGTGCCGAAAAGAATGGTGAACAGCGCCAGACCCAGCGCCAGCCAGAACGCCGTGACTTCGCGGTTTATCGCTTCACCGACATCGGGCCCGGTTTCGGCAAAGGCCGCGAAAGACAACGTCACCGACTGAAGTTGCAGCGCGATATAGGGCGTCGTGCCAATCACCGCCAGCAAGGTGACGAAGACCGCCAGCGTGTTCGACTTGCCAAAGCGCGAACTGATCAGATCGGCAATCGAGGTAATGCGTTGAGAGCGCCCCACGCGCACCATCTTGCGCAGCGCCCACCACCAGCCGATCATCACCAGGGTCGGTCCCAGATAGATGGTGACAAATTCCAACCCCGAGCGCGCGGCAAAGCCCACAGCACCGTAAAAGGTCCAGGCGGTACAGTAGATCGACAGCGACAGAGTGTAGATAATGGGAGAGCGCAACCATTTGCCCCGTCCCCTCAATGCCGCACGATCCGCCGCGAAGGCGACGACAAACAATAGGACCACGTAGCTCAGACAGACCAGAACAAGGATGTTGAGCGTCGCCATCTATTTGTCCCCGGCAGGCCCGCCCACAGCGTCCGCTCCGGCATCTGCGGTATCGCTTTTCGCCTCGGATTTCAGACGCCGCGACAGCAGCGCCGCCCCGATGACCAGCGCCAGCCAGAGGCTGAAGAAATAGATCATCGCATAGGTGGTCGAGGTCGGCGCGTCCCGCTCACCGGTCCACAAGAGCGGCAGACATACCAGCGTCACGCCAAGGATCGGCAGCAACCGCGCCGCATCCACCAACCGACGCCTCCGATAGGCCCGCCGTTCCACAAAGACCGGGCCGGGATTTGGATCTATGCTCATGGCACGACCATCTGGCGCACGGTTTCAAGGATTTCGGCATTGGAAAATGGTTTGGTCATGTACTGGCTGGCGCCCGCGCGCTCGGCCATCTCACGATCCTTCTTCTGGCCGCGCGCTGTCAGCATCAGCACAGGCGTATCCGCCAGCGCCGGATCGGCCCGAATTTCGGTCAGGATATCAAACCCGCTTTTGCCCGGCAACATCACGTCTAGGATGATCACGTCGGGCAGTCGTGCGCGCGCTGCCTCAAAGGCATCCTGACCATTGGAATGCGTCCGCACATCCCAGCCGTCACGCGACAGGATGAACCGGATCGCCTCAATGATATTCGGTTCGTCCTCGATCAGTAAAACCTGTTTTCCCATTCAATCGGCCTCCCCCTTCCGATCAATCAATTTACTGCCCGCAGGGGCAACTATCCTCGTTGCGGCGGCGACTGTCAAAACCCACCTGAGATAATCGACGGCTCACGCCGTGCCGCGCACCCGGACAACGGGCAGATGCGGCACGTAACACCCACATCGCGGGCCGCTCCCTGTGCGACACCCGCGACGGGCAGAACCAGCATATGCGCCCGCATCAACGCCGGCGTGTCAAAACCTGCCGGGCGCACTTCTTCCGATACAGCCAGCGCTCGGGCCACCTGCGCGTTGCGCCCGACCTGCCGGACCAGCGCCTGCACGGGCGCGTGTGACTGCGCCAGCACCTGATAGAGCGGCCACAGACCGCACGCACTGCCAACCGGCGGCATCGAAAATTCCGGTAACGGCTTGCGAAAGATCAACGCACCGGATCCGTCACAGATCGCCAGGCCGACCGGCCCGATCTCGACCTCGGGCAACATTGCCAGACGACGGAACAACGTTGGCATGTCGACCGCCAAGTCTCCGGCCAGAAGCCCCGGTTCAAGACCGCTCCGGCCTATCGCATCCAACACCTGTTTCAGCGGCAGGCGGATGGCATCCTCCCGATATTGCCGCAGCACACTGCGCGCCAGCTGACGCGCCGCCTCGGACTCGATGGTTTGGGCCGCATCCAAGACGACCTCCACGGCGGCTTCGCTGGCATCGCCCTCAAGCGCGGGAAAATGAAACCCCTTTTCGTCCAGATAGGCATGCAGCTCATCCTGAGGTGATTTGATCTCGGCCTGGGTATCGGGCGCAGCTTCCAGATAGCGCACAAGGCTTTCGGCCCCCTCTGCCAGACGCTTGCTTTCCTCGTTGATGTTGCGGTGAAATCGGCCCTGCCACTCCGGCTCCAGCTCCTTGGTTTCAACCAGGATCGACGCCGTGGACCTGATCGCCGTCACGGTCGAAATCACGTCATGCAGCGACGCCGCCAGATGCGGATCATGCGCCAGCCGGTCGGTCAGCGTGCGTACACTTTGTTCCAGCATGGCATTCTGAGTGTGCAGATCGACCAGCAATTGCGCCCAGCTGGGGAACCGTCCGGCAAACTCCTCGGCCTTGGCGCGGGGTGCGGCACGGCCCGCCGCCGCCTCGTTCAGCGTGGCGATCAGCGCGGCCTCCGCCCCTTCGGCCAATAATGACGGCTCAACCTCCAGAACCTCGGCCAGACGATTCAGAATTTTGCCACCGATCTTGCGTCGGTTATGCTCGATCAGGTTGAGATAGGAAGGCGAAATGCCGACCCGTTTAGCCAGTTCAGATTGTCGGATCCCCTGCTGAACCCGCCTTTCGCGAATTCTTGTGCCGATGATCGAACTTTCCGCCATCCCGATTTTCCCAGCGATTCACGCGACTTCCTTCATGTTGTATAAACTTTTTTACAAACCAATCACCAAATTTGTTCATTTTTTTACAAAAAAATTGTTTCGTCAAAAGCATTTGTTGCGAAATTTTCTTCTCCTGCGCGATAATCGCCAGGCACAACTGTGCCATCTGGGGAGGCGCAGAGGAGGCCCTCCCTACGAATTACATAACGGGAGGATATCAATGTCCAAATCTAATCTGACACGTCGTGGTCTGCTGAAAACCAGCGCCATTGCCGGCGGTGGTCTGATGCTGCCGACTTATCTGCGTGCGGCGGCTCATTCGGGCTTCACCAACGCGCCGACAGGCGACACTGTCACTCTGGGCTTCAATGTACCGCAAACCGGTCCCTACGCCGAAGAAGGCCTGGACGAGCTGCGCGCACAGGAACTTGCGGTCGAACACCTGAACGGTGAAGGCGACGGCGGCATGATGAGCACGTTCAGCTCGAAGGCGCTGCAAGGCAACGGCATCCTGGGCAAGAAGGTCACCTTCGTGACCGGCGACACCCAGACCAAATCCGACGCCGCGCGTGCATCGGCCAAGTCGATGATCGAAAAAGACGGTGCGATCATGATCAACGGCGGCTCGTCTTCGGGCGTGGCCATCGCGGTCCAGGGCCTGTGCCAAGAGGCAGGCGTGATCTTCATGGCCGGTCTGACACACTCTAACGACACCACCGGCAAGGACAAGAAGGCCAACGGCTTCCGTCACTTCTTCAACGGCTACATGTCAGGCGCTGCCCTGGCCCCCGTGCTTGAGAAGGAATACGGCAAGGATCGACGCGCCTATCACCTGACCGCCGACTACACCTGGGGCTGGACCCAGCAGGAATCGATCGCCGCCGCGACCGAGGCCGTCGGCTGGCAAACAGTCGAGAACGTGCTGACACCGCTGGCGTCGACCGACTTCTCGTCCTACATCGCGCCGGTCCTGAACTCGGGCGCAGACGTCCTGGTTCTGAACCACTACGGTGGCAACATGGTCAACTCGCTTTCGAACGCGATCGAATTCGACCTGCTGAGCAAGGAAGTGAACGGCAAGAACTTCGAAATCGTCGTGCCGCTCTACTCCGAACTGATGGCCGCTGGTGCGGGCGAGAACGTGAAAGGCGTGATCGGCTCGATGAACTGGAACTGGCAGCTGACCGATGAAGGCTCCAAGGCATTCACCAAATCCTTCGGTGAGAAATACGGCCGTCCGCCATCGAACTCGGCGCATACCTGCTACGTTCAGACCCTGCTTTATGCGGATGCCTGTGAACGTGCCGGCACGTTCAACCCCTGTGGCGTTGCAGAAGCGCTTGAAGGGTTTGAATTCGACGGTCTGGGCAACGGCCCGACGCTCTACCGCGCCGAAGATCACCAGTGCTTCAAAGACGTGCTGGTCATGAAAGGCAAAGAGAACCCGTCGAACCAGTACGACACCCTGGAAATCGTCGAAGTAACACCGCGTGCACAGGTCGAATACGCACCTGATCACCCGATGTTCGCCGGCGGCGATCTGGGTGAATGCAACCCGGGCGCCTAAGTACTCAGCTTTCCGGCCGCGCTCTTGCACGCGGCCGGAAACGCCTGTCAGTATTCTGAATTTTCGCTGCATTTCTTAACCCACGGGTGGGAACAATGGACGCAATCATCCTTCAAATTCTCAACGGGCTCGACAAGGGCTCGGCCTATGCGCTGATCGCGCTTGGGCTTACGCTTATCTTCGGCACGCTCGGTGTCGTGAATTTTGCCCACGGGGCGCTGTTCATGATCGGGGCCTTCTGTGCCGTTACCCTGTCGAAAATCTTCAGCCTCAGCTACGAGGTGATTGATGAATCCCAGACCGACTTTCTGGGCAACCCGCTGAAAGTCCAGACCCCCTATGTCGAGGCCTGGTTCGGCCCGGAAACCGGTGCTGCGCTGATCGACTGGTCGGTGCCACTTGCGATCCTGTTTTCCATTCCGATCATGATCACCATCGGCTTCATCATGGAACGCGGCCTGATCAAGCATTTCTACAAGCGCCCCCATGCCGACCAGATCCTGGTAACCTTCGGCCTGGCCATCGTGCTTCAGGAAATCATCAAGTATTACTACGGCGCCAACCCGATCCCGACACCTGCGCCCGATGTGTTCCGCGGCAGCTATGATTTCAGCGCCATGCTCGGGTTTGAACCCAACTCGGTGATCTACCCGGTCTGGCGGCTGATCTACTTTGCCTTCTCCGCCCTGATCATCGGTGCGGTCTTTGCCTTCCTGCAATTCACCACCTTCGGCATGGTCGTGCGCGCCGGTATGGCGGACCGCGAAACCGTGGGGCTGCTGGGCATCAACATCGACAAACGCTTCACCATCATGTTCGGCATCGCCGCCGCCGTCGCGGGGCTGGCGGGCGTGATGTACGCGCCGATCAACGCGCCGAACTACCATATGGGCATGGACTTCCTGGTCCTCAGCTTCGTGGTTGTCGTGGTCGGTGGCATGGGCTCTCTGCCCGGTGCCGTCGCCGCTGGCTTCCTGCTGGGCATCCTGGAAAGTTTCGCCTCGACCACCTGGGCTACCACCACGATCCCAGGCATCAACCAGATCATCATCTACCTTGTTGCCATCATCATCCTGCTGACACGTCCGCGGGGCCTGATGGGCAAAAAAGGCGTGATGGAGGAATAAGCCATGCTCGGATTACACAAGAAAGACTTCAACCTGCTGCTGATCGTCGTCGTACTGGCGATGCTGGCCCCCTTCATCCTCAACCCCTTCCCCGAGAATTCAGGCCTGGCGCAGTTCAACGCGGGCTACCCGGACCTGATGCAGAAATTCGTGATCTTCGGCATCTTCGCCATCGGGTTCAACATCCTCTTCGGCCTGACCGGCTATCTCAGCTTCGGCCATGCCGCATTTCTGGGCATCGGCTCATATTCCTGCGTGTGGATGTTCAAGCTGCTGGGCTACAGCGTCGTTCCCGGCATCCTGCTCAGCATCGTGACCTCGGGCATCTTCGCCTGGCTGATCGGTATCATCAGCCTGCGGCGGTCGGGCATCTACTTCTCGATCCTCACATTGGCCTTCGCGCAGATGTCCTTTGCGCTTTGCTACTCGGTCCTGTCGAACCCCAAGTTCAACCTGACCAACGGCGAAACCGGCCTTCAGGTCTATAACAATGATCCGCAATATTTCCGTGGTGAAGGCAGCCCCAACGTCCCGCATTTCTTCGGGATGGAGATGAACGCCACGCACAAAATGGAACTCGGCGGCTGGCTCTTCCAGTTCAACACCGGCTATTATCTCTGCGCGGTGATCATGGTGCTGGCCTTTTATCTCTCGATCCGCATCTTCCGGTCGCCTTTCGGAATGATGCTGCGGGCGATCAAATCCAACAACACACGGATGAACTATACCGGCCTCAACGCGCGCCCCTATACCCTAGCGGCATTTGTCATCTCGGGCATGTATGCCGGTCTGGCCGGTGGCCTTCTGTCGGCGGTTGACCCGCTGGCCGGTGCCGAACGGATGCAATGGACCGCCAGCGGAGAGGTCGTTCTGATGACCATTCTTGGCGGCGCGGGCACCCTCATCGGCCCGGTGCTGGGGTCCGGCCTGATCAAGTATTTCGAGAACATCTTCTCGAAGATCAACGACAACGTCCTGCACAGCTGGTTCTCGTTCATGCCTGACGGGATCGAAGACCTCATGGTCACGCTGATCCATCCCTTCGTCGGCAAGGGCTGGCACCTGACCCTTGGCGTGCTCTTCATGCTGATCGTCATCTTCCTGCCCGGTGGCCTTGTCGAAGGCGGCCAACGCATCAAGCGGCTGATTTCAGGCAAAAAGGCCGCGGACGAGACCGAAGACGAAGCCACTCAATCCACCCCCGCGGAATAAGGAGACTGACGAATGGGCATTCTTGAAGTCAAAAACGTCAACAAGCGCTTCGGCGGTCTCCAGGCGCTGGGGGATGTGAATCTCAGCGTCGAGGAAAACAGCGTCCACGCCATCATCGGCCCGAACGGCGCGGGTAAATCGACCCTGCTGAACGTACTGATCGGCAAGCTTATCCCCGATACCGGCTCGGTCAGCTTTGATGGCCAATCGGTGCTGGGGCGCAAACCCTACGAGATCTGCCAGATGGGTATTTCCCGCGTGTTCCAGACGCCCGAGATTTTCGGCGAACTGAGCGTGCTGGAAAACATGATGATCCCGATCTTTGCCAAGCGCGACGGCGCCTTCCGCATGCATGCGGTGGAAAACTCGTCGAATGAAAAGGCGATCATCGAGCAGGCGGAACATGTGCTCGAAAGCCTGAACATGGCAGACAAGCGCCATTTCAACTCCGCCTCGATGAGCCGGGGCGACAAGCGGCGGCTGGAAATCGGCATGTGCCTGTCGCAAAATCCGCGCCTTCTGCTGCTGGACGAACCCACTGCCGGCATGGCACGGGCCGATACCAACAACACCATCGACCTGTTGAAGCAGATCAAGGATGAACGCGACATCACCATCGCCATCATCGAACATGACATGCACGTGGTGTTCAGCCTTGCTGAACGGATCACCGTTCTGGCCCAGGGCACACCGCTGGTCGAAGACACGCCCGACAACATCAAAGGCCATCCCAAGGTGCGCGAAGCGTATCTTGGTGAATCGGCCTAAATCAGGGGAATCCGCAGATGAACGTCAAACCCGACTTCTCCAAAGGCAAGAACGTTGCCGAAACCGCCCCCGCCTTCCTGTCGGTCTGGGGGATGAAATCCTACTACGGCGAAAGCTATATCGTTCAGGACATCAGCTTTAACGTCCACGAGGGCGAAATCCTTGCCCTGCTGGGCCGCAACGGCGCGGGCAAGACCACCACGCTGCGCTCGATCGCGCGGATGGACAACCCACAACTGAACCACGGCGAAATCTGGCTGGACCACCAGCCCCTGCACAAGATGGCCTCGCACGAGGCCTCCACGGCAGGGATCGGCCTTGTCCCCGAGGATCGCTGCATCATTCCCGGCCTCACGGTCGAGGAGAACCTGCAACTGGCCCAGATCGCGCCGCCCATCGGCTGGTCGATCGAACGCCTCTACGAGCTTTTCCCCCGCCTCAAGGAGCGCCGCAAGCAAGAGGGCGTGACCCTGTCGGGCGGCGAGCAGCAGATGCTGGCAGTGGCCCGCGCGCTGGCCCGTGACATCAAGGTGCTGCTTCTGGATGAACCCTATGAAGGGTTGGCCCCGGTGATCGTGGACGAGATCGAAAAGACCCTGCGCATCATCAAGGAACAGGGCATCACCACGATCATCGTCGAACAGAACGCCGTGCGGGCGCTGGAACTGGCCGATCGTGCCGTCATCCTCGATACCGGCGGCATCGTTTTCGATGGCACCGCCGCCGAGGTGCTTGAAAACGAAGAGCTTCGCGCCGAATACCTCGCAATTTAACGCTTCTGTGGCTGCCCCCTGTTGCACTCCTGCCTTGGGGCGGGCACTATTTTTGCAATCCATAAAAACGAAAAGGGACCGAGATGACCGATAAAACATATCCGCCCTCCGCCGACTTTACCGCCAACGCGCATATCGACGCCGACCAGTACAACCAGATGTATGCCGCGTCGATCGCTGATCCCGAAGCCTTCTGGCGCGAACAGGGACAGCGCGTCGACTGGATCAAGCCCTTCACCACGGTCAAGAATGTCAGCTACGACTTCGGCAATGTCTCGATCAAATGGTACGAAGACGGCCAGCTGAACATCGCCGCCAATTGCATTGACCGCCACCTTGAAACCCGGGGCGATCAGACCGCGATCATCTGGGAGCCCGATAGCCCCGATGAGCCTGCCAAACAAATCACCTACAAGGAATTGTTTGAGAACACCTGCAAGATGGCCAATGCCTACAAGGCGCTTGGCGTCGGCAAGGGCGACCGGGTTGTGCTTTATATGCCGATGATCCCCGAGGCCGCCTATGCCATGCTGGCCTGTGCCCGGATCGGTGCCATCCATTCCATCGTCTTTGCCGGGTTTTCACCTGATGCTCTGGCCGCCCGCGTGAACGGGTCCGAGGCCAAGCTGCTGATCACCGCCGACGAGGCCCCCCGTGGCGGCCGCAACACCGCGCTCAAACTCAATGCCGACAAGGCGCTCAGCAATGTCGATCACGACTGCAAGATGCTGGTGGTGCAGCGCACCGGCGGCGATGTGGCGATGGAAGAAGGCCGCGATCACTGGCTGCACGAGGTTCAGGCAACCGTCAGCGCCGACTGCCCGCCCGAGCCGATGAATGCCGAAGACCCGCTTTTTATTCTCTACACCTCCGGCTCCACCGGCGCACCCAAGGGCGTGGTCCACACCACCGGCGGCTATCTGGTTTATGCGGCGATGACCCATGAGTTGACCTTCGATTACCATGACGGCGACATCTATTGGTGCACGGCGGATGTGGGCTGGGTCACCGGGCACAGCTATATCGTCTACGGACCGCTGGCCAATGGCGCGACCACGCTGATGTTCGAAGGCGTGCCCACCTATCCCGATGCCAGCCGCTTCTGGCAGGTCTGCGAGAAACACAAGGTCAATCAGTTCTACACCGCACCGACAGCCATTCGCGCGCTGATGGGCCAGGGCAATTCCTTTGTCGAAGGTTGCGATCTGTCGTCCCTCAAATTGCTGGGCACGGTGGGCGAACCGATCAACCCCGAGGCCTGGGGCTGGTATCACGAAGTTGTCGGCGGCGGGCGCTGCCCCATCGTCGACACCTGGTGGCAGACCGAAACCGGCGGCCACCTGATGACTCCCCTGCCCGGCGCGCATGCCACCAAGCCCGGTTCGGCGATGAAACCGTTCTTCGGCATCGAACCACTGGTGCTGGAACCGACGAGCGGCGAGATCATCGAGGCCAATGACGTCGAAGGCGTGCTGTGTATCCGCGACAGCTGGCCCGGCCAGATGCGCACCGTCTGGGGCGATCACGAACGGTTCGAGAAAACCTATTTCGCCGATTACAAAGGCTATTACTTCACCGGCGACGGCTGCAAACGCGATGCCGACGGCGATTACTGGATCACTGGTCGCGTCGACGACGTGATCAATGTCTCGGGCCACCGCATGGGTACGGCCGAGGTGGAAAGCGCGCTGGTCGCCCACCCGAAAGTGTCGGAAAGCGCCGTTGTGGGCTACCCCCACAAGGTCAAGGGCCAGGGCATCTATTGCTACGTGACCCTGATGGGCGGCGAGGAATATACCGACGAACTGAAGACGGAGCTCAGGAACTGGGTCCGCCAGGAAATCGGCCCCATCGCCTCGCCGGACCTGATCCAGTGGGCCCCGGGCCTGCCCAAGACCCGCTCGGGCAAGATCATGCGCCGCATCCTGCGCAAGATCGCCGAGAATGACTATGGCGCATTGGGCGACACGTCCACGCTGGCCGATCCGTCGGTCGTCGATGACCTGATCGACAACCGGATGAACCGGGATTGATCACCCCGCCAAAAAACGTTGCCAAAAAGGCCGCCCCTTTCCGGGGCGGTTCTTTTTTGAAGGCGCTGTTATCTGATTGAGTGCGCATACGCGCACGCATGATGTCTCGTCGTCCGCCTTCGGCCTCCTCCTCGGATTGGCGCTTGGGACAGATGTTTGATCAAGATCCGGGTTGTGGTTTCGGATCTTGCGCGCCAGATTGATGTCATGCCCTCCGCTTCACTCGATACCCCGATTGGCCCGCTGACCGTTGACGCCCGAGACGGAAAGATTTTTCGCGTCCGTTGGGTGGATGACCCTGATGGGCCTGAGACACCGCAACTCACAGCAGCGATCCTTCAGCTTCGCGCGTATTTTGAAGGGGCACGCGACAGTTTCGATCTGCCATTGCATGTCGACGGGTCAGATTTTCAGCGCGCGGTTTGTGATGCGATGTATGCCATCCCCTTGGGAGAGACGCGGACTTATGGTGATCTGGCCGCCGAGCTGAACGTCCCGGCGCAGGCCATCGGCGGGGCCTGTGGCGGTAATCCGATCCCGGTGATCATCCCCTGTCATCGGGTGTTGGGTGCAACGACCCTGGGCGGGTTTTCCGGCATGGGCGGGGTCGAAACCAAGGTCTGGCTGTTGCGACACGAAAAGGCCGGTGGATTACTAATCTGAACCTGAAAACGTACGGCCCGTACGAGTCATTCGTGACCCGGGCGGATTGACGTACGTTTTAGCCGTACGCAACGTACGCCTTGTCCGTTTTTCCGGGTTATTTGCGTTCCGGGATGATCTGTTGGGCGATGCCCGCGAAAATCAGGTAGATCGAGGTTGATATCAGCCCCCAATGCGCCCAGCTCTGCGGGTGGAAATCGACCCATGCCGCCCACCCCGCAAAGAAAGTCCAGGCCAGGGTCATCGGCAGCGACACTGATCGCCAACGCTCGGTGCGCACCGGATGGATGAATTTCAACGGCAGGAACATCGCCCCTGCCAGCGCGGCAACCAGGGTCAGGCTGATCCAGAAATTAGGTTCGATCGCGAACAGAACCAGCACGATCATGTTCCAGCAACCAGGGAAACCGGAAAAGGAATTATCCTTTGTTTTCATCCTTGTATCAGCGAAATACATGGCACTGGCAAAGGTGATCACGATGATCGCAAACCATCCGGTCCATCCCGGCAACAGCCCCGACTTGAAGAGGGCGAAGGCGGGAATGAATGTATAGGTGATGTAGTCGATGATCATGTCCAGCAGGTTGCCATCGAACTGCGCGGCATAGTGTTTGACATGGTATTTGCGCGCCAGAGGGCCGTCGATGCCGTCCACGGCAAACGCCACGACCAGCCACAAAAACATCAGGCTCCACTTGCCATCCACGGCTGCCAGCAAGGCCAGCATGGCAAAAACCGCCCCTGTGGCGGTCAGCAGATGAACAGCTAAGGCCTTGAATTCGCGTGTCATGCTTTCCTCTTGCAGGAAAAATGCTGCGGGTGCAATCAAGCTTTGGGATGGGCTGCCTGATAGACTTCCAACAATCGCGCGGTATCCACAGCCGTGTAGGCTTGTGTGGTTGAAAGCGACGCGTGACCCAGAAGCTCCTGAATGGCACGTAAATCCCCACCAGCATTGAGTAAATGGGTGGCAAAGCTGTGCCGCATTGCGTGCGGGGTGGCGCTGGCAGGCAAGCCGAGTTGCAGGCGTACACTTTCGATCATCTTTTGCACCATGCGCGGGTTCAGCTTGCCGCCACGCACCCCGCGAAACACCGGCAAATCATCTCTCAGCGGATGTGGGCAGAGGTTCAGATATCGCTTCATCGCCTCACGCACCGCCGGGATGACCGGCACCATACGTTCCTTGCCGCCTTTGCCGATGACTCGCAACGCACTCTCTAGTGGCAGATCGCGGCCGGTAATGCTCAGCGCTTCGGAAATCCGGAGACCACAGCCATAGAGCAGTGTCACCACCGCCTGATCCCGCGCAGAAACCCACGGATTATCGTGTTGAATTTCAATGGCTTCTATTACGTCTTGCGCCGCCTCTGCGGACATGGGACGTGGCAATTTTCGTTGGAATTTTGGCGACCGTGTTGCCAGAACCGCCGTGGGTTCAAACCCCTCGCGTTCAGACAGCCAACGATAAAAGCTTTTGACAGCAGACAGTTTTCTGGCCAGCGACCGCGCGCCCACATCCCGGCCTCGGACGGATGCCATCCAGCTACGCATGTCGCCGACGGAGATCCGCGCCAAAGCAGCCAGGCCTTGCGTTTCTCCCTTGTGCGCGGTCATGAAGGCAAGAAAACCCGAAACGTCTCGACCATAGGCGTCAATGGTGTTTTCCGAAATGCCGCCCAGCGCCTGTCTGGTATCCAACCACCCCTGTAACGCATCGCGGGCGGCGGGTGAGATCATGATAGCCAGCGGCGCATTGCCCGTTCGAATACACCCGCAAAAAACGCAAGCAGGTCAGTGCCTTGCTGCGGTGTAAACTGATGCGGATCTTCGGCCCCCAACGCGAGCATGCCGGGCAATCGCCCCTCGCCGAAATCCAGCAACAGACAGGCCTCGGAACGCACAAATTCAGCATCGCGGCCATAGATCCGCATGTCACCTTCGTGGATCTGGCGCAACGTCACCTGCCGCCCCGAACTGTTTCGACCTGCATTCAGATATGCCTCGATAAATCCGGGATCGGCAACCGCCAGAACATCACCCAGCTTTTTCACTGCCGGGTCACTTTCATCCTGCACCGTCTCCAGCACCAGCCGGATGGTATCGACACGCAAGATGCTGGCAACCTCCCCGCCCAGATCCATGAGGAAGGACTCGAATTCCACAGGATCAAGCATCCGCAGCACCGCGCGATGCACTTGATTTGTCCCGGCCAGATTTTCATAGGCGGCAGCGATCACACTGCGATGCGTGTCCTCCAGCCTGTCCAGGCGCATCTCAAGGCGTTTCATCGCGATCCCACGCAGATCGACAATGTTGTCACCCATCGCGCGCTCGTTCGCGGAGACAAGCGCGCGCATAAGGTCTTGATCTTCAAGGATAACATCAGGCTGCGCGATGATATGTTCACGCAGAGATTCTTCAATCTCGGGCTTGCTACTCATTAAACGCCTCGGTTTTCTTTTTTGGCCTTATACCACGAGGCTACAGGATTTGCTGCCCCGTTTTTTCCCAATCTGCCAAAAATGCTTCCAATCCTTTGTCGGTCAGCACATGTTCGGCCATCTGCTTGATCACCTTGGGCGGTGCCGTCATCACGTCGGCGCCGATCATGGCGGATTGATAGGCGTGGTTCACGGTGCGGATCGAGGCCGCCAGGATCTGCGTCTCGTAGCCGTAATTGTCGTAGATCTGGCGAATGTCCGAAATCAGATCCATTCCTTCCAGGTTGATGTCATCAAGGCGTCCGATAAACGGGCTGATGAAGGTCGCCCCGGCCTTGGCCGCCAAAAGCGCCTGATTGGCCGAGAAACACAAGGTGACATTCACCATGTTTCCTTCGTTCGTCAGTACGTTGCAGGCTTTCAGCCCGGCCCAGGTCAGCGGTACTTTCACGGCGATGTTGTCGGCGATCTTGGCCAGTTTCCGGCCTTCCGCGATCATGGCGTCGGCTTGGGTTGCGACCACTTCGGCGCTGACCGGCCCATCGACCATATCGGCGATTTCCTTGGTAACTTCCAGAATGTCACGGCCCGATTTCATGATTAGTGACGGGTTGGTGGTGACGCCGTCGACCATGCCAAGGTCATTCAACTCGGCGATCTGATCGACTTCGGCGGTGTCTACGAAAAATTTCATGTAAGGGATCCATTTGCGCGGGTTGGAGTTTCGTCTTCTAGCGTTTACCTCATAGTGTGTGATGCCGAAACCCCTGAACCGGAGCGTAGCTTGACCGTCGATTTGCCCAGCTTTTTCGACCCCGGATCCCTGGTGGCGGTGCTGACAACTCAACCCCTTGGGGGAACGCTGGATTACAAGGCGCCCGAAGGCGGCTGCCATCTTGGCGCCTTTGTCGAGGTGCCGCTGGGCCCGCGCAAAGTGCCCGGCGTGGTCTGGGGCCCGGGGACAGGCGGGTTTGACCTGTCCAAGGCGCGGTCGGTCATCCGCGTGCTGGATGTCGCCCCGATGCGTTTGGAAATGAAGGAGTTTCTGCGCCGGGCGGCGGATTACACGCTGACGCCGATGCCAGCGATGCTGCGGCTGGCCACCCGCGCGCCGGGTCTGGGCAATCCCCCGTCGATGCAAAAGGTCTACCGTCTTGGCGATGGTGAACCGGACCGCGCGACCGACGCGCGCCGCCGGGTGATTGAGGCGCTTCGCGACTATGGCGGGCTGTCCTTCACACTCAAGGAACTGGCGGAACAGGCCGGGGTTTCGACATCGGTTGTCAAAGGTCTGGTCAAACAGGGCGTCGTGCACGAAGAGGCCACGCCGCGCGACGTGCCTTATCCGCGCCTTGACCCGGGCCGCCATGGGAAAGACCTGACCGAAGATCAGAAAGCCGCGTCTGACACGCTGATTAACGGCATAAAAACAGGTGATTATGGCTGTACCCTGCTGCGTGGTGTCACCGGGTCGGGCAAGACCGAAGTCTACCTCGAAGCCGTGGCCGAGGCGCTGCGTCAGGGCCGCCAGGCATTGGTCCTGTTGCCGGAAATCGCGCTGACCGCCGAATTCCTGACCCGGTTCGCCACGCGGTTCGGGGCGCCACCGGCCGAGTGGCATTCGGGCATCACGATGACCGAGCGCCGCCGGGCATGGAAAATGGTCGGCCAGGGCGGCGCACAGGTCGTGGTCGGGGCACGCTCGGCGCTGTTTTTGCCGTTCCAGAATCTCGGGCTGATCATCGTGGATGAAGAGCATGACACCTCCTACAAACAGGAAGATGGCGTGCTCTACAACGCGCGTGACATGGCGGTGCTGCGGGCCTCAATCTGCGGGGCACGCGTGGTGCTGGCCTCGGCCACGCCGAGCCTTGAAAGCTGGACCAACGCTGAGGCCGGCAAATATCAGAAACTTGAACTGACATCGCGCTTTGGCGAAGCGGTGATGCCCGATATCCGCCCCATCGACATGCGGGTCGAAAAACTGCCCTCGAACAGATGGGTTTCACCTACCCTTCAGGCGGCGGTCAAAGACCGGATTTTCCGGGGCGAGCAGGCGCTTTTATTCATCAATCGCCGCGGCTATGCGCCGATCACGCTCTGCCGGGCCTGCGGGCATCAGGTCGGGTGCGATCATTGCGATGCGCGCATGGTTGAACATCGGTTTCTCAAGCGGCTCGTCTGTCATCAATGCGGTGAAACCCGGCCCATTCCAACGGCCTGCCCATCTTGCGAGGCTGAGGATCGCCTGGCTGCCGTTGGCCCGGGTGTGGAACGACTTACAGAAGAGGCAATACAGCTCTTCCCCGAAGCCCGGATCGCCACCTTGTCTTCGGATTTGTTCGGGTCAGCCAGGGCTTTGAAAGCGCAGATCGAGGAAATTTCTGATGGTGGTGCAGACATCATCATCGGCACTCAGCTGGTCGCAAAAGGACATAATTTCCCACTGCTTACACTTGTTGGTGTGATAGATGCCGATCTGGGTCTTCAAGGGTCAGACCTTCGCGCGGCGGAACGTACATTCCAGTTGATGCGACAGGTGGCGGGGCGGGCTGGACGTAGCACTAGAAAAGGTACGGCTCTGTTGCAGACCTTCCAGCCGGAACACCCCGTGATCCGTGCCATCCTGTCAGGCGATGAGGTCGGGTTCTGGCGTGCAGAGGCGAATGAACGGCAGCATGCGGGTGTGCCTCCCTTTGGGCGGATGGCTGGTATTATCCTGTCGTCGCCGGATATGCAGGAGGTGTTCGATTTGGGCAATGATCTTGCTCGCCGTGACGCGCCGCTGCGGCGCGTGGGCGCACAGGTCTTTGGCCCCGCGCCTGCGCCAATCGCCCGCATACGTGGCCGCCACAGGGTACGGCTTTTGGTCAAAGCGCCCAAAGGCGTCGCGTTGCAAGCAGCCGTTTCGCAATGGATCGGTCAGGTCAAAACCTCGAACCAGCTCAGGCTGAGCGTCGATATCGACCCACAAAGTTTTTACTGATGTTCAGAAAACTGTCAGCGTCTCGGCCAAAAATGGATGTTTCCGTATCACAGGCGTAACGATGGTATCTTGCAGGATCGGTTTGAGTGTTTCCGCAACCTGCGCCGGCATATCCTGAAGAATGCCTTTGCGCGCCGTCAGAGAAATATTGCGCGAAAAGGGTTCAAATGGCAGTTCGAACACATCTATCTGATCGGCAAAGCGGCGCGCGCGCATCAACGCCAATGGCGTCAGGATAGACCAACCCGTCCCCTGCCCGACTAGAGCCAGGATCGCGTGGTAACTGTCCAGCTCAAACCGATGCGGCAGTGAGATGTTTTGACGCGCCAGATGCGAGTTGATCACCCGGCCCATGTAAAGGCGCTGCGAATACTGGATAAGCGGCAGACGCCGTAGCTGGCGCAACACATTGCCATCCGGATCAATAACGCCACGCGGCGCCACCACGATAAAGCCTTCACGCATCAGCGGATGCACCTCGACCCATTCTTCCTCCGCGCCCAGCTCTGCCGCGACGATCACGTCCAGTGCCCGCGCGTCCAGCTGATCATAGAGATAGTGACTGGCGCCGATTTCCAGCAGGAACTGACAGCCCTTCAACTCCGACGCCATATGGGTCAGCAATTGCGGGGTTACATCCGCCTCGAGATCCTCAATCATCCCCAGACGGAACCGCGTCAGCATCGAAAGGTCAGACATCGCCAGTTCTGCCCGCGCCTGTGCCGCCTCGTTGAGGATGACCTGCGCCCGCCGATGCATGATCTCGCCCGCCGGCGTCAGGCGTATCGGGCGCGCATTGCGCTGCAACAGCGTGGCCCCGACGGCAGACTCCAGATTGGTCAATTGTTGACTGACAGCCGAGGGGCTGGCCCCCAATCGGCGAGCCGCCGCTGAAATCGAACGCTCATCGGCAGCCGCCATGAACACTTCGATCCCCCAGAGGGTTATGCGGCCCGGGCTATCAACCATCTGCGCTTACTTGCTGAGTTTGGACAGCTTGTCCTGAAGGTCCGAAAGCTGTTTCTTTATCTCGTCGAGATTATCATCGTCGGTGTCATCGGTAGCAGCAGCGCCCTCGGAAGCTGCTGGCGTGGTGCCCATGCTACCCAATCCGCTGGTCATCGCCTTCAGAAAGGCCTCTTGCTGGGCGCGCATCGCCTCCATCCCGGGCATGCCTGCCAAAGGGTTGGCCTTGGTCATATTCTCCACCATCTTGGACTGACCTTCGCGCAGCATCTCAAAGCTGCTTTGCAGAAACTCCGGCACCATGCTCGTGGCATGGGTGGCATAGCTGCGCACCAGGTCGTTCAGAACATTGATCGGCAGCACGTTTTCACCACGGCTTTCATGTTCTGCAATAATCTGCAGCAGATACTGCCGGGTCAGATCATCGCCGGATTTCAAATCAATGATCTGCACCTCGCGCCCGTCACGGATAAACTCTGCGATATCTTCCAGCGTGACGTAATCGGACGTCTCGGTATTGTACAACCGCCGGCTTGCGTAACGCTTTATCAGCAACGGTTTATTGGTATCAGCCACGGTGCGTTCCTCCCCGAAAATGCAGCGCTGCAGCAAAGCTTATGCTACTGCAGCACAAAAAGAAAGGGCGAGCCGCAATGGCTCGCCCTCACTTGAAGTACCCAACAGGGAGGTATCAGGTACGAAAAGTGGTCTTACTTGACAGCAGATGCTTTCTTGGCAGCAGCAGTCACGTCGTCGGTTGCTTTTTTGACGGCTTTGGCTGCGTCTTCTTGCAGGTCTTTGCCAGCCGACATCAGCAGCTCAACGGTTTCCATTTGGACTTTTTTGGCAACTTCAGCGAAGGCGGCCATGTTTTCGGCTGCTACTTCGGCACTGGCCGAGGCAAAATCTGTCACGGCTTTGGCGTAGTCGGCCGGCTCGGATTTCGCTTTGGTCATGTCGTTCAGTTTGGCCAGAGTCTCTTTGGTCCATTTGTTCGAGATTTCAGCCGACTGCTCAGCAGCTGTCAGGGCAACGCCCGACAGTTTTTCGTTCAGAGCGGCTTGGTTTTTGAACGCGTCTTCCATCGCTTTCGTGTCGACGGGGAATGCGCCCATGATGTCTTTCATGACGGTGTTGATGTCTTGTGCTTTAGCCATTGGTTTATTCCTTCATATCCTTAGCGCGGGTCCACCGCGTTTCTGCGTATGCACAGAATATGCATGCTGCAGTGCAGCATTTCAAGTATTTTTTCTGCACTGCAGCAAAATAATTTTGGGCCGCGCTAAACCCTTGATTACAAAGCGCTTGCCTTGCGCTTCACATAGGTCCCAGGGGCCGAACACAGGGGTTTATGCTCCGAATCACCGGGTTCCCTGGCGGCAATTTTCTTGCCAGATTGCTTGCGCAGCCACTTTTCCCATAGCGGCCACCAAGATCCTTCGTGGTATTTCGCACCTTCGATCCAGTCTTCCGAAACCAGCCCCAGATCGTCGTTGGTGTAGTGCCCGTACTTCTTTTTAGAAGGCGGGTTCACAATCCCCGCGATATGGCCGGATTCGGAAACGATAAAGGTTTTGTCCTTGGAGCCGGTCATCTGGAAACCGCGATAACAATCCTTCCAGGGTGCAATGTGATCGGTCTGACACGTCACCGACATCAGGGGAACGTTCACATCCCGGATATGAAGCGTCTCACCCATCAGGTCGATACCATCGGTCACGAACTCATTGCGCTGACACAGGCCGCGAAGATAATCGACCGCCATTTTCCCCGGCAGGTTCGATCCATCACCATTCCAGTAAAGCAAATCAAAAGCCGGAGGTGTTTCCCCCATCATGTAGCTTTTTATGGCCGGTGTGTAGATCAGATCGTTCGACCGCAGGAACGACATGGTACGCGACATGATGAAAGACCGCAGGATGCCCTGCTCGCTGACTTCAGCCTCGATCCCGTCAATGAAATCGTCCTGAAGAAACGGCGTAAATTCACCCTGTTCGGAAAAATCCGTCAATGCCGTGAAGAAAGTGGCGGATTTGATGCTTTTGTCCTTCCGCTTATTCAATAGGGCCAAGGTCAAATGCAAGGTCGTTCCGGCAATGCAATATCCAACCGTATTAACTTGCTTTTGTCCGGTAATTGCCTTTGCCTCGCGGATCGCCGCAAGGAACCCTTCCTCAACGTAGTCTTCCATCCCGACATCGGCGTAAGACGTGTCCGGATTGACCCAGGAAACGACAAAGAGCGTATACCCCTGATCAGTAATCCACTTGATCAGGCTGTTTTGCTCTTTCAGGTCGAGAATGTAGAACTTGTTGATCCAGGGCGGGAAGATCACCAGCGGCACCTCATGAACCTTTTCGGTCGATGGGGCGTATTGGATCAGTTCCATCATGCGGTTGCGATAGACCACTTCACCCGGTGTGGTGGCGACGTTGCCTCCCAATTCAAAGGCGCCTTCGTCCGCCAGCCGTACGACGACTTCACCATTATTGGCCTCAAGATCGGCCACCAGGTTCTCCAACCCTTTAACAAGTGATTCGCCCTCTGTCTCAACTGCGCGCTCAAGCGCATCAGGGTTTGTGCCCAAAAAATTTGTGGGTGACATCAGGTCGATGATCTGGCGCGAAAAGTAGGCAAGACGCCGCTGTTCCTTGGCCTCCAGGTCGTCCACCTCGCCAACGGCCTTTTCGATAGCTTCGGCATTCAGCAAATATTGGTCTTTGATATATCTGAAATAGGGGTTGGTTTCCCACAGCGGGTTGGCAAACCTCTTATCTGTGGGACGCGGTTTTTCTGCGTCCGCTCCCTCTTCCGCGCCGCTTTGCAGCAATAATTGCTGGGCATCTATGTAATGGCGCACGGATTTGCCCCAATACTCAAGCTGGTTCTCAAACAGCTTGCTAGGGTTTTCTAATATCTCGCTCCAATAGGAAGTGGCGGCTTTTACAAACAAATCCGGCGATGGACCACCAAGCGAGGGTTTGGGTGGATTACGAACAGAAAACGCGTTTACCAATCTTTTCGAAAGTTCTTCCACCCGCGCAAGATTTTCATTCAATTTGTCAATATTCACGGCTTCGACGTCCTCATGCGTTGCCATAGTGAAGAAATCCTTCTAAAGTTTCTGCTATGCAGCATAGCGTAGCGTTGCGGGAGGGCAGTGCGACGAATGGAACCGGGCAGACCGCCCCGAGGAGAATAAGATGCGCTACATGGCCACATATGACCTGATGGAAACCCTCCGTAACACCAATCAGTGGCTGGGGGCCACCGCTCTTTCACTTGCATCATATCCGGTTTTTAGCCTTGCGCCAAATCCCGCCTTTCAGTGGATGTCTGCGTGGGGTGAAGTGACGGAACGAACCTTTCAGCGCATGGTAACAAAGCCCGACTGGGGCATCGAAAGCATCACCGGCGAAGATGGCCGCGACCACCTGATCAACATCGAGACCGTGGTCAACCGACCGTTCGGTGATCTGATTCACTTCGATGTCTCAGGCCGTGAAGAAATGGCGCGCCGGGTTCTGCTGGTCGCACCGATGTCGGGCCACTATGCCACGCTTCTGCGCTCGACCGTCCGGTCGCTGCTGCCCGATTGCGAGGTCTATGTGACCGACTGGCACAACGCCCGTGACATTCCGGTTTCAGCAGGCAAGTTTGATATCGAGGATTATACGCTTTACCTTGTCGATTTCATGCGCGAGCTGGGATCAGATCTGCATGTGATCGCCGTATGCCAGCCGGTTCCGCTGACCCTGGCCGCCACCGCTTACCTGGCCGAGCAGGACCCGGATGCGCAACCGCGGTCGCTGACCCTGATCGGCGGCCCGGTTGACCCGGATGCAACGCCGACCGACGTGACCGATTTCGGGCGTCGCGTGACGATGGGCCAGCTTGAAGAGACCATGATCCAACGGGTTGGTTTCAAATATCCCGGTGTCGGACGCATGGTTTACCCAGGCCTGCTGCAACTGGCATCTTTCATGTCTATGAATAGCGAACGGCACATGAAAGCCTTTGTAGATCAGATCTCGCGCGTGGCGCAGGGCAACGCAAGCGATCGCGATCCTCACAACAAGTTCTACGATGAATATCTTGCTGTCATGGATATGCCGGCGGAATTTTACCTTTCAACGGTTGAGCGCATTTTCAAAGGGTTGGAAATTGCTCGCAACCGCTTTGTTGTCGACGGGCACCGCGTCGATTTCAGCAAGATTACTAACGTGGCGGTCAAAACTGTCGAAGGGGGCAAGGACGATATTTCTGCCCCAGGACAGTGTATTGCGGCGCTCGATCTTTGCACCAGCTTGCCAGACAGCAAGAAAGCCAGCTATGTCGAACCCGATGCCGGCCATTATGGTATCTTTGCCGGTCGCAGTTGGCGCAATAATATCCGCCCGCTTGTCCTAGATTTCATCGACGCCAACAGCGATGCGCCCGAACCGCGCAACCGCACATCCCCGCGCAAGAAGGGAAAAGTTAAAAAACCGGCGAACAAGAACGCTGCAGCCTAAACGGATCAACTTTCGACACGGGTACGCAGGACGAATGGCTGTTTCAACCAACCATGCAGCGCGGCATTTGTAGCGTCAGGATTTTCCAGTGTCGGCAGATGCCCGACACCTTCAAGCACTGAAAGTTCGGCATAGGGGATCAGCTCGGCCATCAGCGTGTGGCGTTTTAAGGGTGTGAGCCCGTCCTGATCGCCGCATAATACAAGGGCCGGCACCTTACATTTACGCAATACGGACTGATAGTCGCGCCGGCGCTGCAATGCTCTAATCTGACGGACAATTGCCTCGGGGCCCATGTCTTTGGCCATTTCGAGCAGTTCCGCCATCACCGCACTGCGTCCGGTTCCGGCACCAATATGCTCAGGCGGCATCAACCCCTGCACCGCCTCTTCCAACTGGCCAGACCGTAGCTTGATGATCAGCGGTTCGTAATCCGCAGCGGATTGCGGCGTTTCGGCCAAAGAATTCGTACTGAGCAACGCGATGCGCGTGATCCGGTCCGGTGCACGGCGCAGCATTTCCATTGCTACAATGCCGCCCATCGACAACCCGACCAGCGCGAATTTAGGTGGCACACGGTCAAGGATGTTTGACGCGATTTCTTCTATCCGCTCGCCCATGGTTATCGGCGCAACAGTGACCGAACGGTCCCGGCCGAATTCCAACAACTGCATTGCATAAAGACGTAAGTCGCACATCATGCCCGGTAAAAACACGACGGGAGTGTGCATCAATTAGCGTCCTTGTTCTTGGGAGTGGCGGGATACCTTACATTGCAGCTTGCCACAGCCAAATGCGGCGTCAACTCTTTGTCTCGGTCTGATATCCATTCCAGCGAAATTCGCCATCGGTCGATAGCGGTGAGAACGGATTATGAGCAACTTCCCAGATATGGCCCTCCGGATCGGCAAAATAGCCGTGATATCCGCCCCAGAATACATCGCAGGGTTTCTTGAAAATGATTGCACCGGCAGTCTCCGCGGCTGAAATCAGCGCATCCACATCCTCTTTCTGACGTACATTATGAGCCAGCGTGATTGCCCCGCGCCCCAGTTCATCAATAGGCACACCGATTTCCTCGGCCAATGCCTCCAGCGGATAAAGACCCAAGGTCTGACCAATCAGATCAAAGGCAATCACCCCGTCGGGGCTTTCTACGCGTTGCCAACCCAAGTCTTCGTAGAAACGCGCGGTCCGGTCCATGTCCCGAACCCCCAGCGTAATCAGTGAAACCCGCTGTTCCATGCTCGACCTTTCGTTTCAGCCAGCGCGCGCCAGCACGTCTTCGACGGCGTTTTCGATCAGCGCCAGACACTCCGTATCCGAGAACCGGTGATCTGCGCCATCCACCAATGTCAGCCGCATATCCGGCCCAACTGCGTGATCAAGCAAGCGCAGCGCCACCGTCATGTCCACATCCAAATCCGCCGTGCCCTGCAGAAACCGCACCGGGAAAGGCAGTTTCAGCGGCTCGCGCATCACAAGATTTTCCCGCCCCTCTTCGATCAGGCGGCGGGTAATGATATAAGGTTCATCGTATTCGCTTGGCAATGCGATCTGGCCCTTTTCCAGAAGCTCGGTGCGTTGCACATCATCAAATCCTGCCCACATCGAATCTTCGGTGAAATCCGGCGCCGCCGCGATGGTAACCAGACCGGCAACACGTTCCGGCATGGACCGCGCCGTCAGCAGGGCCATCCATCCCCCCATCGACGAGCCAACAAGAACCTGCGGCCCTTCGGTAAGCGTGCTGATCGCAGCGGCGGCATCCTTCGCCCAATCGCCAATCGCGCCATCGACAAACGACTCGGATGATTGGCCATGCCCGGAATAATCAAACCTCAGAAATGCACGTCCCGTACGCCGCGCCCATTCTTCAAGGTGGACGGCTTTTGTACCTTCCATATCGGAATTGAACCCGCCGAGGAAAACGACACCGGGCAATGCGCCCGGCGTCGCATGATAGGCGAGGTTGCGCCCGTCATCAGTTGTCAGAAATTTGGCTTTTGCCATGTTTGTTCCGCCTGCGAACTGCCAGTCAGTCACCAGTGTACACCGCAAGACGGCAGCGCGTGCAAGCTAAGATTTAATGCAACCTATCCACCGATATAGGCACCGGCGCGAGGGCGATAGAAAACCTTTTGATTATGCATACGTCCAAGCAAATCCTGAATTCGTCGCAGTGTTTCATCATGCGCTGGTGCATCTGTAACAAGCTGCTCGTTGGACAATTCCTGCTTGGTCAATCGCAAGGCAGTTTCGATCAGTTCAACATCCTCGACCGATAGCTCAAAATTCACATTATAAGACGTCATTTGCAGCTCCCCGAAATATTGCTCATCTTCGTGCCAGCACGGCACGCTTGAGTGGCAGGATACGGCCTTACCCGAACATGTCCACGAAATTTATTTATATGCGTCAATATGTTACGCGGAATTCTCGTATACATTTGCGCACCAAGCACGTATGCGATTGGCACTGAATCGGAATACAGTCGCACACCCAGGGCGAGTATCGGTTACCTTTCAATCGCTTGGGTCAATTCGACCTGCTGTAAAATTTCACCTTACCAGCTTGGAAATGCCGCGGGATGCCCCGACAGGCTTGACTTGGCAAAACACCCACGTCACATAGACCGCACACCAAATAACCCGCAACCGGGCGTTCCGTGGGCGCCAAACCGACGAGGAGCTTCAGGCCAATGGCCCAGATTTCCCTTACCCTTCCCGATGGCAATGCACGTTCCTATGACGCAGGGATCACCCCTGCCGAGGTTGCAGCCGATATCTCCAGCTCACTGGCTAAAAAAGCCATATCGGCCACCGTGAACGGCCAGCACTGGGACCTGCAATGGCCAGTGGAAAACGATGCCGAGATCAGCATCCACACGATGAAAGACGAGGCGCAGGCGAATGAGCTGATCCGGCATGATCTGGCCCATGTCATGGCCCGCGCCGTACAGGAGATTTGGCCAGATGTTAAAGTCACCATCGGACCGGTCATCGACAATGGCTGGTATTATGATTTCGACCGGACCGAGCCGTTCACACCCGAAGACCTGGGTCTGATCGAAAAGAAGATGAAAGAGATCATCAACCTCCGCGACGAGGTCAGGACCGAGATCTGGGATCGTGCCCGTGCGGTCAAGCATTACGAAGACGCGGGCGAGCCTTTCAAGGTCGAACTGATCGAAGCCATTCCCGGCGATGAACCGCTGCGGATGTACTGGCACGGGCACTGGCAGGATCTTTGTCGCGGTCCACATCTGCAACACACCGGTCAGCTTCCTGCCGATGCCTTCAAGTTGATGAGCGTTGCCGGTGCCTATTGGCGCGGGGATTCAAAACGCCCGATGTTGCAACGCATCTACGGCGTCGGGTTCACCGGCAAGGAAAAACTCAAGGCTCATTTGACGTTCCTGGAAGAAGCCGAAAAGCGCGACCACCGGCGTTTGGGACGTGAAATGGAGCTTTTCCACTTTCAGGAAGAAGCCCCAGGCATGGTTTTCTGGCACCCCAACGGCTGGACGATTTACCGCGCACTCGAAGACTATATGCGCCGCAAACTGACCAAAGCCGGTTATCAGGAGATCAAGACGCCGCAGGTGGTGGACCGCAAGCTGTGGGAAGCCTCGGGTCACTGGGACAAGTACCGTGAAAACATGTACATCACGGAGATCGACGAAGAGCACGCCAACGAAAAGCGCGTGAACGCTCTAAAGCCGATGAACTGTCCCTGCCACGTGCAGATCTTCAACCAGGGCATCAAATCCTATCGCGACCTGCCGTTGCGTCTGGCTGAATTCGGCTCGTGCCACCGTTACGAGGCGCATGGCGCGTTGCACGGGCTTATGCGGGTGCGTGGTTTTACACAGGACGACGCGCATATCTTCTGCACCGAGGATCAGATCGAGGAGGAGTGTTCGAAATTCATCGACCTTCTGTCGGACATCTACCGTGACGCGGGATTTGCGAGCTTTGACATCAAGCTCAGCACCCGCCCGGACGTGCGGGTGGGGTCGGACGAGGTTTGGGACAAGGCCGAGGACGCACTTGAAAAAGCCATCCTCAGCGTACGCAATGACTTCGAAGTCGATCCGGGCGAAGGCGCGTTCTACGGTCCCAAACTTGATTTCAAACTGACCGACGCAATTGGGCGCGAATGGCAATGCGGCACCTTCCAGGCGGATTTCAACCTGCCGGAACGGCTGGACGCCACATATATCGGCGCAGATGGCGAAAAACACCGTCCGGTCATGCTGCACCGCGCCATCCTGGGCAGCTTTGAGCGTTTCCTGGGCATTATGCTGGAAAACTACTCAGGCAAGCTACCGTTCTGGCTGGCGCCGCGTCAGGTTGTTGTCGCTTCGATCATCTCTGATGCGAATGATTACGTGCAAGGGGTCGTAGACACATTGCGCGCCGCTGGCATCCGGGCAGAAGCAGACCTGCGCAATGAGAAGATCAACTACAAGGTACGTGAACACTCGGTGGGAAAAGTGCCGGTGATTCTGGCCTGTGGCATGAAAGAAGTTCAGGAAGGAACGGTTTCGATCCGTCGTTTGGGTGAGAAGCAAACCAGTGTTCAGTCCCTTGATACTGTTACAACTGAGCTTACCCGCGAAGCCACGCCTCCGGATATGCTGTAACAATCACCAAAAAACGCGACCGAAATCTGTAACAAACATTACGCTTTCGGTCGCGTGAAATTCGTTTTATTTTTACTATTCAATATCTTATCTAAGAATTAGGTACTCACACATCCTGACACGCGCGTGTCTAACGATCTCGTGAGTGGTTTTTTGCCCACCTCGGCAATTATGTTCTCTTCATCGCCAACACGGCGATAAGATGAAACCGTCGCCTGTATGCGATGCGATGTAACCTACTTAGGGAGACACCCGAATGTCGAAGATCATGAAAACCGTAGCCATTGCCGGCGCCGTAACTGCAGCCATCGCTGCTCACACCACTGGTGCAAGCGCTGCTAGCAAAGAGAAATGCTACGGTGTTGCTCTGGCCGGTGAAAACGGCTGCAAGGCTGGTGCTGGCACCACTTGCGCGGGCACCTCGACCGTCGACTACCAAGGCAACGCCTGGACCCTGGTTGACGCAGGCACATGTGCCGAAATCGAACTGCCCGCAATGGCAGATGGCACTGCACGCGAAGGCTCGCTGGAAGAACTTAGCCGCGACCTGCCGTCCTAAAAAATTCCGGGGCGCGCGTGCAAAGGTACGCGCGCCCCAATTCCGTTTTCCCTCTTTCCGAAAGCGATTGTCATGCTGGATAACTCCCCTCGTTTCGCCGCGCTGCCAGCGGCCCCCGGTGTGGGCTACAAACCGCAGCATTTCAGCGACATCCTGAAGGATGCTGCACCGGTCGAATGGTTGGAAATCCACGCAGAGAACTACATGGGCGATGGTGGCCGCCCAATCGCACAACTCCGCCACTTATCAGAACTTTTTGCCATTTCTGTGCATGGCGTGGGCCTTAGCATCGGTGGCGAATGTGACCTTGATACCGATCATCTTGCCCGTCTCAAGCATATTTGCTCCTGGCTGCAACCGGCTAGCTTCTCGGAGCATTTGGCATGGTCAACCCATGACAGTCATTTCCTGAACGATTTGCTGCCGCTGCCTTACACCAAAGCCACGCTGAACCGCGTCACCGACCATATTGATCAAGTGCAAGAGGTCGTCGGCCGCCAAATGCTGCTCGAGAATCCTTCAAGCTACTTAGCGTTTGATGAAAGTACCTACGCCGAAACAGATTTCCTTGATGAAGTCGCCAAGCGCACTGGCTGCGGCCTTCTGCTGGATGTGAACAACGTGTTCGTGTCGGCCACAAACCTCAAGATTGATCCTTACGCCTATATCGACGCCTTCCCGCTGGCCCGTGTCGGAGAAATCCACCTCGGCGGCCATGATGAAGAAACCGATGATCACGGCGCACCTTTGCTAATTGACAGCCACGGACGCGAAGTCGCCGATCCGGTTTGGACATTGCTGGATTACACACTGGAACATTCCGGCCCACGACCAATCCTGATCGAATGGGACGCAAACATCCCGGAATGGTCAGAATTGGCTGATGAGGCGCGTCGCGCTGCCACGGCTCTTCAGAAAGTGCCGGCATGAGCGTTTCACAAACGGCGTTTCACACCGCCCTGCTGGACGCCTCAGAAGCTGTTCCCGAGGGGTTGAGCGACGGCGTAGGCCACCCCGCTGGAAGCCGCTTTTCCGTTTATCGCAATAACGTCGCCGTCAGCCTGACCGAAGCGCTGGAGCTTAGCTTTCCGGCCATCGTGAAACTGCTGGGAGAAGAGAACTTCAAAGGTCTGGCAGGTATCTTTTTGCGCCAAAACCCACCGGAAACACCGATCATGATGCAATATGGTGCAGCGTTTCCCGATTTTCTTGCCGGGTTCGAACCACTCGCTCATATCGGTTATCTGCCTGACGTGGCGCGGCTGGAACAGGCCGTTCGGGTGTCCTATCACGCGGCTGACGCAACACCCGTTGACCCCGAAGTTCTGCAAGAACTATCGCCAGAGGAACTTGCGACCGCCCGGCTTGAACTCGCACCCTCTCTGCAAGTCATCAGATCGCCTTGGCCAATCCACCAGATCTGGGCCTACAATCTCGAAGAAGGGTCCCCCAAACCCACGGGTGGCGCGCAGAGTGTCCTGATCCTGCGCCCGGAATTCGACCCCGAACTCACCCCGATTTCGTCGGGCATCGCTGCATTCATCATCGCGCTTCTACGTGGTGAAACATTGCCCGAAGCCAACGAAGCCGCAATCGAATCCGAAGAAGATTTTGACCTTTCACATGGTTTGGGCCTGCTTTTGTCCGCACAGGCCATCACCCGGATAAAGACTGGAGAAGACCAATGAACACCTTGATTTTTCTACATAATGCGGTGTTTGACCGGCTGGAACGGGCTGATTGGTTATTGCCGACACTCGCCCGTTTTTTGTTTGCCGCCGTGTTCCTGTTCTATTTCTGGGTGTCAGGCCTAACCAAACTTGGGGACGGCTTCTTTGGCTTGTTCAGCCCGTCATTCGATGCCTACGCGCAGATCTTCCCGCGCGTAATGGAGGCGGCGGATTACGATATCTCAAACCTCTCGATCTTCCACACACTGGTGGTGTTGGCGGGTACGTATGCTGAATTTCTACTACCGCTGCTGATCGTGATCGGGTTGTTCAGTCGCCTGGCGGCACTCGGCATGATCGGCTTTGTCGGCATGCAGACATTGACTGATCTTTATGGTCACGGCGTGATCAACGAAGCCAAGACCCTTGGCGCCTGGTTCGACAAAATACCGGATTCTGTCATCATGGATCAGCGCGCGCTTTGGGTCTTCCTCTTGCTTGTCGTCGTGTTCAAAGGCGCCGGCCCGATCTCGATTGATCGCGTGCTTGCCAATAACGCCGAGCCTAAAAGTGAGCTTTAGGCTCATCCGGCTTGCCGGCGGCAATCGCAAGCACTCCGCCTAAAAGCGTAAATCCGATCGGGAACATGGTGAACACGCTGAATCCAAACGCAAAAAACATCAAGCCGGCGGAGATCAGCAACAGAACGCCCCCCCACAAGGCACGGACGCGGGCCATGGCCCCGCCTGCAATGGCAAGGAGCGGCGACAGCAGGCTTGCAGTTCGGATAAGACCGATATTGTCGACCTGACGGGCGAGACCTTCAATCTCTCCATAGCGCGCGACAGCCTCGGTGTAGCCATAGCCAAAAAACCCAACAAACATGGCAAAAACACCGCCAATGATACCCAAAACCAACGCTGCGTTACGCATCAATACCCTCCGTCTGGTAGAAACCAGATATTCATTCCCACTCAATTATCCAAGTAGGGCGCTTTGGACGTCCTTTGTCCAGCCCAGGTAAAGCTGGTTGTTATGGTCGATCAGTGGACGTTTCATCAAGGCTGGATAGACCCTCAGCAACTCCATTGGATCGAGAGCGCGTTCAGCCTCCGAAAGCCCCCTCCAGGTTGTAGAACGAGTGTTGACAAGGGCGGCGCCGAAAGTGGCATAGGCGGATTTCAGCACGTCGTCGGGCACACCATCTTGGTGGACATCGCACAGTTGTGCTTCTGGAAGTGATTTCAAAGCCTTACGACATGTATCACAATTTTTCAGGCCATAAATTATCATTGCTTTTCCCCGTTTTTCCGACCCTCCATAACCGCCTCGGGATCAAAGGTCACGGGGTTTCACTTGCTTTTTGCAGGGGCCATGCAATCATCGGTAGCGCGGCGAAATCTTCGTCGCATGGCCCGGCATATTCCCGGGGACGAAAAGTGAAGAAGGAGAAGCGGCATGCCAAATGGCACCGTGAAATGGTTCAATACCACCAAGGGCTTCGGGTTCATCGAACCTGAAGATGGCGGCAAGGATGTGTTTGTGCATATCTCGGCTGTGGAACGGTCAGGTCTGACGGGGCTGGCCGATAATCAGAAGGTTTCTTACGAGCTTCAGGACGGGCGCGATGGGCGCCAGATGGCTGGAGACCTCAAGCTACTCTGATCTCAAACCAGGTATTTGCTTTTAAATCAAGGCCTTCGCCGGGGCGTCCAGCCCATGGCGCTGGCCACTATAGCGCCCGCCCAAGCGGAAACGCCGGTCAGGAAAGCACCCCAGGGGACATCGACAATTACCATTTGCCAATGCCATCCTTTGAGGGTGGCGAGGTTGGTAAATTCGTAGGTGCCATAGGCCATCGCCCCCAATAAACCACCTGATATCAACGCCTTAACGGGTTTTCCTTCCCGCAATGCAGGGAGGGAGGCGAACCAGAGGATGCCGGCGATATAGAAGAGATAGAAGATCAACGCGGCGGTGATGTTGACGGTATCTGCCAAGAGATCGCCGATGTGACTTTCGAAAAGCGGACGCAGGACGTTTTTCAGCATGACCGCGTCAAGGCCCAGGAAAACAAGGGCTGTGACGACGTAGAGGACAACGATTTTCATGGGCGTGACGCTCTTTTCTGCGGGGAACCTGAGAGGGATACGGGCAAGAGGCTGCTGCGGATCAGTCATATCGCAGCGCAAGGCGTGTGAGACGAAAAAACGTACAAAGCGTACGTATTGTACGGCCAAAACGTACGGAAATCGGGGCATTTGCCAGAGGCCCCGTACGACCCGTACGTTTTGACGGGTTGTCGCGTGGCGAAACACGCCGAGGCATGCGCCCGACACCGGACGCCAACAGCACACGAACAGGCGCCAAGGAGATGTCCTACTGCACGCCCCTGCCCCGACGGAATACCCGGATCAACACCCCGACCGGCCCAACATCATCACCCAGACATCGCCACTGCCGCGCACCAGCGCAAAATCCGTGACATCGGCATTCAGAATATTCTGGCGGTGACCGGGCGAGCCCATCCACGAGGTGAGCACCTGATCAAGATCCTTTTGCCCCTTGGCGATGTTTTCGCTGATCACGCAAAACTTGTATCTCTGCTTGCGCGCGCGCTTTCCGATGGTCGACCCATTCGATCCGGTGTGGCTGAAGAAGCCTTTCTTCACCATATCCTCCGCATGGACCGCCGAGGCACGGGTCAGCTTTTTATCCGCCCGCAGCGCCGCCAACCCGTGCTGGGCGCGGATCGCATTGAGGGCATTTGTGGCCGCACCGCTGAGGTTTTCGATCGCCCCCTGCGCCTGCACCAATGGTGCGAAAAACAGGGCCATAGAAAAAATCAGAATGGAACGCATCAGAAACCTCCGGGCAATATCATGGGCATATTTTCCCGATTTACGTCCCACGCGCAACCGACCTTGGCGCAGAAAGAAACGCCCCCGAAGGGACGTTTCAAAATGATCACGCCAAAGCGCCACGCCTATTTGCGGGGCGGTGGATAGCTGAAATCATCGGGTGAGACGACCTCGTACCCCATCGACGCCCCGAACGCGGCCGAAGGTGAGCCCGGCCAGGCGATCCACTTGACCTCGAAAAAGAGATCTCGCGGATCGAAATTCAGAACCGGCTTGTCATCGTCATCATCGGACGAAGAGTTGCTGATCGTGACATCGCCGTCGACGATGAACTGGCCATGCAGCTTGGTGCCGCCTTTGACCTTTTTCATTTTCATCGGAACAAAATATTCCTGTGGCATTGGGTAAATTCCTTTCTCTGAAAAGTTGCTGCCCTTGAAAAATAATCGGGCGATGGGACTGTAGCGAAAGCGGCGGGGGCGTGACCAGTCAGGGAAACCTTACCCCTTATGGTTGTAATTTGAACTTTAGCGCGGTGGTAAAAGGCGGTACCCGGTGAGCCTGTGTGGATGGCTTCCCGGGAAATGTAGGGTGGGGTTTTACCCCACCGATGCGAGGGTGTTGGTTATCGGGATGATGGGGTGAAACCCCACCCTACGGATCATGCGCAAGCCGCGCGAGCGCCAGACCGCGGGATGGCGATGCAACGGTGGTGGCGGGCAGTTTATCCCTCCAAATCAGAAGAACTTAAGAACGTTGCGCCAACCCCTCCAAATCGCCAGACCGTGTGGGCGGGCTGGCGATCGCGCGGCGGCCTACGGCCTTGGTTCCGCGCGGGTAGAGTTGGTGATGCGTATAGTGGATTGGCGCCCATCATACGCTTGCAGCATCAGCCCAAGGGATGGTCTGGGTCCAAATGTATGTCTTTTCTAGATGCACGAAGGCGGGCATAGCCTCGCATCATTTTCTGCGGAAATTCATACCAAGCACGCCGGTCGCTTGAGATTATTTTCGAAAAGCTATCCCTCTTGAAACTTGACAAACGGACATTCATCTTTTGCTTTTCCAGCGGTGGGTGATCGAGTTGCCGACAAATTGTTACATAGCTCTTATATATCTCACCCAAATTGCGTTTTAGTTCATGAGTGTCAGCCAATGCCCAAAGAATGTACTCACCGTCAGTTTTGTATTTCTCTACCGCTCGGTCGTAAGGACCTTTGAATTCAAGTTCGATGCCTGCTATTGCGGATTCCAACGCGGCTGTAAAATCAGCAGCGACCGTTTGCATTCCATTTTGGTAACCACGATCGAAGCACTGCCATAACAACTTTGCAGTGACTTCATGAACAAAATATGGAAACCCATCACTAATAGCCGCGATGCGGATTTTCGTTGTTCTATCTATTTCGATTCCGACTGAAGAAGCAGCAAAATCTATTATTTCAAATCGCGCTTCCCAAGGCATCCTCTCCAAAGACTCTGTGTGCAGATACCGATGGGCTGAACCATGCGAAACGAAAATTTCCTCAACCGACTCAGCGATTCCACAAAAAATGAACTTTAGAGAAATACAGCGATCTGCAACACCTTTAAGAAATCGAGCAAACTGAGAGTGAGAAGGGTGGTCCTTGATACTCTCAAACTCATCAATAACGCATACTGGTATGTCGGAATGCGCATTTGAACAAAACTCAATCAGGCTTAGTGCTTCATTTAATGTCGACGGCTCGGGCACTCTACCGGTTTCAATATATTTTTCAGCAGCAATACCGTAGCCTTTAGTACCCAGTTTTCCGGTCACTTTCTCAGAGCTTTTTATAGTTCTTGGATCAGTTGGCAAAGCTTGTTCGGCAACTGATTGGATCACGCTAAAAAACGTATCGCCTTCCGAGCAAATGACATTGATTATGTCTGAATCCGCGGACTGCATTTTATAAGCGCTGGTGAGAGCGAGTGAAGTTTTTCCTACACCTCTCAAGCCGTAGATAAAAACCTGTCGACCCGGCACAGCGAAAGCGCGCTCAATTTCGGTAAGCCGCTTCTCACGCCCACGTAAAAACTCTGGTGATGTGATCGCACGTGAAGGTGAAAGTACTTTTGAAAGTGTTTCCGCAAATTTCTTTTCCGTCATCCAATCACTCCCTCAAACTCCCGCCATTCGCCTTTGCTCATGCCGGAGTTTTCCTGCGTGACGGCCTCGCCCTTCAGCATCCGGCGCACGCAGTCGAGCGCGGTGGAGGAGAGCGTGGCGCCGCCCATGCGGTAATCCTCGAACGCTTTGTAGGCGAAGGGCACCCAGTCGGCGGTGATCTTGCAGATGGCGTCGGCGTAGACCCTGATCTCGTACTGGGCGTGGGCGTCGGCGCGCAGGCGCAGGAAGTGCAGAAGGTTGTGCAGATCAACCTTCCAGTACCATTGGGTATAGACGTTGGCGGGCAGGTTCATGCGGGCCAGTTCCCGTGCAAGGCCCTGCTGGCCATCATCGCTGATCATCTCTTCGTAATGGTCATAGCAGCGCATCGCGTCGTCGGTCAGGTATTTCAGCACGCGCGCGGCCTCGTCCCCGCTCAGCGCCTCACCCCGGCCCTGGTTGTTGATCACCGACTGGGCGTTCAGCGCATCGGGTGCGGGGATGTAGAACTCCCGGTCCAGGATCGAATAGCGGGCCGAATATTCGTTGACGTTGGCGGTGCGGTGGCGGATCCACTGGCGCGCCACGAAGACGGGCAGCTTGACGTGCAGCTTGATCTCGCACATCTCGAACGGGGTGGAGTGCCAGTGGCGCATCAGGTAGCGGATCAGCCCTTCGTCATTCTGGACCGATTTGGTGCCCTTGCCGTAGCTCACGCGCGCGGCCTGGGTGATGGCGTTGTCGTCGCCCATGTAGTCGATGACGCGGACAAAGCCGTGATCCAGCACCGGGTGCGCGGTATAGAGGTGTTGTTCCATGCCCGGCGCGGTGGCGCGGAGCGTCTGCTGGGTGGCACTGCGCTGTTCGTCGATTTCGGCCTGCTGTTCGGGGCTAAGCGGCATGGTCGTATGTCCTTTTATCTGGCGGGCGAGTCGGGGTCTACTATATCTGGTGGTGGGTACTGAGGGTATCGACAATATCAGGGGATTTGCACAGGGCAACACTTCTTTGGTTAATTCTGTGGGTGCGGGCGGCGATGGGGGTCGACATGGCGGCGCGGCGGGCTATCCTTGGAGCAGGAGCGCAACAGGAGGGGTGCGATGAAAGTCAGGTATCTGCACACGATGGTCCGGGTCAAGGATCTGGAGGCGTCGGTGAAGTTTTTCAAGCTTCTGGGGCTGAAGGAGACGCGGCGGTGGGACAATGAGGGGGGACGGTTCACACTGGTTTTCCTGGCGCCCGAGGGGCAGGAGGATTGCCCGGTCGAGCTGACGTATAACTGGGATGGCGACGAAGGGTTGCCGAGTGACAGCCGGCATTTCGGGCATCTGGCCTACCGGGTCGGGAATATCTACGAGATGTGTCAGCACCTGATGGACAATGGCGTGGTGATCAACCGGCCGCCGCGTGACGGGCATATGGCGTTTGTGCGCAGCCCGGACAATGTTTCGATCGAGCTGTTGCAGGAGGGCGAAAACCTGCCCCCGGCAGAGCCTTGGGCCAGCATGGAGAACACGGGCCATTGGTAAGGGCCGCGGCCATAGGGGCCGCGCTTTTGCTGGCCGGGGCGGCGCAGGCGGAGTGCCGGTTGGCGCTGGCGCTGGCGCTGGATGTGTCCTCGTCTGTCAACCAGCATGAATATGATCTGCAACGACGCGGGCTGGCGGCGGCACTGGATTCCGCAGATGTGCGCCATGCGATCCTGAACGGGGCGTCGGGCGATGTGGCGCTGGCGGTCTATGAATGGAGCGGGCGCACACAACAAAAACTGCACCTGGACTGGCTGCGGTTGCGCAGCGCCGCGGATATCGACCGGGCGGTGGTCACACTGGCGGGGATGACCCGCAGCTATGACGAATTTCCCACCGCGCTGGGGCATGGCGTGGCTTACGGTGCGCTGCTGCTGGACCGGGCACCGGCCTGCACGCGCCGGGTGATTGATGTCTCGGGCGACGGGATGAACAACCACGGCTACGGACCGCGCACGGCCTATCGGCATTTCCCGATGGAGGGGGTTACCGTCAACGGGCTGGTGATCACCGGCGGGCCGGACGGGGTGCTGGAATATTACGACCGACATGTCAAATACGGCAAGTCTGCCTTTGTCGAGGTGGCCAACGGGTTTCGCGAGTTCGAGGAGGCGATGACCCGCAAGCTTCACCGCGAGATCAGCGATCTGCTTCTGGGCGCGCCGCACCCTGCCCCACCCCTGCCAGAGCCGCGCGGGTGAGGTTTCTTGCCGGTGCGCTGACCTTGTTGTGCTGGCTGGGGGCTCCCGTTGCGGCACAGGATGGGGCGTGCCGGATAGCGCTGGCGCTGGGGCTTGATGTCTCGGGGTCGGTCGATGACGAGGAATACCGGCTGCAACTTGACGGGTTGGCGGCAGCATTGCTGACCCCCGAAGTACAGGAGGCGCTGCTGGCAGTGCCCCAGGCCCCGGCCGAACTGGCAATCTTTGAATGGAGCGGTCTGAACCAACACCGGTTGCTGGTGGACTGGACCAAGATAGATGATGCGGGAAAGCTCAGGGCCATTTCATCGCGGCTGAGAGGTACCTTCGCCAGCTACACGGACCCGTCCACGGCCATTGGCGCGGCCATGGCTTATGGCGCGGGGCTGTTGGAGCAACGGCAGAATTGCTGGCAGCGCACGCTTGACCTGTCGGGCGACGGGCCTGCCAATACCGGCCCTGATCCCGGCCTGATCCCCGAGGCGGTCACGGGCGGCATCACCATCAACGGGCTGGTTGTGGTGCCCACCGCGCGCGCCAATACCACCAAGAACCTGCGCAATGTGAAAACTCTGCTGGAATATTACCAGGCGCAGGTCATTCGTGGTCCGGGCGCCTTTGTCGAAGTGGCCCAGGATTTCGACGACTTTGAACGTGCGATGACCCGCAAGCTCATTCGCGAGCTTGCGGGCCTGACTGTATCGCAAGCCCCGCCGAACATTGCGCCCGACGGGGTTTCACTGCCTCAATAGATATAGCGGATCTGGTCGGTCCAGTAGCGTTCGACCCGGCGCAGGGACGAGGTGATCTGATCAATCCCGTCATCGCCCAGCACGCCCTTGCCTTTCAGGCCTTCGGCATGACGTTCAAAGAGACCGCCAACAACGTCACGGATGTTGCGGCCTTTTTCGGTCAGGCGCACCCGAACGGAACGGCGGTCAATTTCACAACGCTGGTGGTGCATGTAACCCATTTCGACCAGTTTCTTCAGGTTATAGCTGACATTGCTGCCCTGATAGTAACCGCGGGTCTTCAGTTCACCGGCAGTCACTTCGTTGTCGCCGATATTGAACAGCAACAGGGCCTGAACGGCGTTGATTTCCAGAACGCCGACGCGTTCAAATTCATCTTTGACCACATCAAGCAACAGACGATGCAAGCGTTCAACCAGCGCCAGCGCATCCAAATAACTGGTGATGAATTCCTTGCTGCTGACCGGCGTTGGAATAGGGGTGTGCAAACTCATATTTGTCTCCATGACATACTGCTCGGGAAGGAACATAACGGGAAAATGCCCAATAATCGGTTAAACGGAGACAATAGCGTCTAAAATGCAATGTAACTGGCGCATCGGAGCCACGCGGGATTGGCGGACCGGACAGCATCCAAGAGCAGAATCAGCCCTCAGACCCTCAATATAGCACTGCGTGAAACTGGCCGAGACGCTGGCGGCGCGACCGCACACTCAGGTGGTTTTCTCCGGGCGCATGGTAGCGACGAGTTCGGCAACCTTGAGCCCAAACTTGCGCATCTCGGACCGATTCATGATCACCCCGTCGCGGGTCAGGTACATCCAGTCGGTGACCGACAGCACATGCCCCCCGGCCTGCGGCGGCAGCACGATCTTGTAGGTCATCCGCACGGTCGAGCCCGAAATCACGCCATTTGCCTCGCCGATAATATCGTCAGCGGTGGCGGTGAAGCTGTTGCCATTGCCCAGCTTCAGGTACCATTTGCGCTGCTGCGTGCGACCATTGGAATAGGTGAAATCTTCGCTAAGCGTGCCGGTATTCCCGTCCCAGGCCCCCTCCATCACGGCGGTGAAACTGTTGGTCACCCTGCCATTGGGGCCATAGATCAGCCCTTCGGACGCGATGCGGCCAGAGAGAGCGTCGCGGAGCGAAAACGCGGGCCCGGACCCGGCATAGTCATCCGGTTTCTGGGCGCGAAAGCTGAACAGAAGGGTCTTTGCCGCCACACCGGCGACGATCAGCAATAGCAGGACAAGCAGCGTTGTCATTGGCCTTTTTCCTCTGTTGGCAGGGTCAGGACCATCGCCAGCGCGCCAAGTTTCAGGACGCAGGGAATGATGGCATAGGCAAGGTTGAGTGTGCTGAGGGCCTGAACGCTGTTCACCTGGCCCGGGGCGAAACCGTTGCGTTCCAGTAAGGGCAGCATGGCAAATGCGGCAAGGGCCAGCCCCAGCTTGCCGGCAAAGGACCAGATGCCGAACGCGGTCGAAGCGTTGAGGCCCGCGCGGGTCAGCGCGACCGAGAACATGACCGGCAGCACGACCATATCGGCCCCCAGCGCCGCGCCGGAGGCGATGCAGATCACCGCGAACCCGACCAGGTTGCCGGGGGCCAGGAAGGCCGCGCCGACAAAGCCCAGGATCGCAAGCGGCATCGCGATCAGCAGCGTTGTTTTGGCCCCGACCCGGCGGCTGATCTTGGTCCAGACCGGCACGCTGATCCCGGCGCTTAGGAAAAACAGGATCAGCAGTGGCCCGGCCTTGCCCGGCAATTGCAGGCGGTCTTCGACAAAGAACAGAAAGAGGGTCGAGGTGATGGCCACGGGCAGGCTGTTGACCAGTGCCAGCAGGAGCAGGCGGAAAGCCCCCGCATCACCCAGACCCGCCAGCGACAGGCGTTCGCCGATGATCGCGGGGCGGCGCCACGCGGGCAGCGTGAGGATGGCGATCAGGATGGAGAGCGCGCCCAAAAAGAGGCCAAAGGCAGGATACCCCTGCCCTCCGGCCCCCAGCCCCAAGAAGACCGCCGGCGCAATCGCCGCGATCACCACGCCCGCCAGCATGCCGCTTTCCCGATAGGCGGCGAGCGTCATCAGTTCTTGCGGTTCGGGCCGTTTGGCCAGTGTCGCGCTGCGGCCATAGAGCAGGATCATACCAAGGCTGTAGGCCGAAAAGAGCAGCACCAGAATGGCCACAAGCTCGGTCACGACATTGGGTCCGGATCGCGGCGCGAAGAGCAGCGGAAACCCGATCGCCAGCCCGCCGGCGGCCAGCATGGCAAAAAGGGATTGGGCGCGCGGCCAGCGGTCGATGGCCCAGCCGATCAGCGGATCCTGCACCAGGTCAATCAGGCGGATTACCAGAAGGACGGTGCCGATCACCCCCAGCGAGATGCCAAGGTTCACGGAGGCAAAGCGCGGCAGGTGGATGTAAAGCGGTATACCGGCCGCCGCCAGCATCAGGGCGTAAAGGCTGACGCGCGGATAGGTCATTATCCGCCCTTCAGCCTGCGGGTGAAGGCGCGCGATTGCGTGTTTTCACCCAGGAACACTTCCATGAATCGCTCTTTGATCCGGGGATAGCTGAGCGTGCACACCCGTTTGCCATTGCGCCAGAACCCGATCTTGTCGGGGCCATCGGTCACCGCAAGATAGCGGTCACCCTTGCCCACCGCATCGAAGCAGCGCAACAACTGGTCCTCGACGGGGGCGTCGTTGCCGATCCGCTTCATTTCCCGCAGTGTCGCCTGGACCAGATCCTTTTGCGAAAGCCGCCGCAGATACCTGAGTTCAAGCCCGAAATCCTGCTGCCAGTTCAACGCCGCCCCGCCGCTGGTATAAAGCCGCGCCCGATAGAGCGGGAAGCCCAGGTAGCGAAAGGTCGCCGTGCCGCGCAACTCGGCATCGTCAAGCACCGACGACAGGGGCAGTGCCTGAACCGGTGCCGCGCCCATCAGAAGGCAGAATGCGAATACCAGTTTACGCATGGGCCAGTTCCACCTGCACCACATTGGTGTGCTCGATGGCGAAGGAGGCGGCGCAAATCTCAAGGTAATATTGCCAGTTGCGGAAAAATGCCTCGCCATAGCCCAGCTCGGCGATCTTGTGATGTTGCGCGCGAAAGCGGTCGGCCCAGATGCGGCAGGTGCGGGCATAATCCTGGCCAAAGGCATAATTGTCGCGCACCTCCAGACCGGCATCCCTGGCCTGTGCCGCAATCACGTTATCCGACAGAAGCATGCCGCCGGGAAAAACGTATTGGCGAATGTAATCGGAGGAGGCTTTGTATCTTTCGAAAAAGCTGTCCTTGACGGTGATCGCCTGCAACAGCACGCGCCCGCCTTCGGCCAGGTTACGTTTCAGGACGGAAAAATAACTGGGCCAGTATTTCGCGCCAACGGCTTCGATCATCTCGATCGAGACGATATTGTCATATCGCCCTTCGATGTCGCGGTAGTCACGCAACTGGATGTCTGCACGCCCGTCCAGGCGACATTCCGCATAGCTGTGCTGATTGCGAGAGATGGTGACCCCGGTCACATCACGGCCCTGATCCACCGCGTGTTCGGCAAAACCGCCCCAGCCGCAGCCGATCTCAAGCACGCGCTCACCCGCGCCCAGCCGTGACAGGACACGCGCATTCTTGCGGGTCTGCGCCTGCCCCAGATCAGTAGTATCGGCGTCGAAGATGCCCGAGGAATAGGTCATCCCGTCATCCAGCCAGAGCTGGTAGAATTCGTTGCCCACATCATAATGCGACCGGATATTCTTGCGTGCCCCCTTGCGCGTGTTGGCGCGTAGGACGGAATCGACGATGCGGAATTTTGCCCGGTTGAAAGTGCTGGCCTGATCGTAGCCGCCAAGGTGATCGCGGTTCAGCATCGCCACCTTCATCAACTCTTCGACCGACGGGGTGTCCCACATGCCCTGCACATAGGCTTCGCCCAATCCAACCTGGCCATGCGCCGCCATCGCGGACACAGCCGCCCAGTCGCGAATTTCCATCTCGACCTCGGAGCCCGTGGTGCCGAAACGGTAACATTCCCCTTCAGGGGTGCGCAGGGTCAGCTGGCCTTCATGCAGGCGCTCGCAGGTCGACAGGAATTCCGATTTCAGGGCTCTGGTCGTGAAGCGCAATTTCCGTTCCTTTCGTGGGCAAGCCTTGGTTGATCATGCGAACAACACGCATGGCGCTGGCAATGCCGTCTTCGTGAAAACCGTGCCGGTTATAGGCACCGGCAAACCAGGTCTTGTTGTTGCCCTGCATCTCGCGAAGGCGCGCCTGGGCTTGCAGGGCGGGGCGGTCAAAAACCGGATGAGCGAAATCAACGCTATCATAGATCCTGTCGGCGGGGATTTCGCCGGGCGGGTTGAGCGTGACAAATAGCGGATCATCCTCGGGGATGTTCTGGAGCTTGTTCATCCAGTAGGTCACCCCAATCGCGCCATCCTGCGACCGGTAGGCCCAGCTTGACCAACAGGCCCGCCGTCTGGGCATCTGCCCCGGATCACAATGCAACACGGCGCGGTTGGCCTGATACCGGATGGCACCAAGGGACGCGGTCTCGTCGGGCGTCGCGTCGTCGCCCAGAATTTCAAGCGCCTGATCGGAATGACAGGCAAGGATCACTTCATCAAAGGATTGCAATGCGCCCTGCGCGTCCCAAAGGTCCAAGCCAAAGGGGTTGCGTTTTACCCGCGCGACGGCTGTGCCGGTCCGGATGGTGCAGCCGCGTGACAGCAGTGCTGCTTCAAGCCGGCGGACATATTCGATACTGCCACCCTTGACCGTCCACCACTGATGTTTGCCCAACCCCGCCAGAAGGGCATGGTTGCGAAAGAACTGAACCAGGGATTTTGCAGGAAACTGGTCAACATCATCGACAGGGGTCGACCAGATCGCACCGCACATCGGCATCAGGTAGTTATGCCGGAACCAATCGCCCAGGCCCAGTTCCTGAACCAGCTCTCCGATGGTCTTGTCATCATCGGTCGCCGCCTCTTCGGCGCGCTTACCAAAGCGCAGGATGTCGGCAATCATCTTGTAATATTGTGGTCGCAGGAGGTTGCGTTTCTGCGCAGTGAGGCAGCGCAGGCTGTTCAGGCCATATTCCAGCCTGCCATTGTCGATGCTTGCGCCAAAGCTCATCTCGCTTTTGATGACCGGCACGTCGAGTTCTTTGAACAGACGGGTCAGATAGGGATAGGTGGCGTAGTTGAACACGATGAAACCGGTATCGACAGGCTGATCGCCGTTCTTACCTGCCAGCACGGTGCGCGCATGGCCGCCCAGGCGTGGCGCCGTTTCGAAAAGCGTGACATCATGGCGGTCCGACAGATAATAGGCCGCCGACAAGCCCGAAATCCCCCCGCCCACGATTGCAATCTTTTTTCCAGTCGATGACTGTTGGTCGAACATATTGTCCTCATTACGTGGTAGTCATGTGGAAAATACGCGGGCCTTCCGCCGCTGGATCAAAAAATACTGCGAAAAAACGATGTTAGGGGATTTTTCGCCACACGCGTTGACCGATCATCGGCATGGATTTTTGGTGCACAGGCTGATCCAACCCGAGGCACGGCACGTAGTAAGAAAACGATGATGGAACATATCCAAGGCCAGACTTATCACGCCCGGCGCGGTGCATTGAAAAACGCCTTCAGATATGGCGTTGACTATGTGCTGTGCGATCTGTCGGAAACATCCCACCCGCGGCTTTTTTCCCGCAACCGGTTCAACCTCTGGTCGCTTTGGGATCGGCGGCATGGGGGCCCGCGCGGCCATGGATCGGGGGCCACATGGTTTCGTGACATTCTGTCAGAACGCGGGTTCCCGCTTGACGGTGTCCGGCTGGTTTTGCTGACACAGCCCAGCTTTCTGTGGTTTCATTTCAACCCGGTCAGCTTTTGGATCGCGCTGCGTGAGGGACGGCCCTGTGCCTTTGTGGCCGAGGTCAACAATACGTTCGGGCATCGGCATTGCTATTTCTGCGCCCATGATGATTTTCGCCCGATTGAAAAGGCGGACACGATCATGGCCGAAAAGCTGATGCATGTGTCGCCATTCCAGCAAGTGGCCGGGCAATACAGTTTTAATTTCGGCATGACGGATGCCGCCTTTGACATCCGGATTTCTTACCAGCGCGGCAATGAGGGTGTGTTGGCAACGCTTAGCGGTGATCGCCGCCCTGCCACCAGCGCATCGCTGCTCTGGGCGGCGCTGCGGCGTCCGTTTGGTGCGGCCCGTGTCGTGACGCTGATCTACTGGCAGGCACTGATCCTCTGGGTCAAACGTGCGCCTTTCCTGAAGACGCCACCGCCGCCATCGACCCTGATTTCGGACAGCAACAGTTTTCAGGAAAAGCAGCCGTGAACGAATTTTCAGGGAAAACCTACTGGCTGATTGGCGCCAGCGAGGGGCTGGGACGCGCCCTGGCGCATGATCTTGATGCGGCTGGCGCGCAATTGATCCTGTCGGCCCGCAATGCGGAACGGCTGGAAAGCCTGGCGGCTGAGCTGACTAGGGCCCGCGCTGTCCCGCTTGACGTGACCGACCTTGAGGCGGTGCGCGGGGCCGCGGCATCGCTGGGCGACGTGGACGGCATCATTTACAACGCGGGTGCCTATGAGCCGATGCGCAGTATTGAGTGGGGGTCCGCCGCCGCGCTGACCATGTGCGATGTGAACTTTACCGGTGCGGTGCGTGTGCTGGGCGAGACCGTCCCGCACTTCCTGAAACGCGGTCATGGGGACATCACCTTGATAGGGTCGCTTGCGGGGTATCGTGGGCTGCCTGCCGCGATCGGTTACGGGGCCAGCAAGGCGGCCCTGATCAGCCTGGCCGAAACCATGCGCCATGATCTGAAAGACAGCGGCGTCATTGTCCGCATCGTCAATCCCGGTTTCATCAAGACCCGCCTGACCGAAAAAAACGAGTTCAAGATGCCGATGCTGATGACCCCCGAGGACGCGGCGAAACGGGTGGTGAAAGCGATGCGGTCGAACCGCTTTCGAACGGATTTTCCAGCCCCGTTTTCGTGGCTGATGCGCAGCCTGACATTTCTGCCCGATTTCATTCTCTATCGCGGGAAGTGACGCGCCCGCCGCCCGAGTGGCTATTCGTCAATCCTTGACCAGCATCTTGCGCGGCACATTCGCCAGGCATTCATGGCCGGTTTGGGTAATGCGGATGCTTTCGGTAATCTCGAACCCCCAATCCTCCATCCAGAGACCTGTCATGAAGTGCAGGGTCATGTTCTCGCGTAGTTCGGTCTTGTCCCCGGGGCGCAGCGAGAAGGTGCGTTCGCCCCAGTCGGGCGGGTAGCTGACACCGATCGGATAGCCGGTGCGGCTGTCCTTGGTGATGCCGTATTTTCCCAGCACCGCAAAGAAGGCGTTGGCGATATCCTCGCAAAGATTGCCCTCTTTCGCGGCCTCAAGCCCGGCCTCCATACCTTCGAGCACGGCCTTTTCGGCGTCCAGGAAGGTCTGGGTCGGCCTGCCCAGAAAGACGGTGCGCGACAGCGGGCAGTGGTAGCGGCGGTAGACGCCCGCGACCTCGTAAAACGTGCCCTCGCCTGATTTCATCGGCGCGTCATCCCAGGTCAGGTGCGGCGCGGCGGCGTCCGAGCCCGAGGGCAGCAGCGGCACGATACCCGGATAATCGCCACCGCCCCCGATCTGCGCGTCATAGCGCAGCGAGGCATCGTAGATTTCGGCCACCAGATCGCATTTGCGGATGCCCGGTTCCACGCGCTCAAAGATGCGTTCGTGCATCCGGCCCACGATCCGGCCTGCGGTACGCATGTAGTCCAGTTCGGTCTGGGATTTGATTGCCCGCTGCCAGTTCACCAGCGCGTTGGCATTGGCGAAGGTGGCGTTGGGCAGGTGCTGCTGCAACGAGGCGAAGGCCGCCGCCGTGAACCAGTAATTGTCCATTTCGACCCCGATGCTGCCGCGATCCAGCTTGCGGTCCGTCAGCTGCGCCGAGAGGTAATCCATCGGGTGGCGTTCGGTCGATTGCACGTAGTGGTCGGGGTAGCCGATGATGTTGGCGGGATCCATAAAACAGGTCCGGAGCGCACCATTGGCGTCCTGCCCGCGCCCGTACCAGATCGGTTCGCCATCGAGGCCCAGCACCACGCATTGATGCACATAGAAGGACCAGCCGTCATAACCGGTCAGCCAGTTCATGTTCGACGGATCGGTGACGATCAGCAGGTCAAGCCCGCGATCCTGCATGGCGGTGCGGGTGCGGCCGATGCGCTGGCTGAATTCGTCGCGACTGAAATGGAGTTTGGGTGTCGGCATCAAGGGCTCCGCTGGGTTAACTGGTGAAACTGGTGCCACGGCCTGCCGCTTCGGCGCGCTGACGGGCGAGGGTCGCGATAGCGGTGTCCTGAACGCCGGTGCCGGTCAGATCGGCGATGGTGATATCGCTGTCCAATTGGCGACCGGGGGCCTTGCCGGAGGTGACATCGCCCAGATCGGCGAATTGACGAGCAGCAGGGAAAACACCTGCTTCGAGGGCGCTGCGCAACTCGCCTTTGAGAGCGCATTGCGATTGGCTGTCGGGCACGTAAAGCGTCGCCCTGGCGAGGCAGTCCGGGTGCAGTTCGACCTTGTGTTCCTGATCGGATCCCATCGCGATGATGGTCTGCCCCGGTTGCACCCAATCACCTTGGATCAGCGGCGTCGACGAAGGCGTTGTGGTGACGACAATATCTGCCAAAGCCACGGCAGTGGCGATGTCAGCGCTGGCGCTGACGTCGATCCCCAACTCATAGCGCAGATCGACGGCGGCGGCTTCGGCCTTGGCGCTATCCCGTGCCCAGATCACGGCACTTGTCATCTTGCGCACCAAAGTCAGCGCCTTGAGTTGCAACCGCGCCTGAACACCTGCGCCGATGATACAGGCACGTGTGGCGTCCTTGCGGGCAAGATGGCGAGCGGCAACGGCCCCGGCGGCGGCGGTGCGCACATCGGTGAGATAGCCATTGTCCAAAAGCAGCGCCTCAAGCACGCCCGTCGTGCTTGAAAACAGCACCAGCAGACCCGACGTGCTGGGCAGGCCCAGCTTTGGATTGTCAAAAAAACCGGGACTCATCTTGATGGCGAAACTGTCGATTCCCGGCACGTAGGCGGATTTCACACACACTTCGCCGTTATGTTCATGGATCGGCAACGACATGATCGGCGGCATCACCACCTTGCCGCCGGACAGTGTGGTGAACCCCTGTTCAATGCACGTCACTGCAGCAATATCCAGCGGGACCAGATCGCGCAGCTCACCCTCGGTCAGTATCTTGATATCCGGCATCTAGCCCTCCTCTGTCGTCTGGGTCACGTCAACATCCTCGCCCGAGATGATCCGGTGATGCAGGTTCATGTCGATATTGCCACCGCTCAGAATCACGGCTGTTGGCCCGTCTGGTTTCACCTTGCCGCTGAGCAGCGCCGCGATGCCGACCGCGCCCGAGCCTTCGATGATCTGGTGTTCCTGCCAATAGGCGTGGCGGATAGCCTGCGCGATCTCGGCCTCGCTGACCAGAATGATGTCATCCACCAGATCGCGGGTTATGGCAAAGGTGTATTCATTGTCGAGCCCGATACCGCCGCCCAGACTGTCGGCCAGCGTTGTGAGTTCCGGCACGATCATGGGTTTGCCCACCCGCTGGCATTCAAACATCGCAGCGCCGCGTTCCATGCTGACGCCGATCACGCGGACCTCTGGCAGACGCGCCTTGAGTGCTGCCGCCACGCCCGAGATCAGCCCGCCGCCCGATAGCTGCACCAGAACGGTTGTCAGATCGGGCAGATCCTCGGCCAGTTCCAGCCCCAGCGTGCCCTGCCCGGCGATGATACCCGGATGATCGAAGGGCGGAATCATGGTCATGCCTTCTTCGGCGACCAGCCGGTCGACCTCGATCTGGGCATCGTCCTGGCTGCAGCCGATGATCCGAACCTCGGCGCCTTGCGCCCTGATCCCGTCAATCTTGTTCTGCGGCACCAGTTCCGACATCGCAACGATGCAGCGCACCCCGTTCTGCCGCGCCGCATAGGCCAGCCCGCGCCCGTGATTGCCGGTCGATACCCCCACCACACCGCGTTTGCGTTCTTCGTCCGACAGCGACAGCACCGCATTGGTCGCGCCGCGCAGTTTGAACGATCCCGTGCGCTGGTGGTGTTCCAGCTTAAGATGAACCGGCACGCCCAGCCTGTTACTCAGATCGGTTGAACGTTCCATCCGCGTGCGATGCACCGTCCCCGCAATCGTGCCCTGCGCCGCTTCGATTTCAGCCACGCCGATCGGGTTGGTTCTGCTCATGCGCTGATGCCCTGTTGTCATTCTGATCTGGCGCGCGGAAAAAGCGGCACCTCTTTATCGGATGCTGCACCAGACCGGAGGGTCTCTTCAAGACCCGGACCTCTCATTGATATGATCGCTGCGAGCTCTTTCGTCAGGAAAGCTGTTTTTGCGAAGGATTGGAGCGGCCCCGTTGCCTGACTATCAAGACTGCGCCACCCAGCTTGGACCTCCATGTCGGCTAAATCCGCTTCGGCGCTTCGAGGACAAATCCAAAATCAAATGGGAGGTTTTTCCCGGTTGTAAGAGAATCAGGCAGGGACACCCTGGCGCGAAAGTGGTTGAAAGGGTCGCATGGCGGGTGTAGCTACAAAAAACATACAAAAAACACATATTCGCCACACATGTTTTTCCCATATTTTCCAGATAGATAACGCCAAAAACGCGCGGTATGCTAAATTGCAGCATCTGGGTTGCAACGGTTGCATAGATTTTTATTAATTTTTTGATTGCGTAATGGAAATTAGTGTTTATGTGAGGGTTCGAACGCAGGTGAAACCTGTGTCGATCTGTAACGCCAACTGTAGGAGGCCTTCATGACCCGCGACGAACTGAACCGCGAACTTCGCATGCATAGCGCCACTTTCCCGGCTGTGCTTATTGTCTATGGTGTGATCCTGGGAACGATGGTCGTTTCCGCAATGGCGATCATCTGATCAAGCAGCGCCGCAGACGGCTCTCGACAACTCACTGAAATCCGAAAGCGCCAGTGGCTGAATGCCAATCTGGCGCTTATTTATCCCACCGGAACAGCGACAGGGCGTTCCCTTCCGATCCAACGGAGGCCCCACCATGAACCGCGACCAATTGATCCGTGAATTGCGGATACACAGCGCCAGCTGGCAAGCTGTTGCGATTGTCTACGCCCTGATCGTCGGCACGATGATCTTTTCGGCCATGGCGATCATCTAAGGCAAGAAAAAACGGCGGGTGGATTGACCACCCGCCGTTCTTGTCGATCAGATTTCCGATCTTTAGCTTTTTGCACCCTGGATCTTTGGATCGTTGGGGTCGATCTGGGCTGCCGCGGCATCGCCCAGATTGTCGATCCCGCGCTCTTCCAGAAGTGTGGTCAGCCAGTTCGGGTCCATCTCGGGCACCGAACTGAGAAGCAGGTCGGTATAGGGATGGTGCGGCGGTGTGAACATGTCGTCCTTGGGCCCCTGTTCGACCACCTTGCCCTGCTGCATCACGATCACCTCATCGGCGATCGACCGCACGGTTGCAAGGTCGTGCGTGATGAACATGTAAGCCAGGTTCAGCTCGTTCTGGAGCCTGTCCAGAAGCCGCAGGATGCCCTCGGCCACCAGTTGGTCCAGCGCCGATGTGACCTCGTCACAGACGATGAAGGTCGGGTTCGCCGCAAGCGCCCGGGCAATCCCGATCCGCTGTTTCTGACCGCCAGACAGTTCCGGTGGATAGCGATTGTAGAACTTTGCCGGATCAAGTTCGATCAGGTCCAGAAGCTCATCCACCCGGTTCTTCAGATCCGCCCCCCTGAGGCCGGAATAGAACTGCGCCGGGCGCCCGATGATTTCCGAGATTTTCACCTTGGGGTTCAGCGCCGTATCGGCCATCTGGTAGATCATCTGGCACTGCCGCAACTGGTCGCGGTCGCGGTTCCGATAGTCATGCGGGAACGGTGTTCCCTTGAACAGAACCTCACCCTTGGACGGCGGCAGAAGACCGGTGATCACCCGCGCGGTCGTAGATTTGCCCGACCCGGATTCACCCACCACGGCAACGGTCATCCCTTCATAAATGTCAAACGAGACATCATCGAGAATCTTGGGACCACCGGTATAGGCCGCATCGACGTTCTGGACCGAAATCAGAGGCACCGTGTCCGGGGGCCTGTGCCGTTGCGGGCTTTCAAAGCTGCGCACCGCCCAGAGGGATTTGGTGTAATCCTCTTTCGGGTTGTTCAGCATTTCCTCGGTCGAGGCTTCCTCAACCTCGTTGCCCTTGAGCAGCACCTTGATCGTGTCCGCCATCTGCGCCACGACCGCAAGGTCATGGGTGATATAGAGTGCTGCGGTGTTGAACTGATCGACGATGTCGCGAATGGCTGCAAGCACCTCAATCTGAGTGGTCACATCAAGCGCGGTTGTCGGTTCGTCAAAGATGATCAGATCAGGCCGGCACGACATGGCCATCGCGGTCATCGCCCGCTGCAACTGCCCGCCCGAGACCTGGTGCGGATAACGGAACCCGATCTCTTTCGGGTTCGGCAACCGCAACCGCTCGTAAAGGTCCATCGCATCTTCCTGCGCTTCCATGCGCTTTTGAATGCGATAGTGCAGCGGTGCTTCGGTGTGCTGGTCGATGATCTTATGCGCCGGGTTGAAGGATGCCGCCGCCGATTGCGCCACATAAGCAATCCGAGAGCCACGCAGGGCGCGCCTTTCGGATTCAGTGGCCGTGGTCAGCTCCATCCCGTCGAATTCGATCTTCGATCCTTCGACGATGCGCGTGCCATCGCGGGCATAGCCCATCGCCGCCGCGCCGATGGTGGATTTGCCTGCACCGGATTCGCCGATCAGGCCCATCACCTCGCCGCGGTGGAGGGTCAGGTCGACACCCTTGATGATGTCGACCCAAGTTTCATCCGAATATCCCTGAATCTTCAGGTTTTCGATTTTCAGCAGGACTGATTTGTCTTTGCTCATGTCAGTTACTCCTTCAGGCCCGAGGACCGGTGCAGCATCCAGTCAACCACGAAGTTGACGGCGACTGTCAGCAGCGCGATGGCTGCCGCCGGGATCAGCGGGGTGATGTCACCAAACGAAATCAGTGTCGCGTTCTCACGCACCATTGATCCCCAGTCCGCCGTGGGTGGTTGGATACCAAGGCCAAGGAACGACAGACCCGCAACCAGCAGGAACACGAAGCAGAATTCCAGACCAAATTCCGCGATCAGAGGCGCGGTCGAGTTGGGCAGGATTTCGCGACGGATCAGATAGCCCGTCCCTTCACCCCGAAGCTTTGCAGCCTCGATATAGTCCATCACCACGACGTTGCCCGCCACCGCCCGTGTCAGGCGGAAAACGCGCGGCGCGTAGATGATAGCAACGGCACAAATAATCACCGGTGTGGTCGGACCAAAGATCGACAGCATCAGCAGGGCGAAGATCAGCGACGGGATCGACATGATCACGTCGGCGACCCGACCCATGAGCTGATCGAACCAGCCGCCTTTCGTCGCGGCCAGCAGACCCGCACCCGCGCCCAGGAAGAACGCGGCAACCGTTGCGGTCAGGGCAAGCCCGACCGAGTTGCGTGCGCCATAGACGATCCGGCTGAACATATCACGGCCCAGCTGATCCGCCCCCAGAAGCATGCTTTCATCGGCCGGCGCAAAGGCGGAGGAGATTACCTCGGCCTCACCATGCGGTGCGATATAGGGCGCGAAGATGCCCGCAATAGCATAGGTGAAGATCACGAACATCCCGAAGGCCGCTGTCAGCGGTGCTGTGCGCAGCTCCTTGGCGGTTTCCGTCGTCATACCCAGAAGCAGGATAACGATGACAAAAAGCGCCACGGCGATCTCTTGCAGGGGCCATCCCATCATCGAGGACAGAACGAACAGAGCAATGGGAACCAACATGCCCAGATACAGCACAGGCGGATTATTGGTGAACGAGCTCCCCACATTGCTATCTGCCAGTTGGATCAGGAATTCACGGAAGGCATATGATACCATCGCCGTCAAACCCAGAAGCGCCGCACAGACAGCAACCGCCCTGAGGGCACCGGTGCCCCCGACGATCCCCAGGATGAACGACACCAACGTCAGCGAGAAGGCCAGCAGGAACACCTGCCGTTTGTTGAAATATGCTGCCAAGCAGGACACTGCCAACAGCAGGGTGTAGTAGCCGATTACGAATACACTCATCTCTCTACCCCCTTATTTCGGATGCCGCAGACGCGGGTTTGTCAGGATTGCGCCAACATCGGCTGCCAGATTCAGCAGGATGAAGGTCGCGGCGAAGATCAGGCAGCAAGCCTGCACAACCGGGAAGTCGCGTTTGGACACTGCGTCCACAAGCGCCTGTCCGATACCCGGGTACACGAACACCACCTCAACCAGCACAACGCCGGTAATCAGGTAGGCCAGGTTCAGCGCGACCACGTTGATGATCGGCGCCCAGGCGTTGGGCAATGCGTGTCTCACGATCACCTTCCAGGGCGGTGTGCCCTTGAGCCGTGCCATTTCGATATAGGGGCTGGCCAGAAGGTTGATGATCGCGGCTCGCGTCATGCGCATCATATGGGCCACCACGACCAGCACCAGCGTCAGCGCCGGCAGGAAGGTTCGGTTCAGCAATTCACCAAAACTCATCCCGTCACTCAAACTTGAGATCGCCGGGAACATGCCCCATTTGACCGAGAAATAGAGGATCAGGATGTAGCCCAGGAAGAATTCAGGCGATGAGATCGAGGTCAGTGTCGCCACGTTTGCCACCCGGTCGAAGATCGAGTTGCGCATCAGCGCGACCAGCACACCCAGTACGATCGAAATCGGTACCGCGATCACCGCGGCATAGGCGGCCAGGAACAACGTGTTCATGAAGCGCTCGCCGATCAATGAGATCACCGGCTCTCTGGTGACGACGGATGCGCCGAAATCAAATGTCACGGCACCTGAAAGCCATCCCAGATATCTGACAATGGCGGGCTTATCCAGCCCCATTTCCTTGCGCATGGCGGCAAGGTTTTCCTCGGTCGCTCCCTGGCCCAGAACCGCCTGGGCGATATCGCCCGGCAAAAGTTCGACCATGAAGAAAATTATGATTGAGATCACAAGTAGAATCACCAATCCGAGACCGAGCCGTTTCCCAACGAGCCCTAGAATGTCTCCCATCTGTCCCTCCTTTGTTGGCACCAAGCCCCGCAATACTTAGCCCTGAGCGGGTTTCTGGTGTTCAGATTATTGGCCGTCCCCGTTCAACTATCGGTTTGCGATGGTCGCGGTTCTGGCATGTGTTCGGAAAGCCTACACAATTTTTAAGCCCCGAAAAGGAAAAACCCGGCGCAAAGGGCGCCGGGTTCGTCGTTTACTGGTTAGCCATCAAACCACCAGCGGCTTGCATGGCGGTAGCCATCCATCTGCCAGCTGGGGGCAAGCTGCCCGATATGTTTGACGTTTTTCCGGCGCCCGTAGACGAAGTTCGGGAAGTACGGAATGACCGACCCACCGTCATCACGCGAGATCATGCCCATCTCGTGGTACATTTCGGCGCGTTTGGCATCGTCCAGTTCTGCCTTGGCCTGCAGCAGGATTTCATTGAACCGCGGGTTCTTCCAGTGCGACTCGTTCCAGGCTGCATCGTCCTTGTAGGCCAGCGTGTACATGACGTCCGGTGTCGGGCGCGCGCCCCAGGTGACCATGCACCAGGGTTTGACCAGCCAGACATCCGACCAGTAGCCGTCATTGGGTTCACGCACGACCTTGATGTTGATCCCGGCCGCCTTGGCGTGCTCGGCATAAAGGATCGCCGCGTCAACCGCACCGGTGGTGATCGATTCCGCCGTGCTGAGGCTGACCGAAAGGTTTTCCATCCCCGCTTTCTTCAGCAGTGATTTGGCCTGATCCGGATCATATTCCCGCTGCGGAATTTCCGACGGGAAGTAGGGCATCGCGGGCGAGTGATGGAAGTCGTTGCCGATCGTGGCCGCGCCGAAGGTGATCTTTTCAATCAGCTCTTCGCGGTTGATCGCCAGCTTCAGCGCCATGCGCACGTCCGGATTATTGAACGGGGCCACATCCACATGCATGGGCATGGTGATGCATTGCGCTGACGAGACGTTGTCGACCTCGATATTGGGGTCGCGCCCCAGCAGGGCCAGCGTCTTGTTTTCCAGCAGGCTACAGGCGTCCACATCACCGGTGACAAGCGCGGTCTGACGCGCGTTCGGGTCATTGATGACAAGGAACTCGACCTCATCGAAATACGCCCCTTCGCCGTGCCATTCTTCGTGGCGCACGAAGGTGGCGCCAACGCCGAATTCCAGGCTGGCAATTTTGTACGGGCCACAGCCATCGGCCGATTGCCAGTTGGCGGTGCCATCTTCGTTGGCCGGTACGATCGGCAGGTGATAGTCCGGCATGATCCACGGCAGGTCCGCATTGGGGGCCGTCAGCTTGAACGTGACCGAATTATCGCCGTTATCGACAATATCTTCGACAGCCGCCAGAAGTGCCGTCGCCGCCGAGGTTGAATCCTCACCGCGGTGGTGGTTCATCGACGCCAGAACGTCATTCGCGGTCACTTTGGCACCGCTATGGAATGTCGCCGCCGGGTTCAGTTTGAACGTCCACTCTTTCGCATCAGGTGTTGCCGACCATTCCGAAGCCACATCCGGGCCCAGCGTGCCGTCCGGGTTGATCATGGTCAGGAAGGCGCGGAACGTATGCACCAGCGAAATTTCAAAGTTAGATTGGTATTTGCCCGGATCGTGCTGATCCGAAGTGTTCCCGTCATGCTGCGCCATGCGGTATTTGCCGCCGCGCTTGGGTTCGGCTTTGGCCGAGGTTCCCCACAACCCGGTTGCAGCAGATGCGGTCATGCCCGCAGCTACCGAATAGTTCATGAAGGAACGACGCGAAATGCTGCCCTCGCGGGCAGCATCTGCAAGCCGATCGATCATCATCTGATCTTTGGCATTTTTCATAGGTATCTCCCAGTTTGGTTTTGGTCTTAGGTTTCGAACCACCAACGGCTACCTGCCCGTGCACCATCCATCATCCAGCTTGCAGCCAGTTGGCCGGTATGCTTGACGTTTTTCCGGCGCCCGTAGACGAAGTTCGGGAAGTACGGAATGACCGCCCCGCCATCGTCACGCAGGATCATGCCCATTTCGTGGTACATTTCAGCGCGTTTCGCATCGTCGAGTTCTGCCTTGGCCTGCAGCAGGATTTCATTGAACCGATCATGCTTCCAATGCGTTTCGTTCCAAGGCGCGTCATGCTTGTAGGCCAGCGTGTACATCACGTCCGGCGTCGGGCGTGCACCCCAGCTTACCAGACACCAGGGCTTTGTCAGCCAGACATCCGACCAGTAGCCATCATTGGGTTCACGGACCACGTTGATGTTGATCCCCGCCGCCTTGGCCTGTTCGGCATAAAGCAGGCACATGTCGATCGCACCTGTGGTGATGGATTCAGCCGCGCTGAGATTGAAGGTATGGCCTTCCATCCCCGCTTTCTTCATCAGCGAACGTGCCTGATCCGGATCGTATTCCCGCTGTGGGATATCCTCCGGGAAGTAGGGCATTGCCGACGAATGGTGGAAGTCGTTGCCCACCGTCGCCGCGCCATACTGGACTTTTTCAACCAGCTCTTCACGGTTGATCGCCAGCTTCAGCGCCATGCGCACATCCGGGTTGTCGAACGGGGCCACATCCACATGCATCGGGATCGTGATTGCCGAGGCCGAGGCAACATTGTCGATTTCGATGTTGGGGTCGCGACCCAGCAAGGCCAGGGTCTTGTTCTCAAGCAGGCTGCACGAATCCACGTCGCCGGTCACCAGCGAGGTCTGACGCGCGTTCGGGTCGTTGATCGCCAGCATTTCGATCTCGTCGAAATACGCACCTTCGCCATGCCACTCATCGAAACGGACAAGACGGGCGCCAACGCCGGGTTCATATTCAACCAGCTTGTAGGGGCCCGAGCCATCACCCGACTGCCAGTTGGCAGTGCCATCGGCATTCGCCGGAACGATAGGCAGGTGATAATCCGGCATGATCCACGGCAGGTCAGCGTTTGGCGAATCCAGCTTGAAGGTCACCGAGTGATCGCCATTGTCGACAATCTCGGTCACGCTGGCCAAAAGCGCCTTGGCCGCCGATTGCGATGCCTCGCCACGGTGATGGTTCATCGACGCGATCACGTCCGCCGCGGTGACTTTGGCGCCCGAATGGAATGTCGCAGCCGGGTTCAGCACAAAGGTCCACTCGGTCGCGTCCGGCGTCGCTGACCATTCGGTCGACAAATCCGGTCCAAGCGTCTGATCGGTATTGATCATCGTCAGATACGAACGGAAGGTATGCGCCATCACGATCGTGAAGTAGGACAGGTAGGTGCCCGGATCGTGCGTATCGCTGGTATTGCCGTCATGTTGCGCAAGGCGGAATTTACCGCCGCGCTTGGGCTCGGCCTTTGCCGCGGTCCCCCACAGACCGGTCGCTGCCGATGCGGTCATGCCCGCAGCTACGGAATAGTTCATAAAAGACCTGCGTGAAATGTTACCCTCGCGGGCAGCATTGGCAAGTCGGTCAATCATCATCTGATCTTTGGTACTAGTCATAGTCTCTCCCTGTGACTTTTACAGTCTTATTGTCGTATTGAACTGCCGATCGTCCCGGCAGTCTCGTGAAGTGTCGCTGTCCAGCGCGTCAACAGACAGCCTGTTTGCGACGTTTTGACAGCAAAACACGAATTTCGAATTGCATCTAGCGCGCAAATGGATACTTAAGGTTTTTTTCGAAATTCTCCAAAAAATACAGAATGTTTATAATATCTTGATCTCGATCACCATTCGGTGTGAACGCTCTGGCAACCGAACCAGATGGTCAAAAAACGACATTTATTGGAATTAAGATGATTTTCCCGGTCAGTTCTAGCGCGCAGGGACCCGGAATTGCCCGCATAACGGGCAAAATGTCACCTAGTTTCGCTTTGATCTCAGTTTGCTGAAATAATCCAGCCGTCGCTTCAACTCGCGCTCGAACCCGCGTTCGACCGGTTGATAAAGCACGGGCCGTTTGATGCCATCGGGAAAGTAGTTCTGCCCTGAAAACCCATCCTCGGCATCGTGATCATAGGCATAGCCGTCGCCATAGCCCTGATCCTTCATAAGTTTGGTGGGCGCGTTCAGGATATGTTTTGGCGGTGGCTCGGACCCGGTGCGCTTGGCCTCTTTCATCGCGGCCTTGTAGGCGACATAGCCAGCGTTCGATTTCGGGGCCAGCGCCAGATAGGTCACCGCCTGCGCCAATGCCAGTTCACCTTCGGGGCTGCCCAGCCTTTCGTAGGTTTCCCAGGCCTGCACGCAGATGCCCTGCGCCTGCGGGTCGGCCAGGCCGATATCCTCGACCGCCATTCGGGTGATCCGCCGCGCCAGGTATCGCGGATCCTCACCCCCGGTCAGCATCCGCGCAAACCAGTAAAGCGCCGCATCGGGATCGGACCCACGCACAGATTTATGCAGCGCTGAAATCAGATTATAGTGTTCATCCCCACCCTTGTCGTACTTGGCCGCCCGTTTCATCAGCCGGGTGGTCAGCGCATCGGTATCCAGCTTGCCCTCGACCGTCCACGCGGCCACCTGCTCGGTCAGGTTCAAAAGCGCCCGCCCATCCCCATCGGCCATCTCCAGCAACGCCTCGCGCGCCGCACCGTCAAGGGGCAATGCCTTGCCCAACTCTTTCTCGGCGCGTTGCGCCAGCCGTTCCAGATCAGCCAGATCAAGCCGCTCCAGCACCAGTACCTGCGCGCGGCTCAAGAGGGCGGCGTTCAGCTCGAAACTGGGATTTTCGGTCGTGGCCCCCACCAGAAGGATCGTGCCATCCTCCATATGGGGCAGGAACCCGTCTTGCTGGGCCTTGTTGAAGCGATGGATTTCGTCCACGAAAAGTAACGTCCCCTGCCCGTTCGTGCGCCGATGCTTGGCGGTCTCAAACACCTTGCGCAGTTCGGGCACGCCGGTGAAAATGGCGCTGATCTGAACGAAATGCAGATCGGTTTCATCCGCCAGCAACCGCGCGATCGTCGTCTTGCCCACACCCGGCGGACCCCAGAGCACCAGAGAGGTCAGCGACCCCGACGCCAGCATCACGCCCAGCGGCGCATCCGGCCCCAAGACCTGCGCCTGCCCGATCACATCGGCCAGTTTGCGCGGCCTCAGCCGGTCCGCCAACGGGCGTGGTGCCGTATCGGGCACGGCCCCGGTGGCGGTATCGAACAGATCTGCCATCGCGCTAAAGCCTGAACCGCAAGACGCTACGCTGCGATCCGCGCTGCACATCCAGCGACAACCAGCGTGCCTTGCGTTCCAACAACATGGCGGCAACGGACGTATCAGTTGCCGCCTCTTCATTGATCCCGCGCAGGATATCGCCTGTCCGCAACCCCGCCCTTGCGCCAAACTGGCCCGGATCAGCCACCAATACTCCGGTCGCGGTCAGCGGCAGGCCAAATTCATCAATTACTGCCGGGTTGATGTTCGACAGGATCATCCCGGGAATGGCAGATCGGGCGCCGGTCTCGACCTCGCCGCGCGCCGGCTCATCCGGGGCAGGCACCAGCGATACGACGACATCGCGCCGCTCACCATTGCGCAGAATGCTGATCTTGGCATGATCTCCCATGCCCGCGACCGACATGCGAAAGATCATTTCGGCGGGGCTGTTGACGGGCAGACCATCCACCGCCGCGATCACATCACCGGGCTGAACCTCGACCTTGGCAAATGGGCTTTGCGGATGCACTTGCGAAATCACGATGCCTCCGGGGCGATCAAGACCCAGGCTTTCGGCCATATCCGCCATCACCGGCTGACCGCTCAACCCGGCCCAGGGACGGGTAAAGCGTTCATTGCCGGCACGTGCCTGTGCCACGAACTCCGCCACCAGCGCGCTTGGAATGGCAAAACCGATCCCGTTCGACCCGCCCGAGCGTGACAGGATCCAGGTGTTGATGCCAATCAGGTGCCCGGCCATATCAACCAATGCACCGCCGGAATTGCCGGGATTGATCGGTGCATCGGTCTGGATGAAATAGCCGCGCGCATTGCCCATCGCCACGCCGGATCGCGCCAGCCCGGACACGATCCCGCTGCTGACGGTCTGCCCCACGCCAAACGGGTTGCCGATGGCCAGCACCAATTCGCCAACCTCAACGCTGTCACTGTCGCGCAGTTCCAGCGCTGGCAGGTCAACATCCTCTTCGATCTGCAGTATCGCCAGATCGCTTTCCTGATCCGCCAGCAAGACACGCGCGGAAAATTCGCGCCGGTCGGTCAGCACCACCCGAATATCCGTTGCCTGACCGACGACATGATAATTCGACACCACGATCCCGTCCGGCGACAGGATCACGCCTGATCCTAGGGAATTTTCCGTCCGTTGCTGCGGCGCACCGAAGTCGCGGAAAAGCCGGTTGAAGAACGGATCGCCCTGAAACGGGCTGGACCGAACATTCACAACGCGCTTGGCATAGATATTGACCACTGCCGGGGCGGCCTCGCGCACCACTGGCGCAAAGCTTAGCTGCATGTCGGCCTGACTTGCGGGAACACGGGTCTGAGACCACCCGGCAACCGGCAAACAGATCAGAAGGATCGTGAAGAAACGCAGCATGGGCCCCTCTTGGAAACGCCCTCAAGATATGCGCATCCCCTCCGTTCAACGCAAGCGTCTAATCCAGCGGTGCACACAAGCGTGTGCCCTTGGTGATGATCCCGCCCCGGTCGCCAATCTCGATCGAACCGTAGCGTTCGGCAAAACAGGGTGGCAATGGCCGGTCGCCAGGAACGGAAAGCCAAAGCCGCATCAGATGCCGCCGCTTTTCCCGTTCTGGCCAGTCGATGAACCCGGTCCGGTCATGAAGCTGCGCATGGTTATAGACAAACTGCATGTCGCCGGGGCGCAGCCGCATCTGCACATGCAAATCCGGGTCGTCGGCCAGGGCATCGAACATGTCCAGCGCTTCGACATGGGCATCGGTCAGGCGCATCGCGTCCTCGAACCGCTGCGCAGAGTCGATATATTGCCGCTGGTAGAACACCGTCAGCTTGCCCGCGAACCAGTTCAGCGGCGGGATTTCCATCCACGGTTTCATCCCCTCTGGCACCTCGCCGCGACGGTCGGTGGCAATCGGATCAAACAGCAGTTGCAGCAGGTCCGGGCGTGTGCGCCGCATCCGGTTGCAAATCGTCTCGGCACTGACCAGAAGTGAATCGCCGCCTTCCTTCGCATCCTGCAAACACAGCAGCCCGACCACATCGGCGCTGTCGGTATGAAATGTCTGCCGCGCGCTGGTCTGATAGATGCGCGTGGCCACATCCTTGGGGTCAGCCCCCAGATCGCGCACATGGCCCAGGATATGTCCCTGCGCATTCTGGGATCGTGCCTTGCCCAGATGCGCGCCGATCCCGCAAAAGATAGCGGCGGCCATTTCCTGCGAATAGGTCTCAACGGGCAACCCGCGCAGCACCTCGACCCCGATACCGGCGATCAACTTTTCCCGCAGCCCGGACAGATGCGCAGCAAATTCGGGCACCGGAAAATCCTCGGCGGTGATTTCACCAATGTCCCGTCCAAGCGACAGGTAGTGCCGCGCGGCCCCCTCCAATTCTGTAATTTGACCGGTGGTCAGCGTCACGAGCCACGCCTGTGGATTAGCACGCATCCATGTCCCTTCCCATGCGGAAGGTCCGTCAAATGTCTCGGGCAGGCTCGGGTCCAGCATCTTGGTCTCTCTGAAGGGACAACCCCGGCAGGCTACCAAACCACGCCCGCGCCAGAAAGCATAAAACCCGCCTGTCAGTCAGCGCTGTCTTTGAACGGATACCGGCCACGACGACGCGCGGACCAGCCTGGGCGACGATCCGTGGGATAAGGCCGCCAATCATCGGGTTCGACCCTACTGGATGACGCACCATTTCGTGGCGTGGCATGCGGGGTCAGGACATAAATTGCCCCGAAAAACGGTGAAATACGGCGGGTCATGCGGGCGCCTCCTGTTGCAAATGTTCCTGCACATGCTGCGCGCGCCGCCCCCGGGCTGCCACCGACGCGATCCGCAAAACCCGTAAGTCACCCGTAAGTCCCTTGGCATTTCCGCCGACGATAGGGCAGTCTGGGATCGCTGCCGAACCGCATTTTTCAGGAACCCATGGCCGATCACCCCTCCCTTTTTGCCCAAAAGCTGCGCGATTGGCGCATCAGCAACGGCAGGCATGGCCGCATGACCCAGGAAATGCTGGCCGAGATGCTGGATGTCAGTACCGACGCGATTGGCAAATACGAACGCTCGGTTTCCTTCATCCGCGGCGATCTTGAACACCGCCTTGCCGACCGGTTGGGATGGAGTCGCGACGACATTATCGCCTGCCGCGAAGATTGGCAGAACCGTCAACAGCGGCCACACCAAAGCGCCTACCGGGCGCTGGACGATGCTCTTGTCGCCGAACTCTTTGACGGCTCCTGGCGCAAGGCCATCCACGCCCTGATCATCATGGTCGAAAAGGAATTGGGCAGGCTGCCCGACGAACTTGCTGCCGATGCCGAGGTATTTCTGCCTATCTATGAAACCTATCGCGATAGCTGGGCGGCCATCCTTCGTGACAAGCAATTCGTCGCCAAATGGGCGCTGCCCTTGTTGATGCCCGAAGATGAGGCGCTGTTTCGCAGCGGCGATCTACTCGAGGCCGCGATGACGGTCGATGGCATTCGCCGCCCGATCTTGCCAGGCACCTATTTCGGCTATTGCCCGGCCCTGGTCGTGTGTCACGGGCACGAGGCTGCGACACCGCTTCTGATGACATCCTTCGTGCGATACCTCGAAGCACTGGCGGAGCGCGACATCCTGCTGCATGGCATCGGGACGATCTCCTGTTCGGCCGGGGGCGAACAGATATGCCGCGATCTGGGCATGACCCGTCTGGGCGCGCATTGCACAGGGCCTGCTTACAACGTCTGGGAACTGTCCGGTGCGGCGATCACGACATCCGTCTTCGCGCGCCGTTCGCCGCGACTGCGCCGGCGTTATGCAGACGCGTTCAACGTTTGATCAAACTCACCCCAACAACAAAAAACGCTGCCGGATTGCTCTGGCAGCGTTTCGATTTGCGCAATCAGATGCGCTTATTCTTCTGCGGCCTCTTCGGCAGCAACGCGCGCCTTGTCGGCAGCGCCTTTGGCATCCAGATCGCGGTCAACGAATTCGATGATCGCCATCGGGGCCATGTCGCCATAGCGGAAACCGGCCTTGAGAACGCGGACATAGCCACCGTTACGCTCTTTGTAGCGCGGGCCCAGAATGTCGAACAGTTTGGCGACATACTGGTCCTGCTTGAGCTGGCTGGCGGCCTGGCGGCGGGCGTGCAGATCACCGCGTTTGCCCAGCGTGATCAGCTTTTCCACGATGCGGCGCAGTTCTTTCGCCTTGGGCAGCGTGGTTTTGATCTGTTCGTGTTCAATCAACGAGCCGGCCATGTTGGCCCAAAGCGCCTTGCGGTGCTCATGGGTACGGTTCAGGCGGCGGTAGCCTCGTGCGTGACGCATTTTGTAGTTCCTTCTGTTTTGCTTTGTCCGGTGGTCTGATGCGTGTCAGCCACTCTCCTTGAGGCGGGATTGCCCTTGTTTTCCCCGGCATTCCGGGCAGTGGTGAAGACGCGCTTAAAACGCGTCTTCGAATTTCTTGGCCAGATCTTCGATATTGTCCGGCGGCCAGTCTTCGACATCCATGCCCAGATGCAGCGCCATGCCGCTCAGGACTTCCTTGATCTCGTTCAGCGACTTGCGACCAAAGTTCGGGGTGCGCAGCATCTCGGCTTCGGTCTTCTGGATCAGATCGCCAATATACACGATATTGTCGTTCTTCAGACAGTTTGCCGACCGTACCGACAGTTCCAGCTCGTCCACTTTCTTGAGTAGCAGAGGGTTGAATTCTAGACCGTCGTCTTCGTCCTGACGGCTGGCGCTCTCGGGCTCTTCGAAGTTGACGAAGATCGACAGCTGATCCTGGATGATCCGCGCGGCATAGGCCACGGCATCGTCCGGCGTGATCGACCCGTCGGTTTCGACCTTCATGGTCAGCTTGTCATAATCCAGCACCTGACCTTCGCGGGTCGGCTGCACGTCATAGCTGACCTTCTTGATCGGCGAATAGATCGCATCGACCGGAATGAGGCCAATCGGCGCATCCTCGGGCTTGTTCTTGTCGGCGGCAACATAGCCCTTGCCCTGGTTCACGGTCAGTTCCATGAACAGGTCCGCACCTTCATCAAGGTGACAGATCACGTGATCCTTGTTCAGGATCTCGATGCCCGCGCTGTCAGAGATGTCACCGGCAGTTACTACGCCCGGACCCTTGGCATTGATCGACAGGCGCTTGGGCCCTTCGACTTCCATGCGCAGGCTGACGCCCTTGAGGTTCAGAACGATGTCGGTCACGTCTTCGCGCACACCGGCCACCGAGGAGAACTCGTGCAGCACGTTGTCGATCTGAACGCTGGTGATGGCCGCGCCTTGCAGCGACGACAGCAGCACACGGCGCAGCGCGTTACCCATGGTCAGACCAAAGCCGCGTTCCAGCGGTTCGGCCACGACCGTTGCCTGACGGATCGGGTCATTGCCCGGCTTCACTTCAAGCTGTGTTGGCTTGATAAGCTCTGCCCAATTTTTGTGGATCATGTGTCCCTCCATTCCAGTTCTGCCCTCATGTCCAAAAGGCGGAACGCCCGAGGTTAAAATGACGGAATGGGGCCGTGCAAAAACACGCGGCCCCATAGATAGTTAAACGATCAGACCCGGCGACGTTTCGGCGGGCGGCAACCATTATGCGCGATCGGGGTCACATCACGGATCGAGGTGATGTTGAAACCGACAGCAGCCAGAGCGCGCAGTGCGCTTTCACGGCCCGAACCGGGGCCCTGTACTTCGACTTCCAGCGTGCGCATGCCATGTTCCTGTGCCTTGCGGCCCGCATCTTCGGCGGCCATCTGCGCGGCGTAAGGAGTGGATTTGCGCGAGCCTTTGAAGCCCATGGTGCCTGCCGACGACCATGCAATGGCGTTGCCCTGCACGTCCGAGATCAGGATCTTGGTGTTGTTGAACGAAGAATTCACGTGAGCAACGCCGGTGGCGATGTTCTTGGAGACCTTCTTTTTGGTGCGTTTGGTATCGCGTGCCATTGATCAGCCCTCCCTTATTTCTTCTTACCGGCAATGGCCTTTGCGGGGCCTTTGCGGGTGCGTGCGTTGGTATGGGTGCGCTGACCGCGAACCGGCAGGTTGCGACGGTGGCGCAGGCCACGGTAGCAGCCCAGGTCCATCAGGCGTTTGATGTTCATCTGAGTTTCGCGGCGCAAATCGCCTTCGACGTTCAGGTTGGCATCGATGTGTTCGCGAACGGCCAGAACCTCGGCATCGCTCAGCTCGTTCACGCGACGGCTGGCGTCAATGTTCACGGCTTCACAGATGGCCTTGGCGGTCGAATGGCCAATTCCGGTGATATATGTCAGGGCGATCGGGACCCGTTTCGAGGTCGGGATGTTTACGCCGGCAATACGTGCCACGTGTCTTTTCCTTTCGTTGCGGTTCCGTAGCTCCAGAACCTTTTTTCACAACGTAGGCCCGAGACGTTTTCGCCCGGGCCGCAGCTGAATTTCTATGGTCGATTCCCCCTCGGGTGCGACCCGAAACAGAATCAATTCTCATGCGAGATGGTGCTGGTTATGGGGATTTTCAGGGGGCGTCAAGCCCCCGGCAATCAATTGTCCAACGCAGCCGCGATTTCGGCTTGAACCTCGTCGATTTCACCCAGACCGTTCACCCAGCTAAGTTTGCCCTTGGCGTGATAGTAACCGATCAGCATTGAGGTTTTCTTGTAGTATTCCATCAGCCGGTTCTTGAGGCTTTCCTCATTGTCATCCGCCCGACGGGTGAATTCCTTGGCCTGACCGCATTTGGTACATTTGCCATCTGCGGGGATCGGCTTGGTGATGTCATTATAGACCTCGCCACAGCCCGAGCAGGTCGAGCGTGCGGTGATGCGCGCCACCAGCGCATCATCATTCACTTCCATCGCGACAACCTTGTCCAGCGTCTCGCCAGTATCCTCCAGCAGCTTCGCCAGCGCGTCGGCCTGTGCCAGCGTGCGCGGGAAACCGTCAAAGATGAACCCGCCCTTCTTGTCGCCCTGCAGCTTTTCGCGGATCAGTCCGATGACAATCTCATCCGTAACCAGATCGCCACGCGCCATGACGCCGGCAACGATCTTGCCCATCTCGGTCCCGCTATCCTTGGCTTCGCGCAGCATGTCGCCGGTTGAAAGCTGGATCATATTGCGCCCTGCGACCAGCAGGTGTGCTTGTGTGCCTTTGCCGGCACCCGGCGGTCCAAGAAGAATGATATTCATCGGCGTGACGTTCCCTTTCTGCGCGAGCGCTTGCGACCCTTGCCGCTGAGTTGTGATTTTTCAATCAGACCTTCGTATTGGTGCGCCAACAGATGCGATTGAACCTGCTGGATCGTATCCATCGTGACCGAGACCACGATCAGCACCGAGGTGCCGCCGAAATAGAACGGAATCTGCAACTGGCTGCGCAGGATTTCCGGCAACAGACAGACCGCAGCCAGATAGGCCGAGCCCAGCACCAGCACGCGGGTAACCACATATTCCAGATACTCGGCGGTTTTCTTACCGGGGCGCACACCGGGCACGAAGCCGTTCTGGTTCTTCAGGTTCTCTGCCACTTCGTCCGGTTTGAACGACACGTTGTAGGTATAGAAATACGCGAAGAAAATGATCATCAGCGTGAAAAACAGAAGATAGGCCGGCTGCCCGGGTCCGAAATACGCCAGGATCGTCGACATGATCGGGCTGGTCTGATTGCCCGAAAACGTGCTGACGGTCACCGGCAGCAACAAAAGCGAGCTGGCAAAGATCGCCGGGATCACGCCTGCGGGGTTCACCTTGACCGGCAAATGGCTCGATCCGCCGTCATAGACCTTCATCCCCACCTGACGGCGCGGATATTGAATGTGGATCTTGCGCAGCGACCGTTCCATGAAGACCACAAAGGCGATCGTGGCGATCACCAGAAGGATCACACCGATGATCACAGCCGGGCTGATCGCACCGCTGCGGCCACTGGCAAAGAACTGTGCCAGCGCGGCGGGCAGTTCAGCAATGATGCCCACGAAGATGATCAGCGAAATGCCGTTGCCGACGCCGCGCGCGGTGATCTGCTCACCCAGCCACATCAGGAACATGGTGCCGCCAACCAGCGTGATCATGCACGAGACGATAAAGAACGTGCCCGGATCGGTCGCCAGACCGCCCGATTGCAGGCTGACCGCCATGCCGTAGGATTGCAGCGTCGCCAGACCCACCGTGCCATAACGGGTGTACTGGTTGATCTTCTTGCGGCCCTGCTCGCCCTCTTTCTTCAACTGCTCAAGCTGCGGCACCATCGCCGTCAGCAATTGCACGATGATCGAGGCGCTGATGTAGGGCATGATACCCAGGGCAAAGATCCCCATCCGCCCCAGCGCACCGCCGGTGAACATCGACAGGATGCCACCGATGCCCTGCGCGGCTTCTTCCATGAATGCGCGCAGCTCGGCACCGTCGATACCCGGCACCGGGATATAGGTGCCCAGGCGGTAGACGATCAACAAACCAAGCGTGAACAGGATGCGATTGCGAAGATCAGTGGCCTTGCCAAGCGCACTCCAGCTTGTGTTGGCGGCCATTTGCTCTGCTGCAGATACCATTCGCGGTCTCTTTCTAATGTCAACGCCGCCACAAGCTGTTTTCCAGCTCGGGCGGCGTCAAAAGGAAAACTAGAGTGTATGTAAGACGCTCACGCGCCTCTCACAACCTCTTATTCAGCCGCCTGCGCGGATGTGATGGTCAGTGAACCACCTGCTTTTTCCACCGCTTCCACGGCCGATTTCGAAGCGCCAGTCACTTCCAGCTGCACCTTGGCGCTGATTTCACCCTTGGCCAGAATGCGCACACCGTCCAGTTTGCGGCGCACAACGCCGGTCTCAACCAGAACATCCTCGGTGATGGCTTTCTTGGCATCCAGCTTTTTGGCGTCGACGAATTTCTGGATCAGGCCCAAGTTCACAACAGCAAATTGCTTGCGATTTGGCTTGTTGAAGCCACGTTTCGGCAGCCGTTGGTAAAGCGGCATTTGCCCGCCTTCGTACCCGGCAATGGCCACACCCGAACGGGATTTCTGACCTTTGATTCCACGACCGGCGGTTTTACCCATGCCCGAGCCCGGACCACGGCCAACGCGCTTGCGTTTCTTGGTTGCGCCTGGATTGTCGCGCAGTTCATGCAGTTTCATTTCGCTTCTCCTAAGCCGGATGTGACCCCCGAAGCGTAAACGGGCCAACCACGGCATTTCTTGATTGTTGAGTCGGCAGCCCCAAAGGGGCCACCGGGCGCGTATAGACCTGTTGGCAGTGACGATCAAGTGCTGAGATTGCCGCCCATGCACCCCCGGTCAAAACGCGATATGACCGCGATAGCATAGCATAAACGTCGGCCACACGCATCGTCTGAAATCTGCCCGTTTCAGAAATTGTTGGGATTACCGGTCCGCATCATGCCGGCGGCATCCGCCGCGCCCTCCTTGATCCAGATGCTGCCCTCCCCGCTCAGGATCGCGCTCCAGCAATCAAACCCCTTGCCATAATCCATGCAGCCTGAGTCGCCCTCGACCTTCCATTTCGCGGTGTATCCATTACCCCGGATCGTGCCGTCCGGATCATAATATTCCGCAAAAGGGTCCGTACCGGTGCTGCCCTGCAATGTGTTCCCACTCAGGTAGGTGCGAATTTCATCGCCTGTCGCCGTGTCATCGGCCAGTGCAAACTGAGGCGTCAGGACTATCACGGCGGCACTCAGGATCGTTCGGTTGGAAAATCGTTTCATCAGGTAAGTCTCCCTGTTTTCTGGTTTGACATCTTGCCTGCCGGCGCGAGCGGCCGGCGGTCTCAGGCAAAGCGCAGGGGCCGCCAGAAAGCGATAATCTGGATAGAAGTTAACGAATTCGGCAAAAGTGGTGGTACATACGCCCGAGGATCATACCCTCAGCTACCGGAGCGTTCGGAACCAGAATGATCAGTATAGAAGCCGTCTTTCTGGGCGCGACCCTGCACGGCATCGCGCTTGTCCTGCTCTTGCTCTTCAACGGTTACGCCAATCGCAAGGCCAATGTGCTGCTTTCGGTTCTGGTGGCCTTGCTGACGATCACCATGTGGAATGTCTATGTCTACCGATCTGATGCGGGCCGCGCCCATCTGATCATTGACTATTACCTATGGGTGAGGCCGGACCTGCTCAAGACCAATATGCAGGCTGAACATCAATACGCCCCGGTCCTTTCGGGCCAGGACGCAAGGATTGTCACGGCATCGCGGAGATCACCCCGCGACACCTTCAGCTTTTGTCGTCATCACGGGTTTCGCGCAGGTATTCCGTCCAATGCGGCGTGGGATCAGCCGTGGCGGATCTCATCTCTTGCAGGATCTGTTGCGCAGGTGTGGTCAGTGCCTCGATGAAAGACATCTTTCTGGATGGATCGGGCATTTTTCTGTTTTCCTATGGGGGGCATTACGCCGTTAGCGCCCACATATGCAGCCCCGGGGCCGACAACCACCTCCATTTCGACAGGCCCGCCTTGCGTTTCCCGCATGGATCAGCGGCTTAGCTTGACGCGGCATAGCTGCCATCCGCATCATGCGTCTCCTCACCGCTCAATGCCGGTGTGAAAATGCAGATGAACCGCAGATCACTTTTAGTGGCCCGAATGATATGCGCGTCATGCCGGTCCAGCACATACATCGTGCCGGGACGCAGCGGCCAGACGCGCCCCGTCGCCACCTCCTCGACTTCCCCCTCGCCTTCGATGCAGTAATTCGCCTCGATATGGTTCTTGTATTCCAGATGCTGCGTGCTGCCCTGCTTCACCACCGTGTCATGAAAGGAATAACCCAGCCCGTCCCCGGCCAGCAGGATGCGGCGGCTTTCGAACGCTTCACCAGTCACATGGGCGGAAGTGTTCAGCGTTTCTGACAGGGTTTTGACAAACATCGCGCGGTCCTTTCATTGATTTGGGGGCAAGTCTAATGCCAAGCTGCCAGTATGAGAACGGCCTTGACCTGTCTTGGCGCGCTGGCCCTGTCCGCCGCCATCACCGCGCCGCCCCCGGGCAGCGCCGCCTCGGGCTGTGCGGCGGATGCGATGCTGGTCTTTGACGGCTCCGCCTCGATGGCCGAACTGGGGTTCGACCCGACCGCCCCCACTCGTATTGACGATGCGCGCGTGGCCCTGCGCCGGGCCATGCCGCAGATCGCCCCGGTGCGGCGCGTGGGCCTGTTGGTCTATGGCCCGGGGCCCGAAGGCTCCTGCGACGGCATCAACCTGCATTTCGCGCCGGTCCCGGATGCCGCCCGCCCGGTGATCGAAGCGATTGAGACGGTCGATCCCAACGGGCTGACACCGCTGACCGCCTCGGTGCGCGCCGCAGCCGAAGTGCTGGAATACCGCCACCGGCCCGGTATCGTGGTGCTGGTCACCGACGGCAACGAGACCTGCGGTGGCCGCCCCTGCGCCCTGGGCAAGGAACTGGCCATCTCCGCCCGCGACCTCACGATCCACGTCATCGGTTTCCGCGTCGTCGCCGACCCGTTTGCCTGGGACAGCCCCGAGGCGGGTATCTATTCCGACGGCGCCTCTGTTGCCAAATGCCTCAGCGACGGCACCGGCGGCAGCTATGTGTCGACCGACACCGTGGACGAGTTGGCCGAAGCACTGCGCGAAACCCTGGGATGCACGTTGATCGGGCAAAGACAAACAGGCTTGCGCCCAACCTAGCCGCGTGATCGCCAGACCGCGGGATGGCGACCCAACGCAGCTGGGATGCACTTTATTCCAGCCACATCCGAACAACCTCACTACATTGTGCTGATCCCTCCAAATCGCTAGCCCTTGCGGGCGGTCTGGCGGTCACGCGGCGCCCTGCGGGCTTATTTCCGCGCGGGCTAAGAGTTCCATATCGAACACAAGGAAAGGGTCAGCTCGTCCAGAGCGACAAAGGTCACCCCGGAAACTGTCCGGGGGAATGCTGCCATGCCGGATCCAAACCACTACACTGCCATTGACACGATGAACTCAGAAGCAAAAAACCCCGGCCATTTCTGACCGGGGCGTTTTAATTCTCACTGTAGGCCGGGGTTCACCCCGGCACCACCTCAGCCTTTTTCTTCGACGATCTCAACCATATGCGGGATCTTGGCGATCATGCCGCGCACGGCCGGGGTATCTTCCAGCTCGCGGGTTTTGTGCATCTTGTTCAGGCCCAGGCCAATCAGCGTCTGGCGCTGTTTTTCCGGGCGGCGGATCGGGCTGCCGATCTGCTTGACTACGATGGTTTTGGCCATGTGTCCGTCTCCTTACGCTTCTGCGGCTTCGGTGGCAGCAGCCGGTGCATCATCCTTTTTCAGGATGTCGGCAACCTTCTTGCCACGACGCTGTGCCACCATACGGGGGCTGGCTTCGCGGCCCAGACCGTTCAGCGTGGCGCGGATCATGTTATAGGGATTCTGCGAGCCGATCGACTTCGCAACAACATCCTGCACACCCAGCATCTCGAAAACGGCCCGCATCGGACCACCGGCGATGATGCCGGTACCTGTGGGGGCTGTGCGCATGACCACTTTACCGGCGCCGTGACGGCCCTCGATATCGTGGTGCAGCGTGCGACCTTCGCGCAGCGGCACGCGGATCATCTGACGCTTGGCCTGCTCGGTGGCCTTGCGGATCGCCTCGGGCACCTCTTTGGCTTTACCCTTGCCGAAACCGACGCGGCCTTTTTGGTCGCCAACAACGACCAGAGCGGCAAAGCCGAAGCGCTTACCACCTTTGACGGTTTTCGATACGCGGTTGATTGCAACCAAACGATCGGCGAATTCCGGCGTTTCGTCGCGATCGCGACCTCCGCGACGGTTGTCATCTCTTGCCATAGTGGCGTCCTTTCCATGCGGCGCCCTCGCGCCTGTTATCGTCGATCCCAGTGGGCATGAGGCCCCCGGATCATCGAGGTGGCCCGATAAAAGGCCACCTACGCTGTCTTAGATTTTCAGACCACCTTCACGGGCAGCGTCGGCCACGGCCTTCACCTTGCCATGAAAGAGGAAACCGCCACGGTCGAAATAAGCTTCGCTTACCCCGGCCTTCTTGGCGCGTTCCGCAATCAGGGCACCCACTTTTGTGGCTGCTTCGACATTGTTCTTGCCGATCACGCCCAGATCCTTTTCCAGGGTCGAGGCCGAGGCCAGCGTCACGCCGTTGACGTCGTCGATCAGCTGCGCACTGATGTTCTTCGAAGACCGGTGAACGCTCAGGCGCACGCGCCCTGCATTGACCTTGCGAAGTTTGTTCCGAACGCGCAGGCGGCGCTTAAGGAACAGAGTTCTTTTGCTGTTTGCCATTTTATCGCGTCCTTACTTCTTCTTGCCTTCCTTCTGGAAGATATACTCGTCTTTGTAGCGAATGCCCTTGCCCTTATAGGGCTCGGGGCGACGCCAGTCGCGGATATTGGCCGCGACCTGACCGACGAGCTGCTTATCCGTGCCTTCAACGACCAGTTCGGTCTGTTTCGGCGCGGTCACAGTCACTCCAGCAGGAACCTCGAAATCAACGTCATGGCTAAGGCCCAGGTTCAGTTTGACAATATTGCCCTGAACCGATGCCCGATAACCCACACCGCGGATCTCAAGTTCTTTCTTGAACGTTTCGTTGCAGCCCTGAACCATGTTGGCGATCACGGTGCGGGTCATGCCCCACTGCTGACGCGCCCGCTTGGACTTGCCGCGCGGGGTCACGGTAACCTTACCGTCGTCGACGGTCAGCGTGACATCGTCAGTCGCGGTAAAGCTCTGCGTGTCTTTCGGGCCTTTGACCTCAAGGGTCTGGCCCGACAGGGAGGCGGTTACACCACTGGGCAGTGCAACAGGTTGTTTTCCGATACGAGACATTTCTCAGGCCCCCTTAGAATACGGTGCAGAGCACTTCGCCGCCAACATTGTGGCTGCGGGCACTTGCGTCCGACATCACGCCTTTCGACGTAGAGACAATCGACACGCCCAGGCCCTGACGGACCTGCGGGATGTCCTTGACGCTCAGGTACACGCGACGACCGGGTTTCGAAACCCGTTTCATTTCACGAATAACCGGAGTGCCTTCGAAATACTTCAGGCTCACCTCGATGGCCGGATGACCATCCTTGCCGGTGGCAGCCTCGAAGCCGCGAATATAGCCTTCATCCGCCAGCACGCTCAGCACGCGCTCGCGCATCTTCGACGCAGGCATCGTCACGGTGGATTTGCCGCGCATCTGGCTGTTGCGGATACGGGCCAGCATATCGCCGATAGGATCATTCATATCAAATCTCCCTTACCAGCTGGATTTCACGAGGCCGGGGGCCTGGCCGTTCGAGCCAAGCTCGCGCAGCGCGATCCGCGACACTTTGAGTTTGCGATAAAACGCATGCGGACGACCGGTCAGCTGGCAACGGTTGTGCAGCCTTGTGGCCGAGCTGTTGCGCGGCAGTTTCGCCAGCTTCAGGGAGGCGCGGAAACGCTCTTCCATCGGCTTGGCTTCGTCATTCACGATCTCTTTCAGCGCAGCACGCTTGGCAGCATATTTCTCAACCAGCTTCTGACGCTTCTTCTCGCGTTCGATCATTGCTTTTTTAGCCATAAGTCTTTCCTCCCGCCGCTCAGCTGTTGAAGGGCATGTTGAATTGCTTCAACAGCGCCTTGGCTTCAGCGTCGGTTTGCGCCGTGGTTGTGATAATGACATCCATGCCCCACATCTCATCGACCTTGTCGAAGTTGATCTCGGGGAAAACGATGTGTTCCTTGATGCCCATGGCATAGTTGCCACGCCCATCGAACGACTTGCCCGAAACACCGCGGAAGTCGCGGATACGGGGCATCGCGATGGTGATCAGGCGATCCAGGAATTCATACATCCGGTTGCCGCGCAGGGTCACTTTCGCCCCCATCGGCATGTCTTCACGCACCCGGAACCCGGCGATCGAGTTCTTGGCCTTGGTGACGACCGCGTGCTGACCTGCGATTGTGCTCAGGTCTTCCTGTGCCGACTTGGCTTTCTTGCTGTCTTTGACAGCCGCCTTGCCGCATCCGATGTTCAGAACGATCTTGTCCAGCTTGGGGATCATCATCTCGTTCTTGTAGCCGAACTCTTCTTTCAGAGCGGCGCGGATGGTCTCGCGGTACTGGGTTTTCAGACGCGGGGTATAGTTTGCAGTATCAAGCATCGATCACGTCCCCCGTGGTCTTGGCAAACCGTACCTTCTTGCCGTCTTCAACCTTGAAGCCGACGCGGGTCGCTTTGCCGTTCTTGTCCAGGAATGCCAGGTTGCTCAGTTCGATCGGCATCGCCTTGGGGATGCGGCCGCCCTGGCTGGTCTGGCTTTGCTTGGTGTGGCGGATCGCCATGTTGATGCCATCGACAACGGCCTTGCCGGCTGTCGGATCGACGGATGCGATGGTGCCTTCCTTGCCCTTGTCCTTACCGGCAAGAACGACGACCTTGTCGCCTTTTTTCAGTTTCGCAGCCATATCACAGCACCTCCGGGGCGAGCGAGATGATCTTCATGAAGTTCTTGCCGCGCAGTTCGCGTACAACCGGCCCGAAGATACGGGTTCCGACCGGCTCACCTGCGTTGTTCAGGATCACGGCGGCGTTGCGGTCAAAGCGGATGGCGGTGCCATCTTCACGACGGACTTCCTTGGCGGTGCGTACGACAACGGCCTTGCGGACGTCGCCCTTCTTCACGCGACCACGCGGGATGGCTTCCTTGACCGAGACGACGATGATGTCGCCCACGGATGCGTATTTACGCTTGGAACCCCCCAGGACCTTGATGCACTGAACACGGCGCGCGCCGCTATTGTCAGCAACATCCAGGTTGGTTTGCATCTGGATCATTTGGTTTCTCCCGACCTATGGGGGGCGATGCATTGCCTTGTCCCCAGGGTTTCGAATAATGCCAAAAGGCGCCGGAGCTTTACGCTTCCAACACCTCCCAACGTTTCGTTTTCGATTTCGGTGCGCATTCGATGATGCGGACTTGGTCACCGACCTTGAAAGCGTTCTTTTCATCGTGAGCCCGGTATTTCTTGGACTTACGGATGGTCTTTGCCAGAACCGGGTGCTTGAAACGGCGTTCAACCGACACGGTGACTGTCTGTGCGTTCGCGTCGGAGGTCACGACGCCTTGCAGAATACGCTTGGGCATGGGGCTCTCTCCTTCTTACGCGTCTTTGGCCGCTTCGGCGGCTTTTTCATTCAGGATGGTCAGCACACGGGCCGCATTGCGGCGGGCTTCACGCATCTTTGCAGGGTTTTCCAGCTGGTTTGTGGCCGACTGAAAGCGCAGGTTGAACTGCTCTTTCTTCAGCGCCACCAGATCTTCACGCAGCTGATCCGGCGTCTTGTCACGTAGTTCCTGGGCGTTCATATCGCCTTTTCCTCTCTCAAAACACCGGCAAGCCCCTGACGTTGGTACAGGGTAACCAGAAACCCGGTGGATGAATTGCAAAACAAAGACGAATCCCGGTCGCCCGGAATCCCTCAGATGGGGCCGTATAAGGGAGGCACCCTGAGAGAGCAAGGGAAAGTTTAAAGTTTGCGCAGGCAGGCTGAAACCCTGGTTTTTACACCTGCCTGCGACGCAACGATTTCACTGGTCCTCTTCTCTGGCCCTCTTCACTGGGCCCCTTCTACTGGCCCTCACGTTGCCCGTGGATTAACGCAGAACAGCTGAGGTGCCCATATGCGCAGATGTGCCAACGTCCTGACAGCTTTTGTGGAGGTGCAAACAGGCCGTCCGTTTATGATGGGGCTCTCCGGGTGACTTACCGAACACCCATTGATCGCTACTAATGAAGACTTTTTTGTCTTAGAGTTAACGACAGGTGCGGCACACCGCACAAATTTAATGCACTGATCCATATATTTTAACGGAGGAATTTGTCATGCGGAATCTAACGAAAAAGACAGGCATCTGGCGGCACATCAATAGGGTGCTGAGCATCGCCGCCTTGGTATTTGCGCTGCCTGCTGCAGTATCGGCCGCCACCTTTAATGTTGCGGCCGTCTTTGGCGGCGGACAGCTTGGGATAGTGAATTTTGACTTCACGATCACTGCTGATTTCACCGTGGACCACACCGATGAAACAGTCGGCCTCACAGTCAATTCGCTGACGTCACCCCTCTTCCCTGGGCAAGATCCGTTTGGATTGACGCAAAATCCGATCGGTTTTACTTATTTTTCAGCGGTCGACAGATTGATTTTCGGCGGTGGTGTCGTCAATTCACTGGCACAGTCGGAAACGGACTTTAGTATCGTGATCGACGATTTTCTAACGCCCCAATTTGTTGTAACCGGAAGGGACAGTTTGGCGTCATCTCCGTTTGTTTCCGGAAACCTGAATATCTTTGCGACTGTAACCAAAGTCGCCGCTGTACCCTTGCCACTGGGTTTGCCGCTCTTGCTGTCGGGACTTGCAGGGCTTGCCGGGCTCGTACGGATCAGGAAAAGCAAACAAGCTTTAGCATAGACTTTATCCTCACGTCGAAACCTGTTCCTCTTGTCGCTCGCTCCTTCCACTCTCCGCGGTTTACGGAGCACCGAAAATACAAACGGCGCCGAGTTTCCCCGACGCCGCCTGCGCATTCAGATCAGATCGACTTAGGCGAGTGCCAGGTTCGATGCCGATTCACGGCCGTCGCGGCCTGCTTCAATGTCGAAGGTCACTTTCTGGTCGTCGGCCAGGCCGGTCAGACCGGCGCGCTCAACAGCCGAAACGTGAACGAATACGTCCTTGCCGCCACCCTCAGGTGCGATAAAGCCGAAGCCTTTGGTTGAGTTGAACCATTTTACGGTGCCATTAGCCATACCGTAATCTCCTATATAGTGCTGCCCGCGTAAGTGCGGCAGCCCGGCGTAGTTGGTCTGGATCGAAAGACTGAGCGCCGGTTTAGAGGAGACAGAAGGACGAAAAAGAATAACGTAAGCCCGCTGTCCCTGCGGCAGTCAGACCGATAATGCAAGCACTATTATCGTTTTTCTTCCCTGACGCGTCGGAAAGACACTCCTGATCCGGCCCGGAATACACACTTCAGGCACCGTCGGTAGAGATCGCGGGTCACACATGCACAGACTGGATTTTCAGACCCTCTTGCCCGGTCGAATGATGACCCATTGGCGGGGCATGTCGCCCAGAAATTCGGGCGGAAAACCCGCACCCACTCCCCCAGGCACCGCCCGCCCTGTTAATCACGGCCTTCTCGGTGCCAAATACCGACGTAATACCGACGTGATACCGACGCAATACAGCCCGGGGTTTTCCCTTGTTAACCAGGGGGTTGAGGGATGATTCGACCAGATATCCACCAAAGGGCCAAAAGACAGCGGTTTTGCGCCCCGACGGTTGGTCTATGACCACCCATAATTAAAGCTGACGCTGATGCGTTCTTCCTCGGACATGTTCATCGGCACCTCGTGGCGTAGCCAGCTTTCCCAAAGCAGCACGTCGCCCACTTTCGGCGTCACGTAGACAAAGCTCCGCATCTCTTCCCGCGCGTCTTTCTGCCGGGCCGGGGCTGCCATCATCATCGCTGATCTCGGGTCCTCCAGCTTCAGCGCGCTGGCCCCGTCGGGCATGGCCACATAGGTCGTTCCGCTGATCACCGAATGCGGGTGGATATGGCTGGCATGGGATCCACCTTCCGGCAAGATATTGATCCAGATGTCCTCCAGCTTCAGTTCCCGCCCATCCAGATCGAACGCCAAATCCTTAGCAAATTCAGCAACATGCCTGTCCAGAAGCTTGACCAGATCGGCAAATATGGGAAACCGCCAGCCCAGATCGGTGAGCGACGCATAAGAGGTATAGCCCGGATAGCCGTTTTCTTCGCACCACCCCTGCCCGGCCTCGTCATCCTCGGCAATCGAATAGCACGAGGCTTCCAGCTCAGCCGCATCCGGTGCCTCCCCGAGTTCGGAAAGGGCGGCGCGATAAAGGCGGGTCACGAAGAGGGATCTGATCTCTGACATGGCCCCGTCATAGCCCAGCCTGCGGACCGTGGCGAGGGGCAGAATGGCCCGAAATCACCCGATTCCTAAGGCTATATTGCTTTTCTGACCCCGCTGTCGTCCCATGACAGATGGGCGCTCTTGCGCGCTCCAACCAATGACAAGGAGGATGAAACCATGTCCAGCCCATATTCCGGCGGCTGCGACCACGTCAAGATAGTGGCAAATGCCGAACCCATTGATAACCATGTATGTCATTGTAATGTCTGTAAAAATGTTACCGGTCAACAGACCACCCATGTCGCGTTCTTCAACCACGGTGATCTCAGTGGCGATCACGAGGAAAAGATGAACCGGCAGCCCTTCAACGCCGACAATCCCAACGGCCCGCTGGAGCTTTGCACCTGCGCCGATTGCGGTGCGGCGCTCATGCTCGATGACAAGGAAAGACGCATCCGCGTCGCCGTCCCCAACGTGATGGGCTACGATACCGCCGGCTTCCCCGATGCGACCTATCACGCGTTTTACGACGACAGCAAAGGCTACGCCAAACCCGACGATGGCCGCCCCGTCTATGACAGCCTGCGCCCGGATTTTTCCTGGCCCGCTTCTTCGTAACAATCTGAATACTCCCTGCCGTGGCAGCGGCAGGGAAGGTCTGGCGGACCAATTCCGGCCTCCGAAATATCCCGACGATGCGCCAACCCGCCGAGAATCAGGTTAACGCGCTGAAATCGCGGAAAAAACCCTTGTCGGTATAACGTCGGTATTTTGTCGGTATAACGTCGGTGTCGAAATCGGTGTTTTGCCGGGTTAACAGGGCGAGCGGCCACCAACGTCACCAAAGCGGACAAAGCGCCATTTCGCTGCATCTGCGCTAACGGCGGCCGGCGCGAACACACTGTCAATAACGGTTCTTTGCAAGACCGAATTCACAAGAGAATACACTTGGACACAAATGCCGGCAGAGAGCCCACCCCTGCCATCGCTCTTTCGCGCAGCGCGGGGTCACAGCATGAAGAACTGCCACTAGCCGCCTCGCTCACAAGCTGGAAACCAAACGTCGAGTGAGTTAGGTCCCCGTCTCCCACTGTCTCGTTTGTTTCGTAATCAGCAACCAGACATCGGCATCGGGCAGTGCTTCGCGCGCCTTTTCAATCATGCGCAGGTTCAAACTGTCGACGTCTTCCGCAAGAACTTGACGCCCGGGATCATAGCAGACTGTGATCTCCACACGTCGCCCCAGCTTTGTCACTGCCATGTCGCGCAGCGTGCCACCATCTTCGGAGATTATGGGACGTAGGGCGCGGCGGGCAATCGCCAATAGCTCGGGTCGCGCGGTCACACCTGCCAGTTCAGCCAGCCCTCCGCGAAATTCATTGACGTAAGTGCCTATGGCAAAAAGACATAACAGCACCACCACCAGTGAGTCTCCGATTGGCGCAACCGGGGCAAGCACCCCCTCGCTAAAGTAGTAGATGATCACCATACAAACACCCGCAGCCATGGTGATAAGCCCGTCAAAGAGAGTAGCTTTCGATTCCAATCTTAGAATAGCACTGGATTTTCCGGTACGCCGCCAGGCCGTATAATGAAAAGCCCAAAGTATGACACAGGTCAGGACGATCACTGTGAAATATATTGCCATTACGGCAAAATTGAGCGGTTCAGGATCAACGCCGTTCAGATAGTTAAAGATGTTGCGCGCTGCATTTGCCAGCGCGAACAAAACCAGGCCAACAAGGGAAAGCGCGCGGAATGTTGAGAAGATCGCCTCATCGGCGGCATATCCAAAAGGCCGCAACCTATCCGGTCCTGCATCAATGTTGCGGCTGATCCGCAGCGCGATCCAAGCCGAGCCAAATCCGATCATTGAAAACAGCCCATCAAGCATGATGGCATTCGAGTTCGACAGCAATCCGCCCAACACTCCTGCAGCAGCCATGAACAAATTTCCAAACATGGCAACGCGAAGCGCCCTGCCTTCTACCTTTGGCCTGTCGAGAATTGATGTCCCGGTCATGCTTCAAATCTAACCCAAAAATCGACCGCTGATAGTGCTTTGGGACTTTAGCGGCAGTTTCGGCCACTCCGCCGTCGTGAAAGACATTTGTTCCTGGACACCACGCGGAGCCTTTGTCTTACCTGAACCGGTCGTTTTTGTCACTGGCGACTTTCCAGCCAGAACCATTGAAAAACCTTGTTCCACAGCCCATTGGCGAAACCCGGTTTGATTTTATCACGTTTTTGGCCGCCATCCCAAGACCGGACATTCGTCATCCCGCAGCAACTTGGTAGGTGTGAGCTCGGACCTGCCCCTTGCAGGAAGACGCGGTCCCTCTTTGCTGCAAGAATAACGGTGTGGTTTGTGAAGAGGCGCGCTACAGCTTAGACCAAAACAAAACCCCCGCCGAACACTCGGGCGGGGGTTTTGATTTTCGTAGGGTGGGTGAAACCCACGTTCTTACCAGTCCTCGCGGACCACCACGCGGGTTTTCAGCGGCAGTTTCATCGCGGCAAGGCGCAGGGCCTCCATCGCAACCGCTTCGTTGACACCGTCGATCTCGAACATGATCCGGCCAGGCTTGACCTTGGCCGCCCAGAAATCAACCGAGCCTTTACCCTTACCCATCCGGACCTCGGTTGGTTTCGAGGTGACAGGCAGATCCGGGAATATCCGGATCCAGACACGGCCCTGACGTTTCATGTGACGCGTCATGGCACGACGTGCAGCCTCGATCTGACGCGCTGTTACACGCTCGGGCTGAGTGGCTTTCAGGCCATAGGTGCCGAAGTTCAGGTCAGAGCCGCCCTTGGCTTCGCCATGAATGCGACCCTTGAACTGCTTGCGGAATTTAGTGCGTTTTGGTTGTAGCATCTAATCTCTCCTTAACGACGGCCGCCGGCGCCACGGGGCGCGGGACCATCCTGGAGTTCCTGGGCCTTGCGATCACGAGCCGACGGATCGTGCTCCATGATCTCACCCTTGAAGATCCAGACCTTGATGCCGATGATGCCATAGGGTGTCGAGGCTTCGACATTGGCATAATCGATATCGGCGCGCAGGGTATGCAGGGGCACGCGGCCCTCACGGTACCATTCGGTCCGGGCGATCTCGGCGCCGCCAAGGCGACCCGCGACGTTGACCCGGATACCCAAGGCACCCATGCGCATGGCGTTCTGAACCGCACGTTTCATCGCACGACGGAACGAGACACGACGCTCAAGCTGCTGTGCGATGCTTTCGCCCACCAGAGTGGCGTCCAGCTCGGGCTTGCGAACCTCGACGATATTGAGGTGCAGTTCGCTGTCGGTCATCGCGGCCAGCTTGCGGCGCAGACCTTCGATATCAGCGCCTTTCTTGCCGATGATCACGCCCGGACGCGCGGTGTGAATGGTCACACGGCACTTCTTGTGGGGGCGTTCGATGATCACGCGGCTGACGCCGGCCTGCTTGCATTCCTTGTTGATGAACTCGCGGATCGCGATGTCTTCCAACAACAGATTGCCATAGTCCTTGGTGTCGGCATACCAGCGGCTGTCCCAGGTGCGGTTCACCTGCAGGCGCATGCCAATCGGATTTACTTTGTTACCCATCAGGCTTGCTCCTCAATTTGACGCACCTTGATCGTCAGTTCCGAGAACGGCTTGCGCAGCGCGCCAAACCGGCCACGGGCCCGCGGACGACCGCGCTTCATGACCAGGTTCTTGCCGACATAGGCTTCGGCCACGACCAGTTCGTCCACGTCCAGGCTGTGGTTGTTTTCAGCGTTGGCGATGGCCGACTGAAGGCATTTCTTCACGTCTTCGGCGATCCGCTTGTTCGAGAACGTCAGATCCGTCAGCGCCTTTTCCACCTTCTTGCCGCGGATCATCGCGGCCAGCAGGTTCAGTTTCTGCGGGCTGGTGCGAAGCATGCGCAGTTTTGCCATTGCTTCGTTGTCTGCCACGCGGCGGGGGTTCTTTTCCTTGCCCATGACTTACTTCCGCTTCGCTTTTTTGTCGGCGGCATGACCATAATAGGTGCGGGTCGGGCTGTATTCGCCGAACTTCTGACCAATCATGTCTTCGCTGACGTTGACGGGAATGTGTTTCTTGCCGTTGTAGACGCCAAACGTCAGGCCCACGAACTGGGGCAGGATCGTCGAGCGGCGCGACCAGATCTTGATAACTTCATTACGCCCGCTTTCGCGTGATGCTTCGGCTTTCTTAAGCACATAAGCATCCACAAAGGGGCCTTTCCATACAGAACGTGCCATGTGTTAGCGGCCCTTCTTCTTGGCGTGACGCGAGCGGATGATAAGCTTCTGCGACGCCTTGTTCTTGTTGCGGGTACGGGCACCCTTGGTCGGTTTGCCCCAGGGCGTCACCGGGTGACGACCACCCGAGGTCCGGCCCTCACCACCACCATGCGGGTGGTCGATCGGGTTCATGACAACACCACGAACGCTTGGGCGGATACCCTTGTGGCGCATCCGGCCGGCTTTACCGTAGTTCTGGTTCGAGTTGTCGGGGTTCGACACCGCACCAACGGTCGCCATGCATTCCTGGCGCACCAGGCGCAGCTCGCCCGAGCTCAGGCGAATCTGGGCGTAACCACCGTCACGGCCCACGAACTGGGCATAAGTACCTGCGGCACGGGCGATCTGACCGCCTTTACCGGGCTTCAGCTCGATATTGTGGACGATGGTACCGATTGGCATGCCCGAGAACGGCATTGCGTTACCCGGCTTGATGTCGGCCTTGGCGGCAGAGATCACCTTGTCACCGATGGCCAGGCGCTGCGGCGCCAGGATATAGGCCTTTTCGCCGTCGTCATAGTTGACGAGCGCGATGAAGGCGGTCCGGTTCGGGTCATATTCGATCCGCTCGACGGTCGCCGTGACGTCGAATTTATTCCGTTTGAAGTCTACGATCCGGTAGAGGCGTTTCGCCCCACCACCGCGACGACGCGATGTGATACGTCCGGTGTTGTTCCGGCCACCCGATTTCGTCAGACCCTCGGTGAGGGCTTTGACGGGGCGTCCTTTCCACAGCTCCGAACGGTCGATCAGCACCAGCCCGCGCTGGCCCGGCGTCGTTGGCTTATACGACTTGAGTGCCATGCTTTCTGTCTTCCGTTTAGCAAACGGCAGGGTCTTGTCCTGCCTATGTGATTGGGCGCGTGTTGCGCCCGGGTTATAGGGCCCCGAAGGTCCCCGGCTATTCCTGTGTTCTTCCGAACAAAAGCACAGCCCCGGACGAATCCGGGGCCTGCCGATGGGCTCGTTTACGAGAGAGAGAGCAGCGGGTCAAGCCTTTGCGCCAAGAATCCTGGCCTTTTGCATATGCGGCTCTCCGACCCCAAGCCGTGCGCTCGCCAGACCGCGGGATGGCGACCGATCCTTAGTGGTTGCCACTAAATCCCCGCCAAACCCATAAAACCTCGAAATGTGCTGCTACCCTTCAAAATCGCCAGCCGTCGCACCAGAGGCGCGCCACTTAAAGTTGGCACGCCTTCGGCGTGACCGGGCGGTCTGGCGATCGCGCGGCGGCCCTCGGCCGCGATTCCGCGCGAAATATTCAAATCGTCTAATGTCTGCTATGCGGACAAAGCTCCAATTCGCTGCAAATACACTGATGGCCGGTTTCGCGGCCTTGGCCAGATTGCTTTACGCCACCAAAGGGCGCGACTTCTGTCGAAATCAGACCGGTGTTGATGCCGACCATGCCCGTGCCATTAAGGTGGCCCGCACCTACACGGTTGAGGAAGCCGCCAATACTCTTGGCGTGTCGGTAGGCACGATCCGCAGTTGGGTGAAATCTGGTCTTCCGTTGATGAGATCACAAAGGCCGTTTTTGATCCTTGGAGATGCCCTGCGCAACTTTCTCGAAAACAGGGCACAAGCGTCAAAGGTCCCCTTGCTGGAAAATCAACTCTATTGCCTGACCTGCAAGGCAGGCAGTACCCCTATGGGCTTGCTGGTCGATTGCATCCCGCAAACATCAAAAACCGCCCGCCTTTTAGGGCTTTGTGAGGTCTGTAGCGGCACCTGCAACCGCATGATCAGCCGGTCAAAGATCGACCATTTCAGCCAGGTTTTCTGTGTCGCAATCAAAGAGGGGCAACAAGCCTAAAGGAACCCGCTGAACCCCTCTTAAACCATAACTTCGGAAAGGACACATGATGGCCCGGAAATACCACGAAGAAAACGAACGCATCAAACGCCGCTACCTGCAATATTTGCGCGAAGCCAAACGCATGGATATTTCAACGGTGGATAAGGCCGCCGAGGCGATCCTTCGGTTTGAGCAAAGCACCAATTTCAAGCCGTTCAAGCGGTTTCATATCGATCAGGCTATTGCTTTTAAAAACCGTCTATCGAACCAAAAGAACGTCCGAACCGGCGCGCGGCTTTCAAAGGCCACAGTCGATAGCACCCTGCGCATCGTCAAGGCGTTCATTCATTGGCTGGCGGGGCAACCCGGCTACAAGTCGCGGATTGCTTACGCGGACGCCGAATATTTCAATCTAAACGCCAAAGATGCCCGGATTGCCCATACGGCGCGCGAAGCAGTCTACCCGACGCCTGAACAATGCCGCCACGCCTTTGCGCAAATGCCCAGCGCGACAACGCTACAGCGTCGCGACAAGGCGCTCTTTGCCTTCCTGATGCTGACCGGGGCGCGGGATGGGGCGGTTGCCTCCATTCGCCTAAAACACGTCGATCTGGTCGAGAATTGTGTCTATCAGGATGCCCGCGACGTGAACACAAAGTTTGCCAAGACCTTCACGACTTGGTTTTTCCCGGTCGATGATGCATATCTGCAAGCCTTCCACGATTGGGTGACATACCTGCGCCAAGACGAACTATTCGGCCCGAACGACGCGCTCTTTCCCAAGCCCAAGATGGGCCTGCAAGATGGTGCATTTGCGGCGCTGGGCCTATCGCGCGACACCTACGCGAACGCGGGCAAATTGTGCACCGTGATCAAGGACGCCTTCACAAACGCGGGCCTTCCCGCCTTTGCCCCGCATAGCTTCTGCAAAACCCTTGGACTTCTGGCCAATGACCACTGCAAGACGCCCGAACAGTTCAAGGCTTGGTCGATGAACCTTGGGCATGAAAACATCGCCACCACGCTCAGCGCCTATTGCCCCGTTTCACCATCGCGGCAGGGGGAATTGATCCGGGGGATGATTTAATGAAAAGCTACATGGTTTGTTCATGCCAACCGTGTTGCAAATGATAAGTTAGTACCGTCTGGATTTCCCCCATCCCGTCAGGCACAAAGGGCGAAAAGACCAACACGGAGGCGACCATCCATGCAGAACCTTCTCGATGACCTAACGGCGCTGCTGCAAGCTGATCAGGCGTTCATCTCGGATGGGGCGATCCTAAAGAATGCGGTGATCGAGGCGGCGTTGAACATGGACGCGCGGCTGCTGGAACTGCTGATGCAGTCCGAGACGATCAAAGCGCATTTCTTCACCGAGGTCGCGGGGGCGCTGGTCTTCGACAAGGTGAAGTTTCAGGACTTCGTGTCCAACAAAGCCTTCCTGCCCGATAGCTACACGGCCTTCAAGAATCGGATCGGCCTGACAGATGTGCACGGGGATTACCTGAGCCAGTCGCGCGACGTGGTGCTGGCGTGGCCCTATAAGGATTGCGTGCTGGAGGGCGGTATGACGAAGGAGGACCGGGGCCGCGACGAGGTGTTCTGGAACACGACGTTGGCCCCGGACGACATCACCCGGCTGTTTGAACCTAAGGTACTGACTGGCTGGGAACGCTGGGACGGCGAGGCCGTGGCGGTGGGCAAGCCTGCGCCCGTGGGCGAGGTGCGCGAGGACGACAACCTGCTTATCAAGGGCAACAGCCTGCTGGCGCTTCATTCGCTGAAAGTGCGCTATGCAGGCAAAGTGAAACTAGTATATATCGACCCACCCTATAACACTGGCAACGATGGTTTCCGGTATAATGACCGCTTCAACCACTCGGCATGGTTGACCTTTATGCGGAACCGGCTTGAGGTGGCGAAGGAGTTGCTAAGCCGTGATGGGGCAATGTTCGTCAACTTGGATGATGGCGAAGCGCATTATTGCAAGGTGCTAATGGACGAGATGTTCGGTCGAGACAACTTCGTCGCAACGATTGTTTGGGAAAAAAAATACTCTGCATCCAATGACCACAAGTCCATCGCACCGATGCATGATTATTTGCTCGTGTTTGCAAAAAGCGAAGACTGGCGGCTGAACTTAATGCCACGCACGGCGGACAAAGACAGTCAATACAAGTTTGAAGATGAGGAAGGCATTTTTAGGGTAAGCGACTACACTTGCAACAAGTCTGCCGACGAGCGCCCCAACTTGTTCTATCCCGTCATTCAGAAGAATACCGGTGAGGAAATTTGGCCAAAACGAACACGTGTTTGGGCATATTCGAAAGACGAGCATTTGCAACATGTCAAAGATGACGTGATTTATTGGGGTAAAGACGGAAAAGCGAAAACTCCCGCGTTCAAGCGATATAGACATAAACTAAAAAACGACGGTGTAGTGCCTCAAACGCTTTGGCACCATGATTTCGCAGGGAACACAGATGCTGCAAAAAAAAGAACTAAGAACGTTTCTCGGAGATCAAAATGACTTTCAAACCCCAAAGCCAGAGTTGCTTATTCAGCGTGTCATCCAAGTAGCGACACAAGAAGGCGACTTAGTGCTAGATTTCTTTGCGGGTTCAGGAACCACCTCTGCGGTGGCGCACAAGATGAAGCGCCAGTGGATAGCGGTTGAACAGATGGATTATGTTCAAGACTTCCCTTTGGTACGTTTCCAGAAAGTTATCGAAGGCGAACAAGGCGGCATTTCCAAAGCCGTCGAGTGGCAAGGCGGCGGATCGTTTGTCTATGCCGAACTCGCAGCATCAAACTCAGCTCTCGCCGACCGTATCGGAGCGGCCCCGGACATGGCCACTCTGCAAACCATCCACGCCGACATCCAAGCCACGGGCTATCTACGCTATGGCGTGGACCTGAGCGCATTCGAAACAGAGGACTTGTTTGCAGCAAAGGGCGATCTCAGCGTTTTGCCGCTAGAAGAAGCCAAGCGCGTGTTGATGGACTGTCTCGATGCCAACCACCTCTATGTCAATCTTGGCTCCCTTGGCGATGAAGGCTTCGACATCTCGGATGATGACGCCTCCGCGACCCGCTCCTTCTATGGGCTGGACGCATGACCCAGAGCCTCGCGATCGAGTTTGACGCGCTGGCCAAGTATGGGGCCCTTAAGGCCGACTTGCCCGACGACATCACCAACAACCTTGCGCCGCAGATCGCGCTGCGCCACTATCAGCGCACGGCGCTGGAACGCTGGCTGTTCTACATTGACAAATACGAGGGACGGCCCAAGGCACCGCACCTGCTGTTCCACATGGCCACGGGCAGCGGCAAGACCGTGCTGATGGCGACGCTGATCCTGGACCTGTACCGGCGCGGCTATCGCAACTTCCTGTTCTTTGTGAATTCCGCGCAGATCATCGAGAAGACCAAGGAAAACTTCCTCAACCCCGCATCGGCCAAGCACCTGTTTGCACCCGCCGTGCGTATTGATGATGAGCCGGTGGACATCCGCGCGGTGGACACCTTCGACGCGGTGTCGGGCGATGTAATCAACATCCACTTCACCACCATCCAAGCGCTGCACACCCGGATGCAGGCCCCGAAAGAGAATGCCGTCACCATCGAGGATTTCCGCGACTACAAGGTGGTGATGATCTCGGACGAGGCGCACCACCTGAACGCCGAGACCAAGAAGACGTTGACCAAGGGCGAGGCAGAGGTGAAGGCCAGTTGGGAAGGTACGGTGTCCGAGATATTCCGCCAACACCCCGAGAACATGCTGTTGGAGTTTACCGCGACCGTGGATCTGAGCCACGAGGCGATCCGGGCGAAGTATGCCGACAAGATACTCTACGACTATTCCCTGCGGCAGTTTCGGGAAGACGGCTATTCCAAGGACATCGAGCTGCGGCAGGCGGATTTGCCGCCCGAGGCACGGATGATGCAGGCGATGGTCCTGAGCCAGTATCGCCGCAAGGTGGCCGAAGCGCACGGGCTGCATTGCAAGCCGGTGATTCTGATGAAGTCCAAGACGATCAAGGACAGCGCCGATAATGAGGTCGCATTCACGGCGATGGTTGCGGAGCTGACAGGCGAGGCGCTGGACGCGCTCAGGGCAGCCTCTGAGGGCGATGAGACCCTTTCGCGGGCCTTTGCCTTCATCATGGACGAAAGGGCCATGAGCGGCGCGGATTTCGCCCGTGAGCTACAGGGCGATTTTGCCCCCGAGAAGGTGGTGAACGTCAACAACCCAAAGGATCTGGAAAACAGACAGATAGAGCTGAACGCCTTGGAGGACCGGGACAACGAGATACGGGTGATCTTTGCCGTTGATAAGTTGAACGAGGGCTGGGACGTGCTGAACCTGTTCGACATTGTGCGCCTCTATGACACCCGCGACGGCAAGGCCAACAAGGTGGGCAAGACCACGATGGCCGAGGCCCAGTTGATTGGACGCGGGGCGCGGTATTTCCCCTTCATCGCGCCTGACCAGCCAGACGCAGCACGGGAAAAGCGCAAGTATGACAGCGAGGTGGACCATCCTTTGCGGGTGCTGGAAGGGCTGCACTACCACTGTTCGCACAATCCGAAGTACATCCAAGACATCCGCAACGCCTTGCGCGAAACCGGGATGCTGGACGACACCGCCCGGACGGTGCGGCTGCGGCTCAAGGACAGTTTCAAACAGACTGACCTATTTAAGCGGCATCATGTGTGGGTGAACGACCGGGTGAGAAACCCGCGCGACGGTGTGGCGGGGCTGGACGCCTACAAGATCGAAGGCCCCTTCACCTATCCGAACCTGATGACAGGCCGGGTGACAGAGGCTTCTGCGTTTGGCGGGGGGCAGTTGACGTTGAAACCGTCGAGCAAGGAACCCGTGTCCCGCGACCTCAAACTGACTGATTTCGGCAGGGCCATTTTGCGCTTCGCGATGGACGCCAACGATTTTTTCCACTTCGCCAACTTGCGGACCTATTTCCCGCAACTCGCCAGCGCATCACAGTTTGTCACCTCTGACACCTATCTGGGCGGCGTGACTGTGAGTGTGCGCGGCTTGCCCGATGACTTGGACAACCTGACCGCGCGGCAAAGGCTGGACATCGCGCAATACGTCCTGCACCAGATCGAAAGTGGCGTGAAACGAGAAAGTGTCGAGTATATCGGCACCAAGGACTTCAAGCCCTATCCCATCAAGGACCGTTTCACCAACAAGGTGCTTAAGCTGCGCATCGAAGGCGAGACCGGGCTAAGCTGGACAGAAAGCAATGTGCCGGGGTTGGACCAGATCGACCTGAGCGGCAAGGACTGGCACGCTTATGATGACAGTTACGGCACGGATCAGGAAAAGCATTTTTCAAGTACATGCACGATCAGGAAGCCCGGTTGCGGGACGTGTATGACGACTTCTACCTCTTGCGGAACGAGAAGGCGGTGAAGCTGTACGACTTCGACACCGGACGCGCCTTTGAACCCGACTTCGTTCTGTTTCTAAGGAAGAAGGGCCAAGAGGCTAGCGCGATCTTACAGCTATTCATCGAACCCAAGGGCGACCATTTGCGCCCGCAAGATGACTGGAAACAGGGCTTCCTTGGGCAAGTGAAAGCAAAGGCCAGACTTGAAACGGTATTCCAAGGCCGAGACTATACGGTTCTTGGCTTGCCCTTCTTCAATGAAGTCGGTCAAACCAACATAAACTTCAAGGCCGCGTTTGAGCAATTCATCGAAAGAACTACCTGATAAAGGGAAGCACGCCGCGCAGCGCGAACGCGGGCGAACTGACAAAAGAATGGTGTATTATAGCGAATCACAAGCTGCTTGGCATGAGAGCTGGAGCAGATCACCGTTCTAGAACGCTAACTCGATGTTTTGGTTATGCAGACTTCACACCACGCCTAAGGCTAGCCCTTTTTCTATGTGGGGCCTTATGTGGGGTAAGTTCGTCAGATGTGGAATTTATTCAATACTTTCAAGGTGTAGTGGCGGACCGAGGAGGATTCGAACCCCCGACCCCCTGATTCGTAGTCAGGTACTCTATCCAGCTGAGCTATCGGTCCGTCGAGAGCCAGCATCTAGACCCAAGTGCGCGGCAATGCAAGAGGGAGTGCAAGAATTTATTGCCGTAACTGCAAATCCGCTTTGGGCAGACAGATGCAGAACAGGGTTCCCTCTGGTCCGGTTGCCTCGAGCGTCAAATGACCGCCGTGGCCACGCACCAGTTCCGATGCGATCGACAGACCAAGCCCGGTGCCGCCCTTGCTGGCTCCGCCCTGAAACGGTTTGAACAGAAACTCCTGCGCCTTAGGCGGTAGGCCCGGACCGGTATCGGCCACGCGGATGAACCAGCTTTCCTCATCCTCGCTCGCCGAGATGTTTATTTCACCGGGCTGACCCGAGGCGATGATCGCCTGCCGTGCATTGCGCACCAGATTGCCGATCACCCGGAAAAGCTGCTCGGCATCGGCGCGCACGGTCAGGGCGGCAGGTACATCATCGGAAAGGCTCACGTCATGCTCGCCGACCGATAATCGTTCATTGTCGATCACCTCGTTGACGATATCGTTCAGTGCGAACCGGTTCAGCGTCGGGGTCGGCTCCTCGGCCTTGCCATAGGCCAGGGTCGACTCGCACAGATGCACCGCCCGGGTGATTGAGTTGACCAACTTGGGTGCCATGCGCTTCACGATCGGATCTTCGCTCGTCTCGATCCGGTCAGTAAAAAGCTGTGCGCTGGTCAGTATGTTGCGCAGATCGTGGCTGACCTTGGCGACGGCACCACCCAACTGCGCCAGATGCTCTTTCTGGCGCAAAGCACCGGTCAGCTGCGTCTGCAACGTCTGCAGCGTTTCTTCGGCCTGGCGCAGCTCTGTCACTCCGGCAGACGGCTGCATCACCAGCCGTGCATCTTCGGGCGAGGCGGCATAATCCTTCATGTTGCCCACAACCCGCTTGATCGGTTTGACCAGAAAGACCCGCACCGCCAAAAATAGGAGCACCGCCGTGATGATCGAGATTACCGCTGAAAGCCAGAGAATACGCACACCGTAATCAATCATCGCAGCACGCAAACTGCCTGTCTCCATCGTCACTTCGATCAGTAACCCGGCCATATTTACCGGCTCACCAATCACCCGTATCACCTCGGGCTCGGGATTGAAAAAACACTCCAGCGCATCTCGGATCAACTCAAGCGCACCGGGATTACGCAAATCATATGTCTTTGTGATCGGTGCGGGGATCGGTGCGGAAAGCATCAGCTGACGAGCCTCATCCCTCCGCAAAACCACGTTGTAGACACCCGCGTTCTGCAGCAACTCTTCCTGTACATCAGCATCCACTTCTGTCTCAGCCAGCAGAGCAAGCGCTGCGATCTGTGCCCGCTCCAACCGAGACATCAGGAAATCCTCGCGATACCGCGCCACCGAGGGCACAAATATCAGCACCTCGGCCAACATAACGAAGACCGCTGTCAGGATCAGAAATCGGCCCGAAAGTGAATTCACATCAACCGTCCAGAGTTACGTTAGGGAAGCCATCGTTGCACCAGCCCCACTATCTTTTTCACCGTAGGATTATCAAACAACCGAGGCGAGAAATAGGCCCCCGCTGCACGTTTATTGATCTCGCCGATGGTCGGATAGGGGGCCACCATATTGGCCACATGTTTCATCTTAAGTTTGTTGGCGATGACCAACGCCCAGAGGTTAATCAACTCACCCGCCTGCGCCCCGGCAATCGACGCCCCAACCGGTCGGCCCTTGACCACCATGACCTTTATCAGGCCGGTGGTCTTGCGTTCGGCGATGGCGCGGTCGTTCTGAGTATACTCGAACCGCACCACTTCCAGCGCGTCCCGGTGTTCTTCGCGCGCCTGCTCTTCGGTCAATCCGACTTGTGACAACTCGGGCTCGGTATAGGTTGCCCAGGGGATGTGATCGGTGCGTTGTTTGGCGGGCAATCCAAACAAGGCCGAGCGGATGACAAGCCCGGCATGATATCCTGCCACATGGGTGAATTGCAGCCCGCCCGCCACATCGCCAATGGCATAGACCCGCTTGTTCGTGGTGCGCATCCCGGCATCCACCTTGATGCCGCGCTTCGTGGTCTCGATCCCGGCCGCCTCCAACCCAAGACGGTCGATATTTGCCTTGCGGCCCACCGCCATCAGCAGATGTGTGCCCTTGAAGATGCGGCCATCCTTGGCCTCGACCTCGACCGCGCCCGCCTTGCCGCGAATTTCCGACGCCATGGCCCCTTCAGAAATCTCGATGCCTTCCTCGCTCAGCCGCTCCAGCACGATAGCCGCCATCTCGGGATCGTCCTGACTCAGGGCTTTCATACCTTCGATCACGGTCACCTTGCTGCCCAGACGCAGATGCGCCTGCGCCATTTCCATGCCGATCGGTCCACCGCCGATGATCAGCAGGTGCTTGGGTTTCTCGCGCAGCTCGAAAATGGTCTCGTTGGTTTCATAGGGCACAGCGTCCAGCCCCGGTATCGGCGGCACCAGCGGCGACGAACCGGTTGAAATGACGATCCGGCGCGCGGTGATCACATCATCGCCCGCCTGCACTTCGTTGGGCGAGATAAAAGAACCATATTCCTGGATTACCTGCACGCCCAGCTCCTCGAACCGCTCCACGCTGTCATGGGGCTCAATCTGGGCGATCACACCTGCCACGTGATCCTTGGCCGCGGCGTAATCGGCTTTTGGCTTCACGTTGGCCACGCCGTAGGCGCTGGCATGGGCCTGCGCATGAGCCGCCTTGCCGCTGGCGATCAGCGCCTTGGAGGGCACGCAGCCATAGTTCAGGCAGTCGCCGCCCATCTTGTGACCTTCCAGCAAGATCACCGAGGCCCCCATTTGCACCGCGCCTGCCGCAACCGACAACCCGCCCGAGCCAGCCCCGATGACCAGCAGATCAGCATTCAGTTCAGCCATTTCAGATGCCTTCTTTGCGGCCGCGCACGGCCTTGATGACGATGGGTAACGCGGCCAGCACGCTCAGGCCCAGGATCGGCCCGATGACCTGCGGTTCCCACAACAGGGACAGATCAGGGCTTTCGCCACGGTCGAATACCTCGCCCAGGCCCACGCCGATCCACGTAAAGACAATCGCGCCCGGGATGATCCCGAAAACGGTGGTGAAGGCGAAATTGACAAATTTCACACCCACCAGTGCCGGCAGCAGATTGGCCACGAAGAACGGTACCGCGGGGACCAAGCGCAGCAGGAAAAGCACGCTGATCTCATTTTCCTGCAGGCCGGTTTTCAACTTTTTCAGCGCCCCGTCCGACGCCTCCATCCTGGCCGCCAGCGTCTTGCCCAGGCCCCAGCGGGCCGCCAGAAAGATCGCAAAGGCCCCGAGCGAGGCGGCGACCACGTTGAAAATCGTCCCGAAGGTCAGCCCAAACAGGAACCCGCCGGTGACCGATGCCACCGCCGCCCCGGGCAGCGAAAACGCCACGATAACGAAGTAAATCGCGATAAAGACCACCACGATACCTAGGAAATTGGCATCCCGGAACGCCAGTAGTGCCTCGCGATTTTCCCGCAGTGTTTCGAATGTCAGATAGTCCCGCAGGGTGAAAAATCCGATGACCGCCACGATCAGGATAATCGCCAGCGGCGCATGTCTCAGGATTGAGGCTTTTTCGGGTTGGGTCACGTTTTCCATCTCTTCACCAAGTTTGATCACTTTGACCCCTAAATGCGCGGTAGGGCACCCGTTGCATAGACGGATCACGTTCCCTTGATCTCAGGTGATGGGTTCCGCGGCGTAAATGCCCTGATTTCAAGAATTTGTAACATCACGTGTGGTATTGAACAGGTTTTTTGTTGCAAAACCCTCTCCACGGGTTTGACTTGTCAAATCGGGCCTACTATAGACCGGGCTTCAGATATCCACCGGACGGGCCTCGATTCCAAGTGCGCCCCCGGAACAGATCGGAGACGGAGCGATGAAACGCACCTTTCAACCCTCGAACCTCGTGCGCAAACGGCGCCATGGTTTCCGCGCGCGCATGGCCACCAAAGCCGGCCGCAAGATCCTGAATGCACGTCGCGCCCGTGGCCGCAAGGAACTGAGCGCCTAAAGCTCGGGCACCCAGGAAAACGGACATGATACCGCCGGAGGCCCCCGAAAACATACCGGGGAATACGCCCCCGGCGGTTTCCGTTTGTCTGGAGGTGCTGAAAAACCGTTCTGACTTCCTCGCTGCCGCCCGCGCCCGGCGTCAGGCCACGCAGTCAATGGTAGTGCAGGCCCGCAATCGACACGACGAGGAAGCGCATGTCGGGGTGGGATTTACCTGCTCCAAGAAGGTCGGCAATGCCGTGGCCCGTAACCGCGCCAAACGCCGCCTGCGCGAAGCAGCACGGACGATCCTGTCGGAAAACGGCCAGCCGGGCTGGGATTACGTCCTGATCGGCCGGGCAGAGATCACCGCCACCCGTCCCTTCGATCTGTTGCAGCAGGATCTGCGTGACGCGCTGCACAGGCTGCACGCCAAACCATGAGTCCGCTTGCCCATCTCATGGCGCTGCCCATTCGCGCCTACCGGCTGATCCTGTCGCCCTGGGTCGGGTTCAACTGCCGTTACCAGCCCACCTGCAGCGCCTATGCTCTGGAGGCGCTGGAAAAACACGGGGGCTTCAAAGGTGGCTGGATCGCTGCCAAACGCATCGGGCGCTGTAACCCGTGGGGCAATTGCGGCTACGACCCGGTACCGGAAAAACGCGATCGCTGAGGCATGCGCCACGGGGTTTGGGGTGAAACCCCAAGGGCTTCGTGCCCTGAACAAAAACCAAAATGCGTGAGCGTCAGCGAACTCCGTCAGGGAACATCCGCCGGAAACTTCAAACGCCCCAGGCGGCGCATTTGCGGTCCACCGTCTTGCGCGACACGCCCAGCCGGCGCGCCGCTTCGGCACGGTTGCCGCCGCAGGCATCCAGTACATTCATGATATGGCGCTGCTCGACCAGTTCCAGCGTCTCCAGCGCCCGCGCACCCGTGACCCGGCCCGAGCCGGAAAACTCTTCGGGAAACTCCCCCAGGATCACCGACCGCTCGATCAGGTTGCGCAGTTCGCGCACATTGCCGGGCCAGTCATAGCGGCTTAGCTTCAAGAGCACCTCTTCGTTCAGTTCCAGCGCGGGCATGCCAAGGGTCCGGGAAAACTCGCTCATGAACAGCGCCGTCAGCTCGACGATATCCTCCTGCCGCGCACTCAGCAGCGGCATCTCGATCCCCACCACATTGATCCGGTGATAGAGGTCCCGCCGAAAGCTGCATTCCGCCACCGCCTGCTCGAGATCGGAATTGGTGGCAAAGAGAAACCGCAGGTTCAGCGGAATTTCCCGCTCGGCTCCGGCGGGCCGGATGCGCTGATCCTCAAGCACCCGCAGCAGCATGGCCTGCACCTGTTCGGGCAGCTGCGCCACCTCGTCAAGCAGCAGCGTGCCACCATCCGCATGCAGGAACAGCCCGTCTTTGCGATGCTCGCCACCTTCGACCACGCCAAAGAGTTCCTCGGCAATGTGGTCACTGGCGAAACCGGCGCAGTTCACCGCCACAAACGGCTTTTCCGCCCGGTCCGACAACCCGTGCAGCGTGCGTGCGGCGATCTCCTTACCGGTTCCGCTGGCGCCGGTGAACAGAACCGAGGTCGGCAGCGGCGCCAGCTTGGCCAGCATGTCACGCACATCCTGTATCGGTTGCGAATTGCCCAAAAGACGCCCGCGCGCCGCAAACCCGGCCTCGCTCAGCTCGTGTTTCAACAGGTAGTTTTCCCGCCTCAGCGATTTGCGATCCAGCGCCCGCGCCGCCGCGTTGAGGATCTGGTTGGCCCGGAACGGTTTCAGAACGAAATCCGCAACCCCGGTGCGCAGCGCCTGGATCGCCGTATCCAGATCGGCATAGGCGGTGATCAGGATCGTATCGGCGTAAAAGCCCACCCGACGCTGCTCGGCCAGCCAATCTAGCCCGGTCTGACCCGGCATGATATTGTCCAGAATGACCAGATCGAAATGCGCCTGGTCCAGGATCGCCGCCGCTTCGGCGGTCGAGCGCGCCTGCTCGACCCGCTTGCAGCGCGGCGTCAGGATCTTGGTCAGGAAATTGCGCATCCCCGGTTCGTCGTCAATCACCAGGATCGACGCAACACCCAGGCTTTCGCCATAATCATCCGGGTTGCCCTGAGGGCCTCCGGCCTGCACCACGGGCGCTGTCATTCGCCCGCATCATCCAACCGCACGGCAGGCCCGGCATTCGCGTCCTCTACCGAGTAACCCATGCCCTCCAGCACGATATCCGCACCCAGGGCAATGACTGCCACCGCAACAAAAGCTGCCAGCATAGATTTCATTTCAATTCTCCCCGTTACCTGCGGCCTCGCGCAGGAATTCTACCAGATCGCGCCGGTCAGCGGCCTGCGTGATCCGCTGCATCGGCATCTTCGATCCCGGAATATAGTGATCCGGACCCAGATCGAACAGCTGATCAATCGTATCGTCGGACCATATGATATCCGATCCGCTCAGAATTTCCGAATAGCGATATCCCGGCACCGTGCCTGCCCGCCGCCCGAAGACCCCGTAAAGCGTCGGCCCGGCCTTGCGCGAAGGCGGCGGCGTCAACGCGTGGCAGATCGAGCATTTGCGCATGAACTGTCGCTCGCCATTGGGCATCGCGTCTGCGTCGCGCAGGAAAGAGCGTGTCTCGCCCCCCGCCGGGTCATATTCATCCAACAGCGCCACAGGCCAGGAAAATACAACATCCTCCAGACCCCCAGCGTAGATTGCTGATCCGTCCGGGCCGAAATCCAGCGCCCAGACCGGCCCCTGCCGCATGGCGCGGAAATCACGGCTGATGCTCCAGCGTGCCGTGTCGATCATCATGATGAACCCATGCCCGTCGCCGACGGCCAGCTGGTTCGTTTCAGCATGATAGGCCATCGACAGGATTGGCCGCCGCTCCAACGTGAAATCGGCAATGGTTTCGCCGCTTACCGGGTCGATCACCCGGGTCACGCCATCAACCGCGCCATAGGCCAGCCAATCGCCGCCCGGCGACAGGATCAGGCGATTGACGCCAAACCCGTGGCTGACCACGATCCGCGCGGCACCGCCGGTCAGATCCCATTGCCGGATCGTCCCATCTGCCGAGGCTGAATAAAGATGCTGGCCATCAGCGCTAAACACCACATCGTTGACCCCCGCATCATGGCCGCTGAAAAATCGTGGGGCACCGCCCGTCGCAGGCCACAGCCCGACGCTACCATCCCAGCTGGCCGAGGCGATCCAGGTGCCTTCGGGCGACACCGAAAGACGGCGCACCTTGCCCTTGTGGCCCTCAAGCCGGGTCTGATTTCCGGAACCAATATCCCACAGGATCAGGGCGAAATCATCGCCGGACGAAACGGCCCGTGACGGGCCCAGAAACGCCACCGCATTGGCGGCAGCCTCGTGTCCTTCCAGCCAAGTGGGCACACGGCCCTCCCAAAGCCCTACCGAGTTGTCGAAACTCGCCGTGGCCACCTGACCGGTCCCGGCATTCACCGAGATGTCCATGATCGGCCCGCCATGCCCCTTTAGGGTGGTGAACTCCTGCGCCGCCGCGCCCAGCGGTGCCAGCAAAATCCACAGGCTGAGCGTCCAACTGCGCATCTATTCCGCAGGGGTGGCCTTGCCATCAGCAGGGGCGGCCGCACCTTCGCGGTTCTGCACCTCTTCCAACCACAGGGAATGGTGTTCGCGCGCCCATTGCTCCTCGACCTCGCCACTGCCCATGGCGTCATAGGCACCTTCCATCCCGACCGAGCCGATATAGATATGCGCCAGAATGATCGCCATCAGCACAAAGGCCATGATCGAGTGCCAAAGCTGCGCATATTGCATCTCTTCATGCGGAGCCAGTTGCGTCGGCAACTCACCATATCCCGCCAACCCGGCCAGTCCAGTTTCGTTCAGAATGGCGAAGGTCTTGGCAAACATCGGCATCTCGAACGGAAACAGAAGTGACAGCCCGGTCAGTGAAATCGACGCCCCGAACACGATCACCGACCAGAAGATCAGCTTTTGCCCGGCGTTGAATTTCTTGGCCGGCGGGTGCTTGCCATCCGAAAGGATGCCGCCGCCCTGGGCCAGCCATTTCAGATCGGTGCGACTGGGCAGGTTGTGCATGACCCACATTACAAACACCATCGCCAGCCCCAGCATGAAGGCCCAGCTGACATTGTTGTGAATCCATTTCGACGCGATCGCCAGCGTCGAGAACGCCTCGTGCCCGAAGGCCGGGATCAGCACCTTGCGCCCGAATAGCGAGACTAGCCCGGTCACCCCCAAGAGGATGAACGACCCGGCCATCAGCCAGTGCCCAAAGCGCTCGATCGCCTTGAACCGCGTCACCGTGCGGCCAGTTTTTTCACCGTCGATCCGGATGCGACCACGCATCATGTAGAAAAGGACTAGAAACACCAACGTGCCGCCCAAAAGCCCCGCGCCCTTGACCGAGAGCGGCCCGTCGCGGAACTGCAGCCAGCGCATGCCGCCATCCTGCATCAGAACCCGCGCAGCATCGCCGCCGGAGGATACGGTGATATCGGCCGTCCCGTAGCGCAATGCGCGCCACAGTTCCGGGTCCGAGGCGCCGCCCAGCGTGCCCAGCTGTGCCGCGATGCCCGCGGCGCTGTCTGCATTGCCCGTTGCCTCGCGGCGGAAGCTATCGTCGATCTTCTCGCCGCGCTGACGCGCCAGAATATCCTCGAGCGTCTGCGCACCACCCGTGGCGGCCCGGTCGGTATCAGACATTTCCTGCGCAGAGGCCGGCAGGCACAGCACCAGTGACAGAAGAAAGCTCAGCAATAGGCGTGGCATCATCCCATGTCCCGTTTGAATTTCATATGAGGATCAGGGGGCGGCCCGCAGGCCGCCCGCCCGAATGTCAAAGGCTTGGGGTGGGTGACACCCACCGATACCCGACCCTCAGGTCAGCCGCCCTTCTGATCATAGGCCGTTCCCCAGCCCCAGGCACCAGATCCGAAGCCGCGCGCCACGACGCGTTCGCGGTAGATCGCCGATACGATGTCGCCATCTCCCGCCAGCAGGGCCTTGGTCGAACACATCTCGGCGCAGATCGGCAACTTGCCTTCCGCGATCCGGTTGCGTCCGTACTTCTGGAACTCGGCGGTCGAGTGGGTCTCTTCCGGGCCACCGGCGCAGAAGGTACATTTGTCCATCTTGCCGCGCGATCCAAAATTGCCCGCCTGCGGATATTGCGGCGCGCCGAACGGGCACGCGTAGAAACAATATCCACAACCGATACAGAGGTCCTTGGAGTGCAGAACCACCCCTTCCTCGTTCTGGTAAAAGCAGTCTACAGGGCAGACCGCCATACAAGGCGCATCGGAACAGTGCATACAGGCCACGGAAATCGACCGTTCCCCGGGCTTGCCATCCTGAATGGTGACAACCCGGCGGCGGTTGATGCCCCAAGGCACCTCATGTTCGTTCTTGCAAGCGGTGACACAGGCGTTGCATTCAATGCAGCGTTCGGCATCACAGAGAAACTTTGCTCTCGCTCCCATTTTCTCTCTCCTCCTTAAGCTGCACTGATTTTGCAGAGAGTACACTTGGTCTCCTGCATTTGCGTGACCGAGTCGTAGCCATAGGTCTGTGCAGTATTCGAGCTTTCACCCAGCACGTAAGGGTCCGCCCCGTCGGGATATTTATCCCTCAGGTCCGCGCCCTCAAAATGACCACCGAAGTGGAAAGGCATGAAGGCAACGCCTTCGCCCACCCGCTCGGTGACCATCGCCATGACCTTGACCTTGGCGCCTTCGGCACCTTCAACCCAGACCTGTTTGCCATCGCGGATACCCAGATTGTTGGCATCGCGCGGATGGATTTCCACAAACATGTCCTGCTGAAGCTCGGCCAGCCAAGGGTTCGACCGCGATTCGTCGCCGCCGCCCTCGTACTCCACCAGACGACCGGATGTCAGGATCATTGGATAATCCTTGCTGAAATCCTGCTTCTGGATCGAAGCATACATGGTCGGCAAGCGATAGGCCTGACGGTCCTCGTAGGTCGGATAGTCCGCCACCAGATCGCGCCGCGGCGTATAAAGCGGCTCGCGGTGGATCGGCACCGGGTCGGGGAACGTCCAGACGACCGCACGGGCCTTCGCGTTACCGAAGGGTGCACAGCCATGACTGATCGCGACCCGCTGGATACCGCCCGAAAGGTCGGTCTTCCAGTTAGTCTTGGGTCCGGCAACCGCGTCGATACTGGCACGTTCCTCGTCGGTCAGATCACCGTCCCAGCCAAGATCCATCAGCATCTGCATGGTGAATTCAGGGTAACCGTCCTGAATCTCCGACCCAGCGCTATAGACCCCTTCGGCCAGCAGATTGTCGCCATCCCTCTCGACGCCGAAACGCGCACGGAAGGTCAGACCACCTTCGCCCACAGGCTTGGACATGTCATAGAGGTTTGGCGTACCGGGATGACCCATCTCGGCCGTTCCCCAGCAAGGCCATGGCAAACCGTAATAGTCGCCATCCGCCGGACCGCCCACCGCCTGCAGCGTGGTTCTGTCGAACGTATGCTGATTGGCCATGTGCAGTTTCAGGCGTTCAGGTGACTGACCGGTATAGCCGATGGTCCACAGACCCCGGTTGAATTCGCGTGTGACACTTTCGACATTGGGTGTCTCGTCATCTTCCATCTCGATATTTCGGAAGAAACGGTCGGCCCAGCCGAACTTGTTGGCGAATTTGGCCATGATGACCTCGTCCGGCAGCGATTCAAACAACGGCTCCACGACGCGGTCGCGCCACTGGAAACTGCGGTTCGATGCGGTCACGGACCCGCGGGTCTCGAACTGCGTGCAGGCCGGCAGTAGATAAACCCCATCGGTACGGTCATGCAATACGGCGGAAACAGTGGGGTACGGGTCGACCACGACCAGCATGTCCAGCTTTTCCATCGCCGTCTTCATTTCCTTACCGCGCGTCTGACTATTAGGCGCGTGGCCCCACAGAACCATGGCCCGTACCTTGTTGGGCTGGTCCATGTTTTCGGTATCTTCCAGCACACCGTCGATCCAGCGACTAACAGGGATACCCTTCAGGTTCTGAAGCGATTTATCTTTACCTTCGGAATCCTTGATACTGTCGAATTGACCAGCCAGCCAGTCCGGGTCTTCTTCCCAGACACGGGCCCAATGGGCCCAGGCACCGCCGCTCAGGCCATAATAGCCCGGCAATGTATGGCTCAGAACACCCAGATCGGTCGCACCTTGCACATTATCATGGCCACGGAAGATGTTGGTCCCACCCCCGCTAGTGCCCATGTTGCCAAGCGCCAACTGCAACACGCAATAAGCACGCGTGTTGTTGTTACCGTTGGTGTGCTGAGTGCCACCCATGCACCAGATCACGGTGCCAGGACGGTTATTGGCCATGGTCAGCGCCACGCGACGCAACTGGCTGCCGGGCGTGCCGGTAACCCGTTCGACCTCTTCCGGGGTCCATTTGGCCACTTCTTCCTTGATCTGATCCATCCCCCAGACACGGGTGCGGATGAATTCCTTGTCTTCCCAGCCGTTCTCAAAGATGTGCCACAGAATACCCCAGATCAGCGCCACGTCGGTGCCTGGACGGAAGCGGACATATTCATCCGCATGGGCCGCCGTGCGGGTAAAGCGCGGGTCACAAACGATTACCGGCGCATTGTTCTGTTCCTTCGCCTTCAGCAAATGCAACAGCGAGACGGGATGCGCCTCGGCCGGGTTGCCACCAATGATGAAGATGGCCTTTGAATTGTGGATGTCATTATAGCTGTTGGTCATGGCGCCATAGCCCCATGTGTTCGCTACACCCGCAACAGTGGTCGAGTGACAAATCCGCGCCTGGTGATCCACGTTGTTCGTGCCCCAGTAGGCGGCGAACTTGCGGAACAGGTAGGCCTGTTCGTTGTTGTGCTTGGCCGATCCCAACCAATACACCGAGTCCGGGCCGCTTTCGTCGCGGATATTCATCATGCCGTCACCGATCTCGTCGATCGCCTGCTCCCAGCTGATGCGTTTCCATTCTCCGCCTTCCTTTTTCATCGGATATTTAAGGCGGCGTTCGCCATGGGCGTGCTCGCGGACCGATGCGCCCTTGGCACAGTGGGCACCCAGGTTGAACGGGCTGTCCCAGCCAGGCTCCTGGCCCACCCAGACACCGTTTGATACCTCGGCGACCACGGTGCAGCCAACCGAACAGTGGGTGCAGACCGATTTAACCGTCTCAACCGCCTCGTTCGCGGCACTTTGTGCCGTGGCGCGGGTGACCGTGCTCCCTGTTGCGCCAATTGCGGCCAGGCCACCAATGGCCAGACCGGATCCGCGCAGAAACGCGCGGCGGTCGACCGATTTCTCGGCGACCTCAGACAGGATACTTGTCCGCTGGGGGCGTCTCGCTACCCCGTTGGTCTTTTTCCTAAGCATGTTACTCTCCTCCCTTGCGTGCCCGGCGGGCTTGCTAGGTATTGCTGTTACCTCGGGCAGTCGGGCCTATCGCTACCAGTCGCCTAAGGGTCGGGTGATCTCGTCCGGGTTGGGTTCTAGAACCGGGCGCTATCGAGATATGCGCGCGTATGCGCGGTGTCCTGCATCTTTTCCGATGTCAGGTCAGGCTCGGCCGCCTGTGCAGCGGTGCCACTGACCGCAGCAACCGCCACGGCAGCAGGCGCAGCGGTGCCGGCCAGCTTCAGAAAATCGCGGCGGCTGGTGCCGTCATCGGTTTTCTTGGTCATGAGAGTGTCTCCTCCCCTTGATTGTGGCAGGTTACCCCGCCGTTAGATGCGAGGGGCTACCCCGCGCTCATCCGGAAACCTTCTGTCTCGATTTCCATGAATACCCGGCCAACAGCGCCGACCGAGGCATAGAGAACCGAGTTCTTCGCAGCCTCCAAATCCGAATAGAAATGCCCCGCCCAGGGACCGATATGCTTGGCAAAGAACGTTTTCTGATCCGCCAGCGTGGCCGGTTTGCCGAACCGCCCCCGGATCATTCCGCCCATCATCTCCATGAGCGAGGCGATGTTGTCCTCGGGCTCGTACACGTTTTCGGCCCGCGTCATCCCCCGCGCCGCCATGTCGCGTCGCAGACTGGCCAGCGGCTTTTCATTCAGGAAACCGGTCAGGTAATAGCTGGCATAGGGCAGCAGCTCGCCCCGGCCCAACCCTATGAAAAGCGCGTTGAATTCGCTCTCGACCGTGCGTGGTTTGCTAAGGCCGGCGATCCGGGACAGTGCCGCAATCGCCGTGCCCAGGTCGCTTTCGTCGCCGTGCAACCTGGCGGTTTGCGCTAGCAGCGCCTGGTCCGGAGGGCCCGACAGCAAAAGACCCAGATAGTCATAAAGATCGGCACGCAGCCCATCTTCCTCGGCAATCTCGGGTCTGTCGCTCATTACGGCCTCACTCATGCGTCTACCACCTCTCGGGTTTCGAAACTGAACTGCATCCTGCGGCGCGGTGCTGGCGCAGGCTCTTCCTCGGCAGGCGGCACATACGTGGCCAATTCATCCTCGGGTGTCGGGCCTGCCATGTCTTCCGCCAACAGCTCTTCTTCCGTGGAGACCGGCTCTTCCGGCGCGGCCTCTTCCATCTCGGGGACATCTTCGCCTGCGGCTTCAAGCTCGGCCTGCCGCGCCATTTCCTCGACATGGGCAGTCATGCCCTTGCCCACCTGATAAGCGCTCTGCAGGTTTTCGATCACGCATGCCGCATCGGTGAAATCCTCGCCATAATCCACCAGCCCGTCGACATTGGCCAGCACCGGGTTGGTCAGCCACAGCTTACGCAGTGCCCGCAGCCGAATGCGATCCGGCACCGCGCGGGCCATGAAGCCGCTGAAATCGTCGCCTTCACCCATCGTGTCAGGGTCGGGCAGGCCCAGATCGGCCAAAATTTCCTCATCGCTCTTTTCCGCCTGCTCCGTTGTAATGGCGTGCGCCTCGACGGCGGCCTCCTCGGCCTCGACCTCGGCAGCCACCTTCGCCTTGCGGCGCGACCAGAAATCGCGTGCTTCGCTCAATGCAACCTCCCTTTGCGGGCCATCGCGGGCGAGCGGTAGACGCCGCTCAACTGGGCGATCCGCGGATCGCCTACCCCATCCACGACCTTGCCGATATTAGTCTTGTCGCGGCGGCGCTTTTTGAATTCCTCTTCCTGGTGGTGGGTCTCGACGAAATCGCGGACCCAGGCCACCAGCCCCTCGGGCATCGGTACCTTCTCGACGATCTCTTCGCCGCTATCGGCATAGTCCTGCGCCTCGTATGGGGATGCGGTGACCAAGAGCACCTCAAGCGGGCAGGCATCGACATCGCTGTCGCGCAACACCACGTAGATCGCAGGCACCTTGGTCGAGAGCCCGTGAAGGTAGGCTTCGGTCTCGGCCCCGTGCAATTCCAGCAAACAGGTCGCGGCGTGAAATTCGGTCGCGCCACCCTCTTCGCGCATCACCCGCCAGTCGGCATCCCCTGCCCCTGGCACCACCCCAACCGCCTTCCACGCCCATTTGACCCAACGCGTCGCACCCGGTGTCCGTCGGATCACCACGCCCAATGGCAATGTCGCATAGCAATCTGGATTATGAATCACGGTGACGAATATCCCCTTTGCGTCCCCCTCAGAGTGAATCAGTTTTCCCGATGCTCAAAGCGATTTCGATATCCCGTCGCACGCACGGACATTTTGGGCAGTCAGTTACCAGTCTCTGCAGAGCTTTGGACAGTTTGACCGCCCTTCTCAATTTCAGGGCGATCCGCAATGCCCGTCCGGTGAGATACCAAAGAGAATCAATCAGGTTTGTTTTTGACAGTCGACAGGCCCGTAGCATGCGCTAATTCATGTTTACGAGAGCGCAGAATCATGCCTACTGTTGCTCTGCAAACAGGGAAGCAGCTAGGCTCAAACGGTCTAAAAAACAATAAGAAAAGCATGACTAAGCAATTGATTATATGTGACTGTTCCGGCAGTCAGCAGGTGGACAGAACGGCATTGGAACAGGCAACCGGCCTGCCCTGCTCAAAACTGCATTCCGGGCTTTGCACTCACCAGATCGACGCCGCCGGGGCCGCCATCGCCACCGGCGAAGCGATCATTTGTTGCCGACAGGAGGCGCGGATTTTTCAAGAGCTCGCGGACGAATTGGAGGTGCCTGAACCACCCCTGATCGACCTGCGCGACCGCGCCGGATGGTCCGCGGACGAGGCGTCTAAACTGCCCAAAATGGCCGCGCTGGTGGCCGAGGCAACCCTGCCCGACCCCGGCGAGAAAACCGTTGATGTGATTTCTGAGGGGCTGTGCCTGATCATCGGAGCCAGCGACGTGGTCCTACCGGCGGCGGAAAAACTTCGTAATCTGCTCAGCGTGACGGTGTTGCACACCGACGCGGCCGATCCGCCAGACACCCGCGCGTTCGACACGATCCGGGGGCGCGTCGCACAGGCCTCTGGCGCGCTTGGCGGGTTCACCCTGCGCCTTGACGCGCTGCAACAGGTCGACCCGTCGGGGCGTGGCGCGCTGACGTGGACTGACCCGCGCGATGGCGGCCAGACCAACTGTGACCTGATCCTTGATCTGACCGGCGGCAGCCCGCTCTTTCCCGCCCCCGACAAGCGCGAAGGGTATCTGCGCGCCGATCCCGGCAGCCTGCCCGCCGTGGCCGATGCCATCCTGATCGCAAGCCAGCTGATCGGTACGTTCGAAAAGCCGCTATATGTCGCGTTGGAGCCATTGGTTTGCGCCCATTCCCGTGCGGAACAGCCGGGCTGCAGCAAATGCCTGAATGTCTGCCCCACGGGCGCCATTACCCCGAATGGCGATCACGTCAGCATCGACCCGATGGTCTGTGCCGGATGTGGCGCTTGCGCCGCGCTTTGTCCGTCGGGCGCTATCACCTATGACGCGCCCGCGCCCGACCTGATGTTCCGCCGAATCGAAACGCTGGCATCCACCTATCGCAAAGCCGGTGGCATCGCCCCCCGCCTGCTGGTGCATGACGCGGATCACGGCGCCGAGATGATCCGCCTTGCCGCCCGCTTCGGCCGTGGTTTGCCCGCCAACGTGATCCCGCTCGAAGTCACCGCGCTCGCAGGCTTTGGCCATGCCGAGATACTGGCGGCATTGGGGGCAGGTTTCGCCGATGTGCTGATCCTTGTGTCACCCACCACTGAACGCGACGCCGGCCACCACGAGGTACCGCTCGCGCAGTCCATAGCGGGCGAGGATGCGGTGACCGTCTACGCACTCACAGACCCGGAAGAGCTGAGTGAGTCACTCTACGACTTCCCGGCTCGCACCCAGCCCTGCGCCGCGCCGGTCCTGCCCATGGGCAGCCGGCGGCAGGTTGCACGGCTGGCAGCCAAGGCACTGCACCCGGACACGGAAACCATCCCCCTGCCCGGCGGCGCGCCCTATGGCGCCGTCCTTGTCGATACCGATGCCTGCACCCTCTGCCTTTCCTGCGTGTCGCTCTGCCCCTCGGGTGCGCTGAACGACAATCCGGACATGCCGCAACTGAGGTTTCAGGAGGATGCGTGCCTGCAATGCGGCCTTTGCGCCAACATCTGCCCCGAAGACGCGATCACCTATGAGCCGCGTCTGAACTTGACCGACGCCGCACTGACCCAGGAGGTTCTCAACGAGGAAGAACCCTTTGCCTGCATCGAATGTGGCGCATTGTTCGGCGTCAAATCGACGGTTGAGAAAGTTGTCGAGAAACTGGCTGGCAAACATTCGATGTTCGCCACCTCGGACGCCGCCCGCATGATCCAGATGTGCGACAATTGCCGCGTCAACGCCCAGTTCCATTCGGAAAACAACCCGTTCGAGGGCGAGGCGCGCCCGCGCCCCCGCACAACTGAGGATTATTTCAGCAAACGCCGGGATCACTGATGCTGGATCGGTGCCCCCAGATCGGCAGGCTCAAGCTGGTTCACATAGGCCAGGATCGCGTCCAGATCGTCCAGCGTGATTTCTACCGGCGCGATGGGCGAGGGCCGGTCGATGGGAAACGGCGCCGTCACATCGGCCACTTGAGTGAAACTTGGGTGCGGGTTAAGAGCAAAAAACGACTGAAACCGCCGGTCCCAGTCTCGCATCGTCCGCAGCACGAAAAAGGACGGCGTCGAGCCGATGGCGTTCATCCGATTGGCCTCGCTCACCACATGGCAACGACCACAATGTACGCTCGACAGTTTCAACCCCTCGGCGGCATTGCCCTCGTAACTCGCCGCAACCTCGACCTCGGCCTCCTCGGCAGGCAGGGTGAAAGACTGCGCTCCATCCACCTCAAAGCTGGTCAGGGTCCGCTGGCCCACTTCCGAGGTCAGCCACTCGGCAAACCGCGCCGCGCCCGCATGATCGCCCTGCAACCGCATCCGCCATGTCGCCCCGGCGCTGCTGAACACGGGCACACCGTCGCCCTCGGGACTCAGCATGACCTCGCCGTCGCCACCGACGACTTCGACCCTGATTTGCGTCTTCAGCGAGAACCGCGGCAACAGGTATTTCAACAACCCGCTCTCGACCAGCGCCCCCGGCGCGCTCAGCCGGAAATCACGCTCTCCGGCCGACGCCAGTACGGGCAGCAACGTCAGCATCACGACAAGGGAAACTAAAAATCGCATTCCCAAAGGGTAGGAAATCCTGCCCGCTTCCGTCAATAATCTTGCCAAACCATCAAAAGGAAGACCTCCATGAGCGACGATTTCAACATGTCCATGCGCAAATTCCTCAAACAGGTCGGCGTAACATCTCAGCAGGCGATTGAGGAAGGGTTGCGCAATGCCGGTGACACCGCCGGTAAGGAATTTCAGGCCAAGATGGTCCTTACCATTGACGGGCTCGATGTCGAACATGTCGTGACCGGCACGATCAAAGGGCAGAATTGAATTGAACCTGACCCGTGAAAGTGTCCTTGAGGCGCTGAAAGCCGTCAAAGACCCCGTCAGTGGTGGCGATATCGTCAGCGCAGGCGTCATGCGCGGCCTCAATGTCGAGGGGGCCACAGTACGCTTCGTGCTGGAAATCGACCCAGCCCGGGCCGACGCCTATGCGCAGGTCCGCGACGCGGCCGAGGCCGCCGCCAGGGCCGCCGGTGCAACCGAGGTCAGCGCCGTCCTGACCGGCCACAACACCAAGGCGCCACCCGATCTCAAACCCCAGCGCAAGGCCGAACCGCAGGGGCCCCAGAAAGTGCCGGGTGTCGCCAACCTGATCGCCATTGCCTCCGGCAAGGGCGGCGTTGGCAAGTCCACGATTTCGGCCAACCTCGCCTGCGCACTTGCCGCCGAAGGGCGTCGTGTCGGCCTGCTGGATGCCGACGTCTATGGCCCGTCGCAGCCGCGGATGCTGGGCGTATCGGGCCGCCCCGCCAGCCCCGACGGCAAGACCATTCTGCCAATGCGCAACCACGGTGTCACGATGATGTCCATCGGTCTGATGACCAATGAAGGTCAGGCGGTTGTCTGGCGCGGTCCGATGCTGATGGGCGCGCTGCAGCAGATGCTGATGCAGGTGCAGTGGGGCGCGCTTGATTGCCTGATGGTCGATCTGCCGCCGGGCACTGGTGACGTGCAGATGACCCTTGCACAAAAGGCCGACGTGACCGGTGCGATCGTGGTCTCCACCCCGCAAGACGTGGCCCTGCTCGACGCTCGCAAGGGCATCGACATGTTCAACCAACTGCACGTGCCGGTCCTCGGCATGATCGAAAACATGTCCACGCATATCTGCTCGAATTGCGGGCACGAGGAGCACGTCTTTGGCCATGGCGGTGTCGCGGCAGAGGCACAGAAGCTTAACGTGCCGCTCCTTGCCGAAATCCCGCTGCACCTTGATATCCGCCTTGCCTCGGACGGGGGTGCGCCGATCGTGGTCAGCCAGCCCGACAGCCCGCAGGCGCAGGCGTTCCGCGAGGTCGCCCGTGCGCTCATCGCCAAGGGAGTCGCATGACAGAACCGACCTTCCCACCCCTCATGTCCGGACAGGCGGTCAGCGGCAATATCGACCCGTTCGAAAAAGCCTGCGCGATGGCAGCACTCGGCTGTGACGCCGGGCTGATCGTGCACAATGTCACTGCAAACCGGCTGATGGCGGCGATTGTCATGTCCCCCGAAGTGCCGCTGGAGGACGCGATGGCAATGCTGCCCACTTGCGGCATCGGTTTCCAGAACGCGCTTGGCGCACTGGCCCCGCCCGAGGTTGCGGTACATCTGGAATGGGCTGGCGGCATTCGCATCAACGGCGCCTCCTGCGGCGAGATGCACGTGGGCGCGGGCGGCACCGACCCCGCGCAGGAACCCGACTGGCTGGTCGTGGGCCTTGATCTGCCGCTGATGCAAATCGCCGAGCGTCCCGGCGACACGCCGGATCAGACAGCGCTTTATGACGAGGGCTGCGCTGATGTTGATCCGACCGCCCTGCTGGAAAGCTGGGCCCGTCACACGCTTGTGTGGATCACCCGCTGGGACACGGACGGGGTGGCGCCCTTGCATGCCGAATGGCGCGGGCTGGCCCATGGCATCGGCGAAGAAGTGGCACAAAACGGCCTCTCGGGCACCTGGCTGGGCGTCGACGAGCGCTTCGGCATGCTGATCCGCGACGGCGAAACCACCCATCTGATTCCGCTTTCAACCATTCTGGAGACCGCCTCATGAAACTGGCACGCGCCATTCATTTCGATGAAAGCGACCAACATGTCTACGCGTCTCCGGCGCGCACCGGCGAATGGTGCGTCTCGGGCGGGTTCGAGTTTTCCAACTGGTCCGAAGCAGACCTTACCGGCAAACCCCGTCAGGCGTTTTCAAATGGCTGGCTGGGCTGCGAGACGTTCGGCCGCGTGACCTTCGTCGCTGTCACCCAAGTGGAACGATCCGAGTTCGACGCGCTGGCGCATGCATTGGCCGAGCATTTCGTCCAAATCTACGGCGCGCCCGACGTGGCCACCGCCCTGCCCGTCGCCACGGAAGAACTGAATCACATGGCCGAGCTTTGCGAAGATCACGCCCCCAACACGCTGCTAACCGTGATGCGGGAACTTACCGGTGCCGGGGTCAAGGAAAGCTTCCGTGTGATCGAAGCGCAAGACGCTGGATTGGAACAATTCGCCATCCACGGCGATCTGGAGGAATGAGGACACTTCTAGCTATGACCACCTGCTCCGTGAAGCAGGCGATCCAATAAGTAGACGCGTGATTTCAATTGGGAGCCGTCCGTCAGCCCGCGTTCTTCAGATCGGCGATCAGCGCATCGATATTGCCATTGCGACGATCCAGCATGGCACCGATTTCGGTGCGTTCGCTGATCCTCAGGCTGACACCTTCGATGATCATATCAAAGAACAAATCCCTGCCCGATCGATCCGAAACCAGAAATCGGACATCGAAAGGGGATGACCCCCGTAATTGCACGGTCGACAGCACTTCGTGCCAGGATTTTACCTTACGCACGCTGTTCACTTCGATCTTGCCACCGATAAATTCGCGGAAGCGTTTACCGTACTTACGCGCCACATAGCCCTTGAATGCGTCCGTAAAAGCGCGCAGCTGGCCATTACTTGCTCGGCGAGAATCCGCCCCGAGCGCCGATCGTGCAATGACGTTTACATCGGCATAGCGTCCAAAGATGCGTTCGAAATCCGCGATCATGGCCGATTGCGACTTGCCCGAGGCGATGACTTTGTTGATGTCACCCACCACTCGGTCAACCAACGCACGCGCGCTCGCATCCGTCAGTGCCACTGCCTGCCCCGGCAGCCCGAACATAGCGGCAGCTGACAGTCCAGTTGCAATAAAATAGCGGCGATTCAGTTCATTCTTCACTTGCGACATTGCTGGGATCCTCACTCGGTACGCCGTAAAGCTCGTCATAGGGGTCCTGATATGTATCGCTTCTGCCTCTGTCGAGCCTGAAACGACGGTTCTGCAGGTACAGCGACCGCGTGGCAGCGTAGCTGTCTTCGCTTTCATATAACACCGAATCAATCGTGTCGGAATAGCGCGCCCGGTCACTTAAGCGTGCGGCAATCGAAGCGCCGGTGCCATAGTATCTTTCGGGCTCAGGCAGAATGTAAGTCAACGGGTTGGAAAAAAGATCAACCACCTTGCCCGCCATGTGCCGGTCGGTACCGGGGCCCAGCACAGGCACCTCACCATAATTACCGCTGGGCACGCCCCAGACATAAAGCGTCTGGCCAAAATCGGCATCGGTGGCCGTGGCCATGCTCATTTCGCTGGCTGGGTCGAAAAACCCGCCAAGGCCCACGGTGGTATTCACAGCAAAGCGCGCGGTATCATTGAACGCACCGCGCATATTTCCCTGAAGGATATTATTTACCACGGCACTGGGTATGGACAGGTTAAAGGCAAACCGGCCAATTGCTGTTTCAATGTCATCAGGAATGGCCGAGCTATAGCCCTTGCCGACCGGACGGATGAAAACACGGTCCAGACCGCGATTGAATTTATGGACCTTGCGATTGAACTTTTCGTAAGGATCAGGGGGTGAGCTACGTGTGACCGCTTCATCAGGTTGGCCACAGGCCACCAGCACGCTCAAACCCGTTAACGCAACCGCTGGGCGCAGGACGCGGTGGAGAATCTTGTTTAAGAAGTACAAATCGTTTCCGTCCTAATGTTTACAGGCGTTATTTAGCCTATCACAGGTTATTGCCCAGACTAGGTACGGAAATCCGCACCTCGATGTGGCAGATTGGTTACAATTCCTGTAAAGCAGGCGACGCCGGAAGGGAAACACCATCTGGCGGGGAATCGAGCGGAAATACGCAAATGGACAAGAGAATACTTGACGCTGGCAAGGACGAGTTGCGTGCAGCCCGCCGAGAAAGCCGGGGACTATACTGGTTTGTGGCCATTTTCGGCTTTTTTGCCAACCTTCTGATGCTCACCGGGCCGCTTTACATGCTGCAGGTCTATGATCGGGTTTTGGGCAGTCGATCTATCGAAACTTTGATCGCCTTATCAGTTCTCGTGGTCTTTCTTTACGGAATGATGGGCTTGCTGGACTATGCGCGCGGACGAATCATGGGACGGGTCGGCGCGCGGTTTCAGGCGCGGCTGGACCGGCGGGTTTTCGACGCTGTGATTCGCAAATCCGCTGTGGCGCCAGATGCCAGTTCGGCTACCGGTTTGCGCGATCTTGAGGCGATTCAACGACTGATGAGCTCGCCCGTACTGACGGCGATGTTCGACATCCCCTGGACTCCCTTCTTTCTGGCCGGCATCTGGATTTTCCACCCAATGCTGGGCACGCTGGCGCTGGCCGGTGGCGGCATTCTGATCGTCGTCACACTGGTCAACCAATTAGTGACGCGGCGCCCCGTAGCCAAGGCAAACGCCGCCGCTGTCGAGGCCGAAGCGATTTCGGGGCAGATCAGGTCCGAGGCAGAAATGGTGCAAGCGATGGGCATGCGCCGCGCCGCCTTTGACCGCTGGCAGGTCGCGCGCGAGAAAGCCCTGCGAGAACAGATACATTCGGCGGATTTGGGCGGCACTTTCACCACATCGACCAAGACATTCCGGCTGTTTCTGCAATCGGCGATGCTGGGCCTCGGCGCCTATCTGGTTTTACAGGGGGAGTTGACGCCGGGCGCAATGATCGCCGGGTCTATCCTGCTGGGCCGCGCATTGGCACCGATCGAACAATCCATTGGCCAGTGGGCATTGGTGCAACGCGCCACAAAGGGCTGGGAAAGCCTTGCAGGGCTGCTGGGTCAGGTTCCCCCCGAAAGCCCGCGCACCCCATTGCCGAAACCACGCGCTTTGCTGGAAGTGCAGCAAGTGTCTGTTGTCCCTCCGGGTGAACGTCAGGCAGCGCTAAAAGGGGTGACTTTCACGGTTCAGCCCGGACAGGCGGTTGGGGTGATCGGGGCTTCGGGTGCAGGGAAATCCACGTTGGCACGGGCACTGACCGGCACCTGGCGCGCGGCGGGCGGCAAGATCAGGCTGGATGGCGCAGCGCTGGAGCAATATGAGCCTGAAGTGCTGGGTCAACATATCGGATACCTGCCACAGCGGGTGCAGCTATTTGATGGCACCATCGCCGAAAATATCGCCAAGCTTTCTCAATCGCCGGATGCGGATCAGGTGGTTATCGCCGCCAAGAAAGCCGATGCACATGAGATGATCCTGAAGCTGCCAGACGGGTATGACACACGCGTCACCTCCGCCGGGGGCAAGCTTTCGGGCGGGCAGATGCAGCGGATTGGCCTTGCGCGGGCAATGTATGGCGACCCGGTTCTGCTGGTGCTGGACGAGCCCAACTCGAACCTCGACAACGAGGGCAGCGAAGCGGTGAACACCGCCATTCGCGGAATGAAGGCTGAGGGCAAGGCAATCCTGATCATGGCGCACCGCCCGGCGGCAATCAAGGAATGCGACATGCTCTTGATGCTGGAGATGGGCGCATTGCGCGCCTACGGACCAAAGGAAAAAGTGTTGAAAGATGTGGTCAAGAACCATTCGGAAATCACCAAATCCGTCGGCGCCGGAGGTGTGCAATGACCAATGAAAAAAAAGCCTGGTCGGCGCGTGCTCCGATGACGGTCGGCCTGCTGGGTCTGCTGCTGCTGGTTGGCGGATTTGGCACCTGGGCCGTGATGACCAATATTTCCGGGGCGATCATTGCCAATGGCCGGATCGAGGTGGATCAGAACCGACAGGTTGTCCAACATCCCGATGGCGGGGTCGTGGCGGAAATCCTGGTGGATGAAGGGATAGAAGTTGCCGCCGGTGATGTGATGATCCGGTTGGATGCCACACAGCTCAAGTCACAACTGGCGATCAACGAAAGCCAGCTATACGAATTGATGGCCCGGCGCGGCCGGTTAGAAGCCGAGCGGGACGGCAATGACAAAATCACCTTCGATCCACTTTTGCTGGAAGCGGCCAAAGTGAATGTCGACGCCCCCGATCTGATTGCCGGTCAACAAAGATTGATGACCGCGCGGGCGGAATCGACCACGAACGAGATTGATCAGTTGGAAAAACGGCGCAGCCAGATTACCAACCAAATTGATGGGATCGAAGCCCAGCAGATCTCTCTCGAAAGGCAGCTGGAGTTGATCTCGAAAGAACTGACCGACCAGCAGAAACTCCTCGACCAAGGGTTGGCACAGGCTGCGCGCGTACTTAGCCTGCAACGCGAAGAGGCACGGCTAAGCGGCACAATGGGCGATTTGGAGGCACAGAAGGCGCAGGCCGGAGGCCGGATCACCGAGATCGACATCGAGATCCTCAAACTGGGCTCCGCACGCCGGGAGGAAGCAATCACTAGGTTGCGCGACCTGCAATATCGCGAATTGGAACTGCGTGAGCAACGCCTTGCCCTGATCGAACAACTGGATCGGCTGGACATCACCGCGCCGGTATCGGGCGTGGTCTATGACTTGCAGGTCTTTGCCCTACGCTCGGTCATCCGCCCCGCGGATCCGGTGCTTTACATCGTGCCGCAGGACCGTCCATTGATCATCAATGCGCGGGTCGAACCAATCCATATCGACAAGCTGACCATCGGTCAGGATGTGATCCTGCGCTTCTCGGCTTTGGATCAGCGCACCACGCCCGAGCTGAACGGCAAGGTTGTCCAGATTTCAGCCGATGCCTTCGAGGATGAACGCTCGCAAGTGTCGTTTTACCGCGCCGAAATTGCGCTAAGCGAAGGTGAGCAACAACGACTGCCGGATAACGCAGTACTGATCCCCGGCATGCCGGTCGAAGCATTTATCCGCACCGAAGATCGCACCCCGCTGGCCTATCTGACCAAACCGCTGACGGATTACTTCACCAAGGCATTCCGGGAATAAAAGCAAGCGAACGGCAATCTTGGCGAACCGGGCAAAAAGCCTGTAAAACTGCGCTGACCGCAACAGGAAATAATCTGCTGAAGCCGCCAGAGCCATCAACTCACTGGCGGCTTTTTCGCATATTTTTTCAAAACTACCCGGTGCGGATCACAACATGTCGCAACTGCGGTTTTGATCTTTGATCAGCAAAAAACCCTCTTCACGCACCTTCGTTAAACTTGACACGTATCAAGGCGACAAGTGCCGGGCCCCGGCTAAAGTCACTTTGAAACCGACCGAACCATGAAGGACTGCGAGATGACCTATAATTGTCTTTTTACCGTACTGACGGATGAAGAATTGGTCGAGGACACTCTGACCCACGCGATGACAGCGGCGCAGGCCTATGATGCGCATCTGGATGTGCTTTGCCTGGGGGTCGATCGCACACAGACCGGATATTATTATGCCGGGGCCAGTGCGATCGTACTGCAGGAAACCATCACCCGCGCCAATGAAGAGGCCGAGGGGATCGAGGCCAAAGCTGGTGCAATCCTGAAAAACTCAGGGCTGCGCTGGGGCTCTGAAACCGGCGTGGCACAGTTGGCCGATCTGGGACGACACGTCGCCGCACGGGCGCGGTTTTCTGATCTTGTAATCCTGCCCAAACCTTATGGCGAAAACCGCGGGGCGGAGTTGGAACCAATTACCGAAGCCGCGCTTTTTGAAGGCCATACCCCGGCGGTCATCCTGCCAGAGGGGGGCAACCCCGCTCCCAACCCTCAACGCGTCATGGTGGGCTGGAACGAAAGCATCGAAGCGCTGAGCGCCGTGCGCGCTGCCCTGCCCCTTCTGAAACAGGCAGATGCGGTGCATGTCGTGGTGATCGACCCGCCAACACACGGACCCAACCGGTCTGACCCGGGCGGGATGCTCTCGCAATATCTGGCGCGCCACGGTGTAAGTGCTGAAATCGACGTCCTGTCCAAGACATTGCCGCGCGTGTCGGACGTGCTGATGCGCCATGCCACGGATATGGATGCCGAGATGCTGGTGATGGGCGCTTATGGCCATTCCCGGTTCCGCGAAGCCATCTTTGGCGGTGCCACCCGCAATATGCTTGAGCAGGCCACCCTACCGGTTCTGATGGCACATTAGATCGATACACTACTGACATGGGTTGACCGCGACGCCTGATACGCCTCAACTTCGCTGGTGCGAAACTGGATTCGCGCCTCGGGAAGCGAGGGTCTGGCCATGCGATCACCCGATCATCCGCGTGAAAGTGATACCCTGTGAGGGTCCGTTCCCGGCTGGTTTTGGCCGCAGCTTTGTTATCTGCATTCACGCTGGGCACCCCCGTGCCGGGCCAGAACCGGATGGAGCTGCATCTGGTGCTGGCTTTTGATGTCTCGGCCAGTGTCAACGATGTCGAGTTTGACTTGCAGCGCAGTGGCACTGCCGACGCATTGCGTTCCGATCTGGTGGCCGCAGCGATCGACCGGGCCCCTGGCGGCGTGGCAATCGCAATCGTGCAATGGTCTAGCAGAACCCGTCAGGCGCTTGGCATGGATTGGGTTGAATTACATGACATGCGAGACGTGGCCACCTATGCCGACAGGGTCGATGCGATGCCACGTCGCCTGCCCGGTGGCGGCACCATGATCCATTCCGGCCTTGAATTCGCCGCCCGCATGCTCGAAGCAGCACCCGGCTATGCCCACCGACAAGTTATTGATATCGCTGGAAATGGCCGTACAGACGATGAAAAGCGTCTGCGCGAAACACGTGCCAAGTTGCTGTCTGAGGGTATCGTGATCAATGGCCTTGCCATAGAAGAAGACGCCGCCTCGCTAACCCGATACTTCGAAGCCTATGTGATCGGTGGTCAGAACGCCTTTGTGATCACTGCCGATGATTTCGACGACTTTGCCGACGCCATGGAGGCCAAGCTGCTGCGCGAAATCAGCGGTGCGGTTTTTTCGATGTGGCACGACAAAAGCATCGCCCCTGTTCGGTGATCCACAAAACTGCACGGCGTGATGCCGCGCACAAAAAAAGCCCGGAGGGCGTTTTACTTGTTCTTTGGTGAAGGTTCTTGAACCTGCGGTCAGGCCTTGCGGCGGCGGCGCAGGAACCCCGATGCCAGAAGCGGCAAACCTGCCGGAAGCGGCATCGTGCCCGGGTTCGGCGGATTGTCCGGCGTCAGGTCAGCCTTGATGCTGTCGCCAGGATTTGTCGTGGACTGCGCGCGTGCGGCCAGTTGCGAGACCGGGTTGGCTGCCAATGAGCCCGGCACCATGATGTCAAACACAACGGTTTTCAAGAAGTTATTCGCATTGCCGCCATTCGCGCCGATGCGGATGATGTAATCAAAAAGCGATGCGCTGCCACCGCCGTTGAAATTACAGCCCCCCGCAGGAGCCCTGGTTGCCCGTGTTGTTTCCAAACAACTGCAAGCTTGGCGTGATCGCGGTATCGTCTGCGCGGGTCGCACTGACCAGCGTGATATCGCTCTGCATGATGCCGGCACCGGCAAAGTTGAAGCCCAGCGCCAGATAGTCAGCTGTACCAACGGTCGTCGACGGGCTGAACCGGAACTTGCCCGGCGATGCAGCGTCATCAAGAACAAGCTGCAGCTTGGGCGTTGGAGCCGAGTTTGTGTAAGTTATGGTAAGTGCTACTCGTCAAAAGTTGCACAACTTTATGTATTAAAAGAAAAAATACACGCTTTGACTGAACTTCGCCTAAGTTCAACCTTACAATGACACCGCGCGCCGCATAGCGCATGTCATAGGCGTATCCTGTCTGAAAAGTGGTGTCACCAGGTCAGGGCGGGCGCTATATCTACCCTTCGGTCACAGCCCAGTCATGGTTCCGCGCGGCGGCTAGCACTGTACGCACCGCATCGTTATCCTCTCGACCCGTCGCCACCGCCATCGAAACGGTGCGCCAATAAGGATCCGGTGCCAGTTCGGACCAGCCGTGGCGCGACGTGTCGACCCCGTCGCGCGGCACGATGGACACACCGATATTGGCGGCAACGCCGTCATAAACCCAGTCTTCGCGTTTGGATCGCATCGCCACATCCAGCATGACATTGTCATTGCGCAGAACCTGAAGAAAAGTATCGCGAAATTCGCAGGCCAGCCGGTCGATATAAGGCTCGCGCTCAAGTTCGGGCAAGGCAACACTGTCGCGCTGTGCAAACCGATGCTCGGGATGGGAAAGAACCACCATCGATTCGCGGTAAAGTTCGACCTGCTTCAGACGCAGCGTGTCGTCGAACGGGGCAGCCATGACAGCCAGATCGCAATGGCCGGACAACAGTGCTTCGAGGATCATGTCAGTCGGCGTGTCGTCAAGCGCCAGTTCGATATTGGGATGGGCGCGGCGCAGATCGGCCATGAAAGGCATCATCCGGCGCGGGCTGACCGTGCACATGACTGCGATGTTGACTTGTTGCCGGCCGCCCAGGGTCAGCCGTTGCGCAGTTTCTTCAGCCTGACGGGTCGCCTCTTCCACTTCCGAAAGGCGCTCGACCATTGCGCGGCCCAACGGGGTCAGATGGGTCAACCGCCCCTCGCGACGCAAGAGCGGGCCGTGCAAATCCTCTTCGAGACGTTTGATCGCCTTGCTCAGCGCCGGTTGCGAGATGCGAAACGCGCGGGCGGTTTCCGAGAAATTGAGGCTCTGCGCGAGATGCAGGAAATACTGGATACGGGTTCGGTTCACGATATGCGGTTCCTGGGCAAGGTGAGGCTTGGCTAGGCGTATATCACCGCCCGCCTGCGTGGGGGAATGGAATTCATAACCCCTGTGTCACGCTTTGCTGCCTAGGTTTGATCCAGCAAATTGGCAATAACCCGGAGGCGTCGATATGATCGGATGGAAATCAGCAACCCTTGGTCTGGTAGGGGCAATGAGCCTTGCGGTGACCCTGACCAACGCGCAGGAAATGACAATAACATCGCCCGGTTATACCGATGATGGCGCGGTCATGGCCCCGACTGGATACCGCGAATGGGTCTTTATCGGAACACCCCTGACACCCAACGCCCTGAATGGTGGTGAGGCGCCGTTCCCCGAGTTTCACAACGTCTACGTAGAACCTTCGGCCTACGCACATTTCAAAAACACCGGCGAGTGGGCCAACGGCACGCAGATCGCGAAAGAGCTGGTTTTGATCCGGCAGGGTGATGATTGCGACGAAACCAACGGATCCTGCGGCGAGGTTTCGGGCCAGGGTTACTTTCAGGGGGAATTTGCTGGGTTGGAACTGACGGTAAAAGACACTGATCGCTTTGCCGATGAACCAGGTGGTTGGGTTTATTACAGCTTTGGCCACCACGCCCCACCCTATGCCGAAACCGCCGAGGCCTTTCCGACCGAATCGTGCAATGCCTGCCACGAAGCCAGCGCCGATACGGATTTCGTCTTTACCCAATTCTATCCGGTGCTGCGTGCCGTCCAGGAAGGTAATTAGAATGAAGACCCTTTCGAAAACTGTTGCATTGGTGCTCTTTGCCAGCGGAGCAGCAACCGCCCAGGACTTCGCCACCAACACGCACGGAGCGGTTTCCTCAACTGGCGATATCCAACTGCCCGACGTCAATTTCCGCGCCAGCTGGCCGGTGCTGGGCGGCTGGACCGTGCTGGGTGAAGAGGCCGCCGATGGGATGCACGTTGTCTACACCCAGCCCGGCGTGATCGAATCCTATCTGGAAACCGGTACTTTTCCCGATGGCGCCGTGCTGGTGAAAGAGCTTCTTTCCGCGCAGACCGAAGAGATGACAACCGGCACCGTGGCCCGCGGCGATCAGGTGCAGGGCTGGTTTGTCATGGTCAAGGACACCAAGGCGCGGTTTGACGGCAATTCTCTCTGGGGTGACGGTTGGGGCTGGGCGTTTTTTAACGCGGACGATTCCAAAACGACCGTCACCACCAATTATCAGGATGATTGTCTGGCCTGCCATGTCCCGGCACAGCAAACGGATTGGATATACACCCAGGGCTACCCCGTCCTTACCTCTGGCGGAAACTAGCAGCTCCTGCCCAGATTGCAGCCCTGAACCGATGCCGGGTGGCCTCCCCGCCGCCCGGCATCTCTTTGTTCTAAAAGGAAATCAGACCAGCATACCACCGTCGCTATCGTCGCCTGCCTCAGCCAGCAGACGGTCGAAATCGGGCACCGTGACATTGCGTTTGCCTTCCAGTCGGATCACGCCGTCCTTTTTCAAGGCCGAGATTTGCCGACTGACGGTTTCCAGCGTCAGGCCAAGGTAATCGGCCATCGCTTCACGGGTGAGGGGCAGAACAAACTGCATCGGTCCGTCGCGCATTCCCAGATGAAGCGTCGCATTGCGCCGCGCAACGATCGACAGGAGAGAGGCGATTTTTTCCCGCGCCGTCTTGCGCCCCAGCACCAGCATCCACTCGCGCGCGGCATCAAGCTCATCCAATGTCATTTCAAGCAGCCGCTGGGCGATATGAGGGGTCTCGTTCATCATCTGTTCAAAGGGCTTCTTGCGAAAACAGCACATCACCAGATCGGTGGTCGCAACCACGTCATAAGCGGCCGCGCCGCGCCCCGGGCGGCCCACGAAATCGCTGGGCAGCAACAGCCCCACCATCTGGGTGCGACCGTCTTCCATCGTCTGTGTCAGCGTGGCAATGCCCGACACAACCGACCCCACGAAATCCATCGGATCGCCGGACCAGATCACTGTCTGACCGGCCTCGAAATTGCGATAGTACTTGATCTTGTCGAGCTGCTCGAGCTCGTCTGCCTCGCAACGGGCACAGACAGCGCGGTGCCGGATCGGGCAGTCACCGCAGGTGCGGGGGGCGGCAGTCAGTGTTTCGTTCAACATCGCCGTTCACATTACCTTCAATTGATCTGCATCAAGGTTCGCGCGTTCAAGTGGTTCTACCGCTAGTCATATGGTTACGAAAGCACAACTCAGCAAGCTGGGTCTCTTTGACGCAAAGGTCCCGCGCTACACCAGCTACCCGACAGCGCCGCATTTCAATCGCGACGTCGATGCAGCCAAGTATACAAGCTGGATCGAGGCAATCCAACCGGGTAGCCAGATCTCGCTTTATGTGCATGTGCCATTCTGTCGCCGCCTGTGCTGGTTCTGCGCCTGTCGCACCCAAGGCACACAGAGCGATAAGCCCGTGAGGGCCTATCTTGAAACGCTCAAGAGCGAATTGCGGAAACTGGCCGAACATCTGCCCGAAGGCGTGACTTTATCGCGCCTGCATTGGGGCGGCGGGACGCCTACACTGTTGTCACCCGCCATGATGGAAGAACTGGCAGGCGCTATTCGCGATGTGGCCCCCTTTACCGTACAGACAGAGTTTTCGGTCGAGATCGACCCCAACGAAATCGACGGTGCCCGGCTGGATGCGCTGGCGGCGTCCGGGATGAACCGCGCCTCGATCGGGGTGCAGGATTTTGACGAGGAAATTCAGCAGAGCATCGGGCGCCTTCAGGGATATGACATCACCCGCGACGCGGTCGAGGCGATCCGAGAGCGCGGCGTGACCAGCCTAAATGCCGACATTCTATACGGCCTGCCGCACCAGACCGGTGCCCGGATTACCGAAAGCGTTCAAAAACTCTTGTCGCTCAATCCGGACCGTGTGGCGCTCTATGGCTATGCGCATGTGCCCTGGATGGCGAAACGCCAGCAATTGATTCCCTCGGACGCGTTGCCGACCCCGGAAGAACGGCTGGAACTTTACGATACCGCGCGCAAGCTGTTTTTGTGGGATGGCTATGCCGAGATCGGGATCGACCATTTCGCAACATCCGATGACGGGTTGAGCGTGGCGCAGAAGTCGGGGCAATTGCGGCGGAATTTCCAAGGCTATACCGATGACACTGCCGAGGTGCTGATCGGCGTTGGCGCGTCGTCAATCTCGCGCTTTCCGCAAGGCTACGCGCAGAATGCCCCCGCCACGGGTGCCCATACCGGTGCCATCCGCGAGGGGCGCTTTTCGACAGCACGGGGCCACGCGTTTACCGCAGAAGACCGGATGCGCAGCCGCATGATCGAAACGCTGATGTGTGATTTCCGAATTGATGCCGAGGAAATTCAGACACGGTTCAACGTGCCGAAGACGGAGCTTTCAAAGATACTGGGCCAAACCGCCAAGGCCTTTGACGGATTGCTGGATCACGATCAGCACGGACTTTCCATTCCCCCCGAAGCGCGCCCGCTGACCCGGATGATCGCGCGCAGTCTGGATGCCTATGATTTGAGCAAGGCGGGCCACAGCGCCGCGATCTAAGCCAGATCGGTTGCTTGAACCCATCCACAGCTCAAGTGGCCCAACAAAGCGCAGCCAGCCATGCGTTTTACAGGCTTTTCAGCCGCCACACCTCTGAACCGGGCAATCAGTGCCGCCTGGGATCGGCCGGATAAACTCCCAGCATGGTCACTTCCGAGGTGAAGTAATCCAGCTCTTCCAGGGCCAGCTTTACACTGGCATCATCGGGGTGCCCTTCGATATCGGCATAAAACTGCGTGGCCGAGAAGGATCCGTTTACCATGTAGCTTTCCAGCTTGGTCATGTTCACGCCGTTGGTGGCAAACCCACCCATCGCCTTATAAAGCGCGGCGGGGATGTTGCGCACCTGAAAGACGAAGGTGGTCATCATGCCGTCATCGCCCCGGTGGGCATAATCCGGCTCACGCGACATCACCAGAAAACGCGTGGTGTTGTTGCCCTCGTCTTCGATGTGACGCGCCAGAACATCAAGGCCATAGATCTCGCCCGCCAGTTCACTGGCAAGCGCGGCCATACTCGGATCGCCCGCTTCGGCCACATGATGCGCCGACCCGGCGGTATCCGCGCCCGTCACCCGGCGAATACCCTGTTGCGCAAGGTATTCGCGGCATTGGCCCAGCAACATCGTGTGGCTCATGGCCGATTTCACCTGATCCAGCGGTGTTCCCGGCAGTGCTAGCAGGTTGATATGCACCCGCACGAAGGCTTCGTTGATGATATGCAACCCGCTTTCCGGCAACAGGTGGTGGATGTCTGCCACCCGGCCAAAGGTCGAGTTTTCCACCGGCAGCATTGCCAGTTCGGCCTCGCCGGAACGCACTGCCGCAATCGCATCCTCGAAGGTGCGGCAAGGCAAGGCCTCCAACTCAGGATAGGTCTCGTGGCAGGCCTGGTGCGAATAGGCACCCGGCTCCCCCTGGAAGGCAATGCGCTTGGTCATTCTTCGGCTTTTCCTGTCAATTAATGCCGGTCGGGCGTTTGGTCGCGGAAACTACACCTTGCGCCCGTCTAGGGGAAGCGGATAGATACGAACCCAACAGAGTTTAAATGGAAACGGGCCTATGTTCGATACGATGACACTTACCAAAATCGTCGGCAGTCTCTGCGGGGCATTGCTGGTCTTATTGATGGGCAAATGGGCGGGGGAACTTCTCTATGATACCAGCCCGGGTCACGGCGATGGTCATGGACAGGCTTATATAATCGACACCGGTTCGGACGACAGCGGTGGCGGCGAAGCCGCAGAAGGCCCGTCCCTTGCCGAACTCTGGGCAGCAGCGGATGTCGAAAAAGGCGCCAAGGTCTTTGGCAAGTGCAAAGCCTGCCACAAGCTGGAAGATGGTGCCAATGCCACCGGCCCCTACCTTTACGGCGTTGTTGGCCGTGACGTTTCCTCTGCCGCAGGCTTCAGCTATTCCGGTAGCCTCAAGCCCGTCGTAGATGTCTGGACGCCCGAAACTCTCAGCGCGTTTCTGGAAAATCCCAAGGGCTATGCGCCTGGCACGTCGATGGGTTTTTCTGGCCTGAAGAAAGACACCGACCGGATCAACGTGATCGCCTATCTCGACCAACTCGATGGCGACACATATGAAATGGCCGCACCCGAGCCTAAGGAAGAAGCCGCCGCTGAAGGTGCCGAAGCCGAAACGGAAATGGCCGCCACGGAAGAAACCGCTGCCGAAGCAGTAACCGCCGAGGCACCCGCCGAAGCCGAGGTTGATCCAACGCCCGAAGCCGAAGCCGCTGCTGAAGAGGCGACAACCGAAGAAGCAGAAGCAACCGAAATGGCTGCCGCTGAAGAAGCACCCGCCGAGGAGGTTGCATCTGAGGAAGCAATGACCGAAGAGGCGGAAACAACCGAAATGGCCGCCGCTGAAGAAGCACCCGCCGAGGAGGCTGCAACCGAGGAAGCAATGACTGAAGAGGCGGAAACAACCGAAATGGCCGCCACAGAAGAAGCGCCCGCCGAGGAAGCTGCGACAGAGGAAATGGCAAGCGAAGAGCCCGCCGCTGAAGAAGCCGCTGGCGCCGAAGCTTCCGGTTTCGCCGCGATGGTGGCCTCTGCCGATGCTGCCAAAGGTGAAAAGGTCTTCAAAAAATGCAAAGCCTGCCATGCCTTGGAAGACGGCAAAAACCGCGTCGGCCCGCATCTGTTCAATCTGGTTGATCGTCCGATCGGGGGCGTTGAAGGGTTCAAATACTCAGACGCTCTGGCCGGCAATGGCGGCACCTGGACCGCGGATGAACTCAGCGCCTTCCTGACCAAACCCAAGGATTACGCACCGGGCACGAAAATGAGCTTCGCCGGTCTGCGCAAGGAAGAAGATCGCGCTGCCGTGATCGCTTATATCCAAAGCGCCGCTCAGTAAGCGCCGCGAACTTAGCCTTTCTTAAAGTTCAGGCCGTCCGCCTCCGGGGCTGGCGGCCTTTTCTTTTGCAAACAGGGGATTTCACGCTCAGTTCAACTTTCCGCGCTTGAATGTAATGCCTTGCCTCCAGTAGCTTGCCATCAACCAAAAAGACGCCACATCAGGAAGCGGAACAGAGGAGATCAGTATGACCGGACCACGCCACCGGGCCCAGACCCGGGCGCTTCCGATGAAAGCATCTTTCAAGCTGGCCGTGGGCCTCATGGGGCTGATGATCGCAACCCTGGTTGCGCAGATGGCACTGGCCGACGAGAAGATCATCAAAAGTCACGGTTATTCCTTCTTCGGCGAACTCAGCTATCCTCCCGATTACCCGCATTTCAACTACGTCAATCCCGATGCCCCCAAGGGGGGCGAGATTTCCATCGCACTGTCCGGCACATTCGATTCGATGAACCCCTATACGCGCAAGGGCCGTGCCTCGGCCTTGTCGACGGTAATGTATGAAAGCCTGCTGGGCGAAGTTCTGGCAGGCAGCGGCGGTCTGCCAGCCGACGCCTATGGTGAGATGTACGGGCTCCTGGCCGAAAGTCTGGAATACCCCAAAGACAAAAGCTGGGTCATCTTCCACATGCGCCCCGAAGCGCGATTTTCGGACGGCACGCCGGTCACCGCGCACGACGTGCTTTTCAGCCATAACCTGCTGCTGGACGAAGGCCTGAAATCCTATGCCGAGGCAGTACGCAAACGCATCCCCAACGCCGAGGTGATCGACGATCACACGATCAAATTCTATTTCGCTGATGATATCTCGCGTCGCAGCCTGATTGATCAGGTGGGCTCCGTCCCGGTCTGGTCAAAGAAATGGTACGAAGAATCCGGTGCAAAGCTGGATGAAGCGCGGTTCGAGGTTTCGCCCGGCTCTGGTCCCTACGTTATCGAAAACGTCGAACCCAACCGCCGCGTCACTTTTGCCCGCAGCCCCGATTACTGGGGCTGGAATCTGCCGATCAACAAGGGGCGGCATAATTTTGATCGCATCCGCCTGGAATATTTCGCTGATTCCACCGCCGCGTTCGAGGCGTTCAAGGCGGGCGAAGTCACCTACCGCACCGAATCCGACCCCAAGAAATGGGCAACCGCCTATGACTTCCCGGCGCTGGCGCGCGGCGACGTGGTCAAGGAAGAAATCCCCGATGGCACGCCGCCCAGCATGACCGGCATCGTCTTCAACCTCGGCAGCAAGGTGTTCAAGGATAAACGCGTCCGGCAGGCAGTGGCGCTGGGCTTCAACTTCGACTGGACCAACAAGTCGCTGCTTTACGGTCTCTATGCGCAGCAGAAATCCTTTTCCGATGGCACCCATCTTGAAGCCAAGGGACTGCCTGAAGGCGAAGAGCTGGAATTCCTGAAATCGCTTGGCGATGTGGTGCCGCCCGAATTGCTGACGACCGAACCCTACGTGCCGCATGTCTCGGACGCAGATCGCCTATTGCCACGCAAGAACCTGCGTCCCGCGCTGGCCCTTCTGGAAGAGGCCGGCTGGAGCGTTGATGACGCGGGCCAGTTGCGCAATGACAAGGGCGAGGCGCTGACGATCAACTTCCTGATGAACGCCTCGGCCGAACCGACCGACCGCGCCATCGCTGAAAATTTCGTATCGAACCTCAAGCAGATGGGCTTCGATGCCGTGCTGGAATCAGTGGATTCCTCGCAATACACCAAGCGCGAGCGGGATCGCGATTATGATCTGGTCTTTGATGGCTACCCATCGCTTCTGGGCACCGGCACCGGTCTGGCTCAGCGCTTCGGTTCCGAGGCCGCTGAATTCAGCCTCTTCAACCCGGCAGGCCTTGCCAGCCCGCTGGTCGACAAGATCATCGAGGAATCGTTGCTGACCGAAAGCCAGGACGAGGAAGACATGACCATCCGCGCGCTCGACCGGGCGCTGCGACATGAATTCTTCATGATCCCCGACGGGTTTGCCCCGGATTACTGGGTCGCCTATTGGGACATGTATGAACACCCCGCCGAACAGCCACCCTTTGCTCTGGGGTCGCTTGATTTCTGGTGGGTCAACGCTGAAAAAGCCGAGGCGCTCAAAGCCTCGGGTGCGCTGAGGTAACCCGCGCATGGGCGCCTATATCCTCCGCCGTCTGCTGCTCATCATCCCCACGCTTCTGGGGATCATGATCATCAATTTTGCCCTGGTTCAATTCGTGCCGGGCGGCCCGGTAGAACAGATGATTGCGCAATTGCAGGGCGGCGGCGATGTTTTTGGCGGGTTTGCGGGCGGGGCCGAGGATGCCACCCTTGAAGGGTCCGAAGAGAACTCCGAATATCTTGGTGCCCGTGGCCTGCCACCCGAATTCATCAAAGAGCTTGAGCAGCAATTCGGCCTCGACAAACCCCCGCTCGAACGCTTCCTGAACATGATGTGGAACTATCTGCATTTCGATTTCGGCGAGAGTTATTTCAAGAAACAGACAGTGACCGAACTGGTACTCGACAAGATGCCGGTCAGCATCACGCTGGGCCTGTGGTCGACGCTCATTGCCTATCTGGTCTCGATCCCGCTTGGCATCCGCAAGGCGGTACATGACGGCAGTTCTTTCGACACCTGGACCAGCGGCATCATCATCGTCGCCTACGCGATCCCGGCCTTTCTTTTCGCGATCATGTTGCTGGTGCTTTTCGCCGGGGGCAGCTACTGGCAGCTTTTTCCGCTCCGGGGCCTCACCTCGGACAATTGGGAACAGCTCAGCCTTGTGGGCAAGGTGCTGGATTATTTCTGGCACATCGCCCTACCGGTCACCGCGTCCACCATCGCGGCCTTTGCCACGCTGACGCTGCTGACCAAGAACAGCTTTCTCGATGAGATCAAGAAGCACTATGTCATGACCGCCCGCGCCAAGGGGCTGAGCGAACGCAAGGTGCTTTACGGTCATATTTTCCGCAACGCCATGCTGATCGTAATCGCGGGCTTCCCGGCGGTCTTCATCGGTGTCTTCTTCGGCGGCTCGGTGCTGATCGAAACCATCTTTTCGCTCGACGGTCTCGGGCGTCTGGGGTTCGAGGCGGCAGTGGGCCGCGACTACCCGGTAATGTTCGGCACGCTCTTCCTCTTTGGCCTGATCGGGTTGGTGGTGAACATCCTGTCGGACCTGATGTATGTGCTGGTCGATCCGCGCATCGACTTTGAAAAACGGTCCGGCTGAATGGCGCTCTCGGCTCTCAACCAACGCCGCTGGCGCAACTTTCGCCGCAACAAGCGCGCCTTCTGGTCGCTCATCCTGTTCGCGATCATCTTCAGCGTCACGCTCTGCGCTGAATTCGTGGCCAATGACAAACCCATTCTGGTGAAATATCGCGGTGAATTCTACACGCCCATCTTCAACTTCTATGCCGAGACCACCTTCGGCGGCGATTTCCGGACCGAGGCCATCTACCGCGACCCAGAGGTCGCCTGCCTGATCACCTCGGGCGGGCTGGAGGATTGCTTCGACGATCCAGAAGGCGTCATCGAAGACGCAGGTGACGGCGTGATCAACGGCGAAAAAATCGACAAGGGTTGGGCGCTCTGGCCGCTAATACCCTACAGCTATGACACGCCCGTGGACCGTGTTGGCGCTGCGCCCCTGCCCCCGAACGAGCAGAACTGGCTGGGCACCGACGACACCAAGCGCGATGTGCTGGCGCGGGTAATCTACGGCTTCCGGCTGTCGGTCCTTTTCACCCTCATCGTGACCGGGCTGTCGACAGTGATCGGCGTTTTTGCAGGTGCGATACAGGGGTATTTCGGCGGCAAGACCGACCTTATTTTCCAACGGATTATCGAGATCTGGGCCTCAACCCCCCAAATCTACGTCATCATCATCCTCTTTGCGATCCTGCCGCGCAGCTTCTGGTTGCTGGTGGTGATCACCGTGCTTTTCGGTTGGATGGCGCTGGTGGGCGTGGTCCGGGCCGAATTCCTGCGCGCCCGAAATCTGGAATATGTCCGCGCGGCCAAGGCACTTGGCGTCTCGAACCTGACGATCATGTTCCGCCACATGCTGCCCAACGCTATGGTCGCCACGCTGACAATGCTGCCCTTTGTCATCACGGGCACGATCTCCCTGCTCGCGGGGCTCGACTTCCTGGGCTTCGGCCTGCCCTCCTCATCCCCGTCGCTGGGTGAACTGACCCTGCAGGCCAAGCAGAACCTGCAAGCCCCCTGGCTCGCCTTCACCGCGTTTTTCGCCTTTGCCATCATGCTGTCGCTGCTGGTTTTCATCTTCGAAGGCGTCCGCGACGCGTTCGACCCCAGAAAGACCTTTGAATGAGCCTCTTGGATGTTCAGGACCTGACCGTCAGTTTCCGGCAGGATGGGCAGCTTATCCCGGCGGTCAAGGGCGTGTCCTTTTCCGTCGACAAGGGGGAAACCGTGGCGTTGGTCGGTGAAAGCGGCTCGGGCAAATCCGTCACCGCACTGTCCACCGTGTCCCTGCTGGGCGGATCGGCCCAGGTGGCGGGCAGCGTCACCTATGACGGTCAGCAGATGATCGGCGCGAATGACCGGATGCTGCGCAAGGTCCGCGGCAACGACATCAGCTTTATCTTTCAGGAGCCGATGACATCGCTCAACCCGCTGCACACGCTGGAAAAACAAATCCGCGAGTCGCTGGAACTGCATCAGGGCCTGACCGGCGACGAAGCGCGCACCCGCATCATCGAGCTGATGGAACGGGTCGGCATCCGCGACGCCGAAAGCCGGCTGGATGCCTACCCCCACCAGCTTTCGGGCGGGCAGCGGCAGCGGATCATGATCGCGATGGCGCTGGCCAACAAACCCGACATCCTGATCGCGGATGAACCTACCACCGCGCTTGACGTGACCATTCAGGCGCAGATCCTCGATCTTCTGGCAGAGCTCAAGCGCGAAGAGGGGATGGGCCTTTTGTTCATCACCCACGATCTGGGCATCGTCCAGCGCATCGCCGACCGGGTCTGCGTGATGAAAGGCGGAGAGATTGTCGAAACCGGCCCCACCGCCGAGATTTTCGCCAACCCGCAGCACGAATACACGCGCAAACTGCTCAGCGCCCGCGCCGTGGGAGAGCCCGATCCCGTTCCCGAGAACACCGAAACACTGGTCGAAACCGATGCCTTGCGCGTCTGGTTCCCGATCCAGCGCGGCTTTTTCAAGAAAACCGTCGGTCATGTGAAGGCGGTGAACGAAGCCAGCATTGCCGTGCGCGCCGGTGAAACGCTGGGCATCGTGGGCGAAAGCGGCTCAGGAAAAACCACGCTGGCGCTGGCGATCATGCGGCTGATCGAATCCGAGGGCGGCATTCGGTTCGACGGCGAGGATGTGAATAACTGGTCCACCCGCCAGTTACGCCGCCGCCGCGCCGACATGCAGATCGTGTTTCAGGACCCGTTCGGCAGCCTCAGCCCGCGCATGACTTGCGAACAGATCATCGCCGAGGGGCTGGGCGTGCATGGCAACCCGGGTGGCCGCCCGGTGCGCGATCTGGTGGCCGATGTGATGACCGAGGTCGAACTGAACCCCGAGACGATGGATCGCTATCCGCATGAATTTTCCGGCGGTCAGCGCCAGCGCATCGCCATCGCCCGCGCAATGATCCTGCGCCCCAAACTGGTGGTGCTGGACGAGCCGACCTCGGCGCTAGACATGACGGTGCAGGTGCAGATCGTCGATCTGCTGCGCCGCCTGCAGGTTAAATACGGGCTGGCCTATCTGTTCATCAGCCACGACCTCAACGTCGTGCGCGCCATGAGCCACCGGGTGCTGGTGATGAAACAGGGCGACGTGATCGAAACCGGCGAGGCGCAGGCGCTCTTTAATGCGCCTCAAACCGAATATGCCAAAGCCCTGCTGCACGCAGCCCTTGACCTGACGGCCTGACACATGACCCTGACCCGCCCCCGCACCATCGCCGAAATGCAGTGCGTAGATCAGGCATTTGTTTCCACCACCGGCCTCCGCCGCGGCCTTGGATATACGCCCGGTGCCAGCGATATCTTCATCTCGCCCTATGCCAAATGCGGCACCACCTGGATGCAGCAGATCGTGCACGGGTTGCGCAGCGGTGGCTCGATGGATTTCGACGAGATCACCGAGGTCGTGCCCTGGCTGGAACTGGCGCATGACATGGGCGTCGACGTGAACGCACCGCAAGTTGCCGCGCCCCGCGCCTTCAAAAGCCATCTGGGCTGGGACGATATTCCCAAGGGTGGGCAGTATATCGTGGTGCTGCGTGATCCGGTCGATGCGATGGTCTCGCTTTATAACTTCCTTGATGGCTGGCGGTTTGAGGCCGGTGCCATATCGCTGGACGATTTTGCCGCGTATTATCTGGACCGGGCAGAAAGCAACAATTACTGGACCCACGCCGCATCGTGGTGGCGACAGCGCGACCGGCCCGAAGTTCTGCTTCTGGCCTTCGAGCAGATGAAAGGCGACCTGCCCCGCGCGGTGAACCTTGTGGCAGATTTCATGCACCTTCCCGACGATCCCGAACTGCGACAACTGGCAACGCGACAGGCCGGGTTCGAATTCATGAAAGAGCATGGCCGCCAGTTTGACGACCACCTATTGCGTGCGGCCCGCGATGAACCCTGCGGCCTGCCGCCCGGCGGCAAGGCCACCAAGGTCGCCAGCGGCAAGGTTGGCACCGGCAAACCGCTGGTCACCGAAAAGATACGCGCAGAGTTCAACACCCGCTGGCACGAGGAAATGACAAGGGAATTCGGCTTGGATTCCTACGCCGCACTCTTGCGCGCGCTTGCCTCAGGCAACGCATAAAAGCGCGTGAGGGGTGGCTGGGGTAAACGGCAAACCCTTGTTTTTCATCTGCCGTGAACCACTCAAAATACGAAGCTAATAATAACGCAGACAAGAAAGAGACCGAAGCCGATCTCAAGTTTTCGCGCCGGAAGGCTGTGCGCAAGTTTTGCACCGAACGGGGCCATAAGCATCGAAAATGGCGCGATCATCGCAACGGCCAGAAGATTGACGTAACCAAATACCCAGACCGGCAGGCCTTCTGAACCCCACCCGGCATAAATGTACCCAAGCGCTGCCGGAATGGCGATCAGCACGCCCAAACCCGCTGAAGTGGCCACCGCCTGGTGCATGGATTGCCCGAACAATGTCATGAACAGGTTATTTAGATTGCCGCCACCAATACCCATGAACGTTGAAAGGAAACCAATTCCAAACCCGACACTTCTGTTTGCCGTGGGGCCGGGAAGCTCTTGCGCAATCACCCAGTTTTCTTGATTGAACAGCATCTTGAAGGCGATCAACGAGGCGACAGCCGCAAACACATACTTCAAGACAATCCCTGGCACGAAACCAACGACAGAAGATGCCGCCACAACGCCAAAAGGCACCCAAAATACCCATGATCGCAGCAATGTAGCATTGCCAGCTCCGTGCTCGCGATGGGAAAGGTACGATCGAATGGCCGTTGGTATGATTATGGCCAGCGACGTACCTACCGCCATATGCGCAATGTGGTCCGGCAAGAGGCCCTGAAGGGAGAAGGTCGCTACTAGAATTGGTACGAGTACAGCACCGCCACCAATTCCAAACAATCCGGACAACACGCCGGCTAAACATCCGACCAAAGCCAACAAGATTGCGGAAAGCAGAAAGTCTGGTGCGAGAAACGACATTTTCTAAACCTTCACAAATATCTATGCTCAAATTCTAGGGTCGCGCTATCAAGACGGAACACTCTGCGTGGCGCGCTATGCGTGCTGCTTTTGGCCCCAGAAGATAGTCTTTTAAGGCTTCACTATATGCGCCGACGACAATCAGGTCGGCCTTGATCTCTTGCGCAAGATCTAGAACCTCTACATGCACATGGCCGCTTTGTTGGTGCATTTTCAGCGTAACGTCAGGTCCGATCTGCCGGGCCATTTCCTCCAACAGATCTTTGGCTTCGTGTCGATGGCTCTCTGCAAATCCCGCAGGAACGAATTGAGAAAACTGGCCAAGTGAGCTTGATTCCGGAACCACATGAATCAAATGGATCGTGCTTCCCGAATGCGCGTAAGGCGCCAACGCCATGCTCACCATTGGCCAGGAGTCTTTATCATAGGGGTCAACAGCGGCGATCACATTTCTGGTCATGTTCCTAATTCCTCGCAGTCAGAACTTCAGGCAACCAAAGCGCCAACCCTGGAAACGCCGTCAACAGAACGACGCCCACAACCATCAACAAGAACATTGGAAATGCCGCACGGGCAATGAAGCCCAGATCGCGCCCCGTCATGCTTTGCACCAAAAACAAGTTGAACCCCACGGGCGGCGTTATCATTGCCATCTCGGCCACTAGCACGACGAAAATACCGAACCAGATCATGTCGATACCCGCACCGCGCACCAGTGGTTCAACCACGGCCATGGTCAATACGATTGATGAAATGCCATCCAGAAAGAAGCCAAGAATCACGTAGAACAATGTCAGCGCTGCTATCAGCATCCAAGGACTTAGGTTCATGCCTCCAATCCACTCGGCCAGGGCACGTGGAAGGCCGGTAAAGCCCATTGCAAGGGTCAGGAAGGCTGACCCGGCCACCAAGAGCATTATCATCGACGTGGTTTTTGTTGCCCCCATCAGCCCTTCGATAAAGGCTTTTTGCGACAATGTTCGCTCTGCCGCGGACAGGATTAACGCACCCAGAACACCCAGGACAGCCGCTTCCGTGGGCGATGCCAGACCAGAATAGATCGACCCAATGACGACGATGATCAGCCCCGCAACCGGGGCCAGCCGCAGTAATCCTTGCAGTTTTTCTTTCAGCGAGGCGCGCTCTTCACGCATCGAGCGGCCTTCCTCTGTGAACCTGCCCCAGATCAGGATGTACCCGATAAAAAGTGCTGCCAGCATGATGCCTGGAAAGATGCCAGCCATGAAGAGCCGCGTGATGGATACCTGTGCGGTCACGCCATAGACGATCATGATGATGGACGGGGGTATTAGCAAACCAAGGGTCGAGGCCCCTGCAAGTGTGCCATAGGCCATTTTGTCTGGGTAGCCGCGTTTTTTCAGTTCCGGAACGGTTATCTTGCCTATTGTAGCCAGCGTCGCAGCAGATGAACCGGATATCGCGGCGAAAACGGTGCAGCCGACAATATTCACATGGATCAACCCACCGGGCATGCGTCGCATCAACGGGGCGAGCCCGCTGAACAACCCCTCCGATAGCCGACTTCGGAACAATATCTCGCCCATCCAAATGAACAGCGGCAATGATGCCAAACCCCAAAGCGCGCTATGCGACCAGACCGTCGTTGCCAGAGCATCCCCGACGGGGCGAGAGGTGAAGAGCGCCATTGCGATGAACCCGACACCCATCAGGGCCAGACCGATCCAGAGGCCCAGGGCCAAAAGCCCTAGCAAGGCGACGATCATCAAAATCGCAAGTGTCGTTTCAGCCATGGGGTTACTCCCAGCTCTCGGATTGTTTCGTGGCGGACAGCCCTTCCAGGTCGCCGCGCAGCACGGCCAGAATCAGCACCAATGCAAACAGGCAAAACCCAACCGCGAAGGGAACTTGCGGAATCCAGATCAGAATCTCGTCGGATCCATCGCTGCGATCTTCATAGACCCAGGACGTGTGGGTCATCTTGACAAGATACCAGGCCAGGTAAGTCACCGTGGCGGTCGCCAGCATAAGAACGGCCACTTCGAACACGTACCGCAGCTTGCCGCGCATGTTATCCACAATCATTTCGACGCGAATATGCCCATGCTGGCCAAACGTGTAGGCCATGCCCAGGGACCCTGCCCAAGCCAGACAATAGGCGGCAAAGTCTGTTAGTCCGGGCACATAAACACCAAGGGCGCGGCTGGCAATGCTGGTCATGACCAGGCCCGTCAGAACAAGGATGGCCAGCGCCGCGAGGAGGCCGCAAAACCGGCAGATCAACAATATGATCTTGTCTATGTTTTCCGCCATCACCGTTGCCTCTCTGGGAATGAAATCAGATGCCACAAACCGGGCGTTCACATCGGCCCGGCTTGTGACGCGTCACTTAGTTGCTGGCATTGAACGCGGCCAAAGCTGCTGCTCCGGCATCGCCAGCACTTTCTGCCCATTCTTCGGACATTGTTTTCCCGATGGCGCGGAATTCAGTAGCCAGCTGCTCGGACGGTGCCAACACCTTCATACCGTTTTCGGCCATGGCGTCGTTATAGCCTTGCGTGACGCCCTTCACATCTTCCCAAACTCTCGTTTCAGCCTCAGCCGCAGCGTCGAGAACCACCTGTTGTGTGCTGGCATCCAACCCATTCCAGGCATCAAGGTTTACGATCACGGCACTTTTCGGGAGCCATGCATTCACAGTGTAGAAGTAATCCACATTGTCCCACATTTTCTGAAACACACCGATGGCCCCTGAACCCATCATGCTGTCTGCGACACCTGTCGAAAACGCTTGGCTGATCTCTGTTGCCTCGGTCTTGGTGGGGGTCGACCCCATCAGCACGGCCAGCCGCGATGTATTCGCATCCGCCGCCCGGAATTTGGCACCATCCATGTCAGCCATGCTGTTCACTTCGTGCTTAGAGAACAAACCCTGAGGCGGCCAAATCGGCATATACAGCAATTTCATTCCGCGCTCTTCAAGCGCGCTTTCAATCGCAGGCTTTGAGGCCTGGTATAGTTTCCAGGCTGCATCAAGATCTGTTGCCACGAATGGTACGACATCCAGACCAAAAATCGGGTCTTCCTTGGCATGGGCGCCCATGTACCGGCCGCCAATGGGCACCTGTCCGGACCGGACGGCGCGCAATATTTCGGAACCTTTATATAAAGACCCGGCCGGGTGCACGACGATCTCAAGCTTGCCGTCCGAATTTGCGGTCACGGCCTCGGCGAAACCAATGTAGGATTGGGATACATAGTTTTTGCCTGAGTATGCGGCGGGCATATCCCATTTTTCCTGTGCGCCCGCCATAACTGTCATTGCGGCAATCGCAGCCACTGACATCGCCAGGGGTTTCAAGAGGGGAAGTTTCATCAACATTTTGCTCTCCTATTTTCAGTCCTAATCCACGATCACCAGATCGCGGGGGTATTGCGTTAGCACTTCACAACCGGTGGCAGTCACACGCACGCTGTCGCTGATCGCCATTCCAAAACCATCCCGAAACATCGTCGGGATCACGTGGAAGGTCATATTTTCTTCGATTATCAACGGGTCATCCGGGCGAATGGCATAGATGTGCCCTTCGGCCCAATTTGGTGGAAACGCGATGCCAATCCCGTACGCCAGCCGGCTTTTGTAGAATTTGTCCAACCCCAGCTTTTTGATGCCGACGCGGCAACGACGGTCGATTTCACCTGCTGTCTCGCCGGGCTTGATCGCCTTGATCGCGGTTTCCAGAATTCCGATCAGCGCATCGGCGGTGGCCTTGTGTTCATCGGTTGGTTTTCCCACGACCGCAGATCGCGCCATCATCACGTGATACCGATCAATACAGGCGCCGCCTTCCAACAGAACCACATCACCATGTTCGATGGTTTTACGTTTCCACAACGCAAAACACAGCTCGCTGCGCGGGCCCGTGACCACCATGGGCGGATGACCGATGTATTCGCTGCCTGCGGCAATTGACCCGTGATAAAGCGCCGCTGCCAGATCATTATCGGTGCGGCCCGGCGCGATGGTATTCAGGGCGTTGTCCATTCCGGATTCGAGCGCCCGGGCAGCATGGCGCATTTTCTCGATCTGCGCCGGTGTCTTAACAATGCGTTGGGATTGGATAATGCCGTCCCAGTCTTCGAACTGAATGCCCTCGTCGATCAATCTGCGATAGTCGTTGATGTTCAAATGCCGCGACAGCGTATCAAGCCCGATTTTTTCGGGCTCAAGGCTTTTCAGAAAACCTATCAGCCGTGTGCAATGGTCCTCGGTGTCATTCACCGCCACGACATCGCCTATGGTCGGCAGAGCCATTGCCATATCCCTGTTCACGACGCGGGTGATAACAGTCGGCAGGCCGTCTGACGGGATATACATCCCCTGAAATGTAAAATAGCCGATCGTCTGAAATCCGGTCAGCCAATACATATTCTCCGGATCGAAGATCAAGGCGCCCTGCAAGGCGCGCCGCGCAAGATCGGACTGAACGAAACGGATGTGATCAAGAAATTCCTCGGCGGGAAAGCCCAATTCGCCGGGCCAGATCACGCGTCCCGTATCCGGTGAAGATTCTGCAAGCTGCAGCATGTTCTAACCCACCCAGTCTCAAATTTGGTGGATTGTGCGCCGCACGGCATATAACATCAAATTGATATTATTCGACGCAGAGAAAAGAAAAGTTATGAATATCAGGCAAGTCGAGATTTTTCAGAAGGTGATGTCTTCCGGCTCCGTGACCAAGGCCGCGCGTCTGCTGAACATAAGTCAACCCGCTGTAAGTAAACACTTAAAACTGATGGAATATGATGTCGGGTTTGTTCTTTTTGAACGAAAAGGCAACCAGTTGGAGCCGACATCCGAGGCATTGGCGCTGTTTGAGCAGGTCGATCAGATTTACACCGGGATGGAGGCGCTGTCCCGCTTTGCCGGGGACTTGCGAGATAATCAGCTGGGTGATCTCTCCGTCGCTGCGATGCCGCTGCTTGCCCAACGATGGCTTCCCTCGGTTGTCGGGAAATTTGCAAAAGAGCATCCAACCGTTTCCCTGTCAGTGCCGGTTCGCAGCACGGATTGGGTGGCGCGCGCGGTCGCAGCCGGGCGTGCCGATATCGGGCTGGGTCTGGAACGCAGCAACGATCATGGTGTCATTTCTGAACCGCTGATGCGGCTACCGCTTGTTGCCGTATTTGAGCAGGGTCACGCACTTTCAAGTGATGCCGCTTTGAAGTTCTCTGATCTTGTCGGTCACGATCTGATCACACTCAGCAACTTCGACCGCTGGCCGCTAAAGCTCAATGACATTTTGGCCAGCAACAGAGTGCGACCGACGCGCTGTCTTGAAGTGTTCACAGCGCATATTGCCTGCGAACTTGCCCTGCATGGCGCTGGCGTTGCCATCGTCGATTTGATGACGGCCCTGGATTTTCAGGACAAGGGGCTCAGCATTCGCACCTTGGACACTGATATCTCGTTTCAGATCATGCTCCTGCGCCCGAAACATCGCCGCGAAACACGCGTGGCTTCAAGCCTCAAAGAGGAAATCATTGAAGCGGCCCAAACGACCGAGAAGCAGATTTTGAATTTCCTGGGATAACAGGGCTGTCGAGGTGCCACCCATAACTTCAGTGAAGAGCGCGGTTCACTTTTGATATTTGCCTCGCAGCAACAGCAGGCGGTATTCAGTCAGAAAATGTAGAACCAGCAAGATTGGAAAAGCATTGAGCCCACGCTTCACGACAAGACCAGACCTGACCGGTCACTTTGGCATGGCCGCATCAACCCATTGGCTGGCCAGCCAGACCGCCATGCGCATGCTGGAAATTGGCGGGAATGCTTTTGACGCCGCTGCGGCTGCGGGGTTTGTCCTGCAGGTGGCCGAACCGCATCTAAATGGCCCGCTTGGTGAGGTTCCGATAATTTTTCACGATGCCACATCCGGGAAAACCAGGGTGATATGTGGTCAGGGCACCGTTCCTGCGGCCGCAACCATCGCGCGGTTTGAAGCATTGGGGGTCGATCAGATCCCCGGCACGGGCCTTCTTGCCGCGGCGATTCCCGGGGCATTCGATGCCTGGATGTTGATGCTGCAAGATCATGGCAGCTTGCCGCTGGCAACCGTGATGGAACCCGCGATTTCATATGCCCGTGACGGTGTTCCGATTGTGCCCAGGCTGATGAAGTCGATCACGCAATTGCAGGGATGGTTCAACCGGGCCTGGCCGGAAAACGCGGCAATTTATCTTCGCGACGGCGCGCTGCCCGCAGAGGGATCGTTGCTGTGCAACCCCGCGCTCGCTGACATGTATCAGCGCATTTTGGACGAGGCTGCTGAAACAAGTACAGATCGTGAAAAGCAAATTGCGGCCGCACGCCAGATTTGGAAGACCGGCTTTGTCGCCGAAGCAATCGACACGTTCAGCAGAACGACCAGACATCTCGACATTACCGGGCAAGAGAATAGCGGCCTGATGACCGGCGATGATCTGGCAGGTTGGAGCGCCACTTATGAAGACCCGGCCACGGGCGTCTTCTGCGGCAAGACAATTTGTAAAACCCAAGCCTGGGGTCAAGGCCCGGTGCTGCTGCAGGGGCTCGCCCTGGCGAAGGCAATAGGCATGTCTGACATAGAGCTTGACTCGGCCCGGTTTTATCACGCGCTGATCGAAGTCATGAAATTGACTTATGCCGACCGGGAAACGTTCTACGGCGATCCGAATTTTATTGATGTGCCTTTGTCGACCTTGCTCAGCGCAAGCTATGTTGAGGCGCGCGCCAGGCTCATTTCTGACCGGGCAGACCTGACGTGGCGCCCGGGAACGATCACAGGATTTGGGTATCAGGTCGATTATGACGCTGCTGCGAATATGGAGATCGACAAGGCGGCTCTCCTTGCAGCGGGCATCGGTGAGCCGACGTCGAAAAGTCAGGCTTCCGAGGCCGTCGCGGGCATTGTGAACGGCGACACCTGCCACATCAATGTCGTGGACAAATGGGGCAATATGATCAGCGCCACGCCGTCCGGCGGATGGATGGAATCGTCCCCCATCATTCCCGAGCTTGGGGTGTGCCTTGGGACAAGGCTGCAAATGATGCGACTGGACCCCGATGCGCCTGATGCCTTGGTGCCGGGCAAACGTCCCAGAACAACCTTGACGCCGACGCTTGTTCTGAATGACGACGGATCACCCTATCTTGCCTGTGGAACGCCAGGCGGGGACAAGCAAGATCAATGGCAGTTGGCCTTTCTGATCCGCCACCTGATGTATGGGCAAAGCCTGCAGCAAGCGATTGACGCACCTGGATTTGGGTCAAGCCACTGGCCAAACTCGTTTTATCCACGTCAGGCCGAGCCCGGAAAAATGTCTATTGAAAGCCGGGCAGGCAAAGACATCATCGCAGATCTGCGCGCACGGGGCCATATTGTGACGGTGGGTGATGCTTGGTCGGAAGGCTGGATTTGCGCTTCCTCCATTGCACCAGACGGGCAACTCAGCGCCGCGGCCAGCCCTCGCGGTGTCCAGGCATATGCTGTCGGCAGGTGACAAGTCGAGCGACCTTTTAGGTGTCCGGCATCAACCTTATCAAGCCGGGCTTTACCCTCTTCACCAGCCGCGAGAGCGGCGGCGGTTCTACCCGGTCACCGCGTTCAGGATCAAAAAGATCACCGCCGACATCAGCGCTGCCGCCGGAACGGTAATCACCCAGGCCGCAACAATGGTCATGAAGTGGCTACGGCGGACAAGTTTGCGCCGGCGACGCTCCTCGGGCGCGATGGTCAGGCGTTCCGGCCGGGCGATATTGGCGTTGCGACGGCGGCGCTCCATATGCCATTCGCGGAAAAAGCCCACGCCGAAAACGCCGCCCACAGCGATATGGGTTGAGCTGACCGGCAGACCCAGCCAGCTTGCGACGATCACGGTGATGGCCGCCGACAGGGCGACGCAATAGGCGCGCATCGGGTTCAGCTTGGTGATCTGATTGCCAACCATCCGGATCAGTTTCGGGCCAAACAGGAACAGCCCGAACGAGATCCCAAACGCCCCGATCACCATGACCCAACTCGGGATGGCCACCTTGTCGGCAAAATCGCCCGCATCAGTGGCATGCACGATCGCCGCCAGCGGCCCGACCGCGTTGGCCACGTCGTTGGCGCCATGCGCAAAGGACAACAGGGCCGCGGAAAACACCAGCGGCATGCCAAAGAGAACTTTCAGCGATTTGTTCCGGTTTTCCAGACCAATAGACTGACGGTAGATCAGCGGGCGGGTGATGAAATAGGTGATCACCCCGGCGGCGACACCGATCAGCAGCGCCATGCCAAGGTCAATCTTGATGATGCGCTTGAACCCTTTCAGTGCAAGATAGGCGCCAAAGGCGGCGGCCATGATGCCCACCAGGATGGGCACCCATTTGCGCGCCGCAGCGATCTTGTCGTCCTGATAGATGATCCGGCTTTTGATCAGCGCCAGGAAAGCGGCAGCAATGGCCCCGCCCAGCACTGGCGAGATTACCCAGCTGGCCGCGATCTTGCCCATCGTCGGCCAGTTGACGGCCGCAAAACCGGCAGCGGCGATGCCCGCGCCCATGACGCCCCCCACGACCGAATGCGTCGTCGATACCGGCGCTCCCACCTTGGTCGCCAGGTTGACCCACAGCGCGGCCGAAAACAGCGCTGCCATCATCGCCCAGATGAACACCCGCGTTTCCGCCATACCCGACGGATCAATGATCCCCTTCGAGATGGTCGAAACCACGTCGCCCCCCGCCAATAGCGCGCCCGCGCTTTCAAAGATCGCGGCAATGGCAATCGCGCCGCCCATCGACAGCGCGTTTGCACCCACCGCCGGGCCCATGTTGTTGGCCACATCATTGGCACCGATATTCAGCGCCATGTAGGCGCCCACGACCGCCGCCGCGACCACAATGAAATTCGATGGGAACTGGCCAAAGAAAATCCCGGCGACAAGCCCCGCCAGGATCATGAAAATAAGGGCAATGCCCGGCCCGACCAGCGGACGCGCCACATAGGCCGTGGCGTATTCAACCTGAGAGATGCGCCCCAGGTCCTTGTCCAGTGTTTTCCACTGTTTGCTGCTTGGTCTGTCGGCCACGGTCATCCCCCGATTTTCGCGTTCGCAAAGCGCTAGTCGGGAATGATGTTCAATTCAACTCTTCTGTCCCAAAATCCCGGAAAGGTCGTCAAATTTGCCGCAGGATGTCCTTCAGACCGGGCTCTTTCACCATGTTTGCGGCCTCGTCCGGGGTAACCCAGCTCAGTTTGCGCTCCTCGGCTTCGGGAAACACTTCGGTCATTTCGACGACCCGGACCTTGTAGACCTGCGCATGCACCGGCGATTCGTACCCGTCATCCAGCCGTTTTTCATAGTCGAACGCGCCGATCGGGTCTTTATCCAGATCACCGGTCTTCACCCCCGCCTCTTCCCAGGCTTCCTTGAGCGCGGCATCGGGCGCATCCATCCCGTCCATCGGCCAGCCCTTGGGCAGGATCCAGCGGCCGGTGTCCCGACTGGTGATCAACAACACCTCGGTGTGGCCCTCAACCTCGCGATAGCAAAGCGCCGCCACCTGAAATTGCCGGGGGCGCTGCAACAGCGGTTGGACCAGCCCGTTCCAGGCTTTCTTCATCGCATTGGTCATGTCTCTTCTCGTACCTGCTCAGGTTAATTTATTATTATCAGTCGGTTATAACATGAATCTGAAAAAACACAAATCAGGAACCGCCGCGCCGTTTCGCCCGCAAGGTCGGATCAGCCTGGGTCGGGTCCTCGGGCCAGGGGTGTTTCGGATAGCGCCCACGCATGTCCTTGCGCACATCCGCATAAGAGGACGCCCAGAAGCCGGGGATGTCCATCGTCGTCTGCAAGGGCCGCCCGGCGGGCGACAACAGGGTGACGCGCAGCGGTGTGCGCCCCACGGTGGGATGCGTGGTCTGGCCGAACATCTCCTGTAGGCGCAGGCTGATCTCGGGCGCCTCACCGCTATAGTCAATCGGCGTCTTGCGCCCCAACGGCGTGGTGAAATGCGCCGGTGCCGCCGCGTCCAGCGCCTGCATCTGATCCCAGCTCAGCCGCGCCCGAAGCGCCTCCAGCATGTCAAACCGCTTCCAGTCCTGGGCCGAGGTCACCCCGTCAAGATAAGGCAGCAACCAGTCCTCAAGCCCGTCCATCAGCGCGGCATCGGCCATATCCGGCAAGGCCTGCCCCGCATCCCGCAGCAACGCCACGCGGGCCACAAAACGCCGCGCGGCATCGGACCAGTTCAACCCCAGCTCCCGCACCCCGTCCAGCATCGCCCGCGCCACCGCATCGGCAGGGGCATCCTTCCACTGCCGGTCATCCAGCACCAGCGCGCCAAAGCATTCCTGCCGCCGGGCGATGACACGCCGGTCACGCCTGGACCATTGGCAGACATCGCGCCAATCTATCTGATCCTCAAAAAGCCCGCGCAGTTCCGCCTCGGAGATCGCGATGGCCTGCCGGATACGCGCCTCGCGCAGGTCGCCATCCAGATCGGTCACCACGATCAACCGCGTGGCCGACAGGTCGTCGCCATCGGACAACACAGCACCCTTGCCACCCGACAGAACATAGCGCGGCACATCGCCCTTGCGGCGCAGACCCACCCGGTCAGGATAGGCAAGCGCGGCCATCTCGGCATCGCTCAGACCCGCATCGGATTGCGTCAACCTGCCCCGCAGGCGTTTCGCTTCCTGCCGGATGCGCTCGATCGCAGCCCGGTTCGCCTGATGTGAATAACGGTTTGAAAAACCGCGAAAATCCCGGATTGCCGCAAGACGCAGGGACAGATCGACCGGTGCGGCGCGCGACAGCGGGTCGCGATCCGCCAGCAAGGCAGCCAACGGCGCGGCCTCGGGCCCGGCAACCGCCAGCATATGCGCCAGACGCGGATGCAGCGGCAACGCCGCCAGCGTGCGGCCATGATCGGTGATCCGGACATCGGCATCCAGCGCCCCAAGCATCCGCAACAGGGCCTGCGCCTCGGCATAGCCGCCCGGATTAGGCGGTGTCAGCAGCGGCAACGCTTCGGGTGCCGCGCCCCACAGCGCCAGTTCCAGCGCCAGACCGCTCAGGTCGGCGGCCTCGATCTCGGCCGGGGGATAAGCCCGCAACGCGCCCTCTTCGCCCCTGGTCCAAAGACGATAGCACTGCCCCGTCGCGACGCGCCCTGCCCGGCCCGCGCGCTGCGTCGCCTCGGCCCGGGTCACCGGCTCGGTCACCAGCCGGGACATGCCGCTGCCAGGATCGAACCGCGCACGCCGGGCGCGGCCCCCATCCACAACCACGCGGATGTCCTGAATGGTCAGCGATGTCTCGGCGATAGACGTGGCCAGCACGATCTTGCGCCCGTCCTCGCAGGGCGCAATCGCCGCACGCTGGGCCGCGAAATCCATCGCGCCGAAAAGCGGCCGCAGATGACAGCCTTCGGGCAGGCGGGATTGCAACAGGCCCTCGACCCGGCGAATCTCACCTTCGCCGGGCAGAAACACCAACACGCCACCGGTTGTCTCGGATACCGCCTGCGCCACCAGATCGCTGACCGCCTGTTCGAAACGCTGCTGTTTCGGCACCGGGCGGTCCAGCCAGACGGTTTCCACCGGGTAACTGCGCCCCTCCGACGTGATCATCGGCACGTTCCCCATCAGCGCCGCCACCGGCCCGGCATCCAGCGTCGCCGACATCGCCAGCAGGATCAGGTCGTCGCGCAACGCATCAGCAATCTCAAGGCACAGCGCCAGTCCCAGATCGGCGTTCAGAGACCGCTCGTGAAATTCGTCAAAGATCACCGCCCCCACGCCGGGCAATTCCGGGTCAGACTGGATCATCCGGGTCAGAATACCCTCGGTCACCACCTCGATGCGGGTCGCGCCTGACATTTTGGATTGCCCGCGCACCCGGTAGCCGACGGTCTGCCCCACGGGTTCGCCCAGCGTCTGCGCCATACGCTCAGCCGCGGCACGCGCGGCAAGGCGGCGCGGTTCCAGCATCAGGATGCGGGTCTCGCACAGCCCGGCCTCCAGCATCGCCAGCGGCACAACGGTGGTCTTGCCCGCCCCCGGCGGCGCCTGCAACACCGCCCGGCCACGGGCCCGCAGCGCCGCGATCAGCGGGTCCAGCGCATCATGAATGGGCAGATCGGTCTTCATGATATGCCTTATCGGTCATGTCCGCGCAGGTTTCCACCAACAGATGCGACGCAGGGCACACTGGACATTCCCGCACACGGCAAGGCATGAAGGCGCCCAGATCATTTCAAGCGACAGATACGGCCCGCCATGAACATCCCCGAACTTGCCGACAAGATCATCACCCAAGACCGCCGGGCGCTGGCCCGCGCGATCACGCTGATCGAAAGCACCAAGCCCGCGCATCGCGCGCAGGCGGCCGAGTTGATGGAGGCGCTGCGCAGATCCGACCATCAGGCGATCCGCATCGGCCTTTCGGGCACGCCGGGTGTGGGCAAATCCACGTTCATCGAAAGCTTCGGCATGATGCTGACCGCGCAGGGGCTGCGGGTGGCGGTGCTGGCCGTCGATCCCAGCTCGGCCCGGTCCGGTGGCTCGATCCTGGGGGACAAGACGCGGATGGAACGGCTCAGCCGCGATCCGGGTGCCTTCATCCGCCCGTCGCCCAGCCAGACCCACCTGGGCGGTGTCGCACGCCGCACGCGCGAGGCTGTGGCGGTCTGCGAGGCGGCAGGCTTTGACGTGGTGCTGATCGAAACCGTGGGCGTGGGTCAGTCCGAAACGGTTGTCGCCGAAATGTCGGACCTCTTCATCCTGCTGCTTGCCCCTGCGGGTGGCGATGAATTGCAGGGCGTCAAACGCGGCATCATGGAAATGGCGGATGTGATTCTGGTCAACAAGGCCGATGGCGATCTGAAACCGGCGGCAACCCGCACCTGCTCGGACTATGCCGGGGCGCTCAGGCTCTTGCGCAAGCGCCCGCAGGATCCCGAAGGTTTCCCCAAGGCCCTGATGGTCTCGGCGGTCGAGGAACACGGGCTGGACAAGGCCTGGGAGGAAATGACCACGCTGACGGGCTGGCGGCGCGAAAACGGGCATTTCGACACCCGCCGGGCCGAACAGGCACGCTACTGGTTCGAACAGGAAGTGCGGCACAGTCTTCTGGCACGGCTGGAAACGCCCGAAGCCAAGGCCGCGATGCAGGACATCGCCGGACAGGTGGCCGAGGGCCGTATCGTGCCCTCTCTCGCGGCACAGGAAATGCTGGCAAAGCTGCGCGACTGATACGGCCACGCGCCGCCCTCTGCGCGGCGCCCAGGTAACGGTTCACCTCATCACGGATGGTGGGTTTTTACCGCGCACAACGCCCCGCCAACCGTCCGCCCTGTTAACCCGGCCCGATACCGCCACCCGCACCGATGTAATACCGACAAAATACCGACGTTATACCGACATGGGTTTTTCAGCGTTTTCAGCGCGCTAACCCGATTCTGCGGGGCGCGGGGCCGCAGGGTCGGAAAATCACCCATCGCACTGCGCCGAACGCCCGGTTGATTTCACCCCGGAATGCCGCACAGATAACAGCCAAAGCTTGCCCGAACCCGCGAAACCGCCTAAAGCGGCCCCATGTTCGACAATGCCGACGATATCCATCCGCTCTTTGCCGGCGCGCCCTCGACAACCGAGTTCAAGAAGCTGCGCAAACGCATTGTCCGTCAGACGCGCGAGGCGATTGATCAATATGGCATGGTCGAACGCGATGCGCAGGACAAGGACGGCGCGCCGCCCCGCTGGCTAGTCTGCCTTTCGGGCGGCAAGGACAGCTATACGCTCTTGGCGGTGCTGTACGAGCTGAAATGGCGCGGGCTGCTGCCGGTCGACATCCTGGCCTGCAATCTCGATCAGGGTCAGCCCGGCTTTCCCGCCACGGTCCTGCCGGAATTTCTGGAACGCATGCAGGTCCCGCACCGAATCGAGTATCAGGACACCTATTCCATCGTGGTCGACAAGGTGCCTGCCGGGCGCACCTACTGCGCGCTTTGCTCCCGCCTAAGACGCGGAAATCTTTACAGAATCGCCCGTGAAGAAGGGTGCTCCGCGGTCGTGCTGGGCCATCACCGGGATGATATCCTCGAGACGTTCTTTATGAACCTCTTTCACGGCGGGCGTCTGGCCACGATGCCGCCGAAACTGGTGAACGAAGAGGGGGATCTTTTCGTCTATCGTCCGCTGGCCCATGTCGCCGAGGCCGATTGCGAGAAATTCGCCAACGCGATGAACTATCCCATCATCCCCTGCGATCTCTGCGGGTCACAAGACGGATTGCAGCGCCAACAGGTCAAGCAAATCCTTGACGGGTGGGAGGCAAACAGCCCCGGACGCCGCCAGGTCATGTTCCGGGCGCTGATGAATGCGCGGCCCTCGCATTTGCTGGATCCCAAGCTGTTTGACTTCGTCGGACTCGCAAGAGGGTCGGTAAAATTTGACGCAAATGATGGGGCCGTGCCGAAGCTGCGTTAAGATGGTTTTGAGACCCAAAGATTAGCTTTCACGGGCAATCACGGGAATCCAGACCTTATGTATCGCCAGTTAAGTCGTTTAAATTCAACCATAAGATCCAGTTTCAAGGCAATCCTGCACGGCCCGCAGATTCTGGCATTTCTGCCTGCCTTCGTTCTGGCCGGTTACTGGATCGGCGGTGAACTGGTGCTGACGGCGACGGCCATCGGTTTTCCGGCGGTCATTGCGATTTTCGCCATGATGCAACCACTGAACGGGAAAAACCGCAGGGCAGACAAGCGCGATCGCAAACCCAGACCGGATGAATTCAACCTTGCGCTGGACCGGGCGTTGCGGCTGGCGCGCAAGAAAGATCTGAAAACGGCGTGTCTTGTGCTGGGGCTGGACGATTTCGATGCGATTATTGATCGCTACGGCCGGTCGGTCGCCCTGGAGGTCGTGGAAGAATTGTGTGAACGGGTGAATTCGGCCGTGCGGTCCCGCGATTCCGTATCGCGACTGGATGATCACAAATTTGGCGTGATGATCGCCCCGGTCGGCCATATGAATCTGGACATCGCGCTGCAACTTGCCTCGCGTCTTCAGGCGGCGGTGGAACAGCCGATCCAATTGGGGGGCACAACCATTTACATCTCCACCTCTGTGGGGTTCTGCCTGGATACGAATTTCCGCGACAACAACGGCAAACTGATGGCCGAAGCCGCCGATTTGGCGCTGACCGTTGCCCAGCGGAACGGTCCTTCTTCGATCCGGGCCTATTCGCCCGACATGCGCGACATCAAGGTCAACCCCCACACGATTTCGACGGAAATCGACCAGGCGCTCGAATCGGGACAGATCATTCCCTGGTTTCAGCCGCAAATCTCAACCGACACGGGGTATGTGACCGGGTTTGAGGCCCTTGCCAGATGGGAACATCCTGAACGTGGTATTATTTCCCCGGCTGAATTTCTGCCCAAGATTCAACAGGCTGGAGAAATGGAACGGCTGAGTGAGGTAATGCTGACCGGGGCTTTGGCCGCTTTGAATTTCTGGGACGCGGATGGTGTCGACGTGCCAAGGGTCGGGGTCAATTTTTCACCCGACGAACTGCGCAACCCCCGCCTGCTGCAAAAGATCGAGTGGGAGCTCGACAAGTTCGATTTGACGACGGATCGTCTGGCGATCGAAATCTTGGAAACCGTGGTCGCCACCTCGCCCGATGATATGGTCGCACGCAATATCAGCGGATTGTCCGAAATGGGATGCCAGATTGATCTTGACGATTTCGGAACCGGCCATGCGTCGATTTCGTCGATCCGTCGTTTCGACATTCAACGCCTGAAGATTGATCGGTCCTTCGTTATGAAAGTCGATCAGGACCCCGAACAGCAACGCATGGTCTCGGCCATCCTGCTGATGGCGGAACGGCTTGAGCTGGATACGCTGGCCGAGGGGGTAGAAACCGCTGGAGAACACGCGATGCTGGCGCAATTGGGCTGTCGCCATGTTCAGGGTTTCGGGATCGGGCGGCCAATGGCCCTCGAAAACACCCTTGAATGGATCGCCGCACATCTTGCCAATCTGTCGGACCCGCCCACGATTGGCTTCAAGACAGGCTGAATGCCCTCCTAATCCTCTTCCTGACAGGTCTTATCTCCGAAACACCCTTGACCTTTGGCGCTGCACTCTGTTGAACCCCCAAGACACGCAACAGACAGATGGCCATCGGCGATGGACGACCAGAATAAAAACCTAATCCTTGCGACGGCGCTCAGCTTTCTCGTGATCATGACGTGGTTCGTCCTGTTCCCGCCACCTGAGCAACCGGTCGACCCGAATGCGCCCGCGACCAGCGAAACCGCCGAGACGAGCGATGGGGTGACGACACCCACCGCCGATGCGACCGGCGCTGGCGCAACCGACACCGCATCAGAGGCAACCGAAGCTGCCGCCGTTGATGCGCCGCGCCTGCAAATCGACACGCCCAGCCTCAAGGGATCGCTGTCGCTGCAAGGTGGCCGCATTGATCAACTATCTCTGAAGAATTACCGCCAGACACTTGCACCCGGTTCCGATATCGTTCAGCTGCTGCAGCCTGTTGGCGCGGATGCGCCTTATTATGCCTTGTTCGGCTGGGCACCGGGTAACGGCCTGACAGCCGAGCAGGTGCCGAATGCCAACACGATCTGGCAGGTTGATTCGGGCGATACCCTCACCCCGGATACGCCGGTCACTCTGATCTGGGACAATGGCAACGGCCAGATTTTCCGCCGCCAGATCAGTGTCGATGCGGATTTCATGTTCGACATCACCCAATCGGTCGAAAATACTGGTGACGGCAACCTGTCATTGGCCCCTTACGGCATCCTGGCCCGCCACGGCGAGCCTGTGGATCTGAAGAATTTCTTCATTCTGCACGAGGGTGGCATTCGCATGGTCGACGGCGAATTGACCGAGACCGATTATGATGATTTCGACCCCGCCAATGCGCTCGAAGAAATCCCGGTGACCCAAAACGGCTGGACAGGCTTTACCGATCACTACTGGATGACCACGCTGATCCCGGCGGATGATGTCGGGGCGAAGTTCAGCACATTCCGCGATACCCGCCGCAACATCTTCCAGACGAATGCGAAACTCAGCACGCAATCGCTCGCGCCGGGGCAGTCCGTTTCGGTCAACACGCGCCTGTTTGCCGGTGCCAAGGAATGGGAAACGATCCGCAACTATCAGAACGATGCCGGCGTCGAGGGTTTCCTCGATTCGATCGACTGGGGCTGGTTCTTCTTCCTGACCAAACCGATCTTCTGGCTACTGCACAACCTCAACGCCCTGATCGGCAACATGGGCTGGTCAATCATCGCGCTGACGCTGATCATCAAGGCTGTGCTCCTGCCGCTGGCGTTCAAATCCTATGTCTCAATGGCGAAGATGAAAGAGCTTCAGCCACAGATGGAGAAGATCAAAGAATCCGCCGGTGACGACCGCCAGGCCCTGCAAAAAGAGATGATGGCGCTCTACAAGAAGGAAAAGGTCAACCCGGCCTCGGGCTGTCTGCCGATCCTGCTGCAGATCCCGATCTTCTTTTCGCTCTACAAGGTGATCTTCGTCACGCTTGAACTGCGTCACGCCCCCTGGATCGGCTGGATCAAGGATCTCTCCGCGCCCGATCCGTCAACCATCTACAACCTCTGGGGCATTTTCCCCTGGGACGGCCCGGAGCCCGGATCAATCCTGGCCCTGATCTTCATCGGAATCCTGCCACTGATTCTGGGCATCTCGATGTGGTTGCAGCAAAAGCTCAACCCCGCACCCACCGATCCCACCCAGCAGATGATTTTTGCCTGGATGCCTTGGGTCTTCATGTTCATGCTGGGCAGCTTTGCCAGCGGCCTGGTGGTGTACTGGATCGCCAACAACATGATCACCTTCTCGCAGCAATACCTGATCATGCGCAGCCAGGGCTATAAACCCGACGTGTTCGGCAACATCCGATCCGGTTTCAAGCGCAAAGCCAATCCGGACGACAAGTGATGGCACGGGTCCGCGCTCTCTGGCGGCACCCGATCAAGGGGCACGGACGCGAGTCGCTTGATACGGTTGAGCTATTCGAAGGCCAGACCATGCCCTGGGACCGCCGCTGGGCCGTCGCCCACGAGGCCGCGAAATCCGACGGCACCGAATGGGCGCCCTGCGCCAATTACTCGCGCGGCTCAAAGGTACCTGCCCTAATGGCGATCAATACCCAGGTGGAGGAAGCGACAGGCACGGTCACCCTGACCCATCCCGACCGCCCGGATCTGCGTTTTGATCCGGACCGGGACATAGCTGCCTTTCTTGATTGGGTTCGCCCGCTGATGCCTGCCAATCGCGCCCAATCGGTCGGTATTCACCGCGTTCCCGGACGCGGCATGACCGATAGCGATTTTCCCTCGATCAGTCTGATCAACCTGGCCTCGCACCAAGAGGTCGCCAACAAGTTGGGGCACGATATTTCGACCCTGCGCTGGCGTTGCAACATTCACTTTGACGGCGTCCCCGCGTGGGAGGAGTGTAACTGGATCGGAAAACCCCTGCGAATCGGTGATGTCGAACTTCAGGTAAAAGAACCGATCCTCCGGTGCCTCGCGACGACCGCCAACCCCGAAACCGGTGACCGTGACGCTGATACGCTCGGCACTCTCAAAGCCAATTGGGATCACCAGAATTTTGGCATCTATGCGATGGTCACCAAAGGCGGAATAATCCACCTCGAAGACAAGGTCGAGGTGCTGTGATGCAACTCCAGTTTCCGGTCACGGAAGAACCGGACACACCAACCTCCGAAAAAGGCCGCAAGCTTTTTGCAGGCCAAAGCGATTTTCTCAAAGGCGTTGTCGCCATGTCCGGTCTGCCACCTGCCGATCGGACCGAGGTTTGCTTTGCCGGGCGCTCCAATGTCGGAAAATCGACGCTGATCAACGCGCTCACCGGACGCAAGGGGCTGGCACGCGCCTCAAACACGCCGGGGCGCACGCAGGAAATCAACTATTTCACCCTGGCAGACAGCCACTATCTGGTCGACCTGCCCGGCTATGGCTATGCCAACGCACCGCTGCCAGTGGTCGAAAAATGGCAGAAACTGCTCAAATCCTATCTTGCAGGTCGCCAGACCCTGCGCCGCGCCTTCGTGCTGGTCGATGCCCGTCACGGCATCAAGACGGTGGACGAAGAAATCATGTCCCTGCTCGACAGCGCCGCCGTGACATTTCAATGCGTGCTGACCAAGACCGACAAGGTGAAACCGAAAGATCTCGACAACATTCTGGACCAGGTCCGCACCAAGCTCGCGCCCCATCCGGCAGCCTTTCCCGAACTCATCCTCACCTCCAGCGAAAAAGGCGACGGCATCGCCACATTGCGCGCCACGATCGCCACGTTGCAGTAATAGGGGTCGGCCTGCCAAGCGTTCCCTCCTCCCCCTTGGGAGGAGGACAGGAGGAGGGGTCAGGTACCCTCTTGCGCGTTAGCGCTCATCCAGAGATAACGCTGGGGAACGAGGAAGAAGATGAAGAAACGTGACATGAACCGCGACTGGATTGCCACCGCCCGGACCCTCAGCGAAGCGCTGCCTTATCTGCAACGCTATGACGGTGCCATCGTCGTGATCAAATTCGGCGGCCATGCCATGGGCAGCGACGAGGCGATGGAAACCTTCGCCCGCGATGTCGTACTGATGCAGCAGGTCGGCGTGAACCCGGTGATCGTGCATGGCGGCGGCCCGATGATCAACCAGATGCTCGAAAAGCTCGAGATCAAATCCGACTTCGTAAACGGCAAACGCGTAACCGATGAGGCCACGATGGAAGTGGTCGAAATGGTCCTGTCGGGCCGGGTGAACAAGCGCATCGTGCAGGCAATCAACCGGCAGGGCGGCAAGGCCGTGGGCCTGTCGGGCAAGGATGCCAACCTGATCACCTGCGACCCGGCAGACCCCAGGCTGGGCCTTGTCGGCGATCCGACCGACATCAACCCCGACATCCTGCGCACGCTTTTTGCCGATGACGCCATTCCGGTGATCGCCCCCCTGGGCGCTGGCCGCAATGGCGAGACCTACAATATCAACGGCGACACCGCTGCCGGGGCAATCGCCGCGGCCCTGACCGCAGACCGGCTCTTGTTGCTAACCGATGTGGACGGTGTGCGCGATGCCAGCGGTGCCGTGGTGACCGAACTGACCGCCGATCAAATCCGCCAGATGACGGCAGATGGCACCATTGCGGGTGGCATGATTCCCAAGACCGAAACCGCGCTTGCCGCGATTGATGGCGGCGTGCGCGCGGTTGTCATCCTTGACGGGCGGGCCCCCAACGCCACGCTGCTGGAACTGTATACCGAACATGGCGCGGGCTCTATGATCCGCGCGAAGTAGCTTGCGCAGACAATGTTTTGGCTTAGGTTCCCCGGCATGGAGAACGAAGCCCTCATTCGCCTTGGCATATTCATCGGTTTGTTCGCGACCCTCGCCCTGACCGAGGCCGCCCTACCTCGCCGCACGCGCCGTCAACCGCGCAGCACGCGCTGGCTGACCAACTGGGCGATCGTGATCCTGGATACGCTCACGCTCAGGCTGTTGGCCCTGGCCCTGCCGCTGCTGGCGGTGGGCGCCGCTCTGGATGCTCAGGCACAGGGCTGGGGGCTGATGAACGCGCTTGATCTGCCGCTTTGGCTGGCCATCATCCTGACCGTGCTGATCTTTGATCTGGCCATCTGGGCACAGCATCTGATCACCCATAAGATACCGCTTTTATGGCGCTTTCACCGGGTACATCACGCCGACCGCGACATCGACGTCACCACGGCAATCCGCTTTCATCCAGTTGAAATCGCCCTGTCCATGCTGCTCAAGATCGGGCTCGTCTATCTGTTGGGACCGCCCGCCATCGGGATCATCGCGTTCGAGATTATCCTGAACGGCACCGCAATGTTCAATCACGCCAATATCAAACTGCCACCGACACTGGACGCGGCGATCCGGCAGGTTCTGGTGACACCGGACATGCACCGGGTGCACCATTCCGTGCATCGCTACGAACATGACAGCAATTACGGCTTTGCCCTGTCGATCTGGGACCGGATGTTCGGCACCTATATCGCGCAACCTGAAAAGGGACATAAGGACATGGAAATCGGGTTGGAATGGCAGGATGACCGACCTTCGAAACTGGGGTGGTCGCTTTGGCTGCCGTTTCAGAAATGAACCTTGAGATTATAGAAAGCGCGGTGAAAAATCACGCCCTCAGTGTCTATGGCGCCTTTCATCCTGCGGCCAAAGACGTGCCTGACGGGGTGCAAACCCTGATCCTGCTGGGCCCTGACGAACCCCGGTTCTGGCCTTATTTCACCGCCTCTCCGGAATATAAGGACGGGCAACCCGACCCGATGGACAGGTGGTCCCTCCGGGTGATCGGCGACATCGCCACCACCCTGAAATCCTATGCGTTTTTCCCTTTCGGCGGGCCACCCTACCAACCGTTCATCCGCTGGGCGACGGATAGCGGGCGGGCGCATGTCTCGCCAGTAGGGCTGCTGGTACATGATCTGGCGGGGCTGTGGGTTTCCTATCGCGGTGCCCTGGGCATCAATGCGCGCCTGGAATTACCGGAAGCCCCGCCAAACCCCTGTCTATCTTGCAAAGGCCAGCCCTGCCGCACCTCCTGCCCCGTCGATGCGCTGACGCCCCGGGGATACGATGTCGCAGCGTGCAAGACCGATCTGGATCGACTGGGAAATGATTGCATGTCAAACGGCTGCGCTGCACGCCGTGCCTGCCCCGTAAGCCAGAAACATGGCCGGTCCGCCGCCCAGTCCGCATTTCACATGGAGGCATTCCGATGACATTACGCCTGATCCTGATGCGACATGCAAAATCCAGTTGGAGCGACCCGACGCAGGAGGATCACCAAAGACCCCTGAATGGCCGAGGGCAACGCTCGGCCACTGCTCTCGGGGCATGGCTTAGGGAGAATGACTATATTCCCGATCAGATCCTCAGTTCCTCTTCGCGACGCACCCAAGAGACCGGCGAACGGCTGAACCTAGACGCGGAAACATCCTATCTGGATGCGCTTTACCATGCCGGACCCGATCAAATGCAGGGCACTCTGCAAGCTGCCACCGGGCGCTGCGTGCTGATGCTGGGGCATAATCCAGGCATTGCTTATTTCGCGCATGATCTGGTAGCGATGCCGCCGGACCATGCCCGGTTTCAGGATTACCCGACCTGTGCCACGCTGGTTGCGGATTTCACTGTGGACAGTTGGCAGGATGTGCGCCCTCGAACCGGACAGGTGGTTGATTTCGTCATCCCGCGGGAACTGACAGACGGTTGAAAGATGGCCCGCCATGATCAGGTTCGAATGATCACCCCCCACGATAACTCTCGCCGGGGTGGCCCCGACATCTCCCACTTCGAATACAAAATACTGCCATCGGGTTCGCTGATGGGCAGATATCCGGCGCTGCCGACTTCAAAATCACCGCTGAACCAGGCGGTGCAACCGGTAGGTACCAAAGACAGACAGCGACCAAGCCTGCTTATGGTTGAATATTTCGTCACCAAATTTCTTTCTTGAACGTCAAATCAGAGGATCGGAAAAACGTTGGAAAAAATGCCGCACGAAACGATCGCCCGGCCCTGTTGTGAAAGCTCAATAAGATAATCAGCCGCAGCGCCCGCTCAAACCATGCCCGGCCTCAAAGTCAGGAAAACAGACCAGAACCGACAGGAAAATAAGCGGGTTGAGGATGCAGAATTCAGCCGGACCGCACTGGCCCTTGGGCCCCGAAGTTACGGCAGCCACGTTCAGATAGTCTCATCCGGATTCCATATTTCTGAACGAAGCGGCCAGATAGATTTGAAAACGTACGACCCGTACGCCGCCGCTTCCAGGGATGTCGATTTCCGTACGTTCCCCGCGTACATTTCGTACGCTTTGTACGTTTCGTCGCCTATTCCAGCAGCGCGACCGGTGCGTCAGGCCGACGGTAGAAATCCAGCGGTTGCCGGTCGACCGCCTCGGACGTGCGTTTATATTCGAACTCCAGTTCGCCCCCTTCTTCACCGCTGGCCACGATCAGGCAGCGCGACAGATGGGTGGTGCCATCGAACATATCAACCAGCCCACGCAGGTGCGGCGCCTCGTCGGCATCAAGCGAGAACCCGTTGTGCCAACTCCGTAATATCTTGAAGTTACGATCCCCCGCCTGCACGTTCAGGCGGTTGCTTTTCTTCAGCGCATGTTTGCGCGCGGCGTCAAGGCCGGCCTGGACTTCGGGGGATAAGAAAGTCGACATGGGGTGATTTCCTGAACTGATACACCCCAAGAATGTCGCACGAGTATGTAACGGTCACGTTAAATGTCGCGAATGCCGCTATTTAGGACCGACCTGACGGTTTCCGGGCCTTATTACAGCAGCTTATCTGACCAAAACGCGCCGGGCTATTTCTGTCCGCCACGTGACCTCAGATGGCATTCTTTCATTCGTAGGGCTTTGTATTATCAGGGTAAAACCAAACAATGCAAACCGACCCACCACCACCGTGATCACCGATAAACACGCCATCCGCATGCGCAAGGTAGGCAGCAATCGCTGTATACTCCTCGGCCTTTTTCCGCGTAGCCTCCCCGCCTCGGGTCAATAGCTCCTCGATTTCCTGCCGGTCACCATAGCGTTGTGCGGCCCACGCGGCCTGTTGCAGAGGCTGCGGCACGGACGGATGTCCCCACCCCCACATGAAAGACCCGTCATCGGAAAACGTGCCTGCCACCTGCGCCACGACGCTCAACGGCGGGCCGTCTGCGAATTGTAGCTCAAGCGCGCCGGTCTCCATATCCAGCTCGAATGCGGAAGCGTCAGCAATCACATTTTTCGCCTTGACTTCAACCACATACGCCTTTGCCTCCCGGCTCAGCTTCTTGTAGTTCTTGGGGATTGATTTAATCCCCTGATCCGCCTTGCGGTTGACGAACTCTGTCAGAAAATCTCTCATCTGCCCCCTCTTCCTGATCTGCGCGACCCTGCCGGATCAGCGCTTGACCGTACTCCATTGCATCACCGGGTCCAGCTTTTGCCAAATGCCCGCGTCATCCATCTGATCAGCTCTCAGTCTGACCAATTGTCCACCGTGGCGTTTGTGCAAATCCGGCAAAAATGCCTCATCCTCCGCCGTCACCGCATTGCATACCATGCGCCCCAAGGGGCGCAACGCCGCCCAGGCTGCCGTGAAAGAGGCGGCTGACAAACCACCGCCAATGAAAACAGCGTCCGGTGCCTCAAGGCCTTCCAACGCCTCGGGCGCTTGCCCTGCCACCAGTGCCAGCTTGGGCACACCCAGGGCCAGCGCGTTGGCTGCGGCCATGCTGCGGCGATCAGCACTGGGTTCGATGCCGATAGCCCGGGCATAGCGCGCGCCCCGCATCCATTCCACCGCGACCGAGCCACAACCCACCCCGATATCCCACAAAAGCGCCCCACGCATCGGCATCAGCTTGGCCAGCGTGACAGCGCGCACGTCCTGCCGGGTCAGGGTATCATCGGTCTGAAACAACGTATCCGCCAACCCCGGCACACGCGGTAACAGCGCGGCATCAGGCGCGGCCACGCATTCCACCGCCAGCGTGTTAAACGCAGGCACGACATGATCCCAGCTATCCGCCACGCCCTCAAAGCGCGCCTCCTGCGCACCCCCCATGGCTGCCAAAACCGTCATTGGTGAGGCACCAAAGCCACGTTCACTCAGGAAACGGGCGATCCGGGCGGGGGTGTCAGCACCCGTCGTCAGGATCAATAGCCGCGCATGTGGTTGGATAAAGGCAATCATCTGTTCGACCGGGCGGCCATGCACTGTCAGTGTCTCCAGGTCCGCCATTGACCACCCCATCCGGGCTGCGGCCAGTTGAAAGGCGCTAAGCTGCGGATGATAGGTGATCTGAGCAGGGTCAATCGCCCGCCCGATCCGCGCGCCGACGGAGAACCACAGCGGGTCACCCGTGGCAATCACCACCACGCGTTGGCCTTTTAGATCGCGCAGCAGGTCAATCAGCACTTCGAAATCTTCGGGCCAGGCCATACGTTCGGCGCTAATACCGTCCGAAAGGCTTTCATGCCGATCCCCGCCGATGATCACCTCGGCGTCTTCTACCACCGCCCGTGTGGCCGGTAGCAGCCCCGCCAGCCCGTCTTCGCCAATGCCGACAATGTGTAACCAAACCTCTGGCATGCAACCCCTCATGACTTTCCTTGGCCTCAGTGTTTGATCTCGGAGGCGCATTGCCCACGTCTAAGCGCCCCGATGAAAGGTTGCAAAGCATTAGCAGCCTATATCTCCCGCCCGCTGTGATGTGCGCAGGCGCACCAAAAATGCGCGGCAATCTCTGTTTCCGATTTTTACGCACGCGCTAGGTTCATTTATCAAAGGAGAATGCAACATGGGCCAATTGGTAAACGGTGTCTGGGAAGACAGCTGGTACGACACGAAGTCCTCGGGCGGTAAATTCGTCCGCTCAACCGCAAAATTCCGCGACTGGATCACGCCCGACGGCGCGCCAGGCCCTTCTGGCGAAGGCGGTTTTCCAGCCCAATCCGGGCGCTACCACCTCTATGTCTCTCTCGCCTGCCCGTGGGCACATCGCACATTAATCTTCCGCGCCCTGAAAAACCTGACCGATCATATCGGCGTTTCAGTCGTGCATCCCGATATGCTGTCCGAGGGCTGGAGCCTTGACGAAGGCTACCCCGGTGCTACGGGCGATACGCTCTATAGCTTGCCTTTCGCGCGCGATATCTACCTCAAGGCAAACCCCAAGATTTCGGGCCGGGTGACGGTGCCGATCCTTTGGGACAAGGAACGCGAAACCATCGTATCAAATGAAAGTTCCGAGATCATTCGCATGTTCAACAGCGCTTTTGACGGGCTGACCGATAGCACCGATGATTACTGGCCGGAAGCGTTGCGCGAAGCCATTGCACCCGTCAACGACCGTATTTATGACACTATCAACAACGGCGTCTACAAAGCAGGTTTCGCCACCTCGCAAGAAGCCTATGACGCCGCAATCGCACCACTTTTCGGAAGCCTGGACTGGTTGGAAAGCCGGCTCGGTCAAAACCGCTACCTGATGGGTGACCGCGTGACCGAAGCGGACTGGCGCTTGTTTACAACGCTCATCCGTTTCGATCTGGTGTATCACCTGCATTTCAAATGCAATCGCGCCCGTATTGTGGATTACCCTAATCTTTGGGGATATCTGCGCGAGCTATATCAATGGCCGGGCGTGGCCGAGACAGTGAATTTCGACCACATCGTACGACACTACCATTATAGTCACGATATGGTGAATCCACATCGGATCATTCCGATCAACCCTGTCATTGACTTCGACGCCCCTCACGGGCGCGGGTAGCTTCTCAGCACGCACGCCCGTAATGCTCGACCATCGCCGTCAGATCCTCTGGCGGCGTATCGGTCTGCAAATAGGCGCAGGCATTGGCGCTGAGATTAAAAATCGACCCATCCGAGAAAAACGAGGTGTTGGTCACGAAAATCACCTGCGTGTCCGGGTAGCGATAACTGGCCAGATCAGCGATGGCAAAGGCGCTTCCCTGATCCAGGACGAGGTCAAGAACGATAATATCAAAACTTTGGGTCTGAAGTGCGCTGGCAGCACCAGCCTGGCTATGTTCCAGGCGCACATCCATGCCTTGTCGTTCCATGTGATTACTCCACAGAACGCCTAAATCTGGCTGGCTTTCGACAATCAAAACTTTCATTTCTGCTCCGATCGACCGACATAAACATTCAATTAATAGGTCTTCAATACTATACTAATGGGTATAGTTTTCTAACCCTAACCCTTAACAATTGGTTAACAGTTACAGTTTGTGTGCTCACGTTACCGAGAGAGCTTGTTTCTTGCGCGGAATTCCGCTTGAAAGAGCAAAAAACAGGCATGAGACACCGAAACGCCCCAAAAATCCAACCTTCGGCACAAGGATACGTGCATGCCGGTATTTCGTGCTTTATGCCGCCGATTGCCGATAAAATGACTGGATGAAACGGGGTGAAGGTAAATGTCTTTTAACGTTGATCCTCGCGACGAAAAGAGGCTGACTTGACGTGACAAATGCACGCGATCACGGTGGTGATATCGACGCCGCAACACTGACCTATGGCGGCAGCCGAGCCGATTGGATAGATCTGTCGACCGGCATTAACCCGGTACCATACCCGTTGCCCGATATCCCCGCGCAAGCCTGGGCTGCTTTGCCCGACCGGGCCGCCGCACAAGCGCTGGAGCAGGCCGCGCGCGACTTCTGGCAAGTACCTGACAACGCGGCAATTCTGGCCGCACCTGGCGCTTCGGCCTTGATCGCACGCATACCCGGCCTTGCTCGTGCGGGTATCGTCGACATTCCCACGCCAACATACAACGAACACGCCGCCGCCTTTGCGGCAAGCGGCTGGTGTCACGGCGCGCAAGATGCCACTGCCAAGGTCATCGTCCACCCCAACAACCCCACCGGTCATTGGTATAATTCCGCAGACCTTACCGCGCCCCTGACAGTGATCGACGAAAGCTTTGCCGATATCGCCCCGCAGCGCTCGATGATTGGCGCGGTCAACCAGCCTGGTCGTATCGTTTTAAAAAGCTTTGGAAAATTCTGGGGCCTTGCCGGGCTGCGCATCGGCTTTGCCATCGGCGCACAAGATCTGATTGACACGCTCACCCAGATGCTGGGGCCCTGGCCGGTTTCAGGCCCCGCCCAGGCGATCGCTACTGCCGCGCTGAACGATCGGGACTGGGCCAGCGCCGCGCGCGCGCGTCTGGGGCAAGACGCCAAGCGGCTCGACGCGCTGATGACCGGCGCCGGGGCCGCTGTTGCAGGTGGCATCAGCCTTTTCCGGCTCTACCGCGTCGATGATGCTGCTGCCTGGCAGGACCGGTTGGCCCGACACCATATCTGGACCCGCATTTTTCCCTATGCCGACGATTTGATCCGTCTGGGCCTTCCAGCACCAAAAGATTGGTCGCGCGTTGAGGCCGCACTATGAGCACAGCACTGGTCCTGACCTTTGCGATGATCCTTGATGCGGCTTTGGGTGAGCCCCGCTGGCTGTGGCGGCGCCTGCCCCACCCCGCTGTTTTGATGGGCCGCGCGGTGGGTTGGGTCGATCAGCACTTCAACCAAGGTACGCTGCGCCGCCTAAAAGGCATCGCCGCGATGGTCCTTCTGGGGGCTATCGCAATCCTGTCCGGGTGGATGTTGGCTTGGTTTGGCCCGCTGATCGAAATTCTGATCGTCGCGATCCTGCTGGCACAAAAGTCGCTGGTCGATCATGTCCGCGACGTGGCCGATGCCCTGCGCCTGTCGCTTGGCGATGCGCGCCATGCGGTCGCGCGGATCGTTGGCCGCGACACCGCGACGATGACGGCCCCTGCAATTGCCCGTGGCGCGATAGAATCCGCTGCCGAGAACCTGTCAGATGGCATAATTGCACCCGCCTTCTGGTTTTTGATCGGTGGACTACCCGGCCTGCTGCTCTATAAAATCACCAATACCGCCGACAGCATGATCGGCTACCGCAACGAACGGTACGAGGAATTCGGCTGGGCCGCCGCGCGGCTCGACGATCTGCTTAACGTCATTCCCGCCCGGCTTACCGCGCTGATGATCGCATTGTCCCACGGCGTCACCCGCGCCCTGCCCGATATCGCCGCTGATGCAAGGCTGCACCGCTCTCCCAATGCGGGCTGGCCCGAGGCTGCGATGGCCCGTGCACTAAATGTGTCGCTTTCGGGGCCGCGTTCCTATGACGGTCGGATGCGCGATTTCCCTTATGTGTTCGATGCAGGTCAAAAGGAAATTGGCGCACCCCAGATCGACGCCGCCTGCACCGCTCTCTGGCGCAGTTGGGCCACCGCCCTGATGGCAACAATCGCCGTAGCGGTTGTCACAGGCGGTTAACGACCCTACCTTGGGTCGATCCAAACGACCCGGAGACATAATGCGCGCGCTCAGTATCGTAACGGCCCTCGTTGTGGCCCCTCTTGCCGCTCACGCCAATTGCGGCGGCAATTTCAACAGCTTCGTGGCGGAGATGAAAGCAGAAGCAATCAGCCTGGGCCATACGTCCGCCAAGGTCGATCAGTTCTTTGCCTCTGTCCGACCCGACCAGAAGGTGATCAACGCCGATCGCCGCCAAGGTGTATTTCAGCTCAACTTCACCGATTTCGCCCGACGGCTGATCAGCAAGGGTCGCATGACCACCGGGCGCGGAAAAGCCAGTACCTATGCCGACACGTTCGACCGCATCGAACGTGACTATGGCGTCAGTCGCGGTGTGCTTTTGGCCTTTTGGGCGTTCGAAACTGACTACGGCACCTTTCAAGGCGATTTCAACACGTTGAATGCTCTCGTAACGCTCTCGCATGATTGCCGCCGGCCCGCGCTTTTCCGCCCGCAGGTCTTTGCCGCACTGGAACTTTTTGAACGTGGCGATTTCGACCCGGTACGCACCACCGGTGCCTGGGCCGGTGAGATAGGCATGGTACAAATGCTGCCCAAAGATATTCTCGTCAACGGTGTCGATGGCGATGGTGACGGCGTGGTTGATCTGAAAAAATCCCCGCGCGACGCGCTGATGTCAGGCGGCAAGATGCTGTCGCATCTGGGCTGGCGCGCCGGAGAGCCGTGGCTGCAAGAGGTCACCGTGCCCGACACGCTCGATTGGTCGCAGACCGGGCTGCGCACGACCAAACCGGCATCTGAATGGGCCGCGCTTGGCGTGACCCCGCGCGAAGGTCAGATCACCGATCTGCCCGCCAGTATCATTCTACCTCAGGGCCACAAGGGGCCAGCCTTTCTGGCCTACCCCAATTTCAACGTCTATTTCGAATGGAACCAGAGCTTCACCTACGTGCTCACTGCCGCCTATTTCGCCAACCGGCTAGAGGGTGCACCGGTCTTTGACGCTGGCAAACCGGATCCGGGCCTTACCACGGAACAGATGAAACGGCTGCAACAGAAGCTGGCGACGCGCGGCTATGATGTGGGTGAGGTCGACGGTATTTTGGGCGCGGGCACCCGTGCCGCCGTACAAGCAGTTCAGCAAGAGCTTGGCCTGCCCGCCGATGCCTGGCCGACGAAGGCACTGCTGTCAAAGCTCTGACCAGAGCAGTCTGCCTCGAAGAACGCCGACTGAAACAGTTTTTCGCGATCCTGTGATCGATGCGACAGATCCCAAAAGCCCTTTAATTACTGGCGATTCAGGCAATAACGGGTTCGTGATCAACAGTTTATCAATTACGCAAAACTTTTTCGGCTCATCAAACGTATCTCCCTTTAACAGCACGCCTGAACCAAGGCGGCATAACGGGCCATGGCCCAAGGGAAACGAGAGATGGCACGGACCAGTTTTTACCAGCGCCAGCCGATATTCGGCACCCGGCTTGGGCTAAAGGCCCCGTCGGTCCCAACGCTAGGTGCGCTGGCCGCATGGGTCGCCGTGATCCTCTATGCTGCGTCGAACTCCATCATCACCGTGCTGGTGGATATCGGTCAGATGAACCCGGTAGCAGGCGGGCGTAATGCCATCACATACACCAACCTCTACCTTCTCGGCTCGCTGATTTCGCTGATCCCGCTGGCGCTGCTCTATCGCCGCGATCTGACCCGCGACAACCTTAGCCGCTTAACGCGCCGCCACTGGGGCCTGCTGGTGGTGTCTGCGATACTGTCTTCGGTGCTGACACCGGGGTTGTTCTTCTACGCGCTAGAACGCACGACCGTCTCCAACATCGTGCTGGTCGGCCGGATCGAGCCGCCGCTTTTCCTGTTGGCCACCTGGTTTTTTCTGTGTGAAAAACTGAACCCCTGGGCCATGCTGGCCGGACTGATTGCGCTGGCGGGCGCAATCGTGATCCTAGGTGCCGGCAGCGGCATGTTCAATTTCGGCAAAGGCGAGCTTGCGACCGTCGCCGCCACGCTGTCGTTCATCGCCTCGACCATCGTCACCCGCGCCGGGCTGCGCGACGTACCCATCGGCGTCTTTGCGGTCTTCCGCACCGTGATCGGCGCCAGCCTCTACTTTATGCTCGTCTCTGCCGTCTTCGGCGTCGATACCTTTCAGGACGTGTTCGAACCGGTGGTGTGGCAATGGGTCTGGCTTTATGCGGTTGTTGTGATCGTCCTGGGCCAGATCGCGTGGAACTTCGGGTTGAAACACGCCCGCGCCGGAGATGTCGCACTCGCTACGTCGTTTTCACCGCTTGCGGCGATCCTCATCGCGATGGTCCTGCTGGGCGAAGATCCCGGCCCCGGCCTGATCCCCGGCGGCGTAATGATCCTGATCGCCATCATCATCGGCAACCTTCGCCTGCCCGTCCGTGCAACCCCAGCCCCGCAACCCTCGGCACTGGTCAACGCTGTGACCGAGCTCTTTGCAGCACCCAGATCATTGATCCGGCAGGGTGCATATGCCCATGTCGAACAGCAACCACCGCGCATCATGCCACGAACTTCTGGCGCGCCCACCTTTCTGTCAAATAGATGCGGAACCAATCCATCGTCTCAGAGTTATCCCGACGTACCAACCCGGCGAGGCCTCGCGGACAGTACGACAAAACGTGAGAAAATGGAGAACGATATGAAAAAGCTACTTGCCACAGCGGCAGTGGGCATTGCTTTGTCGGCCCCGGCCTTTGCTGATAGTCACGGGCACAGCCCCTTCGTGAAACCCGATGTAAGCGCCGAGCTGCGCGCATCCGAACTGATCGGTATGCGGCTCTATACCTCCGAAAAGGAGCTTGAAAACTTCGAAAGCAACGAGGCCGGACAAGACTGGGAGGATGTCGGTGAAATCAGCGATGTCATCCTGTCGCGCGACGGCAACGTCATGGCCGTGATGCTGGATATCGGTGGTTTCCTCGGTATCGGTGAACGCACGGTCGCCGTGAACATGAGCGATCTGAACCTGGTGTCGGACGGAGATGACAAGGGCGATTTCTTCATCGTGGTGAATTCCACCAAGGCACATCTTGAAGAAGCACCCGAGTATGACACGACCAACGTCGGCAACTGGTCCGAGGCGCGCGGCCCCGAAGCAGGCAAGGCGATTAAAAACGCCAAGATGGCCGCGAATGAAGCCGGAACCGAGACCGAACAGGCTATGAACGTGGCTGCTGCCGAGACCGAGCAGGCCGCCGCCGAAGTCGAACAGGAATCCGAGCAGGCGACCGGGGAGGTGACGGCCGAAATGGACACAGATGCCACGATGGACGGCTATGCGATGGTCGATGCCAAGAAAATGACCGCCGAGGAACTTGATGGCGTGGCCGTTTACGACACGACGCAGGAATGGATCGGTGAAGTTTCAAAGATTGTCCTGTCGGATAGCGGCGAAATTCAGACTGTTGTTGTGGATGTAGGTGGATTTCTGGGTATCGGTGAAAAGCCCGTCGGACTTGATTTCGAAAAAATCAAGGTTCTGCGTGGTGAAGACGGCGGCGACCTTCGGGTACACGTTAAATCTTCCAAGGAAGAGCTCGAAAGCATGCAGGAATACGAAGGCTGACGCCAGCCAATGCACAACAAAAAAGGGCCCTGATTTCGTTCGGGGCCCTTACTTTTTGTACGGCACCCGCGGCTAAGCCACCATCTGTTCGGCCTTTTTCAGGTCGACACTGACCAGCTGGCTTACGCCCTGTTCGGCCATGGTTACACCAAAAAGGCGGTCCATGCGGCTCATGGTGACGGCGTGGTGGGTGATGATCAGGAAGCGTGTTTCTGTCCGGCGGCACATCTCATCCAGCAGGTCACAGAAACGAGTCACGTTAGCATCATCCAACGGCGCGTCGACCTCGTCCAGCACACAGATCGGCGCCGGGTTGGCCAGGAAAACCGCAAAAATCAACGCCAGCGCGGTGAGGGTCTGTTCCCCCCCCGAAAGCAGGCTCAGTGTCGCGAGTTTCTTGCCCGGAGGCTGGCACATGATCTCAAGTCCCGCATCCAACGGGTCATCGCTTTCGACCATCACCAGATTGGCCTCGCCACCGCCGAAAAGATGCTTGAACAGAAGCGAGAAGTTGCTGTTCACCTGCTCGAACGCCGTCAGCAACCGCTCGCGCCCTTCGCGGTTCAGGCTGGCAATGCCGCTGCGCAAGGTCTTGATCGCCTCTTCCAGATCGGTCTTTTCGGCCACCAATGTACCGTGCTCTTCCTCGACCTCGCGGGCATCCTCTTCGGCCCGCAGATTGACCGCACCAAGCGCATCACGCTGGCGTTTCAGCCGGTTCACGTCGGCCTCGATTGTATCCGCCGCAGGCATATTCTCGGGGTCTGCTTCCAGCGTTTCCAGCAGGCGTTCTGGCGTGGTTTCCAGATCCTCAGTAATCCGGCCCGCGGCCTGATCGCGGGTCTCACGCGCCGCCTCGGATCGCGCCTCGGACCGCGCCCGTGCTTCCCGCGCCTCACTGGCGGCACGTTCCGCCTCACGCTCAGCCTCAACCGCCTGTCGCGCCGCACCTTCCCCGGTCGACAGCGCATCCGCCGCCTCGGCCCGGCGCGCCTCGGCCTTGTCGATCTCGGTCCCCAGCTCGGCACGTTTGGCAGCAATCTCATCCGGCGCGGCCATCGCCTGCGTCAATTCCTGTTCCGAGGTTTCCTTGCGCTCGGCCAGCTCTGCGCTGCGTTTTTCGGCGGTCTCCAACCGGTGCCGCCAACCGCTGAGTTCTTTAGTCACCTCCTGCGACCGCTTGGTGCGTGCCTCGCCTTCGCGGCGCAGCTCATCATGGGCCGACCGTTTGGCCATCATCGTCATCCGCGAGGCTTCGACTGTCATCTTGACGTCTTCGACGCCAGCCCGCGCCGCGTCCAGATCACCCAGATCGGCCAGGCCCTTCTCGGCCTCGATCAGTTGTTTGCGCGCGCCCATCGCCTCTTCTTCGTGACGGCTCACGGCCAATCCCAGCGATTCGAGCCGCGACCCGGCCAGATTGCGGTCGGCCTCGGCCTTTGACAGCGCCCGGTTGGCCTCGTTCACCGCCACATCGGCCGCGCGCCGTGCCTGCCGTGCATCGTGATCGGCTTTGGTGACTTCCGTCAGCTTGGCACCTAATGTCTCATGCGCCAGTCGCGCACCATCAGCCCGCGCTGATGCGTGCTCCAACTCCTGCTTCAGCACTTCCAGCCGGTTGAGCTGCTGCAACCGCAGCGCCGCCGCACTGGGCGCGTCTTCGGCCCAGGCACGGAAGCCGTCCCACCGCCACAGATCACCCTGAGCGCTGACCAGCCTCTGACCAGGTTTCAACTCGGCCTGCAAGCGCGGGCCATCCTCGGAATCCACCAGACCGATCTGACCCATCCGGCGCACCAGCACCTCGGGAACCGAGACATAGTTCGACAGCGCGTTGACCCCATCGGGCAGCGGCTGCGCCTGTGAATATCCCGCCAGCGTAACCCAGCCTGATGGACCGTCGCCACTAACCTCGGGGGCGCGCAGATCATCGGCCAGCGCTGCCCCCAATGCCTTTTCATAGCCTTGGTCGACCTTGAGCCGATCCATGATCTGCCCACCCTCGGCGGTGTCGCGCTCGACCAGCTTGGCCAGCGCCGTCACCTCAGCGCGCAGCGCGTTGACCTCGCCCTCGGCTTCGGAGCGTTCGCCGCGCGCCTCGGCCTCTTTCGCCTGCGTGTCGGCACGCGCATCGTCCGCCGCGACCAAAGCGGCCTCGGCAGCTTGCGCCGCAGCCACCGCTTCTTTCTCGGCCACATGCGCCGCATCATGATCTGCCCGCGAGGTCGCCAGAGCCTCTTCCGACGCCGCCACCGCTTCGCGCGCGCGCGCGGCCTCAGCCTCGGATCGCTGCATCGTCTTCTGGCTGTCGCTCAGCAACCGTTGGGCTGACTGGTGCCGTGCCGCTAGACGCGCCACATCCTCGGTCAGTTGGCTCAGGTCGTTCTCACGATCCTGCAGGATGCTGGCTGCATCGCGGGCCTCTTCCGACGCCGCCTCCAGCCGCGCCTCGTGGCCATCGCTGGCCTTGGCAAGCTCTTGCGCCTCCCATTCCAGTCGCTCAATGGTTTCGCCCGCGTCCCGGTTCAACCCGCTTTCGCGCTCGATATCATGAGCCAGCTGCTCGATCCGGTGTTCCAGCGTCGCAATCCGATCTCGCGCACCCGCTTCCTGCTCATTTAGCGTATCGCGCTGCACCTGAAGCCGTTGCAGAATGGCTGCCGCGATCGCCTCCTCCTCGCGCAGCGGTGGCAGGGCCTCATCGGTCTTGATCCGCTCCTGCGCCGCCTCGCGCGCAGCGGTTTCAGCCTGTGACGCCGCAGTCGTGCGTTCGCGCAACTCTGCCTCGGCACGCGCAAAGGCCTCGTCAGCCTCTTTCCAGCGACGATAAAGCAACAAGCCCTCGGCCTGCCGCAACTCCTCGCCAATCGCACGATAGCGCGCCGCCTGCCGGGCCTGCCGTGCCAACTGCGCCAACTGCCCCGCCAATTGCTCGATCACGTCATCGACACGCGTCAGGTTGGTCTCGGCTCCGCGCAGTTTCAGTTCGGCCTCGTGGCGGCGCTGGTAAAGCCCGGAAATGCCGGCAGCCTCTTCCAGAATGCGCCGCCGTGCCTTGGGCTTGGCATTGATCAACTCACTGATCTGCCCCTGCCGCACCAGCGCCGGGCTGTGCGCCCCGGTCGAGGCATCGGCAAACAGCATCTGCACATCGCGCGCCCGCACATCCTTGCCATTGACCTTGTAGGCGCTGCCCACATCGCGGGTGATCCGGCGCACGATCTCGATCTGATCTGCCTCGTTGAATCCCGCAGGCGCCAGCCGATCGGCATTGTCGATATGGATGCTGACCTCGGCGAAATTGCGCGCTGGTCGTGTCGCAGCTCCGGCAAAGATCACATCCTCCATGCCGCCACCGCGCATCGCGGTCGGACGGTTTTCACCCATCACCCAACGCAACGCCTCAAGCAGATTAGACTTGCCACAACCGTTTGGCCCGACCACCCCGGTCAGCCCGTCATGGATGATCAGGTCGGTCGGATCGACAAAACTCTTGAAGCCCGTCAGTCTGAGTTTGGAAAATTGCAAAGGCACGCCTTGGACAGATGATTCCGGTTGGACCCAAATGTGCGGGGCCAGAAAGCCATCTGTCAACGACAAACCCACGATATGGCAGGATATGGCAAGTTATCCACAAGATATTGCGCCAATGATGAACGGCAGAAGGTGATATCTGGACCGCAATACATCGGATTGGCCCTCATCTGCTTCCTTGCTATGGTCCCGGTCAAAACAGCCGACTGACCGCGAATTGACTCTCTATCATCGGATGACGCACGCCCATGTCCCGACCTCTCGCCCTTCTTGCCATTGGCCTCTTGCTTGGAACCGGTCTGGGGTTCCTGCTGGCCGCCAGCACGCAGATGGATTTGCCTCCGCCCCAGGATAGTGTGCATGACCACACGGCCCATGACCACCAAGGCCCAAGCCATGACACGATCACCGAAACCACCAGCCCGCATCCGACGCTCACCCTGACACTGCATCCTGATGGCGCGCAAAGCCGCAATCTGCATATCGGCACGACAGATTTTGCCTTCGCGCCCGACGCGGTCAACGGCCCGCACGTCCCCGGTCAGGGACACGCCCATGTCTATGTGAATGACATCAAGATCGCCCGCGCCTATGGCCCCTGGATACAACTGGCCGCCTTGCCCAAAGGCACGCATGTCATCCGCGTAACGCTCAACGCCAATGACCATTCAGCTCTGGCGACAGACGGCACGCCCATCGAAGCCATCGCCCGGATCACGATCGACTAACCGCCGACACAGAAAGACCCGCGAATGCTGCTCATCGAACCTGCCGATCCTCGCGCCCCAGGCCCCCGGGCCCTGTTAACCTCAAGCCACGCGCTAATGCTGGATCTCTATCCGCCCGAGGAGAATTATGCGCTTGAAATCGACGCTCTCTGTGCCCCCGACATCCACTTCTTCGCCGCCCGTGAGGGTGAGACGACACTTGGCACCGGTGCCCTTGCCATCCGCGAGGGCTATGGCGAGGTCAAATCCATGTTCACCGCACCCGAGGCACGCGGTAAAGGGGTGGCCGCCGCCCTGCTACGCCAACTCGAAGATCAGGCGCGCGCGCTGAATCTGACCGCGCTAAAACTGGAAACCGGTGAGGAACTGGCGGGCGCCGTTCGCCTCTACGAACGCCACGGATTTCAGCGCTGCGAGGCTTTTGGCGCGTACCGACCCAACAAATACAGTATCTTCATGGAAAAGCACCTCGGCTGACCGAGACCGACAAAACGCCCCTTGGTGGAACGGGGCGCGCGGGTGGGCGTTCCGCCAAGGGGCGCGGAAAATCCTCGAACCGAACCAGAAGGGAATCGAATGACCATCAACGGACACTGCCTATGCAAAACCATCAGGTTCGAACTATCCGGCCCCCATAACTGGGTTGGTCACTGCCACTGCGACAGCTGCCGCCGGGGCGCCGGGGCACCCGTCGTTACCTTTATCGGCCATCCCAACGGCCAGTGGCACTGGACCGGCGCGACACCTACTGTTTTCACCTCTACCCCGGGAAATTACCGACATTTCTGCCCCACCTGCGGCAGTTCCGTGGCCTATTCTTCAGACCGATATCCTGAAGAGATGCACTTTCACGCGGCCTTGCTTGAGCATCCCGAAGTGCTGAAACCATCCCAGGATCACCACGAAGACGAGCGACTTCCCTGGCAACTGGACGCGAAACTCTAAACCGGCTCGCAGGTCAGATCGGCAAACCGGTCATAGACCCAGTCCAGCCAGCATTCATATTCGATGGACGGCGGCAGGGGCTGCAACGGCTGACCGCAATCCAGCCAGGCCAGCATCACCGCCGCGTCGCCATCCAACCGGCGCACACGGCAACCGCTGACCTTCTCAATTGCATAAACCCCACGCGGTCCAACCGCTGCCAGACGCGGGGCATTCTCGGCGTTCAGCCGGATCGCCTGCGCACGAACACCGCGCACGCGTACATCAAAAACGCTCTGGTCAATCTTGATCCGTGTCGCGGCAACATCACGAAAATCCGGTCCCGGTGTGTTGCAGGCCGCCAGTGCCAACAGCATGAATGCTACCATCTTCCGCATAACGGCCAGAGTGACGCCATCATGGTTAAGAAACTCTTAGCCGCTTTATGGACGCTTCGGTTTTACCCTTGCACCCACCTCTGTCCCCGCTCAAAAGTCATCGCATCAGCCAAGGAGGCCACGATGGGCATCGCAATCACAGAAACCCGGAGGGCATCCTGATGCCAAAACACCGCGTTCTCACTGAATTCGGCATGGGCAGCAGCCTGCGCCGCCAGGACTATACCGAGGCCGCCCGGCGCGCGCTCAAGGATGCGCTCTGGCATAACTCCATCAACATGGCCGAGCTTTTCGGTTTTGACAAAGAGGCTATGCTGATCGACGTTGAAATCGCAGTGCAGGAGCCTGATCGTGTCGACACCAGCGCATTGGCAGAAGTCTTTCCCTATGGCCAGGTCAGTGTCACCACTACCCTTGGCGGGCTTGATATCCCGCGCCCGGATGGCAACCCCACGGTGATCGCAAATGCCGCGATCTCGGTCAGCTTTGAAATGGAGGCCCGGGCATGAGCGATCAACGTTTCATCATCGAAATGGGCATGGGTAACGATCTGCATGGGATGGATTACCAGAAAGCCGCCAGGCGCGCGATCGAAGACGCCTTTCGCCATTCCACCCTGCCGATATTTCAGGCCACCGGGCTCGACCATTCTGAGATGCGCGTGCAGGTCACCGTCGGTGTACAGGATCCTGGCCAGATCGACACCACCGCCCTTGCCGGCACCCTCCCCCGAGGACGCGCCAGTGTCACGACGGTCAAGGGTGGCCAGAACGTGACCAACCCCGAGACCGGCGAAACACTTGTCATCGCAACCGCCGCGGTCGAGGCCTTCCTGCCGTATCAGGGGGACAAATGGCAGCTTGGATGAGCCTGCCGGTAATCTGTTTTAGGCAGTCGCTTTCCCAATCGCGCTAAGTTCATTTTGACCATCTGAAGTATGGTCAGGTTCGATTCATTCAAAGGGCCACAGCGATCAAAACCGTCAAGCGGCATGTTGTGCCTTCTGCGCCTTCATGCACCATGCCAGCACGGTGTCGCGATCCATCGGAAGATTGCATGCGATCCCTGCACCAAATTCAGCCCACGCCTCCGCATAGGTCGGTCGAACAGCGGTCAGCACCGGGACACTCAGAGCCACGGCCTTGCCAATCAAGTCGCGAAACCCTCGGCCTTCGCTTTCGCCCCGACCGAAACGGTTCAGGATCAGCAGATCGGTCCCCTGTGTCAGTTCGTTTTCCAGGAAAGACGCGCACTCCGCCAACGCCCCAGGATCAAGACGACAGCCGCGCGAACCGTTGCCCAGCGATTGCGAGATGCGGAAAACCCGCGATGATCCGATTGTTGCAAGGTCCATATCCGCGCAGTGGCAATCACCGTCTGCTACGCCACGACTTTGCAGCGCACCACAGACTGACCAACCCGATCCGCTCAGACAGGTGGCAATATCGGCCAGAAATCCGTCGATATCGCCAGTTTCGAAACAAATGGCGGCAAGTGGCGTCGGTTTCATCTCATTTCTCCTGATCGGCAGAATGGGTGCCAGTGCAAGCCATCCCCATACCGCACCCGTTCAATATCGGCGGGCACAATTGCCAGACCATCCGCCTCGGCAAGTGGCAGCAACGTTGCCGAAACACCGCGTCCAAGCCGTTCCAATACAGGCACGCCCGCCTGGTTATAGGTTGCAAGGCGCGCCGGGAAGATTTCGGCGCGGCCCGGTTTGCGCACCCAATCGAACCCGGCCCGGGCCGGAACATTGGCAAAAGGGGCCGGCTTCATGCCCATGAGGCGCGAAATCTGGGGCGCAACAAACAGCTGGAAATTAACATAAACAGCCAGCGGATTGCCCGGCAGCCCGGTACAGGCGGTGCGACCCAAAGTACCAAACAATACCGGTTTGCCCGGTTTCATGGCCACACGCCAGCCCGCGACATGGCCTCCGGCAGCGACAAGCGCATCGCGGATGTGATCCTTGCCACCCATCGACACCGCACCCGAGGTCAGGATCAGGTCGAACCGGTCGCCGATCCCCTCAAAAGCGACCTTGGTAGCCTCCAGATCGTCCGGCAGGATACCAAGGTCGGTTACATCGGCACCGGCCTGATGCGCCAGCGCCAGCAACATGGGGCGGTTGGCGTCCGGTATCTTGCCCGGGGTCTTTACGTCCGGGCCAAGTTCATCTCCTGTCGAGAAAACAGCCACTCTTGGACGACGCACCGCTCCGATTCGGTCAATCCCGTTGGCCGCCAACAGGCCGATATGGCGTGGCCCAAGCCGGGTCTGTGACGGGATCAACATCTGACCTTGCGCCTGATCGCTGCCCTTCCTGCGAATGTTATCACCGGGTACCGGGCGGTGTGTGAAGCATACTTTTCCTTCTGCTTCATGGCACCGCTCAACCATCGCAACGGCATCCGCGCCCTTGGGTAGGGGGGCACCGGTATAGATGCGCATTGCAGCGCCTTCCGGAAGTGTACCGGGCCGCTCACCGGCCGAAACAGTGCCCGCGATCGGCAAGCTTTCGCGCCCATCCAGATCGGCACAGCAAAGGGCAAACCCATCCATCGCCGAATTATCGAAAAGAGGCAGGGCATTGATGGCAAAAACAGCCCGCTGCGTAACTCTGCCGCACGCATCACCAATAGAAACCGACTGTGTTTCCGCGATTGGGGAAATCTGGGACAACGCCCGCGCCATGGCGTCGGAAACACTCATTATCTCGCCCGAGGGGACGGGCGGAACGCTGTCACACCCGCAAACATCGGACATTAATGTACTGTCCATCTGACTTTCCATCGCTGTTTTTCAGGAGAGTGGGGATGGGCGGCCGAAATCTCCGGCCGCCTGATTTTTGACGATCGGATCAATTCACCGCATCAGCGGCGTTTTCCATCAGGTAATCCATCACAAGCGCTGCTTCTTCCTCATCCAGACCCGCACGCGGGAACATCGACGGGGTGATACCCTTCCACTGTTGCCGCGTGAAGTGGGACACCTCGCGCGGGCCGTGACACACGGTGCAACGCTCGAAGAAGATTTTTTCACCGGGGCCCATGTCGGCATAGAGCGCTTCCGTAAGTTCTTCCAGCCGTTCAAGCCCCAGTTTTTCGTCATCAATCGCGGCAATTTCCATGTCCTCGATGATCGGAGGTTTCTCATAGGCCTGGTTTGGCCCCTCGGGATCCTCACATTTGCGCATCGAACACAAAACCGTGTTGGCCGTGTTCGCCTCGGACAGACCCGAGGCACGCTGCGTCGAAGTCAGGAAGTTGACCAGACCCGAGTTGCAGCGCCCCTTGCTGTCAAGCTGTGGCCACGCCCCTTCGTAGACCGAAACCACGCCTGGCATGATGCCCTCGCTGACCACCGCCCCGACGATGACAGTGCCACGGTCATTGTAAAGCTCGATCAGATCGCCATCCTCGATGCCACGTGCAGCGGCGTCTTCGGCGTTGATCCGTGCTGGCTCGCGGCCCTGTACCTTGTAAAGCTCACGCAGGTTTTCCGATTGGTCCATCTGGCTGTGCAGGCGGAACCACGGGTGTGGTGAGACGACATGCAGCTGACCTTCCTTGGCATTGCCAAGATATTCGTGCTTTTCCATCCACATGGGCATGCCGGGACAATCCTCAATGTCCATTTTTGCGATATCTTCGCAGAACATTTCGATCTTGCCCGACGCCGTGTGCAGCGGGTTGGCCACGGGATCAGCGTAGAATTCGCCATGCCGGGTCCATTGACGGGCCTCTTCGGGCACCTCCATCCGGGCATAGCCTTTTTCCCAGAACTCCTCGAACGGCGTCGTCTTGGCAGCGGTCGACCGTTCATAGGCCATCTTGATATGGTACATCTTGTCTTCGCTGTCTGTGAACTGCGCCCACAAACCCAGCTTGTCGGCCAGACCTTCGAAGATTTCGAAGTCGGGCAGGCTGTCACCAACCGGCTCGATTATCTTCTTCATCGCGTAGACGCGGTCGTTGGAATAGGTCCCACCCGACGTGATGTCGTCCTGTTCCAGCGTTGACGCCGCGGGCATCACGATATCGGCCCAGCGTGTCGCCGCTGTCCACCAGACGTCGACACTGACGATGGTTTCGACCTTCTCCAGCGCTCGGATCAGACGGTTGGTATCCTGCTGGTGCGACATGAAGTTATTACCGGCGTTGAAGATCACCTTGATGTCCGGGTAGGTGTGAATGTTGCCGTTGTAGAAAACCTCCATGCCAGGGTTTTCCAGCGCCTCTGTAATCCGGCCCGCGGGAACCACACCCTTGACCCAGTTGCGGCCCTGGCTGAGCCCGGAAGGGGTGGCCTTACCCGACTGGGGCATGCCGCCGTTGCCATAGTGCCAGCTAAAGCCGACACCGCAGCCCGCTTTGCCGATCTTGCCGGTCAGCGCCGCAAAGTTGACAATGGCCCAGTGGGTCATCTCACCATGCTGGGCGCGTTGCAGTGACCAGGCACCGGCAATCTCGGTATTGGAATTTGCGAAAAGTTCGGCCAGTTCGACGATCTTGGATTCTTCGATGCCCGTGATCGACGCAGCCCAGGCCGGGGTTTTCGGCGTCTCGTCAGTTTCGCCTTTGACATAGGCGATCCATTTGTCGCTACCAACGGTGTATTTATCCATATAGGCACGGTCTTCGAGCCCGTTTTCAAGCACGTGATAAGCCATGCCCAAAAACAGGGCGACATCGGTATTGGGCACGATATGGACCCATTCGGCATTCAGATATTCATCCGAGGCGGTCCGCTGCGGGTTGATAGACACGAACTTGACCCCGGCATCGCGGATTTGTTCCCAATGGGCATACATGCCATGATCGGCCACGCGGTATTCGATCCGGTTGTTCTTGATCGGGTCGCACCCGACCAGCACGAAAACCTCGGTATTGTCGCGGACGGTTTCCCAGGCGGATTGCGCTGAATAGACTTCCATATCGCCGATGATGTGGGGCAGCGAAATCTGGCTGGCACCCGCCGACCAGTCGCCCTGGGTGTTGGTACACCCGCCCATCAGGTTCAGCAAACGGCCCTGCAATACATTCGGACGGAACGTTCCCGCATTCGACCAACCGCCATAGGACGAGCTGAAGATCGCCTCGTTGCCGTGATTGGTGGCGGTATCCAAAAGCGCCTTGGCTGTCAGGCTCCAGGCAGTGTCCCAATCCACGCGCACATATTCCTCCTTACCGCGCAGCTCGGGTTTCACATCACCGCTTTCCCACCCTTCAAGGTAGGATTTGCGCACCATCGGATAGTTGATCCGGCTCTTGTCATAGGTGCGGTCCATCACGCCATAGCTCAGCATCTCGGTCGGACGCGCATCAAGCTCCATGATCTTGTTGATGCCGACCAGCTTGCCGTCGCGCACGATACCCTCGAACGGGCCGAAATGGGTCGCGTGGAACGTGCGCCCCGAGAACGAGTTCGGGTCGATGGCGGCAAGCGCGGTCGAGCCCATCAAGGCGGTCGCGCCGAATGTGGCAGCGCCCCCTTGCAGGAACGCGCGGCGGGTTGGTTGGGTAAATGACATTTAATCCTCCTCTGGCGAAATAGCTGGCCGGACGCTAGATTGAGAGGGGTCGGCGGGCCTTGACCCGCCTCAATTGTGCTTGTTCGAAGATGTAAAGAAATGTAAAATTGCGGGGCATGGCACAGCATATCCTCATCGTCGAAGACGACCGCACCACCCGAATGCGGCTGGCGGCCTATCTGCGCGAACAAGGCCACCGCGTCAGCGAGGCCGAAGACGCACATGAAATGGAAAGCATCATCAGCATGGACCCGCCCGAACTGTTGCTGGTCGACATAAATCTCGACGGTAAAGACGGGCTGACGATCACCCGCGAACAGCGGGCAGCATCGCGGGTCGGGATTATTCTGCTGACCGCACGCGACGATCAGGTGGACAAGATTGTCGGGCTGGAAATGGGTGCCGATGATTACGTGACCAAGCCCTTTGACAAGCGCGAACTGGCCGCTCGGGTCAAGAACCTGCTGGCCCGTATCGCCGATATCGGTCAGGCACCCGAAGGGCCACCACCGGTTGAGAATTTCGGCCCGTGGTGCTTTGACCGCATTCGCCGCAGGCTGGTGTCAACGGCCCGAACCGAAGCGCTGACAAAGCAGGAATTCGACGTCATGACCGCGCTCACGGATCATCCCGGCCAGACCCTCAGCCGCTCCCGGCTATCCGAGATGATCGGTCGCGGGTCGATCCGCGCCAGCGATCGGATGATCGACGTGGTGGTCGGACGGCTGCGCAAGAAGCTCGAAAATGACCCGACAAACCCTGAATGGATCCTGACGGAGCACGGTCGCGGCTATCATTTCGTCGATCCCGCTTCAGTCTGAAGCCCTATTTCTGCCACCGCCGCTTCAAGTGTCGCCGCCGCGGCCCGGACGCTTTCGCTGAGTTGTTCCAGCAAGGGCCTGCTTGCCGCACCATCCTGCGCCTCGACCTCTGCCAGCACTGCGCATAGGGCATCCAACTGGAAATTCAACGCCGCTCCCTTCAACTTATGCGCCGCCTTGCGCTGCCCGCTGGCAGGCCCGGTTCGGATGGCCTCCGTCGAGGCAGAAAGGTCGTGCAGGAATTCCTGCACGATCAACCCGGTCGTTTCCGCCCCAAGGTCCGCGACATCTTCGCGTAAACTCTCCAGCACCGCTGCCTGATCGCATGATACCTGCGTGCTGGCGGGCAGCGTCAGAATGTTGGCCAGCGCCCGGGGTGAGATCGGTTTGGTCAGCACCCGCGCAACCCCCAGCCGGGCGCGGTTCTCAGGCGTGTCCTCGATCAAATGCGCCGTCAGGGCGACCAGCCGGGGCACACCTGAAATGGTGTCGATCCGCGCGGCCACATCCTCGCCCCGCATGTCCGGCAGATCAAGATCGATCAGGATAAGGTCAAAATCCTGCGCCTTTGCCGCCTTCACCCCGCCAGCTCCCGTCTTGGCCTCGTCCACCCGGCACCCCATCCGCTCCAGATACCCGCGCGCCACCATGCGGTTCACCGCATGGTCGTCGATCACCAGAACATCGCGATCCAGACCCATCCGGGGCAGCTCTGCATCCTCTTGTGCCACCTGCTCGGGATCGCCAGGCAACAGCGGCACGGTCAGTGTGAAGCGGCTGCCAATTCCCGGCTCGCTCTCGACATTCAGGGCACCCCCCAACGCCTCGGTCAGGTTGCGTGAAATGGCCAGCCCCAGCCCCAGCCCCTCGATACCGGCCCGCTTTACCGCATCCGCGCGCATATAGGCATCAAAGGCGTGGGCAATCGCCTCACGTGTCATGCCCAGGCCGGTATCGGTGACGGCGAAGCTGATCACCGGCTGCCCCGTCTTATCCTCAACGGCAGTGTCGACGGATAGCGTCACCATGCCTTGCTTGGTGTATTTCACCGCATTGGAAATCAGGTTGCCCACCACCTGCCGGATCTTGACGACATCCCCGAACAGCACCGGCGGCGCCGGTTCAGCCAGATCAATCACGGCCTCAAGCCCTTTCGCCGCCGCCAGCGATTGCAATTGGGTTCCCATCTGGCCCACCAGTTCGCGTAGCTGAAAATGTACCGGATTACCGCGATTGGCACGATCTTCGCTGCCCGCGTAATCAAGGATGTCATTGGTGATTTCCAACAGTTCCTTGGCGGAACGATGCGCGGTTTGGACCCGTGCACGACGGGTCTCATCCGTCACTTCGGCCTCCAGCAAACCCAGCATCCCGATGATCCCGTTAAGCGGCGTGCGAATCTCATGGCTCATCCGGGCCAGGAACTCGGTCTTGCTACGGCTGGCCGCCTCGGCCTCGGCGCGCGCGGTGTCCGACGCTTTCATCTCGGCCACGACATCGCCGGTGCGCGCGATCACCGCCTCTTCCAGATGTTCGCGCAGGCGCGCAGCCTCAACCGCACGGTGACGCAGAATGTTCAGGGCCTTCTCCATGCGGCCAATCTCGTCATGGCCACTGATCGGCACAGGGTCGCCATAATCGCCCCGTGCGACCGTGATTATCCGGCGTGAAAGGTAACCCAGGCGCGCGACCAGCTGCCGCCGGGCGTAAAGCCACAGAACAGACCCGATGATCACCGCAACCGCAACCAAAACCAAAAGTCCGCTGGTCATCATTGCTGACCGCCGCTCAGCGGCTGCGATCTGTGCCAGACCGGCGACCTGCACCGCGTCCCGCGCCAGTCGGGCCTTGTCCGACAAATCCGAGATGATCTGCCGAAGCCTTTCACTATCGGATGCGATTGCCGCCTGAAGGACGATCCTGTCGCGCTGAAGATCCATCAGCCCGCCCGGCGCAATGGCATACCGCTGCCGCTGCAACAGCGTCTGCGCCTCAACCCGTGCGGCATATGTCGGCAGATAGCCAAGGCGACGTGCGGCCAGCGCAAGGCGGTCCGATTGCTCGGCGCGCGCGCCCTCGATCTCGGCAGAGGCAGACATTGCGGGCACTTGCTGCATTTGCAGCTGTATGGCATCCGCCATGCGCGTCAGCTCGCTCAGCCGTTCAAAGGCAAAGAAGTGCCGGTCCGCAAGCTCATCAAGCGCGGGGCGGGCATCTACATCGGGGTCTGAATAGATACCGACAATCCCCGCCGTGATCCGCAGCCGGGCAAGATCGGTTTCCGCCTCGATCAGCGCGTCAATACGCGCGCCATGCCGCGCCACCTCGGCCGTTTCATCCCGGACACGCTGCGCCAGACGCAGCAGCTCGTGGCCATTCGCCGTCATCCGCGCGACGATCTCACCCGCCCTCGATCCGGGCGCCAAGGGCAAAGGCGCCGGGCGCATGTCCTCCAATGTCCGCACGCCGTTCTCGATGGTTTGCACAGCCAGACCAAGGGCATCCGCAATCCGGTCCAGGTCCTCGCTGGTATCGGCTTGCACGAACGCCGTGGCAAGCGTGCCGACCACCTCGGCCGACGCACCGACCCGGCTGGCCAGCTGCATCGCCGGCAAGCTGGTCTGCACAAGGTCGTCATGGGTGCGCACCAGATAGCGGTTGACGGCTATGGCTGCGATACCCACCATGATGGCCAAGGCCCCCATGGCGGAAAGGATTTGGATCAGCCTCGTGTCAAATCTCGTGCGTCGCATATTCAGACATTACGGGGCCGCCCTTGCCGGTTCAATTGCGGTCATCGGGCTATATGTCGCGTCCTGCTCCGATGCCGCCGCCGGCGAAAAACCGCAATTCTGCGTTCTCGTTCCCCATTTCAAGGATGAATACTGGCTAAGTGTCGGATACGGGCTCGAACAAGAGGCCGCACGACAGAACGTGGACCTTCTGTTCTTCGAGGCAGGCGGCTACCGGGCGCGGGCGCGACAGATCGAACAGCTTGATGCCTGCGCCGAACAAGGCGTCGATGCGATCCTGATCGGCGCGGTCACGTCCGATCATCCTGACCTGATGCAGGCCATAGCGCAGGTCGCGCAAAACGTGCCAGTCTTCGGTCTGGTCAACGAATTGCATGCCGATGCGCTCAGCGGGCGCATCGGCGTGGACTGGCGCGAAATGGGATATGCGGTCGGGCACCATCTGGCAGCGCTGCATCCCGCAGGAACACCCCCCAGAACGGCAGTGGCCATCACCGGCCCGGTCGAGGCCGGATGGACCGCCCCGCTAGAAGCCGGGCTGCGCGACGGGCTGGCAGGCAGTGCCGTCACGATTGTCGAGGTTTTGGGTGCCGATACTGGACTTCGACAACAACTGGCACTGGTCGAAACCGCGATGGAGCGTCACCCCGATATCGACTTTCTGATTGGCAGCGCGCCCGCGGTGGAGGCGGCGGTCGGCCTTTTCGTGGCACGGGAAAACACGGACACGCCCGGGCTGCTGTCGACCTATATCAGTCACACGGTCATGCGCGGCCTGATGAACGGCAGTGTCATGGCCGCATCCTTCGACGATCCGATGCGACAGGGGGTGATCGCGGTCCGGCAGGCCGTGACGTCGACCTCTGGACCCGGAACCACGCAGACCATCGGCCCGCCGATCAGGCTCCTCACGCGCGCGGACAGCAACTTCGATCAAATTCGTATTTCACCGGCAGACTATTTTCCCGACATTCGTTAAACGGCGCCCCGTCGGGACAGGCCCCGATCACGACAATCCCGTCCGCCCTTGGTGCGAAATTCGCGCAATGCTGGGTGAAATCGCGGGCCTTTTGTCGCAAAGCTAAAACCGTAACGTCACCTGCGCCATATCCTCGACCCATCAACCACGAATGTGGCGCGGAAATAGAAGACGCAGTTGTCGATGGAGGGAAGAATGCCAGACATTCAGGCGATACGCTGTTGCTTGGTCACATCCGTCATGGGCCGGTGCCTTCACAGGCGGGTTGGCTGATGTCCTCATTCCTACAGAATGCCGCCCGCGATCCCGGAGACACCGCAGAGGCATATGCGGCCGCCCTGCGCGATGAACTGTTCAAACTCTGGTGCAATATCCTGAAGAAGCGCGCGCCGCATGTCGCAGACTGGGCGCAAAATCCGACCGACGCCGCCATTCCGACAGGCCGCGAAGCAACCCCCTTCCTTCAGGCCCTGAACATCTGGTTTCAACTGATGCGGATTGTCGAAGAAAATGCCGCTATCCGTGAACGGCGGCAGATCGAAACGCAAGACGGGGCAGCCGCCGTGCCATGCAGTTTCGCCGGTGCCCTGACACGAGAAGATCTGACCGCGGATCAGTTCCTGGGCATCGCCAAAACGCTTTCAGTAGGACCGACCCTGACGGCACATCCGACCGAGGCCAAACGCGTCACCGTTCTGGAAATTCACCGGCGCATCTATCGAAGCCTGGTCTCGCTTGAAACCCAACGCTGGACCACCCGTGAACGCGCGAAAATCCTGTCGGAAATCGAAGGTGAAATTGACCTTTTATGGATGACCGGTGAATTGCGGCTGGAACGCCCGAGCCTTGAAGATGAAATCGAATGGGGGCTGCAATTCTTTCGCGACGGTATCTTCGACGCCATTCCCCAACTGTTCGAGCAATTCGAACAGGCCGCGACAGACCGGTTCGGCGCGCTTGGCGAAGTGTCACCCTGCATCCGCTTTCACTCCTGGATCGGCGGTGACCGCGACGGCAACCCAAACGTGACCGCCGAAAGCACCACCCACGCGCTGAACCGTGCCCGCGACACCGTGCTTGGCCTCTACAAGGAACACCTGAAATCAGCGGCGGCACGCCTGAGCATCAGCAACCGGATCGCACCACTGGCAAGCGAAGCCCAAAGCGAACTGGAGCGGCTGGCCTCGTTCTCACCCACGCGCGACCGAAACCCCAACGAACTGTTTCGCCAGGCGATCTCGGCGGTCTTACACCAGCTCGAAACCTACCGGCATGTCAATCACTTTACCGCCGATCTGGTGACCATCGAAAACGCGCTCGCCTCGGTACAGGCCAAGGATCTGGCCGATCGGTACATCCGCCCGATACGCTGGTGCGCTTCGGTCTTCGGGTTCAGGATTTTCACGCTCGACATCCGCCAGAATTCGACCGTTACCACCGATACAATCGCCGAAATCTGGCACTTTCAAAACGGCGACGACGTGCCCGAGTATGGCAGCACCGCGTGGTCGCAACGGCTGCGACGGGAATTGTCCGACCCCCAGCTTGCCACGATCGACCCCACCGAGCTTTCTGATCAGGCGGCCGAGTTGATCACGCTCTTGAAGCTGATGCATGCGCGCCGCCACGGGCCGGACCCGGCAGCACTTGGCCCCTTCATCCTGTCGATGACACGCTCCACTGACGATCTTCTCGGGGTATATCTGCTGGCCCGCTACGCCGGTTTCGGGACCGAGACACTGGACCTCAAGGTCGCGCCGCTTTTTGAAACCATCGACGATTTGCGTGCCGCCCCGGATATTCTTCTGGCCCTGCTCGACGTTCCCCTGGCGCGACGCAGCCTGACAAGTGACGGGCCGACGATCGAAATAATGCTGGGATATTCCGACAGCAACAAGGATGGCGGTTTTCTCTGCTCCACATGGGAGCTTGATCAGGCGCAACGCAAGATCACGCGCGCCCTGAAATCGCACGACATCAGCCCGGTGTTTTTCCACGGTCGCGGCGGATCGGTCAGCCGTGGCGGCGCCCCGATGGATCGCGCAATTGCCGCACAACCTGCCAGCACCATCGGAGGCAAAATGCGCCTGACCGAACAGGGCGAGGTGGTATCGGCAAACTATGCAAACCGCGGTACAGCGGCGGCGCACCTGGAGCTTTTGGCCTCAAGCGTTCTAAAGCAGTCGGCAGCGGTCGATGATCCACCCCGCGCGCCAGAATTCAACGACGCGCTCGATGCGCTTTCGGGCCTGTCCCAGACCGCCTATGCCACGCTTCTGCACATGCCCGGCTTCATAGATTATTTTCAGCAGGCCAGCCCGGTCGAGGAACTGGCAAGGCTCAAGATTGGCTCGCGCCCCGCGCGTCGCTTTGGCGCGGCCTCGCTACAGGATCTGCGAGCCATTCCCTGGGTCTTCGCCTGGTCGCAGAACCGGCACCTGATCACCGGCTGGTACGGTTTTGGCACGGCCATCGCGGCCTTCAGAAAGTTTCAGGGACCGCGGGGTGAAGAAACTCTGCTGACCATGTTCGAAAAGACCAAGCTTTTCCGCCTGATCGTGGACGAGGTAGAAAAAACGCTGTTTCAAAGCGACCTCGACATCGCCTCCAGCTACGCGTCGCTGGTCGCGGATGACGACATCAGGGATCGCATTACAGGCGCGATCCGCCGGGAACACGAACTGGCCTGCGACAGCATAAGATTTCTAACCGGCTCGCCGTCAATCGCCGAACGGTTTCCACTCTTGCGGGCCCGGTTTGCGCGGATCCGCCCGGGGCTGGACCGTATCAACACCCTGCAAGTGGAATTGCTGCACGAGGTACGTTCCCGCGATGAACCGGGCCGGGTCTCGATCCCGCTGTTGCAGTCTATGAACTCGATCTCCGCCGGGTTGGGATGGACCGGGTGAGCAGTTAATCGGTCAGCTCTTTGCACGGAACCGCTTTTGCCGCCGCAACCTGTCTCAGCATTTGGTGACGCCAGTTCTCAGCGGTATTACCGAACTGGTTCGATGCAACGCGCGCACCAATTTCACGACGGTGCCAATGTTGGATTTATCGACAAAATCAAAACCTCCAAGCTCTTCCTTCCGCGCAACAGGGTCGGCATTCTTCAAGGCCCCGATTATCAGCATTGCCCGATCAAACCAGGACAAAACCCTGGGATTTTGCCGGCCGCGCAATGCGACGTGATGCATTCGGGAAACCAGTTCCGGCGGCAAGCTGTCGCGGATCCAGGCGTCCAGCCTAGGCCCGGCCGGCGCCCCTGAGACCGTGACCATGATGACCGGTTTTGACGCCATGTGCGCCAGGTTGCGCCTGACCCACCCCTCAATCAGTAGCTTTTGGCAAATCACGGGGCTGACGACGACCAGAAAGTCACAGTCTGACGGAACGGGCGAAGTGTCTTTTACTCCCCGTAACGGCAGCCCAGTCTCCTGGCTGATCCAATTGGCATATTGGGCCGTGCTGCCATATTTGCTTATGAAGAAAACTGCGCCTCTCATGCCAATACTCGCTTTCAATCGCAAATCCCCAAATGATCCGCTGTGCACCCGAAATTCTAACGCAAGGGTGGCAGATCAGCGTTGATTCAACGCAACGCGCATTTGGCGATGACGTGTTAAGGTAGCCCGGTGGCTTGAGGCGATTCAGATCTCCTGCGACAGCCACCTGGCCTTTTCGATCTGCGCGCGAATGGTCGACAGCTTTTCTTCCAGACGGGCCCGCTTTTCGGGCTTTTCAGCGCTCCCTAGTTCTTCGGTCAGTTCGACCTCCTTGGCAGCAAGCTTTTCGATCGCCTTTTCAACGTGATGCGCCTTGATTTTTTCCGCCTTGCCCTCGTCAAGACGTTGTTGATACTTGTCCAGTCTCTTGACTATGTTTCTCAAACCCATCTATCAGCACCCTCCTGCGTATCTGCCAAGTCTGGAACTGTTTCGCGTCAGTTTCATGACGACGCCCCCGCCGTTTCGACATCATCTTCATCAGCGGCCAGAATTTGTTCGATTTCAGCCATCGCACCCTGCTGTTCGGAATACAGAAAACGGGTTGCATCAATGATGTCTTTCATCGCGCGATACCCGTAGGCGGCATCATTCAGGAACGATGTGGCCTGCGGGCCTTTCAACGCGCCCCTGATCATCAGCCCTTCAACATAATCCCCAAGTTCCGCCTTCACCTTCTTGGCGCGCACCCTCTCCTCTTCCAGCCAGAGACTGCTGCGCATCTCGGGGTCGGCATCGGCCATCTTCTTGGCTTCGACGATCATGCGCGCCAGCTCGGTGCGTATCCGGTTGTAGAGCCGGGTGATCTCTCCGTAATCCTTCCTGGTGAAGCGCGCGGCGTTATCGCGAAGATGTTTGACCTCTTTTACCGCGCGCACCATTTCCTCTGCCGATCTGCGAAGTTGATGCAGCGTCTGCACGGACGATTCCGTCAGGTCGCCCGCAAGCGACGTGGTGATGAACTCCAGTATGGCGGAATAAAGCGATTTGATCCGCTGCTCATATCCGGCCTCAAGATCGACATCGAAATTTGTCCGCGACGCCGCAACATAGGCCTCGATATCGCGCGCCTGATAAAGCGCGTCCCGACGCAGATTCAGCGCCTGCAGGATCAAGTCGATGGCGTTTTCATGCAAATGAGCCACTTCTTTGCGCAATGCCAATTCGATGGTGGCCGGGAACCCCGCGACCGCCTCACCGATATAGCGGGGCTTCGACACATCAGGGGTAATCTCAGGAATGGTCCGTATCAGAAACGCTATCAGTTTTTGCATCATCGGCAGCATCAGCACCACACCGAGAAAATTGAAGATGGTGTGGAAAACCGCAAGCTTCAGCGCATAATCGTCGGGCCGGATTCCGACCGCATCGCTGATGAGATCAACCGCATCCCGCAACGGCGAAATCAGGATCAGCGCGACCCCCGCCGTGGTCACGTTGAATATCAGATGGGCCAGAGCCAGCCGTTTGCCCTGAAAATTCGCCGTCATGGCCCCGATGATCGCGGTAATCGTCGTGCCGATATTGGCACCGATGGCCAGCGCCAGGGCGTTTTCGTAGGAAATCTGCCCCGCCGCCAGGGCCGTGATGATCAGCACCATCGTCGCGTGGCTGGATTGCATGACAACCGTCGCGGCGGCACCCACCAGCGTGTACACCATCAGGCCCAGAAAGCCGGTCATCGCAAAGCGTGTCAGGTCAAACTGATCCTTGAACGCCTCGAACCCTTCTTTCATGTGGTGGATGCCCAGAAACAGGAACCCCAGCCCGGCAAGAACATAGCCGATGCCCTTCAGGTATTTTGACTTCTGGAATACCAGGATGATGCTGATCGCAAGCATCGGCATGGCATAGGCTGAGATTTTGACCTTGAGGCCAAAACCCGCCACCAGCCAGGCGCCGGTCGTGGTGCCGATATTGGCACCAAAGATGATCCCGACCCCCGCCGTCAGTGAAATCAGGCCTGCGCTGAGGAAGGAAATCGCAATCACGGACACCAGTGATGACGACTGCATGATCGTCGTGCTCAGCACCCCGAAACTCAGCGACTTGAAGGTGGACCCCGTGGCGCGTTCAAGTAGCTTTTCCAGAAACCCGCCGCTGAATTGGTTGAACCCGTCCTCCAGCATCAGCATGCCAAAAAGGAAGATCGCAACCCCGGCGGCAATTTCCTGAAAATCCGGACTGATCCAGAACCCGAAAACCAGCAGGCCCAGGATGATCGGCAGCAGCGTTCTTTTGAAAATACTCTGCATATCAGGGCAACATCATGCCGCGGAGGGCAAAATAGAAGATGCTGGCAAGAACGGCCGAAACCGGTACCGTGATGATCCAGGCCGAAACGATTTTCAAAAGCGAGGACCGTTTGACCAGTTGCCGTTTCAGCGCGCGTTGCAGCTCCTTGCGTTGCGCCGCCGAGATCGTCGCCTCGGGCCCCATCTTCTTCAGGGTATTCAGAATGCGACGCTTGTCTTCTGGTGGTGCATTCTGGAAATCGCGCAATACCGCTTCAACCTCGTTGAAATCGGCCTTTCCCTTGTGACTTTGAATGACGTTTTCCACGACGCGCCCAAGGCGCTGTTCCAGGAATTCGCGCAGAAAGCCCACCCCGAACACGCCGCCAAGCGCCACATGGGTCGAACTGATCGGCAGGCCCAGCTGGCTGGCAAAGATAACGGTAATGGCCGCCGCCAAGGCGATGCAGAAGGCGCGTGACCGGTCCAGCTCGGTGATCTCGGACCCGACCGTCCGGATCAGCTTCGGACCGAACAGTGCCAGCCCGATCGAAATCCCGATGGCCCCGATTGCCATGACCCAGAGCGGGATCGACACCTTGGCACCACCACCCCCCTCGGTCAGCACATCGACAATGCCAGCCAGCGGACCAACCGCATTGGCAACATCATTGGCCCCATGCGCAAAGCTGAGCAAGGCCGCCGCAAAAATCAGAGGGATGGTGAAAAGACGGTTCACCCCATCGCGGTCCGGCGTTAGATGCGGTGACTTTTTCGCAATCACGGGCTTGACCAGAAAATAGATGACCAGCCCGGCAATCAAGCCCAGCAACAGCGCCATCGGAAAGGAAATCTTGACCAGATGCTTGATGCCTTTCAGGGCGATATAGGTAGTAAAAGCCCAGCCCATCACCCCGATCATGATCGGCACCACCCTTTTGGCAGAGTCGATCGGATTGGATTTGAAAAAGACCGATTTCTTCAGCATGTACAGGAAAAGGGCGGCGATCATCCCGCCCGCCACCGGTGAAATGACCCAGGATGATGCGATCTTGGCCATCGAATCCCAATTGACGATCTCCCACCCCCGAGCTGCTATTCCCGCGCCCATCACGCCACCGACGATGGAATGGGTTGTCGACACCGGCGCGCCCAGCCAGGTCGCCAGGTTCAGCCATATCGCGGCACCCAGCAATGCCCCCATCATCACCCAGACAAAGACATCCTGATTGTTGATATCCGCCGGGTCGATGATGCCCTTCTTGACGGTCGACACCACGTCGCCACCGGCAATGATCGCGCCGGCGGCCTCGAAGACCGCGGCGATCAGGATCGCCATGGTCATTGTCATGGCCAGCGATCCAACCGCAGGGCCGACATTGTTGGCAACATCGTTGGCGCCGATGTTCATTGCCATATAGGCCCCGATCACCGCTGCAGAAATCAGCATGTAGGACTGTTCAAGATGCGCGAATTGCGTTCCTGTAAAGATGATAACCGCCACGATAAACAGGATCGCAGTGCCAAGCCGGCCGACCTCATCCCGACTGATGCCAGCCGCCCGTTCGACGGTTGTATACTCCTTTAATTGCATGACCCCTCCCGAAGAAAAAAGCGCGATACCTGATCGCGCTCACGAAGCTGCAATTTTATTACAATCTGGGCTTGTGCGCTTTGACAGGCATCATTGCATTGCGATTTTTCCGGCCTACCCAATGGCCGGTTTGGAAAATGCTGGCGCCGTTCAGATACCGGGCAATGGGCGGTGATCCGGCCCGCACGCCTGCCCACCCTGTCCGTGCCTGCTCTTGTTCAATGCCCCATGTGGTCATATGATCTGACCAATCACTTCAGGAGCAGCCGATGCCCTTCCACAAAGTCACCCCGGAAAAACTTTCAACCGCGGTCACCCGCCAGATCGAAAAGCTGATCCTGCGCGGCATTCTATGCCCCGGTGAACGTCTGCCCGCCGAAAGGGAACTGGCCGACCGGTTCGGCGTCTCGCGCCCTTCGCTGCGCGAAGCGGTGGCTGAATTACAAAAGAAAGGCCTGCTGACATCCAAGGCCGGTGCCGGCATTTTCGTGGCCGATGTTCTGGGCAGTGCCTTTTCGCCCGCGCTGGTTCAGCTTTTTGCCGAACATGACGAAGCGGTGTTCGATTACATCTCCTTTCGCCGCGACCTCGAAGGGCTTGCCGCCGACCGGGCCGCGCGTCTGGGCTCGGATACCGATCTCAAGGTCATCCAGGCGGTTTTTGACAAGATGGAAGCCGCGCATGCCAAACCCAACCCCCGTAACGAAGCCCAACTTGATGCCGATTTCCACATGGCCATTATCGAGGCCAGCCATAATGTCGTGATGCTGCACATGATCCGCTCGATGTTCCAGCTTTTGCGCGAGGGGGTGTTCTATAACCGTCAGGTCATGTTCAAGCAGCGCATGACCCGCGATATGCTGCTGGACCAGCACCGCGCCATCAACACCTCCCTTCAGGCCCGCGATCCGCAGAACGCCCGCGCCGCTGTCATTCAGCATCTGGATTACGTCGAACAATGCCTCAGTGATCAGCACAAGGCCGACCGGAACGAGGCGATTGCGCGCCAGCGATTCGAACATGAGAACGCGCGCTGATCCGGGCTTTTGCCCCCCATTCCGCACCGCGCGTTCCGTTAATCAGGCAATTTTCAGTGCCAATACCGACGTAATACCGACGTGATACCGACGTAATACCGTACCGGGTTTTTCCTTGTTAACCAAGGGGTTCGCCCCTGATTCGTGGCCTGACACAAGGATGGCGTTCGGTGTCCGTGAAAATAAAAATTTTACCAATTGATAAAATTTAAGAATGTGGCACACTAAAAGGGTTATTTCGCCACCGATGAGGAAGCCATGACCAACAATGCGCTGACCCCCGGCATCGCCGCCGGACGGCTCGACCAGCCCGCCTATGCCGATAACTTTTCCGACCTGCATCCACCGCTTGACGATCACGAAGCCTTGGTGGCCGCCGATCGCTGCTACTTCTGCCACGATGCCCCCTGCATCACCGCCTGCCCCACCGATATCGACATCCCTCTCTTCATCCGTCAGATCGCCACCGGCACACCCGAAGCGGCAGCCAATACCATTCTGAGCCAGAACATTCTGGGGGGCATGTGCGCCCGCGTCTGCCCAACCGAAACGCTTTGTGAACAGGCTTGTGTGCGCGAGGCAGCCGAGGGCAAACCTGTCTTGATTGGCCAGTTGCAGCGCTATGCCACTGATACGCTTATGGAAAAAGGCACGAACCCTTTCACGCGGGCCGAGGCCACGGGCAAATCCGTTGCCGTCGTGGGTGCAGGCCCTGCCGGTCTGGCCTGTGCGCACCGTCTGGCGATGAAAGGCCATGACGTCACGCTCTATGACGGTCGCAACAAGCCCGGCGGCCTGAATGAATTCGGCATCGCCACCTACAAGACCGTTGACGGCTTTGCCGAACGCGAGGTCGCATGGCTGATGCAAATCGGTGGCATCACGCTGGAAACCGGAAAGCGGCTGGGTCGTGACATGACGCTGGAGCAGTTGATATCCAGCCATGACGCGGTGTTCCTTGGCATCGGCCTTGGCGGCGTCAATGCGCTCGGGCTGCAAGGCGAAGACAAGGAAGGGGTGCTGGATGCCGTTGATTTCATTTCGGATTTGCGCCAGTCCAGTGACCTGTCGAACCAACCTGTTGGCCGTGACGTGGTCGTTATCGGCGGCGGCATGACCGCTGTCGACGCCGCCGTGCAGGCCAAACTTCTGGGTGCTCTCAATGTCAGTCTGGTCTATCGCCGGGGCCGCGACCGGATGAATGCCAGCACCTTTGAACAGGATCTCGCCGCCTCCAAAGGTGTTCGCATCATAACCAACGCCTCTCCCAAGGCGGTGCATGGCAATGGTGCCGTCCGCGAGATTGAGTTCGAATATACCGGCGATGATCTGACCCCAACCGGTGAAACCGTACGGCTGGCCGCTGACCAAGTTTTCAAAGCCATCGGCCAGACCTTGGAGGGCGATGATCTGCCCGACCTCGACGGGCGCAAGATCGCAATCACCGGCGCAGGCCGCACCAGCATCGCCGGTGTCTGGGCCGGAGGCGATTGCGCTGCGGGTGGCGATGACCTGACCGTGACCGCCGTGGCCGAAGGCCGTGACGCCGCCGAAGACATCCACGCATCGCTGGTTTCGTGATAGGTTTGGGGCATATCCCCCTTGCTGCAAAGGACCGGTCGCATGAGTGATGTCGAAACCCGCGTTGCCAAGCATTATTCCGGCGAAAGCCTGTTGGAGAATATCCGTTCGGCTTTGCGCGCCTCTGGAGTGGACCCGGACGCACCGGACATCGAGGACCTGAAACCGGTGGATGAATTCCACACCGGCGGGCTTGAGGCGACGGATGCCTTGCTGGATCAGCTTGAAATCACCCAAGAAACCCGGGTGCTGGACATCGGGTGCGGCATCGGCGGCGCGGCGCGGCATGTTGCTGCACGAACCGGTGCGCAGGTGCGGGGCTTCGATCTGACACCTGATTTCGTCGACACCGCCAGGGCCCTTTCGGACCTCGTGGACATGGCCAGCAGCACCAGCTTCCAGGTCGGCAGCGCCCTTGATATCCCCGAACCGGATAACAGCGCTGATCTGGCCCTGATGTTCCACGTGGGGATGAATATCGAAGACAAGGAGACGCTGTTCAAAGAGGCCGCCCGCGTCCTTGTTCCGGGCGGCACTTTCGCGCTTTTTGACGTGATGAAGGGCTCGGAAAGCGCCTTGACTTTCCCCTTTCCCTGGGCGGAAGAGGCCGCATTTTCGTTTGTAACACCCCCGTCCAGCTATCGCTCCGCGGCCAGTACCGCAGGGTTCGAACTAATCGCCGAGCGTGACCGTTCAGAATTCGCAAGTGACTTTTTTGAAAGGGTTTTCGCCCGTTTCGCAAAGGCGGGCGGTCCGCCACCAGTCGGCATTCATCTGCTGATGCACGAGACCGGCAAGGTAAAAATCGAAAACTATATCACCCATCTTCACGCCGGCGATATCGCACCGGTTGAAATGATCTTTCGCTTGCCAGCACAGGGCTAGCGCCAAAAGGGAAAGGAAAGCCAATGGCTGATCTGACATCCAATTTCATCGGGATCAAATCCCCCAACCCGTTCTGGCTGGCCTCGGCCCCACCGACGGATAAGGAATACAATGTCCGTCGCGCGTTCGAGGCTGGATGGGGCGGTGTCGTCTGGAAAACCCTTGGCGAAGCAGGCCCCCCGGTCGTCAACGTAAATGGCCCGCGATATGGCGCGATCTGGGGTGCCGACCGCCGGCTATTGGGATTGAACAACATCGAGTTGATCACTGACCGACCGCTTGAGACGAACCTGGAAGAGATGAAGCGGGTTAAGAAAGACTACCCCGATCACGCCCTCATCGCGTCCCTGATGGTTCCGGTGAACGAAGACGCTTGGAAAGAAATTCTGCACCGGGTCGAGGATACCGGTTGCGACGGGGTCGAGTTGAATTTCGGCTGCCCTCACGGGATGAGCGAACGCGGCATGGGCAGCGCCGTGGGACAGGTGCCGGAATATGTGGGCCAGGTCGCGCATTGGTGCAAAAAGCATTCTGACCTGCCTGTCATTGTCAAACTGACCCCCAACATCACCGACATCCGCAACCCCGCCCGCGCTGCGATGGAAGGCGGTGCCGACGCGGTCAGCCTGATCAACACGATCAATTCAATCACCAGCGTCGATCTGGACCTGTTTGCGCCCAAGCCGACCATCGACGGCAAGGGCGCGCATGGCGGCTATTGCGGCCCGGCAGTGAAGCCGATTGCGCTGAACATGGTTGCCGAAATCGCCCGCTCGCCGGATATGGCTGAATTGCCGATCAGCGGCATTGGCGGCGTCACCACCTGGCGCGATGCGGCCGAGTTCATGGCGCTTGGTGCCGGTAACGTTCAGGTCTGCACCGCCGCCATGACCTATGGCTTCAAGATCGTGCAGGAAATGATCTCGGGCCTCAGCCAGTGGATGGATGAAAAGGGCATCACCGACACCGCTGATATCGTCCGCCGCGCCGTGCCCAATTGCAGTGACTGGCAGCATCTGAACCTCAATTATATCGCCAAGGCCAAGATCAATCAGGATCTCTGCATCAACTGCGGTCGTTGTTATGCAGCCTGTGAGGATACATCGCATCAGGCGATTTCCATGTCCGATGATCGTGTCTTCGAGGTAATGGATGACGAATGCGTCGCCTGCAATCTCTGCGTCAATGTCTGCCCGGTCGAGGGCTGCATTACCATGGAGCAGATGGCCCCCGGCACCACCGACCCGCGCACTGGCAAGGTTGTGGAAAAGGAATACGCTAACTGGACGACCCACCCGAATAATCCGGGAACCTGTGCCGCCGAATAGATTGTATTTTTGCCCGGCGTTCTACCGACGCCGGGTTTTCTTAATTTAAGCAATGCCTTGAGTGTCAATACCTTTCCCGCGCAATTCTTCGAGGGCTTGATCGGATTTGCGCAGCCCTTCCTGTCCCATTGCCTCCAGTACCTGGCGTATTTTTAGGAACTGTATATCGGGATAGGCGACGATTTCGACGCGATTGCCCCAGGGATCAAGAAAATCAAACCGTTTTTTCGAAACGAAGGGAACACCGTCCGCCTCCATCCGGGCACGAAGCCCGTCGCGGTCGTCGACCACCAGCCCGAAATGGCGGATGCTGTCGGTTTGAATGTCATCGACCTGCATCAGCGCAAGAAACTGGTCACCCATATCGATAAAGGCAGCGCCATCGCCGCGCCCTCGCAACTCGAACCGGAAATATTTACCATAAAACGCAAGCGCTTCGTCAATATCGCCGACTTCCAGCGCCACGTGATTGATGCCAATCAGTTTGGGTTGAATATCGGCCATGTCGCACCTCTGGTTGATTACCTGGTGAAACTACGATTTTACCTGCTGGCAGGAAACGCGCATCAGGGCACAAGCAACCTGCGAAAAAGCGCGTCCAGATAAGCGCTTGCGCCGTCATGTGCCCGCTCGCCCGCCATCAAGGCCTCGATCTGCGCTTCAAAATCCGCGTAGTGCTGAGTGGTCGCCCAGATCGAAAAAATCAGGTGGCGTGGATCGACCGGGGCCAGCTTGCCAGCGTCGATCCAGCCCTGAATAACCGCCGCCTTCTCATCGACAAGCGGCCTCAGACCGGTCTCCAGATGCGGTCCCATCCGCGGTGCACCTTGCAGAATTTCGTTGGCAAAAAGGCGACTCTCACGCGGGAATTCATAGCTCATCTCCAGCTTGAGCCGGACATAGCGCATGATCTCCTCAAGCGGCTCGCCGCCGGGGTCTATCTGCCGCAACGGGTCCAGCCACGTATCCATCAGGTGATTAAGCAATGTGACGTGAATGTCTTCCTTGCCCTCAAAGTAATAGAGAATGTTTGGCTTGCTCAGCCCGGCCTGCTTGGCAATCTGATCCAGCGTCGCCCCGCGAAAACCATGTTTGGAAAACACATCAAGCGCCGCATCCAGGATCAGCGTGCGATTGCGCTGTTGGATACGGCTTGTTTTCTTTGTTGGCTGCGCGTCACTCATCATTGCACTCGGAAACTGGTGGGTTCGGTTCACAATGCGGCATTTCTGACCGCGTGGAAAGATCAGGCAACAGGGTCAGTGCCGACCCGTCGCGCCGATACCGGCAAGAATGATGGATTTTATCGTGGCTTTTGCCGCCTCCCACTGTGCATCAGACAGCGCTGCCCCGTCATTCAGCGTTTCGATCTGGTGGCCGAAATCGGCGTAGTGCTGGGTCGTGGCCCAGAGCATATAGAGCAGGTGACGCGGATCGATCGGGTCCATCTTGCCCTCATCAATCCAGCGTTGAATGACCGCCATGCGCCCATCCGTCCACTCGACCAGCGTGGTCTCAAGATAGTCCTGAATGACCGGCGCGCGGTGCATCACCTCGGATGCCCAGACCTTGGACCCCGCCGGATGCTGCCGGCTGATTTCCATCTTGGCGTCGATATAGGCACCGATTCCCTCGACCGGGCCGGGTGCCTCGTCGAAAGCATCCGCTGCTTTCAGCCAATTCTGAAAAATCTTCTGAACCACCTCGCGATAAAGCGCTTCTTTGGTCGGAAAATAATAATGCAGATTGGCCTTGGGCAGACCCGCCAGATCGGCAATCAACTGCATCGTTGCCCCGCCAAACCCTGCCTCGGCAAAGACTTTTTCCGCCGCCTCCAGAATGACCCGTTCATTCTCCTGCCGGATTTCCTTTTTGCTCAGGGGGCGGGCGGTCTGGGGCATCGCGCATATCTCTCAGAAAGTTCTTGACCGGTTGGTCAGGATGTGGTGCTCTCTTCTTGACCATACGGTCAGGATGTGACCGATTGCAAGAGGCCAGCAGAAGGCCCGACCAAGGGAGAACATGACATGGCAGCCCCCGGCGAGAATCTGAAAATCAATGGCGAGCGTCTGTGGGACAGCCTGATGGAGATGGCAAAGATCGGCCCCGGCATCGCCGGCGGCAACAATCGCCAGACGGTCACCGATGAAGATGGCGAAGGCCGCACGCTGTTCCAATCCTGGTGTGAGGCGGCTGGCATGAGCATGGGCCTCGACACGATGGGCAACATGTTCGCGCGGCGAGAGGGAACCGACCCTGACGCTCTCCCGGTTTATGTCGGGTCCCACCTCGACACCCAGCCGACGGGCGGCAAATATGATGGCGTTCTGGGCGTTCTGGCGGGGCTGGAGCTGATCCGCACGTTGAATGACCTCGACATCAAGACCAAGCACCCGATCGTCGTGACCAACTGGACCAACGAGGAAGGCACACGCTTTGCCCCCGCGATGCTGGCGTCGGGCGTGTTTGCGGGTATCCACGAAGAAGACTGGGCCTACGCGCGCGAAGACGCCGAGGGCAAAAAATTCGGAGATGAGTTGAAGCGCATCGGCTGGCGCGGCGAAGAACCGGTGGGCAGCCGCAAGATGCATGCGTTTTTTGAACTCCATATCGAACAAGGGCCGATACTGGAGGCGGAAGGTAAAGACATTGGTGTGGTTACGCACGGTCAGGGGCTTTCATGGACGCAAGTGACGATCACGGGCAAGGACAGCCATACCGGGTCAACGCCGATGCCCATGCGCAAGAATGCGGGCCTTGGCATGGCGCGCGTACTGCAAAAGGTCGATGAAATCGCCTGGTCCCACGCCCCCGATGCGGTGGGTGCTGCGGGTCATATCGACGTCTATCCCAATTCGCGCAACGTGATCCCCGGGCAGGTGGTCTTTACCGTCGATTTCCGCTCTCCCAATCTTGACGTGATCAACGATATGGTCGCGCGGCTGAAAGTCGAGGCACAGGCGATCTGCGATGAGATGGGGCTGGGTGTTGAATTCGAACAGGTCGGCGGATTTGATCCTGTCACCTTCGACGAAGGCTGCGTCACCGCCGTGCGCAACGCCGCAGAACGTCTGGGGTATTCGCACCGCAACCTGATCTCGGGCGCGGGCCATGACGCCTGCTGGATCAACCGCGTCGCCCCCACCGCTATGGTCATGTGCCCCTGCGTCGATGGTCTGAGCCACAACGAGGCCGAAGAGATTTCCAAGGAATGGGCTACGGCGGGTACGGATGTGCTGATGCACGCGGTGGTCGAAACGGCGGAGATCGTGGAGTGAATAATTGCAGAAGATTTTAACATTCGGAAACATCGCATCAGCGGTCACTTTTCTTGCTGCGGGGTTCGCGATCGGTATCGTCATGGGAAACCGCCAGTCCTACGAAAGCGGTGTTCGCGCTGGAAGCGGGGATTTGGCAATCGCTTATGACACTCTCGAAAAATTTGGTGAAATCATCCGCCAGAAGCCCGTTCTAGATCAATATGATAAAGAAAGCCGCGCGCGAATTCTCTCTATTATACAAGAGGTTGGTAACAAAAACTTCGTACGCGCCCAAGATTTGATGCGAAAAGAATTCAACCTGGTGGACAAGGTTGGCTGCAAGGCCAATGGAGAATTATTCATGATCAGCGACCAGAATCCAAGCTACCAAAACTGCGAGACCGATCTGGTTGCCTTGTTTTCCATAAAGGGTAGCGGCTACGTCAACGTTTCTGTCGGGGCTAATCTGAAGTCACTCTACCCCGGCCAACCCAAAACCTGGGCGTTGGAAAATGACATGAACTGTACCATCGCAATAGCCTCCATCACAGTCCAAGACGATCAGGCTATCGCGAACGCAATGTTTCAAGGATGCAAGGGGAGCTAACACATGACCAAAGTCATCAAGAACGGCACCGTCTGCACGGCGGATCGTACCTGGAAGGCCGATGTCCTGATCGAGGGCGAGACGATCAAGCAGATCGGCGAGGACCTCAAGGGCGATGAATATATCGACGCCGAGGGCGCCTATGTGATCCCCGGTGGCATCGACCCGCACACGCACCTGGAAATGCCCTTCATGGGCACCACGGCGGCCGAAACCTTCGAAACGGGCACCTGGGCCGCGGCCTGTGGCGGCACGACGATGCTGGTGGATTTCTGCCTGCCCGGCGCGGACGGCAGTATCCGGAATGCGATCAACGAATGGCACCGCAAATCCGCGCCGCAAATCTGCTCGGATATCGGCTATCACATGGCGATCACCGGCTGGAATGAGGACATCTTCAACGAGATGAAGGATGCCGTCGATATGGGCGTCAACTCGTTCAAGCATTTCATGGCCTACAAGGGCGCGCTGATGATCGAGGATGACGAGATGTTCGCCTCGTTCAAGCGTTGCGCCGAGCTGGGCGCGCTGCCGATGGTCCATGCCGAGAACGGCGATCTGGTGGCCGAGATGCAGGAGAAATATTTCAACCAGGGCATCACCGGGCCAGAGGGTCACGCCTATTCCCGTCCGCCGGAATTCGAGGGCGAGGCCGCAAACCGCGCGATCTGTATCGCCGATGCCGCCGGTGTGCCGCTCTATATCGTGCATGTCAGCTGCGAGCAGGCGCATGAGGCGATCCGGCGCGCGCGCCAGAAGGGCATGCGGGTTTATGGCGAGCCGCTGGTGCAGTTCCTGACGCTGGATGAAAGTGAATATTTCAACAAGGATTGGGACCACGCCGCGCGGCGGGTGATGTCGCCGCCCTTCCGATCGAAGGACCATCAGGACAGCCTCTGGGCCGGGTTGCAGGCCGGGTCTTTGCAGGTGGTGGCGACCGATCACGCCGCCTTCAACACCGAGCAGAAACGCGCCGGACGCGATGATTTCCGCATCATTCCCAACGGATCGAACGGGCTGGAAGAACGCCTGCCGGTGCTCTGGACGCATGGCGTGGAAACCGGGCGGCTGACGCCGAACGAATTCGTCGCCGCAACCAGCACCAATGTGGCCAAGATATTGAATATATACCCGAAAAAAGGCGCCATCGTCGAAGGGGCGGATGCGGATATCGTGGTCTGGGACCCGAAGATCAGCAAAACGATCTCTCCGGCAAACCACCATTCGATCCTGGATTACAACGTTTTCGAAGGTTTCGAAGTCACCGCCAACTCCCGCTATACGATCAGCCGAGGCGAGGTGATCTGGGCCTGGGGTCAAAACAGCCAGCCGCAACCCGGCAGGGGCCGTTTCGTGCCACGGCCTGCCTTCCCCTCGGCCCACGAAGCGCTGAGCAAATGGAAGGCGCTCACCGCGCCCAAGATGATCGAACGCGATCCGTTGAACATCCCGTCGGGGATCTGACAAGAAAGCCAGCCAGTGAGCGAGCAAGCAGTAATCCGCGCTGAAGACCTCAGCCTGACCTTCCAGACGAATGACGGCCCGGTACACGCGCTCAAGGACGTGAACCTTGACGTGCAGAAGGGCGATTTCGTCAGCTTTATCGGCCCCTCGGGCTGTGGCAAGACCACGTTCCTGCGGGTCATGGCCGATCTGGAACAACAGACCGGTGGCACGATCACCGTAAATGGCGTCAGCCCGGAAGAGGCGCGCAGATCGCGGGCTTATGGCTATGTCTTCCAGGCGGCGGGGCTCTATCCTTGGCGCACGATTGGCGGCAATATCCGTCTGCCGCTTCAGATCATGGGATACGATAAAGCCGAACAAGATCAGCGAGTTAATCAGGTTCTGGAGCTGGTGGAGCTGGCCGGGTTCGAGAAGAAATTCCCCTGGCAGCTATCGGGCGGGATGCAGCAGCGGGCGAGCATTGCCCGGGCGTTGGCGTTTGATGCCGATCTGCTGTTGATGGACGAGCCATTCGGGGCGCTGGACGAGATCGTGCGCGACCATCTGAACGAGCAGTTGCTGCACCTCTGGGACACGACGCACAAGACGATCTGCTTTGTCACCCACTCGATCCCCGAGGCGGTCTATCTGAGCACCAAGATCGTTGTCATGTCGCCCCGGCCCGGGCGGATCACGGATGTGATCGAAAGCACCCTGCCCCGCGAACGGCCCCTGGAAATCAGGGATACGCCGGAGTTCATCGAGATCGCCCATCGTGTCCGCGACGGGTTGAGAGCGGGGCATGGCGATGACGTCTGAACCCCTTAAAATCCAACATCGGTATAACGTCGGTATTTTGTCGGTATTACGTCGGTGCATCGTCGGTGACGCGACATGAGGTCGGTTCTGCCCATCCTGACCGTCATCGCCGCCATTGTAGCACTCTGGTACGGGGCGGCGATCCAGCTCAACAAACCATGGGCGCTGGATAAGGCCACCCGCGCGGGCACCGAACTGAGTTTCAGCGAGATGGTGGCCGACACCTGGAGCCAGACCAAACCCAAACTGCCAGTGCCGCATCAGGTGGGCGAGGAGTTGTGGAAGACCACCGGCGAGATGGTCGCCAAGGGACGCGCCTTTTCGAAGCGCTCGCTGATCTATCATAGCTGGGTCACGTTCAGCTCGACCATGCTGGGGTTTGTGCTGGGCACCGGCCTTGGCATCGCGCTGGCGGTTGGCATTGTCTATAACCGGACGATGGATATGAGCGTAATGCCCTGGGTCATCGCCAGCCAGACCATCCCGATCCTTGCCATCGCGCCGATGATCATCGTGGTGCTGAACGCCGTCGGGATCTCGGGGCTGCTGCCCAAGGCCATGATCTCGATGTATCTGTCGTTCTTCCCGGTGGTCGTGGGCATGGTCAAGGGACTGCGCAGCCCAAGTGCGATGCAGCTTGACCAGATGCGCACCTGGAACGCGAGCCCAAGCCAAACCTTCTGGCGGCTGCGCCTGCCGTCGTCGATGCCCTATCTTTTCACCTCGCTCAAGATCGCCATGGCCGCGAGCCTTGTGGGCGCCATCGTGGGCGAATTGCCCACCGGTGCGGTGGCGGGGCTGGGCGCACGCCTGCTGGCAGGCAGCTATTACGGTCAGACCATCCAGATCTGGAGTGCGCTGATTATGGCCGCGACACTGGCGGCGGTGCTGGTCGGGCTCATCGGACTGTTGCAGCGCCTCACCCTCAAACGCATGGGGATGGCGTGATGGGCTGGCTGGTCTTTGGCTTTATCGCCTGGCTTGTAGGGTGGAAGCTCAATTCATGGCTTTCGCACAGGCCGCGAACGCAGTTCACCCGGCTGGCGGTGCCGGTCATCTTTGGGCTGACCATTATCGTGGTCTGGGAATGCGTGGTCTGGGGGCTGAAGATTTCCCCCGTGCTGTTGCCTGCGCCCACGCAGATCGCCCAGACCTTTGCCGCCTCGACCGCGATCCTGTGGGAGGATTTCGTGCAAACCGTGCTGAAAGGCGCATTGTCGGGGTACATTCTGGGCTGTGGTTCCGCATTCCTGATCGCGATCGCCATCGACCGGTTTCCGTTTCTGCAACGCGGGCTGCTGCCGGTGGGAAATTTCGTGGCCGCGTTGCCGATCATCGGCATGGCGCCCATCTTGGTGATGTGGTTCGGGTTCGACTGGCAATCCAAGGCGGCGGTGGTCGTGGTGATGGTATTCTTTCCTATGCTGGTCAACACAGTACAGGGGTTGCAGGATACGAGCGCCATGCAACGTGATCTCATGCGCACCTATGCGGCGGGCTACTGGAAGACGCTGCTGAAACTGCGCCTGCCCGCCGCGATGCCCTTCATCTTCAACGGATTGAAAATCGCCACGACGCTGGCGCTGATCGGGGCCATCGTGGCCGAGTTCTTTGGTTCACCCGTGCGCGGCATGGGCTTTCGCATCTCGACCTCGGTCGGACAATTGGCGATGGATCTAGTCTGGGCCGAGATCGTCGTGGCGGCAATCGTCGGCTCGGGCTTTTATGGCGGGGTTGCGCTCTTGGAAAAGACAATGACATTCTGGCACCCATCTCAGCGGCGCTGAATACGAATAACAAAAGGGAGAAGACAGATGAGAACTATCACAAAGGCAATCGGACTTGCCACGATGGGGGCATGGGCCACCCTTGGCGCGTCGGCCGCGCAGGCGGCGGATGATGTCACGCTGCAGCTCAAATGGGTCACACAGGCGCAATTCGCGGGCTATTACGTGGCGCAGGATCAGGGGTTCTACGAAGAAGAAGACCTGAACGTCACGATCAAACCCGGCGGACCCGATATCGCGCCTGCGCAGGTGATCGCCGGTGGCGGTGCTGACGTGGTGCTGGACTGGATGCCCTCGGCCCTTGCCAGCCGGGAAAAAGGTCTGCCGCTGGTCAATATCGCGCAGCCATTCAAAAGTTCGGGCATGATGCTGACCTGCCGCAAAGATGCGGGCATCGAAAGCCCGGATGATTTCAAGGGCAAGACGCTGGGCGTCTGGTTCTTTGGCAATGAATACCCGTTCCTGAGCTGGATGAGCCAGCTGGGCATCCCGACCGATGGCGGCGAGGATGGTGTTACGGTGCTCAAACAGGGGTTCAACGTCGACCCGATCCTTCAGGGTCAGGCGGCCTGTGTCTCGACCATGACCTATAATGAATACTGGCAGATCATTGACGCGGGCCTCACCCCCGACGATCTGGTGGTGTTCAAATACGAGGATCAGGGCGTCGCGACACTGGAAGACGGCATGTATGTGCTGGAAGAAAACCTGAGCGATCCGGCCTTTGAGGACAAGATGGTGCGGTTCGTGCGCGCCTCGATGAAGGGCTGGAAATGGGCCGAGGAAAACCCGGACGAGGCGGCGATGATCGTGCTGGACAACGACGCCTCGGGCGCGCAGACCGAAGAGCATCAGAAGCGGATGATGGGTGAGATTGCCAAGCTGACCGCCGGATCGAACGGCGCGCTGGACCCGGCAGATTTCGAACGCACGGTTCAGTCGCTGATGTCCGGCGGATCGGACCCGGTGATCACCGCGAACCCCGGCGAGGCCGCGTGGACCCACGCGATCACCGACAAGGCGCTGAACTAGAAAGACGCGCATAAGATTGGAAGGGCGCCTGAATCGGGCGCCCTTTTTTGTTGCCCCGTCTCTCAGGCGATCTTTCGTATCTGGGCTGTCGGTTGTTGTTCCTGTCGCATGGCCGTCAGGTGCAGATTGACCGCGTTGCGGGCATAATGGACACCGTTAAGCTCGGGCGCGTGGCGTTCAAGAATGTCCAGGTTGAATTCCAGCCGTGCGCGTTTATCGGGCGGCAGGCAGGTCGCCGCGCCCAGCATCCGCCGGTCATTGAACGGGCTGATATAGAAATTGTTGGTCATGCCGTACATCAGGTTGCCGATCCCGTGCGCCAGGAATTGCTCGCCAAACATGAAGTCATAGGCGCGATCAGCGGCAACACCGGTAAGTGAGCCATACCATGCGCGATATTGCTGCTGTATTTGCGGATCGCGGACGATGCTCTTGTCGCTCAGCATCATCATCCGGATGCCATTCTTGATGCTGTGCCCCGTGCGCCCGGCATATTCCCGTACGCCGCGCCGCCAGAGCACGGCCTTGAGGAAATCCGAGCCATTGCCGCGCAGCATCAGCCCGCCCGGTTCATGCGCCATCAGAACCTCATGCCGGATGCGCGGGATTTCTGTGCCCAGAATGCCGATGCCGGTCGCGATCTGGCAGGCTTTGCTCAGTTGCATAAGGTGGTTGGGATCGGTGATGTGATAATCCGGGTCACGGATCGGGTCGATGATCCGCAACGGGGCATCGACGAATTCCGCCAACCGCGCGGCGATGCGCGTGTCCTTGCGGCTCATCTGGTTTTCAGCGTGGGAAAACAGTCCGATCTTGTCCAGCGACTGCTTTGAACAGGCCAGAAGCAACCGGCTGTCCAGCCCGCCGGATAGCGGCAGATGGGTTTGTGTGTGGCTGGCCAGGCTGCTGATCACCTGTTTGAGGCGTGCAACAATATCCTCGGTCAAGGCCGTTTGTTGCCGCGCATCGGGTTCGAAAATATCACCGGGCAGCGGCCAGTACCGTCTTTGGGTAAAATTGGTAAGGTCCAGAAAATGGTTCGGGATCAGGCGTTTGACATGGTGATCGGGTGTGTGGCCGAACCCAAAACGTCCCAGTTCGCGGATCGCCTCTGCCGTTATCGGATACTCCCTGTTCTCTTCGACCGGGCGGTCCAATACCAGATTGAGCGTTGAGCCAGCAGCCTGTTGAACCGGATCATACACCGCCCCCAAAGAGCCCAGCGGATCAATATACAGCCGCTGAAGATTGCCCTGCGTGATCACAAAGGCAAAACGCCCGGCACAGTCATTGAGCCAGGCGATCAACTGCTCCGCCTCGTACCAACGGGCGCATTTGCGCGCCAGAAGCTCGGTCGTGATCACGTCCCCATCGGGGTCGACGCCGATGCCAAGAAACGCCAGATGGCCCTGCCCTTTGGCAAAGCAAAGCTTGGCCACGGGCAAATCCTGACCGCTGTGCAGCCACCAGTCGCCAAGCTGGGTTTTTTGCAATCCGGGCAAGTCACCCGCATGGTTTTGCAGTCGGAACTGCTGGGTGAAAACCTTGCCGAATTCCAACCCATGTTGATCGCAAAGCACCTGCCCCAGCACGGATTTTTCACCATGCCCGGCACGTCTGACCTTGCGCATATCGCCCTCGGCAGGCCTGTCGTCTGCTCGTAACATATTATTTTTCTTGTTTATTTTCTGCCTCACCGATGACGCTATCCGTCGAAATCTGACCCGTCAACCCGACATGGTAACAGGCACCGCCGGATTATGTGCACCCGGCAACAGCCTGCGCGGCCCGGGGGCCAGTATCCACAATGGTTTCAACCCCGGCTGTGATCACGGCGCTACAGTTTCGGAATTTTCCGCAAGGGCCCTGACACGGTTTTGCCGCATTCCCGCCTTAATCGCCTTGGTGGTAGCGGCCCCCCTGAATTCCACCAAATATGGGGCGGCTAAAAACAAACACCAGATAATTCATTGGGAATGAACGCTTTATTTACCAAGATCTCTATGATAGCCTGAGAGGACAAAACAAAAGCCAGCCGGAAAACCGGCGGCATGAGGCAGAAAAGAGTAGTTCCATGAAGGCTCGGAGCAGGCAACCGATCCGTTGGGGTCTGGTGGCGTTGGCCACTATCTGGATGTTAGTCATTGTACCGTTAAGCGCGGTCGCCGCCCCCTATGCGGCGATGGTGGTAGACGCACGATCTGGCAAGGTTTTGCATTCACGCAATGCAGACACCCGATTACACCCGGCATCCCTGACCAAGATGATGACACTCTACGTGGTGTTCGAAGCCATCGAAAACGGTGAGATCAGCCTTGATACCAAGGTGCGCATTTCCAAACATGCGGCAAGCGAACCGCCCAGCAAACTGGGTCTGAAATCGGGGCAGCGCATCGCGCTGCGCTATCTGATCCGTGCGGCGGCGGTCAAATCGGCCAATGACGCAGCGACGGCGCTGGCCGAAGCCATCGAAGGGTCCGAGGCGCGTTTTGCCCGCCGGATGAACCGCACCGCCAAGGCGCTTGGCATGACCCGCACGACATTCAAAAACGCCCATGGGCTGACGGAATCGGGGCATTTGTCCACTGCGCGCGACATGACGACAATGGGGCGGCACCTGTTTTACGACTACCCTGAATATTACAATCTCTTCTCGCGGATGACCGCCGATGCCGGCGTCAAGACCGTGTATCACACCAACCGCAAGCTGCTGGCCAGCTATCGCGGCGCCGACGGAATCAAGACCGGCTATACCCGCGCGGCGGGGTTCAACCTTGTCGCCAGCGCCGAGCGTGGCCGCGAGCGCATCATCGCCACGGTTTTCGGCGGGCGGTCCACACGGACGCGCAATGCCAAGGTCGCTGAACTGCTGGATCTGGGCTTCAAGCGGGCACCGACACGAGTGGCGGTCCATCGCCCCTCGCGGCCTGCCTATCAGGGCAAGATCGGCAAAGGGTCTGGCGAAACCATTGTCACCGCCGGTGCGGTTGCCACACCCGGAGCCGTTGGCAAGACAGTCCGCTTCGCCGCCGCAGCCGCGGTCAAGAAAAGCCTGCGTCCGGCTCTGCGCCCGCGCCCTGCAAACACACCCATTCTGGTCGCCGCCAAGGATGACATCGACAAGGCCGTGCTTGCCGCACAGGTCAACGAGGCCACGAAACCCGTGGAAACCAATGGGGCCGAGGCCGCAACCCTGCGCATTGTCAAACCCGCGGCACGGCCCCTGGCGCTGGCACAGGCCGACACCCCGGCAGCAGATCCCATTCAGGAGGTTGTGACCCGCGTCTCAACCTCGGGCGGGCGGCATTGGGGCATCAATGTCGGACGCTACCCCAGCCAGTATCAGGCGCGCAAAGTGCTGTTGCAGACCGCCCTGAACGAGATGAGCACGCTTGACGGCAGCCTGCGCAAGGTCGTGGCGCGCTCGACTGGCTATGATGCAAATTTCATGGGGCTGACACGCGAAACCGCCGATCTGGCCTGCCGCCGCTTACAGGCAAAGCAGGTGACCTGCTTCATGATCGGACCAAGCTGACCGGTTCCGGACCGAAAGACATGGAGAAGACCGCGCCTGTCGCGGTCTTTTTTTGTTTGAGCGATGCGATTGCTATGGTTTGGGATGATCGTCGTAGTGGTCGCTCAGGATGCGCCGGCTGTCCCCTTCGGGATCATCATACTGGTTCGTCCTGACGGTATAGATAAACGCCACCAGACCAACGCCACCCAGAAAAAGCGAGATCGGAATCAGGTAACTGAGAATATTCATCTGCCCTACCTCAGCCTGAGTGCGTTGAGCGACACGGTGATCGAACTGGTCGACATGGCCAGTGCCGCGATCAGCGGTGTGGCCAGACCCGCCACCGCCAGCGGCACCGCGATCAGGTTATAGACCGTGGCGATGCGGAAATTCTCGCGTATGCGGCGGGTGGCGGTCCGCGCCGTGTCGCACCCGGCTGCGATGGGGGACAGATCCCCACCCAGCAACACGATGTCGCTGGCCACACGGGCCGCGTCCAACGCCGAGGCGGGTGAGATCGACACATGCGCGGCGGCCAGCGCCGCAGTATCGTTTAGCCCGTCACCCACCATCAGCACATGCGCGCCGTTTTCAGCCAGCTCCTGAATGCGGGTCGATTTGTCGGCGGGCAGCGCCTCGGCCAGCCAATGGGTGATGCCCAGACGATCCGCCAGCGCCTCGACCGCCGGGGTGGTGTCGCCCGACATCAGGTAGACGTTCTTGCCGCTTTCCTGCAGCGCCTGAACCGCCTCTGCCGCACCGTCGCGCAAACGATCCGCAAAGGTGAAGGCGATGGGGGCGGTCTCGCCCACTCGCAGGAAGGTGGCGGTTTCGGCCAGCGCCTCGGCGCCGGTCCAGCTGGCGCGTCCCAGACGTACTTTCTTGCCCTGCCAAAGGCCTTCGGTGCCATATCCCGGCACTTCCGTGATCTTATCAACCTGTGCCGCCGTGATACCCGCCTCTTGCGCGGCTTGAACGATGGCGCGCGCCAACGGATGAGAGGACGCCTGCGCGAGCGCCCGCGCGATTTCGAGCGATGGCCGCGGCAATGCACCAAGATTTGTGAGTTCGGGCGTACCAGCGGTCAGCGTGCCGGTCTTGTCGAACACGACGGTATCGACCTGTGCCAGACGTTCCAGCGCGGTGGCGTCCTTGATCAGCATTCCGCGCCGGAAAAGCCGCCCCGAGGCCGCCGTGGTAACTGCCGGAACCGCCAGACCCAAGGCACAGGGGCAGGTGATGATCAGAACGGCGGCAGCGATATTCAGCGCAGTTCGCAAGTCACCGCTATAGAGATACCAGCCGATGAAACTGAGGCCCGAGAGGATATGCACCCCCGGTGCGTAAAGCTTGGCCGCCTTATCCGCCAGCGAGGTATAGCGCGAGCGGCCGGATTCGGCGATCGCCACAAGGTCGGCCATCTGGTGCAGCGACGTGTCGGCGCCCACGGCGGTTGCGCGAATGGTCAGAAGACCGGTCAGATTGACCTCTCCGGCGGAAACCGCTTGCCCCGGCTGGGCCAGTACCGGCAGGGTTTCCCCGGTAAGCAGCGAGCGGTCGATCTCGGACATGCCGGTAATGATCTCTCCGTCCACGGGCATGCGCCCGCCCGGTCGGACAAGGATTGCGTCGCCCACTTTCAGATCGGCCTGCATCACCTCGCACTCGGTGCCGTTTTCCAGCCGGATCGCGCGGGGCACTTCCAGCGCGCTCAGTTCCTGCGCCGCAGATCGGGCAATGGCGCGGGTGCGATGATCAAGGTACCGGCCCGCCAGCAGGAAAAACGTTAGCGTGAGTGCTGCGTCGAAATAGGCGTGTTCACCCGAAAGCGATGTCTCCCAGAGCGAGGTTACGATCGCCAGAAGGATGGCCAGCGTGATCGGCACATCCATGTTCAACTGCCGATTTGACAGCGCTGCCCAGGCGTTGCGGAAAAACGGCTGCCCGGCAAACGCGATTGTCGGCAGGGCAATGGCGGCGGAAATCCAGTGGAAAAGATCGCGGGTTGCGGCCTCGGCCCCCGACCAGACAGCCACGGACAGAAGCATCACATTCATCGACGCAAAGCCCGCCACCGCCAGTCGCATCAGCAGATCGCGCCCCGCCTTGTCGTTCGAGGTCGCACTGAGCGTCCCTGCGTCCAGCTCATGCGCCTCGTATCCCAGCCCTTCGACCAGTTGCACCATATCCTGCGCGGTGACGCCGGGGACAGCATCAATACTGGCGCGCTTGAGGGTGAGGTTGACCCGGGCCGAGTTTACCTGCGGATGGGCATTCAGCCCGCGTTCGATCTTGGAAATGCAGGCGGAACAGTGAATCGTAGGCAGCGACAGCGCGATCTGCGCGGCGTCAAGCGCACCCTGATCCGCCAGGGCTTCGGCCGCTGGTGCAGCAGCACAGGCCGGACAGGCCGAGACAGAAGGGCGCAGCGCCGCGGTCATTTCTTGTGCAGCACCACGCGCTGCGTGAATTCGGTGCCATCGGCGGCCACGGCCACCATGCGAATGTTCCAGTTGCCATCGCCCAGCTCAGCAGGGGCGACATAGGCGGTCCCGTCAAAGGTGAACTCGGGCGTCTGATCGTCATAGACATGGGTGGCGCGGCCCACCGTGGCATCAAGCGAGCGCACCTTGACCGGGGCGCCGGCCTGATCGGTAATTGCCAGCCGCAGCATGCCATCGGCATGACCCGCGTCGATGTGCCATCCCAGGGCCTCCTGCGCCGCCTTGCGGTCATCGAATTGCTGACTGGCCACGTAGGAATTCTTGACCTCGAGCCCCGGAAAGGTTTTCACCGCGTTCCAGGCCAGCAGAAGATTGACGCCGATGATCAGGCCAAAGGCTGCCACAAACCCTGCCAGCACATGCCGCCCCGTGATTTGCCGTACCGCCATCAGTTGCCCCTTCCGTTAAAGACCGTGTCCTTGTAGGCGCGTTCGCCGTTTGTCGTGTCTTCGACCCATAGCCGCACATCCGTGCTTTCCGCCAGTGCCGGGGCCGAGTTCGCGGGCGCCTGGAGATAGACCCGCTGATTGAAAGTTGTATCCGCAGGCACGATGACGGTGCTGTATGGCACACCCTCAAGCTCCAGCCGGATTGTCAGATCACCTGCCACTGTAATATGAAACGGGCGTTCTTCGCCATGTTTGTTCAGAAGGCGCACTTCGTAAGTGTTGCGGATCGTGCCATCAGCCAGTGTGACATAGGTTGGGTTTCGCACCGGCGCGACTGTCATTTCGATATCGGCACGGATGAACAGCGCGAAAAGCAGGCCAAACCCGACCAGGGACCAAAGAGCGGTATACATGATCGTGCGCGGACGCAGGATATGCTTGAGGATCGGCTTGGGGTCTTTGCCGGCGCGTTCGCTCACCTCATCCGTCAATGCCATGTAGTCGATCAGCCCGCGCGGCTTGCCGATCTTGGCCATAATGTCATCGCAGGCGTCGATGCACAGCGCGCAGGTGATGCATTCAAGCTGCTGCCCGTCACGGATGTCGATGCCCACGGGGCAGACATTCACACAGGCCATGCAGTCGATGCAATCGCCCTGCGGTTCGCCCGCCTTGGTGGCCTCGGAATGTTTGCGGGGCTCGCCGCGCCATTCGCGGTAACCCACCACTAGCGTATCTTCGTCCATCATCGCGGCCTGAATGCGGGGCCAGGGACAGGCGTAGATGCAGATCTGTTCCCGGGCGAAACCACCGAACAGGAAGGTCGTGCCCGTCAGGATCGCCACGGTCGAATAGGCGACCATATGGGCGTTCAGCGTGAAAAGATCGACCAGAAGCGTGGGCGCATCGGCAAAGTAGAACACCCAGGCACCGCCCGTGGCCATGGCAATCAGAAGCCAGGTGATCCACTTGATCATCCGTAACCTGAACTTACGGAAATCCCATTTTTTCTGACGGTGCAGGCGCAGGCGCGCGTTGCGGTCCCCTTCGATCCAGCGTTCGACCAGAATGAAAAGATCGGTCCACACGGTCTGTGGGCAGGCATAGCCACACCAGACCCGGCCCAGCGCTGAGGTAAAGAGAAAAAGCCCCAGCCCCGCCATCACCAGCAGACCGGCAACGAAATAGAACTCATGCGGCCAGATTTCGATCCAGAAGAAAAAGAACCGGCGGTTCGCCAGATCGACCAGCACCGCCTGATCCGGCAGGTTAGGGCCACGGTCCCACCTGATCCAGGGGGTCAGGTAATAGATGCCCAGCGTGACCGCCATGATCACCCATTTCAGATTGCGAAACGGGCCATAGACCTTCTTGGGAAAGATCGGCTCGCGAGCGGCATAAAGACTTTTAGGCGCGTCTGGCTGGCTATCGGCCACGGAATCACTCCGATATTTCAGGATCCTGTCAGTTGTTTTGTTTCAGGTCTGAATGGGGGCAACTTTGACCTGAGTCAAATTCTGAGTCTGAAAGTGATCTATTTCGCCATTTCACAGGTTTTTACCTGCTTTCGCAACCATTTGAGGAAATTTCGTAGTGCCGGGCGCTGCACACCGGGGCGGGTGACGATGTGGTAGCCTTTGACCGCATCGCTTTCGAAAAGCAGCCGTAACCGCCCGGCCTGCAAGTCTTTTTCCACGAAGGTGCGCACGGTCACGGCAATCCCCTGCCCGTCCCTGGCACCATCCAGCAACAGGTTGCCCGGCAGTTGGATCGACCCCTGGCTCAGCTTTTTCAATGTACCGATACCAGCAAGCCAGTTATTGGCCTCGGACAGGCCCGCATCCAGAAGCCAGGGAAAATCTGCAAGCTCATCAAGGGTTTGATAGTCCTGGTCGCCAACCAGACAGGGTGCGGCCACCACCACCATCGGCGACATGATCAGCGGCTCGCTGTCCAGTCGCGGCCAATCCCCGGCACCGTAACGCAGTGCCACGTCGATCGTGCCGGTCTCCATCGGTTCTACCCTCGGGCTGGTGCTGAGGATCAGGTTGACCTCGGGAAAGGCGGTGTGAAAGCCGCCCAGCTGCGGCATCAGCCAGGCCGCCGCCAGCATCGGCGTGGTGGCGATATGCAGCGGGCGGTTGGCGTCGGCGCCGGTCAGCGCATTGATTTTCTGCGCAATCACGTCAAAGCCCTGCGCCAGCGCATCCGCCAGTTGCTGCCCTTCGGGGGTCAGGCTGAGGCTGCGCCCGCTCCGGTCCACCAGTTTCAGCCCCATATGCGCCTCAAGCGTCTTGATTTGCTGGCTGATCGCCGCGTGGCTGACATTGAGCTTTTCGCCCGCCGCGACAACAGCACCGGTCTCTGCCAGCGCGGAAAACGCCCTGAGCGCCGAAAGCGGCGGAAAGCCCAGCCAATCCATTATGTAACCTCAACTTACATGTTTGAATTTTTCCTGAGTCGCATAAAGCCAGTCCGGATGCAATATTCAATGCAGAAACCGACACCAGGAAAGGAAACGACATGCTGGGAATTTTCGCAAAAACTTTCAATACCGCCACCCGCACCGACACCCGCAACCACTGGGGCGACCGCACCCGTTTCGACGAGCGTCGCGACGCGTCTTTCTTCCCGCACACTCCCGGAGGGCGCCGTGATTAATCCGGTCATCTACGAACTGGAATTGGCCCTGCGCAAGGATCGCCAGACCCGGCACTGGCCGTGGCGGGGCGGCAGGTGGGCATCGCCAGATGCGACGCATCTGAAGAACCAGCGGGAAAGGTGATCTGCCGGGCCACGATACGCAGGATTTGTAAGATCAGCCCCATCGCGTAAGGTAGCGTCAAGAGTTTGGGCCGCAGTTATCTCCCTCTGCGGCCCATATAGGGCGGCACCGGCCTTCCAGGAAACGCGCGAACAGGACGGAAGGTCCGGTGCCTGACCCGCAGGTTTGACCCCGCGGGTGTTCTTGTTCAATGCGCATTCTCAAAACCGCTAACCGCGTTTCAGAATGCGCCTTTGGTCATTCGCCACCGCCAAGCTGGTGGACATAGGACGACACGGCGCGGATTTCAGCCTCGGTCAGACGGGTCGACCAGGGCGGCATCACGCCATAGCGACTGTAGGTGACCGTCTGAAGGACCGTGTCGTAATCCCCGCCATAGAGCCATATTGCGTCCGCAAGGTTCGGCGCGCCTTGATCTCGATCACCCAGGCCCTCGTCACCATGGCAGGAGGCGCAATTGTCCATGAAGACAGTCTGACCAGCCTCGACCTGCGCGGGATCCTGTGGCGTACCCGACAGCGAGATCACATAGTTGGTGACCGCCGACAGTTCCTCTTTTTCCAACATCTCGCCAAAGGCGGGCATTTCGGAATAGCGGGCATCGCCGTCTTCCTCGTTGCGGATACCGTGTTTGACGGTGGCGTGAATGGCCTCGATATCGCCCCCCCAGAGCCAGTCATTGTCCAGCAGGTTGGGATAGCCCTTGGCCCCCGCCGCCCCCGAGCCGTGGCATTGGGCACACCAGGTCTTGAACACGGCGGCACCGGCCGAGGTGGCATAGCCCGAAAGCTCCGGATCGGCGCTGATCTCTGTCAGCTCAACTTCGGCCAGACGAGCGTTGATATCGGCGTTGGCGGCTTCGGCCGCGGCGATGTCATTTGCCACATTGGCGCGGGTTGACCAGCCCATCACACCGGCAGTGGCCGATGAAATGCCCGGCCAGGCCGGATAGGCGATGGAATAGATCACCGCCCAGACGATTGTTGCGTAGAGGGTCCAGAGCCACCAGCGCGGCAAGGGGTTATTGAATTCCTGAATGCCGTCCCATTCGTGGCCGGTGGTATCCGGATCATCAGGTAGTTGTTTTTTCGGTTGCTTAGCCATTTCTCACGCCTCCTTTGCATCCGCATGGGTGTCAGACACGGGTTTCTTTGGCGCGGGTTTGTCTTCGTGCCGGAAGGGGATGCCTGCGGGATCGTCGTAAACCTTGGTGGAACCGGGCCGGAAGACCCAGAACACCACACCGGCAAAGAACACGAACAGGATCAGAAGCACCCAGCTATCAGCCAGTTCGCGAAGGAAAGAATAGGTTTCCATTGTCTTGCCCTCCCTTACCGGCTTGCCACTGGCGTGAAGGTCGAGAAATCGACCAGCGTGCCCAGCATTTGCAGATAGGCGATCAGGGCGTCCGCCTCGGAGATGCCGGCGGCACCGTCGAAATTGCGCACCTGCACCTTGTCGCCATAGCGTTCCAGCAGACCGTCATAATCGCTGTCCGGATCGGATTGCGCCCGGAAGTCGGCGGCAGCGTTCTCTACCATCTCATCCGTGTAGGGCACGCCCACGAAACGGTCGGTCTTCAGCCGGTCCTCGATATATTTGGCGTCTATGATGCGGTTTTCGAGGAAGCCGTATTTCGGCATCACCGATTCAGGCACCACAGCCTGCGGGTCGCGCAGATGGTCGACATGCCATTCATCGGAATAGCGGCCACCGACACGGGCCAGATCCGGCCCGGTGCGTTTCGATCCCCATTGGAACGGGTGGTCGTATTTCGATTCCGCCGCCAGCGAGTAGTGGCCGTACCTTTCGACCTCGTCCCGCATCGGGCGGATCATCTGACTGTGGCAGACATAGCAACCTTCACGCACATAGATGTCGCGCCCGGTCAGCTCCAGCGGGGTGTAGGGGCGCATGCCCTCCACATCCTCGATGGTGTTTTCCAGCCAGAACAACGGTGCGATCTGTACCAGCCCGCCGATGGTCACGACCAGGAAGGCGAAGATCGACAGAAGTGTGATGTTCTTCTCAAGAACGTGGTGTTTGTCGAGAATTCCCATGTGTCGATCCCCCCCTTATTCGGCCGGGACAACGGAGTTGGTGGCTTCGACAGCCGGGCTCCGTTTGACGGTCATGTAAAGATTATAGCACATGATGATTGCGCCAGCGATGTAGAGCACCCCGCCCAGGCCACGTACGACATACATGGGGAACTTGGCGGCAACGGTATCGGCGAAGGAGTTCACCAGGAAGCCGTTGGCATCCACTTCACGCCACATCAGGCCCTCCATGATGCCGGTCACCCACATGGCGGCGGCGTAGAGGATGATGCCGATGGTCGCGAGCCAGAAGTGCCAGCTGACGAGGCCAAGGCTATAGAGCCGCTCGCGGTTCCACAGTTTCGGCACCAGGAAGTAGAGCGCGCCGAAGGTGATCATGCCGTTCCAACCGAGCGCACCGGAATGCACGTGGCCGATGGTCCAGTCGGTATAGTGCGACAGTGAGTTCACCGCGCGGATCGACATCATCGGACCCTCGAAGGTGGACATGCCGTAGAAGCCGATCGAGATGACCATCATCCGGATGACCGGATCGGTGCGCAGCTTGTCCCAGGCGCCCGAAAGCGTCATCAGACCGTTGATCATGCCACCCCAGGACGGCATCCACAGCACGATTGAGAACACCATGCCCAGCGTCGACGCCCAGTCAGGCAGCGCGGTATAATGCAGGTGGTGCGGACCGGCCCAGATATACAGGAAAATCAGCGCCCAGAAGTGGATGATCGAAAGCTTGTAGGAATAGACCGGACGTTCGGCCTGTTTCGGCACGAAATAGTACATCATGCCCAGGAACCCCGCCGTCAGGAAGAAGCCGACCGCGTTGTGGCCATACCACCATTGCACCATCGCGTCCTGCACGCCCGAAAAGACCTGCACTGATTTCGATCCGAAGATCGAGACCGGGATGGAAAGGTTGTTGAACACATGCAGCATCGCCACGGTGATGATGAAGCTGAGGTAGAACCAGTTGGCCACGTAGATATGCGGCTCTTTGCGTTTGACGATCGTACCCAGGAAGACCGCCAGATAGGCCAGCCAGACGATGGTCAGCCACCAGTCGACATACCATTCAGGTTCGGCATATTCCTTGGATTGGGTCGCCCCCAGCAGATAGCCGGTCGCGGCCAGAACGATTACAAGCTGATAGCCCCAGAAGACGAACCACGCCAGATTGCCACCCCAGAGACGGGCGGCGGATGTGCGCTGCACCACGTAGAAGGACGTGCAGATCAGGGCGTTACCGCCAAAGGCGAAGATCACGGCGCTGGTATGCAATGGCCGCAGCCGTCCGAAATTCAACAGGCCTTGCGACCATTCGAAATTCAGCACCGGAAAGGCCAGCTGGAAGGCAATGAACGTGCCCGCCAGAAAGCCCACAACGCCCCAGAGGGCGGTGGCAATCACACCGGCGCGGATCACGCCATCCATGTATTCGCCCGACAGGTCAACCTGCTGGGTGGGTTCATCGGTGTTGCGCAGCACCCAGAGGAACATTCCTCCGGCCGCCAGTGCAATCACCAAAGCATTGACCATATAGGCCAGATCGCGCGCATAATTTGCCCCGATCAACGCAAATAGCGTGATCAGGCCAAGCGCGATCAGCTTGAAATAATTCATCATTTTCTTGCTTCCTCGTCTCTGTCCTCACAACCCCATCGAGTCGCGTGTGCGCGTTTAGACAGTGCCTTGATGCGCCAGCGCGCCAGAGGATTCCTTGATCTGCATCAAGAATCTTCACTTATCGACCATCGCACACCACCACGACGTCGAACAGACTGGTCACGCCTTTGATTTTGGTCCGCGATGATGGTTCGGGTTTGGATATCGACATCGCAATATCCTCTGCCTCTGAAAGGCATCGCCTGTCCGGGCTTAAAATATCTACCGGATGAGGTATTGATCGCCACCGTTTTATCAGCCGAGACCGTGATTGACAGACCCGGATGCGCTTTGCGGCCATCAGCCCAGCGCGCGGATGGTTGACCAATTTGTCGGCAAAATGACCAATGGCGGCTCAGAGCCCTAAATGTCGGATGCTGCGCAGGCGCCCAATGTCCGTTATTGGTATATGAAACCGCGTGACCCTAGAGCTATTTGTCGCCAACACCGCAACCAGCTAGTCCGGGAGAGATTGTAAATGGGCGAAACGACA
>NZ_CANLER010000006.1 GCF_947489715.1 uncultured Roseovarius sp. | reverse complement strand
ACCAAAAGGCAAATGATGGAAGACAAAATCATCCATACCGAAGGCGAATCCAACACCTCAAACGCTCGGAAAATATGGCTGCAGAAATCCATCGGCCCACGTTCCGCACCACTTCTGAAACGCGATGCCGATGCGTTCCTGCATCAAAGCCTGTCCAGCCCCTGCGTCTGCACCATCGCCAGGGCCGAAGGTATCTGGATCGAGGATATGGACGGCCGCCGCTACATGGATTTTCACGGCAATTCCGTTCATCACATCGGCTATGGGCATCCCCGGCTGGTGGCGGCGATCAAACAGCAGCTTGACGATCTGCCCTTTGCGCCGCGCCGTTTCACTAATGATCCTGCGGTCGACCTGGCCGAGAAATTGGCCCAGATAGCGCCCGGTGATCTGGGCAAGACACTTTTTACCACCGGCGGGTCGGATGCCAACGAGGTGGCGCTGAAAATCGCCCGCGCGGCGACAGGCCGGTTCAAGACGGTCAGCTTTTGGGATGCGTTTCATGGCGCCGGTCTGGGGGCTGCCAGCGTGGGCGGCGAGGCGACGTTCCGCAGCCATATCGCCGGGCCGCTGATGCCGGGGACCGAACATGTGGCGCCCTTTGCCTGCTACCGTTGCCCCTACAATCATGCAGGGCCGGATGTCTGCGGTCTGGCCTGTGCCAAGATGGTCGACTATGTGCTGGAACGCGAAGGTGATGTGGCCGCCGTCATCGCCGAACCGATGCGCGCCGTGCCCTACGTCCCGCCGCCGGGGTTTTGGAAAGCGGTACGCGAGGCGTGCAACCGTCGGGGTGCCCTCCTGATCCTTGATGAAATCCCCACGGGCTTGGGCAAGACCGGCCGCATGTTCGCCTTTGAACATGATGAAATCATTCCCGATATCGTGACGCTTGGGAAAGCGCTTGGCGGGGGCATCCTGCCGATCGCCGCCTGCATCGCCCGCCGCGATCTGGATGTGTGCGGCGATTTTGCCATCGGGCACTACACGCATGAGAAAAACCCAGTTACGTCCCGCGCGGCGCTGACCACGCTTGAGATCATTGAGGATGAAGGGTTGGTCGAACGCTCGGCCACGTTGGGCCAGTTCGCCATGGAATATCTGCGGTCAGAGCTGGCCGATGTACCTGTGGTGGGCGACATCCGGGGCAGGGGGCTGATGTTCGGGGTCGAGATTGTCGAGGACCGCGCCGACAAGACCCAGGGCATCGCGCGAGCTGAAAGGATTTACTATCGCTGTCTGGAGGCCGGTGTAAGCTTCAAGATCAGCCAGGGTTGCGTGCTGACCCTGTCGCCGCCGCTGACCATTGCCAAGGATGATTTGGAACATGCGCTGAAGATTGTTGTCGCCGCGATCATGTCAGAAGCTGGCTGAACCATGAAGATTGTCCGCACCGACAGCGAATTGCAGGTACCGCTGGTCGATGATGCGCTGCGCAAAGAGGGCCATGAGCTGATCCTGCTGCCGGATGGTGTGAGCGAGGCAGAGTTGATCCGCGTCGTGGCCGATGCTGATCTGATCCTGATGTGCTACACGCCGATCACACAACACGTCATCGACGCCGCACCACGGTTGAAAGGCATCGTGAAATACGGTGTCGGCATCGACGCCATCGACATACCCGCCGCCATTGACCGTAGCATCCCGGTGGTCAACATCCCCGAATATGCCGAAGAAACCGTGGCAGAAGGCGCCTTTGCCCTGATGATCGCCCTGGCCAAGAAACTGCAACCGCTGGGCCGTGCAATGCAGCGCGATGGCTGGGCTTGGCCCGAACAAAACTGGCTGGGGTCGGATATCGCTGGCAAGACCGTTGGTATTGTGGGTCTGGGCAAGATCGGTAAAAGCATGGCGCGCATGGCGGGGGCCGGATTTCGCGCCAAGGTGATTGGCTACAGTCCGGGCATGTCCGAGGATGATATGGCCGCCGCCGGGGTGGAGAAGCGAGATGATCTGCACGCGCTTCTGGCGGAAAGCGACTTCGTTTCACTGCATTGTGTGCTCAACGACGACACTCGGGGTATCATCGGCGAGGCAGAATTGAAGGCCATGAGGCCGGGTGCCTACCTGATCAACAGCTCGCGTGGTGCGCTTGTGGATGATGATGCGTTGCTGCGGGCGCTTGATGAAGGTTGGATCGCCGGTGCCGGGTTGGATGTGTTCGCCAATGAACCGCTGAAACGTTCCGGGCACAAGCTCAGCCGGTTGTTCGAGCATGAGCAGGTGATCCTGTCGCCGCACCTGACTTTTTATACCCACGACGCGATGGAACGGCTTGAAGCGGAAACGCTTGCGCGGTGTCACGAGGTGCTCGCGGGAGAACAGGTACGCATTAAATCTCGCGACCCCAGACTGCGCGCGCAGTTCAAAGGCGTAGTCTTTGACTGACGCAACAACCGTCCGCCAGGAAACGCGGCGATGAACGCCGCCATCTACCTCATCGTACTCTTCGCGGCATTCCTGCACGCTTTCTGGAACGCCATTGTAAAAGGATCGGCGGACAAGACCATCATGTTGGGGATGATCGCGTTTGGCCATGTGGTGCCGGGGGTGATCATCGTCGGGCTGGTTCCGTCGCCGGGATGGGAAATCTGGCCCTATGTGGTGGCGTCGACCGTGATCCACTGGGCGTACTACTACCTGCTTAACGTTGCCTATCGCTTTGGTGATCTGAGCGTGATGTACCCCATCGCGCGGGGCCTTGCGCCGGTACTGGTGGCTCTTGGTGCGCAGTTCTGGGTGGGTGAAAGCCTGCCCGCGCTCGCCTGGGTGGGCGTGCTGAGTGTCTCGGCTGGAATCATGGTCCTGACCAAGGGCGTCTTCAGCGGCGCGCTGCCCATGCCGGGCCTTCTGGCGGCCTTGGGCACGGCCCTGATGATTGCTGCCTATTCGCTGGTGGACGGGGTTGGCATTCGCCTGTCACACAGCACGATTGGCTATATCGGGTGGCTTTTTACCGCGGAAATTCTGGTCGCGGCATTTATCTTTGCGGGCCGTATGGACAGGCTGCGCGCCATACCCGCCAGAACATTGTGGCTGGGTTTCTGGGGCGGCGTGATCTCGGGCACGGCTTATGGCTTGGTGCTTTATGCCAAGACGCTTGCACCGCTTGGTGTGGTCTCGGCGATCCGCGAAACATCCGTCATCTTCGCCGCAATGATCGGCGTCTTGTGGTTCGGCGAAGGGCCGAGGGGCAACCGCTTGCTGGCTGCCCTGATCGTGGCAATGGGCATCATTCTGATCGGCATGGCCTAGCCCTATTCGCGTTTTCCCTGCACCACCCGGTCAAGGATCATCGCACAGAAGAGGATGGCAAACCCGGCCAGAATACCTTGCCCGACCGAGGCGTATTGCAAGGCTTCCAGCACGTCCTCGCCCAACCCCTTGGCACCGATCAGCGAGGCGACCACGACCATCGCCAGCGACAACATGATCGTCTGGTTGACGCCTGCAAGGATCGACGGAGCCGCCAGCGGCAGATCGACCTTGGTCAGCAGGTACCATTTCGAGGCACCATAGGCGATGGCGGCCTCGCGGATGCTTTCGGGGACGCCGCGCAGGCCCAGCACTGTCAGCCGCACGACGGGCGTGCCGCCGAAAATCATGGTGACGATAACCGCCGCCGGTTTGCCAACGCCGAATAGGGCAATCACCGGGATCATGAAGACAAAGGCCGGCATGGTTTGCATGAAATCCATGATCGGGCGGATCACCGAATAAAACCGTGGTCTACGGGCACAGAACATCCCCATAGGAATGCCCAGGATGATCGAGATAAACGCCGCCGTTCCCAGCAGCGCCAGCGTGGTCATCGCCTTTTCCCAAAATCCGAGAAAGCCCATGTAAGCCAAAAAGCCAGCGGCGGCGAAGGCAGCACCCGCGCCCGCAGACAGGTATGTCAGCAGGATGATCATCGCGGCGATCACCGGCCATGGTGTGTCGACAAAAATGACCTCAAGCGCATCCAGAACGGTTCGGATGCCATAGGTGATGATATCAAAAAGCCATTGTGCGGTTGATGTGAGAAAGTTGAAGAAACCCTCGACCCCCGCGATTGCGGATAACCGGATATTCGGATCGGTGGGAAAGTCACTCAACCAGCTTACAGCGCCGGGAAATGCAAAATGCACCATACTGACGGCGAATATGACCAGAACAAACACCACGCTGAGCAATGTACGCGGTGTTTCCAACCCGGATTTGATGCTGCGATCCGACAGCCAGTCGGAATAGCGCCGCTCCAGCACCGGGTTCGCCATGATCCCTTCGGCCAACTTGACGGCGATCAGGAAGGCGATGCCGAATAAGGCCACCCAGATAGCCGTGGCGTCGGCCTGTGCTGCTTCGGCACGGATGCCGTCGATAGCGCCCTCAAGCGAATCTATATTACGTTGAAAAGCAGCACCGTCCGAGCCTTTCGCGATCGCGGATTCAAGCTGTTCGTAGCGTAGCGCCAGCGTGCCTTCGATCTGCTTGATCCGTTCGCGCACCTCGGCACCCAGATCCCCGAACAATCCCCGGCCAAGCTGAATAAAGGCAAAGGTTTCCAGAATAACGAAGGGCAGCCCCCAATTCCACAGGCCGCGCATCCCGTACCAGATCGGCCCCAGCAGGGCAGCGGCCCAGTTGAAGGTCCAGGCAAAGCCCGCCTTGGCACCGATTTTCTGGAACTGAGCAGCATAGAAATCCGGATTGGTGGCAACGAATTTCGCGATTAGTTCTTCTTTGGTCTCGTCAACCATGGCTTATGAGGTCTCCGTTCCTTCGATCACCGTGCGCAACAGGTCGGCGCGGGTGATGGCGCCGATGCGATTGCCGTCGGCGTCGATGATTGCTGCGGGTTGATCGGTGCCGATGGCGGCGGTGATCAACTCGCCCAGATGGGCGTCTTCGGCGAATTCCTGGGCCTCTGCGGCCAGCCCGCCATTGGTGGATTCGAACTCGGCCAATGGTTGCATCACCGCATGGGCGCGCACGACCTTGAGCCGCGAGATACCGGCGACGAAATCCGCCACGTAATCATCGGCCGGGTGCATCACGATATCTTCGGGCGTACCGATCTGAACCACGCGCCCGTCGCGCATGATGGCGATCCGGTCACCGATGCGCACGGCCTCGTCCAGATCATGGGTGATGAAAACGGTGGTCTTGTTCATGGTGTCGGCAAGCTTCATGAATTCATTCTGCAACTGCCGCCGGATCAGCGGGTCAAGCGCGCTGAACGGTTCATCCATCAGCAGGATTTCGGGGTCCGCCGCCAGCGCCCGTGCAAGGCCGACACGCTGCTGCATCCCGCCCGAAAGTTCATGCGCAAACTTGTTTCCCCAAGCGCTCAGATCGACCATTTCGATGGCACGCTCGGCGGCATCCAAGCGCTGGTTCTTGTTGATGCCCCGAATTTCCAGCGGCATCGCCACGTTGTCCAGCACCGACCGGTGTGGCATCAACGCGAAATTCTGAAACACCATCGCGATATGTTCGTTGCGGTATTGGCGCAGCGTGTCGGGCGCCATTGCCATGATATCTTCGCCGTTGACGACGATTTGCCCTGCCGTCGGTTCCAGAAGACGGTTGATATGGCGCACCAGCGTGGATTTGCCGGACCCGGACAGGCCCATGATGCAGAAAATCTCGCCGGGTTGGATATCCATCGTGGCATCGGCCACGCCGACAACACAATTGAACCGGTCCAGAACTTCCTTTTTCGAGATGTCATTGGCGCGGATTTCAGCCAGCGCTTCTTCCGCGCGGGCACCGAAGATTTTCCAGACACCTGATAGTTCGATTGCAACGTCCTGTGACACGGTCGGCCCCCGGTTCAGTTGTTGGTGGGCCGCACGGAATGCGCGGCCCAGCGGTTTTATCGGATCAGAGGCCGAGCCAGCCGTCGACGCGGTCGGAATTGGCCGCAACCCATTCCTTGGCCACGTCAGCGGGGTCCTTGCCACCTTCGATCTGGAAGGCAAAGTTTGACACCGTGTCGCCATCCAATTGGATATTGGCCAGCAGATCGGCAATCGCGGGCGACCGGTCGATCAGCGTTTTGGAATAAGCGATCTGAACGTTTTTCAACGCGTCCTCGGTCATGACCTTGGATTTTTCAAACCAGTCCGGATCGTCCGAAGGCTGGATCGCCACGTATTTTTCGGGGTCGAACTCGGGCTCTTCCAGACGCACGATGTCATACTGGAACCAGATCGCATGCGGACTGTAGCAATAGAATGCATACCCCATGTCTTTCTTGATTGAATCGCCCACGGTCGCCGTCATCACCGCCTGATCGGCGCGGACGGGTTCCATGAAGGGCATCAGGCCGTAATCACGCACCTTGATCTCATTGACATTGGCCGAGGCCCACCCGGGTGCTCCGATCCAGATCTCTCCCTTGCCGTTGCCGTCACTGTCCATCTTCTCGGCCACTTCCGGTCGGGCCAGATCGAAGATCGAGGTCACGTTGTTGGCTTCCGAAAAGGCCTTGCTCACGCAAAAGCTCTGTTTGCCCTCGTAAGGCTTGTCCGACAGGATGACGGTGCCCGCCTCATCGACGTATTTCTTGGTAAAGCTCTCCTGGTTGGGCAGCCATACATCGGGGTGGACATCGATATCGCCCTTGCCCTGATCCATCGCCTGAAAGATCGAGGCATTGTTGCCGGGTACCAGGTTGGCCTCGCCGCCGATGCGGGTCTCAACGATCTCGGCAATCAGATGCGCGATCGCCTGCGCGCCGGTCCAGGCCGGTGCGCCGATATTCACGCTTTCCGCCGCCTGGGTCAGCGAAGCCGTCGCCATAAAGCCCGCAAGGGCCGTTCCCATGAGTTTCAGTTTCATTTTTTTCTCCTCCGTTGGTCAGTCCCTGTTTTCAGGGATCTGGGTTCTGATTGTGGGTGATGATATCTGCATTCGTTTCGGGGTCTTGGGGATCATCCGTCAGAAAGTGCCGAATTATCGAATTGAAAAGCTCGGGATTCTCCAGATGCGCATTGTGGCCGTAGCCCGGCATCACTGCCAGGTTGCTGCCCGGGATGCCCTTCCAAAGGGCTTCGGGCTGCTGCCAGCCGTAAGAGCGGTCCTTGTCGCCCCAGACGATCAGCGTCGGCTGGGTCATGCCCGCCAATGCGGCGCGCCCGTCCCAGTTCTCCATCGCGGTCAACCCGGCCAATGCCGAGGCGGTCGAGACATGTTCGCCAAGCGCCGCGCAGTCGGCAAATTCGGCCGCTGCTTCGCCTCTGGCAAACCAGGTGGCGGCGATGCGCCGGGCCGTCGGTGCAACACCTTCGGTCGTCAGTCGCGTGCGCGACTGATCGATTGTTTCAAACCGGTCGGGCAACACGCCCTGCGGCCCGGTTCCATAACAGATTAGCCGGGTGACGCGCTCGGGTTCCATCGTGGTGATCTGCTGCGCAATCATCCCACCCATCGAATGACCCAGGAGGTGAAACTGACGCACACCAATATCATCCAGAAGCCCCAAAACCTGCCGCGCATACCCGTCGATCGACGCATCCGCCAGCGCCGAGTGGCTGCCGCCATAGCCGGGAAGTTCGGGTGCGATGACATCGAAATCAGCGCTCAGCGCCGCCAGTTGCTGCCGCCACATCGCAGAACCGCCAAGATACCCATGCACCAGAACCAGCGGATGCCCTTGGCCTGCACGCAGGTGGGTCAGCGGTGAAACTTCGACAGTCTGGGCGGTTTCCGGCATATCGGTTTTCTGATCTGTCCTCTGGCACGCGGCACATCCCCTGCCGCACCGGGGAAGTGTAGAACAGTTTGATTTAAAACTGCCAATTCAAAGATTTCATAAAACTATTCCGATTTTGCATAATCTTATGGTACTGTTTTCCCTGCTTCATGCGGGGGTGAAAATGGACCTGAACTGGCTGCGCGACTTCGAATGCCTTGGGCGCACACTCAATTTCACTCGTGCAGCCGAAGAACGAAACATCACCCAATCTGCCTTCAGCCGCCGCATCAAGGCGCTGGAAAGCTGGGTCGGCCTGCCGCTGGTCGACCGTGCCACCTATCCGGTGCGCCTGTCAGAAGCCGGCGCGCAATTTCTGCCGGTCGCGAAATCCGCCATCGCCGATCTGTCTGAAAGCAGGCAATTGATCCGCGATCAGGACAGGGGTGACCGGCAACAGGTCAGGTTCTCGGTTCTGCACACGATTTCAGTGCATTACCTGGCATCCCGCATCGACGTGTTCGAGCATGAAATCCCGCAGTTGCGCACCCGGGTGATCTCGGATTCGCTCAGCGCCTGCTGCCAGCTTCTCTATGACGGCGCGGTCGAATTTCTGCTGTGCTATCGCCACGCCGATGTCTCGCCCAGCATTGATGAGGCCGAATTCACCCGCAAGGACATCCTGACCGACCGGATGATCCCGGTGGCCGAAACCGCTGCGGCGACACGCGCGGGCTGGGCGCTGCCGGGACAGGCAGGCCAGGACATCCCTTATCTGGCCTATGAACGCAGTTCCTTTCTGGGCGTCGTCACCGAACACCTGATCGGCAACCGGCAGGTTCATCTGGACATGATCTATGTGGACGGTCTGGTCGAGGCGATCAAACGCCGCCTTCTGACCGGTAGCGGCATCGCCTGGCTGCCCGAAACCTCGGTCCGGCAAGAGCTTGATCAAGGCCTCGTCGTGCCCGTGGGTACCGCCGACTGGGAAACACCGATGACGCTTTCCGTCTATGCAGCACCCAACCGGCTCGATCCGGTTGCTCAACAGGTCTGGGCGCAGTTCTAACGGTGATCTGCGGCAATGCATCGGAACCATCCCAAGCTGTTTAAAACGCTGCAAAAAACACGTTTTCGTCGTATTCTTTTCGCGAAATATGCTTAAACTCCGGGCAAATACCCATATATAAAGCTCAACAAACAACATTCGTGAACAGGGGGAACAGGCATGGCCGATCTTGATGCGCAGGTACGTGAATCGCAGGCTCAGGTAAGCGAAGCGCAGGCGAAAATCGCCGAACTGACCAGTAAAATCGATTCCGCGCGCGCCAAGATCAAGGGCGGCGAGGATGCCCTGCTGGACATCGAGAATGCCACTCTCGAAGACGTGCACGCCCATACCGAGGTGATGAATGCCAACATCGCCGAGTTGATCATGGGCCTTGATGACATCACCGCCGCGTTCTCCAAGGATTTCGACGAGATGCGCAACAAGACCGGCTGGGAAAGCTTTGTCGGCATCTTCAGCAGCGCCAAATCCGACAGCATGCGGCAGGACCGGGTGCGCGAGGCCACGATTGACGACAAGTTGCAGGATCTGATCTCGAAATCCGACGTGATCGTGCAGTTGCTTCAGGGCCAGTTGACCATGCTCGAAGAGCAAAAGACCAAGGTCGAGGATAATCTGACCGAAACGCTGGATGAACGCGAACTCACCGTGGGCGATCTGGAAACCCTGCGCAAAGACATACAGGCGATGGACCCCGAGATCATCACGCTGGAAAACAAGATCGCCAACGAAACGGACGCCGCCGCGCGGACCAAGCTGGAGACCGAGCTTGCCGACCTGAACACCAAGTATAATGCAATGGTTCAGGATGAGCAGGTCAAGCTTGCCAAGTCGCAAACGCTCGAACGCTATATCGAAAAGGGCAAGACCTGGATTGATAGCCTGCAAAATCAGGCAGCGACGCAGATGGTGCTGATCAACAAGCTTCAGACCGACACCAAGCAGCGGGTTGTTCTGTATGATGCCCTGACCAAATCGCTGAAAACCGCCCAGCAGCAGGACGTGGCGCACCGGATCAACGAAATCGGCGTCGAAACCGATCAGGAGGCGCAGAGCGCCATGGCCGGCATAGGTGCTGCCACCAATCAGAAGATGGCCGACATGCTGGAAGCGCACGAGGATCACATGGTCTTTGCCCGCGATGTGCTGGAAGCCAAGGCCAAGGCCGACGAACGCTTCGCCCGCCGCTTCGCCCAGATCATCGAGAAACACGACAAGAACCTTTACGGGGCCTGATGCAGCGGCGCCTTTTCAAAAAACTTTTGGGGGTGCTCACTGCTTTGTGCCTGATCTGCGCCCTGCTGTCCGCGAAACTGGATTGGGACTGGTCGGTGCAGGCTGCGTTTTGGGTATCGGGCCTTGCGGGCCTGATATGGGCCACATGGGACAAGGCGATGCCCGCGACGCGTGACGAAACCGCAAGGGCAGCACAGCCGGGTCTTTACGAAGGCAGTCATTATGGTGGTGGTGGCGGAGGAGACAGCAGTGGCGGCTGAACATGTTGATCTGCAAAAGGATCACGCCGGTCTGACCGACCTTTTCGCCAGCCGTCGGTACTTCCGCAAGTTCGACCGGATCACCGGATATCTGACCCGCGTGGCGGCGGTGATGCAAGGGGCGGGTGATCTGACCAAGAACGAGGTCGAAATCCTCACCGGTTACGTGCAGGGCCTCAGCTATACGTTCCGCGCGCTTTCTATGAAATATCTTTTAGCGGGGCGCGACAAGGTGCATGGCACTGGCGCGTTGACGATGGACACGCTGGAAAGCGGGTTTCCGGTTTTCAACGAACTGCTGGTCATGGCCAACGATGCGCAGCAGGCCGGCAAGCATCTGTCGAACATGCCGGGGCCTGAGACGCTGAAGAAACAGATGGTCAATCAGATTATCGGCGAGCGGCAAATTCCGACGCGCCTGCAATTCGCCTTGTCGCAACGGTTATACTACGAAGAGTTGCAGCGCGGCCATCTCTTCTGGGCGCAGAATGATCCGCAGATCGTCTGGCTCGAAGGGCTCGATGACCGCCGTCGCTACCTGGTTCACTGGGCCACCTATGACAGTCAGGTCAACCTGCCGACGATCTACCTGATGGAGGTCGAGGATGACGGCGGCACCCCCCTTGCCCGCGATCAGCACCGTTGGCCCGAGGTGCAGGCGCACCTGATGGCGCAGTCACTTGGCGGGCTGAAACTCCTGACGATCGCCAAAGGATTTGACGAGGCGTTCGACGATCTGCACCCCAAACGCCTGCGCCGCCTGCATCTGGGTCCGATGTATTCCCACACCTACACTCGCCAGTCCGGTCCGCTGCGCGATGTTCTTGCCGAGGCGCGCGCACCCGAAGGGCAGGACTGGGCGCTGGCCTGGACCGACGAGGTGCTGGAAAGCGAGCGTGTGCAAGAGGAGCGTTCCGGCTGGTTCGGCACCGTCGAACGCGAGGTCTTTGCGCTCGATCCCTTCTCGGGTCGCGGGGTCGATACCGGCGCCACCCGCACCGAACGCGCCATCATCCTGCCCGAACGCCCCTACCAGGTGCTGGCCGAACGCAACCCGCCGGGCTTTGCCAGCGTAGTGAAATACGTGGTCAGCCCGGGCGGGCGCGTGCTGCGATATTGAACGGGTGCCGGGCTGAACCCCGGCCTACGGAGAAATTTCTAGGTGGGCTTCTGACCTGCCGATACGGAGAAGAACATGAGCCTGACCGCCGACACGATGGAACTGCGCGAGGACGACATCGCCAAGCATTACCCCGCCGCCGTGGCCATGCTGGACGGGTTCGACCACACGCCGCGCATCGCCAAACCCGCCGAGGCCCCGCGGGAAGAACGCTCAACCGGCATCGGCACCCGCCGCCGTTTCCGTACCACAACGCCCGGCCTTGTCACCCGCTCCACCGCGCGGCCCGAAGGCGTGCACCTGATTGACCGGATCAGCAGCGCCGACGGCGATGACCCGCTGACCTCGCCCCTGCAGGCGACGCTGATGCATGCCCTGCGGAGGGCGCTCGCCATTGCGCTGGCGGTGGGCGAAACCTATGCCGAGGCGACCGGTCTTGCCGACCTGCGCCGCGCCAATCTTGCCGGGTCGCTGCCCGCCGACCGCAAGACCGAATTCACCGAACTCATGGCGACCGAGGCGCTGGCCGTGGTCCATGTCTTTGCCAACGCCACCGCGTATCTGCTGGGCCCGCATGGCAGCGAAATCACGGTTGAGGTCGGCGAGGTTGAAGAGATTCTGACCGACAACGCCCAGCTTGCCCTGCACGGCGCGCTTTGGGAGCTGGACCAGAACCTGACCACACATGCCAGCGACGACGCCCGCCTGATCGCCACCACCACTGGTTTCGCCGAACAGTTGATGGAAAAGATCACCCTGCGCGCCCAGAATGCCGGCCGCGTTGCCCCCTTCACCCAGGCCAGCTGGCGGATCGAGGCTGATGACCTGACGATCCACGGCTTCGAGGCCAGCACCAAGGGCAAATCCTCGACCCTCACCATGACCTTCAAGCAGCCGCACGAGGTCGTCGGCAACCACATCGCCAAATACCAGGCGATGAAGCTGGCCAAGATGCTGATGGCCTATGATTTCGATCGCCGCCTCAACCCCTTCGCCGAACTTGGCGGCTTCATCTTCACCTTCATGGGTGACGGCAAGCCCGGCACCGGCAAGACCACGCTGATCCAGATGATGGCGGGGCTCATTCAGGGCTATTGTCAGAACGCGGGCTTCCCGTTCCGCTACCAGAACCTGAGTACCGAAAGCATCGACAGCTACCAGGGCAAATCCGCCCAGAACGCCAAGGCCTTCATCAATAATGTGATTGACCCGACCGTCATCGGCTTCGGTACCATCGACGATATCGACCAGCTGGCGGGCAAGCGCGGCGACCGTCAATCCTCCGCGGGCCAACTCGAAATCACCGCCGTGCTGATGGAAAGCTTTGCGGGCGCCAACACCGTCGTGCGCGGCAACTGCACCTTTGGCATGTTCTCGAACTACCCCGAGAATGTCGACGATGCCCTGCGCCAACGCGCCGGCGCGCGCTTCCTTGTCGACGGCCCGATCACCCGCGACGACTATATCGACATCCTCTACCTGCTGATGGGCAAGAACCACGACATCCCGCTGGGCGAGCACGAGGTTTTCGCCGCACAGGAGATCAAGAAAGCCGTCGCCGCGTCCTTTGCGTCGCACTCGAAACCCCATGAAGATGGCCTTTTGCGGGTCTACGAGGAAGTCGACAGGAAAATCGGCAAGCTCGACACCATTGCCAAGCTGGGCACCTATCTGAAAGGCATCCAAGAAGCCGACCCGCGCTTCACCGGCCGCGCCATCAAGAACATCACCGACGCGGTCAAGGTCCGCGCGATGGATTTCGAACTGCCCGATGAATGGATGGAAAACCCTGACCTCTTCCTCTTCAAGGATTACGATACGAAAAAGGCGATGATCGAAGACCTGCGCCAGCCGATCACGGTGGAAATGGTGATCCAGGAAATCAACCGCTACGCCGATTCAGAATTCCGCTACGCCGACAAATCCGACGAGGTGGCAATCGAGAACGCCGTCCGCGATATGGGTCGTATGGAAGAGGCGAAACGGCGATATCTGGAGGGGAAGAGATGATGGCTAGAAACTTTACTATCGAAGAGTCCGGGTTTCCTGATGCGCCCGGCATGATGCTAGCAACAATTATGGCGTTGAAGGAGCTAGGAGGCTCGGCGTCAATAGCTGAGCTAGATGAAAAGGTCGTCGAAATTGAAGAGGTTTCAGAACACGAACAATCATTCGAGATGGTCAACAACCCAGGCACGCCACGGTTGAATTATTATCTCGCGTGGGCGCGTACCTACCTTAAACGCGGCGGTGCTTTGGAAAACTCAAGTCGTGGAGTTTGGGCGCTTACGCTTATCGGCTCTTCAATTGAATCTTATAGTCAAACGCAAAAAATTTATGAACAAGTCGTTGAAGAGGAGAAGGAAAGAGCGCGGCTGAAACGGTTGGCAAAATCTAACAAGTCCGAGCCAAATGCCGGTGTGCAAGCGATTGACGTATCGGGCGACACAACAGCTGACTCAGTCAACGAAGCTGAAGTAGATTGGGAAGACAAATTGCTTTCAGTACTTCGAAAGATGGATCCATCGGCATTTGAAAGACTAGCGCAGCGACTTTTGCGAGAGTCAGGTTTCACGAAGGTCGAAGTAAGAGGCAAGTCTGGAGACGGTGGAATTGATGGGGTTGGCGTATTGAGAGTTAATCTTGTGTCCTTCCAAGTCTATTTCCAATGCAAGCGTTACACGGGAGGAGTTTCGGCCGGTGAAATTCGTGACTTTCGTGGCGCTATGCAGGGCCGCGCAGACAAAGGTCTATTCATTACAACCGGACACTACACCGCGCAGGCAAATGAAGAGGCAACGCGGGACGGGGCGACAGCCATCGATCTTATTGATGGAAGACGACTTTGTGAACTTTTGAAAGTGAATGGACTCGGCGTTTCAACGGAAATGGTTGAAAGTGTTAAAATAGACCCTGATTGGTTTAGTACAGTGTAACATGAAGCACCTTATCAAATCCGGCATGATACTTGGTGATTTTCTGCGCCTCGGCTGGTCTCTTTTCAGGTCAGATGCACAAGCCGTGCCAGCGCCTGTCCGTGGGGTGGCGCATCCCACGCTGCGTCATGGCACTTTATGTCAGCCAAATCATCCGCCCCTACGATTTCATCGCCAACCTCACCCAAGCGCCAGCCCGCTGGGACGGGCAGGCGCTGGCACGGCGTCCTTCGGCCTTGATTCCGTGCCGGGGACAAGGCCGAACTGGTTCCCCAATGCGAGGGTGCAGCGTGGTCTGCGCGCCGCCCGCTACGTGGGCGCATGTCTGCTGATCGCCGCTGTGCTTCTGTTGGCACCACCACAGGCCAGTGCCGGGCAAGATACCCTCACAACCCTCCCCCAAACCCCCATCCACGGCTGTCGAGGCGGGAAGGCGAAGCTCTATGACGAGTGCCACGCGCAGGTGCCGATCTTTGACAAGGCGCTGCGCAAAGCGCGGGGGCAGGGGAAAACCCTTCTGGTCTCTTACGGGGCCGAATGGTGCATCTGGTGCCATGTGTTCCACGCCTATGTGACGGGCGAGCATGGCAGTTTCACCCACCCCTATTCGAACGAGGACGATATCGAGCGTTACAGCGCCACCATCCATGAGCGTGCCGAAACTGACCCCTCCGGCCCCGCCGCTGGTCTGGCCGCGTTCGTGTCGGAGAACTTCGTGTTGGTGCATATCGACAGCCGCTATGCGACAGATGGCTGGGACGTGCTCGACGCCGCCGGGGCCACCGAAGGCTACGGCAACTGGCTGCCCTATATCTTCACTGTCGATGCCGCTGGCCAATTCGCCGCAGCACTGGTGTCTGAACGGGTCGAGACCCGCCGCGATACCGATGACTGGTTCCGCGGCTACGACCGTGTTCGCCTCACGTCAGAGCTTTCCCGGATCAAGGAGGCCGCGCAATGAGTCCTGTCCCACGCCGCCATACCGACAGAAATACCGACGTAATACCGACGTTATACCGACGTTATACCGACATTGGTTTTTGCCCCGAAGGTGCCCCATGGAACGGCTGATCCGCTCCGGTCTGATGTTCGGAAACCTCGTGCATGTGGCCTCTCCCGCGCTGGTCGAACGCTATAATCGTGCGCTGAAACACCTGACCGGTAAAACCACGCAACTTACTGATTTTTATATAGATATTTCGGGATTCTCGCCCGAAATCGGGCACGAGCTGGGCGATCCGCTCTACCTCAACCATGCGGGCGTCAACCGGCAGTTCATCCTGCTCACCACCGATCAGAAACACGCACCTTTGCTTAACAGTCAGTTCTCAACCTCGCGCGGCATCCTGCTGCAGTTTATCGACGAAAACGAATCCGCTCTTTTCGCCCTCACCGCGCGCGACGCCATGGCCGGGGAGTTGCTGAATTCCGTTTATACCATGGACGATCCGCAGCGCTTGTTCGATATCCGCCGTGTGCGGATCGAAGCCGATACGGTCGGTGGGGCGCTGAAACAGGCCGATGCGCTGGACGACAAAGTTAACCGTTTCCTCAACGAAGAGGACGCCTGGTTCGATGACGTTCTGATCGCCGAGATGATCGGCCTGGCGAACGAGACCGGCGACGTCGTGCGCAACCCCATCAACCTCAAGGAAATGAGCTTTGATCAGCGCAATTTCTGGACCGCCCATTTCGGCGGCACCTACCTCTTTCAGGCGGTCGAACATCCGGCCCTGATCACCGGTGGGCGGCCCGAGGATTTCACCCGGCTGCCGATCAAATACGCGTTCCATCTGCGGCAGCGAAATCAGATCGCGAAGTTTCTTGAAATCAATAACTTAGTGGAGCCTATCGCCAAGGCACGGGGTATCAATGCGGGCGCGATCCTGCGTCAGAAAATGGATTTCATTCTGGTCGACGCGCTGGCCGCGCAAGGCGTCCCGCTCAGCGATCGGTCGCGCACCGACATGCGGCGTCTGTCACGGCAGTACGCACAGGACCTTCCCGAGGAGTTTCATGTGCTGGCCGCATTGGTGAACTGGGCCGAAAACGGTGGCCCTTGGCCGCGAATCACCTCCGACAGCCCGGCCTATTTCTACACCCTTCGCGCCGCCAATCACCCCGACGCGGATCTCGTGAACATGCTCCTCAGCGAACTCAGCCCCAAAGACATCCGCCAGCTTTTCATCTGCCACAAACCGCAATTCTATGACCGCTACGCCACATGGAGTGAAGAAAAGAAGGGGTTTGTGGTCGACTTTCTGGTGAATGAATACCAGATGGATAAGGTAGGCACCCGCAAAGCCCTGTTCGGGTTTGAGGCGGTACCGGCCGAGGATGATCTGATCGCACGGGTCGGGCCTTGGGGCGCGGTGAGGAGGTAGACCATGATCGCACTGGCCCGTCTGTTGGTGATCGGTTTCGTCGTTCTGACTGTGATCTATGTTTCACTGTCGCTTTATTCCCGCTCGGTCCGGCGCGGCAAACTGAAGCTTTGGTGGGAGGAAGAGGGCCGGCAGGGCGATCTGGATGATTATGTCGAGAAGGGTTTGAAAGAATATGACGGCTCACTGCGGCGCAAGCTGATCCTGGGCGTTTACGTCATTCCTTTCTGTCTGGTCGCCGTCATCATCTACCTGACCAATTTTTACTAGGAAGAGGCACCCATGAGATTCCTCAAATGGACATTCTGGACGCTCTTCTGGCTTCTCATCGCGGCAATATTTCACTACACGCTGCCGCAAACCGATATCGCGCGGGTGACCGATACCTATGAAAAACGCATAGATTTCGGCGAGAACTCTATTTTCTGGGCCAGTCCGGATGTGGGTGCCGATCAGCAGGCAATAAATCGCGACGTATTTTTCATTCAGACCAGACGGACCAATGGCCGGATCATGGTCTATCGCAACGAAGATACAGGTTGGAGTTGGCCACCCTATTTCAAGTTCGACACATCCAATCTTCAGGCCGAGGCGGCAGATCTGAGATCGACCTCTGAGGCGCCAAAATGGGTGGCAATCAAACACTATGGCTGGCGCAACGAATTCTTGTCGATTTTCCCCAATGCAGTGGGCGTGAGAGAGGTGTCGGGGCCGGATGCAAGCACCGGATTACCTTGGTTGAACATTGTGATCCTTGTGATCTTTTTCGCACTCAGTTTCGCGATTTGGCGACGCTGGCACAGATTTCGCGCGGCTCGAATTGACCCTGTTGTGGATGATTTTCAACAAGGCATGGAAACCGCGGGTGATACCATTGCCGAACGCCAGTCCCGCGTGCGAAAATGGCTGGGAACATGGCGTCGAAAGTAGAAAGAAGATGTTCGTGCCTGACGTTTTGTCACAGTGGTTAATGGTGGCAAGTTTGGCAGATTTCAGTTAGAAGTCAGTCGTTTCACGTATCGCTGATCTTGCGAAGTTGCACCTTTCGACGTCTGTGGGTTATGGTTGAGGCTCCGCCGGGCCAATCCGTCGGACGTGCAGATCGTCGATCGTCTTAACGGACAGGAATATTCATATGATCCACGCGCAGGACAGGAAAATCGCGCTCGCTTCACTGTTGTTAAAGAACCTGCCCGAGAAAGCTGCAGGACTTCTTCTGGATGGGGCTATGGTGCGTGAATACAGTCGCGGTGAGACCGTGTTCCTGCAGGGTGAAAAAGCATCGCTCGTGCATGTGGTGCTTGATGGTTGGATCAAGCTTTATCGGATCGCCCCCAACGGCAACGAAGCCGTTGTCAGCGTATTTTCCCGCAGCCAGAGCTTTGGCGAGGCAGTGGCTTTTCGGCAGGAAAACTACCCGGTTTCGGCCGAAGCGGTGACCGATTGCCGCTTGGCGCAGCTATCTGCGCATGAATTTGTCAAACTGATGAAGCAGGAGCCCGAGCTTTGCCTGTCGCTGCTAGCGTCGATCTTTAAACATTTGCACGAGTTGGTGGGACAGGTCGAACACCTCAAGGCGCAGACCGGCGCGCAGCGTGCGGCGGAGTTTCTGTTGGATTTGTGCAGTTGTGACAACGGGGCCTGCGTTGTGACATTGCCTTATGACAAAGTACTGATTGCGGGGCGTTTGGGCATGAAACCTGAAAGCTTGTCCCGTGCTTTTTCCAAACTGCGGAACGCCGGGGTTCGGATCAAGAAAAACCATGCTTCGATCGAGGATGTCGAGCGGTTGCGGGACTATGCTGAAAAGGATCGTGCTGAAACATGGACGAAGGCGCTATGAGCCAGCTGGATAATGCCCTTGCTGCAATTGATGCAGCCAATGCCAAAGATCCGAACACGACTGAGGATGCGCCTGACGCATTGCTCTATGGCCAGCGGATGAGTGCCGAGTTGGACAGGCTTTTCCCGGATGCCAGCGATCAGTTGAAAATCGCTGCGCGAGGCCAGCATATCGAACGCTGGATTTTGAAACGTGAGGATTATCCCGAGGGGCGAGAGGGGTATCTGACCTGGCGGCGCGATTTGGCCAAATACCATGCTGATCGTGTTGGTGCGATTATGCAGGGCGCGGGTTATGATGCTGGGCAGATTGATGCTGTGGGGCGGATGCTGCGCAAAGAGGGGATCAAACGCGATCCAGAGGTGCAGGCGCTTGAGGACGTCATTTGCTTTACCTTTCTGAAATGGTATTTCGCGCCGTTTTCGGAAAAACACTCCGCGGAAAAGATCCTGCGGATCGTGCAGAAGACGGCACGCAAAATGTCGGCTGAGGGACGCGCGCGTGTTCTCGACGAATTTGACCTACCAGACGATTACGCGGACGCGTTCAAAAAATAAGCGGCACCAAGTAAAGCGCCAGTAGCAGTGTGCAAAAGCACGCCAGTGATATCTCGAAACCGCGCCGCCAGAAGGGCGCGGCAGCCAGTCCCAGATATTGTGCCAGAATGATCCGTGCCTTGAGCCAAGCCAACACGAATACGGCTATTCCCAGTCCCCATTGCAGCCCTGGTTCGATCACGGGCAGGGCCAAAAGGGTCGATGCAATGCTCAATCCGATCAGACTGAACCAGGCGCAGAATAACCTTCTCCCCGTCATCGCAACAGGTAAATCACGGGAAAAAGAAGAATCCAAACCAGATCCACCATATGCCAGAACGCCGCGCCAACTTCGATATTACGGGAGGCATCGCGCCAGGTGACCAAAACCAAAATCATCACGCCGGCCACCACATGTGCCGCGTGAAACCCCGTCAGCAAATAGTAGAACGTGTAGAACGGATGCGTGTCCCAAGTGATGCCAAGCGTGGTCTTATGAGCAAATTCGCCCCCTTTGATCACCAAAAACACAACGCCCAGGCTTGCAGCTGTCAGCAGCGCCATCCGCGCTTTCAGCCGCTGATCTGCGTCTCGAAGCCGCAAGGCTAGTGCCGCCAGGAAACCGCTGGTGACAAGCACAATCGTGTTGATACCCGCCCCGGTGCGCAGCAGCGTGTCTTGTGCGGCGGCGAAACCCGATGGATCGGCGGCACGCACTGCCAGAAATGCTGCCAGACCGGCACCAAACACCAGCAATTCGCTCACGATCAGAACCCACATCATCAGATCGCCGGGCAGCTCGTCCAGCACGTTGGCGTCGCTCATGCGCCAACCAATTCGCGGTAAATTTCTGGCAAGGCCTGCGTCAGCTTCTCGGCTTGTGGAATGACGTGAAATCCGCCACGTCCGAAGAGCCTTGGGAACCAGCTTTTGGCCTGTCGGTCAATTGTCACTCCAAATACAGCGTGTCCGGCACGGCGTGCCTCGCGGACTGCCATCGCCGTGTCCTCAATCCCATGCCGACCCTCGTAATGGTCAAGATCGTTGGGTTTGCCGTCGGTAATGACCAGCAAGAGGCGTCGTTTTTTCGTCTGTCCCGACAGATCAGCTGACGCATGGCGGATCGCAGCTCCAAGGCGGGTATAGAAACCGGGGCGCAGTCCGGCAATCCGACTTTCAATGAGACCAGACATCGCTTCGTCAAAGCCTTTGCATTGCTGGATATAGACGCGGTTGCGTTTGAGCGATGAAAACGCGTGGATCGCAAAATCATCGCCACAGGCATCCAAGCCCCAGCTGAGCGCTGTCAGCGCCTCACGCTCGATGTCAATGACAGCGCGATCCCCTACGGCACTCTCGGTCGAACGTGAGACATCCAACAGGATCGAAACCGCCAGATCTCGCGCCTGGGGCAGGGTCTGCCGCCAGATCCGGTTGCTGCCCGCGCCATTGGCCAGAATGTCGACCCGCGCGCGTACCGCAGCTTCCATGTCCAGATCATCGCCATCAAGACAGCCCGGCACGCTCACCCTGCCAGGGCGCAGGGCTTCGAACTGGCGTTTGACCTGAGTGATGCGGCGCGCGGCACGCGGGTCTTCGCGAAAGGAAGGAATGGACAAGCTTTCTTCCGCGACACTGCTGAGCACGCGCACATGATCGGGCAGGTAACAGCCAGCGCGCGCATCCCATTCCGGATAGGTCGTTACGCCCGAAAGCCGCTCGCGATCCACGTCTTCTGGTGCCAGATCGAGGTGCAGTTTCAACCGCGTGGCGGGGGCTTTGGAGATTTGCCCCAGCCCGATCTCGTCCTGATCATCGGCGGCTTTCTTGGCATTGTCTGGGTCGTCATCGTCGACCCGACGGTTGAGGTTCAGAAACTCGGCCCAACTCAGAATGGCCTCGAATTTATGCAGGATCAGGCTGTCATTGCGTTCGGCCTGATCGGCCTGTCGGCGCCGCGCCCGATGGGTGCCTTCAGCGCCTTCCTTCGGCGGGCCATCAGTGTCGCGGTTTTCAACCGTATCCGTTGCGCTGAACTGCAATTCGCGCAGGTCAGGCCAGAGCGGTACAGGGTTGAACGGCTTATATCCACGCGGTGCGAACTGCGCTTCCGGGTTTGCAGCCATTTCAGTCGCTGATTTACTCAACGGAGTGGGATCACCGAGGGCACGAAGCACCAACGATTCGACTGCGGCCTCGTGGCGCGGCAGGGAAAGGGATGTGCGTTGCGTCAGTGTTGCTGCGCAAAGTGTTTCATAGAGGTTCCGAAGGCCCGGTGCATTTTGCAGCGTGGCGTCGACCATTTTCTGAGCCTCTGCGATGGTCTGCAAGTCGGCCTGCAACGGATCTTCTTGCGTCACATGACTGCCTGCATGGGCCACGCAAGCCGCCAGCCATAGGTAAAGCGCACCATTGGCCTCACGCGCCGGGAAGACAGACAGACGCTCGGGCAGACGCAGCGCTTCGCCGTCAAAACTGGCGCGGAGCAGCATTTCGGCCTCGGCCCCCAGACGGCGGCGAAAACTCAGCCGATGGCGGCTGACCTCGGCACTGACAGAGCGGATTTCGACCGATTGCGCGCCACCCAGACCCCGAAAAAAAACGGCCAGCCGCCCGCTGACCTCAGAAAGGTCAACAGCGGCCCCATGATGCACCTCGGGTGCATCCAGACGGCTGGCAAAGGCATGCCATAGTTTCCCGATGGTTTCTTCGGGTTCCCATGGCTCGATGTCGATCTTGGTCACGGCCATACCTCACCCAAAGATGGCCGTTACAAGATCCTGGAGCCCGCGTTTGATGTCCATGTCGTCGGTCAGCGGTTCGATCATCGCCGCCTCGATTGCGCGTTCAATCGGCATGCCATTGGCAATCAGCGTGGCCGCGTAAACGATCAGTCGGGTTGAAACCCCTTCTTCCAGATCCTGACCTTTGAGTGCGCGCAGCTTGCCGCCCAAACGCACCAGCCGTTCGACACGTTCTTTGTCCAGCCCACTTTCACGTACCACGATTTCGACTTCCTGCGCGGGAGCGGGAAAATCGAATTCAGCGGCGACAAACCGTTGTCGTGTCGAAGGTTTGAGCGTTTTCAGGATGTTCTGATAACCGGGGTTATATGACGCGACCAGCATGAAGCCGGGTGCCGCCTCAAGCTCTTCTCCGGTGCGGTCGATGGGCAGGATGCGCCGGTCATCAGTCAGCGGGTGCAGGACGACGGTAACGTCCTTGCGCGCCTCAACCACCTCATCCAGATAACAGATTGCGCCCTCGCGCACCGCACGGGTCAGTGGCCCATCGACCCAAACGGTTTCGCCCCCTTTCAAAAGGTACCGCCCGATCAGATCGGCGGCCGACAGGTCATCGTGGCAGGCGACGGTGTATAGCGAACGGTCCAGACGGGCGGCCATATGGGTTACAAACCGGGTCTTGCCACAGCCGGTTGGCCCTTTCAGCAGGACAGGTAAATTCATGCGGCTGGCGGCTTCGAAAAGCTCGCATTCGTCGCGTTGGGGCAGGTAAAAGGGGGCGTCAGCCGCCCCCTTCCTTTGGGCAAGTGTGCCATCCATGCGTGTCACTCCGCCGCGACCGAGGCATCATGCGAGATGATCTCGCGCCGCGGTACCAGGATGGCGTAAAGGAACAGCAGAACACCCAGCAAGACCACCACACCCGCGCCAAGTCGCATCCAGTAGAATATGGCGATCGAATCCTGCACATCCATGTAGTAATCACCGACCACACGCTGCATATGGGTTTGTACCGTGCCCGCGAATGTCAGGGTGAAGGTCATAAAGACCATCCCGCTCGACATCAGCCAGAACGATGCCATGTTCAACACCTGATTATAGGGATCGCGATTGCGCAGGATCGGCATGGCATAGGTGAAGATTGCCAGGTTCAGGCAGACATAGGCACCGTAGAAGGCCAAATGCCCGTGAGCAGCAGTGATCTGAGTGCCGTGGGAATAGTAATTGACCCCGTGCAGCGTGTGCAGGAAGCCCCAGACACCGGCACCAAAGAAGGCCAGCGTGGCACAGCCAAGCGACCACAGCAGTGCCGCCTTGTTCGGATGATCCCTGCGCCCCTTCCAGACCATCACGAAGGCAAAGGCCATCATCGCAAAGAACGGGACGATTTCGAGGCTTGAGAAGATCGAACCAATCCACTGCCAGTAGCTTGGTCCACCGATCCAGTAATAGTGGTGACCGGTGCCCAGAATGCCCGAGAAGAGCGCGGCGGCGACGATGACATAAAGCCATTTTTCCACGATTTCGCGATCAACCCCGGTAAGCTTGAGCATTAGATAGGCCAGGATGGACGCCATGATCAGCTCCCACACGCCCTCGACCCAGAGGTGTACGACATACCACCAGTATTGCTTGTCCAGCGCCAGATTGTCAGGGTTGTAGAAAGCGAAGAGGAACAGCAGCGCCAGACCCCAGAGACCCAGCAAGAGGATGTTGGTGATGGCGGTTTTCTTACCCTTTAGCACCGTCATCGAGACGTTATAGAGGAACATCAACGCGGCCACGACGATGCCGACCTTGACCCATTTGGGCTGTTCCAGAAACTCGCGCCCCTCCTTGCCCAGAAACCAGTTGCCCTCGAAGAGGTTGAAGACATAGGTCACGACCACGCCCAAAGTACCGACCACCAGGATGATCAGTTGCAGATACGCCAGCATCGGAGAGTGGATTTCACGCTCGGCCTCTTCTGGGATCAGGAAATAGGCCGCGCCGAAAAAGCCCAGCAGAAGCCAGACGATCAGACTGTTGGTGTGCAGCATGCGGACGATGTTGAAAGGCAGCAGTTCCGACAGAGTGTTGGGCATGACATATATGTATCCCGCCAACACGCCTCCCAGGATCTGAACCGCGAAAAGTGCCATCGCGACGGCAAAGTACGCCAATGCGATTTTCTGAGTTTGATATTTCATCGGTTTGGTCCTTTCTCAGCCCGCATCATTGGGCGGCCAGCCCTGTGCGTCGATTTCGTCAACCCACAGCAGGAAATCCGAAAGCCCCCGGGTTTCTTCCTCGGTCAACTCGAACAGCGGCATCTGGCGGCGGCCTTCGATGCCGGAAGGTTGGGCCTTCATCCAGCCGTCCAGCGTTTCGTAGGCACCTTCGGCGTCGCCATCGACGCCCCAACGGGTCATGACATTGGCCAGTTCCGGCGCGAAATAAGCACCTTCGCCCATGATCGAATGGCAGTTGATGCAGGCATGCTTTTCCCAGACGTGTTTGCCGAGGGCCACGCTTTCGGTCAGTTTGTCGCTATTGGATGATGTGTTCACGATGTAGATGTGGGAGTGGATCGTCAGACCCACGAAAATGATGATAAAGAACAATGACCCGCCATAGAAAATGTTGCGGGCCATGCTCTTGGTCATGACTTCGCGCATTGCGCTCTCCTTTGCGCTGCGTTGATGATTGGTTAACCATGCAAATCTTCGCCCGCTTCATCCTTGTCGAAAGTCAAGCTGGCACGGAAATTCAGCCCCCTGCGACAGAATGGCCGGGCTGGAAAAACGACATGGACCCACCAACTAGCCGGGTTGCGATTTCGGCGCTGCAGCGGGTGTTTTTCGGGCGCGACGTTTCAGAATTGGGCAGGTATCAGAATCGTTCATTACCACTTGGCAACGCAGGCAAAGCACGCATTCGTTCGCGTTGATACGGCCCAAAGGATCGATTGCACCCACGGTGCATTTGGTCTCGCACAGTCGGCATTCGCGGCCACATTGCGGACGCCGGTGCAACCAGTCGAAGATCTTTAGCTTTGCCGGGATGGCCAATGCTGCGCCAAGGGGGCAAAGGTAACGGCAATAGAAACGTTCGATGAAGAGGCCCGCCGCCAATAAGACCAATACAAACAACACGAAGGGCCACGCCCTAATCATTCTGAGAGAGATGGCCGTTTTGAATGGTTCAGCTTCTGCCAGGATCAGCGCGTCTTTCATCGAATAGAAAGACAGCGCCAGGATCGCCATGAAAAGCGTGTATTTGATGATCCACAGCCGTTCATGCAGCGCATGCGGCACCGAGACCTGGGGCAGGTTCAGCTTGCGTGCCACGGCAAAGGACAGTTCCTGCAACGCTCCGAACGGGCAGAGCCATCCACAGAAAACCCCGCGACCCCAGAACAGCAGCCCAAGTGCCACGAAACCCCAGAGAGTGAAGATCACCGGCTCGATCAGGAATACCTCCCACCGGAATCCGGTAAGCAGAGATTGGACAAAGGCGATGACTTGCACGACGGATAGCTGACCGTTCAGGCCCCAGCCCAGCCAGAACAGGGTGACCGTCAGGAATCCCATCCTGACAGATCGCCACAAGACCGGGCGCCGCACCAACGCTTCCTGAAACAGAAGGATCAGGGTAAGAACGCCCAACATCACCAGCACGCTGGCAACGGCAAAGCGTTTCTTCTGCCAGGTTTGCTGCCACAATGGTGCCGCTTCGGGGGGCGGGGCCTGAATGAACGCTTCTGGCAGGCGATATTGAAGCGGCACTGTGAATGACACGTCCCCACCATTTGCCGCCGGGCGTGAAGCGGTAAGTTCCAGCGTAAAGGGCAGGGTGGGATCAAATTCAGTTGTGTCCACCCTGAAAAGGCTGCGTTCCTTGAAATCGGGCGCATCCTTGGCCGGCAGCTTGTCGATACGCGTATAGCCGTCGGCGGTCAGCGTGATACGCCTGTCCTCCTGTAACAAAACCAACCGATCAAAAATTCCTGACCGTCGCCACCGTGTGCCGCGATGTGAATAAAGCCCGCGCGAGGTCACGAAAAGTACGACCTGATCGGGTCCAAGAGCGCCAACTGCGCGTGAAAACTGCTGCTGGCCCAGAATGTTGCGCCCGATCGTCGGTGGGTCAATCAGCGCGGCCCACATCTCGATGAAAGGCGCGTCGCCATCGGGTACAGGAATCTTGGATGCCGCCAGTGCTTTGCTCGCGTCATTCAGACTGACTCGTGTTGTCGCAATCGCTCCTTTTGCCTCAAGCGCCTGCCAGCTTTGCGGTGAAAAAGACAGCCGATCGATCCCACCGCCTGGCACCAACCCATGCCCTATCGCCAAGGTTCGGGCGGTGCGCAAAATAGAATCGCGGATGACACCGGTGGATACAGTTGCGCGCGAGATAATGTCGGGCATGTCGGGCCCGGTGCTGTCTGGCGACAGGTTCATCAGATCAACACCTGCGAATCCGCCTACGAATCTCTCGATATCCTCGTCGGACAATCCCAAGGTTAGAATCGGTTCGCTATGACGTGTCAGCTTGGCTCCGGCAATCTGACCTTGAGGGTCGACAGCCACCAGCACATCAAGCGGTCGACCCGAATATCCAACCGATCGGGCGATTTCCCAGGTTGACGCGATATGGCCAAGTACCGCCTCACTGTCGGCCACAACCCATCCGGGGGCGGCACCTTCCTGTCGGGTCAACACCGGCAGAGTTTCAAGACCAAACAGTCTTTTTGCATCTTCGCGAGAGGGTGCAATCGGATCAGTCACCCGCGCAAAACCGGTGCCCGCCGTTTCTGCCAGAGCGTCGGGTAAGGTGGTCAAGAGAGCCACCACAACAATAATTGAGACCAGTAGATTGCGCGCGTGGTTCAGCATCCCCTCTTGTCGGTGCTAGGGGCGAGTGATGCCTTGATCTTGGTCAAGGCAACAGGGGCGGAACTGGATCAGATTGGGCAGGCCTCACCAGCGATCCGGAGTATTCGTAATGAAATCCACACTAGCCAGACGGCGCGCATCGCTCCTGACGAGCGCGGCGGTTGTACTGGGCCTTGCCGTCAGCGGCGCCTCCGCCCAGGAAAAGCCAAAAGACCACGCCGACGGACCGGCTGCCGCCTACGAACCCAGCATGACCACGCTTGGTCAGATACAAGTCGAAATTCCAGGCCTCAAACCGGATGATCCGGTGATGACTCAAGAGGAGTTTCAGCGCGGCACAACTATCTATTTCGAACGTTGCGCCGGGTGCCACGGCGTGTTGCGCAAGGGCGCAACCGGCAAGGCGCTGACCCCCGACATCACCCGCGAAAACGGCTATGAATATGTCCGCGACTTCATCAATTTCGGCTCACCCGCGGGGATGCCCAACTGGGGCACTTCGGGCGATCTGACTGAAGAAGACGTTGATCTTATGGCCCGCTACGTCCTGCTTGAACCGCCCGCGCCGCCTGAATTCGGCATGCCTGAAATGCGCGAAAGCTGGAAAGTGGTTATCGCGCCCGAGGACCGTCCGACCGAGAAGATGAACGATTGGGATATCGATAATCTCTTTTCGGTCACGCTTCGTGACGCGGGGCAGATCGCCCTGATTGATGGTGCCAGCTATGAGATCAAGGCAGTGATCGACACCGGTTATGCGGTGCATATCAGCCGGATTTCCGCATCTGGTCGCTATCTCTTCGTGATCGGCCGCGACGCCAAGGTCAACATGATCGATCTTTGGATGGAAACACCAGCCACTGTGGCCGAGATCAAGGTCGGCGCTGAAGCACGATCAATTGAGACGTCGAAAATGGAGGGTTTTGAGGATAAATACGCCATTGCGGGCGCTTATTGGCCGCCGCAATACGTCATCATGGACGGCGACACACTTGAGCCGCTCAAGATCAAGTCCACGCGTGGCATGATCTATGATGAACAGACTTTCCATCCAGAGCCGCGCGTTGCCGCGATCCTGGCCTCGCACTACCGGCCGGAATTCATTGTCAACGTCAAGGAAACCGGCAAGATCCTTCTGGTCGATTATTCCGACATCAAAAGTCTGAAAGTGACCGAGATAGAGGCCGAACGTTTCCTCCACGATGGTGGTCTGGACAGCACCCAGCGGTACTTCCTGACGGCGGCAAACGCCCGTAACAAGGTGGCCGTGATCGACACCAAAGAGGGTGATCTGGAAGCGCTGATCGACACCGATGGCGCCACGCCGCACCCCGGTCGCGGGGCGAATATCAACCACCCGACCTATGGGCCGGTCTGGGCGACATCGCATCTTGGCGACGAAACCGTGGCGCTGATCGGCACCGATCCCGAAGGCAACCCCGATCACGCCTGGAAAATGGTGCAGCAGCTCTATGCGATGGGCGGCGGATCTCTATTCGTGAAAACCCATCCCACCTCCGCGCACCTCTATGTTGACGCACCGCTCAATCCCGATGCCGAGGTTTCGGGCTCGGTCGCGGTATTCAAAGTGGCCGAGATGGACCAGGAAGAGCCTGAATTCACCGTGCTTCCCATCGTCGAATGGGCCGGGATCGCCGAAGGGCAGCCCCGGGTCGTGCAGGGCGAGTTCAACAAGGAAGGCAACGAGATCTGGTTCTCGGTCTGGAACGCGGCTGACCTGGAATCCGCCATCGTTGTGGTCGACGACAAGACGCTTGAGCTGAAACATGTGATCAAGGACGAACGCCTGATCACGCCGACAGGCAAGTTCAACGTCTACAACACACGCGCTGACGTCTACTGACGCAGGCCTCCGGGGGCCGCGCGCCGGCCCCCGGTTTCTTTTGACCAGCGTACCCGTTTTGAAGGATCCCGGCACATGACAGCGACAGGCAAGGTCTATCTCATCGGTGCGGGCCCGGGTGACGCCGAAATGATGACGATGCGTGCCCTGCGCATGCTCAGTGTTGCCGATGTGGTCGTCTACGACCGGCTGGTCTCTCCTGAAGTGCTGGAATTTGCGCCCGCGCAGGCCCGGATGGTGCCGGTGGGCAAGGCTCCCAAATGCCATACGGTTCCCCAGCCGGAGATAAACGAGATGCTGGTTGAATTCGCGGATCAGGGCCTGACGGTGGCGCGCCTCAAAGGTGGTGATCCGCTGATTTTCGGGCGTGGTTCGGAAGAGGCCGCGTATCTGACCGACCGGGGCATCGCGATCGAATACGCTCCCGGTATTACTGCCGCGCAGGGCATGGCCACCGTCACCGGTGTGCCGCTGACCCATCGTGGGCTGGCCACGGGCGTGCGCTATGTGACTGGTCACCGCGCCGCCGGGCAACCGCTTGATCTGGATTGGGCCAGCCTGGCCAGTATCGACACCACGCTGGTGGTCTATATGGGCGTCGCCAACATGCCCGAGATCGCCCTGCGTCTGATCGCGGCGGGGATGCCGGCGACCCTGCCGGTGCTGGCTGTGTCCGATGCCACGACCCCACGTGAAAAACGGCTGGTATCGCGCCTCGATCAGATCGGTGTTGATGTCCAGGCCGCCGAACTGCAGGCCCCCACGCTTTTTGTCATTGGCCGTGTCGTCACGCTCTATGCTGCACAGCCCGATGATATCGCCATCTTGTCCGAGGCACGGCCCGATCAGGCTGTGAGGGTCGGTGAGTAGGTTGCTAGCGCTCCTGTTCTGCGCCGCTCCGGCCCTGGCGGGCGAGGTCGCAGCGGTCGACGCCATAGCCCTTGAACGGCTGGTGCGGCAGGATTGCGGCTCGTGCCACGGGCTTAGCCTGAAGGGCGGTCTTGGCCCCGATCTGCGCCCCGACGCCTTGCAGCATTACGACCATGAAACGCTTGAAACCGTGATCCTTGACGGTGTGCCCGGCACCGCCATGCCACCCTGGCGCCCGCTGCTCAGCGAGGACGAGGCGCAGTGGATTGCCACCTATTTGCTGACCGGAGGCGCTGAGTGAAACGCGCGGTACTCTTCCTCACACTTACGCTTCTGATACCGGTTTCGGTCAAGGCGCAGCCCACCGGCGATCTGGGCCTTGTGGTCGAACGGGCCAGCGGATCGCTGCTGATCGTCGATCAGTCCGAACGCGCGCGGATCGGGCGGATCACCGGGCTGGGCGATCTGTCACATGCCTCGTTGGTCTATTCGCCGGATCAGCAATTCGCCTATGTCTTCGGCCGCGATGGCGGGCTGACCAAGGTTGACATCCTGTCGGGCGAAATCATCGCCCGGGTGATGCAGGCGGGCAATTCCATCGGCGGCGCCATTTCCGATGACGGCAAACTGGTCGCGGTGTCGAATTACGAACCGGGCGGGGTGCGCATCTTTAATGCGGGCACGCTTGCGATGGTCGCCGACATCCCCACCAGCTCGAAGACCATCGGCCTGGTCGACGCCCCCGGCAACCGCTTTGTCTTTACCCTCTGGGACAAGGGCGAGACATGGATTGCCGATATGTCCGGCGGCTCGCCCCAGATCATCAGGATCACCGGCATGGGTGAAAATCCCTATGACGCGCTGATCACCGGCGACGGGCGCACCTATATCGCCGGGCTCTTTGGCGATGACCATCTGACCGCGCTGGATCTCTGGCAGGACATTCCGCAGCCGCGCGCCATTCTTCAGGGCTACGCCGCGGGTCGCGACGGCCTGCCGGTCTACAAGATGCCGCATCTGGAAGGCTGGGCGCTGGCCGGCACTGATTTCGTGCTGCCCGCCGTCGGCCAGCACGAGGTGCTTTGGGTCGATGCCCGAAGCCTGACCGAAACTGGACGCACGCCAACCCATGGCCAGCCGGTCTTTGCCATGGCCCGCCCCGATGGCCGCCATGTCTGGGTCAATTTCGCCCATCCGCTCAACGACACGATCCAGGTGCTCGACACGCTGACCAAAGAGGTCATTCACGAATTTAAGCCCGGCCCCGGCGTGCTGCATATGGAATTCACCCCGCGCGGTCACGAGGTGTGGCTGTCCGTCCGCGACGCCGGAAAAATCATGATCTACGACACCGAAACCTTTGAAAAACTGCGCGAAATCGACGCCGAAAGCCCTTCGGGCATCTTCTTTACGGCGCGGGCGCACAAGACGGGGCTTTGACGGAATGTACGGAATTGACGACCCCATAGATCAGGCCCTGTTGGACGACTGGCAACGCGATTTCCCGATCATCTCGCGCCCATTCGACCACATCGGCGACATGCTGGGCATTCCGTCCAGTGCGGTGATCGCCAGGCTGGATAAATTTTGCGCCACGGGACGGGTCACCCGCGTGGGGGCAACCTGCGCGCCTAATACCGTCTCGGCCAGCACCCTGGCCGCCATCGCCGCACCCGACGACCGGATCGAGGAGGTGGCGCGGATCATCGGCCAGTTCCCCGGGGTGAATCACTCCTACCTGCGGGAAAATGACTGGAACCTCTGGTTCGTGGTCACCGGCCCGGACCGCGCCCATGTCGATGCCACGCTCAGGGGGATCGAGGCCGCCAGTGGCCTGCGCGTGCTCGACCTGAAGCTGGTGCGGCCCTTCAATGTCGATCTGGGTTTTGCCCTGCGCGGTGAAAAACCGCTGCCGCTGCGCCCCGGTCCGGTTGACGCCAGCGTGTTTCAGGATAACGACCGCCCGATCCTTCAGGCGCTGACGAATGGCCTGCCGCTGACCGAACGCCCGTTTGCCGATCTTGCCCACAAGCTGGCCCTGACCGAAGATCATCTGATCGACCGTATCAAGGCATTGTCGGATGCCCGTATCATCTCGCGCCTGGGGGTGATCGTCCGCCACCGCGCCCTGGGGTGGCGGGCAAATGCGATGGTGGTCTGGGATATGGATCACGATGCGATTACCCATGCTGGCCCGCTTCTGGCCGCCCAGCCCGGCATCACGCTCTGCTATGAACGGACGCCCGTGCCGGACCTCTGGCCCTACCGGCTTTACTCGATGATCCACGCGCGCTCGCGCCCCGAGGCTTTGGGCGTTCTTGATCGCGTCTGTGATCTACCTGAGTTCAAGGGCATCGCGCATGTGCCTCTTTTCTCGGTCCGATGCTTCAAACAAATGGGCGCGCTGGTTTCCGCCCCCGAAAGGCATGTCGCATGACGCTTGATGATACAGATCGCCTGATCCTCAATCACTTGCAGGAAGGCTTTCCAATAGACCCGAACCCGTTTCAGGTGGTGGCTAAAGAATTGGAAATCCCCGAGGCCGAATTGATCGAACGACTTGAGGTCATGAAGGCTGCCCGCGTGATCACCCGTTTCGGTCCGTTCTATGATGCGGCTGCGATGGGCGGGGCCTTCTGCCTCTGCGCCATGGCGATCCCGGACGGGGAGTTCGACGCCGTGGCCCGGCAGGTCAACACCCATCCCGAGGTCGCCCATAACTACGAGCGTACTCATCGCCTGAACATGTGGTTCGTTCTGGCGACCGAAACCAGGGACGAGATCGAAGAGGTTGCCGAACGGATCGAGGCGCAGACCGGCCACCGCGTCTGGCTTTTCCCCAAATTGCAGGAATTCTTCATCCGCTTCCGGGTGGCCGCATGACCCCGGACACCACAGATCGTGCAATCATTGCCGCCACCCAGTCTGGCCTGCCGCTGGTGCCGCACCCCTATGCGGCCATCGCCACTGATCTGGGTCTTTCCGAGGATGAGCTTTGTACCCGTCTGCGCGCCATGCAGGCGGGCGGCATCATCCGCCGCATTGCGGTTGCCCCGAACCACTATGCCCTGGGGATGACCGCCAATGGCATGTCGGTCTGGGATGTCGACGGCGCGCAGGTGGCCACGCTGGGCCAACGTGTCGGCAATCTTGAATTTGTCAGCCATTGCTACGAACGCCCCCGCGCACTGCCCGACTGGCCCTATAACCTTTTCGCCATGATCCACGGATCGTCCCGCGATGAGGTTGAGGCGCTGCGCCAGACCATTGCCGACATCCTCGGGTCCGCCTGCCAAGGCCACGATATCCTTTATTCCACACGTATCCTCAAAAAGACCGGGCTGCGGCTCAGGTCAAAGAAAGGTTAGGCACATGTTCCGCATGAGCGAATATATGCACCAGCTTCTTCACCCCACGCCCGTGCGCGCCCGGCGTGGCACCGGACCGGTCAAACCGGTGGTGATCTGGAACCTGACCCGCCGCTGCAACCTGCGGTGCCGCCATTGCTACACGGTCTCCGCCGATGTGCAGTTTCCGGGTGAGCTGACCCATGAACAGGCCATGACCACGCTTGCGGATATCGGCAATTTCGGGGTGCCCGCGCTGATCCTGTCGGGGGGCGAGCCGCTGGACCGGTTCGATTTCTTCAAGATCGCCCGGGCCGCGCGCGGGATGGAGAAAATCCGCTATCTCGCGCTCAGCACCAATGGCACAAAAATCCATGGCGACAATGCCGACCGGATCGCCGATATCGGCTTTCAGTATGTCGGCATCTCGATCGACGGGATCGGCAAGACAAACGACTGGTTCCGCGGCGTCGATGGCGCCTTTGACGAGGCCGTGCGCGGCGTGCGCGCCTGCAAGAAACGCGGCATCAAGGTGGGTCTGCGCTTTACGCTGACCCGTGACAACGCCGGCCAGCTGGGCGACCTCCTGCAGCTATGCGATGACGAGGGCGTTGACAAGTTCTACCTCTCGCACCTGGTCTATGCCGGGCGCGGCGACAAGAACCGGGGCGAGGATGCGGTGCATGATCATACCCGCGCCGCGCTGGACATGCTGATCGACCGCGCCTGGAAAGGCGTGTGCGAAAACCGCCCGCTGGATATCGTCACCGGCAATAACGACGCAGATGCTGTCTATATGCTGAACTGGGCGAAGCAGCGGTTCAACGACGACCAGATCGACCACCTGTGCGACCATCTCGAGGCATGGGGCGGCAATTCCTCGGGGCTGGGCGTGGCCAATATCGACACCCAGGGCAAGGTTCACCCAGATACCTACTGGTCGGATTACACCGTCGGCAGTGTCAAGGATACGCCGTTTTCCGAGCTTTGGACAGGCGATGATCCGATGCTGGCGCAGCTGCGCCTGCGCCCCCGCCCGCTCAAGGGCCGTTGCGGTGCCTGCACGTTCCAATCGGTTTGCGGCGGCAACACCCGCATCCGCGCCCTGCAACTGACCGGTGACCCGTGGGCCGAAGACCCGGCCTGCTACCTCAGCAATGCCGAGATCGGCATCGCCGAGGCCGACCGCCTTGCCGTCACACCTTTCCGGGGAAAGAAACATGATCCGGCCCATCGTTTTTTCTAGCATTCTGCTGCTGGCCGGCATCGTGCAGGCCGATCCGGCGCAGCATTACGCCAGCTACTGCGCCGATTGCCACGGCGCGGACCGGCTGGGCGGGGCAGGGCCCGCGCTGATCCCGCAAACCCTCAAACGCATGCGCGGGCCAAATCTGGAGGGCGTGATCGCCAATGGCCGCGCCGCGACCCAGATGCCCGCCTTCAATGCGGAACTGGATGCGCAAGCGATCACCGACCTTGCCACTTATCTGAAAACCCCGCTGGACACCGTGCCCGACTGGACGTCGGCGCACATTACCGAAACTCTCTGGCGCGACCCAGGTTATCGCCCCGCCGACGCGCCTGTGTTCGACGCGGATCCGATGAACATCACGCTGGTCGTCGAAACCGGCGATCATCATGTCAGTGTGCTGGATGGTGACACGTTCGACGTGCTGGACCGGTTCGAAACGCCTTTCGCCGTGCATGGCGGCCCGAAATTCACCCCCGACGGGCGCTATGTCTTCATCATGTCGCGTGATGGCTGGGTGCAGAAATACGATATCTGGTCGCTGCAGCAGGTGGGCCGTGTCCGCGCGGGTCTCAACAGCCGCAACATCGCGATCAGCCGCGATGGCAAACACCTGGCTGTCGCCAATTATCTGCCGATGACGCTGACGCTGCTGTCGACCGCCGATCTCAGTGTTGAACGGGTCATGCCGGTGATCTCGAAATCCGGGGTGCACAGCCGTGTCTCCGCCGTCTACCAGGCCCCGCAGCGCGACAGTTTCATCCTTGCCCTCAAGGACGCCCCCGAGATCTGGGAAGTCGCCACCGACCCCGACGCGGACCCGGTTTACGAAGGGTTCGTCCACAGCCAGGAAAAGGACATGATCGAGGCGATCCCCTCGTCCGAAGGCCTCTTTGCTCGCCGCCGGATTGAGATCGCCGAGCCGCTGGATGATTTCTTTTTCACCGATGATTACCGCCATCTGGTGGGTGCTGCCCGCGACGGAAAGCGCGGCGTCGTCGTCAACCTCAACGTCGGCCGCGAGATTGCCGAACTTCCGCTGCCGGGCATGCCGCATCTGGGTTCGGGCATTTCCTGGGAACGGGATGGTCGCCGCGTCATGGCCACGCCGCACCTGAAGGAAGGCAGGCTTTCGGTCATCGACACCGGTAACTGGCGGGTTCTGAAATCCATCGACACCGACGGCCCCGGGTTTTTCCTCAGAAGTCACGAAAATTCGCCCTACATATGGGCGGACGTGTTCTTTGGTCCGAACCGTGACGTGATGCATGTGATCGACAAGCAAAGCCTTGAGGTGGTGAAAACCCTGCGCCCCGAACCGGGTGCGACGGTGGCGCATGTGGAATTCACCCGCGATGGCAGCCGCGCGCTGGTCTCGGTCTGGGAAGATGACGGCGCGGTGATCGTCTATGACGCCAACACGCTCAAGGAGCTCCGGCGCTTGCCGATGCGCAAACCTTCGGGCAAATATAATGTCTTCAACAAGATCACCTTCTCGGAGGGCACAAGCCATTAAACGTTCCGCCATCATCGTCAGTCATGGCCAACCGTCCGACCCGCTGCCGGCAGAGGCCGATCTGAAGGCGCTGAGCGCAAAGGTGGCCGGTCATCTGCCCGACTGGCTGGTGACCAGCGCGACATTGGCCAATCCCGGCGCGCTGGATGCAGCCCTGGCGGCGACAGACGGCACGCCCCTGATCTATCCCCTCTTCATGACCGATGGCTGGTTTGTCCGGTCGGCCCTGCCCAAACGGCTGGGTGACGCCCCGGCGCATATCCTGCCGCCCCTGGGGGTGGAACCAGACCTGCCTGATCTGGTGGCAACTCACCTGTGTGACGCACTGGCGGGCAGGGAGTGGGCACCGCAGGCAACGACCCTTCTGGTGGCCTCGCACGGATCGGGCCGCAGCCCAAAATCCAAACAGGCGACAGAAGCTTTTGTCGCAAAGCTTGGCGCGGCGATGCGTTTTGCCGGCATCCGCACTGGCTATGTCGAAGAAGCGCCGTTTTTCGGCGATGTGGCGATGGGTTGCCGCGGTCAGACGCTGTGCCTACCGTTCTTCGCGGCCTATGGCGGGCATGTCAAAGACGACATCACCGACGCGCTCAGCGTGGCGGACTTCAAAGGCGCCCTGTTGGACCCGATCGGCACGTTTCAGACCATTCCGGCCTTTGTCGCCAAGAGCCTGCGCAAAGCGGCCCGGTCTCAGGTGACGGCATGAAGCAGGTGAATGCGATGGAAACGCCACCCGCCCCCATTTCCTTTGGCAAGCTCTATGCGATACTCTGGGTGTTCACGGCCGGTGCAGTCGCGATCAATCTTTTCATGCTCGGGCTGATGGGCCAGGCGATCGGCCTGCTTGCGCTTACGCCGGTGCAATCGCTGATCTGGTGCGTCCCGCTTAGCTTTCCGGCAAACTGGCTGGTAACCCGCTGGGTGCGCCGCCTGATGGATGAGGCTGACGGGCGATAGAAAAAGGCGCCGCGACACATGCCGCAGCACCTTCTTTGAAGTCAGTTTAAGACCCTTACTGGAAGGTCTCGAGATAGGCGATCACGTTGGCCACGTCCGCTTCCTTGCGCAGACCCGCAAAGGACATCTTGGTGCCATCCATGAAATCCTTGGGTTTGGTCAGGAAGGCCGACAGTGATTCCGCATCCCAGACCAGGCCACCCTCAGCCATTGTTTTCAGCGCATCGGAATATTTGAAATCCGCATTCGCGCCGGCAGGCGCACCAACGATGCCGTTCAGGATCGGGCCAACCTTGTTTTTGGCTCCGTCACCTACCGCATGGCAGGCCTTGCATTTCTTAAAGACTTTCTCGCCTTTCTCCGCGTCACCTTCGGCGAACGCCGGAGCCGCAAAAACGCCTGCCATCAGGGCCGCGCCAACAAGCTGTTTGATCATCCTATTTCTCCTTCGGTCTAGATACGTGGGGTCAGATTTGTAGCGTCAGATCAGTGTTTCAATCGTGGCATCCGGGTAGGATGTAAGGCAACCAACCATTTTGTCGCGTGGTAGCAGGCAAAGCGCTGTCGAAAGCCCGTCGGCCACGGCAGCAGTGTTGGCGGAGACCGAGACCAACTGATAGCGGGGCGGGGCCATCGGATCACGCGGATCAATGATATGCCCCAGTCCGGCGGCGGGCGACAGCACCGTGCCCATCGGCGCCGAGGTCGCCAATGCGCGATCACTCAGCGTGATGCGGTTCACAAGGCTTTGATCGGGCAGGGCAATGCCCACCTGCCAAGGCTTCGATCCGATTGCAGCGATCTCACCCATGTCGATCAGGACATCGCTCAACCCCTTGGATCGCAGCAGGGCGGCAATCCGATCGGTGATATAGCCTTGGGCGATGCCGTTCAGGGTCAGCGCGCCACCCTGTTCGATCCGGATCTCTTCGGCGTCAAAGCGCAGACGATGCCAGCCGGGCTGTGCCAGAAGGTCAGGCGCAATATCCTGACCGGTCGCGGTTGCAAACCCCTGCCAGACCGGCTGAATGGTCGGATCAAACGCGCCCTCACTTGCGCGGTGCAGCCCACCACTCAGGCTCAGAACTTCCAGCAATTCAGGGGCAGGGCTGCGCAGCATGCCAGCACGGTTCAATCGAACGATCTGTGATTGAGGATGGTGCAGGCTGAAAATCCGTTCCAGACGCGCGATTTCCCTTTCAACGGTGCGGAAAATACCCTGCGCTTTGTCGGCCTCCAACCCGGTAAGTTGCATGCTGGCCGCAGCGCCCAACGCTCGCCCCTGCCAATGGATCATCGGAGCGGCCTCGGCCGCATGTCCCGCCATGGCAACCGTTGCCGCCGCGATTGACACAAAGCGCCTGCGTGTCATCGGGCCCGCACTTGCCGGAATCCTATTCAGAAACGAGTTTCCCATCTGGCAAGTCTAGCGCCCGGTCTGGTTAACGGACTTGATCTTGGTCAAGCATGCGCGCTGTTGAGGAAATTCACAAAGGTGCTCACCCGTCTGCCAGTCGAAGAACTTCTGCGCACAATTGCCGAGATGCGCGAGGTATAGGTGGCCGTGTTGTTTTGGACTTCTCGCACCAGACCCGAGGCTTCGTAGGGTTTCGCCATATGAGTCGGCAAAAATCCTAAGTAGCGACCGGAAAGTACGAGCAGAGTCAGTGCCTCTTCGTTCTGGACAAAGGCGGATTTTCGCAACTTCAGCTTTTGATGCACCGCCATGTTGGGCGAATTGAAACTGAGCCCGGCGTATGAGTATCGCCGCAGCTTATGTAAATCATGGTGATCTTCGTCGTTGTCGAACAGCGGATGCCCCTGACCGCAATAAAGCCGCATATCCTCGGTATAAAGCTCGTGATATTTCAACATCGCCGATTGTCGGTGCAGCGGCACGATCCCGACATTGAATTGGCCGTTGATCACACCCTGTTCAATCACGTTAGGCGGTTCCAGCGAAATATCCAGCGTGACCCCTGGCGCCACATCGCGGAACTTGCCGATGGCCTCGAACACTTTGGCTGATGGATTCGATGAGGAATGATCGAGACAGGCGATTTTCAGCTTGCCGGTCAGGCGGCTATGGGCCTCGTCGATCTGATCCTGAAACCGGTCGATGGCGATGAACAGGTCCTCGGCGGCGATCAAGACCTGCTCACCATCCGAAGTCAGCGAAAACCCTGCCGGTCCGCGATGGCACAGTTTCATCCCGACCCGTGTTTCAAGGTCCGAAATATGTTTGCTGATCGTTGATCGACCTATGTTCAGCTCGAATTCAGCCGCCGTGAACCCACCACAATCCACCACGGTTCGAAAAATATCCAACAGCTTGATATCGACATCCGAAACCCGGCTGATCACCGATTTTTTGGCCATTAAAAGGTTTCCAATTTGGCAAACTTTACGTCACTAACTTTGTATTACCTGCACGCAATTTGCAAACTATAAACCGCGCAGGGGATCATAAGGCTTGGACAAGGGACAGTTTGCCTTATGATCGACCGAACGTGTCTAACAGCGGGAGAGAACCACATGACATTCGTAAAGACATTTACAACCTTTGCGGCAGCAGCGTCCGTCGCGGCGCTGACATTTGCTGCACCGGCATTTGCCAAGAACTTCAAGATTGCCGTCGGCGACAGCGGCGGATCCAGCCAGGAAGCCACCGGTCTGGCCTTTGTTTCGGCCCTCGAAGAGCTTTCGGGCGGCAAGCATACAGCCACACTTTTCCTCAACGGCCAGCTCGGCTCGGAACAGGACACCGTCAACGACGCGGCCATTGGCACGCTCGACATGTCGCTTCTGGCGGTCAACAACATCACGCCGTTTTCGCCTTCGGTTGGTGTTTTCACCCTGCCATACGTGATCCTCAGCCTGGAAGACGCCGAAACGCTGACACAAGGTGAAATCGGCGCAGAGCTGACCGAAAACACCATCAACGACGCCGGTGTGCGGATCATCGCCTGGACCTATACCGGGTTCCGTCGCCTGACCAACTCGAAAAAGCCGGTCACCTCGGTTGCTGATCTCGAAGGTCTGGTCATCCGCGTTCCCAAGAACGAAATCATGATCGACACCTACAAATCCTGGGGCATCAGCCCGACACCGATGGCCTGGTCGGAAACCTTTGCCGGCCTGCAGACCAAAGTTGTCGATGGTCAGGACAACCCCTACACCACCATCAACGCGATGAAGTTCTACGAAGTTCAGAAATACGTGACCAACATCCGTTACATCTTCTCGATCGAACCGCTGATCATCTCTGAGCAGCTGTTCCAGGAGCTTTCGGAAGAAGATCAGAACATCGTTCTGGAAGCCGGCAAACAGGCAACCGCCGCATCGGCCCAGTTCCTGCGCGACAAGGAAGCCGAGATCAAGCAGATCCTGCTGGATAAAGGCATGGAGATCATGGACCCCGAGAACAACGAACAGGAGTTCATTGATCTGGCAACCGCAGCTGTCTGGCCGAAATTCTACGACAGCATCGGCGGCATCGAAAAAATGAACGAGGTGCTGGCCGCCATCGGCCGCGATCCAGTCTCGGAATAATCAGAACCCAACAAAAAAGAAGGCGCCCTCGGGCGCCTTCTGCATAAGACAGAGAGGGGCAAATGACAAAATTCTGGGGAATACTCAACAACATCGAGAGCTACATATGTCGCACGTTGCTTGCGATATTTGTGTGCCTGCTTTTCCTGCAGGTCGTCGTGCGGACACTTTTCGACTTCTCGTTTTCGTGGATCGAGGAACTGTCCGTCTACATGTTCGTCTGGTTCGTCTTCTTTGGCGCCAGCTACGCCGCCAAGATGGGTGCGCATAACCGGGTGACATTCCAGTTCAAGTTCTTGCCGCCTCGCGCGATCAAGTTCATCGAGGCATTTGCAGACCTGTTCTGGATCTTCTTCAACGTCTATTTCGTCTATCTGGCAATTGATTTCATCTTCAACAAGATGAACAAGTTCCAGTCGTCGCAGACGTTGGGATTTCACCTCAGCTGGGTCTATATCGTCCTGCCAATTGCTTTCACACTGATGACCATTCGCGTCATTCAGGTGAATTACAGAAAAATCATCCTGGACGAAGACATGCGCGATCCTGACGCGATCGACCTTGACGAAGTGCGCGCCGAGACCGAAATGGCCGAAGCCGCCCACAAGGAAGACATCAGAGCCGAAATTGAATCGGCCCATAAAGACGAGCAGGGGGACAAATAATGGAATCGCAAATCGTACTCATACTGTTCGGTGGCTTCCTGCTGCTGCTGTTTATCGGTGCGCCGATCACGGTGGCTCTGGGCGTCTCGACGCTGATCTCGTTCATCTACCTGGACGAAAACCCGATCAAGTTTGTGCAGATCGCCTTCACCTCGGTGGGCTCCTTCCCGCTGATGGCGTTGCCGGCGTTCATTCTGGCCGGGGCCCTGATGGAAGCTGCGGGGTTATCCCGAAGGCTTATCAACGTCGCCGAAAGCTTTGCCGGGCCCTTCACCGGCGGCATGTCGGCGGCGACGGTCTTTGCCTGCCTGTTCTTCGGCGCGATCTCGGGGTCGGGTCCGGCCACCACCGCCGCCGTGGGCATGCTGATGATCCCGGCCATGATCGACCGGAACTACAGCCGAAGCTACTCGTCCGCCATTACCGCCTCGTCGGGTGGTCTTGGTATCGTCATCCCGCCCTCGATCCCGCTGATCATCTTCGGCATCGCGGCGCTTGGCATGCCGCCCCCCCCGGAAGCGGTGGAACAGCACGGTGTGTTCCAGACGGTTTCGATCCCGAAACTGTTCATCGCCGGTTTCCTTCCCGCCTTCCTGATTGCGGGCAGCCTGCTGATCATGAACTACATCCTGTCCAAGAAACACGGATACAAAGGCAACTCGGATGGCTGGTCTGCCCGCCATATCTGGTGCGAAATGTATCGTGGCTTCTGGGCGCTGATGGCACCGGTCGTGATCCTGGGTGGCATCTACTCGGGCTTCTTTACCCCGACCGAGGCCGCGATCGTTGCGATCTTCTACACCCTGATCGTCGGCGCGTTCATCTACCGGGAGCTTAGCTGGGAGAAACTGTTCACCGCACTTGAAACCACGACCTGGCTCACAGGGCGGGTGCTTCTGATCATGTTCACCGCTACGGTGTTCGGTCGTCTTCTGGTCGAAAACCAGATCCCGGCGATCATCGCGGACGGGATGCTGTCGATCACCGACAACATCTACATCATCTGGACGCTGGTCATATTCTTCCTGCTCTTTGTGGGCATGTTCATGGAGACGCTGGCCACCATCCTGATCCTGGTGCCGGTGATGCTGCCGGTGGCCTACAGCGTGGGGATCGACCCGATCCACTTCGGCGTGGTCATGGTCTGCTGCCTCGGTATCGGCTTCCAGACGCCACCTCTGGGCGAGAACCTCTTTATCGCCTCGGGCATATCGAACATCTCGATCGAACAGATATCGGTGGCGGCCCTGCCGTTCGCCTTCATCAATACGATCGCGATCTTCATCATTGCCTTTGTCCCCGAAATTGCGCTGTGGCTGCCACGGTTCTTTGGATATTAGGTCGTGAACAGAAAGGATCTGAAAAATGTTACCTGAGATAAAAGATATCCTGTTTGCGACCGACCTTTCGGGGAATGCCGACAATGCGCTGCGCCATGCCCTCGGGCTGGCCAAGTCGCAAGGGGCCAAGGTGCATGTGCTGCATGTAACCGAGCCCCTGTCGCAGGATGCGATTATCACCCTGAAGATGTTCCTTCAGGATGAAGCATCCCGACAGGCCGCGATCAAGGACCGCCACAATTCGGTCAAGGAAATGCTGAAGGAAAATCAGCAGTCCTTTGTCGCGGCTCTCGATGATGAGGATAAATCGGCCTACGAGATGGTCGCGTCTGTCGAGTTGATCGACGGGCACGATGCTGAAACCATCCTCAAACGCGCGGCAGAGCTGAATTGCGGGCTGATCGTGATGGGCACCCATGAACAGGGCACCGGTCACACTTATATCGGCACTGTGGTGAAACGTGTTCTGAGGCGCTCGACCATACCAACACTGGTTGTGCCGAACACCTGACGCAATTGCGTTGCTGAACGCGGTACTGGATAAACACCGAAAACCCCGCCGATACAGGCGGGGTTTTTACTTTAGCAGATGTCGTATTGCCACCTCTTGAGGTAGCAGGCAAATCAGAACAGGAAGTCGCTGGCATCCAGTGCATGCAGATCGACATTCTGCAACAGGATCCAGCTATCTGCCCCGGTATCAATGCGAACATTGCCGTTTAGTTGCGTGGCCGCCCCCGCAACATCGCCAAAGGTGCTGATCCCGCTCACTGCGCTCAGGTCGATCTTTTCTGCTGCATTTCCGGTGTTGAAATCGGCAATCGTGTCCTGGCCATGACCGTCGTCGAAGATGAACGTATCAGCGCCGTTGCCACCTTTCAGGAAATCATTGCCACTACCGCCATCCAGGACATCGTCGCCCGACCCGGCCCGCAACTTGTCGTTCTGCGCACCGCCTTCAAGCGTGTCATTGCCACTACCGCCCTTCAGCAAATCCTTGCCGTCACGTCCCATCAGAATGTCTTCGCCAGCGTTCCCGATCAGGGTATCGTTCCCGCCCGCACCGTCGATCACATCCGCACCGACAGTCCCGGCAAGCTTGTTTTTCAGATCGTCACCGGTGATGGTTGGGGTGATCGGCGGATCCGGCATCGGCGGGTCGGGTTGATCGTGATCGTCCTGCGGACCATAAATCTGGATGATGCCGTCGATATCGTCCGCCTGCAGGCCGATTTTCTTGACCGTTGGCGTCATGATCGAATCCTCGCCGACATGACCAAGGCCCAACGCATGGCCGATCTCGTGCAGAACCACGCTGGCGAACAGCAGCGGATCCGAGTTGAAACGGGCTAGTGTATCCAACAGGATGTCACCGCCAATTGCCGATCCCCAGGCTGAGGGATAAAACGCATAGCCCGCCGTGCTGCCGGGAATTTCACCAAAGAAGATGCGGATATCCGCCATGTGGCCGGTGCCCGCCGCGCCGCCCTGATCCTGGATCTGCTGAAACTCGATATCGCCATGCATTGACCATTCGGCAAAGGCGTCATCGATCACCTGCACGAAATCGTAATCGAGAAACGTTTCGCCTGTGGTCGATATCAACGTGCTGGTCCCAAATCGGGAAATATCGGTCCCGGCAGCGGCCAGGCTCCATGTCACGGTTCCCCCGGCGGTCCCAAGCGTGCTCGATCCCCACTTCGTTCCAATTACATTTGCCAATTCAGACACCTCGATTTCTGTTGTGATGCGATCTGCAACAGGTGTCGAAGTTCTCAGCGAACGCCGGGTGCCTGTTGCCCGAAACTGCGTGCCGAGACCGAAACATATTAGGGTAAATCAAAAATTAAGCATGTTTCAGCCCCGGGGTTTTGGGGACTCGGCTGGGGTGGCATTCAGATGCCGGAGGACCAGTATGCGATGCGGTGTACCCAGAATTATCTGACGAATTTTCAACGACCTAACCGGTCATATCCACTCAGGGTTGGTCGCCCCAGCGGCTCTCAGAGTGAACGGGGTGAATTTTCCTCTAGCCTGCCTGCGATTTCGGGTCGCGCAGTGGATTCGCATCGTGGAACAAAGATTGACAGACCCCTGTCCATTTGTTTCACCTCGCGTCAGGGGCAGCATTCTGACCCGATCAATTCATGACAAAGGACAGCGGTAATGAAACCGGGACTGGCCAGCACACCCGCCAATACCAGCTATGACGTGGTGATCGTCGGAGGCGCAATCATGGGGGCGGCAACCGCCTGGTTCTTGTCGGACAATCCCGATTTCCAGGGCCGTGTGCTGGTGGTCGAGCGCGACCCGAGCTACGAGAACACCTCGACCATGACAACAACGTCCTGCATGCGTCAGCAATTCTCGACCGCGCTGAATGTGCGCATTTCGCAATTCGCCGCCGATTTCGTCAAGAATCTGCGCCAGCACCTGCGCGGTGCGGCCTACGTGCCCGACCTTTCGATCCACTCCTTCGGTTACATGTACCTGGCCGATAGTGACGCGTTTGCTGATATCCTGCGCGCCAACCACGCGGTGCAACAGCAGGCGGGTGCCGCGACGCGCCTGATGACCCGGGACGAGATCGCCAAGGCCTATCCGTTCTACGCGCTGGAGGATATCGTGCTGGGGTCGATCAATACCGTGGATGAAGGCTATTTCGATGCCACCGCCGTGTTCGATGCGCTGCGCCGCGCCTCGCGTGAAGGCGGCGTCGAATACATCGCGAACGAGGTCGTTGCCATGACCCGTAACGCCGCGGGTACGCGGGTAGAAAGCGTGACACTGAAGACCGGTGAAGTGGTTGCCTGTGGCCAGATTGTGAACGCGTCGGGTCCGCGCGCCGACCGGACCGCGCGCATGGCCGGGATCGACTTGCCGGTCGAGCCACGCAAACGTTATTCCTGGATTTTCAAGGCCGAGCAGCCGCTGGAAGTTGATCTGCCGCTGACCATCGACCCGTCGGGCCTGCATGTGCGCGAAAACGGCGGCGGCACCTATCAGGTGGGCGCGCATTTCGGCGCTGATCCGCGGGTCGAATATGATGATTTCACCCTGGATCACAACCTGTGGGAGGCCGAGGTCTGGCCCATCATCGCCACCCGCATTCCGCAATTCGAGGCGGTCCGCCTGCAAAGCACTTGGGCGGGTCATTACGCGATGAACACCTTTGATCATAACGCGATCATGGGGCCACATGACGAGGTTGAGAATTTCATCTTTCTCAACGGGTTTTCCGGCCATGGGATACAGCAGGCCCCGGCGATGGGGCGCGGCACCGCCGAATGGTTGACCTATGGCGCCTACCGCACGCTGGACCTGACGGATTTCAACTTCACACGCATCCCGAAAGGCCTCCCAATGGTTGAGCGGGCGGTGATCTGAACGTCCACATTGCCGCGCATTCATGTCCTGCCTGGCTAATGCTCCCATCCGGCCTACTAAACAAAAGACGAGCCCCGGGGGCTCGCCTTCTTCCTTCAAGGGGTGTTTCTAGCCGAATTTTCAGCCCGGTCGCTTGACGCAGACCGAGATGACAACCCTCGCGTTCGGATCGTCGGTGATCAGGCGCAGTTCCACAATTGCCCTGCCGCTGACATCCGCAGTTTCACCAACCTGATCCAGCGTCGTCTTTAGCACGCCGTTGACCCTGACCTCGACCTTGCCCAGCTTTGCGCCGGACCGCTCTGTCAGACGAAAGCGATAGAGCGCTTTGTCGGGGACGAACTGAAACGCTTTTTTGGAAATGCCGGTCACGGTGATGGGATCAAGGCAATTATCCGCAACCGCACCCGTGACGACACCCCCGCCGAAAAGCTCGATCAGGTCATCAATCACCCTGAATAATTCGGCCACCTTTGCCTCGGTTTTTTCGGGCACCAGCTTCAGCAGAACAAGGATGCGCAGAATAAGCAGCAGTATCGTCTTGATGCGTATGAACATGGCCGGCCCATCGAAAAAATCGGTGTCGATGAGGGGCTGTCCGACATGCGCAATATCGGCCTTTGTCAGATCCGTCTCGCCACCGCAGATGATATCCCCAAGCGCACCGATCTGTTCGATGTCATATTCGGCGATATCGTTGACAAAACTGCGCTCATCATAGGGCAGGATCATCTCGGACCGGGTGTTCAGCACCGCCTCGGAAAGATCGAACATCGCGTTCAGCTTGCGCCCCAGATCGCTCAGAACGGCCATGTGATCATTGCTTACTGCGTCATCGGGTACTGCGTTCAGGGCCGCGGTCAACACGTAACACACCTTCTGCACCCGATTGCTGATCGCGCCGAATTGCATGTCATCATTGGCCGCAAGCGGGGCCAGATGGGCAAAGCGATCAAGCTGACCCATTGTATCGTTTTTGAAGGTCTTGAACTCAAAAATTACAGTCATTTAACGTCTCCATAATTGTTAAGGCCAGCCGCGTTGACGAGGTAAAAATTACCCTCCACATACTGGCGATGGTTTCCCGCAAACCGGTGACTGCTGTCTGTCCAGGCTTGCAGTGTTAACCACGGCGGGACATCCGCTAAAGTTGCAAGGAAAGCGGGAAACTCCGCTATAAGTCATTCACGATTTCGTGTGAGAGCAGGGCTAATCATATGCCTGAAATCCTTCAGGCACGGTCAAACAGCGTCATTCAATCGGAAAAGGCGCTACCGTCTAGCGGTATTTGCGCCGTGATCTCAGGAAAGCTTCAAACGCCCGCAAGGTGGCGCCGCTGACATGGTGTTCGATGCCTTCCGCGTCGCGCGCCGCAATCTCCTCGTCGATGCCAAGTGCCATCAGGAACGACAAGACCGTCTGGTGCCGTGCGCGGCAGGCTTCTGCCAATTCCTCACCGGCTTCGGTCAGAAAGATCGAGCGATAGCGCTCCCGGCGCACCAACCCGTCACGGGTCAGCCGGGCTAGGTTCTTGGTCACGGTAGGTGGCTTTACCCCCAGCCGTTCGGCCATGTCCACCGGGCGCGCTTCGCCGGTGGCCTCGATCAACTCGGCAATCAGCTCGACATAATCTTCGGCCATCTCGCTTTCATGCGCCTGCCGGACACGGGCGAACCCGTCTGCCTGCGCATCGACGGTGCGATCTTCGGACGGGGAAAGGTCGTCGATATCCGGGGATGTTTCGCTCATTCCACCATCCTAGTAATTTTCATAACCGATTGACAACTCATTACCTGATGCTAGATATATTAGCCAAGGCTAACTTTACAAGAGGCGACTCACATGACCATGCTGCGGCGGTTGCAAATCACCCTGTCTTTCGGGCTTGCGATAATGCTCATGACCGCGCAGGCGGTACATGCCACGGCGGCAAAAGAAGCGCCTTGGCTGCCCGAGGCTGCGGCCTATCGCCTGACGCTCTTTCTGGGCAATCTGGCCCCGGTCCCGTGGGACGCGATGCAGGACGCGTGGCAAGACCCTTACCGCGGATCGCAGTTCAGCCAGGGCGCGCTGGCGCGCCTGACAAGCAAGAGCAACGTTGATACCTCCGATCTGGAAAGTGCCATCGCCGCCCAGGATCGTGCCGGCACCTATGCCGCCGCCACCCGCCTGATTGCCGCGCGCATCAACGAAGAGCTGGACCGCGCCCTTGCCGCCGAAGCGCCTGCCACCGCGCAGGCCGCCGTGGCCGAGGCGCAGGAGCTTTACCGCGCCTTTGGCGATCACCTCAAGGCCGCCGATCCCGGGGCTGCGCGTGATATCGGGCGCGCCTGGCTGGAACTAACCAGCGCCACGGGCTCCGCCGGTGTGCTGGGGGCCGGAACGCAGGACGCTGACCGCGACGCGATGACAGCCGCCCGCGCGGTGATTTCCGACTACCTGACCGCCAATTACCTGCCCGACAGCTTTGCCCCGCGCGCAACGCTAACCGCCATCCCCGAAACCGTCCACCTGAGTGGCGCGGATGTCGCCCTGCGGCCCTTGCTGCCGCCCGGCAGCGACATCTTTGATCAGGATCCGCTGCCGCGCCTTGTGCTGAAATTCGAGGAACAGGGCATCGACGAAAAAGACCTGCCGCTGATTGCCTATGGCGACATGCTGTTTGACAGTGCGCAGATCTTCGGCAGCCCGGCCAGCGACCTCGGCATCGCCTGTTCGACCTGTCACAACCGTTCGGACATCAACAACCGCCTGTTTATCCCCGGTGCCAGCCACCAGCCCGGCGCCATCGACGTGGACGGGGCGTTTTTCAACCCGATCTTCAACGACCGCCGCGATGACCCGATTGATACGCCCTCGCTGCGGGGGTTGCGTTTCACCGGGCCTTACGGGCGCGATGGCCGCTTCGGCAGCCTGCATGATTTCACCCGCAACGTGATCGTAAACGAATTCGGCGGGGCCGAACCCACGCCGTTCATGCTCGACGCACTGGTGGCCTATATGCAGGAGTTCGATTTCCTGCCCAATTCGATGCTGAACGCACAGGGCGAACTGACCGACAAGGCCCCCGAGGCCGCCTTCCGCGGCGAAGAGATATTCAACCGTCCCTTCGCCCAGATGGATGGCAATTCCTGCGCCTCGTGCCACATCCCCTCGGCCAATTTCCTGGATCGCAAGGCGCATGATATCGGCTCGGCCGCGCCTGCCTATGACGGTGCCCGCACCGGTGCCTTCGACACGCCGACGCTGCTCAGCATCGCCTATAACGCGCCCTATTTCCACGACGGCTCCTTGCCGACACTGGCCTCGGTCGTCGACTGGTTCGACAGCACCAAGGGCCTTGGCCTGACCGATGCGGAACGCGCCGATTTGACCGCCTATCTGGAAACCGTGGGCGCGGGCGATGATCCGTTCGAGGCGTTTGACGAGCGTAACACCCCGTTCCGCCTGGCCTTTGACGAACTGACCACCTTTGCCTCCACCCTCGACACGCTGCTGCCCGCGCGCGACAGCCATCACATCCTGATCCTGACAGATACGGTGGCCGCCGATCTGTCGGCGGATGCCAGCACCATGTCGAACCTCGCCGAGCGCCCCGGCATCTACCGCATGGCCGAGCTTCTGGATCAGGTGGGTGAGGCGGTGCGCGCCGAGGATTGGCAGGCCGCAAATACCCATTGGGCCGATTTCAAGGCCACTGCCAACGAACTCGACGAAAGGGTCTACTGATGAACCTCCGCCGCCGCGATTTCCTGAGCCTTGCCGCCGCCTGTGCGCTGGCCAGCACGCCCGCCCTCGCGCAGGACCAGTCCCTGAAACTGGCCTTCATCCCGCAGGAAAACCCCGAAAAGCTGCTGGGCGATATCGAGGTCATCACCGCCTGGCTCGCCGATGAAATCGGTGTCCCGGTCGAAGGTTTCGTGACCTTCGATCACGCCGCCGCCGTCGAGGCGCTGCGCAATGGCGATGCCGATATCTCGTTCATGGGCGGGTTGCCCTTCGTCTTGGCCGAAAAGGAAATCGGCGCCGTGCCGCTTTTGTCCGAGGTTTATCGCGGCGCGCCCACCTACACGGGCCGCGTCTTCGTGCGCAAGGATAGCGGCATCGAAACACTGGCCGATCTCAAGGACCGCGACATTGCCTTCGCCGATCCGATCTCGGAATCCGGTTACATGTTCCCGCTGGCCGAATTTGAAAAGGCCGGGCTGATCACCGGGCCGGACACGGCCGAGGATTTCTTTGGCCGGGTCTTCTTTGCCGGCGGTTACCAGCAGGCGATGCAGGCCATGGCCGCCGGTCTGGTCGATGCGGCGGGTGCCAGCCAGTATGCCGATCTGCTGCTCACCCCCGAACAGCAGGCCGAGATCACTTGGATCGCTGAAAGCCCGGCCATTCCCAGCCACGTGGTGATCGCGCGGCCCGGCCTTGATGCCGACCTGTCCGAACGCTTTACCGCCGCGATGCTGAAACTGAACCAGCCCGAACACAAGGCCAAGCTGGCCTATCTCTACGGCCCCGATGGCTATGTCCGCGCCGACAGCGCCGCCTATGACGGCGTGCGCGACATGGCTCAGAGTTTTGGACTGACCAATTGACCGCCGCCATCGACATCGCTGATCTGACCCTGCACCATCCCGGTGCCGAAGGGGGTAGACCGGCACTGTCGGCTATCACGCTCAGTATAAAACCTGGCGAATCCGTCGCGCTTTTGGGCGCATCCGGTGCGGGCAAGACCACGCTTCTGGCACTTTGTGACGGTCGCTTGCGGGGCTGGCGGGGCCGGGCCGACGTTCTGGGCAACGCGCTTTCGCCTGACCGGGCACCACCAAAGGCCACGCGCATCGACACCGGCTTTATCTTTCAGGAATTCGCCCTGGTCGAACGCAGCAGTGTCGAGCGCAACGTGCTCAATGGCCGCCTGGGCCGGATACCGGTGCTGGCAGCATTCTTCGGACGCCACTCGGCACTTGACCGCACTGCCACCTACAAGGCTATGACCGAAGCCGGGATCGCCGATCTGGCGCATCGCCGGGTCGACAGCCTCAGCGGCGGGCAGCGTCAGCGCGTCGCCATCGCCCGATGCCTCGCGCAGGAACCACAAATCATTCTCGCCGACGAACCGGTCAGCAATCTTGATCCGGCCCGTGCCGACGATATCCTTGGCCTGATCACCGGGGCCGCCCGTGCCCGCGGCGTCACCTCGGTCTTCAGCTCGCATCAGCCCGAACTGGCGATGCGCTTCGCTGAACGCGTGATCGGTCTGCGCGACGGCAAGCTGCAATTCGACCGCCCCGCCGCGGACGTGTCACCGCAGGACATTGCCCAGATCTACCACGACGCGGGTCCGGGCACACCGTCGCCGCCACAGAAACCCGGCCTCAGGGTGGTCACCTGATGCGCGGGCGCGATTCCGGCGGTTTCACCCTGACCCTGCTGATCGCGGGAGCGGTGCTTTGGGCTTTCGCCTCATCTGATGTTGATCTGGCGCGCCTCTTCGGTTCCGGCCCGCGCATTGCCGAGTTTCTGGGCCGCATGTGGCCGCCATCGCCTGAAATCATGAGCGAAATCCTCAAGGGATCGGCCGAAACCCTGCGCATCGCTATCCTCGGGTCACTGGGCGCGGTGATTGCGTCGGTGCCGTTGGGCGTCCTCGCGTCCGAGACAATGACACCGGGCCTCATACACCGACCCGTCCGCACCCTGCTGGCGCTCATCCGGGCGATCCCGCTTATTCTGGTGGCGATGCTGATGGTGGGTGCCGTGGGGCTGGGTCCGCTGCCGGGCATCATCGCCGTGGCGTTTCACGCCACCGGAATGCTGGCGAAATTCTACGCCGAGGCGATCGACGGTGTCGCCCGCGCGCCCATCGACGCACTTGAAAGCGCCGGGGCCAGCCCGCTTTTGCGCCTGCGCTACGCGATTTGGCCGCAAATGGCACCGGTGGTCGCGCGCGACACGATCTTCCGGTTCGAACTGAACCTGCGCGAATCCCTCGTTCTGGGCGTCGTCGGTGCGGGCGGCATTGGCTTTTACATCCAGACCTACGTGCGCAGTTTCCAATACGACAAAGCCGCCAGCGTCACCCTTGCCGTCATCCTGATGGTTGTGGTGATCGAGGGGTTCAACGTCGCATTGAGGCGCCGGTTCTCCTGACACTGAACCGATACGGGGCAGGTCAGTCAGGAATCGAATGTACAAACCGATTTGGCCGTGAACGGACATTGACGCTGACAGCGACAAGCTGCGCTATTGCCAGACCGCAGGATGGCGGCCAACGTCAATGGCGTGCACTTTATCTCGGCAAAATCAGAAAGACCTCAAAGCCTTGTGCCGACACCAGCCAATCGCCAGCCCGGGGGGCGGTCTGGCGATCGCGCGGCGGCCTTGATTCCGCGCCGGGAGTCCGTCGTCAATGTCCGCTCAGGGCCTAAAACAGACGCATGTGTTAAATCCTAAACCGAACCACTCTAAATGCGCATCAACGCATCCACCGCCAGCACATCGTCCTCGTAGACGAAAAGCGGGTTGATTTCGATCTCGGCGATCTCCGCCGCCTGCGTCACGGCAAATTCAGCCAGCGCCGCAAGGCGGCCCGCCAGCGCGGTCATGTCCACGACGCGCCCGCCGCGAAAGCCCTGCATCAGGCGGGCGACACGCAACCGCCTCAGTGCGGCTTCGATCTCGGGGGCGCCCGCGGGCAACAGCAAGGTTTCCGCATCCCCCACCAGTTCCACCAGCACCCCGCCGCTGCCCAGCGTCATGGCCAGGCCGAATTGCGCATCCTGCCGGATGCCCACCACCAGTTCGGCGATGGGCAGCGGGGCCATCGCCTCGATCAGGAACGCGTCGCGCACGGCCCGCAGGTCATAGGCCGTGACATCGGCGCACATCTTCTCGGACGCGCGCACCAGCGCCTCGGGCGTCTTGATGCCGATTGCCACCGCCCCGGCTTCGGTCTTGTGGGCTAACTGGTCGCTCATCATTTTCAGGGCAACCGGATAGCCCACCGCCTGCGCCGCCGCGGTCAGCCCGTCGCCGGGCACCACGCGGCCGTCGGGCATTGGCACCACATTCGCCAGCCGGGCCTTGCCCTCGGCCTCGGTCATGAAACCGGCGTCGCGGGTCGTCACGGTTAAGAGCGGGGCGGGGGGGCTGGCCATGATCCGGTCGCGAGCGCCCTGCCACCATGCGGCCTGCTCCACCGCGTTCAATGCCTCGTGGATGCCCTGCATCGGGGTGATACCTTCGGCGACAAAGGCCGCGCGGATCTCGGCGCCGATATTCTCGGGCAGGGTGGCGCAGATCGCCGCCGGAATGCCCGCCTTGCGCGCCGCGCGGGCAAAGGCCATACCGTCGTTGCGATAGAGCCCTTCGGTCTCGTCCAGCCCCGGTGCCGGATAATCCTGGACCAGTACCGCCGCCTGCGCCGGCACGCCCGCCAATGCGGCCTCGAAAACCGGTGCGGTGCGTTCGGCCTGGCCCCAGATCGGCGTGGTGTAATCCAGCGGGTTCGACACCGTGGCAATGGGCGGCAGCAGGCCGGTCAGCACGTCGCGCGTGGCCGCATCGGGCGCCGGGAAATCCAGCCCGATACGCTCGGCATGATCGGCCAGCATCGTCGCCCCTCCGCCCGAGCAGGTAAAGCCCATCACCGCGCGACCCCGGGGCACCCCCGCGACGCAGATGAATTTCAGCGTTTCCAACAGCTGCGCCGGGTTGGTCACGCTGATCACGCCGATCCGGTCGAACAGCGCCTGGTAAAGCTCGTTCGCGCCCGACAGCGACCCGGTATGGCTCAGCGTCAGCGCGCCGCCGATGGCCGAGCTGCCGGTTTTCAGCGCCACCACCGGTTTGCCCGCCGTCAGCGCCTTCAGGGCCGCGCGCTCAAAGGCGGGGATATCCGCCAACCCCTCGATATGCAGGCCGATGGCGCGCACCTCGGGCTTTTCGCACAGCAGGTCGATGAATTCCGGCAGGCCCAGGTCGGCCTGATTGCCGACCGAGATCATATGCGTCAGCGGCAGCGACCGCTGGCTCATGGTGATGTCCGACGAAAACATCCCCGACTGGGTCAGGATCGCCGCGCCATAGCCCGGGCATGAGCCGCCATGGGCAAAGGGCCAGAGGGCCGCACGGTCGAGGTAATTGATCACGCCGTAGCAATTGGGGCCGACCAGCACCATGTCGCCCAGGGCGGCGCGCAACCTGTGTTCCAGCCCGCGCCCGTCCTCATGGGCCTCGCCGAACCCGGCCGAATAGCACACGATCCCACCGGCCCCCATCGCCGACAGCGCGGCCACGGCGTCCGGTACCGCGACCGCCGGGATTGCCAGAAAGACCGCATCGGGGGGCTCCGGAAGGTCGGCGATACAGGCCACGCAGGGAATGCCCGCCAGCTCTGTGCGCTTGGGGTTCACCGCCCACATTGCACCGGCAAAACCCGCGCGACGCGCCTCGCCGATGGCCACGGCGGCATCGGCCCCGCCGACAAAGGCGATATGGCGCGGGGTCAGCAACCGCTCGAAATTCTGACGCCTGGCGGGGGTCATTGGTCAGGCCCCAAGGGGCCGCAGGATCGACCGGGTGATGATATGGCGCTGGATTTCGCTGGTGCCGTCCCAGATCCGCTCGATCCGGCTGTCGCGCCAGAGCCGCTGGATCGGCAGTTCCTCCATCAGGCCCATGCCGCCGAAAATCTGCACCGTGTCATCGGCCACGCGGCCCAGCATTTCCGAGCAATAGACCTTGACCATCGCCGCATCCTCGTCCTGCAGATGCCCGGCATCAGCGCGCCGCACCGCATCTGCCACCAGCAGATCGGCGGTGCGCAGCCCTATGGTCATATCCGCCAGCCGGAAACCGGTCGCCTGAAAGGCACCGATCGGTTTGCCGAACTGTTTGCGGCTTGCGGCCCAGTCGGTCGCCAGCTCCAGCATGCGGTCGGCCTTGCCACAGCATGTCGCGCCCACCCAGATCCGCCCCATGCCCAGCCATTGCCCGGCCAGATCGAACCCCTTGCCCTCGTCGCCCAGCACCTGACCCGGGCCCAGTCGCACATCCTCGAAAATCAGCTCGTAGGTCTTGTAGCCGCGGTTGCTGACGCATTTATTGCCCTCGCGAAAGGTGACGCCCTGCATGTCGCGATCCACCAGGAACGCCGTCACGCGCTTGCGCGGCCCGCGCCGGGTCTCGTCCAGGCCGGTGGCGGCAAAGACAATCGCGAAATCCGCCATCGTCGGTGCTGAGATGAAATGCTTGGACCCGTTCAGTATCCAGTCCTCGCCATCGCACTTCGCGGTCGATTTCATCCCCATCGCATCCGATCCGGCCTCAGGCTCGGTCAACGCGAACAGCTCGCGTTTTTCGCCGCTGACGCAGGGCTTAAGGTAGGTCTCGATCTGGTCGCCCTCGCAGGCCAGCAGCAGCTCGGTCGGGCGTGCGATCCAGGAATGCAGCGCATGGCTGGTGCGGCCGAATTCGCGCTCGATCACCGCCATCTGGGTATGGGTCAGGCCGCCGCCGCCAACACTTTCCGGCAGGTTCGCCGCATAAAGCCCCAGCTCCTTGCCCTTGGCTTCGATTGCGCGGCCAATCTCCTCGGGCACCTCGCCCAGGGTGTCGACCATTTCCTCATGCGGAATGACCTCCGCGTCAAAGAAACTGCGTACCGTGTCGCGCAGCAGTGCGTCCTCGTGGGACAGATCAAAACTCACCGCTCATCTCCTTTACGCATCGGCGCCGCGCAGTTTCAGCTTGTTGCGGGCCTCCTGCGGGGTCACGGCCCGACCGCCCATGCGCTCGATGATCTCGATCACCCGGGTCACCAGCTGCCCGTTGGTCGCCAGCACGCCGCGATCAAGGAAAATGTTGTCCTCCAGCCCGACCCGCACATTGCCACCCATCGCCACTGCTGCCGCCGCTATCGGCATCTGCATCCGGCTGATCCCGAAGCTGGCCCAGCTTGCGCCCGCCGGCAGTTGCGCCTTCATCGCCGCCATGGTTTCGACCGTCTGATCGGCCCCCCACGGGATGCCCAGGCAAATCTGGAACATCGGAGGTGCTGCGATCAGCCCTTCTTCGACCATCGCCTTGGCGAAGCGGATGTGGCCCAGCTCGAACACTTCCAGTTCCGGCTTCACCCCCCATTCCTTGACCAGTTCGGCCATGCGCCGAAGCGTCGGTGGGGTCGAGATATAGATGTTGTCTCCATCGCCAAAATTCAGCGTCCCGCAATCCAGCGAACAGATTTCGGGCAGGCATTCCCTGATATGCACCAGCCGTTCCTCGGGGCCGATCATATCGGTGCCGGGGCCGGGCAGGGCAGGGTCCTCGACCGACGGCACCCAGTCGCCGCCCATCCCCGCCGTCAGGTTGATCACCACGTCCACGCCGCTGTCGCGCACCCGGCCCACAGCCTCCTTGAACAGCGCCGGATCGCGGGAGCCTTGCCCGGTCTCGGGATCACGCACATGCAGGTGCGCAATCGCGGCCCCCGCCTTGGCTGCTTCGATCGCCGCATCGGCCACTTCCTTGGGCGTCACGGGCACATGTTTGCTGCGTCCCGTCGTATCGCCGGCCCCGGTTACGGCGCAGGTCACCACCACATCGAAATTCATGTGCACTCCTCCCTTTTGGGGATAGTTTGCGGTGCGGCGCATGTAAAAGTGTCGAATATTCGCCGCTAAGATGATAGAGATGGCGAATAATCGTATCAGATGCCCAATGGCAGAAACCATGCTCACGCCATGACCGACACGCCCGATCCACCTGCTCAAATCGTCTTTGTGCTGCTGCCGCGCTTCAACATGATGAGCCTGCTCAGCCTGCTCGAACCGCTGCGCATCGCCAACTACCTTTCAACCGATCCGCTTTATGAACACAGTTATGTCTCCGCCGAAGGGGGCAGTGTCACCGCCAGCAACGGGATGAGCGTCGAAAGTGCGGCGTTACCCGACAAGCTCAGCCGCGATGACCTTGTGCTGGTGCTGGGAAGTTGGGGGGCCGAGCATTACGCCGATGCCCGGCTGATCGGCTGGTTGCGGCGGCAGGAAAGGGCGGGTCAGCGCCTTTGCGCGGTCGAGATGGCCAGCTATGTCTTTGCCCGCGCGGGACTGCTGGGCGGACGTCGTGCCACCACGCATTGGGCCTATCTGCCGGGATTTCAGGAACTTTTCCCGGATGTGCTGGCCGCCGAGCAGCTTTACACGATTGACGGTCGCATCCTCACCTGCGCCGGGTCCACCGCTGGGCTGGATCTGATGCTGCACCTCATTCAGCAGGATCACGGCGACGCGCTGGTGGCCGAGATTGCAGATAATATCATTCACCATCCTGTCCGTCCCGAGGCTGCGCCGCAGCGCCAGACACACGGGCTGGGTTTGGACAAGCTGCCCAACGCTGTCAGTGCGGCGGTCAAACTGATGGATGCCAATATTTCCGAACCACTTCCCGTGCCGCAGATCGCTTCACAGGTCGGCATTTCGCAGCGACAGCTGGAACGCCAGTTCCACCGCGCGATGGGGTGTAGCGTGGTTCAGTTCGGTTTGATCCTGCGGCTACAACATGCCCGCGTCCTGTTGATCTCAACCGATCTGGGCGTCCGCGAAATCGCCGCCGCGTCGGGGTTCAACTCGCTCTCGCATTTTGCCTACGCTTTCCGGAACTGTTTTGGCCGCCGCCCCAGCGAATACCGTCAGGCCTGGCCCGAGCAGAACGAAACGCCCAGCTGGCCGGGCACGCTGTCAAAATATCTCGAAACGCTCCGGATCAATCAGCGCATGCGCGACGATAAATCAGTCACCTAGCTGCCAGGCCAAAGTGTACACAATCCGCGTACACAGTTTACACAGTTGCAACTTCGAACCCGCTCATAGGGTGAGTAAACACGGCCACCTGCGCCCGGCTTGAAATTAACGACGCGCTGCCAACTTCACTCTGCTAAGGTTGTAGGGTATTAAAAATAATATTTTAAAATAAATAACTTCCAGGTCAATGCTCACGCATCATTTTTTAATGCGTTAAGAACCGCAACGATCTTCCGATCCCTTTCTGCGGCCATCTCTTCGAAATGCCTGTCGCCGGCGATCTCATTGCAGCCATCCACCATCCGGTCACGTAATTCTTGTGTTAATTCAGGGGCTTGCAGTCGGGTCCAGGGCCATTTCAGTGCCGGTCCGAACTGGTCCAGATTGGTTGCCATGCCGCCTTCACCGCAGGCAACATGAAACGCCATGCACTGCCCTTGCACGACCATTCGTGGCGCGGGGCCATTTTTCAAAGCAATATCAATATCTTCCGGTGTGGCCTCGCCATTTGCTACCATGTGCAGCGCCTCGCGCCACAACGCCTCCTGCAACCGCGTGGCGACAAATCCGGGGATCTCTTTTTTCATCACCAGCGGCGCTTTTCCGGCCACCTCATAGAAATCCCGCACCCATGTCACGGCCTCGGGAAGTGTTTGTTTTCCCCCGATGATTTCAACCAATGGCAACAGGTAGGGCGGGTTGAACGGATGCCCGATCACCGTTCGTTCGGGCGTTGGGCAGATCGCCTGGATGTCCGTCATCATCAGACCCGAGGTTGACGAGGCGATCACCACCTCGCGCGGCACGATCTCGCCCAGTTGGGCGTAGAGCGCTTGTTTCAACTCCAGCCTCTCAGGAGAGCTTTCTTGTATAAATTCAGCATCTTGAACGGCTTTATTCAAGTCTGAAACAACCGTTAACCGATCCCGGGATGCGCCGTCGGCCAATCCCAAGCCCGTCAGGCTGATCCATGCCGTATGCACGATCGCGTCAAAACCAACCCGTTCCGACGGGTCGTGAATGTAGGCCGTCACATCATACCCCCGCGCCAGAAAATGCGCCGCCCAACCAGCACCAATCGGCCCGGCACCTATGGTGGTGACACGGGTGACGGAATTTGGATCCGGATACATGGCCTACTCTCCCTTGAAGTTGGGTTCGCGTTTCTCCACAAACGCGGCGACCCCTTCGGCGGCATCATCTGATTTCAGCATCTTGCGATAGGTTGGCATCGGATCGGAGCGCATCTTGTGGAACGCCTGCTCCAATGGCACGCATTCAATCTCGCGCTGCACCTCCTTCACGGACTGCATCGCCAATGGTGCCGACCATGCGATCGAGGCCGCCCATTCGCGCGCCGCATCCATCAGCTGATCGGCGGGAACCACCTTGTTTACAAGGCCATAATGCGCCGCTTCCTGTGCTGTCATCCGGCGACCTAAAAGGAACATCTCCATCGCGATGTTATGCGGAATACGTCGCGGCAGGCGTTGCAAGGCCCCCGCATCGGGCACGATCCCCAATGGCATTTCAGGCAGGCCAAACTCTACATGTTCAGCGGCGATCAACAGGTCGCAGCCCATCGCCATCTCAAAGCCGCCGCCGATTGCGAGCCCGTTGATTGCGGCGATCACCGGCTTGTTCAACGCCCAGTTTTCCGTCAGGCCGGTGAAGCCTCCAAAGCCATATTCATCCGCTTCCCACCAGTTATCCAGGCTCATCTCACCGGCGTTCAGCGCCTTCAGGTCCCACCCGGCCGAGAAAATTTTGTCACCCCCGCCGGTCAGAATGGCGCAACGCAATTCCTTGTCTTCGTGCAATTCCTGGAATGCCGCGGCTAGCGCCTGGCTTGTGGGCACGTCAATCGCGTTAACCTTTGGCCGGTCCAGTGTCACTTCCATCACGTGGCCGTTGCGGACGACCTTCACGCCACTTTCAGACATGTTCATAACCCTTTGTTAAAATGCCGGAATTACTTCTTCGCAGAACAGTTTCATTGACCGCTTTTGCGTATCCATATCCAAACCCATCGAGGCGTAGTAGATGAATTCATCTACCCCAAGCGCCTCATACCGTTTCAGTTTTGCGATCACTTGGTCGGGCGATCCAAACAGCAGGTTTTCCTCTAGCATCGCCGGATCATACTGTTCCCGTCCGGCAAGCTCTTCCAACGGGATCTGTTTCGGAAATCCATTGTCGACATCTCCGGCATTTCGGAAGAGATTTTCGAACTGCCCCAGGACCAGCCGGATCGCATCCAGCGCTTTTTGCCTGTCGGCTTCGTTATCGTAAACCGCCGCATGGCGCATCATCGCAAAAATGGGGCTAAACCCGTTATCTGCCTTGATAACTGCCTCATCCAGGTGTTTTTTGTATAATTCTGCCTCGGAAAACGGTCGGGTGAGGGGCCAGCTCATTACATGGCATTTCTCCCGCAGGGCGTAGTCATAGGTGATGGGCGAGCGCGCCGCGACCCAGACAGGTACTTCCGGCTGCAGCGGCTTGGGGCAGGAAGTCGCGCTCGGGAACTGCCAGAATTCACCGTCATGGGCCACATCACCCTGCCAAAGCGCGCGCACCACGGGCAGCATTTCCTGCATGTATCGCCATGCGTCCGATTGCTTCAATCCGGGGCGCATCCGGTCGAACTCTCGCTGGTATGCCCCTGATCCGATACCGAATTCCAACCTCCCGCCGCTGATCAGGTCCAGCATGGCAGCCTCACCCGCCAGGTTGATCGGGTGCCAGTAAGCTGCCGTCGCCACCGCCGTGCCCAACCGGATCTGGTCGGTATGTTGTGCCCACCAGGTTAATATCTGGAAAGGGTTGGGTGCGATGGTCATTTCCAGCGCGTGATGTTCTGCCGCCCAGACGATGTTGAAACCGCCCTGTTCCGCCATCTGCACCATATCAAGAGTGTGCCGTGCGATGGCATTCATATCGGCGTGGTCGTCCATACGCTCAAGGTTAATTGCCAGTTGAAATTTCATCTTGCGACCCTCTCAGCGCATCACGAACGGATTGGCCATTGGCGCGTCCGATGTGTTCATCCACACTGTCTTGGGGCGGGTGTAGTCATACATCGCCTGAAACCCGCTTTCACGGCCGTAACCAGACCCTTTGACGCCGCCAAATTCGGCGATCGGAGACACAACGCGATAGGTATTCACCCAGACGATCCCGGCGCGTACCGCATCGGCCATGCGCAGGCTGCGCGCGCTGTCACGGGTGAAAATACCTGCGGCGAGCCCGTGTTCGGTATCATTGGCCAGCTCAATCACCTCTTCCTCGGTCTTGAACCGTTGCGCGCAGAGAACCGGGCCGAAAAGTTCGGTGTCGACGATGCGTAGATCCTGCCGCGGGCAGGCCAGAATGGTCGGTTCAAAGAAGAGCCCTTCTGCGCCCTCGGGCCGTTTGCCGCCGGTCAGCACGTTGGCGCCTTCGCTGACCGCATGGGCAATCTCGGCCTCGATATGGTCGCGCTGACCGACCGTGCACAAAGGTCCCATCTGGGTTTCCTCTAACAGCGGATCACCAATCATGATTTTGCGTGCCTGCGCCACCATGCGGTCGAGGAATTCATCGGCGATATCCTCGTGCAGATAAAGCCGTGATCCGGCGACGCAGCTTTGCCCGGTCGCCCCGAAGATACCCGCGATCGAGGCATTGACCGCGCTTTCGATATTGGCGTCGTCAAAGACGATAAAGGGAGATTTTCCACCCAGTTCCAAAGACACTTCGGCGAAGTTATTTTTTGAGTTTTCAAGGACATGACGTGCGGCGCCGGGGCCACCTGTAAAGGAAATCCGCGCCACCAATTTATGCCCGGTCAGGGCCCGGCCGCAGGGATCGCCGTGACCGGTGACGATGTTGACGACACCGGGGGGAAAGCCTGCTTCTTCGATCAGGCGTCCGAATTCGAGCATTGCGGCGCTGGCATGTTCCGATGCCTTCAACACAACGGTATTGCCCGCTGCCAAGGCCGGGCCGATCTTGACGGCGACCAGGAACAGTTGCGAGTTCCACGGCACCACTGCGGCCACAACGCCCAGCGGTTCGCGCTTGGTGAATACAAACAGGTCAGGCTTGTCGATGGGCAGTGTCTCGCCGCTGATCTTGTCGGCGCATCCCGCGTAGAACTGAAAGAACTCGGCGATGTATTTTGCCTGCCAGCGGGTTTCTTTCAGCATCTTGCCGGTGTCGATGGTTTCGATCCGGCCCAGGTCTTCGGATTTGTCCGCCAGTAATTCTGCCAATCTTCTCAGATGCTTGCCGCGTTCGCTGGGGGTCATCCTTGCCCAGGGGCCGGTGGTGAAGGCGTCATGGGCGGCGCGTACGGCACGGTCGACATCTTCCTCGGTCGCCTCGGGTACGCGGGACCAAACCTCGCCCGTGGTCGGGTTCTGGCTGTCAAACATGCCACCATCCGAGGCCGCGACCCACTCTCCTCCAATCAGCATTTGGTATGTCTGAACGTCTCCCATCGCCACCTCCCCGGTTGCTGGCTGTTTCAGCCCATTCTTGACTGATATTGAAAGAGGATATGCGATTTATCGTCACTTGGTGGCGAAAATTACGACTGAATGCTCTGTGGCTAAAGGCAGGGGTTTGGGGTGCTGGGGATGCCGGTTCGCGCCCCAAATCTGCATAAGCCTTCGAATCGTGGTTAATTCGCTGAAATTGCTGAAAAACCGATGTCGGTATAACGTCGGTATTTTGTCGGTATTACGTCGGTGCGGATCTCGGGAAATCGCCGGGTTAACAGGGCGGGCGGTGCGCGGACGGGCGCTCGGCACTGTTTGTGCACAAAAAGAAAGAGGTGCGGCACATCGCTACGCCACGCCTCGAAATTTCAGTTCTTAAGTGTTTCAGCCGCGACGGCAGCGACGGGATACCACGCCAAGTCCCAAAACTCCCGAGAGCAACATCCAGGCCGCAGCGGGCAGAGGAACTGCGGCTGCGCCATCTGCACCCGCGTTCGACAACCGGGTAAGCGAGGCGCCGCCCGATGGTGCCGCCTTGGTTGCGACGAACAGGAATTCATTGCAGCAATTGGTTCTTTTGACCCAGCCGCGCCCGACCATACCGGTACCCGGGGCGTCCGCCATGCGCGCGCCATCATCCAGCAATGCGAAATATTTACCCCATTTGTTCGTATTCGAGCCGAGCGCATATGCGGCGGCGCTTGCGGTGGACGAAATCAAACCCGTGCCCGTGCCCGAGGTATCAACAAATGTGCCATTGCCGCGATCTTCGACACCGCTGATGGTGTAGTTGATATTCCACAGGCTGCGTCCAAGCACACCGTTGCCATGGCTGCGGATCATCGTGCCGACAATATTGACCGTCCTGGCGACACTGTCATAGATCAGCTGCGCCGACGCGCCATTCTCGAATGAGAAGAATTTGCCGCCGTAATTATCCAGCCGAAGCCCGTAATCGTATTTGGCCGAGGCGGAAGAATTGGAATGGTCCGACAAGTCATAGGTGTAGGTGGCCGCCTGGACCGACCCGATGCCAAGGCCCAGAGCGAGCGCTGCGGCGAATTTCATGGATTTACAGATCATTGGTTCGGCTACCCCGATCTCTTGCGTGTTCAGTTCGACGTTGAGTTGTTGATATTATCTGTCAACTCGCCCAGTTTTCGCAAGGATTTTGTGCAAATTAACCTAAATTAGCGTTTGATTTTAAACGATTTTACAACAATCAAAGCCATCGCAATGCATTGTCGCGATTGGCGAAACGGTCCTGGTCAGGAAGGGATGCGCGAGCGCCACTGTCGTCGTTGTAATGATCTGCAAGATCGGACATCAGACCGCGTATTTACAGCCCATTTCCGCCCGTTGCCCCGCCGATGCCCCAAGGCGGCGCTAGTTTTTCTTACGCCGCTTCACATTCCCGCCGCGTTGCCCCGGTCTGCCCGCGGTTGAACGGCCCTTGGATTTCTGGGCCGCCGCGCCCGCGGCTTCGATGGCGGATTGCCGGGCGAGGGGGTCGTCGGCAATGGCAAGATCGACAGCCTCGAGGCGTTTGATTTCATCGCGCAGGCGGGCGGCCTCTTCGAATTCAAGGTTTTCGGCGGCTTTGCGCATGTCGGTGCGCAGCCCGTCCAGATGGGCCTGTAGGTTGCCGCCATGCAACGGCTTGTCGACCTTGGCGGTCACGCGGTTCATGTCCACGTCGCCCTTGTAGAGCCCCGCCAGAATATCCTCGACATTCTTCTTCACGGTCGCGGGGGTAATCCCGTGTTCTTCGTTATAGGCGATCTGCTTGGCGCGACGGCGGTCGGTTTCACCCAGGGCGCGTTCCATCGAGCCGGTGATCCGGTCAGCATACATGATCACCCGGCCTTCGGCATTTCGCGCCGCGCGGCCGATGGTCTGGATGAGCGAAGTCTCAGACCGCAAGAAGCCTTCCTTGTCGGCATCGAGGATCGCCACCAAACCGCATTCGGGGATATCCAGCCCCTCACGCAGCAGGTTGATGCCGATCAGAACGTCAAAGGCGCCAAGGCGCAGGTCGCGCAGGATTTCGATACGTTCCAGCGTGTCGATGTCGGAATGCATGTAGCGCACGCGGATGCCCTGTTCGTGCATGTATTCGGTCAGATCTTCGGCCATGCGCTTGGTCAGGGTCGTGACCAGCGTGCGGTAACCATCGGCGGCCACCTTGCGCACTTCGTCCAGCAGATCATCCACCTGCATTTCAACCGGGCGGATTTCGACCATCGGGTCCAGCAGGCCGGTGGGGCGGATCACCTGTTCGACGAATACGCCGCCGGTCTGCTCAATTTCCCACTTGGCGGGGGTAGCCGAGACGAAGACCGATTGCGGGCGCATCGCATCCCATTCCTCGAACTTGAGGGGGCGGTTATCCATGCAACTGGGCAGGCGAAACCCGTGTTCAGCCAGGGTGAATTTGCGCCGGTAGTCGCCCTTATACATTCCGCCGATTTGCGGTACCGAGACATGAGATTCGTCAGCAAAAACGATCGCATTGTCTGGTATGAACTCAAAAAGCGTCGGTGGCGGCTCTCCGGGGGCGCGACCGGTCAGGTAGCGCGAGTAATTTTCGATCCCGTTGCAGACGCCGGTGGCTTCGAGCATTTCCAGGTCGAAATTTGTGCGCTGTTCCAGCCGTTGCGCTTCGAGTAATTTTCCTTCAGAAACAAGCTGATCCAGCCTGATCCTCAACTCTTGCTTTATGCCGATAATGGCCTGCTGCATCGTTGGTTTGGGGGTCACGTAGTGGCTATTGGCGTAAACGCGGATATGTTCGAAACTGTCAGTCTTTTCTCCGGTCAATGGATCAAATTCTGTAATAGATTCAAGTTCTTCTCCGAAGAAACTCAACTTCCACGCGCGATCCTCGAGGTGCGCAGGGAAAATTTCGAGACTATCACCCCTGACGCGAAAGCTGCCGCGCTGAAACGCCTGATCGTTGCGTCGATATTGTTGCGCCACCAGATCGGCCATGACCTTGCGCTGGTCATAATCGCTGCCGACTTTCAGGTCCTGGGTCATCGCCCCGTAGGTTTCGACCGAGCCGATACCATAGATGCAGCTGACCGAGGCGACGATGATCACGTCATCGCGTTCCAGCAGCGCGCGTGTGGCCGAGTGGCGCATGCGGTCGATCTGTTCGTTGATCTGGCTTTCTTTTTCGATGTAGGTGTCGGACCGCGCCACGTAGGCCTCGGGCTGGTAGTAGTCGTAATAGCTGACGAAATACTCGACCGCGTTATGGGGAAAAAATCCTTTGAATTCCCCGTATAGTTGCGCGGCCAGGGTTTTATTGGGGGCGAGGATGATGGCGGGCCGCTGGGTTTCCGCGATCACCTTGGCCATCGTGTAGGTCTTGCCCGTACCGGTGGCACCCAGCAGAACCTGATCCTGTTCGCCCTCGTTGACGCCCTGAGACAGTTCGGCAATCGCGGTCGGCTGATCCCCAGCGGGCTGAAACTCGGTCTCAATGACGAAGCTCTTGCCGCCTTCCAGCTTCAGCCGTTCGCGCACGTCTGGTGCCGCGGCATGCATCAGGGTATCGGTCTTGTCGGAATGGGCGTAGGGCATGGGGTGCGATCCTTTGTGCCACATTTGATCGCTTGCGCGCTGACTTCAAGCCCCCCGGGTTGTCCGGGGCAAATTCTAGGTGCCTGATGACATTAACTGTCAGGATAGGATCGCGCAGGTCGGGTCGCGTCATGGGATTATCGCCGCCAACTGGCATCTTGCCGTGCAGCGCTGATTCCCGGATAACGCGTTTGAACTCGGGCTGCTTTCGTCCATGGCGGCAAAGATGAAAGACTGACAGATGAAATGTGTCTTACATGTTGGCATCCACAAGACGGGGTCGTCGGCGATACAGGAAGCGTTCGACGGCTATGACGATGGGATGACGCGTTATGCGGATCTGGGCGATTGCAATCACAGTATCCCGCTTCAGATCATCTTTGATCGCGATCTTGCGGCGGATCATCAGAAGCGTATGGGCCTGTCCGAAGCTGAGATGCAGGCGGAGGCCCTGCGACTGGTCCAAAGGCTTGATCAGGCCCTTGAGGGCGACCTGCAGCAGTTGATCCTGTCGGGCGAGGAGGTTTCAGCCTTTCCGGAGCATTCGTTGGCCGCATTGCGCGAACATTTGCTGCGTGCGGCGGATGAAATCAACGTGCTGATGTTTGTGCGCGAGCCACTGAACTGGCAAGCCAGTGTGTATCAGGAAGTGCTGAAATACGGGGAGACAGATCCGTTCCATACGGGCAACCGGGACATTCGCGGCCGGTATGTAAGGCTGGCGAATGTCTTCGGAACGGATAATGTCCGTGTCGTGAAATACGAGGATAAGCGCCAGCATGGCGGTGATATCATTTCGTTTTTCTGTGATCTGATCGGTGTCGACAGGGGCCAGCTTTGTGTTGACGGAACTCATGTCAACAAGTCGCTATCGGAACAGGCGACCAAGATCCTCTACCGGCACAATTGTCTTTACCCGTATCGCGCCGGTGGTGGGGCAGTATTTCAGGCACATCTCAATTTCTTTTTCCACCTGTCGGAAATTTTCGACAAGGACGGGAAGCTTGATCATGCGATGTTTGGGGTGGTGGTCGACAAGGACGATTACATATTTCTCAAAGACGAGCTTGGCGTCAACTATGATCTGTCTTTCCCGACAGACAAGGATGTGGTCGCCTATCTGGATGATATCGACCCTGCGGCCATTGCAAAAATAGGGTCGTTTCTTGCGTCGCACGGGTTCGATTACGACTATGCGTCCGACCCGGATATGGCAATCTCTACGCTTTTCCAGTTTTGCGCGGCGCAATCCTTTATCGAGATGGGGACAGTGCCCAACACCAAAGTTGATCAACTGATCGCCAAACGGGATCAACTGGAATTTGAACGCGATCATGCGCGGCGCTTTCCCTGGAAGTATTTGGGCCAGGCCCTGGGTTTGAAGCGATAATCCGGGGATTGCGATCAATTGGTATCATTTGTCCACTTGCCGCGCTGAGTTGATTTTGGGATAACACAAGGGAATTCAGGAGAATTGCCCATGCCCGCCCGCATCTACAAGCCAGCCCGAAATGCCATGCAGTCCGGAACAGCCAAGTCCAAGCACTGGGTGCTGGAATATGCAGCGGATGAGGCGCGCAGTGTTGATCCGCTGATGGGATGGACATCGTCATCGGACATGCAGGCGCAGGTTCGGTTGCGTTTCTCTTCGAAAGAGGCGGCGCTGGAATATGCCGAAGAAAATGGCATCGATGCCGTGGTGCAGGATCCCAAGTTGCGCAAACCCAATATCCGTCCCGGCGGGTATGGTGAAAATTTCGCCACCAATCGTCGTGGTGCCTGGACGCATTGATTTCTACAAGCTGATCGGCAAGCGCGGTGCCTAGAGTGCACACAATATGCCAAAGGCGGCCCCGCATGGGTCCAGCATCGCCGCGACATCCCCGATATTTTTGACCCTTGTGCAAGGCAGGACGGGGCGTGCGCCCAGGGTCATGGCCTTCGCTATTGATGCCTCGACATCGGACGAGGCAATAAGCGGTACCCACCCGGCTTCGGCAATTGCCGTGATCCGGCGGGGCAGGACCAGGGCGGCCAACGCCCCCTGAGCCGTTTGAAATTTCAAGACGCCTGTTTGCGTCTTGGTGCTTGGTGTCGCGACCTGCCAGTGGCACACGACCTTGTAGAACTCCTTGGTGTTTGCCGCATTTTCGCCGTGCAACAGGTTGCTGGCAAAAACACTGGTGGCGGGTGCGTAGGCGTGGCTTGCCTTGAAGGGACAAATCGTGCCGCCTTCAGGGTCTTTCAGGACCGAGCTTCGGCCTACGCCCGGAACATCAAAGGGCGACTTTTCGATATGGCCGCCAGATGTGATCGCCCGGTCGGTCGCGCGGTCGACATCATCGACGGAAACGAAGCCCAGCCATCGGGCTGGATTTTGAGGACCGGTTTCGACAATCCCGCCATGCGCAGTGCCGTCGGCAACGATCAGCGCGTAATCTGCTTCGCGGCCTGTCCAGACCAGATTGGTGCTGTGTTCAACGGAGTATGACCAGCCAAAAAGGGCACTGAAAAAGCGGCGCGCGCCATCTGGGTCTGGGGTGTGCAGATCGTGCCAGACGACCGCACCGGTCACCATATCCGCGGGCATGAGTCATTCCTCCGAGCTGTGGAGTCGTATCTGGACAATCTTGGCCTGACCTTGCGTTGATCGAGGTCAAAGAAGTCAGCACGGCGGCAGGTTCCGCGCATCCTGGAGGTGGAAGGCGGTCATTGTTTGACCCTGATCAAGGTAAATTCCTGCCGGTGCCTTATCCTTGGGCGTGGACAAGTGAAGGAGGCGCCAAATGACAGAAACCACCGTGAAATCCAATTCAGCAAGCCCCGCAGCAAAGGTGCCGGAGGCCCAGCCAGAACCGCAGCCAGAACCGGAAGCCGTGGCAAGTTTGCGCGAGGCATTTGAGAACGGCAAATACCCTTATGACACCAAGCTGGGTCGTCGCCCTTATGAGGAACAGAAGGCCAAGATTCAGGCCGAACTGCTGAAGGTTCAGCACTGGGCGCAGGAGACCGGTCAGAAATTCGTGTTGCTGTTTGAAGGGCGCGATGCGGCGGGCAAGGGGGGGACGATCAAGCGCTTTACCGAGCATCTCAACCCGCGACAGGCCCGTGTGGTGGCGCTGAACAAACCCACCGACGAAGAGCGTGGGCAGTGGTTTTTCCAACGATATGTCAATCACTTACCCACCAAGGGCGAAATGGTTTTCTATGACCGGTCCTGGTATAACCGGGCCGGCGTCGAGCGGGTGATGGGATTTTGCGAGCCGACTGAATATCTGGAATTTATGCGTCAGACGCCCGAGTTGGAGCGGATGCTGGTGCGGTCGGGGATCAGGCTTTACAAATACTGGTTTTCGGTCACCCAGGACGAGCAGAAACGCCGCTTTGACAGCCGCGCCACCGACCCGCTGAAGCAATGGAAGCTGAGCCCAATTGACAAGCAGAGCCTTGGGAAATGGGATGATTACACCGAAGCAAAAGAGGCGATGTTCTTTTACACTGACACCGCCGATGCCCCCTGGACGGTGATCAAATCCAACGACAAGAAGCGCGCGCGCTTGAACTGTATGCTGCATTTCCTGAGTTCACTGGACTATCCGGGCAAGGATTTTGAAATCGCGCAACCGGCTGATCCGCAGATCGTCAGCACCGCGCAGCACGTGGTGCACCAGTCTGAACATATCCTTGGCACGGCGCTACATCCGGATCAGCGAAAACAGCGGTGATTCCGTTACCTTACTGACCGGTGTTTCTAAGCCGCTCTTTGCCGAAAGGCGGCTTGTTGTGCCTTGCCAATGCTGTGGCCCCGGCGTAGTGCGGGGCCATGCAACAGCCCTCGGGATATCTCCATCACGCAAAGCGTGTCCTTAGCCTTGGCCTGCCCCTGATCGGCAGCCATCTGGCGCAGTTTGCCGTGACGTTGAGCGATGCGGTGATGCTGGGCTGGTACTCGGTCGAGGCGCTGGCGGCCGAGGTTCTGGGCGGCACCCTGTGGTTCGTTTTGTTCATCGTCGGATCGGGCTTTGCCTTTGCGGTGATGCCGATGGTGGCGGCGGCAAATTCAGCGGGTGACGACACGCAGGTGCGCCGGGTCACGCGCATGGGCATGTGGGCGTCGGTGATCTTCGGCGTCGCAATCCTGCCGCTCACGATCTGGTCCGAAGCGCTGTTTCTGGGCCTGCGGCAGGATCCGGAAACCTCCGCTTTGGCAGCCGATTACCTGACCATCGTGGGCTGGTCGATCCTGCCCGCGCTGCTGGTGATGGTGCTGAAATCCTTTCTGGCGGCGCTGGAGCGGACACAGATCGTGCTTTGGGTTACGGTCGCGGCGGTTTTTCTGAATATCGGTGTCAATTACCTGCTGATTTTCGGCAATTGGGGCTTTCCTGAGCTTGGCATTCGCGGGGCGGCAATCGCGTCATTGACGGTCAGTACCGCGTCGTTGATCGTGCTGGTGCTCTATGTGGTGTGGGTCACGCCGCAATTCGCCCTCTTCCAGCGGCTGTGGCGCCCGGATTGGGAGGCATTGCCGCAGGTCTTTCGCCTGGGCTGGCCGATCGGGTTGACCAATCTGTCCGAGGTGGCTTTGTTCGCGGCGTCATCGGTGATGATGGGCTGGCTAGGGACGCTGCCGCTGGCGGCACATGGTGCGGCGTTGCAGGTAACCTCGGCGGTGTTCATGATCCATATCGGGCTGTCCAATGCGGCCACGGTGCGGGCGGCACAGGCGTTCGAGCGCAAAGACAATCGCGGGCTGCGCGATGGGGCCAAGGTGGTGATCGCGATGTCCATTCTGACGGCGCTCGTGACGGTCGTCGTATTCCTGACGGTACCGGAATTCCTGATCGGTCTTTTCATGCATCCGGATGAACCGGACCGCGCGGGCGTCATCGCCATCGGGGTCGGTCTGCTGGCGGCGGCGGCGCTGTTCCAACTGGTGGATGCGGCGCAGATCATGGCGCTGGGCTTGTTGCGCGGATTGCAGGATACCAAAGTGCCGATGATGATCGCGTTTGTCGGATACTGGCTAATCGGGATACCGACCAGCTATTTCCTGGGCTTCATCTGGGGGATGGGCGGCGTCGGCATCTGGCTGGGGCTGGCCATCGGGCTTGCAGTGGCCGGTGTGCTGATGATGACGCGGTTCTGGGGCTGGTCGGTGCGCGCGGCCCATTGATGCCGCGCGTTGTTGGTGGCTGCCGGGTGTCCGGCGTCGCGCACAATCCCCGAGTTGTCAGAGACCCAGCTTGGCGCTGACGATCTGGTTGACGGCCTTGGGGTTGGCCTTGCCGCCGGTGGCTTTCATCACCTGACCCACGAACCAGCCCGCGAGTTTGGGATTGGCCTGCGCCTTTTCCACCTGGGCAGGGTTGTCGGCGATGATCTGGTCGACGGCAGCTTCGATCGCGCCGGTATCGGTGACCTGTTTCATGCCTTCGGTTTCGACAATCTCGGACGGGTCGCGCCCGGTGGTGTAGCAGATTTCAAAGACATCCTTGGCGATCTTGCCGGAGATGGCATCCGAGGCGATCAGATCAATGATCCCACCCAGATGCGCCGGGCTGACCGGGCTGGCGGTGATATCGGTATCGTCTTTTTTCAAACGGCCAAAAAGCTCGTTGATGACCCAGTTGGCGGTCAGTTTGCCGTCGCGGCCCTGTGCGGCCGCCTCGAAATAGGCGGCATTGGCCACGTCGGCGGTCAGAACGGAGGCGTCATATTCGCTGAGGCCGAATTCGGTGACGAAACGCGCTTTTTTCTCATCCGGAAGCTCGGGCAGGGAGGCAGCGATGTCATCGACCCATGCCTGTTCGATCTCCAGCGGCAGCAGATCGGGGTCGGGGAAATAGCGGTAGTCATGCGCCTCTTCCTTTGACCGCATCGAACGGGTTTCATTCTTGTCCGGATCGTAAAGCCGGGTTTCCTGCACCACTTTTCCGCCGCCTTCGACAATGCCGATCTGGCGACGCGCCTCGTATTCGATGGCGGCCTGAATGAACCGCATGGAGTTCATGTTCTTGATTTCGCAGCGGGTGCCCAGATGCGAGAAATCACCGCTCTCGCGGTATTTCTCGTACTGGCCGGCCTGACAGATCGAGACGTTCACGTCAGCGCGCAGGTTGCCGTTTTGCATGTTGCCGTCACAGGTGCCTAGGTAGCGCAGGATCTGGCGCAGCTTGGTGACATAGGCGGCGGCCTCTTCCGGGCCGCGGATGTCGGGGCGGCTGACGATTTCCATCAGCGCCACGCCGGTGCGGTTGAGATCGACGAATGACATGTTCGGGTCCATGTCGTGGATGGATTTGCCGGCGTCCTGTTCCATGTGAATACGCTCGACCCGGACCAGACGAGCGATGCCCGATTCCATATCCACCAGAATTTCGCCTTCGCCCACCAGCGGTTCATAAAGCTGGGAAATCTGATAGCCCTGCGGCAGGTCGGGATAGAAGTAATTCTTGCGGTCAAAGGCGGATTTCAGGTTGATTTCGGCCTTCAGGCCAAGACCGGTGCGCACAGCCTGTTCAACACAATATTCATTGATCACCGGCAACATGCCGGGCATGGCGGCGTCGACGAATGCGACATTTGAGTTCGGCTCGGCCCCGAAGCGCGTGGAGGCGCCGGAAAACAGCTTGGCATTCGAGGAGACCTGAGCATGCACTTCCATGCCGATTACCAGTTCCCAATCATGCTTGGCACCGGCGATGACACGGGGTTTCGGGCTTTCATAGGTCAGGTCAAGCATGGGGCAGCCTTTTGATTGATCGCCTGCAGCTTTTAAGCCAGTGGCAGGGTGCGGGCAAGGGGGCGAAACACGCTGTTTCCACCCGTTTTGCGCGAATTGGACTGGCGTTCCGATACACATTTAAATATTCCCTCTGTACGACAAAACGGAGTGTACGAGTTGCCTAATATATCAGGATACAAATGGGGAAGTTCCGCGCTTGGGACCTCGGGCGGAACGGTCACCTGGAGCGTCGCGGGCGCAAACAGATATATTTATGATTTCTATAAGTCACCGGTCGACGGCAACGGTAACCTCTGGCGCTCGGTTGAGGGCAGAAGCTTTCTGAATTTCAATTTCAAGGCCGTTATCGCCGATGCGCTGGCCGAGTGGTCGAAATACGCAGATATCAAGTTCCGCCAGGTTCCCGATCAGGGCGCAGGCGCGGGATTCAGCGGTGGCGGCGATATCAGTTTCTTTTTTGGGCATATTCCGGGAAATACGCTTGGCCAGGGTTTCTACCCGTTCGGCAGCCACCCCATTGCCGGGGACATCCTGCTGGATGTGCGTTCCGAGTACAATTACGACCGTACGATGTTCAAGGGGCTTGTCCTGCATGAGATCGGCCACGCCCTAGGTCTGGGGCATGTGGAAAGAAACTCGATAATGACATCGTTTCTGGATCTTACCACGTTGCAACGGGATGACCGTAATGGAATTCGCCAGATCTATGGCGATCCCGATGTTGAGCCGATCCTGGCGATCAAAGGTGGCGGCGTTCACAGGATGCGCGCTGTAGACAACGATCTGGTTGCAAAGGGCAACGGATTCAAAAACACCATCATTGGAACCGTAGGGCCTGACACGATGGATGGCGGTGGCCATTCCGACCGCTTGATAGGCGGCACAGGTGCCGATGATCTGCGTGGCGGCAGTGGGAATGACGTTCTGATCGGGGGAACCGGTGCGGATATTCTGAACGGCGGCGGGGGGCTTGATACGGTGGATTACAGCCGGTCGAAGGCGGCGATCTCGTTCGATCTGGCAAGCTCCTCCCGGGCCTCGGGCGGACAGGCGGAAGGTGATCGTCTGATCAGCATCGAGCGCGTCATCAGTGGTAGTGGCAACGACACGCTCGAGGGCAGTGGCGCCAACGAGCGGTTCATCGGTGGGGCTGGTGGCGATATCCTGTCGGGCGGTGGTGGTCATGACCGGCTGAACGGCCAGACCGGCAGTGATACGCTGAACGGCGGCAGCGGGAATGACCGTCTGGCCGGAGATTTTGGCAATGACCTGTTGCAGGGTGAGACCGGCAACGACACGCTGAGCGGTCAGGGCGGTGAGGATACGCTGGAAGGCGGCGATGGCGACGATCTGCTGCGCGGCGGAAACCGGCGCGATACGCTGGAAGGCGGGACCGGCGACGACGTGCTGGAAGGCAACGAATTCGCCGATACTTTCATCTTTGCCGATGGTCATGGTGACGACCGGATCGTGGATTTTAACACCGCCGGCACGTTCGAGGTGATCGACCTGCGCGGGGTCAGCGCGCTGAACGATTTTGCCGATGTCACGGCCGCGGCGACGAACACCGCAGGCGGCGTGCTGATTGATACGGGCGGGGGCGATTCCATTCTGCTGTCAGGTGTCTGGCGCGGCCAGTTGGCGGCCGACGACTTTCTTTTCTAAGCTGTCCCCGATCCCTATGCGGGGCGCGAGACCGGCCAAAGCACTGAAACCTGTCCAGGCCCAAGGCTAATTCTAGCGCGCATATCGTAAATGCTATACCATCCACTCACCGGGTTTGGAGTGGATGGAATGCCAAACATTATCGGAACCAAATGGGGGCAAGGCGCGCTTGGGACCAGCGGCGGTGTTGTCACGTGGAGCCTTGCGGGCGCGGGCGAGAGCGTCGCACGTTTTCCCGGCGTTGGCGGATCCTCGGTGCGGGGCGAGAGTTTTCTTAAGTTTGATTATCGCAAGGTGATCCGGGACGCCTTTGACGAATGGTCGCGCCACGGCAATATCGAGTTCATTCAGCTAGAGGATAAAGGCGGGGCAGCCGGAGCGTCATCAGCGCCTGACATCCGTATTTTCTTTGGCGAGATTCCCGGACGCATAATCGGCTATGCCTTTTTTCCAACCAATGGCAATTCAGGCATTGCCGGAGATGTGCTGTTGGACACATCCAAATCTTTCAATACCGATCGCGAACAGTTTCGGGGCCTTGTGTTGCATGAACTGGGTCATGCCTTGGGTCTGGGGCACAGTTCTTCCGACACCGTGATGACAGCAAACATCTCGGCATCCCGGTTGGGCAGAGATGACATCAACGGCATCAAGCGGATTTATGGCGCCCAGGATAATATCGACCCGGTTTATAATCTAGAAGGTAGTGGGACGTTTAGAATTCTCACCGGTGTGGATGGTCTTATCGTGAACGGCACGGTGCGCAGAAACGTTATTTTCGGATCCAATAGTGACGAGAAGCTGAACGGAAATGGAGGGGCTGACGTTCTGAAAGGCAATGCTGGTGCGGATACTCTGGTTGGTGGCAGCGGGAGTGACCGGTTGGTTGGCGACGACGGTGCCGATGTGTTGAGCGGTGTCAGCGGTGCGGACAGTTTGTTTGGCGGCGCTCAGGCGGACCGCCTGAATGGCGGCACCGGGAATGACGTTTTGATCGGCGGCTCTGGTGCGGATGTCATGAACGGCGGCAGCGGGCTTGATACCGCCGATTACAGCCGTTCGAAGGCGGCGATCGTGTTTGATCTGTCGGATTCTTCTAGGGTTTCGGGTGGGCAGGGGGAAGGCGACCGTCTGATCAGCGTTGAACGGGTGATCGGCGGCAGCGGCAACGACCGGTTCGAGGGCAGCAATGTCAGTGAGCGCTTTATCGGCCAGGGTGGAAATGACATGTTGTCGGGCGAGGGCGGGCATGATCGGCTGAATGGCAAATCCGGCAATGATACGCTGAACGGCGGTACCGGGAATGACCGTCTGGCCGGCGATGTGGGCAATGATCTGCTGCGGGGCATGTCCGGCAACGACACGTTGAGCGGTCATGATGGCGAGGACACGCTGGAGGGTGGCAGCGGCAACGACCTGCTGCGAGGTGGCAATCGCCGCGACACGCTGGAGGGCGGGGCCGGTAACGATGTACTGGCAGGCAATGAGTTTGCCGATACGTTTGTCTTTGCCGATGGTCACGGCAATGATCGGATCGCGGATTTTTTCACCGGCAGTGCGCTTGAATTCATTGACCTGCGCGGGGTCAGCGCGCTGAACGATTTTGCCGATGTCACGGCGGCGGCGACGAACACCGCCGGCGGCGTGTTGATTGACACGGGCGGGGGTGACTCCATCTTGCTTTCCGGCGTCTGGCGCGGCCAGTTGGGAGCAGACGATTTTCTGTTCTGAGGTGATGTCGATCCGAGATCAGAAAGCTGCCCCAATCCGCAGAAGTTAAGCTCGGCGCGCCAGTGCTTAATGTATGCGTCGGCGGTTCAACGTAAATTTTGCGGCTGCTTTGGGCAGGTCTTTGCCGCGCCTACGACTTCACGCAACTTTAGATTGATTTTGCGACTGCGTTTTCGGCAGATTTGCGGCAGCGATATGACATTTCGAGCATAATTCCGCCTTTATTAACCATTAAATGGTTCCTTGCTGGCGGATTCCCGCGGGCAACGAGGGGGGCGATGGGAACGTTGTTGAGTGAAGTCCCGTGACGTGTTTAGCACTGATCCCGGGATGAACGACAACAAGCATTGAGGTGTCTGAATTGGCAAATGTAGTAGGATCGAAGTGGGGATCGAGCACACTTGGTACCCCTGGGGGAACCGTAACCTGGAGTATCGCTGGCGCGGGGCTTGATATCTCGCGGTTCGGTACCAGTACCAAGACATCAGTCTCTGGAAATTCTTTTCTGGACTATAATTACACCAAAGTGATCGCCGATGCCTTCGCCGAATGGTCGAAATACGGCGATATCGAATTCAAACAAGTTGCTGATGGTGGCGGTGCCGCAGGGGTCGGAAACGACGCGGATATTCGCATCTTCTTTGGCGAAATTCCGGGCGGCACGGCTGGATACGCATTCTACCCATCTTCGTGGGGATCGGCGATTGCCGGTGATGTAATGCTGGACACGCTGGATCGCTTCAACACCGACCCGCTGCTTTTTGCAAGCGTGGTGCTGCACGAACTGGGCCATTCGCTGGGTCTGGGTCATGTCGACAGCGATTCGATCATGACATCAACGGTGCGTAAGATAGGCCTGCAGGCTGACGATATTGAGGGCATTCAGGAAATTTACGGTGTTCAGGACGACGCGCCGACGAACCCGGGTCCGACACCCGATCCTGATCCGACACCCGATCCCACGCCGGATCCAGATGTAGACCCGACACCCCCCCCGCCGCCGCCACCGGATACGAGCGAGGATCAACGGCTTGTCGGAAGCGGCGGATCTGACACGATCTTGGGCAACGAAGGCAATGATACGTTGATTGGTCGCGGTGGCTGGGATCGGCTATATGGCGGCGATGATGACGACCTTGTGGATGGTGGTTCCGGCAACGACAAGCTTGTCGGCAATTATGGTAATGACAGGCTGCTGGGTAAGGACGGTAAAGACGTGCTGAAAGGCGGTCACGGTCGTGACAAGCTTGAAGGCGGCAACCAAAACGATCTGCTCAGGGGTGGCAGTCAAGAGGATATCCTGATTGGCGGGGCCGGTAATGACATCCTGAGAGGTGAAAAGCACTCAGACCGTTTTGTCTTTGCCAACAACCACGGCCACGACAAGGTGATGGATTTCAATGCCAACACAGCATTTGAGAAAATCGACCTGCGCAATGTTGATGGTTTCGATAGCTTTGGTGACGTTTCCAAAGCGGCCAAACAGGTGAACAAACACGTGGTGATCACGACGGACGATGACAGTTCGATCACCTTGCATAATGTTCAGCTCAATCATCTGGACGCCGGCGACTTCTGGCTCTGATCTGAGCCGCGCACAGCGCGCAAAAAGACAAATGAAACGCGCGTATCATTCTGGTGATGCGCGCGTTTTTTTGTTGCAGGGTGGTGACAGGCCAGAGGGTCCGCTCTGGCCTGTACCTCATCAGGCTGTCACGAAGTTTTTGGAGGATCGGTGCAGTCTGCTGATCGAGACCAGGTGAAAGGCCAGAAAGATAGGGACGAAGAAACCGGGGAACATGGCCAGCGGGTGCAGGTTGATGATGTTGGGTGTGTCATGGGCCCAGATGTGCAGAAAACCTTCTGAGGTCATGATGCCAGTCAGTACGGCCACCAGGAAATCGATCATGCCGATGACATTGGCTTGTACAAGTTTGCGCCTGGCGTCCGGTGCTCCCCGTCTTACCGCAGACCAGGCCTGATAGCCCGCGATACCAGCCCAGATGTCCCCCAGCCCGGCGGGCAGGGCGAATTGCCACGGGATCACACCCGCGGCCCAGCCGATCAGGAATAGCCCGCCCATCACACGCGGAATCTGGTAGGCGGCCAGCAGGCCGATGTCGATCTGATCGCTGATCGCGCGACCGATTTTGGTGAGCCGTGCCAGCGCCCATAGGCCGAAAGCGCCGCCAAAAAGGAACATCAGCACCACCGGCGGGTCGCCCAGCGTTGCCGGGACATTGAAGGCGCCGATTTGCGAGAGCCGCATGGCAACAGCATACCAGGCACCCAGCAGGGCGGCAGGGATCAGGATCGCAAGGCGCAATTGCGGGGTGGTCAGTCCGGCCTTGGTGGCGCCGATGGCAACGAGGCTGAGAGCCAGCACCGGCAGCAGCACGGCGAAGAAGTGGATGTAGCCAAGAAAAAAAGCATCAAGCATGGGAATCTCCTATGAATACGTTTTAAGTAGTTACTATAGATATTATAGTCAATTCACATTTTGAATTTGGCGCCTATATTGCGCTTATGGAAAAACCGAACCGCGAGAACTGTCCGATCATGCGGGCGACGAATGTGATGGGGGATCAATGGTCGCTTCTGATCCTGCGCGAGTTCTTTCTGGAAGGACCGCGGCGGTTCCAGGATTTACAGGATCTGCTGGATGTTTCTCCTAATACCCTGTCGAGCCGACTGAAACGGCTGGAGGGCGCGGATATTCTGGTTCGGCATCAATATTCAAACAATCCACCGCGGTGGGAATATCGTTTGAGCGAAAAGGGGAAGGCATTGGCACCGGTGATGAATGCGCTTCATGACTGGGGCACGGCGCATATGCCCGATCTGGCCTAGCAGGAATAGTGGTCAGGGATTGGTGCGATTTACTAACTAGGGTTTGCTGGTATCGGGAGCGCATCAGATTTGCCCGCCACAACAATTTGAGGCGTCATGACAACAGCGGCATTGGAAACTCGCGGAGCTTGCTGTCCTTGCGTAGGTAAAGTGGGTGCTTTGCCGAACCATCCTGATTGAGGCCGAGGCACATCAGCGGCTTTCCCGTTGCCTGCATTGCGGCCAGCACTTCGGCAACGATGCCATTGAACCGTTTGTGCAGCCTTCCATAGGCCATCACCAGGGTCTCGGCCTCATTTGCCATGTCGATCAACGCGGGGATGTTATCGGGGCTGCACGCCATCGCAGGATCAACCGGAATGTCCTTGGGCGAGGTTGCGCGCCAATCCAGCATGTTGCCCTTCAGGTAGCGGGTATAGCCCCAGTCGCGGGCGAACATCAGCTCGCGGTGGCAGGTCGGGTCAGAGATATCCGCAGCCGCGACCGACGGATTCATGCCGATGAACACGATGGCACGGGGCGCGGTGCCTTGCGGTGTCCAGTCCCGTGTCAGGGCCTGCCGGTAGCGGCCACAGGGTGAAAATGTCGCCCCGCCGATCACGCCATCGGGAAGCCGCAACCGGACCTTCCCGCCGGGATCATGCTCCTGGGCTGAAACGTTCGGTTGATGTGCCACTTCTTTCCCCTTCACCCGTTCGCGTTTTCCCACGCAATGACAGTAATCATCCGCACGATCAATCCAAGTATGATGCGCGGGCCTATCAAAAACTCCGGTGGGGATTTAATTGACGGTCTTACAGGTTGAACACCCGGCTGGGGTGTAGTTCGCCTGCCTTGTAGCGGCCCACGGCCACGGCGTGCCCGTCCAGTGCGGCCCAGCACTCATCGCCATATTCCACGTCACGGGCGATCACCATTCCGGGGTTGCCATTGCGCAGTTTCGCGGCGCTTTCAGGTGTGCAGGGTAGCATGGGCAGATCGGCAAGCCCCTCTTCCAGCGGGCGCAGATGTGCGTCCAGTTCGGGGCATTGTGCCAACCTGTCAATCTCGTCGATGCTGATCCCGTCGTCGGCGTCGAAAGGCCCCGACCAAAGTCGCCTGAGCCAAACCACGTGGCCGTAACAGCCCAAAGCGGCCCCCAGATCACGGGCAATGGCGCGCACATAACCGCCCTTGCCGCATGTCATTTCAAACGTCACATGGTCCGCATCAGGCCGATCGGTCAGCACCAACTCTTCGACCCATAGTGGCCGGGCTGCAATTTCAACATCCTCACCTTCGCGGGCCAGTTTATACGCGCGCTGCCCGTCGATTTTTACGGCCGAAAACTTGGGCGGTACCTGCTGGATGTCACCTACGAAAGCACCCAACGCCGCCTTGATTGCGGCATCGTCGGGTCGCGCGTCGCTTTCAGCGATCACCTCGCCCTCGGCATCGTCGGTATTGGTTGCCTGGCCCAGCCGCACGCAGAAGGAGTAGGCCTTCAACGCATCGGTGATATAGGGGACGGTCTTGGTGGCCTCGCCCAGGGCCACAGCCAGCACGCCTGTCGCCTCGGGATCCAGTGTGCCCGCATGCCCGGCCTTCTTGGCCTGCAATGCCCAACGCACCTTGTTCACCACCGAGGTTGAGGTCATACCCGCAGGCTTGTCCACCACCAGCCAGCCTGAAACGTCGCGACCCTTGCGTTTGCGTGCCATCATTCACCCGTCATTTCCGATAGGAGTGCGCGTTACCTTGCCGGGGCTCGGGCGTCAATCATTCGGGCGCGTCTGCCACGACGCCCACCATAGGTCCCATCGGGAAGCCGCCATCGAACCGGTTCAGCCCCGGTGCATAAAGGCGCGAAATATTGCCATCGAAATAAAGCGCTTGTGGCAGTTTCAGCCCGTCCCGGAAAAAGCTGCCAAACTGGTGAAATGTAACGGGTCGGGCCGAGATGACAAACACGGCGCGCGCGCCATCGGCGCTGGTGCCGACACCGTTGCGGATATATCTGCTGTCGCTGTCGGGCAGAAAACGCGGGTGCAGGGCACCGTCGATCACCAGCATCGGTCCAGACTGGCTGGCATATGTGCAGGCAGGTTCTTCCTCAACAAAGCGATTGGTTTCATAGACATCGGCGCGTCCGTCGCGAATGCAGAAAACCCCGTTTGGCAACAATCCGAAATTGCCAGGCCCCTCGCGCGTGATCACTGGTGCAAGCGCTTCACCCCCTTCGGCATAATGTCCCACGGGACGTCGATCAGTGTGGTACATGCCCGCATTCATCGCAAAGGCCAGTTTACCCTCATCCTCAACCAGTTTTTCTATGCTGGTAAAGTTTCCCAACGGCTTGCCGGTTTCGGGGTGGTTCAGAAAGAGACGCAGATCTTCTGCCGCGGCGTCCACTTCGCAAACCGTATAGGTGTTATCCTTGAAGCTCAGGTCGCGGCATTCAACCGCCCAGCCCGGTGCGGCCCATGCGATCAGTGCGATGAACCAATAAGGTCGCATCACTCATCCAGATCCCGGCGCACGTCGTCCTGAGAGAACAGCCGCCGTGTTTCATCCATCTGGTCAAAAGTCTGGTCCAGCCGAAACCGCAGGTCAGGCGCGTATTTCAGCTCCAGTTTTTTGCCGATGATCCGCCGTAACTCGTGCTTGTTGCGGGCCAGCAAGCTGATTAACTCGTCTTGGCCTTTGCCGCCCAGTGGAAGAACATAGGCGGTGGCAACCTTCAGATCGGGCGAGGTACGAACCTCGCCCACCGTCACCGAAAGCCGATTCAGATCAGGATCGTGGATATCGCCACGCATCAGCACCTCGGACAACGTCCGGCGGATCAACTCACCCACCCGCAACTGACGCTGCGACGGTCCTGGGCCATCATGAAACTTGTTCTTTGCCATGAGCGAGCATCTAAGGTCTTGGGCGGGTTTTGCCAAGCGATGATCGGGTAATGTGGCATTATTTGGCGTATGTGGTGCGGTTCGGTGGTCCAGAGAACAAAGCTGCAAGGAGGGCGAAACCCCCATTTGATGAAAATCGCGCTGCCTAAAATATTGCGGCTGTTTGTGAACCCTCCGGGCCGATCCCGGGTTTCACAACATCAGGACATGGTATTAGGGTCCGGGCAGGGGCCGCTAATCAAGTGATGGTGTTCCGGGGGATTGAACATCATTGATGAGCTTGGCGCGAGCGATGCGCCTTTTCGTGCCAGTCCGACCCGGCCTATTGCCGGGTTGCCGTCAGCTCAAAACTGATCTCAACCGTAAAGCCAAGCGAGCCTTCATCCTTTACGTCGGTGCCGATCCCGAATTCCCGTCTGTCTACACTGAGGCTGCCGGTGGCGGTCGCAGTGTCGCCATCTATATTCAGGTCAAATGGCATCTCTACGGGTACAGCCTGATCTCGGATTGTGAGTGTGCCGACTGCAACATGGCCATCATCACGCACCATCAGATCGGCAGCAAACACAGCCGTGGCATGACTGCCGGTATCGAGATATCCCGCGCCTTTTGCCTGATCGGTGACCGAACCGAGGGTCAGCGACGTTGTTGCAATCGTGACCTCGACCTGACCATGTTGGCCAAGGTCATCTGGCGTCTCGTCATAGCTGATATCGGCTGTCCAATCGGCAAAGCTGCCGGTCACATCCGACCCAAGCTGGCGCACGCTGATGCTCAGCACCCCCTGCTGCACCTGCCAATCGCTTTCCACCTGTGTCAGCGCGGGCGCTGTGGCGCTATCTTCGACAGCGCTGTGGGAATGGGAGAACCAACCCAGTGTTGCGGCCCCGCCAAGGGCGCAGGCCCAGATTGCCAGCGCGGTGACAAAGGGCAATGCGTGGTTTGGTTGCTGCGCGGTCGGCTCCGCCGGTGTCTGTCCCGGCAGCATGCGGCGCAGGGTGGCGTCGCCGTCCATGACATGATGTTTCAACGCGCCCACGATGTGCAGACTGATCGCCGCAACCAGTACCCATTGCAGGATGTAATGCAACGTGCCGGTGAAATCCGCCAAATGTGTGTCTTTGGGGACAAAGGGCAGCGACTGGCCAAAGGGCCACCAGATTGGTGCAAATCCGGTCGTGGCCGCGTGGTGAATCCAACCGGTCAAAGGCACCGCCACCAACGAACCGTATAGCAGCCAGTGAACCGTTTCGGCCAGCCATGCCTCGGTTGCATTGTCACCGTTCAGCAGCCCAGGTTTGGGCTGGTTGAGCGCCCAGAGAATGCGGGCAATGGCAATGACGAAGACGCCTACACCAATTGTTTTATGTAGCGAAAACAGCGTGGTGGTCAGTTTTAGCGTTGCCTCGTCTGGAATGGCATTGGGGTCTTGTAGCGTATGGGCAAGATTGCTGGCGATGATCCCAAGAGGGATTGCGGAAAGGATCAGCAACGCGGTCAACCAGTGAAAAGTCTTGGTCACGGCGCCATAGGTGGTGTGCGAGTTGCTGAGTGACATGCGGGCGTTTCCTGTTTGCGATGTGCTAGAGTTTTAGCTGATCCGCGGGCGGGAGCAATCGCAAGTCACGCACATGTGCCGTGCAAAGATGCGCCAGACAGGAGAGCGAGCCTAGGCTTGGGCGTTGCCACTGACGGGCAGGCGCGGTATCGGAAGAAAAGGTTAATAGGAGGCAAGAGACAGATGAGCCGAGCATTCGTATTTCCGGGGCAGGGTGCACAGACCATCGGAATGGGCAAGGATTTGGCAGAGGGCTACCCGGCCGCCAAGGCCGTTTTCGACGAGGTCGATGAGGCATTGGGCGAAAAGCTGTCGACACTCATTTGGGAAGGGGATCAGGACACGCTTACCCTGACCCAAAACGCGCAACCGGCCCTGATGGCAACCTCTTTGGCGGCGATGCGCGCACTGGAGGCGGAAGGTGTCAGCATCGGCGCGGCTGCATGTGTGGCGGGTCATTCGCTGGGCGAATATTCGGCGCTGGCGGCAGCGGGTGCGCTGAGCATTGCCGATACGGCCCGTTTGCTGCGGACGCGGGGTGAGGCGATGCAAAAGGCGGTACCGGTGGGCGTGGGTGCAATGGCGGCCTTGCTCGGTCTTGATTTCGAAGCCGCGCGAGAGGTGGCTAAGGATGCTGCGCTGGATGAGGTATGTCAGGCTGCGAATGACAATGATCCGGGGCAGGTTGTCGTCTCGGGCCACAAGGGCGCGGTGGAACGCGCGGTTGATCTGGCCAAGGAGCGCGGTGCCAAGCGGGCGATGCTGTTGCCAGTCAGTGCACCATTTCACTGTGCTCTGATGGAGCCGGCCGCCGAGGTGATGGCCGAGGCGTTAAGCCAAATTGAGATAGAAGGGCCTGCCGTACCGGTTGTGGCCAATGTCGTGGCCGAGAATGTCACCGATCCGGAGATGATCCGGTCCTTGCTGGTCCAACAGGTGACGGGATCGGTCCGTTGGCGGGAATCTGTGATGTTCATGGCGGCGCAGGGTGTCAACGAGATCTGGGAAATCGGTGCGGGGAAAGCCCTGTCGGGTATGGTGCGCCGCATCGACCGGGAGATTGCCTGCCGCGCCATTGGCACGACTGATGACGTAAAGGCTGCCGCAGAAGCGATGCAAAACGGTTAGGCCGCCACAGCGCGGCATGCAGACAAAAAATGCGATAGGGACAGGAATTTGAAGAAGGAGGACGTCAATGTTTGATCTGACGGGAAAATGCGCACTGGTCACCGGTGCCTCGGGGGGAATCGGGGGGGCTATTGCCCGCGCGCTGCATGGCGCGGGTGCAACTGTTGGATTGAGCGGAACGCGTATCGAGCCGCTGGAGGCGCTGGCCGGGGAATTGGGTGCACGTACGCATGTGCTGCCCTGCAACCTGGGTGACGCCGATGCTGTCGATGCGCTGCCGAAACAGGCCGCCGAGGCCATGGGCGCCGTTGATATTTTGGTCAACAATGCCGGTATTACGCGCGATCAGATTTTCATGCGCATGTCGGATGATGAATGGCAAAGTGTGATTGACGTGAACCTGACCGCGACAATGCGGCTGTGTCGGGGCGTGATGCGTCCAATGATGAAGGCTCGTTGGGGCCGGATCATCAATATCAGCTCAATCGTAGGTGCCACTGGCAATCCCGGTCAGGTGAATTATGCAGCCTCAAAGGCGGGTATGGTTGGAATGACCAAATCCATCGCCGCCGAGGTGGCCAGCCGGGGGATCACTGCCAATGCGGTCGCCCCGGGCTTCATTGCCACGGCCATGACCGACAAGTTGAATGACGAACAGAAAGGCAAGATCAACGCCCAGATTCCGGCGGCGCGTATGGGTTCCGCCGAAGAGATTGCCGCGGCAGTTCTCTACCTTGCCAGTCCGGAAGCAGGCTATGTGACAGGAACGACATTGCATGTGAATGGCGGGATGGCGATGCTCTGAGACAGGCGGGCTTGGTCGGGCATGGGAATCAACGTTGCGCTTGTGTGAGCGTTAAGCCGCATCGATGACGTGATTTTGTGGCAAAACAGCCGTGAATGTGGGCGTAAGACAGTTGTTTTCCACCAAATATAAGCGGAGTTTTGTGCCAGATTACAAAAACTTAAGTAAGGCCTTTGGTAGTGTCGCAATCTGTGCCCCCCTTGCAATTTCTGCATGATTGACCAATTTGGGAAAACGTTTGCCAAAGGCGCGCCATGTGCTATAGGCGGCGCAGATTGGCCAAAGGCATGATGCGACATGTCCACTGGCAGCCCGTTAGAGGGTGACAAGAGCCGCCCGAGGGGGCATATGAGAAAGCCGCTACCCGACCTGAGCGGGAGCTATAACGGGCCACAATGCCCAACAGACTATGAGGATTATGACATGAGCGATACCGCAGACCGCGTAAAAAAGATCGTTGTTGAACACCTTGGTGTTGAAGAAGACAAGGTGACCGAGAACGCCTCCTTCATCGACGATCTGGGCGCAGACAGCCTGGACACGGTCGAACTGGTCATGGCCTTTGAAGAAGAATTCGGCATCGAGATTCCCGATGACGCGGCCGAAAATATTCAGACCTTCGGCGACGCGGTCAAATTCATCTCGGACGCATCATAAGCTAAGCAGCTTATTCCGCCTTATGAAGGCCCTGCCAATTGGCGGGGCCTTTTGCTTTGGAATGATAGTGTTTGTCTGGTGACGCTTTACCTACCCTCAGGTAATCGGGAAATTTGTCAGGCAATGAATTTTTTTCGGCATGCATCGAACCGTTGGAGGTTTGCGCCCAAACCCCCGGAGCTCTTGCCCGACGGCAATACCAAACTAACAACGGAGTTCGCCGGGGTTGCCGTAATTTTGGCACACGACTTAGCACCCCCAATCAAATCTTGGTAAAGATAAGGCTGAGCTTTTCGGACTGACAAGGTGTCGGTACAACCGCGCAAATCTTAGCTTTTAGGTGCTAGAATAAGAGGAACTCTACCCTATCTGAGGGTAGGTTTTCGGGGGCGCTTCAAACATCACGTGCGTTATTCGACCGTTTACCTGACCGTCGCACAAAGGCGATAAGGCCGCGAATAGACTCCATCATGCCGATTTGGTGATATCGGGATTCGGGTTTAGAATGCATAGCTGTTTCGACCTGACACAACGTCAGGGAGATTGATTCTGAGGATCAGCACAATGATCATCTATCCGACTTTGGAAATTCTGAACGGTAAATGTGTGTCCCTGACACGGGGACGGTTGGAAGAGCCCGTTATCTGGCATGTCGATCCCATAGAAACCGCGCAGCAATTCGCGGCCGCAGGAGCGGAATGGATGCATGTCACCGACATGAATGCCCTGCGAGGTGATGGTAGTAACGATGCGTTGCTGGAAGAGATTATTCGCGCTGCGCGTATCCCGGTGCAGCTTGGTGGGGGATTCCGGTCGCGCGAGCGGGTCGAACATTGGATCGACCGGGGCGCCGGGCGCATCGTGATCGGCACAATGGCGACGCATGATCCTGACCTGGTCAAGGAACTGGCAAAGCGCCACCCGGACCAGATTGTCCTGGCGATAGATATTTTCCAGGGCGAGATGATGACCGATGGCTGGCGTTCACCAAGTGCGTTCAGCCCCGAAACTTTCCTTGATGCTTTCGAAACCACACCGCTTGCGGGTGTCATCGTGACAGATATCGACTCGGATATCGACGACCAGGAAGCGCATCTGGGTGTAATTTCGGGCCTGGCGGCAAAAACCCGCCATCCGGTAATTGCGCGCGGTACGGTACGCAGTGCCGATGATGTGTCGCGCTTGAGATATGTTGCCAACATCTCGGGCACGTTGATTGGCCGGGCGCTGTTGGCGAAAGATGTCGATCTGGCTCAGGCGTTGTCCGTGGCGCAACCGCAGCCTGAACCGACTGCAGAATTCCAATAAGTCTAAAAAGCCTCGGGGCGACCGGATCGGCAATTCCATTCCGGTCGTTCCTGCGCCATGGTCTTGCCCCCCGGGGGCAAGGCAGGGTATGAGCAGCCATTGAAATACGAGAAAGGGCAGCATCATGCGGCGTGTCGTTGTCACCGGTCTTGGGCTGGTTACTCCCCTGGCAGATGGGGTTGAGGAGAGCTGGAAACGTCTGTTGGACGGTCAATCCGGCGCGGGCCCGATCACCCGGTTTGACGCCTCGAATGTGGCGACAAGTTACGCCTGCGAAGTACCCTTGGGCGATGGTAGCGGCGGCACCTTTAACACCGACACCTACATGGAGCCGAAAGAGCGCCGCAAGGTTGATGATTTTATCTGCTACGGTATCGCCGCGGCACAGCAGGCGGTCGAGGATGCGGGCTGGACACCAGAGGATGAAGAGAGCCGCCAGCGCACTGGCGTGATGATCGGATCCGGCATTGGCGGATTGCGCTCGATCGAGGAAACCACGCTGATCATCCGCGACAAGGGTGTGCGTCGTGTGTCGCCGTTCTTTATCCCCGGCGCGCTGATCAACTTGATCAGTGGCCAGGTCGGCATTCGTTATGGATTCAAAGGGCCGAACCATTCTGTGGTGACCGCTTGTTCAACCGGTGCGCACGCGATTGGCGATGCCGCGCGGTTGATCATGTTCGGCGACGCCGATGTGATGATTGCCGGCGGTGCCGAGGCCGCTATCTGCGAAATCGGGATTGCCGGGTTCAATGCCTGCAAGGCGCTCAGCACCAAGCGCGCCGACGACCCCAAGGCCGCCAGCCGCCCCTACGATGAAGACCGCGACGGATTTGTCATGGGCGAAGGCGCGGGCATCGTCGTGCTGGAAGATTATGAGCACGCCAAGGCGCGGGGCGCCAAGATCTATGCCGAAGTTCTGGGCTATGGCCTTTCCGGTGACGCCTATCACATCACGGCGCCGTCCGAAGATGGCGATGGCGGCTACCGTGCCATGGTCTCGGCGCTGAACCATGCCGGTGTCACACCGGCGGAGGTGGATTACATCAACGCTCACGGTACCAGCACCATGGCCGACACAATCGAGCTCAAAGCTGTTGAACGTCTGCTGGGCGATGCGGCGGGCAATGCCACGATGAGTTCCACCAAATCCGCCACCGGGCACCTGCTGGGCGCGGCGGGCGCGATTGAGGCGATCTTCTCGATCCTAGCGATCCGCGACCAGGTGGCGCCGCCGACCATCAACCTCGACAATCCGGCTGTCGAAACGCCGCTTGACCTGGCCCCCAAAGCCAAGCGCGAGCGTGAGATCAATGTTGCGCTGTCGAACAGCTTTGGCTTTGGTGGGACCAACGCGTCGGTCTGTTTTGGGAAAGTGCGCTGATGTGGCGGCATATCGCCTCGAATGCGCTAACCTTTCTTGTCGTTCTGGCCTTTCTTCTGGGCGGGGTCATTCTGTGGGGGCAGAATGAATATACCTCCCAGGGTCCGCTTGAGGATCGTATTTGCCTGCGGGTCAAGCCCGGCTCGAACATGCGCGGCGTGTCTAAGCAGCTTGAAGAACTCGGCGCGATCACCAACGGTTCAATCTATCGCGTAGGGGCGGAGTATTCTGGTAAAAATAGCCAGTTGAAAGCAGGAAGTTGGCTGGTACCTGAAGCTGCCAGTATGCAGGAGATTGTCGAAATTGTGACCCGCGGTGGTGCCAGTTCCTGTGGCACCGAAGTCGTATACCGTATTGGTGTAACCCGGTCTGACGCGCGCGTGCGCGAACTTGATCCAAGCACGGATGAATATGTTGAGCAGGCGGAATTTGATCTGGTTGAAGGCGAGCGGCCCGAGATTTATTCAAAGGTTCGCGGTGAGAACGACACCCGCTACCGCATCGCCATCGCCGAAGGTGTGACCAGTTGGCAGATCATCAACGCATTGGGCCAGATCGACGTGTTGGAGGGTGAGGTGGCCGAGATGCCGCCCGAGGGCAGCCTGGCCCCAGACAGTTACGAGATCAGTGCTGGAGATACAGTAGCCAGTGTTGTCGAGCGGATGCGTACGGCACAAGACCTGCTTCTTGCAGCGGCCTGGGAAAATCGCGCCGAAGGCATCCCGCTGAAAGACCCGTATGAGGCGCTGATCCTGGCGTCGATCATCGAAAAGGAAACCGGTGTGTCGGAAGAGCGAGGGCAGGTGGCCAGCGTCTTTACCAACCGATTGGAACAGGGCATGAAACTGCAGACTGACCCGACAGTGATCTATGGGATCACCGAAGGGAAGCGCGTGCTGGGCCGGGGTCTGCGCCAGAGCGAGTTGCGCAAGAGGACCGACTGGAACACCTATGTGATCGACGGTTTGCCACCCACGCCTATTGCGAACCCGGGTCGCGCCAGCCTTGAGGCAGCCGTAAATCCTGAAGAGACGGATTTTATCTTCTTTGTGGCAGACGGCACTGGCGGGCACGCCTTTGCCAAGACGTTGGAAGAGCATAACCAGAATGTTGCCAAATGGCGCAAGATCGAGGCTGAACGCGCGACCGAATAGGTACACTGAACGATTGCAACTTCCTGACAACTGAAAAATACCGGCCTGACAGACCTTCTCGGCCGCAGCTTTCTACTTGCCAGATTTCCGGGTGATCTCTTGCATATGTGCTGACCGGCTACAGACGCTTACGAATGCACTGGCATCATGAGCCAAAAACTGGGATGCGTGCAGTAATCGAAATTGTCATCACTTACGAAAGCAATTTCGAACGCGGTTGGCACACAGTGGCTGCCAACGGATTTTAGCCAACCGGTTCCCTCAAGGCAGACTTTGCATGTTGATGCGGCATAACGTAGTTGGGCGCATAGAAGTCCATTCTATGATGCAAATTACTGAGTCAAGCACGTCATGGTGAAGCGCTCGTCGAGCAACATAAAAACCACCAATAAATCCTTTGGCTTTTTTAAAGCGACACTGTCGGTTTGGCTCTGATGCGATTTTACGGTATGATCCGGCATTATTGTTTGAAGCAGTTTCGTATTATTTTAATTTGCAATCACGAGATTTGGTATGTTGCCGCTATGGGTTATCTTGGGCTTAGGGGGCGTATTGTTTTCGGTCTTTGGGACGATGTTTGATAAGTATCTTTTGGAAAGATACTTCAACAGCAAAGACCAAGGCGGACCTGGGGCCCTTATCATTTTCTCTGCTCTATTCGCAGTCACCGTTGTTCTGCTCGTCGTTGCGCTGAGATATTCCGCTATTGATTTCAGTCTGACTGTTGGAGCGGTGGGGATTTCGGCAGGCGTTATCAATGGGTTGTGGATATTAATGTACCTGCACGCCATGATCCGGGCGGATGTTTCTAACGTCGTACCGCTTTTCCAGACCGTGCCGATCTTTGGTCTTGTCTTTGGCGCAGCCATTCTGGGAGAGTATCTGACCGGCCCTCAGGTTCTGGCAGCCTTGGTTATCATGTCAGGAGCGATCGTCCTGATGTGCAAAATAGACAGCGGGCGTCTGGGCTTGGATGTAACATCCATGGTTCTGATGCTGGGATCTTCCTCTTGCGTTGCACTCTCTCAGGTTGTTTTCAAATCCGCCGCTGTGGACGCAAATTACTGGACAGCAGCCTTCTGGCTGGGTGTTGGATACATGAGCTTCGGCGCGTCACTTTATAGGTTTGTTCCAACCTACAGGCGACAGTTCCTGACCTTGTTCAGCAAGCGGCGGCTTCAGATCATCGGCGTGAACGCCCTAAACGAGGTATTTGATACGGCCGGTGATCTGATCATTCTTGCGGCCGTGGTCATAGGGCCTGTTGCCTTGGTCCAGTCTCTAAACGCCTACGAGCCAATGTTTATTTTTCTGCTATCCTTGCTGCTGATGCATCTTTGGCCATCTTATTTTCAGGAAGACATTTCTACGTCGGCGCTAATCCAGAAATTTTCCGGAATAACAATCATCGTTTTCGGCAGTATTTTCCTATATTCGGCCATCTGAAAATCCAGGCCTTATTGGGAAACTCCGGCTTGATTGAAATCGTGCCTCAGAATGGTGCGTGGATTTTTCAGGCTCCAATGTCGTCTAAATTGGACATATCCAAAGCCCAGCTTAGTTCAGACCGGTCTTTCACCACCGATCGAGATCAGAATTTGAAGAAGAAGCGAATTGCCGTGACACAGCTCTTCCAAAGCGAGGGACTCGCAACGTCATCAGCTGCAAATAGTGAAACAAGAGCCGCGGCACCATGATCTAATGGCTATGCTGGACGTGGGTATTCGTTAATGGCTCAAACGGACAGACAAATTTTGTTCTTGTCGGATGGGTGCGATGGATTACGAAATCGAAGATGGTGCCCATGGGACGCTCCAGCGGCGGCTAGATGCTTGCGTTTTCTGATTGCTAACGGATTGGGAAAACCGCCCGAATTGATGATGTACAAACAGTTCTAGCGCGGTCAATCGTTCATCGTCGAGCAGTCTCTTGGTCCGTATCGCATTCGAAAATTTGGCGACTGCTGCAGCTCGTTGGCTATCAGTACATTTCTCGCTATAGTGGAAACCGCGGAACAGAAAATTACACTCGAGATTGAATTTCTTGTCCGCTAAATCTCGCTGATCTTCGGATTGGATTTGCTTAGAAAACAAGTGATGTTCTGGTGTCATTCAATACCAACTGGTTTCTCAAATTCGCTGCTTGTTTCGTATTCCTTGGCAATGCTTCAGTCGCTTCGGAACCGATTACTCTGGTCGCAGATGAATGGCCGCCATTTTCCGGGAGCGAACTGCCAGGGAATGGAATATCCATGGATATCTCGCGCGCAGTTCTGGAACGTGCGGGATATGATGTGAAATCGGCAATATTGCCCTGGCCGCGCATTGTCAGTGGTGCGCAAACCGGGGAATACGATGTCATAACAAGCTTGTTTCCAAGCATTGAGATGCAGAATATCTTGCAATACTCGGAACCTTTCTACACGACAGAAATTAAATTTATTCAGAGAAAAGGAAGAGATATCGTTTTTGGCGATCTGAATTCCTTGCGACCTTACAGCATTGCAGTTGGGGCCGGGTTTCTTTACTCGCCTGAGTTCGACGAAGCCGATTTTCTCGAAAAAGTCGAGGTTACAACAACATTGCAAGGTATCCGGATGGTCGCCGCCAGCCATGTTGATCTGACTTTGGACAGCACGGATGTTCTGAGGCATTCGATTCTGCGTGATGATCCAAGCCTTGGTGATCAGATAGAATTGCTGGAGCCAGCGCTTGCCACGCAGAGCATCCACATGGCGGTGTCCACGTTTCGATCTGACCACGCGACAATCGTCGCAGAATTCAACCGGGCCCTCGAAGAGATGCAGGCGGATGGGTCTTTCGCCGAATTGCTGAAAAAACACAACGCGAATTAGGCGATGTTGATGGCAAAGAAATTAAATGGTGGGCTCGCCTATAAGTTGCTGATCGGTGTGCTTGTGTGCAGCACGGTCCTGTCTGCCGTTGCCACGACAGTACAGCTCTATGTTGCCTTTCAGAGACAGGACGGGTTGCTACATGAAATCACAGATGAAATCGAACGCGGCTTCGGCCAGAGCCTCAGCATAGCGCTTTGGTCTTTTGACGATGCGCAGGTCGACAAAATCCTTGATGGCATTCATGCGCAAGCGGATATCGCCTATTTGAAATTGTCCAACGATAGGGCGCGTGTTTGGGAACGCGGCCCGGACGATCCTGACGAGAACCTGCAAATCGACACGCTCAGCCTGATGCATACCGACCCCTTGAAAGGAAGCATTACGGTCGGCACCCTAGAACTTGGGTTAAGCCGTGCACATATCTGGTCGGATCTCTACGCGCAGGTACTGGTGGTGTTCCTGTCCAACATCGTGAAGACCGGCCTGGCATCAATCGCTATCCTGGCGCTCTTCCATCACTTGGTCAGCCGTCATTTGCGGAAAATTTCATCCTTCGTGTCCGAACCGAATTGGTTGGACCGCGCATCGGAGCTTTCGTTGGAACGTCGTCCGAGCCACGCGCAGGACGAGTTGGATTCGATTACTACCGCGTTGAATTCGACCCGTCGCGAGCTTCTGGATGTCAATCAAGACCTCAGGTCAACGAGTGAGCAGCTAAGGGCGGTCTTGGACACCACGGCAAACGGAATTATTGGCCTTGATCGCGATGGGCGTGTTGCTGTCATTAACCCGGCGGCGCGCCACATGTTGGGTGGGAAATCAGATGAGCCGCCTTTTGAATGGCCGCACGCAATCAAGTTCCTCGATATTATCGATTTGCATCCGCTTGATGCCTCATCCGATCCGATCAACCGGTCGCTTGCGGGTCAGACATTGATCAACGAAACGCAGCTGATGACGCGCGAAGGCGATGATCAAAACCGGTATGTGCGTGTCTCCAGCGCCAAGGTCGATGATCCGTCAACCGATCTGAGATGCGTTGTCGCGCTGGATGATGTTTCACAGCTGGAAAAGAACCGGCAGCAGGCGGAGCGCAAAAGCAGGCTGGACGCGCTTGGACAGCTTACCGGAGGGATTGCGCATGATTTCAACAACCTTCTTGCGACGATCCTCTATGCGATGCAGTTGACGCGCACTGATAATATTTCGGACCGTTCCGACCGGGTGCTTACGACGGCAATCGGCGCCGTGGAACGCGGCCGTGAGCTGACCGGACGCCTTCTGGCGTTTGCAAAGCGTCAACCCGGGCTGATGCAGTCGCGCACCGTGGATAAGGTTTTCACCGATTTTTCCGGGCTTGCACGGACGGCAATCGAAGAGACCGTTGAACTGAAATTCGTCGATACCGATCCAAACCTGCTTGTACATTGCGACCACGGACAGCTTGAAAACGCATTGCTGAACCTGACTTTGAACAGTCGGGACGCGATCATGCGTAGCGGCAAGGGCAGTCAGATCGTGATCAAGGCGCGTCCGGTCAACGAAGTGGATGCCGACCTGCTTTTGCGCCGCAAGGATCTGCACACTTATATCGCGCAGGGAATGCAGGAAGAACATGCCGAAGACGTCGCCAGAAGCGATATGCACGCCTACCGTTACGTTGAGATTTCCGTAACCGATGACGGGCCGGGCATGTCGGATGAAGTCAAAAAACGCGCGATCGATCCGTTCTTCACGACCAAGGATACCAACTCGGGGACCGGTCTGGGATTGTCGATGGTTTACGCCTTCATCCAGCATTCGGATGGCGAATTACGAATCTATTCCGAACTTGGGTTTGGCACGACGATCCGGATGATCCTGCCGCGGGGCACGATCGAGAATGAGCGCGAAAAACCTATGGCGCGCCTGCCGATCCAGCACGGCAATGGCGAGCGTATTCTTATCGCCGAAGACGAGGCGAGTTTGCTTATCATGATGGAAGAACTGCTGATAGAACTAGGGTTCGAGTTCCGGTCGGCCCGGTCCGGGACAGAAGCGCTCAAACTCATCGAGGACGGTCTGGAGTTTGATCTTCTGCTGACCGATATTGTGATGCCCGGAGGTGTCGGAGGCTTTGAGCTGGCAAAGCTTGCGCGCGTGCACCGTCCGGATCTGCCGATTGTCTACATGTCCGGATATACTGGCTTCACAACGACCGAAATGGGCAGCATCGTGGCACCTTTGGTGCAAAAGCCGTGCCCGCCCGCAGAACTGGCCAAGATTCTGGCTGAAGAGCTTCGGCGCGTGAAGAAAGAAGAACAGGATTAAATTTGTTGATGCGACGGGATTTTTCGAAACTGACGGACCTTTTGTTCTGTGTTAGAGCACAACCTAAGGCCGAAACAAAAACACATTACTTGGGTGGACCGAATCGTGGTTGATATTCTTTTGATGGATGACGACGAAGATTTTACGTCGGTACTTGATGAAGCATTGAAAAATGCAGGTCACAAAACGACGATTGCCCGATCGGCATCAGAAGCGCTTGAGTTGATCCGGCTTGAGAGATTCGACCTGCTGATCGCAGACCTGATTGTTTTTAAAGATAAAAAATCCGTCCCTGATGGGGGGATTTCTCTGATCTCACGGCTTAGAGGTCCGACAAACAGAAATTTAGAACCGTGGGCGCGAACGATGCCGATCATCGCGATTTCCGGGGCGATCCACAATTTCGGCATGACAAACATATTGAAGGTCGCGCAGTCTCTTGGAGCGGATATTGCCCTAGGCAAGCCGACAGATACCGAGGATCTTCTTCACGCGATCAACACGTTGACGAAACATGCACGCAAATCTCCGGCAGATCAGGCCTGACAAGCGCTGATGCGCCATCGCAGACCGTATCCTTGAAGGTTTTTCGCTGTCTCAATACTGTTTGGAAAGAGGAAGTTTTTCGGTGGTTTCCAATTTCATTGTCCGTGATCTGGCTGCGATCAACGCCGCGTCGGGTTCATTGACAAACCGTTTGACCAACTCGATCTGAAAGGAAATCTCATCCGCGCGTTCGGACAATCGTGCCCCAAAAGTGGACAGCGCCGCATCGGCGTCCAACAGCCCTGCCTTTGCTGCTTCACAAAGATTGATGATGGGCAGAGCAAGATCAGACATGACAAGTGATGCAAGTCTGCTGCTTTCATCAAGCAGACCATCCGCAAATCCAATATCCTTTTTGAAAGCGCGATTGAGGTTACCCAGAAAAAAGCTAAACCGAAAAATGACATGCAGTGAGCCATTATCGTTTTGGGAGACCATCATATGTGCACCGGAAAGTGTCAGTCCCGGAGTTTCAATCAACAAATCCTGAAAAGCGATAACCTCGGTTTCATGGCCGATGTTACTTAGGCAAGCCATCATCGCGTCTGCAATGGACTCCACGAAGACGTCATATAGCCTTGCATCGCCGCCAAAGGATGTTCTGTTCCGATAGCCCTGGCCGATAAGTTCACTTGAACGGACCTGAGCATCGCTACCATCCGGCAGGTTTAGTGTCACAACAAACTTTCGCGACGACACATCTGGTTCTTTGGCATAGGCGCAATCAGCCAACTGCATACGTTTCCCCATTTAAAATTCGCAACGTTCTGTTCAGAATTAGAAAGCAACTATTTACAGAAAGTAAACGCGGCGGCGAACGAAGAAGGATTTTTTCACTTTCATAAATACACTGGGATTCAGGTATGTGAGCGTTTTGCTAAGCAGGATTTTTTGAGAACTTTATTTCAGAATATTGGAATGGAGTTCCCTTGGGTTGATTTTTATATTAACGCCTAAACCTAAGGGGGATCGACTTCCATGAAAGATAAAGTACCAGAATTGACTATCATCGGTATTGGTTCATCGGCGGGTGGGCTTGAGGCAATTCGCGAACTTGTGGTCACTCTGCCTTCGGATTTGCCGGTATCTTACGTCGTTGTACAACACATGTCTCCGCACCACAAAAGCCTGATGACGGAGCTTGTCGCCCGGCAAGCCGACTTGATTGTAAAAGATGTGGAAGATCAGACCGTGCCCGAGCCGAATGTGATCTATGTAACGCCCCCCAATACGGATGTCGTTTATGAAGATGGGTGTCTACGCCTGAAGGATCCAAGCCCTGAACCCGCATCACCCAAACCGTCAGTGAACCGCTTTCTCATGAGTCTTGCCGATAATCATGGCGAAAAATCCATGGCAATTATCCTTTCTGGGACGGGCAGCGATGGTGCTTACGGTGTGCAGGCCATCCGCGAGGTTGGTGGAATTACCATCGCACAGGATACCGACAGCGCCAAATATGATGGTATGCCCCACGCTGCCGTTCAGACTGGCTGCGTCGATCTGATCCTGAGACCGGTGGAAATAGGAACTCACCTAGGCAAAATCCTGACATCGCTTCGCAATTTCGATAGCTTTCGTTCGAAATCCGACCAAGATACGCCGATCTCGGGCCTGCTGCAGATTTTGCTGGCCAAGACACGGGTCGATTTTCGCGAATACAAACAAACCACGATCAATCGCCGTATTGAGCGCCGGATGCTTGCCCTGGGGATCCACTCCCAGGAGGAATACACCCAATTTTGCCGTAACAACCCCGAGGCGGTCGATGAATTATTCAAGGACCTGTTGATTTCGGTCACCCGGTTCTTCAGGGACCCTGCTGAATTCAAGCAGCTTGAAAAATTGCTGCCGAAACTGCTTGAAGAGAGAGGCACCGCTCCGCTGCGGGTTTGGATCGCTGGCTGTGCGACCGGGGAAGAAGTGTATTCGATTGCGATGCTCTTGTCGGAGGCTTTTGGCGGCCCGACCGTTGATCTCAGATCGCGGGTGCAGATTTTTGCAACAGACATCGACAAGAATGCATTGAAAATAGCACGAGGCGGCGTTTATGGCGCTGCCGCTCTTGACGACATTCCCAAGGAGTTAGCTGAGAACTACATCATCCGCCAAAAGGATGGGATTCGCGTCATCGACAGCTTGCGCAATGCAATTCTCTTCTCGGACCACAATGTCTGTCAGGATCCGCCATTCCAGAATGTGGACCTGATCTGTTGTCGCAATCTTCTGATCTATTTTGGCAATAACCTGCAGCAAAAGGTCATGTCGCGTTTCCACTATGCCATGACCCAGCAGGCATTGTTGTTTCTTGGAACTGCAGAAAGCGTTGCAGGCTCGGATGAACTGTTTGTGCAGGATCGATCAAGTTCGCATATATTTCACAAACGCAAGCTTGCCAGTCCACCACGCGTTCCCTACAGCATGCCGAACCCGCAATACACCAAACGGGGGCCAAAGACCCCCGACAAGCCGGTCCGGACACAAACGACCGAACGGCAGCTTTTCGAGGCCCTCGCGCAATCACTGGGAAAGAACTCGGTCCTTGTGACGGACGACTATTCCATCGTGCGTGTCTACGGCAATGTTTCCCAATTTGTTGAGGTTGATTTCAAGTCTAATCTCAAGATGCATCTGGATCTCTTGCGAAGCCCCTTGCGCGAAGAGGCCCGCAGCCTGATTACAATCGCCTTGAAAAACGCCGAATACCGGGCGGGCGTAAGGCACCTTCTGGCCGAAAAGGACGAAGAGGAAATCCGGCTGGACGTGTACCCGATCGTTGCGAAAGACATCAATGAACGCGCGGCCTTGGTTGTCTTCACGCCTGTAAAGGTTGATAAGTCCACGCTTGTTGCCGCAGACATCAAGGATCTTGATGATGGCGTAGTGGCCGAACGCATTCGCTATCTGGAAGCCGAGGTTGCGTCAACGCGCGAGGCTTTGCAGCAGACCATTGAGGAGTTGGAAACCTCCAACGAAGAGTTGCAATCGCTTAACGAAGAACTGCAATCGACCAACGAGGAATTACAGGCCTCCAACGAGGAGTTGGAAACCTCGAACGAAGAACTGCAATCCACCAACGAAGAACTGATTACCGTCAACGAAGAACTCCAGGTTACCGCATCAGAGCTGATTGGCCGTACCGGCGAGCTGACTTCGGTGTTAGAAAGCACACCGCTCGCAATCATCGTGGTTGACAGCGCATTTCAAATCATACAGGCGACAAAACCCGCGATAGAAATTTTTGACATCAGACGCCCTCTTGGATCACCCCACATCAGCCAGTGCGCACTGCCCGAAGGGTATCCCAGCCTCGCGCCTATTTGCGGCGAAGCCTTGCAAATGGGTGAGACCGTAGAGCGGGAGTTCAGCGCCAAGGATAGCCGCATCAAACTTAGCTGTTCGCCATATTTTGTGGAAAACGGTCAGATTCAGGGTGCAACGATCGTCGTCACAGAGTTTCCAGATCCAGTCTGAAATCTCTACGAAACGATGAGTATCTAGCTATTATCAAATAGGTGGCTGCCAAGTGCTGTTTGTTGGCGTCTCTATCGCGCTAATGGAGCATTTTGCACTTGCGCCAAAAGCTGTTGTAGCTGATTTGGCTGAGTTCGTATTTAGAGGTCGCTCTAAATAGTGCGAAACAAGAATTTCATTGCCGCAGTATGAAATAGATAGCCGGTGGTCGTGCGACAAAAATTAACGGCGCTCATAGGGCCATTGCCGTTTGCACGACTAAAGCTGCAATAGCCTAGCTACCAAATACGCCTCTCCCAGTGCCCAAACTGCGCATCCGAGTATTTGCATTTGGCATCGATACGTGCGTCCGGAGGGTTAGCCAAAGGTCAACCAAAGTGAATTTAGGAGTCAATTTTTAGGAACCTGGGCCAAAGGATGAACATGATAGTCTCGACTTCTTCTGATTTGGCTTTGGAAGCTGCCTTGAAACGTTGTGCTTCCGAACAGGTACATATTCCTGAGTGTATCCAAGGGCATGGCGCAATCATCGCCGTCGACAACAGAACCCTTCAAGTCACACATGCTAGTTCCAATCTTGCAAGTATCGTTGGTTTGGATATTGCGGCCGTGTTGGGTAAAAACATCAATGATGTGTTTCCTGCTGAGCTAAGGCATGATCTGGTCAACGGTTTGCTGACTGAGAGTTCGATGCAAGAAAATCGCACGTTGGGTAACTACAAGCTTGTTGGCAAAAGGTTTGGTATCGCATCAGCAGCTGCAAAAAATGCGACCATATTCGAGTTTGAAGCTGTCGGGAAATCATCAAATTTGGACCGAAAGGCTGTGGATCACCTTGAGCTTCTGACCTCGCAGCTACAAAATGTCCAAGACAAGAAAACCCTGTTTGACAAGAGCGTTATGCTTCTAAAAATCTTGACAGGTTATCAACAAGTAATGGTTTACGAATTTGATGCTGAGGGAAACGGGAAGGTTCAAGCTGAAGCCCTTTCAGGACCAGGACAATCCTTTCTGGGGTTAAATTTCCCGGCTTGGGATATCCCCCAGCAGGCCCGGGATATAATGAGCTGCACACTATTTCGCTACATCGCGGACGTTAATGCGCAACCCATATGTGTGCTTGCGTCGGGCAACGATGATACACCGCTTAACATGACCTTCGCGCATCTCAGAGGCGTGTCTCGTGTACATCTAGAATATCTGAAGAATATGGGCAGGAGTGCAACCTTTACACTGAACATAATGGTGTCCGGGCAACTTTGGGGCATGATCTCGTTGCATAATTCTGCTGCGCGATATCCAGACCAATCTATCCGTGAGGTCTGTCGCAATTTCGCTCGCTTTTTTGCGCTCAAATTAGAAACGATCCTTCAGCACGAGCGACTCGAGAGACTTAACCAAGCCGAACTTCTGCGCAAAAAACTTGTAGATACTGCAGCCAGTAGTCGCTCAGGATCAATGTTTGATGCAGAGCTGCTCAAGCTATTGTGCGCTGCAATGAACGCCGATGGCATGATGCTGGCGTCTGACGGGGATATCCAAAATATCGGATTATGCGCGCCCCCCGAATGTTTGGACAACTTTTTACATTTTGGCCGAAATTGCGAAGAAGGTTTCCATTCTTCGTCGGTGTGTGAGGATCTTGAGAACTATACTGCCATATGTGGTTCCGAAATTGCTGGGCTGCATGTCACGCAAATTCCTGAAAATGGCTTTGTTGCTTTTTTTCGACGTGACCGAGAATATGCTACTACGTGGGCCGGAGTTCCGAAAAAGGAAATCGAGGGCGATGGCGAAACATTCAAGCTAAACCCGCGCGCGTCGTTTGAAGCTTATAAAACAACGGTGCGCGGGACAGCCATACCCTGGACGATCGAAGAACATCAGATTGCCAGCGACATCTGGGCAATTCTCATCAGTTCCGAGCGAAACGCGCTTATCGAAAAGACAACGCGTCAACAACAATTATTGATTGCCGAATTAAACCACCGGGTTCGCAATATGTTGTCTATGATACGGTCATTGTCGCGCCAATCCCAATCAACGGCCGTGAATATAGATGACTATATCCAGACGCTTGATGCCAGAATCGAGGCCGTCGCTTCGGCCCACAGCCTTGCGGTCGAAAAGGCAGGTTCGTCTGTCAGCGTTTATAACATACTGGAGCTTGAAGCGGCCCCCCACAACAACGGTAGTACCAGCATACATGTCAGCGGCGACGATATTGGCGTCAGACCAGATGTCGCGCCCATTTTCGCGCTGGTTATCCATGAGCTGATGACGAATGCTGCAAAATTTGGCGCTTTGTCGAAAGCTTCCGGGCGGGTGGACATTGTTCTAAAGCCATCAAATCGCGGACTCGATTTGCATTGGAAAGAGAAAGGTGGCCCGAAGGCTGCAAGACCAGTTCACAAGGGGTTTGGTTCAGTCTTACTTAGCAATGCCATTCCGAACGAGCTGCGCGGAAAATACAAGGCGCAGTTTCTAGATACAGGGTTTGAGGCAACAATCGCTCTGCCCGAAGAAATTCTCAGTCAAAAACGCTATGTTACAAGCTTCGACACCAGCAAAGCGGTATTCGATGGCCCGCCGTCGGTAACGGCATCGTCGAAGAAACCTCGTGACGAGATGCAGTGCCTTTTGGTTGAGGACAATTTTGTGGTCTCGATGGATACCACACGCATTTTGAACGAGGTTGGATTTAGGACAGTAGATACCGCTTTGACAAAGCAGGATGGATTGCAATCCCTAAGGAGAACTAAGCCGGATTTTGCCGTTTTGGACATCTCTCTATCTGGTGGCGACACCTCTTTTGGCATTGCGGAAGAGTTGAAAAAGCTTGGCCTGCCATTCGTTTTTGCGACCGGATACGGCGACGATGGAGTGCCACGTGAGAAGTTCCCTTATACCCCCGTTCTTAAGAAACCAGTGCTCAAAGCAGCGTTGGAAAGTGTCTTACAGGAAATGTGTTTATGACGGTTAACATCAACCTTGAACTGACGGCGCGAGCGCATCTTGCTTCATCCACCCGAAAGGTTCACGATGCCTTGCACAAGGATCCGTTGTTATCGAAACTGACTTCGCCAAATCTGACCGCGAAAGAATACTATGCCGCCTTGGCAGCGTTCGGTGCTTTCTATTTTGCAATTGAATCAGAGCGAAAGCGAATTGGTGTCTTTGAGCAGTTTTCCCTGTATCGCGAATGCGAGGCGCTGACCCGCGATCTGAATCCCCCTTTTCCGTCGCAGCCTATGATTTACTTGGCCAATGAATCAGAACTGCTTGGCGCTCTTTACGTTGCGCATGGGGCCACCTTCGGTAGGAACACATTCCGCGCCAACGTTTTGAAAGCTATGCCGGGTCGACAGCACCAATTTATATCACTTCAGATTGTTCCGAACCTCTGGAGGGAGCTCGTTGACAAATTGGAATCCCATTGCAAACCAGAGGGTGCGCTAGAACAGATGACCGCCGGTGCAGAGCGATCGTTTTCTTACATGCAAGCCGCGTGTATCAGATCAAGACAGAACGGATAGGTGATTGTCCCTCGTCACGTTGGATTTTATTTGATTTGAAGGAAGTGTCCCAATCAAACGTTCGCCAAGCCGGAGCCGTAATCGGTACGATTGACCTGATCCGCGCTTGCAACCTATGGTGGATAAATCACTGTGCCAAGGGTCATGCGATACGCTGATCGGGCGATTGGAGTCGATCTGGTAAGCCGCTATTTATAGGGTCCGCTGCAAAACCTTTCGTTATCTGGTGCTCGGGGAGGTCGCGAAGCGAAGGATGCAACCATGAGGATTTCTGCGCAAAAACCCCAGAACCGTGGTCATGTTCATAAAAAAAAATCAGACCGGCACAACCTAGCTTCCAAGGATGCTGCCGAATCCGTCCAGGTTTGCCGCCCTGGCGAGGTGGACAAAAGTCAGCGGATTCAAGGTCAGTCCCGTCTACGCTCGGTCGTTGAAATGAGCCCAAAGACGCAGGCGGTAGCACAGATGCGCGCGGGGATTTCGGCGCATGTCGCAGAACGTCGTTCCATCTCTCCTGTCAAGAGTGCCGTCATGCAGCGGGTCAGGCAAGATAAGGAAGGATGGTTCACGGATAACGGCACCGGGCCGTATGAAAGCGAATTCGACGCAAAATATCAGGAATATGCAGAGACTTATCCAGGGCAGGCACAGATCATCGAACGTTGGGAGAAGTTCACTCCGGCAAACATCGAAGTGAAGGAAATCGGCAGCTACGAAGATCTTGGTGAAAAACATGGCAAGACCTTCGGCGGTGGTAACAACGGTATGTGGGTCAGGGATAAGACCGACAACCAGGAATATTTCATCAAGGGTTATGCGCGCGAAAATATGCCAAAACCTGAGAGCGAGCCCTACCCCAAGGATATGAAGTCGCAGGATGAGGCGCCATTGATCGAGCCAAAGGAGGGGCTCGATGAAGACAGTCCCGTCAAAGTGCCACAGAAGAGTGGCGAGCCATCCGCCGCAAAAAAAGACAAACCTGCGCGAACAGGCGAGAAGAAGCCAGCGAAAAAGCAAGACCCCACGGCGAAGGAGCCCGCTGAAAAGCCTGCCGAAGAAGAAAAAGACCCGGTGTCACTTCAGGCAGAGGAGCGCTTTAAGGAACGTCTCAAGCAGGCGATGAAGAACAAGAAATCAATCTACGAATATATGGCGATCGAAGCCTATGCGAAGGCCGGTCTGGAACCGCCCTTTCGCTCACGACTCTACCAGGACGAAAAGGGGCGCGTGTTCGTCGCCAATGACTGGACCAACAATGTCGGTTCGGTACTCCCCAATGAGCGCCGGAAAGGAAGCGGCAAGAAAAAGGAAAGCCAGTTCGACCGCTGGGACAGGGCGAAGCTGTTCATTCAAGGTTCAGAAGCGTTTAAGAACGGCCTCGCCATGGATTTGGTGTTCGGCATGCATGACATGCTCAACGCCGATAACTGGAAATTCGTCGGTACCGAAGAAGAAGGGGATGTAAAGCCTTTCGATTTTGGCGGTCCCTTCGATGTGCGCGCCACCAGCCTGCAGGTCGACAAGGAAGGCAGGCAGGACAAAGAAGGCTGGGCAATCGCCGAAAATTCGAATGTTCTTGGCAAATGGCTGAACGAAGCGACACTGAGCATGTTGAATTTCGCCGAAGGGAAAGGTGCGTCGCAAAAAGAGGCTGATCAACGACGAAAGAAAAGCGTCTATGCGAATGTCTCGGAAGATATACTGAAGAACAGCGCCATGTTCGTGAAAGACAGGTGGGAAACGATCATTGGTTTCGTCGAGACCGAGCTTGGCAAGAAAGGTGTGCATCCCGAAGACGTAGAGGCGGTTGTAAAGGTGTTGAAAGTCCGGGCAAAGACGATGCAATTGCTGGCCAGCAACGAAATGCCTTCGGGACAATATATAGCTTGGAATCCGGATACGTCCCTAGCCGAGAAATTCCCAGGTCTGAGTGCCGATCCAAAGGCGCGGCGTGCAAGGCTGCAGGAGGATAAAACAACAGAACCGCTGGTTGCCACGGTGCCAAGGGAAAGGGTTGAAGGCGGTGGGCTGCTGCATACAGGGCTTGTCGAAACCGAGAGGAAATATGGAAAGATATGTGTGAGGGTCTACCAGACAGCTTTTGCCCCGCTGAACGACAAGACCGTCGATTCCAAGTTCAAGGATGTCTATCAGGATCCGCTGACCAACCAGATTCAGGTCTCGACCAACCAGAAGAAATCGGGCGAAGTCGCCTCGACCTGCTTTGGTGTGGGCCGCCCTCTCAGAGCGTTGAAATGGGCCGAGCAATACCTGACACAACATGGTGTCAACGCAGATGCACAGCCCGTCGTCCGCAGTTTTCTGGTACCGTATGAGACCTATCTGAAATTGCTAGACAAGACGATCCAGCATGGCAGTAAAAAGGAGCCGGCAGAGGATTTTATACAAAATATCGACAGCCATTCCGCACCGGATCAACTTGAAATGCGCGCCAGCCACCTTGCTGAGCTCAAGAAAAGTGCCCTTGCAGGCTCGCTTGATACCTATGTGATGAGCGCACCGCAGGAGTTCAAATCGACGGACCGTATCAGCCACGGCAACACCAAGCCCATGCGGGCGCTTTATGACAGGCTGGGTGTGCCGGTTTTCGCCGATACGATGTCGGACGAATACCACCCTTGGGTAACGCATGACAAACATGTGGACCAGAGCAGTGGCAGCGGCAAACGCAGGAAGCTACGCAGCCTGTCCGACATCATGAGTCGGCTTGACGAATTGACCTTGAGTCGAAAAGACGAAGCCCCGGAAGCCGAAGAGATCGAGGGAAACGAGGAAATCGAAGCCGCTGCGAAGCTGAAGCTTTTCCTGATCAAACATGTTGGTGAAAACTCACGGTATCTTGGGGCCGTGCAGCGTGAATACAGCCATCTGAAAAATGTGCGGGCGAATGAAGCGCCACCGGGCATCGCGCTTGATCCATCACCAGATATGACCGACGGGGACCGCGAGACGATCCTGCACAGCGAGATCGTGAGGTTCTACATGAACGACATCGTTGGTTCGGCCCTGACTCAGCTTGAAATCCTGCGGCAATACGGAAGCTGGACCAAGGCCGTGAACAAAGAGAAAAAACCGGACTGCACAGAAGGGCCGGAGGTTTACAGCTATAGCAGTTTTGACATGTCGCAGGATTTTGAAGGCCACCGCGCCCAGCATTTCAAGCCGATGATACCGTTCCGGTCGTTGCGGTGGGAAATGGCCAGCACATATCACCTCGAGAAATACGACAGCCGGCTGCGCGAAACACGCAGCAAGCGGGTGCTCGACAAAATGCGTGAAACCGGCCTGCTCAAGGGCGATCCGGGCCCGGCAGACCAATTGCTTGTGAACCTGATCGACTCGGATAACCCCGAACTGCTCGGACTGTCCGATGACGACATGATGGACCTGCTGATATCCACCGGCATCTATGGCAAGGCATGGATGAGTGCGGCGGCCGGCGACGAGGACGTCGCATTCTCGACCTCGCGGCGCTCGGAAGGATCAGCGGAATATCTCGCCGAAGATCTGGAAGGGATCGCCACCAGCCGCAGCAATCGCGAGGATAAGTCGAAAAACCTTGTGAAACGCGAAATCAACGCCGAACTGGGGGTCATTCCGGCGCTTGAGAAATTCACCGACAAGGGCTTGCGTTTCTCGCCCACACACGCGCCGCGCGGCAAACAGCGCACGGATATTTCGGCCTATGCGACCCTGGCCCGCGAACTTGCAAAACGCACAGAGGATATGTCCGAGGAGGGCAAACAGGATCTGGCGAATTCGGCACTCAAGGATGCGCTGGTCAGGATCAGGTCTAACCTTCGTGACAAGACCGATGAAAGCGTCTGGAAAATGGAATTTGCCCTGTGGAAGGCTACCACGCAAGAGATGACCAAGGGGCCCGGCGCCCTGTCGGACGCGCGCGCGCTGCTGGGAGAAGCCCTGAAAGATGTCAGCGACCCCACGGAACTGGACAACAAGATCAGCCAGGTTGAGAAGGATCTGGACAAGAATAACGATCTTGCCGCGTTCTTCGACACTTTCAAATAATGAACCCGCCAGTTCCTCTGTGACCTGCTCACAGAAAGTTGTCCGATTTGAACGCCTAGTGCAGCAAGGATTGGAACTCCCCCCATTTCTCGTTCAGTTTGGCGTTTTCATACTAATTGTATCTATACACAACAATGAAAATATCCGTGCGAGAGCGTCAGCGAGGTTAGGGATACCGTGGGGGTTTTACTTGGCTACGTAGACCTTAAGGCATTGATTTTTTAAAGATAACGGAAGAAGTGTTGGCGGAGGAGGTGGGATTCGAACCCACGGTAGACTTTCACCTACGTCGGTTTTCAAGACCGGTGCATTCGACCACTCTGCCACTCCTCCGACGAGCCTCTACCTAAAGAAGCCAGTTTGATTCTAAAAGACGTTGTTTTCTACATAAATTCGCCGAGTAGTCACCTGCGGACTTTTCTTAAACACGACAACTCGCTAGACTGCGCGCGCGGGGTCAATACTGCCGTTAGAGCACAAGACCTGGCCAGAACCGGGGAACAGCGCCTAAAAAGGCGTGATTACAGGCAAGGGGCAAGGCATGAGTTTTCAGCGCAAAGGCCAAAAGACCAGCTGGCGAAATGCCGTGCTGGTTGGAATTGGCATAGTGTTACTGGCAGGGTGCGAAGAGGGCGCGAAATTCAATCCGTTCAAGAACCTCAAGCAGAAAGACAAGACCACCGAGACAGCCAAGGATTCTTCACAATCGTCAGTAAAACTTATTGAGCGCGATGTAGAGGCGCCGGATGTTTTCCAGGTAACGGATAAGGGGCTCTGGGATGGACGTCCGTCTTTGGGCGGGGTTTGGGTGGCCCATCCCGATGTGAAAGATCCGGAGCGCGTCATCATCCGCAACAACGATAATTCGAAATTCGTGATTGGTGCACTTTTCCGGCGTGAACGCGCAAATCCAGGGCCGGTCCTACAGGTATCGTCCGATGCGGCGGCCGCACTTGGAATGTTGGCCGGTGCCCCTGCAGATCTGAACGTGACGGCCCTGCGCCGCGAAAAAACCCCCGATCCCGATGCTGAACCTGCGCAAGTTGAAGAAGCCGACGCCCCTGCAGAAGTGGAAGTAAGTTCACTTGATCCGGTAGCGGGAGCTGCAGCAGCTTTGGACGAATCTGAGATCGAAAGCGCTGCCGCGGCCAAGCCCGAAGCGTCACCGCAGCCTGCTGCGGCTCCGGCACCGACCGTAGCAAAAACGTCGTCTCTGACGAAACCCTTTATCCAGATCGGTATTTTCAGCGTTGAGCAAAACGCCAACAATACCGCCACTGCAATGCGCCAAGCAGGTATGGTGCCCACGGTGAAAGAGCAAAGTTCGCAGGGCAAGGCGTTCTGGCGGGTGATTGTCGGACCCGCAGCCAACAAGTCCGAGCGTGACGTGTTGATGAAAAAGATCAAGCGCGTCGGATTTGACGACGCCTATCCTGTAACTAACTAAAAGCTTATGACCATGAACCGCATTCTAAGCACTTTCGCACTGGTTCTTTTTTCCATGGCACTGGCCCCGCCGGCCAGCGCCTTTGACACCAAAGCCAGAGCCGCCTTTGTGATGGACATCACGACGGGCACAATTCTGATGGACAAGAATGCGGACACGCCGTTACCCCCGGCCTCAATGTCCAAACTCATGACGCTTTATGTTGCGTTCGAGGCGATCCGCGATGGACGCTTGGCGATGGATGAACGCCTGCCTGTTTCTACTCATGCTATGAGCTATGGCGGCTCGACCATGTTTCTGGATACGACGGATAAGGTGCGGGTCGATGACCTGTTGCGCGGGATCATCGTGCTATCTGGCAATGATGCCTGCGCCGTGATCGCGGAGGCCCTTAGCCCCGACGGAACCGAGGCCGGGTTTGCCCGCTTCATGACACAGCGTGCACAACAAATGGGCATGACCAATTCCACTTTCATGAACTCCAACGGCTGGCCCGCGCCGGGACACGCCATGAGCATGCGAGATCTGGCTCTGTTGGCCCGCCATCTGATCGAGGACTTTCCGGAATTTTATCCGATGTTCGCCGAGACCGAATTTGAATTCGACGGGCGGGCGCCCAAGAACACTCAAAACCGCAACCCGCTTCTGAAGCTGGGGATCGGGGCAGACGGGTTGAAAACCGGCCACACCGTCAAGGCTGGCTACGGGCTCGTCGGTTCTGCCAAACAGGCGGAGCGCCGGATCGTGTTTGTCGTCTCGGGTCTGGATAGCGTCAAACAACGCGCCGAAGAAAGCTCGGCCATCGTAAACTGGGCGTTTCGCCAATTTGTCGAGAAATCGGTCGTCAAGGCGGGCGAGCAGGTAGCGCGAGCGGATGTTTGGATGGGCAGCGCTAACAGTGTCGGACTGACTGTGGCTGAAGATGTGGTCACGCTTATGCCGGTGTTGGGCGGCGATGATCTGAAGGCGGAAATCGTCTATACCGGTCCGCTGCGTGCACCCATCGCGCTGGGTGATGAATTGGCGGAACTCGTCTTTGCCGCCGAAGGTTTGCCTGAAACGCGGATCAAGCTAGTCGCCGCAGAGGATGTCGCAAAAGGTGGTTTTCTGGCACGTCTTCGCACGGTCTCGGGTGTGTTGCTGACACGTTTGCAACAGGGGTCTGAGGGCGGGTTTTGACCGCGCAGGGCCGGTTTATCACCTTTGAGGGGATAGACGGGTCGGGCAAATCCACACAAGCACGTTTGCTGGCCGATCACCTTCGCGCTGAGGGCCACGAGGTCGTGCTGACTCGCGAACCCGGCGGTAGCCCCGGTGCCGAAGATATCCGCAAATTGGTTTTGGAAGGAGAGCGGGACAGGTGGTCTGCGGAAACCGAATTGCTCCTTTTCACCGCTGCGCGCCGCGATCATCTGGAACGTCTGATCGCCCCGTCGGTCGCTAATGGTAAAGTGGTGATTTGCGACCGGTTTGCCGATAGCACCCGCATGTATCAGGGTTTGGGCCGCGCTGATCTGAGGGGTGCAGTGGATCAATTACACAAACTGATGATCGGACGGGAGCCTGATCTGACCATCCTGATTGATATGGATTCTGAAACCGGCCTTGAACGCGCCTTGTCTCGCGGGGATGGTGAAGAACGCTTCGAATCTTTCGGCGGTGACATGCAGCGCCGGATGCGCGATGGCTTTCTGGCGCTGGCATCCGAGTTCTCTGATCGGTTTGTAGTCATCGACGGCGGGCGCGAGATTGACGACGTGGCTGCCGACGTTCAGCGCGCTGTCAAAGGGCGTCTCTGATGGCGGAAGAACTCCATCCAGAGCCAGATCGCGTCGATGGTGCCCCTCATCCGCGTGAAACGGAACGTTTAATAGGTCAGACCAGCGCCGAAGCCGCATTCTTGGAAGCCTTTAACGCAGGCCGTATGCACCACGGTTGGTTAATCACGGGGCCTCGCGGCGTGGGCAAGGCAACGCTGGCCTGGCGCATCGCGCGGTTTTTGCTGGCCACGCCCGAGGGCGACGATGGCGGCCTCTTTGGTGATGCCCCGCCGACGCCTGAGACGCTGGATATCCCGGTCGATCATCCGGTCGCCCGTCGCTTGTTGGCGGGTTCTGATCCAGGTCTGTTCCGCATCACGCGCACCGCAAACGAAAAGACCGGTCGAATGCGCGACATGATCGTGGCTGACGATGTGCGGCGGTTAAACCAATTCCTGCAACTGAGCGCTACGGATGGTGGACGGCGGGTCGTTATCTTGGATTGTGCAGATGAGATGAACGTTCAGGCAGCCAATGCGCTGCTGAAAATGCTTGAAGAGCCACCCGCGCGCACTATTCTGCTTTTGATCAGCCACCAACCTTCGCGCCTTTTGTCCACGATCCGATCGCGTTGCCGCGAACTGCGCCTAGCGCCATTGAATGTGACCGATATGGCGCTTGCTTTGGAGCAGGCGGGCGTGAATGCCCCCGATGATGCCGCTGCATTGGCAGAGCTTTCTGGCGGATCGGTGGGCGAGGCAGTGCGGCTGATTAACCTAGGCGGGCTGAAAATCTATGCCGAACTCGTAGCTATCATCAGCACCTTACCGCAACTTGACCGTGCCCGTGCCCTGAAATTGGCCGACGCTGCTGCGACGCGCGGGGCCGAAGACAAGCTTGACCTTCTATTGGGTCTGACCGACCTGCTGCTGGCACGGCTGGCACGCAGTGGCGCCGTGGGGGCAACACCTGCGCAGGAGGCCGCACCAGGCGAGGCCACCATGCTTGCCAAGCTTTCTGGAACACCTTTGAAAGGCCGCGCTTGGGCAGAATGCGCGCAAGAGATCGGGGCGCGGGCACGTCATGGCCGGGCGGTCAACCTTGACCCTGCCGCGCTGGTCCTAGATACGGTGTTCAGGATACAGCAAACCGCCGCGGGCTAGGCCCGCCAAGGGCCCGAAGATGACCGACCAGATCCAGATCACAGACAGCCACTGCCACCTCGATTTCCCGGATTTTGACGCCGAACGCGATGCCGTGATCGACCGCGCCGTGACTACGGGTGTGACGCGTATGGTCACGATCTGCACCAAGCTGCGGCTGGAGCCGCAAGTGCGTGTCATCGCCGAAAAATATGCCCCGGTTTTTTATGCCGCCGGAACCCACCCGATGAGTGCCGCAGACGAGCCGCTGGTATCTGTCGAAGACCTGATGGCTCTGGCGAAGCATCCCAAGTTCGTGGGCATTGGTGAGACCGGCCTGGATTATCACTACACCTCGGAAAGCGCTGAAATCCAACAGAAATCACTGCGCATCCATATCGAGGCCGCGCGCCAGACCGGCCTACCGCTCATCATCCATGCTCGCGCCGCAGATAACGATATGGCCCGCATCCTGACCGAAGAACACCAGAACGGCGCCTATAGCTGTGTCATGCATTGCTTTTCGTCCGGTGCCGAGCTGGCTCGCGCGGCGCTTGAACTGGGGTTCTACCTGTCGATGTCGGGCATCGCCGCATTTCCCAAAAGCCAGGAATTGCGCGATATTTTCGCCGCGGCTCCGGTGGACCGTATCCTTGTCGAAACCGACGCACCTTATCTGGCGCCGCCGCCCTATCGCGGCAAACGGAACGAACCTGCCTATACGCTTCACACTGCGCAGAAAGGGGCCGAGGTTTTTCGCATGAGCTGGCCTGAATTCGCGGCACAAACACAGGCCAATTTCGATCGGCTGTTCTGGAAGGCTGCCGCTTATGAGGCCGCCGCCTGATGGCTGAATTGCGCTTCACGATATTGGGCAGCGGCTCGTCCGGTGGGGTGCCCCGGCTGGGCGGGCACTGGGGCGCGTGTGATCCGGCCAATCCGAGAAATTCCCGCCGCCGCTGTTCGATGCTCGTTGAACGCGTGACGGATGAGGGCACCACCCGCGTGCTAATCGACAGCTCGCCCGATCTGCGTGCCCAGCTTCTGGATGCCGGGATCGGAGAGCTTGACGCCGTTGTCTACACCCACGCCCATGCCGACCATGTGCACGGGCTGGACGACCTGCGGATGATCGTTTTTAACATGAAATGCCGCTTGCCGGTCTGGGCCGATGGAGCCACGCAGGATGCGCTTTTTTCACGCTTCGGTTATGCCTTTGTACAGCCCGAAGGCTCCCCTTACCCACCGATTCTGGAGATGCACACGATTGACGGTGATGTGGTGATTGACGGCGCGGGTGGGCAGATTACCCTGCATCCTTTCAAGGTCAATCACGGCTCGATCGACGCACTTGGCTTCAAGGTGGCCGGGCTGGCCTATCTACCTGATGTTGCACAGATTCCCGATCATGTCTGGCCTGTCCTTGACGGCCTTGATGTCTGGATTCTGGATGCTCTGCGCCGCAGCCCGCACCCGACCCATTCGCATTTCGAACAATCGGTCGAATGGATGAAACGCGCGGCCCCGAAACAGGGCGTGCTGACCAATATGCATATCGACCTGGACTATCAGGCGGTGATTGACGAAACCCCTGAATGGATCACCGCCGCCTATGACGGGATGGTGATCACGCTGCCGGTTTAGCGGCGCATGCAGGCACTTCTTGATGTAATTCTGCCGGTCTTCGTGGTCACTGGTTTCGGATATCTGGCAGTCTGGCGCGGCTGGTTTTCCGATGCCGGGGTCGATGGATTGATGAATTTCACCCAGAAATTCGCCATTCCCTGCCTGCTTTTCACCGCCATTGCCCGGCTTGATCTGGGCCAGAGCTTTGACTGGCGCTTGCTTGCCAGCTTTTACGCGGGTGCACTGACTGGCTTTCTGCTGGGCCTTTTCGGTGCGCGATATCTGTTCAACCGATCCTGGGAAGACGCCGTAGCCATCGGATTTTGCAGCCTTTTTTCCAACACCGTTTTGCTGGGCCTGCCGCTTACGGAACGCGCTTATGGCGCTGACGCGCTAAGTGCGAACTATGCCATCATCGCGCTGCATTCGCCGTTTTGCTACGGCATTGGCATCACCGCGATGGAGATTACCCGCGCCCGGGGGTCATCCGGCATGGCGTTGACGGGCAAGGTGTTGAAGGCGATGTTTTCCAACGCGCTGATCATGGGGATCGGGCTTGGGTTTCTCGTCAACCTGACGGGCCTGCCGCTACCGGGCGTGCTGAATGACGGGCTGGACTTGCTGGTCCGGGCGGCCCTGCCGGCCGCGCTTTTCGGGCTGGGCGGTGTGCTGGTACGCTACAAGCCCGAGGGAGATTTGCGTGTAATTCTATATGTTTGCGTGCTGGCCCTGGTGGTGCATCCGCTGATCACGCGCGGGCTGGTCGCCGGGTTTTCCCTGCCGACCGAGGCGGTGCGCTCGGCGGTGCTGACCGCCGCCATGGCGCCAGGGATCAACACTTATATTTTCGCCAACATGTACGGGGCCGCGCGTCGTGTGGCGGCCTCCAGCGTGTTGATCGGGACCGCCTTGTCGGTTTTCACGGTCTGGATCTGGCTGGGATTGCTGCCCTAATCTTCCTGCGGCGGCGCGCCGCCGGTAAAGGCATTGCCATTGGCATAATCGCAGGGCGCTTCCTGCATTTCCAGATGCAGGCCGGAGCCGGTATAGGGGTTCGCGCGGGCCAGATCCTCGTCAACTTCGATGCCCAGGCCCGGTGTTTCAGGCGGCGTAATGTAGCCGTTTTCAACCTTAATAGTGTTCCTTATCAGTGCGTTATGGAACGGCGTGTCGATGGTTTCGGCCATCAGAAGATTGGGAATTGACGCACCCAGATGGATGTTCGCGACCCATTCCACGGGGCCCGCGTATAGATGCGGGGCCATCTGTGCGTTATAGACCTCGGCCATGGCGGCGACCTTCTTCATCTCCCAGATGCCACCTGCGCGGCCAAGGGCCGGTTGCAGGATCGTGGCGGCGCCCGCGCGCAGGACCGGTGCGAACTCGGCCTTGGTTGTCAGGCGCTCACCGGTGGCGATGGGGATGGAAACCGCCTGCGCCACCTTGGCCATCTCGTTCAGATTGTCGGGTGGGATGGGTTCTTCGAACCAGAGCGGACCATATGGTTCAAGCGCTTTGCCCAGCCGGATCGCACCGGCAGTGGTGAATTGACCATGCGTTCCGAACAGTAAATCCGCTTTCATTCCAACGGCTTGGCGGATCGTTTTGCAAAAGGCGACGGACTGTTCGATGTCACTCATCGCGGGCATGTGGCCGCCGCGGAGGGTGTAGGGGCCTGCGGGATCGAACTTGAGGGCGGTGTAACCCTTTTCGACCATTGCCACGGCGGTTTCGGCGGCCATGTCGGCGGAATTCCAAAAAGCGGTGATGTCGTGATGGGGCAGGGGATAAAGGTAGGTATAGGCGCGGATGCGGTCGTTCATCCTGCCACCCAGAAGCGCCCAGACCGGTCGGTCGCGCGCCTTGCCGAGGATGTCCCAACAGGCAATCTCAAGCCCTGAAAACGCGCCCATGACCGTCAGATCTGGGCGCTGCGTGAAGCCGGACGAATAGGCGCGGCGGAACATTAACTCAATGTTTTCAGGGCTTTCACCCATCATATGCCGTTCAAACACATCCCTGATGACATGGCGCATCGCCTCGGGGCCGATCGAGGTGGCATAGCACTCCCCCCAGCCGGTGATGCCATTATCGGTGGTCAGCTTGACCAGAATCCAATAGCGCCCGCCCCATCCGGGTGCAGGGGGCGCGGTGACGATGATATCGAGGTCTTGCAGGCGCATGGCGATCGCTCCGAAACGGTTTTGCCCACGGTGCCCCGGCCTGAAATTCGGGGCAAGCCTGAAACGTCGGGCCGTGTCGGATTGAGTACACTACGTACACAATGTACGCGGATTCTGTACGTTTGACCGCTGAACCATGCTGCGTCAGCCGGGCTGAAGAATTCCGGGCAAGATGGGTTAATGGTCGGATAGGCAGAACCGCTATGCGGTGTTCGACCGACGTTCACATCTTGTCACGGTCCATAGGCGATCAGAGGCAGCCAGGTGGCGAAAGCCGGGAAGGCGAAGATCAGGCCGACGGCGATCAGCTGGATCATCATGAATGGGATGATGCCCTTGTAGATCGTGCCCGTGGTGACGCCTTTGGGGGCCACGCCCTTCATGTAGAAGAGGGCAAAGCCCACCGGCGGGGTGATGAACGAGGTTTGCAGCGTCACGGCGAAGAGGACCGCGAACCAGACCAGGTTGACATCCATATCCACCAGCACCGGCGCGATCAGCGGCAGCAGGATCAGCGTGATCTCGATCCAGTCGAGGACAAACCCCAGCAGGAAGGCGATGAACAGGATCACGATCACCACGCCGCTTGGCCCGAAGGGTAGGCTGGTCAGGGCGTCCTCGATCAGCTCGTCGCCGCCAAAGCCGCGCAGCACCAGCGCAAAGGCGGTGGCGCCGACAAAGAGCGCGAAGATGTAGGAAGTGGTCTTCATCGTGCCCTGCATCACCTCGCGCAGCCCTGAAAAGGACAGCCGCCCGCGCAGCAGCGCCAGCAGCATCGCGCCGAGCGCGCCGACGCCCGATGCCTCGGTCGGGGTGGCGATGCCGAAGAAGATGCTGCCCAGCACGGCGACGATCAGCAGCGCCGGCGGTATCGTCGATTTCAGCACGTTGAACACCAGGCCGAAATTGACCGGCTCGGCATCCTTGGGAGCAGGGGCAGCGGAAGGGCGCAGCCAGGCATAGACCAGGATATAGACCCCGTAGAGCCCGCCCAGCGTCAGCCCGGGGATCATCGCCCCCATGAAGAGATCGCCGACGGATACCCGGATCTGATCAGCCATCAGGACCAGCATGATCGAAGGCGGAATGAGGATGCCCAGCGTGCCGGTGGCGCAGACCACGCCGCAGGCCAGCGATTGATCGTAGCCATGTTTCAGCATCAGGGGAATGCCGAGGATCGCCAGCAGCACGACCGCCGCGCCGATGATGCCGGTCGAGGCCGCCAGCAGCACGCCGATGACCACGACGGTGATCGCCAGCCCGCCGCGCACCCGGCCGAAAAGCTTGGCCAGATCGGTCATCAGGTCTTCGGCGATGCCGGATTTGTCCATCATGATCCCCATGAAGACGAACATCGGCAGCGCCACCAGCACCCAGTTGTTCATCACCGCATAGATGCGGTCCACGACGATCGAGCTATAGCCCCAGTCGACGCCGAAAAACGTATCCAGATAGGTATCCGACAGCACCGAGATCGCGGTGAAGGCAACGGCGAGCCCGCCCATCAGCCAGGCGACGGGATAGCCGGTGAAGATCAGCAGCACGAAGCTGACGAAAAGGGCGATGGCCATGTACTGGCTTGGGTCGCTGATCATGTCAGGCCTCTTTCGCCGGGGGCATCGGCCCGTATCTGAGTGTGGCGACGACCCGGAGCAGACGCGCCAGACCGACCAGTGCCAGCAGCACGAAGCTGAACAGCAGACAGCCTTTGATCAGCCAGCGCGCGGGCAGCCCGTTGGCTGAGGTCGAGGTCTCGTTGGTTTGCCAGGAAAGTTCGACGAAGGGGAAGGTGTAGTAGAGCACGAAACAGACGAAGGGCAGAAACAGCAGCGTCAGCCCGAGAAATTCCAGCACCATACGGCTGCGCAGCGACAGGCGGTCATGCACCACGTCGACCCGGACATGCCCGTCCGAGATGAACGTGTAGGACAGGCCGACAAGCCAGGCCGCGGCGTAGAGATACCATTGCAGTTCTTCCAGCTCGATCATGCCCTGGCTGAACACGTAGCGCAGGATGACATTGCCGATGATCACCGCCAACAGCACCAGCCAGAGCCAGCTGAATGCCTCGCCTACCAGCCCGACGATGCGATCAATCGCGCGGCTGAAGGCATTGTCGCGCAGGGCGTCCGTGTCGTGATGGGGAAGATCCCCGGCCTCAATTGCAGCACTCAGCTTGTCTTCGTCGTCTCGTTGCATGTGCCCCTCGCAGGTCCTGCCTGACATTTCAGCGGCAGCCCCGTCCCTTGGGTTGGACAGGCCTGCCGCAGTCTCATCTTACGCCGAAATCTCAGTCAAAGTCGCGCGGTAAGTAGCCAAGTTCCTTCCAGATCTGGTAATCGGCATGAAACGCTTTCTGCGATTCCCAGACGCGGGCGAAATCGGCATCCTTGGCGGCCTCTTCGGTCATCACTTCCAATGTCACGCGCTTGAGTTCCTGAATGACATCATCGGGCAGCTTGGCGGCGGTGACGCCCTTGTCGGGGAAGCTTTTGATCTGGGCGCCCTGCAGGGCCTCGCCCGTGGTGATCGCGCGCATGGTGGCGGCGGTACAAGCCATCTCAAACAACGCCTGATCGGCCGGGCTCAGCTTGTTCCACTCATCCAGATTGATCAGCAGATGGGTCGAGGTGGACGGCTGATGCCAGCCCGGGAAGAGGTTGTATTTAGCGATCTTGTGGAAGCCCAGAATCTCGTCAATTGCGGGCATCGAATATTCGGTGGCGTCCAGGGTGCCTTTTTCAAGGGCGGCGAAAATCTCGCCCCCGGCCATGAGGGTCGCCGAGGCGCCGATCCGGTTGAGAACCTGACCGCCCAGGCCCGAGAAGCGGATTTTCAACCCTTCGAGATCGCTGAGCTGCGTGATCGGTGTGCGGAACCAGCCCGCGGTTTCCGGCCCGATCGTGCTGCAGAGCAGCGGGTGGATGTTCTGCGCGGCGTAGATCTCTTCGGCCAGGCCGTGGCCTTCGCCTTCGAACCACCAGGCGGCGTATTCCCAGGGCTCCATGCCGAAGGGCACCGCCGAGAACAGCACCGCCGAGGGGATGCGGCCCTGATCGTAGGCCAGGTAGTTATAGGCGGCGGGTAGGTTGCCATTGCTGATCGAGGGCGAGATTTCAAGCGGCGGGACGATTTTGCCCGGCTCGAAAATCTTCAGCTTGATCCGGCCATCGGTGGCCGCGTCCAGGGTTTCAGCCACCCGGGCAATCGGGTCGCCAAGGGCGGGCCAGCCGGTGTTGAAGGTCGCCTGGACCTTCCAGCGTATCTTGTCCTGCGCATCGGCAGGCGTTGCCGTTCCGGCGCCCAGGCACAGCGCCGAAAGTGCTGCGATGCCGACCGTGCGGCGCCCAAAGGTCGTCAGGGACTTGGTCAGGGATGTCATTTCTATCTTCCTCCACAGTTGAATTCAGTGTTGTCAGGTGTCGATCACCACCCGTGGCGGTGCCGATTGTCGGGCGCTCAGGCCCATGCCTCGTGATAGAGGTCTGTTATTTCTTGCGTGCTGCCCACACGCGGATTGTTGGCAGGCGCGCCGGAGCGCACCGCGTCCTCAGCCATGTGCCCGGCGGCGGCGGTGTAGGCGCTATTGTCGATGCCGAATTCCGACAGGCTGGGCACATCCAGACGCGCATTATACTGATAGAGCCCGTCAACCAGCGCGTCGGCGGCGTTGGCATCATCGGCACTGTCGCTTGCCAGGCCGATCACCCGGGCGCAGTCGGCATAGCGGGCCAGGGCCGATGTCTTGGAAAACTCGGTCACTGTCGGCAAGAGCATCGCGTTGCTCATCCCGTGCGGGACGTGAAAGAGGCTGCCCAAAGGGCGACTCATGGCATGGACCAGCGCAATCGAGGCGTTGGAAAAGGCCAGCCCGCCGAAGGTCGCGGCCAGCATCAGCGCCTCGCGCGCGGGGATGTTTTCAGGATCGGTATAGGCGGCATCGAGATTGCCCGCCACCAGCCGCATGCAATCCAGCGCCATGCGATCCGAATAAAGCGTGGCCTTGCGGCTGACATAGGCCTCAATCGCATGGGTCAGCGTATCGAGGCCATTGTCGGCGATCAGACGTTTGGGTTTCGACAGGGTCAGTTCAAAATCGACGATGGCGCCGAGGGGCACGAACCCCTCGCCCCGACACGAGATTTTCTCGCGGCTGTCGCTGTGGATGATGACGGTGTGATGGGTGACTTCCGATCCGGTGCCCGCTGTTGTCGGCACCGCCAGCATTGGCAGGCCCGGCGCGTCGGATTGCGTGGGCGGGCGGTAATCCTGGATGTCGCGGCTGCCCGTGGCCATGGTGGCAATGGCCTTGCCCGCGTCAATCGGGCTGCCACCGCCCAGGCCCACGACCGCATCATGCCCGCCCTGTTCCAGCGCGCTGATTCCGGCCAGCACCACCGTATCGGTGGGGTCGGGCAGCACCGCGTCGAACACCCCGGATTTCAGCCCGGCCTCGTGCAGCAGGCCCTGCACCCGGGCGGCAACGCCCGAGTCGGACATGAACCTGTCGGTCACGATCAGCGGGTTCCGGATATGCCCCATGCGGGACAGGATATCGGCGATGCCATTCAACGCGCCGCGCCCGATCGACATGAATCGCGGTGTGCAGACACGAACTGACATTGGCATTTCCTCCCCAAAGGCGACGGCCCACGGGGGCGTCGTTGGGGCCAAGCCTATGTCGAGCGCGCTCGCTCTGTCAATAAAGTGATAAAATAATTCTCATTTAGTTGACAGATCAATTGCTTTCCGGCACCCTCAGCCGCAACCGCAGGGTCGCATGCGTTGCGGAAAAAGCCCCGCAGAACCAAGGAAACTTGTGATTCCCGAAATTTTCCGTTTTGGCTGTTTCAGGACATGCCATACCGACAAAAAACAGAGAGCCACCGCGTGACCGAGAAGAAAAACACCCGGAATTCACCGCGCAGAATTCTTGAGATCATCGAAGCCATCTGCCTCAACCCCGAGGCGGCGACGGCATCGCGCCTGTCTCAGACGCTGGAAATTCCAACCCCGACGATCTATCGCTGGCTTGACGCGCTGAGCGAGGAACGTTTCATCGCACCGACCGCCTCGGGCCATTACGTTCCGGGTGAGCGGTTTCGCGATCTGATCCTGAACAGCCTGCAATACGAGCCCAAGGTGACCGAGCGCCGGTCCTTGCTGCGGGCGCTGTCGGAACAGCTGAACGAAACCGTCAGCCTGTCGATCCCGCATGGTACCAAGCTGATCTATTTCGACCGGCTGGAATCGCACTGGCCTTTTCAGGTCAATCTGAAGGTCGGCGCGCCGCTGCCGCTGCATTGTTGTGCGTCCGGCAAGCTCTATCTTTCGACGCTTGAGCCGGATGCCGCATTGGGTGTCTATGAGCGGATCGCAGACAAGACATCGGCGCGTAACACGATTGTGGATGCGGCCGCTTTTGGTGCGGAACTGGCGCGGATACGCGAATTCGGTTTCGCGCTCGACAAGGAAGAATGGTTCGACGACATGGTCGGCGCGGCGGTGCCTGTGTTTGCCGACAGCGGCGCGCTTGTGGCCTGCCTGTCGACCCATGCGCTGACCACCCGAAAATCTATTGACGACCTCAAGGCGGAAATCCCGCTGATGCGTGAAATCGCCGGTAAATTAAGGCATTGCCTGATCGGATAGAGGCTAACCTTGTGGGCATTGATCGCAAAGCCATTGCCAGGTCTGGCGCACCGCGAGGCGCGAGAAGGTGCGTTTCCACGCCGACATATGAAAGGCGGATGAGCTGACCAATGGCGTCGCTGCCGCACGCACCAGATCACCCCGTTCTAACAGGGCGCCTGCCAGAACTTCTGACCCCAGACAGACCCCGTGCCCAAGCGTGGCGGCCTGCAACATCATTCCCGGGTCCGAGAAATTCAGACCGCTTGAGACTTCGTGCCGGGCGGAATTTACCGCAGCGAACCATTTCTGCCAGTCGTCCAGGCCTTCGTCATGCAGCAACGTCGCGCCGTCCAGACGTTCATTTTCCGGAAAGTCGGGGAGTGCTGCGGCAACCTCGGGCGCGGCCAAAGGCCAAAGGCGATCTGGCATCAGGGTTCGGGTGATCGTACCCTCATCCTGCCAGGGGTCGCGGGAAATCACGATGTCGATTTCCGCCTCTTCCGGTATCCAGGTTTCATCGGTTGTGTGCAACCAGGGTTCCACCTGCGGCAGGTCGGCCCTCAATTGCGCCAGCCGGGGCAGAAACCAACCCTGCGCCAAGGCGGGCGGCATCATCAGGATGACCGAACCGGGTTTGGTATAGGCGTTCAGCCGGCGCACCCCGTGCCGAACGGTTTCAAGCGCGTCATGGGCGGTTTGCTGAAGATCGAATCCGGCATCCGTCAGCTCGATCCGCCGCCCCACACGCCGGAAGAGGGGCTGGCCCAGATGATCCTCCAACGCGCGGACCTGATGGCTGATCGCCGATTGGGTCACGTTCAGCTCTTCTGCGGCGCGCGAGAAACTACCGTGCCGCGCCGCCGCCTCGAACCCGACCAGCGCGGTCAGGGGAGGGAGGGTTCGATAAGGGCTATTCATGAGTAAAATTTGCCAAAACTATGATAATTCCGCGTTTTGCCATATTAAACACTCATGTCATATTAGCTTGCAACGCTTTTCTTGATGGATGATCCCATGCTGCACACGCCACCGACACCGCATGACCTGGGCTATCGTATGCCGGCAGAATTCACCCCGCATGCGCGAAGCTGGATGATGTGGCCCTGCCGCAAAACTGTCTGGCCGGATATGGAGGCCACGCGCACGGCCTATGCTGCCGTTGCCCATGCGATCCGTGATTTCGAACCGCTGAGCATGCTGGTGCATCCGCGCGACCGCGCCGGGGCACAGGATCTGCTGGGATCGGATATCGACCTGATCGACCTGCCGATTGACGATTCATGGGCCCGTGATGCGGGGCCGAACTTCTTGCTGGACGCAGACGGGGCCAAAGCCGCAGCCGTTTTCCGGTTCAACGCCTGGGGCCAGAAATACCACCCCTATGACGGCGATGCCGCCGCGGGACGTTTCATTGCCGATGCTGCGGGTGCGCGCGTGTTTTCCAGCCGGTTGACCGCCGAGGGTGGCGGCTTCAGCGTCGATGGTGAGGGCACGATCCTGACGACGCAAAGCTGTTTTCCCAACGCCAACCGTAACCCGGATTGGACCCGGCAAGAAATCGAAGCTGAATTGAAGTCGATGCTGGGTGGTGACACGGTTATCTGGCTGCCGGGTAACGTGGATGAGACCGAAACCGACGGCCATGTGGACGGCATCGCGGTGTTCGTGGCGCCGGGCGTTGTGCTGATCGAAGGGGCGGATGACCCGTCTGATCCGTGGCGCGCCATAAAGCAGGCCAATATCGACGCCCTGGCCGGGGCAACCGACGCACGCGGTCGCCCGATCCGTCTGGTGAAGATGCCCGAGGCCGATGAAAGCTGCGCCATCGGGGATCGGTTTTGCCGATCCTATGTGAACGCCTATCTCTGCAATGGTGGCGTGATCATGCCCCGCTATGGCACCGCGACGGACCAAGAGGCGCGCGAGATTTATCAGGATCTTTTCCCCGATGTCCGCGTGGTGATGGTTGATATCAACGATATCGCGGTCGGCGGCGGTGGTATTCACTGCATCACTCAGCAAGAGCCTGCGTGATGTCGGGCGCCGCAAAACGGGTTGCGCGTGGCGGGCAGCTTCGGCTGGTCGGCGGGGTGGAAATGTCACGCGCGGCCGAAGCCCAGCCGACGATGGGCCTGTTGGCCGAGGCTGTCGGCCTGGTTGGCACGTCCGGATTTCCCGCGAAGCTGGCAGAGATTTGCAAGGCTCTGTCGGGGTTCGAATCCGTCTTTGCCTGCGCGTTTTTCCGGGAGCACGCGCCGGTCGTTCTTTATAACGATCTGAAAAACACCGAGGATAGCGCCGTTCTGGCCCCTTATCTGAACTGGGCCTATCTGTTGGATCCGCTGCATGATCTCTTTCGTCGCGGCAGCGGGGATTGCGTTGCGATGCTGTCTGAATTCGCGCCGGATGATTTTCGGCAAAGCGATTATTTCAAGCGGTTTTATGCGGCCACCGACCTGCATGATGAATGCGGTGTGATCCTGCGCTTTCCGGATGGCGCGGCAATTGTGCTGTCGCTGGGTATCCGTCATGGCACGGTTGCCCGGCATGACGCGCGCGCGCAATTATGTTTCCTGCTGCCGGTCTTTGGCGCGCTGGCACGGCGTCACTGGCCGGGGCTGTCCCCTGAAACAACGTCGGGGATCGGTCGTATCGGTGGCCATGTCGAACGTGCCTTTGCGTTGTTTGGCACCTCTGTGCTGAGCGAACGAGAGACCGATGTGGCCCATTTGATTGTCCGCGGGCATTCCAACAAGTCGATTGCGCGTCTGCTGGGCAACAGCCCCGAGACGGTCAAGGTGCATCGCAAACGGATTTACACCAAACTGGGTGTCAGTTCGCAGGGCGGGTTGTTCTCGGTTTTCATGGCAGCGCTTTCGGCCACGCCGCCGGGGGCGGAAACCGATCCGCTGGAATTTCTGCCATCAACCTTCCGACCGGCCTATTAACGACAAAGGAGAGACGAATGATGACGCGTCGCAACATCATCAAGGGCGCGGCGGCGCTTGCTGCATCCGGGGCACTGCCTGCCCATGCCGCCGTTGGTGGCGCCCGCAGTAACGGGTTTTTCTACCCGGAAGAGGCAATGCCCCACGAGCGGACTTTCATGCAGTGGCCGGTCAGCCGTTTCGTTTATTCAGACGGGCAATTCCTGAAAGACCTGCAACAGACCATCGCCGATATCGCCAACACCATCGTCGAGTTCGAGCCCGTGGTGATGCTGATGGCTGCCAAACATGAAAAAGCCGCCCGCCGCCTGCTGAGTGCGCAGATCGACATCTGGGATATCCCGACCGAAGATCTATGGGCGCGTGACAGTGGACCGTCTTTTGTCATCGACGGCAAGGGCGGGTTGGCGATGACCCATTTCAACTTCAATGGTTGGGGCGGCAAGCAGATCCACCGCAAGGATGGCAAGGTTGCCGAGCGTGTGGCGCGGCACATGGGTCTGCCACTTTTTGACGCCGGTCTGGTTGGCGAAGCCGGCGGCGCGGAATTTGACGGCGAGGGTACGCTGATTGCGCATGCCAGTTCCTGGGTCAATCGCAATCGCAACAAGGGCTCAAGGCAAGAGGTCGAAGCGATGCTGTTTGAGACCTATGGCGCGGAAAAGGTGATCTGGGCTCCGGGGATCAAAGGTGGCGACATCACCGATTACCACATCGATGGCCTGGCCCGGTTTACCGAACCGGGCACGGTGTTGATCCAGATCGGAGATCAGCTTGATCCTAATGATCAATGGAGCCGTGCTGCGTTTGAAACCCATGACATTCTGCAATCAGCAACCGACGCCCGGAACCGCAAGCTGGAGCTTGTGAAGCTGCCCGAACCCTGGGACATACGCATCAAAAGCTATGATTTCGTGGCCTCTTATGTGAACTACTATGTCTGCAACGGTGCTGTCGTCGCGTCGCATTTCGGTGACAAAGCCGCTGATGAAGAGGCTTTCGCCGTTCTGCGCGATCTTTATCCGGGCCGCGAGATCGTGATGCTGAACACCGATCCGGTGGGTGAGGTCGGCGGTGGTATTCATTGCGCCACCCATGAGCAACCGAAGGTCTGAAAACATAAATTCGGAATGACTTGAAGGGGCGCCGCGTGATCGTGGTGCCCCTTTTTTCCAGTGCTTAGCCGACCACGCGATGCACTCCATCAATGGTGCCAAGCGCGCGATACATATCGGGTCGGCGATCGCGGAACACCCCCCATGACAGGCGATAATCGCGGATCGCGGCGAGGTCGAATTCTGCCGTCAGGTAGGTTTCGTCGGTTCGGTTCGCCTCGGCCAGTTTTGCGCCAGTGTGGTCGGCGATGAAGGATGAACCATAAAATGTCATCTCCGTCTCACCATCCTTTTCCGTGCCGATACGGTTCGAGGCTACCAATGGCATGATATTGGCAGCCGCATGCCCCTGCATCGTGCGTTGCCAGTGACCGGCGCTATCCAGATCGGGATATTGCGGCTCAGACCCGATGGCGGTCGGGAACATCAGCACCTCGGCGCCCATCAACGCCAGCGAACGCGCCGTTTCGGGAAACCACTGATCCCAGCATACGCCACATCCCAGCCGGGCAAACCGGGTTTCGACCACCTGAAATCCGGTATCACCGGGCGAGAAATAATACTTTTCCTCGTAACCGGCCGCCTGTGGGATATGGGTCTTGCGGTAATTGGCTAGAATCTCGCCATCCGCATCAATGATCGCCAGCGAATTGTAATGCGTCTGGCCGGCATTTTCGAAATATGAGATCGGCAATACCACCCCCAGCCTTTTGGCCAGGCTGCGAAAGTGCTGAACCACGCGACTATCCGACATGCTGCGCGCCAGCGCCATGTGGCGGAACGAAATTTCCAGGCAAAAATAGGGGGTCTGGAACAGCTCTTGCAGCAGGATGATCTGCGCCCCGTCTTCGGCAGCGGCATTCACGATCTCTTCTGCTTTCTGGATGTTTTCGTCCTGATCCCAGGAACAGGCCATCTGGGTGGCCGCGACAGTGACTTTTGACATGGGGCTCTCCGTGCGGCCAGGGGTTCCGACCGGTATGTCAGGGTTACAGATCATTGCAGTCCGCGCGGCGTGTGTCCCGCCGCGCGACAGTCTTAGTTCATCAGCTTAGTCCAGATCCGGTCATAAAGCTCGATCGATTCAGGGCTGCAGACAGGGATGAATTCCGGCGCGGGTACGTCCGCAGGCGGTGTCATCTCGGGCGCGGCCGCCAGGTCCGGATCGACAAACGCGTCAGATCCCTTGATGCCATTGGAATAGCGCGCATAGTTGGTGATCATTGCCGCGTTTTCAGGGGCCATGACGAAGTTGATGAAAGCCTTGGCGTTTTCGATATTCTGCGCCCCTTTGGGCACCGCAAGATTATCCATCCAGCCGGTAAATCCTTCTTTTGGATAGACATAGGTAAGCGACGGTTTTTCATCGCGGGCACGCATGGCATAGCCGTTCCAGCTCATCGACACGGCCGCCTCGCCCGAGACCAGCGGTTCCTTGGTCTCGGAGTCAAAGCTTTTGACCCATTCTTTCTGGGTCTGAAGCAGCGCCAGAACCTTTTTCATGTCTTCGGGATTGTCATTGCAGCGCGGCAGATCAAGATAACGCAGCGCCATGTTGATGACGTCGTTGAGGTCGCGAAGCATGTTGATCTTGCCCTTGACCGCGTCTGCCGGGTCAAACAGTACGGCCAGCGTGTCATACTCCCCCTGCACGACATCGGTATCGACGACAAATGCGGTCGACCCCCAGGCCCACGGCGCGGAATATTCACGCTTGGGGTCCCAATATACCTCGCGCCAGCGCTCATCGACATGGGCGAAATTGGGCATCGCGAACACGTTGATTTTTTCGACCATATCCTCGGCGATCAGGATTTGCATGGTGCCGTCACCGGGTACGATGATGTCGTACCCTCCGGCACCGGCGCGCAGCTTGGCAACCATGGTCTCCATGCTGTCATAGGTGTCGATATGGATGTCGACATCGAATTCAGCTTCGAACTTGTCGACCAGATCGGGCGGTGTGTATTCGCCCCAGCTATAGATATAAAGATCGCCTTCGGCATGGGCCGTCGGAGCCAGTATGGCGGTGCCGAGGGCCAGAATGGCCGTGCGGGACAGGGTTTTAACAGTCATCAAGTGTCTCCTATTTGGTCAGGTTTTGGTTTTGCGGCTCAGTACCGCCGAAATCAGGACAAGCAGCGTCGAGGCCAGGATCATCAGGCTGGACACGGCGTTGACCTCGGGCGTGATGCCAAGGCGTAGCATCGAATAGATGTGAACGGGCAGGGTGGTGGCACCGGGTCCGGCGACCATTGCCGAGATGATGAAATCGTCGAGCGAGATGATGAAGGCCAGCAGCCAGCCCGACACGATCCCCGGCATCAGGATCGGCAGCGTGATCCGCCGAAACGCGACAAATGGCCTGGCAAAAAGATCACGGGCGGCTTGCTCTAACCCCGCATCCATCGACGCCAGCCGCGCCCGAATCGGCAGATAGGCAAAGGGGATGCAAAACACGATATGGGCCACGATCACCGTCATCAGCCCCAGCCGGAACCCGATGGCGGCAAAGAAGATCAGCGTGGCGATGGCGGTGACAATCTCGGGCACCATCAGGGGGAAGTTGATCAGGCCATAGGCGACCTCTTTGCCGCGAAACCGCAGGCGCACCGTCGCCATCGCCGCCGCCGTCGCCAGTACGGTCGCGATGGAGGAGGCGATGATCGCAACGGTCAGCGAATTCAGCGCGGCGTTCTGGATGCCTTCATTTGCAAAGACCGCTTTGTACCAGCGCAGCGAAAACCCCTCCAACTGGCTGATCGACCAGCCCGCGTTGAAGGAATAAAGCGCCAGGAACGCAATCGGGGCGTATAGAAACAGCACGGCCAGCCCGGCGGTGGTACCAAACCCCGGCAGGTTGCGAATATCCTTGTTGCGTCGATCCAGGAACGCCATCACAGCACCTGCGCGCCGGATTTTGCCGCCCGCCGCGCTGACCAGAAGAGCGCGATCAACGTCAGCGATAGCAGCACTGTCGACAGCGCCGCGCCAAAGGGCCAGTTGCGCGAGCCCTGAAATTGCTGACCGATCAGATTGCCGATCATCATGGTTTTACCACCGCCCAGGATATCGGGGGCGAGAAAGGCGCCGATGCCGGGGATGAAGACCAGCAGGCTGCCGGCAACGACACCAGGCCGCAGGATCGGGAGCACCACGCCCACAAACGCTTTCCAGCGATTGGCATGCAGATCATACGCCGCCTCAAGCAGGCTGAAATCGAACCTTTCGATGGCGGCATATAGCGGCAGGATCATGAAGGGCAGAAAGCTGTAGACCAGCCCCAGACCGACGGCAAAGTTGTTGTAGGACAGCGGCAGCGGCCCAGCGGTCAGCCCGATCAACTGCAATGTCTCGTTGACCGGTCCTTCGTCCCGCAGGATCAGCAGCATCGCGATGGTGCGCACCAGCAGGTTGACCCAATAGGGCACAGTGACCAGCATCAACCACAGGGTCTTTTGCCGGTCAGGCCGGGTGGCGATAAACCATGCGGTCGGGATGCCGATGATCAGGCATAACAGGGTCGCAACCCCGGCCTGCATCAGTGAGCGCAGGAAAATGCGGAGGTAGTCGGTGGAAAAGCTGAGCGTATCATCAAAGATGTCGCGTTCGAACAGCAAGCGGATATAGGCCTCGGGCGAATATTCCCAGATCACGCCGCCAAAGCGGGCGGGTTCCAGAAACGAATAAAGCGTGGTGATCCCGATGGGCACCACCATGAACACCGCGATGATCAGAAGTGCGGGCGACAGTAGCAGTGCCGCCAACCCGGTATCTGGTGGGGCCTTCATGTGGTCAGCACCCGCAGGGCGTCGGGCTCCAGCTTTGCAAACACCGCGTCGCCGGGGTTGAAATCCTGTTGTCCGCGTTGCCCGCCACGCGGCAGATGGGCGGTGATCGCGTGATCGCCCGTCGAAAGATGAAAGGCCACGGCGTTGCCCAGATAGGTGCGATCCATGACCCGGAAAGGGCCGATACCGGTCGCGTTCGACTGGCTCAGCGTCAGCCGTTCGGGCCGGATGCACAGGGTGATCCTGTCGCCCACGCGCGCAGCGCCGGTTTCGACCGCCAAATCACCAAGTGTTTCCAGCCGAACCGTGCCCGCCGCGCTGACCTGCGCCTCCAGCATGTTCGATCCGCCAATGAAATCGGCCACGAACCGATTGACCGGCGCCTCGTAGATTTCCTCGGGTGTGCCAACCTGTTGAATGCGTCCCTCGGCCAGTACCGCCACCCGGTCACTCATCGCCAGCGCCTCTTCCTGATCGTGAGTGACAAAGACAAAGGTGATGCCGGTCTCGCGCTGCAGCGCCTTTAGCTCCAGCCGCATCTTCTGGCGCAGCTTCAGATCCAGCGCTGATAGCGGTTCATCGAGCAGCAGGATCTTGGGCTGCGGGGCCAGTGCGCGCGCCAGGGCAACGCGTTGTTTTTGACCTCCGGATAGTTGGTCCGGCATCCGATCTGCCAAAGCTTCCAGCCCGACCAGCGTCAGCATCCGCGCGGTAACCTGGGAAATTTCCTGCCGGTCGCGCCCCAGCATTTCAAGGCTGAAGCCGATATTGCGCCGTACGCTGAGATGCGGAAACAAAGCGTAATGCTGGAACACGGTGTTGACCGGGCGGTCTTCGGGCGGTTGCCCTGCCATCTCGCGATCAAAGATTGAAATGCTGCCGCCGGTGGGCTGCTCGAACCCGCCCATCAGCCGCAAAAGAGTTGTTTTGCCACAGCCGGAAGGGCCTAACAGGGTAAAAAACTCATTCTCGTAAATATCAAGATCGACGCTATCCAGCGCCGTATGCGCCATCCCCGAACCGTCGGTATAGATCTTGCAGATATTGCCCAGATGCGCCGCGCATGACGTCCCTTCACAGGGTGTCGTGCCGGAACTTGCAACGTCTGATGTTGAGGCGATTTCCACGTTTCACTCTCCCCCGGGGATTTGTTCCCGAGGCAGAGGGTGGCATCATCTTCAACGCCTGAATATCACCCAGAGTGGGTATCGGGCCTGCATCGCTAACCCTTGGACTGCGCCAGTGAATACACCCCTTCAGGCAGGTTCAATGCCGCCCCCAGATCGCGCAGCTGCGCCATCGACAGGGTAATCCTGACGGTGCTGTCATTGCGGGGGTCATATTGCTCGATCGTGACGCATTCCTCGAACGCGTTGACGATCACATCCTCTTGCAGCGGGGCCTCGCCGTCATCGACAAGCGTCACCACCGTTGCATCAAATTCATGCTCGATTGAAAACATGCCCCATCCTGACCCGACAGGCGGGTCTTTGCAAGCGCAGAGCGACGGGTGCAATCGGGGTGGCATAGGGGGCAATCCCTGATAAACATACCCTTATCAGTATGTAGTGAGGATCAGATATGCGTTGGATAGCCCTAGTTTGCGCCCTTGCCCTGACCGGTTGCGTCACAACCACCCAGGCGCCACAGCCCAGCAAACCCACCCCCACCAAAGCCGTCCAGAAAAAGCGCACGGTTCCGACCAAGGCGCAGATGCAGTCCTTTGCCCGCGTGGTTCGCACGATGGAGCCGGTGGCCGAAAACGAATGCCGCCGCCGCGCCCGCGGTCTGAATTGCGATTTCAAGATTGTCGTGGACGACCGCCCCGGTCAGCCCGCCAATGCATTCCAGACGCTGGATCGCACGGGCCGACCGATCCTGGCCTTCAACCTTGCCTTCATCGCGCAGGCGCGCAACCCGGATGAGCTTGCGTTTGTCATGGGGCATGAAAGTGCGCACCACATTTCGGGTCATATCGCCCGGCAACGCCAGAACGCCACAGCGGGCGCGATCCTGCTGGGTGGGATCGCCGCTATTTCCGGTGCCGGGGATGGCGCGATCAGTACCGCACGTGATCTGGGGGCCGCCGTGGGCGCGCGCACCTATTCCAAGGATTTCGAGCTTGAGGCCGACGCGCTGGGCACCATCATCACCAAGCGCGCGGGCTTCAACCCGGTGCGCGGTGCGCAGTTCTTTACCCAGATCCCCGATCCGGGCGATCGTTTCCTTGGCACGCACCCGCCCAACGCCAAGCGGATGGAGACGGTCATTCGGGTGAATAACAGCCTCTGATGCGTCAACTTACCGGGGTGATCAGTGATCGCGGGTCGAAATACGCCGTTTCTGGCGGGCCCGCGGCCAGCCGCGAAGCGGTCGAGCTGTTTCTGAAGGTGCTGAAGAAAGACAAGAAGTTTGCCCGGGCGACCCATAACAGCTGGGCGGTGCTTCTGTCGGATGGCACGCCGCTCAAGGGTGATGACGGGGAATCCGGTGCCGGCATGGTGATCCTTCGGATGCTGGAGCGCGAGGGCCTCAAGGATCATGTCATCGTCGTCACCCGCTGGTATGGCGGCAAACACCTTGGGGGCGACCGGTTTCGCCATGTTCAGGACTGTGTGCATGCCTATCTGGCGGACCGCGCCAGTTGATATAGGTCAAAGAGCCGTACCCCGCGGCGCCCTATCCTTGTGAGGAGTTGGCCCGGAATGCCGGGCCAGTCCAACAGGAAAGGGTCGTCCCGTGACCAACCCAACAAATCTTCGCCGTCACGCCGATCTGGTGGATCGCATGGCAACCACGCTGGGCCTTGATCTGGAAGAGATCACCATTGCGGGCCAGTTACAGATCGACACGCTGGGCGAAGCCGTGATGGCCTGCACAGGTTGCACCAATGCAGATGGCTGCGAACGCTGGCTTGAAATGCAGACCAAAACGGCGCCGGCCGCACCGGGCATGTGCCGCAATTCCGATTTGTTTGAACGACTGAAGGCTGGCAGGTTCGCCTGAGCGATACCGCCCGCGATTTCCTGCTTTCGACAATTAGCAGTGTTGGAAAACCAGGCAGTTCGCTGCCAAAAATATCTGGACACATGATATCCCCTCGCCCTGCGGCGTGGCTATCAAATCATCAAAATTGGAATGGGTCCGGTTTGCGGCGCGCTTAGCCCGCGACAGCCAGGGCCGTTGAAACCGCAAAGAACACACAGCCCGAAGCGACGAGCACGAACCCGTGCCAGATCGCGTTGGCATAGCGCAGCCCTTCCCAGCTGTAGAAAATCACGCCAGCGGTATAAAGAAGCCCCCCGGCCAGAACCAGGCCCATGCTATAGACTGGCAGTACCGTCGACAGCGGCACAAACAGCGCCACCCCGATCCAGCCAAGCGCCACATAGGGCAGCCAGCCGGTTGTCATCTTGCCCCGCGCGGCCATCAGCTTGGTCACTGCGCCCATCAGCGCCAGTGCCCAGACAAAGGCCAGGACGACATAGCCAAAGGTGGTGTTCAGCACGACGCTGAGCGGCGTGAAAGTGCCTGCGATTTTGAAATAGATTGCCGCATGATCAATCCGGCGCAGGATCGGCCGGGCCGGCGTATAGGCTGCGATGTGGTAGGTGGCCGAGGCCGTCAGCATCGTCACCAGCGCCGCTGCATAGACACAGGTGGCCGCGTATGTGGTCCCTGACAGATCTTCGGACATGTTCTGGAAAATCAGGCAGACCCCGATCAATGCCGCCACAACACCCAGCACATGAATTGCAACATCGGCAACACGTTCGGCTTTGGTGTACACTGGATACGACATTACTGGTAACAACTCCTGTTAATATTTTACCTCAAGATCATGGCTTCAGCCTACCGGAAATGTGTCAATTCTTTGTTTCCGTTGCGGCAACTTGGGGGTGGGTCAATGAAAACAGGCATATTTAGTGCACGGAAGACACAGTTTTCCGAATTGGTCCAAAGGCGGTTAACCGCCCGTACGGTGCCAATCTGACTGAGTCGTTTTGGAAAATCCTGGCGATTGAAGCCCGGAAAATTAACTTTTTCAGGCTTTCAAAGCGCCCCACAAATCATATTCCCCGGCCTCGTCGACCTCGACCGTGACGATATCACCCACCGACAGATCCTCTGTGCCTTCATCAATGAAAAGGTTGCCATCAATCTCTGGCGCGTCGGCCTTGGTGCGACAGGTGGCGATGCCGTCTTCGTCGATATCATCGACAATCACGGATTGCAGAGACCCGACCTTGGCCGCAAGCTTTTGCACTGAAATCGCCTGGGCCTTTTCCATGAAGCGGTCCCAGCGATCCTGCTTGACCTCTTCGGGTACATGGTCCGGCAGCGCGTTCGAGCGCGCGCCATCGACATTCTCGTATTTGAAACAGCCGACGCGATCCAGTTGCGCCTCATCCATCCAATCAAGCAGGGTCTGGAATTCGGCCTCGGTTTCGCCGGGATAACCGACGATGAAGGTGCTGCGCAGGGTGATATCCGGGCAGACCCCGCGCCAGGCGGCAATCTCATCCAGGGTTTTCGCGGCAGCGGCAGGGCGGGCCATGCGGCGCAGGACATCCGGGTGGGCATGCTGAAACGGAATATCCAGATAGGGCAGCACCAGACCGTCGGCCATCAGCGGGATCAGTTGGCGCACATGCGGGTAGGGGTAGACGTAATGCAACCGAACCCAGGCCCCCAGAGAACCCAGGTCACGGGCCAGGTCGGTGATATGGGCGCGATGGCCGTGATCCTCGGCATGTTTGATATCAACACCATAGGCCGAGGTGTCCTGCGAAATCACCAGCAGTTCCCTGACGCCGTTTTCAACCAGTTTCTCGGCCTCGCGCAGGACCGCATGGGCCGGACGACTGGCCAGACGGCCGCGCATATCCGGGATGATGCAGAACTTGCACTTGTGATTGCAGCCTTCAGAAATCTTGAGGTAGCTGTAATGCCGCGGCGTCAGTTTCACGCCTGAACCTGGCAGCAGATCGACAAACGGATCGGGGCTGGGCGGGACGGCCTGATGCACGGCATCAAGCACCTGCTCGTATTGCTGCGGGCCGGTCACTGCCAGCACGCGCGGATGCACCCCGGTGATATACTCAGGCTCGGCCCCAAGGCAGCCCGTCACGATGACACGGCCATTTTCCGAAAGCGCCTCACCGATCGCCTCAAGACTTTCAGCCTTGGCACTGTCGAGAAACCCGCAAGTGTTCACGATCACCGCTTCGGCGCCGGAATAATCTGGCGAAATCCCGTACCCTTCGGCGCGCAGACGGGTCAGGATACGCTCGCTGTCCACCAGTGCCTTGGGACACCCCAATGAGACCATGCCGATGGTCGGCTGGCCCTTGCGGGGCGCGTCAGCGATGCGCGCGCGCGCCAGATCGGGGCGCAGATCAGGAGGGTTGGTGCTCATGCGGTCGCCTATACATCGCTCAATTCCCGGCGGGAAGGGGAAAGCGGTTGTTGGCAGACCCGCAGCGCCCTACATTTCTTGTAAAACGAGGTGTGGGAGCGTGTCATGAAATGGATCATTCGCCTTTTGGGGCTGGTGCTGGTGATGGCGGCGATCGTGTTGGGCGCGCTGTTCTTCCTGCCGGGCGACCGGATCGCCAAGATCGCCGCCGACCAGATCAGCGCCATGACCGGCCGGCAGGTAACGATGGCGGGCGAGACAAGGCTCAGCTTCTATCCGGTTCTGGGCATCAGCACAGGCAAGGTCGCGGTGGCCAATGCCGGCTGGTCCGAGGCCGGCCCGATGATCAGCGCCGACAGTTTCAAGGTGGGCGTTGACCCATCGGTGTTGTGGGGTGGCGATATCCGTATCACTGGGCTTGAGGCCGTGAACCCCACGATCTTGCTGGAACGCGCTGCGGATGGTCGTGTCAATTGGGAGCTTGGGGTCGAAGGTGTCGCGCCCTCGGGCAAGGCGGCCGAACCGGGAAAACCTGCGCAGTCGCGGACGCTGGCCCTGACGCTGGACCGGGCGCTGATCACCGGCGCCACGCTCAGATATATCGACCACGGCACCGGCCAGCAGAACACATTGGCCAATTCCGATCTGGACCTGCGCTGGCCCGCCTATCAGGGGGAGGCCACGTTTGACGCCGTGCTGCGCCCCACCGGCCAGGATGTCAAGATCAGCGGTGCGTTGGGCACCGTCGCCAAATTCATCGAAGGCGGTATCTCTGAAATGCAGGCCACGCTTACGGCGCCGGGCGGCAGTCTCAGTTTTGATGGCCGGGGCGCGACCCTGCCGCAACTGGCAGGCGCGTTCAACGCCGACCTGAAGGACACCGCGAAATTCCTGGGCGCGGTCGGGATCAGCGGCGTCGATATCCCCAAAGGGCTGGGCCGCGCGATCACCGCCAAAGGCGATCTGACAATCACCGATGACATGCGCATCACGCTGCGGGACGGTTCATTGAAACTGGACCATAACAGCCTGAACATCGCTGCCGACGTCAATCTGGCAGGTGCGCGGCCAAAGGTGAATGCGCAGCTTCGTGCGGGTGCGCTCGACCTGTCGGCGCTTGCCAGCGGTAACAGCACGGGTGCCGGCGGATCAGGGGGATCGGGTGGGGGGGCGACCACGACAGGCACCGCGGTCAGCACCGGCTGGTCCAAGGACCGCATTGATGCCAGCGCCCTGGGCCTCTTGGATGGCAAGATTGCGCTGGTTGCCAGTGCGCTTGATTTCGGCACCTTCAATTTCGGCAAGACCCGCATCCTGACCACCATCCACAAATCCCGCGCGGTGTTCGACCTGAGCGAGCTCAACGGCTATGGCGGGTTGGTTTCGGGCGAGTTCGTCGTCAATAACCGCAGTGGCCTGTCGGTCGGGGGCGACATGAATGCCAAGGGCATCAACATGAAAACCTTGCTGACCGATGCCGCCGGGATTGGCCGGTTCTCGACCAGCGGTGCGGCTTCGTTGAAATTCTTGGGCGTGGGCGCCTCTGTCGATGCGATCATGAAAAGCCTCAAGGGCAGCGCGTCTGTCCGCACCGGCAAGGGCCATATCAGCGGCTTTGACCTGGATAAGCTGATGCGCTCGGGCAACGGCACCGGCGGCACCACCGTGTTCGACCGGATGAGCGCCAGTTTCATCATTTCGGGCGGGCAGATGCAGAACAATGATCTGACCATGTCGATGCCACTGGCCAAAGCCACGGGCGCGGGCCGGATCGGGCTGGGCAATCAGGACATCGACTATACGTTTACGCCGACGATCCTGACCGGCAAGAAAGACCGGGGCCTTGCCATCCCGGTGCGTATCCACGGCCCCTGGTCCAACCCCCGTTTCACCCCCGATCTGGAAAAGGCCATCGACCTGAACCTCAAGGAAGAAAAGAAAAAGCTTGAGAAGAAGGCCCGAAAAGAGGTCAACAAACGGCTTGAAAAAGAACTGGGCGTGAAGACGGAAGAGGGGCAATCGGTCGAAGACGCGGTGCGTAAAAAGCTTGAAAAGGATGCGGCGAAAGAGATTTTCAAACTCTTCGACTGATCCCGAAAAAGCCGCGCCTCATCTTGCCCTGCGCCAGTGGTGCTCGGGGGCGGAAAGTGGTGAAAACGACTTATAATCCAACATTGCGAGGGGTGCAGGGTGCTACCGTTCTGATCGGTCTGGCCGGACGCAAGGATTGAAACCGATCAGGGAACCATCCATGCGCCGCAAGAAAAAAGGCCCCCTCACGTATCTGCGAAGGGGCCTCTTTTGGAAGGTTGTTGCCAGCTCAGGCCGGTCAAGACGGGCCGAAATGGCCCCGCGTCCCCGGCTGAGCGTGCTTATCCGCCCTGCATCTCGTCATTGCACTTGCGGGCCTCGTAGATCGCGTTGCCTGACCCTTTCAGGTCAACCGTGACCACATTCGCCGATTCCGGGAAGGCGATCAACTCGGCCGCTTTTTCCAGGTCCAGACGCAATTGCTTGTCATTGGCCAGCACATAGCCGCCCTTGTAGTCATCGGTCAGATGCGTCGCCGATCCGGCCTCGCCGACATAGATATTGTCATTGACGGCCACAGCCACGGCCTGATTTTCCTCGGCCACATCGGCGCCTTTCATGAAGACCCCGATATAGCCAAACTGCTTGTCCTTGGTCAGTCCCAGCTGCACCGCCGTGGTTTCCCCGGCTTTCACGGTAAAGCAGCTTTGCTGGGTCATGTTCTTGTAAATCGTCCAGTCGCCGGCATTGCGGTATTTTTCGATCTCGTCACCGCTGGCGGGCAGAACGCTTTCTTCGCCAGCAAAGGCGGGGGCTGCAATCAACGCGGCACATAGAACGGTGGTGAGTTTTCCAATGGTCATTTTCAGTACTCCGGTTTCTGGTTTCAACAGGATTTGGACGCTGCCGATTATGTGAATGGGGCAGCGCAGGATTTTGCATCGTGGCAAAATGGCGGGAAAGCGTGGCTTTGATGTATTTTCCGTGCCTGTCGCTGGTGCCGTGGACGGGCCGGAACCGCCGCAGACGGGCGTCGGACTACTCCGGCCAGACCCGTTATAACGGGCGCGGTCAGATTGGGGCATTCAGCACAAGGGATGTCGGAAAGCTTTGAAATCATGGGCGTCTTTAAGATGTTTGTGACTACCCTAGGTTGAAAAAATTGATAGCGCAACTGCTTCTGCACCAACAATTCCATAAACCGTTGCCAACCACGGCCCGGCAACCCAGGATGCCCCGGCCTTGTCACGTTCACTTGATCCAGGTGCTTTCAGCTTTTGCCCGGCAGGCGCCCGCCCTAGATTGCCGCAAAAAGATGGAGGACCCCATGAACAATTCCAGCAAAACCCAGGCCTTCGCCGCACTTCATGTCAAGGCCGATCCGGTCATTCTCTATAACATCTGGGATCCAGGCAGCGCCAAGGCCGTTGCGGCGGCGGGGGCCAAAGCGTTAGCCACAGGCAGTGCCCCGGTGGCAATGGCGCACGGGTTTGCCGACGGGCAGAAAATCCCGCTTGCGATGATGCTGGATAACCTGTCGCGCATCGTGGATACGGTCGATCTGCCGGTCACGGCGGATATCGAGGGCGGATATGGCATCACCCCGGCCGAGGTGGCTGAAACCGCCGCCATGACCATCCGCGCCGGGGCGGTGGGTTTCAATTTCGAAGATCAGATCGTCGGCGGTGACGGCCTTTATGACGCCGATACCCAGGCTGCGCGGATTACCGCAGCGCGCGAGGCGGTCGATGCTATCGCCTCGGATGTGTTCATCAACGCTCGCACCGATATCTTTCTCAAGGCCAAACCCGACGCTCATACCGATGCGATGCTGGACGACGCCCTTGCCCGCGCCCATGCCTATGCCGCTGCCGGGGCCAGTGGGTTTTTCGCTCCCGGTCTGGCGGATGAGACGCAGATCGCGCGGCTTTGCGCCGACTGCCCACTACCGGTGAATATCATTGCGCTGCCGCATGTGCCCGGCCCGGCTCGGCTGGCCGAACTCGGCGCCGCACGGATCAGCTATGGCCCGGTGCCCTACAAACAAATGGTCAACTGGCTGGAGGATCAGGCCCGCGCCGCCATCGGCTACCGCGATCAGAGCTGAACCGTTCCTTCGATCACGATCCGGGTTTCACCACCAATCAGCACGCGGCCCGGATGTTGCGCATCAACCGAGATATAGACCCGGCCCAACCGGCCCAGGCATGTACCCTGCGCCACAACGATATCCCGCGTCAGACGGCCCTCGTGATGCATCCACATCGCCAGTGCAGAATTGAGCGATCCGGTGATCGGGTCCTCATTCATCCCGCTGGAGGGTGACACATTGCGCACCTCGTAATCGCAGTCGCTACCGGACGCGTGGGCACCGATCAGGCTGACCCCCTGATATTCGGGCCAGCGCACGTTCGACGCATCGACATCCAGTACCGCCTGCGCGTTCTTCAGTTCCAGCACCTGCCATTCCGGACCGTTCGTCAGATGCGCGCTGCGTATCACGTCGCTGTCATCCAACCCAAGTGCTGCGATCAGCCGCGCGCGGTTGGCGTCAGGCAGGGGGGCAATCGGGGTCGGCGGGGCGACGAAGGCGGGCACGGGGCCGCGCATGTCAATCGGAACCAGCCCGATCGCGCATTCCTGCTGGATGATCCCCGCATCCTTGGGCACGCCGCCCGCATGCAGCCACGCGGCACAGCTGCCCAGCGTCGGGTGACCGGCAAACAGCATCTCGCGCGCGGGAGAGAATATGCGCAGCTTGTAATCCGCTTGCGGGTCAGTGGGCGCTTGCAAAAAGGTAGTTTCCGCCAAGTTGGTCCAGGCGGCAAACTCCTGCATCTGGCGATCGCTCAGCCCGTCACCATCGACGACAACAGCCAGCCCGTTGCCCTTGATCGGCACGGAAGAGAATACATCGCACTGAACGAAACGCCGTGTGGTCATATCCGCCTCACGGCATGGCCCGTCTTACCGACGACGGTCGCGGCGTGAACTCATCGGCTGGAACGCCACGCCCACATGCGCCTCGCAATAGGGTTTGCCTGCTTGTACCGGCAACCCGCAGAACCAGAAATCCGGCGTCGCCGGATCACCCACGGGCCATTTGCAGGTACGTTCGGTCAGCTCCATCAGGGTCAGCTTCTTGGCTTTCTTCTCGACCTCGTTGACCTTGGCGAGCGCCGCCGGGTCGATCTCGTTGGTCGAGGGTTGCGGCGGCAGCGGCTGACCGGCCGGGATGATCGGTTTGATCCGGCTTGCCGGGATCGGCGGCGGGGCCGCGGATTCGGTCTTGGGCTGCGGCTTGGGCGCGGCCTTCGGGGCGGCCTTGGGTTTGGATGGTTTGGTAGTCGTTTTCGCCTTGGCCTCGGATTTGTCGGCGCTGCCGCCCGATCCATTGCGGTTCGACAGCCCAAGCCGGTGCACTTTACCGATCACGGCATTGCGCGTGACGCCACCCAGTTCCTTGGCGATCTGGCTGGCCGACTGGCCCTCGCCCCACATTTTTTTCAGCAGTTCTACGCGCTCATCGCTCCAGGACATGCCCCGTTCCTTATCTCAAAAGGCGGCCCGGTTTGACCTGCCGCCCTGTAAAAATCCATCAGCGCCCTATTCTAGTCACTCACGGCTGAGTTACAAGGCATCGAATCGGCGAATAAACGGGCAAATCGAATGGCAGAAGACTTTGAAATGGGATCGCGCCGCTTTGGGCGGATCAATTGGCTGGGTCTGGCGACATTGGCCAGCCGCGAGGTGCAGCGTTTCATGGCCGTCTGGACGCAGACATTGATGGCCCCGCTGGTGACGGCGGGGCTATTCTTGATGATCTTCACCATCGCGATTGGTCCGCGCCGGGGCGATGTGATGGGCGTCGATTTCATGACTTTCCTCGCGCCGGGCATCCTGATGATGACGGTCATCCAGAACGCTTTCGCCAATACCTCGTCGTCGATCGTGATCGCCAAGGTGCAGGGCAATATCGTCGATACGCTGATGCCGCCGCTGTCACCTGCCGAAATGGTGCTGGGCTATCTGGCCGGTGGGATTGGTCGCGGGTTGATGGTGGCCGTCGCGATCTCGCTGGGTCTGTGGGTGTTCCTTGGCATCGGCGTGCAGCATCCGATCTGGGCACTCTGCTACGTTATCCTGGGGTCTGCGTTGCTGGGCGCTTTGGGTATGGTCGCGGGCATCTTTGCCAACAAGTTCGACCAGATGGCGGCGATCACCAATTTTATCGTGACGCCGCTGGCCTTCCTGTCGGGCACGTTCTACTCGGTCGAGGCATTGCCGCCGGTTCTGCGCCAGATCACCCATTTCAACCCGATCTTCTACCTGATCGACGGCATGCGCTATGGCATGATCGGCGTCTCGGACAGCGCGCCCTTACTGGGTCTTGTGGTGGTCGTGGCCGCAACCCTCGCCATCTCGCTGATTGCCCTGTTGATGTTCGCGCGCGGCTACCGGCTCAAGGCCTAGGTCTTGCGCCGCAGCGCGGCCTCGCGCCAGGCCAGCAGGGCCGCGCCACCCAGAATGATCCCCGCCCCGGAGGCTGAGACCGCATCGGGCACCACCCCGAAAACGGCCCAGTCGTAAAGCGCGGCAAAGACCAGCGCGGCATAGAAAAACGGGGCAACGAAACTGGCATCCGCCCGTGCCATCGCATTGACGAAACAGGCCTGCGCGCCTGCCATCAAGATGCCAATCCCCGCCATCGCCGCCCATTGCGCGGGCGTGGGCCAGATCCAGACGAAACTGGCGGCGACACTGGCGATGCACAGGCCAATGGCGTTGTTGATCAACAATATCTGAACCGGTGCCTCGCGGCCCGACAGACGTTTGATCAGGATCACCTCGGTCCCCAAGAGCAGCGCCGAGCCAAGCGCCAGAAACGCGCCGAATTCCAGCGCGCCATCGCCGGGCCGGGTCAGGATCGCCGCCCCCAGCAGGGCGATGATCGCGGCGGACCAGCGGACCGGTCCGACCTTCTCACCCAGAAGCGGGATGGCCAGCATCATCGCGAAGACCGGGTTGAGGAAACTGATCGCCGTGGCATCCGACAGGGGGATGAAGGCGGCGGCGGCGAACATCAACGTGACCCCACCCCAACCGAGCGCTGAGCGGCCCACATGCAGCGGCAGATGCACCCGCGTGAACCGGGGCCGCGTCAGTACCACGAAAGTCCCGATGGTCATCAGCGCAAACAGGAACCGCCCGAAACTGATCTGTAGCGCCGGCATCTCAGGGCCCAGCACGCCCGTTCCCAACGCCTTGGCCATCAGCGTTGTTCCGGCTGCAAAGGACGCCGCCAACAGCGTCAGCGATGCCGCCATGGCCGGGTTCTGGGCGCGGGGTTCAAACATGCGTCAACGCTTGATCCGATACAGGACAGGCCGCAAGCGGGAAATGCCCCGGCCCTGACGATTTATGTCAGGAGCGGGGGAACGGTTCCGGCAGATAAAGATCCGTCGCCAACCGGTTTAACCGGGTCGTGATCAGGTAGAGTTGCCCCGGCACATAATTCTGCTTGAAGGCCGAGCCATTATAAACCTCGGGAACAAGCTGGTGCAGCCTGTCGTAATGCTGCTTTGAGCCATCCATCGCATAGCTGCGATGCAGGTTGACCCAGAGCAGAAATTTCGCGCGTGTCAGCGGTTCAAGTGACAGGATTTCGGTTGTCCCGATGTCCAGCGTCGCCAGATATTCGATCTGGGCCAGAGGCTCCAGGTTTCGAACCCGGCTTTTCCCGATATCGAGAGAATGCAGGTTTTTCAGCCGGGCAAGCGGGGTCAGATCGGTTACCGGTGTTTCGCGGATCGACAGCCGTGCCAGCGCTGGCAGTTGTGCGACGATCTCAAGCGATGCGATTTCTGTTCCGTCCAGATTAAGCGAGTAAAGATCTTCGATTTCCAGGATCGTTGGCGGCAATTGCCGCAGATGCGTCAATTCGCTGAAATCAATCGAGGATTTACGGTCTTCTTTTGCCGTCGTAATAAGTTGCGCGGCCTTCTCATAATGTTCGTTGGCCAATTGGCGCGCTGTAAAAATGCCGGGCATCACATAAATGGTTGCCGCAGTGACTAACAGTAATATCAATAATTTACGCATCTTTTGATCCTGTATGACGTCCTGGAATTCCGGTCTGGATACGTGCGTGGGAAGGAAGGGTAGTGACTGAAATGTGGGGGATTTATGGCCGTGGAACACATCCGCGTGACCGTGCGGTGATCATGGCAAAACCCGGCCCGGTCGAATTAATGCTTCACGTTGCGTAAAGAACCGGCTAAAGCGGCCCCATGATCACAGGCTACACATATATCCAGTCCCGACGCCGACGCATTCGCGCCTGACGTCCCGCTGCCTGTTTGATCCCGCGCCCACCCGGCGCATCACCCCCGGAAATCATTGACTTGGCCCCAGCCGTAAGGCAACTCTTTGGGCTTCTCGACCAAAAGGATTTTGACCATGATCCCGACCGTTCTGCCGACCTATAACCGCGCCGCGCTCACCTTTGTCAAAGGCGAGGGCAGCTGGCTGATCGAAAAGGATGGGCGCCGATTTCTGGATCTGGGCGCGGGAATTGCGGTCAATGCCCTGGGCCATGCCCATCCGGCGCTGGTCAAGGCGCTGACCGATCAGGGCAACGCGCTCTGGCATACGTCGAACCTCTATCATATCCCGCAGCAACAGGCATTGGCCGACAAGCTGGTGGATAATAGCTTTGCCGATACGGTTTTCTTTACCAATTCCGGCACCGAGGCATGCGAACTAGCCGTCAAGATGGCACGCAAGCACTTCCACGATGCGGGCCAGCCCGAGCGGGTCGAGATCCTCACGTTCGAAGGGGCATTCCACGGCCGCTCTGCCGCCGGGATCGCCGCTGCGGGGTCGGAAAAGATGACCAAGGGGTTTGGCCCGACCCTGCCGGGTTTCAAAAACCTGCCCTGGAACGATCACGATGCGGTGGCCGCCGCCATCACCGATAAGACCGCCGCCATCCTGATCGAACCGGTGCAGGGCGAAGGTGGGATTCGCCCGCTGCCTGATCAATGCCTCAAGGGTCTGCGCGATCTTTGTGACGAACACGGGCTTCTGCTGATCTTTGACGAGGTGCAATGCGGCATGGGTCGCACCGGGCGGCTTTTTGCCCATGAATGGGCCGGGGTTGATCCCGACATCATGATGGTCGCCAAGGGTATCGGCGGAGGGTTTCCGCTGGGCGCGGTGCTGGCCAATGAGCACGCCGCCAGTGGCATGGTCGCCGGCACGCACGGGTCCACCTATGGCGGTAACCCGCTGGCCTGCGCCGTGGGCTGTGCGGTCGTTGATATCGTCGCCGATCCCGCCTTTCTGGCACGGGTCAACCGCAAGGCGGGCCTTCTGCGGCAAAAGCTTGAAGGGTTGGTTGCCGATCATCCCGAAATATTTGACAGCGTGCGCGGTCAGGGCCTGATGCTGGGCCTCAAATGCAAGGCGGCCAATGTTGATCTGGTCAACGCGGCCTATGCGGCTGAATTGATCACCGTACCGGCCGCCGATAACGTGATCCGCCTGCTGCCGCCGCTCAATATTTCCGAGGATGAGATCAGCGACGCCATCGCGCGCCTGTCCGCCGCTGCCAACGCGGTCGAAGCCGCCGCGCAAAAGGCCACCGCCTGACCCTCCATCTTTCTCAAAATACGCCGGGCGGATCACCAATAGGCGATCAGGGGCGACGCCCCACCCGGCTCAATACAAAGCGATACGACATGAACCATTTTCTAGACATCCACAAAACCGACCCGGCATCCCTGCGGTCGATCATCGATCAGGCCCAGGACATGAAAACTGCGCGCCTGGGCCGTCCGCGCGGCACGCCTGACGATGTCCAACCGCTGGCGGGGCACGTGGTGGCGCTGATCTTCGAAAAACCCTCGACCCGGACCCGCGTCAGCTTTGATGTGGGCGTGCGCCAGATGGGGGGGACCACGATGGTGCTTTCGGGCACCGACATGCAGCTTGGGCATGGTGAAACCATCGCCGACACGGCCCGCGTGTTGTCTCGTTACGTGGATCTGATCATGATCCGGACCTTTGACGAAACCGTGCTGATGGAAATGGCCGAGTATGCCGACGTGCCGGTGATCAACGGGCTGACCGACCGCACCCATCCCTGCCAGATCATGGCCGACGTGATGACCTACGAGGAACATCGCGGCCCAATCAAAGGCAAAAAGGTCGTCTGGTCCGGGGATGGCAACAATGTTTGCGCCTCTTTCCTGCACGCGGCCGCGCAGTTCGGCTTTGACCTCACCTTTACCGGCCCGGCCCAGCTTGACCCCGAGGATGTGTTCATGGGCCTCGCTCGCAAGGCCGGCAGCACTGTCATCGTCGAACGTGATCCGTTCAAGGCCGTCGAAGGTGCCGATCTGGTGGTGACCGATACCTGGGTCTCGATGCATGACAGCCAGTCTGCCAAGGAACGCCGTCACAACATGCTGCGCCCTTATCAGGTGAATGACGAATTGATGGCCGCTGCCAAACCCGACGCGCTTTTCATGCATTGTCTGCCTGCCCACCGCGAGGAAGAGGCGACCTCTTCGGTTATGGACGGTCCCAACTCAGTCGTCTTCGACGAGGCTGAAAATCGGCTGCACGCGCAAAAAGCGGTCATGCGCTGGTGTCTGGGGGTCTGATCCGCCAATGCCCTGCGCCGGGCATCATGGCGCGGGGCGATTGTGTACACAATCCGCGTACGTTGTGTAAATAGTTTACACCGCCACCTTGCCTTGCGCGCCGATATATCCGGCGGACAGACACCCTTGCAAATCCCGCCTCAACCCCTAGCCTTAAGATGAGCAGAGCAGGGTACAGGGTTTCGCATGTCAAAGGCACAGATCGGGGTGTATGGGCTTGGTACAATGGGCAGCGCATTGGCGCTGAACATGGCCGAAAAGGGCTTTCACGTGGCGGTGACCAACCGCGAGACTGACTGGATTTCGGATTTCGTGGCCGAGTCGGGTGATTTGGCGGAGAAGCTGCATCCTTATGAAAAGATTGAGGAATTTGTGGCAGGATTGGATGCGCCCCGCGTCATCTTGTTCATGATCCCCTCGGGCAGGCCGATGGATTTGATGATCGAGGCCATCGCGCCGCTCTTGTCGTCCGGCGACACGATCATCGACGGCGGCAACGCCGATTTTCACCAAACCCGCAGACGCTCGGCCGCGCTGGCCGGGCAGGACATCCATTTCGTGGGCATGGGTGTATCCGGCGGTGAAAAGGGCGCCCGCCACGGTCCCTCGATGATGGTTGGCGGAACTGAACATAGCTGGCAACAACTCCGCGAAGTCCTTGTTTCTATTGCAGCAAAGTTCGAAGGCGACCCTTGCGTTGATCATCTGGGCCCGGATGGGGCCGGGCATTTCGTAAAGACCGTTCATAACGGGATCGAATATGCGGAAATGCAGGTCATTGCCGAAATTTACGGGCTGCTGCGCAATGGGGCTGCTTGGGCACCGGCTGAGATCGGGCAGATGTTTGAGCGGTGGGATCAGGGGCGTTTGAAATCCTACCTTGTTGAAATAACAGGAAAAACTTTGCAATTTGATGACCCCAAGACGGGTCATCCGATGGTGGATGTGATCAAAGACGCCGCCGGTCAAAAAGGCACCGGACGCTGGACAGTGGTCGAAGCGGTCAGGCTGGGTCAATCGGCCAATATGATCGAAGCAGCGGTCGGGGCGCGCAGTTGGTCATCCGAGAAAGAAACCAGAGTGACCGCCCAGAAAATCCTGAGCGGCCGACGATCCGAGCTGAACCTGGATGAGGTCACATTGGCAGATGCGTTTCTGGCAGTGCGCATTCTGGGCTATGCACAGGGTTTTCGCCTTCTGGCAGCGGCCTCCGAGGAATATGAGTGGGCCCTGGACTACGCCCGGATTGCCGAAATCTGGCGCGCCGGCTGCATCATCCGCTCTGCGCTTCTGGATGATATTTCCGACGCGTTCCGGGGAGATTTGCCAGCAGGGCAATTGATCCTGGCGCCTCAAATGGCGACGCTTCTGGAAAAATGTGTCCCTGCTTTGCGGCATGTCGTTGCCGCCGCCGTAAACGGAGGTCACGCCGTGCCTGCGATGGCTGCGGCGCTCAGTTGGTATGACACGATCCGTCAGGGATATGGCACAGCCAACATCATCCAGGTACAACGTGACTTCTTTGGTCATCATGGGTTCGAACGATTGGGCGAAGAGGGAAAGCACCACGGTCCCTGGTGGGATTAACCCTTGTTTTATCGAGTGCACTGGCGCGCACGCCTGATCTCTCGTCGTCCGCCTCCGGCCTCCTCCTCGGGGCGCCTATGTCGGGCGTGACATGCCGTTACGAGAGAAGAGATGGTTTTGAAGAAAGTGGGGTCGCGCGAGGTTATAAATCGGGACGAATCCCTTGACGCCCCGGGGGTTTGGGCCTAAAGACCGCAAACGGAATTCGGGGCGCTGCCGTCGGCACGCGCCCGTTTGTATTGAAAAGGGCGCGGATGCCCAGAGCACTGGAAGAGGATGACCCCATGTCGCGCCGCTGCGAACTGACCGGAAAAGGCCCGATGGTTGGCAACAACTCCAGCCACGCCAACAACAAAACCCGTCGTCGGTACCTGCCGAACCTGAACGACGTTACCCTGCAATCGGAAACTCTGAAACGCGGTATCAAGCTGCGCATCACCGCCGCCGCGCTGCGCAGTGTCGATCACCGTGGTGGGCTGGACTCATATCTTGCGAAGGCCAAGGATACCGAATTGTCGGCCAACGCACTGAAAGTCAAAAAAGAGATTGCAAAGGCGCAGGCTGCCAACGCCTGACCTTTCTGCTTTCGAGTTTGAACGGCCCTGCCTGAATTGGTGGGGTCGTTTTTATTTTGTAATTAGTGTCTTAGAAGCTCATCGACCCACAATGGGACGATTGTGCCAGCGGGGCCGTGGTGCAGTTCGGCAAAATCACGGACATTGGTAGATGGCTCCAAATTCAGCTCGACCGTATGAGCCCCGGCGCGTCCGGCATGTTGGGCGAAAGCAGCCGCGGGATAGACATTGCCTGAGGTTCCGATCGCTGCAAATAGATCGGCCTCTTCCAAATGGGCCCAGATTGCCTCCATCTCATAGGGGGTTTCTCCGAACCAGACCACGTCGGGCCGGGTTGCAGGAACGCTACAGGCCGGGCAGGGGTCGTTTGTGTCCATCTTTAGCGGCGCAGGCCAGCGATGACCGCATGCCGCACAGAGAGCGCCGGCAAGGGCGCCATGCATATGGATGATGTGGGTAGAGCCTGCGCCCTCGTGCAGGGCATCGACATTCTGGGTCACGATCACCACCTCGCCCGAATACTCGTGTTCCAGCCGCGCCAACGCCAGGTGGGCTGAATTGGGCGCGACGCCTGCTGCTTTTTCACGCCGGGCGTTGTAGAACCGATGCACCAGATGTGGGTCGCGCGTGAAACCCTCGGGGGTGGCCACATCTTCGACCGCGTGCTGCGCCCAGATGCCGCCTGCGTCGCGAAACGTGCCAAGCCCGCTTTCCGCAGAAATTCCAGCGCCAGTCAATATGACGATCTTTTCCATATACTCTCCTTGCCGTAGTGTTTTGCCGAAAGGAGACACCTATGGCCAGTCGTATTCTATTTGTCTGTCTTGGCAATATCTGCCGGTCACCTGCCGCCGAAGGGGTGTTTCGATCTCTGGCGCCTATGATTGCGACCGACAGTGCCGGGACGGCAGGCTGGCATGTTGGAAAGCCACCTTATGAGCCTATGCAAAGGGCGGCAACGGCGCGGGGCTATGACCTTTCAGATATGCGGGCGCGGCAGTTTGTTGGCGCTGATTTCGACCAGTTTGATCTGATCATCGCGATGGATGACGCCAATATACGCGATATTGAACAGCTACGTCCGGAAGGTTCGGCAATTCCGGTCAGGCTCTTTACCGATTATGCGTCTGAGACGGACATGACGCATGTGCCAGATCCCTATTATACGCGTGATTTCGATGGTGCGCTTGATTTGATAGAAGTGGCGGCAAAAGGTCTGGTTGCGACGCTCTAGCGGTATCTTTTCGCATTTCCCGAAGCCGCGTTTAAGCGCCGGAAAAAACACATGCCACTCTTGCGGGAATTTCTTGCCCGACGCTCGGATTGCGCGCATCTCATGGATGAAGGAGATTTGCCATGCCCATCACCGACCTCAAAATCGCGCCCGGTCAACCCCCGCAAACCGCGGCAGATATTGCTGATACCGTGCAAATGATGCTGGCCCGTCTTCGTACCGGCGGTGCTCAGGTTGCGTTGGAATATGCGCGTCAGTTGGATGGATGGCAGGGTGAGGTCACGGTGAGCCGTGATCAGATCGACGCGGCCGTCGCGTTGGTGCCGCAATCGCTCAAGGATGACATCCGCTGGGCGCATGACAATATTTCCAAATTCGCCGCTGCCCAGCGTGCCACAGCGCAGGATATGGAGATCGAGCTGCGCCCTGGCCTGATTGCCGGGCAGCGTCAGATACCGCTGAATGCGGCGGGCTGTTACGTGCCGGGCGGGCGCTATACCCATATCGCATCGGCGCTGATGTCCATTGGTACGGCGCGCGAGGCCGGAGTGGCAGACATCACCGCCTGTTCACCCCCCAACGGGGCAGAAGGTATCCCGCGCGCGATGCTTTATGCGATGGATCTAGCTGGGGCGACACGCATCCTGACCATCGGTGGTGTGCAGGGTGTCGCAGCAATGGCCTTTGGCATGTTCGGCGCACCCGCGGCGGATATTCTGGTTGGCCCAGGCAATGCCTATGTGGCTGAAGCGAAACGGCAATTATTCGGGCCTATCGGGATTGATATGTTTGCCGGGCCCACTGACAGTCTTGTGCTGGCAGATCACACGGCGGATGTCGAAACCGTCGCTATTGACCTGGTTGGGCAGGCGGAACACGGCGCGAACTCTCCGGTTTGGCTCGCCACCACTCACAAACCTCTGGCGGAACAGGTGATGGCGCGTATTCCGTCGATGATCGCCGAACTGCCTGAGCCAAACCGGAGTGCAGCGACCACCGCCTGGGCCGATCTGGGCGAAGTCGTACTATGCGGCACGGCCGAGGAAATGGCCCAGTATGCAGACGAAAAAGCGCCAGAGCATCTGCATGTTCAAGCGGCGGATTTGTCGTGGTGGCGTGACCGTCTGAACGCCTATGGTTCGCTCTTTCTGGGTGAAGAAACCACCGTAGCTTTTGGCGACAAGGCGGCGGGGCCGAACCATGTACTGCCGACCTCGGGTGCGGCGCGCTATACCGGTGGACTTTCGGTGCATAAGTTTCTCAAGACCGTGACATGGCAAAAGGTGGATGAACGTACCTTGCCCGACCTGGCGCGGGTGACGGCCAGCCTCAGCCGCGCTGAACGGATGGAGGGACATGCCCGTTCCGCCGACATCCGGTTGGCACGATTTGCAGCGCAACCCAAACGCGCGGCGAACGGCCAATAAAAAGGCGTCGAATGTCTGCTTGAGACCGGATTGCAGTTGTGGTGACCAATTCAATTGGCGCATTGCAGGGATTTTAGAAAGCGTCCGTTCAGGGCGCTTTTTTATGCTTGTCATAGCCTGCTTCAAGCTCTTGTTTCAGAAATTCGCCAAACACGGTCGGTTCGAACCGGCTTGGGTTCTCTTCGCTTACGCAAGACGCGAAGGGGACGATGGTTGTTGCGACATTCGGGTCAAAAAAGAAGGGGCATGAATATCGCGATTTGCCCGAAAGGTTGATGACACGGTGCGGTGTCGACAGCAATCGGCCGTTTGACCAGCGGTGCAACATGTCGCCGACATTGACGACAAATGTGCCTGGGATGCGCGGGGCGTCGATCCATTTTCCTGCTGGTGTTTGCACCTGAAGGCCTCCGATATCGTCCTGCGCCAGGATCGTGAGGCATCCGAAATCCGTATGCGGGGCCGATCCAAAGACATCATCGTCGTCCATCGGGTTGGCGGGCGGGTAATACAGCAGGCGCAACCAGGTTGTCGGCCTTTCAAATGCGGGGGCAACTTCGTCAGGGTCTACCCCGATAGCGCGCGCCGCAATATCCATCAACCGTCGCCCCAGGCCAGCCATCGCATCGTGATAGGCCATGACGTCGGCCTTGAAACCCTCAAGGTCCGGCCATTGATTTGGTCCCGCAAGATAGGCACCCGCCTGAACGTCCGGAGAATCTGGCCCGTCCTCGCGCATGATCATAAAGCTTTCGGACTGGTTGGGCTTTCTCACATCGGCCAGTTTGGAATTAATATCCGTTGATGTGTTGATGGGAATGAAACCGCGGTGTTGGCCATTCAGCTCAACCGCCATCTTGGCCCGGGCGGGTAAAGCGTGAAAACGGGCAGAGGCCTGAAAGACCCTATCTATCAAGTCTTTGGGAACGCCGTGGTTCTTGATGTAGCCAAAGCCGGTTGTGCCATAGGTGTCGGCGAACCTTGTCGCCAGACAACGCTTGGCCTGCTCGTCATCGCCATGGATCGCGTTAACGTCAATGACGGGGATTTCCGTGAATTCAGTCATATTTCGAAAGCCTTGCAGTCGTTAAGGAAAGAGCGCGAAAATCTGCGCTCGCTATCCTTCAAAAGCTTTGCGACGGTGGTGCGCGTGACGCTCCATGATGACGGAAAACTGCTTCATAATTGCAGGTTAGGGGAGCCAGAAGCGCAGCTCAACACCCTATCCTTCGCCACACGCGGTTTTGCCAAGTCAGTTCCGCACGCCTGAGAACCGGGCCTGCCAATCCTCTCTTTGCTCATCGCTGATCTTGGCAAAAAGCACGTCGGGGACTGTGAAGGTGTGGCCGGGTTTCAGGCTTTCCAATGCGGTAGTAACGTCATCGGGCCAGCCGTCGTCTTTGGTCTGCATCGCCGCCAGCATCGACGCAGCGGCATCGGGGATAAATGGGGCCGACAGCACCGCGTAAAGCCGGATCAGGTTCAGCGCCAGGCGGATCTGCATCGCTGCCCGTTCGGGATCTTCCTTGAAGGCGGCCCAGGGGGCGGCGGATTGCAGGTATTCGTTGCCCGCGACCCAGATTGCGCGCAGCTCGGTCGCGGATTTGCGTACTTCCATCGCCTCCATATGGCCTTCATAGGCACGGATGCGGGTGGTCAGTTCGGCAATCAACGCCTCTTCCTGGGTGCCATATGCGCCGCCCGAGGGCACTTCTTCGCCAAATTTAGAGCGGCAGAACTTGGTCACCCGGCTGACGAAATTTCCCAGAACGTCGGCGAGATCCTTGTTTACCGATGCCTGGAAATTCTCCCATGTGAACTCGCTGTCGCTGCTTTCGGGCGCGTGGGACAACAGCCACCAGCGCCAGTAATCCGCCGGCAGAAGCTCCAGCGCCTGATCCATGAAGACGCCGCGGCCCTGGCTGGTGCTGAACTGCCCGCCATCGTAGTTCAAATAGTTGAAAGACTTGATGTAATCGACCAGCTTCCACGGCTCGTCTGAGCCCAGAATGGTCGCCGGGAAGCTGAGCGTGTGGAAGGGCACGTTATCCTTGCCCATGAACTGGGTATAGGTCACGTCATCGGCACCCTTGTCGGTGCGCCACCAGCGTTCCCAATCTGCGCCCTTGCCCGCGTCCTGCCATTCCTGCGCGCAGGCGATGTATTCGATTGGTGCGTCGAACCACACGTAGAACACCTTACCTTCCATCCCCGGCCAATCCTGATCGCCGCGTTTGACCGGCACGCCCCAGTCCAGATCGCGGGTGATGCCGCGATCCTTGAGCCCATCGCCGTCATTCAGCCATTTCCTGGCGATAGAGGTGGTCAGGATCGGCCAGTCCTTCTTGCTGTCGATCCAGGCGTTCAGATCGTCGCGCAGATTGCTCTGGCAGAGGTAGAGATGCTTGGTCTCGCGCACTTCAAGATCGGTCGACCCCGAGACTGCGCTGCGCGGCTTGATCAGGTCGGTCGGGTCAAGCTGTTTGGTGCAGTTTTCGCATTGGTCGCCTCGGGCCTTGTCATAGCCGCAATTGGGGCAGGTGCCCTCGATATAGCGATCCGGCAGAAACCGTTTGTCGGCGTGGGAATAGATCTGTTTTTCACTGACTTCGCGGATCAGGCCCGCATCGTGCAGACGACCCGCGAAATGCTGAGTCAGGGTGCGGTTCTGCGCACTGGAAGACCGTCCGAAGTGATCGAAGCTGAGCCGAAAACCCTTGCCCAGACGATCCTGCACCTCCCACATCTCGGCGCAGTAGTCGGCGACGGGTTTGCCGGCCTTGGCGGCGGCCAGTTCGGCGGGCGTTCCATGTTCATCGGTGGCGCAGAGAAACAGCACCTCGTGGCCGCGCCCACGCAGGTAGCGCGCATAGAGATCTGCGGGCAGTTGCGAGCCTACCAGATTGCCCAGATGTTTGATCCCGTTGATATAAGGGATGGCCGAGGTAATGAGATGCCGTGCCATTTAATGCCTGCCTTCAAGTCGCGTTTGGCCCCGTTTAGCGCAGGTTGTCAGGCAGTACTAGCGCTTGTCGCGCAAACGGCTTGTGAGGCGGCCCAGGGTGAAGCTGGTGCGCGGGCTCCAGATATAGGGGGTCCGCTCGCTCCGGGTTTTTCGTACGCGCATTCGGGCCGCGCCGAATATCACCAGCAAGATATGTCCGGCAGCGATCATCATGAACATCGCCGGGGGGCCAAACACGTCGATCAGTTTTGAGGCCAGTAAAGGCGCTGCAATGGCCCCCAGAGCGTAGAAGAACATCAGCGCGGCCGAAAGCTCGACGCGCTGGGAATTGTCCGCGAAATCATTGGCATGGGCTGCCGATATCGAGAATATCGGAAAGGTTGTCAGGCCGAAAAAGAACGCTGTGATCATCACGCCATCGGGGCCGAATATATGGGAAAACGCGGTGAGTGCGCAGCTAAAGACGGCAGCGATGGAAAGGCCAATCAATACGTGGCGACGATCAAACCGATCGGCCAGCCAACCCACCGGATATTGTGCCAGGGCACCACCCAGCACGAAGGCGGCCAGGAACCAGGCGATCTGTTCAACCTCAAGCCCGACCTGTTGGCCATAAATCGGTCCGACCATGCGGAACGAGGCGCTGGACAGGGCTGCGACCAAAACACCCGCCGCCGCAAGCGGAGAGCAATCGATCAGCAGGCGCGGGCGCAGGCGAGGTGCTGCGGGTGTTTGAGGTTGTGTGGCCTTGGTCAAGGTCAGTGGCAGAAGTGACGCACAACAGACGATGGCAAGCAAGTTGTAAGAGACGTAAGAGGCTGGTTCCAATACAGAAATCAGCAGTTGCGCCATCAACGAGGCACCCATATCCGCGACCCTGTAGGCGCCCATTGCGCGGCCTCGGGTCTTGTTGGTGACCTTGGCGTGAAGCCAAGCCTCGATCACCGTATAACAGCCTGCCACGCACATGCCCGACGCGATCCGCATCACCGCCCAGGCATAGGCGTCGATCCACAGCATATGTGCCAGAAGCCCGATGGCCCCGGCCGAGGTGAAGGCAGCAAAGGCGCGGGCATGTCCAACGCTGCCCATCAAGCGGGGTGCCCACCAACAGCCGATGAAAAACCCGAAGAAATGCGCCGACCCCAGAAGGCCGATTTCGGCGGTGCTGAAACTGAGCGCCAGGCCCGAGATTGCGTCCAGTGGTCCGACGCCGCCTGTGGAGAGCTGCAACAGGATTACGGACAGAAACAGAGCGGCGAAAGAGATCAGCATGCGCATGGTAAGCCCACCATGTCATCGCTGCTGGCGGATGCGAACAGTTTTTCGACAAAAGCGTGTCGTTTTAGGATGTTACTTTGAAATCTGAGCGATGATCCTGAGGCCGATCTCATCACCGACGAGCTTTGGAAATCCGTTGGCGCCGAACTCCGAACGGCGAACCGTGCCGTTCAGTTCGATCAGCAGATTATTGCGATCTCTCAGGTCGGTGCCGCGCTGGCGGAAGAGGCGGGCGGTGAGGGTGACGGGGCGTGTGACGCCACGAATGGTCAGGTCGCCCGTCACTGCGGCCTCGCGCAGATCGCCGCGAATGCGGGTGGAGCGGAAGTGGATTTCGGGGAAGCGGTCAGTGTCGAGGACCGAGCGGCTTTTCATCGCTTCGGTTGCGAAGATGAAACCGGCGCGGGCAGCACCGGCGTTCAACGTGACCAGCACCCGGCTGGCCGGAACATTATCCAGATCAATCAGAAGGTCGGCGGACTTGACCGGCATCTTCCCGGATTTCTGTGCCCCGTCAAAGACATAGCTGAAGTTGACCGAGGAGCCGCCCGCGTCCAGGCGATAGCTTTCGGGGCCCGCCAGGGCCAGCGACGGAATGAGGGCGAGTACGGTGATCAAAATGCGTAGCATGAAGCTGAGATAGGCCGGATCCCCATCGCCGCCGCCTTTGGGTGGTCACGATTACGTCAACGCTGACGCGGCTTTCGAATGGGGGCGACGGGGCGGTTAAATACTCCACGCTGCGCCAAACCAGAGAGAATCGGGTTAACACGCTGAAATCATTGAAAATCCCATGTCGGTATAACGTCGGTATTTTGTCGGTATAACGTCGGTGCGAAAAGCGGTGTTTTGCTGGATTAACAGGGCGGGCGATGTGCCGGGGTCGTTGGCGGCCGGTGCTCACCCGGGCAAATGAGATTGTCGGAGCTCTTGTGCTGCTGGCCTTGTTCGGCTTTCAGTCTTTGGCCGTCCGGTTGGCCAAATCGTGACATGTGCTGTCCGAAAAAAGGGCATCCGCCGTGTTTCGGAGGATGCCTGTTATTAGCGCGATGTCATGCTTTGTAGATCAGTGCGCGCCTTGCAAGCTTAGCACAGTGACATCTATTTTCGGGCCGGTTTCGATGTTGCTGATCCGGTCCAGCACCTTGCGATAGGATGCCGCGGCAAAACGGGCAAGCGCGAGGTCGGCCTTGGACGCCGTCTTGGCGCGATCCGGGCGATTGACCGATTGCGCTGCACGGGTTTGCGGGCGCGGGCGGGCCGCGCGCTTGGGCGAGGCCGTTCTGTGTTTCTTTGGTTCAGATTTCTGCTGCGATGCTTCGGCACGGGCAGAGGCCTGCTCTCGCTTTTTCCGGGCGGCAAAATCATCATAGGCCGTTTGCGCGCGCGTTGGTTTTGCGCTGGCCTGATCTTTCAGATGCGCAATCAACCTGTCCGCCGCAGCGTTGATGCGGGCCATGTGCCGCGTCGCGCGTTCCCGGTCGGCAGAGCAATCCGGATGATATTTCAATGCCATCTCGCGACGCACGCGCTTGACGTCCGCAAGCGTCGCTTCGTCATCAAGGCCCAAGACGCGGGCGGCATGTTCTGGTGTTGCGGCCATGTTCACTCCGGGAATCGAAAGAGTAAGATTAAAGTTTTCTCTTTATATTCCAGAAAATTTGAAACGAATACGCTGACATTTGTTCTTGGTTAACCGCAGCGGCCCTGACGGATGGGTGATTGGCGGCCCCGGCGCGTCCTGACGGGGCAGGCCTATGGTGCTGTCAGCGGGCGTTATCGCATTGCGACTGGCGGTGACCGCGCTAGGTTGCGCGGGGCGAGACAAGGAAGGGACGTGCGATGAAGATGAATGAGCTGGGCCGTACCGGTCTGAAGGTGAGCGAGCTGTGCCTGGGGTCGATGACATGGGGGACGCAGAATACCACCGCCGAAGGCCACGCGCAGATTGATCGCGCGCTGGAGCGGGGGGTGAATTTCATCGATACCGCCGAGATGTATCCGGTGAACCCGATCAGCGCCGAGACCGCCGGGCGCACCGAGGACATCATCGGCCAGTGGAATGTCCGTTCGGGCAAGCGGGATCAGGTGATCCTGGCAACCAAGCATTCCGGCGCGGGGATGCGCTATATCCGCGACGGGGCCGAGATTTCGGCCAAGTCGATCCCCGGTGCCATCGAGGGTTCGCTAAAGCGGTTACAGACCGATTACATCGACCTTTACCAGTTTCATTGGCCCAATCGCGGCAGCTATATGTTCCGGCAGAACTGGCGTTATGATCCGTCCGGTCAGGACCGCGCCGAAACCATCGCCCATATGGAAGAGACGCTGGACGCGTTGCAGCGCGAGGTCGACAAGGGCACGATCCGCGCCTTTGGCCTGTCCAATGAAAGCGCCTGGGGCACGGCGCAGTGGTTGCGGATCGCCGAGGATCGCGGGCTGCCCCGGGTCGCGTCGATCCAGAACGAATATTCGCTGATGTGCCGGCTTTACGATACCGATCTGGCCGAGCTGAGCGTCAACGAAGACGTGGGCCTGCTGGCATTTTCGCCTTTGGCGGCGGGGATGCTGACGGGCAAGTATCAGGGTGGGGCGGTGCCCGAAGGGTCGCGCATGTCCTATGTTGCCAATCTGGGCGGGCGCAAGACTGACCGGGCCTTTGCCGCGGTGGATGCCTATCTGGGTGTGGCGCGCAAGCACGGGCTGGACCCGGTGCAGATGGCGCTGGCCTGGTGTCTGACACGGCCTTTCATGTGTTCGGCCATCTTCGGATCGACCAGCATGGATCAGCTTGATCTAGCGTTGGGGGCTGCCGAGGTGACGCTGTCGGATGATGTGCTGCGCGATATTGATCTTGCGCACAGGGCGCACGCGATGCCCTATTGACCCTGGCTTTCGGTGTCGATGCCATCCAGTTGGATGTCGGCGGCCTGCGTTTTGAGCCGCATCCAGGCCGCATCGGTCAGCGTGTTGCCGCCGGACAAGGTGCGCAAGAGCCGGATGTTGAGCCGCCTTGCGGGCAGGCGGTCTGACAGGTCGGTCAGTTCGCCCCGCGCCAGCGCCTCATGCGCGACGGAGCGTGGCAGCCAGCCGATGCCCAGCCCCTGACGGATGAATTGCAGCACGGCAGGTGTCAGGCCGGTTTCGGCGACATTGCGCGTGATCGCGTCGCGCGGCAGGGCGGGCAGCAGGTGCAGGCGCTGGATTTCGCCCAGGTAGATATCGGCCGGGTAGGTGATCAGCGGCAGCTCCATCCGGTCCAGCGCCTGGCGCATCATCGGCATGTCGCGCAGGTTAGCAACGGGGATCAGGTGGTCGGCCCCGACCGCGATCTGTTCAAAGAGCTGCCGGTCAAAGGCGGTCGCTTCGCCATCGGTCTGGTAGATCAGCGCAAAGTCGATTTCCCGGCGGAGCAGCATCAGCTGGCATTCGCTGCGGGTGCCCGAACGGATGCGCAGTTCGATGTCGCGCTCTTCGGTCAGGCTGCGGGTCAGCAACGGCGAGACCATCGTGGTCAGCGCGTGCTGACAGCCCAGCGAAAGTCGTTTCCGGTTGAGCCCGTCGCGATCCGACAGCCCGGCCTTTAATTCACGGAACCGGCGGGCAGATTCGCGCAGTTCTGCCTCCATCGCGCGGACATGTGGCAGCAATGTTACCGGTTTGCGGTCGCGGTCAAAGAGGGCGCAGCCAAGCGCATCCTCGATCCCGCGGATGCGGCGGGTGAAGGCCGAGGGCGTCAGGAAGCGCCGTTCCGCCGCCGCGCTGAACGAGCCGGTGTCGAGCACCGCCAGAATATCTTCGATCCATTCAAGCCTCATCTGGGCAGTATAAGTTGCAAGAATTGCAAAAAGAAGTCCGGATTTCGAAATTGTATGGGGGTTGGAGATGTGGTTAATGTCGATAAACGTCAAATATGGAGAAACCCCATGAACCTCGCCAAATTCCCCCGGGTCCGTCTGGCCCATCTGGCCACCCCGCTTGAACTGATGCCGCGCCTGACCGAGCATCTGGGCGGGCCGGAAATCTGGATCAAGCGTGACGATTGCACCGGGCTTTCCACCGGCGGCAACAAGACCCGCAAGCTGGAATTCCTGATGGCCGAGGCACAGGCGCAAGGCGCGGATATGGTGATGACCCAAGGCGCGACGCAATCGAACCACGCGCGTCAGACTGCTGCCGCCGCCGCCAAGCTGGGCATGGATTGCCATATCCTGCTGGAGGATCGCACCGGCTATAACCACGAGAATTACAAATACAGCGGCAACGTTTTGCTGGATCACCTGCATGGCGCGACGATGGAGCATCGCGGTCCCGATCTGGACATGAACGCGGAAATGGAAGCGGTGGCCGACAAGTTCCGCGCCGAGGGTCGTAATGTCTATACCATCCCCGGGGGCGGGTCGAACGCGACCGGCGCGTTGGGCTATGTCAACTGTGCCTTCGAGATGATGAACCAGTTCGTGACCATGGGTCTGAACGTCGATCACATCGTGCATGCCACCGGGTCTGCTGGCACGCAGGCGGGTCTGATCACCGGCCTCAAGGCGATGAATGCTGGCATTCCGCTTCTGGGGATCGGGGTACGTGCGCCGAAACCCAAACAGGAAGAGAATGTCTATAACCTGGCCGTGAAAACCGCCGAGAAGCTGGGCTGCCCCGGCGTGGTCGCGCGCGAGGATGTGATGGCCAATACCGATTATGTCGGGCCCGGCTACGGCATGCCCGGCGACGACACGCTTGAGGCGATTGATATCTTCGCCCGGACCGAGGCGATCCTGCTGGATCCGGTCTATTCGGCCAAGGGGGGTGCCGGCCTTATTGACCTGATCCGCAAGGGTCATTTCAAGAAGGGCGAGCGGATCGTGTTCCTGCACACCGGTGGCGCGATCGGCCTGACCGGGTATACGCATTGCTTCGACGTCCCGAAATGAAGCCAGTCGGCATCCTGGGCGGGATGGGGCCAGAGGCCACCATCCTGCTGATGCAGAAGGTGCTGAAGGCGGTCCCGGCGCGTGACGATTCAGAACACGTGCCGTTGATCGTGCATCAGAACCCGCAGGTGCCCTCGCGCATTGCCGCGCTGATCGACGGTGGTGGAACCGATCCGGGTCCGGTCCTGGCTGGTATGGCGCGTGACCTGAACGCGGCTGGCGCGCAAGCACTGGCGATGCCGTGCAACACGGCCCATCACTATGCGCCCGCTGTCAAAGGGGCTACCGGGCTGCCGTTTCTCAATATGATCGACCTGACGGCAACGGCGCTTGTCGCGTCAGGCGCCCGGCGAATTGGCATGCTGGCGTCACCCGCAACGCGCCTGGTCGGCGTGTTCGACGAGAGCTTTGCAGAACACGGGCTGCAACCGGTCTGGACGCAGGACGAAGATGCCATGCTGGCGATGATCCGGGCGGTCAAGGCCGGGAAAGGGCAGGATGACACCGGTCCTGAAATGGCGGCGCAGGCGCAGCATCTGTTGGAATGTGGAGCAGATCATCTGCTGATCGCGTGTACGGAACTGTCTTTACTGACGGCATATCTTCCGAAGAGCGCTCCTTGGTTTGACAGCCTTGATTGCCTGACAACGGCGATTGTAGATTTCGCGAAGACGGCTGTTCCCTAGCGGCGTTCGCTACCGCTCACCCATTTGAGTATTGCATTCAGGTCATGCAGGCCCCGGGGTTCCACCCCAGACCCCGGAGTATTTCTGCCAAGGTGAAGCCTGATCCGGATCCGCACCGTTGCAAAGCCATGCTGCCGGAATTTGCAGGGTGACACATCGGCCACGGGCGGCCCGAGGAGGAGGCCGGAGGCGGACGACGAGAGACCCAGCGTGCGCGACAGCGCAATCAATCTGATAACAGTGCGTCAGGGTGGATCAGCGGCAAGTCCGTTCAGCGCGTTCACCGTAAGCCCTGTAAGCCTTCCAGAACTGTTCGTCGCTGTAGCGTTCGGATTGACGGATGTCCTGGGCCTGTTGCGGATTGTTGTAGAACAGAACCGCACGGCGCTGTTCGCTGCCGGTGAGGGTTTGATTGGCAACGGCTTGAATGCAACCGCAAAGCCTGTGCGACCGTGCGGTGCGATCGGATGCGATGCAGGCATCACCAAGCGGGCCGGAGGCAAAGGGCATCGGGGCCTGATGGGTCGTGCGCCGGGGTTTGGAACTGTTGCTACTGCCGCAGCCCGCCAGTAGCGTCGCCACCAATCCGAGGATCAGATAGTTTTTCATTGCCCGTGTTCCGCCCGCATTTTTGCGCTTTTTGCTGCCTGTCAGGATCAATGCCGCATCTTTACCGGATTTTCAATTCCCAAGATTGGAATGTTGCATCACGAAAAACGCCCGCCGCCTCCGTGAAATGGGCGCGGCGGGCGTGGGGTGTGATGCCGGAGGCCTGGTTTCAGACGGCTTCCCGCAGGATCAGCTCATCCACGGTGCGATCTGCCAGATGGGCAGGAATGGCGCGTTCAGCGCGCGCTTTGGACAAGATGCGTGCCATTGTCTGGCGCAGCGTCTCAAGTTTTTCAGCCACCCAGGGGTCGCGGTCTTCGATCTTCAGGATTTCTGCCGCGACGTTGATGATCCCGCCGCCATTGGCAACGTAGTCGGGCAGATAGAGGATCTCGCGTGCGGCGATCGCATCCGCATCCGAGGCAGAGGACAGTTGGTTATTGGCCGCGCCGCAGATAAGCTTTGCCCGCAATTCGGGGATGGATTGCGCGTTCAGAATGCCGCCAATGGCGCAGGGCGCGAAAATATCGGCCTCGACCCGGTGAATATCGCCTGGTTCTGCCAGTGAAGCACCGAATTCCTTGACCGTTCCGGCGACGCGCGCGGCATCCATATCGGCCACGATCAGACTGGCGCCCGCCCCGTGCAGCATTCGGCACAGGTGCCAGCCCACATGGCCCAGCCCCTGGACGGCCACGCGTTTACCGGCCAGATCGGCACTGCCGAAGCGGTGTTCGGCACCGACCTTCATCGCGTTGAACACGCCCTCGGCGGTGACCGGCGAGGGATCGCCGCTGGCGTGGCTGCCGCTGTCCAGACCGGCCACAAATCTGGTTTCATGAGCCAGTTCCGCCATATCCTCGGGGCTCATGCCCATATCCTCGGCGGTCCAGTAGCGCCCTTCAAGCGCCTCGACGGCGCGACCCATGGCGCGCAGCAACCGGGGCGTCTTGTCGCTGTGCGGATTGCCGATGATCACCGCCTTGCCGCCCCCCAGGGGCAGGCCCGCGGCGGCGTTCTTGTAGGTCATGCCGCGCGACAGGTTCAACACGTCTTCCAGCGCCGCCTGGGCGCTTGCGTATTCCCGCATCCTGAGGCCGCCCGCTGCCGGGCCAAGCCGGGTCGAGTGCAGGGCGATGAACCCCTCCAACCCGGATTCAGCGTCAGAGACCTGATAGACGGCTTCATGGGTTGTGGATGCGATTTTGTTGAGCATGGCAAAGTTCCTCCTATGCGCAGGAATAAAGGGTGCATCGCGCGAAAAAACAGCGTATTTTTATAAAGCTGGGGCTAGTGGCGCGGTTTTTCACTAATAATGACGGGAATTTTAGGGAAATGGACCAAATTGACCGGCAGATAATAGCCGCTCTGCAACGTGACGGTCGCCAGAAGATGGCAGACCTGTCCGAGGGTGTGGGGTTGTCGCCGACCCCCTGTGCCCGACGGATTGCCCGGCTGGAGGCTGAGGGCATCATCACGGGCTATTCCGCGCGGGTCGATCAGGAACGGTTGGGCCTGCCGCTGAACGTGTTCATCTTTGTCGAGCTTGACACGCAATCGCGCGATGCCATCACATCGTTCGAGACAGCGCTTTTGCGGTTTGATGAAGTGATGGAGTGCTATCTGATGACCGGGACGCGGGATGTCTTGATCCGGGTCGTGGCTGCGGATCTGTCGGCATTTGACAGCTTCCTGGAAGACGGGTTGATGCAGATCGGCGGCATCCGTTCGATGCGGTCAAGCTTTGCGCTGCGCACGATGATCCGGCGAAACTCCTTACCCGCCCAGTGATGTTTGACGCTGCCGTTCCGTTGCGGCGGGATTGCTGCTATCGCTATGGGCGCGAACGGACCAAAGGGCAGCATGCAGACCGAGAGTTATGATGTCGTTGTGATCGGGGCGGGACCCGCGGGGGGTGCCGCGGCCTATACGGCGGCGCGGGCCGGACTTTGCGCGGCCCTGATCGATCACAAGACATTTCCCCGCAACAAGCTTTGTGGCGGGCTGATCACGGGCCGGTCACTGCGGTATTTCCGTGAGGTTTTTGGCGAAGAACTGTCGGTTCAGCCGCTGGAGCGGAAAGACGCGATCGAGTTTCGGTTTCAGGGGCGTCCGCTTGGGGTGATTGACGATGCGCCGCCGCTTTACCTGTCGATGCGGTGGGATCTTGATCACCATCTTTGCAGGAAAGCGCTGAAGGCGGGTGCGAAGGACATGACGGGGCAGAGTGTAGATGCGATCGACACCACGGCCCGGCAAGTCGTGATGAAAGATGGGCGGCGGATCGGGTATGGTGTGCTGGTCGGGGCCGACGGTGTCAACAGCGCCGTGGCACGCCGACTTTTTGGTCGGAGCTTTGATCGCGCCCGGATCGGATTTGGGTTGGAGATCGAGGCCACGGGGACGCATGTGCAGCCCGCTGCCCCCATTGGTGTGGATATTGCTGCGGCCCGGTGGGGCTATGGCTGGTGTTTTCCAAAAGGGTGCAGCACCACCATCGGCGTGGGCGGGTTACTGTCTGAAAACGGCGATATGAAAGCGGCGATGGCGCGCTATCTTTCGTCGCTCGGGATCGAGGGTGACCTGCGGGCCTACAAGGGCCAGTTCCTGCCTTTTGGCGATTTTCGGAAACGGCCGGGACGCGACGCCGTCGTTTTGGTTGGTGATGCGGCAGGGCTGGTTGATCCGATCACCGGCGAAGGCATCGCCTATGCGATCAAAAGCGGGCAGCTGGCCGCGCAGGCCGCGATGACCGCGCTTGGCGCAGATCGCCCGGACACGACTTCTGACACCTACCGGCGATTGCTGAAGCCCATTCACCGGTCCCTCAGGACAGCGAATGTCCTGCGGAATTTGATTTTCCGGCCCGGTCTTCAAGGAGCGTTTGAACAAGCGTTCCGCCATTCGGATACTGTCAGGCGGCAATATATGGATTTGCTGGCGGGAGAGGTTGAATATGGCAGAATCCTGATGGCCTGCCTGTGCCGCAGCCCGCGGATTATTCGTCTGGCGGTTCAGTCAAAAGGAGTGCGCTGACGCGCACGCTTGATCTCTCGTCGTCCGCGTCCCGCGTCCTCCTCGGGCCGCGCGTGGTAAGCGTTGGGAAAAATGATGCAGAACGCGGGCGGGCAGGGCAAGAATGGCCCATTTCGCAGGTGCGCTGGTTCAGGGTTTAGCCAGCTTGATCATCAGCTCGCGCGTCAGTTGATCGGCCATGATGATGATTAGGCGCTCGATCGCGTCCTGCTGAGCGCCGGCGAACAGGCCGTCCGAGACCGAATAACCCGCAAAGGTATCGACATTGCCCGAGGCCAGAAGCTTTTTGGTCTTTTTATCGGTCAATTGGTAGGACACAGCACCGACGACGCGACGGCGGTCGGTATCACTTTCGACACCTTCGCCCACGACGGAGACCTTGTGTTTCAGAATCTTGTCGGCATCCGTGGGGCGACCAAGACGTTCTTCCATCGCGCGTACGAAAAGATAGCTGTTCTGGTTCCTGGGTTCGGCGATTTCGATCTGCGACAGGACCTGGGCAGTGTCGCTGCCCGGGGCGTAGACCGGCGTGAAACCACAGGCGGCAACGACCAGTGTCACCAACAACGCTGCAAGGCGCAAAAAAGTCCGGTTCATGGGCATCGTCTTTCGCCTGTTCATCGCTCTGTGGTATCTTGTCTCACCAGTCATAGTGGAAGACGCCTGTCGGGTGAACGCCAGAAATCCATCCCCGCAGAATTCGTTCATTGATTTGTTGTTTCGCGCCCTTTTTTGCCGAGTAAGTGCCGCAATAAGCGCAGATGATGCTCAAAGATCAAAGAAACGGCGCTTCTTTTCAATACCGGTTGATCTTCGTTTCAAGCCCTTGTAGCGGGTGGAGTCGAAAAACCGTACCTCAAGACTGTCATGGCCGCATCCAAATTTCGCGCAAGTGTTCTGCTACTTGCTTACAATCAGGAAAATTTCATCCGCGAGGCGGTGGAATGTGCTTTCGCGCAGGATGCCGAAGGCCTTGAGATCATCATGTCGGATGATTGTTCGAAGGATTCGACCTTTGAAATCATGTGCGAAATGGCCGAAGCCTATGATGGGCCTCACACGATCAAGCTGAACAAGAATCGCAAGAATCTTGGAGTTAACAATCATATCAACTACTTGGTCGAAACTGCGGGCTCGGATATCTGTGTGCCGTTTCCCGCGGATGACACGTCAATGCCGAACCGGGTGTCGCGTCTGCTTGAGGTGATGGAACGCGATGATGCGATGCTGGTGCATTCGGATGCCTCGACCATTGATGGAGAGGGCAACCCGGCCAAAGGCTGGCACAAGCTGGCGCTTTTCTACAGGACCACGGACCCGGTTGAAGCCGCCCTGTCAGATTCGCTGTTTTTGGGCGCGACATCTGCCTATCGGCGCGAGCTTTGGCAAAAATACGGACCCTTGCCGAGCTATAGCAAGGCGTTCGAGGATCTGATCACCGGATTTCGGGCCGCGCTTGAGGGGCGCATCAGCTATATTGATGAGAAACTTGTCTGTTACCGGCAGGATGTGGGCATCTCGAATGTCAACAGTTCCAGCACGCGCTACAAGTTGGCAACGATGGCCGAATCGCGGGAACGCCGTCAGAAGCTGTTCGGACCGCGTGCGGCGCTGTTTAATCAGCGGCTGAAAGATGCCCGGACCTATGGGTTGCCCGAAGATCATGAGATCATCAGAGCGCTGGAATCCCAGGTGCGGAAAGTTCATTTGCGCGGGGATTTCTATGCGATGCCCTGGTGGCGGTATTTCATGAAATATGGCCGACCGGCGCTTCGGATTACCCTGTCCGAACTGAACTATATCGTTAAACGCAAGTAACGCCCGTGCAGGCGCAACCGCGCGTTACCGGCGGTTGGTTTTTAACGTCGCCGGATGATCCTGAGCCCTTCGGCGCCCGCGGCGGCGAGCGCTGCAAACGGGTGCGCCAGATTGCGGGTCAGCATCTGGCCCATCCCGTCATAGCAGGCGCGCCGCATTTCGGCCTTTTGCCGGGCGCGGTGCAGTTTTTTAATGATCGCATGATCCTTGGGCAGGCCGAATGTCGCCGCATCTTCAAGGCGTTGGCTGAAGGTGGCGATCATCATGTCGAGGATTTTCTTGCGCCGCGTGGCAGCGGTATCGGTCTGGTTTCGGTCGCGGTTCAGTTGATGCGACAGGCCGATACCTTCGCGGTATTTCAGCAATGGCTTTTCAATGAAGGCCACGCGGTTTTCCAGGGCGGCGCGGAACCCCAGAATGTGATCATCATAGACATTGGGGTAATTCAGCGGCCCGTATTTGCCGAAGAGCGTGCGGTGCCAGGCCCCCGCGGCACCGAGATAGAGCGCCATAGACGTCGCCGTCTCAAGGGCGTCGGTCGTGCGGTAGAAATCCGCCTTGCGATAGTTTGAGCGGGTTTCGTTGCCGTTTTCGTCAATCGCAACGGCATCAGAATGCACCAGCAAGGGTTTACCGGTTTCAAACCGCCGGGAGATTTCCGTGACCCGCGAGGGTGCGGAGATATCATCGCCATAGGCCGGGATGATCACATCGCCGGTCGTCATGTCGATGATCTGATTGATATGGGCCACCAGCCCCAAATTCCGCTCGTTCCGGCGGATATGCAGGCGGTGCGGTCCTTTGTAGCCACGGGTTGCTGCCTGGATCGCTGCGAATGTGCCATCGGAGGAGCAGTCATCCGAAATCACGATCTCGATCGGGAAACAGTCCTGCGCCAGTACGGCACGCACGGCATCGGCAACAAAGGCTTCCTGATTGTAGCTCAGCACGATGAGGCTGTAGCGCAGCCCCGTGTCGGAAGGGGCGCTGGTGTCAGGTGGCGTTGAGGTATCGGGGAGATCTGCGGCCATGACCCTTCCAGTAGCGAAAAACATCTCTTATGTCAGGGAAATCTAATCCGTGCGGTGAAGATTGAGAAGCCCGCCAGAGGTCAGTTTTTCCCCGTGGGCTGGGGGGATTTATTCATGTGAACCTCCTGCACCTTGTCGGGGTCGTGGCCGAGGAAGGATGCCAGACCTTTCCATTTGTCAGGGTCTTCCAGTCGGCTGAAATAGAGACGGGCGGGGTCGCGTTCGTGAAAGAACTGGCGGGTTTCGCGGTTCCGGACGCGGTAGGTGTCGATATAGTGGTCTTTGTGGCCCTCAAGCCCAAGGCCGTTTTCATCGACCAGGGCGGGATCGCCGGTTTTTTCACACAGATCGAGATATTCTTTTTCGCGGCGATAAATCTTGGCGTGCACGGCGGTGACACCCAGCGATCGCCCGCCCGAATGCGAGAGCATTGAGGCAAACCAGGCATCCGCATCGCGTTCAAACAGGATGAACCGTGAGCGTGGGAACCGGTGATAGAGGAAGCGATAGAATTCCGGCGCGAACCAGGGGCCGTCCTCGAACCCCTGATGGGCGCGGAAATCATCGCTTTCGACAATTTCATCGAACTGGCCTTCGACCCATTTGCGACCCCAGCTGTTGCGGCGTGATACGGCCCAGTCTGCAACGGGATAGCCCAGCCCTTTCAGAAACTGCCCGACGCTGGTCGTGCCGGTGCGCTGGAAAGAGATGCAGAACAGCTTTTCAACCTGAACCGGGTCGGGGGTTTCGGTCTTTTTGTCCGATCGGAAGAGCTGGGGAATCTTCATGTGGTAAATCTTGTCTTGCGCGGTTTCGGGGCGTCGCCGCGTTGGTATCGCCTAATGCCGCATCTTTCTATCGAAAATCAGCGCCCGCCAAGATGATCGTCAGGGCAATGTGGGATTCTGCGCACCGTATCGCCCGTCAAGTTCCTGTTTCAACGAAGACCAGGTTTGCAGCCGGTCCTGTTCGTCCTGCGGCAGATCCTTATAGGCCGGTTTTTCCCAGGGTTCACGCATGTCCAACGCGGCCTCCAACGCGGCGAAACTTTCATGCTGACCGAAAGGCGCGGCGGTGTCCGGGCGGGATTTTTGATAGCCGAACTGAGCCATGAGCGGGCCGCACAGGGCCTCGATATAGGCTATCTGATCGTCATCAAGCTTGGTTGAGAACTTGTTGAAATTATCTTTCATGATGTCGCGTGAGACGTTTTGCCAAAGTGCGGAGCGCGTGGCATCCTGCTTGATGCTGTCATCGTGTTTGGCGTGCTCAAGCATGCTTTCGGAGAATTCAAGATCAAGGGCTTCGCAGACGCGGCGCAGCGTTTCTTCGGGCTTGCTGACCAGCGCTTCATAGGTCAGTTGCACGACGTTCCGCCCTTCGGCTCTTACCTTTAGTGCACCTTCCACATCCGATTTCCAGCGCCGGGCCGAGCGTAGAACGCCGCCCCGCAAGGTTGGCGCCGTGACCCAGGATGCTGCCATGTCGCGGGGATCGCGGACCATAAAAACGTATTTCGGATTGTCCGATACCTCCTCCATAAAGGGCAGGAAAGCATGGGCAGAATTTTCCTTGAGAAACAGTCGCGGGCGATTGCGCAGCGCGCCTTCCTTGTTGAGCAGGGCTGCGATCATCTGGGCGGTTGTGTCGCAACCGTCAAACAGCGCCATCTGTTCGGCCTGCGGCAAGGCATCAACCTTCCAGATGCCAAGCTTGGCGGCGAACATGCGCAGCAGGTCCTGGCGGAGGTCCTTGGTGTGATCAAGCTGCGAGAAGATGCGAAACAGATGCGCCGGGCTGGGTGCAAAAAAATCCGGATGGGCACCGAAAAAGCGCGCGATCAGATTGCTGCCAGAGCGTTCGGAACACATCAAAAACACCGGATCCACGAGTCGCTTGTAGTGCATGTCAAAACCCCCTAGCCTGCGCGGTGTATTAGCCGATTACGCACATCCCCCACAACCTGATTGAAGAGCGATACGCTGGCACGAAACCCCGACATAACACCGGCCGTTGACGCAAAGTCCGTGGCCATCATGCAGCCCTATTTTCTGCCCTATATCGGATACTGGCAGATGATGCAGGCTGTGGATGAGTTTGTGATCTATGACGATGTGCAGTTCACGCGCGGATGGATCAACCGCAACCGGATGCTTTGGAACGGTGACGCCGACATGTTCACGCTTCCGCTTCGGAAGGGTAGTAACCGGGCAAACATAGACGAGCGTTACCTGACCGACGCCTGGGAAAATGCCAACCGCAGTCTGACGGAAAGGTTTAGCCACGCCTATTCCCGGGCACCACATTTTTCGCGTGTCATGGCGCTGGTTGATGACATATTTGGATCAGGTCACACCAACCTGGCTGATTTTCTGTGCTTTTCACTGGAGAAGACGCGTGATTACCTGGGCATTGAGACGCGGCTTTCGCGCTCCAGCCAGATTGAGCATCAAGAGGGGCTGCGCGCTGCGCAGCGCATTCAGGCGATCGCGCGTGCGCGCGGTGCCGACATTTATGTGAACGCGCCAGGTGGGCGTGAGCTTTATGACATAGATGACTTCAAGTCGCGGGGGATCGAGCTGAAATTCATTCAGACCGGGGACATCACCTATCCGCAGTTCGAAAACACGTTCGTGCCGTCGCTGTCGATACTGGACGTCATGATGTTCAACGACCCCGAAGAGATCCGCGACCTGCTGGGGCGCTACACGCTGGACTGACGAGCACGCGCTTGCGCCTTCAGATGGGGGCTGATAGCCAGAATTTAATGTATGGCGCGTGCCGTTTCATCAATTTCAGAGGATCAGCTTGTGATTAAATTCGTCGAAAACAAGACCCCCGCGATGGACCGTGTCGCGACCCTGCTGGAAGCATGCGCACAGGAAAACACCTGGGCCAATCGCGGGCCGCTTTATCACACGATGGCGGATGTTTTTGGCGACCATCTTCAGGTACCATCGGGGGCTACGGTGACGCCTTGCGCCAATGGCGGCGTGGCCCTTGAGGCGATGGCGCGGCTGCATGAGCAGGATGCTGGTAGACCGCTACGGTGGGTTTCCTCAAGCTTTACCTTTCAGAACATGGGGCGGGGCTATTTCGCCGATGTGACCTTTGTCGATTGCGACGCAAGCGGTATGCTGGACATCGCGGCGCTGCGTGCCCTTGACCCTGAAAGCTACGATGGGTTCGTCGTGGTCAATACATTGGGCATGGTGCAGGATTTTTCGGCCTATATCAGTTTTGCGCGAGAAAGCGGCAAGGCGATGTTGTTTGACAATGCCGCTGGCGTGCGCGCTGGCATTCCCGACTGGCCCTGGCAGAGCTTCAGCCTGCATCAGACGAAACCCTATGGTGTGGGTGAGGGTGGACTGGCGATCACGCCCGCCGACCGGGCCGAAGAATTCTACACGCTGTTGAATTATGACGCGCCGCCTGAACCTGCCGGTCTTTGGATGAATAACGGCAAGATTTCCGACATTGCCTGTGCGTTTCATATCAGCCGTCTTGAATTGGTGGATGACTGGACGCCGCAATATTATGAACAAGAGGCACGCATCGCCGGGATTGCACAGGAAATGGGGCTGCGCCCGCTGCTACCCGTCTGTGGGCCCACGCCCAAGACAAGCTGTGCCTTTCTGTGTGATACACCGATCCCGCTGGAACGGTTAAGGCAAACTCAGAACATAAATTTTGCGAAATATTACAAACCCTTGGCGCAGTTATCCATGACGCAAGAGGTCTATGCCCATATCCTTAATATCCCCACCCATCCCGATATGGCGCAGGCGACCCGTGATCAGATTATCGCGGATCTGAAAGTGTTGATGACGGGCGTTAGCGGCTGAGATAGCCGTTGAACGCCCGGGTGATGTCATCCGGAATGTCGGGCCGTGACACCTTGGCCGGTGCCAGTGCGTTTGCCCCGTCAAGCGACGTGCCCCGCGCTGCATAGAGGGCGCGAAGCTTCTCAAAACTTCCTTCCGGGTCGCCGCAAAGCTCGGCGTAATCCAGCGACAGCCATCTGTCTTGTGGCAGGTCGTTGAGTTGCTGGCGCAGGTCATTGCGGATGGTTTCGATCTGTCCCATGACCTGTTGTGGTGCGGGCAGGGATGTCAGGTCATGCCGGTTCGGCGTCTTGAAAGAATACCAGGTGTTTTGATCGCCGTGCATGCGTTCACGGGCGCGCAGAAGTGACCAGGCCGAGGCATGGGGATCGCGATCGAGATGCAGGAAAAGTGCGCCCGGCACGCCCTTTGCAAAGGGGCCCAACTGGTGATTGACGATCATGCCCTTTGTGGCGACCGGCTTTTCCCGCACGCTGGCGAAGTCATGCAGTTTCTGCGTGAACTCGGTGAACTGGCTGTCGGTCGCGCTTGACAGATCAATCCCGATATCGTCGTCGCCGGGGAAAATCGCGCGCCAGAAATACCAGAATTCATTCGGGGACAGCAGGCCCTGTGTCTTGCCCAGTTCCGAGCGTTGTTCCGGGTCATGAAAGCTGAGATCGGCGAATTCACCGCGGAAGTCGAACTCGGGGTTTGTGAACATTTCCTGACAGATTGCGCCGATATAAGGCGCTTTCCAGAAGCGTGAAATCAGGTTGGACGGGTAGGAAAAAGCACCCGTTGCCGCAAGCCACTGCATGCAATAGGTGGTGCCACTGCGCGGGGTTCCCAGAATGAAAAGCGGCGGCAGGGGGACGGCGGCCGTTTCGGTCATCCGCGTTTCGGCGATCGACGCGTTCAGTGTCTTCAGCAGTGCCTCAAGCTTGAGGTTCCTTTGAAAGGTCGACGTCCTGTCCGAGGTCATCAAAGCGATCTCCCGCGTTGCGAAGGGCTGTGTCGTGCCGAAAACCGGTTCGGTATCCGGCAGGGTGGCGCGTTACAGAATGCCAAATTTCTGACCAAGTTGAGAGAGGGGGATTTGCACGTTGTCCAGTGCCTCGTCAATTTCGATGCGGCGCATGCGTTCGGCGCCGCAGGCAAGCCGCAAGGCATGAGGAATGTGAGAGTTTGTGCTGGCCAGGTTCCAAAGTTCATCAAACGGTCTGGGCGCGTTTTTCGCCACATATTTCTGAACCATCTGGGTCTTTTTAAGCCGTTCCTCAAACGGTTTTCGAAACCACATGTTATTTTCATGCACGCGGTACCTAGTCGCTTCAATCGGAATCAGGCCGATCCATCCCGTGCGGGCAATCAGCGCGAATTTGGCATAGTCACCGAACCCGTTCTCATTGAAATCGGGTGGCAGCTTGGGCAGGGCCGAGCGCCGGTGCATCACCGCCGATGACAGCAGATAATTACCGGGGGCGAGGTCTTCGAAGAAAGTGCATTCATCGCGACGGTTGGGCGGTGGAAATTTCTCGATTGTTTCGCCGGTCTTGCTGTCAAAGAATTCCGAATAGGTCTGGCTGATCATGCAGCGGGGATGCGCGTCCATGAAATCGACCTGGGTTTGTAGCTTGTCCGGGTTAGTCCAGAGGTCGTCGCCATCCAGATAGGCGATATATTTGGCCTTGTAATGCGGCCAGACCAGGCTTGCGATCCGCTTTCCCTGCTGAAACTGGTTCTCTTTCTGAAAAATACATTTGAATTTATTGCGATGCCGGGCGGCGTATTCCTTGATGATATCTTGCGTACCATCGGTCGATGCGTCGTCGTGCACAAGTATCTCGAAACGATGCGTCGTCCGCTGCATCAGGATGCTATCAAGCGTCTTCGCAATGAATTCAGCATGATTAAAAGTGGGAACAACCACCTGTACTTTCAGCATTTCAGCTCTCGTTTATGACTTCTTCAACAATTCAGCGATCGACTGCGATACTGCCTAAACGCTGCCAGGCGAATTGGGAACACCCCCGATGGCAATATATTTAGGCATTTCTGTCCTGGTTCCACCCGCAAGGTTGCATTTGCGTGCCAATCAGTTTGATCAGGCCAGCGGCAGTTCAACAGAAAAAGTCGCGCCGCGCCGGGCGGTATGTTCCAGCCTGATCTGGCCCTTGTGGGCCGCAATGATCCGGTGGCAATAGGCCAGGCCGACACCGGTGCCTTTGCCCGCGTCCTTGGTCGTGAATAGTGGATCAAAGATGCGGGTTTTGATGTCGTCGCTGATGCCTGGTCCGTTATCAGTCACCCGGATCGTGAGGGAGCGATCATTCCAGCTCCGCTCGATGGTGATCTGGTCACCGATACCGGCGTCGCGCATTGCCTGAATGGCGTTGCTGAGCAGGTTGATGATCACCTGGGTCAGTTGCACTTCATCCGCGATGACCAGTGGTTCGTTGGTATATGGGGCCGTGTGCATCTTGATCTTGGCAGCCTCGGTATCGTTTGAGGCCGCCTCGAGTGCGTTTTCGATCAGTTTTGACAACTCGGTTGGTCGGAGGTCCAACGGTTCCTGTCGGGCAAGTGACAGGAATGACCGGATGATACGGACGCATCGGTGCGCGGCCTGGCTCAGCTTGCCGACGCGCCGCTTGAGGCCATCATCGGCAATCTCTTCGTGCAGGATTTCAGCGTTGCCGACGATAATCGAAAGCGGGTTGTTGAGCTCATGCGCGACGGCCGCCAGCAATTCGCCCAAAGCCGACAGTTTTTCGGACTGGAACAGCTGTTCTTTCTGCCTATCCATTTCAGCCTTGATGGCCAGTTCCTGCGTGAGATCCTCGACCGTGGCCACGATCACGTCTTCGCCGCGGTAATCGATCAGCCGGGCCGAGATTTCAGCAGGAAATTCGGTCTGGTCTGCGCGCCGAAAGGTGACGCGCATGTTGTCCACAATGGCATCGGGCAGCAACAGGGTGATGAAATCAGCACGTTCTTCGCGATGGGTGAAATGTGAGAAACTGCTTTTGGCACTACCCAGAAGGTCCGTTGCCGCCGGTGAGCGATAGATGATCCGCCCATCGGTCACCCGCGACATGATCAGGCTGCGCGGGCACGCTTCAAGCACCTTGCGTAATAGGATTTCGGCGTCGCGCACGGCATCTGCGTCGTCAGCGGGGGGCGGGTTTTCAGTATGCGTCAGGACAAAACCACCATCGGATGTCTGGCCCAACCGCAAGGTAGCAGTGCGTCCTTGGACGCCGGGCATCTGAACGGCGTCAGACCGGGTGCCAGCGGTGGCCAATTCAGCCTCCAGCGCGTCAAGCCGCTGACTGACGGGCAGAGGCATGGTGCCGCGATTGACGGCTTCGCGCAGGAAGATCGACCAGGGAATACCGGGCTTCAGCACATCCGATAAGTTGGGGTGCTTCTGATGAAAGCTGCTATTTGCCAGGCGTAACGTGGCCTCGGCGTCGAATATCGCGATGCCTTCGCTCATATACTCACAAATTTCAGCGAGCGACATATCAACGGGGTTCTGAGTCTCTGGCACTGATTGCATGGTTGCGTCAGCCCTTGCGCTCTTGGTCGGATGCTTCCTGAACCAGCATATATTGGCGGGCAGATTGACCACTGACGTCTTCGGAGACCGCAGAGGCCTGGAATTTACCTTCAAATCTCTGAGTGAATGTCTCGCTCGCGGCAACAGTCATCGGCTGAGCAACCGAGCGATAATGCAGCGCCTCGGAAACGGTTGAGCCGAAGACGTCATAGATGTAGTTTTGCGCGCCTACCACAGAACCAATGACCGACCCCGCGGCGAGACCGATCCGGGCGTGCCACTGGATCGGGTGCGTGGCATTGCGACGTTCAAGATAGCGCAGGAACCGCAGCGCTGAATTGGCGACAGCCAGGGCGTGATCATCGTTCGGGTCCGGTACACCTGATACCGCAACATAGCTGTCGCCGTTGGTGCGGATACGTTGGCAGCCGAACTGCGCGCCAATCCGGTCGAAGGCACTGTAGATGTCGTTCAATTCGCTGACCACGACACCCGGTTCATTGCGCGCCAGAAGCGTGTCGAACCCAACGAAATCCAGTGACAGCACGGACACCGGATCAAAAACACGCGGCGAGACGACGCCGAATGTTTTGTATTCCTCGTAAGCGGCGCGGGGCATCATGTTCAGCAGCAGCTTTTCGACCTGCTCTTTCTCGCGCTTAATCTCGTGCGTGTTGCGTTCGACCATCATTGAATAGGAATCGATCATCGATTCCAGTTCCTTGATGCGGGTGATGTTCTGACAGACCAGCACAGCGATGTTTTCATTGACATCGGTCGTTCGGTTGAACTCCATCGCCACGGTCATTTTGCGACGACGCAGTTTGAACGAGGTCTCTGTGGTCAGTTGCCCACCCTCCTTCATCGCCGTGCTTAGTTGGTCCAGGTCGAGCGAGGGGAAAAAGTCGGTCAGCTTCGAGGCGCTTTCATTATCGCCAAACCATTCGTTGAATGTGTCATTGCGATAGTCGACCGTGAGTTTGTCGAGTGAGATCAGGGCGACCCCGACGCCAATCGCGCGCAGCAGTTGTTCGTTGATGGCTTCAATTGACATCGGGGTTCTCGGTCAGCAGAGGGCGCCGTTTTTCAAACCCGTCCAGGATGGTTGTGATATCATCCTGGGTCAGATCAAAGTCGGATAGGGTTTCTGCTACCATCACTTTGAGGCGGTCAAAGTGGTGGTCTTCGATGGTCATGCCGCGATGTGCGCGCGCGATATGGTCATCTGTGAAAGAGGCCGGGCCACCCATCAATGACGAAACGAATTTGGTTTGGTGGTCGATCAGCTTTGGCATGTCGACATCATCGAAAAACGGCCCGACATCGTCATCATCCAGAAGTCTGTCATAGAGCGACAGAACGATTTTGCTTACGGCTGAAAAGCCGCCATATTTATCAAAAAGTGATTTTTCCATGTGTCCCTCGGTATGCAAAAGCTACTCGAAACAGTTGTTTGGGTCTATGCAGCCTCTGCATCGCGATTGTTGCAAGGCCGCTGCATCTGGTCAACTTTGCTGCGAAAACCACCGGCTGTTGGTTTGGCCGGATGGGTTAGCGACGCGGTGACGATCCGCAAGATTAATTGGATGTGGCGGCCCTGACTGGCTGATCATGAAATATCCTGATGCGATTTTGAGCGTGTTATCTGGCAAACGTGTATGGTTTGGATGTTTCATGTCTTTTTCCGAAACCGCCGGATCAGGTATCAATTGTTTCAATCCGGCGCCTTGGCGTTTGGGGTTGGGTTTTTATCATTTGACTGTTGGAAGCAGTGCCAAAAACAGGGGGGCCGTGTTTTGGCGCGCGTTCACCGACTGCTGCGTGCTTGACCGCGTTTCAGAAGTAATCAAAATCGTCGGGGCATCATGGGCGTGCACCGCATTCTATTCAGGGGAATTCTATGGCTGATTTGGTGATCCTCAACGGTAAGCTGATTACTTTCAATGGTTCGGATGCCGAGGCGCTGGCAATTAAGGATGGGGTGATCACTGCGGTCGGGACAACCGCTGAAATTCGCGAAATTGCAGGCAACGCAAGGGTCATCGACGCACAGGGCGCAACAGTCTTGCCCGGCTTTATTGACAGTCATGTACATCTTTTTCAGGGATCTGCCGAACTGGATTACCTTGATCTTTACGGGGTTTCGGGGGTTGAGGGCATCGCAGATGCCGTGCGTGCCTATGCGGCGGCGCATCCGGATGACAAGCTGCTGTTTGGTTGCGCGATCGACTATCAGGCATTGGGCGACCGTTCGATCACGCGGCATGATCTGGACGCGGCCTGCCCGGACCGAGCCTTTGCCGCAATGACGTCAGATCATCATTCAGTCTATGCCAATACCAAGGCGCTTGAGATGGCGGACCTTCTTTATGGTAAAGAAGTCGACGAAGGCTCGGAAGTGGTGATGGGCACGGATGGCACCGCAACCGGTGAGTTGCTAGAAGCGGCTGCATTTGGACCGGTAATGGCTTGCACCAAGCTGGGGGGACGCGAATTACTGGGCATGGTGACGGGAGCGAACCCGGTGCCGACACCTTCGGCCCAGGAACGCGCCATCGACAAATCGGTGATCGCAAAAGGGCTTGAGCATTGTGCCTCGCACGGGATCACCAGCCTGCACAATATGGATGGAAACTTCTATCAGCTTGAACTGCTGTCGGAACTGGAGGCCGATGGCAGGCTATTGTGCCGAACCGAGGTTCCCATGCACCTCAAGCACACTGATAGCGTTGACCGCCTGACAGAAGCGGCAGAGATGCGCCGGGCTTATTCAGGCGACAACGTCTGGTGTGGGCGGGTCAAGATGTTCATGGATGGAGTCATTGACAGCAAAACCGCCTACATGTTGCAGCCCTATCCGGGCACCGATAGTTGCAGTGCGCCGCTTTTTTCAGATGCCCATTTCAAGGAAGCCAGCATACGCGCGGACGCGATGGGGTTGCAGATCGCGGTACATGCCATTGGCGATGCCGCGGTGCGCCAAACCCTGGATGGGTTTGAGGCAGCGCGCAATGCCAATGGTGTCCGCGACAGCCGTCACCGTATCGAGCATATCGAAACCATTCACCCCGACGACATAGATCGGATTGCATCGCTTGGGGCGGTTGCGTCGATCCAGCCGCTTCATTCGCCGCGCGGTGGATATTTTACACCCTATGAGGCGGATGATGTGATTCATGCCTGGCAGATCGAACATACCTTTGCTTGGCAGACCATCCGGCAGACCGGTGCACCGGTTATCTTTTCGACAGATTGGCCGGTGGTGCCCGTGGATGTGATGTTGACGGTTCAGGGCGCTGTTGCCGGGGTGGAACTGCCTGATATCTGGCCCGATCAGCGTCAGGGACTTCAGGAAACGCTGAAATCCTACACCTGCGACAATGCCTGGGTTGAGTTCAACGAAAACCGCAAGGGCAAATTGGCGGCCGGAATGATGGCGGATATCGTGGTTATGGACAACGATCTTGAAAGCGTTCCAGCAACCGAGCTTGCGAAAACCCGCGCAGCGGTAACGATTTGCGGCGGGCGGATCACCTATCAGGCTTGAAGATGCGCCATCAGGCGCATCTGTGTGACTGAGGGGCCTTGTTCAGTGGGACCGTTTGTCAGCCTTTCTTGCGAGAGAACAACCGCATGATCGCGACATAAAAGACTGGCGTGAAGAACAGCCCGAGAATTGTGACACCCAGCATCCCGAAGAACACTGCTGTGCCCAATGCCTGACGCATCTCGGCGCCAGGCCCCGTTGCGATCATCAGAGGAACCACGCCGAGGATGAAGGCAAAGGCGGTCATGAGAATGGGGCGCAGGCGCAACCGGCTGGCCTCGATCGCGGCCTCGACGATGCCCATGCCACGGTCTTCGCGCGCCTGTTTGGCAAACTCAACGATCAGGATCGCGTTTTTCGCCGCCAGACCGACCAGAACGATCAACCCCACTTGGGTCAGGATGTTGTTGTCCATGCCCCGGAAGGTGACGCCGGACAGCGCCGCCAGGATCGACAGGGGCACAATCAGTATAATCGCGAAGGGCAAGGTCAGGCTTTCGTAAAGCGCGGCCAGGAACAGGAAGGCCAGCAGCACCGACAGGCCAAAGATATAGGCGGCGGTATTGCCTTGGGAACGTTCTTGCAAGGCAAGTTCGGTCCATTCATAGTCTATGCCAGGTGGCAGGACGGCATCCGCCAGTTGTTCCATCGCGATCAGTGCCTCGCCAGTGGAAATGCCTGCGGCTGCCGAGCCCTGAACCGGCACCGATACAAGCTGATTGTAGCGTTGCACAAGTACCGGGCCAGCGGTGTCACGGATCGCGACAAGCGTGCCAAGCGGAATAAGCGCGCCGGTTGCGGAGCGAACTTTGAGATTGGCGATATCTGCGTTTTCAAGCCGGAAACGTTCATCCGCTTGTGCCCGGACCTGAAACAGGCGGCCAAAAGCGTTAAAATCGTTCACATAGGCCGAGCCGAGATTGATCGCCAGCGTCTCGAATATCGCGCCGATTGGCACATTCAGGATCTGGGCGCGCACCCGGTCGATATCCAGAAACACCTGTGGGCTGCTGGCCGAGAATGTGGTGAAGACGCCGGTAACTTTGTCCGACTGTTGCGCTGCCCCCATGATCGCATAGGCCGCACCAAGGACACGGTTCATATCCGCGCTTTCCTTTTCCTGCAGTTGCAGCTTGAACCCGCCGCCAGTTCCGACGCCGCGCACCGATGGGGGCGCGATGGCGATGATGAACGCCTCGCGTATCACCTGCATCCGACCATAGAGCGATCCTACGATCGCATCCGCGTTCAGCCCGCTCTTGCCGCGATCCTCAAAACTCTCAAAAGTGGTGAAAATCACACCCTGGTTCGAGGCGTTGGTAAAGGTTGCACCGGAGAAACCAGCAAAGGCCACAGCATCTTTGACGCCGGGTGTTTCCAGCGCGATTTCGGTGGCACGTTTCATCACTTCGTCTGTCCGTTCCAGTGATGCGCCATCAGGAAGCTGCACCACGACGATGGCATATCCCTGATCGGTGTCGGGGATAAAGCCGGTGGGCACCGTCTGAATGGTCCAGACCGTGGTGCCAAGCAGGCCGAAATAGACGATCAGCGAAAGACCAAGTGTCGCCCAAGATCGCACGAGAAAGGCCACGAGCCGGGCATATCCAGCAGCCATGAGGTCAAAACCCTTGTTGAACCCGTGGCTAAGCGCATCAAAAATCCGTGTGATTGGATTGCCGGAGGGCTCGCCATTTTCAGGTTTGAGCAGCGCCGCCGCGAGTGCGGGTGACAGGCTGAGCGAAATCAGTGCCGAAATGATCGTCGCGACCGAGATCGTAACCGCGAACTGCATGTAGAATTGCCCGGTGATGCCCGGCACGAAGGCTGAGGGGATAAAGACCACGATCAGCACAAGCGTCATGCCGACAATGGCGCTGGAAACTTCATCCATCGTGCGCAGCGATGCTTCTCGCGGAGATTGGCCATCCTTGATATTTCGCTCGACATTTTCGACAACGACGATGGCGTCATCCACAACAATACCGATCGCCAGGATCAGCCCGAAGAGTGTCAGCAGGTTCAGGGTGAAACCAAGTGCCAGCATGACCGCGAATGTACCGATCAATGAAATTGGAATGGCAACCAGCGGAATGACAGCCATGCGCCAGCTTTGAAGGAAGACCAGGATCACGATGACCACCAGAACCACGGCTTCGAGGATGGTCGTGTACACGGCCTCGATCGACGCAGCGATGAAGGAGGTTGGGTTATAGACCACCTGATATTCAAGACCGGGTGGAAAATCCTCGGCCAGTTCATCCATCACCGCGATGATTTCGTCTGCGGTCGCCAGCGCGTTTGACCCGGGCCGCTGGAAAATACCCATTGCGACCGCTGGTTTATTGTTGAGATACGAATTGGTGCCATAGGATCTTGCGCCGATTTCAACCCGTGCGACGTCTCGCACGCGGACAATCCGACCGTCTTCGGTTGAATTGACGATGACCTGGCCAAATTCTTCCGGTGTTTGAAGCCGGCCGGCGGTTGTGACCGAAATCTGGAAGGCACTGCCAGTGCGGTTGGGCGGTGCCCCAAGAGAACCGCCTGACACCTGCACGTTCTGTTCTCGCAAGGCAGAGACAACATCGCCTGCGGTCAAGCTAAGCGAAGACAATCTGTCCGGATCGAGCCAGACCCGTGCAGAAAACTCGCGTTCTCCGAACAGCAACAGGTTGCCAACACCATCCAGCCGAACCAAACGATCGCGCACCCTGGCGCGGGCATAGTTGGACACATAAAGCTGGTCGAAAGTTTCGTCCGGCGACAACATATGCACGACCATCATCAGGTCGGGCGATGATTTGGTCGTCGTCACCCCAAGGTTTCGAACTTCTTGAGGCAAGCGCGGTTCAGCGGCGGCGACACGGTTTTGCACCAGGACCTGCGCCACATCCAGATCAGTGCCCAACTTGAACGTCACAGTCAGGCTCATGGAGCCATCGGCGGTGGCATAGGATGACAGGTACAGCATGCCTTCGACGCCGTTGACTTCCTGCTCCAGCGGGGTTGCCACCGTTGCGGCAATGGTTTCGGCGTCAGCGCCGGGATATGCGGCACTAACCACGATCGAAGGTGGGGCGATTTGGGGATATTGCTCGATCGGAAGTAAGGTGTAGGCGACCAACCCGATGATGGTCATGACAATCGACACGATCGCCGCGAAAATCGGGCGGTTGACGAAAAAGCGCCCCATCCTAGTTCTCCGCGACCGGCGGAAGCTCTGTCAGCTCTGGTGTCACCATGCCGCCGGGTCGGGCGCGTACCATGCCTTCGACAACGATGGTTTCCGAGCCGTCCAGCCCTGAGCGGATGACCCGGTAGCCATCAACCTTGGGTCCGATATCGACCTCGCGCGGGATCACGTTACCTTCGCCATCCACCGTCATCACCAGACGGCGGTTCTGGTCAGCCAAGATTGCCTGATCGGGCACCAGAATGCCTTCGTAGGGGAGTGATCCAGGCACGTTGATCCGACCAAAAAGGCCTGGTGTCAGAATGTCATCCGGGTTCTCAAGCACAGCCCGCACTCGCATTGTACCGGTTTCCCGATCAATTCTGTTTTCGGAGAAGTCGAGTATGCCAACCTGTGGTGGAATGCTTTCATCAGAGAGCTTGACGGTCACTTCCAGTCCGCCGCCACCCTCCTGCAAGGGCACACCACGGGCCCGGGCATCGCGCGCGTAGGAAAGAAAATAACGTTCATCAATGTCGAAATAGAAGTAGACTGGGTCACTGGACACAATCGACGTCAACACGGTTTCATTGGCTGTTACCAGATTGCCTGGATTGACAAGCCTTCGGTCGATGCGGCCAGAAATCGGGGCACGGATTTCAGTGAATTCCAGTTCGATCTTCGCCAATTCTTCGGTGGCGCGAGCCTGTTCAAGCGCGCCGCTGGCCGCCAAAAAAGCATCGCGCCGCTGATCGACGGCACTTTGCGAGATGTTGCCGTTGGTCACCAAAGCTTCGGCACGTTCCAACTGTTCCTTGGCGAAGTCAAAGGTGGATTGCGCCACATTAATTTGCGCCAAAGCCTGACGCATGGCGGTTTCGAATGTGCGCTGTTCAATCGTGAAAAGCAGATCACCGCGCTCAACAAGCCGACCATCGACGAAATGCACCTCACTCAGATAGCCAGAGACCCGCGCGCGCAATTCGATTTCTGATTTGGCTTCGAATCGTCCGACGAATTCGTCATTTTCGATGATTTCTTTCACTACCGGCTTTGCGACGGTGACCGGAGGTGGGCCTTGCTGCGCCTGTGCTGGCACGCTGAAGACGGATAGAATCAGGACAAAGCCTAAGAGTTGGAGGTTTTTCATGCGGCTATCCTGTAAGTTGTTTGGTTCCGACCGCTGTCCGTGCGCAAAGTGAGGCGGACGCGGTGACGCTTAACAAACTCTATGCGCGTTAGACTGCGAATGGCAACACCACTCTGACACGCCGCGAAGCATGCTCAAGGGTGTGGTTGTTTTTTGGGCAATTACTATTATTGCAAAGCGAATTGGGCCCTCTGGAAGCCTAGGAATTGATCCAGTTGGTCACATATTTTTTTGCCTCGTGACACGCGTCGTGCGCGGTAAATCCCTTTGCACGAAAACACGCGATTGCCGTGGCAAGAGTGCATCCCGTGCCGCGCTTCTCGATCTGGATGCGTAGGGATGAGAATTGGTGGATGCCGTCGCTGTCGCATAGTATGTCTGTGCATTGGGAATGGTCAGAGTGGCCACCTTTTATCAACACCGACTGCGCACCGGTTATCTGACGACAGAGCTTTGCTTGTTCGACAACGCTATTGAGGCACTGGGCGACAGGCGTATTGGTCAATATGGAAGCTTCGTGCAAGTTCGGTGTCAACACATCTGTCTTTCTGAACAGTTTGTTGGGAAATGGACCCGAAAAGAGAGCACTGCCAGAGCTGGTTTTCAGAACCGGATCAACAACAATCGGGATATCGTACTGGGCAAGCACCTTGGTCACTGCTTCGGCGGCGACAGACGAGCCAAGCATGCCGATTTTCACGGCATTGGGGCTGTTGGTTTGAAATGCCGCAGCGATCTGAGCCGTGATTGTCGCAGGCGGTATGGGGTAAATTTCATGTAAAGCGCAGTCAGATTGTGCGGTAACAGACGTGATGATCGGTTTGATCCACAGACCCAAATCCTGCGCTACAGCAGTATCGCGCGTCAAACCTGCGCCACCACTGCTATCGGTTCCCGCGATGACAAGAAGACAGGTCATCTGTGGTTGCGGTCCGCAAGAAGTGCCATATCCCGAAAGCCGCGGGAATGTAGCTGCAATGCTGCGCGCCAGGCGCGAAGACCACTTGAACAGCAAAGAACCACTCGACCATCGCTTTCAGGATCAAAACTGATGAGATCCTGCTGTGATTTACGGATGGCGTTGGGGGTGATCAAGACAGGCGTTTCAGCAGTGCTTCTGAGATCGAAGATCTGATCCTGTGGCGTCAGGTCCTTATGGGCGAGAAAAGGAAAGTAACTTTCTGGTTCTGGCGCGCTGTGGAATGTAAAGCTGCTTGATTGCCAGGTTGCGGCGTCGACCGTCACGACACGGCCCAGTGGGGATGGATCATGCCCGATCAAAACCTGTAGCGCCATCTGTGCCTGGACCGTGCCAATTAAGCCGACAACCGGACCCATAACACCATTGCTTGCACAACTGATTTCGCTTGGAGGAAGATCTGGGAAGACCGCGCGGAGGGAAGGTGCAGAGCCACAATATCCGCCAACATATCCTGCTTGACCCACGACGCTGGCGGAAATCAACGGCTTGGCCTCTCTCAGACAAATATCAGAAAGCGTGTAAGACGCTGCGAAACTATCTGCCGCATCGATCACCAGATCGGCGCTTCTGATCACGTCGGGTGCGTTTGCCGGGTCAATAGATTGAACATGGGCATGCAGAACCAAATCCGGATTTGTGGCCAACAAGTGTGTGCGGGCGGCAATCGCCTTGGGTCGGCCCAAATCTGCCATACGATATAGCACCTGACGGTGCAGATTGGTTTCCTCAACAATATCCGGATCGAAGAGCGTAATCTGACCGACACCGGCGGAAGCGAGATAACTGAGAACCGCGCACCCAAGCCCGCCTGCGCCCACCACCAAAATATGCGCTTCATTCAGCCTGGATTGTCCTTTAATCCCAATCCCCGGCAGGATCATCTGGCGTGCATAACGTTTCATGTCTTGCAAGCCTTGATCCATTCACGTGTACGCGCCTCGGGGTTAGCGGCGGCTTGTATGTCGGTTACGACAGCCGCGCTGTCAGCGCCTGCGGCGAAGATTCTGGGCAATCGCTCGACCGTCAGACCGCCAATGGCAACCAGAGGTATTTTGCCGATCTTTCTTTTCCAGTTCGTCAGTTTTTCAAGTCCCTGTGGCTTCCATTTCATTTCTTTAAGGCGCGTCGGATAGATCGAACCCAAGGCCACATAATCGGGATCGTGGGACAATGCGCGTTCAAGCTCTGCTTCGTCATGGGTGGAAAATCCAAGGCGAATATCGGCACGGCGCAGCGCAGCAAAATCCGCGCTATCCATATCCTCTTGCCCGAGGTGGACAAAATTGCATTTTAAATCCAGCGCCGTTTGCCAGAAGTCATTGACCACCAATTGTGCACCGTGGACCGCACAGAAATCACGGGCACGAGCGATCTGACGGCGGACCTCTGCTGTAGGCTGACCCTTGATCCTGAGTTGAACCAACCGCACCCCTTGCGGCACGAGCAGTTCCAGTTGCCCGACATGGCTAACGATCAGATAGAACCTCTCCATCAGATCAACTCCGCCATGCCTAGCATTGGTGTTGAAGGAACGGCCATATCTCGCCTCTCCATCGGATCGGCGTCATGCGCGAGCTTGCCGGCCTTGATGGCAAGTGACATGGCTCGCGCCATGCTGACCGGATCACCGGCCTTGGCCACGGCGGTGTTCGTCAATACGGCATCTATGCCCAGCTCCATTGCCCGTGTCGCATCAGAGGGGCAGCCGATGCCAGCGTCGACAATGAGCGGCACATCCGGGAAATGCGCCCGCATCGAACGCAAGGCGTCCGGGTTGCGCAGGCCTTGACCTGAGCCAATTGGTGCGCCCCAGGGCATCAACACTTCGCATCCCGCTTCAAGAAGCCTTTCACCAACGATCAGGTCATCCGTTGTATAAGGGAATACGCTGAAGCCATTTGCGCTTAGTATGCGCGCGGCTTCGACCAACCCGAAAACGTCGGGTTGCAACGTGTCGGCATGACCGATGACTTCGAGTTTTATCCAGTTTGTATCGAAGAGGTCACGTGCCATCATGGCCGTTGTCACGGCTTCCTGAACTGAATGGCAACCCGCGGTATTGGGCAGAATGTGACAGGGCGTGTCGCGCAAAGTATCCCAAAATCCAGCACCGGATCCGTCAGCGGTTTCCCGGCGCAGGCTGACGGTGATAATCTCACTGCCGCTGGCTTTGATCGCCGCTTTGAGGATCGCGGGTGAAGGATACTGTGCTGTTCCGAGCAATAACGCAGAGCCAATGTCTTGTCCGTAAATCTGCATCTCAGCCTCCTTGCATCGGTGACAGCACTTCAAGCCGATCACCTTCTTTCAGAACGACTGCATTGCGCTGGCTGCGGGCGACGAAGGTGCCGTTGATCGCGGTTGCAATCGACGGGCTGGTGACCCCGAGCTCCCTTAGAACTTCGTCAAGTTTTTCGTGCGCGACTTCAAACGGTTTGGCATTCATGAGGATTTTCATTTGGCGTCTCCGGAAGGAGTTGATTGGCAGCCTCGCGCGCCAAAGCAGGCGCAAGCAGAAAGCCGTGGCGATAGAGGCCATTGAGGTGAAGCGTTCCATTTTGCTGGATAAGGCGTGGCAGGTTGTTATCGAAAGCGGGGCGTAGTCCAGCGCCCGTTTCGACCACGGATGCTTCGGCAAATGCGGGGTGCAGGGCATATGCTGCCCCAAGCAATTCCATGAGTGCACGCGCTGTTGGTGGGCGAGTGGAATCACTTTCGACCATCGTCGCGCCAAGCATATAAATACTGTCGCCGCGCGGCACGAGGTAAAGCGGTATGCGGGGGTGCAACAGGCGTACTGTTCTGGTCAACGAAACTGCGGGACAGTGCAAAATCGCCATTTCACCACGAACGGCGCGCAGCCCTGTCAGAGGGGCGGCCATCCCGGTGCAGTCCAGATCAACCTGAGCCGGGGCGGGGGTGCCAAGGCGAATTTCCCCGCCGAGTTCACCTATCGCATCCGCAAGATTGGCCAGCGCCTGACGCGGATTCAGGTGGGATTCTTCGGCAAAGAAAAGCCCCTTGGGAAATCTTCCGGACAAATCAGATTCAAGCTCTGTGATTCCTGCATCCAAAACTTGTGTGTAGCCGCGTGTGCGTCGCGCGAAACGGGCTAATTCACTTCGGTCGCGCGGTGGGGCAAGTACAAGCGTGCCGGTGCGGTTGACCTTAGTAACACGCGCCCACCAATCGGCTGCATTGGCCCCCAATGTGATAACGGTTTCCTCTGCGCTTTCGCGTTCGCACCAAGGTGCTAGCATCCCACCAGCGAAGCGCGCGACGCTATTCGCGCCTATTTTTTCACTGCGCTCGAACAAGGTTACCTTTGCCCCGCGCTGCAACAGCTCAAGGGCGCAGGCGAGGCCAGCCAAGCCAGCCCCGGCAATGGCGATCATTCGCCTGGCTCCTCCACGGGCAGATAGAGTTCACCCCCTTCGCGGAATTTCTCAGCCATTGCTTCCATCCCTTCTTTCTGGGCTTCGGCGCGGATGTCGTGGCTGATCCGCATGGAGCAGAATTTTGGCCCGCACATCGAACAGAAATGCGCGACTTTATGAGCCTCTTTCGGCAACGTCTGGTCGTGGAAGTCTCGTGCCGTATCGGGATCAAGCGAAAGGTTGAACTGATCTTCCCAGCGGAACTCGAACCGGGCGCGCGAAAGGGCATCGTCCCGCCGCTGTGCCCCTGGCAGACCCTTGGCAAGGTCAGCCGCATGCGCGGCAATCTTGTAGGTGATCACGCCGGTTTTTACGTCGTCACGATCAGGCAGGCCAAGATGTTCTTTGGGCGTCACATAACAAAGCATTGCGCAGCCAAACCAACCGATCATCGCCGCCCCGATGCCCGAGGTGATGTGGTCGTACCCCGGTGCGATGTCCGTCGTAAGCGGCCCCAGCGTATAGAAAGGCGCCTCGTGACAGCACTCCAGCTGTTTATCCATGTTTTCCTTGATCTTGTGCATGGCAACGTGCCCGGGTCCTTCGATCATCACCTGGCAATCCCTGGACCATGCAATTTTTGTTAGTTCACCCAAGGTTTCCAGTTCAGCGAACTGCGCTTCGTCATTGGCATCGGCGATAGAGCCTGGCCGCAATCCATCGCCCAGCGAAAAGCTGACATCATAGGCCCGGCAGATGTCGCAGATTTCACTGAAATGCTCGTAGAGGAAGCTTTCCTTATGGTGATGCAAGCACCATTTCGCCATGATCGAGCCGCCTCGCGAAACGATCCCGGTCACCCGGTTAACGGTCATCGGCACCATGTGCAGGCGCACGCCCGCATGAATCGTGAAATAATCGACGCCCTGTTCCGCCTGTTCGATCAACGTATCCCGGAAAACCTCCCAATTCAGGTCTTCGGCGATGCCATTTACTTTTTCCAACGCCTGGTAGATTGGCACCGTTCCGATAGGCACCGACGCGTTGCGAATGATCCATTCGCGGGTGTTGTGGATATTGCGTCCCGTGGAAAGATCCATCACGGTATCCGCGCCCCAACGGGTCGCCCAGATCAATTTGTCGACTTCTTCCTCCATCGACGAGGTTACCGCCGACGTCCCCATGTTCGCGTTGATCTTGACGAGGAAATTGCGACCAATGATCATCGGTTCAATTTCGGGATGATTGATGTTTGCCGGGATAATGGCACGGCCTGCGGCAACTTCGTCGCGCACGAATTCTGGTGTCACGTAATCCGGAATATTTGCCCCCCAATCATTGCCACTGCGTGTTTCCGTGATGGCCTCTCGCATCTGGTTTTCGCGGATCGCAATGAACTCCATTTCGGGTGTAATGATGCCTGAACGGGCATAGGCCAGTTGGGTCACTGCCTCAGGCCCCTTGGCGCGCAATGGGAGGCGTTTCATCGGGAATTCCGGCGTCAGTCGTTGCTCGCTGACAAATCCATTGTCTTCGGGCTTTATGTCACGTCCCTGATATTCTTCGACATCGTCACGGGCTTCGATCCAGTTGCGCCGCATCGGGGGGAGACCTTGGCGAATATCTGTAGCAATTTCGGGATCGGTATAGGGACCAGAGCTGTCATAGACGGGCAATGGCAGTTCTCCAGCCGTGGGATGCACAGAGATTTCGCGCATCGGGACGCGAATATCCGGGTGTCGAGTGCCGTTTACATAGATTTTCCGCGATCCGGGCAAATTACCTGTGGTTATCTTGAGATTTGGGACGTTCATGATGGTGCTCCTCAAGCGAATTACTCAAAAAGACACCAGATGAGTCTCGGCTTGGGAAACATCGAAGGACAACCCCTTCAGCGGACCAAAAACGGATGTCATTAACCCGCATTCGCGCCCTAGCTTCCTACGCCAGTATCAACTGGGTCAGGTTCAAAGGGTCGCGTCACCGGGCAATTGCCCTGTCAGCCTCTCAGTCCCCTAAGCGGGACCCCCCTGCGTAAACTTCGGGTAGATCAAGTCGCGACAGGTGGTCAAGCGGGAAATTCCGACATACTTGGTGGAGTGAGGCTGTTGAATGAACGTAGTCTGGAATGTGATCAATTTTAAGTATTTGATATATTATATAAAAAGTGTCTATAAATTTTGATCTTGATCCGTACAGATTTTTTGAATTTTCTACAAAAAGCTTCGTCAGGGAGTTCGATCAGCGCCCATTCCGGTGGAAATCATTGATAGCGCCAACTCGAACTGCAACCTGTGATTGTGGTCAGTTTTCTGTAGGCTTGCGGCGTGTATTTTTGGTTCGCTTTCCCGACCCGGTGTTCTTCGAAGCCGCAAGTGCCCTTGCTTTGTTCTTTTTGCTTGATTGTTTTCCAACCGGTGGTGGTGGGCCTTTATGACGAGGTTTTCCGGCGCGCACGGGCCTTTCGTCGTCGTTCAATGGTTGGACAGGTTTTTTCCCACCCTGCTTGTGTTTTTCAATGGCCGATGGGTTTTTCCGGGTTTTCGACTTTTCTGATTTTGTCAGCGGTTTGGGTTTTTTAGTGCGAGGGGCCGGTTCGTCATTCCAATCAATAGGCTGAGTTGATGCCGCATTGGCCGGATAAGTTTTCTTCGAATTAGCCTTGCGATGTAGCGTCTTGGCGCCACGATTTGAACGTTCCAAAACGGGTGGTTCGGACAGCTGTTTCAGTGTCGTACCAGCCTCAAGCGTCATTTCCGGGCCGACCGCAGCCAAGAAGGATGGAAGGCGTGTTTTCAATATTTGGACGAACGACTGTTCCTGCTGAATTCGAATTGCGCCGATATCGTCTTTGGTCAGATCGCCGGCCTTGCACAGCAAGGGTAATAGGCGTCGAGGCTCAGCGCCAGCGTCTCGCCCACCAGATATAGAGAACCATGTGCTGGGGCCAAATTCGGCACGCGGAGTTGGTTGTGCGTCAACATCCGACAATTCCTCTGGCGATGAATGGCCCGCACGATAGAGACGTAAATAGGCGGTAGCGAGCTGTTGCGGCGTGAAATTCGACACCAGCTTATCGACGGTTTCGATTTCGGTCTCGGTTGTCATGGCCTGCCAGTTCGAATCCGCCAACATACGATCTTCGTCGCGAGCCTTTACCGCTTCGGCAGAGGGCGCGTTGGTCCAATCCGCCTTCAGCTTGGCCATATTCAGAATACGTTCTGCTTTTTTGCGCGACTTCTTTGTTACGACCAAGGCGCTGACACCTTTGCGCCCGGCGCGCCCCGTGCGCCCAGATCGATGCAGCAGCGTTTCGTGGTTCGATGGCAGTTCTGCATGGATCACCAGATCCAAGTTTGGCAGATCAATGCCGCGGGCGGCGACATCTGTAGCGACGCAAACCCGTGCTCGCCCATCACGCATCGACTGCAATGCATTCGTGCGTTCGGATTGTGACAACTCTCCGGATAGCGCAACAACCTGAAATCCGCGATTGGAAAGTCGGGTTGTTAGTCGATTGACCATCGCGCGCGTATTTCCGAACACAATGGCATTTGGTGCCTCAAAAAACCGCAAAGTGTTGATCACAGCGTTTTCGGTATCACGTTCCGACACCATCATTGCCTGATAGGTGATATCCGCATGTTGCATCTGCTCGGATTTGGCGACAATGCGGATGGCATCCTTTTGGTAGTTTTTCGCAAGCCCTGTAATCGCTTTAGGAACCGTCGCCGAAAATAGTAGTGTCTGACGATCTTGCGGTGCTTCGCCAAGGATAAATTCAAGATCTTCGCGAAACCCGAGATCAAGCATCTCGTCCGCTTCATCCAGAACCACGGCGCGCAGGTTGCTTAGGTTGATCGACCCGCGCATGATGTGGTCGCGCAATCGCCCAGGTGTGGCAACGACGATATGCGCACCGCGCCCTAGGGCGCGACGCTCGTCACGCATATCCATGCCTCCGACGCAGGATGTCACAATAGAACCGGCCTTAGCATAAAGCCAGCTTAGCTCGCGCTTTACCTGCAATGCCAATTCTCTGGTTGGTGCGATCACCAGTGCAAGGGGTGCGTCTGCCGATTGGAACATTTCATCGTCACCCAGCAAGGTCGGCGCAATCGCTAATCCGAATCCAAGTGTTTTGCCCGAGCCCGTCTGGGCAGAAACCAGCAAGTCGAGCCCTTCCATATCGGGATCCAATACAGCTTGCTGCACAGGCGTAAGGGCTGCGTAGCCGCGCTCTTCTAGAGCGTCTTGGAGAGCTTTTTTCACGATGATGGTTCTTTTCTATTCAGGTGCGGCTTGTTGATCTAACACCAAACCCTGCGTCCGCATGCGGTGGCGCAAAGGCATCTGGCAAGCACAAGCGCGCTCCATAGATCATGCTATTGTGAATGTATAGTTTCTGAATGCGGGTAAGACGATTGTTTTCAGTTTTGGAATTGCGGTTTCCCTTGTTTGCTTTGTACTTTCGGTTGTGCAGATATAACGAACCGTACAAGCATCGACCTAGGCGATCGTGTGGTAAGGCAGCGCTTGGGTTGTCGGGAAAACCGCTCCTGCTTTACGAAATCGGCGCAGATTGCGATGTCATACGATGCGAGTTGACAATCGAACACACCGTTCCTCTCGGGAGTTACATCATGCAGAATTTCGGACCATTTTCCCTAGCAGGACAGCATGCGTTGGTGACGGGCAGCACCAGCGGTCTGGGGTTTGAGATTGCACGCCTTTTTGCCGAGGCAGGGGCAACGGTTTGGGTGAATGGGAGAACTTTCGACACTGTGCAGGCCACGGTTGAACGCATTGCAGAAGAGGGGGGCGAGGCGAGGGCATTAGCCTTTGACGTCGCCAATGAAAATGAGATTGAGGCAGCATTCAATAAGATCGAGGCGACCGGTGGCGGGTTAGATATATTGGTCAATAACGTGGGCCAGCGCGACCGTCGCGCATTTGTTGATTTCAACCGTGAGGATGTGCGGAACCTTCTGGACGTAGATCTTGTCGCGCCATTTCTTTTGGCGCAGCGCGCTTCAGGGACAATGATTTCTAAAAATTCTAAGGGTCGTATCGTCAATATCGCATCCATCGCTGGCCTGATCGCGCAATCGGGCGACGCGGCTTACACGACAGCCAAGGCCGGTCTTGTCGGGCTTACGCGCGCCTTGGCGGCCGAGCTTGGACCAATGGGCATCAACGTGAATGCCGTGGCGCCTGGTTTTTTCAAGACAGAACCGAACCGGAAGGCCGCGTCAGATCCCGCGATTGCAGACCGGCTGGCGCTGAGTACGTCGCTGGGGCGTTGGGGTGAACCGGCAGAGTTGGCGCCGGCCGTGCTCTTCCTTGCCTCTCCTGCGGCATCCTATGTCACGGGCCAGGTACTGGCTGTCGATGGCGGATATGTCTCTCATTACTGAAACCCGTTGCAATGATGTCGATCAGGCAATTTCATCGGTCGCGCAGCTTTGTTCAGACGTTATGTTGGCTGGTAAGTAGCAGGGATTTCTGGGTGCCTGTGATGCCTGGAGTTGAAAGTCCGGCAACTCCAACATCTTCCCGTTTACTTTTCGACTTGGCTTGCGCGGGCATAGTGCTATCGTCACACCTGTTCTTGAATTGTCGAGGGGCCGCTATATGGCGTGCGTCGAGCCTGTCATCTTTGACGGTCACAACGATGTTTTGTCCAAGCTTTTTCGTGCGGGTGGCGTAGGCCAGGCGCGCAGTTTCATCGAGGGCCGCGATGGTGCCATCGATCTGCCCAAGGCGCAAAAGGGTGGTTTTGCAGGCGGTTTCTTTGCCGTTTATGTCCCGTCGCCGACTGATCTGGACGACAAATATGAAGAGATGACAAAGGCATCCTATGACCTGCCTTTGCCCGCGCCCATCGAACTTAAAGAGGCTCTGCTAGTCGCGCTTGCCCAATCCGCGATTCTGTATGAGCTTGAGCGGCTTGGCGCTTTGACCATCTGTCGCACCGTGGCTGATATCCGCAAGGCAATCGACATGGGCAAGATCGCCGCGATTTTTCACATCGAGGGGGGCGAGGCGATTGACCCCGATCTGCATGCGCTTGATGTTCTTTATGCGGCCGGGCTGCGCTCCATCGGGCCGGTCTGGAGCCGCGACACCGACTTTGGTTATGGCGTTCCGTTCCGCTTTCCGTCGACGCCGGATATCGGCGATGGCTTGACTGATCTTGGTGTCCGGTTTGTGCGCCGCTGCGGTGAACTTGGCATCATGCTGGACCTGTCGCATCTGAACGAGGCAGGCTTCTGGGATGTGGCCCGCCACTCCGAAAAGCCATTGGCGGCGACGCATTCCAATGCTCACGCGCTCTGCCCGCATTCGCGAAACCTGACCGACGATCAGTTGCGCGCGATTGCCGAAAGCGACGGCATGGTCGGTCTGAACTTTGCGGTCGCGTTCCTGCGCGAAGACGGCCGGATGCTGGCGGATGTCCCGCTGACACAGGTTATCAGGCATCTCGATCACCTGATGACCTTGCTGGGCGAGGATCGTGTTGGGCTGGGCTCCGATTATGACGGGGCGGTTGTCCCCGAAGACCTGACCACAGTGGCGGGTCTGCCGAAACTGAGACAGGCAATGACAGAGCACGGATATGATGAACCCCTCATCAGGAAACTGTGCCACGAAAACTGGCTGCGAGTGCTGGAAAAGACCTGGGGGTCCTGACGCATCAGCGGGCTGGAATTGAATTAACAAGAGGAGAGGAAAAAAGATGAATGTCCTGACCAAATTATTGACCGGCGCGGCCCTTGGGCTTGCGGTCGCGGTTACGGCGGTGCCAATGGCGCAGGCCGAAACGCCCCCCAACATGCTGGTGATTGCCAACAGGATCGACGACATCACCACGCTGGATCCGGCGGAAAGCTTTGAATTCGCGGGCTCTGACGTCAGCCGCAATGTCTATATGAAACTGGTGAATTTCGATCCTGCCGATCTTGAGGCGGGCTACCAGCCCGAGATTGCCGAAAGCTGGACGGTCAGCGATGATGGCAAGTCGATCACCTTTACCATCCGCGAGGGGCTGAAATTCCATTCGGGCAACCCGATCACGGCGGCGGATGTGGAATTTTCGCTGCGCCGCGCGGTTATCCTGAACAAGACACCTGCGTTCATCCTGACCCAGTTTGGATTTAACGAGGAGAATGTGGGCGACACGATCAAGATCGATGGCAACACGGTCACGATCACCACCGACAAGCCCTATGCGCTCTCTTTCGTCCTGAACTGCCTGACCTCGACCATTGGCGGTATCGTCGACATGCAGACTGTCATGGCCAACGAGGCCGATGGCGACATGGGCAACACCTGGCTCAAGACCAACACCGCAGGGTCGGGCGCCTATTCTCTGGTCAGCTGGAAGCCCAATGAAAGTGTGACGCTGCAATCGAACCCTGACTATTATCTGGGTGCGCCCGCGATGGAGCGCGTGATCGTACGGCATGTCGCGGAAAGCGCCAGCCAGCGCTTGCTGCTGGAGCGTGGCGACATCGATGTGGCCCGTAACCTCAACCCCGAGGACATTGCCGGTGCGCGCGAGGCAGAGGGTGTCAAGATCTATGACGAATTGCGTGGCCGCCTGATGTATCTTTCGTTCAATCAGAAACACCCCGAGCTTTCCAAGCCCGAGGTGCGGCAGGCGATGAAATATCTGGTGGATTACGAGGGGATGCAAAACAGTTTCCTCAACGGGCAATATGTCACGCATCAGAATTTCCTGCCCAAGACCTTTCTTGGTGCGGTGGATGAAAATCCGTTCAGCATGAACGTCGAAAAAGCCAAGGAATTGCTGGCCGCGGCAGGTTTTCCCGAGGGGATCGAGCTTGAGGCCGGTGTACGCGAAGCACAGGAGCGTATTGAGATCGCCCAGACCTTCCAGAACGCGCTGGCGCAGGTTGGTATCAAGCTGAATATCACCGTGGGCACTGCCAAGCAGATCCTAGCCCGGTACCGGTCGCGTGAACTGGATGTCTATGTCGGCGCCTGGGGCCCGGATTATCCTGATCCGCACACCAACGCGGGCACGTTCACCTATAACCCCGATAATTCCGACGCGGCGCAAGCCACTGGTCTGCTGGCCTGGCGGAACTCCTGGGATACCGGTGGGCTGACCGAGAAAACCGCCGCTGCCGTGGTCGAGAATGATCGGGACAAGCGCGCGGCTATGTATGCTGACATTCAGGCCCAGTTCCGCGAAACTTCGCCCTTCGTGGTGATGTTCCAGAAGATCGAACAGGCCGCGATGCGCGACAATGTCCAGAACCTCAACCTGGGTGGTGCGACCACGGCCGTATCCTACTGGCCGGTCACAAAGTAGATGGCTCTGGCCGAAAGCAAACGCGAAGGGCGCAAGCGCGCGTCCTTCGCACCTTTCCTGAAGACAGCGGGCAGCAGCCTGCTTTCCGTTGCGGTCACGATGTTGGGCCTTTTGCTGGTGACCTTCATCATCGGGCGGGTCATGCCGATCGACCCGGTTCTCGCCATCGTCGGGGAACGGGCGTCAAAGGAAACCTACGATGCGGTCTACGAACAGCTTGGGCTGGACCGGCCTATAATCGTGCAGTTCTTCTATTACATAAGCGATGTCGTGCGGGGCGATTTCGGCATGTCGCTGCTGAATGCGCGACCCGTGTCCGAGGATATTGCCCGCGTCTTTCCGGCCACACTGGAACTGGCCACGCTGGGCACGATCTTTGGTGTTTTGGTTGGCGTTCCCCTGGGCGTGATTGCCGGGGTGCGGCGCGGTTCCTGGATCGACCAGATTGCTCGTGTCGTCGCTCTTGTAGGCTATTCGATGCCGATCTTCTGGCTGGGCCTCATGGGGCTTTTGATCTTTTATGGCATCCTGGGCTGGGTCGGCGGGCCGGGCCGCCTTGATATTTTCTATCAGGATATCGTGCCAACCCGCACCGGCATGATCCTGATAGACAGTGCCATTTCGGGACATTGGGATGTGTTCCGCAATGCTTTCAGCCATCTGATCCTGCCCGCTTCGCTGCTGGGATATTATTCGATGGCTTATATCAGCCGCATGACGCGCTCGTTCATTCTGGAACAGATGAGTGCCGAATACATCATCACCGCCCGGGTCAAGGGCATGTCCGAGCGCGCTGTGATCTGGCGTCATGCCTTTCGCAACATTAGGGTGCAACTGATCACGGTGATTGCGCTTAGCTATGCCAATCTGCTTGAAGGCTCCGTCCTGACCGAGATCATCTTTTCTTGGCCCGGTATCGGCAGCTATATCACCACGGCGCTGCTGAGCGCCGATATGAACGCCGTTCTGGGCGGGACCGTGGTTGTCGGACTGATCTTCATCTGCCTCAACATCCTGTCGGACCTTCTCTACCGCATCTTTGATCCGAGGTCGAAATGAGCGACGTGACACTCCGTGAATGGCTTTTGTCGGATGCGCCAACCTCGCGCCGGCAGGCCCGTTTTGCCAGCCTTTACAAGGGGTGGCTGAACTTCCGGTCAAACACCATGGCGATGTTTGGCCTCGGCATTCTTGTCTTTCTGTTGTTCATTGCCTTCTGCGCGCCACTGGTAGCGCCGCATGATCCATTCGCGCAGGATCTGGCGAATAGGCTGCAACCCCTTGGTACGGAAGGTCACGTACTGGGCACAGACAGTCTGGGCCGCGATATCCTCAGCCGTCTGATCTATGGTAGCCGCATCACGCTTTATATCGTTACGCTTGTGGCGCTGATCGCGCCGATTGCCGGGCTGCTGGTCGGCACCGTGTCGGGGTATATGGGGGGATGGGCTGATGTCGTGCTGATGCGGATCACCGACATTTTTCTGGCTTTCCCACGACTGGTACTGGCGCTGGCATTCGTTGCGGCCCTGGGGGCAGGGATCGAAAACGCGGTGCTGGCCATTTCGCTGACCGCGTGGCCGCCTTACGCACGGATCGCCCGGGCTGAGACACTGACCATACGGTCATCCGACTATATCAGTGCGGTTCGCCTGCAAGGGGCAGGGGCCATTCGGATCATCACCAAACATATCTGGCCGCTTTGCATCTCGTCGCTGATCGTACGGGTGACGCTGGATATGGCCGGTATTATCCTTGCCGCTGCTGGACTGGGGTTCCTGGGCCTTGGCGCGCAACCGCCCAGCCCGGAATGGGGGGCGATGATATCGGGGGGACGCCGCTTTATCCTTGATCACTGGTGGGTCGCCACGGTGCCGGGGCTGGCGATTTTCACCGTTTCCCTCGCCTTCAACCTGCTGGGCGACGGGTTGCGCGATGTGCTTGATCCGAAGGGCAGCAACCAATGACCCTGCTTGATGTCAGCGACCTCTGGGTCAAGTTCCCCACCCGCCAGGGGCTTTTCGAAGCGGTGCGCGGTGTGTCCTTTTCGCTGGGCCGCGAGCGGTTGGGCATCGTCGGCGAAAGCGGCTCGGGCAAGTCAATGACCGGTCGCGCCATTCTGCGGCTAATACGCCCGCCCGGCATCGTTGAGGCGGATCATATCACCCTTGAAGGCCGCAACCTGCTGGACCTGACCGAAAAGGAAATGCGCGACATCCGCGGCGAGAAGATTTCGATGGTCATGCAGGACCCGAAGTTTTCACTCAACCCGGTCATGCGCATCGGCGATCAGATCATGGAAGCCTATCTGGTGCATAATCGCGTCTCCAGGGCTGAGGCCTGGAAGAAGTCGGTCGAAATGCTGACCGATGTTTCCATTCGCGATCCCGAACGGGTGATGCGCGCCTATCCGCACGAAATGTCGGGTGGTATGGGGCAACGGATCATGATCGCCATGATGCTGATCCCCAATCCACAGATACTGATCGCGGATGAGCCCACATCGGCGCTGGATGTCACGGTTCAGCGGCAGGTGCTGGACATCATGGACAAGCTGGTGAAAGACCGCGGCATGGGGCTGATCTTCATCAGCCATGACCTCAACCTCGTCGCCGAATTCTGCGACCGGGTATTGATCATGTATGCCGGGCGCATTGTCGAAACCTGCTCCGCGAACAAACTGCACGAAGCCACGCACCCCTATACCCGGGGGTTGCTGAATTCGCTGCCGCGTTTCGACCAACCCCGGAAACATCTTGATGTGCTGAAACGGGATCCGTCCTGGGCCGATGCACCAAGCGAGAAGGGCCACGCATGAGCATGATTGCGGTCAACGGCTTGGACGTCTGGTATGGTGACGGTCGTGACCTCGTCCATGCAGTGCGGAACGCCTCGTTCATGGTGGCGCCGGGTGAAAGCTTTGGGCTTGTGGGCGAAAGCGGCTCGGGAAAATCGACAATCCTCAGGGCGATCACTGGTCTGGCGCAAAACTGGTCGGGCATAATCGAGATCGAGGGCCAGCCACTGTCGCCCCGGAAACGCGATCGCGAGTTCTATAAGCGCGTGCAGATGGTGTTCCAGGATCCCTACGCTTCGCTTCATCCCCGCCATACCGTCGACCAGGTGCTAAGCGAGGCCCTCAATCTGAGCGGCTTCAAGGGGATAGACCGGCGTGTCAGTCAGTTGCTGGATGATGTCGGTCTTGGCGGCAAATTTCGCTTCCGCTATCCCCATCAGCTTTCGGGTGGACAACGTCAGCGCGTGGCAATTGCCCGCGCATTGGCTGGCGAGCCGGACATTCTGTTGCTGGACGAACCAACCTCGGCTCTGGACGTGTCGGTTCAAGCGGAAATCCTGAACCTTCTCACCGATCTGCGCGAAGAGCACAAGCTGACATATCTCATGGTATCTCATGACTTGCCCGTGATCAGCCATATGTGCGACCGCCTTGCAGTGATGAAAGATGGTGAAATCGTGGAAACTTTGACCGTTACTGCTTTGCGTAATATGCAAGCGCAGCATCCCTATTCTAGGTCCCTGCTTGAGGCTTCAGTCGTTTGAAAGCAGCTTGTTGGCGTAAATGAACGTTTGTGCCTTCGCTTTTTTCGGCTCTGCGGATTACACGCCAAACATTCTCAACCATGCATCAGAATAGTCAAACCGCTGTCTGGGTCGCTATGCATGCTTTTCCAGTTGAAAAGGAATTTGACACGTCGTCAGATCGAGCGCTGTCAATTGAAGGCTGTCAAAGGCGTGCGGGTATTCTAGTTATTCTGGCCCCCAAGGCGTTCAACCTCTCGTCAATTCGCTCATACCCGCGTTCAATCTGTTGGGCGTTATTGATGACCGAAGAGCCCTTGGCGCTCATTGCTGCGATCAACATCGCCATACCCGCCCGAATGTCTGGACTTTCCAAGCGCGATGCACGCAGTCTGGTTGGACCGGAAATAACTGCACGATGTGGGTCACAGAGCACGATCCGCGCGCCCATCGCGATCAACTTGTCTACAAAAAACATTCGAGATTCGTACATTTTCTCGAACATAAGAACCATGCCGTCGCATTGCGTCGCCGTCACAATCGCGATCGACATCGTATCGGCGGGAAAGGCGGGCCAGGGTTGGTCTTCGATTTTCGGAACGTGGCCGCCGAAATCGGGTACCACCGTTTTTTCTTGCCCTCGTGGTACGACAAGATCGTCACCGTCGATCATGCACCGCACACCAAGCTTGTCGAAACCCATAAGTGTCGAACGAAGATGTTCAACACCTGCATTGGTTATCCGCAGTTCAGAATCTGTGACTGCGGCGAGACCGATCAGAGATCCAACCTCAATGTAATCGGTACCGATCCGATGTTTTGCCGACGTCAAACTGCGCCCCCCATGTATCGTCATGCAGTTCGTGCCAATGCCTTCGATCTCTGCGCCCATCGCGATCAGGAAGCGTGCCAGATCCTGAACATGAGGTTCCGAAGCACAATTCCTGAGTATGGTCGTGCCTTCAGCCGCCACCGCCGCGCTGAGCGCATTTTCAGTTGCAGTAACCGAGGGTTCATCCATGAACACATCTGCGCCAACCAAACGCTTTGAGCGGAATGAATACGAACCATCTACCGAAATATCCGCACCCAATTGCTGCAACGCGAGGAAGTGCGTATCAAGCCGACGTCGGCCAATAACATCGCCCCCTGGCGGAGGAAGCGTGACCTCGCCGCAACGGGCAAGCATTGGACCTGCAAGAAGTATGGAGGCCCGAATCCGGCCACATAGATCGGGATCGAGATCTGCTGGCCGTACGTCCCGCGCCTGAATACGAAGCTCATTCCTGCCTACCCATTCCGTTTCGGCACCAACGGATGCAATTAATTCGACCAAAGCTTCGACGTCCCGGATTCTTGGAACGTTGGACAGCGTGACAGGATGCTTGTTTAAAAGCGCCGCCGCAATAATTGGGAGGGCGGCGTTCTTGTTGCCGGAAGGCTCGATGCTGCCGGAAAGCTGATGACCTCCTTCCACAATATATTCGATGCGTTCACTTGCCCTTGGCGCTGCCATGCCTCTTTCCTTTTCATTTTTATTGGCGGAAACCTTAACGGTGTTTCTGACTGTGGCAAGAAGAAGGAGCACAGGGAGATGTAAGGGCAATTGGTTTCGATTGGACGAGTGTGGCAAACGCCCATCTCGGTCTGAGCGACAAGCCCATACCGAATGCGGCGGCGAAGGACATGTTCTCAATAGCAACAAATTGCCGGCTAACAGTCGGCAGCATATCGACCAAATTCTCTGGGGGTGTAAGTCTTCTAGGCGGACTCTATTGGTTTAAAGACCAATCATATTCAGAATCGGAAATTCCACCGATTTGCAAAAGCTTTTCTACCTTATTCGCCGGTGCATGTTGTGCAATATGCTTGATAACGCCCTCTTCGGAATTTCCAAAATCATATGCGAACCACTGAAAGATTGATGACACCGTTACGATGTCACCCTCGATCTTAAAACCACGCGGATGGCTCAGATACTCCTCTGCGAGTTGGTCCAGCAAGTCGTCGACATTGGTTGCGGTAAATGCGCGACGATGCAGGTTAGGGCACCCCACAGATGCGCAATTGATCGCGTAGTGAATACGTGGATCTTGCCAGATTGGCCGGAGAATTTCGTGTTCGATTGCATTCAGAGAAATGGATTCCGCTTCAATCTCGACCAACTCTTCGTCCCAAGGGCCGCGGTTCAAAATTCCGCCAAGACGTATGTTTCGGATCGACGATACTGGGTAGTGGTCGAGAACGACTTTGATGGTCAAGGCATTGTAGAGATTGATCCAATACGCAAGTTGAACCGGTCTTGCGCGCTCGGTTATTTCAATTTGAGTAAGGTTATCAATATAGGTTTCCAGCCTGGTCTTGTCGGTGTCAGTTACGCTGCTATAGGCGAATTTGTTATATCCATTGCCGTCGGGGCGGACATATTTTTGTAGGAACTTATCCCAGGCACTGTGGTTGATTGGGTGTTTGTTTTCGGGATCATGGTATTCCCAGTGCTCCCAAGCCTCCGGTGCGCTGGAGGACCAACGGCCAAGCAGACCCGCAGGCAAAATAGATAGTGTGAGCGCGAGAAAGAGCAGGCGGCGCAGCATGGAATATCCCTGAACAGGTGTTTGCCTTGGTTTCGGTTTTAATGACCTTGTGTCAGCTTGATCGCAAAACAAATCTTCTGCACAGAAATGTGAAACAATGTTCCGTTCCAAGCGAATGCGGTTGGGCCTAGCTTGTGATCCAGCTTCATCAGTTCAAAGTCAGGATCATAATGTCTCTACGCATCCTATCGAAATCCAGCGCGCTTTTAGCAGCAATGTTGATTGCAAATAGCAGCGCCGCTGCAGAGAAGAATTCTAACAATGGTCTGTTCGGCTTCAAAGGCGCACAGGCCACTGTGACCGAGCGTGCCAATTCACGGAACCGGGGCGTCGCAAAAAACTCGCAAATTCTTCAAGAAACCAAAAAGAAGAAGAAAAAGAAATCCAAGAAAAAGCGGAAGAGGAACTCTCGGCGCGGAAGCTATAATTGAGGCTCGGTTGGCTGCCGAAGTGAATATGGATGAAATTTGACCTCGGCAAAATTCCGACCTTGGCAGCATGGTGGTGTCTTGGCTTTTTTCTACTTTCGTCGTCGTTAGCATTGCGGGCCGCAGCGCCTTATTTTGCATACGAGGTTGCGTTGGAAGAAATGCCGATCGTAGTCTTCGTGTCGCTTTACATCTTTGTAGCCGCGGCTGTCACCTTCTCGCTTCCGGTTTTGATCCGTAATATGACGGAGCCTGCAACCCGGCACGTGCTTATCCTGATTTTGCTTGTAGGCGCTGCTGCACGACTGGTGCAATTGGGCACGCCAGCCTTGCTGGAGGATGACTATAATCGCTATCTCTGGGACGGTGCAGTCGTGGTGGCAGGGAACTCTCCTTTTGAGTATTCGCCCCTTGATATAGCGGATGGCAGCGCTGGATCGGCTGATGTTCGGGCGTTGGCCCAGCGGGCCGGTCAAATTCTAGAGCGGGTGAATTATCCGGAATATCGAACCGTCTACCCACCCGTTGCACAGGCGGTCTTTGCGATTTCGCATGTCGTGGCACCATTTGATCTTGATGGTTGGCGGATCATGCTTTTTTTGCTTGAATTGGGATGCCTGATTTTCATCTATGCCATTTTGGTGACGCTTGGGCGATCCCCATTGTGGCTGGCCCTATATTGGTGGAACCCTCTGGTGATCAAAGAAATCGCCAATTCTGCCCATATGGAGCCGGTCGTGATGCTGCCGGTACTTGCAGCCGGTCTTTTGATGATAAAAGGGCACGGTGTCTGGGCATCGGTTTTTTTGACAGTTTCCGCCGGGGTGAAAGTCTGGCCTTTGCTAATGGTCGCAGCGGTCTGGCGGCAATTTATTGAAAAGCGCCATATATTTATCCTTGCTGTATCACTTACGGTGTTCTTGCTGGTTCTGATCTTCTGGCCTGTGGTCGCCTCAAAACTCGATACGAGTTCGGGCTTCGTTGCCTTTGCTCAGAACTGGAAGGCGTCATCCGCGGCATTTTTGGTAAGCGATTGGCTGCTTGGGTTTGTCGTCCCGGACCATGAAAACGCGCCTATGCTAAGCCAAATGTTCCTCGGCTTCTTGTTATTGGCGATTGTTGTCGCGATCTGTATTCGGCGTGCCAAGGATACATTTATGGCCTTCAAACGGATGTTTCTGATCTGTGCGGCCCTTTACCTTCTCTCCCCGTCGCAAACCCCCTGGTACTTTATTTGGATTGCACCCTTCCTGTGTTTTTTCCCCGTGCGTGGATTGCTTTTGGCGGGTGTCACCTTGCCGCTGCATTACCTCTATTTTCACTTGGCGCCGCACGGTCAGGAAATGCTCTATCGATATGGTGTTGTATGGGCGATTTGGGCTCCTGTCTGGGCCTTGATTGTGTTTGATGTAGCGCGTCCTGGCGCCATGCTGGGTCGTCCGAGAGGGGCGGTCTGATGCGAAATACCGCGCGGATTGGGTTGGTCATCCCAACATTGAACGAAGCAGACGCAATTGGTCTTGTGCTGGCGGAAGTGCCTGATTGGGTCGATCAAATTGTCGTTGCAGATAATGGATCTACAGATCGCACAGTTGATGTAGCGCAACGATTGGGCGCGAAGACGGTTGTCGCTTCCCGGCTGGGATATGGTGCCGCATGTCTTTCCGGCATCGCGGCCCTGACAGATTGTGATGTCATCGTCTTTCTCGACGGTGATTACAGCGACTATCCGCAGCAGATGTACCGTTTGGTTGACCCGATTACGACTGATGGCGTGCAATTGGTTATCGGGTCGCGCAGGCTCGGGCGGTGTGAACGCGGATCACTCACTTTGCCGCAGCGATTTGGCAATTGGCTGGCATGCTGGCTGATATGGCAGTTTTGGTCAGTACAATATACCGATCTGGGGCCGTTTCGTGCGATTGATGCCAATGCGTTGCGGCAAATCGGCATGAAGGATCAGGCTTTCGGTTGGACCGTTGAGATGCAACTGCGCGCAATTCAAGAAAAGCTGACGGTTCGTGAAGTGCCCGTCGATTACCGGGCGCGCATAGGGGTTTCCAAGATTTCGGGAACCATTCGCGGCACTGTTCTGGCGGGTCACGCGATTATTGGAACCATCATCAGAACCGCCGTGAGTGACTGGCGCGCGCCCAAAAGATGGTTGCAGAAACCATAGTCTAGTTTTGCCACGCATGGACGAATGCAATATCACGCGAAGCGTTTTGCCCCGGCCACGCAGACCACCACAAAGATTGTGACACCTATCATGGATGGTGCAATGGGTTCCGCCAATAGCATTGCAGCAAGTATTAAGCCAAAAAACGGTTGCAAGAGTTGAAGTTGACCGACGCCTGCAGTTCCACCCAAAGCCAGGCCTCGGTACCAGAACACAAAACCCACGAGCATGGAGAAGACTGAAACATATCCAAGGCTGAGCCACACTGAGATCTTCAGCCCAGCGAGTGTTTCCGGGCGCGTCACGGTCGCAAAAACCGCCATCAGCGGGAAGGCCAGAATCAACGCCCAGCAGATAACCTGCCAGCCGCCCAACCTGCGCGATAAAACTGCGCCTTCCGCATAGCCCAATCCGCACGCGACGACTGCAGCCACCATGAACATATCACCTATCAGTGATGCTTCCGCACTTTGGGTGAGCGCGAAACCGACGACGGCGCTGCTGCCCAAGACCGAAAACACCCAAAACAAAAGTCTCGGGCAATCGCCCCCGCGCAACACGCCGAAAGCGGCTGTGGCCAAAGGTAAAAGGCCGATAAAGACAATCGAATGCGCTGCGGTGATGTGTTGCAATGCCAGGGCAGTCAAAAGCGGAAATCCGACGACCACTCCTAAAGCCACAATGCCGAGTGATCTCAAATCCCTTCGCGAAGGTCTTTTTTGTTTGAAGAGGGTTAGTAAAACAAGCGCCAGTGCAGCCGCTATTACGGCCCGTACTGATGTCAGGAAGAACGGTTCCAACCCACCGACAGCTACGCGTGTGGCTGGCAGCGATCCGCTGAAAATCAATACACCAAGCAGCCCGCTGCCCCAGCCCGAAAATGAAGAATTCATGACAGCAATATCCCTTTTCGGGTTTTGTAGCTTGTGCGGGATGGCAAGGGCAGACACAAAGCCGTACGATATGTCCAAACTGTACTCCTCAAGAAGCCCATACAAAGGATGTCTGAGATGGCCAAAGCGATCCGGCGAAACCTCGTGATGGACCATATCAACCGTCGCATACAGTCGCGCGCCCTTGGGGCGGGCGATAAGCTCCCATCAGTTCGCGGTCTAGCCTCAACGCTGAACCTGTCCCCGTCGACCGTGGTTGAAGCCTATGATGTGTTGGCCGCAGAAGGCACCATTTTTGCACGGCGCGGATCGGGATTTTTTGTGGCAAACCGCGTCCAGCCTTTCGCGGTTTCTCAGACCGGTCCGCAGCTTGAGCGAGAAGTGGACCCGCTTTGGGTTGCGCGGCAATCGATCGATGCCGGAGACGAAGTGTCAAAACCTGGGTGCGGATGGTTGCCTACCGATTGGATGCCCGTCGATTCACTGCGCCGAGCCATGCGCCGTGCGACGCGCTCTGGGAGCTCTGTGCTGACGGACTACGGCAGCGCCCAGGGGCAAGTCGATCTGCGCCGTTATGTTGCACGCAAACTTCACGATCAAGGTGTTGGTGTTGATCCAGGCAATGTGTTGCTGACCAATTCCGGGTCACAGGCATTGGACTTGATTTGCAGGTTTTTGTTGCAGCCCGGGGATACAGTGCTGGTTGATGACCCCTGCTATTTCAACTTTCAAGCCCTGCTGAGGGCCCACCAGATCACCATCGCCAGTAATCCTTACACGCCAAACGGGCCTGATCTGCGACAGTTTGAAAGCGTATTGAAGGAGCAAAGACCACGACTTTATCTGACCAACTCGGCGCTGCAAAATCCGACAGGGGCAACAATTACGGCGGCGACGGCTCACCGTATCCTTTCGTTGGCAGAGGCCTATGATCTGCTGATCGTTGAAGATGAAATCTTTTCGGAGTTCGAACCAGATCACTCGCCGCGTTTGGCTGCGCTTGATGGCCATGACCGTGTGTTATCAATCGGCAGTTTTTCGAAAACGCTATCGGCATCGCTCCGCTGCGGCTATGTCGCAGCTCGCCCGGATTGGATTGCGGCGCTGACTGACCTCCAAGTTGCGACGAACTTCGGCGGCCCAAGCCCGATGTTGACGGAATTGCTACATACGGCCCTGACCGATGGCAGCTATCGCAAGCATATGGAGGCGCTAAGGGGTCGGCTAGACCGTGCACGTATTGATGCAGAGGGTGAATTGGGTTCATTGGGGATAAAGCCGTGGGTGAAGCCCAGGGGTGGCTTTTACCTTTGGTGCGAACTTCCCAATCAGATTGACGCGGCAACATTGGCCCGGTCAGCGCTGGCGAAAGGGATAGTTTTTGCACCTGGTAATGTGTTTAGTCCTTCACAAAAAATGCAATCCTTCATGCGCTTCAACGCCAGTCAGATGAATGGTTCTGCGTCCTTGGATGTTCTTCGTCAGCAATTGACTTTGGCTAGATTGACCGACTGATTTTCTTGATCTCGAAACAGCATAATCGTTTGTCGTTCGGGTTTCTTAAAAGGCTTCTGATTCTGCTTGCTTCCCAAGCCCTAGAAGCGGGTGAAAAGAACTGAGTTGTGCTGGTTTGGTATTATCATTCGAGGCCAATCTGAAATCGTTGCCGGTACTCGGTTGGAGATGTTTTCAGTTGCCGTAAGAAGGCACGCCTTAGACGTTCATCATCTCTGAAGCCGCAGCGTGTGGCAATTTTTTTGACACTCAAATTGGTGGTTTCCAGAAGATTGCGTGCGACTTCTGTGCGGATGACTTCGACGGCCTTTGCAGGGGGGATGCGCATCTGCGCTGTATATTGGCGCGAAAAGTTCCGAGCACTCATATTTACTTTGGCAGCCAATTCATCAACTTTGAGTTCCAGGTGCAAATTTTCTTTGATCCAGCTGTGAAGCGCATCAAATCGACCTGTTGCATCCAGAAATTGCTGGTCCAAGGCCGGGCTGAACTGAGATTGCCCGCCTGATCGAACCATATGTGTCACAAGCGACCGAGCCATCTTGAGAGCAGTGGAACGCCCCAGGTCTTCGGCGACGATTGCCAGCGCCATATCCATGCCAGCGGTTATGCCGGCTGATGTCCACACGTTTTCGTCTTTTATGTAAATCGGATTCTCTTCGACACTTACTTCGGGGAAGTATTCTGCAAGTCTTTTACAGTCTTCCCAATGTGTTACGGCCCTTCGTCCATCCAGAAACCCTGCTGCCGCAAGAACAAGAGCACCAGAACAAACCGAGCAAACACGCTCGGCTTGTGATCCAATTTTTTTGATTGCTTCAATAAGCGCGCGGCTCTGCATCGCGTCATATGCACCATCTCCACCTACGATCACCAATGTATGGATTTTCTGGTTTAAGAAGTCCGAAATGGGCGCGGTTGGAATGGGAACCACAGTGTTTGTTGCAATCACCGTGCCTGCCAGAGATGCGATCGAAGTCGTATAACCTGCGGTGCCGGTCTGACTGTCTTTGGCATGCGTGAAAATTTGTAGCGGACCGACGAGATCCAGAAGAACGATATTCGGGTAGACGACAAAGAGGACACGTTTGGTGGTCATTTCCATCTCGTGGTTTGGCATAATTCGAGGTTTCATTGTCATTTATGACAGAGCGGATATCGATAGTCTAAGGGAAACAAACAGGAGGCTTTCCCTTGCTAATACTCAAACCGAATTGCGAATGCTGTGACACGGATTTGCCCGCGTCAGCACCAAACGCCCGGATCTGCACCTTTGAATGTACATTTTGTGCTGATTGCGCTGAGATGCGTTTTGACAAAATTTGTCCGAACTGCGGCGGCAACCTTGTTGTACGGCCTATTCGTCCCCCTGAAAATCTGATTTCCAATCCGGCATCGTCAGTACGGTTTAACAAAGATCATCCGGAATGCGCCAATCCAAGCCTGATCAATTAGGAGAGAAACATGAGAGATTTGCCTGAAATCATCAATTGGCGGCGCTTTGACAAGAACATCACGCTATCTGGTCAGCCAACCGAAGAACAGTTGATAAACATTAGGGACATGGGCATCACCCACGTTATCAATCTTGGGCCGCATTCAAATGATGGTGCACTAGAAGACGAAGCCGGATCTGTTGCTGAGCTGGGCATGGAATACATCTATATCCCGGTAGATTTTGAAAATCCGACAGATGCTGACTTTGCCGAATTCTGTAACGCGCTTGAAAAAGTAAAAGATCAAACTGTTCACGTGCATTGCATCTACAACGCCCGTGTATCGGCCTTTTTTTATCGCTATGCGAAGTCAGGAATTGGCGGTTCTGAAGAGGTTGCTTTTGCGATAATGGACGGTATTTGGCGCCCTGGGGGAGTATGGGCGAAATTTATTGGCAATGAGGACGCGCTGGATCTGCCCAATCGTTATTCTGGTGATGACTACTAAAGCATCAGACAGAACAACAATGCTTACCGTTGCCGCGAAAACGTCAGCGTCAATTTCCGAGGGACACCCATAGTACTTTTGCATCCTCATGACTGGTTGAGATGCAGCCATGCCCCATGCCGCTATCGTAGTAGACGGAATCCCCCGCATTCATCGTTAGGGGGCGATAGTGTTCCGTATACAGTATTACGGAACCGCTGATGACATACATGAATTCTTCTCCTTGGTGTCGAACCCAGGAATCAAATTCTGTCACATCGCGCGCCTTGATTGTGCTGATGTAAGGCAGCATGCGTTTGCTGGTCAGTTCGGTACATAATAACTCATGATCATAGGTGCGCGTGGCTTGATGTTCACCATCGCCGGTTCGGGTATAGTCACGACGGCCGGAAATATCGCTTTTTGCGGATTGTAAAAATAGTTGCGGAGTTTCCAGTTCCAACGTCTGCATCAGACGGCGTATAATTTCAAAGCTGGGCCGGGTTTGATTGTTTTCGATCTTGGATAGGGTTGAGCGACCGATCGCTGCTGCTTTTGCCGCCTCTTCCAAGGTCAGGCCTTTTTCCTTTCGGGCATCCCGAATCATTTTTCCAAGAATTTCGCCATCTGGGGCTTCGATAGCCTCAACTGTGATCCCTGCGTCTTCTGCCTGGACGGGTTCCATAGCGTAAATTCTCCTGTTTTTCAGAGAGCTTAGCCCGTGAGCCATTTATGGTCAAAATTTCTTTTTTGATTCATATGTTGATTTAAGGGAAAAAGTTTCCTATACGCGACATTAAGAAAGCAAAACGGTACGCACTTTCGATATCAATCCAAATTTACTTCGGAGAAAATCATGTCTGATTATGATCTGATCGTTATTGGTGGTGGACCCGGCGGCTATGTCGCAGCGATCCGGGCCGCGCAATTGGGCATGAAGGTTGCTTGTATTGAAGGGCGTGGTGCGCTGGGAGGCACCTGCCTTAACGTTGGTTGTATTCCATCCAAAGCGCTGCTGACTTCTTCGGCGAAATATGCAGAGCTTTCGCATCTGTCGGCGCATGGTATCTCTGTCGCGGAGAGCCATTTGGATGTATCCGCAATGATGGTTCGAAAAGACAAGATCGTCGGGGATCTGACCAAAGGTATCAAATTTCTCTTTGACAAAAACAATGTGGATTTGATCACAGGCTGGGCCAGCATACCGGCGTCAGGACGGGTTCGGGTTGGCGAGCAGAAGCTGAGCGCAAAAAATATCGTGATCGCTACGGGGTCGGAACCAACACCCTTGCCGGGAATAGAAATCGACGAGATTGATGTACTGAGCAGCACTGGTGCTTTGGCGCTGACTGAAGTGCCTGATGAGTTGGTTGTTATCGGGGCGGGGGTCATCGGTCTAGAATTGGGGCAGGTCTGGTCGCGGCTTGGAGTCAAAGTGACCGTCGTTGAATACCTGGATCGTATCCTGCCCGGTATTGATGGCGAAATTGCCAAGCTGACACAGCGCGCCCTGTCCAAGCGCGGCTTGAAATTTCAACTTGGCCGGGCTTTGAAATCGGTTACCAAAACCGACAGCGGCCTGAAACTGTCGCTGAACCGAGTTGCCAAAGACACCGAAGAGAGCCTTGAGGCCGACAAGGTGCTGATCTCAATTGGCCGCAGGCCGGTTACACGTGGGCTGGGGTTGGACGCCTTGGGTGTTGCAATGGATCTGCGCGGGTTTATTCAGGTTGATAGCGCGTTTCAGACATCCGTTCCTGGCATCTATGCGATTGGTGATTGCGTACCGGGTCCGATGCTGGCGCACAAAGCCGAGGAAGATGGCGTTGCCTGTGTCGAAACGCTAGCGGGCCTGAAAGGGCATGTCGACTACAACACGGTTCCCGGCGTTGTCTATACAGACCCCGAGGTTGCATCGGTCGGCGCAACCGAAGAAGCATTGAAAGCGGCCGGAACAACCTACACTGTTGGCAAGTTCGCCTTCATGGCAAATTCACGGGCCCGATCATCGGGAGAGACCGACGGCGCGGTAAAGGTGCTGGTTGGCCCTGGCGGTAAATTCCTTGGCGCACATATTTGTGGTGCACATGGCGGTGACCTGATTGCCGAGCTCGTGCTGGCGATGACGAAAGACGCCACTGTAGAGGAGGTGGCCCGCACCTGTCACGCCCATCCTGCCATGGGCGAAGCGGTCAAAGAAGCCTGCCTTGATGCGCTAGATCGCGCGATCCACGCTTGAGGGAGTAGCGCAATGACAGTGCAACTTCGCCTCCGTCACCCGGAGAAAGCAAAGAAAGCCGACAGTGCGATTCCACGTAAACCAAAGTGGGTTCGCCGAAAAAAGATAGAAAGCGCGACCTATAATGAGACCCGGCGTCTGATGCGTGATCATGACCTGGTGACCGTTTGCGAAGAGGCCGCTTGCCCCAATATCGGTGAATGTTGGTCCAAACGTCACGCCACCATGATGATCATGGGCGAGGTTTGTACCCGGGGCTGTTCTTTCTGCAACGTGGCCACCGGTCGCCCCGATGCCCTGGATTTGTTTGAGCCGGGACGCGTTGCGACAGCGGTCAAAAAGTTGGGCCTGCGTCATGTGGTAATCACCAGTGTGGATCGCGATGATTTGGAAGATGGGGGTGCAGCCCATATTGCCCAAACCATTCGCGCCGTCCGGCATCAGACACCCGAGACCACGATTGAGGTTTTAACCCCTGATTTTTTGGGCAAGGGTGCTGCGGCGCAGCAAGTATTTGAAGCCGCACCGGATGTGTTCAATCACAATCTCGAAACCGTTCCACATCTTTATCCTAATGTGCGGCCTGGTGCGCGCTATTACACTTCCTTGCGCCTTTTGGATGACGCCAAGCAGACCAATCCGGAAATTTTCACAAAATCGGGATTGATGGTAGGATTGGGTGAGACACTTAACGATGTCCGCCAGGTGATGGACGATCTTCGGGCCGCTGGTGTCGATTTTTTGACGGTTGGACAGTATCTGCAACCGACGCCAAAGCATCATCCGATTGATCGGTTCTGGACGCCAGAAGAATTTTCTCAGCTGGAGCGGATTGCACGTAGCAAGGGGTTTCTGGGCGTCTCCGCAACACCAATGACACGTTCGTCTTTTCATGCAGACGAAGATTTTTCCGCCCTGAAAGTGGCTCGCCAGCAGGCGTTGGCCAAGGGGCTTAACCAGACGCAATTGGGAGGAACACCATGGAAGCGTTAAATAACATAGTGGGACAGATAAACGGGGTTGTTTGGGGACCCTTGATGCTGGTTCTGATCCTGGGTGTAGGATTCTTCCTGCAGGTCGGGTTGAAATTCATGCCGATCCTAAAGCTGGGCACTGGCTTCAGGCTATTGTTTAGCGGTCGTGAGGAACAAGGCGATGGGCAGATCAGCCCATTCAACGCGTTGATGACCTCGCTCTCGGCGACCATCGGTACCGGTAACATCGCAGGTGTGGCAACGGCCGTATTCCTCGGTGGTCCTGGTGCGCTTTTCTGGATGTGGATGACCGCCCTTGTCGGTATGGCCACGAAATACGCCGAAGCCGTCTGCGCGGTAAAGTACCGCGAAACCGATGAACTGGGTAATTTCGTCGGCGGCCCGATGTACTATATCAAAAACGGCCTCGACAAGAAGTGGTATTGGCTGGCGCCAGCATTTGCCCTTTTCGGAGCCATTGCGGCATTTGGTATCGGTAACGGTGTGCAGGCCAATGGTGTTGCCAGCGTTCTGGAATCGAATTTCGGTGTCAACACATCGGTCACGGGGGTCATCCTGATGGTTCTGACCGCTGCTGTCATTCTTGGAGGTATCAGCCGGATCGGTGCCGTCGCCGGGAAGCTGGTTCCGTTTATGGCTGTGGCTTATATTCTGGCTGGTTTGCTGGTTCTTTTGATCAATATCGGTGGCATTGGTAACGCGCTGAGTTTGGTCTTTACCCATGCCTTTACGCCATCAGCGGCCGAAGGTGGCTTTGCAGGTGCCGCAGTTTGGGCTGCGATCCGGTTTGGTGTGGCACGTGGTGTATTCTCGAACGAAGCGGGCCTTGGTTCAGCGCCGATCGCACATGCCGCCGCTTCAACCAAAGGCCCTGTTAATCAGGGTCTGGTCGCAATGCTGGGTACGTTCATCGACACCATCATCGTCTGCTCAATCACCGGTCTTGCAATCATCGCATCTGGCGCCTGGACTTCAGGAGAATCCGGTGCAGCCTTGACCGCACATGCGTTCGAGATTTCGCTGCCCGGTCTCGGCGGCTCGCTCATCGCCGTTGCCCTGTCGATCTTTGCCTTCACTACAATCCTTGGTTGGTCGTTCTACGGTGAGAAATGCATAGGCTTCTTCTTTGGAGCCAAAGCTCTGATGCCTTACCGCGTGTTGTGGATCGCGATGATCTACTTCGGCGCGACCGCAGACCTTGGCTTTATCTGGCTGTTGGCTGATACGCTGAATGCCATGATGGCGATCCCCAATCTGATCGCACTGGCGCTACTTAGCCCGATTGTTTTCAAACTGACACGTGAGTTTTTTGCCTCTGGCGGCAAAACAGAAGAGCCAGGCGGCGCTACTGAATAAACTGGATCAGGGGGCCGGCAAGGCCCTCTGACGTCCCGTTCAAAACACTCTTCGAGGAGATAAGAAGATGGCAACTAAAATTCTTTTGCCGATTGATCATACAGATGAACGGTCCTGGAAATCCGCGCTTCCTGTGGCGATAGAACAAGCGAAATTCTACCGGGCCGAGCTTCATGTGGTTTCGGTAATACCGGAAATTATCCTACTGCCAAACCTGCCCGCGAATTACGGTGCAGGAGCGAAAGATCACGTTCGAAACACTGTTCAGAAGGTTTTGGATCATAACGGGGCGACTGACCTTCAAATACATATCGAAGAAGGGAGCGTATACCGCGAGGTTTTGAAGCTTGCGCATAAAGAGGGCTTTGACATGATTGTTATGGCCTCTTCGAAAGGTGATTTTCCGAACTATGAGATCGGTCCCAACTTGGCGCGCGTTGTGCGAAATGCACATTGTACGGTTATGGTCATTCGAGACTAGGTGAACCGACAAACTTCATAATCGCGCTGAATCAGTGGTCGGTTCTCGACAGGCGGGTATCAAGAATTTCAAGATTTCCACTGGGTGAACCGATCTGGTTCAGCGCTGTTATTTTTGTTGGTTCGTATGTTGAATATTTTTCTTACTCAACGTTGTCGGAATTTGCCACTAATAACTCAGCATCTACTGAGTTGAGTTTGATTTATCGAACGGCTTCTTTTCACCGTCACTTGCAGCCAATGGCGAGGTTTGGCGATGAAATTTCACTATAGATTTGTTTTCAAGCTGCTGAGGGGCAAACCACTTCGATTAGGGATGGACCCTCACTAGACAGCCCCGCAGACAATGATCTAACAAAACTCTCCATATCGTCAACGCGTGTTCCTGGAACCCCATGCCCTTTGGCCAACGAGACCCAATCAAGCGTTGGATTGTCTACATCAAACATAGCCTGAGCGTTCTGGCCAAAACTCTCAACGCCGACATTTGCAAGCTCGTCTCGCAGTATCTGATATCCGCGGTTGGCAAAAACGACCACGGTGACGTCAAGGCTCTCACTCGCCATGGTCCACAAAGATTGTAGTGTGTACATGGCGGAGCCATCACCCGTGAGCGCGATGACTTTTCTGTTCGGACAAGCGATTGCGGCACCGGTCGCGCAGGGCAGGCAAAGTCCGATGGCACCACCTGTTCCCGTAAGCAAATCATGCGACCGCGCCGTTGTGATGGGTGGAATAACATGAAAGCCGGAGGTTACGGATTCATTGCAAAGGATAGCGTGCTCTGGAATTAGAGCGGCCAGGGCTAGGCCGACCTTTTCCAAGGTAAGCTGCCCGCTTGGAATTGAAGGTAGGTCGAGAGCATATCTTTTGGGCTGTGTTTTGTTCGAAACACCAACCGCATCTGCCAATGACTGAAGCGTCCAGGCGATGTCATCCGTAGGGGCGCAAAGGTCTGTTATCGTACAGTCCGCAGGCTCGGGAACGCTTGGTTTGTTCGGATAGGCAAAGAATGCAACTGGTCTGTCGGTACCTAGCAAGGTGATCGAAGAGGTGTGTTCAAGTTGTGCGATTTTGGGCGCTATTGGATAGACAAGTTGATCTAATTTCGTGGCCCCTGCGCCTTTTGAAATGCGAGGGATCAGGGTGTCGGCCAGCAACCGACAACCGGTTGCCGCAGAAATTTTACCGGCCATGTCGCGAAGCTGACCAAAAAGTGCGGGCCCTCCGATCATCAGAGCCGCGTTGTGGGTTTTCAACCGCGCGGCTGCCGCTTCGATATCTTCGGTGGATGGGCGATGAAGGTGTTGAAGTGGTAGATTTGTTGTCACGGGGCCAATGGCAGGGTTCCACGCCGTGTCGGCCGGCAGGATCAGCGTTGCAAGCTGACCGTTTTGGGATCGGGCGGCCTGGATCGCCGCAGCACCATCAGCAGCAATGCCTTTCGCATCACTAGACACCCGCGTCCAATGACTCACGGCCTGACTTATTCCGACAATGTCACCTTTGAGAGGGCTTTCGTATCGCAGGTGATGGGTCGCGTGGTCCCCTACCACGTTCACGATTCCGGATCCGGATTTCCGCGCATTATGCAAGTTTGCAAAAGCGTTACCAAATCCTGGTGCAAGGTGCAGAAGTGTGCCCGCGACGTCTTGTTTCATACGATAATAGCCATCTGCGGCGCCAGTCGTTCCACCTTCGAACAGGCATAGAACGCAATTTATCTCGGGGTGCTCATCAAGGGCCGCGACGAAGTGCATTTCAGACGTACCAGGATTGGCAAAGACTGTATCCAAACCACTATGAATGAAAGTTTTGACTAACGATTCCGCGCCGTTCATTTATTCACCGTTCACACAGATTTCGGCGAAGTCTAAGGGACAGATGATCCAAGTGTAAGTGAAAACCTCTGCGAGTATCGGCTCCTGATATATCAGCCATGTCGTTTCAATAGCCCGATCGTGCAAGTTGCTTCGACGCGCACAAACGCTTGCCTTGATGTGTCCGACCGAACCATCGCTTTGTTCGGTTGCTGGTTTATTGCTCGGTCGATTTCAGTCGGTCGTGGCTTGCATTCAATTTAACCTCAAATCCTGCAATCGGTTTGTGTCAAGGAAACTATCAAACTCTTTGGCGAAAATTTCTTGTAGCGAAAGCTCGTCGGTCGCTGGATCCGACAGGGTATTTGAGTTTCCAACCATTAGAAACGTGTCCAGATCGTCCTCCTCTGATGCGGCGTCTGTTTCGGTTTGAAATCGAGCGCCATGGTCGCCATGAATCATAACGGATACGAACGGTTTATCTGCGATTGCATCAAGTAGTTGCATGATCTTCCTGTGTGAACAGGCCGTCTGATCCCAATAGGCCATGTGAATGTCCTGCAGGTTTTGCTTTGGGCCTTGGCGCACCGGATAGGCCCATCTGTTTGGTGTTTGAGGTTTGCAATCAGAACTCAGAATATAAGGAAAATGCGGCAACAGGAGGTGGGCAATAAATGCATCCCCTGGCTGAATTTCTTGCAACTCCGTTTCCAAAAGTTCAATTGCTTCAAGTGTTTTCATCGGCCACGATAAATAGCGGTAGCTTTTTACAGGGGTATAGAGGGCATTGCTGATGGCCTTGTACGCTCCAATATAGCGACCACTTTGAGGGTTCCTGTAATCGCGTGATATCGCGAGGAATGCGGTCAAAAGCCGTGCATCAAGACCCAGGTCTGAGGTCTGGAAAACGCTCATGTCGCGGATCGGATAGGAGCGACAATCAATGTTGGGTACGCCCACGCAAAAATCCAGGTACGAGCTTTGTCTCACCCGAACACGGTATCCTTGCGCAACCAATTCCTGAATCTGCGGGTTCTGCCGTACCGATAAAATGTGATCATCGTCGGGCTCAAAAGGAGCAAGATTTTCGGTATCGCCGTTCAGCGACACGAGATTGGGCAACGACTGGTTCGTATGGTAGTGCACGGAGCGAACGGTGCGATATGTTTTAAATCCGCGTTGCGCATAATCCTCATAGATCGACAATGCCGGATGCTGCGGGGGTATCGTATGTGCCATTGCATCAAGGGATGCTTGTTCGTCCAGGATGATGTGCAGCAACGCGTTTCGCGGCTCTCCTGCCTCGAATGGCTGACTCTTTGTTGTGGCGAAAGGATCTGTCTTGGGCAGGACCACGTTCGACAAGCTAAAGATCACGGCAAAGGTGCTTATGACGGGCAAGGTCCGCCTGCCGACCTTGCGGTGCAGCATGTAGAGTGCCGCAAACAGCACCACCAACCAGGCGATTTGCAAGCCGGATGTGTCGAGGAAGTAGATACAGATCAATAAGAAAAGCGAGGCAGCGACCAGAACGGATTGTAGCCCAAGCTTGCCAAATCCATAGGCCAAAGCTGATCCCGTTATCAGGAAAAGGGCGGACATCGCCCACACCTCAAAGGCGAAGAAAGTATAGCCCAAGTCCAGCAGATGCGTGACCGGCATCGCTGCCCAAAGCAAGCCTATCGCAATCAAATCATGCCGCATGGTAATCAGTGATCGCTGTAGGACACCAGCAGGCGGCCATTGCTGTCAAAAACATGCTCACTGACAATTTTCTTACGCATGCTCACAAGCTCTCTGAACCGTTCTTCGGTATAATCTGGGAACATGTCCGGGCGCATTTCCAAAAGCTGTCGCACCATCGGGTCGCGCTTGGGAACAAATTCGATGATACCTTCCGGAGCAAGATCAAGGAACCAATTGACGACTTCGTCGAATGGAAGGTTCGCACCGATGACCAAATGATGGATCACGGCCAACGCAATAACACCGTCGGCGTTTGCACGCGACATCAACCCCTTACGTTCCGATTGCCTCCAACCGATGTCCGATGAGGGATCCGAAAGATTCATTGCCAGTGGCAAGATCGGAGCTCCGCGTTGCGTCCGAGTGTTGAAAAGCGCCTCCAACGAATCCAAATCACTATCGAGTACGATGGAGCTTTTCGCGCCCGCCTCAATCGCGGCCATGGAAAAGTCACCTGTGTTCCCACCAATATCCCAGATAAGATTGGGTTTTACCTGGGCTGCCCAATCGCGGACAAAGTGTAACTTGGTGTCGCGCATGTCATCGGAATAACTGTTTTTTGACGCATAGCTATTCCAGTAGGTTTCGGATCGCTTCTTACTCTGCAAATCGGTTAGGAAGCCGTGCAGTTGTTTGAGTATCGCGAGATAGTTGCTTTTGCTGACGGCTGCGGCTTTCCTGGTTTTGTCGTTGAATTTGGCGGAGGACGCAGAGGTAATGGATCGCCCGTGCAGGTACACATGCAGAAATCCGGTCAAGCTGGAAAACAATCGATGTTTGGGCAGGATCGACAGCGCATCGGCAAAGGGGATACCGTCAATCGAACCACGATACATCGCCTGATATGACACACCGCCCCAAGCCTCTAACAGAAGCGGCAACAGAAACTGACGGCAGAATTGATTGTAGCCGTTCCAGGGTTTGCCCTCTTCATATTGCTGGATGGACAGCACATCAATGTGGATCGGCCTGCCCTCCACAAACTGCATATTATAGGCCGTGGCGTCCGAAAGCACGTAGCCTTCTTCGAATGCGGCGATCTGTAAGTCCAGATGGGCAAGCGCGGCTGCTTTCAGCTGCGAGAAGGTCCATTCATAGGGGTAGCTGACCATTGGCACCTTGGGGTGCTCGTATAGCGCGGCGGCGGTCTCACCACGTGCCCCGGTATAGTTGGCCAGAGTAAATTCGTCCGCGTCGACACGTTCGCAGGCAATCATAAAGCCTTGCTTGGCTAGTCGCGAAATGATGCCACTATCGTAAATGGTTGCAAACTGCTGATGCATTGCCGGCATGATCGCGCGAAAGACACGGCCTTCATTCAAGAAAACATAGCCGTTTGGGTCACGAAATGATCCCGCGTCCCTTTCGGGCGCCGCTGTCGTGTCACGCATTTTCGGCGTCGTCTTGCTTCTTGGATTTGAACGGAGCCATGATTTTTTCACGTACGGAACGTATGGCAACCGCGCCGGCGGCCAAACCTCCAACAATAGTCTGAATAATGATGCTGCCCGTGATCGGATCAATGTAGGCCAAAGCCGGTGCTGCGGATGCCGCGAACAAGATCGCCCCACTCAGGCTGGAAATTGCAACTTGTTTCATACTAACTCCGCTTTTGTGTTTGAAATGCGCGTGATGATCTCGCGGTGGCAATTGGCCCCGCCTTTCAAATATGCAGGCACATCCATTTGTGTTTCGTAAACACGGTCAAAAGAACGTAGTACTGTGGCGAAAATTTGAAGACTCTTTGAAGAGTTGATGATTTGGCGGCGGTCTCGGCGCGAACGGTTTGTGTAAGAAAAATGTTTTCAGAGCCTTTCGAGAGCTTTTCGGAATAGGTTCAAACAGACAGGTAGCTGCCTTTGCCGCCCCCTCTCAGCGCGGTCACTTCGTCCTCACTGGTTTGGATCAATGGGTAGGCCGCTGATCACAAGCATTTTCTCGTGCGCAGGGAATGTAACTTGATAATTTCTCAACGACAGGCTCGCGTGAACGTAACTTCAAGCTGCGACTAGAGACCGTAATCAGCCATCATGCGGCGCAGGACGTTGGGGGGCACTATAAGCTTACCATCTGGATCATAAGGTCGGGATGGTGTGATTTCACCGGATTGAATGCCAAGGATGATCGCCGCGGTTTCGTCCGGTGTGGCAAAATCTTCACGTGGTGTCAGAAGTTCCTCGATCGCGCTCGCATCAACGGTTTTGCCGGTAATTATGTTTGCGATTTTTGCGAGTATTTCAGGCTCCTCCATCAGGAACGCGTGGGAGCCTGTCGCGAAATCAGTGATGTTGGCTTTGGGTGTGGATGCAAGTGCGGCGGACCATACGGGTATCGTGCCATCGCCCGCGCCCAACCCGAATTTGACCGGTGATGGCGAATGTCCGGGTACGTAATGCGGTGGTAGCTTGGGCTCCCAGATGGCGCTTGATTGCGTTGTGTCCGCTTCATTCACACGAAGGTGGAAAACCTTTTCCCCCAGGCTTCCCTGAAGGGGCGCCGCCAGAACTTGCCGTACAGAAAAGCCTCGGGGAATTTCACCCGTTCGGGTCCACTTTGGATAGCGCGAAAAGCTACTGGAGCTATAGGGATCGACCGGTTTGCCACTTTCTGAATCGACAACCGGGTAAGAGGTAAGCCCGATAGCCTTGTGCGAATGATCATATGTCATTTCATCAATCGGCAGCAGGCTATACATGCCTGGCCAGGACGACGTAATCTTTGCGACAACGGGGGCGGAGTATAGCATATTGAAATATTCGACGCCGTTATAGAACCGGTCAAGCTGGCCAAAATAGCCGTAAAAGGGTGAGCCGACTGAGATCATGCCCTGAAGGTCTTTTGCCAGATGCGGCTGGCTTGACATCAGCAGTTTGGCGACCATGCCGCCCATGCTATGCCCGATCAGATGCGTGTTTTGAAGAATGTTTTGACCAGTCATATTCAGCGCCCTGGCAGACATTTCCGTCAGGGTTTGAGCCAGATAATCAACCGACGTCATGACTTTACGCCGCCAGTCCCAGCCCATCACAAGTACATTTGCACATAGATGATCTCGGAAATAGCGGACCGCGTCGGAATAAGGATGTACCAAACAGTAATCTATATCGCCGTCAGCCACGACAATCTTGTGTTTTGTGTCAAACCCGTCTGCATCTATTGGCAATCGCAGCGCTTCACCGAAAAGTAAGCCCATATTGACCCAGATGACTCGCCTGAACGCGCTGGGAGGTTGCGGAAATCCGTTAAATGCTGAGCGGGATTGACGCAGAGCAGAGCCAAGCCCGCCCGGAAGCAGAACGATGGTTGGCTGGTTGGGATCGAAATTTTGAAAGAAAACGTCCAGCGCTTCGTCGATCATATCCATCGACTCGATATGTACGGTTTCAAAATAGGAATACGGCTGGGACATCTTAAACCTCTGGGGATTGGGATATTCGAATAGTCAAATTTCAGAAACGATCCGACCATCGTCACCGAAGCGGCCTTCGTGGTCAATGCTGCTTTGCCCGTGTGCAAAGTACTGTCAGCCACTACGTGTCACAGAGTCGATAGGAGGCACATGAAAAATCGTTGCAGGTCGCAAAAACATTAGCTTTGCGGATATGAGTGATGGTGCTAGGCTCAACCGGAAAATATCACATCTTTCAGCTATTTCTGGCGCTGAGGAGGAGTATGACCGCCTCGCAATATCTACCACCAATTCTTTTGCAGTGGTCGCATGCAACTTTTGCTGACAAGAACATCCCGTTTGTCGAAAGCTTCGATGGCGCTGTTCTTATTGTCGATATATCAGGCTTTACAGATCTTACCGAACACCTTGCCAAATTGGGCAAGCCCGGAGCCGAGCAGATCAATGATGTGTTGACCAGCTTTTTTGCCGATATTGAAGATGTGATCGACAGGCATGGCGGCACCATCTTCGACTACGAAGGCGATTCAATCATTGTTGGATGGCGGCAAACAAACCAAGAAGCTGATAAGCCTTTACTGGCCTGTTGTGCCTGCGCGTCAGATATCCGGCGTGAATTCAGCCCGCGTACCGTGAATGGGCACAGACTGGATGTCCGGATTTCGGTTGGTATGGGTCGATTGGATTTTATCCACCTTGGTCTTGAAAATGGACGACGTCATCTGTTGCCAGCGGGCACCGCTATCGACGAGGCAGCAACACTTTCAAGAGAGGCGCGGCCCGGTGAAGCGCTGATTTCGATCCAAGCAGCGGCGCGTGTTAAGGATCAGTTCAAATGCCAGCCGCGCGATGATACTTCCTTGGCTCTGCTTGGTCCTGAGAAAGGTGGTGTGACCTTCTGCGAACCGGTGGCAGAGTATATGGTCAAAACCGAACCTGATCCCGACAAGATGCAGGACTACTTGCTACCGCTCGTACGTGCGCGGCTGAATTCTGCGCTGGCAGATTGGATGGGTGAAGTTCGAAAGCTGACGCTGATTTTCGTGGAAATCAACGTCAGTGAAGGTGCGGATGACCTTGATACTCTGAATTCAATAGCGATCGAGGTTGAGGGCATTCTGGAAAGTCTGGGAGGGGTCGTTCTATCCATCAAGTTGCGGCACGGTCTGCTCTTGATTGAAACCGCTTTTGGTCTGCCGGGTCAGGCCAGCAAGAACGACGACTGGCGGGCGATTGCGACAGTGATCGAATTACAAACGCGATCACGTACCGGTCATTTCGGGATTTGCGCGGGGATTGCCACCGGACGGGTGTTTTGCGGTCCTTTTGGCGCGCCCCATTTCAAGATGTATACAGTGATCGGGGCTGCCGCGAACCTTGCCGCGCGGCTGCGAGATGTCGCGACGGGCCGTATTCTGGTTGATGAGGAAACCCAGAAAATCAGCCAGCGGTCCATCGGATTCGAAGGTCCTTGGTCGCTTCAGCTTTCTGGCATACGAGGGAAAGTTCAGGCTTACGTTCCAACTGAAAAAATGTCGCGGCGACCCGGACGCGTCGTCCATGAGATCGTTGGGCGCAACAAAGAGCGCGAGATCCTCGGAAATATGCTTGAACGCTGCCAGGGTCAGGTGCAGGTGGCAATGATCTATGGTGAGGCTGGTATTGGTAAGTCAACGCTGGTGGCATCGGTTCGGGCGGAATGCGAAGACATGGAACGCCACACTGTGGTCGGGATGGCGGACGCGCTTGATCGGCAAACACCCTATCTCGCGTGGCGGGCTATTCTCCGGCGCTTTCTGGGGCTGTCGTCGCGAACGGACTCGAAAGAGGTCGCGCTGTTCAGCTTGAAATCCAATCTTGAGACGGCGATTGGCGACACGACATTGGCTCCGCTGGTCAACGACGTGATTGACCTCAATCTTCCGGAGACACGCGTAACCGCCAGTATGGCAAGCAATGTGCGGGCAGAAAACCTGCGCAAATTGATGTGCAAGCTCATCTTGTATCATCTCAATCATACGACCCGCGTACTGGTGATCGAAGACGCACATTGGCTTGACCGAAGCTCTCAGGTGCTGCTGGTTGAGGTTATTCGCAACGCCCCGCGTGCTCTTGTCTTGATTACCTCGCGGCTAAGCGAGACGATGGCGGCGGATTTGGCTGATCTTTCCGGGTTTGGTCATAAAGTGCGGCACATCCCGTTGGAACGACTGGACAAGCAAAATGTCATTGCCGTGGCACAGCGCGCGTTGGGTGAAGGCAATTTTTCTGCCTCGCTACAAAACTTTATCGTTCAGACCAGCGATGGCGTGCCGCTTTTCGTAGAAGAGCTTTGCCATCTGGCAACAACCTTGGGTCAGTCCGGTGAAAAAGAATTGGCCGAACTTCCCAACCTGCTCGAGGCGGCAATCCTGGGTCGGATCGACACGCTATCGCCCGAGGACCAGATTGTGCTGAAAACGGCCAGCGTTTTCGGGTTGCGTTTTAAACGTCATATGATTTCGCGCCTCACGCCCTTTGCCGAGAGCCGCATTGACATCGAAGCCGCAGTAGCGCGCATCACTGAATTGCGTCTGTTCCATTTCGATCAGGATTGCCCGAACGATCTGGAATTCCGGCATCAGATTATTCGTGATCTGGTCTATGATGGCATGCTATCGGAACAAAAAGCCGAAACCCATGCGGCGGTTGCCCATGAGATGGAAGCGCAGACCACCGCCGAAGATATTGAGACATTGCCGTTGCTGTTGACCCACTGGCGTCGCGCTGGCCACGCCGCAAAGGTTGTCATCTACATCGAGCGACTGGCCGCGCTTCGGTTGCGTCAGTTCGATAACGCTGCCGCCATCTCATTACTTGAGGAGTTCTGCGAGCGTATTGCTGATCCTGATGTGCCCCAAGATACGATGCGGGATGCGCGATGTTTCATGATGCTTGGTAAGGCCCATTCAGGTCTTGGCAAAATGGTCGAAGCAGAGGTGGCATTTCGGGAGGGGCTTTCCAAATTGGGGATGCGATTGCCAAGCAGCCGCCGCAGTCTGGTGCTGGAACTGGGCAAACAAATCTTTCGTCAAATGCGCCAGCGTCGAAAGACTGATCCGGCTCAGATGTCCTATGCCGATGCAAGCCGCACCTTCAGTACTCGCCAACAACGGGCAGAGTTGGCGGCCGGGGCGCATGAAACACTGACGCAGATCTTCTATTTCAACGGCCAAAAGGGCAAACTTCTGCACTCGGCGCTGTCTGCCGCGAACCTGTCGTCTGAATTGGGTGTTGCTACACCATCCTTGGCAGTCAACACTGCGGGACTTGGCGCAATCTGCGGGGTCATTCCCCTGCGCAAGCAGGCCACCTATTACCTGCGACGTGCCGCAGATATTGCAAAGATCGTGGATGTCCCCTCTGCAAGCAGTCGCGTCAGCCTTTTTTCGGGCCTTTACGATATAGCCGTGGCTAATTGTGAACGGGCGAAACGACACTTCCTTGATGGGATGGAGAGCGCAAACGCCATCCGTGATCAGCGGCTGTGGTGTGAGCACGCGGTGAGTTTCGAGTTGATTTGTTCACCGTGGAGCCTAACCCATGCTTTCAAAGATATTGAGACATGGGACGCGCTTGTCGAACGGCTGGAAGAGATCAGTCTTGAACGCGATGATATGCAGGTGCATGCATGCGCGCTTTTGGGTCGGTTGCGTGGCAATCGGGCGATCGGACGAAAGGTGAATGACAAGAAAAGCTGGACAAAGCTTGAACATATTCTGGCACCGACGTCTCCAAAGCTTGAGCTTATTCACTATGCAGAAGGGTCGGGGTTGCTTGCGTCCGCCGCTTTTGAAGAGGGTGACAAAGTCAGAGGCGATGTTTGGATAGAGGTTGCGCGTCAACGTATGGCTGATCTGGAATCGGGCATGAAGTCCAGAACACTTCCTGCACTTATGGCCGTTTTTGAGGCTTGTTTGCGCCAGCTTGAGCACAGCATCGCTGATGAAAGAGCCGCCTCAATTGATCTTGCAAGATCGGTGGCGGCCAAGTTGCGCACCTTTGCACGCATTTATCCGATCGGGCGTCCCTATCTATCGCTCTGCATGGGCGATCTTGCGGCGCTTGACGGCAAATCAAAAGCTGCAGTGCGGCATTGGCGATCTGGGCTATCAGAGGCCACACGGCTGAAAATGCGCGCTGCGGCCGCGATTTCGGCTCGGCGCCTCGGTCTCATCAGTGAAGATGAAAACGGGCATTTTCCGGACGACCTCGCGTTGTTCGACCGGATAGAGGCCGATGCACCAACTGATCGTGAGATGGTTCATCAAATTCTTTCTACAACAACGGAAATTCCTATCGGGAACAAAAACGACCAAAAGTCAGGGGATTTCTCCCTGCATAATAATTGAGGCATTAACTTGAAAATTCACGCCCGCAAACCGCGTGTCCTGGTAGTCATCGCTCATTTTGACGAAATGCGCCGACACCAGGGGCGTCCCAACTTCTTTCCGCAAGGCGTTGGACATGCCTACCTCGCCGGGGCGTTCCATCCTGAGAAAGTCGATATTCGCCTCTATTCAGAGGTGCATAGCGGACCGTTGGAGGACCTGGATTTGCTCGCTTGGCCGGATATGGTTGTATTGACAGGGGTAACCGCGGCACTTGATCGGATGCGCCACATCACCGCTTATATCCGCGTGCTGGCACCGCAGGCAATTGTAGTTGTGGGAGGCCCGGTCGCGCGAAACCTTCCGACGCTCTGCGCAGAAATTTTTGACGTCGTTTGCAAGGGCGATATCGAAGAGCTGCAAACGATAGCCTCTGATCACTTCGGTCCGGATTGTGCGGCCGAAGAGATGTTCCCCCGGTTTGACCTGCTGGTATGGAAAGGCCCGGTCAATTATGTCGAAACCAGCCGATACTGCAATTTCAAGTGTAGCTTTTGTGCGTTGACTGGCGAAGGCCATCGATTCAAGCCCTACGCGACCGATTACATCGAAGCTCAAATTCGGTCACAACCCGCTGGCAGATATGTCCTTTTTATAGACAACAATTTTTATGGCTCGTCGCGGGGTAATTATGCAGCCAAGTTGGATCTCATCCGGAAACTTTGGCATGAAGGCTTGTTCAAAGGGTGGATCGCGCTGGTAACCAATGACTTTTTCGCACGCGAGCAGAACGTTCTTGATGCTAAATCTGCGGGATGTGTGGGCCTTTTCAGCGGCGTCGAAAGCCTTGATAGCGACCAGCTTGCCAAGTACGGCAAGCGTCAGAATCTTGCCGTGCCGCAACTTTCCGCCATTGAAATGTGCCTCAAGGCAGGGATCGTGTATCAATATGGATTGATGTTCGATCCGGCTACCGAAAGCGTGTCGAAGATGATGGGCCAGTTAGATTTCATTATCGAATATGATCGCATCCCCATGCCTGCCTTCATGAGTTTGACAATCCCTCTGTTGGGAACACCCGAATTTTATCGTTGTCTTGACGAAGGCATGCTGCTTCCCAATGCGCGGCTACGCGATATGGACGGTGTGACGATGGTGTCACGGCCGCTTGATCCCATGCCTGAGGTTGTTGAGTTCATCCGCAATATCAACAGCCTGGGCTGGGCCAGGCGGCGAATTTTCAAACGATATATGCGTTTTTTCAAGAGATATCGGGGCGATCTCTCGGCGGCGCAGATGTCGACTCTTCTCTTCAGTGGCCTGCGGGTGATCGTGCCGGGGTTCGAGCAAAATAATGTCACGCTCTTCCCCGGTGCCAAACGCTCCGAGACGCTTACTCATTCCACGTTGACCCAGCCATTGGGGCGGCTTTATGACCCGATAATTCCGATGCCAGAACATCTTCTTGGGCATTTTGAACCGACAATTGTGACCGATAGCAACGGGGCTCTCAATAAGGGTTTGGTTGACCTGATCCGTCATCCGAAAGAAGCCCCTAAAGAACGGGCTCTCGCCCAGATGGCCCCGAAAGTGTAGCTGGTGTTTTTACGCTGACACCACGAACAGGTTTCTGCACCTGAAACGGTCTTGTTTTCATGTATATGCACGCCATGATGATGCTAGACATGGTTAACACCATTTCCTTGAATAACGTCGAAGGGGTCTTCCATGAACATCGCGGAGCAGCAGAAGAAAAGATATCTGCGCGCGTGCCCATTGTTTGAAGGATTGCAAGAGGATGTAATTTCAAGGGTCGCCTCACGGGCCCATAATGTGCTTCTGCCACGCGGTAAGGTTCTTTTCTATCAGGATGACCCTTCGGACGGGCTATACATCCTGTGTTCCGGGCTTGTGAGGGTTAGTATCACTGACGAAGAAGGTAATGCCCTTACGCTGGCGTTGCCGGAAAACGGTGCACCGTTGGGTGAAATGACATTGGTCAGTTCGGATCGGCGATCTGCGACGGTTACCGCCCTGGAGGATACCAGCCTTCTTCACCTTGAAATCGCGACCACGCTTGCGCTGTTGTCGGAAGAGCCGAAACTGGCGGCACATCTGATCGAATTTCTTTCCAGGCGGTTGCGACAATCGAACGACACTTTGCACAAGTTCGCCTTTGAAAACCTGCAACAGCGATTGCTCCAGAAACTTGCCGAACTGGGCCTGCAACACGGCTCGCTTGAAGAAGAAGTACTTGATCTGGGGCGGAAGTTTTCGCAAAACGCACTTGCTGAGATGCTGGGAGTGACCAGAGAAGCGGTCAACAAGCAGCTGAAACTATTGCAAGATAAAGACATTGTGACGATGGAGAACGGGATCATTCAACTTCGACGCCCGGCAGAGATCATCAAAAACCTCCCAAACCCGTAACGGCATATGAATTCCCCGAAAAACAGGCGATTTGTCTTTCTGGGCGAAATTTCCAAAATATTAATCAAACATGTGAACGCGTTCACACTAGCGACCTGGCAAGAAGGCTATCTTGGTATCAGGAGTTCAGGACTTACCTCTCCGGCATCCTGGCAGCGGTAGGAAATAATCTCCGATCGCAGGCCGAGCCAAAGCGGCGTTCATCGCAGTGTAGGCAGTTCAATCCTCTTATCGAGGTGCGAACAAACCGAGGGGTTGGGTGTGAGTGACCTTTGAGTGCTGTTTTCCAAGGGTGGACGTATATTTTGAGCGACCCGTGACTATTTTTGTACGAGTTATTTCTATTATTTAACCAGTGTCCCCGGTCAGTTAGAAAACCGTATCAAATCGGTTGGCTAAACAGACCGGGGGCCATTTTAGTCTGGGGCTACGTTGCAGGATTGATTTACACTGCAAGAACGGACTTCTTGGCCGTCAAAATCCGTTACCGATCAGTCTAATAGTTCGGATAGTTTGGCTCTTATCCGACCGCGTAAATCGACACTGCCCTTTTCAAGCCATGCGTCAGCATCAGAACGTTCAAACAGGGATGGATACCAGTTTTCCTTGAGGTATCTGTCCTGAGTATGGCAATCCGTCAGAAAAGAATTGTCAGGGGCTGCGCGCTTGACCACATCGTATGCGATCGAATCTGCGTCGGTTGCACAGCCTGCCGCCATTTGATTGGTCCAGCCGACCAGTTCATCGCAAAGCGTCAGCATTTCCAAAGATCCAGTCCTGCCGCCAGATAGAAAGCCAAGGTTATGAACGAAGGGCGTGCCAGCCAACGCTGCTATTGCCATGTTGGCCCCGGCTTCGGCAGCGGCCTGTGCGTCGAAATCATGTGAATCCGAGCATCCTGCCCCGACCCATGAGGGCACACCGATGGATTTGAAATAATCCGCAGCTCCCAGACCATTAAGCATGTACTCAGGAGAGCCATAGGCAAGATCGGCCTGGCGCATATCCATCGGCAACACGGCAGATCCGCTCAGGATCGGTGCGCCCGGTTCCGTCAGCTGATGTATCACGATGCCCGCTACCGCCTCGGCCGAGGATTGCGCGATGGCGCCGGCCACGCTGATCGGGCTGGACATGCCCGGAAAGGTTGCCGGGTAGCACACAATGGGCAGGCGGTGGCGCGCGGCATTGATAACGCGCTCACAGAATTCGTTGGGCAGCCGCAGGGGCGAAATCGGCCCCATCAGTTCCAGCGCGACCGGCTTTTCCGCCAGATTGTCATACCCGCCGCTTAGGTCAGAAAGGTGCTTTAGGATACGCGATTGGATATGTTCGTCATGTGCCAGAACGGCTGCGGGTTTGGAACAATGTTCAAATAGGGTTCTGACAGTCTCGACGGCTTCATCTTCGGCTGGGATATCGCTGGGATAACCCAGCGAACAGGACATGCTGAGATTGGGAAGCTTTTCGCAAAGGATGGCCGTTTCGCGAATGTCATCCAGTGTGCAAGGCCGTAATGCCCCCGTTTTCCGGTCCAAAATACGAACGCAGTTATGGCCCGGGCAATACGAGGTGATCCGGTTGGACGTATCGACCCGCAAATTGCCGTTCAGATCATATAGCTTAATCTCGCGCGGTACGGTCGCCAGCGCCCGTTCCACCAGATCGGGTGGCATTCGCAGATAGCCATCGTTGCCCAACCTACACCCGTATTGCGCGGTAAGCATGGTGCGGGCCGCTTCGTGTTCCAACACAACGCCGATCTCGGACAGGATTTTCAGCACCGCTGCGTGAATGCGCCCAACCTGTTCTGCATCGGCGACCTTCAGTTGCAGGACCTGATCCTTGAGTTGCGTGATATCGGCGATATGGGCCTTGCGGATCAGCTTTTCAGAGCGCGAGCTTTTGCGCCGCCCGGCGCGCCGTCTCGGTTTATCTGCAATCTCACTCATCTGCCTGACCTTTCGTGATCTCAGAGAGCGTATCTGTCGCCAAACCGATGCTCTCTTCGCCAAGGCTGATGCCAAGGCCATTGATCATGCGCGTCCAATAGCCAAAACTGGCGGCGATCTGATTGATATGCACGATCTCTGCACTGCGCAGACCCACGTCCGACAGTGCTTCTATATCTCCTTTGACCATCGCCTGCGGTTCAAGGCTTAACTTGCGCGTATAAATCGCAATGGCGCGCTGCCGGTCTGACAGAATGTCTGACTGCAACGATCCGCTCTCCAATACATCCAGCACCTTTTGCGCGTCTTCGCGTGACGTGGCGGTGGCGCAAAAATTCTCACCATGATGCGCGCGGGCGTAGGTGCACTTGTTCAGGATTGCCACATAGGTGGCAACAAATTCGCCATTGTTCAGATCAAGCGGCGCATCTGGCGCATGCAGGATCGCCTGATAGAACTTATGAACCGGCAGAATGGCAGAAGGCCAGGGGGCCAGGGCCTGATACAGGCGGTGCAGCGTACCATCGTCGCGGCAGACCTGTTTGCGCATCTCATCGGTCAGCAAATCACCGATGTTTGCGTCACTTTCGATCCAGCTTACTGTATCTGGCATGGTTTTCGTTCCTTAAAGCCCGATATTTTGATGGGTTTTCATGCTTTCTGGCATCAGGCCAAACCACTGCAACAACTCTTGCGCTGCCGCATTCTGAAAGAACGTCAATTCACCTGATTCAAGGAATGTTTCACCGTCAAAAGTCACGGTCGGATCAATGACGTGCCAGTTGATCTCGCCGGGCGGATAGTCACCGCAGGTGTGAAAATGCAGGTGCCTGGGAGAACCAAAGATCATCCCATTCCAGCGCACCGGATCGTCCTTAGCACTGGCAAAATACCCGGTGCCGGGGTTCAGCCCGGAATGCCAGGAATGGATCAAGCTGTCATCCAGGCCGAATTGGTCTGCAACCATCTTGCCATGTGCGCGGAAGGCATCGACATCGGTCTTGTCACCTTCAAACGCAACAGCATGTCCATCTTCAACATGAACGGTAATCGGTGAGTTCAGATAGTGCACCTCGGGCGAATAGGCATGGGTGTTGGTGCCCGTGACCCATCGTTTCAACACGATCTGCCCCTTCATCGTATTCGCCGGAATGGGTTTATGAACAGACATGGGGAATAAACGCACGGCAAAACCACCCCCGGCATTTGATACCGGTTTGGGTGCGGGCATTTCACCCTGAACGTTTGTCCCGGCCGGACAGGTGATATGCCAGTGTTTCTTACCGTCCAGCACGCCGTTGAAAAGGTTGACGAACCGCGTCATAAAATTGTGGTCATAACCAGCCGCGCGTGACGCAAGCGTATCCATATCCAAGGTGTAGACCATGGTTTTGGTGCCGTCTCCGGGCAGCGATTTGAAGCGCATCTGATCGCCAATCCGGTTCAGAAACACCGTGTGATGCACATGCTGCATTGCCGATGTCAGCGCTTGGGGGACATCCTCAGGCCCATCCGCTCTGGGCGTGGTCAGTGTCAGAACCGTAGCACCCATATCACGCGCTTCTTGGGCAATGATATCGGCAGTGCGGTTGTCGAAATAATCAATGTTCCGGTCTTCCTCTACCAGCAACAGGGTTTGCCCCGTAGTAAGTTCAACACAATTCTGCAGCAAGTTACGTGCGCCCGCGATCGCTTTGCGTTGAATTTCCGCCAAATCAGTCATACCCAGAATCGTCTTCAGTTCAATTTTTTAGCTATTTGTAACGTTACAATATTTTGAAAGCAATCCCCGCCTAACGTAAATAAGCACTCTAGGCGGAATCGCCCTCCAGCATTTCGATCGGTAGCGTGAGGGTCTTTTGCGAAAAGTGACCGACATCAAGGGCCTGCAACAGCTCCTGCGCGCCAATGCGGCCCATTTCATAGGCCGGGGACTGCATTGTTGTCAGCGCCGTCTCGGTAATGTCGTGCAAACCAAACGCATTGAAACCAGTCACGCAGGTTTGCCCGGGTACGGCGACTCCAGCCTGTCTCAAAGCCTTGAGAACACCGAGTGCGATTTCGTCGTTGATACACATGACAGCATCCGGATACCCATTTGCGGTCACATGAGTTTCCAACGCTCGGATCACATCCTGCTGTCGTCCATTGCCACTTGGGATGATATCCAGCCGGCCCGCGATGCCAGAGCTATGAATTTCATCGGACATGCCAGCGACACGTTGATTGACGGCAGCCCATTCATTTTCGCCCGAGGTCAGGATCAGAATCGATCCGGGGGCGCGGGCCAGCACATGACGCGCCAGCAGCCGCGCTGCCGAATAGTCATCCTGCAAGATGGAACAGATCGTATCCGGTGCGTCACTGAAGCTTTCCAGAAACAGCACCGTGGGCTGTTGAAATTCGCTGATCACAGCGAATTGCTGCGCGCGTTGCTGGTCGGTCCCGGATAGCAGAACGCAAAGGCCATCAGTCTGCACATTCCGAAACATGGTGGATTTATCAAACTGATCGGGTTTCACACCTTGCAGCATCGTGGAAAAGCCGTTCTCATTCAGCTTGTTGCTGATCCCCGAGATAATCTGGGTGGTGTAGCCGTCTGACAGGTAATGATCGGACGCGTCCACAACGATGATACCAATCGACCATAGTTTGGATGTCCTCAGCAGATGGGCGCCATAGTTCCGCCTGTAATTCAGCGCCTTTACGGACCGCCCAACCTTTTCGCGCATTTCAGGCGTCATCAACTCAAAACGGCCGTTCACGAAATTGGAAACGGTCATCGGCGAAACCTTCGCGTGCTCGGCAACCTGTCGTATCGTGGCACGTTTTGGTCGGGTCATGGATGCGGTATCTCGGATTGCCAGCGTCATTTTTCCCAATCATAGCAGGCTGGTATCGCGTGTGACCAGCCGACCGGGGCGATTATTCCAACACCTATTGCAGACACCCTCTGAAAGGGCGCTCTTATATAAAACGCATAACGTTGGTTCGCGCCAAAATGGCACAGAGTTTTTCCGCCTGGAGATCAAAGCGCCAGGAAAAGGTTAATTGAAGCGGAATTGACTTTGGTCAACGCGAATATCCCCCAGTCGACCTAGAAAATTTCCATTCTGCCAATGGGTCGGTCTGATATGTTTTTGAAAATCACGGCCACACTTCTGATCGTTTTACTGGGATCGGCTTTGGGGCCTTCCTCAGCGATGGCGGCTGATCAGTCCGATCTTTCCCGTCTGCTGGCAAAAGTCACCGCTGGAGACCTGTTTCCCGACGCCGACAGCTTTGGCCCCGTTCGGGATGATCTGCCCGTGGTGCCCGTGATCGACAACGGAGAGACCGTCGCCTGGGCCTTTCTGACATCCGATTTTGCCGGCACCACTGGGTACTCCGGAAAACCCATCCACGTGGTAGCCGCAATTTCACCGGATGCGGTGATCACCGGGGCGGTGCTTGTCGAGCATTCTGAACCGATTGTGTTGATCGGCATACCGGAATCCAAAATGCGCCGAGTGATCGAAGGTTATGCCGGGATCGATCTGAAAGCCGAGGCGGCAGCATCCGGCACGGCGCATGATCTGGACATTATTTCCGGTGCGACCGTCACGGTGATGGTGATCGACGACAGTCTGGTGCGCGGTGGGCTCAAGGTGGCGCGCGCGCTTGGTCTTGGTGGATTGGCGCCCGAATTGGCAGATGGCCCGAAACGTGCCTTGCTGGAAGGCGAGGGAGAGGTGCGCGACTGGCAAACCCTGTCTGGGGACGGTTCGTTGCGGGTGCTTACACTCGATGTTGGCCAGATCAACAAGGCCTTTGCGCAAACCGGCGACGCGCGTGCTGCCAAGCGCCCTGAAAAGGGCCCGCCCGAGACTACCTTTATCGACATGCACGCGGCTTTGGTTAGCGTGCCGACGATCGGTCGTAGCCTGCTGGGTGACGCGGAGTTTCGAAATCTCCAAAAATGGCTGGGCGAGGGTGAACATGCGTTGTTGATTGTCGGTCGCGGCTCTTATTCTTTCAAGGGATCGGGGTATGTCCGTGGTGGCATTTTTGATCGTATCCAACTTATTCAGGGTGACCGTTCCGTCCGGTTTTTCGACCGTGATCATCGTCGTTTGGGCCGTGTGGCTGCTGATGGGGCCCCCAGTTTCACCGAACTTGATATTTTCCGCATCCCTGCGGATGCAGAATTTGATCCGGCCGAACCCTGGCGCCTGCAACTCCTGGTTCAGCGCGCCGTGGGCGCCGTTGAAAAGACCTTCCTGACTTTTGATCTTGGCTATCGTCTGCCGGAAAAATACCTTGTGCCGCTTGCGCCGGTTCCGCAGTTGAACGCGGCGGACGAAGAAGCCGCAGCAAAAACTGCCCTCTGGCAGCGGATCTGGCGCAACCGTAGCTTTGAAATTGGTGTACTGGCAGTGATGCTGACCATCCTGACCGGCGGCTTCTTTTTCCAGATGCAGATCACACGCCACGCGCGCGCCTATTTCTGGTTTCGCATGGGATTTCTGACCATGTCGCTGGTTTTCATCGGCTGGTACGCCAATGCGCAACTCAGCGTGGTGAACCTGATGGCGCTGGCGGGCGCATTGCGCGGCGGCTTTACCTGGGATGCATTTCTGATGGATCCGCTGGTGTTCATCCAGTGGTTTGCCGTCGCCGCGGCGCTGCTTTTTTGGGGGCGCGGGGCTTATTGTGGCTGGCTCTGTCCCTTTGGCGCGTTGCAGGAACTGACCAACCGGGTCGCGCGGGCCTTCAAGGTGCCGCAATGGGAATTGCCCTGGGGTCTGCATGAACGGCTCTGGCCGCTGAAATACATGATTTTTCTGGGATTGTTCGGCGTTTCTCTGGCGTCAATCCCGGTGGCGGAAAAGTTGGCAGAAGTCGAACCGTTCAAGACCGCGATCATCCTGAAATTCGTCCGTGATTGGCCGTTTGTCGTCTTTGCCCTGCTGCTATTGCTGGCTGGGCTCTTTGTTGAGCGGTTCTATTGCCGCTACCTGTGTCCGCTGGGCGCCGCGCTGGCGATCCCGGCGCGGATGCGGATGTTCGACTGGCTCAAGCGGTACCGCGAATGCGGCAGCCCATGCCAGACCTGTGCCAATGAATGTCCGGTGCAGGCGATCCATCCGACGGGTGAGATCAATCCGAATGAATGTGTGAACTGCCTGCATTGCCAGGTTCTGTACCAATCCGATGCGAAATGTCCGGTTGTCATCAAGCAACTGAAACGGCGCGCCCGCGATCATGCGAGCGCAGAGGCCAGCAAGGATGCGATGGCACGCGTCCTGTCTGGCAAGGAGGAAAGAAAGGAGACCTCAAATGTCTGATAAAAAAGGCAAATTCAAGGTAACGCGGCGCGGTGTACTGGGGGCAACGGCCACTGGTGCGCTGGCCGCTACGACCGGGGCAACCACCGGCCTTTTCGGTGGTGCCAAACCTGCGCGGGCGGCGGGTGAATATAATCTCGCCCCCGGTGAACTGGATGAATATTACGGCTTCTGGTCCTCGGGTCAGACCGGAGAGCTGCGCATTCTGGGCTTCCCGTCGATGCGTGAGCTGATGCGCGTGCCAGTGTTCAACCGCTGTTCGGCAACCGGCTGGGGGCAAACCAACGAAAGTCTCAAGATCCTGACCGAGGGGCTGACGGAAGAGACCAAGGCATTCCTCGCGGCGCGCGGGCAGAAGACCTATGATAATGGCGATCTGCACCACCCGCATATGTCCTTCACCGATGGCACCTATGACGGGCGCTATCTGTTCATGAACGATAAGGCCAATACCCGTGTGGCGCGGGTGCGCTGCGACGTGATGAAATGTGACAAGATCATCGAGATCCCGAACGCCCATGATATCCACGGGATGCGCCCGCAGAAATTCCCCCGCACTGGGTATGTCTTTGCCAATGGGGAACACGAGGGGCCGCTGGTTAATGACGGCACCATCCTCGACAAGCCCGAGGAATACGTGAACGTCTTCACCGCGATTGACGGCGATACGATGGAAATCGCCTGGCAGGTGATCGTTTCGGGCAACCTGGACAACACCGATTGCGACTATCAGGGCAAATACGCGTTCTCGACCTCGTATAACTCGGAAATGGGCATGACGCTGGCCGAAATGACCGAGAACGAATTGGACCACGTGGTCGTGTTCAACCTGGCCGAGATCGAGGCCGGTGTTGAAGCCGGTGACTATCAGGAGTTGAACGGCATCAAGGTGCTGGACGGGCGCAAGGGACAGAACAAGAAATACACCCGCTACATCCCGATCCCCAACAGCCCGCACGGCATCAACACCGCGCCGGACGGCAAACATGTCTGCATCAATGGCAAGCTGTCGCCCACCGTGTCGGTGATGGATGTGACCAAGCTGGATGCCCTCTTTAACGAAGACGCTGATCCCGCAAGCTGTATCGTAGCACAACCGGAACTGGGCCTTGGCCCGCTTCACACCGCCTATGACGGGCAAGGGAATGCCTTCACCACGCTTTTCCTCGACAGCCAGATCGTCAAGTGGAACATCGACAAGGCGATCGAGGCTTATGGTGGCGCGGATGTGGACCCGATCATCTCGAAAGTGGATGTGCAATATCAGCCGGGCCACAACTCGACATCAATGGGGGAGACCAAAGAGGCGGATGGTAAGTGGCTGATCTCGATGAACAAGTTCTCGAAGGATCGGTTCATCAACGTGGGTCCGCTGAAGCCAGAGAATGAGCAGATCATCGACATTGCCAGTGGCGATGAAATGGAGGTGGTGCATGACGGCCCGACCTTTGCCGAACCGCACGACTCGATCATCGTGCGCCGCGATATCGTCAACCCGGTCAATGTCTGGGATCGCAACGACCCGACGTGGGAGGATGCGCGCCAACAGGCCGCCGCCGATGGTGTCGATCTTGAAGACGGCGCCGATGAACCCATCCGCGACGGCAACAAGGTGCGTGTCTACATGTGGTCGCAGGCGCCGACGTTCAGCCTTGAGAAGTTCACGGTCAAACAGGGCGATGAGGTCACGATCTATGTCACCAACCTGGATGACGTGGATGATGTGACCCACGGGCTGACCATCTCGAACTACGGTGTCGCGATGGAGGTGGCACCGATGGCCACCGCCTCTGTCACCTTCACCGCAGACCGGCCCGGCGTACACTGGTTCTATTGCCAGTGGTTCTGCCACGCGCTTCATATGGAGATGCGCGGGCGGATGTTTGTCGAACCTCGGGCAAGCTAGGCCGATGCGCCCCTTCGCCCTCTTGCTGGCCGTGTGCCTGATCCTGCCCGGGGGTGTCCGGGCAGAGGTCACACATGTGCCCGTCAAAGAGGGCGCGCTGGCGCAGGCAATCGAAAACGCGCAGGCGGGGGATATTCTCCGCCTCGCAAAAGGGACGCATACGGGCGGGCTGGAAATCGACAAACCCCTGTCTTTGACCTGCGAGGAAGGCGCCATCATCAACGGTCCCGGCAAAGGTTCGGTCTTGCTGGTCACTGCTCAGAATGTCGAGATTTCGGGCTGTATCATCACCGGCTCCGGCAATGATCATCAGGAAATCGACAGCGGTATTCGCCTGCTGAAAAGCGCGGATGGCGCACGGGTGATCGGCAATCGGCTGATCGGCAATCTCTACGGTGTCGATATCCACGGCGCAAAAAAGACACGGGTCGAGGGCAATGTCGTCGACGGCCGGCAGGATCACCGGATGAATGACCGCGGCAACGGTGTCTATGTCTGGAACGCGCCCGGTTCCGAAGTTATCGGCAATGACATCCGTTGGGGTCGCGACGGGATTTTCGTCAATACCTCGCATTCCAACACCTTTCGCAACAACCGCTTTCGCGACCTGCGCTTTGCCGTGCACTACATGTACGCCAACAATTCCGAGGTGTCGGGCAACCTGTCGACCGGCAATCACCTGGGCTATGCGGTGATGTATTCCAAGCGCGTGAAAGTGCTGAACAATGTTTCGATCGACGATGATCAACACGGTGTCATGCTGAACTACACCAACAGTTCGCAGGTCTCGGGCAATCTGGTGATGAACGGGCGGCAGAAATGCCTCTTTGTCTACAACGCCCACAAGAACGAAATTTCCGATAACCGGTTTGAACGCTGCGGTATCGGCGTGCATTTCACCGCAGGGTCAGAGCGTAATGCGATGTCCGGGAATGCCTTTGTCGGCAACCGCACGCAGGTGAAATATGTCGGCTCCAAATGGCTGGACTGGAGCGACGGGGGCAGGGGCAATTACTGGAGCGATTTTGCCGCCTATGATCTAGATGGTGACGGGCTGGCCGACACGACTTATCGCCCGAATGACAGCATGGATCATATCCTCTGGTCGCAGCCATCCGCCAAGCTTTTGCTGGGGGCGCCGGCGGTTCAACTGGTGCGCTGGGCGCAATCCGAATTTCCGGCGCTGCTACCGGGTGGCGTTGTGGATACCGCACCTTTGATGCGGCCGGTCACGCTTACGGTGCCGGAATGGGGGCCAGGATATGGTGGATAGAACAGATACAGCACTGGACGTTGCCAACTTGTCGAAACGATATGGCAAGGCCGAGGTCGTTGCTGGTGTAAACCTGCGTATCTCACCGGGGGAGAGGGTGGCGCTTCTGGGCCATAACGGTGCAGGGAAATCAACGCTGATCAAGCTGATCCTGGGATTGATCCGTCCCAGTGACGGGAATGTTGCTGTGGCCGGTCACGCGCCGGGCAGTGCGCAGGCCCGTGCAGCGACGGCCTATCTGCCGGAACAGGTGGCGTTTCACAAATCGCTAACAGGCCGGGAACAGCTTGCTCTTTTCGCCCGTCTGGCAGGTGAAAAGGTCAAATCAGCGGATGATCTGCTGGCACGCGTCGGCCTGTCCGACGCAGCAGACCGCCGAATCGGTGCCTATTCGAAAGGGATGCGCCAGCGGCTTGGATTGGCGCAGGCCTTGCTGGGGCGTCGGCGGATCGCCCTGCTGGACGAACCGACTAGCGGGCTGGACCCGATTTCACGCCATGATCTTTACGCGGTGATCGACGAGATGGCGGCAAACGGCACGGCACTGCTGATCGCCAGCCATGCCCTGACCGAGCTTGAGGCGCGGACAGACCGGATCGCCATCATGCGTGGCGGCAAGCTGGTGGCTGATGACACACTGGCACAACTGACCCGCAAGGCATCCTTACCGATCCGCATCAGTCTGACTGCCGAAGACGGTGCAGCCGATCATGTGCAGGCGGAACTGGGCGGGCATCGCGTGAATGGCTGCTCGGTCGAAATCTTCTGCACGGCGGAGGACAAGATGGATCATCTGGCCCGGATCACTGGCCTTGGATCTGCTGTACGCAATGTCGAGATCGCACCCCCCAGCCTGGAAGATCTCTATCTTCACTATTGCCGGGAGGACATGCAATGATTGCCCGCATTCTGGCCATCGCCTCGGCTGAATTTCGAATTCAGCGCCGAAATCATTGGGTTTTCACCGCGACCCTTATCATGCTTTTGTTCGCGCTGGCACTTACCTTTGCGGGCTCTGCGCCGACCGGGGCGCTGGGCGTCGATCTGCTGACCGTTTCGGTGGCGTCGATGACCACGCTGGCGGTTTATCTTGCGCCCTTCCTTGCATTGATGATCGCGTTTGATGCGGTGGCGGGTGAGGCCGAGCGCGGCACGCTAGGGCTGGTACTGACCTACCCGCTATCACGGGGTGAAATGCTGGTGGGCAAGTTTCTGGCGCATCTTGGTGTGCTGGCCATCGCCATGACGCTGGGGTTGGGGGCCGCCGGTCTTGTGGCGTCTTTCACCGGTGGGATGGCAATCGAAAGTCTTTGGGCGCTGCTCCGGTTGATTGCCACGGCGATCCTGCTGGGTGCGTGTTTTCTGGCGCTTGGATATGCGGCATCCGCGCTATCGGGGTCGGTTGCGGGCGCTGCCGGGCTGACCGTGGGTATCTGGCTGGTACTGGTGGTGCTTTATGATCTGGGCCTGCTGGGTGCCGTGGTGTTTGACGGGGGCGGCACCTTCACCACCGATATCTTTCCCTGGATGCTGGCCGCAAACCCCGCAGATGCGTTTCGTCTATGGAATATCGCGGGGTCTGAACAGATTGCCCTTGTCACCGGCATGTCCGGCGCCGGCGATGCATTGCCCGCCTGGGCCGCGCCGTTGTCATTGATCCTGTGGCCCATTCTCGCGCTGCTTCTGGCTTTGGGCGCTTTTCGAAGGGTTGAACCATGAGGCCATTACTATTCGCCCTGCTTCTGTTGGCGGCTTGCAAATCCGAAGAGGTTGCGATCCCCGATCCCGTGACCATGAATGCCGACGCGCTTGGCCATTTCTGTCAGATGCAGCTTATATCCCATCCCGGACCCAAGGCCCAGATCCACCTCAAGGGGCTGCCTGATCCGATCTTTTTCGCGCAGGTGCGCGATGCTCTGGCCTATGTGAAAGGCCCCGAACGCGACGCAGATCTGGTGGCCTTTTATGTCAGTGACATGGGCCAGGCGCCAAGCTGGGATTCTCCCGGCAATGACAACTGGGTCGAGGCGTCGAAAGCCGAATTCGTTGTCGGCGCAGATGTCCGGGGCGGCATGGGCGCGCCCGAGATCGTCCCGTTTTCAGATCCGGAAAAGGCAACTGAATTTATCGCTGAAAAAGGCGGGCAACTCATGTCGCTTGAGGCAATTCCCGCTGAAACGGTACTGTCCCCGGTCGATGTTATCCTGAACGAAGGTTCCTGACGCCAGCCGCTACTGCTAGCAAACCATGAAAATGGTGTGGATGTAGGTGCGTTGCAACCCGTCAGTGCCAACAGGCTGCAACGCTTATCCAGTCATCCAGATCACGAGGATCTGAACTCAAATTCTGGAAGGGGATGATCGGTAACATGAGGCAGGCTAATTCCAGCGCTCGGAACTCAGTACATATGCACTTCCAGTGATAGAGGTTCCACCACTCACACTGTGTCCTTAAGATGGCCCGAAAAATCGCCGACGTAAATTCGTGTGGTTACGTAGGCAATATTGCCTATGCGCTGAACCGGCTAGCGCGAAAAGAGTTTTGCGGTGATCGACTGGTCGACAAGCTCGGCCACGGAATGCACGCTCATCTTCTCAAGAATACGGGCGCGATGATGGTCCACGGTGCGGGGGCTGATCCCAAGATGGCGCGCGACATCCTTGCTGGAGCTGTTCGACGGGTTCGACACCAGAAACTCGGCAATTTCTTTTTCGCGATCTGTCAATCTCTCAAAACGGGCCTTCGTCGTCCGGGATTTATCGTCAACGCGGCGGGTTTGTTCGTCAAGCTTCAGCGCTGCATCGATCCGCTTGATCAGCGCGTCTTGCCTGAACGGTTTTTCGAGGAAATCGACCGCCCCGTATTTCATCGCCTCAACCGCTTCCGGCACGCCGCCATGACCGGTGATGAAAATGATCGGGATCGACCGACCGCGTTTCACAAGAACCTGCTGCAGTTCCAGCCCCGACATCTCTGGCATGCCGAAATCCAGTATCAGACAACCAGACGTGCCGGGCTCGTAATGCTCCAGAAATGCCTGCGCCGAGGCAAAGGCCAGGGTGTTGTACCCACGCGTGTCCAGCGCTCGTGAAAGCGAAGTACGGATGCCCTCGTCATCATCGACAATGAATACGAAAGGTTCAGGCGTTGAGTTCATCAAGTTTAGGTGCCGTCGTTCTTGGGCCTAACGCAGGCAGGGAAAAGCAAAACTGAGACTTACCGTTCTCTTCACGTTGATACCATATTTTACCGCGATGCGACTCAATGATGGTGCGGCAAATCGAAAGGCCAAGCCCCATACCATCCTTTTTTGTGGTTTGGAATTGCTCAAACAGGTCCACATCCTTGGCAATGCCCGGACCTGTATCGGTAATCGTGATCAATACCCCAGTCTTGGTATTCCTGGCGTCCAGCGTCACCACGCGTTCATTCGCATCGCTGCGGGCAATCGCCTCGATCGCGTTGCGCAGGAGGTTCAGCAAAACCTGTGCAATCTGAACACGCGAGCCATAGACAGGTTCAAGATTGCTGGCGGTCGTCCTGATGCTGATCCCGTATTCCTTGGCCTCGGGGCGCACAAGGTGCAGCGTTTGCTCCAGCAGTTCAACAAAGTTGAAGTCGGATTTTTCCACGCCCTCTTTCTTCACAAAGCCGCGCAGCGCCTTGATGATGTCGCCCGCGCGATGCGCCTGACGATCTGTCTCCTCAAGAATGTTTGACAGGTCACCAGTCTCGCCAGATATATCTTTCAGCAAATAGAGCGCGGTATCCATATTCTGTGAAATTGCCAGCAGGGGCTGGTTCAGCTCATGCGCCAGACCGGTCGCCATCTGCCCCATCACGTTCACCCGTGCAGAATGTGTCAGATCCAGGTTCAACTGCTGGATCTTGCGATCCGCGGCCTTGCGTTCGGTGATGTCGTCGACGGTCACCACCGCATGTATCGGTACTTTCTCGTCGTCTCGGATGACAATGACATTCTCGCTAACCCAGATAGCGCCACCATCTTTGCGCAGATACCGCTTTTCGTGCACGTAGCCGGACCCGCCATCGCTGCCGTCTTCGAAAAACACCGCCGCCACCGGATCATCGGGATGCGACAAATCATGGGCTGTCAGATGCAAAATCTCATTACTGTCATACCCCAGCATATCCGCGAACTTGGCGTTCACCCGGATAAGTTTGCCGGTTTTTGCCTGAATTTGCGCCATCCCACGTGAGGCGAGATCGAATGTGCGGCCATATTCGGCCTCGGATTTTTTCCGTTCCGCGATCGCATGCACCAATGTTTCGTTGGCGCGTTCCAGTTCCTTGTAGGTGGTCGGAAGCGGCTCGGACGCCGAAACTTCGCCCTGCGACACAAGCGATGCGCGCACCGCGAAGGCGCGTACCGGCTTGTGAATGTAGTTTGCCAGCAACAAGCCAAAACCGCCCGAAACCAGCGCAATCGCGGCTGCGATCCAGACATTCAGGGTCCGGTTGCTTTTGATCTCGCCGGTGAAATCCGCCTCGGGCGCGTAGACCGCAATCGTCCAGGGCAGTTCCTCGCTGATCATCGGCATCACGGTGGAAACATAGGTTGATCCGTCATAGGCAAACCTGGAGGTCACCTCGCGTTTGACCGAGACGTCCGCCCCGACAACCAGACCCGCAAAGGCGGCATTGGCGACGGGGTCGTCGATTTCGCTGAGGTTGACGAAACGGAATGTGCCATCGTCATTTCTTGTGCGGATCAGTTCCTGATCGGGATGCGCGATCACATCCCCGTTCCGGTTCAGAATCAGGGCGGTGCCGCTTTCGCCGATATTCAGCCGTGAAAGAAACTCGGAAATGGCCTCGATCCCGATATCGACACCGACAACGCCGCGCAGGTCGCCACTGTCGTTGAACACGGGCGATGCTGCCGTGATTCCGGGCGTCTGTGAGGTGAAGAAGATATAGGGATCTGTCCAGATGCTCGAAAGTTCGGTCTTGGCAGATTTGTACCAGGGGCGTCCTCTTGGATCATAGGTGTCCGTCGCGTCCGACTGCTGCTCAACGATGAAATAGCGATCATCCCGCCAGATCAACTGGGTCTCTCGCGCATCCCCGTCGCGCCTGACAACCTTGGTCCGAAAGGGGCCGGGGCCGTCACTGCGCATCACGTAGACGAAATTGCCCGCCTCATCGCCGTAGAAAACACCGGCAAACTGGGGTGAAATCTGCAATTGCTGGAACAGCAGTTTTTCAAGCTGTTCAAAGTCATCGCTGGCGATAACCTGGTTTTCCGCAAGCCTTGTGGCAAGCTCCGCAGCGCCCTTGGCGGGTTTCAGAAACCCCTTTGAATGTTCGATCGTATTTGTGCCGACATCACTCAAAAGCTCGCGCGCATGTTCCAGCAGAACTTTTTCCGAGGTCAGGAAAGACGAAAACACGACAATTGTGACCGCAACAAACTGCAATCCCGCAAGGCAGAGCGCCAAGATCATTCCAAGCGATAACTTCATCGCTTCAAACTCTCTATGAAAACGCAGCGATTGTTAAGGCCCTTGCCATGCGACCTTGAGTAAGAGGTAGCCAGGGGATTGCTTCACATTTCGGACCTGGAGAGGCAGCTGGTCGGTTGAAATCCAAAGTGGACATCAATCTGAGGGCGAGCGCCGGACCGTGGGATGGTGTTGCAACGCTTCAGTCTGGCACTTCATGCCCGCCCAATACCTCCATCTTCAACGGAACGCGCGCCCTCACAGAAGCGCCAGCCCGCCGGGACGGTCCGGTGCTCGCCCGGCGCCTGCGACTTGATTCCGGGCAGGGTGGCGGCATCAAATGGTTGCCAAGCCGGAAAAATGACCAAAGTTCGAATCGAACCTGAAAGCTTCAATTCACCTTTTCCTTTTTAATGAATGCCAGATTTCCGCAAAAACGAATTTTACTAGAATATACAACACAAGAATTATCCCACCGACGATGAACCATGGGGCCGCGAAGAATGCAAAGGCATATCCATAAGCATGTAAACCGTTTATCCATTCACTGACATCGTAACCGTAGACGATGCAATCAACCGAAACTGCGGCGCTTGCTCGGCAATCTCCAAGGCTCGCGACGTATCTTCCAAGATTGAGGTCGATTATAAAAGTTACGGGAATACTCAACCAAATTGAAATCAAAGCTATCCAGATCTTTAAGCGTTGATGGTGGATAAAATAGACTATAACGGCGACAACTACGCCTAAGGTAACTAGGATGTAAGACGCCAATTGGTTGCTTCCCAACTCGAAGAATTGATCGCTGCAATATAGCAGTATTAACTCAACATCCACATGCGCATTGAGCCCAAAACGAACCTACAACTTAAAGACCATGCAGCAGTTTGGGCTTAGTTTTCGAATTTCCGTTTCGTCCGCGATACCGATGCAATCGCTAATAGCTACTGCGTCAAAAACTGCTCAATATCTCTGGCTTCCAAAACTCGCTTAAGCATCAAAAAAATGGCTTGGTATTTCAGAACCATTGCCCCGGTTCCATCAGCCCCAGATCCAGCAATTGTCGTGAATGCCATTCGAACGGGGTGGAGTTATGCCACTTGAACGTCTCGATATCGAAGGTCGAGCCCGGGTTGCGTTTGAGCGCCTTTGCGGTACGGAACGACACAATGGCCGCGGTCAGGTTGTGGTGCCAGGGGCAAGCATAGGTATTGTATTCTTCGTCGTTGAATCGGTGGTTTGGTTCTAAATTCAGACCATCGCATGCCCGAAAAAGCGCGATACGGTCGATATTGCGGCGCGGCGCGGGGATATGCTCTTCGTAGCGCCAGCGCAGCCCGCCAAAGAAATCAAGCTGGCGTTCCTTCGGATGGTTGTGATTGGCCGGATCGTTGCGCGCCAGCGCGTAATAGCCCGATTTGTCCATATGGGCGTCTTCCAGCGATACCGCATTTGAGTGCCGGTAAAGATCGCCGGCATAAAGGTCGATCACATAGCATAGCATCGCATCGCGCCGCTCTTCGGCGTGAAAGGCCAGCATCTCGCCAATGGTGCGGGTCTCGCAGAACGGAAAGAACAGGTATTCGGCGTTGAAACAGTAATACAGCCAGATGCCCGGCGCGGCGGCGATGACCGTGTTCACCGCATCGGTGAAATCCTGCCCGGCCACCATGTCAAAGTTGATCCGGTGCACCTTGCTGATCACATCCTCAGGCAGCGTGAAACCCTCGGGCATCAGTACCAGAACCTGCGTGAAACCCGAATCAAGATGGTGACGGATGGTGGTATCCACCTCGATCTCATCCTCGACAAAGATCATCGCCACCGGCCCCTTGGCCAGAAGCGGCTTGCCGGTGGCAAGAAACTGATCGAGGCTGGAATACTGCATCGGGTTCCCCGTTCTTTTGATCTCAGAATCAGGGAATTCTTCGCGCATTGCAAGAGACCCTTGAGTTGATGTATTCAGGCCCCCTGAAACGCAAAGGGACTGCGACGGATGGCGGAGCCAAAGAAACTGTTCATCAAGACCTACGGGTGCCAGATGAACGTCTATGACAGCGAACGCATGGCCGAGGCCATGGGCGGGGCAGGCTATGTCGAAACCGACACGGCGGACGACGCCGACATGATCCTGCTCAATACCTGCCACATACGCGAAAAAGCTGCCGAAAAGGTTTATTCTGAACTGGGTCGGTTTCGCGAGCTGAAAGACGTCAAACCCGACCTCAAGATCGGTGTTGCGGGCTGCGTGGCCCAGGCCGAGGGCGAAGAGATCATGCGCCGCCAGCCGCTGGTCGATCTGGTTGTCGGTCCGCAAAGCTATCACCGCCTGCCGCAGATGGAGGCCAAGACGCGTGAAGGCCAAAAGGCGCTCGACACCGATTTCCCGCTGGATGACAAGTTCGACACCCTGCGCACGCGCGCCAAGGCCAAGCGTGGCCCAACGGCGTTCCTGACCGTGCAGGAAGGCTGTGACAAGTTCTGCGCCTTCTGCGTCGTGCCCTATACCCGCGGTGCCGAGGTCAGCCGCCCCGCCGACCGCATCCTCGAAGAGGCGCGCGAATTGGTCGATCGTGGCGTGCGCGAGATCACGCTTCTGGGCCAGAACGTCAACGCCTATCACGGCGCGGGCGCGGATGGCGATCTGACCTTGGCACAGCTGATCTGGCAGCTTGACAAGATCGACGGTCTGGCGCGTATCCGCTTTACCACCAGCCATCCCAATGACATGGCCGAAGACCTGATCGAGGCACATGGCACCTGCGACAAGCTGATGCCCTACCTGCATCTGCCGGTCCAATCGGGCAGCGACAAGATCCTGAAACGGATGAACCGCAGCCATACCGCCGACAGCTATCTGCGCCTGATTGAACGCATTCGCGCCGCCCGTCCCGATATCCTGATGTCAGGGGATTTCATCGTTGGCTTCCCCGAGGAAACCGAAGAGGATTTCCAGGCTACGATGGACCTGATCGAAGAGGTGAATTACGGCTACGCGTATTCCTTCAAATACTCGACCCGCCCCGGCACCCCGGCGGCCGAACGCCCGCAGGTTGACGAGGATGTAAAATCTGACCGTCTGCAACGCCTGCAGGCTCTGATCACCCGACAACAGCGCGCCGCACAAGAGGCGATGGTGGGCCGTATCGTCAACGTGCTTTTCGAAAAACCCGGACGGTTTGAGTGGCAGATGGTGGGCAAATCCGATTATCTGCACGCGGTGCATGTGACAGAATCCGACATCCAATCCGGTGATATTCTGCCCGTGAAAATTGTTGGTAGCAGTGCGAACTCTCTCTCTGGTGAAGTGTTGCGACAAGCGGCAGAATAGGCACGGGCGGGCCCTCCCCGGAAATTCCCCTGTAAAGGCGCAGGTTGCGACCAATAAGACCCTGTTATTAGGTATTGTTTCCATCGGGGACACAATATCTGGTAATTTTTCTTCCCAAATATACAATTCTCGTTAAACTTTACCCAATGTACGAGTTGGGGGCTGGTGCTGCGCAAGGCGTTGCGACGGCCCTTTCATGGTAAAACGAAAGTAAGAATATGGGGGCTGTGATGGAGATGAAACCGACATCGGCACGGGCTGTGCTGAGGGGGGTTGCGGTGATCGCGTGCAGTGTTGCTATCAGCGCAAGCGCTGGCTGGGCACAAAGCAGCGGCAAAACATCCAAGGTGGAAAAATATATTCCGACCATCTGGGTCGATCCCGATGGCTGCGAACATTGGGTGATGGATGACGGGTTCGAAGGGTTCATGACCCCGCATGTGACCCGCGATGGCAAACCGGTCTGCCGACGCGGCAATCTTTGTGGCGTTGTCAGTTCGGATCAGCTTTTTGCGACCGACAGCGCGCGGATCAGTGCCGCGGGCAAGGCGCGCCTGCGCCAGTTTTTCCAGCAAAACACCGCGCGCGGCTATATCATCACTGGCCATACCGACAGCCGGGCGTCTGACGCCTATAACATGAACCTGTCGAAGCGCCGGGCCAACGCGGTGGCGCGGGTCGCCAACGCTACGGGCGCGCGGGTGAACGGCATTCGCGGGTATGGCGAACGTCAGCCGAAGGCGTCGAACGCGACCGCCGCCGGCATGGCCCAGAACCGCCGTGTCGAAATCATGTGTATCCGGTAGGGGGACGGTCATGACCATCAGAAAAGCGATATTATGTCTCTCTGCCGTCGGCATGCTTGCGGCCTGCGGTGAAGGCGGCGGTGGCCAGGTGGGCGAAGACAAATCCATCGACTACGGTTTCAAACGCAAACATCTCAGCCAGTTGCAGGCGGGCATCTGGGTGGATCCCAATGGCTGCGATCACTGGATCATCGACGACGGGATCGAAGGGTATCTGTCGCAGCGGCTTGATCGTAACGGCAAGCCGGTCTGCTCGGGCGTGGCGCCGCCCAACACGGTCACCGGACCGTTCCAGGGCAAGCAGACGGTCGGAGACACTTTCTGAGCCATCCCGATTACCCGAAATTCAGCCGCAGGCCCGCCGGGTCTGCGGTTTTTTCGTTAACTTCTATCAACAATTGCCCACTTTCCCTTGCGCCGCTCCGCGCAACTTGGCACGGTTTGAGGAAAATGAATCCTTTGAGCGCGGAGATTTGATTGATCAGCAGCGAATTGCCTCAAACCCTCGACCCGGCCCTGCAACATGAAGAGGTCGTGGAATTCCCAGATAACCGCCTGCTGATCGACCTTTGCGGCGAATTCGACAGAAACCTGGCTGATATCGAACAGAAACTGAGTGTGCAGATCATGCGCCGTGGCAACCAATTGGTCGCCGTGGGCGAAGAGGCGCAGGCGAAAGAGGCCGTTGCCGTGCTGCAAGCGCTCTATCAACGGCTGGAAACCGGCAAAGAGGTTGAACCGGGCGATATCGACCGTGAATTGCGCATGGGCGGGTCTGACAAGGGCACCGGCACCCGCGCGGGCGATCAACTTGAGATGTTCAAGGGCGGCGCGGTCGAGATCAAGACCCGCAAAAAGCTGGTCGAGCCGCGAACCGAGGCGCAAAAGGCTTACGTGCGCGCGCTTTTCTCCAAGGAACTGGCCTTTGGTATTGGCCCGGCGGGCACCGGCAAGACCTATCTGGCCGTGGCGGCGGGGGTGTCGATGTTCATCGAAGGTCATGTGGACCGGATCATCCTCAGCCGTCCCGCGGTCGAGGCGGGCGAAAAGCTGGGCTATCTGCCCGGTGACATGAAGGACAAGGTCGATCCCTACATGCAGCCGCTCTATGATGCGCTGAACGATTTTCTGCCGGGCAAGCAGCTGGCCAAGCTGATCGAGGAAAAGCGTATTGAAATAGCACCTTTGGCCTTCATGCGGGGCCGGACGCTCGCCAATGCCTTCGTGGTGCTGGACGAGGCGCAGAATGCCACCTCGATGCAGATGAAGATGTTCCTGACCCGTCTGGGCGAGGGCAGCCGCATGGTCATCACCGGCGACCGGTCCCAGATCGACCTGCCGCGCGGGGTGACCAGCGGATTGCACGATGCCGAACGTCTGCTCAAGACCATCAAGGATATCAGTTTCAGCTATTTCACCTCCAAGGACGTTGTGCGCCACCCGCTTGTGGCCGCGATCATCGAGGCGTATGAGGCCGACACCTGAACCCTCAAGCGGCCCGACATGCTGACCGAGACCCTGATCGAAGACGACCGCTGGCAGACGGCGGAACTGGCCGCCTTATCCGAGCGGGCAGCCACCGCCACGCTGTCCCATCTCGGTCTTGATCCCGCCAGGTGGGAAATCAGCGTGCTGGGTTGTGATGATGCCCGTATTGCGGTGCTCAACGGTGATTTTCGCGACAAGGCTCAGCCCACCAACGTGCTGAGCTGGCCCAGTGAGGAACGCGGGGCAGGGGTGCCCGGTACGGCACCCGACCTGCCTCAATCGGGCACTGACCCGGAACTGGGCGACATCGCCATCGCCTTTGACACCTGCATGCGCGAGGCGGAAGCGGCGGGAAAACCGCTCAGCGACCATATAACTCACTTAATTGTTCATGCGGTGTTACATCTTCTGGGCTATGACCACATCCGTGACGAAGATGCCACCTTGATGCAGGCAATCGAGGTGGAGGTACTTGGCAAACTGGGTATTCGTGACCCATATTAGGGATCGTGGGGCAATTGAGCACTGCAATTTGGAAAGAGAGAATGGGCGACAGTATAGACGGATCCTCTAACGCAGCGCAGCGCGCGCAGCCCGACGGGCACGAGGAAGAGGAACAGAGCGGGTTTTTTCGCCGCATATTCGGGGCCTTCAGCCCTGGTGAAGATGACACGGATCATGACGAGCATGGCAGCGGGGCAAAAGCCGAAGGGCAGCCCGGCATCGGCAATCTGCGCCGTATGGCGGTCGAGGATGCTGCGATTCCCAAGGCCGATATCATTTCGGTGCCCTCCACGATCTCCAAGGATGAACTGGTACAGGTGTTCCGCGACAGCGGACTTACGCGCCTGCCGGTCTATAAAGGCACGCTTGATACGCCCATCGGTCTTGTCCACCTCAAGGACCTGGCGCTGAAACACGGGTTCAACGGCGCCGGCGGGCGGTTCTCGCTCAAGCGCATGCTGCGCCCGCTGCTCTTTGTACCACCCTCGATGCCCATCGGCGTGCTCCTGCAGAAAATGCAGAGCGAACGACGGCATATGGCGCTGGTCATCGACGAATATGGCGGCGTCGACGGGCTGATCACGATCGAGGACCTGATCGAACAGGTCGTGGGCGAGATCGAGGATGAACACGATATCGACGATGGCGGCTATTGGACCCAGGAGCCCTCGGGCGACTATCTGGCCGCCGCCAAGACCCCGCTGGACGAATTCGAAGAGGAAATTGGCCTGTCGCTGACCGAGGCGGACGAGGTCGACAAAGAAGAGATCGACACGCTGGGCGGCCTGGTCTTCATGCTGCTGGGCCGGGTGCCCGTGCGCGGTGAGGTGGTCGAACACCCCACCGGCGTGATGATCGAGGTGATCGACGCCGATGCGCGCCGCATCAAGCGCCTGAAAGTGTGCCTGCCCGGTTCAAGGAATGACTGAAACGGTCCAGCCCGGATTTGCGTCCCGTGTGAACGGGGTGCGCGGGCTTTACCAACTGGTCATCTGGCTGGGTCTGGGCGCGCTTGCGGCGCTGGGTCAGGCGCCCTGGGGCCTCTGGCCGCTGACGATTGCAGCACTTGCCCTGATCGTTGCACTTTTCCGGCAAACTGGCAGCATCCGCCGGGCGGCCCTTCTGGGCTGGATCGCGGGCACCGGGTATTTCATGCTGGCGCTCAGCTGGATCGTTGAACCGTTCCTGGTCGATGTCGCCCGCCACGGCTGGATCGCACCCTTTGCACTGGTCGGTCTCAGCGCGGGCATGGCGCTTTATTGGGGTGCTGCCTTTGCGGCGGCACGGGCGCTGCGCGGCGGCAGCGTCGCTCTGATTGTCGCTTTCACCGTGGGCGAGGCACTGCGCGGCATCCTTTTCACCGGTTTTCCCTGGGCGCAAATCGGACATGTCTGGATCGACACGCCGATGCTGCAATGGGCTGCCTTCGCCGGGGCCCTGGGCCTCACGTCCCTTCTGGTCGCGGCAGCAACGGCGCTTTGGCATCTGGTCGCAGGACATCGGGCAGGGGGTGGCATCACGCTTGCCATCGTGGCCGCGCTCTATCTGACAGGCGCAACCATTGCGCCCAACAGTAATACCCCCGCCGACGCGCCCACCGTGCGTCTGATCCAGCCCAATGCCGCCCAGCACGAGAAATGGGACCGCGAGATGATGCCGGTCTTTTTCGAGCGCCAGCTCGATTTCTCGGCCGCGGGGGATACGCGCCCGGACCTGATCGTCTGGCCCGAAACCGCCATCCCGGTGCTGCTCAACAGTGCCGAGTCGGTGCTGGCGTCCATCTCGGATGCTGCAGGTGACGTGCCCGTGGTGCTGGGCCTGCAACGGATTGATGGGCCACGCCTATATAATTCCGCCATTCTTCTGGACGCAGCCGGGCAGGTGGCCTCGGTCTATGACAAACACCACCTGGTGCCCTTTGGCGAATACGTGCCCTTTGGCGATACGATGAAAAAATTCGGCATCGCCGGCATGGCCTCGCGCGATGGCAATGGCTATTCCTCGGGCCCCGGGGCGCAGGTGATCGACACCGGCATTGCCGGCAAGGGCCTGCCCCTGATCTGCTACGAAGGCGTATTTGCCCGCGATGTGCGTGCTGCGCCCGAACGCCCCGATTTCCTGATGATGATCACCAATGACGCCTGGTTCGGCGAGGTGTCCGGCCCCTATCAGCACCTTGCCCAGGCCCGGCTGCGCAGTGTCGAACAGGGGCTTCCGATGGTGCGCGCGGCCAATACCGGCATTTCGGCCATGATCGACCCGGCAGGCCGGATCACCGCGCATCTGCCTTTGGGTCAGGCGGGTTGGATCGACGCGGCCCTGCCTCCTGCCTTGCCGCCCACGCTCTATGCCCGCATTGGTGATCTGCCGGTGTTGGCGCTGCTTCTTCTGATTCTGGGCGGTGCGCTTCTGGTCCGTTCCCGCAGGCCCACCTAGTGCTTCTCAGGCAAACCTTGCGGCAACGCGCGCCTTGATGATGTTTTGCAACCAATTTCGCGTCAATTAACGCCGATCCGCTTTAGCGATTGACGCGGCTGCAACCCCGCCTTAACCAGTGCCAAACCCGTCACAACGGCTTCCTGGCGTGGCGGTGAACTCTAATGGAGCATTTTCATGTCCCGAGATAACTATGTTTTCACCTCTGAATCCGTGTCAGAGGGCCACCCCGATAAGGTCTGTGACCGGATATCGGATGCCATCCTCGATGCCTTCCTCGCCGAAGAGCCCGAGGCCCGCGTTGCCTGCGAAACCTTTGCCACGTCCTCGATGGTTGTCATCGGCGGAGAGGTCGGTCTGAGCGATCAGGAACGCCTCAAAAGCTTCATGGGCAGCATCGGTCAGATTGCCCGCGATTGCATCAAGGATATCGGATACGAGCAGGACAAGTTCCACTGGAACACCTGCCATGTGCTGAATTTCCTGCACGAACAATCTGCCCATATCGCCCAGGGCGTCGATAAGGACGGTGCTGGCGATCAGGGTATCATGTTCGGGTATGCCACCACGGAAACCGAAGCGCTGATGCCCGCCCCCATTCAGTACAGCCATGCGATCCTGCGTCGCTTGGCCGAGGTGCGCAAATCCGGCGCGGAACCCACGCTGCGCCCGGATGCCAAAAGCCAGCTATCACTGCGCTACGAAGACGGCAAACCGGTCGAAGTGACCTCGGTTGTGCTTTCGACCCAGCATGCCGATGAAAATCAGAAAAGCGACGATATCCGCGCCATTGTGGAGCCGTATATCCGCGAAGTGCTGCCCGAGGGCTGGCTCAACGACAAGACCGAATGGTGGGTCAACCCCACCGGGACGTTCGTCATCGGCGGCCCCGATGGCGATGCCGGTTTGACCGGGCGCAAGATCATCGTTGATACCTATGGTGGTGCCGCGCCGCACGGTGGTGGTGCGTTTTCCGGCAAGGATCCGACCAAGGTGGACCGATCCGCCGCCTACGCCGCGCGCTATCTGGCCAAGAACGTCGTGGCCGCCGGTATGGCCGAACGCTGTACCATCCAGCTCAGCTATGCGATCGGCGTCAGCAAACCGCTGTCGATCTATGCCGATACCCACGGCACCGGAGAGGTGTCTCCGGCCGAGATCGAAAAGGCCATCAGCCGCTGCATGGACCTCAGCCCTCGCGGTATCCGCGAACATCTTGAACTGAACAAGCCCATCTACCAGCGCACCGCGGCCTATGGCCATTTCGGTCGCGACCCCGAGGCGGATGGCGGATTCAGCTGGGAAAAGACCGATCTGGTCGAGGCGCTGAAAAAAGCCGTCTGATAACAGGTTTTGCAGAACAGAATACCAAAAAAACGGCAAGGATGACCCCTTGCCGTTTTTGTCTGTGGCGGATCGCAGGCCCGTTGCGCAAGGTTACAAAACGTACGGCCCGTACGCCCACCTCGCTATACGCCCCGATTTACGTACGTTTTCCGCGTATGTTTCGTACGCTTTGTACGTTTTGGGGGATTGCGGGCGGGGGCGTTCTTGGGGCATGTGACGGCGCATGAGTAGCGATAAACATCCCTCGGGCGCGCCGTGGCGCAATTTCTATGGCCGGTTCAAGGGCAAGGGCCTGCGCAAATCGCAGGAGGCTTTTCTGGATGAAGACCTTGTCAAGCTCTCTCCGGGGGCGGTCGATTGGGACATTAACCCGGACCGAAATCCTATTGATCTAAAAGAGTATTTCGGAGATCGAGAAATCTGGCTCGAGGTTGGGTTTGGCGGCGGAGAGCACCTTGTGCATCAGGCCAAAGAGAACCCTGATATCGGCATCATCGGCTGCGAGCCTTATATCAACGGCGTTGCCATGCTGTTGGGTAAGATACGCGAAGCGGGCGCACAAAATCTTGCGGTTTATCCAGGCGATGTCCGCAACATGTTCGATGTTTTGCCGGATAATTCGATCTCTCGGGCGTTTCTTCTGTATCCTGACCCCTGGCCGAAAAAGCGCCATCACCGCCGTCGTTTCGTCACGCCGGAGCATTTAACTCCGCTTTCCAAAGCATTGAAATCAGGAGCTATTTTTAGAGTGGCGACTGATATTCCCGATTATGTGCGCCAAACGCTGACCGAGGTGCCGCGCCACGGGTTCGAATGGCTTGCGGAACATCCAGAAGATTGGAGAACCCCTTGGAAAGATTGGATTTCTACACGGTACGAGCAAAAAGCTCTGCGCGAAGGCCGCACACCACATTACCTGACCTTCCGCAAACGCTGACCGGGCAAAAACCCACGTCGGTATAACGTCGGTATTTTGTCGGTATTACGTCGGTATTTTTTCGGTGCCCATCGGGATCAGACCTCCATCCAGATCGTCACCGGACCGTCATTCAGAAGCTCTACCTTCATGTCTGCGCCAAATTCACCGGTTTCGACCGGAAGGCCCTGGGTCGCTAATTGCGCGGCGAAATATTCGTAGAGGCGGTTGCCGTCCTCCGGGCTTGCCGCCGCTGAAAACCCTGGCCGGTTGCCGCGCGACGTATCGGCGGCGAGGGTAAACTGGCTGACCACCAAGGCGCTGCCGTCGATGTCGCGGACGGACAGGTTCATCTTGCCATTCTCATCCTTGAAAATCCGCAGTTTCAAGATCTTTGCGGCCAGCTGATCGGCCTGTGCCTCGGTGTCATCCTGCATGGCGCAAATCAGGATCAGAAGGCCCGGCCCGGTCTGACCTATGACAGTGCCATCGACGGTAACCGAGGCGTGGGACACACGTTGCAGCAGGGCGCGCATTGATCTCTCCTTGTCTTTAATACCCGGAAGCTTTCGGCAATCTGCGATCCGGGTGCAAGCCCAATCGCGCGGCTGATTTGACCCGTATCAACGACAGTTTTTGCAGGATTTGTCAAAATCGGACTGTCCCACAAGAAAGGAGTTCGAAAATGGTTGAAAAATCTCACACCGCTGGTTTGTGGCCCGCTTTCTATGAACCTTTCAGGAATTTGGGGGCGCGCGTCGCCGACTGGCTTGCGCCGGCGGCAGATGCGTCGTCCAACAATGATGCCTACCGGATTTCCGTTGAATTACCGGGCGTTGAAGAAAAGGATATCGATGTATCGGTGCATGATGGTGTTGTCAGCGTGAAAGGCAAAAAGCAGTCCGAGCGCGAAGAGAAAGGCGATACCTGGTTCTTTTCCGAGCGGCAATTTGGTGCGTTCAGCCGGAGTTTCCGGCTGCCGGCCGATGCGGATGGCGATCGGATCGTGGCACATCTTAAAGACGGTGTGCTGGCGATTTCCGTTCCGAAAACTGCACCGTCGGAGCCCGAGGCAAAAAAGGTCGCGATCACGAAAGGATAGGCGCGTTTACCCGCGAGGATCGTAGATTTCGGCAAGCCCGGCGCGCTCGGTTCGAAACCCGTTGGCCGGGTGATCGGGATCGGCATAGCCAAAGGAAATGGCGCAGAGAACAAGCCGGTTTTCGGGCAGATCAAAATGCTGCCGGATCATCTGTGGATAGGCCGCGACCGAGGCTTGCGCAATCGTGGCCACGCCCAACGCCGTCGCGGCAAGGGTAAAGGCGGTAACAAAACCGCCGCAATCCAACGCGCCATAGGCACCCAGATCGGATTCGGAACTGATGATCGCCACATGGGGGGCGCCGAAAAGCCGGTAGTTTTCCATGCTTTGCCGGTGGCGCGCCTCTTGATCGCCCCGGGCAATGCCGACAGATTCGTAAAGCTGAAAACCGCAGATGCGCCGCCGGGTGCCGGTGGCACCGGGATAGGCGTTGGGCCATGCGAAATCCGGGTTGGGTTTTTCATTGGTGACGGCATCGAGCAGCGCTGTGCGGAAACGTTCAGTCTCGTCCCCGCGGGTAATTGTGACTTGCCACGGCTGAGCGTTGCACCAGGACGGCGCGCGACCGGCGGTGCTGACGATCTGACGGATGGTTTCATCCGGCAGGGGATCGGGTCGAAAAGCCCGGCAACTGTAGCGCGCGTCAAAGATGCCCCGGAGGGCGTCAAAATTATCATCCATGTTACAAAGCGCCTTGATTTAAAGCGATGAAATAGCCTGCCGCCCCGGCGATTAGTGCGCCCAGGACGACTGCGAAAGCGATTTTCATTGCCGAATAGGGGCGTTCACCCTGTACCCGGCCCGTGCGGCCGTTGACGACGAAGCGATAGGTCTTGCCGCGGTATTTATAGGCCGCAAGCCAGACGGGCAGGAGGACGTGTTTGAAGGTCACATCGCCCACTTGTGTCTGGATGTCGTGGATGCGTTGGCGATCCCCGCCGATGTCGAATTTCACGTCGCGGGCGATCACGCGGTCCATGTGACCCCTTGCTTCGGTAAAACCCTCTTCCAACTCGACCGAATACCCTTCGGCCCGGAATCCGGCAAGGTATTCGGGGCGATAGGGTTCAAGCGCGGCAAGATCCCAAGGTTCCAGTGCATCGGTAAAGCGTTTGGGCAAAGAACGTGAGGCGAGCACCAGCACATCGTCGAAAAACCGCGCCACGCGGCCTGAAACAGCGCGCCAGCGTACCTTGGCCACGCGCACCTGCTGGCGTTCACCATCGCGCATCACCGTGCGGGTTTCGTAATAAACCGTGCCGCGTTCACCCTGGTAGCTGGATTTCGTGTCGGCATCGAAGGTCCAGTAGGGCACGTAAATACCCTGCATTTTCCGGCCTTTGCGCGCGTATTCCTGAAGACCCGAAGGGGCGAACCACAGATTGCCCAGCCAGTCGGTCATCGCCTTGTGGGCGCTGCGTTCTTCCTGTGCAAAGGGCAGCAATCCACGGGGTTTGATATGCCTGTGGGTGCCGGTATCGGTGACAATGGGGGTGGCGCAGAACGGACATTCAGAGGCGTGGACGTTGGCGTCAAACTCGAACTGGGCAGCGCAGTTGGAGCATTGCAGGACGCGGGTTTCCTCGATCTCTTCATCGGGGAGTTGTTGGCTGAGGGCGCGGCGCAGGTCCAGCTCTCGGATCGGGGCGTTCCAGGGGGTTGCGTGTTCGATTTCGGCGGTGTTGCCGCAGTGATCGCAGGTCAGTTTGGCCGCGCCCGGATCAAACCGGAAATCCGCCCCGCAATTGTCGCAGGGAAAGCGGTGCTCTTGGATCGGGGCGGCGTCATTCATGGTTCAGAGATACCGGTGAAGCGCGCGGGGCACCATGATTCGCAGCGCATTGTCGCGCAGTTTGACGTGGCGCCAGATGTGGAAGGCGGCGTGGATGATCATGATCGCAGCGAGCAGGTAGAATTCGTAGATATGGATCTGGCCGATGATGTTGTTCGATTGCGGCATGTTCAGGGGCGGGGCGACGGGTACGATGCCGCCCGCCTTGAGCAGTATCGCCGAGGTCAGGCCCAGCAGGAAGCCGGTGAGTGCCACGCCAAAGAGGCCCCAGATCAGTGACAGGTGCAGGGCACGGTGCAGTTTGCGTGCCCAGGGTGGCAGTTTCGGCCCCGGTCGGCTGGCCAGGCCTCGGCGCATGTAGTCCGCCGTCCAGATGAGCGACAGGGTGACGAAGATCAGCCCCAGGATCGAGTGGAAGCGGAATGCGCCCTGGCCGAATTGCAGGATGAAGGATGGGGTGACGAAGATGAACCAGATCAGCAGCGGCAACATGGTCCAGTGCAGCCATTTGAGCGCGGTGCGGCGGTGGGGCAGGCGTTTCAGGATCGCGTCTGGCATTCTCCAGTCACGTGGGTGGCCGGGCAAAAGTTTCAGCGGGCGCTTTTGATCCTGAAAGGCCAAGGTGCCGCCCCGGCGTTACGCGCCCGGCGGCGGTGGGGGCATGACGGTGAAAAGCTGTGCCAGTTCCTGTACGTCCTCGGCGCGTTCCCAGCCATCCTGCCCGGCGGTCCAGACAAGGGTGTCGCGGGTCAGCGTGCCTTCCCCTACCATGCGGCCCAGATCGGCCTTGGCATAGGGGCCGTGGGTCTTGCCGCCCTCGGCGATGTGCCAGACATGTTCGACCGGTGGGGGTGGTGGCGCGGCGGGGCGGTTGCCCCAGGGCCCCTGGTTCATGCCGGCCTGTGCCATCGCCATGCCCATCCCCATGCCAAGCCCGGCCCCCATGCCGCCACCATTGGGGTTGCGGGCGGCTTCGGTCATGGCCTCGGCGGCGGAGTATTCTGTAAACCGGCCCAGATCGCCCGCGATCCCGGATGAGGTACGCTTGTCCAGCGCGGCCTCGACCGCCGGGGGCAGCGAAATGTTTTCGATGTAAAGCTCGGGCAGGGACAGGCCGTATTCGGCGATCGTGCCGCTGATCGCGGTGGCCAGAAGTTTGCCCAGATCGGCGGTGTTCGCGGCCATGTCCAGAACCGGTATGCCCGAGGCGGCGATGACGCGGGAAAACTCCTGCACGATGATGTTGCGGATCTGAAAGCTGATTTCGTCCATTGTGAATTCGCCATCGGTGCCGACGATTTCAACCAGGAACTTCGCCGGGTCGCTGACCCGCACGGTATAGGTGCCAAAGGCACGCAGGCGCGTCGGTCCGAATTCGGGGTCGCGCAGCATGATCGGGTTCTTGGTGCCCCATTTCAGATTGTTGAAACGGGTGGTGTTGACGAAGTAGATCTCGGATTTGAAAGGGCTTTTGAAGCCATGATCCCAGTGGTTGAGCGTGGTCAGGACCGGCATGTTGTTGGTTTCGAGCATATAGAGCCCCGGGGTGAAGACATCGGCCAGCTGGCCTTCGTGGACGAACACCGCTGCCTGACCTTCGCGCACGGTAAGCTTAGCGCCGTACTTGATCTCGTGGCCCTCGCGCTCGAACCGCCAGACCATGGTATCGCGGGTGTCGTCTACCCAATGGATGACATCAATGAACTCACCAGTCAGAAAATCGAAAATACCCATCTCTCAGGTCTCCTTTGTCATCAGCTTGGTCCGCCGCGACGCGATGCGATCAGGTGGCGGAAGATCGGGCGCGCCTCATCGGCGGTCATGCCGGGGCGCAGCGCGGGGTTATAGAGGATGCGCAGCAATTCTTCGTCATGAGTGGTCAGCAGCGCAAATTCATCATCATCGTTGAAGATCGAGGGCCGTGCGGAGGGGCTGTCATTGGCAAGGCCCAGACCCTGTGCAAGCTCTTCGTGCACGCAGGATTGACGCATCAGCTGCGGGTGTTCCGCGCGGATGAAGGCAATGGCGCGGGTGTACTCATAATCCTGTTCAGACCCTGCGGTGATCACGAAACACAGGATCGAGCGCGGCAGGTCGCTGAAGAAATTCAACGAGGCTGGGCTGATCGACGGGATGATCTGTGCGGCACGTCGGCGGGCGAATTTCTGATCGTCTTCGCCCATGACGAAGACGTGAAAGTTTGGGTTTTTGCTGTTGGCCGAGATTGAATGGCCGGTGATACGGGCAAGCCGGGCGGTGTATTTGGCAACCAGCGCCCGGTCGGCCTCTTGCTGCTCTTTGGGCACCGACGCACCGAATTCGACGCCAATTCGTACCGGGCCTTTCCATTTGCGCAGTCGCCCGGACTGGCCGTTCGATTTCTTTAGCCCCTGATCGCGGGCATATTCGTCGTAAAAGGCGATGCGTTCGAAATTGCGCGCCAGGTCGGTGTCGGTATAGGGCGTGTCGATCCCGCCGCCGCCAGTGCGCAGTAGTCCCTGTGCCAGCAGATCGGCCTGCATCCGACCGTAGAAACGCGCCATCGCCAGGCTTTCTGCCGATGGCCCCTTTGGGGGCAGTGGTTTCGCGGCCAACCCGGCGGGGCGGGCGCGGGGTTTAGCAGAAGGTTCAAGCGGCACAAGATCACAAGAGGCCAGGGCCAGGAGCCCCAGCCCAAGCAACAGCCGTGAAACGATCCCGCGCCAACCCACCTGCTGTTCAGGCCCCGGGAACCGCGGTGCCCGCGTTTTCGCCAACGCTATCGCTGCGTGATTTCGCGGCGGCCAAAGTGTCGCGCAAATCAGTCTCCATCTTCTTCAGCTCCTCTTCGGCGGCGGCACGGCGCGCCTTGCCCTCGTCGGCGATGGCAAGGCTTTCCTCGATGGTGCCGATCAGGTCTGCATTGGCCTGTTTCACGGCTTCGATGTCAAACACACCGCGTTCCATCTCTTCGCGGATGACCTTGTTGGACTCGCGCAAGTTCTTGGCATTTGCTGTCAGCAACTCGTTGGTCAGGTCGTTGGCGTCGCGTACGGCTTCGGCGGCATCCGCCGAACGTTGAATCGTGATCGCCTGCGCCAGCTGCGCCTCCCACAGGGGCACCGTGTTGACCAGGGTCGAGTTGATTTTGGTCACCAGCGATTTGTCGTTTTCCTGCACCAGGCGGATCGAAGGCAGGGATTGCATGGTCACCTGGCGGGTAAGCTTAAGATCGTGCACCCTGCGTTCCAGATCGTCACGCGCGGCGCGCAGATCGCGCAGTTCCTGTGCTTTCATCACTTGATCGCCTTCGGGGGCTTTTTCCACCTCGGCAGCAGCGGCGGGGATGTCTGTTTCATCCAGAACGCTTAGTTTTTCTTCGCCTGCGGCAATGTAGAGGGCCAGTTCGTCATAAAAGTTCAGCGTCTTGTCATAGAGGATATCGAGCGATTTGATGTCCTTGAGCAAGGTGTGTTCATGACCTAGAAGATCCTCGGTGATCTTGTCGATCTGGTTCTGCACGGTCTCGAACCGGGCGGTGAATTGGGCAAAGGGTGCTGCCTTGCCGAGCAGCGTTTCCCACCAGCTTCGTTTGCGACGCACATCCAGTTCCGAGACCGCGAAGCCGCGGATCGTGCTGACGATGCCGCGCAAGGAGTCGCCCGCAGGGCCCACATCCTTGTTGCGGACGCCTTGCAGCATGGATTGCGAGATTTCCTGCAACTCTGCCTGTGCGTTCGATCCGAAAGAAACGATGGACTGGGTATCGCTCATGTCAATTTCGGCCATGCGTTTGGTGATTTCGGCGCTGACGGGTTCGTCGGCGTCTTTCAGGGGCACGATGGCGTTGGCATCCGCCGGTTCCGGCAGAACAACGGCACTGATTTCTTCGACTTGGGCCAATGTGGCCTGGGCTTTTTCACGGATTTCTACAGACATTTCTTCCCCTCACTCTTCAATTCTGTTGGTCGGGCTGGCGTTCCGGCCGGATGCCCTCGCGTTGCAAACGGTCGCGCAACACGTCGATTTCGATTTCCAGGTCAGTGTGGCTGTCGGCCAGCAGTTTCTGGGTCTTGGCGACGAAATTCTCTTCCAGGTCTGTCAGCAGCATCATGTAATCCGAGCGCGCCCCGGCATCGCGGGAGCGGGCATAGATATCGGCGAACTTCACGGTCGCGTCGCGCGCGCCGACCAGATAGATGCCCATGTATTTGCGGGCCGCCGTCAAGTCGCGCGGGTCGTTTTCGACAGTGCGCAGCATATCGCGGACACTGGTTTGAAACCGCTCGACCCGGGATTCGGCCTGGCGGTCGCCGGCGCGTTTGATTGCATCGGACATGGCGGCCAGGTGGGTTTCGGCCTTTTCTACGGCGCGGGCCACGCGGTCGGTCTGGAATTGATCGACGCCTTCAAGCCCCTTGTCCTTCATCGGGTCGAGGCCAAATGCAAAGCTGTGCAGCACGGTGCCGATGATGCCATAAATCACGGGGGCGACGATCCCGCCACTGGCGGCGAACCCTGCCAGTGCAAGGCCTATTCCGGTCAGCAATGAGCCGGACATCTTGCGCGGAAAGCCCGGGCGACGGGCCACTTTGCGTGCTTCATAAGCTTCTTGCGCCAGAATGCCCTCGCGGGTCATCCATGCGGCCAACAGCAGTGATCCCAAGGCTGCAAGGTTCAGCGCCAGCGCGACCGGGCCATTGCCGAAGGCAGACCAGATCAGAGGCAAGGGCGCCAGGAACAGCAGGTTCACACGACCGCCTGCACGGGTGCGTTTTGCCCCCTGGAAACTGCCACGATCCGTCGAGGTGTCGGGGGCGGTGCCGTCGGGGCTGTATTTGCCGCCATAGCGCTGAGCCATCTAGACGCCTCCCGAGATCGAGACATAGAGGATCAGCAGCACGAGCAGAAAGAATGCAAGCTTTTGCAGACCAGTTTCTGTCATGAAAATCCCCGGTGTCCTTTATTCAAGTCAAATCTAGGGGATAGGGGCGTTGCATGCTAGGGGGAAGATTCGCGTGCGCGGCTCATTGCGGGTTTGACGCCGGGTCAAGCATTGCGACAATATCGACGGGGCTTTGCGGCGCTTTCAGGTCTGTTTCGCGGGCGTCAGGGCCATGGGAGAGAGCAAATGGACATGAGCACGATTTTCGCGCTGATTGCGGCGACGGCGGTTCTGGTGAGCATTCCGGGTCCCAACGTGGCCCTTTTCGTCGCAAATACGCTGGCTTACGGCCCGCGTCACGGGGCCATTACAGTGCTGGGCACAACTTTCGGTGTGGCGGTGCAACTGGCCATCGTGGTGATGGGGTTTGCACTTGTTCTGGAATTCGCGGCATCCGCCTTGAATTGGCTGAGATGGGGCGGTGTCCTTTATCTGCTATATCTGGGATACCGCTCGTGGCGACAGGGTAGGGAAGAGATGCAAAGGGTGGCGCCGGGGCCTAAATCGCTGCGCAAGGTCTTTTGGCAGGGGCTGATGCTGGCTGTGATCAATCCCAAGACGCTGCTGTTCAGCGCGGCCTTTTTGCCGCAATTCGCGCATGCCGGTGCCGGGTCGTCGTTTGTGCTGCTGGCGCCCGCGCTGATCTATCTGAGCGTGATCTGTGTCGGCGACATGTGCTGGGTCGGCTCGGCGCAGTTTGCCAGGCCGTTGATCACCCGCCTGGGGCGCTGGCGTCACCGGTTGATCGGGGGGCTCTTTTTCGGATCTGGCATCGGGCTGGCACTGGCGCGGATCGATAAATAGCGCGCCCCGACAGGGTATCGGAACGCGCTGAGAGCAGTCAGTGTCGCGAGGCCGTGCGGCGTTCGGCGTTGAGCTTGCGGGTGTAGCCCGACTGGATAACCTCGACCGCAACCAGCACCACCACCGAAAAATAGAAGGTGGTCTTGGACATCGGCACCACCTCGTAGCCGAAGAATTTCAGCGCCAGCGTGTCGTCATGCATCGCGTGTGCCGCGGCCTGTCCGGCCTCGCCCAGAAGCACCACGCCAACGATCAGCAGAATGAAGAGGCCCAGCACCTCGTACATGCGGTTTTTCTCAAGAAACCGCGTGACGCCATCGGCCAGAACCAGCATCGCCAGACCAGACAGGATGATGGCGGTGGCCAGGATCGGGAAAACATCGGTGATCGCCAGCGCCGACAGCACCGAGTCGAACGAAAAGATCAGGTTCATCATGACGATCAGAATGACCACCTGCGTGGCCGATTTGCCGGATTTCGAAGAAACATCGGTGTCCAGATGCTCGATCGTCAGCATGTGGCCAATCTCTTTGACGGCTGTGTACATGATGAAGATACCGCCGATGATGAAGACGCAGGTGGCGAAGTTCACACCGCCTTCGATCACGCCGGGGGAGTTGAAGACAAAGAATGGCTCGGCCATTGCGTCGATCAACCGGATCATCACGAAAAGCAGCACGACCCGTAAGGCGACCGCGATGATAATGCCCCAGTAGCGGACGGATTTCTGCTGAGCCACCGGCGCGCGCTGGCTCTCGATGGAGATGTAGAGCAGGTTGTCAAAACCCAGAACGGCCTGCAGGAAGCATAGCATCAGCAGGTTGCCCAGGTTTTCCACTGTCAGAAGTTCGGCCATTTGGTCTGTCCCTCGCACGTTTTGATCTGTTTTCTGGTGCTATAGCGCGGCTACGGCGCGAAAACAAAACGAAACGCTGCGGGATTGGTTCCATAACAGGGTGGTTGCCGCAGTGCGGCGGTGATTTCGTGGGCAGACCCCGGAAAATCATATGACCTGCGCCGCCGAGTTGTGGATATTGTCAACTCGGTGTGCCGACCTGGGTGCTGCTCAGGTCACATTCAGTTGAGGGCGGTTTGCGAGACAGAACTGCCATCGGCGCATCGTTAATGTAGGTCTGCTTTTCACTCGACGGGAGTTCCGAACAGGGCGACTGCGACGCCCATTAGCGCTAGGATAGCAAAGGCAGTCATTTGCGTTGAAAGTCCGCGTTGCGATGCGCGGATTGCCGCGATACTGGCCTGTATCGCATAATAAAGCGCGAATGCTCGCGATGCGTAGCTGATGATTTCAAAGATGTTTGCGGTCCATGTCAGTAGGATCCCTACGCTAACCAACATAGCATAGGCCAGCTTTTCTTGGACGACGCCTTTGGTGGCCTCGGCAATCAAGCCACCTGAACCGTTTGTGTCCGCGATTGCGGCGCTGAACTGTGCACTAAGTGCTGCGACTACCAAGAGTAAAGGCAAGATCGGGGCAACAACCTGCATCAGATCAATGATCGCCGTTTCATCCAAAGAAAGTGGATCGGACTCAAATGCGTAGGTTAGCAGTCCGATGTATAGGCAGTAGATTCCGGTGGATATCCACTGTGCCAACCGCATGGATCTAATGCGCAGGGGCGCGTTATAGGTGGCACCAAGATAACGTGAAGTTTCAAAACCTTGAACTGTCACGATCAGACCCGCCATAAGCGTCACACCCGCCCATCCTGTGACCTGCGGTGGATCGAACTGCAATGCGCCTTGGCCCGTTACTTGTCCGAAGTGTACGACAAGGCCAAACAATAGCCCCGCTATGATGGCCAGTTTCAGGCCGACAGAGACCTGTTCCATGCGTTCAAGAGCCGTAAAGCCGCGCGTCGCACCTGTGAAAAGGATCAACAGGAAAACGGCGGTGGTCAGCAAGTTAGCGTGGTAAGCATCGTTCAGCGCTGTCAGGCTCACACCAAATGCGCCAAAGAGATTGAGGTAATACGCGACGGAAACGATGAAGGCGAATGCAAGAACAACGGATGCTGCCGTCTCTAGCCCTGTGAGCAACCGAGACGGATCGGCCCGTGTTTCGATGTCTGCAATGTTGAACCTGATCGCGGCTCCGAACAGATAGGCTATTACACACAATCCAACCATGACAAGAGGGGCATATCCTCCATAGCTGACGTCAAGGATCGGCCCCAGAACGAGGAAGCCGCTCCCGATGATGGAGGCCAGCGGCGTAATCGTCGCCCGCCAGACTTGCGAGTTGGCGAGGCGCGGCCAGATCATTATTGCGGCTGCGAGGACCACGGTTGCGAGAATAACGGCGTTCAGCATGTAAGGATAAGATCAGATCGGTTTCGGAGGGGCAACACGGCCTGGGTTCGTGAAGCGGACCTTCATCGAACGCGCAGCATCGGTGGATTTGGGATCAAACCAGCCACTGGCCACTTTGCCGACCTGGTAACTGTTTATTCTAGCCACCCCGCCCGGAAGCAAGCCACAGGCGCCAGGCGAGCGCCGGACCATCCCGACGGGCTGGCGCTTCTGTGAGGTATCGCGTTCCTGTGAAGAAGGAGGGGCTTGGCGAGGATAAAGTACCACGTTGAGATGTTGCAGCGCCATTCCACGGTCCGGCGCTCGTTCTCCGCGTCATGTCCGGAGAGGATTCTAGACCGGACGTTGTTTCAACCCGGCGAAGCGGTCAAAAAATCGATCTAGCGAGAAAAGCGCCTGATCTAAAACCCGTCTCCGCCATCCCCACCGGGGGCGCTGATGTCTCCGGAACCCGCTTCAGATTGGTTTCGCGCTTTACTGCGCGGAAAGTCTGCTGCGGCAGATACGAAATATGCAAGCGCGATGACGCCCAACCACGGAACGATATCCCCAAAAAGACCCAGGAATGAAAATAGGTTAGTCAAAAATTCCACAACGCATTCCGTTCGTTAGTCAAGTTTCTGATCGTACCCATGATTGTGGCAGTTTAGGGACTTCAAAGGTTCGTTTTTTGACCCTAGTGCGGCTACGATCACAGAAGCCGGTCATAGTCAGAGACCATCCGGTAATCCTTGGCAGGGCCTTTGACCCGCCAGGTCACGCTGAATCTTGGCCAGTTGCTGAAATCATAGATCCCGTTATATTGGTCAGGGTCGCACCAGTGGCTGGTTTCGCCTCCAACAGCGGGCACGTGGTGAAAGAAGCGACCGTCGTCGAACCACACCGACAGGTCTGATTGCCAGAGATAGCAGCGTTCGGCCGACATGGCTGGATGACCGGCGATCTGCAATTCGCCCATTTCGTGATAGGTCAGACCGTGCGCCGCTCGTGACCATGTGGCGACGCCCAGAAATTGCCCCGGCGGGGTGGTTGCCGGGGTGATCTGGCGCTTGAGCCGCCATTTCCCCTCGAAATCATCCAGAACCCGGGTCATGGACACTTTGCCGATTCTGGAAAATGGGCATTCCGTCTCACTTGTCTGCTCCTGTCTTGCCGCTGCCGCGCGGGCGGTCTAAACCGCGCGCAACGATACTGCATCCGCGAAGGACCGCCACATGATTCCCCGCTATTCCCGCCCCGACATGGTTGCCATCTGGTCGCCTAAGACCAAGTTCCGCATCTGGTACGAGATCGAGGCGCATGCCTGTGATGCGATGGCCGATCTGGGTGTGATCCCGCGCGAAAACGCCGATGCGGTGTGGAAGGCCAAGGATGCGGAATTCGATGTCGCCCGGATCGACGAGATCGAGGCGGTGACCAAACATGACGTGATCGCATTCCTGACCCATCTGGCCGAGCATGTGGGCAGCGATGAGGCGCGGTTTGTGCATCAGGGGATGACCAGCAGTGACGTACTGGATACCTGTTTCAACGTGCAACTGACCCGCGCGGCGGATATTCTGATCGAAGACATGAAGGGTCTGCTGGCGGCGCTGAAGCGGCGCGCTTACGAGCATAAGGATACGGTGCGGATCGGCCGCAGTCACGGCATCCATGCCGAGCCGACCACGATGGGGCTTACATTTGCCCGCTTCTATGCCGAGATGGACCGCAACCTGAACCGGCTGGAAAAGGCGCGCTATGAGATCGCCACGGGTGCGATTTCAGGCGCGGTCGGTACCTTTGCCAATATTGATCCGCGCGTCGAGGAACATGTTTGCGCCAAGCTGGGGTTGGAGCCCGAGCCGATCAGCACACAGGTCATCCCGCGCGATCGTCACGCGGCTTTTTTTGCGGCCCTCGGCGTGGTAGCCAGCAGCATCGAGAATGTGGCTACTGAAATTCGTCACATGCAGCGGACCGAAGTCTTGGAGGCTGAAGAATTTTTTTCCAAGGGCCAAAAGGGTTCGTCGGCGATGCCGCATAAGCGCAACCCGGTGCTGACGGAAAACCTGACCGGTCTGGCGCGGCTGGTGCGCATGGCGGTGGTGCCGGCGATGGAGAATGTAGCGCTATGGCACGAGCGTGACATCTCGCACAGTTCTGTCGAGCGTAACATCGGCCCGGATACGACGATCACGCTGGATTTCGCGCTGGCGCGGCTGACGATGGTTGTCGACAAGCTGGTGATCTACCCAGATAACATGTTGGCGAACATGAACAAATTCCGCGGTCTGGTGATGTCGCAGCGGGTATTGCTGGCGTTGACCCAGGCCGGTGTCAGCCGCGAGGACAGTTACAAGCTGGTGCAGCGCAATGCGATGAAGGTTTGGGAAGAGGGCAAGGATTTCAAGACCGAGCTTCTGGGCGATGCGGATGTGCTGGCTGCGTTGAGCGCCGCGGAGATCGAAGAGAAATTCGATCTGGGCTATCACACCAAGCATGTGGACACGATTTTCGCCCGGGTATTTGGCGAAAAATAGGGGTAAGTACACGGAATAATAATTTTTGGTGAATAATTCTCGTCCTGATGCGTTTTCCTACTAGAACAGTTTGAAACGACAAGACGAAGGAACCACTATGTTTCGTATTACACTTGCCATTGCCCTCGTACTTCCTGCCCTCGCTTTTGCCGCCGGGGGCGGTGGGTCTTCTGCCCCGAAACCATCCGAGACCACCAAGAAATGCAAGAGCGGTAAGATCTGGGACAAGGGCAGCAGGTCTTGTGTGCATGCCAGCAATTCTATTCTGGATGACGACACGCTTTACGGCGCGGTGCGCGAATTCGCTTATGCGGGTCAGCTTGGACATGCGCAGACCGTTTTGGCCGCAATGTCGGACCAGAATGATGACCGGGTGCTGACTTATTGGGGATTCACCCACCGCAAACTGGGCAATGTCGACAAGGGGATGGCCTTCTACCGCAAAGCCATCGCGCAGAATCCAGGCAACGCCCTGGCGCGCTCCTACATGGGACAGGCCTTGGTCGAACAAGGCGATCTGATCGGTGCGCGTCAGCAGCTATTGGCGATACGATCAAGCGGTGGTGAGGGCAGTTGGGCCGAAGCCTCGCTCTATCAGGCGATTGCAACTGGCGCGACCTATTCATACTGATACCGGCTTTGTGATAATTGTGATCCCGAAATATCTCTTTTTGTGATATGCATGTTGCATGTCCAAGAGGAGAGGGCGCATGAAACTGAAATTCGCGATAGCCGCTGTAGTGGTTACATTTGCTTCGGCCGCCGTGGCCGGACCGGGTTGCAGCAAAGGCCACAGCAAGCAGGTCATGTCCTGCGCCGAAGGATCGGTCTGGGACAGCCAGAGCCAAAGCTGCGTACCTCAAGTCACCAGCTAATCCAGGTACAACCTGATTGAAAACGGTCGGATATATGATCCGACTGTTTTCTCTTTGTTCTTAGATAAATTTTCATCCTTCCTGTCCTATTCTGGGGGCCAACCCAGGAATGAGGGACAGGATGAACGATATGACACCGCTTGCCCGATTGTCGCCACCGCAGATACCGGGAACCGGCACGGTCAGCCTGACCAAGCGGCAAAAAGCGGCCATCGTGGTACGTTTCTTGCTGAATGAAGGGGCCGAGGTGCCGCTGACCGATCTGCCTGAACCGCTACAGGCGTCATTGACCACGCAGATGGGGTCGATGCGCTATGTCAATCGCTCAACGCTTGCAGACGTGGTCGCGGAATTCGCATCCGAGCTTGAGGCGATGGGGCTGACCTTTCCCCGTGGTGTTGCCGGCGCGCTGAGTGCGCTTGACGGTAAGATCAGCCCGCAAACCGCCGCACGTCTTCGTAAAGAGGCTGGCGTACGCCAGTTTGGCGATCCGTGGGAACAGATCCGTCATGCCAAGATCGAAGATCTGGTGCCGATCATCGAACAGGAAAGTATTGAGGTCGCGGCGGTCGTTCTTTCGAAGCTGGATGTGCCACAGGCGGCGCAGCTGCTGGGGAAATTGCCCGGGGACAAAGCGCGCCGCATCACTTACGCGGTTTCACAAACCGGGGCGGTGACACCTGAAGCGGTAGACAGGATCGGTCTGTCGCTGGCGGCGCAGTTGCACGATGTGCCAGAAACCGCGTTTGACAGTGGACCGGTCGAACGCGTGGGAGAGATTCTGAATTACTCACCCGCGGCCACCCGCGACGATGTGCTGGTCGGATTGAACGAAACGGATGAGGAATTTGCTGAGCTTGTACGCAAGGCCATCTTCACCTTCACCAATATCCCCGAACGTCTGAACCCGGTTGATGTGCCCAAAATTATCCGCGAAGTGGATCAATCCGTACTGGTCATGGCATTGAATTCGGCGTCGGCATCCGAAGGTGAGATGCCAGCAGCGGCGGAATTCCTGCTTGAAAACATGTCCAAACGCATGGCTGAGGCGATACGCGAGGAAATGGAAGAACTGGGCAAGGTCAAACCGAAAGATGGCGAAGAAGCAATGACCGGCGTCGTGAATGCGATCCGGACGCTGGAAGCCAGCGGTGAGGTGACGTTGATTTTGCCAGATACCGCTGAAGACGAGGATTGATGCGACCATATGCGACTGGCCAGCAGATGATTGGTCCAGCATCTATTCTTGTATTTGGTATGGTGGATCAGACCTTCGTGCCCGTAAAAATGGTCACCGAAAAGTAATCTCAGAATTGATCCGCAAGGTGGTGGACAGGCTGACATCAGCAGCCTAGGTTTCTGATCATGAGTGATATTGATGGACGCCGCTGGCATGACATGGGCGGTCAGACTGCCGGAGAAATCCCCTTGGACGGGCATGACTTTGCCCTTTGGGAAAAGCGAGTGGATGCGCTGATGGTGCTATGTGGTGGCAAGGGCCTTTTCACTGTTGACGGGCTGCGCCGCGCGCTGGAAGACATGGGCGAAGATGCGTTCGAAAAGCACAGCTACTACGAACGCTGGATTGCGTCGGTTAACCAGAATCTGCTTGAGGCAGGCACCTATTCTCTAGAAGAGCTGGCCCAGAAAATGGGCGAAGTTGCCGCCCGAGGAGCAAGCTATGGTGAGGCCCAGCACGATGGCTGATCGGGTGCGGGTAAAAGCCCTGATGCCGCCGGGTCATGTGCGGGCGCCGGCCTATCTGCGCGGCAAGACCGGCGTGATCGAACGCAGGCTGGGCGCCTTCGGAAACCCGGAACAACTGGCCTATGGCCACGAAGCCGAGCAAAAGCAATTGGTGCGCGTACGTTTCACCATGGAAGAGTTGTGGGGCGACGTGGCGGAAGCGCCCAAAGATACCGTAGATGCCGAGATATACGAACACTGGCTGGAGAAAGCGTGACCGCAAATGCCGCATGATCATCACGACCACCTGAGTCCTTCAGGCCACCCTTACCGTCAAGATAATGACGGTCCGCTGACCTATTGGCAGCAGATGGAAATCGCGGTGCGCGAATTGCTGATCGAGAAAGGGGTGACAACCCCTTCTGAAATCGCTGCGCAGATAGATGCCATGGATGCGCGCAGCCCGGCAAACGGTGCCGCCGTGGTTGCGCGGGCCTGGGTTGATCCAGAGTTCAAGGTGCGCCTGCTGGCAGATGCCAGCGCCGCCAGTCGCGAAATGGGATTTGATATCGGCCCGCTGAACCTGATTGCCGTGGAAAACACAGAAAACACTCATAACCTGATCGTTTGCACCTTGTGTTCTTGCTACCCACGCAATCTGCTGGGGTTGCCGCCGGATTGGTATAAGACGCGCGAATACCGCAGTCGGGCGGTGCGTGAACCGCGGGCAGTGTTACGCGAATTTGGGGTCGATCTGCCTGATAGTATGCAGGTTCGGGTGCATGACAGTACCGCCGATATGCGCTATATCGTTTTGCCCGCCAGACCTGCTGGTACGGATGGGATGACCGAGGTTGCCTTGGCTGATCTCGTTACGCGCGATTCCATGATTGGCACAGGATTGCCGCGTACATCTGGCTGATCAGACCCATTTTGCTAGTGGTGGCAGGCTCATCAGGACAGCGTTGGCGTCGTGACCGGTGGCAAGGCCGAATTTCGTACCGCGATCATAAACCAGATTGTATTCGGCATAGAGCCCACGGTGAATGAGCTGCGCATTCTTGTCTTCGACGGTCCATTTCTGTGTCCGGCGTTTTTTTACAAGTGGTACGAAAGCGGGTAGGAAGGCGCGACCGATATCCTGTGTCAGGGCAAAATCCGCCTGCCAATCGCCACTGTTATGATCATCCATGAAAATCCCGCCGACCCCGCGCGCCCGGTGGCGGTGCGGGATGTAGAAATATTCGTCCGCCCAGGCCTTTAGGCGTGGGTAATGTTCCATACCATGCGGATCCAGGTGCGCCTGTTGTGTGGCGTGGAAATGGCGGGTGTCGTCTTCATATTCGATGCAAGGGTTCAAGTCTGACCCGCCACCGAACCACCAGGCTTGTGGCGTCCAGAACATGCGTGTGTTCATGTGGACGGCAGGGGCATGCGGGTTCTGCATATGTGCCACCAGCGAAATACCCGATGCCCAGAATTGCGGATCATCTGCAATGCCCGGGACACCGCGTGCAGCCATTGATTTCTGTGCGGCTTCACCAAGTGTGCCATAAACTTCCGAGACGTTGACGCCAACCTTTTCGAAAACCCGCCCGCCCCGCATCACACTCATCAACCCGCCGCCCGTATCGCTTCCGTCTTCCGAGGCGCGCTTGGTTTCACTGATCTCGAACCGTCCGGGGGCGGTCTCGGAAAGCGGGCCGGTGGTGTGGCTGTTTTCCAATGCATCGAAGGCGGTAACGATCTCGTCCCGCAATTCCCGAAACCAGGAGGCGGCGCGTTTTTTTTCCGTCGTGAATGTTGTGTCCATCAATTGCCCCTGATCAATGCGCCGGAGCAGCCACGGGATCAAGTAGCGTGCGCCCGCCATCGACTGTCATAATCTGCCCGGTCATGAAGCCGGATCCATCGCAGGCGAGGTATTGCACTGCTTCAGCCAGTTCCGCGGGTGAGGCAATGCGGCCAAGAGGTGTGTGATCCTCGATATCGTCCCGATAATCGCGCTGCTCACGCAACGTATCCTTGAGAGATGCGCTCATCACGGATCCGAAGGCCACGGCATTTACCCGGATGTGATGTGGGGCGAGGGCGACGGCCAGGCTGCGTGTCATCTGATCCAGTGCTGCGGAAGATACCGAAAAGGCCAGAAGGTCGGGATGGGTGCGCCGCGCGGCGATGGAAGACAGGTTGATGATGGTTCCTGCGCCGCTGTCTGTGTTCCCATCGGCCTGTTTGATCATGCGCCGGGCCACCAGTTGCGAGAGGCGCAGGGCCGTAATCAGATTCTGATTGAGAAGCATCACGACAGCATCGTCATCCGGGTTCAGCGGGTCGGACGTGACCACCTGACGCGAGGCGTTGACCAGGATGTCGACCTGATCGAAGGCGTCAATGGTTGCGGACAGCAGGTTGGCTTGCGTCAGTTTTTCACGAAGATCACCGGCGAAATATCTGATATTGCTACCTTCTTCGTTTTTTCCAATTTCTTTTTTCAGGTGCTTTTCGTCCATGTCTGCGAACATGACATTGGCGCCTTTATTAGCGAAATGGCGACCAACAGCGAGGCCAATGCCATTGGCGCCGCCGGTGACGATCGCGGTCTTGCCGGAAATCGAGAAGGACATGATCGAACCTTTCAGGGTGATTCTGCCAAATGCAGGCTAAGCGAAATTATCGCGCCTTGCGAGATGGGCGGGTGGCATGCAGGATTTTGAACCGGTTATCGCCGGCGGCCTCGGTCACCGAGGCAAACCCGTCTGCAAGTGCGGCTTCGTAGGGCAGATGACGGTTGGCGACCATCCAGAGCTGCCCGGAGGGTTTCAGCATCGCAGCCGCAGCGGAGATGAAGGAGCGGCCCAGAGCGGGGTCGGCATTCCGATCTGTGTGAAACGGGGGGTTTGTCACGACGCAATCCAGTAAGGATTCGGGGCGCCAGCGGGTCGCGTCATCCCAATAGAGGCGCAGACGTGGGTCACTGACATTCTGCCGGGCGCAGGTGATGGCCGTATGATCGGCCTCAACCAGGTCCAGTTGTTCGATGGTTTCGCGCTCTAGAATGCGGGCGCTCAGATAGCCCCAGCCGCCGCCCAGATCGGCCACATGGCGCCCGAGTTTGGCCGGTAGCGTATCTGCCAGCAAGCGGGAGCCGGGGTCGATACCATCGGCGGAAAAAACACCGGGCTGGGTCGAAAATCCACCTTCGATCTCTTGCGCGGACCCCGTGGCCCAGTCGTTGAAATCAGGACTGGCGATGAACCAAAAGAGCTTTCCATGAGATTTCGACAGCGGCACAGAAACTTTCGTGCGCTTGCGAACTTCTTTCAGGATGGATTCGACGCCGTCCGTCTTTGCGCCGTCAATGATGACCGGCCCATCGGTGACCTGACACGCCTCCGCGATCAACGCGCGTGCGAGCGGCTTTGCGCGCGGCAAGAACACAATCGCCGCACTGTAGCGTCCTTCGGGGACGGTGGCACATGTAAGACCCTGGCCCGCGAAGAGGTCGAAATCGGGTTTGAAACCCGTTAGGACATGCAGACGTTCGGGCGGCAGCGGGGACAGATCATTCTTCCCTGCGCGCGCAGCGAAAACAGCAATCCGTCCAATGTCAGGCAATTCAACCTCAGCGGTTTCCAATGCGAGAGACAGGCGCGACCCGGACAAGTTATTCTTTTTCCATCGTGCATTGCAGCGGGTGCTGGTGCTGGCGGGCGAAATCCATCACCTGTGCCACCTTGGTTTCCGCAATCTCGTGGCTGAAGACGCCCACAACCGCGACGCCCTTTTGATGTACTGTCAGCATGATGTCGAAGGCCTGTGCGTGCGACATGCCAAAGAACCGTTCCAGCACAGCAACGACAAATTCCATCGGTGTGTAATCGTCGTTCAAAAGCAAAACCTTGTAGAGCGGTGGGCGCTTGGTCTTGGGACGTGTTTCAACAACGACCGAGGTGTCCTGGTCATCGTCGCTGTTGCCGGCCATTTCTACGCGATAGTGGATCATATCTTTCGAAGATGCTTTGAAACGGTGCTTTCGTGAGGTGTCTATATAACCTGACGGTGGCGGGTGAAAAGGGGGCGTTGGTGTGGAAGCGGAGGGTTTGACCAAAAACTGCAAAGAATTGAAGGTTCGCGTCAGCGTCGTCGCTTGCGTTTTGGTATAGGACGAGACGGATTTGGCTTTTGCAGGCTCTCGGTATCCAAGCCAAGTTGATCGCGCAGAATGCGAGGGCGAATTTCCTGCACCTCACCCGGTTTCAGTTGACCCAGTTGAAAGGGACCGTAGGAGGTACGTATCAGGCGATTGACGCTGAGGCCCACGGCCTCCATCGCGCGACGGATTTCGCGGTTCTTACCCTCGCGAATGGCGACCGTGGCCCAGGCGTTTGCACCTTGTTGGCGGTCCAGCGTTACGGTCATGGGTTGAAAGTTTTCGCCATCAACGGTCAGACCCTTTCGCAGGGGTCCAAACGTATCGTCTGTCGGACGCCCCTTGACGCGGACACGGTATTTGCGAACCCAGCCGGTCGCGGGCAGTTCGAGTTTGCGTTTGATGCCGCCATCATTGGTCAGGAGCAACAACCCTTCGGAATTCAAGTCTAGCCGACCCACACTCATGACCCGGGGAAGGTCTTCGGGCAATTCATCAAAGATCGTGGTGCGGCCTTGTTCATCGCGCGTGGTGGTCACCAGCCCTGTGGGTTTGTGATAGAGCCAGAGGCGCGGCGGATCGGGTTCACCCAATTCGCGGCCATCAACAGTGACCTTGTCCTTTGGGGTCACATTCAACGCCGCGCGGTTGATCACCTTGCCGTTGACTGTGACGCGGCCAGCCTCAATCAGGCGTTCAGCCTCACGTCGGCTGGCAATTCCGGCGCGAGCGATAACCTTGGCGATGCGGTCGCCTGCTGGGGGTTTGGTGTTCATGGCCCCCGATTAGACCATTCGCAGGCCTTGCGAAAGCGCTGATCTGCGGGCAAAGACGGGCGTATGACGTTCAAGAGCTACATGCAGACGGCATTGACCGAGGCGCGCGCCGCCGCGGAGAGAGGCGAAGTGCCAGTAGGGGCTGTGCTGGTCGATCATAGGGGCAAGGTGGTCGCCCAGGCCGGAAACCGTACACGTGAATTTTCCGATCCGACAGCCCATGCCGAAGTTCTTGTTATTCGCGAAGCCTGCGCCCGTGCGGGAAGTGAACGACTGCCTGATCATGATCTTTATGTGACGCTGGAGCCTTGCGCCATGTGTGCGGCGGCAATTTCGAACGCGCGGATTGCGCGAATCTATTACGGGGCTGGCGATCCTAAATCCGGCGGTGTGGCCCATGGCGCGCGGGTTTTTTCGCATCCGCAATGCCATCATACGCCCGAGGTCTATGATGGGATCGCGGCGACGGAGTCCGAGATCATGCTAAAGGCGTTTTTTGGAAAGTTCCGTTCGACCTGATTCCGAAACATTGGAATAAGGTTCATGCTGAAATTGATGCGCACCACTCACGGAACACAACTGAAGCCTCAGAAAAAAGCCGAACGGACCTAACAAACTAGCTTTAAAGGAGAATTTGAGCTATCCCCCTTAATAGGGGGATGGAATGAATTTACTGGAATTGGCCCGTGTCATTGAAGAAAAATTCGATGTGGATTCGATTTGGGCAACATTAACCGACGGTCTGGTGGCACACCGGATTGACCACCTGATTTACATTACAGTTGATGCCCAATTCAAGGCACCGTTTTTACTTACGACTATGCCGGGTTTGTTTGAAAATGCTCCGCCGGCAGACGATCCGTTCCTGCACTGGTGTTGCGACAGCTACGAGCCAACCTTGACGGGTGCGGAGTTTTTGTCGGAGCATGAATATTTACCGGAAAACGCGAAATCCTTCATTCTGCGTGCCAAGGAATTCGGATTCACATCCGGTGTAGCCTTTCCCGTGCGACTGACAGGTTCGGAAAGGTTTGGGGGTTTCAATCTTGGTACCGGTCTGGAACGCGAGATGTTTCGAAAGCACATCTTACCCAAACTCGACCATCTTCGGCTTTTATGTCTGGTTGCACACCGGCGTATCGAAGAGGTCAACGTTGGATTTCTTCCACAAGCGGACAAGTTTCGCCCGTTAATGGTGGCCCCCGCCGGACGGGCAGGAAGCCTGGATGATCTGACACCGCGAGAGCGTGAAGTGCTGTTTTTGATTGCGCGCGGCTTATCGCGCAAGGAATGCGCACGCATGTGCATGATCTCAGTCAACACGGTCTCGGAATACGCCAAGAGCGCCTATCGCAAGCTGGGTTTGCGCAACCGGGCTGAGGCGGCGGCGCTGCTGGCGTTCCGGTCTGAGTTGAATTCCTGATCCTGTCAGATCGTGATGGGCTGCATTACCTCGGGTTCGATTACGTTCACATCCGGAAGCGCGTCGGCAAGCGCCTGCGCCGATTGCTCGAGGATCGGGAAGGTTTTGTAGTGGCAGGGAATGACAATCTTGAAGTTGAAGAATTTTTTCGCAGCATAAGCGGCGCGGCCCATGTCCATCGTGAAATGCCCGCCGGCGCAGAGAATGCCGATGTCAGGGTGATGCAGATCGTTGAAGACGCCCATGTCGGCCATTACATCGGTATCGCCTGAAAGGTAGATCGTATGGCCCTCCGCCTCGATCATGTAGCCGCATTCGGTACCGGGTACATTGGGGCCGTCGGGTCCGGCCACGCTGGAAGAATGGGTGGCGTGCACCATCGTCACCTTCACGCCGCCTAGATCGACGGTGCCGCCCTTGTTGAAACCAACGGTTTCGATCTTTTGGCTTTGTTCCCAGTGAGACATCAGGTCGTACTGGCCCACGACTGGTACGCCATTTGATTTTGCAATGTTCAGCACGTCGGCAATGTGATCAAAATGGGCGTGTGTCAGCAGGATATGTGTTACGCCTGCGGTGGCGGCTTCGTGGCTCTCCTCGGGCAACATCGGATTGCCGTTCAACCACGGATCGACCAAAAAAACTTTTCCACCGATTTCCATTTTGAATGATGCATGTCCCAGCCAGGTGATGTTCATGATGTCCTCCGATATTGTTTGATCCAGCCTAACACGGGAAAGACCGACGAAAACAGGGCAGGTGGCTTGCGGGCGCGCACGCGCGGCGGTAAATGCTGATCCGACAGAGTTGACCCGGAGACGCCCCATGTCGATCGACACCGAAACTGCCGCAAAGGTGGCCAAGCTGGCCCGCATCCGTGTGGAAGAGGACGCACTGCCCGCGCTTGCGCAGGAATTCAATAATATCCTGGGTTTCATCGAGCAGTTGAACGAGGTCGATGTCGACGGTGTTGAGCCGATGGTCAGCGTCACGCCGATGCGGTTGAAGCGACGCGAGGATGTGGTGAATGATGGCGATCAGCAGGAGAAGGTCCTGTCGAACGCGCCCGATGCGCGCGAAGGTTTCTTTGCCGTTCCGAAGGTGGTTGAATAATGTCTGAGCTGAACAAACTGACCATTGCAGACGCGCGTGACAAGCTGCGCGGTGGCGAAATCACTAGTGTCGAATTAACAACTGCCTGCCTGGAGCAGGTCGAAAACGCAGAAGCTTTGGGCGCTTTTGTGCACCACACACCCGAATTGGCTATGGAGCAGGCAGCCGCTGCGGACGTACGGATCAAGACGGGTGATGCGCCGTCGATGTGCGGTATACCCCTGGGAATAAAGGATTTGTTCTGCACGAAAGGTGTACCAAGCCAGGCCGCCAGTGGCATTCTGCGCGGGTTTAAGCCCGAGTACGAATCGACTGTGACGCAGAACCTGTTTGATGCGGGCAGCGTGATGCTGGGCAAGCTAAACATGGATGAGTTCGCTATGGGGTCGTCGAATGAGACGAGTGTTTACGGCAATGTCGTCAACCCTTGGCGACGCGGCAATGAGGATACGGCGCTGACGCCCGGTGGCTCGTCTGGTGGATCCGCCAGCGCGGTCGCGGCTGATCTGTGTCTGGGTGCAACTGGCACAGACACTGGTGGGTCGATCCGCCAACCAGCGGCCTTTGTCGGCATTACCGGTATCAAACCCACTTACGGGCGTTGTTCCCGCTGGGGAATTGTCGCGTTTGCATCAAGCCTAGATCAGGCGGGTCCGATGACAAAATCGGTGCGTGATGCGGCGATCATGCTGGAAGCCATGTGTGGGCACGATCCCAAGGATTCGACCAGCGCCGAGTTGGCTGTACCGGATTTCGAAGCCATGCTGACGGGCGACGTCAAAGGCAAGGTGATCGGTATCCCGAAAGAATACCGCATGGATGGCATGCCCGAAGAGATCGAAAAGCTCTGGTCTGAAGGTACAGCGATGCTGAAGAACGCGGGTGCCGAAATCCGCGACATCAGCCTGCCACATACCAAATACGCACTGCCCGCGTATTACGTTATTGCCCCAGCCGAAGCGTCCTCGAATCTCGCGCGGTATGACGGTGTCCGCTATGGCCACCGTGCCAAGCTGGCGCAGGGTGACGGTATCACCGAGATGTACGAAAAGACCCGTGCTGAGGGATTTGGCCCCGAGGTGCAGCGCCGTGTGATGATTGGCACCTATGTGCTGAGCGCCGGGTTCTACGATGCCTATTACAATCGTGCCCGCAAAGTACGTGCGCTGATCAAAAAGGACTTTGATGATGTCTTTGCTGAGGGAGTTGATGCAATTCTGACTCCGGCAACACCGAGTGCAGCATTCGGTTTGGGTGAGATGGCAGATGCCGATCCGGTGCAGATGTATCTGAATGACGTTTTCACTGTTACGGTCAATCTGGCGGGGCTGCCAGGCATCAGCGTACCTGCGGGTCTGGACAAACGTGGTCTGCCGCTGGGGCTGCAATTGATCGGACGCCCTTGGGAAGAGGGTGATCTGCTGAATTGTGCTTATGCCCTTGAGGGGGCTGCCGGTTTTGTAGCCAAGCCGGAAAAATGGTGGTAAATAGCGCCGAAACAAAGACGGCAGGATAAGCAGATGCGTTTTTTGATGATTACCGTCGCTACCGCGGCACTGTCCGCCTGTAGCCCACCTGTGCCTGACAGCGGGTCGGGCGTTGGATTTGGCAACTATGATACGTATGCTCAGGAACAGCGTGCGCGCGATGCTCAGCTAAGCGGTAATGCGTTACCGGCCCCTGATGTGGTGTCATCAGAACCATTGCGCTCTGGACAGCCTACAGCTTCTGGCGATGGCTCTGACTTGGTGGCTGATACACAGGCCGCGCTTAATCAAAGTCAGGCCAATTCCGATAGGGCTGCTGTGAATGCGACGTCGACGAACCCTCAGCCTCAGGCGGTCATTGGCAGTTCTGGCATTTCCGAAGAGAACAATTTCGATGCGGTGGGTGCGCAACGCTCGATAGAAAGCGATGCGGCAAAGATCGCTCAGAACCGCGCGCAATATAAGGTGATTGAAGCCGAGGCGCTGCCCAAGCGAAAGGGTGACGGTGGGCCAAATATCGTGGATTATGCCCTGGCCACCAAACATCCGATGGGCACACAGGTCTATCGCAGGATTGGCGTCAACCTGAGTGGCAAGGCAGACAGAAATTGTGCAAAATATACCTCTGCCGACAAGGCGCAAAGTGATTTTCTGACCAAAGGTGGCCCACAGCGTGATCGTCTGGGCCTGGATCCTGATGGGGATGGATATGCTTGCTCGTGGGATCCCGGCCCATTCCGCAAGGCGGTTGGCGGATAAGCGTGGGTTCTACCGGACCTGAGGCTGAATCTATACGATCTCCCAACTGTGGGGCCCGGCGTGACAATGCCCGGCCTGATATGATCGTGCTGCATTACACCGCTATGGAAACCGCACAGGCGGCGCTTGAGCGATTGTGCGATCCTGCCGCCGAGGTTTCGGCGCATTATCTGATCAGAGAAAATGGCTATATCTGGCAACTGGTGCCTGAGGATAAACGCGCCTGGCACGCAGGTGCAGGGCAATGGGGTGACGTCAGGGATGTTAACTCTCGGTCCATTGGTATCGAGCTGGCCAATTGCGGCGACCATCCGTTTCCTGAGCCCCAGATGGCCGCTTTGGAGGCGTTGGTGCGCGACATCATGGCCCGGTGGCACATCACGCCGGAGCGTATCATCGGCCATTCCGACATGGCCCTTGGCCGCAAAATTGATCCCGGTCCACGCTTTGACTGGTTGCGGTTGGCGCGTCAGGGGTTGAGCGTCTGGCCGCAGGTGGATGGTTGCGTGGGCGATTTTGATACGGATGCACGATTTTTTGGATACGCGCCGGCGTCAGATGCCGACAATTTGCTGAATGCTTTCAGAATGCGGTTTCGACCTTGGGCGCAGGGACCGATGGATGACGTGGATCGTGTGTTGATGCATGATCTTGCCAGCCGCTATCCCGTTGACCGCAAGGCCTTTAACGCCTAAGCCACCGGGGCGCGGAGGGCCGGATGGCCGCGGGTCCGGTAACGGGCGCGAGGAAAGTCCGGACTCCACAAGGCAACGGTGCCGGGTAACGCCCGGCCGGGGTAACCCGAGGGAAAGCGCCACAGAAAACAGACCGCTTCTGCATGCAGAAGTCAGGGTGAAACGGTGGGGTAAGAGCCCACCGCGCGGCTGGCAACAGCGGCGGCACGGCAAGCCCCACCGGGAGCAATGCCAAATAGGGACCGTACGCGGGGCCAGGTCGGGCAACCGAAACCGCCCGCAGGCAGCTTTGGCCCGGCGGTCCGGGTTGGCAGCTAGAGGTGCTTTGGCAACAGAGCATCAAGATGAATGGTCATCCAAGGGGATAATCCCCGGGACAGAATCCGGCTTATAGGCCCTCCGCGCATATTTCCTGATTTTCTGGGTTGGGTATGTCCAGATAGTCTTGGCTGGGAATGTCGATCAGCCGGCGTATGCCAAGAATGGTTTTGTCTTCAGGCGAAAGCTTGGCGATGGCTGCCGACACCGCGTCGAAAATGGCGCGTTTATCCACGCCTTTTGCGGCGATATAGGGCAGGCCGGGGGTCGGCTCGGTCCAGTCCAATACACTTAGTTTTGTGGTGAAATCCTCGTATCTTTGCATCAACCTCCAACTTACGGCGTCAAGTGCTGCAATGTCCGCTTTTCCATCCGCCACGGCGCGGGCCGAGAGGACGTGTCCGCCCGTCTGCAACTGGTTCTCGAACCAGATGCCTTTACTGGCCAAGTGGTTGTATGGCGCGGCGTAGCCTGATTGCGAGAAGGATTGATTATAAGCAAAGACCGATTTTTCGAATTCTTCGACCCGTTTACGAGGATCATCTGCGCGGACCACCAATGCGCTACGATAATAGCCCGGTGGGCATCCATCGACGCCGAAATCCGGTGTGCCGATAAGGGTGACCTTGTCATGCAGCCAAAGACGGTAGGGCATCCCACAAGTCTGGCTGAGAACCAGGTTAGGGGCTTTCCAGACCTCGAATTCGTCGGCGTTTTGCGCCAATGTTTCCGGGCTTTCGATGTCATGTTCTGCAAGAGCCCTACGGATCAGTTGCCAATAGCGATCATGCGCATCAGTCAATTCCGATCGTGCATACATCATCAAGCTGGCAATCATGCTGTTTCCCCGGGTTTTATCGTTCTGCTGCCCGAGTTGATGCGATTAGTCATGCAATTGCAATTACCGTGCGTTGCTGTGACAGCATTTCGCATCTCGGGACAGGAAAGCTGGTTGACTCGCGCCGCGCGCCGGGTAAAAGGCAGGTTCAAGATTTTCACGGGCCATGTGACGCGCCCGACGCAGGAGCACTATCATGGCGAAGCCGACCACAATCAAAATCCGCCTGAATTCGACCGCAGGCACTGGCCACTTCTACGTGACCAAGAAAAACGCCCGCACGATGACCGAAAAGATGGTTGTACGGAAGTATGATCCGGTTGTGCGCAAGCATGTCGAATACAAAGAAGGCAAGATCAAGTAAGGTCGCCAGCCTTTTTCAGTTGCAAAGCCGTGCCATTGGGCGCGGCTTTTTGCATTGGGCGCGTGGCCGGTCGGTGCCAGGTGCCTTGGTCTGATCCTAGCTGCTGAATCTGGACGCCGAGAACGCAGTAAGATCGAGATTTGGTTTTTGACCCAAGATTTCAGCGGCTAACAGTTCGCCGGATTTGGGGGCCATCATCAACCCGTAATGCGAATGCCCGAAACACCCGTATAGCCCATTGAATTTCCCTAACTTTCCCAGAATTGGGAGGTTATCAGGAAAAGAGGGGCGGCGACCCATCCAGAAATTCGGTTGGCTGTCGTTCAGATCCGGAAAGACCGATTTGGCCTGCGACAATAGTTGTTTGCTTTTGTGCTGGTTCGGCGGGGCGTCAACGTCGCCAAATTCCGCCTGACCGGCCACACGCAAACCACCTTCCATGCTGCTTGCAACGAATTTGGCATCAGTATCGGTGATGGAATTGTTAAGCATGACACCCGGCTCAGTGAATTCAACGTGATAGCCGCGTTCAGCTACCAAGGGAAGGTTGATCCCCAAAGGGCGCAAAAACTGCATCGACCAGGCCCCCATCGCGACAACCACTTGGCTTGCCGTTAGAGGGCCGGACTCACATTGGATTTTCCAGGCACCGTCCGCAGGCGTCAGGTCAATTACTTGGGTGTTGAGAATTTCCACGCCCAGGCTTTTTGCCTTTGACGCAAGAACCGCGGCTATTCGACCAGGTGACAATGCCCGTGCTTGACCATGAATAAGTACAGCAGCATTGAAATCGTGCGAAAGGGCGGGTTCAACCCTGCGCAATTCGTCAGCGCCCACAAGCTCAAGTGGCGCTCCTTTTTCCTGCCGGATGCGATAGTCAAGCGATTGCAGCGATGCCCGGCTGCCATCGCGAAAAGCATGCACATAAAGGCTGTCACGTACCAGATCCTCGTGCCCGGTCCCTTCAAGATGTCGGCGGTAGAGGTCGACTGACGGGCCGCAGAGAATATCCATGGCATCGGAGATGTCGCGTACCTTGCGCTCGGTTCCATTGCCCAGAAACCGTAGACCCCAAGGCACCATCCGGGGCCAAAAGGTCGGGCGGACGCTGAGGGGCCGGAAGTGCCCAAACATCAGCTTGGGTATCTGTTTCCACAGTCCTGGCATGGATTGCGGAATGATCGACCAAGGCGAGATCACACCAGCGTTGCCAAAGGAAGTTTCCTGACCCGGGTCACCTTTGTCGATCAGACGTACCTTTGCACCGCGTTCAGCCAAAGAAAGGGCGCAGCATATGCCAACGATACCTGCGCCCAATATTGTGACGTCATCTGTCATGCGTCAGGTCGTTGCGGAGTGGCTTCGGCGTGCAATCACCTGCGATATCACGGCGGGGGCTGCAATTATCAAAGCCACCAGATCCGCCTGAAGCGAAGGCGCTATGAAAATCAACCCGGCGAAGGCCATGAGGATCCGGAAGAACGTTCCCATTGGTGTCAGCCAATAGCCAACCACTGCTGCCGACAGTGCGATCACACCTGCAATGCAGCTTGCCGCCGTATATGTGAACTCCCACAGATCGAACCCCGTTGATGAGACAAAGAGAAGGACAGGGGCATACACAAAGGCCATCGGTGCCACGACTTTACCCAGCCCCAGTGTGAAGGCCGATATGCCGGTGCGGAACGGGTTGGAGCCCGCGATCGCCGCCGCTGCATAGGCCGAGGTGCAGACTGGCGGTGTAATCTCGGCCACGACACCGTAATAGAGAACGAACATATGGCTCGCGATTGGCGGGATACCCAACTGGGCAAGGGCTGGCTGCGCCACTGACACCAGCATAATATATAGCGCCGTGGTCGGCACGCCTGCGCCCATGAGAATACAGGCAAGTGCAATGAAGACGAGGCTGATAAAGAGTGTCAGATCAGCGACCGAGAAAAGCTCCCAACTGCCGAAGCTGAAGAGGCCGTGAATATCTCCACCAAGATTTGCAGCGGCTTGCGTGACCATGAAACCGATGCGGAAACCGACACCGGTCGTGTTGATCACGCCGATCACGATGCCCACGGCAGCCGATGCCGCGCCAACGGCGAGCGCGTATTTCACGCCGGTTTCAAACGTATCCGCCATTTCTTTGAAGGACACTCTCGTTTGAGGATTCAGCGTTGCGATGATTGCGCCTGCAATCAGGATGCTCGACATTGTCAGGTCAAACCCGTTGCCCAAGTACTTCCAGATGACAAAGGCAATGAAAGCGGCTGCGTAGATCAACGTGACCGGATTTTTTATCCGGCTCATGCCGGCTATAATCGACAAAGATATGCCGCAAAAGGCTGACATATATGGTGTGTAGCCGGAAAAAAGTACCGTCAGCAGGCCAATCAAAGGCACGATATTAGCCCAGCCTTCGCGCCAGACCTTGCCGAATTTAGGCAGCATTTCCTTGGATAGCCCTTGCAGATTCAAACGGCGTGCCATCAGATGCACAACGGTGAAAACGCCAACATAGTGCAGGAACGCGGGGAAAATTGCGGCGATGACGATGGTGGTGTAGGGAACTTCAAGGAATTCGGCCATGATGAAGGCAGCTGCGCCCATGATGGGTGGTGTGATCTGACCTCCTGCCGAGGCTGCGGCCTCGACCCCACCTGCGAAATGGCCCGGATAGCCCAGCCGTTTCATGTTGGGAATGGTCAGCGCGCCGGTCGAGACGGTGTTCGCCACGGACGAGCCAGAGATCGTGCCGAAGAAGGCTGAGGACACGACAGAGACCTTTGCGGGACCACCAGTGTAGCGACCGGCCAGAATGCTGGCATTGTCGATGAAAAGTTGCCCCAAACCTGTGCGTTGGGCGATTACTCCGAACAGCACGAAATGAAAGACGATGGTTGAGACGACCCAGAGCGTAACGCCAAAGATGCCTTCCTGAGGGAAGTACATAGACGAGACGAAAGTGTTGAATTTAACACCGGGGTGCTGGAGTAGCCCAGGAAAAAAAGGTCCGAAAAGGGCGTAGGACATGAAAACGCAAATGATCAGCGGCAATATCCACCCTAGTGTGCGCCGCGCAATATCCAGCACAAGTACGATGAGGATACAGCCAAAAAGAAGATCGTAGCGGTTGGGATTGCCCATTCGGAACGTTTGTTCTTCGACCCCAAGAAAAGGGACGCCGTGCCAGGCAAAACCCAGATAAAGCGATGAGGCCACGCCCAGAATCATAAGGATGACATCGAGATATGGCACACCGCCCAATCGCAGCGCACCGGTCTTCAAGTCAAACGCGGTTTTGGTTTTAGTCAGCGGAAATAATGCATAGGTCAGGACAAACAAACCGGACAGGTGCCAACCCATGTGCCAATAATCCGGGGGCAGGCCAAACCCGGCCGTCAAATAATGGTACACCGCATAGGTCAGCGCCACATATCGAAGGAATTTCGCAAACCCTGGGCTTACACTTCGTGTGGCAGCGCCCTCGTCGTATTTCTTTTCAATTTCAGCGAGTTCTTCGGCTGAAAGCTCCTGAGCCTCATGTTCATTTGCAGTCGCCATGATCGGCCCTTTCGTTTCAAATGCGATGGGATAAAGGTCGGGCGGCGAGCGGGAGTTGCCCGCCGCCCGTAGCAAGTAAAACCTAAACTGGTGGCTTTACTTCAGAAGGCCCGCTTCTTTGTAGAACTTCTCAGCTCCTGGATGCAGAGGTACGCCAAGCGCTGCGATACCGTCCAACGCCGTTTCGGGCGTGATCTGCTTTCCTTTGGCGTGACCATTATCAAGAAGGTTACGCGTGTTCTTGTTCCACAACGCCTCCGTGATGCCATGGACAAGCTCATCGCTCAGATCGGAAGACACAACCAACAGGGCTGATACGGCGGGGGTTTTGACCTCATAGTCAATGCCCTCATAGACGTTAGCGGGGATTTTTGAGGGGATATAGGCCGGGACCGCTTCGTTGATTTTTGCCAGATCTTCATCGGTGAAACTATGAAGTTCCATGCCTTTGGTTGTTGCCAATTGCACCATGGCAGAGACCGGCCAACCTGCGGCGTAGAAATAGGCATCAAGCTGACCGTCCGCCAAACGCTCGGCCGACTGGCTGTTGTTCAGTTCGGCCTCGTCCATGTTATCCCGAGTGACCCCCCATTTTTCGAGCATCTGAAGGACAGCCACTTGTGTGCCCGAACCCGCTTGGGCTATGCCAACGCGTTTGCCTTCAAGATCGCCAAGACCCGCGAGCTTTGATCCTTTTGGCATCACAAGGTGCAAATCTTCGGGATAGAGATTGGCAACGATCCGCAGTTTTTCATGTGGCTTGCCGTCAAATTTGCCTTCACCCAGATACATCGACCGGGTTACGTCGGCAGCGGCCATGCCGGCCTCCAGCTCGCCGTTTTGTACGGCTGTGTTGTTGAAGACGGACGCGGTGGTTGATTGCGCGATGGCTATCAGCCCGGGTACGCCGCATTGCCCACCTTCATCGCAGGGACGTGATCCCGGAGGAGCTGAAATTCCGTTGGCGATTGTGCCGCCGATGGGAAAATACGTGCCACCCGCGCTACCCGTTCCAATTCGGAAAAACGTCGGGTCCTGGGCGTAGGCCGTTCCGGTGGCGAGCGCTGTCGCCAGAATAGCCCCTGAAAGTTTCGTTACTATGGTCATCTAGAACTCCCTTAGGTGTGGTTCGGGTTTTTCATCCCGCTTTCAACCGCCCAAGGGTGCACGACCTTTAAAATAAATACAAATTTTAATATCTTAGAAAAACATAAAAAAACCTTATGGAATTTTCATGAATTTCACTCAAATCAAAACCTTCCGCGCGGTCATGACATCGACATCACTTTCTGCGGCGGCACAAAAACTTGGCAGGACGCAACCAGCTGTAAGCCTTGCTATCCGTTCTTTGGAAGAAACGCTGGGTTTGAAACTATTTGAACGCAAGGGGCGCCAACTTGTTCCAGTCCCCGAGGCGCAGTACCTGCTGCTTGAAGTCGAGGAAATACTGGGACGTCTGTCGACGGTTTCCCGTACTATGAAAAGCCTTGCCGAAGGCCAGTCGGGAACTTTGAACGTGTCTGCGATGCCGGGCGGTATTTTCTTGTTCTCGCGCTTCATTGGCCAGGCGATCGAGCCAAATTCAGATGTGGAACTTGCGATTTCGGCACGTAGCTCGCTTCAGATACTCGAACTGGTCAGTTCCCAAAGCATTGACTTTGGATTTGGGGATGCACCGATCAAAACACATGAAAGCGCGCAATTCACGATTGATGCCATTAGCGGTGAATGCTTTTGTGTCGTCCCGCGGGGGCATCGTTTGGCAAAGGCTGATATCATCGGGATCAAAGAACTTGATCGAGAGCCGATCGGCGTTTTGCAGTCCAATCACGCGCATCACCGAAAGACACTGGCGGCTTTTGAAAAATCTGGAGCCAGCTATCGCAAGTTTATTGAAAGCCAGACCTTCTTGCCATTGCTGCAATTCGTGCGGTCCGGGCATTGTGTTGCCATCGTTGACCCGCTGACGGTGGTGACCGAAAGCATCATGAACAGTGGATTAGATGATATTGTCTTCAAGCCGCTAAAAGAAGAAATTCGGTACGATTATGCAATTTTGACACCCAGTCACCGTCCGTTGTCACAGCTTGCGATCTCTGTGCGCTCAGCATGGATCGAAGAAGTTATACAATTTCTTGTTGAGATTGGCGCGAATCCAAAGCACGAACAGGCCTTGTAATTAGTCTGGTATGGCTGGCGACTTAACGTTCGACCTCAGACAATATTGGCGATTTGAGGAAAGTTGGACGCATAACTATTTATGATAGGGTTGACCTATGGCCGCCGGAGGGCTGGGTTTGCCGATGAATCCGGCCAGTAGAAGAACGGTGAGCACATAGGGAAGTGCCAACATAAGCTGAGTCGGGACCTCGCCAATCAAAGGCAAATCAACACCTTGCAAACGCGATGTCGCCGCTTCGAGAAATCCGAACATCAGGCAGGCAAGGAAAGCTGCAAATGGTTTCCAATTGCCAAAGATTACCGCTGCGAGAGCGATATATCCTTTGCCCGCAGACATTTCACGAACAAAGTTACCTCCTTGCGCTACGGAAAGATAAGCCCCTGCAATGCCGCAGAAAACGCCACCGACGATCAATGCCCGGTAGCGAAGCCATGTGACGGAAAGCCCGGCACTATCGACCGCTTCCGGCACCTCGCCGACTGCGCGTAGTCGCAAGCCGAAGCGCGTTCGAAAGATGATGAACGCTGTCAGAGGTACAGCCAGAAGTGCGATGTAGACCAGGATGTTATGGCCGGATACCAGTTGCCGATAGATTGCGCCTATAATTGGAACTGTGTCAAAACTCTCCACCCCGAACCACTCGATCGGCTTGAAGCGTGCGTCTCGAGGCAATGTCGGTGTTTGTCCGCCACGTCGAAAAAGCGCGATGCCGATCACGACGGTCAGTCCTGATGCAAGAATGTTGATTGCGACGCCGGAAATCACCTGATTTCCCTTATGGGTGATACACGCAAAACCGTGGATCAGCGACATGGTAACACTTGCAAGTATGGCGCAAATCAATCCCAGCAAAACCGACCCGCTGAGGGCGGCGACAGCGGCAGCAACAAACGCACCGGAAAGCAGTTTGCCTTCAAGTGAGATGTCTATGACACCGGAGCGTTCAGCAAAGATACCTGCCATCGCGCAAAGGATAAGGGGTGTTGCGATGCGAAGCGTTGCATCAAAGGTCAACAGAAGCTGGTACAGGAAATCAGCCACGAGCGACCTCCTTTGGTGCGGTGAACCGTGCGATGAACCTGGCCAGAGGTGGATTGAACATATAGGCCAATGCCCCGGAAAAGAGGATGATCATGCCCTGGATCAACAGTACCATTTCGCGAGTAATTGACTGAAACTCGAAATCAAGCTCTGCCCCGCCTTGATAGAGTGCACCGAAAAGCAGTGCGGCCAGGAAGATGCCAATGGGATGGTTGCGACCCATCAGGGCGACGGCAATGCCGGTAAATCCATATCCCGCAGTATAATTAAGAATTACCCGGTGGCTGATCCCCAAAATCTCGTTCGTGGCCAGCAATCCAGCGAAGCCGCCGGCAATCGCCATAGCGATGATGATTGTCCGGGGTACATTTATCCCGGCATAATGAGCGGCTTCGGGATTTTGTCCCACGGCTCGGATGGCATATCCAAGCCTGGTACGCCAGATCAGTACCCAGAACACACACAAAGCGACAATCGCCAACAGGAAGGAAGCATTGAGCGGGCTGCTGGTAATCTGTATGCCCAGTAGGTCAAGTATCTCGTGTATCTTGGGCAGATGGCTAGATCCTGGCAGGGGTGCGGATTGGGGCGATTGCTGGTTAGGTTCCAGCATTGGACCGGCCAGCAGCCAAACCATAATAGACGCAGCAATGAAATTGAACATGATGGTGGTGATTACGATATGGCTGCCGCGCTTGGCCTGTAGATACCCCGGAATGACGCCCCAGCACGCGCCTGCAACCGCAGCGCCCGCAATGGCGAGGGGCAGCGCAATGATGCCGGGCAGGGAGCCTGCGGCGAAGGCAACGAGCGCGGCACCCAGACCACCAAGATAGGCTTGACCCTCGCCACCGATGTTAAACAGCATGGCATGAAAGGCGGTCGCAACCGCAAGGCCCGTAAAGATAAAATTCGTCGTATAGTAGAGCGTATATCCGAGGCCCCCGGAGTAAACAAACGCACCTTTTAGCATTACCCCCAATGCCTCAATCGGGTTTTCGCCGATGGCCAGCACGACCAGACCGCATATGAATAGGGCTGCTGAAAGGTTTATGAGTGGCAGTAGGAAAAGATCGGCCCACCGCGGCAGGGGAGGTGCAGATTTGCTCATGCGAGCGCCTCTTCACGCTTTTGCCCGGCCATCATCAATCCCAGCGTCTGCCTGTCAACCTCTTCTCGGGGAAGTATGCCCACATTCTTGCCGTCGCACAGCACCATGATCCGGTCTGAGAGTGACATGATCTCGTCCAACTCAACGCTGACGAGAAGGATTGCGCAGCCCGCGTCCTTGAGTTCCAGAAGCTGTTTGTGAATGAATTCAATGGCACCTACATCAACGCCACGAGTTGGTTGCCCCACCAGCAAGACCACCGGGTTGGCTGAGAATTCGCGCGCGATGACGATCTTTTGCTGATTCCCGCCAGAAAAGTTCTTGGCGAAATGGCTCGGCTCAGAGGGGCGCACATCGTAATCCTGCATCTTTTCGCGACAATTGGTTTCGATAGCAGCCTGATCCATCAAGAAACCGGATCCTGCCAGATCACTATCCTGAAGCCCTAAAATCATGTTCTCGCGGGCCTCAAAATGTAAAATTAAACCGTGCTTATGGCGGTCCTCGGGGATGTGGCGCAGGCCAAGATCGCGAATGATGCGCGGGTTGGTGACGGTTGATGATGTTACGTTGGTGCCAAGAATGTTGATCGACCCGGCGGTCAGGTGGCGCATCCCGGCAAGAACCTCCATCAATTGCGTCTGCCCGTTGCCCGAAACACCCGCCACGCCGAGAATCTCACCGGCGCGCACCTCAAAGTTAATGTCTTGCAATTCAACCACGCCCAGAGAGTTGGTGTAACCGAGGTTGGTGGCGGAAAATCGCACCTCACTGGGCGACGTAGCGGTGCGTTCGACCTCCAGCAATACCTTGCGCCCGACCATCAGCTCGGCCAACTCCGCGGGTGAGGTTTCGGACGTCTTGCGATGGCCCACGATTTCGCCCTGGCGCATGATGTCGACCGCATCGGTGATATCCATGATCTCGGCCAGTTTGTGTGTGATCAACAGTACTGAAACACCCTGATCACGCAGCACCTTGAGGATTTCAAAAAGCTGTTCGGCTTCTTGCGGTGTCAGCACGCCGGTGGGTTCATCCAGGATCAGGATATTGGCGCCGCCCTTGAGTGCCTTGATGATTTCAACCCGCTGGCGTTGTCCGACATTGAGGTCACGCACCAGTGCGTCGGGATTAATAACCAGATTATATTGCTCAGACAGCTCAACGATCCGTGCACGCGCTGCTTGCCGTCCTTCGCGCAACAGCATGCCACCCTCGGTGCCCAGCATCACGTTTTCAAGCACGGTAAAGGTCGGGACAAGCATGAAATGCTGGTGAACCATGCCAATACCGTGACTGATGGCATCTGCTGAGGAACGCATGTCAACCGATGCGCCCGCTACAAGTATTTCGCCTTCATCGCGAGTATGCATACCATAAACGATGTTCATCAAGGTCGATTTACCGGCGCCGTTTTCGCCGATAATCCCGTGGATCGTGCCGGGACGGATCGCCAGATTGATGTTGCGGTTGGCAAGGATCAGTCCAAAGGATTTACTGACCCCCCTCAATTCCAGCGCGAGAGGAGCGGACGCGCCGCTCCCGATCTTTTCTTCAAACGGCATTTCTCGATCAGTCCGTCGGGCAGCTGCTATCCGAGCGGTAATCATGCACCACGATTTCGCCGGATTTGATCTTGTCCGAGGCCATTTCCAGTGCGGCTTTCATCTCATCGGTGATCAGCGCGGCGTTATGTTCATCAAGCGACCAACTTACACCATCCTCTGCAATGCCCAAATTACGGATGCCTGTTTCGAAGTCACCGGACATGGCGTCTTTCATGGTTTCATAAGCGGCCACATCGACACGTTTCAACATTGATGTCAGAACATTGCCTGGCGCCATATGGTTCTGGTTGGAATCGACACCAATCGCCAGTTTGTCGGCATCTGCCGCAGCCTGGATGACACCAACACCTGTACCCCCCGCAGCCTGATAGACAACATCGGCACCGCGGTCGATCTGGCTTTGCGTAAGTTCTGCCCCTTTCGCGGGGTCGTTCCATGCCGCTGGCGTTGTGCCGGTCATGTTTTCGAGAACTGTTATGTCGGCGCTGGCCGATTTAGCACCTTGTTTGTAACCGCAGGCGAAAGCACGGATCAGAGGTATGTCCATTCCTCCGACAAAGCCGACAGTGCCGGATTCCGAGGCCATCGCCGCTGCGATACCTACAAGATACGAACCTTCCTGCTCTTTGAAGGCATATTGACGGAGGTTGGGTTGATCCAACCAATTCACATCAATGATCGAGAAATTGACGTCCGGATTCGCACCGGCCACTGCATTGATCGCATCCGCCTGAGCAAACCCGACCCCAAGCACGACCGTTGCTCCGCGTTGTACCATACGTTCCATCGCCTGCTGGCGCTGCGCTTCGTTGGTGACTTCAAATTCCATTACTTCAACACCGGTTTCATCGGTGAATCGTTTGATGCCGTTATAGACACCTTCATTGAAAGATTCGTCGAATTTGCCGCCCATGTCATAGATTACGGCAGGTTTGAAATCGGCGGCCAGCGCGATGTTCGCAGCCGCTGCGATCGTTGCGGCCAGAATGGCGGTCAGGGGTTTTCTCATTTTAACACTCCTTGTTGATTGATGGGTCCTGCATGGCCCGATTTTTTTGTTTCAGCCGCCTTGCCCAATTTCCTTCAGACGTTCCTGAAGAAACTCGCCCGCCGTTTGCTTGGCCAGTTGAACGTCTGGTCTTGGGTGCATGAAAAGGGGCAGGGAGTAGCGGGATTGGTTCTTTTGCTTTGGGGGATTGATCACCCGGTGCACCGTGGACGGATAGTAATTTCGGCTTGCCTGTTCCAGCATGTCACCAGCATTAACGTTGATGTAACCGGTCCCGCAGGGAATGTCATGCCAAGTGCCATTCACGTCTTGCGCTTGTAGGCCGGGTTCCGACCCGGTCACCAGCAAGGTGATAAGGTTGATGTCGCCATGAGCCGCTGCCCGCACTTCTCCCGGTTCTACATCGTCGGGAAGGGGGGGGTAATGGAGGACGCGCAGGAGGTGATCCTGTGATCCCTCAACCATCCCGGTGAAAGGCATCGACAATTTTTCAGTTACCTCGGGTGGCGAGACCTGATCAAGCCACCCCAACAGCATTTCGCCCAGGCCAATGAGGCTGGCGTGGAACGTTCGGGTAACGGCCTCGCAATCGGCCGGGACTTCGCGTGACTGATAGACGTGGTAAAATTCTTTCAGGTCTTTTTGCGCGCGGCCCTTTGCGTTTTCGGATTTGTATCCAAAATATCCGGACGGATCGCCTGTCGGTGTGGCGTCGTCCAGTTTATCATCTTTTGCAAAATAGCCCGACCAGGTATCGTACATTGCCTGGATTTCGGACATGTCGATGTCATGGTCCTTGATCACGGCAAAACCCGTTTCGCGCAGCGACTTAGCAAAACGTTCCGCTGCGTCCGGCTCTTTTGGGCTGACTGCAAGAACTTCGAATTCGGCCATATCTGAGGTCCTTTCCTGTGGTGCCGGTTCCGGTGACTGGCAGAAACGTTCCATAGTCGCCTTGGTATTCGTGCCCATTACAACCTTGCCAGCACGAATAAGGGTAATCAGCGCGAAGAGCTAGTTCTGCACGCCCCGAGAACGATAACCGCAAGACCAAGCTGTTCAAGCTTAAAATGGGGCTGTTCGTCGGTTGTAGCATCGATGCGCTTGTCCACGTCCTAGACAGCGATTACAGCATCCAGGCTCGTATTATTAACAAATAGAAACTTAAGCATTGCGCAAAAATGCCTCAACTTCTTCGGCACAAGGGATCGCTGCGGCGGCACCTTGTTTCGTGACTTGCAATGCCGCCGCACCTGCTGCAAAAGCCAGCGCTTCATCGGCTTTGCCATCGACAAAACGTGCCATGAATGCCCCCAGAAAAGTATCACCAGCACCGGTTGTGTCGATTGCTTCGACCTTAACACTGTCCTGATGCAAAATCTCTCCGCCGGAATGCAACTCTGCGCCGCGCTCCCCTTTTGTAATCAACACATGGTCAATATTGAGTTCTGCAGGATGATGGCCGATGTTTTGGGCAATGGCTGCCGCCTCCCCTTCGTTCAGCGCAAGAAGGTTGATCTGGTCAAGCAGGTCGCGGACGGCGTTAGCATCAAAGGGAGCTGCGGAATATGCAACTTTCAAACCACGTGCTCTCGCTTCCTGCGCGATGTAGGAGACCAGGTTTGTCTCATTTTGTAGCAATACCCAATCGCCCCTTCTTGCGGTGTTTAATGCTTGTTCAATCTGGTTTTTGGTGAATGCCAGATTAGAACCACCAAACAGGACGATCTGGTTCTCTGCAGTATCATCAACGAAAATTACCGCATGACCTGTTGGGACATCTACTTGGGTAATTTCATCCAAGGACAGGCCGAAATGAGCAATCTGTTCACCCAGCCACTTGCCATCCGGGCCAAGACATCCGATGTGGCGGATGGCGCCGCCGGACCGCGCTGCGGCAATGGATTGGTTGATCCCCTTGCCGCCCAAGAAACGCGCAAACGATGTGCTTGCCAGCGTTTCACCAGGCTTTGGCAAGTGAGCGACACGGTATACAAGATCCAGATTGATAGAGCCGAAATTGAGTATCATGATGCAAAGCTTTGCTGTGTCTTTGTATAAGCTTAGCGAGCCTTCTGTCCGATTGCGACCGAGAACTGTCGGCAACCACGCACCTTCCTGATCTGCCGGTTTGATAGGCACGCTTGGTTTTGCGGCTTGTGACTTTTTTGCAGTTTGGAAGAGCTAAAGATCAAAGATGAGCCTCACAGAAGATGACATTGCGGGATTGTTCGCTGAAATACAGAAAGCTATGCCCGATGCTTTTTCCTGCTACTCCGAATTCAAAACTGGCTGCGCAGTAATGATGGGTGACGGAGGCACACATAGAAGAACCAATATCGAGAATACCAGCTTCGGCGCAGCAATTTGCGCCGAATGTTCTGCCATCAGCGGTACGTTGATGCGAGGACTTCATGGGCTTAGTGCAGTTTGCGTCATCAATCCACCGACACCAAGAGACCACAAAGTGCACTGGGCTACCGCCCTCCAGCCCCAGAAACCATCATCCTAATGGAACCCAGGCCGACCATGCCCTAACGTTCATATTGGACCGCCCGATAGGGCGGTTCAGGGTTTAGTGTGATAAGCACATTATCACAGGCAGGTCGCGAAATCGCACGTTAGCAGCGTAGATCCTGTGTAGATTTGGCATATACGCCAGACTATTAAGACGCCTTGCTTTGCTTGGATGCGGTAACAAATTTTCGCATTTCGTCCCGGCTTAGAGGTTGCCCGAAATAGAACCCCTGCACAGCATTGCATTTTTCTGATCTGAGAAAGTCAAGCTCGTCTTGTAATTCGACACCTTCGGCCAGCACCGGAATCTCCAACGCTGCACCCAAAAGCAAAGTTGACCGCACGATCGCGGCGCGTTGATCGTTGTGGTGCACGTCCCGAACGAAGCTTCTGTCGATCTTGATTTTGTCAAAAGGAAAAGCCTGCAAAGTTGCTAAGGACGAATATCCGGTGCCAAAATCATCCATGGCAATGCGAATGCCCATACCCTTCAAACGGTGCATGACCTTAAGAGTATGCGCCTGATCGTCAATAATACTTGCTTCAGTGATTTCGAGTTCAAGACGTTCGGGGGGCAATCTGCTTTCCATAAGGATATCGGCAACATGTTCAACGAAGGAAGGTTGGACAAGTTGTTGCGGGGCGACATTCACCGCGACATTATATGAATCTGCCCAATCCGAAGCTTCTTGGCAGGCTGTGCGCAGGACCCAAAGCCCTATATCGCGGATCAAACCGGTTTCTTCGGCAATCGGTATGAATTCGTCAGGCGGAATACGCCCACGGTCTGGATGGTTCCATCGCAAAAGCACCTCAAAACCCGTCGGTTCCAAAGAGTTGAGATTGTTTTGTAACTGGTAGACCAATTCAAACTGATCGTTTTCTAACGCATTTCGCAGATCATTAATCAGTACCAAACGATCATGACTTTGCTGGTCGATCTCGGCAGTGAACAGGCAAATGTGGCATTCCGGTTCTGATTTGGCACGATACATTGCGAGGTCTGATTTATGCAGCAGCTTATCCAATTCGCGACCCTCGCCAATACTGGTGGCGATCCCTATTGACGCACCGACGGTTACCGAAATCGTTGCAGTATCGATTGGTTCGACAATAAGGGCATGTAGTCTTTCTGCGAAAGCATTGACCTGATCCACCCGACGAAAATCTCGTTTCAATGCAACGAATTCATCGCCGCCTGTGCGTGCAATAAATTCATCTGCTTCCAGATTTTGCGACAGACGGGCAGCAATGGTCGTAAGTACCGTATCGCCGACCGCGTGCCCATGAAGGTCATTGACTTGCTTGAAGAGGTTCAGGTCAATGGTAAGTACCGCGACTTTTTCCGTTTCCGCCTCTTCCAGGCGTTTCGCGATTGCGGCCATTTTTTGTGTGAGTTGCATCCGGTTGGGTAATCCGGTCAAGGGATCGTGCAGCGCTGCGTGTTTCAATTGGCCTCGTGTCTCATGTTCGATATTGATTTCGATGCTGAACGAAGCGAACCCGATAATGAAAATAACGCCAGTTACGGCCATGATCAGCATTGCGAGATTTTCATCGGAAATGGCCATGGGCGGTACTTGATAAGCTGAGTCCAGCAAGACCGTGAATGCCGACATTCCGGTGAAATGCATAACACAAATGGCGGCGACCATCAAAACGGTCCCTCCTAACCAGCAATAACGGGTATAAGGTCGCGCGATGCGATGATACGAGATGGCGCCGAGGAAGGCACCCAGACCCACAGATATCAGTTGTCTGTCCAATTCCCATATAATCTCCCCGGGGAGGAGATAGGCTGACATACCCAAGTAATGCATCGCGGAAACAGAAAGCCCGAAGAAAGCACCACCAATCAAATGATAGGGTCCACGCTTACCAATGGCCAAAATCGCATTTGAAATTAACAGGCCTAAGATCGCAACGGCCAATGAAATCGACGTGAAAACAACCTCGTACCCGTGATCAAAGCCCGGATCATAGGCTAGCATTGCGATGAAATGCGTTGACCAGATTGTTGCGCCACCAATGATACTCGTCAATGACAACTGAAGTAGTTTGCGTCGGTCGGAAGCGTGTATCATGCGCCGGGAGAGGAGAATTGAAAGGCAGGACCCCACAACACATACGATGACTGCTAAAACAAGCATCCCGTAGTGATGCTCTTGGGTGATACAGGCAAATACGCGATACATAAACACATCCAAATCAACGCGGAAACCAAGACATGGTGATGCCACAGAAAGCGTAAAATCACTGATAGCCACGGAAAAAAATAGATTTCAAATTTCATTTAAATCTTTGGGTTTTGTGATTTGAAGAGAGCTGTGCGGCAATAGCAATTCATTGCCGCCACCTGTGTTTCCGAGGATTTGGAAATTCGTATGTGGTTTTTTTTAGCGTGTTAACTGAGATGATGAAGGGTTGGTGATCGCAGGTTTCGGCGACGGAATCGGGCCGTTACTGAGAGTAGACGACTTGTGCTTGAGACGGAGAAAATAGGGAACTTGATTTTGCGAGCGCGCAGACCGATCATGTTTGTTCAGAACTAACGCGAATGGAAGCGATACCTTGATGCAATCGATGTTTGACCCCGTTGCGGTACAGTTCATCGGGGCGGATAAAGACGCTGACCCTGCTGATGCGGATCTGGTGGTGTTTGGTGCGCCGCATGGTACGCCGTACCCTGATATTGACAATGAACCCTATGCCAGTGCGCCGGACACGCTGCGGCGTGCGCTTGAAGAGGATGCCAGATGGCTGGACCATTGGGATTTCGATCTGGATGGCCCGTTGCTGGGCGATGGGAGTTTCACCGTTGCCGATGTAGGTAATCTGAAGACCTCATCCCGGGACGGGCAGGGCAACCGGCATCAGATCCGCTCGGCCACGCGTGAAATTGTTGCAGGTGGCGCGATACCCGTCATGCTTGGTGGAGACGATTCAACCCCAATCGCATTCGTTGAGGCGCTAGATACCTTTGGTCCGCTGACAATAATACAGATTGATGCGCATATTGATTGGCGAGACCAGCGTCGCGGCGAACCGATGGGGTTTTCCAGTACGATGCGGCGCGCGTCGGAAATGGACCATGTCGAAAGCATCATTCAGGTTGGAATCCGCGGATTGGGTTCGGCCCGTCGAGCAGAAGTGGAGCTTGCGCAGGATTGGGGTGCTCAGATTGTCACCGCACGGACGTTTCATCGCGATGGGGTAGAGGCAGTATTAAAGCATCTGAAACCGGGTGCGAATTGCATGATCACCTTGGATTGTGACGCGCTCGACTCAGGTATCATGCCAGCGGTAATGGCTCCGACTCCCGGAGGGCTTTCCTATTTCCAAACGATCGATCTGATTGATGCTGTCATCAAGAAGTCCAACGTCGTCGCTTTTGACATGATTGAATTTGTTCCAGAAAGAGACATAGACGGCACTTCCGCAATCACAGCGTCCCGAATAGCGGCAAATGCGCTTGGTGGCCTCGCACTTAAGTCAGAGTGTGGTTAGCCGTGTCGATTGCCGTAAACATCGCTCGCATTGATGGCCGGTTCCACTAAGTCGAATCTAAATAGATAGTCTGGAAAAACCTAGATAGGTGCATCTGAGATGCTGCAGGAAGAAGTTCCTCGATAGCAAGAATTAACGTCAGTCCATCCTACAATCAGACAGTTCTACTTATAGTTTTGGCCATCGAGGGCGATCGACGTAATACGCTGTTTAGAGATTCAAACAACCCAGGGCACAGGTGTTTTATGGTGGTTGCTATAGATTAGAGCGACGCTTTTGAAGCTCGAGCCTCTGTTCACCCGTAAAATATGGAATTTCGGCTTTAGGCGTTCACACCTCGGGTGCATTCGATCAGGCTGCGTCCCCGTCAGTGAATTGCAGCCGGGCAAGGCGGGCATAGAGTCCGTCTTGTGCAACCAAGCTGTCATGTGACCCCTCCGCCACGATGCGGCCCTGATCCATAACAATGATCCGGTCCGCCTTTTTCACCGTTGCCAGACGATGCGCCACGATAATCGTGGTACGGGTTCGCGCCATCGCTTCAACCGCCTTTTGCACAGCGCGTTCGCTTTCTGCATCAAGCGCCGAAGTGGCTTCGTCCAAAAGCAGCACTGGCGCGTCACGCAGGATCGCCCTAGCGATAGCGATACGTTGTTTCTGCCCACCCGAGACCATCACGCCACGTTCACCCAAATAGCTGTCATAACCATCGGGCAAGGCGGAAATGAAATCATGTGCAGCAGCGGCGCGCGCGGCTTCTTCGACCTCGGTATCGGTCGCATCCAAGCGGCCGAACCTGATATTGTCCCGGGCCGAGGCGGCAAAGATCACCGGGTCCTGCGGCACCAGTGCCATTTCCTGGCGGAAATCGGCGCGTGCCATAGTGGATAGCGGAATGCCGTCCAAAGTGACCTGACCGGTGTCCGGGTCATAAAATCGCTGGATCATCTGCACGATGGTCGTCTTGCCAGCCCCGGACGGGCCAACCAGTGCCACGGTTTCGCCCGGCTGGATTGTCAGGTTCAGGTCATCCAGCGCCGGCAGACTGGGGCGCGACGGGTAGGCGAAATTCACCCCTTCAAAGCTGATCTCTCCCTTGACTGGGCGGGGCAGGGCGGTGGGTTTGGCCGGGTCCGTAACCTGATCAGTGGCGTGCAGCAATTCGACCAGACGTTCGGTGGCGCCAGCCGCGCGCTGCAATTCTCCCCAGATTTCCGACAAAGCAGCGACAGAACCTGCAACCATGATTGAATAGATCACGAATTGCACCAAAGTGCCCGCGCTCATCCCGCCGGTGCGGACATCGCGAGCGCCTATCCACAACACGCAGACAACGCCGGTAAAGATCAGAAAAATCACGATCACCGTCATCAGCGCGCGGGTTGTGATGCGTTTTCGAGCGGCGATATAGCTTTGCTCGGTCACATCACCGAAAGTTTTTCGGCTGGCATCTTCATGGGTGAAAGCCTGAACTGTCTGGACGCTCAAAAGCGCCTCTGATGCATTGCCCGAACTGGCTGCGATCCAGTCCTGGTTTTCCCGGCTTAGGACGCGCAAACGGCGTCCTAATGTCAGGATAGGTACGATGATCAGTGGCACAATCAACAGCACCATGGCAGTAAGTTTCGCTGAGGTGAAAAGCATCAGCACAAGTCCGCCCAAAAAGATCAGAAAATTCCTAAGCGCGATCGATACCGAAGAGCCGATGACACTGAGAATGAGCGTGGTATCGGTGGTGATGCGGCTCAGGACTTCCCCAGTCATCAGGCGTTCGAAAAATGCGGGGCTCAGGCTAATGACACGGCCAAAAACCGCCTTGCGAATATCGGCGACGACGCGTTCACCCAACCGGGTGACAAGCGCATAGCGTAACCCAGTACCAATCGCTAGAAGGGCAGCAATCCCAAGTGCAGCCGTAAAATATAGATCCAGGATAGCGCCGTCTGTAGCACTAAAGTTATCCACTACCCGTCGTACCGCCATTGGCAGTATGAGCGAGACGCTTGCAGTCAGGACAAGTGCCAAAAATGCGCCGGCAACCAAAAATTTATAAGGGATAAGATAGGGCCAGAGCTGTGACAACGCGCCCACGCGTTTCGATTTTTCGCGGTCGAGCAATTCTGCCCCTTCTGACGCTCTGCGCACCATGTCTGCATTCCCTTAATGTTCGACTGTGTTTGGCCGGCTCACGCAAAGGGGTCAAGAGCCAGATCGCCGCGGACGTCCTAAGCGGCTGCAAACTAGGACGGAAGGCCGGGAGAAACCGGGCGCGCACCAACTCTCAGCGAGTTAGATGCTAATGAAAGAGGTGCATTATTGGGCAAAACTCGGTGAGTTTTTCATTGGAGCGGGCGGCGGGAATCGAACCCGCGTCATTAGCTTGGAAGGCTAAGGTCTTACCACTACACAACGCCCGCGCAACCGAACCATGACCTATTTCATAGCTTTTCTAAGGTCAAGTATGTCAGTGCAATTACATGAAGCTAATGCACTCAGTTTTGGTGTATTCGGCCCTTAGCGGACGTTGGAGGTCAATCGAAAACGGCCCCCAATGTTCCCCAAAGCGGAATTTCGTCAATTTTGTAGCTTGAGCTTTGATCGTAGGCGTGTGTTCGAAATTCAGTGAGCGCCATCTCACTCTTAGAACTTCCCGTTTTCGTTCTTCCATCCGCTGCGTGGCGCGATGGCTTCAATCGTATCCCAATGCTCAACAATCTTGTTATCGGCGACACGGAAGAGATCATAGAAACTGGAATGGATGCCGCCCCTGTACCCTTCACTCATACCTAGCACGAAATTCCCCTCAGCGAGTACCCGGTGAACCTTGTGGTATTGGATACGAAACGCGCGGTTTTCGGAGGCTTCGAGGTATGAGCGGTATGCAGCGACACCATCGGCAAGATCAGGACTGTGCTGCACCAAACCCTCGTCGACATAGGTATCAAGAAGTCTAAGTTGCCGCTCAACCAGAACCCGTTCCGCGAAGTCGCGCACCAATTCCCGATTAGCGGCGGTCTTATCCAAATCGGTGATCTCCGTCGCACCATCCAGCATGCCTCGACCTGAAGGGTTGGGGCCCATCATGGGCTGAATGTTGTCCCAATGCTCAACAGCTTTACCGTCTTCAAACCGGAAGACCTCGAACGCCACCCGCAGGCTTGAGAAGTCATATTCGTTATGAGCAATGGCGAAATTGCCATCCTCGAAGACTCTAACGAAAGTGACACGCGGGTTGGTCTTCGATAATCGGGCGAACAGCGTCGCGAGCCCCTCGCTACCTTCGTGAGTTTGGGGATTGTGTTGGACATATTTTGCCTCGTTAACGACATCTGCGGCGGCTGCATCCCCAGTTTCGATGCCTTTGAGGAGTTTCTGGATCAGGACCCTCTTTGACGCCACGAGATCTATCTCCACTTAGTAAAACGCATGCAAATTAGCTGAATATCAGATAGCAGCCATTCGAAACGAAGTCACCGAATACAGAGTTAGATTTAATTCCAGACGGCCCAAAGCATGCGTAATTGGGCTGACCCTGATCTAAGGTCGAGCTCCCGTTAAGATCACAGGATATCTGTGAGCAAGGGAGAAGGACGATGGAATATTTTGCCGGACTGGATGTGTCGCTGCGATCATGCGCGTTGTGCATTGTGGATGCTAGAGGTGGCGTTGCCTTGGAACTTGAACTGGCATGCGATGTTGGCGAGATCACCGAATGTTTGGCAAGCTTCCCGCACCCGATCGTTCGGATCGGGTTTGAAGCGGGCACAATGAGCCAGCATCTGTTTTATGGGCTAACGGACGATGGCTTTGACGTTGTCCGCTCTGGGCTCAGAGCTGTCATTGTCGGCTTTGCGGGGTGATTTCAACTGATCGCCGCAACACATTCTGCGAACTTCTCAGCTGGTGTTTGACGGAGGAATTCCGAACGTCTCTCTTTCGCTGAGGAAGTTGTCCACTTGACTGTTCTTAATGACCTACGGCTTACTGCTCTAAGGCAATGAGAAAATCCATAAATGGATTGAAGTAGCAGATTTGGGAAAGGACTATGATTGCATTTCGAACCAAAGATTAACTTGGGACAAGTAATATCGTTCATTGTTGGTATTGCTGCTGCTGGCGGCACAGCATGGTTAGCGTTTGATGATCTTAGCGACAGAATTTCTGTGGTAGAATCTAGAGTTGTTAGCATTGATTACCGTGAGCTTGCCAATGAATTGGCGCGAAACCATGCGGACAGCCTGCGGGGGCCAGCAGGCAAGGACGCCGAGAGCCCAAGCTCCGAACAAGTTGCCCGAACGCTCTTAGAGAATTATCATGATGAAATCGTCGGACCAGAAGGCCCACGTGGTCCAGAAGGCATACAAGGCGAAACGGGAAACACAGGAGAAATTGTCAATTTTGAGAGTGATCTTGAAGATTTTCGAACCAACTTGGAGCGCTTAAAAGCAGAATATAAAGAAAGTATTGCTCAACGAGATCAGACAATTGATGAGCTAAAGAAAGATATGGCTAGAGTAGCAGCAATCCCCAGGACAAGTCCTGAGGAAGTCGCTGAAGAGCTCGTCAAAAATCATCTAAAACAAATCGCATCTATGATTGGTTCGAGTGGCGCGCAAAAGGATTTGGATGGAAGATCCGACACAAAGTCGGACAAAGTCTTTATTGGAAAAGATTATTCTGCCGAACTGCGTGTGCTTAGATACGATGACAAGGCTGCCGCGATAGTTGCAGGTGTCAGGATTTACAACACTTCCGATCACGAAATCCTGCTCGCAAAGAAAGGCAGGTCATTGGAGGGGTCTACAGACCAAGGCCTGCCCCTTTCGAGTGGTAAATACTGGACGGGTCTTAAGGCATGCAACCAGCACGCTACCATCCACATTCAACGTTGTTCATTCCAACCAAACTCTGTGAATAGATTAGGAGCGGGGCAATCTTTGGACATTTCGTTTGATATGCCTTCTACAACCAAGCCCAAATCTGCGAGCTTATGGTTTGACATTGTAGTTTGGGAAAATCCTAACGTCAGTAGCAGTAGTCTCATCGAAACAGTAAGGTTCGCCGATCAGAAAATGTAACCAGCAACTGGGCCACTAAAGCGGCCATTTGTACCTCTTGGGGCCTCGGTCAAAGTGGACTCAATACCGACTTGCGACAACGCGGCGCCGATCTGTTCAGAAATGCTGCCGCTGGGGACGGCCCTAACCAGACCTTCGTCCAGCCTTTATGATGCTGCAGTCGCAGCCTGCATTGCAGCCTTTCGCTGCGCTTGCGAAGTCTGAGGAAGGCTGAACACATTCGGTTCTCGAAACTTCTGATCCCATGCGCCTGAAGCTGGCATCGCCGATTATATATTTTTTTGAATCCTAATTGGAATCCTAGGCTGGTGTAGAGATTTGGGATCGCCGGTCTAAGCTTCGATCGCCTCGACAATCATTTCTGCTAGTCGGCCCGGCATCGAAACCTGTGGAAAATGCACCGTGTCGAGCGCTTCATCGTAAACAATGCTGTTTGTCGCATCGTTTATCTTCGAGATCATCTCGCGCTGGTCTGAATGGGGAATTATACCGTCATCAAGGCATCGGATATAGGCCTTGGGCGCATTCAGAAAATGGTCGCTTTCGGGCATCAGATCATTAAAGACGCCCATAGGCTGCGAGGCCAAAGCCGTTGCTGCTTTGATAGCCCCGAGGGTTCCAAGTTTTGCAAACTCCAGGAGAACATCGGCAGGGCCACCGCTTAGCACCGGCAAAAGCTCTCCAGCGGTTTGCCCCGGCATTGGCAGCACCGCCGTGACATAGATGAGCTTATGAATCCGATCCTTAAAGGCGGGGGCGGTGGCTGCTGCAGATATCGCCATGCCGCCCAAACTGTGCCCTACAAGAACACATTTCTCTGTTTCATCATCGGGTAGTTTCCCCTCAATTGATTTGACGTAGTCATCCAGTGATCCGATATCCAGCGGAACAGGCCGATTACCTCTGTGATGCTTGAGCTGCACGCGTTTCGGAAACAGGTCACCCTGTATGGTCTCAACTGCGTCGGGCACGCCAAACCAACTATCGGCATCCGCAAATGCCCCATGCACATAAATCACTCTCATAACATTGCTCCTTGATTCTAATAACCTGTTGCGAGCCTTGGCCCGACAAGAACGCCGGTTCATCAGAGCTCCGCCAGGTAACCCTCGGCCAGAGACTTAATTTCGCGCCATCGATCCAGACCATTGATGCACCGTCGGGCGTTCTTAAAATCTGTTTCAAAATCATTGATGTAATCGGTGAGTTTTCTGCCCGTAAAGACCCCCAGTTTGAAGCCGTGCACCAAAACCATAAGCGATATCTCTGGATCAAGTGCCTGATCAGGCTGCCGCACCAGGGGCTCTCTCATGATGTGGAAATACTTACTGTAATTTCGTTTCCAGGTCAGTTGAACATAGCCGCGGCCATAATAGGGGTAGTACCGCAGGTTTCGCTTCCGCCAGTCTTCACTTTTGTTGAAAGCTTCTTTGACCGGCCTGAAGGTATGGGCTGTTTCCCACTGAACCGTCGCAAGCACGTAGGCAATTTGTGGCTTCGTCCCGATGCCAAGGTTCTGGCAGACTGCCGCGATGGCCTTTTTGGTATTGTCTTGAGTTGAAACATCCGCCCGCAGGAGGCTTTTGGTTTCTTCAATTCTCTGGATCGCCTGGTTCTTGCAGCTATTGGTCACCCGCGTGGCATCTGTTTCGCCGATATCAAGCTTATACTCTGCAAAAGCATTTCGAGTATTGGGTCCGATCAAGCCGTCCACCGCGGAAATCGGGTATGTCATCCATGACAGGGCGCGTTGTAGATTTTTGAGCTTTGTGCGGTCGATGGTGTCAATGTCCGAGCCATGGGTAATGTCATTTAGTGTATTTGGATCAAACAATTTTTCCTCCTGATTTATTTTCGTTCTGCAAATCGAGCAACCAGTTCAAGTCATGAACAGCTTGATAGACCGAAGAGCACGGCGGCAATTTAAACAATTATCTTCGAGGCCAATCTCGCGTCTGAAACTAAAGCTCCGCAATTTCGAAATGCATTCCATCCTTATTCCCAAAATGCCCACCCCAATAAAAACCTTCCTCGTTCGCAATTCGAACCAATTCACGCAGGCAGCCACGCGCACCGATGACAGCATCTGGGCGACCTATCCAGTTTTCTTGCGAATTTATGTCGAACGCGGACCCCCAAGAATGATTGGACAGGTTTGAACGACTTGGATTTGTGGTTCCCCGCTTCAGCCTTGGATTGAAGCATCCGACATAGTAGAGAACACGATCACTCAGCCCAGCGGCTTCCCATGCCGCAAACAAAGCTTGAATTCTGGGTGCTGCGAGTCGATGACACCTAATTTCGCCACTGGTCATCAGACGTGGCGTGGATGACTGCCGGTCTACCATGTTCACAAGTTGTGAAACTGGCGCTGTAACTATGCTGTCTGCAACCCAACCATCCAAAATCTCAATCCGTTGAGGGCTTGATGGCGTTGGCGTGTACCTGAACCGAAACTCACCAAACAGCTCATCGGAAATCCTTTGCGTTGGTCGCTGTAGGTTCGCTGGCTTTTTCGGAAACTTCAAAGCGTCCTGAATTTCAAAAGGTGTACGAGGGATCGGCTCCTGGAAACACGTGTTTCTATACCCCAATCCCACAGCAACTGCTGCTTCTTCGGATGCAAACACACCATTGGTCGGCAATCCTTGTGTTTGCTGAAACTCTTTCACGGCTGATCGTGTGGCCGGTCCGAAATCCCCGTCTGCGCCGAATTGAAGGTCAATTCCTTGATCGATCAGGAAATTCTGCAAACGCCTAACATCGGTGCCAATATGCCCGCGCTTAAGTTCGTAATAGTAGCTTGCCATTTTCGATCTTTCTCTCTCTAGCGGGTAGACTTTCCCAAAATCCCTAAGCCAGTGCTTTTGTGTTCGCGAGCGGTACCAAAATCGCAAAATCTTCTGCTTAGCTTCCGCATGCTTGGTTTCACAATTCTACCGATCACCAAACTATCATGTCCGAAACACTGAAACATCGTCCAAATGGACGAGATCGAGCGGTTTAGCTGTCCAGGAAGTTTGCGCCAAAGCTCATCATGAGGCGCACAAACTGTGTTCGGGTCGCACAATGCGTCTTAGCGAGAATGGATTTCACCTGTGTATTAATTGTCGGCACGGAACGTTCACGCCGTTCCGAAATTTGGCTGTTCGTCAGACCTTCAGCGATCAGGTCGACAAGGTTCATTTCAGCGTCGGTCAGCCCGTAGGCCCGCTGCATAGGAAGCGCATTGCAATGAATGGGCAGGCTTGTATCGGTGCTGTAAACTATGAAGCCGCCGAACACCTTCGACGTAATATCGAGCACTTTATTCAAAGGCGCAACTTCGACACACAGAAAGCTGCTTTCGCTTGTTGAAATAGCTTCCTTTCTTGGGCGCGCACCAAATTTTCCGTGATTGAACACATTCTCCAATAAAGCCGCAAAATGCTTTTGATCATCAGGTTTTCGAAGCCGCAAAACACCATTTTGCGTTTTGAGAAATACCGGATAGGCATTTCGTTGCCTCTTGAATTCCTCGTTCTCAAGGACCACGCGTCCTCCAGTGTCAAGGATGCAAACGCCGATAGTAAGTCGATCCATGGCCGCAAGCATACTCTGATGTTCCAAAGCGAGCTGTTTGGCTGGTCGTCCAAGATCAAGCGCCTTTGCAATGTGCGGAAGGATTGCGGTGAGGCGGGCGCGTTCTTCGGGTGTCAGACGCCCTCGCTTATCCGCCAATTGCACGGAAAAACGTGAAACTGCCGTATTGTCTTTGTTCAATAACCCTGCGGCTCGATGCAGAATGCCAAGCTTTTGAAGGGTTTGCACGTTTGGCAATTGCTTGAGGCCAGCAATACCCGGAGCAAGAACATCGTCTTCGATTAAATCAATCTGGTCTTGCGCGAGAGAGTGTGACTCAAAGATGTCTTGATCCCGGACTTCGTGCTCATAGCACTTTTCAATGTATGTTTCGATCGCTGCCAGATCATAGTTCGCGGACGCCAAAGGAGCGACAAGCTGTCTGCTGTCTAGTGTCGTATGCCATTCAAATACAATGCAACCCACAGCGTTGATCCGAGTTGCCAGTTTTTGAAGCACGTTCGGCCACAACGTATCGTCCGCAACGGCGTCATAAATGCTCAGAATAGTATCATGAGTATCTGTTTGCACGGCTTTCCAGTTTTTATTCACACCGACAATATTGGTGTCTTTATTGTTCCCAAATTCACATCGTCACTGATCCTACAAGATATAGGACAAAAGTGCAGCATCTGTTAGTTTGGGTTCATGATGACGGCCCAAAGCATGCGTAATTGGGCTGACCCTGATCTAAGGTCGAGCTCCCGTTAAGATCACAGGATATCTGTGAGCAA
>NZ_CANLER010000005.1 GCF_947489715.1 uncultured Roseovarius sp. | reverse complement strand
TTGCTCACAGATATCCTGTGATCTTAACGGGAGCTCGACCTTAGATCAGGGTCAGCCCAATTACGCATGCTTTGGGCGTATCGCGCACAGTTTGTTATCACGTTGCGGATTGGCTTGTCGGGAACACGCCAGACATCAGGACAAATTTGGGTAGTCGTTTTATCCTGTCGCACCATCGGCGAATGGCTGGATAGTCCTGCCGAGGAACGCCGCCCTCTTCGGACAAAATGACATAGGGAAAACAGGCTATGTCGGCGATGGTGGGGTGATCACCGGAACATATCCAATCCTGGCCCTCCTGTTCGGCGAACCATAGATGCTCATCCAGCACACGAAACAATCGGTGTGCGCCGGCGCGGGCCGCCTCGACGTCAAGCTCATAAAACAGGGTGTCGTGCAGGCGCGCAGCCGATGCGGTGGCGGTGATCCCGTCAGCAAAGGCCAGCCATTGCGCCACCTGTCCCAGTCGTTCCGGATCGGACACCGGATACCATTGCCCCGAAGGGTCATATTTATGCGCGAGATAGGTCAGGATCGCCTGCGCGTCCCGCAATACCAGGTTTCCATCTTCCAGGATCGGCAATTGCCCCAATGGGTTCAACTGCATCAGTTCAGGGGATTTATGTTCGCGCCCCGGATAGAAATCGACCGTTCGGGTCTCGTACTCTCGACCCAGAAAATTCAGCATCAGCCGGATTTTATAGCAATTCCCCGACAGTTCGTAATCATAGAGTTTCATATGCCCACCCCTCAGATGTCCAACACAAGACGCTTGGATTTGCATCGGGACACGCAGGTGATGATGCTTTTTCCCGCAGCCCGTTCGCCGGGTGACAGGTAGACATCCTGGTGATCGGGGTCTCCATCTATGACCGTTGCCAAACAGGTGCCACAGGCGCCCTGTTCGCAGGAACTTGGCATTTCGACCCCGTTTTCATGCAGCACCTCCAGGATGGTTCTGCCCGCGGGCACCTGCAAGGTCAGGGCCGAACGCGCCAGGGCCACCTCAAAAGCGGAGCTGTCGTCAATCTCGTTGGTGTTCTTGAAATACTCGAAATGAACAGCGTCATCGGGCCAGCCATTTCGGTCCGCAATCCCGCGAGCGGTCTCCAACATCGGACCCGGGCCACAGATATACAGGTGTTCCTCTTCGCCTCGGGTTTTCAGTATCTCCGCCAAGGTCCTGCCGGTCGCCTTGGGGTCAAGGCCAAGGTGAGTGGTGACTGCGCCTGCTAACCGGCCCAGAATCTCCTCAAACCCCAGATGCGCCTCGGACTGGGCAAAGCAATGCAACTCAAATGGCAAGGACTGTGCCTCCAGCGTTTGCGCCATTGCCAGCATCGGCGTGATCCCGATGCCGCCCGCGACCAGAATGGTATTCAGCGCATCACGGCGCAGTGGAAAGTTGTTGCGCGGGGCGGAAATGGCCAGCACATCGCCTTGCTGGACAATCTCATGCAAACAGGCAGAGCCACCGCGCGACTTTGGCTCTCGTTTGACACCGATGGCGTAGTGATCGGTTTCGCCCGGCGCATTGGTCAGGGAATATTGCCGCGACAAGCCATTGGGCAGATGCACGTCGATATGGGCGCCGGGCTGAAACGTGGGAAGCTGCCCGGTAACCGCCTCAAGCCGGAAACCCGCGATATCGGTAGCAAGATCCCTTTTTCGGGCGACGGTCACACGCAATTCCGCTTTGGGGCCAGAGCGCGCACGGGCAGGCATTTGGGCCAGTTCTTCATCCACCGGGCTGAACGACACCGCAATAGGTTCGGGTGCGTCAAGCATCGCGGCCTCGGCCTCAACGCGGTCACGCAGGGCCGACATGGCCTGATTGTGGTGGCGCAGGATCGGCATTGTTGCATCCGGGCTGGCGGTCAGCACGCCGCGCAGGATCGACCGACCTGCATCCACCGGTTGGATGAACAAAAGCAGCGTTGCGGTCGTGTCGCTAAGCGACGCGTTGAGTTCAAAGAAATCTTCGGCTTCGGCCATGATCCTGATTTCTGCGTCGCCTGCTCCGGTTTGTGAAAACCGGTAGTTGCGGGCATGAGTCGCCACGAGTGCGAGCGGCGCATTGACAGGGATGGGCCGCAAGGTAAGGGCGTCCGCACCGGCAAGCAGCGTATGTTCGCGAAAGTCTTCTGTTGGGTCCAGAGCTGACCAGATCAGCCCGTGGGCCTCAACCGCCGGGTATGTGTTGTTGCAGATCGTACGGGCCGGGGCATCCGCCGGATGTGCCGGGATATAGGTACAGCCAGCCGTACGATTGGCATAACGCCAGCCGTGATAAAGACAGCGCAACTCGCGCCCTTCATTCAGGCCGATGCTCAAACGCACCCCCCTGTGCAGACAACGGTTTTCCCAAACGTTGACGTGTCCATCGTCGGCCCGCCACACGGCCATTTCGCGCCCCCAAAGCTGACCATGAAAGACATGGCGCAGCGGAAGGTCCGAACTGGAGGCGATGGGATACCACCGACCGGGATCAACAGTCATTGCAGGTCTCCTCGATCATGCTGCTGCGGGGATGACGCCGTAGGTCAGCCCTTTCCGGGAAAGCCATCGGCGATAGGCGATAGCTGATTTGTCAGCACGAATGGGGGTTTCAGCGCGGGTGTCCAGCGGCAGTTGCTTGGGGAACTGGTTTTCGAGGATCGGTTTATCCTGACCAAAGATCACCTGCTGAAAATAGCGGATGCCCTGATAGCTGTTCTCAAGGTCAATCACACACATGCCTGTATGGGCGCGGGTCCATTCGCGGGTCATCGGTTGCAGGAACATATAGATCACATCCATGCGCCCTTCGGCCTCGTATCCCGGGCTGGATTTGTAAAGCAGCGCGCAGTTGATGTGCGGTACGCGGTAGACATATTCCACATCCGCACCACCCTCGGACGCCAGAGCGGCCTTGGGCTGATAGAACCGGCAGCGGGTGGCGAGGATCTCATCACGGCTCTCGCTGACCTCAACATCGTATTCCTTGACCTCGGTGTGGGGTTCTTCGCCCAGGATGCCGGTATGAACGAAAGGGAAATGACCCATATCGAGGAAATTTTCGATGGCGCGACCGGCCGAGACATTCACGCCAAAAACGCCCGTAGGCACGTTCTGGCGGTCGGCTTCCAGCAATTCTGGCACCGGAAATAAATCCTCGGTTGGTTCGCCGACACAGGTCCAGAGATAGCCATGCTCGGATCGCGCGGGCAAGGCGTTACCTGCTTTCGCCGGATCGTGAGGTGCGTGAACGGGCTGTGCGGGTGTTCGGTGCCAGACATGTAGCGCGCCCGCATCGTCCATCGCGTAGGATACAGGCTGTTCCAGCAGTACCGTATCGTGAACCAGCCCCTGCGTGATCTCGTCAATTGAGGTCAGCGGGTGCCATTCATTCAGGATCACCGGGTCGTTGCAGGATTGGGTCATGATCATCTCCGTTCAGCGGAAATAGGGAATGCCGAGTTTCACCGGCTGGTTGGTTTTGCGCCTGAGCCCCATCAGAAGCAGGATTGAGGCAAGGTAGGGCAAGGCTAGGAAAATCTGGTGTGGGACATTCAGGCTGAGCACCTGAACATGGGTGGCAACGCTTTCGAGCAGGGCAAAGACCAGCACGGCCGCCAACACGCCACGCGGCATCCAGTTGCCCGCGATGATTGCCACCACCGCCAGCCAGCCACGCCCGGCGGTGATGTCGGCCAGAAACCTGTCGGAAAAGCCTAGCATCAGAAAGCCGCCGCCAAGGCCGGTCATCACTGAACCGATCATCACCGCCAGGTATTGGCGGCGCACGATATTGATGCCTTTGATATCAAGCGCCTTGGGGTTTTCGCCCAGGCATCGCAGTTCCAGCCCCCAGCGAGTGCGGTACAACAGGAACCAAATCACCGGGACCATCGCGAACGCTAGATAGGTCAGCAAGCGTTGGGTAAAGAGGATCTCGCCCAGCCAGGGGATCGCCGACAGGCCTGGGATGGCTACGCTGTCAAACCCGTCAAATGTCGGTTGCGGGCGGCCTTTGATGTAGATGCGGAACCAGTAGAGTGTCAGCCCGCCTGCCAACAGGTTGATGCCGAGGCCAGAGATGAAGTGATCGACCCGCATGGTGGCGGTCATGAAGGCGGTCAGCAGGCCCATCAGCGCGCCGGACGCCATCGCAGCCCAGACAGCCAGCCAGACCGAGCCGGTCGATGAGGCCACGATATAGGCCGCAAAGGCGCCCATCAACATCGTGCCCTCAACCCCCATGTTCCAGATGCCGGCCCTCTGGGTCACCAATTCGCCGATTGCGGCAAAAAGGATCGGGGTCATGATGCGTACGGTGCCTGCCAGGATGCTGATCAGGATGGCTTCGGAGAACAGTTCAGACATCGCCATCCCCCACCCGCACTAGACGGTAATGGGCGGCCACCCCGGCGCACAGGAAGGTGAGCATCAATATACCCTCCATCGCGGGAACCAGCGCCGAGGGCACTTTGGCCAGCAATTTCATATATAAAGCGCCCGAAGCCAGCCCACCAAAGATGATGCCCGCCACCACCGTACCCAAGGGGCGCAACCCGCCGATCATGCCGATGATGATGCCGGTATAGCCCAAACCATATAGCGTATCGGATCGTAACCGGTGTGACGTACCAAAGATTTCGGAAACGCCTGCCAGCCCGGCAATCGCACCGCTGATCGCCATGACCAGAATGATCGTGCGTCCGATATTGGTGCCACGATAGGCCAGCGCTACCGGGTTGTAGCCCAGAGCACGGATTTCATACCCCAATGGTGTCTTTTCAAGCAGGATGTAGCAGACCACGGCCGACGCCATGGCAAACAGGAACCCTAAATGAAGTTTCTTGCTGCCCAACAGCTGCGGCAATTGCGAGGTGTCGGGCACCGGGCCGGTTTGTTGATAAACCACCGTGGAAGACACCTCGGTCCATGGCCCGCCGCCAATCAGATAGCTGAGGAGAAAGACGATGAGGTAATTCATCATCACGGTCGAGATGATTTCATTCACATCAAACCGGTCTTTCAGCACAGCCGCGATAGTTCCCAGCAGCGCGCCGCCAATCATGCCCGACAGGATGATCAGCGAAAGATAGAGCGCCACCGGCAAGCCTGCGAACACCAGGCACCCCAGATAGGCCCCCATGGCCCCGGCATAAACCTGCCCCTCCTGCCCGATGCTCCAGACCTGCGCCCGGAAGGCCACCACGGTGGCCAGCCCCGTCAGGATCAGCGGCGTGGCCTTGCTGAGCGTACCGATCCAGGCCTTCTGGCTACCAAAGGCCCCTTTCAGCAAGGCCGAGAAAGCCTTGGCCACATCGGCACCCGAGGTCCAGAGGAGCAGTGCCGAGAGAGCGAGCCCGATCAGTGTGGCGGTGAAATACATCGCAAAGGTCCAGCCCGCATTTCGGTTGAGCCGACGTTCAATCGTCAGGCGGGTGCGGGGCTGGGTTGTGGTGCTGCTCATGCGGCGACGCCGTCGCTGCTGCCAGCCATCAAGAGGCCGATCTCTTCGATGGTGGTGGTATCCGGGTCAACGATGCCGGTGATCCGCCCCGAGGAGATTACGGCGATCCTGTCGCTGAGGTTCAGGAGATCCTCCAGTTCTTCGGACGCAAGGAGCACCGCATAGCCTTCGTTGCGTTTGGCGATGATCTGTTTGTAGACATATTCGATCACCCCCAGATCAAGGCCGCGGGTAGGTTGATTTGCGAGAAGCAGTTTGTTGGAGTGCACGAATTCGCGTGCCAGAATGACTTTCTGCGCATTGCCACCCGAGAGGTGATTGACGGGGGTGGCACCCGAAGGCGTGACAATCTGGAATTCATCAATCAACCCGTCTGCAACAGTTCCGATCTGCTTGTGGTTCAGGAAAATACCGTTGGTGTAATCATCATGTCGTTGCCAGCCGAGGATCATGTTTTCGCGGATATTAAATTCGGGGATCAGCCCTTCGCGAAAGCGGTCGTCCGGCACCAGCCCGACACCGCGATCCATATAGTGGCGTGAGGGCAGACCTTTGATTTCTTCACCAGCCAGCGTGATACGCCCCACTTGTGGGATCAGCACGCCGGACAGAACTTCGAACAACTCCTTCTGGCCATTCCCTGACACACCAGCAAGGCCCAGAATTTCGCCTTCTCCAATGGTCAGATCGATATCATCCAGCGCCGTTTTGCCCTGTCCGTTGCGATAGCAAAGCCCGTCGACGATCAGGACCGGCGCTGCGTCGGTGGTGCGAGTTTCAGTTGAATCGCGGGCCACGCGCAATTCTACATCGCGACCCACCATCATGCGGGTCAGCTCTTGCGGTGTCACGTCAGCGGGTCGCACAGTGCCCACAACCTTGCCTTTGCGCAGCACTGTCACGCGGTCGGCCCGCATCACTTCAACAATTTTATGGCTGATCAGAATGATCGACAGACCCAGCTCACACATATGGTCAATGATCCGGAACAGGCGCTCAGATTCCGCCGGGGTCAGAACCGCCGTTGGTTCATCAAGGATCAGCACCCGTGCCTCAAGATAAAGCGCTTTGAGGATTTCGACCCATTGTTGCTGCCCGACGGCCAGATCGCGGATATAGGCATCGAGATCCAAGTCTATCCCGTATTCCGCGCATAGACCCTCAATGCGCGCGCGAGCCTCGCTCAATCCCAGTCGCCAGCCCTGTTCATGGGTGCCAACGATGATGTTTTCCAAAACGGTAAAGTCCGCCACCAGCACAAAATGCTGATGCACCATCCCGATCCCCATATGGATCGCATCCCGAGGCGACCGGAACCGGACCGGTTTGCCATCAAATTCGATATGCCCGTCCTCGGGGTGATAGAAACCGAACAGGCAGGATGAGAGTGTCGATTTCCCCGCGCCGTTTTCCCCGAAAAGACAGTGAACCTCGCCCTGTTCCAACTCGAAATTCACATCCTCATTGGCAATCACCCCGGGAAAGCGCTTGGTCAGGTTGACGGATTTGAGGATGGCAGACATCAATTTTGCCCTCAACTTGGCATGAGGCGTCCGGGCCCAGCATTCGCAAGGGCCCAGACGTTGTGATTATGACATGATCAGTCGGATGCGGGCGCGGACACGTCCAGTTCGACGTTCACGGCGCCAGATTTGATGCCGTCGATTGTCTCGGCCACAGCGGCTTGCACATCTGCCGGAACCTTGTCTGCCATGGCGTAATAGGGCGCGATACCGGCACCTCCATCTGCGATGCCGAACCATTTGATCTCGGTATTGCCGTCAAATGCTTCGCCGCCAGACTTGTTGGCCCACCATTCGTCGATGATCCAGTTCAGGTCCGGATCCCAGAAAGCCAGTGCGCTGGACACAACAGTCGTCGGTGAAAACTCGTGCTGATCGCCGAAATTGGCAAAGCACAGGATACCCGCCTCTTCACAAGGCTGGAAATTGGCGGCGAGCGAAAAGATGATGTCAGCCCCTGTCGCAATCTGCGCCGATGTCATCTCGGCGGCCTTTGCCGGATCATACCAGCTTTCGATAAAGGCGACCTTTTGCTTGATGTCCGGGTTGACCGAGCGCGCACCATTGAAGAAGGCGTTGATCTCGTCATTCACATCATCCGCAGGGAAGGATCCTACAACACCCAACGTGTTGCTTGTCGTCAGCTTGCCTGCCGCCACGCCCAGGGCATATGCCGCTTCGTGCACCCGCTTGTAGACCCAGTACTGGTTGCCGCCGAGGCCTTCATTGCCAGAGCCAACCACCACGAACATGATCTCGGGATACTCATCCTTCAGCTTCTTGACCTGATCGGAATAGGTCGAATGGGCCCATATGATGTCATATTCACCGGACTCAGCAAAGAGCGCCATTGCATCACCTGCGTCATCGCCCCAAAGCGGGTCAGTGTATTCCCACGACAGGTTCAGCCCGTGAGGTTTTTCAGCCTTCACCCGTTCGAGCGAGTCAATGAGTGTGCCGTCCCATGGGCTTTCGATGCCTGCCGACAGGATGATGGCGATATTCAGGTCAGTCGGATCGTCAGCCTGTGCTGTACCCACAAATGACGCAAGGGCGATCGCCGTCGCCCCCAACGCCTTCAGAAATGTTCTTTTGATCATTGTTGTCTCCCTATTGGTTCTTTTCTGTCGGATCTTTGTGCCCGTTAACTTGAAAATGGCGCACCCAGGCCGAGCTTGGCAAGCGCCCTGCGATATTCGACAGACATGCGGTCTGCCGGAATGTGAATTTCCTCTTTCATGTCCAATGGTAGATCTTCGGGCCTCTGGCCCTCGACCATGGATTTGTCTTCGTTATTGATCATCAGTGATTCCTTGATCAGGAAATCGGCATCGGGTTTGCCTGTTGTGTCTGTCACCACCTGAAAAATTCGCGTTTCGTGGGCCGAGATCGGACACACAGTGTCAGCGAAATACTGGGCGTACGGTCCCTCGGTTGGTTTGATGATGATGATCGTCGAAAATGGCAGTGTCAGTTGATATGTGTAGACAACGTTCCGCTCATCGCCCTCAACGTCATCCGGAAATCGATTTCCAACCTCAAGATAGGGTATGTCAAACGTCAGCCCGTAATCCGTTGTTTCAACCTCGTAAACCGGGATTGGATCTTCTTCGTAACCGCCGAATGTCTCTTTATGCACAAAGGGAAAATGCGCCACATCATTGAAGTTTTCCACATGGCGACTGGCCGCCGCGTGCCAGGTATCACCTGGAATGTGCAGATTTTCTAGCGTGTCATCCCCGATCCCCGGCCAAACTGGCAAAGGGTGCGACGGGGTGTCGACAAGGCAGGCCCAGACGATGCCATAACGTTCTTCGGTCAATAGCGACTGTAGGCGCATCCGCGGCGGAATGCGGGCATTGGGATCACCCACAGACGGGATTTTCGTGCATTGCCCGGCGTGGTCATAGCAAAGCCCGTGCATCGGACAAACTAGGTTGTCACCTTCAATCCAGCCCGCGCTCAGCCGTGTGCCCCGGTGCGGGCATATATCACGCGCCACAGAGATACCCTGAGAGGTTCGGTAAATCACCAGCTCCACATCCAGCAAGCGCGCCGCAATTGGCTTGGCGTCTATGTCATGGGCAAAGGCGACAGGGTGCCAAAAGCCTGCCAGTGTTTTCCAGTCGCTTTCGGTGAACGTGCAGTTTCGTGGCAAGACCGAGGGCGTTTTCGAGTGATCGGTGGCCTGAAACAAGGTCATGGCTCCTTCGTGGCAGAGCGGAAGTGGCTGGGCGATTCATCGACAGTCGTTGATCTAAATCAATTTATAAATGCCCGTTTCAAAGGTTTTGTTGCTTTAAATTAAGATTAACGGCATAAATTTTTGGTCGATCCGTTTCTGCGGGCACTCGATTGCATCTATGTTTCGTCGGTGCATTACACTTGAAGGTGAAACACCAGACTTCGGTGGGGGAAGGATGGATCAGCTTCTCAATCATGTTCGTGGTTTTTCGTTTGGGGGCATGACCTATGACCGCGGCGGCTTGTTCGGCCCGATCCTGCGCCCCTATCTGTCGTTGATCATGGTTGAAACAGGCACCTGCACGCTGCGGGCCGATGGAAATCTCGTTAAGGTGTCCAGTGGACAGACGGGGATTGCCGCTGCAGAAACCAGGTTCGAGTTCGATTATCAGAAGGGTGTGCAGACAACCGTCATCTGGTGTGAAGGCTTCCTTCCCGAAGGGGCGTTATCAGAACGGGATAAAACGCAAGCCAAAATGGCGCCTGTCGCGACGACATCCAGCATTCAAAACCTATGCCAAATTGGCCTGGACACCGGACACGCCTCCCGGCCGGACCTTAACTCGTTGCGTGATGCACTGGGGCAGGCGGTTTGCAGGGCGTATATTTATGAAGCTCGCAAGGATGTCGAGAACCAGAACATCCCTCGCAATATACTCAGAGCACGTCGCTATATAGAAGAAAACCTCGGGAACGATACAATCAATATCAGCGTGATCGCTGCACAAGCTTCGGTGACACCTCAGCATCTGATCGCCTCGTTCAAAAGACACATCGGAATGACACCTTCGCGCTATCTTTGGCGGATGCGGGCAAATAGGGCGCGGCAGTTGTTGATACATACTCAATTTAGCCAATCCGAGATTGCCCATCGCTGCGGATACCGTAGCCTGCCGCATTATTCACGTAGTATTAGAAGCCTGTTTGGAATGACCCCCGCTCAACTGAGGCGCGACATGGGTTTTACACAACCAAGCAACGCCGACGAATCCGTCCGCGACCTGATCTTTTAAAACTGCCTTTCCCAGATCTTGGCAGCAATCATACCTACGGTTCACACAAACCGCACTTTACCGATCCAATCCGAAATACGGCAAGCACAAAGCTTTACGGAATTGCTGCGCAACGTCCGCTTGGGTAGCATTGCCGCCAAATGTGCAAGACTCAGCATTTGGTACGAAGACCTCGAAGCGGTCGATCCGGAGCTTGGAGTTTTGCAGTGCGTCGGACTGCGCGTGGATTGTCCTAGTTCACCCGGTACCAGTCGGCGGCGTTCCACAGCTCGCTGTCCCAGATGTTCAGGACCACGCCACCCAAGGCGTTTGAATGCGCCGAGACGCGGCCCCGGTCCACCAGGGGCAGGATCACGTATTCCTGCATCAGCATATCGTTCATGGCCTTGGCGATGCGGGCGCGGTCCTCGATATCGGCGGTTTTCGAGAACTCGGCGATCAGCGCATCGTATTCTTCGGAACAGAACCGGCCCATATTGTTGCCCTGCCACTGGTTTTCCGGGCTTGGCGCCTGATCGCAGGCCCAGTTGGCCATGTAGCTTTCGGGATCGGTGCCATCGAAATTATTGGCGTACATTTCGACATCGGCGAAGAATTTCTGGAACGTATCGGGGCTGCCGGGGTCACCGCCAAAGAAGACGGATGCATCGATGTTGCGCAGCTCGGTCTCGATGCCGATCTCGCTCCACCATTGTTTAATCAGGGCCTGAAAATCCTGGCGCACGGCGTTGGTCGAGGTCTGGAAGAGCAGGCTGAGCCGGACACCATCCTTGGCGCGGATACCGTCGCCACCCTTGACCCAGCCGGCGCTGTCCAGAAGCGCATTGGCGCCCGCGATATCCTGGACCTTGCAGGCGTCATTGGCGGTCGAGGCATAGATTTCGGGCGCAGGCAGGACGTTGCAGGTGGCGCGGCCCGCATCGCCATAGCCGATTTCGGTGAGCAATTCGCGGTCGATCGCCATCGACAGTGCCTGCCGTACGGCCTTGTCTGTCAGAATGGGGTGCGGATGGGCGCGGGTGCCGCGCTCGTCCCCAAGGGCCGGGTCGGGATTGGTGAAATTGATCATGATCCGCTCGACCAGCGTGCCGAAAGTCGACACGACCTGACCCTTGCCCGCCGCCGCCATGTTGGCCAGCACGTCGGGGGCCAGTTGCAGGTTCCAGGCATAGTCGAACTCGCCGGTTTCCAGCACGGCGCGGCCCGCGGCCATGGCATCGCCGCCGCCCTTCAGGATCACGCTGGCAAAGGCCGGTTTGGCCGGATCGCGGTAATTCGGGTTCGCCTCAAGCTGGATCACGTCGTTGGGGCGGAAATCGCTGACAACGAAAGGCCCTGTGCCGACCGGGTTGAAATTGGCCTCGGTGCATTCAGGCGCCTTGGGGCCCAGGCAATCGGCGAATTGCGCCTTTTGGATCACTGGCGCTTGCCCGCCGACAAAGGGGCCATAGGGGAAAGGTTTGGGCACCCCGAAACTGATCACCACGGTGCGGTCATCAGGGGTGTCGACGGCGGTCACGTCATTGTATTTTTCGCGCTGTGCACAGCCGCCGCCATCCGCCGCGCAATATTCCCAGGTAAATTTCACATCTTCCGAGGTGACCGGGCTGCCATCGGACCAAAGAAGGCCTTCTTTCAGAACCCAGGTGATGGTTTTCAGATCGTCGCTGACACCGCCATTGCCCACGGTGGGGATCGCTTCGGCCAGCCAGGGTTGCAGGTTACCGCCCTGGTCGTAGCGCGCCAGTGGTTCGATCACCAGGCTGGCTGCCTCCAGATCCTTGGTGCCACCCGAGAGGTAGGGGTTCATGATCGAGGGCGCCTGCCAATAAAGGATATTGGCCTGACCATCGCTGCCGCGTTCCGCCTGTGCCATTGTGGCCAGGGCAAACACCGCTGCGGCGGTGCTGAGATGGGCGTTCATTTGCATGTCATTCTCCCCTTCATGGCAGACGCGGCCTGTCCTAGCCGATCTGCACCTTGGACGTCGCCGGGGCCATCGTACCATGAAACGGGAAATCAGAAAAATCCGAGAGCGAAGAGATGGCGCGACGGGCCTGTGTTTACGTGCATTCAGGCGCATCACAGACCGGTTCAGACAAAAAATCAAGGTTTCCGTTGCGGCCCTCTCGTTAAGGTGGTGCGGGGCGTTTGACGGCTGGGGTGACGGTCTGTAGCGTTGGGTCAGTTTCTGGATCGAAAAAGGCGCATTCCGATCATGCTGGCGCAGCCCATTGCCCGGATAGAAAACCTGCGGGTCGAGTTCGAGACGCGCGACGGCCCGGTGGTGGGGGTCGAGGATATCTCGTTCGACGTCAACCCGGGTGAAACGGTCTGTGTCGTCGGTGAAAGCGGGTCTGGCAAGTCTGTGTCGTCGCTGTCGCTGATGCGGCTGGTGGAATTCGGCGGGGGCCAGATCGCCGGGGGCCGGTTGCTGTTTGACCGCAAGGAGGGTGGCACGGTCGATCTGGCGGATGCCGACCAGAGCCTGATGCGCACCATTCGCGGCAACGAGATCGGGATGATCTTTCAGGAGCCGATGACCGCGCTGAACCCGGTTTTTACGGTCGGTCGGCAGTTGACGGAAGGCTTGCGGCTGCATCGCAGTCTTGGCCATGAGGCGGCGCGGGAGCGCGCGCTGGAACTGCTGCGCGAGGTGCGCATCCCCGAGCCGGAGCGGCGGTTGAAGCAATATCCGCATGAGCTGTCGGGCGGGATGCGCCAGCGGGTGGTGATCGCCATGGCGCTGGCCTGTCGCCCCCGGCTTCTGATCGCGGATGAGCCGACAACGGCGCTGGACGTGACCATTCAGGCGGAAATCCTGGCGTTGATCGACCGGCTGAAACGCGAAACCGGCACGGCGGTGGTGTTCATCACCCATGACATGGCCGTGGTGGCGCAGATGGCCGACCGGGTGGTGGTGATGTATCGCGGCCTCAAGGTCGAGGAAGGGCCGGTCGAAGAGATTTTCGAGAACCCAGGCCATGACTATACCCGCGCGTTATTGGCAGCGGTGCCACGCCTGGGCGAGATGCGGGGCAAATCCACCCCCGAACCGATGCGGTTGGTGGGCGAAGAGCACGAGGCCGTGCCGATCCCCGGCAGTGACGAGGTGCTGCTGGAGGTCGAGGGGCTGGTTACCCGCTTTCCGGTCACCGGTGGTTTCCTGCGCCGCACGGTCGCCAATGTACACGCGGTCGAGGATGTTTCCTTTACGCTGAACAAGGGGCGCACCCTGTCGTTGGTGGGCGAATCCGGCTGTGGTAAATCCAGCGCCGGGCGGTCGATTCTGCGGCTGATCGAGCCGATGGCCGGGCGTATCGTACTGGACGGGGTTGATATCATGGCATTGCAGGGTCCGGCGCTGAGGCGGGCGCGGGCGGATATGCAGATGGTGTTTCAGGACCCGTTCGCCAGTCTGAACCCGCAGATGTGCCTGGCTGATCAAGTGGCTGAGCCGATGCGGAATTTCAATGTCCTCGCGGCAAAACGCCGGGCGCGCGTGGCGCAGCTTTTTGACCGGGTGGGATTGCCGCTAAGCTTCCTCAGGCGTTATCCGCATGAGCTTTCAGGCGGGCAGCGACAGCGGGTGGCGATTGCCCGGGCGCTGGCCCTGAACCCCAAGCTGATCGTCGCGGACGAGGCGGTGAGCGCGCTGGATGTCAGCGTGCAGGCGCAGGTTCTGAACCTGATGATGGAGTTGCAGGCCGAGTTGGGCCTCTCGTACCTGTTCATCAGCCACGACATGGCTGTGGTGGAACGGGTCAGCCATGATGTGGCGGTGATGTATCTGGGCCGGATCGTTGAAAAGGGCCCACGCGCGGCGGTTTTCGAAAACCCGCAGCACCCCTATACGCAGGCGCTGATGAAGGCGGTGCCCATCGCCGATCCAAAGCAGCGGAAACTGGAAAAAGACCTGCAATTCAAACCCATACCGTCACCGATTCATTCGGTTGACTACGCGCCGGGCCAGTCCGAATATGCCGAAATCGACCCCGACCATTTTGTACTTACAAGTGAGAGCGGATATTGAGCGGCTTTCCGATTTCCGAAGAAAACCCTATTGAACATGACGCGCCGCCGCCCGGGCGCGCCGATGTCGCCATTGTTGGTGGCGGCATCATCGGGGTCATGACCGCCTATTTTCTGGCCCGCAAAGGCCGGAAGGTTGTCTTGCTGGAAAAGGGCCGGATTGCGGGGGAACAAAGTTCGCGCAACTGGGGGTGGGTGCGGCAGACTGGGCGGGACGCCGCGGAATTGCCGATCATGGTCGAGGCCAACCGGCTGTGGCCGGAATTGCAGCGCGAGATCAACGAGGACCTGGGGCTGGTGCAATCCGGCCTGACCTATCTGGGGGTCACACCCAAGGACATGGCCGGGTTCGAGGAGTTTGTGCCGCTGGCACGCGCGAATGGTGTGGACAGCCGAATTCTGAGCGGCGCGGAGGTGGCGCAGATGCTGCCCGGTGCCTCGCGTACCTATCTGGGCGCGCTGCACACGCCGTCGGATTTTCGCGCCGAACCCTGGGTGGCGGTGCCCCGGCTGGCGCACGCGGCAGTGCGCGCGGGCGCGGTGCTGGTGGAAAACTGCGCGGTGCGCGGGCTGGACATTGCCGCGGGGCAGATCGCGGGGGTCGTCACGGAAAAGGGCCGGGTTGCCGCCGATCAGGTGCTGGTTGCGGGCGGCGCGTGGACCTCTTTGCTGTTGCGGCGGCATGGGGTCAAGATCCCGCAGCTTTCGGTCAAGTCCAGCGTTCTGGCGACGGTGCCGGTGGAGAATATCCATGACGGCGGTGCGGCGGATCATACGCTGGCCTTCCGGCGGCGGCGCGATGGCGGTTATACGCTGGCGCCCGAAGGGTTTCACGAATTCTATATCGGGCCGGATGCGCTGCGCGGGTCGCTAAAATTCCTGCGCCCGCTGATGAATGACCCGTTCAGTCGTCATTATCTGCCTGCCGCACCGAAAGGGTTTCCCGATGCATGGGGCATACCGCGCAATTGGTCGCTGGACGGTGCATCGCCGTTCGAGGCGATGCGGGTGCTTGACCCAAAACCCCATGCGGGGCGGATCAAACGGCTTTTGTCGGATTTTCAGGCGCTGTTCCCGCAGCTTGGCCCGGTCGGATTGCAGGCCAGCTGGGCCGGAATGATCGACGTGATGCCCGATGTCGTGCCGATTGTGGACCGCGCCCCCGATCTGCCGGGGCTGTGGATCGGTACCGGAATGAGCGGGCATGGCTTTGGCATCGGGCCGGGTTTTGGCCGTATCCTGGCCGATCTGATGAGCGGTGGGCAGGCCGGGCATGACATGGCGCGGTTCCGGTTTTCGCGCTTCACCGATGGATCGAAACTGGTGATGGGGCCGGGAATGTGAATGGCCGGGGCTTGCCGGGTCAGCCGCTTTGCGTCAGGCTGCGGACGATAGGTTAAGCGCGAGGATACCCCCATGCCGGTCAAAAACCGTTTTGCCGAATTGCATGATCAGATCACCGAGTGGCGGCGTGACATGCACCAGCATCCTGAGCTGATGTTCGACACCCATCGCACCAGCGCGCTGGTCGAGGACAAGCTGAAGGCCTTTGGCTGTGACGAGGTGGTCACCGGGATCGGGCGCACCGGGGTTGTGGGCGTCATTAAGGGCAAGGCCACCGGCTCGGGCCGGGTGATCGGGCTGCGCGCGGATATGGATGCGCTGCCGATTCACGAGGAAACCGGGGTGGAGTATGCCAGCAAGACCGATGGCGCAATGCATGCCTGTGGCCATGACGGGCATACCGCGATGCTGCTGGGGGCGGCGCAATACCTGGCCGAGACTCGCAATTTTGATGGCACCTGCGTGGTGATCTTTCAGCCCGCCGAAGAGGGTGGTGGTGGCGGCCGCGAGATGTGTGAAGACGGGCTGATGGAGCGGTTCGGCGTGCAGGAGGTTTACGGGCTGCATAACTGGCCCGGCGTGCCCGAGGGCACGTTCGCCATTCGCCCCGGCGCTTTTTTTGCCGCGACGGACGTGTTCGATATCGAGATCGAAGGCCGTGGTGGGCATGCGGCCAAACCGCATGAAACCGTTGACCCGATCGTGATGGCCAGCCAGTTGGTCACCGCTTTGCAGACGATCACCAGCCGCAGCGCCGATCCGACCGAGCAACTGGTGGTCTCGGTCACCTCGATCCAGAGCTCATCGGATGCGTTCAACGTGATCCCGCAATCGGTGCATCTGCTGGGCACGGTGCGCACCATGAGCGCCGAGATGCGCGATCTGGCAGAGGTGCGGATGCAGGCGCTGTGCGACAGTATCGGCGCGGGGTTTGGCGGCAGTGCGGTGCTGGACTACAAGCGCAGCTACCCGGTGATGGTCAACCACCCGGATCAGACCGATTTTGCCGCTGAGGTCGCCCGTTCGGTCAGTGGCGATTGTGCCGAGGCCCCGTTGATCATGGGCGGTGAGGATTTCGCCTATATGCTGGAGGAACGCCCCGGGGCGTATATCCTGATGGGCAATGGTGACACGGCCAAGGTGCACAGTCCCGATTACAATTTCAACGATGATGCCATCCCCGCCGGGTGTAGCTGGTGGGCCGGGATCGTGGAACAGCGGATGCCGGCCTAGCGCAGAGCTTTGCGGTAATAGATGCGCCTGAAACCATCCTCGGTGCGGCGAAAGTTCTCGGCATAGCCAAGGCGCGGGTAAAGCGCCTGATTTCCGGTCATCTTTTCGTTGGTGTAAAGTTCGACCGCCATCAGCCCGAGGCGTTTTGCCTCAGATTCGCAAAATCCGATCAGCGCCTTGCCCAGCCCCTGGCCAGCGGCGCGGGTGAAGACTGCGACGTTTTCCAGAAACATGTGATCGCCGCGCGGAAAAAAGACGATGAAGCCGTCTATTTCGGCGTTATCGGCGCAGATGACATGGGCGTGTCCGGTCGCGATGGCCGAGGCGAAATCGGCAATCATCGGCTGCGGTTTCCTGCCAATGGCGGCGACATATTGGGCGTAGGCATCTTCGGCGCAGGCGCGGATGGCGGGCTCGTCAGCGGGGGTGGCGGGGCGGATCGCTGGCATGGCTATCCCTCTTGCCAGATTTTCTGGTAAACCGCGTCGATGCCGTCAGCCTCGGATTTAATGCTGAAATGGGTTTCGGCCGCTTCGCGGGCGGCGCGGGACATCTTTGCATGTCGATCCGGCGCGCCAAGCAGTTCCTTGAGGACCTGTGTGGTCGCCTGCGCGTCATCCTCGGGCACGATCAGACCGGCACTGCCCTGACCGGAAAAGCTACGGTAATAGCCCTGATCGGTGGCCACGAAGGGCACGCCGCTGGCCATGCCCTCCAGCGGGGCCATGCCGTAGCCTTCGTAGCGCGGCAGTTGCACCACCGCAGAAAGACCGCGCAGCAGGTCGGGCAGGGCATCGGGCGCGACCTCTCCGGGGAAAAGAATGCGATCCGCCAGGCCCGCGGCGGCGATCTTGGATTTGAGGCCATCGAGGAAAGCCTGATGCGACCGGCCCGCGCGCCCGATCAAAAGGGCGGTGGTGCCGGGATGGTCGGGCAGCAGGCGCAGCATGGTTTCGACGAAGCGATCGCTGCCCTTTTCGGGACGAATGCGGCCGATGGTGGCGATCCCGCGTGCGCCTGAATGGCCGGTGGCGGTCCAGGCGGCGCTACGATCTTTGGCGGGGAAAAAACGTTCGGTATCAACGCCATGCGGGACGGTGCCGCGCACGTGGGGGACGAAACCCGCGGCGGCGTCGGTGGTGGCAATGACCGCATCCATGCGTGAAATCAGCCAGCGCGGAAAGGCCGAGTGCCGACGGATCGCAGCCGAGGTAAAGACGATCTTGACCGGCAGGCGCAGGATGTCGCGGGCCCAGAGGGCGGCGCGCATTTCGGTATTGCGGCGGACATGCCAGAGCGTGAAGGCGTGGCCCGGAGGCGGGGTGCGTGAGAGGTGGGTGGCCTCGCGCTTGCTGATCGGGTTCGGGCAGCCGGGTAGGGCGACACCTGCCAGCGCCATGTCATAACGCCCAACCTGCTGACGTACCACGCCCGCAGCCGTGGCTGAAACGCCGGTGAAGTTGCGGTTGAAATTGGTCACGATCAACTCGGGCATCACGCGGCCCCTGTTGTCTCGGGTCGATCCGGTTGCAGGCCAAGCGCATCGCTCAGAGTGCCAGTGATATCGTCGAGCATATTTTCCTGTGCGGCGGCGTAGGCACGGGATTTATCCCGCATGGTTTGCAGGGCTTTTGGGTCGCGCAAGAGGTTGTTGATGACATTGGCTAACTCGTTCGCATCGGCAACCTGACGGGCACCGCCTCCGGCGTCGAAATCGGCGTAGGTCTTGGCGAAATTCGCATAGAGCGGACCATGCAGTACCGCCGATCCGGCATAGGCGGGTTCGTAGGGGTTATGGCCGCCAACGGGGGTGAAGGAGCCGCACAGGCAGGTGATCGGGCTTAGCGCATACCAAAGACCGGTCTCGCCCAGCGTGTCGGCCAGATAGACCTGGGTCTTGGGCGTGATTTTCCCGTCGCCGGAGCGTCGTGAACCGGTCAGCTTTTGTGCATCGATCAACGTCTTGATCGCGCCTGCACGATCGGGGTGACGCGGCACGAGGATCAACAGCAAATCGGGGTGATCGCGCAACAGGATTTTCTGCGCTTCCAACATCACCTCATCCTCGCCAGGATGGGTCGAGCTGGCCACCCAGATCGGGCGGTCACCGATGGTTGTTCGCAGGCGTTCCCGCTCTTTTGTATCAAACGGCAGGGGGCCGGCGACCGATTTGAGGTTTTGCCCGGTATAGGCATGGGTCAGGCCAAGATCGTGCAGGTGATCGGTGGTGCGGGCATCCTGCGTGTGGATGATGTTGAAATGCCCCATCAGGTGGCGAGAGGTCTGCGGGAAACGCTTCCAGTTGCGCGCAGACCGGTCCGAGATGCGGGCATTCAGAAGCGCCAGCGGGATACCCGCGGCTTTGGTCATTTGCAGCATTTGCGGCCAAAGCTCGCTTTCCACGAAAATCGCCGCGGATGGCCGCCAATGATCCAGAAATCGGCGCAGGGCTTTGCGCGCATCAAGCGGTGCAAACTGGTGGGTGCAGCGCGGCGGCAGCCGTTTGCCGACGATTTCCGCCGACGTGGCGGTGCCCGAGGTCAGCAGGAACTGCCAGCCGGGATTGGCCTCGCCCATATGTTCAATGAGGCGCAGCACCGACAGGCTTTCGCCGACCGACGCCGCATGGAACCAGATCAGCGGACCATCAGGGCGTTCGGCGGTGGCATGTCCTAAACGCTCGGGAAAGCGGGCGGGATCAGTGCCATGTGCTTTGAGTTTTGCTGCAACGCGCCGATAGGCAAGCGGAGCGATCAGATTGGCCGCGATCGAATAAAAACGAACCGGGAGAGGAGACATCAGCCGCCGGTGTGGCTCATGTGGCGGGACATCTTGCCGTCCACAACCTGCCGGGAATAGTCGAAATCGTGGCCCTTGGGCTTGAGCGCGATGGCCGCGCGAATGGTTTCTTCCAGAGGGGCATCGTCGGCGGGGTTGTTGCGCAGAGCGCCGCGCAGATCGGCCATATCCTCCTGACCGAGGCACATGAAAAGCTCTCCGGTGCAGGTCAGGCGAACACGGTTGCAGCTTTCGCAGAAATTATGGGTGAGCGGGGTGATGAAGCCGACCTTCTGACCGGTTTCTTCCAGTTCGACATAGCGGGCGGGGCCACCGGTACGTTCGGCCAGGTCGCGCAGCGTATATTCTTGCGCCAGGCGAGACCGCAGATCGGACAGTTTCCAGTATTGATCCAGCCGATCCTCATTGCCGATATCGCCCATCGGCATCACCTCGATAAAGGTGATGTCCATGTCGCGGGATTTACACCATTCGATCAACGGGAAAAGCTCATCTTCGTTGAAGCCTTTGAGCGCGACGGTATTGATCTTGACCCTGAGCCCCGCCTTTTGTGCGGCGTCAATGCCGCGCATGACCTGCGGCAGGCGTCCCCAGCGGGTTATATCGGCGAATTTTGTCTCGTCCATGGTGTCGAGAGAGATATTCACCCGGCGAACACCCGCCGCATAAAGGTCATCGGCAAACCGTTCCAGTTGGCTGCCATTGGTGGTCAGCGTCAATTCTTTCAGCGCGCCGCTTTCGAGATGTCGGGTCATCGACTGGAAATAGGTCATAATGCCTTTGCGCACCAAAGGCTCTCCGCCCGTGATCCGCAGCTTTTCAACGCCCAAACGGATGAAGGTCGTACACATGCGGTCCAGTTCTTCCAGCGTCAGAAGCTCTTTCTTGGGCAGGAAGGTCATGTTTTCGGACATGCAGTAGACACAGCGAAAGTCGCAGCGGTCGGTGACCGAGACGCGCAGGTAGGAAATCGCCCGCTGGAAAGGATCAATCAAAGGGGTTGTCATGGCGTAGAACCTAGTTCCGCGGGCGTCCGGGGGCAAGGCGGAACTTGCCATTGAAGCCTGCAAAGGGGGTGGCTAGATTGGGGATATGAAACAGGTTTTTGCGCTATTCTCGGTTGTTTTGGTTGTTGCGGGCTGTGCGCAGTTGCAATGGCCCGGTAAATCCCAGTCATCGGCAGGGCAGATGCCGCCGGCTACGGCGACTGAGGTGGTACCTGAAAACGATGTCGCGCCGGTACCGGCCGCCGCGCGTACGGTGGACGAGTTTGATACGGCCACAACGGCGCAGAAGGCGGCAGCGGCCTCGTCGGGTGGGGGTGTGAGCCTGGGTGCCACGATTGCTTCTCTCGGGTCGCCATCAGAGCCAGGGTTTTGGTTGAAAACGCCGTTGGTGGATGCGCCTGCCAAAGGGCGGGCGGTCTATCCGCAGACAGGCAAATCTGTTGAAGTTGATCTGATCCCCATTGATGGGCCGAAAACAGCGGGTAGCCGGATGTCACTGTCCGCAATGCGCCTGATCGGCGCGCCATTTACCGGGTTGCCGGAAATCAAGGTTTTTCGGACCGGAAGCTAGGCTAGTCCTTTGAACCTCAACCCGGCCTGCTTTTGAAAGGTGAAGTCCAGGATCGCCGATTCCCCGCAAAGGCAGGGGATTTTGCAACGGTATGAAAAATTTCCTGTGCTGCGTGTCAGACGCCCTATTTTTGCCCCAAAACCTCACTAGCTTGACACCAACTTTGTTCAGGATGTCGGAGACTTTGATTTGCGCGTAATTTCGTTAGTGATTGCTTTGACGTCTCTGGTTTCCACCGCAATTGCAGAAGATAGCCGGTTGCAACGGCTTGATACCGGCGATGACGGGCGGGCATGGGAGGCTGTCGGTCGCCTGGATATCAACGGTCGCGGATTTTGCACCGGGGCGCTGATCGCGCCCGATTTGGTGCTGACCGCCGCACATTGTCTTTTCAATAGCGACTCGGGTGCGCGTGTCGATCATACCAAGATCGAGTTTCTGGCAGGGTGGCGCAATGGTCGCGCTTCGGCCTATCGCTGGGTGAGACGGGCGGTGGTCCATCCCGATTTTGACTATGCGGGTGCTGCGGGTGAATTGCGGGTGCGCAACGATGTCGCTCTTTTGGAACTGCACCATCCGATCAAAAACACCCGGATCACGCCGTTTTTGACTGATCGCCGGCCGCGCAAAGGGCAGGAAATCGGTGTCGTGAGCTATGCGCGTGACCGGTCCGAGGCACCATCATTGCAAGAGGTTTGTAATGTCAGGGCGCGTCAGATGGGTGTGCTGGTCATGTCCTGCGATGTCAATTTCGGATCTTCCGGTGCCCCGGTTTTCAGTTTCGAGGGCGATGAGCCCAAGATCGTTTCGGTCGTGTCGGCCATGGCAGAGGTGGATGGAACGAAAGTATCGCTTGGCACACAATTGCAGGAGCCGCTGGAAGTCTTGCGCGCTGCATTGGATGCCGGACAGGGCGTATTTCAGCATGCTGCCCCGAAAATGTTCAGCAGTACCGAGCGGCGGGACACCGGGGCGAAATTCGCCAAACCATGATCCGTAAGAGCCTTCATATTGCAGCACTGATGCTGATTGGCCTGGCAACGCAGGCCTCGTCCGGAAGCGGGTTGATCCGTCTGACGGATCGCGATGACCTTTTTGGATGGGAGGCCGTAGGGCGAATCGAGATTGGCAAGCAAGGCTACTGCACCGGGGTTCTGATTGCGCCAAATCTGGTATTGACCGCCGCGCATTGTGTATACGATCGGCAAAATCAGCTTCATGAAGCCGCGAGTTTGCGGTTTCGAGCGGGCCTGCGTGACGGCGAGGCGATTGCCGAGAGTGCCATCGCCCGTGTCGCAGCGCATCCGGGGTACGATCCGAACCGGCCCTATGGCGCGGAAAACATCCGCCATGATGCAGCATTGCTGGAACTGGCCCAACCAATCTCGACTGCGATTGCCGATCCGTTCATTCTTCACAAACGTACCGCCGACGGACAGCGTGTGAGCGTGGTATCTTACGGGCAGGGGCGTGATGATGCACTGTCCTGGCAGCGTGATTGTGGACAGTTGTGGCAGCACCAGGGTCTGATTGCTTTTGATTGCGACATCACCTTTGGATCGTCGGGTGCCCCGGTCTTTGTGCGCGAAGGCAGCCGGGCACGTATCTTGACGCTGGTGAGCGGCGGAAACATGGATGATGGCACCCCGGTTTCTTACGGTATGGAGCTTGCGCCCCTGGTAGGACAGCTAAAGCGCGATTTGAGGGCCATGCCTGCGGCACCGGTCGCGAGCGGTGTCATTCGGCGACTGAAAGTGGGTCAAGGCGGTGGCGCATCGGGCGCAAAATTTGCAAAGCCCTGAATTTCAAAGAACTTTCCCCACCCGCAGGGGTCTTGAAACCTAAAAAACCACTCCCCACATAATAAATGTTCCGGCGCCTCAATGAGGGCCGGGCAGCAAACCGCCTGTCCCACTGGGAAGGCATAATTTCAGTTGTCGCTCAAATGGAGGATGACCCATGCGTAACTTTGACCTGGCCCCGCTTTACCGGGCTACCGTTGGCTTTGATCAGATCGCAGACATGATGGATCGCGTGCTGTCCAGCGAAATCAGCCAGCCTACATACCCCCCGTATAACATCGAAAAAACTGCGGATGATACGTATCGTATTTCGATCGCAGTCGCCGGTTTCTCCGATGCCGATCTGTCGGTTGAGGTGAAAGAGGGGTCGCTGATCGTATCGGCCCGCAAATCGGATGAAGACGACAGCAAAACCTATCTTCATCGCGGTATCGCGACCCGTGCGTTCGAACGCAAGTTCCAGCTTGCCGATCATGTGCGTGTCAATGGCGCGGCCCATGCGGACGGAATGCTGCATATCGATCTGGTGCGAGAAGTGCCCGAGGCGCTGAAACCCCGCCGCATCGAAATCGCCAGCCGAGCTGCGATTGAGCAGGAAAAAGACGTGGTTGACGCGAAAGCCGTCAACTGATCCGAGCCAATCGAAAATTCAGGGCCCCGGTCGAAACGCCGGGGCCTTATCTGTGCCGCGCAACGGTTGTATTTCCTTATTCCTTTTGTCGTTGCAGCGCTGCCGCGCCCATCTGGTCGGCTTCGCGTTCCAAAGCCGGATCATCGTTGACCGCCGTGCCATCGGTAAGTGTGGTGGTTGGCGCAACCCGACCCTGACGTTGTTGAACAACGTGCCATGCCTCGTGAGGCAGGTGATTGTCCTGACCCGGTGCCAGGTGGATTGCGTTTCCCTGAGCAAAGGCATGGGCATTCACCTGCGCTGGCGCCGTGGCGTTGCGGTGGACGCGAACGCCGTCCATGGCGACGCCGGAAAGCGACTCGATTCCGGATCTGAGATCGTCAGGCAGATCGGAGCTTTCTTTACGTTGAAGGGTGGGTGAGGCCGGGTCCGTCATTTGCCGCAGGGTTTTCTGGCGTTGCACTACGGAGCTTTGCGTTACCATGCGGTGCAGGGCTGATTGGCTGGCAAGCCTCGGAGTCAGATTGGTCGATTGAGAAATTTTCCCCTGCGCAGCATGCGTTTCCGACACCGGGGTATCTGGCGTGAAATTATCTCGTGCGATACGTTGCTTTGGGGGTGCTTTCATACCGCCATGCTCCGGAATACCCTGATGTCGAAAAATGCTTGAGCGATCATAACACAATTTATACGGGTATCACACAAGGCTGAAATCGTGCGCTGAAGCTAGCCTCATACCAGTATTTTTACAGATCACGGCGTGAAGCGTGGCCGGCCTAAGCCTGGCGGGGCAGGTGTTTCTCAGCCTCGCGCCGGGCAAAGGGTTTCATGTGCTTGCCGTTTTCGGCCATGAAGGCGCGTACACGGTCGGCATCGTGTTTGGAAAGATCGCGCAACCACCATGCGACGGATTTCTGGATAAACCAGTTTTCGTCCCGCACATAGGTTGCAGCCCATCCCAGCACGCGTTCGCGGATTGCGGCATCTGCCGGTTTGGGGTGGTTCTGCTTGGTCCAGGGCAGGGTGATGACCATCGCGGCGCGGCGGGTCCAGTGGCTGTCGGATTGGGTCCAACTCTCAACCTCGTCCACGCGGGCGGGATCGGCCTGAAGACGTTTCTGCCCGGCCATGCAGGCATGATCGGCTATTGCCCAGCTGTCGAAATCCGGCACCCAGGATTTAATTAGGTGCCAACTGCTTTCGTCCGGGCGAATGCGGGCCTGGGTCAAAAGTTTCGCCGCCGCCAGACGGGCCTCGAAAACATCGGTCTGCCAAAGGCCATCTGCCAATGATACGCGGTCGTCCACGGAAAGCTGCCCGCGCCATTCCTTGGTCAGGTCGTTGATCGCCGGATTGGGAATGCCCAGATAGGTGCGTGGCACTTTGTGGTAGGCCGCCATCCCTTCGGCGCGACCGGGCTCGATCAGGGTGTTGAGTGCTGCAAGAGCTTGTTCTGGCGTCATGTTTTGGCAATACCTGTCGGCGCGCCGTCAAGCGTTTGCGCGTTTCGTTCGGCCCAGTAGGTCTGGATGCCATCCTCACCCTTATCCGCGGCCCAGTGTTTCAGCGTGTCGCGGTCACCGGCATGTTCAAAGAAGGGTACCGCATAGCCGCAAGATTTCTGCACCATGTCGATGGTCATGTCGTAAAGCTGGCGCATACCAAGCTGGTCAGGGAAATGTGCCACCAGTTCCGCCCAATCGGCATCGCGCGGGTGGAGGGTGCGGGCGGTGCCATAGGCGCGCAGGATCATCGGCTGTTTGGTGAACGAGCACCACATCAACGTCATCCGGTTGTTCTGTGCCAGATGCCCGGCGGTTTCATTGCCGCTGCCGGTGAAATTGCGCCAGAGGATGCGGTTTGGCCCCAATACGCGCAGGCTGTCCATGCCTTTGGGTGAGATATTAACCTTGCCCGTGGGTCCGGCGGACCCAGTGAAAAACAGGTGCTGTTGACCAATGAATTTGATGTGCTGGTCGCTCAGGCTCTCGAATTGCGTTCCCATCGTTCATTCCACCGTGACTGATTTGGCCAGGTTGCGCGGCTGATCCACATCGGTGCCCTTGGCGATCGCCGTGTGATAGGCCAGAAGCTGGGCGGGCAGCGCATAGAGTATCGGCGTCAGGATCGGATCCACCTGCGGCATGATCAGATTTTGCCACACATCGTCACCTGCTTCCTTCGCGCCTGCCGCGTCGGTCACCAGCATCACCTTGCCACCGCGCGCCATCACCTCTTGCATGTTTGACACGGTCTTGTCGAAAAGCCCGTCTCGCGGGGCCATGACAACTACCGGCATCTTCTTGTCGATCAGAGCGATGGGGCCGTGCTTCAATTCCCCAGAAGCATAAGCTTCGGCATGTATATAACTGATTTCTTTCAATTTTAATGCCCCTTCAAGGGCGAGCGGATACATCAGGCCACGGCCCAGGAACAACACACTGTCCGCTTCGGCCAGACGCCGCGCCGATTTTTTGAAATCCGCATTCTGCTCGAACGCGTGATTGAAGGTGCCGGGAAGGGCACGCAGATTTGACAGCTTGTCTGCGAATTCCTCGGGGCTGATTGTGCCGCGTGTGTGGGCAGCCTTCAGGGCCAGCAGCAGCAACACTGTTAGCTGGCAGGTAAAAGCTTTGGTCGAGGCGACGCCGATTTCTGTTCCGGCATGGATGGGCAGGGCCAGATTGCTTTCGCGCGAGATCGAGCTTTCAGCAACATTGACGACCGAGACGATCGTGTCGGCCTTGTCTTCGCAATAGCGCAGTGCTGCCAGCGTGTCGGCGGTTTCGCCCGACTGGCTGACGAAAAGCGCGGCCGTTCCCTTGCTGACGGGCGGTTCGCGATAGCGGAATTCCGAGGCGATATCGACCTCGACCGGCAAGTGTGCCAGTTGTTCGAACCAGTATTTAGCGGTCAGACAGGCGTAGTAGGCCGTGCCACAGGCCACCATCACCATCCGGTCGATCTTGGTGAAATCCAGTCCCTTGCCGGGCAGATCAATGTCGTTGCCATCCTTGTTGAGATAGTAGTTCAGCGCGTTCGAGATGACGGTGGGTTGTTCAGCGATCTCCTTGGCCATGAAATGCTTGTGCCCGGCCTTGTCGACACGCGCACTGTCGATCTGAACGGTCTTGATCTCTCGATTGGCAATGTTGCCTTTGGCATCGGTGATCTCAAGGCTGTTGCGGGTGATGACCGCCATGTCACCCTCTTCCAGATAGGTGATCCGGTCGGTCAGCGGCGCCAGTGCTATCGCGTCAGAGCCCACGAACATTTCGCCGTCACCATGCCCGATGGCCAACGGGCTGCCCTTGCGCGCGGCAATCAGCAGATCCCCTTCGCCATCGAAAAGGAAACAAAGCGCATAGGCCCCGTCGAGCTTGGCGATTGTATCGCGTGCGGCCTCTACTGGGCTGCGACCTTGCGACAGGAAGTACTGCACAGTTAGCGCGACGGTCTCGGTGTCTGTATCGGTCTCGAACCCGATGCCGTGCCCTGCAAGTTCTTCGCGCAGTTCACGGTAGTTTTCGATAATCCCGTTATGCACAACGGAAACGGGGCCGGCGCGATGTGGGTGAGCATTTGACACGTTTGGCGCGCCATGCGTGGCCCATCGTGTGTGGCCGATGCCGGATTTACCCGCGAGCGGTTCATGCACCAATAGATCGCTGAGGTTGACCAATTTGCCAACTGCGCGCCGACGATCCAGCCGATCATTGTTGACGGTCGCAATACCGGCGCTGTCATAGCCACGATATTCCAGCCGTTTGAGCGCCTCAACCAGAATAGGTGCTGCTTCGTGATGGCCCAATACCCCTACAATACCGCACATTATTCTGCCCCTTTATCGCGTTTTATTTTTTTTGATTTCAGCATTTCGAACAATTTTAGCGCAAAGCCCAGCTTTGTGACCTGCGGAGCGCGGGCCACGGCCATTGCCCCATCGGGTACGTCCTTGTTGATCACTGACCCAGAGGCCGTCATGGCATTATCGCCAATGGTGACCGGTGCGATCAGCATGGTGTTAGAGCCGATAAAGGCGTTTTTGCCGACCTCTGTATGGTGTTTCATTACGCCGTCATAGTTGCAGGTGATTGTTCCCGCGCCGACATTCGTTGCTTCGCCCAGATGGGCGTCGCCGACATAACTCAGGTGATTGACCTTAGCACCTTCGTCGATAACGGCGTTCTTGATCTCGACAAAGTTGCCGATGCGGGTGTCTTCGGCCAGTTCGGTGCCGGGGCGCAGGCGGGCATAGGGGCCAACGATAGCTCCGCGAGAGACATGACAGCCCTCAAGATGCGAAAAAGCCCGGATATGCGCACCGGATTCGACCGTGACGCCTGGGCCCAAGACGACGTTCTGTTCCACGATCGTGTCACGACCGATCACAGTATCAAAGGCGAAGTGAACCGTTTCGGGAGCGGGCAGTGTGATGCCATCGTCGAGTGCCTGCACACGGGCGCGTGCCTGAAAGGCGGCTTCGGCCTGTGCTAGTTCCGCACGCGAGTTGATGCCCATTGTTTCGGTTTCGTCGCAGGCAACCGCCGTGGCGCTGAGGCCCTTTTTGCGCGCGATTTCAACGATATCGGTCAGGTAGTATTCGCCCGAGGCATTGTTGTTGCCGACCGCGTCAATCAGCATGAATAGCTGGTTTGCATTGGCTGCGACGACGCCGCTGTTGCAGAATGAAATCGCGCGGGTGGCCTCATCCGCGTCTTTGAATTCGATGATGCGTTCCAGTGTATCGCCTTGCATCACCAGCCGCCCATAGCGGCCCGGATCAGCAGCATTGAAGCCCAGCACCACGACATCATGCTTCTTGCGCGCCTCAGCCATGCGCAAAAGCGTCTCTTCGCTGATGAAAGGTGTGTCGCCATAAAGTACGATGGCATCACCTGTGTGATCCTTGAGCGCTGTGGCGGCCTGAGATACGGCATGGGCAGTGCCTAGCTGTTCGGTCTGGTGGGCGATCTGCACGCTGTCATCATAGGCGTTTACGGCTTTGGCCACCGCGTTGCCATCATGACCCACGACCACAACGCTGGCGTCTGGTTCGAGCACCTGACCGGCGCGCAACGCATGGACCAGCATCGGGGCGCAGGCGATCTGATGCAGAACCTTGGCCTTGTCCGATTTCATGCGGGTGCCTTTGCCTGCGGCCAGGATGATCAGCGCTGTGCCCATGTGGTTTCTCTTTGTAATTACGATCCGCCCGTTTTATCCGGAAAGAAGACCGGCGCAAGGTGGCGTGGGATCAAACTAGGTTGCGGGATGTGACAGAGATGTGCGGAAAGTCGCCTATCTTGTTGAATTAAAGGGGAAACGAGCGGTATGCGAACAGTGGTTTTTGACCTTGATGGCACCTTGGCGGACACCAGCGGTGACCTGATTGCGGCCGCGAATGCCTGTTTTCGGGAGATGGGGGTAGGTGATCAGTTGGATGCCGGCGCCGACGCGGGAACCGCATTGCGGGGTGGACGTGCGATGTTGCGCTTGGGGTTGGAACGTTTGGGCCGGGGTGAGGATGAGGCCGAGATCGACCGCTATTATCCGGTGCTTTTGAACGCCTATGAAAGCGCGATTGATACCCATACTGTGCTGTATCCTGGTGCCATGGCCGCTGTTGAAGTGCTGCGCAGTGATGGCTATGCGGTGGCGATTTGCACCAACAAACCGGAATATCTGGCGCGGCTTTTGATGAATCGCTTGGGCGTTTTGGACGTTTTTGGCGCGCTGATCGGGGCCGATAGCTTGCCCACTCGCAAGCCCGACCCGGAAACGCTGTTTGAAACCGTCCGGCGTGCTGGTGGCGATACAAGTCGCTGTCTGCTGGTGGGTGATACGATGACGGATCGCGAGACCTCGCGCCGGGCCGAGGTGCCATCGATCCTGGTGACTTTCGGGCCAAATGGCGGGGATGTTGCGGGATTGGTCCCGGAGGCAACCATCGACCGATATGAGGAACTGCCGGGTGTGGTGCAGCGTCTTATCGGCTGAGGGGGGGGGCGAGCAGTCAGAGTGCCCGGCGCGCCCACCCACCCGCCCCGCACTGGGCACTCTGCCCACATGCGACGGGCGCGTTCTTCGAAAAAGGCGTAAAGGCTTTGTGGCTTTTTTAATGAAACGCGAAAGCCGGGCCTGTGGCATTGACGCGCCGGGACGATGGCCCCAGAAATACAGGCATGACAGAAGTATTTTCAGGCAGTTTCACCCAGCAGGAACCGATCCCCGATGAGGGGATCAAAGCAGCGTTGGAGGTGATGCAGAGCGGGCGTTTGCACCGCTATAACCTGCAACCGGACGAGGTGGGCGAAACCGGCCTGCTGGAACAGGAATTTGCCAGCTATGTCGGAGCCAAATATGCCTTGGCCGTAGCCTCGGGCGGGTACGCTCTGGCGACCGCATTGCGGGCGGTTGGGGTCAAACCAGGCGACAAGGTTTTGACCAATGCCTTCACGCTGGCGCCGGTGCCCGGATCTATCGCCAGCATGGGCGCGGTTCCTGTATTTGTTGGGGTGACCGAGGACCTGACAATTGATCTGGAGGATCTGACCGTCAAGGCAGAGCAGGCCAATGTGCTGATGCTGAGCCACATGCGCGGGCATCTGGCGGACATGGACCGGCTGATGGCGATCTGCAACGATTCGGGCCTCATCGTGATTGAGGATTGCGCCCACACGATGGGAGCAGCCTGGAAGGGGCGGGCGTCGGGACGCGACGGATTGATCGGCTGCTATTCGACCCAGACCTACAAGCACATGAATTCGGGCGAGGGCGGGTTCTTTGTAACAGATGATGACGAGGTGATGGCGCGGGCCATTATCCTGTCGGGGTCATACATGCTTTATGGCCGCAACGGCACGGTGCCGCCGCCCGAGGTGTTCGAGCGGGTCAAGTATGAAACCCCCAATGTTTCAGGCCGGATGGACCATCTGCGCGCCGCGATCCTGAGGCCGCAGTTGCGGGCGCTGAACGATCAATGCAATGCCTGGAATGCACGATATGACCTTGTAGAAAAGGGTTTGCGCGGCACGCCCGGTTTGACGGTGATTGACCGGCCCGAGGCGGAAACCTATGTCGGATCGTCGATCCAGTTCCTATTGCTTGACTGGGAAAACGAGGCCATTGACGAGGTTTTACACCGCTGCAAGGCCCGCGGAGTGGAACTGAAATGGTTCGGCGGGGCAGAGCCTTCGGGGTTCACCAGCCGCTATGACAGCTGGCGCTATGCCCCCTCGGAACGGATGCCAAAGAGCGATCGTATCCTCAAGGGAATCATCGACATGCGCCTGCCGCTGACCTTCAGCCTGGAGGATTGCGCGCTGATTGCCCGGATCATCCGCGCCGAAGTCGGCGCGGTCTTTCAGGCGCAGGCATAGTTCATTCCGCGAAAGCAGCCCTGATCGGGACTGTCGAGATCGACACCTTGGCCGAGCCTTCGGTCAGCTCGCGCGAGTGCGCGAGATATATCAATGTCTGGTTTGGTTCGTCATAGATCCGCTTGATCCGGATTGATTTCAGGATGATCGAACGGCTGGTGCGGAACACATCTTCGCCGCCTTTACCCCGGTCGATATCGCCCAGCGTGATCGGCCCGGTCTGTTGGCATTCAATCGCGCTATTGGACGGGTCTTCGAACCAATTGCCCTTTGATATACGGTCGATCAGCCCACGCTCGAAATAGGCGATGTGACAGGTCACGCCATCGACCTTTGGGTCTTTCACCGCCTCGATCACGATGTCATTGCCAACCCAGTCGACGCCGATCTTGCCGATCTCTTCCGCCTTGGCGAGCAGCGGAGAGCATGCCGCCAGCGCCGCGCAGATCAACAGTTTGCCTGATCTCGCCATCAGAAAAGCAAGCGAGACGAAAAATTGGATGGCGGTTGGCAATGCGGGGCAGACATCTCTGTCTGTCGGAAAATCTTGATCTGGTCGTCGACCATGGCGGTACCTTCTTTCTCTTGGTGAGCAGGGTCAACCCGCCGCGACGGGTTGGGTTCCATCTTAAACCTTGCATGGGATTGACGCGACTCACCTTGCATCCTATAAATGAACAAGTGTTCAATAAATGCGAAAGGCGCAACAGAGATGTTCAATGCGGTGATGCAATTTGATCTGGGTGAAGATGTGAATGCGCTGCGCGAGATGGTGCATCGCTGGGCGCAGGAGCGGGTCAAGCCGATGGCGGTGGAGGTCGACGCCTCGAACGCGTTCCCGAATGAACTTTGGACCGAGATGGGAGAGCTGGGCCTTTTGGGTATCACCGTGCCCGAGGAGTTTGGCGGCGCGGGCATGTCGTATCTGGCGCATGTTGTCGCTGTGGAAGAGGTGGCGCGCGCGTCGGCGAGTGTTTCACTGAGCTACGGCGCGCATTCGAACCTGTGCGTCAACCAGATCAAGCTGAACGGCACAGATGAGCAGCGGCACAAATATCTGCCCGGCCTAATCTCGGGCGAGCATGTGGGCGCGCTGGCCATGTCCGAGGCGGGCGCGGGCAGCGATGTTGTCAGCATGAAACTGAAGGCCGAAAAGCGCAATGATCATTATCGGCTGAACGGCAACAAATACTGGATCACCAACGGACCGGACGCCACCACGCTGGTCGTATACGCCAAGACCGACCCTGACGCCGGATCGAAGGGCATCACAGCCTTCATCATCGAAAAATCCATGACCGGTTTTTCAACCAGCCCGCATTTCGACAAGTTGGGTATGCGCGGCAGCAATACGGCTGAGTTGATTTTTGACGATGTCGAAGTGCCGTTTGAAAACGTGCTGGGCGAGGAAGGCAAGGGCGTGCGCGTGCTGATGTCCGGTCTGGATTACGAGCGTGTGGTTCTGGCGGGGATCGGCCTGGGGATCATGGCGGCCTGCCTGGACGAGGTCATGCCCTACATGGTCGAACGCAAGCAGTTCGGCCAACCGATCGGAAATTTCCAACTAATGCAGGGCAAGATAGCCGACATGTATACGGCGATGAATTCGGCCCGGGCCTATGTTTACGAGGTGGCCAAGGCTTGCGACCGGGGTGACGTTACCCGTCAGGACGCCGCCGCCTGCTGCCTTTATGCTTCTGAGCAGGGCATGATGCAGGCGCATCAGGCGGTGCAGGCGATGGGCGGGGCGGGCTTCCTGAACGACGCGCCCGTCGCGCGCATCTTCCGGGACGCCAAGCTGATGGAAATCGGTGCGGGTACATCAGAAATCCGCCGCATGTTGGTGGGTCGAGAATTGATGAGTGCGATGGCATGAGGATGATTCTGGCGGCCACGGTTATGACAGCGGGTAGTGTCTCCGCGCAGGATCTGGTGTTTTCACCAAGGGCAGTTGAAGCGTGTTTAACAAGTGCCGCAAGCGAGTCTGATCAGCGTGTTTGCATCGGGTTGTCCGCGCGGGCCTGCATGGCAGATAGCCCCGGTGGCGACACGACGGTTGGAATGGGTGGTTGTCTGGATCGTGAGTGGCAGTATTGGGATGGCCGCCTGAATACCGCCTACAAGCGTCAGATGGGGCGGGCCAAGGCGATTGACGCTGAAATGGCCGATCTGGGTGCCAACGTACCAAGCCAATCCGATGCCTTGCGTGATATGCAGCGGGCGTGGATTCCGTTTCGTGATGGCAAATGCGGCTATGAGTATTCGCAATGGGGCGGCGGCACTGGCGGTGGCCCTGCGATCACCGCGTGCATGATGGTTGAGACCGGCGAGCAGGCACTTTACCTCGAAAATGCGGGGCTTGGCGATTAGATGCTGGAGCGCGCGGCCTCATATGACGCACTATGCGCCGGTTTCGACTGGAACCTGCCGGCGCGGCTGAACATGGCGGCGCAGGTCTGCGATGATTGGGCGGCCCGGAAACCGGACCGCGTGGCAATCATTGATCTCACCGATGGGCGGCGCGATTTCAACTATAGCGAGTTGCGGCGCCTGACCGACGGACTGGCGCATGAACTGGTGGCGAGGGGCGTGAAACCGGGCGACCGTGTTGGCGTGTTGCGCTCGCAAGGTGTGTGGACGGCGGCGGCGCATATCGCGATCTGGAAAATCGGCGCGATTTCAATCCCCTTGTTCAAGCTCTTCATGCGCGAGGCATTGCTGAGCCGGGTGAACGATGCCGGGGCCGATCTGATCATTACCGATCCGGAAGGGGCCGGGATGCTCGACGGTCAGACACCGATTTGCCCCGAGGATCTGAACCTGAGCGACGCGCCGTTTGAGACAGCCGAGACCGGGCCGGACACGCCCGCCGTTCTAATCTATACCAGCGGCACCACCGGCAGCGCCAAGGGTGCGTTGCATGGGCACCGGGTGCTGACCGGCCACCTGCCGGGGGTGGAGTTGCCCCATGATTTCCTGGGGCAGGCGGGTGATTGCCTCTGGACCCCCGCGGATTGGGCCTGGATCGGCGGGCTTTTTAACGTTCTGATGCCGGGACTGGCGCTGGGTGTGCCGGTGGTGGCGGCGCGGATGGCGAAGTTTGACGTTGATGACTGTCAGCGGATCATACGGGAGGCGCAGGTCAGAAATATCTTCTTCCCGCCCACGGCGCTTAGGATGCTCAAGGCGGCAGATGCGCAGATTAACGGATTGCGCACGGTGGCCAGCGGCGGCGAGCCATTGGGCGCGGAGATGCTGGATTGGGGGCGGCAGGCGTTCGGGCTGACGATCAACGAGTTTTACGGCCAGACCGAATGCAATCTGGTCGCCTGTTCCTGTCAGCAACTTTTCGACCCCCGGCCCGGCTGCATTGGCCGGGTGGTGCCGGGGCACGAAGTGGCTGTACTGGACAAGGATGCGCAGACGACGGATGCCGAGGGCGATGTGGCGGTCAAGCGCGGCTCGGCCTCGATGATGCTGGAATACTGGCACCGTCCGGAACAGACCGCCGATAAATTCAGGGGCGACTGGATGCTGACCGGTGATCGCGGCATCTGGGAGGGGGATTTCCTGCGCTTTATCGGCCGTGAGGATGACGTGATTACCTCATCCGGGTACCGGATCGGCCCGGCGGAGGTTGAGGATTGTTTGTTGCAGCACCCCGCGGTGGCGACAGTGGGCGTGGTCGGTAAACCCGACGCCTTGCGCACCGAGATCGTGAAAGCCTATGTGGTGGTAAAGCCGGGGGCCGGACCGTCGGACACCCTGGCCGACGAGCTGAAGGAATTCGTCAAGACACGTCTGGCAAGGTATTCATATCCAAGGGAAATCGGGTTTCTTGAGGAATTGCCGATGACCGTGACCGGCAAGGTCATCCGCCGCGAGTTAAAGGCGCGGGCGGCGGCGGAAACGGGGGCGCAGAAATGATGCTCCACGCCCCCTCGAGTATCGCCGACCGGGCCACGCAAAGCCCTGATCCTGCTGTCACTGCATTAGAATTTATGCACGTAGGCGACGCCGAATACCCACGGGTCGATCTTGACCTTGCCGACTGGGGCACCACCGATTTTGACGTCGGTTTCGATGTCGATGTAGCGGATGTCGGCGCGCAGGGATCCGTGTTCGTTAAAGGCATAGTCGACGCCCGCGTGAAGCGCGTACCCCCAGGAATCATCCAGATCGACAGCGGTCCCAGCCAGCGGTCCGACACCACGATCGTCAAAGAAGTAGGTGTAGTTCAGACCGGCACCGACGAAGGGTGTGAAGTTGGACTGGTTGGTGAAGTGATATTGCAGCGACAATGTGGGCGGCAGGTGCTTGGTCTTGGCGACCTCGCCGGTGCCCACAAGGTTGATGTCATGTTCGAACGGCCAGGCGACCAGCAATTCGACGCCGAGCCTGTCTGCGATGAAGTATTCCGCAGTCAATGTCGGGCGAATATTGGCGTCAACGTCGATCAGACCGGCGGTGGTGCGGCTGTTGCTGCCATCTGGGGTGACCGAGTGGATACCGAAGCCCAGGGTGATGTCGCCTTTGGATTGCGCGAAGGCGGGGAGGGCAGCGGTTCCCATCAGCGCGGCGAGTGTAAGTGTGGTGAGTCTTTTTGTCATCGTTCCATTCCTTCATCGAATGAAACCGATTTATGCCGCGCCGCAGCGAGATTCTTTGATGTACGTCAACATCGTTCACAACGGCGTGAGTGGTGCAGTTTTGCAACGCCTACTTCCGGCCAGACACAGCGTGTGAGGACCCATGAAACTTAAGTCACAGGCGATCCCCTCGTCAGAGGGATTTCAGAGTAACCGACGAGGCCATCTTGAGGCGCTGTCCGTGGTCGAAGACGCCGCGGCATCGGCGGCCATCGGCGGCGGCGAAGCGGCGCGCGAGAGGCATCTGAGCCGGGGCAAGATGCTGCCGCGCAACCGGGTGGCAGGGCTGCTTGACCCGGGCTCGGCCTTTCTGGAGGTGGGAGCGACAGCGGCGCATGGCATGTATGATGGTGCTGCCCCCTGTGCCGGTGTGGTGGCTGGGATCGGCCGGGTGCAGGGCACCGAGTGCATGATTGTCTGCAACGATGCGACCGTCAAAGGCGGCACCTATTACCCGATGACGGTCAAGAAACACCTGCGCGCGCAGGAGATTGCCGAAGAATGCCATTTACCCTGCATCTATCTGGTCGATAGCGGCGGGGCGAACCTGCCCAATCAGGATGAGGTCTTTCCAGACCGCGATCACTTTGGCCGGATTTTCTATAATCAGGCGCGGATGAGCGCCAAGGGCATCCCGCAGATTGCCGTTGTCATGGGGTCCTGTACGGCGGGCGGAGCCTATGTGCCCGCCATGTCGGACGTGACGATTATCGTTAAGGATCAAGGCACTATCTTTCTGGCGGGGCCGCCGCTGGTGAAGGCCGCGACCGGGGAGGAAGTGACCGCCGAGGATTTGGGCGGGGGTGACGTGCATACCCGGCTTTCGGGCGTGGCGGACTATCTGGCCGAGGATGATGCCCATGCGCTGGCTCTGGCACGGCGGGCCGTTGGGCACCTCAACCGGGGTGGTGGGGTGAACCCCACCTTACGGATGGAGATACCCGAGGAGCCGGCCTATGATCCCGAGGAAATCCTTGGGGTCGTGCCGGCGGATCTGCGCACGCCTTACGATATCCGCGAGGTAATCGCGCGTTTGGTCGATGGGTCACGCTTTGACGAGTTCAAGGCGCGGTTTGGCGAGACGCTGGTGTGCGGATTTGCCCATCTGAAAGGCTGCCCGGTCGGGATCATCGCCAATAATGGCGTGCTCTTTTCCGAGGCGGCGCAGAAAGGCGCGCATTTTGTCGAACTGTGCAGTCAGCGCGGTACACCGTTGGTTTTCCTGCAGAATATCACGGGCTTCATGGTCGGGCGGAAATATGAAAACGAAGGCATTGCCCGGCATGGGGCCAAGATGGTGACGGCAGTGGCCACGACCAATGTGCCCAAGATCACCATGGTTGTGGGCGGATCGTTCGGGGCCGGGAACTACGGCATGTCGGGCCGGGCCTATCAGCCGCGGTTCATGTGGACATGGCCCAATTCGCGCATCTCGGTCATGGGCGGTGAGCAGGCGGCGGGCGTGCTGGCCACGGTCAAACGTGATGCCATCGAGCGCAAGGGCGGCAGCTGGTCCGCCGAAGAGGAGGCCGAGTTCAAGCGCCCGACGATCGAGATGTTCGAGCGCCAGTCGCACCCGCTTTATGCCAGTGCGCGGCTGTGGGATGACGGGATCGTGGATCCACGCAAATCACGGGATGTATTGGCCCTGTCGCTGAGCGCGGCACTCTGTGCACCCATAGAGGAGACACGCTTTGGCGTGTTCCGGATGTAAGAAAATGCACGTCGGTATAACGTCGGTATCTTGTCGGTATGACGTCGGTGCGGTGGCGGTCTTGCCTTCTGCCCGTACAGGGCGGCCCCACCCACCCACCCGCCGCCCCGTACGGGCAGGGTGGCGTGCGTTGCCGGTGGTGTGTTTGGAGATTTCTGAAAAGTTGACGCATCGGCGATCCGCTGCGTGCTGGGGGATGGAGAGAGGCCAAGATGTTTGACACGATCCTGATTGCGAACCGAGGTGAGATTGCCTGTCGGGTGATCGAAACTGCCCGGAAGATGGGTGTCCGCTGTGTGGCGGTCTATTCGGATGCCGACCGCGCGGCGCGCCATGTCGAACTGGCCGACGAGGCGGTGCATATCGGCGGCTCGGTGCCCGCGGAAAGTTACCTGAAGGGGGATGTGATCATCGAGGCGGCGTTGGAGACCGGTGCGCAGGCGATCCATCCCGGTTACGGTTTCCTGAGCGAGAACCCCGATTTCGTGGAAGCGGTCGAAAAGGCCGGGCTGGTTTTCATCGGCCCATCGGCCAGCGCCATACGGGCCATGGGGCTGAAGGATGCCGCCAAGACGCTGATGGATCAGGCAGGCGTGCCCGTGGTGCCCGGCTATCATGGGGATAATCAGGACGCGGCCCATCTGGCGGCGGAGGCAGAGAAGATCGGCTATCCGGTGCTGATCAAGGCGGTTGCGGGCGGCGGCGGCAAAGGCATGCGGCTGGTGGACGCCGCCGGGCAGTTTGACGACGCCCTTGAAAGTGCGCGCAGCGAGGCGGCCAAGGCCTTTGGTAATGACGCGGTGCTGATCGAGAAATTCGTCGAAAAGCCGCGCCATATCGAGGTGCAGGTGTTTGGCGATGGCACCCGTGCGGTGCATCTTTTCGAGCGCGACTGTTCGTTACAGCGGCGGCATCAGAAGGTGATCGAAGAGGCCCCGGCGCCCGGCATGACCGAAGAGATGCGCACGGCGATGGGGCAGGCAGGTGTCCGCGCTGCCGAGGCGATTGGCTATGCCGGGGCGGGTACGGTGGAATTTATCGTCGACGGATCGGACGGGCTGCGCACCGATGGGTTCTGGTTCATGGAGATGAACACGCGCCTGCAGGTCGAACACCCGGTGACCGAGGCGATTACCGGCGTCGATCTGGTGGAATGGCAGTTGCGAGTGGCCAGCGGTGAGGCCTTGCCCGCGCGGCAGGAGGATCTGTCGATCAACGGGCATTCCTTTGAGGCGCGGCTATATGCCGAGGACGTGCCGAAGGGTTTCCTTCCGGCCACGGGTACGCTGGCGCATTTGAAATTTCCACCCGACGCGCGAGCGGATACCGGGGTGCGAACCGGCGACGAGATCAGCCCGTTTTACGACCCGATGATTGCCAAGCTGACCACCCATGGCGCGACCCGGGCGGTGGCGTTGCGGCGTCTGTCGACCGCGCTGGCCACCTGTGAGGTGGCCGGGACCGTCACCAACCTGAGCTTTCTGGGCGCGCTCGCCGCGCATAAGGGGTTTGCGGCGGGGGATGTCGATACCGGGCTGATTGCGCGCGACATCGAGGATCTTGTTGTCGAGCCGGACCCCGGACCACGCGAGGTGGCGCTGGCGGGGCTTGCGGCCTCCGGCGCGCTGGACCTGGCGGGGGCAGAGGTCGGCTTTGCCCTTTGGGTGCCGGTGGGGCGGTTGCAGGGGTTGCGCCGCGGCGACGACACTTACGAGATGCGGATCAGGACGCTGTCGGAAGATGCCCATGACATTGTCATGGAGGACGCGGTTGTCGAGGCGCGCCGGGTTGGCGGGCGTTGGCAGCTGAATGGCAAGGTCGCGCCCGACGTCGTGGTCGCGGGCGGGCAGGTCACGGTTTTCGCGCAGTACGGGATGAGCTTTGACATCATTGATCCGCTGGACCGCGACAGCACGGCGGCGGGCGATGCCGCGGTGATCGAAGCGCCGATGCCGGGATTGGTGAAATCGGTGCATGCCAAGCCCGGGCAAAAGGTGGCACAGGGCGACAGGCTGGCAGTGCTGGAAGCGATGAAGATGGAACACAGCCTGCTGGCGGCACGCGACGGTATCGTGGCCGAGGTGCTGGTGACCGAAGGCGATCAGGTGACGGCGGGCGCGGCGCTGGTGCGGCTGGAGGACGAGGCCGAGGCGGCGTGATGTCCGGGGCCGGTGGCACTCTGACCCTGACGGGCTATTGCGACAGTGTTTACACGCGCAGTGTCCGGATCGCGCTGGCCGAGAAAGGCGCGTTCTATCAGTATGTTGAGTGTAACCCGTTTAACACGGCGGATGCGCTGAGAGTGATGCAGGTGCATCCCTTTGGGCGGGTGCCGGTGCTGGAGGATGAGGGGTTCCGCATCTACGAGACCCCGGCGATCCTGGATTATGCCGAAGGTCTGGAGGGGCCAAGCCTGGTGCCCGCTGACCTGCGCCGTGCCGTGCGGATGCGGCAGGTGATCGCCCTGGTCGACAGCTATGCCTATTGGCCGCTGGTGCGACAGGCGTTTTCCCACGGCGCTTATCTGCCGCTGATTGGCGAAGAGACGGATGCAGTTGAATTGCAGGCCGGGCTGGACGCCGCCCCCCGGGTGCTGGACGCGCTCGAAGAACTCGCGACCGAGGGGCTGGTGCTTAATCCGGGGCAGGTCTGTCTGGCATCGTGCCATCTGTTCCCGATGCTGGATTATTTCGCCATGGTGGCGGAGGGCCGCGAGATGCTGCTGATGCGCGACGGGCTGAGCGCCTGGATGTACTGGATGGGGCAGCGCGCCTCGGTGATCGGGACGCGGCCTGTCGTTGCCAACAGGGAAGGGGACGCAGAATGAAGCTGCATCACGTACCGTTTTCACGCTCTTTCCGGGTGCTGTGGTTGCTGGAGGAACTGGGGCTGGAGTGCGAGATCGTGCCCTATTCGATCCGCGATGGCAGCCTGCGTGATCCGGCATTCCTGGCGATCTCGCCCGCGGGCCGGGTGCCGGCGCTGGAGACCGGTAAAGAGGTGCTGTGCGAAAGCGGCGCGATCCTTCAGCACCTGTGTGAAATGTATCCCGAGGCCGAGCTGGCGCCAGTGCCAGGCGATGTGGCGCGGGCGCGGTATCTGGAACTGATGGGCTATGCCGAAACCATGGCAAGCCTGATCGAGAACCTCAACATGCAGCATATCTTTCTGCGTGATCCGAGGCAGGCCTCGCCCGTGGTGATCAAGTTGATCACCTCGCGCCTCGGAGCTGCGCTGGCAGGGTTGGAGACAAGGCTGGGGGAGCGGGAGTACCTGCTGGACTCGGGTTTTTCGGCGGCGGATGTAATGCTGGGTTTCAATCTTTTTGCAGCACCTTATTACGTCAAACTTGATCCGTTCGAGGCGCTGGTGGCCTATTGCGACCGGCTGGCGGCGCGGCCCGCCTACCAGAGCGCGCGGGCGAAGGACGGCAAGCAGGACATTTACAGCCGGGATTTCTATCCCGTACCGGAGGCGTGACATGGCTGATTTCGTCGAGATATTCGAAGTGGGACCGCGCGACGGATTGCAGAACGAAAAGCGTCAGATCCCCACGGCGGAGAAGATCGCGCTGGTCGATTGTCTGAGTCGTGCCGGGTTTCGCCGGATCGAGGTCGCCAGTTTCGTGAGTCCGAAATGGGTGCCGCAGATGGCGGATTCCGCTGACGTGCTGGCGGGGATCAAACGGGCAGGCGGCATCCGCTATGCGGCGCTGACGCCCAACATGCGCGGTTTTGACGGTGCCATCGCGGCGCGGGCGGATGAGGTGGCAATCTTTGGCTCGGCCTCGGAAGGGTTTTCCAAGGCCAATATCAATGCCACGATCGCCGAAAGCCTGGAGCGCTTTGCCCCGGTTGCCGAGGCGGCACAAGCGGCTGGGTTGCCGGTGCGCGGCTATGTCTCCTGCGTGAGCGACTGCCCCTATGACGGCCCGACCGATCCCGGGCAGGTGGCACGCGTGGCGTGGCAGCTTTTCGACATGGGCTGTTACGAGATTTCGCTGGGCGACACGATCGGGCAGGGCACGCCCGACCGGATCGGCGCGATGCTTGACGCGGTGGCCAATGAGGTGCCGGTGGCGCAGCTTGCCGGGCATTATCATGACACGTCAGGGCGCGCGCTGGATAATATCGAGGTCTCATTGTCACGCGGTGTGCGTGTCTTTGATGCCGCAGTCGGGGGTCTAGGCGGATGCCCCTATGCGCCGGGTGCGGCGGGGAATGTCGCGACCGAGGCTGTGCATGCGCGCCTGACCCAACTGGGCTATGACACGGGGCTGGACCCGCAAGTGCTGGATGACGCTGCCGTGATGGCGCGGGCCATGCGGCAGGACTAAGAGGAACACGAGATGTTTGAGACGATAGCACTTGAAAAAGATCCGCGCGGGGTGGCGACGCTGTGGCTGAACCGGCCTGAGAAACACAATGCGTTGTCGGCGCAGATGATTGCGGAGTTGTCTCAGGCGGCTCGCGATCTGGCAGCGGACGCATCGGTGCGCGTAGTGGTGTTGGCGGGACATGGAAAATCCTTTTGCGCGGGGGGCGATCTGGGTTGGATGCGGGAACAGTTCGACGCCACGCCCGAGCTGCGCGCGACCGAGGCGACCAAACTGGCCATGATGCTTAATGCGTTGAATACGTTACCTAAACCTCTGATCGGCCGGGTGCATGGCAACGCCTTTGGTGGCGGTGTTGGCATCGCCAGTGTCTGCGACGTGGTGATCGGTGCGGATCATGTCAAAATGGGACTGACCGAGACCAGGCTGGGCCTGATCCCGGCCACGATCGGGCCTTATGTCTGCGCCCGGATGGGAGAGGCCAAGGCGCGGCGCGTCTTCATGTCAGGGCGTCTTTTCGGCGCGGCGGAGGCGGTTGATCTGAACCTCATGGCGCGCGCCGTGCCGGTCGATGATCTGGACACGGCGATCGAGGCCGAAGTGGTGCCTTACCTGGCCTGTGCGCCGGGCGCGGTGAGCCGGTCCAAGGCGTTGTTGCGCGCTTTCGGGCCGCGCATTGACGAGGAGGCCATCGCCCATTCAATCGCCGAACTCAGTGCGTGCTGGGCCGGTGATGAGGCCCCCGAAGGCATCGGCGCGTTCTTCGACAAGCGGAAACCGAAATGGAACACCGACACAAATTAGGAATGACTTAACTTTAATGTTGTTGACAGGGAGATATGGCGACACCTACTGATCACGGAATTGAGAGAATTATTCACGGATTTGTGATCATGGTACGAGTGCTTAAATATCTGACTGCTTCTTTTATCGCTTTTTCAATCCCTTACGCAGCGTCGGCTGACGTGACTTCAAGATCGGACCGTGTGGCCGCCTATTCCTTTGACGACGTGATCAAGACCGACCTTCGGTATTCGGAACAGATGTTCGACCGGCAGGATCACGTTACGGACAAGATTGCAGTGGCCCTGCGCGCCCGCCAGTCCGGCGTGCTTGCTCCGTTGAGTTTCTATTTCGGCGGTCGGTTGGTGATGACCTATATCTCGGAGAAAACTAACACGGCGGGCAAGTTCCCGATCCTGTCGCGGCTGCCGCCGACCCATACTTCGGGCAAGTCTGATTCCTACGGTGTGCTGAACGAGGCGTCGCTGAACGCCACGATTACCTTGCCCTGGGTCACGGCCTTTGTGCAGGGCGAATATACCGAGGTCGAATATCCCGGCCAGGAAGACCTGCAATTGCGCAAATACTGGGTGGCCGTTGGCGATCTTGATCGCGCGCCGTTCTATGTGGGGGTCGGGCGCAAGACCGTGAATTTCGGGAATTTCGCCTCCTATGCCCCCTTCACTCACAGCCATAGCAGCCACTATTTCTGGTCGCAGACCGATGATCCGCTGATCGAGCTGGGATATGTGACCGACCGCACCCATCTTGCGCTGTCGATCATTCCCGAACATCGCGGGTTGCGGGTGATCAGCAGCCCCGACAATGACGGTGATCTGTCGAATTTCGCGCTTAATGGTACGCACCGGTTCGATCTGGCCAATGCGCGCAGTGTGACGGTGGGCGGCGGATATCTTCGCGGCACGATCTATGACAGCACCATCGCGCATCACCCACCCGGCGTGGGCATCAACCGGTCGTGGAACAACGCCTATAATGTGAATGCGACCTATAGCGGTTCGAATTACGATGTGATGGCAGAATTTACCCAGACCGCCGATAGTTGGCCCGCGACCGGCCACAAAGTGTCGGCCACAACGCTGCAAGGGCGCTACCGGTCCAAGATCCTGGGCAAGCCCGCAGTCTATTCGCTGACCGCCAGTCGTGGTGTGCAAGGTGCCAACGGCACCGAGTGGGAGCGGATGGAGCAGGTCATCCTTGGGCTAGAGTTCGAGCCGACCCCGCATGTGAAACTGGGCGCGGAATACATGTATAACGCTGGCTTCGTGCCGTTGATCCTGCCGACGCGCGTGGGCGACCGCAGCGTCGAATCCCATACATTCATCGTAGGTGCTGAACTGACCTTCTAAGCCTTTTCATCCGATGTTGAGCCGCCCGGTCATCGCCGGGTGGAAGGCGCAGAAATAGGTGGGCGTCCAGTCGTCGGCAACGATGAGTTGCTTGCTTTGCCCCTGTTCCAGCGCGCCCGTATCCCAACTGCCATCGTCAGCGGTGGCAGTGTGTGGGGCGAGGTCTTCGTTGATGAACAAGATGCGATCGCCGACCGCCACGGTCTGTGTCTCTGGTTCGAACGTGAAATTGCGGATGCTCACTTTATGATCGCGCCCCTCTGCGCGCGCCCCGGTGGCCGGGAAGAGGGCGCTGCCAAGCGCCCCCATCAGGATCGTGCGACGGTTGGGCGTCATTGGACCGCCTTGACCATCATCTCGGCGTGATCTTCATGGACCTTGAAGATTTCAAGCCCCTGTTCGAACAGCGCCTTCACCTCGGGGTGGTCGATATTCGGGATGAAGGTGTTTTCCACCAGGTTGTTGACGGCCTTGTGGTAGCCCAGTTCGTTTTCCGCATAGGCGCGGTCAAATTCGGCCCCGCGAAGGTCTGAGAGGCGGTTAATGATCTCTTCGGAATCGGCGGCCAGTTTCTGGGAAAGGAAATTGTCCTGTGCCTCAGCGCCCAGTTTGTCCAGAAGTTCGAGCGCAGCGGCGTTCACCGCCTCGTGGTCACGGATCATTGTCTTGGCGAATTCATGGATTTCAGGCGTGGTGCTGATCGCCAGGGCCAGATGGGCATAGCGGATGTCGATATTGTCGGCGACATAGGCCACATGGGCGATTTCCGTATCGCTGAGTTTGGCCGGATCTTCGGCCAGGGCGGGTGTGGTGGCGGTTAATAAAAGAGTGGCGGCAAGCAGGTGTTTCATCTCTTCCTCATTTTGTAGGGGTTATGGTCCTTCAAATAGAGGCTGCATGTCCTGAACTTTGAATGCTGTAGAGTACAGAATTCATGTCTGATCGTTCAAACGGATGGACGTGTGGGAATTAATCTATAACTATCGCCTCATGACAGACTTGCTAAGCGATATCCTGATGCGTTTATCCATGAAGGGAACGTTGTATTTCCGCGCCTCTTTCAGGCCGCCCTGGGGGGTGCGCGTGCCAAGCTATTCGAATGTTGCGCGGTTTCATTTCGTGCATCGGGGTGAATGCATGATCCGGCACGAAAAGGGCGGTGATCCGCTGCGTCTGGCGCAGGGTGATCTGGTGATCATCCCCGGCGGGGCGGGGCATGCCTTGTATTGTCAGCCCGAGACGGAACTGGATGCCCTGCCACTTGAGACCGTGCTGGAACGCGCAGGCTATAAGGGCGAGGGGGTTCTGGTTTATCCCGGCGATGACAATCTTGAGGATCGTGAGACGCAGTTGATCTGCGGGCATTTTTCAATCGCCGAGGGGCAGGAGCATCCGATTTTCGACCGCCTGCCGGCGCTGGTGCATATTCCGGATTATGGCGCGCAGGCCGGGCAGTGGATGGAGGCGACGCTGCGGATGATCGGTGCGGAAACCGGCGGGCAGGCGATGGGGGCGGACCTGATCGCGCTGAAACTCTCCGAGACGATTTTTGCCCAGGCGATCCGCGCCTTTCTGTCCAGTTCCGAGGCCGAGGATGCAGGGCTGTCGGGTTTTTCCGATCCGCAACTGGCGCGGGCGCTGACGATGATCCATGCCGACCCGTCGCATGGCTGGACGCTGGATATGCTGGCACGCGAGGCTGGCATGTCGCGCACCGGTTTCGCGGTTCGGTTTTCCGAGAAGGTTGGCATGCCGCCGCTACAATATGTGACCTATTGGCGGATGCAGCTGGCCTGCCGCGCGCTGCGTGAGACGGGCCGGTCGGTGGCCGAAGTGGCCGCCGAGGTGGGGTACAATTCGGAATCCGGTTTTTCACGCGTTTTCAAGAAAGAAAAGGGCCTGCCGCCCGCCCGATACCGCGCAGCCATGGCAGCGGCCTGAACAGGCACGGCCTGTCACGTCGGTTGCAGCATTTCAGCTTTGGACGGATGAGAGGTTTCCGGTTGTTTGTAACCATCCCCGATCATTCCAACCTGCGCGGAATCAAGGAGCGTAGCGACGCCGCGCATCGCCAGCCCGCGATCCGGCAATGCGCGGCTCGGAACCAGAGTTGCAGATATCTTTTGCAGGCCAGACCCGTTCATAATGTTTTCCTTGAAACCAGAAACGCTCTAGCATCTGGCAGTAACTTTTCTGTCTAAGAAGGATGCCGCCATGCCATTACCCACCACCTGTATCGGGGCCTATCCCAAGCCCGATTACGTACCGATCTCGGACTGGTTCCAGGTGCGCTGCGATTCCGATGATTACAGCGACGCGGTGCTGCGCAAATGGACCGAAAACAGCGATAAGGATATCGAAGCGCTGCTGGACCGAGCGACGGTTGAGGCCATCGAAGATCAGATCGCCTGTGGCATCGACATGCCCACCGATGGAGAGCAACGGCGCGAGAATTACGTGCATTACCAGTGCCGCCATTTCGAAGGGTTCGATTTCGAGAACCTGACCGAGACCGTGCAACGGAACGGGGCCTATAAATCCGAACTGCCCACGATCCGCGCACCGATCCGGGCGACGGATACCTCGACCCTTGTTCGCGATTGGCAGGTGGCGGAAAAGGCGGCGGGCCGTCCCGTCAAGATCACAGTGCCGGGGCCGATGACGATCTCGGACACCACGGCGGATGCCTATTACAACGACGCGCCGAAATTGGCGCGGGATCTGGCGGATGCGCTGAACGGGCAGATTCGCGCCCTGGCCGAGGCCGGATGCCGCAACATTCAGGTGGACGAGCCTATCTTTGCCCGCAAACCGGATGCAGCACTGGTCTATGGGACCGAGACTCTGGAGCGGTGTTTTCACGGGTTGCCCGGGGACGTGAACCGCGTGGTGCATATGTGTTGCGGCTATCCGTCCTATCTGGATCAGGACGATTATCCCAAGGCCGAACAGGAATCCTATGTTCAGATCGCTGATGCGGTGGATGGCCTGACCGATGAGATTTCGATCGAGGATGCGCATCGTCATAATCCCGCGCATCTCTTTCCGCATTTCAACAAATCAAAGCTCATCGTGGGATTTGTCACTGTCGCGTCCAGCCGCGTTGAGACAGTTGAGGAAATTCGTGAGCGCATGACCGAGGTGATGCAGCATCTGCCAGCGGAGCGATTGATCGCGGCGCCCGATTGTGGCCTGGGTTTTCTGGGTCGGGAATTGGCGATGAAAAAACTCAGGAATTTATGCGACGCGGCCAAGTCTGTCTGAGGTCCGGCCGGGCGGTTAATCCGCGAATTTCGACGCAGTTAAAATGCTATGGTCAGGTTGACCCCACCATAGGGCAGGGGTAAACCCGGATGTAGTCATAAAGAGCCATCTGAATGCGCGGCAATTCAAGCGCATGAAAGGAGCCACCACGTGGAAGAGATGCTGAGGGAATACCTTCCCATTCTCGTTTTCCTGGCCATCGCCATCGGTCTTGGAATTGTTCTGATTCTCGCCGCCGTTGTGCTGGCTGTCCGCAACCCCGATCCGGAAAAAGTAAGCGCCTACGAATGCGGCTTTAACGCCTTCGATGACGCGCGGATGAAATTCGATGTGAGGTTCTACCTGGTGTCGATCCTGTTCATCATTTTCGATCTGGAGATTGCGATGCTGTTCCCCTGGGCGGTGGCGTTCAAGGACGTCAGCATGGTCGGGTTCTGGTCGATGATGGTGTTCCTTGCGGTGCTGACCGCAGGATTTGCCTATGAATGGCGCAAAGGAGCGATGGAATGGGAGTGATGACCGGCGCCAATACCGCGGGCGGTGACCGCGACTATGCCACGCAGGAGCTGAACCGCGACCTGCAGGACAAGGGCTTTTTGCTGACCACCAGCGAAGACATCGTCAACTGGGCGCGGACCGGCTCACTGCACTGGATGACATTCGGCCTGGCCTGCTGTGCGGTTGAAATGATGCATACCGCGATGCCGCGCTATGACGTGGAACGCTTTGGTTTTGCTCCGCGCGCCAGCCCGCGCCAGTCGGACGTGATGATCGTGGCCGGCACCCTGACCAACAAGATGGCCCCGGCGCTGCGCAAGGTCTATGACCAGATGCCCGAGCCGCGCTACGTGATCTCAATGGGCAGCTGCGCCAATGGCGGCGGCTATTACCATTACAGCTATTCCGTGGTGCGCGGCTGTGACCGGGTCGTGCCGGTCGATATCTATGTGCCCGGCTGCCCACCCACCGCCGAGGCGCTGGTCTATGGCATCATGGCCCTGCAGCGCAAGATCCGACGTACCGGGACAATCGTACGATGAGCGAGGCCGTGGTCAGAAGGTGGGAAGCCACCGTGTCACGCGACGACCTGAGCGCTTGGGTCGACACATTTCGCGAACGCGTCTTGCCAAATATGCGTGCTGTGGACGGGTTTTGCGATGTGACTTTTCTGGCGCGGCGCGATGAAGACCCCTGCCACGTGATTGTCTTGACGAAATGGCGGGATATGGCAGCCATTGTTTCTTTTGCGGGCAAACATGCGGCGAAGACCGTGCTGCCGGATTTCATGGCGCGTTTTTTCAAGACCCATGATGCAGAAGCCACGTTTTACGACCAGATACTCCGGGAGGACGGCGATGACTGATGCGCTGAACGAACTTGGCACCCATATCGAGATGAAGCGTACCGATTGCGTGCTGGGCTGGAACGTAGCCCATGACGAACTGACGGTCGATGTGGCGCTTTCCAATATCGTCGGGCTGGTGGAGTTTCTGAAGAACGACCAGACCTGCAAATTCTCGACCCTGGTGGATATCACTGCCGTGGACTATCCCGAGCGGGCCAAACGGTTTGACGTGGTCTATCACTTCCTCTCCATGTACCAGAACCAGCGCATTCGCCTGCGCATCGCCGTGCGCGAGGATGAGATGGTGCCGTCGATCGTCGAGGTGCACCCGTCTGCCAACTGGTTCGAACGTGAAGTGTTCGACATGTATGGCATCCTGTTTTCCGGTCATCCGGACCTGCGCCGTATCCTGACCGACTATGGTTTCCGCGGGCATCCGTTGCGCAAGGATTTCCCGACCACGGGCTATACCGAGGTGCGCTATGACGAAGAACAAAAGCGCGTGGTCTATGAACCGGTCAGCCTGGTTCAGGAATACCGCCAGTTCGATTTCATGAGCCCGTGGGAAGGTGCCGAATACATCCTGCCCGGTGACGAAAAGCAGGAGGAAGCGAAATGATCCCGTTTCTGACTGAGATTGCGGAATTAGCAGCTGCAGCGATGTTGTTTGCAGGCGCTATGCCGTTTTTAAAAAATTCTCCCGCCGAGAGTCCTCTGCGCGCGAAAGTTATCAATGGTTTAGCTTTTGAGACTCCCACATCTGGATTTCTGCCAAATAAGAAATGGGGTGCGATATGATGGACGGCTCCAATAACGGGCGCGGCTACGAGGACGCCCAGACCGGCGAACAGCAGATCCGCAATTTCAACATCAATTTCGGGCCTCAGCACCCGGCGGCGCATGGTGTGTTGCGGCTGGTGCTGGAACTGGACGGTGAGATTGTCGAGCGTTGTGACCCGCATATCGGCCTGCTGCACCGTGGCACTGAAAAGCTGATGGAAAGCCGCACTTACCTGCAGAACCTGCCCTATTTCGACCGGCTGGATTACGTGGCTCCGATGAACCAGGAACATGCCTGGTGCCTGGCCATCGAAAAGTTGACCGGCACCGTGGTGCCACGTCGGGGCAGCCTGATCCGGGTGCTCTACAGTGAAATCGGTCGCATCCTGAACCATCTGCTGAACGTCACCACGCAGGCGATGGATGTAGGCGCGCTGACCCCGCCGCTCTGGGGCTTCGAGGAACGCGAAAAACTGATGGTGTTCTACGAACGCGCCTGTGGCGCCCGTCTGCACGCGGCTTACTTTCGTCCCGGTGGAGTGCATCAGGATCTGCCGGAAGACCTGATCGACGATATCGAAACCTGGGCAAATGAATTTCCCGCCGTGATCGACGATATCGACGGGCTGCTTTCTGAAAATCGTATTTTCAAGCAGCGCAATGCCGATATCGGCGTGATCAGCGAACAGGATGCGCTGGATTGGGGTTTCTCGGGCGTGATGGTGCGCGGTTCGGGCATGGCTTGGGATTTGCGCCGGGCGCAACCCTATGAATGCTATGACGAGTTCGAATTCCAGATCCCGATTGGCAAGAACGGTGACTGCTATGACCGCTACCTTTGCCGGATGGAAGAGATGCGCCAATCGCTGCACATTATTCATCAGGCGATTGCCAAACTGCGGGCCGAAGACGGACAGGGCGATGTTCTGGCGCGTGGCAAGCTGACTCCGCCGACGCGCGGTGACATGAAGACCAGCATGGAAAGTTTGATCCACCATTTCAAACTATACACCGAGGGTTTCCATGTGCCCGAGGGCGAGGTCTATGCCGCCGTTGAGGCCCCGAAAGGGGAATTCGGCGTTTACCTGGTGGCCGATGGCACCAACAAACCCTACCGCGCCAAGATCCGCGCACCGGGGTATCTGCACCTGCAAGCGATGGATTACGTGGCCGGGGGCCACCAATTGGCGGACGTGGCTGCAATCATCGGAACGATGGATGTCGTTTTCGGGGAGATTGACCGGTAATGACGCTGGAACTGGCCGCCATAGCCCTTTCGGGTGTGGGAATTCTGGTGACGGGGGCGCTGGCGTTGTTGTTCCTGCGTGATCCGATCTCCGGTCTTGACCAGACAACGCATCGGTTGGAAAAACTGCCCGAGGTGATGACCGACCGGTATATCGCCTTCACCATTCTGGCCATCGGGGCCACGCTATATGGCGATCTGAACGTGATCGCGGTGCTGTTCACGACCTTTGCCTTCATGGGATTTGCCGATGCATGGATCTATGCGCGTGGCGGGTTCCCCTTTGGCAAGCATCTGGCGGCCGGATTTGCCGCCTCGGTCGTGGTGCTGGTGGCGCTGCTGGCGATGGGGCGTGAACATGTTTGAAGGGACAAGAGGATATTGCGAATGAAGCTGGGCCAAAAGATTTGCGTATTTGCACTGGGTTTGCTGGTGACAGGCTGTGCCCTGCCACCTGATGGGGTGAGCCAGGAACAAATTGCGGCCTATGAAACCGCCGTAGCCAGCATTGGGTGCGAAATGGTGCACGAATCCGATTATCTTCCCGTCGAACTGCAAGCGGGACTTACCCGCGAACAAACGCTTGCCATCACCAAATATCAGCTTGCCGCTGACCGTGCCGTCAAACTTCCCGAAGGCGGCGTGAAACTGACCACAGGAGCCTGTGCCTGAGAATGCTACGCCGTCTTCATCACGAGCAGCCCGACAGCTTTGCCTTTACGCCCGCCAACAAGGAATGGGCTGAAACGCAGATCACCAAATACCCCGAAGGCCGTCAGGCCAGCGCGATCATTCCGCTGCTCTGGCGCGCGCAGGAGCAAGAGGGCTGGCTGAGCCGTCCGGCGATCGAGCATGTGGCCGATATGCTGGGGTTGGCCTATATCCGGGCGCTTGAGGTGGCCAGCTTCTACTTTATGTTCCAGCTGCAACCGGTTGGTTCTGTTGCAAATATTCAGGTTTGTGGAACAACATCCTGCATGATTTGCGGGGCCGAGGATCTGGTGGGTGTCTGCCGTGAAAAGATCGCCGACAAGCCCCACACGCTGAGCGCGGATGGTAAGTTCAGCTGGGAAGAGGTTGAATGCCTGGGGGCTTGCGCCAACGCGCCAATGGCCCAGATCGGCAAGGATTATTACGAGGATCTGACGGCGGAACGTCTGGCCGAGATCATTGACGAACTGGCATCAGGCAAGGTGCCTACGCCTGGCCCGCAGAACGGGCGCTATGCCTCTGAACCGCTAAGCGGGTTGACCAGCCTCAAGGATTTCGACAGCGGCCAGACCAAGTACAATGCCAGCGTGCAACTGGCCACGGATATCGGTGAAACGGTCAAGCGGATCGACGGCACCGAAGTGCCGATCCTTGCCCCGTGGCGTGACAAAGGGGCCAATCACAAGCCCGACGCACCGTCGGTCAAGCTCAGCGCAGAGCCGCAGGATGTCAGTGCCGCTGCGCCGGTGATGGCAAAACCCGCTGCTGACAAGGCCGACAAGCCAAAATCAGCGGCGAAACCCAAACCCGCCAAACCGCAAAAGGCCACCAAAGCGGCGTCGACGCCCGATGCGGGCACCAAGCCCGAGGCGCTGAGTGGAGCGCGCGGTTATGCCGCCGATGATCTGAAACAGATCAAAGGTGTTGGACCCAAGCTTGAGAAGCTATTGAATTCGCACGGGATTTATCATTTCGACCAGATTGCATCCTGGTCCGAGGCCGAGGTGGCCTGGGCCGATCAGAGCCTGGTGGGTTTCAAGGGCCGGGTGAGCCGAGACAATTGGGTCGATCAGGCAAAGGTGCTGGCCGAAGGTGGCGAGACCGAGTTTTCGAAGCGCGTCGAAGATGGCGACGTGTACTGACGGATGATGAGTGATGGGTGGCAAAGAGGACGAAAGCAGAAAGGGGCGGCAGGCCGCTCTGGTGATCGCCGGGACGGCGGTTTTCTGGGTCGTTGCCTCATTCGTGGGCGGGCAGCTTGGGCTGGACAACCGCACACGGGCGCTTCTCGATCTTATCGCCTTGGCAGGGTTCATCTGGGCCTTGTGGATGATCTTTCAAATCTGGCGCGCGCGTCAGGATAATCAGGGGTAGTCACGGATGCTGAACGACCAGGACCGTATCTTTACCAATCTCTACGGGATGCATGATCGCACGCTGAAGGGCGCGCAGGCGCGGGGCCATTGGGATGGGACCGCAAAGATCCTGCAAAACGGGCGCGACTGGATTGTCGATCAGATGAAGGGCAGCGGGCTGCGTGGACGTGGCGGCGCGGGCTTTCCGACCGGATTGAAATGGTCGTTCATGCCCAAGGAAAGCGACGGTCGCCCGTCCTATCTGGTGGTCAATGCCGACGAATCCGAACCCGGCACCTGCAAGGACCGCGAGATCATGCGCCACGATCCGCATACGCTGGTCGAAGGCTGCCTGATCGCCAGTTTCGCGATGAATGCGCATGCCTGCTACATCTACATCCGTGGCGAATATATTCGGGAGAAAGAGGCGCTTCAGGCCGCGATTGACGAGGCCTATGAGGCCGGTCTGATCGGCAAGAATGCCTGTAAATCCGGCTATGATTTCGACCTTTATCTGGCGCATGGCGCGGGGGCCTATATCTGTGGCGAGGAAACCGCGCTGCTGGAAAGTCTTGAGGGCAAGAAGGGCATGCCTCGGATGAAGCCACCGTTTCCGGCCGGTGCCGGACTTTATGGTTGCCCGACCACGGTGAACAATGTCGAATCCATTGCGGTTGTGCCCACAATCCTGCGGCGCGGGCCGGACTGGTTTGCAAGTTTTGGCCGCGCGAACAATGCCGGCACCAAGCTGTTTGCGATCTCGGGCCACGTGAATAACCCCTGTGTCGTCGAAGAGGCGATGTCGATCACCTTCGAGGAACTGATCGACAAGCATTGCGGCGGTATCCGGGGCGGTTGGGATAACCTCAAGGCGGTGATCCCGGGCGGATCGTCGGTGCCCTGTATCCGTGGTGAGCATATGCGCGAGGCGATCATGGATTTCGACTACCTTCGCGAACAACGCTCGGGGCTGGGAACGGCGGCGGTGATCGTGATGGATAATTCCACCGATATCATCAAGGCGATCTGGCGCTTGTCGAAATTCTACAAGCACGAAAGCTGTGGCCAATGCACGCCCTGCCGCGAGGGGACAGGTTGGATGATGCGGGTGATGGATCGTCTGGTGCAGGGTGATGCCGAACCGGAAGAGATCGACATGCTGTTGGACGTGACAAAGCAGGTCGAGGGCCATACCATTTGTGCGCTCGGTGACGCAGCGGCCTGGCCGATCCAGGGCCTTATCCGCAATTTCCGCGATGAAATCGAAGATCGCATCAAGGCAAAACGAACCGGCGCCGTCAGCGCCGTGGCGGCGGAATGAGCATGCTCGGCATAATCGGCCTTGAATGCCCCTCCTGTGAAAAGGTTCCTTATGTAGCTTTTGCAGGTTGCAGGCGTTGCGGTTACCACCTTCTGAGTTTTTCGAGCTCTGTTCAACGGTGGGCTATTTTTGCCGCAGTAGTGTTTATGACCATCGTGGTCTTGGGAATTCGTAGTGGGGCAACAGAATAACATGATGGAACAATTCGCAGCATACGGACATGCGATTGTCGCGATGGCAGGGACGGCCATTTTTGGCCTTTTCCTCAGTCCGCTATCCGCAATGCGCAAATCGGCGCTTGGCCTGGCGCCCGGGTGTCAGCCCGAGGCGGATTATTCCAGTTCGGTCTATCGCTGGCACCGCGCCTATTTGAACCTGTCCGAGACGACTGGTTTTTTCGTGGCCTGTGTTGCGGCGGCCATTCTGGCAGGAGCCAGTCCGTTCTGGGTGAACCTTTTCGCCTCGATTTTTTTCGTCAGCAGGCTGGTGCTGGCCTTTGTCCACATCAAGGGGATCGGCAAGCCGGACATGAGCGTGCGGTCTTTCACCTACGTGGCGGGCTGGCTGATGTGTATCTTGCTGGCGCTCATGGCTATTTTTGCGGTTTTGTAGGGTGAGTATGGTGCAGATATATCAACAGATCGGATCGGAGCGCGGCGCATGAGAGGTCTGTCGCTCTTGCTGGTTTCGGCCCTGATGCTTGGCGCATGCACGGACAAGGAACAACGCGTGTTCTTTGACGGTAAATACTTCCCCGCCAAGGCAAAGAAGGTAAAGGGCGATCGGGAGGCGTTCGTCGTGACCGTGCGCAAAACTGCCCAGGGTTTGAACGGCGCGCGCGAGGCGGGGCGTCATGCCGCCGTGAAATACTGCGTTGAGAATTTCGGGTATTCCGGCATTGATTGGATAAGCGGTCCGGACGCCAAGGATGGATCACCGATGCTGTCGAAAGGCAATCTGGTGCTGAAAGGGCGTTGCCGCGTATGGGAGTAAATTGCTTTATATCAAGGTGTTACCCTGCCTGTTATTGCATATCAGGTGGCGGGGAAGCCACCTTTGCGTTGAGCGGGTCGCGTCCCCAAGCGATGCCCGTGTATCGCATCAAAGGAGACACCCAATGCGTATGATCCCCACAATCGCCCTGAGCCTTACGCTGATCCTGACCTCGTTCAGCGCCTCGGCGCAATCCGGTCTTTATCACGAGAAAGAAGTCAACAACCGGCTGCTGGTGGCGGCGGTGGTCGACAAGATCAACCGCGAATGCAAAAGCCTTTCGGTCCGCTTCTTCAAGGCACGGGCGTTCATACGACGCACTGAGGAAATCGCCCGGTCGCTTGGGTACAGTGACCAGGAAATCAAGACCTATACGGAAGACAGGGACAACAGGGCCGAGATGCGCAAACGCCGCGACCGTTATTTTGAAGCCAACGGGGCCAGTAGCCTTGATGGTGAGAGCCTTTGCGTCCTTGGCCGTTCGGAAATCCAGAAGAACAGCCAGATCGGCGCAGTACTGAGAGCAAGGTGAGAATGCATGTCTGACTTACGCAAGATCATTATCGACGATACCGAAGTCGAAGTAGATGGTGCGATGACCCTGATCCAGGCCTGTGAGCAGGCCGGGATCGAAGTGCCGCGCTTTTGTTATCATGAGCGTCTGTCGATTGCCGGTAACTGCCGGATGTGTCTTGTGGAAGTTGTGGGCGGACCGCCAAAACCCGCCGCCTCCTGTGCCATGCAGGTGCGTGACCTGCGCCCGGGCCCCGAAGGCCAGCCGCCGGTGGTGAAAACCAACAGCCCGATGGTCAAGAAGGCCCGCGAGGGGGTGATGGAATTCCTGCTGATCAACCACCCGCTGGATTGTCCGATCTGCGATCAGGGCGGCGAATGCGACCTGCAGGATCAGGCGATGGCTTACGGCGTCGATTTCAGCCGTTTCCGCGAGCCCAAGCGCGCCGTGGACGATCTGGATCTGGGTCCGCTGGTCGAAACCCACATGACGCGCTGTATTTCCTGCACCCGCTGCGTGCGCTTCACCACCGAAGTGGCGGGCATTCACCAGATGGGTCAGACCGGCCGTGGCGAGGATTCCGAGATCACCGCTTATCTGGGGGAGACGCTGGACAGTAACCTGCAAGGTAACATCATTGATCTTTGCCCGGTGGGGGCGCTTGTCTCAAAACCTTATGCTTTCACAGCTCGCCCTTGGGAGCTGACCAAGACCGAAACCATCGACGTGATGGATGCACTTGGCAGCAATATTCGGGTTGATTGCAAGGGCCGCGAAGTGATGCGCATCCTGCCGCGCAACCATGACGGTGTGAACGAAGAATGGATCAGCGACAAGACCCGTTTCGTCTGGGACGGGTTGCGCCGCCAGCGGTTGGACAAGCCCTATATCCGTGAAAACGGCAAGCTGCGCCCCGCAAGTTGGGGTGAGGCATTGGGTGCGGCTGCATCAGCCATGAAGGGCAAGAAAGTTGCGGGTCTGGTTGGCGATCTTGCCTCGGTCGAGGCGGCCTATGCGCTCAAGCAACTGGTTGAAGCGCACGGCGGTAATGCCGAATGCCGGACCGACGGGGCAAGACTGCCCGCTGGCAACCGCTCGGGCTATGTCGGCACGGCGGCGATCGAAGATATTGATGACGCAAAATTCATCATGCTCATTGGCACCAACCCCCGGATTGAAGCACCGGTGCTGAATGCCCGCGTTCGCAAGGCGTGGAGCAAAGGCGCAACGGTAGGTCTGATCGGCGAAGCCGTGGACCTGACATTTGACTACACCCATGTGGGCACGGATCGGGCGGCGCTTGGTGGCCTTCTGGGCAAGGAGCACGGCGCGGTTCTGGACGCACCCAGTGTTGTCGTTGTCGGGCAGGGGGCACTGCGTGAAGCCGACGGCGAGGCCGTGCTGGCTGCGGCGATGACGCTGGCGGAAGAGACCGAGTCGAAATTGCTGGTGCTGCACACAGCCGCAGGACGTGTCGGCGCGATGGATGTGGGGTGTACCACAGACGGTGGGCTGGATTCTGCCATTGATGGCGCCGACGTCGTTTACAATTTGGGTGCTGATGAGGTCGAAATCGCCGAGGGTGCTTTCGTGATCTATCAGGGTAGCCACGGCGACAGGGGTGCACACCGTGCCGATGTGATCCTGCCGGGTGCTGCCTATACCGAGGAACAGGGGCTTTTCGTCAACACCGAAGGTCGCCCGCAACTGGCGCAACGCGCCGGGTTTGCACCGGGCGAGGCCAAGGAAAACTGGGCGATCCTGCGGGCGCTCAGCGGCGAGATGGGGGCGGCGTTGCCTTTTGACAGTCTGGCACAGTTGCGTCAGGCGATGGTCGAGGCCGCGCCGCATCTGGCGCAGATCGACGAGGTGCCCGAGAATGACTGGCAACCGCTGAGCACGGGTAAGCTGGGCAAGGCGGATTTCCGCGGTGCGATTGCCGATTTCTACCTGACCAACCCGATTGCCCGTTCCAGCCAGCTGATGGCCGAGCTGAGCGCCAATGCCAAGGCCCGTGGCGAAAAGCCGATGGCGGCTGAGTAATGCGGTTTCGCGCTCTCATATCCCTGGTGGTTCTTGCCCTTGCGGCGGGGTTGTCAGGCTGTGAGACGCAGACCAATGATGAAGTGAGCCGTGCCGCGCCCGTCTACGAGGGTATTGATACGCGGCTTCTGGACGGTGATCTGGTGAATTTCCATGTCGCCATGAGCGGCGAAAGCTCGGTCGAGGATGTGGATCAATATGCGGCTTGTGCCGCCGCGCAATATACACTGATCCGGGGCTACGGATTTGCGCGCCATGTGCGCACTAATGTGGTCGAAGAGGGTGGCATCTGGCGCGGTGATGCGGTTTATACGATTTCATCTTCGCTGCCCCGCGGACTGAAAACAATCGACGCAGAAGTCGTCGCCGCGCATTGCGCGGAAAACGGAATACCGATGGTGTGAGGACCTGATGGCTGAATTCTTTACAACCCCCTTCGGGATCGCGGTTCTGATCGTAGCGCAATGTCTGGCTGTCATTGCCTTTGTCATGGTCAGTCTGCTGTTTCTGGTCTACGGCGACCGCAAGATCTGGGCCGCAGTTCAGATGCGGCGCGGCCCGAACGTTGTGGGCACCTTCGGTTTGCTGCAATCCGTGGCCGACGCCCTGAAATACGTGGTCAAAGAGGTGGTCATCCCGGCCGGCGCCGACAAGGCCGTCTTCATGCTGGCACCCCTGACCAGCTTCGTTCTGGCGATCCTGGCCTGGGCGGTCATTCCGATGAATGAGGGCTGGGTTCTCAGCGATATCAACGTGGCTATCCTGTTTGTGTTCGCTGTCTCCTCGCTTGAGGTTTATGGCGTGATCATGGGCGGCTGGGCCTCAAACTCGAAATACCCGTTCCTGGGCTCGTTAAGATCGGCCGCGCAGATGATTTCCTACGAGGTCAGCATCGGTCTGATCATCATCGGGGTGATCATCTCGACCGGGTCGATGAATTTTGGCGATATCGTCGCCGCACAGGATGGCGATTACGGCTTCTTCAGCTGGTATTGGCTGCCGCATTTCCCGATGGTTTTCCTGTTCTTCATCTCGGCGCTGGCGGAAACCAACCGTCCCCCGTTTGACCTTCCGGAGGCGGAATCGGAGCTGGTTGCTGGCTATCAGGTTGAATATTCGGCGACACCCTTCCTGCTGTTCATGGCGGGTGAGTATATCGCCATTTTCCTGATGTGCGCTCTGACGTCGCTCTTGTTCTTCGGTGGCTGGCTCTCGCCCATTCCCGGACTGCCGGACGGTGTGTTCTGGATGATCTCCAAGATGGCGTTCTTCTTCTTTATCTTCGCGATGGTTAAGGCAATCACGCCGCGCTACCGCTATGACCAGCTGATGCGCATCGGCTGGAAAGTATTCTTGCCGCTCAGCCTGGGTTGGGTGGTGATCGTGTCATTCCTGGCAAAATTCGAAGTCCTGGGCGGTGCATGGGCCCGCTGGGCCGTAGGAGGCTGAACCCTTGGGGATCGACTGCGTCCTTTTTGATCGACTGGTCGAACTTTCGACCCGGTTCCAGCCGAAAGGCCGGACCCTGATGCTTGGGCGTCAGTCGTTCGGGATTCAGACGAAGTTCCGGGCGGAATATGAACGGTCATTGCAAAGCAACGGGATTGACGGCAAGCGGTTCGATTTCCTGCAGGAGGACGGGTTTTCCGAAACCCTGATGGCCAAGCTGGGCTTTGGCACGATGGAGACGCTGGATTTCTCGGATTACGAGGGAGCGTCGATCATCCACGACCTGAACCAGTTGCCGCCCAAGAAGCTGGAAAAGAAGTTTGACCTGATCTTCGACGGCGGCACGATCGAACATGTGTTCAATGTGCCCAATGCGCTGGAAACCGTGTTCCGCATGCTTAAACCCGGTGGGCGGTTCATCTCGGCCAATGGGCTGAACGGCTGGTATGGGCACGGCATGTACCAGTTCAATCCCGAACTGGTCTGGACCTTCTGGAAGCGGGCCTGCAATTGCAACGTGATCGACTGCCGCGCGCTGCCGATTGAACCGCTTTCGGATTATGATCACGTGGTGTTTGAAGACCCGGCGCTGACCGGGCACAGGCTGCGGCTGAAGAACAAGATCGGGCCGGGGCGCACGTATCTGTACTACGAGATCGAAAAGACCAAGGAATCGCACCTGCCGCAATACGCGTTGCAGAGCGATTACGAAGCGACGTGGCAGGGCCACAGGAATGCCGGAGAAATCCGGCTGGATGAAGCAAGGGGCTGAGGCGATGGCGAATATAGATTATGGACGCGCGGCGGGCTATTTTCTGCTGAAGGACTTTTTCGTCGGCTTCAAGCTGGGGCTGAAATACTTCTTCGCCCCCAAGGCCACGCTGAACTATCCGCACGAAAAAGGCCCGCTTTCCCCACGGTTCCGCGGTGAGCACGCGCTGCGCCGCTATCCCAATGGCGAGGAACGCTGCATTGCCTGCAAGCTTTGCGAGGCGATCTGCCCCGCGCAGGCCATCACCATCGACGCCGAGCCGCGCGATGACGGATCGCGCCGGACCACGCGCTACGACATCGACATGACCAAATGCATCTATTGCGGGTTCTGCCAGGAGGCCTGCCCGGTGGATGCGATCGTCGAAGGCCCGAATTTCGAATTCGCCACCGAGACCCGCGAAGAGCTGTTCTATGACAAGGCCAAGCTTTTGGAGAATGGCGAACGCTGGGAAGCCGAGATCGCCCGCAACCTTGAACTGGACGCACCTTACAGATGAGTGACACCAGCAACCCTTTCGCCGCCATGATGGCGCAGGCGCAGGAGATGGCCAAAGCCATGAACCCTGCGCTGGAATCCTTCTCGCCCAAAGGGTTCGAAAACCTGTGGCCGACCATGCCCAAGGAATTCATGGAAATGGCCTTTGGCAAGGGGATGAGCAAGGATGGGCTGGACGCCAAGACGCGCCTGCTGCTGACGCTGGCCGGGCTGACCATGCTGGGTGCGCAGAGCGATACGCAGATACGCATGACCGTGCGCCACGCGCTTGAGGCCGGCGCCACCAAGGATGAGATTGCCGAGACCATCGGGATGATGTCGATGTTCGCCGGCCTGCCGTCGATGACCCGCGCGATGGAGATTGCGCGCGGCGTGCTGGACGAGCACGAGGAAGAGGGAAAAGAGACATGACCATCGCAACGCTATGCTTTTATCTGTTTGCGATTTCCGTACTGGTGGGCGGGCTTTTCACCGTGATCAGCCGGAACCCGGTGCATTCGGTGCTGTGGCTGATCCTGTCTTTCATCAGTGCGGCGGGACTGTTCGTTCTGCTGGGAGCGGAATTCGTGGCCATGCTGCTGGTCATTGTCTACGTGGGCGCGGTCGCGGTGCTGTTCCTCTTTGTGGTGATGATGCTGGACGTGGACTTTGCCGAGTTGAAGGCCGAGATGGCCAAATACATGCCCCTGGCGTTGCTGATCGGCATGGTTCTCCTGATGCAGTTCGGCCTGGCCTACGGCGTATGGGAAACCGCCGAGGGCGCCGAGGCGGCGCGTGCCGCCGTGCCCGCCGAGGGAGTTGAGAACACCGCGGCACTTGGCCTGCTGCTCTATGATAAATACTTCCTGCTCTTCCAACTGGCGGGCCTGATCCTGCTGGTAGCGATGATCGGGGCAATTGTCCTGACCCTGCGCCATCGTCAGGACATCAAGCGCCAGAACGTGCTGGCGCAGATGTATCGCGATCCGGCCAAGGCAATGGAACTGAAAGACGTAAAACCGGGGCAGGGGCTGTAACGCCACCTAGCAAACCGACCAAGAATAAGAACCGAGGGACGACATGATAGGTTTGGAACATTATCTGACAGTGGCGGCGGCCTTGTTCGTCATTGGCATTTTCGGCCTCTTCCTCAACCGGAAGAACGTCATCATCCTGCTGATGTCGATCGAGCTGATGCTGCTTTCGGTCAATATCAACCTTGTGGCCTTCTCGTCCTATGCGGGCGATCTGGTGGGGCAGGTCTTTACCCTTTTCGTGCTGACGGTGGCGGCGGCCGAGGCGGCGATCGGGCTGGCCATTCTGGTCTGCTTCTTCCGCAATCGCGGCACGATCGCGGTTGAAGATGTCAATGTGATGAAAGGCTGAAGACATGGAAAAAATCATCCTCTTCGCGCCTTTGATCGGGGCCATCATCGCCGGTTTCGGCTGGCGGATCATCGGCGACAAGGGTGCACAATGGCTGACCACTGGCCTGTTGTTCCTCTGTGCGCTGCTCAGTTGGATCGTGTTTCTTGGCCATGACGGGGAAACCCATTACATTCACGTGCTGGACTGGGTGCAGTCGGGCACGCTGGATACCGCCTGGGCCATCCGCCTCGATCGTCTGACGGCGATCATGCTAATCGTGGTCACGACGGTTTCGGCCCTCGTGCACCTTTATTCTATGGGCTACATGGCGCATGACAGCCAGTTCGACGAAGAAAAAGAAAGCTATCGCCCGCGTTTCTTTGCCTATCTGAGCCTGTTTACCTTCGCCATGCTGATGCTGGTCACGGCGGATAACCTGGCGCAGATGTTCTTTGGCTGGGAGGGCGTGGGCCTGGCCTCGTACCTGCTGATCGGCTTCTATTACCGCAAACCAAGCGCCAATGCTGCGGCGATCAAGGCCTTCGTGGTCAACCGGATCGGTGATTTCGGCTTTGCGCTTGGGATCATGGCGCTCTATTTCCTGACCGATAGCATCAAGTTCGACGATGTCTTTGCCGCCGCACCCGAGCTGGCGCAGACGCAGCTGACATTCCTCTGGACCGATTGGAACGCCGCCAACCTGATCGCCTTCCTGCTGTTCGTGGGCGCGATGGGCAAATCGGCACAGCTCATTCTGCACACCTGGCTGCCCGACGCGATGGAAGGCCCGACACCGGTGTCGGCGCTGATCCATGCCGCGACCATGGTGACGGCGGGCGTGTTCCTTGTCTGCCGCATGTCGCCGCTGATGGAATATGCGCCCGAGGCCAAGATGTTCATCACCTTCCTCGGCGCATCGACCGCGTTTTTCGCGGCCACCGTGGGCCTCGTGCAGAACGACATCAAACGCGTGATCGCCTATTCGACCTGTTCGCAGCTGGGCTACATGTTCGTGGCAGCCGGTGTTGGCGTCTATTCGGTCGCGATGTTCCACCTCTTCACCCATGCGTTCTTCAAGGCGATGCTGTTTTTGGGCGCCGGGTCGGTCATCCACGGGATGCACCATGAGCAGGACATGCGGAACTATGGCGGGCTGAAAAGCAAGCTGCCCTATACGTTCTGGGCGATGATGATCGGCACGCTGGCGATTACCGGTGTGGGTATTCCGCTGACGACAATCGGCTTTGCCGGGTTCCTCAGTAAGGACGCGGTGATCGAAAGCGCCTATGCGGGAACGGCGGGGGGCTATGCCTTCTGGATGCTGGTCATCGCTGCGCTCTTCACCAGTTTCTACAGCTGGCGTCTGATGTTCATGACTTTCTATGGCAAACCGCGCGGGGACAAACATACCCACGATCACGCCCATGAAAGCCCGATGACCATGCTGGTGCCGCTTGGCGTGCTGGCACTTGGCTCGGTCTTTGCCGGGATGGTGTGGTATGGCAGCTTCTTTGGCAAGCACGAGCAGGTGAATGCGTTCTTTGGCATCCCCACCCATCATGCCGAGGCGGCAACAGGCCATGACGAGGCCACGGAGCACGGCGAAGCCGCAACCGCGGATGACGGTCATGCCGCGGCCGAGGATACCCATGCCGCCACTGATGACGGTCACGGTGACGCCGCCATGAAAGAGGAGGAGGGCGATCACGCCACCGCCTCGATGGCGCATCATGGCGAAGCGCCCAAGGGCGCGATCTTCATGGCGCCGGACAATCACGTGATGGATGATGCGCACCATGCGCCCAAATGGGTCAAGGTCAGCCCGTTCATCGCTATGTTGATCGGGTTCCTGACAGCACTCTGGTTCTATATCTGGGACCCTTCGATGCCCAAGAAACTGGCCGAGAGCCAACGCCCTCTCTACCTCTTCCTGCTGAACAAGTGGTATTTCGATGAGATTTACGATGCCATTTTTGTTCGCCCGGCCAAGGCGCTTGGTTCGTTCTTCTGGAAACGCGGCGATGGCAATGTCATCGACGGCTCGATCAACGGGGTGGCCATGGGCATCATCCCCTTCTTCACCCGCCTCGCGGGGCGGGCACAGTCGGGTTACATCTTCACCTATGCCTTTGCGATGGTTATCGGGATTGCGGTGCTTGTCACTTGGATGAGTTTCACCGGAGGGGCTGAATAATGGATAATCTTCTTTCCATCACAACCTTCATCCCCACCATCGCGGCACTGATCCTGGTAGTGTTCCTGCGGGGCGAGGATGAGGCGGCACAGCGCAATGCGAAATGGGTAGCGCTGATTGCCACCTCGCTGACTTTTGTCGTTTCATTGTTCATCCTGGCCGGGTTCGACCCGAGTGATACAGGTTTCCAGTTCGTGGAAGAGCGCAATTGGCTTCTGGGCTTGAAATACAAGATGGGTGTGGACGGGATCAGTGTCCTCTTTGTCTTGCTGACAACATTCATCATGCCACTGACCATTGCCGCGTCGTGGAACGTGACCACCCGGGTCAAGGAATACATGATCGCCTTCCTGGTGCTGGAAACGCTGATGCTGGGCGTCTTCATGGCACTGGATCTGGTGCTCTTCTACCTCTTCTTCGAGGCGGGCCTTATCCCAATGTTCCTGATCATCGGCATCTGGGGTGGCAAGGAACGCATCTACGCCAGCTTCAAGTTCTTCCTCTATACCTTCCTCGGCTCGGTTCTGATGCTGGTGGCGATGGTGGCGATGTTCGCCGACGCGGGCACGACAGATATCCCGACGCTGATGAACCACCAGTTCGGATCGGAAAGCTTCAGCTTGCTGGGCATCCAAATTGTTGGTGGGGCACAGACGCTGATGTTCATCGCCTTCTTCGCAAGCTTCGCGGTCAAGATGCCGATGTGGCCGGTCCATACCTGGCTGCCTGACGCACACGTTCAGGCCCCCACCGCAGGGTCGGTCGTGCTGGCGGCAATCCTCTTGAAAATGGGGGGCTATGGCTTCCTGCGGTTCAGCCTGCCAATGTTCCCCATCGGGTCCGAGGTGATGACACCGCTGGTCCTGTGGATGTCGGCCATCGCGATCGTCTACACCTCGCTGGTCGCCCTGGCGCAGGAGGACATGAAAAAGCTGATCGCCTATTCCTCGGTGGCCCATATGGGATACGTGACCATGGGCATCTTCGCCGCGAACCAGCAAGGCATCGACGGCGCGATCTTCCAGATGATCAGTCACGGCTTCATCTCCGGCGCGCTCTTCCTTTGCGTCGGTGTGATCTACGATCGGATGCACACGCGCGAAATTGATGCCTATGGGGGGCTGGTCAACCGGATGCCGGCCTATGCGCTGATCTTCATGCTCTTTACCATGGCCAATGTCGGCCTGCCGGGCACCTCGGGCTTCGTCGGGGAATTCCTGACGCTGATGGGCATCTTCCAGGTCAATACCTGGGTGGCGATGGTCGCAACCTCGGGCGTGATCCTCAGTGCTGCTTACGCGCTTTGGCTCTATCGCCGGGTCGTGATGGGTGACCTGATAAAGGAAAGCCTGAAGTCGATCACCGACATGAGCAAACGCGAACGCGCGATCTTTGCACCACTGGTGGTAATGACCATCCTGCTGGGGGTATACCCGGCCCTGGTGACCGATATCATCGGCCCCTCCGTCGAGGCGCTGATTACCAATTACGACACTGCCCTGGCAGACGGCCACGCCGCCAGTCAGACCGCAGCCGTTTCGCATTAACCGGAGGCCCGAGAGATGATCCAGGCTGATCTGAATATTATCCTTCCCGAGATCGTTCTGTCGGTCTATGCGATGGCGGCGCTTTTGTTCACGGTCTACACCGGCAAGGACAGGATGGCAGGACTGCTGGTGTGGTTGACGGCGGCGCTGTTCGTCGCCATGGCGCTCTTTATCGGGGCCACTGGCAATAACACCCGCGTGGCTTTTGACGGCATGTTCGTTGATGACGGTTTTGCCCGTTTTGCCAAGGTTACAATCCTGCTCAGCGCCGCAGCTGTTCTGGTGATGGGCCAGGAATACATGGCCCGCCGCAAGATTCTGCGTTTCGAATATCCACTGCTGATCTGCCTGTCGGTTGTCGGCATGATGGTCATGGTCAGCGCGGGCGATCTGATGGCACTTTATATGGGGCTGGAGCTGCAATCGCTGGCGCTTTATGTTGTCGCGTCGCTGCGTCGTGACAGTGCCAAATCAACCGAGGCCGGGCTGAAATATTTCGTTCTGGGTGCGCTCAGCTCGGGCCTGTTGCTCTACGGTGCGTCGCTGACCTATGGCTATGCAGGCACAACGCTTTTCTCGGGTATCATCGAGGCTGCCGAGGGGCGGGCGCCGCTTGGATTGCTCTTTGGCATTGTTTTCGTGATCTCTGGCCTGGCGTTCAAGGTCAGCGCCGTGCCCTTCCACATGTGGACACCGGATGTCTACGAAGGTTCGCCCACGCCGATCACTGCTTTCTTTGCCACCGCGCCCAAGATGGCGGCGATGGGCCTCTTTGCCCGCGTTGTCCATGACGCCTATGGCGGCGTTGTCGGCGACTGGCAGCAGGTGATCGCGGTGCTCAGCGTGCTGTCGATGTTCCTCGGTGCCGTGGCGGCGATCGGTCAGACCGATATCAAACGCCTGATGGCCTATTCCTCGATCGCCCATATGGGCTTTGCACTGATGGGGCTGGCCGCTGGTACGGCATTCGGCGTGCAAGCGATGCTGATCTACATGGCGATCTATGTCACTATGAATGTCGGCACCTTCGCCTTCATTCTCAGCATGGAGCGCGATGGTCAGCCGGTCACGGATATTGGCAGTCTCAACATGTACTCCAAGGCCCATCCGGGCCGGGCGTTGGCAATGCTGGTATTGCTGTTCAGCCTGGCGGGTGTACCGCCGCTTCTGGGCTTCTTTGGCAAGTTCTACGTGCTGCGCGCGGCCTATGATGGTGGTCTGGCGTGGCTGGCGGTGGCCGGTGTAATCGCCTCGGTCATCGGGGCATTTTACTATTTGCGTATCGTCTTCTTTATGTATTTCGGCGAGGAACAGGAAGAGCTGGAAACGGCCCGCTCTCCGATATTGTGGAGCCTGTTGATGGTCTCGGCCGTTGTCATGCTAGTAGGGATCATCAACATGTTCGGCGTTGAATCGATCGCCGAGGCTGCGGCGGCAACTCTTGTCAATTAAACAAGGGACGGTTCCGCAATGAGCGACTGGCCCGAAGGCTACGGCAAACGGGTTCTGGCCAGCATTGACAGTACCAATGCCGAAGCAGTGCGGATCGCGCCGGGGCTAAGTGGTCCGGAGTGGATTCTTGCACTGGAACAAACCTCGGCTCGTGGTCGGCGCGGACGCGGCTGGAGCAACCCTGTAGGCAACTTTGCCGCGACCTTGGTGATGCACCCGGGCGAGACGCCGGACAAGGTGGCGTTGCGCTCCTTCGTAGCGTCGCTTGCCCTATATGACGCGCTGGTGGCGGCCACGGGACGGTCCGAACCGTTTTCGCTGAAATGGCCCAATGACGTATTGCTGAACGGTGGCAAACTGGCTGGGATTCTGCTGGAAAGTGCCGGCAGCGGTGGGCAGCTTACGCATTTTGCCATTGGGATCGGCGTCAACCTCAAACACGCCCCGGAAGTGTCTGACGTCGAGGCGGGCGCTGTACGGCCTGTATCGCTGTTGCACGAGACCGGAGCGGACGTGACACCCGAAGAGTTTCTGGACCTGCTGGCACCTGCTTATGCGCATTTTGAAGCTCAGTTTACCACTTACGGGTTTGCGCCCATCCGCACCGCCTGGCTGGATCGGGCGGCGCGTCTGGGTGAGGTCGTGACCGCCAGAACGTCACGTGACGAAATATCAGGCACCTTCGAAACAGTGGACGCGACAGGCAATCTTGTATTATCCACAGCCAAATCCCGCGTGGCCATTCCGGCCGCGGACATCTTTTTCTGAAGGCGAGGGGGCGATATGCTTCTGGCGATTGACTGCGGCAACACGAACACCGTCTTCTCGATCTGGGATGGCGAGAAATTCCTGTGTACGCTGCGCACGTCAACCCATCATGCCCGCACCGCAGACGCCTATTTTACCTGGTATTCCACGCTGGTGAAGCATTTCGGGATTGATGTTGAAATCACCGAAGTCATCATCTCGTCCACTGTGCCGCGTGTGGTTTTCAATCTGCGCGTTTTTACCGATCGTTTCTTTGGATGCCGGCCAATAGTGGTCGGTAAACCGGAATGTCGCCTGCCGGTAGAACCCCGGGTGGATGAAGGCACGCAAGTAGGGCCGGACCGACTGGTCAACACCGCGGGTGCCTATGACCGGCATGGCGGCGACCTGATCGTGGTGGATTTCGGCACCGCGACCACCTTTGACGTGGTGGATCATGACGGCGCCTATGTGGGCGGGGTGATCGCACCGGGTGTGAACCTGTCGCTGGAGGCGTTGCACACTGCCGCCGCCGCCCTGCCGCATGTCGATGTGACCAAGCCGCCGCATGTGATCGGCACCAATACGGTAGACTGCATGCAATCTGGTGTATTTTGGGGGTATGTTGGTCTTATCAACGGGATATGCGATAGAATTAAAGCGGAATTTGGTCGCCCGATGCGGGTGATTTCCACCGGTGGTCTGGCCCCCTTGTTTCAGCAGGGACATGCGATGTTCGACGTGTTCGAAGATGATCTGACAATGCACGGCCTGACCGTGATTCATAACCACAATAAGGAGGGCTGAGGCCCCATGAGCAGTGAACGACTGATTTACCTGCCACTTGGCGGTGCGGGTGAGATCGGCATGAATGCCTATGTCTACGGCTACGGAAAACCGGGGCAGGAGCGTCTGATCCTCGTCGATCTGGGTGTGACTTTTCCCGACATGGATGGCAGCCCCGGCGTTGATCTTATTCTGCCGGATATTCAATGGCTTAGCGAGCGTCGCAATCAGCTGGAAGCGGTGTTCATCACCCATGCCCATGAGGATCACGTGGGGGCCGTGGCGCATTACTACAACCAGCTTGGCGCGCCGATCTATGCCCGCGCCTTCACAGCCAATATCGCCCGTCGCAAGATGGACGAGCATGGCCACCCGGAAAAGGCGGTGCGCACGGTCTCACCCTGGCCCGAGGTGACCGAGGCAGGTCCGTTCAAGGTAGGCTTCGTGCCGATTTCGCACTCGATCCCCGAGAGTTCGGGGCTGGTGATCGATACGCCTGATGGCCGTCTTGTGCATACGGGCGACTTCAAGATGGATGCCAACCCGGTGGTGGGCGAGCCGTTCGACGCCTCCGTCTGGGAGGCGATCGCAAAGCCTGGGGTGAAGGCGCTTGTTTGCGATTCGACAAATGTTTTCAGTATGATGGAGGGTCGCTCCGAAAGCAGCGTCGGCCCCGAGATCGAAAAGCTGGTGGCGGGTGCCAAGGGCATGTTCGTCTGCACCACCTTTGCCAGCAACGTGGCGCGGGTCAAAACACTGGCCGAGGCCGGGGTCCGGGCTGGGCGGTCGGTCTGTCTGATGGGCCGGGCGATGCGGCGGATGATTGAGGCGAGTGTTGAGACCGGTGTGTTGACGGATTTTCCCAAGGTCGTAAGTCCCGAAGATGCAAAACAAATTCCGCGTGACAGCCTGATGCTGATCGTGACCGGCAGCCAAGGCGAACGCCGCGCGGCGAGTGCGCAACTGGCCCAGGGCAAGTATCAGGGGATCACGCTGACCGAAGGCGATACCTTCTTGTTCTCGTCAAAAACCATCCCCGGGAACGAACGGGGCGTCATCAGAATTATCAATCAATTCAGCGAGATGGGCGTTGATGTGGTGGATGATACCAGCGGGCTTTATCATGTCTCGGGTCACGCCAACCGGCCCGATCTGGATGCCATGCACAAGCTGATCAAACCACAGATGGTGATCCCCATGCATGGTGAGCACCGGCATCTGCGCGAACATGTAAAACTGGCGAAAAACAACCGGTTATATGGTGTTCTGGCGGTCAATGGCATGATGATGGACCTGAGCCAGAACACGCCCGTGGTGGCCGAATATATCGAGACCGGGCGGACCTATCTGGATGGCAGCGTCAAGATCGGCGCGCTGGACGGGGTTGTGCGTGACCGGATCAGAATGGCACTGAACGGGCATGTCATGGTCAATGTGATCCTGGATGAGGATGACGAACCGCTGGGCGAACCCTGGTGCGAAATCAAAGGCTTACCGGATACGGGCCATAGCCGCGCGCCGCTGGTTGATGTGCTGGAAGAAGACCTGAGCCAATATCTGGGTCGCGCCGGATCGAAGACATTGATCGACGATGACAAGCTGGAAGAGGGCTTGCGCAAGGTCACGCGGCAAAGTGCGATGGGCGAGATCGGCAAAAAACCAGAGGTCAGCATCATCATCAGCCGCCTGTCGGCCTGAAACCGTACAAAGCGTACGGATTGTACGCGCGAAACGTACGGAATTCGGCCGGTTTGGTGAGGGTGACGTACGGGGCGTACGTTTTTTGGCGATTTGCGACGTTGAAAATGTCGAAATTGACGCAGACGAGGGACCGGTCGGGACCGTTTCATGGGGGCATCTGAAGAAGGTGCCCCCGATGGTTTCAGACGCAAATCGACTGATTGATCTTGAACGCTATCCGATCCACCGCGACGGCGCAGAACGCGCGGCGGTGCTGGCACAGGTGCGCGCCGATCTGGCGCGCGACGGTTGCGCGGTGGTCAAGGGGTTCCTGACGCCAGAGGGCATCGCGGCGCTGACGGCCGAGGCCGAGGGGGTCGCGGATCAGGGGCACAAATCCTTCAGCCGGACCAATCCCTATTTCACCCAGGACGACCCGGGCCTGCCCGAAGACGATCCGCGCCGGCAATTCTATGACCGGTCGAACGCGTTCATCCCGGCGGATAATTTCACCCGCGATGGCCCGTTGCGCGCCGTGCATGATTTCGACGGGTTCGATGATTTCATCCGCGATTGTCTGGAGGAAGAAAAGTTCTATCGCTATGCCGATCCGCTGGCCGATGTGATCGTGAACATGGCCGAGACGGGGCCGGGCTTTCCCTGGCATTTTGATACCAACAATTTCACGGTGACGCTGGCCATCCAGAATGCCGAGGGCGGGGGGGCGTTTGAATACGCCGCCGGTATCCGCGAGGGGGATGAGAATTTCGACGAAGTGGCCCGGGTGCTGAACGGAACGTCGGACCGGGTGACGGTGCTAAATTTGGAACCGGGCGATTTACAGCTGTTTCGCGGGCGCTATTCGCTGCACCGGGTGGCACCGCTGACGGGCGAGCGCCCACGCTACGTGGCGATCTTTTCCTATGTGGAGGAACCGGACATGGTGGGCGCGCCGGAACGTACCAAGCAGCTATATGGGCGGACTCTGCCGATCCACCATGAGCGCGCCGGACAGCGCGCGGATGAATATATCGACTAACCTGCTCTCCGGTGGTGCCGGGTCGAATGAACGGCAAGAGCGGTGCAGCATCGCCAGCGTCCAAGACCACCAGATCCAATGGCGCGCCTTTGGCAATCGCTGCACGCCGGTGCCTGCGGTTTGATGGCCGGGGCTGGGGTAAGGGGCAAATACAAGAACACCGTATCCATCCAATCACCAAAAACTGATTGGCAACCGGCTTGAAAGCACCGGAAGACCGCTTTGAGCCCTTCTAGTTCATGCTTGAGATTGCTACATCATTTCAAATGAAGCGTATCAGTATCATTGTTTTCATCCTCACGGTTCTCGCAATAGGTGCGATTGTATCAATTCCATTGTCAGGAAGGGCAAGCTGCTTTCGGAATGGTTCAATCTCAAGTTCAATCACCGAAGCGACCTTAGAAATTGGCGGATGGGTGCATCACACTGGTAAGCACCATTGGTCAACTTTAGGTATCTCCGAGCAAGATTTAATTAGTAGAATCAGGGAAGTAGAAGTGAACGGTCCCGCGATGACATTTGAGCACCTCTCGACAAGATATGTAACTTTCAAGCTGTTAAACTGCCCTAAAATCATGGAGCCCATCACTGTGGGGGTTCACTGTGGCGAAACACCAAACCTTGGTTGGATTGCAGCGAGATGCCTAAGCAAAGAGGACTGAGCGACCGCATCAGTAACCCTCCAAATTGAAAGTAATCGCAACAATACAGCGGTAACTAAGTCCGCTATGAGCCCATTGCGGGCATTTGAAGTTTCAGGCAATCTGCTTACGGTTTTTCCAGAAGTAGATATCAGGCGTCTTTTTTTGTTGGTCAGGATTTATCTGTGAGCACCCTCCGGAAGTCAGTCAATTCTTTCCTCATCTACCTGATTATATTGTTACCCGCTCTTTGGGTTTATTCAGACCGCGACGTTTATGCGGAACTGTCCATCGAATGCAGTGTTTCATGGGAGTTCTCGGGGCAAAAAATAGATTTTGCGACGAACGATGAAATTTGGTGTACCGACCGTGAGCTCATCCGCACAACCTGGTTGGGTGACACTCCCTTCCAGTTTTTGACGACATCGGAAGAAAAGGATGTACGCTTACCAGCGCACGAATTTGTGGCGCATGTATACGGCAAAGACGGAATTTATGACGACGCGTTCTTGGAAAAGTGCTTTTCGCTCATGCAGACCAACATAAAAAATGTCGTTGGCGAAAATCTTGCGTTTTGGCAGTCCCTCGGACATGCCGAGTTTCCCGGAATGGAGTGCCAAAAATCTAAGCTTATGAGCTAAAGTAACTGCATCGAACGTCGAAACTATTGAAGTCCACTTTAACCGCATAGCGCACAATGAACGCTCCGAACCCAAAGCAGACATGCTTTGGAGGGTGTGCTAAGACCGGTTGATGACGCTTAGGATGTTTGAACGAGGTCGTCCATGTTGGAGTTTGATGCCCAGACGACGCATCTTTTGGATACTGTCTATCAAGGTGCGGATGTCACACGAAGACGACAGGCTTCGTTTGATGCTCTGAAACCGGGCCCCGGCGAAACCATTTTGGACATTGGCAGCGGAAATGGATTGCTGACCGCCGAGTTGGCAAGGGCAGTGGGCCCGGACGGGCGGGTAATCGGTGTCGACCCCAGCGGTGACATGAGGCAATCGGCAATAAGGCGCTGTCGCGACTTTGACTGGGTAGATATCATCGACGGCTCAACTCGCCATTTGCCGGTGGCGGATGCCTCTATCGACAAGGCGGCTTCCGTGCAGGTGTTTGAATACCTGAGTGATATTCCCGGAGCGGTGGATGAAGTGCGCCGCGCCCTCAAACCAGATGGAAAGCTGGTGGTTGGCGACATTCACTTTGACAGTCTGGTCTGGTTCAGCAATGCGCCCGAGCGGATGGCACGTATGCTGGCGGCCTGGGACAATCACTTTGTTGAACGCCGCGTTCCGGCGCTTTTGCCACCAATCCTCAGGAAAGCCGGATTTGGTGTTGAGGCGGTTCATCCCATCACCATCTGCGACCATCAGCTGAAGCCTGATGGCCTGGCGAACATGATGATGATCTTGATGGAGAACTATGCCGTGTCCAACGGATACATATCTCAGCAAGAGGCTGGCGACTGGGCGGCGGAACAAAGATCCCTGGCCGCAGAAGGCAGTTTCTTCTTTTCCGTTACCCATTTCGTGGTGAGCGCGAAGAAACTTTGAACCGGTAACGACAGCGTCGTCCGCGGCGCCGGGATATGACGCCCGGCGGGGACATTGGTGCCCGCGCCGGGGAACCGCTGTGCCGGTTACTGGCGCTGCGCGGCGACCCCGGCGTTTGTCAGCGGTTCGCGTTCACCGGCGCGGATCACTGCGGCGTCATAGGGTTGGCGTGCAAAGACCTCCTCGACCATGGGCGCGAAGAATTCGAGCGGCAGGTCATCATAGGACGGATCAAAGCTGGCCTGATCCCAGCGTTCGCAGAACTCGGCGCAATCGTCGAAATAGGTGTGCCCCTTGTGGCGGTCACGTTTGTTCTGATCGGCGCCTTCCAGGTGGTGGCCGTAGTAGAGCATCTGGAAATCGCCATGGGTCTGCACGCACCAGGCGCATTGTTCGCGCACGAAGGGCTTGAGGATCGTGGCGGCGTATTCGTCGTGATTATAGGGCGCGTAGATATCGCCGATATCATGCAGAAGCGCCGAGACGACCCAGTCGGTATCCGCCCCGTCGCGCCACGCCCGGGTGGCTGATTGCACCGAATGGCCCAGACGGGTGATCTGGTAACCCGAAAGGCTTTCATCCAGATCGACAAGCGCCTTCAGCAGTCGCTGTGCGGTGTGTTTGGTGTGGTCAATTTCATGCGCGGTCAGGAATTCATACTCTTCCTTGGTGCCATCTTTCATCTGGGTGAAATTCACACGTTCCATGGTGGGCATCCTTTCCTACGATGCAGCAGCGTTCTTGCTATAGAGTGAAACATTGTCAGAGGCCCCTTGCGCAAGGGCTTTGGCCTGATCCGCGCGGATTTTTTCGTAGAGCCGGAGCGATTCCGGGCTGAAATCGGCCGTGGGCGGCATGTAGTGGATGAAATTGCCACTGAAATCGACGCCGCGCGCCATCATCGCATAATCGCGATCGGCCACCTCTTGTCGGGCATTGGGGTTGAGGTATCGGATGGCGAAGCCGATGCGCCGGTCATCGGAGGTGTTTGGCCCCGAGCCGTGAAAGGTCAGCCCGTGATGCAGCGACATCTGGCCGGGCTGAAGCTCGATATGGGTTTTGTCGTCATCGGCCACGTCGACGGCGATCTCCTGGCCGCGGCTGAGCAGGTTGGTTTCCGAAAACGTGTCGGTATGGGGCATGATCGGGTTCTTGTGCGATCCGGCGACGAAATCCATGCAGCCGCTGGCGATGGTGGCGGGGGAAAGCGCGATCCAGGCGGTGACCTGATCCGAGGTTTCACCGAGGCCCCAATAGGTCAGATCCTGGTGCATGCCGACGATCTGGGTCGTATTGGGTTCCTTGATGAAAAATTCAGCCGACCAGATCATCAGGTCGGGGCCAAGGATGCCCTGAACCGCATCGAGCACGCGCTTGTCCTGTGCCAGCCGGGCAGCCAGCGGCAGGATGCAATGCGCATTGACGCGTTTGTAGGTGTTGATCGGCTGCGGCAGGTCGGCGGTGCGCCAGTCCTGTTCGATCTCTTGCAGCTCGGCGCGATATCCTGCGGCCTCCTCGGGCGTGAAAACATCGAGGGGAAAGAGGTATCCGTCGCGCCAGTATTGCGCGGTCTGTTCGGTGGTCAGGTGACCGTTATCGAGCGGCAGCGGGGTCGGCATGGGTGAGAATCCTGTATCGCGTTTGATCCGGGCCAGCTTAGGGCAGGGGGCTGCACGCTCAGAACGATAGTGCTGGACGCTGAGGCTAAGTTCAGCTTAGCCTGAGTGACATGGCAGTGTCGGTTCCTTCCCTTAACTGGTTGCGCGTTTTCGAGGCGGCGGCGCGCTGCGAGAGCTTTGCCCGCGCGGCGGCTCAACTGAACATGTCGGCGGCGGCGGTCAGTCAGCAGATCCGCGCCTTGGAAGAACGTCTTGGCGCGCCCCTGTTTGAGCGTCACGCCCACGCGGTGACGCTGACCGAGGTGGGGCGGTCGTATCTGCCCTCGGTACAGCAGGCGCTGTTGACGCTGGAGAATGCCACGGACGGGCTATTTGGCGCGGCGCGGGCGCAACAGCTTTTCGTGCAGTCGGTGCTGATTTTCGCGCAGGGGGTTCTGGCGCGGGGCTATCAGGGTTTTACCGGCGCGCATCCGGATATTTCACTGAGCCTGACCACCGGCAATCTGCCTTATGAATTCACCCGCGGATTTACCGATCTACAGGTTATTTTTGGCAATCCGCAGGCCTATGGCGCGGAAAGTGACCGGCTGATGGGGGAGCGGTTGTTCCCGGTCGCGCGTCCCGAGGTGGCCAAGGTCATCACGGCGCCGGTGGACCTGTTGCAGCATCGCCTGATCGATGTTGCAACGCACAGGGCGGGGTGGCCGTATGTTTTTGAGAGGATTGGTCTTTTGCCGGGCCGGGCGCGGTATCTGTATGCGGACAGCACGATCATGGCGATGGCGCTGGCCGCTGAAGGGGTGGGGGTGGCCTTGGCGCGCGCGCCGGCCAGCGACAAGGCCATGCGCGAGGCAGGGTTGGTGCCTTGTTTGCCGGGGGTGACCGCGGAGGGGCGCGAGGCCTATCACCTGGTCTATCCCGACCGGGCGGGGCTGCGCCCGCCGGCGCGGGCCTTTCGGGATTGGCTGCTGGACTGGTGCCGGCGCGAAAATCCATCTGATTGAGTGCGCTGGCGCGCACGCAAGGTCTCTCGTCGTCCGCCTTCGGCCTCCTCCTCGGGGGATCCCGTGTCGAATGTGACATGTCTCTTTGAGGGGAGGCGTGTGAGGATCGTGCGGGATCAGTGCCCGCCGCGATCAAGCTTGGTGGAGAGGTGTATCAGGCTTTCGGAGCTTCGTACCCCCTTGGCCTCGCCGATCCGGTCGAGCGTTTCATCAAGGGATTCGGTTGTTGTCGCCTCAAGCGTGACGATCAGGTCGAACCGGCCGGAAGTGGTATGGACGCGCCGCACCTCGGGCAGGGATTTGAGGCGCGAGAGCACGGTGGGCGCGCTGCGTGGTTCGATGCTGACCAGTACCGTGGCGTGTAGCGGCGCGCGCGCGGCCTGTCCAAGTCGGACGCTGTAGCCCTGGATGGTGCCGGAGCTTTCCAGCCGGTCCAGGCGCGCCTGCACGGTGGTGCGCGCAAGCCCCAGCCTGCGCGCCAGAGTGGCGACAGGGGCGCGGGCATTTTCGCCCAGCAGGGCAAGCAGGGCTAGGTCGGTTTCGTCAGTTTGCATTAACCATTCGTCATATTAACTATTTAAGGAGACATAATATGCTAAATGCCGCGTGAAATCGACAGGTAACTGCGGGATTCTGGAAAAAAGACGATCTGAGGCAGACCAATGCGTGAAACTCCGAACTGGCCCGACCCCCGGGCGCATATCCTGCGGCATCGCCCCGATACGGCGATGGTGTATTTCTGTCCGGCGGTTTTGCAGGCGACGGCGCGTCGGTTTCAGCAGGGGTTCGATGGATTGGTCACCTACGCGGTGAAGGCCAATGCCGGTGAAGAGGTGCTGACCAATCTGGTGGCTGCCGGTATCCGCGCCTTTGATGTGGCCAGCCCGCGCGAGATGTACGCGGTGCGCGCCGTCTGCCCTGACGCGGTCCTGCATTATCACAACCCTGTCCGGTCCCCCGAGGAGGTGGCCGTGGCTGTAGCGCTTGGCGTGACCTCTTATTCGGTGGATTGCGCGCGGGAACTGGACAAGCTATCCGGCGTGCCCGCTGGCGCGGAGATGTCCGTGCGTTTGGCCTTGCCCGTTGCGGGGGCGGCCTATGATTTCGGCGAGAAATTCGGCGTTGGCCCGGATCAGGCGATTGAGCTGTTAAGCGCCGTTGTGGCGCGTGGTTTTACACCGTCGGTGACCTTTCATCCCGGAACCCAATGTGCCGATCCGACCGCCTGGGCCAGCTATATCAAGGTTGTGGGCGAGGTGGCGCGTACGGCAGGTGTGACGCTAGCGCGGCTGAATGTTGGCGGTGGGTTTGCCGCGCACCGGATTGGGGCCGCGCCCGACCTGGAAGCGATTTTCGACCATATCCGCGCCGAGGTGGACGCGGTTTTTGGCGAGGACGCCCCGGCGCTGGTCTGTGAGCCCGGGCGTGCAATGGTGGCGGATGCCTTTACGCTGGCCACGCGGGTCAAGGCCTTGCGAAGCGACGGGTCGGTTTTCCTTAATGACGGGATCTATGGCGGGCTTTTCGAGATGCGCGATATCGAATGCACCGACCGGGTGACCGTGCTGACCGAAGAAGGGGTCTGGCGCGGGGGGGCGATGCAGGCGCGCATCGTGTTTGGCCCGACCTGTGACAGCATTGACCGGCTGCCGGATGCGTTGTTGTTGCCGCAGGAGATGGCCGAGGGCGATTATGTGCTTTTCGCCGGTATGGGAGCCTATTCGCGGTCGCTGACCACGCAGTTCAACGGGTATGGTCTGGGGGCGCCGGTGACGGTCGCCGCACTCTGACGGGTTGAGTGGTATCCTCACGGTCTGTTGACCGGGCACGAGAAGGGGCAGTATTGCCCGGTGTTTCCGGGGCAGGGCAGCAGGGCATGGTTTCGCTAATCTGACCGGCATGTGGTGGATTGAATGTGCCAAGCGTGGTATTTATCCATTTATTTCAGATAGGTAGGGTCGTTCGCTGGTCGGTGGCTATTTTGATATGCGCTGGTAACCGGCTTTTCACGAAAAAGATGGACGATGGCGGGGCCGTTTTGATCCGCAGGCGTGCAACACGGTTTGGGCTTTGCCCGATGCGATCGGCTGTGCCTATGTTATCCAGACAGGGGACAGAGCCGCTGAAGCGGCGGCATGTGCTGCGAATGACAGGAAAGATGACGACGGATGTCTTGGCGAGGGTGGACCAGATCTCTTTTTGATTTTCTCAGGCCGGGGGTGCGCAGCGGCCATTCGGCCTATGCAAGGGCGCGGGGGCAGGTCACCCATGTTCTGATCCTTGATGGGACGATGTCATCACTGTCGCCCGGGTGCGAAAGCAATGCCGGGCTGAGTTACAAGTTGCTGTCCGAGATCGGTGGCGCCGATCTGTCGCTTTATTACGAGGCGGGATTGCAGTGGCAGGATTGGCGCACGACGCCCGATGTGATGATGGGGCGCGGGATCAACCGGCAGATCCGGCGCGCCTATGGTTATCTGGCCAGCCGGTACAAGGCGGGGGACCGGATTTTCCTGCTGGGGTATTCGCGGGGCGCCTATGCGGTGCGATCGCTTGCGGGGTTGATCGACACGGTGGGGCTGTTGCAGGACGATCATGCCACCGAGCGGAATATCCTGATGGCCTATCGGCATTATCAATGCAATCCGGGCGGGGCGGCTGCGGCGGCTTTTGCCGAGCAGTTTTGCCATCCTGAAACCCCGATCGAGATGGTGGGGGTTTGGGATACGGTCAAGGCATTGGGTTTGCGCCTGCCGGTGTTGTGGCGCTGGGCCGAGGCGGCGCATTCGTTTCATTCGCACCGGTTGGGGCGGTCCGTCCGGCACGGCTATCACGCGCTGGCGCTGGATGAGACCCGCGCGGTATTTGAGCCGGTGTTGTGGGAAAGCCCGCCGGATTTCGATGGCAAGATCGAACAGGTCTGGTTCAGGGGCGCGCATGGGGATGTTGGCGGGCAGTTGAGCGGGTTTCACGCGGCACGACCCCTGGCCAATGTGCCGCTGGTCTGGATGCTGGAACGGGCTGAGGCCAGTGGCCTGGTGCTGCCCGAGGGGTGGCAGGCCCGTTTCCCGAGGGATGTGACGGCGCCATCGGTCGGCACCTGGAATGGATGGGGCAAGATATTCCTGCTGCGCGCTGCGCGAAACATGGGCGATGACCCAAGCGAACGCCTGCATGAGAGCGTTGCCGGTGCGTTGCCGGATGAGGTGACAATAGAGCAGGCTGTCTAGCCGGCAACGACGCCCCCTTTTGGCGACGCCCGCCCACCCAGTCCCCAAAAGGGGGCTTTGTCGGAGGGCTTTGTTAGCGGGCAGCCGGTGCCGGCATGATCATGCAGGTGGTGGAGCCGGTGGCATAGAGTCGGTCGTCGTCAAGCCCGCGCACCTCGCCCGTGGCGACACTGGTTGAGCGGCCCGCATGGGTGACGGTGCCGATGGCTTTAACCTTTGTGCCAAGCGGGAGCGCCCTTGTGATGTTCACCTTGTATTCCAGCGTTGTGTAGATCGAGCCCTTTGGCACTTTGGTCATCACCGCGCAGCCCATGCAACTGTCGAGGATCGCCCCGTACCAGCCGCCATGCAGGCCGCGCATCGGGTTGGTTGCCCTGAATTCAGGGATGCCTTCGAAAATCACCAGCCCGTCATCGACCTGAGTGGGACCGAAGCCCAGAGTGGTGCCAATGGGCGGGCCCGCCAGCCGCCCGGCGATCATGTCCTGCATGAATTCAAACCCCGAGCGCGCGGTCAGATCGCCCCAATCGGCGAGGTCTTCAAAGGATTGCGCGACTTTCTGTACCATGATGCCCCCTCTTTTGCCGCCAAGATGTGACAGCGGAAAGAGGAGGGATCAAGCGGGGATTGGAGGTCAGGCGACGTCGCGAAGCTCCACCCGCGGCGTGACACCGAGCGCATGGCAGATGTCGCGGGTCAGGTCGGGCCGGTTGAGCGTGTAGAAATGCAGATCCTCGACCCCGCCTTCAAGCAAATTACTGCACAGCTCGGTTGCGAGCGCCGTGGCCAGCAGATCATGGCGGTCATCGCGAATGGCCTTATCAAAAAGATCATCCATCCATGCGGGCACATTGGCGCCGCAGGCCAGCGAGAAGCGTCGCGCGTTCTGCCAGTTCTCGATCGGCAGGATGCCGGGGATGATCGGGGCGTCGATCCCGGCTTTGACGCAGGCATCGCGGAAGCGGAAGAAGGTATCGGCCTCGAAGAAGAACTGGGTGATCGCCTCGGACGCGCCGGCGTCGATTTTGCGCTTGAGCCAGTCGATATCGGCGGCCTGATCGGCGGCTTCTGGGTGTTTTTCCGGATAGGCGCCGACGCGGACCGAAAAATGCCCGGTTTCGGCCAGGGCCGAGATCAGCTCGCAACTATTGGCAAAGCCGTCGGGATGGGGCTGGAACGCGCCGCTGTCTTTCGGAGGGTCACCGCGCAGGGCGACGATTTCGCTGACACCGGCGGCGGCGAAGTCGCGGGCGATGGCCAGAGTTTCTTCGCGGCTGGAATCGACACAGGTCAGATGTGCCGCCACGTTGAGGCCGGAGGATTTGTGCAGCGTGTCCACCGCGTCGCGGGTTAGTTCGCGGGTGGTGCCGCCCGCGCCATAGGTGACCGAGACAAATCTCGGGTCCATCGGCGCGAGCGTCTGGACCGTGTCCCACAGGCGGAAGGACCCTTCCAGCGATTTCGGGGGGAAGAACTCGAAAGAGATGTTGGGCACGATCATGGCGGAAATCCTGTTTGGAGGAACTGACCCCTTGTTGCACCGTATTTGTTGTGAGACAATTTCATAATATTCACGATCAAAATGAGGTTGGCTAATATAATGCATATCGAGTTCCGGCATCTGAAAACCATCCGCGCCATACATCAGGCGGGCGGGCTGGCGCGGGCGGCGGATATTTTGCACATCACCCAATCGGCGCTGAGCCATCAGATCAAGGGGCTGGAGGATCAGGCGGGTGTGGAGCTGTTTGTGCGCCGCTCAAAGCCGCTGAAACTGTCGGCGGCGGGGCATCGGTTGCTGCGTCTGGCCGAGAAGGTTCTGCCCGAGATCGAGGCGCTGGAGGCTGAATTCGAGGGCGTGCGCGAAGGCAGCGCGGGACGGATGCATATCGCCATTGAATGCCATGCCTGTTTCGAATGGCTTTTCCCGGTGCTGGAGAGGTTCCGCAAGACATGGGCGGATGTGGATGTGGATATCCGGCCCGGACTGGCCTTTGATGCGCTGCCGGCCTTGCAAAAGGAGGAGGTTGATCTGGTGGTGTCCTCCGATCCCGAGGACCTGCCGGGCGTGATCTTCAAGCCGTTATTCGACTATGAGCCGGTTTTTGTCGCGTCGAGCCAGCATCCGCTTGCGGAAAAGGCATTCGTGGTGGCCGAAGATTTCCGCGACGAGATGTTGATCACTTACCCGGTGGACCGGTCACGGCTGGATGTCTTTACCGAGTTGCTGACGCCCGCCAAGGTCGAACCGAAAGCGATCCGGCAGGTCGAATTGACGGCGGTGATCCTGCTGCTGGTTGCGTCGAATCGTGGTGTGGCGGTGCTGCCGGACTGGGTTGTGCGCGAGGTGCGCACCAGCAATGATTACGTGACCCGAAAGGTGACGGAGACCGGTCTGACCAAGCGGCTGTATGCGGCGATCCGCGAAGACGATGCGGATAAGCCCTATGTAGCGCATCTGATCCGGCTGGCGCGGGAAATTCCGGTCCGGTTGCAGCGGACGGAACCGCGGCAACTGGTATCAGATTGAGTGCGCTGACGCGCACGCTTTATCTCTCGTCCTCCGCCTTCGGCGTCGTCCTCGGGACCGTCGACCGCGCCGTTGGTGTGTCGGATTTACCGGTGTGGTTGGGGGCGGTGTTCCTGGGGGGTATCGCCTCTTGTGCACCCTGTCTGCTGGGCGTATACGCGCGGCCTGAACCTTGAGGAGCGAGACCGATGGCGGGCAGTGCCAATCTGAATGTTATGCTGAGAGCCGCGCGCAAGGCGGGGCGGGCACTGGCCAAGGACTTTCGTGAAGTCGAGAACCTTCAGGTCAGCATGAAAGGTGCCGGAGATTTCGTGAGCCGTGCGGATATCGCCGCCGAGCAGATCATCAAATCTGAACTGATGAATGCGCGCCCGACCTATGGCTGGCTGGCCGAGGAGGGCGGCGAGGAAGAGGGCAAGGACCCGACCCGGCGCTGGATCGTCGATCCGCTGGACGGGACCACCAATTTTCTGCACGGGCTGGCCCATTGGGCGGTGTCGATTGCGTTGGAGCACAAGGGCCAGATCGTGGCCGGTGTGGTCTATGATGCCAGCAAGGACGAGGCGTTTTTTGCCGAGAAGGGCGAGGGCGCGTGGATGAATGAAAGCCGGTTGCGGGTTTCGGGCCGGGACAAGATGATCGAGGCATTATTTGCCACCGGTTTGCCCTTTGGCGGGCGTTCGGATTTGCCGGAGACCTTGCAGGATCTGGCGCGGTTGATGCCCACCTGTTCGGGTGTGCGCCGTTTCGGATCGGCGGCGCTGGACATGGCTTATGTCGCTGCGGGCCGGTATGACGGGTTTTGGGAACGGCGTCTGAACGCCTGGGACATGGCGGCAGGGATCATCATTCTGCGCGAGGCCGGAGCGTTGGTCGAGCCGCTGAGCGAGGGTGGCGACATTCTGGCCGATGGCGAGGTGATCTGTGCCAACGAGGCAATTTTCGACAAATTCGCCAAGGTCATCCGCAACACCTGATCTTGCGGCCTGTCAGGCGTCGGACGGGTGATTGACGCCGTCATCCCAGGGCATCGGTTCGAAATCGGCCGGGTTGATGCCGTCGATGGCGCCTAGGTTCACCCCGAATTCATTGGGGTTGGAGCGGCGCTGGTGGTGGGTGTAGATCCCGCAAACACTGCAAAAGTAATGTTGTGCCGTGCCGGTGTTCCAGGTGTAGAGCGATAGCTTGTCTGCGCCGCGGACCACTTCGAGATTGGCCAGTGGTACGCTGATGGTAGGCGCGGCCCTGCGGCGGCAAAAGCTGCAATCACAGCGATGCGGATTCTGGACCCCGTCGGGCAGGGTCAGTTGCAATTCGACCGCGCCGCAATGGCAGGTGGCTTTGGTTTTCTGGGTCATTTGCGTCTCACGACTGGGATGCGGGTGCGGCCTAGCTTGTATTCGGCCTCGGGGTGGGGCGGATGGCCGTGGGTTTGCGCCCAGAAACGGGCACCGCCCAGGCGCAAAAAGAGCGGTATGGTCAGCGCCATGCCGATGATGAAGCCGCCAGCATGGGCCCAATAGGCGACGCCACCGGCGGATGCGTCGGCCCCCACACCGTTGAAGAGTTGCAGGGCGAACCAGATTGCCAGCATGATCCAGGCAGGGATTGGCAGGATACGGAAGAAGATCACGAAGAAGAGGAAGATATCGACCTTCGCCTTCGGGTAGAGCAGCAAATAGCTGCCCATGACGCCGGCAATGGCACCCGAGGCGCCCACCGTGGGCACGAGTGAGTCGGGGGCCGAAAGGACATGGGCCAGTCCCGCGCCGAGACCCGCCGCAAGGTAGAAGACAAGATAGGGGATATGGCCCATCTCATCCTCGATATTGTCGCCGAAGATCCATAAGAACAGCATGTTTCCACCAAGGTGCATCCAGCCGCCATGCAGGAACATCGAGGTGAGGAGACTGGCATAATCGCCCTGTTCGCTGACCATTTTGGGGATCATGGCCCAGTCGTAGAAAAACTGGTTGAGGGCGCGGGCGTCATCGAAAAGCGGCCAATAGCTGAGGAAAATGGCCACGTTGATCGCGATCAGCGCATAGGTCACGTAGGGCGTGCGCCCCGAGGGGTTATGGTCGCGAATGGGTAACATCGGGGCCACCGTGGCGGCCCCGACAGATGGCGTCAAGGGGAGGTTTAACCCTGACCGCCCAGCAAGGCCGCGTTGCCGCCCGATGCGGTGGTATCGACGCAGACATGGCGTTCATGCAGCACATGGCCGGTATCCGGCATGCCGGTGATCAGCGGCACGATCGGGCCGTTACGCTCGGAGAGCGATTTGGCATAGGCGCGTGCGGTCGCGTCATCGCCCCACCAGAGCGCGCCAGAGAGCCCGGCAAGCGTGCTGAGCGCGCCCGGAGGCACCGTGCCGGTTGCCTTGACGGCAATGCCGCCCAGATCGGTGACAGCCTTGGCCTGTGCTTTCGCGGCCTCGGCCCCCGGACCCATGCAGAGAAACGCATCGCGCGGATGGGCCGTCAGGCGGTTCGATTCGCCGGTCGGGCCGGGCAGGACCAGCGCGTGCCGGGTGCTGCGGTCGGCCTTGTTTGCCGCATCAAGGGCGGATTGCGCATCGCCTGATCCCATCTTGGTGGTCCAGGCGATCCCATCCTGCGGCGCGGCAGATGCCGAGAAACGTCCAAGGTAATGCGGACCGCCCGCCTTGGGGCCAGTGCCCGAGAGGCCTTCGCCGCCGAAGGGTTGGGAGCCGACAATGGCACCGATCTGGTTGCGGTTCACATACATGTTGCCCGCGTTCACACGTTCGGTCACATGCTGGACGCGGTCGTCTATCCGGGTCATCAGGCCAAAGGTCAGCCCGTATCCGGTGGCGTTGATCGTGTCGATCACCTTGTCCAGCTCTTCCGAGCCGAAGGTGGCAACATGCAGGACCGGGCCGAAGATTTCACGCTCCAGCTTGTCGATGCCGTCAACCTTGATCAGCGAGGGCGCGATATAGGTGCCCGAGTTCGGTGTTTTGAGTTCGTGCAGCAACCGGCCTTCGGCGCGGGCTTGCTGGATGTGGTCAGCGATGCCCTTGCGGGCCGTTTCATCAATCACAGGGCCACAATCTGTCGACAACAGCCAGGGTTCACCGATGCTGAGCGCGTCCATCGCACCTTTGAGCATTTTCAGGAACGGTTCGGCAATGTCATCCTGCACATAGAGGCAACGCAGGGCCGAACAGCGCTGACCGGCAGACTGGAAGGCGCTTTCGACGATGGCTGCGACAGCCTGCTCGGGCAGGGCGGTAGAATCGACGATCATCGCATTGAGCCCGCCGGTTTCCGCGATGAGCGGCGCACCGGGCGCAAGGTTTTCGGCCATCGCCTTGCGGATTTTCATCGCCGTCGCGGTGGAGCCGGTAAAGGCCACGCCCCCGACGCGCGGGTCGGATGTGAGCGCGGCGCCGATGTCGCCACCGCCTGGCAGCAATTGCAGCACGGTTTTCGGCACGCCGGCCTTGTGCATCAGCGAGACGGCAAAATGCGCGATCAGGGGTGTCTGTTCCGCCGGTTTCGACAGAACGGCATTGCCCGCAGCGAGGGCCGCCGCCATCTGGCCGGTGAAAATCGCCAGAGGGAAGTTCCAGGGCGCGATACAGGTGAAGACGCCCACCGGCGGGGTTTCCGGCGCGTTTGCCGCGTAATAGCGCAGGAAATCCACGGCTTCGCGCAGCTCTGCCACCTCGTCGACCCAGATTTTTCCGGCCTCGCGGGCCAAGAGCGCGAAGAGCTCGCCGAAGTTTTCCTCGTAGAGGTCGGCGACCTTGTTCAGCACCTTGGCGCGCTCACTGGCACTGGCATCCCAGGGGGCGGCCTTGGAAAGTGCGGTTTCAATGTCCGCCGGGCTGGTCGTGGCGACGGTGCCGACGGTATCGGCCGGGTCCGCCGGGTTGATCACCGGTCTGGCATCGAGTGGCTTGGCCTTGCCTGCCAGCAACGGGGTCGAGGCCCATTGATGTGTGGCAAAGGGCGCGCGGGCGTCGTTGATCAGATCCAGCGTGGGCTGGTGTTTCAGGTCGAACCCCTTGGAGTTCGGGCGTTCAGGCTGGAATAATTCGGGGCCTTTTGGCAGATAGGGCGCGGGGTCATTGACCGCCTCGAACGGATCGCGGGCGACAACTTCGGGCGGCACATCCTCGTCCACGATCTGGTTGACGAAGCTGGAGTTTGCACCGTTTTCCAACAGGCGGCGTACCAGATAGGCCAGCAGGTCGCGATGCGCGCCCACCGGCGCATAGATGCGACAGCGCGTGCCTTCGGCTTTCAGCACGATGTCGTGCAGGGCCTCACCCATGCCATGCAGGCGCTGGAATTCAAATGTCTTCTTGTCAGTGGCCATTTCCAGAATGGCGGCGACCGTGTGGGCATTGTGGGTGGCAAACTGGGGGTAGATGCGATCGGTCATGCCCAGCAGTTTGCGGGCATTGGCGATATAGCTGATGTCGGTCGCGGCCTTCTTGGTGAAAACCGGGAAACCGTCGATGCCTTCGACCTGGGCCAGCTTGATCTCGGTGTCCCAATAGGCACCTTTGACCAGGCGCACCATGATGCGCCGATCCAGCCGGGTGGCCAGATCGTTCAGAAAATCCAACACATGGCCCGCGCGTTGGCCAAAGGCCTGCACGACCACGCCAAACCCGTCCCAACCGGCCAGCGCGGGTTCGGACAGCACGGTTTCGATCACGTCCAGCGACAGCGACAGGCGGTCGGCCTCTTCGGCGTCGATGTTCAGACCCATGCGAGCGGATTTCGCGAGCAGCGCAAGCGAGCGCAGGCGCGGCACAAGGATTTCCATGACCTGTTCGCGCTGTGCAACCTCGTACCGGGGATGCAGTGCCGACAGTTTGACCGAGATCCCCGGGTTGTCGCGGATATCGTCATGGGTGCAGGCGGTTGCAATCGCGGTGATCGCGCGCGAATAGGCCAGGTGATAGCGGGTGGCGTCGTTATCGGTGCGCGCGGCTTCGCCCAGCATGTCGTAAGAATAGGAATAGCCCTTTTTCTCCATGCCCCTGGCGCGGTCCATCGCCGCCTGGATGTTTTCACCCAGTACGAACTGACGGCCCATTTCCTTCATCGCGCGGGCGACGGCGGTGCGGATCACCGGCTCACCCAGGCGCTTGATCGCGCCGCGCAGGTGACCGACGGGGCCTTTGGTATCTTCTTGCAGCACTTTGCCCGTCAGCATCAGCGCCCAGGTTGAGGCGTTGACCAGCGGCGAGGTGGAGTGCCCCATATGCTTGCCCCAGTCCGAGGGGGCGATCTTGTCTTCGATCAGCGCGTCGATGGTTTCGGCATCGGGCACACGCAAGAGCGCCTCGGCCAGACACATCAGGGCCACGCCTTCATCTGTCGAGAGGCCATATTCAGCCAGAAACACTTCCATCAGCCCGGGGCTGGATTGACCGCGAATGTCACGTACCAGCTGCGCACCGCGGGCACAGATGCTTGCGCGGTCTTCGGCGCTCAGGCCGGCCTCTTCGGTCAGGCGCGCAAGCGTCTCGGCCTCGCTAGCATAGGTGGCGTGGTCGATCGTGCGGCGAATATCGGTATCGTATGGCATCATGCACCCCCATCAGGTTAATTCAGCTATCCTATCATTGCTGAATGAGTTATTTTTCCTGAAAATATCCATTATGAAGGCGATTTGCCTGTAAATACGGGAGTTTGATATGCAAAATGGTAAGTCAGAGCTGGACGGATATGACAAAGCGATCCTAAAGGTGCTGTCGGGGGATGGTCGAATCAGCATCACCGATCTTGCGCGGGAGATCGGGTTGTCGAAATCGCCTACCCAGGCCCGGTTGCGGCGGCTGGAAAAGGACGGTGTGATCACGGGTTATTCGGCGCTGTTCGATCCGATCCGGTTGGGCATGGATCATGTCAGCTTTGTCGAGGTGCGCCTGAACGATACCCGCGAAAAGGCATTGTCGGCCTTCAACGCAGCGGTGGTCAAGATCCCCGAGATCGAACAGGTGCATATGATTGCGGCGAATTTCGATTACCTGATGAAGATCCGCACACAGAACATGAGCGATTATCGCCGGGTTCTGGGGGAACATATCTCGACCCTGCCGCATGTCGCGCATACCTCGACCTATGTGGCGATGCAGGCGGTCAAGGAAAGCGTTGTCCCGGATGTGATTTGACCTGTGCGGTGGTCACGCCATTATCAGGGTCATGAAACACGCGATACTTGCCCTGATTCTGGCCAGCCCGGCCGTTGCCCAGACCTGCCCCGACGCTCCTGATCACAGCGATGCGCTGGATACGTTGATCGAAGCGGTTCAGGAAGCCCAGACAGAGATGTCGGCGCGGCAGATTTCCAATGATATGTGGCAATATTGGGCGGATGCGCCGGATGACTATGCGCAGGAATTGCTGGACGAAGGGATGAGCCGCCGCGCAGCGTTCGACTATGACGGCGCGATGAAGGCGCTTGATGCATTGGTCGAATATTGTCCGACCTTTGCCGAAGGTTACAACCAGCGGGCTTTCGTCAACTTTCTGCGTCAGGATTTTGCGACGGCGCTGCCTGATTTGGATCGCGCGATCGAACTGTCGCCCCGCCATATCGCGGCGCTGGCCGGTCGGGCGCTGACACTGGTCGGGCTGGAACGCAAGGCCGAGGCGGCGCTGAGCCTGCGCGCGGCACTGGCGTTGAATCCCTGGCTTTCTGAACGTGCCCTTTTACCGTCGCTTGAAGAAAGCGAACAGGAGCTTTAGCCCGCGTCGCGCGCTCTGGTGTGAACATTGCCGGCTGTCCTGTCACATGCTGGGGCGGGGGCAAAGCCCGAGCCGCAATTTCCCACAATTTGCTGTCAAAAGCGCGTTGTTTTCAACGCGTCGGCACGGTAGGGATTCTATCGGGTCCAATAGGGTTCAAAAACGCTAGATGCGGGCGTGATGGAATGGTAGACATATCAGACTTAAAATCTGAAGGCCTAATGGCCGTGTGGGTTCGAGTCCCACCGCCCGCACCACCCTCTCCATTAATGACATGTTCGATGGTTTCGTGACCTGCCTGATTTGATGATCTTTTTGATGCGGCAATAAAAAAGGGCCGGATGAACCGGCCCTTTCTGTCGTGGTGATTGCGGTTTAGGCGAAGGACCAGCGTTCAGCCCAGCGTTCGCCATCCATATCCCAGTTCGAGGCGAAACTGTCGGAGGTTTTCACCTTGTTGGAGGTGGCAAACACATAGTTCGCGAACATCGGGATGATGACGCCACCCTGGTTCGACACGATGTCCTGCATCTCGTGATACATTGCTTCGCGCTTGGCCGGGTCCAGTTCGGCACGGGCTTCGACCATGAGGGCCTCGAACTTGTCGTGGCACCAGAAGCTGTCGTTCCAGGCCGCGCCACAGGAATAGGCGGTGGCGAACATCTGATCCTGCACCGGACGGCCCGACCAGTAGACGGCCGAGAAGGGTTTCTTCATCCAGACATCCGACCAGTAGCCATCATTGGGCTCGCGCACGACCTTGAGGTCGATGCCAGCAGCCTTGGCCGAGTTCTGGTAGAGAACGCCAGCGTCAACAGCACCCGCAAAGGCGGCGTCGGCCGCCGACAGGCTGACCTCAAGACTGTCCAGACCTGCTTCTTTCAGGAAGAACTTGGCCTTGTCGGGATCGTATGTCTTTTGTTCCAGATCCTTGTTGTAATACTGCTGGCCCTGACCGATCGGAATGTCGTTACCGACCGAGCCGTAGCCGAACAGGATCTTTTCGACCAATTCTTCGCGATTGATCGCGTATTTCAGCGCCTGACGCACGTTATTGTTGTCAAACGGGGCCTGATTTGTGGACATCGCGAAGGTGAAATGCTGTGTGCCCGCCACCGAGTTGATGTTGATGTTGGCGTTGCGGCCCAGCAGACCGACGGTTTTCAGGTCCAGACGGTCGATCACGTCAACGTCGCCCGACACCAGCGCGGTTGTCCGGGCGTTCTGGTCAACAAGTGCCAGCATTTCGATGCTGTCAAAGAAGCCTACATCGTCACGCCAGTGGTTCGGGTTCCGCTCCATGGCGACCGAGACGCCGAAGTTCTTGGACTTCAGGATATAGCTGCCGCAGCCGTCGCCTGATTCCCAATCGATGCTGTCATCTTTGGCCGGGTGGATCGTCAGGTGGTAATCGCTGAGGATGAAGGGGAAGTCAGCATTGCCGCCCGACAGCTCGAACACGACGGTGTCGCCATCGACGCTGATATTATCAACCGGTGCAACCAACGGGCCGGCGGCAGAGGTCGAGTCTTCGCCACGGTGGAAGTTGATCGACGCGGCAACATCTTCTGGCGTGAGGTCTTTGCCGGAGTGGAATTTCACACCCTGGCGCACTTTGAAACGCCATGTTTTGGCGTCTGGCGTGGCTTCCCAGCTTTCGGCCAGTTCCGGCGCCAGCGAGCCATCTGCCAGCACCTCGGTCAGACGACCGTGGATGGCAAAGGCCATGCCGATGGTAAAGCCGTTTTCCCAGGTGCCAGGGTTCAGCGTGTCGGTTGTCTGGCCGTGACCCTTGCCAACGCGCAGGTGGCCGCCACGCTTGGGGGCAGCCATCGCACCGCTCAGCGGCAGAGTGGCGGCCATTGCAGTGGCAGCGGTTGTCTGAAGGAAGCGGCGTCGATTCAGACCGCCATTGATTAGCTTCGTCATAAAGGTATCTCCCTGATTGTTTTAGTGTTCATGGAGTCCGCCGCTGCGGGGCAGGGCTGGACCTTGTTCCATTTTGTCGATCGTAGCAGCGCGTCCGCAGAAACATGCGTCACAGAAACGGTAGATTTCGTCATTATCTGGCACACACCTGTCGGGACGCGACGTTAGCTGAACGGCCAAAGCTTAGGCTGAGGCCTCGCCAATGTGCAAGATCATTGTGACATTTCAGCAAAGTGTGAGCGAGCAAGTAGCACCTGCTTTTTATTGATTGACGAGTCAATTAAACACGCTTACGACAAATTTGCAATTCGAAAATAGGGAGCGTTCAATGCCGAAGGTGGGGATGGAACCGATACGCCGTTCGGCGTTGGTTGAGGCCACGATCCATGAAATCGGTGCCCAGGGAACGCTGGATGTGACCGTCAGTCAGATTGCCAAAAGGGCAGGGATGTCGAGCGCGCTGGCGCATCATTATTTCGGTTCCAAGGAACAGATTTTCGCCGCCGCGATGCGCCACATCCTGACGCTGTTCGGGGCCGAGGTGCGGGGGGCCATGCTGATGGCGAAGACACCGCGCGACCGGATTGAGGCGATCATCCGCGCCAGTTTCGCACCGGCGCAGTTTCGGCCCGAATTTGTTTCAGCCTGGCTGAATTTCTACGTTCAGGCGCAAAAATCAGACGAGGCGAAACGGCTATTGCATATTTACCAGCGGCGCACCCGGTCGAACCTTCATCATGCGTTCCGCCAGATTGCCGGGGCGGATGCCCGGACATTGACCCGGGGCCTCGCGGCCATGATCGACGGCCTTTACATCCGGCAGGCCCTGCGCGCCGATCCGATGTCGCCCGCCACCGCGATCGACGTGCTTTTGCATTACCTCGACACAAGCCTGCCACAAGGATCGGATGAATGAGCACACCCAACATTCTGATATTCATGGTGGACCAGTTGAACGGAACATTGTTTCCCGATGGTCCTGCCGATTGGTTGCATGCGCCTAATCTGAAAAAGCTGGCAGCGCGGTCAACGCGATTTGCCAATGCCTATACCGCCTCGCCGCTCTGCGCGCCAGGGCGGGCAAGTTTCATGTCTGGCCTGTTGCCATCGCGCAGCCGGGTTTATGACAATGCGGCAGAATTTGCCGCTGATATTCCGACCTATGCCCACCATCTGCGCCGGGCGGGCTACCAGACCTGCCTGAGCGGCAAGATGCATTTTGTCGGCCCCGATCAGATGCACGGGTTCGAAGAGCGTCTGACCACCGATATCTACCCGGCCGATTTCGGCTGGACGCCGGATTACCGCAAACCCGGTGAACGGATCGACTGGTGGTATCACAACATGGGGTCGGTGACCGGGGCGGGGGTCGCCGAAATCTCAAACCAGATGGAATATGACGATGAGGTTGCCTATAACGCGACGCGCAAGGTCTATGATCTGGCGCGTGGACATGACGACCGGCCCTGGTGCCTGACGGTCAGTTTTACCCACCCGCACGATCCTTATGTGGCGCGCAAGAAATACTGGGATCTCTATGAGGAGTGCGAGCATCTGCTGCCGGAAGTGCCGGCAATGGCGTATGACGATCACGACGCCCATGCGCAGCGGATTTTTGATGCCAATGACTGGCGGTCCTTCGATATCTCCGAGGAAGATATTCGCCGGTCACGCCGAGCCTATTTCGCCAATATCTCGTATCTCGATGACAAGATCGGGGAGGTGATGGAAGCGCTGGAAACCACCCGGCAGGAGGCGGTGATCCTGTTTGTCAGTGATCACGGTGACATGCTGGGGGAGCGGGGCTTGTGGTTCAAGATGAGTTTTTACGAAGGGTCGTCGCGTGTGCCCCTGATGATCGCCGCACCGGGCATGGAAGCGGGTCGGGTGGCGACACCGGTCAGCACAATCGATGTCTGCCCGACGCTGTGTGATCTGGCCGGTGTCAGCTTGGAAGAGGTCGCGCCCTGGATTGAGGGGCAGAGCCTGGTGCCCTTGGGGCAGGGCGCTGAACGGGATGCGCCGGTGGCAATGGAATACGCGGCAGAGGCGTCATATGCGCCGCTGGTGTCGTTGCGGTATGGCAAGTGGAAGTACAACCGCTGTGCATTGGACCCGGATCAGCTTTTTGATCTGGAGGCCGATCCACATGAATTGGCCAATCTGGCAGGGATGCCAGAGCACGCCGGAACACTGGCGCAGTTGCAGGCCAAGGCCGAGGCGCGGTGGGATTTGGCGGCGTTTGATGCGCAGGTTCGCGAAAGCCAGGCGCGGCGGTGGGTTGTCTATGAGGCTTTGCGCAAGGGAGGGTATTACCCGTGGGATTATCAGCCGCTGCAAAAGGCGTCCGAGCGGTACATGCGCAATCATATGGATTTGAACGTGGTTGAGGAAAATGCGCGTTTCCCGAGGGGAGAGTGATGCGTCGCCGCCTTGATGCGTCGCCCACCCACCCACCCCGCCGCATCAAGGCGGCTGGGATGCAAACTGCGTGAATGAGGGGCTGATGGAAGCGGATTATGTAGTTGTAGGGGCGGGCAGTGCGGGGTGCGCAATGGCCTATCGCCTGGCTGAAGCGGGCAAGTCGGTCCTGGTTGTCGAACATGGCGGCACCGATGTGGGGCCGTTCATCCAGATGCCCGGTGCGCTCAGCTATCCGATGAACATGAAGATGTATGACTGGGGGTTTCAGAGCGAGCCCGAACCGCATCTTGGCAACCGCAGGCTGGCCTGTCCGCGGGGCAAGGTGATCGGCGGATCGTCCAGCATCAACGGAATGGTTTATGTACGTGGCCATGCGCGTGACTATGACCACTGGCGCGATCACGGCGCGGAAGGCTGGGGGTATGCGGACGTGCTGCCCTATTTCAAACGAATGGAATGCTGGGACGATGCGGGCCATGGCGGCGATGCAGGATGGCGCGGGCAAAACGGGCCGTTGCACATCACCCGCGGCACGATGGAAAACCCGTTGACGCGCGCCTTTGTGCAGGCCGGGGGGCAGGCGGGGTATGAGCTGACCAACGATTACAACGGCGAAAAGCAGGAGGGCTTCGGCCCCTTCGAGATGACCGTCAAGAACGGTCAGCGGTGGTCGGCTGCCAATGCCTATCTGAAACCGGCGCTGAAACGCGAAAATTGCGACTTGGTGCGGGGGCTGGTGCACAAGTTAGTCATCGAAGATGGCCGGGCTGTCGGGGTTGATGCGACTGTCAAAGGCCAGCGTCAGGTGGTCCGCGCGCGCGTCGAGGTGATTGTCTCGGCATCGGCCATCAATTCGCCCAAGATCCTGATGCTGTCTGGCATAGGGCCCGGCGCGCATCTGACAGAGCATGGGATTGACGTCGTGGCAGACCGGCGTGGTGTCGGCGCCAACCTTCAGGATCATCTGGAGCTATATATTCAGATGGCGTCAAGCCAGCCGGTGAGCCTCTATAAATATTGGAACCTGGCAGGCAAGGCCTATGTCGGGGCCCGCTGGCTGATGGGGTTTGGCGGGCCGGGTGCCAGCAACCAGTTTGAAAGCTGTGGGTTTGTCCGGTCGGACAAGGGCGTCGATTACCCCGATATCCAGTTTCATTTCCTGCCAATCGCCGTGCGCTACGACGGTAAGGCTGCGGCGGAAGGGCACGGTTTCCAGGCCCATGTCGGGCCGATGCGCAGCAAGTCACGCGGGGCGGTCACGTTGCGCAGTGCCGATCCGATGGATGATCCGGTGATCCGATTCAACTATATGAGCGACGAAAGCGACTGGGTCGATTTTCGCAAATGCATCCGGCTAACGCGCGAGATTTTTGGGCAAGACGCATTCAAACCCTATGCAAGCCACGAAATCCAACCGGGTGCTGCGGTACAAAGCGATGATGAGCTGGACGATTTCATTCGCGAACATGCCGAAAGCGCCTATCACCCCTGCGGCACATGCAAGATGGGTCGCGCGGATGATCCCGACGCCGTCGTTGACCCCGAGGGTCGCGTGATCGGTGTCGACGGCCTGCGCGTGGCCGACAGCAGCATTTTCCCGCAGATTACCAATGGCAATCTAAATGGACCTTCGATTCTGGTGGGCGAAAAGATGGCCGATCATGTGCTGGCGCGGGATCCATTGCCCGCCGACAATGCCGAACCATGGACCAGTCCCCGCTGGCGCGAGGCTCAGCGTTAACTGATTGACAACTAACGGCTTGCATCGGGGTGGGCTGACACCGATATAAACCGAATGTTAAGGATTTGTTCGGTTCTTGTTCTTCTGGCGGTATCTGCTCCGGCCTTGGCGGGGGTAGATGGAACCGTGCGGGTCATCGATGGTGATACATTGGATGTGGGCGGGGTGCGTGTGCGATTGCACGGGGTGGACGCGCCCGAAGTCGGACAGAGATGCAAAACATCCAGCGGTGAAAGTTGGGATTGCGGCACCTGGGTCAGCCGGGAGATGCGCGCACGATATCAGGGCAGTGACGCCAAATGTGAACCGATTGAAATGGATCGCTATGGCCGGGTTGTGGCGGTCTGTCGCGTTCTTGGCGTCGATCTGGCGCGCAGATTGGTGCAGGACGGCATGGCGGTCGCGTTCCGGAAGTACTCCAACGCCTATGTGCAGGATGAGGTGCAGGCCAAACGCGCCCGGACCGGCATGCACGCGGGGACGTTTCAGCGCCCGGCGGCGCATCGTCAGGCCCGGGCGGCAGGTGGCATCGCGCCTGACGCTGCCTGTCATATCAAGGGTAACATCAATCGGTCAGGTGATCGGATTTATCATCTACCTGGGCAGCGCTTTTACGATGTGACGACGATACGTACACAGCAGGGCGAGCGATGGTTTTGCAACGAGTCCGGCGCCCTCGCGGCAGGATGGCGCAAGGCCAGACGTTGATTTTCATTGCTATTCGGCACATTGTTGGGCCGCTTATTTGATCGGGGTCAATGTTGCCTTGCTATCGCGACGCTAGGTTTGTCGGAAAGACAACAAGGAGAGACGCGATATGTCCCACACCCCACATGAGTTGCACGAAGAATTCCCGGAATTTGGCGAAAAAATCACCAGCCTGAAAGCGGATGACGCGCATTTTGCCAAGCTTGCGGATGAGTATCATGAGGTGAACCGGGCCGTGCACAGAGCAGAGACCAATGTAGAGCCGATTGCGGAGACGGCAGAGGTCGAAATGCGCAAGAGGCGCGGTCAGTTGAAGGACGAGCTCTACAGGATATTGTCCGCTTAGGATCTTCGCTCAGAAAAAAAGATGGCATTTCGTCAGGCCGGTGCAGTATTTTTCTGACTGCGCCGGACCTGAGGTGATGCCAAAGGTTTCACGGGGTATTCAGTGGACCGGTGCGGGTTGTCGCAGGATTCCGCGTGTGATTTCAGATGCTTTCCGTCTGATCAATTGTATGCGGCAAGTGGGCGCTCTCGACCGGGGTTTTATTCGCTCAACAGCGCTCACGTTCCAGACAGAGATCGTGCAGTGACAGTCTTAAGGCTGGCTGCGATTTGGGAATCCTGTTTGAAACGATCTAGCGAGAGCGATGCAATGAAACGCACAATCCTTCTTTCCGCAACCCTAGCGGCAGTGTCAGGCGCCGCAGCACCGGCAATGGCACAAGACTGGTACGGCCAGTTCTTTGGTGGCGTGACCTTTTCGGATGACGCCAGGTTTTCGGGCGCTGTCGGGGGCAGCCCGCAATCCGTTATCACCAATCTGGACGATGGCTATAACCTAGGGGCTGCCATCGGAACCACGCTGCCGGGCCTGAGCTTTGGTGGGGTCAGCCTACGTGGCGAGATCGAGCTGTCCTACAGCGAAAACGATGTTGGCTCGGTCAACTTTTCTGGCAATGGCCCGGCCCCCGAGGCCAACGCCGGTGGCGATATTTCATCGACCTATCTGTTCGGCAATGTGATCGCTGATTTCGCGACGGGTACGAAATTCACGCCATATGCCGGTATCGGTCTTGGCGTTGCCTTCGTCGATCAAAGCGTGAGCTATGGCACCGGCGTTTCGATCAATGGCAATGACGAAGTGTTTGCCAGCCAGCTTATTCTGGGCGGGGCGTATGCCCTGAACGACAAGACCTCCTTGTTCAGCGATGTCCGGTATATACGCAGCTATGATGTTGCCGGTACACGGACGGCCCCCGGAAGTGTTGCGCGGGTCAGTGATGATCTGAGTAATGTCGCCCTGAATGTGGGCGTCCGTTTTAAGTTCTGACCTGCCAAGGCAGGGTCCGCGCTCATGTCGCGGGCCCTGTGTCCGGCTATCCGACCTTGTAGGGCAGGACACCGCGTTCGTCCGGCGTGATTGACAGACGCCTTTCCAACGGTGGCACCGAACGCTGGTGACAATCGGTACGTTCGCAGATGCGGCAGGAAATGCCGATGGGTTCGAATGCGCGGGCGTTGGTCAGGTCCATATCATCTGCATAAATCAATGCCTCTGCATGTTTGACGTCGCAGCCCAGTGCGATGGCAAAGCGGCGCACTGGCGCACCGTATGAGCCGCCGGATTTCGACACATCACGTGCCAGGCTGATATAGCGCACACCGTCTGGCGTCTCGGCCAGTTGGCGCAGGAAACGGCCCGGCGTTTCAAAGGCACGGTGCACATTCCAAAGCGGGCAGGCACCGCCGAAACGGGCGAATTGCAGCCGTGTGGCCGAATGACGCTTGGTGATCGTGCCCGCCTGATCGACACGCACGAAAAAGAAGGGCACGCCTTTAGCACCGGGGCGTTGCAGGGTCGACAGGCGGTGGGCCACTTGTTCGATGGATGCGCCGAAGCGGTTGGAGAGAACTTCGAGGTCGTGGCGGGTGGTGCGGGCGGCATCGAGAAAGCGGGTGTAAGGCATCAGCGCGGCACCGGCAAAGTAGTTGGCCAGACCGATCTTGGCGATGGAACGGGCGGCGTCGGACTGAAAATTCGCAAAGTTCAGCGTCGCCTCCAGCAGCTTGTCCTGGGTGAGCAGTGCCAGTTGCAGCAACAGCTGGAAGATGCGTGTTTCGGGCGCGACGCGAGAGGAGATATAGAGTGTTCCGTTGGCGCGGTCGAACGCGCGCAGCTTGTCGGTATCGGCATCGGTGACGGTGATCCCGAGCGCGCTCAACCGGTCGATGGCAATGTCGCGGATGGTGCGTTGCGCGCCGCTGGGTTGGGCAAACCGTTCAGCCGCGCGATCAACGGCATCAATGTAATTATCGCAATAGTGAAAGAAATCGCGCACTTCGTCCCAGGGGCTGGATTGCGTTCTGGAATCTTCACGCCCAAGCGCCTCGTCCAATGAAGCAAGGCGTTCATGGGTCTGCCGATAGGCGCTGTGAAGCTCAAGAAAGGCCCGCGCCAGGGCAGGTGCATTCGAGGCGGTCAGTCGTAAATCTGCAAGCGGGGGCGGGGTATCGCCAAAAATTGGATCGGCCAGTGCCTCGCGCATGTCGCTGACCATGCGTTCGGCGTCGCCGGTTGAAAGTTCGGTCACGTCAAAGCCGAATTCCTGCGCCAGGGCCAGCACGACGGTGGTGCTGACGGGGCGGTTATTGTTCTCCATCTGGTTCAGATAGGGTAGTGACACCCCCAGCTTGGCGGCAAAATCCTTTTGGGTCAGGCCAAGCCGCTGACGGGTTTCACGCAGCTTGGCACCGGCATAGAGTTTTTGTGTGGCCATGTCCGACCCCCGAGGGTTTGCAGGTTTGCTTGGTCATCAGATTAGATTTGCAAAGCGCGTGAGGCAAGGGCCACTGAGACCCTGAAAATCTGGCGAAAATCAATGTCGGTATAACGTCGGTATTTTGTCGGTATTACGTCGGTGCAATTCAACGACGGCAAACCTGACAGGCCGGCCGGAATCGCGGCGATTGCTGGGTCAGGTCGCTTCGCCGCCCGCCAGTCGGCGTTCCCGGCGCATCACCATGATGATGGCCAGAATGGCCAGCACGCCCGTGCTGAGCATGATCCACAACAACGGGAAGGCCCCGGTTTGGGGTGTCAGCATCGCACCGGCGAGCGCCGAGAGGGCGGCGCCGAGGCCGATCATCAGCGCACCAGCCAGACCGCTGGCCGTACCGGCAAGATGCGGGCGCACCGAAAGTGCACCGGCAGTGGCGTTGGGGATGGTCATGCCATTGCCCAGCCCCATGAAAGTCATCAGCCCGAAGAAGCTTAGTGCGGTGCCCAGCCCGGCATAGAACAGCGCCAGGTTGAAGGCGATGCCAATGGCGTTGATCAGCGTGCCCCAATAGACCATGCGATTGATACCGATGCGCACGGAAAAGCGACCCGACAGGAAGTTGCCGATGAAGTAGCCGATCGCGGGCGCGCCGAAGTAGATACCCAGCAGTTCGGGCGGCAGGCCAAAGACCCGGTCGCCGACAAAGGGCGCGCCCCCCAGATAGGCAAAGAACGATCCCGAAGACAGGCCCGATGCCAGCGCATAGCCCCAGAATCGCGGCGAGGCGAAAAGCTGTGGGTATTCCTTGAATTGCTGGCCCATCGTGCGGCCCGACAGGGGGGCGGTCTCTCCCAAATCGGCCCAGGTGAGCCAGAAGACAAGCGCGCCCAGCACCAGCAACAGCCAGAAGTTCGATTGCCAACCAAAGGCCGCGTCGAGCATGCCGCCGATGGCCGGGCCGATCATCGGAACCACTGCCATGCCCATCGTGACGTATCCGATCATGCTGGCGGCCTGTGCCTCGGGCACCATATCGCGCACGATCGCGCGGCTGAGGACCATGGCGACCACGATCGTGGCCTGCATCATACGGAAGGTCAGAAAGACATAGATGTTACCCGCCAGCACGCAGCCCAGCGTCGCCAGAAGAAACAGTGCTGTGCCCCACAGGATCACGGGTCGGCGGCCCCAGCGGTCCGAGATTGGCCCAACCACAAGTTGCAGAACGGCGTTCACTGCGAGGTAAAGCGCAACTGATAGTTGCATTAGCCGGTAGTCAGTCTCGAAATAGGCCGTCATGCCCGGCAGGCTGGGCAGAAAGATATTCATCGCCAGGGCGGCCAGACCGGCGAGTAGAATGAGTGTCAGGATATGTGGTGCTGTCCCGCGATCCAGAAACCGGGCATTGGAATGTTGACCCATGAAACATCGGTACGCCCGGGATTTTCGGAAGTCCACGCCACAGCCGAAAACTTAGCAAATTTACTGATTAACAAAATGACGTTTTCAATACTTTGCAAATTTGCTGGATTCTGCTTTCCAGTGCCCCATCGTTTTCTCTATGATCCCGCAATAGCCGAAAAGGGGAGCGCCATGAAAGACATTCTTCAAGAACTGGAAGATCGCCGTACGGAAGCCCGTCTGGGTGGGGGTGAGAAACGGATCACCTCGCAGCATGGCAAGGGCAAGCTGACCGCCCGTGAGCGGATCGAGCTATTGCTGGATGAGGGCAGTTTTGAAGAGTTCGACATGTTCGTGGCGCATCGCTGCACCGATTTCGGTATGGAAAAGGTCAAGATGCCCGGTGACGGCGTGGTGACCGGCTGGGGCACGATCAATGGCCGAATGGTCTATGTGTTCAGCCAGGATTTCACCGTGTTCGGCGGGTCGCTGTCGGAAACCCATGCGCAGAAAATCTGCAAGATCATGGACATGGCGATGCAGAACGGCGCGCCGGTTATTGGCATCAACGACTCAGGTGGTGCGCGCATCCAGGAAGGGGTGGCGTCGCTTGCCGGCTATGCCGAGGTGTTCCAGCGCAACATCATGGCCTCGGGCGTTATTCCGCAGATCAGCGTGATCATGGGGCCCTGTGCCGGTGGCGCTGTCTATTCGCCCGCGATGACCGATTTCATCTTCATGGTCAAAGACACGTCCTACATGTTCGTGACCGGCCCCGATGTGGTCAAGACGGTGACGAACGAGGTGGTCACCGCCGAAGAGCTGGGTGGCGCCTCGACCCACACCCGCAAGAGTTCGGTCGCCGACGGCGCGTTTGAAAACGATGTGGAGGCGCTGGCCGAAGTGCGGCGTCTGGTCGATTTCCTGCCCCTGAACAACCGCGACAAGGCGCCGGTCCGGCCCTTCTTTGATGCGCCCGGTCGGGTGGAGGACAGTCTGGATACGCTGATCCCCGACAATGCGAACACGCCCTACGACATGAAGGAACTGATCGAAAAGGTCGCGGATGAGGGGGATTTCTACGAGATCCAGGAGGATTTCGCCAAGAATATCATCACCGGGTTCATCCGTCTTGAAGGGCAGACCGTGGGCGTTGTTGCCAATCAGCCGATGGTGCTGGCCGGGTGTCTGGACATTGACAGTTCGCGCAAGGCAGCGCGGTTCGTGCGGTTCTGCGATGCGTTCGAAATTCCGATCCTGACGCTGGTGGATGTGCCGGGCTTCCTGCCGGGGACCTCCCAGGAATATGGCGGGGTGATCAAGCACGGGGCCAAGCTGCTCTTTGCCTATGGCGAGGCGACGGTGCCGAAGGTCACGGTGATCACCCGCAAGGCCTATGGCGGGGCTTATGACGTGATGGCGTCCAAGCATCTGCGCGGCGATTTCAACTATGCCTGGCCCACCGCCGAGATCGCGGTGATGGGCGCCAAGGGGGCGACCGAGATCATCCACCGCGCCGATCTGGCCGACAGCGACAAGATCGCGGCCCATACGGCGGATTACGAAGATCGCTTTGCCAACCCGTTCGTGGCGGCCGAGCGCGGCTTCATCGACGAGGTGATCATGCCGCATAACACGCGGCTGCGGGTCAGCCGGGCCTTTGCGTCCCTGCGCAACAAGAAGCTGACCAACCCATGGAAAAAACACGATAATATTCCGCTCTGATCCTGTTTACCCCAAGGAAACCCGATGTCCCGCGACCGCTGGCATATCCTTCGTGACGAGACCGCGCTGACCCTGGCGCGGCGGGTGCCGGTGCGGTTTGATCTGAGCGCGACGACGCAATTGCCCGAAGGGTCGCGCCTGAAGGTGGCGCAGCAAGTGCGGCAGGATATCTGGCGGGCGCTCAGAAATCTCAGGGGGTTTGCGCCGGTGGTGCGGGTGGAACGTGTAATCTCGGGCCTGGAGGTGACCGCAGGCGGGCAGGTGGCCGGGGTTTTCCCACGGGCCGAGGCCGAGGCGCGGATTGCCGGGGTGCTGAATGACCCGCGGAACCGTGCGCGCTGGACGCGATGGTCGCGGTGAGGGCACGGTTGGCATATCTGGCCGCTGCCGTGGTCCTTGCCTCTGGCGCGGGCGCAAGCAAGGCGGATTCTGTCGTTTTGCCCTCGGGGCTTGAAACGCATTTGCAGGAAATGCTGTGGGACAGGCCCGGCGGCGGGCTGGTCTATCGGTTTCGCTTCGTCGCCCCGGAATTATCGACCGATGAGGCTGATTTTGACCTGGTGCGCGCGGATCTGGAGCATCTGTGCAACGAATTTGCGTTGCCGAAACTGTCGAATGTTGGCCCGATGCCCGGTCAGATCATCATCTCAATGGCAGATCGCGCAAGCGAGTTTGGTGTCTATGACCCTGACATAACCCAGGTTTTCGAAGCGTATCGCATCGAAGACGGAACCTGCATCTGGGAGGTTTTCTGATGCGACCACAATATGTTGCATATCAACGTTCAGGTGCAGGAGCGCGCGCGGATTTTGGCGCAGGCCAGCGTGGTCAGGATGGTTACGCATGTCAAACCATGCGGCAATTCGATAGGATGCGCGACGATTGCCAGATGGCAGTTCAAAACTCGAGCAGCGGGCGGATGGGGCGTATGACGCCGTATCTGTGCCTCCAAAAACACGGGAAACTAACATGCAGAAAACATTCAAAAGCCTTCTGGCTCTTGGCCTTGTCGGACTGGTCGCAGCCTGTGCGCAGCCGGCAGAAGAGGAATTCGTCGTGGTCGAGCCTGAGCCGATCTCGACCGAGCCGGCGCCAACCGGCAAATACTGATTACTACCGGGTGGGGCGGGCTTGCGGGCCTGTCCTGTCCCGCATCCACCCCGGTGACGCGGGGGATACAGCATGTTGAAGCATCGCGGGTTTCCCGGGCGTCTTCCCGGCACGGATTTTCAATTCACCATCCGGCGCGCCAACCCGAAGGGCGTGACAGCGATCACCCGGCGCGAGCGTTTTCGGGATCGCAAACCGGCAGATCGCCGGGCAGATGCTGCGTTTCTGGGAGCCCTTTGGGATCACTTTGGGGATCAACCGTTTGAGCGTGGCAATCTGGACGCCGGACGCCTGAGTTGGCTTTTCGGCCGCGAGGTGCTGCCGGTGGAAGATCCTTTTGATTCGCAAAGTTACGAGGCATTGCTGATTTTGGATGTCGCGGCAATCAAAGCCGCCTTTCCCGACGTAATTGACGGTGACGGGGGTGCGCAGCCATGAAACTTAAACGATTAAAATCTTCTCATTACTCGACCATGGATTGCAAAAACGGCGCATTTTTGCCCATGAGTTGCGCGAATACGCGGAATACAGCCGATGCGGTCGTTAGGGGCGTTATCCCCTTGGAAGGTGCAATTTTTGCGGGCAGCATCAAAACTGTAGTGGCGGCCCCCCCCCAATGGGCCGAGACGCATAGTCTAATCCGTTACCCTTCCCCTTACGGGCGGTCTTGTACATTTTGGTGCAGGCCGCCCTTTTTTCGTTTGAATGAAATGGCTTACCCGGATCGGCGGGGCATTGCCCAAAGCACTGTACCGGGGGTGATTGGTTTTGACCGACGGAAGGGAATGGCGTTCTATCCCGCTACACCTGGTCAAAGGACTCAGTGGGGATCAAACCGATGCATTTCACCTTCATTCTCATACTGTCGATCGTGGCGCTTGCCAGCCTCAGTGCGTGCGGTGACACGCTGGGCGAGCAGGCGCTTATCGGCGCAGGGGCCGGTGCGGGCACCGCGCTTGTGCTTAATGGCAGCGTCGCCGGTGGCGCGCTTGTCGGCGCGGCGGGCAATGTCGCCTATTGCCAGGCCTATCCACGCCGCTGCTAACCTGAACCAGCGCCCCGTCGCGGGCGCGACTGATCTGATACGAACCACTGGTGCATCCGCATGCGCCGGTGGTTTTTTGTTGCAAATTCCGCGTGTTACGAGGCGCGGCCAGGAACTGATAGAGGGGACGAGAGATGTTTAAGAAGATCCTGATAGCGAACCGGGGTGAGATTGCCTGCCGGGTGATCAAGACAGCCCGCAAGATGGGCATCAAGACGGTGGCGATCTATTCGGATGCGGATCGCAATGCCCTGCATGTGAAGATGGCAGATGAGGCCGTGCGTATCGGCCCGCCGCCGGCGAACGAATCCTACATCGTGATCGACAAGGTGATGGAGGCGATCCGTCAGACCGGTGCCGAAGCGGTGCATCCCGGCTATGGTTTTCTGAGCGAAAACAGCAAGTTTGCCGAAGCACTTGAAGCCGAAGGCGTGGCCTTTATCGGGCCACCCAAGGGGGCGATCGAGGCGATGGGTGACAAGATTACCAGCAAGAAGATCGCGCAGGAGGCAGATGTCAGCACCGTGCCGGGCTATATGGGCTTGATCGAGGATGCCGACGAGGCGGTGAAGATCAGTAACCAGATCGGCTATCCGGTGATGATCAAGGCCAGCGCCGGGGGCGGCGGCAAGGGCATGCGCATCGCCTGGAATGATGACGAGGCGCGCGAGGGCTTTCAAAGCTCCAAGAACGAGGCCGCGAGCTCGTTCGGCGATGACCGGATTTTCATCGAGAAATTCGTCACGCAGCCGCGCCATATCGAGATCCAGGTGCTCTGCGACAGCCACGGCAACGGGATTTACCTGAACGAGCGGGAATGCAGCATTCAGCGCCGCAACCAGAAAGTGGTTGAGGAAGCCCCCAGCCCGTTCCTGGATGAGGCGACGCGCAAGGCGATGGGCGAGCAATCGGTGGCCCTGGCGCAGGCGGTGGATTACGCCAGCGCGGGCACGGTGGAATTCATCGTTGATGGCGAGAAGAACTTTTACTTCCTCGAAATGAACACAAGGTTGCAGGTGGAACATCCGGTGACGGAACTGATCACCGGGGTTGATCTGGTCGAGCAGATGATCCGCGTGGCCTATGGCGAAAAACTGTCGCTGACGCAGGCCGATGTCGGCATCAACGGCTGGGCCATTGAGAACCGGCTTTATGCCGAGGACCCCTATCGGGGCTTCCTGCCGTCGATCGGGCGTTTGTCGCGTTACCGCCCGCCCGCCGAGGTGGCCGCCGGGCCGCTGCTGGAGAACGGTAAGTGGCAGGACGAGGCGAAGCCGGGTGAGACCGCCGTGCGCAACGATACGGGCGTGTTCGAAGGCGGCGAGATCTCGATGTATTACGACCCGATGATCGCCAAGCTCTGCACCTGGGCGCCTACGAGGGCGGAGGCGATTGAGGAAATGCGCGTGGCGCTGGACAGTTTCGAGATCGAAGGCATCGGCCACAACCTGCCTTTCCTGGCGGCGGTGATGGATCACCCGAAATTCATCAGCGGTGACATGACCACGGCCTTCATCGAGGAAGAATATCCCGATGGTTTCGCCGGTGTGACGCTGGGCGATGACGCGTTGCGCCGGATCGCGGCCAGTGCCGCGGCGATGCACCGGGTGGCCGAAATCCGGCGCACGCGGGTGTCGGGGCGGATGGACAACCACGAACGCCGCATTGGTGAGGATTGGGTGGTGACCCTGCAGGGCGAAAGCTATGCGGTGGTGATTGATGCTGATCGCGAAGGGTCGATCGTGCGCTTTGCGGATGGCACCCAAATGCGTGTCGAAAGCGACTGGACTCCCGGCGACAAACTGGCGCTGCTGAGCGTTGACGGCGCACCGCTGGTGCTGAAGGTTGGCAAGGTCTCGGGCGGGTTCCGCATCCGCAATCGCGGCGCCGACCTCAAGGTGCATGTCCGCACGCCGCGGCAGGCGGATCTGGCGGCGTTAATGCCTGAGAAACTGCCACCTGATACATCCAAGATGCTGCTCTGCCCGATGCCCGGACTGATCGTGAAGGTCAATGTCAGTGAAGGCGACGAAGTGCAGGAAGGGCAGGCGCTGTGCACGGTTGAGGCGATGAAGATGGAAAACATTCTGCGGGCCGAGAAAAAGGCGGTCGTTTCGGCGATCAAGGCCGGGCCGGGCGACAGTCTGGCCGTCGATGACGTGATCATGGAGTTCGAATAATCTGATGCAGCGGGCAGTCAGCCATAATCGGACCGGAGGGCGGGCACGTTTCGTGCTGGCCCTGATGGCCGTGGCTGTGCTGTCCGGCTGCTGGCGCGAGGATGAGGCGGATTTGCGGGGTCGGCTGGATCGCTGGTTCTCGATCGGCGAGACGGTGGCGTTTCATGCGAATTCCGATTGTGTCGCGGCGGCGTTCAGGCTGGTGCAGATGCAGGTGAAATCGCCCTTGTCGGTGGCCAGTGCAGCCCCGCAGGCGTTGCGCACCCTGTCACGCCACGGTGCTGTGGCGCTGGATAATCCGCGGCAGGCGCCGGATGCCGCGTTGGTCGAGGTGATGAACACCGACCGGTCGACTGGCATGATGATGCGCCGCGCGGCGCTGGAGGGGCGTTTGTGTATGAACAACGAAACTGAAAGTGCGTTTCGCTATGCGCTGGACAATCCGCGCACGGTGCTTGCCTTTGACACTGAATCGGCGACCCTGATGCTGCTTGACCCTCATACCGGGCTTCTGGTGGTTGCACGGGGGGCTGCGGAATGGTTGTGAGCGCGGGTTTTCAGCTGCCGCCAAGACCGTCGCGGATTTCCTGCTGGCGCATCGGCAGCTTGTCGATCACGCGGGTGATCTCGCGCACGTTCCAAGGGAAGGGTTTGCGCAGGTATTTGATACCGTCCTTGCCGATGAGAACCATCATGAAGCCACGCGGGCGCAGTTTCTTGCGCAATTTGCTCTCGGCCTTGGGATTGGTGTCGGTCAGAACGATCACGTCGCGCTCGGCCAGCGCATCCAGACGCTGGGTTATGTATTCCATTTGCTGGATGAAGCGCGGGTCGGCGGGGGTGTCGGCAAAGATGATCAGGGGTCGGTTTAACCATAAAAATTCGTTCAAATCCACCGCTTCGCCGGAGACGATGCGCGGATGCTCGTACACATCCTCATCTTTTTCAACCTCCTGCGCAGCAGCGCCGACGGCCCAAAAGCTTAGCAAAACAAAGGGTAAGAACTTTTTCATCGCCTCTCCTGTAGGCTGGAATATAAGCGTGCGCGACGGGATTGCGAATAGCAATTGCGACGGTGGTCGTGAAAATTTTAACATTAATCTCATTGATAGCTTTGGAGTGTCAGCATGCCGGTCATGACCCTTCAAACGCCTCAATTCGTGGCGATTCGACAAAAGGCAACCCCGCTATGGACGTAATTCTGCATCTGGGGGCCCACCGGACGGCCTCGACCAGTTTTCAGCACTATATGCGTGCCAACACATCCCGGCTTGAACAGGTCGGTGTTGGGTTTTGGGGCCCGTTGCGGACGCGCGATGGTATTCTGACCGGGGTGATGCCATGCGACACGGATCAGACACCCGATGAACAGCTGGCTGCGGCGCAAGCCCGTATCCTGCAAAACCTGGATCGGGCAGAGAAGCGCGGTATCACGCATTTGGTGGTCAGCGATGAAAATGTTGTCGGCTCGCCGCGCAACAACCTGCGCAAGGCCCAACTTTACGGTGGTATGGGTGAACGGATGGCGCGGTATTCACAGGCGTTTGGCGGGCGTCTGACGCGGCTGGTGCTGTCGATCCGGTCGCAGGATATGTATTGGAGCTCGGTCACGGCCTTCGCGGTGGCGCGGGGACACAAGGTGCTGCGGAGCGAAGAGCTGGCGCGGCTTGCAAGCGGCACCCGCCAGTGGCGCGATGTGATCACCGATCTGGCCTGCGCTGTACCGGATGTCGAGATTCAGGTGCATTCCTACGAGGTTTTCGGCGGCATGCCTGAGCGACGCCTGGCAGCCATAACCGGCCTGGATGAAGGTCCAAGCCAACATGCCCGGGAATGGCTGAACCGCGCCCCCGGACTGAGAGAATTGCGAGAGATTGTGGCGGAACGGGGCGAAGACCCCGGCGCCTTGCCAGCCGGTGAAGGCCGCTGGCACCCGTTCGACAGGGACCAGGTCATGGCCTTGCGCGAAGCCTATGCAGACGATCTGTACTGGCTGCGTGCAGGCGCGGATGGTTTGGCGACATTAATTGAAGAAACCGCATCGGCGAAGGCAGGGAAACAACCGTCCGCCGATGACGCGACAAGAGGACAAACTGATGGGAAAGACGACCGACGACTGGCGTGATCTGGCTGAAAAAGAACTCCGGGGGCGACCGCTGGACGATCTGACGTGGAAAACCCTGGAGGGGATCGACGTCAAACCGCTCTATACCGAAGACGATACTGCAGGGCTTGAGCATATGGGCAGTCTGCCTGGGTTCGGCCCGTTTACCCGTGGGGTGAAGGCAACGATGTATGCCGGGCGCCCCTGGACGATCCGCCAATATGCGGGCTTTTCGACGGCCGAGGAATCGAACGCTTTCTATCGTCGCAACCTGGCGGCGGGCCAGCAGGGGGTCTCGGTCGCGTTCGATCTGGCGACGCATCGCGGCTATGACAGTGACCACCCGCGTGTGATTGGCGATGTCGGCAAGGCTGGCGTGGCGATCGACTCGGTCGAGGACATGAAAATCCTCTTTGACGGTATCCCGCTGGACAAGGTGAGCGTCAGCATGACGATGAATGGCGCGGTAATTCCGGTTCTGGCCAGTTTCATCGTCGCAGGTGAAGAGCAGGGCCACGATAAATCGGTCCTGTCGGGCACCATTCAGAACGATATTCTGAAGGAATTCATGGTGCGCAACACCTATATCTACCCGCCCGAACCCAGCATGCGGATTGTCAGCGACATCATCGAATTCACCTCGAACGAGATGCCTAAGTTCAACTCGATCAGCATCTCAGGCTATCACATGCAGGAGGCCGGGGCGAACCTGGTGCAGGAACTGGCCTATACGCTGGCGGATGGGCGCGAATATGTGCGCGCGGCGATCGAGGCCGGTATGGATGTGGACAAGTTCGCCGGGCGGCTGAGTTTCTTCTTTGCCATCGGGATGAATTTCTTCATGGAAGCGGCCAAACTGCGGGCGGCGCGCCTGTTGTGGCACCGGATCATGACCGAATTCGACGCCAAGAGTGAGCGTTCGAAAATGCTGCGCACCCATTGTCAGACCTCTGGCGTCAGTTTGCAGGAGCAGGATCCCTATAACAACGTGATCCGCACGGCCTATGAAGCGATGAGCGCGGTGCTGGGTGGTACGCAATCGCTGCATACCAATGCCCTGGACGAGGCGATTGCCCTGCCGACGGATTTCAGTGCCCGGATTGCGCGCAACACCCAACTGATCCTGCAGGAAGAAACCGGTGTGACCAATGTGGTCGATCCGCTTGCGGGCAGCTACTATGTCGAAAAACTCACGGCTGATCTGGCCGACGAAGCCTGGAAGCTGATCGAAGAGGTCGAGGAGATGGGTGGTATGACCAAGGCCGTGGCCAGCGGCATGCCCAAGCTGAGGATCGAAGAAAGCGCTGCCACGCGGCAGGCCATGATCGACAAGGGCGATGAGGTTGTCGTCGGGGTCAACAAATACCGCAAGGACAGTGAAGACCCGATCGACATTCTGGATATCGACAACGCCAAAGTGCGTGAGGCGCAGATCGCGCGGCTTGAAAAAATCCGTGCCAGCCGGGACGAGGCGGCCTGCCAGGCAGCGTTGGATGCGTTGTCACGACAGGCAAAAGAAGGTGGCAATCTGTTGGCGGGGGCGGTCGAGGCCGCGCGCGCACGCGCATCAGTAGGAGAAATCAGCATGGCAATGGAAAAGGAATTCGGACGTCACCGCGCCGAGGTCAAGACACTGGCCGGTGTCTATGGCGCGGCCTATGAGGGCGACGAGGGCTTTGCCGCGATCCAGAAATCGGTTGAGGATTTTGCCGAAAACGAAGGTCGCCGTCCACGTATGCTGGTGGTGAAGATGGGCCAGGACGGGCATGACCGGGGCGCCAAGGTTATCGCCACGGCATTTGCCGATATCGGCTTTGATGTCGATGTCGGGCCGCTTTTCCAGACCCCGGAAGAGGCCGCGCAAGATGCAATCGACAATGATGTGCATGTGATCGGTATTTCCAGCCAGGCAGCGGGTCACAAGACATTGGCGCCGCAGTTGATCAAAGTGCTCGACGAAAAGGATGCGGGCGATATCATCGTGATCTGCGGCGGGGTCATTCCGCAGCAGGATTACGACTTCCTGAAAAAGGCGGGGGTCAAGGCGATCTTTGGTCCGGGCACCAATATTCCTGACGCCGCGCAGAATATCCTGCGTCTGATCAGCGAAGCACGGGCCTGAGATGTCCGGGCGGGTCACAGGGATCGGCGGCATCTTCTTTCGCACCACGGACCCTGCCGCGCTGGCCGATTGGTATGCGACACATCTGGGCGTCACGAGCTTTGGCCCGTGGCGCCAGGACGAAGGTATCTCGGTCTTTGCGCCGTTTGAGGCGGGCACTGATTATTGGCCTTCGGACCGCCAGTGGATGCTGAACCTGCGGGTCGAGGGACTGGATGCGCTGATCCAGCAATTGGCGCAGGCAGGTATCCCGGCCGAGACCCGGCCCGATGAATGGGACACGCCCGAAACCGGGCGCTTTGCCCGGATCACCGACCCCGAGGGCAATGATATCGAGCTTTGGGAGCCGCCTGCGCCATGAGCAAGCGCGCCTCGATCCTGATCGGAATGGCCATCGGATTGTTATGGTCGGCCGGTATGCTCTGGGTCGCGGCAAATTTCGTGACGCTGCCGGTTTTCACCCTGATCCCTACGATCATGACCGCCTTTCTGGCCCCTGGCATCGTGCTGTTGCTGATGATCGGCCGTCTGGCGCAACGGCGTTTTTTCGATCACACCATCATTGATGGCGCGCCCTTTGCACCGGGAAGCGGAGCGGAGATTGATCAGCGCGTGCTGACCAACACGACCGAGCAACTGGTGCTGGGATTGTGTATCTGGCCCGCGTCTGCGGTGATTCTGGCAGGGGCCGGGCCGGGGGTGATTGTCGTCCTGGGTCTGAATTTCGCGCTTGCCCGGTTGCTCTTCTGGGGTGGTTATCATCTCTCACCTCCCTTGCGCGCCTTCGGGTTTGCAGCCAGTTTCTACCCAACGGTGCTGGTGGCGGGCTGGACGCTCTGGGCCTTGGTAACCTATGGTCAATGATCGCGATACGCTGTCGCGCTGAGAGATTGAGAGACAGGTCATGTTGGAACTCGACCACCTGGCAATTGCCGCTGAAAACCTGGAAGACGGACGCGCCCATGTCGAAGACGCGTTGAAGGTCAAATTGCAGCCCGGGGGACAGCACGCCCATTTCGGGACGCATAATCTGCTGCTTGATCTGGACGATGGGCTTTATCTTGAAGTGATTGCGATTGATCCGGAGGCACCGGCACCCGGCTACCCACGCTGGTTCGATCTGGATCGGTTTTTGGGCCCGCCGAAGCTAACAAACTGGATTTGCCGCACAAACGCTCTGGCCGAGGCGTTGCAGAGTTTCCCGCAGTCAGGTTCGCCGGTTGCGCTGGTGCGTGGTGATCTGCGCTGGCAGATGGCGGTGCCCGAAGATGGCATACTTCCCTTTGGCGGCATGTTTCCAGCCTTGATCGAATGGCAGGGCGATGCCCATCCGGTGCAGCGCTTGCAGGCATCTGGCTGTCACCTTGATCGCTTGGTGGTCAGCCATCCCGAAATATCGCAGTTGAGTGCTGATCTGACCCCGTTGCTGTCCGAAGAAAGGGTGGTTTATGAGGTGGGCGAGGTTGGACTGCGCGCCGAAATCGTCACCCCGGACGGGATCAGGGTACTGGCATGATCATTCGGGATGCCAGGGCTGACGAAGCGGCGCAGATTGTCGCCTACTGGAATCCGCAAATCCGCGATACCACTGTGACCTTTACCACTCAGGAAAAAGACCCGGATCAGCTGGCCCGCGACATTGACATGCGCCAGGCCGAAGGTAAGGCCTTTCTGGTGGCTTGTGACGGGGTGAAAATCCTGGGCCATGCCACCTATTTCCAGTTTCGCAGCGGGCCGGGCTACGGGCATACGATGGAGCACACCGTTATTCTTGATCCGGATGCCTGGGGTTGCGGGGTCGGACGCGCGCTGATGGATGCGCTGGAGGACCATGCACGGCACGCGGGGCACCATTCGATGATTGCAGGTATCAGCGGCGACAATTCAGGCGGTGCGGCCTTTCATGACAGGATCGGATATCGCTATGTAGCTACGCTGCCCGAGGCCGGGTTCAAGTTCGGGCGCTGGATTGATCTGGTGGTGATGCAGAAACTGCTGTAACCGCTGCCTGACAACCCCCTGCAAAGCCTATAGGGTGCCGAACATGTCAATCTGGACACGCATATCCGAGGCGCTTTCGGCGCTGGCCAGTGGCGAGGCACTGAGTGCCGTATTCGACCGGTTGCGCACCCCGCCGGAGCGCAGCGTTGCGTTTACCATCGCCGTTATCGCCCTGAGCGCGAAAATGGCCAAGGCTGACGGCTTGGTGACCCGCGACGAGGTGACCGCCTTTCGCGAGGTGTTCCAGATCGCTGAATCGGATGAGGAAAATGCGGCGAAAGTGTTCAATCTGGCGCGTCAGGACGTGGCCGGGTTCGAGGAATACGCCGTGCGTATCAGGGGCATGTTCGGTGCCGAGGCAGACGCCCTGTACGACCTGATGGAAGGGCTTTTTCACATCGCCATGGCGGATGGCATCTATCATCCGAACGAAGATCTGTTCCTGGAGCGTGTGGCCGAGATTTTCGAAATACCCGCGCCAGAATTCACCGGCCTTCGCAGCCGTTTCGTGCCCAATGCCACACCCGATCCTTACAACGTTCTGGGGGTCACCCCGGACACGCCAATCGACGAAATCCGAAGCGTCTGGCGGCGGATGGTGCGCGAAACACATCCTGACAGGATGGTGGCACGCGGGGTGCCGGAAGAGGCGGTCAAGCTGGCGGAAAAACGGCTTGTGGATATCAACCGCGCCTGGGAAGAAATCAGCGAAAGGGGCTGATATGCGGATCGCGACCTATAATGTGGAGTGGTTCAACGCCTTATTCGACGAGGAGGGCAACCTGCTGGATGATGGCGAGTGGTCCCGGCGGCATGACGTTACGCGATCCGATCAACTGGCGGCGCTTGGCATCGTGTTCAACGCGATTGATGCCGATGCGGTCATGGTGATCGAGGCGCCGGACCATAATGGCAAACGCGCCACCGTTCCGGCGCTGGAAAACTTCGCCCGCATCATGGGGTTGCGCACAACAAAGGCGCTGGTGGGGTTTGAAAACGATACCCAGCAGGAAATCGCGCTGATGTTTGATCCGGCGGCTCTGACGGCCCGGCATGACCCGAAAGGGGAAGAGACCGGCAAAAAGGGTTCGCGCGATGCGCCGCGTTTTGATGGTGTGTTTCGGATTGATCTGGATATCGACAATACCGAGGACCTGGTGACCTTTTCCAAGCCGCCCTTTGAAGTGGCCGTCACCACCGCCAGCGGTATGGATTTGCGCCTGATCGGGGCGCATCTGAAATCCAAGGCCCCGCATGGTGCGCGCAGCCGGGACGAGGTGATGCGCAAGGCCATCGCGAACCGCCGCAAGCAGCAGGCGCAAGCGGTCTGGCTGCGGCAGCGGGTGGAGGCGCATCTGGCGGCAGGCGAGCATTTGATCGTGCTGGGCGATCTGAATGATGGTCCGGGCCTGGATGAGTATGAAAACCTCTTTGGTCATTCGTCGGTCGAGATCATCATGGGCGAGGGGGCCGTGCCTGAGATGAGCCTTTTTGATCCGCATGCACGGCGGGCATTGCAACGGCGGATCGGGGCGATCAACACGACCTCGCGCTTCTATCTGTCCTCGGAAAAACGCTATATTCAGGCGCTTCTGGATTACGTCATGGTGTCGCCGGGATTGCGTGCGAAACGGCCGGAATGGCGTATCTGGCACCCGTTTGATGACCCGAATTGCTGGAGTTTCCCCGAGTTGCGCGATGCGCTGATTTCCGCCTCAGATCATTTCCCGGTGACAATGGATGTGGATATCTGACCTTCTTTTTGCGTTCACCGCGCCTATATGTGATCTATGAAACCCTTTACCCTGACCTTGGCTGCGGCATTGATCGCAACACTCCCGCTTCAAGCGCAAGAAACCGAAGAAAGCGACGGCTTTTCTCTGATGGAGGAGGGCGCAAAGCTATTTTTCCGTGGCATCATGGAAGAGATGGAGCCCGCGTTGGACGATTTGCAGGGGCTGGCGGATGAGATGCAGCCCGCCCTGCGGGATTTCGTGGATCAGATGGGGCCGGCGCTGGCGGATTTACTGGGCAAGGTGGACGATCTGAACGCCTATCATCCGCCAGAAATGTTGCCAAATGGCGATATCATTCTGCGTCGCAAAACACCCCTGGAGCAAGCCGAAGAGCCACAGGGCGAGATCGAGCTGTAACGCCGGTTATTTCTGCTTTTCGTTGAGCGTTTTAACCAGCGTCTGTGCATTCAGCGACGCGGCGAGCGATGCAAACCGCGCCTGAGCCACCTCGCCATAAAGCGGCGCGGCCTCTTTGGACAGGCAGAGTTCAAGCACCCTCTTGCGGGGATGCCAGCGCAATTCACCCAGATCGGCATCCTTGTTCAGCCACAACATCGCGGCAAAGCGCATTGCCTTGCCCAGAATTTCAGCCTGATGTTGGGTATCGTGCGACACAAGGCCATAGAGGTTTTCGAACCGCGTACCCTGCCGCTTGTTCGAGTAGCGGTGCAGCAGGGCCAGACCCAGAAATACCCGCTCGGAATGTTTCAGCCCGCCCAGGTTTGCGCGCGTGGCGTTGTCGAAACACACCTCGGGGCGGTAGTCGGGATGGGCGCGCCAGCTGACATCATGCAAGAGGCTGGCGGCCTTGATCAGGCGCCGTTTCTCGGGCCCGACATTTTTGAAAAGCGGCATGATGAAATTATAGACCACCTTGCCAAAACCGCGCACGCGGGCATCCTTGGCCTCGGCAAAACGGCAGGCTTCGATCAGCGGATCACGGTCGCGCAATTGCTGCGGCATCTGTTCGTATAGCAGCCCCTCACGGATGCCATAGCTGGAAATGGCGATGTCGCGGGGCTTGAAGGTCTTGACGATCTCGCGCAGCACTTCGGCGGCATGGGGGACCAGAGCCATCCGGGCAGAAGAGACGCCAGAGCGGATGCGCAACTCTTCGATATTGGTAATCTCAAGGTAATGGGCCGTGTCGCGCACGGCCTTGGCGGACATGCGGTATTCATGCAGCACATGCAGGGGATAGCCGCGCCGTTCCATATCGATCTTGGCGATCGCCCGCCACGAGCCGCCTACCAGAAAGAGCCGGTTGTTCTGTGGCCCCATCTTGGCGTGCATGGCGGCAACGGTCTGTTCGATATGCGCTTTGCGGGCCTTTTTACCGCCCTTGATGTCCTGCAGTTTCAGTGGACCAAGGGAGGACGTTACCCGTTTGCCGACGCGCCCGCCATCAATCTCGGCCAATTCCATCGAAGAACCACCAATGTCGCAGACCAGGCCGTAGGACCCCGGCCAGCCCAGCAACACGCCCTGCGCAGAAAGCCGCGCCTCTTCCTGTCCGTCGATCACCCAGACCTTGATGCCGGTGGCCTCTTGGACCTCGGCACAGAATTCCGGGCCATCCTCGGCTTCGCGCACGGCAGCGGTCGCGACCATTGTCAACGGCCCCGTTCCCATGCTGTCGCCCAGTAGCTGAAACCGTTTGAGCGCGGTCAGGGCGCGTTCACGGCCCTCGGGGTTCAGCTTGCCGGTTTCGGACATGCCCGCACCAAGCGCGCACATGATCTTTTCGTTGAAGAAATAGGCCGGGCTGCGCGCGGCACCATCAAACACCACCAGTCTGACTGAGTTCGACCCGATATCAACGACACCTACTCGGCTGAGCGCGCGCGCGGATGGTTTGTCAAAGAGTGGTCGGCCAAACGGGCCGCCATCGCCCTGGCTGGTATCGTTATTGCCGTCCATGTCATCCCTCGGGTCTTGCGCTTTCCTGTATGCGACAGGCGCGCAAATCGGTCAATCTTCGGTATGGGTCAGTTTGGGAACATCTGATGCCCCGGCAGAGCCACGTCCCGACAATGAAGGGTTCTCCATGAAGAACCTGTGACAATTGAACGCAAATTCGCCCTCGGGTATGGGCGAGCGCAGGAAGCTGCCATCGGCGGCCATTACCCAGCTTTGCGCCACATCGGCCATGTTGGCGGCCATGACCTGGCTGACGATCTGGGCCTTGACGGTGGGGTTCTCGATTTCGATCAGCGTCTCGACCCGGCGGTTGAGGTTGCGGCCCATCCAGTCGGCAGAGCTGATGAAAACCCGTGCCCTTTTATGCGGAAGCCCGTGACCGTTGCCGAAACAGACGATGCGCGAATGTTCCAGGAACCGGCCGACGATGGATTTGACGCGGATATTGTCGGAAAGCCCACGGATACCGGGTCGCAGGCCGCAGATGCCGCGGATCACAAGGCTGATCTTGACCCCCGCCTGACTGGCCGCATATAGCGCATCAATCACGTCCGGGTCGATCAGCGAGTTCATCTTGGCCCAGATTTCAGCCGGCTTTCCGGCACGGGCATGATCGGCCTCGGTGCTGATCATATCCAGCAGGCTTTGCTTGAGCGACAGCGGTGAAATCGCCAGGTTTTCCAGCGTCTCCGGTTGCGCATATCCCGACAGGAAGTTGAACACCTTGGTGGCGTCGCGTCCCAGCGTCGGGTCACAGGTGAAAAAGCTGAGATCGGTATAGATCTTGGCCGTGATCGGGTGGTAATTGCCGGTGCCGTAATGGGTGTAGGTGACTAGGTTATCGCCTTCGCGGCGGACGACCGTGCTGATCTTGGCGTGGGTCTTGAGGTCAAGAAAGCCATAAACCACATGCGCGCCCGCCCGTTCCAGTCGTCGGGATTGGCGAATGTTGGCAGCCTCATCAAACCGCGCTTTCAGCTCGACCAGGGCGGTGACGGATTTGCCGTCTTCGGCGGCCTCACACAGCGCCTCGACGATTGGCGATAGTTTCGACGTGCGATAAAGCGTCTGCTTGATCGCCACCACATTCGGGTCGCGCGCCGCCTGATTGAGAAAGCGCACCACCATATCGAATGTCTCATACGGGTGGTGCAGCAGCATGTCCTTTTGCCGGATCGCTGCGAACATATCGCCGTCATGGTCCTGCACCCGCTCGGGCACGCGGGGCGTAAACGCAGGCCAGAGCAGGTCTGGCCGATCCTCCAGCACCAGCTCGCTCAGGTCGCGCAGGCCGATCATGCCTTCCACCTCGACCACCTCGTCGGGGTTCACGTGAAGTTCTTCCATGATCACATCGCGCAAATCCTGCGGCGCGCCGGTAGAGATTTTCATGCGGACAACTTCGCCCCGGCGGCGACGTTTCAGGGCAACCTCGAATTCGCGCACCAGATCCTCGGCCTCGTCCTCGACCTCAAGATCGCTGTCACGCAACACCCGGAAAGAACAGTGGCCCTTGTATTTGTACCCGGGAAAAAGGCTGTCGAGATGCAGGATCAGCAACTCCTCAAGCGGCAGGGTACGGTGCGAACCTTCGGGCGCGGGCAGGGTTACGAAGCGGTTGATCTGTGCCGGGATCGGCAGGAGCGCCTGTAGGGGGCGTTTGTCCTTCTTGCGCTCAAGCTGCAACGCCAGCGAATATCCGAGATTAGGGATGAAGGGAAACGGATGCGCCGGGTCAATCGCCAGCGGCGAGAGGACCGGAAAGACCTTGTTCAGAAAGACATCCGCGAGCATTTCGCGGTCTTCATCCTTGACGCCCGAGCTGTCGAGGATGGTGATGTTTGCCGCCTCCATCTCGCGGCGCAGATCTTCGTAGGTGGATTGCTGGGCTTGCAGCAGCTTGCGTGCGTCTTCGTTGATCAGCACCAGTTGTTCGGCGGGGGTCAGGCCATCAAAGGCGGGTGTCGTATTGCCGGCGCGGGCCAGTTCGCGCAGACCGGCCACGCGAACGTTATAGAATTCATCCAGGTTATTGGCCGAGATCGACAGGAAACGCAGGCGCTCCAACAAGGGCACACGCGGGTTCTGTGCCTCTTCCAGCACACGCCAGTTGAAGCCGAGCCAGCTTAGCTCGCGATTGTAGAAGCGCGCGGGACCGGTGATGTCCATATCCGTAAGCTCAACCGGTTCGGGCAGGGGGGATTTCAGGAAATCTGCGTGTGACATGAGCACCTTGTGAGCCGGAGACGTAACAGGAAGGTGACGAGTGTGCCGCTAGTTGTCCAGATTGTCCAGCACCCGGCGGGCCAGAGTGCGGTTGATCGGGCGACCTGTTTCCAGCGCCAGATCATCCAGTGTGGCCACGACAGCGCGTGCGGCGTCGAAAGAACGGGGCATTCGCGGGATCAGGTATGGGATCGTTTCGGGCTGGGGGGAAAGTTGCCGATCGGCAAAAAGTTTCATCAACACTGCAGCCAACAGGCTGTCATCGGGGGTATCGAGTGCAACCAGTGTCGTACCCTGCATGCGGCTGACCAGATCCGGCAGGGTCAGCCCCCAGTGTTGCGGAGGCTTGTCGGCGGTGATCAGAAGCGTCCAACCTTCGGCAAGCGCCAGGTTGTGCAGGTGGAACAGAGCCTCCTCGGCAGCGCGGTTGTCCGCGATCTCATGGGCGTTCTCGACCGCAATGTTCGAGGTGGCCAGCGCGGGTATGTCAGCCTGTTCCAGATCCGTCGCGGCAATGATCTGTGCCTGTGCCAAGGCCGCCCAGACATGCGCCAGATGGGTTTTGCCCGAACCGGTTGGTCCTGCCAGCACCAGTTTGCGGGCCGTCCAGCCCTGCCAGCCTTCGATCATGCCGACGGCGGCGGCATTCGCGGGCGACACAAAGAAATCTTCACGCCCCAGTGCCTGCCGGACGGGCAGCTCGAAACTCAGCTGTTTTGCCATCAGCTGTCGTCCTGCTGATCCAACCCGCGATAAAGGCGGCTATCCTTGTATTGGCTGATGGCAAATCGTGCCAGAACGCCAATAGCTGCGGCAACAGGGACAGCCACCAGCATGCCGACAAAGCCAAAGAGCGTGCCGAAGACGGAGAGCGCGAAGATCAGCCAGACCGGGTGCAGGCCGATGGAGCTGCCAACCAGTTTTGGTGTCAGAACATTGCCCTCGATCACTTGGCCCAAGGCAAAGATCCCGGCGACCAGCCCGATTGAAACCCATTCTCCCCAGAACTGAAACAGGGCCAGACCGATGGCCAATGCGCCGCCCAGAAGCGCGCCGATATAGGGAATGAAGGTGATCAGCCCTGCAAATGCCCCGACGACGAGGCCAAATTGCAGCCCGACCAGCATCAGTGCCATCGCGTAATAAGTGCCGAGGATCAGGCAGACGGTGCCCATACCACGGATAAAGCTTGCGAGGGTCTGGTCGACATCGCGCGCCAGCTGCCGGATCACGGGCGCATGATCGCGGGGCAAAAGCTCGTCTATCTTGGCGACCATGTTGTCCCAGTCATAGAGCAGGTAGAAGGCCACCACCGGCACGATCACGAAAAGCATCACCACGTTCAGGATCGATGCGGCCGAGGTGAGGACGGAGTTCAACAGCTCTCCACCGCGTTCACGGATGGTTTCCCCCAATGATAACAGGGTTTTATGAACGGTCGAATCCCCATCCAGTATCTGCGGGAAACGCGATGTCAGAAACGCCTGCAAGTCCTGGGCAAGTTGTGGGGCAACATTGAACAATGCGATGGATTGTTCGACCAGCGTTGGCACCACAAGAAGCGCCATGACCACAAAGATCAAAAGCGCCACCAGCGTTATGATGACGACGGACAGCGCGCGTGAGCAGCCCATTGCTTCAAACCTGTCAGCCACGGGATCAAGAAAGTAAGCCACGGCGCCGCCCAGCACGAAAGGCAGGATCACATCGCCCAGAAACCAGAGAGCGACAAGGAAGAACGCTGACGCGATTCCCCAATATTTCATTTGTGTCTTGACCGGCAAAGCCATGCGCGCCTCGGGTTGTTGCTGCCTTACTCTTCGCCCAAGGGGCCGGGGCTTTCAAGGGTTGAGCGTTGAAAAGCCCGACGTGATGGCTTGTATGCCCTATCGCAAAGCCATAAACGGGTCGAAACGCCATTTTCTCGAGGTTCCCTGATGCGCCTTTCCCGTTATTTCCTGCCTGTTCTCAAGGAAAATCCTTCCGAGGCCCAGATTGTCAGTCACAGGCTGATGCTTCGGGCTGGCATGATCAAACAAGCCACCGCCGGGATTTATTCCTGGCTGCCGATGGGATTCAAGGTGTTGAGAAAGCTGGAAAATATTGTGCACGAGGAACAGGTGCGCGCGGGCCATGTGCCGATGCTGATGCCGACGCTGCAATCGGCTGATCTGTGGCGTGAAAGCGGGCGCTATGACGATTACGGCGAGGAGATGCTGCGGATCAAAGACCGGCATGGGCGCGATATGCTCTATGGTCCCACGAACGAAGAACTGATCACGGATATTTTCCGCAGCCATGTGGGCAGCTACAAGGACCTGCCGCTGACACTATATCATATCCAGTGGAAATTTCGCGATGAAGTGCGCCCGCGTTTCGGGGTGATGCGAGGCCGTGAGTTCTTTATGAAAGACGGCTATAACTTTGATTTAACGAAAGAAGATGCGCTTCACGCCTATAACCGTCACTTGGTCAGCTACCTGCGCACCTATGAGCGGATGGGCCTTCAGGCAATCCCGATGCGGGCCGATAGCGGACCCATCGGCGGGGACGATACGCATGAATTCCTCGTGCTGGCCGATACCGGCGAATCCGAGGTGTTTTATGACAGCGCGGTGACCGACATCCGGCTGGGTGAGCGCGATATCGACTATGATAACGTCGATCAATGCCGTGCCATCATGGAAGAATTCACCGCGCTCTATGCGCGCACGGATGAGACCCATAACGAACAGAAATTCAACGATATTCCCGAAGATCGCCGCCGCTCGGCGCGGGGGATCGAGGTGGGGCAAATCTTCTATTTCGGCACCAAGTATTCCGATCCGATGGGGGCCACGGTGCAAGGGCCGGACGGCAAACCGGTGCCGGTGCATATGGGCAGCCACGGGATTGGGGTGAGCCGTCTGGTAGGCGCGATCATCGAAGCCAGTCATGACGACAAGGGCATCATCTGGCCCGAAGGGGTGACGCCCTATCATGTGGGTATCGTCAATCTGAAACAAGGTGACACGGAGGCTGACATCGCCTGCGAAAGCCTTTACAACTCCTTGCAAGCCATTGGTTTGGAACCATTATATGATGACCGCAATGAGCGCGCGGGCGGCAAGTTTGCCACCATGGACCTGATTGGACTGCCTTGGCGCATCACGGTGGGGCCGCGGGGCCTGAAGAACGGTGTGGTAGAACTGACCAGCCGCCGCACGGGTGAAAGCGAAGAGCTGCCGCCGGAGCAGGCCATTGAAAAGGTTGCCAAAATCTATGCCGGGCACCGGGTTTCCGGTCTCTGACCAGCGGTAGGTACGGCGGGGATTCCCGCCTGCGCTGAATTCGCGTATACTGCCCGTTAAAAAAGAGGCAGAGCAGATGCTTTTCAGGGCTATGATGCTGGCTGGCGGGATTGCCGGGGCCACGGGGTTTTCGCAATTTCCTGAGTATTCTCAACAATATACGCAACGTCTGGCCGGGGCGGTGGATGAGCTTTCGCGGGTTGTGAGGGCGTTCGACGCTGATGCCGGCCGTCTTGATCTGACACGGGAGGCCGCACTGGCGGACATGGCAGCCGCTGGCGGGATGGCATCGGCTTTGGCGCTGCGGGATTTCTGGCGGGGGTCGGCATGATCGGGGCGATGCGGATCATGTTCAGAAGGCGGCCCGGGAAACGGCGCGCGAGTGCCTGAAAACGTACAAAGCGTACGGTCTGTACGTGAGAAACGTACGGGACTTCGACTTGTTGCGCGAAGCTGCGTACGGAACGTACGGAAATCAGCCGCGATCGGCGATCCGACGGGAATTGCCGCCGGGTCGATCTTGACCTATGAGTTGCGCGCGCGCAGTGTCCGCGCCAGATAAGACCGAGGTATCATCGTGGCAGCGAGCCCAGCCCCTTTTGCCCCTTTCGAGTGGATGATCGCGTGGCGCTATCTGCGTGCCAAACGCGCCGAGGGTGGTGTGAGCGTGATGACATGGATCAGCCTGATCGGGATCACGCTGGCGGTTTTTGCGCTGATTGCGACGCTGGCGGTCCGGTCCGGTTTCCGGGCGGAATTCGTTGACACGATCCTTGGCGCGAATGCCCATGTGACGATCTATAATGCCGGAACGGTCAACGAACAGACCGGCCATATTGACCGCACGCTTCAGGATTTCGATGCGATGGCCGAGCGGGTGCGGGCCGTGCCCGGCGTGACGCGCGTGGCGCCGCTGGTCAAAGGGCAGGTGATGGCCAATTCGCGCGATCGTAACGCGGGTGTACAGATTTACGGGATCACGCTGGAGAACCTCAAGACCATTCCACGGATCAACAACCCCGAGACCGGGCTGGGCGATATCGACCAGTTCGGTGTCATCCCGGACAGCGAGCAGGCCACCGTCGCCATCGGATCGGGTGTGGCGCGCGAACTGGGGATCAGTGTCGGCGACAAGATCAAGATCATTTCACCCAACGGGGTGCGCACCGCCTTTGGCACCAGCCCCCGGGTCAAGGTCTATGACGTGGCCTATGTGTTTTCTGCCGGGCGCTATGATATCGACCGCACGCGCATCTACATGCCGTTTGCCGAGGCGCAGAGCTTTTTCAATCGCGAGGGTCGGGCGGATGAGCTGGAGGTGATGGTCAAAACCCCCGAGGCGGTGGACGAGATGTCGCCCAATCTGCTGAACGCTGCGGGCGAGGTCTCGCAGGTCTGGACGTGGCGCGATGCCAGTGGCGGGTTCCTGCGGGCGCTGGATATCGAGGACAACGTGATGTTCATCATCCTGTCGATCCTGGTGCTGATCGCGGCGATGAACATCACCAGCGGGCTGATCATGCTGGTCAAGAACAAGGGCCGCGACATCGGTATTCTGCGCACCATGGGCCTGACCGAAGGGTCTGTTCTGCGGGTGTTTTTCATCTGCGGGGCGTTCACAGGAATGCTGGGTACGCTGTTTGGTGTCATTCTGGGGTGTCTCTTTGCGGTCTATATCGACCCGATCTTTTCGCTCGTGAACTGGTTTTCGGGCGGGCAGGCGTGGGATCCGTCGATCCGGGGGATTTACCATCTGCCGGCGCAGTTGCAGCTGGGCGATGTGTTGTCGGCGGTGGCGCTGTCGCTGGGGCTGTCCTTTGTGGTTACCATTTTCCCGGCCCGGCGCGCGGCACGGATGAACCCGGTAGAGGCGCTGCGGTATGAGTGACGCGATGCTGGCGCTCAAGGGCGTCGAGAAGACCTATAACCGTGGCAAGACCAACGAGGTTCAGGTGCTGAACGGGGCCGATCTTGAGCTTGCCTCTGGCGAGATGGTGGCGCTGGTGGCGCCCTCGGGGGCGGGGAAATCAACGCTTTTGCATATTGCGGGGCTGCTGGACACGGCCAATGCGGGCATGGTTCAGATTGGCGGCACGGATATGACGGGCCTGAGCGATCGGCGGCGCACGGTGGCGCGGCGGCGCGATGTGGGGTTTGTCTATCAGTTCCATCATCTGCTGCCGGAGTTTTCTGCGCTGGAAAACATCGTCCTGCCGCAACTGGCCAATGGTGTGGCCCGGGCTGAGGCCGAGATGCGCGCCTATGATTTGCTGGCCCGCGTGGGCGTGGCGGAACGTGCCGGGCATCGGCCGTCGGCGATGTCGGGGGGCGAACAGCAGCGGGTGGCGTTCTGTCGGGCGCTGGCCAATCAGCCCCGCCTTTTGTTGGCGGATGAACCCACGGGCAATCTGGATCCGGGCACCTCGGATCAGGTGTTCGAGGCGCTGGTGGAGCTGGTGCGCGGCACCGGGTTGGCGGCGCTGATCGCTACGCATAATCTTGAGCTGGCGGCGCGGATGGACCGCGTGCTTCGCTTGGAAAACGGCGCTCTTGTAGCGGCAGGGTGAGCGCGGGTTAAGCAGGCTGTCGGTTTGTGCCGAAGGCGGTTGGCTTGCGGGCCGGGCGGTAGACAGGAAGGTCCGCTTTGGCCTGCGGAACCTTGATCTGCTCCTCGCATTTCCAACAAATGTTCCGGAATTGATTGACCCCGCCGATCACAATCTCCAAAGTCTCGCCGGACGAATGGAGGTCGCATGCCACAAATTTCCCTGGACGAGATTGAAACACAGACAAAGGCCGCGCTGGAACGGCACGGGGCGCAGCCCTGGATTGCCGCCGAGGTGGCGCGGGCGGTGCGCAAGGCGGAATCCGTGGGCAACAAGATCTGTGGCCTCTATTATCTTGAGAGCTATTGCGCCCAGCTCAAGACCGGGCGGGTGAAGGGCGACGTGGACCCTGTGGTGACGCAACCCAGGCCCGGTACGGTGATGGTGGATGCCAGATACGGCTTTGCCCAGCCCGCCTTTGCGCGGGCCTTGCCCGCCGCATTGGACGCGGCGCGGGAGAATGGCGTGGCCAGCCTGGCGGTGGGGCATGCGCACACCTGCACCTCGCTGGGATTTTTCACCGAACAGATCGCGGCCGAGGGGCTGGTGGCGCTGGGCATGACCAATGCGTCGCCCATCGTGGCGCCGCCGGGCGGCAAGACGCGCGTGATCGGCACCAACCCGATCGCGTTTTCCGTGCCTGACGGCAAGGGCGGCACGGCGATGCAGTTCGACCAATCCACCACTACCGTGGCGCTGGGCAAGATCACCATGGCCAAGGCAGCGGGCGAGAAGATCCCCGAAGGCTGGGCGGTGGATGCCGATGGCAAGCCCACGACCGACCCCGAGGCGGCGCTGGGTGGCTCGCTGGTCAGCATGGGCGGCTACAAGGGTTGGGGGTTTGGCCTGATGGCGGAAATCCTGACGGCGGGCATGACCGGCGGCGTGGTCAGTCGCGATGTGAAGCCGCTGAAAGCGCCCGAAGGGCCGCCGCATGATCTGGGGCAGTATTACCTGATCATGGACCCGGGCAGCACGGGCGTATTTCAGGACCGTCTGGCGCAGGTCGCGGCAGGTGTGGCGATGGATGAAGGCGCGCGCATGCCGGGGCAGACCAAACGGTACATGGACCCGGTCGATCTGGAAGATCATGTCTGGGCGCAGGTGCTGGAGTTGGCCGGAAACGCCTAGACCTGCTGGGTGACAAATACGCCTGCTGCCATCAGGGCGATGCCGCCCGCGCGGGTCAGTGACAGCGGCGAGACCTGCGCGCCAAAAAGGCCGAAATGGTCGATTGCCGCCGCGCTGATCAACTGCCCCAAAAGCACGAAGAAGACCGCGTTTCCGACACCGAACTTGGGTGCGACCCAGGTGATCGAAAGTACGTAGAACGCCACCAGGCACCCGGCCAGAAAGAGGTGCTTGGGCGCGGTCGCAGCACCCAGAACGGCGCGAGGCTGATCCAGCATCAGGACCAGAAGCGTGCTGATCAGCGCGACCACGAAAAGAACCGATGCCGCCGCCACCGGTGAGCCGAGCCGTGTGCCAAGCGCGGAGTTCAGTGCCGCCAGAACCGGAATGCCGATCCCGGCGACAAGCATGATCAGGGCATAGGAGGTTGAGGGCGACATGGCAGATCTCCGACAGGGGTTTCTGGCCGCAGATATACATGTCATGGGCGTGTGATCCAGATCAAAGTAACCTCATGGGGAAACGGATTGAATGGGGTGACCCTGTTCTGAGCGATCCGAGGGAGAGCGCCATGAGACACGCCTTTTCGATCCTTTTGCTGGCCGCATGCGCCACCCAGCCCGTCGCGGCACAAGACGCCCGGCAGGGGGAGGAGTTGTACCTGCGCTATTGCGCCACCTGCCACGGGCTTGACGCGACAGGGTATGGTCCGATGCGGCCTGTCCTGACCGTGCAGCCCATTGATCTGACCCGGTTGACGGCTGAAAACAAAGGGGAATTCCCGCTGGTCCGGGTGATCAAACGCATTGACGGGCGCGATCCTCTGGTTTCTCACGGTAGTCCGATGCCGATCTATGGAGAGCTGTTCGAGGGGCAGGATATCAGCCTGAAGACCGAGGCGGGGCAACCGATCATGACCAGTCAGCCGGTCGCCGATCTGGTGGCCTATATCACGTCCCTTCAGGTTGAGTGAGGAGACGGGCGGGATGCCCTGTTGCGCCCCTTGCCGGGGCTGACGAGCCCGGTTGCAAACAGTGCAGGATGCCATGCCCGCGACAATGGCTAGGCCGCGTCACCGTGTTCATCTGATCCGCACAGCATGCGCGCGAGATACTGCTGAAAATACCAAACCGTACGCTCTTTCGGAGACAGGCGACCGGGGGCCGCAGCCAGCGCCGAGGCGTTCTGGGCGATTGAACCGATGATCGGTTTGTCCTCGTCGTTGATGACGTCAAATCCGGCCTTGAGCTCGGCGGCATAGGCCGCGCGCGCCGCGTCGTCCTGGGGGACGGAACCGGGATAGACATCCGCGCCCCAATGCACCTTGACCTTGTCGGTGCCATAGGGTTGCAGCGACAGCCAGAAGGTTCGTTCTGCCACCACCGATACGACATGACTGGGGAAGATGCCAAAGAGAACGGCCTTGTTCTTTTCGTCCTCGGTCAGGGCGGGGTTTTCCACCTGCATCTCGGAGCTGCGTTCGTAGGATTGACCGGGCACGCGGCCCTGTTCGTAGAGGCTGTAGCCGTCGCCGCCATGCATGGCGTTTGCCAGCCGCGTGGGCATCGCCGGTTCGATGGTTTTGGCGTGGGCGACAAACAGGTGATAGCCTTCGGTGAAGTTCTGAACGAGGATTTTCCAGTTCGTGTCCCAGATTTCCTCGGCGCGGAACAGGGTTGTGTAGTCGGGTAGGTTGTAGTTTTTCAGCCGCTCGCTCAGCGGGGCGAGGCGGGGTGCCAGCGGTTCTGCCCCGGGATCAAGCGAGACATAGACCCAGCCATTCCAGACCTCGACCTGAAACTGCGGCAGGCAGACGCCTTTCTTGTCGAAATTGTCACGCATATGGGCCGCGCCGATCAACTGCCCGTCCAGGTTATAGGTCCAGGCGTGATAGGGGCAGGTGATCCGCCCTTTGAGGTTTCCCGACCCCTGCAGCAATGTGGACATGCGGTGGCGACAGACGTTCGACATGGCCCGCAGGTGGCCATCGCGGTCGCGCAGGATGATCACCGGATCCCGCCCGATCTTCATCGTACGATAATCCCCCGGATTTTCGAAATCATCAATCCGCCCGACGCAACACCATTCATGGTTGAAGATTTCGTCAAGCTCCAGTTCCAGAAACTCGGGCGAGGTATAGACCTGCGGCGGTGTCGCTTCGGCCAGTTCATCCGGTAGTGCGGCGTTGCGCCTGAGTGCACTGAGGAGGTCATCCAGAGACATCCGGGGTTTCATTGGTCAGCTCCAAGGACGGTTTATAAGTCGTTGTTATTTATAGGGTACCCCAGGTTGCGCGTGGCCAGTCAATAGATCGCAAAGCGTGACCGCACGAGACTGGAGGGCTATTCAGGCGGCGAAGCGGGGCATTAGGTCAGTCGATCTTGCGCAGGTACTTGCCCGGGTGCTGGAAAATCTGCCCAAAGCCTTCCAGTTGATCCATGATCCCGGCGCGGCGCAGGCAGCTCCACATTTGGGCCTGGTTCGAAGTGATCACCGGTTTTCCTGTGGCCTGTTCGATCTCTTCAACCGCTTCCAGGGCGCGGATGCCGCCGCAGCTGAGGAAAATGACATCGGCGTCCGGCTGATCGATCTCGATGGCAAACTTCTTCCAGTAGGCGGGCGTGACCAGACCCATATCCCACCCGCTGGCGATGTTGAGACCCTGTATATCGAGCACGTCAAAGCCGCGTGCGACAAGAAAGTCGGCCTCGGCCGTGTTGATTTCATCAAGATAGGGCGTGCCGACCACCAGCTTTTTGGCGCCCAGTTCGTTCAGCGCGTCCAGCACACCCTGAACAAGACACATCGGTTGCGCCCAGGGCGCGCCCTGCCTGATCTCGGCCATGACGCGATCTTCACCGATCACGATGGACCCGGAGGTGCAGCTATAGCTGACCACGTCGGGCCTGGCCTCGGGCTGAATACGGCTGGCGGCATCGGCCATGTGTTCGATATGGCGCGCCAGTGTTTCGTTGGTGGTGTGATCGTCCGTCTTGAGGCGGGTGACGTAGACGGCAACACCTTCGGGGGCCATGTCCTTGAAATCGCCCTCGGCGGACGGATCGGTGGACATCAGGATAAACCCCAGTTTGGCGCGGTGGTGGCGGCCTGCATCCATTTCGGGGGTGCGGGGTGCGGAGTTAACGGTCTGGCCGGGTTGATACATCACAGGATGACCTCTGTTGCGGATTTCGGATGATGGGTGAGCGGCTCCCAGCCGTCCTCGGTGATGATGAAGCTGTCGCCGACCTGTGCGCGGAACGTATCGACCGAGACCGAGCCATCCACCGCCAGAACCATGCCCGGTTGGATGAGGGTTGTGTCGCCGGTCACAAGCTGGGGTGCTTCGAGGAAACTGAACCCGGTCGCGCGGCCACACCGGAACGGGTATTCATAGCCCGCGCCCTGGATGACCTCGGCATATTCGGCATGGATGCTTTCGGCGGTGACGCCGGGGCGCAGCGCATCAAGGGCGGCCTTCTGGCTGGCGATTGCAACCTCGTAGACGGCAACCTGATCGTCGGGCGCATCGCCAATCCAGAAGGTGCGATCAAAGCCCAGCTTGAAGCGGTGGAAATTGGTCATCCCGCAGAAGCACAGGAAGACCGGTTCGCCCTGGCGCATGATCCGGGTCGAGGCGCGGTGATGCGTTTTTATGATGTCCTTGCCCGAGGCCATGATCTGAAGGAAATGCGTGTTGGGCGACATGTCGGCATCGTCGTAATGGGCGGCCAGAAGGGCGGCCGCCGTGCGGGTGCCGGCCTGGGATGTCGCGATGGCAACTTCGAATTCCGGCACACCGTCACCGATGGCCGCGCGGCCCGCATTCATCATCGCAGTCGCAACCTCGCCGGCATGGCGGGCAAGCTGTAATTCCTGCGCCGATTTGATCATCCGCATCTGGTTCAGGATCGGTGTCGCGCTGGTCAGCTTTGCCGCGTCAACCAGATCATTCACATAGGCGCGCACGGGTGGCGGCATGTGGCCCGGTTCGATCGCGACCGAGCTGGCATTTCTGACCGCGGCGGGCAGTTCTTCGCGCCATTCATTGCCCATGCCGTCATTCCAGGGTGCAATCCGGTCCACCTGTGCGGCAGCCTGGGCAGAGTTGAGGTCGATCGTGGGTGTGATCAGCAGCGCCTCGCCATCCCTGGGCACGACCAGGATCGTGGGGCGGCCAAATTCCATATGCAGGTAATCGTAATAGCCGGTCAGGTAATAGACGTTGTCGTCATCCGTGATCAGCGCCACATCAATACCGTCCCCGGCCAGTTTCGACTGAAAACGGTTCAATCTGTCCCGAAACATCTGCGCGTCCCTCCCGTGGTATTGCAAAGGGTCGCTCGCAGCGCCGCCCCTGAACCGCATGTCCCGATGAGGGTAGACGCAGAAGGGGGCGTTGCAAAGTGACATTTGATATCGTTCCATGATAATCAAAGGTTATGAAAAACTACCGCAACAACCTGCCGCCGCTGGATTATCTTCTGTTTTTCGAGGCGGTCGCCCGGCATGGCAATTTCACCCGCGCCGCGGAAGAGTTGAATGTGAGCCAGGCGGCGGTCAGCAAGCGTGTCAAATCGCTTGAGATGCGATTGGGCATTGATCTTGTGGCCCGTAACGGGCGCGCTGTCACGCTTACGGGCAATGGGCGAAAACTGGCTGCAAGCGCATCCGAAGCGCTTGATTTTCTCGGCAACAGCCTGGCGCAAATTCGCCAGACCACTCATGAAAGGTTGTCGCTGGCAGCGAATGTCGCGATTTCGCAATTCTGGCTGACGCCCCGGGTCAACGAATACCTGATCGGGCGCAATGCGGTGCCGATCACCCTGACCGCATCTGACCGGGACAGCGACCTGTTCGGCCCGGATAACGATGTGATCATCTATTACAGCACAGACATTCCCAAAGGTTGGGATGGTGCTGTCCTGTTCAAGGAGGTCTGGCTGCCCGTTATGGCCCCAGACCTGATGACGCAGGACGCGGATATCGCCGGATTTACGCTGCTGGATTTTGAGAAGCTGACGCCCAAATGGATCAATTGGCGTGATTTCATTGATCTCAATGCCGATGCCGCGTTTGCCAGTGCGGAGCGGGTGACGCTTGGGTCTTATGGCAGCGCGCTTGATGCGGCGTTGCGCGGCAAGGGGATCGCCTTGGGTTGCCCGGATGTATTGCATTACGAGATCGGGGCCGGGCGGTTGGTGCCGTTGCCCGAATATCAGATCAACACCGGGCGCAGCTATTTCGTGGTCTGGAAACCCGGACACATGACGCAGCGCATTCGCGATCTGCTGAAGGAGATTGAGATCATTTTCTGAACCGTTTTCGCATTCAGGACAGATCGCGCAGAACCGCTGCCATGCGCTTGACCAGTTTCGGGATACGCGCCGCGGGGGCGCAGGAAAAGCCCAGCACGATGGCCGGGCGGCCGACCGGTTCAAGACAATAGACCGAAAGGGGCAGGGATTCGATGCCCGCGGCAAGCAGCGCGCGATGTGCCACCTGATCGTCCAGGCCGTTCTTCAGCCAGCCCAGCATATGCATGCCCGCATCGGTTGTTTGCGGGGTCAGATAGGCGGCACAGTCGTTCATCAGGCAGTCAAACAGGACATCGCGTCGTTCCCGGTATATGCGCCGCATCTTGCGGATATGTTCGACAAACCGGCCATCCTCCATGAAGCGCGAAAGCGCCTGTTCGACCACCGCCGAGGAGCTTTGGCCCAAGAGGTTCCTGGCTTTGGCAAAGGTTTCGACCAGACCGGGTGGCACAACGATATAGCCCAGCCGCATGGACGCGAACATGGATTTCGAAAAGGTGCCGACGTAGAAAACCCGCCGCTTGCTATCAAGCGCGCTGAGCGCGGGCAGGGGGCGGCCGCGATAGCGGAATTCGCTGTCGTAATCGTCTTCGATGATCCAGGCATCATTGTCATGGGCATAGTTCAGTAGCGAAAGGCGCCGAACCAGGCTCATCGTGGTGCCAAGAGGTTGCTGATGCGACGGCGTTGTGAAGATCAACGTAGGCGTTGGGTGGTTGTCCTGCGCATGGCTCAGGTCCATCCCCTCGTCATCAATCGGCACCGGGGCGACGTTCGCGCCCATGATCTGCATGACATCGCGGCCCGCAATATGGCCCGGATTTTCGTACCAGACCGTATCGCCCTTTTTGAGCAGCACGAAGGCAATCAGCACGAAGGCCTGTTGCGCCCCCGAGGTGATGACAATCTGGTCGGGATCAACCTGCATCCCGCGGGCGTCGGTCAGGTGATTGGCGATGGAACGCCTGAGCGCGGCGCTGCCGTTGACCTGCCCATAGCTGAGATTGTGCCGCTCGTGACAGGTCATCGCCTCCATCATGTATTTGTCCCAGACCTTGACCGGGAAAAGATCAAGCGCCGGGACGCCGGGGCGAAACGGATCGGTCTTGCCGTGCCGGGCGCTGGCCTTGGAGGACATGATCGTTCTGGCACGGTCTGAGATCTCGACCTCGGGCGGGGTGGGTTTGCGCCGCGCGCTTCGGATTCTTGGTGTGGCCTCGAAATCCAGGCCTTTGGAAATGAAGGTGCCTGCGCCGGTTTTGGCCTGCGCGTACCCTTCTGCAACCAGTTGTTCGTAAACGGATTTTACCGTGATGCGCGATACGCCAAGGTCGGTCGCAAGTTCGCGGGTCGAGGGCAGTTTTTGCCCCGGCGATAATGTGCCCTTGAGGATCAGCCGCCGCAATGATGCGTCAAGCTGCCGATAGATCGGGACGGGTGACATCCGGTCGATGTCAAACCCCGAAAGCAGGGCGCCACCCGGTGATTTTGGCATGGTGCCTCCAAATGGGCTTAGTCATTTTCCGATAATGGGTATATTTTATGCATCCAATTTTGCCTAGCCTTAATCCCGAATGCAGCTACCGGGTGCAGACCCGCGCTGCCGATCGCATTGAAAGGCCGGGACCATGACCAGGATTGAAGATTACAGCTATCCCAGCGGGTTGCATTTGCTGACGCGCTGGCAATCCGGTGATGATCAGGCGAAGCAGGAGATGAAGGCGATCTTTGATGCGGCCATCGCCGGGGAGTTTGACGAGAACTTTGCCGTGCTGGCCCCGCCCGACCGGATAAATTCGACCGCGTCGGTGCATATGCTGGCGCTGGCGGTCTTGCATGACCTCTATGGCGTTGAATCGCGCGAATATTACAATACCGATCCCTATCGCTATGTCCGGTCAAATCTGGCGGTCAGCCGGCTGCTGGGGGTGCATAAATTCTACATGACCTGGGCGCTATACGCGTTTACCTGCGAGCCGCTGGGGCAGGTGATGATGTATCCCGACAAGTTCCCGCCGGGGGCCGATCCGGATGCAATCCTGATCAATCGCGACAACTGGCACCTGCTGGAAACACCTGATTTCACGACCGGGGTGCCCGCGTCCATCGACGGCATCCTGCGGGTCACCGAGGAATTGACCGGCATGCCGCCGCTATTGCAGATTTCCGCGCCTTACAGTCTGGCGGCGGATATTTACGGGCAGGAGCCGTTGCTGGCGGATGTGGTGAATGACCCTGAGAATGTGAATGCGTTGCTGGATCATCTGGGTGATGCAGTGTTGGGCCCGTGGATGGACCATCATTTCAAGACCTTCCCCAACGGCTGGGTCGAGCTGTCGGACGCGTCGGGTTCGCCGTTTTTCATCGGGCCGGAGAACTGCAAGAGCATGTCGATCCGGTCGATCCGGCATATGCTGCGTGACAAGCCCTATGCGGACCGGGTGTTTGACAATAATTATCGCGGGGATTTCGTGTCTGAGGTCAAACGCAAGGGCAGGGCGTCGCGGCGCAAGGTGACCGAAAGTGCGAATGTCGACCGGGGCAGTCTGCTGGAACTGACCGAGGCGAAAGTCAGCGTCAATCCGGTCTTCATCATGCGGCTTGAGGCCGACAAGGTGGATATTTCGTTTTACGAAGAGCAGGCAATTGCCCGTAATCTGCCGCTGACATCGGGCATCGGATCACCGCAGATCGACCGCAACAGTATTGATGATCTGGATGCTGCGAAGGCGCAGATCGGGGCCGAGGCGCGGTCTTTTGTCGAGGCGATCAAACGTGTTTGCGAGGTGATTGACCTGCCCGAGGACAATCATGTCGGCGCACCCTGGCCGAGCCACCTCTATTTCGAGGACGTCAACGGGCAATCGCAGTTCGAATTGGTCGAATTGATCCTGAAGGAAGTCTATGACTGTCCGCCCATCGAACGGCAGGATCAGCCAGCGGTGTCTTGCGCGGGTTGAACATAGTATTTCTGGGCGCTGCGTCTGGAGTGCAGCGTTTCCCGGCAGAGCGCCGCAAAGGTTTCAACCAGCTTGGTCGGGACGGACCGGTTGGTGAAGGCCAGGCCGTATTGTGGGGTCGGCACGTCATCCTTTAGCGGCACATAGGCCAGCTTGCTGCCATCATAGGCGCGTTCGGTGACCGGGCGCATGATCAGAATGGCATAACCTTCACCGGCGCCGACAAGGCTGCGCACCAGTTCATAGGACTTGGTCTGGTGGCGGATTTTGGGGCGCAGATGCGATTGCGAAAAGAACGACAGGAAAAACTGCTGGGTGATCGGCAGGTTGAGCGAGACCATGTCGCGCTCTGCCAGTTGGCTGAGCGAGACCGAGGGTTGTTGGGCCAGAGGGTCGTGTTTCGACAGGAGCACATAGGGCGGCTCTTCGATCAGGGTTTCGAACTCGATTGAGGCGTTTGGGGCCATGTTATATGTCAGCGCCAGATCTATCGTGCCCTGGGCCAACATGGTGTTCAATTCATCCAGGTCGGCCTCGTGTACCTGAAGCGAAATATCAAGGTTTCTGTCCCGTAACTCCTTGAGAATAAGAGGAATGATGAAGGCGGCGGTGGGCAGGAAGCAGCCCAGCTGGATGGTGCCGCTCAGGCTTTTGCCAAGGTTGCGGGCGGCATTGTCAAACTCCTCGGCGCTTTCCAGAAACCGGCGGGCCTGGGCGATGAATCGCCGCCCCACCGGGGACACGACCAGCTTGTGCGGGCGTTCGCGCAGAAAGAGCTTGAGCCCGTATTCCTGTTCGACTTTCTGGATCGCCGCACTGATGGCCGGTTGCGAAATCGGGATCTGTTCGGCGGCGGCCTGAATGCTGCCGTGATCGGCGACGGCCACCACATAGGTCAGTTGGCGAAAAGGTGTCATTATCAGAAAACCTGAGATTAAATTCCAGTATTTGTTATTTTACAAATATAGCGTCGGGCCTTCAAGATATTGATACAAACCGTCGCGATGTGTCGGGTGGCTGTGGGCACAGGATCATCCGGTTGCGTCACAGACGGTTCTTCAGGGGGATGAGAATTGGCCGGCATAACGCTTCGTCAGGTTACCAAGAAATATGGCACGCTGAGTGTTCTGAACGGCATTGATCTGGATATCGCCGACGGGGAGTTTCTGACGCTGGTCGGTCCGTCGGGCTGCGGGAAATCGACGACGCTGCGGATCATTGCCGGTCTGGAGGCGCAATCGACCGGTGACGTGAAGATCGACGACAGGCTGGTCAACGATGTCCGGCCCAGCCAGCGCGATCTGGCGATGGTGTTTCAATCCTATGCGCTTTATCCGCATCTGACGGTGCAGCAAAACCTGATGACCCCGCTGAGGATGCGCGACCTGAATTTCTGGGAACGGTTGCCGCTGCTTGGATTTCTGGTGCCGGGGCGGCGTGCCAAGATGGCCCAGATCGAGGAAGACGCCCGCAAGGTGGCCGAGGCGTTGAAGATCGTGCCCCTGCTGGGCCGCAAGCCCGGTCAGCTTTCAGGTGGTCAGCGTCAGCGCGTGGCCCTGGGGCGGGCGATGGTCCGAAACCCGGCGGCGTTTCTGATGGACGAACCGTTGTCGAACCTGGATGCCAGCCTTCGGGTCCATATGCGCGCCGAACTGTCCGAGTTACACCGCGATCTGGGGGCGACGTTTGTCTACGTGACCCATGATCAGGCCGAGGCGCTGACCATGTCCGACCGCATGGCGGTGATGATGGATGGCGATCTGCTACAGCTTGGCCCGCCGGACGAGGTGTACGAAGACCCGCAGGACATTCGCGTGGCTGAGTTCATCGGCAGCCCCAAGATGAATATCCTGCCCGGCGAAAGCGATGCCAACGGCACGATCACCTGTCTGGGTCTGACATTGGATGAGGGGCTGGCCACGCCACAGCCTGGCAAGGTTTCAGTGGGGTTGCGACCCGAGCATCTGCATGTGCAGCCGCGTGAGACGGCAGAGTGTTTCTCAGGGCGGCTGACCTACAAGGAAAACCTGGGGTCAGACCTGTTTCTGCATCTTGAGATGGCCGGGGTCGAGAACAAGGCCGTGATCCGCGCCAAACCCCATGAGGTCGATTTTGCCGCCGTGGGCGAAACCGTCTGGTTCAAAGCCGAGTCGGGCAGGATGCGGGTCTTTGGCACTGATGGAAAACGAGTGGCCCTGACGGCCCCGGACACCAAGCGAAAGGTTGGCTGATGGGACGCAACAGGGCGCATATCTGGTTTGTCGGCCCGGCGGTCCTGCTGATGATCGTGCTCCTGATCCTGCCGGTCTTTGTTGCCGCGGCGCTATCGTTTACCGATTACAGCCTTGGCAACAGCAGTTTTGACTGGGTCGGCACCAAGAATTACGACGCGCTGTTCAGCCGCAGCAGTTATGCCAAGATGTTCAGCGCCTCGCTGACCTATGTGTTGCTGGTGGTGCCGATCTCGGTGGCGTTGGGGTTGGGATCGGCGCTGCTTATTTCAAGCCTGCGCATCGGCGGGGAGCTTTACAAGGCGGTGTTTTTCCTGCCGGTGATGGCCACGTTACTGGCGATGGCGATCGTCTGGGAATTCGCGCTGCACCCGATTGTGGGCATCGTCAATGACGTGCTGAGCGCAGGCTGCGACATCGGTTGGCTGCATGCACTTTTGTCCGGGTCATGGCTGGGCCGCGATCCGCTGAGCAGCTGGTATGGCGATGGCTGCGCCGACAGCTTTCCGCTGTGGCTGGGGGATAAAGATTATGCGCTTGGCACGATTGCCTTTATCGGCATCTGGCAGGGTTTCGGTTTTAACATGGTGCTGTATCTGGCCGGGCTGACATCGGTCCCGCGCGAGCTGTATCAGGCGGCGCAAATGGACGGGGCCGATAGCGCGTGGGAGCGGTTCAAGCTTGTCACTTGGCCGATGCTGGGGCCGACAAATGTCTTTGTCATCACCATCTCGTCAATCCGGTCCTTCCAGGTCTTTGATACAGTCGAGGCGCTGACCCGCGGTGGCCCGTCGAAATCCACCTATGTCATGATCTACGCGATGTTCGAGAAAGGCGTGAAACAGAACCTTCTGGGGATCGGGTCGGCCATCACCATTATTTTCCTGGGATTCGTCCTGATCCTGACGCTGATCCAGGTCTATTTCGTCAACAGGAAGGTGCATTACGGATGACCTTTCGCGCATCATGGTTGGGTGAGTTCCTCAAGCATTCGGTGCTGCTGGCGGGTGCCGTCGTGGTGCTGCTGCCGTTTTATCTGATGCTGTCATATTCGCTGAAATCCCCGGCCGAGATCGAATCCAACACAGGCGGGTTCGTCGGCGCGCAGGAGATGATGACGGACCGGCGTTGCCTGAAGGCGGGCAACCCGCCGGAAGACTGTGAAATGCGGCCAATCGTCTATAACTACACCGCTGCCTTCAGCGAGGCGCCGTTGCTGCGCTATATGCTGAATGGCGTCTTTGTTACCGTTTCGATCTTTGTCATTCAGGTGATCATCGCGTTGCCCTGCGCCTATGCGCTGTCCAAGCTCAGGTTCTGGGGGCGCAACGTGGTTTTCGGGCTGGTGATCTTCTGCCTGCTGATCCCGGTGCACGCGATTGCCCTGCCGCTTTACATCATGCTGGCCAAGGTCGGACTGACCAACACCTATGCGGCGCTGATCGTGCCGTGGTCAATTTCCGTGTTCGGGATATTCCTGATGCGGCAATTCTTCATGACCGTACCCGATGATCTGATTGATGCCGCCCGTATCGACGGGATGAGCGAGTTTTCCATCGTCTGGCGGGTGATGTTGCCCACGGCGATCCCGGCGCTGCTGGCCTTTGGCATCTTCTCGGTCGTGGCGCATTGGAACGATTACTACTGGCCGCGCGTGGTGATCACCGGCAACCGTGACCTGATGACGCCACCCCTGGGGCTGCGCATGTTCAAATCCGATCTCGATGGCAATGAATACGGACCGATGATGGCGGCGTCGACCGTGATCGTGATGCCGCTGGTGATCGTCTTTTTGCTGGCACAGCGCCGTTTCATCGAGGGGATCACGATGACGGGAATGAAGTGAGTGAAGTGATTGGAATACCGGTCTGGCAGAAGAGCCTGTCGACCGGATGAAAATGGAACCCAAGCGAAGTCTGAAAATCCGTTGGTTCCTTGTCTGACAGGAGGTCAAAATGAATTACAAAAATACTCTGGCTGCATTTGCCGTGGCGGGATGCGCGATATCAGCGACAGCCGTTCACGCCATCGAGATCGAGGTGGGGTATCCATACTCGGCCCTTTTCGATGTGACGTTCGAACGCATGATGCCCGAATTCAAGAAGGCGCATCCCGATATCGACGTGAAATTCCGCGCCACCTATGAGAATTACGAGGATGCGACCAACACGATCCTGCGTGAGGCCGTGGCGGGTGATCTGCCCGATGTGACCTTTCAGGGTCTGAACCGTCAGGCGCTGATGGTCGAGAAGGGCATCGCGAAATCGCTGGAGCCGTTCATCGCCAATGAGCCGGACTTTGCCAAGGACGGCTATCATCAGGCGATGCTTGATCTGGGCACGTTCAACGGTGAGGTCTACGGGTTGCCTTTCTCGGTCTCGTTGCCGGTGGGTTATTACAACATGGACGCGTTGGAAAAGGCCGGGATCACCGAGTTGCCCACAACCTGGGACGAAGTGATCGCGAATTGCGAGAAGCTGCATGCGGCCGGTTACAAGAACCCGATTTTCTGGGGCTGGAACATCACCGGCAACTGGTTCCTGCAGGCGCTGATGTGGAGCCAGGGAGAGCCGATCCTGAAAGAGGGCAAGATCAATTTCGATGGCGAGGCCGGACTGGCTGCGCTGGAAACCATGCAGAAAATTTTCAAGGGTTGTAATATGCTGAACCTGTCGGTGGGCGATGCGGGCAAACCCTTTGCCGCGGGTGAGGTCGCGATGCATTTCTGGTCGACCTCTGCCGTTGGCGCGATTGAACGCTCGAAGGGTGATTTCGTGGTCAAGACTGGCGAGTTTCCCGGCATGGGTCAGGCACCAATGGGCCTGCCTGCGGGGGGCAATTCGGTCATGATGGTTTCCACGTCCGAAGACCCGGCCGAGGTTGAGGCCGCGTGGAAATTCATCAAGTTCGCCACCTCGGGCGTAGGGGCTGCGATGGTGGCGGAAACCACCGGTTACATGCCACCCAACAAGGCCGCGAATGACCTGCTGGCGGATTTCTATGCCCAGAACCCCAACAAGCATACTGCCGTGCGTCAGGCGGGGCTGTTGCGCGACTGGATCGCCTATCCGGGCGACAACGGTCTGGCGATCACGCAGGTTCTATATGACGGGCTGGAAGCCATCGTGACCGGTGACGCCGAAGACATGCAGGAACTTCAGCAGGAACTTGTTGAAGAGGTGAACGACCTGCTGCCGAACTGAGCACCGGCAGTAGTGCACGGAAGCAGCCGGGGTGCCTCCTCGCTCTGGCTGCTTTACCCCCCCTTATCCGACCCATGACACGAGCGAAATCATGACGACCAATCAGAATATTGAGACCCGCCGCGACGCTGCTGTAGCCCGCGCGATTGCTTATTCTTCGACCTTCGTGGCCGACCGGGCCGAGAATGCCGAGGTTTGGGATGTCGAGGGCAAAAGGTATATTGATTTTTGCGGTGGTATTGGCTGTCAGAACGTGGGCCACCGGCATGACCGTGTGGTGGCCGCCATCAAGGATCAGGTGGACCGGCTGACCCATACCTGTTTCCAGGTCACCCCCTACGAAAGCTATATCACGCTGGCCGAGCGCCTGAATGCGCTGCTGCCCGGCGATTTTGCCAAGAAATCCCTGTTCTTTTCCGCCGGGGGCGAGGCGGTTGAGAACGCCGTCAAAATCGCCCGCTATCACACCGGGCGCCCGGCGCTGATTACCTTTACCAACGGTTATCACGGGCGGTCCTATATGGGCATGGCGTTGAGCGCGCGGATGGTGCCGTTCAAACAGGGTTTTCGCCCGTTCCCGACCGAGATTTACCGCCTGCCGTTTCCCGATGAATTCCACGGCATCAGCCTGGAGGATACGCAGCGCGCCTTCGACACGCTTTTCCGCAGCGATTGCCCATCCGATCAGATTGCCGCGATCTTCTTTGAGCCGGTGCAGGGCGAAGGAGGATACAACATCGCCACGCCTGAATTCCTGTCCTATTTGCGCGGGCTTTGTGACGAGCATGGCATTGTACTGGTTGCCGATGAAATCCAGACCGGCATGGGCCGCACCGGCAAGATGTTCGCGATGGAGCATTTTGGCATAACCCCGGATCTGACCTGTATCGGCAAAAGCATCGGGGGTGGTTTGCCGATTTCGGGCATCGTCGGACGTGCCGATATCATCGATTCCGTGCCGCCCGGCGGGTTGGGCGGAACATTTGGCGGCAATCCGATTGCCTGCGCCGCGGCATTGGCCGTGCTGGATGTCATCGCAGGTGAGGGCCTTTTGCAGCGCGGGATCGAAATGGGTCAGCAGATCGACCGGCGTTTACAGAAAATGGCACAGCGCAATTCCTTTGACCGTGTCGGGGATGTACGCGCCCTGGGCTGCATGAACGCCATTGAAATCGTCAAGGACCGTGACAGTCGGGAGCCTGATGGCGATCTGACGGCCGCAATCGTGGCGCATGCGTTGAAAAAGGGCCTGATCCTGATCTCTGCCGGTCCGGCCCGCAACGTGATCCGATTGCTGGTGCCGCTGTCCGCCGCATCCGCGCTGGTTGATGAGGGGTTGGATATTCTGGAACAGTCCCTCGAAGAGGTGATGGGCTGAGCGCAGTAAGGATCGGAGGAACCTCATGAAAATCAAGGCGGCCGTTCTCAGGCGATCCGATCTTCCCCGGCCTTATGCCCAAAGCAAACCGCTGAGCATCGAGGAGATCGAGCTTGATCCGCCGAAACAGGGTGAGGTTCTGGTCGAGATCAAGGCGGTCGGGCTTTGCCATTCCGATCTGGTGGCGATCAATGGCGAACGCGGCAAGCCGATGCCGATTGTCATCGGGCACGAGGCGGCGGGTGTCGTTGTCGAACTGGGGGCAGGGGTTCAGGGACTGGCGGTTGGTGATCATGTGGTGCCTTCTTACGTTTCCAGTTGCGGCCATTGCGAGATGTGCACCGTCGGTCGCCCGGCGCTTTGTGAACCGGCAACCGTGGCCAATGCAGCGGCATTGCTGCGCGATGGAACGTCGCGGCTGCACAGCGCTGGCACCCGCATCCACCATCATTCCGGCGTGGCCGGTTTTGCCGAATACGCGGTGATGTCCAAAGATGCGCTGGTGCGGATCGACAAGGATATTCCATTTGAACATGCGGCACTTTTTGGCTGTGGTGTGGTGACTGGCGTGGGATCGGTGGTCAACACTTCGGGGGTCAAGCCCGGCGAAAGCGTTGCCATCGTTGGGCTGGGCGGCGTGGGCCTTAGCGCGCTTCTGGCCGCAATCGCGGCCGGGGCAGGGCAGGTGGTCGCACTGGACCTCAGCCCGGAAAAGCTGCACCTGGCGAGGGAATTGGGCGCGGATCAGGTGATCAACGCCGCCGAGGCGGATTGTGTGGCACAGGTGCGCGAGGTCACGGCGGGCGGCGCGCATGTGGCGATTGAGACCGCCGGATCGCCGCGCGCCTTGCAAACTGCCTATGACGTGACCCGACGGGGTGGCACGACCGTCGCCGCCGGAATGCCCGGCCCGGACGCTAAGTTTACCCTGTCACACCTGACCATCGCTGCCGAAGAACGTACTCTGAAGGGCTCTTACATGGGCAGTTGCGTGCCCAAACGTGACATTCCCCGCTATCTTGCGATGTACAAATCCGGTCAGTTGCCGGTGGACAAGCTGCTGTCGCGGGTTATCGGTTTTGACGATCTGAACGGTGCGATGGATCGGTTGGATGACGCCGCCACCGTCCGCGAAGTGCTTGTCCCCTGACGCCGGCTACGAGAGTATCGCGCCATGACCCAATATCTGTTTTCCGCCAATACCGGTTATCTGTGGAAAGAACTGCCTTTCCTTGACCGTATCCGGCAGGCGGCGGCCCACGGATTCGCGGGGGTGGAGTTTCATGACGAAGCGCAAAGCACCGACCGAGATGCGCTGAAAGCCGTACTGGCAGAAACGGATTTGCCGGTCTACGGCCTCAATGTGCGTATGGGCGACAGTTTCGGCTGCGCCGCCATTCCGGGCATGAAGGATCAGGCCAGGCGTGACGTCGATCTTGCCTTGGAAATCGCCGAGGATATCGGTGCAGGTGCGGTCCATGTTCTGGGTGGCCTGACCTCGGATCCGGCGGCGCATGACACATATATTGAAACGTTGGGATATGCGTTGGATGCTTCCGACAAGACGATCCTGATCGAGCCGGTTTCGGCGGAACAGCTGCCGGGGTTTTTCCTGCGCACGATTGATCAGGCTGCGGGAATTCTGGCGCAGGTCAATCACCCTCGGCTGAAAATACTGTTTGATTGCTACCATATCCATCGCGAAAGCGGAGATGTACCCAAGTTGTTCAGGGCCCATGCCGGTCAGATCGGTCACGTCCAGATTGCAGCGGCTGAAAACAGGGCAGAGCCGTTTGCGGGCGCGTTGGAGTATCAAACACTCCTCGCAGATTTTCAGGCTTGTGGGTATGCTGGTCCGTTCGGATGTGAATACCGGCCCGCGACCACGACCGAGGCGGGCCTGTCATGGCGCGCACAGCTCTGAGGTTACGGGTTAGACTTGCTGCATCACGCGCAGGGCCACGTCCTCGAAACTCTTCATCAATTGCGTGGGGCGCAGGTTTGCCAGCCGGGCCAGAACCACCTTGCTGGATCGCACCTCGTCACGCAGCGGGCGAATAGCCAGTTCATTGCCATCATAGGTGCGGTCGCCATCGGGCCGCGTCACCAGCAGGGAATAACCCAGACCGCAGCCGACCATGCCACGCACCAGTTCGATCGAGGGCGAGGCGTGGGCAATTGTCGGCTCCAGCCCAATCGCCTGAAACAACCCCAGGAAATAGTCGTGACTGGGGGCCACCTCCAGCAGGATCAGCGGTTCGGCTTGCAGATCGGACAAGGCGACCGTTTTCTGCCGTGCCAGGGGATGATCTGCGGCAAGTGCAACATAGGGTTTCCGCTGCGCCAGAAGTGCTGTGTGCAGATCGTCGGGCAGTTCGATGTCGTATAGCAGGGCCAGATCAAGCTGCCCGTCATAGAGCGCATTCACGATCTGGTCCTGTGGTCCTTCACGCAGGTCCAGCTGAATGCCCGGATGCTCCGCGCTGAGGGTTCGGATCAGCGTGGGCAGGACCGTCGGGGCCAGCGTGCTGAAACTGCCAAGGCGCAATTTGCCGACCACGCTGTTGCCGGTCTCCATCGTCTGACGTTCCAGATCGGTGGCATGTGCCAACAGGCTGCGCGCCGATTGCAGCACCTTTTCCGCCGCCGCCGTTGCCGTGACCCCGCGCGACGGATGGCGCAGCAACAATTGCACGCCCAACTGCTCCTCAAGCTTGGTGATCGCGACCGAGATCGTCGGTTGCGAGACATTGAGCCGTTCCGCCGCGCCCGCGACTGACCGGCAATCAATGCAGGTGACAAGATATTCAAGCTGGCGCAGAGTGAAGCGATGCATCATATAGTTTATGACTATGAATATCCTAAATACAATGAATTTTGATAAATTGTCGCAATCCGCTACCCTTGGTTCAGCGGAGGACAGGACAATGACAATGGCTCTTCGGATGATATCCGACCCCATCAACGAAAACAGGCCGACACATGAAAGCCCCGATCGCTTCATCGCCGCCATGGCGGGGGCGGCAACGCAGGTGTCGGTGGTGACAACCGATGGTCTTGCAGGCCGTTTTGGTGTGACAGTCAGCGCGTTCTCATCGGTGTCGGCAGAGCCGCCACTGGTGCTGGTCTGCATCAACCGCCGCAGCCCGGCGATTGATGCGATCGAGGTCAATAACGCGTTTTGCGTGAACCTGTTGGGCGACGATCAGACACATATCGCCAATTGCTTTGCTGGACGTCCTGGCGACATCGCCCCCTATGATTTCACCTGCGCGGATTGGGACAGTGCGGCGACCGGCGCGCCGGTTTTGTCCGGCGCCATCGCCAATTTCGACTGCACGGTGGAAACCGCCTATGACGCGGGTACCCATCGTATCTTCATCGGCCGTGTGGCGCAGGCATTCAGCCGCGACGCCGCTCCGCTTGCCTTTTCCAAGCGCGCCTATCAGGCGCTGCGCCCCCTATAACCTGACAGGAAACCCAACATGATCCGCACCGGAGACGAATACCGCGCATCCCTAAATGATGGCCGCCAGATCTGGATCAACGGCGAGAAAGTCGATGATCCCTGCGCCCATCCGCAAATCAAACCCGTGATCGACGTGCGCGCGCGCATCTACGACATGCAGCACGATGCCAAAACGCAAGACGCGATGACCTATGAGGAACAGGGCGAGCGCTTTGCCATCGGCCTGCGGCTGCCCTTTGAGCAGCAGGACTGGCAGGACAAGCGCGATGCGGTCGATCTTGTGATGAACGATGTCGGCGGTGTCGTGACTCGTGTGGGCGATGAAACCATCGGCGAGATGTGGTCGCTCTGGGATGGCAAAGACATCCTGAACGAGATCGACCCGCGCTTTGCCACCAATATCGAGCGTCATATCCATCAGGCGATCAAGGACGACCCGTTCCATGTTTCGGCCAATACCGACCCCAAGGGCGACCGATCGAAGGCGCCGCAGGATCAGGACCCGGACATGCTGGTGCATGTGGTGCGCGAAACCGATGCCGGGATCGTTATTCGCGGCGCCAAATACGAAACCGCCGCCGCCTATTCCAACCAGGCGTTCCTGAAGCCGACGATTGCCAACTGGGGCAATGATAAGCTGAGCGATTATGCTCTGGGCTGCATCGTGCACATGAACGCGCCGGGGGTGAAACATATCTGCCGCACGGGCTTTGCCGGTCGTGCGCCAGAGGCGGATTACCCGCTGTCGAACCGCGTGGATGAGATCGACACGCTGATGATCCTCGACGATGTGCTGGTGCCGTGGGAGGATGTTCTGTTTTATCAGCACACGCGGGCGGCAAGTTTCATCCGCACCACGCTGCACCGCTATTCGGCCTTTCCCTTCGTGCAGCGCACGCTGTCATACGCTGATCTGATCATTGGCGCGGCACTTTGGAACGTGAAGCAGACCGGGCTTGATAAACAGCAGGCCGTGCAGGAAAAACTGTCGGAACTGGCGGTCTGGCGCGAAGGTATCGACGCCTTCCTGACAGCATCCGTGGCGATGGCCGAGAAAAGCCCGAATGGGTTGCTGATGCCCAATCAGTCGATGCTGATGTCAGGCCGGGTGCATGCGCTGACCAACCTGCCGCATATGATGCATCTGGCGCGCGAGCTGTGTGGTGGGCAGATCTGTGTCACCCCCGATGCGGCCACTTTCGCCGCGCCGGATACCAAACCGTGGTTGGACAAGTTCTATACCATCAACGACGAATGGGTCGCCGATGACCGGCGTAAATTGCTGGGCCTGGCGCGGGATCTGCTGAATTCGGACTATGCGGGCCATCGCCTTACCTTCCAGCTTTTCGCGCAATCGCCGCCCTTCGCCCAATTGGCCGCCGTTTACCGCAATTTCGACTGGCAGGGTCCGCTGGAATTTGCCCATCGGGCAGCCGGCCTTTCTGATAACGTCTGGGGTAAGGGTACTCGACACTAAGGAGCGGACCATGACGCAGCACGACACATCACTTTCGCCCATGGCGGAACTGTCCCAGAACGTCGCGCAGCCGTTCGAGCGGGCCCGCGCCATGCCGAAATCGGTCTATACCAGCGATGATTTCCTGCAAGCCGAGCTGGATCGCGTGTTCAAGCAGGACTGGTTCTGCGTCACCCGCGCCGATGCGCTGGCAAATCCGGGCGACTATACGACCCTTGATCTGGCGGGTCAGCCGATCATGGTCATCCGCGACCGGGACGGGCAGCTTCGGGCGCAATCCAACGTCTGCCTGCACCGGATGTCGACACTGCTGGAAGGGTCAGGCAACACGCGCAGCATCGTCTGCCCCTATCACGCCTGGACTTACAACCTTGATGGCCGTCTGCGCGGTGCGCCTGCGATGACGCTGAATGAAAGCTTCTGCAAGGATGCCTACGCGTTGCCGCAGGTGCGGTGCGAGGAATGGCTGGGCTGGGTCATGGTCACGCTCAACCCCGATGCGCCACCGGTGGCCGAGCAGCTTTCCGGCGTGCGCGACCTGATTGATGATTTCGGGATGGAGAATTACACCCAGACGTTTTTCGAGACCCATCGCTGGGACACCAACTGGAAGGTGCTGGCCGAGAATTTCATGGAAAGCTATCATCTGCCGGTCTGTCATGCGGGCACTATCGGCGGGCTCAGCAAGCTTGAGGAAATGGTCTGTCCGCCGGGGGAGCCTGCGTTCAACTACCACTGGATCTACAAGGAACCGCATTTCACCCTGGCCAACGCGCATCCGTCGAATACCCGCCTCAAGGGCGACCGGCGGCGCATGACCTTCCTGCTGGCGATCTATCCCAGCCTGCTGATCACGCTGACGCCCGGCTATTTCTGGTATCTCAGCCTGCATCCGCACGGGGTAGGACAGGTCGATATCCGGTTCGGCGGCGGCATGTCGCCCGATTTCGTCAATGATGCGCAGGCCCAGAGCCATTTCGAGGCGGTCAAGAAACTGCTGGATGATGTGAATGTCGAAGATCGCGGCTGCACCGAAAAGGTCTATCGCGGTCTTTGTTCCGATGTCGCGGCCCCGGGGCACCTGAGCCATCTGGAACGGCCCAATTACGATTTCGCCTGTTATCTCAACGACCGGATCAACCCGGCAGACTAGGACCACCAATATGATGCACAAACGCATTCGTCCCTTCAACACCAAGGAAACCTACCCCGAGCAGAAGCTGGATAACGATCTAAGCCAGGGCGTCGTTGCGCGGGGCACGATGGTGTTCCTGCGCGGTCAGGTTGCCCAGGATCTTGATACCCGCGAAAGCCTGCATGCCGGTGATGCGGCCAAGCAGACCGCGAAGACGATGGAGAACATCCAGATGCTGCTGGAAGAGGCTGGCACCACGATGGAGGCCGTCTGCCGAATCGTCGTCTACCTGACCGATATCCGCTACCGCGAGGCGGTCTATCAGGAAATGGGCAAATGGCTGAAAGGGGTGCATCCCTGTTCGACCGGCCTTGTCGTTCCCGCTCTGGCACGGCCGGAATGGGTGGTTGAAATCGAGGTGACGGCTGTCATCCCCGACTGAAAGGCACTGCCATGACGTCTGCCGATTTGCTGGCGCAACTGGCGCAAACCGCCAATGGCCCGCTTGAACGCGCCCGCAGCGCCGAACCCGCGCTTTACTGGAACGACGACATCGCCGCGCTGGAAGAAGATGCGATTTTCCGTCGCGATTGGGTCTGCCCCGGCCTGGCGGCGGAAATCCCCAATCCCGGTGATTACCTGACCTTCACCATTGCCGGCGATCCGATCTTCTGCATCCGTGACAAATCTGGAGAAATCAAAACCTTTTCAAATGTTTGCCGCCACCGGATGATGCAGCTTCTGGAAGGCACGGGCTGTACCAGCCGGGTTGTGTGCCCGTATCACGCCTGGACCTATAGCCTTGATGGCAAGCTGATCGGCGCGGGCCATATGGAGCGCACCGAAGGGTTCAGCAAGAAGGATATCTGCTTGCCGGAAATCCGCACGGAAATCTGGAATGGCTGGATTTACATCACCCTCAACCCCGACGCCATGCCCGTGGTCGAGGCTTTGGCGCCCCTGCACGACGTGGTGTCGCGCTACGGGATGGAAAACTATGTGCCCGTGCTGCACGAGGAGCATGTCTGGAACACCAACTGGAAGCTGCTGACCGAGAACTTCATGGAAGGCTACCACCTGCCGGTGGCCCACAAGGCCACCGTCGGCGCGTGGTTCCCGGTGGAAAAAACCGTGTTCCCGGACGACATCCATGACGCCTTCACCTACCAGACCTTCATGAAAACCGGCAACGCCACCTACGGGCAGGCGCATCCCGACAACACGCGGCTGGACGGTGATTGGCGCAACACCTCGGTGCTGCCGACGGTGTTTCCGACCCATATGTATGTGCTGGCCCCGGACCACCTGTGGTATCTGAGCCTGCGGCCCAGGGGCGTGGGTCAGGTCGATGTGCGTTTCGGCGTGGCGATCGCCCCCGAGGTTGACGCGATGCTGGGCTTTGCCGATGAACGCACCGCCTGGATCGACGAGTTGACCACGTTTTTCGAACATGTGAACACCGAGGATCGCCAGGTTGTCGAAGGCATCTATGCGGGGTCACGTTCGATGCAGGCCACGCCCGGCCCGCTCAGCTGGCTGGAACGCGAAATCCACGATTTTCAGAAATACCTGTCGCGCCGACTGGGCGACGGGAAAGGAGCCAAGACATGACCTTTTCAATCGCGGGCCGCTGCGCCCGTACGGGCCAGTTCGGGGTGGCGATCACCACCTCGTCGATCTCCGTGGGCTCGCGCTGTCCCCATGCCCGTGCGGGGGTGGGTGCCGTGGCCACGCAGAACATCACCGATCCGTATCTGGCCACGCTGGTGCTGGATGCGATGGAAGCCGGGCAATCGGCCACCGAGGCCATCGCCGGGGTCACGAAAGATCGCGACAATATCGACTATCGCCAACTGACCGCCGTGGATGCGCAGGGCACCACCGCGTATTTCACCGGCGCGCATATCCTTGGCACCAACGCGATCAGCGAGGATACCGATTGCGTCGCGGCAGGCAACCTGCTGTCGTCAACCGCCGTGGCCAAGGGTATCAGCGATGGCTTCATGGCCGAACCTGCGGCGCATCTGGCAGAACGGCTGCTTTCAAGCCTTGAAGGGGGCCTTGCGGCAGGGGGCGAGGAAGGCCCGGTGCATTCCGCCGCGCTGATTGTTGCAGACAAGATGCCGTTTTACCTGGTTGATCTGCGGGTCGACTGGGAGGATGAGTGCCCGATCCGGAAATTGCGGTCGCTTTGGCAGGCGTATGAGCCACAGATGCTGGACTACCTCAACCGTGCGATCAACCCGGCGGCAGCCCCCAGCTATGGGGTGGCGGGCGACCCGTGATCCGGCGGCCAGAATGGGCCCAAATCGGACATTAGTAATTTAGTCTTTTTTCCATTGGCCTCTAGTGCTGCAGCCTTTCCCATAAACGTTGAATAATACTCATCGAGACATCGTCAGGATGAGTATTTTGTTTACCGCTACAGTCTTTGATTAAGGCAAGATTTCCATTCCAAAGACCGAAATCGTTGCGAATGTTCGTTCCGAACCCATGGTGGAGCAAAAAGAGCTCGCCCTCCTTGAACTTGGCAAGCTTCTCTTTTTCTTCGATGGGTAAATCTTTTAGAAGCATGTCAACAGCGTCAACGCATGTTTTGGGCCAGTTTGACTGCGTGTTTGCAAGTGCAATCTGAGACGCGCTCAAAAGATAGATTGCCAGTACCGCACGTATCATTTCTTGAAATTATCACTCTTTATCCAGGCTTAGAGACGATCCCAGCACCACGATATTATTGTTGCCTCAGATAGTTCAACGTCAATTTGTTGAATGCCGGTAAAGTCCGCATTCCCGAAATTTGTGTCTTGAGGCGGTTCGTTACAATCCCGCTTCCAGCCGCTCAAGCAGTGTATCCAGCATCGCGTCACAGCGTTCGATCTGGCTGATCTCGACATATTCATCGGGTTTGTGTCCCTGCATCATCGAGCCGGGGCCGCACACGACCGTGGGAATGTCGAGATCCTGCGAGAAAAGACCGCCTTCGGTGCCAAATGCGACCTTGTTGGTGGAATTCACACCGGTCAGTGACTGCACGAAATGGACCACCTCTGCCGTGCGACTGGTATCAAGCCCGGGGTATGAAAAGTTGACCTCGAACTCGATCGCTGCCTCGGGAGCGTGATTGCGGGCAGTCGCAACGATCTTGTCTGCGCGGGCACGAATATCCGCCAGAATGGCCTGCGGATCGTCCTGCGCCACGTTCCTGATTTCGAAATCCACTTCGCAAAGATTGGGCACGATGTTAAGTGCCACACCCCCTGCCATCCGGGCCGCGTGCACCGTGGTGTAGGGCACGTCATAATCGCCATCCTGTGCGCCGGTTTCCTGCAGTTCGGCCTGTATGTCGCGCAAAACCTGCACCAGATCGCACCCAAGATGCAGCGCATTCAGTGCCATGGGTGCCAGGGCCGAATGGCCTTCACGCCCGGTGCACTTTGCCTTCAGAGCGACCTTGCCCTTGTGACCGGTGGCCACGCTGAGGCTGGTGGGTTCGCCGACGATGCACATCGCGGGCCGCACCGGGGCGTCTTGCAGCAGGTCGATCATTGAGCGCACACCCTGGCATCCGATCTCTTCATCATAGGAAAACGCCAGATGCAGCGGAGATTTCAATTCGCGTTTCGCGGCTTTCATCCCGACGGCCAGCGCGCAGGCAACAAAGCCCTTCATATCGGTCGTCCCGCGCCCGTAATACCGGCCCTGATCTGTGGTCAGTTCAAAGGCGGGTCTGGTCCAATCCTGCCCCTCGACGGGGACCACATCGGTATGTCCCGACAGCATGACACCACCGCCATCTTTGGGGCCGATCGTGGCCAGAAGATTGGCCTTGGTGCCCTGCGCATTCGGGATCAGCGTCGCCTCTACACCCACCTCGGACAAGAGCCCCGTCACATAGGTCATCAGGTCGATGTTCGGGTTGCGGCTGACCGTGTCAAACGCGATCAGGCGGGCAAGGATGTCGGCGGTACTCATCTGGGCGGTCCTGTGTGGCAATGGGCGAAAGGTTGGGACATGGCGCCAGCTACACCGTTCCCGTCCTGACCCTATCCGATGACGGTATCCCCCAGAACCCCCGATGCAAAAGAAAACGAAATGCAGTGAATGGCGGCGCCGTGGGGTGCAATCCGGATCGCCGAAATATCCCGCCGATGCGCCCGAGGCGGGAGAATCGGGTTAATGCGCTGAAAACACTGAAAAACCCATGTCGGTATAACGTCGGTATTTTGTCGGTATTACGTCGGTGTCGAAATCGGTGTTTGGCGGGTTTAACAGACCGTGCGGTTGTTGTTGGTGGCACCGCGAAAAAATGCTGCTCCCTAACGCACTAATTGATTGATCAATTTCTTTCATGTGATTGGCGATTTGGCCCAGCATGATTTTGCACGTTTTAGCCTCGATCTTGCCGCGCACTTAAATTGTTCGAAATGGCAATCTGCGATGACCGGTTGATGGTCAGTTTGCGCGGTTCGTCGTGGACAACAGGGAAAGCTCGAAGCGCATGAACATGACCGCGTGCCCATGGGCAAAGGAAAACCGTTTGAAAGACGATCCAAGCTGGAAAAAGCCAAGCTTGGTTAAAAGGCCGGTCGCGGCGGCATTTTCCAGCATGCAGCACGCGACTACCTTGGTGATGTCGGTAGGCAACTGGTCAAGAAACTCCTGTACAGCCCATGTGCCCAGCCCCTTCCGATGAAAGCCTGTCCTGATCCAGAACGTGAGTTCCGATCCCAGGCTGACCAAACCCGCAAATTTGCGATCGACACGCAAAGTGCGCGCGTGGATTTCTGGATCTTGAAGAAACCGCAGGTAATCTTTGCCACTTGCCGGGTCGACCGGAACTGGCAAAGCGACCAACCAGCGCGCCAGGCGGCGGTCCTGAAGGGCGTCGAACACCTCGTCAGCGTCATCGTTGGAAAATGGCCGCAGTGTTGCCTTCGCGGAAAGGATGTCTGTGCGTCTAGCAGGCATTATCTTGCTTTTCGGTTGTTGTGGTCGAATTGGGCGTTTGGGACCATCCAGAAAGGGCCATAAGCTCAGCGTTTTTCCGGCGCACCACCGGCGAGGAAACCCCCAGGTGGTTTCTGTATTTCGCAACCGTTCGCCTAGAAATCGCAAGGCCGAGCTTTTGCAGTTCACCGGCGATCTCTTGGTCCTTGAGCGGTGATAACTTGTCTTCTGTCGCGATCAGTTGCTTGATCATCTCGAACGCTGTGTGCCGGGTTGTCGGTTGTTTGCAATAGGAAACCGGTTCGCAGAACAAGGATCTTGCGGCGATGTTTCCCTGCGGGCACTGGACCGTCAGCCCGGTGAGAACCCGGCTGACCGTGGCGTCGCTGATCCCGACATCCAACGCAATTTCGGCCATGCTCATCGGGCGAAGCGCCGCGTAACCATGGATCAGGAAATCCCGCTGACGGGCAAATATTGCCGCGACGACTGCGGATGTTGTCGAATTTCGATATTCCAAAGAAGATTTCAGCGATTTCGCATGACGGATCAACTCGTTGAGGTGTTTTTGCCGATCGGATGAGCGCTGGCCGCCCGTATCCATTGCCCGCGCCAGACGAACTGTCGGAAAACTGGAATTAGTGAGTTCAACTACCAGATCCTTGTCTTCAACACGAAGAATGACATCGCTTTGACGCAGCAATGTCTCGTCATATTCAAAACAGGAACCGGGTTTGGGGTTCATTCTTCTGATCTGAAACAGGCGCTGTGCCACGTCAGCGGGGTTGATCTTCAACCGGTTGGCCAGCGTTGCCACATCGCAATGCAGCAGTTCATCCAAATGGGAAATCAGGATTTCCATAACGTCGTCCAACTGATCGCGATCCAACGCCTGCAGGCGCAGACAATCCTTGAGGTCTTGTGCGAACAAACCCGCTGGATCAATTGTCTGAAGACGTTTCAGAACGGGCAGGCCTTCTGTGACGGAAAACCCAAATTTTCGGGCTATTTCCTCAAGCGAGAGCCCGAGCCAACCGCTCGGCTCAAGCTCCAGTAAAAAGGCCTGCGCTATTCGGTATTCATGTTCCTGTTCCAAGATCAGCGGCAGTTGGTCGGCGATGTGGCGGTAGAGGCCGTTCGGGCGGCTGCTGATGTCTTCAGGAGTGTATCCGGCACTATGGGCCGACCGGTTGACCGGCAAATCCAAAGCCGGCCGGTCAGCCTCCAAAAACGGGTTTTCCTCGATCGCGTTCGCGAGGTGTTCGATCAACTCGACCTTGTCCATGCGCATGACATTGAAGGCTTGAACCATGGATTGGTTCAGCACCCCCGTCTGACGGGCAGCAGGTGTGAGGCGGAATCCCATGGTCACCTCGGGCCTGGAAATGCAGTGATAAGGTCACAGTTGGCGGCAACTGACGGAACAGGCTGCCGATTCCGGCACGGTTCTGCGGATTGTCGTTGATCGACCGAGTGCAGTAAGGGAAACTCTTCCCTGTCATGACACCCAATCCCAACCCTTCCGCGTCTGTGTCTTTCGAGCGAAACTACCCGGGCGTTTCGCCACAGCTTCTGGCGCATACCCGTCAGATGTGGTCTGCGCGCGGTCTGGATCTGGACAGAGTTTGGCAGGACACAATCGTGCGCCTGCGTGGTTTTCGCAATGCGGAAGAATGGAACATCGGCGCAGACAGCCGGCCCATCGACAATTTTTTCATGTTCGATCAGGCGATCATCTGGGTGGCGGCATTGCATGCCTCGGCCGGTCATGCGGTGCGAACGGAACAGACCGGGCTGAGTGTTCAGCAATGGGAATCGCTGCACGCGCTGACATTTCGGATGATCGAACAGCTGGACGCGATCCGGGTTTTGTTTCTGACAGATTTGCCGACCCCCTCCATGCAAATTGCGCGTTCGATCTCGGAAGATGTGGATATGGCGCTGGCCTTTGTTGCCCGTCCGAAATTGGCCAGACGCTTTGTGGAATGCGCCACCACCGATGAAGCAACCGAGTTCTGGCGCCGTCACATTGCAGGCGGACGCGCATTCAAGGCGGTGAGCGAGCAGCTTTACCGGGCCGGGTTGGAATTCGATCAGAGCGGTGAATACGCGGCCTGGCGCAGGCGGGTTGGCGCGATCCTGGGCACTGCGGTGCACACGTCTTTTCGACCGGTCCGCACGGATGGGCCGGGGGCGGCATCGGGCCAGTTCAGCAAGACCGGCGACTGCCTTTATTTCGTGACACTTCGGTTGCAGGAGATGTGTGCGTATTCTCATGGCCTCAGAACAGAATTTGGGGAAGACCTGGCCGCGGTTTCCAAGCTAGATCAATCAGGGGCGGCTGGCGGGCTGGCCAAACTCACCCCTTTGATTTCCGAAATCGCGATGGCCCAGATGATCTGGACACTCGATGTCGATGACACAGAAGAGGTTACGGTTTAGCCCGATCTTATCTTAGTGCTTGATCTCTTCCTGCGGTCCGAGCTGGTTTTTGGCGATCCACTGGGCGGCCATCACCAATGCGCCCATGGCAAAATCCTTGCCGTGCTCTTCGATCATTTCCTCGGATAACCGGGACAATTCTCCGAAAAACTTGTCTTTGCTTTGCTCTTCGGGTGAAAGCTTGTCTGCCATATCGCGTTTCCTTTTGTGAATGAGTGGAGTTATTTGAACATTTGCGAGGGAAAGGTGACCATCGCGGCCTCACCGGAGGTGAAACCGATTGCCAGATGCTCACCGGTTTTTGACCAGTAAAGACTGCTGACCTCGGTGTCGCGTTCCTGGTGCAGCATCATGTCCTGTGGCGTTCCGACACTGGCCAGCGTCACCAGGCCACTGGCATAGCCGGTCGCGACAATGTTGCGTTTTGGGTGCGCCGCAATGACATTGAGAACGACAAAACCGGGTTTGCCGGTCGTGAGCGGCGTGCCGGGCGCGTCATCCTGCGGCAGGTCTCGGGCGTCCCATCCGACAAGGCGAAATGCGCCGGACGCCACCAGCGCATTCCCGTTTTCGCTGAACGCCGCGTTGCGCACCGGGCTTGGAAACCCCTCCACCCGCTGCGATGTGCCGCCGTGAACATCGACGATGCAGAGACTTTCGTCTGAACAGGCGCAGGCCAGATGCGCACCGGATTTCTGCCAACTGATCTCGGTCACGCCGCCCGCGCAGTCGATGGACCTGGGCGTTGCGTCGAGGTCGCGCAGGCTGATCAGGCTGAGTGTGGACGCGCCCCAGGCGGCCAGTGTTCTGCCATCTTGCGAAAACGCCTGGCATGTAACCTCGTGATCGAGGTGGATCTTGACCGGGGACGACCAGTCATCAACCGGGATCAGCGTAATCTCGTCCCGTTGTGCAATCGCAATCATGTCGCCGGTAACTGTGCTGCAAAGGGATGTAACCTGCTGGGTAATATCAGTTTTCTTCGCAACGATTTGACCGCCGGCGGTAACGTGCTGAAGGGCGCAGTTTTTGTCTATCGCGGCAAATCCCTGTGGGCCGAAACGTATCACCGGCAGGTCTTTGCGGACCGAAAGGTCCGGCGTTTTCAGAGGTGCAACAGGGTTTTCGCGGGGGCGGATCGTTGTCCTGCCCGTTTCCAACTCCATGCGGGTTCGGATTTTCGGGCTTTCGGCGTCTTTTGTTGATGCAAGGGCCAGCTTGCCAGATGCAACCCTGAAGACCGCGCCGGTTTCGTCGTGATTGAACGCGGTCTGAACGACGGCGTCGTCCAGTCGCCAGTTTCTGGCCAGTAAATCGAATAGTGACAGTCCCGAGGAGCTGTTTTCTACCATTATCTATCCTCCAAATTCGTGGCCGCAGCGATTTTCGCATCAATCGCTGCAACGTCTTTTTCGAGCGCGTCAATGCATGCCTGAGTGGCACCAAGGTCTTGTTCTGCCTTGTTTTGGCGGTCAGCGACGTCGGTTGAGTCCGAGTTCTTCATCAAGAGAATGTCGAACCCGCTATTGAGTTGCAGAATTCTCAGATGTTCGGCATTCGCGCGTGACAGCAGACAAACCAGCGCCATCCTTTTCTCGAACAGTTTTGTGATATCTTCGCATTGACCGGTCATTTGCTATTCCTCTACTGATCTGGAAATCGACCCCGGCATCGAAGGCATCGAAGGCATCGGAGAATTTCCACCATGAAAAAGAACGCGACGGATCGTTTTTTTAACGAGCTGAGTTTGGCCAGCACCGAAATCACCGGGCCCGATAGCGCGCTTGCCAAGGCCGCAAGGATGGCAGCCGACGCGCCCAGCCCAACGAATTATGTCAAAGCCCAGGAAGCTCTTGCGCTTGTCCAGGAAGACGTCAGAGAGAAGATATTGCAAAAGGTCCACGGCCAGATGTGCAGCAATATCGAAGCAATCTGGGACCAGCTTCCACACGCGGCGAAAACCGATCGTCCAAATTGAAATTCGGTGGCAAAGCCCGGGTTTTGTTAAAACGGTAATTTCTTGCCTCCACCTTCTGAGGGCGGGTTTCGAACCGCCGCGCGCGGCACATTCGCCGGAGGGTTGATCAACCCCACTACCACCCCATTTGAGCGATCACGTATCGCCGTGCTGACGGCTATTTCCGTGATCGAAAAACATCATCGAAAATACCATTTGAAAGGTTGTTAACAAAGATTAATCGCCTTGATTTCCTGGGTGGAATCGCAGTTTTTCAAGGCCTGAACGATCAAAGAGTCACGCTTTGTTACACGGTGTAAACCTGAAGGTTTCAAAGATTTACAATCGCGGTTCGCGCCGGTTTTTGCGGCCCGCAATCTGCGAGAATCACTTTGGGACGGGAAACAACATTGATCACGCGGTTCAGGACGCTTTCAAACTGACGGCACGTCGGGGATTTGATGCTGCATCGCTGGCGATGCCTCTTTTGAAAATCCGATCCTGCTATTGCCGGGTGGCGGGCACCGGATACGTCATGCGGTCAGAAACACGAAGTCAGCAATGCGACAGACACACGAGCCTGGCACACGCGTCTGACACATGCATCTGACGGGCCTGCGCGTGTGTATCATGTATCGTAAAGGCGGCACCGGACTGTAAACTTCGTAAAGTTGTGAAACACCCGCGCCGGTTTGTCCCCGCAACGCCTTTTTGCAGGCGACTGAAACAGGCAAAAAAATTAATAACAATTAACGCAGCAAAAACAATCAACTACGCCGAAAAACGCTGTTACCTCCTTCGATTTTTCCCGCTGCCGGCCCGATCTGGCACGGCACTTGCATCCATCTTTGCATAACGCCGCGTTCCCACGAAATCGGGAACCACCAAGAACGAAGGAACAGGGATGGACCAGATAAAGTTTTGCTTCCGAGGAGCCTGAATTGACTGCCTTGGAAGGCTGAACTGGTCATCAAATCCCCCCAACCTTTGCCGTGATCCAGTCGACCGGCCCACCTGACCGCGCATTTCGATGTGTTGGTCAGGCGCTCCGGTCTCAAACCGGCAGCGAGTGCTGCCATCAAAAGACCGTTTGATCGGTCAGAGCTAAAGGAGGCTCATGGCATGGCGATAACGCTAAACAAGATCACTTCCCAGCGGGGAATTTCGGTGGGTGAAGCCACCAAGAAAATCTCCGACTTAGGTTGGAACCCAACCTACGTCCAAGAAGCCAATACTTTTCCGACGGACTACAAAATCACCAAGGCACCACGCGATCCGATGAAACAGGTTCTTCGGTCCTATTTCCCGATGGAGGAAGAAAAGGACAACCGGGTTTACGGCGCGCTGGATGCGGCACTTCGGGGCGACATGTTCCGCAATGTGGAACCACGTTGGATCGAATGGATGAAGCTGTTCCTGGCGATCATTCCGTTCCCCGAAATTTCGGCCGCGCGTTCGATGGCCATGGTGGCCCGTCTGGCACCGGGCGAGGACCTTCGTACCGGTTTCACCATGCAGATGGTCGATGAATTCCGTCACTCCACAATTCAGATGAACCTGAAGAAGTGGTACATGGAAAACTACATCGACCCGGCGGGTTTCGACATCACCGAAGAAGCCTTTGGCAAGTGTTACGCAACCACGATCGGCCGTCAGTTCGGCGAAGGTTTCATCACCGGCGACACAATGACCGCCGCCTGCATGTACCTGACCGTTGTTGCGGAAACCGCGTTCACCAATACTCTGTTCGTGGCGATGCCCTCGGAAGCGGCCCGGAATGGCGACTATGCCCTGCCGACCGTGTTCCTGTCGGTTCAGTCGGACGAAAGCCGGCATATCGGTAACGGTCATTCGCTTCTGATGGCGGCGTTGAAAGAGCCGGAAAACCATCAATTGCTGGAGCGCGACCTGCGCTATGCCTTCTGGCAGAACCACGCCATCGTCGATGCGGCGATCGGTACCTTCATCGAATACGGCACCACCAACCGCGACAAGGAAAAGGAATCCTACGCGGAAATGTGGCATCGCTGGATCTTTGAAGACTACTACCGGACCTACATGCTGCCGCTCGAAAAATACGGCGTGAAAGTGCATCACGACGATGTACAGGAAGCCTGGAAGCGGATCACCGAGAAGAACTATGTGCACAAGGTTGCCCAGTTCTTCGCGGTCGGCTGGCCGGTGAACTTCTGGCGGATCGAAGCTCAGACCGAGAAAGACTTCGAATGGTTCGAGCACAAATATCCAGGCTGGTACGCGGAGTTCGGTGACTTCTGGAAATGGTATGCCAAACTGAGCGTTCCGGGTCAGAAGATCATCACGTTCAACGAAGAGGTTGGCTACGTCTATCCACATCGCTGCTGGTCGTGCCTGGTGCCGTGCCTTATCCGCGAGGATATGGTTGTCGATGAAATCGACGGGCAACTGCACACCTTCGCGCACGAGCTGGATCGCTGGACAGCGGTTGAGGCCTTTGCGGACGAGTATCAGGGCCGGCCGACGCCTGCCATGGGCAAGTTCTCGGGCAAGCGTGAGTGGGAAACCGTTTACGACGGCTGGGATCTGGCGGATGCCATCACAGACCTCAACTTTGTCCGTGAAGACGGCAAGACGCTCGTGCCGCAGCCGCATCTGCGTTTCGACGACAAGGATATGTGGACGCTGGATCATGTCCGCGGTCATACCCTTGGTTCGCCGCTCAACGCATTGCGTGGCATGTCCGAGGCTGACCGTGAAGCGCACCTGGCCGAGTACCGGGCTGGCTTCACCATCTCACCGTGCAACTAAACCAACCTACTGCAAGGGCCTTCAGGGGCCCTTGCACCCAGCAATGTTCGAAATCCGGGAGCGATTTCGAGCCACAGGAGAAACGATTGATGGTCGAAGTATACAAGGTTCGTTTTGAACCGGTTGGCGTGGAAATTGAGGTCGAGGAGAATGAAACCATTCTGGACGCCGCATTCCGCCAGGGTATAGCTCTGCCGCATGGATGCAAGGAAGGCCAGTGTTCGGCCTGCAAATGCGTTCAGCTGGATGGCGAGACCGAAATGTTGAAATATTCAACTTTCGCTCTCAATGATTTTGAAAAGGAATGCGGCCACGTACTGATGTGCAGAACGCTGGCCTATAGCGACGTCGAAATCGAACTCCTGAATTACGACGAGGAGGTTTTGTCGAAATCCATTCCGGTCAAAGAATTCGATGGCCGAATTGTCGATTTCCAAAAGCTGACCCACGACATTCGCGGTGTGGAAATTGAAATTGATACACCGCTCAAATTTTGGGCGGGGCAATATGTCGACATCACGGTTACCACCGAAAAAGGGGAGGAGATTACACGCTCGTTCTCCATGGCAAATCCGCCGAGCGAAGCCCAAAAACTCTCGTTCATCATCAAAAAATACCCGGACGGAAAGTTCTCAAACGAACTCGACGCGGGCGGAATCAAAAAAGGCGCAACCGTCAAAATCAGCGGACCCTACGGGATGTGCTTCCGACGGGAAGAAAGAGACGGACCCGTAATCCTTGTTGGAGCGGGGTCGGGAATGTCACCGGTATGGTCCATTCTGCATGACCAGATCAGCAGTGGTGAAGATCGCCCGATTTACTTTTTCTATGGCGCACGCACGCAGGACGATCTGTTCAAGCTTGACGAGATCGCCGCGCTGACCGACGCCCATCCGGGCCTCGAATTCATCCCGGTGTTGAGTCACGCCAATGACGATGACGCATGGCACGGCGAGCGCGGGTTTGTTCATGAATGCGTTGATCGCCGCCTCAAGGATCTGGACGTGGACGGCGAGGGCGACATCTATGCCTGCGGTCCGCCCCCGATGATCGACGCGCTGACGCCTGTGTTGTTCATGAACGACTTCGAGTCAGACCGCATTTTCTACGACAAATTCACACCGACTTCCGGTTCATCGGCCCACTGATGCTGGGCTGATCGCTAGTCATGTGAATGAAAACTATCAAGGGAGGCTACAATGGTAGCTACATCAAGTTCCGTCGGATCAGGTGCCGCAGGTGCCGCAACGTTTGTTGGATCCACCAGTCGCAAATACAACTATTTCGAACCGCGGGGCAAACGCGCGACGCATTACGAAGACGTTACCGTCGATGTGCAGCCCGATCCCGAACGCTACCTGATCCAGAACTGGATCATCGAGTTCGAAGGCGGCAAGGGCGGCGGTGCGTATCAGAAGGACAACACGGCGGCGCTTAGCTCGAACTGGCACGCCTTTCGCGCGCCCGACCAGGAATGGGAGCGGACGCATTACCAGCGTCAGTCCAAGATCTGCTCGATGGTCAAGTCGGTGGTCGACAACGCCCGCAAGGCCGGCGCCCCCAACGCGTTCGACAAGGTCTGGAACCGCATTCTGCAAACCCATCTGGGCGCATGGAAACACGCTGAATTCGGTCTGGGCACATCGCTGATGCAGGCGCAGCGCTATGGCTACACTCAGATGATCAACAACGCCACGCTGACCAACTCTTCCTACAAGATGCGCCTGTGCCAGGACATTACACTTTATCTGGCGGAAATCGGCATGGACATCGAAGGCTGGGATGACACGCTGGGCAAGAAGGCCTGGATGGAAGATCCGATCTGGCAACCGTGCCGCGAAGCGATCGAGACCATCATGGGGTCGGAAGACTACCTTGAGCAATATTTCGCGATCAATATCATCTTTGAGCCGCTGGTGGGTGAACTTGTCCGGTCCGGCTTTTTCATGCAGGCCGCAGCGGCAAATAACGACTTCATCACGCCGCCGGTCATTTCGGCCGCCGAAGCCGACTATGAGCGCAATCTGGCAAACGCGATTGACCTGATGTTCCTGCTTGCGAATGACGAAGAGCATGGCGCCCACAACAAGGCCCTGTTCCAGTCCTGGGTTCAGAAGCATAGCGCATTGGCGAACAAGGCCGCTCAGGCGCTGCAGCCGATCTGGTCACAGCCGCATTCCAAGCCGGTTTCTTTCGAAGATGTGAAAGCCGTCTCGAACGAGCGTGTCGGCCAGATTCTCAACGAACTCGGCCTGAGCCGTTAATTAGCTAGGAGTTTAGCAAATGTCGAATGTAGCACGCGACGCGACCAAAGATAACATCTTCAAATCCATGAAGGATATTGATTTCAAGCAGACCATTTCGCACCAGTGCGGCGTGACCATGAACGACTCGGTGGAAGCGCGCGCTATTGCCGAATTCATGAACGAAGACCCCAACGTGACCATCACCCACAACCCGGCGACAATCCGGGTCGATGGTGAAGGAAAGCTGGTCTTCAAAATGGATGAAATCAGCGAGTTCCTGGGCCGTGAAATGACGGCGGAAACCTTCGAGGTGAACACGTCAACCCATTACGGCCGGATGGTTCGTGTCGATGACAACACTGTCGTCCTGTTCGGCAACATGGACGATGTTTTTGAATACATCGAATAGCCGATGACCAGGCAAGCCCGGGCTGCGGTCCGGGTTTGCACGCCTCTCTATCAAAAACAAAGCAATGCGGAATACCCAAGGAGGATCAGATGTTTGTAACCAAGGAAGGCAAGGAAGTCTTTATCGTCGACGGCCACACCCATTTCTGGGATGGCAGCCCGGAGAACCAAAGCAACATACACGGCAAGCAGTTCATTGATTGCTTCTATGCCTATCACACCAACCTAAGCCCGCCCGAGCAGCTTTGGGAAAAGGGCCGTTTTGAAAAATACTCCGTTGATGATGTCTATCGTGATCTCTTTGTCGACGGCCCAGATGATGTGGCAATCATCCAGTCGACCTATCTGCGGGATTTCTACAAGGCCGGATTTTCCAGCATCGAACGCAGCAGTTCGATGGCCGAGCGCCACCCTGAACGCTTCATCGTCAACGGATCATTCGATCCACGCGATGGCGAGAAAGCGCTCGAATACATCCACTACATGAAAGAAAATTTCGATATTCAGGGTGTCAAAATGTACACCGCCGAATGGAATGGTGAAAGCAAGGGTTGGAGCCTCAACGATCCTGCGGCCTATAAATGTTTCGAGCTGTGCGAGAAGCTGGGCATCAAGAATATCCACGTCCACAAGGGCCCCACGATCATCCCGCTCAGCAAGGATGCGTTCGATGTTCACGATGTCGACCACGCGGCGACCGATTTCCAGAACCTCAACTGGATCATCGAGCATTGCGGGTTGCCCCGGCTGGACGATTTCTGCTGGATCGCCACGCAGGAAACCAATGTCTATGGCGGGCTGGCCGTTGCCATGCCGTTCATCTTCTCGCGTCCGCGGTATTTCGGCGAGGTTATGGCCGAATTGCTGTGGTGGGTTGGCGAGGACAAGCTGCTGTTTGGGTCGGATTATGCGATTTGGACGCCGCAATGGCTTGTCGAGCAATTCTGGGAATACCAGATCCCTGAAGACATTTCCGCGGAACGCGGTGGTATCCAGCTGACCGATGAGGTCAAGGAAAAGATCCTCGGGCTGAACGCGGCGAAACTCTACAACATCGACGTAGAGGCAAAGAAAAAGCAGCTTAGCGCCTCGCCAGTCCAGATGGCAGCGGAATAGTCTGATGCTGTTGGAAATGCAAAGAGACGAACTAGAGCTTGAGGTCTGGAGCTGTCTTGATCAGGTGACCGACCCTGAGCTTGATGAACCCGTGACGGACATGGGTTTCATCGAGCGGGTCGAGGTCAGTCTGGATATGAAAACGGTGGAAGTCGAGTTTCGGCTTCCCACCTATTGGTGCTCTCCGAATTTCGCGTTCCTCATGGCGTTCGACCTTCGGTGCGAAGTCAGCAAGATGAAATGGGTTCACAACGTCAAGGTTACCCTGCATGACCATTGCTTTGCGGATCGCGTGAATGCCGGTGTCAACGGCGGCAGGAATTTCAACGATGTTTTTGCCGAGTATTGCGAAGGCGGTGACCTGAATGCCGTACGCGCCAAATTTCAGGAAAAAGCGTTTATGCGCCGTCAGGAAACAGTGCTGCTTGCACTGGAGGAACGCGGATATTCATGTGCGCAAATCGTTGACATGACGCTTGGTGCTTTCGACGCAATTCCATTCGAAACCGGGGAAGAGGCGAAACAGAAGCCGCGCTACAGGTCGCTGCTCTTGTCGCAAGCTTTGGCTGAAAAGCCCGGTGATCCGGCATTCGTGAGCTGGAGTGGCGAAAGACTGAGCGCTGAGGGGTTGAAGGCATACCTGGCCAAGCTTCGCGGTGTGCGGATCAACATGGAATTCAATGGCGCGCTGTGCCGGGGGCTTCAGGCATCCAGATACAAGGAAGCCCAGATTAGTGATGACGGTCCAACCCTGATCGACTTCATCCAGAACCGCGTCCCGCTCAGAGACGGCTACCAACCCGGCACGAACGAAACCTGACAACACCAGATCAAGCCGTCGGCAAAAGACCAGCGGCAGGGAGATATTATGGCTAAACTACTGATACATAACGGAACCGCCCGACGCGCACTTGCGAAAGGGGTTTCCAAACTGGCTGCTGCGGTGGAACCAACGCTTGGCCCCAAGGGCCTTAACGCGATGATCGACCGCCCGGTTGGAACGCCGTTGGTGACCCGTGATGGCGTGACCATCGCCTCTGAGATCGAGTTGCCGGACCGGTTTGAAAACATGGGCGCGCAGGTTGTGCGCGAGGTGTCCATGCAGACAAATGAGGTTGCAGGCGACGGGACGACGACAGCGATCGTACTGGCCAATGCGCTGATCCAGAAAGGTGTGGAAATCACCGCGCAGGGGGTCAGGCCGGTCGATTTGTGCAAGGGGATCGAGCTTGCGGTTGAGAAGATTATCGAAGGGCTGGATGAAACGTCGCGCTCTTGCGATGACAACCCCGCTTACCTTGAGGCCGTCGCGCGGGTTTCAGCCACGGATCCCGATTTGGGATCTCTTGTCGCTGAGGCTTTCAGGCGCGTCGGAAAAGAGGGTGTCATCAGCGCCGATTTCGCGGTCACGATTGATACCTCGCTTGAAGTGGTCGAGGGCATGTCCTTTGATCGGGGGTACATATCGCATCACATGGTGACCGATCAGGACAACATGGAAGCGGTCCTGGACAACCCACTTATCCTGATGACGGATCACAAGATCCTGCATCCCGATATCCTCAAGAACGTGCGCGCCATTGCCGATCAGCAGAACCGTCCATTGCTGATCGTTGCCGAGGAGATCGCGCCTGAAGTCGTGATTTCTCTCATGGATGAAGGGGGGGCTGGCAAGTACCTGATTGTGCACCCGCCCGAATACGGCCATTGGCGCGCGGCGATGATGGACGACCTGGCGATCTTGACCGGTGGTGAAGTGCTTGCGCGGGATCTCGGCAAGAAGATCGAGAACGTGACCCTGTCCCAGCTTGGGGGCGCGCAGAAGGTCAAGGTCAGCTCTTCTTTGACCAGCGTCCTCAAGGGTGAAGGTGATCCTGCTGCGATCCGGGCGCGCCGTGCTCAGGTGCAGCGTCAGCATGACGCCGCGCCACCCAATATCGAACAGGACAAACTGCGGGAACGTGTGTCGAAACTGTCTGGTGGCACAGCCGTCATCTATGCCGGCGGATTCACCCCGGTCGAACAGAAGCGCAAGATCCAACTGATCGAGGATTCCTTGTGCGCGGTTCGGGCCGCAGCCGAGGACGGTGTCGTTGCCGGTGGCGGTACGGCGCTGGCACAGATCGGCGTGATCCTGGACGACATCGTTTCGACCAACGAAGGCGATGTCTGCAAAGGTGTGGAGCTTGTCCGGTCCGTCCTGACGCAGCCCGTAGAGCGGATTGCGTCCAATGCCGGGGCGGATCCCACAGCGGTCATTGCGTCGGTGGCATCGGCACAGAACGGTCACGGGTTCGACGCGTCCAGCGGCGAGTTTCGGGACATGTTCGACGCTGGCATCATCGACCCGGTTCGCGTGACGGCCAGCGCGCTGGTCAATGCCACGTCCGTGGCCACGCTTATCCTCACGACGGAAACCCTGGTTGGCGATTTGTCAGAAGGCGAAGCAGACCCGACCGAAGGGCCCGCCCTGGGCGGCGGTGCCGAATTGCTGGGACGTCCATAAATTGCAATCCGGCCCCGCAGGATAGCGGGGTGGCTACAAGACTAAAAGAAGGAACCAAACATGAAAGCCGCACGGTTATACGAATACGATCCGGCCATGAATGTTGAGTTGAAGATCGAGGATGTGAAGCCCCCGACAGTCAATTCACCCGACGAAGTGATCGTGAAAGTGGGAGCAGCGGGCCTGTGCCGCACGGACCTACACATCATCGAGGGTGTCTGGCAGAACATCATGGATGTTGAAGGCAGCTTGCTACCTTATGTCATGGGGCACGAAAACGCAGGCTGGGTTGAGGATGTCGGCAGCAATGTCACGTCCGTCAAGCCCGGTGACGCGGTGATTTGCCACCCGCATCGCAGCTGTGGAATTTGCCTGAACTGCCGCTATGGTCACGACATGTATTGTGACCACGGCCTGTTTCCGGGTCTTGGCCTGGATGGTGGATTTGCCGAGTATTTCATCACCAACGAAAGTTCGCTGATCAAACTGAACACCAATGTGACCCCGCTGGAAGTGGCACCAATGGCGGATGCGGGCATCACGGCCTATCGCGCGGCCAAGCGCGCCGCCGGATTGGTGTATCCCGGTGCCTATGTCACCGTGCTTGGGGTCGGCGGACTGGGCCACATTGCCATACAATGCCTGAAAAACCTGTGCGGCGCACGGGTCATCGCCGTGGATCGCGAGCCTGGAGCGCAGGCATTGGCCAAGGATCTTGGCGCGGATATCGTGCTGGATGGTGGGCCGGACCTGATCGAGGAGGTTATGGACGCCACCGGCGGTGGAAGCCATGTCGTGATCGACTTTGTCGGAGAGTTGGGCGTTGAAAACATCTGCTGGAAGCTGTTGCGACAGGGGGGCGAGCTGATTGTCGTCGGATATGGCGGCACGATCGAGGTTCCTACCGTCGAGTTGGTCGTCAACGAAATAAAGATCGGGGGCAGCCTTGTCGGGGACTATACGGAACTGGTCGAGTTGATGGAGTTGAACGCGGATGGTTTGGTGAAGATGCACCAGACCGAGTATTCGTTGGACAACATCAATCAGGCTATTGATGACTTCAAAAACCGTCGTTTCACCGGTCGCGGGGTGATTGTTCCCTGATCAGTTGCTCATCAGCACGGGTCGCAAGGCCGGCCCGTTAATGGCGCGAATGTCCTGCCATCTGAGGTTTCGCGCAGTTCCCGCGCGGATCACGCCACACAAGGCAAGAACCGCGTAGGCAAAAACATTTGAACTTTTTGTTCGTTCCTCTTCCCCGGGCAAATCAGTTCAAAGAAACGGCGGCGGAAAACTCTGCCGCCGTTTTTCTATTTCCCCCGGTCGAGGCCGTATTCTCGGATTTTCCGATACAATGTCGGTCGAGAGACCCCTAAGGACAAAGCCACCCTCGTCAGATTTCCATTCTCCTGGTCAATGGCGCGTTGTATCGCGATGGATTCGATACTGCTCAGGTTCATTTTTCTGGATGATGATTCAGTTGCCTTTCCGAATAAGAAATCACTGCCTTCGGGTTCGGTCACCTCATTGGGAAGGTCATCTGCGGTGACGATCCCGCCGCTGTGCAGCAGGCAAAGTCTTTCAACGATATTGCGCAACTCTCGCACGTTGCCCGGCCATTGATAGGCGCGAAATGCCGCCATCGCCGTGCTGTCGAATTCAAGCGGTTTCTGTTCGAATTTCGTGGACAACATGCCGTTGAAATAATCTACCAGAAGATCAATATCGCGCCCCCGCTCACGCAGGGGTGGCACGTTAATAACGATTGTGCCAATTCGATAGAAAAGATCGCGTCGGAAACGGCCGTTTTCGATATCCTGACGCAAATTCCGATTTGTCATTGCCACCAGCTGAACATCTATCGGCCGGCGTTTGTAGCATCCGATCCGATAGACTGCGCGCTGTTCAAGCGTACGCAGCAGATATGTCTGTAATTCCGGCGGCATGTCCCCGATTTCATCGAGGCACAGGACACCACCGTTTGCCTGTTCAAACTTGCCCTGCTTGCCCTCGCGCAACGCGCCGGTGAACGCACCGGCCACGTGACCGAAAAGTTCCCCGCCAATCAATTCCCCGGAGATCGCCGCGCAGTTCACGGTGACATAAGGGGTTTTCTTGTCGGTGTGATAGCTGTGGATCAGACGCGCAAACAATTCCTTGCCGACCCCGGTTTCACCCTGGACCAGCACGGTGACGTTTGCCTTTGCCGCGCGGTGTGCAAATTCGATCGCTTCCTGCATTTTCGGGCAATCGCCCAGAATGGTGAACTCTTCTTCCTCCACACCGTATCTGGGTTTTACCGAGATGCCTTTCGGGCTGGGGCGCGATGGAGACGATGTCAATTCGGGCAAAATCAATGCCGCCCCCTGAACTTCACCGCCGAATTTGAGCAAATCGATTTCCGTTGTTGCAAGCGCGGGCGGCAAGGCGGCCATCAGGTCCCCGTCCGTGATATTTGGACTCCAAGACAAAAGCTTCTTGCCGATTGGCAGCTCGCCGGTTCCGTTTTCCAGCGACCTTTCCGTATTTCTGCTGAAAACGATCCGGCCCGAAGAATTCAGGAGGACCACCGCGTCGTTGCTGTTGTGCGCCTTGGGAAGGTCGATGAAGGCCTCAAGCAGAATGGTGCGTTCTTCGCGTTGTTGTTCGGCCAGTGCGATTTCAATTTCCCGGGCGGCAGCCACAACAAGCGCCATGTTATGAGGGCGGAATATGTCGGGCGGCCCCGACAGATCGACCACGCCGATAATCTGACGGTCCAGAGGGTCAAAGACCGGAACCCCTGCACAGGTCCAGGATTTGATACCTTGGCAATAATGCTCGGATGCGTGAACATATGTCGGTGTTCCGGTGCGCAACGCTGTACCGATCCCGTTGGTGCCGATGACCCGCTCATCCCAGACGCCGCCGATCTCGAGTTGAATGGCCCGCCCCGTATCCAGAGTTTGAGCATCGCCAATTGCGTCGATGATCGTTCCGGTCCGGTCCGTCAAAATCAGGATTGCGCCGGATTCGTAAAGATGCGGTCCCAGCCGTTCGAAAGCGGCGCGGGCGGCCTGACACAAGGAAGCGTTTTTCCGCCTCAGCTCCTCAACCCCATCCTCACCGACTTTTTGAGGTGTCGCCCCTGAAAGGGCGCTTATGCCCATGTCCGTGCATCGCGCCCAGGAATCCAGAATTTCCCGCCTGACGCTTTTCTCGATTTTTTCGGTTGCAGTGCCAGTTTCAACAAACGCTTCCCAGGCGTTCATCGTGTCATGCTGGGTCCCTGCCACTTCCGGTTGTCTGGGGTTTGAAGATTGGCTTGCGTGTGGTGTAAAATACTTGGCTCGCATGTTCTTCCTTCAAGAGCTTAGCGCGATATCTATCCGGCGGACGCTCTGGCGGTTCGGTTGTGCGGTGCATTCATAGGCCAAGCCGCTCGCTGATCACGGTGGCGAATTTTTCCTTTATCGCCTCGTTCTCAATCACAATGCCGTTTAGATCTTGCAGCTTGGTTTGAATGTCGGGGTCGAGGGGCGAAACAAAACCATTTTCTTTTGTCGCCAAAACGAAAAACTTTACGCGATCTTTCAACCGCAACTGGCCCAGGAAAATCATCTGTTTCCCGGAGTTGGCATCCATGATCATCACCCTTTCGTCGATGCTGACCCGAACGACGGGCGATGGCTCGGATGCCTTTGATGCACCGCCCAGGATATGAATATTGAGCCCTTCAGCTTTGGGTTCCTGCTTTGCCTTAGCCATGGCTGCACGAGACCGAGAAAACTCGCCATTGCTGATTTGGTCGGCAAGCTTGTGAATTGTGCCCATGTTTCCCTGCAAGAGCCTTTTGGCTTCGACGTCTTCGCGACGCGGGCCATCGTTCTTAGAGAAAATATCAACCATGTCATTTTTCCAATTGCATCGTTTTCTTGAAGCGCCAGAAACACATTAAACGCACCACAATCTGGGATGCTGCATTGCAACCAGTTGAACACTGGAACTACATTGGCTGGTGCGTCGTTTCGTCCTATTGTTAGGGTAGGCAGCCTAGCGGCAGGGGAGGGCTGAGTCCAGAATGAGACACTATTACCCAATAAAATAACGCGATTTCGCCTGCGAAAGTGTAATATAATATTACAGTTTAATTCGAAGCCACGGGCGTTTCCCATCAGCGACATGTGTCACTAGAGGATGCACAATCCTGCTAGCGCAAGCTGAGGCATCTATTGGGAAATGCTAACATCATGACATTGATGCGCTCATAACGGTTGCCGTTTATGGAGTATATTTTCTGACTTTTTTTGATTTTTTGGAACTGGAAAAGCCGAAAAGTAATTCGTATGTCGCAACGGCCCGGTAGATAAGCTTTTGATCGCGTTGATGATCGTATTTCTTGCCGTATTTTCTCTCAACTTCGCTTGAAGCAATGGCAGGTCAACCGCATGAAACCCGACGATATCTTTGGGGGCTCATACCGGTCCAGTTGCGGAAAGCGCGGGAGAAAGCGGAGAGTTCCGAATAACCCAGGTTAAAGGCGATTTCGGTCAGGGGCATGTCGGAATCGTCCATGTAGTGCAGTGCAAGTTCGTGCCGGGCGGCGCGAAGAATGTCGTTATACGATAGCCCATATTTGCGCAGTTGCTTTTGAAATGACGGCCCTGGCATGCCAAGAATTGTCGCAATTTCGCCGAGGCTTGGAATACTGCTGCCCAATTGCATCTTGATTTCATTGCGCACGACCGTGGCAAAATCCATCGGGTCGTCGGAGGTCTTGCAGCGGTTTTCCAAGAAGGCTTTGACCATCGAGAAAAGATAGGGATCATGCCCAGGCATGCGGGCATCAAGGTCACTGCGGCGGAAAGCGATCGCATTGGTGCGGCGGTTGAAAACCACCGGCGCGCCAAAGGCGGCCTCGTGTTCATGGGCGTGTTCGGGCTTTGCATGTTCAAAACGTACCTCGAGCGGGGACCAGTCCTCGCCCAATGCGCTGCGGAATACGTTGCAGAACATGCCAAGCGACAGTTCCGCATCCTGACGGCGGTTCCGGATGCGCGGATCGACGATGCGATAGCTGAGCCAGAGGATGCCGTCATCCTGAATGAGGCCAAAGCGGGTCTGTTCCTGATGCGCGGGGAAGAACGCCTCCATGTTGCGCAAACCGGCGGCAAGCGTCGGGGAACTGATGGCCGAATAGCCAAGCATGCCAAGTTGCCGGGGCTGGAAGGTGCGACCGAATTGCAGGCCGATATTGTCATTCTGGGTCTGCCGAGCCGCCGTTTCGAACATTTGGCAGTATTGCGACAGGTTGATTTCCGCAACCGGGCTATCAAGTTCTTTCTCTGAGATCCCCGCATGTCCGAAAATCCGATCGAGGCATCCGCCCTGTTCTTCAAACAACCGGGCCGCGCCGTCAGCGGCGGCAGACAGCACCTTGGCAGGGGCGGTTATTTCGGAAATTCCGGTGCTGGCGTTCATCTTAGACCGATTCGCGTTTGAGACGGACAAGCATACGCCAAGTTCAAATTTCTGCAAAACACAGGCCCCTAGGGTTGTAGGCGCTGCCCGTGACGCGGGCGCTGCTGTTAAATTTCAAACATCTAGTGTCAAGTCAGGAGCCCGCTTTGCTGTCTAGGCTGAACGTACTCAAGAAATTTATTGGCCAACAACAGGGAAAAACCATGACACTTACCAGAAGACAATTCACGGGCCGTGCCGCAGCAGTTGCTGGTCTGGCCGTCGGTGGACCGTTGTCGCCCGCATTCGCGGCCCGCAACGATCAGATGAACATTCTGTGCTGGGAGGGATATAATTCGGACGAGGTTCTAGGGCCGTTCCGGTCGGCGAATGCTGGTGCCACGGTACGGGCCGAAAGCGGCACTTCCGATCCGGATATGATCAACAAACTGCGCGCGGGCGAGACCTCGGTCTGGGATCTGATCAATGTCAACCAGCCCTGGGCGCGAGACCAGCTTTATCCCGAAGGTTTGATCAAGCCGCTGAACAAAGATCGGTTCATGCCCTATTTCGAAAAGATGCTGCCAGAGTTTGCGAAACCCTATCCGCTTTCATTTGCCAGCGATGGCGAATTGATCGGAATGCCGCAGCGCTATGGGCCGTTCAGCTTTGTTGTGAATACGGATGTCATCAGTCGTGAGATGGCCGAAGATCAGGGTTGGAACCTGTTCCTCGATCCGGCGATGAAGGACCGTTACGGCGTTCTGACCTATGACAACTGGAACGTGATGCACATGTGCCTGACAGCAGGTCTGAACCCCTTTGCCCCGGTCGAGGGCGACGATCAGGCCAAGTTCAAGGCCGTGGCCGAACAGATCTTTGGTGGCGCGAAACTGCTGACTGATGATCTGGTTGCGATGAACACGGCGCTGATCAACGGCGAGATTGACGCCTATTTCACCGGCGGTACCTATACTGCCTCACCAGCCCGCTATGATGGGGCAACGAATGTCCGTGCCATTACGCCCAATTCCGGGCCTGTCGACGGTAAGGGCGGGGTTGTCTGGATCGAGCTGACCTCGGCCGTCAACAACCCGGACCCCAGCACCCTGGCCGAGGATTTCCTGGAATTTGTTCAGGACCCGGATATCTCGAAGGCGGTGGCCTTTACCGAAGGCACCTACAATCCGGTCGCGCAAATGGGCAGCCCGGACGTCATGGCGTTGTTTGACGCCGAGGAACTGGATGCGATCCAGATGGACAGCCTGGCGGAAGAGATGGACCGCTCGTTGGATTACGAGGTTGTGACCTCCTATGATAAGCTGATCGAGATTTATACCGAGGCGCGCCGGTCCTGACCGCATTAGATACACCGGGGCATATGATTTGCCCCGGTGACCCCCCTGAAATTTCCTAGTCCGGGATCAATTCATGCAATCGCAACCCATTTTGCGGCTTCGAAACGTCGTGAAAAAATTCGGCTCCTTTACGGCCCTGCACGGGGTTGATCTTGATATCGAAGAGGGTGAATTTTTTACCATCGTCGGCCCGTCAGGCAGCGGAAAATCGACGATGATCCGCCTGCTGGTTGGCATGGACGAAGTGACTGACGGCGAAATCTGGTTGCGCGACGCCCGCATTGACCAGACCCCGGCCAACCTGCGTCCGACCTGCATGGTGTTCCAGTCGCTGGCGCTTTTTCCGCATATGAGCGTGGGACAGAATATCGAGTTTCCGCTTAAGCTGAAGGGCACGGCCCCGGCGGTGCGAAAAGAACGCGCATTGGAACTGCTGGACCTGCTGCGCCTGCCGCAAAGCTATTATGACAAGCGCATTTCGCAATGCTCGGGCGGGGAGAAACAACGCGTGGCGCTGGCCCGTGCGCTGGCCTTTGATCCCGAGATCCTGTTTTTTGACGAACCCTTGTCGGCGCTCGATTACCGCTTGCGCAAAACTCTGGAAAAAGAGTTGAAATCGCTGCACGCGCGCACCGGCAAGACCTTTGTCTATATTACCCATTCGCTGGAAGAGGCGATGGTGATGTCCGACCGGATCGCCATTATGAAAGAAGGCCGGTTTGAACAGATTTCTGTTGCAGATGAAATTTATGGCCGCCCGATCAGCCGCTTTGTGGCGGAGTTCATGGGCGAGGTGAATCTATTCGATATTGAGGGCACGGCGACGGGTGGTTTACACGGCAAGGGCATCGAAATCCATGTTAACGGCGATGCCAGTGACTTTGGAATTTCACTGGATAACGGCGTGACCGGCACGTTGATGGTGCGGCCGGAATATGTGCGGTTTCTGACCAGTTCCGCCACCTCCGATTTTATCGTGCGTGGCATATTGCGGGCGGAATATGCCCTTGGGTCTCGTATCCAATATGAGGTCGAAGCCTCTGCCGGGCAGACCCTGACCATCGAAAAGCTGCGCGAGGACCGGTTTGATGGTGCCGAAGGGGCCGAGGTGGTCCTTGGGTTTGATGCCGACCACGTTCACCTGATCAGGGGGGCGTGATGGAGAAGATTGACCGCAAGCTTGGGTTTTTGTCATCTTTACCGCTTGCCGCGATCCTGGCACTCAGCTTTCTGGCGCCGCTGGTGGTCGTCGCGCTCTTTTCTGTCATGCCGCAAAAGGTGTTTGACCTGGCCCATTTGCCAGATTTCTCGGCCTATTCCGTGTTCTTCGATCAGGGTTATTACAAGTCGCTCTTGTGGTCATTGGGCATGGCGCTGATTTCGACCCTGATCCTTTTTGTGATCTGCTGGCCGCTGGCGTATGGCATGGCCAAGGTGTTTGGCAGGTTCTCTCTGATCCTGACGATTGCCGTGGTGATGAGCCTGTTCGTATCGGAAAACATCCGCCTCTTTGGCTGGGTGCTGACGCTGATGAAAGGCGGGTTGTTCGAAGGGCATTTCCGCGCATTGACGGGCATCGGTTACGACAGTCCGCTCTACAACACCGGTATCATCATTTTCGGGCTGGTCTACGTCTACCTGCCGTTCATGCTTTTCCCGCTGGCACAGGGCATCTCGATGGTGCCGGATGACACACGTCAGGCCGCCGCCGACCTGGGCGCAACCCGCTGGCAAATCCTGCGGCAGATCGACCTGCCATTGGCAGCACCCGGTATCATGGTGGGTTCGCTCTTGTCGTTCGTGCTGGCTGCGGGTGCGCTGGCGGAATCCAAAATCCTGGGCGGGCAGGCGGTGATCGTGATCGCGGATGATATCGAAACCGCCTTTACTTTCGGGCAGAACTGGCCCCTTGGTGCGGCCCTGTCCGTCATCCTGATCGTGATCATCGGCGGGTTGGCGATCTTTGGCGTCAACCGGATTGACCTTGATGCGATCATGGGAAGGAAACGCTGATGAACCCGTCTCGTTCCACCCGGATCGCTCTTTATGCCTATGGCATTTTCACGATTGCTTTTCTCTACCTGCCGCTTGTGTCCGTTGGCTTTGCTTCGGTTTCCAAGGCGCGTTACCTGAGCTTTCCGATCAAACGGTATTCGGCCAAGTGGTACGGCGACGCGCTGGCCAGTGACACGGTACGCGATCTGCTATTCACATCACTCAAAGTCGCTGTGATCGTCACGGTCATTTCGATGGTGGTAGCGTTTTTTGGCGCGCTGGCATTTGCCCGCTATCACTGGCGCTATCGCACCCTGTTTCAGAAACTGATCCTGCTGCCGATATTCTTTCCGCAGACGGTGCTGGGGCTGGCGCTCTTGATGTGGTTCAACTCGGTCGGGATCATCCCCACATGGAAAACCGCCATCGTGGCCCATCTTGTCTGGATCGCGCCGATTGCTACGCTGATCGTCGCCATCCGCGCCTATAGTTTTGATCCCGCATTGGAAGAGGCCGCGCGCGATATGGGCGCGGGCACCTGGACGATCCTGCGCGAGATTACATTGCCGCTATTGATGCCGGGGATCGTGTCAGCGGGGCTGTTTGCTTTCTTGCTGAGCTGGGGAAACTTTCCGTTGTCGCTGTTCACCACCGGGGCGGATTCGACCTTGCCGGAATGGCTCTATGCCAAGATGGTGTCGGGATATTCACCACTGGTGCCGACACTTGGGGTTATGTCGGTCGTCGGATCATTTGTGCTGATCCTGCTGGCGTTCAGCGTCGCTTGGCTGGTGCGTGCCGTGCGCGAATCCCGTGCGGCAGAGAATTGAAAAGAAAGGGAGAAAACATGCTTACATCACTCGAAGGCAAAAGTGTTATCGTCACCGGCGGGTCCAAGGGGATCGGTCGCGGCATAGCCACGGTCTTTGCCCGACAGGGTGCCAAGGTCACCATTACAGCGCGCGGTGAAGAGGCCATGAAAAAGGCAGCGTCCGAGATCGAGGGCGATGTCAGTTATGAAATCTGCGATGTCTCGGATTGGGACAGCGTCCAGGCAATGGTTGCCAATGTGGCCGCAAAACAAGGCGGCATCGACGTGATGTGCGCCAATGCCGGAGCGTTTCCGCAGACCAAGATTGTCGATATGGATCCGTCCGAATGGGATGGGGTCATGGCAACAAACCTGCGCTCGTCGTTCCTGTGTGTAAAGGCGGCGATCCCGCATTTCGAAAAGGCCGGCAAGGGCAGGGTGGTCTTGACCTCTTCAATTACCGGACCGGTCACCGGCTTTCCGGGCTGGGCGCATTACGGCGCGTCGAAATCGGGGCAGTTGGGCTTTTTGAAAACGGCGGCGATGGAATTGTCGCGCTACAACACCACGATCAATGCCGTGATGCCCGGCAATATCTATACCGAAGGTCTACAGGATCTGGGTCAGGACTATCTGGATACAATGGCGGCTTCGATCCCACTGAAACGCCTGGGCGCAGTTGAGGACATTGGCAATGCGGCCCTGTTCTTTGCCTCGGATGAGGCGGCCTATATCACCGGCCAGCAGATCGTCGTGGACGGTGGGCAGATCATTCCGGAATCGCTGGAAGCTATCGAAGAGATTTAACCAACCCGAAAGGGAGGAACCATGTCAGGACATGATATGCCGCTTGAGGAACTCCTCAAGCATCTGGACAGGCTTGCTAACGCATCTCTCGGCTTGTGGGACTTGCCTGATGACGCCCAGGCGCGGCTGATCAACGTGTCGGAAAACGCCACCTATCTGGTTGAGGCTGCGGGCGGATACAAATCGATCCTGCGCGTCCATCGCGAAAACTATCATAGTCGCCGTGCGATCGAATGCGAACTGGAATGGATTGCGGCCTTGGCTGAGGCTGACGCCGTGGTGACGCCCGGGCATTATCTGGGCCGGGATGGCCAGGCGATCCAAGTGGGCCGTGCCGAGGGGTTGGTCGACCCGCGCTACATGGTTCTGTTTCATTTCGTCGAAGGGTCCGAACCGGACGAAAGCGGTGATTTGACCGGCCCGTTCGAAGAGTTGGGCGAGATTGCCGCCCGCACGCATATCCATTCGGTCGGATGGCCGCGGCCCGAGGGGTTCGAGCGCCTGACGTGGGATGCGGATGCGGTATTCGGCGATCATCCCACCTGGGGCAACTGGCGCGATGGTCCCAATGTGAATGCAGATCTGCGCGAAGTTCTGGAAAAGGTCGAAACGACGGTTAAACGACGTCTTGATGCCTTTGGGAAATCGCCCGAACGCTATGGCCTGATCCATGCGGATATGCGCTTGGCGAATCTTTTGATTGACGGAAATGGCACGCGGCTGATTGATTTTGATGACAGTGGTTTCGGTTGGTTCCTCTACGATTTTGCTGCTGGCATCAGTTTCATGGAGGACGATCCGCGGGTGCCCGACCTCAAGGCGGCCTGGGTGCGGGGATATCATAAAATCCGCCCCTTGAGCAACGCTGAAGAAGCCGAGATCGACACTTTCGTGATGCTGCGGCGGATGGCACTTTTGGCCTGGATCGGCAGCCATATCGAGGCGCCTGAACCGCAGGCACTTGCGCCCGATTTTGCGCGTGTCACCGCAGAATTGGGGACGGTCTATCTAAAGGCTTTCGGCTGAAACAGGATGTCAAGGAATCGCAATCTGCGGTCAAGCCGACCTCTCGGGAATCACCCTAACTGGTGGCATCTTCTGAAAGGACGTCCCGATGTCTCAGGCCAAAACAGAGTTCCTGGATCGCTCAAAAACCTTTTGGAATCCGGGCAAAACGCAAGACTGGATCGACATGGGTGTCGACCTGGTGATCGATCGCCGCGAGGGGTATTACCTCTTTGACATGGACGGTCGGCGTCTGATTGACCTGCACCTCAATGGTGGTACCTACAACCTAGGTCACCGCCATCCCGAACTGGTCGAAGTGCTGAAGGCCGGTACCGAACGGTTCGACATGGGCAACCACCATTTTCCCGCACTGGCACGCACCGCCTTGGCCGAGGCGTTGCAGGCCTGCGCGCCGGGGTCGCATTTCAAATATACCGCCTTTGGGTCCGGCGGCGGGGAGGCGATCGACATCGCCCTCAAGACTGCCCGGCACGCCAAACAGCGCAAGAAAATCGTCTCGATCGTCAAGGCTTATCACGGCCATACCGGTCTTGCGGTCAAGACCGGCGATGACCGGTTTTCGAAACTGTTCCTGTCGCATGACACCGCAGGCGAGTTTGTACAGGTGCCGTTCAATGATCTGACGGCGATGGAGGACGCGCTGAAGGGCCGCGATGTAGCAGCCGTTATCATGGAAACGATCCCGGCAACCTATGGCTTCCCGATGCCGCAGGAAGGGTATCTACCAGCGGTCAAGGCGCTGTGTGAGCGGTATGACGCGCTCTACATTGCTGATGAGGTCCAAACCGGTCTGATGCGCACCGGTGAGATGTGGGGCTGCACCAAATACGGCGTAGAGCCCGATATCATGGTCACCGGTAAGGGCATCTCGGGGGGGATGTACCCGATTGCCTGTGTGCTGATCTCGGAAAAATGCGGCGGCTGGCTGTCAGAGGACGGCTTTGGCCATATCTCGACCATGGGCGGGGCGGAGTTGGGCTGCGTCGTTGCGATGAAAACGCTGGAGATCGTGCAACGCACAGAGGTGCGCACGATGGTGCAGTACATCTCGGATTACCTGCGCGCGGGTCTCAACGATATCATGGCGGCCTTCCCGGATTTCTTCATCGGTATCCGTCAGCACGGTGTGATCATGGGTTTGGAGTTCAATCATGAACAGGGTGCCAAGCCGGTAATGAAACACCTTTACGAAAACGGTGTTTGGGCGATTTTCTCGACCCTTGATCCGCGCGTTCTGCAATTCAAACCGGGGTTATTGCTGACGCAGGCCGACGCCGAGGAAGTTTTGCGGCGTGTTGCGATTGCAGTGGAACTGGCCCGTGCGGAAGTGATGGGCGACCGGCGGAGGATGGTGTGATGGAACCCGCGCTTTTCAACTCCCTGATCGACATCTCTGAAAGCCCTGCCGCACGCCGGGGTCAGGCTGATCTGATGCTGGAACGCGCGAGGTGGGCCGCCACCGTGTTTGATCGCTATGATCGCGACACCACGATGCGTATCGTCGATGCGGTGGCCGAGGCGGCGCATGCTCACGCGGCGGAGTTTGCCGAAAAGGTCGTGGCCGAGAGCGGCTTTGGCGTAGCCGAGCATAAGAAGATCAAGAACGAACTGACGGCCAAACCGCTGGTCGAATTCTATCGCGATCAGGATTACGTCAACCCGCGTGTCGATGAAGCCCGCAAGATCATTGAAATACCACGCCCGGCGGGCGTGGTATTTGCGCTGACACCCTCGACCAACCCGATTGCGACGATCAACTACAAGGTACTGCTGTGCCTGATGACGCGCAATGCGATTGTCATGTCTCCGCATCCGGCGGTGCGAGAAACCAGTATCGAAGCGGTCACCATGCTGGCCCGCGCGGCCGAAGAGGCCGGTGCTCCGGCAGGGATCATTCAGGTGCTGGAAAAGCCGTCGATCCCGCTTGTGGATACTTTCATGGAATCCGAAAAAACCAACGTTATCCTTGCCACTGGAGGCACGCCGATGGTGCGTGCGGCCTATTCTTCGGGCAATCCGGCAGTAGGTGTGGGGCCGGGCAATGCGCCGGTTTTTGTTGATGCAAGCGCGGATATCGCCAAGGCGGCACAGCGCGTCGTGGCTTCAAAGAGCTTCGACAATTCAGTTCTTTGCACCAATGAAAGTGTCCTGATCACCTTGTCCGAGGTGGAAAACCAGTTGAAAATGGCCCTGAAATCCGCAGGTGCCTATATCTGCTCGGAGGAAGATACCGAGGTCTTGCGGCGGTTCCTGTTTCATCCGCGCGGGTTCAACATCGAAGCAATTGGCCGCGACGCCGCATGGATCGCACAGGAATGCGGTATCCGGGTGCCAGCGAACACCAAGATCCTGGTCGCCCCCATTACCCTGATCGGCGTGGAAGAACCTTTGTCGCGCGAAAAACTATGCCCGGTCCTGTCTATGCATGTCGCCAAAACCCGCGCGCAGGCCCTCTCCCAGGCGCGTGCGGTGTTGCGGTTGGCGGGGGCCGGGCATTCGGCCGCGATCCATACACGGGATGAAGCATCGGTGATGGAATATGCCAGCATGGTCGAAGTGTACCGTGTGGTTGTCAACGCGCCGTGTTCTCAGGGCGCTGCCGGTTTTGCCACCAATCTGGCACCGACCTTTACCATCGGCACGGGTTTCTTCGGACGCTCGTCGATTGGGGAAAATGTCGGACCTCAGCATTTGGTCCACTGGACGCGGGTGGCCTATAATTCCGAAGCGGACGAGCCGTTTGGCAATTATCACGGAATCGGGCGCGGTTTTCGCGGGGCACTACCCTCCGCCCCAGCGGACGGCGTCCCGGGGGTAACGCGATCCGCGCCTTCGACACCTCAACCTTCTGCGGCCTCTTCGATGGACAACATAACCAAAGACGAGCTGCGCCGCCTGATTGCGGCAGAGCTGCGCGATCTTCTGAGAAAGTAGACATGGCCGATCTGAGATCCTTCATATTCATCGACCAATTGCAGCCGCAGACCCTGGCCTATGTTGCAACCTGGATGCGCGGCAGCCTGCCACGAGCCCGGATGGCAGCGCAGATTATTGAAATCGCGCCGGGCTTGGATATCGAGGCGCTGACCGATGTGGCGTTGAAAAGCGCAGAGGTCAAGGCAGGCCTTCTGGTGGTTGAACGGCAGTTTGGCACGCTTGAATTCCACTCCGGCTCCACTGCTGAAGTTCATGCGGCGGCTGACGCCGTTTTGCAAGCGCTTGGCGCCCGTCGCGAGGATGCAGCGCCGCCCAAGATTCTGGCCTCTAAGATCGTCACCCGGGTTGATCATCAGCATGCGTTCTTGATGAACCGCAATCGCATGGGGTCCATGATCCTGGGCGGAGAAAGCCTGTATTTGCTGGAATGCCAATCCGCATCCTATGCGATGCTGGCCTGCAACGAGGCCGAGAAAGCGGCCAATATCAAGGTGATTGACTACCGCATGATCGGTCCCAACGGGCGGCTTTACCTGGCCGGTGATGAGGCCGAAGTGCGCAATGCCCGCAACGCGGCCGAAGATGCCCTTCGTCAGGCGGGAGCAGCATAGTGGGTGATTTGCGTTCTCTTATCCGTGAAGTGCTGAGCGAAGAGTTGGCGCGACTACGGCCCGAGGTCGCACCAATGGCATCACCTGTGACCGAAGAGGTGGTTGCCATCCGGTCCTCCGCGGATCTGAACGCCTTTGCGCAAAAATTGCTGAGCATGGCGCAAGATGGCCGCATGCGCGCCGACATTCTTGGGGGGCGTCACCGGTTTCGGCTTTCGCATGACGAGGCGGCACCGGTCATGGCGCATCAACCGTCGGCTCCAGTTCCGAATACACCCGCCACCGCACAGTTTAGCACCGGATTGGTCTCTGAACGTGACATCGCCGCGCTGCCCAAAGGCACACGCAGTGTCAGGGCGGCAAAACCGGTCAGGTTCACCCCGTTGGCTCATGACGAGTTGCGTCGCCGTGGCATCAAAGTCGAAAGGACACAATCATGATCCGAGGAACGGTTAAGGGCCGGGTCTGGTCCAGTAAACACATCGAAACGCTGCCCAATGGCGCATTGCTGGAAGTTGACGCCGACGGCGCGACGATTGTCGCCTTCGACCCGCTGGGCTGTGCGATTGGCGAAGAGGTTCTGATCACCCAAGGCTCTGTCGCGGCGGCGTTTTTTACAAAACACAAGGCTCCGGTTGATGCTCTCATCATCGGGTCCATCGACGAAACCTGAAGCGGGCTTTCTTTGCCCAACTGAATTTGACCTGAAAAAGGAGTATCATCATGGCTAGTCAGGCAATCGGAATGATCGAAACCCGCGGATATGTTGCGGCACTGACGGCGGCAGACGCGATGGTCAAGGCGGCCAACGTCGAAATTGCCGCGCGTAACGAAGTGGGCGGTGGGCTGGTCTCGGTCGTGGTCAAAGGCGATGTGGGTGCCGTGAAGGCAGCTACAGAGGCCGGATCCGAAGCCGCCAATCAGATTGGCGAAGTCGTGGCCGTGCATGTCATTCCACGTCCACATGCTGATCTGGGCAAGCATTTCGACGCCGCCAAGCTCAAGTAATCGAACCATAAGAAGGCCGGAACGATGACCGAACTACGGGTTTACTTGCCGATCAACGATCTGCAACCACAGTTTGCGGCCTATCTTGCCACGCCGCTTCGCGCGAGGGGCTATCCACCTTATGAGGGGCAAAACAGCCTGATCATCGAGGTGGCGCCGGCGCTGTCGATCCACCGGATCGCTGATCTGGCATTGAAGGAATCCCCGGATATGGAGCCGGGGATCTTGTTTACCGAACGCCAGTTTGGGCTGTTGGAGCTGCATTCGGATGATGCGGGCGAGTTGGATAAGGCGGGGCATGCGATCCTCAAGGGGATCGGTGCCAAACCCACCGATCAGCTTGCGCCAAAGGTTCTGTTCCACGACATCATCGACAATCTGTCGGATCAGCATGCAATCATCCTGAACCGGTCGCGCGATGCGTCGATCCTGGTGCCGGGTGTTTCGCTTCTGATTTACGAAATGGCCCCGGCACTTTTTGCCTGTGTCGCCGCGAACGAGGCTGAACGTGTAGCCCCCGGTGCAGTCACAAATGACGTGCAGATGATGGGTGCCTCAGGGCGTATTTTCATGTCCGGCACCCATGCCGAGATGGAAAAAGCACGTGACGCCATCACCGCCACACTGCAGTCAGTGAAAGGTCGCAAGGCATGAGCAATTGGAAAAGTGCCTATCGCAGTTTCTATTACGAGCTGGCAGAAGATCCCGATGATCTGGACCTGCCGTCGCCCGAAACCGCGCTATTGGTGATTGATATTCAAAACACCTATCTCGAGGTGCCCGACGACCCGGTTGAGGCCGCGCGTTGGCAGCCATTTTTTGACCGAATGAACGGGCAGGTCATTCCCAATACGGTGACACTTACCGATTGGGCGCGCAACACGGGCATCGAGGTGATCTTTGCCCGCATCGCCTGCCAGAAGGATGATGGTCGCGACCGATCGCTCAGCCAGAAGAAACCCGGCTTCAACTATCTGCTCTTGCCCAAAGATCGCGAAGACAGCCATATGGTACCGGTTTTGACCCCGCAGGGTGATGAGATCACGGTGCTGAAAACCACTGATAGCGCATTGACCGGTACAAACCTGCGGCTGATCCTGCATAATATGGGCATTCGCAATGTGATCGTCGCCGGAATTTTCACCGATCAATGTATCAGCTCGACCGTGCGGTCACTGGCTGATGAAAGCTTCAACGTGGTGGTGGTCGAAGATTGCTGCGCCGCTGCCACTGACGATCTGCATCGACGTGAGCTTGAGATCATCAACATGATCTATTGCCATGTCGTGCAAAGTGAGGATGTTTTCGCGACCTCCCCCTAGCAGACAATCGCGACGGGGGCAGGGCCGTAGGAACCAGGAAGGATTGAAACTTGAATCAACCGCCTGCACCGAACCGATGGCGCCGCTACTCCGAATGGGACGAGCGCCCTCTACGTCTGGACAAATTTGCGCGCGAGGATGCGGCCAACGGGTTTGCCGCTTTCAAAAGCCCCTCTGATCCTGCGTCTGGCGTCGACATCTCTGGTGGCAGGATCGCCAGCATGGATGGCGTGCTGGCGCATGATTTTGACATGATCGACGCCTTTATCGCCGATCACCACCTTGACGTGGCGATTGCTGAAGAAGCGATGGCGATGAGCTCTGACACGCTTGCACGGATGCTGGTCGATATGCATGTGCCTCGGGCTGATCTGGTACGGCTTGCGCACGGTTTGACGCCTGCGAAACTGGCTGATGTGGTTTCGCGACTGAATGCGCTGGAATTGGCCTTTGCCTATGCCAAGATGCGCCCGCGCAAGACACCCGGCAATCAGGCACATGTCACCAATGCCAAGGACGATCCACTGCAATTGGCCGCGGATGCGGCTGTTGCGGTGGGGTTGGGTTTTGACGAGCTGGAAACCACCATGCGGGTGTCGCGTAATGCCTGGTCCAACGCGCTGGCCTGCGTTGTGGGCTCGGTTGTGGGGCGGTGGGGTGCGCTTTTTCAATGCTCCAGCGAAGAGGCAGAAGAACTGCGCATCGGCATGGCGGGGTTTACCTCTTATGCTGAAACCGTGTCAGTTTATGGCACCGAGAGAAGCTTCACCGATGGCGATGATACGCCGTGGTCCAAAGCGTTTCTGGTGGCGGCCTATGCCTCGCGCGGGATCAAGGCGCGCTGTACGTCGGGCGCAGGGTCCGAATTGTTGATGGGCTTTCACGAAGCGAAATCACTTCTGTACCTGGAAGCGCGCTGCTTGTGTCTGCAGCGTGGCATGGGCGTGCAGGGTACGCAGAACGGTGGCATTGATGGCGCACCTTTAACTGCGACAATCGCGGGTGGCATGCGTGAAATGATGGCCGAGAACCTGCTGGCCGTCTGGCTGGATCTTGAATGCGCCAGCGGCAACGATGCCCGTGCCACCGAATCCGAAATCCGCGTCGGTGCCAAGATCATGCCCTACCTGATTGCGGGGTCCGATTTCATCTGTTCGGGGTTTGGGTCAATTCCCGCCTATGACAATTCCTTCAACGCCTCGCTCTTCAACGCCGAAGAACTGGAGGATTATCTTGTTTTGCAGCGTGACTTTGAGGCCGATGGTGGCTTGACCCCGCTGGCTGAAACCACTGCACTTGAACTGCGCACGCGGGCTGTCGAGGCCCTGTCGGCGGTGCTTGAGGAGCTGGAACTTGCCCATCCAACACCCGAGATGAAAGCCAGTGTTATCGTCGCCTCGGGCTCTCGGGAAACAAATACTTTCTCGGCAGGTGAAAGTACCCGCATCAGCGAATCTATCGAGCAACGCGGCCTGACGGTGGTCGACGTGATCCGTGCGCTGGCCAAACGCGGATTTGACACCGAGGCGCAGAACCTTCTTAACCTAGTCAAACTCAGGGTGACTGGTGATTATCTACAAACTTCTGCCATTGTGCGAAATGACCGTGTGATCAGCGCCATCAACGACGCCAATGACTATGCAGGTCCTGGCACCGGCTATCGGCTGACGGAAACGCGGCGGGACGAAATCATCGGCATCCGCGACACCTTGGGCCAATCCGAAGTCCTGAGCGCCCAGGCGCGCCACAAAAAGGCCGAGGCGAAGCGCATCGTGTATCTTGAAGCGGATGTCGCCGGCCAAGGCTCAGATACCATCGAGGTGGTTATCGGCATCAGCCCGGCCTTCGGATTGCAGCTATTTCAGACAACAGGTGGACACAACCTCTCCGAGGTTCTGAAATGCTTGATAGACGGTGTTGAAACCACAGGTGGCATCGCGCGGGTTGTCCGGATGCACCATACCGCAGACACCTCGTTTCTGGGTCTTTCGGCGGCGCAGTTGTCTGGGTCGGGCATTGGAATCGGCATTCAGGCCAAAGGCACGGCGGTGATCCATTCCAGTGATCGGTTGCCGCACAATAACCTTGAGTTATTCTCCAACGCGCCAATCACGACATTGGAACACTATCGCGAAATGGGTCGTAATGCAGCGCTTTATGCGCACAAACAGCAGGTGGACCCTATTTTAGTCCCCACGCAGGGAGAGGCATTGGGCGCGCGGTTTCACGCACAAGTCGCCCTGATACATGCAATCGAAACAGGCCTTGTTGACCCAGCCCGCGCACCGGAAGGAGTTATGCCGAAATTCCTCGACAACACCAACAGGGTCTCTCCATGAAAAAAGCCGCCTTAACGGATTATCCGCTTTCCGAAACCCGACCGAAAAACATCAGCGGCCCGAGAGGGTTATCGTTGGATAAGATTACCCTGGACGCCATTGCCGGCGGTGACATTGAAATTGAAGATCTGCGCATCTCACGAGAAGCATTGTTGGCGCAAGCAGAAATCGCGCGCGCCGCTGGGCGTGAGACACTGGCGTTGAATTTCGAGCGCGGTGCGGAACTGATTGACGTACCGCAAGAGGTGATCATGCAAACCTACGAGATGTTGCGCCCTGGCCGCGTACACTCTTGCGAAAGCCTTGCAAAACAAGCCGAACTTTTGCGTGAAGAATATGGTGCAAAGATCATTGCCGACTTCGTCGACCGTGCTGCGGAAATTTATCGACAAAGAGGTCTCCTGGATCGGTAATTCGGTGCGACATCTGATAAAATTTGAGAAACGGCCAACCTAACAACCAGCACTGTTCTATCCGTTTCGATCAGCTAATAAGACGAAGGGCAGATAGACAGCGGGAAAAAGAAACAGGTTGCGCCCGGCGCTATTTTCTCGACGGTCAACTCGTCCACCGACATAATAATTGTCATGGCACTGAAAACCTATCTACGTTTGCCATAGTCCAGAGTGATTGTTAGCGTAATCCCGTCCCAGGTTTTCGTTGTATATACTCGGTCAAAAAACCGATTGTGCCTCGCGTTTGAACAAGACTGTCTTTGTCCGCTGCTAGTTCCATGTTCCAATTTCTGGTAGAGGCTTCTGGACTGGCGGTCGCATGTTCAAGGCGCGATTTAGTCTTATCTGGTTGTTTTTTGAGCCTGTCTTTTTGTGTGGAACCACTCAGCGCACAAATTTTGGCTGAGCGTGCAAACCAGATTCCGGTAAGGTTTGCTGTGCGTCAGCACCCTGACTCGGGGCGCTGGCTGATGTATGACTGGAGTTACCTTTCGAATCCCTAAGGTCAAGCCGCGCCGCACCACGGCAGGAAGGATGGAAAGAATGGATGCAATCAAAGTCTCAGAATATGCACGTGCGTTATATAGCTCGCATGGTGACCGGGCCGAAGCCGAAGCTTCCAAAAAAATGAGAGAAAGCAAAGAGGCGGAGAAGGTTGACGAAGCAAACGACTGGAAGGCGATCCGCCAAGCAATCCGCTCTTTGCGCGGGCCGAACCAAGGTTAAGGCATCAAGCTATCGACAGCGAAGCTTTTCAGGCCAACTAAGACGATTTGCTGGTTCCCAGGCGTCGGTTATATTTCGAGGGCATGACTACGTTTTTTACCCGCGTTTGCGGTGACCGTGATCAAAGCGGCACCGCAAACTTGAGGTGCTTTAATTCTGAACCGGTTCGCTGGACAAGAGCTCCTTTGGGTCGGCTTTGTCGACGCGTGCCTTTCGCCCGGATTTTTCGACAACCTTCTGGAAAGCACGCGCGCTTTCCTCACCACTGGTAAAGAACACCACCGTGGTTTCCTTGGCCCGGTCAATGCGCTGCAATTCCACACCTCGGATCTCCGCCGTTTCGCAGGTTTGACCCGGGACAGCATCTGCTGCCGCAATGACCTCGTCTATTTCCATCGCTCCGGCGACGGCTAGTTTGAACACACTGTCTGTCATGATCTTTCCTCCTCAGAAGCTTTCGACCGCGGTTGTCGCGCGCCGGTCGATGCGCACGAAGTGACCATCTGCATAGGCGGTGTAGTTACCGCCGGGTGCAGGTACTCGGGCCTTCAGGATCGTTATGTTTGGTTCGATTTGTGCACCGCCGACAGCGAAGTCGAAGAAGCCGCCCGGACGGAAGAAGCGACAGATAGATGAACCGCCGGATTCGGTGCAGACGACAATGCGTTGCAATAGGTAGATGCCGCAGCCAGTAGCATTGGCATAAACTAGGAGTTCGGATCCGTCAGGACTTTCGAGGAGAGACAGCCGAAAGGGTTCCGGCGAAGGGGAAATTGGCATAAGAGCCTCCGTATTCAAAATAATATTCGATCTAAAATTTGGCCAAATGGCCCTGCTAATGACGGGGAGTATATCACATCTATAGCGGCTCACCTACTGATTGAGCGGTGGAGGGCGGAAAAACGCTGAGCATTGCTGGTCTTTTCCTGCCAGCCCGAAGGCGACCTTGTGCAGATCACTTGGTTTTGCTGCGCGACCACTCATAGCCACCCTTCGCCATGTCCGCGAAGAAAAAAATTCAAACTGCAATTACGCGCGGCAATACAGACGGTTTTCATCACAATTGTCAGATCATCTGCCGTCTCAGGAAAGCGCTTTCACCAGATCCCAGGCGAAGAATAATCGTTCACGAAAACGAGTGCCCTGCGATTTTCAAACGGTTCTGAGGACATTGACCGAACACTCGGCATGGCGCACCACGCGCGCCGTTGTTGGTCCGATAAGGTAATCCGCCAGTGACGGTCTGTGAGCGCCCATCACAATCTGAGTGGCGCCGATTTTGTCAGCCACTTTCAGGATTTCTTCGTAGGCTGTTCCATGACGCGCGATGGTTTTCACCCTCATGCCGCTTGGGGTGTGTTCCGCCACGATTTCATTCAACCGTTCCAGGGCCTCTTGCACAATCCCCTTGAGATCATAATCTTCCGAACCGCCCATTTCGCCGCGAATGGCATAGCGAAAATCGAGACCCGAAAGAATATCCGGCACGACTGTCATCACTGTCATGTCGCCATTCCTGGCTTTGGCCTGCATCACGCCTTCTTTGATCACTTTCAAACCCGTTTCCTGGTCCGCCAAATCGATTGGAACAAGTATGTTATCAGTCATTTTCAGCCTGCCTTTCGTGGTTCAGCGAACTTCGCGGCGTGTATACAACCAGAATATCCACACGAACATCATAACGATCAGAATATTCAGGACCGACACATCAGCCGATGGGTTCATCGCCGCGGGTGGTTCCGGAAGCTCAGGTGCAAAGGCGACTGCAATTGGCAACACCGGGTCGACGATCTCGCCATTGGTAATCCCACCAGCCAGCGCCTTTACGGTGCTGGACGGTACTGGCTTCAGGCTGGGTGCTGCCGTGGCGCCAGGCCCCTGTTCGCCAATGGTTGATGCGACCGCCACCGGGGCAGGGCCGGCAAGCACCACCTGGCTTGACAGTGTCTCAATTGCGGTGAATTGAAGCCCATAGGTGCCGCCGGGGATACGTGTCTGGCGCAGGAAAGGATATTTCACCAGGTTTCCGCCATCCGTCCAGCCATTGATTGGCAAGAGCCTCAACCCGGCACCATCAAACGCATCTTCGATCGCGTCGATGCCAAGCGGGGCTGCAACCAGCGCAACTTTACTACCATCGTCAATGGCCGCAATCAGATCCGTGGCGCTAGAAGCTTCGATCGCGATCAGGTCGGCGCTTAAGCCAAGCGCATCCTTGAGTATTAATCCGAGTTGATATGTCGACGAGCCTTCCGTACCAACGACAAGTGCGGATGCATCCTGAAGAGATTGAGCGGCCTCGGTCTCTGTTTTTGCAATCAGATGCAACACATTGGCCCCTACCGCGGCAACGCTTTCAAATTGGTTCAAACGGCGCGGTGCAGGGCCTGAAATATCAAAAAAGCTTTCTGCGCCAACCATGGCAAGCCGTGCGTTGCCGTTTCCAACCTCTTGCAACGGGTTGATGCTTGGTTCGACTGCAACTTCGCGCCCGACAAATGCGCGCCGAACCGCCCTGAGAGACGTACCGGCATGTTCGCTATCTGTCAGTATGGGCGACGTGGCAATCAGAAGAGGATCTTCGGCTTCCACCGCGCCGGAAGAGATCAGTTCGAGACGCGCAAGCGCATCACGCGCGACAGCATCAGGAGAGCGGCCTTCGAGGTCGACCTTCCGATTGAGCGCTTGCATCTCAGCATCTGAAAACCTGCCGCCCAATGCATCCAGCGCAACACCCAATTCAGGAAATTCAGACAGCGACGACATCCGAACGATCGGTGCAAGTTCATAAACCGGGAAGAATGTCAGGTTATCTTCGAGTAGAACAAGGCCGTAATCTGCGATCTGACCATCGGTCGTGTAAACTTCGATGACGTCCACTTTCTCGTCCAGCAGCAAATCATAGAGTTGGCCCCGATCCGCCAACGGCACTTGTTCCACGCTGGCGAATTCGAAACCGTAACGCTGAATCATCGGGCTGAGGCCGTCCAGTGGGCGTTCATCGAAATCATCTTCTATACCCAACGTCACCTCGGAAGAGCGGGCAACCAGGTCTGTCATTGTCGTCAGACCAAGTTCATCGGCGCGGTCGGGCAGCATTGCCAGCCCGTAATTATTGGCAAAGCCAACGCGTTCGCGCCACGAAATCCCAAGTGGTTCGAAGATTTCCTTCACACGCGCGGTCGCCGCATCGCCATCGGCCATCGGGCTTTGCCCAAGCATGACCAGACCCGTTCCATTGTATTCGGGATAGGCGTCGATATCTCCACGTTTCAACGCCTCGAGAATGGCGGGCGTGTTGGCATATTCAACAACGCCTTCCACTGGCAAACCTTGTTCGGTCGCGATTGCAGCCATCATGTGCGCCAGGATCCGGCTTTCGCCAAAACTCTTTGATCCAATACGTATCGAGCTTTCTTCTTCCGAGCACCCTGTCAGCATGAACACGCCGGCGAGAATTAAAGTGAATGTCGATCTGAACATAAGAATCTCCTTTCCCTCCGGTTGGTGCTACGCGCTGCCTTCAGTGGCGATTTCGGGGTTTCTACCCTCGGTTACACCCTGGGCTTCGATTTCCTCTGGCTCTGCGATTTCTTTTCGGATTTCGCGCATGAAGCCCACAATCTGCAGCAGGACGATTATCGCAAATGGAATTGCGCCTGTGATTGCCATCGCCTTGGCCACGGTCACCGACTCGGTCACCAGGGTCGAGAAAGTCAGGACAGCGATCAGGACGCCCCAAATCATCTTTTGCACCACTGGCGGGTCGAGATTGCCGTCGGTTGTCATCATCGAAAGCACGAACGTGCCTGAGTCCGCCGACGTTACCAGGAAGATGAAGAGAAGAGCCGCAGCCAAGCCTGCAAGAAGTGCGCCACCCGGAAAGTACCCCAGGAAAGCGAAGAGCGCGGCAAAGACATCTTCGAAAATGATCTCTTTCAAGCCGCCACCGCCGAACATCTCGATGTAGAAGCCAGCACCGCCAAAGGCTGCAAACCAGAGCATCGAGAACATCGTGGGCACCAGAACGACGCCAAAGATGAATTCCCGGATTGTGCGTCCGCGCGAAATTCGCGCGACGAAAATGCCGATGAAAGGCCCCCAAGCCAGCCACCAGATCAGGTATGTCAATGTCCAGCCCGACGTCCATCCTGTCAGGCCTTCGAAGGGATAAAGCGTGAATGACTTCGTGATGATCGCGCTGAAATACTGACCGATGGAATCCACGAAAGTTTCCATGATGAATTGTGTGGGTCCGGCAAAGATCACCAGAAGCATGATCGCCACTGTCAGCACCATGTTGAGGTTCGACAAGATCTTGATGCCCTTGTCGACACCGGTCGTTGCAGACAACATATAGCAGACGAAAAGGGCCGCCAAAATAATCATCGACATGTTGTTGTTCTGCGGCGTGTCGAACGCGTAGAACATGCCAGATCGCACCGCAAGCGCGCCCATGGCCAGTGACCCTGCAAGACCGAATACGACCGAGATGACGCCGAGGATATCAGCAGCCTTGCCCACGTTATCGCCGGTTTTTCCCTTGAAGACATGCTTGATCGGCGTCGAAATCATAGACGGCTCATTTCGCCGGAACGTGAAATAGGCAATGACCAGCGCGCAGCAACCATAGATCGACCAGGCGTGCAAACCCCAATGAAGGTTCGTGATGACCAGTGCTTCTCGAGCAGCTTGCGCCGTCTCGCCTTCCATTCCTGGGGGAGAGACGAAGTGGTACATTGGTTCCGCTGCGCCCCAGACCAAAAGCCCCGAACCCATCCCGCCAGCAAACAACATCGCGATCCAGGAGGCCGTATCGAACTCCGGTTCTTCGTCGTCCTTTCCCAGCCGGATGTTTCCATAAGGTCCGAACGCCATATAGCCGCCAAGCAGTAGAAAGCCCGAGCACATTGCCAGCCACATCCAGCCTGCTCCGTTCAATAGGTAGCTCGTAAATGCTTGGGCCGAGCCCGTCATACTGTTTGGGCTGATCACGCCCCAGACGCCAATGGCCAAGCATAAGACCATGGCGACGATGAATACCGTGTTGAAGGAAGCACCTTTGAAAATTGACATTATCCACCCCCTGTTACCCGTAAGACGCGAAATTGGTCGTTGGTAAAAACCCATGGGATGTTGTATTTCTTCGCAAATCAAGGTTGACAGCGCAGAAACACTTCAACGAATCGTAAGTGCCTAAGCGACATCTCGCCCATGCTGGTCAATGCGCCAGATCTATTTGCGATGGGCCAGATAATGCACCTGCTGATCAGAAAACTGACAGTGGCCCACAATCTACATTCGAATGCTTCGATGTCCGGCGGTCCGATTTTTAACCAGATCGGGCCTTCGCGGATAGTATCGGATTTTGGATGGATTTTAGCCAAGCAGGTGAAAGATATCGCCACGAGCGAGTTAGAAGTGCCGAAAGGGAATGCCGTTGCCTAAAGCGTTTCCAGTTCACATTGAATCGCTTGTTCGCTGCCTCTCGCTACGCTCGAACGCGAAAAGCGATGATGCTTGTTTCAACGAAAACTGGAAACGCTCTAACTCAGGCAAATCTATCCGATTGGATTGTCATTAAGCTGACAATTCGGGAAAAAGGCTTTCCGAAACCAGCGCACCGCCGAGTGTTTTGTCGCCTTTCGAATGGGAACAATGTTCAAGGCCGAGGTCGCGCAGGGCACAATCCGGTAGTTTGGTAGTTGCGCGATCATCTTTTGCGCGGCGACGATGGCCATTCCACAAATAGAACAACTTTGGGGTCTATTATGGATTGCTTGACTGGTCACGGTTCCGCGCTTTTCGATGGTGGTCATTGGTCTATCCCGTTCAAAGAAAGCGTTCGTCGGTTGTTGGTGTTGACTGCGCGGCGCCGGACATGCGCGTCCTCAGCAGAACAAACCCGAGCCGTTATGCTTGTCGCTATTCGCCTGGCGCTTATGCCTGCCGCGTGAAAGAAGCCTTGGAAGACCACACCATACCCAGTGAACCAGAGGCCCGGGTTCCTGGTATCTTCCTGACCCATAGGGTGCAGGGGGTAGCCTTGGCTGTCCAAGGCTCCGAGATGATCGAATAGATCATCCAGACCGGGGCTGTAGCCAGTAGCACAAATCACCACATCCGGGCAGATTTCGCGCCCGTTGGACAGCTCGGCTGCGTTGGAAGTGAAACCGACGGTTTCCTCAACCGCCTCAAAACGACCCGATTTCAAGGCTGCAATAAATCCGTCATCCAGTGCGAATGTCACGCCATCCTTGAGCATTCGCGTGCCCCCGCCCATAGTATGTTGGCGCAATCCATAACGGCGTAAATCGCCAAAGAACAAACGTTGCATGACCGCAAAGATCGGATCCAGGGACCATTTTGGCATCCGTGCGAACAGGTTTGCCAGACGGTGAAGCGGGAAGCCCAGAATGCGTGTTGGCAGGATCGCGGGCCCGTGTCGCACCGACACCCAGACTTGCGCGGGTTTGCTGCGCGACAGGTGGTTCAAGATATCGGAGCCGGAATTGCCGGCGCCGATCACCAGAACCTTTTTCCCATCATATTCGCGGGGATCAGCAAAATCGGCAGAGTGGATGATCACGCCCCCGAACACATCCATGCCGGGCCAGATCGGCATGGATTTCACGCATTCGCGCCCGGTTGCAACGATCAAGTCAGAACACTGAAAATCTCCATTGTTCGTCTGGATATACCACCCGGAATCCCGCCGCATCACGGCATTTACTCGCGTCTCAAAGTGGATTGGAACGCCCGAATGGTTGGCATAGTCGGTCAGATATTCAACCACGGAATCCCGAGGCAAGTAGGTATCCTTGTGCTGGATCACCTGTTGCCCCGGAAGCCGGGCAAACCGGCGGTGGATGTTTAAACGTAGCCGCGGGTGGCGTGTGCGCCAAGGAGCCGCGATCTGATCTGCGGCTTCCAGAATAACCACGGGAATGCCATTTGCTCGCAGTTCCTTGGCTGTAGCAAGGCCGGACAGCCCCGCACCAATTACGATGGCGTTTTTTGATGGATTCGGTTTCATCGTAGGCTCCTTGAAATAGCGCGCTTAAGCGGCCAAAGAGTTGCAGATTTGCGATAGATGTCTGTGGTCCGTACCGCAGCATCCGCCGAATACTTTCAGGTTCGGTAGCAATTGGCGTAGGGCTGCGTATTGCTCGCCCAGTTCAACCGGATCGCCGTCATCGAGGGTTTCACAACAATCTAGCTCTGCATGAGACATGCGCGACGCGTTTGCACGCACACCCCCGATACGTTTGATCCAATCGGCGTCTTTCGGGATTATGTCGACGAAATGATCGGGGTGCGCGCAGTTGATCATGAAATAGGCAGGCTTTGTCTTGGCCCGCGCATCAACCTGCGCAATTGCGTCACCGAGCCTCTCCCCGGTTGGCAAGCACCCGTCGGTTTCCAGTGTGAAACTGATGACACAGGGCATTCCGGCTTTTGCCGCGGCGTTTGCAACCCCGATCGCCTCGGGGATGTTGGTGATTGTGAGCGCGGAAACCATGTCCACACCGCTTTTTGCGAAAGTAGCGACCTGAAAACCATGGTAGTCCTGCGCTTCTTCGACGCTCATGATTGTCTTGGGATCATAACCGTCGCCACGAGGGCCAATAACACCGTTGATGAGTACGTTCAGCCCCTGTCCAAAGTCACGCCGCATGTTCATGGCCGATGTGACAGCTTCTTCGTTCACAGCGCGCAGGTGATCTAGGTCGTGCCCCAGTTCCTGTCCCCAGTCAGGATTGGCGCGCCATGTGTTTGTATCGAGGACAAGGCCAGTATTGTTCTCGCGAGCGAGGTCAAAGATCGGCTTGAAATACTCTTCGATTGCAGCGCGGCCATCGGCAACTCGCGACAGTGGGTATGCCGCAAAACAAGGCATATCAAACCCTTTGATAAATAACAGCCATGTCTCGAACCCGGCATCTGTCAGAAAAAGCTGGTTGGTTTCATGGGGCAATTTTCTATGTGTCATTTTCATCTCCATTCACATGGTTTGGTCATTGGTGTGTCGATATGGACATGCGTCCGTTCTGTGACGGTATTGCCGGAAGAGAGTGAGTCGTGATATGTCGTGAAGTGACCAAATCGGTGAAAATCGGACATGTCAAAAGCACCTAATTACAACGTCTGCCGCACTGCGGTCGTGGCTATGCCCTGCGCAGGCACATCCACCGTATTCTGCATTCTTGATGCGCTGGCATCGGTCGGGCGCGACTGGGAAATGCTGCACGGAACGCAACCCAAGCCGCCGGTTTTTGCTCCGGCTCTGCTAACGCTGGATGGTGAGCCTTACACAGACATCAATGGCCGACGGATCACACCGGATGGGAGCCTTAAGGATTTCGGGCAGCCGGACCTCGTGATCATTCCTGACCTGCACTTCGCTCCTGATACACCGCCACCCGACGTTTTCGCGAAGCTGATACCGTGGCTCGTTCAGGTACATTCAGAAGGGGCCATGATGACATCGGTGTGTTCAGGGGCTTTGTTGCTTGCTGCAACTGGTCTCTTGAACGGCCTGAATGCGACAAGCCATTGGAGCTTTTGTGACGCCATCGCAAAGCGATTTCCCGAGGTCAGAATGCAGCGAGAAAGAATTCTGATCCCCGCCGGCGAAGGGCATAGGATCGTGACCGCAGGTGGAGCGTCGGCCTGGGGGGACCTGGTGCTTTACCTCATTGGTCGAATTGCTGGCCAAGAAGAGGCAAGACGCATTGCGAAGGTGTATTTGTTGCAACCGCATAGTGAAGGTCAATTGCACTATGCTTCTTTATTGGCTGGGGCCCAGCATGAAGACGGTTTGGTTGCCGAGGCTCAGGTTTGGGCCGCCGACAATTACGCGTTGGCTTCTCCGGTCGCGGCCATGGCGGAACGGAGCGGATTGACGGAACGCAGTCTGCTGCGTCGGTTTCGCAAGGCAACCGGGCAAACCCCGGTCGACTATATCCAGACCCTGAGAATCGAAGAAGCCAAGCAGATGCTGGAAACCACAGAAATGCCCATTGAAGATATTGCTGACGAAGTTGGCTACACCGAAACCTCAAGCTTCCGAAATGCCTTTCGCCGGCACGTCGGAATGCCCGCCTCTACCTATCGCAAGAAACGCCTGTCTCCGATCCCTTTGTCGTTCGACGGGATGGCTTTCTGAACACGCTGAAACGTTGTTTAATCAGAAGTTGCAAAGACATTTACCGAAGATACTGAGGCCCACTTGCAAAGAACCAACCCATTGCAAGCACACAGCCTACACCTGTTTGCGTTGCAGAAGCGCCCGCCCATGCCATTGTCGCTTTGACCAATAGCGCTTCAATGGCAATCGTTGCCCGGCGTCGCTATGCTCCTTGATACCGGGCAATGGTGCCAAGCCTGCAATAGGCACAAATTGGTCATTAGTAGAAGATTGTCAGGCTCTTGTCTGATCTGCATTGGCGGCGACGGCTAACGGCAAAAAAACGCCCGCTCTTATGGCGGGCGTTTCAGAAACTTTATGCCGATAGATCAGCTTTTGCGGCGACGGGCGAAACCGCCAACGGCGCCCAGCATCCCCAACGCGGCGGGGAGCATGACAAGCGATGCAGGAAGTGGTACTACGCCGGAGCCTCCACCGGGTTCGAGAACGATATTGATGTCGCCATCATAGCGCTGACACTGGTCGCTCTTGCAGTCCAGTTCGTAGGCGGTAAACCAGCTTGAGAAGCCCAGCAGGTTTGCATCCTTGTCGTTTGCACCGACACCGAATTGTGCCTTCAGGCCCGGGCCGCGCATTTCGAGGAAGAAACTGGCAATGCCGGGCGTTTTCGACATCAGCGTGGCCGATACGAAATCATAGAATTTCCACGTTGCGGGGTTCGCACCCGGAACGGTCTTGTATGTGCCCGGATCTGCAACTTCGACCAGGTCAACCTTCAGGTCGAAACCCTGAAGTGCGGCGTTGCGCACAGTACCGGTCAACGACGCGGTGTTGCCTTTGACGGTGAAGGACCCATACGGGTTTTCGCCACCGACGGTGTTTTCAAACAGGAAATGGTTCGATTTGCTGCCCGAGGCGCCCTGCGGTCCCCAACCAAACCAGACCGAATGCTCGGGTGATCCGTTTTCATAATGACTTGTGGCTTTGTAGGTGGTTGTTGCCGATGCGGCTGTTCCCACCATGACGATCGCTGCCGCGGCAGCGATAACTGCTGTCTTAAAATTCATAATCTCTCTCACTCATGACGCATACACAGATAGCCCCGTATATGGTTGGCGAGGCCGAATTGAGTCAACGCTTTTGCCTCAGAAAGGGCATATTTTGCCTGAATTTCTCATAAATTGGCCAAATCTGTTCACATCCCGGCAACAAACGATTGGTTCAGGTGGAATTGATCACTGGCAGATTGTGGGAATAGCCGTTGTGTCGCCGTGATTCGGGCACTGAATGATGCGCGCGTCAAACTCCGCTCTGGTCAACGCCCGGCCCCTGCGGTATCTGACCGGGGCACATTTCCGGGGGTCAGATGTCAGATACTGTTCCGTTCGAAAAACCAGGTCCGGTCGAGGCTGGTCTGCGCCAGTCCATCGCGCCTATCGAAGAGATCATTGCCGAGGCCCGGGCGGGCCGCATGTATATTCTTGTCGATCACGAGGACCGCGAGAATGAGGGTGATTTCGTCATTCCCGCTGACTGCGCCGATGCTGCGGCGATCAATTTTATGGCAATGCACGGGCGCGGGTTGATCTGCCTGCCGATGACATCTGAGCGGATTGATCATCTAGGTCTGCCGATGATGTCGGTCAACAATTCCTCTCGGCATGAAACTGCCTTTACCGTCTCGATCGAGGCGCGCGAAGGCGTCAGCACCGGTATTTCGGCCGCCGACCGGGCCCTGACCGTGGCCACCGCGATCAATGATCAGAACGGTCCGGCACATATCGCCACACCCGGGCACGTGTTTCCGTTGCGCGCGCGTCAAGGCGGTGTGCTGATCCGGGCGGGTCATACCGAGGCGGCGGTGGATATCTCGCGCCTTGCCGGGCGGCATCCCTCGGGTGTCATTTGCGAGATCATGAAGGAAGACGGCACCATGGCCCGTCTCCCCGACCTGATCAAGATCGCGGGGCAACACGGTTTGAAGATCGGCACGATCAGCGATCTGATCGCCTATCGCCACAAGCACGACAATCTGGTGAGAGAGGTGCGGCGCGAGGTCATCTCTTCATCCCATGGCGGAGAATGGGAGATGCATATTTTTGCCGATCAGATCAGTGGCACCGAACACGTGGTTCTGACCAAGGGCGATGTGAGCGATGGCAAACCGGTGCTGACGCGCACCCATGCGCTAAATGCGCTGGAGGATGTATTGGGCATCGGATTGGACCAGACCGCCAGCGGACCGACCGGGAAACTGCCGCGCGCGATGGAGATTATTGCCGCTGAGGGGCGCGGCGCCGTATTCCTTTTTCGCCAACCCCGCCCGAAGCTGTCGAGTGAGATGGAGGACGAGGACACGCCGCGTACCATTAAACAGACCGGTCTGGGCGCGCAGATCATGCAGACAATGGGCCTGCACGAGCTTATTCTGGTGACCGACAGCCCCGATACGCGCTACCTGGGCCTTGACGCCTACGGCATCTCGATCACCGGCACACGCCCTTTGAGCGAAGGATAATCCCATGGCTGAAAAAGAATATTCACTGCCCCGCGCCGATTTTGATAAGCCGGTCAAACTGCTGATCGTGGTGGCGCCGTTCTACCGCGACATCGCTGACAACCTGATCGCGGGTGCCAAGGCCGAAATCGAGGCCACGGGTGGCACCTGGGACCTGGTCGAAGTGCCCGGCGCTTTGGAAGTACCTACCGCGATTGGCATCGCTGAACGCATGTCGAATTTCGACGGTTACGTGGCATTAGGCTGTGTCATTCGAGGCGAGACCACGCATTATGAGACTGTCTGCAACGACAGTTCGCGCGGGATCACTTTGCTGGGTTTGCAAGGGCTGTGCATCGGCAATGGCATCCTCACTGTCGAAAACCGCGATCAGGCCGAGGTGCGCGCCGATCCGAACCGGATGAACAAAGGCGCCGGGGCCGCAGCGGCAGCCTTGCAACTTGTCGCGCTCACCCGTAAGTGGGGCGCCTCGCGCAAGGGGGTGGGATTCCTGCCCGAAGCAGAAGAATACAAGCTGGCCGGTGGCCTCAAGGATAATCCGAAAGCATGACCAAGCTCTCCGGCAATCAGAAACGGCAGATGAAATCTACCGCGCGGCTTTATGCCGTACAGGCGCTGTTTCAGATGGAGCATTCCGGCCAGACCGTGGATGCAGTGATGCACGAGTTCGAAGATCACCGTTTCGGTGCGTCCTACGACGAGGGCGACATGGCCGAAGGGGATGTGAGCCTCTTCGAACGCCTGATGCAGGATGCGGTTAATAATCAGGCGCTGATAGATCAGATGACCGACCGGGCGCTGGTGGCGAAATGGCCGATCAACCGGATTGACCCGACGATCCGCGCCTTGTTCCGCGCCGCCGGAGCAGAACTGACCCAGTCAGACACACCACCCAAGGTGGTGATCATGGAGTTTGTGGATATCGCGAAAAGCTTCTTCCCTGAAGGCCGTGAGCCCAAATTCGTCAACGCCGTACTTGACCATATGGCCCGCGAAGCCAAGCCAGAGGCATTCTGAATACCTGAGCGGCCTAAAGTCCAATTTGAGCCCAATTCACCCCACGGCTGAGCACGATTGGGGTCATCTAGGCTCTCGGTTGCTCAGGAACTTGCTGGTGGCATAAGATCGGATATGCTGTGTTCGAAGTGGTTGCCGAGGTGCCCAATGGCAGGCTTTGATTGGCATTCTGATCCAATCGATCGACAAACGATTGTGACTGAGAAATACAAGTCAACACAGAATGTTAGACGATTTCTGAAGTTGCAATGCGGCGATTGCTTTAAGTTTGACCGCCCCTTCATGAATTGGATTAAGGATGGTCAGCCCAAGACGATGGGCGATGTCGCCGACGAATGGCTGAGACGGAATTCTTAGATCAACGCCTCAGCCTGACGGGAGCTAAGGGCTATGTCCGCATAGCAGACGTAAGCGCGCCCTAGCTGGAGATTACAGCTCCGTCACTGTTCCTACGGCCAGAACCGCGCCGGTGGGTTGTCCGGTGGGCGACCCGCCGGGTGGCTCGTCGGAAATTGCCAGGGTCAGGTCTGCTACCTGGGCGCGGAATTCCTCGGGCAGGGTGATCTCTGTGGTTTGAGCATCGGGCAATACACCCAAGGACACCGGCGCGTTACCATCGGTGATCACCCAGAGTTCCAATGTGCGGCCTGCTGCTGCCTGACCGGCGGTGCGGTTGATTTGCAGGGCATCGGAGTCGCTGTCATAGACCGCTAGAACCCGCAAGGATTGATCTTCGGCCGCGATCTCAGAGACATAGAGCGGCCCGCTTGCTGGGGTATCAACCGGGGCCAATTGTGTAACCTGCCAGGCAAAGAACCCGGCCACCAGCAGCGAGGCAAAGCTGAGGCCTTGCCACAAACTCAGTTTTTGCCAAATGGATGTGGTGCGTTCGGGCGCACCGAAGAGGCGTTCCATCAAGTGTGCCTTTATTGCTGCACGTGGCGTTTCCGCGGCAAATTCCGCGTCCATCCCCGAAAGTCGCTCGCTCCAGGCGTTGACTTCACGCATCAGCGCCGAATCACGCTCCAGCCGCGCCTCAAATGCGCGCTCTTCTTCGCGTTCCAGTAAGCGCAGTACATATTCTGCCGCCAGTAGGCTGTCGTCGTCACGATCAGGCAGGTCGGCGTCGGTCATTGCTCCATACACTCTCGCAGGCTGATCAGGCTGCGCCGCAACCAAGTCCGTATGGTGTTGAGCGGTACGCTCAGCTTCTCGGACAGCTCAGCATAGCTCAGGCCTTCAAGGTAGGCCCCGCGGACGGCCTTGTCGCGTGGTTCTTCCAACTGCTCCAGGCAATGCGCGATCCGACCAGCCTCGCCGCTGGCGACCGCCACCTGTTCGGGGGTGGGGCCACTTGATGCCAGTGTCTCTGCCATACCCTCTATGTCCTCGCTATCGCGTCGGGTGCGCAGCTTGTCGATTGCGGTGTTCCGCGCGATGGTGATCAGCCAGGTCATCGGGCTTGTGCCTTTGCTTGCGTATCTGTCGGCGTAGCGCCAGATCTTCATATATGTCTCTTGCAAGACATCTTCGGCGCTGGCTCTGTTGTTCAATATACGAAGGCTGACGCCAAAAAGTTTCGCATGGGTCAGGTCATAGAGCCTGGAGAAGGCCTGCCGGTCGCCGAGAGAAACCTTGCCAATCAGTGTTTCGATCTCATCAACCGTACTCATGACTCTGTTCTCCTGCGAAATTGCGGCTGTCAAAATACAAAGGCAATGGCCTGACGTGGCCGGGTAAATTGAACTTCTTTCAGGTTATTACGCAGGGGTGCGTTTTTGGATTGAATTAATTTTCAGATAACTGGCCCGACCCAACCTAATAGATCGTATTTTTTCTCTGCCGTAGCGTCTGCGGCGCAAGATTTTGTTAGCCTTCGAGGCACTCGGCCTTTGGGGGTGATCCCCCCAAACCCCTGGTCGCGGATAGTTATCTAGGCGCTGGTTCGCGGGTAGGCAGCGTGGGATTGACGCAGGGTCTTGAGGCAGTCCCTGAACATGCTACTTTATAGATCAAGAGCAAGCATTGAGTCGCCCATGCCAAAGCTGATCCGCCTTTATATCATCAACGTAGCAATCGGTTTCGCACTGGCCGCTGTGTTCGTGGCCATGCTATTGTGGTTCAACGTCGGAAATCTTTGGCATTTGGTCAGCCATACCGAACAGGGGTGGCTTGCGGTGCTTATCCTTTGGATCGCCAACGGAATCGTCTTTGCCGGTGTGCAATTTGCCATCGCCGTGATGCGCATGAAGGATGATGACGATGATGAGCCGCGCGGTGGACGCCGCAACCGCGTGATGCGACCCGAGCCAGTGCCCATCCCTGTCCGGGTCGAGGCGCGAGGTGACCGGAGTTTTCCGAGACGCGGCTGACCTCTTTTAGTTCGGGTGTGATTTCTCAAGAATCCCTGCTTTGCAGTGTGGAATGTCTTCGAAAGGGTGGCGGGACCGCGCGGACCGTGTGGTTATCTCATTCCCGAGGACCTGTATATACAGGTGGGCGCCGGGTAACCGGACCAGGGCCCGGACAGAGCCAGCTCCCTCGGAATTGCTTAAGGCCACCGGAATGCAACCGTTCACAAGAAGCGCAGAACCCGCCACCGCCCTACCTAGTGTGTCGTCAGACCCGCGGCAAGGGGTTGCATATGTTCATCTTTTGTTCATAATTCTGGGATGCATGTTTCTGGAGATAAAACATTACTGCCAGGTCAGCTTTTGGCGCGGGGCGTGTGCCGGCATCTGACCGAGTATGACTTTGTTTCCATAGTGGAATTTATTCCGGAACGGGGTAAACGGGTGGATGTGATGTCGCTTGGACCCAAGGGTGAAATCTGGGTGATTGAGTGCAAGTCGAGCCGGGTTGATTTCACCTCAGATGCGAAATGGGAAGGGTATCTGGAATGGTGCGATCGGTATTTCTGGGCGGTGGACGAGGAATTTCCCTCTGATCTGCTGCCTGAAGGCACCGGCCTGATCATTGCGGATGCCTATAATGCCGAGATCATTCGCATGGGGCCCGAGGATCGTTTGGCCCCTGCGCGGCGCGCGGCCCTGACCCGGAAATTCGCGCGCCATGCCGGGCGCAGGTTGCAGGGGTTTCGCGATCCGGTGCTATGATTTGCGGCCCGCCGCGATCTTGGCCGCAGCAACGATTTCGGTGGCGATTTCTTCGGCTTCTTCGGGAGTGAAGTCCATAGGAATTTCAAGGTCTTGCGCTTCGATGTAAAGGCGAACCATGCCCTGATCCGTTGGGCCAATCTGCAAATTGGCTTCGATATTGCTTTCCGAATTGATGCCCATTGTGGCCTCCTTTGTCAGCGGTTCAGGTACTTGTTTTGACCCGGCTTGGCAAGCGATCCGCAGGGCCGCAGGATGCTGAAATTTACTGGTTTTTGCGCGGCATCAGGCTTGCATTTCATCGTCTGAATATGTACATCGCCCGGTAGTGCCGCCTTAGCTCAGTTGGTTAGAGCGCTTGATTGTGGATCAAGAGGTCCCCCGTTCGAGCCGGGGAGGTGGTACCACCCTCACTTCTGGCTTAGTTTTCGATCGCAATTGTCTGGCGCAGTTCGCCGGTTTTCTGGTTGTATATCAGTATCTTGTCGCCATCGGTAACCACCGCATACCAGCCATTTCCCTGCGTGAATGCCGAGGCCGCGCTGCCGTCGGGCAAGGTGATCGTATCGGGCAAATCGGCGCGGAAGGCGTCCGAGAACTTGGTGACAAAGAGCACCACGATCACTATGAAACCCAGAATCATCGTGACGGTCAGAACCGTGACCAGTACGCGCAAATATTTCACCAGGGCCGGATCGACCGGTTGCGTTTCAGGGCTGTTATTCATGGGTTCCACACCGCTTATCGTCCGGATCGCTGCTGATCCGCCTGCGCGCCTTGATAAGGCGCTTTCGCGGGATGTGCCAGAGGCGGCGAGCCTGTCGCGTACCCGGTTGGGGCGGTTGATAGCGGACGGGCAGGTGGTGTTGAACGGCAAGGTGGCGCATGACCCCAAGGCCAAGGTATCCGAGGGCGATATCGCGGAGATCACCGTGCCCGAAGCCGCCGAGAGCCATATCGGGCCAGAAGATATTCCGTTGGACGTGGTGTATGAAGATGATGATCTGATTGTGATCAACAAGCCGGTGGGCATGGTGGTGCATCCTGCGCCAGGGACACCGAGTGGCACGCTGGTAAATGCGCTTTTGCATCATTGTGGAGATGCGTTGTCAGGCGTTGGCGGGCAGAAACGGCCCGGGATCGTACACAGAATTGACAAGGATACCAGTGGCTTGCTGGTTGTTGCTAAATCAGACCGGGCACATCATGGACTGGCCGCACAATTCGAGGCGCATAGCGTTGAACGGTACTATAACGCGGTGGTCTACGGCGTACCTGATGCCAGCGATCCACGTTTGCGTGGGATCAGGGGTGTTAGTTTCGAGTCGGGGAACATCATGCGGATCACCACGCAACTGGCGCGGCATAAGACCGACCGGCAAAAACAGGCGGTGTTGTTCGAGGGCGGGCGTCATGCGGTGACGCGGGCGCGAATAGTAGAGGTTTTTGGCGCGCCAGCTGTGGCTGCTTTGGTGGAATGTTGGTTGGAAACCGGGCGCACCCATCAGATCAGGGTGCACATGGCCCATGTCGGGCACGGGTTGATTGGCGATCCGACCTATGGGGGGCGGCGCAAATTGCCGCTGAAAGCGCTAGGCAGTTTGGGTGTCGACGCGGCGCGTGAATTTCCCAGGCAGGCGCTTCATGCGGCCTTTCTGGGATTTGAGCATCCGTTAACAAAAGAACAAATTCGCTTCGAGGCGCCCCTTCCGCAAGATATCGCCGATCTGATTACGGCCCTGAAAAGCTGAAACTTTTCTCACTATTGTGCGAAAATGCAGGGTTCAATCTGGCATTATGCCGACTGTGCATTCATATTTTGTTAAACTATTCGGTTCACGTGGCTTGAACGGGATGCATCGCGACCCTACATTAATGTTAACACCCTAAACATTGGGAGGGACAGAGGCTTGAGTAATTACAAAAATCTTCCGGCACCGACGCCTGAGGGCGGACTGAACCGGTACATGCAGGAAATTCGTAAATTCCCGCTCCTGGAGCCGGAAGAAGAATACATGCTGGCCAAGGCCTGGGTCGAAAAGGAAGATACCGAGGCGGCACATAAGATGGTCACCAGTCACCTGCGTCTGGCCGCGAAAATCGCGATGGGCTATCGCGGGTATGGTCTGCCGCAGGCCGAGGTCATCTCGGAGGCGAATGTGGGCCTGATGCAGGCGGTGAAACGCTTTGATCCGGAACGTGGTTTCCGCCTGGCGACCTACGCGATGTGGTGGATCCGCGCCAGCATCCAGGAATACATTCTTAGATCGTGGAGCCTTGTCAAACTGGGAACCACGAGCGCGCAAAAGAAGCTTTTCTTTAACCTTCGCAAAGCCAAGGCCAAGATCGGCGCGCTGGAAGATGGTGATCTGCACCCCGATAATGTCAAACGGATCGCGACCGATCTGGGCGTGACCGAGGATGAGGTGATCAGCATGAACCGCCGCATGTCGGGCGGGGACGCGTCGCTGAATGCCACGGTCGGGTCTGAAGGCGAGGGCACCATGCAATGGCAGGACTGGCTGGAGGACGAAGATGCCGACCAGGCAGGCGATTACGAGGCGCGTGACGAACTGGAAGCGCGGCGCGAGTTGCTGGCCGAGGCGATGGATGTGCTGAATGAGCGAGAGCGCGATATTCTGACCCAACGCCGGTTGAGCGACAAGACAATCACGCTGGAGGACCTGAGCACCGAATATGATGTCAGCCGCGAACGTATCCGCCAGATCGAAGTGCGTGCGTTCGAGAAGCTGCAAAAGCGGATGCGCGGATTGGCGCAGGAAAAGGGCATGTTGACCCAAGCCTGACCTTTCAGACCATCGCAAACCAATGTAACCTCTTCTGGGCAGCCGGGAGAGGTTTTTCATGATAGGGGTAGCCCACGCAGCCTGCTTCAGGTGGAAAAGCCTTCGGGCTTTGGTGCCAGTTTGCATGCTTCTTCTGTCGGCGTGTTCCGAACGTGACACTGCCATGCGTGCGCCGCCGCACCCTTCGGCCAAGATACAGCCGGTCTATGTCGCCACGACGCGTGAGCTTGATAAGACCGGACCGGCCTTTGGGGCAGCCCGCTCGACAGAGTTGAATTTTTTCCGCGTAGACGTGTCGGTGCCGCCCACCCATGAGGCCGGCAAGATCGAATGGGCAGAGGGCGAACCGGATGCGCGGACCGATTTTGTCGTCACCAATACCCAGCTTTATGACAGTGCCACCGCGCTGGCACGCAGCGTTCAGCGGGCCACGCCCGAGCGTGAAACGATGGTATTTGTGCCCGGCTACAATAACACGCTGTCCGAGGCGATGTACCGGTTGGCGCAGATACGGACGGATTTCAATCAGGGTAAACCGGCGGTCCTGTTCTCGTGGCCCTCGGCCGGAGATCCGCGGGGATATATCTATGATCGTGACAGCGTTCTTTTTGCCCGTGACGATCTGGAACATGTGCTGAAGTCGCTGACAGAGGTGCCCGGCGAGAAGGTGTTCATCCTGGCGCATTCCGTTGGCACGCATCTGACGATGGAGGTGCTGCGACAGGCGGCTTTGCGCGGTGACCGGCAGTTGTTGAACCGGATTAGCGGTGTCGCGCTGATGTCGCCGGACATCGACCCGGACCTGTTTCGCCGCCAGGCCGAGGCGATCGGCAAACTGCCGCAGCCCTTTGTCATCTTCACCTCGAAACAGGACCGGGCCCTGGGGCTGTCGGCGATCCTGAGCGGCCGCAAACCACGGCTGGGCGTGGTGGATAGCCCGGACGAGGTGAAGGGGCTTGACGTCCAAGTGGTGGACTTTTCAGAAGTGTCCGACGGCAAGGGGTTGAACCATATCGTGCCGGTCACATCCCCAGTTGCCGTGCGGTTGCTGAAAGGTCTGATCTCTCAGTCAGAGCGTGCAGGGCATTGGATGGGCGATTACATCGTACTGCAAAAGTCGCCCTGATTAGCCCTCCATCGCCTCAAGCTGGTCGATGAAGCCCGAGATCATGCTGAGACCTTTGTCCCAGAATTTCGGATCCGAGGCATCAAGGCCGAAGGGTGCGAGCAATTCCTTGTGGTGCTTTGACCCACCGGCTCTCAGCATGTCGAAATACTTATCCTGAAAGCCCTCGGGGTTTTCTTCGTAGACCGCATAAAGCGCGTTCACCAACCCGTCGCCAAAGGCGTAGGCATAGACGTAGAAGGGTGAGTGGACGAAATGCGGGATATAGGCCCAGAAGCTCTCGTAGCCATCCATGAACTCAAAGGCGGGTCCAAGGCTTTCAGCCTGCACCGACATCCAGAGCGCATTGATGTCATCCGGCGTCAACTCGCCCTCGCGCCGCGCCGCGTGGAGCTTGCATTCGAAATCATAGAAGGCGATTTGACGGACAACGGTGTTGATCATGTCTTCGACCTTGCCGGCCAGCAGTACCTTGCGTTCCTGATCGTCCTTAGCCGTATCCAGCATTTTGCGGAAAGTCAGCATCTCACCGAACACGCTGGCGGTTTCGGCCAGAGTCAGCGGGGTCGAGGCCAGTAATTCACCCTGTTCGGCGGCCAGCACCTGATGCACGCCGTGGCCCAGTTCATGCGCGAGGGTCATCACGTCGCGCGGTTTGCCCAGATAGTTGAGCATCACGTAAGGATGCACGGTGGTGACGGTGGGGTGGGCAAAGGCGCCAGGGGCCTTGCCGGGCTTCACGCCTGCGTCGATCCAGCCCTTGTCGAAGAAGGGTTTCGCCAGATCGCCCATGCGCGGATCAAAGGCCGAATAGGCATCCATCACGGTTTTGCGCGCGGCAGGCCAGTCGACGGTCTTGGTATCATCGACGGGCAGGGGGGCGTTGCGGTCCCAGACCTGCATGACATCAAGACCCAGCCATTTACGCTTGAGCTCATAATAGCGATGGCTGAGCTTGGGGTAGGCGGCAACGACCGCATCGCGCAGCGCCTCGACAACCTCGGGTTCGACATCGTTAGAGAGGTGTCGCCCGGTCTGTGCGGTGGGCATTTTGCGCCAGCGGTCGATAACCTCTTTTTCCTTGGCGGCGGTGTTGTGGACGCGGGCAAAGGTACGGATGTTTTCGCCGAAGACCCGCGCCAGTTCGCGGCTGGCAGCCTCGCGCTTGGACCGGTCCTGTTCGGTCAGAAGGTTCAGCGTGCCTTCGATATTCAGCTCTTCGCCGTCAACGGTGAAGGTGAGCCCGGCGATGGTTTCATCAAAAAGCCGCTCCCACGCGTCGCCGACAACGCCCAGGTCGTGCAGGAATTTTTCCAACTCGTCGCTTAGCTGATGCGGTTTCATCGCACGGATGCGGCGGATGACGGGCTCGTACCGGGCGAGATCGGCATTTTCAGCGTACATCGCCGTCAGGCTGTCCTCTTCCAACCGGTTGAGTTCCAAGGTGAAAAACACCAGCGGCGTGGTGAAATTGGTCAGCTTCTCCTGGCAATCCGACAGGAATTTCGTGCGTCCGCCATCGGTGGTCAGCTGGTGATAGCGCAACCCGGCGAAGGACATGATGCGCCCGGCGATGTTGCTTATCTTCTCATCCCGGTGGATGCATTCCAGCAGTCCGGCGGCGTCCAGCGTACCCAGCTTGCCTTCGTAATCTGCGGCGAAATCGGCGCAGGCCTTTTCCAGCCAGTCCAGATCGGTTTGCAGCTCTGGCGCGTCTTCCGAGCTATAAAGGTCGCTCAGGTCCCATTCCGGCAGGTCGCCCAGATCCTTTCCGCTGGCGGCATCGGTGGCATCGAAAACAGGCTTAATGGGCTGCAACATATGGGTCTCCTACAGGGTTTCCCATGACATAGGCGGGACTGGCCTGCGCCTCAACCCCGCTTAACCATATTGCGCCAGCATGGCCTTGAGATCGTCCAGTGTATTGGCCTCGGACACAGGTTTGTCATGCCGCCAGCGGGCCATGCGGGGAAAGCGCAGGGCGACGCCGGATTTGTGCCGGGTCGAGGCTGCAATGCCTTCGAAAGCGATTTCGAACACATGCTCGGGCGTCACCTGCCTGACCGGGCCGAAACGTTGCAAGGTGTTCTTGCGGACCCAGGCGGTGATTTTGCGGAATTCAGCATCGGTCAGGCCGGAATAGGCCTTGGTGAACGGCACCAGATCGTCGCCATCGCGCACCGCAAAGGTGAAATCGGTAAACAGGTTGGCGCGGCGGCCATGGCCTTGCTGGGCATAGATCATCACCGCGTCGATGGTCAGCGGATCCAGCTTCCATTTCCACCAGTCGCCTTTCTTGCGGCCCACGTGATAGGGGCTGTCGGCGCGTTTGAGCATCAGCCCCTCGGCGCGCATGTCGCGGGCATCGATCCGGATTTCTGCCAACTTTGTCCAGTCATCGAAGGGCAAAAGCGGCGCCAGGCGGACCGGCGCGTCTGATGGCAGGCCGGTCAGTAACGTTTCAAGCCTCTTGCGGCGTTCTGCAAAAGGCATGTCGCGCAGGTCTGCGTGATCCTCCTCGAGCAGATCATAGGCCATCAGAAGGGCAGGCGCGTCTTTCAGCAATTTTTTTGGCACGGTCTTACGACCGAGGCGTTTTTGCAGCGCATTGAAGGGCTGGGGCGCATCTGCGTTCATGTCCCAGGCCAACACCTCGCCGTCGATGACAACGCCGTCGGGGAGGAAATCGCACAGCCGTGAAAATTCAGTAAACCGATCGGTCATCAGGTCTTCGCCGCGTGACCAGACGAAATGATCGCCACCGCGGCGGATAAGCTGTCCCCGGATGCCGTCCCATTTCCATTCGGCGCACCAGTCGCCGGGCGGGCCAAGGGCGTCGGGGTCGCCTTCGAGCGCATGGGCGAGGCAGAACGGGTAGGGACGCGATAGGCCAGCCGAGTTATCCGGCGCTTCGATCAGGGCCTGATAGGTGATGCTGTCGGGCGTCCAGTCGCCCATCAGCCGGTGGGCCAGTTCGGCCTCGTCCTTGTCGGTCGCCTGCGCCAACGCCCGCGTCATCAGTTTCCGGCTGATGCCAACGCGAAAACCACCGGTCAGTAACTTGTTGAAAACAAGCCGTTCTGTGGCCACCATCCGGTTCCACGCATCCAGTACGGCGATTTTCCGATCCTCTTCGCTGGCGTTGTCCAAGGCGCGCAGACGGGTAATCCAGTCGCTCAGACTGTCATCCTGCGTCGCCGTAGGGGCGGGCAAAACAAGGGCGATGGTTTCGGCCAGATCACCGACGATGGGGTAGCTTTCCTCGAACAACCAAAGCGGGATGCCCGCGCGTTCTGCCGCCCATTCCCGAAGCTTTGTGGTGGTGATGGCGCGGCGCGGGCGGCGGCCCGAGAACAATGCGATGGTCCAGAGTTTGTCAGCGTCAGAAGCCGCGGAGAAATAAGCGGCGAGCGCGGCCACTTTGCGGTTGGTCTTGGTGGTCTGGTCGATGGTTGTGTAGAGATCGACAAAGCGTTTCATGTGGTGTCGCCCTCATCCAGGGGTTCACCGGTGAATTCAGTCGGGATCACTTTGGCCTGATAGCCTTGTTCGTTGAGCCAGCGGGCGAAAATGTCGGTATATCCGTGGGTTACGAATATCTTTTCGGCACCGGTTTCGGCGATGGCGCTGTTCAGTCCGGGCCAGTCGGCATGATCAGAGAGCACGAAACCGCGATCTGCCGCACGGCGACGGCGCACACCGCGCAGGCGCATCCAGCCCGAGGCAAAGCCGGTGGCGGGCGATCCGAACCGCCGTGCCCAGGTGGAGCCAAGCGCCGAGGGCGGAGCCAGAACCAGCGCGCCAGGATGATCCTTGGAATTGAGGTCTGGCGTGACCTGAAGCGTATCGGGCAGGGTAATGCCTTGATTTCGCATCACAATATTCGTGTTTTCAACTGCGCCATGAGTCAGGATCGGGCCGATGTCAGCATCCAGCAAGCTGAGCACACGCTGCGCCTTGCCAAAGGAGTAAGCGCCCAGCAGGCTGGTCCGGCCGTCGGCGGCGTTGGCGGCCCACCAGTGGTTGATTTCGTCCCTGATCTGCGCCTCGTCCGGCCATGTGAAGACTGGCAGGCCAAAGGTGCATTCCGAGATGAAAGCGTGGCAGCGCACCGGTTCGAACGGGGTGGAGAGCGCATCGGGCGTGACCTTGTAGTCGCCCGATACAACCCAGACCTCGCCTGCGACCTCGACCCTGATCTGTGCTGAGCCGGGGGTGTGGCCTGCGGGGTGAAACGATACAGAGGCAGAGCCTATTTCTGTTTTCTCTCCGTAGGTTATCGTCTCAAGTTCAAGTTCTCCCAACCGGTGCCGGATCACTGGCGCGACGATGTCTGTACAAAGATACCGGGCATGGCCGGGGCGGGCGTGATCGGCATGGCCGTGGGTGATCAGGGCCCGGTCAACCGGGCGCCAGGGATCAATGTAGAAATCGCCGGCGGGACAGTAGATTCCGGCGGGAGTGAACTTGAGAACCATAAGCCCAGAGTAGGACGTTTGCGGCGAATGAAAAGTGCGTGGTGCCCGGAACCGGGCGAATCGGGCCCAAGCCCTTGGTTAACAAGGGAAAACCACTGGCTGTGTTACGTCGGTATAACGTCGGTATTACGTCGGTATTTATTACCGCAATTACCCCGGTTAAGAGCGCGCGCAGCGGTGCGGCTGTGAACGGAAGTCATCCACCGACGGGAACGGTGGACCCGCTGCCGGGTTTCGCCTTGCCGGGCTTTCGCAGCGGCCTATTCTGAGCCGGTCAGAAATCGCAGGAGGGCAGCACCATGAAGTTTCTACGCTACGGAGAGCCGGGCCATGAAAAGCCGGGGGTGCTGGATGCCGACGGGATGATCCGCGACCTGTCTGGCCATGTAGACGATCTGGCGGGGGAGGTGCTGGGTGATTTGCCGAAGGTGGACCCCGAGAGCCTGCCCAAGGTTGCGGGCTCGCCGCGGCTTGGCCCCCCGGTGGCGGGTACCGGCAAGTTTATCGGCATCGGGTTGAATTTTTCGGATCATGCGGCGGAGGCCGGGCTGAAACCGCCACCCGAGCCGATTGTCTTCATGAAGGCAACCTCGTCGATCATCGGGCCGAACGATACGGTCAGCCTGCCGCGCGGATCAGAGAAATCGGATTGGGAGGTCGAGCTGGGCGTGGTTATCGGCCAACATGCCAAATACGTGAGCGAGGCCGATGCGCTGAACCATGTGGCGGGCTATTGCATCGTCAATGACGTGTCGGAACGGCATTTCCAGACCGAACGCAAGGGCCAGTGGACCAAGGGCAAAAGCTGCGACACGTTCGGGCCGATTGGCCCGTGGCTGGTAACCCCGGACGAGGTGCCGGACCCACAGGCGCTGGATATGTCACTGGATGTGAATGGCGAGAGGATGCAGACGGGCAATAGCCGCGCGATGATTTTCCCGGTCGCTCAGATCATAGCGTATCTGAGTGAGATGATGAGCCTGTTGCCCGGTGATGTGATCGCCACCGGAACACCGCCTGGGGTAGGAATGGGAAAAAACCCGCCCCGTTTTCTGACCGATGGTGACGTGATGAACCTTGAGATTTCCGGGCTTGGCCGCCAGCAGCAGAGCGTTGCGCGCGATTGACCGGCATGGTGTTGGCGCGGTCGAACAGGTCGCAATAGGAGCCGATGGCGCGATTGCGGATATCGCTGTTGTCCATCAGCAATTCGTGTTTGCCGTTTTCGACCATTTCAAGCGTGCCATCCGACCAGCGGGTCATCCGGTCTTGGATGCGGGGGATATCGACGATCTGTTCGTCCGAGCCCAGGAAGGTCACGCAGGGCAGGTCGGGTGAGGGGATCTGCGACAGCTCGCGACATTCTCTGAGCGCTTCATAAAGCCAGCGCAGGCTTGGACCGCCAAGGCCAAGCGCGGGATGTGCGCGGGTCTGGTCGATCATGTATTGATACATTTCGCGGTCATTGGTGAGCTTGTTGGTCTCGAATGGTTCGATCAGCACATAGCTTTGCGGCGATGTTCCGGGCGCAAAGACGTGGCCCATGCCAAGGTGATTGCTGCTCCAGGACAGAGACCAGGCGACGGGGCGCAGGGCCTCGGACATCTGGATGCCCCACATTGGGGCTGAAAACGCGCAGGAATTCACCGGCAGGCCGTCCAACACGGCGCGCAGGCCGATACAGCCGCCCATTGAATGCGCCAGAAGGTGCCAGGGCTTGGGCAGGTCCAGTTCTTTTGCGGCGGTCAGCATCGCGGTCACGTCGCGCTGGTAATCGCTGAAATGAATGACATGACCTGCCATCGCATCGCTGACCAGGCGGTCGGCCAGCCCCTGACCGCGCCAGTCGATGGCAAAGGTTGCATAGCCGCGCTGCGCCAGGTCGGCAGCAGTACGGCCATATTTTTCGATATATTCTGTTCGGCCTGGAAACAGCAGAACCGTCCCCTTGGGGGCGTCCTTGGCCCAGGCCGCGACACGAATGCGCACCCCGTCATCGGAATTGAGCCACCAGGCTTCGCCGCCATCAGGTCCGTCGGCGATTTCCGCAAATAGGGGCGCGCGTTCCATCAGCTTAGCGCACCGCCAAGCTGCATTGCCATTCCCATGTCACCATCAACGCTGAGTTTGCCGGACATGAATGCGGAGGTGGGATCAAGATCGCCTTCAAGGATGGACTGGAAGGTTTCGGCATCGGCTGTCAGGGTGACATCGGCCTCGTCATCGCCGGCGCGGGCGCCGTTGCTGTCTACCATGATCGCCCCTTCGTCTTCGATGACGAACTTGGCCGTTCCGGCCAATCCGGTGTCGCCCATCTTGTTATTCAGGGCCTCTACTGCTGATGTGATCACATCGCTCATTTGCGCTTCCTCCAATTTTGACATGCCGGGGGTTTGAATTCCGGCTGCGCACGCTAAACTCTACGCTGTTATGAGCGCACTGAATCACCTCTTCAAGAATATCGTCGCGGCATTTCTGGCGATAGTCATGTTTTCCTTACCTTGCACAGCGGTTGAGCAGGACAGGCTGGACCGTTTATATGCGCAATTGAAGCAGGCAGAATCTTCAGAAGCCGTTAAGATTGGTAACGAAATCGTGTTGGAATTGTCGAAATCCGGCTCTTCCGCGATGGATTTGCTGCTGAAACGCGGCCGCGATGCGCTGGAGGCGGATGATACGCGGGCCGCGATCGAGCATTTGACCGCGCTGACCGATCATGCGCCGGAATTCGCCGAGGGCTGGCATATGCGCGCGGTGGCGTTCTCACGCTCGGGCCGGTATGGGCCTGCGCTGTCCGATCTGGAACGCGCCCTTGCCCTGCGTCCGCGCCATTTCGAGGCTATTTATGGCCTGGGCGTGATCCTTGAAGAACTGAACCAGCCCGAAATGGCCTATGACGCCTATTCCCGGGTACTTGAAATCCACCCGCATTTTGAAGATGTAAACGATGTGCTGGACAGGCTGGGCGCGACGCTTGGCGGTGAGGACCTCTGACAGGAACGGAGCGGGCCGATGGCCGAGCAGTCACGGATCCTGGCGGTGCTGGGACCGACGAATACGGGCAAGACGCATTATGCGATCGAGCGGATGCTTGGCTATCCCACGGGGGTGATCGGGCTGCCGCTGCGTCTTCTGGCGCGCGAGGTTTATGACAAGATTGTCGCCATCAGGGGCCCGTCGGTGGTGGCGCTGGTCACCGGCGAAGAGCGGATCGTGCCGAAACGCACCAAATACTGGGTCTGCACAGTCGAGGCGATGCCCGAAGGTATGGGCGCGGATTTCGTGGCGGTGGATGAGATCCAGCTTTGCGCCGATCCCGAGCGTGGGCATGTATTTACCGACCGGTTGTTGAAGATGCGCGGACTGCGCGAGACGCAGTTTCTGGGCGCGCAGACCATGCGCAAGACCATTGCCGCGCTGGTGCCGCGGGTGGAGTTTCTGCACCGCGAACGGATGTCGCAGCTGACATATTCTGGCCCGAAGAAGATCGGCAAGATGCCCGCGCGCAGTGCCATCGTCGGGTTTTCGGTCGATAACGTCTATGCGATGGCCGAGTTGCTGCGTCGCCAGAAAGGCGGGGCTGCGGTTGTGATGGGGGCGCTGAGCCCGCGTACACGCAACGCGCAGGTCGATCTTTATCAGAACGGGGATGTGGATTACCTGGTGGCGACCGATGCTATCGGGATGGGGTTGAACCTGGATATCAACCATGTGGCGTTTTCATCGCTGGCCAAGTTCGATGGCCGCCGGATGCGCGCCCTGGCCCCCAATGAACTGGGCCAGATCGCGGGGCGCGCGGGCCGGGGAATGAGCCACGGCACCTTTGGTGTGACCGGAGAGGCGCCGGATCTGCACGAAGAGGTCGCCCGCGCCATCATGGATCATCAGTTCACGCCGATCCGCAAGCTGGAATGGCGCAATTCCGATCTGAGCTTTGGCACGGTCGCGGCGCTGATTGCGTCGCTTGAGGTGAAGCCGCAGGATGACTTGCTTGCGCGCGGGCGCGAAGCGGATGACCTGAGCGCGTTGAAAACACTGGCGCAACAGGCGGAAATCCGCGCGCGGGCCTGCGACGGGCCGTCGGTCCGGCTGTTATGGGACGTTTGTCGCGTGCCCGACTTTCGCGGCATCAGCCAGGCGGAACATGCTGGCCTGTTAGGCGTTATCTACGCAGATCTTCAGGAAAAGGGCCGAATTTCAGACGATTGGCTGGCCCGGCAGGTGCGTCGCATCGACCGGACAGATGGCGACATTGACACATTGTCGACACGGTTGGCTTATATCCGCACCTGGACATACGTGGCGCAACGAAAAGGCTGGGTCGAGGACGAAAACCATTGGCGCGATGCCACGCGCGCGGTAGAAGACCGCCTGTCGGATGCGCTGCACGAGCGTTTGACGCAAAGATTTGTGGACCGGCGCACATCCGTGCTATTGCGCCGGCTCAAACAGAAGGAGGCCATGGTGGCCGAAGTAAATGATAGTGGTGAAGTGACGGTCGAAGGCGAATTTGTCGGTCGGCTGGAAGGGTTCCGGTTCATTCAGGACAAGGGTGCGGCCGGACAGGAGGCCAAGACGCTGGCTCAGGCCAGCTTGCAGGCGCTGGCGCCGCATTTCCATCTGAAGGCGGACCGTTTCTATAACGCTCCCGATACCGAGATCGACTTTACCGAGCAGGGCGGGTTGATGTGGGGCACCGATGCGGTTGGCAAGCTTGTCGCTGGCCCCGATCCGCTGAAGCCGCAGGCGGTTGCCTTTGTCGATGACGAGGCCGGTGCGGATGTGGCGCAGAAGGTACAGCGTCGCTTGCAGCACTTTATTGACCGCAAGGTCACGACCTTGTTCGAGCCTTTGCTGAACATCCAGCGCGACGAGACACTGAGTGGATTGGCACGGGGCTTTGGTTTCCGCATGGTCGAGAGCTTTGGTGTCATTCCGCGTGGCGATGTGGCCGATGAGGTCAAGGCGCTGGATCAGGATGCGCGCGGCGCCCTGCGCAAGCATGGCATCCGGTTCGGTCAATTCACCATCTTCATGCCGCTTTTGCTGAAGCCCGCGCCGACACGGCTGCGACTGGTTTTATGGTCACTTTCCAATGGGTTGGAAGAGTTTCCTGAAGCGCCCCCACCGGGCCTGGTCACCGTACCGGCCGCGACACCGGGATCGGATGTGACCGGGTTCCACACCATGTCGGGCTACCGGGCGGCTGGCGAGCGTGCGATCCGGATCGACATGCTGGAACGGCTGGCCGATATGCTGCGCGTCGAAGACAGCCGCGGCGGTTTTGAGGCCAAGGCCGATATGCTGTCGATCACCGGCATGACGCTGGAACAATTCGCCGACCTGATGCAGGGCTTGGGATACCGCGCCGAACGTGGCGAGCGTGAAAAGGTCAAGGCCGTCGACGTGGCGATGGCAGAGCCCGCCGCGCAGGACGCCGCGGCACCCGCGCCGGTCGATGTGGTGGCAGAAGAGATTGCCGATGACGGGGTTGCACCTATCGCGGCAGAGCCAACTGATGCGGCAGAAATACCTGCCGAAATCCCGTCTGAAAGTGAGGGGGAATTGGCCCCGGGCACGGCCCCGGATGCCGCAGAACCCACCGAGGTGGCGGAGGCCGCAGAGGCAACAGAAACGGCGGATGCCGCCCCCGAAGTCGAGGTGTTCTACACGTTCAGCTGGGCCCCCAAACCGCGTGGTAATCGCCCGCAGCATGATCGCAAGCCGCGCGGCAAAGGCCAGCCCGGCAAGGGAAAACCAGGCAAGGGTAAACCGCGCGGGGGGCAGGACAACAAGGCGAAATCCTACTCGGCCAAGCCGCAGAAGAAGGATCGGATTGATCCCGATAATCCCTTTGCCGCCGCCCTGATGGGGTTGAAAGACAAAACCTGAGGGGTGCCCAAGGCGTGAACGTATCGCCTGAAAAGCTCCGGTTGGACAAGTGGTTGTGGCAGGCGCGGTTCTTCAAGACCCGCAGCCTGGCCGCGAAAGAGGTGAGTGCCGGTCATGTCCGCGTGAACGGCACCCTTGTGAGCAAGCCCGCGCATCAGATCGGTGAGAGCGATGTGCTGACCTTTCCCCAGGCGCGGGTGATCCGTGTGGTGCGTATCGTGGCGTTGGGTACCCGGCGCGGCCCGGCCCCCGAGGCACAGGCGCTCTACGAAGACATGACGCCGTCCGCAGAAACGCCAGCGGATGAGAAAAATCTTCCATCCGCGCCGCGATACGAAGGAAAAGGACGCCCAACCAAGAGAGATCGCCGTAAACTCGATCTGAATAAGCCCTGAAATCACGCCGGGCGCTTGATTGATCCCTGTCACTGGATTAGGTGAGGCGCAGCGCGACCATGATCAAGACATGAGACCAAGATGACCTATATCGTCAACGATAGCTGCATTGCCTGTAAATACACCGACTGTGTCGAGGTATGCCCCGTGGATTGTTTCTACGAAGGTGAGAACATGCTGGTCATCCATCCCGACGAGTGCATCGACTGTGGTGTGTGTGAGCCGGAATGTCCCGCCGACGCCATCCGCCCGGATACTGAGCCGGATATGGAGAAATGGGTCGAGTTCAATCGGAAATACTCGGAAATGTGGCCGGTCATCATCACCAAGAAAGACCCGCTGCCCGAGGCCGAAGAACGTGATGGGGAAGACGGAAAGCTGGAGAAGTATTTCTCGGAAGCGCCGGGCGAGGGCGGCTGAGGCAACTGAAACGATTCGTTCAGTTTGGGTTCTGAAAGCCTCAAATCGTTGTAAATAGAGCGCTTTAAACCCCTTATTTGCCGCGCCGGATGGCAAATGAGACGCTGCCAGACTTTCGCAAGCAGCGTTTTTATGTTATATTACTGTCGTAAATGTAGATACCTGCCAGATATCCATCTGCCCGCACCGCTGTTCGGGGATGGATTTCTTTGCGCCAAAACGTACCTGTTAACGGCCTCGCGCCTGTAACTCGCATCGGTGCCGGAACTGGCTTCACCCGCATGAGGAAGATCTGAATGAGCAAGTCTAAGAAGTTCGAGTTTCGGCCCGATGATTATGTCGTATATCCCGCGCATGGGGTAGGCCAGATCGTTTCGATCGAAGAGCAGGAAATCGCCGGCATCACGCTGGAGCTTTTCGTGATCTCGTTCGAGAAAGACAAGATGACTTTGCGCGTCCCCACCAACAAGGCAACCGAAATCGGCATGCGCAGCCTGTCGAGCCCGGATGTTGTATCCAAGGCGATGACCACGCTGAAGGGCAAGGCCAAGGTGAAACGCGCGATGTGGTCGCGTAGGGCGCAGGAATACGAACAGAAAATCAACTCGGGCGATTTGATCGCGATTGCCGAAGTGGTGCGCGACCTGCACCGCACCGATGATCAGCGCGAGCAAAGCTATTCCGAGCGTCAGCTTTATGAAGCCGCGCTGGAGCGTCTGACCCGCGAAGTGGCCGCCGTAAGCGGTGGTGACGAAGTGCAGGCAACCAAGCAGGTTGACGAGGTTCTGGTGTCGCGCGCCGCGTAAGACACGTAACACTGCAAGAAAAGGCCGCGTCCGATCCCGGGCGCGGTTTTTCGTTTTGTGCTAGGTTAGCAGGCTGAAAAGCACGACGACTTCGCTGATTTGTTGTGTGGCGCCCAGAATATCGCCGGTCTGGCCGCCGATCTTGCGCCGTGCGATCATTGCGATGGCCCCGCAAATCATCCCGGCCCAGAGCGCTGCCCAGATCGCGCCTCCGCCGGTCAAAAGCAGGGCGGCGGCCAATGCTATGGCCCAGGCAATCGCGGCGCTTGCGCGCGAAGTCGATCCGACGCTGTGCGACAGGCCGGTGTCGCGGGCATGGGGCAGGGTGGCCATCAGGCTGGGCATGGTGGCGCGCGAGAGCATGCAGGCGGCAAGAAGGGCGGCCACGGCGGCCGCGATGCCGGTCTGGAAAAGCAGCCAAAGCGCGATCCACCGGGCAACGGTGATCACGATCAGGGTCAGAACGCCGTAAGTTCCGATATGGCTGTCTTTCATGATCTCAAGGCGCTTTTCGCGGGTCCAGCCGCCCCAGAGCCCATCGGCGGTGTCGGCCAGACCGTCTTCGTGCAGGGCGCCGGTGACGATGACCAGTGTTGCAAGACACAGCAAGGCAACGGCGATATCCGGCAGGCCGGACCAATGCGCCATCACACCAACCAGTGCAGCAATGCCGCCGACGATCAGGCCCACAATCGGATAGGCCCAGGCGGCAGCACCCCCACGCGCCGTATCGCTGACCCGGACGGGCAGGCGTGTCAGGAGGGCGACAGCCTGCGCAATGTCGGAAAGCCGCACCAGATCCGTGTCGTTTTTTACCATTACCTGCGCCTTTTCAGCTGTTGCCTGCTGACGGGCCTGCGATACACAGACGGCAGATAACATGCAATGAGCAAGCCGATGTGCCAGGATTTCACCACTCTCGCCGAATTTGCCGGTATTTTGCGCAACCTGCCCGGCCCGGATGAGGCGGCAGGGGCGGCAGCAGCAGCACGCAATGCCCAATTGACCAAACCCCCGGCGGCGCTTGGCCGGTTAGAGGACCTGGCGCAGTGGTATTGCAGTTGGCGGGGGGATCCGCAGCCCCGGATCAACCACCCGCAGGTGATTATCTTTGCGGGTAATCATGGTGTGACGGCGCGGGGTGTCTCGGCGTTTCCCGCGGAAGTGACGGCACAGATGGTCGAAAATTTCCGGCATGGCGGGGCCGCGATCAACCAACTGGCGCAAATCTTTGGTGCGCGTATGGATGTGCATGCCCTGTCGCTGGAGACGCCTACAGCGGATTTCACCACCGGTCCGGCGATGGACGAGGAGGCGGTCATTGACGCGTTGCGCACGGGATGGAACGCCGTGGATGCCGAATGTGATCTGCTGGTCACAGGTGAGATGGGGATTGGTAACACAACCAGCGCCGCCGCCATTGCATTGGCGCTTTTTGGTGGTGACGCACAGGATTGGACCGGTGCGGGAACCGGCTTGGGGGCGGATGGTATCGCGCTGAAATCGCGGATCGTCGCCGAGGGCGTAGCATTCAACCGGTCGGCGCAGCGAAATGGCCTGGAGGCGCTGCGCTGTCTGGGGGGGCGCGAATTGGCAGCGATGGCTGGCGCGATCACGCGGGCGCGTGTCATGCGTATCCCGGTCATTCTGGATGGGTTTATATGCAGTGCGGCAGCAGCTTGTTTGCAGGCGGTTGATGCATCTGCGCTGGATCATGTGGTTGCTGGCCATCAAAGCGCCGAGGCGGCCCATGCCGCACTGCTGGACAAGATGGGCAAGACCCCGCTTCTGGCGCTGGAGATGCGTCTGGGTGAAGGGTCCGGCGCGGCGCTGGCGATCAGCATATTGCAAGGCGCGATCGCTTGCCATTCCGGCATGGCCACTTTTGCCGAGGCGGGCGTTACAGACGGCTGATTACTTTTCCTTGGCGGCTTTCTGATCTGCCACCGCCTCTTCCAGCTGCGACAGCAGCATGGTTTCAAGGTCTTTTTCCAGTTCCAGCGCGCGCTCGATATAGGCGGTGTTTTCGATGGTCGGAATGTCGGGGCTCCACAATGCGGCAAGCTCTCGGACCGATTGCCTGTCATGCTGGTAGAAGGCGGTCTCCAGTTGAGAGGCCTCGAATTCGGTCAGGCCCACGTTTTCAAGCACGTAGCGACCGGCGCGCAGGGAGCTGTCGAAAAGTTCACGAACGATGTCATTGGCCCCCGCCTGATATAGCCGGAATACATGGGTGCGGTCGCGCGCGCGGGCCACGATATGCAGATCGGGTCGCTCGCGGCGGGCGAAGGTGACGAGCCGGATCGCGGCCTCGGTATCGTCGAGGGCCACGACCAGCACCTTGGCCTCTTTCAGCCCGGCTGCCAGCAGAAGCTCGGGGCGTGAGGGATCGCCAAAGAAGCCCTTGACGCCGAAACGCCGCATCCGCTGGATGGCACCCAGATCATGATCCAGTACCACCGTGTCGAAGCCGCTGGAGCGTACCAGCCGGTTGACGATCTGGCCGAACCGGCCGATCCCGGCGATGATCACCGGGCCTTCGTGGTCGATCTCATCGGGTTCATGATCTACAGCGGCTTCTTCCATCCGGTGCGACAGCCAGTCGTAGAGAATAAAGAGCAGTGGCGTGATCAGCATGGTCAGGGCGACGACCAGCAACAGCAATTCGGTCATTTCGCGTGGGATCACATTGGTCTTGGTCGAAAACGAGATCAGCACAAAGCCGAATTCACCCGCCTGCGCCAGTGATAGCGTAAAGAGCCAGAGGTCGCGCCCGCGCAGTTTGAACATCCGCCCCAACATATAGAGTATGGCGCCTTTGAGCAGGATGATGGCAAGGGCCAGGCCCACGACGATGACGAATTCCCCGAAGAGAACCTTGAAGTTGATGCCTGCGCCGACGGTGATGAAGAAGAGCCCCAGCAAAAGGCCCTTGAAGGGGGCGATGTCGCTTTCCAACTCGTGCCGGAATTCGCTGCTGGCCAGGACCACCCCTGCCAGGAATGCGCCCAATGCGGGCGAAAGCCCCACGAGGTTCATCAGGAAGGCGATGCCGACGACGATCAGCAATGCCAGCGCCGTATACATTTCGCGCAGCCGTGCGGCATGTATGAACCGGAAGACCGGGCGTGTCAGGTAGACCCCCGTCAATACGATGGCGGCGACGGCCCCGATGGTCACCAGGGTGACGCCCCATCCGGGCAACCCTTCGACAAGGGACAGCGCGGCCTCATGCGTGGCATTGGCGCCGTGGCCGTCGTCTGTTGTTGCTGCGCCACCGCTGTGGATACGTTCCAGCGCGCCCTCAAGTACGTCTTCGGGGCGTTTCGGGAGGGCAAGGAGCGGCAGCAGCGCCAGCATCGGGATCACCGCGATGTCCTGCGTCAACAAGACCGAGAAGGCCGATCTGCCACCGCCGGTCTGCATCAAGCCTTTTTCCGACAGGGTTTGCAGCACGATGGCGGTCGATGAAAGGGCAAAGATCAGACCGATGGCCAGCGAGACGCTCCAGACCTGACCAAGCACCATGGCCCCGGCCATGACCACAACCGTTGTGATGAAGATCTGAAGCCCGCCGAGACCTATCAACCGGTGTCGCATGTCCCAAAGGGCTTTGGGTTCCAGCTCCAGACCGATCAGGAACAGCATCATCACCACGCCAAACTCGGCAAAGTGCTGTAATTCCTCGGTTTCGTGGCCCACAAGGCCGATGATCGGGCCGATCAGAATGCCGGCGGCGATATAGCCCAACACCGATCCAAGGCCCAATCGTGCTGCCAGCGGCACCGCGATTACCGCGGCGGCCAGATAGATCGAAGCCTGGATCAGAAAACCTTCCATCCCAATATCCCTCTATGGCGATCAGACCGAAAGCAGCATGTTTCGATGTGGTGTTGTTTTTATTACTGTCGCGACACGGGAAATTGTATTGGGTTCTAACGCAATTACAAGATGTAGCGCGGTGTTGTTTATCCCCGCGGCATTTTCAGGATCACGTTGCGCCCGCTTTTCCGGTATCTGAGTTCGCTGTCGCCAATCGCTGACACCTTGCCACCATCCAGCCGATCGCCAACCTTTACCTTGCGGTAACGGCCGTTCGACAGGCGCACAAGGGCGCGGCGACTGTTGGGGGTGCCGTAGACGCCGATCAGGTTGATCTTGCGCATTTTCAGCACGTTTTTCTGTGTGGCTTGCCGGGCCACGCTTGTCGCGGTCGGAATTCTGGGCGTAACGCGCTGTGCCGCACTGACGGCGACCGCGGTTTCGCCACCGTCTGTGCTGCGTTGCACGATGTTGTCGAAATTCCGTGGGCGGGTGTTCGGCTTGAGCGACGAGGCGACCGCCTGCGGCATGGCGCTTGCGATAGTGGTTTCGGTTTCAACGGCTTCTGAGACCGCGCTGTTCACCGCATCAAGGTCGATGAAGGGTTGAACCGCGGGTTCGGTCGTGGCAGCGGCGGTTTGCGGGGCGGTTTGTTCCGCGCGTTCCTGCGCGCTTTGGGGACGCAGTTTGGGACGCAGGCTGGCAAGTTCGTTCAGCGTTCGACCGCTGAGATTGCCGCGTTCATTCTGTTCGCTCAGATCAACGGGTCTGGTTTTCGGGCGGAAGGCAAGCAATCGCTGCACCTCGGGGCCATCTGGTTCGACGACGTCTTCAACGATCTCGCGTTTGGGCATTGCGGGTGGCGTCTTTGGCGGGCTGCCCGCATAGATCAGGATGTCATCCGGTGACAAGGCCCCTTGCGGTGTCGCAACCACCAGTCCGCGTTCATCAAGTGCGAATGTCGTGCCGGCACGCGCCGGAGAGTTTGGGGTTTGCGGGCGTTCATCGGCTGCCCAGCTGCCGGGGTCGGGCAGGGCGACCGCGTCCTGAATGGTAACGGCACTGTCGATCGAGGTCAGGTAGAACGCATCGAGACTGCCAGCGACAGGGGCGTCGGGTATTCGTGGTGCCATCAGCCAGATACCGGTGGCGGCGTAGCGTGCGCGCGCCTCGTCGTCGGTCAGTTCGGCTGGTTTCGGCTGGCTGAGAGTGCCACCCAGCACGCCGTCGATTCCGTCCTCGGGCTGGGCAAGTGAGGCAACGACATCGCCCTCTTCCAGGGATGTTTCAGAGTTTTCGGTCGCGGTATCTGGCAGGGCGGGGACGTCGGCGACGATGATTTCGGGGTCATCGCGGAAAAAGCTTGCGATCTTGTCATCCAGAAAGACCGAAGCCCAAACCGCCACGCCAGCCAGAAACAAGAGCAGGATCGCGGTCAGGATCAGTGCCAGATATTTCGGTTTGCCGCCCACCGTTTCGGTTTCGCGCGCGCCGAAAACAGTCATGCGCTGCTGTTCTTCAATCGACGGATTGCCACGTCTTGGAGCTGTAGCGGCGGCTGCCATCACCGGTGCCACCCGACGAGAAGTGAATGCGGTGTGATCCGTCGGCGCCTCGGGCACAAATTCAGGCGGCGAGGGCGGGATGCGCGCCCGGTTGGCGGCGCTGATCACCGGTTCAGCGGGCTGCGCGCGCTCGGTTATGTCGTCCGGGTCACGGGGCAGGCTGTCCGACACAACCTCGGCTGATGTCGGGACGGGCGTGAAGTGCCGCGCGACACCTTCAAGCCTGGGCGCTGTTGCAGGGGCGTCGCTGCGATGCGCCCGGATGCTTGAGAACGCGGTCGCGTCAGGCTTGACGGGATCGGCGTCGAGCTCAATTGTCTCGGTCTCGGTCTCGGTCTCGGTCTCGGTCTCGGTCTCGGGCGCTTTGGGGGGATCGTAGACAGCTGCGGGTTCGGAAAATCCGGTCGCTTTTTCCTTGTTTGCTACGGTCTGGTCGAAATCAGAGGGGGCAACAGGCTCAGGCTCGGCCGGGTCGCTGACCGGTTCGGGATCCGGCAGTTTTGCCGCGCCGATAACGCGCACGGGAACAGGGTCACGCTCGACCGCTTCGCCGTTCTGCGCATATTCACCGACACAGGAGGTTTCGCCAAAAAATGGCTCGCCCGAAAAATCGCCGTTTTCGGGCACGGCGACGAAACTGATTGGGTTGAACTGATGTTCTTTCGCGAAGGCCTCGGCCTCGCGCAGGGTTTCGCGGGCGACAGCGGCAATAGTGACAGCACCGTCATCCTCGGCCCAGTCGAAAACCAGATCTGCGAGCGGATAGGGTGTCGCGCCGTCCAGATTTTTTTCCACCAGACCAGGCAGGTCTTCAGGCGTGGCATCGGTGGCGTCAAACTGGACATATCTGATTTGATCGTTGGGGATCACAAGCTTGCTGCGCACCCCGGAAGGATCAAGCGCTACGGCCTTGTCGTGCAGTCGTCTGAGCTCACCTGGAAGGTCGCTGTTGTCCAGACCGATTTCGCCCACAAGATGCCAACCGGGAAAGGCCCGGTGCAACAGGCCGATCCCCTCGAAGGACAGGGTTAAGGCAAAATTCGGTTTCATGGTCAACGCTCTAACACCTAGGCAGGACCTGCGGGAGATCAACTCGTACTTACCGGAATTTACAGCAGTTCACCGCCGAGGCAAAGAAAAAGCCCCGCCGCCCCGGGGAAAGATGGGGCGACGGGGCGGATCATGGGCCGGTAAGGTTATGACGCGGCCTTGGTCAGGGCCTGATCCAGATCGGCAATGATATCGTCGAGATCTTCGATCCCGATTGAAATCCGCACGACATTCGGGCTGGCCCCGGCCGCTTTTTGTTGTTCGGGTGTGAGTTGGCGGTGGGTGGTGCTGGCCGAGTGGATGATCAGCGATCTTGTGTCGCCCAGATTGGCCACATGGCTGAAAAGTTCGAGGTTATCGACCAGTTTGACGCAGCCGTCATAGCCGCTTTTCAACGCGACGGTGAAAAGCCCGCCCGCGCCCTTGGGACAAACGGTCTTGACGCGTTTGTTATAGGGCGAGGATTTGAGACCCGCGTATGTGACCGCTTCGATCCGGTCATCCTTTTCCAGCCATTCGGCCACCGCCTGCGCGTTTTCGCAGTGGCGCTGCATGCGCAAGCTGAGGGTTTCGATGCCCATCAGCGTGTAATGCGCCGCCTGCGGGTTCAGGGTCATGCCCAGATCGCGCAGACCGATGGCGATGCCGTGGAAGGTAAAGGCCAGCGGGCCGAAGGTTTCGTGGAATTTCAGCCCGTGATAGGCGGGTTCCGGTTCGCTGAGCGAAGGGAATTTATCGCTGGCGGACCAGTCGAATTTGCCAGAATCCACCACGACGCCACCTGTGACGGTGCCATTGCCCGTGAGGTATTTAGTCAAAGAATGCACGACGAGCGTGGCGCCGTGTTCGATCGGACGGCAGAGATAGGGCGTGGCCGAGGTGTTATCGACGATAAGCGGGATGCCCGCATCGTCGGCGATTTTGGCCACTGCCTTGATATCGGCGATATGGCCGCCCGGGTTGGCGATGGATTCGCAGAAGACCGCACGGGTATTTTCATCAATCGCGCCTCGGATTTCATCCGCGTCGTCGATATCGACGAATTTCGCCTCCCACCCGAAGCGCTTGATGGTCTGACTGAACTGGGTGACCGAGCCACCGTAGAGACGGGTCGAGACCACGACGTTGCGCCCCGGTGCCATGATCGGGAAAAGTGCCATGATCTGCGCCGCGTGGCCGGATGAGCAGCAGACCGCGCCGACACCGCCTTCGAGCGTGGCAACGCGTTCCTGCAATACGGCGACCGTGGGGTTGGTCAAGCGCGAATAGATATAGCCGACTTCCTGAAGGTTGAACAAAGCCGCGGCATGTTCGGCATCGCGAAACACATAGGCTGTTGTCTGGTAGATCGGGGTCTGGCGCGCGCCGGTTGCCGGGTCGGGCCGGGCGCCCGCGTGGATTTGCAGCGTGTCGAAGCCAAATTCGTGAACGCGATCGGACATTGGAATATCTCCCTGTAAAACTTTCGCTACAGGGTTAGGGTAAAGCGGAAATCAGGACAACCGCTGTTTTGTCGACGCTTAGTCGCCGAAAGTCACGTATTTCTTCTCGCCCGTTTCCGGGTCGGTCACTGGTATTGGTTGACCGCAGGCGGTCAGAAGCAGGGCAAGTATAGGCGCGGCGAGCAGTTTATTCATTTCAACCTCTTTGATGTTCAACGTGTCTCTGAACTTAAAATACGCGAATGGCGTGGTTTTGAGCCATACCAGACGGTCTGGACAACAATACGGCGAGATTTTGTTAATGGCGGCAGGTCGGTAAGATGGCCATCAGCGCATCCAGAAACCGTTACGCTTGATCGTATTGCGAATGGCCTGTTCCTTGCGGGGCAAGTTTTCGCGGTCGAAAAGTGCGCGCACCTTGTGGCCGCGTTCCTGGTAGATCATCCGCTTGATCGGATCGTATTTCTTCAGCACTTTCTTGATCCAGTTGGGGGCGGTGACCGCTTCAAGCACCTCGACCACATGGTCGTTTTCGCGAGCATATAGCAGCGGCAGGATGCGGTAATGGCAAGTGATGTCGCCGTCCAGCAGACCGTCGGGCAGGGTATCGCGCCCGCCGCCCAGGGCATGGATGACCAGCGGCAAGGCAACCTGATCCAGCCAGGGGTTCAATTCCTGCACGACCAGCTCGGGCGGCGGGGTGTCGCGGATCGCCAGCGCGTAATCGAGGAACCGCTGGCCGAATTCGTGCGGGCATTTGTAGAAGAAGAACCCGGCGTTGAAATAGAGGTAGCGTTGCCAGTACTCGTCAGGCCAGCGATCATCCAGTGAGCTTTCGAAATCCAGCCCGACCAGATCATAAAGCGATTTCCAGATTTGGGTGTAGCCGGGGCCGTAGAGTTCGAGCTTGGGCCAGGTGCCTTCGCGTCTGAGCGAGGCGGTGGGACGGTCGAAATCAAACGGAACGCTGGCGATATCCCCCGTCACCAGCGTATCGGTGTCGAAGAAGACGAACGGTTCACCCTTGGGCAGGGCAAACAGCGCCTCGATTTTATTGCCATAGGGGTAGGATTGGCCGAAATACCTGTTTTCAAAAGGAATAACTTCGATCCCCAGACGCTCCATCAATTCGTGCGTGTCGTCGCCCCGGAGCCGCGGATCGTTGTCCCATCGCGGACCGGGCTGCGGTTCGGCCACGATCAGGCGACCCGCGAAATCGGGGCTCATGGCACGCAGGGAAGCGGCGAAGATGATCGCCTCGTATTGCAATCTGCCGCCCTGACCAACAACCACGATGTTGTAGGGGTGTGAAATTCCTGCCTGCCCGGCCATGTCCCGTCGCTTCTGCCTTACTGCCTGGCGTTACTATACGGTTTTATGCGCGGCAAAGAAGAGGGCAGTTTCAGCGACCGGTCACCGGGCCGGCATCGGTGATCATTGTCTTTGACAGCGTCGTGTCGGGATGCCGCATGCGGTGGCTGAGCAGCTTTTGCGTCATCGCCAGTAGGTCGCTTGCATACTTGGGATCAGCGGCGACGTTACGCAGCTCTCCTTCCGCCTGATGATCAAACAGCACCGGCGGCAGATTACCCGCGAAATGCACCAGTGTCAGGCGGTCGGTTCTGAGGATGGACATGCTCGCCTCGGCCTCGCTGAGCCCCAGTTCGTTCTGCCAGATCGTTAGGGTGAGCGGATCGCCGAAATCCAAGTCGGAATAGCTTTCGCCGCGCCAGCCCTTTGGGTTTTCACCTTGCAGGAAAGGCATCAGCGAGTGGCCATTGACCGATGTTGGCGTGGGCTCCCCGATCCAATCCAGCAGCGTTGGCATGACATCGACCGACTCGGTGAAAGCGCTGACGGAATTGCCGTGCTGGGCGGTATTGCGGGGGTCGCGAATGATCAGCGGCACGTGGTAGGCCGCGTCGTAGAAGGTCATCTTGCCCCAGGAATTGTGATCCCCCAGCATCTCGCCGTGATCTGCGCCGACGATCAGCAAGGTGTCGTCATATTGTCCGGTCTCTTTCAGGTAGCGGATCACGCGGCCGATATGATGATCGACCTCGCTTGCCAGGCCCAGATAGATCGCGCGCAGGGATTGGATGGTTTCTTCTGTCGCTTCAAGGTCATCGAAACCCTGCACGAAATCCCGTGGGGTGACACGCTGTTTGGAAATCTCGTGGAAGGGGTGAGGCGCATCGCCGGATTGGCGCGGCAGGGGCAGGTTGGCAGGGTCGTACATCCGGTTGTAGGGCGTGGGCGCAACAAGCGGTGGGTGCGGGCGGATATAGGTCAGATGGGTAAACCAGCTCTGGCCCTGCTGGACGCGCAGATGGTCCAGACAGCGATCTGTCAGGAAGGCGGTGTCGCTATCCTCGGCCTTGTAGAAAGCTGGATCGGTGAGCGTCCGCGGCTGATCCTGTGCTGCGTTAGGTACATAGAACCTATCGTAATCCGGCAGGTCATAGCCCTTGCCTGCCAGGTAAGCCCGCCACGGATAGGAGTCGCCCGAGCGCATTTCCACGATCTCGTCAAAGCCCGGCATGGGTTGTTCGTAGCTGTGCATCGCCGGGTCTGACGGGTGATGCATGCGTGGATCAAGCGTGGTGTCGGTATAGCCGAAGAGCAGCGGCTGATAGCCGGCCTTGCGCGCCTCGATGGCAAGGTTCGGCGTGTCATGCCGCAGGGGCGTGCCGTTGCGCACAGAGCGATGGTTCTTGGCGTATTGACCCGTCAGGATCGAGGCACGGGATGGCCCGCAGGGATTGACCACAGAATAGTGGCGCCGAAACGTCACCGCCTCGGCCATCAGGGCGCGCAGATTTGGCAGGTCGACATGATCGGCCAGCACGCCGTGCAGTAGATCGGCACGCAGCTGGTCGATCAGGATGAACAGCACGTTTTGAGATCGCGCCATATCCGGTAATCCTTATCTTCGAGATGGAATTGCTGTCAGGCGATGGCCTTTTCACTCAGCTCCTGCCAGTGGTGGCAGGATACGGCGTGGCCTTCTTCGCAAGTATCTAGCGAGGGTTCTTCGCGTTTGCAGATATCTGTCGCGAACGGGCAGCGGGTGTGGAACTTGCAGCCCGGCGGCTGGTTGGTGGGCGAGGGGATTTCCCCTTCGAGTTTCTGCGCCGTACCGCGATCATCGGGATCAAGCGAGGGGATCGCCGAGAAGAGCGCCTTGGTATAGGGGTGGCGCGCATTGTCGAATAGCTGTCGTGTCGGCGCGCTTTCGACGATACGACCCAGATACATCACCGCGACATGATCACAGGTATGGGCCACGACGCTGAGGTCGTGGCTGATGAACATGAAGGTCAGGCCCATCTCGCGCTGGATGGATTTCAACAGGTTCAGCACGTCGGCCTGGATCGACACATCAAGGGCGGCGACGCTTTCATCCGCCACAATGAACTGCGGGCCGGAAACCAATGCGCGGGCAATCGAAATCCGTTGCCGCTGCCCGCCGGAAAAGGCGTGGGGAAAGCGGCGCAGGTGTTCGAGGTTCAGGCGGCATTTTTCAGCGATTTCGCGGACGCGGGCATCGGTTTCATCGCGTGTCCTGGTGATCCCCATCACTTCGAGCGGCTCGGCAATGATGTCGCGTACGGTCATGCGCGGGGACAGCGCGGCGTAAGGATCCTGAAAAATCAGCTGCGCGCGTTTGCGATAATCCTTCAACTCGGGCCCGGCGAGGGTGGTCAGGTCATACTGGACCTCGCCATCGTCGTAATTGGCCTCGCCCCTGGCGATCGGAACGGCCTTCAAGAGGGCGCGTCCAAGGGTCGTCTTGCCCGAGCCGCTTTCCCCGACCACGCCAAAGAACGATCCGCGCGGAATGTCGATTGAGATGCCATCGACCGCCTTGAGAATCTGCTTGGTAAAGAGGCCGCCACCGATCTTGAATTCGACCGACAGGTTGCGGGTTTTGATGAGGGGGTCTTCGCTCATGCCGCTTCTCCTCTGACGGTACAAAGATGGCAGGCGGTGCGGTGGTTTTCACCGGTATCGGCCCACTGCGGTACGTCACGCTTGCAGATGTCGCCGATGATTTTGGGGCAGCGCGTATGAAACACGCAGCCCGAGGGGCGCTCAAGCGGCGACGGGATATCACCCGCGACTGGCGTCAGAGGTGCTTCGAGATCATCGAGTTTCGGCAGTGCGTCCAGAAGTCCCTGCGTATAGGGGTGTTGCGGGCGGCGGATCACGTCGCGCACTGGGCCTTGTTCGATCATCCGTCCCAGATACATTACCGCCACCTTGTCGGCGGTCTGGGCGACCACGCCTAGATCGTGGGTGATGAAGATGATGCCCATGTGAAATTCATCCACCAGATCCTTCATCAGGTCGATCACCTGCGCCTGGATGGTCACGTCAAGCGCCGTCGTGGGTTCGTCCGCGATCAGCAGCTTGGGTTTGGTGCTCAGCGCCATTGCAATCATGGCCCGCTGCCGCATCCCGCCCGACATTTCAAAGGCATATTGCCCAAAGCGGGTAGAGGCGTCAGAAATGCCGACCCGGTCCAGCATTTCAATCGACAGTTCCTTGGCCTGCGCCTTGGACATGTCCGAATGGATCAGCAATTGTTCAACCATCTGCTTGCCGATTGTCATCGCGGGGGCAAAGCTTGCCATCGGCTCCTGAAAGATCATCGAAATGGCCCCGCCGCGCACAAGCTGCATCTCGCGCGGGGATTTCAGTGACATGACGTCGATTGACTGGTCATCCAGATTAAGCGTGATGTTGGTTTCGGGCGCATAGTGCGCGTTGCCGGCATTGAGCTTCATCAGCGCTTTCGCGGTCACCGATTTGCCCGAGCCGCTTTCGCCCACCAGCCCCATGACCTCGCCGGGTTCAAGCGAGAATGAAACATCGTCCACGGCGGTGATCCGTCCCTCATCCGTGTCGAATTGGAGCGTCAGGTTTTCAACGGTCAGCAGGCTCATTTCTTGGCCTCCGAATAGGGGTCGGCGGCGTCACGCAACCCGTCACCTACGAACACAAAGGCCATCACCAGCGCGATGAAGAAAATCACCGGGATGAAGTACCATTGGTAGTTCAGAAGAACGTCAGCACTGGTGGCTTTCTGTAGCATCACGCCAAGCGAGCTGACCGGGTCTTTCAGGCCCAGCCCGATGAATGAAAGCGCGGTTTCACTAAGCACCATGTAGGGGAAAGAAATCACCAGATCGACGATGATGTAGCTGGTGAAACTGGGCAGCAGGTGACGGCGGATCACGTGGCCGGGTTTGGCACCGCAAAGCTGGGCGGCCAGCACGTATTCCTGATTGCGTTCGGTCAGCAGATGGGTGCGGACACGTCGCGCCAGGGTGGGCCAGCCGATGAAGCCCAATATGAGTGATATGTAGAAAAACCTGGCCTCCGCCGTCATTTCGGGGGGCATGAAGGCCGCCACCGCCATGAAGAGCGGAATTGCCGGGACCGTTCGGACCGCATCGGTGATCATCTGTATGACCCCGTCGATCCAGCCGCCGTAATAGCCGGAAACCCCTCCGATGATGAGGGCGAGAACAAAGGCGATGAAGACCCCGATGGACCCTACTTTCATTGAGGTCCAGATCGCATGGAGCGTTCGGGAGAAGATATCCTGCCCGTCCTCATCAGTTCCAAAGAGGTGGATTTTACCACCTTCGACGCCGAAGAGGTGGGTATCCATGTGGATCAGGTCAAAGAGGTGATAGTCGTCGCCCTCCACAAAGAAATTCATGTAAAGGCGCGTGTCTTCGTCAATCGTTGTCACCCAGCGAAAGTTTGTCGCCATGGAGCGTTCGCGCTTGACCGCGTGGATGAAGGGACGGGCGGAACATCCATTGGAATCGCAGAATTGCGGTAATTGCGGCGCGCCGTTGGTGTAATCCTTGTCGCGGCCCGCAATTGTCGGGTCATAGGGCGACAGGAACGGGGCGAAGATACCCGACAGGATCAGCGCCACCAGAATGACAGCGGCGATAAGTGCGGCACGCTGTTTCTTGAAGCGTGCCCAGATGAGCTGCCCCTGCGAGGCGGTGAAATAAGCCTCTTTGGCCTTCTGATCCTGCGTGTTGTCTGTGGTCACATCGGTCATGGCGGTTACCTCAGAATGCTTTTACGGACGCGCGGGTCGATGACGGCCAGCAGGATGTCGGTGAAGAAGTTGAGTGTGACGATGGATGCGGTCAGCAGGAAGATGATCGCGCCCGCAAGCTGCTGGTCATTGGATCTGGCCAGGGCTTCGATCAACAATGCGCCGGCTTCTGTCAGGGTCAGGATCAACGCCACGATGGGCAATTCGTTAAAGATCCGGTTGAGGTCAAAACCCAGTGAGTTGACGATGGGGCCCAGGGCGTGCCGTGCAGGGTAGCGCCATAGCAGCTTGCGGCCATAGACGCCGCGGGCAGCCGCGGCGGTTACATAAAGCTTGCCAATCTCATCAGACATCAGCGCGCGCACCGTTTGCAGGGCAAAGGCAGTGGCCGACCAACCCAGGATGAAGATTGGCAACCAGGCGTGTTTCATGAGGTCGACAAACTTGTTCCAATCCCACGGGGCATCGCGGTATTCCTTGCTGAATAGACCGGTGAGCGTTTCCCCGAACCATATGGTCGAGACCAGCATGATCATCAGCGCCAACAGGAAGTTTGGCATCGCGAGGCCCAGATAGCTGAAGAGGCGCAGGCCGTTGTTGAGGAAGGGGTTGTTGGAGGCGGCCGAGATGATGCCGACCGGAATGGCAATGGCGTAGGCCAGGGCCAGAGAGGCAAGGCAAACACCGAGCGAGAGCCAGAACTTCGCGCCAAGAAGTTGGGCGATGTTGACCCTAAGAATACAGCTGTCACCGTATTCGCCCTGAAAGGCGTTGACGATCCAACTGGCCCAACGTGTCAGAAAGGGACGGTCCAGACCAAGGCGCTGACGTTCGATTTCGATGTCTTCCAGCGAAATGCCGGAGCCTTGGGTGTTCTTGAAGGCAAGATAGCGTTCGGCGCAATCGCCTGGCACAAGTTCCATCAGCGTGAACACAACCAGCGATACGATAATCAGCGTCGTCATCGCCATCATCGCCCTGACCATCACGAAGCGGCCGAATTGTAACATGTTCCCGTTCCGTATCTGCGTTTTTGATCGCTTTTTGGCGCGATCTTCAACGCTTTTGCGTGAGGACCGCGGGCGACATTGGCCGCCCGCAGTGAGGTACGAAAGAGCTGTCGGTTATTCCGACAGCCACCACTGCGACGCCCGATACGGGTACGTCCGGTAGTATTCGTAGGACCAGGTCTTGAACTCGGTAAAGTTCTGCAGCTTGTTGCTGGCATAAACTGGCTCGGGTGCTTGAACGGTGCCGATCAGCACAAGGTTCTCGACGATGCCCTGAACCAGCGCATTGCCCAGTTCCCCAACCTGGTCGGAACCCGGAGTTGCCGACTGGAACGCGTCGATGTCAGCGGCAAGCTGCTTCACGTATTCCGGCGGTTCAACGCCCTTGGCACCATCGGAATCCAGCCATTCACCCCAAAGCATCCCGGTGCGATGTTCGAAATACGTTCCGAAAGGCGCCCGGAAGAAGGTGTTGAGGCCCAGGTGGATCGCCAGAGGCGCACCATATTGCCAGAGACCGACATCCAGTTTGTTCGACGATTGCGCCGAGCGATATTCGTCCGGTGTCACCTCTTTTACGGTCGATTCGATGCCGACATCAGCCCAGTACTGGCTGACCAGTTCCACGACCTGTCCGGAAATGCCCTGGGTCGAGTAGTTCATTGTCAGAACCAGCTTGTCCCCATTCGGCAATTCGCGGAAGCCATCGCCATCGGTGTCTTTCATGCCAATCTCTTCCAGTGCCGCCTTGGCAGCATCCGGGTCGAATTCTGACTTGTAGCTGCTCCACTTGGGATCAACAAAATCAGGCGTTGGCAGGAACGGTGCGATCTGGCTGGGTGTGCCCTGACCGAAATACGCCACTTCGTTCAACTCGTCGCGATTGATCGCAACTGACATCGCCTCGCGGAAGCGCAGATCACCAAAGACAGCGCGTTTTGCTTCGTCCTCGGCTGTCAGGTTGAACGAAAACGCCGGCATCGCGACGGTTGGTTTCAGCTGGATCGAATATCCACCAGCTTCCTGGTTCTCAAGCAGGATCGGAGCCGATTCCAGGCGGACGGACTGTGATTTATAGTCAATCTCGCCGTTCACGAGCTTGAGGATCCGCACCTCTTTGTCGTTGATGTAAACTTCGTCCTGTTCGCTGATGTAAGGCAGCTGCTGACCGGAAGTATCAACCTGGTGGAAATACGGATTGGCAACCAGCTGGCGCCCCTCTGTCGTATCATTGATGTAGATATGGCTTTCCAGCGTGGGAACGGTGTTCTTTGGCAGACCGTCCACCAATTCCGGTTTTGACAGCATCGGAGTGGGCGTGTCCGTCCAGTCCGAATTACCGTAATACGCCTTGATCGCATCGTAGCCGTTTTCAAAGCCGAGGCTTTGGGCGTAGCTGTCTGCATCCGCGTTAAATTCCGGATGGAATTGCCCCAGGAAATGCTTGGGTTGGAAGCCCTGAGCATATGAGGTCGCGAAATGCGCCAGTAGGCCGGGCTTCGGCGCGGGCAGGTTAAAGACAACAGTTTCCTCGTCGGGCGCATCGACAGTCATCGGCGCGCCACCGACGGTCACATAGTCTTTCGGTTTTTCAAAGATGTTGGTGTCCAGCATCAGATTGTCATGCCAGAACTTCACGTCCGCAGAGGTGAATGGCGCACCATCCGACCACTTGTGGCCTTTGCGCAGCTTGAATGTCAGTTGCGTGTAATCATCGTTCCATTCCCAGGATTGGGCGATATTGGGCACGATGGTCTGAAGGTCATCCGAGTAGCGCACCAGATTGACGTGGCGTACTGAAAGGAAGTCCGATGTCCCGGCCTCGGTCGCGTTCGACAGCACATCCAGCGTGCCGCCGTATTGACCAATCGAGTCGTAGGGAACCACGACCAGCGGCTCTTGCGGAAGGCGATCAGCCAGTGCCGGCAGGTCGCCATTGCCTTTGATCTTGCCATTCAGCGCGTCGATATTCGGGTTGGTTGAAAATTCCATCGTGCAGCCCGCGGCGCCCTGGAATTCAGACAGGTCGTATTGCTGCGGGTAGGCGCCTGCGGCGACACCTTGCATGTCCGCAACGGTAATTGCCGGACAATTGGCGTAGGCGGCCACCGGCAATGCGATGACGGCTACTCCTGATAACAGTAGTCTTTTCATATTTCCTCCATTGGACGTTTAGTCAGACAAAGGGGGATTGGCGCTTGTTATTAACGTTATGATGACAGCCACCCCCAGATTTTTTGTTTTTGTATTTCCCCCAGTTATAGCCCGGTGCTGCGATTCAGCCTCTGGTGGACGACACTAGGGCAGAAAACTACAAGGCTACAATCGTATAATATCTATGATAACCAAAGAAAAACCTATAGAAAAAATTCGACTGGAGTCTGGCCATTGCCAGGTGCGCCGCGAGTTGGCGTTATTGCTGCAATCTTAAATAGAACTCACCACTTAGGGGCAGGCGTTAAACCTTTGGCTGCTATCGCTGCGCCGCCTTATCCTGTTGGTGTTCGAAGATAGAGGTGTAACCGCCAGACCAATCGGGAGGCAGCCGCATATCCAGTGGATCATGATGCGAAAATCGTGCTTCGTTGCCACGCACGACATGGCCATAATGCGAGGATTTATATGCGGGTGCAGTATAGGGCAGGGCGTCGCATGCCGCGAATCCCACGATCAGAACCGGACGTCCCCGCGGGCTGAGATTGGCGCGCGAAGCGTGCAATGTTGCGCAATGGTGAACCGTGACCGTACCCGCTGGTCCCGTTAGATCAACCGCACGCTCAAGCCCTGCATCGCCAAGCCGGTCGTCGGGTATATAGCCCAGCCAATTATCCTCGTCATCGTAGTGGTTATAGATTTGGCCCTTGTGACTTTCAGGAACGACTTGAAGTGGGCCTTGTTCCGGACCGACATCGTTCAGGCAGACCAGAAACTGCGCAACGGAAAGATTGGTCAGAGGGTAGAAGGGTATGTCCTGATGCCACTTCACCTCTTGCCCGCCACCGGCCCATTTGATGTTGATCATGCATTCGCGGAAGCGCACGTCGGGCCCCATAAGATCTGCCGCCATATCCGGGAGGTTACTCTGGGTGCAGAACTCCCAGAAGACCGGGTCAAGATCATCCAGAAACGAGATGCGGCGCAGGCGGGGTGTATCGGCGCTGTGTCCGGCTTCAAGATCAAATGTTCCGTCCGATTGTGTCAGGATCCGCGAACGGTCGACCTGTGCATCAATGGCCGCGTTCAGCCTGACCAGCCACTTCTCGTCGATAACGTTTTTGCGGGCGATATACCCTTGGTCAAAGAAGAACTCGCGCTCTTGCTGGGTAAGAACCCGTGCCGGGTGGGATAGAACATCCTTGGAACGCATTCTGAAAATCCTTGTCTAGGTCGGGTGAGAGAGATGAAGCAATTTCCCGTAATTAGCGATTTCGCCCTGGTATCCAGACCAGCGCAACGACTGCCAGATCATCGCCTGATTGGCGGTGACAACGGGTTTCCCAATGGTATCTTCGATCTGCTGAATGACATCGACGGCGCGAATGGCCGTGCACGAGATGAAAAGCGCATCTGCATCGGGCTGGTCAGCTTCGAGCGCCGCGTGAAAGATCGCCTCAGTCGGCAGGGCAGCCATGACCTCGTTATCTTCGATGTGAAAGGAAGTGAACGCGCGAACATCCTTGCCATTCTCGACCAGATGATCGGCAATCGCGTGGTTCACATCCTCAGTGTAGGGTGTCAAAACCGACAGCCTCTGTGCATCCAGTCGCCGGAAGGCTACCATCGCTGCCGTGATCGGCGTGACGACTTTTACCTCCGCTCGATTTCGACAGATGCGAGCGCTGACTTCTTCATATCCCATCACTACTGTACCCGACGTGCAGGCATAGGCGATTACGTCAAGCTGTCCATCCGGCACCAATAGCGCCGCTGCGTCGGAAATATGTGGTGCCATTCGTGGCAGTGTTTCCAAGGTGCAATCCTGGCTGTTCTGCACCCTGCTGGTAAAAAGCGCCACGTCATCGCTGGGGCGCATATTGATGAAGTCACGCTCGGTCACGTAATCATTCGACAAAACGATCAGGCCAATCCGGTGTTTGCCCGGCCCTTTGTCGGTCTGATATGTCCCGCTGACAGGGGTGGAGGTGAAGGGGGGATAGCTCTCCATGAGAAAGAGACTTCCACGATCAAATGCGCCTGACTAGCGTGTTAGCGACATCACATATTTTAGGTTAGGCGAATCGAGCGTCGCCGCTATAGGGTCCGTTCGGTTGGAGTGCTTCATGGGGCTTTTACGTGGCTGATACACTGAATTCGGCGATTGAAATACTGGAAAACCTTGTTGGGTTTGACAGTGTATCGGGCAGGCCAAACCAGGCGATTGTCGGGTACATCAAAGACACGCTTGAAGCGCAGGGCGTCGATGTCATTCTCAGCTATGATGTTGATGGTGAACGGGCAAATGTGTTTGCCACGATCGGACCCAGGATTGATGGCGGTATCGTGCTGAATGGCCATACCGACGTGGTTCCGGTTGAAGGTCAGGATTGGGCCAGCGATCCCTTCAAGTTAACCCGTATTGATGACCGGCTTTATGGGCGCGGATCGGTCGATATGAAGGGTTTTCTGGCATGTGTCATGGCCTCGGTCCCGGTGTTTCAAGCGGCCCAGTTGACACGTCCCATCCATATCGCCTTCACCTATGACGAAGAAATTGGCGGGCTTGGGATGCCAGTGCTGCTGGATAGTATGGAGGCGTTGGGATGTAAGCCGTCGGTTGTCATCGTGGGGGAACCTACAGAAATGAACATCGTGACCGGTCACAAAGCCGGTGACGAGATGCGTACCGAGATTACAGGCCACGAGGTGCATTCCAGCGATCCCCGCGGCGGTGTCAGCGCGATTTCAACGGCGACGCGCCTGATTGCCAAGATTGAGGAGATAGGTGCGCGGCTGGCGGCTGATCCTGTGCCCGGTTCACCCTATGATCCGCCCTACGCGACGTTCAATATCGGCACGATTGAGGGCGGGGCGGCCCGAAACGCGACTGCAGGATGGTGTAATTTCGATTGGGAGTTCCGCGGTATGCCGGGGCAAGATAGTCGTGCCATCATTGGGGAGATCGAAGATTTTGCTGCGCAAGAACTGCTACCGGTGATGAAGGCTGTTAGCCCAAAAGCAGATATCAAAATCATTACAGAGGTTGCGGTGCCGCCGTTGGATGATCGCAACGCTGCGCGCGCGGCGGCCTTTGTGAGTGAGATTACGGGGCAAAACAGTCAGAGCGTCGTCTCATTCGGCACAGATGCCGGGTATTTCAGCGATAAAGGCCTGTCGACGGTCGTTTTCGGGCCTGGAACGATCCGCCGCGCCCATGGGGCAGATGAGTATATTGAAGTAACCGAGTTGCAGCAGGGGTTGAATTTTCTCAGAGCGGTCGCAGAAAAACTCGCTTGCTGAGCGGTCAGAAATGCGCCCTCGCGAAACGGGAAATCGCGAGGGCGCTTGCGCTTAGGGTCCGGGCCTTCAGCGCTTGGCCAAGGTGGGAGGCCTCGGCCGATGTGTTACACGACCTTCTTTCCGTCTTTTTTGGCCTGACGCAATTCGCGCACAAACGTAGTGACAATCAGGGCTAGAACGACCGCGGAAATCAGTGGCCATATCAGGATGTAAAGTGTCAGCATTGGTTTATTCCTTTCATTTTATCAGGCGTTTTTCAGGCGCTCATCTTCTTTACGAACAGCCGCCATCGCGGCGTCATCGTCAAAGCTGGTGACGCGCTCGTTGATCAGGTCGAAATCAAACTCTTCCTTGCCCATCAAGCTCAGCGCTACACAGATAACCGTGCTGGCGCCATAGGCGGTCAGCGATCCTAACAGGACAGTGTAGTCCCGAAGAAACCCACTGAAGTAGAAAGCACATGCCACAAATCCAATGACACCCACCAATAGTCCAACGATGCGTCCGAAGAAGCCGAAGGCCATTAAGGCCAGAACCACACCACCACCTACTGCGGCGACAAGTTCGAAAAACCCACCAAAAATTCCACTGAGCGGTAGGACTTCGAAACGCACGATTGTGAACAGGACAAGCCCGCCAAGCACGGCCCAGATGAATGCCGTATTGGTAACTCTGTTCCAGTAACAACTGGCGATCACAGGAAACACGATAGCCCCCCACAGAGCACCAACGAATACCAGCATCACCAGGATATCGAGCGAGAAACTCGCGAGGATCAGCCCGGCCACGGTGGCCACGATCATTGTCAGGCGACCCAACAGCAGCATCTTGCGTGGGTTTGGATTGCCCTTGGCCAGATTACGGCCATAGATATCGGTCATCATGATCGCCGACAGAGCGGATAAATCAGAATCTGCCGTAGAAGATAGCGAACCGATCACCAGGATGAAGAAAAGCGCGATCATGAACGGTGGCAGGTAGGCTGACGCCATCTGTGGGATAAGGTTATTCAAGTCACCTTCATGTGGTGCCACGCCAAGCAGCAATGCCATCAGACCTAGCATACCCAGACCAATCACAATCGACCCATAACCTAGTGTTGCCGTGATAAAGGTGGGTTTGATTAGGTCCTCGCGCACAGCGAATAGACGCTGAGCTATTGTTTGATTGCCGATGGCGTAGGCCAGTACCGCCACGAAGAAGGGCGCGCCCTGTTCCAGAATTGCGGTGGTCGAGAAGAAATCGGCCTGCTGTTCTGTAATGATGGCAAAACCGTTACTCAACGCCTCACTACCGCCCGCGCTGAAATAGACCCATGGGATGATGACGACAGCAATGGACATCATTGCAACCACTTGGGCAAAATCGGTTAGGATGGATGCTCGGAAACCGGACCAAAGCGTATAGGATAGCACGCCAATACCGGCGATTAGCACCCCCGCCTGGAAGGATAGCGGTGATAGCACAGATACAAGTGCACCTGCCGCAGTGAAATTCACCATCAGGCTGATCACGCTGCCAAAAAGGTTGGAAATTGCCAGGATCAGCTGGCTGCCGGATCCATGCCGTGCATGCATGATCTCGGCCAGGGTATGGGCGTTTGGTGCAAGTTTCCTGAACCGCAGGCCAAACGGATATATGAAGAGGATCATTAACGCCCCCCAAAACCCATAGTGCATTGGCCCGGACAAGCCGTAGTTGTAGCCCGAGATTGCCGCGCCATAAAAAGACGCCGCCCAAATCCACGTCGCGGTCATGCTTGCGGCTGAGATGCCAAAGCCGACCTCGCCGCTTGAAACCATGAAGCCGTCAACGCTCTCTTCTTTTTCATTGACGAAAGTCGACATCCAAAAGGTGCCACCATAGAAAAGTGCCAAGAGGATTATGACGGTAACTGTAGAGAACTGAAAAAATACCGGATCAGACATTGGAAGTGCTCCCCGTTGTTCGATTTCCGGCAGGCTTGTGCCTACTCTGACGCGCGACGGGCGTTAACGATCACCAAGATAATAAATAATTTCAAACCCACATTTGCGTGAGACATAAGATATAATTGTGCTTGAAGCCGCTCAAACGATATTAACTTTGCTTGTCTCATCAGGAATACTTATGGATAAAGTTCGAAGTCAGTTGCCGCCGATGACAACACTTGCTGCGTTCGAGGCCTCTGCGAGGCTACGCAGTTTTACCCGTGCATCAGAGGAGTTATTTATCACGCAAGCCGCAGTAAGTCGGCAAATTAGGATTTTGGAACAGTATCTTGGCGTGAAACTGTTTGACCGCACTCACAGGCGGATTGAACTGACCGAAGCAGGCCAGCGTTTCCAGCATTCGGTGTCTGTCGCTTTGGACTTGCTTGCGAATTCAGCGGGTTCAATACGGGTTGAAAACACGCCCCATGATCTGACCCTGGGGGCGGATCTTTCGATGGCCCATCTTTGGCTGATGCCTCGGTTCCACGAATTCCAGGCGCAGTTTCCTGAGATTTCCGTAAACATCATCGCGTCGGATAGCGAAGGGGATTGTCTGAAAAGCGGTGTCGACATGGCTTTGTTGTACGGAGATGGAAACTGGCCGGGATTTGATGCGACCTTGCTTGTCTCAGAGGAGATATTCCCGGTTTGTGCCCCTGAATATTTGCAGAACAACCCACCAATCTTGGCCCCAAGGGATTTTCTGGATCATACCTTGTTGGATCTCCGGGGCGACCGCTGGGATTGGGTCGACTGGCATCAATGGCTGACAAAGAAGAAGATCCCATTCTCAGAGGACATGCGATCACTCGGGTTTAACAATTTGCCACTTCTCATTCAGGCCGCATGTGCCGGACAGGGAATAGCCCTTGGGTGGGACCGGCTACTCGACCGGCAATTGGGTAATGGCGAATTGGTGCAACCTTTGAAAGTTTCTCTCAAGACCGGCCGTGGGTATTTTCTTGTGAAACGGTCGGGCGTGAAATTGACCCAAGAGGCTACGGTATTGGAACGTTGGGTTTTGCAGACCTCACAGAAGAGCGAGGAATGAGGAACCCCTACCATCTGGAACCTCGGGGTGCATGAAAGGAGCGAGTGCGATGACGATGTTAGTGAGTAGCACAATTTCGTCACCTTCTGGCACGGTCTGATCGATGACTTTCCCATCTCGCGACCCCTTCAGACATGAAACCCGGTGATCTCTTAACCAAGTGACTTGTAGCGACCGTTCAGCCAGAAAACGCATGTATTTGTCTCACCTGTGCGTCGCACCGGCGGGTTTTGCGTTCTAAGTACTCGAGAAAGAAGAAAATGGTGGGCGACCCTGGAATCGAACCAGGCGTGCGTCTCCGCGAGGGAGTTACAGTCCCCTGCCACACCTTGCGGCCTGTCGCCCACTGCCAGCGGTCAAACCGCTTGACGTGCAGCGCTGATTACTAGCGCGGCCCGGCACCGTCAACAGGAAAATACCTTGCACAACGCCAAGACGCAGCGCATTGTCGCGCGCTCAGGAAAAGGGGCGATTGAAGCCATGAAAAAACCCCGTTGGGTGGTCGAAAAAGAGCAGGCAAAGCGGGCGGTTGCAGCGGAAACGCTCTGGCTGTTTGGCTTGCATGCGGTTCGCGATGCGTTGCAAAATGAAGCCCGTGAAAAGTTACGACTTGTCGTTACGAAAAATGCGCATGACAAGCTTGCGGATGCGATAGAAACCTCTGGTATGACGCCCGAACCTGCCGACCCGCGTCGGTTTCCGGCGCCCATTGATCCGCAGTCGGTGCATCAGGGGGCCGCGCTTGAGGTGAAGCCGTTGGATTGGGGCACATTGGCAAGCCGCTGCCTGGGAGATGGGGAAAGCCCGCCTCGTGTGATCCTGTTGGACCGTGTTACCGATCCACATAATGTCGGCGCGATCTTGCGATCGGCCGAAGTTTTCGGAGCTTGTGCCGTGATCGCCCCGCGCCACCATGCGGCACCCGAGACTGGCGCGTTAGCGAAGACCGCCAGCGGTGCGCTGGAGCGTCAACCTTATCTACGTATTCGCAACCTTGCGGATGGGATCACCGAACTTCAGTCGATGGGCTATGTCGTGCTTGGCCTTGATGGTGAGGCCGAAATGACCATAGAGCAGGCAGTCGAGGGGCGGCGCAATCGGCCCATCGCGCTGGTGCTTGGGGCAGAAGGGCCGGGGTTGAGGCAGAAAACACGCGAGACCTGTGATCAGTTGGTTCGGATCGATTATGCAGGTGGTTTCGGATCGTTGAATGTATCGAACGCGGCTGCGGTGGCGATGTATGCCGCGCGACCTTGATCAAGGTCATCATCTGTTTTGTGAGCCGTTATTGGCGATCTTGCCCTTGCGACAAGGGGCGCGCCGCCCAATATCAAGGCGAAGAAACGCCGACTGGAACGCCGCACAATGCCACAAACCCGTAAGATCGCGACCTGCTGTTACTGCGGCGCAAGAAGCATTTTGATGCTGGATCAGGCCCGGCATGAGCTGAGCTGTTCAGCTTGTGGTGCACCTCTTCATGACATGAAGTTCATGCCCATATCACCAGCGAAGCCCGAGAAACGCGCAGAGAGTATGCGAAAACCTACGCCATATCGACCAAGCCGACGTAAGTTTTCGGATGATGATAAGCGGCGAAACTTTCGCAAACCGGTGAAGCAAAAAAAACGAAAACCGCTGTCACGCAAGATTTTTGAAGAGCTTTGGGACGTGGTTGAAGATATCTTCGATTAGGTCCCCAATTTTAACACTCTGTTCACACCTGTATTACATTCTCTTTTTATTCCTAAAGCAGGACCTATCTATATTACAGAAGCGTTGATCTGGAACATCAACGTTTCACTTCACTGTCCCTCGTTCCGCGACTGGCGCCCAGGTTTCCCTGGGCGCTTTTTTTATCCGTACAAATAGTTAAAGTGTGCAAAGCGATTCCAGCCAAGGCTTTGAGATGTCGGAAGAATATTCAGACGCATATTTGCGCAAAGTCTTGACCCGGACAAAGACCATTGCAGTGGTCGGTGTTTCGATGAACCCAATACGCCCCAGCTATTATGTGGCGCGCTATCTCGCACTCAAAGGGTTCACGGTGATTCCGATCAATCCGGGTCATGCGGGCAAAATGTTGTTTGGCCAACTCGTCAGGGGCTATTTGTCGGAAATAGAAGACCCGGTCGATATGGTCGATATTTTTCGCAGATCGGAACACGTACCGCCCGTGGTCGAGGAGGCGCTGGAAACCTTTTCGGGACTACAGACGATTTGGATGCAGATTGGCGTCGTCCATGAAGAGGCTGCTCAAATGGCACGTGAGCGCGGCGTTGAGGTGATTATGAACCGCTGTCCCAAGATCGAAAACCAGCGGCTTTTCGGAGAACTCAGGATGGGTGGTTTCAATACGGGCGTTATTTCTTCAAAACTTTAAAAACGTGCGTCAAGTAGCTGAAAACGCTTTGAAGTCTGCTGCAATTCTTATTTCACGCATGGGTCGGACCCGCGCAATACACGCCTCGTAAATCGGATTGGATTTGTAAGCGGCAAGGGCGGCCTCATCAGCGAACTCAGCATAGACGACAACGTCTATTTGGGGCCCGGAAATTGTATCGCTGTGGATATTCTCTCCAACTTCGAAATGGCTGCTGTCCGGAATATCCTTGAGCATCATCAGCCCGTCGCGAATGGCCTTGATATCGGTGGGATCAGATGCGCTGAAAAAAACGATGTGACGGATCATGTTCAGCCCTTCTTTCTTGCGGCTTTTTCAACCAGACCACTGGTGCCTTGCCTGCGGGCAAGCTCTCGCATGACATCGGACAGCGCCACATCACGTGATTGCAACATCACCAGCAGATGGAAAAGCACATCGGCAGCCTCGTTGGTCAGCGCTTCCCTGTCGCCCCGAACGGCTTCGATCACGGCCTCAACAGCCTCTTCTCCGAACTTTTCAGCACATTTTTCCGGGCCTTTGCCAAGCAGTTTGGCGGTCCAGCTTTCAGACGCATCTGCTGTTGCGCGTTTGGCAATGATTTCTGCCAGATCATCAAGTGTCATACGTCCAACCTCATCGCGATACCCGCGTTGGACATATGCGCTTTGGCTTCGGCGATCGAGTAGTCACCGAAGTGAAAAATCGACGCAGCCAGCACCGCACTTGCGCCACCTTTTGTCACCCCGTCGACCAAGTGATCCAAAGTGCCGACCCCGCCAGAAGCAATGACCGGAATATTCACCGCGTCACTGATGGCGCGTGTTAGCGGCAAGTTGAATCCCGCGCGTGTGCCATCACGATCCATCGAGGTCAGCAGAATTTCACCGGCACCGTTGGCTTCGACCAACCGGGCAAATTCAACCGCGTCGATGCCAGTTGGTTTGCGTCCGCCGTGGGTGAAGATCTCCCACTTTCCGGGGCTTACTGTCTTGGCGTCGATGGCAACCACAATGCACTGGCTGCCGAATTGATCCGCGGCCTGGCGTACCACATCCGGGTTGGCGACCGCGGCGGAATTAAAGCTGACCTTATCAGCCCCGGCCAGCAGCAAAGCGCGTACATCTTCGACCGTTCGCACACCGCCGCCCACAGTCAGCGGGATATAGCATTGTTCGGCTGTGCGGCGCACCACGTCGAACATCGTTCCCCGGTTTTCATGGGTGGCCTGAATGTCCAGAAAACACAGCTCGTCAGCGCCTGCGGCATCATAAGCACGTGCCGCATCAACGGGGTCACCGGCATCCACCAGGTCAACGAAATTCACGCCCTTGACCACGCGGCCATCGGCCACGTCCAGACAGGGGATGATACGGGTCTTGAGCATGTTCTTGCTTTCCGTCACAAAACTCACGCAACCGTTTATGGGCAAATTGGTCCACATGCCAGAGGATAGGCATGCACCTGTCGGATTTTTGAGGAGATCGTCATGAAAAAAATTATCACCGCTGCCGCGTTGTCAATGGCTGCCGTACCTGCTGTAGCCAGCGAGGACATCGTGAAAGTCAAGGCCAGCGGAGATGTCGCCAGCACCATGGATGCTTTGGAAGCCGCCGTGACCGGGGCAGGGGCCACGGTATTCGCCCGCGTCGACCATGCCGCCGGGGCGGCGAAGGTGGACATGGAATTGGCGCCGGAGCAGGTGCTGATCTTCGGTAACCCCAAGCTGGGCACACCGGCGATGCAGGATGACCCGCTTGCAGGGCTCTACCTGCCGATGAAGGTGCTGGTCTATCAGGATGGTGACGGCCAGACATGGCTTGCCTATGAAGACCCTGCCGAAATGCTCGAAGACCTAAATGTGCCGAAAGATGCAGAATACGTGAAAAAAATGACCGGCGCGCTGGCTAAACTGACGGGCAAGGCGTCGGGAATGTAGATGTTGCAGAATGCTGTTTTTGAAGTGTTTTTTAGCTTTTCAGCGTATTCAATGCTTCCTTAAGATCAATCGCGCCATCATAGAGGGCTCGGCCAGAAATTGCGCCGTTTAAAGCCGCACCGCAATCGCGAAGGGCGATCAGATCGTCGAGCGAACTGACGCCACCCGACGCGATCACCGGAATGCTGACCGCGTTGGCGAGTGCCGCCGTGGCCTCGGTGTTCGGGCCCTGCATCGCGCCGTCGCGGTTGATGTCGGTGTAGATGATCGCGGCCACGCCCGCATCCTCGAAGGATTTCGCCAGATCGGTCACTATCACGTCGGTTTCTTCCGCCCAGCCCTTGGTGGCGACACGACCGTTGCGGGCGTCGATACCCACCGCGACCTGACCGGGGAACGCTTTGGCAGCCTCGCGCACGAGGCCTGGGTTTTCCACGGCCACAGTGCCTAGAATGACCCGCGCAAGCCCCTTTGACAGCCAACGTTCTATTGTGGCCATTTCGCGGATGCCGCCTCCCAACTGGGCTGGCACCTTGGTACGCGACAGTATCGCCTCGACCGGGGCGGCATTGATCGGCTCACCCGCAAAAGCGCCGTTCAGATCGACCAGATGCAGCCATTCGCAACCCGCTTCGACGAACTCCATTGCCTGCGCTGCAGGATCGTCATTGAACACGGTGGCCTGGTCCATCTCACCTTTGAACAGGCGCACGGCCTGGCCGTCTTTCAGGTCGATGGCGGGGTAGAGGATCATGGCGTGGCCCTTTCAGCGAAATCTTGCCCGCCGTTTTGCACGCGCGGACAGCAATTGCAACGCGACCCAACGTCAGACTTGATCGAAATCCATCCCTTGGCCAATGTCGCGCAGAGTTTCAGGGAGGACGAGACCATGAAGAAATTAGCACTCAGCGCCGCCGCATTGATCCTGAGCGCCAGTGCCAGCTTTGCAGACCCGGTTGAGGGCGTCTGGAAGACCCAGCCCGGCGATACCGGCGGATATCTGCATGTCACTGTCTCAAAATGCGGAGAGGCGATCTGTGGTGTCATCAAGCAGGCCTACAAAGAAGGTGGAGCGGTCTCCGAGGGATACGAGCATCTGGGCAAGCGAATGCTTTGGGACATGCAGGCCAAGGGGGAGGGGGCTTATGCTGGTGGCAAGATATGGGCCCCGGATCGCAACAAGACCTACAAGTCGAAAATGTCGTTAAATGGCAATACGTTGAAAGTGTCGGGTTGCGTGGCCGTGATTTGTCGCAGCCAGAGTTGGCAACGCGTCAAGTAGCTGAACTGAGTAGGCTGCCTGACATGTTAGACGTCTGACTTAGAACACCGACCAGCCGGTTTTTTCTGCCAGAATCTGCATCGCCTCAGTGCCCAGCTTCGAGTTGCCGTAGCGGTTGAGCCCTGGCGACCAGACTGCGACTGAGGCGATGTTAGGGACAATCGTAAGGATGCCGCCGCCAACGCCGCTTTTGCCCGGCAATCCGACACGGTAGGCATAGTCGCCCGATCCATCGTAATGCCCGCAGGTCATCATCAGGGCGTTGATGCGGCGGATGCGGTCGTCCGAAACCAGCCGGGGTGCCTCAGGTCCGCCGACGAGAAACAGGCCCGCATTGGCCAGTTGAGCGCAGGTCATTTCGATGGCGCATTGATGGAAGTAGGTGCCAAGGGTCTGTTCCGGCGCATTTACCAGATTGCCATGGGATAAAAGGTAATGCGCCATCGCGAAATTTCGGTGGCCCGTGGTGATTTCGGACTGGGCCACCTGATCGTTGATATGGATTTCATCGTCACTCGCAGCGGCACGAACAAACCGTAAAATAGCGCCCAGCGTTTCGCTAGGGGTCGCCCCTTCTAGCACGGTATCCGTGGTCACGATTGCCCCTGCATTTATGAAGGGATTGCGAGGCCGGCCTTTTTCCTGCTCAAGGAGGATTACGGAATCAAAGGCCTGCCCCGATGGTTCACGTCCGACCCGCTGCCATAAACGATCGCCCACTTTCCCCAGGGCCAGCGCCAGAGTGAAAACCTTGGAAACCGACTGGATCGAAAAGCGCGTATTTGCATCCCCAGCGATGAGTGTCGACTGACCGGGCCGAGAGACCGCCATGGCAAATTGATCCGGGTTCACGCCCGCTAGTTCGGGGATGTAATCAGCGACGCGGCCCTTATCTGTTGTCGATTCCGCTATGGATGCAATTTCATCAAGAATTGTTTGCAACTGGGGGGCCGTGATCGACATCTAGGGTGTCCAGCGCATGAAATTGGCGATCATCCTCAGGCCGGTAGTTTGGCTTTTTTCTGGATGAAATTGTGTGCCGACCAGGTTGTCGCGCCCAACAACAGCCGTGATCTGGTTGCCATATTCTACATGTGCCAGCCTCTGGGTCGGATCGCTCGCCCGGAAGTGAAAGGAATGCACAAAATAGGCGTGTTGACCGCTTTTTATTCCCTCAAAGACAGGATGCGGGTGATCAATCACCAAATCGTTCCACCCCATATGCGGTACTTTCAGATCGGTGTGGTCTGGCAAGATCGGCTCGACCGTGCCACTGATCCAGTCAAATCCGGGGGTTTCGGCATATTCCAACCCTTTGGTCGCCATCATCTGCATGCCGATACAAATGCCCATGAAGGGACGCCCGCCATCAATTACCGCTTCTTTCATGGCTTCAAACAGGCCCCGATGATCGAAAAGTTCCTTGCGGCAGGCTGGAAATGCACCGTCGCCCGGCAGCACCACGCGGTCAGCTTTACGCACCTCATCAGGGTCCGAGGTGACCCGGACCTTGCCCGCGCCGACTTCTTCCGCCATCCGGCGGAATGCTTTTTCTGCCGAATGCAGGTTGCCGCTTTCGTAGTCGATAATGACGGTCGTCATTGCTTTTCCTTCACCGCGCATCGCGCCGGGATGTGTCAGAGCGCACCTTTGGTCGATGGGATCGCATCTGATTTGCGCGGATCTGTTTCAACCGCTTCCCGCAGGGCACGTGCCACAGACTTGAAAGCCGCTTCGGCGATGTGGTGGCTGTTGATCCCGTGCAGCGCGTCCACATGCAGTGTGATGCCGCCATGGGTGCTGAAGGCCTGAAAGAATTCGCGCACCAATTCGCAGTCAAAACTACCGATCTTGGGCGTGGGCAGATCAAGGTTCCACACCAGAAAGGGCCGTCCTGACAGGTCCAGCGCGGCGCGCACAAGCGCATCATCCATCGGCAAGAGACACGCACCATAGCGGCGAACGCCTTTCTTGTCGCCAAGTGCCTTGGTCAGAGCCTGACCAAGCGCTATCCCCACATCCTCGACCGAATGGTGGTCGTCGATATGCAGATCGCCCGAGCAGCGGATTTTCATGTCGATCAGCGAATGCCGTGCCAGTTGATCCAGCATGTGATCGAAAAACCCGATGCCGGTCTGGTTGTCATAGCTACCGGTTCCGTCGAGGGATATCTCGACGCTGATATCGGTTTCGGCCGTCTTTCGCGTGATCAAAGCGCTGCGCATAAGGCATCTCCGCTGGTGTATGCACTGCGGTGTATAAGTCGGCTTTGTTCGCCCGCCAAGAGGAATGGGGCTTCATAGGCAAAGCCGTTGCCAAAACACCCCCTAGGGGGAAGTCTATTCATGTCTGGATGGAAAATTTGGAGCGGGTGATGAGATTCGAACTCACGACATTTACCTTGGCAAGGTAACGCTCTACCCCTGAGCTACACCCGCGTCCTTGGGTGAGGCGTCAGATATAAACTATGGGCGTCCCCTGCAAGCGAAAATCGCACCGAGGATGCAATTTTTTGCCGCTGCCCTGACGCGACCGGACTGTCTTTGCACGAAATCGGGCGATGTCAGGATGTTGAGACGCCTGCAAACCATACTAATGTCGCAGTGTTGGCGACATATCCCGGCTTCTTTGAAAAACGCTAACGCGTTAGGTTCGTTCTCGCCAGCGTCCAGAGTGGCGCAAATTCAATTGGAGGGGAAAATGGCCGTATACCTGATCGCGCTTGTGAACGTGAAAGATGATGCCTGGATACCGGATTATGCCGCCAAAGTGCATGACCTGGCGGACCGGCACGGTGGCAAATATTTGAGCCGCAGCGCGAACATTACACAATTAGAGGGCGACGCGCCAAATGCGGATGTGGTTGCCCTGATTGAATTTCCGTCCGTGGATGCGGCCCAGGCTTTTGCCGCAGACCCTGATTACGCCCCCTTTGCCAGGGCGCGGCGGGATGGAACCGATAGCAGCTTGTTCGTGATCGACGACACCGATGCGACGGGCGGCATCCCCTATCTGCCGTCGGGCGCGGCATGAACTGAGCCCGGCGCCCTTGGTAAAGGGCGCCGGATGTTTCTATGCTCCTGACCGGTCAGAGATTTCCAGCTGACAGTTCATTCGCGATGTGATCGGCCTGCCGGATCGCCAGAGCAACAATGGTAAGCGTTGGGTTTTCCGCCGCGCCGGTGGTGAATTGCGAGCCGTCGGAGATGAACAGGTTCTCGATATCGTGCGTGCGGCCATTGGCGTTGACGACGCCATCCCGTGGATTTTCCGACATCCGGTTGGTGCCCAGATTATGCGTGGACGGGTAGGGTGGTGTCGGGAAAGTCCGCGTCGCCCCAACTGCATCATAGACAGCCGCACCCTGTTTATAGGCGTGATTGCGCATCGCAATGTCGTTGGGATGATCATCGAAGTGAACGTTCGGAACCGGCATGCCGTAGTCATCCTTGACGTCATGGTTCAGCGTTACCCGGTTCGTTTCCTGTGGCATGTCCTCACCCACGATCCACATGCCAGCCATGTTTTCATAGCTGTCGAGTGCGGTTGTAAACTCACGCCCCCAGCCACCTGGATCAAGGAAGGCGGCCATGAAGGGCAGGCCAAGTGCCAGCGTTTCCAACTCATACCCGCCGACAAAACCTCGTGACGGATCGTGTCGCGCTTCGTCCTGTATGATGCCCGCCATCGTGGTGCCACGCCACATCTTCACGGGCTGCTCGAACGTTGCGTAGACGGATCCGGTCATGTGCCGCATGTAGTTGCGCCCCACCTGGCCCGAGCTGTTGGCCATCCCGTCCGGATACATCGAGGTAGCGGAATTAAGCAATAAACGCGGGCTTTCGAACGAATTGCCCGCCACGCAGACGGCACGCGCCATCTGCTTGTGTTCATTGCCTTCGGCGTCGGCATAGACCACACCGTTGACCTTGCCATCCTCGCCATGTTCGATCCTGAGAACGTGGGCCTTTTCGCGCACCTCCAAGTTGCCGGTGGCCTCGCCATTGGGGATGTCGGTATAGGCCGCCGACCATTTGGCGCCCCATTTGCAACCCTGAAAGCAGAAACCGGTCTGCTGGCAGGCGGGGCGACCGTCATTATCAGCACTGTTGATGGCCATGCGGCCGGTGTGAACCTCTTGGTAGCCCAGTTTCTTCGCGCCAGCCTCGAAAACCTTGTAGTTGTTGTTCCCTGGCAGGCCTTCACGCCCACCGGTGCGGGTGACACCCAGCTTGTTTTCCGCCAATTCGTACCACGGGGCCATTTCCGATTCGTCTATGGGCCAATCCAGCAGATTTGCGCCCTGGACATCCCCATAGGTGGTCTTGGCCTTCCACTCATGGTCCTGGAAGCGCAGAGAGGCACCGGCCCAGTGGGTGGTGGTGCCGCCAACCGCCTTGACGATCCAGGCGGGCAGGCCTGAAAAGTCCTTGGCGACGCGCCAGTCGCCGGATGTGGTGCGCGGGTCAAGCCAGGCCAGTTGCCCGAAACTCTCCCATTCGTCATTGACATAATCCTCGGGCAGGTAACGCCCACCTGCCTCAAGTGCCACAACGCTAACCCCGCGTTGCGCCAGTTCATTGGCCAGAACGCCGCCACCGGCGCCTGTTCCGATCACGACAATCACACTGTCGTCGCTCATTTCAAATGGTGCAGCCATAGTCTGTTTCTCCTTGCTGGCTATGGCTTAAAGCCAGTTGATGTCGTTGAAGCCACGGTCGATGTAACCGCCCTGGGAATAGGATTCACCTTCGTAGCCAAAGAGCGGCCACACCGCCTTTTGGTTATAAAGGCCCGTCACCAGGCCACCGCGGACCTTCTGGAAGAACGCGCTGTCTTCCATCGCGCGCAGGATGTCGACACGGTCGCGTTCCCACCCGATTGAGAGGTAATCTGCGTGGCCTTTGCCGCGGGCGACCGCATTCAGGGCGGCAATCCCGGCCTCGACACCATCAGCGGCATCTGCGGTGTCATAGCCTTTGACCGCGACGGCATAATATTCGTCGCCCACATGGTCATGCGGGTAAATATCGCGTGCCATCTGGATCAGTGTCGCCATGGTTTCAGGTTTCAGAGCGGTAGTTTCCATCGCCCAAGCCGCATCGGCCCCGGCGACGAAACTGCCACCAACAACAAAGCTGGCGCCTGCGGCCATCGTCCTCGACAGCAGCTCTCGCCGGGTCAGCCCTTTCGGGTCTGCTATATCTTTCATCTCGTTTCCTCCCTTGCGTTTTGTCATTTGAAGCGCCCGCCGCGTTGCAATACCTCGATCTCGTAGCCATCCGGATCGGCCACGAAAAAGAACTTGCCGACAAGTTTGCCGTCGGGCGCAAATTCCACTATTTTACGGGGGGTTAGCCCCTCTTCTTCAAACCGGGCATGTTCGGATTCCAGGTCCTCGACCAGCACGGCGAAATGGCCGTAACCATTGCCCAGATCATAGGGTTCGGACTGGCCTTTGTTGACGGTCAGTTCCAGTTCGAACGTGCTTTCGGAATTGCTCAGATAGACCAGCGTGAAGTTTTCGAAATCCAGCCGGTCGGCAACCTCGAGCCCGAAAGCCCTGCTGTAGAAATCGAGCGATCGCGCCTCGTCCAGGACACGAATCATGCTGTGAATGGCTTTTGCCATCGGGCCCTCCCAAACCGTTGTTGTTTCAGGAAGGCTAGCGCGCCGGTGCAAAGCCCGGGTAGTAAATGGATACTACGTGGCGCGGTAGCGCTTATTCAGCGGCGATCTGGGCGCTGTTGGTGCCAGCACCGCTTTCGAGATAGACTAGGCAGGCGCAGCGCAGAAGCGAGGTGAAATTCTTGGGTTCTCCATGTAATTCAAGCACTTCTGCGTGAAGTTTGGAGACGAATGCCGGGGCGGTCAGCCCCTCGTTTTCGGCGATTTCATCGACGATACCCCAGAAAGAATTTTCCAGTCTGATGCTGGTGCTTTGACCGTTCAGCCGCATCCGGCGGGTTTCAAGTTGGTAACGATCTGGATCCTGTCCGGCAAACATGCGGCACATATTTCTTAACTCCTGTGGCGGCAGTGGTCCGGTGAGCCGGACTCTGTGGCTGAGAAAGAAAATAGCATGCCGGGCGAAAATTTCATCCGGAAATCCAAAATGCCCTCTGGGCGTGAGGCAAAACGTACAAAGCGTACGATCTGTACGCGCGAAACGTACGGAAATCCGGGTGATTTCAGGTGCGGGCGTACGGGACGTACGCCTTGTACGTTTTGATCGCGGATTTTGTGGGTTCAGAAAATCGCGCCCGAGAGACGATGAGTGCCGCCCGTCAGCTAAGCGCGTGCCCGATATTGGCAAGCGCGGTCAGGATCAGCATCAGGAAGGTGAGCGCCATGCCAAGCTTGCGCATCGGGATGACTTGCGGCGTCACCCCCAGCCCGTAGGCATGGACCACGCGACCCGTCAGCAGCATGAGGCCCAGAAAGTGGGCAACCCAGCCCGGCGCGCCCTGCAATTCGGCCATCGCCAGAAGGATCAGACCGATGGGCGCGTATTCGGCACAATTGGCCTGAACGCGCACGCGCTTTTGCAGATCCTTATCGGCACCATCGCCGACGGAAACCTTGGCCGAGCGTCTGCGGAAAATCACGCGGACGCTGAGGAACACCAGCAAGAGGCCGATCAGGCCGCCATAGAGGGGGGTGATGGTGAGGCTCATGCACGGGTTCCTTCCGGTCTAAAAACGAAGATGCGCGAACCATAGGAGATTCGCGCATCCGTTAGAATTCTTACGCTGGGTAAAGCGCCGACCCGCTTATTCCAGTTCGATCAGCAGATCCTTGGCGTCAATCTGACCGCTGGCCTGAACGTGCACGGCTTTGACCACCGCGTCACGCTCGGCGTAGATGCCGGTTTCCATTTTCATTGCCTCGATGGTCAGCAGCAGATCGTCGGCCTTGACCTCTTGCCCTGCAGTCACGGCCACGCTGGCCACCACGCCGGGCATCGGGGCGCCCACGTGATTGGCATTGCCCGGCTCGGCCTTGGGGCGCTGGGCGGTCTGCGATTTGACCAGACGGTTCGGCACACGAATAACGCGCGGCTGACCGTTGAGTTCAAAAAACACGCGAACCTCGCCATCGTCCTGGGTTTCACCCACGGCTTGCAGGCGGATTTCGAGGATCTTGCCCGGGTCAATCTCGACGCTGATCTCTTCGCCCGGTTCCATCCCGTAAAAGAAGGTGCGGGTGGGCAGGGTGCGGACCGGGCCATAGGTCCGGTGGCGGCCCATGTAGTCAAGAAACACCTTGGGATACATCAGGTAGCCGTTCAGATCCTCGTCATCGACCGGCTTGCCTTCAAGCTCTTTGCTGAGGGCCGTGCGAGTCGCTTCGAGGTCGATGGGTTGCAGATGCTTGCCAGGGCGTTCGGTATTGGGTTTGTCGCCCTTGAGTATCTTGTTGACGATGGTGTCGGGGAAGCCGCCGGGAGGCTGGCCCAGATTGCCGCGCATCATGTCAACCACGGAGTCGGGGAAGGCCACGTCGACGCCGGGGTCTTCGACCTCGGCGCGGGTCAGGTTCTGGCTGACCATCATCAGCGCCATGTCACCGACGACCTTGGACGAGGGCGTTACCTTGACGATATCGCCGAACATCTGGTTGACGTCGGCATAGGTGCTTGCCACCTCGGGCCAGCGTTCTTCCAGCCCGACCGAGCGCGCCTGCGCCTTGAGGTTGGTGAATTGGCCGCCGGGCATTTCGTGCAGGTAAACCTCGGAGGCGGGGGCGGCCAGGCCGCTTTCGAAGGCCACGTATTGCGCGCGGACCTGCTCCCAGTAATCCGACATCTCGCGGATGCGGGCCATGTCCATGCCGGTGTCGCGGTCGGTATGGGCCAGGGCCTCGACGATCGAGCCAAGGCAGGGCTGGCTGGTGCCACCGGAAAACGCATCCATCGCCGCATCGACCGCATCCACGCCCGCGTCGGCGGCGGCCAGGATGGTGGCCCCGGCGATGCCTGACGTGTCATGGGTGTGGAAGTGGACGGGGATGTCCAGATCGTCCTTCAGGGCCTTGACCAGAACGCGCGCGGCGGCGGGTTTCAGCAGGCCTGCCATGTCCTTGAGACCCAGGATATGTGCGCCGGCGGCCTGCATTTCCTTGGCCATTTTGACATAGTATTTGAGGTCATACTTGGCGCGGTCCGGATCGAGGATATCGCCGGTATAGCAGATCGTGCCTTCGCAGATGCGACCCGTGTCCACCACCGCATCCATCGCGACGCGCATGTTTTCCACCCAGTTGAGGCTGTCGAAGACGCGGAAGACATCGACACCGGTTTCCGCCGCCTGGCGCACGAATTCCTGCACCACGTTATCGGGGTAGTTGGTGTAGCCGACGCCGTTTGACGCGCGCAGCAGCATCTGGGTCAGCAGGTTGGGCATGGCGCGGCGCAGGTCGCGCAGGCGTTGCCACGGGCATTCCTGCAGGAACCGGTAGGCCACGTCAAAGGTGGCACCCCCCCAGCATTCGACGCTGAAAAGCTGTGGCAGGTTGGCGGCATAGGCGGGCGCGGCCTTGACCATGTCGATCGAACGCATCCGCGTGGCCAGAAGGCTTTGGTGGCCGTCGCGCATGGTGGTGTCGGTCAGTAGCAGGCGTTTTTCGGCCAGCATCCAGTCGGCCACGGCCTTGGCGCCTTTTTCCTCCAGCAGGGTCTTGGTGCCGATGGGCGCTTCGCCTTGCAGGGCAGGGGGTTTGGGCAGTTTCACATCCGCGGCCGTGCCAGCACGTCCTTGGGTTTCGGGGTGCCCGTTGACGGTGATGTCGGCGATGTAGGTCAGCACCTTGGTGCCGCGGTCGCGCCGCCTGCCGAAATTGAACAGTTCGGGCGTCTGGTCGATGAACTTGGTGGTGTATTCGTTGTTGAGGAACGTGGGGTGCTTCAACAGGTTCTCGACAAAGGCGATATTGGTCGAGACACCGCGAATGCGGAATTCACGCAGGGCGCGGTCCATCCGGGCGATGGCAGCACCGGGGGTCTGGGCGTGGGCGGTGATCTTGACCAGCAGGCTGTCATAGTAGCGCGTGATCACGCCGCCGGAATAGGCGGTGCCGCCGTCAAGGCGAATGCCCATGCCGGTGGCCTCGCGGAAGGCGGTGATGCGGCCGTAATCGGGGATGAAATTGTTCTGCGGATCCTCGGTGGTGATCCGGGTTTGCAGGGCGTGACCATTGAGGCGCACATCTGCCTGCGTGGGTTTGCCGGTGGCTTCGGCCAGGGTCTTGCCCTCGGCGATCAGGATCTGGGCCTGCACGATGTCCACATCGGTCACTTCCTCGGTGACGGTGTGTTCGACCTGCACGCGGGGGTTCACCTCGATGAAGTAGAACTGGCCGCTTTCCATATCCATCAGGAATTCGACGGTACCGGCGCATTCATAGTTCACATGTTTGCAGATCTTGTAGCCAAGATCGCAGATTTCCTTGCGCTGTGCGTCACTCAGATAGGGGGCGGGGGCGCGTTCGACAACTTTCTGGTTGCGGCGCTGGACCGAGCAGTCACGCTCGTAAAGGTGGTACATGTTGCCGTGTTTGTCACCGAGGATCTGAACCTCGACGTGGCGGGCGCGCAGGATCATCTTTTCCAGATACCCTTCGCCATTGCCAAAGGCGGCTTCGGCCTCGCGGCGGCCTTCGAGCACTTTTTCTTCCAGCTCTTCGGGTTTCATGATCGGGCGCATACCGCGACCGCCGCCACCCCAGCTGGCCTTGAGCATGAAGGGATAGCCGACTTCGTCTGCCTGGCGGCGGATTTCATCCATATCGTCGCCCAGCACCTCGGTGGCGGGGATGACCGGCACACCGGCTTCGACGGCGACCTTGCGGGCGCTGGCCTTGTCACCAAGCGCGCGCATGGTTTCGGCCTTGGGACCGATAAAGGTGATGCCGTTGGCGACGCAGGCATCGACGAAATCGGGGTTTTCCGACAGCAGGCCATAGCCCGGATGAATCGCGTCGGCCCCACATTCCCTGGCCACGCGGATGATCTCGTCAATCGAGAGATAGGCGGCAACTGGACCCATGCCTTCGCCGATGCGATAGGCCTCATCGGCCTTGAAACGGTGCAGGCCCAGCTTGTCCTCTTCGGCGAAGACCGCCACGGTGCGTTTGCCCATTTCATTGGCGGCGCGCATGATGCGGATCGCAATCTCGCCGCGGTTGGCAATCAGGATTTTCTTGAATTCTGCCACTGGCCTATCCCCTGTTGTCCCAAGTTTTCGCGTTAGGAACGGGGCTGGCGCGGGCTGAAATTTGCTGCGTTGCAGCGCCATTCCTGCCGCCTTGTAAGATTTGTGAAAGGTTTGCGCAATGCCCCAGCGTTAACGGGTAACACCTTAGCGAGAGAAATTACCCGAAAGTGCGGTTTTGATTGTCGGAGGTTTCGTGCATATTATATTTTCAAGTCAGATAATTATGCTGCGAACTTAATCTTGACCGGGTGGTGGGGGTGACCCGTAGGGAATTACCCGATCGCGCACATCCAGCAAAGATTTGCTGCCCAGTTGCCCCATGTTCGATTGCAGATCGGCGCGCAGCAGGTCGACCAGATGGGCAGGGCCCCGGTCGCCCAGTGCCGCCACCGCATAATGCCAGGCACGGCCCATCATCACGAAATCCGCGCCCCCCGCGATGGCCCGCAGGATATCAAGCCCGCCACCGATGCCGCCATCCAGGATGATCGGCAGGGTGGTTGCGGCGCGCACCTGTGTGAGCGCGTCGATGGTGGCGGGGGCCGCATCGAATTGCCGTCCGGCGTGGTTGGAGACCCAGATCGCATCGACGCCTTCACTTTCGAGGGCGGTGGCATCGTCGGCATGCAGCACCCCTTTGATGACCATCGGCCCGTCCCATGCGTCGCGCAGCCAGCGCAGGTATTCCCAATCCGGCGAGGTGCGCAGCATGTACCCGGCATGGCTGTTCGAGGGCAGGCCCTTGACCTCACCGGCATAGGAATCGATCAGCCGCATCCGGGGCATGCCCATCCGCGCCATGCCCATTGCCCATGCCGGACAGCGCGCGACCTGCGCCAGGATGCGCGGGGTCAGGCGCGGCGGCGTCATCAGGCCCGACCGCACCTGTCGTTCCCGGCGTGAGGCAACGGGGACATCAACAGTCAGCACCAGGGTTCTGAAACCGGCCGCGCGGGCGCGGGTCAGCATGTCGGTGCGGATGTCGGGATCGCGCGGGGGATACATCTGGAACCAGCCGTGCGCGCCCATCAACGGGCCGATATCCTCGGGCGTGCGGCTGGCCACGGTGGACAGCGAATAGGGGATACCGGCATCGGCGGCGGTGCGCGCCAGAATACGCTCGGCATCCGGCCAGATCAGCCCGGACATGCCCACGGGAGCAATGCCGAAGGGCAGAGGCAGGTCCTGCCCCAAAAGGGTGACGCTGAGGTCGGGGTCGAACTCTCCATGCAGGATCGAGGGCATGAGCAGACGCGCATCAAGCGCTGTGCGGTTGCGATCCCGCGCTTTTTCGGCGCCGGTGCCGCTGTCGAGGAATTCCCAAACGAAATGCGGCAGGCGGCGTTTCGCCTTGCGGCGCAGATCTTCGAGGCCGGGATATTTTAGCATCAGGTCCATGCCCTGTTGTCCCGGTAGAGACGGGGCTTGTCCATATGGAAATTAGCTGTGCTGTGCTATTCGGCGGCCAGACCGTGGGGCGGCGTTTGCGGCGATGCATTTTTCGACGCGTCATTTCCGGGTTTTTCAACCTGCGCGACAACCACCTGATTTCGCCCGTTATCCTTGGCTTTATATAAGGCCTCGTCGGCGACGCGCAGCAGGTCCTGCGGCATGCGTCCGTGATCGGGATAGCTGGCGATGCCCGAGGAAATGGTGATTTTTGGCAGCGCTTTTTCACCATAGCGGACCGAGATTGCAGCGACATCGCGGCGCAAGCTTTCAATCCGGTCCTTCAGCTCAGGCTGCGGCAAATCTGGCAGCAAGAGCATGAATTCCTCGCCCCCCATGCGGCAAGGCACCTCGTCGCCATCGCAGTTCTTGATCAGCAGGTCGCCCACGGCGCGCAGCACCATGTCACCGGCATCGTGGCCGTGGTTGTCATTGAATTTCTTGAAATGATCCACGTCGATATAGACCAGATGCAGGTGTGACGCATTGGCGTCTGCCCGGGCGATCAGCTTGCGCATGCTGTCCAGCATATGGCGGCGATTGAAAAGGCCGGTCAGCGGGTCACGGATCGAACGATCCTCGAGCTGGTCGCGCATGCGAACATTGGCGATGGCCATCGAAATCTGCTCGGCACACATCTGGGCCAGGCGGCGGCTTTCGTCAAACGCGTCACTGGTGGCGTCCTTATGCTTTTTGAGATGCATCAACCCTACGGTTTCACCCAATGCCAGGATCGGGAAACAGAAATAGGGGCGCCCGTCATTGGGTTCGGTATGCTCGCAGGCGAAATCCACCTCGCTCTGCCCGAATTGATAGGAGCGACCACGGCGCAGGCCCCAGCATGCTTCGGGGTGGATATGTTCGTGATGCGACCCGCCATTCCACGAGGCCGACCCGTCCAGCACATCGCGCGAGTTCGAATAGACGTAAAGCGAGCCTTCGCTTTCCGGCAGGATGTGTTTCATGAAGCGCGCGACCATATCGAAGAGTTCGGTCAGGGAGCGGCTGGATTGCAGCCATTCATTCAATTCTCCCAGCAATTTGACCTCACGCGCGAGCCTGATCTGTCGCTGCATCATTTCGCGTTCTTCGCGGGCGCGTTCCTGGAGGTTTTTCAATTGCTTGCGGGAGGTATACACGATCAGCCCGATGGCCAGCGTCATCAGGAACAGCACCACGCAGGCGGCTATGAACAGCCAGTCGCTGATGCTTTGCAAAAACGTCTCATGCAGGAGTGTGACATCCGAATAGAATTTGATCGCGCCGATGCGGGTGCTGTTCCGGACGACCGGCGCGTAAATCTCATAGACAGTGCGATCTTGGACCTCGTCATAGTTCAGCGCGTGGCGGGCCAGGTCTTCGATCTCTTCTGGGTGAAAATGCAGATGATTGAGGGACAATTCCCCCGCAGCATGACTTGCCTCTGTCGGCGGATGGTCCATCTGCCCGTTGCTTTCTGCGTGGCTGGACCAGAAAACCGTGCCGTCCATGCCGATGAACGAAATCCGGAAATAATCGGCAACATCGGGGATGCGCGACAATCTCTGCTTTTCGTCGACGCTGAGCGACTGGCTTTGGAAGCTGCCGGCATCGTCGTCCAGTTGCATCAGGACACGTTTTTGCCAAAGCTGCGCCTGGGATCGGATGTCGGTTTCCAGCAGCCAGTCGACAATGGGTTCGGGGGCGTGCCGGACCGCAAAGACCGAGGCGCTGAGGCTGGCCACCAGGAACGCCGCCAGCAGCGCGGTCTTGATCCACGAACGGCGTGTGCCAACCTCTGTGTTCATCGTCGTCTCCTACGCGCGCCTTGGAGACGGTAAAATGCCGGGATTTGATGTGTGTGCCCTTAATGAAATCGGGCAAAGCCATGAAAGTTGCGTTGCATTCGATGAAATTTTTCTAGGCGGGTTGGCGTGGAACATTCTAAGAACGTCTCTTTCCCTTTGGATCAAGCCGCGCTATCGTTTCGCGCATGAGCAGTTATGACGAATCTGATGCATTCGAGGGCGCGTCGCTGGCGGTGCGTGCGATGGCGGCCCGGCCACGGCCCTATCTTGACGGGCTGAACCCCGAACAGCGCGCCGCGGTCGAGGCGTTGGACGGCCCGGTTCTGATGTTGGCGGGGGCGGGGACGGGCAAGACCAAGGCGTTGACCACGCGGATCGTGCATCTGCTGAACACTGGTACCGCGCGGCCCAACGAGATTCTGGCCGTGACCTTTACCAACAAGGCCGCGCGCGAGATGAAAGAGCGCGTGGGCCGGATGCTGGGGGAAGCGGTTGAGGGGATGCCGTGGCTGGGCACGTTCCATTCGATCTGTGTGAAGCTGCTGCGCCGCCATGCCGAGCTTGCGGGGTTGAAATCGAACTTTACCATCCTGGATACGGACGATCAGCTGCGTCTGATGAAACAACTGGTTGCGGCGGCGAATATCGACGACAAGCGCTGGCCCGCCCGGGCGCTGGCAAGCATCATCGACAACTGGAAGAATCGCGCCTGGACGCCGGATAATGTGCCCGCTTCGGAGGCCGGGGCCTATGACGGCAAGGCACCCGCGCTCTACAAGCAATACCAGATCCGTCTGAAGGAGCTGAACGCTGTCGATTTCGGCGATCTGCTGCTGCATGTGGTCACGATTTTCCAGACCCATGAGGATGTGTTGCAGCAATATCAACGCTGGTTCCGGTACATTCTGGTGGACGAGTATCAGGATACCAACGTGGCCCAGTATCTGTGGCTGCGGCTGCTGGCGGGGGCGCATAAGAATATCTGCTGCGTGGGCGATGACGACCAGTCGATCTATGGCTGGCGCGGGGCCGAAGTGGGCAATATCCTTCGGTTTGAAAAGGATTTTCCCGGCGCGCATGTGGTGCGGCTAGAGCAGAATTACCGGTCGACACCGCATATTCTGGCCGCGGCATCCGGCGTGATCGCGGGCAACAAGGGGCGCCTGGGCAAAGAACTTTGGACCGATGCCAAGGACGGCGAGAAGGTCCGGCTGATCGGCCATTGGGACGGCGAGGAGGAGGCGCGCTGGATCGGCGAAGAGATCGAGAGCATGCAGCGCGGCACCCGCGGGATGCGCGGCTTTTCCCTTGACGAGATGGCCATTCTGGTGCGCGCCTCGCATCAGATGCGTGCCTTTGAGGATCGGTTTCTAACCATAGGTCTGCCCTACCGGGTGATCGGCGGCCCGCGGTTCTATGAGCGGATGGAAATCCGCGATGCGATGGCCTATTTCCGGCTTGTCACCTCGCCCTCGGATGATCTGGCGTTCGAGCGGATCGTCAACACGCCCAAGCGGGGCCTTGGGGACAAAGCGCAACAGAAAATCCAGATGACCGCGCGGCAAAACGGCGTGCCGCTGATCGACGGTGCGCGGATATTGCTGGACCAGAAGGGGCTGACCGGCAAGGGGGCGACCGAGTTGGGCAAGCTGCTGGAGGGGCTGGAACGCTGGGGCCGCATGACCGGTGACAAGCAGATCACCCATATGGAACTGGCCGAGATCATCCTGGATGAAAGCGGCTATACCGGCATGTGGCAGAACGACAAGACACCCGAGGCGCCGGGCCGGCTGGAGAACCTCAAGGAACTGATCAAGGCGTTGGAGCAGTTCGAAAATCTGCAAGGGTTCCTCGAACATGTCAGCCTGATCATGGATAATGACAGCCAGGAGGCGGGCGAAAAGGTCAGCATCATGACGCTTCACGCGGCCAAGGGGCTGGAATTTCCCGCCGTGTTCTTGCCGGGCTGGGAAGACGGACTGTTTCCCTCGCAACGGTCGATGGATGAAAGCGGCCTCAAAGGGGTCGAGGAAGAGCGCCGCCTGGCCTATGTGGGCATTACCCGCGCCGAGGAGCTGTGCACGATCAGTTTTGCCGGGAACCGCCGGGTGTTCGGGCAGTGGCAATCCTCGATGCCGTCGCGGTTCATTGACGAGTTGCCTGAGGCCCATGTGGAGGTGCTGACCCCGCCGGGGCTTTATGGTGGTGGCTACGGTGCTGCGGGAATGGAAAGCAGCATCGAAACCCGCGCGGCAGAGGCCAATGTCTATAACTCACCGGGCTGGAAACGCTTGCAATCGCGTGCCGGTCACCGCCCCGTTGCCCAACCTTCGGAAAGCCGCCATTCGGTGATCGACGCCGAGGCGGTAAGCTCTCATACGATGGGAGAGCGGGTTTTCCATCAGAAATTCGGCTATGGCGCAATCATCGGGATCGAGGGTGACAAGCTGGAGATCGAGTTCGAGAAAGCGGGCATCAAGAAGGTCGTGGCCCGGTTTGTCAGCGGGGCCGAAGATATTCCGTTTTAGTAATGAGTATGGGTTATTTAACTTAGGAAATTGGTGTAAGAAATTGAATTCATTTATTAAAATAGGCTTTTTCTGCACGGCTGTCCTGGCGTGCGGCCAGTGCACAAGCGACGCGACGTCGACCGGTGAACCAAAGGCGGCCGCAGCAGAAACCCCGCAACATAAAGCAGCTCCCCAGCCGCATCCGCGCACTGTGAAATTGGCGGATTGTATCAATGAAAAAAACGGAAACGACACGCGTACCCATCGATATGCGGCGCCTGTTTTGGTTGCGCACCCGCGGGTGTTGCGACGCGATAGACAGCAGTTCGTTCACGGCATGATCGGGTATCACACGACCTGGTCAATCTATGTCGATCTGGATGGTCGTCCGCCGACTGCATATGAGACCTATGGGGAACTTGATAAGTCTGTGAGGGTAGTCGGGCGCGGTCCTGTTCCGGAGCCCGTGGTGCGCGCCGTGAAATCCTGTGGGTTTGCATGGAACGGAAATGATTCCAGGAGCATCTATAGCAACACAGTGCAAGCGCTCATGGGGGCGTCAACGCCGGAAGAGCCAGAGTAACTAGCGTCAAACGCTTTGCGGCAAGGGAAAAATCAGGCCGACCGGGACCTTTGCAGTGCAAATTACTCAGGTGCGACCACGGTGAATTCGATGGACGCGAACCATGCTGCCAGATCGCCGATGTCTTCATCGGTCAATGGTTCCACGATCAGGGTCATGCGCCGGTCCTCGCGGGCACCACTGCGATAATCCTTGAGGCTTTTTTCAAGATAGAAGGCGGATTGCCCGGCCAGGTTCGGGACTTCGGGGTCTTTTGAGACGCCGATCTTGCCGTGGCAGACTGAACATTGACGGGCGAGTTTCCGACCGTTTTCGATATCCGCTGCGAAGGCCGGGAGCGAGACGGACAGGGACACAAGAAGGAACACAGGCAGACGACACATGGCAGCTCCGATCAAGACGGGGAGGCTGGCACAGGTCAAACCCCGGCCAGCCCGTTTATGTTATTCGGAGTAGCTGATCCGGTAGATCGCGTTGGCGAAATCGTCCGATACCAGGATCGAGCCATCTTTCATCTGCGCAATATCGACGGGGCGTCCATCATATTCCCCGTTTTCGTCCATCCAGCCTTCGGCGAAGGGTTCGATAGAGGCGTTCCCTTCGTCATCTATGAACGTCACCATGACCCGTGCCCCGGCAGGTGTCGTGCGGTTCCATGACCCGTGCTGTGCCGAGAATATTGCGTTCTTGTATTTCTCGGGGAACATCTTGCCGGTGTAGAAGGTCATGCCCAGATCGGCGGCATGGGCGATGGTTTCGACCGCAGGGTGCACGACCTCGACCGGGACTTCCTGCCCGGCATATTCGTTGGTGCGTACCGTTCCGCCACCATACCAGGGATGGCCGAAATGCTGGCCCATCTCTGTCTGGCGGTTGATCTCACCCGGGGGGATGTCGTCACCCATACCATCGACCTGATTGTCGGTCCACCACAGCTCTCCGGTTTCGGGGTGGAAATCATGCCCGACCGAATTGCGCACGCCGTAGGTATAGACCTCGCGATTTGATCCGTCGCGATCCATGCGAATGATGCCGCCAATGCCGGTCTGGTTGTAAAGCTCAAGCTTTTCTTCGGGCGCGACGTTGAACGGTTGACCCAGCGAGATATAGAGCTTGTCGTCGGGCCCGACCTTGATCACCCGCGCGGTGTGGTTATAGCTTTCTTCCTCCACCGGGATCAGTTCGCCCTGCGGAACGATGGGAACAGCCACAACGTCGGGGCTTTCGTGAAAGAATTCCGCCGCCGGATAGAGCATCACGCGGTTCCGTTCGGCGATGTAAAGAAAGCCATCCTTGGTGAAGGCGACACCGTTGGGGACGTCAAATTCGAGGCTGGGGGCGAAATCCTTAACCTCGTCCGCAACGCGGTCGCGATTGCGGTCCATGACCGCCCAGACCTTGGATTTCTTGGTGCCAACAAAGAGCACGGTGCCCTGTGGGGCCATCGCCATATGGCGCGCGTCGGGCACCAACGCATAGAGTTCGATTTTGAACCCTTCGGGCAACGAGATGCCTTTGAGTACCTCGCGAATGCTGGCCGCCTCCGGTGCCTTCTGGTCGATATAGACATGGTCCTTGGTGCCAGTGACCTTGAATGCCCCCAGCTTTTCCAGATTTGTCTGGGACAGCGCGGGGGCCGCAAGAAGCCCGATCAGGGCGGTGGCACTTAACAGATATTTCATAATTCACTCCCTTGGTTTTCGTTTTTTGTAATGTTCAAACAAGGACGCAGGCGTCGTCGCGTCCGACACGAGAAACACGTATCATTTGCCAACAGTCACAAGCCCGCCCAGCGGATCACAAAGACCCGTTCAGGCGCCTGCGCAGGGGCAACTACAAGAGGTAAGACCGGTGAAATTCTGGCGCGGTAATGAACCTTCCTGTCTCAAACCTTGGCCAATATTCTCCGGAGAGGGCGCATTTGGCAATATTTTTTTACCAATTAGGGGATCTTATTCCACCTGAGGTTGCTGTTTTCGGGCAAATGTTCGCGCTTTGATTTGGTCATTTGTGCCCTAAATCCGGTGCCCCGCGCGCCCTTTGAGAGTGCGCCGACCCGGTGCAGGAAACGGGTCGTATTCAGGCGCAGGGCGTGTCACTAATCCGACATGACGCGCCCTGTCTCTCCGCCGATTACCGCTGCTGCCGCCGTGTTGCTGTTGATGCTCTCAACAGTTTGGGGCGCCTCGTTTTTTCTGGCCGAGGTGGCACTGACCGAGGTGCCACCGCTGACCATCACCCTGCACCGGGTGGCCTGGGCGGTGCCAATCCTGATCTGGGTGGTCTGGCGGCAGGGTATCGCCTGGCCGCGCAGCGTGACGATCTGGGGCGCGTATCTGGTGATGGGGGCGCTCAACAACGCCATTCCGTTTTCGCTGGTGTTCTGGAGCCAGAAATACATCGAAAGCGGCCTTGCCTCGATCCTTACCGGGACAACGGCGGTGTTCGGGGGGGTCGTCGCCGGCCTGCTTCTCAGAGATGAACCGCTGACGCTGGCCAGGATCGTCGGGGCGCTTTTGGGTCTGGCGGGGGTGGCTGCGATCATGGGGGCTGATCTGCTGGCCGGTCTTGATCCACGCAACATCGCCCAGTTGGCGGTGCTGCTGGCCGCTCTTTGTTATGCGCTGGCAAGTGTCTGGGCCAAGGTCAGGCTGTCGGGGCCGCCACCGCAGATGAACGCGCTGGGCATGCTGATGGGCAGCACGTTCTGGATGACACCGGCGGCGTTCATCGTGGATGGCCCGCCCAGCCTTGATCTTTCGGTGCAGGTCTGGGTGGCTTTGCTGGGGTTGGCGAGCTTTGGCACGGCCTTTGCCTACCTGCTTTATTACCGCATCCTGATCCGCGCTGGTGCCGCCAACCTGATGCTGGTCACCTTGCTGGTGCCGCCGATCGCCGTGGCGCTTGGCGCTGCCTTTCTGGAGGAAACACTGGGCTGTGAAGCCTGGATCGGATTTGCCCTGATCGCGTTGGGGTTGGTTGTCACCGATGGCAGGCTGTGGTCGACATGGGCCGATCGGCAAGACGGGCGGCGTTAGCGCGCGCCGTTATCGCCGCCGCGCTTTCAGCCAGGCGGTCCAGTTCGAGGCGCTGCCGCCAAAGGCATTCAGGTCAACCTCTTTGCCGATCCCGTCGATCACACCGGTGGCGCTATATTGCCAAAAGCTCCAGCTTTGGCCGGGATAGGCTTTGTCCAGTGTCTTGGCGGTGCTGCGCAGCCAGAACTCCTCACCCTTCAGCCGGTCGAGCCCGGCATCACGGTAGAATTGCGGTGTGGTGTAGATGATGGGACGCTGGCCATAGCGTCGCTCGACCATGTCCATGAAGATTTTCATCTGGCGCCGCACTTCCTTGGCTGGCGGGCGTTTGGTGCAGGTTGGTGAAAACGGGTTCCATTCCATGTCCAGGACCGGCGGCAGGGTGCCCCGGTTTCGAGGCACATTACGGATGAACCAGCGGGCCTGGGTTTCGGGCGGGGTGCAGAAATAGTAGAAATGGTAGGCCCCGCGCGGGATTCCGGCGCGCTTGGCCCCGCGCCAGTGTTCATTGAACAGCGGGTCAAGCAGATCGCCGCCTTCGGTGGCCTTCATGAAAACAAAGCTGACACCGGCATTTCGCGCCTTGCGCCAGTCGATCTCACCCTGGAACCGGGCCACGTCAATGCCATGTATCTGATATCGGTTCGGGCCGCGCCCTTTCCAGTCAACCGGATCGTTATCGCGGAATTTGACGGTTGCGGGCGTGCCGGCCTCGGCCTGAGTCTGGGCTGTGACGGGCAGGGCAAGGGTGCAGGCAAGAAGAATGGTGGTAAGGGTCGTTGAAAGTGAAGGCATCAGGGGGTCTCCGCAGGGCGTTCGCTGATCAGGGTCAGATTGTTGGCGGGCATGTCAACCGTGGCGATGACGCGCAGCCCGGAATCGGCCAGCCATCGCTGAACCGCACCGACATCCTTGTAGCCGATTTCCGGGTCGGCCGCACGCAGGCTGGCATCAAAGCTGGCATCTCCGTCCGAGACGGTAATGCCGTCGCGCAGGAATGGACCGTACAGGCAGAAGCGACCACCGGGGGCGAGCGCCCGGGCCACTTCGGTAATCAGTATGCGGGTCTCGGCGATGCTGATCAGGTGCAGCAGATTGACCAGCAGGATCAGATCCTGGTCGGCCTGGCAGACCGACCAGCCGGGGGTAGTCGCATCAAGTGGAATAGCGGGCAGGATATTGGGTATTTGCGCCGCCCAGCTGTTGATGCTGCCGCGGCGTGCTGCGTCGATTTCGCTGGGTTGCCAGGTCAGGGCGGGCAGGGCACGGGCCAACCCCGCCACATGCTGTCCGGTGCCGCTTGCGATCTCAAGCGCCTTGCCGCCCGAGGGGGCGTAACGGATCATGAGATCGATGATGGCCTGCGCATTGCGCGCGGCCGCCGGAGCATGCAGACGACCGTCATCCCCGGGCTCTGCAATGGAAGCCGTTTGCGGGAGGTGCCTGTGTCGGGTCATAGCTGCGCCGCCTTTCATATCACATCGCCAGCCTGTCACGGTCGCGGCGAAAGGAAAAGATCGGAAGTGGTTGCCTGTCAGATTCGGTCTACGCGCGATTTCCTGAAATTCTGTTGAGAAAAGTTGAAAAAAATTTTGGCTATCGCAATTTGAGCCGTTTTGAGTGGCGGGCGCAAAATCAAGTTATCATATTGAGTTATATGTCTTTTTATGGGTGCAAGCGCAGATGCGCGATGACTGTCACAATCTGTCCACACTCGTACCTAATTTCCGGCGCATTAACCTTGAAGTGTTAGGTCTGTAGGGAATTGGAGGTGTGGAATATGGGATTTGCGGCAGCGCTACCAACGGCAATGAAGACAGACAGACGTTATCTGACCGGACTATGTGGCGGCGCGAATGTGCGCACACCACTGGGTGCGCGCCATGTTGAAATCCTCCACCCCGGTGACATGGTTGTCACCCGCGATAACGGCTTGCAGCCGGTGCGCATGATCTGGAGCCGTACGGTCACTGCCGCCGAAATGCATGACCGGCCCGAGCTTGCGCCCATTCGTCTGAAGCCGCGCGCCGTGGGCCCGATGATGCCGGCCCGTGATCTGCGGATCGCCTGTGGGCACCGCGCCCTGATCCCCGGCTACCGGATTTCCGGTGTGGCCGATGAACAGCCCTGCCTGATGCGGGTCGGCGCCCTGGCCGATGCCAGCGATGAGGCGTTTGCCGACATGAGCGCGGAAAGCGTGACATTCTATAACCTGGTTTTCGACAATCACGAGGTGTTCTGCGCCGAAGGGTTGCCGGTGGAAAGTTTCCGGCCCTCGCCAAAGGCGATTGCCGAAATGGATGTTGCCGCGCGCGAAGAACTGTTTGACATTTTCCCGCAGATTTCGCCCAAGCGGTGCGCCTATCCGGGTCTGACCCACCCGACGGCGCAGGCGCGTGCGTATCGTCCTGATTGCGCCTGACGCGGGTTCGGGAACGTAGATAAAAGCGCGACAGAGGGCGCTCTAACAACCTGATTTTGCCTTGGTGTCCCAGGCTCAACCCCGTCACTGCTGATAAAGCGGTGCCGGGGTTTCTCATTCATGGCCCGCCAGGCCGGGATGCAGGTGAGGCGAAAACGAAATAGACTTTACAAACAACCCAAGTTAGCGTTTCCAAATTAATATTGATTTGGAAAGGTCTTTTTATGGCGTCCGAAAGCGGTCACGCGTCCCCGTCATGGTTTGTTGCCCCTGGTGAGTCAGATATGATGGCGTGGGTCGCCCTGGGTTTCCTGTGTCTGGCAATATACGGTGTTGTCATCCTTTACGCCGCGTTCGATCGCTGGGCCGAGCGCAAGTCGCATGGCACGCCGCTGGCCAAGACCATTCCGACCATGCTGACCATAGCCCTGCTCTATGAGATTTTCCCGCTTGGACATTTCAACATCCTGTTGCCGATCAGCGCGATCCTGATTGCGTTGATGGCGGACTGGACGCGCTTCCACCTGTATTCCGAGAAAACCGAACCTGCGGAGATGGCCGAACCGGCCACAAAATCGGAGGAGGCGCAAAATGTTTGAACTGATGTTCACCTCTTTCCCGGTCATCATCCGGTATTTCCAGTTGCGGCGCCGAGGCGAGGCGATGACCGTGTGGAACATGAAAACCGCCGTCGTCATCTGGGCGTTTCTGGCTTTTGCTCTGTTTCTGACAATCTTCTACTTCCACCCAAAATCCTATACCGGCGTGGTCCCGTTCCGGACCGTATCTGTCGTGGCCCAGACATCGGGCCCTGTCACCGAGGTGGCCGTGCAGAATGGGCAGCGGATCGAGCAGGGCGACCTGCTGTTTCGCATTGAAAACAGCACCCAGAAGGCGGCACTGGCGCAGGCTGAAGCAGAATTCGATCAGCTGAGGGCGGCCGAGGCCAAGGCCAAGGACGCGCTGATCGTTGCCGAGGCGGGTCTGTCGGAACAGCAGGCGTCGATGGAAAAGATCCAGATTGATCTGGACAACGCAATCACGCTTTTCCAGAAAAATGTGGGCACGCAGGACAAGGTGCGCCGGTTGGAGGCGTCGATGGCCGCGGCTAGGGCCGGGCTGGATACGGCGCAGGCACAGGTCGATCTGGCGCAAACGGATATCTCTCAGACCATTCCGGCACAGCTAAAGGTGATCGAGGCCGCCGTGGAAAGCGCCAAGGTCGAGCTTGCGAAGACCGAGGTTCACACGTTTACCGGCGGGATCGTGACACAGCTGGCGATGAGTGTCGGTAGCCCAGCGTCGAAACTGATCCTGAGCCCTGCCATGATGATCATTCCGGACCGGCCAAAGGACCTTCCGGTGCGCACCATCGCCGGGTTTTCACAAGTGGCAAGGGCAACGCTTTATGACGGGATGCCCGCCGAAATCGCCTGTGACAGCAACGTGAACATGTCTTTCCGCAATTCCGTCCTGCCCGCGAAGGTATTGGCGGTTCAGCCGGCCATCGCGGCGGGTCAGGTGGTGCCCGGGGGCAAGCTGATCGAGCCGAATAACATGGGGACCAGGGGATCGTTGCTGGTATATCTGGAATTGGAGCATCCCGAGCATGAGGCGATCATGCTGGATGGCAGCGGTTGCATCATTCAGACCTATACGAACAATCTGCCCGGTGTTTTTGGCCATGTGATTTCGGCGACCGGTGTGGTCAAGGCCGTGGGGCTGCGCCTGAAGGTATGGGGCGCGCTTATCTCGGGCGTTGGGCTGGGTGGAGGCGGCGGCCACTAGGTCGAATTTTCCACTCCGTGCAGTGCTGCCAACCTAGCATTTCGCGTGGCAAGCGGGCCTTGCCACAGTTTCAGCAGGGATTGACGGATCTGGTCTTGGTCATCGGGTAGATCGACCTTTTCCAGGAATTTCACGATTCTGGAGGCTCTGGTCCCTTCATTCGCGATCCAGTTGATCAATGTATCCTCTTCTTCCAACCGGCTTTCAGCGATGGCTTTTCCGTTCACATCGAGGACATTGCCATTTTTGTCCGTGGCAGGAATGGCCTGGTGATGCAGGGCGACGACCTCCCAGTGGGTATTGAAAACGGGAGCGCCAGAGCTGCCTTTGGCGGTATCGCCGCTATACCAGCAGAACGCATCGGCATCGGTGCCATTCTCTACCAGGATAAACGTGCTTTCATGCATGACGACGCGCTGCTGATCCCCCAATGGATGTTGAATGATGTTAATCGGATCGCCGATCAGGATTTTGCCCTCACGTCTGATCAACGGTAGCCACCCAAGATCGCTTAGCGCAATGCTGCCCGGCCCCTCGCGCAAAGCGACAAAGCAAAGGTCCAATGCTTCGTCTGCGACGAAAAACCTCTCGGGGTCGGCCATGTAGAGTTGGGAATTTCGGGGCGTGCCGATTGTATTGTCTTCGTAAAGAAATTCGAACAGCGCCGCGCTTGCCTGTGCCTGTTTCGACAGAACGTGGTAATTCGTCAGGACCACGCCATCGCCTACCAGAAAACCGGTGCCGGTGGTCAATCCATGGGTTATTTTGCAGACAGACCGGGCGGTTAGCAGTCCGATTTCGAGAAACTCCCCCGAAAGGATGTTGTTGCGCGGGCCGATATAGGCCTCTTTGCCAAGGTCTTTGTTGTAGGTGGTAACGCTATCTGCGGCATCTTGTTGATTTGCCATCTCTTCTTCGCGCTGCTGTGCCAGTTCACGTCGTTCTTCGCTTTCAACGTGATGACCCATGCGCTTGGCGATCATCTGTTTTGCTTTTTTGAACTTTGAGACGCGCGATCTTGCACGTTTCAGGCTGTCTTTTATGTCGGAAATACCGAGGTCGAGTGCTGAGATTGCCATTAAAATAGTCGCCAAAAAATTGAAAAAATGATATGAACACAGCATAAAACGATAGTTTTTCAAATCAAGTTTTTTGGAGGTCTCATGGAAAAGATCAGTTTCAAGGAGTGGGTCGAGCTGTCTGCCGATCTGAACCGCAGGGATGAATTTCTAAAATACTGCACGGTGATAAAGGGGCGTGGCGGGTTTGATTTCCGGGTCGTGCCAAACCGCGATCTGGTCGAGATGACCGGGGAAGAGGCCGAACTGGAAAATGCCATGGCGATTGGCAACAATGCCGAACGGGCCAGTCGCAGGCTGGGCTTTATCAAGGATCGCACCTTCTTTCCCAATCGGCCCGTGATCGTGAGTGAGGGGGATAGCTGGTTCCAGTTTCCGATCCTCATCAACGAGGTGGTCGACCATCTCAACCCCGATCACGCGATCCTGTCGCTGGGGGCGGCGGGGGATACGGCGGCCAATATGGTGCATGGTGATCTGACCGCGAAAGAGACCGAGTATATGGCCAACCTGCGGGCGCAGAAAAAGCACGTAAAGGCGTTTTTATTCTCGGCGGCGGGGAACGATATCATCGGCGAGGACCCGGTGACCAAGAAATCCGCACTGTTCGATATCATCCGGAATTTCAACGGTGATACCGATGATGTGTTGGGCCATATCAATGAGGATGTGCTGAACGATCGACTGGCGGCGTTGCGGGCGGCCTATACCAAGGTCGTCAGCGATGTGCGGGCCGAGCCGGGGCTGGAGGAGTTGCCGATCCTGATTCATGGCTATGACTACCCGTTCCCCTATCCCTGGGGTGCCGAAGAAAACCGCAGCCCGATCTATGCCAAGAATAATGAATGGCTGGGCGAGCCGCTGGACAGCCGCGGGTTTCCCCATGCCAGCGCATCACAACTTGCCCTGCGCCGCAATATCCTGATCAATCTGATCGACCGGCTTTATGACATGCTCAATGACGTGGCGGGCAATGCGCAGGTCTCAAACGTCTGGGTGGTCGATTGCCGCAATGTGCTGACGACGGTGCGCCACTGGAATGATGAAATTCACGGCACCAGCGCGGGGTTCAGGGAAATTGCCAAGCTATTCCGGCAGACATTGAATTCGGCACTGAAACTGTCCTGAGCGCGTGAAAAACCCCCGCTGCTGGGCGGGGGTTTCCGGTGCTTTGCGTCGGGTTTTATTGCGGAATGTCGCCTTCCAGCCCTTCGACATAGAAATTCATACCCGCCAGCGTGCCGTCATCGGCGGTCTCGCCCTCGGCCAGCCAGTCACTGCCATCCTGTTTTTTCAGTGGACCGGTGAAGGGATTGTATTCACCGCTGGCGATGGCGTCTTTCATGGCCAGTGCCTCGGCCTTTACATCGGCGGGGACGGCATCGCTGATCTCACCAATACCGACCATGCCGGCACCGATCCCGTCCCAGGTATTCACCGTCTCCCATGTGCCATCCATGACCGCCTGGGTGCGGGCGATGTAATAGGGGGCCCAGTTGTCGATGATCGAGCTGACGCGCGGCATCGGTGCATATTCGCCCATATCCGACGCCTGACCAAATGTGATCACGTTCCCGGCCTTTTCGGCGGCGGCCTGCGGCGCGGTGGAATCGGTATGTTGCAGGATCACGTCGGCACCCTGTTCAATCAGGGCGGTGGCGGCGTCTGCCTCTTTCGCGGGATCGAACCAGGTATAGGCCCAGATGATCTTGAACTCGACATCCGGGTTGACCTTCTTGGCGTGGATATAGGCCGAGTTGATGCCCCGGATCACCTCGGGGATCGGGAAGGAGGCGATATAGCCGACGATATTGGACTTGGTCATCTTGCCCGCGATATGGCCTTGCACAGCGCGACCCTCATAGAAACGTGCGGAATAGACCGACATGTTGGGTGCGGTCTTGTACCCGGTGGCGTGTTCGAATTTCACGTTCGGGAACTTGTTTGCCACGCTCAGGGTCGGCTCCATATAGCCGAAGGAGGTGGTAAAGATCAGGTCCGCGCCCTGCAGGGCCATCTGGGTGATGGCGCGTTCCGCATCGGCGCCTTCCGGCACGCTTTCCTGATAGACGGTTTCGACCTTGTCGCCAAAATGTTCCTCGACCGCGAGCCGGCCCTTGTCATGTTCATAGGTCCAGCCACCGTCACCGATGGGGCCGACATAGATGAAGCCCACCTTGGTCTTGTCCTGGGCGACGGCACTTGTCGCCAGCCCGAGGGCCAGCGCGGCGCCGGTCAGAAGGTTTGTCAGTTTCATATGGTTCTCTCCCTGTTTCGTTTGGTGCGGGCATCAGCCCGAGGCATGGAAGATGCGGCCAAGCGAGGCGGGCGCGCGCGAGCGGTCCGCCGACATGATGACCAGCACCAGAATGGTGATCAGATAGGGCGACATTGAAAGATACTCGACCGGAATATCAACCCCTGCTGCCTGAAGGTTAAGCTGCAAAACCGTGACGCCGCCAAAAAGATAGGCACCCAGCAGCACACGGCCCGCCTTCCAGCTGGCAAAGACCACGAGGGCAAGCGCGATCCAGCCCGCACCTGCGGTCATGCCCTCGGTCCATTGGGGCACGCGGATGAGGCTGATATAGGCCCCGCCCAGACCGGCGCAGGCACCGCCAAAGAGGATCGCCATGACCCGCACGCGCACCACCTTGTAGCCAAGCGCGTGGGCCGCATCGTGATTTTCGCCCACCGCCCGCAGCACCAGACCGCCGCGCGTGTATTTCAGAAACGCCCAAACCGCGACCACCAGCGCAAGGCCGACATAAACCATCACGTCATGGGCAAAAAGGATCGGGCCCAGCACCGGAATATCGCCCAGCAGCGGGATATCGAGCTTGGCCGTGGGCGGCGGTTTGATACCCACATAGCCCTGACCCATGAGCGAACTCAGCCCCAACCCGAATAGCGTCAGCGCGAGGCCGGAGGCGACCTGATTGGCCAGCGCGAACTGTGTGAGCAGGGCAAAAAGACATGACAGAAGTGCGCCACCCGCAGCGGCTGCCAGAAAGCCCAGCATCGGCGATCCGGTCTCGACCGCGACGGCAAAGCCGCAGATCGCCCCGGTGATCATCATCCCCTCGACGCCAAGATTCAGCACGCCCGCGCGCTCGACCACCAGTTCGCCAAGCGCCGCGATCAGGATCGGCGTCGCGGCGACCATCAGCGAGGCCAGCAGCAGGATCGGGTTGATCGAAGACAGATCCATCATGCGGCCTCCGTTGATGTCAGCCAGACGCGGTAATTGGTCAGCACGTCCACCGCCAGCAGGAAAAAGAGCAACATCCCCTGGAACAGCTGGATGGCAGCGGCGGGCAGGCCGAGGTTGGATTGCGCGATCTCACCACCGATATAGGTCAATGCCATCAGGAGACCCGCGAGCATAATGCCCACCGGATGCAGGCGCCCCAGAAAGGCGACGATGATGGCGGTGAAGCCATAGCCCACATTGAAATCAATGCTGATCTGGCCCGTCGGGCCCGAGACCTCAAACATGCCCGCCAAACCGGCCAGCGCACCCGAAGCTCCGAGGCAGAAAAGGATCAGAAGGCGGGGGCGAACACCTGCGAACCGGGCGGCACGCGGGGCCTGACCAGTCAGGCGAATGTGATAGCCCAATATGTGCCGGTTGAGCAGGATATAGGCGAAGATCACCGCGACTAATGCGGCGACGACACCCCAGTGCATGCCCGATCCGGTAATGATTTCCGCGTTATGGGCGGAGGGGTATTGTTGCAGGTTGCGGCTACCGGGAAAGCCGAATCCTTCGGGGTTTTTTAACGGGCCAAGCGCCATCGCCGCCAAAAGCTGCTCGGCAACGTAGACCAGCATCAGCGACACCAGGATTTCATTGGTGCCAAAGCGGACTTTTAGCAGCGCCGGGATCATCGCCCAGGCCCAGCCGCCAAGCGCCCCCGCCAGCACCATCAGCGGGAAGATCACCCAGCTTTCCGTCGGGTAGAAGGCCAACCCGACGGCAGCGCCGCAGATCGCGCCGATGATATATTGGCCCTCGGCCCCGATGTTCCAGATGCCCGCGCGGAACCCCAGGCTGAGGCCGATGGCGATCAGCACCAGCGGCGCGCCTTTGACTAGAAGCTGCGGCCGGTAGTAAAAGGAAAACTCGCCAAAAATCGGTTCCCAGAAGATCGTCCGTATCGCCTCGATCGGCGGTTTGCCAAGCGCGCCGAAGAGCAACCCCCCGGCAATCATCGTGACCACCACCGCGATCAGCGGTGTGAGCCAGGACCAGAACGCCGAGGGCTGTGGGCGCTTTTCAAGCCTCAGCATGCCGGCATCCCTTCAACTTTCCAAAAGTATTGAAAGTCCAGTGGTTTACACATGCGCCACCTCCATCCCGTGCGCGCCGCCCATCATCAAGCCGATCTCATCAACGCTAAGCCCTTGCGCGGGGCGAATATCAGACAACCGCCCCTCGTTCAGCGCGCAGAAGCGATCAGAGATTTCCATCAGTTCATCAAGATCCTGGGAGATGCAGATCACCGCCGTGCCGCCTGCTGCCAAATCCAGCAGCGCCTGCCGGATCGACGCAGCAGCCGCCGCGTCCACGCCCCAGGTTGGCTGGTTGACGACCAGCACCTCGGGGCGCTGCAACACTTCGCGACCGATGACGAATTTTTGCAGGTTGCCGCCGGAGAGGGAGCGCGCGGCATTGTCGGGTCCGGGTGTTCGCACGTCAAATTCTTCGATTATCTTTTTTGCGAAGCTGCGCGTGTCGGCCCATTTCAGAAATCCCCGGTTCATCAGGTTTTCACGCTGCGCGCCGGTCAGCAGGGCGTTTTCGATCAGGCTCATATCCGGGGCAGCGGCGTGGCCAAGACGTTCCTCTGGCGCGCTCAGCAGCCCCATCTCTCGCCGCGCGGTCGGACCCATCCGCCCGATCGGCTCGCCTTTTAGCTTGATCGCTTCGGCGTCGCTTTGCAATTCGCCGGAAAGTGCGCCCAGCAATTCGTCCTGCCCGTTGCCCGCCACCCCGCCAATGCCGAGGATTTCGCCTTCCTGCACGGTGAAGTGGATGTTCTTGAGCGCGGTGCCGAATTCTCCGGGGGAGTTGAGCGACAACCCGGTCACATCCAATGCGACTTCGCCAAGATCGCGGCCTGCGCGGGCAGGGGCCTCGAAAGCGCTGCCCACCATCATTTCGGCCATCTCGCGGGCCGAGGTGTCACGCGGGATACAGGTGCCCACGTTCTTGCCCAATCGCAGGATGGTGGCGTGATCGCAAAGCGCCCGGATTTCTTCGAGCTTGTGCGAAATGTAAAGGATTGCCACCCCTTCCGAGGTCAGCTTGCGCAACGTGGCAAAGAGGATTTCAACCTCCTGCGGGGTCAGCACGCTGGTGGGTTCATCCATGATCAGCAGCTTCGGATCCTGTAAGAGACAACGGATGATCTCGACCCGCTGGCGTTCGCCGGCGGACAGGTCACCCACCATCCTGTAGGGATCAAGCGGCAAGCCATAGGTTTCGGACACGTCGCGGATGCGGGTGGCCAGATCGCCTTGTTTCGGCGGGTTCTCCATCCCGAGCGCGACATTTTCAGCAACGTTCAGCGCATCGAAAAGTGAAAAATGCTGGAACACCATCGCCACGCCCGCCACGCGGGCCACCCGGGGTTCTGATGGTGCAAAAAGTGCGCCTTTCAGGGTCATGGTCCCGCTGTCGGGCTTGACCAACCCGTAGATCATTTTCACCAGTGTCGATTTTCCCGCACCGTTTTCCCCCAACAGCGCGTGCACCTCGCCGACGCCGATTTCGAACGACACGGTGTCATTGGCGACCACGCCGGGATAGGCCTTGGTCAGCCCATTGATCGTCAGCAGGTTTTCGGTCACGTATTGTCCCTTTCCGGCAATGACATCACGAAGCCGCAGGCGCGGATTGGTCCGGCTGCGTCTGGTGTCTCTACTGTTTCCCCACTCAGCAGAAAGGATGTTGTCATTGCGTAAATTCCGCCGCCATACCTCCGCCTTTTTATGCGCGTTCCCCGATGCGGCGTAGAGAAACACTGGCTTTTCCCGGGTACAAGGCTACGCGGGCGCATCCCCTTTTGGCAAGCACTGGATCAGTCGACGTAAAATCAATATGTTGTTGATTGCCGCATTGCCGTCACGTTGGAAAAGATGCGCGAAATCAAAGTGTTTCGGGATTTTGCGCGGCATTAACCCGTTATGTTTGCAAGTCTTTACAATTCAGCCTGAAAATAACCGGTCACGGAGTGAATGAAATTGCGAAGAGAAGGGATGGTGACACGACCAGCCCTGACATAGGATGCCGCCTATGAGCAGCCAACCCCGATTCATCCATCTTCGCCTTCATACCGAATATTCCCTGTTGGAAGGGGCTGTGCGGCTGAAAAAACTGCCCAAGCTTTGCGCCGATGCCGGTATGCCCGCCGTTGCCGTGACTGACACCAACAACATGTTCTCGGCCCTGGAATTTTCTGTCACTGCCAGCGGGGCGGGCATTCAGCCGATCATGGGGTGCCAGGTCGATTTTGGTGTGGCGCAGGTGGCCCCGGGCGAGAAGGCCCAGCCGCCCGCGCCGCTGGTTCTGCTGGCGCAGAATGAGCGTGGGTATGAGAACCTGATGAAGTTCAATTCCTGTCTCTACCTGCGCGGGGATGGGCAGTTGCCACATGTCACACTGGCCGATCTTGAAGCCCATGCCGAGGGTGTGATCTGTCTTAGCGGCGGGCCGGACGGACCTGTCGGGAGGTTGTTACAGGCGGGGCAGCATCCAGCGGCTGAAGCATTGATGCGCGGGCTGCACGCAGCCTTTGGTGACCGGCTCTATGTGGAGTTGCAACGTCATCCCGGAGAGGATGGTGCGCCCGAGGCCGAGCGGCTGACCGAGCGGGGTTTTGTCGAAATGGCTTACGGTATGGGCCTGCCGTTGGTGGCCACCAACGATGTCTATTTTCCCAAGGCCGAGATGTACGAGGCGCATGATGCGATGATCTGCGTGGCGGAAGGCGCCTATGTGGATCAATCCCAACCGCGCCGCCGCCTGACCAGCCAGCATTACCTGAAATCGCCTCAGGAAATGGCGACACTCTTTGCCGACCTGCCGGAAGCGATTGAAAATACGGTCGAAATCGCAAAGCGTTGCGCCTTTGGGACCTATCGTCGTGATCCGATCCTGCCGAAATTCGCTGATGACGAAGTGGACGAGCTGCGCCGGCAGGCCGAGGTCGGATTAAAGGAACGGCTGAGGGTCATTCCGCACGCAGCGTCGGTAGAGGAATATGAGAAGCGTCTGGAATTTGAGCTGGGCATCATCGAAGGCATGGGCTTTCCTGGCTATTTCCTGATCGTTGCCGATTTCATCAAATGGGCCAAGGATCATGATATCCCGGTCGGGCCGGGGCGGGGCTCGGGCGCGGGTAGCCTTGTGGCCTATGCGCTGACGATCACCGACCTCGATCCGCTGCGCTATTCCCTGCTGTTCGAGCGGTTTTTGAACCCCGAACGGGTTTCGATGCCCGACTTTGACATCGACTTCTGTATGGATCGCCGCGAAGAGGTGATCCAATACGTGCAGGAAAAATATGGCCGCGACAAGGTGGGCCAGATCATCACCTTCGGCGCGCTTCTCAGCAAGGCGGCGGTGCGTGATCTCGGGCGGGTCTTGCAGATGCCCTATGGGCAGGTTGACCGGCTTTCCAAGATGATCCCGGTGGAGGGTGTCAAACCCGTCAGCATCGAACAGGCACTGGCGCAGGAAGACCGCCTGCGCGAAGAGGCTCGGAACGAAGAGGTTGTGGACCGGTTGCTGAAATACGGCATGCAGGTCGAAGGGCTGCTGCGCAATGCGTCGACCCATGCCGCCGGTGTGGTGATTGGCGACAGGCCGCTGGATGCGCTCGTACCGCTTTATCAGGATCCGCGTTCCGACATGCCCGCCACCCAGTTCAACATGAAATGGGTCGAACAGGCGGGTTTGGTTAAATTCGACTTTCTGGGGCTGAAAACCCTGACCGTCATCCAGAACGCCATCGAACAGATCCACGGCGAGGGGCGCGACCTGCATATCGCCGCCGATGGCAGCACGATTTACGAACCGGCGCCGGGGGCTGAAAACCAGATCAACGCGATTCCGCTGGATGATGACGAAACCTACAAGCTTTATTCCCGCGCCCAGACGGTGGCAGTGTTCCAGGTGGAAAGCTCGGGCATGATGGATGCGCTCAAGCGGATGAAGCCCGATTGCATAGAGGATATCATCGCGCTTGTGGCGCTCTATCGCCCCGGTCCGATGGAAAATATTCCGAAGTTCTGCGAGGTGAAGAACGACCTCTCGGATCGCGAAACGCTGCATCCGTCGATTGATCACATTCTGGACGAGACCCAAGGCATTATCGTCTATCAGGAACAGGTGATGCAGATCGCCCAGGAGATGGCCGGGTATTCGCTGGGTGGTGCCGACCTGCTGCGCCGGGCGATGGGGAAGAAAATCCAGGAGGCTATGGACGCTGAACGGCCCAAGTTCATCAAGGGCGCCAAGGAAAATGATGTCGATGACAAGACCGCGCTTGAGGTTTGGAACCTGCTCGACAAGTTCGCCAATTATGGCTTCAACAAATCGCATGCCGCAGCCTATGCGGTTGTCAGCTATCAGACCGCCTGGCTGAAGACCAATCACCCGGTTGAATTCATGGCCGGGGTGATGAACTGCGATATTCATCTGACCGACAAGCTGGCAGTCTATTTCGAAGAGGTGAAAAAAGGCCTTGATCTGCCTTATGTGCCACCTTGCGTGAACCGGTCAGAGGCGACCTTTATGGTCAAGGGCGGAGCGCTGCATTACGGGCTTGGCGCGCTCAAGAATGTCGGTGTTGAGGCGATGAAACTGATCACCGATGCACACCGCGAAGGAGAGCAGGATGGTGCCAAGGCAGAAAAATCTTTTGTCACGTTATTTGATTTCGCGCGGCGGGTTGATCTGAAGCGGATCGGCAAGCGACCGCTGGAAATGCTGGCGCGGGCAGGCGGGTTTGACGAGTTGGACCGCAATCGCCGCCGTGTCTTTGATAGTGTTGAACGGCTGATGAACTATTCTGCCGCGATTTTCGAACAGAAGAATTCCAACCAGGTGTCGCTGTTTGGCGAGGCGGGAGATGACCTGCCCGAGCCACGGTTGGCCCCGGTCGAGGATTGGCTGCCTGCGGAACGGTTGACCGAGGAATTCAAGGCCGTGGGGTTCTACCTGTCGGGGCACCCCCTGGACGATTACATGACTGTCCTGAAGCGCAAGGAGGTCAAGACTCTGGATGAGGTAATGGTAAAGGCCGAACGCGGGGCCTGTGTTGTCAAGATGGCAGGTGTCGTTGCCGGTCGGCAAGAACGGAAATCAGCCCGTGGAAATCGCTTTGCCTTTGTGCAACTCAGCGACACGACCGGCGGGTACGAGGTGACGATGTTCTCGGACGCGCTGGAGAAATCCCGGGAATTTCTTGATACAGGGTCGCAGGTTGTTATTACCATCGAAGCGACGATGGAGAGCGAACAGTTGAAATTGCTGGCGCGCTCGGTCCAGCCGATCGACGGGATTGTCGCGGATGCCGGTGCTTTGGGCTTGCGGATATTCGTCGACACGCCCGAGGTGATCCCGTCAGTGGCAAGCGTGCTTCAAAATGCGGCTGGAACAGTTAAAAATGCCGGACATGGCCCAATATTATTTTGCCTTATGAACAATGATTTGCCTGGTGAAGTTGAAGTGAATTCCGGGCAGGATTTCCCAGTTAATCCGCAAATCAAGGGCGCAATCAAAAGCCTGGACGGCGTGGTAACCGTCGAAGAAATCTGACGGGTGCGACCGGCAAGAGCAGGCTCATTTTGCCGCCTATACCTTCGTAGACTGGACCTGCAACCGGCACCTGCGCTATTCAGCCCATGCGTTAAAAGTTAACGGTTCGCTGGTTTCGGGGGGAATTTGTGAGATTTTTTGCTGCATTGACTGTTGCAACGCTGTTGGCTGGCTGCGGCGATCCGATGGCGACGATGCCGCGCCTTGCCGATGCGGATATCCCTCAGGATACGACAGCGCTGAGCGTGATGCCTGACCCTGCAACCGAAAAAGACGAGCAAGGCGGGTTCTTTGCGCGCCTGTTTCCAAAAGCGGCAGAGGCAGCACGCAATGGCGATGCAAATGTGACTGATCGCACCGGCAACGACCAAAAATTACCGCCGGAAGCTTTCGGTGTAAAATCCGACGTGTCACAAGACACCGGTAATCCGGGCAGCGTCGCCAGCCGCACTGTACCGACTGTCGGCCGTTCTGTCGTATTGCCCTATGGCAAAATCGCCCGTGTCTGCGACATGCCCAAACGAGCGTTGGGCAAGAAAGTGGCACAGCACCCTGAAAAGCGCCGGCGCTATGTGCTGCATGATAGCGATCCGGGCAATACAGCGCCGCATACTTTCTATCTGACAGGGTTTGATGATGGCTGTGCCCGTCAATTCACCGCATCGGTGGCAATATTCGGATCGGTCGGTATGCATGAACAATTGCGCTATGGCCTGCCAGCCGACGTGCAGCCCTACAGCGATACCGACAAAGCCTATGAGAAATTGAAATCGCGCGTTTGTGGCGTGCGGCGCAAAAAGCCCTGCGGCAGCAAAATAGGCAGGTTGGAAAACGACACCGTTTTTCTGAGTATCTATGAGAATTTCGGCGGCAATCAGCGCTGGTCGAACCTGCTGTTACACAGCGGTCGCGTACTGGCGCAGGATATCAAGGGGTGATCTACCAGTGCGGCGGGCGTTCGTCTCCGCCCATCACGACTTGCCCGCCCAGATTGGCCTCACGTTCGGCCTCTCGTTCCATCAACATCTGAACGCGGCGCGTGAGCATCGTGATTTCGGTTTCCTGCCGGGCGATAACATCTGAAAGATCATCGACTGTCTTTGTCAGGTGGGCGATCTGTTCTTCTAGTCGTCTCATGCCTCTGATTTAAAGGTTAACACTCGCGCTGGCAACCACGCCGCCGCTTGCCCCCGCGCGGCCCATCCGATAGACCGCGCCGCAAAGACCAGCCGCAAGGAAAATGCCCCATGGCAAAGGACAAGAAGCAACCCCGCCCCAAGGCCGAAACGCCCAAGGGTTTCCGCGATTATTTCGGTGCCGAAGTGTCAGAGCGCGCGGCCATGCTGCACGCCATCGCCGGGGTTTATCATCGCTACGGCTTTGATGCGTTGGAAAGTTCTGCCGTGGAAACGGTGGAGGCTTTGGGTAAGTTCCTGCCCGATGTCGATCGCCCGAACGCGGGGGTTTTCGCCTGGCAGGAAGACGCGGAGGGCGACAAGCCCGGAGACTGGCTGGCGCTGCGCTATGATCTGACTGCACCGCTGGCACGGGTTTATGCGCAGCACCGCAATGATCTGCCGACACCCTATCGCCGATATGCGATGGGGCCGGTCTGGCGCAACGAAAAGCCCGGCCCTGGGCGATTCAGGCAGTTTTATCAGTGCGATGCCGATACGGTCGGTACCGCCAGCATGGCCGCCGACGCCGAGATTTGCGCCATGCTATCCGACACGCTGGAGGCAGTTGGCATTCCCCGTGGTGACTATCTGGTGCGCGTCAATAATCGCAAGGTGCTGAATGGTGTGCTGGAGACGATGGGGCTGACCAACGATGCCGAGCGGGATGCCGTTTTGCGGACCATCGACAAGTTCGACAAGGTGGGTGAGGCAGGCGTTCGTGAGCTACTTGGCAAGGGTCGGCTTGATACCTCGGGCGCCTATATTGACGGTGTTGGGCTGAGCGATGATCAGGCTGGTCCTGTTCTTGCGTTCCTGACGTCTAAAGGTGCGAATGCGGCAGCAACGCTGAACAATCTTCGCGGCGCGATCGGTGTATCGGCCATTGGTGCAGAAGGGGTTCAAGAGCTTGAATCCATTGCCGATCTCCTGACGGCCCAAGGGTATGGCCCGGACCGGATCGAAATTGACCCGTCGGTCGTGCGCGGGCTTGGCTATTACACTGGTCCTGTGTTCGAGGCCGAACTGACGTTCGAGATTTTCGACGAGAAAGGCCGTAAGCGGCAATTCGGGTCGGTCGCGGGTGGCGGGCGTTATGACGATCTGGTCAAGCGGTTCACCGGGCAGGCTGTGCCCGCGACGGGTGTTTCGATCGGGGTTGACCGGCTGTTGGCTGCGTTGCGCGAAAAGGGCGGGATCGGCGGCAGCGCGACAGGCCCTGTGGTTGTCACCGTCATGGATCGTGATCGCATGGCCGATTATCAGGCCATGGTCGGCGAATTGCGGGCGGCGGGTATCCGGGCCGAGGTTTATCTGGGCAATCCGAAGAATTTTGGCAATCAGCTTAAATATGCGGATCGGCGCAATTCTCCGGTCGCGGTGATTGAAGGCGGCGACGAAAAGGAAAAAGGCATTGTCCAGATCAAGGATTTGATCCTTGGCGCAAAGATCGCTGAAAATGCCACGCTTGAAGAGTGGAAGGAACGGCCAAGCCAGTTCGAAGTACCTCGTGCCGATCTTGTTGCCAGAGTGCGGGAAATTCTGGACGGGCAGGGCTGATGCCGGAAAAAGCGGCGATCCGGGCCGAGGCCGCGCGACTGCGGGGCGCGTTCGAAGCAGCGGGCGCGTTGCCGGTCGAAACCTCGATCTTGCAACCGGCCGAGGTGTTGCTTGATCTATATGGCGAGGATATTCGCGGTCGGGCGTACGTGACCTCGGACGCATTGCGTGGCGAGCAGATGCTGCGCCCGGATTTCACCGTACCGGTGGTGCAAATGCATATGGCCCACGGGGCCGAGCCCGCGCGGTATACCTATGCGGGTGAAGTCTTTCGACGCCAGGAAGATGACCCCGAGCGCGCCAATGAATACATGCAAGTGGGCTATGAGATTTTCGAGCGTCGTGCGCCTGCGGCGTCAGACGCTGAGGTCTTCACATTGTTTTTCGAATTGCTGGCACCTTTGGGGTTGCGTGCAGCAACGGGTGACATTGGCATTCTGATGGCTGCGGTCGATGGGTTGAAGACAAGTGACCGACGCAAAATGGCGCTGCGCCGCCATATCTGGCGCCCGCGCCGGTTCCGCGCGTTGATGGACCGGTTTTCCGGGCGTGCGCCCGTGCCTGATAGCCGTGCGGCCTTGTTAGCGTCGCGTGACCCGATGGCGGGGCTTGCCCCACTGATCGGGCTGCGTAGTGAGGTCGAGATAGCAGCGCGGATCACCGCTTTGCGTGAAGATGCCGCCACACCGCCGATCTCGGATAACGAGGTGGCATTGATCGACGCCGTGCTGGAGGTTCGCGAGACAAGCAATTTCGCTCTTGAGCGGTTACGCGACATTGCCGTGGATATGCCCGCTATTCTTGGGGCCGTCGATCGTTTGGCGGCACGGCTTGATGTGCTGAGCGCGCGAGGGATCGACATCGAGGCGCTGGATTTTGAGGCCTCTTACGGGCGTACGCAAATGGAATATTACGATGGGTTCGTGTTTGGCTTTCATGCACCCTCGCGTCCTGACTTGCCGCCCGTAGCCAGTGGCGGGCGGTACGATGCGCTGACCCGGCATTTGGGGCAGGGCCGCGAGATCCCCGCAGTGGGCGGTGTCATTCGTCCAGGTCTTGTGGTGACGCTTGGGGGGCACTCATGAGCATCAAGCTGGGCGTGCCGTCCAAGGGGCGGTTGATGGAAAAAACCTTTGACTGGTTCAAAGTGCGTGGCGTGACATTGGGCCGGTCCGGGTCTGATCGTGAATATGCGGGTTTTGTCGGCGGGGTGGAGAATGTCGAACTTGTCTTGCTGTCCGCCGGAGAGATCCCTCGTGAACTGGCAGCAGGGCACATTCACCTGGGCGTGACCGGTACTGATCTGGTGCGCGAAAAGCTGGGGGTGTGGAACTCATCTGTGAAGGAGCTTGCACCGCTTGGCTTTGGTCACGCCGATCTGGTGCTTGCGGTGCCTGCGGCCTGGGTTGATGTCAGCACGTTGGATGATCTTGATGCGGCAGCGGCAGCGTTTCGTCAGGTGCATGGGTTTAGGCTAAGAATAGCGACGAAGTATCATCGTCTTGTGCGGGATTTTCTGCGCGATCAAGGGGTGGCCGACTATCAGCTTGTCGATAGTCAGGGTGCGACCGAAGGCACGGTAAAGTTCGAAACTGCCGAAGCTATTGCGGATATCACGTCTACAGGGGATACGTTGCGGGCCAATCATCTGAAAATGCTTGAAGATGGTTTGGTACTGAAATCTCAGGCGACGCTATTTGGATCAAGTGTTGTGCCGCTTGAAGGAGCGGACCGGGAAACGATGCAGGAATTGACCCGGTTGTTGCAGGTCGATTGAACACAGGTATCGTCCCGTTCGGGCGCCCGCCCAACCCTCCCTGTCCGCCCTCACGGGACGATGCGCCATTAGGCGCCAGCAGGTTTAAAAAGAGGGAAGGTTCAGAAGCGGAACGTTCCGCGCACCTGAACCGTTGTTGCGTCGATATCTGCGGGCGTAGAGTTGAAATTGTCAAATTCGTGATAGAGAACTTCTCCGCCGACGCTGAAATTTGGTGCCAGCAGATGTTCATATCCAGCCCCAATGAAATACCCGTCATCATCACCCAGAACATCGGTGTCGGCATTGGCATAACCAGCGGTACCATAGGCCAGCCCCCGGCCAATCTTGTATCCACCGCGAAATTTTATCCGCCAGACTTCTTCGAGATCGGCCGTTTGACCCAGACCGATATTGGCAAAATCCAAGTCCGCACCCAGGCCAAGAACCCACGCGCCGATATCCCAGTCATACCCACCGACGATCCCGGCAATGAATCCATCACCATTGGCACCGACGATATTGCTATCGACATTGGCAAATCCCAATTGCGCGCCGACATAGGCGCCAGACCAATCATGCGATTGGGCCAGGGCAGATCCTGACAGCAGCATGGTCGTAACAAACACAACAAATTTCTTTTTCATAACAGGTATCCTTTTTCACAACCGAGCGCACCGGATCTGCTGATGCGTTGTTGCGAAGCTGGTAATCTGAACAGAACTCAAATTAAGTAATGAAACGAGTATATCATACAACTGAAAAGTAACCCGCATTTGTTCAATAGGCTGTGAAAGTTGTGCTAAATTTGGAGTTTTTCTATTGAAGGGTGCTATTAAAAAGAAGAATAATTATTTATTTACAAATACCTAATGTGTTTGGTTCATGTAGGCTGCTCCATAGATTTTTGCCGAGTAGCTGAACTCAAAAAAACGCCCCCAGAAAATGTTCCGAGGGCGTGATCTGCTGATTCTCAAGTTGATTGATCAGAAGCGGAAGGTACCGCGCAGCTGAACAGTGGTGGCTTCGACATCTGTCGTGGTCGAGTTGAAATTGTCAAACTCGTGGTAGAGAACCTCGCCACCCAGGCTGAAATTCTGGGCAATCAGGTGCTCATAGCCCGCACCGATGAAGTAGCCATCGTCATCGCCCAAATTGTCCGTATCGGCATTGGCGTAACCGACTGTGGCGTAGGCCAGCCCGTTGCCGATTTTATAACCGCCACGGGTTTTCAGGCGCCAGACCTGTTCCAGATTGGCGGCATTGCCCAGGCCGATATCGGCAAAGTCCCAATCGGCGCCCACACCGACAACCCAGTTGCCCAGGTCCCAGTCGTAACCACCGACGATACCGCCGATGAAGTCATCGCCGTTCACGCCGGGGACATTGGTGTCGACATTCGCATAACCCAGCTGACCACCGGCATAAAAACCAGTCCAGTCAGGCGAGGTTGAGACCGGTGCAGCCGGGGCAAGTACCGGCTCGGACATTGCGGGTTCGGGTGAACCGGCAAGCGCCGGCGCGGTTGCCAAGGCCAAGGCGGCGGTGGCGAGTGTAATTTTCTTGAACATTTCAGTGTTCCTCTCGTTTCGGTGCCCTTTACGGGCGGATGTCTGCGGCACAGGAAAGGGTTAAAAAAATCCACAATGCCGCGTCGAACAAGGGGCTATCTGTTGTGCCCCGGGAGGCAAAACAAGGGGCAGATGGGGAAAGTTCCGTTCACGTTATTTTGTAGGCGTTTTTGGGCTGAATTCAGCCGGTAGACTGGCAAATTTCCGCATGTAGTTGAGGTGTTTATGCAACGTTTTCAGGTATTTCACGCTGATCAATGGACGCAACACACCTGAGCACCCATCTGGGCAAGCTTTGCCAGCAACACAGCCTTATCGAATGCAGCGCTAGAGGACGCCGATATCAGCCAGCGCCGCAGAGAGGTCATCGGGCAATGCATCATCGCTGGACCGTGTTTGGGGCAGGTCCACCGGGGCGTCGCCAGGATCAAGATAGCGCCAGCCTTGAAAGGGGCGGCGTTTGACGCTTGTTGTGCGAACCAGCTCTGGGTTGAGCACGAAGGCACAGCGGCGGATACCGTCGCTGCCTATAACTTCATCGAAGCGCAGAACACGTTGCCGACAGAGGATAAAGCCCTGAATGACCCAGAAAATACTGCCGCCGTCCAATACCTCTGCTTCACGTTTGGGCCACATGCGGGTGACATGCCGCGGCAGGCCATCCGGACCCTGTGACCGCTTGGTTTTGTGCCATTTGGCCAGTCCGTCGACGCTTTCGGTACCGACGCTGAGTTTGAGCAGATGCATCATCGCCACAGAATCCCCCTGTTGGCATATATCGTAGAGCAAACGGCGTTGACTGCAAATCGTGGTGGGCACATCAACCGCTTTCAATTGTATTAAACAATCCAATCCGCTATCTTGAGTGCCTTCCTAGAGGATATTGCTATGACCCGTTTCGCCGCTCCGATCGCTGAACAGATCTGGAACATGAAATACCGCTACATGCCAAATGACGGCAATGAAGGTGATCAGTCGGTCGAGGATAGCTGGCGGCGGATCGCGCGGGCGTTGGCGGTGGTCGAGAACACACCAGAGGCCTGGGAAGACAAGTTCTTTGAGGCACTTAAGGATTTCAGGTTTCTGCCAGCCGGTCGGATCACTTCGGGCGCGGGAACCGGGCGTTCCGTCACGCTGTTCAATTGCTTTGTCATGGGCACGATTCCGGATGACATGAGCGGTATTTTCGATGCTTTGCGCGAGGCGGCTTTGACCATGCAGCAAGGCGGTGGGATTGGCTATGATTTCAGCACCATCCGACCCAAGGGAGCCGAAGTCAAAGGCGTCGGGGCCGATGCCAGCGGACCGCTGAGTTTCATGGATGTCTGGGACGCGATGTGCCGCACGATCATGTCTGCGGGCAGCCGTCGTGGTGCGATGATGGCGACGATGCGCTGCGATCATCCGGATATCGAGGATTTCATCAGTGCCAAGGCCGATGCGGCGCGTTTACGCATGTTCAACCTGTCCGTTTTGATCACGGACGCGTTCATGGAGGCGGTCAAGTCTGATGGCCCCTGGGAGCTGTCATTCGACGGAAAGGTCTATCATACCATTCAGGCGCGTGACCTGTGGAACAGGATCATGCAGGCGACCTATGATTTCGCCGAACCCGGGGTGATTTTTATCGACAGGATCAATCAGGCCAACAACCTGAATTATGCCGAAACGATAGCGGCCACCAACCCTTGCGGTGAACAGCCCCTTCCACCCTATGGCGCTTGTCTGCTGGGGTCGATCAACCTGGCGCGGTTGGTCAGTTCTCCGTTCGAGGATGTGGCCCAACTGGATGAAGAGCAGTTAAACGAGTTGGTCAAGACCGCCGTCCGGATGATGGATAATGTGGTGGATGCCTCGCGTTTCCCATTGGAGGCACAGCGACAAGAAGCACAGGCCAAGCGCCGGATTGGGCTGGGGGTGACCGGGCTGGCGGACGCGCTGCTGATGGTCGGGTTGCGCTATGGTTCGGACGAAGCGGCGCGTCAGACGGAGCATTGGTTGCGCGCGATCGCCCGCGCCGCATATCTGGCGTCGGTGGATCTGGCGAGGGAGAAGGGGGCGTTCCCGCTGTTCGACGCCGACGCTTATCTGGACAGCGGGACGATGCAGGGGATGGATGAAGATGTGCGCGAGGCCGTGGCCAAGCACGGTATCCGGAATGCGCTTTTGACCTCGATCGCGCCCACCGGAACGATCAGCCTTTATGCAGGGAATGTCAGCAGCGGGATCGAGCCGGTCTTTGCCTATTCTTACACCCGCAAGGTTCTGCAGAAAGACGGTAGCCGCACCGAGGAAGAGGTGGTGGATTACGCCGTGGCGCTCTGGCGCGAAAAATTCGGGGATGCACCGCTGCCGGACTATTTCGTCAACGCCCAGACGCTTGCACCTTCGGATCATGTAAAGATGCAGGCGGCGGCGCAGAAATGGGTGGATTCGAGCATCTCGAAAACCATCAACTGCCCCGAGGATATTTCATTCGAGGCATTCAAGGATGTCTATCTGCAAGCTTGGGATAGCGGTTGCAAGGGATGTACAACCTATCGACCCAATGACGTGACCGGCAGCGTGCTTAGCGTTAACGAGGCCGAGGACACGGTGCCCAGCGAGGCGCCGGCGCAGGTTTCCGGCAATTTCCCGGCTGAGGGTGGCGAGATCGTCTATATGTCTGAACCGCTCGACCGGCCCAATGCGCTGGAGGGCAACACCTACAAGCTGAAATGGCCGGATAGTAACCACGCGATCTATATCACCATCAACGACGTGGTGCTGAATGGTCATCGCCGCCCGTTCGAGGTGTTCATCAATTCCAAGAACATGGAGCATTTCGCCTGGACCGTGGCGCTGACCCGGATGATTTCAGCGGTGTTCCGGCGGGGTGGGGACGTGTCGTTTGTGGTGGAAGAGCTGAAGGCTGTGTTTGACCCGCGTGGCGGAGCCTGGATGCAGGGGAAATACGTGCCCTCCATCCTGGCGGCGATTGGTGGCATCCTCGAACAGCATATGATCCAGACCGGTTTCCTGGCAGGAGAGGGGATGGGGCTTAAGTCAGACCCGCAGGCACAGGTTGTCAATCTGGGCGATGCGCCCCGAGGCGCGGCCTGCCCGTCATGCGGCGAGTTCGGACTGCGTATGGTCGAGGGTTGCATGACATGCCCCAGCTGCGGCCACTCGAAATGTAGTTGACTTGGAAAGAATGTGACTGTGTGAAACGCGCCACTTGGGCACCGTCTTTTTGGGTCTCGAAACGCCCCTTAGCTTAATTTACGTGGTTTGCTGAACAGGTTATATATATTTAAATAATTCAATTACTTAAACTTATTTCATAATTCTTCGATTTCACGGATAAATTGTAACTTTGACGTCTCAAATACGCGGCGGAGCCTATTGATTGTTTCGAGTGTTGGTCGAAGTTCGTGGGTCTTCAAAAGCGAGGTGTGGCGCATCGAAACATTGTTCTATGCGCAAAGTCGAACTGTTATCAAAGGGCATCAACGTCGATGATATCGGCGAACACCAGACGTTCTTCGATAATGCGACGGGGGAAGGTGTTGTTACCGACTTTCTCATTCACCACGTGATCGGAATAAAAACGTTCGAACTCGCGCAATACGACCCGACGTTTACCGGAACCGCTGGGAATTGTCGTGGCCCCCTCCCAGAAGGCAGGGTCCTTGATGAACGGATCGAAAACACCCAAAGTACCGGCTGTGGCCAATTGACCGACATTGTTGGCCAGAACATTGCCAAGCGCCGTGCCCGAGTTCAGCGCCAGCACGCCAAGATTGACCGAACCGGCCAATTCGACCGTGCCGCCAGCCCTGCGGCGGACAGTACGACCGGACAGGAACGGGTTTGTTGTAACCGGTGCAGCGGTGAACCCACCGCCCGCGAGCCCTGGATTGGTGACGACAGGGCCAAGATCGGGCGTCGTCGTTATCACCGGTCCTGTACCCGGGTCATCTTCTTCACCGACAACATGCTGTTTGAGGACCTTCACATCCTCCCACCCAAGATCGCTTTCGATGCCCGGATTTTGCTGCTGCAATACCAGTTCAACGCGGTTACGGCCGGTTTCGAACGGGCCATTGATCAGTGAGACATTCTGGTAGGAAGAATCCCGTGTTGCATGTAATGGACCGCTGTCCGGATCTGGACCGTGTAGCGAGACTTTGAGCTTGCCAGCGTCCTTGCGGGCGACAATCTTGCGTCGGGGTAGTATCTGGCTGAATTCGGCCAGCACGACCTTTGATATCTTGGCGCCAGGGATAGCATTGGGCTGATATCGCACCAGCGCAAGGCGGACGAAAGGCATGTAGGCCGCGCCGGGATTAAGCTCCACATCGCAGAACCAGAGGCCACGATCCGCGTCCCAATGGACCCGGTGCCCGACAATACGGACCTGAGAACTATTCGGTTTTTCCTGAAGCGGGATGGTCTCGGCTGTGACGCGTGCCGGGAAGTCCTGATCGCGAATGGTTTTCTTGGGCTTGGCGGTTTCCCACAACGGATCGGTGCCCCATTGCGTGACCAGCTTTTCCATATCATCAGTGATCGTATTGAAATTGGCATTATTGCCATGCAGCACAACGCCTAGTAACTCTCCGTCTCCCGAGGAAAACCACGGGCGGTCCAGCCAGATGCGCAAGCCGTTGCCGTGGCGTGTGGCTTGGTGCTTGTCACTGGCCTCGCTGCGCTGCCATTTGAAGGTCGGGACGACATAAAGCAGCTTGGGGTCTTTGGGCGGCGCACTGGATTTCACCAGGCTTTGCGCGCTTGATCCGGCGGGGTCGCGCAGGACCGGCGCACCAGCGTCCTCATCATCGGGCAGGGCTACTGGAGGCCCATCTGCTGCGGGACCAAGTCGCGATGTCAGGTCGGGCTGGTCGTACATCGACGGTGGCAGATATTCGCGGAAGCGGGTAGTGGCGCGGACACGGTACTGAATTAGCCTGAACCGGGTATCGCTGAGTTCGTGGATGTCGCCTCGTACCGCCTCGGGATCAGCCAGTTGATTATCGACGGCGCTTTGCAGCGGGAACTGGTTGCCGTAGTTTTCTGGCAGGCGTATTTCGCCAAGCTGACCGCTGAAATCAATACGCTCGGGTTCGGGTTTGTTGATGTCGTCAACCCATTCCTTCCAGCGCGCTTCGACTTCGAACTTGCCCGTTGACGGGCCATGTAACCGGACCACGCGGCAGTTGAGCCTGACATTATGATCCCCCACGCCGCGGGCCGGCGTCATCTTGATCAGTTCTGGCTGGCAAACCGGTTGCTGGGTGGCGTGGACCATTGTCAAACTGCGATAGGGCGTCATCAGCCAGTTCGTACCCTTGGCGGCGGCCTTCATGCAGGTCTCGGCTGCCGTCTTGGACTTGGCCCATCGCGGAATGCCGAAATGGTGCAGGAAATCGGCATGGACAAAGCTGGAATAGCGCAGTCGCAAAATCTGTCCCTTCGCCAGGAACAGGGTTAAAACGCGGTTCCCTTCGTCCCAATCCGGCCTGCCGTCATTGGCGAACGTGACCTTGCAGGGCAGATCGTTGTCAGCCTCTTCGCGCTCAGCCAGAACAAGGCGGAACCCTTGAGAACCAGGCCATTCCTGACGATTCTTGACCAGAATGATCAATTGGTCCGTGTCGCCGCAAAAGACCACGCGGCAGTGATCACCTAGAACCATCCCATCAGAGATACCGCTAATCTCATGTCCAAGAATGGCGCGTATCGCGACGCCACCCGCCGCCCCATCGGGCAGATAGGGGGTTTCGACATGTTCCTGCTTGTGGATGATATATTGCCCGCCTGCCATCCGGTCGCCCACCGGGTTGTCGGCGCTGGGCAGTTCTGGCGGCACCAAAGTCGTCGTCGCGACACTCGTGATGGCCTTGGGTGTGATCAGTTCGATTTGGCTGCCGGGCAGAGGGTCATAAAGCGATCCCTCTTCGCGCGCAGCAATCTCGTACCCCTTTTTGGCATCCTGCCAATCGCCCCCCAGATAAGGATCGAAAAGCCCATGCACTTCGCATTGTTGCTGCGATGATTTGGGCGGCACGACATGGCGCTCATTCTCTTTCGTGTAGGAAAAGTCACCTGAGGCTTCGAGGTCGATCGCATCCTTAAAGTCTTGGGTTTCAAGATATTCTTCGGTCGTCTTGTTGAAATTCGACCGAACGACCATGCGCTCAAGCTGTTCACCCTCGCTGACGCGCTCGCGGTGCAGCAGGACTGGCGGGTCAACCGGTTCGAACCGCCAATAGCCCACCGCATCGCTGGCCTGTTCCAGCGGTTCAATGGACGGATCGTCAATCGCCAGAGAGTTCCCCGCAAGATCGACGTCCCGCGCCCTGACACGATAAAGGCTGCCAAATCGCAGGCGGGGCAACGTACCGCTTTGCACCTTGAAGGTGGCGGCAAGCCCATTACCGTTTTTGGCGGTGTCCGTCACATCGGTTGGAACCTCGGCTTGCAGGTTGTTGTCTTCATTGGTTTCGGATTTGATCACCTTACCCGGGCGTGGCGCAACAAGCGACCAGCCGGCCCAGCGAAACAGGCTTTCGTGCATGTATTGTTCGTCGGGATCATTGACATCACCCGTCATGGACGATCCGGAAACATAGCCTTCATCGGGGTCGAACTTGAGCTCGGCATCTGTTTTCAACGCTCGATATATTCCCACACGGGCGCAGAGGCTTTGCCATTTTCCGGGTTGGATGAAATCGGGTACCCGCGCGATGTCCACCCGGTGGCCGCGATGCACATCCTCGGCGAAAAGAACCACATCCTTGGCCTGGCCATTGACGATTTCGGTGTTTTTCAAATCCGATGCGGCGGCCAGTTTTGCCAACTTTTCAGCGCGGCCATGCTGTGACACACCAATGCCCGAACTACGCAGGGCGGCAACAGGCTGACGGTCACCAGTGGTGTAGGTCACTTCACCGTGTTTTTGTCGCAGCGACATGCCTTTGGTGATCAGATTCTGCGCCGTCAGCGTGTAATTCACCGTCTTCAGCGCAGCCCCGTCGGGGTCGACCTGATAGAGATCGAAACGGCCAGGCTTTTCGTCTTTGAAGTTGTTCCAGCCGTCATCCGATCCTTCAAGTCGCAAAAATCCTGCCGCGTGATCGTCAGTGCGTGGGCGGGGCACAAATCGGTCGCGATGGGCCAGCCATGCGGTCCGTGGCCGCGCGTCTTCGCCGGGCGGGTTTGCCGCCCATTTGACGCCCAGTTGCATCTGTCCGACGCCGGTTCCATTGCCCAAGGTGATACGATCCCGAATGATGCCCGGATCTTCGAATACGAAATCAATCACCAATCCAAGACTGCGCAAAAACGCGCCGTAATCTGAATACGATGCGACGATCTGATGGAAATCATAGTCAGGCTCAGGCGGTGGCGGCGTCACGTCCTTGAAATCCGGCCGCAGTTTTGCCTTTTCCGCATCGGTTGCCTTTTTGCGGCGGTAAAACCGGTCGGCCTGATAGAAAGTATATTCATCGGCGCTGGCAAAATTGGCCATCACCCCAGCATCACTGCCCGCAAAGGCCGGATCACGCCAATCAGATTTCATGACGCGCAATGGTTTCTTGGTTAATACCTGTGGTGTAAGCGTGTCACCTTCGACCTTTGGATCAACCACATCCATCGCATAGACCGACTTTTCACTGAAAACCCGACCTTTGATGGATTCCTCGACATTTCCGCCATAGAAACGCGAAAATCCCGGCAGCGGCACTTCGATCTCCTGATCACCGAAGGTAAACTTGTGCGTCCGGGTGCCGATGCCGGTCAGCATGCCCTTCAAACTTGGATCAGCCTCGGACCAGGGCAGCAGTTTCGGGTGTTCCGCGCCAGTATCGGTGGCCATGCTGCCGTAATGATCGCGCGCAAAGGACAGAACATTTTTAACCGAGTAGGAATGCAGGTTGGTTTTGCTCATATCCTTGTAAACAAAGCCGGCAACCGGCGTTTGTTCGTCAAAAAATTGCTTCCAGATTTCCGGGTCGGGTTCGCTGACCCGTTCAAGATCAACTTCATCCATTCCGATGCGCAGCGAAAACTGCGCGCTATCCAGTGTCACAGGCCAATTGTGCCAGGCCCCGAAGGCCGCAAGTGACTGTTCGTCCGCGGCCTCGGGCGTCAGGCGTGGCGAGACGACGACGGATACCCGCCATTTTCCCTTGTGATCACCCTCTCGCACACGACCAAAGGGTAGAACGGTCCAGACAATGAGTTGTTGTGCCATTCTCTCCTCCTTCCTATGCGAACGCCTCGGCATATTCGCGCCAGCCATAGTCAATTTCTGGCCCGCTGATTGCCGCCAGTTCCTGTTCGATCGGTAATTCCGGCTGGTGCCCCATCATCTCACGCAGGCTTGGATCACCGTTTGAACCGGCGAATTTCTTCTCGCATTTGATGGTGACGCTGCCGGAGAATATGAAGACCGACACTTCGATGGTCAGCTCGGCCCGACCGGTGCATTTGCCGGATGAGAATTCGTATTCCAGTTCCAGGTAAAGCTCGATCGAGGCAGAGATCAGACCCAGCACATCCACATGACCGCCCAGCCGGAAATAACCGGTTAGGGATGCCTCGTCCTGTTCCATCCGGAAATAGATACCGGCCATCACCTCGACACCGCCCGAGGCCACGCCCAGATCAATCGACAGCGACGCGCCGAATTCAAATGCTGCCTCCAGGATTTGCACGCCCTGGGGGTCGATGGTGATGCCGAAGAATCCGCCGCCGCCGAACATATAGACGGTCAGGCAGAAGGGTTGTTCGCGCGTGCAGAAGTTGAAACCGACAGATAACGGCTGACCGATGAAGGGTACTGTGAATCCAGCGCCCAGACTGAGGTTCGAAATGTTCAGAACCCCAACAGCGATTGTGGGCAGCGCTATGTCGAAGCCCGCGTGAATACCTTCTGTCGTGATGTCCAGATAGGGGGGATCGGAAAACCCATCGAGAGGGATGAGATCACGCAAGGTTTCGACAAAACTCAGCGGGCCGACGAACTTGATGTCTTTCAGCAGGACATCAACATCCATTTTCGCGGCACTGTCGATGGCAAAGCTGATCTTGTCGAAATTCAGCTCAATGAACGAGGCCGGGGCGATCAGTACCAGATCGAAGCTGCGCAAAGAGCAGCTGACCGAAATCTGTGGGCTGGAAGCGCCGTTCTTCTTCACCTTGCCTTCGACGGCAACCACCAGGCCTTTTTTGTCGTTGGCGCGGAAGAGGGCATTGGTTTCATTTGGCCAACTGGCGATTTCCGGATTCCAGTCGAACCGGATCGTCAGTTCATCACCGGTCAGCGCCTCCAGAATTTTGCTGATCACTTCAGCGATATCGAATACATCCTCAACCTCTTTCAAGGCTGATACAATCGGCGCACGCAGTCCTTCGGGCAACAGGTCAAAATCGGCGATCGCGTTGCGGAAGGGTTCGATTGAATCGTTAAGCTCGCCCAGCTTGGTGCCGAATTCGCCCGCATTCTCCAGAAGGCCCGCCAATGCGGATGGGTCACCAACAATCGCGTCGACCTTTTCAAAGATAGTCTTGCCCGCGGCAAAGACAGCCTGCGCATCCTCAATCGCTTCCAGGATGTCTTCAAGCCCGTTGGCGAAGGCCATGAGTTGCTGGCGTATATTGGCAGGGATCAAGTTGCCTTGCGGGCCGTTCAATATGCTTTTCAACTCGCTAACTTTGGCTTTCAGCGCAGGAATGTCGGCCAGAGCCTGAGTGAAATCCGGGTCTGTACCAATCGCGTCAACAGCGGCATTTGCAGCGCTTTCGACCTTGTCGCGCAATGCTTCGATCAAGCCCAGCATCTCGTTGAGCTTATTGATGGCCTGCTGCATTTCCTGTGGTACGGCCTGCCCCTGATCGATCAGGTCGTCAATTTTGAAAACAAACTGCTGCAACGCCCCTTTGGCAATTCCAAGCGGCCCCTTGGGAAGATCAATCGCCAGGTTGAAAAACCGCAGCAATGTCGACACGAAAGTTTCAACCTGCGTGCCGGCCTCGGACGCGAATTTCGGTATTTTCTCCGGCTCGCCTGAGATATTGGCGACCAGTTGAATCAGCTCGCCCAGCGGGATGCACCCAAAGAGCAGGGGCAAAGGCAGATCGTTCAGCGACGGGGTCGTCGGGAAACCTGCGCCGCTTTCCAGGATGCCTTTGGCAAATTCATCCGGGTTGGTCATGATCGGCCCGGCGGTGCGCGAAAGCGCCAGTGGCTTGATATTGGGTTGTAGGAAGCCGCCGGATTTATCCCCCTGCGAGGAAAAATCGAGCTGCCCCATGCTGCTGCCGGTCTCAATCACATCGGCGAACACTTCACCAATGTTGCGATCTGCTTCGGGTGCCGAAATGTCAGTATTGAAACCAACCTTCAGGTATTGCGTGTTCCACCTGAGCGTATTGGTTTTTGTCGATCCGGTCAGATGGGCCACGGGGCCAAGTTTGGCATCGACCTGATAAATCTTGGGCACGAAAAGCGGGCGGGTCAGGTTATTACTGTAGGTTCTGAGGCTACTATTTGTGGTTGCAGATACGCCAGGGCTTTGACGCACCGGGGCTTCCATGTTGAAGGTAACCGTCTTGACGTCGACGGCACTGTCGCCAGGATTGTTTGGTGTCGCAAGCGACAATTTCTGGAAATCGAGATTGGTCGTGTGCAGCGGGCTGGCGTTGAATTCGACAGCCGCGTCTGCCGCGTTGTTCTGCGCCAACGCCCAGGCCGGAACCAGCTTGTCATTCACGTTATTGCGCGGACACGCGATGGTGTTGTCCATGAAGATCATGGGCAGATCGAACGCAACGCGCCGGCCATCCAGATCGGTCGCCACGCATTGGAACTGGAATGGATTTTCGTTGATATAGGGCCAGAAAAACTGCTGCCCTCTGCCATTTTCAACTTCCGTATCCTCGGGCTTGTCCAGATCGGGGGTTTGATCCGTCAGGATTTCAACCTTGGAAAACGGGAATTGCCGCGCGAAGTTGATAGTGCCGTCGACAGATTGCGTGGCGTGAAACGCGCTATCGTCGAAATACCGGACGGGTTCGCGGATGATGATGAAATACCGCTGCCTGAGATAGGCATTCTGGCTCAGGTCCGGCTGGATGTTGTCCCTGTCCTTGTGGAACTTCCGTTCGGTGACCTTGACCAGCGACACACGATGCCCGAACGGGCAAAGGAAGCCGCGATAGACGACTTTGGCATAGTGGTCACGCGCCATCGATGCGCGATGCACCCATTCTTCGACCGACAGGCCGATCGGATCCCATGCGCCGCGGCTGTCCAGCCACCCGCCAAGTGAGGACAGCATCATCAGCTTGGTATCAATCGGATCGGGGTGGTAGTCGTCATTGCCGAAATTCGATGACAGGTGCACGAACTGATAGCGGTCATAATCGTCCAGCGGCTGCCGGAAGGGCACCGTGCTTGGGTCCGGCAGATCCGCGCTGTTCGGATATTTGCTCTTCATCGGCTTGTTCGCCGCCTCGATCCCGGTTCCGCGTCTTGCCCAGATCGCCCGGATTGTACGATTGGGGTCCGGGTAGGGGGGCAGAATATGGGTGCCGTCCGATTTGGGCGTCACCATCCGTGTGTGCCAAAGCTCGGTCCGGCTGGTGGCCTGCGAATGCACCGGTTCCGCCGCGTGTCGCCATTCAGCCCCGGCATGAGGTGAGACGAACAAGCGCCACGGCATCTCGATCGAGGTTTGTGTCGATGTCGGTTGCTTGGGTTCTGGCCCCTTTTTGGGAAGGGCGATTGTACCAATCCCGACGCCTACGGCGATATTGTCGGGGATCTGCGTCAGGACGTTGGTGTTCGAGGCATTTTGCCGTGCCCGCAGGGTCGATGTGTCACCGGCACCGCGCGCCGCCAGCCGGAACGATGCCGCGACATGCGCCGACAAGGCTGCACGCTTTTTCACAGAAAGCGCGTTGACGGCGCTGAAATTCAACAGATCCTTGATCGGAATGACCAAGCCGGGTTTCTTTTTCTTGGTTCTTGGTTTGGCATTGCGGGCGACCACCAGCTTGAGGGTCTGAACCGCCTCCAAGATACCTGCCAGAGAATATTCGATCTCCGCATCCGCAGGGACGTCGAAAACCAAGCGGGATTCGTCCGCACTACGCGCCCGGATCGGTGGTTCGCGCAGCGTTTCGTCTTTCGTTGGGTCAGCCGGTTCGGGCTTGGGTTTGCTATTTGTGCTGGGATGCGGCGGATCGCCAGGCTTGGGTGGCACCTTCGTGGTGTCTGCAGGGTCAGCGATATCGGCTGGCGGTGGCTGGTAAAATGTTTCTTCGGTGATCGACTGCGGCGGGAAATGCAGGATCAGCAGACCTTTTTTGCTACCGGTTTTTCTGATCACAGGTGGTTTGCCTGGATCAATGGTGCAGTTACGCAGCTCAACCCGCATTGCCACAAGGTCCTCGACCCGCAAGACCGGCGTGCCAGCGCGGTTTTTCTCGAAGATGTTCTTGATGACGTCAGGCGATTTGGGGATGATCGTTATGCCCGTCAGGTCAATGCCCTGGGCCGCTATGATCGCGCCGGTCGACGTAGCAGCACTCACCGGAACGGTGGCACCAATGGAAAGCCCTTTAATCGACTGCAGCGTGGGTCGGACAGCCATCGCAACCCCCAGAAAATATGTTTGCTAATATCTCAACCGTAGCACGAGTCTCCCATTCTGTCGATTACAGCGGCAAGGACAGGCCTTTCTTCGCCGATCCCGGATCGTGTTCTTCAGATGATTTTACGTAGCAGGTTCACCAATGTCTGGCGCTCCTGTGCGGTCAAAGGTGACAGCGTATTATCGGTAATGACATGCCCGATTTTCCTGAGGTCGTCGATCAATGCCATCCCCGATAACGTCAACGATATGACCGAGCGACGTTTGTCGTTCCGGTCCGGTCGGGATTGCATCAAACCCTTGGCCTTCAAACGGTCCACGACGCCTTTCGTGGTGGCGACATCCATTGCCGCAAGCCGGCCCAGATGGTTTTGCGACACTTCGCTGTTTTCGGAGACGCGCAAAAGTGTGGTGAACTGCGTTGGCGTTAGATGATCAATCGAATGTTTCTGGAAGATCACCGCATGCCGCTGACTGGCAAGACGCAGCAAATACCCCACCTGATCGTCGAGAACATACTCGGCTTCGGTTAGGATCGAGGTCGTTTCACCCATTTCAGAACATGCTCCGGTCAAATGCTATCGCAACCCGTCTTCCCCGATGGCGTCCCTATGGGTCAGACCACCAACACGGGGCAGGGGCCGCCCGCTATCAGTTACGGCGACGGCCACCATGATCTCATTGGCGCGCGGGGCATCGTTCAGACGCACTTCGATCCCGTCAAAATGGCTGCGCACATAGGCTGCATCCTTGTGTCCCAATGGCACGTCAAGCACCTGTCCGGGGCTGCCCATCTTCTTGGATGACGCCACAAGTGCAGCACCTTTTTCGACCGTAGCCCGCAGCGGCGCGCCAAGTTTTGGGTGCAAAATGGCGGCTGCGTGCTCAAGCTCGCCATTCTCTCCGACCATCGCGGATTTGCCATAGCTTTGGGCCTGCGCCGGGGTGATCCCCAGGGCGGCAACACATCTTTCCCCTAGAAGCGTGCCAAGTTCGGCCCCGATTTCCATCAGATCGCTCAAATCTTCCTGATACACCCCGGCGAACGGGTTTGCGATCACGGCAACTGCAACGGCCTTACGGGTCGCCGGAGAGATGTCGCGACCAATTTCGCGATGTGTTTCTTCGACATTGACGGCTAGTTTTCTGATCCTGGCGATCATCGCAATCCGTCCTCGCCCTTGATATCTGCAGCTTCCAGTCCACCGGCACGGTTATGAATGCGCGCGCCTGTGCTCATGACCAGCACCAGCGCCATTTCATTTGCGCGCGGCGCATCGTTGCTTCCCACCTCCATCGCGTCGAAATGGCTGCGCACGTAAGAGGCGTTGATATGGGTGATCGGCACATCCAGCCGCCCGCCAACACCCGTCACCTTCTTGGTGGAGGGCACGATAGCGTTCGAGTTATCCAGTAGCTCACGCATCGCATATCCCCCCGGCGCATGCCACAGTGCGCCGTGCTCCAATTCACCCGACTCGCCGATCAATGCGCCTTTGCCGTACCCTTCGACCTGATCAGGGCCACCAAGCACATCGACCAGTTTTTGCGCCATGCTCAGGCCCAACGGTTTCAGATCTTCCATGAAGCCCTGAATTTTCGGCTCGAACCGCCCGGCAAACGGGTTTTCGATCACCGCCAGAATCGCGGCGCGTTTGAGCGATTTGGCAGGGGCCGGCCCCCCCTCGTGAAAGACCTCCTCAACCGAGGTGATGGTTTTGCGTAAGATCACGTCAGGCATGTTCGGGCATCCTTTGGCTCAGGGTGTCGGGGGCAAATGTCGCAACGCTGTCGCCTTGCAGGAAAATGGCTGCACCGGTGATCAGATCGCGCGTTAGCAACTCCTGCGCACGGCGTTTTCCGGCATGCAACGCCCTGATGCGATCCTCCGGCGCCAGCCGCGCGCACCGGGTCACGACAGGCAGATCGCCCAGATCACTGTCTGCATCAAGCGTATTTGCGGGCACGCGGGTTATGGCGGAATGCCTAGGCAGGTCGACCGCGTTGGCAATCAGCGTCGCGGCCACATCCGCCGTGGCGGCATTGCGCGCCAAAACGGTAACGCTGTCGGCAATTCCCAGGCTGAGGCTGCGGCCATGACGCCCGCTGGTGGCGATTCCCCTGATCGGATCGTCATAACCGATCACGATACGCCCCAGATCGTTGCCATCATGCCCCGCCATTGCCATGCTAAAGCGCTGCCCGCGCGTCAGATGCAGGGCGATATCGCCGCCATTGTTGACATAGGCCTTGTCCAGATCCGCAGCGGCCAGCATCGCCGCCAGCACGGTATCGGCCACACCGCCCGCAACAGCGGCCATGCGGGTCACAAAGCCCTCATCGCAACAGGGCCGCACCGCCGCATCCATGCGTAATGCGACCTCGCCATTCGGGCGCGGGGTGGCGGGTGTCATTTCCGCGCGCAGGGCCGGAAGCTCCGCCACCAGCTCCTCAAGAAGACCGGTAAAACGTTTCTTTGCGGCTGCGAACGCGGTTTGCCGTTCCCCGACCGCGCCGATGATCAGGTCAATCGGCCCATGCTGCAAATGCAGTCTTGTGCCACAGGGCAGAAGGGCGGCAATCGCAGGCATCAGCGCTCCTCCTCCCGGGGCCAGCGAAAGTTGCGTCGCGCCAGCGGATCATGGCTGTCAGCATCCTGTTGCAGCTTGCGCAATTCGGCTTTGGTCACCTCTTCCACTGACTGGATCTCGGCCATATGGCCGCCCAGGGCAGCATAGTCACTAATCCGCAAAGTAAACTCGATGGGCGCGACAAGGGCAGGGGTGGGCACATACCCGAAAGATCCGCTCGGCATTTCCATCACGTCGACCATCACCGTGATCCCGCCGCCGGGCCAAATATAGGCCTGCGCCCCGCCACAGGACACATGGGTCAGCGCCTCCCGGACCGAGCGTGTCAGCCGCACCGGGTTTTCGGTCACGCCCGCGCGCAGGCTGCCGCCCGCCCCGGCCATGAACAGAACGGAACAAAGCGACGGCTCGCAGTTTTCCGACACCCGGTCCGCGGTGGTCTTCAGCGCGGATGGGATTTCGGTGGGCTGTGGTGTTAGGTCTGCGTCCAGCTCGAAATAGGCGTATTGTTCCCCGGTGGTCGAGATCATCAGCAGACGCAATCCGGGCCAGGCCACATCGGATTTGAAATCATTGAGAATGACCAGCGGGTCCTGAATATCCGTGCCACCCCAGCCGGTGCCCGGCTCCGCCACCTGAAAGTAGCGCCCGGGCGTTGACCGGCGGCCCCTGATCCGGATGCCGGTGGGGGGGACATCCAGCATCTTGCCCGCCTGATGCTCGCTCAGAACGCCGGTGATGTGATCATCGACCACGACCACCTCGTCAACATGATCGAACCATTGTTTGGCGAACATGCCGATGGCGGCCGATCCACAGCCGACCCGCATCAGCTTTTCCTCGTCCCCGTTGATCACCGGTGCGCGCCCGGCCTGCACCACGATGCTGGTGGCACTTTCCGCCTCGCCGATGGTCATCTTGACCGCCTCGCGATTGCACAGCCGCAACAACGCATCGCAAGTCACGCGGCCTTCTTTTTTGGTGCCGCCGGTCAAATGGTCGACCCCGCCCAGCGACAGCATCTTGGAGCCATATTCCGAGGTCATCATATGGCCGATGGGCTCCCCGTCGACATAAACGACAGCGCGTTCGTGACCGATATGGCGGTCAGTGTCGATTTTCACCTTCACCCCGCAATAGGAAAAGATGCCTTCGGTCACCACCGTGACCATATCCACATCCTCTATCTGCTGGCTGACGATGAAGGGCGCGGGCTTGTAATCGGGATAGGTCGTGCCCGCCCCGACAGCGGTGATGAAGGGGCGCTCGCCCTTGACGATATCACCGTCCCAGTCCGGCGATGCGCCTTCCATGAACGGCACCAACCTCGGGTCCGAGCGTTCGATCACCGTCAGTGCGTCCAGCCGCACCAGCGCGCCACCGTGATTGGCATAGCGGTCACAGGCGCCCGAATTGCCCTCTGCGATGTAACACAGCACCGGACAGGCGTCGCAGCGGATTTTTTCGGGTTTCACGCGCTCACTCATGACGCTGCCGCCCTGAGTGCGGCGCGCACCCGCGACGGGGTAGCGGGGATTTGCGTGATCCGCACGCCCACCGCGTGATAAATCGCGTTCAAAAGGGCGGGTGTGGTCGGGATCAGCACATGCTCACCCAACCCTTTGGCACCATAAGGCCCGTGCGCGTCGGGGTCTTCGATGATGATCGTCTCGACCGGGGGCACATCGCCGATGGTCGGGATCAGGTAATCATGCAGGTTCTCGGTCCGCCCCGGGATATATTCCTCCATCAGCGCCATGCCAAGGCCCTGCGCGATACCGCCTTCGACCTGACCTTCCACCAGCATCGGGTTGATCGCCTTGCCCACATCATGCGCCGCGACAAATTTCAGGGGCCTGACAGTGCCGAGGCCGCTATCAACCTCGACCACCGCCAGATGGGCGGCATAGCCAAACTGCGCATAGGGCGCGCCCTGACCGTTCTCATCCATAGGTCTTGTCGGCGGGTCATAGGTTTCCTCGGCGCGCAGCACATACCCCTCGTCATCCGCCGCAAGTCCGCTCAGGTCCAGCACTTGCGTTCCCGCTGCATCGGTCGCACGGATCATCCCGCCGCCGATCGCCAGTTCGGCCTCGGCCGACACGTTCATGCGCTCAAGGATCTGCCCCCGCAGTGCTTCGCCCGACAGACGCGCGGCATTGCCAGAGACATAGGTCTGACGCGATGCCGAGGTTTTGCCCGCATCCGGGGTCACATCGGTATCGGCACCAATCAAGTCCAGCGACTGCACCGGCACGCCCAGAGCCGTCGCGAATATCTGGGCAATGACCGTGTTGGCCCCCTGACCAATATCCATCGCCCCTTGGTGCAGCACCACGCGACCCTCCGCGCGAATGCCCGATTTGATGGTCGACGGGTTGGGCAGGGAGGTATTGCCGCAGCCATACCAGCCCGCCGCCACGCCAACCCCGCGTTTCAGGGTGGTGTTGGCGGCGTTGAAGGTGCTGGCAGATGCGCACTCCGCCGCCCAAGCCGGGCGCAGGCTTTGCAGACAAGCGCCGATGCCGACACCTTGCATGAATACCTGTCCGCAAACGGTCGGGACGTGAGTTTCGAGCGCGTTTTGAATTCTGAATTCCAACGGATCAATCCCCAGCTTTTCAGCCAGAGCATCGAAAAGGCATTCCTGTGCGATCGCCGCCTGCGGCACGCCAAACCCCCGAAACGCGCCTGCTGGCGGGTTGTTGGTGTAGATACCCTTGGATTCGGCGCGGTAATCGGTGATCCGATAGGGGCCGGAGGCGTGCACAGGCACCCGCGTGGCCACGGTCGGACCCCAGCTGGCATAGGCACCAGTGTCGAATTTCCCATAGAAATCAAACCCTCTGATCCGGCCCGTGGCATCCGCGCCGATCCGCAGGCGAATGTCCGACGGGTGTCGCTTGGTCGAACTTTGCATCGATTCCACGCGGCTGTAGGTCAGTCTCACGGGTTTGCCGGTCTTCAGTGCGGCCAGCGCCAGATAGGGTTGGACGGTGATATCCAGCTTGGCGCCGAAACCGCCGCCCACGGCGGTCGGGATAATCCGGATATGGCTGCGGTCCATCCCCAGAATGATCTCAAGCGCCTCAAGGTCCATCACCGGAGCCTGGGTGCAGGCATGTACCTCGACGCGCCCGCCGATCATCTGCGCGAACCCCGCTTCAGGCTCGATATAGGCGTGTTCCACGAAACCGCTTTGGAAATGGCCCTCAACCGTCACATCGGCTTTTGCGAGGGCTGCCTGCGCATCCCCGCACGCGACGAAACCGCCACACATGACATTGCCGTCGCGGCCCTTGTGCAGTTGCACAGCCTTCGGTGCCTGGGCCGATGTCACATCTGTGAGGCCGGGTTTTTCCTGCCAGGTGACCGGAAAGCTTTCGGGGTTCAGATCGCAAATGGCCTTCGGTGTGCCGATCACCGCCGCCACCGCCTCACCTCGAAATCGTGTCTCGGTTTCGGCAAAGACCGGCTGATCGACGAATTGCGGAATGACGCCAAAGACGTTTCGCCCGGGGATGTCAGCGGCGGTCAGGACATCCTCAATGTCCGGTGTATTCGCGACGAATGCCGCCAGATCACCCAGCTCGAACGCCGCGCGCGGGTAGGGGGAGCGGATCAGGAAAATCTCCAGCGTGCCCGCCGGCGCGACATCATCGCCATAGGCTTCGCGCCCGGTCAGCTTGTCGGCACCGTCCAGCCGACGGATCGAATGGCCCACCTGACCGGTTGTCTTTTCCGCCCGGCCCTCGGCCCCCATCACTGCAGCAATAATCTTGCGATACCCGGTGCAGCGACAAAGAACGCCACCCAGGGCATCTTTCACCACATCTTCGGTGGGTTCGCTGTCTTCTCGCAACAGCGCCACGGCCGACACCATCATCCCCGGCGTGCAGATCCCGCATTGCGCGGCACCGTGATCCTGAAAGCTTTCGACCAGCCGGGCTGCAATCGGATCCGCCCGGCAAAGGCCCGCCGGGGTTTCCACTGCGCGTCCGGCCACCTGCTGCGCAGACGTCAGGCAGGCACAGACAGGGGTCCCGTCGACCAGCACGGTACAGGCACCGCAATCACCGGCATTGCAGCCGATCTTGACGTCCCGCGCGCCCAGCCGTTCGCGCAGCACCTGTGACAGCCGCTCACCGGGCGCAGGAAAAGCCTTGACCGGCTGGCCGTCCAGCGTGAAGGCGGTGCCTTTTATCTGGGCGTTTTCATTCATCGCCCGCCGCCCGCCTGATCGCCCTTGTGCATTGTTCTGACACTACGTCGCGCCGGTATTCCGCGCTGCCCCTGGCATCATCAATGGGCGAAAGCGGCGATAAATGCCTTGGTGTGACGTTCACCTCGTTCACGCGCTTACCAATTAAATCCCACTCAAGTTCCGGCAGACGTTGCGCCACCGGTGAGCAAGCCCCGACAGCCACGCGGGCACAGGTGATCCGCCCCTCGGCATCGCGTGCGATAAGGGCAGATGTCATGGCGATCGAGATTACGAGGTACCGCCTGCTGCCCAGTTTTTCAAAGGCCGACCGCGCATCTCTCGGGATCGTCGGCACCAGGATCGAGGTGATCAGTTCGTCCGGAGCGAGAGCGGTCTGGCGAACGCCCATGATGAACTTCGCCAGCGGTATATCCCTTTTCCCTCGTTCCTGGCTTGCGACCGTGACCTGAGCTTCCAGCGTCAATAGCGGCGGCACCCCATCGGCAGCAGGGGAGGCATTACTGAGGTTGCCCGCAATCGTGCCGGCATTCTGTATCTGAACGCCGCCCACCGCGCGCGCTGCTTGTTTCAGCGCATCAAAGGCGGGGGGCAGATCTGCCCCGGCAATCTGTCGCCACGTTGTTGCCGCACCGAACCGAAATCCGTCAGGGCCCTCGCTGATGTCGGAAAACCCGGCAATGCGGGTCACATCAAGATAGTAGTCCGGGTTCTCCCCCTGCCGGGCTGCGGGGTAAACATCGGTACCGCCAGCGATCACTTTCCCGCCCGATTGTGCGACGATCTGCAAGGCAGCGGTCAGGTCTGTCGGACAATGATATGCCACCGCGGTCCCTTGGAAAATTGTTAGTATGCGAATGGTATTGGTGACGGTGGCGCGTTGTCAACAAGGGGTGCGTAGGCCGGGATCGACCGCATTTCAGAAGCTAAGATATCGCATGAAACATCAAGATAGCCTTGTAATTTATTGTTATGTATCGTTTTTCACCTATAGATCACGACCCAAAGCCTGCGCGATAGCCCGGAAAGCGGACATGCAATCCTGCATTCGGTCGGGATTGGTGAATTCTGGCCAGGTCGAGAGTTTGACAAAGACCATCTCGCGTTCGGGTGAGACATAGATGATCTGGCCAAAAACACCCAGGCACAGATGCCCCATCTGGTCGTCGTCCTCGATCCAGAACTGGTTGCGATAGCGCCCGTTGGCAAAGTAATTGCGACCGTAATCGTCAAAGAGGCCGTGTTGACCATTGCGGATATCATCGACCCAGGCCTTGGGGATCACCTGTTTTTTGCCGACCTTGCCATCGTTCAGATAGGCCAGCCCCATCCGTCCGAAATCGCGCAGCGTTGCACTGAACCCACCGCAAGACAGGCCATAACCTGCCGCATCAACGGTGAAATGCGCGTGTTCCTGCGCTCCCAGCGGTGCCCAAAGCCGTTCGGACACGATCTGCGGCAGGCGCTGACCGGTAACCCGCTCCATGGCATGGGCCAGAACATCCGTCTCGATCGAGCGATAAAGGAACCGCGCGCCATGTTCTGCGTCTTTCACATGCATTGACAGGATCTGGTCCCAGATACAGCTAGGCCAGTATTCGTGTTCGAACCCATGCGGTACTGGCTTCCAGCCCGCCGCGACATCCATCTTGCCAATGTCGCTGGCGCGATTGGCATAATCGGATTCGTTGAACTGCACGCCTGATGTCATGTCCATCACCTGCTGTAGCGTGGCACCGGCCCAGGCAGTATGGGCAAGCTCGGGCAAGGGGTCGCTGACGGGCGCGGCCGGGTCCAGCAACCCGTCCTCGATGAGGGTCGACGCCGCTGTCGATGTGACCGATTTAGATACCGATTGCGCCAGATGCAGGCTCTGGGCGGTCATCCCGTTGTAATAGCTCTCATGAGCGATGGTGCCATCTTTCAGCACCAATAGCCCGTCGGTGTAGCTGTGATCGATCCACTGCGCGACAGTTGTCAGCCCATGCAGCGCTTCAAATCCAACCTCTTCGATGGCTTCATGCGCTTCGGGCAGGGCCGAGACAGTTCGGCCTCTGCGGACGGGCGCAGTGGGTAGAATTTGCTGGATATGTTGAAAGCTCCAACGGTTCCAAGGCGGACGATCCCAGTCGATCATCGGTACGCGCCATTCGGCCGGGGGCGGCGTGCCCTGCATGATCGGCGGCGGTATCTGTGAATTCAGGTAACTGTGCATGAGGACCTCCGAGACATGTTGACATGCCTCTTTGGTCGCGGCGTGGCACGCGTGACCACCATTTCGTATTTCACGCGCTTTGTTAACCGCTAACTCGTGGGTTCCGGATGGAAAAGGTCGCGCACGCGGTGATTCCTGCGTCGCTGGACAGGCAGGCAAGGATCACCGCGTGGCGCAGTACACCGGCCGCCCGACGGGGATGAACATGCGTCTTTTCCGGCTACAGGACAGGACAAAGGGCCGGAACGGGGCATGGTGTCGGACGACCGGGTATCAGTAGGCGTCGTTAAATCCCCTCTGGACGATGTAATTCGGGCATCCCGGTTGGACTGTATTGATAATCAGGTACCAGACGATTTCGCCAGGCCGCCCGGCGCGCGAATATTCGCACCCTTTGGGATGGGTCCACCATTGTCCGTCATAGGTGTCTGGGGGCATCACGGTAGTGTCTCTGACGATCTTGAGGGCGCTGCTCTTGCCGTCGGCCAGGGCGGTGCCAGTACAGGTGATCAGTGCAAGTGCGGCGGCAAAGATCGTCTTTTTCATCATCGGGAAATGCTCCGGCTGTCACATCTGGGTCTTAGGGTGAAACTACCGGTAGGTCGTGGCGTGAATAGGTTTTGGAATGCGGCGAGAAATGGACGATTTGTTAAGGTTTTCAGAAAATTCTTGTGGGCTCACGGGGGAACCGCGCAGCGTTGTGGCTCAAGAGCGAAAATGATTTATGTTCCCCGATCCGGTTCGATGCCTGTTCCACTTAGTGATACTGCCTCAGAAGGCAGTTGACTCACATCAAGGCTTGTCTTTGTGACGTTATTAAAGTCGGAATTCAGACGCGCTTTCGCAACTTGGAACGAAGATCACATGACGATTTCTCCGATGCTCTTTGTTTGCCTCTTCTTCGCCGGTTTCGGAATTTTCCTGATTGGAGCCGGCGTAATCTGGTGGGTTTCCTTGCAAGCCAAAAGAATGAGGCACACCGAAACCGGTTAGCCTTGTGATCAACGTTTCACCTTGATCTCGGGCTCATCTGCGCGCAGTGCCAGCATCACCGTGCAAGGCAAATCGTGAATGGCCATTGCCCTAAATAAAAAAAGCTAACGAAAATCGAATGTCCGCTGTTTAGCACAGAGTGGACACGATGTTGAGGGCGAGCGCCGGGCCGTGGGGTGGCGCTGCAATATCTCAGCATGGTATTTTATCCTCTCCAAGACCCTCCATCCTCTCCGGAACGCGCACCCTCACCAAAGCGCCAGCCCGTCGCACCGGAGGTGCGCCAACTATCGTCGGCACGCCGCTGGCCTGACGGGACGGTGTCGCCATTGTCGCTCGGACCAATGGCGCAACCATTACAACCGCTCGCCCGGCGCCTGCGGCTTGATTCCGGGCAGGGTGGCTGGAATGAACGGTTTCAAAGTCAGCAAGGTGGCCACTGGCTGCTTGGAGCCCTAAATGTCGGATGCTGCGCAGGCGCCCAATGTCCGTTATTGGTATATGAAATCGCGTGACCCTAGAGCTATTTGTCGCCAACACCGCAACCAGCTAGTCCGGGAGAGATTGTAAATGGGCGAAACGACA
>NZ_CANLER010000004.1 GCF_947489715.1 uncultured Roseovarius sp. | reverse complement strand
TCTTACCGTGGTCAACGTGACCAATCGTGCCAATGTTCACATGCGGTTTCGAACGATCAAACTTTTCCTTTGCCATGATGGCCTCCTTGATTTTCCCTGGGGCGCCGGCATCACCGGCACCCGATTTCGCTTAGGCGTATTTCGCCTGAATTTCTTCGCTGATGTTCGAAGGCACCGGATCATAATGCGAGAATTGCATTGTGAACTGGGCGCGACCCGAGCTCATCGAGCGCAGCGTGTTGATGTAGCCGAACATGTTGGCCAGCGGGACGTTTGCGTCGATCGCAATTGCGTTTCCGCGCGGTTCCTGGCCGGATACTTGTCCGCGACGGCTGGTCAGGTCACCGATGATGCCACCGGTATACTCTTCCGGCGTGATCACTTCGACCTTCATGATCGGTTCCAGCAGTTTCGCACCGGCACGTTTCAGACCTTCGCGCATACACATCCGCGCCGCGAGTTCAAACGCCATGACGGACGAGTCAACATCGTGGAATTTACCGTCGATCAGGGCGACCTTGAAGTCGATCACGGGGAAGCCTGCCAAGGGGCCGCTATCCATGACGGACATGATGCCTTTTTCAACACCCGGAATGTATTCCTTGGGAACCGAACCACCAACGATGCGGCTTTCAAACGAATAGCCTTCGCCCGCTTCTGTCGGCGAGATGATCATCTTCACTTCGGCAAACTGACCCGAACCACCCGATTGTTTCTTGTGGGTGTAGGTGTGCTCGATTTCATGACCGATGGTCTCACGATAGGCCACCTGCGGCGCACCGATATTCGCTTCAACCTTGAACTCGCGTTTCAGGCGATCCACCAGAATGTCGAGGTGAAGTTCCCCCATGCCCTTCATGATGGTCTGACCGCTTTCGAGGTCAGTCTCAACACGGAATGAGGGATCTTCGGCGGCCAGACGGGCCAGACCTTGAGACATCTTTTCCTGGTCATTCTTGGTTTTCGGCTCGACCGCGATCTCGATCACAGGATCGGGGAAGGTCATGGTTTCCAGAACCACCGGATCATTGACAGCACAGATCGTGTCACCGGTTGTGGTATCTTTCAGACCCGCCAGCGCGATAATGTCGCCAGCAAACGCCTCGGTGATTTCCTCGCGGTTGTTCGAGTGCATCATCATCATCCGGCCGACGCGCTCTTTCTTGCCCTTGGTCGAGTTCAGCAGCGTGTCACCCTTGTTCAAGGTACCCGAGTAAACGCGTGTGAAGGTCAGCGAGCCAACGAAGGGGTCGTTCATGATTTTGAACGCCAGTGCCGAAAACGCCATATCATCATCTGCACGGCGGGCAATGTTACGGGTTTCTTCTTCGTCACCGGGTTTGAAGCCCATGTAATCGACAACGTCCAGCGGGCTGGGCAGATAGTCGATCACAGCGTTCAAAAGCGGCTGAACACCCTTGTTTTTAAAGGCAGAGCCACCCAACACAGGTACGAAATGCAACGCCAGTGTGCCTTTGCGCAGCAATTTGCGCAGCGTCGGCACGTCGGGCTCGTTGCCCTCAAGGTATTCCATCATCGCATCGTCGTCTTCTTCGACGGCGGCTTCGATCATCTTGCCACGCCATTCGTCAGCCATGTCCTTCAGGCTGTCGCGGATCGGGGCCTTGACCCAGGAAGCACCCAGATCTTCACCCTGCCACAGCCATTCTTCCATGGTCACGAGGTCGATCAGACCCTCCAACTCGGTTTCCGCACCGATCGGAATGCCGATTGGAACGGCAGTCGCGCCGGTACGGTCTTCGATCATGCGTACACAGTTGAAGAAATCGGCACCGATCTTGTCCATCTTGTTGACGAAAACCATCCGCGGCACCTTGTAGCGGTCGGCCTGACGCCAAACGGTTTCAGTCTGCGGCTCTACGCCCGCGTTGGCGTCCAGAACGCAAACAGCACCGTCAAGAACGGCCAACGAACGCTCAACCTCGATGGTGAAATCCACGTGGCCGGGAGTGTCGATGATGTTCAGGCGGTGTTTGGGGGTATCGGCGGTTTGCCCGTCTTCGGTGCGCTCCCAGAAGGTGGTGGTCGCAGCCGATGTGATGGTGATCCCGCGTTCCTGCTCCTGCTCCATCCAGTCCATGGTGGCCGCACCATCGTGCACCTCACCGATGTTGTGGGATTTGCCGGTGTAGTACAGGATCCGTTCCGAGCAGGTGGTTTTGCCTGCATCGATATGGGCCATGATGCCAAAGTTGCGGTAGCGGTCGAGCGGATAGTCGCGTGCCATAGGTCTCTTGCCTCTGAATTTTTACCAGCGGTAATGGCTGAAGGCTTTGTTCGCCTCGGCCATCTTGTGGGTATCTTCGCGTTTCTTAACGGCGGAACCGCGCGATTGAACCGCATCCAGCAATTCGCCCGCCAGACGCTCTTCCATCGTGTTCTCGTTGCGGCCACGGCTGGCGGTGATCAACCAACGGATCGCCAGAGCCTGACGGCGCTCGGGGCGCACTTCGACCGGCACCTGATAGGTGGCACCGCCCACCCGGCGCGAGCGAACTTCGACGCTGGGCTGAATGTTATCGAGCGCTTCGTGGAACACTTCCAGCGGGGCGCGCTTGATTTTGTCCTCAACGCGGTCAAGCGCGTTGTAAACGATCTTCTCGGCGACCGATTTCTTACCATCGATCATAAGATTGTTCATGAATTTTGTCAGAACCAGATCACCAAACTTGGCGTCGGGCAGAACTTCGCGTTTTTCAGCGGCGTGACGACGTGACATCTCGCTCTCTCCTTACTTAGGACGCTTGGCGCCGTATTTCGAACGGCGTTGCTTACGGTCTTTGACGCCCTGGGTATCCAGAACACCGCGAAGAATGTGGTAACGCACACCCGGAAGGTCTTTTACCCGGCCACCACGGATCAGAACGACCGAGTGCTCTTGCAGGTTGTGACTTTCGCCGGGGATGTAGCTGATGACCTCAAAGCCATTGGTCAGGCGCACCTTGGCAACCTTCCGCATGGCCGAGTTCGGCTTTTTCGGTGTGGTGGTGTAAACGCGCGTACATACGCCACGTTTCTGCGGGCACCCTTGCAGGTGCTGCGACTTCTGCGTTCTTACTTTCGGCTGCCGCGGTTTGCGGATCAGCTGCTGGATCGTTGGCATTCCGGTTCTTCCCCGTCTCTCAACACATGTGTCTGCATGGGAACCCATGCGGTTAAATCTCGCTCGCCTCACGCGTCCGCAAAGCGAAATGACCGCAATCGTTCCCATTCCGAGGTGAACGACGCGGCTGGCTATTCAGAGGATCGGAGCGCTATAACGGCCCGGATCTTGACCACTTCAGTTTTGATATCAGCTTTCGGGGCGACCCCCTTGGCCGGATGTGGCGCGTATAGGGGGAGTCGGTATGCTTGTCAACAGCACCTGCCCGGTGGTTATTCATTCCCTTATGCGATCAGAATAGCCTTAAAATACATGCCATTTCGCTAGGAGGCTTTTGATTGCGAAGTCAACCAAGTTTATATCAAAGACCGTTCTAGTCGCGACGTTTGGGTACTTGCCAAGTGCCACATGGGCCGGTCAAGCGAAGTTGGACATTGCGAAGCTTCCAGAACGTACTGTTCCAATATGCTCGGGCGTCGAGGTGGTCATTCTTAAAGCAGACCTATCGCATCAATATTGTTTGCCCTGTTCAAGCTTCCCAGCGGCCGCAATCCACTAAAAATAACCAGCTGAACGGTATCGTCCTCAAGACCATTGCCATTGAAAAGATAGTAAAGTGCATCAAGTCGGTGTTGCCAAACCCGGCATGAAACGAGGATGATGAAACTTCTCAAACCCGTAAACCACTCCGGTATCGACCGGCGCTTTGACATTCATACCAATCGACATGTCGCATAGCGGCGCACCGTTGGCTGTAAGGAATTTGCAAAAAGACTGATGCGTATCGCCAGCTACAACATTCGCAAGGCAGTGGGACTCGACTGGCGGCGCGACGCAGACCGTATCGCTGATGTCTTGGCAGAGATCAACGCGGACGTGGTTGTTTTGCAAGAGGCTGATCGCCGCGTCGGTGCTCGCGCCGGTGTGCTTCCTCTGGACCGGCTGGCAAAAGAACTCGACTATGAGCTTGTTGACCTGGCGATACGTCCTCAGAGTCACGGCTGGCACGGAAACGCCATGTTATGCCGGGCCGACACCGCCATTGCCGAAACGAAACGTATCGACATACCGACCATAGAACCGCGAGGGATCGTGTCCGCTGTCCTGTCGGATCCGCTACTCGAAATCATCGGCGTTCATCTGGGGCTTACCCCCGGCATGCGACGCAAACAGATGATGTCATTGGCCCGCTACATCACCGGCACTTGCCATCCCGTTGTCATTGCGGGTGATTTCAACGAATGGAAGCTTGAGACCGATGTCTTCGGGAACATTGGCCACATGATTTCCCCGGGTCCCAGTTTTCATGCGTCCCGTCCACGGGCTCCTCTTGATCGGTTCGTTGTTGCCGGTCCCATCAAGCCCCTTAACTCGAAGGTTCATAAATCCGAACTTGCCAGAATTGCATCAGACCATCTGCCCATCGTGATGGAAATCGCATTTACCAAGGACACGCCATGACCCTCATTCTGATCCTTCATGCTTTGCTGGTTATCGGGTTCACGACCCGGATCTTGTTGCGCGATGATCTTTCTCCACCTGCACGTCTGGCCTGGTTCATCGTGCTGAACGTTTTACCCTATTTCGGCAGCGCCATCTATTTCGTGTTTGGTGAGATTGACCTTGGGAACAGGGCAAACAAACGCCATCATCAGATATTTGGTGAAATCAGAACCAAAGCCGCCGCGTTCATGGGAACTGCTTCCAATGTCGAGCATCTGATAGATCCACTCTACCGTCCGGCATTTTTCTATGCGGGTTCAATCAACGGATTTCATCCTGTTGACGGGAACAAGGCTGAATTGATGGTCGATGCCAGGGCCACAAAGGATAGGTTGGTGGCGGATATCGATGCGGCGCGCGATCACGTTCATGTTCTTTACTATATTTGGCTAGACGACAATACTGGCACGGATGTCGCCGAGGCTTTGATCCGCGCCGCCCGGCGCGGAGTGACTTGCCGGGCGATGGCCGACGGGTTGGGATCACGCGCATTGGTCAAGAGCTGCCTTTGGCGACAGATGAAAGAGGCCGGTGTTCATCTTGCCGTCGCGCTATCATTGAAGAACCCGATCCGCACAATTCTGACCAGCCGGCTTGATCTGCGCAACCATCGCAAGATCACAGTGATTGATGGTAAAGTTACCTATTGTGGCAGCCGAAATTCAGCCGACCCCGAATTTCTGGTCAAAGCCAAATTTGCGCCTTGGGTCGATATCATGCTGCGGTTTGAAGGCCCGGTCGTGGCACAGAACCAACTGCTGTTTGCCAGTGATTGGATGCAGGCGACCGGTGAATCTTTGGACCAGATCAAACTGGTCGCCAAGCCGTTCAAAGATGGATTTCCGGCGCAAGTCATGGGCGACGGTCCAACCGAACGCCGCGGTGCGACACCTCAGCTTTTTTCCAACCTCATTGCCTGCGCCCAAAGTGAATTGACACTCTCAACCCCATATTTCGTACCCGATGCGACCGTGCTGGAAGCCCTTTGTGCCGCAGCACATCGCGGCGTCGAGGTCACCCTGATTTTTCCAAAGGTCAACGACAGCTGGATCGTAGCGGCGGCCAGCCGCAGTTTTTATCGAAAACTTCTAGAAGCGGGCTGTGTCATTCATGAATTCAAGGGCGGTCTACTGCATGCAAAAACGTTGACTATTGATGGCAAGCTTAGTCTCGTCGGCTCCTCCAATCTTGATCTGCGCAGTTTCGATCTGAACTATGAAAACAACATCCTGCTTCAAGATCCGAAAACAACCGCCGCCATCTTTCAAAGGCAACAAGACTATATTGCATCCTCTTCGCACGTTGATTTGCCTGAAGTACTGGCCTGGTCATATCGTCGGCGCATCTGGAACAACGTGATCGCCACAATCGGTCCCGTTTTGTAGAAAATTCAGACCACCATCGGCAACTGACTTACCCTTGACGGGCGGTCCCAGTATTTGACCCGGACCGAACGGTGGGCGCAAACGCAATTTTGCCAATGACTCGCCATCAATCGCGGTTTTGCCATCGCGATCAATTGGTCTGTCGTTCGAATGAAACCAGTATTCGACGGTTTATCTTGATCAAACCGACGAAATCCTTCTTCATCCTCCTTTGATCTTGATCGAAAAGCTTCGGCGGGCACCGGTGGGTGGTGGCGGGAAGGGTGCCGCGCGCCGCACGACACGCAGCGCCGCTTGATCCAGCTTGGACGATCCCGAACTGCGCGACAGAGAAATTGCGCCAATTCCACCGCTGGAAGAAATCGTAAAGGCCACAACGCTCGTCCCCTTGGAACCGACGCGCGGTTTGGGCACCCGTGAGATTTTCTTCATCACCTTGCCGGGATAATTGCTTACCGCCACATTGCCGGTTGCCTGTCGCTTTGATTTGCCCGTGCTGGCCACCTTGGCCTTTGTCTCGGTTCTTCCAGTCTCAGCACCGATTGTGGCATTCTGCTTGGCGTTCCCACGCGGCTGCGACTTTGCTTTCTGTCGCTTGGTCTTGGCAACTTTTTTTGGCGGCTCGACCCGTTTTTCCAACTCGGTGCTTCTCGTCTTGGGTCTAAGCGATCGTGTGACCGAAGGTGTCTCATCCACCTCTGGTTCGATCATCTCAGTAATCTCCGACGCTGCGAGATCGGGGATAGGTTCAGCTACGGCCTGGGCCTGTTCCGGCAGGAGATGTTGAGTTGGTAGCGGCGGCTCAGTCGTCCGGGTGGGTTCGGGTATTGAAGCTGTCTGAGTAGTGACCAGCTCCTTGATCTTTGCCATAGAATCTGGCGGCGCTGGTTGGAACGTTTCGCTTGGCAAAACCGCTTCAATTTTTTCCGGCGAGATTTCCTCCAAGACCTCATTTGTTTGGGTAGCAATGAACATTCCCGCCGACATATCCGCGAAACTGCTGCCAATACTGGCGTCGATCGAACCGGCAGAACCTTCGATTGCGACATTTGTATCCTTCGCCATTCCCCAGATCGCGACGCTGTGCAGCGCAATGGCTACCGATACCGCAAGCGTCTTAGCCAAGCGCGATGAATGCGTCATTGCAAACCTCGCTCGGTGACAACCAGTATTTTTTCAGCACCTTCAAGACGCAACTCACGGGCCACCATGACCAATTGAACGGCTGGCAGATCACGGTCCGGCACAATCCGGACGCTTTGCCGTTCATCGTCGGTGCGCGTTGCAAGAAAAGAGGCCGCGGTGGTGACCGTTTCGCCGCGATAGCTGAGGCTGCCATCCGAGTGAACGACCAGCGCATCAGGCGGTGCACGCCCTTCGAGCTCTGCCGTGCGCACGAGGTTCAGTGTACCGTCCAATGGCTGCGCCACGGTGCCTGCGACCATGAAGAAGACAAGCATCAAAAACACGATGTTGATCAACGCGATGGTCGGCTCTCGGGTGCGTTTGACCTGCTTGCGTTTCATGATGCCCCCAGCACCGTGACCTGCACGCCCTGCACACCGCGCAACACCACCAGTAGATCGGTCAGACGTTGGGCGTTCACACCGTCACGCAGACTGATCAAGACCGACATTGTTACAACATCCGTATCGCGCGCCGCAAATGCCGCCGGTAGGGTTTCGAGTGTCTGCGGTTGCCCATTCAGGCTCAGTTTTTCAGCCTCAAGTCGCAGAAAAAAAGGAGAGGTGTCCGCGACTGTCCCACCACCACCAGCCGCCGCTATTTCAACCTCGGAAAAACGCGAAAAGGTCGAGGAGAGCATGAAGAACAAGAGCAGAAGAAAGATGACATCAATCAAGGATGTCATTGACAACCGCCGCCCTTGCCGATGCCTACGCATGGCTAAGCGCCCCCGCTGCCGGTGCCTCTGACACGCCACCGGTCGGGTGAAGGATCGTCGCAATTGCCCGCTCGGCGGTGACGCGCTCTGCATCCATCCGCCCTTCGAACCAGCTGAGCACCAATGCCGTTGGCATTGCAACCGCCAGACCCACCGCGGTGGTCAGTAATGCGACCCAGATGCCACCCGCAAGGATCGATGGATCAACTTGCGCACCTGCGTCCTGCAGCGACTGGAACGCCTCGATCATTCCCAGAACCGTCCCAAACAGACCCAGAAGTGGCGCCATCTGAGCCACCGAATCCAAAAACCTGAACCCTCGTTCCAGCCGGGCAAAGCGGGTTTCCGCTTCGGCCTCCAGCCGCGAACTGTCCTCGGGCCGGGCGCCAAATGCCATATCGACCACAGGCACAAGGTAGCTATTGGATCGGTTCAACGAGAGTTTCGCACCGGAGCGGTCACCCCGATCCCAGGAGGCAACAGCATCGGAAAGGGCTTTGTGTCGACCGACACCAGCGGCTGCGAATTGCCAAATTTTATAAAGAACCGTTGCCAGTGTTGCGATCGAAACGACTATCAGCACCATGACGACCGGGCCACCAAGATCTGCGATTTGACGAATTGGCTCTATCATGTTGTTCATCCTGTCACCTCGATATCTGTCCGTGTTCTCAATTGCAGACCGGTCTCACAGGCGTCCTCGGACAGTTCCGGGGCGGCACAGGCATGAACGCCGTTGATCAGGATCTGCCCAAGGTTTTCACAGGTTGTTCCCGGGACCGCGAATTGCCGCACGCGGGGGCGGCCTGCGGGTAACGTGCCGAAGTCAAAGAGCGTCAGTCGGTCCACCTGACCGTCGCTATCGAACAGAACCGTTTCGTAGACAGCCTTTTCGATTTTCCGGGCACGGCCATTGATCACCAGAAAGGTCAGCGTGCATTTACCCTCGGAGGTCTTTATCGCATTCAATTCCAGCGAGACTTTGGCGTCGATTTCGGCTTCATCCGCCATCGCGGCTCCTGCGAGCGATCCTGCTATCAAGAGAATGATGGGCTTGGGATCGAAAATCATGGCTGTTTTCTCCTGTTGTTCTTCCCTTTTTGTGCTTTGCCTCTTGCAGCCAGGTTTGAAGGTGGCTTTCAAATCCATCTCCCATCCGATTGAGCCAACCGGCAATGGCATGCCAGCCCTCAGGTGTGACCGCGATCAGCATCCATCCAAAAGCACAAACCGCTCCCATCCAGATCACCAGACCGGCGGAGGTGCCTGCAAAAAGCAACGCCGCCCCGGGAAGGCTGAAAACCAGCCAACCCGGCCAAGCGTTGAGAGGTACTCGCAATGCAGGCAATCCGAAGACACGGCGCCGCTTAGGATCACGCCAACTGAGCCAGGCCAGTGCCAAGAGGGATATGATGATCGCTGCAAACGTCATCGCATCTTCTCAGAAAGTCTTAGTCGCAAAGGCACCGACGGACAGCGGTTCACCGGTTCGGACCTGCGTGCCTGTGGCGCTTGCATTTCGTTGAACGGCATAATCTTTGTCAAAGAGATTTCGCACGTAGACACCGGTCAACCAACCGCCATCGTTTTCATAGGTCAGTTGTGCATTTACCAACCAGCGATCATCACTCCGGTTGCCCGGACTATTGGCGGCGTCGAAGTAACTGGCGCCAGTATAGGAAAGATCCATCCCAAAGCTGACACCATTATTCCAAGAATATTCACCCCCCAACGCTGCCGTCCATTCGGGTGCCAACGGAAAACTGTTGCCGGCAAAATTATTACCGGCTGAGGTAAAGCGCAAAAACTCGGTATGTGCATAGCCGACTGACCCGAAGAGGCTGAGGTTTTCTGTTGCGTCACCTTCAACCATCAACTCGCCGCCAAACAACTCGGACTTGCCAGCGTTTAAAGTATCATTGTCGAACGGACTGCCCGATGCGCCCGGGCTGTCCACCTGCTGATCACGCCAGAGTACATAAAACATGTTGGCGGCGACGCGCAGATTGCCATCATAGAATTCACCACGGTAAGCCAGTTCGTAGTTCGTTGTGTATTCCGGGTCGAATTCATTCAGCACTCCGGTAAACAGATTTACCTGTGCTCCTCCGGCCCGATAGCCTCGTTGAATGGTGAGACTGACAGACTGATTTTCTGCAAAATCATAGGTCACACCGGCCTTGGGCAGGAAAGCGTCATAACTTGTTCTGCCCGAGAAATTTGTGCCAGGAACGACCGCGGGCGTAACCGTTGTGATATCGGCAAATTTAAAGCGTTCTTTGTCGTACCGCGCTCCAAGCGTGAAACTCAGCCCGGACAGAATTTCATCGACCTTGATATCTGCTTCGCCAAATATGGCGTAGTTGGTCGTGGTGGTTGGAAATTCATTCAACCGCGTCGCGAAAATGCCATTGGGCACACCCACGGTCAGGAAACCAATATCAAATACCGCCTCCGAGGGACGGTTGTCGTCGATCTCGGTATAAAACAAACCCAAAACGCCACTGACGCGGTTTGTTTCGAAGCGCAAGCGCAGATCTTGCTCGAAGACTTCGGATTCAGCTGTGGCATTCAGGAACCCCAGATTTGCCGGGGAGAAATCGAAATCTTCTACTCGCACATAATCATGCATGTAATAATTGGTCTCGGACTCAAGCGAGAAGATGTCGTTGACCGCCCAATTTACGCGGACCCCAAAGATATCGTGGTCCGATCCCTCAATGGCTCTAACATTGGAGAAATTGAAGCGGTTTGCAGGGAATGGCGGTTCATTGACAAAATCTTCCCCACCAAAGTTTTCGGTGTGCGAATAGCTAAATATCACTTCGACATCTTCAGCAGGGTCCCATAACAACTTGGCCCGATAAGTTGTCATCTCCCGGCCGTCATAGTCATCCGTACCCAGCGTGGGATTGGTGATAAAACCGTCGTTTTCAAGGTGCTCCGCCGAAAACCGCAATGCCAACTTGTTGTCGATGATCGGTATATTGGCCATGGCAGCAAAACGCTGATGATCGCGTGAACCGGCCTCGGCGTGAAGTTTGAATTCTTGTTCATATGTCGGATCCTTGCTGCGGATCACGACCGCACCAGCCAGAGCATTACGACCTTGCTGAGTAGATTGCGGCCCGCGCAAAACCTCGACCTGCTCCAGATCCCACGCCGAATATGGGCCAAAAAAAGTTGCCTGATTGCTTGGCAGCGCAACACCATCCACCTGCGTCGAAATCACAAGGCCCGAGCCACCGCCAACGCCGCGTTGGTCGACCCCGCGAATTGAAAAACCTTTTTCGCCGAAGGAAGAAACCACATTTGGCGTGCGTTCGATCACATCATAAAGATCAGTATCTCCGCGGCGCTCCAGAATTTCGCCCGTTTCTACCGCCGCCGACGTCGGGCTGTCCTGTAGGCTGCGTGATTGCAGTTCGCCCCGGAGAACGATGGTGCCAAGGTCATAATTCTCTCTACTCTCCTGCGCCAATGCAGGAAATTGAACAAGCGCAACAGCGGACACCGTATAATAGATGAGATAGCGAGAACTGGTCATTCCATGCTCCGACATCAGACGTTTCGAGTTGAGACGAACCTGGCGGGGCCACATGACCGGCTGGGGACAGTTGGTCGCGATTAACCATTTTTTTGCATTTCGATCAATACCTAATTAATTTAATCAGAAATAGGTGGATTCGGTTTTCTTGATGCCGATCACCGCATAATATGAACCCAGGTCAGCCACGCGCACACGCTCAGCCAGCCAATTTTCTGATAAACTGTGGGGCGTGAAAGTGGCAGACCAATCCCAGAGCGTTTCAGCGTTACAAAGTGAAACAACTGCGACAACTAAGCCAATACACCGAAATCAAACGATTTTAAGGTGGTTTTTGGCAGGGCCGATGGCCTTCCTTCTGGCCATATTAGTGATGGCAACCCTGCCGCTTATCCTACCCTCGGGCCGCGGGGATATCGACCATCTGGTACTACCCGTAATCTTCTTTCCCTTGATATGGTCAACGCTGGTGGTGCTACCCGTCACGTCCGTGAGCCCCGGGCGCATCGCGCGGCTCTATGTCTTTGGCATGGGCTTTTGCATTTCCGTTATCGCCCTGACAATCGCGCTATAGGAACAGCCTTCATGCTGCTTGACGCATCCCAGACAAAACGCCTTGTCGCCCTGCATGGCTGGCTGGCCACAGCGCTATCGATCTTGCTTTATGCCGTCATTCTCAGTGGTACGGTCGTCGTCTTTGCTGATGAAATCGGCCATTGGTCTGAAAAGACCACACTCACGAACCAGGCATTGAGCCAACCTGTCAATCGTCATTTCCAGCGGATCGCGGCGCAGGTACCTGCTGACCTCAAAGAAGACGTCATCATCGGCGAAGGCCCCAATGGCACCTTGCGACTTTTCTTTGGCGGTGCCCGCCCTCGGCTTGATGGCGGTGGCGTCGCGACCTTTGGACGAGAGTACATCGTGCAACCTGATTCAGGTGCAATCGTAAGCGCTAAGTCTGGGTTTTTAGAAGATCTGTCTGCCACCCGTCCAAGCGAGGCACTGGCCGATTTCCTTGTCGAATTGCACGTCCGATTGCATGTGCCCGGTCGCTGGGGTCTTTATCTGACCGGCATCCTGGGTATTGCGATGTTGATCGCCGCCATCACCGGAGTGTTGATCCATCGCAACATCATTAAGGAGCTGTTTGTCGCCGAGCGCCCCGGCGGGCGCATGGTGTCATACCGGGACCGACACAACCTTGCGGGCGTGTGGTCGCTGCCTTTTGCCGTGCTGCTGGCTTTCACGGGCGCCTTCCTGAGCTTCGCGGTCTCGCTGGGACTGCCAGTCGTCGCGATGGTAGCGTTTGGTGGCGATCAAACCGCCGCGCTTGAGGCAGTTGTCGGCGCGCCAATGACCAAGGATGCATCGCCGGCTGAAGTCGCTGATATTGATTTGGTTCTTTTACATGCCCAAAGTATCAGCAAAACGACCGCCAGCGTCTTGAACATCCATAACGCAGGCCGCGCGGATGCGATAATTGAGACCTTTCACACCCCTGCACGTGGCTATCTCAGCGGCATGTCGCTTGAATTCAACGGCGCGACCGGCGCATTTCTGGGCCCCTCTTTTGTTGTCGGCACCGCACCGTCCGTCGGGTCAACGCTGGTCGATCTAGCCGTGCCCCTTCATTTTGGAAACTTCGCTGGCAAGGCGTCGCGTATCGTGTGGGCGGCCCTTGGCGCTGCGATGACCTTTACCGTTGTCTCAGGCTTGCACCTGTGGTTTCGCCGACGCGAGACACCGCTATGGTCAACAACTGAATGGGCTTTTGAAACCGTGGTTTGGGGTCTGCCGCTGGCGATGGTCGGCGCAGCCTATGGTTACTTTCTGGCACGCCTGGCAGGAGATCCCATTTTTTGGACAGCGCAGGCATTTCTGATCACATCAACGGGTGTGATCGTCGGTTCGTTCGTAATACGCTACAGGCCAGACCTTGCCCAAGCCAAGGTGTTTGGCCCGGTGCTGGGAAGCGCCCTTTGCTTGCTGCCGATTGTCAGGTTGCAATCGGGTGGACTTTCTTGGGGTGAAGCCGTTTTCGGCGCAGAGACCGATATCTTTTCCCTGGACCTCTTCTTTTTGATCAGTGGGGCAATCTTTTTGATCCGAAGCAGAAAGACACGTCTGCATGCGGAAGCATCATCTACCTAAGAAACGATGTGACTGGCGACGAACCAACAGAATCTTGAGATCCGGCAAGCAAACACTTCGACCAGTGCATCGCCCCTCTGATAAGCCAGCACCAGATCAAAGAAGCTGGTCCAATATCCCTAATGATTTGTCTTTTATTTTGAGGACGCTGGCAGGAAAACAGCCTTAGATCACCTGCTGGTGCACCTCAATCACATTGCCTTCCGGATCCATGAAAAACACCTGGTGCCAGGTCTTTGCAAAGCTTGTTCCGTAGTCAGAATAAGGAATGCCTCGCTCATCTAGAATCTTCAGAAACGCGTCGATATCGTCTGTCCGAAATGCAATGTGCCCGCGGTCCACAGGGTTGATCACATGTCCGTTCTTGAAGCCCACATCAAGCGCGCGCTCTGCGAGGTGCATTTGCATCTTACCCTCCGACGCAAAGCGGATTTTGCCGCTATAGCCGCGCTCCTCGGTCTCCTCGGTGCGCGGAAAATTCTCTTGCGGAACGTCGTCCAAACCCAGCACGTTCGTATAGAAATCGTGCATCCGATCCACATTTTCCGAGACGAAGTTTATGTGGTGAAATTCCAGTTTCATAGCAGGGGTCGATTCTCTGTTTTTTTTGCTCACACCAATTACCATAGTGCTTGCTGATAACGGTTACCAATCTGCTAGCGCACCCTGATCGATGCAATCACAGCGCAGGCGAAACGCCAATATGATAGTGATGTCTGCGCAACTGAAAAACCCGAGCTCCCACCAAGATCAGTTGTGTGAAAGCTCGGTTCAAACGGCATAAAAAATGCGACCACAGATTTCTCTACGGTCGCATCACACTCGTTACGCAACAAAGTTTTAAGGTCTTTAAAAATCAGTAACTGGAAGACCCATAAGCTTTATTTGACCCACCGGAGGGCTGACCGCCATAGTCGCAGGCTGTAAGGACCAGCAGGCCAAACGAAGCTAAAATAATGCGTTTCATGAAAGAATTTTCCTTTTTATGCGAAGTCAACAAAGTGGAGTTCGTATCTCTCACTGCTAGCCATTACGCGTGGGATCGGGCGGATATTCACAGCCTTTCGGAAAAAATTGGAATTTTTTCGCCGGCCCAAGCGTATGCTCTTTGAAACAAACGAAAAGGAGTGTGTAATGACCTTGGCTCTGTCAGGCCAAACCAACTGGCAAACAAGTTTCTTTATCGGGCCCGTCGCGGCACCGAGAACCGGCAGCATTCGAATTCTAGGCGCCGAAATCCGAGAGGACCACGCATTGACTGATCTCAAGCGCGAGTTGATCGCGCTCTTGCCACGGCTCAGACGATTTGCGCGATCATTGACACGCTCCGTGCCAGAGGCAGATGATCTCGTGCAAGAAGCTTGCCTGCGCGCGCTTAGCCGTTCAGACCAATGGGATCCCACTCAACCGCTTGATCGTTGGATGTTTCGGATCACCCGAAATCTGTGGATCAGTGAAATTCGCAAACGCACGGTTCGATTGGGCCAAGGTCACGTCCCGGCGGAAGAAGCTCATGAGCTGGTCGCACAAGAAACGGGCGAGGCCGCCGCCGCCGCGACAGAGTTGCGCGACCATATCGCCGCATTGCCAGAAGAGCTGTCAACTATTCTGCTCACCGTCTCGGTCGAAGGATACAGTTATGCGGAAGCGGCCGAATTGTTCGAAATTCCGATCGGTACTGTCATGAGCCGTATCCATAGAGCGCGGAAGACACTGGCCAAGCAAATGGCCGAGCCCGCAGGAGCAAGCACGTGACAGATTACACCGAAAAATTGAGCGCGTTCCTGGACGGCGAACTGCCGGAAGATGAAGCGCATGAGATTGAAAAAGCTCTGGCAAGCGACCCTGAACTCCAGACTGAGCTAGAAGCGATCATGGCAGCGGATACGGCCGCCCAGGAAACCTTTGCGGCCATGCTGGAGGAGCCTGTCCCATTCGAGCTGGCGGCGGCTATTCAGGACGCTCCTGTTGCAAGCGCGGCAAACGAGCCCCGCCCGCCTTCAGCCCTCGGTTGGATTTCGGCCCTGGCGGTGGTGATTGCATTATTAATCGGCGGCGGCACGGGATATTTTACCGGATTGTCCCAAAATCAGCAGATCGCGGCAGCGCCCGGATGGCTGGACGATATCGCAGATTATCATCGCGTCTACGCAAGCCAGGGTCGTCATCTTGTAGAAGTACCTGCGGATGAGGCAGATCACATCAAAACCTGGCTTACAAAGTCAGTGGGTGCAGAAGTTCGAATCCCGGATTTGTCTGAACATGGATTAACTTTCCGAGGGGCTAGATTGCTGGTTGCCGCCGGAAAACCGGTTTCTCAGCTGATGTACACGGATACACAAAAACGTGTGGTCGCTCTCTGCCTGATCCAATCGGATTCTCCGCGAGAGGGTTTCGACGAACGTACCATAGGTGTATTCGATATGGTGACTTGGGGTGCCCGCAACGCAAATTTTGTTATCGTCGGAGACGAAGATCGCGACGATCTGGGCGATATTGCGCTTTCTGCCGCCGAGCAAGCCTAGCCAAAAATTACAATGATGCGTTTCCTGACGTGACTGGCAATTCCTGCATCATCCCTCGGATGCAGCGAAAAGGCCCTTTGCCTGGCACCAAGCTGCCTTGCGATACCAACTTGGATCAGCGGCTATTTCAGACGTTCTAACGCTTTTTCCCAAAAGTATCCCGGACACGTCGTTTGCTGCTGGATCGAACGATTTCTCGCCTCAGAAAACCTGCATCTGATTGTCCGATATCCATTGGTTCGCCAACGCGCGCACCACCGTAGAAGCCCTAAGAAACAAAGGATACCGGAGGGACGGGCGGCGGGTGAAAGAGTCGTGAAAACAGATGCTATTGCAACGCTGCCGAACAATGCACGGCGGGTACAAAAAAATACGCCACCACAGAGTTCTTGCGCGCAAAACGTCAAAAAAAAATCGGCACCTCAAGAATAAACCGCTGGCCATAGGCGTAACCCGACCATGAACGCCACACACTGTTGTTCAAAACAACATCGGTGTTCGTGAGAGGAGGAACGACACCATGATCGGATCATTCATCGGGACCGCGACCATCAAGTCGCAGATGCAAGATCAGACCCATTCGCGACCCATCCTGACTGTCGAAACGCCTCAGCCCTATTAACCCACCGCAGCACAGAAACATATGCGCGTATTTGAAAGGCAAATAAAATGACCAATCCTATTGAAGAAAAAAACAGCACTCTTATCAAGCCAGAGAACAGCAAAAAAGGCGTTGTTGAAATAACCGGGACCGACGTCGGTGAACGACTTGTCGGGACAAAAGGCCACGATAACATCCAGGCGCTCGGCGGTGACGACACGGTGATCGGCAAATCCGGTGATGACACGCTTGATGGTGGCGACGGTATCGACCTGATGTTTGGCAAACGCGGCGACGATGTCATGTCAGGTGGTAACGACCAGGACGCGATGAGCGGCGGCGCAGGCAATGACACCGTGATCGGCAACAAGGGCGACGACCTTATGCTTGGCAACGACGGTGACGACCTGCTGGTGTGGAACAATGGCGATGGTTCCGACACGATGCGCGGGGGGAAGGGCTACGATAAAACGCAAGTGAATTTCTTCACCGATCTGGTGAACAACGATTTGCAAAACGAAGACACCGCACGTATTGAGGCGTCGAAAGCCGGTATCAGCTTTGCCCGAACCGAGCTGAATGGTCAGGCAGTCAACGGCCTCTTCCAGCTCGATATTGCTGAAGTCGAGGCGCTTGATGTGAATTTTGGTGGTGGCGATGACACTGCAGAATTGGTTGGAGACGTGGCGAGCCGGATTGACATCACGTTGGAAGGTGGCGACGAGGGCCCGGTCGGAGACACGCTGGACATGAGTGAACTCGCCGCAGCAGCGAAAGTCGATCTGGATATCGAAAACCACGGTGATCGCGGTCTTTCGCAAAACGGCAAGGTCAAGACCGACGGCGCGACAGTCGTTGCCAACGATTTCGAAAACGTGATCGGCACTGATTTCGATGATCTGATCCGTGGCAACTCCGAAGAGAACATCCTCACGGGCGGTCTTGGTGTAGATACTCTGGCGGGTGGTGCAGGTGATGACACCATCATCGGCAACAAGGGTGACGACGACATGCGCGGTGGTTCGGGTGATGACCGGCTGGTGTGGAACAATGGCGACGGGTCCGACAATATGAACGGTGGTCGCGGCTATGATACGACCGAAGTCAACTTCTTCACTGACCTGGTGAATTTCGACCTGCAAAACGACGACACCGCACGCTTTGAAGAGGCCGGGAAGGGTATCACCTTTGCGCGCACCGAGTTGAACGGCCAAACAGAAAACGGGCTTTTCCAGCTTGATATCAACAAGGTCGAAGCGATCGAAACCAACTTCGGCGACGGTAATGACACCGCCGAACTAGTGGGCGATGTGTTGTCGAAAATCGATATCAAACTGGATGGCGGAGACGATGACGCGGACGGACCCGCCAAAAATTTAGCAAAAGATGCCAAAGGCGGTGATACCCTCGATTTGTCCGAACTTGGGTCTGGCGCGCGGGTCGATCTAGACATCAACGACCAGGATGCCTTGCACCCTCAGCTGCGCAACGGCGACAAGACCGCGCCCGGTCTGTCGGAATTCGGATCAGTCTCGGATGCAAGTGGCAAAAACACCGCCGTCGTCAATGATTTCGAAAACGTCATCGGCACAGCATTCAACGATGTGATCATTGGCAACGCTCAGGACAACGTGCTGACGGGCGGAGGCGGTTATGATGTCATGACCGGTGGCGAAGGGGCCGACAGCTTCGTCTTCGCAAACCATGATGGTCACGATGCGATTACGGATTTCGATGTAACCGAAGACATCATCGATCTCAGCGGCGTTTCGGAGATTGTCGATTTCCGGGATCTTTCAAAGACCCATATCGCTCAGGTTGGCGACGATGTTGTCATCGACGACCACGCGGGTACAAAAATCACCTTGCAGGACGTTGAGATAGGCGATCTTGGTGTCGATAACTTTCTTTTCTGAGAACTGGATATCCCAATTCTTGGGATGAGCTTATGAAATGTGCCACGGCGATTATTGTATCGCCGTGGCACAAAAGATGATCAGGCCTTCAAATTTTCTGCTGGTCTTTTGACACGGCAGTCGTCGCATCGCTCAATATTTGGAAGGCTGGCAAATCTCCAAACGCGTATCATTTCCTAAGCAGCGGCGACCCGTAGCTCGTTGAGATGTTGCGCGCATACGATTGCGATGGCCGGTCCGTTGATATTAGGTTCTTATACTTCGACCGAGCCGGGCGCCACGTGAGGGCAAACGAGACCGCCACTCACCTGGCCTGATGCTCATGGCATCATCCTGAACGTTTGTGTCAGCCCTGAGAACCGAGAATGCGCCCAAAAGAACAATCGTTGCGAGCGCTCAACTTTGAATCAGAGAGCTGACCTTGGTCCAGTCAAAGTTGGCACCACATAACAGGACGACATTGGTTTGCCCGCGCATCTCGTCTGACAATTGCAGGAACCCGGCCAGCGCAAGCGCTGCCGCACCTTCTACCAGCATGTTTTCATCCTTCGCCAGCCGTCTGAGTGCGGCAGCAATCTCTGCTTCGCTGCATTCAACGACCTGATCAATCACATCCATGGCCAGCGGCAAGGTCAAGCTATCTTGGTCCATCCCACCCGCCACGCCATCTGCAAGTGTGTCCAGATGCTCAGTTTCCACCACCCTGCCCGCCTGTATTGACGCTGCCAAAGCTGCCGAATTCTGCGCTGAAACGCCGATCACATGCGTGTTCCCGGAAAAACTCTTGAGGACTGACCCAATACCGCTGATCAGCCCGCCGCCGCCCATCGAGATAAAGATGTTATCGACCTCATCCACCTGCTCCAGCAGTTCCAGACCAATGGTGCCCTGACCGGCGATGACATCCACATCATTATAAGGCGAGATGTACGTGTAATCGCCTGACGCTGCGAGATTTTGTGCGTGGATTTCTGCCATGCCCGATTCCTCCCCGTGCATGATGACCTCAACCCCAAAGGCACGGATCTTTTCAAGTTTGGCGCGGGCCACGGTTTCAGGCAAAACAACGGTCAGGTCCTGCCCGGTCAAAGACGCCGCCCGCGATGAGGCAATCCCGTGATTGCCTGAAGAGGCGGTGATCAGTTTCTGACCAGGATCAAGCGCCGTCATCTTGCTGGCGGCACCACGCATCTTGAAAGAGCCTGTCAACTGGAAATTCTCGGCCTTGAACCGTAAATCGCAGCCCATTTCATCACCCAGCACCCGCGCGGGCAAAGTAGGTGTTTGATAGATCAGATCATTTATACGCCGCCGGGCCCTGACCGAACGCGCGGCGGACTGGCTCATACGGTCCTCCCTCATATTGCCACCTGTCCGTCAGGTTGCGCATGCGCTACGCCCTTCTGCTTCAGCCGTGCCATAAATTCAGTGACTTTTGCCAATCCGACCTTCAGGATTTCGGGATCGTTGGCATAGCCGATGCGCAACCAACCCTCCATGTGCAGAACTGAACCGGGGGTGAACATCACCCCGGTTTCGTTGAGCAGCTCGACACAGAAATCCCGTGACGACATGTCGAAATCGTATTTCAGCAGCGCCGTCGTCCCAGCCTGCGGTTTTACATAGAAGATTGCCGGTTCGCTCTGCACCCAATCGTCAAGGATTTGCAAGTTACCCCGCGTGATCCGGTGGCTGCGTTCCAGAATGCGGGCTTTGCTTTCAAGCGCAAGCGCGGCAAAATAATCATCCAACATACCGACGCTGATCGTATTGTAATCACGATGTATGGATACAGCCTCGATCACCTCAGGCGCTGCGGCAATCCAGCCTAGGCGCAAACCGGCCAGCGAAAAGGTCTTTGACATGCCCGCCACGCTGATACCGCGCTCATACATATCGGCAATCGCGGGCGAAAAGCCGTCGCCCTGCTGTGCAGTACCACGATAGACTTCATCGCAGAGAATATAGGCCTGGCTGCGCCGCGCGATCCCGATGAATTGCTCAAGATAGGCCACATCCATCAACGCGCCCGTAGGGTTGTTCGGGTTGTTGATCGCAATCAGTCTGGTTTCAGGGCGGATCATCGCTGCGAACTCGTCAAGATCGGGCAAAAACCCGTTTTCTGGCCGCAGATGAAGGATATCGACCATCGCCCCATAGCTTTCAGGGATGGAATAATGCTGCTGATAGGTCGGCCGGACCGAGATTACGTGATCGCCCGGCTCCACCAGCGTTTCATGTACCAATGCATTGGCCCCTATGGCACCGTGGGTAACCACGACGTTGTGGCGGCTTTGGCCTTCATAAAGCGTGCAGATCGCATCGCGCAGCCGGTCTGATCCCTCAATGGCACCGTAGGTCAGCTTCAGCGGTTTGAGATCATCCAGCACATCGGCGTTCTTGCCAGACATCTCCAGCAATTGCTCAACCGTCAAAGACGCAACACAGGTTTCTGCCAGATTGAAATCACAGTGATTTTCAAACTCGTTCATCCAGATTTCAACGCCGAAAGGTTTGATCTTCATCTCAAGTCTCCCAATCACTCAGCCGCGCTGCGCTTGCGCCAATTTCCAGATACCGTAGGCCATCGCAATGTCTTCCAGCCCCAACCCGATCGAACGGAAATAGACAGGCCTTTCATAGCTGGGCAAGGGCGCTTCCCCGCAGGCAAGCATTGCCAGATCACCCTTGATCTCTTCAGGGGACCAACCGTGTTCAGCCTCGGCCAGACGCATCTCGGCTGCCGCTCCCGGTGTGGTCGGAGCATAATCACAATAGACATCTGCCTCCGGCAGAAACCCGGGCGGCACCTCGTGCGCCGCCGGCGCGTTGGTGCTGATCGAAGTGATAAAAGCTGGCTTGCCGATATCTGCCGGATCAATGACCGGCGTGCCCGATGATGTACAGAGCATCACCACATCCGCACCGCTGATGCAGCTTTTGGCGTCCTCCGAGACGGTCACGTTTTCCGACAGTGCATGCCACTGCGCCAGCCGCGCCTGATCATCCTCCAGCGCGGGGGAATAAACGGAAATCCGCGTCCAGGGCCGCAGGTTCAGCACATGGCGCAGATGCGCCTGCGCAACCGCTCCACTGCCTATGATCGCAAGATGATTTGCCGTCGCCGTCGCCAGAAAATCCACCGCCAGTGCGGTCGTCCCCGCCGTGCGTTCGGTCGTCAACCTAGCCGCATCACACCATGCAAGCGGTTGGCCTGTTTGCATGCTCATCAACGCGGTCCAAGCTGTGATGATCGGCGCAGCATCTGTCACGATATAGGGGGACAGTTTGGCGCCGAACACGCCCATCTCCTCAATCGCACCCAGATAGGTGATGAAGTCGCCATCCTTGCCAGGAAATTCGGTCACACTCTGTGCCGGTTGCACCGCTTTCCCCTGTCCCATCGCCCTGAACATCACCTGCAGTTCCGCCTGCACATCCATTTGTGGCAACAAGGCATCGACAGCGGCGCTATCAAGAATGACAGGCGCGTCAGAATGAGATGTCACGTGCATAAGATTCCCCTCCAGCAAGCCGCAATGTATCCTTGCATAATTGAAAGGGTTACTTCCAGCCGCGACGTGAAAGCGCATTAAAAAGCACCATGCGGAATCCTGCGCGATCATGCATATCAAATGCCAAATGAAGGCGATGAATGGGATATGTTTCGCACCGTCGAACGTTCACTCCCTCGTCGGCCAATACTTCGGGGATCGCGCTTGCCAGAATCGTTAAACTGTGATCACAGTTTAGGGGAGCACCAGCGGACAGTTTTTTACGAGGCAGGATACTCAATGCTTGACAGAACCGATGATGAGATCAGCCGCCTGACACAGGAACTGGCGGAGCGCGCGGGCCGCCCGGCTGAGGACGCCTATGCCATGCCGGCCGAATACTATACCTCGGCGGCGTTTCTGGATCATGAGACGGATAACGTGCTGCGCCGCGACTGGCTGTGCGTGGGCCATGTAGGCGAGCTGCGCAACAATGGCGACTATTTCACCTCCGAGCTTCTGGACGAACAGCTTCTTGTCGTGCGGGATCAGGAGGGCGTGGTACGCGTTTTGTCAAATGTCTGCCGTCACCGGGGCAACCGCGTGGCCGAAGGCTCGGGCAACGCACGCAAGTTCATCTGCGCCTATCACACCTGGACCTATGACACGACCGGTGCCTTGAAGGCCGCGCCGATGATGAAAAAACAATCCCGCTTTGATCAATCGAAATGCGGGCTGCCGGAATTTGCCTCCGAGATTTGGAAAGGTTGGATCTTTGTCAATCTTGACGGCAACGCCACCCCTCTGGCCCCGCGCCTTGATGGCCTGTCCGAGGTGATCCGCAACTACCATCAGGAAGACCGGTTCCTTGTTTTCATGGAAGAAGATATCTGGGCCTGTAACTGGAAGGCCTTGTTTGAGAATTTCATGGAGGGCTATCACCTCTCCGCAACCCATCTGACCACCCTGCACCCGATCACCCCGACGCGATTGTGCAAGAAAATGGTCTCGGGTGAAGGCTGGACCGGCTACCACGCTTTCTATAACCCCGATTATCCGCCGCGCGGGCCGTTCCACCCGGACCTGACCGAGGAGGAAAAAAATAATTCCCCCATGTATGGGATTTTTCCCAATCTGATGGTCGGCATGGGTACCGATTTTACTCTGTTCATGATCATCCGCCCCGATGGGCCCGACCGGGTGCGCATCCGCTGGGGTGTGACCGGGCAGAAGGATGAACCGACCTCGGGCGCCACGAAAGGCTATGTCGATCTGTGCCGCGCGTTCAACGCCGAGGACAAGGAGAAACTGGAAATATTGCAAAAGGCCCTAAAGACCCGCGGATACCCCGGTGGACCACTTGCCCCGGATGCGTTTGAGGGAACGATCTGGGATTTCATTCAATACATGGGGCGTAAGCTGGGTGCTGACGCAATGTCGGTGAATACCGGAAAATAGACGCCACAGTCGGGCAAATGGCGAAAAATCGACAATGAAAACGGCCTATGGCCGCCTTAATCATTGATATAAACCGACAGGGAAACAGAAAATGACAAGAAGCACTGATCAAATTGTGCTCGACCGCATCATTGCGGCGGGCCAGCAACGCGGCATCAGCCGCCGCAGCTTTATGGGCCACGCCACCGCGGCAGGCCTGACAACCACCGCAGCGACCGCTCTTTGGACCAATCAGGTCTCGGCCGCAACTCCAAGCCAGGGCGGCACCTTCCGCGTGGCCATTCATGACGCCAACACTTCCGACGTACAGGATCCCGGCCAATATCTCTCGGTCTTCATGATCCAGCTGGCCCATGCCTCACGCAGCTACATGACCAAGATCAACGTGGACGGCACGGCAGGCCCGGACATGGCTGACAGCTGGGAAGCGTCGCCAGATGCCAAGGTCTGGACGTTCGAGCTGAACAAGAACGCAACATTCCACGACGGCCGAAAATTCACCTCGCGCGACGCGGCCGCTTCACTCCGCCACCACCTGGGTGAGGAAAGCACCTCGGCCGCTAAATCTCTCCTTGGTAATGTGATGGATGTGCGCGCCGACGGTGATCATACCCTGATCGTCGAATTGGATCAGGGCCTGGCCGATCTGCCCTATATCCTGACCGATTATCATATCGCGATCTGCCCAGCGGATGCTGATGGCAATCTGGATTGGAAAGGTGGCATCGGTGCCGGCCCCTACAAGATTAACAGCTTCAATCCCGGTGTCAGCGCGACGCTCACCAAGCATGATGGCTGGCACGGCGAAGGGGCGTATTTTGATGCGGTTGAAATGATCGCGATCAACGACCCCAACGCGCGCCAGACCGCCCTTGTGTCCGGTGATGTGGACGCGGTCAGCTCGGTCGACCTCAAAACGTTGGAACTTCTGCGTCGTCGTCCTGGCCTGGAAATTCTCAACCTACCGTCCGGTTCGACCGTGACCATGCCCATGCATGTCACCGCCGCTCCGTTCGACGACAACAATGTGCGCATGGCTCTGAAACTGTCGATGAACCGCGAAGAGCTGATCGAAAAGATCGTGTTCGGCACGGCCACCCTGGGCAATGATTTCCACATCTCGCCCAATATGCCTTACTACCCCGAAGGGATCGAACAACGCGCCTATGATCCCGACAAGGCCAAGTGGCACCTGAAAGAAGCCGGGATGGAGGGCCTGTCCCTTAACGTCTCGGCATCGGATTCGATCATGCCGGGCGCGGTGGATTTCGTTACGCTTTATGCCGAACAGGCCAAGGCGGCGGGCATCTCGCTGCAACCCGTGCGTGAACCGGGGGATGGTTACTGGGCGGATGTATGGCTGAAAAAGCCTTTCATCTTTTCCAAATGGGGCGCACGGCCCACGCCGGACATGATCTATACACTGGCCTATCAAAGCGGTGCGCCATGGTCCGAGGCGTTCTGGAGCCATGATGGGTTTGACAAGATCCTGCTTGAGGCCAAGGCCGAGCTTGATGACGCCAAACGCGCCGAAATGTACCGTGATATGTCGATGCTATTGCGGGATGAAGGCGGATCGATCATTCCGATGTTCACAAACTACGTTTATGCCCATAGCGATAAGGTTGGTCATGCCGACACGGTCAGTTCGACATGGGAGCTGGACGGCGCGCGCGCCTATCAGCGCTGGTGGTTCAAGAGCTGAGTTAGTCCGATTGCCCGATGCGAAGAAAAATCTCTTGCTCGTGGAAACTATGGCTTATGAAAAAACGTTTGATCCTCGGGCATTACTTGCCCGAGGATTTTTCGATGTGCAATTTGGCAAACGAATTTGGAGCCATCATGCTTCGGCCTTTCTGTAAACATGCAGGCGGTGTGTAACTTCCTCGGCGCCGTAGGGCATGGAGTGAATACTGTCGCTGCTCCAAACCTCGTGCCACATACCGTCCCGAACCAGAGTTGCAATGCGGGTGGGATAAGCCGGATCCTGGGCTGGATCATCGCGCAGGCTGAACACAATCGGCGCACCAGCGCGGGCCACGCGTATAAGCCCATCAAAGCTTTCGGGTGGGGCATGGTTTGGCGTGATCGTCCCGATGCAAAGAACTGCCCTCATGCTGTTATCGGGCAGATCCAACCTGGCACCCAAGGCACCCTGATGCAGCTCGGAATAGATACCTTTTTGCCTCGCCACATTTAGCATCCCTGTCGACAGGTCCAGCCCGATCAATGGGCTGTAGCCCAAAAGCGCCAGCGCCTCGGCTTGAATGCCACCACCGCAACCGGCATCCAGAATGGGTCCAGTCTCAATCGGCACAAACCGGGCAAAGACCCCGGCGGCAAGGGCAGGCAGGCGATATCCCATTGCGCAGAGATCGCGCTCATAGCTATCGGCCCAGTTGTCATAGGTGGCCTGCTGATCTTCGGAACTTGAGGCGGCATAGGATTTCAGAACCTTGTTGTCGCTCATGCTTTCAACCTTTCGTTGTCCGGATCCCAAGGTGCGCCGGGCAATACCATCGCCGCGACCAGTTGACCGAGAACCGACACCGTCAACTTGGTTCCCGGTTCCCGAGCCTCTTCCGCCAAGAACGCGATGGCAAGAGATCGTCCAACCGTGTGTCCATAGGCCGCCGAGGTCACAGATCCAACCACATGCCCGCCCTTGAAAACGGCCTCTCCAATCAGGGCGTCAGTTTCTTCACCGTCCAGCGCAAGAAGGGCAATCCGACTGCGCGGCGTGCGGGCAAGCATCGCGTCACGGCCGATGAAAACCTTGTCCGTGGCGGCAAATCGTTCTTGTGCAACATCCTTGTGGCTCGCATCATTGGCCAATTCATGCCCACCGCGATAGAACTTCTCCAACCTCAGACTATCCAGCGCCTTTGATCCAAACGCCGCGATCCCGTGGGGCTGACCCGCGTCCCACAGGCCATCCCACAGCGCGCACAATTGATCATTGGGGGCGTGCAATTCATAAGCCAGTTCGCCGGAAAAGCTGAGCCGTAGGGCCAGAAGCGGTACACCTGCTACCGTCAGCTCCGCACAGTTCAACCAACGCAGCGCCGGGTTCGACACGTCATCATCCGTACAGGCGTACAACACCTCTCGCGCCTTCGGTCCGGCAAGGCACAAAATGCCGATCTCGTCGGTGGCATTGGTTATCGTGACCCCATCCATCGACACGCTGCAATGCAGGGTCAGCCAGTCCCACACCCGCCGCTCAGAGGGGGCGCCGGTCACGAAATAGAAACTCTCAGGCCCGGTGCGGGCAATGGTGGCCTCCCCTTCGATCGTACCCTTTCGGTTCAGCATCAGCGTAAGACAGGTGCGCCCCAACCGCGGCATCCGGTTGGCACAGACGGTGTTTAGCCATTCCTCGGCCCCCGGCCCGTCGATACAAAACTTGGCAAAGGCGGAAAGATCGCTCAAACCCACGCGCTGGCGCACGGCTTGGCACTCGGCTGCGACCTGATCGAAAGCGGATGTGCGTCGCCATCCCAAGGGATCGGGCGCATAAAGGCGCGGGCGTTCCCATCCTCCGGCTTCCTCAAACGTTGCACCCAGGGCTTTGGCTCGGTCATGTGCGCCGGAAATCTTGCCCCCCCGACAGCTTTCACGCTGATGCTGTGGATAGGGCATCGCCTGCCGCAACGTGTAATCTTCGGTCGCGCGAGAGCGGGCGTATTCGGCATCTGCCCAAGCGCCGAACCGGCGCGGATCAAAGGCGCGCATGGAGATATCGGCCGATCCGTCGATCATCCACTGCGCCAGCGCGCGCCCCGCGCCCGGACCCCATGCAATGCCCACTGTTGCGCCGCACGCCAGCCAGTAGTTGCGCAGCCCCGGTGCGGGTCCCAGCATCATTGCTCCGTCCGGCGTATAGGTGATGCCGCCATTCACCACCCGTTTGATGCCGCGATTCATCAGCGAAGGCATCCGCTCAAAGCAGTTCTCAAGCCAGGGGGTAATCCCGTCCCAGTTGGGGTCGAACAGCTCATTGGCGCTATCCCACGGACAACTTTCCAGCCAGACGGCTTGGGGGTCCTGCTTGTCATAAAGACCAATCAGGGCCGATCTCTGTTCGCGACGGATATAGCCACAGAAGTAATCATCTCGGGTGACGGGAATCTCATGCTCCATGCCCTCGAACTCCGGCACGGCATCCGTCACCACATAGTGGTGCAGCATTGTGGTGATCGGCAAATCCAGCCCCGCCATCGCCCCCAGCTGCCGCGCGTGATAGCCGCCCGCATTGACCACATGCTCGGCGATGATCGTACCATGCTCGGTCATCACCTCCCATTCACTTGACGGTAATTGCCGTACGCCCGTGACGCGACAATTGCGTATCACCTTGGCACCCAGTTGTCTCGCGCCCCTGGCCATCGCCTGACAGGTCCCGGAGGGGTCCACATGCCCGTCGTCGGGGGTGTAGATCGCTCCCAAAACGCTCGCCGATTTCACATCGTAAAGCGGGTTCAGTCGGGCCACTTCGGAGGCGTCGATGATTTCCGCTTCCTGCCCACGGGCCAAAACGACATCACGGATGTGATTAATCCAGTCCATGTGTTCCGGACTGGTCGCCACCCGCAATGAGCCACAATTGTGCCAACTGACGCCAACTTCTGTCTCGGCCTCGATCCGCTTGTAAAGATCAACGGCATAATCATGCATCGCGCCCAATGCCTGACCGCCAATCATCCGGCTGACCAACCCGGCAGCGTGCCAGGTGGCCCCGCTGGTCAATTCCGCCTTTTCGATCAGCACACAATCGGCCCACCCCATATGCGCCAAATGGTACAGCACCCCGGTCCCCATATTGCCACCCCCGATAACAACGACGCGTGCGTGGCTTTGCATGGGCTACCTTCGAAGGTTGACGGGCGTGTTGGCCCAGACGATCTGGGCCTCACCATCGCCGGGATTGGAATAGCGATGCGGCAAATTGGCGGCGAAGGAAAAGCTGTCACCTGCATCCAACCGAAAGACCTTGTCATCAAGATGCAGGTCAATCTGGCCTTTGATCACCAGACCGGCCTCTTCGCCGTGATGGGTGTAAAGTTCATCTCCGGAATTTCCACCCGGTTGATAGGCTGAGATACCGAGGGCAAGCTGGCCGTCCAGACCGGCCGACAGCAGGTGATCTTCGAACCCCATATAGTCAGTCGATGTCAGGCCAGAATAACTCAGCTTGCGGCGCCGATTGGCCCGAACCACATAAGGGCGCTCATCGGCGGGCACCGGGCCATCGGTTTCAAAAAACCACCCCACTGGCACGCCAAGTGCACCCGCAAGTTCCTGCAAGGTGGTGACGGATGGCCTGGCCTGGCCACGTTCGATCTTGGAGATGAAAGAGACGGATTTACCGCTGGCCGTGGCGAGGTCTTCCAACGTCAATCCTTGCGCGCGGCGAAGACCGCGCAGGTCGTCACCCAATTGAACCAGAGCACGTTCAGGAGCGGTTATCTCATTTTTCTTGACCTTCATGACAATTTCATGCCTAAAATTTTCCTAAAGAGCAATAACCAATCGTTGGTTGTTTGAAAGTTAGCTGTATGAAACCGGAACGCTGGAATGATCCTGCCAAGAAAATCTTCCCTTACCAGGTAGGGTTTACCGCGCCGCCGCATGATTTTGACGCCGCCCCTCATGACTTTCTGAAGATAGCGCCAGAAGGGGTTGGCGTTCATGGGCGGCTGATCCACGCAGAGGATTACGCCCACCAGTTGTCTCAGCGTGTGGATAATTTTCACAAGCTCGAAGAAGTCGTGCATTGCCTGTCCAACGCAGGCGCTGACGTCGTTGGCCAAGTCGGCACCAACTGGTCACATGCCGGGGGCAAGACACCAGCTGACATCCGCACCTTTTGCGACCGTATGGAAGACACTTACCAGGTACCGCTGCACATGGCAGGCCTGTCACTGGTCGAGGCGCTGCACAGCATCGGCGCGAAATCCATTGCCGTGAATGGCGGTTATTTCTGGCCTGATTGGCGCGAGGGAACAACCCGGTTTCTGGCGGACGGCGGGTTCGATATTCTCTATTCCGGCAATTTCGTCGATCACGGGTTGATGGCCACCCAGGAAGAGGTGAACGAAGCGACCTGGATTTTCCCCGGCGATTTTGCCATGCGGTCGTTCGAATATGTAACCGAACAAGCCCCCGAGGCCGATGCGCTGGTGATCATCGGGATGCCTAATTTTCGCCGTGCTGACGGCCTGCCGCAGCGCCCCGTCAGCATCCTGCACGAGATTGAAACGACCATTGGCAAACCGATCATCGCCTCAGATTGCGCACTGTACTGGAACATCTTTCATACGCTCGGTGTCGTGCCCGTGGGCAATCAACCGCATATTCTGGCGTCATTGCAGGGGGTGGGCGCGTGACCGGGCATCCAATCTACTTTCTCTGGGCAACGCCGCGATCAACCTCGACCGCCTTTGAATGGATGATGCGCCAACGGGGTGATCTGATCTGCTTTCATGAACCCTTTGGCATGGCGTGGTATCAGGGGCCCGAAGCTCGCGCGCCGCGACCCGCGCCCTCGGACAGGCGGCGCCCCGAAGCGATGTTCGAGAAAATCTGGCACGATATTCAGCAGGCAGCCGAGAGACGTCCGGTTTTCGTCAAGGATATGCCGCACCACACCGACCATTTGTGGAACGATGCCTTTCTAAATCGAATCACCCATAGCTTTCTCATTCGCGACCCGGCCAAGGTTCTGGCCTCTTTGCACCACTCATACCTGAAGGCCGGAATGGACGACGGTTTTGAGGCGCATGAAATCAGTTTTGGACCACAAGAGGCGCTGTTTGATCTGCTGCGTAAGCGCGGCGAGGTACCGCCGGTGCTGGACAGCGATGACTTGCTGGAAGACCCCGACACGATGGTACGCACCTATTGCGACGCCATTGGCGTGCCCTTCATCCGGGAGGCGCTGTCGTGGGAACCGGGCGCGCGCGATGATGTGCTGTGGTATGATGGCAATGACGAGATCTGGCATGCCTCGCTGCGCGATAGCGACGGGTTGAAACCGATCCCACGCAAACAAGTGGACTCAGGCGACCTGCCACCTAATCTGGCCGGGTATTTTGAGACATTCATGGGGCACTACAGCGCGCTTCATGCACACAGGTTGCGCCCCGAGACGGTGAACGGATGAGCGAAGATATCCGAAAGAAGGTTGTAGACCTGATCGGCGAAGACGGGCTTGCCCAGACGTTTGCCCCGATCGAAGATGCAAGCGGATTGCCGAATGCGGCCTATTGGTCGGACGACTGGCTGAAACTGGAACAGGAGCATTGCTTTCGCCGCGCTTGGGTCTTTGCCGGGGCCGAGGCGGAATTGCCCGAGCCGGGCGATATGAAACCCATCGATATCGGCGGCGCGCCCCTGATTATCCTTCGCGACCACGACGGGATGATCCGAGCTTTGCACAATGTCTGTCGTCACCGGGGGGCCAAGCTGGTGACCGAAGCGTGCAGCAAGCTAACCCTGACCTGTCCATACCACGCCTGGAGTTATGGGTTGAATGGCAAGCTACGCTCGCGACCGCATTTCAGCGGCCCCAACGTGGTGGACAAGTTCGAGGATGGCGGTGGCGACAGGCTGGACCTGAAACAGGTACGGGCAGAGACATGGAACGGGTGTGTTTTCGTCAATGTCTCAGGCGATGCAGAGCCCCTGGAGGCGTGGCTCAGGCCGCTGCTGGAGCGGACGGACGCCTATGATTTCTCCTCGATCCGGTGGGCGGGAAAGCTCGAATTCGAGGTGAATGCCAACTGGAAGCTGGTCTATGAGAATTACATGGAAGGGTATCACGTCTTCTGCGTCCATCCCAAGTTGCTGAAATTCGCACCGATGAATGTGCGGTGGTCGGGTGAATGGGATCGGCATGTGTTTTACAACGACTATATCTTTCCCGAACTGGACGAAGGCCGCGGCGACGGCTTGCCGCATTACCCGGGATTATCCGAGAAGGATGCCAAGCGCGGTCTTTGGTTCCTTTGCTTTCCGCATTTCGCTGCCGAGGTTTTTCCCGATCAGTTCTCGGTCCTGGTCAGCTATCCGGTGGCACCGGATAAAACACGCGAAGAACTGCATGTGTTCCTCATTGGGGATGCGGCGACGTCCGGAGAATACAAAGAGGCGCGCGAAGCAACGTTGAAAATGTGGGACGATCTGAACCGCGAGGATCTGGGCATGCTGGAGCTGCTGCAACAGGGGCGCTTGTCACCCGCATATGACGGGGGCCGCCTGAGCCCACATTGGGAAGGACCCACGCATGAATTCGGACGTCGCGTGATCCAGCGGATTTTGTCCTGATCAACATGGTCCGGCATTCAATTCGACAGCCGTTGGCGAGCCTGGATGAGATGCAAACCGTCACCAGCATTCCCCGACAGACGTTGATCACTGCATCGGCGACAATGCGGTTGGCGTAACGCGCAGAATTCTGGACGCATCTCTGTTCAACAGCGCCCCGATTTTGGGTGACAGAACATTTTTCCAGTGATCACTTTCGTAGACCGCCTCATATAACGCGGTCAAATGGGCCTCGTCGTCAAACCGGCGGATCCAGATGTAAAGCGTATCATCCACCTCGCCACGAAAACTGGCAGTCATCACCATGCCCTTGGAGATCACGAAGGGGATGATTTCACCTTCCATCAACGCCAGCCAGTCCGACATTTTGCCGGGCTTGACCTGATATTGCCTCACTTCGTGAATGGCCATTCTGTTTCTCCTTCTTCCGTTCTGAATTAATCGACCGTGCATGATGTGATCGCGCAACTGACGCAGACGTCGCAGCTCTCAGAAACCCTCAACAACAATCTTGCCTTTGGCCTGACCTGTCTCGACCAACCGGTGCGCCTCGCGCATGTTGGCGGCATTGATAGGGGACAAGACATTGGACAGAGTTGTCCTGATGTTACCGGCGTCAATCTGATCGGCCACGTAGGACAACAGTTTGTGCTGCCCGATCATGTCCGGCGTCTGATGCATGGAACGTGCGAACATAAACTCCCAATGCAGGCTGGCAGCCTTCATCTTCATCCCGCCCATGGGCATCGGCAGATCGGTATCGTCAATCGACACGATGCCGCCCTGCGGTCGGATCAGCTCTACCGCGGCGTCCCAATGGCGCATATCATTGAAGATCGCGATATGATCGACATGCTCAAAGCCTAAGGCCCGCACCTGGGCCACCATATCCTCGCGGTGATTGACCACGTGATCGGCACCAAGTTCCCGCACCCAGTTCGAGGTTTCGGGCCGCGATGCCGTCGCAATCACCCTCAACCCGGCCTGTTTGGCAAGCTGAATACCAATGGAGCCAACACCACCACCCGCCCCGATGATCAGGATCGACTGCCCCGCATCAGCGCCGTCGCGGTCAATGCCAAGGCGGTCAAAGAACGCTTCGTAAGCCGTGATCGTGGTAAGCGGCAGCGCTGCAGCTTTGGCATGGCTAAGGGTTTTCGGCTTGTGACCGACAATACGCTCGTCGACCAGGTGAAACTCGGCATTGGTGCCAGAGCGCGTAATATCGCCAGCATAATAGACCTCATCCCCCGGCGAGAAGAGCGTCACGTCGGCACCCACCGCCTCCACGATACCGGCAGCGTCATAGCCGATGATGCGCGGCGTTTCTTCAACCTTGTCTTTCGGTGCGCGCACCTTGGTATCAACCGGGTTCACGGCCACCGCCTTGACGGCGACAAGGATGTCGCGACCTGTAGGTGTCGGCGTTTCGATATCCAGATCGAGAAACGCATTGGTATCTTCGACCGGCAGGTAGTGTTTGAAACCGACAGCTCTCATGATGTTTTTCCTTCTGTATTGAATTCGACGGTCACGAAAATCAGATCGCTGTCGCCGGTATTGCTAAGGTCATGGACAAACCCTGTTGAGGGGGTCAGATCCGCAAAGTTCTTGGTGTCACCGATCTTGTAGGTGATCGGCACCACCTGCCCGTCATCGAACCGCGAAACGCCTTTCCCATCGGTCAGGACCGTCCAGAAATAAGGCCGGTCATGCCGGTGTGGCGGGATCGTCTCACCCGGTGCAAGGCGGAGATGCCAGACACGCATCGTATCTGTTTCCAGCACCAGGTCGGTGCCGATCTGCGCGTTTTGCTGCCCGGATGCGATGCTTTGCGGCGTCAAGGTCATGCCGCGCCCGCCCATGCCGGGTAGGTGCTATACCCGGCCTTTGCCCCGCCAAAAAGTGTCGCACCGTCGAACTCGGCCATCGGCAAATCTTCGGCGAACCGGCGCGGAAGATCGGGGTTGGCAATGAATGGTCGTCCGAATGCAATGATGTCGGCCAATCCCGCGCCAAGGATCGCGGCAGCCCTCTCTTTGGTGTATTTCCCGGCCACGATGATCTTGCCGGAATAGACAGCGCGCAGATCATGGCGGAACTGCTCGGGCACTTGCGGAGCGTCGTCCCAATCAGCCTCGGACAGATGAATATAAACCAGCCCGATGCGATCCAGTTCTGTCGCGGCCTTCAGGATGGTGTCGATGATCTCATCATCCGCCATGTTGCGCTGCGTGATGTAAGGCGACAGGCGAACACCCGTCCGATCCGCGCCAATCTCGCCTGCAACGGCTTCGGCCACCTCGACCAGGAACCGGATACGATTCTCCTGCGATCCGCCATACCGGTCGGTGCGGTGGTTCGATGACCGGCGCAGGAATTCGTCAATCAGGTATCCATTGGCCCCGTGGATCTCGACCCCGTCAAAGCCCGCCTCAATGGCATTGGCGGCGGCCTTGCGGAAGTCATCGACGACGCCTGCGATCTCGTCCGTTTCCAGCGCACGCGGCACCGGGCTATCGACCATGCCGCCAATCCCGGTTTCGGGATCGACCACCCAGACCTGGGCGTCCGGCGACAGGGCGGAAGGCGCCACCGGCTTGCCGTCGTCGTGGAAGCTTTCATGGCTCATGCGACCCACGTGCCAGAGCTGCAGAAAGATGCGGCCACCGGTCTTGTGGACGGCGCGTGTAACCAGCTTCCAACCCTCAATCTGCTCCGGCATGTGGATACCAGGCGTGAAGGAATAGCCCTGACCCTGTTGCGAGATTTGCGTGGCCTCGGTGATGATCAGCCCCGCCGAGGCCCGTTGCGCGTAGTATTCCGCCATCAAGGTATTCGGCACATTGCCGGGCTGCGTTGTGCGCGCACGCGTCATCGGCGCCATGGCGATACGGTTCGGAAGCGAAAGCGGCCCAAGATCGAGAGTGGATAAGAGCTGATTTTTCATGGGATCATTCCTTTCGGGGGTGTGTTCAATTCAGCTAATGAGTGTGCCACCCGCCATGTTGATCACGGCACCGGTGACGAATGGTTTGCTGGATAGCCTTGCGTCAGGTTTTCTGGCGCTCTGGCCTTGCCCGCAGGACGCGTTTGCGACGCGCGTTCAAGCATCACCTTGTTTCGGCAAGGTCGCGTGTTCGCAGAGTGATATGATCTGGGTGCATGATGACCTCCTTCGGTTGATCACCAGATAGCGCCTATCTTTCAGCCTAATAATTAGCTAAATTTCGAAATTATAATTCGGAAAATCCGGATAATGGAAAATCACATGCTGATTGAAAATCTCAAGCTATTCCTGAAGATCGTCGAAAAAGGCGGCCTCGCCGCCGCCGGTCGCGAGCTGGGCGTGTCACCGGCGACTGTGACTGACCGGCTTGCCGCACTCGAAGCGCATTACGGCGCACGGCTGCTGACCCGCACAACACGTTCCATCAGCCTGACCGATGAAGGCCGCGAACTTGTCACCGGCGCGCGGCGTATTCTGGCTGAGGCCGAGGAAACCGAGGCCCGGATCAGGCTGGGCGTCGAGAAAATATCGGGCACGATTCATGTCAGCACCCCCAGCGATCTGGGCCGAAATCAAATCGTTCCTCTGCTTGATCGCTTCATGGCACAGCACCCCGAAATCACCGTCGACCTCACGTTAAGCGATGGATATGTCGACCTGGTGGGGCAAGGTATCGACCTTGCCTTGCGCTTTGGCGATCTCTCGGACAGCACAATGAAGTCGCGCAAGCTGGGCCCTAACCGCCGTCTCGTCTGCGCCGCTCCGGCCTATCTGGAACACCGTGGAGAGCCCCAGCACCCCGATGATCTTGCGCACCACAATTGCCTGATCATGCGGTTCGGGGCCAACACCGATCAGGATTGGGCCTTCATCATGGGCGGAAAACAACGGACACGCCGTGTGAATGGCGACCGGATTGCCAATGACGGTGATCTCATCAGACGATGGTGCCTGAAGGGATATGGTCTGGCACTGAAGTCCGAATGGGATGTGCGCGCCGACTTGGCGGCGGGCCATCTGGTCTCTGTCCTGAATACCTTTGCACCTGAACCCAGTTCGCTCCAAATGGTCTACCCGGCGGGGGCCGTGCAGCCGCGACGCGTGCGAACGCTCATGGAATTTTTCTCAACGGCGCTGGGGCACTAGATCAGACGCGCCGAAACCGTGCATACGCAGACGTGGCAGCAAGGGCCCAGGTTGGGGCGGCCAACACCGGTTGACGTCGCCTGAATTGGCTCTCAGCGCAGCCCGTTTCGCGCGATATAGGTTGCAAGATCAAGGATTACCTGACCACGGGCCGACGCGATGGCCTGGGGTCCACCGTCAGGGTCGAACGGTACAGCAAGTTCAAAAAACCCCGAACGCTCCCGACGACCAGTGGTAACGCCGACGAAATACTGCCCGGACGTGCGAAACTGACCATCGGCGCTGGCGACAAGACTTTCGAAACGCACTTCAAGCCGCGCATCCGGAAAGGCCTCAAGCGGCCAGGGCTCCGAGGCGACATGCGCACCTGACAGTCGCGCCAGGTTGCGCGCAAGTTCAAGCGCCACGGCACGCTCGGGGTTGTCCGCCCACAAGACATCCCCCTTGGTGATCAGCTTGCCATTGGCGTCCTGAACCGCGATTTCATCTGCGGCGGCATAGGCCGGCAGGGATACATCCCGCACCTCTACAGACCGAAATCCAATGCGGACCGTTTCCGTTACCGCCGGCGGGATCACCGGATAGAGATCCGACGTACCACCGCACGCGGTAAGTGTCAGAGCGACCCCGATAAGGGTAGGTTTGAGAAAAGTCATGTTTATCGTCCCCGTATTAGCGCACTGGGATTGCGTTCCAGCATTCGGGCCAGCGACGCCATCGCGTCAGCGGCCTTGGAGATATCGCGCAGCGCGGCCCGTGCATCGCGGCTCAGGACATCCCCCTTGTTATACCCGTCGATGGTCGCACTGGCCTGGCTCAGGACAGCACGGATACGTTCAACCAAGGCAGGCAGGTCTTGCGTCGAAGTGGCCACGGCATCGGCCGCTTTACGCGCGGAATCAAGTGTCGCGTTGATATTGGACACGGCACCGCCTTCGCGCAATTCGGCCAAAGTGGCGTTGATCTCTTTCAGAGCATCCCCAAGGTCGGCTGGCAGTTCACGCGCATCCTCGGTATCCAGAATTTTTTCTGCCGCGGCCGTCAACTCGGTAAGCTGGGTTGTCAGCTCTGTCAGAGGCAGGGTTTCCACCTTGGCCGCGACCGCCTGGATTTGCGTGACCAGCGCCGGAACACCTTCGACCGAAGTTGTCACGCCATTTGCAGCCGACGCCGCCGCATCGACCGCAGCGACCAGCCGGGCGGCAAGTTTTTCTTCCTCCAGCTGGGCCAACAGATTTTCAAAGCGACCGAGCGCGGCATTGAGCTTGACCGGAATGCCTTGCGTATCCTCCGAATTTACGATGCCCCGCACCTCATCAAGTAGGGCCCGCACATCCTGCGGCGTTTCACGCAAATCCTCGTCTGAAACGAAGGCTTCGGCGCTGTCGAGAAACTGGATGGCACTGTTAAGGAGTTCTTCGACCGGCAGGTTGTTTATGCGGGTAACGACACCTTCAACTGTCGCTGCAGCGTCAGAGATTACGCTTTCAGTGGTTGGTATGATGGGGATAATACCCTCTCCGGTCAGGACCACCGCGGCGGGCGCATCATCAACCTGAATTAGTTCGATTTTCAGCCCGCCCGTCAGAAGGCTGGCCGAGGCAAGTCGGGCGCGCAGACCTTCCTCGATGCGTTTGGAAAGAAACGCCAGCGCCGCTTCGGGCGTCACATCTTCCTGCAACCCAAGCCGCGCGGGCTGGATCGACAGCACGGCATTCAGACGCACGCGATTGTCGCCGAATGCGTCCGCGTCAATCACGCCCGTGACGCTTTGCACCTTGCCGATTTTCAACCCACTCAGTTCAACAGGTGCGTCAACGGCCAGGCCCGAGATATTCTCATCAAACACCACCCGCATCTCGAGGGTTTCGACCTCGGGCGCAATGAAAAGACTGTTACGGGCCGACGCTTCGTCGGGAAAGACTTCGAAGACCGTACCATCGGCGACACGGCCCCGCCCGGACACGAAAGTATCAAAGGTCAGCCCCCCGCCAACCAGCGTGGCAAAGGAGGAAAAGTCGATTTCGGCGCCTTGCGGACCCACGGAAAAGGTGAAACCCGATGTATCCCAGAAACGCGTCGTCGGCGAAATCAGGCGGCTGTGCGGGTCATAGATGATGGCTTCGGCGATGGCAAAATCGCCCTGTTGCGAGATGCGGGCCTTTCCGACCCGCCCCACTTCGATGCCGCGAAAGGTAATCGGGCTGTTATCGGTCAGATTGCCGCCCGCGGTTGATCGCAGCGCAATCTCCAAACCTTCCTGGCCCGGACGGAAAAGCGGGGTATCATCCAGCCCCTTGAAACTGGTCTTGGACGGGCCGGCTTTGCTGTCCCATGAACCCTCGATGTAAACCCCCGAAAGCACCGTATCCAAGCCGCTGACACCGCGTGTTGTCAGCTTGGGTCGCACCACCCAAAAGGTGGCAGACACGTCGATAAAGGCGGCCACCTCCTTGTCGACGCGTATTGACGCGACGACACCTGTAAGATCAGCCGCGAACTTAACGTCTTCTACGACCCCAACAGCAATATCGCGAAAGCGCAGCTCGGTTTCGCGCTTGGTGATCCCAGCGCCGTTACTGAATTCGATTTCGATAAGGGGGCCGCGCTCTGCATAGGTCTGCCATGCCACACCAAGAGCTATTGCAAGCGCTAGAAAGGGAATTACCCAGACAAAGGAGACCCGACCGAGAAAGGATTTACGCGCCGGTTCAATTGTCACGGGCGGGGGGGCGTCACTCATACTCTACCGTTCCTTTATGCTTGGCCTGAACATCCCATATCATGCGGCTGTCAAAGGCTTGCGCGGACAGCATCGTGAATATCACCGAGAGGGCGAAAAACAGACTGGCGCGGCCCGGATTCACGGCGGCCAGTGTATTCAGTTGCACCAGCGAGGACATGATGGCAACAACAAAAATGTCGATCATGGACCAGCGTCCGATGTATTCGACGACCTCATATAGCAGCTGGCGGTGGTGATTTGAAACGCTGGACGGGCGTGTCACGGAAACCGCCAGAAAAGCGATGGCCATGAATTTGGCCAGCGGGATCACCACACTTGCGACCAGGATGATAAGGGCAATGCCGACGGCGCCATGGTGCATAAGTTCGACCGCGCCGCCTACGATCGTGTCTTCCTGAACGCTCAGCAAAGTGCGCGTTTGCAACATCGGATACATATTCGCCGGCACGTAACACATCAGCCCGACCAGCCAGAGCGCCCAGACCCGTTGCAGGCTTTTTTCGTCGCGCATCATCAGGGCTTTGCCACAGCGACCGCACGCCTCTGTGCCCACAGGCCAGACCTGGGTACAACGCGTACAGGCGATAACACCCAGATCGCGCGCGCTTTTGATTTCTACGTTTTTTCCAGCGATTTCCATACAGACCACCTGCACAAGAAATTGTCCTGTACAACCACAAGAACGACAAGGGCGGCAAACATCCAGAATGCCGGGCCAAAAGCCACATCCGCAAGGTCACTGATCTTGGTCAGCGCCACCGCGCAACCGATTGCAAAGATTTCTGCCATGGACCATGGCCTCAGCGCTTCGGACAGGCGAAAGGCCTGAGTTGCACCACGGGCGGGCGGCCGGTCCATCACGACAGGAACCAGGACATAAAGCGCCAGCAGCACACGCGCCAGAGGCACGAAAATAATCAGCGCCGCCGTTGTCAGCGCCAGCGCAACAAGCGGCCCGTCGCTAAAGGCAAGCGCCGCATCAAGGATAGAAACCGAATTGGTCGTGCCTCCGGCCTTGATCGTCAGAAAGGGGAACACCGTCGCCGCCACGATAAGGATCGCCACCGCCAGCGACACCGCGATGATCTGTAGCCCGGCCTTGCGCCGGGGCGTGATCAGGACCGTCCCGCAGCGCTGGCATCTTGCCCGTTCGCCCACGCCTGGGCGCCGCAGCTCATACGCCGCATCGCAATGCGGACAGACAATCAGCGTATCAAGGGGAATCGGTTGCACATCAGCCATCAAGTCAAAATATCCGATTTTCTGAATCTAAAACACATGTTTCGGTCCGGGCAGCCTGCGCGATTAAAAGAAGGCTAAGGTTGGCAGGCCATGTTCGCGCGACACGTCCAAAGACCTGCTTGTGGCGTCTAAAGCTCGGGGGATACGCATGATCGCAACGCGCCGCTCCGGGCCAAATCCGATAGACCCAAACGATGTGATCTCGCTCCAAAGCGTCCCTATCCGGCCGTCGAAATAGTTTCCGAAAATCCTTTGACTTGAGTTAAGGTCACAACGTGCGGACATATTTACGCACAAGTGCCGGGGGGGCTTTTTGCATGACACTTAAAGTAATTGGAACGGGCTTCGGTCGAACCGGGACCATGTCATTGCGCATGGCGCTCGTAAAGTTGGGATTTGGTCCCTGCTATCATATGGAAGATGTGATTCAGGACATGCCCAAACGCGTTCCGCATTGGAATGCCGCACTGGATGACAATCCAGACTGGGACGCAACATTTGACGGGTTCCAATCGGCTGTCGATTGGCCAGTGGCCGCTTTTTGGCAGGAAATGATGGTTCAGTACCCGAACGCCAAGTTCATATTGTCTACACGCGACGCCAACAGTTGGTATAAGAGCATCTCGCAAACCATTCTTGCGGTTCTGACCGCACCCGAAAAGTGGCCTGCCGAGCAGGTTGACTGGCTGCAAATGGTGACTGCTGTGGCACTCAAACGCAGTCTTGGCAGCGAGACGGGTCAAGAAGGGGCCATCAACGCTTTCAGGTCACATGAAGCAGCCGTGAAACGGGCCTTTCCCGCTGAAAAGCTCTTGGTTTTCCAGGCTGCCGACGGATGGGAACCGCTATGCAGTTTTCTCGGCAAGCCCGTTCCAGACGAACCATATCCCCGGTCCAACAGCCGCGAGGAGTTTTTCGAAATCATGAGCCAGAATTCCGGCAACTAGGCACAGTCTCATGATTTCCCGACCAGGAATTTGGGAACCTTAGACAACTGCAAGCGCTCTGCTGGTTGTAATCTTCAATGTGGGATCAAGGGACAATTCTAGGGTTTGTCCGCTGATGATTTCTTCGGCGCGGTGCCAGCAGCAATCCGCTTCAACCGTTCAGCTTTCAGGCGTTCGGTCTTTTCTTGGCGGGCATCCATCTCGTCACAGATAAGCTCACGCGCGGCGCGCTCCGTTCTGTCAACTTTGGAATCCAGCCGGGCTAATTGGAAAGGCGCAGTTCTAGTCACCATATTGGACGGGTCTACCTTTTGGAATTTCTCTACACCCTCCTCTAAGCCATTGATGCCCGTGAAGACAGTTCGTTTTTTCCACCAACGCCGCTCAGCTGAGAAATCTGATGCCTTCGCTTCGCCCTGAGAAATCTGTGGCGTATCCAGATACGACTTTTCCAAGATCTGGTTCGGGCTCAAATTGCTGGAATTCCGCGCTACCGCCAATGACCGCCTCCATGATTCAGAATTTCCCGGAAATTGCCCATTACCGCCTGCAAAACCAGTGTTGGCGAAGTGCTACTTCGCCGCCTTGATCCGCCGTCCGGCGGTCTTGAACGCGCCGCTCTATTTCGAAACTCGACGCCACCGAATGATTGTATGTTGGAGATTTTCGTGGACCGACGTCAAAGCCTGCTGCTTCATAAAATGAAAACTAACTACTACGAGGTCGGCCCGATCATGAGTATTTCAAAAAATCCGGCAGGGCGCAACTTTCTTGTATTCCTCTCTTCGAATGGTGCCCATGCGTTCTTTGCGGCCAGTCAGGGTTCAGCCGAAACCGCCAACACGTATTCCCCGCCTTTCGCCACCTCTTGGTTCCACGTTGAATTCCGCCAGAAACTAGCGGATATTGCCTCTATCGCGCCCGCCCGTCGTTGCCTTATGCACCCGGACAGCGTGACAACAAACGCTAGGCCTCTATGTCAAACAACCCAAGTGCACGAGACCTAGAAGCCCCGGCTGTTGATCCGTTAATCATGAGACTGATCAAGCGCAGCTTGTTGTTGATACTCGGACCATTCTACTTCTTGTGCATTGCATTTTCGCCAACGCTCTGCGGGCGGCGCACAGGGTTTCGCGGCTGGTATTGGCGGCTTGTCAAACGCGCCTGTTCCCGACTTTTGTGGCTGTTGAGCATTCGCGTAGAGATGTCCGAAACCGATATGCAGCTTCTGGCTGCCGATACCGGAAGCGTCATCGTCATTAATCATCGCAGCCATCTGGATGGGTTCACGTTGATGGATGTTGTTCCGGATGAGAAATGGTTCACTTTTGCCGCCAAGAAGGAACTTTTCGATGCTTTTCTGCTCCGCACGGGCTTCAAAGGAGCCGGTCTGGTGGAAATTGACCGACGAAGCGGCAAGGTGGCGATGGAAACGCTTAGCCGGGCTGTGCAGGAAATGCCCGAACGACGGTCTGTGGTGTTGTTTCCAGAGGGGACGCGGACGACCACGCAAACACTGGGTGAATTCAAGGCAGGCGCCGTGCTGGTGGCGCGGGAAACCGGCCGGACAATCCGGCCCATTGTCATTCTCGACTCGGATCGGCTGTTGCCACGCGGCAAGTTCGTTCCCAGAAGTGGCACTGTCCGGATTAAGGTTCTTCCGTCATTCGTCTGTGATCTGGACGCATCAATAGACGATGATGTCGCCCGTCTGCGTATGGCAATGATGGCCATCATCAATGTCTGATGCCAGCGCGCCCCGGAGAAATTCAAGGCTTTGGGTTGGAACCTCGATTCGCTGCGAAAATCCTGAAGTTGACTTATTGATCCGCATTTCTCTGTTAAATTTCCGTTCCTTACCGAAAAAGGCTCCCTTCCCGGACCCCGATTGAATGATGACCTCCCTGCAAGGCCACGCCGCGCGTCGATCAACAGGCCGGATACCTGTCAGCGACGTCCTGAAACCCGGCAATCGAACACTTGCCAACAGCAGTCGGTACAAACACCGGGCGCACAGCCGCGCCCGGACGATGACGACAAATCTCGATTTGGGGTATGGTGGCGGAGCCGATGCTTGCCATACAATAAATACAAGTTATTGATATTAAAGACATAATTAATCTATGTATTTGTACACACCACAATTATTACCACTTACGGTTTCAATACTACTCAAATCAGCGGACGAAACACGATTATTCGCACACAGCAAAGATCGCTGTCTACCGGATGCTGACCGATTCATGAAGTAACGCATATTTTGCATTACTTCCGTTGACAGAAGAAAGATCGGCCCTAACCGGACATTTGCCATCGTTCAAAGTTCACCTGCAGGCTTCCCGAAAGCCGTCATTCGTGCGAAGCGCAGCATTTTTGGTTGCTGAACTGAAGCTATTCGTTCTTTGACCAAACGAGATACAACGAGGAGACCAAGCCGATTTCTGGTCGTCCGAATGACCAACTGCACGACTATGATCGCAAAGAAGACGTTGCGTCATCCGATCAGAGAAACTCAGTCATAGTTGATGGTGAGATTTTTGGTAGTCGCCACCGACTGACAGGTCAGGATTGTGCCCTTCGCGATATCATCGTCTTCCAACGCCATGTGTGCCCGCATATGTACCGTTCCATCGACCAACCGGGCCTTGCACGTGCCACACACACCTGATTGGCAGGAGAATGGTGGATTGAGCCCGGCCGACCGCGCTGCTTCGAGCAGGGTTTGACCCTCTGCAACGGGCACCGTATGTGTTTTGCCATCATGGGTGACCTCTGTAGTGGACGCCATCCCAGCGACGCTGGTGTCGAGTTCAACCGTTCCCCCATAGCTTTCCGTGTGAATGCGCGAGGCTGGTACATCTAGCGCCATCAGCGCATCCTTTACCGCCTTGTTCATGCTACCCGGCCCGCAGACGTAATACTGGGTGTCTTGAGCGTAGGGCGGGTTTTCGGTGATCATCGCCTCGATTGCATCCTTGTCGATCACGCCCTTGCGCCAATAGTCAGCGCCGGACCACCACGCCGGTAGGGAAAATACGTGATTGACCCGCAGTTGGTCAGGATTTGCCACAGCGAGCGCGTTGATCTCCTCCTCAAGCAGGATGCTTTTTTCGTTGTTGTTCCCATAGGCGAGATAGGCGACCGATTGCGGTTCGGCTGCCATGACGGAAGACATCATCGCATAAAGCGGTGTGATCCCGGAACCGGCCCCAAAGAAATAATGTGTCCGCCGCGCGTTGGCGGTGCACTCCAGCGTGAATTTGCCAAAAGGCGGCATCACGTCGATCACATCGCCCGTTTTGACATGGTCATTGATGTGATTGCTGACAAGGCCGTCCTTGACCCGCTTGACGGTGATCCGCAGCGGCTCTCCCGTATGGGGCGAGGAAGAGATCGAATAGTTGCGCCGTACCTCTTCCCCGTTGATCCGGAAGCGAAACGATAGGTGCTGCCCCGGCTGCCACGCAAAGGCCGCGCGCAGATCACCAGGCAGACCGAACATCACCGTCTTCGCCTGGCCACCGATCTCGGGTCGCGTTTCTCTGACGGTGAGCGGGTGGAAATTTCGTACCATGTCTATTCCCCAAAATTCTTGCTGGATTTGAGCGCGACGATGATCGGGCGACCGTAATAGCGCGCCAGCGTCAGGACCTCGTATCCCGTTGCCTGCCCCTCGTAACCCTGAAAGGTGTAATCCGAAGAATGGTCGATCCGGATCCGGGTGCCGTCGGGACTGTCTGAGACCAGTGCCAATTCGTAGTTCCAGTTGCTCTCGGCCAGGCCGCTATCCGGGGCAGAATAACCCCAACCACCGCCGGAACTTGCGGCGACATCTGCCCAGTCGGACGCATTGGTTTCATACCCATCGCGCGGTGCTGTGACGCCATAATCGGCCCGCACGCTGATCGCAGCATTCGGTTGGAACAGGCCGTAAATCGTGGGCCAATCCTCTTCTTTGAGGGACGTGTAATAGGTACGGGCAAGATCGTGCGCCTCGGTGGCTGACACTTTGGCGGGGCCGAAGTAAGCCAGATACGCAAGGCTCAGGCACATCACCGTGGTAATCATACATTGGATGGGAACGGGGGCGCTGAGACGCATCATTTGCCTTCCCCCACCAAAGCGCGGCCGGATCGGTTGATGCGATGTGTGATTTCGCGCAGCCTTTTCAGGTTCTGAAGCGCAAAGGGAAGGGTGACCGCGGCTTCGAGGAACTGCGTGGAATAGGTGACGATGGCAAAGATATCCCCGGCGGATGCGCCGCTTTGCGTGGCGGCAAACCACAGATTGAAGGCAACCATCGTCATCAGCACGGCAAAGATAAGACCATAGACCAGGCTTTCGGTATCTGACAGCCGGACTTCCTGCCGCCGCAGGCCAGGAAAATAGGCCGCGATCTGTTTCGGACTTTTGCTTTCCAGGACCGAGACCTGATTTTCCGACTGTTCGTTCAGCGCCGCGTTGGCGCGGAAAAAGCTGCGCGAAAAAAGCGCGTAGATCACCAGGATTGCAATGGCTGACCCGCCGCTTGAAAGCGCAAGCGTGCCATGGAAAGACAAGAGGATTACGACCGATGCCACCACCTGAACAAGGGCCGTCATCGTTTTGGGGGCGGTGTCCTCGAGAAAATCCACCAATTCTCGGCCCATAAGCACGCGGGCATTGGCAATGCTGACCGGATCCTGCGCAGAACGCGCAGCCTGCGCCTTGCCCAGCTCAACGCGCATCGTCCCGTAGGCGCGCGTGTCATAGATGCGCCGGCCAGTGGCGACAATCAGGACAAGCACAAACATGGCAATCAGAAACTGAAAGGGCTGCAAGTCGCCGCTCAGCAGCCCATCAATCGAATGACCGATCATCAGGGGCATCAGGGCGAAAAACGCCGTCTCCATCAGCGTCAGGCCCCATGTGATCAGGACCTTGCCCCAGAAGGTTCGGAACAAGGTGCCAATCGACAGCGTGTCGGTTTTCGCAATCATGCCTCACCCAGCCAGCGCAGGACGACTTTCTGATGCTCGATCACCGGGCTTTCGCCCTTTGCGGCGGGGCCTGTTTCGAAATAGGGTGATTTCAGCGAGGCCTGCTGCCGCTCGCAGGCATATATATCTTCGGCGGTGAAATCTCCACCCGCCATCGGATCGTCTTCGCTTTGGGCATCATGGGCTTCGTATTTGCCGCTCAATCCAAACTTGGTCCAGAAGTTCGAGGATTTCATCTCTTGCTTGGCGAATTCCCAGTTCGATGCGTTGGCAACGCGCCCGCGGTTGGTCACTCGTGTCAGCGCAGGCCCAAGCGGTTCGACGATGAAGATGTTCCAGCCGTCTTCCGTGGCACCAATACCGATCCCCGGCCAAAGCATCGGCACCCAGGCGCCGTTCTGATCTTCGGGGATCACCCGCGGGGCGATCAGCTTTTTATCCTGGTACTTGGCGAACGAAGCCTCGGGCGGTTCCCAGAACATGTAGTGGTCGCCGACAAATCCATACTTGGCGGATTTGTGATCATACATGGCAAGCGTGCCGGAATGCAGGTGGCTGAGGTGGTACACGTCGATGTAATTCTCAACCACGATCTTCCAGTTGGCCTTGATTTCATACGAGGTGTTCAACTCTTCATACTCAACAAGCTCTTCCGGCACATGTGGCCCGATCTGATCTTCGGCCGGGGCGAACCAATCGGTGATCGGGTCGGCGTCGGCGTCGGGATGGATAAAGATCATCGATTTCCAGATATCCACGCTGGCGCGTTTCAACCCGTGGCAGGATTTATCGACCTTGCCAAACTCCTCGTGTTCTTCAGGGACCGAGATCAGGTTGCCCTCAAGATCGTAGGTCCAGTCATGATACGGGCAGGTCAGCGCCTTCTGGGTTTTCCCGACCGCGCGGATCAGCTGTGTGCCGCGATGGCGACAGATATTGTGAAATGCGCGCAGCCGGCGATCACGGCCCATCACGATGAAGATGTTGTTCAGCCCGGCCTGCACGCTTATATACTGGCCCGGTTCGCCGACATCCTCCATGAACCCGGCATAGATCCAGGTCTTCGAGAAGATCTCGCGCATCTCGCGGTCGAACCATTCTTGCGAAGTGTAGGCGTCGGTAGGCAGCAGGTGCAGCATGGTAGACATGGGGAAACTCCTCAGAGCGGGCTCAGGCCCAGCCGGGCAAAAAATCAGAGAGCAACAGCATAATGCCGATTGAAACCCAGGCTATCTGGATCAGCCAAAACAGGATCGGGTCATGTGCGCGGGATACCTCAGACAGCAGAAAGGCGTGCCCCGAGTAGAAATTGGGGATCGTCCAGTAAAGGAACAGGATGCCCCAAAGCGATTGAAATCCAAGCACGGTCGAAATCGCCAGAACGGCAAATCCGATATAGTTCAGGATGCGCGGGTTCATGCGTTTTCACCGATTATTTCCAGCAGGCCTTGCGCCGCGTGTCTTGAGGCAAGCAGCCAGGTTCTCGGCATCTCCAGCGGGGCCAGCGAAGCCGCGTTGAAGTAGATGGCCGTAACGCCTGTGGCTGCCTCGGCAAATTTTGGATGCCCGGTATTCTCCGAGCCAGAGGCAAGCACAGCCGCGATCTTTTTCTCGAATTCAAGGATCCACCGCCGACAATCGTCACGCAGTCCTTGATCTTCGGTGGCCCGTGCAGTCAGTGCAGCAAATGCCATGACCATATCGGATGACACAGAACGGTCTTCGGCAAACAACGCATTCAACAACGCCTCAGGTCTGCCGGTCTCGGGAAGGCTGGCCAGCATCTCGTCGGTTCGTTCCGTAAATGCCGACAGAACATAAGATGTCAGCTTGTGCAGCATGTCTTTCCGATTGCCGAGGTGATGCCGGATCAGTGGGCGCGACAGTTCAGCCTCTGCGGCAATCCGTTCGAGCGTTGCCCCCTCCAATCCGAACCGGGCCACACAACGTACCATTGCCTTCATCACCTGGAGGTAGCGCTCTTTTTGATTTGAGGGGCGTCCCGCCATATCCATTGACTTTCTTCATCAGGTCGACCGGATGTAGGATTGATTTAATTAATTGTCAATATAGACAGTAAATAGATTTTCCTCGTACAAAAAAAGAATTCGTCGCGAGACATCGGTCAATTGGGCTCGCTCAGATATCAAACCGTCCAATTCCGTCGCCTCTGCTTGTGTTTTGCAGAAAGAGAGCAGTGATAAGGTCAGAAGTTTGGATCATGCGGATGGGCGAAAAAGGGATCGGTTTCGAGAGCGCTATAAATGTCCCCACCTAGTGCAATGCAATACCATTGGACTCCAACCGGTCATCGGAAGCGCTGCATGATGCACAGATTTGGTTGAACCAGAGTCAATCGGGGACGGCCCTTACCGGGCATTCAGTCAAGTAAAATTCCGGCCATCCAATTTCCCGGAACCAGACCTTCATTCATAGCGCAGCACTATTGGACAATCAGACGACTGCTTGGTGGACAACAGACCGTTCACCATCAAAAGTAGGATTAAGTTTCGCATAGAGTTCACCATTGAGGTTGAAAACTGTGATGGGCTATTCGCCCGGGGTGAGGATTGCTCCCTGCGGCGGGTTGTTTGCTATCAGGCGATTTGTTTTTCGCAGGCTGAAGCGTTTCCAGATCACGAAGATTGCTGGAATGACGAACAGCGTGAGGATGGTGGCGGTGGCCATGCCGCCAATCATCGGAGCGGCGATGCGTTGCATGACTTCCGATCCTGTGCCGGTGCCGTACATGATCGGGATCAGCCCGGCAAAAATCGTGGCTACCGTCATCAGTTTGGGTCTAAGGCGCAAAAGCGCGCCCTCGAAAACGGCCTCCTCGATGTCGTCCCTGACCAGCGCCCGCCCTTCTTCTTGTGCCGCCTTGACGCGTTTATCCCAGGCCAAGTTGAGATAGAGCAGCATCACGATTGCGGTTTCCACAGCCACACCCGCCAAAGCGATGAAACCTACCAATACAGCAACGGAAATCGCAAACCCGAGATACCAGACCAACCAGACACCGCCCGCAAGAGCCACCGGCAGAGCCAGCAGGATAATGGCCACTTCAGATACCCGGTTGAACGCCAGAAACAGCATCAGTGTGATGATCAATAGCGTGGCCGGGGCAACGACAGACAGCTTCTCCTGTACTCGTTCAATGTATTCATACTGCCCGGACCACGACAGTGCGTAACCCGGCGGCAGTTCGACGGTTTTGGCAACATGGGCGCGCGCCTCGGTAACGTAACCGCCCAAGTCTCGACCTGCGATATCAATGAACACAAGGCCCGTGCGCCGCGCGTTCTCCGAGCGGATCATACCTGGCCCATCGACCAGCTTGATGTCCGCCACTGCCGACAGCGGAATTTGCGCACCCGATGGGGTCACCATCGGCAGATTGGCCATCCGATCCGGGCTGTCGCGCCAGTCACGGGGGTAACGCAGGTTGATCGGGAACCGTTCCAGCCCTTCGACGCTTTCGGCAATCGTTTGGCCACCAATGGCGGTCTGCACCAACTGCTGCACATCGGCAATTGAGAGGGCGTAGCGAGCCGCTGCCGCGCGGTCGATGTCGATCTCGATATAACGCCCACCGACGGGTCGTTCCGCATAGGCCGAGGTGGTGCCGGGAATATCGGCAACCGCTCGCTCGACGGCAATCGCGATCTCTTCGATCACGTCCAGATCGGCCCCGGAAATCTTGACTCCTACTGGCGTCTTGACACCCGTTGCCAGCATGTCGATCCGGTTCTTGATCGGCTGTATCCAGACATTTGTGACGCCGGGCACCTGCACCCGTCTATCAAGCTCGGCCCGAATATCATCCATTGTGACACCCGGTCGCCATTCGTCTTCGGGTTTGAGTTGGATCGTGGTCTCGATCATGGTCAGCGGGGCCGGATCGGTCGCCGTATCGGCACGGCCCAGTTTGCCATGCACGTTCTTGACCTCCGGCACGTCGCGGATCAACCGGTTGGTCTGTTGCAAGACCTCGCGCGCCTTGCCGATGGAAACACCGGGATAGAGCGATGGCATGTAGAGGAAATCGCCCTCGTTCAGGGCGGGCATGAACTCGGTCCCAAGGCGCTGCGCGGGATACCACATGGAGGCCACCAATGCGCCCGCCAGAAGGGTTGTCGCCCAAGGCCAGGCCACGGCGGCATCCAGAAATGGCCGGTACATCCACTGGCACAGCAGGTTCAGCGGGTTACGTCGCTCGGCAATAATGCGGCCCCGAATGAAGTAACCCATCATCACCGGCACCAGGGTGACCGACAGGATCGCAGCAGCAGCCATTGCATAGGTCTTGGTGAAGGCCAGCGGCTTGAACAGACGGCCTTCCTGTGCCTCCAGCACGAATACCGGAATGAAGCTGACCGTGATGATCGCCAGCGAGAAGAAGAGTGCCGGGCCGACTTCGGAGGCCGCGTCGCCCACCACCTTCCATCGGTTTTCGCGGGTAATCTTGCCGTCTTCGATCTTCCGGTGCATGGCTTCGATCATCACGATGGCCGCATCCACCATAGCCCCGATAGCAATCGCGATCCCACCCAGGGACATGATATTAGCATTCACCCCCTGCAGGCGCATCACAACAAACGCCGCCAAAACGCCGAGCGGCAGGAACAGCACGATCACCAGCGACGAGCGCAGATGCAGCAGGAACGCGCCACAGACCAGAATGACGACGATAAATTCTTCGGTGAGCTTCTTTTGCAGGTTCTCAATCGCCCGCTCGATCACACCGGAGCGATCATAGGTGGTGACGATCTCAACGCCCTCAGGCAAAGAGCCACGCAATTCGCCCAGCTTTTGCTCTACCGCCTGGATCGTGGTCAGGGCATTTTCCCCCCAACGCATGATCACCACGGCTCCGACGGCATCCCCTTCACCGTCAAACTCGCCCACACCGCGCCGCATCTCGGGGCCAAAGCGGATTTCGGCGACATCCCCGAGGGTCAGCGCTGCGCCGCGCTCGTTGACCATCAGCGGAATGGCGGCCAGATCGTCCAGCCCGTCCACATAGCCGGTGGCGCGTACCATATATTCGGCCTCGGCCATTTCGATGACACTGCCGCCGGTTTCACGGTTGGCCATCTCGATCGCCGCCAAAAGTTTGGCGAGCGGGATATCGAAGGCGCGCAGCTTATTGGGGTCAACGACGATCTGGTATTGCTTGACCATGCCGCCGATGGTGGCCACTTCGGAAACGCCATCAATCGTCTGCAACTCGAACTTCAGAAACCAATCCTGAATGGCTCTGAGCTGCGACAGATCATGTCCACCGGTGCGGTCGATCAGGGCATATTGGTAAATCCAGCCGACGCCGGTCGCGTCCGGTCCCAGTTCGGGGTTCACACCTGCCGGAAGTCGGGATTGCACCTGCGCGAGGTATTCCAAGACACGCGAACGGGCCCAGTATAGATCGGTGCCGTCTTCGAACACGACATAGACATAGCTGTCTCCGAAGAAGGAAAAGCCACGCACATCCACAGCACCGGGAACCGCGAGCATCGCAGTGGCGATGGGATAGGTCACCTGATCCTCCACCACTTGCGGAGCTTGCCCGGCATAGGGTGTTTTGACGATAACCTGTACATCGGAAAGGTCGGGGATGGCGTCTACGGGTGTGGTGCGCGCCGCCCAAAGGCCCGCAGCCCCCAACATAAAGGCCAGAACGACAACGACAAAACGGTTGGCAATTGACCATCGGATGAGCGCGGCGATCATAATCCACTCTCCGCCACGCCCCGCAGGGTGAGCGACATGTCTTGTCCTTGCGTGAGCAGAAGGCCTGTTTCCTGGCCGATAGGAAGAGAGGCTGGGTCGAGCGTGTCATCCAGTGGGAAATCCATGGTCATGCCCGGCATACCAATTTCGGCGATTGGCTCGTGCGTGACATTTGCGGTGCCTGAATCCGTGTCGACACTGTTGACGGTGCCCATGACTTTCATGGGCTTGGCCGTGGTTTCGAAGGAGGTCAGGATCATTTTCATCCCATCAGGACGCGCGAAGGTCAGCGACAGGTCCTGATCCAGCGGAAGCGTGGCCGGGTCAATATCGTCGGCCAGATCGAAGACCATCATCATGCCCGGCATTCCGATCTCGGCAATCGGACCATGGGCGATCATCGCCTGGCGCGCCTCGGCATCGACAGATTGGATCACGCCCTCCACCACTATGGGCGGGGCAGCAGTCTCCGCCTCCATTTCTGACGCGGGCTCGTTCGCCGTCATCGCCGGCGCGCCCTCAGCCCGCACACCCACGATAACATAAAGCCCGTCCTCTCCCTGGGCGAGGTCGAACTCCACATTCACGTCCAACGGAATCTCCGCGGTATCCAGACCGGCCACGTCCATGTCCATTTGCATGGCGGGCCAGCCAAGCGCCGGGATTGGGTCGTGACTGATACTGAGCTTTCCATCAGGCGTGATGGCATGGACCATTCCCACACCGGTGGCATCCACACCATCGTCTCGACCAAGGGCACTGATCGCCAACAGGCCGTCGGCCCCCCGGAACACCTTGAACTTTAATTCGTCGCCCAAGGACAAATCATCGAGATAAACGTCCGAGCGAATTGCAAATTCCGTCTCAAGCGCGGGCCAGTTCAACGCTGGGATCGCGTCATGCCGGATCGTGGCACTTCGGTTTTCCGGATCAAAGGCAGTCAGAACACCCTTGGCATCCACCGGCTCTGCCTCTGTGGGGGCGAAGCGCAGCATCCCGGCGTTCAATGCACTCTCGCTGTCGATCAGGAACTGGGCCGAGGCGACTACTTCATCGCCCGGGGCAAGACCCTGTTCGATGACTGTGCGGCCTTCCGCGCCGAAACCATCCCGCAGACCAGTGGTGACAAGACGCGGGCGGAACGTCCCTTCGTCAGTTTTCAGGATCACGCGTTCAGCCCGGCCAGTACGGATCACGGCTTCGGAGGGGACGGTCAGCGCCTCACGTGTCGCGCGCGGCAGCAAGTCGACATTGGCAAACATGTTGGGTTTCAGGATGCCCTCGGCATTGTCGAACCGTAATCGCACCCGTAGCGTTCGGGTCATGGCGTCAAGCTCCGGGAAGATGTAGTCGATCTCTCCGGTGAATATTCGGCTCGGAATATGCTCGAACCTGGCTTCGGCCATCATATCTGTTGAGAGCCGCCCAATATCCCGTTCGAACACGTCTACGAGCAGCCACACAGACGACAAGTCGCCCAGCGACATCGCCCGGGTGTTCGGCTGCAAATACATCCCGTCCGCAGCCGTCAAATCGATCACGACGCCATCCTGCGGGGCGTAATACCTGACACGCTTTTCTGGTATAGACGCCTCTGCCATTTCGGCGATCTGACGATCACTAACCCCAAAATTCTGAAGTTTGGATCGGGCGATGTTGATCTCATCTGCATCCTTACGCTTGACTGCGCGGATGAGCTCAGAGCTGGCAAGGGTAATTTCCGGTGCGTAGAGGTCAAAGAGCAACTCACCTTGTACAACCGGATCACCCTCAGCGCGCACTTCAAGCCGTTCGATCCAGCCTTCTACGCGGGTATGGATATGGCTGGTGCCATGTTCGTCGTAGCCAACAAAACCCACCGTTTCGATCCGTTGCGCCACGTCCTGCACGCGCGCCACGGCGGTACGTACACCAATGGTGTTTATCTCAGCTGCACTCAGGCTCACATCCTCTGGGTCGCCCGACGGTTCATCCCCCTCATAGACCGGCACCAAGTCCATCCCCATCGGAGATTTACCGGGACTATCCTTGCGGAAGTTGGGGTCCATTGGTGCCACCCAATAGAGTATTTCTGGCCCAGCACCGTCAGCGGTCATCGCCATAGCGCCGCGTTCCCGTTCGTACCAAACCCCACCTGCGATGCCTGCACCAAGGGCTAAAATTACCAGCGCAACGTATCTTCCACGCATTTTATCATCCTGTCTTTGACGCGCGGCCACAGGGAGACCGCGCAAAGAAAGCCCGAGCGATCAGTCGCAGGGGCTGCTTGTCAAAAGGTCAGGTGTGTTTTGGAGGTTTCTTGGCGCTCTCAGGTTCTGCCTTGGTCAAATGAAGGTCGGCCGAAAGAGTATGTTGACACGTGATAACATCGGTCATTGCAGGAACGGATGGCGTTGCGATCCCGCCTATGTGACAGCAGGCTATCATCGGGCAACTTGCATGGCCGTCATGCGCCGGGCCGTGATCTGCAGGGGGCATATTATGATCGTCACGAACCAAATCTGCGTGACCCGAATGATCCATCATCGGAGTATCCAAAGTCATCGTGGTATGGGACTGTGCCATACCAAGGCCACTCAGTGAAATACCGAGAATAACAACAAGCAGACTTGCCTGAACGATGAGCCATCTCATAAGACGCATGTCGCATTCTTAGCCAAGTTTCGCTCACATACCAAGCGACAACTCATCACCTGCGACAAGACTGCCTACACATTGCTGTGAGCGCCAAAGTTCGGATCACTGCACAAAAACGTCAGGATTGACATTCCCCTTGCTGGAACGTTTAGCGTAAATTTGCAAACGCGCATCTATCTCTCGCGCGTTTGCAAAAATGAACAAAATCCGTGAAGGGCAGAACATGAAATACCTGTTTGCATTCATAGTTATAGTGCTTAATCCTCTAGTGGCCTTGGCTCATTCTGACATGCAGAAAACGACCCCGGAAAACGGTTCTGTGCTGACTGAAGCGCCTGTTGAGATTGAACTGAACTTTACCGACAAGCTGCGGCTGACCGCCGTCAAGGCACGCCATTCCGATGGCGAAACGCAAGCCTTCGATCTTGGCGATCACAAAGGTTTTGAGGCGGAGTTCATGTTGCCTATGCAGCCAATGGGCACAGGCGTTTATGAGGTGGAGTGGCGCGGGCTGGGAATGGACGGGCACGCTATGCAAGGCACTTTCAGCTTCGAGGTGGAGTAACCCGTGCCGGATATCTGGGCGCTCGCCGCAGTCGTCAGCAAGACACTTTTGTATTTTGGGGTATTGACCAGCGGGGGCCTGATACTCGTGCGCTTCGTTTTCGCGTCTGAAGTCGCCGCTGTTTTACCCGTCATGCGAAAATATGCGGTGCTTTGTGCAATACTAGGTCTTGCTGCAGCAGGTATCAGCTTTGCCCTGCGTGGTGCCGCTCTGACAGGTGATGCATCTGGCTTGACCGATCCCGATATGCTGGGTTTGATGTGGCAAACGTCTGTCGGCACCGCCCTTCTCCTCAGGGTCATTGGGTTGAGTCTAGTGCTAGCTGGGCTCTTGGTAGGAGGGCTTGGCTGGGGTTTGGCGGGACTGGGTGTGCTGACGGCACTTTGGTCCTTCATAACAATCGGACATCTTTCGGACGATATTGGCCTTTGGGCAAGACTGGTCTTGCTGACACACCTATTGGCGGTGGCCTTTTGGATCGGCGTTTTGCTTCCTTTGAACCGATTGACCATAACCACCGGCGACACGGTGTTGGCAGCCCGGCTCGGTCACCGGTTCGGACAAATTGCAACCGTAGTCATCCCAAGTCTGATCGCGGCAGGTGTCGTTCTGGGGTGGTTGCTGGTTGGCTCCTGGACACACCTGTTCACCACAGCCTATGGTCTCAATATCATTGCGAAACTGTGCCTGGTCGCAGGACTATTGGGACTGGGGGTGTTGAATAAACTGCGTATTGTTCCCGAATTGATCTCCGGAAACGCTCAGGCTGCGGTTTATCTTTCAAAAACTGTATCAATGGAATGGTTAGTGTTCGTAGCTGTATTGCTAGCGACTGCCGCTCTGACAACGCTTTTTGCGCTGCCTGGAAAGCTGTGACAGCATAATCAAAAACCACGTTTCCAGACATTTGTGCCAACCGCAGCATCTGATAAAATGGGCTTTGAGCAGGCTTTCACCGCATCTTTCGAACCCCATGGTATTCTTCGCTGTCAACGCCGGGTTGTCGTTGTGGGAGGGCGTGGCGGATCGGAGGATCCGTCATGGAGATACCAAACTTACCTGCCATTCGTGCGCTCAGACCTGCCTGGATCAAGGGCCGTATCGTCGGCCAGAAGCGCCCGCTCAAGCCTAAACATGTTTGGGCCATCCGCGTTCGTCTCGTGCTGGCAGAAAACCATCGCGATCTCGCCTTGTTCAATCTAGCCATCGATAGCAAGTTGCGAGGCTGCGATCTGGTCAAAATGAAGGTTATCGATGTCATGGCATCCGGCGAGATCAAAGAACGCGCTTCCGTCCTGCAGAGCAAAACCAATAAGCCTGTCCGGTTCGAAATAATGGAGGGCACAAGGATGTCGCTTGAACGCTGGATGGAAGATCCGCTGATGGTTGGGTCAGAGTATCTATGGCCCGGGCGGTTTCACGAGCGGCTTCACATCTCGACACGGCAATATGCACGGATTGTCAGGGACTGGGTTACGTCCATTGGTTTAGAGGCGACCGCATATGGCACGCATTCCATGCGCCGGACGAAGGTGACACAGATATACAAGAAGACCGGCAAGCGCCGCGTCGTGGTCGCCATGCGTGAGCGTGAGGGCCGCACACTGCCTTTCATGCGCAAGTCCGAAGGTGAAGGCGTTGAGCTGGCGAACGAGAACGTGTCCCGCCTGTCACCATGTCAGCGGATGAAGCCAGCCATTGGGATGAGTTGCACATGGGCTATCATGTTGACCGCGTGAACCACTCTGAGATCTACAGCGACCACGGCAAGAACACCAACTGGGTTGAAAGCTACTTTTCCCGCCTGCGCCGCATGGTTCAAGGTCAGCATCACCACGTCAGCCCACAGTACCTTTATCAGTATGCCAACCACGCTGCATGGCTGGAAGATAACCGCCGGACAGACAACGGCACGTTGACGCAGATTGTCGTCAGTAATTCGATGGCAGCACCAATTAGTCGTCAGTGGAAGGGGTATTGGCAGCGGGCGGCGTGACCACGAGATATTGGGACAGTTATATAGCCGACCGCGACAGGATGTGGCGTCAACTATAAAGATTGCTTGAAATGGAAAGAGCCAGTGCTAGACTGACTCTTAAGGCAAGGTGGCGGAATGGTTATGCAGTCCCTTTGCAACGGTTCTCTTGCGGGCTCGAATCCCGTCCTTGCCTCACAGCTCCGCTTCGGCGGGGCTTTTATTATGGCGATTATATCTATGCCTTCACTCAGTTTGACGTGTGTTTCCATCTTCTTCACGGGGTATCAAACTGGTCTGCAACCAACACTTGCGCTAACACCTTATTCAAGGTCTGATCTCACATGAAAACTTGTACCGCAAATAAATATGCTTACGACTGAAGCGGTCATTCGCTTGCTACGCAAATTTGGTAATTTGGGCTCAAACCGGTCGTTAGTCACTTTGCGGACTTGGTAATCGCTCATTCCAGCCACCCTGCTCGGAATCAAGCCGCAGGCGCCGGGCGAGCGCCGGACCATCCCACGGACCCCCGCGCTCGCCCTCGGCATCAAGTCCAGTTTGGGCTCAAACTCTCCAGGACCCCTCAAAATACAATGTTCAGCATCACCATCGACACGATCAGGAAAAGCACTGTCATGATCCCGCCGGATCGGACGAAATCGGTGACCTTGTAGCCCGCCGGGCCCATGATCAGGGCATTCACCTGATGGGTCGGGATGATGAAAGAATTCGAGGTTGAGATCGCCACGGTCAGCGCAAAGATTGCCGGATCGCCGCCCGCCGCCACGGCGATCGACACCGCCAGCGGCACCAGTAGCACCGTTGCCCCCACGTTGGACATGACCAGCGAAAACGCCGTGGCAAGGATCGCGATCCCCGTCTGCAATGCCCAGAGCGGCCAGCCATCAAGTGCGACCAGGATCTGCTGGGCAATCCATTCCGCCGTGCCGGTATTCTGTACCGCCTGCCCCAGCGGAATGAGACTGGCCAACAAAAAGACCGTGTTCCATCCGACGGCGCGGTAAGCCTCGTCGATCGACAGAACGCGGGTCAGCATCATGCCCACCGCCCCGGTCAGCAGGCAAAGCGACAGGCGCACATCGGTGAACAGGATCATCGACAGCGAGATCAGGAAGAAAAACAGCGCCGCACCCACTTTTTGCGGGCGCAGTTCCTCTTGCGGGAAATCGGCCGTCACGACGACGAAATCCCGATCCTTCTTGATCCGCACAAGATTGTCCCAGCGCGAATGCGCCACCAGCATGTCACCCGCCTGAAACGGCACCAGCCCGATGGCGGTGGGTTTGTGCTCGCCATATTCCACATGGCTCATCGTGTCCTCGCCCCGGTGGATGCCCAGCAGGCTCAGCCCATAGGTCTTGCGCAGCAACAGGTCGCGGGGGGACTTGCCGATCAGCTTGCTGTCGGGCGGGATCACCACCTCGGCGATGCCCGCATTGGTGGGCGCGAATTCCTCGGCAAATACATCGAGGCTGGGGCGGATCGTCAGGCCGTATTTCTTGGCGAACGCCTCAACCACCACGCCTTTACCGATGATCGCCAGACGGCAGGGGGCAGCGATTTCAGCGGTCAGTATCTGCACCATCGACACCTTGCCGCGATAGAAGGTCGAGATGATGTAGAGGTTGTTTTCAAGGTTGATATCCGCCAGAATCTGCCCCACCAGCGCGCTTTCAGCGGGCACGTCCACCTCGTACACATCGGCCTTGAGGCCATAGACCCGTTGCAGGTATTCGGACGTGCCATGCCCGGACGAGGCCTCGAGCTTGGAGGTGCCGGGCAGGACGAAACGCCCCAGAAGCAGGAAATAGGCAATCCCGGTCAGGATAAGCGCCGCGCCGATCGGGGTGACCGAGAAAAGGCCAAAGGGTTCCATCTGCGCATCCGCAGGCAGGCCTTCATTGGCGGTATCAATCAGGTCGTTGAGCAGGATGAGCGGCGAGGACCCCACCATCGTCATCGTGCCGCCAAGGATCGCGCAGAACCCCATTGGCATCAGCAGGCGCGATAGCGGTATGCCCGTGCGTGCCGAAATCCGGCTGACCACCGGCAGAAAGAGCGCCGCCGCGCCCACGTTTTGCAAAAAGCTGGAGATGAACCCGACGGTACCCGACACGATGGGCATCACGCGACCTTCTGTCGTGCCACCATGTTTCAGGATCTGCGCGGCGACCTTGTTCATGATCCCGGTCTTGTCGAGGCCTGCACCCACGATCATCACCGCGATGATCGAGATGACCGCGTTCGAGGCGAAACCGTCAAAGAGGTGGTTCACATCCGCCAGATTATCGAGGCCGGGGATGTACGAAAGGATGCCGATCAGCACCAGCACCAGGATGGCGGCCAGATCGACCCGTATGATTTCAGAGACAAAGAGGAAAACGGTAAAGGCCAATGCGCCGACCACAACGGCCATTTCGGTGGTAAAGGCCAGGTTTTCCATATGAGTCCCTCATTTGTTTTTTCTTTCAAGTGTGCGGCGAAAACGGGGATCGGTCAAATTGTCTGACCGACCCGGCCAAACGCGTCGATTCCTTGAAAACCCGCTAGTTTCAATTTTTGACGAGAATCCACGGGGCGGGCGCGGTATCATCGCCCCATAACATCAAGGAGAGCGCGGCACTTGCTGATCATTCTGGACACGTTGTTTCGCGGCAATGCGATCGGGATCGTATTGCTGGTGTCGATCGTGCTGATGCGCAATCCGCGCACGCGGGCCAAGTCGTGGTCCGTGTCGGCGATGGGGGTAAGCATCATCGGTTACCTGCTGGTATCGTCGACCTTTCATGACCAGTTGCCGCCGGTCGTGTTCAGCATCGGCGTCTTCGGCGCGATCATGATGAGCCTGACATTCACTTGGCTGGTCCTGGATATCTTTCTGGACGCGCCCGGCCAGCATTGGCCGTGGTACCTGTTTGCGGGGGCCACGGCCCTGGCCAGCCTGGCCTCGGCCATCTACCCCAGCCTGGGGCTGATCTGCCGCGCGATGGCGCTGGTGCTGCATCTGGCGCTTTTATGGGCGGTGCTGACATCGGCCGGGGATGATCTGGTGGAAAAACGCCGCCAGTTCCGCCCGGTTTTCATGACCGCGATGGTGATCCTTGGCGTGATCATCATCGTCACCGAAATGTTCGTGGCCCCCACCGATGTGCCCGATCTGGCACGGCTGGGCCAATCGGCGGCCTTCTTCGGTCTCTGTGCCGGATTCGCGCTGTGGTCTTTAAGGCCCGATCGCGGGCTCTGGGATAGCGAGGCAGCGCCGGGCCGGAAAACAGTCAAGAACGGCGCGCTACCGGACACGCAAACTTTGGCCAAGCTCAACGCCGCCATTGGCGCAGAATTCTGGCGGCGCGAGGGGCTGACCATCGGTGCGCTGGCGGAAGAACTGGACGTGCCCGAGCATCGCCTGCGGGTGGTGATCAACCGCGAACTGGGCTTTCGCAACTTTCCGTCTTTCATCAACAGTTTCCGGGTCGATGCCGCGCGGGCCGAGCTGAGCGCCCCCGAAAAAGCACAAAAAACCATCCTCGAGATCGCTTATGATTGCGGCTTTGCGTCCCTGGGGCCGTTCAACAAGGCGTTCCGCGCCCAGACCGGCACCAGCCCGCGCGATTACCGGCGTGGTGCCCAGTCCACGGAACTGGTTGATTCCTGAAAATCAACCTCGATTCCATAAAACCCTCGTCGATTTCGGAATGAACGAGAGCTGCTTGCGCCAAGCGGCCATGCTGCCTGTCATGACATCCCGACAAAGGAGTGATGGGACATGACACGTATTCTGAAATTCAGCCTTCTCAGCCTCGTGCTTGGGGTTTCCGGTGCCGCGCAGGCTTTTGTGGTGGGTACGCCCAGCATGCCATCGGGCTGGCCCGCGGGTGACACGGCCCCTGCCCCAGACACGGTTACCCGCGATGTGGTACCCGGCTAGATGCCCGAGCTTGGTTATTCAAACCTGATCATGGGTAGTCTTGCGCATGATTTCTTTCGCTATGTGATCGGCGCGGGCGGCGTCTATCTGGTGGTGAACGTGCTGCTGGCGCCTTGGCTGGCAGCGCGCAAGATCCGTAGTGAGATGCCCGGCTGGCCGCAAATCCGGCGTGAGATCATCGTCAGCCTGCGCACGGTTGTAATCTTTGCCTCTGTCGGTCTTGCGATCTGCCTGCTGGCGGCGACCGGCATACTGCCGGTTTACGACCGCATTGAGACCTATGGCTGGGGATGGTTCTGGGCCAGTGCCGCGCTGATCATCCTTGCCCATGATGCGTGGTTTTACTGGGCACATTGGCTGATGCACCGGATGCGGGCGTTGCGACGCATGCATCTGCTGCATCACCAATCGCACAACCCGACCGCGTTCACGTCTTATGCCTTTGATATGTCCGAGGCGCTGGTTCATGCAATCTTTCTGCCACTCTTTCTGGCAGTTGTGCCGATGCACCCGGCGGCAATCTTGATCTTCACCAGCCACATGATGCTGCGCAACGCGGTGGGCCATTGCGGGGTCGAAGTGTTTCCGGGCTCGGCCCGGGGCAAACCGCTTTTCGACTGGATGACAACCGTGACCCATCACGATCTGCACCATGCGCAGGCAGGGTATAATTACGGCCTTTATTTCACCTGGTGGGACAGGTGGATGGGAACGGAACATCCGAAATATCTGGAGGCGTTTCAATGGGCAGCAGGCATGCCCGTAAGCGGTGCCGTATATGTAAAAAAATAACCTGCCTGGCCACTCCGGGCCTGAAACAGTCATGGTTCAACAGAAGTCCCGCAATACTGTCGTAGCTGATTTTTCGTGATCAACCTTCCGAATGAAAGCCCGGGCGCGAGGCACGGGATCTTTGAAATATTGTTCAGGCCCCAACATTTTTCGTCTGTTCAACTCGATCTGGTCGAGCAAGTCGAAATTCACCCGTTCCAGTGAATACTCCCATTTGTCGCCGCACTGCCTGCGCCATGATTTCACATGGTGAGTGAGCAACGCGACACGGGATGAATAGCCGTGGTAGTCGAAAGCGAGAATGCCGTTGGTGACAAAAATATGGTTGCCCGGAAATTCACCCTTGGGAATTAAGCGTTCGGCGTAAAATTCCTGCTGCGGCGGGTCTTTCAGGTAGACCCCCGCGAGTATGTGGCATGCCCCGTGTCCAAAAAACACGCGATCGGGTAACGCCCAGCGTCGCTCCGGGTCTTGCTTGATACCTGGCTTGAGTTTGTACATGCGGCGCTACATAGGCTGTTCAGAAAAAATATCTGACCTGCGTTCCTGGCTTACTGAGCCTTCCGGAGCCAACGCGCCGAGCGACGCCGGGCAGCGCTCGGCCATTTTTTGCGCCAGATTGCACCTGTCTCAACTTCCCTCGGGCAATTCGATCAGCGCTCGCAGGATGGCCAGCGCGCTGTCAGAGCTCCAGTCAGCCTCACCCTGGAGACGGGCGATTTCCTGGCCCTCTGCATTCAGGATGACCGAATTGGGCAGGCCGAAAACAGCCATGTCACGCGCCACTGCCTGTAGCGGGTCGCGGTGCAGCGGCAGGTTATCGACTTCGATCTTTTCAAAGAACTTCTTCATCGCCGGGGGTGGATTGTGGCCACTGGCCAAGGTCAGCACCTCGAACTGATCGCCGCCCAGTTCTGTCTGCAACTGCGCCAGCATCGGCATTTCTTCGCGGCAAGGCCCGCACCAGGTGGCCCAGAAGTTCAAAAGCACCAGCTTGCCCTTGAAATCCGCCAGCGTCACCTCGCGGCCATCTTCATGTTCGAAGCTCTTATCACTGACCTGGCGCGGTTCGGAATGCAGGTTCAGCTTTTTCATGTCACCGTCGCGCAGCGCGATGATTTCGGACATATCGGCCAAGGCGCCATTTGCACCAAGCGCGAGGGCCATATAAAGGACGAGCGACGCCAGAATTTTCATTTTCCCTCCGAAGGGCAGGACATGACCAACAAGACCTCGAACCAGATGTGGGGCGGCCGCTTTGCCGCCGGGCCGGACGCGATCATGGAGGCGATCAACGCCTCGATCGGGTTCGATCAGCGGATGGCGGCACAGGATATCGCCGGCTCAAGGGCCCATGCCGCGATGTTGGCGGCCACGGGTATCGTAAGTGATAGTGATGCGGATGCGATGAGGGAAGGGCTGCTCACGGTCTTGTCAGAGATCGAGGGCGGAACGTTTCAGTTTTCGACCGCGCTGGAAGATATTCACATGAATGTCGAAGCGCGCCTGAAGGATCTGATCGGCGAACCGGCGGGGCGGCTGCATACGGGCCGGTCGCGCAACGATCAGGTGGCGACGGATTTCAAGCTGTGGGTACGCGATCAACTGGATGCAGTGGACAGCGCATTGCAGGCACTGATGCGGGCGCTGCTGACGCAGGCCGAGGCCGGGGCCGATTGGGTGATGCCCGGTTTTACCCATCTGCAAACTGCCCAGCCCGTCACCTGGGGTCATCACATGATGGCCTATGTCGAAATGTTCGGCCGTGACCTGAGCCGTATCCGCGATGCCCGCACGCGGATGAACGAATGCCCCCTGGGGGCGGCGGCGCTGGCCGGCACGTCCTTTCCGATTGACCGCGAGATGACGGCGCGCGACCTGGGCTTTGACCGGCCTGCGGCCAATTCGCTGGATGCGGTCAGCGACCGCGATTTCGCGCTGGAATTCCTGGCGGCGGCCAGCATCTGCGCGATGCATCTTTCGCGCATAGCCGAAGAGCTGGTGATCTGGTCCTCGGCGCAGTTCCGGTTCGTGTCGCTCAGCGATCGGTTCTCGACCGGCTCGTCGATCATGCCGCAGAAGAAGAACCCCGACGCGGCGGAACTGATCCGTGCCAAGATCGGGCGGATTTTCGGGGCCAACGTGGCGCTGATGACGGTGATGAAGGGGCTGCCACTGGCCTATTCCAAGGACATGCAGGAAGACAAGGAACAGGTCTTTGATGCTGCCGACAACCTGATGCTGGCGCTGGCCGCGATGGAAGGCATGGTGCGCGACATGACTGCCAACCGCGACAACCTTGAGGCGGCAGCGGGCAGCGGATTTTCCACCGCGACCGATCTGGCCGACTGGCTTGTTCGGGTGCTGGACATGCCGTTTCGCGACGCGCATCATGTGACCGGAAGCCTTGTTGCACTGGCGGAACAGCAGGATGTGGATTTGCCACAGTTGACGCTGGAACAGATGCAATCCGTGCATTCGGCGATCACCGCTGATATATTCGACGTACTGGGCGTGCATAATTCGGTGGCATCCCGGGTAAGCTATGGCGGGACGGCCCCGGCGCAGGTGCGGGCACAGGTGAACCGCTGGAAAGAGGTGTTGGTATGAGAGTAGTAGTCTTTCTGATGACGTTTGGCGCGTTGACGGCCTGTGGCGCGGACGGCGAACCCATTCGCCCATCGCTGTCGACAACTGTCGGTGTGGGCAGCAGCGGCACCCACGTCAGAACGCATGCCTCTGCCGGACGGGGCAACTGGAATGTCGGGGTTGGCCTGGGCCTCTGACGCCGGGAATTCGAGTATTTTTGCCAAGAAGAAACAGGGCCTTGCCACTAACAGAGTGCGATTGCAATAACTGCAAGCTCTGATATGACGCGGGCGCAGATATTTCCGGGGGGCGCCAGTCATGGATCATTTTCTTTACCGCGATGGCGCGCTTTTTGCCGAAGATGTCCCTGTGGCCGAGATCGCAGCGCAGGTCGGCACGCCCTTCTACGTCTATTCCACCGCCACGCTGGCTCGCCATTTCCGCCTGTTTGACGAGGCGTTGGAAGGCATGCCGCATCTGGTCTGCTACGCGATGAAAGCTGCCAGCAATCAGGCCATTCTGAAAACGCTTGCAGGTCTTGGGGCGGGCATGGATGTGGTCTCGGGCGGGGAATATGCCCGTGCGGTTGCGGCAGGCGTGCCCGGTGACAGGATCGTCTTTTCCGGTGTCGGCAAGACCCGTGACGAAATGCGCCGGGCGCTAAGCGGGGGCATCCGCCAGTTCAATGTCGAAAGCGAGCCGGAAATGGCGGTCCTGAACGCAGTGGCGCTGGAACTGGGCACCGTTGCCCCCATTACCGTGCGCGTGAACCCCGACGTTGACGCCAAGACCCATGCCAAGATCGCCACCGGCAAGTCCGAAAACAAGTTCGGCATCCCGATCAGCCGCGCCCGCGAGGTCTATGCCCTGGCCGCCAGCCTGCCGGGGCTGAAGGTGATCGGCATCGACGTCCATATCGGCAGTCAGCTGACCGAGCTGGCGCCGTTCCGTCTGGCCTATGAGAAGGTCGGTGAATTGGCCGAGCAATTGCGTGCGGATGGCCACGACATCCAGCGCCTTGATCTGGGCGGGGGCCTGGGCATTCCCTATACCCGCTCGAACGAGGCCCCGCCGCTACCCACCGAATACGGCGCACTGATCAAGGACACGCTGGGCCATCTGGGGTGCGAAATCGAGATCGAACCGGGCCGTCTGGTGGCGGGCAATGCCGGTTTGATGGTATCCCGCGTGATCTACGTGAAATCCGGTGAAGACCGCGAATTTCTGATCCTTGATGGCGCGATGAACGACCTGATCCGCCCGGCAATGTACGAGGCCTATCACGATATTATTCCGGTGACTGAGCCTGATGCGGGTGTGGAACAAACGCCCTATGACATCGTCGGTCCTGTCTGCGAGAGCGGCGATACCTTTGCCAAGGGACGCATGATGCCACCTGTAAAAACAGGCGATCTGGTCGCGTTTCGCAGTGCCGGGGCTTATGGCGCGGTGATGTCGAGCGAATATAATACCCGGCCCCTGATCCCCGAAATTCTGGTGCATGGGCATCAATTCGCCGTCATTCGGGCACGTCCAAGCTTTGACGAAATGATAAATCGCGATACCATTCCTGAATGGTTGTGATGCAATGCTTGTGTCGCACCCCCATATGGTACGGTAGATGGCACGCCAGAATAGCCCCCTGACACCGGTTTTACACCGGCTGCGCAAGCCCCTGACCCTGACCTGGGCGGGGCTGATTGCCGAACGCGTTGTGCGTGCGTTCTGGCCACTCTGGACGCTGGTCGCAACGCTAGCGGCCGCGCTGATGATGGGCCTGCACGAGGTCTTTTCCTTTGAAATCCTCTGGAGCGTGATGGTTCTGGCAGTTCTGGCGCTGATTACAGCGGCAGTGCACGGCATCCGCCGGTTCCGCTGGCCTCGCCGGGCCGAGGCGGTGGCGCGGATTGATGCCGCCCTGCCCGGTCACCCGCTGGCCGCACTGGCAGACGAACAGGCCATCGGCAGCGGCGATCCCGCATCCGAGGCATTGTGGCAGGCGCACCAGAAACGTATGGCCGACCGGGCCGCGCAGGCCAAAGCGGTCGAGCCAGACCTGAAATTGTCGCGCCGTGACCCGTTCGGGCTGCGCTATGTGGCCCTTTTGGGGCTGGTGGTGGCCCTGCTATTCGGGTCGATCTGGCGCGTGGGCAGCGTGGGGCAACTGGGCCCCGGCACCAGTGCCGCGCTGGCCTCGGGGCCCGCATGGGAGGGGTGGGTTGAACCGCCTACCTATACTGGCCTGCCCAGCCTTTATCTGAATGACATTGACACCCGCATCACTGCCCCCGAAGGCAGCCGTATCACCATCCGGCTATATGGCGAGGTGGGCGCGCTGACCGTATCGGAAACCGTGTCGCAGCGCACGGACGGCCTGGGTGCCGCTACAGATCCCAGTCAGAGTTTCGAGATCCTGCAGGATGGCGAACTGGCCATTGACGGCCCCGGCGGGCGCAGCTGGAAGGTTTCAGCGGTGCGCGACGTGCCGCCCCGGATCGAATTGATGCCGGAAGGCGCCCGCACCAATTTCGATGGGCAGATGAACCAGCCTTTCCGCGCGATCGACGATCATGGCGTGGTAAGCGGCACGGCGCGTTTCACCCTTGATCTGACGCAGGTGGCGCGCGACTACGGGTTGCGCATCGACCCGGAACAGCGCGACCCCATCGTGCTGGACCTGCCGATGCCCATCGCCGGAGACCGGGCGATATTCTCGGAAACCCTGATTGAAAACCTGTCGGACCATCCTTGGGCGCACCTGCCGGTGACCATGCAGATGGAGGTAGTCGATGCCAAGGATCAGACCGGCCAAAGCGAGATCATTCAGCTTGATCTGCCCGCGCGGCGTTTCTTTGACCCGCTGGCGGCAGCGCTGATCGAACAGCGGCGCGACATTCTTTGGTCCAAGGGCAATGGCCCACGTGTTGTGCAAATCCTCAAGGCAATCTCTTATGCGCCCGAACCCGGCCTTTTCCGCAAGGAAAGCTCGTATCTGAAAATGCGGGTGATCCTGCGCGATCTTGACAAAATGGTCGGGAATGCCAGCCTGACGGATGAGGCCCGCGACGGGATCGCACTAGCGCTTTGGGATCTTGCGGTATTGCTGGAAGATGGCGATATCGACGACGCGCTGGAGCGGATGCGCGCGGCGCAGGAACGTCTGAACGAAGCGATGAAAAACGGCGCCACGGACGAGGAAATCGCCCGTCTGATGCAGGAAATGCGTGATGCGACGCAGGATTATCTGCGGCAGAAGTCCCAGCAGGCGCAGCGTGAGAATAACACCGATCAGCGCGGTCAGACCCCGCAGGACATGATGGAAATGTCCCAGCAGGACCTTCAGGACATGATGGACCGCATCCAGGAATTGATGGAACAGGGTCGCTTTGCCGAGGCACAGCAGGCACTGGAAGAATTCCAGGAGATGATGGAAAACATGCAGGTAACCGAGGGGGGCAGCGGCTCATCCCCCGGTCAGGAGGCGATGGAGGGGCTCGCAGATACGCTGCGGCAGCAGCAAGGTCTATCGGACCAGGCTTTCCGCGACTTGCAGGAACAGTTCAACCCCGGCGCGCAAGCTGGGGAATCGGAAGGCAATGAGGGCCGCAATGGCGGTCAGGGCCAGGGCCAGAGCCACGAGGGCCAGAACGGTCAGGGCGAAGGGATGGGTACCCAGCAGGGCCAGAACGGCGCACCCGGTGAGGGCCATCCGGGATCATTGGCTGAGCGGCAAGAGGCATTGCGCCGCGAATTGGAGCGCCAGCGCGGTAACCTGCCCGGCATGGGCGGGGAGGCTGGTGAAGCGGCGCGCGAGTCACTGGAACGTGCTGATGACGCCATGCGCGGCGCCGAAAACGCCCTGCGCGGTCAGGATCTGGCCGAGGCGATTGACCGCCAATCCGAGGCGATGGAAGCCCTGCGCGATGGTATGCGCAACATGGGCGAAGCGCTGGCAGAACAGCAAAGCCAGCCGGGCCAGGGTGAGGCGTTCAGCCAACTGGGCCAGCAGGGATCAGATCCTCTGGGCCGTGAACCGGGCCAGGGCGGCAACGGAAATACTGCGGACAACCTTTTGCAGGGCGAAGATGTTTATCGCCGTGCCCGCGAGCTTCTGGACGAAATCCGCCGCCGCTCGGGCGATGGTGAGCGCCCGGATATAGAGCTTGACTACCTCAAACGGTTGCTGGACCGGTTCTAGGTCAATTGTCGTCTTTTCAGCCCCTGGCAACCATAGCTTTGTTGCCCGAAACCAAGGACTGATGCGACGCCATGCGGCGCAGGAAAGGCGGGGCGCTGATTTCTGTTGGAAGTTCTATCAATCACTTTTCACCTGTGCTCTTTCGAAGCCGCTGAGTTGACCATGCAGAAAGGTAGCGCTGCTGTGCCTAACCCGCTTTTGCCCCCAACCCTTTAAAAACTTCCGCCGTCGCGGCAAACAGGATCAGGGCTGCGCCGCCCGCTTGCATTGCGCCAAAAGGTTCGTCCAGAAACAAGACACCCGATAACACGCCTGACAGAATTTCCGCCGTCAACAGAAACGAAATCGTGGCTGGAGGCAGACGTTGTGCGCTCCAGAGTGTCAGCACCATGATCGGCAAGACATAGACCACACCCGACAAGGCCCCCATCCCGCTGCCCAACACGCTTGCACTGCCGGAAAATACCGTGCCTTGCCCCAGCAGGATAAATCCCAGGCCGATCAATGTGGCACTTAGGCAGGTGACCAGCGTCAGTGCCGAAGGGCTTACGCGAGACCCTGTAAAAATCAGCGCCGCACCCCCTGCCCAGGCCATGCCTGACAGCACCGCCAGCAGGTCCCCGGCACCAAAACCCGCAAGCGTCAGGTCACCCCCCAGCACCAGCCACGCGCCCAAGAGCGAAGCCGCAATGGTCAGCGTCGAGGTCCAGTGCCAGCCGCGCCCCATAAAGGCCCATTCGATGATCTTGCCCCAACCGGGCGCGAGGTAGAACAACAGGATGACCCGCACCACATCAGACATCGTGATGGCGACCGAATAGGTCGAGACCGCCACCCCCACCAGCGCTGCGCCAAGAATACCGCTAACGCCCAAGCGGAACGGCACACGCATCACAGCAATCCAGAGCACTGCAAAGATGGTCGCACCCACATTCATCGCCACGCTGCCCCAGGCGCCATCCATACCCAGCGTTTCCAGATACCGGATCGGGATCCACCAGATTCCCCATAAGGCGGCGGCCAAAAAGGCAAGGATAACGGGCGTCATTGGCTTTTCAGCCAGGGTTGTCATAGCCCCAACGCCTGCCTGCGCTCCTCGGCGAAACCCTGCACCAGACGGTCGGCGACAAGGGCAAGGATTGCCATCGCCGCGCCCGACGCAATGCCAAGCCCCACATCGGCCTGCGCCAGCGCGCCATAGATCGACTGGCCCAGACCAGTCGTACCGATCAGCGCCGCAATCACCAGCATGGCAAAGGCGTAGAGGATGGTCTGGTTAAGGCCCAGCAGGATCGTGGGTGCAGCATAGGGCGCGCGTATCTCGACCATCGTCTGCCACTCGGTCGCGCCAGAGGAGATCGCCGCCTCAATCAGTTCCTCGGGCGTGTTGATCAACCCGTGGCGCGTGTATCGGATCATTGGCACAATGGCATAGAGGCAAATCGCCAAATAGGCCGAAAATTCACCGATCTGAAAGAACATCAGAACCGGGATCAGAAAGACAAAAAGCGGGATGGTTTGCAGCATATCGCAGATCGGCAGCACGAAACGCCAGGCCAGCGGACTGACCGCACAGAGCAGGCCAATGGCGCCGCCCACGACCGCGCAGGTAAAGACCGCAGCCCCGGACATGTAAAGCGACAGCAACGCGCGTTCCCACAAGCCACTGAACAGCACCAGCGCCAGCATCACCAAAGCAAAGATGGCCAGCTTGCGACCGCCCGATACCCAGCCGATAGCGCCCGCGCCGACCAGCACGAAGGGCCATGGCAACTCTGCGAGGCCGGTCTCGATGATGCCCACCAAAATGACCAGAACGATGCCCAATGTGGCGCGCCCGCGTAGGGCCAGAACAAGGCCCGCAGCGGCAGCAACGGCAAACAGTGCGATGCTCATGCCGCTTGTCCAGGTAAAACCCCAGGTGAAGGGAAGCACGGCGCCATCCAGACCGATTTTCAGCGGTAGGAGGCCGTAAAACATCGCCCCGTTCTTGAGCCCGTCCAGCCCGGCCCCGTTTTCCCGCAGGAAACCTGTCAAGCCCGCATCCAGCCAGTCCGAGACCGGTTCCAGAAGCGTGATCCCCGACGGATCCGGCAGCGACCGCCACGAGGCTACGGCCACGATCACGCCCATCATTGCGATGGCCACCGCCACGCGCAGGCTGTGGCGTATCCGGTCAGACGCAAGTTTGCTGCTATACCGGTCGATGATCATCGCGAAGATCACGATCACCATGCCCGCCATAAGGCTGGGGCCGAAATAGGCCTTTCGCATGGTCAGCAGCACTTCCCATCCGATATCCTTGAACCCCCCGATCACGGCTGCGATGATGACCATGCTCAGCGCCGCCATCAGGCATTGGTTCACACCGACCATGATCTGCGTCTTGGCCGAGGGGATTTCGATCAGAAACAGCTGTTGTAACCTGGTGCCGCCCGACATCACGGCGGCCTCTTTAATATCGCTTTCCACCCGTTCCAGCCCGAGGATCAGGTTGCGTGCCATGGGCGGGGCAGCATAGATCGCACTGGCGATCAGACCCACCACCGGGCCGAAGCCAAAGAGGAAGAGAAGCGGCGTCAGATAGGCAAAGGTCGGCACCGTCTGCATCACGTCCAGAACGGTCTGGATTGCGTTCTTGAAGCGCGGGAATTCATTGGCCAGAATGCCGATAGCCCCGCCCATGACCAACGCCAATGGGACGGACACCGCCACCAGGGCCAACGTGGCCATGCCTTCCAGCCAATATCCCGTCGCCAGCACAAACCCCAACCCGACAAGGCCCAAAGCCGCCATCGGCAGTCCGCCGATATACCAGCCCAGCGCTGTGACCAACCCGATAAGCAAAGGCCAGGGCATCCCGGTAAACAACATATTGGCCCAATCCATCGGATAGGCCAGCACAGCGGAGGCCAACCGCATTGCCGGTTTGATCAACTCTAGAAACCAGGTGAGCGAGATACCGATCCACTCGGCCGCAGGCAATGACCAGGCATCGGGGAATTTGACCAACCAGGGCGCCACCGGCGTCAGCGCGATGCAGATCGCCCCGGTCAACAAGGTGATCAGCGCCGCAAGCACACCGGTGCTGAGCGCGATCCCGCCACGATTAGCGGCCAGATCGCTGTCGGCCATCATGTCTCTTCCGCCTGCAGTGCCGCCGCCAGATCGGCGGGATCGACAACGCCCACCATCTTGCCATCGCTGCACAGGACCGGCACCGGATCATAATGTGAGATGCAGGCTGCAAGCGCGGCCTCAAGCGTCATGTCCTGCCTGAGGCCCGGACCACTTGGCGTTTCGCCCTCGGCCGATTTCATCACCGACGCCACCTTGGCATGGCGACCCTTGACCACATCTTTAGAAAACTCGCGTACGTAATCATCCACCGGCTTCAACACGATTTCGGTGGGCGTGCCGATCTGAACGATCTTGCCATCACGCATGATCGCGATCCGGTCGGCGATCTTCAGCGCCTCGGCAATGTCATGGGTGATGAAGACAATGGATTTCCGCAGGGTCGCCTGAATGTTGATGAACTCGTCCTGCAACTGACGACGAATGAGTGGATCAAGCGCCGAAAACGGCTCGTCCAGGAACCAGATATCAGGGTTCACGGCCAGCGACCGCGCGATCCCGACCCGCTGTCTCTGCCCGCCGGACATCTCACGCGGGAAACTGTTTTCGCGACCTTTGAGACCGACAAGTTCGATCACCTCCAGCGCCCGCTTGATGCGCTCGGTCTTGCCCTGTCCCTGCATTTTCAGCGGAAATGCCACGTTTTCGGTCACAGTCATGTGCGGGAACAGGCCGAAATGCTGGAACACCATGCCTAGCTTGCGGCGTCTGAGTTCGATCAGCCGCGCCTTCGAGGCATCGACCAGGTTTTCCCCCTCAATCAGGATCTCGCCACCTGTGGCCTGCAACAGCTGCGAAATACAGCGCACGATGGTGGATTTGCCTGACCCGGACAGCCCCATGATCACGAAAAGTTCGCCAGGGTGGACATCGAATGTCGCATCCTGCACGGCGGGGATCAGCCCCTGATCGCGCAAGGCATGGGCGGCGGCATCACTGTCGCCGCCCGTGCTGGCCAACACATCGGCCAGTTTTTGTTTCGCATTGGGGCCAAAGACCTGCCAGACATTCCGGCAGCTGATGGCGGGCTCGGTCGAGCCTGTCTGGTCGGTCATTTCTGGCGCCCGTTGCTTAGTTGGTGGCCGCGTCGACGACGGGTTTCCAGGTCGCTTCGTTCGCGGCCATCCAGGCGGCGACGGCCTCTTCCACCGATTGTCCGTCAACGTCGATCTGACCCATCAATGGCTGCTGATCTTCGACTGAAAGCTGGTAGTTGGTCAGTATTTCAGCAGCGGCGGGCCATTTGTCGGCCATACCGGACCAGGACGCTTTGAAAATCCGCGACGGGGCGAAATCGCAATCATTGACTGCGTTGGGATTTGGACCCCAGGCCGGATCTTCGAAACAGGCGGCTTCGCCCACCGGCAGATCAACGAATTGCACATCATAGGCCGACATCGCCCAATGCGGCTGCCAGAAGGTAATGAGCAGTGGTGATTTCTTGTCCGTCGACGCGCGCAACTCCGCGATCAGCGCGCCCTCGGATCCCGCTGGTACGGCCTTGAACGGCAGGTCCAGCCCCGTCATCCGGTCGGCCCCCGGCGTGCCCCAATCGGCGGGATAATCCACCAGACGGCCCGCAGGCAGGGTTTCAGCGGTGGCGAAATTCTGTGCGCATTCCTTCAGCGCTTCCCAGGCGGGCAGGCCTGGGCATATCTCGGCCACATGGGCGGGATAGGCGATGCCTTCCTTGGCATCCAGCCCCAGATCGCCCAGCTCGGTCACGCCACCGGCCTCGACCTGCTTGGCATATTCGTCTGATACGTTCGACGACCAGATTTCCATCGCACCGTGGATTTCGCCATCAGCCATCGCCTGATACATGTTCATGTAACCGGCGGTCACATATTCCACGTTATAGCCCGCCGCTTTCAGCATCTCACCGGCGATATGAGTGCTGACATGCTGACCGGTCCATTCATTGACCGCCAGCTTGATCGGCTCATCCACGGCACCCATTTCAGCGGCACCGGCGACACCCGCTACACAAGCAAAGGCCACGCCTAAAGTCGTTGTTTTCATCATTATATCTCCCTGATGTTTTTATTGACTGGTGAGTCAATATAACCTTCGCAGGCCAAGCGCAACTGATTTGATTGTGAATAGCGCCCCCACCTGCCAGTCTTGCACAGGCCATGCGAAAGCAAAATAGGGTCTCACAAGAATAGGTTGCTAACGTGTGGGTCGAGGGCGCAGCAAAAGTGGTCCATAGATCACGGCAAAGCCTATAAAAGCAAGGCACCAAGACCCGCCAGAAAGCGCATAAAGCACATCGGCCGAAGATGGCATGAAGCCCGCCAGAAGCCGCACAAGAACCGCAGCGATAAGCGCCAGATAGATCATGGTCGTCGCGCTCCCGGCGGTCAGATCACGACCGGTATGGCCCAAAGTCGCCCTTGTCATTACCGCCAGTGTCATCAGCCCGATGGCGCCGGCCATCCACAGGTGCTGCCCCGCCGCCGGATCAAACGTGCCATGCCCCAGAATCCCGACGCCCAATGCCAATGCGCCCACTGGGATAAAGACATATCCTGCGTGCAGCACCCAAACCAGCGGCTCGGACAGGCAATGGTGACCGCACCAGCGCGAAAGCCGTAGGGCCTGCACCAACCCGGCCAGAATCAACGCAATGCCAGTCGGATCGGTCCGGGGTGCAAAAACCCAAAGCAAAATCGCCAGCAGCGTCAGGACAAGCGTTGCCTTGTCGAACCGCGCCATCGGCGGCACCGGACGCGCAGTACTGCCCTGCCCGGCCAGCCAATTGCGGGTGAAGGACGGGATGATCCGCCCGCCAATGACGCTGATCATCATGACCGCCGCGCCCAGCATCACCCGGAATCCGGCGGCGCGCGCGGCGACCTCTCCCTGTGCGGCCTGCCAGTGAAAAAGCAAGCCGCCCGTTATCAGCGCCAACAGCATCACCAACACGATAAGGTTGCGCCAGTTCTTACCCGCCACGATCTCACGCGTCAGCATCGCGGCCAGCGCAATCAGAAAGGACATATCCAATAGTGCGACCACTACCGGCGGCAGATGGACCGAGGTCATCATCGCGCCGCGCCCGATGATCCAAAGCGCAGCCAGTAACCCCAGCCGCCAACCCACGACCGGCAGCCGTCCGGTCCAGTTGGGCACCGCTGTCAGTAAAAAGCCCGACACGATGGCGCCCAGATAACCGATGATGAAAGCATGCGCGTGCCAATCCACCGGATCGAATGCCATCGGCAAGCTTATGCCGCCCGCCAGCATCCCAACCCACAGGACCATCGCCAGCGCAGCCCAAAGTGACCCAAGGAAAAAGAAGGGCCGAAACCCGAAGGACAAAACGGCGGGACCGGTCCAGTCGCGCATCTGCTGGGCCGAACTACTGGCCATCTTCGGCACCCTTTGTTCTGATCTGCGACAGGACTGTGCCATCCTGGGCGCAGGTAAACCGCACCCGCGTTGTCTGGAAACGGAACGTGACCCGGAACCGCCCGGCATCCTCACCTTCACCCTTCTCAGAGACACTGGTGATCTTTCCTGCCCGCATCAGGCCAGGCACTTCGGAGGGTTCGCAACCTATCAGTGGCGCCAGATCAAAAGCGTCAATTATGACACGATCACCAGCGACTTCCAGCTTCATCGCGCAGCCTCCAACGGGGTCAGCGTGCAATCGGCCAGCGTGTGCTGATCCAGTGCCGCCAGAAAGGCCTGTTCGGCGTCACCCAGATAGTGTTTCAGGCAGCAGACCGGCGTGATCGTGCAACCATCGCCCGAACTGAAACACTCCACCAGCGGTTGACCCTCTTCCAGAATTCGCACGATGTCGCCCAGTCTAATCTGATCCGCGGGACGGCCCAGTTGAACGCCGCCGCCTCCACCTCTGCGGCTTTCGACCATCCCCGCATTGGCCAAAACGGCGATTGATTTCGCCAGATGGTGACGTGACAATTTGAACTCGTCGGCAATCTCGGCGGTGGAAAAGGCCCGCTCCGGCGCGCTGGCCAGCCGCATCAACGCGCGAAATCCGATATCCGTGAAAGAGGTAAGGCGCATCGCAATCCATCCATCATTATTTGATTTGGTATCTTAAATACTAATTTCTAGGCGTATATGAAAAAAGTCAGCCCGCGACCCTTAGCCGCGCAACTTACCCCTCTTGCGCCTGCAATCTGCCTGCGGTTAGGTGGCGCCAAACCGGCCACCTTGCAAAGGCATGCCCCATGTCTGAACCACAGAAAATCATCGTCATCGGTGCCGGGATCAACGGTGTGTCAACTGCAATCTGGTTGCGGCGCGCGGGCCATGATGTGACGCTGCTGGACAAGGACGGGCCCGGCGCAGGCGCGTCTTTCGGGAATGCCGGCCTGTTGGCGCAATGGGCGATCATTCCGGTCAACACACCCGGGCTGATGAAAACCGGGCTCAAGTATCTGGCCAACCCGAAATCGCCGCTTTTCATGCAATGGAGCTACCTGCCGAAGATGCTGCCCTGGCTGATCAGGTTCCTATCCCATGCCAACGAGGATGGTGCCCGCCGCATGATCGAAGGGTTGATCCCCATCCTGACCGACAGTGTGGCGCAACATCAGGCCCTGACCCGTGGCACCAGCGCCGCGGAATTCGTGGCGCTCAGCGATTTCAGCTATGCCTATGAAACTCGCGCCGCTTTCGATGCCGACAGCTATGGCTGGAAATACCGCAGCGACGCGGGCATGGCACCCGAACTGATCGAAGGGCCGGCGGTGCAAGAGGCTGAACCGATCCTTGGTCGCCGTATCCAATGTCTTGCCGTAACCAAGGATCATGGTCATGTCCTGAATCCCGGCGGATATCTAAAAGCGCTGGCGCAGGTTTTGATCGAAGAGGGCGGCACGCTCCGACAGGCCGAGGTCACGGACCTGACCCTGACCGATGGCCGCATCACCAGCATTGAAACCGATCAAGGCAGCCTGACCTGCGATCAGGCAGTGTTGGCGGCGGGCATCTGGTCAAAACCCCTGATGCGGAAGCTGGGATTGAATGTGCCGCTTGAGGCTGAGCGCGGGCATCATTTGCATCTCCAGAATCCGTCGCAGATGCCCCGAAATCCGATGATGGTCACAACCGGAAAATTCGGGGTCACCCCGATGAACGACGGCCTGCGTTGTGCCGGTACGGTCGAACTGGGCAGCATTGAAAAAGGTCCGTCGCGCAAGGCGCTTGACCTGATCCGACATTACATCGCACATACCTTCCCCGATCTGACCTATGACAGCGCCGAGGAATGGCTGGGTTTTCGCCCCTCAACACCGGACAGCCTGCCCCTAATCGGAGAAATCGCCCAGACCGGTGTACATGCCGCTTTTGGGCATCAGCATATCGGGTTGACGGCGGGGCCCAAGACCGGACGTCTGGTGGCAGACCTGATTGAGGGCCGCCGTACAAATCTTGACCTGACACCTTATGATGCCAACCGGTTCGGGCGGCGGTAGCAAGACGGCGCACCTTGGCCACCTAAGCGGATGAAACCGCCAGAAGCGCGCCAAGATCGCACCAGCCAAAGGCTTAAACACGCATTTTTATGGCGCTACGCCGTCAATCCCCGGCCCTTCAATAGCGCATCGACCCCCGGCAGACGTCCGCGGAAAGCCAGATAAAGCTCTTCGGCGTCACGTGACCCACCAGTTGACAGGATGTTTTCCTCCAAGGCCGACGCTTTTTCAGCGTCGAACGCATCGCCAACTTCCTCAAAGGCAGCAAAGGCATCGGCATCCATCACCTCGGACCACATGTAGCTGTAGTAGCCCGAGCTGTAGCCATCGCCAGAAAACACATGCGCGAACTGTGGGGTTGCGTGACGCATGGTGATGGCATGGGGCATGCCGATATCGGCCAGCACCTCGGCCTGTTTTGCCATCGGATCAGATGGTGCATCACCTTCGTGGAAGGCCAGATCGACAAGCGCCGAAGCGACGTATTCGACCGTCTGGAACCCCATGTCGAAAGTGGCAGCGCCCAGCACCTTGTCCAACATGTCCTTGGGCATCACCTCGCCGGTCTCGGCATGTGTGGCAAATTCGGCCAGCACGGCGGGCACTTCCAGCCAATGCTCATAAAGCTGGCTGGGTAACTCCACGAAATCGCGTGCCACGTTCGTGCCCGAAATACTCTCATAGGTCACGTTCGACAGCATCTGATGCAAGGCATGACCAAACTCGTGAAACAGCGTGCGGGCATCATCATAACTCAGAAGCGCCGGGTCGCCCTTGGCAAAATTGCAGACATTGATCACGACCGGCCCCTGTGCTTCGGGGAATTTCGCCTGACCCCGCATCGCAGAACACCATGCGCCCGAGCGTTTGGAGGCACGGGCGAAGTAATCGCCGATGAAGATAGCGACATGCTTCCCCTCGCGCGTGACCTCCCATGCGCGGCAGTCAGCATGATAGAGCGGCACGTCGAGCGGTTTGAACTCCAGACCGAAGAGGCGCGTGGCACAGGCAAAGGCAGCCTCGATCATGCGATCCAGTTGCAGGTAGGGCTTCAGCGCAGCCTCATCCAGATCATGCTCGGCCTTGCGGCGCTTTTCGGCATAGTAGCGCCAGTCCCAGGGTTCCAGATCACCATTGATGCCATCCTGCTGCATCATGTTGGTCAGAATCTCGGCATCCGCCACGGCGCGTGCACGGGCCGGCCCCCAGACATCCATCAGCAATTTGCGCACGGCGGCCGGGGTTTTGGCCATCTCGGTTTCCAGCTTGAAGTCGGCAAAACTGTCATATCCCAGAAGCGCCGCACGCTCCTGTCGCAGTTGCAACGTCTCGGCCGCTATGGCGCGATTATCCGTGTCGCCCCCATTGGCCCCGCGCGCGGCCCAGGCGTTGAACGCAATCTCGCGCAGGTCGCGACGAGGGGAAAATTGCAGGAACGGCACGATGAGCGAGCGCGAGAGCGTGATGACCGGGCCATCCAGCCCTTTTTCACGGCCCGCTGCGCGCGCCGCATTGATCACGAATTCCGGCAGCCCCTCCAAATCGCCTTCGGCAAGTTCCATATACCAATTGGCTTCATCCGCCAGCAGGTTCTGCGTAAAGGCGGTGCCCAATTCGGCCAACCGCGCCATGATTTCGCGCATCCGTTTGTCCTGATCGCCGGTCAACGCCGCGCCTGCACGCACAAAACTGCGTCGTGTCAGGTACAAGAGCCGATCCTGTTCGGGTGACAGGTTCAGCGTGTCACGCGCCTGCCATAGTGTGTCGATCCGCGCAAAAAGCGCTTTGTTACCATGAACTTCTGAACTGTAGGCCGCCAGTTTGGGGCTGAACGCGCGTTGCAGCTCCTGCCGTTTCGGGTTGCTGTCCGCCCCCGCGACCGAAAAGAAGACTGACAAGACCTTATCAAGCGCCTTGCCGGATATCTCCAACGCCTCGATCGTGTTGGCAAAACTAGACACCTCGGGATTGTCTGCGATCGCGTTTATATCCGCCCGCGCGTCGGCCAGCGCCGCGTCAAAGGCAGGTTCAAAATCTGCGTCCGTGACCAGATCAAACGGCGCGATGTTGAACGGGGTTTGCCAGTCAGCCAGCAGCGGATTTGTCATGGGTATCTCCTTTGCCGCCACAGATAGGGCAATCGGCACGGGGTTTAAGGGTGAATTTGCGGCTTTCGCCATAAAGCGCATCGTAGATCAGCATTTCACTGCGCAGGGCCGTGCCCGCCCCGGTGATCAGCTTGATCGCCTCACCGGCCATCATCGACCCGACGACACCGGGAAGCGGGCTCAGCACGCCTGCCTCGGAACATGATGGTGCCAATTCCGGCGCAGGGGCCTCGGGAAAGATGCATTGGTAACAAGGTGTGCCTGTTGCCGGGTCAAAGACGCTCAACTGCCCCTCCCACTGCGACAAGGCACCGGAAATCAGCGGCTTACCGGTGGCAACCGCGGCGGCATTGGCCAGGTAGCGCGTATCGAAATTGTCAGTACCATCAAGGATCACGTCATAATCGGTAAAAAGTTCCCGGGCGATCTCGGTCGTCAGGCGGCGATGATACGGGCGCACGGTCACCGTGGGGTTTTGCGCCTGCATCGCGCGCAAGGCGGATTGCACCTTGGGCGTGCCGATATCGGCGTCGCGGTGGATGACCTGCCGCTGCAGGTTTGAATTCTCGACCAGATCATCGTCAATTACGCCGATTGTACCCACGCCCGCCGCCGCAAGATAAAGCAGAACCGGTGATCCCAGCCCCCCGGCCCCGATGACCAGAACCTTGGCCTCGCGCAGGGCTTTCTGACCCGGGCCGCCAATTTCGCGCAGCACGATATGACGGGCATACCGCTCCAACTGAGCCTCGGTGAAACTGGTGGAGGGTGCGGGCGTAGATTGTGTCGGCTGGACCTTGGCCCGCAGGCGCTGCAACCCCGCCCGATAGGCTAGTATCAATGACGCCGCTCCCCCAAGCATCAACCACAGGGCGGCACTTTCACCCGTCGCCTGACGCAACGCATGCCCGTCCGGCAGGATCAGATGCAGGATCACGACGCCCAGCCACAACAGGCCAATCATGCTCCACCGCAGGGCCTTGGGCGTGCCCATCGCCACCCCGATGCCCCAAAGCGCCGCTGCCAGAGCCAGTACCAGCAACATCAGCCACGCCCCGTGGAGCCGAAACCACCTGTGCCGCGCGCGGTATCCGCCAGCGTTTCGACCAGATCGAATGTCGCCTGCACAACCGGAGCCACGATCATCTGGGCGATCCGCATGCCGTGGGTCACATGAAAGGACACGTCGCCTGCATTCATTACGATCACACCCAAAGGCCCCCGGTAATCGCTGTCGATCGTACCGGGCGTGTTGGGCAGGGTGATGCCATTCTTTAGCGCCAGGCCCGAGCGCGGGCGCAACTGCACCTCGAACCCTTGCGGTATGGCCAGGCGCAATCCGGTGGGCACCAACACCCGTGCGCCGGGGTCGATCACAATACCGTCGCGGGCACCTTCAGCAAAATTCGCCCGCAGATCGGCACCCGCCGCACCCGCGGTCTCGTAGGTGGGCAAGCCCAGGGAACGGTCAGCGCCCGCATCCCAAATGATCTGAACCGTGATCATCCCCTGCCCCTTCACCTTTTCAGAAATATGCGCATATCCTCAGGTCAGCGCCTTGGCGATCCGTTCAGCCAGCCGGGCGGCAACCTGATCTTTGGCCATACGCGGCCAATCCTCGACACCTTCCTCCGAAATCAGGGTGATGTCGTTCTCGATCCCGCCCATGATGCCCGTGCCCGCGCTGACATCATTGGCAACGATCCAGTCGCACCCCTTGCGCTTGCGCTTGACCGTGGCGTTTTCAACCACATCATCCGTCTCGGCGGCAAAGCCGACCACCAGGCGCGGCCGGTGCTTTTGAAGCTGCGAAACAGTCGCCAGAATGTCCGGGTTCTCGGCAAAGTCCAGCTTGGGCAATCCGCCCTTGGTCTTTTTCATCTTGCTCGTGCTTTCCTTGGCCACGCGCCAATCGGCAACGGCCGCGGCAAAAATGGCCGCATCAACGGGCATCGCGGCCTGCACCGCCTCTAACATCTGCTGTGCGGTCTGGACGCGCACCACCTGCACGCCTTCGGGGGGCGGCACATCGGCAGGACCGGTAACAAACACCACCTCCGCCCCCAGGGCGGATAACGCACGGGCAAGCGCCGTGCCCTGCGCCCCCGAAGAGCGATTGGCGATGTAGCGCACCGGATCAATCGGTTCATGCGTCGGGCCTGAGGTGACAAGCACGCGCTTGCCCTTCATCGGGCCGTCCACCAGCGCCGCTTCGATCGCCGCCACAATTTCCAGCGGTTCCGCCATGCGCCCGGGCCCATAATCGCCGCAGGCCATATCGCCCTCATTCGGGCCAACAGACATGATGCCGTCTGCGTCCAGCGTGGCGCGATTGCGGCGGGTTGCACGGTGTTCCCACATCCGCACATTCATCGCCGGCGCAATAAGCACTGGCGTGTCGGTCGCCAACAACAGGGTCGAGGCCAGATCATCCGCGTGGCCACCCACCATTTTCGCCATCAGGTCGGCGGTTGCCGGCGCCACGACAATCAGATCGGCACTGCGGGACAGTTCGATATGGCCCATCTCTGACTCATCGGTCAGGTCAAAGAGGTCACGGAACACTTTCTGTCCTGCCAGCGCCGACACCGACAAAGGCGTCACAAACTCGGCCCCAGCCTTGGTCAGAACCGGTGTCACCTGCGCCCCGCGTTCGCGCAACCGTCGGATCAGGTCCAGCGATTTGAACGCCGCGATACCACCGCCAATGATTAAAAGGATGCGCTTGGATGCCAGCATGGGCCGTCTTCCTTGTTAAGTTGGCGTGACAGTATTGCGGGATAAACTGAGTGACAAGGGCAGCGAAACCTCTCAGCCGGCACTTACTGGAAGGCCAGGCACGGGTCGGGACGCTGTTGCGCCGGGCTTGATACAACCTCGTCGAATACGCCCTGCAAAGGGGCACCATCCTCGGTCTGGCCCAACACAAAAACCTCAAGCCCGGGCCTGACATGCGCCAGTATGGCGGGCATGCCCCAATCCTTGCGCGCGTGCCCATTGCCCGTAATCACGGCGACCGGCCCACCGGTTTCCGCCATCGCCTCGACGGTCCGACGTGCCAGCATCGCATCGCGAAAACGCTGGATGTCTACCATCGGGGCCAGCATATTATCCGGCAAGGCATCGCAATGCGCGCCGTCCTGCAATGCCTCACGCGCAGCCTGTTCCTTGTCCACCAAAGGCGTCGTCAGGCCATATCGGTCAGCTTCGTCGCCAAAGGCGCCCGCAATGCCCGACGTCATCGCCGCGCGCGCCACCTCACGCGAAACCGCGGCCCCATATATTTGTGTGTTGGAGGCGGTGAAAATCGGGTAATACATGCTGAAATCGGGCCAGCCGCTGTCTGACCATTTCAGAACATCCGCCAACGCCACCTGGTCTTTCAGCAGCTCGGGCGTGACGCGCGCGGCTTGCTCTGCGCTCAGCATTTCAAACACGATCGCTTTGGGCTCAAACGCCTTGATACGTTCGGCCTGAACCTGATGATGACCGGGATTATCGTGGACTTCGCCCAAAATCAGCACGTCCTGCGAAGACGCTGGCAAGGACAAAAGAAAAAGCTGGACCAGCGCCGCGAAAAGCAGGTGTTTCATACCAGCAGGTTATGCACCTCGGACCCGTGACGTTCAAGGTGCTTGCGCATCTTCTGAAACGCCGCCGCCTCTAGCTGTCGGACACGTTCCTTACTAAGGCTCAACTCGTTGCCCAGACTTTCCAGCGTGCGCGGCACCTCACGCAGTTTGCGTTCGCGGACGATAAACCGCTCTCGTTCATTCAACGCGCCCATCGCCTGCGTCAACCAGGTCCGAAGCGCCGCGCGGTCATGATCCTGTTCGACCAGTTCATCGGCCTGCGGTCCTTCGTCTTCGATGGTATCCAGCCATTGTCGCCCTTCATCCTCGGACGATTGCGTGGCATTCAGCGAAAAATCCGAACCAGCCAGCCGGCCCTGCATCATCTCCACATCGCGCAATGGTACGCCAACCTCATGGGCGATCATCTCGCGCAGCTGGTAGCCGTCAAGCTCTTCGCCCTTCGACATCGCCTCCCGCTCAATTCTGGCCTGAACCCGGCGCATGTTGAAAAACAGCGACTTCTGGCTCGACGTGCTGCCGGTGCGCACCATCGACCAATTGCGCATGACATATTCCTGGATCGACGCCTTTATCCACCACACCGCATAAGTCGAAAAACGAACCCCCCGGTCAGGATCAAACTTGTCCGCAGCCTTCATCAGGCCCAGCCCCGCCTCCTGAATCAAATCATTCATCGGCGCACCGTAGCGACGGAACTTCGAGGCCATTGAAATTGCCAACCGCATATAGGCATTGATCAAGCGATGCAGCGCGGCCTCGTCCCGTTCGTCGCGCCAAGCATAGGCAAGCGCACGCTCGGTTTCAGCGTCCAGCATCTCGGCCCGCATGGCGGTGCGCGACATGGTGTTTTGTTGAGGGGCGTCCAAGGGCATGATCATATCCAACCTGTCAGAATGGAATTTGTTCCTTTTTTAGTCTCTCACAGAGTGTTACGCAGACCCAATCAAAGCAGATCAATTTGGGGTGCAATTTTGTCATGTTACCAGAACTGACATTGGTGCTTGGGGGTGCAGCCTCGGGCAAATCAGCCGTTGCCGAGGGGCTGGCAAAGGGGTCGGGACGTGGGCTGATCTACCTGGCAACGGCCGAAATACACGACAATGAAATGCGTGCAAAGGTTTATAAACACAGGGAAATGCGCGGCCCGGGCTGGAAAACGGTCGAGGCGCCGCTGGATCTGGGCCCGGCGCTGAACCGCGCACCCGGCGACCACGTGGTTTTGCTTGATTGCGCAACCATGTGGCTCAGCAATCATTTGCTGGCCGAAAGCGATCTGGCCATGGCCGAGGCGGATTTGATGACGGCGCTCACGATGTCTGCTGCGCCCGTAATTGTCGTGTCAAACGAAGTCGGGCTGTCGGTTGTCCCTGAAAACGCCCTGGCCCGCAACTTTCGCGACGCCCAGGGTGCCTTGAACCAAAAACTTGCCGCCAAGGCCGGGCTGGTGGTGAATGTCATCGCAGGATTACCGCAGGTGCTGAAAGGCACCATGCCATGAGCCGATTTTTCTGGGTCCGGCACGGGCCGACCCATGCCAAGGCGATGGTGGGCTGGTCGGATATCCCGGCGGATCTGCGTGATACGGCAAAGATTGCCCGCCTCTCAGCCCATTTGCCCGAAAATGCGCTTGTTGTTTCATCCGATCTGGTGCGGGCAACGGCCACCGCCGATGCCATCGCCACAGGGCGTGATCGCTTGCCGCATGATCCCGATCTTCGCGAAATCCACTTTGGCACCTGGGAAATGCAGGGGTTCGATCATATCGAAGACCAGGATCACGTTCGCGCCTTCTGGGATCAACCCGGCGACGTACGCCCCCCGCAAGGCGAAAGCTGGCACGAGGTCGTCGCGCGGGTGGATCGTGGCGTCACGCGGCTGATGGCGGCACATCCGGGGCGCGATATCATCGCGGTTGCCCATTTCGGGGCGATACTGACACAGGTGCAGCAGGCGCTTCAGGTTGGCGCTTATGAGGCGTTCAGCCACAAGATCGATAATCTGTCGGTCACCGATCTGCACTGGGACGGCGCGCGCTGGCACGCCGGCACGATCAATCACATTCCGTGATGGGGATGCCCACAAGCTTTCGTTTTGATCACCCTTAACGGCACGCTACGCTGTCAACATGACATATGACCTTATCCTCGGCGATTACGCCTATTCCAGCTGGTCGCTGCGCGGCTGGTTGCTGTTCGAACGCTTCGGTATCGCCCGCCGGACCGAAATGGTGGATTTCAAAAAGGGTGGCGTGCCCGAGCAGATGCCGGGCTGGGCACCGGCCAAGACCGTCCCTGCCATACGCACACCCGACGGTGCGATCCTGACGGATTCGATTGCCATTGCCGAGGAGTTGGCGACACGACACCCCGATGCCGGGCTCTGGCCCAGCAATCCGCTGGCCCGCGCCACCGCCCGCAGCCTGACCGCCGAGATGCATTCAGGTTTTGCCGCTCTGCGTAGTGATTGCCCGATGAACCTGCGGCTGGCCTATGTCGGGGTTGACCCGTCCGATGCGGTAAAAGCTGATCTGCGACGGCTTGAGGCGATCTGGGATCACGCGCGAGAGGTTTGCGCGCCCACCGGGCCCTGGCTGTGTGGCGAATATTCCATCGCCGATGCGTTCTATGCCCCCGTAGCTGCGCGGATCGCTGGCTATGGGCTGGATGTTTCGACCAGCGCGCAGGCCTATGTGGCCGCACATCTGGCCGACCCGGCGTTCCGGCGCTGGCGCGCTATGGGTCTTGTGCACGGCAAGGTGCTGAACCGTTACAAGAAACCCTTTGCAACAACCGACTGGCCCGGACCATCCCCGTTGCCAGCACAGGCCGCAGACGGCACGCCGGAAAACATCAACTGCCCCTATTCCGGCAACCCCTCGACCCATATGTTGGCGCTTGAAGGACGGGTATTCGGTTTCTGCAACGCCTTTTGCCGTGATAAGACCGCCGCGGACCCGGCAGCATGGCCTGCCTTCATGGCCCTTCGCGACCATGCGACGTAGCTGCTATTAAAAGGAGCGCTGCCGCGCGCTTGTTTTTCGAAACCTTGAGCAAGCTGCACCAAACGAGCGTGCCCTCGTGACGAAAATGATTGGTGCCGCGTCTTCTTTCCAGAACGCGTCACCGCAGATCCAGATCATTTATTAAGACTTCCTCAATCATTGCGGACATAACGTTAATTTCGGGTCGTTAACCAAGATTGACGAAAGGCAGGGGAATGGTCGCACGCGCCTACACGGTCGCATTTGAAGGCGTTGAGGCACGACAGGTCGAGGTGCAATGCGCCGTGACCCCCGGTATGCCCGCATTTTCCGTCGTGGGCCTGCCCGACAAGGCCGTGAGCGAAGCACGCGATCGGGTGCGCACAGCACTCAGCTCAATGGCCATCGCGCTGCCCTCAAAACGCATTACCATCAACCTCAGCCCCGCAGACATGCCAAAAGAAGGCAGCCATTTCGATCTGCCCATCGCCCTGTCGTTGCTGGCAGCACTCGAAATCATCCCCAAAGACGCGGTCGAAGGCACCACCTCATTGGGAGAGCTTTCGCTGGACGGTTCCTTGGTGCCAGTCATCGGCGCCCTACCTGCGGCAATGGCCGCGGCCGCGGAAGATCACACCTTGCTTTGCCCCCGCGATTCAGGGGCCGAGGCGGCCTGGGTCGATGCCGTTCAGGTGCTGGGCGCAGGCTCGCTCGCGGATGTGGTTCGGCATTATACCGGTCAATCCCCGCTGCCCCCCGCTGAACCGGGAGAGGTCACCCATGACACAGGCGGGCGCGACCTGCGCGACGTAAAGGGTCAGGAACGCGCTAAACGCGCCCTGGAAATCGCCGCGGCCGGGCGGCACCACCTGATGATGGTGGGCACGCCGGGCTCGGGCAAATCCATGCTGGCGGCGCGCCTGCCCGGTATCCTGCCGCCCCTGACCGCGCCCGAAGCGCTGGAAACCTCGATGATCCATTCCCTGGCCGGTTTGCTGGACGAAGGTGGAATCAGCCGCAGGCGACCTTTTCGTGAACCGCACCATACCGCCTCAATGGCCGCCATCATCGGTGGCGGTCGGCGCGCCGGCCCCGGCGAGGTCAGCCTTGCTCATAATGGCGTGCTTTTCATGGATGAGTTTCCGGAATTCCCCCGTGCCGTGCTGGAAACCCTGCGCCAACCGATCGAGACAGGTGAGGTGATGGTGGCCCGTGCCAATGCCCATGTGAAATATCCCTGCCGTTTCATGCTGGTGGCCGCAGCAAACCCCTGCAAATGCGGGTATCTCAGCGATCCGGCCCGTGCCTGCACCCGCGCCCCGATCTGTGGCGAGGATTATATGAGCCGCATCTCGGGCCCGCTGATGGATCGCTTTGATCTGCGGGTCGAAGTGCCTCCCGTCGCCTTTACCGACCTGGACCTGCCAGCCTCGGGCGACAGCTCTGCCCAGGTCGCCGCACGGGTGCTCGGGGCACGGGCGGAACAACAGGCGCGGTTCGCGGACCGGCCCGACATGCGCCTCAATGCCGATGCCGAAGGCGAGGCTCTGGAGGAGATCGCAACGCCCGATACCGAAGGCCGCGTCCTGCTCACAAAAGTGGCGGAACGGTTCGGACTTAGCGCCAGGGGGTATCACCGGGTGCTCAGGGTCGCCCGCACAATCGCCGATTTGGATAGGTCACCGGATGTGCGCCACCCTCATGTGGCCGAGGCGGTCAGCTATCGCTTGACCGGGGTGAAAGAGCTTTGATCCAACCCGCCAGATCGCGCAACGTATCGTCGGCCTCGGGCAGATATCCCTGAAACAACGGCCAGACATGCGGCAGATTGCTTTCGATCTTGCAGGTCACATCAACGCCCTGTTTCTTGAGTTTCTCGGCCATTCGCAATGTGTCGTCGAGCAGGATTTCCCGATCGCTTGCCACCATCCAGACCGGCCCGGCACCGGTGAAATCGGCAAATAACGGGGACGCACGCGGGTTCGTGGGATCGGCCCCATTAAGGTAGAGCCGCGCCAGTTCCGAGGCGCGCTTCGCCGGCAACACAACATCCAAACGCTCATTATCGCGAAAACTATCGCCGGAAAAGGTCAGGTCGGTCAGTGGCGACATCACGAATGTCCCCAAAGGCTGCGGCAGGCCAAGGCGTGAAATTTCACCCAGAAGCGCTAATGCCATACCACCGCCCGCGCTGTCACCGCCGATAATGATGCCATTGGGCGCATTGCGCACGAAACGGTAGGCAATCACCGCGTCCAGCAGCGCCGTGGGAAAGCGATCCTCGGGCGCGCGGCGATAACTTACGATCGCCGCGGAAAGGTCGGTATAATGCGAGACCCAGGCCACCAGCGCACGATGGGTATGGGCTGAGCCAAAAACATAGCCGCCACCGTGAAAATAGAGGATCAGTGGTCCGTCATCCGACGCCTCGACACTCAGTGTCGGGACCGATCCGGCGGTGCCACCCACACCCTTGATATCAAAAACCGTCCCCTTCGGTGACCGCAGGAACGTCCGCGCCTTCCTCTCGAAGCGGCGGCGTATCCGGTCGTGGCTCGCGCGCTCAAGAGTAGGCTTTTCCGTCGTCCGCAACCAGCAATTCAGAAGGTGTTGGCGTATACTCATATGCGTTTGGCCTCAATCGCTTCCCAGATTTGCGCGGCAACATTGATACCGTCAAAACGCTCCAATTCCTGAATGCCGGTCGGCGAGGTAACATTGATTTCGGTCAGATAATCACCGATCACATCAATGCCCACGAAAACTTGGCCTTTCTCACGCAAGAGCGGCCCGATCGTGGCACAAATCTCACGGTCGCGGTCACTGAGTTCGATCTTTTCCGGCCGCCCGCCCACATGCATGTTCGACCGCGTCTCGCCCTTGGCAGGTACCCGGTTGATCGCGCCAACAGCCTCGCCATCCACCAGTATCACCCGCTTGTCGCCTTTGGATACGTCCGGCAAAAATTTCTGCACGATCAGCGGCTCGCGGCTGAACCCGGTAAACATCTCATGCAATGAGGTCAGGTTGCGGTCTTCCTTTTTCAGCAGGAAAACACCCGCACCGCCGTTGCCGTAAAGCGGTTTGAGGATCACGTCGCCATGTTCCTCCTTAAAGGCGCGGATCGTGTCCAGATCGCGGGCGATGGCGGTCGCAGGCATCAATTGCGGAAAATCGAGGATCAGCAGCTTTTCCGGAAAGTTTCGTACCCAAAACGGATCATTCACCACCGTCGTGCCCGGCATCAGGCGCTGAAGCAGATGCGTCGTCGTGATGTAGAACATGTCAAACGGCGGGTCCTGGCGCAGCCAGACCACGTCAAACCCAGCCAGATCAACCGTCACTTCGTCGCCCAGGCGGAAATGATCGCCCTCGACTCGCTGCACATTCAGCGGCCAGCCCCGGGCAGTCACCCGTCCCTGATCATAGGACAGTTTGTCGGGCGTATAATAGAAAAGCTCGTGCCCACGCGCCTGCGCCTCTTCGGCCAACCGAAAAGTGCTATCCGCATTGATGTCGATCGGGCCGATCGGATCCATCTGAAAGGCGATTTTCATAGTGTAGCCCCTTGTTTTCAGCATCCTTTAATGAAGCAAGGATGGTCAAGGTGCAATTCAGAAATGACTGAAAGCGTTTTCGAATATCTGAACCCGGCCAGTACCGTCCATCGCGGCCAGATCAAACCGCACATCGCTAAGCTGACCATTGGGCGTCCGGGCCAGATATTCGGACGCCGCCGCGTGGATACGCCGCATCTGCGCGGGCCGCAAACTGCAAATGGCCGCATCAATGCTGCGTGCTTTCTTGACTTCGGTGAAAACCAGCAATTCGCCTTGGCCAAAGATCAGGTCAACCTCTCCGCCGGCCCCGCGCCAGCGGGTTTCGATCAGCGCATAGCCCAACCGGGCATATTCTACAGCCACGCGATCTTCGGCGGCGCGCCCCGACAACTCGGCGCGTTGTCCGGCATCCCGGCGCGCCACTGCGGCGACCTCGGATTGCGCCTGATCATCTGTCATTTACCTGCCTCCAGTTTCAGCGCCAACTGATAGACCTGTCGTCGTTTCATCCCCGAATCAGCCGAGACCTGATCCGCCGCATCGCGCACCGACAGCGTTTCAAGCGCCTCAACCAGATGCGATTCTACATCGGCATCGCTAATTGTTGATGAATCTCCCCGGCCGATCAGCACGACCACTTCACCTTTCAGGCTGCGTGCCGCGCAGGTTTCAGCCAGGTCTGCCAGGGTGCCGCGCATCACCTCTTCGAATTTCTTGGTCAGTTCCCGTGCGACTACCGCCTGCCGCGCGCCCCCCAGCACGTCCGACGCATCCTTCAACATGGCCGCGACGCGCTTGGGCGATTCGTAGAAAACCAGCGTCCCGGGCACCTGCGCCAGCGCGCTCAGCGCGGATTTCCGCCGGGATTTCGTGTTCGGCAAGAACCCCGCGAAATGAAACTGATCGGTGGGCAGGCCGGCCAGCGTCAACGCGGTGATTACCGCCGACGGACCCGGCGCCGAGATCAGCGGCAAGCCAGCCTCGACCACCGCACGGCCCAGATCAAACCCCGGATCAGCCACCATCGGCGTCCCCGCCTCGGACGCGTAGACCACCGATTTGCCCGCGGCCAACGCCTCAATTATGCGGGGGCGTACCCGATCGCCATTGTGATCATGATAGGCCAGAACCGGCCTGTCATTCAGCGCAACCCCGTGAATATCCATCAGTTTGCGCAGGCTGCGCGTGTCTTCTGCGGCCAAAACGTCCGCCGAGGCCAGGATATCCAGCGCCCTCAGCGTGATGTCCCGTGCCGTGCCAATCGGCGTCGCAATCAGGTAAAGACCCGGCGACAGCTTGCTCTTGATCGGATTCACCACTGGACCCGCCCCGTATGACGTTTATGATTGCCCTCAAAATCGCGGCAGCCGCTCACGCACGCCGCTCAGAGGGAGTTTACCTGTCCATGTTCGCCGTTTTATCCGCCGCCCGCAAGGCATTCACCCGTCTTGCCCTGCTTGTCTCGATCCTGTGGATCGCCGCCTGTCAGCCTGCCTCGCTCAGCAATACCGGCATCATCCCCAGCGGCAAGGTCGCAGTGGCGCTTCTGGTGCCCCACGGCTCCGCCAGCGATCAGGAACAGAAACTGGCGCGCGATCTGGAAAATGCCGCCCGGCTTGCGGTCACCGATCTGGACGGCGTGGCGATCGACCTGCGGGTCTATAGCACCGCAGGCAATGCCGCACGGGCTCAGGCCGTCGCGCTCGAAGCGGTGGGGGACGGAGCCAAGATCATCATCGGCCCGTTGCATGCGGAATCGGCCAATGCCGTGGCCGTTGCCGTCGCCGACAAGGGCGTCAACGTGCTGTCCTTTTCTAACAACAGCACGATTGCCGGTGGCAACCTCTTCATTCTGGGGCAAACCTTCCAGACAACAGCCAACCGGCTGGCCCGTTACGCCGCCAACAATGGCAAGTCCCGTGTCATGACCGTCTATGCTCAGAACCTGGCCGGGCAACTGGGCAAACAGGCCATCGAAAAGGCGGTCAGCGCCAATGGCGGATCGAATGTGGGCAGCGTCAGCTATGAGTTTTCGCAAAATGGGGTGGTCGCCGCCGTCCCGCAGATCACGGCCACGGCTGAATCAAGCAGCGCCGACGCGATCTTCCTGACCGCCAATTCGGCGGGTGCCCTGCCGCTCTTCTCGCAAATGCTGCCCGAAGCCGGCCTGCCACCGGAAAAGATGCAATATATCGGCCTCACCCGCTGGGATACGCCGCCCCAAACCCTGTCGCTGCCCGGTGTTCAGGGCGGGTGGTTTGCCCTGCCCGATCCCACCCGTGCGGCACAATACAAAAACCGATTTACCAGCAGCTTTGGCGAAACGCCCCACCCGCTCAGCGGTCTGTCCTATGACGGGATCGCCGCCATCGGCGCGCTGGTCAAATCCCGCGGACGCGGCGCGCTCAGCCGCGATGCGCTGACCCAGGCGGCGGGCTTTCAGGGCGTGACCGGCATTTTCCGCCTTCTGCCCAACGGCACGAATGAACGCGGTCTCGCCGTGGCCACGATCCGCAACAACCAGCTTTCGGTGATTTCCCCGGCACCGCAGGGCTTTGGCGCGGCAGGATTCTAAACAAGGCAACACAAGACGCGATGGAAAAGACCCCGCTTCTACCGGATGATCTGATCTGCCCGGCAGAAGAGATTTTCGACACCGCCGCCACACAGGCCCTGCTGGACGCCGCCGCCCGTGACAGCGACGGCGATCCCATCGCTTTGCGCAAAGCCGCCGTTGCAGTGCTGAGCGAGGCGCAGAAAACCGGCCGCGATGCCATCGCCGCGGCGCTCGCGGTCCATCCCTTCACCGCCACCGCCGCCACGCGATCCTATAGCTGGCTGACCGATTGCATCATCCTGGCCGCTCTCGATCTGGCCACGCAGCACCTGCACCCCCTGCCCACCCCGACCGAAGCTGAGCGCATTTCAGTCCTTGCCGTGGGCGGGTACGGGCGTGGCGAAATGGCCCCGCAATCGGATGTCGATCTGCTGTTTCTGACGCCCTACAAGATCACCCCCTGGGCCGAAAGCGTGATCGAATCCATGCTCTACATCCTGTGGGATCTGCGCCTGAAAGTCGGCCATGCCAGCCGTACGATCCGCGATTGTCTGCGCCTGGGGCAGGAAGATTTCACCATTCGCACCGCCCTGCTGGAAAACCGCTACCTGGCGGGCGACGCGACCCTTTCGGACCAGCTGAACCAGCGGCTTTGGAAAGAGTTGTTCAAGGGCACGGCCCCCGAATTCATCGAGGCCAAGCTGACCGAACGCGACATCCGCCACGAAAAACAGGGCGGCCAGCGCTACATGGTCGAACCCAACGTCAAGGAAGGCAAGGGCGGGCTGCGTGACCTGCACTCGCTTTTCTGGATCGCAAAATACCTGCACCGGGTGCAGGACATCTCGGAACTGGTGCGTCTCAAGGTGTTCACCGAGGAAGAGTTCGACAAATTCGCCAGCGCGCAGAACTTCCTCTGGGCGGTGCGCTGCCACCTGCACCTGGCCACCAAGCGCCCGAATGACCAACTGACCTTTGACATGCAGGTCGAGGTTGCCGACCGTATGGGCTATGTCGATATCGCCGGGCGCCGGGCGGTCGAACATTTCATGCAGGATTACTTTCGTCACGCCACCGTCGTGGGGGATCTGACGCGGATTTTCGTGACCAAGCTTGAGGCCGCGCATGTCAAATCCGCCCCCTTGCTGCAACGAATCTTTCACCGCAAGCGCAAGCTCAAGGACGGCTATACCGAGGTGCATGGCCGCATCGGCATTACCAGCGAGAGGAAGTTCCTGAAGGATCGCCTGAACCTGCTGCGCATCTTCGAGGAAGGGCTGCGCACCGGCATGCTGATCCACCCCGACGCGATGCGACTGGTCACCGCCAACCTGCAGATGATCGACACCGAGATGCGCGAAGACCCGGTGGCACAGAAGCTGTTCCTCGACCTGTTGCTGAAACACGGCAACCCAGAACGTGCGCTCCGGCGGATGAACGAACTGGGCGTACTGTCGGCCTTCATCCCCGAGTTCGAGCCGATCGTGGCGATGATGCAATTCAACATGTACCATCACTACACGGTCGACGAGCATACCATTCAGTGCATCAGCCAGTTGGCCCAGATCGAACGCGGCGAACTGGTCGACGATTTGCCGGTCTCCTCCACGATCTTCAGCGAAGGCATCAACCGCAAGGTGCTTTACGTGGCGTTGCTCTTGCACGATATCGGCAAGGGCCGCACCGAAGATCATTCGATCCTAGGCGCCAAGATCACCCGCAAGGTTGCCCCGCGCCTGGGACTGAAACCCAAAGAGGTCGATACCGCCGAATGGCTGGTGCGTTATCACCTGCTGATGTCGGATATGGCCCAGAAGCGCGACATTGCCGATCCGCGCACCGTGCGCGATTTCGCCAAGGCGGTGCAGACCCGCGAACGGCTCGACCTGCTGCTGATGCTGACGGTCTGCGATATCCGCGGCGTTGGCCCGGGCACCTGGAACAACTGGAAAGCCTCGCTTTTGCGCGCGCTTTATCGCCAGACCCGGCGCGCGATGGATGGCGGGCTCGAGGCGCTCAACCGCGAACAGCGCGGATCGGACGCCAAGCGCAATCTGCGCGAGGCGCTGGAAGGCTGGAACGCCAAGGACATCAAGATCGAGATTGCCCGCCATTACCCGCCCTACTGGCAGGGCCTGCACGTCACCGCTCATGCGGTTTTTGCCCGGCTTCTGCGCGACCTCAAGGAGGGCGAGATCGCGATCGACCTGCACCCCGACGAAGATCGCGACGCCACCCGTGTCTGTTTCGCACTGGCCGATCACCCCGGCATCTTCTCGCGCCTCGCGGGGGCGCTGGCGCTGGTCGGGGCAAATGTCGTCGATGCGCGCACCTATACCTCCAAGGATGGCCACGCCACGCCCGCCTTCTGGATACAGGACGCCGAAGGCCACCCCTATGACGCTGACCGTCTGCCACGCTTGCGCCAGATGATTCAGAAGACATTGAAGGGTGAGGTCGTCGCCCGCGAAGCGATCAAGACCCGCGACAAGATCAAGAAACGCGAACGCGCCTTCCGCGTGCCGACCCATATCACCTTCGACAATGAAGGCTCCGAGATTTATACGATCATCGAGGTCGATACCCGCGACCGCCCCGGCCTGCTTTATGATCTGACGCGCACGCTGGCCGACAATAACGTCTATATCAATTCAGCGGTGATCGCGACCTATGGCGAACAGGTGGTCGATACCTTCTATGTCAAGGACATGTTTGGCCTGAAATTCCATTCCAAGCCGAAACAGGAAGCGCTGGACAAGAAATTGCGCAAGGCCATTGCCGAAGGTGTGGAACGGGCAACCGCCTAGGCGCCGGGACGGGCCGCACGCAACCTCACGCCTTGCCGTCAGACCCGGCCTTGTGACCAACATCGCCCGCCCACCATGATTGCGTCGGCCCCCGGTAGATGTCGATGACAGCCCCCGGGTGCACCGCCATGACACTTCGGGCGTGGTGCCGCAGGCTCTGCCCGGTATTGCCATGCCGGTCCAGCCAGACCAGACGCCTGTCCGGCCAGCCGGGCAGCCGTATCGCGACCCGCCTGATCCCCGTCACGACAGCCTTTTCGCGCGTGCCATAATCCCGCGCCCTGATCGCATCGACACTGCGCCGGCCAATGACCCACAAGAGCAGCAGACCGATCAGACCGGCACCCAGCGCCAGGGATTGTTTCCGCTGTGCCATTGTCCGGAACCAGTTGGTCGCCAGTTCAACGGTGAAGGGCGCATCGGGCAGATAGCGCAGGTCGACACGGGCACCCTGCTCGGACCGCCGATATTCCACGCCGTTGACCAGACGCTCCAGCATCATCACCTCGCCCGCGCCGGTCCGGTAGCGCAGGGTAACCCAGTACGAGGTCGACAGGCTGCCATCGGGATTGCGCGTCTTGGCAAAACGCTTGTGGCTGACCGTGGCGCTGGTTTGCCGCCCGTCTTTATCGAAACGCTGCGCCAGATCGGAATCCGCGGCGCTGATCAGCGACAAGCCCGCGCATATCAGCCCCAGCATCACCACGATCCAGCCGCCCATGCGCAGAAAGAGACGCAGAACCGGCACCGGCTTTTCCAGAACATCCAGGGTCATGGGCACCAGCCTGAGGCCAAATCACCCCCGTTTCAAGCTTTCAAAACACATGCAGGCGTATGCAGCTTGCCCCTGCATACGCCTGCTTTGGGATCAGCCCGGCCCAGGAAGAAAAAAACCCGGCGATCCTCAAACCTGTTCAGCCCCCGCTCAGTTTCCGGTCACCTCTGTCGGGGCATCGGGATATGTCGTGCACACCCCGTGACTGCCCGCCGGATCCTGGCAGACGGCGTTCAGAATTCCCCAGACGAAATCGACCTGCGTCGCCATCACCGTCGGGCCGCCGATACCGTAAAACCAGTTCGGATCAGGCGCGCCCATCGACACCTGATTGTATCCCATCAGATTGGGCCGCCAGTCCGCACCAACCCCCGCAAGCGTCGAGGTGCCGTTTTTATCCGCCGCCGCCTGGCTGTGGCAGGTGGTACATGAGGCCGAATTGACGAAACCGCCCTCGGTGATCGTCGCGCCCATGCCGGTGGGAATGCCATTTGCGGTGGTAAATGTGCTTTGCGTACCCTTCAGCCGGTAATTCTTCCACGCCGGATCATCGGCGGATATTACCCTGGGGTCCGGGTCGGTGACCGCGGCGGCAATCCCCATCTGTTGAAACAGGTCTGCCAGCGCCGGTGTCATCTCTTCGCCGGTCGCGACCGGATCATAAACCCTGGCGGTCACGAAAAGCGGGGCGTTGCCCTCGGTCAGGTCGTCATTCAATTCGATCATCGGCGGAATAAACGCGGTGCCGAAATTCGCCCCCGCCTGCGCCGCTGGATTGGCGGCATAGCCGAAACTGTCATTGCAGCCGATATAATCGCAGCGCCCCAGATTGCCGACATGTTCCATCGCGTACCAGTGCCAGATCGGCAGGTTCTTGGACGCGTTGGTCATCGCCAGCATGTAATACCAGCCGGGCACCTGATCGTCGCTGCCATCGCCCTCAAGATAGATGGTCAGATAAGGGTAATCGGGGTTGTTGGGCACATCACTGCCCTCGATCGGCTGGATAAGCTTCTGATCCAAAAGGATATCCTGATGCAGGAAATCTGCCTTGACCATCACCGCATCGCTGGGAAACCGCACCGTCAGCCCGTGGGCACCGGCAATATCCCCGTCGTCAATGGCTGCATTCTGCGCCCGGTTGCGCGCGCCCAGCCCCTCACGGGAATACAGATCGTGGCGGTAGATGTAATCGACCATGGCCTTGTTGCGAAACACCAGTTCCAGCTCCAGATCACGCAAAAGCCGTCCGGGGTCGATCTTGTCAGCACTGACCAGCCCTCGGTGGTTGATCACACTGCCCGATGGTGTCCCGTTGGGTTTGGCTGGCAGCGGGCTTATGGGATCGTAATCGGCACGAAAGACCGGGCATTGCGTCGGCTGCGTGCCGGGATCAATGGCGGCATCGGGATCACAGCAATTGCTGGTCACACTGGCAGAACAGAGCGGCAGCGGACTTGCCGGCCAGACCGTCTGATCAATGCCCCAGTTCCAGAATTCCTGCGTTACCGCATTGGTCAGCTGCGCCCAGGCAAAGGCATCCGGACAGGTGGCCGCCCCTGATGCTGCATTAGCCCCGCCAATCGCCGCCGTGCCATCCTGCACCACGACGCTGCACCCCGGCGCGTCCTGCACGTAACTGCGATACAACATGAATTTCTGCAATCCATTGGGCCCGCCCTCGGCCACGGCCATCCCCGCCGTCAGGGCCAGCACGACCCCCCCGCCACCTATAAATTGCTTCAATAGCATCAAAGAATTTCCTTCTGCACACCCGCATAAACAGCAGCCGAACGTCCCGGTGTTGGCCCGGCTTTCCTTTACCCTACGTCAGAGAAAGATTCGCGCCAAAGTATATTTTTCTAAAAAATTATTCGCGTATAGGTAGTTTTTTTACTTCCCCAACATGCCGATCCTGCGAAACACCCAGACCAGCAACAGGCCGATCACCACCAGCCCACCGGTAACGATCCAGAAGGCCAGCGGATTATCCGCCCCCGGCATCCCGCCGACATTGATCCCAAGCAGCCCGGTGATCAGGCCCAGCGGCAGAAAAATCGCCGCCACCACCGACAGTATCAGCATCTGCCGGTTCATTGCCTCGGCGCGGCTGTCCATGATTTGATCCTGCACCACCTGCGCCCGGTCCCGGATCGCATCCAGTTCCTCGGCCAGCCGTGTCATGCGCTCCGTCGCCTCACGCAACCGGGGCCGGGCCTCGGGCTTCAGCCACGCCAGTTCCTCGATCTCGAACGTGCTCAGCGCGTCCCGTTGCGGCGCCATATGTCGGCGCAGCATGATCGACACGCGCCGGATGCTGCCCAGATCGAACCGTACCATGGACGAAACCCCGTCGATCACCTGATCCTCCAGCACGTCGATCTTTTCGTTCAGGCCCGCCACCACCGGCTCGGCCCGATCCGCCAGACGCAGCGCCAGCCGCGCCACCAGTTCGGCGGGATCCTCGGCACCCTGCCCCCGCTCCAGCCCGGCCAGCACATCGACAACCGCCTGCAACTGCCGCAATTGCACACTGATCACCAGCTTTTCCGTGACCCACATCCTTAACGAGATCATGTCCTCGACCTCGTCACCGGGGTTCAGGTTGACCCCCCGCAGGTTCATCAACACCCCGTCCCCATGCGACGTGCAGCGTGGTCGCGTTTCGGGGGCCAGCAGGGCGCGCAGGATCAGCGGATCAAGCCCCGCCGCCTCAAGCCAGGTGCGCGCCCCCTCGCGCGCCGTATCCACATGCAGCCAGACATAGCCCGGGGCATGCGAATCCAACTGATGCGGGCCATTGCCCACGCGCACCACCGTCGCCGCACCGTTTTCCGTGACATGCCACTGGGAAATACCGTCCATCGCCTTGCCTCCGCCTGCCTCAACCGCAGTCTGCGATGGTTTCCCGCGCCTGTCACGCACCTCTAAGAAAATACCGCACCTGTCTTTCCCTTGCCCCCTTCATTCGCTAGACGTGCGGGCAACGTGATAAGGACGCAGGACAAGCCCATGCCGATGGAAAAAACCTTCAACGCGGCCGAGGCCGAGGACCGCCTCTACCGGGCCTGGGAAAAATCCGGATGCTTTACCGCCGGGGCCAACGCCAAACCCGGCGCCGGAACCTTCTCGATCATGATCCCGCCGCCCAACGTCACCGGCTCCCTGCATATGGGCCACGCCTTCAACAACACGCTGCAGGACATCCTGATCCGCTGGCACCGGATGCGCGGCTTCGATACGCTCTGGCAGCCCGGCACCGACCATGCGGGCATCGCCACGCAGATGGTGACGGAACGCGAAATGGCCGAAAATCAGGAACCTTCGCGCGCGGAAATGGGCCGTGAGGCGTTCGAAAAACGCGTCTGGGAACAAAAGATCAAATCCCGCGGCACCATCATCGGGCAATTGAAACGCATCGGCGCCTCCTGCGACTGGTCACGCGAAGCCTTCACCATGTCCGGCGCCCCCTCGGCCCCCGAGGGTGAAGACGGTAATTTCCACGACGCCGTGATCAAGGTCTTTGTCGAGATGTACGAAAAGGGCCTGATCTATCGCGGCAAGCGACTGGTCAACTGGGACCCGCATTTCGAAACCGCGATCAGCGATCTTGAGGTCGAAAACCTCGAAGTGGCGGGCCATATGTGGCATTTCAAATACCCGCTGGCCGACGGTCAGACCTATGAATATCTGGAGAAAGACGAAGACGGCAACGTGCTGTTCCGCGAAACCCGCGACTATATCTCGATCGCCACGACCCGGCCCGAAACCATGCTGGGCGATGGCGCGGTTGCGGTTCACCCATCAGATGAACGATACGCGCCAATTATCGGAAAACTCTGTGAAATTCCCGTTGGCCCCAAGGAACACCGTCGCCTGATCCCGATCATCACCGACGACTACCCCGACCCCGATTTCGGCTCGGGCGCGGTGAAAATCACCGGCGCGCATGACTTCAACGACTACCAGGTCGCCAAGCGCGGCGGCATCCCGATGTACCGGCTGATGAACACCAAGGCGCAGATGCGCGCTGACGGTGCGCCCTATGCCGAAATGGCCGAAATCGCGATGGCCGTGGCCAAGGGCGAGCGGGAACTTTCCGAGGCCGAGGCCGACACGATCAACCTCGTCCCCGACGACCTGCGCGGCCTTGATCGCTTCGACGCCCGCAAGCGCGTGGTCGACCAGATCACCAGCGAAGGACTGGCCGTGATGCTGCCCGGCGAGCCGAACGAAGAGGGCGAAACCTGCTTTGATGGCGGCATGGTGCCTTATGTTGAATCGAAACCGATCATGCAGCCCTTCGGCGACCGATCCAAGGTGGTGATCGAACCGATGCTGACCGATCAGTGGTTCGTCGACACCGACCAGATCGTCGGCCCGGCACTGGAGTCGGTGAAGGATGGCACCGTCAAGATCCTGCCCGAGAGCGGCGAGCGCACCTATTACCACTGGCTGGAAAATATCGAACCCTGGTGCATCTCCCGCCAGCTCTGGTGGGGGCATCAGATTCCGGTTTGGACAGCTATGGTCCCTACATTGGATGGGCAAGTAGGCACTTGGCGGGTTTCTGTCGGCGGCAACATTCCGTTGGCGAAAGCCCATGATTTCTTGAGGGAAAAACGCCCTGACGAAGAAGCTTTGGGAGGCAAGTTAACGCCCGGCGGGATGCTCACTATGGAGTTTTGCGCCGCCGGCGCTAAAGAAGCGAAGGAACAAATAGCAAAAGTATGGCTGGAACGCACTGGGAAGCAGCCACAGAACTTTTTTGAATTGGACAGCGACCCTGGTGACTGGTTCCTGAACAAAACAGCGTTGGGGTCGACAGATAGTGGCGGCTATATGGACATTCCGATGTGGCGCGACCCCGACGTACTCGACACCTGGTTTTCCTCCGGTCTCTGGCCGATCGGCACGCTGGGCTGGCCCGAGGAGACGGAGGAACTCAAGAAATACTTCCCCACCTCTGTGCTGGTGACCGGGCAGGACATCCTGTTCTTCTGGGTCGCGCGGATGATGATGATGCAACTGGCGGTGCTGGACGAAAATAAACCCGTGACCGAGCGCATCCCCTTCCACGAGGTTTACCTGCACGGCCTTGTCCGCGACGCCAAGGGCAAGAAGATGTCGAAATCCGTGGGCAACGTCATCGACCCGCTGGAGATCATCGACGAATTCGGTGCTGACGCGCTGCGTTTCTCCTCGGCCGCAATGGCGGCCCTTGGGGGCGTGCTAAAGCTCGATATGGAACGCATCAAAGGCTACCGCAATTTCGGCACCAAGCTCTGGAACGCCGCGCGGTTTGCCGAGATGAACGGGGCCACGGGCAGCGACGGCACCCTGCCCCACCCCGAGGCAACCGTGAACAAGTGGATCATCGGCGAAACCGCGAAAGTACGCGAGGCGGTCGATGCGGCGATGGCAGGCTACAAGTTCAACGATGCGGCCTCGGCGCTTTATGCCTTTGTCTGGGGCAAGGTCTGCGACTGGTATGTCGAGTTCTCAAAACCGCTGCTCTTGGATGGCGACGACGCGACCAAGGCCGAGACACAGGCGACCATGGCCTGGGTCATCGACCAGTGTCTGATCCTGTTGCACCCGATCATGCCCTTCATCACCGAGGAGCTTTGGGGCACCTTGGGCACGCGTGAAAAAATGCTGATCCATGCCGACTGGCCTGAATACGGGTCCGAGTTGGTGGATGCTGCCGCAGACCGCGAAATGAACTGGGTGATTTCCCTGATCGAGGCGGTGCGTTCGGCCCGCGCCCAGATGCATGTGCCTGCCGGGCTGCACATCCCCGTGCTGGTCTTGGAACTGGACGCCGCCGGTCAGGCCGCGTGGGACAGCAACGAGGTGATGATCAAGCGCCTGACCCGGATCGACAGTCTGACCCATGTCGAGAGCTTCCCCAAGGGCTGCATCACCGTCGCGGTCGAGGGGGGCAGTTTCGGCCTGCCGCTGGCCGATATCATCGACATCAGCGAGGAAAAGGCGCGGCTGGAGAAAACGCTGGGCAAGCTCGACAAAGAACTAGGTGGATTGCGCGGACGGCTCAACAACCCGAAATTCGTCGAAAGCGCCCCGGAAGAGGTGGTGGCCGAGGCCCGCGAAAACCTTGCCTTGCGCGAGGAAGAAGCCGGCAAGCTGACCGCCGCACTGGACCGTCTGAACGAGATCGGCTGATCTGGATCGGCCAAGGTCGCGCGGGCAGCGCCGGCACTAGCTTGACGTGGTCGCGCTGGCTTCGCCAGCACTCGGCGCCTGCGGCGGGCGGGGGGCTCGCTTCGCTCGCCCGGGGAAAGGGGGCGCCCGCTAGCGCGGGCGGGTGTGGCCACACATTTCCAGAAGAGGGCCATGCGCGAGTTTAATCTCTGCGAAACCATATCCGTGCGCACGGTTAAGGGATGGGTTTTCGGTATAAATACCGACGTAATACCGACGTGATACCGACGCAATACAGCCCGGAGTTTTTGCAGTTTACCAGTGGGTTAGCGGTGAGTCGCACCGGTAACCGTCAGGTGTCGCCGGAAAAGACCGGTTTGCGGCCCGACATATTGGCCGAAATTACCGCCACCTGGTGCGGTTTGCCGATCAGGTCGGTCTGTTCCCGGCTTTCGGCCAGCAGCACCGCATCCTCATCCGCGCCGCTTTCAGCGACCCCGATCAAGCGCTTTGCCGCGCGTATGGCCGAGGGGCTTTTGCCCGCGATCTCCGTGGCCAGCGCCACGGCCACGGCCTGCGGATCATCCGCCAGTTCCGTCACCAACCCCCATTCCAGCGCCTGTGGCGCCTGCACCGGCTCGGCGCTGTAGGTCATCCGCCGGATCACATCGCTGCGGGTCAGCCGGGGCAGCAGCAACATGCCGCCCATATCGGGGATAAGGCCCCATTTCATCTCCATGATCGCCAGCTTGGCGTCCGGTGCAGCAATGCGGATATCCGCACCAAGGGCCAGCTGGAACCCGGCGCCATAGACCGCGCCGTGCAATGCCGCGATCACGGGCACGGGGATACGTTGCCACACCATCGCAACCTCTTGAAAAAGATTGGTATTTCCATGGGTTCGCGGCATCACCAGTGCTTCGGGATCGCCCGCAGCAAATTGTGCAAAGCTCATCACATCAAGCCCCGCGCAGAATGATTTACCCTCACCCGACACCACGACAGCGCGGATGTCGGACTGCATCAATTCCTCTCCGGCGGTCACGATCGCCTGGGCCATTTCCGGATCGACGGCATTCATCTTGTCAGGCCGGCTGAGGGTCACGTAGGCGATGTGATCTTCGATATGGGTGGTGACGCGGCTCATGGGATCCTCCTGGGTTGATCCCATGAAAGCCGAAAAAGCAGGTTGCTGCCAGTGCGACGTCAGGGCATTCTCAAACCATGCGTCTGGAACACGTCGTGCTTCACGCGCCTAGGGGAAATTTAGTGACGTGCCTACGGCACGATACGTTCGACGGCGCGCATCATGCCCAGGGATTTGTCATAGACCAGCGTCAGAATGCGCCGCCCGCCGGTGCGTGAGGCCAGGCCGGGAAGGGTACGCACCGTACCGGCGGCAAGGGTTGCGGCGATGAAGCCACGGCGTGTCAGTTTGGGCATTGCACGCCCTCCTTGGACAAAACGATGCCCCAGACATAACCACATCCGCCTTGTTTTCAAGGGCTTGCACCCCCGCGTGCGATGGCGTTATCTGCGTAAATGACTGGCCCGCGCTATACCGACCTGACCCAAAGCCTGCCCGCCAACGTGCCGTTCGTCGGCCCCGAGGAGCAGGAGCGCAACCGTGGTGCCCCGTTCGATGCGCGCCTTGGCGCCAATGAGAACGTCTTTGGTCCCTCGCCCGAAGCCATCGCCGCGATGCAGGAAGAGGCCGCCCGCATCTGGCAATATGGCGATCCGACCAGCCATGAATTGCGGCAGGCACTGGCCGCACATCTGAATGTAGCCGCGGAAAATATCGTTGTGGGCGAAGGGATTGACGGATTGCTGGGCTATCTGGTGCGTCTGCTGATTGCGCCGGAGGATGCGGTGGTGACGTCGGACGGGGCTTACCCGACCTTCAATTACCACGTCACAGGGTTCGGCGGCGTGTTGCATAAAGTGCCCTATCGTGACGATCACGAAGACCCTGCCGCACTGATGTCGAAGGCGGCAGAGGTTGGCGCGAAACTGATCTACCTGGCCAATCCGGATAATCCGATGGGAACATGGCATGAGGGCGCGCAGATCGACCGCGCCCTCGACCAAATACCCGACGGATGCCTGCTGTTGCTGGACGAAGCCTATGTTGAATTCGCCCCCGACGGCACCGCACCAATGATCGACGTGAACGATGCTCGTGTGATCAGAATGCGTACCTTTTCAAAAGCTTACGGGATGGCGGGCGCGCGTGTCGGCTATGCGCTGGGCGCTGCCAATCTGATCCGGAGCTTTGACAAGATCCGCAATCATTTCGGCATGAACCGGGCGGCACAGGCCGGTGCGCTAGCCGCCTTGCAGGATCACGAATGGCTGGCGGAGACGCAGGCCAACGTGGCCCTGGCACGCGATGAAATCAACCGCATCGCCGAAGAGAACGGGTTAATCACCCTGCCCTCGGCCACCAACTTCGTGGCGGTGGATTGTGGCGCGGATGGCGATTTTGCCCGCAAGGTGTTGGCAGCACTGGTGGCGCGCGGCCTTTTCGTACGCATGCCCTTTGTCGCCCCGCAGGATCGCTGCATCCGCATCAGCTGTGGCCGCGCCGACGATATGGCGCTGCTGGCCAGGGTCTTGCCCGAGGCATTGGCAGAGGCACGCCGCTGACGGATTAATCAGAAGATTTTAACCTGACAGTTGCATTTTCCGCGCTAAACTCAGGGCATGCAACGTGGAAACATGCCCTCTGCCCCGAATTACACCAACGCCGCCCTGGTGATGGGATTGGTGAATTTATTGTGGATTTTCATGGCCCTCTGGGCTGCATTCGGTTTTCACGTGGTCTTGCTTGTGGGTTTTTTGCTGGATCGGATGATCATCCGGTTGGGGCGTAGCGACGCCTGACCTGTCACGCCTCGGCCATCACTGCCGCAGCCGCATCCAGCGCCCCTGATCCATAGGGAATATCAAGCGCGCTCATCCCGGCCTGAACAGTCCCCAGAACCCCCATCACCATATGCGCGTTGACATGGCCCATATGCCCGATACGGAAAAACCCGTCGCTCTTGGGGTCCTCGGGTGTCTCCATGCCCAATCCGATGCCCAAGGTCACATCCGCCTTGCTCTCAAGCCAGGTGCGCAGGGCCGTGCCATGTGGTGCGCCGAGCGACAGTGCCGTCACCTCGTGGCCGCGATGCGCCGGATCAGCCACGTTCAGCCGCAGCGGGCCACCCTGCGCCCACGCCTCGCACGCGGCCCAAACGGCGCGGGCAAGCAATTCGTGACGCTGCCAGATCGCCTCAAGCCCCTCTTGCTTGATCATGTCCAGCGCGGCGCGCAGACCGTAAACGTGATGGGTGGGCGCAGTACCGCAGAAATATTCCGAAAGCCGTTGCGGCGCCACCCGCGGGGACCAGTCCCAGTAGCGGCTGACCCGTTCTTTCCCGGCGCGCACCTCGGCCGCCTTTTCGTTGAACCAGACAAAGGCCAGGCCCGGCGGCACCATCAGACCCTTCTGACTTGCCGCCAACGTGACATCGACCCCCCAGGCGTCCATCTCGTAGCGGTCACAGACCAGCGATGCGATGCAATCCGCCATCAGCAGCGCCGGGTGACCGGCCGCGTTCATCGCCGCCCGAATGGCAGAGATATCGTTTCGGACCGAGGTCGAGGTATCCACATGCGTGGCCAGTACAGCCTTGATTTCATGGGCCTTATCTGCGCGCAGCATGTCTTCGATCTGTTGCGGGTCAACCGGTTGCGACCGCCCGTAATCAATGATCTGCGGCACGATGCCCAACCCCACGGCCATATCCGCCCAGAACAGGCCGAACCGCCCTGTGGCAGGCACCAGCACCTTGTCCCCGGGGGACAGCGTGTTGACCAGTGCCGCCTCCCACGCGGCATGACCATTGCCGATATAGATCGCCGTTTTGCCCTTGGTCCGGGCGATATCGGCCAGATCAGGGATCAGGCTGGCGGTGATTTCGTCCAACTCACCCGCATAGATGTTGGGCGACGCCCGGTGCATCGCCCGCAATACCGCATCCGGCATCACCGACGGGCCGGGAATGGCCAGATAGGGGCGTCCATGCGCAAGGCTCATGTCGATATCTCCGATAGGTGGTCGCGGCGACATTAGCCCGGTTGCGGTCGGGGTCAATTGGCGATCTTGCGCTTGTCTTACCTGCCCCCCTTGCCTACATGGGTGCGATGGGCCGAATATCGCCCGATGGAGCGCGCCGACCGCATGAACCTTATTAAACGCATTACCGACTGGGAACGTCGGCTGCGTGCCTCATACAACACCGATCTGTCGACGCCGGAAAACCGACGCCGGGCGCATATCTATAACCTGTGGTTCGATCATGCGGTGCTGCGCAAAGTCTGGACCAATTTTTTCCCTGTTGCGCCAGGGGTTTACCGGTCAAACCAGCCTACGCACAAACGGTTCATCAAGCTCAAGGCGATGGGGATCAAGACCATCCTCAACCTGCGTGGTGCCGCCGGTGCAGCGCATTACCTGGTGGAAGAGGAAAGCTGCCGCAAACTGGGCCTGAACCTTGTGAACTGTACGCTGCACGCCCGCTATGCCGCCCCGCGTGAGGATATTCTGACCGTCATCCGCGCTTTCCGCGAGATCGAAAAACCTTTCGTGATGCACTGCAAATCAGGGGCGGACCGCGCCGGTTTTGCCAGCGCCCTCTACCTGCACGTCATCGAGGGCCAACCGCTGTCCGAGGCCCGCAAGATGCTCAGCTTCAAATACCTGCATCTGAAATGGTCGCGCACCGGCATCCTTGGCTTTATCTTTGACATGTACGAAGCGCGCAACGCACAGTCCCCTATCGGATTCGAGGATTGGGTCGCGACCGAATATGACAGCACCGAAGCGCAGGCACAGTACGAGGCCACGCATAACCCAAAATTCTAGTGGCGTTCCGGAAGCACGTTCTGAGATGCCAACGTGAACTTTTCGTTGCAGTCGTATGCTGATCCAAAAACCAAAGCCGCAATTTCGGGGTGCCCGCTAATACCGCCCTGCCAACCGCTCGGGGTCGGCCCCAGCAAGATACCGCAGCAACAGCGACAGGTTGCGCAGGCCGCGCCGCAGCCAGCCATCGCGCTGATACCGCAGGGCGCTGGTGCGGGCCCGCATCGGCAACATCGTCAGCCGCCGCCCCAAGGCCCGCGCAAGCGCCACGTCTTCCATCAATGGGATGTCGCGATACCCGCCAACCGATTGATATTCCCGCGAAGAAATCAACAGCCCCTGATCCCCATATGGCAACCCAAAGACCCGCGAGCGCAGGTTGGCCCATCCTGCGACCATCGTCGGCCAGATGCCACGCTTGTCGAATTCCAGCCGGAAATAGGCCGGTCGTCCCGTCGACATATGCTCGGCCACACAGCCCGACCATCCTTCGGGCAGGCATGTATCCGCATGCAAAAACAACAGCCATTCGCCCGCGGCAGGCTCGGCACCCCGGCGCAACTGTCCACCGCGCGAAGCCGCCCCCGTGACCAGCACGGCGCCCACCTCTTCGGCGATGCTCAAGGTCGCATCCGTCGACCCGCCATCGGTGATCACCAACTCCCGGATCAACCCGGCCTCGACCCCTTCCATCAGCGCCGCAAGACAGCCGGGCAACGCCTGCGCCGCGTTCAGCGTCGGGATCACCACTGATAATTTCGCCCGCATCCGATGCCCCTGTTGCGATTGCTGATCTGACCTATATTACAGAGACATCAAACGTGGGAGGGGGCAATGAACCGTGCCGTCTATGAAATCACCGGCAGCGACGCGGAAAGCTTCCTTCAGGGTCTGATCACCAATGACATTGCGCGTCTGGATCAGGGATTGGTCTATGCGGCCATCCTGACACCGCAGGGCAAGTATCTGGCGGATTTCTTTCTGCTTCGGCACGGCGAGGCCATTTTACTGGACGTCGATGCCACCCTCGCGCCTGGGCTGGCCCAGCGGTTGACCATGTACAAGCTGCGCGCGGATGTAACGATTGCCCTCTCGGACCTCAAGGTCAGCCGGGGCACCGGCCCGGCACCCAAGGGTGCCTTGCCTGATCCGCGCCATCCCGATCTGGGTTGGCGGCACTATGGCGAGGCCGAGGGTGATGACGGCACTGATTTTGATGCCATACGCGTGGCCCATTGCATCCCCGAAACCGGGATCGAGCTGACCCCGGACACCTTCATCCTCGAAGCCGGTTTCGAACATCTCAGCGGCGTCGAATTTCGCAAAGGGTGCTATGTCGGTCAGGAGGTCACCGCGCGGATGAAACACAAGACGGAATTGCGCAAAGGGTTGCGAACGATCCATATCGACGGGACCGCCCCGGTGGGCACCGCGATCACGGCAAATGGCAAACCCGCCGGCACGCTTTTCACCCAATCCGGCAATCGCGCCATCGCCTATCTCAGGTTTGACCGGGCCACCGGGCAGATGCAGGCAGGTGACGCCACCGTAACGACCGACTAAAATGTCGCCCGTGCACTCACAGTGCCTGCGCGCCTAAGCCATTGAACATACAGACACATTTGCCCTGTAAAATGCTGCCGTAGCGTGCAGGCACCCCGCCCGGCCTCACCCTATCGGCACCGGGCGCGGGTTCCATGTCACCAAAGCGCTCAGACCTCGTGCGCTTACTCTCACACTCATAGGATATTGGTGTTTCGGGTACTGTCCTGAAATTTGGGCCGGACGATCCTGATGGTCACTTACTGGCGTTTTGAGCGTCCCAATCGCGGCGGGTCATCTCGAACCACTCCACATCGTCATAGCCATAGGCGCGTTTTTGACCGATCGGGCGCATACCGCATTTCTTCAGCACATGCTGGGACTTCAGGTTATCCGGGTCCGTTGTCGCAACCACTTCCGGCAACTCTGTCCTCTCAAAAGCGAAACGCAGCAACCGCGCGCAGACCTCTGTCGCAAATCCCTGTCTCCATGCATCCGGCACCAGAAGATACCCCACTTCGATCTGATCCCTTGGATAGGCATCGGGCACGACCTGGCTCCAGTCAGTGTCACTTTCGTCAATCGGAACAGGTGTCAGAACACCATACCCGATCTTCTGACCGGTATCTTCGCGTGTGATGCACCAGATCCCGATCCGCCCGCCCGCACCTCTTTTGACCACATCGAACATATTTTCGAAAACCGCCTCTGGCGTCATCGCATCAGCAACGAAAAGCATGACCTTGGGGTCGCACATCACATCCTGCGCGATATCAACATCGTCAGGACAAAAGGGCGTCAGCCGCAACCGTTCTGTTTCCAGAACCAAAGTATTCTCGGAAAGCAATTCCATCATCTTTCTCTCAATCCCGGCGCTGCAATTAATCCGCGCTTTCTCGTGAAACAAACTGGATCAAGCTGTCAGACTACAACGCCCGGCACCGACAGCAAAGACATGGCCCGTGTTTCATCCAAACGCTTTCAGCCTGTGTCAGCCCGCCCGCTCTCGCGATTGTGACAAACCGCCAGTCGGGTTTGACCAGACAGCACGGCAATACCCCCTATGATCTGCCGAAACATCAATCACCCGACGGCGCCACCATGACATTTTTTCTGAAATCGAAATTCACCACGCTGGCCGCCTGTTTCACGGTCGGCCTTCTGGTCGTGATGGTGGCATGGTGGGCCGGTTGGCTTTTCCCCCGCCAGACCCTTCCCGGCAGGCTGTCCGAATATCACAAGGTCTATGATGGATTTTGGGACGTCGCATGCGACACGGCGATGGATGGCAGCGACCGCCGCTGCTACATCCAGTATGTCGATGTCTATCGCGACCGACCCGATTTTGCCGCCGCGATGGTCGAGGTCGTCTATCACCCCGGCGACGACGGCCAGCCCGACCCCCATGTGCGGTTCGATATTGAACCGGGCTATTCCTTTCGCGAAACCAGGATGAGCGTTGTGACCGCAGATGGTAAAGTGCCGTTCGATACCTCTGATTGCAGGTCCAACACCTGCCGCAGGTCCGGTGATGCCGGGCGCGACATGTTGAAAGTCTGGCGCGCCGGATCCGCGCTGGAGCTTGTGATCGAGGAAGGCCGCTCAGAACCCGCGATCTCGACCTGGCCACTGGATAATATCAACGCCATTCTGGATGATTTCGAAGCTCAACGTCAGGCCCGCAACCTGCCCTGACATACCCGGCCGAGCCGGCTCGTTGCCGAAACGTCAAAAGTGACACAATCCGCGTACACAATTGCAACTGTGTACACATTGCCATGCCGCAGGTTCAGCCGCCGCGCACCAGATCATCCTCATCGTCAACCACGGAAATGCCCAAGGCATCCAGCCCGTTTTCCAGGTGATCCGACAGGTGCGGCGTTCCCAGCAGATAATCCGCCGTGGGTGTCGTCGCCTCCTCCCGCGCGGTGGCAATCGCTTCGGCTAGGTCTTCGGCGACAAAACTTTCGCGCCCGATCCACATCACCGCGACCAGCGACACCTGCTCATCTTCACCCAACCGGTCGATAAAGGCCCGAAGCTCCCCCTCGGCACGATCAAGTTCGCGCGCCATCAGGATCACCTGAGCAATTTTATATGTACTGATATCAAGCATTTGACCTCTCCTGTCAGCGCAAACTCACCCCGTTGTGCCAGCCAGGCGGCACCACGTCCTTGATCTTGCTCAATAGGATGGCTGGCGCCGCCTAGCGCAGCACCTTGCCTTCGGGCCATTCCAACTGGTGATCCAGCCTGATCATCTGGCTGTCGCCTGCGCCCAGCTCGAATTCCCAGGCCATGATACCACGTTTACCGTCGATATTCTGCTCTGCTGGCTTGGGCCGCGCGGACCATGTGATCTCCAGGTCTTCCTGTTCGGAATAAGGCACCCGGTCCAGCAGACGAATGGGCCAGACCTCTCCAGTCAGGTTTTCGACTTTGATTTCAACGGCTTCACTTAGGTCATTGGACTTTGTAATGATCCCGCTATCGCCTTCATTCCGGTCCAGAATCGTACGGGTCAGGCGCAGCCCGTCAATCGGCCCAAAGGCCAGATCAGCCTCGGCACCGGCGGGGATCAGCTCAAGATGCTGCTGACCGATGAAACGGCCATCCAGATAATACATCGCCGTTCCGGGCAAGATCAGCTCTCCCATGTCATTGGTGATGCTGGCCATCAGAAAGGCATTGCTGTCGGTCAGGGGAACCGCCTGTGCCACCGTTTCGGCGGCTGTGCTGATTTCACCCAATGAAATCCGGATGTTATCTGCTCTGGATGCGATGGAAACAGGGCTGGGGTAGCTATAGGTCACGGCCAGACCGTCAAACACCGCATCGGCTTCTTCGACGACCATTGGTTCGGCCATCGCTTCATCCGCCATGCCCGAAAGCGCGCCGACGACGGCACCGCCAAGTGACCTTTCCAACTGTTTCGACCGAACCTTGGCCGGATCTTCGATCCAGCGCTGCCACGGCCAGATCTGCCCCGGCGCCGTCTGTTCCGATGGGCGCACGGTTGACAATGTCAGCGCCACATCACGCCAGTTTTCACCGGTGCTTTGCGCCACCAAAGCACCACGTTCGACCGTCAGCGCGCCTGCTTTGCGATCCAGTTTAACATCGTAAACAGGCCGCCACTCGGCATCCCAGATGTTGTAGGTGACGGTCAGCGTGCCTTGCATCTGCTCCTGCCCCGAGATTGACACCGCCAACATGGCGCGCTCCTCAACCTCGGGCACCAATGCGTTCAGCGCCTGGCGGGCTCTTTCCAGCTCTTCCTGCAGGTCTTTGAGATCGCGTTTTGCCGCATCTGCGCGCAACCGGGCATCCAGTGCAACCTGTTGTGCCGAAAGGGTTTCTTCGCCAATCATACCCACCAGATCGCGCAGGGAGGTGACGTCCATCTCTGCCACGCCCTCGCCCTCACCCAATTGGCTCAGAAAGGCGACACGCGCCTCGGCGGCCCGTTCTTCCAGATGGATGCGTTCAACCCCGGCCAGCCCGTCGCGCAGGGCCTGTTCCAGCCGTTCAACCTCGGCTTCCGCCACCTTGAAGGTGGCATCGTCATCAGCATTGCGCGGCGGCACGAAATCATTGCGCACCGTCAAGCTGCCCAGCACGGCCCCGTCCACCGCCACACGCACCGAGTCCAGCGGTGTGGTTTGCGGCAGGTCGGTCAGGATCAGGTCATGTTGCCCGGCGGCGGCCTCGAACGGGATTTCACGGGTGACCGTTGCCCCTTGCGGATAAAGCGTGACGGATTTGACGTCGCTGGTCAGGGGGATGTCATCGGCAAGAACAAATGTCGGGAAAAAAGCCAGAACAATCGGCAGGGCACGCATGAGGGAACTCCTTGGGGTCACTGAGATGTCCCTAAAGTGGGGCGTGTCGACGTCGAAATACAAGGTCTCAAAGCGGAAAATTCGCGACCATGCGCGATTTTCGGCCACAAAAAAGGGCGGCCCAAAGCCGCCCCTTCATAGATCATGTGATTGAAAAATCAGCCTTTCTTCAGCACCCGTGCGCCCAGCGTTTCCGCGATCTGCACGGCATTCAATGCAGCACCTTTGCGCAGGTTGTCACTGACGCACCACAGGTTCAGGCCGTTTTCGATCGTGCTGTCCTGACGGATGCGGCTGATGAAGGTAGCATAATCGCCGACGCATTCGATCGGTGTCACGTAGCCGCCGTTTTCGCGCTTGTCGATCACCATGATACCCGGTGCTTCGCGCAGAATATCGCGGGCCTCGTCCTCATCCAGGAACTCTTCGAATTCGATGTTCACCGCCTCGGAATGGCCAACAAAAACAGGCACCCGCACGCAGGTGGCCGTGACCTTGATCGACGGGTCGACGATCTTTTTCGTCTCGGCGACCATCTTCCATTCTTCCTTGGTCGAACCATCTTCGAGGAAGACGTCGATATGCGGAATCACGTTGAAAGCGATCTGCTTGGGGTACACCTTGGGCTCGACCTCCTGACCAGGCACGTAAACGCCCTTGGTCTGGTTCCACAGCTCATCAATCGCATCCTTGCCGCTGCCCGAAACCGACTGGTAGGTGCTGACCACGACGCGTTTGATTTTTGCGCGGTCATGCAAGGGTTTCAGCGCGACAACCATCTGCGCGGTCGAACAGTTGGGGTTGGCAATGATGTTCTTTTTTGCATACCCCTCGACCGCCTCGGGGTTTACCTCGGGCACCACCAGCGGCACGTCCGGGTCGTAGCGGTAGAGTGATGAATTGTCGATCACCACGCAACCTGCAGCGGCGGCCTTGGGTGCGTAGACCTTGGTCGCGTCCGAGCCCACGGCGAAAAGCGCAATGTCCCAGCCGGCAAAATCGAAAACGTCCAGATCCTTGGTCTTGAGTGTCGTGTCGCCAAAGCTGACCTCGGTGCCGAGGCTCTTGCGGCTGGCAAGTGCTGCAATCTCGTCCACAGGAAACTGGCGCTCGGCCAGGATGTTCAGCATTTCGCGGCCCACGTTACCGGTGGCGCCCACGACGACGACCTTGTACCCCATTTGATTTTCTCCAGAGTTAGAGGGTTGGCTGCGGCCTCTTACCCCCTAAGCGCACAAGTGGAAAGGGGGTGCGTCAGTTGGTGCTGTCGCGGCTGAACAGATAGATCAGCGCACCAACCAGCAGCGACAGCCCGATAAACGCAAAGACTGCCGAATAGCCGGCCTCGACGCCACCGGCAGAGGCCGCATTGTGCAAAGGTCCGGAAATGAACTGCATCACACCCACGCCACCGATACTGCACAGGTTCAGCAGCGTCACGCCCCGTCCGGCAAGATGCGGTGGAAAGAACCCGCGCCCATGCGCCATGATCACGGGGTAAGAGCCGCCAAAAAACCCAAGCGCCGCACATAGCGCAATGGACAGCCAGGCATTCACCCCAACCGCCAGCGCGAGGGTCAGCGTTGCCGCGACACACAGCATGTTGCCGATGAAAACCACCCATTTCTGGGTCCTGAACAGCCGGTCAAGTGGCCCATAGCTAAGCGTACCACAGATCATTGCCACGCCCATGATCAGCGTCGCCTGCCCCACCTGCGATGTGCTGAGGCCAAAGACATCTTGCAAATACGGTCCGATCCACAGGCCCCTTACCGCGCCTGCCGGGGTGTAGCTGACCAGCGCCAGTGGCAATATCGCCCAGAGCACCGGCATTTTCAGCAAATCCAGAAGCGATCCTCGTGTCTCACTCTGCACCGGTTCGGGATCGCGCACCGTGAATGCGATCCCAAGCGCCACAAGCCCCGACACAGCCGCCAGCGCCCAGAGCGATGCGCGCCATCCCAATGTCTCGGCGGCCCAGGCCATCGGGTAGGCGGCCACCAGATTGCCAACTGATCCGACCCCCACCATCAGGGCGGCCAGCGTGGCAAACTGCGCCGCCGGGAATTGCCGCGCGAAGATATAATAGGACGCCATCAAGACCGGAGAGCACCCGACCCCGATCAGCAGCATCGCGATATTGACATGCAGCGCCGTGCTGGCCAGGGCGAACATCGCGGCCCCTCCCGCGCCACCAAAGAGCAGCAGCACCCAGGCAGTGCGCCGTGGGCCGATCTGGTCCAGCGCCCAGCCGACCGGTATCTGCATCGCCGCGAAGGACAGGAACCAAAGGCCCGAGGCAAACGCCAGATCATCCGGCGTGGCACCGATATCCTGTTCCAGAACACCACTGAGCACCGCCAGGAATGCGCGAAAGAACTGGCTGAGCACATAGGCCAGGCAAAGCACGGTCAGACCGGCACGCATCCTGCGGCCTCCTACAAAATCATTCTTGTGCCTGCGTCGCATGACCGTGGGGCAAGCACAATGGCTCATCCTTTCAGGATCAAAGGAAAATCAGACGTCGGGCCATCCATAGGCACGGTCACTGTCACCCCGCTGCCTAAGGTGGTCAAGCCGTTCAAATGCTTCTGAAAATCCCGGCTTGGCGTTGGCGGTAACGTTCCAGATCACCAATTGCGGTCCCGCGACGGGTTCGAACCACTCTGGGCTTCGTTTCAGGAATTCGCCATGCTCGGAATTGAACGTGTAATCCCGCAAATCCTCGATACTTTGCCAGACCGACACGGTCGCCGATACCCTGTCATCATACCCAAGCGCTGTCAGCTCCCGCGCCGCGTTTTCGTCGTGAATGCGCCAAATGAAACCGGGATGCGCCTCGGCTGCGGCATAGATGTGGTCAAGTGCGTTCGTGAATTCGGACAAGCGGGGATCGACGGGGGCGAACCTCATTCGCCCCCAGTTCATCTGGGCGATGGCCATTGGCGGCCTCCTGTCGTGCGGGTTGGCTGCAGCTTACTCGGCTGGTACCAAGGGCTGGTCGTAATTGCCTTTGACGCGCTCTTTGGTGGGGTCGAAATGCGGATAGCGCACGACGCGTGCCTTCAGCCGCTTTTGCAAGCCATCCAACTGACCGATCTCCAGCTCGGTGTCCAATTCCGCGTGGCTGACCGACACCCGCGCCAGGGCGATATTCTTGCCCAGAATGGGGGATTTCATCGCGCTGGTGATCTCGCCCACCTGCGCCTTGCCGATCCGGACACAATCGCCGGGGGATGCCACGATGCCACCCTCAAGCTCCAGGCCCACCAGCTTGCGATGCGGATGCTCCTTGCGTTCTTCCAGCGCCGCACGGCCAATGAAATCATCCTCTTTCGATTTCAGCGGCACGGTAAAGCCGATACCGGCCTCCCACGGGTCGGTCTGATCGTCGAATTCCGACCCGGCAAAGATCAACCCGGCCTCGATTCGGACCATGTCCAGCGCCGCCATGCCAAACGGGGTCAGGCCCATCGGCTCACCCACTTTCCAGATCGCATCGAAAACCTCGACCGCGTCGCGCGGATGGCAGAACACCTCATAGCCCAACTCGCCGGAATAACCCGCGCGGCCCAGCACCACGGCCTTGCCCTGCACATCGCCCAGACGGGCCACGGCAAAACGGAACATGCCCAGTTCTTCGATGGTCGGCACAGTGGGGGCAGTATAGAAAACCTCTTTCAGGATGTCGCGGCTCAGAGGGCCTTGAATGGCGATGTTGTGCAACTGATCGGTGGACGACCGCACCCAGGCATTCAGACCCAGCTTGCCCGCCTGTTCCTTCAGCCAGAGGCCGGAATTATCATTGCCCCCGATCCAGCGGAAATTCGTCTCGCCCAGGCGAAAGACGGTGCCATCGTCAATCATCCCGCCATGCTCGTAACACATGGCCGTATAGACCAGTTGCCCGACCGCCAGTTTCTTCATGTTACGCGTGACGCAATGCTGCATCAGCTTTTCGGCATCTGGGCCCGTCACCTCGTATTTGCGCAGAGGCGACAGATCCATGATCGCCGCTTTCTCGCGGCAGGCCCAATATTCGGCAATCGCACCGTGATTGGACATCTGATTGGGCAGCCAATAGCCCGCATATTCCACGAAATCCCGCGTATGACGTGCAAAGCACTCGTGAAATCCTGTTTGCTTGGTCTCTTCCAAGTCCGCCTCCGCTGATTTTCTATAGCCGATTGACCGGCCAAACTCGTGCTCCGCGCCATAGGTGCGGACCTGAATATCGGTGGGATTCCACCCGTTCGCCGGATCCACATCACATGGACAGGCAGATGAAATGCAAACCAGATCGGTCTGCGCCTGCAACAACACATAATCGCCGGGGCGCGACCACGGATCATCCATGCCGATGGCGTTGGTGTCGTCCAGCATGGTGTTGAAGAAAAAGTTGATCGCTGGCCAGCCGCCGCGCGGGCGAATGCCGTATTGCGCCAGATCCTTATTCATATTGTCGGAACAATTCACATGCCCGGGATATCCAAGATCCTCATAGTAGCGCCTTGTGCAAGCCAGACCGAACGTGTCGTGCCGCCCGCAGGTGTCGCGCACGATCTCGACCAGCGGCTCCTGATCGCTGCTCCAGTATTTCGAAAAGATGCCGGGCAGCGGATAGAGATTGCCCATCAGGGCACGGGTCGTGGTAGGATCAATCTCGCGCTCAAGCCCCTTGTCGAGCGCGCGCATGGAAAACGCCTGAAAATCCGAACATTCGCGGCCCTGTACATCCAGAATCTGAATGTACTCACCCTTTTTTACCTCATAGCTTTGGGCCTGTCCCGGCAGAATATTGATATCGGTCAATGGATCGGCCAGCGGATCGGGCGGTGCCAGTTGGCCCTTGGGCAGGCCGGGATCGGCACGACGGATATAGAGGATCAGATCGCTGGGCGGGTTCTGCTCGCCCGGATGCATCGGCCCGCCGGGGGCGGCCACGATCAGCAACCCGTCACACCCGGCAAAATAAGTAACCCTGTCACCGGGATGCGACCCTTCGGTGAAAAACCGGATCGCCTCGGCTCGGCCCAGATCAAACCCTGCGTCTTCCAGCGCCTTGGCCACTCTGGCCCCCGAGTCCGAACCATTGGCCAGTACTGAGATCAATCCCTCGGGCCGGCCCATCGCCGACCCGCCCAACATGCCTGCGTCGGATTTACCGTCAGGCGTGAAAAACACCAGTTCTCCGGGCTGCAATCCGTCGCGGTCTACAACCGAAATCTCATCGCCCTTGTAGACCGGCACGGCCCGCGACCCGCCGCCGGGGATGGGATGCCGTTCTGTCCCATGCGGCAGGATCGGCAAACCGGGGGTCAGAACCCCGGCACGCTCATAAGGGGTTTCAATCACGGGGCTGATCTTGGTGCTGACATTCATGTCAGGCCCTCCAGTTCAGATTTGGCGATATTGTCGACCACCCCGCGATGGGTGACGACGATCTTGCAGCCCGAAGGCGAATGGCTTTCATGCGCCGAACCACCTTCGAGCGAGATGAAATCGCCCGCGTGGTAAGTCGTTCCATCGCAATCCACCAGATCACCTTCGACCATATAGAATTCTTCCGGACCGTTATGCCGGTGCGGGTTGGATTTGGCGCCGGGGGCCATGATCATCAGATAGCTGCCCTCGCCGGTGGTCTCGTCGAACGAGATATTGTGCCACCAGGACCCTTCCAGCGGTTCGCCATCCAGCATCATCGGCTCGAACACGTCCCTGTTGAACGCGGCAATCGTACGATGTTCCGCCAACCCCGCCATCAGCCCAGCCCCAACGCCTCTTTACGTCTTTGTGCCCAGCTCATGATCGTCAGATCAAAGGTCAACGCCATCAGCGCCACGTTCATGCCCAGCACAAAGTTCTTGCCCAGATCGGTGCCCGCCAGCGTGCGCTGCAACTCCTGCCCTAGATCCTGCGTGCCGATAAAGGCTGCAATGATCACCATGAAGAAGGCAAACATGATCGCCTGGTTGAAACCAACCGCCATCGTCGGCAACGCCAGTGGCAATTGCACGCTCAACAGCTTCTGCCGCTTGGTAGCCCCTGACATATCCGCGGCCTCGGTCATTTCCGGCGGTACCGTGCGCAGCCCCTCAATGGTGTAGCGGGTCAACGGCACCGTGGTGAAGATCACGATCGACAGCACCACCGTCACATCCGAGACGCCAAACAGCATGATCGCCGGCAGCAGGTAGATAAAGCTGGGGAAGGTCTGCGCCGTATCACAGAGCAGCAGAATACGGGTCGACCACTTCTCGCTGCGCGACGCGGCAATACCCAGCGGGATACCGATGAACATCGACAGGACGACCGCCGAGATCACCGAATAAAGCGTGATCACCGACCGGTCCCACCAGCCGCTAAGCGCCACAATCGAAAAGAAGATCGCGGCAAAGATCGCAGGACGCTTGCCGCCCAGCCAGTAGGCGAATGCAACGACAAGCATGATAAAGGCCGGTGTCGGAATATAAAGCAGCGCGTTGCGGAACGGGATCAGCACCCAGACATTGAGGACATAGCGTATCCAGCCGGTTATCCACTGCACAAAGTCGATCGCCAGAAAACCCTTGATCAGGCCGTCCATCTCTTTGCCCATCGACAGCGACTGCCTGCGGCCAACCTCGTAAAGGATCTCAATAAACTGCGAGATCAGAAGGAAGCCCAGGAAACCAACAATTGCAGCCACCAGGTATTTGTGCTGCACGAACCACGATGTGCCGCGCTCGAAATGCTCGGGCAGTTTCACCACCCAGGCCTTGGAAAACCGGTCCAGCATGACCGCAACCAGCACGATGGTGACGCCAATCTCGAACGACCGGCCTAGTTTGAAACTGTTCATCATCGCCAGCAATTTGCCACCCAGGCCGGGCATGCCGATGAACGCGGTCAGAACCACCATCGCCAGACACAGCATGATCACCTGGTTCACGCCCACCAGAATTTCGGTGCGCGCAGAGGGCAGGTAAACCTTTGTCAGCATCTGCCAGCGGGTCGAGCCTGACATCTTGCCCGCCTCGACAATCTCGGGCGAGACTTTCTTGAGGCCAAGCGCCGTCATCAGAACCATCGGCGGGATCGCATAGATCGTGGTGGCAATCGCGCCCGCGGTCGGGCCAACCTTGAAGAAGATGACCGCCGGCAGCAGGTAGGTGAAGAACGGAATTGTCTGTAATATGGCCAAGAAAGGTTTGACCGCCCGATCGAACCAGTCCCATTTCCACGCGGCAATGCCCATCAGCAGACCAATCGTGAACGCCAGCGGCGCTGCTACGGCCAGCACCGAAAGCGTCTGCATCGCGATGGTCCACTGGCCCACCAGCGCGGTCCAGACAAACGTACCACCGCCCAGCAGACCCAGACGCCAGCCGCCCAGATAATAGCCGATCACGGCCGCCACGGCGGCGACACAGGACCAGGGCAATGGGCCGATAAAGGGCCAGCGATGCTTGCCTTCCAGCAGATTTGCGGTTAGCCCCAGCATGAAATCCAGCGGCCCCTCGGCAAACCAGCGGGTCAGAACGGTCAGTTTCAGATCATCAATCAGGAAGCCAAAGATCGCATCCAGCCAGTCTGCCAGCGGCGGGATCCACGCTTCGGGCAGCCGAACAAGGAAATCGGGCAGAACCGGGCGCGCAAGGATCAACAACACAGCCACGCCGATCAGGATTTGGACGATGCGGGTCTTGCTTAACCCGCCAGTTTCTTGTTCCAGCTTTGCAGCGATATCGGCCATGTCACCCTTTCCCCAGCAGCACGTCCAGCGCTTCTTGCCGGTTCATCACGCCGATCAGCTCGCCATGCCGGTTGGCAACCGGCAGTTCCTCGCGCGGGTCGTTGACCAATTGCCGGGCCAACTGCAGGATCGTGTGGCCTGCGCGCACCGGTTCGCCCTCGGGTGTGGATCCATTGACCGGTCCAGCCAGAACGCGCGCATGCACGACGCGGGATTTCTCGATCTCTTCGGTGAATTTCTCGACATAAGGCGTTTGCGGGTTCAGCACGATCTGATCCGGTGTATCGCACTGCTCAACCGCCCCGTCCTTCATGATGGCAATCCGATCGGCCAGGCGGAGTGCCTCGTCGAAATCATGGGTGATAAAGACAATGGTCTTGCCCAGCATTTCCTGCAAACGCAGGAACTCATCCTGCATCTCACGACGGATAAGCGGGTCCAGCGCCGAAAACGGCTCATCCAGGAACCAGATATCAGGCTCGATCGCCAGGCTGCGGGCGATGCCCACACGCTGTTGCTGACCACCGGACAATTCGCGCGGAAAGTATTCTTCGCGGCCCTCAAGACCGACCAACTTGATCACCTCCAGCGCGCGTTCGCGCCGGTCATGCTTGTCCTGACCGCGCATTTCCAGCGGAAAGGCCACGTTGTCCAGCACTGTCCGGTGCGGCAGCAGACCAAAGGATTGGAACACCATGCCCATCTTGCTGCGTCGCATTTCGATCAGCGCGTTCTCGTCCATGTCCATGATGCTCTCACCATCGACCTCGATGGTACCGCCGGTGATATCGTGCAGGCGCGAAAAGCATCGCACCAATGTCGACTTGCCAGACCCGGACAGGCCCATGATCACCAGCATTTCGCCTCGGCCCACCTCCAGCGAGACATCCTTGACACCGGCGATGTAACCGTCAGCGCGAATCTCGTCGAAACTGCGATCAGCAGGCATGTTTGCGAGATATTGTTTGGGGTTCGGTCCGAATAATTTCCAGACATTACGGCATGAAATGACGGGTGTATCGTCTGACATCTAATTAATTCCTGGCTGAGCGAGCCCATCTTACAAAGAAGCTCGCAACTCGGTGAAGAAAGCCCGCCCGATCAACAAGGCGCGGACGGGCAATCTTGGCTTGGATGGCGGGCCGGCCCGATACTAATGTAAAGGGCGGCTCACCACCTTTTAGCAACAGCTTTAGCTGCCCGAGCTGATCCAGCCCTTCCAGACGTCCTCGTTCTCGTCCAGCCAGATTTCCGCAGCCTCATCCGGTTCCAGTTCGTCAACATCGACCTTCTTGGCCATTTCCGCAATCTGCGGGTTGGTGAACGAAACTTTTTCCAGAACCGCATATGCGCTTGGCCACTTTTCAGCCATGCCGTCCCACGCGGCTTTCTTCAGATAGCCGGTCGCCGGGTTGCCGCAATCATATAGCGCATCCGGGTTCGGACCCACGGCAGGGTCCTTGTCGCAGCCATCTTCCCACGCGGGGAATTCGACAAACTCGCCGGGCCAGACGGCTTCGGCAAAGTTCGGCGTCCAGTTGAACACGACAACCGGTTTCTTGTCGGCTTCAGCCGCACCGATTTCCGCCCACAGCGCCGCGGCGGAGCCAGCGTTGATCACGACGAAATCCATGTCCAGCGCTTCGACGCGCTCTTTACCGTGCTTGAGCCAGTCCACGGGCCCGTCCAGATAACGGCCCTTGTCACCGGTTTCAGCCGTGGCAAACACGCTGGCGCAGTCATTCAACGCTTTCCAGTCGGGCAGGCCAGGGCAGGCTTCCTTGGTCCACATCGGGTACCACCAGTCTTCGCGGGTCACCGCATCATGGTCGCCCACATCGACAATGCCGCCTTTTTCCAGGGCCGCGCGGAACGACGCGCCAAAGGCGCCTTCCCAGACTTCCAGCTCCATCGTCACATCGCCCAGACGGATCGACTCGTAGACTGCCTGACTGTCGGTGGTGACATATTCCACGTTGTTGCCATTGGCCTCAAGGATTTGGCCCACGACATTGCTCATCACAATCTGGCTGGACCAGTTATGGATCGGAATGACGATCGGATCGGAACTGTCGGCCGCATAGGATGCGGTTGCTGTGGCCAGCGCCAGTGCAGATGCCGTCATAAGGATTTTGGTTTTCATACTAACTCCCCATTAGCGTTCAAGAGGCGTCCGTGCAAAGCGGACGCTCGGTTTTAGAAGCTCCAGTATGACCTAAATTCTGCACAGGTGTGATTCTAAAAAGGTTTTGCCTTGCCCAACAAAAAGTTTGGCAAACCCGTCAAACCGCCTTAATTGTTAACCGTTCTATCAAAACGCCAAGCTGCCCAGGGGCCTTTGCACATGCTGAAAAATCGCGCCGCGCTACCACGGCTTGATTATCTGGTGACTTTTCAGATCGCGGCCGAGCTTGAAAGCTTTGCCGCCACGGCCAAAGAACTGCATGTCAGCGAGACCGCGATCAGCCGCAAGATGAAGCTGCTAGAGCAGCATTTCGACTGCGCGCTCTTTGTGCGCGGGCATCGGTCAGTCCAGCTGACCGAACAGGGGCGGAAACTGCTCAATGGCGTGACCCCGGCACTGGCCGGTATCGCCCAGATCTCAGAAGAGATGATGACCGATCACGCCCCCACGACGGTGCGGATGTCGGCCACAAATTCGGTTTCCTCGCTCTGGCTCATGCCCCGGTTGCGCAAGTTCCGGCAGGCCAATCGCAATATCACCATCTCGCTGATGTCAAGCGATCTGGACACCGAATGCCTGACCGAGGACTATGACCTCGCGATCCTGCGCGGCGATGGCAACTGGCCCGGTTTTGACGCGCGGCTGCTGTTTGGCGAAACGGTGTTTCCGGTCTGCGCGCCCGGCTATCTGGAAAACCATGTGACCATACCGGACACGCAGGATTTGCTGGATCACGCCCTGATCGAGGTCAATAACAACCATACCGAATGGCTGAACTGGAAAACCTGGCTGTCCCGCAAGGGCCATGACCCGGAACTGGTACGGCATTCGACCTTTGTAAACACCTACCCGCTGGCGATTCAGGCCGCGATCGACGGTCTTGGCATCTCGCTGGGGTGGGGGCATCTGGTGGATCATCACCTGCAATCCGGCAACCTGATCCGCCCGCTGGGGTCGGAATTTGTCCGAACCAATTCAGGCTATTACCTGCTGACCCGTCAGGGCAGCAAACCCCCGGCTGAAAGCGAGATCGTGGCCAAATGGCTGATACAGGAAAGCGCCGCGCGCAAACGCTACGCGGCCGAGTAAACCCCAAACCGGGATGCGCGATACCTCTCCAAAAGGGCGCGCCTGACATCAACCCTCATCCGCCCCCCGCCGGATCAGCACATCGACATGCGCCGCGACACTCGATGCCAGTGCATCAAGGTCATACCCGCCCTCAAGGCTGGCCACCACACGGCCCTGACAATGCGCATCGGCCAGATCGCAAATCCGCTCCGTCACCCAGATGAAATCATCCTCGGTCAGGCGCATCCCGGCCAGCGGATCAGCCTGATGCGCATCAAACCCGGCAGAGACAAGAACCAACTCCGGCTTGAAGCGATCCACAGCAGGCAGCACCGATCCGTCCATCACCTTGCGAAACCTCGCACTGCTAGTGCCATCGGGCAGCGGCACATTCAGCACGTTATTGTACGCGCCGGTTTCATGCGCGTGACCGGTGCCGGGAAAAAGCGGCGACTGATGGGTCGAGCAGAACAGGATACGCCGATCCCCCTCGACCAGATCCTGCGTGCCATTGCCATGATGCACGTCGAAATCGACGATCGCGACACGGCTCAGCTCATGATGTGCAAGGGCATGTTTCGCAGCGATCGCCACATTGCCGAACAGGCAAAACCCCATCGCGGTCGAAGTCTCGGCGTGATGCCCCGGTGGCCGACAGGCGACAAAGGCATTGCCCGCCTCGCCGGTCAGCACCATATCCACGGCCCGCACGGCACCGCCCGCCGCCCGGTGCGCCGCCTCCAACGAACCGGGCGACATGAACGTGTCCCCATCCAGCTGCGCCCAGCCCTGCGCGGGTGCGGCATTGCGGATCATCTCGATATATTCTGCCGGATGCGCCAGGGCCAGATCATCCTCGGCCACCAGCGGCGCCTTGATGCGCGCCAGCGCCTTACCCTCCAGCGCGGCCAGAATATGCTCCAGCCGCGCGACCTGTTCGGGGTGGCCCGGCGGGTTTACATGTTCCAGGCAATCGGGATGGGTCACCAGCGCTGTCGACATTCGAATCCTCCGCATCTTCACCCCAAGAAAGGCCAAGTTGCCGCCACTGTCCAGCCGGGCTTGTTGCGCCCGTCGGGCCATGCCAATGTGACTGCATGGAACAGGAAACGGTCAAGGCCGCGCAAGACACTGTTGAGATCGCGCAGGACGCACAGGAAATAGCCCAGGACGCGCAGGAAATCGCCCAGGACGCGCAGGAAATCGCCCTGTCGCTCTGGGATCAGGCATATGTTTTCCTGGATGGACTGATGCGGCCCTGGAACGCTTATCAGATCGGCATCGCCGTCGGAACGTTCCTGCTCGCCCACCTGATCGCCCGCTTCGTCGGCCCCAAGCTGCACCATTGGCTGCGCACCCGCGAGGGCTGGCCGAAATGGCGCATGCGCCTTGGTGTTCTGCTACATCGCCGGATCCGCCTGATCATCTTTGTGCTGGCGATCTGGCCGATCGTGTGGACGATGCGGGAATTCACCTGGCCCAGTCGAACCTACCTGCTGGGGGTCGTGGCCAGCCTTGCCACCGCTTGGCTGGTGATCGCACTTCTGACCCGGCTTATCTCAAATGGCTTCATGCGTACGATCGTGCGTTATGGCGGCTGGGCATGGGCCACATTGGTGATCCTCAACCTGACCGATGAGGCGCAGGTTATTCTCGACAGCGCCGCCTTGCATATCGGCGAAACCCGCTTTTCCATCTGGCTGATCCTGCAGGGTATCGTGATCATTACCTCGCTATTCGTGCTGGCGCGGTTCCTGTCTCGCACCACCACCGCAAGGATCAGAAGCAACAAGGACATCTCGCCCTCGATGCAGGTGCTGGCGGTCAAGTTCCTGCAGGTGCTGCTCTATGGCGCGGCCTTCTTCATCGGTCTGCGCGCCGTGGGCTTCGACCTGACCGGCCTTGCGGTTCTCTCGGGTGCCATCGGTGTGGGCCTTGGTTTCGGCCTGCAAAAAGTGGTCTCGAACCTTGTCTCAGGCGTGATCATCCTGATGGACAAGTCGATCAAACCGGGCGACGTGATATCGCTGGGCGAGACCTTTGGCTGGATCAATTCACTGGGCGCGCGCTATGTCTCGGTTGTCACCCGCGACGGGCGCGAATACCTGATCCCGAACGAAGACCTGATCACCGGACAAGTGGTGAACTGGTCCCATTCCAACGATTTCGTCCGGCTCGACATCTATTTCGGCACCTCCTACGGCTGCGATCCGCACGATGTGCGCAAACTTGCAATTGCAGCGGCCAAAAGCGTCGACCGGGTACTCAGCTTCAAGGCACCCGTGTGCCATATCGTGGGGTTCGGCGACAGCAGCGTCGATTACATCCTGCGTTTCTGGATTTCCGATCCCACCGGCGGGCTGACCAATATCCGCGGCAATGTCTATCTGGCGCTTTGGGATATCTTCAAGGAAAACAACATCTCGATCCCCTTCCCGCAGCGCGAGGTTCGACTGCTGGGCGACAACGACGACGCGCCCATGCCCGAACCGGATCAGGAGCCCGACGAAGAGGATCAGCCGAAACCCGCCAGCGGCACATCCTAGGTGTCGTCCACGACATCCAGCAAATCACCGGGCTGACAATCCAACACCTTACAGATGCGCGCCAGGGTCTCGAACCTGATGCCCTTGACCTTCCCGGATTTCAGCAGGCTGATATTCTGCTCGCTGATACCCACATGCTCGGCCAGTTCGCGCGATTTCATCTTCCGCAGCGCCAGCATCACGTCCAGCCGGACAACAACCCGCATCAAACGAAGCCCCGGTTATCCTCGGCCACGTCAACTGCCTGCAACATGACAAGCCCGATCAACAGCATCAACCCGCCCGCCAGCGCGAACCAGATGTCGGTCGACCCGAATGAGATCACCAGCATGCCCTGCCCTGATGGCGCATCAATACTCAGGATCAGGCCGGTGGCCGTATCATCCAACACGCCGATAACTGCCTTGGTCAGCAACCCCAGCCCGATCCAGCGAATGGCATCCGCAGATGCCGATGACAGCGCATCGCCAGTCCCGTAACACCCTGTCAGCCGCGCGACTTGCCAAAGCACAAACAGCACGATGCCCAGGTTGACCGCGGCCACTAGATACAAAAGCAGGGTGGCGGCATTCCCGACATCCCAAACCTCTGTGCCCGGCATCATTGCTCGCGCGGCCTCTGCCACAAAGCGATCAGGGGCGATTGAAACATATACCGCCACGGCCAGCACCCCCGCCATGGCCGCAAAGCAGCACAGTCGCAGAAAACGGGCCAGCTTTTGTGTGCGACAGGGTAGGTTCGACATGATAGTGCTCCGCTATTCATGATTTGGAATTATTTTTTATCGTAAAACAATAAACTTTAATCGTCAAACTAGATCAAGCCATCACCTTGCCGACCGGTCGATCAGGCAAATTTACAGGGGCCCGATCAGCCCGGCCTCCATAGCGCCCGTTGCGTCACGAAATATTGCAACATGATGTTTTTGGCGCACAATTGCGCGATGAAAAGCCCGCGCATGCGCGCATTCATTGAAACTTCATAAATGGATTGTTAACTTATCATTATGCCCGGCACCGGGGTTTTGACGGTGCGCTAGAGAGGAGGACAATGTCCTGTCTTTTACTGCTGATGCGGCACCAGCCGCTGATAAGAGGGCGCCTGTAATGGCCCCTGCGAAACACGCGAATAGCGAAACTCAGCTTGCGCGTATCCTTTCCTCACTGACCGACGACAAGGCCGAAGACGTGATCGAGATTGATCTGCGCGGCAAATCGGCCATTGGCGATTACATGGTGATCTGTTCGGGCCGTTCGACCCGTCAGGTGGCAGCGATTGCCGAGAAACTGGTGGATCGCCTGAAACATGATCTGGGCGTCGCGTCCAAGGTCGAAGGCAAGGATGCGGGTGATTGGGTGCTGATCGACACAGGCGACGTGATCGTCCATGTCTTCCGCCCCGAAGTGCGTGAGTTCTATCAGCTTGAGAAGATGTGGCTGCCCGCCGGGGAAGCTGCGGCCACTCAGGCCTGAATGCGCGTTCATATCTGTGCTGTGGGACGGCTTCGCGCCGGGCCCGAGCGCGACTTACTCGATGATTACCTGACCCGGTTCGACCGGACCGGCCGTGCCCTCGGGCTTGGCCCCGCGTCGGTGCACGAAGTCGAAGACCGCAAGGGGGGTGGCATGATGGCCGAGGCCCCGCTTCTGGAACGCGCAATTCCCAAGGGCGCCATCATCGTGGCAATGGATGAACGCGGCCAGACGCTGAACTCTCCCAAATTCGCCAACCGACTGGCAGGCTGGCGCGACGAGGGACGCGGCGACGTAGCCTTTGTCATCGGCGGTGCCGACGGTATCACGCCTGTCCTGCGCGACCGGGCCGACCTGAAACTCTCTTTTGGGCCAATGGTCTGGCCCCACATGCTGGCCCGCGTCATGCTGTCCGAACAGCTCTACCGGGCCGCCACCATTCTCGCCGGCAGCCCCTATCACCGGGTGTGATGCGATGCACCACCGGGGCAAAATCAAACCATAGCTCAGGAACGCTTTGAAATCGCGGCCCGGATCGACGACCGGCCCAGCGAAAAATCACAGCTTCATTTAACGCGGCTACGCTCGCTCAGGACTTCGGACCGTCCCGGCGCTGCCGGTCACGATGCGTTACCAGACAGTCAATCAGCAGGCGCAGGCATTCGACCCGTTTGTTCTGCTCGGGATAATACAGGTAGAACGGCGGCAACGCGCGGGCATAGGGGTCCAGCACCGCCTCCAACTCACCTGACGCCAGGTGTTCCTCGGCTGTGGCGCGCATGGACCAGCCGATGCCATGCCCCTCGCGCGCCGCCTGTATGACCCCCAGCACGTGATCGAAAACCAGCCGCGCGGGTGGGTCGATCACCTTGTCCTGCCCATCCTCGCAAAACACCCAGTCCGCGATCCGGTTCGCCGTCGGCAGCTTGTAGCGAATGCAGTTATGCTCCAGCAGGTCACGCGGATGCTCGGGCCGACCTGCTCGGTCCAGATATCCCGGGGACGCGCTGAACACCGTTGCCAGCGGCCCGGTCAGGCGCACCGCCACCATATCCGGGCTCAGCACATCGCCCAGGCGGATGCCCGCATGAAACCCCTCGCGGTTGATATCCACCAGCTCCTCGTTCCATGAAAGTTCAAGATTGATGCCCGGATTATCGGCCTGAAACCGTTCCAGCACCGGTGCCAGCGCCGCCACATAAGCCCCGCGCGACAGGCTCAGCCGCAGCGTCCCGTTCAGCGATGCACCCACTTCGCGCGTCTTCTTGACCGCATAAATCATGTCCCGATAGGCCGGACCGGCCGCCTCGAACAGCACACGGCCCGCTTCAGTCAACTCGATGCTGCGCGTACTGCGGATGATCAGACCAACGCCCAACCTCTCCTCCAGCGCCTTGAGCTGCAGGCTGACCGCCGGTGCCCCCACGCCCAGAACATTGGCCGCCGCGCGCAGCGATCCCTCCTGAACAATCGTCAGGAACACTTCGATCCCGTGAACCGGTGCTCGCTCCATTATTTAGTATTACTAAATAGTATGTTTGATTTGCAACGCATTCCCAAACATTCCCACCCGAAATATCATCCCTGAACCGCGTATCCCACCTTCAACGCCGAGGCATACTGGATGATCATCACACGCCCCCAGCACATCCTGCGCGGCATAACCCTGATCATTGCGGCTGCGTTCACGATATCGGTGCAGGATGTGGTCTTCAAACTGTTCAGCAATACGCTGTCGCTGTGGCAGATATTCGCCGTAAGGGCAGTGCTGGCCTTCCCGCTCTTCGCGGCCCTTCCATGGTGGCGCGGCACCGGGCCGGGCACGCTCGGGAACGCGCTTCACAAATGGCCGATGGTGCGGGGGCTTTGCCTGACGCTGACCTTCATGGCCTTTTACGCGGCGATCCCGTTTCTCAGCCTCTCCACCGTGGGGGCTGCGAATTACACCGCGCCCATCTTCGTCACATTGCTGTCGGCCTTTGCCATCCGTGAGACTGTGGGTCCGCGTGGCTGGGTTGCGGTTTGCGTGGGCTTCGCGGGCGTTCTGATCCTGCTGCAACCGGGCACAGATGCATTCTCACCCTGGGCGGTGCTGCCCGTCATCGGCGCGTTTTTCTATGCCCTTGGCCATATCGTGACCCGTGTAAAATGCCAGGACATCCCGCTGGCCACGATGGCGCTGTCGCTGAACCTCATGATGCTGGCGGCGGGCCTGGGGGCAAGTGCGGTGCTGCTGATCTGGCCGCCCGACGCGGATCTGGCCCGCGCCTTTCCCAACGTCCTTGGCCCGTGGCAACCCATCGGCCAGACCGAGTGGCTGGTGCTGACGGTGCTGGCCGCGCTGACCGTCGCAATCGGCATGCTGCTGGCCGGGGCCTATCAGGCAGCACCTCCCGCGACCGTGGCCACCTTCGAATACAGCTATCTTCTGTTTGTGGCGTTCTGGGATCTCACTTTCTTCGCCGCCATGCCGGGCGGCACCACGCTGCTGGGCATGGCCCTGATCATCGGCGCAGGCCTGCTGGTGCTGCGCCGCCGGACGCCGACAGCACCGACAATAGACTAGGGTATGGTCTGCGCCGCGTAGCGGGACAAACCAGACGTTTGAGTTTGTCGCATCAAAGGGCAGCAGCCGACAGCGGGTGGACGCACTTGTCACGGCACAGCTGCAACTGTCTGTGGTGGTCAACGCCGCAGGTGTGATCCGTAGGGACGAGGAGTTGGACATCAACCTGACCGGCACCATGCGCGTCTGTACATCTGCACGGCCCGCGCTGGCAGCCAATAGCGGGTGCATCATCAACATCGCGTCGATGCACAGCTATTTCGGTGGCAGGCTGGTGCCGGGTTATGCCGCCTCAAAAGGTGGGATTGCGCAGCTGACCAAGCCGCTGGCCATCGCTTATGCACCCGATGGCATTCGTGTGAACGCGCTGGCACCGGGCTGGATTGCCACACCTCTCACGGAAAACCTGCAAGAAGATCCAGCGCGCAGCGCCGACATTCTGGCGCGCACCCCGATGAACCGATGGGGCCAGCCCGAAGATCTGGTGGGCCCCGCGCTGTTTCTAGCTTCGGAGGCGGCCAGTTTCATCACCGGAAAATTCTGAACGTCGATGGCGGATATGCCGCTGCATAGACACGAAAGGAAGCTCAATGCCACTGGTCAGTGAAGACGAAAACCCGCGTGTGTCCTACAAGCACCCGATGCCACCCGACGCTCTGCCGGACATCGTTGTGCAGGACGCTCTGTCTGAAGGCGATCCACGCATGTGGGTGCAGCAAACCGAGACTGTGTTTTTCCGCCCGCTCTGCCTGAATGTCTCTCAGGGCTATTGGATGAATCTGTTGAAGGTCACCAAAGCCGGTGTTCTATCTCGTCATCGTCACCCCAATCCGGTGCATGGCTTTGTGCTGAAAGGGCGCTGGCATTATTTTGAGCATGACTGGGAAGCCCGCGAAGGCAGCTATGTCTATGAGCCGCCGGGCGAAACACACACGCTGGTCGTCCCCGATGATGTGGACGAGATGATCACCTACTTTCAGGTAAACGGCGTAATGTTTACGTCGACCCGGACGGCAATCACCTTGGTTAAGAGGACGTATTCACCAAGATCGACATGTGCCGCGCGCATTTCGAAAAGGTCGGCCTGGGCGCTGATTACTTCAAAACCTTCATCCGGTAGATGTCATGAGCAACGTAAATTATGACTTCTCGAACCGCGTCGCTGTCATCACCGGCGGTGCGGCCGGAATCGGGGCCGAGATTGCTCGCCAGTATGCCAGTGCAGGGGCGAAGGTTGCGATCTGGGATCTCTCGGAACCGGAAGCCGCGCCCAATGGGGCGCTACATTGCAAGGTCGATATCAGCGATCCAACGCAGATTACAGCAGCCGTATCAGATACATGCGCGGCCTTCGGCGGTATCGATTTTCTATCGCATAATGCGGGCTTCGCCGGCCCGACTCTACCAGTGGTCGATAACGACCCAGCGACCTGGGCGAAGGTCGTCGAGGTCAACCTGACCGGCACCTTCTATCTAGCCCATGCGGTAGTCCCGGTGATGCAGGAAAAGGGCTTTGGCCGGATCGTCAACATGGCCTCGCTTGCAGGCAAGGAAGGTACACCCAATGCATCGGCCTATTCAGCGGCCAAGGCGGGTGTGATTGGCTTCACCAAGTCGCTGGCGAAAGAGCTGGCCCTGACCGACATCCGCGTCAATTGCATCGCGCCTGCCGCGGTCAAGACAGCAATTCTCGACCAGATGACACCGGAGTTCGTGCAGATCATGATCGACAAGTCTCCGATGAAACGACTGGGCACAGTCGAGGAAACCGCGCGGCTTGTCATGTGGCTGTCGTCTGATGATTGTACCTTCAACACCGGTGCGGTGTTCGACCTGTCAGGCGGACGGGCGACCTACTGATGGCACGCATTCGAAACTTCACGCTGTGGCCCGGACGAGGTCTCAGAAAAGGTTCCGGCGGAGCAATACGGATCGCTAGGCCTGCATGTAGGCCTCGAATTTTCGGAGGCTTACCTGCATGCGACCCGGAACCCGGAACCTGTGTTAGGCATCAATGAACGCTATCAGAATGCCAACGGAGCGTTTTCTTTGATTTCCTTCAGCACAAAGAACGTCCGAATTTGGCGGACGCCGGGCAAAGCGATCAGCATCTTGTTGTGCATGGTATTAAAGTCATTCATGTCGCTGACGCGGATTTTTAGAAGGTAGTCGAAGTCTCCTGCAACCAAGTGGCAGTCCAACAGTTCCTTCATGCCCGACACCGCTTCTTCAAAGGCAGCGAAGCTTTCGGGTGTTGAACGGTCCAAGACCATTCCCACCATCACCAAAGTTCCCAAATCAACCGACGACGGTTCTACTTGTGCAACAACACGCGAGACATGCCCTTCATCGAACAGATCCATTGCTGGCCATGCTTGGGATTGCGCCATGTCGGCAGGCGCTCGATATGCACTTGCTGGGCAAACTCTTCGAAGGTCGGGATGTCCTGCCGGGCATTGTAACGCGGGTTCAGCCCTTGCTTGGCCATGCGGCGGTATTCCAGCGCCCGCTCGCGGGCCATGTTGAGCGTGACGACATCTGCCCCGCCCAATCCGAAGTCCGTGCGCAGAGGCCCACCCTTGCGGTTCTTCTGACCTTTGACCGTCACCCGCACAATCCAACGCCGCGCGCCCGAGGGATCGACGACCAGATGCAACCCGCCGCCATCCCCATGCCGACCCGGCCCAAGGTTTTCAACCAGTCGTTTCGTCAGTTTGCCGCTAAGTGCCGCCATGTTCTATACCACAATTCATACCACCGAACGAAATGATGCAGGCGATATCGAAAGAAATCCAATAGAAGTCTATTTTCAAAAATTCGTATATAAATAAGGGCTATGCAGTATTCTGAATATTTCAAAGAAAATCTGATTTAGGGTAAAGTGGCGGAGCCGATGGGATTCGAACCCACGAGACCCTTCCGGGCCTACTCCCTTAGCAGGGGAGCGCCTTCGACCACTCGGCCACAGCTCCGCTGACCCGTCTAAACATCTGCGCCAAAGAGGGCAAGAGCAGAATTGGCCCAAAATACCCGCATTGCGCAGCTTGGATTTCCCGGCCGGGTTTATCCGGCGCGCGACCCCTTTATGCTGCTCGCAGGGAAGGTGAGTATGATTGAAAAACCTTTGCACGCCGGCAACATCGCGGTTGCCATAGCCAGCGCCGCCACCGCGGCGGATCTCAGCATGACCGGCGGTGCCGGGGCGGCGATCACGACCATGCTGTCAAGCGTGGAACTGTTCAAGAAATCCACCAAAGACCAGAAATACCTTGCCAAATCCATGGCAGCTGAAATGCAGGGCCACCTCGATCACGCGCACCTTACGCCCGACCGCAGAAAAATCATCGTGCAGATGCTGGAGAGCTTCCCACCCGGCAAAACCGATCTGGCCGCCGGGAACATGGACGCCCCGACCATCGCCGCCAACATGTGCGCGCAAATCAGGGCCACATCCGTGGACGACGCCCACCGCACCGCCATAGCACTTGAGGATTATGCCAGCATCCTCACCGCTACCCTGACCCCGTATCTTGAACCGCGGACCGAAGAACAGGCGATGTTGCAGGAGCTTCTGGCGCGGACCCGGGACACCGGTCAGCAAGACCGCCTGCACGACGAAGGCATTACCGAAAAGGCCATCATCCGGCTGGCGCAACGCATTGCCGGAGACACGGATGATCTGGGACAAGCGTGGCTGGAGCTGCAAAATGCCATCGATATCGCCGTACGCGTCCAGCAGGAGGGGCGCGTCACCTCGAACCACGGCGATTTCGTCGATGAAATGCTGAAACGCGTGGCGGACCTCGCGGCGGACGGTGACTATGCCAGCGCCAGCGCCGAGATCACCGAAGCCCTCGCCGCCGAGGACGCCACCCATCAGGCCCGCAAGACCCGTTTGCTGGAAAGCGGTATCGAGGTTGCGATGCTCCAAGGCGACGCCGCCCGTTCTGCTGAACTATTAGTGCAAAAGGCTGATCTTGAGGCGGGGGGACATGCTGAATTCGAAAACCTGCGCACACTTCAAGATAATTATTTCACTCAGGGACGCGACAAAGGGGTATCTGAATTCCTCAAAGTTTCCATCAATATTGCAAAGCTTGTTTTGGCACGCACCACCGCAGGGACGGAACGCGGCACAATACTAAATAACGTGGGCAATGCACTTGCGGTCCTAGGGCAATCGGAGATCAACACCAAATATCTGCTTGAAGCTGTCGAAAATTATAAATTCGCACTTGTGGAATTCCCACGTCACAGCCTTCCACTCAATTGGGCCGCGACACAGATGAACTTAGGAAACGCACTCACAAGATTGGGAGAACGCGAAAAAGACTCGCAGCAGCTGATCGAGGCCGTCACCGCCTATGAAAACGCCTTGCAGGAGTGGGCACGCGACCGCATGCCGCTTGATTGGGCAACGGCCCAAATGAACCTCGGTAATGTGCTTCAAGTAATCGGCGAGCGTGAAAATGATAGTGAGCGATTAACGCAAGCTGTCCAAGCTTACGAGAGCGCTCTAGAGGAACGTACGCGTGATCGTGCACCGCACGACTGGGCTTCAACACAGATGAATTACGGCCTTGCGCTCCGAATTTTTGGAGAGCGTGAAAGAAATACTGAACGCCTAAATCAGGCCGTACAGGCCTTTAAGAAGGCACTGCAGGTGTGGACACGAGACAACACGCCGCTCCAATGGGCAGCAACACTGATGAATCTCGGCACTGCGCTCCAGGCAATTGGAGCACTCGACGGGGACAAATATCGATTTGCAGAAGCGCGTGTTGCCTACGAAAGCGCGCTTAAGGAATATACTAGCAACCGCATGCCGCTCGATTGGGCAATGACCCAGTATAATCTTGCTAATTTGGAGTTGGCATTTTTTGACAATACCGATGACCCAACCCAACTGAATCAGGCAATGATCCATGCTGAAGCCGCGCAGGAGGTTTTTTCAACAGCAAAAGCCAGCTAATATCTGAGCATGGTCGACAATATCATCGCCAAAATCGCTGCACGGCGGGACGAGACTGGGGATGCCTGAGAGTGTTGACACGCAGTTAAGAAGTCTGCCGGACGCACTGTTAATCCGACAATTTACCGATCCCCGCACCGACGGAATACCGACAAAATACCGACGTTATACCGACACACCAAATCGGCCCCAAAGCCCTTGTTAACAAAGCGATTCGGGTATGGAGCGCGCTCACCCCGGAACGCGGCCTTAAGACCCTGGTAGGCCGGGGTTCAGCCCGGCACACCCCGGCCCCCTGATCAGGTGTTGAAAAGGAAGTGCAGCACGTCGCCATCCTTGACGATATAGGCCTTGCCCTCGGCGCGCATCTTGCCCGCTTCCTTCGCGGCCTGCTCCCCGCCAAGGCCGACGAAATCATCATAGGCGATGGTTTCGGCCCGGATGAAGCCCTTCTCGAAATCGCCGTGGATCACGCCCGCCGCCTTGGGGGCGGATGTGCCCGTCCGGATGGTCCAGGCGCGGGCTTCCTTGGGGCCCACGGTAAAGTAGGTCTCAAGATGCAAGAGCTCGTATCCCGCGACGATCAGACGGTCCAGCCCGGCCTCGGTCAGTCCCATTTCCTCCAGGAACATCTCGGCCTCGTCCGGCTCCAACTGGCTGATCTCTTCCTCGATCTGGGCCGAGATGACAACGCTCGCAGCCCCTTGTTCCTGCGCCATTTTTTCCACTTTGACCGAGAATTCATTGCCCGCTGCCGCACTGGCTTCATCGACATTACAGACATAGAGAATGGGCTTGGTGGTCAGAAGTTGCAGCCCCTTCCACGTCTTCGCATCCTCGGTATCCACATCGACGGTACGGGCAGGCTGACCGGCCTCCAGCGCCGCCATCGCGGCCCGCAAGAGGCGCTCCTGCTGCACCGCCTCCTTGTCGCCGCCGCGCACCTTGCGGACGATGTTTTGCAGGCGCTTTTCGATCGACTCCATATCCGCCAGCATCAGCTCGGTCTCGATGGTTTCGGCATCCGCCACCGGGTCAATCCGGCCTTCGACATGGGTCACGTCGCCATCTTCAAAGCAGCGCAGCACATGGGCGATGGCGTCGACCTCGCGAATATTGGCCAGAAACTGGTTGCCCAGCCCTTCGCCCTTGCTGGCACCCTTGACCAGCCCGGCAATGTCCACGAACGTCATCCGCGTCGGGATGATCTGCTTTGATTTGGCAATTTCCGCAAGCTTATCAAGGCGTTCGTCCGGCACGGCCACATCGCCGACATTGGGCTCGATGGTACAGAACGGAAAGTTTGCCGCCTGCGCCGCCGCAGTTTTGGTCAGCGCGTTGAACAGCGTCGACTTGCCGACATTGGGCAAACCCACGATTCCCATTTTGAAGCCCATCACCGGCCCTCCTATCCAGAATTGCGCGCATCTACGGTGCTGGGCCTTGCAAGGTCAAGCAGGGCATTGATTTCCGCCCACGTTTCGGCCAAACCCGGGGCGTTCAAGCCAAGGATACCCACATGACCCGCATCGACGCCAAATTCGCTGAATTGAAAGCCGCTGGCAAAAAGGCCTTCGTTTCCTATGTCATGGCGGGTGATCCGGATTACGATACCGCGCTTGAGATCGTCAAAGGCCTGCCCGCCGCGGGCGTCGACGTGATCGAACTGGGCCTGCCCTTTACCGATCCGATGGCCGATGGCCCGACGATCCAACTGGCCGGCCAGCGCGCGCTTGCGACCGGTATGACGCTGCAACGTACGCTGGAAATGGCAACCGAATTCCGCAAGGAGGACGACACGACACCGATCGTGCTGATGGGCTATTACAACCCGATCTACAATCGCGGGGTCGACACCTTCCTGGCGGATGCCAAGGCCGCGGGCATTGACGGGCTGATCGTGGTCGACCTGCCCCCCGAAGAGGATGAGGAACTGTGTATTCCCGCGCAGGCGGCTGGCCTCAACTTCATCCGCCTGGCGACCCCCACCACTGACGACAAGCGCCTGCCCAAGGTGCTGCAAAACACCAGCGGCTTCGTCTACTACGTCTCGATCACCGGCATCACCGGCGCAGCCGAGGCCGAGGCCACCGATGTCGGCCCCGAAGTCGCGCGGATCAAAGCCGCCACAGATCTGCCCGTGATCGTCGGTTTCGGTATCAACACACCGGAAAAATCCCGTGCCATCGCCAGCGTCGCCGACGGCGCCGTGGTGGGCAGCGCCATCGTCAGCCAGATTGCCCAGGGCAAGCCCGCCAGCGAGGTTCTGAGCTTTGTCAAATCCCTTGCGGACGGTGCCCACAGCGTTTGATAACCTGGGCCTGCGACGATATGTAACCCGCCCGATCCGGCGGGGTTTTTCGTTTGCAGTGGACAGCCCTTTCACAAATTGGTAAAAGATTCTAACCAATTTAAGCAAAGAGCCCCACCATGCCCGTGATCACCTGTGTTGACGATCTCAAGCGCATCTACGCGCGCCGCACGCCACGCATGTTCTATGACTATTGCGAAAGCGGCAGCTGGACCGAGCAAACATTCCGCGAAAACACCAGCGATTTCAGCGAGATACTTTTGCGCCAGCGCATCGCGGTCGATATGTCGAACCGCAGCACCGCGACCCAGGTGATCGGACAGGACGTGTCGATGCCGGTCGCGTTGGCCCCCGTGGGCCTGACGGGCATGCAATGCGCCGATGGCGAGATCAAGGCGGCCAGGGCAGCGGAAAATTTCGGCGTGCCCTTCACGCTGTCGACCATGTCGATCTGCTCGATCGAAGACGTGGCCGAGAATACGTCCAAACCCTTCTGGATGCAGGTCTACACGCTTAAGGACGATGATTTCATGCAGCGGCTTTTTGACCGCGCGAAGGCCGCGAATTGTTCCGCCGCCGTGATCACGGTGGATCTGCAAGTCCTTGGTCAACGCCATAAAGACTTGAAAAACGGCCTTTCCGCCCCGCCCAAACTGACCGTGAAGTCCATCGCCAACATGATGACGAAGGTGCATTGGGGCCTTGGCATGTTGGGCACCAAGCGGCGTTTCTTCGGTAATATCGTGGGCCACGCCAAGGGCGTCAGCGATCCCTCCTCGCTCAGCACGTGGACCGCCGAGGCGTTTGACGAAGCGCTCGACTGGGACCGTATTCGCCAGTTCCGTAAGATGTGGGATGGCCCGCTGATCATCAAGGGCATCATCGACCCGCGCGACGCGCTTGAGGCTTTGAACGTGGGTGCCGACGCTATCATCGTCTCCAACCACGGCGGGCGGCAACTGGACGGGGCGCTGTCGGCCATCCGCGCCCTGCCCCAGATCATGGATGTGGTGGGCGACAAGATCGAAGTGCATCTCGACAGCGGCATCCGCTCGGGTCAGGATGTGCTCAAGGCGGTCGCGATGGGGGCCAAGGGCACGTATATCGGCCGCGCCTTCGTCTACGGCCTGGGGGCGATGGGCGAGGCTGGCGTGACCAAGACGCTTGAGGTGATCCACAAGGAACTCGACGTGTCCATGGCCTTCTGCGGTCATCGCAATATCAGCACGGTGGATCAGGATATCCTCATGATCCCCAAGGATTTTTCCGACCGCTGGCAATAGGCCAGGCGATCAAATACACCCCAGATTGTGATTTGCCCTAGGTAATGCAGCCAGAGGCTGCAATAATGGAACTCCGATTGTTTTTTCATTGGAGTTTCACATGGGATTTCCCCGATTGATCGGAGCGTTATTTTTCGCGCTCGCCACCGCGCCGGTTCAGGCCCAGACCGTTTATGTCGATCAAGGCAGTTCATGGACGCAAAATCTGCGCGTGCAATATTACATCCAGGATCAGGGTTCGCGGATCATGCCGATCGCCTGGATGCGCGCGCTCAACCAGACCGATGGCACGCCGTTTCTGGACGGGTCGCTGGAACGGTACGGCTACCTGCCGCTACCCGGCAGTGGTGAATCTGATCTGCCCGTCGGCTTTACAACCAATGGCACCGGTGCGGACATGGCGGTGGGCATGACCTGTTCGGCCTGCCACACGCGCCAGATCGACGTGAACGGCACCAACTACCGCATTGATGGCGGCCCGGCCATCGTTGATTTTCAAAGCTTCCTGAAGGATCTGGATGATGCTGTTCTGGCGCTTCTGGCGGATGAGGAAGTCTTCAACGATTTTGCCGAAAAGGTGCTTGGCGGTGGGGCGGACGCCTCAAGCGTCACAGCGCTCAAGGCACAGGTCATCATCTGGAGCAACCGCTATCATACCCTGATCGACCGGTCCCTGCCCGATCCCGCCTGGGGTCCGGCGCGGCTTGATGCTGTCTCGATGATTTTCAACCGCCTGACGGGCCTCGATATCGGACCGGAAAGTGATGATTACCTGATCCCTGAAAACATCGCTGTGGCCGACGCCCCGACACGCTATCCCTTCTTATGGAACGCGGCGAAACAGGACTTCACCCAATGGCCGGGATTTGCCGAGAATGGCAATGATCTCTTTGGCTTGTCCCGCAATCTGGGTGAGGTTTACGGCGTCTTTGGCGAATTCCACCCGCAACCCAGATCAAGCCTTCTGTTCAACCGCGATTATGTCTCGGTCAACTCGGCCAACTGGGAAGGTCTCAAACTGCTCGAAGACTGGCTTTGGGACATCGGCGCGCCCCGCTGGCCCTGGGAACTTGACGAGGCGCTGGCCTTTCAGGGGGCGGCCATTTTCAACCTGCCCGCGGCCAATGGCGGATGTGTCGAATGCCACGGCAAACGCAAAGGCAAATGGCGGCAACCGTTCAAAGCCACCTATGCGACGCCGATCCTTGATGTCGGCACCGACCAGCGCGAATGTCAGATCCTGACCCGCATTGTGAAAACCGGATCGCTGGAGGGCGCCAAGATACCGATTGTCGGCAAACGCCTTGCGGCCCAGGCGCCGGCGTTCGAGGTGCTGGCGACATCCGTTCTGGGCGCGATCATCCAGCATTCGGCCTCTTTCCTCAGCGACGAAAGGCTGGCCGAGGCCCGTGGTAACTCCGAAAGCCCTGATCAAATGACCGACGATCAGCTTCTGAAGGAGTTCGACGAACTGCGCCGCGCCTTTCCGATCGACACCGACTTGACCGAAAGCGCACCGGGGTCTGCGGGATGCAAATACGAGGCGCGCGTGCTGGATGGCATCTGGGCCGCGGCCCCTTACCTGCATAACGGCTCGGTGCCCTCCCTGGCTGAATTGCTGAAAAAGCCCGAGGATCGCGTGACCGCGTACACACCCGGCCCGAACTATGACATCGAAGCCGTCGGCATGGCCACACAGCAAACGGTATTCGACCATGAGATCAAGCTGACCGGTTGCGACGATAACGCCTCGGGTAACAGCAATTGCGGGCATCCCTATGGCACGACACTGTCCGAGGAAAACAAGCGCGCCCTGCTTGAATATCTCAAGTCGATCTGATTGACAGACGCCCGCCCCGGTCTACTCAATCGGGGCGGGCAGGCCCGCATGGAAAAAGGGGCGAAACAGCCTGTTTTTTAGCCTTTCCAAGCTTATCAATCTCGTCTATACGCGCGGCTTCACGTGGGGCTACAGCCTTGGAGGAGCCCCACCCTAACCTATGGAGAATTAACATGGCTGGAGAAGTACCTGATCTTCACGCCCAGGAACGCACGGGGACGGGCAAGGGCGCCGCTCGTGCTGCACGCCGCGAAGGCATGGTTCCGGGTATCGTATTTGGGGGCGATGTCGATCCGCTGCCGATCAATATTCCGTTCAACAAGCTGCTTACGTCATTGAAAGCAGGGCGTTTCAAGTCAACGCTCTTCAACCTCAAGGTTGATGGCCACGACGATGTACGTGTGATCTGCCGTGACGTTCAGCGCGATGTCGTCAAAGACCTGCCAACGCATCTGGACCTGATGCGCCTGCGCCGGACCACCAAGATCAACCTCTTTATCAATGTCGAATTCATCAACGAAGAGGAATGCCCGGCACTCCGCAAAGGTGGCGTTCTGACAGTGATCCGGAACGAGGTTGAGCTGATCGTGACAGCCGGTGACATCCCCGAGCAGCTGACCGTCGACCTGACGAAACTGGAAGAAATCGGCGATACCATCACCATCTCGGATATCGAAATCCCTGCCGGTGCCAAGCTGACCATCACGGACCGCGACTTCGTGATCTGTAACGCGGTAGCGCCGTCGGCTCTGAAATCTGCGGATGACGAAGAAGAAGATACAGATGCAGCCGAAGTGCCCGTCGTTGGTGACGACGAAGAGGGCGATGCAGAGGCCGAGGGCGGCGAAGAGTAACTCTCTGACCTCACTGCATAATCATTCAGAACGCGGCCCCGATCAGGGCCGCGTTTTTCGTGGCAACGGGTTGCTCAGACCAAACCGGGCGATTGATTCCAACGCGCGCCCCGCGTAGACCACCGGCAGTAAGAAATAGGGCAACGTCAATGCAACTGATCGTAGGTCTGGGGAATCCTGGCCCCAAATACCTGAAAAATCGCCACAATATCGGCTTCATGGCGGTTGACCAGATTGCCGATGATCATGGCTTTGGCCCGTGGAAGACCAAATTTCAGGGGCAGATTTCCGAGGGCCGCCTTGGCCGGGAAAAGGTGCTGCTGCTCAAGCCCGAAACCTTCATGAACCTCAGCGGTCAGTCGGTGGGCGAAGCCATGCGCTTTTACAAGCTGACGTCTGAGGATGTCACCGTCATTCATGACGAAATCGACCTCGCCCCCGGTAAGCTGCGCGTCAAGCAGGGCGGCGGCCATGCCGGGCATAACGGCCTGCGCTCGGTCCACCAGCATATCGGCGACACCTATCAGCGGGTCCGGCTGGGCGTTGGCCATCCCGGTCGCAAGGAACTGGTGCCGCATTACGTTTTGCAGGACTTTGCCAAGGCCGATGCCGATTGGCTGGACGACCTGCTGCGCGGCATTGGCGACGGTGCCGTGCATCTGGCCGAGGGGGCGAATGACCGGTTTCAGAACGCGGTGGCACAGCGCGTCGCCCCGGCCCGCTCCTCGACCTCAAAACCCCAACCGAAGCCCGATGCAAAACCCGCGCCCCAGCCCGAGGTGGAACCCGAAGACACGCGCAACCCGATGCAGCGCTTGCTCGACAAGTTTCGCTGACACCAATTGGAAAAACCTGCGTGGGAAACCGCCGCGTCACCCTGTTAAGTTTTCATGCGGCGGGGTAGTCTTGCCTGATGTCGAAATAGGTGTTTTCCGACCGGCAAGGACAAGGGGCAGAATTGCGACGACTTCTGAAATGGCTGGGCCGCGCCGCGCTGGCACTGGTGCTTGCGGCACTGGTGATCGGCCTCTGGAAACGGGAAGAGATCACACGGCTCATGGCCGTGAACTCGCTCTTCTCCGAAGGCAAGATCGTCAGCAATTTCTCACATATGGACCGGGCGTTTCTGACGCTTGGCGTTGCACGCGGCGACGGGCCGGTTAGCCCCCTGCCCCGTGGGGCTGAAATGACCTTGCCCGAGAGCACTGCGGATTGGGTGCGCGACCGTTCCGTGACGTCGCTACTGGTGCTGAAAAACGGCAAGATTGTACATGAAAGCTACTATCTTGACACCGCGCCCGAGGATCGGCGGATCGGATGGTCGATGGCAAAAAGCTTCTTGTCTGCCCTCTTTGGGATTGTTCAAGCCGAGGGGGTCATCGCATCATTGGACGACCCGGTCACCCGTTATGCTCCAGCGCTGAAAGGTAGCGCCTATGACGGGGCAAGTATCCGCAATGTGTTGCAGATGACCAGCGGTGTCACGTTTGACGAGGACTATCTGGATTATCATTCCGACATCAACAAGATGGGTCGGGTTCTGGCCCTTGGCGGGTCGATGGACGGGTTTGCCGCCGAACTAAAAGCACGCAATGCCGAACCTGGCACGGAATGGAAATATGTCTCGATCGACACGCATGTATTGAGCATGGTGATCCGCGGCGCAACCGGGCGAAATATCCCCGAACTGATGTCCGAAAAGGTGATCGCGCCCCTGGGGTTGGAGGCAGAGCCGTATTATCTGGCCGACGGGCGCGGGGTGGCCTTTGCCCTGGGCGGGCTGAACCTAACAACGCGGGATTACGCCCGGTTCGGACAGATGGTGGCGCAGGGAGGGCACTGGCAGGGGCAACAGATCGTGCCGGCGGACTGGATTGCGGCCTCGACCATCGCCAGCGCCCCGACCAAGCCCGACAAGATCGGCTATGGCTATCAGTGGTGGATTCCCAAAGGGGCCTCCGATGGCGTGTTCATGGCCCGCGGGATTTATGGGCAATATATCTATATCGACCAGATCCGCGATGTGGTGATCGTCACCACCGCCGCCGACCGGCTGTTTCGTGAAAGCGGTGTGAGTGACAGCAACGTCGCGATGTTTCGCACGATTGCCGAAGCGTTATGAGGACGCTAGGCTGATCCCCAAAGGAGTTGCCTGATGACCCAGAAAGAACCGGCGATAAACGTGCTTGGCGGAACGCTGGAAAGCTGTTCAGACGATCCGATCACAGGATTTTTCCGCGACGGGCATTGCAATACCTGCACCGAGGATCGCGGAAGCCATACGGTCTGCGCGCTGATGACGGCCGAATTTCTGGCCTTCTCGAAATACGTTGGCAATGATCTCAGCACGCCCCATGCCCAATTCGGATTTCCCGGCCTCAAACCCGGCGATCAATGGTGCCTGTGCGCCGCGCGGTTCCTTCAGGCCCATGACGAAGGGTGCGCCCCGCAGGTTCGGCTGGAGGCCACCCATGAACGCGCGCTCGACATCGTCCCGCTGAATATCCTGCAACAACACGCCCCGGCATGACGACCGCAAGGCAAACGCACCGCTAGCGGATCATCCGGTCAACTTTCGTCCGATAACAGCCGGTCTGCTTTCTTGCGGACCAGAACCGTTCGCAGATCGTGCATCGCCAGCAAAAGCGCGTCGGTCACCTCTTCCAACTGTTCGTCCGTTGCTTTCGATTGCACCCAATGCGTCGTGGTGTTCAGGTAATCAACCGCCCGGTGAATATCGTCAATATCGCGATATTCCACCAATTCCAGCCGCTCGGCCATCCACTCCTCGATCACCTCCAGATCGCGCGAGCTCAGCTCACGTTCGCCATGAGGTTTGATTTCGCCCTTGCGGATATTGACCACCGCGATCTGGTCCATGTCGATCCGGCGCTGCCGGTTCTCGGTATCCACCCGAAAGACAAAGGCACCGTTTTCGCGCACCCTGAAATAGTATTCCGGCAGATCCCCGGCCATAGGGCGCCCTCCTTGTCCAGCTTGCGCAGTCCTTCTTGTGCTGCGTTGCGGGTAACGTAGCCGAGCGACCGGGAGGGGGAAAGCCCTGCCAACACAGAAAAGCCATTCGCCAAAGAAGGCACGCTCATGCCGGGTACTCACCATGCAAAAAGAGGGCCCCGAAGAACCCTCTTTCATAGCATTAAGTAGAACAAATCTGGCCTATGTCAGGCTGGCGCAGAATTTCTGGATCCGCGTGCAGGCTTCTTTCAAAGCCTCATCCGAGGTCGCATAGCTGACCCGGAAATTCGGCGAAAGCCCGAAGGCCGCGCCAAAGACGACCGCCACACCGGTTTCCTCCAGAAGCGCCGTCGCAAACGCCTCGTCATTTTCAATGACCGTGCCGCGCGGGCTGGTCTTGCCGATCAAATCCGCGATGGACGGATAGACATAGAACGCCCCCTCGGGCGTGGGGCAAACGATCCCTTCGGCCTCGTTCAGCATCTTCACCACCAGATCGCGGCGGCGTACGAAAACCTCGTTATTCGACGCCAGGAAATCCTGCGTACCGTTCAGCGCCTCAACCGCTGCCCATTGGCTGATGGACGACGGGTTCGACGTGCTTTGCGACTGGATCTTGCGCATCGCCGCGATCAGCTTCTCCGGGCCCGCCGCATAGCCGATCCGCCAGCCGGTCATGGCATAGGCCTTGCTGACGCCATTGCAGGTCAGCGTGCGATCATAAAGCTGCGGTTCGACCTGTGCCGGTGTGCAGAATTCGAAATCGCCATAGGCCAGATGCTCGTACATGTCATCGGTCATGATCATGACATGGGGATGACGCAACAATACGTCGGTCAGCGCCTTCAGCTCATCCCAGCTATAGCCCGCACCGGTCGGATTCGACGGAGAGTTGAAGATGAACCACTTGGTTTTGGGTGTAATCGCCGCTTCAAGCTGATCAGGGGTCAGTTTGTAACCCGTCTGCATCGACGCTTCGGCAATAACCGGCTCACCCCCGGCCAGCAGCACCATATCGGGGTAACTTACCCAATAAGGCGCCGGGATCACCACTTCATCGCCCGGATTCAGCGTCGCCATCAGGGCGTTGTAAAGGATTTGTTTACCACCTGTACCCACACTGACCTGCGCTGGCACATAGTCCAGCCCGTTTTCACGTTTGAACTTGGTGCAAATCGCTTGTTTCAACTCAGGAATGCCATCCGGGGCCGTGTATTTGGTTTTGCCCTCTTCGATGGCGCGGATACCGGCGGCCTTGATATTGTCCGGCGTGTCGAAATCCGGCTCGCCCGCACCCAGGCCGATGACGTCCTCGCCGGCGGCTTTCATTTCGTTGGCCTTGGTCGATACGGCAATGGTCGGCGACGGTTTGACGCGTGATAGTGTCGCGGAAAGCAGGTTCATCGGGGCCTCCGGTTTGTAAAGAGTATACGCACCTCTTAGGTTGCGCGCGAAGACGGATCAAGCAGGATCGCAGGAAAGGAAGATTTTATGAACGCCGAAAGCACCGAACATTGGTTTGACCCCCAAGCCACAACCTTTGGTGACCGCGTGGCAGGGGCCCGTGAGCAGGCTGGGATGACTCAGGCAGAGTTGTCAAAGCGTATGGGTATCAAGGTCAAAACCCTCAAAGCGTGGGAAGACGACCTATCGGAACCGCGCGCCAACAAACTGTCGATGATGGCAGGGCTTTTGAATGTGTCTTTGCCTTGGCTTTTGACCGGCGAAGGCGATGGCCCTCTTGCCCCGGGCGAAAGAGGCTGGCTATCGCAGGATGCGGTCAGTGTCCTGGCGGAAATCCACGATGTCCGCGCCCAACTGGCAACTTCGTCCGGGCGTCTGGCCCGTCTCGAAGACAGCGTACGTGACATGCTCAGGGCAGAACCGGTTGACTGAAGACCGGCAGACGCGCCTGAAACGTCTGCACATGCGGTCGATGCGGCGCGGCATCAAAGAGATGGATATCATCCTCAGTCGCTATGCCGAAGCCCGGCTGGCGCATCTGGATGCCGCGCAGCTTGACGATTACGATGCGCTATTGTCGGAAAACGATCAGGATCTCTATCAATGGGTGACGGGACAGGTTCCCGCCCCCCATCGCTTTACCGCGCTGTTAGCGGATATTTCCGACACCGCGCTGGCCCCCAAGTAACCAAAGCTCTATGGCACCGGATCGGGCGGGCACCCGCACCAACCCGGCCAGTTGACTGATGCTGCGTCACAATCGGTGCTGTCTATGGCTTTGGCCCATGCGACGTGGGCATGCGCCGCAATTTCCGGCCAAGCTGCGCTTCGCGATAAAGCATGAAAAGCCCGCTGCCCACGACAATCGCCGCACCGGTCAGCGTGACCGCATCCGGCCATTCGCCAAAGACCAGCCAGCCCAGCACCAGCGCCCAGATCAGACCGGTATAGCGGAAGGGTGCCACAAAGCTGATTTCACCCACACGCATCACCATGACCGAAAACAGATAGCCGCCAATGATCATCAACGATGCGCCCAGCGTCAGCGCCCCTGCCCTCAGGTCCATCGCCACCCAGTCCCGGTTTAGACTGGCGAGTCCGAACACCACCATGATCGCGATAGAGGTGACCCACGTGACCAGCATCGACGGCGTTTGCGCCGACAGTTTTCGCGTGGTCAGATCGCGCAGCGTGACAAAGGCCACCGCCGCCAACCCGTATAGCGAATAGCTGTTGAATCCTTCGGCTCCGGGTCGCACGATCAGCAATACTCCGACAAATCCGACCAGGATCGCCGACAAACGGCGCCAGCCAATCGCCTCTTTGAAGACAAGAGCAGCCATCAGCGAGATGGTCAGCGGCAGCGCCTGCAAGATCGCGGTCACATTGGCTAGCGGCATGTTGAACAGCGCGGTCAGAAAGAAATAGGCCGCCCCGATCTCGGCCACGGTGCGCAGGCCGATGAAAAACAGATCACGGGCGGGCAGCCGCAAGGTCAATGCCTGCATCTTCCAGGCCATGCCCCCCACAGTAATCGTCGTGATCACACCGCGTAGGAACAGCAGCTGAAACAGCGGTATCTCACCAGCCAGCATTTTCATCATCGTATCATTGAGGGTAAAGGCCGCCATCGAGGCCATCATCAGCAGCGCACCGGTCAGATTGTCGGATCGTGCCATGCAGGCCCCCAAAGTTTGGCCGTCACGCGTCGGCTCCCAACGTTCTGTCCTATTCTGGTGAGCGGGGCAATCCGTTCAATCCGATGGCTTCGGCAGCACAGTGCGGGCTGATCAAAGGTCGCGCATCGGTCGCAGCACGTGAACCGTACGAAACCCACGTACAAAACGTACGTAGTTTACGAAACTCCGATATCGCCTAGCGCGCCATCCGTGCCACTTTTTCGCGGCAGGGACACGTTATCAGGTGGTCATTGACCAGCCCACAGGCTTGCATGAAGGCATAGACAATTGTCGGTCCGCAAAATTTGAACCCTCTTTTCTTCAAATCCTTCGAAATTTTTTCTGATAATTCGGTCTTTGCAGGCACGTCCGCAAGCGTCGCAAAGCTGTTTTGAAGCGGGTGACCACCGACATAATCCCAGAGGTATTTGTCAAACCCTGTTTCGGCTTCGATCTTCTGCCATGCGATAGCATTTGCGATTGTCGCCTCGATCTTTCCACGGTGCCTGATGATGCCTGGATTCTCCAGCAGTCGCGCCACCTCATCCTCACCCCAATCGGCGATAACATTCGGGTCAAAGCCCTGAAAAGCCTCGCGAAAATTATCTCTCTTTTTCAAGATCGTGATCCAGCTCAGCCCGGCCTGAAACCCGTCGAGAATCAGTTTTTCCCACAACGCACGGCTATCATATTCCGGCACGCCCCATTCCGTATCGTGGTAGGCGATATAGATTTCCTCGCTGCCCACCCAACCGCATCTCTCTGTCATCATGTCTCCTGGAAATTTGAGTTCGCGCCAAAATGTTTCAAATCAGCCGTTTAACGCATCATTAGCGCGAATGTCGCAGCCTGTGAACCAAGTGATTCCGGAGACCTCTATGGAACATACATCCACTTGGGCCGATATCCCGGCCGGGCATGACAACCCGCTTTCCTACGCGGTGACTGCACGCGACCGCACCGTGATCGACATGGTGAATCAGGCGGTCAAGCACAAGCAGGTTATGCTGGCTTTTCAATCAGTTGTGCCCGCAACACGCCAAAGCAAACCTGCTTTCTACGAGGGGTTGATCCGCATCCTTGACGAAACCGGTCGCATCATTCCTGCATGCGATTTCATTGGCGCGATCGAGACAACTGAAACCGGACGCGTGATTGACTGTCTTGCGTTGGAAAAAGGCATCAACACCCTGTCAGAGCACCCTGATCTGCGTCTGTCGATCAATATGTCCGCACGGTCGATTGGGTATAGCCGCTGGGGGCGTATCCTCAAACGTGGTCTGGCAAAAGACTCAACCCTGGCTGAACGTCTGATCCTGGAAATCACCGAAAGTTCCGCCATGCTTGTGCCGGAACTGGTGGTCGGTTTCATGAGCGAACTGCAACAAAAGGGCATCAGCTTTGCCCTTGACGATTTTGGCGCAGGCTACACAAGCTTCAGATATCTAAAAGACTTCTTCTTTGACATCCTGAAGATTGATGGCCAGTTCATTCGTGGGATAGCGCGCGATGCAGACAACCAGATTCTGACAGCGGCGCTGGCATCCATTGCAGAACAATTTGACATGCTGACCGTGGCTGAAAGCGTTGAACAGCCCGAAGACGCCGATTTTCTGACCCATATGGGGATCGACTGTCTTCAAGGTTACTATTTCGGTGCCCCAACAGTAAATCCTCCCTGGCTTGATAAAGGTCTGGCGCAAGCCTCCGCCTGACTGTCGCAAACCTGCGGTTGCTGCCCTCCGACACCTGCGGTATGACAACCAGGAGATGCGGGGGTTTTCAGCGGCCACAGACAAGTGCCGCGTTTACTCCCGTGCGCTTTGCAACCGCCTGGTGGAGGAAAATCATTGACCAACGTAGTAATTGCATCCGCGGCCCGTACCGCGGTCGGATCCTTTGGCGGCTCGTTCGCCAACACGCCCGCCCACGATCTGGGCGCAGCCGTCCTTGAGGCCGTCGTCGAACGCGCCGGTATCGACAAATCGGAAGTATCCGAGACCATTCTGGGTCAGGTCCTGACCGCAGGCCAGGGCCAGAACCCTGCCCGTCAGGCCCATATCAATGCCGGTCTGCCCCAGGAAAGTGCCGCCTGGAGCATCAATCAGGTCTGCGGGTCAGGCCTTCGCTCGGTCGCACTTGGCGCCCAGCATATCCAATTGGGTGACGCCAACATCGTGGCCGCCGGTGGTCAGGAAAACATGACACTCAGCCCCCATGTCGCCCACCTACGCGCGGGCCACAAAATGGGCGATGTGAAATACATCGACTCGATGATCCGCGATGGCCTGTGGGATGCCTTCAACGGCTACCATATGGGCCAGACCGCTGAAAACGTCGCCGAAAAATGGCAGATCAGCCGCGAGGCTCAGGACGAATTCGCCGTCGCGTCGCAGAACAAGGCCGAGGCCGCGCAGAAGGCCGGTAAGTTCCAGGATGAGATTGCAGCCTTCACCGTCAAGACCCGCAAGGGCGATATCGTTGTCGATGCTGATGAATATATCCGCCACGGCGCCAATATCGAAACCATGCAAAAGATGCGCCCTGCTTTCACCAAGGATGGCAGCGTCACAGCCGCCAACGCCTCGGGATTGAACGACGGTGCTGCCGCCACACTGCTGATGAGCGCGGATGAAGCCGAAAAGCGCGGGATTGAGCCACTCGCCCGCATCGCCTCCTACGCTACTGCCGGTCTTGATCCGGCGGTCATGGGCGTGGGCCCGATCTATGCCAGCCGCAAGGCATTGGACAAGGCGGGATGGTCAGTCGATGATCTGGACCTGGTTGAAGCCAACGAAGCCTTTGCCGCGCAAGCCTGTGCCGTGAACAAGGACATGGGCTGGAATCCCGACATCGTGAACGTGAACGGTGGTGCGATTGCCATCGGCCACCCAATCGGCGCTTCGGGTTGCCGGGTTCTGAACACACTGCTTTTCGAAATGAAGCGCCGCGACGCCAAAAAAGGTCTGGCGACGTTGTGCATCGGCGGCGGCATGGGTGTCGCCCTCTGCGTCGAACGCCCCTGATTTCTGAACGATTCGTACGAAAACCGGGGGTGCCATCAAGGTGCCCCCAAGCTTTCTAAACAGAGATACGCCGCATGGTGGCAATTTTAAGCTGCGCTGCGGCAAATTGTTCGCGCAATAATATTGCGCATCCCGATCCTGAATAGTAACAGAGTTACCAACACATTTTGCCAAACTGGAGGACACCATGGCACGAACAGCACTCGTCACCGGCGGATCGCGCGGCATCGGCGCGGCCATTTCCAAAGCACTCAAGGCCGAAGGCTACAACGTTGCTGCCACTTATGCCGGCAATGACGAAGCCGCTGCTGCCTTCACCGGCGAAACCGGCATCAAGACCTACAAATGGAACGTGGCGGACTATGACGAAAGCGCCGCGGGTATTGCCAAAGTCGAAGAAGAAGTCGGCCCGATTGATGTGGTTGTGGCCAACGCAGGTATCACCCGCGACGCGCCTTTCCACAAAATGACGCCCGAACAGTGGCATCAAGTAATCGATACTAACCTAACCGGTGTTTTCAACACTGTGCACCCGGTCTGGCCCGGCATGCGCGAACGCAAATTCGGCCGCATTATCGTGATCAGCTCGATCAACGGCCAGAAAGGCCAATTCGCGCAAGTCAACTATGCCGCCACCAAGGCTGGTGATCTGGGTATCGTCAAATCGCTGGCCCAGGAAGGCGCCCGCGCAGGCATCACCGCCAATGCGGTCTGCCCTGGGTATATCGCCACCGAAATGGTTATGGCAGTGCCTGAAAAAGTCCGTGAATCGATCATCGGTCAGATTCCGGCGGGTCGTCTGGGCGAACCCGAAGAGATCGCGCGCTGCGTGGCCTTCCTGGCCTCCGATGATGCGGGCTTTGTAAACGGATCGACCATCTCGGCCAACGGCGCCCAGTTCTTCGTCTGACCAAAAAGAGCTTTCTATGCATTAGGCCGTCCTCCGGGGCGGCCTTTTTCGTGCGCGGTTAAATCCTCTCCTTGGTAAGGAATACCGCACTAGAAGAGCGCCGTTCATTCAAACTACTATCGCGGGCATTCAATCTATTTTTTGAAAGGACTTTCCAATGCCAGCACCTCACGGTCAAAGCGAATTCATCGGCCTGGACGCTTATTGCAATCGCAGCCATCATCATCACCGCGGTGATCGTTTCGGACGATTGTTCGAAGACCTTCCACCACTCTTTACGGATCCCAGAACACTCGACCGACTAGGCGCACCAAACGGGCCAATGGATGGTGGCGCAACGGGCACCACAGCGCAGACAGTTCCCGTCGGTTTCGTTTTCTTCGGTCAGTTCGTCGATCACGATATCACCCTGGATGTCACAACCAGCCTTGATACAGTCAACTCGGCACATGAGACGCGCAATGCGCGCACGCCAACGCTGGACCTTGATTGCATCTATGGCATGGGCCCCGAGGCACAGCCTTATTTGTATCATGCCTCAGGCAGCTTCAAGGGAGTCAAACTGATCACCGGCGCTGATATCGGAGGCGGCCCGCATGCCGCAGATGATCTGGCCCGGGTCGGCGATGTGGCTTTGATCGGCGATTTCCGCAACGACGAGAATCGGATCGTCAGCCAGATTCAACTGGCGATGATCCGGTTCCACAATAAACTGTGCGACGAACTTTCCGGCGATCACGCAGGCAAGGCGTTGTATGAGGAGGCACGCCGGTTGACCATGTGGCACTATCAATGGTGCGTGGTGCACGATTTCCTGAAGCATATCTGCGGCGAAGGCGTCGTTAGTCGTATTTTGTCCGAGGGACGTCAGCACTATAAATCCGATCAAGCTTATATCCCGGTGGAATTCTCTGTTGCGGGGTATCGTTTTGGCCACGCCATGGTGCCGATGAAAGTGCAAACCCAGCAAGGCGGGTCCAGGTTCGAACTGTTCGGGACCGTCCTGGGCAAAGGGTTCAGCCCGGTCAATGACGCCCGCGCGGTGGCAGATATCCATGAGCTTTTCGAAACCTTCGAAGGGCGTGATGTGCAGCGCGCAGGACGGATGGACGCCAGCATGGCAAGCGACCTGCTGGCCTTGCCCGCGCGGATCGACCCAAATGGACAATCGCTGGCGACCCGCAACATGATCCGCGGTCAAAGCTTTTTGTTACCGTCGGGAGAATCTGTGGCGCGCAGACTGGAACGCCCGGAAAGCGAGATTGAACAGGTTAGTGATGCGGCACGCGCAGCAGAGCCGGCCCTCAACGGTGGAACGCCGCTTTGGTATTACATTCTGAAAGAGGCTGAATTGATCGGGCGCGAAAACCTTGATGGCACCCGCTTACCCGGCGAGGGTCTGGGGCCCGTGGGGGCAACGATGGTAGCCGAAACCATCATCGGGCTGATTGAACTGGATAGTCGCTCCTGGTTAGGCAGCAACCGCAACTGGCGGCCCGGCACGCGCGCGGACAACGCGAATGTCGAACTTTCAACTGTCGGCCATATCCTAACCTACACCTGATCGATTGCCGGACTTACTCGGCATTAACCCTCGCGCGCTATGCTTGGGCCCTCTTTGCCTGAACCCAGGAAGGGGCCCATGCACGGCCACACCGCACCACGCCCGTCGATTTCGAATCCGATCGCTGCCCGTATCGCCGATCTGTCCGATGAATATCTAACTGCATCAGAAGGCAGACGTGAGGAGATCGGGGAGGAGATTTCAGGGCTGATTGCCGGGCGTATTATTCCGATTAGGCAAAGCTGAAACATGAAAAGGGCCAGTCAGATCGACCGGCCCTTTCCGATTTCCAAGTACGCTTGCAACGATCACTCGGAAAAATGGGGTTTTCTGAACCAACGCCAGATTTCTTTTAAAGCATCACTGCGTGCCTGATGGGCTGCGCGGATTGCATCGCGGGTACGGGCGGTTGTCGGTGCTTCGATCATGGTGGAGCCTCCAGAATATCAGTATTACTTGACTGAAATCCATAATAAGCCTGCATTTAAGGACTACAAACGAGACTTTCTTCGCACTCAGTTAAATGATACTAATCTGAAATGAATGATCGACTGCCCCCACTTACTGCGCTGCGCGCCTTTGACGCCGCTGCAAGGCACATGTCTTTTCAGCAAGCCGCGGCTGAGCTTAATGTCACTCCTGCGGCGCTTAGTTTCCAAATTAAATCACTTGAGGAACATTTTGGCGGACTATTGTTCATTCGTCATAACCGCGCTGTTGAACTGACCGAAGCAGGCCGGGCCTTGGCGCCGGGGGCCCGCGACGGGTTTGAAACACTGGTGACCGCGTGGTGCACGGCGCGTCGGGTCACCGATCATGCGTCGCTAACCATCACAACTGGCCCATCCTTCACCGCCATTTGGCTGGCACCAAGGCTTTATAGTTTCGCGCGCGCGCATCCTGACATCGAACTGCGGTTCAGCGCCAGCCTGTCTTTGGTAGACCTGACCCATTCCGAGGTCGATATCGCCATCCGTTTCGGCTACGGCCCTGACAATGCCGACCTTCACGCCGAAAAGTTTCTGGACGATTGGGTAACGCCGATGATGTCACCTGAGCTAGCCGAAAAGTTTCCAAAAGCCAGCGATATGGCCGGGGCACAATTGATTCATCAGGACGATATCAGGTTCCTTGATCCACCCTGCGATTGGCCCGCATGGTTTCGGGCCGCTGGCCTATCGCCGCGCGATTGGACCGGCCAACGATATTCACAGGCTGATCATGCAATTGATGCGGCGATGTCAGGTGCAGGTGTCATCCTCGGGCGCGGTGCGTTGGCCGCACGCGCGCTGAAAGAAGGCCGACTCGTCGCACCATATAAAGTGGCGCTCAAAACCATCGCGGATTACAGAATTATCTGTGAAAAAGGAGCCGAAAATCGGCCCCAGATTGTCGCCTTTCGCGACTGGCTGATCGAACAAACCACATATGTCGCGGAACTGGCCCACGATCACGATCTGATTGACCTGCGTGATGTCTCGTCAGCTTAAGCGTTGACGGACAGTCTTGTAATTTCCTCTTTCAGCCGTAGTTTCTGCTTCTTGAGTTCAGCGATTTCCAGATCACTGGAGCCTGGTGCGCGTTGCGCTTCTTCAACTTGGTTCGAGAGAGTTAGGTGTTTCTTCTTCAGTTCCTCAACATGCGAACTCAAGCTCATGGGCGTTCTCCTCTCTGAAATATTGCCTAGCCAAAGCAGTCCACCACAAATTCGTTCAGGTGTCACGCTGCACGCGCAGCATATTTGGCAAAAATCTACTTAAAGTTGAATTTTACAACCTCAGAATTCCAAGGCGGCCCCGTCCCGCAACACGCAAGCTGTTGCATTTGTGTAGTTTTCGCGATCACCTGGATGGGCAGATCCTTCGTGTAAAATCCACCCCTGATGCAACTTGAAATCAGCACGTCCACCCTTGCGCCCACGCAAAAGGATCAGACGCGCGGCGCGGCCCTGCCGGGGAATCAACGGCAGCACCGTCAGGCTTCCCAAATGCGCGCCGCTGGCGGCCAACAAATCGGGCAACCGCTCTGCTCGATGAATGAAGCTCATGTATCCCTTGGGTGCAATACGTTTGACAGCCACTGCAACCCAGCTGGCAAGCGACAGGTCTTCGCCCAAGGCGACCTCCCGCCCGGCATTCTGGGCAGGCGTGCTGACGCGTCGATCGAAATAAGGTGGGTTAGCGATAACATGTGTGTATTGACGTTGCGTGATGCTCGCAGGTAATTCAGCCAAGTCGGCGGTGATGATCTCGGCCTTCAAATCGTTATCTGACGCGTTCCGCCGCGCCAGTTCCGCATAGGCGGGCTGAAGCTCGACACCCGTCAGTTCGAGATCCGGCACCCGACGCCCTAGACACAGCATTGCTGTACCTGCACCACACCCAAGTTCCAGCACCGTGTCGCCCCGACGCGCGGGGACACTGGCAGCTAATAAAACAGGATCAATTCCTGCGCGATACCCATGTTTTGGCTGGCAAATCCGCAAGCGACCGCCCAGAAAGTCATCTGCGCTAAGCTCATGTTCCTGCCAAGTTTCAGCCATCCACGCCGATTCCGTTATCCGTAAGCGTCCGTGCGGCACGATCATAATCGACCTCACGTACCATCAGACGGCGCGGAAAAATGCCGATCGAACCTTCGAGAACACTCATATTTACGTCCATTTCAAAGCAGTCTATACCCTCGCCCTGAAGCAGGGCCTGAGCAAAGGCAATCGAGGTGGGGTCGGTTGTGCGCAAAAGCTGTTTCATGGGGATGACATAAGGGCACCGTGATCTGTTTGTCGAGCGGTGTGACAGGAGTGTGATGAGTTTGGACCACGCCGCGACAAAGCCGCATGAAAAACTGGCAGCGCACCTGACAGGCAAACTGGATCGGGTCAACACACTGATCCGCGCGCGAATGGAATCGCGCCATGCCCCACGCATCCCCGAAGTGACAGCACATCTGGTTGAGGCAGGCGGTAAACGCCTACGACCTATGCTGACATTGGCGGCGGCCGATATGTGTGGTTATGGCGGTGAATTCGACATCCATCTTGCTGCCACCGTCGAATTTATCCACACGGCAACCTTGCTGCACGACGACGTGGTAGATGAAAGCGGGCAACGGCGTGGCCGCCCCACCGCAAACCTGCTTTGGGATAACAAATCAAGCGTATTGGTAGGTGATTACCTGTTTTCGCGCGCATTCCAATTGATGGTTGAAACCGGGTCATTACGGGTATTGGACATCCTAGCCAACGCGTCCGCCACCATTGCCGAGGGCGAAGTGCTGCAGCTCACTGCTGCGCGTGATCTGGCCACGACCGAAGATATCTATCTGCAAATCGTACGCGGCAAGACCGCGGCGCTATTTTCCGCAGCAACAGAGGTGGGTGGTGTTATTTCTGGTGCGGCCGAGGATCAGATCAAGGCATTGTTCGACTATGGCGATGCGCTTGGGATTGCCTTTCAGATCGTCGACGATCTGCTGGATTATCAAGGGGAAAGCGCCACAACCGGTAAAAACGTGGGTGACGATTTCCGTGAACGCAAGCTGACCTTACCTGTGATCAAAGCAGTTGCCCGCGCTGATGACGAAGAACGCGCCTTTTGGACACGGACCATTGAAAAGGGCGATCAGCGCGACGGTGATTTGGATCAGGCGTTCGCACTGTTAGATCGGCACAACGCGCTTGATCGGACTCGCGAAGATGCGCTTGGCTGGGCGAACAAGGCGAAGACATCGCTCAGGCAATTACCCGATCATTCAGTGCGTCAGATGTTGCTTGATCTGGCGGATTACGTGGTGGCGAGAGTCAGTTAGTCCGAGCAGCGTTCAGTTTGGTCGCAGCGACCCACCATCCCGGATAATCCTGATTCAGCCGACCCGCAGCTGAGGCAGCGGTCTCCGCGTCACCATAGAGCCCAAAACATGTCCCGCCCGAGCCTGACATTCTGGTCAGCAGACATCCCGGCGTCACTGCCAAGGTGTTGAAAACATGCGCGATAATGGGTTCAGCCTCGATCGCGGCATCCTGCAGGTCATTGCGCATTTCGCTGAGCCAGTTGATCAGCTCGCGCGCCGAGGCCCCTACGGGCAAATCGTCCGGCATTGCGGCATTGTCGTGTTTGCGCAGGCACTTGAATACTTCGGCAGTCAGAACCGGCAGTTTCGGATTGACCAGAACAGCATGAAGCGCCGGAAGATCGGGCAGGGAATGAATGTCATTGCCGATACCCTGCATGCGCGCGGCCTGACCATGCATACATACTGGCACATCTGCGCCAAACGCTAAAAGATCATCAGGGATCGGTTTACCGCTGATTTCCGACAATGCGCGAAACGTGGCCGCCGCATCGCTGGACCCGCCGCCGATACCGGCAGCATGTGGCAGGTTTTTTTCCAGTTGGATATGCGCGGACACGCCCATCGCATCCGCTGCGCGCGCTACCATATTGGTACGGTCACGCGGCAGCCCATCAGCCATCGGCCCCTTGATGATCATGATCGGCGTATCCGAGGGCCTGACAGTGATCCGGTCGCCCACATCGGCAAACATCACCAGCGAATCCAACAGATGATAACCATCTTCGCGCTGCCCGGTAACGTGCAACGTCAGGTTGACCTTTGCCGGTGCAAATTCCTTAGCCACCGTCATCGACCACCTTCAGAGGATCGCCGCCCTCTTCCTCAAGCACCTGATCCAGCCCGACTTCCAGCTTGCGGCGAATCCGGTCTGGGTCGACATCGGTGTTGGTTGCACCACCATCAATAAAGGACAACGCGCGATGCCACTGAAATTGTGCTTCCTTGAAACGGCCCACGGCCCAAAGCACATCCCCCAGGTGGTCGTTGACTGTCGGGTCCACCGGCTCAAGCTCGGCGGCGCGTTCCATATGGCCGACGGCCTCATCATAGCGACCCAGGCGGTAGAGAACCCATCCAAGGCTATCAAGGATATATCCGCTGTCAGGACGTGCCGCTACAGCGCGTTCGATCATATCCAATGCCTCGTCCAGATTGATGCGTTTCTCAACCATCGAATAGCCCAGATAGTTCAATACCTGCGGATGCTCGGGGTTCAGCTCAAGCGCCTTGCGAAAATCGGCCTCGGCCTGATCCCACTGGTCAAGACGTTCATGGGCGATGCCGCGTGCATAATGCACGAACCACTGGTCATTGTCGCGTTCAACATAAAGCTTCAGTGCCTTGTCATAGGCCACTACTGCTTTGTCGAATTGTTCCAACTGACGATAGAGGTCCCCTGCTGATACGTGCACGACAGGCACGTCACCATGTGATTTCGCAAGCTGTTCCAGCACTTCGACCGCTGCATCGGTCTTTTCAGACCGACGCAAAGCTTCGGCCCGGCCGAGTTCAGCAATATAATAGGACGGATGATCGCGCGGCACACGTCGGTAGGCGACCGTTGCCAATTCATGCCGCTCCAGGTTTTCCAGAAGTTCGGCAGACATGATGATCGCGTCGACATTATCGGGTGTCAGGTATTCGGCCACACGGGCGTAAAGCAGCACATAATCCTGCCCTGCGTCGACCTGTAAGGCCCGACCCAGCGAATGAAAAACCTCGGACACGCCATCACGTGCACCGGTGATGATGCTGAAAGGAAGTCGTTCCCCCGCAGCCAATTTACCGCGCAACTCGGCAATTTCAGGATCTAAATCCGCCCCGAACAAATCGTCGATAACGGCCACGGCCTCGCCATTGCGTTCAAGTTGGCTCAACACCTGTGCCCAGGCCATCGTGCCGCGCCTGGTGCGCTGCATCGGGCCCTCTGCGTCGCCCGCGAAAATCTTTTCGGCACTTTCAAAATCCCCGACCGAGGCGAGGGCCAACGCTTTGTGGTAAATCGCGAAACTATGCAGCCCGCGTTGTTTGGAAACCTTGTCGAACAATTCGAGGGCTGTTTTCATATCGCCCTTGCCCATATGGGCCCAGGCCGAAATCAGCCCATCGGCAAGCTCTCCGACACCGCGATTTCTTTCAATGCGATCCAGCAATTCGTCAAAAGCCTCGCGGCGCCCTTCATCGGCGATCAACACCATATGGGCGACCTGGCTCAGCAAATCGGCATCTTCGATACGTTGCGCGACGGGCAATGCCTTGTCGATTTGCCCAAGACCTACATACGCCGCAACGGTATTCTCCATCAGCGCCGGGTTTGATGGGTCTTTGGCGAGCGCGCGCGTGAAATGTTCAGCGGCGGCGGTGAAATCATTCTGATACCGTGCCTGACGCGCTGCCAGGTAGGCCCCTACGGCCTCACCTGCATATACTGGTCCTGTCGGCAACTGCAAAGCAGCAACCAGAACAGCAATGGAAAGGGATTTGAGTTTCACGTGTGCCTGCCTTTGGGATTGCTCAAGAGGCAAACTAGTCTGATAGCGCTCTCAAAGCAATGCGGGACGGCCCATTTGCCGCCCCACAAGCAAGAATTCACGCGCCTTTTACATGTTGGGATAATTCGGCCCGTCACCGCCCTGTGGCGTGACCCAGTTGATGTTCTGACTTGGATCTTTGATGTCACAGGTTTTGCAATGCACACAGTTCTGGAAATTGATGACGAATTTGTCATCAACGACCTCGTACACACCGGCCGGGCAATAGCGCTGCGCGGGTTCGGCGTATTTCGGCATGTTGATCGACATCGGCACATTTGGATCCTTCAACTGCAAATGGGCTGGCTGGCTTTCCTCGTGATTGGTCATCGAAAAGCTGACATTGGTCAGGCGGTCAAAGCTCAGCTTGCCATCGGGTTTGGGATAGTCGATCGGCTTGTGCGTGCTGGCCTGTTCGGTCGCTGCGGCATCGGTCTTGCCATGTTTGAGCGTACCAAACAGTGAAAAGCCCAGGGTGTTGGTCCACATGTCGACGCCGCCCAGGGTAAGGCTGGCCAGAAGGCCGTATTTCGACCAGAGCGGTTTTACATTGCGCACCTTCTTAAGATCTTTGCCGATCTGGCCCGTGCGCACTTCGGTTTCGTAATCGTTCAGTTCATCGCTTGCACGACCACCTGAGATCGCGGCATGAGCCGCCTCGGCGGCCGCCATACCCGACAGCATCGCGTTGTGATTGCCTTTGATCCGCGGCACGTTGACCATGCCCACCGAACAGCCAAGCAGCGCAACACCCGGCGCCACCATCTTGGGCATCGACTGGAAACCACCTTCGGAAATCGCGCGCGCACCGTAAGCGACCCGCTTACCGCCCTTCAGCAACTCAGCCACCATTGGATGATGCTTGAAGCGTTGAAACTCCATGTACGGGAAAAGGTGCGGATTGCGATAATTCAGATGTACCACGAAACCCACATAAACCTGATTGTTCTCAAGGTGATAGATAAATGATCCACCGCCCGCGTTAGACCCCAGGGGCCAGCCCATCGTGTGCGTGACCGAACCTTCCTTGTGCTTGGCGGGGTCAATCTCCCAGATCTCTTTCATACCAAGACCGAATTTCTGCGGTTCTTTGCCATGTGACAGCTCGTATTTGGCGATCACTTCCTTGGCCAGACTGCCGCGCACACCTTCGCTGAGAAATACATATTTGCCGTGCAGTTCCATGCCCGGTTCATAGTTCGGACCATGTGTACCATCGGCTTCTTTACCGAATTCACCCGCGACCACGCCTTTAACACTGCCATCATCGTCATAGACAATTTCCGAACATGCCATGCCGGGGAAAATCTCTACTCCCAGCTCCTCGGCCTGCTCTGCCATCCAGCGGCAGACATTGCCCATCGAAACGATGTAATTGCCGTGATTGTTCATCAGTGGCGGCATCGGGAAGTTCGGAATCCGGATTTTGCCCGCTTCGCCAAGCATGAAGAAATTATCGTCCTTCACGGGCGTATTCAGCGGCGCACCTTTTTCTTTCCAATCAGGGATCAGCGCGTCAAGACCGCAGGGATCAAGCACAGCACCCGACAGGATATGCGCCCCAACCTCACTGCCCTTTTCCAACACAACGACCTCGCGTTCGGGATCAAGCTGCTTCAGGCGGATTGCGGCACTGAGACCGGCAGGGCCTGCGCCCACAATCACAACATCGTATTCCATCGTTTCGCGTTCAATCTCGGCCATTCTGCACGCTCCTCTCGGGCAAAAAACGTTTGAGATTGGCTAAACTAGAGATTGGGTTAATGCAATCGCGACGGGGCGTTAAAGCACTCTATCGCAGGGAAATTACGTAATTTACGCTGGATTTGACGGTATTCACGCAAGAGCGGCCAAACACTAACGCAGGCTTGCGTAGATGTTCAGTACCTGGTCGACCTCGTCCCCATTCCGAATCCGCGGATCATAAAGCGCTTCCAGAAGCCTCTGATCGTAATCGCGGGGCTTTTCTTCGGCCAGGTTATCAAATGTGAAAAAGGGAGAATCCTGCGCGTCATTCATCAAACCCATCGCCTGCACCATCTCTTCGTAAATGCACGCTTTTTGCATCTGGGGGTCGATGGTTGGCGCAATCAGAATCGTGCCGAAATGGATGCTCTCACCATTAGACAACACCTTGAAATAGCACGGCCCACTGCCCTGAACGTAGCTACGCGTAAGGTTACCCGTATAGCGGCCATAAGCTGTCAACGCGATGAAATGCGAAGCGAGAGGCGGCGAAACCATGAAGACGAAGATGTTGGCCGAAAGCTGGAGGTCTTCCTTCTGCGCGATGAGCAAATCCGACGTCATCTGCCCGGACTCAGTTTTGCGTGGGCTGTAGCGCGAGGCCGTGTAAAACCGCGGATCAAAGGTAGCGTCGGTCAAATTGACGAAGGTCGGCTGCTCAATCGGCAGCCCGGTTGCGGCGGCGATGAAATCGGTCACCTCTGCAAATGCCGGTTGATCGACAGGTTGGTCATGCACGACAACAAAGCGTGGCGGATAGTGCCATTTCTTGACCGTGTTCGACTTGGCCGTGACGATAACCCGAGCATCTTCCAGATCGTCAGCGGCAACGCTGCCTACGCCCCATGAAGCCAAACCCACGGCCACTGCTGTTAAGACATTAATGACTTTACGCATTTGCAACCCCTACGATACCTGTATAGGCAAAAACATGCCATAAATTGCGCTCAAGTCAAATCACACTTGCCAATATTTGTGGAACTTTTTGTGATTCGGACGTTACGTAAAATTTACCAAGTTTTAACTACTGCGTTCGGAAGTTCCCGAAGATGTTCTGGCGATGGTGATCGAGAGACACTTTGGGGGGTCAGGATAGACGCGCCGCTGCGACCGGCGAAAAACGGCAAGTTTTCAAGCAGGCGCATATGATTGCGTTGCCTTATGTCATCATCTATTGCATCCGCTGCCTCGGTCGGGGCAATCTTGCGTGATGAATTGGAAAAATGGGGTCATGCCGCGACCCCCGCATATGACAGTGGACGATTGATATGGAAAAGATCCCTATGACACACGCGGGGTTTGCCGCGCTTGAAGCTGAGCTGAAACAGCTGAAGTCGGTGGAACGCCCGGCCATCATTCGTGCCATCTCGGAGGCGCGTGAGCATGGCGATCTTTCTGAAAATGCTGAATACCATTCGGCCAAGGAAAAACAGTCCTTCATCGAAGGTCGTGTGAAAGAGCTGGAAGGCGTGATCGGCCTGGCAGAGGTGATCGACCCTGCCAAACTATCAGGCACGATCAAATTCGGAGCCACCGTCACCCTCGTGGACGAAGACACCGACGAGGAAAAGACCTGGCAGATCGTGGGCGAGCATGAAGCCAGCATTGAAAACGGCCTTCTGAACATCAAATCGCCCATTGCGCGCGCGCTGATCGGCAAAGATGAGGGCGATAGTGTCGAAGTGCGCACTCCTGGTGGCGAGCGGTCCTACGAAGTGTTAAAGATCGCCTATATCTGACAGGCAAACTGACATGTCGAACCAACCGGATTCGCATCCGACCCCGCTGGGGATTTATGACAAGGCCCGCAAGGAGACGATCACCGGTATCGAGGTGATCGCGATTGCGCTATCGCTGCTGTGGCTGCTTGGCACAGCGGTGTTTTTTCTGGTGCTTGCGCCAAGCGGCGTGTTTAACGGATCGGGCGGGGCGCTGCAATTTGTCATGATCCTGCTGGCAATTTTCATGCCGGTGGCGATGATCTGGGTAGCGGCCACAGCGGCACGCGCCAGCAAGGTCATGCGGGAAGAAAGTCAGCGATTACAAACGGCTATCGACGCGATCCGTCAAACCTACGTGGCGCAAAGCCAGGGACGGAACACCACATCAGAGCCATCTGTCGCCAAAAAACTGGATGAGATTGCAGCCGCCCAGCGCAAGACAGAAAATGCCCTGGCGACGTTTTCATCTACCCGTCAGGCAGCGCCCGTCCAACCAGCCCCGCCCCCGACCGAGGTCGAGGCCACACATGACGATCAGGTCGCCCTTCCGCTTGGCACGTCCGCCGAGGATCTGCAGCCCCCGCCTGAAAAATCCGACTTTATCCGGGCGCTCAACTTTCCGGAGAACGCGGGCGACAAGGCCGGGTTTGCAGCGCTTCGGCGCGCGTTGAAAGACCGGACGACGGCCCAACTGATCCAGGCGGCTCAGGACGTTCTGACACTGCTGTCGCAGGATGGCATCTATATGGATGATCTGCGGCCGGACATGGCCCGCCCCGAGATCTGGCGGCGCTTTGGCGCCGGTGAACGCGGGCGCACAATTGCATCACTGGGAGGTGTACGGGACCGGTCGTCGCTGGCCCTGGCCGCAACCCGGATGCGCAGCGACACGATTTTCCGCGATGCGGCACATCACTTCCTGCGTCTCTTTGATCGGATGTTCACACAGTTTGCCGAGACAGCTTCGGACGCGGAAATATCCGAGCTGTCCGACACCCGCACCGCGCGCGCCTTCATGTTGCTGGGTCGCGTGGCCGGGACGTTTAACTAAAACACGATAGCGTTGTGGCCTGCCTGGTTAAGGATTGATTACAAGGCACAACCGCGTCCGGAGCCGCGCAGCACCCGAATCGCCCGCCGACCCCTGGTTAACAAGGCAATTCCACTATCGGTATAACGTCGGTATTTTGTCGGTATTACGTCGGTGTCAGACACCGAAAACGGCGCCGTTAACAGGGCGCACGCCCCGGAGCCTGCCAAAGGCAGGTTTATCCAACTTTGGATGACGGATATCGCGAATCGCTTTCCGAGGGGTGCTGCACATATGATGGGTCAGCCTGCGGGCGCAGGTTTGACGATCTGTTATCCCTGACCGTCCGGGCTGACTGGGGAACGGTCACGATTGCCAATCGCGCCTGCAACAATAGCCGCATCCCGATCAGGTGAACCCAACCCTCTGGTTTTCTACTGACATACTGCTGTCAGCAGAGACATGGTAAGAAGCAAATCCTCAGCAATTTGCGAGCAACCATGCCAACTCAGGAAACCGATGGAACACGCCAGCTACTTGGCATTGGTTTGGTGCTTGCCTCCACCGTGGCGTTCAGTCTTTCGGGTGTGCTGACCAAGGCGATCGAAAGCGACACCTGGACAATTGCCTGCTGGCGCGGGCTGCTTGGTGCGGTGTGCATTGTAACCTATGTTCTTTGGCGTAACCGCACCGACCCCAGCCCAGCTGGGATTCGCCTTGGATGGCGCGGGTGGTTGCTGGCCAGTGTCGGAAGCCTTGCCAGCCTGGCCTTCATCGCCGCCTTCAAGATGACCTATGTCGCGAATGTCGCGATCATCTATGCCACCGTGCCATTTGCGGCGGCGCTTCTTGAATGGGTAATGCTGCGCCAGAAGGTGCGACGCCCGACAATGATTGCGGCGATGATTTCAGTCGTGGGCGTGCTTGTCATCGTCGGCGCAGGGGCTGGTTCGATCAACCTTCTTGGTGATTTCGTGGCTGTGCTGATGATGCTTGGCAATGCGCTCTATATGGTTCTTATCAGGGTGTTCAGCCAAACACCGGTTGTTCTGGCAGGGGCGGCGTCTGCCTTCCAACTGTTCGTCATTGGATGGTTTTTGACTGATCCTCTTGCCGTAAGCCTGCAGGATGGCGTGCTGTTAACGGTTTTCGGCCTGTCCTTCGCCATCGCTGTTATTTTGTGGACCGAGGGGACCAGATGCATCACCGCTGCTGAATCCGGCCTTCTGGGCGCGGCAGAGGTGCCGCTGGCAATCCTGATGGCCTGGATGTTTCTGGCAGAAGTTCCGCCGATGGCGAGCTTCGCGGGCGGCCTTTTGGTTTTATGCGCCGTTCTCTGGCATGCCGTCGGAGATTACCGCCGGGCAAATCCTGTGCGCCGCTGAATGACTGTTTCGGGCCCCTGCGAGCCAGCATGATCGTTGCGCCAGGGACACCTGTTTTTCGTCGCAGACACAATCATGGACATTCGGTCGTGAATCGATTGTGCTTGGCGTTTGGACTAGATTGCCGGGCTTTCTATACCGTTGATCGTGCAGGAGAACGAAACCTATGGATAATGATATGTCGGAATCGTCTGAATATATTCATGGCAGTTCGCCGGAAGAACAGCACCGGTTGTCCTTACTGAACGACATCCTGAATGTGGCCTGCCTGAAAGAGCTCAACCTCAGACCAGGCGAGAAGGTCCTGGATTTTGGCAGCGGGCTTGGCCAGTTTACGCGTCTCATGGCGCGGACGGTGGGCGGCAAGGGACAGGTCGTCGGCGTTGAACGCGATCAAGATCAGCTATCACAGGCAAAGCGGCTCGCCGACAGTTCAGGCGAGGCAGCGTTTGTGGAGTTTCGCCAAGGTGATGCGCTGGAGCCGCCGTTGAGTGCGGCAGAATGGGGAACGTTCGACCTGGCGCATACGCGTTTTCTTCTGGAGCATGTTCCCCGCCCGGCATTGGTCATTGAACAGATGGTTCGTTCGGTTCGCCCTGGCGGGCGCGTCTTTGTCACTGATGATGATCATGGCGACTTTCGCCCGTGGCCCGAACCCCAGGGGTTCCAGACCCTTTGGCGGGCGTATGTGCGTTCATATGAAATGCTTGGCAATGACCCCTATGTTGGGCGACGCCTTGTTTCGTTGCTGCAAGATGGCGGGCTGACCTCTATACGCAACAGTTGCGTGTTCTTTGGGGGGTGTGCCGGAAATGAAGGATTTCAGGCGATTGCTGACAATTTGATTGGCGCGCTTGAAGGCGCCAAAGAGGCGATATTGTCTGGCGAGCTTCTGGACGAAAAGTCGTTCCACGCGGGTATGGACGGGCTTCGGCAATGGAAGGCGCATCCCTCGTCTGCCTTGTGGTACTCGGCCTGTTGTGCCGAAGGTTTCGTGCCGCATTGAGGTTTTGGGGTTGTCTGAAATCCGAACCAAGGGGCCGGTTCAGAGAGGTTCAATAAGAGTGGGTGTCCAGCATATCGTGATCACCCGGCAATGGTGAGGAGACGGAAACCCGGAATAGGAAAGAGCCGCGGCATTCGCCATAATGGGTTCAACCAAGCCGTTCTGGAATTAAACTTGCATTGCACCGCCGCCAACGAAAAGGGGCCGCCCGAAGGCAGCCCCGATCCGTTTGCACAAAGGCGCTGGCTTACATCATGCCGCCCATGCCGCCCATGTCGGGCATACCGCCAGCGGCGGGGGCATCTTTGACAGGCTTGTCGGCAACCATCGCCTCAGTGGTGATCAGCAGGCCTGCGATCGAAGCTGCATCTTCCAGCGCGGTACGCACAACCTTGGCCGGGTCGATGACGCCGAACGAGAACATGTCGCCATATTCTTCGGTCTGTGCGTTAAAGCCAAACTTGGCGTCACTGCTTTCGCGGATCTTGCCAGCCACAACCGAGCCGTCAACGCCGGAGTTTTCAGCGATCTGACGCAGCGGTGCTTCCAGTGCCTTGCGAACGATGGTGATACCGTTGTTCTGGTCGCTGTTGGCGCCTTCGAGACCGGCCAGGGCGTTTGCGGCCTGAACCAGCGATACGCCACCGCCGACAACGATGCCTTCTTGAACGGCGGCACGGGTTGCGTTCAGCGCGTCATCAACACGGTCCTTACGCTCTTTCACTTCGACCTCGGTCATGCCACCGACGCGGATAACGGCAACGCCGCCCGCCAGTTTGGCAACACGCTCTTGCAGTTTTTCACGGTCGTAGTCGCTGGTGGTTTCTTCGATCTGGGTGCGGATCTGGCTGACGCGCGCTTCCAGTTCAGCTTTTTCACCGGCACCGTCGATGATGGTGGTTTCGTCCTTGGTGATGTCCACCTTCTTGGCCGAACCCAGCATTTCCATGGTGACCGATTCCAGCTTCATGCCGAGATCTTCGCTGATCACCTGACCGCCGGTCAGGATGGCGATGTCCTGCAGCATGGCTTTGCGGCGATCGCCGAAACCAGGTGCTTTGACCGCAGCAATTTTCAGGCCGCCGCGCAATTTGTTGACCACGAGGGTCGCCAGCGCTTCGCCTTCAACGTCTTCAGCAATGATCAGCAGCGGTTTCTGCGACTGGATCACCTGCTCGAGCAGCGGAACCATAGGCTGGAGGCTCGACAGTTTCTTTTCGTGCAGCAGGATCATGCAGTCTTCAAGCTCTGCAATCATCTTGTCGCTGTTGGTCACGAAATAGGGGCTCAGGTAGCCACGGTCGAACTGCATGCCCTCGACCACATCGGTCTCGGTTTCCAGACCTTTGTTTTCCTCGACGGTGATCACACCCTCGTTGCCAACCTTCTGCATCGCGTCTGCGATCTGCTGACCGATTTCGGCTTCGCCGTTGGCCGAGATGGTGCCGACCTGCGCAACTTCGGCGCTGTCCTTGACTTCGCGGGCGGCTTCTTTGATCGACGCAACCACTTTCGAGGTCGCCAGATCGATGCCGCGCTTCAGATCCATCGGGTTCATGCCCGCGGCAACGGCTTTCATGCCTTCGCGTACGATGGCCTGGGCCAGAACGGTGGCGGTTGTGGTGCCGTCGCCGGCTTCGTCATTGGTGCGGCTGGCGACTTCTTTCACCATTTGCGCGCCCATGTTTTCGAACTTGTCTTCCAGTTCGATTTCCTTGGCAACCGATACACCGTCCTTGGTGATGCGCGGTGCGCCGAAGGATTTGTCCAGAACAACGTTACGGCCTTTCGGGCCCAGCGTTACCTTGACCGCGTCGGCCAGAATGTTCACGCCGCGCAGCATCTTGTTGCGGGCATCGGTATCGAATTTGACGTCTTTAGCAGCCATGTCTCGATTTCCTTTGAATTAGTGTTTCACTCAGCGTGTTCAGGCGATGATGCCCAGAATGTCGCTTTCTTTCATGATCAGCAGCTCTTCGCCGTCCAGCGTGATCTCGGTGCCCGACCATTTGCCGAACAGAACCCGATCACCGGCCGAAATCGACATCGCGATCAGCTCACCGCTGTCTTTGCGAGCGCCTTCGCCACAAGCGACGACTTCGCCTTCGCTCGGCTTTTCCTTGGCGCTGTCGGGGATGATCAATCCGCCGGAGGTTTTCTCTTCGCTTTCAACGCGGCGTACAACGACGCGATCATGTAGCGGTTTAAATGCCATCTCTGAGGCTCCTTAGCTCAAAGTTACTCCCTATGGCCCCTCCCCAAAGGTTATGGTGGGGCCGTTAGCACTCACTCGGTTCGAGTGCTAACGGCGCATAGCTAAGGATGTGATTATTCGGAGTCAACAACTTCGGGTGAATTTTTTCCGAGCATTTACAAAGAACCGTAAGAGCGTTCCGACTTGCGCATGGCAGACAGCGGGCTAGAGTTGCGCCATGTCGCGATTTCTTACCGTCCTGCTTTGCCTGCTCACACCGCTTGCCGCCCACGCCCGCTGCGATGGCACCGACTTGATCGCGGCACTGCCCGCGACCGAGCAACAGGCCCTGTCCGACCGCGCCAATGCCACGGCCTATCCCAACGGGCTGTTGTGGCAGGCGGTCAGGGATGACACCACGATAACGCTTTTTGGCACCTACCATTTTGAACATGCCCGGACATCCGCGCATCTGGCGGCGCTTACCCCGCTGATCGATCAGGCCGACAGCGTTTACCTTGAAGTGTCGAACGCGGATCAGACACAGTTGCAGCGCGAACTGGCCGATGATCCGTCGATCATGTTCATCACCGAAGGCGACACCCTGCCCGATCTTCTGGGCGAAGAGGACTGGCAACGCCTGTCCGCCGAGATGCAGGCGCGGGCAATTCCCGGTTTCATGGCCGCAAAGTTCAAACCCTTCTGGGCGGCGATGATGCTGGGCATCGGCCCGTGTGAGGCCCGCAACGCCGCCACCAAGGAAAATGGCATCGACAAGCAGATCGGCGATTACGCCAGCAGCATCGGAAATGACAGCCGCTCGCTTGAGGATTTTCGCACCCTTCTGACCCTGTTCGACAGCTTCCCGCTGGAAGAGCAGCTTGACATGATCCGGCTGCTCTTTGCCTCATCCGGGGATGCGGATGACCTGGCCTACACGCTGCGACAACGCTATCTGGCGCAGGAAGTCGCCCTGATCTGGGAGTTTTCGCGCCTCGTTTCGCTGAAATTCGGGGGGGCGACGGCCGAAGCTGATTTCGCCCTTTTCGAAGAACAATTGCTGATCAAACGCAATCGGGAGTGGATCGACCTGCTGATCCGCGACGCCCCCGGCAAGAACCTGTTCCTGGCCGTGGGGGCGGCACATCTGCCGGGCGATTATGGCGTTTTACGCTTGCTTGAGGAACAAGGCTTTACAATCAAACGTCTGCCCTTTGACGCACTCTGATCGCGCCTGATCCGTCGCGCGCCGCCGATACCAGCCACTCGGCAGGAACACCGATGGTGCCCCGCGCGGCCCGAGGAGAAGGCCGGAGGCCGACGACGAGAGAACAGGCGTGCGCGCCAGCGCGCTCAATTTAACAGCCCCTCTCGCCTCTTCGCGCTTGACCGTTGTTCAGAGCCAAGGCATCACCGCCCCATGCTAATCTACAAAATTTTCCGCGCCCCGGAATGGGCTACCCTGAAAGACCAGAAAGAAACCGCCGGAGCACCTGTCGACATGGCCGATGGGTACGTGCATTTCTCGACACTCGCCCAGGCGCCGGAAACGGCGGCAAAGCACTTTGCCGGTGAGGACGGGTTGATGCTGCTGGCGGTCGAGGCCGACACGCTGGGCGACGCGCTGAAATGGGAGCCGTCCCGCGATGGTGCCCTCTTCCCGCATCTTTATCGCAATTTACGCCTGAGCGATGTGCATTGGGCGCAACCATTGCCGCTGATCAACGGCCAGCACCAGTTTCCACCGGGCCTGACATGACGCTGATCGAACGCATGGGACTGGCCGCGTTGCACCGGTTCGATCCGGAAACCGCGCACGGGCTGGCAATCAGGGCGCTTCGGGCGGGCCTGACACCTGCGCCGGGGCCTGTCACCTCATCACGCCTGCGCTGCCGGGTTGCGGGCCTCAACCTGCCCAACCCCGTGGGTCTTGCCGCCGGGTTTGACAAGAACGCCACTGCGCTTGCCCCGCTCTCGAGGGCCGGATTCGGATTCATCGAAGTGGGGGCAATCACGCCACGGCCCCAGCCCGGCAATCCACGCCCGCGCCTTTTCCGGCTGCGCGAAGACAAGGCCGTCATCAACCGTTTCGGGTTCAATAATGACGGGATGGAGACGGCGCTTCAGCGCTTGTCAAAACGTCCGGCTGGTGCCGTCATCGGCCTTAACCTGGGGGCCAACAAGGACAGTGCGGACCGGGCCGAAGATTTTGCCCGCGTGCTGGCGCATTGCGGGCGGCACCTGGATTTCGCCACCGTCAATGTGTCCAGTCCCAACACGGAAAAACTGCGCGACCTTCAGGGCCCCAAGGCGCTTTCGGCCCTGCTGAAAGGCGTGATCGAAGCGCGCAACTGGTTGCAGAATCCCATTCCGGTCTTTCTGAAAATCGCGCCGGACCTGACCCAGTCCGAACTGGGTGATATCGCCGAGGTTGCCCTGTTGTCGGGGCTGGACGCGATCATCGCCACCAACACGACCCTTTCGCGCGAGGGTCTGACCAATCCGCACAAGGACGAGGCCGGCGGCCTTTCCGGCGCACCGCTTTTTGATAAATCGACCCGCGTGCTGGCCGAGCTTGCAGACATGACCGATGGCAATATCCCTCTGATCGGCGTCGGGGGTATCAGCACCGCCAAGGACGCCTATGCCAAGATTTGCGCCGGGGCCAGCGCGGTGCAGCTATATTCGGCGCTGGTTTACCAGGGGCTGTCGCTGTCCGGTGAGATCGCCAAAGGTCTCGACCAACTTCTTGACGCCGATGGATACACCCATATCTCGCAGGCGACAGGCACGAAAAAACAGGACTGGCTATGACAACCATCTGGCACAACCCCCGCTGTTCGAAATCCCGGCAAACGCTGGCATTGCTGGAAGAGCGCGGCGAAGAGGTTACGATCCGCACCTATCTGACCGATGCGCCAAGCGCCGATGACATCCGCGCCGCCCTTGGAACACTGGGCCTGAAAGCCATCGACATTATCCGCACCGGTGAGGCCGCGTTCAAGGAACTGGGTCTCAGCAAGACCGACGACGACGAAACCCTGATCGCTGCGATGGTCGAAAGCCCGAAGCTGATCGAGCGCCCGATCGTCTTCAAGGGGGATCGCGCCGCCCTGGGACGTCCGCCGGAAAACGTGCTGGATATCCTGTGATCCGGGCCGCATGACCCTGCTTCGAAGCCTCTCCAACGGTATCGACGCGATCATCTTTGATCTGGCCCGGCAGTTGCGCTGGTCCTTCCTGCCGCCGGTGATGATCTACTTTGCCTATGGGCTGTCGACCGTGACCACGATTGTCGGCACTTTTTTCGTCAAGGATTACCTTGATCTTTCTGCTGCCTACCTGGCCGGGCTGGCATTCTGGGCGGGCCTGCCCTGGGCGTTGAAAATGCCGCTGGGGCATCTGGTTGATATCATCTGGAAATGGAAATGGCTGCTTGTGTGGCTGGGTGCCAGCCTGATCGCAGCAAGCGTCATCATCATGTATCTGGTGATTGCGCAGACCCAGATGATGCAGGCGCTGATGCCGATCAGTGCCTGGTATATCACCTCGTTCATTCTGGCCCCATGCGGCGCGGTCATCCAGGATGCCGTCGCCGACGCAATGTCTGTGGAGGCCGTGCCCAAGGTTAACGAGACCGGTGCACCCATTCCGGATGATGTCTCAAAAACGCTGCACACGACGATGCAGACACTGGGCCGTTTTGCCCTGATCGGCGGCACGGTCGTGGTTGCCGCCGTCAACATCTACATGTTCTCGGATATCGAGGGGATGAGCGAGGCCGACAAGGCAGCGATTTACGCACGCATCTACCTTATCGCGCTCGCGATCCCGCTGATTTCGGTGTCGGGCGTTGTTCTGGCGGGCGCCCAACGGCTTCGGCGGCAGCGCGTCCTGTTGCGGCGGGGCATGTCGCCCGAGGACATCGACGCGCTCAACCGTCCGGACGAAGAGACAACACCGAACCCCTGGTATTTCATCGGCGGCGCAGGTTTCGTGGCACTTACCCTCACCGTGGGCCTGACCGATATCCCCTATGGGCAAGAGATCATCTTTGCAGGCTCCATGACCATTGTGCTGCTGTTGATGCGCCAGCTTATCGCGGTTCTCAGCCCGGCCCAGGCAAAGGCGTTGGTAGGCACGGCATTGATCTTGTTTTTCTTTCGTGCAGTCCCACTGCCCGGGCCGGGCCAGACGTGGTTTCAGATCGACATTCTGGAGTTTGATCAGCGGTTTTTATCTGTCCTGTCGCTTATCGTCTCGGTCCTGACACTGGTGGGCATGGTGGTGCTGCGCCCGACGATGTCCAACCGGTCGATCACCTGGCTGGTGGTGATGCTGACCCTTGCCGCGGGCGTGCTGACACTACCCAATATCGGGCTTTATTATGGCATGCATCACTGGACGTCGACTGTCACCGGCGGCATTGTCGATGCGCGCTTCATCGCCATCATTGATACGGCGGCCGAATCCCCGCTGGGGCAGATCGCCGTGATCCCGATGCTGGCCTGGATTGCCCGCAGCGCACCCCGGCACCTGAAGGCCACATTCTTTGCGGTCATGGCGTCATTCACCAATCTTGCCCTTTCTGCCAGCGCGCTTTCGACCAAGTATCTCAACCAGATTTTCATCATCACCCGCGAAGTCAAAGACAACACGACAGGCAAGGTGCTAACCGCCGCCGATTACAGCGAATTGGGGATGCTTCTGATCGCGGTCACGCTGATCACGGTCGGCCTGCCACTGATCGTCATCTACATCGTCCAGCGTTCACCCCTTCGAACCAGTGATTGACGCGCCTTTCGCAATCCAACACTGATGGTCCCCAGCGGGCGAAAGCCCATGAGGGACGCGCAGCATGACCAGCCACGCCACAAAAGAGAAAGCCGCCAGAAACGTCAGTCTCTATCCGTGGTACCAGTTTGGGCGCAATTTGGTTTTCTGGCAGGCGGTCTGGTTTCTATTCTTCCAGAACAGGCTGTCGGCGTCCGAGGCGATCCTGCTCTATGCGCTCTACGATATCGGCACCACTGTGCTGGAGGTGCCATCGGGCTATATGTCCGACCGGATCGGACGACGGTTTACGCTGATCGCCTCGGGTGCTGCGGGTTTGATCGGCGCGTCGCTGCTCAGCCTGGGTGACGCATTTATGGTCTTTGCCCTGGCGCAGATTTTCCTGGGTGCCAGCACCGCGTTCAATTCCGGGACGGATAGTGCGTTATTGTTCGAATCCCTTGCCGCCAGCGAACAACAGGACCAGATCGAGGCGCAGGAACTCAGGGCCTGGCGGTTTTCCTTCACTGCGCTGGCGGTTTCGGCGGTGCTGGGCGGGGTGATGTCGTATTTCAGCGAAACGCTGCCCTTTGTCACCAGTGCCCTGGCGGGCCTGGGTGTGCTGGTGATTGCGGCAAAGTTCCGCGAGCCACCGCACCGCGATGAAAGGGTGCCGCAGGGGTCGGAATGGATGCGACTAGCCTCTCTCAGACCCGCCCTGACGCAACCGGTGTTGACCTGGCTCTTTGTGCTGAGCGTGCTGATGTATGGTTTCAGCCACCTTCCCTTTGTTTTCGGCCAGCCCTTTATCCTGGAGGCGCTGGAAGGTGCGGGCCTTGCCCCGCAGGCGCCGGTGGTCAGCGGGGCAACATCGGCGCTGATGATGCTTTTGTCGATTGCCACGTCGATGATCGCACTGCGCCTGCGCCATGCCATCGGATTGCGTGCGATCCTAACGCTGGCATTTGCCATGCAGGTCGCACTGGTCGCCGTACTGGCGATTACCAACAGCCTTTATGCTATCGCGCTTCTGTTTTTCCGGATGGTGCCGAATTCCCTATCGCAACCCTTCATCCTGGCACGAACACAGCCCCTGTTGGCAGATGAGAGCCGCGCGACATACCTTTCTCTTCGCAGTTTCTGCGCGCGGTTGCTTTTTGCAGGGTCGCTTTACCTTGCGTCCTTGTCGACGTCCCATGCCGGTCAGATGGCCTATGCCGAACTGCAGCGCGTTTTGGGTTGGTATGTTGCAATCGGTATCATCGCCCTGATCGCTTTGCTGTTCTGGGCCCGGCGGATTGCAATCGAGCCGTCCGAGCAGAGCTGAGCGCGCGCGCCATGGCCACGTTGACCAAGAAAATGCCGGCCAAGCGGCGCAACGGGCTTGCCCCCCGTTCACGCTCGGGGCATGCCTATGTGCAGAATGGAACTTGGCCCCTATCTGATACTCGCCTCGCTTGAAGGAGCTGTCACCGCCGCCGTACTGGCGTTGACCGCCGTCGGGCTGTCGCTGGTCTTTGGCGTGATGCGCGTGGTCAACATCGCGCATGGTGAGTTTTTCATGCTGGGCGCGGTCATCGCCTGGTGGATCGCCCATAGTATGGGCGGGCATCCTGCCCTTGGCTTTGCCGTGGCGCTTGTCGTGGCACCGCTGGTCGTCGGGGCGATTGCCGTTGCGGCCGACATGACCATCCTCAAACGTCTGGATTACGATCCCGAACGCACGATCGTCGCCACCATCGGTCTGCTCTATATCATCCAGCAACTGACGTTGATGACCTATGGCCCCGAGGCCCGCCCAGTTGAGGCCCCGTTCAATACGCGGCTGGCGATCCCCTGGTTCGAGAATGGCGAAAACGGGTGGCAGATGATCTGGCCCTGGGGGCTGGGCACGACCTCGTACAAGCTGGCTGTGATCGGCGCGGCAATGACGGTTCTGCTGGGCGTCTGGGTGCTGATGAAACGCACGCGCATCGGGCTGGTCATGCGTGCCACGCAGACGGATCGCGAAATGGCATTGGCGTTCGGCATCCCGGTTGAGCGTATCTATGCGCTTGTATTTGGCCTTGGCGCGGCACTGGCGGCCCTGGCAGCGGTGTTGATCGTGCCCATCCAGCAGGCGCATTACCTGATGGGGGGTGATCCATTGTTGCTCAGCTTCATCGTGGTCATCATCGGCGGGCTTGGCAGCTTGCCGGGGACGGTGCTGGCGGCCATTCTGATTGGTCTTTCGGATGGCATCATCTCGGTCTTTTTCTCACCCACGCTGGCCAAGATTCTGGCAACGCTGCTGGTGGGTTTGGTGCTGGTGTTCAAGCCCGGCGGGTTGACAGGATCGTCCGGCAAATGAGCGCGAAGGCCAAGATCATCGCGCTTCATGGCGGGTTACTGGTGCTGCTTTTCGCGCTGCAATTCGTGCTGCCTGCCTATCACCACGGCAACCTGGCACGGATCATGGTGCTGGCCAGCTACGCTATCGGCTACAATATCCTTTTTGGCTATACCGGGTTGCTCAGCCTTGGGCATGCGCTGTTTTTCGCGGCGGGCATGTATGGCATGGGGCTGGGCATTCAGCATCTTGGCCTGTCCGTCGCCCCCGCATTGCTGGCCGGGATCGCCGCCGGTGCGGTGGTATCGGCCGCGCTGGCCCTGCTGGCGCTGCGTACGGTGGGTGTCGCCTTTATGATCGTCACGCTGATGTTCGCGCAGGCGGGTTATCTGACGGTACTTTATTTCGGCGAATACACACGTGGGGACGAGGGGTTTGTCATTCAGCAGGCGCAGCGCATGCTTTGGGGTATCGACCTGTCAGACGCTACGAACCGTTACTTTGCCGCGCTGATCCTCTTTGCCACCTGTCTTGCGGTTTCGCTCTGGCTGGTGCGCCACCCGTTTGGCAAAACCCTTGTCGCCATCCGCGAAAACGAAGAGCGCGTGCGCATGCTGGGCTATGATATCTTTGTGCACAAGCTTGTGGCCATGATCGTGTCGGGCACCCTCTCGGCGGCGGCGGGCGCGGCTTATGGTCTTCTTTTCGGCTATGCGGGGGCCAGCTTTGCCAGCGTGCAATATTCTATCTTTCCGCTGCTTTGGGTGCTGTTGGGCGGTGCGGGCACCATATTGGGGCCGTTCATTGGCACACTTTTCATGTTCTACCTGATCGACCTCAGCTCTGGCCTGACCAGCGCCTATATGCTGATTGCGGGCGTGGTGCTGGTTCTTCTCACCCTTTTCGCGCCACAAGGACTGGTCGGAGAATTGCGTAACCGCATCTGGCGGTGGCTGCCATGAACCTGCTGTCCACCCATGAGCTATCCAAGCATTTCGACGGGCTGCAAGCGGTGCGCAATGTGTCGATGGATGTTCCCGCCGGGCAGGTGCGCGCATTGATCGGACCGAATGGGGCGGGCAAAACCACGCTTGTCAGCATGATCAGCGGACGCATCGCGCCGTCATCCGGGCAGGTCTTTTTCGATGCGGCGAATGTCACGGCCCTGCCGGCGCATGCACGTATCAGACGGGGTATGGCCTATACGTTTCAGATCACTTCGGTTTTCGAACGGTTGCCCGCAGGAGAGAACGTGGCGCTTGCCGCGCGCCGCCACCTGAAAGGTGCCGCGGTGATTGAGGCCACGCATGAGGCGCTGGAACGAGTTGGTCTGCAATCTTTGATCGATACCGAGGCGGGCGATTTGGCGTATGGCCACCAGCGCCTGCTGGAGATCGCGATGGGGCTGGTGCAACGCCCCCGCCTTCTGATCCTTGATGAACCGACGCAGGGCTTGACCGACGCCGAAATCACCGGGTTCAAGAAACTGGTCCGTGACCTGGCGGGAAAGACAACAATCCTGTTGATCGAGCACAATATGAATGTGGTGATGGAAACCGCCGATCAGGTGACAGTGCTGAATTTTGGCGAAGTTCTTGCCGAAGGATCGCCCGAGGAAATCCGCGCCGAAACGTCGGTTCAGGCAGCATATTTGGGGACGGGCTGATGCTGCAGCTTGACAAGATCAACTCGGGCTATGGCCGGGCGCAGATCTTGCGAGATCTGAGCCTGACCGTTGAAAGCGGTGAAATCCTGTGCCTGCTGGGCCGCAATGGAGCCGGCAAGACCACGACGATGAAAACCATCATGGGCCTTTTGCCGCTGATGTCGGGCCAGATCACATTGGACGGTCAGGATGTCGGCCAACTGCCGCCGCATGAGGTCCCGCGCCGGGGCATCGGATATGTGCCGCAGGGACGCCGATTGTTCACCGGTCTGAGCGTGGCGCAAAACCTTGAAATTGGATTGCGTACGCGGAAAAGCGGACAGGACACGCTGGAAGAGGTTCTGACGCTTTTTCCGCGGCTGCGCGAACGGTATCGCCAGCGGGCTGAAACGCTTTCAGGTGGCGAACAGCAAATGCTAGCGACCGCCCGCGCCCTTTGTCTGCGACCCAAAGTGTTGCTGTTGGATGAGCCGACAGAGGGGTTGCAGCCGTCGATGATCGAGGCCATCCGCCAGGTCATCGTGCAGATGCGGGCGACGGGTGTGGCTGTCCTTCTGGTCGAACAACGGGTGGATGCGGTTTTGTCCGTGGCGGACCGTGTTGCGTTTATCGAAAACGGTCAGGGCGGCGCGGTCGTCCCTGCCGAAACCCTGCGGCAGGATCACAGCATCGTTGAACGGTATATTGGCGTCTGACCCTGATGTTCCCGGCGCAAGCGCCTTACAAAAGGTGTCCGGATTTCGCGGCCTTGGTGGCCAGGTAGGCGCGGTTATGGGCATTCTCGCCCACTTGCAGCGGTACCCTTTCGATGACGGAAATATCGTTGGCCTCCATCATCGCGATCTTTGAGGGGTTGTTGGTCAGAAGCCGCACCGCACTGAAGCCCATCGTCTTGAGGATATGAGCGCCGATGCGAAAATCGCGCTCGTCATCCTCGAACCCCAGCCTGTGATTGGCAGCGACCGTGTCAAAGCCCTGGTCCTGCAGGCTGTAAGCGCGCATTTTGTTGGCCAGGCCGATACCGCGCCCTTCCTGATTGAGATAGAGCAGCAAGCCCTGACCCGCCGCACCCATCTGCGCCAATGCGCCGCGCAACTGCGGACCGCAATCGCATTTCAGGCTCCCCATCAGATCCCCGGTGAAGCAGGCGGAGTGCAGTCGCGCCAGGACCGGTTTGTCGCGTGCAGGCTTGCCGATTTCGATGGCATAATGCTCTTCCCCGCCATCCTCGGGCCGGAAAACATGCAGGCGGCCCGCTTCGCTGACCTCCAGCGGCAACCGCGCACTGACAACCGGGTGCAATGGGCTTGTCATCTCCAAAAGCGGCAGGGCTTGGGCGGCATCCACGCTGGTCAGCGCATGGGTCGCCACGAAATCTTCGGCACCGGTCAGGGGCAACATCAGCGCCGCGGGCAACAAACGCGCGGCCTTGGTCAATTTCAGAGCGATGCGGTGCAGGTCCGCCGATCCGTCGCGTGCGGAAATCAGCGGTCCCTTCATTGGGGTTTTCAGATCGTCGGCCGGATCAGCCACGCCCAATACCCAAGGCAGGGTTGCATCTGTCGGCACCTCTATCCGCGCCAGATCACCGTCATAGGCGCGCGCTTTCAACGTCTCAGCGCGCCGCGCGGTGATGGCCAACACTAGGTCGTTGCCCAACGCGCGCACATCTGCCAGACGCTGAGCGTCCAGCGTTTCCGCCGCCAGCACCAGCGCCGCACCCTGATCATCCGTCAGCACGATCGGCACGCCCATGCGCAGGTCAGCCCGCGCGCGGGCCAGGATTTCGGTGTTGTCAGGTGCCAGGCTCATGGCTTTCCCTCATCCAATTTGTCTCGCCAGACCTACAGTCTTTTGAAATGGAATGAAACATTCCCTCGCGCCGCAACACGTGGCCGTGATTTTACTGTAGCAGACCTTGTTTGGTGGCCGTTAGTACCGCATCTTCCTGAAAACAGCGCAAGGGATTGCCCGATGGGACAACTTAAAAAGATACTGCTGGTCGACGATGATGAGGATCTGCGCGAGGCACTCAGCGAACAGCTGGTGATGACCGAAGATTTTGACGTTTTCGAAGCCAGCAATGGGTCCGAGGCGATGACCAAGGCCAAGGATGCCATTTATGATCTGGTGATCTTGGATGTGGGCCTGCCGGACACCGATGGGCGCGAATTGTGCCGGTTGATGCGCAAACAGGGCGTCAAATCCCCCATCATGATGCTGACAGGCCATGATGGCGATGCTGATACCATCCTTGGACTGGATGCCGGTGCCAATGATTATGTCACCAAACCGTTTAAATTCCCGGTCCTTCTGGCCCGTGTCCGCGCACAGTTGCGCCAGCATGAGCAATCCGAAGACGCGGTTTTCCAGCTGGGGCCGTATACGTTCAAACCGGCGATGAAGATGCTTGAAACGCAGGATGACAAGAAAGTCCGCCTGACCGAGAAAGAAACTAACATTCTCAAGTTTCTCTACCGCTCGACCGAAGGCGTTGTGCCGCGCGACGTGCTGCTGCACGAGGTCTGGGGGTATAATGCGGGCGTCACCACTCACACTCTTGAAACGCATATCTACCGACTGCGCCAAAAGATCGAGCCCGATCCCTCTAACGCGCGCCTGTTGGTAACAGAATCCGGTGGATATCGGTTGTTGGCGTGAAACCCGCGCCTTGACCAAGATCAATGTCTGATCCGCTGTCCCGCTGTTAGGATCAGACCGACATCCCGTTGCATATGCGGGTCATCATATGCACCTCCCTGTTGGACTGACCCCGGCATCGACCGGGGTCTTTTTTTGGGGGAAATTGCGGGCCGCGGGTCGGCACAGCTTTGAAAAAGGTGACAGAAACACTCTCTTGTGGTCTGATATCAGTTGGAAACGCTGAAAAAGATTTGGCCGATGGGGAACGACACACCAGGCAGAAAACCGATGCAGCATGTCAAGCGGCGCTGCCACCGTTGTCACGGATCGGGCCGCGCGCCATGTGAGATTTGTGGCGGGACGGGACAGGTTCCGGGTGGCAAGGATGCGTATGGCAAACCCCTGGCAAATCGGTGTGCCGGATGTTTTGGCGCCAAGACAAGGCGTTGTGCAACCTGCAACGGTGAGGGTTTTGCCTAGCTATGGCGCAGGGCCGGTTCAGAACACCTGACCGGTGAGTTTCGCGTATATCGCGCAAAGCCATAAAATGCCCGGTATGAATGCCGTCAACAAGACCGCAAGCGATCCAAAATCCTTGGCCATACGTGATAATTCGTGGCGTTCGGGGCCGATCCGGTCCACGACAGCTTCGATCGCGCTGTTCAGAACCTCCACCACCAGCACCAAAAGTACCGAGGCAATCAGGATACCCGCCGCGATCGGGCGCTCGGTCAGCCAGAAAGCCGCTGGAACCGAGATCAGGAAGATGATGAATTCCAGACGGAAGGCTTCTTCCCCGCGCCATATGTCACCAAATCCGGTCTTGGAGTTGCGGTAAGCGGCGCTTAACCGCGCGAACCCTTTCAATGGCTGATGTCCCAAAGCGGCTCTTGTCCCCAATTGCTATGTGCTTCACCTGCACTCTAGGTGTGGTAAAATAACCTGTCGATACGAAATCTTGTGCCCGGAAAACCCTGCATTGCACAAACTGCAATGCCGCATTGCAGCATAAATAGTGACAAGCCGCGTCAGGCCGCTTATAAGGCGCGAAAATTCAGGAATTGCACAGGATTCTCTCCATGACCACGCTTGTCTTTGGCCACAAATCGCCCGACACGGATTCTACCGGCTCTCCCATCCTCTGGGCCTGGTATCTCAATGAAATGAAGGGCGGCAATGCTGAGGCGGTTCTGCTGGGCGAACCCAATACCGAAGCCGCCTTCATGCTGAACCGCTGGGACTTGCCAAAACCGCAGATTATCGCGGAGGTGGAAGAAGGTCAGGCCTGTGTAATCGTCGACACCAACAACCCGGCCGAATTACCCGAGAACATCAATAATGCCGATGTGCAGGCGATCATCGACCATCACAAGCTGGTTGGTGGCTTGGAAACAAAAGGTCCGATTGATATCACCATCCGCCCGCTGGCCTGTACCGCGACCATCATTGTGGATCTGATGGGCGACGATGCTGCCCGCATGCCCGATTGGGCCAAGGGTGCGGCGCTGACCTGCATCCTTTCCGATACGCTGGAATTCCGCAGCCCGACCACAACCGATCATGACCGCGCCGTCGCCGAGAAACTGGCCGCTGAACTGGGTATCAACGTCACCGAATACGCCGCCGAGATGTTTGCCGCCAAATCAGATGTCTCCGCGTTCTCCGACGCGGAATTGCTGCGCATGGACAGCAAGGAATATGGCGTAGGCGATACCAAGTTCCGCGTCAGCGTTCTGGAAACCACTGCGCCTGCCACGGTTCTGGACCGCAAGGCCAGCCTTATGGACAGCATGACAAGTGTCGCGGCCGAGGACGGCGTTGATCAGGTGCTACTGTTCGTGGTCGATATTCTGAACGAAGAAGCCACCCTGCTGGTGCCTAACGATCTGGTGAAATCCGTGGCCGAGAAATCCTTTGGTGCCACCGTCTCGGGCGATGCGGTTGTTCTGCCGGGCATGATGAGCCGCAAGAAACAGATCATTCCGAACCTGGTGGTCTGATCCCATCACAGCCGATTGAAAGGGCCCGTGCAAAGACGCGCGGGCCTTTTTCGTTGCAATTGTCCAGTTAGAAATCGCGGCGCTTTTCAGCCCCGTGATAGAGGATATCGGCCCAGGTCTCGTTTACCTTGTCGCGCAACGCCAGATCCTCGGGCGCCATGTCCTGCTTGGGTCGCCCGGCGCGCTTGAAATTGCCATGGGGGTCTTCACCGCGCACAAGCTGCGCATAGGTCGGCACGATTGTCTGTTCGACATGCGGCGGCATATAGGGTTGGATCACGAACCCGATGCGCCGATCATCGCTTTGGTTCGGTTGCGAGCTGTGGATTACCCGTGCGCTGTGAAACGAGGCCTGACCGGGCCTGAGTGGCGTCGAGATCGCCTTGCTTTCGTCCACATCGCGCACTTCTTGTCCGCGGGTCAGGATATTGTCCTCGCCGAAGGTATCGTCATGGGCCTGCAATTCCTTATGACTGCCCGGGATCATCCGCATGCAACCGCTTTGATCATTGGCGTCGGAAAGCGCCACCCAGGCGGTCACGCCAACATGCGGCTCAAGCCCCATGTAGCGCGCGTCCTGATGCCAACTGACAAACCCCGGATCGTGCGGTTCCTTGATGAACAGGACGGTGCCGTAGTTCAGGATGTTCGGTCCCACCAGATCTTCGGCAGCATCCACAAGGCCCGAATTATGGACGATTTCATCAAGACACATCAGGTTCAGGTGCGCGTTGTTGCGCGCAGCACCGACAAAGGCTTCGGGCCATTTTGCTTCGGCCTCTTCAAGTGCTTTGCGAAGGCGCGCGGCCTCGTCTTCGGAAAAGATATCAACCGGGGCAACGAAACCGTCGCGATGATATGCCTCGATCTGTGCTTCTGTCAGTTTTTTGCCCATAATCCCCTCTCCCGCAATGGAATACAGGGCCATGAAGCCACCGGTTTGACCGTACAGTCTATTCCAAAAGCGTCATTCCGTCAGGGCGTTTATGAACCGCACCAGATGCGCGGCCACCTGGTCCCCCGCTTCGAGCAAGAGCGAGTGTTTGAGTTCCGGTAAAATAACCAGTTCGGAATTCGGCAATGCCTTGTCAATCAATCGGTTCAAACGCGGGTTGCACCCGCCATCGTTTTCACCCGTTAGCACCAATGAGGGGGCGTTAACCTCATGCAACCAAGGGGCCATTTCAGTACCCGCATAGATGCGAAACACGTTCAGAAAGACATCCGGATCGGTATCAACCACTTGTTGCAATCGCCGCTCAACCACATCCGCATGTGCGCTGATGAAGCCATCCGTGAACCAGCGATCCGTCAGCGTGCCCAGCACCTGCGGAATGCCCTTTTCTTCCATTGCACGCACGACGCCGCAGACCTTGGCGCTATCATCTTCGGTCCGAAAGGCCGCGGTGGACAAAAGGCCAAGTGATTTCACCCGATCTGGGAATTTGCGTGCGTAGGCAGGCCCAATCATCCCGCCCAGCGAATGCCCGGCGAAATGTGCGGTTTCGAATCCTGTGCGCTCACGTACCCGTTCCAGGTCATCCACCAGTTCGTCGAGGCCAAATTCACCCGTTGGCATGGCTGAGGCACCATGACCGCGCAGGTCATAGGTGATCACGGTGAAATGCGGGATCAGCACCGGCAGTGCCTTGGCCCAGGTGTTGCGCGCGGCCCCAATGCCGTGGATTAGAAAGAGCGGTGGGCCATCACCCTGAACCGTGTATTCGCAATCAATGACAGTATTCATCGCCAGCCCCTAATCCGGAAATTTGTCCGAACTCAGCTGCCCGCCCGATCCCCAGTCGGATTTGTCGACATCGGTGATCACAACATGAACGCTTTCAGGGTTGCCACCGGCCGCCCCGATAAACGCGTCGGTCAGATCGCGCACCAGCGCGCGCTTCTGCTCAACACTGCGTCCCTTGAACATTTCAACCCGGATGATCGGCATGGCCCAGCCCCTTATTCAGATTTTGGGCGCACCACGTGAAATGCGCCGCTCATGTAGGTCAAAGGTTGTTCCCCCGCATCGGAAATACCGGTGACGTCACCGATACAAATCGCATGGCTGCCATGAATGACCGTGCGGTTCAACGAACAGGCAAAGGACGTCGCGCGCGGCAAAATGGGTCCTTCGTCTGTATTGGTAACCTCCAGCCCCTCGAACCGGTTTGGTTTGGTCTGATCAAAGGCACCGGCAAAGCGATTGGCCAGTTCGACGGCATCTTCGCTCAGTATATTGACGCAAAAGACGCCGTTATCCTTGACCGCCTGCGCGATCCGGCTATCGGCCTTGAGGCAGACCAGAACCGAAGGCGGATCCGCACTTAGCGACGAAAACGCGCTGACCGTGGCGCCCGATTGACCCGCCGGGCCGTCGGTTGTGACCACGGTGACGGTCGAGGCGACCTTGCGCATCGCGGTGATGAAGGCCTGACGCGCCAGTTTCATTGCGCGGCCTCCTGAATTGCCGGGCGACCGGTGAAATGCGGCATCACCTCTTCGGCAAAGCACTGGATAGCATCCAGCGTCTCGGGCGCCTCCAGGCCGAAATTCATGCTCAGAATAACCCGGTCGATCCCCAGCTCGGCATAGGGGCCCAGCTTGTCAATCATCTCTTGCGGCGTGCAAATCAAAAGGCTTTCTCCCAGCTCTTCCACCGTCTGATCGCGCGGCAGCTCTCTGACCATACCGTTATCCACGATACCGGGGCCGGTAAAGACATTATCAAACCGACTGTAGTAGTGGTAGGCCATCTCTATCTTGCGTCGCCGTTCAGCGTCGGTCTTGGCCATATGCGCCACCCGGCTCAAGGTCAGGGTCAGATGTTCACCATCAGCGCCCATTTCATCCTTTGCCCTATTGAAGCCGCCCACCTGGTCCAGCAGCAACTGATGATTGCCCGACAATGGCGTGGTCTGGATGTGGAAACCGCGCTTGGTGCAATGGTAAATCCCTTCAGGGTTCATCACCGCCATCATCATCGAGATCGGCCGGACCGGGCGCGGCATGATCGTCAGCGGCTCGAACTGATAGTAAGTCCCGTCCCAACTGACCTCTTCGCGGGTCAGAAGCGCCTGTAACACGTCAAGTGATTCATTGAACCGCGCCTGGGTTTCGCCCATCGGCACACCCAATCGCTCCATCTCGTAAGCAAAAGCACCACGTCCAACACCCAAGAGCAAACGGCCCTCGGTAAAGATATCGGCGACGACAACCTCACCGGCATAGCTGCGCATGTCATGCAAGGGCAGAACGACGATCGAGGTCATGATCTTGATACGGCTGGTATGCGCGGCAATCTTGACGGCAAACTGCAACGGCGCGGGCATCATCAGGCAATTCATAAGGTGATGTTCGGTGATCGAAACCGCATCAAACCCCAACCGGTCCCCCAGCATGGCCTGATCCAGCATGTCCGCATAGACACGATCGCCACCATAGGATTTGTCCGGATAATCCGCCGAAAGCTGAAGACTGAATTCCATTGCCGCTACTCCTGTCGCGCAGGCAAGATGGCAGAAAAGCATGAATTAGGAAAACGGATTTAATCTATCCTAAGTATAAAATATTTTGCATTATCGCCGCATGAATATCAGCGCCATCCAGACATTCCTGACCGTGGTCCGCACCGGCAATCTCAATCGCGCGGCGGACCAGTTGAACGTGACCCAATCTGCCGTGACTGCCCGGCTGGACACTCTGGAACAGGCGCTAGGGGCAAAACTGCTCACCCGATCCCGCAAAGGCGCCAGCCTCACCAAGCCCGGTTTCGCCTTCCTGGAACAGGCCGAGGTGATCGTGCGCAGTTGGGAAAACGCTCGTGCACGCTCCAGCCTGCCACGAGGGGTGACGCGGTTGTTCAGCTTTGTCTGCCATCCATCGCTCTGGACCGGATTGGGCGAAGAGTGGATTGCAGCCCTGAGGTCCCGCCAGATCGAGACGGCCATCGAGGTTTGGACCGGCCTGAGCAGCGACGCTGCCCGCTGGCTGCAAAGCGGGCTCAGCGACGCAGCCTTACTGCCCGAACCGTTGAACGATCCAGGTCTCGAAAGCCGGGAACTTTTGACCGACCGCCTGGTGCATGTGACCCCCCACAAGACACATCATAAATCCCGGGACCGAGATTATATCTACGTCGACTACGGTCCTGCCATCCGCGCGCAGCACGCCCAGATCCTGCCAGCTGATGAAACCGCAGCGGTTGCCCATTCCAATCCGGATTGGGCTTTGGCGCATCTTCTGGCGCATGGTGGCTCAGCCTACCTGCCGGAGCGCCTGATCAAGAACCATGTCGCGGCAGGTCAGCTGCACAAAATCTCAGGCACACCGGAATTCACCCGCCGCACGCATCTAAGCTGGCGAAAGTCTTCCGAGGCGACCTTTCCCTGGCTGGCCGACCCCAAGAACTGACCCGCGCCTGCAAAGGCGCATACCCCTGACGCGCCGCGCAACTTCGGCGTCACAGATCATTCTGGCACCGTCAAAGCAATCCGGGGGTTTGGGGGACGCCCCCAAAGGCTGCGTGCCTTGAACGCAAGACTTCAACGCGTAAGCGCAAGCGAACTCCTTTCAGAAACAGCCGGTTGATCACACTGGCAAATTCAACTTTTGCCTGCCATAGATACGGATATGACCCAGATCATTCAGTCCCTGTCCGAGATTTCCAACCGCTACGAGGCGCTTTTTGTCGACCTCTGGGGCTGTGTACATAACGGTATTACCCCCTTCCCTAGCGCCGTTTCTGCCCTGCAATCCTACCGCGCCAATGGCGGCCGGGTGGTCCTGGTCACGAATTCACCGCGCGCCCGCGATCGGGTCGAAATTCAGCTTGGTCAGATCGGTGTGCCGCGGGATTGCTGGGATACCATCGCCACCTCCGGTGACAGTGCCCGGGCCGCAATGTTTCGCGGTGTCGTAGGGAAAAACGTCTATTTCATCGGCAAGGAAGACGATCACAAGATTTTCGAACCGATCAGGATCGTTGAAAACCCCGTCAAAGTTGTTCCGGTACCGTTGAGCGAGGCAGAAGGCATTGTCTGCGCCGGCCCTTTTGATGCGTCCGCCGATCCTGCCACGATGCGCCCGGATTTTCTGTATGCCAAACAAAAAGGCCTCAAGCTGCTTTGTGCAAATCCCGATATCGTCGTGGATCGAGGTGATCACCGTGAATGGTGCGCCGGGGCGCTGGCCAAGCTTTACACCGAAATGGGCGGTGAAAGCCTCTATTTCGGCAAACCCCACCCGCCGATCTATGATCTGGCGCGCCGCCGTCTGACAAGTCTTGGCAAGGATATCGATTCGGCGGCCATTTTGGCCATCGGAGATGGCATCCTGACAGACATCGCGGGCGCCATGGGTGAGGACATCGACAGCCTTTTCATCTCTGGCGGGCTAGCCGCGATGGAAACCAAAACGTCGCAGCAACCAGATGAAGAAGCGCTAAGAGCTTATCTTGAAAGCAAAAATTACACGCCGACCTATACGATTGGCCATTTACGATAATGCCAGAAAAGACTTGATTTTCTGCAACTGCAAAGTAATAAAGTTCCAACTTTTGACGCCGGCACATCAGAAAATTGCGCGCCGGATCTGACTGGAGGGTCGAATGTTGGATAATATGCCGCGCGGAACCATCACCATCGAACAAATCGAGATGGGCATGACGCGGTCTCTGCGCAAAGTGGTGACCGACAAGGATATCGAGATGTTCGCCGAGGTCTCGACCGACCACAACCCGGTACATCTGGACGACGATTATGCGCGCGACACGATATTCGAGGGACGCATCGCCCACGGCATGCTGACCGCGGGCCTGATCTCGGCCGTCATCGGAGAGCAATTGCCCGGTCACGGCACCGTCTACATGGGCCAGACGCTTAAGTTCCTGGCCCCGGTGCGCCCTGGCGACATGGTCGAAGCGCAGGTCGAGGTCATTGGCATTGATCATGGCAAGCGCCGCGTCCAACTGGATTGCCGCTGCATGGTTAACGGCAAGAAAGTCCTGATCGGTGAGGCGACTGTGCTGGCACCCTCGGGTAAATTTGACTGAGCTCAACCCTGCAATCCGGAACCTTACCCGCGCTTTGAACGATCTGCGCGCTTAATTGCACGAACCATCATTAATCGTACAACTGAAATGGCCTATCTGTTTGTCACCACAACCGACAAATCAGGAGGCCATCATGCCCGCAAAATTCGTCACCAAACATATTCACGCTTACCTTGACTACCCCGTCGCGCTGGCCCTGATCGGGCTGCCCTTTCTGCTTGATCTGGGAAGCACACATCCAATGGCATTCTGGCTCTCGGTTGTCACCGGTATCGCCGCGTTCCTGCTGACAGTTCTGACAGATCACCACCTGGGTCTGATAAGGGTGATCCCCTATTATGTGCATATGGCCGTTGATCTGGTCGTCGGCCTGACCTTCCTTGCCGCGCCTTTCCTCTTCGGGTTCACCGGTCTTGACGCCATATTCTATTGGCTGAACGGCGCCGCTGTCTGCCTCGTGATCGCCTCGCATAAATCCGATATGCCGACCCAGCCGGCGGAATGAAATCTGACGGGCGTTGCAGCGCGCTTTATCCAAAAGCAGTGCAGCGCCCGGCCCCGTCACCAACACGCTTGCACAGGACCGCACGGGACGCTACCCCTGCCCCATGCGCATCATCCGTGACTATGACTATCTTGACCCGTCCGACCGTGGCGCCAGCGTGGCGATCGGCAATTTCGACGGGGTTCATATCGGCCACCGGACCGTGATCGACCTGGCTCGCAAAGCCGCCGACGCCGACAATGCCCCGCTTGGTATCCTAACCTTCGAGCCGCACCCGCGCGAATATTTTGCCCCCGATGCGCGCCCCTTCCGCCTGATGGGTCCCGAAGCACGCGCGCACCGGTTGGAAAAACTTGGCGTTCAACGGCTCTACGAATTGAATTTCAACGCCGCCCTTTCGGCCCTGTCGCCCCGCGAATTCGCCCAGAACGTGATCCATGACGGATTGGGACTGACCCATGTTGTCGTCGGTGCCGATTTCTGTTTTGGCAAAGGCCGGGCAGGCAATGCCAACCACCTTCAGGAGTTCGGTGCCGAGATGGGCTTTGGCGTTACCATCACCGAGCTGCTTGAGGGCCAGCAGGGGCAGGTTTCGTCCACTGCGATCCGAACCGCGCTCAGCGAAGGCCGCCCGGACGATGCGGCGGCGATGCTGGGCCATTGGCACCGGATCGAAGGCCCGGTGGTCGGAGGTGAACAGCGCGGTCGCGAGTTGGGCTATCCCACCACCAACATGTCCATCGAGGGGCTTCACCCGCCCAAATTCGGCGTCTACGCGGTGTTTGTCGATGTCCTGGACGGGCCGCACAAGGGCAGTTACCGGGGCGCGGCCAGCCTGGGAGTACGCCCGATGTTCAACGGTGAAATTCCTAATCTGGAAACCTTTATTTTCGATTTCTCCGGCGATCTCTACGGTGCCGACCTGTCGGTGGCGCTGGTCGAATATCTGCGCCCTGAAGAAACGTTCGAGAGCCTTGAAGCCTTTATCGCCCAGATGGATGCCGACTGCGCCCGTGCGCGGGACATTCTGGCGGGCGCATGAAAGATCCGATCGACCGAACCGGCCTGCGCCCGCGCTTCTGGGAAACCGTGCGCCCGGACCGCATGACCCAGAAGGAATGGGAGGCGCTGTGTGACGGCTGTGGCAAATGCTGCATGAACAAGCTGGAGGACGAGGACAGCGGCGAGGTTGCGCTGACCTGCATTGCCTGCCGCCTGTTCGAAGATGACAATTGCCGTTGCACGCAATATCCGACACGCCATCAATTTGTGCCGGAATGCGTGGTGCTCAGCCCTAAGAATATGGATCAAAACCTCTATTGGATCCCCGAAACCTGCGCCTACAAACTGCTCTGGACCGGCCAAACGCTGTTTGACTGGCATCCTTTGATTTCGGGCGACCCGCAGACCGTGCATGATGCGGGCGTGTCGATGCAGCATCGCACTGTGCCTGAATTCGAGGTCGATGAAGACGACTGGGAAAACCACATTATCGAGGAACCTGTTTAGATGTATTTCGCCTCTGACAACACCGGCCCCGCCCTTCCTGCCGTCCTCAAGGCGGTGACCGAGGCCAATACCGGCTACCAGCCGTCCTATGGCGAAGATCAGATGATGGCAGAGGTTCGCAGCCTGATCCGCAGCGCGTTCGAAGCCCCTGACGCGGCGGTCTATCTGGTGGCCACAGGCACGGCGGCCAATGCGCTGGCGCTGTCGACGCTGGCGCATCCCTGGCAGACGATCTTTTGCACGCCGCTGGCTCATGTCCACACCGATGAATGCCATGCGCCCGAGTTCTTTACCGGTGGCGCAAAGCTAAGCCTTGTCGGCGAAAGCGATCGGATGACGCCCGAGCAACTGGCCGCGCGGATTGAAAGCTGGACCTATGGCGATGTGCATGTATCGCAGCGTGGGCCGGTGTCGATCACCCAGGTGACAGAGATGGGGCATGTCTATTCCCTGAATGAAATCAATACCCTGACCAGCCTTGCCAAGACCTACCGCCTGCCGGTCCATATGGATGGTGCCCGGTTTGCCAATGCGCTGGCGGCCTTGGATTGCACACCCGCCGAGATGACTTGGCGGGCGGGTATCGACGTGCTTAGTTTTGGGGGCACCAAGAACGGGTGCATGGGCGTCGAGGCGGTGGTGTTTTTCGATCCGAAACATGCGTGGGAGTTCGAGCTGCGTCGCAAACGCGCGGCGCATCTGTTTTCCAAACACCGCTACCTGTCGGCGCAGATGCTGGGGTATCTGCGCGACGGGCTGTGGCGCGAGACCGCCAAGACCGCCAACGCCGCCTGCGCGCGGCTGACAGCGGGTCTGCGCGAGGTGCCCGGTGCGGAATTTCAGAACGATCCACAGGCCAACATGATCTTCGCCACCCTGCCCCGCGCCACCCATCAGCGACTGCATGATGCCGGTGCGGCCTATGGGCTGATGGCCCCGCTCAAGGGCGATGACCCGGCCGAGGCGCTGCCGATGCGGCTGGTCTGTGACTGGTCGATGACAGACGCGCTGATCGACCAGTTTCTTGAAATCGCGAAGGGCTGATCCACTGGCGGAATGCGCGGATTTCGTCTGCCGAAACACCGACGCCGCCAAAAACCAAGGAGAATCGGGTTAACATGCTGAAAACGCTTGAAATTCCATGTCGGTATAACGTCGGTATTTTGTCGGTATTACGTCGGTGTGAAAATCGGTAATTCGCCGGGTTAACAGGGCGAACGCACGAGATTTCGGACCGTGACGTACCAGCCCTGCGCGGTAAGAATGCGCAGGCCACGCATCTGACAAACCAATGGCCTTTGCCTTGTGGCTTGCATTTGACAGCGATCTGTCGCCTGATCCGGATCATATTTCTTCGGGAAGGACAGCACATTGATCGATCAAACGACGCTGATGACCTATACCGCCATCGTTCTGGGGTTTGTCTTTATCCCCGGGCCTGCCACGCTTCTGACCATCGCCCGCGCCACCAGTTCAGGCACAAGGGCGGGGCTTGCCACCGGAGCAGGCATTGCAGCCGGAGATTTGATCCACACGTTCATGGCCGTGGTCGGTATTTCGGCCATAATCGCCACCTCTGCCCTGCTTTTCAGTGTCATAAAATTCCTTGGGGCGGGGTATCTGGTCTATCTCGGGCTGCGGGCCATATTTCAGAAATCGCACCCCGATCCCGGCGCTGGCCATCTGGCGATCACGCCCGTGAAAGCGTTTCGGCAGGCAATACTGGCTGAAGTGCTGAATCCGAAAACAGCGCTCTTTTTTCTGGCCTTCCTGCCGCAATTCGTGCACCCCGAGAACGGCATGGTCCTGCTGCAACTTTCGATACTGGGTCTAGTCTTTGTTCTGATGGGGCTGCTCAGCACCGTGGTGTTTGCTTTCGGTGCCGGTGGTCTTGGGCGTTTCCTGCGACGCAACCCGACCGTTCTGAGGTGGCAGGGCAAAGTCGTTGGCAGTATCTATTGCGCGCTTGGGGTTCGCCTGGCGCTGCAAGAGCGTTGACGAGATCGCGACCTAAAGCGTTTCCAGTTCACATTGAATCGCTTGTTTCAACAAAAACTGGAAACGCTCTAAGCCAGAAAGCGCAATATTTCATGACCTGTCTGCTGCGCATGGGTGATCGGTAGCATATGGCCCGCCCCCATGATCACAGCGCGGCTTGCATGTGGCAGGCGTTGATGCAGCCCGTCACAGATCACGCTGACGATTTCGAGCGTGGCGCTGCCGTCGATCAGCAAGACCGGCATCGACACGCGCGATAATCTTTCAGGTGCAAGGATCTGCCCGGCGTCGTGAAAAAGCGCAGGCTCGCCCGCGCCGACAAACGGCATCTGCGCAGCCATGAGTTTCTGCTGATCATCGGGCAGCGCGTCGAAGGGCAACCCCGTGCTCCAGAGCCCGGTAAAGGCGCGGGCGGCTGCCATGTGATCGGCGGCGATCATCGCAGCCTCGAAATCTGCGGATTCGATCGCGTGGTCGCGCGCCACATCCGGCCGGTCGGCCAGTGCAACGGCAATAAGAACAGGTTCGATCAGGGTCAGCGTGCGCACCAGTTCGGGCCGCTCAACCGCCAGCCTGAGCGCCACGGTCGCGCCGAAGGAATGGCCGATCACATCCGTCGGCCCCTCCAGAAACGCCGCCGCGATGTCAGCGGTCACGCCCTGGATTTCACCGCGGTCATCCCAGGCGGCGCTGCGGCCATGCCCGGGCATGTCAAAAGCGGTCATGTCGAGCGCGCCCGACAGGTGCCCTGCCAGCGGCCCCCACGCTGCCGAAGAGGCCAGCGAGCAATGGATCATCAGCGCCGCACGCGGCCCCTGACCATAGCTTTTCCAGTAGGTTTCAAACCCCGCCTTGAGCGCCTTTGGCATTGCTTAGCAATCGCCTGCCAGATGCGCATCCAGATCGTCCAGCCGGTCCTGCCCCCAGAACATCTGCCCGCTATCGGCCACGTAGAACGGCGCACCGAAAACACCGGCATTCACCGCCTCTTCGAGATTGGCGGCATAGGTCTCGGCGCCGGTCAGCAAGCCACTATCGGCCAGCGTGGGATCGAACCCCGCCGCTGACAGACAATCGCGGATCACGCTGTCGTCGGCGATGTCCTTCTCTTCGACCCAGAGCGCGCGCAGCACCGCATGCGACAGCGCCCCCAGATCACCACCCCCGGCATTCTGCGCCGAGATGATCGCGTAGGACGAGGGCGCAGGATTGGGCGGCCAGAAGGCGGGTTTGACGTTGATCGGCATGCCCAACCGCTTTGCCTGCCGCGCCATGTCCTGGGCGCGGTATGCCTGCCGGTTCGGGTGCCTCTCGCCCAGTGGCACGCCGCCGGTGCGGGCAAAAAGCGACATGATGTCGAGCGGCTTATAGGTGATCGTCGCGCCGTGTTTTGCCGCGATTTCCTCCAGCCGGGTGCCCGCCAGATAGGCAGAGGGTGACAAGGTCGAGAAATAATAGTCGATATGCAGCATTTTTACCCCCTTCATGCGATGGCATAGCTTTGCCAGACCCTAAGCGCATGCTAAGCGGTGTCAACGTCACGATTCTGTCATCAAAGACCACCTTGGGGAAGCCAGACATGCCATCCAGACCAGAGCCGAAACTTATCTCGGGCAATGCCAACATGCCGCTTGCCAAGGCGATTGCACGGCGGATGTCGATGCATCGGGGCACCACGGTGGGCCTTTGTGATGCGCGGGTCGAACGGTTCAATGATGGTGAGATTTTCGTCGAGGTTTACGAGAATGTGCGCGGCGAGGATATGTTCATCATCCAGCCGACCTCGAACCCGGCTAATGACAACCTGATGGAGCTTCTGATCATGTCCGACGCGCTCCGGCGTTCCTCGGCGCAGCGCATCACGGCCGTCATCCCCTATTTCGGCTACGCGCGGCAGGATCGACGGTCACGCGCGCGCACGCCAATTTCGGCCAAGCTGGTGGCAAACATGATCGTCGAGGCGGGCATCGAGCGGGTTCTGACGATGGATCTGCATGCGGCGCAGATTCAGGGGTTCTTCGATATTCCAGTGGACAACCTTTATGCCTCGCCGGTCTTTGCCCTGGATATCAAGAAAATGTTCAAGGATTCGATGAGCGATATCATGATCGTCTCGCCCGATGTGGGGGGCGTGGCCCGCGCCCGCGAACTGGCCAAGCGGATCAACGCGCCGCTGAGCATCGTCGACAAGCGCCGTGAAAAGCCCGGCGAAGTGGCGGAAATGACCGTGATCGGCGACGTGAAGGGCAAGAAGTGCATCATCGTGGACGACATGGTGGATACGGCCGGAACGCTCTGCAAGGCGGCCGAGGTGCTGATGGACAATGGCGCGTCCGAGGTGCATTCCTACATCACGCATGGTGTCATGTCCGGGCCCGCAGTGGAGCGGGTGACGAAATCGGTGATGAAATCGCTGGTCCTGACCGATACGATCGCGCCGCGTGACACGATCGACGCCGCGCCCAATATCCGCATCGTGCCCACGGCACCGGTCTTTGCGCAGGCCATCCTCAACATCTGGAACGGCACGTCGGTCTCATCGCTTTTTGACACCGAAACGCTTGGCCCGATCTACGAGGGGCTCTACGCCGCCGAGTGATCGATTAGCGATCAAAGCTGCCACGCCGTCCGGATGCGTCGCCGCGCGCCCGTAACACCATGCCTGCCAGAGGTTCATCAGCGCCTTTTGCCAAACTCCTGTCAGCAGATGTCACGAACCCGCTGGCACCCTCCGCCGCTTCGTGGCAAAACCCGAACCACAGGGACAAACCGCGCGGGGGCACATCATGGACACGCAATTCGGCAAGGGCTGCCATCTGCATCTGATCGACGGCTCAGCCTTTATCTTTCGCGCCTACCACGCCCTGCCACCGCTGACGCGCAAATCCGACGGGCTGCCCATTGGCGCGGTCAGTGGCTTTTGCAACATGCTGCAGAAATACGTGCAGGATAATGCCGGCCCCGATGCGCCCACCCATGTGGCGGTGATCTTTGACAAGGGCAGCCACACGTTCCGCAATGATCTCTACCCCGAATACAAGGCCAATCGCGAGGCGATGCCCGAGGATTTGCGCCCGCAGATCCCGCTGACCCGCACCGCGACCGAGGCGTTCAACATCGCCTGCAAGGAAGTCGAAGGGTTCGAGGCCGACGACATCATCGCCACGCTTGCGGTTCAGGCCCGCGAGGCCGGGGGCCGCGTGACCATCATCAGCAGCGATAAGGACCTGATGCAGCTTGTCGGTGGCGGGGTCGAGATGCTGGATGCAATGAAGAATAAGCGCATCGACACCGAGGGCGTCGAGGAAAAATTCGGCGTCGGCCCCGACCGTGTGGTCGATGTGCAGGCGCTGGCGGGGGATTCCGTCGATAACGTCCCCGGCGCGCCGGGCATTGGCATCAAGACCGCGGCGCTGCTGATCAACGAATTCGGCGATCTGGAAACGCTGCTGGACCGCGCCGACGAGATCAAACAGCCCAAGCGCCGCGAGACCCTGATCGAAAAGCGCGCGCAGATCGAACTGTCGAAAAAGCTCGTTCAGCTCGACCTGAACACGCCGCTGGATTTCACCCTGGACGATCTGGAGGTCAGGGACCCCGAGCCCGACACGCTGCTGGGTTTCCTGGCCGAAATGGAGTTTCGCACGCTCAGCAAACGCATCGCCGACGCGCTTGGCGCGGAACCGCCGGTGATCGAAGATACCCCTGCCCCGTCCGAGGAAAGCGCCGCGCCCGAATGGCCCGCCATCGACCCCGACAAATACGAACGGGTCAGCGATATGACCGCGCTGCAAAAATGGATCGACCGGATCACCTATGTCGGCCATGTGGCGGTTGATACCGAAACCACCTCGCTCAATGAAATGCAGGCCGAGCTGGTGGGCATCTGCCTATCGGTCGATCCGGGTGAGGCCTGTTATATCCCGCTGATCCACAAGGAAGGCGAAGGCGGCAGCGACCTTTTCGCCACCGACACACTGGCCGAGGGGCAGTTGGACACCGATGAGGTTCTGAAGGCGCTGAAACCTGTTTTCGAGGATGATGCGATCCTGAAGATCGGTCAGAACATGAAATACGACGCCAAGATACTGGCCCGTTACGGCGTCAATATCGCGCCCATCGATGACACCATGCTGATGTCCTATGCGCTAAACGCGGGCGTCCATAATCACGGCATGGACACGCTGTCGGAACGCTATCTGAGCCATTCGCCGATCCCGATCAAATCGCTGCTGGGTACTGGCAAATCCGCCATCACCTTTGACCGCGTGCCGGTGGATGAGGCGGTGAAATACGCCGCCGAGGATGCCGATATCACACTGCGCCTCTGGCATATCTTCAAGCCGCAGTTGCACCGCGCCCATGTCACCACGGTCTATGAGACGCTGGAACGCCCGCTGGTGCCGGTTCTGGCGCAGATGGAGATGAACGGCATCAAGGTCGATCGCGAGGTGCTGAGCCGGATGTCCAACGCCTTTGCCCAGAAAATGGCCGGGCTGGAGGCGGAAATTCACGAGCTTGCCGGGCGCAGCTTCAACGTCGGATCACCCAAGCAACTGGGTGAAATCCTGTTCGACGAAATGGGCATCGAGGGCGGCAAGAAGGGCAAGACCGGTGCCTATGCCACCGGCGCGGATGTGCTCGAAGACCTGGCCACCGAGCATGAATTGCCCGCGCGAGTACTGGACTGGCGGCAGCTCAGCAAACTCAAATCCACCTACACGGATGCGTTGCAGGATCACATCGATCCCGATACCTCCCGCGTGCATACGTCCTATGTGCAGACCGGCGCCAGCACCGGGCGACTTGCCTCGACCGATCCGAACCTGCAGAACATTCCGGTACGCACCGAAGAGGGCCGCCGCATCCGCGAGGCGTTCATCGCCACCCCGGGCAACACATTGCTATCGCTGGACTATTCCCAGATCGAGCTGCGCATCCTGGCCCATGTGGCCGACATACCGGCGCTGAAACAGGCCTTTGCCGACGGGCTTGATATCCACGCCATGACCGCCAGCGAAATGTTCGACGTACCGCTGGACGAAATGACACCCGAGGTGCGCCGCCGCGCCAAGGCGATCAATTTCGGGGTGATCTACGGCATTTCGGGCTTTGGTCTGGCGCGCAACCTGCGTATCCCACGGTCCGAGGCGCAGGGCTTTATCGACCGGTATTTCGAACGTTTCCCCGGCATCCGCACCTATATGGATGACACGGTGAAATTCGCCAAGGAGCATGGCCATGTCCAGACCCTCTTTGGCCGCAAGATTCACACGCCCGAGATCAACGCCAAGGGCCCCCATGCCGGGTTCGCCAAACGTGCCGCGATCAACGCGCCGATCCAAGGCACCGCCGCCGATATTATCCGCCGGGCGATGATCCGGATGCCGGATGCCATCGCTGATCTGCCTTGCAAGATGCTGCTGCAGGTGCATGACGAATTGCTGTTCGAGGCCGATGAAAACGCGACGGATCAGGTGATCGACGCCGCCCGCACGGTCATGGAAAGCGCCGCCGCCCCTGCCGTGCATCTGGATGTGCCGCTGATCGTCGACGCCGGACAGGGCATGAACTGGGCCGAGGCGCACTGACCCCGTTTCAATAAGCTAATAAAGCTGCCAGTCGTCGTCATGCGCGACCTCACCGATCGCCATCCAGCGGGCGCGGGCGCGGGCGACGCGACTGTCGCCCCAGGTGCGGAATACCATGTCAAAACCGTCCGCGGTGATGTTCTCGGCCGAGATATCGGCGCGCGCGTTGGTGGCGCTGTCCATATCCCACATCGACAGGGCCACATGCACCATCGGGGGGGATCGGAACGGCTCGCGGAAGGTCAGGGCGTGGCGACGCTCGCGCGGGCCATTGCCCGTCCACATATCGCCACCGTCCTCATAGTCCGAGAACAGCACATCTTCGCCCTGGTCGACACCAATCGCCTGTTTGAGGAACTTTTTCATCAATCACACACAAAACACGTTGTCTTTGCTTCTACTATGACTTTTCGGCGAAATTGAGAAAGAAAAAAGAAAATCGCTCACCGGCGATCCCCCCTTGAAAACAGGCGCCACTACGGTTGCGACGCCGATGTTGACAAGTTGCTTTCCGCTGCGGCACTCTTTTCTTGGGAAAAAACGGAAATGCGCGAACTATCAATAAATGACTATCAATCGCTGACCTCGGCGATTTTTTCCGCCGCGGTGGACCCGCATAGATGGTCAGATGTGCTTGCCGCGATGTCCGCCCATGTGCCCAGTGCCTGCATCCAGATCTGGGCCCAGAACCTGCGCCGGGATGAACCGTTGATAGCCTGCACGCATGGGTATGATGCGCATTGGCTGGACCTTTTCGCGCGCCACTATCACACGATCTACCTCTGGGCACCCGCGCTGACCTCTGCCCCCGCCGGGGAGGTTCTGTATGCGCAGGAGATGTGTGCCGAAGAGGTGTTGCTGAAATCGGAATTCTATGCGGACTGGGTTCTGCCCCAGGGCGATCTGCGGGCGGGTGGCGGGGGTGTTCTTGCCCAGACCGGGGATGCGATCTGTTTATTCGGGGCGAACATACCCAACGCGATGCGGGATCGGGATGAAGATCGCTGGATCAACCTCGTGCGCCAGATGATGCCCGCCCTGAACCAAAGCTGGGCGATCAGTCAGATGCTTGCCAGCGGGGCATTGGAACGCGCGCTGCTGGCAGGTGCCGACAAAGGTGACCCGGCCTTGCTGGTGCTTGAGCAAACCGGGCGGATCACGTTCCGCAACAAGATGGCTGATGCGCTGATCCTGAACGGGCAGGACGTCCGGTGCGACATGCGCGATAAGTTCCATTTTTGCGAACCCGAAGCCGAAAATCGCCTGCAGGCCCTGCTGCGCAGCCTTAGGACCGGACCGCATGTTGGCGCGCATTTCGACCTGCCCGGGGGGAGGACCGTTAGACTGGCGCGCTTTGATCCCGACATTCTGGATGGCTGGGATCTTAGGCTGTTTTTGGGGATGCGGGTGCCCAGCCTTCTGGTGGTCATTTCAACGCCCGACCACGCAGAAGATGCAGGGCGTCTTTCTGACCAGCTTGGCCTGACGCGGGCCGAGGCGGAAATTGGCCTGGCCCTGGCACAAGGTGCGTCCCCGACGGAGATTGCCGAAAGCCGTAGCGTGTCTATTCACACGATCCGTAACCAGATCAAATCCGCGCTGTCCAAGACCGGATCAGCAAGCCGCACGCAACTGGTGGCTCAGATCGTCCGGATCATCAGATGACTTGCAGGAAGTCCGCGCCTCTTTTGCACAAAAATTGACCCGGTGGGAGTTTATGTCACCGGGCCAGAAAGTGCTGAAATCACATTGAGCGATACTGTCGGTGTCGCCAGCCAAAGAGCCCGGCCAAGACCGATATCAACATCAGGCCAGATGCCGGCAACGGCACCACATTCGGGGGCGGCGGGGGCGGAGGTGGGGGTGACAACAGGCGGAAATTGGTGACCATAGCCTCAATGGGCAAGGTTGTCGCCACTGGCCCATTCGTGGTCTGAACCGTGGCATTGACACTTGCGAAAACGATCAGCTTATCCAGATCGAACGAGCCGCCAGAGGCGCTAATCCGGATGACACCGGAGGACAGATTGTCGAAGAGTGATGAAATGCCAAGCCCCAGCGAGGTCGTGCCGAGGGGGTTTGTACTGGTGAAACTCGAGGTTGACGCATCCGGGGTCGGTGGCGGTGGTGGCGCGACGCGGCCCGTGAAATCCAGGGTGATCGTTTCGCCCTGATCCAGCCTGTTTGCGCCAAAAAAGATGTTGTATTGCTGTGCGCGGATTGGCGTGTCGATGGATATGATCGGGCAGCAGGGATTTGGCGTCGGCTGAATGCCGGAAAAACTATAATCACCAAGATAGGATTTCCCCGCCTCTATCGTAATCGCCTGCGCCGCCGTGACCGAGGCCACCAATACCGCTGCGGCCAATCGAAATTGTTTGAACATATTCTCCCCCGTTCCTAAATTAACTGGGATCGAGTTTAAGAGTTAACAAACGCCACGCATGACCCATTTGGACTATAATTCAGCCGAAATGCCGGTTTTTCAGCCAGTTCGATGTTGGATATGTGAAATCTCTCGCACGCGGCGCCATCGCTCGGAGCCTACCCCCAAGCGATGCAGTCCAGAGGAATTGCAGCACTAGGTCCGGCGCCGAGTTCGCAATCCAAACAACCCGGCCAGAAGCGAGACCAGCATCAGCCCGGATGCGGGCAGAGGCACGGCGGCAGGGCCTGTGCCACCCGATACATCGTCGGGGTAGACCGCATTTGACAGGAAACTGGATACAGAAGGCGTTGCTGTCAGACCATCAGAGGTTTCAAAAAAGATCGTTGCGGTGTTGGATGCGTCGATAAATCCTGCGGTCGCATTATTCTGTTGCGCAATCGCGTACCACCTGATGCTCACTGATCGGTTGACCACATTGAAGAAGCTTCCGGAAACAGAATAAATCCTGTTGTTGAAGCTTTGTGTGCTGGAAGCGCCGGTTCCAAAAATCTCAATGTCGCGCCCAAAACTCGTGTCGACGCCAGCCTGGAACGCCCAGGTATTTCCAGAAAGGTTCCAACTGGCATCCAGCGCCATATATGCGGTGAATGTACCACTGCCGTTCAAAGTGAAGAGTTCTCGTATTTCCGCGTCCGCAGCCGCCCCGCTGGCTGCGCCAGTACCAGTCCAGTTGGCACTTGTACGAACCTTAAGCTCACCTGTCAGTGTATTTGCAGATGCTGAACTTCTGCCCGTAGACGACCCCAGCGTCCCGCTGGCGGTTGCCAAAGATGAAACCGAACCGGACAAATCCCCGATGTTCGGAGCAATCGTAGAATTTACGAGGTCATTATCTGAGGCGTTAATCACGCTGAAGTTATCCGCAGGGTCATGCACGGCGGTGGCACTTGCACCACTGCGTGCGTAAAATGTTGCTGAGTGTGCGGTTGAGGCGCAAAAGGCCAACGCCACAATCAATGATACCGAAATACGCATTACATTCCCCAATTCTGACATCCGTTCAGCAGGAAATGATAAAGGTTAACAAAATCCGCGCATGACCCATTTGGACTAAAAAAGGGGCCGTGGACCCCTTTTCACAACCGTTTAGGTTGAAATCGTACTAGTTGGGTACGCGCTTTAGTCGGCAGTCAGGCCGATTTCACCACCCATAGCGACCATGTCGGCCAGCAGTTTGGCGGCATCGTCGACCGGGCCGGGCTCGTTCACGAAGGTTTCCTGCGCCTTGGAGAGTTTCTCTTTGGCCTCGGTCACCATCGCTTTGAACTCGTCCTGGGTCATGTCACCCTTGGGCACGGCACGTTCGGCCAAGACCGAGATGCCGCTGGGGCTGATCTCGGCGAAGCCGCCGGTTACGACATATTCCGCCTCGCCTTCGTTGCTGGTCACCTTCAGCACGCCGGGGCGCAGGGTGGTGATCAGCGGCGCGTGATCGGGCAGCGCCGTCATGTCGCCTTCGGCACCGGGGATCTGCACTTCCTTGGCATCAACCGAGGCCAGCAGACGCTCGGGCGAAACCAGATCGAATTGCACTGTGTCAGCCATCTGTCGGCCTCCGTTTTGGACGTGTGGTGGGGTGAAACCCCACCCTACATTCGGTCATAGATCTGCGTAGGGTGGGGTTTCACCCCACCGTCCGCTTAGGCTGCGTCGGCGGCCATTTTCTCGGCTTTGGCTTTCACCTCGTCGATGCCGCCCACCATGTAGAAGGCGCCTTCGGGCAAGTGATCGTATTCGCCGGCAACCACGGCCTTAAACGACGCGATGGTTTCTTCCAGCGGCACCTGAACGCCGTCGGACCCGGTGAACACCTTGGCCACGTCGAAGGGCTGGCTGAGGAAGCGCTGGATCTTCCGGGCGCGGGCCACGGTCAGCTTGTCCTCTTCGCTGAGTTCGTCCATGCCCAGAATGGCGATGATGTCCTGCAGCGACTTGTAGCGTTGCAGGATGCCCTGCACGTCACGGGCCACCTGATAGTGTTCCTCGCCCACAACCGCCGGGTCCATCAGACGCGAGGTTGAATCGAGCGGGTCCACCGCCGGGTAGATGCCCAGTTCCGAAATCGCACGCGACAGAACAGTGGTGGCGTCAAGGTGCGCGAACGAGGTCGCAGGCGCCGGGTCGGTAAGGTCGTCCGCAGGCACGTAAACCGCTTGCACCGAGGTGATCGAACCAGCCTTGGTCGAGGTGATGCGTTCCTGCATCGCGCCCATGTCGGTGGCCAGTGTCGGCTGATAGCCCACAGCGGAAGGGATCCGGCCCAGCAGGGCCGACACTTCGGAACCGGCCTGGGTGAAGCGGAAGATGTTGTCGACGAAGAACAGAACGTCGGTCCCGGACTGGTCGCGGAACTGCTCGGCCAGGGTCAGACCCGACAGGGCAACGCGCATCCGCGCTCCGGGAGGTTCGTTCATCTGACCGTAAACCAGGGCCACCTGGCTTTCTTCCAGGTTATCGGGGTTGATAACGTTGGATTCGATCATCTCGTGGTAAAGGTCGTTGCCTTCGCGGGTCCGTTCACCCACACCGGCGAAAACCGAGAAGCCCGAGTGCACTTTGGCGATGTTGTTGATCAGTTCCATGATCAGAACCGTCTTGCCCACGCCGGCACCACCAAAGAGGCCGATCTTGCCGCCCTTGGCGTAAGGCGCCAGCAGGTCAACCACCTTGATGCCGGTCACCAGCACTTCGGATTCGGTCGACTGTTCAGCGAATTCCGGCGCGTCCTGGTGGATCGCGCGGTATTCCTTGGCCTTGACCGGGCCTTTTTCGTCCACGGGCTCACCCACGACGTTCAGGATGCGGCCCAGAGTGGCGTTGCCCACAGGCATCTGGATCGGCAGGCCGCTGTCGGTCACTTCCTGACCGCGCACCAGACCTTCGGTCGCGTCCATGGCGATGGCACGAACGGTGTTTTCACCAAGGTGCTGCGCCACTTCCAGGATCAGGTTCTTGCCGTTGTTATCGGTCGTCAGCGAGTTCAAAATCTCGGGCAGGTGTTCGTCGAACTGAACGTCCACCACGGCGCCGATGACCTGGGTCACTTTGCCTTTTGCGTTTGCCATTTTTCGTCTCCGGTTCTTCTAGAGCGCTTCCGCGCCCGAAATGATTTCAATAAGCTCGTTGGTGATCACGGCCTGACGCGAACGGTTGAACTGGATCGTCAACTTGTCGATCATCTCGCCCGCGTTGCGTGTGGCGTTGTCCATCGCGGACATCCGTGCACCCTGTTCCGACGCGCCATTTTCCAGAAGCGCGCTGAAGATCGCCGTGGCGACACCGCGCGGCAGCAGATCCGACAGGATCGCCTGCTCATCGGGTTCGAAGTCGTAGAACGAACTGTCGTCGTCCCCTTCTTCGGTCTCGAACGTGGCGGGGATCACCTTTTGCATGGTCGGGATCTGGCTGACCACGTTCTCGAACTTCGAATAGAAGATCTTGGCAACGTCAAACTCACCCGCCTCGAACCGATCCAGAATGCCGGCGGCGATCGACTGCGCGTCGCCATAGCCCACATTCTTGACCTCGGTCAGATCGACATGGTGGATGAAGTGATCGCCCAGATCGCGTTTGATCGCGTCCCGGCCCTTCTTGCCCACGGTGATGATCTTCACGGTCTTGCCCGCGGCAAGCAGCTTTTGCGCCTCGGCCTTGGCCAGCTTGGCGATGTTGCCGTTGAAGCCGCCACAAAGGCCGCGTTCAGCGGTCATCACTACCAGCAGATGGGTCTGATCGCCACCCGTGCCGCTCAGCAGCTTGGGTGCGTTTTCAGATGAACCGACCGACGCTGCCAGCTTGGCCATCACGGCATTGAACCGTTCGGCATAGGGGCGCGACATCTCGGCTTTTTCCTGCGCGCGGCGAAGTTTCGCCGCGGCAACCATCTGCATGGCCTTGGTGATCTTGCGGGTCGATTTGACCGACTCGATCCTTGTTTTAAGGTCCTTTAGACTTGGCATAGGCCCTCGTCCTTTCCCTTAAGCGAAGTCGGCTGCGAATTCGTCCAGCGCGGCCCTGATCTGATCTTCGGCGTCGCCTTTGATCTTCGGATCGTCCTTGGTGATCATGTCCAGAAGCTTCTGATGCTTGCCGCGCAGATGCGCCAGCAGACCATCTTCGAAGCGACCAACCTGTTTCACGTCGATCTTGTCCAGATATCCGTTCACACCGGCATAGATCATGCAGACGATTTCTGCGTTGGTCAGAGGCGAATACTGCGGCTGTTTCATCAACTCGGTCAGACGGGCACCCCGCGCCAGCAACTGCTGGGTAGCGGCGTCAAGGTCCGAACCGAACTGCGCGAAGGCAGCCATCTCGCGGTACTGAGCCAGCGACAGTTTCACCGGACCGGCGACGGATTTCATCGCATTGGTCTGGGCCGACGAACCCACACGGGAAACGCTGAGACCGGTGTTCACCGCCGGGCGGATGCCCTGGTAGAACAGTTCGGTTTCAAGGAAGATTTGGCCGTCGGTGATTGAAATCACGTTGGTCGGAATAAAGGCCGACACGTCGCCGCCCTGGGTTTCAATGATCGGCAGCGCGGTCAGCGATCCACCACCATTGTCCTCGTTCAGCTTAGCCGAACGCTCCAGCAGGCGGGAGTGGAGATAGAAAACGTCACCCGGATAGGCTTCACGACCGGGCGGACGACGCAGCAGCAGCGACATCTGACGATAGGACACAGCCTGTTTCGACAGGTCATCATAGACGATCAGCGCGTGGCGGCCATTGTCGCGGAAATGCTCGGCAATCGCGGTGGCCGAATAGGGCGCCAGGAACTGCATCGGCGCGGGGTCCGACGCGGTCGCGGCCACAACGATCGAATATTCCATCGACCCGGCCTCTTCCAGCTTCTTCACCAGCTGCGCCACGGTCGACCGCTTCTGACCGACGGCAACGTAGACACAGTAAAGCTTCTTCGACTCGTCGTCGCCAGCAGCTTCGTTATAGGATTTCTGGTTCAGCATGGTGTCCAGCGCCACGGCGGTCTTGCCGGTCTGGCGGTCACCAATGATCAGCTCGCGCTGGCCCCGGCCAATCGGGATCATCGCGTCAACCGATTTGAGGCCGGTCGCCATCGGTTCATGTACCGATTTACGCGGGATGATGCCCGGTGCCTTAACGTCGGCCAGGCCGCGTTTCTTGGTCTTGATCGGGCCCTTGCCATCCAGCGGGTTGCCCAGAGCGTCCACAACACGACCCAGCAGTTCGTCCCCGATTGGAACGTCCACGATCGACTTGGTACGCTTGACGGTGTCGCCTTCTTTAATGTCGCGGTCGGAACCGAAGATAACAACACCAACGTTGTCGCTTTCAAGGTTCAGCGCCATGCCCATGATCGAGCCGGGGAATTCCACCAGCTCACCGGCCTGAACATTGTCCAGCCCGTGTACACGCGCGATACCGTCACCAACCGACAGCACACGGCCTACTTCGGTCACTTTGGCCTCTTCGCCGAAGTTCTTGATCTGGTCCTTCAGGATCGCAGAAATTTCTGCTGCTTGGATACCCATTTATCCGACCTCTTTCATTGCATTCTGGAGGGAATTCAGGCGCGAGCGGATCGACGTGTCGATCATTTTCGAACCCACCTTAACGACAAGACCGCCGATGAGGCTTTCATCAACGGTCGCATTGATTATTATGTCTTTGCCCATGCGGGCCTTCAGCGTTTTCGCCAGCTTGTCGGACTGCGCCTTGGTCAGGGCCTTGGCGCTGGTCACGTCCGCGGTCATCTCGCCCTTGTCCTCGGCGATCATCGCACGAAGTTGGGCGACAAGCTGTGGCAGCACAAAGAGGCGGCGCTTTTCAGCCATCAGGCCAAGCCCGCTCTGCAGCGCTTTCTCAAGGCCCATCTTCTTACCGATCTCGGCAATCGCGGCCCCTTGGGCGCTGCGTGAAATCACCGGGCTCGAAATCATCTCGCGCAGGTCTGCGCTGTCATCGATGGCCTGGGCAAGATCTGTAACATTGGCGTCGAGCTTCTTGAGGGATTTGCCCTCTTTCGAAATCTCGAAAATAGCAGTGGCATAGCGCGCGGCAATGCCGGAAGAAATCGAAGCTGGTTCGGACACGTCCACCCTTCCGATAATTTGGCCCCGGTTGCTGGGTGGCGCGTGGTCCACCTCCGGGGGCGTTTCCTGACGATGATTTTCTCACAAAACACCGAAATTCGGCGTGGGTGTAACAGAGCCGTGCGCACCTCGCAAGCCGCTTAGATTAACCCATTGAAATGCGAAATTTGTTTGTTTTCATATACTTGCCAGACATGCGACCGTTTGTGTCATTTTAGATGTCTCATTTATGGGCCTGAATCTCACATTTTCCGCGATTCCTTGGCGTGATCACCGTCACATTTCGTGAGGTGCCGTTTCCGCTAACAGGCAATTACCAGCCATCAGACCCCGCAATCCGGCCCATTTCCTGCCTACGCTCGCGGTACCAAAAGATCAGCGACAACTCCGGTCGCGGCGCTGATTTCTCCGGCGGCGCTTAAACGGTCTTTAGGGAATTGCACCGATAACCATGCTGAAATCGAACCACGCGGAAGAAAAAGATGAAAACCTCCCAGGCCCTCGCAAACGATCTTCCTGAAAGCACTTATGACGTGGTCAGAAAGCCCGTACATGCCTTCTTGCAGCGTCAGGAGTTCAAGCCCGCGCTGGAAATCCTGCTGAAAGTTCAGGACTTCTTTCCGAACGATGCAAGGCTGCTGGATGATATGGCGATCTGCTACTGGCGGCTTGGGGATCAGGAAACGTCAATTCAGCTGATCAGGCAAATCGTCGAGATCTCGCCGACCGATCCGTCAGGCTGGGGTAGGCTTGGCGCGATGACCCTGTCTGTGGGCGACACGCAGAGCGCCGAACAGGCCTTTAGCCAGCTTTTGAAACTGACGCCGCGATCCGTCTCTGCCCTTGCCGCGTTGAATCTGATCAAGGTTTTCGACCGCAAAAGCCACCGGGCAAGAACGCTCCGCAATCTGGCCGAGTCCAAGGGATTGAACCCGACCGACAAGGCAACCGCCCTCAACGCCCTTGGCCGCATTGAAGATGCCGCTGGCAATCACCGGATCGCCTTTCGCTTCTTTGCACGAAGCAAACAGCTTGTTGACGGCGCCTATGATGCCGAAATGTTTGACCAACGCGTGGCCGATCAGAAGCACCTGTTCAAAGGCGGGAATGACGCGCTGACCCCAGTGGCATCCGACGCCCCCCGCTTTGCTTTTATCGTCGGCCTGCCGCGCTCGGGGACAACATTGGTTGAGCGCATTTTGTGCCGCCACACAAATGTGCACTCCATTGGCGAAAGCCAGGTCCTTCCAACCGTTCTGACAGCTTGCCGGGAACAGGTTGCCAAGGAACACGGGCTGACTGGACGATGGGATTGGGTGGCCAAGCTGACCGCACAACAGATTGACGAGTGCCGGACACTTCACACCAAGTTGAGTTTGCAAGGGTTCACGCAAACCCCGGCGCCTGTCATCGTCGACAAACTGCCGCTGAATTGTTTCGAGATCGGGTTTGCCAAAACCATCCTGCCCGATGCGAAATTCATTTTCATGTCGCGGCACCCGCTGGATGTTGGCCTGTCCAACTTCATGACCAATTTCGATGCCACGCATGCGTTCTCAAAACGACTCGACACCATCGGCCATCTGACCCGGGCGGTCTATGCCTCGCTTGAGGATTATGAAGGCAAGATCGGCGCAGCATTGCGCAGGCAATCCTACAGCGCACTGGTCACCGATACCGAAGCGCAAATTCGCGGCCTTCTCGATCACGTCGGCCTTCCCTGGGACCCGGTCTGCCTGTCGCCGGAACAGGGGGACGAAATTGTCAGAACCGCCTCGGTCATGCAGGTCCGTGCGCCAATCAACACCGCGGCACTGGCGAAATGGAAACGATACGAGACCGAGCTTGCGCCGCTGGTTGACGCTTTGGGAGGATGGAACTGGATCGAAAACTGGCAGGCCGCTGACGCCGCTTGCGCTAAGGCGGCCAAGTGATCGCATGTTCCGAGGGACGCGTTGTTCGCGCCCAGAGGTTCAGCGGATCGCAGGCATAATGCTTGATCCCTAGAGGGTGATCAGACCCAGCAGGCCTTTCAAATCCGCCCCCATAAAAAAGGCCCCACAGATCACTCTGCGGGGCCAAATTGTGTGCCTTGGACCGATCAGTGACCGAGGATCTGGCTTAGGAACAGCTTGGTCCGGTCGCTCTTCGGATTGTTGAAGAACTCCTCGGGTTCGTTCTGCTCAACGATCTGGCCCTGGTCCATGAAGATCACGCGGTTAGCGACCTGACGGGCAAAGCCCATCTCGTGGGTCACGCAGAGCATGGTCATGCCTTCCTCGGCCAGTTCGATCATTGTATCCAGAACCTCCTTGATCATCTCCGGGTCAAGCGCCGAGGTGGGTTCGTCAAACAGCATAATCCGCGGCTTCATGCAGAGCGAGCGGGCAATCGCCACGCGCTGCTGCTGCCCGCCCGAAAGCTGGCCGGGATACTTGTCGGCCTGTTCCGGAATCTTGACCTTTTCCAGGAAATGCATCGCTGTTTCCTCGGCCTCTTTCTTGGGCGTCTTGCGCACCCAGATCGGGGCCAGCGTGCAGTTTTCAAGGATCGTCAGATGCGGGAACAGGTTGAAGTGCTGAAAGCACATGCCAACCTCGGACCGGATCTTGTCGATGTTCTTGAGGTCGTTGGACAAGACCGTGCCGTCGACCTCGATCTTACCCTGCTGATGCTCCTCCAGCGCGTTGATGCACCGGATCAGCGTGGACTTGCCCGAACCCGAAGGCCCGCAGATCACGATCCGTTCACCCTGATAGACGGTCAGGTTGATGTCACGCAGCACGTGGAACGCGCCATACCACTTGTTCATGTTCTGAATGGTGATTGCGACTTCGTCGGACACTTTCATTTGAGCGTTCTCAGCCATTTCCAGGCCTCCTTATCGATGATCGGTCGCAAGACGGCGTTCCAGCCATTGCGAGTATTGAGAGATGCCGTAGCAGACGACGAAGAACAGAAGCGCGGCAAAGCCGAGAAGCTCCCAGTAGACGCCATTCCATTCGGTCGATGCCAGGATAGGCCCGCGGATCATGCCCACGAGGTCGAACATCGAAATGACCGAAACCAGCGTGGTGTCCTTGAAAAGCCCCACCGCCACGTTCACGATCCCCGGGATGGAAATCTTGAGCGCCTGTGGCAGGATAATCAGCTGCATCGCCTGCGGATAGTCGAGACCGAGCGAGTCCGCCCCTTCATACTGCCCCTTTGGCAGGGCAGCGAGGCCACCCCGGATCACCTCAGCGATGTAGGCCGAGGAGAACATGGTGATCATGATCACCACGCGCAGGAACAGGTCCACCGTGCTTTCGGGTGGGAAGAAATACGACAGCATCACCGAGGCCACGAAGAGCAGCGTAATCAGCGGCACGCCGCGGATGAACTCGATGAAGATCACGCAAACCCACTTGATCAGCGGCATGTCGGATTGACGGCCCAGGGCCAATGCAATCCCGATCGGAAGCGACAACGACACGCAGGTAACACCCAGCATCATGTTGAGCATGAAGCCCCCCAGATCACGGCTGGGCACCGCCCTCAGCATGGCATTCTCCGACGCGTTTTCCGGGATGATCATTCCGGCAACGATCCAGATGACGAAAGCTGCAAGGATAGCACCGAAAAAGCCAGCCGCGAAGCTTGACTTGACGAACCGCTGATAGACCAGAGCGCCGCCCAGGATACCCAGCAAGGCCACGATCGGAACAAGGGCACTGCCGCCCCAGATCAGCCAATAGGCAAGGAAAGGATAAAGCCCGGTGAAGATCAGCAGTTTGCGGGGCAGATCAAAGAACAGCACCGGTGCCGCGGCAATAAACAGCAGCAGGAAAGCCAGGTTTGGACGCCAGTATTCCTCGACCGGGTATTTGAACCCATAGAGCAACTGGTTCCATCGCTCGGTCAGCACCGAGAAACAGGCACCGGTCTTGCCCTGCAGGATCTCCCGGCATTCAGCCAGGCTGGTTGTTGTCCAGAGGCCACCGAAGATCCACGGCAAGGTCGATGCGAGGATCAGGTAGATCACATAGAGCGCGGCAATGGTCAGGACACTGTTGGCCGGCGTTGCGAACAGGTTTTCGCGCAGCCATTTGACAACGCCCCTTTCTGTCGCGGGGGGTGGCGATTCTGGTATTGTGGTTTCGCGAACGAACGCGACAGATTCAGCATGTGTATCAGACATGGCTCAGCGCTCCTTCAGCTTGATGGACGAGTTGTAGACGTTCATGAACGCTGAAATCAGCAGTGAGATCGTCAGATAGAACAGCATCAGGAGCAATACGCATTCAATCGCGCGCCCGGTCTGGTTCAACGTGATCCCGCCCAGCGTTGCGGTGATGTCGGCATAGCCCACGGCAATCGCCAGCGACGAGTTCTTGGTAATGTTGAGATATTGCGAAATCAGCGGCGGGATGATCACCCGCAGCGCCTGCGGCAAGATCACCAGGTTCATCACGCGTCCGGGACGCAGACCAAGGGCCGACGCCGCTTCGGTCTGACCTTTGGAAACCGCCTGAATACCCGCGCGGACGTTTTCCGCGATGAAGGCACCGGTATAGATCGACAGGGCGAACCATAGGGCGATCAGCGGGCCGCCGATCTTGATGCCGCCCTGAAAATTGAACCCCTTGAGCTCGGGGAAATCCAGACCAATCGGCTTGCCCAGGATGACGAACACCAAAAGCGTCGGCAGCAGCAGCATGGCGATGCTTGGCCAGAGCACGGGCAACAGACGACCAGTCGCATAGAGCAGGTTCGTGGTGTAGCGCCGGTAGGCGAACACGCCGACAATCGACGCGATGAAGGTCGCGACCACAACCATCGAGCCCGGTCCCCAGATCGGCGCCGGTATATAGATGCCGCGGTTGGTAAAGGCAAAAGAGCCCAGAACCATCGACGAGGTTGCATCGTCCCCGCGAAAGGCGCGTGGCCCCGGCAGAACGGCCGTCATGATGGTGAAGATTATGATGATCCATATCAGGACCGGAATGTTGCGGAAAATCTCGACATAGACGGCCATCAGCTTGCGCACGAGCCAGTTGTTCGACAGACGCAGCACACCCGCGATCACCCCGAATATTGTGGCCGTGATACAGGCCAGAACCGCAACCAGAAGCGTGTTGAGTACGCCGACAATAGCTGCCCGCGCGTGCGAGGATTGGCTGTCATATTCGATCAGGCGCTGGCTGATGTCGTAATTCGCCGTATCACCCAAAAAATCAAACGAGATGTTGAGGCCCGCGGCGCGCAGGTTCTGGATCAGATTGTTCCCCAGATACCAGATCGAGAGGGCCAGAACCAAGGCCGCAATGGCCTGAAAAGTCAGTGAACGGTAACGGGTATCGTAAATAAGTTGCGATAACCGAAACGACTCCTTCGGAGGGTCGGTAATAGTTGTCATAAAGACGTATCCCTGATTGCCCCTGAGCGACTATCCGGCGGGGTATGCCCCGCTCGTCGCAAACTCAGGTGTTGTTCGTTGGATAGGAAAAGGGCGCGGTCGATGCCGCGCCCTTGCCCTTTTGGTTCTTAGCGGAAAGGCGGTGAATAGATCAGGCCGCCTTCGGTCCACTGAGCGTTCAGGCCACGGGCCAGACCGATCGAGGTGCTTTCACCGATGTTCTGCTCAAAGAGCTCACCATAGTTGCCACCCGCCATGATGGCGTTCTTGGCCCAGTCAGCCGACAGTCCCAGCATCTCGCCCAGGTTACCTTCGGTACCCAGCAGGCGGTTGATTTCCGGGTTGCTGCCGGGTGCCGCGCTCATTTCAGCGATGTTGGTCGATGTCACACCCAGCTCCTCGGCTGTGATCAGCGCGTTCAGGGTCCAGCGAACCACGTCACCCCATTCGTTGTCGCCGTGGCGCACAAGCGGGCCCAGCGGCTCTTTCGAAATGATCTCGGGCAGCAGAACATGGTCGCCCGGGTTTTCAAACGTGGCGCGTGTTGCAGCTAGACCTGATGCGTCGGTGGTGTATGTGTCACACGCACCGGCAAGGTACTGTTGCTGACCTTCAGCGTTGGTTTCAATCGGAACCGGCTCGTAGCTGATGTTGTTGGCGCGGAAGAAGTCCGCGAGGTTCAGCTCGGTGGTTGTACCGGTCTGGATGCAGACGGTCGCGCCGTCCAGTTCCTTGGCCGAGCTTACGCCCAGTTCCTTGGGAACCATGAAGCCCTGACCATCATAGTAGTTCACGCCAACAAAAGTGAACTTGAGGTCCACGTCGCGCGAGAAGGTCCATGTGGTGTTACGGGCCAGCATGTCGATCTCACCCGATGCAAGCGCGGTGAAACGGGTTTTGCCGGTGGTCGGCACGAATTCGACGGCGGTTGCGTCACCCAGAACAGCAGCGGCGACCGCGCGGCATACGCCAACATCAAAGCCTTCCCACTTACCATTTGCGTCCGGTGCGGCAAAGCCGACCAGGCCGGTGGTCACGCCACAGTTCAGCTTGCCGCGCGCTTTAACGTCGTCCAGCGTACCGGCAGCCGCAGCGCCAGCCGCAAGGCCAGCAACAGTCAGCGCACCAAAAAATACGGATTTTTTCATTTTTACCTCTTCCTGATTGTCCGCCCTTTGGGGCGGTTCGTACGGCCACAAAGGGGCCGGGGCGATACTGTAACAGGGGCATTCACCCCTCAGTGCCCGCGAGTTTGTGTAGAATCATCACAAAACGTCAAGACCTGGATCACGAAAAACCATGGCAATTCAGTATAGTTTACCCTGGGGAAGCGATCCCGGAGGACATCAGTGAGGCGAGCACGAAAGATTATAGAACGTTTTTGCGTGTAAAAAGTCCGATTCTTTCCTGGCCGCCATTTCCTGCGCCTCTTCATCTTCGCCCCATTGCTCTTCCTGCCAGAGCTCATCAATGCGCGATAACCGCCAAAGCGCCTCTGGCGGGTGCAGGTTGTGAAGTGCCGCGAAGCCGATAACCAGTGACCCTGAAAGGCTGACCAGATCATGAAAAGCCGTTAGCGCAAACGGATCAAGCGCATGCACCTGATCGGCCAGCGTCCGCAACGCACCTGTATCCTGTGGCGAGTGAATGACGCCCTGTACCGGCAGCAAGCGCGCGCCCAACGTGGTGTCGGCCCAGTCCAGCAGCGGGTCCCACCCCTCGGCCTGGCGCGTGACCAGTTCCTGCGGGCCGTCGGCCCGGTAACAGGTCAGGTCGGCATCACCATAGGCAGCCAGCATATCGGCGACTTCGGCGTGTTGGTGGGTCACTTTGTCGATGGCCGCATTGGCCGAGCGGGTGAAAGGCATATCAGCGGGGTTGATCTGCCCCTCGGCGGCATTCCATTCGGCGGCGATCTGGTTCGCCAAAGGCTGCGTCGGCACGATCAGTGTCGTCTTGGCCGGGGTCTTGACCGGACGACCATCCAGCTCGACCGCAAATCCCTGCTCTGTCCGGCGCACGGCAGCGGCATCCCAAAAGCGTTTGAGTTTCCAGTTGCTCATGCGCTGCCCTCCCACAATTCATCCAGGGCGCCCGGCACGGCGTCAAAGCCATCCACCAGCATATCTGCGCCCGCGGCCCGCAGATCGGAGGCATCATGATAGCCCCAGGTCACGCCCAAGGTGCGCACCTCGGCGGCGCGCCCCATTTCAATGTCAAATGTGGTGTCCCCGATCATGACCGTGCTGGCTGCGGCGGCACCGGTTTCCTGAAGGCAGCTCAGCACCATCGACGGGTGCGGCTTGGACGGATGATGATCGGCGGTCTGGCGGGTGGTGAAAAACCGGTCGAGGTCATGCGCCGCACAGGCATGATCCAGCCCGCGTCGGGCCTTGCCCGTGGCCACACCCAACGCCACCCCGGGCCGCGCAGCCAATGTCTCAAGCACGGCCTTAGCACCGGGATAAAGCGGCGCGCTCGCCTCGCCACCGGTTTCCGCACGTTGCGCGATGAAGCACGCTTTATAGGCCTCGGCCACCTGCGCGATCAGATCTTCGGCTTGGTCCGGGATCAGGCGCGCCACAGCTTCGTAAAGTGACAGACCGACAATCGACAGGATCCTGGCGCGGGGCGGGGCCGGCAGGCTGAAGGCGGTAAAAGCGCCCTCCATCGCCCGCACGATGAAATCCTGACTGTCCATCAAGGTGCCGTCCATATCGAAAACGGCCAGCCTGAGCGCACTCATTCCCAATCCTCGAACGGGTCATCCGGTGCCTCGCCCGGTATCCATTGGAACGTGTCCCAGGTGTGGGCCATGTGTTTGGGCAACGGCGCGGTCAGGTGCAGGATGGCACGGGTAACAGGGTGTTCGATGTGCAACGACCGCGCATGCAGGTGCAGTTTGCGACTGATATCGCCACCCAGTTGCGCGCCCCAGCCATCGCCAAGGTTTTCCTGACCCGAACCGCCATATTTGCCGTCGCCGATGATCGGATGACCGATCTCGGCCATATGGGCGCGCAGCTGGTGGGTACGCCCGGTGATCGGGGTCAATGCCATCCAGGCGGTGCGGCTGCCAGCAGGTTCCAGCACGGTGTAGTCGGTCGTGGCGTGTTTTGCACCCGGCGTGGCGTCAATGTCACGCGGATGCAGGCAGAGCATCTTTTCGCCCTCCCCCTTCGCGCCGTGACCCGGTGCCTTGACCAGGCCGTAACGGATCGTGCCCTGCCGCGGGATCGGCACCCCGGCGACAACCGCCCAATAAATCTTGCGCGTGGCGCGGTGGCGGAAAGCGGCGGTCAGAGCCTTGGCCGCAAGACGGGTGCGCGCCAGCACAAGAACGCCCGAGGTATCCTTGTCCAGCCGGTGCACAAGACGAGGTTTCTCCTCAAGGCCAAACCGCAACGCCTCTGATAACCCGTCGACATGGCGCGCCTGTTTCGATCCACCCTGCACCGGCAGGCCGGGTGGTTTGTTGAGGGCAATCACATGGTCATCGCGGTAGATCACACAGGACCGGATCAGCGTCGCGTCAGCGTCCGAGACGCGGCTGCCGTAATCTGGTTTGGGGGCATTCGGATCGGGCAACGGCGGGATACGCACCTGCTGCCCGGATGCGAGGCGTGTCGCGGGCTTGACCCTGCCACCATCGACCCGCAACTCTCCCTTGCGGCACATCTTCTCGATCCGGCCCTGCCCCAGATGGGGGAACTGGCGCCGCAGCCAGCGATCAAGCCGCTGATCGGCATCCTCGGCTGCAATCGTAAGGGTCTGAACTCGGCTCATGCCCAGACCATCCGTGCAATGAATACACCCAGCACCAACGCCGCAATCGAAACGGCGACTGACAGCAGGATGTAAAGCGCCGCCGCCGTGAACTGACCACGTTCAAACAGCGTGAAAGCTTCCAGCGAAAAGGCGGAAAAGGTGGTGAATCCACCAAGGATACCGGTCATTACAAAAAGGTTCAGATGCTCTGCCCCGCGCTGGAAAGAATAAACCACGAAAAGCCCCATCAGGAACGAGCCCAGCACATTTACCGTCAGGATCGCCAGTGGAAAGCCCGAACCGGCCAAGCGCAACATCACAACCCCCGTGCCAAACCGCAGGGAGGCCCCGATCGCGCCACCAAGGGCCACGGACAGAAAGCTCATCAACATGGTCGCGTCTGTCGCGCGCCCCATGGGTTTTGTCAAGCTGGCGGGCTGTTATCAGATTGAGTGCGCATGCGCGCACGCATCATATCTCGTCATCCGCCTCCGGCGTCTTCCTCGGACCACACCCCGCCAACGTGAAAGAATAACTACAACCTTGCGGCGCGGGGGGCTGGGGGACGTCCCCCAGGGGCTGCGTGCCCTGAGCGCAAAACTGAAATGTGTGAGCACCCGCGAACGCCGCAAGGGAACAGCCTGCGCAAGTGATGCACCAAGTGACGGGATTGGACTGTTACCGCAACCATCTTGACGCTAGTGTCGGCGCAAACTGACTGAACGGAATGACGCAAATGCCCGATCCCCTGCCCTTTCTGCGCCAGCTTTTCGACCGCGCGGTCGAGGTGGCCGACCCGATGCGCAGCCTGCGCCATGCCTTGCCTCCCCGGCCCACGGGTCGGTTGGTGGTCGTCGGGGCCGGCAAGGCCAGCGCGCGCATGGCCGAGGCTGTCGAGGCAGAATATGGCCCTTGCGAGGGGCTGGTGATCACGCGCTATGGCTATGCGCGGCCCTGTCAGGGCATCGAGATTGCCGAGGCCGCGCATCCTGTGCCGGACGAAGCCGGGATGCTGGCGACAAGGCGGATGCTGGCCTTGCTTGATGGCACCGGCCCCGACGATTTTGTCCTGGCGCTGATTTCCGGCGGCGGGTCGGCCCTGCTGATGGCCCCAGCGGGCGACATTACCCTGGAAGAAAAGCAGGGCCTGACCAACGCCCTGCTGGCCAGCGGCGCGCCGATTGGCACCATCAACGGCATTCGCAAACAGATTTCGGCCGTCAAGGGCGGCAAGCTGGCCGCGGCCGCCTACCCGTCGCGGATGCTGGCGCTGATGATCTCGGACGTGCCCGGCGACGACCCCGGCGATATTGCCAGCGGGCCTACTGTTGGCGACAGCGGCGATGCGGCCCGCGCACTGGCCGCACTGGACAAGTGGGGCGTCACCCCGCCGACGTCGGTCCGAGCCTATCTTGAGGCCGGAGGCGCGCCCTTGTCACCAGATGGCGAACGACTAAGCCGCGTTGAGAACGTGATCTATGCCGCTCCGGTGCAATCGCTGGAAGCTGCGGCAGAACTGGCACGGGCCCATGGCATAGATGTGCGGATGCTGGGCGACGCGCTGGAAGGAGAAGCGCGTGAGGTCGCGCACGCACAGGCCAAAGAGGCGCTGAACCTTCAGGCCGGAATGACACCGGAGGCCGCGCCGATACTGCTGCTCTCGGGCGGAGAGCTGACCGTCACCCGGACCGGCGACGGGGTGGGCGGACCCAATGCCGAATTTGCACTGGCGCTGGCGCTGGCGCTGAACGGCGCGGCGGGCATTCATGCGATTGCCTGTGACACCGATGGCGTGGACGGTGCCGCCGAGGTGGCCGGTGCGATGATCGGCCCCGATACGCTGGCGAAAGGCGCTGATGCGGCCGAGGCTCTGGCGCGCAACGACGCGCATGGGTTTTTCGGGCGGATCGGCGATCAGGTCGTGACCGGGCCGACACTGACCAATGTAAACGATTTCCGCGCCATTCTGATCACCCCCGCCAAAACGTGAATCGCCAATCGCGGCCCCGGATGCGATGATGTCACCCGCACCAGTGAGGGAGGCACCAATGTTACGCAGAACTTTCATGAGCCTTGTCACCTTGGCCGCCGTCGCACTGCCCGCCGTCGCAGGCGAGGCACCCGGCGTGGTTCAGGCGACCGCCGCGCAAATTCAGTAACTGCTGACCGGCAATACGATTGTCGGCACCTGGTCGGGCTCGACCTACAAGCAATATTACGATGCCAGCGGCTTTACCGTCTATGTCGCCGAGGGCGCGCCACCCAGCCGCGGCAAATGGCGGGTCAAGGAAGACACGAATGAATATGACAGCTGGTGGGAGCAGACCGGTTGGACGCCCTATGTCGTGATGATGACCAATGACGGCTTTGCCTGGGTCAATGGCGACAAGCTGGAGCATTTCAAGGTGCTGGACGGCAAACAGGTGGATTTCTGAGGCTCAGCGCAGCGCTGGCAGGCCGATGCCGGTCGCTTGAAATCCGCCATCGACGGCAATCACCTGCCCGGTGACGAAACTGGCGGCAGGCGAGCAGAGAAAGGTGATCATCGCGGCGATCTCATCCTCGGTGCCATAACGGTTAAGCGGGATCGCATCGTGATAGGCGGCGCGGATATCGGGCGTGTGCACCGCCAGCGCCAGCTTGGTATCGACAGGACCGGGGCAGACGCAATTGGCGCGCACGCCGTGTTCGCCCAGCTCTACCGCCTGTTGCAGTGTCAGGTGCATCACGCCTGCCTTGGATGTCCCATAGGCCACGCGCAACGTGCTGGCGCGCAGGCCTGAAATCGAGGCGATGTTGACGATCGCCCCCCTGGCGGCACAAAGCCCGTCGCGCAACGCCTGCGACATCAGGAAAACCCCGTCAAGATTGGTTGCCATCACGGTGCGCCACTGCTCGAAATCGGTGCCCTCGATCGGGCCGAAATCGGCGACACCGGCATTGTTGACCAGCGCGTCGATGCTATCGCAATTGCTGGTCACATCGGCGGCCACCTGTGCCACCTGATCCGGCTGCGACACATCGCAAACCACCGGATCGACATGCATCAGGCCAAGGGCGGCATCCTCCAGGGCGGGTGCATCCCGATCAATCATCACCACACGCCAACCCTGATCCAGAAACTGGCGCGTCGTCGCCAGGCCGATGCCCCGGGCAGCCCCTGTAACGATAGCGGTCTTCATGTGCTGGCCTCCGGTTCTGGGGTTTCCGGCACCATAATCCACATTGACCGCGAATGGCCATATGACGTGGACCAAGGCGTAGGTCGGTTTACAACAGATCGGCACCCGACCGCTGGAAAAACAACCCGTCACCTTTCAGCCTGTCGGCGACGCCCGCCCGGCGATCAGCTGGCCGGTCAGAAAAGTCGCAAGGTTAGCACAACAAAGAGGATGGGCACCAAAAGCGCATGGGTCACATGGTCAAACCAGTTGCTGCTGCCCCAGCCCATGACCCAAAGCGCCTGACCCAACACCGCAACCAGCGGGATGAAAACATTGCCGGTCAGCGCGCCATAACCACATAGCGCCAGCACCATGATCGCCACCGACACCGGCGCATAGCCAAAGCGATAAAGATCGACCGGGATCACCCCCATCGCCGTGGCAAGGAAAACCATGTAGCCCAGCAGGAAAAGCAGCAATTCAACCGTGCCAAAGGACGGGATTGCCACCCCCGCCCCGGCGGCGGCGTGCCGCAACGCCAGAAGCGGCAGCATGATACCGATAGGGCCCAACACCGCGACAAATCCCCGAACCACGATAGTGTCGCGAAACAGGATCACGCTCAGCGCGCCGATCACCCCGCCCGCGATCAACGCAACCTTGGCCGTGGCGAATAGCCCAGTGAGCGCATAGACGACCCAGCCCAGCAGGATCGCGACCGAAGCATAGGTCAGCACGCCGATCATTGCGCCGCCACCCAGGCGTCATTCAGCAGATAGGCGCGAATGCCGCGCTTGGTGCTGTGGGAAAAGGTCAGCAGAATGTCACCCGAACCCAGCCGCCGCAGCATCGGGTAGCGCGCATCGCCCGCATCATCCTCAAGCCGGTGGATCATGCGCCAAGTGGCGCCGGCATCTTCGGACACCGACAGGCGCAGCTCGTGGCGGCGTTCGGCATCGTCATTCATCACCGCCAGGATCCGATCCCCGCCCAGCGACAGCGCGGCCACCGGGGCGCTGGAATTGGGAACGTCAGTCGCTTCGACCTCGGACCAGCTTTGGCCGCCATCTTCCGTGCGACTGATCCAAAGCTTCCAGCTTGGGTCAAAATCTCGCAGGAAGGCCACTGCGCGGCTGGCATCCAGCGGCACGATCATCGGCTGGATCGCCTTGACGGTTTTCGCCGGCATCCGGCGGCTGTCTACCACGCGGCCTTCTGCATCCAGCCGGGCCAGCAGGGAATAGGCGCTGCCCATCTCGAAATAGGCGGGCAAGGCATAGCTGCCATCGGCATATTCAACCATCGGCGACTTCACCAGATGCGAACGCCCCAGCAGGGGCGACAGGTTCAGCTTGCGTGCTGAAACCGGGCCATCTGATCCCATGCGCACATCCGCAACCGACGCCATCGCCCAGCCGCCAACCGATACGACCGTGGCATATAGCGCGTCAGGCGCAGCTTCGTTCTGGATCGTATTGCCAAGGGTAACCACAAGCTGTCGCGGCGTAAATGCACCCCCCAACCCGGCGCGCGTGGCGTAGGGCGCGGGGTCCGAGATATTCCAGCCCTGTTCTGTCGGGGTGAAATGCGTTGCGTGAATGTCGACATCCGCCTGCGCCTCCTCCGATCCCTCAAACCAGACCAGCGAAAACCCATCGCCCGCAATCACGATCCCCGGCGCATGGGCTTGCCCGGTGGGCGCTCGATAGTCAAAAATCCGCTCAAAGCTCGGCGCGACCTGCATGGCCGGTATTTCCGGCACCGCAAAGCGCCAGTTCAGCGGCTGATGGCGCGTGATCGCAATGGCGCTGAGGCCGATGCTAAATAGCGCGAGAGCAAAAATGGCGACTTGCATGTCGTCTCAGGCGACCTTCAGAACGATTTTGCCGATATGGCCGCTGCTTTCCATCCGGGCATGCGCCGCCGCGGCATCCGCCAGCGCGAATTCGCTATCCATCACCGGGGCCACCTTACCGGCCTCCAACAGCGGCCAGACATTCTGGTGCAGCGCCTCGGCAATCGTGGCCTTGGCCAGATCGCTTTGCGGGCGCAGGGTGCTGCCGGTGATTGTCAGCCGCCGCATCATCAGCTGCGCAAAGTTCAGCTCGACCTTGGGGCCCTGCAGAAACGCGATCTGCACCATCCGCCCGTCATCTGCCAGCGATTTGACATTGCGGGGCAAATAGTCCCCGCCCACCATGTCAAGGATCAGGTTGGCACCTCCTTCGGCGCGCATTGCCTCGACAAAATCCGCCTCGCGATAGTTGATCGCCTGCTCGGCCCCCAGATCACGACAGACGGCGCATTTCTCATCCGACCCAGCGGTGGTAAAGACACGCGCGCCAAACGTATGGGCCAGTTGGATCGCCGTGGTCCCGATACCGCTTGAACCGCCATGTACCAGAAACCGCTCTCCGGCCTGCAATCCGCCGCGCATGAACACGTTGGACCAGACCGTAAAGAAGGTCTCGGGCAGGCAGGCGGCCTGATCAAGCGGCATGCCCGCTGGCACCGGCAGGCAATGGGCTGCGGGCGTGGCCACGTAATCGGCATAGCCGCCACCGGGCAGCAGGGCGCAGACCTGATCGCCGACCTTCCAGTCGCTGACACCTTCACCGATGGCTGTAATTTCGCCCGCGCCTTCCAGCCCTGGCAGATCGCTGGCGGTCGGGGGCGGCGCATAAAGACCTGCGCGTTGCAGCGCGTCGGGACGATTGACCCCCGCATAGGCCAGCCTGATCACCACTTCCCCGACCCGTGGGGACGGCACGGGCCGCTGCGTCAGGTGCAGCACCTCCGGCCCGCCGGGTTTGGAAATCTCCACAGCGTTCATCGTCTCACCCATCGCCTCACTCCTTAAGTCGGCCCATGCCAGCGGCCCGGCATGCCTGTCTGTTGCCCCGGTTGCGGGGCTTTGATTTTACCCAGAAATGACAGCGGCCCGGCCATCAGTCCGCTCATCAGCTTGTTGTCGCGCATCTGCGCCTTGAATTTCTCGATCTGCATCACGTCCTCGATCCGACGGTCAAGGAACTCCCAACTGGCCTGGTGATCGGGACCGTCATCCCCCAGCCAATACAGCACCGTGGCGCTGTAGACACCCGACAGCGTCATGCGCTTGGTGTACCAGTTGATGTCGTTCGAACTGTCGCCCAGCGCCACCCAGATCCGGTCACAGGTTTTCCAGACCGCATGGGCCCCGTCGGCAGCGTAAGGCAGCAGCGAAAAGAGCGCCATGCCCCGGCGCACCAGCTCCTTGTCTTCCACGGCGTCCAGCCGCGCGCGCACCGCAAAGGCGATCCGGTCGCGGAATTTCATCTCGGACAGATCAGCGGCCTCGATCGCGGCCAGCATCAGCGCATCCCCGGCCTCGTGATAGGCCAGCGCCAGATCGACGCCGCCGCGCGGGCACACGGCGCGCGCCACCCCCGGCTCGATCCCGGCATCCTCGGTGGCAGCCCGGAACGTCGCCTCGCTCCAGCCGTCAAACGGCACGTGGGATTTGGCCGCATCCAGAAGTTTCGTCTTCACATCAAGGTCGGTCATCGGTCACTCCCCAGGCTGGCCCAAGCACCATCTTATCATAGCTGCATCAAGGTGCCAGTGGTCACGGATGGGAAGGTTCAGTTCAAAAGCGCGTCGCAGTACGGGTAGGTCGTCAACCGTTCGGCGCCCGTGGGGGTGATAAGATACTGATCCTCCAGTTTCACCCCCTGCGCCTCCTGCTCTGCGCCGATATAGCTTTCGATACAGATCACCATGCCGGGGCGAAATTCACCGTCAAAGGCATAGGGCTGCCCCTCGAAATAATGCGGCACATAGGGGAATTCGCCGCAAAGGCCCAACCCATGCGCCAGGCAGTAATAGCCATGCCCGCGATATGCGGCGGGCACCGGCCATGCCGCCCGCGCGAAATCCTCATAGGATACATCCGGGCCCAGCAAGGCCGCATTATGCTGCAACTGTTCATGCGCCTGCCGGTAAAGCGCCTTTTGCCCGGCGCTTGCGGCACCCGCCCCGCACAGGAACGTGCGTGAAAAATCCACCGCATAGCCCATGTAACCCAGCGCATCGGTATCGAAACAGACCAGATCGCCGGGCTGCATCCGGCGCGGACCGGCCTCCTGAAAATAGGGGAAGGTGCGCGGCCCGGATTGAAACAGCCGGGTCGAGACATATTCGCCATCCGTCGCGATCAGGTGGCGGTGAAACTCGGCCCAGACCCCGACCTCGCTGGCACCCGGCGCGATGGCCTCCTCCAGCGACGCCGCCGCCGCTTCGACCCGCGCCACAGCCTCGCGCATCACGGCAATTTCCTGCGGTTGCTTGATCAGACGCGCCTCGGCAAAAACACCGGTGGCATCGCCCACCGTGATCCCCGCCGCGCGCAGCGCGTCGATCACCGGCGCATCGAACCCTTCGACATGTAGCTGCCGCGTATCGCCCAGCAATGCAGCGACCTCAGCCACGAAACCGGCGATATCAGCGCGATGCGCGGGGCCCGAAATCGGCGTCAGACCGGGCGCCGCGCGCGTCTCGCTCACCACCGGATTGTCGGTGACAAGATGTTCGCAGCCCGCGAACTCCCACAACACGGTCTTCCCATCCGCCCGGATCAGCGCGAATCGAAACGGCCCCATCAGGCTGAACACCGTCATATTGCGCTGCCCGGTGGCATAAACGATGTTGATCGGGTGCGCCGTCAGCACCGCCGCCACGCCGTCATTCGCCATCACCCGAAGCAACCTGCAATGGCGTTCACGGATCAGTTCAGCATGGTTAAAACTGTCACAATTCATGCGCCGCAGTTTTGACTGCGGGTAGTAGACAAGGCAAGACTGCTTTGCTATACGGCCACTTCCTGCAATCTCTTGCAACTTTAACTTAGGAAGGTGGTGACACCACATGCAGGTTAGTGTTCGCGACAACAATGTCGATCAGGCGCTTCGTGCCCTGAAGAAAAAGCTGCAGCGCGAAGGCGTGTTCCGTGAAATGAAGCTCAAGCAACATTTCGAGAAACCGTCCGAGAAAAAAGCGCGCGAGAAAGCTGAAGCGATCCGCCGTGCCCGTAAACTGGCGCGGAAGAAAGCCCAGCGCGAAGGGATGCTTTAAGCATCTTTCGCAGCTTGATCAGCACTTAAAATTTGATGACCCCCGAGGCCCAGCCACGGGGGTTTGTCATTTCCAGGGGGGATGGGACCGACCTAACCCCGCGCCAGTGCCACACCGATGACGATCAGCACGATCCCGGCAAGACGCGCCAGGGTAATCGGCACCTGCGGCATCCCGAACAGCCCCAGATGATCCAGTATGACGGCGCTCAACACCTGCCCCAGCACCACCAGGATGACCGCCGTACCCAGCCCGATCACCGGACCCAATGTGGTGATCGACAGCATGTAATAGGCCACGATCACGCCGGGCAACACCATGTACCAAGGCGCGGCGGCGACGGCCCGTACCGGTTGATCGCCTTGCGCCACGGCCGTGACCACCGCGCATAGAAGGGCCATGGCAAATGTCGCTATTGCCGCCGATGCTGGACCGAACCTGCCACCAAAGGCCCCGTTCAGCATGGCCATGACCGGGATGCCAACCCCGGCCAGAACCATCGCAGCAGCCGCGACCCCGCCGGACGGGATCACGACCCTGCCGTCTGCGTGCGCCGGTAGTCGGCGACAGGCAGGCCGCCAACACCCCAGTTTTCCATCTCGACCTCTTCGATCACCACAAATGTCGTGGCTGGGGTTTTCTGCAAGACCTCGACCAGCAGATCGGTGGCCCCTTTGATCAACTGCGCCTTTTGCGCAGGTGTGACACCCTCGCGGGTCACTTGAATATTCACATAAGGCATTCTCTCATCCCTCCTGCGCCGGGCGCATCGCAAAGATCTTGGACATGATCCGCCAGTGCCCGTCCTCGCGGATCAGGGTCAGGAAATCGACGAAATCATGGGCGTTGATGGTACAGCGCACCCGCGCCATCGCGGTGTTGGCACCCGCTAGGTCAATGCTTTCGATCACGTCCCGGCGCGGCGCGTTCTGCGACGCGGGCGAGGTGCGCTTGGCAACCACCGGGAAATATTCCGCCATCGACCGGATCAGCGCCGGGCTTTCATCGGCGGTGGCGTAGACGGCGCGCGAGTGGAATATCTGCTCCAGAAGCCCGATGTCGCAGCTGTAAAGCGCGTCGAAATAGGTTTTCAACACGCCCTGGATGTCGGCGAACGGGTCCGTCATGCTGCCAGCCCTTCCTGCTGCAGGGTTTGTTGCACCGCCGGACGGGCGGCAATGCGCGCCATATAGGCCTCAAGCTTGGGCCAGGGCGACAGCGGCAGGCCGATGAAATTGCTCCAGTTCAGGATTACGAAGGCATAGGCGTCGGCCACGCTAAACCTGTCACCCAGAACAAAGGGCGCGTCATCCGGCATCATCCCGTCAAACTGCGCGATCTTGCGGGTCAGACGGTCGGTCGTGGCCTGTTTCTTCTCCTCGGGCATCTCGCCCCCCGAAAAGAAAGGGCCAAAGGCGATATGAAGCTCTGATGACAGAAAGCTCAGCACTTCCTGAAGCCGCACCCGGTCAATCGTCCCCGCGACCGGCACCAGCGCTAGATCGGCAAACCGATCCCCCAGAAATTGCAGCACGGCGGCGTTTTCCGTGATGACATCGCCATCATCCAATCGCAGCGCAGGCACGTAGCCGCGCGGGTTCACGTCCCGGTAAGTCAGGCCGGTCTCGGTCACGCCTTTGTCGGTATCGACCTTTTCCAGCCTGTGCTCGGCACCGGCCTCGTTCAGAATGATATGGGCGGCCATCGAACAGGCGCCGGGTTTGTAAAAGAGTTGCATGTCAGGTCTCCTTTTCTTGTGACAGTGGTTTACCTGCGCCTCAAAGCATCCTTTGACAAGTTAGTTTCTATAAGATACCAAACTTTCGACTTTCTTCACGGTAACCAGGTATCCCGCCATGCCCCTCAAGATGCGCAAGAACGCCAGCCCGAAACCGCCCGAACCCTGTATGCTGACCGAATGCATGTCAGTGATCGCGGGCGCATGGGCGCCGAATGTGATCTGGTGTCTGCGCGCCGGGCCGCGCCGGTTCAGCGAGTTGAAATCGGACATCCCCCCGGTCACGTCCAAGGTGTTGTCAACGCGATTGCGAGAGTTGGAGGACCGCGGTGTGATCTTGCGCACCGTGATGCCCACCACGCCACCCTCGGTTGAATATCAGCTGACCCCGCTGGGGGCAGAGCTGATTCCGGCGCTCGAAGCCGTAGTCGAGGTCGGGCATAAACTGAAAGCCCTGCGCGCGCCGTAGGATCGGGATTTCTCAGGGCAGGTATTCGGGTAATGCGGTCAACCCGGTGTGGATTTCGGATGACATAAACACCGTTTGGCCGTTCGCCCTGTTAACCCCGCCCATTGCGGTAAATCGCACCGACGTAATACAGACAAAATACCGACGTTATACCGACAGGGGTTTTCCAACGTTTTCAGCACATTAACCTGATTCTCAGCCCTCTGGCCCGATCCGAGGGTTATTCGCCCCGCGTGACGCCAGATTCAGGCGGTATCAGACGCCTTCATCGGCGCGCAATTCATCGGTTGATTGTCGCACCACCGCCGCGATCTGATGCAGATGATCCGCCAGCGGATTGGTCTTGCGCCAGACCATGCCAACCGTCCTTGTGGGTTGCGGGTTTTTGAAATGCCCGACACAGACCGAGGCCGAGCGGGTTTCGACCGGCACTGCCATTTCCGGGATCAGCGTAACGCCGATCCCGGCCCCGACCATCTGCACCAGCGTCGACAGCGAACTGCCATCCAGGCCTTCCTGTGGCAGTGACGAGGGGATGTTGCAGAAAGACAGCGCCTGATCCCGGAAACAGTGCCCCTCCTCCAGCAAAAGCAGGCGCATTTCCCTTAGTTCTTCCTTGTTCGGCACCGGCTTGCCCGCGTCCGCGTCGGATCGGACCAGCACCATTTTTTCCGTGAAAATTGCCACCTCGGTAAAGGCAGGTTCCGACACTGGCAGGGCGACAATGGCCGCATCCAGCCGCCCCTCGGACAGTTCCTGCACCAGCCGCGGCGTCAGCGTTTCGCGGATATGTACATCCAGCCCGTGATGGCTGTGCCCCAGATTGGCGATGATGCGCGGCAAAAGGTAAGGCGCGATGGTCGGGATCACGCCCAGCCGCAACCGCCCCACCATCTTTTCCGTCGACGCCCGCGCCAGATCGCCCAACTCGTCCACGCGGCGCAGAATGTCCTGAACACGCAGGGCAAATTCCTCACCAAAGCCCGTAAGACGCACCTGCCGCGCCCCACGTTCAAAGAGTTTCGTACCCAGTTCCTCCTCCAACTCCTTGATCTGAACGGACAAGGCAGGCTGGGTAACAGAACAAGCCTCCGCCGCCCGCCCGAAATGCCCGTGGCTGGCAAGCGCCTCAAAATATCTGAGCTGCCGGATGGTAAGATTTGTCATTAGAAAAAGTTATCGTGAAGATCAGAAAATGCAACTTAAAACTATTCTAAACAATTGCTAGATAGGGGGTGTTAGGACTGGGAGGACTGACACCGAAATACTCGCGCATCACACATTATTCTGCGCCGGGATTGTCGCCTGCCCCCTTACCCAAAAACCGCAGCCCGGTCTCACTTGGCAGCACCATACGCAACCAGCATCGGAGAGATAAAATGGACGGAAATGATCTAGGCCGTGCCGGCAAATGCCCGGTAATGCACACAAATTTGGGGGTTCGGTCGAACCGTGACTGGTGGCCAAACCAGCTAAACCTGAAAATTCTGCATCAGAATCAGCCCGCTGTCGATCCGATGGGCAAGGCGTTCAACTATGCCGAAGAATTCAAAAAGCTCGACCTGAAAGCGTTGAAAGAAGACCTCTATGCGCTGATGACCGATTCTCAGGATTGGTGGCCGGCGGATTACGGCCACTATGGCGGTCTTTTCATCCGCATGGCGTGGCACGCGGCGGGCACCTACCGCACCGCCGACGGGCGTGGCGGCGGATCGACCGGCAACCAGCGTTTCGCACCGCTCAACAGCTGGCCGGACAATGGCAACCTCGACAAGGCGCGGCGTCTGCTGTGGCCGATCAAGCAGAAATACGGCAACAAAATCTCCTGGGCTGACCTCTTCATCCTGACAGGTAACTGCGCGATTGAATCGATGGGCGGAAAGACCTTCGGTTTTGCCGGTGGCCGCGAGGATATCTGGGAACCTGAAATCGACGTCTACTGGGGCAGCGAAACCGAATGGCTGGCCACCAGCGATCAGCCCAACAGCCGCTATTCCGGTGACCGCGATCTGGAAAACCCGCTGGCCGCCGTGCAGATGGGCCTGATCTACGTCAACCCCGAAGGCCCGGACGGCAACCCCGATCCGCTCGCCTCGGCCCGCGACATTCGCGACACCTTTGCCCGCATGGCGATGAATGACGAAGAAACCGTGGCATTGACCGCTGGCGGCCACACGTTCGGCAAGGCGCACGGTGCGGGTGATGCGGCAAATGTCGGCGCCGAGCCCGAGCGTGAAGGCATCGCAGCACAGGGCTTTGGCTGGCTCAGCACGCATGCTTCCGGCAAGGGCGGCGACACCATCACCAGCGGCATCGAAGGCGCCTGGACCTCGAACCCGACCCAGTGGGACATGGGTTATTTCGATGTTCTCTTCGGCTATGAATGGGAGCTGACGAAAAGCCCGGCTGGTGCCAATCAGTGGCAGCCTGTGAACATTGACGAAAAAGACATGGCACCGGATGCGGCGGACCCGTCGAAAAAGGTCACACTAATGATGACCACCGCCGATATGGCGATGCGCATGGACCCCGATTACGAGAAAATCTCACGCCGGTTCCACGCCAACCCCGACGAGTTTGCCGATGCCTTCGCCCGCGCCTGGTTCAAGCTGACCCACCGCGACATGGGCCCGACATCGCTCTATCTGGGGGCTGAAGTGCCCAGCGAAGAACTGATCTGGCAAGACCCGATCCCGGCGGTCGATCACGAGCTGATCAACGCGGACGACATTGCCAACCTCAAGGCCAAGATCCTCGGCTCGGGCCTCTCGACATCCGAACTGGTCTCGACCGCCTGGGCGTCGGCCTCGACCTTCCGCGGATCGGACAAGCGGGGCGGTGCCAATGGCGCACGCATCCGTCTGGCCCCGCAGAAGGACTGGGAAGCCAACGATCCGGCGCAACTGTCCAAGGTGCTGGGCGTTCTCGAAGGCATTCAGGCCGATTTCCAGTCGGGCGGCAAGAAGGTGTCTTTGGCCGATCTGATCGTGCTGGGTGGCTGTGCCGCCATTGAAACCGCCGCCGGAGCGGGCGTCGAGGTACCGTTCACGCCGGGCCGCATGGATGCCACGGCCGAGCAGACCGACGTCGAAAGCTTTGACGTGCTGGAGCCCAAGGCAGACGGTTTCCGCAACTACATGCAGGCCAAATACAGCATCTCTGCTGAGGAGCTGTTGGTGGACCGCGCCCAGTTGCTGACCCTGACCGCGCCGGAAATGACCGTGCTCGTGGGTGGCCTGCGGGTGCTTGGCGCGAATAGCGGCGGGTCGACTCACGGCGTCCTTACCGACCAGCCCGGCACGTTGAGCAACGATTTCTTCGTCAACCTGCTGAACATGGGAACCGAGTGGAAAGCCACATCGGAAGACGAGGATCTGTTCGAAGGGCGTGACCGCGCATCGGGCGCGCTCAAGTGGACCGGCACCCGCGTCGATCTGGTATTCGGCTCGAACTCGCAACTGCGCGCTCTTGCCGAAGCCTACGCTCAAGACGACCGCCGCGACGCGTTCTTGGCAGATTTCGTCGCCGCCTGGACCAAGGTGATGAACGCCGACCGCTTCGATCTGACCTGATCTCGGCACATGCACAATTCTGGCGCGGCTGGCGACAGCCGCGCCTTTTTTCGTGCACAAGGATGCCTATTGCTGATTAAGTGGTCGCCTGAACACCCATTGCAAAGCCAGATGACCAAGATCAACTTTGAACATCTCAGAACCTTTCTGTCCGTTGTCCGCCTGGGCGGTGTACGCAAGGCGTCCTATGCGCTGAACGTCACCCAGCCTGCGGTGTCGGCGCGGATTAAGAATCTTGAGGAAACGCTAGATTGTGAGTTGTTCGATCGCAGTGTTTCAGGGATGAGGCTGACGAAACGCGGCGAGCGGTTGCTGGGCTATGCCGAACAATTCGAACATCTGGCCGATCTGGTTCAGAAAGAGGTGATCGACCCCGACGGTATCGAAGGTCATCTGCGGCTAGGCGTGTCCGAGACAATCGCGCAGTGCTGGCTGCCGGAATTCATCTCGCGTCTGCACGGCGTCTATCCAAAGCTCGAGATCGAATTCAACGTCGACATCTCGACCAATCTGCGCACCGGGCTGCTTAACCGCGAAATAGATCTGGCAATCCTGCTGGGGCCGGTATCGGAATATTCGGTCGAGAATATCGACCTGCCGGGGTTTGAGCTGGCCTGGTACATCGCCGCTGACACGCCCGAGGCCGCCGATGGCAACGCCTACCTGACCCGCCCGGTCCTGACCTACGCGCGCAATACCAGACCCTATCGTGAGTTGAAGGACATGCTTTACGAGCGAGTCGGCCCGGGGTTTTCACTGTTCCCGTCTTCGTCCCTGTCGGCCTGTTTCCGGCTGGTCGAGGCCAATCTGGGCGTGGCCGCCCTGCCCCGCGCGCTTGGCCAGAGCTATGTCGATGCAGGTACGATCCGCGAATTCGACCCCGGCTGGGCCCCAAACCCGCTGAGTTTCTCGGCCTCGTATCTGGGTGATCCCAAAAGCCATATGGTTGAAACTGCGGCAAAGATTGCCCGGGATGTTGCCGTTGATTATGAAGGCGATAAAAATATCTGATCGGAATTACCAAATTCTTTCGATTTGATTTTATATATAGCTTCCGTCAATCTCCTGTCACAGGGAGAGACTGCATTGACCACCACATATGAAACACTAAAGGGCCGTTCGGTTGCCGCGGTTCGCGATGCGATCCGCAACGGGTGCTATAGCTCGCACACCGCTGGCCTGGGCGCGGGGATGCTGCAGGCCAATCTGGCAATCATGCCGACGTCGCATGCGCTCGATTTCATGCGCTTTTGTCAGCGCAATCCCAAACCCTGCCCGTTAAGCGGCGTGTCGGATACCGGCAACCCGATGATGTTCACGCTGGGTGAAGATATCGACATCCGCACCGATGTGCCGCTTTACAATATCTACCGCGATGGCAGGCTTGACGCCACGGTGACGGACATCACCGAGTTCTGGCGGGACGATTTCGTGGCCTTCGCCCTGGGTTGTTCCTTCACGTTCGAGAACGCGTTGCAGCAGGCCGGCATCCGGCTTTGGCATATCGACAACAACACGACCGTGCCAATGTTCCGGTCTGGCATTGATACGGTGCCCGCGGGCCCGTTTTCCGGCAAGATGGTGGTGAGCATGCGCATGGTCCCCGAGGAACGGGTGACGCAGGCGGCCGAGATTTCGCGGAAATATCCGCTGGCCCATGGCGCGCCGGTGCATTGGGGCGATCCCGCAGAGATCGGCATTGACGACCTGAGCCGCCCGGACTGGGGCGATCCGGCGCCGATCCAAGACGGTCACGTCCCGGTTTTCTGGGCCTGCGGGGTGACACCACAGGTGGCCATCGAAAACGCCGGGCTGCCAATCTGCATCACCCATAAACCCGGCGCCATGCTGATCACAGATGTCAGCGAGTTTGCCGAAATTCCGAACTATCAAAACAACACTATCTTCAAGGGAGAATGACAATGAAGAGAATCATAACCGCGACCGCTGCCCTAGCCTTGATGGCCAGCGCTGCCATGGCCGACAATCCGGTGGTTCTGAAGGCCGTGGGCACATGGTCCAGCCTGACGAATTACCAGAAACACGAGGGGCCGTTTTTCAACGAACGTCTGGCCAAAGCCTCGGACGGGCAGATCGTGGGTGAAATCCAGTCGCAATCCGGTCTGGGCCTGAAAGGGTTCGAGATCATGCGCCTGGTCAAGAACGGCGTGTTTGACTTCGCCTTTGGCCTGCCGGGTTACGTGGCGGCCGAAAACGCGATCTTCGAAGGGGCCGACCTGAGCTCGCTCACGCAAGACATCGGCACCCAACGCAAGGTGGCCGACGCATATTTCCCGACGCTGGAAAAGGCCTTTGCCGAGATCTACAACGCCAAGCTTCTGATGCTCTACCCCTTTCCCAGCCAGACGCTCTGGTGCAATGCCGAGGTAAACGGGATCGAGGATCTGAACGGCAAGAAGATTCGCGTCTATGCCACCACGCTGGGTGATTTCGTCGAAGGCGCAGGCGGCACATCGGTGACCGTGGCGTTTTCCGAGGTGATCCCAGCCCTGGAAAAAGGCGTCGTCGACTGCGGCATCACCGGCACGATGTCGGCCTACACGGCCAACTGGCAGCAGGTCGCCACCCACGCCTACACGCTGCGCGTCGGCTGGGGTCTGGCCTTCGGCGCGATGAACATGGACAAGTGGAATTCGATGTCCGCCGATCAGCAGGCGCTGTTCAAGACCGAAATCGACGCGCTGACCGAGCGGATGTGGGCCGAAACCGCCACCGAGGATGAGGTCGCGATTTCCTGCATCACCGGCGGCGAATGCGCCATCGGGGAACCCGGCGGCATGAAGCTGGTCGAACCAAACGAAGCCGACCTTGCGCTGCGCGACAAGATCGCGACCGACGTGGTGCTGTCCCGCTGGGCCGAACGCTGCGGTGCCGACTGCGCCGAGAACTGGAACAACACGGTCGGCAAGGTCCTTGGCCTGACCGCAACCGCCAACTGAACCAACAGAACGGGGCGGCCTGAACGAACCGGCCGCCCTTATTGCATCCGAAAGGCGCAAGACCATGCTTGAATCGCTACTCACCGGAACCCGCAAACTCAGCCTCTGGCTGACCTGGGCAGGCGGAACGCTCATTGTCCTCTCGGCCTTTCTGGTCACGCTGGAAATCATCCTGCGAAAAATCTTCAACGTGTCGCTGGGCGGAGCGGATGAAATCTCGGGCTATGCCTTCGGCGTCGCCACCGCCTTCGCGCTCAGCTATGCGCTTTTTGAACGCGCGCATATCCGGGTGGATGCCCTGATGGGCGCCATCCCCCGTAAACTGCATGCGCTGGTCAACCTGCTGGGCCTTGTCCTGCTGATTGGTTTCGCGCTGGTCGTGGTCTCGACCGTCTGGGGCATGGTTGGCGACACGCTGAAACACAGCTCGCGGTCGATCACGCCGATGCGGGTGCCGCTGGCGATCCCGCAGATCCCGTGGCTGATCGGCTGGCTTTTGTTCGTGGCCGCCGGCGTGCTTCTGGGGCTGGTCGCCATCAAGCGCTATTTCCAGGGCGATCATGCCGGTGTGCAGGACCTGATCGGTGTCAAAAGCATCGACGAGCAAATCGAAGACGAGAGTGTCTGAGCCATGTTGATCAAAACACTCCTCATCCTTCTGGCCCTGATTGGCCTTGCCGTGCCGATCGCCGCCGCTCTTGGCTGGCTGGGCCTCATCTTGCAATGGACTGACAGCCCGATGCCGCTGCACCGTGCGATCTCGGACATGGCTTGGCAGACCAGCACCGATTTCCTGCTGGTCGCAATCCCGATGTTCGTGATGCTGGGCGAAATTTTGCTGCGTGCCGGCATCACCGAGCGGATGTATGATGGCATCGTCAAATGGCTGGGCTGGTTGCCGGGCGGGCTGATGCACTCGAATATTGGCTCATCGGCGCTCTTTGCCGCCACCTCGGGCTCGTCGGTGGCCACCGCCGCCACCATCGGCACCGTCGCCATCCCGCAGATCAAGAAACGCGGTTATAACGAACCGCTGTTTCTGGGCACCATCGCGGCAGGTGGCACCCTGGGCATTCTCATTCCGCCCTCAATCAACCTCATTCTCTATGGCTTGCTGACCAACACCTCGGTACCCGAGCTTTACCTGGCCGGGTTCATCCCCGGTTTCCTGCTCGCGGCGCTTTTTATCCTGACCGTCGTGGTGACCTGCATGATGCGGCCCGCCTGGGGCGGCGAAAGCCTGAGCTATACTTGGGGCGAACGTATGCGCGCCCTGCCTGCGCTGATCCCGCCCCTGGGCATCTTCATGGTGGTCGTTGGGTCGATCTACGCCGGTATCGCCACCCCGACCGAGGCGGCATCGCTGGGTGTGGTCGCGGCGATGGCCCTGGCCGCCTTCAACGGCAAGATGAGCATCGACATGATGCGCCAGGCCATTGAAGGCACGATGCGTACCACGGCAATGATCATGCTGATCATCATCGCCGCCGTGTTCCTGAACTTCGTGCTGTCGATCATCGGGCTGACACAAGCGCTGACCGATTTCGTCACCGGCCTTGGCTGGTCACCGATGCAGACGATGATCATGATCGTGTTCATCATGATCCTGATTGGTTGCTTCATGGAAACGCTTTCGATGCTCCTGACAATGGCACCGCTGGTCACCCCCATCGTGGTAGCACTTGGCTTTGATCCGGTCTGGTTCGGCATCCTTCTGATGGTGCTTCTGGAAACCGCACTGATCACCCCGCCCATCGGCATCAACCTCTATGTGGTGCAGGGGCTGCGCAAGACAGGGGTGATGATGGACGTAATGAAAGGTGCGCTGCCCTTCGTGCTGACCATGTTCGTGATGCTGGCGCTGCTGCTGATCTTCCCGAACCTCGCGCTCTGGCTGCCATCCCTGTTCTACTGATCCCGTGTGGGCCCGCATCTGCCGGGCCTACACATCAACACTCAGCTTCGTGACTCAAAAGGAAACAGATCGACATGGTGCCGCACTCAAACTGGCCCCGGATCAGCACGCTTGGCGTCGATGGCTTTCTGATCAGCTTTGGCGACCGGCTCAGCGAACCCGCCAACCGCGCAGCACTTGCCTTTCGCGCAGCACTTGATCACGCGGACTGGGCGGGGGTCGAGGAAACCTCGACCTCGCTCACCTCGGCCTACTTGCGATTTGATCCGCTGGCGCAAGATCACGCGGCGCTTCAGACGCGACTGGACGGGCTGCTTGCCGCCGACGACTGGTACAAGGCCGAATTGCCCGGTGGCCGACGGCTGTGGCGCATTCCCACCGTCTACGGCACTGACCTTGCGCCGCAACTTGGCGAGGCCGCGCAGGCCGCCGGGCTGACGGTGGAACAGGCAATCGCCTCGATCTCTGAAACACAGGTGCGGGTGCAGGCCATCGGTTTCGCCCCGGGGCAGCCCTATCTGGGCGAATTGGCCGATTGCTGGGACATCCCGCGCCAGACCACGCTGTCCGACAACGTGCCGCAAGGCGCGCTTGTGGTGGCGATCCGGCAGCTTGTGCTTTTTTCCGTGACCACGCCCACCGGCTGGCGCCATATCGCACAGACCGGCTTTCGCCTGTTTCGCCCGGATACCGACACGCCCTTTACCCTGCGCCCAGGGGATGAGGTGCTGTTTCCCCCCACCACGCCCGAGCGCCTGGCGAACATGAAAGCCGACGGCCCCGATGGCGGCGCCACATCCGAGGTGCTGACATGACTCGCGCGCTGATCGTCCATCGCGCCGGTCCCGGGACCAGCGTGCAGGACCGGGGGCGGCCCGGGTTCCTGGCCCAGGGCTTGTCGCGGGGCGGCGCGGCGGATCGCCTGGCCCTGGCCGAAGGGGCGGCACTGCTGCGGCAGGACAGCCAACTTGCCGCGCTGGAACTGGTTGGCACAGGGGGCGATTTCGAGGTGACGGCGGATACCCGCATCGCCTTGACGGGCGCACCGATGCGCGCCACCATCGACGGCGCGCCGATTGTCTGGAATGCAAGCCACCTGCTGCCGCAGGGCGCCCGCCTGTCCATCGGCGCCGCTCGGACAGGAAACTATGGCTATCTGCATCTGGGCGGCGGGTTGGATCTGCCGACGCTTCTGACGGCGCGCAGCGCCCATCTGGCCGCAGGCCTTAATGGTCCCGTTCAGGCGGGGTCGCGGCTACCGCTGGGACCTGATGCAAAGCCGGATCAGACCGGTCTGACGCTCGGCACCAACGAGCGATTTGATGGCGGCACCGTACGCTTTGTCGCCGGGCCGCAGACCCCGCTATTCGATGCCAGCGAAATCGACCGATTCACCGCCATGGGCTTTCGCCGCGACACCCGTGGCAACCGGATGGGGGTGAAACTGTTCTGCGACGGTGCCGGGTTCCACAGCGACGCGGGCCTCAGCGTCCTTTCCGAGGTGATCACCCCCGGCGACATTCAGATCACCGGCGACGGCAGCCCCTTCGTGCTGCTCGGTGAATGCCAGACAACCGGTGGCTATCCGCGTATCGGCTCAGTCCTGCCCTGCGATCTGCCGCGTGTGGCGCAGGCGCGACCCGGTGACATCCTGCGGTTTAGCCTGATCCCGCTGGCCGAGGCGGTCGAGGTGGAACGCCGCGAAGATACCCGGCGCAAAACCTTGCGCAATCAACTGCGCCCGCTGATCCGCGATCCGCATAACATCCATGATCTGCTATCCTACCAACTGATCAGCGGTGTGACCGCTGGCGACGATCTTGAAAGGGACATTCCATGAGCCAGACTGTCGACCTTAACGCGGATATGGGCGAAAGCTTTGGTGCCTGGACGATGGGCGATGACACAGGGCTGCTCGACATCGTGACCTCGGCCAATATCGCCTGCGGGCTGCATGCCGGCGACTGGGATGTGATGGCCGCAACCATGCAGGCGGCGGCCGCGCGCGGTGTGGGCATTGGCGCGCATCCGGGTTTTGCCGATCTTCAGGGATTCGGCCGACGCCGCATGCATCTGCAACCGGAAAGCCTGGCGAACCTGGTGCGTTACCAACTGGGCGCGGCACAGGCCATGGCGCGCGCCGCCGGGGCCGAGGTCCGGCATCTGAAACTGCATGGCGCGCTGGCCAACATGGCGGCCGAAGATGCCAAGATGGCGTTGGCCTGCTACCGTGCCGCCCTCTCGGTCGCGCCGGATATTATCGTTATGGTTTTGGCGGGCACCGCCCAACAAGCAGCGGCGGCGGAGTTAGGGTGCAGGGTGGCATGTGAAATATTCGCCGACCGAGCCTATAACGACGATGCAACTTTGGTAGACCGCAGCCAACCCGGCGCTGTAATCCATGATCCGTCCTTGGCAGCTGATCGTATTTTCAGGATGGTTCAGGCTGCTGCGATCATTACCGAAAGCGGCACACAAATTCCAACACGCATCGACACCATCTGCCTTCATGGAGATACGCCAACCGCAATCGCTATTGCACAGGCTGTACGCCTTAAGCTGGAGGCCAATGAAATCAAGCTCGCTCAATTCGAAGGGCACCCAATTCAAGATTAATCCGGGCAATCGCGCGCACGGCAGACCCGCATCCGATGCCTTACTTGCTGGATCAAAGCCGAAAACTAGGTATGCGCAGCAAAGTCAGGACTTACCGATTTGCCCCGAACAAGCCACGTAAGATGTTTTCGATGGCATTACCACCACCGCGTTGCCGGCGGCGTTGACGGTTATCCTGCTTGGGTTGGGCTTTGGGCGCGGGACGGATCATTGGTAGCGGATTAACCGGTGTGTCCTTGTGGACGCGGACCATCGTCTCATGCCAGATTTCTGCGGGTAACCCACCGCCGGTCACCCCGCTAAGCGGTGTGTTATCGTCATAGCCCATCCAGACACCGGTTACATAATCAGCGGTAAACCCAAGGAACCAGGCATCACGCGCGGCTTGCGTTGTTCCAGTCTTGCCTGCTGCTTCACGGTCCGGCAACTTGGCGCGGCTGCCGGTGCCGTTTGATACCACCTGACTCATCATCCAGATCAGTTCCTGCGCCGCGGCTTCCTGTATCACTCGCTCTCCAATACCGCCGCTGACGCCCATCATCGGCGTATCATCACCCAAAAGGCGCAACTCGGTCAGGCCATAAGGCGTGACCGAGGAGCCACCGTTCAGAATACCCGCATAGGCCCCAGTCATCTCCAACAGGGTGCTTTCTGACGCTCCGAGTGCCAGTGCTGGTCCTTTGGCCAACTCGTTGTCGATGCCAAACCCGGTGGCCACTTCGCGCACCAAGTCACGTCCCACGCGTTCGCTTACTTTAACCGCCGGGACGTTCAGAGAATTGCGCAAAGCGTCAGCCAACGTGACCCGTCCATAATGCTTATTGGTGTAGTTTTTCGGGCACCAGCGGCCCGATCCGGGGATGTCCAGGCAGTAGGGCTCGTCCACCACCAGCGAATCCCAACCGAAACCCAGCTCAAGCGCTGTGGCGTAGACAAAGGGTTTGAACGCCGATCCGGTCTGGCGCTTGGCTTGCGTCGCCCGGTTGAACGCCCCCTGAACCGTACTGTCGCGGCCACCTACCATCGCACGCACAGCGCCGTCGGCGGACATCACCACGATAGCGGCCTGCGCCTTTGATCCTTCGCGCACTTTGTTCTCAAAAATATATACTAGTGCATCTTCAGCGGCCTTCTGGATGCGCTGGTCAAGCGTTGTTCGAATGATCACATCTTCGGTCGTGTCACGGGTAAAAAACTCGGGCCCGCTATCCATCACCCAATCGGCGAAATAGCCACCGGCCTGCGCCTTCGCGGCCTTGCTCAGCGTCGCCGGATTGGCCTGCGCTTCGCGCATCTGTTTGGGGCTGAGATACCCCTGCTCCTGCATCAATCGCAGCACCGTCGCCGCACGATCCTGCGAGCGTTTCAGGTTGCTTGTCGGTGCCAGCGTGGAGGGCGCAGTCAACAGCCCGGCCAGCATCGCTGCCTCTGCCGCACGTAATTGGGCCGAGGATTTTCCGAAATAGCGTTGCGCCGCCGCTTCGGCCCCATAGGCTCCGCCACCCATATAGGCCCGGTTCAGATAGATCGAGAGTATCTGATCCTTGGTATACTTAACTTCCATCGCAAGCGCATAGATTGCTTCTTTGATTTTGCGCGACATCGACCCACGACGGCAGTCATTGATATAGGCAGTTTCGTCCTTCCACTCGGCTTTGTCATATTCAACACCCAGACATAGAAGTTTGGCCGTCTGTTGAGTGATTGTTGACCCGCCGTGCCCGCTCAGCGGACCGCGCCCCTCGCTCAAGTTGATACGCACAGCACTGGCCACGCCGCGCGGGCTGATCCCGAAATGCCGATAGAAACGTTTATCCTCAGTCGCGACCACCGCGTTTCGCAAATGTTTGCTAACTGTCTTAGCATTAACCTCACCGCCGAACTGGTCCCCGCGCCAGGCAAAGACCTCCCCCTCACGATCAAGCAAAGTCACTGACCCCCGCGCCCGACCATCAAGCAACTGGTTCACATCTGGCAGCGTCGAGTAGACATAGCCCACCGACAATCCGACAACCAGTGCGACAACCGCAGTCACCCGCCAGGTGACCCACCAGATGATCCTCAGGAAAAAGCGGATGATGCGCAAGAAAAACGCCACAATCGGATTGCGTTTGCGCGCCGGGCCCCGCCGCTTGCGTTTAGTCGCAGGCTTGCGTTTCGCCGGTTTCGGCTTGGCCTTAGAATTGGTGTACCGCTTATCGGCCACCAAAGACGGCTTTTTCCTACCAGATTTACTCATGCTCGTCCTGCCCGGACTCGTTTGTTTTACCGCACTCTACCGCGTGGAAATGCAAATGTAGACCCCCGGCGGCGATACTGCCCGGATTTTTGCACTGCCATATTTTCAGGCATTACCAATAAATCGCACAAATTTTCCGCAACCCCTTCTCAAATTTTTCGCAAACCACCGCGCAAATCTTTCGCTGCACCGCAGAATCAACTCTGCTGCCGGTGCAACAGACATCTGTCTCACCATAAGATGAAAAGGGGAAAACGGTGAAACTGATCATCGCAACGATCAAGCCCTTCAAGTTGGATGAAGTGCGCGAGGCGCTGACCAATATGGGCGTGCGCGGCATGATGGTGACCGAAATTAAGGGATTCGGCGCCCAATCAGGCCACACAGAAATCTATCGCGGCGCCGAATATGCCGTCAATTTCGTACCCAAGATCAAGCTGGAAATCGCGGTCACCGCCAACATGGCAGATCAGGTAATCGAAACGATCGCCGGCACCGCGCGCACTGGCAAGATCGGTGACGGCAAGATCTTTGTCCTAGACCTCCAGCAATCCATGCGCGTGCGCACCGGGGAAACCGATGCCGAGGCGCTCTGATACCGATCAATACAGGAGAAATCATATGCAACCCCTGACCAAACTGCGCCTTGCCGCTGCGCTGATCTTGCTGCCAAGCATGGGTCTTGCTCAAGAGGCGGATACAACGCCGTTGAATGCCGATATCGGCTTTATCTTCACCACCTTCATGTTCCTTGTCTCAGGCTTTCTGGTGTTCTTCATGGCCGCCGGTTTTGCCATGCTCGAAGCGGGACTCGTGCGCGGTAAGAACGTCGCAATGCAACTGACAAAGAACGTCGCGCTCTTTTCACTCGCGTCACTCTTCTATTACATCCTCGGTTATAACTTGATGTACCCGGGCGATGGCTGGTCGATTGACGGCATGCTGGGCGCGTTTTCCATCGCCGCACTGGAGCCTGTGGGCCTTGAGGGAGCTGAGCCAGATTTGACCTACGCCTCAGTGGGCTCGGATTTCTTCTTTCAGCTGATGTTCTGTGCTGCAACCGCCTCAATCGTGTCGGGGGCGCTGGCCGAACGGATCAAGCTTTGGCCGTTTCTGGTCTTCGTCGTAATACTTACCGCCGTTATCTATCCTATCCAGGCCAGCTGGAAATGGGGTGGTGGGTTCCTGGACGGTATGGGTTTTCAGGACTTTGCCGGATCGACGGTGGTCCACTCGGTGGGCGGTTGGGCCGCGCTGACAGGGGCCATCATCCTCGGGCCACGTCTTGGCAAATATAAAGACGGCAAAGTGCATCCTTTCCCAGGCTCCAACCTCGCGCTGGCAACGTTGGGCACTTTCATCCTGTGGCTGGGTTGGTTCGGCTTCAACGGCGGTTCACAATTATACATGGATACTGCCGGGAACGTGGCCGATATCAGCCGTATTTTCTCGAACACGAACACCGCTGCGGCGGCTGGGGCGTTTGCCGCTCTGATCCTGACGCAAGTAATGTATAAAAAACCAGATTTGACGATGATCCTTAACGGAGCCTTGGCGGGGCTGGTTTCAATTACGGCAGAACCACTGACACCATCGCTGATCCAGTCCACGCTGATTGGCGGGATTGGCGGCGTCATCGTTGTCTTTGCCGTGCCGATGCTAGATCGCATGAAGATCGACGATGTGGTTGGCGCGATACCTGTCCACCTGTTTGCGGGTATCTGGGGCACGGTCGCGGTTTGCTTCACCAACGACGCGGCCAACCTTGGTACCCAATTATACTCGATCATGGTTGTCGGCGCTTTCGTTACCGCTGCATCGGCCGTCGTCTGGCTGGCCCTGAAAGCCACCATGGGTCTACGCGTCGATGAAGAGGTTGAGATCAGCGGCCTTGATATGGCAGAGCTGGGGATGGAAGCTTACCCCGAATTCTCGGCCACCTGACACTTCCTGATCAGAGAGCTGAAAGATAACCCCGAGCGTTCCCGCTCGGGGTTATCTTTTCATCGCTGGTAATTGCAGTCAAACGACACACATCGGCTATCTTTCGCGATTCGATCTGTCCGCGAATTGGGTGCGTTTCGGGATAATTTCGACATCGGTCCCCTTTGGAAGCCGCGATTTTCCAGTTGGAAAGCCGAAAAACAGACCTTTTCCAATGTGTGAACGATCTGGCACATCTAGGGAACATGACCTGAGAAATCCCAAATTCAGGACTCGAGGTGCTTATGGCGAAACAGTCTTCTGATTTTTCGTCTGTTCTGATCCATGACTCAGAAACTGTTGCAAATACACGAACACCGAAAGTCAGACCAAATCGTCTCCAATTAACCAATCCGCAATTCAGGACTGGATTTACCTAAATTTAGTCACAATATGGAAGCATCGAAGGATGGCGGCGGAAAGCATGTGTGTAAATTTATGTTCCGCAAGTGTGAACGAGTGAGAGTACGTGTACGAGTATGAAGTTGTTGATATTGCACATGCTTTCTGTCCGCAATTTCTGCGCATCGGTTCTTGGCCCTTTTGAGGGTCAAAAACCGTGCAGGGCCGTAGCCTGGCAGCGTATGTCCCCTTCTGATGACTGGTCGCGTGTAAGGCCAGACAAGTAAAACGGCGTGTGTTGCCGGGGGAATTGGTGAAAGGACGGCTTTCGTTGGGAGTTGGTGGGAAATCCTGACAGGAGTTTAAGTGTGATGAGTAATATGTTTGATGAACCGCAATCGTCTGCGGTGCTTACGTTTGGTTTGCGTGAGATCGAAGGCGAGCCGAAACCCGGTATCGAAGATGCCGTTGACGAGGCAATTTACAAGGTAATGGTTGCGCAGCGCCGCGAGATCAATCGTCGCAATCTGCCTGACCTGGATTAGTACGAGTTTCCGGATATATGCAGCGAATGCCCGGTCCGAGGCCTATTTCCCGGGCCGGGCGTTCTTTTTTAGGGGATGTTCAAAAGCGAAAAGGTTTCGCTTGATACTTCCGGCAGGCAGATAGCATTAGCCTCAGCCCCGTCGTAAACTACGACAGGGCTGAGATTTCATTTCCACATGCTAGGGTACCTCTATTGACTGGGCGCGTGAACAGCGGCGGTGATAACTGCTTGCATCGCGCTAAGTTGGGAAAGCACGCTGAATGGTCGCTATCTTTGCAATGTGCTCCAAGGGCACACCTTGCGACGCGCAAATGCAAAAAGGCTCTCCGACTTCTCGGCGATATCGCCTGCCCTTGTTTTGCGTTCCCTGCAGCTAGAGCGAATGGGCGGGGGCGCGCCAGATGCGGGCTTAATCCGCCTCTTCCATTTCAAAACCCAGGTGTTTTGCAACGGTGAAAATATCCTTGTCACCGCGTCCACACATATTCATGCAGATCAGGTGATCGGCGGGCAATCCGGGCGCAATTTTCATCACATGGGCCAGCGCATGACTGGGCTCTAGCGCCGGGATGATCCCTTCCTGCAAGCAACAAAGCTGAAACGCCTCAAGCGCTTCCTTGTCGGTGATGGAAACATACTTGGCGCGGCCAATTTCGTGCAGCCAGCTGTGTTCCGGCCCGATCCCCGGATAATCGAGCCCGGCTGAGATCGAATACCCTTCCAAAATCTGACCGTCATCGTCCTGCAACAAATAGGTACGGTTGCCATGCAGAACGCCCGGGCGACCGCCGGTGAGCGAGGCGCAATGTTCCATCTTGGCATTTACACCCTTGCCGCCCGCTTCGACACCGATAATCTGAACGTCTTTGTCGTCCAAGAAGGGGAAGAAAAGACCCATCGCATTCGAACCACCGCCAATCGCAGCAATGATAGTGTCGGGCAGACGCCCTTCGGCGGCCATCATCTGTTCTTTGGCTTCTTTCCCGATGATAGCCTGAAAATCACGTACCATCGCCGGGTAAGGATGCGGTCCCGCAACAGTCCCGATGCAATAGAACGTATCACGCACATTGGTCACCCAGTCGCGCAACGCGTCGTTCATCGCGTCCTTAAGCGTGCCCCGACCGGAGGTAACTGGAATCACCTCAGCCCCCAAAAGCCGCATGCGGAATACGTTGGGTTTTTGCCGTTCGACATCATGCGCACCCATATAAACCACACATTTCAGCCCAAACTTGGCACAGACGGTGGCGGTGGCGACACCGTGTTGGCCTGCGCCGGTTTCAGCGATGATCCGGGTCTTACCCATACGCCGCGCCAGAATGATCTGACCCAGTACGTTATTGATCTTGTGGGCGCCGGTGTGGTTCAGCTCATCCCGCTTGAGGTAAATCTTGGCCCCACCCAGATGACTGGTCAGCCGATCAGCGTAATATAACGGTGAGGGTCGACCGACATAATGGGTCCACAGGTCATGCATCTCAGCCCAAAAACTTTCATCGGTCTTGGCATTCTCATACTGCGCTTCCAACTCAAGAATGAGCGGCATCAGCGTTTCCGATACAAACCGGCCGCCAAAATCACCAAAACGACCTTTCTCGTCAGGACCGTTCATGAAAGTGTTGAATAGATCGTTCATCAGATGCGCCTTTCGCATGGCTTGGCTGGACTCTCGCTCTTGAATATGGCGCGCGGGCAGGATTTTCCAGTGAAAAGGGTGGCAAAACTGGATTTCCGGGCGGCAATCCGGCAAGGTTTGCACCATGAGACATTGGTCCATTCCGGTATTGCTACTTGCCACCTCTGCAGCGGCTCAGGACGCCTGCGAGGACGCATGGTTCACGCGTAACCTTCTGATGGACCGGGCGGGCTATTGCTTTGGCTCTCCGTTGGGGAAAGCTCTCTTTGACAACTCTGATTGCACCGGTAGCGACATTACGCTCTCGCCCGACGTCAAGTTCCAAGTCGAAGCAATCAAGCGGTTCGAGGCATCAAACGGTTGCACGATCGACACCTCACGCACCACACTTGAGATTGACGATATTTCGATCCGGCGGCAACTACGCGATTTGCCGATGCGCGGCCCGTTTGAATCTGCCTGCCTCGGTTGGCTCGGTGAAGGTGCGGCCCTGCGCGTGGGTCATGATGATGCGGCCCACGCAATCGGCCAGGTTGAGATGGGTGATTTTATCATGTTCTCCTATCTGACCGTTGGAGATTGGAGCTATGTGACAACCCATGATCATGATTTCACCGGGCTGAAAGCAGGTGGTTGGGTGCCAAACACTATTTTTCCGGAAGAAGCCTGCGCTGAATGGGCAGGCTAGGGCTTAGTTCATCCGCACCACGTAGAGTCGCGACCAGAGGTCCGGCTCTCCCAAAAGAAACGGCAAGAACGGCTCTGAGGTCTGTACAATCTGCCATCTGCCCGATTTGCTCAGTCCTTCCATAATCGCGGGGAAACCCTGCTCCTGATAGGTCGCCTCGATCAGGTTGAATACGCCATAACCGCGAGGCCGTGTGACATGCGCTAAATGTTCCAGGCTAACCGGTGGCGCGTGACCGGGTCCAAAAGATCCCACGCAAACAAAACCCGTGAAGGCTCCTTTTGGAAAGGGCATAGGTTGCCCCATATCAACCTCGTGCAATTCGGAATAGGCGCCGGTCTTGCGTGCGGCAGCCAACATATCGGGCGACAAATCGCAGCCAGTGATTGGGCCATAGCCCATCAATTTCAGCGCCTCACTGACCAGCCCGGTACCACAGCCGGCATCCAATATGGGTCCGTTGGTTTGGCCAAGGAACCGTGCAAGCATTCCGGCAGCCAGAGAAGGTAATCGGAACCCGCGCGAAAGATTGTCAGCGTCATAGCTGTCTGCCCACTGGTTATAGATCGCCCGCGTTTCTTCGGGCGATTTCGCGCCATAGACATCGTCCAATTCTTCGGTATGTGCTGCCATTTTGACCCCGACCCCCAAACCTACAGCATCGGCAGTGCCCAGCTTTCTGTCAACTAATCGAGCACACGCTTGAAACCCGTATGGGTCGGTTGAAAACCGAGACGCTCGTAGAACCTGTGACTGTCGATACGGGTGGCATTCATGGTTAGCTGCATTAGACTGCATCCAGCTACACGGGCGCGGGCATCAGCATCGATGAACATTGCTTCACCGATGCCCTGTCCGCGCAGATGGCTGGCCACGCGCACGCTTTCAACCTGCGCCCGTCGCGCCGCGCGCAGCGACAACCCACTGATAAAGGTCAACTGATAGGTGGCGACAACGGTTTTGTTTTCAGTCTCTCCCACAATCAATTGGTTTCCACCCTCAGCCTGCATGGCACCAAAAGCGGCCAGATATGGGCTGATATCAGCATCTTCACGGGACTGGCCCAACACATCGTCAACCAGCAGAGCAATCACTGCGGGAACATCGTCCCGTGTCGCCTCGCGAAACCTGATCATTTCCGAGCAGCCGCAATAAAGTCAGCAATCATCTTTGCATCTTTGATCCCAGGCGCTTTTTCCACACCCGAGGCTACGTCGACCTGCTTGGCGCCGGTCAGTGCGATCCCCTCAGCCACGTTTTCCGACGTCAAACCACCGGCCAGCATCCATGGTACAGACCAGCGTCGGCTGGCAATCAAGTTCCAATCAAAGGCTACCGCATTGCCCCCGGGCCGGTCAGCATCGGGGGGCGGTTTGGCATCCACCAATAGCTGGTCAGCCACGCGGGAATGTGCATCCAGAAGGGGCAGATCATCCTTGGTCGCGACGCCAACTACTTTCATCACCGGCACGCCATAGCGCGACTTCACTGCCAAGACCCGCTCAGGCGTTTCACTGCCATGCAGTTGCAAAATGTCAATCGGCACCTGTCCCGTCAGCGCATCAAGCAAAGCATCATCAGCATCGACCGTCAGTGCGACCTTCGCTACGCCTTCAGGCACATCGACAGCCAAGGCAGCGGCATCTGGTATCTCAAGATAGCGCGGTGATTTCGGAAAGAAATTAAAGCCCAAATAGGAGGCACACGCGTTAACGGACGCGGCAACATCTTCAGGCCGTTTCAGCCCGCAAATCTTGACCCGGATATCCTCTGGCATAAGACGCGCCTCAGCTGGCCTCTTCCAAGAGAGCCAAGACTTCATCCTTGCCCTGATGCTTTTCACCTTTCAAGCGCCGAATCTCTGCACGCATCTGCTGCATCTCACGTGCCTGCTTGGCAGCGGCCATTCGTTCCTTGGCCTCACGAATCCATTCCCAGATAAATCCAACGATAAGTCCCGCAAGAATGCCGCAGAAAATAACAATGAACAGTGGCACGTCATAGCTGGGGTTCAGCGCCGCTAGCGACGCCAGTTCGTTTGGTAAAACCTTAACTGTAACCATGCCGCGATTGGCCAACGCGATCAAAATCAGGGCCACCGCGAAGATGGCAATCGAGGCATAGCGAATGTAGCGCATGGGTTTACTTCCCGTTCAAGCGGTCCCGGAGCAACTTGCCCGTCTTAAAGAATGGAACGTGCTTTTCTTCAACTTGAACCGACTCACCCGTGCGCGGATTTCGACCTGTTCGAGCATCCCGCTTTTTCACCGAAAACGCGCCAAAGCCACGCAGTTCGACACGGTTGCCCTTGGCCATCGCGTCTGTGATTTCGTTGAAGATCGTGTTGACGATACGTTCCACGTCCCGCTGATATAAATGCGGGTTCTCATCGGCAATTTTCTGAATCAATTCCGATCGGATCATCGGCACCCTCCCCCGAGCGATTTTTTGTTTTGGTCGACTGGCAACGCAGTAACTATAGATAAAATCGCGAAAAAAAGAAGAGCCTAGCAATAGGTGAACAGCATGATTTTGCCCATAAATTCGCCATCATGCGCGAAAATCTTACTTCTGAGACAAACGGGCGGGTCGCATCGGCACCCAACTGCGCCGATTCTACACTTCTGTGCCTACTTTGATTCGCAAACCAAAAGACCAAGGTATAGCGCGTCGACCGCACACCACTGAATTGCAGGGTGGCGAACCTAATTAGGGCACAGGTTGTTTATCTCACATTGGCAGCTTTTGCCGAGATAGGCACCGAAAGCGCCGGACAAGAGGTCAAGCCTGCGCGGAAGCGCTTTTCTATTGAGACAACCAAGGCAAAGAAAAGGCCCCGCTGATAAAAGCGGGGCCTGATCAGATTTCCAGAAACGAAGGTCTGACTTATTCGTCGCCTTTCAACGCTGCACCCAGGATATCGCCCAGCGACGCCCCTGAATCCGAGCTGCCATATTGTTCAACGGCTTCTTTTTCTTCGGCGATCTCGCGTGCCTTGATCGACAGACCCAGACGACGGGTCTTGCTGTCGACATTGGTCACACGCACGTCAACCTTGTTGCCAACGCTGAAGCGATCCGGGCGCTGTTCTGCGCGATCACGCGACAGATCCGAACGGCGGATGAACGATTTCATACCTTCGTACTCGACTTCGATGCCGCCATCCTCGATCGAGGTGACCTCGACCGTGATGATCGATCCGCGCTTCACGCCACCAACGGCTTCGGCGAACTTGTCGCCGCCAAGCGCCTTGATCGACAACGAGATACGCTCTTTCTCGGTGTCAACTTCGGACACAACGGCCTGAACCATATCGCCTTTGCGGAAGTTCTGGATCGCATCCTCGCCACGTTCGTCCCACGAGATGTCGCTAAGGTGAACCATGCCGTCGATCTCGCCTTCAAGACCGATGAAGAGACCGAATTCGGTGATGTTCTTGACTTCACCTTCAACCTCGGTGCCCTCAGGGAACTGCTCGGCAAAAACTTCCCACGGATTGCGCATGGTCTGCTTGAGACCCAGGGACACGCGACGTTTTGCACCGTCGATTTCCAGAACCATGACTTCAACTTCCTGGCTGGTCGAAACGATCTTGCCAGGATGCACGTTCTTCTTGGTCCAGGACATCTCGCTGACGTGAACCAACCCTTCAACACCCGGCTCCAGCTCAACAAAAGCGCCGTAATCGGTAATGTTGGTGACACGGCCGGTATGGGTCGATTCCAGCGGGTATTTGGCAGCAACCAGATCCCAAGGATCGTCTTGCAGTTGCTTCATACCCAGCGAAATACGGTGGGTTTCCTTGTTGATCTTGATGACCTGAACATTCACGGTCTCGCCGATCGACAAGATTTCCGACGGGTGGTTGACGCGGCGCCAGGCCATGTCGGTGACGTGCAGCAGACCGTCGACACCGCCCAGATCAACGAACGCACCGTATTCGGTGATGTTCTTGACCACACCCTCGACATTCTGACCCTCGGTCAGGTTGCCAATGACTTCGGCGCGCTGTTCGGCACGGCTTTCTTCCAGGATGGCGCGGCGCGACACAACGATGTTGCCCCGGCGACGATCCATTTTCAGGACCTGGAATGGTTGCTTCAGACCCATCAGCGGGCCCGCGTCGCGCACGGGACGCACATCAACCTGTGAGCCGGGCAGGAAGGCCACAGCACCGCCCAAATCGACAGTGAAGCCGCCTTTGACACGGCCAAAGATCGCGCCTTCTACACGCTCGTCGTCGGCATAGGCTTTTTCCAGACGATCCCAAGCTTCCTCGCGGCGTGCCATCTCGCGCGAGATGACGGCCTCGCCACGGGCGTTTTCAGCCGAGCGCAGGAACACCTCAACCTCATCGCCGACGGCGATTTCGGGGGCTTCACCGGGATTTGCGAATTCTTTAAGTTCGACGCGGCCTTCCATCTTGTAGCCTACGTCGATGATGGCTTGCCCCGCTTCAATTGCGATGACTTTACCTTTGACAACAGACCCTTCTTCGGGTGTGTCCATTTCGAAGCTTTCGTTGAGGAGGGCTTCGAATTCCTCCATCGATGCGTTTTGAGCCATGTGGCGTTTCAATCCTAACGTTTCGTGTTTCGGGCCGCGCGGTTGTCTCCGCCGGTCTTGAGGGTTTCATTGGTCAGGCGGACCGTCACTTTCCGCAAAACAAAGAGGGCCGGCTTGTGCCCGACCCTGCCCGTCTCGATGCTCTGCGGCGGTTTCCACCTTGTAGACAGGCGCGCGTATAGCGGGTGGATGCGGGACAATCAAGCCTTAGATGGGGCAGGATCCGACTGCAAATGCACCACCCTGACTTGGATCGAACGGAAAACCTGCTGCCGTAGCATTCAGGTAAATCGGAACGCGTAGAAGTGAATTGTCGTTGAATTTTCCTATTCATTCACAAAATCAGAACGATTTGCATGTTTTGATGAAAAATTCAGCATTCAAATTTCGAAGCAATGCATCAAATTCCTTTCTGTCGCGTCATCAACGACGGACCCGAAACCTGAAAGGACCGAAAATGAAAAATCTGTTGATTACTAGCATCATCGCTACGCTTCCCCTGATTTCAGGGCCCGCATTTGCGGCTGACGAGATCAATGTCAGCAACGGCATTTCTGCGGCTGGCGCCCCTCTGGCCGTACATGGTGCAGACCCGGTTGCTCTGCTGAATGATGCGAAAGTCGTAGACGGTTCAGCGAACCACGCGCTGACCCATGACGGGGCTAGCTATTACTTTGCAAGCGCCGAAAACATGGAAGCGTTCAAGGCTAACCCAGTAAAATACACACCGCAGCACGGTGGTTTCTGTTCCTACGGTGTATCGGTTGGTCAGAAATTCGACGGCGACCCAGATCAGTTTCTGGTCCACGACGGCAAACTGTTTTTGTTCTTGAACGCCAAGACACGCGAACTCTTCATGGAAGATGTTGCTGGCACCAAGGCAACGGCGGACCAGAACTGGGAAAAGATCGAACACAAGTCGGTTGAAGAACTGGCGGATACCTGATCCCGTTGGGCGGGGCTGCAAGACGTGGCCCCGCCTGTTTCAATTTGCGACATTCCGCTCACCAACTCGTTTAATGCATGTGATCCACAAAGCACCCATTTTCCGGTCAGATGCCAATCGGAGGATCTTCATGTCGCTTTCCCGTCGCCGCTTTATTGCAAGCTCAGCAGCGCTTGGCGCTGTTTCGTCGCCATTAGGGGCACAGGATGATATAACGGAATTTGATCTGTTGCGGACAACGTTGGTCGGACCACCCGAAAATGCGATCGCTGCGCTGGATAAAATCCGCGAGCGAGGTAGCCCCGATCTTGCGTCCGGTCTGATCATGGCGATGCGATTTTCGCAACTTCCATCGACTCACTTCGTCGAGACACTGACAGCTATCACCGGCACCGGCGCGGGCAACAACTGGTTCGACTGGATGCTCTGGCAAGAGGCCAACCCACAGATCGTTCCGCATCAGCCGTCGCTGATCGCGCTCAAACGTGAAATCTACCTCGAGATCGACCCCAATTTCGATGTCTTTCTCAAACCCCGCCACCTGCGTCGTGACAAGATGAAAATCCGACTTGAGGAAATTACTTGGGGTGGTGTGCGTAAGGACGGCATTCCGTCGCTGGACAACCCCCGTCTGATTACCGCGTCCGAGGCCAGTTATATGCGCAAAGGTGATCTGGTGTTTGGGGTGTCGATCAATGGTGACACCCGTGCATATCCGCTCAGGATCATGGGTTGGCACGAGATGTTCAATGAGGTGATCGGTGGCATACCGGTCGCGCTCGCGTACTGCACTTTATGCGGGTCGGGCATTCTGTTCGAGACCAAGGTCCGTGGACGAACAAAACCTTTGATCTTCGGCTCTTCCGGATTCCTCTATCGTTCGAACAAACTGATGTTTGACCGGGCGACCCATTCGTTGTGGAACCAGTTCACCGGTAAGCCGGTCTCCGGGCGCCTCGTAAACAGCGGGATCAAGCTTAAACAGCGTCCAGTCGTAATCACGACGTGGGAGAATTGGAAACGCGACAACCCGCAGACCCGCATCTTGTCAATGCAAACCGGGCATCGGCGCGACTACGGCTCGGGCGTAGTCTATCGCGATTATTTTGCGTCGAAAGACCTTATGTTTCCGACCAATGTCGATCAGCGACAGCATCGGCAAAAGGATTACGTCTTTGGCATTCGTGAGTTTGGCGGGGCCAAGGCCTGGCCGCTGAAGGCGTTTCGCAAGCGCAAGGTGATCAACGATGCCATGCGAGATAAGAAGCTGGTCTTGGTTGGCGATGAAAAGACCCGCAGCGTACGCGCGTTCGAACGCAACGCGCTGACCTTCAAATCAGCCGACAAGGGTGGTTTGTTGTCCAATGATGGCACTCGTTGGCAGATCACAGAAGAGGCATTGGTTGCACCAGATGGACGCACTTTGCCGCGAGTACCGGGGCATATCGCTTATTGGTTTGCCTGGAATGGGTATCTGGGGGCGGAAAGCGAAATCTACAAAGGTTAGATTGAGGCGCTGTTACCAAGTCCCCGTGACTGGCCGGGCGCTTTCAGCTTATTGAGCAAGGCTAGGCGCATAGTCAGTTACAGGGTTTTTCCGAATGCTCAGCCTTCCAAAACGAGCGCCAGAGACCCTCATGCCAAGGGCAGTATGATCGCGCTATTAAACCTCGGCCAATCGCTTCTGCACAATACTGATCGCGGCCTCGATTGCGATGGCTATGGTCATCTCCGATGTATCAAGCCGTGTGGCGTCATCGGCTGGTTTCAAGGGCGCCGTGGTACGGGCACTGTCGCGGGCATCACGAGCCTGAAGATCGGCCATAACCTCATCATACGAGACGTCATGTCCCTTTTCGACCAGCTCTTTGTGGCGGCGCCTGGCGCGCACGTCATCCGTGGCCGTCACGAACAATTTCACCTGCGCGTCCGGGCAGATCACGGTGCCGATATCGCGCCCATCCAGTACCGCACCACCATCGCGAGTGGCAAAAGCGCGCTGGAAATCAAGCAACGCCTGGCGGACATCTGGCAAAGCCGCAACCCGGCTGGCAGCCTGGGCTACTTCGGGCGAGCGTAGATCATCGGCATTCAAATCCTCGGGGGTAAGGTTATATGCAGCTTCTACCGGATCGGTCCCGTCCAACGTCCGCCGCCCGGTAGCGCGATAAAGCAGACCAGTATCCAGTTGCGCAAATCCAAAATGCTTGGCCACCGCGCGGGAAATCGTGCCCTTGCCTGCAGCTGCCGGTCCATCAATCGCAATGGTGAATGACATATTGCGCCCCCTTTTGAAGGTACATGCCTAGTGGATCGTGGCCGGGGGCTCAAGTTCAGGCATGCCACACTCAACCCAAGGCAAAGCGCGCGGGGCTGATGGCAGTTACAACCTCCGTTGCAAGCGCTGGACTCTTCCCGCAGCACAAAGCATGGGTCAGCGCGGCTAATGCTGGCGAGGTCTGGACGCCGTATCCCCCTTGCCCAGCCAGCCAGAAAAATCCTGGAGCATCGGGCGCAAACCCAGCAACCGGCGTTCGATCTGACGTAAAGCTGCGAAGACCTGCCCAACTATGAGTAGGACGGGTGATCGGAAAATTCGTGGCTTCTTCGAACCGGTGCAAACCTTCGGCCAAAACCATGTCGTCGGGCCAAACGTCATGCGGATCAACCGGATCTTCATCCGCCGGTGAAATCAACAATTTTCCCGCATCGGGCTTGGCATACCAAGTCTCTTCCGCCGAGGCGATCAGCGGCCATTTTTCAGCGCCGGAAATATCACTCGGCACCGCCATCAAAACGGCGGAGCGCCGAAAAGGTTGCAGACCGATCTTCTGCACCCCTGCCATGTTTGCGATGATATCGGCCCAGGCTCCGGCCGCATTGACAACAACCGGCGCGGTGACCGACAAACCTTTGGTCTCGACCCGCCAGTCATTACCTTCCCGGATGATCGCCACGACCTCGGAATTGGTCACGATTTGCCCACCCCGGCTACGCAGTAAACGGATATATCCTTGCAACAGGCGATCTACGTCGATGTCCTGTGCGCTTTCCTCATATAGCCCCGCCACAAGCCGATCACGCTTCAAGATCGGAACCAGTTGAACAGCTTCATCCGCTGTGATGTGGTCGATACCGCTGCCCCCAGCAGCATAGGCTTTGAGGGCGTCAAGTTCCTCTTCGTTAGCCACCAATAATTCGCCGCGCGGCGACAAGAGCGAACTTTCCGCGATGCCGTCTGGCTGCGCGAGAACCGGTTCGGACGCAGCGTTGAGCGCACGTAACGTGGCATTGCCGTAATTGCGAATGAAGGTGGCCGCAGAACGACCCGTGGAATGATAACCGGTTTGCGGCTCGCGTTCGAGGACCAGCACCTCGGCATCTTCAGACATCATTGCCGCAGCGCTGATGCCTGCGATACCGCCACCAATCACGATGATATCGGGAGATGTCATTTAGTCTACCCACTCATTCCAATCAATATTATCCACATATAAGGCCTGTTTTCTAACCGAATTTCAATGTCGATTGATCGACAAGTTCTCCGATTGGAAGGTCGTAGTAATCACCTTTGGCCTCGGCGTGGATATGGCGGTCCATCCGCAGATCGGTAGCGCCATCAAGCGTACCAGCCATGATCGAGATGTGGCTTGTCTCATTCTCTTGCCAGAAAAGCGAACTGCCACAAATATTGCAGAAACCTCGTTGCGCGGTCAGCGATGAACGGTACCATCTAAGGCCTTCATCCCGGATCAAGGTAAAATCGCTGGCTTCAGCTTGAGTAGCGGCCACATAATGGCCTGAAGTCTTGCGACATTGCGAACAATGGCAACCGACAACTGGACGCAAAGAACCGGAAACTTCGTAGCGGACCGCACCGCATTCGCAACTTCCCTGCATTGAAACTCTCCCTTCGTGCTGGGTTGAGCCTAACGGGGGCGGTTCATCAGAACTGGCCGAATTCCGACCTGTCAGCCCCTCGAACCGTCAGTGGTTATCTCGCCTGATCTGAGCACCAAGCGCGGCCATCAATGGTTCGAAAATCGGAAAGGACGTAGCGATTGGGCTACCATCATCGACGCTTACAGGTTTCTCGCTGGCCATACCCATCACCATGAAAGACATTGCGATCCGGTGATCCAGATGACTGGTGCAGGTGGCCCCGCCCGGTACGTTACCGTGCCCTAAGCCAGTGACTGTCCACCAGTCAGGGCCATCTTCGACGGTGACGCCGTTCGCGCGCAGGCCGGTAGCCATAGCATCAATTCTGTCACTTTCCTTGACCCGCAACTCCTTCACGCCACGCATTACCGTTTCACCTTCAGCGAAGGAAGCAACCACCGACAATACGGGATATTCGTCGATCATGCTTGCCGCGCGATCCGGTGGTATTTCGATGCCTATCAGATCAGGCGAAAACCGCGCGCGAAGGTCTGCAACAGGCTCGCCGCCTTCGGTGCGTTCATTTTCATAGGTAAGGTCCGCGCCCATTTCGCGCAGCATCGTGAACAACCCTGCGCGCGTCGGGTTAAGCCCGATACCCGGTACAAGCACATCAGAGCCCGGAGTAATGATTGCGGCGCATACGGGAAAGGCAGCCGAGCTAGGATCGCGCGGCACTGCTATGGTCTGTGGCGTCAGTTCGGGCTGACCTGTCAGGGTGATAACGCGACCTTCATCCGTTTCTTCCGTAGTGATTTCGGCACCAAATCCGGCCAGCATGCGCTCGGTATGGTCGCGGGTCGCTTCCTTTTCCACCACAACGGTTTTGCCAGGTGCGTTAAGGCCCGCCAACAAGACAGCAGATTTCACCTGCGCGGATGGTACCGGCACGATATAGTGTACGGGCACGGGATGGGCAGCCCCGGTTATGGTCATTGGCAACCGCCCGCCCGAACGCCCCACCGATTGGGCACCAAAAAGCGCCAACGGGTCGGTCACACGCCCCATAGGACGACCGTTGAGGGATGCGTCTCCGGTAAAGGTGACGGTAATCGGCGCTGTGGCCATTGCGCCCATGATCAGGCGCACACCAGTGCCAGAGTTACCGCAATCAATTACTTGATCGGGTTCAGCAAAACCGCCGACGCCAACTCCAAAAACCGAGTATTCGCCACCGCCGTGGTCCGTCACTTCGGCCCCGAAAGCCCGCATGGCCTTGGCTGTGTCCAGTACGTCCTCGCCTTCCAATAGGCCAGTGATGCGGGTCTCTCCCACCGACATCGCCCCCAGAATCAGCGAACGATGCGAGATCGACTTGTCTCCGGGTACATCCGCAATGCCTTTCAAGGGTCCGCATTTGGCAGAAGTCATCGGGATCGGGGTGCCGTGGCCAGACATGGGCGCGCCTTTCAAGTATTTTCCTGCCCGCCTGATAGCGCAACCATCAAACGGCGTCCATCCGTGCGAACAGACATCAATTTCGGCGCTCAACCTTGGTTCAGTGCTTTTTGGAAGAGATCAGCGTCCGCGTTCCAGATCGCGCGGTTGAGCTGCGGCAATCACCAGTATTTCAACCTTTAGTTCTTTTCTGGCAAGCTTAGATTCACCGCACGCGCGAGCTGGTGCGTGTCCTTCAGGTACCCAAGCGTCCCAGACTTCGTTCATTGTGGCAAAGTCAGCCATATCGGCCAACCAGATGGTGGTCTGCAAAATGCGGGTCTTGTCCGAATCCATTGCGGCCAGCAGCGTTTCGATTTTTTCAAGGCAAGTGCGGGTCTGATCCGCCACGCCATCTTCGGCATTGCCAACCTGACCGGCCAGATAGATCACATCGCCGTGACGAACGGCAGAGCTCATGCGTTGTTTAGTACCGTGACGGATAATATCGCTCATCATTGATGGTCCTTTGATTGCTCTTAATTGAGTGCTCGCTCACCCGAACCGGTGAGGCATGAGAAAGTCAACTCCTGCACGAATTCCGCGACAAGGCCAAGACTTCGAATCAACACCGACAAGCTATTGTCGCAAACGCCTTTGCGTCAGACGCTTTCATCCTCCAGATGCAGCTTCATGTCGATCAGCACCTGTTGCAGCATTGTCGTTTCCTTGAGCAGCCGCTTGGCCTCGTTAACGGTAATGACGCCGTCATCTATTGATTGCTGGTACTCGGCCATCAGCATCGCGAACCGTTGGCTAAGCGCAATCACATCGGAATTCACCCCGCCTTTGTCGTCATCGTTCTTGCGGCGTTCGTCAAAAGACAGGTGAATGTTTTTTAGCTCTGCCAGCGCGCTCGTTACATGCGGGTACGAAGACGCCTCTTCCAATGCAGCCACAGCGTCGATGGGCATAAACCGATCGGCGTGTTCATCATGGTCGGAATAATATCGGCCAAGCGTGGCTTTGGACTTGCCCGTCAACTCGCAGGCCGGCTCGATCCCCACATCCTTGACCAGCGCCTCGGTGTGTTTCTTAAGATAGCTTCCGATTTTTGACATTCACTCATCCCCAAAGCGGCACACCCGGAATTGAACCGGGGAAAGCCTTAGACGTTTTCCCATTAAACGCTTTATCCCGAAATGTCATTTGTAAAGCAATCCCAAGGTTTTCCGGGATAACGGATGCCCGACTTCCCCAAGAGCGGGCATGAGGGTGAGGCCGGAACAGTTTGGGAATGTCCTTTCCCCAAACTTTCGATTGCAGGCATGAATGGTGCCGTCGCATTCCATCCCCGGAAGCGTGCTTCCAGATGACGACATCAGTCTTTCAATAACGGCCTCACCCGGACTTTTTGCCAAGTCAGTCTTGTTATCAAGCACGTTCAACCAAGACTGAGCCCACCGAGTAGCCTGCGCCAAACGAGCAGATCAAACCCGTATCCCCTGCTTTCAGGTCATCGGAGTATTTTGAAAATGCGATGATCGACCCCGCAGAAGACGTATTGGCATAGTCTTGCAGGATATTGGGCTGTTCTTGCGGTTCGGGCACACGGCCCATCACCTTGCGGCCAATGAAATCATTCATAGCCTTGTTGGCCTGATGCAACCAAAGACGTTTCAACTGCTTGGCCTCAACACCTTCTGCGGCCATGTGATCCGCGATGTGTTTTGAAACCAATGGCAGCACCTCTTTAAAAACTTTGCGGCCTTCCTGCACAAAAAGCATATCCCGTCGGTCGCCCATATGTCCGTCGCGGGTTCTGCGCAAGTAGCCATTGTTGTTACGGATATTGTTGGAAAATTGCGTGGCGCAACGAGTTGAGCGGACCAGGAAATGCACACCCGGTGCATCTTCGGCGCGTTCTAATACGGACGCCGTACAGACATCACCAAAGATAAAATGACAATCACGGTCGCGCCATTCCAAATGCGCCGAACAAATTTCAGGGTTCACCACCAACGCGCACCGCACCGAACCTGCGCGGATCATGTCAGCAGCAGCCTGTATCCCGAACGTGGCTGAAGAACACGCCACATTCATGTCAAATGCAAAACCGCCCGCACCCAGCAGCTGCTGGATTTCGACTGCAATCGCCGGATAGGCACGTTCATGATTGCTGGCGGCACAGATCACCAAATCAACCTCTGCAGCGTCACGCCCCGCTTGGACAAGCGCCTTTGCACTGGCGTCAAGCGCCATTTCCGCCATCAGTGAGGGATCATCATTGCTGCGTGGCGGCAAATGAGGATGCATCACATCGGGGTCAAGAATACCTGTCTTATCGAGCACATAACGTTGATGGATACCTGAGGCATTGACGATGAACTCCGAAGAAGACGGTTCTTTTGCTGTAATTTCTCCGGTTGCGATCGCTTCGGCGTGCTCGGTGTTGAACCTTTTTGCATAGGCATTGAACGCCTCAACCAATTCGTCATTGCTGATAATCTGGTCAGGCGTAAAGACGCCGGTGCCGGTAATGGCGGGTGTATGCATGTATCGGGCCTCTCAGGCGGATCACCCAAGATCATCCAATAGCTGCCTCAAGGTCAAGCGTGACGAGGCGGAAATTCGCGGAAAACCTCGGATAGCGCAGCAAGGGGTTGGTGAGAGGCGCTGAGCCAAGGCTTTTTCCAGAACCTAAATGATCAATTCACCAGATTCGGAGGTGTATCGCCCGCAAGAAACGCACGCAGATTTTCCACCGCCATCAACCCCATAGCCTCCCGCACTTGCAGAGCCGCCGTACCAAGATGCGGCAGCAGCACAACGTTTTCCAACGCCATCATCTCTTCAGGTATTTCGGGTTCATGTTCATAGACATCCAAACCCGCACCACCGATCTGACCACGTTGCAAAGCTGCGATCAACGCCGGCTCATCAACCACATCACCGCGGGCGACGTTGATAAGGCGCGCATGCGGCGCCATCTGACTGATTGTTTCCGCGTTCATCAAATGGTGCGTCTCTGATGTCGCCGGAACGCAGAGCACTACAAAATCAGCGCCTGCCAATACTTCGAGCATATGCAGATGTCTTGCAGGAAACTCCAGATTTTTCTCGCTGCGGTTGGCGTAGAGAACTTTCATGTCAAACCCATAATGGCATCGCCGCGCCACAGCCTGCCCGATCCGGCCCATACCAATAATTCCGACAGTTTTACCAGTCATGTGCAGGCCCAGCATCTGGGTGGGTGTCCATCCCTCCCATGCTCCAGCGCGTACCAAACGTTCTCCTTCACCTGCCCGCCGTGCCGACATCAACATCAGTGTCAGAGCAATATCCGCAGTAGCATTGGTCACCGCACCGGGTGTGTTGGTGATCGAAACCCCGACAGCGCGGGCGGCCTTGGCATCAATGTGATTGTAGCCGACACCGAAATTCGCCAGGATCTTGCAGCGTGGATTTTCGAAACCATCGAATACCTCGGCGGTGAACATATCACCCAGGGTCGGCATTACACCATCATAAAGCGCTAGTGCAGCGCGCATTTGTCCTGTTTTCATGGGCACAGGATCATAGCGAATCTCTACATCAAAATTGGTGCGCGCCGCCTCGACCACACGCTCCGGCATCGGCCGGGTCAAAAGGATTCGTCTCAATGCATTCTTTCTCCGACAGGGACGTCTTTGTCGGGGCCTAGCAGAACAATTTCACCATCGCTATCCGATAGACCGAGGACCAGCACTTCGGACATAAATCTGCCGATCTGTCGGGGTGGAAAGTTAATGACGGCAACGACCTGACGACCAACTAATACCTCTGGCGTGTAATGCGCCGTGATCTGCGCCGATGTCTTTTTTTCACCAATTTCGGGCCCAAAGTCGATCCACATCTTGATCGCCGGTTTGCGCGCCTCGGGGTAAGGTTCCGATTTGACCACGCGACCCACCCGGATATCGACCTTCATGAAATCATCGAATCTAATCGCATCAGCCATCTGCCAATTCCTTCGAACGATCAGTTGCGGCTTTGACCGTCGACTTCATCAGTGATGGCAAGCCGTTAGTTTCATCCATCAGAACCTCAAGCCCAGCCTGTGTGGTTCCGTTGGGGCTGGTTACATTCACACGCAGTTGCGATGGTTTTTCCTCAGCGGCCTCGGCCAACGCGCCCGCGCCTGCAACCGTCGCCTTTGCCAGCTGCATCGCCAGTTCCGGAGCTAATCCCTGTACCTCACCGGCAGCGGCCATGCATTCAATCATGTGGAAAACATAGGCCGGACCAGAACCACTGACGCCGGTCACCGCATCCATCTGGCCTTCATCTTCCAGTCGCACCACTTGCCCCACAGCACTCAACAATCCTTGAGCCAAGTCAATCTGCGCAGCACTGGTATGTTTGTTACCAATTATTGCCGTAATGCCACGTCCAACGGCAGCGGGGGTGTTGGGCATTGCGCGAACAATCGGGCTTTGGGCACCCAAAGCAGCCTCGAACGCCGCGATCGGTGTGCCGGCTGCTACCGAGACAAACAGCGTTTTGCCATTTCCCATCGCCGCAATCGCAGGCAATGCATCACCCATCATCTGAGGCTTGACTGCAATCAGTACGATCGCGGGTTTGACGGGCAACGCTGCATTGATCTGGACACCGGTTGATTTCAGCCAATCCGAGGGATTGGGGTCAATCACCCAGACCGATTTTGATGGCAACCCATCTGATAACCAGCCCTGCAGCATGGCCGAGCCCATCTTGCCGCAACCCAGCAATACAAGGCCATTCTTGGCCACAAATGACATATCCATGATGGTGTGCCCCCGCGTTGTTCAAAACCGTCGCGAGGGTAGGTTTACGCCCGCCCGTAGGCCTCTGCAATGGCGACTTGCAGTGCATCTTGTGGGTCGCGATCACCCCAGACAACCAATTGAAATGCCGGGTAGTAGCGTTCGCAACTCAGGACTGCGGCGGTGATAAGCGTGTCGATCTGTTCTGGGCTTGGGCCAAGGCCGCCCGCCATAACCAGTCCGTAACGATAGACCATCAGTTTAGGTTCGTCCCAATAGGTAAACGCGCCAGCCCAACATTGGTCGTTGACGTCATTCAGCATGTGATACAGGGCCGGGACTTTTTCTTCCGGCGGCTCCATCTCAAAGCTGCAAACCAGACGTAGGGTTTCATCATAGGCCGACCAGGCCAGAGTGATCGAGTAGGTGCGCCACTGTCCCTCAACCGCCATCGCGATCTGGTCATCGGCGATACGGTCGAAATCCCAGTCATGATGTTCGGCGATATGTTCAACAATATCTATTGGGTGAAGGTCTTCTTGCAAAAACTGCTCGGACAAGGCCATTGCGCCACCTCTTTTTTGTTGTAGCGTTTGGGGCATGGCAGCGCCCCAAGCGCTAGGTGCCTGCTCTACGAGCGGGGGCTATTCCCCACGCTCATACCAGATATGGTGCGGCCTTTCCGGCGACCTGTAAAGCTATTTGTTGTGGATAACCGCAATAAGTTGTGGATGACTAAAACTACCTCCCCATTTATGGTGAGTCTCATGCGTCTCAATTCAAAATCAGCAGGAGAGTGGCTGTAAACACTGACGATGCAGCAATAATTCGATAGGAAATATTAATTGCTGCCTAACAGTCCGGTCTGACGCGCAGTGCCTTTTGCAGCGCCACTATCATAGCATCGCGTTGAGCGCTCAGGTCAGCAAGAGAAGCGCTTCCGATCGCTTCATCAAGCCCATCGACGAGCATTTCGGCAGTTTTAGCGTCTAATTGAGGCGTTCCCAGATCATCCCACCAGCCGTTAAACGTATCCGCAAAGTGATCGCAAAAAGCAGCCAGGCCGCCAGGACCCGCACCCAGACCAAAAAGCGTGGTCGGCCCCATCGCCGCCCAGCGAAGCCCGGGCCCCGCCGATATCGCTTTATCAACATCACCTACCGAGGCGACGCCGTATTGCACAAGATGGATTGCCTCGCGCCAGACAGCGGCTTGCAGCCTGTTGGCGATATGACCGGGAACTTCCTTTCGAACGCGGATTGTTGTTTTTCCGACATCTTCATAAAATGCATCGGCCACATCGACGACACCGGGCGCGGTACGTTCGTTACCCATCACCTCAACAAGCGGTATCAGATGTGGTGGATTGAACGGATGGCCGAGCACGAAACGCGCCGGGTCGCGCCATCCGCCCTGCATCTGCCCCAATGTCAGGCCCGAGGCTGAACTGGCTGTGATGGCTTGGGGCATCAAAGCAGATTCGATTTGTTGGTATAGCGCATGTTTGACCGGTAGGCGTTCGGGAACGTTCTCTTGCACAAAGCCAGCTCCGTCCACGGCTTCTTCTGCCGATCGGTGGAAGGTGATCTTGCTGGGGTCGCCGCGGTCACACAGACTCAACTCCGTCATGATCGGCCATGCATTTTCAATATAGGTGAGCACACTCTTTTCTGCCTCATGTGCAGGATCAAAAACGGCGACCGACCGCCCTGACGCCAGAAAAAGTGCCGCCCAGCTGGCACCAATCACACCCGCGCCCAGAACCGCAGTGTGCGAAGTATACGACATCAGAAAAGCCCTGTGTTGATCGGCGAGGCGGCGGTCATGCCGCCGTCGATTGTAAAAAACTGCCCCGTTGCAAAACCGGCTTCATCCGACGCCAACCAGACGGCCATAGCGGCGATATCAGCAGGTTTGCCAAAGCGGCGGGTGGCATGACGCTCGAGCGCATCTTTGCGGGCAGCTACGGGATCATCCGACAGGTCAAACCCAGCCTCCAACATGCCGGTTTCGATCCAGCCGGGGCAAATCGCATTGCAGCGAACACTCGGCCCATGGTCAACGGCGATGGACCGGGTCAGCCCGTGCACAAAAGCCTTTGACGCGTTGTATAGCGCCATGGACGGGTCTGCGACCCGACCAGAGATTGAACCGATATTTATGATCGAAGCGCCGTTGGACATTTGCGAAAGAAACGCTCGACAAGTGTTGAACACGCCCCGGCAATTGACCCCGATCACCAGTTCCCAGTCATCATCCGTGCTGTCAGCAACAGTCTTCTCAACCTGTACTCCGGCATTATTCACCAGAATATCTATCTCGCCCACCCGGCTGGCAAGAGCAGCGACTTGATCGGGATCGGACACATCCGCAGTTTGCCATGAGCACGCTTCCGGAAGATCGTCGGGACGTGACCCGCGCCCGCAGGTGGTAACTCTTGCGCCTTCAGCCATGAACGCATCAAGAATCCCGCGCCCGATCCCCTGTCGACCGCCGGTCACAACCGCCCTTTTTCCTGTCAAACGTGCCATCGACTGATCACCCTGTTCTACAATTTCATTTGCTGCACCTGCGCGCTCAACCCACCATCAAGTATCCAAAGCTGTCCAGAAGCATAACGCGCCTCATCGCTGGCCAGCCAGTTGACCAGATTGGCGATATCCTCGGGCGTCCCATAGGTTCGCATCGGATGCACATCGCGCACAGCCTGCTGAAGCTGGTCAATGGTCTTGCCACCACCACCCGAGCCATCACCGGTGAAAAAGCTCTGCAGCATCGGTGTGTCGACATAGCCAGGGCAGATCGCATTAACACGGATGCCTTCGGGCCCATGATCGCAGGCCATCGCACGGGTCAGCGCGTGCACCGCTCCCTTTGTTGCGCAATAGGCGGCCAATCCCGGATCAGCAATGAAACCGTCGTAAGAACCAAAGTTGATGATGCTGGCACTTGTGCCGTTTGACGCAGCTTTACGCATCAAGGGCAACGCATATTTTGAGGTTAGAAACGTCCCTGTTGCATTTACGGCAAAGGAAAGGTTCCATTCTTCCAAGGTTGTTTCCTCAATGGATTTTTCGATCTCGATCCCGGCCGCATTCACGAGAATATCCAGAGTGCCGACTTCCTCCGCAATCAGTTCCATCGCGGTGATTGCGTCGGCTTCTTGCGTCACATCAAGCTTAATGAAAGTACTGCCGTCTTCGTCATGGACAGCAAGGGATCCTTCTTGCGTCAAATCCGCTGCATATACCTTTGCCCCTTCGCGGCGAAATCGCGCGACAATAGCCCGGCCAATACCACCACGCCCGCCGGTCACTAGGGCCGTTTTTCCATCCAAAATCATGAGTCTGTCTCCGATACAGGCGGGAAGCGATACCGCGCGGCGGCTTCCGTCCAATCCAGATGGTTGCGGACGTATTCCTGGGCAGCATGGCGCGGTGGGTTGTAGTCCCACGATTCACCCGCGCCAGCCTCCATCGCCGCGTGCAGTGCGCGCCGCGATTTCTGGGTAGTAATTATATCTGCGCGCAGCTTTTCGCTGTCCCAACGCAGGGCAACTTCTGCGGCAAAGGCAATAGCACGGTCAGAATAGCGCGGGTCGTCAGCCACGTTTTTTTGCTCCAACGGGTCAACGGCCAGGTCATACAATTGCGGCGGATCCGCGTCGCAGTGGATATACTTCAGACCACCCCGTCGTATCATGCACACCGGATAGGGTGTCATCTCGGCGCAATATTCACCGATAGCCTCATCCACCGGATCAGCAGATCCACGCGCCAAAGGCATCAAAGATCGCCCATCAACCGGTTCGCCAAACATAGCAGGCGTACCACCGGCAATTTCGACTAAAGTGGGCAGAAGGTCGACCAAAGAACAGGAATTGGAAGCAACGCCATGCACCACTTCTGGCCCGGCCATGATTAGAGGCACGCGAGCGGATTGTTCAAAGAAGTTCATCTTGTACCACAAGCCCCGTTCGCCCAGCATGTCACCGTGATCCGCCGTGACGATGACGATGGTGTTATCCAGCACACCGGTTTCATCCAGCGTGCGCACGACCTCGCCCAGCTTACTGTCGAAATAGCTGACATTGGCCAAATAGGCGCGCCGCGCCCGGCGCACCTCTGCATCATTTAGGGGAACAGTGTGCGCCTCGATCCCCTCCATTATCCGACGCGAAAAAGGGTCTTGATCTTCTGGCGCAAGGACAGATGCGGGCAGGTCGATCTGATCGTCGGAATAAAGGTTCCACCATTCGGGCCGGGCGACATATGGGTCATGTGGATGAATGAAACTGGTCACCAGCAGAAAAGGCGCATCATCCCCTGCAGCCCGATCCCGCGCCCGGTCGAAGAGCCAACGGCGTGCAGCAAAACCCACCTCGTCATCGTAATCGATCTGAAAGGTGGCCTGGGCCACACCGCTTTCCTTGATTGTCTGCATATTATGATACCATTTGTCGATCCGCTCATCCGAAGCTTCCCAATCAGGAGTCCAGGCGAAATCGGCCGGGTAGATATCGGTCGTGATGCGATCCTGGAAACCATGCTTCTGATCCGGACCGACAAAATGCATCTTACCCGAAAGACAGGTACGATATCCAAGGGCCTTGAGGTAATGTGCAAAGGTTGGAACCGAAGCGCGGAATTCGGAGGCGTTGTCATAAGCAGCGATCCGGCTGATCAACTGCCCCGACATGAATGCAAAGCGCGAAGGCGCGCAAAGTGGTGAGTTACAGTAGGCCGCATCAAACCGCATCCCGCGGGCGGCGATTGCATCCATATGCGGCGTCTGGGCGACCGGATGACCATAGGTGCCGGTCCAGTGTGGTGCCAATTGATCGGCCATCACAATGACGATATTGGGCTGCATCACTCCCAACTTCCGCAGAACTCACTTTGCCATATGCGGCAGGGCGAAGGGATGGGTTTGGGAGCATTGGCTAGCTCGAAACTGCAGGGCATATCCGTCACGGGGCTGCCCTCTGATAGGCGTCCAGAACCAACCCGTGAAAATGATGCACCGCATGCTCGGACTTGCCGGACCCTGACGGGTCATTCACGATTCTGCCCTGCGCAAATGCAGGCGTATTCATCCCGCGCTGCACACTTTCCACCAGACCAATATCCTCAACCTGCAACACCTCATCCAGATATCGCATCGCATCCAGTTCCATTGCGTCCGGCTCGGGCGTTTCCAAGAAGAAATCATAGGTTTCCAGCGTTCGGTCAGGCCCCACGGGGATGATGTTCAAAACGATCATGCTGGACCTCCCCGGGTACCGCATCAGACAGGTTGTGGGCCATAACCACCAGACCGCATGGGTCCGCACGGTAGCGTTCGATACATCATAGGCGGAGTTGGTCCCTTTCCCTGCCTCGGCCATATGGCTTGAATAGATGTCATATGTTGTGACTTTGTAGGTATCCATATCAACCAAGTCACAAAAATCCTTATGCGCCGTCGGACAATGATAACATTCAAGGAAATTATCGACGACATTCTTCCAGTTTGACTTGATATCGTAGGTCAGCCGCTGCCCAAAGGTTAGCTGGTCGATATCCGGCGCCCAGTGTCTGATCTCGGTTTCAAGATTGCCTGTTGTTTCGCGCAGGGATGCGGCGTTCGGGCTCAAGTTGACGTAGATAAAGCCAGCAAATTCTTCAACCTGCACCTGGTCCAAACAAATGTCGCCGGTGTTGAAATCTTCCAGATGTTCCGTCTCAGGCGCGCGCACAAGTTGCCCGTCCAGCTTATAGACCCAGGCGTGATATGGACACATGATGCGGGTTGTGTTTCCTTCACCAGTCAGCAAATGGTGCGCGCGATGCTTGCAGACGTTGTAGAACGCCTTCAAATTCCCATCACGGTCGCGCACTATGGCGATTGGATGTCCCGCAATATCAACAGTCATAAATGAACCGGGAGCGCGTAGCTTTTCGACATGGCAAACCCATTGCCAGGAGGTGGCAAGGATAGCCTGCTGGTCAGCTTCAAACCATTCATCTTGCGTGTAGGCTTCAGCCCGCAAGGAAAGGGACTTTCCAGGGTCTGCTGAGTAACCTTGTCCGATGCTCAGAAATTGAGATTTTGACGGTAGATTGCTCACGTTTTCTTCCCCGAATTCCCTAATGCTTGATGTTAAGAATGCGGACCGGTCAGATCACAGTCTGTGCATTATTCGCCATTGAATGTACTTTAACCGCCATCAGCCTGCGATTTTTTTCGCCTATACATCGGCCATGCCCGAAATTCGAATGGCACACGCCCATCGATACGGTCCTGACTAGGTGTTGCATCGAACCGTGCTTTGTAAGCCCGGCTAAAATTAACCTGACTGGCGAAGCCTGCTGCCAGCGCCACTTGCGCCATCGGCAATTCCGTCTGCGTCACCAATCCACGCGCGCGGTCCAGTCGAATATCACGGTAATAAAGCTGTGGAGTGGTTTTGACATATGCCTGGAAAAGCCGCACCAGTTGTCGCTGCGAAATCGCTGCCTCCTCACAGATCTCGGGGATGCTGATAGGAACCTCCAGATTTGCTTCCATGATCTCAATAGCCCGACGAACTTTAGGCGGGGCCGTGTTGCCCAAAGGTTCAAAATGTTCGTCTGTCTGATGCGTCCCCGGCCCGCGCACTGCGCTATGGAACAAGTATTTGGCACAATCATTGGTCAGCGCATCGCCTATCAGTTCACGCAAAATGAACAATGCATAATCGGCCGAGGCGCTGCCACCACAACACGTGCCAATGCGGCCATCATGCAAAAACAAATCCTCGACAACCTCAACGTCCGGAAATCTCTCGCCAAAAGAATCGATATGCTCGTAGTGCACTGTCGCACGGCGCCCTTTCAACAAACCGGCCTCGGCCAGAATAAAGCCCGCCGTGTCGATACCACCCACATAGGTTCCGGCACTATGAAAACGACGGATGGTGGACAGCAAGGCCGGACTGGCAAAGGCCTCAGGCGTCCAACTGCTACTGACGACGGCAACATCTGGCTGCAATTGTTTTAGTTTTTCCAACGACTCAACTTCGACGTTCAGCCCATTACTGGCACGGCAATATCCACCCGTCTCAGAAGCAATTCGCCACCGGAAGAGCGATTTGCCACTCAGGTAGTTCGCAGCGCGAAACGGATCCAGAAATGCCATCGTGCCCGCCAGATTGAAATGCGGGGTTACTAGGACAAGCAATTCAGTCAGGTCAGAAGCGGAGCGGCGCATGTGGCCAATTTAGTATAATTTCCGGCAAATGGGTATTCTAACTGACAACAAGAAGTCTTTGATCTTCCAACCCCATCGACAATAGATGGGGATTGCTAAGCTGCACTGATTTGAAATCGGCTTTGGACGTCAGGCCACGCCAACCGCACAGGATAAGACTTTGCGCAACCGCGCTGCCAAGGGTGGCCCCCGGCCCCAGAACAATAAACACATCCGGCATGAATTCACGCGCGGCCACGCGGATGGCGGTAGAGAAATCATAAGGTGCAATAACCTGATGGCCCAAGGTGTAGTTGCGCAAGTTAAAACTGTCCGTGGCGCGCGGGTGCCAAATTGCACCGCGACCGTCGATCAAGGGAAGGATTGGAGAGCTAAATAGGTCTTCGCCAAGCCTATTCTGACCTTCGGTTGCGACAGGTGTCTGCATCCGGCTGTGAAATCCGGCATGACCCGGTAGGCGTAATGGAAAGCGTTGCTGAACGACCGGCATCTCAGCCTTAAAGGCACTTAGACCTTGGACATCGCCCGCCAAAACCAGCATTCCCCCCAGATCAATCGACAGGGTTAGATTGTGCCCGGGCCGTCTGTTGATCTCGGCCATTTTTTCCTCGATCCGTTCGCGTTCACCCGGGATCAGGCACCAGTTTTCGTCGACGAACGGGTAAATCAACTGCCCACCGATCATGTGCTCCTGCATCAATGTGCCCATCGTATTGACCACGCGGAGCCCATCAAGCGCGCTCAACGCACCAGCGCAGGCCAATGCGATATACCAACCCATAGAATTCCCGGTGATTGCGAGAATGTCGAACCGGTCGCGGTCAATGGCCAGGAAATCAGCAAAGGCACAAGCGTGGATCAGCCCGCTGGCATTATCGCCGCGGGTATGTTTCGCGCCGGAAAACCGTTCAGCTCCATCAAGTGCTGATAGCGGTTCCTGACCCTCCTTTTTTCGGTATCGATCGAACTGAATCATCAAATCGGAAGAGCCTGAGTGGTGGCGCTGGAAGTATCCAAGCTCATCCCGATTATAGGTGCCCCTTCCAGGGGCTACGACAACAGCGGTTTGTTTCATGCTGCACCCCAAAGCTTACGTGCCGCATTGGCAATCGAAGCGCGGGATGGCATCGTCGCGGCATAGGCAGGACCAGTGGCGATAAAACTGTCATAAGCGGCAATGCGAGCGTGGGGCAGATCAGACCGTTCATGCAGCAATGCCATCAACGCCTCGGACTGACTGCCGGTGGTGCGGCACTCGTCGACGATCAGAACTTTTTCTGCGCCGTCGAGCGCACTCAGGATACCGTCTTCGGGCAACGGAGCTAACCAGCGCAGGTCGATGATGCGTGTCGCAATTCCCTCATCGGCCAGATCACGAGCCGCCTGCGTCGAAAGATACCTACCATTGCCGTATGTCAGGATGGCCAGTGGCCCATCGCCTTCGGTCCCGACCTCTCCCAGTCCGATCCGCTGACCGGCCGGCGGGTAAGTTGCGATCCAGCCACCGTCCTTTTCATCCATCAGGTCTCGCATCGGATAAAGCGCGATGGGTTCGACCATCACCACCACGCGTTGTTCTTCGCGCGCAAGCCGTACACATTCGCGCAGCATCATGGCCGCATCATCCCCACGCGACGGGCAGGCTACGATGATGCCCGGAATATCGCGCAGTACAGCCAGTGAATTATCATTGTGGAAATGCCCGCCAAACCCCTTTTGATACCCAAGACCGGCAATCCGGATGACCATCGGATTGGTGAATTGCCCGTTCGAAAAAAACGGCAATGTCGCAGCCTCGCCCCGCAACTGATCCTCGGCATTGTGCAGATAGGCTAGAAACTGGATTTCGGGCATCGGGACGAAGCCGTTATGCGCCATACCGATGGCGAGGCCGAGGATGGATTGCTCATCCAGCAGCGTATCAATCATGCGGTTCGGGCCGAAACGATCTATAAGCCTTTGGGTCACGCCATAAACACCACCCTTGCGGCCGATATCTTCACCCATCATGACGATTTCGCCGTGTTCGATCATCAGATCCGTCAGTGTCCAATTCAGCAGTCGCGACATGTGCTGGGGCGTATCCAACTGCATAAAATCGGCACCAAAGGCCGCTTTGCGCAGCTCTTCTGATGGTCCGTTGGTCGGCGCGCATTCGCGCGTTGTCGGGATAATTGACGCCATCACCTGATCAGCGGTCTGCAAACGAGGCCGGCTCACCGCTTCAGCGGCTACGCGTGCACATTGATCTTCCGTTTCTTGATAGACTGCTAGCACTTCATCTGCGTTCAGTATTTTCTGGTCGATCAGCAGCCGTGCAGAGTGCAGCAGCGGATCATCTGCCTCCCAGCCTTCGAATACGTCCTTTTTCAAATATGCCTGCTGCAGATCTGACCCTGCATGCCCATAAAGTCGCACGAGCGACAGATGCAGGAATGCTGGCTTACGGCGATGCCTTACATAGGCCGCAGCCTCATGCGCCACACGATAAGTATCGTAGAGGTTGAGACCATCGGCATGAAAATACTTCAACCCTGGCTTCGCTTGGTAATTTGCCTTGACCCATCCACCGGGAGTGCGCACCGAAATCCCGATGCCATTATCCTCACACACGAACAACAATGGCAGTGGGATGGATTGATATGAAGTCCAGCAGGCAGAATTGATCGCGCCTTGAGCAGTCGAATGGTTCGAAGACGCATCGCCAAAAGAGCACATGACGATCCCGTCATCTTTGAGCGTGGCATGTTCCAGGCGCTGACGCTTGGCCAGACCGATGGAATAGGCCGCGCCAACAGATTTCGGGAGGTGGCTGGCAATAGTCGAGGTTTGCGGCGGAATGTTGAGAGATTTCGACCCCAGTACTTTGTGTCGTCCACCGCTGATCGGATCTTCGATTGAGGTCGAGAAGCTCAGCAACATGTCCCAGGCCGGTGTTGTGCCGGGCACCTGGGTAGATCGCATGGTCTGAAACGCACCGTCGCGGTAGTGCAAAAAAGCCATATCGGTCGGGCGCAAGGCAGCGGCTACGGCGGCCATACCTTCATGACCCGAGGACCCAATGGTATAATAACCCTGCCCTGCGGCCTGCATCTTACGAGATCGGCGATCAAGGTTACGGCTGAGGCATTGCGCACGGAAAATCGCCACTGCCTGAGTTTTCGACAACGGACCAGCAGCAGGCGTCCCAATGGGCATCGTTCCCGAATGTAGTGCATCCCGAAATGTCTTGTCGACAATATCCGCCCTGTCCATTCAGGTTTCCTCCGGTCGCGTCCCGCCAGAGCACCGCGAACATCGCCCGCCCGGACTTCTCTTGCCGATTGATACCAAAAACAAGCCCAAGCGATAGCCAAAATCGCTTGGAATGTTTCAATGTAAGGTAGGGTTTATTTTTTAGCAGAGGCTCCCAGAGCATCTAGGCGCGCTTTAAGCGCCTCGTTCTCTTCGCGCGCTTTCTGCGCCATTGCGCGGACGGCGTCAAATTCCTCGCGGGTTACAAAATCCCGATCCGCCAGCCAGCGATCCATTATGGATTTCATCGCTGTCTCAGCCTCGTCCTTAGCGCCCTGCGCCACGCCCATCGCGTTGGTCATCAGTTTCGAGATGTCATCAAGCACTTTGTTACGGGTTTGCATAGGAGGTCTCCGGCATAACTGTTGCCTCTTATATGGTGTGAATTGGAGCGTATCACAAGGTTGACTTCCCCTGACTTGCAACACACACAGTGCGCCATGCAGGCCATGATCCCATTCCCCGAAATTTCACCCGAGATTTTCAACATCTCGCTCTTTGGTATCGACTTTGCGCTACGCTGGTATGCGTTATCCTATATCGCTGGAATACTGATCGGCTGGAGGCTGGTCGTGGCCACAGTAAAGCGCCCCAAGCTTTGGGCAAAGGATACGCCGGTTCTAAGCGTTTCAGAGGTCGAAGACCTTCTTACGTGGGTCATTCTGGGTGTAATACTTGGGGGCCGGTTGGGCTTTGTGCTGTTTTACAAACCTGCCTACTATTTGCAAAATCCGGCGGAAATCCTGCAGGTGTGGCAAGGCGGGATGTCTTTCCACGGCGGGTTGATCGGCGTCATCATTGCTTGTTTTGCCTTTGCCTGGAGGCGCGGCGTACGCGGCTTTTCGGTGGCTGATATTCTATGTATGGCGACACCCGTGGGGCTGCTGCTTGGTCGGGTCGCTAATTTCATCAATGCCGAGCTTTGGGGGAGACCGACTTCGCTGCCTTGGGGAGTCGCGTTCCCCGGCGCCGCAGCACAGGATTGTCCGGGCGTCGAGAGTATTTGCGCCCGTCACCCCTCACAGCTATATGAGGCACTGCTTGAAGGCCTGATACTAGGACTTGTCCTATTGTTTCTGGTCTATCGGCGCGACGCGCTTAAACGCGTTGGATTCGTGACGGGTGTGTTTTTTGTTGGATACGGAATTTCACGTTTCATAGTCGAATTTGCCCGACAAGCGGATGCGCAATTCATCTCACCTGAAAATCCGCTTGGCTATGTCATACAATTCGGACCTACTGGCCTTAGCATGGGGCAACTTTTGTCGCTGCCGATGATCGCCTTTGGCCTTCTCATGATTAGTCTGGCAAGACGGCGCGTAAAATGAACGGATTGCGGGAACATCTGCTGCGCCGGATTACCGCAAACGGGCCTATAACACTGGCCGACTACATGTCCGAATGCCTGTTGCATCCCAAATCTGGCTATTACGCCACCCGCGATCCTTTGGGTGCGGCAGGGGATTTCATCACCGCACCAGAGGTCAGCCAGATGTTTGGCGAACTGATCGGGCTGAGTCTTGCACAAAACTGGATGGATCAAGGCGCACCAACGCCTTTCATTCTTGCCGAAGCAGGCCCCGGTCGTGGAACACTGATGGCGGATGTTTTGCGCGCCACGCGAACCATTCCGGGATTTCACGACGCGATGGAGCTGCATCTGATCGAAATCTCAGAACCCTTGAAACTTCGACAGCGCCAAACGATAGCGCGCGGCGACATCACATGGCATGATAACTTAAGCAGCTTGCCCGACCTTCCATTGTTCCTGATCGCCAATGAGTTCTTCGACGCGTTGCCCATTCGGCAATTTCAGCGTGACGGAAATAGCTGGCGCGAGCGCCAAGTGGGCATCCTTGAAGAGGATCTGGCCTTAGGATTGTCGGATCCAATGGCACCATCCCAACTTGAACACCGCCTGGAAGATACAAAACCCGGTGACATCGTGGAATTCTGCCCGTCGGGCGCATTGGCTGCCGAGGTGATTGGTGCACATATCACGCAACAAGGTGGGTCGGCATTGATCGTGGATTACGGTGATTGGCGATCCCTTGGCGATACGTTTCAGGCATTAGAACGTCACGTCCCGGTCGACCCACTCGCCAATCCCGGACAGGCTGATCTGACTGCGCATGTGGATTTCGAAGCTCTGGCACGCGCCACACCATCCCGCTACAGCCGCCTGACGCCTCAAGGGGTGTTTCTGGAGCGGTTGGGTATTACGGCACGCGCACAGGTTCTGGCCAAAAATCTTACCGGCGACGCCCTGCAATCGCACTTAGCTGCACATCGGCGCTTGACCCAAGCCGAGGAAATGGGGACGCTGTTCAAGGTACTTTCCTTTTATCCCGACGGGGCCTCTCCCCCACCCGGACTGGAACCATGACACTTGAAATTCTGACCGCCGATTGCCTGGCCCCGCTGCGCCACGGTTTTTTCACCCGCAAGGGCGGCGCATCCTCGGGCGTTTTCAAAGGGCTGAATTGCGGGCTTGGTTCGTCAGACCAGGCCGAAGTGGTCAAGATCAACCGCGCCCGTGTCGCAGACGCGATGCAGGTGGCCCCGGATCATCTGGTCACGGTCCATCAGGTTCATTCGCCGGATGTCCAGATGGTCGAAGGCCCATTGACCGGCAAACCCGAGGCGGATGCGATGGTCACCGCCACAACCGGCATGGCGCTGGCTATTCTGACCGCCGATTGCCAACCGGTTCTTTTTGCCGATAGCAAGGCCGGGGTCATCGGTGCGGCGCATGCCGGCTGGCGCGGTGCATTGGACGGGGTGCTGGAAGCAACCGTGGCGGCGATGGAGAGCCTGGGTGCCCTGCGCACTGACATCAAAGCGGTCATTGGCCCCTCGATCAGCCAGGCTGCGTATGAGGTGGGCGCCGAGTTCATCGACGAATTTCTGGACCAGGATCAGTACAACAGCCGGTTTTTTTCAAATGGCAAAGGCGACCGCTATCAATTCGATCTAACCGGCTATGGTTTACACCGGCTACGTACCGCTGGTGTCGGCCATGCTGAATGGACCCGTCATTGCACTTATTCCGATCCCGACCGGTTTTTTTCGTACCGAAGGGCCACCCACGCCCGTGAAGCCGACTACGGCCGCCTGATTTCAACCATTCGTTTATGAATAGGGCAAGACAGCGGCACCTTGACGGTCTCCCCTGCCCGATTTCCTTCACACAAGGCTCAGTTTCAGACGCAGTATCCTAAAATTATATATTAATTTTAAATGTTTACGCGAAACTTGCGTCCAAATCATAATTCCACTGAAAATGCCCGGATATCCCTGCCAATTAATTCCAAATCGTCAAATCATGGCCGCAAAGTCTGTTCATATTGAGGACAGTTAAAAAAGATTGGTCGAGAAACGGCCTTTTCAGAGCAGAGGAAAAAGAAGAGATGAAAAAGCGTTGGTTAAATTCGGTTATCAAAAACAGCAAGACCCAGGCACCGGCATTGCCGTTTCACCGGACAGTGCGCTTAGCCCACAAGCATGCGCCCAACATCACGCTTGTGAAGAAATTAAAGACCGCCTGAGCGAGGCGGTCTTTAACGAAGGGTTCACCAGTACTTTTCGTATCAGTAAGCAAGGGTGGATCGCCTCGAGAACGGGGCGGTCCATTTCTGTTTTTACGGTCATGAAGGCCGCAATTGTGGTCGACGAGGCGAAGTGATGGAAACAAACACCCAAACTCTGGCCACATTGGTTAAATTTCCGATACAAAATCGGCAAAAACTTGACTGAATTCAGGCATTTCTGCCATGATTGAAGTGTAAATAGTAATGTCCCATGACAGTCCTTCTGTCGTTGTCGGTGGGGGCCGACGCGGTTGTGACATCCTTGTAGTAGGTACCACAGCATGACCATGCCCTCTTTTTCCAACGCCTTGCCGCAGCCGAATTCCGAATACAAAAGGCCACCAAGTCGCTCACATGCTGCCATTGAGGACCGCAAATCTCTGGTGATGCGCAAGTTTCAGATCGCCAGCTTGACACGCGATGGTGCGATCCATTCAACGGACCAGATCGGTCCGGCGACACCCGAATTCGAAGCCGCTTTTTCGGGCTTTGCACATGGTACGTTGATCAAAACATCCGAGGGGATGATCGCTGTCGAAGACCTTCTCCCCGGTATGGAATTGATCACGGCAGAACGCGGACCAATGCCACTATTGTGGATTGGGTCAATGACCTTGGTGCCCGAGCACGACAGCCCGACTTCGAAAAATACGCGTCTGACCCGCATCATGTCTGACAGTTTTGGCCTCGCCCGCCCCGCGGGTGATCTGATGGCCGGTCCGGGTGCACGTATTTTGACCCGCACGACCGAGTTCCATGACATTGTAGGCGCGGAACAAATTTTAGCACCGGCCCGCGAACTGGTGGATGGCGTTCAAGTTATTCATATCTCTCCGCCGCGACCCGTAAGTGTGTACCATTTATGCCTGCATCGCCATGCTACCATCAATGTAGCGGGGCTGGAGGCAGAGACATTTCACCCCGGTCCAGGTTTCGAATGCGCTATGGGAACGAACATGCTGGCGCTTTTCCTGTCATTCTTTCCCCACATCCACGTACCATCGGATTTCGGCCCTCTTGCGCATCCTCGCAGGGCCGAAAATGGACTTTGTGAAACGGGATAGTTGACTATCAGGCAGTCTTGTTCAAACGCTCTTCGAGAACGTCGAAAGGCACGCCCGGTTCATCCTTGGCACCGCGGATCACCAGCGACGTTTTCACGCTGCCTACGTTTTCGGCGGCCGTCAGCTCTTCGGTCAGAAAACGTTGAAAGGTCGACAGATCAGGTGCAACACATTTGAGGATGAAATCAACCTCGCCGTTCAGCATATGGCATTCGCGGACAAGCGGCCAACCATCACATCGCTTTTCAAACGCGCTGAGGTCTGCTTCAGCCTGGCTTTGCAGCCCGACCATGGCATAGACCTGCACCTCGAACCCCAGCTCACGTGCATCAACATCAGCATGATACCCGCGGATATAGCCCTGTTCTTCCAAAGTTCGAACGCGACGCAAACAAGGTGGTGCCGAGATACCGACGCGGCTGGCCAACTCGACATTGGTCATGCGGCCATCGGCCTGCAATTCGGCCAGAATCTTGCGATCTATGGGATCAAGACGTGCTGCGACCATGGCGGGTGACCTCCTTCGTTTCTTATAGCAGCGGCAGCAGCGCGCGCAATAATGTTTCAACGTCGAGCAACAATCTATCTAAACAGCTAGAATTCAACCTGAGGTCGCAATTCCTCGAATCGGCACCATCATGACCCTACGTAAATGCGTTAAATTACGTGAAAATTTGATTATTTTGCTTCACGAATCCGTTAGCTTTGAGCTAATATCCGCCTAAGCGATTCATTTAGGGTCGTGATGTGCTTTGTTTCTCCGGATCTATTTTGTGGGGGCAATGTAATTTTAAACTAAAGAGGCCTGGCCCATTCAGGCGCGTCCGTGAGCGTAAATTACTGATCGGACAAAACCCGAGGGGGTCGGCTTTCTGAAAAGAAAGTGGTGGAGGTTCACCCAATGAAACTCAAAAAACTAATCATCGCCGCAGTGGCGAGTCTTGGTCTGGCCGGTCCGTCATCGGCTGCCGTAATTGATATCGGCTTTGCGCTGGACCAATCGGGAAGTGTCGGATCGTCAAACTTCAACCTGGTGCGTACTGCACTGGCAAATGCGCTTGACCAAATCCCGACTTCGGGCCCGAACCAGTACCGGATCGGCGTGGTCAAGTTCAACAGCTTTGCAACCAATGTTGTTTCGCCTCCGACGATCGTCACAGCTGGCAACATCGCCGCGATCAAGAACACGATCGCAACGACATCCTATTCCGGTGGTGGCACAAGCATCGCGGCAGGCGTGACAGCGCTGACCAACATGTTCACTTCGGCTGGCTTGGGTGACATGACGCTGTTCAACGTGACAACCGATGGTCAGTCGTCAATCTCGGCCCTGCAGGCAGCATCGACTGCGGCTGCGGCTGCGGGCGTTGATGGCATCAGCTACGAAGGCATCGGCGGTGGCGTGAACACTGCCGGCCTGCTGAGCGTTGCTTTCCCGACACCTGCCGTGCTGGCGACACTTGCAACAATCCCGGATCCGACCAAGAACGGTTTTGTTCTGCCGGTTGCAAGCTTTGCTGATTACGAAGCCGCAATCAAAGCCAAGGTCCAGCGGATCGTGACACCGACAATCCCACTGCCAGCGGGTCTTCCGCTGATCCTGTCGGGTGTTGTGTTCCTTGGTGGTCTGCGCGCTGCGAAAAGCCGCAAGGCCGCAGCGTAACACACGCGACATAGCCCAACAAAATTGGCCCGCAGTTTTGACTGCGGGCCTTTTTTATTGCCAGTACACCGTCGAACTTTGCGGTTTTACTTTGCCAATTCCTCGATATTGATCAGCATCTTGTCCTCGCCCACATAAACTGCGGTGGCCGTGGTAACCTGTTCTTTGGTCAGCCCGTCGTGATTGTCAGGTGCTTCTGCCGGAGCGTCATCCGGGTTGGTCCAGAACCAGACGCCGCAGGGCAGACGTTCGCCGCAAATCTCGGCACCCGCCTTGCCCAGATCTTCCTGGCTCAGGCCCTCGGGGCATAGCGCGACCGAGATGATGTCGCTGCTGTCGCGCACCTCACACAACCCTTCCTCCTGCGCGGCAACGGTTGTCGCCGCCGCCATCGCCAGCACTGAGACCGCGGCTAAACTTCGAAAGTTACTCATAAATCCCTCCAATCGGGCTTTCTCATTATTTCAACAATATCAAATCAGGACCGGCGGCACACGCAAGATCACACCAAACCCATACCGGCTTACATCCAAACGCCTGTATTATAACAGTAATAGCCGCTCAGCATACCCCAAGTGACCGCCAAATCCTTCTCTTGGGCAAAAAAACTGGCGTCATCGGGATTCCGTTTCCCCGCGATCTGGCCTTGGTCGTCCAAATCCAAATAATCCCGGAGACGGGCGCCAGCTCTTGATGCGAACGGAATTTCCATCAGAGGGTTTTGTCTTGGGAATGCTCCGACTATATGAGACGGGCACATAAACGCCGGGAGAATCCGTTCATGTCAGAGACGCGCCACACCAAGACCCTGATCATCGGCTCCGGCCCTGCTGGCTATACCGCCGCTGTCTATGCCAGTCGCGCGATGCTATCGCCCATTCTGGTGCAGGGGATTGAACCTGGCGGCCAGCTGACCACCACCACCGAGGTTGAAAACTGGCCCGGTGATACCGAGGTACAAGGCCCCGATCTGATGGTGCGCATGGAGGCCCACGCCAAGGCGATGGGATGTGAAATCATTGGCGATATCATCATCGATTTAGACGTCAGCAAACGCCCCTTTACCGCGAAGGGTGACAGCGGCACCACCTACACCGCCGACGCGGTCATTCTGGCCACCGGCGCGCGGGCTAAATGGCTGGGTCTGGACAGCGAAGAGGCGTTCAAGGGCTTCGGAGTCAGCGCCTGTGCCACCTGCGACGGTTTTTTCTATCGCGGCGAGGAAATCGTGGTGGTCGGCGGCGGCAACACCGCCGTCGAAGAAGCGCTTTTCCTGACCAATTTCGCATCGAAAGTGACGCTGATTCACCGCCGGGATGAACTGCGCGCCGAGAAGATCCTGCAGGACCGTCTGCTGAAACATCCCAAGATCGAACCGTTATGGTTTCACGAGTTGGAAGAAGTTATCGGTGATGACAATCCCAAGGGCGTGACCGGCGTTCGGGTGCTCAACAACAAGTCAGGCGAGGTGACGACCATCCCCTGCAAGGGTGTCTTCATCGCCATCGGCCACGCCCCCGCAACCGAACTGGTGAAAGACACGCTGGAGCTGCACAATGGCGGCTATGTCAAGGTCCAGGCGGGCAGCACCCACACCTCGGTGCCGGGCGTGTTTGCCGCCGGCGACCTGACCGACCATATCTACCGCCAGGCGGTCACCAGCGCCGGTATGGGCTGCATGGCGGCACTGGATGCCGAGAAATTCCTGGCCGAGCAGGAATGACATCGGCGCCATCCGTCAGACTGACCCCGATTTCCGGGAAATTTTGGCGGATTGTCTGGCAGGACCGGTTACATACGGTTCTTGACGGGGTTTTGTCACCCGAGGGGCGCCTGCACCATTCCGGCCAGAAAGCGCTTTATATCTCCCCCTCGCCGGACTGGGCGGCAATGGCGGTTGATGCTTATATACGCGCCGACGATCCACCCCGTCTGCTGGTTGAGCTCGAGGTAACCGACGCCAAGGTTGTTGATTTGCGCGATGCTGACATCTGTCATGCGATTGGTGTGAAGGTAGCGACCGCCGGCGTGCCGTGGCAACCCGAACGTCAGCAGGGAAAGCCCGCTACAAGCTGGCAGGCCAGTGACGCGGTGCGGCGCACAGGGGCCGATGGGCTGATCTATCCCGCCCGCTCCTATCCGGATCGCTGGCATGTCGTTTTGCACAGGTGGAATGAGCTGGGCGCGGTCAGGATCTCGGATGCAGGCAGGGCGCAACCCTGGTCCAAATCCAAGCCGTGACCCACTGGCCACAGTCGCGAAACAGTCTGTTGCAAGCAAGATTTGGGGTTTTGTTTTTGCATAAGCTGTGACATGTGTTCACGCGTGAACATACTTTTGAGTCGCCTTTATGAATTCGATCGACCCCAAACCCAATCTGCCGGAAAGCGATCAACTTTTTCGCCTTCTGCGCCAGCTCGATCTGGCGCCGGACGCGTCGCAGCGGGCCACCGCCACGGCGCTTGGGGTTTCCCTGGGTGGGCTGAATGCACAGCTTCGCGCAGCAGCTGAGGCAGGCTTCATCAGCATAAGCGACCGCAAGGGCGATGACCGTCGCCAGCGTTTCGCCTATGCGCTGACGGCGCGCGGAGCTGCGGAAAAAGTACGTCTCACAGATCAATTTCTCGCGCGGAAACTTGCAGAATACGACGCTCTGCATGCCGAACTGACCGGCACCGCCAGTAATCTTGTTCCCCTCAAACACAGGACCAGTCTCGTGCAAAACAACCTTGCTCCCATTCCCGAACTCTTTGTCTCTTACGAAAGCGCGCAGAAACTGAAAGTCGAAGCCGCCGATCTTGTCAGCTGGGATCTGACCCCGCGCCAGATTTGCGATCTGGAACTTCTGATGAACGGTGGCTTCAGCCCGCTCAAAGGTTTTTTAAGTGAAGAAGACTATAACGGCGTTGTTGAGAATATGCGTCTGGCCGACGGTAAGCTCTGGCCGATGCCTATCACGCTGGATGTCTCCGAGAAATTCGCCGAAGGGCTGCAGATGGGGCAAGACATTGCCCTGCGCGATCAGGAAGGTGTCATTCTGGCAACGATGACTGTCACCGACAGCTGGACGCCCAACAAGAAGCGCGAAGCCGAAAAAGTGTTTGGGGCCGATGACAGCGCCCACCCGGCCGTGAACTACCTGCACAACACCGCAGGCAACGTCTATCTGGGTGGCCCGGTGGTTGGTATCCAGCAGCCGGTGCATTACGATTTCCGTGGCCGCCGCGACACCCCCAACGAGTTGCGCGCTTACTTCCGCAAGCTGGGCTGGCGCAAGGTCGTGGCCTTCCAGACCCGCAACCCCTTGCACCGCGCGCATCAGGAGCTGACCTTCCGCGCCGCAAAAGAAGCGCAGGCCAACCTGTTGATCCATCCGGTCGTGGGCATGACCAAACCCGGCGATGTCGATCACTTCACCCGCGTGCGCTGCTACGAGGCGGTGCTGGACAAATACCCAGGATCGACCACCACGATGTCGCTGCTGAACCTGGCGATGCGCATGGCCGGCCCCCGCGAGGCCGTCTGGCATGGTCTGATCCGCAAGAACCACGGCTGCACGCATTTCATCGTCGGTCGTGATCACGCGGGCCCGGGCAGCAACTCCGCCGGTCAGGATTTCTATGGCCCCTATGATGCGCAAGAGCTTTTCCGCGAGCATCAGGAAGAGATGGGCATCGAAATGGTCGACTTCAAACACATGGTCTATGTGCAGGAACGTGCCCAGTACGAGCCGATGGACGAGATCAAAGACAAGGACAAGGTGACCGTCCTGAACATCTCGGGCACAGAACTGCGCCGCCGTCTTGCCGAAGGTCTGGAAATTCCGGAATGGTTCAGCTTTCCGGAGGTGGTGAAAGAGCTGCGCCGGACCCGCCCGCCACGGTCCAGACAGGGCTTCACCGTCTTTTTCACCGGCTTCTCGGGCTCGGGGAAATCGACGATCGCCAACGCGCTTATGGTCAAACTCATGGAGATGGGCGGTCGCCCGGTCACTCTGCTTGACGGTGATATCGTCCGGAAAAACCTCAGCTCAGAACTGGGTTTCTCAAAGGAACACCGCGACCTGAACATCCGTCGTATCGGCTATGTCGCTTCTGAGATCACCAAAAACGGCGGTATCGCCATCTGCGCGCCGATTGCGCCCTACGCCACAACCCGCCGCGCCGTGCGCGAGGACATCGAAGCGTTTGGTGCCTTTGTCGAGGTTCACGTAGCGACCAGCATCGAAGAATGCGAACGCCGCGACCGTAAGGGCCTCTACAAGTTGGCGCGCGAAGGCAAGATCAAGGAGTTCACCGGAATTTCTGACCCTTACGATGTACCGGAAAATCCTGAGCTGAGCGTCGAGACTGAAAATGTCGATGTCGACAACTGCGCGCATCAAGTGGTTCTGAAACTGGAACAGATGGGCCTGATTGCAGGTTAATCCAACCAGTACAAGTGACTACAAAACGGGCTACCCTTTGCCAGGCGGCCCGTTTTTTGTTTTATCTGTGATTTATGTACGCGATCTCACTCACTTCGATCCCACCGCGTTTTGACAGGTTGGGTCCTGTTCTAAATAGCCTGATGTCACAAGACCCGGCGCCGACTGCGGTGATATTATGCCTGCCGTACCGCTACCGTCGGTTCCCTGGTGAGGTGGTGCTACCAGAGTTGCCTGACGACGTAAGCTTGATGTGGGTCGACCACGATCTGGGACCGGCGACCAAAGTCCTACCCGCCGCTGGGGCACTAGCGGGTACATACCAGCACTTAATCTACTGCGACGACGACTGGCTGATGCCACCGCATTGGGCTGCCACACTATTAGCGGTACAGCGTAGCAAAGAAGCTGTCGCCTGTACTGGTTATAATGTCTGTCGGTTGGGCCGCACTTCCAAGACATCTTCTGAAATGGTGGACATTGCACAGGGATTTTCCGGCGTTCTGGTGAATCCGGCGTGGTTGGCGGGCAACGATCTAGCGCCACCAGAGCCGGCGTGGTCTGTCGATGATATCTGGCTATCGGGGCAATTGGCACAGCAGGGCATCCAAATCAGGTTGGCTCCGGAAGCGCGCCACAATTTACGTTTGGCGTACGCGGATGAACACAGCTTGCAGGACCGTTTGATTCCTGGCCTGGACCGCGATTCCGCAAATCGAGCCTGCGCTGACTTGTTATATGAAGAATTCGGAATCTGGCCGACACGGGTTTGAACCTGCCGCCAAGATTAACCCTTTTGGCGCTCACTAAGTTGCTGCGCGCCGCGTTCAGCCAAGGGGCCAGTGCCATCTTTCCAACGGCGGTGAATCCAGAACCACTGCTCCATCCGCTCGCGCACCTGATGTTCCAGCCGGTCATTGACTTCCTGGGTCATAGTCACAGCATCTGTCGGCTCAACCGGTTCTTCTACAAGAATGTTGAAATCCAGGCCATTCTCGGCCCGTATTCCCCAGACCGGCACCAATGGTGCATCAAATTTCAACGCCAGCTCTGCCGTCGCCAAAGGAGACATTGCTGGTTTACCGAAGAATTTGAGAGGCACGCCATCGTGAGCGTTAAGATCAGTCAGAATGGCCAAGACGCCACCACTGCGCAGGTGTTTGACCATCTGCATCATGCCGCGTCGCCCTTGTTCGAACATCGGCTGTGACAGCGCGCCCATCGCCGCCGTGTAGCGGGTATTGAACCAGTCATTATGCATCGAGCGATAAAACACGCCCATCTCGAACCCCTGCTCGATCATTGCGACCCGTGCAGCGTTGAAACTGCCAAAATGTCCGGTCACGAAAATAATCGGTCGGCCATCTGCCTGGGCCTGTTGTATCGTCTCAACGCCCGGTCCGAAGACTTTGGAATGACGCGTCCGTTCCGAGAATTCCTTATGCGAAAAGAGCTCGATCATGTTGCGCCCGGCATTGTCGGGCACAGCACGCATGAGGCGTGTCACTTCAGCCTCGGGCAAGTCTGGCAGAACATGGGCAAGGTTTTCGCGAACACGTTTGTCATACCCGGCGATCGGTGCCACGACCTTGGAAGTCAGCCATCCGACAAGCGGAATGCGCCATCGATAAGGAAACAATCGTGCAAGCGCAATTGGCGCATACATTGCCAATCCGACAAATGTATCGCTGACACGACTTGCAAATGGGGTAGACTTGTCGCTCATTACCTTGCCACAATGGGGTTAGTCGACGCAGACATAAGCTTGTACCCGTTCAATCACAAGGTTTAACGGCTTGTGCGAGAAAGGGTAAGCCAAGCATGACTGACCCTCGGAACATAAAGGCGAACGTCGGCTGATATCAGCCCCCATCCTTGCCCGCTAACTTTAACACCGGATATCGCATCAGGTGGACCAAGTGCGGAAACACCAGCCTTGGCCGTTCGGTACAGCCAGTAACCCTGCCCGGAGACAAGGGTTGGATATGGTCAAAATGGTTTGGCCCAACGAACCAAATTCGACACAGGATGTAGAAAAATATTAAAGCTCTAGAGGTAAGTTTTCCGGGTCATAATCATCCCGTTTAGCCTTGCGCGCGTAGACACTGGGATGAACCTGTGCGGTGACATCCACGTCCCTTGGCTCCGACCTAGGCAGATAAAAACCCAAGACCTTGCGGCGAGCGTACCATTCCAAGCGGTGCGACCGTTTTGGCAAATATTCGAGGATTTTCCAGGCCCATGACATCGATTCATGTAGATCATCGGTTTCGTTCGGCGCTGCATAATGCCACGTACTGTTCTTGGGATTTTCACCGAAAACCAATAGATTAGGTAGTTTTTTCCGAAAGCGCAGACCATTTTCAGCAGCCTCATCCATCATCCATTTCAGCGCAATTTTCGCTGCCCCGCTTTCGGATTCGGGATAACCGCCGCCGATGTCGGAGTGCACGCCTGAGAACCAGACCTGCTTGATATCCTGATCTTCTGCGACATCGTCTTTGATGAAGGGATTCGGTTTGAATTTCTGCGGCTCTTTCCAGGGGGTCAGGCGAAACATGCGCCGCCTCTCGTCAATAGCCATCGCATGGCGAAACGTCTGCACACTTGGGTTGGAGTGCGTGTAAGGCAGCACCTGAAATGACGGCACATAAAAGCGATCTGGCCTTGGAATGATGACCGATCCGACGGTATCCCAACACCCCATGAAACGGATCGGCACATAATTGGTCTGCAATACGCGGTGAATGCGCCAGGCGATCTTGAAATCATCCTCTTCGCTGGCCTGTTTGTAAGCGGTCAGGGCATAGCCACAGAGGTTATCCTGCTCTGGCGACAAAAGCCCAATTAACTTCATAAATCCTGCCAAAACGCGGACCGTGTACGCACCCCGACTGAAGCCGAACAAATAGATTTTATCGCCTTGTTGGTAGTGTTTAACAATGAATCGATACGCCTCAAGCACGTTGTCATCGAGCCCATATCCGGTGGCCAGGCCAAAGACGCCCTTGGCTTTGTTCTTGAGGACCGCCCAGGCACCGCTGTTACTGATCGTACCAACACCAGGGTCGTAATAAGCGACCTGCCTCTCATCCTTTTCCAGAATGCGGAAAAACTTGAGGACATTGGATTGATGTTCTTTGATTTCGTTGCCGGTACCGTCGCAGCAAATTACAATAGATTTTGACATTCCTTTTGATCCTTTCAGATCTGAATGCCAATCATGCTAACGGCGATGTTAACGCAATACAAACAGGGCGGTTACCAGCCCTGCTCAGCACTTTATCGAGTGACTTGAAGGTTAGTGAACCGCCACAGGCTCCATGTCGTTTTGCCGTGCCAGAACAAAGGCCAGCGACCTGTCACGCACCAGAGCCAGGCGTTCGCCATCACTGGTGTGAACAGCATAAAGCGTCTCATGACCCATCGCCTGCTCACGCATTTCCTCGGGCAAATCTGCGACATTTACCGCACGCACATAGACAATTGCCCGCTCTGCGTCAGCTCCAAAATTATATTTCGTATCCATACCACTTACCCCTTTCTGATCTTGATCGTCTGCACCACGGTCTCCGGCTGTGCCCGTGTCAAATCGACATGTAGCAAGCCGTTTTCAATGATCGCTTCGCCAACTTCGACACCATCCGCCAGCACGAAGGATCGCTGGAATTGCCGCGCGGCGATGCCGCGATGCAGGAAAATCCGGTCTTCGCCCTCTTCGCCCTGACGACCCCGGATGACCAGTTGCCGGTCTTCAACGGTAATCGAAAGGTTATCCTCGCCAAATCCAGCGACAGCCAGCGTGATGCGATAGGAATTCTGCGAGGTTTGTTCGATATTGAAGGGTGGATAGCCTTCATTGCCCGATTTAGCGCTGCGTTCCAGCAGGCGTTCCAGCTGTTCAAATCCGAGCATATAGGGGTGCGACCCCAGAGTAAGCTTTGTCATCGACACGTCCTTGGCTTTAAGCGACAGTCATGTGCAAGGCCCCTTTATGGCGACCTTCAGATATAAATATGGGCATTAAGCCTGTTGCGTGCAAGGGCTTTGCGAAACCGTGGTTAAGCAGTATGTTAGCGATCAAAGGTGCCAAGGAATCGTCCCCAGATGAACGCCTATCGCGATCTATCAATGAAATCCGAGGAAGTTTTGCGCGTTGAACTTGAAGAGTTTCGCCGCCAGCATCGTGATTTGGATGAGGCAATTTGTGCCTTGGAAGAAAAAGGCGCACGCGATCCGCTCACAATCAAGCGGTTGAAACAGCAGAAACTGCGCCTCAAAGACATCATCGCCATGATCGAAGACCGGCTGATCCCAGATATTATTGCCTGACGGCTTCGTCAGGGGCTTTTCCGCGCCACCAATGTGAAACTCATCGGAATTTGAGCGGTTCGACCCTCGTAAATGTCGTAGTCGACCTCGCGGTTCGAATGCGCATATTCACTAAGGCGTTCGATAACCAAACCCGCTTTAGAACAGGCGGTAACAATCTCTCCCAGTCCATGCGTGAACCAATAGGAGGTCGGACCAGGCTTGCCCGGCGTACCATCATAGGTGATGGTCTCGGACCATGTCATTGGCGTTTTGTCAAAGTAAGATCGGAACGGATTGAAGGGGTCTTTCGCGTCGGGATCGAACATTTCCATCACCGGGTGCGATTCATAGATCACCAATGAGGCGTTAGCGGACAATAACCCGGCCACAATCTCAAAAAATCGCACCAGATCCGGCATCCAGTTCAATACACCAATCGTAATCAGGCCAAGTTCAAAATCGCCGGGCATATCGTCGGGCAGATCATAAATGTCTGAGCACAGAAACTGACATTCAGACCCTGCCAAGTCCGCCAGTGTGCGCGCTTGCGCAAGGAACGCCTCGGACACGTCGATACCAAGCACTGGGATCGCGCCCAAGGACGGCAGCGATAGCAACTCACGCCCGTTGTTACATCCGATTTGCACTGCCCGGCGGCCAGCTATGCCGATATCCTGCAAGGTTTGCGTCATGGTCTGGTCAAATGTCGAAAACCCTCCCTCTTTCAGGCTCCGGATCATATCGTGCCATTCTGCTCTATCCTCGAACGCGGCAGCCGACGCATCCCAGGCATCTCGGTTGGAAGCGGTAATCTCTGTCAGCTTTTTCATTTTTGTACCTGATTGGTTGCTGCGTCCTTTTCTCTGCCAAAAGACGCTCGTTTTCAATGTCCACGCTAATTGCAATTGCCGTTCATCTTAGCAGTAGAACTCTGTGCACGGATCAGTATAGTGCGCGCTTCATTGCTAAAGGGCGTGACATGGCAGAGCGACAGGTTGGCATCATCATGGGCAGTCAATCCGACTGGTCGACAATGCGTGAGGCTGCGGTAATCCTTGATCAACTGGGGGTGACCTACGAGGCCAGAATCGTTTCGGCCCATCGCACACCGGACCGTTTGTGGGAATATGGAAAGACTGCGGTTGAACGCGGTCTCAAGGTGATCATCGCCGGTGCGGGTGGTGCCGCTCATTTGCCAGGCATGATGGCATCGAAAACCCGAGTGCCCGTAATTGGTGTTCCCGTGCAAACCAAGGCGCTTTCGGGTGTCGACAGTCTCTATTCCATTGTTCAGATGCCCAAGGGATTTCCCGTCGCCACAATGGCGATTGGCGCAGCGGGTGCAGCCAATGCCGGGTTGATGGCCGCCGCCATCCTTGCAAACGCCGATGATGCGTTGGCGCAGCGGCTTGATGAATGGCGCGCCACCCTTTCCGCCTCAATCCCGGATGAGCCCGAAGATGACTGAACCTTTACGTACCGGCGCAACCATCGGCATTCTTGGAGGTGGTCAACTTGGCCGCATGCTGTCGGTTGCAGCATCGCGACTTGGTTTCAAAACCTGCATCTTCGAACCAAGTGCGGATTGCCCGGCCAGCCATGTGGCAAATTATCACTTCAAAGCCCCGTACGAGGGTGAAGAGGCTTTGCGCAAGTTTGCAAACAGCGTCGATGTGATCACTTACGAATTCGAGAATATCCCGACCTCTGCCTTGGATATCCTTGAAGCGTTGAAACCAGTGCATCCCGACCGCATGGCACTGCGTGTCAGCCAGGATCGGTTGGTCGAGAAAGCGTTCCTGAACGATCTGGGCCTGAAAACTGCTCCCTTTGCTGCCATCGACGATCCGATCGACCTGACCGAAGCGATGTCGGAAATTGGGCTTCCGGCGATCCTGAAAACACGCCGCTTCGGCTATGATGGCAAGGGCCAGGCCCGGATCACAGCCGAAGCAGAGGCCGATCAGGCGCTGGCGGACATGGCCGGTGCTCCTGCGATCCTAGAAGGGTTTGTTGACTTCAGTCACGAAGTGTCGGTCATCGGTGCCAGAAGCGCTGTCGGTGAAGTGTCTTGTTTCGATCCAGGCGAAAACGTTCACAAAGATGGCATCCTGAGAACGACAACCGTACCAGCAAGACTAAGCGCCGCACAACGAACCGATGCCGTTCTGCTTGCCGCCAAAATTCTGAACAAATTGGACTATGTCGGCGTGATGGGGGTTGAACTTTTTGTCACGACCGATGGCCTTATCGTCAACGAAATTGCACCGCGCGTTCACAATTCCGGGCACTGGACACAGCAGGGATGCAGCGTTGATCAATTCGAACAACACATCCGTGCGGTCGCAGGCTGGTCGCTGGGGGACGGTAGCCGCTATGCAGATATCGTGATGGAAAATCTGATCGGCGATGACATGGAACGCTTACCGCAGATCATCCAGGATCCAACTGCATCGCTTCATCTCTACGGCAAGGCTGACATAAAAGCGGGGCGGAAGATGGGGCATGTGAACCGCATTTCAACAAAATCGTAAACCAACAGAACCGACGACTTCCAATCTCAAATCGCAAAAAATCAGTTTCATACGTCACTTATACCACAGGTGCTGAGGATGGCGATATTGCGAGGAAGACGAAGGAAAAGGCGCGCGTAAATTGCGCTCAAATTGAATACCCTATGAATCGCGTAGCCACGTCCCCTGACATATAGCTGATCCGCCCCCCTGAAATCGTCGCGGCCACCCTGCGCGTTGCAGCATCCATCACTGTCATGTCGGCGCGTTTGCCGGGGCTCAGTTCTCCGCGGTCGGTCAATCCCAACACCCGTGCCGGTTCGCTGGAGATCAGACTCCAGGCCCCTGCCAAATCGACAACACCGCTATCAGCCAGCAAAAACGCCGCGCGGCGCAACGATGGATAATGATAATCCGAAGCCAGCGCATCCACCAACCCCATCATCACCATTTCGATCGCGCTCACATTGCCATTATGTGACCCGCCTCGTACGATATTGGGTGCGCCCATGATGATCGCATCTCCACCCGACCGCGCCGCATCCGCCGCTTCCAACGTTTCGGGAAACTCCGCAATCGCGACGCCTCGATCTCGCCAATCGCGACGCTGCTCGGCATTGCGGTCATCATGGCTTCCCATCAGGATGCCGCGACCAGATAGCTTTGCACAGAGATGATCGACCGCCGGGCCCACCTCAGCCGAACGGGCGTGCATGGCTTGCATCATCTCAAGATGTTTTTCCGGATTGCGCCCGATCCGTAACGCCTGTCCCGTCAGGCGCGGGGGTCGCTTGCCTTTTTCCAAGGCGTCATGTGGCAGGTGATCGTTAAAGACGACATAGCCGATCTGGTATTTTTCAATCAGCTCAGCGACCGCGTCGTAATCTTCCAGCATGGGTATCTCAAATCGCAACTGCACCCGCAAATCCGTCTCGACCCGACTCTGAATTTCAGCCAAGCCATCAAAGACCCGGGTAGCAAATTCCGGGCCACGCATCCCGCCTTCCCAGCTGTAAAACTGCGCTAACGTGGCTGTGGTGATGCCATTTGCCGCCAGTTCGGCTTCTGCGGCGATCAACCCTTGATCCAAATCCTTCATGGCACCGCGACGTGGCGCCAGATGCCGTTCGAACCCGTCACCGTGTGCGTCCACGATCCCCGGCAGAACCAGAAAGCCACTCAGGTCCACCTCTCGTAAATGCTTGTCCTCTAAGACCAGCCCATTGCCCAAAGCAATCGGTTGCTCTGCCATGCCATCAGGCGTCAATACGCGCGCGCCGACAAGCCGCAATTCGAGCGTGCTCATTCGCTGCCGCCCCAGAACAATTCACCGATGCCCAGATCGTGATCGAATTTTCCGTCACGCAGAAATGCCTGAACCTGTGCAATGACTATAGGATTATTCATCATGAAGGTATGCGTCACCGGTAATTCAATATGATCCGTCATACCCTCGACACGGGTTGACGCAACCGAAACTTTACCATCATCCGGACCTTCGATCAGGATTGAAAAATAGGGGTTAAGTGACCTCGTTCCGGCAATGACGCCGAGTTCGAAATCCACAGGTGGTAAACGTTCGGGTAACCCTTCCGGCCCGGTTTCCAATTGCACCGAGGCTGGACCGTTGAGCCATTCGAACAGCTCCAATGTTCCCAACTCATCCACGACTTCCGAGCCGTGATTTGGCGGCGCCAGCATCACCACGCGCCCAAAGTTCTCCTGATCGTGATCCTTTAGCCAGGCCCGCAGCAAGATGCCCCCCATTGAATGGGTGACGAAATGCACAGTCGTGTCGCCGCAGGCCTGAATTGCGCTCGGCAGTGTTTCTTCAGCGAGTTTGGTGATCGGTTTTTCAGTCGACGGATATCCCGGGGCCACCGTCTTGTATCCGTCATTTTCAAGAACTTCCTGCATCAGCAAGAAAGAGGTTTCCGTTCTGGCCAATCCGTGCAGGAGCACAACGCAATCCGCATGAGCACTCAACGGCAGGACAAACAACAGAGGAAACAGAATTCGCATCATGACCTTGAGATACGCGCAATTTCCCCGTTACAAAAGAGGCTCTCACGCAACGGAAGACGCTAATCATGCCCATTCGCCTCGCGACACGCGCGATCATCGTCCAGGAAAACCGCCTGTTGCTTGTCAATGCCTTCCCGGGCGGCAAAAGTGATCTGTGGTGCGTGCCTGGCGGCGGGGCCGAAGCTGGGGCGTCGCTGCCCGACAATCTGATCCGTGAAGTTCACGAAGAGACCGGATTGACGATAGAAGTCGGCACACCGTGTCTGATCAATGAATTCCACAATCCCGATGACGGGTTTCACCAGGTGGATATCTTCTTTCGCTGCTCAATCAAGCAAGGCACGATCAGCGACGATTGGACCGATCCCGAGGCAGTAGTGACGAACCGGCGATTTGTAACACGCGAAGAGATGTCAGCGCTGCGCTATAAACCCGACAGCCTGCCTCACGTCGCCTTTTCCCGCGGCATGGGCTATGATCCGTTGGAACGCTTGATCTGGTAGGAGTTGCGATGAACAAGGCCTTCACCAAGGAAGAAGACGGCAGCACCCCTCCGCGATTGCCAGACCTGCCCGTTTCCGAGCATCCCAATCACGTCACGCCCCGCGGGCTGGCCATGTTGCAGGAACAACAAAAAGTTGTTGAAGCAGAAGTTGGCCGGCTGCGCGACAATCGCGAGTTTCTGGATGATCTTTATCCGCTTGCAGTTGCAGAACGTGACCTGCGTTATGTCGAGGCAAGATTGGCCAGCGCCGTCCTTGTTACGCCGCCTGAGCATGCAACTCATGTCAGCTTTGGCGCCAAGGTCACGGTGGAAGATGAAGACGGGAAAACAGCCAGCTACACCATCGTCGGCGAAGATGAAGCCCAGCCTGAGATTGGCTTGATAGCCGCTTTCTCGCCGCTGGCGCGTGCGTTGATGGAGGCACAGGTCGGCGATATTGTCGAATGGCCGAAGCCCACTGGCACAGTCGAACTTGAAATTATCGACATCCTTTTCTGACCTGCTTCAGATATTAGCTTCTTGGAGTAGAAAGACCGGAAGAACAAAACTCGTGATCTTCGAGAATGCCTGACGCGTTTGGTTTCACTGACGCTTTGGGCGCTTTACAACCGATATGGCCACACCGCCCAATACCAGTGCGGAAGCCAGCGAGAATTGTAACGTCAGCGCCTCATCCAGGAAAAGCACACCGCCTACCGTAGCAATGACAGGCACGGTCAGCTGCGCAACCGCCGCTACCGATGACGCCAATGATGGCAGAACACTGTACCACAACGCATAGCCCATGCCTGAAGTGACAGCCCCGCAGATGATTGCCAACAGAATGCCTTGGGACGTCAATATGGTCGGCTCGACCGATGGCAGAAGATACCCCACAAGTGCGCCCATTGGCGCCGCCAGAATGAAGTTGGCCGCGGTGCCTTGCAATGCGTCGCGGCTCAGCCTCCCAGCAAGCGAATAAACACCCCAACCGACACCGGCGAGCGCCATGAGCAATCCATGCACCAAGCTTACCGAAGTGTCGCCACCGGGCCATAAAAGCCAGGCCAAGCCAGCGAATGCCAGCACAGCCCCAAACCAGCGACGCGCAGGCATAGGTTCGGATTTGATCAGCCCCCCCGTGAACATGGTAATTTGCACGACCCCGAAGAGGATGAGGGCACCCAGCCCTGCATCCAACGCCCTATAGGCGGTTGAAAACCCGTAGAGATAGATCAGAAGTGAGGCGACACCAGCCACCCGGCCTGCTCCACCAAGCCGCACGCCACCGCGCAACAACACACACAGAAGTGCCAGAACAGCTGCCCCTGACAACAGCCGGATCACCCCAAAGCTGACCGCATCAATGCTGCCGCCTGCCAGCGCCAACCGGTTGAGAACGGAATTGGCGGCAAAGGCGATCATGGTTAAGGCCGACATCAGGAAAAGACGCATCAGAGGCTTTCAAAGGCTTTGGGATAGATCAACGTCTCTTTTGGCACATCACTCCCCGGACCAGCCAGCAACGTATGCGTGATCGGATAGGGAGATGTCAGCTGCGCCGCCTGCGCAAGGTTGAAACCACATTTCGAATAGAAATCCGGTTCCCCCAGGACCACAATATACCTGCAACTGATCCGCGCCCACTCTGTCAGCAAACCCAACATCCGTTTGCCGTTGCCCTGCCCCTGAAGTTCGGGATGGATCGCGACCGGTGCCAGGCAGAGCCAACCCTTCGGCTGGACGAAACCGGACAAAGCGTAATAGCCCGCAATCCCGAAATCCTGCCAGGGCAATACCATTTCACCTGCAATCTGCTGCTTTTTACGCAGGGTTTCCACCAACCGGACCTCATCCTCGCCACCAAAGGCCGCCCGCAACAGATCAGACACCGCTGCTTCTTCACCGCGCCGCATCTCACGGCAGAAATCAGGGCCTCTAACCATTTTGGGCCCCTGCATGCATCAGGTAAAACTGCCAAATGGAATGAAACTCACGAAGTCCCCGACCTTGATTTCCTGACCTGCATCCGCCATTTCCACAAGGCCCTCGGCCCAACTGAGGCCGCTGATCCGCCCGGACCCTTCAGATTTGAAAACTTCGGCGTGACCATCGCGAATGCGGGCGCGTAAGTATTCACGGCGTCCCGGTTTTTTATTCTTTGAAAACGCAGCGGGGACCTGAAAGGCTTGTGGCGCGCGCCATCCGGCCCCAGCCAGTAGGCCCATTGCCGGGCGCGCAAAAATCAACGTGCAGACAAGCGCGGCTACCGGATTTCCCGGCAGGCCGAACACCGGCGTCCCCTGCCACATGCCCAATGCCAAAGGTCGCCCAGGCTTTAGCGCGATCCGCCATTCCGCTATGGCTCCCGCCTCATTCAGCAGGGCCGAGACGTGGTCTTCATCACCTGAAGATGCGCCGCCAGATGTCAATATCACATCGGCCTGTTCTGCCGCGCGGTCAAAAACGCGTCGCAGGGTTTGGCGGTCATCGGTCACTTTGCCAAGATCAACCGGCAGATACCCGAATTGACGCACCAGACCTGTCAGCATTGGCCGATTGGCATCATAAATTTGACCCGCCGACGCTGGTGCGCCCGGTTCGACCAGCTCATCGCCAGTCGAAATTATGGCAACCCGAAGTGGTCGGTAAACCGGCAAATGCGCGGCACCCACCGCTGCCGCTAACGCCAGATCCGCAGATGTCAGAACCCGGCCGGCCCTAAGAGCGATATCCCCGGCGCAAACATCCTCGCCCGCCTTTCGGGTGTTCGCACCGGGTTTGAGGCCTGCACGAAAGGCAATCTGCCCATCGCCAACGGTTACGTCCTCTTGCAAGACAACGGTATCGACGCCTTCGGGCAAAGCGGCACCGGTCAGGATACGGATCGCATGTCCAGCGGGCACATGGCCTGCAAAAGCCAGACCCGCAGCCGCACGGCCATCGACAAGCGGCAGCACCGCATCACCGCCACCCAGGCTCTCATGCGCATATCCATAACCATCAACGGCGGTGTTCGCCTGGGGCGGGTTCGAGCGCAAGGCCATCACAGGCGCGGCTAGAACCCGGCCCAATCCGTCGGTTAGTGTGCATTGCTCTTGCGTCACAACCGGGTGCAGCCGGTCCTGCAACATCGCAAGAGCCTGGTCTACCGGCGTCCAGTCCACCCCGGCAGGCAGCGCAAAACAATCGTCGCGCAGGGGCGGCGGTTTGAGCGTCACAACCCAACCTCCGTCAGAACAAAATCCGCAATGGCGGTCGTATCGTCCAGATCAAAGACCGGGCAATCCAATTCCAGCGCGGTATCGCTCGCGACCGCGCGGATGGTTTCATCCGAGACTGCGATTAGAGAGTTGCCGGTTTCGGCACGGAAAGCTTCGATCTTGGCATGATCATCGCGCTTGTAACCCTCAACGAGCACCAGATCGACCGGCGACAGTCTGGCCAGTAATTCGGAAAGTGGCGGCTCCTCCTCGTTGCGCAATTCATGCATCAAAGCCCAGCGATTGCGCGAAGCAAGCAGAACTTCCTGAGCGCCCGCAGACCGGTGGCGAAAACTGTCTTTACCTGCGTGATCCACGTCAAAGCTGTGATGGGCGTGCTTGATCGTGGAAACGCGAAGACCGCGACTGGTGATTTCGGCCACAAGCCGTTCCATCAGGCCGGTCTTGCCAGCATTCTTCCAACCGACAACGCCATAGATTTTCATGTCTGTGCCTCTCGCAGGGTGCGGGCTCTTTCAAGGTCCTCTGGCGTGTTTACATTGAAGAACGGATCACCTGCGCCGTCAAACAATGCTTCGCGCCCACCGTGGCTGTCAGTCCATTGAACCACCTTACGCAAGCCAGTTGTCAACGCGTTTCGCAGATCATCTCGCCTCGCTACAGGCCAGAGACCAAAAGTCGGATGTCGCCCGTCCGGCGTAGCGGCAAGTACCAAGGGCACATTTTGGCCTTCAGACGCCGCCAAAAGACGCGGCACCAGATCGTGGGGAAAAAACGGCGTATCGGCGGCCACGGTCACGATCGTATCAGCGCCTTTGCCGGCGGCCCAGTCCAGCCCGGCCAACACGCCTGCCAGGGGACCGACAAAGCCTTCGATACTGTCAGCCAGCACGGGCAAGTCGAATTGCGCGAAACGCGTTGCATCGCCGTTTGCATTAAGTGCCAGATCGGACACCTGCGGCTGCAACCGATCGATCACCTGATCCAATAACGTGACTTCACCCAGCTTTAGCAGCGCCTTATCGCCGCCACCCATGCGCCGCGCGAGACCACCAGCAAGGATCACACCAAGGGGTTGCTTCATACCTGCGCCCCCTTACGTCCGGATTTGCGCGGCTCTTCCTTGATCTGCTCCGGGTCGGCATCACGGTCCAGGCGCTGTTCACCACTGAGGCAGACAAACCGCTTACCGCGCATGCGGCCAATCAGAGTCAGGCCCACCTGCTGCGCGATCTCCACACCCCAAGCGGTAAAGCCTGAGCGCGAGGCGAGTACGGGAATGCCCATCAACGCGGTTTTGATCACCATCTCGGAGGTCAGCCGCCCGGTGGTATAGAGCAGCTTGTCTGACGCCCCTACGCCCTCGGACAGCATCCAGCCGGCAATCTTGTCGACAGCATTGTGGCGGCCCACATCCTCCATGTAGACCAGCGGGCGTGCGTCCTGACAAAGCACGGTGCCGTGAATGGCACCAGCTTCGAGATAGAGTGAGGGGGTACGATTTATCTTGGCGGCCAATGCATAAAGATCCGAGGTTTTGATCCTTAGATCAGGCAGGGTTACCCCATCCAGCCCCTCCATCATGTCACCGAAAACTGTACCGACAGCGCAGCCGCTTGTTCGGGTCTTTTTCTTGAGCTTTTCCTCATAAGTGGTCTGCCCATCGGTCCGCACCACAACAGTTTCGAGATCTTCGTCGTAATCGACCCGCTCAACCGTTTCACCGTCGCGCAACATACCCTGGTTGCGCAGGAAACCAAGCGCAAGGTATTCAGGGTAGTCGCCAATGGTCATGGCGGTCATGATCTCTTGCCCGTTCAGAAAGATGGTCAGCGGGCGTTCCTCTACCACCGAAATCCGCGTTATCTGCCCGACATGATCCACACCCTCCACCGCGCGGGTCAAGCGCCCCGCAGCGGGGTCGGGTGCAATTAAATAATCATTTAGGTCTTCTGTCTTTGCCACGGTCGGATCCTTGATCGTGCGAGGTTACACGCAATCTAGGGCCAAGTACCGGGGACTAAAACCACCAATCGCAAACCGTAGGTGCGCGATCAGTATTGCAGCGTCTTGGCACGGGCAACCGCATCAGGCGCCCACTCACGCAGAACCTTGCTGTTGTCGTCGCTGTCATATTCGTAAAGTTCTTGTTCGCGCACGCCTGGAACCTTGGCAAACTGCTCTGCCAATTTGACGGGATACCAGGTGGTTTGAATGTTCTCGAACCCGGGCAAACCGGCCAGAACGGACGAGGTGCTGCGCGCGCACATGGCAGAGGGCACGGCGCCATAGGACATAACCGCGTTGATGGCGGCCTCGGCAACGGCGGGCGAAACATCAAGTTCCTGCACTTTCACGTGGTAGGTCTTGCGGGCATGGTAACGTGTGTAGACATCGGCAACCGGCGGGGTGATGCCAAAGACAACATCATTCCGCTCGGGCAGGGATTCGTGTTTGAATGATCCGGCCGGGTCAAAAATCACACGTTGTGAACCGTTGATCATCAACGAAGTATGCGCACCTGCCCCGGTCCGGTTGTTGATCATGGTGAAAAGCGTCAGACGCGTCGGTCCTTCGTGCCGGTATGTCGCCCTGGCGACCGCATCATCGGGAGCCCATACCTTTTGGCCCGCACATCCCGTCAGAGCCGAGGCCGCAAACAGGGCCAATACCAAATTACGCATGTTATTCCCCAGGAAAAGCGGCAGACGCTTTTGTCTTCAACCGTTTACGAGTGCGAGAAACACAAGGAAAACAACGATAACAACGCAAGACCAGCCAACCGCTTTGACAAAACCTTCAAAGGTTTTTTCCTGCGTGGTGATGTTCATCTCGCCATGTTTGTGATCGGCCATTTTTTATCCCTCAAAAAGGTAAATTCCGGATTCTGAAGTTGGATACTTGATTTTGCCGGGGCTGTCACCACCCGAAACCGACCCGGCTCAGGCTTTCTCAAGGTCCTCGACCAACCGAAAACCAATACGGTTCGGTGCGGATTCCTCAACCTTCTTGGGTAAGGCACGCAGCATCACGTTGAGTTGGCTGACATGTTGCACCAGTTGGGTTTTACCGCCCGCAGGATCGCTGCCATAGAAGGTCACGATGTCCGGATCAAAATAGCCCATACCCTCGATCCTGAGCACACCGGCGTCGCCCCCGGTAAACCCCATCGCCACCTCATGTTCATTATCCAGCGTCTTTTCAAAATTCTGAATATAGAGAATCAGCCGTTCATAGGCCCATTGCGCCGGGCTTTTCTTTTCCACCGACTTCAGCTCGATACCCGCGGTGACATCCTCACCACCCTTGCATCTTTCGGGGTCGGCATGCACTTCGTGGCAGCGCGGTATCGCATCCGCTTCAAGCGCCTCGGCCGAGGTTTCGATCTTGTCACCCATCACAACTCATCCCTTCATCTGCCAAAGCCACGCGCCATCCTGACGCCGTGTACGGCTGATTTCCCCAGCCTGATGCAGATGATTGAGATGCGCAACCGCTTCGACAAGGGCCAATCCATAGGTTCCGGCATCAATTTTTCGTTTGAAGAGCGGCGCAAAGCATTCGCCTGCGGTGTGTGGGGACTTGAGATGCGCGCGCAATCTCTCCAATGCGCCATGATGGTTTTCAGCCAGTTGACGCATCCGCACCGGCAGCCCGGTAAAGGGAAGCTTGTGGCCCCCCAGCACCAGATGATCCTCGCGCGCAAGTGTCGCAAACCTCTCACAAGAGGCAAGCCAATCACTAAGCGGATCGGCTTCGGGTTCGGTCGGGTAGACGCCGATGTTTGGGCTGATCGACGGCAGGATCTGATCCCCTACCAGCACCAGAGTGTCGTCGCGGCTCCAGAGCGTCAGGTGCTCGGGTGCATGTCCATTGCCGATCCGAACGTCCCAGTCCCGTCCCCCGACATGCAACACATCCGCCTCTTTTACGCGGGTATAGCCAACGGGCAATGCGTGGCAGGTATCTGCAAAATTGAAGGGGCGGGTATCCTTGCGCGCCTCATAAATTGCTTGATCCATCCCCGCCGCGCGCCACAGTTTCAACGCCTCTTCGGTTGGACGCTCTTCTTCATCTAAGATGAGCATGCGCGCCATCAACCAACTGGTGCGCGTGGCAACCAGTTCGGCGCCGAACCGCGCCATCAACCAACCCGCCATGCCGACATGATCCGGATGGTGATGTGTCAGGATCACCCGACCCACAGGCTTACCCGCCAGCGGCCCGTCCAACACCTGTTGCCACAACGCCACCGAGCGTTTCGAGTGGATGCCCGTATCAACGATTGTCCAACTGTCGCCGTCGTCAAGCGCGTAGATATTCACATGATCCAGCGCCATCGGCAGCGGCAGGCGTATCCACAAAACCCCATCGGCAATTTCAATGGCATCGCCCTGTTCGGGCGCAGTTTCCCAAGGGTATCGCAAAGCGCCACCGGCCCCGTCCATCACGTATCCAACTCTTCCGCGCTGATCGCATAGAGGTCATCGGCCCCGGCGGTGGCATGGGCCAAAAGGCCAGTGTGTTCAGGTAGCAGGCGTTTGACATAGAAACGCGCAAGTTTGCTACGCGGTCCGATACCCTTTTCGGTGATGGCGGCGGACAGGTGAAAATGTGCCCCCAAGACCCGCGCAAAGGCTTTCAGAAACGGCACCGAACCGGCAAACCGCTGATTTAAATCCTTCTGGCCCAACATCCATTCCAACGCTTCGCGCAACGTCTCAGACGCTTGCCAGACAGGCTCTGCCAGATCGGGTAGGTCGGTGCGCGCGGCCTCGGCCTGCTCTTCGATCTCATCCAGAAGCGCATTTGCCGCGTCACCATCATCCATCAATTTTCGCGCTACCAGATCCATTGACTGGATGCCGTTGGTACCCTCGTAAATCGCGGTGACGCGCACATCTCGATTGTACTGTGCAGCCCCGGTTTCCTCGATATAGCCCATTCCGCCATGCACCTGGATGCCCATATCGCTGACATTCATGCCGGTTTCGGTTCCGAACGCCTTGGCGATAGGTGTTAGAAACGCCGCCCGCGCAGCCCATTCGGCATCACCGGTTGCGGTCTGCATGTCGATGGCGACGGCGCAGGCCAGGGCAATCGAACGCGCGGCAAAGATATCTGCCTTCATCGTTGTCAGCATTCTGCGCACGTCGGCATGGTCGATAATGGTGCCTGTCCCGTCCTTAACCGGGCTACGGCCCTGTTTACGATCCAGCGCATAGGCCAGTGCGTGCTGATAAGCGCCTTCCGCCGCACCGATCCCCTGCCCGCCCACACCAAGACGGGCGTTGTTCATCATGGTGAACATGGCCCGCATCCCGTCATGTTCCTTGCCAACCAGCCACCCGGTTGCCCCATCATATTGCATCACCGCAGTCGGACTACCGTGCAGGCCCAGCTTATGTTCAAGGCTGACGACGCTCAGGCTGTTTGCCACGCCGGGTTTGCCTGTGTCATCGGGGATGTATTTGGGCACCAGAAACAGACTAATGCCTTTGGTGCCGGGCACACCGTCCGGCAGGCGCGCCAGAACCAGATGGCAGACGTTTTCAGTAAAATCATTGTCGCCCCAGCTAATGTAGACCTTCTGACCGGTGACGGCGTAGGTACCATCACCCTTGGGTTCCGCCTTGCTGCGAAGCGCCCCCACATCGCTGCCGGCCTGCGCTTCGGTCAGGTTCATGGTGCCCGACCATTCGCCACTGACCAGCTTGGGCAGATAAACCTCCTTGATCGCATCGCTGGCGTGATGTTCCAACGCCTCGATTTGTCCCTGTGTCATCAAAGGGTTAAGCTGCAGACTCAGACATGCCGCCGACATCATTTCATTCACTGCCGTCGTCACCGTCATCGGCAAACCCATACCGCCATGATCAGGGTTCGCGCTGATCGAAATCCAACCACCTTCGGCAATTGCCTTGTACCCCTGATCAAAGCCCGGGCTGGTACGCACCACGCCGTTTTCCAGCTTGGCAGGATGAAGATCGCCGTTGCGCTGAAGCGGGTGCAGAACCTCTTCGCACATCCGGGCCGCCTCTGTTAGGATCGCGCCGGTCACATCCGGCGTCGCCTCGGCGAAGCGATCCGTCTTGATGATCTGGTCCAACCCGACCACGTGATCAAACAGAAATTTGTAATCCTCTACCGGCGCGCGATACGGCATGGGTAACTCCTAAGTCAAAAAATCCGGGGCAGCTTGGCATCGCCCGCTGCACCCTATATGCATTCCATCCGCGATCTAGCGTATCTGATCGCGCAGGACCATCAACCAAAACGCCGCGTCAAAATTCCGGGACAGCTCATGCAGATCAACCAGATATCGGCAAATGCAGACGGGTTCAAAAGTGCCTCAGAAGTGTTGCGCAAAGGGGAGCTCGTGGCCTTCCCCACCGAGACCGTCTATGGGCTGGGCGGGGATGCACGCAACGATCTGGCCGTGGCACGCATCTTTGCAGCCAAGGGGCGCCCAAGATTTAACCCCCTGATTGTGCACGTGAATTCAATCAGCGCCGTGCAAAAACTTGTCGAATGGCCGGAACAGGCAGATATCCTGGCGCAGGCGTTCTGGCCCGGACCGCTGACATTAGTCTTGCCGCTGAAACCCGGATCGGGGCTGTCCCCGCTGGTCACTGCCGACCTGCCAACGCTTGCGGTTCGCGTACCGGCGCACCCGGTTGCGCAATCTCTTCTGGCGGCTTTCGATGGCCCGGTTGCAGCACCTTCGGCCAACCCGTCGGGGCGGATCAGCCCGACGACGGCCGCGCATGTGATGGCTGGTTTGTCGGGGCGGATCAGCGCGGTTCTGGATGGTGGACCCTGTGAGGTTGGGGTGGAATCCACGATCCTGGGGCTTGCGGATGCTCCTACCCTGCTGCGACCCGGCGGTTTGCCTGTAGAGGCGTTGGAAGCTGCGTTGCATGGGCCTGTGGCGCGGCATTCATCCGACGATCCGCTGACTGCCCCGGGCCAGATGGCATCGCATTACGCCCCTGACGCACGGGTCAGACTGAACGCCGCTGAGACCCGGAAAGACGAGGTTTTGCTGGGCTTTGGCCCGGTTGAGGCCGATCTGAACCTGTCCCCCGCCGGGGACCTGACCGAAGCTGCCGCGAACCTTTTCCATCACCTGCACGCGCTGGATGCGATGGACGCGGCGGGGATCGCGGTGTCACCCATCCCCGAGCACGGTTTGGGGCGGGCAATTAATGATCGGTTACGCCGAGCGGCCGCACCGCGGCCCTAACTGACCCCCGAATCACCCCTCAACCCACTGGTTAACATGGGAAAACCCATGTCGGTATAACGTCGGTATTTTGTCGGTATTACGTCGGTATAAGGCACCGAAAACCAGCGTGTTAACAGAGCGCACGGGCAAAAATCGCGGGTTTCAATGAAAGGGGCGGCCTGGCAAACACCCCACAGAATGACCTTTTGCGGGAATTTGAGATCAACGCGGCTGGCGTGATCTTTCCATGAACAGAGCCTTGTCACGACCATAGCGACCGATAACTTCGTTGGAATAGCCCGTCTTTCTGGCGACATTGAGGGAAGCGGCATAGTCGGGGTCAAACATGCAGGCTGTCTGGGCGAATTCCAGATGCCGATCCGCCCAACGGAGCATCGCGGTCACCGCTTCGGTCGCATATCCGTTGCCCTGCGCGTCGGTCTTGAAAGCCCAGCCTGCTTCGGGTTTGCCTTTCAGGCTTGGACTGGTGTCTCGATGATAATCGGCGAACCCGACCTCACCCAGAAAAGCCCGGTCTTTTCTGGATTCGACAACCCAATACCCAAATCCCAGATGATGCCAATGGCCCGCATAGCGCAACAGGCGCGACCAGGATTGTTCGGCCGTAAACGGTGTGCCCGATATATGTGCCACGACCCGAGGATCAGCCCACATCGCAGCGCTTTCCGGAAAGTCGCTGGTTTGATGCCCGCGCAGGACCAGACGTTCGGTTTCCAATACCGGGACCAGATCGTGATGGGGCATGAGTTCGGGCTTTCCTTGGCGTCGCGATCCGAGACTAGCACACTGTTTTTTCACTGCCAGCAAAGATGACCAAGCGTGAGGCCAAGCTGTGATCCAGCGCAAACGCGCCGGTCGAAACCGCACCCGTGATCATCCAGACCGATGACGCGACGCGCGCCAGTGTGGCGACGAAGTGAGGCAGTCGGGACAGGGAAAACCCCCGAACATTGGCTGTAAGCGATGCGAATGACCGGCGTGACGCAAGGTTAACCCTGCCAGGTGGCGGGAAAATGCCTGTCGTTAAAAGGCCAGTCCCTGCAAGCGTTTGGATAGGTTTACAGAGTGCCCCGGCAGGCAAAATGCCGGTGTCTGTGGTCCGGCCTGTCATCAAACAGGACCTCAGTTGTGGAAAATATGATATTCTTCGCCATAGGTTGCGTTGGTCCAATAGCTTTGCCGTATGTGTCCAGCGCTGCTTTTATTTTGAAGATGGGAAGGCAAATAAGTCAAAATACGCAGGAAATACCCGGCATCCGGGGATGCCATGAAACCACCCTGCGTATTTCGATAAAGGCCGACCCGATATCCAAGACCCAAATATTTCGAGCACCATTAGTGCGCATTTTTAATAGCTATTTGGAGAGATTTAATGACGAACGATTCCAGACATGACATTGACGTGATTGAAAGCCGCGACGCAGCCGACGATCAGCAGGTTGATACACCTGCCCCGCTCAACACCTATTCCCATCAATTCGGGCGTACTGTCATACCCTCGGCCCAGGCATCGTCGAGGACGGCGACCATCCCGTCAATCAGTGCAGAAGACAGCCGCGAGCGCCGTGCGCGGTCCGCCTTTGAGCGTCGCCTTCAGCCTGATTTTCAAAAATTTGAGAACCGCCAGCCCGACGAGGGCCAATCCTGGAGCACGCAGTTTCCCGGATGCGAGGGTGCAGACGATGGTGATGACGACCTGGCAGAGACCGGTCGCACCACGATCGTACATCAAAGAGCGGCTGAAACACTCGAGAAACCGGAACGCCTTTTGAACAAGACCGCGGTTGCCCTTGTGATCGTCGACGGGCCCGGACCCGAGTTCAAGATATCGGATGCCGAACGCGAAAACATCGAAAGTCAATGGCAGGAAGCAACGGAGTGGATCAGCGCCCAAAGACCGACTGCCAAAATCTCGTGGTACACCGAGGTGCATGACGCGTCGGTCGATATTACGCCCTGGGAAGGCGCACCCTGGAAAGGCATGCCGAACTATGATGGCGTTTCGGCGATGTTTACCAATTCCGCCAACGGGAAGATCTACGGATTTGACATCAGTGTCGGGGCCAACAGCTCAACGCCGCGGCCGCAATATTTTCGGATTTCCAGCGTGGCCAATGGTGTCGACGCAGGATACCCCAAGGACATCAAGGACCATTGGGACCTGCCCGCGCAATTTGACAGTGGCGTTGATGCCGCGTGTTGGCGGGAAAAGAACGAGAAAATTTACCTGTTCAAAGGGTCGAAATATGTGCGCGTTGACCCCGAAACCTTTGCTGCCGATCAGGGATATCCCAAGCAAATCGCGGAGGGTTGGAAAAACATCGATCCAGAATTTGCCAAAGGTGTAGACGCTGTCCTTGGCCACAAGGGCAATAACAGCATCTACATGTTCAAGGGCGACCAGTATATCAAATTCACCAATGGCAGCAGCACAATGGCGGCGGGATATCCCAAACCAATCGCGGATCATTGGGGCGGTGAAAACCTGGGTAATTTCGCCAAGGGGATTGATTGTGCGTTCTGGCGGGACAGCACCTCTACCATTTACCTGTTCCGCAATTCCCGGTTTGGCGGCAAGTATCTGCAGATTGATCCGGACACGTTCACCGTCAAGGAAAAGTATAAAGAAGGGGTGCCGATCGGGCTGTCAAAAGAGGATGCGGAAGCGCTGTGGCGCAACCCCGCACTGGAACAACTGGGCGTCGAGGGAAGCATGGCAGGCGCAGAGCAGCTTGCCTTGAATGCGAAGGCTGCTGGCGGTGCCCAGAACGCCATTATCGCCTTTGTCACCAAATGGACGGCGGTGCATTCCGGCTATGCAAGTGGTCATCGGTTTACGCTTTCCAAATCGAGCCTTGCCGGCAATTTTTTCCGCACAATGGCGCATGAGACGCTGCATCTTTTTGGCGCGAAGGACGAATACAAGACCACCTCATCCTGCTCGAAGGAATACGGGAGGTTTTTCAAGGCAAAGAACACCAATTCCCGTTCCTGTACCCCGAGCCCGGTGCCTTGCATCATGGATGCGAATGAGCCCGCTGTTTGTGCCTACACGGAATTACATGTCGGCTGGGGCCCGTTTGAAGAGAAGGTCGACGCAACTGTCTTCCGGGGCGACACCGGCAAGACCTACCTTTTTGGCGGGGCTCATTACATCCGATACTCTGATATCGCTGACATCAAGGAAGGGCGCGACAAAGGCTACCCACGCTATATCGCAAGCGGGTTCTCGGGGTTGCCAATTGGTTTCAAGCTGGGCATCGACACGGCGCTATGGCGCGAGGACAACGAGGCGCTCTACTTTTTCAAAGGCGACGAATATGTCCGGTTTGACAAGGGCAGCAATACGGTCAAATCGGGATATCCCAGGAAAATCAAAAATCACTGGAAGGGGCTTCCTGTTGAATTTCAGTCGGATCTCGATGCGGCGTTCTGGCGAAAGTCCAATGACCGGATTTATCTTTTCAAGGGCAATAAATACGTCCGGATGGAAGTGACCGCGAGTGGCATCACCATGGAATCCGAGTACCCGAAAAGCATTGCCACCCATTGGGATGGGCTGACAGGGGTTGATGCCGTGTTGATGCGCCGCGACACCAATCAGATCTATTTCTTTCATGGCACGCGATATACGCGGTTCTCAAAGGTGAGTGACGGCAAGGACGCGGGTTATCCGAAGTTCATCGACCGCACCTGGATGCCGTTTCCGCGATAAGAGCTGTGCAACGGCGGCAGGTGACCGGAAAGGCGCTGCAGGTTAGTGGCAAAGGCTCAGGGCGCAACAGCGTCATCTGTGGCTCTGAATTGAACCTGGCCCTTGCAGCCATCTGCCAAAGAAAAAGCCCCGCCGTTTCCGGCGGGGCTTTGATCTTGTTCAGGCAGGTGCCTTACTCGTCGCGGCTTTCCGGTGTTTCCACCAGATTGTCGAACTCGTCGCCACCGATGATGTCATCCTGCGTCGGCGCGGCGAGGGCAGCGGCGGCTTCGGCCTCTTCCCGGCGTGCTTCGATGACGACATTGTCACGCTGCTGCGCGATGTGGCGCATCTGCTGCGTAGCCCCACCGGTGCCGGCTGGAATCAGACGGCCCACGATGACGTTCTCTTTCAGGCCGACCAGCTTGTCACGTTTGCCCTGAACCGAGGCTTCGGTCAGAACCCGCGTGGTTTCCTGGAACGAGGCTGCCGAGATGAAGCTGCGGGTTTGCAGCGACGCCTTGGTGATCCCCAGAAGGATCGGTTCGCCCTGTGCCGCACGACCGCCCTTCGAAATGGCCTTTTCATTGGCCACATCGAATTCCTGCTTGTCCACGTGTTCACCTTTCAGCAGCGTTGTATCGCCGCTATCCAGGATCTCCCATTTCTGCAGCATCTGACGCACGATGACCTCGATGTGCTTGTCGTTGATCTTCACGCCTTGCAGACGATAGACCTCCTGCACCTCGTCGATCATGTAATCCGCCAGCGCCTCGACACCCATGATGGAGAGGATGTCATGCGGGGCCGGGTTGCCGTCCATGATGTAGTCACCCTTCTGGACGTAGTCACCTTCCTGAACCGGAATGTGCTTGCCCTTGGGCACCATGTATTCGACGGGCTCCATCGTGTCGTCCGCGGGTTCGATGCTGATGCGACGCTTGTTCTTGTAGTCGCGACCATAGCGGACATAGCCATCGATCTCGGCGATGATGGCGTGATCTTTGGGGCGGCGCGCCTCAAAGAGTTCGGCCACACGCGGCAGACCACCGGTGATGTCCTTGGTTTTCGCACCTTCGCGCGGAATACGCGCAACCACGTCACCGGCCTCGATCTCCTGACCGTCTTCGATCGACAGAATGGCGTCGACCGACATCGGGTAGGTCACCGGGTTACCAGCATCGTTGCGCACCGGTTCGCCATCGGCACCGACCACCAGAACTTCGGGCTTCAGCTCGTTGCCCTTGGGGGCCGCGCGCCAGTCGGTCACGATCTTCTGGGTCATGCCGGTGGCATCGTCGGTGACGTCCCGCACGGCAACACCGCTGACCAGATCGACAAACTTGGCCGTCCCCGACTTCTCGGCGATGATCGGCAGGGTATAGGGATCCCACTCGAACAGTTTGTCGCCACGGGCCACCTTGGCGCCTTCCTTGACGAAAAGGCGCGTACCGTAGCCAACCTTGTGGCTGGCAAGCTCAACGGCGTTTTCGCCCATGATCCGCAACTTCATGTTACGGCCCATGACCAGTGTGGCGCCGCTGGAGCTTTCCAGGGTCTGGGCATTTTCGAATTCGATCTTACCCTCCTGGCTGGCTTCGAGGAACGACTGCTGACCACCCTGAGCAACGCCTCCGATGTGGAAGGTCCGCATCGTCAGCTGGGTGCCGGGTTCACCGATCGACTGTGCCGCGATGATGCCCACGGCCTCGCCGTTGTTGACCATCGTACCGCGTGCAAGGTCACGACCGTAGCACATGGCACAAACGCCGTCTTCGGCCTCACAGGTCAGCGGCGAGCGGATGCGCGCGGTTTGCACCGCCGCCTCTTCCACCGCATCGGCCATGCGTTCGTCGATCAGCGTGCCATTGGCAATCACCACCTCGTCATTCGACGGGTTCAGGATATCCTCGGCCGCGACACGGCCCAGAATACGCTCACCCAGCGTTGCGACGACCTCACCATCATTGACGGCGGCCTCGGCGGTGATCGCACGATCGGTGCCACAGTCATGCTCACGAATGATGCAGTCCTGCGCCACGTCCACCAGACGACGGGTCAGATAGCCCGAGTTTGCGGTCTTAAGCGCCGTATCCGACAGACCTTTCCGCGCACCGTGGGTCGAGTTGAAGTATTCAAGAACGGTCAGGCCTTCCTTGAAGTTCGAGATGATCGGCGTTTCGATGATGTCGCCGTTCGGCTTGGCCATCAGGCCGCGCATCCCGCCCAGCTGTTTCATCTGAGTGACCGAGCCACGGGCACCGGAATGCGCCATCATGTAGACCGAGTTCGGCTCGGATTCGGCACCGTTCTCATCGGTACCAGAGGCCGAAATCGTGCCCATCATGGCGTCGGTGACCTGATCGTTACATTTCGACCAGGCATCGACCACCTTGTTGTACTTCTCACCCTGGGTGATCAGGCCGTCCATATATTGCTGTTCGAAGCCTTTGACCTGATCGCGGGTTTCTTCGACGATGCCCCACTTGGTATCCGGAATGACCATATCGTCCTTGCCGAACGAGATGCCCGCCTTGAACGCTTCGCGGAAGCCCATGGTCATGATCTGGTCACAGAAGATAACCGATTCCTTCTGACCGCAGTAGCGGTAGACGGTGTCGATCACCTGCTGCACTTCTTTCTTGCGCAGCAGCTTGTTGACCAGGCTGAACGGTGCCTTGACGTTTTTCGGCAGAAGCGCGCCCAGACGGACACGGCCCGGCGTGGTTTCCACGCGGGAAATCACTTCGTTGCCTTCCTCGTCGATCTGAGGAATGCGCGCGGTGACCTTGGCGTGCAGGTGCACCTCGCCCGCGTCCAGCGCATGCTGAACCTCTTCGATCGAGGCAAACGCCATGCCTTCGCCCTTCATCCCCTCGCGTTCCAGCGAGACGTAGTAGAGGCCAAGGACCATGTCCTGCGACGGCACGATGATCGGTGCGCCGTTGGCAGGCGACAGAACGTTGTTCGTGGACATCATCAGCACGCGTGCTTCCAACTGCGCCTCAAGGCTCAGCGGGACGTGCACGGCCATCTGGTCACCGTCGAAGTCGGCGTTGAAGGCCGAACAAACAAGCGGATGCAACTGGATGGCTTTGCCTTCGATCAGGACCGGTTCGAACGCCTGAATGCCAAGACGGTGCAGCGTCGGCGCCCGGTTCAGCATGACAGGGTGTTCGCGGATCACCTCATCCAGGATATCCCAGACCTCGGGGCGTTCCTTTTCCACCAGTTTCTTGGCCTGTTTCACAGTCGACGACATGCCTTTGGCTTCGAGCCGCGAGTAGATGAACGGCTTGAACAGTTCCAGCGCCATCTTCTTGGGCAGGCCGCATTGATGCAGCTTGAGTTCCGGGCCGGTCACGATGACCGAGCGGCCCGAGAAGTCGACGCGTTTCCCCAGAAGGTTCTGACGGAAACGGCCCTGCTTGCCTTTCAGCATGTCGCTGAGCGATTTCAGCGGGCGCTTGTTGGCACCGGTGATGACACGACCGCGACGGCCGTTGTCAAAGAGGGCATCGACCGATTCCTGCAACATCCGCTTTTCGTTGCGCACGATGATATCGGGCGCGCGCAGCTCGATCAGGCGCTTCAGACGGTTGTTCCGGTTAATCACGCGGCGGTAAAGATCGTTGAGGTCGGAGGTGGCAAAGCGGCCCCCGTCGAGCGGTACCAGCGGGCGCAGCTCTGGCGGGATGACCGGAATGACGGTCATGACCATCCATTCGGGCCGGTTGCCCGACTCGAGGAACGATTCAACGACTTTCAGGCGCTTGATGATCTTCTTGGGCTTCAATTCGCCCGTGGCTTCGGCCAGATCGGCGCGCAGCTGTTCGGCTTCGGCCTCAAGGTCGATATTCTGCAGCATCTCGCGGATGGCTTCGGCACCGATATTGGCGGTGAAGGCGTCCATGCCATAGGCGTCCTGCGCATCCATGAACTCCTCTTCTGAGAGCATCTGGCCGTAGGTGAGATCGGTCAGGCCCGGTTCGATCACAACGTAGTTTTCGAAATAGAGCACGCGTTCCAGATCACGCAGCGTCATGTCCAGCATCAGGCCGATGCGCGACGGCAGCGACTTCAGGAACCAGATATGGGCGCAGGGTGCGGCCAGTTCGATATGGCCCATGCGTTCACGGCGAACCTTTTGCAGCGTGACTTCCACACCGCATTTTTCGCAGACAACGCCGCGATATTTCATCCGCTTATATTTGCCGCAGAGGCATTCGTAATCCTTGATCGGGCCAAAGATACGCGCGCAAAAGAGGCCATCACGCTCGGGCTTGAAAGTCCGGTAGTTGATGGTCTCGGGCTTTTTGATCTCGCCGTAGGACCACGACAGGATGCGCTCTGGCGAGGCCAGAGACACCTTGATCTCGTCGAACACCTTGACCGGGGCGACGGGGTTGAACGGGTTGTTTGTCAGTTCCTGGTTCATTTTCAAATCCTTGAATTCGGGCGTTGGATGGGCGGTGGGGCTGACCCCACCGTTATTCCGCATCCTCCGCGTCCAGGAGTTCCATGTTCAGGCCGAGGCCACGGACCTCTTTGACCAGAACGTTGAACGATTCCGGCACACCAGCTTCGAAGTTGTCTTCGCCTTTGACGATGCTTTCGTAGACTTTCGTCCGTCCGGCAACGTCGTCCGACTTGACCGTCAGCATCTCTTGCAGGGTGTAGGCGGCGCCGTAGGCTTCGAGCGCCCAGACTTCCATTTCCCCGAAACGCTGACCACCGAACTGCGCCTTACCACCCAGCGGCTGCTGTGTGACGAGGCTGTAAGGTCCGGTTGAACGGGCGTGGATCTTGTCATCGACAAGGTGGTGCAGTTTCAGCAGGTACTTGACGCCTACTGTGACCGGACGGGCAAATTGTTCACCGGTACGACCATCAAACAGGATCGACTGACCGCTTTCGTCAAAGCCTGCGCGTCTCAGCGCATCGTTGACGTCCGCTTCTTTCGCACCGTCGAAGACCGGCGTTGCGATCGGTACACCACCGGTGACGTTACCAGCGGCTTCGATCAGCGTTTCCTCGTCCATACCGGCGATGCCTTCGTCGTAGACATCTTCGCCATAGGCGATTTTCATCGCTTCACGTACCGGGGTCATGTCGCCCGAACGGCGGTATTCCTGCAACGCCTCGTCAATCTTGACGCCAAGGCCACGCGCGGCCCAACCCATGTGGGTTTCAAGGATCTGACCAACGTTCATCCGGCTGGGAACGCCCAGCGGGTTGAGACAGAAGTCGACCGGCGTCCCATCGGCCAGGAATGGCATGTCTTCCATCGGTACAACCTTGGAAATCACACCCTTGTTGCCGTGACGACCGGCCATCTTGTCACCCGGTTGCAGCTTGCGCTTCACCGCAATGAACACCTTGACCATCTTCATCACGCCCGGGGGCAGATCGTCGCCGCGGCGCACCTTCTCGACCTTATCCTCGAAACGGGCATCCAGTGTGCGTTTCTGCGCCTCGTATTGCTCGTTCAGGGCCTCGACGATCTGGGCATCCTTCTCGTCCTTGAGGGCCAACTGCCACCATTGGCCTTTGGTCAGCATATCCAGCAGCTCTTCGGTGATCTCCGAATTGGATTTGACACCTTTGGGGCCTTTGACAGCAACCTTGCCGAGGATCAGCGATTTCAGACGGGCATAGATGTTGCGATCCAGAATCGCCAGCTCGTCATCGCGGTCACGCGCCAGGCGCTCGACCTCTTCGCGTTCGATCTGAAGCGCCCGTTCGTCTTTTTCCACACCGTGGCGGTTGAAGACACGGACCTCGACCACTGTGCCGAAATCACCCGGTTTGACGCGCAGCGATGTATCGCGCACGTCCGAGGCTTTTTCACCGAAGATCGCGCGGAGAAGTTTTTCCTCCGGCGTCATCGGCGATTCACCTTTGGGGGTGATCTTACCGACCAGAATATCGCCCGGCTCCACATCGGCACCGATATAGACGATGCCCGCTTCGTCGAGGTTGCGCAGGGCTTCCTCGCCGACATTGGGGATGTCGCGCGTGATCTCTTCCGGACCCAGTTTGGTGTCACGTGCGGCCACTTCGAATTCCTCGATGTGAACGCTGGTGAACACGTCATCGCGCGCCACACGTTCGGAAATCAGGATCGAGTCCTCGAAATTGTAGCCATTCCACGGCATGAAGGCCGTGACCACGTTCTTGCCAAGCGCCAGTTCGCCCAGATCGGTCGAGGGGCCATCGGCAATCACCTCGCCCTTCATCACCGTGTCACCCACTTTTACAAGCGGCTGCTGGTTGATGCAGGTATTCTGGTTCGACCGCTGGAATTTGCGCATGCGGTAGATGTCGACACCCGCATCGCCCAGTTCCAGATCGCCGGTGGCCCGGACAACGATCCGGGTGGCATCGACCTGGTCGATGATACCGGCACGTTTTGCCAGGATCGCAGCACCCGAGTCGCGCGCCACGACGCCTTCGATCCCGGTGCCCACAAGCGGAGCCTCGGACCGCAGGGTCGGCACGGCCTGACGTTGCATGTTCGATCCCATCAGGGCGCGGTTGGCGTCGTCGTTTTCCAGGAACGGAATGAGCGAGGCCGCAACCGAGACCAACTGTTTGGGCGACACGTCGATCAGGTCCACATTCTCGCGCGGGGCAAGCATGTATTCGCCCGACTGGCGGGTCGACACCAGATCGTTGATGAAGTTGCCTTTTTCATCGAGCGTTGCGTTGGCCTGCGCCACGGTGTGACGCATTTCCTCGGTGGCCGACATGTATTGCACTTCGTCGGTCACATGGCCCGCTTCGACCTTGCGATAGGGTGTTTCGATGAAGCCGTATTTGTTCACGCGTGCAAAGGTTGCAAGGCTGTTGATCAGGCCAATGTTCGGCCCTTCCGGCGTTTCAATCGGGCACATCCGACCATAGTGGGTCGGGTGCACGTCGCGCACCTCAAATCCCGCACGTTCGCGCGTCAGACCGCCCGGCCCAAGCGCCGACAGGCGGCGTTTGTGGGTGACTTCGGACAGCGGGTTGGTCTGGTCCATGAACTGGCTGAGCTGCGAAGAACCGAAGAATTCACGCACCGCAGCAGCAGCGGGTTTGGCGTTGATCAGATCCTGCGGCATGACGGTGTCGATCTCGACCGACGACATGCGTTCCTTGATCGCGCGTTCCATCCGCAGAAGGCCAACACGGTACTGGTTCTCCATCAACTCACCAACCGAGCGGACCCGGCGGTTGCCGAGGTGGTCGATGTCGTCGATATCGCCCTTGCCATCGCGCAGCTCGACCAGCGCTTTGATGCAGGCCACGATATCTTCGCGGTCCAGCGTGCGCTGCGTGTCAAGCTTGTCCAGATCGAGACGCATGTTCATCTTGACCCGGCCAACAGCCGACAGGTCATAGCGTTCGCTGTCGAAGAACAACGTGTCAAAGAGGGCCGAGGCGGCCTCTTCAGTGGGCGGCTCACCTGGGCGCATGACACGGTAGATATCCATGAGCGCGCCAACGCGGTTCATGTTCTTGTCCACCGCCATGGTGTTGCGCATGTAGGGGCCGACATTGACGTTGTCGATATCCAGAACCGGGATGTCGGTGATGCCCGCATCCAGCAGCTCTTGCAGCGAACCACCGCTGATTTCACCGGCCTTGTCGTATTCCAGCGTCAACTCGTCACCGGCTTCGACATAGATCGCGCCGGTTTCTTCGTTGATAATGTCCTTGGCCACGAATTTGCCGAGGATCTGCTCGAAAGGCAGCAGCAGGTCGGTAACCTCGCCTTCGTCGATCAGTTTCTTGACCGCACGCGGGGTGACTTTCTTGCCGGCCTCGGCAATGACTTCGCCCGATTTGGCATCAACCAGGTCATAGGTCGGGCGGGTGCCGCGCACACGTTCCGGGAAGAACTTGGTGACCCAGCCCTTTTTCTTCTTCAGCTTGTAGTCGACGGTTTCATAATAGGCATCCATGATGCCTTCCTGATCCAGGCCAAGCGCATAAAGCAGCGTCGTCACCGGCAGTTTGCGGCGACGGTCGATGCGGGCATGCACGATGTCCTTGGCGTCAAACTCGAAGTCCAGCCAGCTGCCGCGGTAGGGAATGATGCGGCAGGCAAAAAGCAGTTTGCCCGAGCTGTGGGTTTTGCCCTTGTCGTGGTCAAAGAACACACCGGGCGAGCGGTGCATCTGGGAAACGATCACACGTTCGGTGCCGTTCACCACAAAGGTGCCGTTCGGGGTCATCAGGGGCATATCGCCCATGAACACGTCCTGTTCCTTGATGTCCTTGACCGATTTCGCACCGGTATCATCATCGACATCAAACACGATCAGGCGCAGCGTTACCTTCAGCGGAGCGCTGTAGGTCATATCGCGCTGCATGCATTCTTCGACGTCGTATTTCGGTTTCTCAAGATCGTAGTTCACGAATTCCAGCACGCTGGTTTCGTTGAAATCCTTGATCGGGAAGACCGACTGAAAGACGCCTTTCAGGCCTTCGCCATCCTGCGGCTCGGGCTGATCGCCCGAATCCAGGAACAGATCATAAGAGGATTTCTGAACCTCGATGAGGTTTGGCATCTCCAGCACTTCGCGGATTTTGCCGAAATATTTGCGTAGACGTTTCTGGCCGAGGTAGGTCTGAGCCATGGTCGATGTCACCTTTCGTTTCTCACCGGTCGCGCATGCAGTCGGGCCCCTGCACCGCGTCCTTCCGAGACGATGGGTTACGATCAATTCCCGGTTCGTGTCCCACCACAAACCTCCCGATCGCGAAACCACATCTTAGAAAGGGCTCTGGGCGATGTCGCGCGACAAAGCCCTTTCTAAGACAGGTTCGGCTGGGCCCGGAAATACCGGACCCAGCCAGAATTTTGATCCGGGTTGCCCCGGCGAGACTTACTTCAGTTCGACTTCGGCGCCAGCTGCTTCCAGCTTGCCTTTGATCTCTTCTGCTTCGTCTTTCGAAACCTGCTCTTTGACAGCTTTGCCGCCAGCTTCGACCAGGTCTTTTGCTTCTTTCAGACCCAGACCGGTGATGGCGCGAACCTCTTTGATGACGTTGATTTTCGACGCACCGGCCGATTTCAGGATAACGTCAAATTCAGTTTGCTCCGCACCGGCGTCGCCGCCTGCATCGCCTGCCGGGCCCGCCATCATGACCGCGCCGCCAGCGGCGGGCTCGATGCCGTACTCGTCTTTCAGGATGGTTTTCAGTTCTTGTGCTTCGAGAAGCGTCAGACCAACGATCTCTTCTGCCAGTTTTTTCAGATCAGCCATTTTAGACTCTTTCCGTTTAGATGTGTTCCAACGTCGGGAAATCAACCCTACGCGAATGTTACAAGTTGCTTCAGGCGGCTTCCGCCCTCTCTTCGATCGTCGAAAGGATGCTCGCGATGTTAGAAGCAGGTGCGCCAATGGCCCCCGCGATGTTCGAAGCAGGTGCCCCGATCATGCCGGCGATGGTCGCGATGAGTTCATCGCGCGACGGCAGTTTCGAGGTGGCTTCAACACCGGCACGGTCCAGAGCGGTCTCACCCATCGCCCCACCAAGGATCTCAAACTTCTTGTTATCCTTGGCAAAGCCCTCGGCCACCTTGGCTGCTGCCACGGGGTCCTCGGAGAAGGTCAGAACGGTCATACCCGAGAGATAGTCGGCGATGCTTGCGCATGGCTTTCCTTCAAGGGCGATTTTGGCGAGCCTGTTTTTAGCGACGCGAACGGATGCCTCGGCGTCGCGGGCGCGCGCACGAAGATCCTGCATCTCAGCAACTGTAAGACCCGTGTAGTGTGCAACCACCACAACGCCAGAGCTTTCAAAGATCTGGCCGAGTTCGTCGACCACTTTCTCTTTCTGGGCTCTATCCACAGTTTCACTCCAGTATTGGAAGGCTTGCGCCCCCCGGCTCAGATTTACCGGAACCGAAGTTCCGGCGTTTAAGTCCGAATTACGGGGCAGCACCAAATCGCCCGAGGTCAGTCCACGGTCAATTCACGTCTTTTCCCGTCTCAGGCAGGAGATTAAGCCTCGGATCAAGCCCGACGCACCCGCCATCTTGGACGAATCAACAGATCGCCGCGCGGACGCGACGACCTGTATGGCTGTGCCCAATAGGCCTTGGTGGCCAAAATGTGAAGGGGCAAATCGGCACCGATCAGAAGTTTTTTGCGAAAACTGCCTTTTCCGGGCGTAAATGCCCGGTTTACTGTCCCGAACATGACACAAGCTGGTCCGTCACATACGCCCCGAACGCTGCGCGACGTTGTGAATACGCGCTATACCAGAATCAGGTATGCGGCGGGTAGCGATGACCATCTGATCATTTCCTTTTCCAGCATCGGGCGGCGCCGGGCCGAGATGCCGCCCGATGAATTTACCGGCACGCTTTTGCGCCAGCCAGAGCAGCATTGCATGTTCATCAGCGACCTGCGGCGATCCTGGATGAACGACCCCCATTACCTGAAATCGGTAAAGAGTGCCGTCGACAAGATACGCAAGCGCGAAAACATCAACCGGATCACCACGCTGGGGCTAAGCATGGGCGCTTTCAGTGCGCTGGTGGCATCAGCCCTGTTCCCGGTCACCACGGCGATTGCCATTTCGCCGCAATTCACGATGTCCGGCGCCGTGATGCCGAAAGAGACACGCTGGCGGTATTGGCGTAAGGGCATCAAGACATTCCGTTTTGAAACCGCCGAAGCCTCTCCCGGGCCGGGACGATCCTATATTTTTCACGGGCTAGAGAATGATCTGGACCAGATGCGCGCCTTTTCAGTCCTGCCAAATCGCGATCATTTCGTATTCCCCGAAAGCAATCATTCCGAGCTTGGGCGTCTTTTCAAAGAAAATGGTGTTCTGCTTGATCTGGTCAACGCCTGTGCCACGCGCAACCGGAAGGAAGTCGCGCGTCTTGTCGGCAGTTGTGGGGGGACGTGGCGCGCCAGATACGAAAAACAGCAAAAGCTGGAAAATGCCGCCTGATCCATCTGGGTATGGAAACGAAAAGACCCGGCGCGCGGATGCGGCCGGGTCTGAGCATTGGTATGTTTGCCAGGCTTAGTTGCCTGCGGCGTTGTCCACAGAAACACTCACGCCCGGACCCATTGTCGAGCTGAGCGAGATTTTCTTGAGGTAGGCACCCTTGGCACCGGTCGGTTTGGCCTTGGCCACCGCTTCAACGAACGCACGAATGTTTTCGACCAGCTTGGCCTCATCAAACGACGCTTTGCCAACACCGGCATGCACGATGCCGCCTTTGACGGCCTTGAACTGTACTTCACCGCCTTTGGCAGCTTTGACAGCGTCGGCGACATCCATGGTGACGGTCCCGACCTTGGGGTTCGGCATCAGGTTGCGCGGGCCCAGAACCTTACCCAGACGGCCAACGATCGGCATCATGTCGGGGGTTGCAATACAGCGATCAAAGTCGATCTTGCCGCCCTGCACGGTTTCCATCAGGTCTTCGGCCCCAACGATGTCAGCGCCTGCGGCCTGAGCTTCCTCGGCCTTGGGACCACGGGCGAAGACCGCGACGCGCACGTCTTTGCCGGTGCCATTCGGCAGACCGACAACACCGCGCACCATCTGGTCGGCGTGACGGGTATCAACGCCCAGGTTCATGGCGATCTCGATGGTTTCGTCAAATTTGACGTTCGAATTGCCTTTGATCAGCGCAACGGCCTCTTCGACTGTCACATTCTCTTTGCCGGCAAATGCTTCGCGTGCCGCGCGGGTACGTTTTCCAAGTTTTGCCATCTTACTTCACCTCGATGCCCATGGACCGCGCCGAGCCGAGGATGATTTTCATCGCCGCTTCGACATCATTTGCGTTCAGATCTTTCCATTTCGCCTCGGCGATTTCCTTGACCTGCTTGGTGGTCACATGACCAACGGTTTCGCGTCCGGGAAGTTTGGCTGCCGATTTCAGCTTCGCCGCTTTCTTCAGATAGTAAGACGCGGGCGGCGTCTTGATGTCCATGTCAAAGGACTTGTCCTGATAATAGGTGATCACGGTCGGGCACGGCGCACCGGGCTCCATTTCCTGCGTCTTGGCGTTGAACGCCTTGCAGAATTCCATGATGTTGATGCCGCGCTGACCCAGTGCCGGACCGACCGGCGGGGATGGGTTTGCTTGACCGGCGGGCACTTGCAGCTTCATCTTGCCTGCGAGTTTCTTGGCCATTGGCCTTCTCCTTTTACAGCATCCGTCCACCGCGGGTGGCCGGACAGGTTTGCCCGTGGTTCGGTGCCGTCACGCGTGACGACCGCCTCCCACGATTGAACACGTCAGGTCTGTTTCGTGACCTGCGTGAATTCCAGTTCGACCGGAGTTTCCCGGCCAAAGATCGACACCGTCACCTTCAGGCGTTGGTTGTCGTCGTCCACTTCTTCGACCATGCCGTCGAAATCTTCGAACGGTCCGTCATTGACCTTGACCTTCTCACCCACTTCAAAGTGGATAAGCGTGCGCGGCGCTTCTTCGCCTTCCTGCACGCGGTTCAGGATCGCGTTGACCTCGGCATCGCGCATCGGCATCGGGCGGCCTTGCGGGCCCAGAAAACCGGTGACGCGGTTGATCGAGTTGATCAGGTGATAACCCTGATCCGACATTTCCATCCGCACCAGCACATAACCCGGCATGAAACGTCGCTCGGCCGTTACCTTCTTGCCGCGGCGGATTTCAATCACTTCTTCGGTCGGCACGAGGACTTCTTCGATATCGTCCTCAAGAGCATTCTCGATGACCGACTGTCTGATTTGCTCGGCGATCTTCTTCTCGAAATTCGAGAGAACACTAACCGAGTACCACCGTTTTGCCATTCCGCACCTTGTCCTCGTTCTGGCAGGCCGACCGGCCAGCATTCATTGTCTTTTCAGGCGTTTACACCTGAGTTACCGAAACAAAAAATCGGCGCGCAACTCGAATCGCAGCGCGCCATGTCCCTAAGATAGCGGTCCACTACCCCCGTTCGCCCTTGATTTCAAGGGTTGGCGGGTGATTTTCTGATGACTTAGCCGAACAGCCCCAGAACGCCCTGCAAGCCACTGCGGATCAGCAAATCGACCAGTGCAAAGAACACCGCTGTCAGCGTTGCCATGATGAAAACCATCACGGTGGTCAGCAAAACCTCGCGCCGGGTCGGCCAGACGACCTTGGAAACCTCGGCCCTGACTTGCTGAATGAACTGAAGCGGGTTTGTGCGTGCCATAAGCGCTGACTTCTCTCAGATAACTCTCTGGGGCGACATACGCGGGCATTGACACAAATTCAAGGGCAGATGCCAAGGTGTCTACATCTGTTTGCAAATCTTTACCGCGTGGTAATTCGGCTCACCCCCGCTGAGCCTCTTTCGCCAACCGATCAAAAGGATCCGGGCGGTCCGCTGCTATATTCTGATTCTGCGAAAAGTCAGGCACATGGATCTGATCGCTCCAGCTGCCCGGCATCCGGTCCAGAACCGCGTCGATGCGTTCTGCCATCGCCTGAGCGCGGTGGCGAATATTCTCAGCCAGTTCGGGACGGCGCGCATGCAGTTTTTGCCACGCACCGACGACCAGTTCGGCCACACGATCCGGTCCAAGCGTAAGATACCCGATCAGCACCACCCAGAAAGCGACAAAAAGAGTGATTGGGATCAGCCACGGGCGCACATAGACGACCGCCGCAATCAAAGCAAAGAACGCGAATTTGCGGGACGGTCTGTAGCTGCCGACATATGCGACGGCATTTTTCAGGTTACGTTTGAATTTTCCCGGACCCATCTTTTCCTTAGGCTTTGATTGCGCCATGGGTTTGTCGGTGGTCCTGGCTTTTTGGAACAGCTTTCTGGGATGCTTGATCGGCTCAGCGTCGGCCTCGTCGGCACCGCGTACAAGCTCGGGTAGGACTTCGCGACTGACCTCGCGTTTTTGCGCTACCATCATCTGACGGATCAACATATCAGCGGTCGCATCGGCATCGCCGACGGCGGCATTCGCCCCGTGCGAAACGTCCGTCGCCCTGTGCGTGTCTGACGGCGCTTGTGATGTATTTTCTAAACCACTCATCTATTTCGCCCGAAATATCCCACGCCCCCACGCGGACCGGAACACTGCCAAACTGGCAAGTCCCGATTAAAGGTTATCTTAAGGCCGAAATCGGGCGGAATCATGGCAAACCCATGTTGGAAACAAGGCCCGACAACGTAGCACCACTGAATTCGTGAGAAAATATTTCGAATTTGTGAGAGTTGGCAGTGCGCGCAGTCTCAAGCTATCCAGTCTCGGCGCAATTTCCCTGGAAACAGGGAATTTACAGGGAAATTCTGCTAATTTAGCCTGAAACCTACTGATTTTGATGATTTTAGCCCTGAATACCGACGCAATAACAGGCGCTTACGGACCAATTCCCTGTTCTTTTGATAACAGGGAAGGCGCTGGCGCTTATCGAAAACCCGGCATGTTCAGTTCTTTCAAGCTGCCGCTATCGTCTTCATCGTCGTCGGCATCTGCCAGATCCGCCAAAAGCAATGTGACAGCGTGGCCGTTATTGGCCAAACGTGTTTGTTCAAACAACTCGACATCTGACCGGCTCAACCAGGCAAGCGGGTTGGTTTCCGTGACGCTACTAAATCCTTTGGTGCCATTGGCTACAATCTTACCGGCCAGGCTGAGTTGGGGCAGCCGTTCGCCACGCTTGCAGGTGATCCACGGAAACCTACTGCTTTTGACAGAATACCGAACTTGACCATTTCGCGACCAAACCGCCGCTAGGCATTCTTCCCTGCGATCGACCATGCGTCGGATTGTTGCCTCCAGGCTGACGTTTAGATGATCGCGCAGCCGCTGAGCATCTTTCAGATCAGGATCCTGGGAAAGCAACGGATCGAACAGTTTGAACGGTGCAAGCAAATTGATGGCGAACGCGTTCGCCTCTGACTCCTGTCGGTATTGGCGTTGGCCAGCGCGCGTCTCGCGCATATCCTTTGCCTTGCAGGTGAATCCTCTGTCGCCGGACAACTTGTGCCGCTCCATCAGAAAATGCCCCAGCTCGTGCGCAATCGTAAACCTGGCTCGTTGATCGCCATATCGTGTGTTAGCCAGGATCGACCCGGCGCTCCGGACCGTGTCTGTGAGAAGCATGCCCTCAAAACCATCAAACACTTGCGACTTGATATCAGCGATGTCCAACGCGCGCGCAATTTGACCCACTGGTACGGGTGCATCGATTGTTTCAAGCTGTGCGAATATTGCCCGAGCGATCGCCGTAGGTACGTGCAGGTCAGCCAGATCAATGCGGGAGAGTTGCAATTTCTAGCCTTGGCTTCCAGGCCGCGTCTTCATTGCACGGATTGTGTCTTCGACAATAGCGCGGTCTCGCGGGGAAAGGTCTTCCAGGCCGCGGTGGATGCGTTCGATCTGCAAGGTGTCGGCGTCGGGTTCGTCGTCCTCGCCCACCAAAGCATCGATGCTGACCCCGAAATGCTTGGCCAGTTTCCGGACAAGATCAAAGGATGGATTTTGGCTGTGCCCTTTTTCCATTTCCCAGATATGTGCCTTGGAAACCTCAACCGCATCCGCCACCGCCTGCAAGGATTGCCCGCTCTTCTGGCGCAGGCTGTGCAGACGCTCTCCAATATGCATGAATGCCTCCTTGTATGATGTGTCTGACAAATGCATACACCCTTGCTTTACAAGATGCCAATCGTAAGATATATCTTACACCGAAGGCCGATGAAGTGATTCTACCGGCGAGCAGATATAAGGAGGTCGAAATGGCCCGACAGAATTTGGAATGGATCGCCATTGGCGATCTCACACCGTGGAAGCGCAACGCGCGGACTCATTCGAAAAAACAGATCCGGCAGAGAGCATTGAGGCGTTTGGATTTACCAACCCAGTGCTGATTGACGAGCGCCGGACCATTCTGGCGGGGCACGGCCGGGTGGCAGGCGCGAAGCTTCTGGGCATGACAGAGGTGCCGTGCCTGAGGCTGGACCACATGAGCGATGATGAGAAGCGCGCCTATGTTCTGGCCGACAACAAGCTGGCGCTGAATGCGGGCTGGGATGAGGATTTGCTGGCGGCGGAGCTGGGCGCGCTGACGTCAGCGGATCTCGACTTTGATGTCTCGATCACGGGGTTTTCTATTCCCGAGATCGACAATGTGCTGGAGGCGGTGTCGCCCGAAGAGCTGGGCGATCCGGAGGATGACGTTATGCCCTTTGATGCACCAGCCCGCGTGCAGTTGGGTGACATTTGGCAGCTTGGTCCGCACCGGTTGATCTGCGGCGATGCGCTGGAGGCCGATGTTGTGTGCGCGTTGATGGACGGCGGAGAAGCCCGGATGGCGTTCAGCGATCCGCCCTACAATGTGCCGATCGACAGGCACGTTGGGAACTCCGGCAAGATCCAGCACCGGGAGTTTGCCATGGCCTCCGGCGAGATGAGCGAGGCCGAGTTCACCGGGTTCCTTGCGACGGCCTGCCAAAACCTGGCGGATCACAGTGTCGACGGATCGATCCACTTCATCTGCATGGACTGGCGTCACATGTCCGAGATGCTGGAAGCGGGACAAGGGGCTTATGCCGAGCTCAAGAACCTGATTGTCTGGGCCAAGGACAATGGCGGCATGGGCACGTTCTATCGCTCGCGCCACGAGCTGATCTTTGCCTTCAAGAAAGGCACCGCGCCCCACATCAACACATTCGAACTGGGCCAGCACGGGCGGTACCGCACCAATGTCTGGGAATACCGCGGCGTGAACAGCCGCCATGCGGGGCGCATGGAGGAACTGGCACTGCATCCAACGGTGAAGCCGGTGCAGATGATTGCCGATGCGATCCGGGATGTGTCAGCCCGGGGCGACATCGTGCTGGATATCTTTGGTGGGTCTGGCTCGACGCTGATTGCGGCGGAGAAGACCGGGCGGCGCGGCTATCTCTGCGAGCTTGATCCGATCTATTGCGACCGCATTCTGGCGCGGTGGGAGGCATATGCCAAGGATGCGGCGGAGCAGCTTGTTTGTGGTTGGCAGAGACCCGTGGCACAAAACCTGGAGGCTGCGGAATGAGTGGAGAGAAGAACAAGCTGCCAGTAGAAAAGCCAGGCGCCACCTATGAGGTCGGCTATGGCAAGCCGCCGGCGACGACCCGGTTCAAACCCGGGACGTCCGGCAATCCGCGAGGGCGGCCAAAAGGTGCGAAGAACAGGCTGCCCAAGCTCAACGAAGAGCGCCTGAAGAGCATCATCCTGCAGGAGGCCTACCGCGACATCACCGTGCGGGACGGCGCGTGCAACGTCACGATCCCCATGGCGCAGGCCGTCATGCGGTCCCTGTCGGTCAATGCCGCCAAGGGCCAACATCGCGCGCAGCGGCTCTTTGCCGAGATGCTGTCGACGACCGAGCGGCAGAACAAGCAGCTGGCGGATGAATGGCTGAGTACGGCGATGGACTACAAGATCGAGTGGGACGAGGAGCTGGAGCGGCGCGCCCGGCTTGGCATCACCGACCTGCCCGATCCGGTGCCGCATCCCAACCACATCAAGATCGACATGAACACTGGCGAGGCGCGGGTTGTGGGTCCATGGACCAAAGAAGAGAAAGCCGAGCTCGATATGTGGCTGGCAAAGCGCGACGAATGGGAAGCCGATCTTGCGGCGCTGAGGGATGATCTGGCTGCCGAAGAAAGCGAAGGCATCCGCGAGATAATTCGAGGCGATATCATACACGCCGAACGCATCCTCAGCATCATCGGCCAGTTGACGGAAAAGTTCAGGCGGTAGTTCGGTTCAATGGTCATGGTAGGGCTGGCGGTCAATCAAAGGACGACGCCAGCCCCTACCGGTCATCCAACATTGATGCAGAGAATGACAGGAGTGAGCCCAACCTGTGAATTCGATTTTTCTGCTGCGAGCGCGCGCAGCGCAAAAGATGCTGCATATGCAAGATTTGGCCCGCCACGTTGCGGCAGAAATAACGGACATGGCGTATCTGCGGTGACTCTGGTTTTGGAGGTTCCGAACATCGTTAACGTCGATGGTGAGGGTTAGATCTCCGACAGGCCCTAGCGTAACGCAAGACCCGAAAAATGAAAAACAGGCGGAGATGCCGTGGGCGCAAAGGAGTGGACCTGGGCAACAACCGCGCTGGTCAATCGGCGTTGTGACATGCCAGTTGCCAGTTTTCACCGACCGTTCGCAGTACCGGCATATCCCGGCGGCACACGTCAGTCGCACTTTTGCACCTGCTGACAAAGGGACATCCGCTGGGCAAATCCAATGGGCTGGGCAGATCACCGGACAACGCTTCATCTGTCGCTGCCGTTTCCCCCGGTTCAATGGATGGCCGCGAGGCCAGAAGACCTTGGGTATAGGGGTGCTTTGGCGCGGCGAACATCGCCTCAACCGGTGCTGTTTCCATCACCCGGCCCATATATAAAACCACCACCCGGTCCGCGATACGGTGCACAACGCTCAGATCGTGGCTGATAAAGATGATGCCGATCTTCAGCTCGCGTTGAATATCTTCGATCAACTTCAGAATTTGGGCCTGCACCGAGACATCCAGCGCCGAAACGGCCTCGTCCATCACCACCAGTTTGGGATTTGCAATCAGCGCGCGAGCGATGCCAACCCGTTGGTTCTGACCGCCGCTCATGTGATGTGGCAAACGGTCGTAATGCACCGGTTCCAGGCCAACGGTGGTCAACACCTCTTCTGCGCGCGCCCGCCGCTCCTGTTCGGATGTCACACCATGAAACCGCAGGGTGTCGGCGATCGAATTGCCGATCGACATGGCCGGGTTCAGCGATCCGTTCGGATCCTGAAACACCATTTGCATATAGGTACGTGCGGCACGCAAATCAGGTTTGGACAACGCCCGCAAATCCCGGCCCATAAGAGTGATCTCACCTGATGCGGGCTCAATCAACCGCAAGACAAGCCGACCAAGCGTGGATTTACCGCAGCCACTTTCGCCAACGATGCCCAGCACTTCGCCGCTGTGCAGATCAAACGACACATTGCTGACTGCGTGTAGGGGTTGAGTTCCAAACAGGCTGGTTTTGCTGCGTATCTGAAAGACCTTCGAGAGGTCGCGCACCTTGAGAATTGGATCAGTCATCTGATGCCCCCATCTGGGGTTTGACATGGCAGGCAATGGTGTGATCCGGACCAAGGCTCTCCAGGGTGGGCGTTACCTGTCGGCAGTCATCTCTGGCAAATGCACAGCGCGGCGCAAAAGCGCATCCGGTCCGCTCGCCCAATGGGATGGCGGGTGTGCCGGGGATCGGGCTGAGCGGTTGCGTTGAATCCTCAAGCGCGCGCACCGTGTTGATCAGACCCTGGGTGTAAGGGTGGCACGGGTTGGCAAAAATCTCCCGCACGGGGGCCTTCTCTACCACCCGCCCAGCATACATCACCATCACCTCATCTGCGATACTGGCAACCACGCCCAGATCATGGGTGATCATGATCAGCAGATTGCTGATCTCGGCCTGAAGCGCCTTAAGTAGCTGCAAAATCTGGGCCTGCATGGATACGTCCAGCGCGGTTGTCGGTTCATCTGCAATCAGAATTTCCGGTTTGCACGACAGCGCAGCCGCAATCATAATCCTCTGGCGCATGCCCCCGGAAAACTGCGCCGGATAATCCGACAACCGATCCCGAGGCGACGGAATACCCACCTGGCGCAGCAACTCAACCCCCTCGGCTGCGGCCTCAGCCTTGGACATATTACGATGCAAAAGCAGGCTTTCGGTGACTTGCGCGCCGATGGTCATGGCCGGGTTCAGTGACGTCAGGGGGTTTTGGAAAATCATCGAAATCCTGTCACCACGGATGTCCTGAATCTCGCGGCGCGACATGGTCAACAGATCTTCACCATGAAACTTCGCGGAGCCATGGGTGACCTTGCCTGGCTTTTGCACAAGCTGCATGATCGAGCGCAAAGTGACACTTTTTCCTGAACCGCTTTCGCCAACAATGCACAACACCTGTCCCGAGTTGGCCGAGAATGACACGCCGTCCACCGCGTGTAGTTTCCCGCGCGCCGTGGCAAAATGCGTGCGCAGGTCTGTGACTTCCAGCAGCGGTTGGGTGGTTGTATCTTTCATGATTTACCCGGCCGATCTGGGATCGAAGATATCGCGCAAACGATCCCCGATCAGGTTGAACAAAAGTGCGGTCAAAACGATCATCACGCCCGGCACAAAGGTTACATGTGGCGAGCGGCGCAATACGCCCGCTCCTTCGGCCACCATCGCCCCCCAATCGGCGGTGGGCGGTTGCACCCCAAGCCCCAGAAAGCTGAGCCCGGAGGCCACAACCACCATCAAGCCGATCAGCGTGGTGACATAGACAATCACCGGTCCGATCATATTGGGCAGAATATAGCGCCACATGATATCATGCGACGTGGCCCCCGCACTGCGCGCCGCCTCAATGTAGGGGCGTGACAACACCTGCTGCGTCGAGGTGCGTGCCACGCGGGTGATGTAAGGCAACAACACCACGAAGATCGACACGATGATGGTCAACAATCCCGGCCCCATCACCCCCGCCACAGCAATGGCCAGCAAGACGATGGGAAAGGCAAAGAAGATATCCAGAACCGCCATCAGCGCCGCATCTACCCGCCCTCCGGCATAGCCTGCGAACAGGCCGATCAACACCGACAGCACCGTCGCCGCCAAAGTGGGCACGATGGACACAAACAATGAAATGCGCGCGCCCGCCAGGGTCCGCGACAGCAGATCACGCGCCTGATTGTCAGAGCCCAGTAAAAGCCCTTCGGACCACAGGGGCATATTGGGGGTCGCGGCCACGGCATCATCCGGATTATGCGGGCTGAGCCACGGCGCAAAGACCGCCACAAACAACAGCACCGCCAGACAGCTCAGCAAAACAACCATGCGCCGGTCTTGCAGCAACCGCCTGACGACCCCGGCGATGACAGAGGTTTTCCGCGATGCACGCGGGGTCGCGTTGGGTGTTGAGGACTGGCTCATCACGAATGCCTCAGTTTGCGCGACAGCATTTCATTCACCAGATCAACAGCCAGGTTGATCAGAACAAAGCTGAAAGCGATGAACAAAACACAGGCCTGCACCACAGCGACGTCGCGCCCGAGAATGGCCTGATACAGCAATTGCCCGATACCCGGCCAGGCAAAGACCACTTCGGTAAAGAGTGCCCCGCCGATCAGATAGCCCAGCTGCAGCCCCACGATATTCAGGATATGCGGCAGGCTGTTGGGCATGGCATGTTTCATCATCAACTGCCTTGTCCCGACGCCGCGCGCAATGGCCACGGCGATATAGTCACTGGTCAGCACCTCAACAAAGACGGCCCGCACCATCCGCACGATCACCGCGGCCGAAGCGGCAGCCGCCGTCAGCGCAGGCAACACCAGATGGTTGGCAATGTCCCAGGCATCCCCACCGCCAAAAGCCTTTGTCATCCCGCTGGCCGGAAAAATGCGGTATTGCAGGGCGAAGATGTAAACCAGAACGAGACCCAGCCAAAACGGCGGCATCGCCCCCAGTATCTGGACCAACCCCATGCTGATGCGATCAAACCATCCGCCCTGACGTGCCGCGGATACGATCCCGACAACAACCCCCAGGCCAACCGCCACAAACAAGGCAGCAGCGGCCAAAAGCAGGCTGTTGAGATAGCGCGGCACCACCTCGGCAAGAACCGCATTGCGTGAAATAAGGGAGGTACCGAAATCACCCTGAAGCGTGTTTTTCAGCCAAATCATATATTGCAGGGTCACCGGCTGGTTCAGGCCCAGCTGTTCGCGCAGGGCTTCTTTGGCGGTCTCAGAGGCTTGCGGCCCCAGCAAGGCTGTCGCCACATCTCCGGGCGACAGTTGAAGCAAGGCAAATACAACGACTGAGACCCCAAACATCACAAACGCAAAGCGCACGAACCGGGATATGATGGCTTGGATCATCTGCGGACATCCTGCAAGTTTATGTGGCGGTGGCGGTGGCGATGGGATGAGTGCGGCCACACCGCAGAATGGTCGCACTCGGGCTTATGAAGAAAGGTAGGTGGCCTATTCTTCGATATAGACGTTCGAGAAATCAAACCAGTTTTCGGCAGGATTCACGAAGCCTTTGACCGACTTGTTCAGGAACACGGGCTGGCTGTCATTGTACATCGGAACAAAGCCTGCGTCTTCCATGATCAGACGGTTGGCCTCCTGATACACTTTGGCCGCTTCGGCCTTGTCTTCCATCGCCACGGCTTTGTCGAATAATGCATCAACCGCTTCGTTGCAGTACCAGCCGGAATTCACACCATTGGGCGGATGCCCGGTGCAGCGTGAGACAACACTTGTCCAGGACGGCACGGATGTGCCCCAGCCCATGGTGCCAAAGCCGGTGTCTTCGTTCAGACCAGCGGCCCATTTGCCAAGATAGGCGATCCATTCGTTCTTGATCAGGTTCACATTGATGCCAATCGCGGCCATGTCGCGCTGGAACCATTGCTCGGACAGCTCACCCAGACCATAGATGAAGATCTCCATGTTCACATCAAACCCATCGGCGTAACCCGCTTCGGCCAGCAATGCGCGGGCTTTGTCAGGGTCGTAGGGGTACATGTCAAAGTCGGGGTCATATGCGAAGGTCCCAGCCGACAGCATCCCATAAGCGGGCGTTGCCGTGCCACGCATCAGCTGCTCGGTCATGCCTTTGCGGTTGAACCCGTGCAGAACCGCCTGACGAACGCGTTTGTCCTTCAGGATCGGGTGCTTGTTGTTGAGATGCATGTACCAGATCGACGGCACATTGGCGTTGGTTGAAAGCGTCAGGAAGTCTTCCTGCTTCAGATCCTCGATCTGCTCCCACGGGGGAACCGTCATCATGTGAACCTCTTCGGCCAGAAGGGCGTTCACGCGGGTCGAGCTATCGGAGAGTTTAACAATCACCAGCTGGTCCAGCTTGGCATTTTCGCCCCAGTAGTCCTCATTGCGCTCCAACACGATCTTGACGCCCTGCTCGCGCTCGACAAACTTGAACGGGCCGGTGCCGGTGGGGTGCAGGGCGACTTCTTCGTTGCCATGCTTTTCAATGGAGGCCGGGCTCATCATCAGAAACTGGCCGTAGCTGTGGATCGTGCCGTCAAACCATTCGTAGTTTGGATTGGTCAGCGTGAACCGCACGGTGTTGTCATCGACAATCTCAAACTTTTCGATCCAGCCCGTGGTGCCGCCCATATAACCGGCAGACTTTTCATTATATTGCGGCGCGTCGGGGTTCATCACCCGGTCAACGTTGTATTGCACCGCTTCGGCGTTGAAATCGGTGCCGTCGTGAAACTTCACCCCCTGGCGCAACTTAAAGGTCCAGACCTTGCCATCTTCGGTGATCTCATAGGATTCAGCCAGGGCAGGCTTCAGCTTCACATAGGGTGCATCTGGATCATGCAGATCCGCCTCCAGCAGACCTTCGAACACCTGCCGCGTCACCGATCGGCCAATCCAACCACCCATCGCATGTGGGTCCAGCGCGTCGGCCTCGGCCGGTGTGGCCCAGACAAGCGTGCCTTGCGCAGCAGCGGGCAATCCACCGATTGTCAACGCCCCCAAAGCACAGGCTGCACCTATTGATTTAATCCAATTCGTGAACTTCATTTTACTTCCCTCCCTATGGGATATTGTCCGGGTATGGCCCCGGTTGACCTTCAGTTTGCCAATGCCCAAAGCGATGTGGCGGGATGCCGCGCGTGCCAGGGCATGGCGTCTTCAAGTTGGCGCGCCAGGCGCAACAGTATTCCTTCACAACCGAACCGCGCAGTGAACTGCACACCAATCGGCAGCCCCTTGGCCGTGATGCCAAGTGGCAGCGAAATCGCGGGCTGTCCTGTTACGTTCCACACTGGCGTGAACGGAATGATCGTCATCAGATGATCCCACCATTCCCGCGATGTCAGGTCAGCGTTCTGATCGAGCACGCCGTGGGCAAAGGGCGGCGTGGCAATCGTTGGCGTCATCAGCAGATCGTATTGTTCAAAAAACGGCGCAATGCTGCGGCAGCAGGCGTTAAAGCCGCCCAGCACAGTGGCAATCGTTTCGGGCGCGTTCATTTTGATGCCTTCGCGGTAAATATTCCACATCACGCGCTCCAGCGTATCGGGTCCGGGCGCTCGGCCGGATGTCTCGGCGGTTGCCTTGATCCAGGCGGTTTCGCCCACAACCCAGGCTGCGTTGATCGCCTCGGATAGTTGTTCGGCATCGAATTTCGGCGCGTCTTCGGCCAGCTTATGGCCCATGGCTTCGAGCATATGCGCGGTTTGCATCACGGCCTCGGAGACAGCCGCGTCAGGTGCAGGGGCCCAGGGCGGTACAGCAGAAACCGCGACGCGAAGCCCTTTGGGGGCACGTTCCAGATCACCGCCATAGGGCGCATCAGGCAGGGGGATCTGGTAGGGATCACCCACCCCCGGCCCGTTGGTACAATCCAGCATATGGGCGGTGTCGCGCACGGTGCGGCTCAGGATGCCTTCGCAGGACATCCCAAAAAGTGCTTCGCCGAAATCCGGGCCAAGCGGGTTGCGCCCGCGTGTCGGTTTCAACCCGACCAATCCGCAAGCCGAGGCTGGAATGCGAATGGATCCGCCGCCGTCATTGCCATGGGCAAACGGGACATATCCCGCCGCAACAGCCGCCGCCGAACCTCCACTGGACCCACCGGGAGAGAGCCCCTTTTGCCAGGGATTATGCACAGGACCAGACGCCAGCGGCTCGGTGGATGCATTATATCCGAACTCCGGACATTTACTGAGCGCGACAGGCACCGCGCCGGAGGCCCGAAAGCGCTTCATCAACTCGGTATCGTGGGGGGCTTTCATTCCTTCGCAAAGGCGCGACCCGTTTAGCACCGGTTTGCCTTCCAGCATCAAAACGCAGTCTTTGATGATCATTGGCACACCACCAAAGGTGCCTGATGCCTTTGCATCCTGAGGCATGGCAGCGATATCGTCACGGAACACATCCAAAAGCGCGGATAGTTTAGGGTCCAACGCATCAATTGCACGCAAAGCCGCCTCGGCCAGCTCACGCGGCGTGACATCCCCCGCCTGCACGAGTTCAGCCAGCCCAATCCCGTCAAAAGATACGTATTCCACGAAGTTCAAATCGTATTCCTTTCAGGTTTGTGTTCTGGTTCACGCCAAAACAGACGGCATTTCCCCTTGGTGCCACAGCGCCAATTGATAGCATTGCGCTTATTGCAAGGCCTCCAACACACCCTTGCAGGCGGCATCAATCGCAGCGGCCTGATGCTGCTGAAGCGCCTGCTGCCCATAGCCCGCCATAATATCAAGCATCGGATCGACAATATCGGTGGTTACGCCCGACAGCTGCTCCATCACGGCCAACCCGCAATAGGGGACAAGATTGGGAGAATACCCGCCCTCATGGGCCATAAGCAGTTTGCCACCACATAGTTTATCGGCAGCATCCATTAGCATTTGGGTCAGAGTGCGATAGCCACCGCTGTGCATCATCATACGCCCCAGCGGATCAACCGCACCCGCATCAAAGCCCGACGACACGATGATCATGTCCGGCTGATAGGCTTCAAGTGCTGGCACGACGATCTGACGAAACGTCTGCTCATACGCCCCGGTGCCGGAACCGGGCGGAAGCGGAACGTTGATGGTGTACCCTTCGCCAGCACCTTCTCCACGTTCGTCAATATGGCCGGTTCCCTTGGGATACAGATCATCCTGATGGATCGAGATCATCAACACATCGTCACGATCCCAAAACGCAGACTGTGTACCATTGCCATGATGCACATCCCAATCGACAACCGCGATCCGTTTCGCGCCGTGCTGTGCCAGCAGTTTCATCGCGGCAATGGCGACGTTGCCAAACATGCAAAATCCGCGACCCCAGTCAGCTTCGGCATGGTGGCCCGGTGGGCGGACCAACGCATAAGCATTCTTGACCTGCCTCGACCAGACGGCCTCGGCGGCACTGATCACTCCACCAGCTGACAGCATGGCAATCTCAAAGCTGCCAGGGCCAAAGGGGGTCAGCTCTCCGGCGTCACCACCACGATCATTGCTCATCTTTTGTAGACGCGCGACATAATCTTCGGTGTGGAAACGTGTGATATCCTTGTGCTGCGCTGCGACCGGTTTGATCAGTTCAAGATCATCCATGATGCCCGACACCTCCATGAGGTTGCGCATCCGTCGCTTGGTCTTGGGAGATTCGGCATGTTCATCCGGTTCAACTGTCAGGCCCGGTTGCAGGTAAAGCGACGCTGTTCCTGTATCGTGCCACATATAAAGTTCATGCGTTAGAAATCCGGTTTTCATCGCGGTCTTGTCCCCTCAGCGGTCTTGGCAGCTTGCACGACCAGAGTGACAAATGGCTGGGACAAGTCTTTTCTCTGCGTCTTTGATTTCTTTCTCGCCGCGCCAAATCCTTGACAAGATCGTAGTTTTGCGGACCAATGCCTCATGTTCACACAGCCTGAAAGCAAACAAACCTTCATCACCGGCCCTCAAAAAGGACGCTCCCCGGCAGCCTGTTGGTCACGCGCACTTTCAAATTGCTTCTTCCCGATCGAGGCATCAAACTTCACCGCCAAGTCAAGATTTCAAGGCTCAGTGACGGTTCGATCCGTGGGGGATATCAACGTCTCCCGGATGCAGTCAGACGGGCATCACCTGAACCGAACCAAATCAGGCATTGCCAAATCATCGCAGGAAAGCCTGCTGTTTATCATCCCCACCCAAGGGCATTTTTCGTTTGAGCATATGGGCCGTGAAGGTCTGGTGCGTCACGGCGATGCCCTGCTGTTGAAAACATCAGAACCCTACCACACTGTTTGTTCTGACAAATATGCGAACGTACTGTTCGAAGTGGCGGTGCCCAAGCTGGAACATCGCATCGCCAGTGTCGAAGATGCCTGTGGGCGTACGATGACCCTGGACAGCGCGTCGCGCTGGTTTTTCAAACAAACGCTAAGTTCCATGCTGGATCTGGAAAACGACGATGAGACCGACCAGAATGCGATCAGTAACGAACTGTCAAACTACATCGTCAGCCTTGCCGTCAAAAACATCGGGTTGCATTTGCTGGGTGGTCAGGGAAATGCAAGCAGCACCTACCGCGAGGGTGCGCGCCAACGCGTGGCGACTTACATCTTGGACAATCTTTCTGATGCGGACCTGACCCCTCAAAAAATTGCTGATCATCACGGCGTATCGGTCAGCTATCTGCACAAGCTCTTTCACGGTTCCGGCACAACTGTCACCCAGCTGATCATCGAAAAACGCCTGAGCATGTGCCTCGAAATGCTGAGGAATCCAGCCTGCAACGGGCTTTCTGTCACCGAGATTGCCTTTCAAGCCGGATTTTCCAATTCGGCTCATTTCTCAACCCGGTTTCGCAAACAGTACGGGTTTCCTCCGCGTCAGGCCCGTGCGTCGCAGGATTGCTGACCGCACACTGATTGTCTGACATAACAGCAGGCGCCAGGCTGTTCACCCTCAGACATCCAAAACCAGCCTTCCTGATTTGGCGCGCGATACACAGACCATCATGCAGGAATTCTCAGCTTTCTCGTCGTCATCTAAAACCAGATCACGGTGATCCACATCGCCCTCTAGAACGGCTTGTTCACACGTGCCGCACAGGCCTTGGGTGCATTGGGTCTCAATCTCCAATCCGTGCGCGCGCAGAACTTCGAGCAATGTTTGATCGGCACCCACGGTCAGAACCTCACCGCCTTGGCCCAACTGAACTTCAAACGCCGTATCTTCGGCCGTGTCACTTTGCACTGCGGTGAAATGTTCAAAATGCACGGTCATCGGTGGCCACGCCCGGCAGGTGTCCTTGACGGCATCCATCAAGGGCGTTGGCCCACAGCAATACACATGCCGTCCGGCCTCATGCGCTCCGATCATAGCGGCCAAATCCGGCAGGCCATCCTTGGCGTCGTTGTGATAGGAAATCTTGTCCGATAGAGCGCTATCCTTCAGCAAATCCGCAAAACCAAACCGGTCCTCGCTGCGGGCCAGATAATACAAACGGAAACTCTTGCCCAAACCCGCCAGCCGCTGAGCCATCGCCAATATCGGTGTGATGCCGATACCGCCGCCGATCAGGGTGAAATCAACCCCGTCCTCTTTCAATCTAAAGTGATTGCGCGGTTCGCTGATTTCGATAACCTGACCTTCGGCAAACTCACGGAAAACCGCCTCTGATCCGCCGGTGCTGTTGGCATCTTTTTGAATACCGACGCGGTAATAACCGGTGTCGGCGGGGTCTGAGCAGATCGAGTATTGTCGCGACAATCCTTCCGAGATGAACACATCCACATGTGACCCGGCGGTGAATTCCGGCAAATTCTCACCGCCTTCAGGCTCCAGTCGGTAGCTGCGCACATCAGTGGCTTCGTCGCGGATCTTTGCTATTCTGACCTTCATTTTTCTCTACCTGTTTGTGCCACAAATTCTGGTGGCATATGAACACTGATCTCTGGCAATGGGCCGTCAAACCGCTCGGCCTGTACCAAAGTTGAATTGGGCGATGGCCCCTGTCCAAGACGCGACGTACCGACATCTGCGGTCAGCACATTCGGATTGCCATGAACGCAGGTTTTTGCATCCCCGTCCATAGGCGCATACCAGGCCCCCGTCGGCAAAACGAGCACGTGATCAGCCACCCAATCCACCACTTTCGCCGCGCACAGCAGCGAGCCAGTGTCGTTGAACACACGTATGATATCACCGTCTTGAATGCCTCTGCGATTAGCCTCTTGCTGGTTCAGATAGCCCGGTTCGCGGCCCTTGATTTTTGAGGCTGCTGAGGCCCCATTTCCATCCAACTGCCCATGAATCCGGCTGCGCGGCTGGGGCGACATCAGATGCAGGGGGAACTCTTCCGCACGTTTCGATCCCAACCAGTCATGCGGGGGCAACCACATCGGATGCCCCGGACAATCGTCATAGTTAAACCTGGCGATGGTTTCGGAATAAATCTCAATCCGCCCACTTGGGGTTGGCAGCGGGTGCGCCTTGGGGTCGTCACGGAAATCCTGCAGCAACACCCTTTCGACATCTTCCGGGCAATGCTCGAACGAGCCCTGCTCCCAGAAGGTTTCAAAATCCGGCAAAGTGACACCCATTTTGGCAAATCTTTCCTGACTTTGGGCGTACATATGGCGCAACCAGTCATCTTCATTTCGGCCTTCGGTATAGCGCTTCAGCGTACCCATGCGTGCGGCCAAGCCGCTGAAGATGTCGTAATCCGTGCGCGAGTCACCAACTGGCTCCGCGCATTTTTTCATCGCAATCAACCGGCGGTCCGAATTCGGTGCCATCACATCGTTGCGTTCCATCGTGCTGGCCACCGGGAAAACGATATCGGCATGGCGCGCCATCGCGTTCCATTCCAGCTCATTCACAATCACAACGTCAGGGTTGCGCCACGCCTGGCGCAAACGATGCAGATCCTGATGATGGTGAAACGGGTTGCCACCCGCCCAGTAAACCGCCCGGATATCGGGAAAGGTGATGATTTGCCCATTGAAATCAATTTGTCCCCCGGGATTTTCCAGCATCTCGGTTACACGTGCCACCGGGATACGCTGCCGTATGGGGTTACTACCTTGCGGCACCGAGGCATAGCGGCGCCGATGCACCGGATTTGCCACCCCGTTGAATGAACTCAGCCCAAAGGCAAAGCCCCCGCCCGGCAGCCCAATCTGGCCCACCATCGCTGCCAGAACAATAAGCATCCAAAACGGCTGCTCGCCTTTCTCGGCGCGTTGCAGGGCCCATGTGGCGGTCAGCAAGGTGCGCCCGGCGGTCAGCTGCTCGGCCAGATCGCGTATGGTCTGCGTATCCAGATCGCAAATCCCGGCCGCCCATTCGGGGGTTTTCGGGGTGCCGTCCGCATCCCCCATCAGATAGGGTAGGAACCGGTCAAACCCGACAGCATAGCGATCTAGAAAATCGCGGTCATGGCGGTCGGTCTGCACCAGGTGATAGGCCAGCCCCAACATCAACGCTGTGTCAGTGCAGGGGCGCGGGCTTATCCAATGGCTGTCCATGACGCCATCAACATGGCTTTGGGTTGGGCCAATGGTGATCAACTTAACGCCAGCCTCGCCGCAGGCCTTTATCCAATCCGCATTGGTATGTGCACTGACCCCGCCCGGAGACACCTGCCCGGTGACAGAAGGCAGCCCACCAAAGGCCACGATAACATCCGTATTATCTCGGATCACCGGCCAGGTCGTACCGCTATAAATGATGTCATCCTCGGCGCCAACGATATGCGGCAACAGCACTTCGGCGGCGGCATGGGAATAGGTGTTTACGCTGGCGGTATACCCGCCCACGGTGTTCAGAAACCGGTGCACCTGGCTGAGCGAGTGATGGAACCGCCCCGCGCTGGCCCAGCCATAGCTGCCGCCAAAAACCGAAGCTGCGCCGTGGTCCTTGTAAACCTGCCCCAATGCATCTGCGGCCAAATCAAGGGCCGTGTCCCAACTGACCTCGACAAAGGGCTCATCCCCCCGCGCCGCCTTGGATTTAGCCCCGTTTTCAAGGTACCCCGCCCGCACCGCTGGTTTTTTGATCCGCAAGGGAGACGTCACCAATTCAACAAATGACGCCATGATCGGCGTCGGGTCGCGTTCAAACTCCGGCGCGCGCAATGTGACGCCCGCGCCTTCGGCCTCCACAACTTCGAACACACCAAAATGGGTTCCGGTGTAGGATTTTCCGCTCACGTCGGTCCCGTCAGAACTTGGCCAAGGCCCAGATTGTCATAAGCCTCTTGCAATTGTGTTTTCAGCCAAGACACGCCGGGGCGCCCCAAATGCCGCATCGCCAATATCTGTTGCGCCGGGGCCCATTGCTCAGACCCGCGCAATGCGTCGAGATAAAACAATTCAAACAGGTCGCGTTGCGCGTGGCTCCCGCCGATACACTGCAAAAAGGGCAGCGCCTGTGCGAACTGTTGTGCGGCTGTCACGTAATCCTTGTTTGCCAGCGCCAAAACACCGGAGGCGGCGGGGGCAGCCACGCGCACCCAGGCCACCTTTTCATCTTCGGATGCGGTGTCGGCGCGTGCGATCATGCGATCCACCATCTTGGGGGCATCCGAATGCTCTGCGCGCGCCAATGCATAAAGAAACTGAAAGTCCAGAAAGACGGAAACCTGACTGCTGGCATTTGCGGCAACCTGAGCGGCAAGGCCATGCCACCTGTTGCCCACATCCAATCCAATGCGCTCCAGCCGGTACAGCAATGAAATCCCATTGATCTGATCCTGAACACAGTTCTGGTTCAAGGCCCAGATGGTCTGATCATAGATATCCAGGGCCTCGTGCCCGCGATCCAGATCAATCAGGAACAGACACACATGCCACCAGTTATGGGTCGTCATGAACGATGTCAGCCCTGTCCAGGTATCGCTGACGTCCATCATGAACTGAATGCCGACGTCCATCGTGTTGCGGGCCTCATTGACATGCGCCATCGCGTGATGCGCCCAAGGCTCGGCGCGGTTCAGCGAAACGGCACGGTGAACCGCGCGTTCAGCATCGTCCAGCAGGTGGCATTCCTCGTATCCAAAGGCCAGCATACCGTGCAAATACGGGTTCGCATCACACGCGGCCGCAACCTTCAGCGGGGCGCGTAAAATGCCCGCCGGATTGCCAGTGTCAAAATGCAGGGCTTGCGCCCATTTGGCGGTGATGATGTCAGTGGGATGATCGTCAAGAACCTGTTCCAGCACCTTGGCCGCCGACCGGCGTTCGGTCTTGCACCAATGCTCGGCCGCTTGAATGATGGCCTGCTCACGCGGCAGGGCATGGGGGGCCAGCGCCTTGGCACGACTCAGATAGGCCTGCGCCTTTTGCATCCCATCCGCCGTTTCCGCCGAGGCAAAAAACTGCGCCGCATAGGCCTGTGCCACGGGGCAGTCATGATCAGTGTCGGCAAGGTCGACAATGATATCGACCTGAGTGGTAAACCCCAGCAGCCCATCGCCAAACTGATCCAGCGTCTGAACGGTTTGCTCAGAGGATGCGGTGACCTGAAGGTCGTGTTTATCGGTCCAGATGGGCATGGCGCACTCCTGCGGGTGTCATCTATCTTGGGCGAGAAAGCGTTGTAGCTGCGCGGTGACAAATTCGTGGTTTTCAAGGTTGGACAGATGACCGCTGCCTGGCACTTCCACCATCATGGCGCCGGGGATGGCATCGGCAATCACCTTTGAATAGGCGGGTGGTGTGGCCGTGTCAGATGCGCCAACCAGCACCAGACTGCGGGTCTCAATCCGCGCCAGCCTATCCAACGCATCATGATTGCCGATCAACGTCGCAGCCTGCACCAACCCCTCCGGCGTGGCGCGCGACATGGCGGCCAAGGCAGCATCAAAAACGGTTTCGGAACACTCCGGCGCTACCAAATCACGCATGATTGCTTCGCATAATTCAGCCACCGGTGTGCCGCTCTCCAACGGCGTACGCACAGACGCAACAAATTCTTCCGCATCCGATCCGCCATCCAGGCCAAACTTAGGCGAGCAATCCAGCAGCACCAGAGATTGCACCAATTCAGGGTCGGCCAAGGCCAACTCCATGGCAATCATCCCGCCAAGGGACAAGCCAACCACATGGGCCGCATTTGTCTTAAAATCTTCACGCATGGTGGTCGCCAGAAACGCAGCCATTTTGGTGGGTGTCGTCAGTGCCGCGATGTGATCGGACCCACCATAGCCCGGCATATCCCAGGCAATCACGCGGTGGGATTTGGACAAGACCTGCATTTGCGGCCCCCAGGACTGGCTGGAGCCCGGCATCCCGTGCAGAAACACAACGCTGGGGCCTTCACCCGCCTCAATCCATGAAACATCGCTTTCCTTGCAGGTTTTCATCATATCACGCACGCTCGGCACGAACGGGCATCCGCTTGATACCATTGATGAAATGAGACCTGACGCGGCTATATTCATCCGTCATATCGATATGTTTCACGCGTTTGAGCATCTCTTCGATGACAACCCGGATTTCCAGTTTGGCCAGAAACGTACCAAGGCAGAAATGCGGTCCCTGATGGCCGAACGACAGGTGGTCGTTGGGCGTGCGCCCGATGTTAAACCCAAACGGATCCTCGAACTGGTCTTCGTCGTGGTTGGCCGAAATGTGGAAAAACACCACCTTGTCCCCTTGGGCAATGGGGACACCGCGAATTTCGGTATCCATGGTGGCGGTGCGCCGAAAATGCATGATCGGGCTTGCCTTGCGCAGCACCTCTTCGATGGCCAAAGGCAGGCGCTCGGGTTCGCGGCGCAGGATCTCCATTTTGTCGGGGTTTTCCATCAACAAGATCATCGCATGACTGATGCTGTTGCGGGTGGTTTCATTCCCGGCCGTCATCAACAGCGAGAAAAAGTTCTGGGTTTCAAAATCCGACAGCGCTCCGCCTTCGGGTTTTGCCGTGGCGAGCTTTGTCATGATGTCGTTCATCGGGCATCCGCGCCGCTCATCTGCTAGCCCTTGTGCGTAGTCGAACACCTTTTTGGCATAGGGGCTGCGGAACGGGTACAGACGATACGGATCCGTATCGACCAGATCAACGGGGGCCTCGGTAAAATCAGGTTCGCTGTTGACGATCATCGCATCGCCCCAATCGACCAGCTTGTCAGCGTCCGCGACCGGTGCTCCCAGAATACGGCAAAGCAGGCGCATGGGAATGATCCGCGACAGGTTGTTCACCAGGTCAAATTCGCCCAGATCGAGGCATTCTTCGATGACCTCTGCGGTCAACACACGGAAATCATCCTCAAATTTCTTTACAGCTCGCACTGTGAAATCGCGATTGACGATACCACGCAGACGGGCGTGATCGGGCGGATCAATTTCGATCATGTTGCGGCGGTGGGCAAGTTCCTCTTCGTTCATCTCTTCCAGGTGAACGCCGTAGTTGGAGGTGAACGTCTTGTAGTCGCTCATCACACGGGCCGCATCACCGTATTTGGTAATGGCCCAGAACCCTTTGTTGCCGTCCCATTCTTCGTGCCAACAGACAGGACAATCGCGGCGCATCATTGCAAAGGTGTCGTGGGGGACGGCCTCTTTGTAGATGTCGTGACTGATGACATCGAGCCCGTCAATCGTGGGTGTTTTTGAAGTTCGCATGGTGGTTATCCTCCGCGATGGTTCAATAAAGTTCGAGGTACTCGTTGTGTTCCCAATCGGAAATGTGCTGTTGCGCGCGGTCTAGTTCGAAGCGTTTGACCGTGGTAAACAGGCGCACGAATGGGTCCCCAAGCACTGCACAAAGATCGGTATCACTTTCCAGACAGGCCAACGCCTCGCCCAGTGTTTGTGGCAAGGCCGGGGCTGTGGCGTCATCTTCGGCCAAGCCGGGTTTGGGGTCGGCAAGGGTCAGTTTTTGCTCAATCCCGATCAGGCCCGCCGCAAGGGTGGCCGCCTGGAAAAGATAGGGGTTGGCCATGCCCGCCCCGCCGCGCATTTCCAGATGTGTTGCCTTGTCGCGCGAGGCTTTCATGCGCAGCAGTGCGGTGCGGTCCTCAATCCCCCAGGTAGCGCGGGACGGGGCGAAACTGCCTTTTTGAAAGCGGTGATAGCAATTGATGGTCGGGGCCATGAGGGCAGTCAGGGCGTTTGTATGTGCAAGAATACCTGCCGTGAATTGCAACGCCATCTCCGATAACCCGTCTGGGTCATCCGGGTCATTGAACTTGTTTTCGCCGCTGTTTGCATCGTTCAAACCCATGTGAAGATGATATCCGCAGCCTGCCAACCCCAGCTGCGGTTTCGACATGAACGTTGCCAACAGCCCATTGCGCGCTGCAAATTCCTTGACAATGGCCTTGAACCGAAACGCGCTGTCAGCGCCGGACATGCCATCTTGCGGGGCAAAATTGATCTCAAACTGTGAAGGGGCATATTCCGCGTTGTGCGTTGTCAGCTCAAACCCCATCTCTGTCAGGGTATCCATTAGATCGTTGATGAAATCCGTGTAGTGATTGCGCGCTGTCGCAAAAATGTGTTGCCCCGCAAACAATGGTTCCTTGGTTTCACCATCGTAGAGGTAAAATTCCAACTCATGTCCGGATTTCACGCTGAACCCCATGGCATGCGCCTTGTCCAATTGAACCTGCAACAAGTTGCGAGGCGCTTGTTCCAAAGGCACCCGGTTCTGCCCCCAATGGGGGGTGCAGATCAGGCTGGCTGAGCGGCGGTCCCACGGTAAAACGGTCAGCGTAGAGAGGTCGGGGATCAGAAAGGCATCCATATAACCAACTTCTTCGGCGATCCCGGTGTCGGGCACCACATAGCTGCCCGAATCCAGACCCAACGTGCCACCATACATGTTCACACCCTTTTTTGCGAAGCTGCTGAAGGCGCCGATAGGCACTGTTTTGGAACGTGGAATCCCCATGATATCTGACATCTCAAACCGGACATAACGCACGTCGTCTTCGCGAAGTTTTTCAGCCACGGCATCAACTGTCGAAATTTGTGTCATTGGTTCCCTTGCCGTTTGTGTCGCCGATCTGGATGATTGCCCATTTGCCATTACCACTTTGGGTATCTGCGCATCGAAACTCTTTTGTTTGAAAGCAGTCTTTCTATTCCGTCCGTGTAAGGCATCGCCACAAACACGGGTTTTCCGCTTCAATCCGGCATGGTTTGGGCTGTTTGGAGTGAACAACATCGGGCAGCCCCAACGTCAAATCAAACCCCCATCGGTATGACCACACGCACCACAGACATCCTAGTCAAAGGTGATAACAGAGCGCACCGTTTGCCCCTCGATCATCGCTTCAAAACCGCTGTTGATATCCTCAAGGGCAATCGTCTGGCTGACCATGTCATCCAGGTTCAGGCGCCCGTCCAGATACAGTTGCACGTATTTGGGCATATCTATCCGAAACCGGTTCGACCCCATGTCACAGCCCTGCACCTTTCGTTCTGCCAGAAAATGCAACCCGGACAGCTGGACTTTGTCCTCAGCCCCCATCAAGCCGATGATGGTTGCAGTGCCGCCTTTTGACAGGCACATAAACGCCTGTTCGGCAGCGCTCGGGTGGCCTATTGCCTCAAAACTGTATGTGACGCCTTTGTTGTTGGTGGCCTCCAAAATCTGCGCAACAGGGTCATGCTCTGACGCATTGCATAGATCTGTCGCTCCAAAATTGCCTGCAAGGCTCAGCTTGTCAGGATTGACATCAATCGCAAATATGCGCCTCGCCCCGGCGAGATACGCGCCCTGAATAACGTTCAAGCCGATGGCACCACAGCCAAACACCGCAACCGTCGCACCCGGTTCAACCCTGGCCGTGTTGAACACCGCCCCCAGCCCAGTTGTCACGCCGCAGCCAATAAGCGCCGCGCGATCAAACGGTATATCGCGCGACACCTTTGCGACAGCGTTTTGATGCACAAGGATCTGCTCGGCAAATGCACCCAGCCGCATGAATTGCCCCACAGGCCTGTCATCCATGGTGATCCGCGGCGGCGCATCCTGCGCTCGATTTGTGCTGTCAGGATTTTCGCAGATTGCTGGTGAACCGCTCAGGCAATGCTCACATGCGCCACAGAACACCGACAGACAGGCGATAACGTGATCCCCTGGGGCCACATAGGTCACATCACTTCCCACGGCCTCGACCACGCCGGAAGCCTCATGGCCCAAAACCGCTGGCAAAGCCGTTTTCAGATGCCCCTGCATGAAATGCAGATCTGTGTGGCACAACCCGGAAGCCTTGATGCGCACCAACACCTCATTCGCTGCGGGCTTTTCAATTGACAGGTTTTCGATCTCCAACGTGCCCGGGGCTTCATACAATACAGCTGCACGCATCTGGTCGGTCCTCGGTTGTTCAGAAACAAATATCTATGGGTAAAGTGATGGCACAATTCCGGACCGATACTATCTTCAGGCCCCAAGAATACTTTTCTGTGCGTGTACAGCTGCGTTCGGGCCGGCACCCAACAACGTTTATTGTTTTTTGCCCCTTGTTCATTGAACTTTTCTCGTCTTTTTTTGTTGAGCCTTCCCCCACAACAAGTAGCCCGCCGACGGGGAATGTCGTCGCTGTAAGTGTCCTTGTTCGCAGTGCCTTCGATACCCACTTCGGCGCCGGGGTCGGTGGGATACATTAGCCCTTGCACGGTATCCACGTGTACCGATGCATTTGTCGCTTCCAACACGCCACCAAAACGGGACATCGTGGCATCCGGGTTAGGATTGCCTTCACCCTGAACGACAAAGACTAGCTCGTCTTACCCACGGCTCTCGTCATCGACCAGATACACGCCGGATTTTGTTTTTGGGGTCACTGCTTACGCCCGTCGCGCCACAGGATTCACGGTTGGTTGCACCGCTCAAGCATGCCAACAATGATCTTACCGCATTTGACAATCACTCCGTCTCGCGTTTCGATTGATAAATCCATCCGCAGCAATAGGGTGAACTGGACATCGCACCTCAACCTGGCATTCAAACACCGGTTCGGTGTTGCACTGCGACGCGGAAACAAACGTGCTGCAACTACAAACGAATGCTGCGACCGCGAAGACTAAAAATCCAAGGTCGGTTGTGTCCGCTTAGCTGCCCTTCAGCATAAATTTGGCCAACCAAACTTATCGAATGACTGCTCTGAATCCAGAGTCCCGAATGCTGCACTTTATCCGAACAGCCACGACACACAGAAATCCGACATTGGCTATGCTATTTCTCCTATTTGCAGGTGAAATAGGCCAAGCCTAACCTGCTGGGTGAAGCAGCCGGTACATCCCATTAATGACCAATGCTGCACATCGCTCGTACAGCAGCTTCCAATTGCGTCAATTCTCGACAATGAGCCCATTTTTCCAATTGCTGCACCGTGATCAATGAGATCCAATCACCAAATGCAGGTATTCTATTCCCTGAGCGTTTCCTTAAACGCCTCAGCCAGAAATTCACGGCAAACCCGCACCCGCTTTGTGATATCCCTGCCGACGCGGGACAACAACCAAAGATGCCCGTTGGGAGGGGCCCAGTCGGGCAGCAACCGAACCAGATCACCTCGATCAACAAACATTTGTGCTACCTGAACCGGTAGCGCGCCATAGGCATCCCCGACGGCGAGAAACTGAGCCAAAGTCGCATAGTCGCTGACAACAAGCGCATCGCGATTGACGGGAACTTTGTCGGCGCCTTTGGTATCGTGCAGCAGTTCCAATGTCCCAGCTGCTTCATCATGCATGGGCAGGATATACCGAAACCTGCAAAGGTCATCGGGCGATTTAATTGCATTGAACACTGCTTTGGGAGCCGCATAGAGCCCCATCCGGACAACGCCCACATGTGTCGCCCAATAGTCCATGTTTGGAAGTGTGTCTGTTCGCGTAATTCTGATTGCGATATCGACCTTGTCGGTCGTCAGATCAACAATGGTATCCGCGGATGACAAGCTGGTGCTGATATCCGGATATTTCCGCAAGAGCTGGTGAAGCATCTCTGGCAGGACGGTCATGGAAAAATCGATTGGTGCGGATATACGTACCACTCCCGCCGCGTCCATCGCGCTCTCGGTGATTGCGAACATGCCATCGTCAATCTTCATCACCGCGTCACGGATAAAGGGATAGAACGCCGCGCCCTCAGCGGTGATCCGCGACGATCGCGCAGCACGGTCAAATAGCTTTACCCCCAAATTATCCTCAAGCCGCGTAATGCGCCTGCTCACACTGCTTTTGGTTTCATGCAGCCGTCGTGCAGCGTTTGCAAGTGAACCAGCCTCCACAACCGAGCAAAAGGTTTTTAAATCGATTACGCGCGCATTGATAGTTTCCAAAATTGCAACCTCAGGTGCCAAATTTTTCGGCTATTAGCATCAATTCTGCAACGATATACCCCTTTCAGCCAACAAGGCAATTCAATTCACTTCGAAAACTGCAACCTGAATTATGGGCGAGACACATGAAAAACCTGATCAAAACAACCGTATCCACAGCCGCACTGGCACTATTTGCAGCCACATCCTTCGCCGATGGGATGAGTGAAGGCGGTGGCGCACGCTATGTCTGGACTGAAGGCGCCTTTGCTGGCGAATACCGCCTGACCCTGTTGGCCGACGGTCAGATCAAATGGGAAGGTCTCGAAGGAGCAGAAAAGGGCAAGTCCGCGACTGAAAACGGTTTCTATTCAACCGACATCGCCGAGGGTGTCTACCTTCTGTCGTGGCTGGAAAAAGCAGGTTACACCGTCAACGTGATCTTAAACACCGAAGCCAAAACCATCAACGGCATCGTTTCCAACGAAGAAGAGCACTATTCGCTCAAAGGCGAGCTGCTAGAATTCTCCACTGGCAACTGATCCGGTCCGGCCCACGGTACTGAGGGTGGGCCGCATCCTCCCAGTTTCAAGAAGGAATACCGCTATGTCACAAGTCCACCTGAAGCCGGCTGACGGCAAATACGCAGAGTTTCACGCGGGACATCCCAGCGAGATGCCCACCTATGTCGCATCGTCCGAATTGATAGTTCGTGACTTGCAGGCGATGGCAGCCTGGTATGAAGACGTCATTGGACTGGAATATACAAACGGAAATGTCGGTCAGATCAAAATGGGTATCGCTGGCGAACCCTTATTGACGCTAACACAAGACGTAGAGGCCGAACTTGCACCGAAGTCTGCGCCGGGTCTGTTTCACAACGCTTTTGTCGTGCCAAGCCGTGCCGCCCTCGCACGCTGGTTCGCCCATGTGGTTGACAGCAAAATCACATTGTCAGGCGCGTCGAACCACCTTGTCAGTGAAGCCATCTACCTGGACGACCCCGAAGGCAATGGCATCGAGGTCTATCGCGATACGCCAAGGTCCGAGTGGACGTTTGATGACAACGACTTTGTTCAGATGGCATCTCTGCCAATGGATCTGGACCGGCTGTACGCGGAAGGCAAGGGCCAGCCCTGGTCGGGTATGGAGGCGGGTACGTCACTGGGCCATATCCACCTGAAAGTATCGTCCAACAGCGACATCAACGCTTTTGCACAGGACCTGCTGGGGTTTGACCTGATGCTGGGCTACACCAGCGCGTGGTTTTACGCGACAGGTGGCTACCACCACCATATCAGCGCGAACGAATGGCACAGCAAGGGTCAGCCTGCGCGCGATGACAGCATGACCGGGCTCAAAAGCTACACGCTTCAATTCAACGACCGGTCGCTGCTGGATCAGGTGGCCGCACGGCTGCCCGACAGCGGTTACACTTATTCGATCGGCGATGATGAGATCGTCGTTCGCGATCCCTCCGGCATCGACGTCCGGCTTGTCTGAATATCTGGGGCAGCGGAAACGGCGCCCCTTTCATCTCAATCTCAATCAGAAGGTCGCTAGAAATGACTGATACATCTTCTCTTGCAGCGCTCATGCTGCGGCTGGGCACGGGTACGCTTTTCATTGCGCATGGGCTGCTCAAACTTGTTGTCTTCACCCCTGCGGGCACCGCCGGGTACTTCGAATCTATCGGTTTGCCCGGGATGCTGGCATATCTGACCATTGTCGCAGAACTTGGTAGCGGTGTTGCCCTGATCGCAGGTGTTTACACGCGACTGGTATCGCTCGCCCTCATCCCCGTATTGCTTGGTGCAGCCTATTTTGGGCATGACAGCAACGGCTGGGGGTTTTCCAACGAAGGCGGCGGATGGGAGTTTCCGGTGTTTTGGGCTGTTGTGATGCTGGCTTTGGCTATTCTCGGAAATGGCGTCTATTCCGTGCATTCGTTCTTTGCCAAAGCAAAGCCCGCCTGACTTTATGCGCCATGTGTCGACGATGTCGCTGACCTCCAGTATCGGGCTCATGGCAATCTTTGCCGTGGACCTGATCGACATCCTCTTCATCTCTCTGCTGGGTATTGATGAGCTTGCCGCATCCGCAGGTTACGCCAGCACGCTGATGTTCTTTGCCAGCGCCATTAATATCGGTCTGTCGATTGCGGCTGCAGCACTTGTCTCGCGCGCGATCGGGGCACATGAGGAAGACGAGGCCAGAAGGTATGCCACAAGCGTTGCTGTCTTCACGTTCGCGGTCGGCCTTGCTGTTCCCGTCATCATGCTTGCGAATGCGAACTACCTGCTGGGCCTGGTCGGCGCAGAAGGAGAGGTCGCGGCGAAAGCAAAATCCTACCTGATGATCATCCTGCCCACTACGATGTTCTCGGGCATGGCAATGGTCACTGTCGCGGTATTGCGGGCCTATGGCGATGCCCGACCCGCGATGTATCCGTCGCTTTTGGGGGCGGTGTGAACGCAGTTCTCGATCCTCTCTTCATCTTCACCTTGGGTCTGGGGCTGGAGGGCGCGGCCTGGGCGACAGTAGCCGCCCGGACCGCCACGATGGGCTTTGCGCTTTACCCGGCGATCAAAAAATATGACGCCTTTGCCATCTGTAGCCTCAAATCGGTCTGGCGCGACTTGCCCAAGGTCACTGGGATTGCGATACCCGCCGTTCTGACCAATGTCGCGACACCCCTGGGAAGCGCTATCGTGACGCGGGAAATGGCCAAATACGGAACTGAGGCCGTCGCTGGCATGGCCGTCATTGGCCGTCTGGTGCCTGTCGTCTTTTCCGTCGGTCTGGCGCTGTCCGGCGCGATTGGTCCGATCATAGGACAAAACTTCGGAGCCTCCCGCATGGACCGGGTGCGCGAGAGCTACATTGACGGGCTGAAGTTCCTGACCGTCTATGTCTGCCTTGCGGCACTGCTGCTCTATCTTCTGCGTGTACCATTGGCGAATATGTTCGATGCGCAGGGTGATGCGCGGGTGCTGCTGTTCTGGTTTTGCGGGCCGCTGGCGCTTGCCAACTTCTTTAACGGTGCAATCTACGTATCCAACGCGTCCTTCAACAACCTGGGCCACCCGGCCTATTCAAGTTGGATCAATTGGGGACGCCACACGCTGGGCACCTGGCCGTTCGTAATCGTATTCGCTGGCTGGATGGGTGCGCCAGGCGTCTTGGTCGGCCAGGCCGTTGGTGGCATCCTCTTTGCGGCAGTCGCTGTGTGGCTGAGCTTCCGGGCAATCGAACATCCCGGCGAGAACCCGTTCATGCCGTTTTTCTGCCCCCTGCAATATCGCCTGCATGTGGTGAGCGGGCGCTGTATTCGTTGAATTCAGCAGAAATTTAGTGGAACCGAAACCCGCCACACCGAATGTTCTCGGTTGCAAACTCAAAGAATGCATGGACTCGGGCACTTCGCCGGATGTCAGGGTGCGCCAGCATCCAAAGGGTTGAATTGAACTTCTCCTCCGGATCGTGAACACGAACGAGGTCCGAACAAGCCTCACCCAAATAGCAAGGTAAAGCACCAAACCCGAGGCCGCCGCGAACCAGCTCAAAAACACCCATCAGAGAGTTAGACACTGTAACGGGTGTGCCCTCTGGTTTGTGCTTTACAGTGATCTGGCTCATCGGTGATTGATTGAGACTGTCATTCAGCCTGACCCATCGCTGCTCTGTCGCAGGAAGATTCTTCACCCTATCTAGATAGTCTTTCAGTGCATATGCCGCGTAGGAAAGCTCTGTCAGGTTACGACCAATCCAATGCTCAGGTGGGGAGTTTGTGGGGCGCAATGCTATATCTGCATCACGCTGCATCAAGTCGAGTGGTCGCGTGTCAGACAAGAGCTTCAGTTCAGTGTCAGGGAATTGTTGCTGAAACGTTGAAAACACCGGGGTCAAACAGTGGAGCAGTGAATCCGTTGTTGTTACCGTCAAAGCGCCTGCCAACCGCAAGTCCTGACCGCCCAGTTCCCGCTGGATACTGTTCATGCCGTCGCGCAACTGAAGCCCATTTCGAAAGAAGTGCTCGCCCGCAGCAGTCATGACATAGCCGTGGCTTAACCGCTCGAACAAGGCAACACCCAGGCGGGCCTCGACACCCTCGATCCGACGAAACACGGTCGAATGGTTGACCCCCAATTGACGCGCGGCACCGGACAGACTGCCGGCCTCGCAAACAGCCAGCACAAAGGGGATATCGCTCCAGTCCAGTTTCTGTGCATTCATGCAAGCTCTCCTTGCTGAAACTGTGAATTATCTTGCGGTAATTATCAAGATATCTGTTGTTCAAGCGAACGATGGAGACACGAAATGTTTACGCCCCTGAACCTACCGCAACGTGTTGGCCCCAAACCAGAAACAACCCACGGCCTGCCCCATGCCCAGATCACCCAGCATGGCCCTGATGACATTGTCGATCAAATGCGCGACTGGGCGTTTTCACTGCCCGGTGTCGATGAGACACACAGCCTGGTGTCGGTTCCCGGTGCCCGCGCGATGGTCATGCATGATGAGGCTGCCTGCAATGACGAGGCCTTCATGATCGGTCGCGAGATCGCTCATATCCACCCCAAGCCCGACAATGGCAGCATGCATGTGCAACTCCCTGAAGGCGATGCTCTGGAAGTGGTGAACAAAGGCTGGGGCGAGCATCACACACTGGTCGATCTGGGCCGCCGCCCGGTTGGCTTGGTGATGGTGTATTCGCCCCGTGACGAAGCTGAACTGGCCATCATTAAATCCATTCTCGGCCGGTCTTACGAATTTGCGACTGGCACAAAAATTGCAGCCTAACCCTGAAACGAAAGGACAAGACATGAAACATTTCACTTTTGCTTTGCTGACCTCATTGCTGCTGGCCCCGGCTGTTTTTGCACAGGAGATCGAAACCAAATCACTGGATGAGCTTTACGCTGAGGCCATTGCCGAAGGTGGAGAACTTGTCATCCGTGCGGGCGGCGATAAGGACGATCAGGCGGACTATTACCTGGATATGTTCAAAGAGCGTTTTCCAGAGATCAAACTGACCCACAGCGTAGACCTGAGTTTCTATCACGCTTCGCGCTATGACAATGCGCGCAAAGAAGATGATAAGGCCGATGTGCCGGACATCATTCAACTGCAAACACTGCATGACTTTGACTACTATGCTGAGCGCGGACTGCTTGAGCGTTACAAGCCGAAGAACTGGGAAAAAGTGTACCCAGACTACAAAGACCCCCATGGCAACTGGACAGGTCTGTTTGGCGTGGCGTTTACCAATGTGTACAACAACAGCGTCATTGCAGATGCGGATGCCCCGCGTGATGCGATGGATTACCTTGATCCGGCATTGAAGGGCAAATTGATCTTAGTCTATCCCCACACGGATGACGCCGTGCTGTACCAGTTCTGGAACCTGAAGGAAAAATACGGCTGGGAATATCTTGAGAAACTCGTTGCGATGGAACCAACATGGGTACGCGGCACGTCTATGCCTTATGTGGCCATCGATAATGGCTGGTACGGCGCGAGCTTCACCACGTCCTGGGCCTTTGTGCCGTGGGAAGGCAGTGATACACGCCTTGTGCTGCCCGAAGAAGACTTCTTCCTGACATGGTTCCAGGTTGCCGCCATTCCGACGGATGCCAAGAACAAAGCAGCGGCGAAACTTTATCTGAACTGGATGCTGTCTGAAGAATTCCAAGGCAAATGGCTGCAATTCCCGGCCCGCATGGATATCGAAGCCCCTGGTGGATACAAATCCCACCAGCACTACAATACGTCCCCCGCAGATTTCCACCGCTTCATGCTCAAGCGTGACCTCGTAGAACGCTTCCGCTTGCAAATCGAGCAACTCGTTGGCCCAGCCACTGGCCCCGCACCGCTCGACCTGGACTACACCGTTAAACCTTAAACCTATCTCGAGCGTTGCCCTCGAAAACGTAAGGGCAACGCGCAAACCCCTTCATACAATGGAGAAACACCATGAAGATCCTTATCGTAGGCGCAACAGGCCTGATCGGCGGCGCAGTAGCAGATGCACTTTCTGCCAACCATGACATCATCAATGCGGGCTACAGTGATGGCGATGTGAAAGTCGACCTCGGTTCCAAAGCCTCCATTGAGGCGATGTTCAAGTCCATCGACACCGTCGACGCGGTGGTCAGCACTGCAGGTCTGGCCGGATTCGCGCCCTTCAACGATCTGGATGATGCCGCTTACGACCTTGCGCTTGGCAACAAAGTGATGGGGCAGATCAACCTTGTTCGTGTTGGCCAGAACCACATCAGCGACGGCGGCTCGTTCACGCTGACAGCGGGCATTTTGTCCCGAGAACCGATGCCTGGCTCCGTCGTGATCAGCTTGGCAAACGGCGCGTTGGAGTCATTTGCGAAAGCCACGGCGCTAGAACTTGATCGTGGATTGCGAGTCAACACGGTTAGCCCGGTCTTTGTCAAAGAGACCATGGAAAAGATGGGTATGGACCCGAGTTCCGGTCTGTCCGCATCAGACACCGCCAAGGCCTATGTTGCTGCCATAGAGGGCTGCATGAATGGCGAAACGCTGGATGCGCCTGACTACGCATAGCCTATCATACCTCACAAGATCAGCACTCTAGGCTAACCCATAATACCTTCTCGGGCGATTCTGCGGAGAGCCGGGTGAAACGTTTAACTAAACTGGTTTTTTTGTTCAAACCTGCCATTCAGGTTCCAACACCGTATGGCAGGTTTGTCCGCGTGCCCAACCTTGGACTTGCATCAATCTGATGACCGGAATGCGGGACGAAGCCGCCTTTTGCTCACACGGCTATTGCTGACGCAGAAACTCCTCGCAGGCGCGGCACGCAGTTTATTGCGTCGCAGAAGACTGCCCGATTGCGGTCATTCAATGGTGTAAAATTCAGCCAATTCCAAACCGCCTTTTCGCTGCAGCTGGGGCCGACAATCGGGGAGCGGACATTTCAGCCGTTCCGCTATTTCTTCCAAATGACTGGTTCCAGAAATCTTGACTAGCTAGCTGTAAGGATTTTGCCAAACTGGCTTCGCGAGTTTTCCACCATCTTGCTATCTATGTCGAAATTGACAATGACCTGTTTGCTGGTGTTCAAAAGTCCGATTTCAGCAAGCTATTCAACTTCACCCGCATCATTGAACTGGGCAGCTACCATTGTGTCATATGCGCTGTTTATGTCTTCTTTTAGGGCTGCAACCGCGCGATCTGTATCATCTTTCAGGATACCATCGACGATCTCTTGATGCTGTTCATTGGAAATTTTGTAGTGCCCAAATGTCTGCAGCAAGTGGAAGTAGGGATTAATACGCAGCCAGATATTACTGACAATCTCTAGTAGGGTATCAGATCCTGCCTGTCGATAGATGGTAAAGTGAAAGTTATAGTTGGCGTGAATGAAGCCTTTGACTTCTCCTGCACGTTCGGCGGCAATCATGGCGTTCAGCTTGTCCTGGATATCGCGCTTGAACTCTGCGCTGGTGTTCGCGATCGCCCAGCGAATGCAAAGCGTTTCCAGTTCCAGCCGCACGTTTCGCAGATCGGTAAAGACCGTCTTGTCGAGCTTCGGAACCCCTATAGATCGCCCCGAGACAACGGTAAGCGCGCCAGCAGCCATCAGGCGGGTTGTCGCCTCACGCACGGGCATCGGGCTTACATCAAATGCCTTGGCGATACTGGCGACTGTAATCGATTCTCCGGGCGCCAGGTTTCCCTCCAGAATCAACTGGCAGAGCTGCTGATACACTTCAGTTTGAAGCGTTTTGCGTTGCACAGGTTTGACGGTGTTCAGGCCGGATTTCATTCATGAGGTCCTTCAGATGCTGATTTCTTTTAGCCTTCAGTTTGTGGTTTTTAAAGATCATTGACTTTTGATCAAAGATCAATAATCAATATGATGCGTTAATAATAAAATTTACCGGAAAAGGGAGGAATCATGCTTGGATATAGGAAAGGGGCAGCCAGATGGGTTGCGGCATTGGGGTTGTCTGCGCTAAGCGCAACGGCCGCTGTTGCCGAAGAGAAATACGATGTCTATCTGTCGATGAGCTATATCGGCAATGACTGGCAGGCAGAGGCCGCCAATATGGTCAAGGCACTGGCATCGCATTCCAACTATGCGGATCGGGTCAATTTGCAGGTACAGGTAGCGGGACCAAATGCACAACGTCAAATCCAGCAGATCAACGCGATGGTACAGGCTGGTGCCGATGCCATCGTGGTTTACCCGATTTCACCAACTGCGCTGAACAACGTGGTCAAGAATGCCTGCGACAAGGGTGTTGTAATCATCGCCTATGACGGTGAGATTTCCGAACCCTGCGCCCTGAATGTCACGATTGATCAGCTTGAAGCAGGTCGCGTGACGGCGGAATGGCTGGTCGAGAAAATGGGGGGCGAAGGGGACGTTGTGATGATCACAGGTGTGCCTGGAACATCCGTGGATGCGGCGCGTACCGCCGCTGCGAAAGAGGTGTTCGATCAGCACGAGGGGATCAACGTCGTTGGTGAAGCCGTCGGCATGTGGAGCCAGGCTGTCGCGCGTACCGAAATGTCCAAGATACTGGCCACCCGCGATTGGGGTGACATCGATGGGCTTTGGATGCAGGTCGGGTGCTTCACGGCCAATGCCATGCAAATGGAGGCTGGGATTGCCGCCGACAGTCTGTTGCCTTGTGCGGGAGAGGGATCAAACGGTGGGCGTGTCCAGATGCTGCCCGCAGGATCCGAAGTTGAAGGTGCCGGTGGGCCCTATGCTCCCTTGAGCGCGCCACGGATTTCCTATGCCTCGCCGCCTTACTCAGGTGCCTTGGCGCTGAAGCTGGCTGTTGACAAGCTGGACGGCAAAGACGTGCCAGACCTGACCACACTCCCGCTGCCAATCGTGACCAGCGAAACGATTCAGCTGTGTGAAACCGGGTCCTGGGAAGAACAGAAGGCTGGCTGCAATGCATTCCTGCCATCATTGGTTTCGAACCCCGGCTGGTTCGCGTCGATCTTCTCGGAAGAGCTGCCCGAGGTCGGTTTGAACGCAGCCCTTGTCGGTCAACCTGAACCATAGGGTCGAAAACTTGAAAAATACCTGCGCCCGGCCATGCTATTTGCCGGGCGCAAATATCGACCGTTTGGGGAAGGCGAAATGTCCGAAGCCACCAGTGCTCCTTTCATAGAAGTCAAGAATGTCAGCAAGGCCTACGGTCCGACGATTGCCAATGACAACATATCTTTCAATGTGACTCGCGGCAGTGTGCACGCGGTGCTGGGAGAAAACGGCGCGGGCAAATCGACAACCATGAAGCTGTTGTCGGGACTGATCAGGCCCGATAGCGGCACAATCCGGATCGATGGCGGTGAAGTGTCCTTGAAGTCCCCCAGAGACGCGCATGCGGTGGGCATTCAGACCGCCTTTCAGGAGCTGACCTTGATCCCGGACCTCAGCGTTCTGGACAATATGCTGTTGCCAAAATCCGCAACAAATGCCCTGTCGTTGCTGAAACGAACCGAGGCGGCCCGTGCGGTATCAGATCACTTCAGCCAGTTGGGGCTGGTTGTTGATCTTGACGCCGAAGTGGGTGATCTGGATCTGGCCACCCGTCAAAAAATAGAAATTGCCCGCGTTCTCTATCGTGACCCGGAAATTCTTCTGCTGGACGAGCCGACATCAGCCCTGACCGGAGAAGATGTCGATTGGTTGGGCCAGGTCATCGCGGACGCCAAGTCGCGCGGTGTGACGGTCCTGTTCATATCGCACCGGATGCCCGAGGTGCGGGCCTTCTGCGACACGCTGAGCATTCTGCGTAACGGTCGCCATGTAAAATCTGCGCGGGTGGATGAGATTTCGGATAACGAAATTCTGGAACTGATCATTGGCCGCTCGATCGAAAGCACATTCCCTGCTCGAAACGCCTCATTCGGCAAAGATAGCGAACCGGTACTGGAGGCACAAAACCTGTCGGCAGGCAACAAACTGAGCGACATCAGCTTTGGGCTGCATGCCGGTCAGATCATTGGTGTGGCCGGGCTTCAGGGGATGGGGCAAAAGGATCTTTTTGCGGCCCTGTTTGGCGAAATCCCGATTGACGCAGGCGAGATTCGGGTTGATGGCCACGCTGTCTATCTTGGTTCTCCCGCAGATGCCTTGCATCCCTCCGTTGCAATTGGGCTGGTGCCCGAAGAACGAAAAACCGAAGGCCTGTTCCTGACACTCACGGGCAGACAAAACGCAAGCCTTCCAGTGGTTGATCGTTTCCGAGGCAAGTTCCTGCTTGACCATGATGCCGAGGCAAAGGCAACAGCGGCAACTTTTGCTGCTGTGGAGGTAGACGCCCGTGCGCAATACCTGCCGGTCAGCGCGTTTTCGGGCGGTAATCAGCAAAAGATCGCGATTGCCAAATGGCTGGTGGCACAGAGCCGGATCTTGCTGCTTTTCGACCCGACGCGCGGCATCGACGTGGGCACGAAGCACCAGCTTTACGAACTGATGAGCGAGTTTGTCGCGGCCGGCGGTGCCATCCTGTTCCATTCCACCGAAATCCCCGAGCTGGTGCATATGTCTGACCGGGTGGGCGTGCTCTACGAAGGGCGCATGACAACCTGGCTTGAGCCTGAAGAGATCACGGAGACCAATATTCTGCAGGCTGCCCTTGGTGCCACGAAGCAGCCAGATGGGGTCGCCGCATGAGTGGTGCGGACATCACTTTGACAGCGTCAACTGCGCGCAAAACGCGGGCCCGGCGAAGCCTCGCGCGTAATCGGCCCGTGCTGGTGGCCTTGGCCGTGTTGGCGGTGTTGCTGGCCCTGACCAGCGCCATCAGCCCTTATCCACTGTCCTATTTCGATGTGTCCTTCTTGGCCAGCGGCGGTGCGACAACTGCACTGGCCGCGATGGGGCAAACGCTGGTGATCCTGTCCGGTGGCTTCGACCTTTCGGCGGGGGCCGTGGTGTCGCTGGTCAATGCGGTGCTTGCCAGTCAGATGGATCCCACGAATTTTGAAGCTTCGGTACCTCTATGGACAGCTGTCGGTATCGGTGTGGGCATGTGCGTGGGGGCGTTCAACGGCTTTTTCATCGCGTTCATGCGGCTGCAGCCCATCGTGGTTACCCTGGCGACGATGTTTATCATCCAGGGGCTGACCCTGCTGGTTCTGAGCAAGCCGGGTGGGTTTGTCTCCCCGTCCATCGGGGCGGCTTACATGGGCGATGCCATCCCCAATCTGCTGCCAGCATCCGTGGTGCTGATCGGGGTGGTGATCCTGTTTTGGCTGTGGCTCAAACGAACGCCTTTTGGTCTCGCGCTTTATGCCGTGGGCAGTGATCCCGAGGCGGCGGCAGCAACCGGGCTTCGCACCAATTGGGTTGTCTTCTTTACCTATGTTCTGGCGGGCGGTCTTTACGGGCTTGCGGGTGTCTTCGTCAGTGCGCAGACCGGATCGGGTGATCCTCTTGTCGGAAACTCCCTGCTGCTGCCCACCTTCGCCGCTGTCGTGATCGGCGGCACAAGACTGGGTGGTGGAAAGGGGGGATTGGTCGGGACAGTCTTTGGCGCCTACATTCTGATGATTGTCGTCAACATCCTGTTGTCGCTCAATGTGTCAGCCTATTACGCCACGATCGCGGAAAGTGCTGTTCTGATGCTGGCGGTTCTGGCGGGGTCACTTTCCGCCAATAGCCCGCTGGCGCACAAATTGCGTGGCGCAAGAGACTACTTGTCAGCAAGGCGAAAGGGTATGTTGGTGTCTCAACGGCCCAAGGCCGACAACCGGCTGATCTTTGCGACAGGCGCAGCAACACCGGACACGACACTGCCAAGCTTCTGGGTCCGCAACAGCGTCATGCTGCGATATACGCTGCCTGCCTTTGCCTGCCTACTGATCGTCCTGATCTTGACGCAGGTGGTGCTTGGCAATGTCTTCACCAGCTTTCGCTACTGGGACGCCTTGTTGGTGCTGTCCTCCTTCCTTGCCATACTTGCGCTTGGTCAGGGGGCGGTCATTCTGACAGGCGGGCTTGATCTGTCCGTTCCCTGGACAATTGGCCTGTCGGGCATTCTGGTGGCGGGCATTGTTCACGGAAGCAATGGCGCATTGATCTATGCAGTGCCCATCGTGATGGCCGTCGCTGTGCTGATCGGCTTTCTGAATGGGTTGGGCGTTGTGGCTCTGGGACTGTCGCCCATTGTTGTCACACTCGCCATGAACGGCTTGCTGCAAGGGGCCGCACTTATCTATTCGAACGGTACGCCGGATGGGTTTGCCGCACCGGCACTGCGTTGGGTGATGACCGGAGAGGTCTTTGGCCTTACCCCAATCATTCCGCTGCTTGCAGTGTTTGTGACCATTGCGGTGCTGTTGCTAAGCCGCACTGCCTTCGGGCGTCGGGTCTATGCCATTGGCAATAGCGAAACTGCGGCGCGGTTGTCGGGTGTCAAAACCGCCAGAACCCTGATCCAGGTCTATATTCTGTCCGCCCTCTGCGCCGCTATCGTGGGCATTCTTCTGACAGGGTTTTCGGGTCAGGCGAGCCTTGGGATGGGGGATGACTACCTCTTGCCGTCAATCGCCGTTGTGGTCGTCGGCGGTGCACTGATCACCGGCGGGCGGGGCCACTACATCGGCATGTTTGGCGGCGCTCTGCTGCTGACCGCCATGCAAACCCTGCTTGCGGGCACAACATTGCCCTTCGCCTTCCGGTCCGTGTTTTTTGGCCTCGTTATCCTGGCCGCCGTCATCGCCCTGCGCGAAAAGAGGAGCCACTAGCCATGTCAGAAAACGAAAGCATTCAACTGCCAGGGTTAAAGGGACAGCGGGTGGTCGTGACCGCTGGCGCAAATGGCATCGGATTGGCCATCGCGCGCGTGCTTCATGCCCAGGGCGCACGCCTTGCGATTTGCGATGTAGACGAGGCTGCGCTTGCCAGAGCCAAAGCAGAACTTGGGGGTTGCCTGGCCTGCGTCACGGATGTCTCTGATCCCGATGCGGTCGATGCCTTCTTCGCGGATGTTGAAAAGACGCTTGGCGGGCTTGATGCACTGATCAACAATGCGGGCATCGCAGGTCCGACCGGTGGGGTCGAGGACATCGCGGTCAACGACTGGAAACGCTGCATTGATATCTGTCTGACAGGCCAGTTTCTGTGTGCCCGCGCGGCTGTGCCCATGCTCAAGACAGCGGGGGGTGGGTCCATTGTCGGCATGTCCTCGGCGGCTGGCAAACACGGCTATGCTTACCGTACGCCTTATTCCTCGGCCAAATTTGGCGTCATCGGACTGGTGGAAAGCCTTGCCAAGGAACTTGGCCCTCACAACATCCGCGTCAATGCGATCCTGCCCGGTATTGTGGCCGGGCCGCGCATGGAGGGCGTCATCCGCGACCGTGCAACCGCAACCGGTGTCAGCTACGAGGAGATGGAATTGGATTATCTGCAAAAGATATCGATGCGCCGCATGGTGACAATGGATGATGTGGCCCACACGGTTGCCTTCCTGCTTTCAGACGCGGGCACAAACCTGTCCGGCCAATCGCTGGCTGTTGACGGCAATGTCGAGACGCTTTGATCATGGCAAGAGTTGTGATCATAGGATGCGGTCTGATCGGACGGGCCTGGACGATCAGTTTCCTGCGCGGGGGGCACGATGTTGTCATATGGGATCCCGAACCCGCAGCCATGAAAAACCTGCGCGACAGCCTTGCGGCAACCTTTGACGACTTGCGCGATCATGATCTGTTGAGTGAGCCAACCGAGCTCCTTTTGTCGAGGCTGACCCTGGGCGAAACACTGGAGCAGGCCATCACCGATGCCCGCCACGTGCAGGAGAACACACCAGAGGTTCTGGACAGCAAGCGGGCAATTTTTGCCCGACTTGAGGCTGCTGCCGGGCCGGATACCGTACTGGCAAGCTCGACCTCGGGACTTTTGCCATCTGCGATTTTCGAAGGGCTAGAAACCGCTGATCGCTGTCTGATCGCCCATCCGATCAACCCGCCTTTTCTGGTGCCTGCTGTCGAGATCGTGCCCGGGCCCGGCACCCGTTCGGATGTCGTTCAACGTACTGCCGATCTGCTGTCTTCACTTGGGCAGGCGCCAATTGTGATGAAGAAAGAAGTTGACGGTTTTCTGATGAACCGCCTTCAGGGTGCCTTGCTGAACGAGGCATTCCGGCTGGTCGCCGAAGGCTATGCCAGTGCCGAGGATGTCGATATTGGTATTCGAGACGGGCTCGCCCTGCGATGGGCTTTCATGGGGCCATTTGAAACAATTGATCTGAACGCACCGGGCGGGGTGCGTGACTATGTCGACCGCTACGCAGGGATGTATCGCCAGATCACCGAAGGGGCTGCACCTGTTCCGGATTGGACCAGCGTCGTTCTGGATGAAGTTGAAACAGACCGCCGCGCATGCCTGAAGATCGAAGACCTGCCCGAACGGCAAGCCTGGCGTGATCGTCGTTTGATGGCGCTGGTCGAGCACAAGAACAAAGTGAACAGGGGAGATGGAGCATGAGCACAGCAACGACCCAGAACGGCAAGGTGATCATCACCTGTGCCGTGACCGGTGCGATCCATACACCGAGCATGACACCGCATCTGCCGATCACGCCGGATGAGATTGCCAGCGAAGCGATTGCCGCGGCCGAAGCGGGCGCGTCAATCCTTCACCTGCATGCCCGCAATCCCGAAACCGGTCAGCCCGATCAGACGCCCGAGGCCTTCGCGCCATTTCTGCCTCGGGTCAAACAGGGCACCAATGCTGTCATCAACATCACCACCGGCGGCAGCCCCTACATGACGGTGAAGGAACGTGTCAGCCCGGCGGCTACATATCAGCCCGAAGTTGCCTCGCTCAACATGGGGTCGATGAATTTCGGGCTGTTTCCCTTGCTGAACAAATACAAGGATTTCAAGTTCGACTGGGAGCGCGCGCATCTGGAAGGCTCACGCGATCTGGTCTTTCGCAACTCTTTTCAGGACATCGAATATGTGCTGGAGACCTGTTATGGCAACGGCACACGGTTTGAATTTGAATGCTACGACATCTCGCATCTTTATAACCTCGCCCATTTCGCAGATCGCGGATTGGTCAAGGCACCGTTCTTTGTGCAGTCGGTATTTGGCCTGTTGGGGGGTATTGGACCTCACCCCGAGGACGTCATGCATATGAAACGTACCGCTGACCGGTTGTTTGGCGATGACTTCCGTTGGTCGGTTCTGGGGGCCGGTTCCAACCAGTTCCGTATTGCAGCACAGGCTGCCGCCCTTGGCGGCAATGTCCGCGTAGGCCTCGAAGACAGCATCTGGGCCGGAAAGGGTGAGCTTGCCACTTCGAATGCCGTTCAGGTCAAGAAAGCTCGTCAGATTATCGAAGGCCTGGGGCTGGCCATCGCCACGCCTGACGAGGCACGCGAAATTCTGTCGCTGAAAGGCGGCGATCAGGTGGCTTTCTGAGCCCCGGAAAACAGGAGGAAATGAACATGCGGATCGAAGTTCTGCTGGACGTGAAAACCACACTTGGCGAGGGCCCGGTCTGGGATGTTGAACAGCAAAGGCTCTATTTCATCGACTCGATGGATGGCCGGGTGTTCCGTTGCACCGCGAATGGCACGGAAATCCGGGCCTGGGACGTGCCGGGCAAGATCGGGTCAATGGCGTTGCGCAAGGATGGCGAGGGCGCGATCGTCAGTCTTCAGGGCGGGTTTCACCGGCTGGACTTCAACACGGGCGATTGCGAGCTGTTTCATGATCCTGAACCGAACATGCCCGCCAACCGCCTGAACGATGGCAAAGTCGACCGGCGCGGACGGTTTTTTGCAGGCTCCATGGATACGATGGAAGAAGGGCCATCGGGTGCGCTTTACCGTGTTGATCCCGACTTCAGTGTAACCAAGGTGGATGATGGCATCATATGCTCAAACGGCCCGTGTTTCAGCCCCGATGACAAGACGTTCTATTTTCAGGACACCTGGACAGGTGAAATCTGGGCCTACGACTATGAAATTGAAACCGGTGCGGTTTCAAACCGGCGCACATTTGCCAAGGTAGACGGCAGCAATGGCGGGGCGGCGGACGGGTCAACCGTTGATGCCGAAGGCTATCTTTGGAACGCGCTGGTTTATGATGGAAAGCTGCTGCGTTTTACCCCTGATGGCAACCTCGACCGCGTCATTGACATGCCGGTAAAGAAGGTCACCAGCGTGAATTTCGGAGGTCCGGACATGGATATTCTTTTTGTCACATCGATGGCCAAACCACCGTTGCCACGCTTTCCCGGTGACGGTGTGCAACGAGGTAGCCTCTTCGCGATCTACGGATTGGGTGTAAAAGGTATGCCAGAGCCAAGATTTGGCGCCTGATTGCCCCTCTGAATCCCTGATCAATCTCCCGCAAATCTGTAGCCTCGAAGTTTCCTGTTTATGAAAAGCCGACATTAAGCTTCGGTGCAGCATTGGTCATTTGGGCTCAGTCGTTGAATCCGCGACCCCTTGCTGGAATGCCCGCTGTCAGGTAGCGAACGACACGTGATAATCACGATAGTTCGGGAAACCCTTCCGATTGCAGATGTTTCGCCGGATTGCGTGGGGACTTGGCGAATGGCCGGACTCAGAGCACCTTGGAAACTGGAATCTCCGCACAGGCATTGGGCGGGAGAGAGCCCTCTTTGACAATTTCTGCAACCTGTACGAACGTCTGAGATGGTGCGCATATCATGACTACCAGAACACCGTAGCCACGCCAGAAGATCTATGGAGTAGGGCGGTACGCAAGTCCGGTGCGCGTCGAGGATTGGAGTTATCCCGGTTTGATAGACGGGGTGATAGTTTAAATATCGTTGAATTTATTGGCGCCAGCTTTCTATTTGGTGGTGCCACGCCCTAACCCATTCTATGCTCCTGACCGGTCTGGAGTGCCATTTGCGACACTGAACTGCTACCTAGCTGACTTGGATTCCCATAGGGTGGTTCATGTCTTGCCGTTGCGCTCGAATGCTTCTCATGCTATTTTAAGTTGTATTATTTTAATGACCTTAGAGTGTTAGAGGCGATCCACCATGAAAATAATCCTTGTTACATTCGCCATTTTGTTACCGTTCGGCCAGTACAGCATACCGCCCGTGGGCGGAGACGGCGCGGTTCAAAACTGCAATCCCAAGCTCTACCGGTGCTGACAGCGACATCTAGTGTCTTTGAGGTTCTTTTCCTGTCGCGGGAGCAGCCGAAATGGGCGATTGCGAGGGCATAAGTTGCTACCTTGAGCAGCTTCGAGTGTTGGTAAAAGGGTTTGCGCAGAACACCGGCATCAACACCTTCTGGTTATATTTTATCATTGGGGCAGTAGCACTTTTGCTATTTTCCCGGGATCGGCTGGACCGATCGCTGAAACAACGAGACAAAGCCGGCGATGGTTCCGATGGTCAACCCCTTCCCTCCGGTGAGAATCACGATTTCGAAGCCTTCGTACGGACCTTTCGTCCATCCGAGATCTGCATCTCGCGAGCGTTCAGGCGGGCTTGGATATCCTATGCGGTAATTCTGGTGGCGCTCTATTCCGCAGCCAGCTTCATAATTGCGCTGATGGCCGGAGTGATGACTTGGGAGCAGGCGATCGCAGGTCTGTCGGGCAATGACCAAGCCCAGACCACCATAGCTTCCGGCCAGCCGCAGACACGGGTGGCGTTCCTGAGCACCTTCGAAGTGTCCGAGATCGAAAGCGAGGCCACAGCCGAGGCCGTGGCGCCCAAGCAGACCCAAGACATCGCGGAATGGCCCTTGCTGGTCGCGCTGATGGTGGTCGGGCTGATCCCGGCGATCCCGGGGGTGGCGCGGATCGAGCACGGCATCCGGAATTTCTCGCTGGAGCTGGCAGGGATTCCGCGTGATGTGGTCGATCTGTGGAAACAACTGGGCGGCACGCCGATGCTGCCCGACCCGGCGGATCAGCGTGAGGTGCTGCTGGCGGCGCTGTCCAATGGCCGGGGGGCGGTGATCGACAGCGCGCTAAACTTTGCCGGGCGGTTCTTGGGCGAAGCAGAGACGGCCGCAGCCCGCGATGACCTGGCGCTGGCTTTTCTGTTCTTGGACTGGACCAGCGGCGACAAGCCCTGGCCGGATAAAGAGATCCAGACGCTATACAGCCGGGGCGATTTGGAGGACATCGCTCAGTCGGTGTCCGAGATCGAGAAGGATCTGCGCCATTTTGTGGCGGTGAATACGCTGATCGAGCGCAAGGCAGGTGCCACGGCGGTGCCGACCGGATGGAACGATCCGGGGGTTCGGTTTCGGGGGCCAGGTTTCACCCCGCCGGTGGACGGGGAGATCGAGGGGATCGATCTGCAGGGACGCTGGGCTGATCTGAGCGGGCGTGCGGCAAAGGTCGCCGATCAGGTCCGAGCCAAGGTCGCGCTTTATGCCGAGCGGGTGGACGTTCTGCGCAAGGACGGCCTGCTGGTCCATCTCTACGACTGGATCGAGCGGGCCAAGGCGGTGACGGTCAACTCGGACGGCGGCGAGTCGAGGCGGTCACACCATACCGGGGTGGTGCTGCTTTGCACCTTGATCTATGCCCTCTTCGGGGTTTTCGTGCCGTTCGTGTCGGATTACTTCAGCGGCGCCCCGGCACCGGACGAGCCTGCGGTCAGCCGGGTGCTACGCTATACTTGGACCAAAGGCTTTCCCTGGGCGATGGAGGCACTGGCCTGCTTTTTGGCGGCGAGTTTGGCGGTTAAATCGCTACGCGATACCCCGGCGTTGCGGCTGGACTGGCGGCGGTTTCGCACATCGGGCTGGGGATGGGACTATGCCAAGCTGGCGCTGACCACCGCGGTGGTGGCGGTCTTCCTGATCCTTCTGGCGAACTGGTTGGCGCAATTCGCATCGGTCAGCGCCGAGAACCGGTTCACCGCCCGGACCCTGCCCTGGCTGCTCTTGGACCCAAGGTACTGGTTCAACGGGTTGCATCTGGCGGCGCTGACGGCGAGCTCGGTCGTGCTGGCCCTCGTGGTGGCGCTGATCTCGGATCTGCACGACCAATCCCGCTCAATACCGCGGCTCTTGATAGTCACGGGAGGAGGACTGATGGCGTTGGCGGTGTTTAAGTTCTTGGAGTTCGCGGTGCCTGTGATGCCCTTGTTGCTGAACGATGCGGTGCCGCTGAATGACTACTTTGGTGCGGGCGAGCGCTATGAGTTGATGGCATTCGTGATTGTCGCCTCAATTTGGGTTTATCAACGGGCGAGGGCGCGCGATGGGTGAGAGCAGGCTTTGGCGGCTGGGATTGTCCCTTGTATTGGGGCTTTGGGCGCAGGGGGCGAAGGCGCAGGACAGCCTGAGGGTTGGGGTGCGGGTCGATGCCGCGCCCTTCGCCTATAAGACACCTGAGGGCGAATATGCCGGCTTTGTTTTCGAGCTCTGCACCTATGCGCTGAAAGCAGCGCGCTTGGACTACACCGCGCAGGATGCCAATGTCGACAGGCGGCTACCTGGTCTGATCAGAGTTGAAGGCCGGCCGCGTGAATACGATGTCCTATGCGATCCAACCTCAATCACGCTGAGCCGCGCCCGCGACTATGTCCTCTCGGCGCCGGTCTTCGTCTCGGGTGGGTCCTTCCTGCACTCGGGGAAAGCGGATCAGGCGCTGCTGGGGGAGGCGAACAGGACACTGGAGGTCCGACCGGCGGTGGCGGTCGATGGCGCGCGATTCGAGACAAGAAGCACTTACGCTCTAGAGTCGACCCCGCAAACCAATGTGCCCGACTGCACGGAACTGCCCGAGGGCGCGATCATCGGCGCGCGGCTGGGCTATGTCCGGGAAACCACCGGGCGAAAAGTGATCGACCGAGCATGGTCCTCAGGCGCGCCGCCGATCCATCTGGCGCATTTCCAGACGATCTGCGCCAAGCCGTATCCTTCCCATGCCGATGCGGTGGAGGCGCTGTGCAGGGGCGACGAGATTAGCTATCACTTCGGCGACCGCGATATCATAGACTATTACCGGCGCAAAATACTCGAGACCGATCCCTCCTGCGACGCCACCACCCACGACCTATCCTTCACCTCAGAACCCTATGCAATTGTAATTTCGCCCGAACTCGACCCCAAGATAGCGCGTAGTATCACAGCGGGTGTGCTCGAGGCATTGGGTTCGGGAGTGAAGACCGAGAATGACCCCGAACAGGTTGTCGCCCTGCCTAACTATCTGTTCGCAAAATACTTTCCCGACCGGCGTATGTCCGAAGCATTGCACCAACTATATACAGTGATGCGTGTGCCAGAGTAACTGTGTAAAGTTAGCAGTAGTCCCTTCATGCCGGGAAAAGTAAAAACGCTCATGAGAAACGGGTTTTTCGCCGAAGCGGGCATCGGTGCCAGTGCAGCGAATTCACACATTGTCCGCGATTTGATCCTCCAAGGCGCTCAGCATGCTGCGTTGTTCATGAATGGCCGGTTTCCCAGCCACGTTGCAGCAACAGTCACCGCGCTCTTGCAGCGTTTTTCCCGCTGCGTGCGCGCGCAGCACGAAATCGTAACGACCGGGTCGGGCTCAGAGCGGACCTTTTCTGCGCTGTGCGCCAATGGCCGTTCTCTGCCATTTCCAGAAACAACTGGACTTCGCCGCGACATCGAGCGGTAGTGTAAGCACTTTTGATGCCGCCCGGGAACACCGGGCTCTACTCAGTACAAGGCGAAGGGTTGGCCTTCGTTGAAAGAGTGGAGAAAACGATGACTATCAAGATCAAACAAGAACCCAAAGTCGCAGACAATAAAGCGAACAAGGCAAAGCCCAAGCGGCAGGAACAACTCTCAAAGCTTCTGAACCGCAAGTCTGGTGCCACGATTTCACAGATTCAAACTGCTTTCGGTTGGCAACCGCATACGGCACGGGCTGCACTTTCGACACTACGCAAAGCCGGAACTGCGATTGAACGGTCCGACACGGACAAAGGATCAGTTTACCGTATCGTCAGTAAGGCCTGAGACGATGGATGCGGATCAGACGCTCGAACTTGAGCGAGCGATTTTAGCGATTGATCATCTGGATCGAGGCAAATGCCTGGATCGGTGGCGTGAGGCGTTCAACCGACCTCCGCCGAAGCATCTCTCACTGCAGTTCATAAAACGGGTGCTGATCTGGAACCTGCAGAACCAGACGCTGGGCGGTGTGTCGGCTAAAACTGAGCGTCGTCTGAAGCAGATCGCAGCCGGGCAATCTGTGCCCGCGACAGCAAAACCGGGGTCCCACCTGGTTCGGGAATGGGAGAACCTGGCAGGTTGAAGTGGTGGATGGCGGCTACGTCATGGATGGCAAGACCTGGCGGTCCTGGTCGGCCATCGCCAGGCACATCACAGGCGCCCGATGGTCCGGACCGCGCTTCTTCGGGGTGCAGTGATGCGCCGCATCCGTTGTGCCATCTACACCCGCAAGAGCTCCGAAGAGGGGCTGGAACAAGACTTCAACTCGCTGGATGCCCAGAGTGAGGCTTGTGAGGCCTATATCGCCAGCCAGAAACATGAAGGCTGGGAGGTGGTGCCGGATCACTATGATGACGGGGGCATCTCGGACGGTCATCTGGATCGCCCTGCGCTGCAGCGCCTGATGCAGGCGGTGGACGAGAAACGCGTCGATCAGATTGTTGTCTATAAGATCGACCGCCTGACCCGGTCACTCGCTGACTTCGCAAAACTGGTCGACCGGCTGGATGCGGCAGAGACGTCCTTCGTGTCGGTGACACAGAGCTTCAACACCGCGACCAGCATGGGGCGACTGACGCTGAACATGTTGCTGAGCTTCGCCCAGTTCGAGCGCGAAGTGACCTCCGAGCGCATTCGCGACAAGATCGCCGCCTCAAAGCGCAAGGGCATGTGGATGGGTGGCCATGTACCGCTGGGCTATCAGGCAAATGGGCGGACGCTGAAAATCGATGAAACTGAGGCGCCCACGATCCGGACGCTCTACGACCTCTACCAGAAACTTGGTTCGATACGAGATGTGAAGATACGCACGGAAGCTCTGGGCCTCCGGTCTCGTCGTCGCGAACGGTCATGCGGTCGCATGTCCGGAGGCATTCCTTTCGACCGAGGTCATCTCCATCACATTCTCAGCAACCCGATCTATGCCGGGCGAATCCGGCACAAGGGGCAGATATATGACGGGCAGCATCCCGCTATCATCGACCCGCAGACATGGGACAAGGTGCAGGACCTGCTGCAAAGTGGCGCCGTAATGTCACGCGGCTCCAGGAAAAAAGCAACCACCTCGCCGCTGGCTGGCAAGCTCTTTGATGAGACCGGTGATCGCCTGACGCCCAGCCATAGTCGGAAGAATGGCAAGAGATTGCGCTACTACGTCTCCCGACGAGTAATTGCGGGTGGCAGCAAAGAACATCCAGATGCCTGGCGGCTGCCCGCTGAAAAGGTCGAGGGGGTGCTGACCGAAATGATCAGACGCCATCTCGGAAGGCCGGATGCAGCGGCATCAGTGACGCAGGGTTTGCCTGCAGCCGAGATCAAGACGACCGCCGCGAGACTGACCGCTTGCATCAGCTCGACTGACTGCCTGAATTTGATCGAAAAGGTACATCTGCGTCCGGGCGCAATGCGCATTCAGTTGGACACTCTGGTTCTTGCAAAATGGCTGGACTGCCTGCCGGGACATATCAACGCATCGGAACTGACAATCGAAACTCCATTCCAGATGCGCAGGAGGGGTGTCGAGCTGAAACTGCATCTTGGTGATCCGCCGCAGGAGATCGACAAAACGTTGGTGCAGAACATTGTAAAGGGGCGCCGCTGGTTGGCGATGGTTATTGATGGCAGGTCGATCTCGGAAATCGCAGAGGTCGAGAACGTATCAACGCGCCGCGTCCAGGACATCGCCGGTCTCGCACTGATCGCTCCTGACATTCTGGATGCCATCACGCTTGGCGAACAGCCCGATGGTCTCTCCACCGATTACTTGATCAAGACCCGCTTCTCTGCTGTCTGGTCAGAACAGCGCGCGCAATTCGTCGCGCTCTAAAACTCCCTCTCCCAAACTCGTACCGCCGGAATCGCAAACAGAGACTTCGGCCCGAAAACGACCCAGAAAGCACTCCGGATCGCGTCTCGCTTTAAAACGCGGTGCGCCAAGCGGCGGGAAACGCGCGACAATACCGAGGCAAACCAGCAGCGCCAGAAATCAGGGAAGTGTTTGGCAGGGGCAGCAGGGTTCGAACCCGCGACCTACGGTTTTGGAGAACGCAGGTCTGGGATTGACAGGGATATTCTGAGATATCTAACCATTTACATTTTAATGAAGAATCAATTCTGGTACATTTCGGGGTATCTGTATCAACGCACAAAAACGCACAAAAAACGCACAAAAAATGAAGATGAGATTGAACGAGAGCCAGGCGCTCAAGCTGAAGCACAAGGACAAGGGCTACGAAGTCCGGGATGAAATCGTACGCGGGCTGGTTCTGCGCGTCGGGAAGAAAGCCCCGAAAGTCTGGGAAGTTGTCGTTCAGCAAGGTAAGAAGCGCCGCCGCCAAAGGCTGGGCACCTTCCCTGCCCTATCGGTCAAGGATGCTCGAAAAAATGCTGAAGCGGCCAAGGAATCGGCCCGCACGTTCACGATGGTCGATGGCCCAAAGACCGTTGAAGACATTTTCGAGGCGTACAAGACGGCGCGGCAATCTCAGATGCGCACCTGGCATGACGTGCAATCGGTTTGGGACAATTGGGCGATGGAGAGAATTGGCCACGTAAGAGCGACCGACCTGACAATTCATCATGGCCTGGATTTGCGTGCGCATATCTCCGCAAAATCCTCACCGCTTAGAGCGGGTTCTGTAATTCGGTATCTACGCCCTATGTTCGCCTGGGCAGCAGATGAACAGCTGATTGACGACAATCCCTGGGCCAGACTGAAAGTTGGTGTATCTGCCACGTCCCGTGACCGGGTGCTTTCTGTTGGTGAATGGAATGCGGTTTGGCAGGCAACATATGACCAGCAATATCCGCTCGGCCCCTTTTCCCGAGTACTAATGCTGTCGGCTCAGAGGATCTCCAATGTCGCCCAGATGCGTTGGGATGAAATTCATGGCGATGTCTGGACCATTCCACGCGAGAAGGTGAAATCGACACGTCCGGAAAGCGCCGCCGCACACGAAGTGCCGCTATCCCGAGCATTGGCGGAAATCATCTCTGAACAGCCTCGCCTGGGCCCCTATGTATTCACCACCAAAGGCGACCGTCCCATTTCGCCCGGCTCTAAGCTGAAGAAGCGTTTGCAGCTTGCCTCGGAAACGTCGGACTGGCGGTTCCACGACCTTCGGCGAACTGCGGCAACGTTGATGACGACAGGCAAGGTCTTACGCTTCATCGTGGAGCGCGTGCTTGGACATACTGATAGTAGCGTTACAGCAGTTTATGACAGGGCCACATATCGCGATGAAAAGCGAGAAGCGCTTGAAGTTCTGTCGGCAACTGCGTTGCCGCCCAAATCGGATGACGAAGCGATGCGTGGAGTTAAACGGTTATGAGCGGGTCAAAGAAACCCAAAAAGGTTCGAGTTGGTGGCGGAATCACCGGTTACAATCGCGAGGCGACATTGCTGGATGACGATTACCGGGATGATTATCTATCTGGGCGACCGGTTCCTGCAGCCCTGCGCCGAAACCCGACGCGGCCATTTATCGACCTTAGGCGAGGTATTGAGGACTTTTGCCGCGAAGCCTTCGAAAATGCTTGCTTGCCAGACCCCTTTTCCCTCCTGCCTTCAGATAACGGCCTCGCCCCGCTGTATTGGTCGCAGTTGGCAAACAGAGAAAATCACGAGATCAAGGCAGCGTTAAATGGTGATTACAAGCTTTGCGCTCTCTTGCACTGCCCAAAAGAAGACCATTCTCCGTTGTGGTACGCCGCTCGAATGAGCGTGACTCTAGTGGAGCTTGATATAGTTTGCGCTCAAGGCCGTGCCGGGGAAATTTCCGCCGCAGAGGTTTCCAATCTTTCAGCGCACTTAGGGTGCGAAATCGGAAGGCTGGAAAACGAGTTTAGATTAAAGGTGGCACACGAACGCAAAGCACTAACTGGTCAGGCTGTCTCTGATGGCAGCTCGCTGGGGGGCAGGAAAACCGCTGAGAGGACGCAACCCAGGACACAACGCATTCTTGAGGCTATGGCGACACGTCTCGGAGAAGAAAAGATGACAGTCAATAACGCTGCACGCCTAACTTTCGAGGTCGACAAACTCGGCTCAAGCGTCGCTGCCAATCGAAAACTTTGGACACGGCACTCTGGTTAATCCGTGAAGAAAATTGGGACATCACCCCCTGATGTCCCACATGAGTCACTCTACCACCGTAGCATACCATCAACGTGGAGCTACGGAAATGACCATAGAACCAACCCACTACTACACCTCTTCAGACCCGGAGATGCGTCCTCTGGGTAAGGAGCAAACGCTTGCGGCTTGGCGCAGCCATGGTCGCGGCCCCGCCTACATCAAGATGGGCCGCCGCGTTCTGTATCGCGGTGCTGACATCCTGAACTGGATTGAGGCAAATCGTGTTCCTACTGAAGACGCATAGAAAAACCCCAGCCGGACGGACCGGACTGGGGCTCTATTCGAAGGATAGCTTTTTCGAATGTAGCGCAGTCGGGCCGTCCTTTCAATGTCGAAAGGATAACCAATGACCGACATTAAGACCAAACCACCAAGCAACACGATCCGCATCATGCGGGTTGCAGACCTCCCGCCGGACCGCAATCCGGCGCAGTACGAAATCCAGAATGGCGATGATAAGCCCAAGGTGGTGACACTGATGAAGCGTCAACGCCAGATGATGGATTTGCTGATTGCCGCGCCCGTCTACTGTGCATCTCCAGTCCGCCTCTCGGATGTGGTGCATATCCTGAAACGCGAAATCGGCCTCGAAGTTGAGACTAAGTTCTACCCTGGCAATCCCATCACGGGTGCCGGGGCATATGGAGTTTATTTCCTGACATCGCAGGTTTGCCGTCTCCCCGAGCAGAAGGTAGCGGCCTGATGCATATGGAGAAGCACACACCCCGCCCCATATCGCCTCTGGAACAGCAGGTCCGCCGCATTCGCTGGCAGTCGGGCGTCTCTGAAACCACCGCGCGCACCATTGCTGGCCTTCTCTTCGGGGAGGGCCGGTAATGTCCAAGCAACACGAAACATCGGACAGTTATCACGGTGAAATTGTTCGGCGCGGGTCACACCGCGCCATCATCTGCCGCGATGGTATCCAGTACATCATCCAACAAAGCAGGAAAGTCCGCGCCGGGAGCACTTGGAGGGCTGTCGGGTACTGCACCACCAAAAAAGCGCTGATCCGCCTGAGCGTCGCCTTGGAGCCGCTCCTTGTGCCGGAATTGGAGGCGTTGCCCGACCATGCGCATCAAAACTGGGCGGTTCAGGTCGAAAACCCCGCTGAATTCAGTCAGAGGGCGGCGTGATGCCCGGCAAGCCATACAAGCAAAACAAAAGGGGGGATGGTCGCCATGTCCAGCTTCTTGAATGGCTTCAAGCCAGCGAAGCGTGGTCTGCACTCAAGCCAGGCCCCCGTGCGCTCTATATCGAGCTTAAGCGGCGCTATACCGGCGGCAATAACGGTTCTCTGCATATGAGCCACAGAGAAGCCGCAGCAGCGCTCAACGTTGGCCGTGATACAGCGGCGGGATACTTCTTATCGCTGATAGAAACCGGGTTCATTGTAATGACCCGAGGCCACTGCCTAGGTCCGTCAGGTGTCGGCCAATCTGCTCACTACCGATTGACCGAAATGCCGTCCGCAGATGGACCCGCGACCAAGGAATTCATGTCATGGAAAAAACAAAACCCCCGTAGGAAAATCCGACACCCTATGGCAGGAAAATCCAACACCCTCTGTCGGAAAACCCGACATTCGGAAATTCAAATGTCGGAAAATCCTACCGGTTTTGGCCAAAAACGGCCTTCTACCGTGTCGGAAAATCCTGCCATTTATACATATAGCCATATCCCCCACAGCAAAGTTGAAGCGAACACGAGGCTGAAATCAGGTCACGGCCTCTGCGGCCTCGCTCGCAAGGAGGCAGCATGACAGGCGAAACGAAAGACGAAGCGAAATTGATGGGCAGGCGCGGCAAAAATACAGCCAATCCGCCCAAGCAACGCAGCAGCAAAGACATTGCCGAATCCGATGATTTGTCCAGCATTCCTCGTTTTAAGCCACTCAAAGAGGGCGCATGGGCATTTTGCATTGAATCCGACGAACAAGCTCAAACTCTTTTTGGAAATGGGTCAATGGAATTTGCGACGGCGCTAGCTGCGCACTGCGGCAACGTATCTGGAACGCGCGATGCTTATGAGCTGGATCGAAACTATGCTTTAGCCTTGGTGGCGGAAATTGCTCCCCAAGATGGCATAGAAGCGATGTTAGCCACGCAGATGGCAGCGGTTCACGTTGCGATGATGCGTCACTCGTCAAAATTGGCAAACGCGGACACTCTCCAGCAACTGGATAGCTACGAGCGTATTTTCAACAAACTCGCACGCACTTTCACAAGCCAAATGGAGGCTCTCCGAAAACACCGCCACGGCGGGCAGCAGAAGATGACCGTCGAGCACGTTACCGTCAACGACGGTGGACAAGCAATTGTTGGTCATTTGACTAGGGGGGGTGCAGCAAAATGACGGACTACCCCATGCACAATTCCCCGCGCTGCACGGCGCGTTCAAAGCGCAGTGGGTTGCCCTGCAAATCACCCGCCGTTCGGGGGTGGTCTGTCTGCCGAATGCATGGCGCACGCGGCGGCGGACTGAAAGGACAGAAGAATGGCAATTACCGACACGGGGCGCACTCCCAAGCATTCTTGGCTGACGTCAGTTTTTCTCGCGAATTACTTGCGGCGGCCAATGGCGCGCTCGCGAACCTAAAAACATCCAAACGAAACTCAACCGGGGCAGTGACCTCAAAAACCTACAAGGAACAAGAAAATGACTGAGGCAGTAAATACACTTGAGCAAAAGCGCCGTCGCTTGGATCTCATTCGAAAGCAGGCCGCTGCACGCAAGGCGGCAGCAGAAAGCAGGGGTGGTGGACAGACATTCGAAATTGAAGGTCCGGAAGGCCAAGTTTACGAGGTTCAGGCTGAAAGCCTTGAAGCCGCAGCAAAGGCTGTAAATGACCTCTCAACACCAGAGAAACCTTGGGGCCAGGTGCTCAAAGAAAACCTCCTGGGCGACGATGATCCAACGACCCAAAATACAGGCGAAAAGATTGGCTCGTTTCTAAACAAGGCGGGTGAAAGTCTGACCTTTGGTCTTGTCGGGGATGAGGCCAGCGCGAAGGTTGAATCGGCCCTTGGCATAGGTCGCCCCACAGCTGCCGATTTAGTGACGGGCGATAACCGCAGTGCATACGAGCGCCGCCGCGACCACTACCGGCAGCAGGAAGATCAGTTCGCGGAAGACCATCCTGTCGCGGCTCTCGGTGCTGAGTTCGTTCCATTGGCCGTTCCAGGTGTCGGCGCAATGGCAGCAGCGGCCAAAGGAACCACAATGACGGGTCGCATGTTACGGGGCGGTGCGGTTGCAGGTGGCCAAGGCACGACGTACGGTTTCATGGAGGGCGAGGACGGGTTGGAAAACCGGCTGCAACAAGGTGCCACGACAGGCGCGCTCTCCGCAGGCATCGGAGCACTTGCCCCGGTTGTTGGGCGTGGCGTCGAAAAGTATGCCGACCACCGGGCAACCAAAAGAGCCACTAACGAGATGGTAAAAAACGCGCCCTCTCCGCAAGCATTGAAAGACGATGCCACTGGCTTCTACAACGCCGGTAAGGCTCGTGGTGCCATTGCATCGGCAGAGGACGCTCAGGGCCTTGCAGCCGACGTGGCAGAGACGCTCAAGCGCGAAGGTGTCATGCGGGCAGATGGGTCGCTGATTACCCGCGATCCGGACGCAAAACGCATCCTGGACGAATTGCAGGATCTGGGCCGGTTCGGCCTTGACGGCAATCAGGTCAAACCTGTGCGGGAACTATTCAGCGGAGCGGCAAGCGATGCTAGTCCTGCACGGGCGCGAATTGGTAAAATCCTCTTGGACAAGTTTGATGATTTTGTCGGTCAACGGGCACCAGAATACCGTCAGGGTGACGAGTTGTACCGACGCGCCAAGAAAACTGAAGCGGTCGACCAGATGATAGATGTCGCTGACACCAGCGATACGGCAAATGCGCTTCGTCGGGAATTCCAGAAGGCCGACCGAAACCAAATCAAAGGCAAGTTGGGAGGCATGACCAGTGACGAGATTACCGCCATGCAACGGGTTGCGCGGGGTAGTCGGATGGAAAATACCGCTCGGGCGGTAGGGCGTTCTGCCCCCAGCAGCGTCAGCGGCGCTATGTTTACCGGTGGTGTCCCATTCGCTTCTGCGTCGATGGCTGGCAGCCCGGGCATAGGCGCAGCGGTGGGCGGTACCGTCCTTGCAGCGGGAATGGCTGGTCGAGGCATCTCAAACAGCATGCAACGTGCAAGAGCGGAGATTGCAAAGGCCCTCATGGCTTCAGGTGGCACCATGCCTCAAGCTATAGCGAGCGACCCGCTTAAACAGAAGATTATGGAATTGCTGTTGGGCGGAGCGCCTCGCGCGGGTCAGATGATTGGCGGCGTGTTAGACCAATAAGAGAGCGAGACCATTGCCGAGCATGAGCAGGAAGCCAATTCCCATTATTCCAAGGAAATATGCGAATGCCGCTTCCTGCCAGCTATCCACCTGCTCTTTCGTTGCGCCGGGTCGCACGACCCTTGCGCCCGTTGTCACGACGGCATCCAACCCGTCAGCGAGCAGGTCGGGCAGTTCTTTGAGGAGCGCAACCATGACAACGATGGAAGAGAACGCGGCGTACACGCCAAAGCAAACCAGAACTGCATTGGCAAAGGAATAAAGCATGAACAATATGTATGAATCCGAGCCGTATAATTCAAGTTCCGAGCTGTTCATGGCAATTGCAGAGCGTGAGCGGGACGCCTTGCTCGCAATCACCAGACTCGACGAATATATGCACTTTCGGGAGCAACTGGAACAGATGAGGGCGCGAGGCGGAGAATTCAATCTCGCCCGTTTTGCGTTAGAAATCGCCGTCTACAGCGTCCTCATGGATTACGAGGAAAGCTTAGGGTTGCCCACCCGGGACATACCCAAGCCCGATGGCAAGGGTGGGATTGAGCCGGAAACGGTGGTGCCGGAGGAGTGGAAAGCAAATTCGCCTTAATTTTGATCGAATCTGTATCGGTGCTACTATTACGTGTGGTTTTTGAAGGATGAATTTAATGGATGATTTTCAAATTGGGCAAAATCGGTACCTACCCACTAATGTAAGAATGGTTGGCATTGCTCCTGTGAATCAACGTCACTTAGCGCTCGTTGTCGGGTTGGTTGCGGTTGGCTTACCTACAGTAATGCTGATTGCAGCATTCAATCCGATTTATGATACGTGTTTTCGAGACTCCATCAGCCATTTTTATTACGCGCCCTTCATGGGGAGTTTTTTTGTAGGCGCTCTGGTTTTCATAGGTGCTTACCTAATAGTGTACTCGGGTGAAGATAAACATGGCGCTGAAAACCGATTGTCTTCTTGGGCTGGAATATTTGCTTTCGGTGTTGCGCTCTTTCCAACATCCAATCACGGGTGTGATGCAGCTACTTTCGAAGCTCGTGCATTTGTCGACTTTTCAGTCCCCGCTGGTGATAAAGTTCCACAACCAATGGCAGAGCCAAACCTAGACGAATTTTTCCAGATGATTGAATTTGATCTAGGTATCTTTGTTCTTGGTTCGGATATTATTCATTACTTCAGCGCCGCGCTGCTATTTGCGTTTTTAGCGTGGTTTGCCTTTTTCGTGTTCACAAGCGTCGAGCCAAGCCAGCGAAACCCTGACAACTCCCTGAAACCCCAAAAGGCTCTCCGAAATCGAATTTATTGCATTTCCGGAACAATTATTGTCGTTTCGATGATCGCGATGATCTTGTCAAAAATCTTGACGCGTGTTTTCGGATTCGAACTTGCATGGTGGAATGATGGCAATTGGACATTTTGGTTCGAGGCGTTTGCGCTTTGGGCATTCGGGTTTTCTTGGATGGTTAAGGGCAGGTTCTTAGAAAGACTCGAAGATAATCTAGACGTCGGTAGTGATAATGCTTTGCCTGAAGCATAGCCAAAAAACCTAGTTTTTAGTCCGGAATGACCAGAGTGGTGATGCTATCTCTGGAGAGTCAATTTTCGTAGATGTTGGAGAGGGTGTTTATGGGTACAGAATCTCAAAACGAGGCAATAATCGAACTGTTACTCAAAGAACTGGAACTGACAATCGGCAATACATATTCTGTGCGAATGAAGTTCATTTTTACTGTCTGGATTGGGCCCTTTCTTTTGTTGGGGGCGATGATAGTAGCAACAAAGGGTAATATCTCCATACCAAGTGAATTGCTTACATGGATTAGCGCCGCAGTGGCTTCATTGTGCTATTTTGCGCTTGGTTTTATTGCTGGCCGTTATGAACAAGGAAATTGGAAGCGTTGTGACGAACTTAGAACACTTGTCGCCAACCTTACTAAACTAGATCCAAAACTGCACAATGAAGTTCTTGATGAGCGAAACCAAAAGGACGTGATTATCACGTATTTTTATATGTTCGCAGCCATGTGGGTAATATTTGTTTGCTGCTTGGCTTTCGCAGTGAAGTTTACATGATTTCAGGTGCCCAACTAATAGATTCGTTCCCACAAATGAGGCCACATTGACAGTGATCGGTCTTGTGGAACCTGACATGGGACGTGAAAAACGACAGAAGAACAGCCCTTAAAGTTGAATACGAGGGTTTCTGGGCTGACTAATTTTGGGGAGGATTTAGATGACAATTGAATACTACGAAAAATTTGAGAAAACCTGCGCTGGTTTGAAAAATATCGCGATGATAATTGCAATTGTTGTTGGGGGTGGGTGGACACTGCACGTTTTTCAAGCGCAGCTAAACGTAGAGCAAGCCAAGGCAGCTCTGCAAAAATTAGAGATGGAAATTGCAGAAAAAGCTGCTTTGGAAGTTAATGTTGAAGCCAAGCAAGTTGAAACCACAGGGCTTGGCTATAAGCCTGCTTTACCGTTGAAGATCATTGCCGGGACGATCCAAATTTCCAATAGAGGCAATCGCGATACCCAAATTGACCTCTCTTCTGGCCCTGTCACAATCGCGCGGATATTAGGCTTCGACGACAAAGGTGAGCCCACTTTTGGGTCACGTTCCACGGCTTTTGTTTACTATACTCACGATGGACCCGCTGCTGGTAAGATATTGTTAGCAGAGGGCAGCGAGAAGCTTCGTTTCATTGCAAATGTAAAGACGTCAGGACTTTACTCAGTCATTTTTACTGTGCCCCGAGATGAGGCGGAGTTTGAGGTAGCTGAAGCACTTTTGCCTGAAGCCACAACTTATTCTTGGACAGGTAGCACCCTTGTTGCAGTCAAGTGATGTTTTGGCTGACGAAAAGCAGACGACGAGGCGAGCTGCAGCATTATGCAGAAAGGGCTCAAATCAGGCATCCGCCTTCCATGTCATTGAAGATGAATAGGCAATCATGCGCATATACGTCGCAACATCGTGAGCAGAGAATAAAGTTATGGTGAAGGGTAAGATTTTCGAACGTTATTCGACGTACTGGGGGTAACAAGTGATTAAAAGCCTTATTTAGATGTCGTGTCATGCATCCCCAAATTAACAGCTTACACGTCCCCAACTAAGGCTGATTTAGTGTAGCGTTGCACCTTGCATTTCACCGGCAGGTTGCAGCGTTTTTATTTGTGAAACATCCCTGAATCAGGTGTTGTGTCCTTAGCAAATCAATTGTCCTTCAACGTCACAACGGACCCTGCAAAAATACCACCGTCTGAGACCAAATCCCAACCAAGTTTATTAACTATGGGAACAGTGTTTTCAACGTCACTTGACGCATCCATCGATCAGGTGAACACGTCCTTTGTTTTTCTCATTACACTTTTGCAACTCGAATATTTTGGAATTGCGAACACTTTTCAGAGTTTTGTCGTGAATCACGAATTCGTAGTCACCTTCACCAACCAATAGTTTTGAACCCTGCAAAACATAGACGTATTTTTTCTTTAAGAGTGCATGCGGCGAAGGCTCAAACATCGCCGTTCGTCCGAATTCCGTTACCTCAACCGTGCCGTTGCCATCAAAATTGAATTGCACAAACGTCAATGCAATGTCTCTCAATCCAGTCACTCTGTCTGCCGTTCTCCAATTGCCCGCAACATTATCTTTGCTTGTCTTGCAGCTACTAACCAAAAGCAAAATCAAAAGACCTTTGATGATTGCGTGCATGTTAGGGCTCCCCACCAATTTAGTGTCCGAGGCATTGTTTTGCTTAAGTAATATTTTTATTCGGCTTCGGTCTCTGAGTGTCCCTTTTAACATGGCAGCGCTCAAGGGCCTAATGGATGTAACTTGCTATTGTGCTTTCAGGGCTCATGTCTAGCCCCCAGTTTCAGTACCAGTGATTTGGCCAACGTTCCGATTTCTATTCAACAGCTTACAAGCAAAATTGGCTTGGTATTCTCAACCAATTCGAACTTAAAACTGACTCCGGCACTTTCGAATTTATATTTTTGAGCTCTGGGTTCGAATTTGCCAATGGATTCGCCGGTAAATTTGTCAATCACATGTATGATTGTTTGACTGTATTCAGCGTTCGCGAGTGGGAACTCTTCAAACTCTTTACAAGCAGAGTTCTTTGGAATGGAGAACTCTCCTACAGGTGACATAAACTCCTGAGAATTCACGTTCCAAGGTTTAACCTGAAAAGCGAAATTTCGACCACACCAGCGTTTGTCGCCGCAAAAATAATCGGGCAAAAAAACTGTTGCAAAGTAGAGGCCGAAAGCGCCGATAAGCGCTACGAACAACGTAACAATTGCGTTGGTTCTGTTCATGTGTTCTCCAATCTTTCAAATCAATCCGAGTCCGGGCCACCGGTGTTTCCAGCTAGTGTAAAAAGGACAGGTATTGCGTTGTAATACCACTCAACTCATTTTCAACGCCACTCCCGGCCCAGCAGCTACGTCCCCGTTGTCTAAAAACTGGATACCTTGAGCTTCTAGGGCTTTGCAAAGTGCGTCGTGAGTATCGGCATAGCCAGCCAACGGCCCATTCTTGCTTTCTAGTCTCTGAATAGTCGCCCAGCCAACACCGCTTTCTTCAGCGAGTTTCCTCGCGGACCACTTTAGAAGACCCCTTGCTGCTCGGATTTGTTCTCCGTTCATCATGAAACCTGATATAATTTATATTGACTTTGCTTGTTCATATCCTTATATAAATTATATCACCTTCGGGAACAATGAATATGACCATAAACCGCTCAGAAATCTTCACCTTCGCCTGGACTACTGCGCGCCAAAACCTCTGGTCACGCCGGTTGCCCGCTTCTGAGCTTCGCAGCCTGTTTCCCCAAGCTCTGCGTGATGCATGGCGCGAGATGAAGCGCCGGGCGGTGATTGCGGCTGAACGTGCCAAGCAGGCGCTGCGCCCCTCTGCCGAACTCTGGTCAGAGATACAGAACCTGGAAAACCGCACCACGCTGGGCCACGAAGGCATCAACCGCCTGTCGGATCTGCGTTCCGCCTATCACGCCTCCTGCGACCGTGAGGCCGAGGAGAAGGCCGCTGCGGAACTGGAGGCCAAGCGCAAGATGATTGCCGCCGCCAAGGGCCGGTTTGCTTCTGTCACCTTCACCAAGAAAGATGGCAGCGAACGTGTCATGCGCGTACAGCCCGCCAAGCTCAAGTTCCACCTCAAGGACAAGACAGCTTCAGAGAGCGCCCGTAAGGCCGCGCTGACGCGCGCCAAGCGTCACCCGCACCTGATGCCCGTCTGGGATGCAGAGGCGTCTGAGCCGCGCTCTGTAAACCTCGCCACCATCTCCCGCATCGCCGTCAACGGCGCGGTGCATGAATTTCCAATCCACTAGTTCACCGGAGGAACCTGATCGTGAGCATCACCAACAACATCGACGACGCCCATTCTGCCATCTGCGATGCGGAGAACCTCATCCACGCCCTGAAAATCATTGTGTGGGAAATCATGAACACCGACGACATTTCAACGACAGGTCCGGAAGTCAGGGCGCTCACCGGGGTAAGCAATGCGCTCGGAGATTTACTCAAAGACTGGCAGACGAATTGATACTCGTGAAGGAGGGCAAAATGGCCAAACTACAATCAGACCTACAGCATGATGCAATGGTCATCGAGGGGCTACTAGCCGCAATGGAAGCCGCAGATGATGCAGATGAGCGCGCAGGCGTGAACATCCTCATCGGCATTGCACGTGCGAAAGCAAAGCAACTCAACCGAGACCTTGATGCCATCAACGGGAGTATTCCACATGACGCAGGTTGAGACACCCAGGTTGAACTTTGACGAGGCATTGGAGCGGGTCAACTTCTACGCGGAGACCGTAGGTGTATCACCACCTTGTCGTTTGCTTGGCGATGATGGCGTGCCCTCAACAGAGCTCTCAGCTTTCTGCCTGACTTATGGCGCAAGCCTCGACTGGATATTCCTGGGCGACCTGCGCGGGATGATCCGGAACAGCTATAGGTGGGCAACCAGCGATAAGCACAGTGACGCCGCCTGAATTCCCCCAAATCGGAGACTGAGACATGAAAGACCATATCTACGACCTGGAGACGGAAGGTGACCCTTCCATGAGCGCTGGCCATATTCTCGCGCTGGCCCGTGTCGGCGTAGCAGCATCTGACAGTGTCATGAGTGTCGACTTGCAGCGCAATGGCTACCAGAACCTCTTTGAGGTGATTGGCGACATTGCTGGCAGGTTGATGGATGAAATCTCGGAGCTGGAACACCAGAACGAGATATTGACCATGGCCACTCAGGCATCGCAGGGAAAGGAGGTGAGATGACCTGCGGTGTCTGCCATCCAGAGGCTTTCCGAGAGGGTCAGGGGCGTGTCTTCGGATACGCGGTTGCTGACCGCCCAAGCCGCGTGGCGGCAGGCATTCGTCGGCTTCACTATTTGGGGGCAGAGCACGTGTTCACTGATGAGCCAAAGGGCCGTGTGAAAGACCGTCCCGGTCTCAAGATACTGCGCAAGGTTTTATGCCGTGGAGATAGGGTTATTCTGGCAGATGAAAAATCACTGGGTACCAAACCCGCCTATGTCGCTGCGAACATCGAAACGTTTGAGGCTCGGGGTATCAACGTCGCTATTATGAGAAAGGTGTATTTTGAAGAATAGAAGCCCCACCAGCTGGACTTGGCGGGGCTCCCAGACTTTCCGCCGCTGTCAGAGGCAACGCTGGCAACTAACAACAGAGAAATGAACTTGGAGTTACCCTGATAGGAGAATTTCATATGCCCCTGACAATGGACGAATTCGGATACTTGCGCGAGACGATTGAGCAGGTCAAAGGGCTGGCCGCGCTGGCCAAGCTACAAGCACAGGCGGAAGAAACTTCCCCTCAACCAGGGCAATATCTACCCGTCCTGCTGAGCGCCCTGGGCCGCGCATGCGACGACGCGATAGCCGTTGCCGAGGGCATGGTGGAGGTGCCTGACCTTTCCTAGTTTGTTCAAGTGAACTTTTTACCCCATGTAGGGGATTTTTTGACGAATGAATTACTACCAAACCAATAGACAGTGGTCAGACCAGTTCCTGCCGCAGATCAAACGTATTGTGGGCAGCCATCTTCTCGAAACCGCGCCAGATCCACTGGACTGGCATCAGGCCACCGACTTGCTAATGCTCGATGCCCGCGACATGCGCATAGCCGCACGAGTGCGCCGACCGGGCTATGCCAATCTCTACCCGCATCAGTTCACCATCCGGTCCCGCATCACCTCAGGCGCAGAGACGGAGCTCAGCAAAATCGTCAATGGCAAGGGCGACTGGCTGTTCTACGGCCACGCCAACGCGGCACAAACGGGGATAGAGAGCTGGCATCTGATTGACCTGCGGGCATTCCGGGCAGCGCTCATACGTCAGGGGGCTGACGGGCTGGTGTGGGGCAATAAGACCAACGCCGATGGTACACGGTTCACCTGGTTCGATATCAGGAGTTTTCCGGACCAGCCGAGTTTGGTGGTGGCGCGGTCGGGTGATCATCTGAGATGATTTGATCAATGACGGCCTCCTAAACCTGTCTGACTTAGGAGTAAAGTCTGTTAAAGCCTCTCGTACAGTTTTGTGTCTGCGCCTATTAGTTAGTATTCATCATACACTGAACACGTCGATGCACCACTTCTGGGAGAAGTGAAGGCAGGATAAGTTTCCTGCCTAGGGTGAGCAGCACAGGCTGCATATAGAATATCATCATCTGGCGGCCAACTATCAGGAAATCGATAACTAGACCCTCTTTGTAACTTAACTTTTTTCAGAAATTTCCTCTTGAACCTTACAAAGTCTAAACCTTCTGACGTTCGGCCATTACTGCTGCTTTTCCCAGAAACAGCGACAGCAACATTCACAGGGTAGGCGCAGTTGTTCTTTACTCCTACAAAATAGATGAACTCGCCTCGATTTTCTTCGACGTGAGACAAGCAGCCATCTTTATTTGACCAATCATGCTTTGTCTTTACTCTGTACCATTGTGTGCCAGTACAAATTTGAGGGTTTGCAACACCTTTTGCAACGATGCAGTATGTATAACTGGCTTTTCCTGCAATGTTGAAACCAACTATTTTATTGGGAGCCAAAACAGCGCGATCCACCCCTAATTTTCTAGAGCCACCCGCGCGCCAGTTAATGAGAATTCTTTTTCCGCATTTATTTGCCAAGTAGACACTTAAGTCTGCTGCACTATGGAACTGCACACACGCATCAACCTTTGTTGGCTGCAGAAAACCAACAAGACACAATGCAAACAAATACAAACTTTTTTGAGTAAACATATCAACCACATTTCCCTGTTAAACAATCTTGATAAGCGCATTTAAGTTCATTTGGCGTACTACCCTGTGGGGATCTACCCTGATCCTCTTTGTATGTCTCAGTAGCATTTCCGAGTATGTGGAAAATATCGCCAATGTGCATTTTTCTATTGTTCTGCCGCGACGATGAATGCCGCTTGCTAGAATTTCGAAGATATACATAGAGTTAGAGTAGACGGGTTCGTGGCACTTCGGAAGGTTATGTGAAATCGACCGTCATGCTGAAAAACCACATCAATTGTCCCCGATATATTCCCCAAACAACATCTACGCTTTGATGGTTTCGTGAAGCTAATCGAAAACGCCAGGAATCTCGAGGAAAACAGGCTCATCTGGAGCTACGCCATAAAATGCTCGGAAATCAGTCCAACTTAGCAACTTTGAAGGTGTCGACATCCCTTCGTGGGCAATTTTAATGTCGATCCCCGAATCTTGCACTGCTGTTGTAACTCTTACTAAGTCATCTTTCATCGACGCTAACTCGCTAGTGTGACGCGAACTTGCAGCTAGTAGCGAAGCCATTTGCTCTTGAAGCCCATTGGTAGCTGTAATGTTTTGCTGAATGGACTGATTCAACTGGTCAATAGAAGATTGAAGCGTCCGCATAGCCTCATTCGCGCTCGAAGTATTTGCTTTAACAACGTAGTCAGAGACTTTGAAAGATATCCCCCAAGCTAACAAAGCTGTCAGAACAAGGCCGATGACCAGTCGTACCAACCATACAGTCCAAGATACCGCGTCCATTTTCAATCCTTTCACCACCACAATCAGATTTCGCACCGTTCTACTAAATTTCGGTGAAACCTATGTCGAACAAATCCTCCAGCAGTTACCTTATGCCTTCCATTCAGCGCATGCCTCTTCAACTAACTTAGTAAACACTCCAATTACGGCCAAGTTTAGGTTTTTTTTGAGAAACCGCACAAAAAAACGCACAAAAATCAAATCTGCGCAGCCTTGAGTTTCATATAAGTTATTGATTTTATTGGCAGGGGCAGCAGGGTTCGAACCCGCGACCTACGGTTTTGGAGACCGTCGCTCTACCAGCTGAGCTATACCCCTAAGGCCACGGCAGGGATTATGACACCTTGGCGCGGGAATCAAGCGCCGTTTGATTTCTTTTCCGGGTTATCGGGTGAACACGTCCGCCCTGCATCAAGTCGCCGTGACGCGTGTTCCAACTGCACCAGATCACCACCGCAGATAGCAGCCTCATGCTTGAGTATGTAAGCCATCGGCCAGTCCCACCAGGCAATCTCGAAAAGATGCGCGATCGTATCGGGATCAAACCGGCGGCGGACGGGCCGGGCCGGATTTCCGACGACAATTGTGTAGGGTGAGATTTCGCCGGCCACGATAGCGCCTGCACCGATGATCACACCGTCCCCGACCCTGGCACCGGGCAGAATGCGGGCATCGTGCCCGATCCAGACATCGTTTCCGATCACCGTGTCAGCTCCGGCGCCGGGAAGCGACGCGCGGTCTTCGTCGAACCCACCATCGAAAACGGCAAAGGGATAGGTTGAGAACCCGTCATAGCGGTGATTGGCCGAGGCGGTGATGAAAACCACACCATCAGCGATCTGGCAGAACTTTCCGATGTGCAGCATTTCAGCCGAATTCGGGAAGAGATAAGGTGCCAATCGCGCAGCCCAATCCTGAGTCGGGACCGCAGAGCTGGCATAGGTGTAATCACCTACGATGATACGCGGGTGATCCAGTGCGGGTTTCAGAAATACAGTACCGGGGTGGGTGCTCCCATCGGGAAGGGTCAGGGGGTGACGTGTTTGCGCATCAGGAAATGTGCCGGGCATAACGGGCCTCGCCTTGGTCTGAGAAACATTGAGCGGTTTGTCGATCAGGCGGCGTTGTTCACAGCACTCTCCATCGGTTGCAGATAATATTTAGGAACGGGCGGGCAAAAGAAAAAGGGCGCCCGCGCGGGACGCCCTTTGTAGAATGATCCGACTAAAGGATTATTCGATAATTTTGGCGACGACGCCTGCGCCGACGGTTCTGCCGCCTTCGCGGATGGCGAAGCGCAGGCCGT
>NZ_CANLER010000003.1 GCF_947489715.1 uncultured Roseovarius sp. | reverse complement strand
GCGCAAACAGGCCGGACACACGACTGCATCTGACAGACGCTCATATCAGCTCAAAAAATGTCTTGCTATGCAGGAGCAATCCACACAGGACGTTCGGTTGGGAGAAATTAACGCGCCGACAACAGTGATTTGACCGCTATCTTTTCGTACGAGGCGTCATAGAAATAGTTTATCCAAACCGACCCGCCATCAAAAAAGATATCGGATACACCTTTGGTCTCCGCCCCTACAGAAAGTGCTGACACGTCACCCTCTGCATCGAGCTGAAACAGTTTTGCGTCCTGAAAATTTTCATGCCCTCTGTAGCCTCCGACAACGATGTGGCCGTCCACAAGCTCGATTGATTCCAGATTGCCAAACCCGTCGGCCAACAATTTAGCCTCCTCAGCACCGTTTGCGGCCGTAACTTGGTAAACAGCACTGTTCCAGGCATCATCCGCCCCCCAGGAAATAGCATAAATTCCTTCACCGCTGATCTCGAAGCGAGCAAGACCACTGACTTCGACTTGATCTAGATAGGGATTCATTTCGCCACTCTGAGATTGAATGGACACAAATTTGCCTCTTCCAAAATCGCTGACAATTAAGGCCTCATCATTCAGCGCTTCGACGTCGTAGAAAAAGACGCCTTCGCCATCGAGGGATCGGCGCCAATTAACATCTCCCAAAGGCGAAACAGAAACAACTTGATTACCATCCACGAGCACGATCTGCCCATTTTGCTGGACCATGCCAGTTGGATTGCGCAGCCCGAGCCCGTCTGAAAGCTCGACTTGGGAATAGCCTCCTTCAGGGTCTAGTCGATAAAGCCCTCCGTTTGTTTCATACAATCCAAATTCTTCACCGGGTCCACCAGGGCCGATGGCGACGGCATAAAGCGCACCTTCAATGGGCAATACCGCTTCTGTGTAGGGCGGGAGGCCGTTAACGATACCGGTGTCAGCCATAGCGGGACAGGCAAAAGCGATGGCTGCCAACATTGCGCTAGTTCTGATCATAGAATGGGCTCCTGTAGAAATTGACCCCATGAATGGGCACTTGGCATGTCGCCAGCATTTCACGGCGCGGCGAAACACGTATTCCAATTGCAAATCCGAGTGTGGAACTTGCCTTTCAGGGCGACAAATACGGTATTTTTGACATCAGCAATATGACTACGATAGTATAATCTACATGCATAAATTGGATACTGAGGTTTCGTCTTTAGATCTCCGCGTCCTTCGCTTTTTGAAAATTCTGCTGACAACAAGCAGTGTGACGCGCACAGCCTCTCATCTTGGGATTAGTCAGCCGGCTGCCAGCCGCATTCTCGCACGTATTCGGGATCTAGTCGGTGACCCAATCTTAATCCGCACACAATCTGGCTATCAACTGACCGACTATGCACTGGGGCTCAGACACACTGTGGAGTCGGCAATTCAGGCTGTGGAAGATGTGTTCGCTTCTTCCACGTTCGATCCTGAAACATCTCACTATCGTTTTCGCATTGCCTCGACAGACTACGGTGTCGCCGCTGTACTAGGGCCCATCATGGAACAGTTTGCTAAGACAGCCCCAGGGCTAAGGATTGATGTTTCATCACTTGTTCCCCGTAGCTTTGAAGGTCTGCAAAGCGGGGATTTGGATTTAATGCTCTATATCAACGTGACTGAAGGTGGAGATCTTCTCGCTCAAAAGCTCTACGAAGAGACATATGAAGTGCTTTATCGGCAAGGTCACCCTTTGCAGGAAATTGCAAAGTCCAAATCAGACCTTAGTCCAAAAGACCTGTCTCCGTTTCGGCAGATCGAGTTCAATTTCCCAGGCACGACTGAACTTAAGCCTGATACCATCATGCGTTCTGACGAGGGCCAATTAGCACCTGTGTTTCATCAACCCTTTTTTACGACACTGCCCTTTCTGATCGGTGAGAACGACGCTGTCGCTGCCGTACCGAAACGTTTGGGTGTTCAGATCCAAAGGGTCACTAATTTATGTTCTTCACCCTTTCGAAGGGGCGAAAGCTTTCCCTATTATCTGGTACGACACGAACGAACACGCCACAATCTGGCAATCAACTGGTTTGTTGAACAGGCAATGGCTTCGGTAAAACGTCGTTGAGCTGCCGCTGAACTTTCATTCAAAGTCCGGCCCAAACCGGACATTCGACGACTTCCAGAATCCACCGATCAGCTTCCGGAAAGCAGTCGTTCATGCAAAGCGCAGCATTTTGGGTTCGTGAGTGACCGCGACGCGGGACGCTGCCGCCAGCGCCTATTGAACAAATGTCTGCATTCGATAGTTTGCCGCACATCTGGCTTGTTTGGCAAAACAAGGAAGACATGGGTAGGAAAGGGCCAACGGCGTGAATTTTGTTAAGAAGTTTTTTCAAGGTAGGAAGCGAGATCGCCTTATTCGGCAGTTGAATGAGGCCAATACCTTTCAAAAACTCCAGCAAGCAAACATGTCGGAGGAACAGATTGAGGCGCGTCGCCGCCGCCAAGCGAGTGCGCATGAGAGGCAGAAATGGCTTGATAGCGCGCGCGAATTAAACTTGCACGAAATCATGCCAGACAGCGAGGAAGGTCGTGCTTTTCTGGCCAAGTTGGATGCGGGGGATATCCACTATCTTGCGAGCAACATCTACTATGATGGTCCTTTCGATGAGGACTGGGCGATGGCCTGCTTGCTGCACCCGAAATGCGATCTTGGTACGGGATGGCAATTGTTTCTCGGCTCTGGATCACCGATGTCGATCGAAGAGTATCTCTGGGAAAACGACGCCAAGAAAAACCCCCTCGGGATATTTGAGGCAGACGTGCACCGCAATGATGCCATCTTGAAGCGTATGAACACTGTAAGCTTTGCGTCGCGAGATTACGCACCGTCAGAGCCAGAACGTGTCCTCGCCTACGAAACGAAGATGCACGCTGCGCTTTCAGAGGGCAAGAAATTGAGATGGCACATTCCAGACGATGCGTTCATCGGTCTGAAAGGGTTGGAGGCGGAAACGCATTTCGAAAGAAATGGGGATGACATCCTCGAAGCCTTTGAAATCTGGCTGGCCAAGAACGACCCGGATCAATAGAGCGGCCATTCGTGTCGCGCGCAGCATCGGACACTTTGGGCTCAAACCGGCCAGTGGCTATTTTGCCGACTTGGTAACCGCTGAAGCCAGCCGCTCTGCCTGGAATCAAGCCCTAGGTGCCGGGCGAGCGGTTGCCTTGGTTGCGCCATTGGTCCGAGCAACAATGGCGACACCGTCCCGACGGGCTGGCGTTTCTGTGAGGCTCGCGCGTTCCGGTGAAGATGGAGGGATCCGGCGATGGATAAAGGGCCATGCTGAGATGTTGCAGCGCCATCCTGCGGCCCGACGCTCGTCCTCAGCATCATGTCCGTCCTCGGCTCAGAGCTGACATCCGATGTTTTCAGTCCGGCAATTCTGGGCTGAATGGCGGCAACGCGGCCAAAGCGGACACTAAATACAATGAAATCATTGTCGGCAGATATCCTGGTGCAAACATACGCGGGCGCGGTCTGGGTTACCTCAAAGATGTGATGACTATTTTGTCACGGGACAGTGTCTTGGCCTCTGCTTGATCAAGCGACAGTAGCGTTTCTTCTGGTGTCAGCCCCTTGCCCAAAGACCTGGACCATATGCGGCGAGCGGAAGATGGGGACCATGGTAAAGCCGCTTCCGAGAGCCATCGCCGTAGCGGGGCGGGCAATCCGTCATAGGCGGCCATGGGGTCGGCAGAGCGTCGTTTCCGGCGCAAGCTGCTTTGACCCAGATTAGCGCTCATGCTTCGTCATCCGGGTCGAAGACAGGATCCAGCACCAGGACAAGCCTGGTCTCTCCGCTCCCTTCTATCGGGGGCGAGCGATGCAATAAGCCCGAGAGTGGCTGCGTCGGCCAAAGCGTTCCGCGAAGTAGAATTGGAGCACCGGTTTGAACCGTGAATACGCGCTCTGGATCACGGCCGTCGGTTGATATCCCGTATTGGGTTCCGGTGCCCCGATAGGTGCAGACCAGCCGGGCGGTGATTGCATCGATGTGAAATTTGCGACAGGCATTGGTCTCCACAACATCCAACCGCAAACGCAGGAACCGGGCGGACATAAGGTCTGAAAACACGTCGACCATTGTTAAGATGTCATCGTGGAGCCACTCTCGTTCTGGCCCGACAGGTAACCCAGAGGTGCTGAAGAGGTGCCCAATGGTGTCCGTAACCGCATTAGCGGCCAGAATGACCCGCCCCCTGGGCAAAACCTCCGGATCAAGCTTGTCCAGCCAGGCCTGGACCTCTGGCGGGGTTTGCCGCCGCCAGATAGCGGCGGCGCACCCTGGTTGCAGAAATGCGCTAAGGGACGTCGGATCATGTGCAACGCCAATCCCTATTGCGGCATCTCTGAGCGTCTTCCTGACGAAATTCATGCGGCATCCTCAACCCGACGCCAGATCGGGAATGGGTCCGGGTAATCCGGTAAGTTGTCGGGGCCTGTGGTCGCGAGGGCGGGCACAAGACAGGTGTCCAGTCGCGCCTTGAGCCTGGGCCAGTCAATTCCAGCGCCAATGAAGACGATTTCCTGACGGCGATCCCCCCAGGGTTCTTGCCAATGCGCCTGCATGTAGGCCTTCGCGCTGTCATGTGTGGGGCGGTGCTCTTCAGGGACGGAGGCCCACCATGTGCCCAAAGGTGTGATGCTGGAGAGCGATCCAGCAAGGGAGAACTCGGCCACCCAATTAGATCGCGTCGATATCCAGAAATGTCCTTTTGCCCGGATCACCCCCGGCAGGTCGCCGTTCAACACCTTCAGGATACGCTCGGGGACAAAGGGTAAACGCGCCCGATAGACATATGAGGTGACGCCATATTCTTCGGTCTCCGGGACGTGATCGGCAAAGCCGTAAAGCTCTTTGGCCCACATCGGGTGCTCGTGTGCCTGATCAAAGTCAAAAAGGCCTGTGTCGAGGATCTTCTCAGCGGCGACAGAGGAATGATTGGTCTCGATGATCTCGGCGTCGGCATTCAGGCTGCGGATGATCTTGCGGGCGGCATCGACCTTTTCTGACCCGGCATCATCTATCTTGTTCAGGATCACCACATCAGCAAACTCAATCTGGTCGGTCAGAAGGTGCACCAGCGTGCGGTCGTCTTCCTCCCCCATCGTCTCGCCCCGGTCCCGCAGGAAATCGTGGGACGAGAAATCGTTGAGCAGGTTCGCCGCGTCGACAACGGTCACCATCGTATCCAGCCGCGCCACATCGGAGAGGCTTTCGCCTGCTTCATCTCGAAAATCGAAGGTCGCGGCCACGGGAAGAGGCTCGGAAATGCCGGTCGATTCGATCAACAGGTAATCAAAGCGCCCTTCCGCCGCGAGACGACGGACTTCATCCAAAAGGTCGTCCCGCAAGGTGCAGCAGATGCAGCCGTTTGACATCTCAACCAGCGTTTCATCTGTCCGGCTGAGTTCCGTGTCGGCCCGAACAAGGTCTGCATCTATGTTCACTTCGGACATGTCATTGACGATGACGGCCACGCGACGACCTTCGCGGTTGTTCAGGACCCGGTTCAGAAGTGTTGTCTTGCCAGCTCCTAGAAAGCCGGAAAGAACCGTGACGGGAAGACGAGTATCTGCCATAGAACGCTCCATTGGGTGCTTTGTGAGTCACGTAACTTATCCAGTTACTAGACTAATGCAACACCAAAAGTTACGTTTGCTGTCTGCCTGGAGAAAACCGCACATGAAACGCAACAGTCGTCTCTCTCTTGCCCTGCATACTCTCAGCCATATGGCGGTAGATCCGGATCGCGTGCGGACATCTTCGGACATTGCTGATCACGCAGGAACGAACCCCGTCGTGGTTCGCCGGGTTTTGGGGCGATTGCGCGAAGCCGGATTGTTGACGTCGGAAAAGGGTTATGCCGGTGGATGGCGTTTGGCACGTGCGCCGGAAAGCATCACCCTTGCGGATATCTACCTTGCGCTGGATGAACGTCTTGTCGCGAGCGGGGAAAACACTGATGCACCCGTATGTTCGGTCGAGAACGCCTTGCAGAAACGAGTCTCGGGCGTGCTAGATGAAATCGAGCAAAGCCTGATCCAGAGGTTGGGTGAAACTTCTATTTCTGAAGTATGAAGCGCGCAAACGTGCAGCAGTTTCTGCCAACGGCTGCCGCTTACGCAATGCGTGCTAATCGACAAATCGGGCGCGAGGCAATCGTTAGCCATTCTACCGACGTGGTCGCCGATTGACCCTGACATCCCGGCCCGGAGTCAAGCCGAAGGCACCGGGCGCGGAATGGGCCTGTCGCCGCTTGCCAGTGCCTTGGGGTGTGTTGTTTCCGGTTGCGTCGGTCCGGCATTCACGCCTTTATCGTCGAAAACCCAGAGGTGCCCCAGATGCCGCATATCGTGATCGAACATTCCAAAGGGCTGGAGGACAGCCATGACCTGCAAGCGCTGTGCGATTTGCTGTGGCAGGCCTTTGCGAACCATGCGTCGATCAAGGGGCCGGAGACTGTGCGGGTGCGGACCATCGCCGCCACCGCGTCACGCATCGGGGTGGAGCCGCAATCATTTGCCCATGCCACGCTGTTGTTGCTGCCTGGACGCGATGAGGCGACCCGCGAGGATCTGGCCCGGATCACGCTGGCCAGGCTTGAAGCGGCCTTGCCGGATGTGGGCAGCCTGACGGTGCGCCTTTCGGACTTGAACCCGCCCTATCTCAAGCGCATGTTGTAAGCGGCAAGGAGACGACACATGGACGACCAGACACGGATCGAACTTGAAGCGGCGGCGTTCCGCACCCTGCGCGAACACCTGATGGAAAAGCGCACCGATGTGCAGAATATCGACATGATGAACCTGGCCGGGTTCTGTCGTAACTGCCTGAGCCGCTGGTACCAGGAGGCCGCCAACGCGCGCGGCATCGAGATGGACAAGGCCGAAGCGCGCGAAATTTTCTACGGCATGAGCATGGATGAGTGGAAGGCCAACTATCAGACCGATGCGTCGCCGGATAAACAGGCCGCGTTCAAGAAAAGCTTTGCGGAGAATGTCGGCGAGAATCCCTGAATGCCGGGTATGTCAGCCCGATAGCTGACCGGCGATCCGGGATCGTCCACGCGCTGATCCCGGCAAAAAGCGCCACGTAATACGCCAAAACCTGCCAAAATCAGCAGATCCCGCGCCCGTATGTCGCGAATCTGGTGTGATCCGGCGCGCTGACCATGAGTCCGGCGGCGCAAGGGCTGCGTAATATGCCGTAGTCGCGATTAACCCTAAAAACAGACGAAACGAGGAGACGGTAATGACCGTTAACAATGGCGTTGTATCTAAACCCGGGCTGGGTCTGGCACTTGTGCCGATCGTCCTGACCCTGGCAGTGCTGGGTGTTCAGCTATTCTATTTTGGTGATTTCACACCGCATATCCCGCTTGCCATCGGCATTGCGATTACCGGGCTGGTGGGGCTGAAACTGGGTCACAAATGGCCCAATATCGAAGAGGGCGTATTTCACGTCATCAATATCTCATTGCCGTCCGTGTCGATCCTGATCACGGTTGGCATGATCGTGGGTATCTGGATTGCCAGCGGCACGGTGCCGACGCTGATCTATTATGGCCTCAAGGTGTTGTCGCCCGAGATCTTCCTGGCGGCGGGGATGATCCTGTGTTCGATCGTGTCGGTGTCGCTGGGTACAAGCTGGGGTACGGTCGGCACGGTCGGGCTGGCGCTGATGGGGATTGGCGCAGGCTTTGGCATTCCGATGTACTGGACCGCAGGTGCGGTCGTGTCGGGCGCGTTTTTCGGCGACAAGATTTCGCCCTTGTCGGACACCACCAACCTGGCCCCGGCGGTGACCGGCACAAACCTTTTTGATCACATCCGCAACATGCTGCCGACCACGGTACCGGCGATGCTGATCGCGCTGGCGATCTATTTCGTCGTGGGCTTCACCCTGATCGACACCTCGCAGGTGTCGTTCGAAAGGATCGACGCCATCACCACGGCCCTGGCCACCGAGTTCTGGATTTCACCGCTGATGCTCTTACCGGCGTTGCTGGTCATTGTTCTGGCGGTGAAAAAGCAGCCGCCGATCCCATCGCTTTTTGCTGGCGCGGTCGTGGGGGGCATCATGGCGATGGTCTGTCAGGGGGCCGGCCTGCACGAGACTTTTACATATGCCAATAGCGGCTATTCGATCGAAACCGGTGTCAGCGAGATCGACAGCCTGCTCAACCGGGGCGGCATCCAGTCGATGATGTGGACGATTTCTCTGGTGCTGCTGGCGTTGGGCTTTGGCGGCGCGCTGGAACGCACCGGTTGTCTTGAGGCGATCATCGCGGTGATCATCTCGAAGGTGAAATCCTTTGCCGGTATCCAGACCTCGGCCATCCTGACCTCGGTTGCCACCAACACGGTTGCGGGCGATCCGTACCTGTCGATCGCGCTGCCGGGGCGGATGTATGTGCCGGTGTATCGAGGCATGGGCTATTCGCCGCTGAACCTCAGCCGGGCGATCGAAGAGGGCGGGACGCTGGTGTCTCCGCTGATCCCGTGGAACGCGGGCGGGGCCTTTGTGATCTCGGCGCTGGCGCTGGGCATCGGTGACGGGAATTTCGAGAACCTGCTCTATATTCCGCTGGCCTTTGCCTGCTGGATGTCGCCGGTGATCGGTATTTTCTATGCCATGACGGGTCTTTTCTCACCCAAGGCAAGTGAGGCTGAAATCCAGTCCTGGGCCGATAGTGGTGAACCCGTGGCCGAACTGGCAACCTGACAGGGGCGGGCGCCGGGCCTGTACGTTGGCCCGGCGCTCTCCCACCTTCTCTTGATACAGGCTTTCCGGTAGGATCATCAGATGAACGAGCGTAGCTTTGTCCCGAAAGGTGCGGCCAGTTTCCGGGTGGATTTCGATGGGCCGCCCAAGGATTTCTATTTTCTGCTGCTGCCCAAGCTGACGATGCTGGCCTTCAGTTCGGCGGTCGAGCCGTTGCGCGTGGCCAATCAGGTCACCAACCGCGAACTCTATCGCTGGTTCGTGATGACCGAGGATGGCAAGCCGGTGCGGTGTTCCAACGGTATCGTGATCACGCCCGATAGCGGGCTTCAGAACCTGCCGAAATCCGCCACGGCCTTTGTCTGTTCGGGGATCGAGCCCGGCGAAAGCACCAGTCCACGGATCACCGCATGGCTGAGCCGTCAGCGGGCCTTTGGCTGTCGGACGGGCGGCATCTGCACCGGGGCTTTTGCGCTGGCCAAGGCGGGGTTGCTGGAGGATCGCGTCTTTACCCTGCATTGGGAAAACCGCCCGGCTTTCGTCGAAAGCTTTATCGGGCTGGAGCCAACCGGCAACCTTTACGAAAACGATGACGGGCTGATGACCTGCGGCGGCGGCAGCGCGGCCACCGACATGATGCTGGCCATGATCGAGCGTGATCACGGCAAGGATCTGGCGGTGGTGGTGGCCGATATGTGCATCCATTTCCGCTCGGACAGTCGCAAGTCGTTGCAGAAATCGGCCTACTCCGTGGCGCTGAGCAGCCGCAACCAGCACTTGATCACGGCGATGCAGTTCATGAATGAAAATCTGGAAAATCCGGTCGAGATTGACGAGGTGGCGACCGAGGCCGACATCTCGCGCCGTCAGTTGGAGCGATTGTTCAAGAAATACGTGGGCGTGAGCCCGGCGCAGTTCTATATTGACCAGAGGATTTCGCGGGCGCATGCGCTGCTGAATGAAACCACGCTATCGGTCAATGAGATCGCGGTGGCGACCGGGTTCAGCAGCTCTTCGCAATTGTCGTTGCGGTTCCGCAAACGGTTTGGCAAATCACCGGGCGCGTTTCGCAAAAGCTGGGCGGAGCAGGCCGGGTAGGGCATCGGGAGGGTCGCGTTGACAAAGGTTCTGAGGCATCTGACCGTGCTCGTGCATCTATTGTGTATTGCGTTTGCAGGACTTGCCCAGGCCGGGCCCGCGTCCGAGGTCAATCTGGGGTATTTCAACAAGCTGGCGATGAACGGCTATGACGTGATGACCTATTGGAACGGCGGCGATCCGCAAAAGGGCGACCCGGAGATTCAGGCCAGTTTCAAAGATGCCACCTGGGTGTTCATTTCGGCCGAGAACCGCGAGGCTTTTCTGGCTGATCCCGAACGTTTCGCCCCGCAATATGGCGGCTATTGCGCCTTTGCCGCCAGCCAGAACGCGGTGGCCGATGTGGACCCGTTCGCCTGGCGCATCTGGGACGACAAGCTTTACCTCAATTACAGCCCGCGCGTGCGGCGGCAATGGGCCAGCGACATCGACGGCAATATCGAAAAAGCCGATGGCTACTGGCCGATGCTACTGAGCAATCAATAGAAGATCAAATCGCGGTTTTCAGGCTTTCGTCCAGATAAATCTCGCGCAGGCGTCTGGCGATCGGCCCCGGCGTGCCGTCCCCCATTGCGACCCCGTCGATTTCCACAACCGGCATGACGAACGCGCTGGCCGAGGTGGTGAAGGCCTCGTCCGCCTCTTTCGCCTCGTCGATGGTAAAGCTGCGCTCTTCCACCTCCATCTGCGCCTCCTGGGCGAAACGCAGGACGGCGGCGCGGGTGATGCCGTGCAGGATGTCGTTGGAAAGCTGCCGGGTGATGATCTTGCCCCCCTTGACGATATAGGCATTGTTGGAGGTGCCTTCGGTCACCTTGCCATCCTCGACCATCCAGGCATCGTCGCAGCCCGCCGCCTTGGCCATCATTTTGCCCATTGACGGGTAAAGCAGCTGCACCGTCTTGATGTCACGGCGACCCCAGCGGATATCCTCGATCGAGATGATCTTGTTGCCCTTTTTCGACGCCTCGGAATGGGCGAGGCCGGGTTTGTCCTGGGTAAAGAGAACGACGGTCGGCTTGGTATCGGCCGACGGAAAGGCGAAATCGCGGTCGCCATCGCTGCCCCGGGTCACCTGCAAATACACCAACCCCTCGTCGATCTCGTTGACGCGCACCAGCTCGCGGTGGATCTCCAGCAGGTTGTCGAAATCGGAGGGCTTTTGCATGTCAAGCTCGTTCAGGGAGCGTTCCAGCCGTTTCAGGTGGCCGGCGAAATCAATCAGCTTGCCGCCCAGCACGCTGGTCACCTCGTAGACGCCATCGGCCATCAGGAAACCACGATCAAAGATCGAAACGGTCGCCTCGGTCTCGGGTAGGTATTCTCCATTCACGTAAACGGTGCGGGTCATGCGGACTCCTCCGAAGTAGAAATTTCTGCCGACTAAAAGCATGCCGCCAAAAAAAATGCACCCCAAAACTGGGGTGCATCTCCGAATTTTTCAGATGTCTCAGGCTGCGCGTATGCGCCTTATCCCAAAGAGACCCGCGATGCCTGTGAACAGCAGCAGGATCGAAGCAGGGATTGGAATTGCCGCAAGTGTAAATTTGAAGTTTGGACCAAGATTGCCGGGTGAACCGCCGAGAAAGTTCGGATTGGAATTAACACTGTTCGATGCGGCGTCAACGAACCCGTTCCATGTGATCGCACTATTGTACAGGACACTGCCATTTCCGAATGCAAACTGGTCGGTGCCGAAATTGTTCGCCAGAATGTAGTAAGACGTGTTTGCGAATAGTGTGATCGTAGCGATCGCGTTGAACCGCGTGCCACCCACTGTGCCGGCTTCGAAAGTGCCGCTGAGGCCAGACGCCAAAGTTGTTGATGCAAGGGCAACACCTGGTGCAGAGCTGTCGAAGATTGCGACATCATGACTGTCAGCAAAACCGTTGCTGCCCAGATCGTAGACGCCCAGGGCCGTCACGTTCAGGTCGTCAGCGCCGACCGTAAAATGATAGCCTGTCGCCCGGGAAAAGTTGTTGTTCGCTCCGCCGCCTATATAGTCCCCAACGATCGTGGCTGCCTGCGCAGGTAATGCGACAAACGCAGTTGCGGCAATTGCCGCGGCTGCAAAAATCGTTTTAATTTTGTGTCTCACTGTCAATACTCCTTAATTATGTACTGCGAATGTACACTGTCAGGTTGTGCTGAGTCCACAAAAATACAGTATAAGATTGTTTCGCTAACCCCATAGGTCAGCCGAGGGCGGGTGCACGCCGGCCGCGTCGAAAACAAGCGGGGTGTCGCGGTCTTCTGCCAAAAGCAGCGGGCCGTCAAGGTCGGTGACCATTGCGCCCTGGGCTACCAGCGTGGCCGGGGCCATGGCGAGCGATGATCCGACCATGCAGCCGACCATCACCTTGTACCCATCGGCCAATGCCGCGTCGCGCAGTTCCAGCGCCTCGGTCAGGCCGCCGGTCTTGTCGAGCTTGATGTTGACCACATCGTATTTGCCCTTGAGCCTTGGCAGGCTGGCGCGGTCATGGCAGCTTTCGTCGGCGCAAACGGGCACCGGGCGATCCATGCCGATCAATGCCTCGTCTTCTCCTGCGGGCAGGGGCTGTTCCACCAGCCCGACCCCCAGCCGTACCAGGTGCGGGGCCAGATCGGCGTAGACCTGCGCCGACCACCCCTCGTTGGCGTCGACGATGATTTTGGCGTCGGGGGCACCGGCGCGCACCGCTTCCAGCCGGGGCATGTCATCGGGCGTGCCAAGTTTGATCTTTAGCAAGGGGCGAAAGGCGTGTTTGGCCGCCTGTTCCCGCATCTTGGCCGGCTCGTCCAGCGACAGCGTATAGGCGGTGATCTCGGGGGATGGCGCTGGCAGGCCCGCCAGATCCCAGGCGCGTTTACCGGCGCGTTTCGCTTCCAGATCCCACAGCGCGCAATCCACCGCGTTGCGGGCAGCCCCTGCTGGCAGCAGATCATAGAGCGCTGCGCGGGTAATGCCCTCCGGCAGGCCTTCGATCTGGGCGGTCACGCTGTCCAGCGTTTCATCATAGCGCGTGTAGGGCACGCATTCGCCCCAGCCCTCGTGGGTCCCGTCCTTCAGGCGCACGGTCAGCACGTTGGCTTCGGTTCGCGACCCGCGTGAAATGGTGAAGACCTGCGCCAGCTTGAACGTGTCGCGCGTTACCGAGATTTGCACCGGTCTGCCCCTTTCGTCTTTCCAGAATGCGTCAAACGCGGTGGCCGTTCGGGGCCACCGCGGTGCAGGTTACAATGCGGCGAGCGCATCCACCAGCTTGTCCGATCCGAAACGGTATGGATCGGCGGCGGGCAGGCCCATGCGCCCCTCGACTTCGGCCAGATAGGCGCGGGCATCCTCTTCGGAGAGGTGCTGGGTGTTGACCGAGATACCAACAACCTGACAGTCCGGGTTGGCGATCTGGGCAAGCGGCAGCGCGGTGTCGCGCAGCTTTTCCAGCGATTGCAGCTTGTAGCCCGGCAGGCCGCGCATGTGTTCGCGCGTGGGTTCATGGCAGAGGATCAGCGCATCGGGCTGGCCGCCATGGATCAGCGCCATGGTCACCCCGGAATAGGACACGTGAAAGAGGCTGCCTTGCCCTTCGATCATGTCCCAGTGATCGGCGTCATTATCAGGTGTCAAATATTCGACCGACCCGGCCATGAAATCGGCGATCACCGCGTCCAGCGGGACACCGTGGCCGGTGATCAGGATGCCGGTCTGGCCGGTGGCGCGGAAGGTGGCCTTCATGCCGCGGGCATGCATGTCACGTTCCATCGCCATCGCCGTATACATCTTGCCGACCGAACAATCGGTGCCCACGGCCAGGCATCGTTTGCCGCTGCGCTTGACGCCATTGGCGATCGGGTAGCCATCGGTCGGCACGCGCACGTCATGCAGGGTGCCGCCATGGGTCTGGGCGGCGGCGACAAGATCGCCCTCATCGCGCAGAAGGTTATGCAGGCCCGAGGCCAGATCATAGCCCATCTCGAGCGCTTCGATCAGAACTTCTTTCCACGCCGCTGAAATCACGCCGCCCCGGTTCGCCACGCCGATCACCAGCGTCTTGGCACCGGCTTCCTTGGCCTCGGCCAGGCTCATCTCGGTCAGGCCCAGATCGGCGCCGCAGCCGGGCAGGCGGATCTGACCGATGGCATTTTCCGGGCGCCAGTCGCGAATGCCGATGGCCACTTTGGCAGCCAACATGTCAGGCGCGTCGCCCAGAAACAGAAGATACGGTGTTTCGATCATGGATTTCCCCCCGGTCGGAATCAGTGTTGGCGCAGTTTCCGATAAATCTTGTGCGAATATCTGTTGAAATCGCTCAGAAATTCAAATCTGGCGGGAATAAATTCGATGATCTTGCCAAACCGTGCAAGATTATTCTGTGCTCTCTTCCTCGGATGCGGCCATTACTTCGGCTTGAAGGCGGCCCGGTTGCGCCATGCCCAGAACCCCGGTTGCCAGCACTTCGCCGGTCTCTTCCGGTGCTTCGCGGCTGACCCGGCGGGCGACCGCGATCAGGGCGACGGCAACGCCAAGCAGCGCCACCAGCAATTGCAAACCGCGCCCGTCGGCCATGGTGATCACGTTTGGGCCAAGCAACATGCCGAAGACCTGCCCGAACTGCATCAGGAACGCCATTGCGCCGCTGGCGGCCACCACCTGACCGGGGCTCAACTGGTCGTTGGCATGGGCTGCGAGGATCGAATAGACCGGCAGGGTCATCGCCGCGATCACCGCAAACCCGATCACGATGCGCGAGGACGATGTATCCAGCGCCATCCATAGCGCTGCAAGGGCTGAAACCACGCTTAGCCCGATCACCACGTAGCGTCGGTCGGTATTGTCGGAAATCCAGCCAACCGGGTATTGCACCACCCCTGCGGCAATCATCGCGACGACCAGCGCGCCCGAGGCCTGTGCCTCGGAAAACCCCTGTTGAAGGGCGTAGAGCGGCAGCGCGATGAACCAGGCCGAGACGCCGACACTCATCAGCGTAATGCCCAGCACGGCCATCGGCGACACGCGGTAGAGCCTGGTCACGGTCATCCGGTCCGGCGCGGAAAAGTCAGGTGCACGGATGCCGGACAGCAGCAGCGGGACAATGGCCAGCGACATCAGGATCGAGACGATCCCGAACATCAGGTTGCCCGTAGGATCGGGGAAACCAACCATCGCCGTGCCCAATGCGGGTCCTAGGGTCTGAATGATGAAATAGACCGACAGGACCTGTGCGCGAATGCGGTTTTCGGACTTGGCGTTGAGCCAGCTTTCGGTGACCACGTACAGCCCCGGAAAACAAACCCCGGCGAGGAATCGCATCGCGCTCCAGCTGATCGGATCGCTGGTCAGAAGGTGAATGATCGCGGCGATGGACACCATCGAGGCCAGGGCCGAGAAGACCCGGATATGGCCAACCTTTTCGATCAGATGCGGCACGGTAATGGTGCCGATCAGCGCGCCCAGCGGGTAGCAGGCCTGCATGATCGAGATGGTCAGCGGCGAAAACCCAAGCCCCGCGCCCCGGATCGACAGCAAGGTGACCAGCAGGCCATTGGCGACCATGAGCATCAGCATGCCCAGGAACAGCGCCCAGTTGTCCATGATCGCGCGTTGCATGTGCCCTCCTGCTTTTTCCGATACGTGACAGGTGCAGGGTGGGCTATCGACCTTGTTTGCGACAGAGGCGTCGCATCCGGGCGATGTTGTCGCAGCAAATCGCCTTGCAGGCAGGGGCGCAATTTAATACCGATTGCGCGAAAACAAACGCAATATCGTTACCGAAGGGACCGATCATCATGAGCTTTCGCCTGCAACCGCCCGCCCCCGCCCGTCCGAACCGTTGTCAGCTTTTCGGTCCGGGGTCGAACGCCAAACTGTTCGAGAAGATGGCGGCGTCAGCAGCGGATGTGATCAATATTGACCTTGAGGATTCGGTGGCGCCGACCGACAAGGATCTGGCACGCCGCCAGACGATCGAGGCGATCAACTCGGTCGATTGGGGCAACAAATACCTCAGCGTACGGATCAACGGGCTGGATACCGGCTGGTGGTACAAGGATGTGGTTGACCTGCTGGAACAGGCCGGTGACCGGCTGGATCAGATCATGATCCCCAAGGCCGGCTGTGCCGCTGACATCTATGCGGTTGACGCGCTTGTCACCTCGATCGAGACCGCGAAGGGCCGCCAGAAGAAAATCAGCTTCGAGGCGATCATCGAAACCTCGGCGGGCATCTGTCATGTCGAAGAGATCGCCGCCGCCAGCCCGCGCATGCAGGCGCTGAGCCTGGGCGCGGCCGATTTCGCGGCGTCGATGGGCATGGCGACAACCGGTATCGGCGGCACGCAGGCGAATTACTACATGTTGCATGAGGGGCAAAGCTACTGGCCCGACCCGTGGCACTGGGCGACGGCGAAAATCGTCGCGGCGTGCCGGACCCACGGGCTGCTGCCGGTCGACGGGCCGTTTGGCGATTTCAGCGACGATGACGGGTTCCGCGCGCAGGCGCGGCGGGTGGCGACACTGGGCATGGTCGGTAAATGGGCGATCCACCCCAAGCAGATCGCACTGGCCAACGAGGTCTTCACCCCCTCAGACGAGGCCGTGCAGGAAGCCCGCGAAATTCTGGCGGCAATGGAAGAGGCCAAGGCCAAGGGCGAAGGGGCGACCGTCTACAAGGGTCGTCTGGTTGATATCGCCAGCATCAAACAGGCCGAGGTGATCGTGAAACAGGCCGAGATGATCGCAAACTGACAGGGTCGCCCCGATCAGGGGCGACAGTCCTGGTTAACAAGGCAAATCGGCAGGCTGTTTCACGTCGGTATTTAGTCTGTATTTCGTCGGTATCGGATCGATAAAACCGGACGCGCAAACAAAGCGGCCGGTTTACCAACTGAGTGTTGAGACTTGCTCTGCGGACAAACTGGACTTGTGCAGCTGCGGCCAGTGCTTGCGCATAAAGCTGACACACCTGCAGCAACGTCGTTTCGGCGACGCAGGTGATTTCCCTAGACCCGTCGTTCAATCACGCCGACTGACTCTTGCCTGCGATTTGGTCCAACAATTGAGGAGCGGGACCACGCAGATCTGTGCGATTGCCAAGGACGCCAGTGCAGAAAGTGCAAATTGGCGCTCGTATCCGTCGCAGCTGGCATTGGGCGGCTCGGCAAATCTCCTCCGCAGCAATCATTCAGCCGCATCAATGCCAGCAGATTTCAATCCATCCTTCGCTGCACACTGTCTCATTTTTTGAGATGTGGACCTTTGTTATTCACCGCCGGTGATGCGTTTTATCGCTGACACTGCCTGGACCTGTTGCCAATTCAGATATCTGCTCATTGGGTCTGCGGACTTGACCTCCGATCGGGTCAGCAAGTATGTGAAGATTAAATTTTACGCGCGTAACGATTTAACCTTGCGAGGCGGACGGATGGTACAACGCAAAATTCGAAACATGGAAGAGTTTGCGTCAGTCAGCGGTATTTCGCGCCCGACCCTTTCAAAATATTTCAACAATCCAGAGAGCGTCCGTCAATCCACCAGAATGCGGATCGAAAAGGCGCTGGACCAGCACGATTACCGCCCGAACGTCTATGCCATGAACCAGAACCGGCGAACGACCAAGAATATCGGGATCGTCGTGCCGTATCTCGCGGATCCATTCTTTACCGAGATTGGCCGGGCCGTGGAAATGGCCTGCATCAGCGCCGGCTACAGCCCCATTCTACTAAGTTCGCATGGCGACCCGGAGCTTGAGAAAGAAAACCTTGAGTCGTTGCGGTCACTTAAACCAGCGGGCGTGCTGCTGGCACCCTTTGGGCGCGCATCAGATCGGAGTGTTATCCAGAAATTCAGTCAGGAAGTGCCGCTGGTTCTGTTCGATGCCAATATCAGTGAAACCGGTGAAGCCTTTATCGGCACGGACAATTTTCAAAGCGTCGGGTTGATCGTGGAATACCTCTGCCGCAGCGGGGAACCGCCTTGTTTCTTTGAAATGAAGACACCCTCAAATCCGAATGCGAACAAGCGGCAGCAAGCCTATCAAGAAAGCATGGAGCGGCACGGTTTTCCGGCGCACATATTCCAGGCCGAGGGCGAAGGATGGAACTTTGAGGAAGTTGGTAGCGTCCAAGGAGGAGAGATGCTGGCCCGAAAGGTGTTTCCGACGAATACCGTATTGTGCAGCAACGACCGCCTTGCCATCGGGATGTTGTCGGCGGCGTATGGTCTGGGAATTCGGGTCGGTTTAGACAGTGATTGCAGCCTGCGGATTGCCGGGCATGATGACCATCCCTTCTCGCGCTACACATGCCCGCCGTTAACGACGATTGCGCAAGACTACAGCGCCATCGCCAAACGGGCCGTTAGCACGCTTTTTCGAATCATTGAGTCGGAAGACCCGCCCCCGACGCGGGAGGAGACGCTGTTCGAGGGTAAATTGGTGATGCGCGACTCTGCCTAAGCTTTTAGTAAAAAACAATAGTTTTAATAAATTTTACGCGCGTCAATTATAAATTGACTTCGCGTCATCTGAAAAGCTATCATCCTTCGCAACATCAAGCTTTCAGGGAGGAAACAGATGTCTCCGATCAGATCACTCTGCGCCGCATCGGTTTTGGCAATGGTCACCGCGGGTGGCGCGTTTGCCGAAACCACCGTCACCATCGCAACCGTGAACAACGGGGACATGATCCGCATGCAGGGGCTGGCCGATGAATTTACGGCCCAGAATCCCGACGTCACGCTGGAATGGGTGACTCTGGAAGAAAACGTATTGCGCCAGCGCGTCACCCAGGACATCGCCGCCAAGGGCGGATCCTTCGATGTCATGACCATCGGCACCTACGAGGTGCCAATCTGGGGCAATCAGGGTTGGCTGGTCTCCCTGAACGACATGCCCGCCGAGTGGGACGCCGATGACCTTCTGCCCGCGATCCGCGATGGCCTGACTGTCGACGGTGAGCTTTACGCCGCCCCGTTCTATGGCGAAAGCTCAATGGTGATGTACCGCACTGATCTGATGGAAAAGGCGGGGCTGGAAATGCCCGAGGCACCCACCTGGGACTTCATCAAGGAAGCCGCGGCTGGTATGACCGACAAAGAGAACGAGATTTACGGTATCTGCCTGCGCGGCAAGGCCGGCTGGGGCGAAAACATGGCGTTTCTGACGGCCATGTCCAACTCCTTCGGTGCCCGCTGGTTCGATGAGAACTGGCAGCCTGAGCTGAATGGCGAGGAATGGACAACCGCCGTCAACTTCTACATGGACTTGATGAACAATTACGGCCCGCCGGGTGCATCGACCAACGGCTTCAACGAAAACCTGTCGCTGTTCCAGCAGGGCAAGTGCGGGATGTGGATCGACGCCACGGTAGCCGCGTCCTTTGTGACCAATCCCAACGACTCAACTGTCGCCGACAAGGTCGGTTTCGCGCTGGCCCCCGATAACGGGCTGGGCCGCCGGGGCAACTGGCTCTGGGCGTGGTCGCTGGCAATCCCTGCCGGGTCTGATGCCACTGACGCGGCCAAAAAGTTCATCCAATGGGCAACCTCCAAGGAATACACTGCGCTGGTTGCTTCGAAAGAGGGCTGGGCCAACGTACCTCCGGGAACGCGTACATCATTGTACGAAAACGCCGAATACAAAGCAGCGGCCCCTTTTGCGGAAATGACATTGGGGTCGATCAATGCAGCCGATCCGACCAATCCTTCGATCAAGCCCGTGCCCTATACCGGCGTGCAGTTCGTGGCTATTCCGGAATTCGCAGGTATCGCGACGCAGGTTGGTCAGGAAATCTCGGCCGCTCTAGCCGGACAGCAATCGGTCGAGGAAGCGCTGGAAAAGGCGCAGGCTCTGACTGCGGATGAAATGGAAGCTGCGGGCTACTAAGCGCGCGCTTTCCCCGGGGGCGGCGCAAGCCGTGCCGCCCTTCGGTTAGACTACCCTCGTAAAACCCACGTTTGCTTCAGACAGCCCTTCGCGGCAGTCAACAGGGGAGATGACCCATGGCTACTCAGCATTCCCGATCTGCGGCACGCCTGATGATGGCGCCGGCGGTTGTTCTCCTCTTGGGCTGGATGCTCGTTCCGCTGATCATGACCCTCCTCTTCTCGTTCAAGAAATATATCCCCCTGCGCGGCGGTGATCTGGGATGGGTGGGGTTCGACAATTACATCCGTTTCGTGACCTCCAGCGCCTTCTGGCCTTCGGTCTCGGCAACGCTGATCGTTGTCGGTGGGGTTTTGATCATTACTGTCATATTCGGTGTTTTGTTAGCCATTCTCCTGAATCAACCCATGTGGGGTCAGGGCGTGGTCCGCATCCTGGTGATTGCACCCTTCTTCGTCATGCCGACCGTTTCGGCGCTGGTGTGGAAGAACATGTTCATGGACCCTGTGAATGGGCTTTTCGCGCACCTTTGGAAGTTCTTCGGCGCGGCACCCGTGGAATGGCTCAGTCAGGCGTCACTGCAATCCATCGTCATGATCGTCTCGTGGCAATGGCTGCCGTTCGCAACGCTGATCCTGTTGACCGCGATCCAATCGCTTGACAGTGAACAGCTGGAAGCCGCCGAAATGGACGGCGCCCCACCCGTCAAGCGTTTTGCCTATATCACCCTGCCGCATCTGGGCCGCGCCATCACCGTCGTGGTGCTGATCCAGACGATCTTTCTGCTGGCGATCTTCGCCGAGATTTTCGTGACCACTCAAGGCAGCTTCGGCACCAAGACGCTGACCTACCTGATTTATCAGCGTGTACTGGAAAGCCAGAATGTCGGGCTTGGGTCTGCCGGCGGTGTCTATGCCATCATCCTTGCCAATATCGTTGCCATCTTCCTGATGCGCATGGTCGGCAAGAACCTGGACGCGTGAGGAGAACATCATGGCTCGCTCAGTGACAACACAACGCAAGATCATCAACACCGCCGCCGCATGGACCGTGGGTATGCTGATCTTCTTCCCGATCCTCTGGACGGTCCTGACCAGCTTCAAGACTGAGGCCACCGCCATCGCCGATCCACCGGTCTTCCTGGCGTTCGACTGGACGCTGGAAAACTATTCCACGGTCATGGAGCGGTCGGATTACATGCGGTTCCTGTGGAATTCCGTCATCATCGCGGGTGGGTCCACCCTATTGGGCATCATCATCGCAGTCCCGGCGGCTTGGTCGATGGCTTTCGTGCCCTCGAAACGAACCAAGGACATCCTGCTGTGGATGCTTAGCACCAAGATGCTTCCGGCGGTGGGCGTGCTCTATCCGATCTACCTGATCTTTATCAAGATGGGCCTGCTGGACACGCGGACCGGGCTGGTGATCGTGTTGATGCTGATGAACCTGCCGATCATCGTCTGGATGCTCTACACCTATTTCAAGGAGATTCCCGGCGAAATTCTCGAAGCCGCGCGGATGGACGGGGCGAGTTTGAAGGAAGAGATCCTTTATGTGCTCACGCCGATGGCCATTCCCGGCATCGCCTCCACGCTGCTGCTGAACTTCATCCTCGCGTGGAACGAGGCGTTCTGGACTCTCAACCTGACCGCGGCCAAGGCCGCCCCGCTCACGGCCTTCATCGCCAGCTATTCCAGCCCCGAGGGTCTGTTTTATGCCAAGCTCAGCGCGGCCTCGACAATGGCGATCGCGCCAATCCTCATCCTCGGCTGGTTCAGCCAGAAACAACTTGTCAGCGGCCTGACCTTCGGCGCCGTGAAATAAGGAGACGAAAACATGGGACGTATCACACTGGACAAAGTCTCCAAGAGTTTCGGCGATGTCGAGGTTATCCCCCCATTGGACCTTACCATTGAGGACGGAGAATTCACCGTGTTCGTCGGCCCGTCGGGTTGCGGTAAATCCACCCTTTTGCGCCTGATTGCGGGGCTTGAAGACAGCTCTGGTGGGCATATCCGCATTGATGGTAATGACGCCACGCACGTGCCACCCGCCAAGCGGGGGCTGGCGATGGTGTTCCAGTCCTACGCGCTCTATCCGCATATGTCGGTGCGCAAGAACATCGCGTTTCCGATGAAGATGGCGAATGTGCCGGAAGATGAGCAGAACCGGCGGATCGAAGCGGCGGCAATTGCGCTGAACCTCAGCGATTACCTGGACCGCCGTCCGGGGCAGCTTTCGGGTGGTCAGCGTCAGCGGGTCGCTATTGGCCGTGCCATTGTCCGAGAACCGGCGGCTTTCCTCTTTGACGAACCACTGTCAAACCTCGACGCAGCGTTGCGGGTAGGTATGCGGCTGGAAATCAGCGAACTGCATGAGCGGCTCCAAACCACGATGATCTACGTCACCCACGATCAGGTTGAAGCCATGACCATGGCCGACAAGATCGTCGTGTTGCAGGCTGGTGTGATCGAGCAGGTTGGTAGTCCGCTGGAGCTCTACCGCGCGCCGCGCAACAAGTTTGTTGCCGGTTTCATCGGGTCGCCCAAGATGAACTTCATCGAAGGGGACGAAGCCGCCAAATTTAATGCCCACACCATCGGCATTCGGCCGGAGCATATCGATGTTTCGGATACCGAAGGTCAGTGGAAAGGAACCGTCGGTGTGGCCGAGCACCTAGGGTCGGACACGTTTTTTCATGTTCACGGCACCGGGATGGCAGAGACCATGACTGTGCGCGCGCCAGGCGAGGTCAATCTGCGACACGGTGATGTCATCCACATGACACCGCGCAAAGATCAGATTCACAAGTTCGATGCACAGTGTCTGCGGATCGAATGACACGACAAATAGGTAATTCAGCGATCAGGCATGCTGAGATGACACAGAAACTTGCGCTTTCGTCGCTTTCGCAACTGTCTGGTCGGGTGTCAGTGCCGGCCTATGCTCGCACTGACCTGTCAGCTGGCATCCTGCATATCGGCATGGGCAATTTCCACCGGGCGCATCAGGCGGTTTATCTGGACCGGTTGTTCAACCTCGGGCTGGACTATGACTGGGCTATTGTAGGTGCCGGGATCATGCCGTTCGACGCAGGCCGACGCGCAGCTCTGAAAGAGCAAGACTGGCTGAGCACCGTGGTCGAGATAAGCCCCGAGAAATACGAGGCCCGCGTAACCGGCGCGATGGTCGATTTCTGCCCTGTAAAGGCGAAAGCGATCATCGAACGCATCGTCGATCCCGCGATCCGCATCGTGTCGCTGACGATCACCGAAGGCGGTTATTTCATTGACGCGGCCACCGGCAAGTTTGACGCCGCGCATCCCGACATACGCCATGACGCCGAAAACATGGAAATGCCCCGAACAGTGTTTGGCATCCTTCTTGCCGGTCTCAAGCTGCGCTGGGCGATAGGTCACCCCCCGCCCGCCATCTTGTCCTGCGACAACATCCCAGAAAACGGGAATGTCACCCGTCAGGCGCTGGAGGGGCTTGCAGCCCTCATCTCGGACGAGCTGCGCGACTGGGTCGCCGCGAACATTGCCTTTCCCAATTCGATGGTTGACAGGATCACCCCCGCGACTTCGGACGGCAAACGCGCCATGGTCTCCGAAGAGTTTGGCATCGACGATGCCGCCCCGGTTGTGTGCGAGCCATTCAGTCAATGGGTGATGGAGGACAATTTTCCGCTGGGCCGTCCCGCCCTGGAAAGGGTCGGTGTGCAATTCGTCGAGAATATCTTGCCCTTCGAGACCATGAAGCTGCGTATTCTGAACGCCGGTCATGCCGCGATTTCCTATCCCGCGGCGCTGATAGGTTTCGATTGCGTGCACGATGCGATGGCGGATGCCGATATCGCAGCATGGTTGATGCAGCTTATGCGCGACGAAGTCATTCCGGTTCTCGATCCCATTCCCGGCGTCGATTATCACGCCTATCTGTCCACCTGTGTCGAGCGATTTTCCAACCCGGAAGTGCGCGACACTATTGCCCGACTGTGTCAGGACGGATCAAACCGACAGCCCAAATTTGTTCTGCCCACGATTGCGGACGCACTTGCTAAGGGGCGTCTTGTCGACGGGCTGGCGTTGGAAGCGGCTTTCTGGTGCCGCTACTGTGCCGACACGGCAGAACTGGATGACCCACGGGCATCGGCGTTACAACAGGCAGCACGGGACACGCGGCGTAATCCCGGGGCATTTCTGGCGCTGGCGGACGTGTTCGGCGCGCTGGGGCAGAACGAAGTGTTCGCCCGGTCTTTTGCCCGGCAGATTGAGGCGCTTTGGGTGGGCGACCCGAGATCGGTCCTGCGTGATTATCTGAACCGAGAGGCCGCCTGAGATGATCCTGTGTTGTGGCGAAGCCCTGATCGACATGATCCCCACCCCGGTGGCTGGCGGGCAAGAGGGGTTTGTGCCGCATACCGGCGGGGCCGTGTTCAACACCGCCATCGCGCTTGGGCGGCTGGGTGTTCGAACCGGGCTTCTGACCGGCTTGTCGACGGACATGTTCGGCCTGCAATTGACCGACGTTCTGACGGCAAGCCATGTAGACGCCACGCTTGCCATCTTGTCGGAGCGCCCGACGACGCTGGCGTTTGTGCGACTGGTGGACGGGCACGCAACCTACAGTTTTTACGACGATAATTCAGCAGGGCGCATGCTGGCGTCAGAGGACATGCCATCCATCCCCGCCGACGTGTCCGCCCTCTTTTTCGGTGGGATCAGCCTGGCCTGCGAACCCTGCGCCGATGCCTATGCAACCCTTCTGGCGCGCGAAGCGGACGGGCGCGCGGTGATGCTTGACCCCAACATTCGCCCCGATTTCATCCGCGGCATCGACCGTTACCGCGCTCGGCTGGGACGTATGCTGGCGCAGACGGATATCGTCAAATTATCCGACGAAGATCTGAACTGGATCGAACCTGCGCCGCTGTCGATGAACGAAAAGGTCCAGATCTTGCTGAAGGCCGGTCCCGCCATTGTCATTCTGACCCGCGGAGGCGACGGTGCAACGGGCTTTCTGCCGGATGGAGCCGAGGTGCAGGTACCCGCGGCTATCGTCGAAATCAGCGACACCGTCGGGGCCGGTGACACCTTCAATGCGGGTGTTCTGGCCAAACTCTCCGAGATGGGTCAGTTGCGCAAAGCCGACTTGCGCAGCCTTTCGCCAGACACTTTGCGAGAGGCAATGACCCATGGCGCCAAGGCCGCCGCCGTCACAGTCTCCCGCGCCGGGGCCAATCCTCCCTGGGCAAGAGAACTCTGAAATGACCCACTTGAAAGATGCAATGTTCCCTCACTCATCAAAATATGTTAGCGCTACCATTACTGTGCTCACTAGCTCCCACCTCGTCACAGAAACGGAGAAGATGACATGACCACCAAAATTGCGATCAACGGTTTTGGAAGGATCGGTCGCGGTGTGTTGCGCGCCCTGATCGAAAGCGGCTCAAGCGACATCGAGGTTGTCGCCGTAAACGATCTGTCCCCGCCTGAAACCATCGCTCACCTGCTGAAATACGACAGTGTGCACGGGCGGCTGAAACGCGATGTGCGTGTTGAAGAAGACCGGCTTCTGATCGGCGCCCAAAGCATCCGTCTGACCGCGATTCGCAATCCGGCGGAACTGCCCTGGCAGGATGTGGAAATCGCCTGCGAATGCACCGGGCTTTTCACGGACCGCGACAAGGCGGCGCTGCATCTGCAAAACGGCTCCAAACGGGTTCTGATTTCCGCTCCCGGCAAGGCTGCAGATCGCACCGTTGTCTATGGCGTCAATCACATGGATCTGACGACGGATGACGTGATCGTCTCAAATGCCTCCTGCACTACCAATTGCCTCGCCCCCGTGGCGATGGTTCTGGACCGGGTCTTTGGCATCAAGACTGGCTACATGACCACGATCCATTCCTTTACCGGCGATCAGCCCAGCCACGATACCGGCCATCACGATCTGTACCGCGCCCGCGCAGCGTCGCTGTCGATGGTTCCGACCTCAACCGGTGCCGCGCGCGCCATTTCCCTGGTGCTGCCCCGGCTTAAAGGTAAATTGGAAGGCTCTGCCGTGCGGGTGCCGACGCCGAACGTGTCACTTGTCGACCTCAGTTTCATTTCCGAGACCCCGGCCGCCCGCGACGAGATCAACGCAGCCATCCGGGACGCAGCGTCAGGCGAACTCGCAGGCATCCTTGCTTACGAAGAAGACCCGCTAGTTTCGATCGATTTCAACCACGATCCGCATTCCTCCTGCTTTGCTGCCGCACAGACCTCGGTGACCAAGGATGGGCTGGTGCGCGTCGTCAGTTGGTATGACAACGAATGGGGCTTTTCCAACCGGATGCTCGACACTGGCCGCCGCATGGGAACGCTGCTTCATCACACGACTTCGCTGGCGATGGCGAGTTAAGATCATGGTGTCGCGCGTCATACCGGTTGCTCCCTTCGATCTCGTCATTTTCGGCGCGACTGGAGATCTGGCGCGCAGCAAGATCATCCCGGGCCTGTTCCACCGTTTCGTGGTGGGGCAGATGCCGCCCGAGGCGCGCATCATCGGCGCCGCACGGACGGATATGGCGCGGCAAGCCTTTACGGTCATGGTACGCGATAGCCTGCTGGAATTCGCTCCACAGGCGACGATGGACAAGAACCAGTTGGACGCGTTTCTGAAAACACTGAACTATGTCTGTGTCGACGCCAGTGGTGACACGGGCTGGGACGCGCTGGCCGAGCATCTGCGCGCCGATGCGATCCGGGCCTTTTACCTGTCGGTTTCTCCGGTGCTTTTCGGCACTATTGCCGCACATCTGAGCGCGCATGGTCTGGCGACGCCCGACAGCCGTATAGTGGTGGAAAAACCTTTCGGGCATGATCTGGCATCGGCCAGGGCGCTGAATGCGGCTCTGCGTGGTAGCTTTGAAGAGCGTCAAATCTACCGGATCGATCACTACCTAGGCAAGGAAACCGTACAGAACCTGATGGCGCTACGCTTTGCCAATGCTTTGTGGGAACCGCTTTGGAATTCCACACATATCGACCATGTACAGATCACCGTGTCCGAAAGTCTCGGTGTCGAAGGCCGGGGTGAATATTACGACCGCTCAGGCACGATGCGGGACATGGTGCAGAATCACCTGATGCAGCTTCTGTGCCTGACGGCAATGGAGCCGCCTTCGAGGTTCGCACCCGGCGCGGTGCGGGACGAAAAGGTCAAGGTGATTGAGGCGTTGGAGCCGGTGGCGCAGGCAGACATAGTTCGGGGACAGTACCGCGCGCGTGACAGCGAAGGCAGCTATCGTGAGCATGCCGGTGATCCGCAGACACTGACCGAGAGTTTCGTCGCCATGAAGATCAATATTGGCAACTGGCGATGGGCCGGTACACCGTTCTACCTCCGCACGGGCAAGAAGCTGCGCGCGAGGGCGTCTGAAATCGCCGTGGTGTTCCGTGATCCACCGCATATGATCTTTCCAAAGATGGAGGGACGGCGTGGCAATGCCATGATCATCCGGCTGCAGCCCGACGAAGGCATCACGCTGCGCAACACGATCAAGGAACCCGGGCCTGGCGGCTTTCGCCTGGCAGAGGTGTCGCTTGACATGACCTTTGCCGATGTATTGGGCGCGCATACCGAGACGCAGGACGCCTATGAACGGTTGATCATGGATGTGATCCGAGGCGACCAGACGCTGTTCATGCGAGGTGATGAGGTCGAGGCCGCCTGGAACTGGGTCGATCCGATCATCATGGGCTGGGACGAGGCCCGGCTAGTTCCCTCGCTCTATGACGCAGGTAGCTCAGGACCGGAGGACGCACTGATGCTGTTGCACCGAGATGGGCGTCGCTGGCGCGAAATCGAAACGAATGCGTGAATTTTCAATCCGGTGCGGTGCGTCAAAAGCGCGGCCCGCGGGACAGGAGAGACAAGATGAGCAAGATGAACGACACCGTTCTTCGGGTAACCGACCGGATCATTGCCCGCAGCGACACCACCCGCTCGGCCCATCTGGCCAATATAGACGCGGCCCGTGCCAAGGGACCCGCGCGGGCGCATCTTTCGTGCAGCGGGCAGGCGCATGCCTATGCAGCCTCGGGACCCGACAAGGACCGGCTGGCTGCGACTAGCGCCGGGAACCTTGGCATCGTGACGGCCTATAACGACATGCTGTCGGCGCATCAGCCTTTTGAGCGCTATCCCGACCTGATTCGTCAGGCCGCGCGCGACGTTGGCGGCACGGCACAGGTTGCGGGCGGTGTACCGGCGATGTGCGATGGCGTGACGCAGGGCGAGGCGGGCATGGAGCTGTCACTGTTTTCCCGCGACGTGATTGCACTGGCGGCCTCGGTGGCGCTTAGTCACAACACATTTGATGCCGCTGTCTTCCTCGGAGTCTGTGACAAGATCGTGCCTGGGCTTGTGATCGCAGCCCAGGCTTTTGGGCATCTTCCGGCGGTCTTCATGCCCGCAGGCCCGATGGAAAGCGGTATGCCCAATGACGAAAAGGCCAAGGTGCGCCAGCAATTCGCTGCGGGTGAATGTGGGCGCGAGGTATTGATGGCCGCTGAAATGGCGGCATATCACGGGCCGGGCACCTGTACCTTCTATGGCACCGCGAATACCAATCAGATGCTGATGGAGTTTATGGGGCTGCATCTGCCGGGGGCGAGCTTTGTTCCGCCGAACACGGACCTGCGTGATGCCCTGACCAGCGAAGGTGCGAAGAGGGCCCTGTCGCTCAGCGCGCTTGGCAATAATTACACGCCGGTCGCAGACATCCTGGACGAACGCGCCTTTGTGAACGGCATAGTCGGACTGAATGCCACGGGTGGGTCGACCAACCTTCTGATACATCTTGTTGCGATGGCGCGGGCCGGCGGCATCATATTGGAATGGAAGGATTTTTCGGACCTTTCCGACGTGACGCCATTGATGGCCCGGGTCTATCCAAATGGGCTTGCGGACGTGAACCATTTCCACGCCGCCGGAGGTTTGGGATACATGATCGACAACCTGCTGAAGTCGGGGTTGCTGCATCCTGATACCCAAACGGTGGTCGGTCAGGGGCTCGAAAACTACACCAAGGATCCGATCTTTGCGGATGGCACGCTGCGTTGGAAAGATGGCACCAACGAAACGCTGAACGACAAGATCTTGCGCCCGGCCAACGACCCCTTCCAGCCCACTGGTGGGCTAAAACGTCTGACCGGTTCATTGGGCACCGCCGTGATGAAGGTTTCGGCGGTGGCGCCCGAACATCAGCTGGTCGAGGCCCCCGCGCGCGTGTTTCACGACCAGGAGGAGGTCAAGGTGGCCTTCAAGGCGGGGGAGTTGACGGGCGATATGGTTGTCGTTGTGCGGTTTCAGGGACCGAAAGCGAATGGAATGCCAGAATTGCACAGCCTGACGCCGATCCTGTCGATCATTCAAGGGCGGGGTCAGAAGGTGGCGCTGGTAACCGATGGACGCATGTCCGGGGCCTCCGGCAAAGTGCCCGCCGCGATCCACGTGACCCCCGAGGCCGTGGATGGCGGGCCAATTGCCAAGTTACAGGATGGTGATCTGTTGCGGGTCAACGCGGTAACCGGCGCGCTTGAAATTCTGAACCCCGCCGCCAAGGATCGTCCCGCTGCCACCGCAGACCTTTCTGCAAACACGGCGGGCACGGGGCGCGAATTGTTCACGATGTTCCGCAATTCTGTTGGCGCTGCCACGGTGGGTGCGTCCATCTTCGGAGGTTGATCGAAATGTCTCTTTCCCCACGTAATGCACGCTGGCAAACCCGCGAGATCTGCGCGCTGGCACCGATCGTTCCGGTTCTGGTTATAGATGATGTGCAATCGGCCCGACCGCTGGCCGAAGCGCTGATTGCAGGCGGTCTGCCGGCCCTTGAGGTGACGTTGCGCACGCCTGCGGCGCTTGACGCCATCCGCGCCATGGCCGAGGTACCCGGCGGGCATGTCGGTGCCGGCACGCTGATCACGCCGGATGATGTGCGCGCCGCCAAGGCGGCCGGTGCCAGTTTTGGCGTTTCTCCCGGTGCGACGGATGAATTGCTCGCTGCCTGCGAAGCCGAAGACCTGCCGCTGCTGCCGGGCGCGGCAACCGCCACCGAGGCGATGCGCCTGCTAGCGCGGGGCTATGACATCCTCAAGTTCTTTCCCGCAGAGGCCTCGGGCGGCGCACCCGCGCTCAAGGCCATCGGCGCGCCGCTTCCGCAGATCACCTTCTGCCCGACCGGAGGGGTGACACAGGACAATGCAGAAACCTACCTGAGTCTCGACAACGTTCTATGTGCAGGCGGCAGTTGGGTCGCGCCAAAAGATCTGATCACCGTAGGCGACTGGGAAGGTATCGAAACCCTGGCCCGGGACGCGGCGGGCATGGGGATGAGTGCATGAGTGACATCAGGCAAAAACTGAAACCGAACCATGTCGAGGCATAGGGCGGCAAATTCTGTTCGTGCTCAATGTTTCCGATCGGCTCGACGCTTTTTCCGCCAAAACAGATGGAATACTGCTGGATATCTCGAAGACATATTTCGACCGGAATGCGCTGGCGCTGCAGGTCGGACTGGGAACCTGGGCCTGTGTCGCAGAAAAACGCGATGCAATCCTTCGCCAAATATTCGCTCGCAAATGGTTTTGATATTGAAAGATGATCTTAGCCATTTGGCAAAGTTCGCTAGCGCCGCGTCACCCACCAAAATTTTCTTACGCCTAGCCTGTATGACCACATTGCCTTCAGCCGAGTAGTATGAATTTTTGCTCCGATGCAGCGAATTTGGCGCTACCCGGCGTCGCGGCGCTCCTTGATGCCGGGCAAGGGGCAAAATCAGCAACCGGCTTATTTTGTTGAAAAACTATCGTTGATCCGAGGGACGTTGACTGATTCCATCTCTACATTGAGATGGGAGATTGAGCGATGTTGGGACCGAGGCAGGAAGCGCAAGCAGCGTTGTTCTATGAGTTTTCGCTGGAAGAGCACATCCCACAAGACCACCTGCTGCGATCGATTGATCGGTTCGCTGATCTGAGCAGCATCCGCCAGCACCTGACGGATTTCTACAGCCACACGGGCCGCCCCTCGGTCGATCCCGAGTTGCTGATCCGTATGCTTCTGGTAGGCTATTGCCTCGGCATTCGGTCCGAGCGGCGGCTTTGTGAAGAGGTGCATCTGAACCTGGCTTACAGGTGGTTCTGCCGTCTCGATCTGAGCGACCGTGTCCCAGATCATTCGACGTTTTCCAAAAACCGCCCCTCTCGGCAGATTGCTACGCAATCGCCTGTCGGGCAATGCATGGCCGGTTCCGCGAGAGCGATCTGTTGCGCCACCTGTTCGAGACGACGGTCGCGCGGTGCATCGCTGATGGTCTGGTGAGTGGCCAGCGCTTTGCAGCAGATGTCAGCCTGATCGAAGCTGATGCCAACAAGCAGAACTCAACGCCGAGGAAAGACTGGGACCCTGGCGCGATCGATTCAGATGGTGCCCCGCGCGCCGTTCGGGAATATCTGGAAGTCCTGGATGACGCGGCCTTTGGCGCAGCCACGACGGTCAAGCCCAAGTTCACCTCCCATTCCGACCCCACCAGCCAATGGACTGCGGCCGGCAAAGGCCCTGCATTCTTCGCCTATTCTGACAACTATCTGATCGACACAGATCACGGGGTCATCGTCGATGTCGAAGCCAGTCGATCCATCCTGAGTGCGGAGGTTGGTGCTTCACGCACGATGCTGAACCGGGTCAAAAGGCGCTTCGATTTGCGGCCTGAACGTCTGATTGCAGATACAGCGTATGGCTCCGGAAAGAACCTGGGATGGTTGGTAAAGCGTGGCATCAACCCACACATCCCCGTCATCGACAAAGCCGGGCGTACAGATGGCACATGGAGCCGCGCCGATTTTGAATGGGACGCCCGGAACAACCAATATATCTGTCCGGAAGGCGAGGCGCTCAAGCAGTTCCGGCGGAACTACTCAGACCCGAACCGTGGCCCCACCGGCAAAGGTGTCGCCAAATACCAGGCCTTGAAACACACCTGTCAGGCCTGTCCGTCGAAAATGAAATGCTGCCCAAATGCTGACGCCCGCAAGATTACACTTGAAGAACATGAAGATGCCCGCCAGGTCGCTCGGGACATTGCCAAAACTCGCCAATATGACATCTCAATGAAACTGCGGAAGAAGGTCGAGATGCTCTTTGCCCACCTCAAACGCATCCTCGGCTTGGGACGGCTGCGATTACGCGGCCCATGCGGTGCCAATGACGAATTCCTGCTCGCCGCAACCGCCCAGAACCTCCGCAAACTGGCAAAGACCTTTCCTGCACCGCAGAAACCGAAAACCGCCTGATCAGAAAGACGCTCGTGCACTCATTCCAACGCCACTTTCTGCGCCAGCAACACGTTGTTTTTCCACAGAATCGGCTCACTCCGGTCTTTCGCTGCAAAATACGCTAAGGTCTGGTATGCGGGAAGAAACTGCCATTGGCGGAAGCTATATAGATGTGTGGTATCGTTGCGGTGATGACCTTGGCGCAGCTTGGCAAGATGCGAGACAGGTGGAACCGCCAGGCTTTAGCGGCGCATAGCCAGGATCTCTGATTTCCACGCCTCGGCCTGCTGTTATTGCTTCGTCAGGCTGGGCGAAACCGAGGAACGCGTGATCGAACGCCCATCCGGCAGCGTTAGTTTCAACTCCCAAAATCCACCTTCGGCGCTGTCTACATTCTTGTGCCACACAACGTCCGGTGGGCTGATATCACCGAGAGCAAAAACGTCGTCCTGACGAAAACCAAACGGATAACGATACGTCACATGGACTGCTTGGGCAGCGGTATCAATGACGAGCTTTTTGGACGGGATGAAAAAGACCCAAGTAAATAAGCAGCCAAAGATCGCAGCCACCAGCGTGATGAGCATCCCAAAGGCAAAATGTGAGGGCCATGACGGTTCTGCGGTAAGGTAGTTGATCAGAATTGAGCCTGCCTGCATCAGCCCCTTCAGAATTAAAGCAAGCAAGAGCAACCCAACAACCAGTGACGGTAGCCGAAAATGCAACAAAAGAGTCTGTTGTTCGATGGTAAAGGACGATTGCAGGAGAACCTCGGTAATGTTTTTGATGATAGTAAAACCGGTTCCTTTGTGGAAGAGTACGCTTCACGATCAAGGCCTTAGCCAGATTTGAAGCGCCGTCAACTCGGATAATGTATCATAAAGAGCGCTGAAAAATTGGCCAAGCGGCGCGCGCGCGGTTGCCGTGGCCGCGCCATTGGTCTGAGCAATAAGGGCGACACCACGCGCCGGGATTACGATCGCCCTTATCAGCATGTCCGCAATGCGAAAAAAGTGAGCCTTTGCTGCGCCTGTCAACTGAAGTAACACGAGGGTTCCGCAGGGTATTGAAGCTAAGAACAACCGTTCTTCATCACGTTACATTCTGTTCACAGGCGAGAGGTCAGTGGTCCTCAGATTTCCAGCAGAACCAATCACAAGCTTTGCAATTCGTCGAGCAGCTCTTGGGTGGTGACCTGCCGACAATAGCCTTTGATTGTGGACAGCGAATTCTCGTGTCGTGATCGGCTTTCCGTGGCGCAGGCGTCGGTGACCTGTGTCACGAGATAGCCCAAATCGCAGGCGTCGCGGATGGCGCTTTCGACGCATTGATCGGTCAGGAGCCCGCTGATCACCAGCTGCTTGATCCCGAGGTTGCGCAGTACATAATCAATATGGGTTGAAACAAACACCGAGGACGAGGATTTGGGCAGAACGATCTCGTCATCCCCGGGTTTTATCTGGTCGATCACCTTGCCGTCCCAGGACCCTTTGGCGACATTGAAACCGGTGATCTTGTAATCAAGGCTGCGGTCACGCCCGTCCAGGGTGAGGCTTTCGATGGTGGTATACATGACCTCGATATGCGCCTTGCGAAACGCGGCTTGCAAGGCTTGCATACGCGGGATGACATGTTCCAACTGCGCAAACAGCCCGCCATGTTTTTCGTCAAACTGGGCATCTGTCAGGCCAGCGAATTCGCCACCGTCCCGGTGGGCCGAGAAATTTTGAACATCAACGAACAAGAGCGCTGATTGTGACGGGATCAGTGGCAGGTTTCTGGTGAGGGTCATGTCAGACCTCCTTGAGATATCGGTCGATGGCGGCACCAAGGGTCTTGGCCCAAGATGCCTGACCTGCTGTTTCGCAAATCAGGTCATTGCGGATTTCGATCAGGCTGTGCGGTATATTACCGGCCTCGCCGTGGTGCGGGACGAACCAGTCAGATCCGTCGTCGATCTGATAGGGCTGGTTCATACCCACAGTCAGACCAGGGTCGGCATCGCTGATGAAACGGCCCAGATGGCCCGAGGTTTCGGTGTCTTTGCGAAACAAAAACCCGATATGCCAGGGCCTGTGATGCCCGCCGAGCGATGGCGTGAAGCTGTGAATGGCCACGACAATCCGGCGGGGGTGCCGCGCGATGCAGTTGGCTACGGCGGCGTGAAACGGCTCGAATATCTCGCAAATGCGGGCATTTCGGGCTGGTGTATCAAGCGCCTGGTTGCCGGGGACGGTGACGCCGTGGTTGGCTGCTGGCATGGCGTCGGGTGCATCCGGCGGGCGGTTACAGTCAATCACCAATCGGCTGTAAGGCTGGATCACCGCGGGGGCACCCAAGGCTTGTGCCATATGTCGTGTCACCGCCTCGGCCCCGATGTCCCAGCCGACGTGGCTGTCCAGATTATCCCTGCTGAGACCCAGGCCATTTAGCGCCTTTGGGATCGCTTGCCCTGCATGTTCGCACACCAGAACCAACGGGTGGTCACTGGCTTCGTTAACCAGTTCGACCGGTGGTGGGTCATCTTGGCCAAGTAGGGGCCGGGGTGCAGCATTGTGCAACAAAATCACACCTTTTCGCTTTTGAGAGATGCCGCCGGGATCAACCCGTTGGGGCGGAAAAGCAGGATCGCGACAACGATACTGAGCCCGATGGGGTCGCGGAACTCTTGCAATCCGGGAGGCAGAAACGCGGCCAGGTAGATCTCGATAAAGCCCAGCAGAAAACCCCCGGCGACGGCGCCGCGCAGGCTGCCGAGGCCGCCAAGTATGGCGGCGATAAAGGCTTTGACCACGGGCAGGAACCCCATGTGCGGATCAACCGAGGATCGCTGCGAGACCCACAAGACCGCGGCCACCCCGGCCAGCATGCCCGACAGGGCAAAGGCACCGGCAATCACGGTATTGGCGCGGATGCCCATCAGGCGGGCAATGTTGAAATCTTCGGCTGCGGCGCGCATGGCGATGCCGGTTTTCTGACGCTTCATAAAGATATCCAGAAAGATCAGCATCACGATGGTCGCGACAATCGCCGCGATTTTGTTCACGCCGATGACCAGGCCGCCAATTGTGACCGACTGGGACAGGATCGCTGGTAAGATTACCGCCTGCGAGCGTGTGGATATGAGGTTTTGGAACAGCACCTGCAGGATCATGGATACGGCAAAGCTGGTCACCAGCATGGTCGCACCAGAACTGTTTCGCACCGGGCGAAAGGCGATACGCTCCATCAGCACCGCCGCAATCATCGCCATGGCAATCGCCAGTGGTACCGCCAGCATAAAGGATACCCCGGCGATGCCGCAGTACATAAGTGTATATCCGGCAATGGTCATCAACTCACCATGGGCAAAGTTGATCAGCCCCATGATCGAAAAGACCACCGCCAGTCCAAGCGCCAGCAACGCATAGGTGCCGCCAAGGGCAAAGGCATTGACGGTTTGTTGTAATAGCAAATCCACTATTCGCCCCCCAGATAGGCTGATTTCAATGCCTCTGACCGGGCCAGTTCGGCGGCTGGGCCTGAGGCCACTATCTTGCCGCTGGCAAGCACATAGCCCCGGTCGGCAATTTCCAACGCCATTGAGACATTTTGTTCGACCAGCGCGAGCGTCACCCCTTGGTCGCGCAACAGCGCGATAAGATCAAAGATTTGACCGACGATCTTGGGGGCCAGACCCAGCGACGGCTCATCCAGCAACAAGAGGCTGGGATTGCTCATCAAGGCCCGTCCGACCGCCAGCATCTGTTGCTGACCACCCGACAGGGTTCCGGCGAACTGATCGCGGCGTTCGTGAAGGATGGGAAACAAGGTATAGACCCGCTCCCATGCGGCCTCCAATGCCACCTTGTCCTTGATTGAAAAGGCGCCCATGCGCAGGTTTTCCGCAACACTCAACGCGCCAAAGACCCGCCGTCCCTCAGGCGACAAGGTCAATCCTGCCGGGGCCAGGTTTTCCGGTGCCCAATCAGTGATATCTTCGCCCTTGAAGGACACCGTGCCGCTGGCGACCGGCACCAGGCCCACCAGCGCATTCAGGGTCGAGGATTTTCCGGCCCCGTTGGCGCCCAGAAAGGCGACGATCTCGCCTTTCTGGATGTCGAAATCGACCCCGCGCACCGCTTCGATCGGGCCATAACTGACCGCAAGCGACTGGACTGAAAGAAGCGATGCCATGGGGGAGAGCCTTATTGCATGCGGGCGGGCGGGATCAGCGAAGCCGTTGGGCTGGGCTGTCCGACCAATTCGCGCGCACCGTTCTTGACCCGGATCAGCGTGACCTCGCGCACAGGCATGCCATTGGTGCCTTTATAGGTGATCAGGCTGGTTGCTCCGCGCACGTTTTCAAGTTCGGCCATCGCATCGCGAATGGCGACCGGGTCGGTCGAACCTCCTGCGGCCTTGACCGCCTCGGCGACGACGACAACCAGATCATACCCAACCGCGTTGAACACGGTCTCAGACGCGTTCCCGGTGACAGCCTCGTATTTGGCATTGAAGTCAGCCAGCGGGCTTCCTTCGGTGGCGTGACCGGCGGTGGAAAACACGACGCCTTCACCCACATCACCGAGTGAGAAGGTGGTCGGGCTGTCGATACCGTCTGACCCGATCACCTGGGCCGTGACACCGGCGGCGCGCAAGGCTTTGAGCATTGAGGGGAAATCAGGCTCATAGGACGAGGTCATGATCACATCAGGTTGCGGATTAAGCGCGGCAATGCGGGTGGCAATCGCCGAGAAATCCTGTTGACCGATGGTATGGGTATCTTGCCCCATCATGGTGCCGCCCAGCGCGCTGAACACATCCGCAAAGTAGAGCGGCATGGTGGTATACTGGGTGTCGGGCGAGTAGATGATGTAGGCTGATTTATGGCCTTGTGCCCAGGCCCATTCGGCGCTGACCGTGGCCTGCACGTTATCGCCGGGGAAGTTGGCGAACATGTAATCCCCACCAATCATTGGCAAGGTAGGGGACGAGGCACAGGTTGATATCGCTGGGATTTGCGCAGTGGTCACCGTGCCGATTGCCGCCAGTGACGGGTCGGCGTCACAGGGCAGAACCAGAACGGACACGCCTTCATCCGCCAGTTCCTGCACCGCAATCGCGGTTTGCGCCGCGTCCGAGCGGACATCTTTTTCAATCAGCTCGATCATGATTTTGCCATTGATGCCGCCCGCCGCGTTGATCTCGTCCACTGCGATGTGCAGACCTTCGATTACCGGGCCATCATAGCCGGCAAGCCCGCCGGTTTGCGCGGTCGCAAGGCCAATTTTCAAAGCTTCGGCGGAGACAGGCCCGGCAAGTGCGGCTGCGACCACCATGGTTGATGCAAGTAATGTCTTTTTCATTTATCTTCCTCCTGTTGGTTTTGGTCAGTCTTGTCGGTTGGGGCCAAGATAGGCCTCAATCACGACAGGGTTATTTCGGATGTCTTGTGGGGTGCCTTCGGCGATCAGATGGCCCTCGTTCAGCACTGCGATGCGATCGCAAAGCTGGTTGATCAGCTTCAGGTCATGATCGACCAGTAAAATCCCCAGCCCCAGATCACGGGTCAGGGCGCGCAGGGTTTCGGTCAGGTTATCGGTTTCATCGCGGTTCATGCCTGCGGCCGGTTCATCCAGGAACAACAGCGATGGCTGGCAGGCCAGGGCGCGGGCAATCTCGACCCGGCGTTGATCGCCGTAAGACAGTGTTCCGGCGTCCTCGTCCGCGTGATCCGCAACGCCCATCCGCGTCAGCGCGGCCTGGGCACGGCCGTGGGCATTCTTGCCCCCGTTTGTCGACAAGGCCGCGACCAACACGTTTTGATAGACGCTCAGGGTGTCAAACAGGCGGATGTTCTGGAATGTCCGTGCAATTCCGCGGTTTGCGATCTCGTGCGATACCAGGCCCGACAGTTCTGTGGTGCCCTGGTAGAACCTGCCTTTGGTGGGCACCAATACGCCTGACAACATGTTCATCAGGGTTGTCTTGCCCGATCCGTTTGGCCCGATCAGCCCGGTAATTTCACCCGGGTTCAGGGTGAGGGCGACATCATTCACCGCAACCAATCCGCCAAATTGCATGGTCATGCCCGTGGCGGTCAGGGGCTCGGCCTTTGCGCTTTGAGCGATGTCAGGTGCGGCTTTGGTACCGGGTCTGCCGGGAAACAGGCGTTCTTCCCATTCCTTGAGGCCCGCCAACCCGTCGGGTTTGCGGAACATGGCAAAGAGGATGATCAACCCGATGCCGATCTGGGTGGTGCCAAAAATCGCAGGCATGTCCCAGCCTGCCAGCGTGAAGCCACCTTCGAAGCGGCGCAAAACCTCGATCACGATGGTGATGGTCACCGCACCGGTTATGGCGCCGGTCACCGTTGTCATGCCGCCGACGATCAGCATGGCAAGCAGCAAAAAAGTGTCGGTGAAGTAGAATTTCTTGGGGCTGATGGCGCCCAGGAAATGTGCGATCAATGCACCGGACAGGGCCATCAGGGCGGCACTGAGAACAAACGAGATCAGCCGTTCGCGCCGGATACGGACACCCACCGCACTGGCGGCAATGGCGTTTTCACGACCCGCCCGCAGGCGCAGTCCTGAAATGGAATCGCGATAAAGCCGGGCAACTATCAGCGCGATGATGACACCGATTGCGGCCACCCAAAGCGAGGCCTCGCGCGGGATGCCAAAGAAGGTCTGCGATCCGCGTGTCACATCGCGCCAGCCAATGGCGATGCCGTGCACGATGATCAACAGCCCCAGGGTCGAGATCACGGCCGCCGACCCTTCAAGCTTGCCAATCGCCAGGCCTATCAGCAGGGCAACCGCGCAGGTCAAAAGCACGGCGATCAAGGTTGCCGGTAACAGGCCCATTTCCGTTGTCGCCAACCATTCGGGCAGCTTTGGCAGGGTCGCGATCTTGAGCTGTGCCGGAAGGGTCAGCAGAGATGCCGCATAGGCCCCGATGGCCATGAACGACAGGTGCCCAAACGTCAAAATCCCGGAATTTCCGCTATAGACCCCCATGCCGACCACCGCGATCAACGAGATGAAGAACACAGTCAGAACCCGTTCACTTGCCGTGCCCAGTACCGTCGCCAGAACCGCTGCCACGACAACCGCCAGAACGATAGCCGTGACCGAGACAATGATGTGTTTGCGCGGTGATGTAATCATGTAGAATCTCAAAGATCTGTTGAGATACCATAGTGATCTATATTTTTCAAAGTCAACTGTGTTGCATTAATTGACAAATTCTTTTCATAGTGGTTCCATTGTCGGGCAGGAGGCAGAATGCAAGTTCGTGAACGCATAGAACAATTGTCGGACGACCTGACATCGACCGAGCGCAAGCTGTCGACGGCGCTGTTGCTGGACTATCCGTTTGCCGGGTTAGAGCCGATCCAGGAGCTTGCCCGGGCCACCAACACCTCGCCGCCCAGTATTTCGCGTTTTGTCACCAAACTGGGATTTCAGGGATTTCAGGATTTTCAACGCCATTTGATCGGAGAATTGAAACAGGGCCAGCGCTCGCCGGTAGAGCTGCAAGCCGTCAGTGCCCCCATCCACGGTGCTTTCCTCGAAAGTTTCCTTGAGCGCGCCGGGGCCGTGGTGAAAGACGCGACCAAGGCCGTGTCCGAGGCCCAGTTTGGGCGCATTTCCGCTATGTTGGCGGATGAGCGACGCAGCATTTATGTGATTGGCGGCAGGATGAGTGACACTCTGGCCCAATACCTGTCGCTGCACCTGCGCCAGATCCGCGCCAAAGTGTTTCACCTGCCCTCGGACCCCGAGGTCTGGCCGGAGTATTTGCTGAGGATGCGCCCGCGCGACGTATTATTCATCTTTGATTTTCGACGCTATCAAAACAGCCTGTCTGCCCTTGCCCAGAAGGCAATTGATAAACGCAATGTGCAGGTGATCCTGCTGACGGATGAATGGCTGTCGCCGATTTCGGGACGCGCCAGCGAAGTTCTGGCCGTGCCGATTGACAGCGGCACCCTGTGGGACAGCTATACCGGGGCGCTGGCATTGGTCGAGGCACTTGTGACCCGCATCGCCGAGGAAAACTGGGACCATACAAAAACCCGCATCGAAGAATGGGATTCAGTGCGGTTGGATTTTGGAGAGCATGACGATGATTAAGACTCCAATGATTTTTGCGGCCACGTCGGACCTTGCCGGTAAGGTTCGTGGCAAGGCTTTTCCTGCGTCTGATCTGGAAAAACGCCTGAAACGGGGGGTTGGCTGGACGCCGACGAATGTGATGATCACCTGCTTTGATGCAATCGCCGACAGCCCCTTTGGTGCACTTGGCGATCTGCTGCTGATCCCGGATGAATATACGAATGTGGTGCTGGATTTCCAAGACGGTGGTGCGGTTGAGCAATTCATGCTGGGTGACATCACCGATCTTGACGGCAGGCCGTGGGATTTCTGCTCGCGTTCTCTCTTGAAAGCAGCACTGGATAGACTGAAATCCGCAGGTGGCGTCAGTCTTATGTCCGCCTTCGAGCATGAGTTTCAGTTCAAGACCGGCGGTGAACAACCAGGTGAGGCCTACACCCTCAGCGGGTTCGCCGAGCGCCGCCCATTTGGCGAAGCGCTAATGGCGGCACTGGACCAGGCCGGGCTGGTCCCCGACACCTTCATGAAGGAATATGGCGCCAACCAATACGAGGTTACCAATGGACCCGCCCAGGATCACCGTTCGGCCGATCAGGCCACGGTGCTGCGTGAGGTCACGCGCATGACCGCAAAACGCCTGGATGAACAGGTGACATTCACCCCCATCCGCGATCCCGACGGTGTCGGCAACGGGGTGCATATCCATATCAGCTTTCTGGACGAAAACGGCGCCCCCGCAACCTACGATGAAAGCGGCGTTGCGGGCATGTCAAAGGTCACCGGTTCGTTTATTGCCGGCGTGCTGAAATATCTCGAAAGCATCATCGCCCTGACGGCCCCGTCTGATGTTTCGTATCTGCGGCTGACCCCACATCGCTGGTCTGCGGCCTACAATAACCTTGGATTCAGAGACCGTGAAGCTTCGGTGCGCATCTGTCCGGTGACGGCGACAGATCCGTCCAGCATCGCGCGCCAGTACAATTTTGAATACCGCGCCGCAGATGCCGCCGCCTCGCCCTATCTGGCGCTTGCCGCAATTGTTCACGCCGGGGCGCAGGGGATCGAAGATGGCTTGCCCGCCCCAAACGTCACCGAAGAAGATCTGTCGGTATTGTCCGCCAATGAGCTGTCGGTGCGCGGGTATGTCCGCCTGCCCGAAACGCTCGAAGAGGCGCTCCGCCGGTTTGAGGAAAACAAAACCGTCTGCGGCTGGTTTCCCGCTGCTTTCCCAGCCGTCTACACCGCCCATAAACGGGGTGAGATTGCGTTTCTGAAAGACAAAGACACCAGCGCACGCTGCGCGGCTTATGAACGTGTCTACTGATTTCGGAAAGTTCCAGCTGCAGCAGATCGCCTTGTGTGCATTTTGCTGATTGATACAGCTTGCCCCCGGTGAGTGCTTTCGCGACGAAATCCCGTTGTCAACCTCCTCAAGGTCGGTTGCTGTCCTATCGGGGCTCTTGTCCAAATATCAAACCGCGTGTTCCTGCTTGTCACCTCAATGATCTGGCACTCGTTCCGTGCTCAGAGGTTTGACGCCAGTCCGCCCAGCGATGGTTACTCTGCCTTCAGACGGTCGATCATCCGGTAGCTTCGGCGCAAGGCGGTTGCGGCTGCACCGATGGCAACGACCCATAGCGCGCCTTGCAGGACCGGTGCGACCGTCCAGAACGCGGCCAATACGGCAGCAAGGGTGATCACGGCCATGCGATGCGGTTTTGCCATCGGGCCGCAGAAATCATTCTCTCCGGTCGCGGCGCGGCCCAGTTCGCGGATATAGGCGGTGCTCACGGCCAGTGCGGACGCGGCCCAACCCAGACCGGGCAACCCGATGCCATAGCCGATGCCGGTCAGGATCAGGATGTCGGACACCCTGTCCGGCGCTTCGTTCCAAAAGGCGCCATCGGGCGTGCCCTTGCCCGCCTCGACCGCGACCAACCCGTCCATCAGGTTGCAGATCAGCCGAAGCTGGCAGCAAAGGGCGGCCAGCAGAAGCAGGACCACGCGGGCCCAGCCCTCAGCTCCGACGCCGAGATAAAAACCCACCCCCGCCAGCGCGGCAAAGCCCATGCTGGCGATGGAGATCTGGTTGGGCGTCACGGATGTCCTGGCCAGCGCGCGGGTCAGGCCACGGGCCCAGCCGGTTTCGCGGCTGGCGATGGGGCGGCGGTCGGTCATTTGGCGTCTCTCCTCCACATCAGGAAATTGTAGGTGACCGCGTAGAGACAGGCGACCGAATAGGGCACGCTGATGGTGCGGGCAATCTCGGGCGTGCCGGCCAGAAAATGCGCGCCAACCAGCAGGCATAGTGACAGGGCAAGCGCGATCAGGGGTGGCAGCCACCAGCCCAAGCCCCGCGCCATGCGGGCCCTCAGCCCGTCAAGGCTGCGCTTCAGCGCATAGGTGATGGCCCCCGAAAGCGCGCCCTGCACCAGCCCCGCCAGCAGCGGTTTCGGCATCGGATGCGCGCTGTTGGCATAAACGGCCCAGCTGCCCATCGCCAGGAACCCGACCGCCACATGCACGCCCGTATTCTGCGCCAGGCGGGCAATCAAACGTGCCACCAGTAGCGGGTCAGGTGAAAGAAGATCGGGGCGGCGAAAATCACTGAATCCAGCCGATCGATGAAGCCGCCATGGCCCATGATCACGTCGCCCCAGTCCTTGACCCCACGGTCGCGCTTGATCGCCGACATCACCAGCCCGCCAAAGAACCCCATCAGCGCGATGATCAGCGACATCACCCCGGCCTGAAAGAAGGTGAAGGGCGTCACCCAGTAAAGACACGCCCCCAGCAGCGTGGCGCTGGCCACACCGCCCACGAAACCTTCGACGGTCTTCGACGGTGACAGCGACGGTGCGATTTTGGTGCGGCCGATCAGTTTGCCCCAGACATATTGCAGCACGTCACTGGCCTGCACCACGATGATCAGGAAGGCGACCAACTGGATGTTCTGATCCTCGAAACCGGGGATATTGAGGCTGAGCAGGGCAGGCACGTGGCTGACGAAATAGATCGTGACCATGGCGGCCCATTGCACCTCGGCCACGCGGATCAGGAAATCCTTGACCACGCCCCTGAGCGCCGAGATCACCGGCATCAGCAGGAAGACATAGACCGGCACCAGCACGGTGTAGAACCCGTACCAGTCAGTGTAGACGAGGTAATATTGCAGCGGCAGCACCACGAAGAACACCGCCGCCAGCATCCAGTGATCGGCGCGGCGCGCGTTGGTCAGCGTGATGAACTCGCGCAGGGCGTTGAATGAACAGACCGCGAAGAGCAGTGTCACCCCGGTGCGCCCCCAGAGGAACGACAGCCCCAGCAGGATCACCATCACCCACCACGCCCAGATCCGCGCATTGAGGTTTTCGACGACCGACCGGTTGGGGCCGTCCGTTACCCGCATGGACAGGAAGCCGCCGGTCAGCGTTGCCACCGCCAGCACCAGGAAGACGCCCAGCATCAGGGTCATCAGAGTTTCACGATCCATCGGAGGTCTCCCCATTGCCGGGGGCCAGCGCCAGCACCGCGTCCTGTGCCCGGGTCAGGAACTGTTCCTTGGTTTCACCATCCCGCAGCTGCATCGCGGCCCCGAACGTGCAGGTGCAGATATAGGGGATCGGAATGACCTCTCCACGCGGCAGGGCACGGTTCAGGTTTTCGATCCAGACCGGTACGAAGCGCACATCGGGCCGTTTTTTGGCGACATGGTAGATGCCGGTCTTGAACGGCAAAAGCGTCTCGCCGGTGTCGTTGCGGCGGCCTTCGGGAAAGATGATCAGGCTGGCGCCGCCATCCAGCGCCTCGGCCATCTGGTCCACAGGGTCAAGCGTGCGCGCTTCGGGGCGGCGGTCGATCAGCACGGCGTTGATTACCTGTCGGCCGATATAGCTGCGAATGGGTGAGGTCAGCCAGTAATCGGCGGCGGCCACGGGCCGGGTTTTCCAGCGCAGCCGCGGCGGCAGCACCGCCCAGATCAGGATGAAATCGCCATTGCTGGTGTGATTGGCGAAATAGATTGTCTGCGCGTCCCGCGGCGCCTCGTCCCGCCAGTTGGCGCGCACGGCGGTGATGAAACGCGCGAACCCGATGATCAGATACGCGACCAGATAAGCCAATAGGCGCATGAAATTTGTCCCGTCCGTCCCTGGGGTGTCTTGTTTTTGCGCAATCTGACCCGTTGGGCCGGGCGAAATCAAGTCAGGTTATCTCTACCCCGGCGCCGGAAAGGACGGTTTCGTGCTATAGTATGGCCCAGAAACAGGAGGGCGCCATGATCATACGCGTATTCCAGGTCACCACCCATCCGGGCAAGGAAGCTGAGTTTGCGAGCTTTTTCCACGGCACCGCGATCCCGTTGATGCAGCGCACCGAGGGGCTGCACAGTGTCACCTTTGGTGCTGCCCGCCCCGAAACCCCGAACGAGTTCTGCATGGTCATGATCTGGGACAGTCTTGAGGCGCTGAAAGCATTTGTTGGCGAGGATTACGCCAACCCGCACATATTGCCCGAAGAGGCGGTGATGGTGCAGGCGCGCAACATCAAGCATTACGATCTGGTGACGTCTTAAGGGCGCGGCCAAAGCTGCGGGAACCAGTCCGCGCGCAGCCTCTCACCCTGGGTCATGCCATGTCCGGGAAAGGGCGGCGATGTCGGCCCGGGACGCTCGGTATAGCGAGCGTCATCCCCCACCAGCCTAAGCGAAAAGGCGCGGCGGCGCTGGCCTGTCTCATTGCCGCGCGCACCATGCAGTATGCCATAGTTGAACGCCACCGCATCGCCCGGTTCCATCGCCCATTCGGTGATCCGCATCCCGTCGGCATCCGGGTCGGGGACAGGCATATAGGTATCCGCGTCGGGATAGAAATCATCCTCGCTCAGCCAGCGTGTCGGCAGCACGGGCTTTTCCCAAAGATGCGAGCCCGCGACGCAGCGCAGCGAGGCATCGCGCACTGGGTCCAGCGGTGACCAGAAACTGACCGTCTGCCGCCCGTCTACAAAATAGTAAGGTCCGTCCTGATGCCACGGCGTCGGTTTCGACGTCCCGGGTTCTTTCACCAGCACATGGTCGTGGAACATCTGCGCGGACTCGGATTGCATCAGTTCGGCCCCGACCTGTGCGGCGGGCGAGGTTTCGATCACCTCGCGAAACTCGGGAATGCGCTGCCAGTTGCAGTAATCGTCGAAAAACCGCCCGGTTTCGTGGCTCTTCAGGTTCTCCGCTGCATAGGGTCCGGGTTCGGCCATGTTGCGCTCGATACCGGCGCGCAGGCTCTCGACATGATCGGCGAAAAGCCCGCGGATCAGCACGACCCCATCGCGTTGAAAATCCTCGATATGCGCCTGCGTGATCAAAGAATGCATCGCTGTCCCTTCCGTGCCTTATCGCCACATTACCGTCCCGCGCCGCCGGGTCCAGCCCGGATTACCAACGCTGCGGCAGGCGGCCCGAGGAGAAGGCCGGAGGCCGACGACGAGAGATCAGGCGTGCGCGTCCGCGCACTCAATCAGATCAACGCCAGTCAAAGAAAAACCCCGGTCAGGTCAGGCCCGCCGGGGTTCTTGCTGATTTCAGCGCGCGGTCACGAGGTCGGCAGGATCACGATCTCGACCCGGCGGTTCTGCGCCTTGCCGGCTTCGGTCAGGTTCGACGCGATGGGCTGATCTTCGCCGCGGCCGAATGCGTTGATGCGGTTGAATGCCACGCCGCCGTCCAGCAGCACATCGGCGACCGAGTTGGCCCGCCGCACCGACAGATCCTGGTTATAGGCTGCGGCTCCGGTATTATCGGTATGGCCCACGACCTGCACGGTCGATTGCGGGTATTGCTGCAGGCTGTTCGCCACTTTCAGCAGATCGCTGCGCAGACCGCCATTCACCCGCGCACTATCGGTGGCAAACAGGATGTCCTGCGGCATGGTCAGGATCAGGCGATCGCCGGTATTGGTGATCCGGATATCCTCATTTTCCAACTGCTGGCGCAGCTCGGCCTCCTGCTTGTCCAGCGAATAGCCGATGCCCGCCCCGATGCCCGCTCCTGCAAGGCCACCGATCAGGGCGCCCTTGCCCTTCTTGTCGCTGACCGCTGCGCCAACACCGGCACCGACCAGACCGCCGATCAGGGCGCCTGTCTTGGTTTTCTGGGCATTGTTCGGCGCGCCGCCACCGCCGCCGCCAACATAGCCGGGATCGGTACAGGCCGTGGCCATCAACAGGGATGCGCCCGCCAGAAGCAGGATGGGTTTCTTTGTGTATGTCATAATTTTCGCCTCGTTATTCACGCCCGTTAGGTCGGGTCTGCGGCAATGTTATGCAATAACAGCGCGTCGCCCAAGCGAAATCAGAGGGGAATTCGGCAGCAAATTGCGCATTTCCGCCTGAAAAACACCTCTGGGCGCGCTAGTTGTTCTCGTTGAAATCCATCTGCCTGTCGTAATAGCTCGTATCGGCCTGGTAGGTATCGGCCTGCTGCTGGAAATAGTCCTGATCGTTCAGCTGGTTTTCGTACTCCTGCTGTTCGTATTGCAGGCGCTCATATTCCAATCGATCAGCTTCGACGAAATCTTCGTGATCCGAGCACGCCGTACACAGCCCGCCATCCGACGCGGCCCCACAGCGCGAGCAGCTGGTGGCCATCGAAATCGTGGCCCCCCGTGGCATGGTGCCATTGCTTTTGGCGGTGGCGGCAATGCCGGTTGGGCTGCCCTCCGCCTTGCTGGCGGTGGCAAGCTGGGCATAGACCGTTTTCATGCTGTCCCAGACCGTGACCAGCTGACCCAAGTATAGCTTGTTCCCGGCCATGGCCACATCCTGCATGATGTCCGGTAGCCACGCAGCCAGCCCGCGTTTTTCACCATTCACAAACGCCTCGGCCGCGTCGATCTGGCTTTGGACATAGGCGATGAACCCGTCCGAGAACGCATCGCGCCAATGGTCGCGGATCAGGCGGCGGCGTTCGGTCTCGGATTCCAGAAGAATGGCATTCAGCATGTCCTGATAGGTCACGGGAAAAGCTCCTTGTTCATTGTAAATTCGACTTCGGCTAATGGCGCGAGAATATGCATAAACGCCTTGCCGGGCAAATACCGCCAGGGCGGCGCGTATCAGCGATCAGAAAAACCCAATTTATGAATGTTCCCCGAGAGGCTATGAGCAGGGCAAAGCCACCCTGCGGGTCTGGCCCGGCAGAGGGCCCGTGCCCGACCGCGTGTGGTGTCGCAAATTTCGGTCGGATCAATGGTGCGCCAACCGCTGCCCGGCGTGGCGGCACTCCTTAAGGCCGGAAATGGTTTTATGCCCGAACCGAGCTGTGAAGCGGTGTTAGCTGGCGTATCTCGCGGCCGTCAGCCCGTCAAAAGAGATATCCGGCTCACGTTCCAGCACCACATCCGCCACGGCCCGGCCTGATCCGCAGGCCATGGTCCAGCCCAGCGTGCCGTGGCCGGTATTCAGGAAAAGATTGTCATATTTCGTCGGTCCCAGAATGGGCGTGCCATCGGGTGTCATCGGCCTGAGACCGGTCCAGCCTTCGGCCTGGCTCAGATCGCCGCCACCGGGAAAAAGATCGCCAATCACGTGTTTCACCGTATCGGTTGCATGCGGCCCCAGCCGGTTGGAATAGCCGGCGATCTCGGCGGTGCCCGCCACCCGGATCCGGTCGCCCAGACGGGTGATCGCCACCTTGTGGGTTTCATCCATCAGGGTCGATTGCGGGGCCTTGGCATCGTCGGTGACCGGCAGCGTGACCGAATAGCCCTTGACCGGATAGACCGGCAGTTTCAGACCGATGGGTTTGAGGATGCGGGGCGCATAGCTGCCAAGGGCACAGACATATCTGTCACCGGTGATGCGGCCCGCCATCTCGGTATCCACGCCCGCTACGCGGCCATTTTCGACGGCGATGCCGCGAATGGACTGCCCGTATTGAAACTGCACACCCAGCTCGGCGGCCTTTTCGGCCAAAGCAATGGTGAACAGCCGACAATCGCCGGTGCGATCCGCCGTCAGGCGCAACCCGCCCACGAATTTGTCGCGCACGTTGGCCAGCGCCGGTTCCGCCGCAATGCAGCCGTCACGATCCAGCTCTTCGAACGGGCTGTTGAATTCTGCCAGGATCTCCTGATCCGCGCGCGAGCCTTTCAACTGCTTTTGCGTCCGAAACAGTTGCAGCGTGCCCTGTGCGCGGCCATCATATTCGATCCCGGTCTCGTCGATCAGATCGGGCATCACGTCGCGGCTGTAATTCGAAATCCGAACCATGCGGGATTTGTTGACCGCGTAGCTCTCGGCATTGCAGTTGCGGATCATCTGGATCGACCACATCCACATGGTCGGGCTGATCAGCGGCCAGATGAACAGCGGGCGGCGCTTCATGAACAGCCACTTGATCGCCTTCACCGGAATGCCGGGTGCCGCCCAGGGCGACGTCATGCCATAGGATAGCTCCCCGGCGTTGGCATAGCTGGTTTCCTGACCCGGGCCGGTCTGCCGATCCAGCACCATCACCTCGGCGCCTTGCCTGGCCAGGTAATAGGCGGTGGTCACGCCGATTACACCCGCACCCATCACCACAACTTTCATCATCCCGCCCTTTCGCGCATTGAACCCGGCCTCTCCTGGCGTCTGCACCGCTGGTTTACAACTGCAAACCGCGCGCGGTGAACCACCCTGCGGCGGCGTGCCTACGAGAACGCGTTGCAATCGAGCATAAACTGAAAATTACCGGTTCGGAAATGCCGTTTCCAGCCGCGTCATCTCTTCCCAATTGCCGTAACCGCCGATAATGTGCCGCAAAACGCGTGAGCGAAATCGCGCGGGTCGAGGGGAACAGGACATGGCGCATATCATTGTCGTCGGCAACGAAAAGGGCGGGGCAGGCAAATCCACCGTCTCGATGCATGTCGCGACAGCCCTGGCGCGGATGGGTCACAAGGTCAGCGCGCTTGATCTGGACCTGCGGCAAAAGACCTTTGGCCGTTACACTGCCAACCGCGCCCGCTTCATGGAAAAGGCGGGCCTTGATCTGCCGGGTCCGCATTACCACGACCTGCCCGAGATCGACCCGGCGGTGCTGCAACCGGGTGAGAATGTCTATGACCGGCGGTTGTCGGCGGCGGTGGCCGAACTTGAAGCCGACAGCGATTTCATCATCATTGACTGCCCGGGCTCCCATACCCGTCTGAGCCAGGTGGCGCATTCGCTGGCCGATACGCTGATCACGCCGCTCAATGACAGTTTCATCGACTTTGACCTGCTGGCCCATGTCGATGTGGACGGGCGCAAGATCCTGGGGCCTTCGGTCTATTCCGAGATGGTCTGGAACGCCCGCCAGCTACGGGCACAAGCCGGGCTGAAACCGATCGACTGGATCGTGGTGCGCAACCGGATGGGTGCTCAGCAGATGGTCAACAAGCAGAAGATGGGCGAGGCAATCGAAAACCTGGCCAGACGTATAGGCTTTCGCACCGCGCCGGGCTTCAACGAACGGGTGATCTTCCGAGAGCTGTTTCCGCGCGGTCTGACGCTGCTGGACCTGAAGGATATCGGCGTCAAAGGCCTGAACATCTCGAACGTCGCCGCCCGTCAGGAACTGCGCGAACTGATCAAATCGCTGGACCTGCCCGGCGTCGAGGTTGATTTCTAGAGCGATCCTTGAGTTACCGTTTGATCTGTGGATGGCGCGGACCCTAAAAACGCTCACTGAAAAGCCGCGTTCAGATTTTTCGACGCTTGCCCCGAAAAATGCCTAACCCTGTCCAGCAGGCATTCATCTGACACCGGCCAGTTGTGCGCACCAATCGCATGAGAGGCATCATTTTTGCCTGGCCTAGAAAGCGGAAAATCGTTGTTCGAGATGACAGATACATAACTTGGTCGCGACTAAAGGTATCGTATTTTTGACTGAATCGCGTTTGGCAGGAACACGCATACTGGCTTGCTTTTTCAACGTATAAATCCTTGTTCTCACAGCTCTCGTGCCAGAGGGAAAACTCGGCATTCATACGTTTTGCAGCACTCGGCAATATAGGCTCATAGCCGCAGGAAAACGCGATAACCAAATCTTTATGCTGCACGGTGCCCGCGTTTTGCCTTTGCCGGGTTCTTCTCGGGGCGGTGAAATTTTTGCCTCTGGTAAGCCTTCCGGTCTCGGGCTACTCAATTTGAATGTCGCTTCACCTCTCCAGGCTCTCGCTGTCGCATTTCCGGTCGCATAAATCCGCGGTGCTGGAACTGGATGCACGGCCGCTTGCGATTCATGGCCTCAACGGTGCGGGCAAGACCAATATCATCGAAGCTGTGTCGCTCTTTTCTCCGGGCCGGGGGCTTCGGCGGGCCTCGGCGCAGGACATGGCCCGTCGCCCCGAGGTGCTGGGGTGGAAGCTCACCGGCATTCTGCATTCCCTGCACCAGATGCACGAGGTCGAGCTTTTTTCCGAGGAAGGGGCCGCGCGCCAGACCCGGATTGACGGTAAGACCGCGGCGCAGACTGCACTGGGCCGGATCGCCCGCGTGCTTTGGCTGATCCCGGCGATGGACAGGCTCTGGATCGAGGGGGCCGAGGGGCGCCGGCGGTTTCTTGATCGCATGACGCTCAGTTTCTTTCCCACCCATGCCGAGGTGTCGCTGGCCTATGACAAGGCCATGCGTGAACGTAACCGGCTGCTCAAGGATCAGGTGCGCGACGGGCATTGGTACGTCGCCGTCGAACGGCAGATGGCCGAGGCGGGGATTGACATCCATCAGAACCGTCTTGCCGCGCTGGCCCAGATCGCCGACGCGCAGGCGCAGGCTCAGACCGCCTTTCCCACTGCCGAGCTTGAATTGACCCAGACCGAGGGCGCAATGCCTCAGACGGTCCCCGATCTTCGCGATGCGCTGCACGAAAGCCGGTTTCGTGATCTGGCCGCGGGGCGCACGCTGGTCGGGCCCCACCGTGCCGATCTCTACGGTGTCTACGCCGCCAAGGGCGTGCCTGCGCGGGATTGCTCTACCGGTGAACAAAAGGCGCTTCTGGTGTCTCTGATTCTCGCCAATGCCCGCGCGCTGGCGGATGATTTCGGCGCGCCGCCTCTGCTGCTGCTGGATGAGGTCGCCGCCCATCTTGACGCCACCCGCCGCGCGGCGCTCTACGATGAAATCTGCGGGCTCAAGGCACAAGCCTGGATGACCGGCACCGGCGCCGAGCTTTTCGCGGAACTGGGGGGTCGCGCGCAATATGTCGAGGTGACCGAAACGGATGGCGTGTCGTCTGTCACGCAAGGATAAGTGACCAGAAAGCGCGTTACGCAGATGTGTACACAATCCGCGTACACAGTTTACACAGTTGCAACATGGCCGCCGAGTTTTCGAGGTTTCCGCGCGTTGTCCCGTCGGCCACGAAAACCACAAAATATTGTGGTCCGCACGTGACAATCCCGCCGGAAAATCGTATAAAATCGTAAAATAACCAAGGGAAATTCGCATGTCCGAACCCGCCGTGGCGCCCGAAGAATATGGTGCCGATTCTATCAAGGTTCTCAAAGGCTTAGAAGCAGTCCGAAAACGCCCCGGTATGTATATCGGTGACACCGATGATGGTTCGGGCCTGCATCATATGGTTTACGAGGTCGTCGATAACGGTATCGATGAGGCCCTCGCCGGCCACGCCGACCGCGTCACCGTCACAATTCACGCGGATTCCAGCGTTTCCGTCAGCGATAACGGCCGCGGCATTCCTGTGGAAATCCACGAAGAAGAAGGCGTCTCGGCGGCCGAAGTTATCATGACCCAGCTTCATGCCGGCGGTAAGTTCGACAGCAATTCCTACAAGGTTTCCGGGGGTCTGCACGGCGTCGGCGTGTCGGTGGTAAACGCCCTGTCCGATTGGCTGGAGCTGCGCATCTGGAGAAACGGCAAGGAACATATCGCCCGGTTTGAGGGTGGGTTTACGGCTGATCACCTCAAGGTCGTAGGCGATGCCAACGGACGCAAAGGCACGGAAGTTCGGTTTTTGGCCTCTACAACCACCTTTTCAAATCTCGAATACAGCTATGAAACACTGGAGAAACGCCTGCGTGAGCTCGCGTTTCTTAATTCCGGCGTTCGTATCCTGCTGCGCGACGAACGCCCTGCCGAAGCCCTGGAAACCGAGCTGCATTACGAGGGTGGCGTCAAGGAATTCGTCAAGTATCTGGACCGTCACAAATCGCCGATGATGCCCGAGCCGATCTTTATCACCGGCGAGAAGGACGATATCGGTGTCGAAGTGGCGATGTGGTGGAATGACAGCTACCATGAGACTGTGCTGCCCTTCACGAACAACATCCCGCAGCGCGATGGCGGCACCCATATGGCGGGGTTCCGGGGGGCACTGACGCGAACCATCAACAACTACGCTCAGACCAGCGGTATCGCCAAGAAAGAGAAGGTCAGCTTTACCGGCGATGATGCGCGCGAAGGGCTGACCTGTGTGCTGTCGGTCAAGGTGCCGGATCCGAAATTCTCCAGCCAGACCAAGGACAAGCTTGTCAGTTCAGAAGTGCGCCCCGCTGTAGAAGGGCTGATGAATGAAAAACTGTCGGAATTTTTCGAAGAGAATCCAAACGAAGCCAAATTGATCGTCGGCAAGATCATCGAGGCGGCCTTGGCGCGCGAAGCTGCCCGCAAGGCACGTGATCTGACGCGCCGCAAGAATCCGATGGACATGAACTTCCTTAGCAGCAAGCTCAAGGATTGCTCTGACAAGGATCCGGCCAATACTGAGCTTTTCCTGGTCGAGGGCGATAGCGCCGGTGGTTCGGCGCAGACGGGGCGTGATCGACAAACGCAAGCGATCCTGCCCCTTAAGGGCAAGATTTTGAATGTTGAGCGTGCTCGTTTCGACCGGATGCTGGGCTCTCAGGAGATCGGCAATATGGTCATGGCGCTTGGCACCGGGATCGGGCGGGACGAGTTCGATATCTCGAAACTCCGCTACCATAAGATCGTCATCATGACCGATGCCGACGTGGACGGCGCGCATATCCGGACGCTGCTGTTGACGTTTTTCTACCGGCAGATGCCTGAACTGATCGACGGCGGGTACCTCTATATTGCTCAGCCGCCGCTCTATAAGGTCAGTCGTGGCAAGTCCGAGGTCTACCTGAAAGATCAGGCTGAAATGGACGATTACCTGATTGCCCAGGGCACCGAAGATGCCGTGCTGCGCCTTGGGTCGGGCGAAGAAATCGTAGGGCAGGATCTGGTGCGGGTTGTCGAAGAAGCGCGGCAGATCAAGCGTATTCTTGAGGCCTTTCCTACCCATTACCCACGCCACATATTAGAACAGGCCGCAATCGCCGAGGCGTTTGTTTCGGGCCGTGTTGATGCGGACTTGCAAGGTGTAGCCGATGCGATTGCCAAGCGGTTGGATCAGATCGCTTTGGAATACGAGCGCGGCTGGCAAGGGCGTCCGACACAGGACAAGGGCATTCGCCTCAGCCGCAGTTTGCGCGGTGTTGAGGAAGTGCGCACGCTGGACGGGCAGGTGCTTCGCTCTGGCGAAGCCCGCAAGCTGGGGCAGCTTTCCGCATCAGTGCGTGAGGTCTATACGCTACCTGCCTCATTGGTACGCAAGGAACGGTCGCAATTGATTCACGGGCCGGTCGACCTGCTTGATGCGATCCTCAAAGAGGGTGAAAAAGGCCTTTCGCTGCAACGTTACAAGGGGTTGGGCGAGATGAACCCCGATCAGTTGTGGGAAACCACATTGGACCCCGAGGCACGGACATTGTTGCAGGTTCGCATTGATGATGTGGCTGAAGCGGATGACCTCTTTACCAAGTTAATGGGTGACGTGGTGGAACCGCGTCGCGACTTCATCCAGCAAAACGCTCTTAGCGTCGAAAACCTTGATTTCTAAACACTAGCAGGGATGCGCATGAAGCTTTGCGTATCCCGTTTCGCGTCGCGCCGGTGCTATTACACTTGGTGGGATTGAATCGGACAAGGATTGCCTGTTTTCCTGCGCGTAGCTGGCGTGAGATAAAAAGCAATTGTGAAAAATGCTTGTCATATAGTCAGATTAGTTAAAGCGCATCGTAACTTGGTACGCGGATACTCTCCCCGTTTGGTACTATTGGGGCAGTGTCGATATGAAGAAATTTACGAGATTTGAGGTCTGTGGCCTCTACTTCGTTCTCCAACGAGGAGGAAACAGCAGCGTTAACAGGATGCAGTTTCAACTATGTGACGAGGCGTTTTCCGAGCAGCCGATCAAGTTTTCCGCCGAAAGCTACGACGAGTTCTTTCTTGAGGCGGAGGCATATATCGGGATTGAAATAGACGAAGCGAAACGAGCTGAGCTTCGGTCCGAAATGGGCAGCATCAGAAGACCAAACCGGGTGCGCCCTGGTGTCTTTGGCCATTCAGCCAAAAATGGATTTTCGCTCGACTCTGTCAGTATTGCTGTGGGTATGTAGGCGCAGATAACCTGCGAAATTTCGGATAGGTTCGCGGCATTTGCAGCCACGCATTTGTGGCCTGATCATCGGTTCCCACGCGCTTCGATTTTCTTGAAAGCAGCATAGAATTCGAACTCGACGGCCCAATACTGGCTAAGATTGGTTGCGGCGCGGTCCGAAAGCGCCTCGACGGCTGCCGGATTTGCGTGTTTTCGGGCGTTTTCGGGGATTTCAGCGGTATCTATACCGATGTGGTTCAGGAAACCCGATAAGGTGCTGTCCAAATTACTTACATCTATGCAGGCCAGGATATTATCGCGCTCTTCCTCAAGCGTTTGCAGACTTTCAAAGTGGAACGCATAATCTGACCGAAGATGTATGATCGCATTGAACGCGAAATAGGCCGCCGACTTGGTTCGTTCATCGGTCGCATCCAGCGCCTCAGCCAACGCATTTGGAGTATCGAAATAAAGGAACGCCGTCGCTTCGGCTGGGGACCATACCCTGTTGTAGGTTGGCCGGCCCTGCCTGCGCCTGCTTTCAAAAGCAGATATGAAGCGGTCAAACGGATCGCGAAAAGTAAACGCCAGCTTGCGATCTGGTCCGAAGTCTTGGGCGGTTGATGCGACCGTTTCGCGATGGCTCAACAGTTTGATTGGCCGGGTCCATCTGCCCTTATTGTGCCGGATTACTGATTTAAGATAAGTGCCACCGGTTTTTCCCGGATGCAGTACGCAGATCACCGAAGTTTCCTTATTCATATCAGTATCTCTTCGGTCAAAATGCACATGCGGTGCGGGTCTGGTTCACTCAGGTAGCGATAATTTCCCCGCTCTGTCCAGATCAATGTCGTGGGGCCTGCAACATAGATAAAATGCGGTGAAAATGCTTGACGCTTTCGTAGCGGAAATTGGCAAATCATTAACCGCGTATCTGCCATAAGGCGTCGGGGGCGCCTGTATCGGTGGGTAACAAATGTCGCTTAGTTCGAGCTATAAATTCCAAGGTGGGAATTCGGTCGGGTCCGTTATCGGTGCCGATCATTTCGGAACCAATTATTTGTTTCACCATGACCGGGTTGAGGCGGACAGCACATTTCCGCAGGTGATTGACCGTGTTGGTATCGATCTGATCAGATATCCTGGCGGAACCATCACCGAGGAATTCTTCGATCTGGCAAATCCGACGGCCACGGTCCAGCCCAGCACATTCGGCCGGTCGGACAAAACAGTGACCCCTATTCAGGAATTTCTGAATTTCGCACAGCAGTCTGGTTCCGCGGCAGTGATCGTTCTGCCTACTTACCGCTATTTCGACGAAGCAACGCGTCAGATAGATCCTGCGGCAGAGGCAATTATCAAGTCTTTCGTTCGGGCCGTCCTTGCCGGTGATTATGGTGATGCTGTGATCAAGGGTTTCGAGATTGGGAATGAATGGTACCAGACCAAATTTGACTGGAGCGCTGCTGAATTTGGTGAATTTCAAAGCCAGATGGGCGTCTGGATCAACGAGGTCATTCAGGAAGACCCCACCTGGTCAGATGTGGGCGTCTATATTCAGGCTGGACGCGGGGATGATGATAACAATGGTATCGCAGACGATCAGGAGCTTGCAGCGCAATTCACCCAGGAAGAACTGGATGCTGTCGACGGGCTGATTTCGCATTTCTACGCGTCCACCAGTTCAGGCAATCCGCTGATCCTTGGTGGGAATGTCCACAACCGTTTGGATGTCATAAAGCAGCACTGGAATACGTCGGGTGCGAACGGGCTCGATCTTGTGGTTACCGAATGGAATATCGGTGGTGATGGGCCAGATAACACATCGGTCACCGGGTTAATGCGTAACGTGGCACTGTTGAACGTGTTTTCCAACATGATGGAGCAAGGTGTGGACCTGTCCGCGATCTGGACGGCACAGGCGCCTGGTCCGGCTGCGTTGAGCAACAAGGAGGGTGACGACCACCTGACGGCAACGGGCTATCTTTATCGTATGATGCGACGCGAACTGGTTGATACCCAGGCGGTGGATACGATTCAAAACGATGCCGTTTTCGATGCTGACGGTGACAGGATCGGACGCTCATATGTTTTCCAAGGTGAGGACAAGACTGTCATCTACCTTGCTTCGGGTGTCGGTCAGGATATCGATCTGGATGTGGATTTTGGCCATTACATGAAAGCTGGCTCACATGTACACGCCACTGTTTTGGGGACGGCCGCAGGCTCTAACGCAACGGATTACCGTACCGTTGCGCAAATGACTGCGATCAATGACCATGCCATTAGCAACAGCGGTAAGCATACCTTTAACCTTGGTGCTTACGAGGTTGTTCAGATCGTCATCACCACCGGCACGGGGGTAAAACTGTTTGGGGACGATGAAAACGCAACCGATGATATCTTATACGGCAGCGCCAATGCAGATGAGATATGGGGTTTCGATGGTCAGGACAAACTGAGAGGTTTTGATGGCGATGACCTGCTGAATGGTGGAGCGGACGCAGATACACTTGGTGGTGGCGACGGCGATGACACCCTTGAAGGCGGCGCCGGTGATGATCTTATCAAAGGTGGCGACGGCGATGATCATTTCGTGACCGGCGCAGGATCAGATACGGTTGATGGTGGTGCCGGTGAAGATACGCTGGACTATGCATCAAGCGATGCCGGTGTGCGTATCTACGCGCGTGATGGCATGGCCGAAGAAGATGGTAGCGGAAACACTGATAGTTTCTCGAACGTAGAAAATTTTGTGGGCTCGGACTACGCCGATACGATCGTCACGGACAGCACGACCTCTTCTGTAGAAAGTGGCGGTGGCGATGATTTTATTCGCTTTCTTGGGGGGGATGAAACCGATGTTGATACCGGCAGCGGCAATGATTTCGTTCTGGCCGAATTCGGTAGCGCCAATGTCGAACTTGGCGCAGGTAACGACAGATTGCTGTCCTATGCTGCGGAAGTGGCTGTCGATGGAGGTGCTGATGATGACGTCATTTATGGCGGCACGGCGAATGACACGATTGATGGTGGCCAGGGCAACGATACGCTGAGCGGCGGGGAAGGTCAGGACACGTTTGTCTACAGCAGCGATGGTGGCTCGGATGTAATCCTCGATTTCGACACGTCTGAAGACCTGCTTGACCTGACAGACCTCAATATCGCGTTTGACGATATTGACGTTGTTTCAACGGATGACGGAGTCGAGCTGCAAGTCGATGGAGAGAGTATCATCGAACTGCGCTCTGTCGCAGCGGTCGATGTGACGGACGACCTGTTCAGCCTCTAAGCCTGTTGGCTCTCCTTAAGTACGTTTCCTCTGTGATGATGGCGATGTGGCTTCACAGGCAAAAACAATTTGCAACACCTTTTGCTTTCCAGCACGACAGCATTGAAAGTTGTCCAATGTTTGAAGACATTGGCGCAACAATCTCCGAAATAGCGCTGGCGGCGTTGAGATAGCAGCAGGTGAGTGGATGGCCAAAAAGACAATACACTTTCATCTGGGGCCGCACAAAACTGGCTCTACCGCCATTCAACGCGCCCTGCGTGAAAATGCGGCTGTCTTGAGTGCGGATTTTGGCCTGACAAACATTAAAAGCCCGCTCATTCCCAAGGCGGCAAAATTCCTGAATTCTGACCGGACCCAAGATGCTGTGGTAGCTCTGGAAAGCGTCGCCGACCTCTGCGCCGATGCTGACGGAGATTGTATCATTTCGTGCGAGGATTTTTCCGGGTCCATTCCGGGCGCGCGAGGCAAGCGGAAGCTATATCCAAATCTTTGGACCAATCTTGAGGTTCTGGAGAACGTCTTTGCGTCGTATGACCGTCGTTACTATTTCTTTTTGCGCCAACCCGCAGAGTGGGCCAGAAGTGCCTATGTGCAAAATCTAAAGCATCGCCAGAAATTCAGCAGGTTCGATGATTTCGCCAATTTCCTGAACATGGACGAGCTTTGGGACGATGTGATCTCGATCCCCCTGCGTAAGCTGGGAAAATCTTTTGTGATTGTTGAGTATCCGTCTGCCACGAAACAAACTGCTATGCGATCTCTGCTTGCGGCTATTCCGGGTTGTGCAGGGAAAGATCTCCAGACGATTGTTGAGACAACAGCCAATCAAACCGCGAATGATAAGGATATCGCGGTGATGGAGGCGATAAACAGGTCGAGCGCAACGCATGAAGCAAAGAGGCGCGCCAAACTCTCTTTATTCGAACCGAACGATAAAAGAGTACCGGTAGCTATGTCTGCCACGTCGGTCTGGCTGGAAACACCGGACCGGCCCACCGATCTGCCAAAAGCGCTAATGCCGTTGTGGAAACGTGTAGAGAAACGTGTGGCAACACAGGATCAACCTAATCTGATGCCCGATCTAGATGTTGATCTGCGATCCTTGCGGCACCGTATCGTGGACGCCGATGGTGATCTACCCGAAATCAGTCGGGGTAAAATGGTGAACCAGGCGGAAATTCTAACCTTTCGTTTCCGAGGTCAGACAGAGGTCTGTTTTCTGCTGGGGCTCGTCATCAGCTACCTGCGACGTAACACGCCGCATACGCAGCATGCAGCGACACTTTTCCAACGATTATGGAAAGAAGAGTACAAAGTCCTGCTGGGGCTTTTGCCGACAAGATGGCTGATCTCCAGCTTCCAGACATTTCTTGATCATGGGATCAATGAGCATCAGAAAGTGATCGGATCAGGCGCCTATTTCTATGCCAACATGCTAAAGGCATATGAGGCTGAGCGTGCCTTTGAGAGCATGCCGCCGGACGCTGTTTATCCAGATAAGATGCCTAAAACAAAGATGGGGTTTGCCGGGTTGGATCGCTTCAAACTGGGTGGATCCGATCTGATTTTGAACACCAATGCATTGTTGTTGGAGCTGTCTGCCAAAGATCAGGTTGCCGGGCGCGTTGTGTGCGAATTCCTTGCCCGTGCGAAAGCTTCGAAATCCATTTTTTCCAGAATGGATAAAAGTCGCCAGGCGCATGGCATCGACATTAAGCAATTTTCAAATTGCTGGAGCTTTTTTGATGAACCTTAAGCTTGGGCGCAGCGCTGCTTAGATGACCCGAATGACTTCCTTGTCGATGGCCAGCATATATCCGCGACGGGCGATGTTTTTGACCAGTAACTCGCTGACCAACTGATTGCCCAACGTATCACGCAAACGTTTGATCCGGGTCGCCCCTGCGGCCTCTTCGCAGTCAGACGCACTACGACCTGAGATCATACCCTCAATCTCGGCCCCGGACAGGACGTCATCGTCCATCCGCGCTTCGGCCAGTATGGAGAGTGTTTCCATCGCCGCCTCTGTCAACTTGAAGCCCATATTATTCAGATAAACGGTCTTTTCTTCCCGGCTTATCAGCAGCGAACTGACCTGAATTCCCGAGCGTTCGATCTGCGCCATGCGGCGGTTCATGGTGATGAGCATGATCAGAAACACCAGCGCAGCAATCAGGAGAGAGGCAGCAAAGACCAGCAGTACGAAAATCACCATGCGGTAGCTGACAAGCGTTTCAGAAAATGCTGTGCCAGAGAGAGCGAGGATTTCCAATAATTTGATCTCGGCATCTGTGGTCAGCGCATCGTTTTCGACAAAAATACGTTCGACCCGTGCGTTGAATGCATTGGCATCCGGAAGGCTGATGAAAAGCAAAACTGCTGCAAGCACGAGAATCAGGACAACACCAGCCAGGCCGAATACAACGGCTCGGTTTCCGGTGCGGCGTGCGTCGGCGGCAGAATTCGTCAGTTCATGCAAGACCGATCCTTCCCGGCTCTATTGCTTCTTCACAGACAAAACCTTGAGCAATGTAAGCCCTTTTTTCTTGAGCTTCTTTGCCAGCTTTGGCGTGACTGCGGCAATGCTACAATCGCCGCCTACCTGCGCGACATCGTAAAAAAGTTCAAGCGGGTTGTCGCGCTTGGCTTTGTATTCAACCGAACAAGCAGCATTTGCCGCCTGGGCACCAAGCAAAAGGGTCACGACGATAACGGGGGTGATCAATACACGTCTCATGGCACGAACATGCGCGACCGCTCGCAGCTATTCAATAACAACTGAGGTAAAAGGCCCCTGAATTCCCCTGTTATTAGATAACATTGTGTCGATATTGCCTGTCTTTCGATACTGACCCCATCCTCGGATCGTAATTCATTCTCCGCCCCCAAGGAGAATCCAAACCCAAAAGGTTCGAGAGGAAAGCCAATGAAGTATCGTAAATTCATAGCGGTTATTCTGGCAACCGCCGTTGCTATAACCGGCCTGACAGTCGCGCCCGCACGTGCATCAGAAAACGATCTGCTCAAGATCCTTGGCGGTGTTGCTGCGATAGCAATCATCGGATCCGCGATTGCCAAAAACAAAGACAGAAACGATGACGTCACGCGACGATATGATTACTACACTCCCAAACCGAGGCACACACAACACCATCGTCCAAGAACCAGACATCATGGTCACAAGCATCATGGCCATAAGCACCATGCCAATTGTGGTCACCGGATTGACAACAAGCGCCGCCACCATCGCAACGACCATTATGCACGTCCCCTTCCCAAGCGGGTACAGGCCAAGCAGTTGCCAGCATCCTGCCGGGTTCACGCGCGCAATCGCCACGGTGATTTCCTAGCCTACAGCAATTGGTGCCTGCAAAGAAAATACACGCATATCAGATCGCTTCCGGGGCGCTGTGCGACAAGTGCGCGGGTGCTGCACAACAACAGACGTGCCGTTGTTTACAATGATCGCTGCCTAATCAAAAACGGATATGCTGCCGCTAATTACTGAATGACCTGATGCTGGTGTGTTAAGGAAGGGCGCGGCCCTTCCTTTTTGCATTCCCAGACCGCATGTGTTTTGACACGAGCATGGACGGTCCAGATTATTCTTTTGAAATACGCGCACATGAATCCGGCGCAGCCCTTGTTGCAGGTGTGGATGAGGTCGGTCGTGGCCCACTTGCAGGGCCGGTGACTGCCGCTGCGGTTATACTGGACCCGACATGTATCCCGAAGGGTTTGAACGATTCAAAGCGCTTGCCTGCCAAGCGCCGGAACGAATTGAATACTCAATTGATTGATTGTGCTGATGTCTCGATCGCCCATGCAAGTGTTGAAGAGATTGACGAGCTGAATATCTTACGCGCCTCGCATCTGGCGATGGAGCGCGCGATAGCCGGATTGCGACAAACACCGGATTTGGCCCTGATTGACGGCAATATGATTCCAAAGGGTTTGGCTATTCGCGCCCAGACCATCATAAAGGGAGACGCGATTTCCGTCTCGATTGCTGCGGCGTCGATTGTCGCGAAAACCTGCCGTGACCAGATCATGTGGGATTTGGCGCAACAGTATCCGGGCTATGGGTGGGAAACAAATGCGGGCTATCCGTCAAAAAGACACAGAGAGGCGCTCCAAAATCTTGGTGTGACCCCACACCATAGACGTTCCTTCAAGCCGGTCCACAATATCTTGTATCAAGAAAATAACTAAGCTTTTGATTCAAAAAAGAAATTGACGGCGAATCAGCTTTGAATCATCTTTGAACCCAACGATCCAGAGCGCCGAAGCGCCAGGGACAGAGGCAGAAAATGACGACCAAAAGCAAAGCAAAGGGCGCTGTTGCGCTCCCGTTGAACACGATTCTTTCCGGCGACTGCATCGACGTGATGAACAGTTTGCCGGAGGCAAGTATTGATCTGATTTTTGCCGATCCCCCATATAACTTGCAGCTTAAGGGTGATCTGCATCGCCCCGACAACAGCCAGGTGGATGCGGTTGATGACGCTTGGGATCAGTTTTCGTCCTTTGAGGTGTATGACAGATTTACCAGGGGCTGGTTGAAAGCAGCGCGCCGATTGCTGAAACCCAACGGCGCGATTTGGGTGATTGGTTCGTATCACAACATTTTCCGCGTTGGCGCTGCATTGCAGAACGCCGGGTTCTGGATTCTGAACGATGTGATCTGGCGTAAATCGAACCCGATGCCCAATTTCCGTGGCAAGCGATTTACCAACGCGCATGAAACGATGATCTGGGCCAGTAAAGAAGAAGGTGGAAAATACACTTTCAACTACGAAGCTCTTAAGGCACTGAATGAAGGTATCCAGATGCGCAGTGACTGGGTGCTGCCGCTCTGTACGGGCCATGAGCGCCTGAAGGATGAAAAGGGCGACAAGGCGCATCCAACGCAAAAGCCCGAGTCGCTTTTGCACCGTGTTCTGGTCGGGTCCACAAATCCTGGCGATGTAGTGCTGGATCCGTTTTTTGGCACCGGCACAACAGGCGCTGTCGCCAAGATGCTGGGTCGCAATTATATCGGGATCGAACGGGAAGCGGCCTATAGAAATGTCGCTGAAAAACGGCTTGCAGCCACGCGCAAATACGACCGGGAGGCATTGCAGGTATCCGTCAGCAAGCGGGCAGAGCCGCGCGTGCCTTTTGGCCAACTGGTTGAGCGCGGGATGCTGCGACCGGGCGAAGAGCTTTATTCGATGAACAAGCGGCACAAGGCCAAAGTTCGTGCCGATGGCACGTTGATCGGTGACGATATCAAGGGTTCCATTCATCAGGTTGGCGCTCATCTCGAAGGCGCGCCAAGCTGTAACGGGTGGACTTACTGGTGCTTCAAACGCGACGGAAAGACTGTTCCGATAGATCTGCTACGTCAGCAAATCCGCGCAGAAATGTCGAACTGAAAGTTTTAAAGGACACCGCCGGTGCTTGTGGTCTGACTTCCACGTGCACTACTTACCTACCCCGCCATATTGGCGGGGTTTTTTTGTCGCTACTGTAGAAATTGTTTTTTCATGCCAGCTGTCGCGACAGATTTTTCCACAGGATTCTGCCCGAGTTTCCGTTTGAAAATTTCCAGCACTTTGGTTTGTGGCTGGTCGTTCTTGTCAATGACCTGCAATCCAGCGGCTCTTGCCTTTGCCCACATGAATGGTGAAGGCCAGCCTGAAATAATAACAATGGCGACATCACGGAATTTCGGTTCACGCGACAATTCCTGAGCGAAATCAGAACCGTTCCCGTCGGGCAGGTTATTGTCACAAAGGATGATCGAATAACGATTACGTGCCAGTGCGTGCCGTGCGGCGTCCAGCGTATCGGCAAATGCCAGGTCGGCACTGATCCGCGCGCCCGCTACTGCACGTTTAATCATCTTTTGATCGAAAAGGCTGTCTTCGATGACAAGGCAATTCATTTTTTGAGTCATATTCTGGACCGCGCACCTTTTTCTTCGATTTATGCGAGGGTTACACAAACGATTTAAACAAGGCTTAATCAGGGCGGTGGCGGGAACGCTCAAAACGATTAGAATGCTATAGATCGCCGCAATATCAAAGCGGCCAAAAGACCAATATGGCCGGGATAGATACGGCGACGACCAAGACTTCCAACGGTAATCCCATGCGCCAGTAATCTCCAAAACTATAGCCGCCGGGGCCAAGGATCAGGGTGTTGTTCTTGTGTCCTATGGGCGTGAGAAAGGCAGAGGATGCAGCGACTGCAACGGCCATCAGGAACGGGTCCGGCGAGACCTCCAGTACTTGTGCCATCTGTATGCCAACCGGTGCGGCAACGATGGTTGTCGCGGTATTGTTGAGAACGTCCGACAAGCTCATCGTGACGATCATCAGAACGGTCAGAATGGCCCAGGGAGGTAAGTTGCCAGTCAGCGCGATCAAGCTGCCTGCGATCAGCTCGGTCCCACCCGAATTTTCCAACGCCGCGCCCAACGGGATCATCGACCCCAAAAGCACAACGACGGGCCATTCGATATGGGTGTAGAGCTCGCTCAACGGTACGATTTTGACAAGCACATAGCCGATCACGACCAAACCCAGTGCAATTGGCAGGTAAATCAGCCCCACGCTGGCCGCCAGCACAGCCGCAGCAAAGAGACCGATGGCAAGCCACGTCTTGCTGTTTTGGGTGACGGCCAGACCGCGATCTGCGAGCGGCAGGCATCCCAGCCAATCTGTCACAACGCCGCCAGTATCCTTGGGCACCAGAACCAGCAGTATGTCGCCGGGTTGTACGATGGTTTTGCGCACTTGCTGCGTGATCTTCTTACCTTGTCGGGAAATGCCCATTAAAACAGCATGATGACGCCAGTGTAGCCCAATCGACAGAACCGTCTTGCCGGCGACCCGAGCCTCTTTTGGCACCACGATTTCGATGATGTCCAACCCTTCCCCTGCCGCTTTAAGTTTGCTTTCCCTTTCTTCATCGGAAAAGGCCAGCGACAGCGCCGTTCGGAATTCATCCAAAGCGTCCGGGGTAGATTCGAGCACCAGAACATCACCGACCTTGAGTACGGCGTTGCGTGATGTGCCATAACGGCGTTTGCCGTCGCGGATCAGGCCCAGAATGGCGATATCAGTTTTTTGAGCGACCTCTTCCAACTCGAAAAGCCGCTTGCCGATATGATCCGAGCCTTCAGGCACGGTAAGTTCGGCAATGTATTGGGCGATTTCTGAGGCACTAAGCGCGGCATCTTCGCGTTTCGGGATCAGGCGCCACCCGATTAATGCCACGAAAACCAGCCCGGCCAGTGCTGTCAAACCGCCCACCGGGGCAAAATCGAACATCCTGAAAGGTTCGCCAAGGGCATCTTCGCGGAACGAGGCGATGATGATGTTGGGCGGCGTGCCGATCAGCGTTGCCATGCCACCAAGGATCGTCGCAAAGGAAAGGGGCATCAGGCTAAGCCCCGGAGATCGTTTCGCTTTTCGCGCGGTCTGGACATCCACCGGCATGAGTAAAGCCAAGGCTGCGACGTTGTTCATGAAGGCCGATAACAATCCACCTACGGCCCCCATCAGGGCGATGTGCCCGCCCAAAGCCCGACCGCTGTCGATCAACGTGCGGGTGATCAGGAAGACCGCGCCGGACCGGACAAGCCCCGCGGAGACAACCAATACCAGCGCCACCACGATCGTGGCCGGGTGACCAAAGCCTGAAAACGCGTCCTTGGTGTCGACGACGCCCAGCACGACCCCTAGCATCAGGGCCGAAAACGCAACTAGATCATAGCGATAGCGGCCCCAAAGCAGGAAGCCAAAGACCAATCCGAAGAGGCTGAAGAGAAGTATCTGATCGGTTGTCATGCGGTCCTTTCGCTGTCACCTGAACCAATCGTATCTGCACGCCAAAAGCAACCGGCTTGCGAGCGGACCCGCCACTGCCGTATAGAGGCGAAAATCCTGAGGACTTATCGGAGGCACGCATATGGCCGGCCACTCAAAATGGGCGAATATTCAACACCGCAAAGGGCGCCAGGACGCGGCACGCTCAAAGCTTTTCTCTAAACTTTCCAAAGAGATAACCGTTGCCGCCAAGATGGGCGACCCGGATCCCGAGAAAAACCCGCGTCTGCGTCTGGCGGTGAAGAGCGCCAAGTCGCAGTCGATGCCCAACGACAATATCGACCGCGCGATCAAGAAAGCGACGGGCGGGGATGCTGAGGATTACAAGGAAATCCGATATGAAGGATATGGGCCCGGCGGGGTGGCGGTGATCGTCGAGGCGATGACCGATAACCTGAACCGGACGGCCAGCAATGTGCGGTCGACCTTTACCAAGAACGGCGGCAATCTGGGTGAGACCGGATCGGTCGGGTTCATGTTCGAACGCAAGGGCGAGGTGACCTATACCGCGGAAGCCGGTGATGCTGACACGGTGATGATGGCCGCGATTGAGGCTGGGGCAGAAGATGTGGAATCATCCGAGGATGGCCACACGATCTGGTGTGCCGATACCGATTTGAATGACGTATCAAACGCGCTTGAGGCCGAGCTTGGCGAGTCGGAAGAGACCCGGCTGACCTGGAGGCCCACCACCAGTACGGAGTTGGATCTGGAAGGAATGCAGAAGCTGATGAAGCTGCTGGATGCCCTGGACGATGACGACGATGTGCAGCGCGTCACGGCCAATTTCGAGGCCAGTGACGAGGTGATGGAGCAGCTTTGAAACGATCCGGCAAAACGTAAACTCCGTACGGAATGTACGCCCGAAACGTACGTAACCCGGGGTCGGGTTGGCGCGGTGTGTACGGAACGTATGTTTTGGCTGGATTTTGACCGGCAGATAGGGGAGGGCGCAGGCGATGCAGGCAGCGATTGCCGGGTTCATTCTAGGCTTTTCCCTGATCCTTGCCATCGGGGCGCAGAATGCGTTTGTCATCCGGCAGGGCCTTCGGCGCGAACATGTCTTTGCCGTCTGCCTGACCTGCGCCCTGTCCGATGCGATCCTGATCGCTGCCGGTGTCGCCGGATTTGGCGCGCTGGCCGAGGCTGTGCCGTGGCTGGAACAGGCGATGCGCTACGGCGGGGCAGCATTTCTGATCTGGTACGGCGCGCGCAACCTGCTGGCGGCATGGCGCGGCGGTGAGGTACTGGATGACGCGCGCGGCACGGGCAACCTGCGCACCGCGCTGATTACCTGTCTGGCGCTGACCTGGCTGAACCCGCATGTCTACCTGGATACGGTTGTCCTGCTCGGATCGGTTTCGGCGCAATATGCCGAGAAGCTGAATTTTGCCATCGGGGCAATGACAGCGAGTTTTGTTTTCTTCTTCGGGTTGGGCTACGGCGCGCGCGTGCTGGACCCTCTGTTCAAGAAGCCGGGTAGCTGGCGGGTGCTGGACCTGATCGTGGGGCTGACCATGTGGGCGATCGCGGCCAAGCTGATCATCGGCTGAGGTGCTTGACGCTTAGGGCGCGCCACGCGTGCTGGAAGAGACGTCTCGTGGCCCTCAAGAGATTAAGACAATTCGCCATCGAAAAAGCAGCGACCCAAGGTCTTCAGCCTGGCGTGGATTGTCCGATCAGGTCCCGAAGCCAAACACCAAGTTTTGCGGCTGACAGGACCGTTTCCTGGTTATCGCCGAAAATGACGCTGTTTGGCATGCCGGCAAACTCAGCCTCTTGCGGGTCCTGTACAATCGTTTGTCCGCCCATGTCGTAGATCACCTGGGCGCCTCTCATCCCGTCTTTTAATGCGCCTGAGAGAACCACTGCGATGGCTCTGTCCCCGTATTCGGCAGCGAGCGTTATGAACAAGGCGTCAATCGAGGGGCGGAACCCGGAATTCCGCACAAGCTCGGACAGGTGAACCTTGCCGTTCCGGAAAAAGGCATGCGTCGCGCCAGGAACGATGTAAATCCAGCCTTTCTTCAACTCTTCACAATCTTCGACTTTCTTGATGGACAGAGCGCTGGCCTGCTTCAGAACCTCGGTGAGTTTGGACGCGGGTTCGCTGTGCACGGCAATGACAATCGGGGCATCAAGATCAGAGGGCAGCATTGCTATCAGATCCTTGATCGCAGCAAGGCCACCAGCGGAAGCGCCAATCGCAACCACATAGTCCGGATGATCTAAGGTTGCTGTGCGCCGTTCCCACTCGCTCATGAAGGGAAAGTAGAGATATTGACGCTTCGCCACAAGAGCCCTTGAGTGGCGCGGTTAAGCGTTTGGATCAAGCTCATGAATTGATTGCGCAAAATGGAAACCTTCCGGAAAATCGGCGTCATGTGCCACCCGGAGAACCCGCGAATGCCTGAAGAGTTCCACGCGCCGGGCTGAGTAGACCGCATTGCTGCTGTCCTAAAGCGTTTCCAGTTCACATTGAATCGCTTGTTCGCTGCTTCTCGCCATGCTCGAACGCAAAAAGCGATGATGCTTGTTTCAACGAAAACTGGAAACGCTCTAGACGCCCAGATATTTGCCGGTGACGTCGGCATTGAGCGTTGAAAAACTGCCATGCCAGACAGACTGACCCTTTTCGAGGATCACCGCGGTATCGGCGACTGCCGACAGCTCTTTGATGGATTTGTCGATCACCAGCAGGGCCATGCCGGTTTCGGCCTTGAGGCGGGCGATGGCGGCCCAGATTTCTTGCCGGATGACGGGGGCAAGGCCCTCGGTCGCTTCGTCAAGGATCAGAAGGCGGGGGTTGGTCATCAGGGCGCGAGCGATGGCAAGCATTTGCTGTTCGCCTCCCGAAAGTGACGCTGAAAGCTGGTCCCGACGTTCGGCCAGCGGCGGAAAGAGCCTGGTAACGGCGGCAAAGTCCCACTCGCCCGGGCGGGCCGCCGCGATCAGGTTTTCGAACACGGTCAGGTTGGTGAAACAGCGCCGGCCTTCGGGCACAAGGCCGATGCCCAGCCGTGCTGCGCGATGCGCCGGCAGGGTGCCCAGATCATGCCCGTCGAACAGCGCGGTCCCATCGCGATGCCGGAGCATGCGGCAGATGACCTTGACCGTGGTGGTCTTGCCCATGCCGTTGCGCCCCATCAGGGCCAGCACCTGACCATCCGCAATCTTCAGGCTGACATCGAAAAGCGCCTGGCTGGGGCCGTAGAAGGCCGAGATGTTTTCAAGGCTGAGCAGGCTCATGTCAGGGTCTCCTCACCCAGATAGGCGCTTTGAACCCTTGAGTTCTGCCTGATCTCATCGACCGATCCGGTGGCGATGATTTCCCCGTAGACCAACACGCTGATCCGGTCTGCCAGTTTAAAGACCGCATCCATGTCATGTTCCACCAGCAGGATCGGCGCCTTGTGCCTGAGCCCGTCCAGGAACCCCATCAGCCGATGGGAGCCTTCAACGCCAAGGCCCGCCATCGGCTCGTCCATCAGGAACGCGCTGGGAGAGAGCGTGAGGGCAATCGCGACCTCCAACTGGCGGCGCTGGCCATGTGACAGTTCTGAGGTACGGGTGTTCTGGAACGCCTCAAGCCCGACCTGTTCCAGTGCGTGCCGGGCGGCGTGCAGCAGGGTCTTGTCCTGCATCGCCGGGCGGAAGAACCGGAACACGCCACCCTGCGCCCCAAGTGCGCCGAGCGTGACGTTTTGCAACACCGTGTAATCCATCGCCAGCGACGAAATCTGGAACGTGCGCCCCATGCCCAGACGTGCGCGGGCGGCGGTGGGCAGGTGGGTCACGTCGTGCCCGTTGAAGTGTACGCTGCCGCTATCCGGGGGCAGCTCGCCCGTGATCTGTTTGATCAGGGTGGATTTTCCGGCCCCGTTCGGGCCGATCAGCGCGTGGATTTCGCCGGGGTGCAGATCAAGGGTGATGTTGTTGCTTGTTGTCAGCGCGCCGAAATTCTTGCTGAGACCGCGAATGTCGAGGACCGGATCAGTCATGCGCCACCTCGCGGCCTGCTATCAGGCCGTAAAGGCCGCCGCGCGCGAAAAGGACCACGCCCAGCAGGATCGCGCCCAGATAGATGTGCCAATAGGGGCTGAGCCCGCCAAGGATATGTTCCAGCAGGATGAAAAGAACTGCGCCCGCCACCGGACCGAAGACGCGCCCGACGCCGCCAAGGATGACAAAGACCATGATTTCACCAGAGGTCTGCCAGGAAAACATCGACGGGCTGACAAAGCGGTTGAGGTCGGCAAAAAGTGCGCCCGCCAGCCCGGTGATGGCCCCCGACAGGGTGAAGGCGACGAGGTAGAGCCGATAGGGTGTCTGGCCGATGGCGCGCACGCGTTCGGGGTTCTGGCGGGCGGCGCCCAGCATCAGGCCAAAGCGGGACCGCGCGGCGCGCCAGACGAAGAAGAGCACCAAGAGCAGGAGTGCGTAGCAGATCGCGTAGAACTGGATCGGGTCCATGGTGTTGAGGCCGGGAAAGCCGTTGCGGATGTAGATCGACAGCCCATCCTCGCCGCCGTAAGCGGGCCAGGAGATGGCGAAGTAGAACAGCATCTGGGCAAAGGCCAGCGTGATCATGATGAAATAGACCCCGCTGGTGCGTAGGGATAGCGCGCCGATGGCAAGGGCCAGAAGGGCCGAGAGAATGATCGCCACCAGCCAGATCACCGGCATGGAGGTCGTGCCGTCAAGCGCCAGCGGCCATGTCATCAGCGGTGTGTAGTTTTGCGCGTGAAAGGCAAGAACGCCCATCGCATAGCCGCCGATGCCGAAAAACGCCGCATGACCCAGGCTGACCAGCCCGCCAAATCCAAGCGCCACGTTCAAGCCGATGCCGGCAATGGCAAAGATCACGGCGCGGGTAGTGAGGGTGATCAGAAACGGCTCATCCGCGGCCCAGGCCCAGAGGGGGAAGGCCAGCAGGAGCGCAAGAAGGGCTGTGTTGAGGGCGGTTTCCTTGCGCATCTTATGCCACCCCGAAAAGGCCCTTGGGCCGGAAGAGAAGCACGCCTGCCATCAGGATATAGATCGACATCGAGGCGAGCGACGCGCCGATTGACGTGGCCGAGGATGCGTCCATGAACAGGCCGAAGAACATCGGCAGAAGCGTGCGGCCCAGGGTGTCGGTCAAGCCAACGAGGATTGCCCCCACAAGTGCCCCCTTGATCGACCCGATACCGCCGATCACGATGACGACGAAGGCGAGGATCAAGACCGGCTCTCCCATGCCGACCTGTACGGACTGGATCGCCCCGATGAGAGCACCAGCGAACCCGGCGAGCCCTGCGCCGAGGGCAAAGACGAAGGTGTAGAGCAGCGAGATATTGACGCCAAGGGCACCGATCATCTCGCGGTCGTTTTCGCCGGCGCGGATGCGGATGCCGATGCGGGTGCGGGCGATCATCCAGAAGAGACCGGCGGCGATGACAAGCCCCGTGAGGATGATGGCGAGGCGGTAAAGCGAATATTCGATCCCGAAGGGCAGCGACACCGTCCCCGCAAGCCAATCCGGACGGTCGAGGAAAAGCGGGAAGGAGCCAAAGACCCAACGTGTGCCTTCGGAAAAGATCAGGATGAGGGCAAAGGTGGCGAGCACCTGATCGAGATGGTCGCGGGCATAGAGCCTGCGGATGACAATGATTTCGATCAGGACGCCCGCGAAGGCAGCGAAGATGACGCTGGCGGCAAGCGCCAGCAGAAACGACCCGGTGGCGGCCGCTGCCGCTGCCGCTGCAAAGGCACCGATCATGTAAAGCGAGCCGTGGGCGAGGTTGATCAGACCCATGACACCGAACACCAGCGTCAGGCCCGATGCCATCAGAAACAGCATAATGCCGAATTGCAGCCCGTTGAGTGCCTGCTCGATGAAAAGAATAAGCGACATTGCCGTTTCCGTACCCCCATTGGCCTTGCTAAAGCCGGGGCGCGTGGTGTCAATTCTTATCGACCACCCATCGCTTTCTGGTTGTCCCGTGGGGCAAAGAAAAGCGGCGCGCAAGGCATCTTGCGGCCGCTTTGCAGAATTGGTGCTGTCAGGCGATCAGCGGTCGCGGAACTGTGCCTCGCGTTTTTCGGTGAAGGCGGCCATGCCCTCTTTCTGATCTTCGGTCGCAAAGAGCGAGTGGAACACGCGGCGTTCAAAGAGCAACCCTTCGCGCAGGGTCATCTCGTAGGAGCGGTTCACGGCCTCTTTGACAGCCATCGTGGTGATCATGGATTTCTCGGCGATCTTGTGGGCCGCCGATGTCGCCTCTTCCATCAGTTTCTTGGCCGGGACCACGCGGCTGACAAGGCCGGAACGCTCGGCCTCTTCGGCATCCATGAAGCGACCTGTCAGGTTCATGTCCATCGCCTTGGACTTGCCGACAAAGCGCGTCAGGCGCTGAGACCCGCCAAGGCCTGCCATGACGCCCAGATTGATCTCGGGCTGGCCGAATTTGGCAGTGTCGGAGCAGATGATGAAATCGCACATCATCGCCAATTCACAGCCACCGCCCAGCGCATAGCCCGACACGGCGGCAATGATCGGCTTGCGGATGCGCATGATGGCGTCCGCCTCGGGGCCGAAGAGATCGTCACCGAACACTTCGACAAAGCTTTTCTCGCTCATCATCTTGATATCGGCCCCGGCGGCAAATGCCTTTTCCGAGCCGGTGATCACGATGCAGCGCACCTTTTCGTTCTCCTGCGCCTCGCTCAATGCCGTTGCCAGCTCGGTCAGGAGCTGGTCATTCAATGCGTTCAGCGCATCGGGGCGGTTGAGCTTGATGAGGGCGACGTGGTCTTCCAGTTCGACGATGATCGTCTCAAAGGCCATGAAATCTGCTTTCGCTTGTTCCAGTCAGGACCGTTTTCTTATCACCCTTATCGGGGGGTTCAACCTATCTTTGACATAGAGGGCAGTAGAAAGAGGATCGGCCCGATTGGGTGATACGCGCAATGATGCGGGTACAACCGGGGGTGCGGCAGGGGTGCCCCTCGCGGTCGTAAACGTCGAAACGGTGTTGAAAATAACCTAATTCACCATCGGTTTGGCGGAAATCACGCAAGGAAGAGCCACCCGCCTCGATCGCCTCTGCAATCACAGCGCGAATGATCGGAACAAGGGCTGCAACACGGGCAGCAGATATCTGCCCAGCGCGGCGTTTTGGCGAAATTCGGGCCCGGTAGAGCGCCTCGCAGACGTAAATATTGCCCAGCCCCGCAACGATTCGCTGATCCAGCAGGGCGGATTTGATCGGGGTATTCTTACCCTTGAGTGCCGCTTGCAGATAGCTTTCGTTGAAGGCATTGCCCAGTGGTTCTGGGCCCAGTTTGACCAGCAGCGGATGCTGGTCGGACGTGGCCGTTTCCATCAGGTCCATCGCGCCAAAGCGGCGCGGATCGTTGAAGGTGATGCGCGCGCCATTGGCCATGTGCAGGACTACGTGATCATGTTTTTCAGGCGCGGGGTGATCATGCAGGAACTGCCCCAGCGGATCACCCGAAATCAACATCCGCCCCGACATGCCCAGATGAACAAGCAGGGTTTCGTCGCTGGCAAGGTCGGCAAGGATGTATTTGGACCGCCGCCGCAGGCGCAGCACGGTCTGGCCGGTCAGGCGCGCGGCCATGCGCGGCGGGAAGGGCCAGCGCAGATCGGGGCGGTTGATGTCGGCGCGAGCAATCTGCACGCCTTCCATCGCGGGGGTCAATCCGCGGCGAACCGTCTCAACCTCTGGCAATTCAGGCATTTCGACCTTTCCTTTGTGTGAAAACGGCGCATTGTCACCGCCCGGCAGCGCCTTATAAGAAGGGCGGGAAGAAGGAACGGCAAGACCCATGAGCGAGAAAACCACGCATTTCGGATTTGAAACCGTGCCCGAGGCCGAAAAGGCGGGGCGGGTGCAGGGTGTTTTCGGCTCTGTCGCGTCGAAATATGACGTGATGAACGACGTCATGAGCTTTGGCATTCACCGGGTCTGGAAAGACGCGATGATGGATTGGCTGGCGCCACGGCCCGGTCAGCGCCTGCTGGATGTGGCGGGGGGGACGGGCGATATCTCGTTCCGATTCCTGAAACGCGCGGGCAGTGGCCATGCCACGGTGCTGGACCTGACCGAGCCGATGCTGGTCGAGGGGCGGAAGCGTGCCGAGGCGGAACAGCTGGGTGCAAGCCTTGATTGGGTCGTGGGCGACGCGATGGCGCTGCCGTTCGAGAATAACAGTTTTGATGTCTATACGATCAGTTTCGGTATCCGAAACGTGACCCGGCCCGCCGATGCGTTGGCCGAGGCGTATCGGGTGCTGCGCCCGGGTGGGCGGCTGATGGTGCTGGAATTCAGCCAGATCCCCAATGATCTGATGCAGAAGGTTTACAATCTTTATTCGTTCAACATCATCCCGCGCATGGGACAGGCGATTGCCGGGGATCGCGACAGCTATCAGTATCTGGTGGAATCGATCCGGCAATTCCCCGATCAGGAGACGTTCTTGCAGATGGTGCGCGATGCCGGGTTCGAAAATGCCAAGTATCGCAACCTGACAATGGGTGTCGCCTGTCTGCATTCAGGTTGGAAAATCTGAATGAGAGGTCCGCACAACATTTTGCGGCTGGTGCGCACCGGCGCCACGCTGGAACGCACGGGCGCGATGGGCGTGGTCATGGATGCGATGGATGCGCCACCGCTGGTGCGTGGCACGATGCGGTTCCTGGCCTGGCCCTTCCAGTGGTTGGGCTATCGCGGTGATAAAGCCATGCCGCCCGCGACGCGAGCGCTGACCGCCTTGGGGCCGGCCTATATCAAGTTCGGTCAGATCCTGAGCACCCGCCCCGATCTGGTGGGTGACGAACTGGCCACGCAATTGCGGGTCTTGCAGGACAAGCTGCCGCCGTTTTCCACAGAGCTGGCCAAGAAAAGCGTCGCCTCGGAGCTGGGCGAGCCGGTCGAAGAGCTGTTTGCCGATTTCAGTGAGCCGGTTGCAGCGGCGTCGATCGCGCAGGTGCACCGGGCGCGGGCGCGCGACACGGGTGATGAGGTGGCGGTCAAGGTTTTGCGTCCCGGCATCGAAAAAGCGTTTCGCAAGGATATCGACGCGTTTTACTTTGCCGCCAGGATGGTCGAATTCCTGTCGCCCGCATCGCGCCGGTTGCGGCCCACCGAGGTGATTGCGCATTTCGAAGGCGTCGTGATGGGCGAGCTGGATTTGCGGTTGGAATCATCCTCGGCCTCGGAATTCGCGGCCAATACCGAAGGTGACGAAGGGTTTGAGCTGCCCGTCGTAAAGTGGCACCTTTCCAGCCGGCGGGTGATGACGATGGGGTGGGCCGATGGTGTGCCCCTTGGCGATAATGCCGCGCTGGATGCTGCCGGGCACGACCGGGTGGCGCTGGGAGAGCGGGTGCTGCAATTGTTCCTCAGCCATGCGCTGCGCGACGGGTATTTCCATGCCGACATGCATCAGGGCAACCTGAAGGTCGCGGCCAATGGTAACATCATCGCCTATGATTTCGGCATCATGGGCCACATCGACGAATATACCCGTCGGGTCTATGCCGAGATCCTCTATGGTTTCATCAAGCGCGATTACCGCCGGGTGGCCGAGGTGCATTTCGAGGCTGGGTACGTGCCCGCCGACCGCGACGTGGATGAATTTGCACGCGCCTTGCGTGCCGTGGGAGAGCCGATTTTCGGGATGGATGCCAGCCGGATTTCGATGGGCAGCCTGCTGAGTTACCTGTTTGAGGTGACGGAGCGGTTTGGCATGGAAACCCGGACCGAGCTGATCCTGTTGCAACGCACCATGGTGGTGGTTGAGGGCGTCGCCCGCTCTCTGAGCCCGGATATCAATATCTGGAAGGTCGCCAAGCCGGTCGTGGAAAGCTACATCAAGCAGAGCATCGGCCCGGCGGCGGCACTGCGGGATCTGGGCAAAACCCTTGCGGTTCTGGCGCGCTACGGTCCGCGACTGCCGGTCATCGTGGAAAATGCGCTGATCCGGCAATCCATGCCCCAGGAAGAGGTGTCCGAACGCCGCTGGCCGACATACCTGTTATGGGGTGCGCTGGGCGTGCTGGTCGGATCGGGAGCGATGGCCGCTGGGTTCTGGCTGTTCTAGACCGAATATACGGCATCCTCCTGCGCTGCAATGGACGCCTGCAACGCGTCGATTTCCGCAGCCCCGGCGCGTCTGGCCACCGGATCGCCACGACATTCCTGCCAGAGGCAATAGGCCGCCATGCGCCAATGATACCAGGGCGCCAGCCTGTGATACCGTTTGATGACCTGCTGATCGGGATAGGCAGTCAGGAAAGCGTCAACCTCTTTGGTGCGGAGCACCGCCCCGCGATAGGTCACCTGCATGGCCGGGGATAAAAAGATCGAAATATCCTCGCACGGGTCGCCGGTGGCGGGGCACTGCCAGTCGATCAGCCTGAGCGTTTCTGTATGTGCGATTATGTTGGCCGGAACCGGATCGCCGTGGAGAAAACGTGACGGCCCGTTTCCGGATGCATGCTCGGTCGGCGCCAGCATGTGAAGGTCCCGCGCACGCGGTTTAGGACAGGCCGCCAGGATGGTGCGGGTCTGGTGTTGCAGGGCAAGGCTGCCATTTGCGGCCCGGCGCAGGTTTTGCGGCGGCGGCAGTTGATGTACCCGGTAAAGCAATTCGGCTACCTTCGCGGCCCCTGCCTGCCAACCCTGCCCGGGTAAATGTTCATATACGAGGCAAGTATCGGACCCGACCTGAAAGTGGTCGACAAACCGTGGGGCGATGCCTTGGGTTTCCAGATGCTGCAATGCCAGGATTTCGCTGGCCGGATCATTGGGGAAAAGCGGGTTATTCGACGGGCCGGTGAAGAGTTTGATCACGATATCGCCATGGGGTCGCGAAACTTGCCAGAGTCGGTTCGTCCGTCCACCACGAAGCGGTGTCCACCGCGAAGCCGCCCCCACATGACCGCGCGCCCGAAGCTGATATGCAAGCGCATCGCCACATGTATTCGTTCTGAGTTGCGGCACGAAGCAGGGTCCAGTCGGTTGGCGTCGGGTCGCAGGACGCTACGTCAGACCGGAGAAGGGGGCAAGCGGGCAGCGATGGTCGCCCGCTTGTTATCTTAACTATCGGATTCGCGAATTCCCAGAACGTCGGCTGCCGGAACTTCCTGCCCGCCCGACATCACCAGAATGGTCTGGCCGCCCTCGTTGCGGGCTTCGACGATGCGGTCATGCACCTCGACCGGGTTTGCTTCCAGCAACTCATCGTCTTCGTAGGATTCCAGGGCGATGGAATAGGTGCCGATCGGCAGTGGCGCGCCGGTTTCATCCACACCGGCCCAATCCAGGGTGCCGCTTTCGGCAGGCGCGGCCTGACGCATGACCACTTCGCCAGAGCTGTTGCGCACGACCAGTTCCGCACGGTCGGCCTGGGGTGGGGATTTGACCGTCAATGAGACCGGGGCACCATTGAAGGCCACCGGCATTTCGGCCCGGGCGGTCATGCCCACCCAGCCCGAGAGCTGCGCCACGCCCAGACCCGAAACGCGATCCGCCAGAGATGTCAGCAGGTCATTGGTTTTCACTTGTTGTTCGACGGTGGAAAACGTGGCGAGCTGCACCGCAAAATCTGCCGACTCGATAGGATTGAGCGGATCCTGATTTTGCATTTGGGTCGTCAGCATCTTGATGAATGTCTCAAAATCCGAGCTGATGGCGTTGCGTTGCGGTTGGGTGGCGGCAGCGTTCTGGCTGGCCTGTGCTGCGGCGGTTGTGGTTGAGGAAACTTCCATGTTGATGCCTTTCTAAAGCCTGATATCGACGCGATCGGATTGAATGGAGAGATGCGCCGGAGCGTCAGGCATATTCTCACCGTCCGCGTCGCTGATTTGGGTGATAGTTGCCCGGGTGTCCGAAGTGGCTTCACCATCCGGTGAGCCGTCGCCGTCCGGGGCGTTCTGGCCAAAGGCGAATTCCGCCGAGCCAAAGCCGATGTCGAGGAATTCCTGGGCCAGCACGTCGATATTGCGGCGCATCAGGTCAAGCGTTTCAGGGCGTTCGGCCAAAACCTGTACGGTCATTGTGCCATCGCCGGCCTGCATTGAAATGCGCACGCGGCCCAGTTCTGCCGGATTGAGGACCAATTCCATAGGGCGCTCGGCCCCACCCTGCCGCATGGCCTGCGCCAGTTGAACCGCGATGTTGCGCGGCAGATCCGGTTGCTGAAGCAGCGTGGCTTGTTGCAGCCTTGAGGTGGCCGGCATCTCGGACGCGGCAATGTCGGCGGTAAAACTTGCCTCGGACGACCAGCGAATTTTGCCATCGTCACCGGCGCTGCCCGGCGACATGCCCGGGTTCTGCATCATCGCGGCCTGTACCGGTGGCAGAACCGGCGCGACCATTGCAGGCTTGTCCGCCCGTGATGTCGCGAATGTGGTCGTCATGTCGTGGCCTGCGTCCTTCCGCACGGTCACATGGTCAGGCAGTTTGTCTGTTTTTGCTGTTTGACCAGGCGCATTGGCAAGCGCCGCAAGATTGGCGCTGGCCGTGTTGGCGGCGGCGGATCTAACCTGACTTCCGGCGGCATCACCGCTTTGACCCTGCGCTTTGGTTTGATTGCCACCGGGGACGAGCGCATCGTCAGGTGCCGGCGGGGTGCTGCTGAGATCACCGGTGCGGCCTGCAGATGCAGCGCCCGTTGGCATCGCAGCAGCCTGTGCAGCGGTCGATTGTGCGCCCGTCTGCCCGGTCTGGACTGTCTTGCCGCTGGCCTCCGGCGTGGCGGCAAACCATGACGGTACGCCGGTTTCCGACCCGCTGAACGCCCCGGCTGTCGTACCTTTTTCCGATGTGGTTGCTTGCGGATCAGCCTCAGATACGGGCACATCGGTTGTGATGGTGACCTCTTCACTATCCGGCGCGTCTGACAGCAGTTGCGACGGCTCTGTTTCGCTGAATTCGGCGTGATCCGATTCTGTTTCGGTGTCTGACGCAGTGGCATCTGCCAAAGCGTCTGATTCTTCCGCGGATGAATTTTCCGGTGGTTTACCCTGTGGGTCATCCGTCGCGCGGGCCTTGTCGTTTCGACCACGTCCGTCACGTTTTGCATCGATGTCGCCCGAGCGGGATTTTTCGGCCATGACCGATTGGAAAGTTTCTCTGTTCCGCGCGGGTGCGTCCTGATTGTTGCCGTTACCATTTCCCGTCACGACGGGCATCAGGCTGGCGTTCTGGCTGGATGCAACCGGGCTGATTGATGAATTCATAGGTCTACTCTCCGGGATTCTTCCACGTGGCACGGAACATCGCAGAACACGGTTACTGCTTCTTTACCGAATTGAGGTTCAATGGATCAGAGTTCATCCAATTCGAGGTATTCCCGTGACAGATTCTTTACCAATTCCCGCGACCCGGCCGCCCACAGCGACGGTGATCAAGGAGATGTCTGCGCGGCAGGCTGCGGAAAAACTGGAAGCTACCTTTCTGGCCGAAATGCTGAAATCGGCCGGTTTTGGTGAGCAGGAAAACTCGTTCAGTGGTAGCGCTGGAGAGGACCAGTTCGCCTCGTTCCAACGTACGGCGATGGCTGAACAAATGGTCAAGAGGGGCGGTATCGGGCTGGCCGAAGCATTTTATAAATCCATGATGGAGAAGAGCGATGAAAACTGAGACGCAACAAGACATCATCACCCGCCTTGACGAATTGCTGGAACTTGAACGTGCCGCATTGTTGCAGGGGGAGCTGGATAAGATTCCGGTCCTACTGGAAGAAAAAGAGCGCCTGATTGATGCGCTGAATGCCGGTCAGCCGGATGCCAGCCTCAGCCTTGAGGAATTACAGTTAAAAGTTGAACGAAATCAGGCGCTGCTGGATGGTGCACTTCAGGGCATCCGAAAGGTAGCGGCTCGCATGGCGGCCTTTCGGCGTATTCGTCGTTCTTTAGAAACATATGACGAAACCGGGCGCAAACGCACGATTCAGGGCGAAACCGAACGCCGGGTCGAGAAGCGCGCCTGAGCAGATTTGTCTCAAATGCCGGGTAGTTAGAAGGCGGCATTTAGCACTCCATTAGCACTTCGAAGCCCATGTTATGCGGGCATCCGAAAGAACGGGTGGCGCGGCAGGGCGATCACGCTCAACTGCAGATGTCAGAAAGACAGCTAGGCCGTCTTCCGAGTGGGGGCGGGACGTGAAACTGGCGCAAAAGCGCCAAAAAGCTAAAGGAAAATGCTATGTCCAGCATTCTGACAAACAACAGCGCAATGGTAGCGCTGCAAACCCTGAAATCGATCAACTCGAGCCTGGCCAAAACCCAGGACATGATTTCGACTGGTAAATCGGTTGCGACCGCCAAGGATAACTCGGCGATCTGGGCGATTTCCAAGGTCATGGAATCGGATGTGTCCAGCTTCAACGCGATTTCCGACTCACTTGCCGTCGGAGAATCGACTGTTTCGGTGGCTTCGACTGCCGCAGAACAGATCGTGAGCGTTCTGGAGGAAATGAAAGCGCTTGCGGTTGCTGGTGTCAGCGAAACCGCGGACCATGCCAAGATCGAAGCCGACATGCTTCAGAAAGAAGAGCAGATCGCTTCTATCCAGGCCGCAGCACAGTTCAATGGTGTGAACCTGCTGCTGACCGATGTGGATGGTAACGGTGGCTCTCAGCTGACTGTGCTGTCGTCGCTTGACCGTGCGGGTGCAAACACGTCTGCAAACGGTAACGCACCGACCATCTCGACGATTGACGTGGCATCGGTAGATTTCGAAGCCAACCTGGACGTTCCGGGCCGTACGAATATCGCTGACGCGGCAACTGCCCAGACCGCTTTGACCGAGATCGAAGGCTATTTGCAGATTGCCATTGAAGGCGCTGCCAACCTTGGTGCCTCGGCCAAGCGTATCGGTGACCAGAATGAGTTTGTCGGTAAACTGACTGACGCCATGAAAACCGGTATCGGCGCATTGGTTGATGCCGACATGGAAGAGGCCTCGGCCCGATTGCAAGCCCTGCAGGTACAGCAGCAGCTGGCAACGCAGTCGCTGTCGATCGCCAACCAGGCACCGCAGGCAATCTTGTCGCTGTTCCGTTAACAAGCTTGATTTCAGGGGCGCTTTTTTGGCGCCCCTGAACGCCGTAACAAGTGAAAGATTTCCCGGAAGGACATGAAATGAACGCGATTACCAAGGCGCAGAACGCGTACCGTAATGACGCACAGCTTATTCGAACCGATCGAGACACGGAATATAACGCATTTGCCCAGATCACGCATCGGTTAAAGACCTATTCAGGCCGAGGCAAAGAGGGGTTTCGGGATTTGGTGGATGCCCTGCACGATAACAGAAAGCTTTGGGCTATTCTGGTGACGGATGTAGCTGACAGCGCCAATACCTTGCCGAAGGCGTTACGCGCCCGCATCGCATATCTTTCCGATTTTACACGCCAGCACAGTAGCAAGGTCCTGATGGGTCAGGCCACGGCTGACATTCTTATTGAGATTAACACCGCAATCATGCGCGGTTTGCGGAACGAGAGGGTGAAATAATGACAGGTCTTGTCCTGAAACTGAGCCCCAAGGAGCGTGTCCTGATCAATGGGGCGGTGATTGAAAATGGCGATCGCCGGTCGCGTTTGTCGATCATGACGCCGAATGCGAATATCCTGCGGCTGCGCGATGCAATCCATCCAGAAGAGGCCACGACGCCGGTCCGGCGTGTCTGCTATGCAGCGCAGCTTATCCTGTCCGGCGATGCCGAGCCGGAAGAGTCGCGGTTGCAGTTATTGCGCCATATCGAGGAACTGAGCCAGGTTCTGACTGATGCGGACAGCCGGTCGCATCTGACCCAGGCCACCGATGCCCTTTTGAAGGACCAGCACTATCAATGCCTGAAAGCGTTGCGGGCATTGCTGCCGCGCGAAGACCGGCTGCTGGCGCATTGGCCGTCATGAATTTTCAACCGTTGGTTCCCGTGGGCGGTCTGCCGGGCTGGGTGTTGCTGAACAAGACCATGGAACGCCAGACCGAAGTGTTCAACAAATCGCCGCAGATCGTGCGCGATACGGACTATTTTGAGCAGAACATAGGCAAGATTCAATCCGCAGAGCAACTGGTCGATGATCGGCGGCTTTTACGGGTGGCGCTTGGCGCATTCGGATTGGGAGAAGATCTTAACAGCCAGGCGCTCGTCAAACGTATTCTGGAGGAGGGGACCGTTTCCGATGATGCGCTGGCAAATCGGCTTGCGGATGAACGGTATAAGAAGTTTACCGATGCTTTCGGATTTGGCGAGCTGGCCTTGCCACGAACGCAACTGGCCGGGTTTGGCCGCGAGATTACAGATAAGTTTCGTGAGCTTGAATTCGAAGTGGCCGTGGGCGAACAGGATGAGAGTTTGCGCCTGGCGATGAACGCGCAACGAGAGCTTGCCGACATCGTAACCGGTGACGAATCGGATAATGCCAAATGGTTCGCGATCATGGGTAATCCGCCGCTTCGGAAAGTCTTTGAAGTGGCATTGGGTTTGCCAAGCAGTTTTGGTCAGATTGATATTGACCGTCAGTTGGAGACATTCAAGACTCAGGCGAGCAGGCAATTGGGGATCGAGTCTCTTGCTGATCTGGCATCAGAAGACACGAATGAAGAGTTCATCCGGCGCTACCTGCTGCGTGATCAAATCGCTTCGTTCCAGTTCCAATCAAGTAATTCGATTGCTCTGACCTTGCTTCAATCGGCGCCGAATTACTTCAGGGACGCCTGACGCCAGTTCAGACATGCTTCTAACGTCCTAACACCGCTGTGCGAAGAGCCACGCTTCTTTTCGCAGCCGTTTGTCGTGTCGCAAAGATGCGCACATCTACCTCTGAGACCCGACACGCTAAAAGTACGTCACCGCGAAAGCGGGCGCTTTTGCCCCAACGAGGGAAGCTCTGCTCTTGCGGCCGTTTTCTGGGTTTTATGCGGTGTGGATTGTTGTTTGGCGGCTCCAGCCACAGGCCTGGCTTGTCCGGCGCGGCGTAGGATGATCGACAGGCGGTCAAAGCTGTTTTGTACCGATACGGCTTCTTTTTCGGCCAAGAAGCTGTCCAGGTCTCCCCAAACGCGGAGCGCCTGGTCCAGTTCGGCATCGGTCCCTTCAGCATATAGGCCAGCTTTGACCATTGTTTCCGAACGGGCGTAAGCCCCCAACAGGCGGCGCGCGCGCAGGATCAACTGGTTCTCATCGTCGCTGGCTGCCTTCGGAAGGCTGCGGGAAACCGAACGTAGCAGGTCGATGGCCGGGTATCGCCCACGCTCGGCGATCTGCCGGTCAAGCACGACGTGCCCGTCCAAAACACCGCGCAGAATGTCTGCCACGGGTTCGTCCATGTCCGACCCCGCAACGAGAACGCTGAGCAGGGCGGTGATGTCGCCGCTATTTTCTTCACCCGGTCCGGCACGTTCGCAAAGCGACATGATCATGTGGGCCGTCGAGGCAGGAAATCCGCGCAAGGCAGGCATTTCGCCGGCGGCGGTGGCGACCTCGCGGTGCGCTTCGGCAAATCGGGTGATCGAATCGGCCAGGAACAAAACGTGGTTTCCCTGATCGCGGAAATGTTCGGCCACACTCATCGCGGTCCAGGCGCAGCGTCGGCGCACCAAAGGCGATTGATCCGAGGTCGCGGCGACAACGATCGAGCGGCGCATCCCTTCGGGACCTAGCACATTCTCTACGAAATCGCGAAGCTCGCGGCCGCGTTCACCGATCAGGGCAAAGACGACGATGTCAGCCTCCATGTTTCGGCCCAGATGCGCCAGCAGGTTCGACTTGCCGACGCCGGAGCCGGCAAAAAGGCCAAGGCGCTGTCCGCGTACTATGGGGAGCAGGGTATTAAAGGCCGTCATCCCTGTATCCAGGCGATTGCCCAGCGACCGGCGTTTTGCGGCAGCCGGCGGATCGGCACGCAACGGTCGCGATTCAGGGCCACGCAACAGAGGTCGCCCATCCAAGGGCTGCCCGAAAGGATCAATTATGCGGCCAACCCAGCCATCGGTAGGGGCGATATTGCTGGCTTCGAGCAGGGACGCCCGATCTCCTAAAGAAATTCCGGTTGGTGCGTCATCAGGAAGCATCAGGACGCTGTCTTCATCCATCTGAAGCACCTCGCCCGACAGCCAGCCACCTTCACGGCGCGTCACTCTGATTCGATCACCTAGCCGCGCCTCTCCACCGAATCCGCTGATCCGAAGCGTGTTGCCATGAACGGCGCGAACCCGCCCAATAACGCGTTCCGCCTGTAATGTCGCGATTTCAGCCTGCAGGCAGGCCAGCCCGGATTTGATCATCGAACTCTCCAATCATCTTCTGAAAACAATTTCTAAAGGAATCAGGGTTAAGCCTTGGTTGAAGCCAATCGAGGGAGAAGCCCCGATGTTTGAAAAACTTGAAATCTTTCGCATTGCGAATGCCCTGGCCACCCATGCGGGCGCACGCCAGTCAGTCGTGGCCCAGAACATGGCCAATGCGGACACACCGGATTACATCGCCCGCGATGTGAAACCGTTCAAAGAGATTATCGAAGGCGGTGATTCGGGGTTTGTTCCCCGCGCCACTCGCTCGGGGCACCTTCATGCCGCCACGCTACCTTTTGATATGGGCATCGCGAAAATGCGCGATGTCGAGACTGATCCCAACGGCAATTCCGTTTCGCTTGAAACCGAGATGATGAAGGCCGTTGATGTCAAGCGCGATCACGATCGGGCGCTGGCCATTTATAAGTCTTCCCTCACGGTGCTGCGATCAGCACTCGGTCGCCGATAGGAGGGCGCGGTTATGAGTGATTTCATGAAATCTCTTTCTGTTTCGGCCAGTGGTCTGAAAGCCCAGGCGCAACGTCTTCGTCATGTGTCAGAAAACATTGCCAACACCGATACGCCTGGCTACCGGCGCAAGAGCGTTTCGTTTGAACTCGAATTCGGGATTGGTGATGACATCGGCCGGGTCGAAACCAGCCGGGTCCATCTGGACCGAAGTGAACTGCCCAAGGTTTATGATCCCAGCCATCCGATGGCCGATGAGACGGGTCATTATGATGGGTCGAATGTGAACCTTGTCATCGAGATCGCTGACGCGCGCGAAGCGCAGCGCAGCTATGAGGCGAACCTCAAAATGTTCGACCAGGCACGGAAAATGTCATCCAGCCTGATGGATTTGTTACGTCGATAAAGGAGATCCAGAATGGATATCAAAGCCCTAAATGCTGTTCAGAAATATGCAGCCTCCCGCCCCGTGACCGAGCCAAACGCCGGTCTGGGCGGGGCGGGTGAGGCCTTCAAGGGTCTCGCCAAAGATTTCGCCACCACCCTTCAGGAAAGTGAAAACATTGCCAAAGCCGCGATGACAGGTGAGGCGGATCCTCATGCGCTGGTACAAGCGCTGGCCCAGACAGAACTGGCCGTCGAAACGGCGGTGACGGTGCGCGACAAGGTGGTCGAGGCCTACCAGGAAATACTGCGGATGCCGGTCTGATCTCATGCTCAACGAAGTGGTTTTCTTTGACACCCTGAGACAGGGGCTGTGGGTGGCTGTGATCATCTCATTCCCGATCCTGAGCGTTGCCTTGCTGGCCGGGGTCACGGTGGGCTTGTTCCAAGCCCTCACGTCGATCCAGGAACTGACGCTGACATTCGTGCCAAAGCTGGCCGCGATCGTCGTGGTGTTCTGGCTGTCGATGGGATTCATGACCCAGACACTGGTCGCTTTTTTTCACGACAGGCTGATCCCCCTGATCATCGGAGGTTGAGAGATGGAAAACACAGGTTACACAACCCTGACCCGGCAAACCGGCCTGCTGCGCGAGATGCAGGTGGTTGCCAACAACATCGCCAACAGCGCAACAACCGGCTTCCGGCAGGAAGGCCTGATCTTTTCCGAATTCGTCCGCAGCACGGGTGATGGTCCGTCACTGTCGATGGCGTCGGCCGATGTGCGCAACACTTCGATGTTGCAAGGCGCGTTGACGCAAACCGGTGGGGATCTGGATCTGGCCATCGAAGGTGGTGGGTTTTTCATGATCGAAACCCCAAGCGGTGAGCGGTTGACGCGTGCTGGTAATTTTGCGCTTTCCGCCGAAGGCGATCTGGTTACCAATGACGGGTTTCGTGTTCTGGATGCGGGCGGTGCGCCGGTTTTCATCCCACCTGATGCAACAGGCCTGGGCATCTCTCCGGATGGTACGGTCAGTGCTGATGGCAGGCCAATCTCACAGATCGGATTGGTTCAACCCGTCGATCCAATTGACCTGATCCGCGAAGATGGCGTGATGTTTCGTACCGAGGGTGAGGTTGAGCCAATAGAAGATGGCAGGGTTTTGCAGGGTTTTCTTGAAGGAGCCAACGTGGATCCGGTGGGTCAGATCGCCCGTATGATTGAAGTGCAACGTGCTTATGAAATGGGCCAGAGCTTTCTGGATGCAGAAAACAAACGCATCCTGTCTGCCCTGGATACATTCACCCGTTAACCAGTAACCCAAGGAGGTGCCTATGCGCGCCCTGAAAATTGCCGCTACCGGAATGGCCGCCCAGCAGATGCGGGTCGAAACCATCTCGAACAACCTCGCCAATATGTCGACCACAGGCTACAATGCCCGGCGGGCAGAATTCTCGGATTTGCATTACCAGCAGCTTGCGCGAGCAGGCACCGTAAATGCCGCCGATGGCACCGTATTGCCAACGGGCGTACAATTGGGTTTGGGCGTTCGCCCGGCCGCGGTTTCGGTCAACCTGCAACAGGGATCGCTGTCGGTCACCAATGGCGATCTGGATGTCGCGATCGACGGGAAAGGATATCTGGAAGTATCTTTGCCCTCGGGGCTGTCGGCCTATACCCGCGACGGGGCGCTGAAACGATCGGCTGAGGGGCAGATCGTGACCTCAGATGGTTTCCCACTGACGCCCGAGATCGTCATCCCCGAAGACGCCCGTAGCATTTCGATCAATCCCTCGGGAGAGGTTTTCGCCTATTTCACCGACGCAACCGAAGCCCAGTCCATCGGCGAAATCAGTCTGGCCAGCTTCACCAATCCAAAGGGTTTGGAAGCCATTGGCAGCAACCTTTTCACCGAGACCGAAGCCTCGGGTCCAGCCAATGTCGCAACCCCTGGTGAGGATGGATTGGGTACTGTGCGACAGGGATATCTTGAGGACAGCTCCGTGGATCCGGTGCGTGAAATCACTGAACTGATCGAAGCGCAGCGTGGATATGAGCTGAACGCCAAGGTCATCTCAGCATCCGATCAGATGCTGGGCGCAACCACACAGGTGCGTTGATGAAACTTCCTTTGATCATTGCCTGCCTTCTCGTGGCCAATCAGGCAACGGCAGATATAATGCTGGCCGCACGGACAATCCGGCCAGGTGGGATCATCACCGCAGAAGATGTATTGGTCAAAGCAGGGGAACTTGTCGGCACCGCCAGCAGCCCGGATCAATTGATCGGCTCCGAAGCGCGGGTCACTCTATACGCCGGTCGGCCAATTGCGCTGGCAGATATTGGGCCGCCTGCGCTGGTCAAGCGTAATCAGATTGTGCCGCTGGTCTTTCAGCAGAACGGTCTGAAGATTTCGACCGAAGGTCGTTCCTTGTCGCGGGCCGGTGCTGGCGATTTTGTCCGCGTGATGAACCTGTCATCGCGCGCAACTGTTTCCGGTCGGGTCATGCCTGACGGACGGATTTTTGTTTCACAATAGGAAGTGTCATGTTCGAGAAAAAAGTCAGCCTTTGTCTCTGTGTTTTGCTTGGTGTCGCTGGATGCAGTCGCTTTGACCACATTGGCAAGCCACCAACCTTCACGCCGACCCGCGAATCGAACGAACATGTTGCCATGCTCAACCCCGGTCTGCCGCTGACGCTTGAACCGCAACGCCAGATTGACCGGGCGTCCCTTTGGAGCGGTGGCCGTCAATCTTTGCTTGGGGATCGTCGGGCGATCCAACGCGGTGATATCATGACTGTCGTGATTGAAATTGATGAGGAGGCCGAGATTTCAAACTCGACCGAAAGATCACGTAAAGCATCGGAATCGTTGAGTGTTCCGCACCTGTTTGGCATTCCACAGCGCATCAATAAAAGATTGCCCGAAGGGGCTTCTACCGATGATGCGGTTTCGGTTGATTCCAAGGGGAGTTCGGGTGGCGATGGGTCCGTCAGCCGTAAAGAAGAGCTGACCTTGCGGGTTGCCGCAACCGTGATGGAAGTTCTGCCGAACGGTGTGCTTTCCATTCAAGGCACGCAGGAGGTTCGGGTCAACTTCGAGCTTCGGGAGCTTCTGGTCAGCGGCTATGTCCGGCCGGAGGATATCTCGCGTCAGAATGAAATCACCTATGACAAAATCGCCGCCGCCCGAATTTCCTATGGCGGACGCGGACAGATCACCGACGTGCAGCAACCGCGCATCGGTCAACAGGTACTTGATGCGGTGTTACCGTTCTAGGAGGGTGTGATGATTGGGAAGCTTTTGCCGGTTCTGCTGGCTGTAATTGGTGTTGGCGGCGGTGTGGGGGCTGGTTTAGCCCTCAAACCGGCACCTTCGGAAATGGCCATGGAAAATCCCTGTGGCGACGTGGGTCATGACATGGCACATGCAGATGACACGCATGACAGCAAAGCAGAAGATAACGAAGAAGACCTCCGGGAATATGTCAAACTGAACAACCAATTCCTGGTACCGGTTGTGTCCGATCAATTGATCGAGGCCCTGGTTGTCATGTCGTTGAGCATCGAAGTCTCAGCCGGGCAGAGTGAGATGATTTTTTCGCGCGAGCCCAAGCTGCGTGATGCATTTTTGCAGGTTCTTTTCGATCACGCGAATATCGGTGGATTTCGAGGTGAATTTACCAATGCAAAAAACCTTGAAGTACTGAAAACAGCGTTGACTGAAGTCGCGCAAAAAATTGCGGGTGATACTGTCAGTGGTATTTTGATCACCGATATCGCCCGACAGGACGTCTGATCACTTCTCGGTCAGGCATTTAAGCGCAGCTCTGCGCGTTATGGTTTCTGCGAACTGATCAGTTGCAGGTCATCTTGAACCTGGCGTTTCCGTTTTTCACGGTTCTGTTTTTTGGTATCAGTAGCCTCCTTCAGCAATTCCCCTGCGGCAATCTGTTTTCCAAAAGCGCGGCGCAGTTCGGCGGTCATGCGCGCCTTTTGCGCCAGTACCTGGGCCAATTGGGTGTTCAGGTCGGCGCGTGTGCGGCTCACCCACCCTTCCCACAAAACGTCTGCTCCGATTTGACGCACAGTATGCAGCTCGGTTTGTGGCAGGGTCATGTTGTTGCGCCGAAGGTTTTCGAGCTCTGCCAGGTCATGCCTCAGGCTGGCTTCGCGTGCGTTTACAGCCCGCATTTTTCCAAGCTCGGCCTGATAGAGCGCATCGGTCAAATTTGAAAGATCCTTGAGCGGGTCATTCATCAGCCGAAACTCCTTGCCTTGCGGCGCATCGCTTCGGCGAAGCGGATCGCCGCGGCAACCGCGCGATATTGATCCGGGTCGATCTCCTCGCCGATCTGAGTACCCGCATGAACTGCCCGCGCTGTGGGCGGATCGCTGTGGATAGGCACACCACTTTCAATTGCCAATTCCCGTATCGAATGGGCAACGTGATCGACACCCTTGGCGACACAGACAGGCGCGGCACCGGGTGCCCGGCTCCATTTCAAGGCCACGGCATAATGTGTCGGGTTGACGATAACGACATCGGCTGTAGGTACGTCCGCCATCATTTGTTCCGAGGCGATCTGAGCTCCGCGCTGGCGGCGCTCCTGCTTCATATATGGATCACCTTCCTGTTGTTTGTGCTCATCCCGAATTTCCTTATGCGACATGCGGTTTTTTCGAAGATGATCGTGGCGTTGCCACATGAAATCTATGGCGCCAACACCCAACGCGATAAGCAGCACAACAAACATGAACTCGATAATCACACGCGCCATCAACGACCCGACTATTTTTGGATCGCCGTGAAGGGCCCCTGCCATGTCTGAGATACGATAGGAGAGGAAGACACCCAGCAGTATCGAATAGAACAGCAATTTTGCGAAGCTCTTGCCAAATTCAAACAAACCCGACGGTCCGTACTTATTTTTGGCATTTTGTATTGGATTGATGCGTGACGCTTTGAATGAAAGCTTGCTGGGGGCAAATACAAGACCGCGTTGCGCGACCACCGATAAAATGGATGTCGTGGCGGGTATCAGAAACCAACCAAGTAGACCCAGACCAATCGCTCCTAGCAATCCGCCGACTGCGGTCGTTGCCTGGCCGTTGAAAAACAGATCTGCCAGTTTCTCTGACTGGTCGATCAATACCATCAACGAAGTGCTGACCTGTTTTACCGACGTTCCGCCGATTGCCAGCGCCGCCAGCAGAAATCCACCATAGGCGGCCGCGGTGGTCAGGTCTGCAGATCGGGCAATCTCACCCTTTTTACGTGCTTCGTTTAGTTTGTGCGGCGTCGGTTCATGGGTCTTTTCGGTATCGTCATCTTGGCCTGCCATCAGTTACCTCCGAAAGGGTTGGTAACGAATGACTCGATTGCTTGCACCCAGATGGTCAGCATGGTTGGCGCCAACAGAAGCAATAACCCCAATCCGGTGGCCGTAATGACCGGGGCGCCAACGAACACGACCATCAATTGGGGCATCGCTTTGTTGATGATGCCGAGGGTCAGATTGTAAAGGACAGAGACGATGACAAACGGGGCGGCCAACGTAAAAGCCAGCGCGAAGGATGCAGCAACCTGCCGGATACCCCAGGGTGTGATCGCGGCGGCATCGGGTAATTGGGCAACCGGAAACAGATTGTAGGTCAGAATCATCATTTCAGCGACGCGAACATGCAACCCCAACATCATCGCCAGCGCCAGCCCGCCAACAACCAGCAAATGTCCAATCGCCGGCAAGGGTGTGACACCGGCGCTGCCCAGGATTTGTGCGAGGGATGTCGCCTGCGCCGCAATTGAGCCTGCGGTTTGAAGGGCCATGAGGAATAATCTGATGCCGATGCCAATTACCACCCCGACGGCCGTCTCGCTTAAGATAAGCCACGCCAGCGGTGGTGGTTGTTTCACAGCGTCAGAAAGAAATGGTTCGGCCGCGGGCGAAACGACAACCGTAAACATGAGGGCAAGAATCAGTTTCACACGTGCGGGAACCGAACGTTCGCCAAAGCCAGGAAACAAAGACATCACAGGCCCGACACGCAGGAAAACAATGAAATTCAACCACAAAATCTGTTGTGAGATTTGCAGAAGTTCTGCAGCAGCATTCATGCCGCGGCGACCCCGACGAGCGACGGTTTCGTATCAAGGCCTATTTCTTCAAACGACAGAACCGGGTTTGAAATGTCGCGCGCCGACAGCACTGTTCTGAGGAAACGGCGACGGAGAGTCGATGTCACAATTGCCGGAAAAATCCCTTGTTCACCTGCCCGTGTCACCTGTTCTGTGACTGACGCGGTAAGCGAGTTGAAAATTTCAGGTGGCAGCGCCACGTCCATACGTCCGCGGTCATTGTCGATCTGATAGGTGGTGAATGTATCTTCCCATTCGGGGGCCAGTTGGATCAGGGGTAGACTGCCGTCCGGACGCTGCAAATTCGCAACAAGCTGGAAGCCCAGCCGCTGACGGACATGTTCGCAAATCGTTTCGGTTTGAGTGTGCAATTGACGTGCCTCTGCCGTGGCCTCGATGATGAGGGGAAGATTTCGAATTGAAACCTGCTCGGCCAGCAGCAAGCGAAGCACCGAATGGAGCAGGTCTGAGGGTACACGATCAGGTATCATTTCATCCAGCAGCTTCCGATTTGCGTCAGCTCGGGCTTGATTTGACAGGTTGACCATTTCATCCAGCAGCCGACGCATCGCCTTCATTGTCAGAAGGCGGCTGAGATTTTTCTTGATCACTTCCAACAAATGAGTTGCAAGAACCTCGGTTGGGGCAACCAGCGTGGTACCGTTGAGCGCCGCATCATCGCGGGCGTCATCCGCGATCCAACGCGCGGGCGCACCATAGACCGGTTCGGTCACGTTTTCTCCGGATGGCAGGGCTTCGTTACTGTCGGGATCCAGCGCCAAAATCTGATCGGCCCGTAATACGGCGCGCGCCTGCTCAACGCCTTGTACGCGAATCATATAGGTGCCAGAGGGCAGGCCGGGATCATCTGTGAGACGGATTTCTGGCAGGATCAAACCATAGAAAGTCGCGACATGCGTTCTCATGTTAGAAATGCGTGCATCCAACCCGACGCCGGGATCGAGTATCATGTTAACGAGATCAGGTGCAAATTCGACGTGAATATCATCAAGTTCGAGGATATCGCCGAGTGATTTGTCTGCTGAAATTTCAGTTGGTTGATCAGATTCACCTTCGGACAGCAAGTCTCGCTTTTGAGCCCGATACATCACAAATGCGGTCACGCCCAGGCCAAGCGCACCAAGCATGAAGGGAAGGAAGGGCAGGCCAGGTACGAGTGCGAAAAGCGCCATCAACGCGGCCACGGTCGCCATCGCTGTCGGATGGCGCGTCAACTGGCTCATCAACGCTTTGTCCGTTGCGCCCTGGGCACCACCACGCGCCAAAAGCAACGCTGACGCAATCGAAATTACCACAGCCGGAATTTGCGTCACGAGCCCGTCGCCGACCGTCAGGATGGTGTAGGTTTCGAAAGCAGTTGCCAGTGGCATATCATGGACAACCAATCCCATGATCAGCCCCATAATTAAGTTCAACAGCGTTATGAGCAGGCCCGCAATCGCGTCACCTTTGACAAATTTGGATGCACCATCAAGGGATCCAAAGAAAGTCGTTTCTTGTTGTTCTCGCTCGCGACGTTCTTTGGCTTCCTGATGATTGATGGCGCCTGCCGACATATCGCTGTCGATTGCTAATTGTTTGCCGGGCATTCCGTCCAGCGCAAAACGTGCACCAACTTCTGCCATGCGTGCGGCACCCTTTGTGATCACCATGAAGTTGACAATCAGAAGAACTCCAAACACGACAAGGCCCAGAAAGACGCTGCCACCCATTACAAAACTCGCAAAGCCCTCGATCACGTCGCCCGCGGCGTCCGTTCCGGTATGCCCTTGCCCGATGATGAGTTTGGTAGAGGACACATTTAGCGAGAGCCGAAGCATCAACGAGGCGAGAAGTATGGTTGGGAAAGCCGAAAAATCCAACGGGCGTTCGATGAACAGCGTCACGGTGAAAATCAAAATTGCAAGTGCAAATGACGCGGCTAATCCGACATCCAATACCCATGCCGGTACGGGCAGGATCATCATCACAATGATTGCCATCAAAGCAAGAGCCAGCAAAACCGTCGGTTGAAAGAGATCGCTGATGGTGAAATTTTTCATAGCTCAAGAGCCTTCCAAGATGCCAGAAATCGAAAACAGGGCTTTTGCCTGGCCCTGTGGAAGGGGGACAAGTGAACCATTTGATTTGGCTGACCCAGAATGCATCAACAAAGGATAGTTGTTTTCACGCGGTTCTCTTGCCGCTGTCGCAAATTCGCGGGGCTGCGAAGGTGAACTGGCGGCAATATCTGCAGCGTGTTTGTGTTGTTTTCTTATCCGGTCAAAGCGCGCAACGTAGCGTTTTGCATACTCAGGTGTGCGTGAATGATATGCACCAACTGCTACAGACCAGTCACCGGATTCGCGATATAGACGTTGAAGAAAAGCCGCAGCATAACGCGCATTTTCCAATGGGTCGAACATATGCTCAATTGATCGGAATGATGCACCATGCCATTTGTAGTTAATCTGGAAACACCCGATATCAAAGCTTCGCGCGCCGCGTTTGAAATGCTTGAATACAAAAGCACGTGCCGCGTCCTGTGTATCGAACCAATGTCCAGCTCCTTCCATATTGACCGTCCATGGCCAAGGCCTGAGCTTGCCGTTCCGAGAACGCCCTGTTTCAGTTCGTGTTATTGACCACAAGACAGAAAACGGCACGCCAGATTCGGCCGAGGCTTTTCGTGCAACCTGATCGCAGATGTTGCCCGTTTCTGAACGCGCAAAAGAGGCGTTTGCCACAAATACCGAACCTAATATTGTAAAGCACACGACGAGGCGGCAAACTTTTATGGAGTCAAATGAAGGCAGCCAGAATTTAGATTTTCTGAAAGCCTGCATTTTTGAAGCCAAGGTTGATATGGCGCGCACGGTCATCTGTTCTCCTGTCGGTACATTCTGATACCAATAGGTAAATTCTATTTCCGGATTATTTAGATTTGGTAACTCGGCTTGTCGTTTGGCTGTGTTTTTGAGCTTTAGTAATCTACGGCCTAGGGAGAAGGTTTTTCCTGCAAAAGGGTCTTAATTGTGTCGCGCGCTGCCAAGCTCTGTTGGATAAGTTCTCGGTTCTGCGCAAGCACCCGTTCGTCTTTTGATTCTGGCTTGGCATCTTCTTTCGTGCCCGATGCCGAAGCACTCAGGGCTGCCAACGCCGCTATGTCTGCTGTCGCACCAGCCTGCGTATCCATTAGTCGCGCCCAATCTTCCGCAAACCAGGATTGGCGCAACGATTGCTCAGGTTTGCCACCTGATGAAAAGAAGGTCGCTGCGGCACTATGGTCGCCAACCTGACTGCGCGCTTGGGCTCGCAAGACGTCAGCTGCATCATCAGTCAAATTTTCCAACTCTGCTTCCGCCTGACGAGGGCGATTTTCCGCAAGTGCAATGCGTGACCTCAATAATTGCCGCTCGCGTCCTAATGCACCGGTTATTCTATCTTTAAGGAACGGCAATGCCTGCGGCGCAAAACCTAGAGACAATAACCTCTCTGCAGCGTCGTTTGCTACTTTGGGTGCATAGAGCGCATGATCTGTTGAATGGTTGACCATAGCGTATTTTAAAAAAGTAACGTCGCTTGCGCGTTGTACTAATTGGTGCAGCATTTCTGAACGCACATCCTTGCGGATGTTTGGTGGCAAATTGGCCGATAGACGCGAATATTCATCATAAGATTGTTCGAAAGCACCTGATGCGGAGAGCCCAGTCAAATAAACCCGGGTCAAGTCCTTTTCGAGTGCACCGCCTCGATCTTGCTGCGCATATGCGCCTGCAAGAACGGCAAGATCAAAGGAAACCCCTTGTTCCGCTTGAATGATCGTGTCAATCAGGCTGATCAATGCCTCCGCCGAAGGCTCCGAATTCGTTTCAACAACTTCTTGCATCATTGCTTTTGCTTTTGACTGTTCTCCATCCGAAAGGTTGATCTCGGCCTCTACCAATTGCGCATCAGAGTTCACGGCGCTCTGGTTGCGATTCAAGATGCGCAATACTTTGTCTGCGGCCTCTTGATGGCCGGCCTCCAAAAAACGACGTGAAAGCGTGGGGCCGAGATGGCTGCGTAGATGGCTAGGGAGCGCATCAAATGTCCGCAGCGCACTATCGAATTCGACAGGCGTATCGATCGGAAGTGTTTCATATGAAAGGATCGACCAGAGAACGGCGGAATTTTCGCAACTTAGTTGATTAGCCAGAATAGAATTCGCGGCGGCATAGCCATCTTCCATGATCGCGGCTAGCGATCGTAAAATGACTGTATCCTCGGAGGTTTCTTCAACCAACGCCAAGGTCAAAATAGCTTCTACACCAAAACCGTAGTGCAAATAAAGCTTTGCCAGCTGGATTGCGATATCTTGGTTCAACTGATCAAATTCACCCATCAACTCCATCCGCAAATTTCCAACCTGCTTTGCGAAGGGTAGATCTGTACCCCAGTTACCGACATTGACCTTGTGATCACTAATACAGGTCATACCTAGGCTGGCGTTCGTGCCTCTATTAAGTGCTGCTAAAAAGTCGCGATCTACACTGCTTTGCGCTCTAAGGTTCACATGTTCGTTAGGCTTGTTTCGTGGTTGAACTTCTGTTGGCACATCCGAAACAATTGTATTTGATTCGTCTGCCTTGGTTTCCAGTTTCAAGGCTGTTCGGGGTTCAAGCAAACCTTGCGATGCAGCCCGACCAATTTGTTTGACCAAACGCTCGCGAGCTTCCGAGATGATCTCTTCACTGAACTCAACTTGTTCAGGCGTTGCTTCTTCAACAGGATCGATTTGCGGAGGACTGTTCGGCGATTCAATCGAAAATTGGGAATTTGCCAGCGACGCAGCAAATGAATTCGCGTTCTTTGGCAATGTGAGGCGAGATCTCACAGCAGTTACTGTGCTTTCGTCGACTGGTTTCTCTGCATCATTTTCGAATGAAGGGTCATCGGTGCTGTCGCGCACATCTAAAACAAGTAACGAGGCGTCATGCCAAAAAGAGGATACTTCACAGCGACATCCAAATTTGATGGAGAAAGATGACGTATCTAAATTTGTTGTAACATCAAGAATTCGCTCTCGAGCAATTCGTCGAAAAATCCTTGAGGTATCGAACTTCAGGCTTTGACCGGGGAAGGTGATTTTTGCTGTATCGGTGTCCTGCTCGATCTGGATTTCAAAGCGCTCTGGAAGATCAACAATCAGCCGTGTGAAATCATCATGTTGACCTGATCGAACCTGGATAGACTGGGCAATGGCCGAGGATGCAAGGAAAACACAGCTCAGAGACACAAGCAGAATTCGCATCATGCAGCACTCTGTTTTACGCTTTTCAGAGCTTCTTCAAGTTCGTTGTAGGTAGGGCGACAATGAGTTGGTGTGTTTTGCCGACCCACCTCAATACAGATATTAGTCGCATGATTATGCAGGTTCGCGACAAGCACTTCGCGTATCAATTGGTAGAAATGACCATCTTCTTCGACTACGGTTTTGACCTTCCCTGCAAATGGTCCAACGAGACCATATGAAAGAAAAACGCCAAGAAAGGTACCCACAAGCGCGCCGCCGATCATTTTACCAAGAACTTCCGGTGGCTGATCAATCGAAGCCATTGTTTTGATGACACCCAAGACGGCAGCAACGATGCCCAAGGCGGGCAATCCGTCTGCCATGGTTTGCAAGGCATGGCTCGAGTGAAGAGCATGGTGCATAGTGGCGTCCATACGTTTTTCGAGAATCTCTTCCACTTGATGCGGGTCGTCATAGTTCATTGAGGCTGAGCGCAAAGTGTCACCAATAAGTTCTATCGCTTCTCTATCCGCCAGAATTTTTGGATATTTTGAGAAAATCGACGAGTTTTCAGGTTCTTCTACATGCTCCTCAATCCCAACGGGATTTTGCCGAGCCAAGCGAATGAGTTCGAACAGTAGGCAAAGCAAATCACGATAGTCGTCGTGTTTCCACTTTGGGCCTTTGAAAACCTTACCGATATCCTTGCATGTATGCTTTACAGCAGCCATGTCGTTGCTGATCAGGAAAGCGCCAACCGCGGCTCCGCCGATCATCATCAATTCAAAAGGCAGCGCCTTGAGAATAATCCCAAGTTTGCCACCTGCCGCGATATAGCCGCCAAATACCATGGCGAAAATAACCAGGATACCGATAATACCGATCATCGTCTTCTCCAGCCGAAATTGTTCGTTTCAATCTGCCATCGCTGGGTTAAGAAACATTGAGTTTTCAAAGTTTATTCGGTGGGTACGTTGGTATTTCTGCCTGCAAGAACGACGCTGAACGCATGTGCCGCTTCGGGGCTGAGCCCGGCCATAACAGCAGCTGCGGCTTCTGGGCGCATTCGCCCGATGAACCCAGCTGCAAAATTCGGGTCCATCTCTTCGAACAATGCCGCCGCTTGTTTTGGTTTCATGTTCTCGTACACCCGCGTGAGGCGATCCAAATCACTTTCTGCCGCAGTATCTGCCAGGGCAATTGTTTCTCGCAGAGCTTCTTCTGCCTTGGTCAATTCGGCAAGTTTTCGTTCGATTTCGCGGTTCGCCACCTTTAAGGCCTGCATTCTGTCTTCAAGCGCTAGTTCCTGACTGCTAAGCCGCGCTTCGCGCTGACGAAAAGCATCCAGCATCGGTTGAAAGTCATCAGGAGTTTTGCACTCAGCATTTGTATGTGTTGGTTTTTCGACCTCAGTAGCGTTGGGTACTTTTGCAAATGCCTGATTGGCATCGCCGCCAATGCGAATGACGGCGGACCCGATGAGCAGTGCAGAAATGGTCATCAATGTGCCACGACCCGGGGCCTTGCGCCGGCGTTTTTTGCGGGTGCTGCGTGTCGTCATGTCACTGGCTCCTAGGCTGCATCAATGTGGCGCTTGAACACCGGGCCGTCGGGCGCTTCGGGTTCAGCTATTGTTTCAACCGGTTTTGCCTCCGCCGATTTGGGTGTTACGGCCTGACTCTCTGGCAAATCATGCATGGAAGCCACGAGTAATTCCAAGCGCTTGGCGACACCTTCGGCGCGGTCAGTTAATTCGCCCAGCGAATCAGTAGATGCACTTGCGGTACTCTGCGCGGCGATCAGTGTTTTAGTCAGATCATCAACCTGCGCTGACAGTACTGCCACCGCTCCGCCCACGCCGTTTTCCAGATCATTGAAACGGCTCAGCCGCCGCGCGAGGATATAGCAGTAGAAACCTGCGCCAAGTGCGCCAGCAACAAGAAGAATATCTGCAATCATTTCCATTCTGGGACCTCAGTTCAGTACAAATTCCATAATCAGCAAGTCATTGACTCGCCCGCTGCCGGTCACGATTTGGATCCGGCGCAACATTTGGGCACGCAATCGTACGAGGACCGAACTACTTTCCAGATCGCCTGGCTTCAGTGCACGGAGATAGCTATTGAGCACGTCAACGACCCTTGGCATCAGTTTCTCCACTTCCTCTTTGTAAATGGGGCCAACTTCAAGTTGGGCACGAAATCTTAGGTGCCCGCTATCGCTACCCTTACCAAGCGATACAACCAGTGGATCAATCGGAACAAATGCCACATCGGGCATATCCACGGCCATTTCCGGCACGTCGTGTTTGGTAGCCTCGTCCTGCGAATCACTGCCGAACAACATCCCGGATTGGACTGCGTAAAAACCGCCGCCACCGCCTGCGATTGCCAAAACCAATCCTAGAACAAGAGGCAACTTCGATTTCTTCTTCGGGGGTTCGTCCCCGTTTTCTTCCACTTCGGCCATAATGCGTCCCTGCAAGTTACGTCTTGGGTAATATAGACCGGCAGGAACTAACCGATTGTTAAGCCTGATCAGCGAAAGATGACGACACCGAACGGCAGAATGTCGTGGATCAGGAGGCGAAGAAATTGCAGCAGATCGTGAATATCTGGTCAGCTATGGACATCCGGCGGCGCGTAATTGTTGTTGTCGCAACACTCGTGATGTTTGGGTCGGTCTTATCGTTGACCCGCATGGCATCGGAACCCAGCTTGACGCTCCTATATTCCGGTTTGGAAAATGGCGCGGCTGGAGAAGTTGTGAGCGCGCTTGAACAACGCGGTGTCGTATACGATGTCCGTGGAGGGTCCATTTTTGTAGAAGCTGCCCGACGCGATGAGTTGCGCATGACCCTGGCAAGCGAAGGGCTGCCGACCAATTCCAGCAAAGGCTATGAATTGTTGGACGGCCTGTCGGGATTTGGGACGACATCACAGATGTTCGATGCCGCTTATTGGCGTGCAAAAGAGGGCGAATTGGCGCGCACCATCATTTCACATCCTGCGATTAGTGTTGCGCGCGTCCACATTGCAAGCACAGGGGCCAATCCATTTCAGCGTGATACGCGCCCATCTGCGTCTATCTCGATAACAACGACTGGTGGCGGTATCACGCCGAAACATGCACGGGCGTTGAAGTTTCTTGTTGCGGCGGCCGTGTCGGGGCTCACGCCTGAGGATGTATCTGTCATTGATGCATCAGGTGGGTTGATCGGTGCAGCAGAAGAAGCGCCCGAAAATACGTCGGAAGATCGTGCTGATGCTCTGCGTCAGCGTGTACAAAGACTACTTGAGGCGCGGGTCGGACCAGGTAATGCAGTTGTAGAAGTCAGTGTAGATACGGTCACGAAGACCGAATCAATTCGGCAGCGTCAGATCGACCCCGAAAGCCGTGTTGCGATCAGTGTCGATACAGAAGAGCGTTCAAATTCCGCGTCGGATCAGGGTGGTGGCGATGTCACTGTGGCGTCTAACTTGCCCGATGGTGATGCCGCTGGTGGGGATTCGTCATCCAGCCAAACCAGCGAAAGCCGCGAACGAGTCAACTACGAGATTTCTGAGACGGAGCGTGAAATCACGCATGTTCCCGGCGCGATTAAACGCCTAACCGTCGCCGTCTTGGTAAATGGATCAACAAGTGTTGATGAAGCCGGTGCTGAGATGTTTCAACCCCGGTCAGACGAAGAATTGGGCGCATTGCGGGAGCTAGTATCTTCTGCCGTCGGTTATGATGAAAGTCGTGGGGATGTGATTACCCTCAAGACAATGGAGTTTGAGGCAATTTCACCAGCGGGAACACTGGCTGAACCATCAATGCTGGCCAGTCTGGGCTTGGATCTTATGTCTTTGATTCAGGCAGCAGTGCTCGGAATTGTTGCAATCGTCTTGGGTTTGTTTGTCGTGCGTCCGCTTTTGTCCAAACCTCAATCATCCGAAGCGCCGCAGCTCGCCGCGCCGGGTACTGAAGCAGCCGCAGCCGACTCGGTCGGTGATGTAGCAGCAATTTCGGGAGAAATTGCAGATGACAATTTCGATGGTGCGAATATGCCGGTCATCTCTGACCCGTCAGTCGATAACATGGCCGACGATCAGTTTTTGCCAGCACTAGCGGCTTCTGGCCATGAAGATCCCGTGGAGCGCTTGCGCGGTCTGATCGGTGAGCGTCAGGAAGAAACAGTTGAAATATTGCGCAACTGGCTGGAAGGCGAGGAGGAGAATGCCTGATGACTATCTCTCATTTACTTGAGGACTATGGTGCATTCGCGACCGCCGAGCCAGTGTCAATGACAGATGTCTCATTGGAAGAGCAACGTTTGGAGGCCTTTGAAAAAGGATATCAAGCGGGCTGGGATGACTCAGTTAAAGCGCAGTCGGACGATGTGAAAAGAGTGTCCACGGACCTTGCGCAAAATCTGCACGAACTTTCTTTTACTTACCAGGAGGCGTATTCCGCGATCTTGAAATCGCTGACGCCTTTGCTGCAGCAGATGGTTGAAACTGTTTTGCCACGAGCGGCTCATCAAACACTCGGCGCAAGGCTGACTGAGATGATCGGCGAACTGGCCTCTAAGCACGCGAAACAACCGGTTGAAATCGTCTCTGCGACGGCAAATGTCGCGGCAGTTGAACAGATGATCACCTCGGATCTACCCTTGGCCATCACGGTCAAAGAGGAGGCCTCACTGTCAGACGGTCAGGTTTTTATCCGGATTGGTGAAACCGAACGCGAAATCGACCTGTCAGAGGTGCTGGCGGAAATAGATCGTTCGGTAACTGGATTTTTTGAAGAAAATCAAAAGGACACTGCATGATGGAAGATGCCGCCTCGCAACCAAAATCTACCGGAGATCTGAACAATCCGTTTTCTGCGGTACCAATTGAGATCACGATTTCTGTGGGTAAAGCCCGCCCGTTAATTCGTGACCTTTTGAAATTGGGTAAAGATGCCGTTTTGCCACTCGACAAGCGAGTGGATGATGCAGTTGAGCTCTATGTTGGTGAGCGATTGATTGCACGTGGTGAGTTAGAGGAACTTGAGGGTGAGCAGCAGGGTCAGTTGGCTGTGCGATTAACTGAAGTTGCCGATCTACAAGATGGGTTGGGATGACAGCCCGTACTTTCCGGTTTATCGCATTTTGTGTGACCGCTGTTTTTCTGTTTTCAGAATCGGCGGTGGCCCAGCAGGTTTCGATCTCATTAGGAGACGACGGGTCGCTATCAGCACGAACCCTTCAGCTAATTGCATTGATCACGGTCCTGAGCTTGGCACCAGGACTGGCGATCATGATCACGTGTTTTCCATTTATTGTGACCGTTCTGTCGATCTTGCGTCAGGGAATTGGATTGCAGCAATCGCCACCAAATATGCTGATCGTAAGCCTAGCAATTTTTCTCACCTATTTTGTAATGGAACCGGTCTTTATCGACGCTTGGAAAGACGGGATCGCACCTCTTTTAAATGAAACCATACCGGTCGAAACAGCTGTGGAACGCGCCCTTGTGCCATTCCGAATTTTTATGGCAAACCGCATGGACGCCGAGACGTTTTCAGCACTGGCAGCGCTTAGGCCGGATGCAGCAACTATTCAGTCTGGACCGGATGGGCCACTTTCTGTTTTGGTTCCCAGCTTTTTACTTTCAGAAATTTCACGGGCGTTTCAGATCGGGTTTTTGGTATTTCTTCCATTCCTAATCATTGATCTCGTCGTCGCCGCCGTCCTGATGTCGATGGGTATGATGATGGTTCCGCCGGCTATTGTTTCACTTCCCTTCAAGCTTGCCTTTTTTGTAATTGCGGATGGTTGGACGCTGATCGCGGATAGTTTGGTTCGCGGATATTTTTGATTGCTACTAAACGACCAGGTAAATTTACGATATCTGTGGCGCGAACTCGGCTGAATTTATCGTCAACTGACGCCTGCTTCATTAAAATGGTACCCAACCTAGTTATGATTAGAAAAGCGAATAGGGTTTGCTTAATAGTGCGGCTCAGCGTTCCCATGCTGTTCCCGTGCAACCAAATGAAGGTCAGGCATCATTCACTGAAATACTTAATTCATTACAAAATAGCACTCTTCATAAAATCGTGTTGGCTAGTGTCCCTTGGGTTGATGGATTCTTCACGTGAGCAAACATTGTCTGGGGCAGCGTCCGGCGAAAGTGCCGAACTTCCAACCAGAGACCCCGTCAACAGCTAAGGTTGAGAATTCGAAAGAAAGCGATTTCAAGATTGCCTTGAACGGCATTGAGATCGGTTAGACCGAGAGAGTTTAAATTAGAACTTGGCCCCAAAGGCATAGCTATGCCGAAAAACAACGAAAGCCATAGCCGAAAATCGTTAACGGAATGGTCAGCTTTTTCTTGTTCATTTTCCAGAAAATATTGGTTTTGACTGATCGGGTGAATTTAAGAAACAAGAGATTTATAAAAAGGTAGAACTATATGTGGTTTCTAGGAAATGCGAACTTGGACAACTATCGGCGTTAACCTAAGTCATCATCGAGAAGTCTGCCAGATCTGAGTAATCGCGGCGCTACCTATCACGGTCCCCTAGGTTTTTTGCCGAAGTGATCGTGTCTGATCATGCATTCGACTTCAAGTGGAACAAGTCAAATAGCGATGGGCTAGATTGATTTACGCACCTATCGGACAACAAACTCTGCATGAAGCGCACCGGCCGCTTTGATACTTTTTAAGATATCAATCATATCGCGAGGCGAGACGCCAAGAGCATTGAGCCCCGCAATCACTTCGGACAATGACGTGCCCGGCGGAACTTCGGCGAGCCCTATTCCAGGTTCTTCTTCAATCTCGGCATTGGTGCGCGGGATTACAACGGTCTGCCCATTTGCGAAAGGGTTTGGTTGAACAACCAACGGAGCTTCCTCGACCCGAAGTGTGAGATTGCCCTGTGATACAGCAACCCGTGATATGCGCACGTCCTCTCCCATGACAATTGTACCAGAGCGTTGATCAACGACAACTCTTGCTTTGCGTTCCGGTTCAACAAGAATATTCTCAATCCGCCCCAGCGCATGTGCTGGTGACCTAGCCTGTGTTCTGTTGATGTCCAAGCGGACAGTTCCCGAATCTAGCATGATGGCCACAGAACGCCCGAAGGAATCGTTTATGGCGGCTTCAATTCTTGCCGCTGTTGTGAAATCGGGTTCTCGAAGTGCTAGTCGCATCGTTTCCAGAGATGCGAATTCAAATTCGATCTCACGTTCTACACGGGCTCCGGCAGGAATTACACCCGATGTCGGCACGCCTTGTACTACACCTCCGGCATCTCCCTCAGCAGCGGCTCCACCCGCAATGATTGTACCTTGGGCAACAGCATAAATTTGACCATCTGCGGCATTTAAAGGTGTCATGACCAAAGTACCGCCAAGCAGGCTTTTGGCGTCTCCGATCGCTGAAACAGTGACATCAATTTGCCCGCCAGCGCGTGAAAATGGTGGCAGGCTTGCGGTGACAAATACTGCTGCTACGTTCTTGGGACGAAACTGTTCTCCGGTAACGTTGACACCGAGGCGTTCTAGTATGTTTGACATAATCTCTTCGGTAAACGGCGCATTTCGAATTCCATCACCCGTTCCATTCAAGCCGACCACCAGTCCGTACCCAACAAGGTCGTTACCTCTGACGCCATCAAACTCGACCAAATCCTTGATACGTATTGAGCCTGCGGAAGCTGGAATCGCCAGGGTGAAAACTGCCAAGGAGATTAGTATGTTTTTAAGAAGTTTTATCATGATAGGAAATTCACCAGGCTGAAGCGCGAAGCGCGTGCGGTTAGCGTGTAGAGCGTTTCAAGCTGGACCTGAACATTTTCCAACTCTGTCGCGGTCCGAAATTTGTCAACGGAGAGCAGTTCATTCCTTGCGAATTCAAGGCTACTTGTTTCTGCAGAGATACGTGTCGCCGATTGTTCTACCCGAGACTGGGCAAATCCAAGATTCGACCTAATGCCGATCACTGTTTCTTGAGATGTGACAAGGCGCTCACCCGATTGCTGAGCAAGTTCTACTCTTTCAGCATTCGACAAAGTGATCAGCGGATCGTCGGCCAAAGCTGCCATCGCTGTGTTTTTTAAGACATTCCTTATTGCTGTATTATCAGCGCGAATATCTAGCCGGACGGATTCACCCTCTCCCAATTGGTAAGGCGACAAGAACGTTGTACCGCCCTGGTAAATCAACGTTTCAAATGAGCCTCCAGGCGTATCGAAAAAAGTGTCCAGTGCCGTAACCACGTCTGCCGCTGTTGCCGCGCCTGCAATAGCGGTGCGAATTTCGGTCAGCAACGTATCCGCAGATTCCAAAGGTCTCGCTTCTATATCGGTACCACTGAAGAGATATCTGCCCGAAACTTCGGTGTTCATAGCAGAAATGATGGAGTCGAGCGCCCCTCGACCCTGTTCCGAAACAGCGCTGAGTGGCAAACCGCCAGATGTTGTACCTGAAATGACGGCATTGGCTCCCAAATCACCGGCGAGTGTTTGAACGTACTCCAATGCGTCTTGCATGGCGGTTGTTACAACACCGATTTCGATCGCGGACGTGCGATAACTTTCCAGCGCTTTCAGGTCGTGCTCGATATCAGACAAATGGCCAAAATTTCCGGACAGTTGACGCGTCACATCAGCTGCCTGTCCGCTGGTCAGTTCTTCGGTTAGCCGTGCCATTTGCTGTTTTAGCTGAGCATTTTGCTGGCGCATTTTGAATGTTTGCGCCAGGTCGCCGAGTGATTGTATATTCATGTGTCAAATCCTCAACAAAGCTTGCATCATTTCGTCAATTGTCTGGATCATGCGGGCATTCGCGCTGTAGCTTTGCTCTATCAAAAGCAGGCGTTGCATTTCAGCGTCCGAGTCTACGCCGCCTGCCAGTTCCAGGGATAAGAGTTCATTCTGCCTTGTCGCAGCAAAACTAATGTCTTGATCCAGGGTCAATCGGTCTTGTCCAATACGCGAGGCGAAGCTCGCCGCGTGACCAGACAAAGAACGCGCTGCTGCGCCCAGATTTCCCGAATTGAGTGTTCCGTTTTGGTTGAGCGTTTGCTGTAATTGCTGCAACAGCGCACTGTTACCAGCAGGCCCAGGGGCAACTGCGCCTAATCCGTCACGCAGACGCCAAAGTTCACCGCCATTATCAGGATCAACCGCTGTATTTACCGCAATTCGACCAGCTATTCCGACTTCATTCAGGGGATCAAAAACGACACCGGCATCGGTAAATAGGCCAGGATCGCCGGGAGCGCGGGTAGCATCAAGCCCGGCCGCCTGGAAACGTTCAATCAGGTCACGGGCTAAGGCATCAACCTGGGTGTTTGCGTCAACGCCAAGATCATCACGAATTTCGAATAGCGCAGAGAGTTTACCCCCTGAAATCGGGCTATTGTTACCGGACGGGGTGACATTGATGCCGTTGATCGTCAGACCAGATACAAGCCCCGATCCAAGTGTCATATGCGGAGCCACAACATTTGACGATGTGAAGTCAAGCTCTGCGGCTGTACTATCCAGCAGAATTGCACCACCAGGAGTGAAAAGGGCCACCGCGCCGTTGTCGCGTGGAATTTGTTGAACCGGAACAAATTCTGACAATTGATCAATTGCCAATTGCCGTTGGTCTTGCAGCGCCGCCATCGTATTCCCGCCATCAGCGGTTCGAGCGATCTGAACGTTGAGTGTGCGTATCCGCTCAAGCGTCGTGTTAACCGTTTCGACTGCCTGAGCGATGTCGCTGTCAGCAGCAGTTCGGCGTGTTTGAATTTCGGATGAAATTGCGTTCAGCGTATCCGCCAGCTCGCTGGCACGCTGAACGGCGGCTTGCAGCCACTCTGTTGCTTCTGGACGGCTTGCGGCGGAAATCAGACTGGCATCAAACGCTGCAACGCGCGCGGATAGTGATGAAGTCTCATCTGGTGTGCCGACGATCCGCTCCAACTGTTCGATGAATGTGGCTCGGGTTCCGGCATAGGCCAATTCGCTATCGGCCGAACGCCTGTCGCTTAGTATTCCCTGGTCGACATGGCGAGAAATCCCAACAATTGAAACGCCACCCTGAGCACCTGTTGACTGGGACGCAAGTTCCAGGGCGCGAGGCCCATAGCCTGGTGTAAGCACATTTGCCAGGTTGGAAGATACGACACCGGCCGCAAGAGCGCTGGCATTTAGACCGCTTACTGCGTTGGATAGGGCGCCTGAAATACTCATGATCGAACCTCTTACTTACGGACGGAAAATGCCTTGACGGAAACCATGAATATCAACGTTTGATATTCGTGGTTTCTTGGAGCATTTCATCGACAGTTTGAATGACCTTTGCGTTGGAAGAGTAAGCGCGTTGTGTCTGGATCATATCGGTCAATTCACCTGCAACGTCGGTTGCGGATTCTTCGCGCGCATAAGAAACCACTTCTCCGGTGGGTCCTTCTCCGGCGTTCCAAAGGAAAAAGGAGCCGCTGTCAGGAGAGGGCAGATATGTCTGCTGATCCATGGCCACCATTCCATTGGGATTGGGTACGTCAACCAAGGGCACTTGGTAGATGGTGCGGGTGACACCGGTGTCAAATGTCGCGCGAACATATCCGTTACCATCAACATCGACGGAGACCATGCTGCCCACAGGTGATCCGTCTTTGGAAATCAATAAAGGAGCAAAACTGTCGCCCAGCTGGCTCATTCCATCAGAAGCACCCAGCAGGCCGATATTGACTTCCATCGGGCCCCCGTCCACGCCCACAATCACACTTCCGGTTACGGGATCATATGCTCCACCAGATACGGTTGCCACACTCAGCAACGTGCCGCCGGAGGTGCGTGAATCATCAAATGTAAGCGTATATTCACCGATGACGGCGCCTCCTTGGGCTGAATCGGTCATGACCATCGTCCATTCGTTTGATGTCCCAGCACCTGGCACCGTTGGTGTGAATTCGACCGAGATACTTTCCGATTTACCTAGGTTGTCGAAATATTCCACCGACATCGGGATCGGAGTACCCGCGGCGCCGGCTTCGGTTTCCGTCGCCGGCAGGTTAACGCCAAAGCTTATCTCAGTGGTCGGTGTGCCAGTCAGCTGGTTCATATTGATCTGAACCGGTTCCAGACCATCTGGGCTGTCACGGGGGAACGTTGGAATTGTTCCATCGGAAGCAGCAGGCCAACCCATCAGAACCAAACCAGAATTTGTAACCAAACGCCCCTCCGAATCCGTGCGGAAAGATCCAGTAGTTGTCAGCAGCATCTGAGGATTTCCGGCTTCAACCTGATTGGCCAGAGCTACTGGAAGCATACCTCGTCCACGGACGGCCAAATCTGTCGCATTGGATGTTGAGACGAGCGTTCCACGCTCATTGACCAACCGTTGGGTGGTCGAACGAACACCGCCAGCAGAATAACTGCCACCGCTTGACGAAATGACCAGAGATTGAAAGTCAGCCTCTACCCGTTTGTAACCATAGGTCGATGAATTCGCGATGTTGTCCGAAATTGTTGCTAGTCGGGTCGCGTTAGAGCTGAGCCCGGCCACACCGGCATTCAACGAAGAGGAAATTGTCATGGTTACGCCTTTCTGCTGCACCAACTGATATCTGGGTGCAGTTGTAAGGCCGTCCGTTTAACAGCGCGCTAACAGATAAAATGCGTTCTATTTCCCTTCACTGGTCCGACCTAAGGAAAATTACCTCGAGGCGATTGTTGCGAATTGCCATTGGATTGCTAACCGCTGGTTCCCGATCTGCATGACCGGTAACGCGGCGCATCTGTTGCGGCAATATACCTGTGCTTTGAAGCATAAGGCGTACCTGATTGGCGCGCGCCGTCGACAAATCCCAAACTGGATTCGTTACCAAAGTAATGGGTTCTGAACGCGTATGACCTTCCACGGCGATCCCATTCTGGACCAACTGCCCAACGGAGCCGATCAATACCGCAAGCTCAGTCATAAGCGGTGTTGGCGTTTCCTTGCCTTTTTCAAAAAGCTGCGCATTTTCAAGATCGAAGAGTTCGATAACCAGACCCTCATCGGTGACGCGGGTTGTGATATGACGGCGCATTGCCTGTGATATCGAGCTTTCGCCCGCCCGTCCCATCAGGGTATCTTCTATGTCCTTGAACGCGGCGTCTTCTTGCTGTTTGCCGTCAGAACCATCAGTACCTTCTTCGGCAACACCCATTTCACCGCGGGCTTGCCGTGCCTCGGTTGGATTCTGCCTGCTTGCGCCGGTGCCATCCTGTTGCAAGGTGTTTTCAGAAAATACGCTTTCACCACCAAATTGACCGCTGCCGCCACCCGAGACACGAGTAATCGGTATCGTAGGGCTGAAGTAATCAGCTATGCCCTTACGTTGTTTCTCAGTCGTTGCGTTCAGCAGCCACATCAATAGGAAAAAAGCCATCATCGCCGTAACGAAGTCAGCATAAGCAACTTTCCAGGCACCACCATGATGCCCACCGCCACTGACGACCTTTTTCTTCTTAATGATGACTGGCGCCGCATTGCTTTGCGCGCTCATATCCACCACCTTTTTTACTCACCCAAGACAAGACCTATCAGAGCAGGTGTTACGGCGGACTTAACAACTCAACTTGTCTGGATTTATCGTGAAGTTTCGGTAAACGCACGATCCAAACCGTCCGCCACCTGATCAACATCGGACAATGACAGACACATCGGCGGGACCATCCGCAGACAGGACCGGCATGCACCTGATTTCGAGAGAATCAACCCACTTTCACGGGTTGCTTCAAATATGGCGGCGGTCGTTTCGGCATCGGGTTCCTTGGTTTTGCGATCCTTTACCATTTCGATCGCCAACATCAGGCCGCGCCCACGTACATCACCAATCACCTCATGGCGCGATTGAAGATCTTTCAAACGCTCCAACAAAGCTGCCCCGACCCTTTTCGCATGTTGCATCACATTATCTTCTCGGATCACCTGCAACACGGCGCGTCCTGCAGCGCAACTGGTGGGGTTGGCACCATAGGTATGAAACATGAACTTGTCTGCCATAGGTGCTGCGATTTCCTTGCGGGTGACCACAGCACCGAGGGGAAAGCCGTTCCCAATGCCCTTGGCCATGACAACGATATCAGGTAGCACGCCGTCGGCCTCGAAACCCCACATATGATCACCTGTGCGGCCAAAGCCGGATTGAACTTCGTCTGCAATATACAGACCACCAGCCGCCCGCACGCGGCTAGCTGCACCGGACATGTAACCTGGTGGCATCTCAATGATGCCTCCATAGCCCTGAACGCTTTCGACAATGATGCCGGCGACCCGTCCCGAGGTTTCAAAAGTGAGGGCCCGATCAATCTCGTCCAGATAAGGTGCAGCTCCGGCGTCTTCTCCGAAAATGCCGCGATACTGATTGGGTTCGGGCACAAAGGTCACGTTGCCCGGCATCCCCGGATGACGCCAACCGCTGATACCGGTCACCGATTGCGCTGCAGCTGTAGGCCCATGATAGGCAGAGCGCAAAGCAAGCATATCAAGATTGCCAGTGTAAGTACGTGCCATGGTCAGTGCCAGATCGACAGCCTCCGACCCGGAATTGGTGAAGTGCACAACCCAATCGTGCCCCTTGGGCATCGTCGCGGCCAGTTCTTGCGCCAGATGGGCCGGGGTAGGATGGTAAAACATCGTCGTGCAATGGGTCAGTTCCTGCGCCTGCGCGGTCGCGGCGGCGACAACCGCAGGGTGGGAATGACCAACCGAAATGCAAACGTTCATACCCAGAAGATCAATATATTTTCGACCCTCGGCATCCCATAAGTACTGCATCGAACCTTTCTTGAAGACCATTGGCTCGGCAAATGGTACAAACTTGCGCTGGCTGGCGGCATAATAAGTATCTCGCATCTGCGCGATTTCGTCGATTTGCCAACTGGTTGTCAGAGCTGGGTGTTGGGTCATGTTTGTGGCTCCTCGTCAGATCACGCCTTGAGGCGGGTATTTGTTGGATCGAACGGTGCTTGAGTTAGCAGTGTTGCTGGATATCGCCGTCCGAGAATTTCGATGCTGAAATGATGAGTGGATATCGGGCGGCGTAATAGCGCAAGCGCCAGATGTTTCTGTGTCCTATGTCCAAATCCGCCCGAGGTGACGACACCGATCAGTGTATCGCCATCGTAAACCGGGTGAGCATAGAATGGATCAACATCCGCAGCATCAATTTCCAGCAAGACTGAGCACCATGTCTCATGCTGATTGCGTTCCAGCATTGCCTCGCGCCCGGTAAATTGGCGACCGTCCAGTTTACACAGAAACCCAACACCGCACTGCGCAGGTGTCCGTTCAGTCGTCAGATCCGATCCCCAGGCGCGATACCCCTTTTCAAGCCGCATGCTGTTGGCAGCAAAAGCGCCATACTGGCCGATGCCAAGTGGTTTTCCGGCGGTTTCCAAAGCCAGAAAAACATCGCGCGCAACTTTGGCAGGGATATGCAATTCCCATCCGAGTTCTCCCAAATATGAGATGCGTAAAGCCCTGGTTTTGTGACCTGCTACGCAGATATTTCGCGTTGTTAGCCAAGGAAATTGACCGCCTAAATCCGCAACTTTTGTGAGGACATCGCGAGATTTTGGTCCCATGATACCGATGACTGCCATCGTTTCGGTCTGGTTGGTCAAGGTCACATCAAAGTCAGTGGCATGGTCTGACAGCACATCCCAATCAACCTCTTCCGCAGCGGCGGCCGAGGTCAGATAGGTGTGTGTTTCAGAGAGCATAGCAACAGTGAATTCAGATATAACACCGCCGGCTCGAGTGAGCGTATGGGTCAACCCGATCCGACCTGTGCGCGGCGCAATGTTGGTGCCAAGAGTTTCTAAAAAAATGCACGTATCCGGACCCGTTACGTCGAATTTGGAGAAGACCGAGAGATCAGCAAGCGCAACATCGTTTGTCACGGTTTGGGTTTCGCGTGCCACTGCATCGAACCAGTGGGTGCGTCGGAAACTGTGGGTGGCAATATCTCCGGGTATGGCCGAGAACCAGTTAGGGCGCTCCCAGCCATGTACGGCCCCCATGACAGCGCCTCTCTCCAGCATCAGATCATGCAACGGTGACAGTCGTTTTCCGCGAGCCGCTGGACGTTCTTCGTAAGGGTAATGCACACCAAATTGCAGGCCAAAGCACTCGATGGCCTTTCCGACCCGGTAATCGCGATCCGCCCAGGTACCAAAGCGACGGCTGTCGACAGCCAGCGCGTCCATTGGTGGCGCGCCATGAGTCATCCAATGGGAAAGAAACCATCCTGCACCGCCGCCTTCCATCACTCCCATGCTTGAACCGGTCAGCAGCCACGCATTTTCCAACCCGTGCGCAGGCCCAATCAGCGGGTTAGCGTCGGGAGTGAATGTGATCGGGCCGTTAATGACCGCTTTGACACCGCCATTGCCCAATGCCGGAATCCGGGACATTGCGACCTTGATGATATGTTCTACCCTGTCCAGGTCGGGCGGCATCAATTCGGCACCAAAACCGCTCGGTACGCCGGCGACTGACCATACCTGTGCCTGCTTTTCGTAGGGACCCAGGATCAACCCGTCGCGTTCTTGCCGGACATACCAGCTTTCTTCCGGATCGCGGATGATCGGTAACTCAGGCAGAGCATTGGCCTGCCGTTCGGCGACTTCGGGCACCGTGTCGGTAACAAGATATTGGTGCAATACAGGGACTGACGGAATATTGAGCCCCATCATATGTCCGATCTCCCACCCCCAGGTGCCAGCCGCATTGACAATGTGCTTGGTGGTGATGGTGTCCTTTTCGGTTTCGACAACCCAGCTTCCGTTCGTGCGCCGGATCGCTCGAACCGGATTGAAACGTTGGATCTTAGCCCCGCGATGTTGAGCCATTTGCGCCATCGCATTGGTGGCAAGAGATGGGTCTACATGGCCGTCATCCGGCTCATAGATGCCGCCCAGCAGGCCTTCAAGCTCTGTCAGCGGGTGCAGTGCCGCGATGCGGTCCGGGGTAATAACTTCAAGTGGATAACCGGTGAAATCCGACAATCCTGCGATGTGGCGAAATTCATCCATTCGGTCGGGATTGCGCGTGATCCGCATTGCGCCTGATGGGTGAAACCCGCAGCTCTGCCCGGTTTCCTCGGGCAGAATGTCACGATAGAGCCGAACCGAGGTGGCCCGCAATTCCTGTATTGTCGCATTATGCGCGAAATGCGTGCATAAACCTGCCGCATGCCAGGTTGATCCGTGTGTAAGATCATTCTTTTCGACCAAAATAACGTCAGCCCAACCTGCCTTGGTCAAGTGATATAGCAGCGACACGCCCATCGCACCGCCCCCGATGATGACAGCCTGAGCCTGGATCATGCGCGCATTCTTTCTCCACCCGGGTCAAACGGTGGGCGGTGCAGGACCTTCGCTGGATAGAATGCGCCGGCGACATTCACTGAAAAAGTGCGTTCGCAGGTCAGAGATAATGTTTCCCCAGGGCCGATGTCGATCAATGCCAATGCAAGGGTCAGTCCGGTTCTTGCACCCTTCCCGCCCGAGGTTGTGAGGCCAACCACATTACCATCTTCCAGCACAAGTTCGTCATGCAGGATCAACGGATGCCCTTCGACATCCAGAAGCACAAGGCGGCGCGTCTGACCTTGTGCACGTTGTGCCTTAAGCGCGGCTTTGCCGTAGAACTCCTTGAACCAGTCGATTGTAAATCCAAGTCCTGCTTCCAGTGGCGAGATCTCGGGTCCAAGGTCATGGCCCCAGTGACAAAAGCCCTTTTCGATCCGGCATGCATCGACCGCGTAGTGACCCATTGGCCGTGCCCCCGCGTCGATTAACGCATCAAACACCGTCTCGGCATTAAAGGTGGGCACTGAAATTTCCCAACCCAATTCCCCCACAAAGCTGATCCGGTTGGCACGGCAGGGCGTTTTCGCAATTTGGATATCGCGACAGGTTGAAAACTCGAAACTGTTCCAGTCGCCCTCGGTGAGATTGGCCAGAATGCGACGGGAGCTTGCCCCCATCACACCAATGACGGCCTCGGATTCCGTCACGTCTTGGACGCTTACTCTAAATCCTTTTGAAGACCGGCGAAGCAAGGCACCATCGCGCCATCTTGTCGCCGCGCCAGAGATCAGGCGAAACTGTTCTTTTTCCAACCGGGTCACGGTTACATCTGCTTCGATCCCGCCGCGGACGTTGAGGATTTGTGTATAAACCGATTTCCCGACAGATACGTCCATCTGTGCGCAAGCGATATGGTTAAGGAAATCAAGACAGCCCGGCCCGGAAATGTCGAACTTTCCGAATGGTGACAAATCTAAAAGGACGGCGCCTTCTTGCATCTGCGCTGCTTCACGCTGGATAATCTTATACCAAGGTTGCGCACCGACAGAATAGGGTAATTCGCATTCAACGTTGTCTTTCGCGTACCATAAGCCCCGTTCCCAACCTGCAGTCAGACCAAATACCGCACCTTGTGCCGCCCATTTATCGTGCAAGACCGAGTATCTAAGTCCGCGACCAGCTTTGGGTTGTTTGAACGGCCAGTGCATTGCCATCAAATCGGACACGGATTCTTTCATCCGGGCGTGCATATGTTGGGTAGTTGCCGCAGTTGGGTCGGCACGAGCGATATCAACCTCCCACAAATCCGATGGGGGCATCCGATCAACCATCCAGTCCGCCAGCACACGCCCGACCCCGGCAGATGACATGATACCAACGGAATTCATTCCAGCGGCTACAAAGACGTCGTCGACACCCGGTGCTTCGCCAATGAATGGGCGGGTGTCATTAGTGAAGCTTTCAGGTCCATTCATGAAATGTTGGATGCCAGCGGTTTGCAAAACGGGGCAGAGTGCCAAAGCAGCCTGCATGAACGGCGTGAACTGGTCCCAGTCTTCAGTGAGTACAAGGAAGGGGCGGTCACCCTCGGGGCCGAAAGCATCCCAGTATTTGGCATCCGGTTCGAACCCGCCAATCACCAGCTTACCAGTATCGCCTTTGATATAGATGCCTGTGTCCATATCGCGAATGACTGGCATCGGGTCTGGCAGGCCGGGGATCGGATCGGTCACCACATACATATGCTCGATCGCTTGTAACGGCAGCGCTATGCCAAGCGCATCTGCCAGAGGTTTCGACCAAGCCCCTGCGCAAATCGCGACCTGATCGGCTTTGATCTCTGATCCATCTGTCAGCCGCACACCAATCGGTCTGCTTTCCTGCAACAGAATTTCTGCAACTTCGGCACCTTCACGAATTTCGATGCCCGCTGTTTTGGCGGCACGTGCATAGGCCATGCACAAATCAACGGGATTTACATTTGCATCTTCTGCCACATGCATGGCGCCGGTGTGGTTGGAGAGATCCAGCAGCGGTAGGTCAACCTGGTTCGGCGCCATGATCGTCGGCGACAGCCCCAGGAACCGACCAAGGGCGGCGATGCGGTGCAGTTCGTCCATCCTTTCGGATCGTCGCGCCAACCAGTAGCCGCCGGTTTGGCGAAAGCCGGTGCTCATGCCCGTTTCGGCCTCGAGCTGTGGGAAAAGCTCGGTCGCGTATATCGCCAGGCGTGTCATGTTGGGCGTGGCTCTGAGTGGACCAACAATGCCCGCAGCATGCCAGCTTGTCCCGCTCGTCAACTGATTGCGCTCCAACAGGAGCACATCTTTTGCGCCCCGCTTTGCCAGATGGTAAGCAAGGCTCAACCCGATTGCGCCGCCGCCGATGATGATTGTCCGCGCCATCAGAAATACTCCTGATCGGGCGTTTCGGCTTTGCGCCGCGCAATGTAGGCCTTGAGTTCTTCGTCGATAGCAGGGTCGAGGCCCGGATCCTCATACTGTGCCAGCCGCTCTTTCCAAATCCCATTGGCGCGTTGCGTGGTATCCAGTTTTCCCCCCGCCGCCCATTGCTCGAATGAGTCGTTATCCGGTGTTTCTGGCCGGAAGAGCGCCGACAGAAAATTGGTTTGGGTATGATCGGACCCAAGAAAGTGTGCCCCAGGCCCGGTGCTGGCAATTGCGGTCATGGCCTGCGCATTTTCACTTAGGTCGATGCCCTCGAAGAACCGGCAGAGCTTACCGCAGAGATCGGCGTCAATGATGGTTTTTTCAAACCCTGTCACCAAGCCACCTTCGAGCCAGCCAGTTGCATGGTTGATTACATTGGCCCCAGCAAAAAGCGCCATCATTAGGCCCCATGTGCCCTCTTGCTGACTTTGTGCGTCGGGTAGTTTCGACGCCGACAGTGTGCCCACCGTGTGCAGTGGCACGCCCAACCGCCGCGCCAATTGCCCTGCTGCCAGCACCATCTGACCGGCCTCGGGTGTGCCAAAGGTCGGCGCGCCAGATTGCATCGACATGGTCGAGGCAAAGGACCCCATCAGGCATGGCGCACCGGGATTGATCAATTGCGTCAACGCCATCGTCGCCATCGTCTCGGCCAGAACTTGCGCCAATGTACCTGCGACGGTGCAGGGGCTCATCGCACCGGTCAGAACCCAGGGAGTACAGGCGACGGGTTGTCCGGCACGAGCGTTTGCTTTGAGGGAACCTGACATATGCGCATCCATCACCAGCGGTGCATTGGTGTTGGAAACACAATAAAGTACGGGGTTTTCAGCGACGTAGTTATTGCCAAAAACGATGCGCGCCATTTCTAGCGCATGGGTGGCGCGTTCTTCACCAATGAAAGCTCCCATGAAACAACGATCAGACCAGCGGATATGGGCGTAGAGCATATCCAGGTGCCTTTTGTTCGCGGGTAGGTCGACAGGTTCGCAGACAATACCGCCTGAATGGTGCAACCACGGGATTGTCTGGTGCAGCTTTACCAAACGGATGAAATCTTTAAGGGTCGCATAGCGCCGCCCCTGATCCAGATCGTGGATAAACGGCGGCCCCCATGAGGGGCAAAGCACGGAAGCAGCGCCACCGATCTGGACCGTGTTTTTTTGATTGCGCGCATGTTGTCGGAAAACAGACGGGGCGCTTGCTTTTATGATTTGACGGCAAAAACCAGAATCAAACCTGATGCGTTCCCCCTGTACATCGCAACCGGCATCGCGGAAAATTTCAAGGATTTCCGGATCGTCGCGAAATTCCATACCTGTTTCACGCAGGATCTGATCGGCATTTTGCTCGATCAGGCACAGACCCTCTTCGCCCAGAATGTTGAAGGTGCCGAGCTTTCGATCAATGAATGGTGCGCGCGGTTCCGGAGTCCGCACACCTTTGCGCTGCCGCTTTGATCCTGGTCTGGCCAAATTGTGCCCCCTCCGTCCACAACCACCTAGCCACAAGCCCCTTGTGCAATCAATTTTCCTGCGACAGCATTAGAAAATCTAATAGTATTACCTTCAAGGATACGCCCATGTCGCTGCGCCCTCCCACTGACAGCAATCTGGTTAAAGCCATCGAAGTGTTTGTGGCAGTCGTGGAAACCGGGCAGTTGACGGCTGCGGCGCAATTGCTGGGCATCACGCAATCCGCCGCCTCGCAGCAAATCGCCACGTTAGAGCGGCTTTTTGAGGCAAAGCTGCTGGATCGAACTGTGCGCCCCGTTCAGTTGACGCAAGCAGGTGGATTGCTCCATCGGCATGCCGTCGAAATTCTGAACGCGGTCGAAGATCTGTCGACAAATATGCGTCATAGCGGCCCCAATCCGATTAGCGTTTTACGCATTGGTGTACTGGCGTCGATCGCAACAACTTTGACACCTACCTTGGTCGCGCTGGCTCAAAGTGAATACCGAGTTCAGGACGTATCGCTTTGGGCGGGTCTCAGCGGCGACCACGAAGCGTTGTTGCGCACAAAACGCGCCGATATCGTGATAACTTCGGATCCGTTTTACGATATGGATGGGTTGGAGCGTCACCCGGTCCTGCAAGAGCGCTACTTGCTAGTGTTTCCGGTTGATTACGATGGCCCCCGTAACGATTTGCCCACCATACTGGAGCGTATGCCCCTGGTGCGCTTTGCCGATTCAACCAGTGTCGGCCGACAAATAGAACAGCATATGCGCCGACTGAAATTGCGTGCGCCACGCGTTATCCAGGCAGATAGGTCCAGCATGGTCACGGCGTGCGTGGCCAGCGGCATGGGGGTAACTTTTCTGACACCAAGCTTGCTGATTGATGGCGTAGCCGAACAAATGCCGTTGGATGTACGGCCGATGCCCGTGGCCGGGATGACACGAACGATTACCGTACTTGCGCGAGAAAATGAACTTGGATCTCTACCCGCTGAAATAGCATCGCTTGCACAGCGCGTACTGACCGAAAAAATCAGGGATTGCATCGGCACGGTGGGACAAGAGGCTATCACGCCAAGCTTGCAGCAGACCGATAAGTGACGCTTGACAGAATCATGATCGCAGCGCAGCGTCGCTAACGAATGGAAACGAAAGATCGCAAAATGGCCCCAAAGGTCCAAGATCACCGCGACGGTCGTCGCGCACAAGGGTTTGCACTGGTCATCTAGATCCGTGGCATAGAGATTGCGCCGACATGGCGCGCCCGACTTGATCCTTTCCAATTTACCCGGAACTTCTGAATGGCACAAAAGCTCCAATTGCGCGCTGCGGTCGATATCGGCGGCACCTTTACAGATACGGTTCTGATGACCCAATCGGGTGAGGTCGTAGCCACTTGCAAGACACCTACCACCCCCGAAAATCCGACACTTGGTGCGTTGGAAGGGGTTAAGCGTGCGTTGAGCGATGCGGGCGCAAAGTTCGACCAAATTGTAGGTTTCATTCACGGGACTACTTTGGCCACCAACGCCTTGATCGAACGTCAGGGCGCACGAGTTGCAACAATCACCAACGAGGGCTTCCGCGACATTCTCGAAATCGCATATGAGCGGCGCTACAGCCAGTATGATATCAATATCGAGAAGCCCGACCTGATTGTGCCACGCGCCCGAGCCTTTACCATCCGGGGCCGTATGGATGCCAATGGCAAAGAACTCACGCCTTTGGACTATGACGCTATCCCGAAGCTGGTGGAAGAACTGCGTGCCTGTAAAGCCGAGGCTGTCGCAATCTGCCTGATGCATTCCTATGCTAACACGGCGCATGAAGAAGCCCTGCGCGAAAAGCTTATTGCCGCACTGCCGGGTGTCGCGATCTCGATCTCATCACAGGTTAGTCCAGAGGCGCGCGAATTCGACCGTCTCTGCACCACCATTGCCAATGCTTACATTCAACCTCTTATGGCGCGATATCTGGTGGATTTTGCGGAGGAGTTCAGCGCTCACGGCCTGACCTGTCCGGTGCTGATGATGACAGCCGGAGGGGGGATGACGACGCTTGCAACCGCAGCGCAGTTGCCAATCCGTCTGGTCGAATCCGGTCCGGCTGGTGGAGCTATTCTGGCCGCAAGGATTGCCGAGACGGCAGGGCTGGGTCAGGTTCTTTCTTTTGATATGGGTGGCACCACGGCCAAGCTTTGCCTGATTGACGAATTCCGCCCTCAAAGTGCCCGCAGGTTCGAAATTGCCCGGGCCGAACGGTTTATCAAGGGATCCGGAATGCCGGTACGTATCCCGGTATTGGAGATGATTGAGATTGGTGCCGGAGGCGGATCCATTGCCAGTGTTGACCGTTTGGGCCGCTTACAGGTTGGCCCGCAAAGCGCTGGCAGTGAACCTGGCCCGGCAGCTTTCGGCAAAGGGGGTAGTCAGGCTACCGTAACCGATGCGGATATTGCTCAGGGGTTGATCGAGCCCGCCAGCTTTGCCGAGGGTCGATTGGCCATCGACATGGATGCGGCACTGAACGCGATACAAGAAACCGTCGGCAATGCGTTGGAGCTTGACACCGATGCAGCCGCCGCGGGTATCTCGGAAATTGTTGATGAGAGCATGGCAGGCGCGGGGCGCATGCATGCGGTGGAGTCAGGCAAGGATCTTGGCGCACGCACGATGATTGCCTTCGGTGGCAATGGTCCCCTGCACGCTACCCGGGTAGCCCGGCGTGCTGGTGTCAGCCGTATCCTCGTGCCGCGAGATCCGGGTGTCGGCTCGGCAGTCGGGTTCCTGCATGCCGCCGTCTCGTTCGAGATCGTGCGCAGCCGCTATGCCACACTGGAAACGCTTGATGTGGAGGAACTGAACGATTTCATTACCAAAATGATCTTGGAGGCGACCGAGGTTGTTCGCGCTGGTAGCCTTGACATCAAGCTGAAATGCACAAGAATTGCCTATATGCGCTATCACGGTCAGGGGCATGAAATCGAAATACCCCTGCCAGATCGTCTGCTAACGTCTGATGATATACATACTCTGCGTATCGCGTTCGAGGAGGAGTATTCACGACAATTCACCCGGTCAGTGCCAGGAATGGTGATCGAAATCCTCAACTGGTCGATCCGTGTGGGGACGCAGGTGAATACGCCGAGTGCTGCGCCCGCGCCCGATCAGGCAACCCTAGCCACATTCCAGCGACAGCAACGAATTCTATGCGAAGTGACGGGAAAACGCCGTATCGCGGATGTTTATGACCGCCCCTCGTTGATGTCAGGCAATTACTTGATTGGTCCCGCGCTGATCGTCGAACCTCAGACCACCACCTATGTCAGCGCTGATTTCACCGCCATGGTCGATGGCGACGAAAATATCATCCTGACACGATCAGAGGGCACACCATGACAACAATCTCCAAAACCCGCCTGCAAGTGATGTGGAACCGTCTTCTGGCCGTTGTCGAAGAACAGGGTCAGGCGCTGATCCGTGCTGCCTTCAGCCCGATTGTACGTGAAAGCGGTGACATCTCTGCGGGTATTTTCGACATACGTGGTCGTATGTTGGCGCAAGCTGTCACAGGTACGCCGGGCCACATCAATACGATGGCGGAAGCGGTGAAACACCTGCGTGACCGGTTTCCGGTACAGGACATGAAACAAGGTGACATCTATATGACCAATGATCCCTGGCTAGCGTCGGGGCATCTGAACGATTTTTTGCTGATGCAGCCTGTTTTTTTCAAGGATCGCGTGGTCGGTTTCACCTCCTGCACATCGCATTTGGCCGATCTGGGTGGCAAGGGAATGGGGCCTGAAGGCTCGGATGTCTTTGATGAAGGTTTGATGGTCCCACCCTGCAAACTGGTTGATGCGGGCGAGGTAAACGCCTTTCTGATGGAGATCGTTCGGGTCAATTCCCGCGAACCCATTGCCAACGAAGGCGACATCTATGCGCTGATCGCGTGTTGTGAAACCGGCGCAAAGCGGCTGGCCGAGATGATGGAAGAATTCGCTATCGACGATCTGGATCAACTGTCCGACTACATCATCGAAACATCGTACAGCGGTACCGTACAGGCGATCGCAGAGGTGCCCAATGGGACCTACCGCAACACATTGATGGTTGATGGATATGACAAACCGATCAAGCTGGCAGCGACGTTGACGGTGGCAGACGATCATATTGTGCTTGATTTTGATGGCACATCGGGCTGTTCCGACAAAGGCATCAACGTGCCCCTGAACTATGCTACGGCCTATTCCGTCTTTGCTCTTCGTTGTATCATCGGCCCGGATATTCCGAACAACGCGGGATCATTGGAACCTTTCCGGGTCATCGGCCCACCGGGTTGTATCCTGAACGCACAGCACCCGGTTCCTGTCGCCATGCGCCATTCGCTTGGGCAAATGACGCCCGATTTGGTCTATGGCTGTCTAACGCAAGCCCTTCCCGATCAAGTGCCTGCCGAAGGGGCATCCTGCCTTTATGACGTGCCCCTCAGACATACGCCCGAAGCAGCCCGTGACGGGGGAACGCTATTCGCGCTGGAACTGGTTTATAATGGTGGAACCGGCGCCCGGCCAACGCGTGATGGGCTGTCTGCGACGGCTTTTCCGAGCGGTGTCTGGGGTAGTCAGGTTGAGCCGACCGAAGCAACCGCCCCCATCCTGATTACCCGGCGAGAACTTTTGCCCGATAGCGGTGGGGCAGGCACCTATCGTGGAGGATTGGGCCAATATATCGCTATGCAATCTGCTACGAATGAGGATTTCCTGGCGTTCCTTTCGGTCGAACGCGTTCGGTTTGCAGCGGCCGGCCGGCAAGGCGGTGGGGCTGGTCGGCTTGGCAGACTGCGTATTGGTGAAAAAGGGCCTGACTTGCCCAGCAAAGGCGAATTCCGCATCCCCGCAGGCAAAACTCTAATCATGGAAACACCCGGTGGTGGTGGTCTTGGGCCGCCCGAGGCGCGGGACCCAACAGCGGTTGAACGCGACCTGAACGATGGTTTGATCAGTCGTGACGCTGCAAAGAAAGATTATGGGGTCCAGAAAGGGGAGATGCCATGATCCTGCCAAATCCTCATGTCGCGGCAATGGATGCTTATGCCCTGGCAGATTTGTCAGCGCCACCGGGAAAACCTCTGATCGCGCTCTGCCAGAATGAAAGCCTCAGACCGGCAAGTCCGAATGTTGCCGACGCCGCGGCGAAGGCCATTCGAGATCAACAGCTTTATCCAGACCCAAACTGGACCGCGCTGCGCGAGGAAGTTGCTTCGGTACATGACATTGATGCAAGCTCGATTCTTTGCGGGAACGGGTCGTTGGACTTGATCGGCTGTCTCGCTCGCGCATATCTGAAAACAGGGGATGCGGCCGTTGCTCCCGCTCATGCCTACCCGTTTTTCCGCACGGCCACGCTTGCCACTGGTGCGCGGTTCGACATCGCGCCCGAACGTGATTTGACTGTCGATGTCGATGCATTGATCGGCGCTGTCACCTCAAAGACGCGGATGGTGTTCGTCGCCAATCCGGGTAATCCCACGGGCACTCGGATACCGCGCGCAGATCTTGTGCGGCTACGAAATACCCTTGCCGACGATGTGATGCTGGTGATCGATGAGGCATATGGTGAATTTGCCGATCATCTGAATGAACCTTATTTTGATTTGGTAAATCGCGGCAACACGGTCGTTTTACGCACGTTTTCCAAAGCGTATGGTCTGGCTGGCGCGCGCGTCGGATGGGGATTATTTCCTCCTGCCATAGCTGGTGAGGTGCGAAAACTTTTGAACCCCAACAACGTCAGCGCTGTGTCACAGGTTTCGGCCTTGGCTGCTCTTGGGGATCAGGCCTATCTGCGGGAAACCTGCGCGATGACAGCTACCCTTCGTGAAACACTATCTACCCAAATTGGCGCGCTTGGATTGGAAGTCGCGCACAGTTTCACCAATTTTGCGTTGATCAGATTTGGATCTTTACATGCGGCGCAAAGCGCCGACCGGTTCCTTCGGGCAGAAGGTGTATTTCTGCGCCCTCAGGGTGGGGCCGGACTTCCGGATTGCCTGCGCGCGACCATCGGTGTTGCGGATGAAATGGCGCTTACTGTCCGGCTTTTGAAGAATTGGATGAAAAGCGAGGGATTAGCATGACAAATCGTGGCACGGCCCGCATCGGCATATTGGTCCCCTTTACCAATACCAATCTGGAGCAAGACATGATGATGCTGGCTCCCGCCGGCGCGTCACTGCATTTTACCCGGATTGGTGGATATGACGAAGATGAGATCCCCGATGAAGATCAAATGGAGGGTCTTGGCGCGGCCAATATAGAGGAACCTCTGCACCTGCTTCAGGGCGCTCGCCCGGATGTTATCCTCTATGGTTGCACCTCGGCCACCTTGGCACATGGTCCGTCCTTTGATCGCGAACTTGCCACGAAAATCAAATCTCATAGCGGTGTCCAAACTGTCACCGCGGCAGGGGGCCTGGTGGCTGCGCTTAGGTCACTTCAAGTTAGTCGCATCGGTTTCGCTTCTCCTTATGTGGCCGCTCTCAACGATCGTGCGATTGGGTTTCTGGCGGACGAAGGATTTGAAACCGTGTCCCGCGCTGCAATTGGCGAGGCATTGGGCAATGATGAGCAGGGTGCACTGGCACCCGATGCGGTCTTTGAACTGGGCCGTCGTGCGAATAGCCCCGACGCGCAAGCAATCGTGCTGTCCTGCACGGATATGCGTAGTGTCGAGGTGATCGACCAGCTGGAGCAGTCCTTGGGGAAACCGGTCGTGACCTCCAATCAGGCAATGATGTTTCAAACGCTCCGAATGCTCGGGATCAGCGATGTGCCATCGGGGTTTGGTCAGCTTTTTGACAAGGTCGCGCCATGACCACTACCCGATCAAATCTGAACCAGTTTGACGCGATTGCCGATTTCGTCCTGAACCCTGATCTGGTGGTGCCCGAAGCGGCGTTGAAATTCGCCTCGACATTGCTGATTGACACTCTTGGTGTCGCCGCCGGAGCGGTACGGTTGGAGGTTGCAAAGATTGCGCGGGAATTTGCCACGGATTTCCACGCCGCCAGAGCACCGGAATATGCCGCACCGATGCTGTTCGATGGCCGCCGTGTCAGTCTGCCCGGTGCAGCGTGGGCGGCGGCAACCCAGATTGACAATCTTGATGGGCATGACGGCTATAACCCAACTAAGGGCCATATCGGTGTGGCAGTCGTGCCTGCATTGTTGTGTTTTGCCGAACGTCATCCCGATCTGACCGGGCGCGAGGCGTTGACCGCCTTGGCAATGTCCTACGAAGTCGCAGCGCGGGCAGGGCAATCGTTGCACGCGACTGTCAGCGATTATCACACCTCTGGCGCGTGGAATGCTTTGGGCGTGGCCGCGCTTGGGTGCCGACTCGAAGGGCTGGATGCGGGCGTGCTCAGGCAAGCGCTTGGTATTGCTGAGTACCACGGCCCTCGCAGTCAGATGATGCGTGAAATTGACAACCCTACAATGCTGCATGACGGGTCGGGAATGGGCGCACTTGTGGGTTGCTCAGCCACCTTCATGGCGCAGCGCGGATTTCAGGGTGCTCCGGCGGTCACGATCGAAACCTGCGACGTGGCCCCGTTCTGGGCCGACCTTGGCCAGACATGGACTGTGGCGCTGAACTACATCAAACCTTATCCGGTCTGTCGCTGGGCCCACGGTGCGCTTGATGCCCTGCGTAAATTGATGATCGAAGAAAACGTGACTGCCGATCAGGTGCAGGCAATTCATGTGCGCACTTTTGCAGAATCCGCCCGATTGTTTGCCGAGATGCCCGAAACCACAAGCCAGGCGCAATATTCTTTGGGCTTTTCACTGGCAACTTTATTGGTTCATGGCCGCATCGGGCCGGAACATATCTCGGCTGATGGGCTGAACGATGCGCAGGTGTCGGCGCTTGTCCAAAGGATCACGGCGCAGGAAGATCCGCGTCACAGCGCCCGTTTTCCGCAGGGGCGTTGGTCGGATATCGCCGTGACCCTGACCAGTGGGCGCGTCCTGCATTCCGGTGATGCCAATGCCCGCGGAGGCCCCGAGGCCCCGATGGCTGATGCTGAGATTTTGGAAAAACTGCACCATATGGCAGGCGATGTGCTGCCTGTTGATCGGATTAATGCGATCTGGGCCATGCGCGATACCCTGCTTGATCCCGACAGCAAATTCGCCGACCTTGCAAAACTCGTCACAGCTGCTCCTTGAGGCCCCATGACCCGTATTTTGATCCATAACAGTGCAACCGAAGAGATGGCCGCACGTCTGGCCGATGCCGTACCAGAGGCCGAAATTGCCACTTGCAACAACTACCAGGACCTGCCCGCGCTGATGCGCGACTTCAAACCCGACGTTGCCTATTCTATCTGCTTCAAAGGACGCGCCGGATTTCCCCGGGATGCGCTGCTGGGGGTCGACGGGCCAAAATGGGTATCAGTCGGTGGCTCCGGCGTGGATCATCTGGCCAGTTGGGATCCCGATGTCGTGACTGTCACAAACTCTGCTGGTGTGGCGGCGCCGATGATGGCTGAATATGTCTTTGGTACGATCCTGCACTTCACGCTCGATATTCCGGGTTTGCGGGCGGATCAGGAGGAAAGTGAATGGCGTGCGTCGCGCCTGATGTCACCGCTTCAGGGAAAGACTATGCTGATTGTGGGCTTGGGTCATACTGGTCAGGCAGTTGCTGCGAGGGCAAAGGCCTTTGGCCTGCATGTCGTCGGAACGCGTGCGCGGCCGGAACCGATGGAGAATGTGGATGAAGTGCATGCCAGTGGTGACCTGCAAAACCTTTGGCACAAGGCAGATTTCATCGTTTTGTCGCTGCCGCTACTACCCACGACCCGGCATCTGGTCAATGCACGATCCTTTTCGGCAATGAAGCCCTCGGCCATCCTGGTCAACGTGTCACGCGGTGGCGTGTTGGATGATGCGGCGCTGATCAATGCGATGCGCACTGAAACAATTGCAGGTGCCGCGCTGGATGTTTTCGAGACTGAACCGCTGCCGTTTGATAATCATATATGGGGATTAGAAAACGTGATCGTTTCACCGCATTGTTCCGCCGTTTACGAGGAATGGGCAATGCAATCTTTTGAGCTTTTCCTGACCAACCTGGGCCGCTGGAAAGCCGGAGAAGCCCTGATCAATATTGTGAACCCCGAAAGGGGTTATTGAAGAGAAAAGGTATCAAAATGAAAGACCGGTTGCGCGGGGTGATCACTCCGGTCCTGACCCCCTATAACGATGATCTGGGTATCGCTATTGACCTTTACCTCGAGCACGCAGGTGGATGCCTGACGGCTGGGGCGCATTACCTGTCGCCTTTTGGTACGACGTCTGAGGCGCTGAGCAATGCGCCGCGCGAACGCATGGAGATGTTGGAGCTTTTGGTGTCATCCGGTACGGTGCGTGCGGATCAGTTGATGCCGGGTACAGGTATGAATTCATTGGAGGAAACCCTGATCTTGTCGCGCCATGCAGTTGAGATGGGCTGTGCCGGCGTGATGACCTTGCCGCCGTTTTTCTATGTTACAGCCAGTGATGAAGGTCTCTATCGGTACTTCAGTCAGTTGATTGAGGCGATAGCCTCGGACGCGCTGAAAATCTGCCTGTACCATATCCCGCAGAATACGGGTATTGGCATTTCGCCCACGCTGGCCGCCCGCCTCAATCAGGCCTTTCCCGAAATTGTTGTTGCCTACAAGGACAGTTCGGGTGATTGGGAAAACACCAAGGCGGTGATCGAGACCGCGCCGGGCATTTCGGTCTTCCCGGGATCCGAGAGTTTTCTGATTGACGGTATGAAGATTGGCGGCGGCGGCTGTATCTCGGCGAGTTGCAATTCCAATGTTGCCGCGATTCGCGCAATGTTTGACCAGGCAGCCTTGGCCCAATGGGATGCGGCTGAAGCGATGCTGCCAAGGATCAAGCAACACCGACTGGCTATTCAGCAAGGCGGGTTGATCCCGGCCTTGAAAGCGCTGAAGGCGTATCAGACAGGTGACGCGCGCTGGCTTAACCTGCGCCCACCCTTGGAAAATGCGGACCCTAATCTGGGACCGGAGGTGGCTAAGACACTGACCTGATGGTGTTATCGGAAATTATAGGCTGTCAGATTGAGTGCGCTGGCGCGCACGCCTGATCTCTCGTCGCGGGCCTCCGGCCTTCTCCTCGGGCTTGGCGCGTGCCGATATATCCGGGCTATTCGCGCCCCCAGTTTTCAGACTGCATCTCGCGCAGGCGGCTGGCAGTGCGTTCGAATTCGAAGGTGCCTTCGCCCTCGACATAAAGATATTCGGGGGCGGCAGCAGCGGTGCAGATTAGCCGTACCTTGGCTTCGTAGAGCGCGTCGATCAGTGTGACGAACCGCTTGGCTTCGTTGAAGTTCGAGCGGCTGAGTTGGGGAATGTTTTCGAGCACCAGTACGCGGGCAGCTTCAGCCAGAGCCAGGTAATCCGCCGGGCCCAGCATCTTGCCGCAGAGATCATAGAAAGAGGCGCGGGCGACGCCATTATGGAAACCGGGCAATTCCACTTCGCGCTTGTTGACATGCAGCGTCAGAGGTGCGCTTTCGCCGTCTGTAAGGTCATCCCAGACAGCGCGGATTTGCGCGCGGTTTTCTTCATTGACGGGGGTGAAATAGGTGGGGTTTCCTGCCAGTTTATCCTGACGGTAATCGGTCGGACTGACCATTTCGTGCACCACCATTTTTTCCTTCACCAGATCAATGAAAGGCAGGAAAAGTTGACGATTCAGCCCATCTTTGTAGAGGGCATCGGGTATCCGGTTCGACGTTGTCACTATCACCACGCCCGCCGCGAATAACGCCTCAAAAAGCCGCCCAACAATCATCGCATCGGTGATGTCGGTGATCTGCATTTCGTCAAAGGCCAGCAGGCGCACGGATTGCGCAACCTCTTTGGCGACCGGCGCCAGCGCATCCTGTTCGCCGCGTCCGCGGGCGGCGTGCATGCCGCGGTGGATTTCCTGCATGAACGCGTGAAAATGGACGCGCCGGTTGGGCAGGTCGAGCGTGTCGACGAACATGTCCATCAACATCGACTTGCCGCGCCCCACGCCGCCCCAGAGGTATAGACCCTTGGGCGGCTCAGCGGCTTTGCGGAACCAGCCTTTTTTCGGCGTTTCAGCCAGACCGGCGCGGATGCGTTCAAACTCTGGCATGACCGCCTCCTGGGCGGGATCAGGCGTCAGATCACCAGCGGCGACAAGGCGCGCGTATTTTTCGGGCAGCGTTTCCATCCACCCGGAATATCGCGGCAAGAGCTTTATGAAAAGTGCGAACAATTCTTGATGGCGAATATCACAAGTGCTGAATTGACCATCTTGCGAAGGACCATAGACTGCATTTTCGCGCGATGGAGTGACCCAATGGCAAAGCCCACCCCGATTTTCACACCGCTTCTGATTGCCGGGTGCATTATCATGTTGATTTCATTCGCTATCCGCTCGTCCTTTGGGGTTTTTCAGATTCCGATTGCCGAGGAGTTCGGCTGGCTACGCAGTGAATTCAGCCTGGCCATTGCAATCCAAAACCTGGCCTGGGGGATCGGGCAGCCGATCTTTGGCGCGATTGCCGAGAAAGTCGGTGACAGAAAAGCGATCATTCTGGGCGCGATCCTATATGCGCTGGGCCTGGTCCTGTCGTCATTTTCGGTCACCCCGGAAGCGCATCAACTACTTGAAATATTTGTTGGATTTGGCATTGCAGGTTCCGGCTTCGGGGTGATCCTTGCGGTCGTAGGACGGGCCAGCAGCGATGAAAATCGGTCTATGAGCCTTGCGATTGCGGCGGCAGCGGGATCGGGCGGGCAGGTGGTTGGCCCGCCGGTGGCGGAATTCTTGTTGGGCTTTATGGGCTGGCAGACAGTCTTTCTTGTCTTTGCCGGTGCGATTCTGGCGGCGCTGATGGTGCTGCCGATGATGCGTGTCCCTGCACCAGCAAGCCGCGAAGAGCTTGAAGAGAGCATGGGCGAAATCCTGAAGAAGGCGTTTCGTGATCCGTCATACACGCTGATCTTTCTGGGTTTCTTCAGCTGTGGGTATCAACTGGCTTTTGTGACTGCACATTTCCCGGCTTTCGTGACCGAAGTTTGCGGTCCAATTGCGCCCGGAGGCCTGCTGCATGGCCTTGGCATTACCTCGACATCGGCGCTGGGCGCGATGGCTATCTCATTGATCGGACTGGCAAATATTGGAGGCACGCTGTTGGCAGGCTGGTTGGGGAAACGCTATTCCAAGAAATACCTGCTGGCAGGTATCTACACGTTGCGAACAATCTTTGCGGCAGTGTTCATTCTGGTGCCGATGACGCCCGCAACGGTGCTGATTTTCTCGGTTTGTATGGGGGCGACTTGGCTGGCGACGGTGCCTCTGACCAGCGGGCTGATCGCCCATATATATGGGCTTCGCTACATGGGCACGCTTTATGGGATCGTCTTTTTCAGCCATCAGCTGGGCAGTTTTCTGGGGGTTTGGCTGGGCGGTCAAATGTATGATATTTATGGCAATTATACGGTGGTCTGGTGGATCGGGGTGGGGGTTGGCGCGTTTAGCGCAATCGTCCATTTACCGGTGCGCGAACGGGCACTGAGCCCGGCGTGATCGGGCCTTCGTGGCGCAAGCCCTAGCACCGCAATTGTGTAAACTACGTACACAACGTACGCGCGTTACGTACGTTTTATGCCAAGCGCCAAATGCAGGTGTTTTTTGCCGATCAGCCGTAGAGCGCGCGGGCTTGCGAAAACGACAGCAGACGTTTGCTGTTTTCATCCCAAAGGTGCAGCCGGGCGCAGCTAAGGCTTTCGCGGATGGTCATGCGATTGCAGTTCTCAAGCTCGGTGTGATCGCGCAGCACTTCGGTCAGGCGATAGAACGGGATGCGGCTGTAGAGATGATGCACGTGGTGGATGCCGATATTGGCGCTGAACCATTGCAGCACCTTTGGCATCACGTAATGCGAGCTGCCGTGCAGGGCGGCGTCGTGCAATTGCCAGTCCTGATCCTGATCCCAATGGGTGTGTTCGAACTGGTGCTGCACATAAAAGAGCCACATGCCCGCGGTCGCCGCCAGCAGGGTGGTGGGCAGGAAGATCAGAAGGATCGGGGCGAAACCGCCGAAATACCAGATCACCGCCAGGGCAACGAAGATCGCAATGTTGGTGCCAAGCGCGCTGACCCAGTAGCGGACATTGTCCATCAACCCCAGTGGAATGCGGTTCTGCAACAAAAAGAGGTAGCCCGGCGCCAGACCGAACAGCGTCAGCGGATGGCGGTAGACACGGTATTGAAAGCGCTGGAACGGTGTCAGTGCGCGAAACTCCTCCACGGTATAGGTGTGGATATCGCCCATGCCGCGCCGTGCCAGGTTGCCCGAGCCGCTGTGATGCGCCGAATGGGTGCGCCGCCAGACATCATAGGGTGTCAGTGTCAGCACGCCGATAACACGCCCGACCCAATCGCTGACCTTGCGGTTGGCGAAAAACGCGCCGTGGCCACAATCATGCTGAATGGTGAAAAGCCGCAGCAGGAAGGCCGCGTTGAAGACCGAGATGCCGAAGGTCAGCCAGTAGCTGATCGAGAGCGAATACCAGGCCGCTGCCCAGAGCAGCAGGAACGGCACAAGACTGACACCGGTTTCGAACACGCTTCGAAGATGGTTCGGTTCGCGATAGTTGGCGAGGATCTTGACCCAATCGCGTGATGATTTTTCTACCGGGTGCGCGGGCGAGATCTCGGAATATTCTGTCATGTGCCTGTACGGTTATGGTTCTTGGCATCCCGGATAGACTACTTGACCGTCATAGCAAGAAGAAATTGTGCATTCGGCGCAGGGATAACAGCGGTTTGATGCGGCTGAGTGACGCTGGGTCAGCGCTGGCAGCGAATTCCAATGCCGGTATTAACGATTGCCGCGCGATCATCCGTCGCTTTCGGCGACCAGCGTGTCGATGAATTTCGAAAAGAGTTCGCCCTGCGAATTGATCCGCAGCTTGGCATAGACGTTGCGCCGGTGAATGCGCACCGTGCCGGGAGAGATTTCCAGCAAGCGCCCGACCGCATCGGCGGAATGTCCCTTGAGGGTAAATTCGACCACCTGGCGTTCCCGCGGGGTCAGGATGCCTTCGCCCAGATTCTGGAACGCGCGTTCGACGCTTTGGTTCAGCCCGGTCTCTGTTGTGGCCGTTGTCCCGTCACCGAAGCGCGCGGCCAGACCGTGCCAATGCCGTTGGCAGGCGGCTTGCACGATGGGCCAGATCCGGTGGAACTGGCGCATTTCCTTGGCGGAAAAGGCCTTTTTCTCGCGCATGAGGGAAACGACGACGATGGCGCTGTCGGGCATGGCGATGAAAAAGCCGATTTCCTCGGCCAGCCCGGTGCGCACGTAGTAGCTGCGAAAATATTCGCCCTGGAAAAACCGGTCCGGGGCCAGGTCGCGGATGCGATAAAGGCCCGAGGCAACCTGATGTTCGCAGGCCAGGTAGAACGGGTCCAGCAGGTAGGGGCCTTCCTGGTAATCCTCGACAAAGACCTTGCGTTTCTGTTTCGGAAAATCGTCAAAGAGATCCATCGGCCGGGCGGCGCCGTGATAGCCGAAGATGACGGTGTAATCATAGGGCGCGATTTCCTTGAGCAACTGTGACAGGGATTTGGGAAACCGGTCGGTGCCGATGGTTTCGATCACCGGGGCGGTCGCGTCGATCCAGTTTTCCATGCCGTTCAGCCCCCGTTACCCAAATTGATCTACTAAATTCGTGGTATATACAGCGAAAACAGATTTTCTTACAGTTTTTGCAAATTGGATAGTACTAACCCGATGGGAAAAAGATAGCCATAAATGGATAAAGTGGGATATGGCGGGGCATTGTCCAAGACAGGCCAGACGCCAATTGCAGAATTCAGAGCCGTGTCCAAACGGTTTGGCGATGTGGTTGCGGCCAGTGACCTGAACCTTGCCATTGCCGAAGGGGAATTCCTGTCATTCCTGGGGCCGTCGGGCTGTGGCAAGACCACCGCACTGCGCATGCTGGCGGGGTTTGAAGCACCCTCGGACGGGGAGGTTCTGCTGGACGGCGAGGTGGTCAACGGCATCGAGGCGCATCAGCGCCCGGTCAACATGGTGTTCCAGCATTACGCGCTTTTCCCGCATATGACGGTGGCGCAGAATATCGGCTACGGGCTGCGGCAGCGCCGGCCCCGGTTGCCCAAGGCGGAGATCGCGCAGAAGGTCGGCAAGGCGCTGGACATCGTGCGGCTGGACGGGTTTGCCGACCGCCGCATCTGGGAGATGTCGGGCGGGCAGCAACAGCGTGTGGCGTTGGCCCGCGCGATCGTCAACGAGCCCAAGCTTTTGTTGCTGGACGAGCCGATGGCGGCGCTGGACCGCAAGCTGCGCAAGGAAATGCAGATCGAGTTGCAGAACCTTCAGCGGCAGTTGGGCATTACCTTTGTGTTGGTGACCCACGATCAGGAAGAAGCCCTGTCGATGAGCGACCGCATCTGCATCATGCGTGATGGCCGGATCGTTCAAATCGGCAGCCCGCGCGAACTTTATGACCATCCGCAAAGCCGCTACGTGGCGGGCTTTGTCGGGTCGTCGAATTTCTTTGATGGCACGGTGGTGACGGCCAATGGCGTGTCGGCCTCGGTCCGGCTGGCGAATGGCGATGTACTGGAGGGTAGCATGGCCACCGACCTGCCCGTGGGGCATGGGGTCTGCATCAGCGTGCGCCCGGAACAGGTGGCGCTGGCCCGCGAGGGCGAGGGGCTGCCGGTGACCGTGCAGAACCGGATTTTCCTGGGCGAGCACACCGAATATCTGGTGAAACATCAGGAGCTTGGCGAGTTTCTGGCGTTATCCCCGCGACAAAGTGAATTAGCCGATGGCCCGTTTGAGACGGGTGACATCCTGCTGGCGTCCTGGGATGCCAGCGCCGCCCTTGTTCTTGAGCGGAATTGACAATGAAGGACCAAACCAACTGGGAGGAAAGTTATGACCAAGACACCTGACAACATCTCGAAAAAGAAATTCATGGAGGAATTCCGGCGCTACCAGAAAGGCTCGGTCACGCGGCGGCATTTCCTGAATGTTACCGGTCTGGGGGCGGCGAGCGCCGTTCTGGGCAGTGCCGTGCCGGGCCTTCGTCCCAGCCCGGCCTTTGCGGCGGGGGAGATTGGCGACCGGGTCATTCTGGCAACCTGGCCCAACTATCACGATCCGGCGAATTTCGATGCCTTCACCGAGGCGACCGGCGCGCATGTGCAGGTCAATGTCTTTGGTTCGAACGAGGAGATGCTGGCGAAGTTGCAGGCCGGTGGCAGCGGCTGGGACGTCTATGTGCCCACCAACTACACCATCACCACCTATGTCAGCGAAGACCTGATCGAGCCGTTGGATACCGCGCGGCTGCCGAATTACGACCCGTCCGCCTTTGACCCGCGTTATGCCGAGGCGGGCAGTGTTGATGGCACGCTTTACGCGGTGCCCAAGAACTGGGGCACCACCGGCTACGCGGTCAATACCAGCCATACCGACGGCAAGGCGATGACTTCGTGGAAAGATTTCTTCGACATGACGATGGACAGTTTTTCGGGCCGGACCATGGTGCATGACTATCAGCTGACCACCATCGGCAACGCGTTGAAATATTTCGGCTATTCGTTCAATTCGGTGGCCGAGAACGAGCTGGCGGATGCGGAAAAACTGCTGATCGACGCCAAGCCGCATCTCTTTGCCATCTCGTCGGATTACCAGCCGTCGATGCGCAATGGCGATGCCTGGATGACGATGTGCTGGACCGGGGATGGCAAGCAGCTGAACACCGACATGCCCGAGATCGCCTATGTGCTGGGGGTCGAGGGCGGCGAGCTGTGGTCGGACTATTACGCCATTCCCAAGGGGGCGCCGCATATGGATGCCGCCTATGCGTTGATCAACTTCCTGCTGGACCCGGAGGTGAACGCCAAGGAGGTGCTGGCGCATGGTTATCCATCGGCGGATGCGCATACCAACAAGCTGCTGCCCGAGGATTTGCTGAACGATCCGATCCTCTACCCGGCGGCGGATCTGCTGAACGCGCTGGAATTCGGCGCCGCCGTGACCTTGACCGACCCGAACCGTGCCGAGCTGATGGCGCGCTTCAAGTCGGCCTAAGACACCGAGCGAGGACATCGTGACGCGCCGCACCCGCACCTGGCTTTTGCTGATGCCCGCCGGAACCTGGTTTCTGGTGATGCTGCTGCTGCCGCTGACCGTCGTTCTTGTCTTCAGCTTTGGAGAGCGGGCACCCGCCGGGGGTGTGGTGCCCGCTTTCACCTTTGAACAATATGCCAATCTGCCGGCGCGCTGGACGGCGTTCAAGAACACGCTGACGCTGGCCCCGGTGGGCACGCTGGCAGCGCTGCTGATCGCCTATCCGCTGGCCTATTTCCTGGCGGTGAAGGTTGACCCGAAATGGAAGACGATCCTGCTGGTGCTGGTGATCGTGCCGTTCTGGACCTCGATCCTGATCCGCAGCTATGCGTGGATCTTCCTGCTGGGCGGGCGCGGATTGCCCGCGCTGCTGGATTGGATCGGGATCGAGGGCGTGCGCCTGATCAACACGCCCTTCGCGGTGCTGGTGGGCATCATATACGGCTACCTGCCGCTGATGGTGTTTCCGATCTTCGTCAGCCTTGACCGGCTGGACAAGCGCTTGCTGGAGGCCGCATCGGACCTTGGGGCGACGCGCTGGAACACTTTCCGGCAGATCACCCTGCCGCTGTCGATTCCGGGCATTGCCACCGGCTGCATGCTGGTCTTCATCCTGCTGATGGGCGAGTTTCTGATCCCCGCATTGCTGGGCGGCGGCAAGGTCTTCTTTGTCGGCAACGCGCTGGTCGATCTTTTCCTGCAATCGCGCAACTGGGCCTATGGATCCGCCGTGGCGGTGACGCTTGTGATCGTCATGCTGATCACCGTCACCATCTACATGCGCCTTATCAACCGTCTTGGCGCATCGCGCGAAGACGTGTCGATCATGTGAGGGCGCGCGATGCGGATGTATGCCACCTGCGTCTATCTCTTCCTCTATATCCCGATCGGGGTGATCGCACTTTTCAGTTTCAACGCCGGGCGTCACGCCAGCCAGCTTCAGGGGTTTTCAACCAAGTGGTACGGCAAGGCGCTGGGCAACCCCTTCGTGATGGACGCGTTGCAGACCAGTCTGCTGGTCGCCTTTACCTCGGCCCTGCTGGCAAGTCTTTTCGGCACCATGGCGGCGCTGGCATTGCAGGGCGTTCGGGGGCCGGTGCGCACCGTCTTCGACATGCTGATCTATGTGGCGGTGATGATCCCCGGTATCGTCATCGGCATCGCCACGCTGATTGGGCTGGTCACGCTTTTTGATCAGCTTAACCCGATGCTGGCCGCACTCTGGCCCGAGGGCGCGCAGGCACCAAGGCTGAGCATGGGGCTGGGATCGCTGATCGCGGCGCATACGATGTTCCTGATGGCGCTGGTCATTATCATCGTGCGCGCCCGGCTGGCGGGGATGGACCGGGCGCTGACCGAGGCATCCTCGGACCTATACGCCACGCCCTTCGGCACGTTCCGGCAGGTCACGCTGCCGATGATTTTTCCCGCCGTGCTGGCAGGGTTCCTGCTGAGTTTCACCTTCAGCTTTGACGATTTCATCATCGCCTTCTTTGTCGCCGGGTCGGAAACCACGTTGCCGATCTATGTATTCTCGTCGATCCGCCGGGGTGTGACGCCCGAGATCAACGCCATTGGCACGATGGTACTGGGGGTGTCGCTGATCCTGCTGGTGGCGGCACAGGTTCTGTTGCGCCGTGGCGAGAGGAAACCGAAATGAGCACAGTGGCCGCGCCAGAGCTTTCGACGCCATTATTGGAAGGCAAGGTTGCGCTGGTGACAGGTGCGGGGTCGGGCATCGGGCGGGCCGGGGCCATGACGATGGCGCGCCACGGCGCGCAGGTGGTGGTGACTGATCTGGACGGGGGCCGGGCCGATCAGGTGGTCGATGATCTGGCGGCGGAGGGGCTGCACGCCGCGGCGATGGGTCTGGATGTGACCGACGACGATGCCGTTGCGGCCTGTGTCGCGGATACCGTGGCCCGGTTCGGCCGGCTGGATGTGCTGCATTCGCATGCGGGCTATCAGGTCGAGGGAAATCTTGAGCAGGTGCCGGTTGACGGCATGGATCAGTCCTGGCGGCTGAATGTGCGGTCGCATTTCATCGCGGCGCGCGCCACGGTCGGGCAGATGCGGGCGCAGGGGGGTGGCAGTATCATCATCACCGCGTCGAATTCCGGCGTGCAGTTTGACCGCGAAATGATTGCCTATGCCACGACCAAACATGCGGTGATCGCGATGACCCGACAGATGGCGGCGGATTATGCCGGGGATAACATTCGTTTCAATACGCTGTGTCCGGGCTTTGTCGACACGCCGTTCAACGCCGGGTTCGAAAGCCAGATGGGCGGGCGCGCCGGGCTGGAACGCTATATCGCGGGCAGCATTCCGATGGGGCGCTGGGGCACCACGGACGAGATCGCCGGGTCGATCCTGTTTCTGGCCTCTGACATGTCCAGCTTCATGACCGGGCATGCACTGGTCGTGGATGGTGGCGAAAGCATCTGACGGTTGTCGCGGCGGTGATGCCGCCTAGCGTCTGATGGCGGCGCGCAGTTCCGACAGGCGGAAGGCGCCGATCAGCTGACCAAAGCCGAAATAGCTGAGGCTGCCCAGCACGATCAGCAGCAGGAGTGCGATCCAGCGCAGGCCCGGCACACCAAAGAGCGGCCCCAGCAGCATCCACAGCGCCCAGAGCACGCAGCCCATCAGGAAAGACGCCAGGATAATGCGCCAGAGCCGTTGTTTGAACCGGGCATCGAACCGGGCCACATCGCCAAAGCGCCGCGCGCCGCGCAAAAGCAGCCAGACCATGACCCAGCCCGCCACGGTGGTGGCAATCGCGGCGGCGATCCAGCCGATGGCATAGGCCAGGCCGATGGCCACGGCGGCGTTGATGACCATCGCCACCAGCGCATAGCGGAACGGGCTTTTGGTATCCTCGCGGGCAAAGAACAGCGGTTGCAGGATTTTCTGCAGCACGAAAGCCGGGAGGCCCAGACCATAGATCGCCACGGCCAGCGCGGTGGCGGCGGTGTCGTCGGTGCCAAAGGCGCCGCGTTCGAACAGGGTCGAGACCAGCGGTAGCGGGATCACCATCAGTGCCACCGCCGAGGGGATCGTCAGCACGAGTGAGATTTCGCCCGCCCGCGACAGGGCCTCGCGCGCGCCGGAGTGATCATCGACTTTCAGCCGGCGCGACAGGTCCGGCAGCAGCACGATGCCCACGGCGATGCCGACCACGCCCAGCGGTAGCTGGTACAGCCGGTCGGCGGCATAAAGCCAGCTGACCGCCTTGTCGTAATTCGACGCCACCAATTGCCCGACCAGCAGGTTGACCTGCATCACGCCGCCCGCCAGCGCGGCGGGGATGGCGATGCGCACCAGCTGTGCCATTTCGGGCGTCCAGCGGGGGCGGGTGGGACGAATGCGCAGCCCGGCCCGGTCAGCGGCGATCCAGACCAGCGCCAGTTGCGCGAGACCCGCGAAGGGGATGGTCCAGATCAGCGCGTCGGCGACGGCCCCGCCCCTGTACCACGCCAAGCTCATCGCGGTGACCAGCATCACGTTCAGCAGCACCGGCGCGGCGGCGGCGGCGGCAAAGCGGTTGGCGGCGTTCAGCACGCCCGAAAACAGCGCCGCCAGCGAGATGAAGAAGATATAGGGAAAGGTGATGCGGCCATATTCGACGGTGATGCCGAAACGTTCATCACCATAGAAGCCTTCGGCCGTGGCCCAGACCAGCGCGGGCATGAAGATCATCGCCAGCGCGGTCAGTACCAGCAGGATTGCACAAAGCCCGGACAGTGCCAGCCGGGCAAACCCGATCGGGTCCTCATCGGCCTCGAGCCGTTTGGAAAACATCGGCACGAAGGCGGCGTTGAATGCGCCTTCGGCAAAGAACCGGCGGAACATGTTGGGCAGGCGGAAGGCGGCGACATAGGCATCCATCAGCACGCCGGGCCCCAGCAGGTTGGCGATGATCACATCGCGCACAAACCCCAGCACGCGGCTGAGCAGGGTCCAGACCCCGACGGTCAGCACGCTGGAAATCAGGCGGATGGGTTGCATGAAGGGGCCTTGTGTCCGGAGGTGTCGCCGCAGGAGTAGCGGATCAGATCAAGGGGGGGAAGGGGGGCGCCGCCATGTTGCGGCGCGCTGTGTCATCTTGCGCCGGGTTGCGAAACCTCAGGCCCGCAGGGCGCGGCGCAGCAGGCGCTGGAACTTTGGGCAATCAAGATGCGACGGGGCCGGGCATTCCGCAACATGGCGGAGCGCCTTGCGCAAGGTGGTCAGCTGGCGGATCTGCTGGTCCAGCGCGTCGGCCCGGGCGTGCAGCGCGGCGCGGGGCAGATCGGGCGTGCCGTCCCGGCCGAACATGCCCGCGATTTCGGACAGAGAGAAACCGGCGGCCTTGCCCATCGCGACAAGCGCCAGTTGCAGCAGGGTTTCAGGGCCGAATTGCCGCCGCAACCCGTGTCGCGAGATCGAGGAGATCAGGCCGATCTCCTCGTAATAGCGCAGGGTCGAGGGCGTGAGACCGGTTTGTGCCGTGACTTCTCCGATATCCAGAATTTTCATGCTTGACCTCAAGTTGACTTTAAGTGGCACTGTGCGGTTTCCGCTGAGATTGCGCAAGAGGAGACCTGCCATGCACACCCTATCAACCCCCACCAGACCTGCCCTGCGACCGGGCGCGATTGCCAGCCTTGCCCTGTCGATGTTGCTGGGCGCGCTTGGCATCAGCATTGCCAATGTCGCGCTGCCCAGCCTGGCGCTGACCTTCGCCGTACCGATGGAGCAGGTGCAATGGGTGGTGCTGGGCTATCTGCTGGCCCTCACGGTGGCCGTCGTCGCCGCCGGGCGGTTGGGCGACGTGATCGGGCACCGGCGCGGGCTGCTCATTGGACTTGCGATCTTTACCCTGGCATCGCTGGGCTGCGGTCTGGCGCCCGGGTTGCAGGCGCTGATCGCCGCGCGGGTGGTGCAGGGCGTCGGCGCGGCCTTTCTGATGGCGCTGACGGTATCGCTGGTGCGCGACATCTTACCCAAAGAGCAGACCGGCCGCGCCATGGGACTGCTGGGGACAATGTCGGCGATCGGCACCGCATTGGGGCCGTCCATGGGCGGTGCGCTGATAGCCTGGGGCGACTGGCGGGACGTGTTTCTGGTGCTGGTGCCGATGGGCGGCCTGATATTCCTGCTGTCCCTGAAATGCCTGCCGGTGCAGGAACCCCGAGGTCGCGCGGCGGGGTTTGACCCGTGGGGCAGCCTGCTGCTGGGCCTGACGTTGCTGGCCTATGCGCTTGCGATGACCGGCGGGTTCGGGCAGGTCAAGCTGATGCTTCTGTTTCTGGCGATTCTCGGCGCGGTGGTCTTTCTGCGGGTCGAGGCGCGGGTGTCGGCGCCGCTGGTGCCACCCGCCCTGCTGCGCGACGCGGCCCTGCGTGCCAGCCTGATCATGAACATGCTGGTGTCGACGGTGATGATGGCCACGCTGGTGGTCGGGCCTTTCGTTTTGTCACTGGGGCTTGGCCTGTCCGAGGTGCTGGTGGGCCTTGTGTTGGCGACCGGTCCCGCCGTCGCGGCGCTGAGCGGGGTGCCTGCGGGCCGCCTGACGGATCGTTTCGGCGCAAGGGCGATGCTGTTGGCGGGATTGGCGCAGACCTGCGTCGGTGCGCTGGCGCTGGCGCTGTTGCCGGGGATTTGGGGTGTGGCTGGGTATGTCGCCGCATTGGTGGTACTGACACCCGGCTTTCAGCTGTTCCTGGCGGCGAATAATACGATGGTGATGAACGAGGCCCGCGATGATCAGCGCGGGGTGGCCTCGGGCCTGCTGAACCTGTCGCGAAGCGTGGGTCTGATCACCGGCGCATCGCTGATGGGCACGATCTTTGCCCTGGCAGTGGGTGTGACGGACATGGCGGCGGCGCCGGTAGGGGCGATTTTCGACGGTCTGCGCCTCAGCTTCGGCGTGGCGGGCGGCTTTGCCTTCGCAGCACTTTGTCTGGCGCTGCGCCGGGGACGAGTGAGCGCCGGGCGGACGGGACTTGACGTTTCAGGGTAGCTGCCGCCGCTATGTCAGCGCAGGGCGAAATCGGCGTGATCCCCCGTGCCCTTGTCGGCGATGAAACGCACCGTGTCCTCCTGCACTTTCACCACCTGACAATTGCGCGCGACACTTTTTGCGCCCCAGGAAAGTTCGCGGCAGAAATAGCCCGCGTCCCAGTTCCACGCACCGGTGACATCACGGCCAAAGGCTCGGCCTGTGATGTTTCCGTCTGGGGTGACAACCAGCTTGATCCCGAACCGCTTGAGGTCGTGGCCCTGCACCAGCGACAGGAATTCCGATCGGTCGGAAATCTTGGAAAACCCGTCGGCAAGCGCCGGCGTGGCGAGAAGTGCCGAAAGGGTTGCAATCAATGCAATGCGCATCTCTTCTCTCCCGAATGGTTCAGGAAAGTTACGTCTTTGAGGGGCGAATGGATCAGTTTTCGCTGAGGCCCAGCACGTCCAGCATGTCATAGGCGCCCGGTTTGCGACCGATGCCCCAGAGGGCGGCCTTGAGCGCGCCGCGGGCAAAGATGCCACGGTCGGTCGCAACGTGGCGCAGTACGATGCGTTCCCCCGGTGCGGCGAACAGAACGTCGTGTTCGCCCACGATGTCGCCGCCACGAATGGCGGTAAAGCCGATATGGCCACGTTCGCGTTTGCCGGTGATGCCGTCGCGCCCCCGGTCCGACACCGCGTCCAGCATTACGCCGCGCCCGTCGGCGGCAGCCTGGCCCAGCATCAGGGCGGTGCCCGAGGGGGCATCGACCTTCTGGTTGTGATGCGCCTCGATCACCTCGATATCGAAATCCTCATCCAGCGCGGCGGCCACTTTTTTCGTCAACTGGGTCAGCAGGTTGACCCCAAGGCTCATGTTGCCAGCGCGCACGATCACAGCATGGCGCGCGGCGGCGTCAAGCCGGGCGATATCTGCATCGCTAAGCCCGGTGGTGCCGATCACGTGCACGCAGCGGGCCTGCGCGGTGACCGTGGCGAAATCCACCGTGGCGGCGGGCGAGGTGAAATCCACCACCGCCTGCGCGGTGGCGAAGGTTTCCAGCGGATCATCTGTGACGGTGATGCCCAGATCGGCCCCGCCCATCGCGGCGCCCACATCCCGGCCCACCCAGTCATGGCCGGACCGTTCCAGCGCGCCGTGCAACCGGACGCGGGGGCTTTCGGTGATGGTGCGGATCAGCATCTGGCCCATCCGGCCCGACGCGCCTGTCACCACGATTCCGGGCAGATCGGTCATGTCCATGTACTCCTCGCTGTTATGCGCTCTGCATAGCGCGGCGAAGGGCGTGGGGACAATCGCGAAGTGCAGGCGGCGTGGCTAATGGTGGATTGCCTTGCCGCAATGGGGGCAGAACCCGCCGTCGGCAGCCTCGCGGTCGCGCAGAAGCTGATCACGGATTTCGGTTGCGACGCGTTTGCTGAGGCCCAGGTCACGACGAACCTCCTCAAGCTCCTGCTCTTCTTCGGCGTCGATCACCCCGTCTTCGAGCGCGGTGCGGAACTTGGCTGCCAGTTCTTCGCGGGTGCGGCGCAGCCGGTCGGCCATGCCACTGGCAAGGATACCGGCGGGCAGGGCGGCCATGCCGATGCCGACCACCGCCACCAATGAGCCGAAAAGCTGACCCGCCGGTGTGATCGGCGTGACATCGCCGTAGCCCACGGTGGTCAGCGTGGCGACCGCCCACCACATCGCGTGCGGAATGGATCCGAACTTGTCGGGCTGCACCTGATGTTCGGCCAGATAAGCGCCCGAGGCCGCCAGCACCAGCATCACGATCAGGATGAAGAAGCCCGCGAAAAACGCGCTGGATTCTTCGCGAAAGACATCCAGAAGCATCGACATGGCGGCGGAATAGCGGGTCAGTTTGAGGATTCTGAGCAGTCGGAGCACGCGCAGGAAACGCAGATCCATATGCAGGAAAAATCCCAGATAGAAGGGCAGGATTGCCAGCAGATCAACCAGCGCCATCGGCGACAGCATGTAGCTGAGCCGGGGGTTGGGCCGGTCGCGAAACTTTGGGTCTTCGACGCTGACCCAGACCCGCGCCAGGTATTCGACGCTGAAGACGGCGACCGAGATCACCTCGATCACCCAGAGCGGGGTGCGATACCGCGCCTCGATACTGGCGACGGTCTCAAAGATGACGGCCAGAACGTTGATGGCAATCAGTGCGATCAGAACAAGATCAATCCACCGGCTGAGCCGGTCGTTCTTTTCGTCCGGGTCCAGCTTTTTGTAGACGGCTTTGCGCAGGTGGATCATCGGGGCGAAACCTTTTGAATGTCAAATCCTGTCTAGCCCAATCGCTGGGCGCTGCCAAATTGCGCCTTGGGTGGCGGGGGCAGGTGAGGGGCGTGCCTGTGTCTGCATCAGGGTTGATTACGTTCGGCAATTGTTACGCCGTCTTCGGTGTCATCCGAGGGGTGGGTGATCACCCGGTCGCCTTCTTCAAGCCCGGTCAGCACCTGCGCGACTGACGCGTTTCTGCGCCCGATCGTGACCGGTTGAAGATGTGCCTGATTGGCGTCCACCCGGAAAACGGCCCACTCATTGCCGATCCGGAATATGGCGCTGACGGGGACCATCAGCACATCATCTGCTTCCCATTCGACGATCCGCAGGAAGACCGAGAAGTAATCGCCCAGTTCCTGCCGGTCCTGGGCGGGGGTTAGGAAATCGAACACCACGTCGACGCGCTGTTCCTCGATGCCAAGGGCCGAGACCTTGGTGTAGGCGGAGGGTTCGATTTTGGAAATGCGCGCATCAAGTGGCGTTGCCCGCCCCCAGCGTTCAACACTCGCGCGGTCGCCAAGCTCCAGCTTGACCGCATCGACCGAGAGAAGATCGGCGACAATCTCAAGGTCATCGGCCTGACCGACCGAAAGCAGGCGCGTGCCCGCTGTGACCGGGCGTTCGCTGATCATGTCGATTTCCAGCACGCGGCCATCGGTCGGCGCGGTAAGTTGCAGGCAGCACGCCTCGTAATCATCGCTGTCCGCGTTCACCGGTTCGAACAGGGCGGCCCGGGCCCGGTCCAGCGCGCTTTTGGCCATCTCGAGCCCGGAAATGGCGGCGTCCTGTGCGGCGCGTTTGGTGCCAAGCTGCTGCTCGGCATTCTCAAGCCGCGTGACCGAGGCGACACCGCGGTCGACCAGCACGCGCGCACGTTCATATTCCCGGTCCGCAAGGGTCAGGTCATCGCGGGCCTCGCGCATCCGGCTGCGGGCCTGATGCAATGCGGCCTCGGCCTCGCGCACGGCGGCCTCGGCCTGAATGCGGGTGCGCGCGTCGAGCAGGTTGGACGAGGCCGGTTCAAGCACCGCCACCACGGTTTCATCGGCGATCACCGGATCACCCACCCGCACCGGGGACCGCAATGCCGTGCCCGAGATCGGCGCCGCCACCTCGTAGACCTCGCGGATGCGGGTTTTGCCGTCGGCGTTGATTGTGACCTGCATCGGGCCACGGGTGATGGTGTGCAGATCCACCGGCACCGGATCGGTGCGGAACGCGGTATATCCCAACGCTCCGGCGACAAGCAGGCCAAAGCTGGTCAGAACGATATTTCGGGATTTCAGGGCCATTCGATCACTCCCGTGTTTTCATAACCTGAATGAGATCCAGCCGGTCCAGCCGCCGCCGGACGATCAGTGACGAGATCAGCGCCGCGCCCAGCACGACAAGGCTGGCGCGGGCAAAACCCGAGGATTCCAGTATCAGCGGGATCGCATAAAGATCGCTGGACGAGCCCTTTGACAGGGCCGATGCGATGCCCGCGCCCAGAAGCCAGCCCAGCGGCTGGGCCAGCACCGCCAGCAACATGGTTTCGCCCATCAGGATGAAGGACACCTCGGCGCGGGTGAAGCCGAGGATGCGCAGGCTTGCCAGTTCGCGTGCGCGTTCGGACAGCTGGATGCGGGCGCCGTTATAGGCCACGCCGAATGTGACCAGCACGGCGATGACCAGATAGATCGTCGTCATGATAGTGATGTTCTTGCGAATGGTCTGGCGGAACGAGTCCAGTGCCTGATTAAGCATCGACAGGCCGCTGAGTTCCGGCGTTTCCTTCAGCACCCGGTGCAGGGCGGGCAACTGAGTTTCGTCGATCAGCAGATTGGCGGTCGAAATCCGGGGTGCCTGCCGCAGCAGACGGTTCAGGCTTTCCAGATCCATGTAGGCACCAAGCCCGAAATACTGGGTCACGATGCCTGACACCGCAATGTCGTGGGTTTCATTGCGCCCGCCCTTGAGTTCGACCTGGATCACGTCACCGGGTTGTGCCGCCAGTTGCATCGCCAGCCTCTCGGACAGAAGGATGCCGTCGGCGGGGGCGTCGGCGATCTGGCCAGTGCCGTCAACGATCCGCGACAGATCGGCGCCGGGGCGGCGGGCCTCGATTGCCACGTCCTTTTCCAGATGGCCGTGGCGCAGGACAGCGGCATGCATCTGCTGCCCCTCGGCCCTGAGGACACCGGGCAGGTTGGCGACCGAAGCAAGCGCGGTTTCGGGGATGTCGGGCGAAAAGATCAGGATGGCGTCCTGCCGGTTGGCCTGCTGGAACGTCGTGTCCATCAACACATCAAGCGCGTCCGAAAAGAAGCTGGACGCCACAAGCACCGCGGCGGCCAGCGACAGGCCAAGTGTTGTCAGGGCCGACCGGACCGGCCAGCGCACGAGGCTGCGCAGGATCATCATCGTCGGTTGCGAGAGGTGCAGGGCGGTCAGGGCCTTGTCCAGAAGGCTGCGGTTGAACCGCGGCGGGGCCGGGGGCGACATGGCAACGGCGGGGGCGATGCGCGCCGCGCCCAGCGCGCTTTTGCTGGCACCGATGGCGGCGCTGAGGATCGCCAGAAGACCGGAGATTGCGTAGGCGTCATAGGAGACGCGGTAGACCAGATAAGGAAAGTCGAAAAACTGCGCGTACATCCGTGCGACTGCCCGTGACAACCATGTGCCGACACCCCAGCCGATCAAGATACCCACGACCGCGATCAGCGAGGCTAGCAAAAGGTAGTGCAGGCAGATTTCGATATCCGAATAGCCGACGGCTTTCAAAAGCCCGATCTCGCTGCGTTCCAGCGCGATGATCCTGCCGATCACCATGCTGAGCAGGAAGGCCGAAACGCCGTAGAAGATCGGTGGCAATATCATGCTGCCGGTGCGTTGCTGTTCGATCTCGGCGTCGATGAAGCTGTTCGAGGTCTGAATGTCGCGACCATAGGCCCCCAGCCCGCCATAGACATCCAGCAGATCATCCAGCCGGTCGATAACTTCTTCCTCGTTGGCGGTCGGATCAAGTTTGAGCGTGACGTTGTTGAATGCACCTTCCATGTCGAAGGCGGCGGCAACGGCCTCTTGCGGCATCCACAGAATGCCAAAGCTTTTGTTGTCGGGCATCAGCGCGCCGGGGCCGATCGTATAGATGAATTCCGGTGACAGAAGCGTGCCCGTGAGCGTGAGTTCTCGTTTCCGGCCATCCAGATTGGCGGAAAACGTATCGCCGGGGCGCAGGTTGTTGGCCGTGGCGAAGGGTTCATTGACCGCAACCTCGTCGGGGCGGGTGGAGTCGGGCATCCGACCCTGGCGCAAGAGTGGCAGGTTCAGTTGGGCAATGCCGTCATCGGGCAGCGACAGGATGCGCCCGGTGACGGTTTCGACGCGTCCGGGGATGTCCAGAATTACATGTTCGACCACGCGGGTCTGTGCCGCCCGCACGCCGTCAATCGCCAGAATGTCCTGCAACAAGGATTGGGGTGCGCGGTTGGCATCGGCGAAGACATCGGCGAAGCGGTTGCGCTGATAATAGGCGGTCCGCGTATCTTCGAGCGCGCCATACATGCCGTAGGTCGTCAGCAGGATCGCGACGCCGCAGGCCAGCACCAGCGCAATCGCCAGGGCCTGTGCCCAGAGCCGTCTGAAATCCCGCAGAAGTTTCCTGTCCAGTGCGCGCATCTAGGTTCACCACGAAATCTCGGAGGGGGCGATCTGGTGGTCGTTCATCTCGATCTTTGCAATGCGCCCGTCCTGAAAATAGATCACCCGCCGCGCCATTTTGCGGATCGAGGCGTTGTGGGTGATCACGGCGGTCGTCGTGCCCAAGCGCTGGTTTATGTCCTGAAGCGCCTCAAGCACCTGCACGCCGGTCTTGCTGTCCAATGCGCCGGTGGGTTCATCGCAAAGCAGCACCTCGGGCCGTTTGGCGATGGCGCGGGCGATTGCAACGCGCTGCTGCTCGCCACCGGACATTTCTGCCGGGAAATGATCCATGCGGTTGGCAAGGCCGACCTGATCCAGCGCCTCTTCGGGGCGCATCGGATTGACCGCCACATCGGTGACCAGCTGCACGTTTTCCCGTGCGGTCAGGCTGGGCACCAGATTGTAGAACTGAAAGACAAAGCCGACATGGTCGCGTCGGTATTTGGTCAGGCCGCGGTCGCCCAGCCTGGTCAGTTCCAGGTCGCGAAACCAGACCCGCCCGTCGGTGGCATGATCCAACCCGCCAAGGATGTTCAGCAAGGTTGATTTGCCGCTGCCGGACGGGCCCAGCAATACCACCAATTCCCCGGCGAACAGTTCAAGATCGACACCCGCCAGAGCGTGCACTTTCTGTTCACCTGTTGCGTAGATCTTTGTGACGCCTTCGGTTCTGAACACCGTTTCTGGCATGGATCGTCCTCCGTCGCGCAACCATATCGCAACGCGTGCAAGGCGAATTTGATTTCGCGCAAGCCGGGTGGAAACTTTGGCCGGATGCCATGTCTGCCTGGCCGTCTTTGGCCACCCCCGTGGGTCATGCCCGTCTGCACCGCAGCTGATGTGATCGGGATCGAAACCAAGGGCCGGTTCGCAGGATGGTCCGGCGATTTACTGCCGTTTTGCGCAGTATCCACGATGGGTACGTAACATTTTGGCGGCGCGGCCTCTGGCCTGATCTCGATCAATGCACCCGGATGTTCGCAGGCGCATAGGAGGGGCAAATCCGTAGGGTTCTATCCCCTTTGCTTTTCCAAACGGAGACTGTTCGATGAGGCCTAACCCGCTGACACCGCTTTTTGATCCGACCTCTGTTGCTGTTTTCGGGGCAAGCGCCTCGGGGAACAGTGTCGGCGCCAAACTCTATGCCAACCTGCTGGCGGCCGGGTTTTCCGGGCCAGTCGTCCCCATCAACCCGAAATACAAAGACATCGGAGGCGTTGCCTGCCACGCGAGCCATCTTGATGTTGATGACCATATTGATCTGGCGGTGATTGCAACACCCGCACCCGCAGTGCCGGGGATCATTCGCGATTGTGCCAAGGCGGGGACCAGGCATGCCATCGTGTTGTCAGCGGGATTTGGCGAGGTTGGGGACAGCGGCAAGGCGCTGGAAGCTGAATTGCTTGATACGGCGCGGCGCAATGGCGTTCGGTTGCTGGGGCCCAACTGTGTCGGGTTGGTGCGCCCGACGATCGGGATGAACGCAACCTTCCTGAAGTCAGCCACACCCAGGGGGCGATTGGCGCTGGTCTCGCAATCCGGGGCGTTATGTTCGGCGATTTCGGATTGGGCCGGGCCCAACCACCTGGGATTCTCGGCGTTGGTGTCACTAGGGAATTCGGCGGATATCGGGTTTGGCGATGTGGTGCAATATCTGGCGGCTGATCCAGATACGGACGCCATTTTGCTTTACGTCGAGGGCGTGCGCCATGCCCGGTCGTTCCTGAGTGCCCTGCGCGGCGCGGCGCGGGTCAAGCCCGTTATCGTGCTCAAATCCGGGCGCCATACACAGAGTTCCAAGGCTGCGACGACGCATACCGGTGCCCTGATCGGCTCGGACGCTGTCTTTGATGCAGCACTTGGCCGGGTCGGGGCGGTGCGCGTCGACACGTTTGGCCAGCTTTTCGCGGCGGCTGAGGTGCTTGCGGCGCGGCGGCGGGCAGGTGGCGACAGGCTTGGCATCATCACCAATGGCGGCGGTGCCGGGGTGCTGGCCGCTGACAGGGCGGGGGATTACCAGATTGATCTGCCACATCCCAAGGAAAAGACCCTGAACGTGTTGGACGAGACCGTGTCACCGCATTGGTCGCATGGCAATCCGATCGACATTCTGGGCGATGCGACGGCGGATCAGTTCGGCGCAGCCGTCAAGGCGGGAATGGCGGATAATGCGTTTGATGGCCTCTTGGTGATGCTGACCCCGCAAGCGATGACAGATGCCACTGCCGCCGCTCAGGCGGTCATCGACGCAGTTGGCAAAAGGCCGAAAAAGCCGATCCTGGCCTGCTGGATGGGTGCAGCCTCGGTACAGGAGGGGCGCGAATTGCTGAGCAAAAATGGCATCCCCGATTTCACCACGCCGGAGCGGGCGGTCGAGGCGTTTTCCTATCTTGCGCGGCACCATACGAACCGCCAGTTGGCGCTGGAAATACCGGGACCCTTGTCCGATATGGATCCCCCCGATCTGGAGGGCGCGCGGATGATCATTCAGGGCACGCTGTCGGATGGCAGATCAATGCTGTCGGATGTCGAGGCCAAAGCGCTAATGCGCAGTTTTCACATCCCGACGACGACGACATTGACGGCAGATAGCGCGGCGTCGGCGTTGATCGCCGCCGAAACGGTGGGATTTCCGGTGGCGATGAAGATCAGCTCGCCACAGATATCGCATAAGTCCGACGTCCATGGCGTGCGTACCAACATCATGACCGCAGCGGATGTTAAACTGGCCTATCGTGAGATCATGGCCGCCGCTGCCGCCGCGCGTCCCGATGCAACGCTGCTGGGCGTCACGGTTGAACAGATGGCCCGGATCGAGGATGCGCGCGAATTGCTGATCGGTGCCAGCCGGGATCCGGTATTCGGCCCAAGCATCATGTTCGGGGCCGGGGGCACGATGGTCGAGGTTTTGCGTGACAGTTCGGTCACGCTGCCGCCACTGAACGAAGTGCTGGCAAACCGGTTGATTGACCGGACCCGGGTATCGCGCTTGCTGGAGGCTGTGCGCGACCGCGCCGAGGTTGATCGCGCCGCGGTCATCGATGTGCTGCGCCGGGTGTCGGAGTTGGTGACCGAGTTGCCTGAGGTGCAGGAGCTGGACATCAATCCGCTTTTTGCGGGGCCGGAGGGCGTTCTGGCGGTTGATGTTCGGATTGCTGTCAAACGGCCGCCCGCTGGGGAAGGCCCCTATGAACATCTGGTGATCGAGCCCTATCCAAAACAATTGATACGCGAGTATCATCTGGATGACGGCACGCCGCTGACCATCCGGCCCATTCGTCCGGAAGATGCCGAAATCGAGCAGGCATTTGTGCGCGAGCTGTCACCGCAGGCAAAGCAGTTCCGGTTCATGGGGGCCCTGAACGAGCTGTCGCCCACGATGCTGTCGCAGTTCACTCAAATAGATTACGCCCGTGAAATGGCGCTGGTCGCGGTGGCCAATGAAGATGGCAAGCTGCATCAGCACGGGGTCGCGCGTTATTACATCAATGACGACAACAGCAGTTGCGAATTTGCCATCGTGGTGTCTGACAAGCTGCAACATCAGGGGATCGGCACGAAGCTGATGAAATCCCTGATGCAGGCCGCGCGGGATCATGGTCTGACATCCATCGAAGGGGCCGTGCTGGCGCGTAACCAGCCGATGCTGGATCTGATGGAGGATCTTGGGTTCACAATCCGCAAGCCCGCAGGCGAGAACGAGATCGTTCAAGTGGAGCGGCAATTATGATCCGACCTTCAGCGACAGGAGGGGACGTGTGATGCTTGCCGTAATCTCCCATGCCGACTGTCTGAACCATGACGCGGGTCCCTTGCACCCGGAATGCCGCGAGAGACTGGATGCGATCGACAATCAATTGATCATGTCCGGGTTGGATTTCGTCATCCGCCGATACGACGCGCCGATAGCGGACCGGGCGGCATTGGCGCGTGTGCACGATCCGGATTACATCGCGCGGGTCTATGCCATGGCCCCCACCGAAGGATCGGTCGAGATCGATGGCGACACGGTGATGTCGCCCGGCACCCTGGCGGCTGCGGAACGTGCCGCCGGGGCCGGGGTGATGGGTGTTGAACTGATCATGAAAGGGGAGGCTTGCCCGGTGTTCTGCGAGGTCCGCCCGCCGGGCCATCACGCCGAGCGTGACAAGGCCATGGGGTTTTGCCTGTTCGATAATATTGCCGTTGCCGCCGCCCATGCGATGGATGTCTACGGGTTTGAGCGGGTCGCCATCGTCGATTTCGACGTGCATCATGGCAATGGAACGGAAGAGATTTTCAAGGATGACCCCAGGGTGCTTTTCTGTTCAAGCTTCCAGCATCCGTTCTACCCCTTTACCGGGCATGATTCCGACACGCCCAATCTGGTTGACGTGCCGCTGAGTGCCGGATCTGACGGGCCGGCCTTTCGCGCTGCAATTTCAGAACATTGGCTTCCTGCATTACACAGGTTTCGCCCGCAATTCCTGTTTATTTCGGCAGGATTCGATGCGCATGCGCTGGACGACATGTCGTCACTTTCTCTGACGGAGCATGACTATGCCTGGATCACGCGGGAGCTTCACGCGATCGCGGTTGAGCATTGTGAGGGGCGCGTTCTGTCGATGCTGGAGGGGGGCTATGACCTTTCGGCCTTGGCGCGCAGCGTTGTGAGCCATCTCAAGGAGCTTATCTGAAACGCCTTTGCACCAGTTAACCGTTCATATTTTCTTTGGGCACGCACCGCTTGAGGCTCGGGTGTACCAACTCAGCCGTGACCCTATGACCGTAAACTATTGCTGAAACACATAAGTACCGGGGGCGTCGCAAATCGGCGGCAGGCCTTCTTTGGGCGCTGCCATTGCAGGGGGCGTTACTGGCGCGCCCGAGCGTTCATTCAGCCAATCTATCAACGCGGGCCACCATGATCCGTCGGTCACGGGCGTCTCCTCGAACCAGATGTTCGGGCCAACATAGCAATCATCATGCGCGCGTGTGGCCATCCTGTATCGGCGACGGGGATGCCCGGGTTCTGACACGATGCCGGCGTTGTGCCCGCCGCTTGTCAGCAGAAACGTCACCTCGGTATCCGACAGCAGATGAAATTTATAGACCGATTGCCAAGGGGCCACATGATCGCGCTCGGTGCCGACAAGGAAAACGGGTACCCTTATGTCCGAAATCGCAACGGGCCGGTCGCCGACCATATATCGCCCTTCGGCAAATTCATTGTTCAGGAAGAGTTGCCGCAGGTATTCCGAATGCATCCTGAAGGGCATGCGGGTCGTGTCGGCGTTCCAGGCCATCAGGTCGCTTGTGCCTGACCGTTTGCCCATCAGGTAGTCGTGCACGATGCGAGACCAGATCAGATCGTTCGATCGAAGAAGTTGAAACGTGCCCGCCATCTGGTGCGTGTCCAGATACCCCTGCTCCCACATCATGTCCTCCAGAAAGCTGAGCTGGCTTTCGTTAATGAACATCATCAGTTCCCCGGCCTCGGTAAAATCCGTTTGAGTGGCCAGAAAGGTCAGGCTTTTCAATCTCTTGTCGTTGTCTCGTACCATTGCTGCCGCAGCAATCGCCAGCAATGTACCACCAAGGCAATAACCCATTGCGTGCACACTGGTCCCGTCGGTAATCTGATCCACCGCTTCAAGGGCGGCCATGACACCCAGCGTGCGGTAATCCTCCATCCCCAGATCACGATCATCAGCATCGGGGTTTTTCCACGAGATCATGAAGATTGTGTATCCCTGGTCCCTCAGATATCGCACCAGTGAATTTTCAGGACTGAGATCAAGGATATAGTATTTCATGATCCACGCGGGCACGATCAGAATCGGTTCGGGGCGTACCTTTTTGGTGGTAGGCGCGTATTGGATCAACTCGATCAGGCGATTGCGAAAAATAACCTTGCCCGGGCTTACGGCGATGTTCGCACCGACGTGAAACTCATCGGTTCCCTCCGGTTTTTGGCCGCTGGCAAGCCTGCTCCAGTCGTCGACAAAATTCTGCCAGCCACGCAGCAGGTTCTTGCCGCCTTCCGCGATGGTCTTGTCACGGACTTCGGGATTGGTCAGCGCGAAGTTCGAGGGCGAGAAAATGTCGAGTATCTGGCGGGCGGCAAATTCGACCATGTCCTCGTGCTGTTTCGTGACACCGCGCACACCGGTCGTGGCGTTGTGCCACCATTGTTGATTGAGCAGGAAGGATTGGTAGATCAGGTTATAGGGCCATTTCTGCCATGCCTCGCCCTGAAACCGTTTGTCTTGCGGCAGGGGGTGAATGCACGGTTTGTCAGCGTGATCCGGCCCGACGCAATGGGCAAAATGATCGGACAGGCGCAGCGCTTTTTTGAAAGATTTTTCGCACAAGTCCAGCTGTTTGCCAGGTGCGGTCGCCAGATGCAGCGCCCAATCCGCATAGGCCGAGGCCAGTGCAATGGGTGAAACGCCGGCGGTGTAATGCGACGCGATGGCGCGCAGAGCCTTGTCGTAGCTCTGAAGCATGTTGTTTTCTCTCCGATCCTTACGGGTGCTCCAAGAGGAGGTCGGGGCCTCCGACCGAGTTTGCGGTGCCGGAACAGTCTTGTCTTTAGGCTGGGTTGCGATCGCGTGCTGTGACATTGGGCTTCTCTGCTGAGCATCGAATAGGGCGCATTTCCAACTACCCCGATTTTCTGATCCGGGCATTGATGCAAATCAGATTGCCGGGGTGGTTTGAGATCAATTCGAACACCACCGATGAATGCCCGGGATGGAAAATGCACAATCAGCCAGTCCCACTTTGATCTCTCTTAAAGTCGTAGTGCGCGCTTTCTGTCAGAATCGGATCAAGACCTCATGCCAAATAAGGAGATACTCTGATGGCCAAGAAAAATCCGACGACAGAAATGCCTGAGTTCTATTCGGATGTAGTGAAGTCTTTGCAAAGTGCCCTCTCGCCCAGTCCGATGATCGCACCCCAGGTTGAACAGTTCTGGAACACGCAGGAAAACATTCTGAACGAAGCCGAGGCCTATACCCGCCATTGGTTCGAGCGCCGTCACGAGGCCACGCGCACCGCCATGCTTGCTGCGCGTAAATCGACCACCGGTGAAAAAGGCGCGCCAGGCGACGCAATGCAAACCATTGCTGATTGGCAGCGGCATTCGATGGAAAGGATGGTCGAAGACGCCCATGAATGGCTCAACATGATCACGCGCTGCGCCAACTATGTATCGCAAAGCGAGCTTGAGATCGCAGAGGCGGCAAAGAAGACTGCCGAAAAGGCCGTTAAATCAGCAAAATCTGAACCGGTCTGAAGCTTTGGCGCTCGGGCCTCCGAAAATCCGCTGAACCTGATCTGGCGGTTATCTGTTCTGCTTGCAAGGCCCGCCCCGGCGCGCCCTGCTTTCTGCACGAGGTAACCGCTGGCGCTTGGCAAATGATCATATGTGCCTGACCGGCGTGTCGGGGCATCGACCGAGCAGTGCCATATCCGCGTTTGTCTGATCCAGTTGACTACAGGAAAATCATGACTGTTGTGATCTCTGACCCGCATGCGAAGAGTGTCGCCGATTGTTCAGCGGCGCTTGGATCACCAGAAACGGGACTAACCCCAAGTGACGTTGAGTTGCGGCGTGCCGAGCATGGGCCAAACTTGTTGCCAGAAACATCCCGCCGTCCGGCTTTGGTGCGGTTCCTGCTGCAATTTCATAATGTTCTGATCTATGTGTTGATTGGTGGCGCCGCGATTACCGCGATGCTTGGGCATATGATCGACACCTGGGTGATTTTGGCGGTGGTGCTGGTCAATGCGGTCATGGGATTTGTTCAGGAAGGTCGCGCCGAGAACGCGATGATCGCGATCAGACAGATGTTGGCCCCGCATGCATCGGTCTTGCGGTCAGGCCAGCGGGTCAGTGTTGATGCGGCGGACCTTGTTCCGGGTGATATCGTTTTGCTTGAAGCGGGGGACCGTGTCGCCGCCGATTTGCGCCTGTCTGAGGTCAACGGGCTGCGCATTCAGGAAGCGATACTGACCGGTGAATCAATGCCGGTCGAAAAAGGCGTCGAACCGGTTGCGGCAGAGGTCGTTCTGGGGGACCGCACGGCGATGGCCTTCAGCGGTACCTTGGTTACATCGGGCACCGGTCGCGGGCTTGTTGTGGCGACGGGCGCTGCGTCAGAGATTGGACAGATCAGCGGTATGTTGGGCGGTGTCGAGACGTTGAAAACGCCGCTGGTCGTCCAAATGGACAAGTTTGCCCGTTGGTTGACCGTGCTTATCCTGTTGATTTCGGGCGGGCTGTTAGCCTTTGGCTACTTTATCCGGCACATTGAATTCGATGCGATGTTTATGGCTGTCGTGAGCTTTGCCGTCGCAGCAATCCCCGAAGCGTTGCCCGCCGTGATGACCATCGCTCTGGCGGTTGGAGTGCAGGCGATGGCAAAGCGTCACGCTATCGTCCGACGCCTGCCAGCGATCGAGACGATCGGTGCGGTTTCGGTGATCTGTACCGACAAGACCGGAACGCTGACCCGCAACGAGATGATGGTAACTACGGCCGTGGTACCCGAAGGACGCGTCGTTGTTACCGGCAACGGGTACAGCCCCGAAGGGGGATTTCAGAACGAGAGCGGCGGGTCTGCGGATGGTCACGCGCTGAAAGATCTCGCGCGTGCTGCCCGTTTGTGCAACGACGCGGCGTTGCATGTGGCGGATGGCACCTGGCACGTGGACGGCGATCCGATGGAGGGGGCCCTTCTGTCTTTTGCCGCCAAGGCCCAGCAAGTCAGCGACGGGTGGACGCGCCGGGCGGAGATCCCTTTTGATGCAGAGCGCCGCTATATGGCCGTCTTGGTCGAAGCCGGCGAGGGGAGCCCTCTGATCCTGGTCAAAGGCGCGCCGGAACAGGTACTTGAGATGTGTGTCGATCAGGTCGCAGGCACCGGATGCGCCCCGCTGGACATCGCATTCTGGCAGGCCGAGGCCGATCGTATCGCCGCATCAGGGCAACGGGTTTTGGCCTTTGCGCAACGGACGAATGCGTCGTCCGATACCCTGAAGACCGAACTTGCGGAGACGCTATCCTTTGTGGGACTTGTTGGGTTGATCGACCCACCCCGCGCCGAGTCAATTGCCGCCGTCGCCGAGTGCCACCGTGCCGGGATAGACGTCAAGATGATTACGGGTGACCATGCCGGGACCGCCGCCGCAATCGGCCGGCAGATCGGGTTGAAAAACCCAGATGCAATCCTGACTGGAGCTGAGATTGAGCGGATGGATGACGCCGTTCTTGCCGTTGCTGTGCTGGGCACGAATATCTTTGCGCGCACCTCGCCCGCGCACAAACTGCGCCTTGTGACGGCCTTGCAGACCCATGATCTGATTGTTGCGATGACCGGCGACGGCGTGAACGATGCGCCCGCGCTCAAACGTGCGGATATCGGTGTTGCCATGGGGATCACCGGGACCGAGGCAACCAAGGAAGCGGCTGAATTGGTACTGGCGGACGACAACTTCGCCTCGATCACGGCGGCGGTGCGCGAAGGTAGAACGGTCTGGGACAATATCAGAAAAGTTGTCAGTTGGGTGCTGCCCACCAGCGCGGGTGAAGCAGGAACAATTGCGGCGGCACTGCTTCTTGGATTTGCGCTTCCGGTTTCGCCAGTTCAGGTGCTTTGGGTAAACATGATCACGGCGGTCACTCTTGGCCTTGCACTGGCCTATGAACCGCCCGAGAGCAAGACCATGAGCCGTCCACCACGCCCGCGAGGTGCCGGGCTGTTGACCGGCGGGTTGGTGTGGCATGTCGTGTTCGTGACAGCGCTTTTTCTCGCGGCGGTTTTTGGTATTTTCGCCTATGCGCTCGACAAAGGTTACCCGCTGTTATTGGCGCAAACCATGTCGATGAACATGCTGGTTGTGCTGGAGATCTTTCACTTGTTTTACATCAGGAACATCTTTGGAACGTCCTTGAGCCTGAGTGCGTTCAGGGGGACGCCGGCGGTATGGGTAAGTGTCATTGTCGCTACCGTCGCGCAATTCGCAGTGACCTATCTTCCCTTTGCGCAGGCAATCCTTGGTACGCGGGCGGTGCCACTGGCAGATGGCATACTTATCGTCGTTGTCGGTATCGCATTTTTCGCCATCATCGAAACCGAAAAGCAGTTGCGCCTTATTTTGACGGGAAACAACAGGATTTGACCGGGCTGTCGTTGTAACGCTGGCCCGGTTTAGTCGCGCTTGTCGGTAACGCTGCGCATGGCTTCCAGAACCTGATCGTTATGGGTATATGCCAGTGCGTGGCCCGCGTCGTCGATCACCTCTTGTTGTGCAGCGGGGTTCCATTCTGCCAACTTGTCCAGGCCCGAGATCGGGATCACCTCATCCTCGCGCCCCCAGATCACCAGTACCGGTGGGCCTGTTTTTCCGATCTTGCGATGCTCTGCCTTCAACTCCATGTCCAGCATTTCGCGCATTGACGACAGAACAGCCGGGCGGAAACCACGGTAATCCAGCTCGGCCATTTGCAGATCGACGATACCGTCAATCGCCGTTGGCAGGTCACGTTCGGCGTCAAGCGCCTGACGGTAGGACCGGCCATAGAATGCCATCATAAGCCATGTCCCCAACCAGTTGTGATTGGTCACCAGCCGCGCGATCGGGCCAAGGTCGTGACCCATGCCTGCCGGAGCCAGCAGAACCAGTTGCCGCAGCATTTCGGGGTGGCGCGCCGCGAAGGCGGGCACGATCGCCCCGCCCATTGAATAGCCCAGCAGGGTGATACCGCCATCGACCCTCTGATCCTGAAGCAGATCGTGCAACTGAGTGACGAAGAAATCGGCATCTTGCGGGCCCTTGGGCCGATCTGAAAAGCCTCGCCCGTAAAGATCATAGAGCAGTACCCGAAACCCCTGATCTGCCAGCCCGTTGGCAATCGGTTCCCAGACAAAGGATGGCGTGGTCAACCCATGCACACAGACCGCTACAGGGCCATCCGATGGCCCGATCCAGTGGTAATGTGTGATCCCGCGTGACAGGTTGGCAAATTCACCGGGCGCATTGGCCCGCGTGGCCCGGTCCATCCGGGGGCGTCGTGCCTCGGCCACGAATGGCGTTGCAATGATCACCGCCAGGATAGCAAGCAGACCCCAGATCATGATGCACCGTCCCAGGCATCAAGGATGTACCGGCTGGTCATCAGGTCCAGATGCGCCCCGCCCCCGTTCTTGAAAAGCGTGATTTCGTCGTCGGTTTGGCGTTTGAAAGCCTCGGGGGTATAATAATCGGCCAGCACGTTTTCCCGGCGGATCACACCGTTTGCGATGGGGATTTTGAATTCACCGATGTGATCGAGGGTGGTGTCATAGCTGTCACAGAAAACGCGTGCCCGTTTGAGGGCGTTGTCGTCAACCTCGCGCATATCAGGGCGATACGCGCCGATGAGGTCGATATGCTGACCAGGTTGAAACCAGTCACCCTTTAGCAGAGGTTCGGTCGACATGGTGGCGCTGGTCACGATGTCGGCGCCGCGAACCGCATCCTCAAGATCGGTTGCGACCCGCATTCCGGGACAGTCGGCAGCCATCTGCCGGGCTTTCTCGGCCGTGCGGTTCCAGATCGTGAATTTTGCCTTGGGGAAGGCGGCTGAATACGCCTGCCAAAGGGAGCGACCAACGGTACCTGCCCCAACGATCAGGATGTTTTCACTGTCGGGTCGGGCGAGCCGTGTCTCGGCAAGCAGGCTGTCTCCGGCGGTTTTCCATTTGGTTACCAGCTGGCCGTCCAGAACCGCCGCAACCGTACCGTCCGTATCGGAAAAAAGCGTGACCGCGCCGTGGATCAGCGGTTTGCCAGTTTCGGGATTCCGGGGGAAAACCGTGACCGATTTTACCGCTACGCCCATCCCGTCGATCCACGCTGATCGGCTAAGCAGCGTGTCAGGATCGCGATAAAGGAAGGTGTCGTCAATCCTGGCCTTGGGAAATTTGTGCCCGTTTGCAAGCGCATCGCAGAGCGTCAGCCAGTTCAGGTTGGCCTCCCCCTCGTCAAATGGAATGAAGGGAATGTTCATAGGGCTTCCTCGCGCGACAATAACCCGGCATCGACCAGACAGTTGGCCCAGCCGGTTGGGGTCTCGAATAGATGTACGTTCCAGCCGCGGGCGCGGGCGGCGTCGATATTCTCGTGCCGGTCATCGGCGAAAAGCAGGGTGTTCGGGGCAACGCCGCTATCTTCTTCGACGGCGCGGTAGATCGCGGGATCGGGTTTGCGCATGCCCATCCGGCCCGAGATATAGTGGCGGTCAAATTCGCGCAGGAATGGGAATTGCGCCTCGCTTTCGGGGAAATTCTCGGCGCCAAAATTGCTGAGGATGAAGACAGGAACACCCCGCGCTTTCAGTGCCCGCATCAGACGCACGGAATGTGAGATTTCAGGTTGCGCCAGATCGCCCCAATTGTCGCGCAGAATACAAAGCTCGGTCGCCCAATCGGGATGGGCTTCAGCCGTGGCGGTGATGGTGGGACCAAAGGGTGCGCCTTCGTCAATGCGGTTCATCAGCCCGTGGAAATCGAACGCTTCGAAAAACGCCTGCCGGCGGGCAGGACCGACCAGCCGGTCGTAATGACGTTCGGGCTGCCATTCGATCAGCACGTTGCCGATATCGAACACCACGGCTTCAATCTGGCTCATCTTTATCGCCTCATGCTTTGGGTGCGCCCCTTGATGGTTTCGCGCCAGACCAGATACAAGCCCGATCCGAGGATCAGCGCAATCCCGATCCATGCGGTGGGGTCGGGGAAGGTGCCGAAAACGGTGATACCCCAGATGATTGCCATCGGCATCGACACATATTCGAACGGCGCTGCAAAGGCAGCCTCGGAAATACGGTAGGCCTGGCTGATCAGGAAACCGCCCATAACGCCGCTGACACCCAGCATGACCAGGATTGGCACATCGGCAAGGTCTATCGGGCCCCAGGCGCGCAGCAGGAATTCGTAGGAAGGGTGGCCCTGACCGGCATAGCGCCCGTCGCCAACACTCAGCCCGACAAATCCGCTGACAAAGATGAAACTGATCAGGATATAGAAGGTCATAGTTGCCGCGCTTTCGGTCTTGCCGATGCGCCGCGCCACGATGTGCATGACGCCATAAAGGCAGGCCGCCGTTATGGGAAAGAGCGAGGCGATCTGGAATGCTGACGTTCCCGGTTTGACGATCACCATGACGCCCAAGAAACCCACGACAATAGCCGCCCAGCGGCGAGGGCCGACAGTTTCACCCAGAAAGACGATGGACATCAGCGCAATCAGCAGGGGTGAAACGAAAAACACGGCCACTGCATCTGCAATCGGCATCGCCGCCAGCCCCAGAAACAGGAAAGAGTTCGCCAGTACCACGCAAATCCCGCGCACAAGATGCCAGCCGATCCGCTTGGTGCGGACCACCTGAAAACCGCCGGAGAGGGGCATGATGACCGCCAGGAATGTGACCAGCCCCACAAGTGCGCGGCACAGGACAATCTGGTGTAGTGCATATTGGTCGCTGAGGAATTTAATGCCGACATCATTCAGCGAAAAGCACATGGCTGCGATCAGTGCGCAAAGCGCACCAGCCAGGTTGGATCGTTGAACGGTGGTTGTGGTCATCGGCATCTGATTTGTTAACAACCAGATCAGATGAGGTCAGCGTTGGACAATTGTAAAGGCCCGAGGCCGCCATCAGGACCGGTTACCGCCGTCCGACAACGCATTCATTTTAGTGTCGATTTAGCTGGCAGCGCGGCGTGTGGGTAAAAAAGGCTGCCAATCCGTGACAGATTGGCAGCCAAAAATTTGCGCCCGTGTCGGTGACGTTACCGCTTGCCGTAATAGAGGCCCACAACATGCTCGGCCTCGGCAAAGAACAACCAGCGCGAAGCGGCAATGCCGATGAGGTGCAGCAGGATTGCGAGAAAGGCAAGAACGTGACCGAACGGCACGAAAAGTAGCAGCAGGGGCAGGATGAAGCCAAGCCCCAATGCGATAGCGCGAAGCTTCATCGAGTGTTTGCGACCGACCTGAAAGGCGAATTCGCGCAGCAGGTAATTGGTGCCGGTATGGGGCGGCTCGAACGCGCGGACCTGTCCGATATTGCCTAGGCCTGTGGCGCTGGCCATGTCGGTGCCGCTCTCTGAAAGGGCGCCATCGCCGCGGACCCACCAGATCACCTGAATGACCGCTGCAATCGGCAGAAGGATCATGGCAAATGTGACCTGGCCGGCCAGAAGCGCACCGCCCGCAAGTGAGATGGATACAAGCAATGCTGGCGTCAGGCTGGTTTTCCAGCGCGGCACGGTCTTGAGCTGGGCATAGATCATCGAGGTGGCATAGACCGTGGCGAGGCTGAGAAGTGCCCCGATCCAGCCCAAAGGTGCCAATTTCACGTCCAGGAAGATCAACGCGGCGGCGTATATGCCCATTGTGACAAGCGCACCGACGGCGGCCACGCCTTCACGGCTGAGCCAACTGCTGCGCCATTGACTGAAGGCTTTGATTGCCCGTTCCGGGTGGCCCAGGTGAAAGGTCGAGGCCAGAAGCCCACCGACAGCCAAACCAAAAGCAATGGCAAAAAACACGAAGGCGACCCAGCCGGAGACGTCGGGCAGGCCAAAGCCCAGCCAGAAGAGAAGGCCAAAGCCCAGGCCCGAAAGGGTGGTGAAGACGATAACAGAAGGGGCGGGATGCATCTCAGATCTTCTCCAAAGCTTTGTCGAGCCAGCCGAGGAAACCTTTGGGTTCCTCAACGATTGGCTCAAGGAAAGGGGCCAGAATGTCTATCTGCTCGGGTTGGTCCATCTGGTCCTTGGGGCGCGGTGGCAGGTATCTGTTGACGGGTTTCGTTTCTTGTTCTGGCATCAGGCTCATGCCGCCACGTTCGGCACTTAGCTTGCTGACATTGCTTTCCGGATCGGCGAAATCACCGAAATGCCGGGCACCGGCGGGGCAGGTGCGCACACAGGCGGGCACACGGTCCACCTCGGGCAGGTTCTCGTTATAGATGCGGTCGACACAGAGCGTGCATTTCTTCATCACACCTTCGGCGGCATCCAGTTCGCGCGCACCGTAGGGGCAGGCCCAGGCGCATAGGCCGCAGCCGATGCAATCCGTTTCGTTCACCAGCACGATGCCGTCCTCGACCCGCTTGTAGCTGGCGCCAGTAGGACAGACGGTGACGCAAGGCGCGTCCTCGCAATGCAGGCACGACTTCGGGAAGTGAATGAGCTGCGCCGCCGGGTGCGGCATCTCTGAGGTGGCCAGCGGCTGCACCTCGTAGCTGTGCACGCGGTTGAGGAACGTGCCCGAGGCGGCGCCGTCATAGGCGTTCTGGTCGCTCAGCGGTGCGCCGTAGTTTTCGGTATTCCACCCCTTGCACGAAATGACACAGGCATGACAGCCGACGCAGGTATCAAGGTCGATGACAAGGCCCAGCTTGCGGTTGGTTGTTTCAGGAAGGGTTGTCATTTGCCTACCTTCCATGTGAGCTCATTCGGGCCTTGGGCCACCGGGGATTTTATTGGATCGAAACCGGGTTGGCTTTCCGGTGGCGCGTCGGCCTTTTCAACCTTGACCCGCAAGTCGAACCACGCGGCCTGACCGGTGATCGGATCGGAGTTTGACCACCGGAGCCCGTCACCCTTGGGTGGCTGCAATTCGTGGATCAGGTGGTTGAGCAGGAAACCCTTGGTGGCCTCGGACGCGTCTTCACCAAGCGCCCAGGCACCCTTGCGCTTGCCGATCGCATTCCATGTCCAGATGGTGTTTTCGTTGAGTGCGGCCATATGCGCCACGGGCACTGTAATCTCACCGTGGGCGGAGGTCACGCGTGCCCAGTCGCCCTCGGCAAAGCCGTTGGCCTCCCAGATCTTGGTGGGCACGTAAAGCGGGTTGCGACCATGGATCTGACGCAGCCAGGCATTTTGCGTACCCCAGCTATGATACATCGCCATCGGGCGCTGTGTCAGTGCATGGACCGGGAATTCGGACGTATCGACGTTGTCGTCTTCGAACGGCGCGTACCAGATCGGCAGTGGGTCCATTGTCTGCTTGATCCGTTCGCGTAGATGGTCAGGTGGCTGTCTGTCACCGTGACCTTCGGCGGCCAGTTGGAACTTGCGCATCGTCTCGACATAGAGATCGAAGACATAGGGTTGCGGGCTGTCATAGATCCCCATCTCGACCGCCCAGTCCTGATAGTCCTTGTTCCAGGGTTTGTAATAGGCCGACGCATCCGGGATGTGTTTGACGAAGAATCCGCCATTGGCAATGTAACTGTTGAGCTGCGCTTCGTTCGGGGCGCCGCGACCATGGGTCAGCCCACTTTTACCCATGCGCCACCCTGCGAGAGGGCCGATGCCGGGGCGGCGTTCGTGGTTGACCATGTAGTCGGCGTAATCTTCGTACTTGGCGCTGCCATCCTCGTTTGTGAAGCCCGGCAGTTTCATCTTGTTCGCCAGTTGCACCAGCGCAGTCTGGAAACCGCGCACATCGCGATCCGGTTCGATCACCGGCCAGCGTATTGCATCTGCTGCAGCGTCTGCTTCGCAAATCGGGCGGTCCAGAAGCGAAATACAATCATGCCGCTCAAGATAGGTGGTATCAGGCAGGATCAGGTCGGAATAGGCGACCATTTCGGAGGAATAGGCGTCGGAATAGATGATGCGCGGGATCACGTAATCGCCGTTCTCATCCGTGTCGGTCAGCATCTCCATGACACCTTTGGTGTTCATCGAAGAGTTCCAGGACATGTTCGCCATATACATAAACAGCGTGTCGATCTTGTAGGGATCGCCCGCATGTGCGTTCGAGATCACCATATGCATCAGCCCGTGGCTGGACATCGGGTTTTCCCATGTGAACGCCTTGTCGATACGCGCGGCAGAGCCATCTTCTTTGAGCGCCAGATCGTCAGGCCCCTGAACAAAGCCCAGATGCGGGCCGTTGAGCGGCGCGCCGGCGTTGACACCGACATGGGGTTTCGGGTGCGCCGAAACCGGCTTGGGGTAAGGCGGTTTGAAGCGGAAACCGCCGGGTACCTCGACCGTACCAAGGATGATTTGCAGAACATGCAGCGCGCGGCAGGTCTGAAACCCGTTCGAATGGGCGCTGACGCCGCGCATCGAGTGGAAGCTGACCGGGCGGCCTGTCATCTTGGCGTGTTTTTCGCCGCGGAAGTCGGTCCATTCATGGTCCAACTCGAACGCCTCTTCAAACGCGACGCGGGCCAGTTCGGCGGCGATGGTTTTGATCTTGTCCGCTTTGATGCCGCATTCCTCGGCAACGGCTTCGGGGGCGTATTGCTTGTCCAGATAGCGTTCAGCCATCAGGTGCATCACTGGACGGTGGGTGACACCCGCGGCGCGGTGGGTGGCGTGCAGGTCGGGGCGCACGCCGGGCTTATCGAAAGCCGTTAGCTTGCCGGTCTTGCGGTCGATGACCAGCGGTTTGCCATCATCGTCACGCAGGAAAAGGCCGTATTCAGGTGACTTCGGATCGCCATTCACCAGCACCGGCGCATTGGTGTAGCGCGCCAGGTAATCCAGGTCGATCTTGCCCGCTTTCATCAGCTCGTGAATGAGCGCCAGGATAAAGAGGCCATCGGTGCCAGGTGTGATACCAACCCAATCATCTGCAACGGCGTTATAGCCCGAGCGGATCGGGTTGACGCCGATGACCCGGGCACCACGCGCCTTGATCTTGCCGATGCCGATCTTGATCGGGTTACTGTCGTGATCCTCGGCCACGCCAAAGAGCATGAAAAGCTTGGTGTGATCCCAGTCGGGCTGGCCAAACTCCCAGAACGCGCCGCCCATCGTGTAGATGCCCGCCGCCGCCATGTTGACCGAGCAGAAGCCGCCATGCGCCGCATAGTTCGGCGTGCCGAAATTCTGCGCCCAGAAGCTGGTGAAGCTCTGGCTTTGATCGCGGCCCGTGAAGAACGCCAGTTTCTCGGGGTTTTCCTGGCGAATAGGCTCCAGCCAGTCAGCGGCGATTTGCAGGGCTTCGTCCCAGCTGATCTCTTCGAACTCGCCCGAGCCGCGCGGGCCCACACGTTTCAGCGGCGCGCGCAGGCGCGACGGCGCGTTGACCTGCATTATCCCGGCAGAGCCCTTGGCGCAGAGGACACCCTTGTTGACCGGATGATCCCGGTTGCCTTCGATGTAGGCAACCTTTCCATCTTTCATATGAACGTTGATGCCGCAGCGGCAGGCGCACATGTAACAGGTCGTCTTGCGGATCTCGTCAGAGACCTTCGGGGACGTGTCGATTTTGGGTTGCTGGATTGTCATCTGGCTATTGTTCCTCTCGTCCCGTCAATTCAAGAACTTTATTCCTGTAAGTATGAAAGCTGCAATGAAAATTGTCTCGACCACGATCAGGGCGATCGCGGCGCCACCGACCGAAAGTACCTGTCGGAGATTTGTTTTCATGCCGACTGCGGCGATTGCCGTCAGCAACAGCCAGCGCGATGCCTGGCTGAGAAAATCTGCCAGCACCGGCGGGATCAGTCCGAAAGAACTGAGTGCTGCCAGCACCAGAAAGCCGATCACGAAGGTGGGAAGCAGCGGCGGGCGTTCGCTCAGCTTGTCATGTTCGGCAAAGCTGCGGATCAGCAGAGAGGCAATCAACACGACCGGAGCCAGCATCGCCACACGGAAAAGCTTGACCAGTGTGGCGGTATCGCCTGCCTGTTCAGAGATCGAAAAGCCCGCGCCCACCACCTGAGCCACGTCATGAATGGTGCCACCCAGGAAGACGCCGGCCGAGATATCATCCATGCCGAGCGTCCGAACAATGATCGGATAGACGATCATCGCGATGGTCGACAGTACAGTGACGCCTACAACGGTGAAAATCAGCCGCTCTTCCGAGCGTTCGTCACGGGGCAGGATCGCGCTGATTGCCATCGCGGCGGAAGCGCCGCAGATTGCGACCGATCCGGCGGTGAGAAACGCAAAGCGCCACTTGTGGCCGAAGATTCGCGCCACCGCGAGGCCAAAACCGATGGTGATTGCGACACCGGCAATGACCAGTGCAATAAGTTCAAGTCCCAGCCCCGACATCAGCGACATCGAGATGCGTACCCCCAGAAGGGCCACACCGATGCGCAGCAGGGTGCGTGCTGAAAAGGCAATGCCGGGCACGGTCCGGCCCTCTTCACCCAAAAAGCTGACGGCGATGCCCAGAAGCAGTGCAAGCAACATCGCCGGTGTGGCATAGTGATCGGACAGAAATTGTGCTGTCACCGCTACGATGACCGACATGACGATGCCGGGGAAAAGCGCGCGGGAACGGGTTTCTATCCGAATGCGCAGAGGCATGGTTTCAGTGGATGCAGACGCCATTGATCTGGCACGTCCTTCTATCATCACGGGTTGCATTAGCTCTGCTTTAGGCAAGAGCATCGCTGCCTGGGTTCAATGGGCCACTGATTGTAGAACAGTGACGGCGATCATTTGGGTCACGTCATCGGCAACGCAGCCGCGTGACAGGTCGTTGGCGGGTTTTGCCAGGCCTTGCAAGATAGGGCCGATGGCAGAATAACCGCCAAGACGCTGCGTGAGTTTGTAACCGATATTCCCCGCATCAAGATTGGGGAAGATCATCACATTGGCCAATCCGGCCACGTCTGACCCCGGCGCTTTGGCGGCACCGACCGAGGGCACGAAGGCGGCGTCGAACTGAAGTTCACCATCGGCTTGCAGGTCGGGGCGGTCTGCACGCAATTTTGTCAGCGCGTCGGTCACCTTGGTGACACGGTCGTGTTTCGCGCTGCCCTTTGTCGAGAATGACAGCATCGCGATCTTCGGTTCCTCGCGCATCAGCGCGCGACAGGAATTGGCCGAGGCGCTGGCAATCGCGGCAAGCTCGTCACTGCTGGGATCAATCACCAACCCGCTGTCGGAATAGAGCATGGCGCGGCCGTGCGCGGTGGCGTTTGCGGGCGGGTACATCAGGAAAAAGCTGGATACCATCGCCGCATCCGGCGCTTTGCCGATCACCTGGATGGCGGTACGCACAACATCCGACGTGGTGGCAACGGCACCGCCAACGGTGCCCGCCGCGTGGCCCTGACGGACCAGCATGGCGGCGTAGACCAGCGGTGTTTCTACGGCTTTGCGCGCGGCCTCTTCGTCAACTCCCTTGTGTTTTCGGAGGTCAAAGAAGGCGGCGGCGAAATCTTGGGTCAGGTCGGAGGTGGCGGGATCGTGGATGGCAACCCCATTGCCGTCGCTTGCGTCCTGACGGGCAAGCTCGGCCCGGGCAGCATCGGTGCTGCCCACCAGGATCACATCGACAATCCCGGCTTGGTGGGCGGCAAGCGCCCCCGCGACAACGCGGGGGTCACTGCCTTCGCTTAGGGCAACGGTCGGACGGGTGGCCGGAAGCTCGGAGAGCAGCAGATCAATTGGTGTCTGTGTCATGTGTTCCGGCCTTATCCCTGCCTCAGACCTGCTGAGGACGCATGTCCGCTTTGTTGATACCGGCCACTTTGACCGGCGCTTTCATCGCGTCGCGGCGGAACGGATCGCCCAGCTCCTGGTTGATCATGGCTTCGATCAGCGTGGTTTTACCCGCTTTCTGATCTTTGATTGCCTGATCCAGGGCTGCGGTCAGTTCTTCCGAGGTGCGGGCAACGACGCCTTGCAGACCGCACGCCTGCGCGATGCCGGCATAGGAAACCTGCTCGTCCAGCTCGGTGCCGACGAAGTTGTCAGCATACCACAGGGTCGAGTTCCGCTTTTCAGCGCCCCACTGGTAGTTGCGGAACACGATCTGCGTAACCGCAGGCCATTCGCCGCGACCGATTGCTGTCAGCTCGGTGACCGCGATGCCGAAGGCACCGTCACCCGAGAAACCGACAACCGGCGTATCAGGGCAGCCGATCTTGGCGCCGACAACGGCGGGCAGACCATAACCACAGGGACCAAAGAGGCCGGGCGCCAGGTATTTACGGCCAGCTTCAAACGACGGATAGGCGTTGCCGATGGCGCAGTTGTTGCCGATGTCCGAGCTGATGATCGCATCTTTCGGCAGTGCGGCCTGGATGGCACGCCATGCTTTACGGGGGCTTAGCCAGTCCGGCTTGGCGGCGCGGGCGCGTTCGTTCCAGGTTGTGCCGGGATCGTCCTGCTCGTGATCGAGCGAGGTCAGTTCCTGCGCCCAAGCCGATTTGGTTTTGGCAATCAGCGCCTTACGGTCGTCGCGGCCATCGTCACCGGCGGTGTCCGACAGTTTGGTGAGGATCGAGTTGGCAACTTTCTTGGCGTCTCCGACGATGCCGACGGTGACTTTCTTGGTCAGGCCGATGCGATCGGGGTTGATGTCAACCTGTATGATCTTGGCGTCGGTCGGCCAGTAGTCGATGCCGTAACCGGGCAGGGTCGAGAACGGGTTCAGACGGGTGCCCAGTGCCAGAACGACGTCGGCCTTGGAGATCAGCTCCATCCCGGCTTTCGAGCCGTTATAGCCCAGAGGACCGGCAAAGAGCGGGTGCGAGCCGGGGAAGGCGTCGTTGTGCTGGTAGCCAACGCAGACCGGGGCGTCCAGACGCTCGGCCAGAGCCATCGAGTCGCCGATGGCATTACCCAGAACCACGCCAGCACCGTTCAGGATGACCGGGAATTTGGCGTTCGACAGCAGTTCCGCTGCACGGGCCAGTGCGTCTTCGCCGCCGCTGGGGCGTTCGAATTCAACGATCTCGGGCAGGTCAATGTCGATCACCTGGGTCCAGTAGTCGCGCGGAATGTTGATCTGCGCAGGCGCCGAGGCGCGTTTGGCATTGATGATCACGCGGTTCAGAACTTCGGCCATGCGCGACGGGTCGCGGACTTCTTCCTGGTAGGCAACACAGTCAGCGAACATGTTCATCTGTTCGATTTCCTGGAAGCCACCCTGACCAATGGTCTTGTTGGCGGCCTGCGGGGTGACCAGAAGAACGGGTGTGTGGTTCCAGTAGGCAGTTTTCACGGCGGTCACGAAGTTCGCGATGCCGGGGCCATTCTGGGCAATCATCATCGACATCTTGCCGGTTGCCCGGGTGTAGCCATCGGCCATCATGCCGCCGGAACCTTCGTGGGCGCAGTCCCAGAAGTTGATTCCGGCTTCGCCGAAGATGTCAGAAATCGGCATCATTGCCGAGCCGATGATGCCGAAAGCATGTTCAATACCGTGCATTTGCAGGGTTTTGACGAAGGCTTCTTCGGTTGTCATTTTCATGGGGCGGTCCTCGCTCATTGCGCAATTGTCTTGTTGCAGGAAAATCTGGCGCGAAACTAACCTTGTGGTCAGCGCTGTGTTAGGGCCAGTTGGGTGACTCTGGTATTACCAGAAATTTATAGTATTGAGACCAAACATCTCAAAAAACATAACAAATAGCAAGGCCCTTGATATTGGCCAATAGAACCAAAGGCCTTATTTTCCTTGTTTATCATAGATTCCAGAGGTTTCCGGAAGATTGGTGTCCGAAAATTACGCTTTTTCCAATTCCCGTGCCAGAATAGCGATGCCTTCAGGAATGCGGGAAACCGGAATCGATGAATAGGCCAAACGGTAGAAATTGTGCGGCGGCGTGTCGCCATGAAAGAACGGTACACCCGGTTCGATGAGGACTCTATTGGCCCGCAAGCGCTTGTCCAACTCACCGGTGTCGACATGGTCCGACGCGCGCATCCAGATGGAGGAACCGCCGAACACACCTTGCCCGGCAATGCCCAGCCCGTGATCGGCCAGTGCCTGCTCCATCACATTGCGACGCTTGGCATAGGCCTGGCCCATTTTTCGGATCAAACTGTCATAATGGCCGAGCGACAGAAAATAGGCCGCCGTCCGCTGGATATGGCCGGGCGGGTGTCGCAGCACGCTGGTGCGCAGGGCGCGAACTTCACGGATAAACGCTTTGGAACCAACAAGATACCCCAATCGGAGTCCCGGAAATATCGACTTGGAGAAGCTGCCGACATAGATCACCCGCCCATCGGTATCGAGCGATTTGAGGGCGGGCAGGGGCGAGCGCAGGAACGACATTTCGAACTCGTAATCATCCTCGACGATCAGCGCATCCATCTCGGCGGCCTTGGCCAGAAGCTGTTTGCGCCGGGCCAGAGGCATGGTGGCGTTGGTGGGGCATTGGTGGCTGGGGGTGGTAAAGATCACGTCTGCATATCGGGGTAACGCGTCGGGTGGCAGGCCATCGCGATCCACCTGTATCGGCTCAAGATGACAGCGCGATTGCGTTAGAATATCGCGTTGGGCGTGATAACAGGGGTCTTCGATTACCGCCGTGCGGCGTTGGGTCAGCAGCACCTGCGCGGTTAGCCATAGCGCGTTCTGAGCGCCCATTGTGACAAGGATTTCAGAGGGTTCCGCCAAAATCCCCCGACGCGGAAGGGTGTGGCGGGCGACGAACTCGATCAATTGGGAATCGTCCTGATCGTAATAATCGGTCGTCATCGCCTGAAAGTCCTTCTGACCCAGAGCCTGAAGCGCGCATTGGCGCCAGTTGGCATGGTCAAAAAGTGTCGGATCGGCCTGCCCGTAAATGAAAGGATAGCGGTATCGTGACCAATCCTGCGGTTTGTCCGGCGTGGTGCCGCCGGTAAAACGACGCCCCAGAGCGCGGGACCAGTCGATCTTGTCCTGTTGCGGATGAAGTGCCGAGAACTCGGGCGGTTCCGGTGCATTATCAGACACATAATAGCCCGAGCGATCGCGGGCCGCGAGGTAATCATTGGCCTGCAATTCCGTATAGGCCAGCGTCACGGTGATGCGGCTGACCCCCAGATGATCGGCCAGCTTGCGGGAGGAGGGCAATTTCTCACCTTTGCGGAAGCGGCCAGACAGGATGCCCTGGGCAATCATCTGCTGAATGCGCGCCTGCAATGTGCCCTGCGCGTCGGGATCGAGGAAAAAGGTTTCAACGGATATGGCCATGGTGACAGTCTAGACTGGACTTATGGCGCATGCAATCTGGCCTGATCGCCCGGCGCTGCCAGAGTTTACACAGTTGCAATTGTGTACGCGGATTGTGTAAACCGCCGCGGCCTGCGTCACGGTACCTTAGGGAATTGGAAAGGCCCGGTCGAACGCGGTCAGGCCCTGCGGTGAGAAACGCACGACCCGCGTCCCGTCCAGACGCGACGCCCATCCCGCCGCCTGCATGTGGCTGAGCAGGGCGCGGCCCAGACGACCGGCCAGATGCGAGCGTCGTTCGGACCAGTCAAGGCAATCGCGACAGAGCGGCGCGCGCGAGGGCGGCAGCGCCTCAAGGTCGATGCCAAGCCCGGTGACAAAGCCATGCCCCGCGTCGGTCAGCGTGAGCCCCTTGGTGGAATGTTGCAGGAAGTCGCACGCTGTCATGCTGTCATAGGCGCGGGTGCCCATGTCCCCGGCCAGATGGTTGTAGCATACCCGGGCCTGTCGCAACTCCGGGTCGCGGGGGCCGGGGCGATGGCGCAGATGACCAGACCCGGCGGCAAGGCCCATCAGCGCCTCAAGCACTTGGGCCACATCCTCGGACGCAAGAGTGAAATACTTGTGCCGGCCTTCCTTGCGCGGCCGGATCAGCCCGCCACCGTCCAGTTTCGCCAGATGGGCCGAGGTGGTTTGCAGGGTCACGCCCGCCTCACCCGCCAGTTCGGTCGCGGTCAGGGCCTTACCGCTCATCAATGCGGTCAGGATATTGGCGCGGGCCGGATCGCCGATCAGCGACGCGATGCGCGAGATATCGGGGCTGTCTTTCATAGTTCGATCATAGCCGAAGCATTCGCGTGCAGCAATGGGCTAGGCTGGGTCAGTACAACGAAAGAGGGCATCATGCTGACATGTATTATCCGCTATCACATCGACCCGACCAAGAAGGACCGGTTCGAACACTATGCGCGCAATTGGGGGCAGGCGATTCCGCGCAACGGGGCCGACCTGATCGGCTATTACGCCCCGCATGAGGGTAGCAGCACGCTGGCCTATGGCATCTACAATATCCCGTCGCTGGCCGAGTATGAGGCCTATCGCGCGCGGCTGGCCGCGGATTCGCTGGGGCAGGAGAATTATGCCTTTGCGCAATCCGAGAAGTTTCTGTTGCGCGAGGACAGGACATTCCTGAAGCTGGTCAGCACACCGCATGGAGACCCGCAATGATCGCGATCATTTTCGAAGTACACCCCGCCGAAGGGCACAAGGATCAGTATCTGGATATTGCCGCTGCGATGAAGCCCCTGGCCAAGCAGATTGACGGGTTTATCAGTGTCGAGCGGTTTCAGAGCCTGATGGACCCATCGAAATTGCTGTCGATTTCGTTCTGGGAGGATGAGGCGGCGGTGGCGCGCTGGCGCAACCTGGAAAAGCACCGCCGGGCGCAGGAAAAGGGCCGGGGCGGCGTGTTTGCCGATTACCGGCTGCGGGTGGCGCATGTGATCCGCGACTACGGCATGTTCGAGCGTGATGAGGCGCCCGAGGACAGCCGCGTGGCGCATGACGGGTAGCGGCTGAAACCCCGATACAGATTTCCGCCTTGACTTAGAGCAAGGCCGCGCTGTTCGGCATGTCATAGCATCATATGCGATTTACCCCGTGTTCAGGGCCAATATGGCCCGGTTGGGTGAGACGTATCAAAGCAGCCGGGCAAGCGGTTCAAGATGGTATTCGGCGCGCGAAACGGCGGGATAGAGGCTAGGAGCGTCTTTTCGGAAAGACAATTGAGGAGGACATAGATGAAGGTTCTGATCATATTTGCGACGATCGAGGGACAGACCGGCAAGATTGTACGATTTCTTGCGGATGAGATTCGCGCGGCGGGCCACGAGGTGGAGCTTGTCGATGCGGCGGATAAGACGGTGCCGGTATCCTTTGACGGTGTCGACAAAGTCATTCTTGCCGCATCCGTGCATGAACGGCGCCATCCAAAGCCGTTCGAGGTGTTTCTGGCGGCACAGCAGGAACAATTGGAAGCGTTGGAAACCTTGCTGATCTCTGTCAGCCTGATGGCGGCCTTTCCTGATACGCTGGACGAGGCGCAAGAATTTGTCACCGAGATGAAGATGCGCACCGGCTTTACGCCGGGTTCCGAGGCCCTTGTCGCGGGGGCGGTCCGGACTGGCAGTTACGATTATTTTGCGTCACAGGTGCTGCGGCACGTGGTGCTGAAGGGGCACGAATACGATCTTGGGCAGGGTGATCACGAATTCACCGAATGGGAGGGTTTGAAGGGAACCTTGTCTGAGTTTATGGGCGTTCCGGTCAGCTGAAAACTGCTTGGGGACGACCAGAAAATCAGGACGCCCTGTTGCCAGAGCGTCCTGTCGAGATCATCTGATCTGATCGGCCATCGTTTTGCCGGGCGCGCGGAAGCAGGCGTGTCAGGTTTTCTTGCGCCTGCGGCCTACAACACCCATCGCGACAAGGCCTGCGCCGAGCAATGGCAGGCTGGCCGGAAGAGGCACCACGGCGGCCTCTTTCGCGAAGGTGATGTTGTCGAAATTGCTTGAGCCGTTGAAGTTCTGCGGCACGTCTTCGATATCAAGGAAAAAGCTGGCGATGCCGGTGCCCGAAAGCGACAGCAGAATGCTTGACCGGCTGTTTATCGCACCGGTTTCATCCACCAGATTGCCAAGGCTGTCGAAGGCCTGAAAGTTGATGATGTCGATGTCACCGCCCGAATCCCCGGCCACGAGGCTGAGCGACGAGACGGTGAAGCCATTGAACGCGCCACCGATCGATTCACCCTGACGGAACGGTGTGCCGCCGAATTGTCGGGCGATGTTGCCATCCATACCGGGGCCGCCTGCACCCTGTTGGAATGTCCTGAGTTGGATACCGCTGTCAAAGGTGATCCCCGAGAAATCGGTGCCTGCGGCGTAAAAGCCCGTGGCAATATTGTTGAAATCTACAGTGACGGCATGGGCTGCCCCTGCGGACAGAGAAACCACGATAGCGGCAGCGGAAAGAGATGTTTTTAACATTGGAACCCCCTAAAAACTGAACTCTGAGAAGAAGTAGCGGTCCGCTAAGCCATTTCAAGAAATTATTTTTCACGGAGCGCATTCTGCCAGGCGGGTGGCATTTTGCTTGGTCGCGATTTTGAGATCATGGCTGTTACAGCTAAACTGGAACGAGAATTTTAGGGAAATGCATTCGGGAGGTCCGGATGAAATACCGGTTGTGGCAAAGCCTGCTGGCGCTGTTGATATCGCTGTCCCCGGCACAGGCGCAGATGTTTGAAATATGTGATGGCGGACCGGCGGGGGCGGCGTTGGAGGAGGGCGCGGCGCAATTCGGACGCAGCTTTGCCAATGGCAAGGTGACCATTTTCAACGTCTACGTGGATCAGAACCTGAGAAATGGCGTGCTGCTGGCCGTGCTGCATCCACAGCCCGGCGATCTGGCCGGTGCGGGGTATTTTCAGGGGTGCACGGCGGTCTACCGGGATGATGGCGGGCCCGCCTATTTCGGGCAGGTTTTCATTGATCGTGCAGAGGCCTCCTATGACCCGGCCACCGGTCTGACCATCACGGTTCCGGTCCGAAACATTCTGGCCGGGAAATGGGTCGAGGATGCCGTGGTGATGGTCGTCAATCAGGAAACGGGGTGGATCGGCGTCAAATAGCAACTCTCATCAGGAGGACGGGCCATGAAACAGATCGGTAAACTAATATGTGCAGGGCTTTGTCTTGCAAGCCCGGCGGCAGCGCAATCCACCGCTTGTCAGGGGTCTGAGCAGGTCGATGCCTGTATTGTCGGAACCTGGGAGATGATCAGCGGCGGACCGATCGAATGGATGCAGGGCGTGTGCGGGATCATCTACGACAAGACGCAGGGCAATCTTATCGGCACCGGAGGCCCCGGACAGGCGGTCATCACCTATCGTGACGATGGCACGTATCAGTCCGCGCCGTTGGGGCGCAGGATGGATATCACGGATACCGGCGGTGGCGGGAGCAGCGGCGAATTCGACCCCGTCCGCATTGAGGGTCAGGCGCAGCCGGCGACCGGGCGGTGGTCTGTCACCGGGGATCAGTTGAACACCTGTCAGGACACGGGCGGCTATTCGGGTCAGATTTTCACAACCGACATCGACAGGCGGCCTCAGATGACCGCGCCCGGCAGCGGTGACATTGCCATGCGATACGAGTGTGATGGCGCGACATTGGTGACCATCATGTCGATGGGTGTCACCACCGGAGAGTTTCCGATGGAAATTTGCCAGGCGCTTCCCGGCGAGGTCCGCCGCGATGCAAAGACGCCGGGTGGGGACAATCCGATGGTCACTGAATTCAGGCGTGTTGAATGAGATATGCTGGCCGGCGCAGTTTCCGGCGACCCAAAAACAAAACGGGCGCCCCGTTGCCGGAGCGCCCTACGAGGTAAGCCTTCCTGAGAAGGCTGGAGGTTATTCGGTCTCGTCTTCTTTCTTGTCCATTTTCGTGTCGTCCAGCGACAGGGCCACGAAACGCGGGTCACCGGCGCGGCGGACCAGCAGAAGGATCGACTTGCGGCCTGCATCCTTGGCCTCGGTGATGCGGTCATTCAGATCGGCGATGCTGTTGAGTTTTTCCTGCCCGGCCTCGACGATCAGGTCACCGGCGCGCAGGCCCTTTTCATAGGCTTCGGACAATTCATTGACGTCGCGGACAACAAGCCCGGTGGCATCGGCGTCAAGTTCAAGCACGCCGCGCGCCTCGTCATCAAGCGGGCCGATTGTAAGGCCCAGCAGCTCGGTCTGCATTTCCTTGCTGCCGCCATCGTCGTCACCACCCGGTTGCGCGGCGGGGATCGCACCCTCGGCGGCTTCGCGGCGGCCAAGCGTCACTTTCAACGTCTGTGTCTTGCCCTCGCGGAAGACGACCACGCGGACGGTTTTGCCAACTTCGGTATTGCCGACCTGGCGCACAAGGCCACGGGTATCGGCAACCTCTTTGCCATCAAAGGACATGATCACATCGCCCGACTGCATGCCGGATTCGGCGGCGGGGCCTTCGGGGACATCCGTGACCAGCGCCCCGGCGACTTTCTCAAGCCCGATGGCTTCGGCCACGTCATCGGTCACGTCCTGAATGCGCACACCGAGCCAGCCACGACGGGTTTCGCCGAATTCCTTCAGCTGATCGACCACCTTGGTGACAACGTTCGATGCCATCGAAAAGCCGATGCCGATCGAGCCGCCATTGGGGCTGAGGATCGCTGTGTTGACGCCGATCACTTCGCCATCAAGGTTGAAGAGCGGCCCGCCAGAGTTGCCGCGGTTGATGGCGGCGTCGGTCTGGATGTAATCGTCATAGGTGCCGGACAGGGCGCGGTTGCGGGCCGAAACGATCCCGGCCGAGACCGAGAAACCCTGACCCAGCGGATTGCCCATCGCAACAACCCAGTCGCCCACGCGGGCGATGTCGCTGTTGCCGAAGCTGACAAAGGCAAGCGGCTCGTCGGTTTCGACCTTCAGCAGCGCAATATCGGTCTTGGGGTCGGTGCCGATCACCTTCGCCTCAAGCTCTTTGCCCGAGTAGAATTCGATGATGATCTCATCGGCGCTTTCGATCACGTGGTTGTTGGTGACAACAAAGCCATCTTCGGAAATCACGAAACCCGAGCCAAGCGCCGAGGTGCGGCGCGGTCGGTCGCCATCCTGGTTGCGTTCCCGGAACTGGCGGAAGAAATCCTCGAACGGGGAGCCTTCGGGCACGATGGGGGACGGGCCGGTGCCCTGCGCCATCACGGTCGAAGTGGTGATATTCACAACCGCCGGGCTGAATTTCTCGGCCAGGTCAGCAAAGCTGTCGGGCCGGGCCTGAGCGGCGATTGCCTGGGCCAGCAGGATAGCAAAAGCCAGCGTTGTCAGCCAAAAGGCGCGCAGGCCATAGATATTCTGCCGAGACATGGAAACGGATTGAACTTTCACGCGGGGTTCTCCTTCGGTGTACCAAATGTTTCCGGTCACTTCTGCCGGATATCTCTGCGTTACATGTAGGTGCCAATTGCAGGATCGCAAAGTCCGCAACAGAGTGTCACGTGCATGTGAACGAATTATTATGATTCTATCAGGCACCAAGCGTTTTGGCGACCCAGACCATGACAAGCCCAAGCGCCAGGGCCAGCAGCCCGACCAGCCGGCGGCTTTCCACCGGCATGGCGCGCAGCGCGACAAGCAACTGGTCAATAAGCGAAGGGGCCAGTGCATAGACCAGCCCCTCGACAATCAGCACCAGCCCGAGGGCCAGAAATGTTGTTTCGATCATTCCGCCGCTTGCGACCGGTTGGCCGCGGCACCCTGATCCGAACGCAGGTAGTTGAAGAACTCGCTATCCGGTGACAGGACCATGCTGGAGTTGCTGCCTGTCAGCGATTCCTCGTAGGCGGCAAGCGACCGGTAGAATTCAAAGAATTCCGCGTCCTGTGCGTAAGCCTCGGCAAAGATCTTGTTGCGCTCGGCATCGGCCTCACCCTCGATGATGCGGGCATCCCGGCGCGCTTCCGACAGGATTTCCTCGTAGGTCCGGTCGGCGGTCGCGGTCACACGCTGCGCAGCCTCGCGGCCCCGTGCGCGTTCATCGGTCGCTTCGCGTTCCCGTTCGGCAATCATCCGTTGCAGCGTCGCGTCAAAGTTCTGCTCGGGCAGGTTGGTCTGGCGCAGGCGCACATCGACCACTTCGAGGCCAAGCGCCGAGGCGCGGCTGTCGGCGCGGTTCCTGATCTGGTTCATCAGCCCGGACCGTTCAGGCGACAGGATGGTGTTGGATGTCACGCCCTGTGACCCCAGAACCGCCCGGATCTGACCGTCGAGAATGTCGTTGAGCTGGATCGCCGCTTCGCGTTCACCGCCCGCCGCGAGAGCCTGACGGAACTGGACCACGTTGGAGATGCGGTAGAGAACGAAGGCGTCAACCTCAAGCCGGCGATCATCGGCGGGGGTAACTTCGATGACCGGCGTTTCCAGCGACAGGATGCGGTCTTCGTAAGTGACGACCTCATCGAGCAGCGGGACCTTGAAGCCAAGGCCGGGTTCGGTCCGGACCTGTTTGATCTGACCAAAGCGCAGCACCAATGCTTTTTCACGTTCATCGACGATGAAAATCGACGACAGGACGGCGACCAGGGCAACAATGAGGATCGGGAAGAGGAATTTGATTTTTCCCATCAGTTTGCTCCTTGGCTGCGGCGCAGCTCGTTCAGGGGCAGGTAAGGAACAACGCCCTGACCACCGCCATTGGTGTTGTTTTCAAGGATGATCTTGTCGACATCCCCCAGCACTTTTTCCATTGTCTCGAGATAGAGACGTTTGCGGGTCACCTCGGGCGCGGCCTGGTATTCGGTCAGAACCGCGAGAAAGCGGCTGGCCTCACCCACGGCGTCGTTGACGACGCGTGCGCGGTACCCTTCGGCGGCTTCCAGCAATTGCGCGGATTCACCGCGTGCCTCGGCCAGTTTTCGGTTTGCATAAGCGTCGGCCTGGCGTTCCACCCGGTCGCGTTCCTGTTCCGCCGCCTGCACGTCGCGGAAGGCGTCGATCACCGAGACCGAAGATGTGCGGCCCTCGGGGTCGGTTACAGTGACACGCTGGCTGGGCGGGTCCACCTTGTTGAAGTTGACACGAATGATATTGATCCCGGTTTCGCGCTTATCGAGCGTTGTCTGGATCAGCTCCTTGACGTTCGCTTCGATCGCGGCACGGTCTCGGTTCAGGATCGGGGCCAGTTCAGACTGGGCGATCACTTCCCGCATCGCGGCCTCGGAAATGGCACGGACGGAATCGTTGGGATATTTCAACGAAAACTTGAAGTTCTTGGCATCCTTGATGTTCCAGACCACCTGAAAGTCGATGTCGACGATATTTTCGTCGGTGGTCAGCATCAGACCGTCATTGTCGCGACCCGAGCGGCGCACGCCGATATCCTCGGTCCGGTTGGTGGTGACGTTGAACACCTCGGCGGTGATAACCGGCCAGGGGGCAAAGTTCAGACCCTCGGTGCCGATGCCGGAAAACTTGCCCAGGAACAGTTCGATCGACTGTTCTTCGGGTTTGACCGTGTAGAAGCTGGCCGCGCCCCAGAGGCCGACGGCCACCAGGGCACCGATGAAGAATGTGCCCTTGCCGATGCCCGGGCCGTCCCCGCCGCCAGCGCCGTTGCCGCCGCCGCCACCACGACCACCCATCAGCACACGCAGCTGATCCTGGCCCTTTTTCACAAGCTGTTCGATTTCAGGAATATTTCCCTGGCCTTCAGGGGGGCGTCTGCCGCCCCGATTGCCGCCGCGGTCATCATCACCGCCGCCGCCGTTGCCTGAGTTTCCGCCGCCGCCCCAGGGGCCGCCAGAATGTCCAGCCATGTATCATCTTCCCTTTCTCATGCCGCCGTCCACGGCGGTGTATCTAACCTGTGCCGTAAAGGCAAAAATTCAAGCCGTTCGCATCGGCGTCTTCATCGTCACGATTTCTTCGGACATGGTTGGATGCACCGCGACTGTCCTGTCAAAATCTTCCTTGGTGGCGCCCATCTTTACGGCAATGCCCGCAAGTTGGATCATCTCGCCCGCGCTTGGGGCCACGATGTGGCAGCCCAGCACTTTGCGGGTTTTCTCGGACACGATCAGTTTGAACAATACCCTGTCGGGTTTGCCCGCAAAGGCGGTCCGCATCGGCCGGAACGAGGTGCAGTAGACTTCGACCGGCTCCTGTTCGCGGGCTTCTTCCTCGCTCATGCCGACGGTTCCCAGTTCGGGCTGGGTGAAAACGGCAGAGGGGATCAGATCGTGATCAACCGGTGTGGGGGTGCCATTGAAGACGGTGTCGACAAAGGCCATGCCCTCGCGGATGGCAACCGGTGTCAACGCCACGCGGTTGGTTACATCGCCGATGGCGTAGATCGAGGGCACCGCGGTCTGGCTGTATTCGTCAACCACGATCTCACCCCGGCGACCGATTTCGACACCGACCTCCTCGAGGCCCATATCGGCGGTGTTGGGATCGCGCCCAGTGGCAAAAAAGACCGCATCAAAGACGTTTTCCGCGCCGTTGGTGGCCTTGACCCAGACCGGTTCGCCCCTGGCGCCGGCGCCGGGCAGCAGGTCGGCGGCATCACCTGCCGACGCCCCCATCGCCGCATCCGATGCGGTGCCCGCATGGCTGGCGGAGTGGTCGGCAGAGGCCGGGGCCATTTCCAGGATATTGGTGCCCAGATGCAGGTTGATCCCGTTTTCGCGCATCGATTCCGCGATTAGTCCGCGGGCTTCGTCATCAAAGCCCCGCAGGATTTGCGCACCGCGATAGTATTGCGTGACCTCGACCCCAAGGCCGTTGAGGATACCGGCAAATTCGCAGGCAATGTAGCCGCCGCCGATGATCAGCACCGATTTGGGCAGCTTCTTGAGGTGGAAAATATCGTCCGAGACCATGCCCAGATGGGCGTTGGGCATGTCCGGGCGTACCGGATGGCCGCCGGTGGCGATCAGGATGTGCTTGGCGGTTACGCTTTCGCCAGTGCTGAGTTCAACCGTATGCGCATCTTTCAGGCGCGCGCGGGCGTCAAAGCTTTCGACACCGCTGTTTTTCAACAGGTTGCGATAGACACCTTCAAGCCGGTCAAGTTCTTCGTTCAGTTTGCCTGAGAATTTCTGCCAATCGAAATCGCCCAGCGACATGTCCCAGCCATAGGCTTGCGCCTCGGTCGGGGTGCTGGCGAATTCCGAGGCGAAGACCATCAGTTTCTTGGGCACGCAGCCACGGATCACGCAGGTGCCGCCATAGCGGTCCTCTTCGGCCAGTGCCACCTTGGCGCCGCCCTGTGCTGCCACGCGCGCGGCACGAACCCCGCCAGAGCCACCGCCGATTACAAAGAGATCATAGTCAAAAGCCATTCCGGAACCCTGCGTTAGTCGAGCATATCGGTGAACAGATTGTCGGATTCCAGGAAATCCAGACGATCCTCTTCCACCGTGCCCTGGTTGATGTCGCGCGTTTCGACCCGGCCATCGCCGTAGCCCAAAACGACCACATCGCAGATATCAATGAAAAGCCCGTTTTCAACCACCCCTGGCATCTGGTTCATCGCCAGCGAGAGTTGCTGTGCGTTGCCGATCCGGCCCAGGTGCAGGTCAAGGATGTAATTGCCCTCGTCGGTGACGAACGGGCTTTCGCCATTCATCCGCAGGGTGGTGTCGCGTCCCAGTACATCCATGCTGATCAGCAGCTCTTCGATCAGGGATTTGGTGGTCTGCCAGCCAAAGGGAATGACCTCGACCGGCAGGGGGAACGCACCGAGGGATTCGACCTCTTTGCCGACATCGGCAATCACGATCATTTGATCGGAGGCGGTGGCCACGATCTTTTCCTGCAATAGCGCGCCACCGCCGCCCTTGATCAGGTTCAGGTTGGCGTCGAATTCATCCGCGCCGTCGATGGTGACATCCAGCCACTTGGCCTCATCAAGGCTGATCACCTCGATCCCGACTTCGCGGGCCAGATCGGCGGTGCGGGTGGAGGTGGGTACGCCGCGGATGTTCAACCCGTCGTCGCGCACCATCTCGCCCAGGCAGCGGACCATCCAGGCGGCAGTGCTGCCGGTGCCGAGGCCCACGCGCATCCCGTCTTCGACAAAATCGACCGCCCGTTTGGCGGCAACGAACTTGGCCTTGTCGATGGGCGACAATTCTCCGGACATGGCAGCGACTCCCCGATGTTTGGCAGCGGTTATAGGGGCTTTGGCAACGGGGTGCGAGGGCAATTCGTCGGATTGCAGATTTGGGCTATTGGGTGGTTTTTCCCAATGGGATAACTGCGGTTGAAACCTGGTGGGCTGTCACCGAGGTGGCAGAGGTCTGGAGAGAGCCCAAACCTACAGTTACGATTGGCTTGAAGTTCCCTTTACGGGCGAGGCGTCGCTATCCACCAGATATTGCCACATGGGTCTTTGATACCGGCCATTCGATCCCCATGCGGACGATTGTTTGGCTTCATCAAACTAGTAGCACCCAATTGCAACGCCAATTGGTAGGCGCTGTCCGCATCTTCCATATATATGTGCATCTGGGAAATATTGGCTGGGTATTCGTCAGTACTTTCATTTAGCATGATCAAGGAGTTACCAATCAGCAAGCGTGCGTGCTGAATGCTTTTGTCATCGTATACTGCCCCGTATTAGCAATGCCTTCGCTGCCCACCAGAAAATCCTTCGCGCTTTTGGAGCAAGGTGACAGACGCATTCAAAGTCCGCAATGATCGCTTCGGATAGGTTTCAGAAGCGAGATATCCATCAAGTTGCATCGCAATTCTTTCTGAAATTTACTGCGGAAGCCAACGGAATTACTCTCCATCACATTGATCACAATTCATAAGCTCAAGCTTACCAACATCAATGCGAGCATCGATAACGCATCGATTGGCTATCAGACAGTGACTATGTGCAAACCAGAGTTAAAGCCACGGCTGCTCAATCATGCTTTGACAAAATGTTGGTTGAGCCGTCTGGGTCGATAAACTTAACGGCTGAGTTGGTCACAAATACCTGGGAACAGGTTTGTGCAACGAAGCTACCCTTATGGATGATTTCTTGGCAATAAGCGCCGTCGATCCAAGCCCAGCTTCCAGTCGTGTCGCGATTGATCGACCAGTAACTATTTACTGATCCGTCCTTGCCAAGAACGGTTTTCCGGAACGTGTCGTCGCTAGCAAATAACTCGTATCCTGCTACGTGCTGCAAGAAATCTGCGCGGGTTCGCACTGGCTGAAAGATAGTTGAAAGATTCTCAATAGTCCCTACTCCTTCGACAGGTATTCCTGCAGCAATAGCCTTCGTTGCGGCGCCTGCGCTGTTACCATCAAAGATCTCAAGCACAGCCTCGTTCAAAAGCTCCTTGTCAGCGACGCTTTCGTAAAAGGCCCGAATATCGGCGGTGAGCAAAGCGACTTCGGCATAAGACTTTTGCAGGTCTGATTGACGCGCATCAATCTGTTGCAGGGCGTCTCGTAATCCCGCTGCGTCTTGACCGGTGATGTCACCGGAATCAAGCCGCGCCAGTATCTCTTCTTCCCGACGTTTTAGACCGCTTTCATACTGCTCAAGTGTAATCCCTTCGACTTTATCGCCAATCACGTAGTCGCCGATCACCGTTTCAATATTTTTAGCCGTTGCATCCGCGGTTTTGTCGGACGTAAAGAAAGCCAAAAGTGCCAAGACTGAACCAATGGTCGCACAAATGCCACCGATTGCTGCCCAGTTGAAATTGCCGTTGGCATCAGTGAAGAACCGCAAAATACTATTCCTTTCATAAAAAATGAGAATCCTACGAGGTACCCGCCGAACCTGTCAGACTTTCATGTCTTTGCTAAAACACTCAAAAAAAGGCCAATAGGGACAATACTGATCACTAATAAGTTGTAAAATCAGACATTGGTGCAACTATTACGTATGAAAGCAAAGCCCGCAATGCGGACAAGCCTTTTTGGTTGAAAACTGTCGTTTCCTGGCGCGTCGGAGTTCCGGCCTGAAGTAGATTGAGGCCATGACAACTCGTTACCGCCTGCATTACGCCCCCGACAACGCCTCTTTGATCATCCGGTTGGTGCTGGAGGAACTGGGGCAGCCCTATAAGACCGTGCTGGTTGATCGTAAGCAACGCGCCCATAAGTCGCCCGATTATCTGCGGCTGAACCCGCAGGGCCTGATCCCGGTTCTGGAAACGCCTGACGGGCCGGTTTTCGAAACCGGCGCGATCCTGCTTTGGCTGGCGGATCGGCATGGGGCGCTTGCACCGCTGGTGGGTACTCCCGAACGCGCGCCGTTCCTGAAATGGCTGTTTTTCACCGCCAATACCGTGCATGTCGCGATGCGTATGACCTTTTATCCGGATCAGTATATCGGCCCGGATACGCAGCTTCAGCGCGCCTTGCGCTGCCATATGCAGGGAGTGTTGCCGCAGCATCTGGACGCCCTCGAAGAGATGGCGGCGCAGCAGCCCGGTTGGTTCGGCGCAACGTCCCCTTCGGTCCTGGATTTCTATGTGGCGTGCCTGATGCGTTGGATGGTGCTATACCCGCAAGAGGGGTCAGGGTGGTTTTCGATCGGTAACTGGCCGCATTTAAAGGCAATGGCGGCGCGTCTTGAGCCTTGCGGGAGTGTGCAATCTGCCATAGATGCCGAGGGTCTTGGGCCGACGCCCTTTACCGCCCCGCAATACGCTAGGCCACCGGAAGGGAGTGCCACCTGATGTTCCTGTCTGTCTTCGATATGTTCAAAGTGGGCATTGGCCCGTCCTCGTCCCATACCATGGGGCCGATGGTGGCGGCAGCGCGGTTTCTGGACAAGATGCGCGCGGCCCCGTTTGAATGCCACGGCGTCAAGGGATCATTGCACGGCTCGCTGGCGTTTACCGGCGTGGGCCATGCCAGTGACCGGGCAACCATTCTGGGCCTGGCCGGATATGTGCCCGAAACCTATGACAATGACAAAGCTGAAGCGACGCTGGACCAGATCCGCGAGACCCATACCGTCTCGCCCGACGGTCTGCCGGTCTTAGCGTTTAACCCCAAAGAAGACCTGCAGTTTGATTTCGGCCCCAACCTGCCCGGCCACGCCAATGGCATGATCCTGATGGCCACCGACAAGCAGGGCGATGTGATCCTGCAGGAGACCTATTATTCCATCGGCGGCGGGTTCGTGATGACCGAGGGAGAGTTGGCGGCGGGGCGGAATACCGACGAAGGCGATCCGGTGCCTTATCCGTTCAAATCTGCCGCTGAAATGCTGGAAATGGCTGAAACCAGCGGCAAGAGCATTGCCGAGATGAAAAAGGCCAACGAACATGCGCGCGGCGGGCCGGAAAGCCTGAAATCGGGCGTGGCGCAAATCTGGCAGGTGATGAACGACTGCATCGAGCGCGGGATGAATGCCGAAGGGATCCTGCCCGGCGGTCTGAATGTCAAACGCCGTGCCAAGGGTATCCGGGATGCGCTGATTGCCGAACGTGGCACCAATCTGAATGCGCCGCACAAGATCAATGACTGGATGAGTGTCTACGCCATGGCCGTCAACGAGGAAAACGCGGCTGGCGGGCAGGTGGTGACAGCGCCCACCAATGGCGCGGCGGGTGTCGTGCCTTCGGTCATCAAATACTGGCTTGAGCATGTGCCGGGGGCCAGCGAGACGCAGATCGAGGATTTCCTGCTGACCGCTGCTGCGATTGGCGGGCTGGTCAAGTTCAACGCCTCGATCAGCGGCGCCGAAGCAGGTTGCCAGGCCGAAGTGGGCAGCGCATCTGCTATGGGGGCAGCCGGATTGGCAGCCGTCCTGGGGGGCACGCCCGCACAGATCGAAAACGCGGCCGAGATCGCGCTGGAACATCATCTGGGCATGACCTGCGATCCGGTCAAAGGATTGGTGCAGGTGCCGTGCATCGAACGCAACGGTCTGGGGGCGATCAAGGCTGTCTCGGCGGCGTCGCTGGCGCTGCGCGGGGATGGCACGCATCTGGTGCCATTGGATGCCTGTATCGAAACAATGCGCCAAACTGGTGCGGATATGAGCGAAAAATACAAGGAAACGTCGCTGGGTGGATTGGCCGTAAACGTGCCAAACTGCTGATTATTCTAGCGGTTCCGTGAAATTTCCACGGGGGCGCCAAATTTTTGCCCGGAAATTTGGATGATCCTTGATTCAAGTTTGAATTGAATCAGGAAATCCGCATCATGCGTTTGATTTTTGCAGTATTTCAGATGCCCTTTTGGGTGTTTCTGGCCGCCGCTGGGGGCCTGTTCTATCTGGGTGAACTGAGCCACCGCGACACGCTGGCCCAAAACCAGGAGATGAAGCGCGCCCTTGCCGGGTCGCCGCCGGAAACTGTCAGTCTGGCTGAGTTTTCGCGCAGCGATGATGTTGGTCTCGCCGATGAAATATCGGTTCAGGGTGTGATTGACCCCAGCTATAATTACGAACTGACGAAAAAGCGCAAAGGCCCCGATACGACGCGCTTCATGTATGTGCTGTTTGATGCGTCCGACCCGGAAGGCAGTAAGGTGGCGCGGAGTGCGCTGGTTCTGTCGCAGGCGGAAAAAGACAAGTTCATCAACGAATATTTCGACAAAAACTCGGAGATCGGGATTGGCGAGGACGGGTTTGTCAGCGTCATCACGTTTAACGGGCAGGCCAGGAACAGTTCGGATCTGTCGTCGCTTGTCAGTGATGCGTTTGCCGAACAGAGCCTTATCCAATCCGATGATTTCATCTATATCGAACCGTTTCTGGATGGCCGGGTTGCCGGGCTGACGCCCACGGTGTCTGCGGATGACATGCGCAACATCATTCGCGGTGTTGGTCTTGCCGTGGCCCTGATCGGCCTGATCAAATTCGCGTTGCGTCGTCGCAAGAAGCGGCTGGCAAATTCAGAGGACGCACCCGCCGCGCCAGAACATACCGCGCCCGTGATGGCGTATGCCGATGCACCTGCGCAGCCCGAGGCAGAGCCCGCCCCCGCTCGCGAAACAGTCGAAGACAAGCTTTGGAACAGAATTCCGCTGTCGGTAAAGGCACTGTCGCTAATCGGGGTGGCCGGTTTCCTGATCTATACCGGTCAATTTACCTATGCGCTGATCTATGCCGCGATTGCCGCGATTGTTGCCTTGCAGATGTTTGCCGTCCGGAAAACCAAGAATGTGATCACCGGCGGGCTAGCGCGTTTGGGTCTTGGGTTGCCGGGCGCCAAAAAGAGCGATGAAGAGGTTATGGCTGACGTGCAAAACGCGACGAGTTTCCAGGACGAGCCAGCGTTGGTAGCGCCGGTGGAGCAGACGTCCGAGGCTGAGGCACCCAAGCGCGGCTTCAAGCTGTCCCTGCCGGGGCTTGGGCGTAAGGCCAAGGATGAAAGCGATGACGCGGCTGCCGCAGTTGATGCGACTGCCGCACCTGAGCCGAAAGAACCAAAACGTGGTTTCAAATTTGCGCTGCCCGGTCGGCGTCATAAATCCGGTGAAACGGATGATGGTGCTGCCAAGACACGCCCTGTTACCCGGGCGCCGAGACGCAAGGACGCGTTTCAGTCGGCCACGCTTTTCACCCCGGATGATACCGAGCAGAAATTGGGCATGGGCGAGAAAATCCAGCTTTTCATGGCAAAGCTTGTCCCTGCCGAGCGCGAACCCAAGGCATTTGCCGGTCGCCCCGATCCCTTTGAGAGACTGGCGATGGATGCAAGGCGCCCAACCGCGCGCTGACGCCTGCTGACTGTTTCTGACGTCTTCTGGCCGAAGGCGGATTGCCAATTTCATGATGCGCCCCTAGCGTCGCGTCATGGGCAAGGATCGCACCTTATTCGGCATTCTTCTGATGGTGGGGTTTTCATTGATTGCCCCGCTTATGGACAGTTTTGCCAAGCTGATCGGTGATGCGGTCGCCGTGGGGCAGATCGCGGCCACACGGTTTGCGGTTCAAAGCGCGCTTTTGTTGCCGTTGGCGGCGCTGATGGGATGGATGCACCGGCCCGGACGGGCCGAGATCGGATTGCATCTGGCGCGATCGGTTCTGTTGATGGTGGCCACCGCGTTTTTCTTTACTGCCGTGCGCTACATGCCGATTGCCGATGCCATCGCGATCTTTTTTGTCGAACCGTTCATCCTGACGTTGCTGGGCGGATGGCTGTTGGGCGAACAGGTCGGCCCGCGCCGCTATATTGCCTGTGCCGTGGGCTTTGGCGGGGCGCTTTTGATCATTCAGCCCAGTTTTCAGGAGCTTGGCGGCGTGGCGTTTCTGCCGCTGGTCACGGCGCTTTGTTTTGCCTTCTACATGATCCTGACACGCCGTATGGCAACGCAGATGCACCCGATCACATTGCAGGTATATACCGGTCTGGCGGCGTTGGTAATCGCTGTGCCGGTGCTCTGGGCGTTTAATGGCAGTGGCGTCGGCCCGCTTGATCCGGTCTGGCCGGAGGCACGCGAATTGAAACTGCTGGCGGCGCTCGGGATTGTCGCCACAATCAGCCATGTCTGCATCAGTTTCGCGCTGTCGCTGGCACCCGCCTCGGTTCTGGCACCGCTGCAATATATCGAGATCGTCGGCGCCACCTTCTTTGGTTTCTACATATTCGGCGATCTGCCCGATGCGCTGACCTTTGTCGGGATTGCCCTGATCGTGGGCTCGGGCCTTTATGTCTTTGTGCGCGAACGCGCCCTGCAGCGCCGGCCAACGCCCGCTCCTTAGGCACTGCCGCGCAGGGTCAGGTTTAAATGACTTTGCAGCGCGGCATGACCGTGGAAAACTGCCTGTATATTTTCAGGAGGATTTTCCAATGACACGGATCAGGATGCGCGACGCCGCCACCTTGGCGCAGGCGAGTTACAAAGTCAGTGAGCTAAAGTCACCCCGGGTTGTTGATAGTCTGGATAAATCGGGGGTGCAGGCGCATTTGACCGACAACGGTATCCTGCTTCTGCCCGGCAGCAATTCCGTATTGGATTTCGTGCATTTCAATCTGAGGGTCTTCAATGTGGGGCACAAGAAATTTCGATTGGCGGATAGCACAACAGAACGTGGTGCCAGTGGTACGCGCTGGCATCAGGGCTTTCTGGTTTATTCCCGTATGGTGTTCAACTGGTTGGGGAACCGCCGGCCGCGTCTGATCATCGGTCACTCTTTGGGCGCAGCGGCCACGCAGATCCTGTCGAAAAGCTATAATGTGCACGGTATCGGTTTTGCCTCGCCCCGGCCCAAGAAAGGCAGTCGGCGGGTGCAACACGATGGCAAATGCCTGTCGGTCTGCCGGGTGGATGACACGGTATGCGCGATGGCGCCGAATTTCAGCCATTTGGGTCAAGCCAAATTCCTTGAACCGCCCGAAGCCAATTTCGGTATGGATCATTCGATGGAGAATTATCGGAAGATTCTGGAAGATAACAAAGGCCCCGACAAAGTGCCCGATAGCTGGCCGTTTAGTTAACGCAGCTTGTTGATGCCCGAACGCTTGTTTGCGGATCTGGATGTCGTTCACGGTGATCGCGCATCGCTATCTTCTACCTTGCGTCCGATCTGTGTGGGCTTTGATGCCAATTGGGGTAGAGAATAATCATCAAGAGCTTTGATATGCCTGTCACGCCCAACTGCCGACAACCTGTTGCAGGGCTTCGGCGACCGCTTCCAACGCCATCGCTGGCAAAATGACCAGCATTTTTGGCGCGGTCAGGTTCAGATGTACAGTGCCGGTTGATAGGTTCGATGTGCCGACGCGCCCGTCCGGCGCAAAGTTCAGCCCGGCGATGGGCCATTTCAACCCGTCTGACACACCCTCGACCGCACCCATCGGAAACAGTGATACTCGCGTCCCGACAGGCAAATCCAAACGCAGCGACGGCGGGCAAAGAAACACCAGCTCGTCACGGCCCAGAAGAATGCAGCGCTGATCGGGATGCCGCACCAGTGTATTATACGCGGCCAGTTGATGATCCTGGCGCGCCCCGGAAAAACCCACACCGATGATCAGCGGGGCATGGATGTTGCTCAGGCATTTATCGAAATCGGTGCTGTCCTGCTCGGAAATCTCATGCAGACGGTCGGATGGGATGCAGTCCCTGGCTGATTCGCTCATCGAATCAAAATCGCCAATTACGGCATCCGGCATCAGGCCTTCGAGCAGCGCGGTATCTGCGCCACCATCTGCCGCAACCAGGTGTGGCGCCAGTGCCAAAGCGCGTCTAAGCCTTTGATTGTCTACCTTTGCGCCACCAATTAGCGTCACAGACTGGGATTGTTGAACGATCATTTTTTCCCCGGATTAACGTCAAGTTATGGAAGAGAACACATTCTCGCCACAAAATGGTACGTTAAAGTTCCAAGAATCGGGCGTCTTTCGTCCTCTCGGGCATGGTAAACACGGACTTTGCAGGCAAAGCAAAGCGAGCGATTAAAATGGTTAATACAAGTAAAATTCTAACGGTCTCTTACGGAACCTTCTCGTGTACGCTGGAAGGGTTTGATGACTCATTCGATACGATGAAGGCGATTGCAGAATATTTCCGCGATCTGGCTGCGGATGATCGTTACTTCGGGGCCGAACCGCCGACACCGGATGCCGACATGCTGGCGCGGATCGCGGAACGCGAAATCGCCCGCCGGGTTGAGGCGCACGAAGAGCAGGGCAAGATCGTCCTGCGCGCAGGCGACGCACCAGCCGCGCTGGCTGCTGTCGCAGCAACGGATATGGCCGCTGAGGATCAACACGCTGAGGCAGAGGCGCCCAGCGTAGAAGAAACCCAGCCTGAAGAGGTGGTTGATGCTGCCGATGATGTGGCTGCTGATACATCTGAGAATGATGTCGAGGAGCTTGCCCCCGCAATTTCCGCGGCGTTGCAGGACGAGGATGTTTCGTCCGAAGAGGCACCTGTCGAGGAAGCCACCACAGAAGAAGTGGGCGTGCCTGCGGAAACGACCGAGGTTGCATCCGAAGTAGCGCCTGCCGACGAAGACGTGGCCGAAGAGGTCATTGAAGCGGCCGAAGAAGCCATTGAAGAAGAGCCTGTCGCAACGGTTGAAGACACGCCTGCGGCGGACGATCTTTTGGAAGCCCCCGTTGTTACAGCGCAGACTGAATCGTTTGTTGCGGAAGAGCAGGCCGCTGAAACGGTTGTCGAAGAAATGCCGGAAGAACCGATCGCGCAAGAGCCTGCTGAGACGGTTGAAGCGACATCGGACGCGTCGGTTGAAGAGACCGTCACCGAAGAAATTCACTCTGAAGATGATACCCCGGTTGAGCAGTTTATCGACGAAGAGCTATCAGAGGCTGTCGAAGAAGAGGTTGCGGTTGAGGCCGCCGCCGAAAATTTCGCCGCCGAGATTGCCGTGGAAGACGAAGCTGCAATCGATGACTATGTCGAAACGGCTGAGGCATTCTTTGAGAATTCACCAGAGCCTGACGTAGCAGATCATTACGAAACCGAGATGGTGGACGCTCCGGTCTCGGTGCCAGATGCCGATTCTGTTGCAGACCGGCTGAGCCGAATTCGTTCGGTCGTGTCGCAGAAAGATCAGCCTTACGAGCAGGACGATTACAGCGAAGACGAGCATGCACAGGATTTCCTGAACGAAGCCGCTGCTGAATTGGATGCCGCCCTGGCCGAAGATGACGCGGCTGAGATTGAGCAGGCTGAGCCTGTCGAGACCGGCATGTCCGATGTGGAATTGCTTGCATCGCTGGCCAGCAAACGTGCGCAACAGATTGATGAGGAAGAAGCCAGCTCGAAGGCTGCGGCGACCGCGACAGACGACGAAGACGATTTCGAAGACACGCTGTCGCAATTGCTGGCGGATTCGATTACCGACGGAGAAACATCTGAAGCAGAAGACCTGACCGAAATCGAAACGCAAAACGAAGTCGCCGAAGAAATGGTTGATTTCGATTTGCCGGATGCAATGGTCGAGGATGAAACGGTTGAAATCTCGGATGACGCGGAGAACGTGTCGGAGATGAGCGACGATGATGAGACACGCGCGCAGTTGAATGCCCGTGTGCTCAAGGTCACTCGCGAAGATTTCGATGCCGCCATCGCTGATGGTCTGTCGGAAGATGACCAGGCCGAAGACTTTGTCGAAACGGCATGGGCCGACGATGACACGGACGGTGATGCCGATGTTGAGATGGCGGATGCTGAGCAGGTCCTGAGCCCTGAACAGGAAGAAGATTTGCAGCGTGCGCTTGCCGAGGTTGAAGCTGACCTGGCAGTTGCAGATGAAGAAGAGATGCATGCTCCTGATGTTGCTGAGGAAAATTCCGATGATGCTTCAGAAGAGATAGAGCATCATGCAGCTTCACGCGACGGTCGGCACAAACTGGAAAGCGCGGGCGATCAGTCCGATATCGAACGGATTTTTGACGAAGCCGATAGCCAGCTTGAAAAGCCAGAATCCAATCAGCGTCGCAGCGCTATTCAGCATCTGCGTGCGGCGGTTGCCGCCACCCGGGCCGAAAAGAAGGCCGGCGCGGATCTGCAAAAGAACGTCGACGATACACCCTATCGCAGCGATCTTGCCAGCGTGGTGCGCCCGCGTCGTCCCAGTGCCAGCGAGGGGACCCGTTCACAACGCCCGGTCGAAGGACGACCGGCACCGTTGAAACTGGTTGCCGAGCAGCGCGTTGACATGGAACGCGCGCCGATCCGCCCGCGCCGTGTCTCGGCGACGGAATTGGTCGAAGACACTAAAAACACCGGTGTCGAAAGTGGTAGCAATTTCAGCGATTATGCCCGCCAGATGGGCGCAACCCAACTGCCTGACCTGTTGGAGGCTGCGGCAGCCTACATTTCGGATGTTGAAGGCCGGGAACAATTCTCGCGGCCGATGCTGATGCATAAGATCCAAGAGGTGGAGAAAGAGAATTTCGCCCGTGAGGACGGTCTGCGCTCTTTTGGCCAGCTTCTGCGCGAGGGTAAGATTCAGAAAATCAAGGGCGGACGCTTTACCGTGACCGAAGAAACCGATTTCCGGGATGAGACGCGGCATGCCGGGTAACACCTTGTAAAGATAAAACAAAACCCCGGGACAGGTAACTTTCCGGGGGTTTTATTTTGAGATATGGCGATCTGCCGTCAACTCCTGCCCGCTAAAACCCGCTCAACCGCTTCAACCAGATCAGCGGCAATGAAATCGGGGGCAGGGGTCACGTTGCTCTCATCACCGTCGCGATATTTGCCAGTTCGAACCAGAATCGCCTGACCGAAACCGGCAGAAAGGGCGCCGGCCACATCCGCTTCGGCATCGTCACCGATCATCACCGCTTCGGCGGCTGAAATACCCATGCTTGCAAGAGCTGCTTTGAAAAATCCCGGAGCGGGCTTGCCCAGCACGGTCGCGGTCTGACCACTGGCATATTCGAGCGCCGCTACATAGGCACCCATGTCGATGCTGAGCGCCCCGTCGGCATCGCTGAAGCTGCGGTTATTGGCCAGTGCCAGCAGGTTTGCGCCGGCGTCCAGGGCGCGAAAGGCAGCATTCATTGCGTCATACGTGAAATATTCTGCCGCATCCCCGACAACGACTGATATTTCTGCCCCGCTTTGGGGTATATCGGCGAAATCCTCGACCAGATCGGGATGAATCAGTAAATGTGCGGCCCGCCCGCTTTCCGCCAGAACGGCGCGCGCGGCACTGGCAGGGGTAAAAAGCTGATCGGCGTCGATCTCAAAGCCCATTTCTGCCAGGCGCTGCAACAACAGTCGTCTTGGTTTGCGGGTGGAATTGGTAATGACGCGAATGGGCAATCCCGCGTCAACAAGCCGTGCAATGGCGTCGACCGAGCCGTCGATCGCCCGCCCACCATCATAGAGCACGCCCGCCAGATCAAGAAGTAAGCCACGTATCATAAGCTACAGCATGGCAAGCCGGCCCATCAGGGTCAAATCACGCGCGAAGCATGCCACCAAAGGCGTGCTGACGGACCTGTCCGGGAAGCTCTCCGTATTTTTCGATGAACCATTTTTTCATCAGCGTGACATTGGAAAACCCGCAGGCGACCGAAACTTCGTTAAGCGGCAGGGATGTCTGCGCCAGCAGGCTGCGCGCCCGGTCCAGCCGCAGGTCGCGGTAAACCTTCAGCGGCGTCTGATCCAGCAGATCGCGGAAACCGCGTTCCAGCTTGCGTGGCGATACGTCCAGGATATCGGCAATCTGGCCCACGCTCAGCGTGTCTTCCAGGTGGTCCTGCATGATCTTCAGCGCTTCGCTGATCACCAGGTTGCCCTGCGCCAGACGCTTGTAACGCCAATGTTCAGCCATTCCGGTGTCTTCGTCGGGATCGCTGAGGCCCAGATATTTCGCCAGCGTGGCGCGGGTGAACTCACCGTCGCGCGCGCCGACCAGTTCGACCATCATGCGGATTGCCGCGGTTGGGCTGACCGCGCTGCTTAGTGCCTTGTGATGGCAGGTCGCACTTTCAGACAATTCCAGCATGCGGCCGGTCTCGCGTACGCCGGGTCGGAAATTCGGATGCACCGATAACTGCTTGGTGCCCAGAACACCGGCGGTCAGCGGTACGAAAACGGCTGATCCAACCACGCAGACACGTGCCGCATTGCGAATACAGGCGCGCAGATCACGCAGGTATTCTTCGGACGGGCGCCACGGGTTTTCAACGCCACCCACCAGTACCAGGGTCTGATCAGGTCCACAGATCGGGCCATCCTCAAGGCATTCTTCGCCGGTGTAATGCGTCCAGCTATAGCCGTCCTCGCCAGTCAGACGATTGGCCGAGCGCAATACGTCGATACAGGCCTCGGCGGCATAGGCCACACGGTCATCCTGTGACAGGAACACAAAATCGCCCGACAGGCTGCGACGGCAATGCATCACGGCAGGAGTAGGGGATCGTGTTGTTTCCAGAGTTTCAAGATACATCGCGAATTTCCTTCTCCGGCATCGTGGGGATTGGGTTCAAGCGGTTAAGCGGTGTTGTGGATCGAGGTTTCAATGGCGTGCAGGAACGATTTGGCCGAAGAGCTGCCCGACAGCAGCAGAAAGGCGTCATCGCCGGTGCGGATAATCAGCGTGCCCAGATGTTCCATCGTGGTGCGGGCCGCGTCGCCGGTTGCGAAACTGGCGGGATGCAGGTCGATCGGGCAGATGCGTTCCAGTGCGGTGCGGGCGCGGGGGCCAGCAATTTCAAGCCCGGTCCACACATCCGTCTGGTCGGTTGTGTAGGCCGCGCCTTTGATTTTCTTCGCCACGAAGGGCTCGGCATCGGGCGTCGTATGGGTGAAGATCACGAATGCCGCGTCCGGCGATAGGCGTACCAGCCGTGCGCTGCCATCCTTGGACAGCGCCGATTTGCCGATACCGGGCAAGGCCGCGCCATAGGCGGCTTTCACGGATTTTTCGGCTGCGGCTTCGCCGCCAAGCGGCAGGGCTAGCGAGACGATCGCCAGATCTGTGGGCGCCGTGAGGTTCACGCCGTCGAAGCGTTGATCGTAGCCCGCCAGCGGCGGGGCGGAGACAAGATTGAACTCAAGCACGGAGACGTTCTCCTTCGGGGTCGATGAAATGCGCCGAGACGATCTCGACCTCCATCTCGGTGTCGTGGATCGGGCTGACGGCGCGGACGATCTCGCCCTTGCGGTTATGGCCTTCCTTGATGAAACCAAGCCCGATTGAATGCCCCAGGCTGGGCGAATAGGCGACCGAGGTCATCCAGCCCTGATCGTTGGCCATGGTCGCATCGTCACCCTTGTTGATGAAATGCGACCCGGCGATCAGTTTCACACTCCGATCCACGGGCCGGAAGCCGACCAGGCGGATCGCATCGTCGCGGTTCATCTCGGGACGGGCAGCCAGCGTCTTGCCGATGCAGTCCTTCTTGGACGAAACCATGCCGCCGAGCCCAAGGTTCAGCGCGGTTGTCTGCCCGTTCAGTTCGTTGCCCGCCGCGTGTCCCTTTTCGATCCGCATGACGCCAAGCGCCTCGGTCCCGTAGGGCACGGCATCAAACTCCTCTCCCGCTTTCATCAGCGCTTCGATCATCGAGTTACCGTAGCGCGCGGGCACGGCGACCTCGTAGGCCAGCTCGCCTGAGAAGGAGATCCGGAACAGCCGGGCAGGCGTGCCGCCGCAAACCGTGACCTCGCCACAGGCCATGAAGGGGAACCCTTCGTTCGAGATGTCATGCGCCTCGTCCACCACCTTGCGCAGGAGGTTGCGCGCGTTGGGTCCGGCTACGGCGAACTGTGCCCAGCCATCAGTGGTCGAAATCAGATGCACGTCCATGTCCGGGCAGAGGCACTGGCGAACAAATTCCATCCGGCGGAAGACCAGCACCGCGTTGGCGGTGGTGGTGGTCATCACGAAATGGTTCTCGCTCATCCGCGCGGTGGTGCCATCGTCATAACAGATACCATCCTCGCGCAGCATCAGGCCATACCGGACCTTGCCGACGGGCAGTTTGCCAAAGGCGTTGGCGTAGACGAAGTTGAGGAAATCAGCGGCGTCCTTGCCCTGGATGTCGATCTTGCCCAGCGTGGTCACATCGCAGATGCCGACCGAGCCGCGGGTCATCTCGACCTCGCGGTCGACGCTGTCGCGCCAGCCTTGTTCGCCGGGGCGGGCAAACCACTGCGCCCGCAGCCAATTGCCCACTTCGACAAAAGTGGCGCCGTTTTTCGAGGCCCAGTCGTGGCTTGGCGTCAGGCGGAAGGGGCGGAAATCCTTGCCGCGCGCCCGTCCCGCCAAGGCGCCCATGGGTATCGGCGTATAAGGCGGACGGAAGATCGTTGTGCCGGTATCCTGAAGCGATTTGCCGGTGCATTCGGCCATGATCGCCAGCGCCGGGATGTTGGCGGTCTTGCCCTGATCGGTGGCCATGCCCAGCGTGGTGTAACGTTTCAGATGCTCGACCGAGCGGAAGCCTTCGCGGTAGCTTTGCTTGATGTCCTTAACGGTCACATCGTTTTGCTGATCGACCCAGGCGCGATTCTTGCTTTCCGGAATATGCCAGATTGCCATGCCGTCGCTTGGTTCATCCTCGGCCTTGGGGGCGGCCTTGCGAGAGGCGGTGAAGCCCAGATCCTTGATCTGCGCATTGGCCACGTTCCGGCCTTCGGCCAGCGCGGCGGCAAGGGTCAGCGATCCGTTCGCGGCACCGGCCACGGCCATGCCGGGGGGTAGATCGCCGCCGGGCACGAAGGCGTGGATATCTTCACGCCAGGTCGGGCGGCCACGTTGGTGGCAGGTCAGGTGCACGTTCGGGTTCCATCCGCCCGAGACAGCCAGACAATCCGCAGGGATGACCTGACCGCTGGTCAGTGTGACCGATTTCAGGCCCTTACGGCCCACCGTGTCCATCACCGCCGCGTTGCGGATGTGCCGCGCACCGGGCACGTCGCAGACCGCGGGCGCGTCGCGGGTGTCGATGATGTTGGTCACCGCGACGCCATTAGCAGCCAGATCGGCGGCGGTGCGCCAGCCGTCATCGTTATTGGTGAAGACCGCAACCTGCTGGCCGGGTGTCACGCCGTAGCGGTTCACATAGGTCCGCACCGCGCCCGCAAGCATGATGCCGGGGCGGTCGTTGTTGCCAAAGGCGATCGGGCGTTCGGTCGAGCCTGCCGCCAGAACTGCACGTTTCGAGTAGATCCGCCACAGCACTTGCCGGGGCTTGCCATCGGATGTGGCAAGGTGGTCGGTGCGGCGTTCCAGCGCGCCATAGATGCCGTGGTCGTAGGCACCATAAACGGTTGTGCGGGTCATCAGGCGCACGTTGTCCATGGCGCTTAGTTCGGCGATTGCCGCGGCGGCCCAGTCCGCGCCGCTCATCCCGTCGACTTCCAGCGTCTCGGCATTCAGGCGTCCGCCGGGGGCGAAATCCTCATCCGCCAGAATGACGCGTGCGCCGCTGCGTCCGGCAGCCAGTGCCGCGCTAAGGCCCGCAGGACCCGCACCGATGACCAGCAGATCGCAATGCAAAAAGCCTTTGTCATAGCTGTCGGGATCGTCCTGCATCGACAGTCGACCGAGACCGGCGGATTTGCGGATTGCCGGTTCATACAGTTTTTCCCAGAACGCCTTGGGCCACATGAATGTCTTGTAGTAGAAGCCCGCGCTGAGGAACGGCGCCATCAGATCGGTCACCGCCATCAAGTCATGTTCGAGCGATCCGCGATGGTTCTGGCTGGTGGCGGTCAACCCGTCGAACAGCTCGGTCACCGTGGCGCGGGTGTTCGGCTCCTGATGGGCGCCGCTGCGCAATTGCACCAGTGCGTTCGGTTCTTCCGAGCCGCTGGTCAGAATGCCGCGCGGGCGGTGATATTTGAACGACCGTCCCACCAGACGCTGACCGTTGGCCAGAAGCGCCGAGGCCAGCGTGTCGCCGGGATGGCCCTGCATCGCCTTGCCGTTGAAAGTGAAGTTCAGCGTCTGAGAGCGGTCGACCTGGCCGCCTGTCAATCGGTTCACTTGTGTCATTTGCTGCGCCCCCGCGCACGGGCCATGTCGCGGGCCAGCTCCACCTTGGAAATCTCATGGGTCAGCGTGTTGCGCGTGACCAGGAGCCACGAACGATCCCCCTGTTCGTGATACCAAAGCTCTTGGTGTTCACCGGCGGGGTTGTCGCGCAAATACCCGTATTCATAGAATTTTTCGTCGGCATCTTCGTCCTGCCAATCGGGTCTGTCGATCAGGCTTGCATCGCCCAGATAGATAAACTCAGCGGCGTCGCGGGGGCCAAGCAGCGGATGGTTGATGATCATGTCCTGTCCCTCCGATCAATGCAGGTTGGGCTGATTGCCCTGACCTTTTTCGTCGATGATATGGCCGCGCTTGAACCGGTCCAGGCGCATCTCGGTTGCCACCGGATGCGGCGTGTCCTTGGCAAGCAAGTGTGCGTAGCAGAATCCGCTGGCCGGCGTTGCCTTGAAGCCGCCGTAACACCAGCCGCCGTTGAAATAGAGCCCGCCAATATCGGTCTTGTCGATAAAGGGCGATCCGTCCATCGACATGTCCATGATGCCGCCCCAACTGCGCAGCAGGCGAGCGCGTCCGATGATCGGCATGATCGCCATGCCGCCCTCGGCCACATCCTCGACCACAGGTAGATTGCCGCGCTGCGCGTAGGTGTTGTAGCCGTCGATATCGCCACCAAAGACCAGCCCACCCTTGTCGGACTGGCTGACGTAAAAGTGACCCGCGCCAAAGGTGATGACGCCGGGAATAACCGGCTTCAGCCCTTCGGTGACGAAGGCCTGCAAAACGTGGCTTTCGATCGGCAGGCGCATGCCCGCCTTGGCCATCACCCGCCCCGACGATCCGGCGACACAGACCGCGACCTTCTTGGCCCGGATTGGCCCCCGGCTGGTTTCGACGCCGCGACAGGTGCCGTTTTGGATGTCGAACCCGGTAACTTCGCAATTCTGGATGATGTCGACGCCGCGGCTGTCGGCGCCGCGCGCATAGCCCCAGGCGACCGCATCGTGGCGCACCGTGCCACCGCGCCGCTGGTAAAGCCCGCCCTTGATTGGGAAACGCGCATTGTCGAAATCCAGGAACGGCAGCTCCTGGCGCAGCTGTTCGGCGCTGGCGTATTCGGCGTCGGCCCCGGCCAGGTACATCGCATTGCCGCGCCGGATGAAGGCATCGCGCTGCGCGTCGGAATGGATCAGGTTCAGGATCGACCGCTGGCTGATCATGGCGTTGTAGTTGAAATCCTGCTCCAGGTTTTCCCACAACTTCATGGACATTTCGTAGAAGGGTTCATTCCCCGGCAGCATGTAATTCGAGCGGATGATCGTAGTGTTCCGTCCGATATTGCCTGAACCCAGCCAGCCTTTTTCCAGAACCGCCACGTTGGTGATGCCGTATTCCTTGGCCAGATAGTACGCTGTCGACAGGCCGTGCCCGCCCGCGCCGACAATGATCACATCATATTCCGGCTTCGGATCAGGCTCGCGCCAGACCGGTTTCCAGCCCTTGTTGCCGGTCAGGCCCTGGGTGAATATCTTGAAGGCTGAATAGCGCATTGGTGACAGATCCCCGAAACTCCAATCGGAATAGCATCGCCGTTAACTTCCGAATCGACTTCTCTGAAATAGACGGTTAGATTTCTAAAATGGACACAATTGGTACAATAGCTGAAACCCGCCGTATTGGCGTTCTGGCGCTGAAGGGATTCGCGCTCTTGTCCTATTCATCAACGGTTGAACCGATGCGTGCTGCCAATTTGCTAGGGCGCCGCACGCTCTATGATGTGGTGAATATTGGCGTCACCCAGGACCCCGTTCCCAGTTCCGGCGCGGCGATGGTGATGCCGCAGGCAACCATCGGTGACGACCTCAAGCTTGACTATCTTTTCATCGTCGCCGGTGGCAACCCGGCATATTACAATGAACGCCCGATCATTCCCTGGCTTGTTCGCATGGCGCGCAGTGGCACGCGGTTGGGAGGCGTATCGGGTGGGCCGCTGATCTTGGCGCGCGCCGGGCTGATGAATGGGCGGCGCATGACCGTGCATTGGGAACATGCCGAGGCGCTGGCAGAAATTTCACCGCATCTGATGGTCGAACGCAGCCTTTATGTGATCGACCGTGACCGGGTGACTTGTGCGGGCGGCACGGCGCCGCTTGATCTGATGCACGCGCTGATTGCCCGTCATCACGGTGCGCCTTTTGCGCGGCTGGTCAGTGACTGGTTTATGCATACTGAAATCCGGCCTTCGATCGGGCCGCAGCGGGGGGGGTTGGTGGAACGGGTCGGATCGACCAACGCGGCGATTCTTGATGCGGTGGACGCGATGGAAAGCCACGTGGCCGAGACGATTTCGCTGGATGATCTGGCCGGGGCGGCGGGCATATCGCCGCGCCAGCTGAACCGGCTTTTCCGCGAAAAACTGGGCCGGTCAACGATGGGATATTACCGCGAGCTGCGCCTGGATAAGGCGCAGAGTTTACTCAGACATTCGCCGCTTTCGCTGACCGAGATCGCGCTGGCGACGGGCTTTGCCAACTCCTCGCATTTCTCGCGCGCCTACACGCTGCATTTCAGGCAACCGCCCTCGGCAAGTCGGTGACAGAACTTGCGCCGCGCGCCGATTGCGGCTTAGGGTCGGCGAAAAATGGAGGGCCCCATGCACATACTGGTTTTGCAACATGAGAGCGTCGAGCACCCGGGTATCTTTCGCGATTTCCTGAAAGAGGACGGCCATACCTGGGACGCCGTTGAACTGGACGAGGGCGAGGCCCTGCCGGACCTTGAAGGCTATGACGCGCTTTGGGTCATGGGCGGACCGATGGATGTCTGGCAAGAGGATGAACACCCCTGGTTGAAAGACGAAAAAGCGTTCATTCGCAAGGCGGTAGAGGAAATGGGCCTGCCGTTTTTGGGCCTCTGCCTGGGCCATCAACTCCTGGCCGAGGCGCTGGGCGGCAGTGTCGGCCCTTCGGAAACGCCAGAGATCGGCGTGATGGAAGTGCAGTTGACCGAAGCGGGGGCCACGGGCGTGCTGTTCGACGGGCTGCCGGAAAAATTCGAGACGCTGCAATGGCATTCGGCCGAGGTCAAACAGATGCCTGCGGGCGCGCAATGCCTGGCGACCTCACCGGCCTGTCCGGTGCAGGCGATGAAGTGGGGCACCCGCGCCGTGTCGATGCAATTTCATGTGGAGCTTGAGGGCGATACCGTGCGCAACTGGGCCGATATTCCCGCCTATGCGGGGGCCTTGGAAAAGGCCATGGGCAAGGGCGCGGTCGAGAAATTCGACCAGGATTGTTCAGCCCGCATGGGCGCGTTCAACGACATGGCGGAACGGCTTTACATGAACTGGTTGCAGATGACTGCCAAAACGCATTAGAGCGCCAGCGCCCCAAATCCTGTCAAATCAGAAACGATCTGGGCGGTGATCCGGGCCGGGGGCCGCGAATCACCCCGTAAGAGGCTGGTTAACAAGGGAAAACCGCTGTCTGTATCGTGTCGGTAAAACGTCGGTATTACGTCGGTATTTGATACCGGCGCGGGCGTGGTTAACAGGGCGCGCGGTGTTCCAGCGGGAGCGGGGGGCCGAACGGGGCGCGGTGCGTGGGTTTCACCCAAGCTACGCGGGGTCGCAGATTCCGTGCCTCAGGTTTCCGCCGCGCGGGTCAGGGACAGGCGCGCGGTTTCCAGATGTTCCTTCATGATATTCGCGGCGCGCTCGGGCTCTCGGGTGCGGATCGCGTTCAGGATCTGCCGGTGCTGGGCGTTGTACTGGTTGATCGTGCGGGCATCCAGCGTCAGATGCCGCATCCGGGTCCAGTCATCCTGGCTGCGGACATGGGCGATCTGGTCGATGATCCAGATCAGCAGCCCGTTGCGGGTGGAGTTCGTCAGCGCCCGGTGAAACTCGGTATCGACCTCGGAGAAGGAAACCGGGTCGTCGGCCAGCGCCTCCATCCGGACGCACAGTGCTTCCATCTTGTCGAAATCGGCGCGTCGTCCATGCAGCACGGCAAGCCGGCAGATATGCGGTTCGAGCGCGAATCGCGTGTCCATCAATTCCAGCGGCGTCGCGTTATCAATCGCGTCAGAATACGAATCGGTTGGCATGTGAACCACATATGTACCGCTGCCTGCGCGGATCTCGACATAGCCCTCTTGCTCGAGCAGATTGAGCGCCTTTCGGACCGTGCCGCGGGCCGTGCCATAGGTGTCTGCCAATACCCTTTCGGGGGGCAACCTGTCGTGAAGTTGCAGAATTCCCTTGGAAATTTCGCGCCTTAGCAGGGCGGCAATGTCCGAGGCGCCTAATTTCTGATCAAGTGGCGCGTTCATTTGCAGCACCCTATAGATGAACCAAATATATACCAATTAAGGGCGTTTATTGGCCTTTTTGCAATCATTGGACCAAAAGTGGTTGACTTTTGGCTTGGCAAAGGGAAGGATTTCGTTAACAACTGCTGCACCGCCTCGATTTGCACATCAAGCCACCTATCAAAGACCCAGGGAGCCTGTTCAGATGACGCTTAGAGATCAAGCTGATTTCGTGATCACTGATACCGGTATACACCGTGGGCTCGTTGCATGGAAGCTTGGCGCATCTTCGAGAGATAGCCGCAGCGCTGCCCGGATCTTTTCCATCCAGGTTTTCACCCGTCACGTGCAATCCGCCAATATTGACGCGACCCCGACCAATCACCCGCACTTTCTTAAACCAATTCAATTTGACCGGTCCGCCTTTGGTGATGTGAGCCCGGTCTTGAACGGCCCGAAACGACCGGGCTGAACCACCCCACCGAAGCCGGGCACAAGACCCGGCCAAGGCGGCAACCTCAGGGAGACTAAAACAGTGGCAACAGATCTCGAAAAATTCGTCGAAGCCCCCGGCCGCGCCGAAAAGATCAAACAAGTGCGAGAGATGATTGATGCCAAGGGCATCGAATATCTCTATCTGCAATTCGTATCCGTGACCGGCAAGATCATGGGCAAAGGTATTCCCGCCGATCACTGGGAATCCATCGCCAAGAAGGGCTTCCAGTTGGTCTATGGCGCCACGGTGAACCTGTTCACTGACCGCGCCGGCAACTATCTGGGCTACGGTCCGGAAGCCGCCGAACTGGTCGGTATCCCCGAGCCTGAAACCTTCATGCAGCTGCCCTGGGCGCCGCAAATCGGTCGTTTTTACTGCACGCTCTTCCGCAACCGCGAGGAAAAGGAAAATCCGGGTGGATATCTGACCTCGGATGGTCGCGGCAACCTGCGCCGCATGCATGACCAGTTCAAGGAAAAGCACGGTCGGTCGCTGCGGATCGGCACGGAGCCGGAAATGATGTGGCTGAAGTTCGACGAGAACGGCAAGCCCAAGGACGGCTATTCGAAGCCTTACTGCTATCACATCGACCAGTTTGAATCCTTGCGTCCGGTGTCGATGAAGGTGATCAAATATGCCCGCCAGATGGGTCTGGACATGATCCAGGGCGACCACGAGGATGCCCCCGGTCAGCTGGAACTGAACTGGATGTTCGACGATGTTCTGCGCAACGCGGACCGTCTGACCACCTATCGCCAGATCTGTGCCCAGGTGGCGCGTGAAGAAGGGATTTTTGCCTGCTTCATGACCAAGCCGTTCATGGGTGTGTCGGCGTCAGGCTGTCACCACAACATGAGCCTGTGGCGCGGTGGTGAGGATGAATTCGTCAAATGCGGCAATGATCCGGATGATCTGCCGGGTATGCGCGAGAACTACATGTATGTGCGTGGTGGTGAGAACACCTTTATGCCTGACGACGACGATCCGCAGATGCCCGGCAAAGAAGGGCTTGAGGCGATCGGCGGCGTGGTCCACCACCTGCAGGCGCTGACGGCGATCGGGTCTTCGACCGTGAACTCTTATCGCCGGCTTTGGGATACGGGCTTCTGGGCGCCGATCTTTGCCGACTGGGGTTTCCAGAACCGGACAACCGGTCTGCGTGTGTCGGCCCCCGGACGGTTCGAATACCGCTCGGTCGACTCCATGGTGAACCCGTATCTGATGGGATCGACCCTGCTGGCGGCCATGGATGACGGCATCGACAACAAGCTGGATCCGGGTGAGCCCGAAGAGCGCAACATCTACGAGGCGATCAAGGCCGGTAAGCAGGTCAAGAAGCTGCCGATGTCGCTGGGTGAAGCCCTTGATCATCTTGAAAATAGTGAGGTGGTCCAACGCGGTCTGCCAGGTGAAATGTACCGTCTGTTCCATGAGTACAAATATGACGAATACGCCCGCTTCATGGCGACCGTCACCGATTGGGACAACGACACGTATATGGAATGTCTTCCCTGAGGCATTCCAAAAACTGGCGGCAGGTGCCCTATGCCTGCCGCCTTTTCTGAATTTTCCTAGCCAACCTAAGGAGGCATATCCAGATGTGTGGAATTGCTGGATTGATACACAAGGGCAAGAGCGCCAATGTCGGGTTTGAAATGACCGCCATGCTCCAGGCCCTCAAGCACCGGGGACCGGACAGTACCGGTTACGCGGTCTATGGCGAGCCCGTTGAGGGCGATTATGTGATGCGCCTCAAAGTGGCCGAAGCCGAGGATATGGAACGCGGTCGCGGTATCCATCAGGTCATCGCTGACCGGATTACCGAGGTTGAAACCATTCTCGAAGAGCATGGTGCCAAGATCAAGACCAAAGAAGCTCCGCGCGAGTATTCGCTGCGCTACGTGCTGACCCATAGTGGCGACACCGGCGAGATGGCGAGCCATATCGAGGAAACCGAGGGTGTCGAGATCCTGTCGATGGGCAACGGTCTTGAGTTGATCAAGGACTTGGGCGATGCGTCGGTCGTGGCCGAGGCTTATGGCCTGAACGATTTCAACGGCACGCATGGCATCGGTCACACCCGGATGGCAACGGAATCCGACGTGGACATCAAATCGGCGCACCCCTACTGGGCGTTCCCCTATAATGATGTCAGCGTTGTCCATAACGGCCAGATCACCAACTACTGGATCATGCGCCGCGAGATGGAACGCAAGGGCCACCGGTTCATGTCGAACTGCGACAGCGAACTGCTGGCGGTCTATACTGCGCATAACCTGGCCAATGGCGTGTCGCTAGAAGACAGCCTGCGCCAGTCCATCCAAGAGATCGATGGCGTGTTCACCTATTTGGTCGCGACCAAGGATCAGCTGGGCATGGCCAAGGATACGATGGCCGCCAAACCGCTGGTTCTCTACGAATCGGACGACCTGATCGCGATGGCCTCGGAAGAGGTGGCGATCCGCGCAATCCTGCCGCAAGAAATCGACACAACTGATCCCTACGACGAGGAGGTCCGGGTATGGCAAGCGTAAGCGACGCAGAACTCAAGAACATGACCCAGGAAGAGCGGGTGACCGCCCTGGGCATGCGCACCGAACAGCTGACGGGCAAATCGCTTTATGTCGAGTTTGACCCCGATGCCGAAGAGCGGTTTACCTACCCTTGGGCGCCGGATGTCGATTTCAACAAGCGTACCGAGATTGACACTGACGATATGACCAATACCGAGGTCAACCAGGCCATTCGCGCCAAAATGGCCGAAGGCTACGGTACCATCGTTCTGCAAAACCCGCGCGGCAAGCACTCGCTTGGCGTGGGCATCCTGAGCAAGCTCAACCTGATCATCGAAGGCTCGACCGGATATTTCGGCGTGGGTCTGATCGACGGGCCGAATGTGCGCATCACGGGTCGCGTGGGCTGGTCCTGCGGCGAGAACATGATGTCGGGCACCGTGCTGGTTGAGAAAAACGCCGGTTCCACCTTTGGCGCCGCGATGCGCGGTGGCGATCTGGTGTGCCGTGGCTCGGTAGGTTCGCGGACGGGCATCGACCAGAAGGGCGGCACGATCATCGTTGGTGGTGATGTCGGCGCGCTGACGGGCTTCATGATGCAGCGTGGGCGGATGATCATCTGTGGCAATGCGGGCAAGAACCTGGGCGACAGTATGTATGACGGCACGATCTTTGTCGGTGGCGAAACCAAATCCTATGGTGTGGACGCGGTCGAGGCGGAACTGACCGATCTCGACAAGGCCTGGCTGACGCGCAAGCTGACGCAGTACGGGATGATGCCGGACAAGGGCGTTGATCATTTCACCAAGGTCGTCGCGGGCAAAATGCTCTGGAATTACGACAACCTGGAACCCAACGAGAAGAAGCTCATTCTCTAAAGCTAGCGAAAGGAATAAAACAATGGCTGACGGCGATCTGCCCAAGAAAAAACCGCTGGCGCGCGATACCAACCGTATCGGTGACAGCTTCATCTTCCCGCCTGCGGTGATGGATGACATCCACATCAAGTCCGAACTTGGCCGCTACCGGATGCGGGGGTTCTCTCTGTTCAAGAAAATCCCGCACTGGGATGACCTGACCTTCCTGCCCGGCACGCTGACGCGTTTCGTGATCGAAGGCTACCGCGAGAAATGCGAGACCCAAACGGTGATTGGCCCGCGCGCCAAGAACCCGCTGGTACTGGATATCCCGGTCTATGTGACAGGCATGTCTTTCGGGGCGCTGTCCTATGAGGCGAAAACCGCGCTGGCGCGTGGTGCGACCATGGCCGGTACGGCGACGTGCTCGGGCGAGGGCGGCATGATCCCGGATGAGCGTCGCTATAGCTCCAAGTGGTTCTACCAGTGCATTCAGTCGCGCTATGGCTTCAACCCGAACCACCTGATCCTGGCGGATGGATGCGAGTTCTTCATCGGTCAGGGCTGTAAAGTTGGCCTTGGCGGTCACCTGATGGGTCAGAAAGTGACCGACCAGGTTGCCGAGATGCGGTCACTTCCTGCCGGTATCGACCAGCGTTCACCTGCCCGTCACCCCGACTGGCTGGGACCGGACGATCTGGCGCTGAAAATCCAGGAAATCCGTGAAGCGACGGACTGGCAGATCCCGATCCAGCTGAAGCTGGGCGCAAGCCGTGTCTATGACGACGTTCGGATGGCGGTGAAATGTGACCCGGACAGCATCTATATCGACGGCATGGAAGGCGGCACCGGTGCTGGTCCGCACCTTGCGACCGAAGATACCGGTGTACCGGGCATGGCCGCGATCCGTCAGGCGCGCAAGGCGATTGACGATCTTGGCAAGCGTGGCGAAATCAGCCTGGTCTATGCGGGCGGTATCCGGAACGGTGCCGACGTGGCCAAGGCGATTGCCCTGGGTGCAGACGCGATTGCGATCGGCCACTCGGTGATGATGGCGCTGAACTGCAACAAGGACATCCCCGAAGCCAACTATCAGGAAGAGATCCTGGCAGAGCCCGGCTATTGCTATCACTGTCACACGGGCCGTTGCCCGGTTGGCGTGGCCACGCAAGACCCGGAACTGCGCAAGCGTCTCGACCCGGATGCGGCGGCGGAACGTGTGTATAACTTCCTGCACACGCTCACCATCGAGGCACAGCTTTTTGCCCGTGCCTGCGGCAAGACCTATCTCCACTCGTTGGAGCCCGAGGATCTCGCCGCACTCACGATGGAAGCCTCGGCGATGGCGGGTGTTCCCCTTGCGGGCACCAGCCACACGGTCGGCGTCGAAGATTATCACCACCTGTAAGGGCGCGGCGGGGTGAACCCCGCCCTACCCAAACCGTAGGCCGGGGTTCACCCCGGCACCCCCGGAAAGGAGAATTGAAAATGGCTGGAACACAGTACCGCGGCTCCGAAATCAAGGATGTCGATCAGTTCCTGAAAGATGCGGACGGGCTTGCGTCTGAACGCGAAAAAGAAATCGGTCAGCATATCGGGTATCGCTATGATGTGAACCTTGTGCCCGACTATGACCGGATCACCCCCTTCCTGACCAAATACATGGAAACCATGGGATGGGACGATCTGAACTGGCTGGAAGACGTTCATATGGGCTATGAAGAGGGCGCTGCCGCCGTCTTTGACCGTAACAATAACGGCTGGGTCCGCGTGCCCGAATCCTATGATCTGCCTGACAACCAACAGGACCGCGACATGATTGCCCGGGAATTTCTGATCAAGTTTCAGATGTCCGACCGTCACCCGCTGGTTTCCTTGCGGAAGGCCTATATGAAGTTCTGAAAAGGACTCGATCAAATGCCGCGCCCGCTTGATATTGCTTGCCTACAGACCCGGCCGATGCCCGATTTCGCATCAGCCCTGGACGAGGCGATGCCGTTGGCCAGTTCAGCGGTCACAGCGGGCGCGGATATCCTTTTTCTACCGGAATATTGCGGCGGGCTGGCCACGGATGGCCCGCGCGTCACGCCGCCGGCCGCGCCCGAGGGCGCGCATCCGTTTCTGGACGCGATGCAGGAATTTGCCGCCAAGAGACAGGTCTGGATCAATCTTGGCTCCATCGCCATTGACGGCCCCGACGGACGGATCATCAACCGCGGCTACATGCTGGATGATACCGGCAATATCCGTGGCACCTATGACAAGATCCACATGTTTGATATCCAGCTCTCCGAGGACGAGGTTTACCGCGAAAGCGTCTGCGTCAGCGCCGGTAATCAGGCGGTGATCCACGACACGCCCTTTGCCCGGATCGGCCATACGATCTGTTATGATCTGCGCTTTCCCGATCTCTTCCGCAGCCTCGCCAAGGCCGGGGCCGAGATCATCATCTGCCCCGCCGCCTTCACCCGCAAGACCGGTGAGGCGCATTGGCATGTGCTTAACCGTGCCCGGGCCATCGAAACCACGCGCTTTGTCATCTCGCCCTGCGCCATCGGCCCCGTGCCCGGCGGCGGCGAAAGCTATGGCCATTCGCTGGTGGTCGATCCGTGGGGAGAGGTCATCAGCGATGGCGGAACCCTGCCGGGGGTTGTGCAGGCGCGGATTGATCTGGATAAGGTGGCTGAAACACAGGCGCGCATCCCGAGCCTTGGGCATGATCGCCCTTTCACGCTGACCACTGACACCAAAAGGAATGTTGCATGAGCTCCGTCGCCTCCCAACTTGGTGAAAGCTATTCCGACCACCCTCTGCGCAAGGCGTTCCTGCGCTGGCAATGCCGCGTGCGCCAGATGTCGATGCGCGATCAGGACGGGCGGCCCGATGACGCGATCATGCCCGCGGTGATCCTGCCCGATCAGGATGAACCGATGGGCCATATCATCACGGTGATGAGCAAATCCCCGGCCTATTCGGTGACGTCGGAGCTGGTGCATATGTCCGCCAAGACCAACGACCCGGCGCAGCGCCGCGATACGGCGATCCGGTTCCTGTCGGCGGGATATTATCAGAACGCTGTGGAGTTTTCGGACATCCTGACCGCCACGTTTCCACCCGGATCGGAAGGGGCTGCGCAAATCCATCAGGCCGGGGAATGCCGCCTGATCTTTGACGCCTATGCCCAGAAGTTCGACCTGACCTGCAAGGTCTGGCGTCTGGCCCAGCACAACCTGCTGCATCAGGCCACGGTGGCGCATAACAAGCTGTTCAACCCGGCCCTACCGCCCGATACCGAGGTGCTGGGGTTCGAGCCGAACTGGAAAGACAGCAGTTCCGACCCGGCCTACGGCTGATAAAAGGTCTGTCACCACATCGCTGAACTGCGCGGAAAACGCCCGTTTGAAGAGCGAACCTGCCGATCAACATGATCGTTGGGGATGACGCGCATGCGTGTGAACGTTCGTGCTGCGAATGCGGCTGATTGCGGCCCGCGCCGAGCTTAGCCAACACTGCAATACCATCGGGGACAGTATCTCACAAAAGAAACCGGGTCGGTGGGTTTTTTCTGGACTCGAAATTCAAAATGTATACAAATTGTATTCAAGTAGGGAGGGATGATGACCAAGGACAAGAAAACTGCCTGTCTCGAAGACCTGTGCATGCGTATCCTGATGCTGGATATTGCGCCCGGCAGCGATCTGGACGAAGCATCGCTCTGCGATCAATACGGTATCTCACGCACGCCAATGCGCGAGGTTTTTCAAAGACTTAGCGGCGCAGGTTATCTGCGGATCGAACAGAATCGCGGGGCCAAGGTGGCCTCGATGGACCTGGGGGTGATGCGCATGTTCTTTCAGACCGCCCCGATGATCTATGCCAATGTTGCACGTCTGGCAGCCGAGAATCGCCGCTCGGATGAAATCCCGCCGCTCAAGGCCATTCAGAAAGAATTTCGCGCTGCCGTTCTGGCCGGTGACACCGGGCAATCGGCGCTGCTGAACCATGCGTTTCATGAGCAGATCGGAGTCATGTCCCACAACCCCTACCTGCGCGCCAGCCTGGGCCGGATGCTGATCGACCACACGCGGCTTAGCCAGACATTCTATCGCCCCACTTCGGATGATGACCAGAACCGGGTGACCCGCGCCATTGACCACCACGACGCCATGATCGTCGCCATCGAACGTCAGGAACCGGCGGTCATCGTCGACCTGACCATCGACCACTGGAACCTGTCCCGTGACCGGTTGGAGCGCTTTGTCTCTCCTGATCCGCTGCCGCTGGACGTGATTGCAATGAAGGACCATAAACATGCGCTTTGAAGGCATCTACACGCCCATCGTGACGCCCTATCATGATGATTTCAGCGTCAACGAAAAGGCGCTTGCCGACACGGTCGACCTGCTGATCGGTGCCGGTGTGCATGGCATCATCGTCGCGGGCACCACCGGCGAATATTACGCGCAGACCTTCGAGGAGCGCGTGTGGATGATGCAGCGCGTTCATAAGCTGATCAAAGGCCGCGTGCCGATGATTGTGGGCACCGGTGACATCCGCACCGAAAACAGCATCGAATATGCCAAGGCGGCCAGGAAAGTCGGGGCAGATGCCCTTTTGATTGCCACGCCCCCCTATTCCTGTCCCACGGGCCGCGAAGTGGCGTTGCACTGCCTTGCTGTCGATCGTGCCGCCAACATGCCGGTGATGCTCTATAACTATCCGGGGCGGATGGGCGTGAACATGGACGAAGAAACGCTCGACCGTCTGGGGCGCTCACCGAATTTCTGCGCGATCAAGGAAAGTTCCGGGGATATCAACCGTTTGCATATGCTGGCGCGGGATTACCCGCATATCGCACTGAGCTGCGGGATGGACGACCAGGCCCTGGAATTCTTCGCCTGGGGCGCGCGCAGCTGGGTCTGCGCCGGATCGAATTTCGCGCCCGAGGCGCATATCGCGCTTTATCAGGCATGTGTGATCGAGGGGGATTTTACCAAGGGTCGTGCGATCATGTCGGCGATGTTGCCACTGATGCGCGTGCTGGAACAGGGCGGCAAATTCGTTCAGTGCATCAAGCATGGGCTGACGATGCGGGGCATCCCCGGCGGGCCGCCGCGCAAGCCTTTGCACCCGCTGAACAAAGACGACAAACGCGCGCTTGAGGAAGTCATCCGCACGATGAACACCAGCGTCGCCAACATCACAGGAGAGGCCAAATGACTGACCTTCTGACCAGCGACGAATACGGTGCCATCGCCGCCGAGATCGACCTGCCCGCGACCCCCTTCATCGACGGCAAGTTCCGCAAAGGCGCTGGCCCGATGATGGACACGATCAACCCGGCGACCGGCGATGTGTTGACAAAGATCAGCACCGCCAATGCCAAGGATGTTGATTTTGCGGTCAAGAAGGCCCGCGAAGCTTTCGATCAGGGGCACTGGTCGCGGCTGCACCCGTCTGAGCGCAAGGATGTGCTGATCCGCATGTGCAAACTGATCACCCGTCGGCGTCGCGAGTTGGCGGTGATGGAAAGCCTCGACAGCGGCAAGCCCATTCTTGATTGCGAAACCATCGACATCCCCGAGGTGATCCACACGATCAAATGGCATGCCGAGCTGATCGACAAGATCTATGACCAGACTGGCCCGTCGGGCGATGACGCGATCAGCATGATCGTGCGTGAACCCATCGGCGTCGTGGGCGTGGTGCTGCCGTGGAACTTCCCGCTGTTGATGATGGCGTGGAAGATCGGCCCGGCGCTGGCGGCTGGCAACTCGGTCATCGTGAAACCGGCGGAACAGACCAGCCTGACGGCGCTGCGGCTGGCCGAGATTGCCCATATGGCGGGCGTGCCGCGCGGCGTGTTGCAGGTGCTGCCCGGCGATGGCCCGTCGGTGGGAGAGCCGCTGGGGATGCATATGGATGTCGACATGGTCAGCTTCACCGGTTCGACCGAGACCGGCAAGCGGTTCCTGCGCTATGCCGCCGACAGCAACATGAAGGAAATCACGCTGGAATGCGGTGGCAAGAACCCCGCTGTTGTTCTGGAAGATGCCGAAAACCTTGATCATGTGGCGGCCCATGTGGTCAATGCCGCCTTCTGGAACATGGGCGAAAACTGCTCAGCCGCGTCGCGACTGATCGTGCATAAATCGGTCAGGGAGCCGCTGATGGAGCGGATCATCGCCCGCACCCGCGACTGGAAAACCGGCGATCCGCTGGACCCGGCCAACCATCTGGGCGCGCTGATCGACGCGGACCACTGCAAGAAGGTCGGCACATACCTGAAAGGCAAGGCGCTGGTCGGCGGCAAGGCCGAGGGCAATTTCGTGCCGCCCACGATCTATGCGGTCAAACCGGCGGACAAGAAGGCGCGTGAGGAAATCTTTGGCCCCATCCTGAGCGTGATCGAGGTTGCCAGCACCGAGGAAGCGATCCAGCTTGCCAATGACACCTCCTACGGCCTCGCGGCTAGCGTGTTCACCGCCAACACACGGCAAGCCATCCGCGCGGCGCGCGAGATCAAGGCGGGGACGGTGACGGTCAACTGTTATGGCGAAGGTGACATCAGCACGCCTTTTGGCGGCTTCAAGCAATCGGGGTTTGGCGGGCGCGACAATTCGGCCCACGCCCATGACCAGTTCACCCAACTCAAGACAATCTGGATCGACCTCAGCGATCCATCCGAAGGGGACAACGTTGGATGAGCGTTGATGCAGTAGGCACTGTCCGTCGCGGACGCGGGGCACGCAAATCGGCACGGCAGACGCGGGATTTCACCATGTTGCCCGCGCTTAAACGCAACCTGCCATTGACCGAGCCGATGGATGCCGAACAGATCGACCGGATCGACGCGGCCAGCATGCATATCCTGGAAAATGTCGGTGTACATTTCCGCGATGACATCGCGTTGGAGGATTGGCGCAAAGCGGGTGCCAAGATCGTTGGCGAAACGGTTTTCCTGGATCGGGGATTGGTGCGCGGCCTGATTGCAACGATCCCCGAAACCTTTACCTATCACGCCCGCAACCCGGCCAATAACCTGCCTTTCGGTCGCGACCACGGGATTTTCGTGCCGATGACCGGCGCGCCTTTTCTGCGCGATTTGGATGACGTGCGCCGCAACCCGACGATGGAAGACCTGGCGAACTTCCACAAGCTTGCGCATATGTTGCCCGCGCTGCACAGCTCGGCACATCACATTGTCGAGCCTTACGATCATCCGATCAGCCAGCGGCATCTGCGCATCACCTATTCGTCGATGAAGCATTCCGACAAGACCTTCATGGGCATGACCACCAGCCCGAAGAATGCCGAGGATGTGATGGAGATGTGCGCCATTCTCTTTGGCGAGGCGTATCTGGAAACCCATCCGGTCTGTACCGGCAATTGCAACGGCAACTCGCCGCTGGTCTGGGATGAAACCATGCTGGGGGCGATGCGGGCTTTCTGCAAGCGCAACCAGCCGGTGCTCTGCTCGCCCTTCGTGCTGGGTGGGGCCAACACGCCCGCCTCGGTCGCGCCCACCGTGGCGCAACTGAATGCCGAGGCGCTGAGCGCGCTGGCCTATACGCAGGTCGTGCGCAAGGGCTGCCCGGCGATCTATGGCCATTACCTGAGCACTGTCAGCATGAAATCCGGTGCGCCGATGGCGGGCACGCCCGAAATATCACTGATGAACCTGATGATCGGCCAGATGGCGCGGTTCTATGGCGTGCCGTGGCGGTCCTCGAACACGCTGGGCGGCGCCAAGACCTTTGACGCGCAGGCCGGATACGAAAGCGCCACGACCCTGATGGCCCTGCAAATGGCGGGCACCAATTACATGTGGCATTCCGCTGGCTGGAACGAGGCCGGGATGCATTGTTCAATGGCGAAATTCGTGGTCGATGCTGAACAATGCGCCATGGCCTACCGCATGGCCGAGGGTATCCGCTGGGATGACTTTGACGAGGCCTTGGCGGCGGTCGGCGATATCGGCCCCGGCGGGCATTACCTGGGCCATCCGCACACGCTGGAGAACTTCCAGCGCGCGTTTTTCATGCCAGAGCTTTTCGACAATAACTCGATCGAGCAATGGCAGGCCGAGGGCGGTGTCGAGATCAATGAACGCGCGCTCAATTACACCCGCGATTTGCTGGGCAGCTACGAAGAACCCAAGCTGGACGCAGGCGTGAACGAAGCCCTATTGGATTACATCGCCCGCCGCGAACGCGAAATTCCGGCGGCAGACGCGCTCAATCAGGATCATTGATGCGTATCTCCGAGGTTCATATCTTCCAGCACGACCTGCCGGTCAGGAATGGCCCATATACCATGGCCAACGCGCAGGTTTGGGCGCTGGATACGACGCTGGTGCGGCTGGTCTCGGATACCGGTCTGGAAGGCTGGGGTGAAACCTGCCCGGTCGGCCCCACCTATGCCGAGGCGCATGCCAAAGGGGCGCGCGCGGCGCTGATGGAAATGGCGCCCGGACTGATCGGGGCCGAGGTTGCGCCGCTGACCCTGCACCGGGTGATGAACGGGCTTTTGAACGGGCACAACTATGCCAAGGCGGCGATTGATATTGCCGCCCATGATCTGATCGGCAAGGCAACCGGCCTGCGTGTCGCGGATCTGCTGGGCGGGGTGGCGACCGAACGTGTGCCCTCCTACTACGCCACTGGGGTGGGCGAACCCGACGAGATCGCCCGGCTGGCCGTCGAGAAAGTCGCCGAAGGTTATCCGCGCCTGCAAATCAAGGTCGGCGGCCGCCCGGTAGAAGTGGATATCGCCGTTATCCGCAAGGTCTGGGAAACCATCGGTGGCAAGGCACGCCTCGCGGTCGATGGTAACCGTGGCTGGACCACAAGGGATGCGCTGCGCGTCAGTCGCGAATGCCCGGATATTCCCTTCATCATGGAACAGCCCTGCAATACCGTCGATGAGTTGCGCCAGATCCGCACGCAGGTCAGCCACGCGATCTATATGGACGAAAACGCCGTCGATCTGGGCACGGTCATCAGCGCCGCAGGCACCGGGCTGGTTGACGGGTTCGGCATGAAGCTTACACGGATCGGCGGGCTGCACCGCATGGCGGCGTTCCGCGATATCTGCGAGGCCCGAAGCCTGCCGCATACCTGCGATGATAGCTGGGGCGGGGACATCATCGCCGCTGCCTGCACCCATATCGGGGCCACGGTGAACCCGCGCCTGCTGGAAGGTGTCTGGCTTGCAGCACCCTATATCGAGGGCAATTACGACCCGGAAAACGGCATCGCGATCAAGGGCGGCCATATCGCCTTGCCGCAGGGACCCGGCCTTGGGGTTGTGCCCGATGCCACGCAGTTTGGCCCACCTGTCGCGTCTTTCGGGGGCTAGGCGATGGCGGGCACGCTGGCATATCTGGACCTTGCCGATCCGGGGTTTTCAACCCGGGGGGCGCAAGTTCTGGCCGCGCGCGACGCGGATTGGTGTGCCGAGACACCCTATGGCCTGGCCGTACTGCGCTACCGTGAAGTTGGTAAAATCCTGCGCGACAAACGATTCCGGCAGGGCAGTCACAACTGGCCCGACACGGTGGGGATCAGCGGCAGGTTCGCCGATTTCTGGCGGCAATCGGTCATCGGCCAGGAAGGCCCGGCGCATCAGCGCATGCGCGCCCTCGCCGTGCCCGCGCTGAGCGAGGATTATGTGACGGGATTGGCGCCCACCTTCCTGCGCATAGCGCGTGATCTCTGTGCCGGGCTACGCCAGACCGACCACGCGGAATTTCAATCGGCCTTCAGCGATCCGTTCACCGGACAGGTCATCGCCACGTTGCTGGACCTTTCGCCGGATGAATGGCCGGGCGTCGCCCATGATGCCTCGGAGCTGGGACTGGCGATGGGCATCACCGCCAAACACTACGAGAGCCGTTGCAATGCCGCCTGTGAACGCCTGTTCGATCTGGCCGCGCGGCTGGTGGTCCGGGTGCGGCAGGGGCGCGACACCGACAGCTACGTCGCCCGGATGGTGGCGGAATTCGACCGCAACGGCGATTGCAGCCACGAAGAATTGCTCAACACCATCGTCATCTCGATCTTCGGCGGGGTTGATACTACCCGCGCATTGCTTGGGCTTGGCCTGTCGCTTTTCATCGAGCACCCCGTGCAATGGCAGGCGTTGCGCGCCGATGCGTCGCTGATCCCGGCGGCTGTCGAGGAATTCATCCGTGCCCGTCCGACAACCACCTGGGCCACGCGCGAGGCCACCGAGCAGATCGAGATGAATGGCCGCACCATTGCCAGGGGCACTGTCCTGCATCTGCTGGTTCACGCCTCGGCGCGCGATCCCGAGATCTGCGATAATCCGACTTTCGACATCACCCTGCCGCGTAAACAACATTTCGGTTTTGGCGGTGGGGCGCATCACTGCATCGGGCATTTCGTGGCCCGCACCGACATGGCCGCGGCGCTGACCGCCCTGCGCGAGACTTTCGCCACAATCGCCTATGACGGCACGCCCGACTGGATGCCCGACAGTGGCAATACCGGGGCGATCAAACTCCCTATCAGATATGAGGTAAGCCCATGAGGTTCCAAGGCAAAACCGCACTGGTTACCGGTGCCGCCGGCGGTATCGGCAAGGCGCTTGTTGCCACGCTCAGGGCCGAGGGCGCGCGGGTGGCGGTAACGGACCGCGATACATCCGGGATCGAGGCTGACGCGCATTTCGATGGCGATCTGCTGGACAAGGCCTTTTGCGATGCGCTGCCGGGGCAGGTGACCGAAGCGCTTGGCAGCCTTGATATCCTCTGCAACAACGCGGGTGTCATCACCCGGGGTGACATCACCCAGGCCACCGATGCCGATTACGCCCTGACCATGGGCGTGAATGTCGAAGCGCCTTTCCGGCTGTGCCGCGCGGCCATCCCGATCATGGCGCACAAAGGCGGCACCATCGTCAACACCGCATCCTGCTGGGGCCTCAGCCCCGGCCCCAACCATCCGCTTTACATCATGTCCAAGGCGGCGATCGCCTCGCTTACCCAATGCCTCGCCCGCGATCACGCGCCACAGGGCATCCGCGTCAACGCCGTCTGCCCGAATGAGGTCAACACACCCATGCTGCGCACCGGCTTTGCCATTCGCGGGCTCGATCCCGACAAGGCGGTCGATGACCTGAATGCCAGCGTGCCCCTGGGCCGGATCGCTGAACCGCAGGACATCGTCGACGTGATCACCTTCCTGGCCTCGGATGCGGCGCGCTATGTCTGCGGCGCGCTGGTCGAGGTCAACGGCGCGAAACCGGTGGCGTGATGGGACGGTTTGCAAACAAAACCGCCCTGGTTACCGGCGCCTCCAGCGGTATGGGGCAGGCCACGGCGCGGCTACTGGCAGAGCAGGGCGCACGGGTCTTTACTGCGCAACGTGGCGCGGCGGATCACGAAGCTATCGCCGCCGATTTCGCCGACCCAACGGCACCGGCACAGGTGATCGACCACATTGCGCAGACCGCCGGGCAGCTTGATATCCTGATCAACAATGCCGGCGTCATGCGCGAAGGCACGGTCGAAGAAACTTCTGAGGCCGACTGGCACCTGCAACTACAGGTCAACCTGACCGCGCCGTTCCTGCTGACGCGCCACGCCATGCCATTGCTGAAGCAGAACAGCGGAGCCATCGTCAATGTCGGTTCGATCGAAGGGCTGGGATCGAACCCGCGCCACCCGGCCTATTGTGCCTCAAAGGCGGGGCTGCACGGGCTGTCCCGCGCGGTGGCTGTCGATCATGGTCCCGATGGGGTGCGCTGCAACGCTGTTGCACCGGGTTGGATCGACACGCCGCTCAACGTGGATTTCATCGAAAGCCTGGGCGATCCGGAGGCGTTCCGTGCACAGATCGGCGGTATTCATCCGGTGCGCCGGACCGGCACGCCCGCGGAAGTGGCGCAGCTGATCTGCTGGCTGGCCTCGGATGAGGCAAGTTTTGTCACCGGGCAGGTCTATACCATCGACGGTGGCCGCACCGCACAATTGAGCCTGCCATGAAAATCAGACGCCTGCCTGTCGACACCGGCATCTCGGGCTGGAACGCCATCCTGCCCGCGCCGGATGCACCGGATGAGCTTAGCGATCATATCACCGCCGACTGGCTGGTGATTGGCGGCGGTTTTGCCGGGCTTGCCGCCGTGCGCCGTCTGTCGATCCTGCACCCGGATGCCCGCATCGTGCTGCTGGAGGCGAAACGCATCGGCGAAGGCCCCGCCGGGCGCAATACTGGCTTCATGATCGACCTGCCGCATCACCTGACATCCGAGGGCTATGGCGGCCAGATGGAACGTGACCGCAAGGATGCTGCCGCCAACCGCGCGGCCATCGACTTTACGGCGCAGATGGCGACAGAGTTCGGCCTGAGCAAAGAGGCGTTTGATCGCCCCGGCAAGATCAACGCCGCCGCCTCGGATCACGGCCATGCCCATAACCTGGAATACGCGCAGCATCTGACGAATATGAACGAGCCGCACGAGATGCTGGATGCCGCGCAGATGCACCAGATCACCGGCACGTCCTACTATCAAAGCGGTCTTGTCACGCCGGGGGCCGGGCTGGTGCAGCCTGCCCTGTTCGTCCGCAGCATGGCAAAGGGGCTGAGGTCGAACCGGGTCAGCCTTTATGAAAACGCCCCGGTGATCCGGTTGCAGCGGGATCGTGACTGGACAGCGCAAACGCCGAACGGGTCCGTTACCGCGCCCAAGGTCATTCTGGGAGTGAATGGCCACGCCAACAGCTTCGGCCATTTCAGGGGCCGGTTGATGCATATCCACCTTTACGGCTCGATGACCCGCGCGCTGACACCGGATGAAATCAAAACGCTAGGCGGTGATCGCCGATGGGGGCTGACACCTGCCGATCCAATGGGCTCGACCGTGCGGCGGATTTCCGGCACCGGCGGCGACCGGATCATCGTGCGCAACCGGTTCAGCTATGACCCGTCGATGCAGATCAGCGAGGGTAAACTGGCCCGCATGGCGTGCGATCACGACAAGGGGTTTGCCGCGCGGTTTCCGATGCTCAAAGGGGTTGAGATGGAATATCGCTGGGGCGGGCGGCTGTGCCTCAGCCGCAATGGCGCGCCTGCCTTGGGCGAGGTGGACGAGGGGCTTTATTCCGCCTGCTGTCAGAACGGGCTGGGCGTGGCCAAGGGTACGCTGCACGGGATGCTGATGGCCGATCTGGCCTCGGGTGTCGGATCGGATCTGCTGGATCAGGTGCTGGACCAACCACTGCCCTCGCGCCTGCCGCCCGAACCCTTCGCAACCCTTGGCGCCAGGGCCGTGCTGCGGTGGGGCGAGTACAAGGCGGGCCGCGAAATCTGACGGCGTTTGACGCCACGGCTTTGCCTGCCTAACGTGGCCTGGATGGATATTCCAAAGCAGATGCCAAACGATGAGGTCGCGGCGCTTTTCGCGTCGCTGCCGCCGGTCGAGGTGGCGGATCTGCTTGGCGGCTGGTCTGGCAGCGGGATTGCGACCGGGCACCCGCTGGATGCGCTGCTTGAGGTCTCGGGCTGGGTCGGAAAACGCTTTGACAGTGCCGAGGAGGTGCACCCGCTTATTCATCGCAGCATCATGGGCCAGATCAGCCTCAACCCCGGCCTGATGTCCTTGTCGCTGATGCGGGCGCTGAACCTTGCCCATTGGCCGTTCATGCGCCAGATTTTCTATCTGATCTGCCCGCTTTTCAGGACCGGAAAGCCGAAGGCGCGGTTGCGTATGGTTACGTATGAGGGCGTCAGCTCCGCCGCGATGATCTATGACCAGAAGGCGATCATAGATCATTTCCGCCGGGTCGATGATCAGCGCCTGATGGGTCTGATGGATCTCCGGGTTGACGCGTGCCCGTTCTTCTTTCTGCTGGAACGCAAATAGGCGTTTCTAACCGGAGGCAAGGTCTTTCAGGATCGGGCAATCGGGGCGGTTATCCCCGGCACAGGCATGGACCAGTTCGGTCAGGGTGGCCTGCATGGATTGCAACTGCGCGATCTTGTCCTCGATCTGTTTCAGATGCTCTTGCGCCAGTTGCTTTACATCGGCACTGGCGCGGGTCTCATCTTCGTACAGCGCCATCAGGGTGCGGCAATCCTCGATCGAGAAACCAAGCGCGCGGGCGCGGCCCAGAAAGGCCAGCTTGTGCATGTCGGTTTCGCGAAACACGCGGTAACCATTGGTGTCGCGCAGCGGGCTGATCAGACCGATATCCTCGTAATAGCGGATGGTCTTGACCGGCATGTCGATGCGCTTGGCCACGTCCCCGATGTTCATATTGCCCTCCTTCATTCTGCGGCGGCGGCGTGCAGCCGGTGTTGCGGCGCTGGATCGGATTGCGCGTGCATCGCGGGCGTCATCCCGCGCAGGCGCAACGCGTTGCTCAGCACAAAGACCGACGACAATGCCATCGCCCCCGCCGCCAGCATCGGCGACAAGAGCATCCCTGTCAGCGGATAGAGCACACCCGCGGCAACCGGAATCAGCGCGGCGTTATAGGCAAAGGCCCAGAACAGGTTCTGCCGGATGTTGCGCATCGTGCGGCGCGACAGGTGCAGTGCATTGACCACGCCCGACAGATCGCCCGACATCAGCACAATATCGGCGGCTTCTATTGCCACATCCGTGCCACTGCCCACGGCCAGTCCGACCTCGGCCCGGGCCAGCGCGGGGGCGTCATTGATGCCGTCGCCGACGAAGGCCACCGCGCCGAACCGGTCCTGCAAGGCGTGCACGGCCTCAACCTTGCCTTCGGGCAGGACGCCGGCGGTGACGTGATCTATGCCCAGCTCGCCAGCGATGGCCTGCGCCGTCGCCTCGGTATCGCCGGTGATCATCGCCACTTTCAACCCTGCCGCATGCAGCCGTTCGACAACCGCCCGCGCCGAGGGTTTGATCGCGTCCGACACCGCCATTGCCGCCGCCAGTGTTTCGTCAATGGCGGCAAAGACCGGGGTTTGTCCCTTGGCGGCCATCGCCGTGACCGCCCCGGCAAACGCATCGCAGGAAATGCCCTCGCGCTGCATCAGCCGTTCGGTGCCGACCAACACGTCGCGGCCCTCGACCTTTGCGCGCAACCCATGCCCGCCGATGGCCGTGAAACCTGACACGTTCGGCAGGTTCAACCCGCGTGCCGCCGCCTCGATCGCGCGCCCGATAGGGTGCTCTGACTTGCCCTCGGCCGCCGCCACCAGGCGCAGCACCACGTCGCGTTCAAACCCTTGGGCCAGGTCCATCCGGATCAGCGTTGGCTGCCCTTCTGTCAGCGTGCCGGTCTTGTCAAAGGCGATCACCTGCACCTCGTCCAACTGCTGCAACGCGTCGCCCTTGCGGAAAAGCACGCCCAGTTCCGCCGCGCGGCCCGTGCCCACCATGATCGAAGTTGGCGTCGCCAGACCCATCGCGCAGGGGCAGGCGATGATCAGGACCGACACGCCCGCCACCAGCGCATAGCTCAGCACCGGGGCGGGGCCATAAAAACCCCAGACCAGAACCGTCAGCACCGCCAGCACGATCACCACCGGCACGAAGACCCGCACCACCCGGTCCGCCAGCGCCTGTATCGGCAGCTTGGCCCCCTGCGCCTGTTCCACCATCGCGATGATCCGCGCCAGAACCGTGTCGCGGCCCACCTTGGTGGCACGGAACGCCAGCGCGCCGCTGCCATTGATCGTGCCGCCGACAACTGCCGCGCCCGGGTCTTTCGCCACCGGCACCGGCTCGCCCGAGATCATGGATTCGTCGACGTAAGAGCTGCCCTCGGTCACTTCGCCATCCACGGCGATCCGCTCACCGGGGCGGACATGCAGGATGTCGCCCACGGTTACCTCTTCGATGGCCAGTTCGATGACCTCACCGCCGCGTTCGACCTGTGCGGTCTTGGGCTGCAATCCGATCAGCTTGCGGATCGCGGCACCGGTCCGGCCCTTGGCCCGCGCCTCAAGCCAGCGGCCCAGCAGGATCAGCGTGACGATCACTGCCGCCGCCTCGAAGTAAACTGCCAGCGTCTCAGCGGGCAGCAGGGAGGGGGCAAGAAGCGACAGGGTCGAAAAGGCCCAGGCGGCGCTTGTCCCAAGCGCGACAAGGCTGTTCATATCCGGCGCGGCCCGGATCAGCGCCGGTATGCCGCGGGTAAAGAATTCGCGCCCCGGCCAGAAAAGAACAATCGTCGTCAGGATGAATTGCAGCATCCAAGAATTCTGCCGCCCCATCGTATCGTCGATCAGCCCCGCCATGCCGGGGATGAAATGGCTGCCCATCTCCAGCACGAAAACTGGCAGGGTCAGGATGGCGGCGATCAGAAAGCTACGTCTGGCGTGTTGCGCTTCTTGCTGGCGGCGGTCGGTCTGGTCATCGGCTGCGGCGTCATGTTGATGCGCGGGATACCCGGCCTGTGTCAGCGCCCGCGCCAGCGTTTCCGCATCGGTCATGCCCGCCAGGAACCTTACCTGCGCCTGCGCGCTGGCCAGGTTGACGCTGGCCGTCACCACGCCCGGCACGGCATGCAGCGCTGCCTCGGCCCGACCAACGCTGGATGCACAGCTCAGATCCCTGATCGACAGGGTAATTTCCCGCGCGCGCGCCGGGTACCCGGCGGCGTTCAGTGCTTCGGTCACCTCATGCAGCTCGGCGCTAACCAGCTGCATCTGCGCCGATCCGGCGGCGAAATTCACCGACACGTCACGGATGCCGGGCAGGGCGGTCAGCGCCCGTTCGGCACGGCCAGCGCATCCGGCGCAGGACATGCCGTCAATTTCAATCCGAAGTGTCTGTGGCGCGGTCATCCGGGTCTCGATCATCTGAGTCGTCACGATACAGATAAGGTCTCCAGTCACTGGAAGGTCAAGGGGGTGCGATCATTCCATGCTGCGATAGCGGAAAACGCCGGTGGCGGTGGCGATCACCGTGCCTAGCGCGTCGCTGACCTTGCCTTCGGCGAAATAGGTCTTGCGCCCGCCGCCCACCCGCCAGCCTTCGGCGATCAGGTGGCTGCCCTCGGCCTGCGCCAGATAGTTCACCGTCAGCGACAGGGTCAGCGCCATTTGCCGCCGGTCCGGATCACCGGTGTAGCAGCCCGCAAAACCCATCGCGCTATCGAGCAGCGTGGCATGCACCCCGCCATGCGGCAGGCCCTGACGGTTCATCAACACCTTGGTCAGCGGCACTTCGATCCGGGCGTAATCCGGCTGCCAGGCGGTCATCTGAAAGCCCAGATGCTGTTGCAGCGGATAGCTGTCCTCGACAAGTTTTGGGTCAAGATCGGGGGTGGTCATCCGGCACCTTTCGCGGCCTCAAGGCCCTGTCGTGCAAATTCGGGCACATGCGCGCCCAGCCTCAGCGCGCGGTCCGGGTCCGAGGCGTTGCCATCCAGCGCGCGTTTCTTCACCCCCTGCAATATCGCCCCCATTCGGAAATAGCAAAAGGCGAGGTAGAAGTTGAAATTCCGGATGGGTTTCAGGCCTCTGCGCTGGCAATAGGCGTCGATGAACTGTTGATCCGACCACAGGCCAAGCGCCGCGCGGTCAACACCGGCCAGCCCGCGCCCCTCGCGTCCGGGGGGCATCTGCCATTGCATGATCACGCTGGCCAGATCGGCAAACGGGTGACCGATGGTGGAAAGTTCCCAATCCAGCACGGCGCGGCAGTTGGTGCCCTCGGGCGCGAATAGGAGGTTGTCCAGACGATAGTCGCCATGCACCAGCGTGCGCTGGCCGTCATCGTCGGGCATGTTGTCGCCCAGCCAGTCAATCAGCGCGGTCATCGCGGGCAGATCCCCGGTCTGGGTGGTATGATATTGCGTGGTCCAGCGGTCCAGCTGGCGCTGGCAGTAGTTGCCGGTAGGGCCGTAATCAGCGAGTCCCGTGGCACTCAGGTCGATGTCGTGGACGGCGGCCAGAACGCAATTCATCTCATCCATGATCGCGGCGCGTTGATCCGCAGCAAGTTCGGGCAGGCGCGGGTCGTCGAATATGCGGCCCTGCACCTCTTCCATGATGTAAAAGGCCGATCCGATCACATTGTCATTTTCGCAGAGCGCATACATTCGTGCGACGGGCACGTTGGAACCGGCAAGTGCCCGTTGTACGCGGAACTCGCGATCGACCGCATGGGCGGATTTCAGCAATACCCCCGGCGGCTTGCGGCGCAGCACATAGGTCGTGTCGGGCGTGGTCAGTCGGTAAGTCGGGTTGGACTGTCCGCCGCTGAATTTCTCGCTGCTCAGAACCGGCCCGGCCCCTGCAAGGTGGTCGGTCAGCCAGTCGGAAACGGCGCTCTGTTCTGCGGTGGTCATTGCGGTCATCGGACACCCCTTGCCGGACGGTCGCACAAGTGGCGGGCGGGTTCAATTCTCAGCACGCCTTGTGCGGTTTCGGTGTTGGGCACCGACGGAATACCGACGTTTTACTGACGTAATACCGACATGGGTCTGGCGCGGGTCTTGACCTTGTGCGCATCAGGCCGCATGAGAAATCAGGCCCCGTGTCCAGATCAGGAGAAAGCCCATGAGTTTCGACCGCAAGATCAAGATCGCCCCGTCGATCCTGTCCGCCGACTTTGCGAATTTTGGTCAGGAAATTCAATGCGTTGAAGCGCAGGGGGCCGATTGGATCCATGTCGATGTGATGGATGGGCATTTCGTGCCGAACCTCACATTCGGTCCGCCGCTTTGTGCGGCAATCCGCCCGCATATCAAGACGGTGATGGATGTGCACCTGATGATTTCCCCGGTAGATCAATACATTAACGCCTTTGCCGACGCCGGCGCGGACATCCTGACCGCGCATCTGGAGGCCGGGCCGCATGTGCACCGGACGTTGCAGGCCATTCGCGGCGCTGGGTGCAAGGCCGGGCTGGCGCTAAATCCCGGGACGGGGATCGAGGATCTGGATTACCTTCTGGATATGGTTGACCTGATCTGCGTGATGACCGTAAACCCCGGATTTGGCGGGCAAAAATTCATTCACAGCCAGATCGACAAGGTCCGCAAACTGCGCGCCATGATTGGCGATCGGCCCATCCATATCGAGATTGACGGTGGCATCACGCCGGAAACAGCGCCGCTGATGGCCGAGGCCGGGGCGGATGTTCTGGTGGCCGGGTCGGCAGTGTTCAAGGGCGGCTCGGTCGTGAATCCCGCCCCTTACGGTGACAACATCCGCGCCATCCGCACCGCCACTGACGCCGCCTGAGAAACGTACAATACGTACGATCCGTACGCGTGTTTCGTACGTAAATCGGGGTCTTTTGGGTCACCTGCGTACGGGACGTACGTTCTGGCCGGAAATCCTTGCCCGTATGCGGGCCGCGCCGCATAGTCGGACAGGGGAGGCCGGAGATGGATCAGACGGAAAAACTCAAGGCAGAGGTGGCCGCGCGGCGTGATGATCTGGTGGCGCTGACCCAGGATCTGATCCGTATCCCGACGCTGAACCCGCCGGGGGAAAATTATCGCGAGATTTGCGATTATCTGGATCGCCGCCTGCTGCGGGCCGGGTTTCATACCGAACTGATCCGGGCCAAGGGTGCGATCGGCGACAGCGACCGGCATCCGCGCTGGAACATCGTGGCCCGGCGCGAGGGGGTAGGCGCCGGAGACTGCGTGCATTTCAATTCACATATCGACGTGGTCGAGGTCGGGCATGGCTGGACCACCGATCCGTTTGGCGGCGAGGTGCGGGATGGGCGCATCTATGGCCGCGGATCCTGTGACATGAAGGGCGGGCTGGCCGCCAGTATCGTGGCCGCCGAGGCATTTATTGCCCTCTGCCCGGATTACGTGGGTGCGATCGAGATCAGCGGCACGGCGGACGAGGAATCCGGTGGTTTTGGCGGAGTCGCCTATCTGGCCGAGAAAGGGTATTTCAGCCCGGACCGGGTGCAGCATGTGATCATACCAGAGCCGTTGAACAAGGACCGCATCTGCCTGGGTCATCGCGGTGTCTGGTGGGCCGAGATCGAGACCAAGGGCGAGATTGCCCATGGCTCAATGCCCTTTCTTGGGGATTGCGCGGTGCGGCACATGGGAGCGGTGGTGGCCGAGATGGAAGAAAGCCTGTTTCCAGCTTTGTCCGAGAAACGCACCGAAATGCCGGTGGTGCCGGACGGGGCCAAGCAATCGACGCTCAACATCAATTCAATTCATGGCGGCGAAGCCGAACAGGAGGCTGACTATACCGGACTGCCAAGCCCCTGTGTGCCGGACCGTTGCCGGATGGTGATCGACCGGCGTTTTTTGATCGAAGAGGATATTGACGAGGTCGAAGCGGAGATCCGCGCCGTGCTGGAACGGGTACGGGCGGGGCGCGAGAGCTTTGACTACGACATCCGCGAACTGCACCGGGTGTTGCCGACGATGACCGAGCGTGACGCGCCGGTGGTGGTGTCGGTCGCGAAGGCGGTTTCGCAAACCTTCGGGCGGGAGCCGGATTACGTGGTCAGCCCTGGCACCTACGATCAGAAACATATCGACCGGATCGGGCGGCTGAAGAACTGCATCGCCTACGGGCCGGGCATATTGGACCTGGCACATAAGCCGGATGAATATATCGGGATCGAGGATATGGTGCAGTCGGCGCAGGTGATGGCATTGTCGTTGCGGGATTTGCTGGCGGGGTGATCGCCGCGCTCGGGCGTCCCACCCGCCCTCCCTGACACCCTCGCGCGGCGATTTAGGCGGGCCTTATGGGCAAGAGGGAAGGCGGGGTTTTGCTGCTGTTTCCAAATTTCCCTGTTGTGTCTGCTTTCCGTCTTTGATGAAGCATAGATCGTGAGTTTAAGGCGAAATGGGGAGAGGTGATGAAATGCGTGATCCGGACGAAAATGGATGGGTCTCCTCTGCTTTGGCCTGGATAGATGGCGTGGGCGATGATGGTGATTTTTCGCGACAGCATGTTCTGGACAAACCGATGCTGGATCGGATCAGGGAATTCATGCCGATAACCGCACTGGATGTCGGTTGTGGCGAGGGTCGCTTTTGTCGCAAGTTGGAAAAACTCGATGTGAAAACCTTTGGTGTCGATCCCGTCGATACCATGATCGACGCCGCAAGAGAAAAGCACCCCGATGGAAGATATACCGTTGGATTTGCGGAAGAATTGCCGTTTGAGGACAGCGCCTTTGACCTTGTTGTTTCCTACCTGTCGCTCATTGATATCGACCAGCTTGAAAATGCTGTCCGCGAGATGTCGAGGGTCCTGAAGCCCGGGGGGCGGTTGCTTGTCGCGAATCTGTCCAGTTTTGCGACATCAAGCAGTGTGGTCGGACGGCGCTATTGCAAAGATACCGGTGAAGAATTGCGGCCCCTTGGGCTGTATCTGGAGGAAGGGAAGCATTGGTTTGAATGGAGCGGTCTGCGTGTCCAGAACTGGCATCGCCCGCTTTCGAGATACATGAAAACCTTTTTGGCAAATGATCTGACACTTACGCATTTTGACGAGCCGGAACCAACCAGCGGTCTGGAGAGCAGAATCAAGGCGTATGAGAGGATGCCGTATCTCATGATGATGGAGTGGCAAAAGCGTTAGAACCCGGGAAGTGGCCCAAAATCTTTGCGCCGGATCATGTATGTTGAGCCTGGACCGGACAGCGGCTGGTTTCAGAAGACGCAAAGCATGGCAAGCCCGCCACCTGAGGCAAATAACCGTGCTTTTTGGGGGTACGGCGACTTAGCGGTTTTTTCTGCCCTCTGGGTTACCGGTGCGCCATCGCGAGTTGTTGCAATGCTTTCATGGCATCGCCCTCGCGGCCATCAGGAACAAAAATATGATCGTGGAAAAAGCCTGAAACCGGGTTCACACCCATCTCATGCTTGGCGAGTTCCGACGCGATACGAGCCATGAATCCTACCGCCTCGAGGGATGAATGAATGTTCAGGGTGATCATCCGACATGGGAATTCATATGGCAATCCATGCTTTTCCGCCTGAGATTTCAATATGATAAGGGTTGTCCCCTCAGCTTCTTCAAAGCTCATGCGAGGCACCAGGTCTTTTGGCCGTTGATCCGCTTGCACGGTCACAAACACGTAAAGACCTTCGACCAGAACGGCCGAAAGTGATGCAATGAGTTTGTTCAGATTTGTCTCGCCGCTCACATTGGCTCCGATCCGGATTGAAAATTTGCGCGCTAAAAGGCACCCGACGCATTCTACTTTGAAAGCGATTGGAAGCGAAAGGAGGGATGAAGCTGATTTTGGCCGGTATCACGGATCAAGCGTTCTGCCCTGCCGTCATCCCGGAGAAGATGCAGCCGCCCAGAAAGGTGCCTTCCAGGGCGTTGTAGCCGTGATAGCCGCCGCCGCCGAAACCGGCGACTTCGCCTGCGGCGTAAAGGCCGTCGAACACGGTGCCGTCGGGGCGAAGGACCTGGGATTCCAGGTTGGTATGCAGACCGCCCAGAGATTTCCGGGTCAGGATATTGAGGCGCACGGCAATCAGCGGGCCGTTCTGTGGATCAAGAATGGCATGCGGTTTGGCGGTGCGGATCAACTTGTCGCCGCGGTAGGTGCGGGCATGGTGGATGGCGCTGATCTGTTCATCACTGGCCGAAGGATCGGTCAGCGGCGCGTCCCGTTCGGCGATCTGGTTCCGGATATGATCAAGCTCAAGCGGGTTGTCGGGCGTCAGGCGGTTCATACCGGCGACGAGTGCCTCCAGACTGTCGGCCACGACGAAATCTTCGCCCTTCTCCTTGAACGCCTCGACCGCGCGGGTGGCACCCTTGCCCAGCCGTTCGCGCAGCACATTGAGCCATTTTCCCGAGGTCAGGTCCGGGTTCTGTTCGCTGCCCGAAAGCGCGAATTCCTTTTCGATGATCTTCTGCGTCAGGATGAACCAACTATGTTCGTGACCCGTGGACAGGATGCGCTTGAGCGTCGAAAGCGTGTCAAAGCCGGGCAAACAGGGGGGGGGCATCCTGTCGCCCATTGCGTCCAGCCAAATCGCGGACGGACCCGGCAGGATACGGATGCCGTGATTGGGCCAGATCGGGTTCCAGTTCCGCAGGCCCTCGCAATAGTGCCACATGCGATCCTCGTTGATGGCATCGGCACCGGCGGCCTTGGCGGCGTCCTGCATCTGGCCGTCGACGTAATCCGGCACGCCGGCGACCATTTTCTGGGGCGGCGTGCCCAGACGGTCCACCGGCCAGAGATCGCGGACTTTTTGATGATCACCGCCGATACCGCCGGAGGTGATGAGGACGCTTTCTGCCTGATAGGTGAAATCGCTGACGCGGCTGCGATTGGTGGCGGCGCCGCGCGGGGCGGAATCGTCGGCCAGGATATGACCGGAAATGCCGGTGGCGCGGCCGTCGCTGATCTCAAGCGTGGTGACCTTGTGGCGGAAGGCAAGGCGCAGCAGGCCGATGTCGATCGCCTCTAATGTGCGTCGGACGAAGGGGGCGACGATGCCTTCGCCGGTGCCCCAGGTGATGTGAAAGCGCGGCACGGAATTGCCGTGGCCCATGGCCGCCGCACCGCCGCGTTCGGCCCAACCGACGACCGGAAACCAGCGCATCCCCAACTCGCGCAGGTAACCGCGCATCGAACCGGCTGCGAAATCAAGATACGCGTTGGCCCATTTCTGCGGCATGGCGTCTTCGGGACGGTCGAACCGGGCGCTGCCCATCCAGTCTTTCAAGGCAAGCTCGTGGCTGTCGCGGATGCCCATGCGACGTTGTTCGGGGGTGTTCACCATGAAAAGACCGCCCAGAGACCAGAATGCCTGTCCCCCGAGTGATTGCGGGCCTTCCTGATCTACCAGCAATACTTTGCGTCCCCGATTGGTGGCCTCGTGTGCGGCTGCAAGACCGGCCAGACCACCGCCGACGATAATAATATCGGCTTTGTACATACAACGTCCCTTAAACAGATAACCCCAGCCTAGCAAAAGGCTGGGGTCGTTGGGGAAAAAATCGGCGTCAGTGTTGCGGTTTTTTCACCTCGGGTGCTGGTGGCGGTGCTTTGCGGAACCAGCCAAAGCCTGAATGCTCGCGTTTTTCGCCGTACCAGTTTTCGTTCCGCGTGGCGTACATGGTGCCCGCTATCGCCCCGAACGCAAGGATCGACCCGGCCAGAAGCGCATAGTCGGCACTGCGCAGGATCAGGTAGAGCACGGCATAAAGCAGGGTCAGTAACAGCCCCAGCACGATGGTGCGTTTGCCAAGCGCCAATGCGGTCGCACCGTAAGCCGTGACCAGCGCGACCGTGGCCCCGCCCGCTACCAGATAGGCCGCGCCGAACCCGAGTTGTTCTGCCAGCGCCAGCATCAACAGGAAGAAGGTGGATTGCGCGAGGCCCACCAGCAGGTATTGCACCGGATGGGTGGGGCGTTTGGCCTGGCCTTCGATCAGGAAAATCGTCAGGAAGGTCAGCCCGATGAACATCAGGCCATAGCGCGCCGCGCGATAGGATTTCTGGTAGAAATCGTTGGGTTGATAGAAATCGACGCCAAAGCTGGCCTCGTGCCGGGCGGTGTATTCCTGATTGTCGCGCGAGACCTGCGGCAAGGGCCGGGCCAGATGCGGGATCAGCCAGTTTGCGGTAAAGCCCTCTTCCGACGCCTCATACTCATTCGGCAGAAAGGCCCCGTTGAACGAGGGGTGCGCCCAGTCGCTGGTAAAGGACACTTTGCTGGTGCGACCCACGGGGGCGATCGACAGGGTTTGTGCCCCGTTGAAGCCCAGCTTCATCTTGTAAGCCCCATGTTTGCGCGGATCGCCCGTTGGTGCGCGCAGACCACCGATGCGGTTGTCATTGGGGGCCAACGGCTCCATCTGCAACGATGTTGTGCCGGTGGTCAGCTCGGCCGCGCCACGCAGCGCCCGGTTGGACGTGACATGCAGCTCGATCTCGGATTTTTCCCAGATGGCGACTTCTTTGCCTCTGAGCGCCTCGGCCACGGCATCGGTCGGGAAATCAAAACTCATCTCGGCGCTGGCAGTATAGACCGGGACGGTAAAGATGCCTCGGTGACGTTCCTGCGTGGTGGTGTCGATGCTGGTGGTGAACTGGTTGGGATAAAGGAAAACCGGATCGCGGTTGACGGTCTTTTGCACATCGACATGACGAAAGACTGGCTTGTCATCGGCATCAAGCTTTTGTTCACCGGTCAGCGGATCCAGCACCTGACGCTTTTCGCGCACGGTCACTGTTTCCTGCACCGGCACCACCAGAACCGGGCCGCTGATCAACTGCCGCCCGCCCCATTCCTGGCCGACGCTGTCGCGGGTCGAGCGGTTATAGTTGGCGCGATCGTTAATGATCTCGCTGACAAAAAGGATTGGGATGAACATGAGGAGGATGAGAAGCCCCACGATGAAAAACCGCAGGCCGGGGGATCGTAGCATGAGAGAACTTCCTGTCTGTTGAACGTCCCCCAAGAGATAGTCATCGGTTTGTGCAAGCGGCAGGGGGAGGTTGTGCAGGATTTCAGCAGATTTACGGACAAGGCCTGATCATTTCAGGCAATGGAGGTCGCTAGGGGGCGTCATCCACGCGGGATGATGCGGACATTCTCTGGCTTGAACCCGAATGTGCTGCGTGTTCCGGAAAATTCAAGCGTGTCGCCCACACGGGCACGTTCATAAATTGTGCTGCGAATAAGCTTGTGTTCTTCAGTGATGGAGAGTGGGTCTTGGGGTTGGACTGCTACTTTGCACCGGCCTTTGATGCAATTTTTCTTGCCAAGAATTTCATAGGTCCGTGTTTCATCAAGTTGAACGCTTTGTTCGTGAAGAATGCCTGAAAAAATGCCGTGCGTTATGGATTTCCCCAAAAAGAAACCAATCGCCAGAAGCGCAAGGCCCCAGGTCAGGAAATCCAGTACGTGGAGGCGGGGGTTTTTGATACGTTGCCGCTGCTGTCTCCAAAACATGTAGCAATACGACACCAAAAATACAGACAGGGTGGAATAAATGCTCAGGAACACAACGGAAGACCAGGGCGGTGCAATCCAGAACTCATCAGCCGCGACCGACACAAATGCCGCGAGGATGAGCAGCAACATCAAAGTACAAGCGAACCGAAATCGGGTATCTTTGCGCAAACCTGGATCGACACCATAGGTCGACAGAAACACTGGACGTGCTGGGCGTAGGTGTTGATAGGGCGCATAGATCGCGCCGGGCATCAGAAAACAGAACGTATAGGCAGGAACGAACACAATCAGTATCGGCAGGCTGAATTTCAACGGCAGGAAAATGGCCAGCAGCAGGGACAGAACAAACAGAACCGCAAAATAGAGCAGTCGAAAGATTTGCAGATCCCACAAAGGTATGTGACGTGCGATGCCCCTTTGGGTCTTGGTCAGCCAGATAAAGAACGGCGCTGCCAAAATGGAAATCAACGTGGCTGCCGCAAACCATAAGCTGTCAAACCTGGCGGTGGCGGACAGCGTATTACATGCCATGACCAATAGCATTGCAGCCGTGCTGTAGGATGTCAGTCTTACAAGGTCAGATTTGGTCATGACAGCTTGGTTATGGTCCGGATCATCTCAAGGAATAGCTGCGGATTTTGGTCAAAATTTGACCTGCTGGTCGACCGGTTCATCCTCCGAGACTAGCGGCTGCCCTGTAGCATCGTCTTTACACGACGAGGGGGAGTGACACCAAGGCGTGGTCAGGGATTGCCCCGGATTTCCGTCCCGAGACGCTCGATTTCGCGGATCAGCAGATCAAGGTCTTCGGGCCGGGTGCGGTGGTTGTTGATGGCGGCGCGCAGACAATGCTGGCCGTGCACGGTGGTGTCCGACAGCACGGCGGTGCCGTCCTCCTGAAGGCGCAACATGATCTCGGTATTGAGAGATTTGAGCGCGGTATCGTCCATCCCGCCGGGGTCATAGCGGAAGCAGACGATGTTGATATTGGTCGGAAACAACAGCGCAAGACTGTCTGATTGCTCGATCAATTGCGAGAGATACGCTCCCTTGGCAATGTCCTGATCAATCAGCCGGCCAAATTTCCGGACGCCGTGTTCGCGCAGCGACATCCAGACTTTGAGGGCCCGGAACCCGCGCGACGTCTGGATCCCGAAATCATGCAGAAAAGGCGCTGCGGCGACACCGCGCGCCGTGCTTTCCAGATATTCGGAGCTGAGCGAGAAGGTTTCAAGATGTTGCGACTTGGAGCGGACCAGCGCGCAGCCGACGTCGAACGGGGCGTGGAGCCATTTATGCGGATCAAGTGCTACAGAATCTGCACGTTCAATGCCCGCGACACGCCAGCGGTTTTCGGGCGCAATGGCGATCAGCGCGCCGATGCAGCCATCGACGTGGAACCACAGATCCTCGGCGGCGCAGAAATCGGCGATGGCGGTCAGATCGTCGAAGGCGCCGGTGTTGACGGTGCCGGCGGTGGCGATGACGCAGGCGGGTGTGATGCCATTTGCACGATCGGTCGCGACGGCCTGTTTCAGCGCCTCGATGTCTATCGTCAGGTCATTGTGGGTTGCAATCCGGATCAGGGCGCGATTGCCGAGGCCCAGTGTCTCCATCGCCTGCTGATGGCAGCCGTGCAATTGGTCCGAGCCGTAAAACCGCATCGGAGCGGGCAGCGCCGCCAGCCCGTGTTCGCGCAAATCGATGCCGGCCTTGGTGTTGCGGGCCACGGTCAGCCCGATCAGGTTGGCGACCGAGCCGCCGCTGACCAGTGTGCCGCTTGCCCCGGCGGGCAGGCCGATCATCTGGCGCAGCCATTCGACCACTTGCCGGTCAATCAGCGCCGCCGCGTGATTGCCGCCGCCCAGGTTGGAGCCCTGAATCGCGGCGATGAAATCGGCCAGCGCGCCGGTGAAATTGCTGGTGCCCATGTACCAGGCCAGAAACCGCGGGTGGATATTGCCCATCGGGTATTGCATGAGCGTGTCACGCACATCACCCAGGATATCGCCCAGCGGTTCAGGCTCCTGCGGGGCGACGGTTTCGAACTGTGCCCGGATGTCGGCGGGCATTTCCCGCCAGATCGGCCGGTCGCGTACATCGCGGGTGTGGTCGATGGCACCGTCCACAAGATCATGAGCCAGTTTGCGGGTGGGTTCCCAATCTTCGGGATCGAGCGCTTCAAAATCCATTTTGCCCTCAGCTAAATTTTGATGACGATAGGTGTGGCGTGCAAGCACTGTCAAACGTTGTGAATTCTTCGGATGGCGGCGCCGCCGTTCGCGACAACGCAGAGGTCGGGGATGGGACAGACGCGCTCTGCCCTGCATGATCGGGTGTCAGGCATGTCACTTGAGACCAAACTGCACCCAACCCGCCTGACGCTGATCGACATTGCCATGGGTGTGGGAGTGGCGCTGACCTGGGGTCTCGGGATCGTCTTTTCCAAGGCTGCGATAGCGCATTTCCCACCGATCCTTCTGATGGGATTGCGATTTACCGTCACGGCGCTGGTGCTGGTCTGGTTCGTGCGAATACCGCGTGGGCAACTGGCCGCCCTATTCGGGATCGCGCTGATTTCGGCGGCATTGCAATACAGCCTGACCTTTACCGGCCTCAAGGGGTTGGATGCGGGGGTCGCCGCGCTGATCGTCCAGCTGGAGGTCCCGTTTCTGGTACTGGTCGGCGCGATTTTCCTGCGTGAAAAGCCCGGCTGGCGGAAATGGGCAGGGATCGGGCTGGCGTTTTTCGGGGTTTACCAGATTGCCGGAGAGCCCAGAATTTCAGCGGCGCTGGGATCTGTCCTTCTGGTCGTTTCGGGGGCGTTTGTCTGGGCCATCGGGCAGGCCATGATCCGCAAGTTAAAGGATATCGACGGGTTGACGGTCACCGCCTGGATCGCGGTGATGGCCGCGCCGCAGCTTTTTGCCGTGTCACTGGTGGTAGAGGATGGCCATTGGCAAGCGATCCAGAGTGCGGGTCTCGTGGTCTGGGGAACGGTTCTCTATCTCGGGCTGGTGATGACCGCCTTTGGATACGGACTGTGGTACACGCTGATCCGGCGCAACCCGGTCAGTCACGTGGCGCCTTTTCTGCTGCTATTACCGGTCTTTGCCGTGCTGGGAGGCGTGGTATTTCTGGGAGAGGTGATGAATGCAGGGGTCATGCTGGGCGGTGCTATTGTGATTGCCGGTGTGGCGATTATCTTGTCCGACAAGGGATAGGAGGAAAGCCATGATCCGCATCATCGCATTGGCGGTCGCACTTGGTTTGGTGCTGATTCTGCACCTGAGCGGCGTGATCAAATCCCAGGGCCTGTCGCATCCGTTCTGGCATGTGCAGGCGACGATGATCGGGGCGGGCATCGGTGTGGCGCTGACGGTGGGATTGTGCTGGCTGGGAGGGCGTGCGCCGGGCGTGGCACGCGCCTTGCGCTGGCTGTGCATGCTGGGTTTGCCGGTGGCTTTGGCGGTGACCTGGTACGCGGCGCAATATTTTATCAACTCGGCGGATTACGAACCGTTTGCGGGGAAGGTCTGGTATCTGGGATACCATGCAACAGTGGCGCTTTTCGTTACGTTGATTGGCACGTATTTGCCACGGTTTATGTCGCGCGCCTAGGTTTTATCTTCCAACACCTCGATTGACAGGATCGTGGGCAGGTGGCGGGCGATTTCGGCCCAGTTGTCCCCCTCGTCTGTGCTGGCAAACACGGATCCGGTATTTGTGCCAAAATATATCCCGGCAGGGGTTGCCATGTCGGTTGCCATTGCCTGTCTCAGTACCGTGAAAAAGCAGTTTTGGGCCGGGAGGCCGTTTTGCCGGGCGGTCCAGCTTGCACCGCCATCGGTGGATTTCCAGACTTTGGCCGAGGCCTCTGGCGGATAGCGCCCATCACTGTCGGAATTGAGTGGCAGCACCCAGAGGGTTTGCGGGTCATGTGGATGCACGGCGATGGGAAAGCCAAAGGTAGAGGGCAGGCCCTCGGTGATATCTTCCCAACTGCGCCCGCCATCGGGGCTGCGCCAGGTGCCGTGGTGGTTTTGTTGGTAAAGTAGGTCGCCGGTGCCCGCGCGCACCATGTTGTGCACGCAATGTCCGGTTTCGCCGTCGCGCGGTGCCGCCGGGTGAAAATGATGCGCGCAGGCGTCCGCATTCGACAGCCGGTTGCGGCGTTCCCAACTGATACCGCCGTCTTCGGTCGCAAATACGCCGGCGGCTGAAATGCCGAGCCAGAGTTTGTCCGCGCTTTCAGGCGTGCTGACGATCGTATGCAGCACAAGCCCTGCGCCGCCGGGGTTCCAGCTGTCGCGGGACGGATGGTTGCTGAGCCCGTCGATTCTTGCCCATGAGGTGCCGCCATCGCGGCTGGCAAAAAGTGCTGCGGGTTTGGCCCCGGCATAAAGCGTGCCATGGGCATAATGCAGCGACCAGAGCGACGTGAGATCGCCATCGAAGGGGGCGTCGACCGGCTCCCATCCGAAATTCCTGGCAAGTTCGGGGTCTTCGGCAGCCCAGGCGTCAAGCTCGCCCCGGGCGAATTTTGCTAGGGTCCAGTTGTTGCCATTATCCCGGGACGACCAGACACCCGCGCCTTGCCAGTCGCCACCGCCTGCGGCCCAGATCGTGCCGGTTTCAGGATCGCCAATGATGTGATTGATCGGCCAGCCATCGCAGAGCGGTCCGTTCAGGGCCCAGCCTTGCCGCCCGTTTGGGGAGGATAACAGAAATGCCCCCTTGGTGGTGCCGATGAGGATAGTGGTTGATGCTGGCATGACACGCGCCTCCCTGCCGCAGCAGAATAGCATAACCATGGTGTATTTTCATCCGGCGCGCGGGTGTTGGATCGAACCCGTTGCAGTCACGATCGCAGGGTGGATGAAACCCAGGCTTTTCCTGTTTTGGACTTCAGCGGTAATGCAACCGGATTCTCAGAGGTCGAATGTGGCGAATACCGGGGCGTGGTCTGATGGTTTTTCCCAACCGCGCGCATCGCGCAGGATACGGCTGGAATGGGCGGCGCTGGAAATGTCCGGTGTTGCCCAGACGTGATCCAGCCTGCGACCCTTGTCGGCGGCATCCCAGTCGCGGGCGCGGTAGCTCCACCAGCTATATAGCTGCCCCTCGGGAATGTCGGCGCGGGTCACATCGACCCAGTTGCCGGCCTCCTGTGTTTCGGCCAGATGATCGACCTCAATGGGGGTGTGGCTGACCACTTTCAGCAGTTGTTTATGAGACCACACATCATCTTCGCGCGGCGCGATATTGAGGTCGCCGACCAGAACCGATTTCTGTGGTTTGTAAGAGTGGAACCAGTCGCGCATTTCGGTCAGATAATCGAGCTTTTGGCCAAATTTTTCATTCTTGTCGCGGTCCGGCACGTCACCACCTGCGGGCACATAGAAATTGTGGATCGTGACACCGTTTTCCAGCTGCCCGGCGATGTGGCGGGCATGGCCCAGACTGGCGAAATCCTCTGAGCCTACCTCGGTGATCGGCAGGCGCGACAGGATGGCGACGCCGTTATAGCCCTTTTGTCCGCGGGCAACCATGTGGCTGTAGCCAAGCGCCGCGAAATCTTCGAGCGGGATCTTGTCGACCGGGGATTTGCATTCCTGAAGGCAGAGCACATCGGGCGCTTCTTCGGTCAGCAATTTGCAGACGATGGGTGCGCGCAGGCGGACCGAGTTGATGTTCCAGGTGGCAAGGGTGAAGGACATGGGTGCTCCTGTCAGATCAGTTCCCGGCCTTCATATCGGAAAGCACGGAAAACAGAAGGGCCTGAAACGCCTCGGGGGCCTCAATCTGGGGGATGTGGCCAACATTTGTCAGCAGGTGCGGCGGGCCTTGGTCGATCAGCGCCGCCAGTGCGTCGGCCTGATCGGGCGGCGTCACCGTATCCCGGTCACCCCAGATCAGACGGGTGGGCAGGGTGAGGGTTTGGTAATTCTCCGCACGCGTGCTGAGTGCGTTTTGCGGCGGGACCAGAAGCGAGGGCAACCAATCGGCGAAGGCGGCGGTGGCGCCTTTGATCACCATCGGGCGTTGCAGGATGTTGACGACCTGCGCCGTGGCGGCGTCTTTGTTGTGCAGCAATTGCGCCAACAGGGTCTTGGTCAGCAGGGGATTGGTCCCGGTGAGCGAGATCAAAGCCTGACGCAGCCAGCGCGGCCGCAGCGGCAGCGCCAGGGATTTCGGGTTTTCGTGGGTGCCCAGACCGACGGCACCGTCGATCAGTACCAGCCCGGCAAAGGCGGATTGATCGAGCATCAACGCTTCGGCCGCAGGGGCGGCGCCGAAGGAATGGGCGATGAGGATGGGTTTGATCTGCATAGCAGCGGTCAGGGAAAGGATGCGCTTGGCTTGGGTCCGGCGACTGTAATCCCGATCCCCGACCCGTTCGGAGAAGCCAAAGGGTGGCATGTCAAAGGCGATAGCGCGGTAGCCTTGGTTGGCCAGGGCCTGCGCCGTGTCGGACCATAGGCCCGACCATGCGGCGGTGCCATGAGCCAATAACAGGGGTGTTCCGGCAACGGGGCCGACTTCCTGCACATAGATCGCACCCAGATCCGTTTCGATCATTCGGCCGATGTCTGGTCTTGCCTCTGCCGCGGTCTGGTCCTCTCGCAGCATTGCCGCGCCGCGAAAGCCCAGCAATGGCACCAGCAGGGCGATCAGCACTGCCAGAACGATGCGTTTGAGACGGTTCATGGCTGACCGGCGCGGTGTAGCGGCAATTCGGTTGTGTCCTTGATTTCTTCCATCACGAAGCTGGCCGAGACATCACCCATCGGCACCCGTGCAATCAAGGTCTGATAGAGGCGGTCGTAATCGGCCATGTCGGCCACGCGGGCGCGGATCAGGTAATCCAGGTCGCCGGTCATGCGATAGGTGCCGGTAATCTCGGGGATGGCGCGGGTGGCGCGGGCGAATTTGTCGAGCCATTGGGCGTCATGCACGGTGGCCTTGATCTGGATGAACACCTCGAGCCCCAGATTGATCCTGGCCGGGTCCAGCAGGGCGACACGGGCGCGGATGATGCCTGATGCCTCCATCGCACGTACCCGCCGCCAGCAGGCGTTGCGTGACAGGCCGACGCGATTGCCCAACTCTTCGAGCGGGAGACCGGCGTTGCGCTGTAACTCCGTCAACAGTTTTCGGTCAATATCGTCAATTTCGCCCATGAATTAGAAGTATCATAGGAATATATCTCAATATCAAGGAAATTTGTTCAATAATTGAGAAAATTTCAACCCTGTCCCGGGATAGTCTTTTGAATACACCGCGAACACAAAGGATATGACCGATGATCAGCCGCGTATTTTTGGAACATCCCCGTAGCGTCGATGAAACCTATCTTGAGCATATGGCGTTTGCCGGGAAATTCGGCCTCAGGCTGTTTGCCGCCGGGATTTGCGCATTGGTCCACGCGGTGATCCCTTGTGCGTTCGAGAAGACTGCCAGCCGGATGATCGCCGAGATGTATGCCAAAACCCATAATCGGGGCCAGTAGATGTGTCGCTGGGCTGCCTGGGTCGGCGCACCTGTTTTTCTGGAAGAGATTGTCAGCCGCCCGAACCATTCGCTGATCGTGCAGAGCCAGCAGGCGGATGAATGCAAGACGGCAACAAATGCTGATGGTTTTGGCGTGGCCTGGTACGACCAAAAGCCCGAACCGGGGTTGTATCGCGATGTCTATCCTGCCTGGTCGGATCCCAACCTGGCGGCGGTCGCAGCGCAGGTGAAATCGCGGCTGTTCCTGGCGCATGTGCGCGCCTCCACCGGGTCTGCCATCAGCCGCAATAATTGCCATCCTTTCGCGGTTGGTCGCTGGAGCTTCATGCATAACGGCCAGGTCGGCGGGTTTGAGACGATCCGCAAACAGGTCGATATGGCGGTGCCGGATCACCTTTATTCGCACCGCAAAGGAGCCACGGACAGCGAAGCGATTTTTCTGATGGCATTGGGGCTGGGGCTGGATGAACGGCCAGTTGAGGCGATGGAAGAGGCCGTTTTACAAATGCAACGCCTTTCCGAGGCGCGGGGCACCACACCGCATATGCGCCTGTCGGTGGCTTATAGCGATGGCACTCATCTTTATGCGGTGCGCTATGCGTCGGATAGCCGGGCGCCGACACTTTATTATCGGCATTGCGAGCGTCTGGGCGGATATATGGTGGTGTCCGAGCCGTTGATTTCCGACGTTCAAGGCTGGGTAGCGGTGCCGCAGGGGGCCATTTGCCAGTTCGCGGCGGATGGTGTTGAGCAGCGGGCGTTCTTACAAGAAACCACTCACGGACGCGCAGCCTAAGTACCGGATGGCGCAGATTTTCTGCGCCATCCGGGTTCTCGACCAGCTTGCTTGATTATTCCGCATTGTCCCGGTGCCGGTCGCCCTGGAATGCTGCTGGTTCATCTGTCCCTTGGCGCTGTTAGCGCGTTTCGCTTAGGGGCATCACTTCTGGAAAACCAACGAAAAAGCCGGGCCACGTATTTTCACGGCCCGGCTAAATCTATGATGGCGGTTCGAAGCTAACCGCCATGAAAAGGCGTTACGCGTTAGCCAATGATGCCGTTCAGAGTGGCGCTTGGTCGCATGACGGCGGACAGCTTGTCCGGATCGGCGGTGTAGTAGCCACCAGTGTCCGCAGCCGCGCCTTGTGGTGCCGCAAGTTCAGCGGTAATCGCGGCCTCGTTTTCTGCCAGCGCCGCTGCGATTGGCGTGAATTCCTGCGCCAGTTCCGCGTCGTCGGTCTGTGCGGCCAGTGCTTCGGCCCAGTAGCGGGCGAACCAGTAGTGGCTGTCGCGGTTGTCCGGCTCTCCGACCTTGCGGCTGGGGGAGCGACCGTTATCGAGGATGCCCTGGGTGGCGGCCTCGACCGCTTCGCCCAGCACCTGCGCACGGGCGTTGCCGCGCACGTCAGCAAGGAATTTGAAACTTTCGCCAAGGGCGCAGAATTCACCCAAGCTGTCCCATCGCAGATGGTTTTCAGCGTGAAGCTGCTGGACGTGTTTGGGGGCCGAACCGCCCGCGCCGGTTTCAAAGAGGCCGCCGCCCTTCATCAGCTTCACGATCGATAGCATCTTGGCCGACGTTGCCAGTTCCAGGATCGGGAAAAGGTCGGTCAGGTAGTCGCGCAGGACATTGCCGGTAATCGCGATGGTGTTTTCGCCTTTGGTGATGGTTTCGAGCGAGGCACGGGTCGCTGCGCGCGGGGCCATGATTTCGAACTTGTCGCTGACGCCTTTGGCCTCGAGCAGGGGAACCACGTAGTCGATCAGCTGTGCGTCGTGGGCGCGCGAGCCGTCCAGCCAGAAGATCGCCCGATACCCGGTCGCCTTCTGCCGTTCGATCGCAAGGTTGATCCAGTCTTCGATCGGGGCCTTGCGGGCCGAGGCCGAGCGCCAGATGTCGCCCTTTTCGACTGTGTGTTCATGCAGCACGCTGCCATCGTCCAGGATCATCCTGACGGTGCCGTCCTCGGGGATCTCGAACGTGGTCGGGTGCGAGCCATATTCCTCGGCCTTCTGCGCCATCAGGCCCAGGTTCTGCACGGTTCCCGCGGTGGCGGGATCAAGCTTGCCATTGGCTTTGAAGAACTTGATCGCCTCGTCATAGACCGGAGCGTAGGAATTATCGGGGATGACGCAGACAGTGTCCGCTTCGTTGCCATCCGGGCCCCAGCCCTTGCCGCCCGCGCGAATGAGCGCTGGCATCGAGGCGTCTATGATCACATCGGAGGGTATATGCAGGTTGGTGATGCCCTTGTCGGAGTTCACCATGTACATCGGCGGGCGTTCTTTGGTGACATCGTCGATGGCGGCCATGATTTCGGGCGCGTCTTTCACCCGCTCCAGCAGGTCACCCAGGCCAGAGTTGGGGTTCACGCCCAGTTCGGCCATCTGGTCACCGAATTTTTCGAAGACCGGGGCGAGCCATGCCTTGACCGCGTGGCCAAAGATGATCGGGTCCGAGACCTTCATCATCGTGGCCTTCATGTGCAATGAAAAGAGCACGCCCTCGGCTTTGGTCTTTTCGATCTCTTCGGTCAGAAAACTGCCGAGCGCCCGGGCCGACATGAAGGTAGCATCAACCACGGTGCCAGCGGGATAGCTGATGCCATCCTTCAGCACGGTTTCACCATTTGCCGTTTCAAGCACGATCTTCGCGGTCGCTTCCTTGTCGAGGATTGCCGAGGCTTCGTTGGTGTAGAAATCATTGCCCGACATGGCGGCGACGCGGGTCTTGCTGTCGGCGGACCAGTCCCCCATGCGGTGTGGATTGGCCTGGGCGAATGCCTTGACGGCCTTGGCAGCGCGGCGATCCGAGTTGCCTTCGCGCAGGACCGGGTTCACCGCCGAGCCCTTGATCGTGTCATAGCGCGCGCGCACCTGCTTTTCCGCGTCGGTGGCGGGGGATTCGGGATAGTCCGGTATCGCATAGCCCTTGCCCTGCAATTCCTGGATCGCGGCAACCAGTTGCGGCACCGAGGCCGAGATGTTGGGCAGCTTGATCACGTTCGCCTCGGGCGTTTTCACCAGTTCGCCCAGTTCGGCAAGGTCATCGGGAATGCGCTGTTCTTCGGTGAGGTTCTCGGGGAAAGTCGCGAGGATGCGGCCGGCCAGCGAAATGTCCTTGGTGCCGACCGAAACGCCTGCGGCGGCGGCGAAGCGCTGGATGATTGGCAGCAGGGACGCGCTTGCGAGTTCCGGCGCTTCGTCAACCTTGGTGTAGATAATGTCGGGACTGGAAGTTGTGGCCATGAGTGAACCCTTTCGATCCGATTTAAGCTGTGCGTGTCTTAGCGTAGTTTGCTGTCTCGCGAAAGTCGGTATGCAATAGTATACATATAATGTCTAGCCTTCCTCGGCAAGTTTTTCGCGGGCAGCCAGCCGCAGCATGAGTATCCGCCCAAGACACATGCAGCCCAGCACACCCAGGATCAGCGGCAGGGGTGTTCCGTCGAAGCTTAGCCCAATGGGTACTGCCAGCAGGACCGAACCGACGGTCGATAGGCCAGAGATCACGCTGGCGGCCATGCCCGCGATATGGCCCAGCGGTTCCATCGCTAGGGAGGTGAGGTTGCCCAGGGTCAGCGACACCATCGAGAAAACGCTGGCCTGCCAGGCGATGTAGACAGCAAAGCCCATACCGGAGGACAGATTGGTCTGGAACAGGACAAGCGCGAGCAGGCAGAGGAGGATTTGCGCAGAAAGGGCCGTGCTGATCAACTGTCGCATGCCAAAGTGCATCACCAGCGCGGCATTCATCAGGCTGGCGCCCCCGGCAATCAGGGCGATCATCGCGAACCAGTAGGGGAATTGCGCGGCGCGATCATAGCTGTCGCCCATGATCTGCTGGATCGAGCTGAGAGAGGCAAAAAGTGCCGCGAAGCAGAGGGTCTGCACCGTGATCGACATAAGCACCACCCGGTCAGACAGAACCTCTTTCACCGCCTGCCGGAGAGAGGCTGGATGAAACGGGCAGCGGTCTTCAAGGCGCAGGGGTTCCCTCAGGCGGAGTGACATCCAGAGGCTGTAAATTGCCGCGAAAATCAGGAAACTGGCAAAAACGCCGCGCCATCCGGCAATGGCGATGATGCCGCTGCCGATCAGCGGCGCGATGGCGGGCACAAGCGTGAACACCATCGTCACAAAGGACATCAGCCGTGCCATTTCGCGCCCGGCATAGAGATCCCGGATGATGGCCATCGACACGATCCGCGCTGCCGACACGCCAAGGCCCTGCAAGATGCGGGCCAGTACCAGAAGTTCCAATGACGGGGCCAGCAGCGCCAGAAGGGTTGCCAGCGCATAGATTGCGGCGCCCGCCAGAATAACCGGTTTGCGCCCGAACGCATCTGAAAACGGCCCGACAAAGAAGGTGCCAATCCCCATGCCAAAGACGAAGGAGGTGACAACCAGTTGTGCGCGGTTGATCGCGTCGGGCGAAAGTTCCGCCCCGATCTGAGGCAAAGCAGGTAGCATTGCATCAATCGAGTAGGCGACAACCCCGCCCAGCATGGCCATCAGGGCCACGAACTCGACCCGACCCATTTGGTGCGATTGTTTCAACGCGTGGATCTTTCATCCGCGTTGGCGGTGTTCGCCGGGCTTTCATGTTGTGATTTCGTGGTCATGTGCCCCATCAGTTTTTCGGTATGCTGCTCGCGTTTGCGCACGGCGAAAGAGGCGAATTGCTGGATGGTAAGGGCAAAGACGCCCAGGCCGGTGAAGATAAAGATCGTTGTCCCGAACTTGCCCAATGCGGTGACTGGCACAAGGTTGCCATAGCCCACTGTCGAGAGCGTCACGACGGTGAAGAAATAGGCATCAAGCCAGTCCCAACCCTCGACATAGTGAAAGAAGATGGTGCCGGAGAGGATGATCAGCGGCAGGGTGGTGATAAGTGTGAATATTCTGAGCAAGGTCATTCCTGTCCCTTTCCGGTCTGTCATTCGGGCATCTGTTCGACACTTGTTGCGCAGCGTGATCCAGCGCAGCGGTAGTTGATCACGTTAAGGGCCGACAAGCTGTTTGGCATTGCCACGGGTGCGGCCCGGCTGGCGGTGATCCTAGCTGGTACCATCTGCCGGGGCGGTCAGTTCGTCGATCACTTTGAGCCATAGCTCTGCGGGTTGGCAACCGGGCACGGCTTGTTGGCCACCGACGATGAAAGTGGGCACGCCGGTGATGCCCATCTCGCGGAACTGCGTGTCTCGGGCGCGGATGTCTTCCAGATCGGCGGTGGTTTCCAGCAGGCGTTGGATCATGGCGCCATCCATGTCGAGGCTATCTGCCACATCCGCCAGCACCTCAGCGTCGCCAATATCGCGACCCTCATCGAAATAGGCGGCGAAAAGCGCCATTGCCATCGCATCCTGCCGCTCTTCGATCCCGGCCCAATGCAACAGGCGGTGAGCGTTGATCGTATTAGGGGTGCGCTTGATCGCGGCAAAGTCGATCTTGAGGCCTGCCTGTTCGGCGCGTTCCAGCACCGGGGCATAAGCCTTGATCGCGCCGTCCTTGCCACCGAACTTGCCTTCAAGATACGCGTGGCGGTCCATGCCTTCGGCGGGCATGTCCGGGTTCAGTTGAAACGGGTGCCACTCGATCACGAAGGGATGGTCGGGGCGTTGCGCCAGCGCCTGATCCAGCAGGGTTTTGCCGATATAGCACCACGGGCAGATCGGATCGGAGATTATATCAAGCTTAATCATTGCAGGCTTTCATAAATCGGGCGCAATTTGCGCCGCAGGAGTTTGCCATTTGCCCCGGTCGGCAGGGTGTCGACGTGGAAGAACCCACGGGGGCATTTATAAGGCGCGAGGCTTTGGGCTGTGTGCGCTTGAAGCGTCTCGATCGGAAGGGGTTCAGGGCCGGTATAGAAGGCCATGATCAGGCGGGCATCCTCTTTCACCACGATATCGGTGACGGCGGCCTGGGTGATGCCAGGATGGGAGTTGAGCGCGGCCTCGACCTCGAGCGGGGAGACGCGGTAGCCGCCTGCGTTCATCATGTCATCGGCGCGGCCCAGATAGGTGATTTGGCCATCGGCATCCATGCTGCCCTGATCACCGGTCACGAACCAGTCGCCCTGAAAGTGCGCGGCGGTGTCTTCGGCGGCGTGCATGTAGCCCAGCATCAGGCCGGGGTCGGAACGGTGGATGGCAATCGTACCTTCCTGTCCCAGCGGCACCGGGCCGTTTTCGTCGATGATCGCCACATGGCGGCCCTGCTGCGGACGGCCCAGTGTGCCCGGCGCGGCGGGATGGGTCGGGTTGCCGGAGATGAAGGTCGAACATTCGGACATGCCGTAGGCTTCGTAGACCTTCGTGCCCGTGGCCGCGTTCCAGTTGGCGCGCACCCGGTCCGACATCTTCTCGCCTGCGGAAAGCGCGTGGCGGAGTTTCGGCAGGCTGAGCGGTGTATCATCGCGCAGGAATTTGCGGAACACGCCAGGGGCTGCGGCAAAGATCGTCGCATCGTGGCGTTTCATCAACAGCGGCAGTTGGTCGGGTGCGATGCCGGGCTGCGGGATCAGGGCAGTGGCACCCTTGGTCCAGGGGTCCATCAGCCCGGTACCCAGCGTGTAGGTCCAGTTGAAGGCGCCAGCGTGCAGAAGTCGGTCATCCTCGCGCAGGCCATACCAGCCGTCGAACATCATCTGCCGCGCCCAGATCGCACGATGGGCATGGGCCACGGCGCGCGGCACGCCCGAGGTACCCGAAGTGTAGATGATATAGGCCAGCCGGTCGGGATCGCCCATGTGATAGGCGGCAGGTGGTAAATCGCGCATCGCCTCAAGCGTGCGCTGGTCGATGGTTGCTGTTTCGGTTTCCGGACACGCGATGCCTTCGCCCAGCAGGATCGCGGCGGGGGCCAGCGTGTCGATAATGTTCGCAACTTCGGGTTCGGTCAGTTGCGACGAGGTCGGCACCGGCACCAGCCCGACAGCCATGCAGGCCAGGTAGGCGATGGGGAATTCAACCGTGTTGCCCAGCCGCATCAGCACGATGTCACCGGGTTTCAAGCCTGTCTCCAGCAGCCCGGACGCGGTGCCCAGCACGGCCGCCTTCAACCGGCCAAAGTTCCAGCGTTCAGCACCCGACAGCCCCAGAACCGCGAGCGCAACCTTATCAGGCTGCGTATCCGCACGGCCCAGCACATGTGCAGCCATGTTGAAACTTTGGGGGCAGGGCGGTGGCGGGCCTTGATCGAAAAGCGAGGTCATTTTGATGGCTTAGGCCCCCATGCCGCTGGTTGCAAGTGTTGCGAGCGATGCGGTAAACTGGACCCATGACCCAATCGCATGGCAACCTGATCCGCATCGCCCGTGAAAACGGCAAATCGGCCGAGACCGAGCCCCTGAACCTGGGCGAAAGGGTGCGCGAGTTGCGCAAGGCACGCAAATGGACGCTGGAGCAGGCGGCGACGCAGGCGGGTCTGGCCCGCTCGACCCTCAGCAAGATCGAAAACGGGCAGATGTCGCCCACCTATGATGCGCTGAAAAAGCTGGCGGTTGGGTTGGAAATTTCGGTTCCTCAGCTTTTCACCCCACCGCAGCGGGACAAGATCAATGGCCGGATGTCGGTGACGAAAGCCGGGACAGGCGCGCATCAGGCAACAACCACCTATGAGCATGAATTGCTGGGTGAGATGCTGACCAAGAAGCAGATGCTGCCGTACCGCGCCCGCATCCGCGCCCGCAGTATCGAAGAATTCGATGGCTGGGTGCGCCATGATGGCGAGGAGTTTCTGTATGTGCTGACTGGCGTGATCCGGCTATATACCGAGTTCTATGAGCCGATCGAGATGCGCCGGGGCGACAGCGCTTATTACGATGCCACGATGGGGCATAACGTGACTTCGACCAGCGAAGAGGATGCCACGATCCTGTGGGTGACGTCGCTGGTCTGAAGGGTTTCCGCGTCAGAAATCGACCGCGATCCCCTTTTTCTCCCAATCACCATAACGCACGGGTTCAGGGCCTTTGCGGCCACCCAGCTCTTTCGGCAGATCCAGCGCCTCGGCTTGCTTGCGGCGCTCTTCGGCCTCCGCCAGCGCACGGATGGCTTCGGGGGGCAGGTCGTGGGCGTTATCGCTCATCGTCGGGGTTCCTTTGGTCTTGTGCCCCTGATATATGCCGCGCGCAGCCCGCCGCCAAGGAAAATGCCCATGAACGCCCCGCACTTCACCGCCCGCCGATCAGCGGTTTACCTGCTGGATCAGATATTGGGCGAAGGGAGGCTGATGTCGGACCTGATCGCCAGTGGTAAGCTGGATCGTCTGGAACCCGCCGACCGGGCCCGCGCGCAAAGGCTGGCAAATGATACGTTGCGGGGACTTGACCGGGCTGATCGGCTGCTGAACCGTCAATTGCGCAAGGCGCCAGCGCTGCATGTACATAATATCCTGCGCCTGGGCACGGTCGAGCTGTGTATGGGCGGCGATGCGCATGGGGTGGTTCACGAGCTTGTTGGCCTGCTGGGTAATGACCGCCGCCATGCCAAGCTGAAGGGTCTGGTCAACGCCGTGCTGCGCAAGATGGCGGGAGATGCGGGCAAGCCCTGGAACGATCTGCGCCTGCCGCGACTGCCCACCTGGCTGCGCGAGCCGCTGGTGGCCGCTTGGGGCGCGAACCCGGTGAATATGATGGAAAAGGTGCATTTTGCAGGGGCGCCGCTGGATATCACGATCAAGGTTGAGCCGGAGGGCTGGGCTGAGAAGCTCGGCGGTGCGCTTTTGTCCACAGGTACGATCCGGTTGATGGATGCCGGTCAGGTGTCGGCCCTGCCGGGGTTCGAGACGGGTGATTGGTGGGTGCAGGATGCGGCTGCGGCCCTGCCAATACAGGTTTTGCGTCCGCAGCCGGGTGAGAAAATCCTCGACCTTTGCGCCGCGCCAGGAGGGAAAACCCTGCAACTGGCCGCTGCTGGGGCCAACGTAACCGCGCTTGACCTGTCCGAAAGACGGATGCAACGGGTGACTGAAAACCTCAAACGGACCGGGCTGGAGGCCACCTGCGTGGTCGGTGACGCGCTGGAACACCAAGGGTTTTACGATGCGGTACTGCTGGATGCGCCTTGTTCTGCCACAGGCACGATCCGACGTCATCCGGACCTTGCCTATGCCAAGGATGGGTCGGATTTCGGTGAACTAATCGCGCTTCAGGCACGGATGATCGACCATGCTTTGACCCTGCTCAAGCCCGGCGGCAGGCTGGTCTATTGCACATGCTCGCTGCTGCCCGACGAGGGCGAATGCCAGGTCGATGAGGCGCTGGCCCGCCATGATGGGCTGCACACAGACGCGGATGCGCTGAACCTGCCCGGTGTCGATCCTGCATGGATTACCGAAGAGGGCGGGCTACGGCTACGCCCGGATTACTGGGCCGAACAAGGTGGGATGGACGGATTTTACATCGCCTGCCTGCGCCGGTAAGTGCCGAACATTCAACCGCAGCATTCTTTGCGTGACCTGTGAAAGAACCACGTTATACTGCCCGAAATGGCGCCGGAAAGAGCGCTCAGAGGCAAGGCAATGTTCAACTCGGAAAATATGACGCTCCAATGGACGCGGATGATGGACCGCGTGCAAGCAAAGCGCGCGGTGCTTGCGCAACCGGCGACGGCGTTTGTTTCGCAACCTGAACCACGCACCATTGGCAGTTTCGCCCGGGGTCGGCAGCTGTCGGCGGGCAACTTCGTTTTTGCCGGTCATCTGGTGCAACAGCCTGACACAAGTATCTGGGACCTGCCCAGCCCGGACCCGGGCTTCACCGAGGAATTGCACGGCTTTGTCTGGCTGGATGATCTGGCGGCGGCCGGCGATGCCCCGGCGCGGCAACGGGCGCAGGACTGGTTGAGCGGATGGATCAAACGGTACGGTAAGGGCAGCGGCCCCGGCTGGACGCCAGAATTGACAGGGCGGCGTCTGATTCGGTGGATCAACCATGCGCTTTTCGTGATGTTGGGGCGTAACGATGCCGCGGTGACGGGGCCTTTCTACCGGTCATTGGCGCAGCAAACGATCTTTCTGGGCCGCAGGTGGCGGGCCTCGCGGCCCGGCCTTGCGCGGTTTGAGGCGCTGACCGGGCTGATTTATGCGGGTCTGTCCCTTGAGGGGATGGAGGCGCATGTCGAGCCTGCGATCAAGGCCTTGGCACAGGAATGCGATAGCCAGATCGGGCTTGAAGGGGGTTTGCCCACGCGCAACCCCGAGGACCTGCTGGAAGTTTTCACCCTGCTTAACTGGGCGGCTGTGGCGCTGACGGAATCCGGTCGGACGCCCAGCCGTGAACATTGGCAGGCGATCGAGCGGATTGCCCCAACCTTGCGGACTTTGCGCCATTCAGATGGCGGTTTGGCGCGGTTTCATGGCGGCGGTCGGGGTCTTGAAGGGCGATTGGACAACGCGTTGGCCTCTAGCGGGATCAAGACACGCCAGGCTGATGGATTGTCGATGGGTTATGCGCGGCTGAGTGCGGGGCGTACCAGCGTAATCATTGATGCGGCCCCACCGCCCACGGGCAAGGCTTCGGCCAACGGGCACGCGTCGACCTTGGCGTTCGAGCTCACCTCGGGACGGCGGCCCTTGATCGTGAATTGCGGTTCGGGTGCGAGTTTCGGTCGAGATTGGCGACGTGCAGGCCGGGCGACGCCATCGCATTCGACGTTGGTACTGGCCAGCCGGTCTAGCGCGCGACTGGGTACTGGCAGCCTGAGCAAGGAATGGCTGACGGACACCCCCAAGGACGTACCGGTGAAGATGAGCCAGGCACCGGACGGGTTGCGATTCGAAGGAGCGCATGATGGCTACGCGCAGACCCACGGGCTGACCCATGTGCGCAAGGTGGAAATGACCTTTGATGGCAGGGGCATCGCCGGAGAAGATATGCTGATCGCGCTTAACGAGGGGCAACAGCGCCAGTTCGACAAGGTGATGGAAGCGCGGGCCTTGCAGGGCATTCCCTACGAGGTTCGGTTCCATTTGCACCCGGATGTCGATACGGCGGTTGATCTGGGTGGGACGGCGGTATCAATGGCGTTGAAATCGGGAGAAATGTGGATTTTCCGCACGGATGGGCCGATGAATGTATCGCTCGACCCAAGTGTTTATCTGGAAAAAACACGCCTCAAGCCACGTGCGACCAAACAGATTGTTCTATCTTCTGTCGCAATGGAGTATGCGACCCGCACCAGATGGTCACTGTCCAAGGCGCAGGACACTCCGATCAGCATCCGTGATCTGAAACGCGAAGCGCTTGAACCGGTGGCCGAAGACTGATCAACAACGTCAAACGACCACGGGATAGCTGCCAAAATGACCGACCTCACCCCCCTGCGCCGCGCGCTTCTTTCTGTATCTGACAAGACCGGCCTGATTGAGCTGGGTAAGGCGCTGGCTGATCGCGGGGTCGAGTTGTTGTCGACCGGCGGCACCGCGAAGGCGCTGCGCGAGGCCGGGCTGGATGTACGCGACGTCGCGGAAGTGACAGGTTTCCCCGAGATGATGGATGGCCGCGTCAAGACCCTTCACCCGATGGTACATGGCGGGTTGCTTGCGTTGCGCGACAATGCCGACCATCAGGCAGCGATGGAGACACATGGCATCGGGGTGATTGACCTGCTTGTCGTGAACCTCTACCCGTTCGAGGAAACCGTCGCCAAGGGCGCCGATTATGATACCTGCATCGAGAATATCGACATTGGCGGCCCGGCGATGATCCGGGCGGCGGCCAAGAACCACGCCTTTGTGAATGTCGTGGTCGACGTTGCGGATTACGAGCCCTTGCTGGCCGAGCTTGATGCAAATGGCGGGCAGACCACGCTTGGGTTTCGCCAGCATCTGGCACAGACGGCCTATGCCCGGACTGGGGCCTATGACGCAGCCGTTTCATCCTGGATGGCCGAAGCGATCAATGTCGAAACCCCGCGCCGCCGCGCCGTGGCCGGGACACTGGCGCAGACCTTGCGATATGGCGAAAACCCGCACCAGAGCGCGGCCTTCTATACCGATGGCTCTAACCGGCCCGGCGTGGCCACCGCCATGCAGCTGCAGGGCAAGGAGTTGAGTTATAACAATATCAACGACACCGATGCGGCCTTTGAACTGGTCAGTGAGTTCGACCCGGCGCAGGGCCCGGCCTGTGCGATCATCAAACATGCCAACCCGTGCGGCGTGGCCCGGGCGGACACTCTGAAAGCGGCCTACACCAGCGCTTTTGATTGCGACCGCACGTCGGCCTTTGGCGGGATCATCGCGCTCAATCAGCCGCTGGACGGGGTCACCGCCGAAGAGATCAGCCAGATCTTCACCGAGGTGGTGATCGCGCCGGGCGCTGATGATGATGCGCGCAAGATCTTTGAGGCCAAGAAAAACCTGCGCCTGCTTACGACAGATGGCCTGGCCGACCCGCGCACGGCCGCGATGATGCTCAAGCAGGTGTCGGGCGGGTATCTGGTGCAGGACAAGGATAATGGTCATATTGACGCCTCGAACCTGAAGGTCGTGACCAAACGCGCACCGACGGATCAGGAGATGGCGGATATGCTGTTTGCCTGGAAGGTCGCGAAACACGTGAAATCCAACGCTATCGTTTATGTCAAGGACGGCGCCACCGTGGGTGTCGGCGCGGGGCAGATGAGCCGCGTTGACAGTTGCCGGATTGCGGCGCGCAAGGCGCAGGACATGGCCGAGACATTGGGGCTGCCCACGCCGCTGACCCGAGGCAGCGTCGTGGCTTCGGACGCGTTCTTTCCCTTTGCCGATGGTCTGCTGACTGCCGCAGAAGCCGGAGCCACCGCCGTAATCCATCCAGGCGGGTCGATGCGTGATGACGAGGTGATCGCTGCCGCCGATGAGGCAGGGCTGGCCGTGGTGCTGACCGGCATGCGTCATTTCCGGCATTAAGGGCAGTCCGTTCATGCGCACTATAATCGCGGTCGCTACGTTGACGTTCCTGCTGGACCAGATGAGCAAGTACCTTGTTGTCCACGCGATGAACCTGAAGGAACTGGGCCGGATCGACGTCTGGCCGCCGATCCTCAACTTTCGTATGGCGTGGAACTATGGCATCAATTTTGGCCTCTTTTCACAAGATAGCCCACTAACACGCTGGATTTTGATCATTGTCGCATTGGCCATCACCGTCGGGGTGCTCTGGTGGGTGTCGCGCATCGTGCCTAACCGCTGGCAGAAAATCTCGGCAGGGGTGCTGGTGGGGGGGGCTTTGGGCAATGTGATCGACCGGCTATTGTACGGTGCCGTCGCGGATTTCCTGAACATGTCCTGCTGCGGATTCGACAACCCATATGCCTTCAATGTGGCCGATATCGCGGTCTTTGCCGGCGCCTTTGGTCTGATCCTGTTCACCTCGGATAAAAAGCCCTCGTGACCTTGGCAAAGCTATGCGATAAACCAACCCGAGATGTTGCAGGAGAGTGGCGATGAGCTGGTCGCGCGTATTGATGGTGTTTCTGATGCTGGGCCTTGTTTCGGCCTGTGGCAACAAAGACAAGCCGCTGACACGGATCAAGAAGACCGGGGATGGGCCGGATGAGTTTACCATCATCCCGGGCAAGCCATTGCAGGCACCGGAAAGCTATGCCGCGCTGCCCACGCCGACGCCGGGTGGGTCCAACCTGACCGACCAGAACCCTCTGGCTGATAGTGCTGCGGCGCTTGGCGGCAATGCGGCGGCACTGGCCACCGCTGGTATTCCGGCGGCGGATGCTGGTCTGGTGCGCCACACCGGTCGCTACGGTGTCAAAGCTGGCATCCGAGAGACATTGCGCGCCGAGGACAAAGAGGTGCGTCGCCGTCACGGGCGGGTCAATATCTTCAATATCGGTCCGATTGACGACTACACCAATGCCTATAAACGCCAGTGGCTTAACGGCGATGCCGAGTTCCGGCGCCTGCGCCGGGCGGGCATCACGGTGCCGTCGGCTCCGCCCGAAGAGTAGACGGTTGACCTCACATATCTGTCAGGTTTGCTTGTCCGGACCTTGAACCGGGGCGGCGGACCCGTATCTTTTATCTCACTGCCCGGCATCCGGGCCAAAGGGAGACGTTCTTGATGCGCAGATTAATTGCCGCTTTTGCCTTTATCGCAATGGCCCTGCCCGCAGCGGCAGACGATCAGGTCAGCAGTTTCAATCTGGATAACGGGATGCAGGTGGTTGTGATCGAGGATCACCGCGCGCCCGTGGTCGTGCACATGCTGTGGTATCGCGCAGGCTCGGCGGATGAACCGCCGGGCGCGTCGGGGGTTGCGCATTTCCTGGAGCATCTTCTGTTCAAGGGCACAAAAACGCTGGAACCGGGCGAGTTTTCCGCCACCGTGGCACGCAATGGCGGTACTGATAACGCCTTCACCAGCTATGATTACACTGCCTATTTCCAGCGGGTTGCCGCCGATCGGCTAGAGCTGATGATGCGCATGGAAAGTGACCGGATGAAAAACATCCAGCTGGGTGAAGAAGAGATCCTGACCGAGCGCGACGTGATCATCGAAGAGCGCAACCAGCGGGTCGAAAACAACCCGTCGGCCCTGTTCAGTGAGCAAAAGAACGCGGCACAGTACCTCAATCACCGCTACGGGGTTCCCATCATCGGCTGGCGGCATGAAATGCCGGAACTGACGCTGGAGGATGCGCTATCCTTCTATGGTACTTATTATTCACCCAACAACACGATATTGGTTGTGGCTGGTGACGTTGAACCAGAGAATGTACGTGCGCTGGCGGAGACCTATTATGGCGTGATTCCGGCCAATCCTGCGCTGCCCGAACGTCTGCGCGCTCAGGAACCGCAGCAGATGGCTGAGCGTCGGTTGGTGTTTGAAGATCCACGCGTTGCACAGCCTTATGTGAGCCGTTCCTATCTGGCACCGGAACGCGATAGCGGTGCGCAAGAAGAGGCCGCAGCCCTGACCATATTGTCGGAGGTTTTGGGTGGCGGTACGACCTCGGTCTTTGCCGAGAAGCTACAATTCGACACCCAGACCGCCGTGCAATCCGGCGCTTGGTATAGTGGGTCTTCACTGGATGATACGACTTTCAATCTTTTCGTTGTCCCGGCTGCGGGTGTTTCGCTGGCAGATGCAGAGGCGGCGATGGATCAGGTCGTTGCCGATTTTATGAAGGATGGGATTGATGCCGAGCAATTGGAGCGCATCAAGATGCAGATTCGGGCCTCCCAGATTTATGAGCGAGACAATGTCGGCTCACTTGCCAATCGCTATGGCCGGGCGTTGTCGCAAGGGTTGACGATCGAGGATGTGCAGGCCTGGCCTGATATTTTGGATGCGGTCACGGCCGAGGACATCATGACAGCGGCCGAGAATGTGTTTAACCGCAAGAATGCCGTCACTGGATGGCTGCGCGCCCCGGAGGTGACCCAATGATCCGTTTTGTTTTCGCCTTTGTTGCGTTGTTCGCGGCCCTGCCAGCCAGTGCAGAGGTCGAGATACAGGAACTGACGACGCCGGGCGGTATTAATACTTGGCTGGTTGAGGATCATTCGATCCCTTTCGTGGCACTTGAACTGCGTTTTCGCGGTGGTGCTGCGCTGGATCTACCGGGCAAGCGCGGGGCGACCAACCTGATGATGGCCCTGCTTGAAGAAGGCTCTGACGGATTGGATTCGCGCGGCTTTGCCCGTGCTGTCGAAGGGCTGGCGGCATCTTTCAAATATGATACCGGCGACGACGTGGTGTCGGTCTCGGCCAAGATGCTGAGCGAAAACCGCGATGAGGCAGCAGCACTGTTGCGGGCCAGCCTGATACAACCGCGCTTTGAACAGGCGGATTTGGATCGGGTGCGGGGGCAAGTGATTTCGATCATCCAGTCCGACCTGAAAGATCCGCGCGACATCTCTGCTCGTGCCTTCGATACGCTGGTCTATGGTGATCATCCTTATGGCTCGTCGCGCAATGGCACGCTGGAAAGCGTGGCTGCCCTGACCCGCGAAGATATCATTGCGGCGCACCAGAATGCGCTGGCGTTGGACCGGGTCTATGTAAGTGCCGTCGGCGATATTACCGCTGGGGAATTGACAGTTCTACTGGACGATCTGCTGGGAGGGTTGCCTGCCGAGGGCGCGCCGATGCCTGGCTATGCCGAAACCAATCTACCGGGTGGTATAAAGGTGGTGGATTTTGACACGCCGCAGTCGGTAGCGACCTTTGCACAGCCTGGAATTGACCGTGATGATGATGATTTCTTTGCCGCCTATATCCTCAACCACATTCTTGGGGGCGGTGGGTTCGAAAGCCGTCTGATGACCGAAGTGCGCGAGAAACGCGGACTGACCTATGGTGTTTACTCCTACCTTTTGGACATGGATAGCGCGCAGGTCTGGATGGGGTCAGTTTCGTCTGCCAATGATCGCGTAGCCGAAGCAATTGAGGTGATACGCGCCGAGTGGGAGCGTATCCGAGAAGATGGTGTGACCGAGGCTGAGTTGAACGACGCTAAGACTTATCTGACCGGTGCTTATCCCTTGCGGTTTGACGGCAACGGTCCGATTGCAAACATCGCTGTAGGGATGCAGATGGAAGGTCTGCCGACCGATTACATCGCCAGGCGCAATGACAAAGTTAATGCCGTCACGCTGGAGGATATCAATCGCGTCGCAAAGGAATTGCTGGATCCTGACAGCCTGACCTTTGTGGTCACAGGAAAACCCGAAGGCCTGGAAACTACGATCAATTAGGACCGAAGCCTCCGAGCTGGCTCGAAAAATCCTGCGGCGACATGTTGGTCAGACCAGCGATTTAGATATGCCTTGTGAACGATCATAGCCCCGGTTTTTGGTTGTGATGTGTCGCTAGGCTGACAAGGTAGTAGTCGAGGCTGATCGCCGGGGTCTTCCGATCGTTAGGCCATGTACCTTGTCGACGATCGCTTTTGCATCAATCCCGTAGTGGCGATAAAGGTCGCCGATGGTGCCGGCCTGACCGTAATGCTCGACACCAAGAGGAATTGTCTGATGGCCGGCAACGCTGCCAATCCATGATAAAGTCGCCGGATGACCATCTATCACAGTAATGATCTTGCAGTGGGCAGGCAGCACGCCCAACAAACGTTCGATATGGGAGGTGGCGTGTTCATTGCCGCGCGCACGGGTGCGTTGCGCCGCCGACCAACCCGCGTTCAGGCGATCGGCCGAGGTGATGGCCAGCACACCGATATCGCGACGCGCATCTGCCAACGCACCAGCCGCCTTGATCGCCTCGGGTGCGACCGCACCCTGATAGGCGATGACCACGTCGCAATTCGGACCCGGCTGCCGCAGCCAATAGGCCCCGTCGATGGCGCCTTGCCTGAAGGTGTCATCAACGCGCTTGCCGGGTTGTTCAATCGGGTTGGTCGTGAGACGCAGATAGACACTGCCGCCGGTTTCGTCACGCAGCCAGGTGCGCTCATCCGGGTCATCCTCGCCATCGCGCTGCATGTAATCAAACGCCCATTCCATTATCACGGTAAGCTCATCGGCAAAGGCGGGCTCGAACGATGCCAGCCCATCCTGCGCCATGCCAATCAACGGGGTGCCGATGGATTGATGTGCACCACCCTCGGGCGCCAATGTCAGCCCCGAGGGAGTGCCGACGATCATGAACCGCGCATCCTGATAGCAAGCATAGTTCAGGGCATCGAGGCCCCTGCACACAAACGGATCGTAAACCGTTCCAATCGGGATCACGCGCTTGCCAAACAGGCTATGTGACAGCCCCGCTGAAGCCAGCAGCAGAAAAAGGTTCATCTCGGCAATGCCGAGTTCCAAATGCTGACCTTCAGGTGCAAACTCCCACTTAGCGGTGGACGGGATGCGATGTTCGATGAAAACGTCAGCCTGTGCCTCGCGGGCAAATAGCTTCCGTCTATTCACCCAAGGCCCTAGATTGGTCGTACCGGTCACGTCGGGAGAGGTGGTCAGGATACGCTCCGCCAAAGGGGTGTTACCTTTTGACAATGTGTCAAGGATTTTCCCAAAGGCCATCTGGGTCGAAATCTCTCGATCCGTGTCTATGGCAATGGCTGGCACGGGCAATTTTGTGTCGCTGAACCGGCGCGGGCCATTGGCAAAGAAAGGCACCTTGCCAAGAAAATTCTGCAACCCGGGGATGTCCTTGACCGTTGCAAACATATCCCATTCCGTGCCTTCGGCCACACCCATATGTTGCTGCCATTTGGCCATTTGGGCTTTGTTCATTAATCCGCCGTGGTTGTCCTTGTGACCAGCGATGGGTGTTCCCCATCCTTTGATCGTATAGGCAAGAAAGCAGGTGGGGCGGTCGTGTGCTATGGCGGCAAAGGTGTCGGCCATCGTCTGTACGCAATTGCCGCCGAGATTTTCCATCAGCGCGGCCAATTCCGCATCACTGCGCCGTTCAATGAGTGCGCTCGCCTCGCCCTGATCCCCAAGGTCATCAAGCAGCCTTTTGCGCCAGATAGCACCGCCCATAAAGGTCAGTGCGGAATATTCCTGGTTTGGGCAGGCGTCGATCCACGCGCGCAGCTTTTCGCCGCCCGGTTCCTGAAACGCTGCCTGCTGAAGCGCGCCGTACTTCACGCGCACCACATCCCACCCAAACGCATCAAAGATTTTTTCCAGCCGCGAGAACAAACCTTCGCGGACTATCCCGTCAAGGGATTGGCGGTTGTAGTCGATGATCCACCAGGTGTTGCGCAGGTCGTTTTTCCAACCTTCCTGAAGGCATTCGTAGATATTGCCCTCGTCCAGTTCAGCATCACCGACCAACGCAACCATCCGTCCCATGGGCACGTCCTGCCCCCAGGGTTTCGCCTGAATGTAATCCTGCATCATGGACGCAAATGATGTGATCGCCACGCCAAGTCCAACCGAGCCGGTGGAGAAATCTACATCGTCAATATCCTTGGTTCGGCTGGGATAGCTCTGCACGCCGCCAAAACCACGGAAATTCTCCATCTTCTCGCGGGTCTGATTACCCATGAGATATTGTATCGCGTGAAAAATCGGACTGGCATGGGGCTTCACCGCAACACGGTCCTCGGGCCTGAGCGCCGAGAAGTAGAGCGCAGTCATGATCGACACTATCGAGGCTGAGCTGGCCTGATGACCGCCGATTTTAATCCCGTCTTCCTTGGGGCGAATATGGTTCGCATGATGGACCATCCAGTGAGAAAGCCATAAAAGCCGCTGCTCGATGGTCTTCAGGTGGGTTTTGTCACTCATGGTCTTGCTCCCTTACTCGGCAGCCATGCGGGCGGGTGCTGGCAGCGCTTGTTGCAGGTCCGCGATGATGTCGTCTACTTCTTCCAGCCCGACCGAGAGACGAATGAGGCCATCGCTGATGTCATGCGCAGCGCGTTCTTCAGGCGTGTAGACCGAATGGGTCATAGAGGCTGGGTGTTGGATCAGCGTTTCCGCATCACCAAGTGAGACAGCGCGTTGGATCATGCTCAGCCGGTTCATCATCGCGCGGCCTGCTTCAAAACCGCCATCAAGTTCGAAGGCAATCATAGCGCCGGGCTGATCCATTTGAGACTTGGCAACATCATGTTGTTCAAAACTATCCAGACCTGGATAAAATACCTTGCCGACACCCTGCTGCTTTTCAAGCCATTCAGCAACGATCTGGGCTGAGGCACAGTGACGATCGACACGGAGCGCCAAGGTTTTCAGTCCCCGCAAGATCAGCATCGCATTGAACGGCGCCATCACTGCCCCGGTCAGATCCTTCATGCCGATCAGACGTATTTCTGTAATCTTTTCTGTACTGCCGACCACCAGACCAGCCACCACATCACCATGGCCGCCAAGATACTTGGTGGCGGAGTGAACAACGATATCCGCCCCTAATGCAATCGGCCGGGTCAGGTACGGTGTGGCATAGGTGTTATCCACGACAACCGTCGCACCCATGTCATGTGCAATCTCGGAAATGGCGGCGATGTCCACAAGCCGCATATTCGGGTTTGCTGGGGTTTCAAAATAGATGACACGGGTCGTTCCGGTGATTGCATCCCTAAGGTTGTCGGGATTCGTCAAATCCACATGGGTCACCTTTACCCCCCATTTCGCCAGCCCGTGCTGAAGAAAGGTAAAAGTGCAGCCATAAAGCGTTCTGTCGACGATCACCTCATCACCGGGGCTGAGTAACGTCCATAGGGTCGCTGTGATGGCACCCATGCCAGAGGACAAAGCAAGCCCTGCTTCGGCGCCTTCCAGGGTGGCGATACGCTTCTCAAGAAGATCGCAAGTGGGGTTTGATATCCGGGAATAGAAATGGCCGGGTCGTTCACCCGCAAACATCTCCCCGCCAGCCTCGGCGCTTTCAAATGCGAAGGTTGACGTCAGATGCAAGGGAGGCGTCAGGGCACCTTCGTTTTCCTGCGGGTTATAGGCGTGGTGGATGGCGCGGGTGGCGAAACCTTGGGTCATGAGGCGGCAAACTCCTGTGAATGATTTTCGGGAATCATGGCACAGGTCACGAGGTGGTATATTGCCTTTTATGCTAACATTAGTAAGAATATTGGCATAAAATGCCAGAGAGATACGAATGGACAGAAAAGATCGCCAAATCATACGTGCTCTTCAACAAGAAGGCCGGATGACGAACCAGGATCTTGCAGAGCGTGTAAACCTGTCACCATCACCCTGCCTGCGCCGTTTGCGCAATCTGGAATCTTCCGGTGCGATCGTCGGTTTCAGCGCGGATGTTGATCCAGCCGTCTACGGATTGCCGATCACTGCCTTCGTGCAGGTTCGTCTGGAACGGCACAACGAAGAGACAGTGAAGCAATTTGAGCAACAGGTCGGACGGATGGAAGAGGTACTGGAATGCTACATGCTGACCGGTGGCACCGACTACTTCCTAAAAGTGATGGTGTCGGGATTGGATGCCTACGAGAATTTTATTCGTAGGCGCATCCACTCCATTGGTGGTGTCGGGTCGATTGATACAAGCTTTGTTTATGGTGTGGTCAAAAAGACGAGCGTGTTTCCTCAACTGTAGTTTTCATGGGTGAGAGATTTTGGTTTGAATTGGTAGGGCTGCAAATCGGGCCGCCAAAGCAAAGCTAGCACTCAATTCGTATTTCGGATCGAAATTTTGGTCTGCGCATCGACCAATGCGACAAACAGAAACTTCATGCGTCGTGGTCATTCGCTATTTTGAAAGCATCCGACCCAATGGGCGACCGCCAAGGATATGCATGTGGAAATGCGGCACCTCTTGTACGCCGTCCGAACCAGCGTTTGCGATGGTGCGGTAACCCTCGCCACCCTCACCCGGCTGGATGCTGTTCATCTGGCAGATTTTGCCAACCGCACGGGTGAAATCAGCAATCTCGGCATCGCTGGCATTAAGGGCGAAATGGTCGTGGCAGACATAAGGCCCTTTCGGAATAACCAGCACATGCACGGGGGCCTGAGGTTGGATGTCGTTGAAAGCTAATGTGTGTTCGGTCTCCAGCACTGTGTCGTTGGGGATTTCACCGCGCAGGATTTTGGCAAAGATATTCTGGTCATCATAGTTGTAGGGCATGGGGCACATCCTTAATCGGCAAATAGATAGTCCTGTTCGACAATCTCTTGCGTCTTCTCGGCGGGAAGATCAAGGAAACGCGCCAGCAGATTGGCATTCTGGTCGCGATCCGCAGATTGCCGCATCACCATGTGGTTTTCAAATTCGGCATCCCTGATCCGGTCGCTTTCGAATGTCATGTCGCCGCGGATCGTGGGCAATAGTCGCTCCAGCGTTTCCGCAGGTGTCTGTTCGCCCGCCAGCCCCACGCGCATGGCGTGGCCTATCAGATAACTGTCGGTGAAGTCGCATTGCACCTCCAAGAGCTTGGTGGTGGAGCGGTCGCCGCAGAAATCCTGCAACAGATCCAAATTGCCGGGATCAATGCAGACGATCAGGCGATCCGTCTCGTAATAGTCAAACAGCATCCGCATCAGCGCGCGACGGTGGCGGGTACGCTTGCCCAGCGTCGCCTGAATGCCGCCCAGATCGGGCAGGGCGGTATCCTCTTCATTAAAGAGATATTCGATCGCCGGCACATTGGTGATCTGGCGGATGCGGTCCAGCAGGCGCTTGGCGACGTGCCATTTTTTGCAGATCACGATCATTAGTTCGCGCTCGCGCCCCAGCGTGCTTTCGGTCTCCCAGAAGCGGCTGGCAAAGCGCCGTCCGATCCGGCCGCGCCCCGACAGGAACTTGAACAGGCTGCGCCCCTCGTTAGAGATCTGGAACTGTGCGTCATCGTCGGCATAAAGCGCGCCCAGCCGTTCCTTGAGTTCCAGCGCTTCGGGGCTGATCTTGCGGGCAAAAAGGAAATCCTGGGAAAGCAACAGATCGTAGTGATCGTTGTAGAATGTAACCGGCATCCCGTAATCGGTGAACATCAGGAAGGTCAGGGTGCGGGTTTCGATTTCGGCCTCGGGCACGACATGGCGCACAAGGGTTTGAAAGAAAGTCTCATCCGGGATCCAGGTCGAGCGGAAAAACCGCATCACGTCCTTGCGCTGACGGGTGAAATCCAAAATCCATTCAACGGTGCGCCGACGCAGGCACCACCATTGGCTGCCGATCTGAATCTGAATGTCGTTCGGAATCTCGCGGGTCAGGCCCAGTTTTCGTTGTAGATTGACGCTGGTGTAAAACAGGCGCTTGTTTTTGCGTTCATTGAAGTAGTGGCGGTAGATCAGCCGCTCTTCCTTCATGCCGGTCTTGATCCAATCGCTTTCGAAATAATCGAAGCTTTCAATGTAATCCATGTCCCGCGCATCCAGGAAATCATGCGCGTATTTCGCGGATTTGATCGCCGCACAATCACCCGAGAGCATGTAGAAATGCGTGGCGCGCGGAAAGGTCGTGGCTGCGGCATCTATCGCGTTCAGCGTTGCCTGCACCAGTGACCATTCCCCCCAGCCACATTTGACCCGTTTTTTTGCGAATGTGACGTTAGGATTTTCGTCAAGCGCTTCGCGGATCTTGCGGTAATTTTCAGGTTTGGCGCGAGCATCGAAATGGATCGACATGTAATCGCCCGCCGCAGTCAGCATCTCGGCCTGACCAATGATCGCATCCGGATCCTTGTGGCACAGAAGAATAAAGGCGATTTTAGCCATTCTGGAAACGATCTACCCGATGCTGCGTCGATTGTTTACATTGATACGCATGAACAAGCCTTGAATAAACAGGCTTTCTTTGAATTTTTTAACGGGTTAAAAACCATAAAGCTCTCAAAAAGCGGGCAGATCGAGCGTGGAGGCGGCAGAATGGGGTTTCCCGGCACCTGGATGACCGAAAGTGAAAGTGTGGTCTATCGCGTGGTGCCGAAATGCGCCTGCTCGACTATTGGTCAGATTATGTATTATTCAGATCACGGCGAATTTTTCGATGGCGACATCCACGACGCCACCGATGGCTTGCACAAATGGGCGCGCGAAGACAGTCAGCCGACGATCTCGGCCAACGTAACTGCGCACCAATCCTATGCCTTCACCTGCGTGCGTAACCCTTACACACGTATTCTGAGTAGTTTTTTCGACAAGATTTGTGGCATTCAGCGCAATGGCAAACGCTATCGTGGCAAGCTCGTGCCTCTCCTGGTGCAGAAATACGGGATCGAGGTCGGTGGTGATGACGGCAAGCAGGAGTTCGACCAGATCAAAAGCTTCCGCCGGTTCCTGCTTTTTGCCCGCGATACCATCCGCTGGCGCCGCCCGATGGAGCCGGATATTCACTGGTCGGCACAGTCGGGCCATGTGTCGACCTTCATCGTAAACGGCGGTACCTATGACAAGATTTTCTGGACCGAGAAATTCAACGACGGCATGGCCGAGGTTCTGAAATCCATCAAGACGCCGAAGAAGGTGAACATCAAGAAGATACCGCGGTTTAACGAATCCGAAGGTCACGGCCCGAAGCGTGCGCACCCGGTCGAAGATTATTTCGACGATCTGTCGATGCATTTGGTCTACGAAATCTACAAACGCGATTTCGAGCTTTTCAAATATGATTTTCAGGACCCGTCCAACAAGATGCCCATTGGCGAGATCGATCTGGACGAGGTGCACGTCAAGCTGGGTGACTAAATGGCAGGGTATTCGGGCCGTCCGCTGCATGCCAAGCTAGGGCTGAAAGCCGGCCAGAACGCCGTGCTGTTGGATGCTCCGGACAGGTATACCGATCTGCTGGGGCCGGAGGCGCCCGATCTTGTGTTTCGAAAGACGCTGGCGGCGGGCGCGGATTTTATCCACATCTTCAGTAACCGGCGGGTTGATGTGGAAAGTCACCTACAAGCAGCGCTGCCATTGATGGCACGGAACGGGATGATCTGGGTCAGCTGGCCCAAGAAAGCCTCGAAACAACCCACGGACCTGACCGAGGATGTGATCCGCAACATTGCGCTGTCCCTGGGGCTGGTGGATGTAAAGGTCTGCGCCGTCGATGACACCTGGTCGGGGCTGAAGCTGATGATACGGAAAGAACTGCGGTGATGCACTCGTGCCATAGTTGCACAAGGTCAGGATTTCCAGACCTATCTATTTTTTCCAAAATATTGAAAACTGATTTTAGGGGCAAATTTTAGTATGATGAATAGTATCTCCCGACGTACTTTGCTCTTGGGCGGCGGGGCGGTGATTGGCGGGTGGGCGACCCGGCATTTCACCCCCGCCAAACCCATTCTGGATGGGACCAGATCGCTGGAGCCCACTGGGGCCGCCACTACAATGAACGACGCCAGTGGGCTCAGCGAAACACCGATTTTCAGACATGCAATCCTGAACCAGGACCCCGGCGATGCGCTGGTCGCCGCGATCCGTGCCGAGCTAAGTGATGCCCGAGCCAACGGGCTGCCATTCAACGTCGGTGCGGCGCGGCACTCGATGGGCGGGCAGGCGATTCCCCGTCAAGGTTATGCGGTCACCTATGACAATGGTTGGATCGAGCCGGACACGGCAAACGGTACCTTCCGGGTGCATGCCGGCGCCCGCTGGAGCCAGGTTCTCGCGGCGCTTGATCCGCTGGGATTTGGGCCTAAGGTTATGCAATCAAACAATGATTTTGGCGTGGCGGCGACCTTCTGTGTTAACGCCCATGGCTGGCCGGTCCGGCTGGGGCCGATGGGTGCCACGGTGCGTAGCTTTGAGATGGTGCTGCCTTCGGGCGATCTGGTGACCTGTTCACGGACTGAAAATACCGAACTGTTCGGCATGACGATGGGCGGGTACGGGCTAACCGGGGCGATCACTTCGATGGTGGTCGAGATGGCCCCGAACACAAGGCTGAAACCTGATTTCGAAGAGATGCCTGCCGCTGAATTCGGCACGCGGTTCATGGATACGCTGGCCGATGGGTCCGTGACAATGGCCTATGGCAGGCTGAATGTGGACCGCGCGAATTTCTTTAAGCATGCGCTGATGATCACCTACCGTGCAACCGAAGATCAGGATGATCTGCCAGCCGCCAGCGGCTCGGGGTTTGCTTCGAAAATGGCAAGGTATGTCTACCGGGCGCAGCTGGGCAACGAACGGATCAAGCGGCTGCGCTGGTGGACGGAAACCGATGTCGGGCCGCGACTGGCCGGGGGCGCGGCAACACGCAATTCGCTGATCAACGAGCCGGTGATCACGCTGGATGACCGCGACCCGCAACGCACGGATATCCTGCACGAGTATTTCGTTGCCGCCGACCGCTTTGCCGATTTCATCGATGTTTGCCAGCGGGTTATACCTGCGTCCTATCAGGAATTCCTGAATGTCACCTTGCGGTTCATCGCCGCCGACCCCGACAGTTGGCTGGCCTATGCGTCGGTGCCGCGGATCGCAGCGGTTATGTCGTTCAGTCAGGAAATGACCGTCCGGGCCGAGGTCGACATGGCCCGCATGACCCGCGAACTGATCGACGGGATCACCGATATCGGCGGCACTTATTACCTGCCATACAGGCCCCATGCGACGACCGAGCAACTGATCCGCGCCTATCCGCGCGCGCCCGAGTTCGCCGCCGCGAAACGCGCGCTGGACCCGAGCCTGACCTTCCGCAACAATCTTTGGGACACGTATCTGGGCGCGATATGAGCATTTTGCAGAAAATTTCACTGGGGTATTTCGTGGCGCTGATGATCGCCGCCTCGCTCAACTATATTCCGGGGCTGACCGATGATCAGGGGCTGGCATTTGGGATCTTTGCGCTGGATCTGTTTGACGACGCGCTGCACGTGGCTTCGGCTATCTGGGCACTGGCGGCAGCGCTGACCAGCCACCGGGCGGCCAAGATATTCCTGGTGATCTTCGGCGCGCTTTATCTGGGCGACGGGGTGTTCGGGTTTTTCACTGGGTACGGCTATCTGGATATGGGCATTTTTACCAACCCGTCCGCTGGGCTGTCCTTCACGCTGGCGCGGGTCCTTGCCAACCTGCCGCATGTGGCACTTGGGGGCTTCGCCCTCTGGGCCGGCCTTAGGCTGGAGCGCGCCTAATGCGCCGCCTACTCAAATGGCTGTTTCGGCTGGGTTTGGTGCTGGTCCTGCTGGCGGGCATTTTGCTGTTGCCGGTGGGTTATGTGGAACTCAGCTGTATCCGCAAGCCGGTCGAGGCGAATTACGCAGCGCTGTTGCCGGTGGAACATCACCGGGCGGAATCGCGCACGCTGCTGACCTATCCGGAATGGCATATCGTGCATGCCTACGACGATTACGCGTGGGTGATTTCCGACGGCGATCCGCATCAGTTCGGATTTCTGCGCGCGATCACGGGATTCTGGTCGTCGCTATGCGAGCTGTCCTATGCCTCGGCCGAACATGGCGGTTTCCCGGATGAGACCAAGCAGATGGTCTATACCATCGGCGTCAGCTTCACCGCCGAGATGTTGGCCAAGGCCGCTTACGAGGAAACCATCGGTCGGCTGGCCACACTGATGCGCGGCAAGGAGCGCGCGCCGCTTGATGATCTGTCGGCGCGCCAGGCGATGGCTTATGCTAAATTTCTGCAGCAGGTGCCTTGGTACCAATGGGATTTTTCGATGGATGCGCAGGAGCTTCTGGACAACAATACCGGCAGTTTTCGCGATACTGAACGGCTGTTGGCTCTTCAGTTGGAATACGGTGTAAAGTCGATCTATGCGGGTGTGATCGAGCAGGCCGTGGTCAGTGTCGGCGCGGATGAACTGCGGCTGCGCATGGTTGTGCACGACGCTACCGCTGAGATACTGGCAGGCTACGAGGGCGTCACGGTGATCGGACCAAATAATGAGGGCGTCGAGATTGAAACCCCGCGTTACCGCGAACTTACCGACCTTTTGAACCGGATGGCGCAAGACGGTGTGAATTTCACCGAAATTGCAGGCAATGACGATATTTTGCTGACGGCCACGGCGCCCGGTGGCCGGGTCAACAGTGCGCTCTATAGCTTTCCACGGCAGGGATATGACGACTTTCGGCACCTGATCCTGCTGAAAGTGACTGATCTGGCGCAGCGGTTGCGTGAGATGCAGACCGGTCCGCTGACACTTGAACATATCCATGACTATTAGGCACTGGTTGCTGGCGCTTAGTTGTGTCTTCATTGGCTGGGTCGCCATATTGGCGGCAGTGATGATCCTCAGCGATGCTGCCCCTGGGGCGATCGTAATTTTACCGTCCGAGAGCTTTATTGCAAACCTGCCCGATGGCTCTGCCGTGATTGGTGGCGGTGCCGGTTGGGTTGCCATCCGGTCGGATGCGCCAGGGCTGGGGCAAGCGCTCTACCGGGCCGGTGGGCGGCTTGTGCTGCCCGCGGGCCTGCCGGGGTGTCTGCCGTTACCGTCGCGCTAGGCCTTGCAACATGGCCGCACCTGCGCCATGTAACGCACAACCCAACGCAGCATGCTAATGGAGTGGCGCGACATGATTGAGCTTGGCAGCCAACCCCCCGCAGATGACCTGATCCAGGACGTGACCGAGGCCGATTTCATGGCCGACGTGATCGAGGCGTCCAAGACCGTTCCGGTGATCGTCGATTTCTGGGCGCCCTGGTGTGGCCCATGCAAGACGCTTGGCCCGGCTTTGGAAGCAGCCGTCACCAAGGCCAAGGGTGCGGTCAAAATGGCCAAGGTCAATGTCGATGAAAATCAGGCGATTGCTGGCCAGTTGCGGGTGCAGTCGATCCCGACGGTCTATGCGTTTTGGCAAGGCCAGCCGATTGACGGATTTCAGGGCGCGGTTCCACCATCTGAGATTGACGAGTTCGTAAACCGCGCTGTGGCCGCGGCTGGCGGTGATGCAAGCGGCGGTTTGGATGAGGCGGTTGATGCCGCCGACGAGATGCTGGAGGAAGGCGCTGCAACCGACGCGGCACAGACCTATGCCGCCATTCTGCAGGAAGATCCGGTCAATGCCCGCGCCTATGCCGGGCTCGCTCGGGCGCATATTGCTATGGATGATCTGGACCAGGCCGAAGCGATCCTGAATGGCGCCCCTGCCGAGATCAGCCAGACACCCGAGATCGAGGCCGCACATGCCCAATTGGAATTGGCACGTCAGGCCGCAGATGCCGGACCTGTCGGCGAGTTGAGCGCTGCCGTCGACGCCAACCCCGAAGATCATCAGGCACGATTTGATCTGGCGCAGGCGCTTAACGCCAATGGTCAAACGCAAGAGGCGGTCGATCAACTACTGGAGCTTTTCCGGCGCGATCAGGAATGGAATGAAGGCGCTGCAAAACAACAGCTCTTCACCATTTTTGAGGCGCTCAAACCTAACGATCCCGTGGTTCTAAACGGCCGCCGAAAACTGAGTTCGATGATATTTGCCTGAGCCGCTTCCTGCGCTAGGTTAGGGTCATGAAGAACCCCGCTGATCTGCCGGATGTCGTTCCGATCTTTCCCTTGCCGGGGGCGCTATTGCTGCCGCGATCACGACTGCCGCTGCACCTCTTCGAGCCTCGATATCTGGCGATGCTGGATGATGCACTGAAGACGCCGGAACGCATGGTTGCAATGATCCAGCCAAATCGAGTGCCAAACGGCTGCGATGATGCGCTCTATTCGATCGGATGCGCGGGTCGTATCACCCAGTTTTCCGAAACCGAAGATGGGCGATACATGATCACGCTTTCAGGTCTGTCCCGATACCGTGTGGTTGAAGAGATCGATGGATTTACCCCTTATCGGCGGGCACGGGTTTCTTGGGCCGGCTTTGAACGCGATCTGGGTCCCACGGATGTTGACGTGCATTTCCAGCGCGGACCGTTTCTTGATCTTTTAGGGCGCTATTTTCAGGCACGCGAGTTGCAAACTGATTGGGAGTCTTTGAAAGAGGCGGATGATGAATTGTTGATCAATTCGCTGTCGATGCTTCTGGGATTCGAGCCCGAGGATAAACAAGCGTTGCTTGAAGCACCATCGCTGTCGACGCGACGCGAAACATTGGTCACGCTGATAGAATTTGCCCTCCGTGGTGGCGACGATGAGGAATTGATGCAATGACCGATGAAACGTCCCAACCAGCATTTGATCGTCGTATGCTTGAGGCCTTGATTTGTCCACAGACCCAAAGCAGGCTTGAATATGATGTCAAAGCGCAGGAATTGATTAGTCGCGCGGCGGGTCTGGCCTTTCCCATCCGCAGCGGTATTCCCGTCATGCTGATTGACGAGGCGCGGGCTCTGGACTGAATGCATTTCCAGCCGCTGCAATATGTGTATGCCCCAACTGCCCACCTGAATGCGCGCTAAATTGGTTCTTTCGAAGTAGCATTTTGGGGTTTGTGTATACTCTGGCATGGTTTTTATCGCGCGATACCCGAACGTTGCCGAATTCATCGAGCCGACGGCATTTCTACCTATGAAATGTTTTTTTACGGATCGCCGCGGACACAGTTGCCAGTGTGAAACCGCCGGGGTATCGGCGACGCCAAACGGTTGAAAGGGAAAGATATTCTTCGACAGAGTTGTGGGACACCCGGCACAGGAAACGTCCATCTATACCGGGTGACCCGTTGCGTGCTCTGGTTTGTTTGTCAAACTACGCAGATTTCAGAAGGCCTGCGTGGTGTAGTCGACCTCATCGGGATAAAGCGTGTCTTCGATCGAGGTGGTGTGCACCTTGATCAGTTTGCCACCCTCGACCCGCGAAATGTACTGATGTCCAAAAACCTGGTGTGTCTTGCCATTGAAGATCTTGGCACCCTGCGGATGCGCCTGACTATGGGGCATATCGCTCATCGCTTCGACCGCTTCGATCAGGGCAGTGCGGTCATCCGGCCCCTGATAACCCGCCGCTTCCATGCCCGCCTTGATGACGTGCAGCGTTTCCCAACAGCCGAACATGTGGGCATAGGTTGATACATCCGTCGGGTCGCTGATTGACGCGCCATTGTCATCGACGCCGACTGCAGCACGGTAAAACTTGTCATGTTCGGATTGATCTGCCTGTGCGTTGCGGGGATTGCCCTCCCAAAAATAGGTTCCCTCGAGGTATTCGAGGCCGGGGCTGGAAATATCGACCGCTTCCAGACTGTCGATGAAACCGAACATTTCGGGCCGCTGCGGGCCAAAGAATTCGCCAAGTTCCTTGACGAAAGTCAGCACGGCCGGGCCGACCATCACGTGATAGAGCACCTCAGTCTCTCGTGGAATCTTCGGGAAGTATTTGGTGAAGGATGTCTCGGAGGGTGGGATCGCGATATGTTCCAGAACTTCGCCACCCTGCGCCTCGATTGCGGCGGTAAAGAAATCGCGGTGATCATGGCCAAAGGCGAAATCGGGAAAGATCATCGTGACCTTCTTGCCCAGGTTCTCAGCCACATAGGGCGCCATCGCCTGTACCTGGCTTTTCACGTCGGTAATGCCGGGTTGAAGCGTATAGCGATTGAGCATGCCGCTGGCCACATGGTGACCTTCAGAGACCACGAAATAAGGCAGTTTCAACTCTCCGGCGCGGGGCGAGGAACCGATCACGACATGGCTGAAAAGTGTGCCAAAGCCCACATCGCAATTATGCTGGGTGGCGAATTTTTCGACCACTTCGGCACCACGCTTGGGGTCGGTACCGTCATCCTCGGCAACGATTTCGACCATGCGGCCATTGATGCCGCCACCTTCATTGATCAGCTTGACGGCGGCCTCGGTGGTGCGGCCATACCAGCGGCCATAGGCGGCACCGATACCGGTACGGTGCACCTGAAAACCGATCTTGATCGGCGCGGCTGTCTGGGCGTTGGTGTAGCGCGCCCAGAGCGGCAGGCTGGCGGCTGTCGCACCGGCGGCAAGCGTTTTCAGTGCACCGCGGCGCGTGGTGGCATTGGTCATGTCCTCAGTCTCCCATGTCTGAGTGGGCAGGCCCATCCGGGGCCCGCGTCAGAGCTGATTTTGCGAAGTGGGGCCGGATTTGTCCAGCCGAAACAAATCTTAAAGCCCCCGGGGCGACGCCAGAAGCCAAAGCCCGAAGAAGGTGTAGAACACCATGAAGAGGGCCAGCGGTGCCTGTGACAGCGCTGCACGACGACGGGTGCCAAAGGCGTGCAATGCCAGCGCATGCGCCAGTAAAATCGCAATGACATGCCCGATCACGACGGCCCCCGCCTGTGTCAGCCAGATGGTGCGTACGGTGCCGGGCGTGTTGAAAAATCCGGTGGTGACGTAGAACTGCCCCAATCCCAGCAGGTTCGCACCGGTGTTCAGCGGATCGTTGACAGCCTTCAGAGCATATTGGCTGTCGACCATAAAACTGGTGAGGTAATGGGCGACATGATAGCCAAACGCAATCGGTAGGATCGACGGTGCAAAGAGGCAAAACGCTTGCGTCAAGCTCATATCGGCATGTGAAATTCTGAGGCCCAGCCAGATAGAGAGGCAAAAGGCCGCGATCAGGAGCGTATTTGCGGCAATCAGCCCGAGAATGGTCTGAGTGACAACCGCGCTGCGACCGGGAAACTCCAGCGGGTTAAGACCCAATTGGCCGAACCACCAAAAAGTCTCGTTCAGACCGTCAAAACTGCCCGTGCCCAGCAGAATCAGAATGAAAATTGCCAAGCCCAGAGGCACCCGTGGCCGGGCTATGATCTTCCAACCAGAAAGGCCGAGAGCGAGGCCCGGACCTTTGCGGCCCAACAGGCTGACGCGGGCATAGGTGCGCATCAGGATGGTCAATGCTTCAGCCCGGATTAACCAGCGTGGACCGAACAGGACCAGCCCCAACAAAGTGGCGTACCAGTACCCGCCAGCAAAGAGAGCCAGTCGCGCCGGGTCAGCTGGGGCCGGGTCGGCCAAGAGCAGGATGGCAAAGGCCAAAAAGATCACGATGGCAGGTGCAAATCCCAGAAAGCGTGGATAGCGATAGGGTGCGCGCAGTCCAGTTAGTCGGCTCAGCAACGCGGCCGGACCTGTCCACGGATTGATCCAGCGCCAGAGATTGCCGAGCAACCCCTGAAGGCTGACCAAACCGACCCACCACACGGTCCAGATAAAGAGCGGAAGAGGATTTACCAGCGGGTCACGCGAACCTGTGAACCCGATCCAGACCAGGATGGCCAGCAAGAGTGCAGCGGCGCAGCTGGAGAGGTGATGTAACGGCAGTTGAGGGCGGGGCAGAAGCGGTATTGGGTGAAAAATGCCCTTTGCCAGGCGCGCAGGCGTCAACACAAGTAAGACAACCGTCAGTGCCACGCAGGCCACGCCAGCAGTGATGTAAACATCCGTGGGCAGGAGCAACACGAAACCTTGTTCCGAGGCATGCGCCAGCGCCATACTTGGCGCCATCAGCATTGATATCAGGATAAGTGTTCGCATGTCGCCCCTTTGTGGCCGAGATTACCCGGCTGGTGTCGCGGGGAAAGAGACATTTGCGCGCAGTGGGTGCGATAATCGCAAGGAGATCACCGCGTTCATCGTGCAGGTGAGAATTTCTTTGCAGATGAGTTGGGTTGAGCGCTTTGCGCCGGAACGCGGAAATTGAGCATGTGGCGATGCGTTGACTTTTGGAGTTTGCTCGCCAACTCTTCGCGAGACTTTGAAAGGGGAGCGGATGGCTGATAATCAGTCTGGTATGGTGGCGGGAATTGATGTTGGCGGCACCTTTACCGATCTGGTCGAGTTGGATCAGTCCGAGGGCACTGTGCGGATGTCGAAAGTGCCCAGCACTCCTGACAATCAGGCTTATGGTGTACTTGATGCGCTAAACATGGCCGAGTGTGATCTGGCGGCGTTGGACTTGATCGTGCACGGAACCACAACCACCACCAACGCGGTGCTGGAGCGCAAGCTGAGCCGCACAGGGCTGATTACCACGCAAGGGTTTCGCGACGTGCTGGAATTGGGCCGCCGGACGCGGCCGCAGCCCTACGGCATGACCGGTCAATTCACACCGATCATTCCGCGTAACCTGCGCCTCGAGGTGCCGGAACGGATCGATGCCAGTGGCGTGGTGGTCGTGCCGCTTGATGAAGCGGCCGTGCTGGCCGCCGGGCAGGCGCTGATTGAGGCGGGATGCGAGGCCGTGGTCGTGCATTTCCTGCATGCCTATGCCAATCCCGGCCATGAGCGCCGCGCGGGCGAGCTATTGTCACGTATCTGGCCCAACGACCATATCACTCTTGGCCATGCGATTCTGTCGGAAAGCCGCGAATTCGAGCGCGGCGTGACGGCAGCGGTGAATGCCAGTGTGCAGCCTATTTTGGCGCGGTATCTGCGGCGGTTGAGCGCAGAGCTGGCCAAAGATGGCTATGGTCGCGACGTGTTGGTGATGAACGGTAATGGCGGCATGGTATCTGCACGCAAGGTCACCGCGGAGGCCGCCAAGACGGTGATGTCCGGCCCGGCCTCGGGTGTGATGGCGGCTGTCTATACCGGGCGATTGGCTGGGATGCCAGAGCTGATCACCTATGACATGGGCGGCACGTCGACCGATGTGGCATTGATCCGGGGTGCGGAACCCGCTGTGTCGAACGAGATCGAAATCGAATATGCCATGCCGATTCACGTGCCGATGGTCGATGTTCGTACGGTTGGCGCTGGCGGTGGGTCGATCGCGCGGGTGAATGCAGCGGGACTGCTGGAGGTTGGTCCTGAAAGTGCGGGCGCTGACCCTGGGCCGATTTGCTATGGGCGCGGGGGGACTCGGCCCACGATTTCCGATGCCAACCTTTTGTTGGGACGGCTTGATCCCTGCAAGCTGGCGGTGAAAGGTGGCGTAGCAATGGTGGATGTCGAGCAGGTGTTTCTTGACACGCTTGGCACGCCTCTGGGGTTGAGTGCGGTCGAGGCTGCCGAGGCGGTGATCCGCATCGCGAACACGAAAATGGCGGGCGCGATCCGCATGGTATCGCTTTCGCTGGGGGCCGACCCGCGCGATTTTGCGCTGTTTGCCTTTGGCGGGGCGGGGCCACTGCATGCGGCGGCGCTGGCGCGAGAATTGGGTGTGCCGCATGTGTTAGTGCCGGCACGCCCCGGTATCACCAATGCGATTGGCTGTGTTGTGGCCGACCTGCGCCATGACTTCGTCAACACGATCAACACACCCTTGGACGTGCTCGAAAACAGCGCCCTACAAGATGTGTTTGCGCAGCAGGCGAAGGAGGGTGAGCGCCTGATATCAGCAGAACCTGTGGCCATCAACGAGCTGCGCAAGCTCTACAGCGTGGACATGCAGTTTACCGGGCAAACACATATCTTGCGGGTCGATCTGGAAGGCCCCGAGGTTGACATGGCCACCCTGCAACAGCTGTTCGAAGCTGCGTATTACAAACGTTTCCGGGTCGAACTGCCTGAGATCAGGGCCAATGTGGTCAACGCAAACTGTTCGGTCATCGGCGTGCGGGAGGCGCTCGACCTGTCGGCGCTGATCGACCCGGCAGGGCGCAAGGATACCCTACGCGCGGCGCAGACCGGCACTCGCGAGGTGCGGTTTGAAAGTGGTACTTTCGATACTCCGATCTATTGGCGCGATCACTTGCCCCTTACCTTCACGCTCAACGGTCCCGCGATCATCGAACAGATGGATTCAACAGTGCTGATCGAACCGGATGACAGCGCGACTGGTGATGCACATGGCAATATCGTCATCACCATCGGAGGCGCGGCATGAGCCTTGATCCGATCACGCTTTCTGTCATTCAGGCGGGGCTGCAACAGGTCTGTGACGAGATGGATCTGGCCTTTTCCCGCACGGCGTTTTCGCCAGTGATCGCCGAGGCGAATGACCGCTCGGACGGCATATATGATGCCGCTGACGGCGCGCTTATCGCGCAGGGCGCGGGCGGCTTGCCGGTGTTCGTGGGCACGATGCAATATTCCACCCGCACATTGATCGGGATGATTAGCAGCGGACAGGTGGCGGCGCCCCAGCCGGGCGATATCTATATCGTCAACGATCCCTATCTGGGCGGTACGCATCTGATGGATGTGCGCTTTGCACGGCCCTATTACCGCAATGGCGCCCTCTGGTGCTGGCTCAGCAATACCGGGCACTGGCCGGATACGGGTGGCGCGGTGCCGGGTGGTTTTTCCGCTTCGGCCACGGCCGTGGAGCAAGAGGGGCTACGCCTGCCGCCGGTACGCCTGTTCAAAGAGGGCGTGTTGGACACCGAGATCTACAGCATCATCTGTTCCAATATCCGCGTGGCCGATCAGCGCATCGGCGATGTCAAGGCGCAGGCGGCGGCGTTGGAGCTGGGCGCGGAGCGGCTGGATCTGCTGCTGGATCGCTACGGCGACAATACCGTACGCGCGGCCATCGCCGAATTGAAACGCCGCGCGGCGCAGCAGATGCGCAGCTTTATCGGGGACATCCCCGCCGGGCCGCATAATGCAACCGCCTGGGTCGACAGTGACGGCGTGGTCAACGAGCCGCTTGCGATCCGATTGCAGGTGACACATGACGGCGGCGATTTGGTCTTCGACTTCACCGGAACGTCGCCGCCCTGCAAGGGGCCGATGAATTCGGTGCGGGCAACGACGCTCAGCTCGGTCTATCTGGCGATGCGGCATATCTTTCCCGAAGTGCCGATCAGCGCCGGTGCGTTCGAGCCGCTGCACGTGATCGGGATCGAGGGCACGTTTCTGGACGCGCAATACCCTCGCCCGGTATCGGGCTGTGCCGCAGAGGTGAGCCAGCGCATTGCCGAAGCGGTCTTTGCCGCGCTGGTCGGAGCCCTGCCAGATCGCGTCACGGCGGCACCCGCGGGCACCAGCGGCAATTTTGCCCTGGGTGGGCATGATCCGGAACGGGGTCGCGATTTCGTCATGTATCAGCTTTCGGGCGGGGGCTATGGCGGTTCGGCGGATGGCGACGGGCTGAGCAATGGCTGCTCCACCATCGGCATCTCCAAGGCGCCCCCGGTCGAGATCATGGAGCAGGCCTTTCCGGTGCTCTACCGCCGATATGCCCTGCGCGAAGGGTCCGGTGGGGCCGGTGCGATGCGCGGCGGCTTTGGGCTGGAGTATGAGGTCGAGCTGCGGCGCGGACGGGCGCAAGCCAGTTTTGTCATGGATCATGGCCGGTTTGGCCCGCAAGGGGCCTTGGGCGGGGCTGACGGCGCGCCAAATGAGGTAACTGTCTGGCACAGTGACCAACCCTACACACCTGAGCATCTCTCGAAAGAGCAGGACATTCCTTTGTCCCCCGGAGATCGGGTGCGGGTTAAAACTCCAGGCGGCGGCGGCTATGGCGATCCTTTCACCCGAGTCCCTGAAGCAGTGGCGCACGATGTGGCCCTGGAGAGATATACGTCCGACCAAGCGCGAGATTTCTTTGGCGTGGTCGTGACGGCAGCAGGCGAATTGAACATTGCCGAGACTGAGATACTCAGGTCAAAACTCGGCGCTGCCCGTTCAGATTAGGTTGAAAAACTAGGCAGGACTCAGGATTCTTCGAACCTTTTGCAGACATAACGCTCGCGTCGATTTTCAGGAATAGCTGTGATGCTGAGCTGTGCCAGACAGCGCATTGTTGAACGCATAAGTTATCCCTAAAAACAGAACCGCCCTCTCTCAGGAGGGCGGCTCCATTGAATTATTTTGGGCTGTAAATACTCAGGCGACGTCGAATTCCAGATGGCGGATCTGCTGGAACATGCCGGTTGCATCAAGCTTGGCAATTACATCGTCCGGCACATTGTCGTCGACATAAAGCAGGGCAATCGCCTCGCCTCCGGCGGCAGCACGGCCCAAGGTGAAGTTGGCGATGTTGACGCCGTTTTCACCCATTGTCTGTCCGAGCGTGCCGATGATGCCGGGCACGTCCTCATTCGTGGTGTAGAGCATGTGACGCCCGATTTCAGCGTCGATATTGATGCCCTTGATCTGAATAAACCGTGGTTTGCCATCACTGAAAACGGTCCCGCCGATGGACCGCTCTCGCTGATCCGTCACCACGGTCAGCTTGATGTAGCCCTCGAACGCGCCGGACTTGTCCTGCTTGGTGGTGCTGATCTTGACACCGCGTTCCTTGGCGATGACCGGGGCGGAGACCATGTTCACTTCGGGGTTCACCGATTTCATGATACCCGCCACCGCGGCAGAGGTCAGCGCGCCAAGGTTCATCTCACTCACGACACCGTCATAAAGGATGTTGATCGCCTTGATCGGCTCGTCCGTCATCTGGCCAATGAAGGCGCCCAGATGGTCGGCCAGCTTGATCCACGGCCCCATCACCTTGGCCTCTTCTGCTGTCACTGACGGCATGTTGAGCGCGTTGGTCACGGCACCGGTCAGAAGGTAATCCGACATCTGTTCGGCTACTTGCAGGGCGACGTTTTCCTGCGCTTCGGTGGTGGCCGCGCCCAGATGCGGCGTGCAGACCACGTTTGGCAGGTTGAAAAGCGGATTCTCGGTCGCGGGTTCGACGCTGAAAACATCAAAGGCCGCCCCGGCGACATGGCCGGATTTCAACAGATCGGCCAGAGCCACTTCGTCTACCAGACCGCCCCGGGCACAGTTGATGATGCGCACGCCTTTCTTGGTCTTCTCAAGGTTTTCGCGGCTCAGGATGTTGCGGGTCTGGTCGGTCAGGGGCACATGTAGGGTGATGAAATCGGCGCGCGTCAGCAATTCGTCCAGATCAACCTTTTCCACACCCATCTTGTTCGCCTTTTCCTCACTCAGGAACGGGTCATAGGCAATGACTTTCATCTTCAGGCCGCGCGCCCGGTCACAGACGATGCCGCCGATATTGCCCGCACCGATCACGCCCAGGGTTTTCGAAGTCAGTTCGACCCCCATGAACTTGGATTTCTCCCATTTGCCCGCATGAGTGCTGACGCTGGCCTCGGGCAGTTGCCGGGCCACGGCGAACATCATCGCGATCGCATGTTCGGCGGTGGTGATCATGTTGCCGAAAGGCGTGTTCATCACGATCACGCCTTTTTTCGACGCGGCATCCTTGTCGATATTGTCGGTGCCGATGCCGGCGCGGGCGATAACCTTGAGGTTATCGGCGGCCGCCAGAATCTTTTCGGTCACCTTGGTGGCCGAACGGATGGCGAGACCGTCATATTTCCCGATAACGGCGGCCAGTTTTTCCTTGTCCTTGCCAAGGTCAGGCTGGAAATCCACGTCGATGCCGCGGTCACGGAAGATCTGCACGGCGGTTTCGGAGAGTTTGTCGGAAACGAGTACTTTGGGGGCCATTTTGGGCTCCATTTCTGATGTCGGTATAACGTCGGTATTTTGTCGGTATAACGTCGGTGGATTATGCAGCCTCGGTGGTCTGCGCGATCTCAGCCTCGAACGCCCATTCGATCCAGGGCATCAGGGCAGCCACATCCGCGGTTTCCACAGTGCCGCCGCACCAGATGCGCAGACCCGGAGGCGCATCGCGGTAGGCGCCGATGTCATAGGCGACACCTTCGGCCTCCAACCGCTTGGCGATGGCCTTGGCGAATGCCGCCCCGTCCTTGATCCGGGCGTCGGTGAATTTCAGGCACACAGATGTGTTCGACAGCGTCGCCGGATCATGGGCCAGGAAATCGACCCAGTCATGCATCTCGACAAAATCCGCCACTGCCTTGGTGTTGGTATTGGCGCGACCCATCAGGCCCTGCAACCCGCCGACCGAGCGCGCCCAGTCAAGCGCCAGCAGATAATCCTCGACCGCCAGCATCGAGGGCGTGTTGATGGTGGCGCCCTCGAAGATCCCCTCGATCAGATTGCCACCCTTGGTCAGGCGGAAAATCTTGGGCAGGGGCCAGTCGGGGGTGTAGCTTTCCAGCCGCTCAACCGCGCGGGGGCTGAGGACGATCATGCCATGCGCGGCCTCGCCACCCAGCACTTTCTGCCAGCTGAAAGTGGTGACATCCAGCTTGTCCCAGGGCAGGTCCTGCGCAAAGGCCGCCGAGGTGGCATCGCAGATGGTCAGGCCCGCACGGTCCGGTTTGATCCAGTCGCCATTCGGCACGCGCACGCCCGAGGTGGTGCCGTTCCAGGTAAAGACGACATCATTGTCGGTATCTACGGTGGCCAGGTCGACGATCTCGCCATAATCGGCGGTCTTGACCTCGGCGTCGAGTTTCAACTGTTTGACCACATCCGTCACCCAGCCCGCGCCGAAGCTTTCCCAGGCCAGCATCTCGACCTTGCGGGCGCCCAGCAAGTTCCATATCGCCATTTCAACCGCGCCGGTATCCGAGGCGGGGACGATGCCGACGCGGTAGCCGGCGGGAATGCCCAGCACCTCGCGCGTCCCGTCGATCGCCGCTTTCAGGCGGGATTTGCCGACGGCGGCACGGTGGCTGCGGCCCAGTGGCGCATCGCTGAGTTGCGTGACATCGAATGTGGGGGGTTTGGCACAGGGGCCAGAGGAAAAACGCGCGTTATCCGGCCGCGCTGCCGGTTCGTTAATAGCCATTGCTGCTATCCTTCCAGATAAGCGCCCCTCGTTGGGGAGGGGTGTCCCACGGATCGGGATATTCCTGTGCAGGGCCTTTCGCAAGTGCAGAAATGGGGCTATAGCGCCGCTTGAATGATTAAATGCGACCTTCGCGACTACGATCGGAAACTTCTTTAGATGTTTGTCACTTCCATGATTGCGCCTGCGGGCATGCTGGACCCGTCGCTGGTGGAGAACCTGCGCAATGCCTGGGGCGGAGGTGAAGCGGTCTGGCTGTCACCGGACGAGGCGGCGGAATTTGCGGTTGACCAGATGCCCGCCAATCGCTGGGAGGTGTGGGAGACCTTGCAGGCGATGCAGGTCGATCTGGTGGTGCAGCCCGTCGATGGGCGGCGCAAGAAGATGCTGCTGGCGGATATGGACAGCACGATGATCCAGCAGGAATGCATTGATGAGCTGGCCGAAGAGGCGGGCGTGGGCGCGCATGTCAAGGACATCACCGCACGGGCGATGAATGGCGAGCTGGATTTCGAAGGCGCGCTGATCGAGCGGGTGAAACTGTTGCAAGGGCTGGATGAGGCCGTGATCGATCAGGTGATTGACGAGCGCATCACCTATATGCCGGGCGGTGACATTATGGTGGCGACGATGCGGGCGCAGGGCGCCTATGCGGCGCTGGTATCGGGCGGGTTCACGGCCTTTACCGCCAGCGTGGCGGCGCATCTGGGGTTTGACGAAAACCGCGCCAATACGCTGCTGACCAGTGGCGGCACGCTGACCGGCGACGTGGCGCGGCCCATTCTGGGGCGGCAGGCCAAGATCGAGGCGCTGGAGGAAATCACCACCCGGCTGGGGCTGTCTGAGGCTGACGTGGTCGCCGTGGGTGACGGTGCCAATGATCTGGGCATGCTGGGCCGGGCCGGGATGGGGGTGGCGCTGCATGCCAAGCCTTCGGTCGCGACCAAATGCGATATGCGGGTGAATTTCGGCGATCTGACCGCGCTTTTGTATTTGCAAGGTTACGGACGGGATGAGTTTGCCAACTGCTGACAGCACCTGGCACCAGCCTGTGCCGCGTGCCGAATTACGGCATGTCTCGGCTTGACCATGCCCCGGGGCGTCAGACAGGGTGTGTGCTGACACTTTCTTGATCACAGCGGAACAGGCGGCCCAATGCACGCAACTGCCCGGGATGGCAACAGGCTGGGACTGGCCATTGCCACCATCCTTTTTACGACGCTGGCGCTGTCGCTGGGTGATGCCGCGATCAAGGGGCAGGCGGCGCAATTCGGGTTGTGGCAGATTTTCCTGTTGCGGTCCCTGCTGGCGCTGCCAGTCTTTGCCCTGCTGGTCGCGGTTTTTGCGCGGGGTCAAAGCCTTTGGCCGAAAGCCCCGCTTTGGGTTGCGCTGCGTGTTGCGCTTCTGGTCGGCATGTGGGTGGCTTATTATGCCTCTCTGCCGCATCTGCAATTGTCGGTGGCGGCGGCGGCCTATTACACCTTGCCGATCTTTATGACGCTGTTTTCCGCGATCCTGCTGGGAGACCGGATAGGTGTGCAGGGCTGGGCGGCGGTGGCGCTTGGCTTTGCCGGGGTGCTGATCATCCTGCGGCCCGGCACCGAAGGGGTTACCCTTTACGTGATGCTGCCGTTGTTGTCTGCGGTGCTGTATGCGCTTGCGATGATCCTGACCCATACGAAATGCCGCGAGGAACATGCCCTTGTGCTGGCGTTGCATCTGAATGTCGGGTTCATTCTGACGGGTGGCGTCGCGAGCCTGGTGCTTTTTCTGTCGATCGCCGACCCGCAGGGCGGGTTTCTGATCCGGCCCTGGGCAGTCATGAGCATGGACGGCTGGCAGGTCATCGGACTGCTGACGCTATCCATTCTGGTGGGCAGCATTGGGGCGGCGATCGCCTATCAGAATGGCCCGCCCGCGGTCATTGGCATCTTCGATTTTGCCTATGTGGGGTTTGCCGTGCTGTGGGGCGTGATCCTGTTTCACGAAGTGCCGGATATCTATTCAGTGATCGGTATCGGCGCGATTGTTCTGGCCGGGCTTTTGGCAATCGGGTCGCGCCGGGGCTGAGGGAATGCCAGAAGGGTAAAGATTTCGCTTTCAGTTAATTAACAAATTTGTTAAATAATGTATATGAAAGATCTGCTGCAAAGTTTCGCTGCCCTGTCCGATTCCACACGGTTGGGCGTTGTCGAACGGCTGATGGCCGAGGGCGAGCTGTCGGCGGGTGATCTGGTCGCGGCGTCCGAGATGTCGGCGCCGGCGATGTCGCGGCATCTGAAGCTGCTGCGGCAGGCCGGGCTGGTCGAGCGGCGCATCGACGGGACGCGACGGCTTTATTCGGTGCGGCCTGATGCGCTGAAGGCGATTGCGGACTGGACGCTGGACCACCGCGCCTTCTGGCAGGCGGGGCTGGACCGGCTTGAGGCGCATCTGGCGCTGGAGGAAAAGGAATAAACATGGCCGATATTCAGATCACGCGCGAGTTTCAGGTCAGCCCCGAGCGGCTGTTCCGGGCGGTGACCGAACAGGCGGAAATCCTGAACTGGTGGGGGCATGACGGGATGACGATCCCGGCGCGCACGCTGGATTTCACGCGCCTGGGTCCGTGGTTTTCCGAGATGATCGGCAAGGACGGGACGCGTTACAAGCTGTCGGGACAGGTGACGCATGTGACGCCGCCCAGTTCGGTCGGGTTTACCTGGGGCTGGCACGATGCCGAGGATCAGCGCGGGGCGGAAAGCCATGTGACCTTTACCGTCGAGGCGACGGAACAGGGTGCGCGCCTGATCGTGGACCATCGTGAATTGCCGGGTGACGATGTGGCCGGGCGCCATGAGACCGGCTGGACAAGCGGTCCGCTGCCGCGGCTGGAACGCTATCTGGCGGGTTGAAGAATTTAACCAGAAGGGAGAAAGAAAATGCCGAAATTTGTCTTTGCATATCACGGGGGCGGCAAGCCCGAAACCGAAGAGGAAGGCGCCAAGGTGATGGCCGCCTGGCAGGCCTGGTTGGGTTGCATGGGTGATGGCTGCGTCGATATGGGCGCGCCCGTCGGCCTGTCGAAAACCGTTAGCGCCGAAGGCGTGGCAGATGATGGCGGATCGAACCCGCTGTCGGGCTATACGATTGTCGAAGCCGCAGATATCGATGCCGCGGTGGCCATGGCTAAGGGCTGCCCGATCCTTGACGGGGGCGCGGGCACGGTTGAGGTCGCGCCGATCATGGAGATGTGAGCACCCGTACCGGGTGCAAGAGCTTACCTGACCCCTCCTCCTGCCCTCCTCCCATGGGGGAGGAGGGAGCATTTGGCGAGTCTACCCGGAGCCAATGGTGTTGCGTTTTCTGGCAGGCCGTTCAGGCGGCAAGCTGCGTCCGGGTCTTGCCGATCATCAGTGCTGCGCGGGCGGCCTCGCGGCCCTTCTCGACGAAATGCGTGCGGAAGATCGCGGTGTGATGGTCGGTTTCCTGATAGTGATGCGGGGTGAGCGAGACTGACAGGACCGGCACGTCGGCATCAAGGCTGGCGCGCATCAGCCCGTCGACCACGGCCTGCGCCACGAAGTCATGCCGGTAGATGCCGCCATCGACCACGAACGCGGCCGCCGCAATGGCGGCATAGCGACCGGTTTGCGCGAGATCGCGCGCCAGTAGCGGCATCTCAAACGCGCCCGGGACGTCGAACACGTCGATTTGGGCCATTGGAATCAGCTCGGCAAAGCCGTCCAGTGCACGATCAACGATCTCTGAATGCCAGTTGGCCTTGATGAAGGCGTAGCGGGGAAGTGTCATTTCGCAGTCTCCTTTTCCTTTTGACACGTTCACCCAGAGCATCAAACGAAAGGAGGACGGGCCGGGGCCCGCTTGCCTTCGCTCTCTTTCATCCGGACTGTGACCGTCGGCTCTGGATTCGCACCAGATCTGCTTGTCACCCTGACCGAAAGCCAAGGCCGCTCGCGGGCTTCGGGGACACGCCCCGTTACCGCCGGTGGGGAATTTCACCCCGCCCTGAGAACAATTGTCATTTTGCGGAAAAGTCGCGCATGCACAAGCGGCCAATGCGTCAGAAGGGCGCTTGAAAACGGCGAAAACCCGGGGGCGCGCAAGGCGCCCCCGGGCAAGGCTGTTCAACCCGGTTTACGAGGCGTCGGGCAGAACGCCTGCATCGCGCGCAGCTGAGATCTCGTCATCTGCGAGGGCACCATCGGCGTTGGTGTCGATCTGCTCGAACGTGCCTTCAGCAGCGTCGGGATTGGCTGCGGCGAATTCTTCGGCGGAGACGAGGCCATCACCGTCTGCGTCCATGGCATCCGATGCCAGTGCGGCAGCAGGCAGTGTCAGGGCAATCGCGAAGGTTGCGGCTGTAAGTTCTTTCAACATGAATTCATTCCCTTTTTTGGTGTCATGTTCATGAGGGGCTTAGCTGCCCTCGGAATTGAACATGGGCAGTGTGACGGGGAATGTCCCGACCTGCTGAGAGGGCCGGGAAAAACCGTGCAGAAACAGGCCGAAACGGTGCCGTTACCTAGGCGCAACGCTGCCACATGACGTGGTTAATTTCTGATCGGCGGGACGGTGCGCATGACGGGTGGCCATTTTGGCGGAATTTAGCCTAAAATACCCGCTTAGGTTGATATGCGAAGGGTCGCCGGACCCTCAGAGCAGTGACTCGGCTGGTTTGATGACGCCCGTATTGATTCCCCGACGGTTCAGAATCGGGGCATTCATGAAGCGGCGCGCGGCGGGATGGTCGGCCTCCAGCACACCCAAACGCACCAGAAGGGCGGCAATTGTGCAATTGGCGGCACGTGTGGCGCCATCGGTGATCTTGAGCGCGATGCCCAGTTTGCGGTTGGGCAGGATGGCGGTGAAATAACCTTCGGCGCCGGTCTTCAGGGCGACAGGCTCGGTCGTGGCGCGCATCAGTTCGGTGCAGGCGCGCCGTTCACCGGCCACGAGATCGGGATGGTCCACCATTGCCTGCCACAGGCGTGTCGCCGCGCGGTGACGCAGGTCCGTACCGTTTGCGGCGGCGGCGAACCCGGCCATTGCGCGGGCCATGCCGTGCATCGTGCAGGCGTGGTTTGGGGCCGAGCAACCGTCGATGCCGAAACCGGCGCTGTTTTCCCGGGTGGTGTCTTCGAAGGCTTCAAGGCAGGCCTTTTGCACCGGGTGATCGGGATCAATATATTCCGGCCCGCCGCCAAGATGTTTCGAGAGGGTCAGGAAGCCCGCATGTTTGCCCGAGCAGTTATTGTGCATCTGACAGGGTTTGGTGTCCGTCCGGATCAGGTGGTTGAAGGCGGGTCTGTCCTTGGGCATCTGCGGTCCGCAGCGGAAATCGTCGTCGCCAAGGCCCAGATTGCCCAGCCAGGCCGTGACTGGGTCTGTGTGGATCGCGGCCCCGTTATGGGACGCACAGGCCAGAGCAAGCTGGATGTCGGTGAGGCCGAAAGCCTCGGCCGCGCCACTTTCGATCAGGGGCAGGGCCTGGATCATCTTGGCCGAACTGCGCGGCATGACGATGGCATCCGGATCGCCCCAGGCGTCGACGATCTGGCCAGTGTCGTCGCAGATCACCGCGTGGCCGGTATGGATGCATTCCTCGAAGGGGCCGCGCCAGATTTCGGTCAGGGGGGCGGGGTTGGACATGGCGCGCTCCGGTACTGCGGCGGAGACGTGCAAATTTCCGCCAATTGCGTCTTTCATATCTCGCCTGTTTCAGGCTATTGTTGCAATGTCGAGTAAGATCAGGCCGTTCACAATAAGAAATCCGACGAGGGATGCACACGGCCCACGAAATTGAGGCAAAGGTCAGCTTGGAGGCTGGACAAATGGTATCACGATTACTTCGCGGCATGGGATGCGCAGTTCTTGCGCTGGTTGCAACCGATGTTTGGGCGCAAGAGGAAAGCACCAATCAGGTAGCAGCCAAGACCGCATGGAGCGTTTTTGAAGATAAAGATCCACGCGAATGCTGGGCTGTTTCCGCCCCAACCGAGACGGTGAACACCAAGGATGGTCGCGTGGTGGCCGTACGCCGGGGTGACATCCTGTTGATGACCTTTTTCCGACCCGATGCCGGGGTCAGAGGGCAGGTGACGTTTACGGGGGGCTATCCCTTTGCCGGTGGGTCAACTGTGAACGTGAATATTGGTGGCAACGAGTTTGAGATGTTTACCGAGGGCGAGTGGGCATGGCCTGCCAGCACGGCGGACGATGCCAAGATCATCGCGGCACTCAAACGGGGTGCGTCGGCGGTTCTGACGGCGCGTTCAGGGCGCGGCACGATCACCAAGGATACGTTTTCATTGTCGGGCTTTACCGCTGCAGTGGAAGAGGCTGACAAGCGCTGCCAATAGACATCGGACGTTTTACCATCTGTGACCTTCGGGGTGGCAGGTGACTTTGGCGTTTCCGGTGTAAATCGGTAATGGAAATCTGAGCAAACAGTCTCTCTCGGGAAACCTGCCTCTGCCAGCTTTGTGGTCTTGGATCATGTGCGCGTGTTGTCTGTAACAACTGCGGCCAACATGGGCGCCTGTCTATGTCCGAGCGGCACGTATCAGAGCATCGAAGATTCGCTGCTGCGTTTCGTCTGTCGCTGCGGACACCTCGGGGTGCCACTGAACACCCAGAAAGAAAGAATGGTCGGGCCGTTCAAGCGCCTCGATAATGCTGTCGGGTGCGGTGGCTGACACCCGCAGCCCTGGCGCAACCTCGTTCACGGCTTGATGGTGACCTGAGAAAGGGCTTGCCTGGTCGGTTTGCATCGCTGTGTGCAGGCGGGTGTCCGGTTTGATGGCAACCGGCTGTTCGGTCCAGCCGCCACCGGGCCCGCGGTGGATGTCCTGGTCGCGGATGTCGGGGATATGCGGATGAAGGGTGCCGCCAAGAGCCACGTTCAGAACCTGCATGCCGCGACAGATGAAGAGGCAGGGAGTTTCGCCTTGGGTGCTGAGCGCCCGAACAAGTGCGAATTCATAGGCGTCCCGATCAGGCGAGAAGGGCAACAGATCAGGGTGATCGGGGGTGCCGCCGTATCGCGTCGGGTCGATATCTGCGCCGCCGGAAAAGACGAACCCATCCAGCCTCTCGATCAGATCAGCGATTGCATTTTCACCGGGGGGCAGCAGCACCGGAATGCCACCCGCGCGGCGGACCGCTTCGGCATAAGGAGTGGGCGAGGCGTAGTGCGTATCAAAGAGCGGGTTGTCGACGCGCTTGTCCGCCCGCCCATAGGTCGTAATGCCGATGATCGGGCATTTGGCATGGCCGGTCAGCGCCATGTCGGATGGAAGCGACCTGCGGGTGAGAGGGTGAAAAGCTCGCAGCCGTCCGATGTGACGCCAATCGAGTGTTCAAATTGTGCCGACAGTGATTTGTCACGGGTCACCGCTGTCCAGTCATCGGCCAGCACCTTGGTTTCGGGGCGGCCCAGATTGACCATCGGTTCGATTGTAAAGAACATGCCCTCTTCGAGGACCGGACCGGTGCCAGCGCGCCCGTAATGGAGCACGTTGGGCGGCGAGTGAAAGACCCGTCCCAGACCGTGACCACAGAAATCGCGTACGACCGACATGCGCTGCGCCTCGACATAGGTCTGAATCGCGTTGCCGATATCGCCAAAGGTGTTGCCGGGTTTGACCGCCTCGATTCCTTTGAAGAGCGAATCATGCGTGACCTGAATCAGACGTTCTGCCTTGCGGCTGAGTTTGCCGGCGACATACATCCGCGAGGTATCGCCGAACCAACCATCAACAACGACGGTTACGTCGATATTCAGGATGTCGCCATCCTTGAGTTTCTTGTCGCTCGGGATGCCGTGGCAGACCACGTGGTTCACACTGATACAGCTGGCATGCTGGTAGCCTTTGTAGCCAATCGTGGCCGACGTCGCCCCGGCGGCATTGACCTTGTTTTCGATCAGACTGTCCAGCTCGCCGGTGGTCTGGCCAACGAAAACATGATCGGCAACCTCATCGAGAATGCGTGCCGCGAGTTCCCCGGCCTTGTGCATACCGGCAAAATCCGCAGCCTCGTGGATGCGGATACCGTCGCGTGTCGTTTTCCCCCGGTGTTTATCTTTCACGGGTTTGCCCTTCGTCGTCATGTTTCCAGCCTATTTAGGCAAGTTTTCGGGAAAGGGCCAGAGGGGCTGATCGTTCGCCGCAACGTCGTGGGTAACGCCTGAAGCGCGACATTTTGTACATTCACAAATTTGAATATTGCGCAAGCTTCAAACGTCTGACATTTAATTGTCTGACATTTAAAATTAGAGCGGAGAGCGTCCATGACCAGCGAAATTGATGCCATTCTAGCACATGCTCGACAGCATTGCGTTGAAGAGATCACCCCGAACGTTGAGGCGTGGAACGAAGCGGGTATCTGGCCCCGATCCGCATCCGACAAAGCCGCGGATCTGGGCCTTACGGGGCTTTATGCGCCCAAAGAATTTAGCGGGCAGGGCCTGCCGTTGGGAGAGGGTATTCGTGTCTACGAAGAACTGGGAAAGGGCGATGGCGCCTATGCCTTTGCGCTATCGATGCATAATATCTGCACGTTTGCCGGGTGCGGTTATGGTACCGAGCCATTCAAGGAAAAATGGGCGCGCGAGCTAACCTCGGGCCGTAAACTGGCGAATTTCGCCCTGACGGAGCCGCAGTCGGGATCCGATGCCACCAATATGTACAGCCGCGCGGTGATCAATGGCGACGGTACGTGGACGATCAACGGCGCAAAGGCCTGGGTCAGTCTGGCGGGCGAAGCGGACATCTATTTCACGGTGGTGAAAACCAGCGATCAACCCGGCCATAAAGACATGGCCATGATTGCCATTCCGGCGGATGCCGACGGGCTGAGCTTTGGGCCGCGCTATCAGACACCTTCCTACAGCTTCCTGCCGCTTGGCGAGATGTACATGAACGATGTCGTCGTCAGTGAAGACAATATCATCTTGCCTGTTGGCCAGGGACTTCAAGGCTCGTTGATGGCGATTGATATCGCGCGGGTGTCGATCGCATCGGGTTGTTGCGGTCTGATGCAGGCCGCGTTGGATACAGCACTGGCCTATTCGGCCAATCGCAAGATGTTCGGGGGCAAGAATATTGACCTGGACGGTATCCAGTGGATGCTTGGAGATGTGGCTACCGAACTGGAGGCGTCCCGGTTGCTCTATCGCGCCGCAGCCAATGCTCTGGGCACGGATCAAGGCCCCCTGATGGCAGCGCATGCCAAGCGATTTGTGCCGGATGCAGCGGTAAAGGCTGCGAATACCTGCACGCAGGTGTTGGGTGGCATGGGGTTGTTGAAGCCTTATGGCATGGACCGTCTGTCGCGCCTCAGCCAAATGTTGCGTATCGTCGATGGTACGACCGAGATCAGTCGCGTGGTCATTGGCCGCAACCTGATGAAACGGGCTGCCAGCCTGCCTGTGCCCCCAATCCCGAAGGGTTTTGGCGAGGCGTGATATCTACGTCAGCGGCAATGGCTGGCGGAGCGCGATGCCAGCCGGAGTGATCGAGGTGTCATAGGCGATGCACTCCACGCCCGCCGCCTGTGCCTTTTTGAACGCGGCGGCATAGACAGGATCAATATCCGCCGCGATGCTGACCGATGAGCAATCGGTGCGCTGGACCAGATAGAACAGGATGGCGCGATGGCCCTGACGGGTCATCTCGGCCAGCTCCCCGACATGCTTGGTGCCCCGCGCAGTCACGCTGTCGGGGAACTCGGCCAAGCCCGATTGGCGTGACAGGGTGACGGATTTGACCTCGACATAGGCGTCGGGCAGGCCCGGTTGCTGCAAAAGAAAGTCGATGCGGCTGTTGGTTCCGTATTTCTGTTCCGGCCTCACGGTTTCGTACTGCGCAAGTTCCGGAACAGCGCGCGCCATGATCGTGGCCCTGAGCGCACGATTGGGCAGTGAGGTGTCGACTCCGGTGAAATGGCCGTTTTCATGATCGACCAGCCGCCAGCCGTATTTCAGTTTCTTCTTGGGGTCGTCATTGGGTTCGACCCAGATCTTGATGCCGGGCTCTTTCAGCCCCATCATCGACCCGGGGTTGGCGCAATGGGCCGTTACCTCGTGCCCATCCTCAAGTCGGATGTCGGCCAGAAAGCGTTTGTAGCGGCGGATCAGGCGGGCGGGCACAAGAGGTGTTTGAAAGCGCATGAATGCAGGCCTATACCGGGGACACGACCCATTCAAGGAAGCCTTTCATGCCAAATCCTACTGCCGCGATGCTTGTGATCGGTGACGAAATCCTGTCGGGCCGGACCCGCGATGCCAATATGCACCATTTGGCGCAGCGGCTGACCGGGGCGGGGATCGACCTGCGGGAGGTGCGCATGATCAGCGATGACGGTGACGCCATCGTGGCGGCGGTGCAAGCGCTGAGCAGGGCCTATGACACGGTGTTCACCTCGGGCGGGATCGGGCCCACCCATGACGATATCACCGCCGATAACGTGGCCCGTGCCTTTGGTGTGCATATCGACGTGCGCGATGATGCTCGCGCCCTGTTGGCGGCGCATTACGCGCGCGTCGGGCACGAGCTGAACGCCGCACGGCTGCGCATGGCGCGCATACCCGACGGGGCCACGCTAATTGATAATCCGGTCAGCATAGCCCCGGGGTTTACCATCGAAAACGTGCATGTGATGGCAGGTGTTCCGGCGGTGTTCGAGGCGATGGTGGCCAGCGTGTTACCGACCCTGACCGGGGGGCAGCCGCTGGTGTCCGAGACGCTTGAAATCCGCCGGGGCGAAGGCGATATCGCCGGGCCATTGGCGGAGCTGGCGGGGCGGTATCCGGAGCTGTCCATCGGCTCTTACCCGTTTCAGCGCGATGGGATGTTCGGGGCCAACATCGTGATCCGGGGCAGTGATAGCGCGCGGGTCGGTGCCGCGATTGCAGAGTTGCAGGCGGCATTTCCAGTATGATGCCCGGCGTGCAACATCTCTATTCGGTGATCGAGGGTACCTGGCCACCGGCTGACAAGCGTGAGGTCGGCCCGTGGACGATCCGTGATGGGCAGGGCGGTGGTCAAAGAGTTTCGGCAGCGACGGCCAACACATCGGTGTCGCTGCATGATCTGCCCGAGGCTGAAACCGCGATGCGCAGGTTGAGCCAGCCGCAATTGTTCATGATCCGGGATGGCGATGCCGAGGTCGATGCGGTGTTGGAGGCGGCGGGCTATCCCATTGTCGATCCGGTCAATATCTACGTATCCCCGCTGGCCGAACTCACAACCGAACGCCCGCCCCGCGTCACCACCTTTGCCATCTGGGAGCCGCTGGAGATCATGCGGGATATCTGGACCAAAGGTGGTATTGGGCCCGGCCGGGTCAATGTGATGACGCGTGCCAATGGACCAAAGACTGGTCTTTTCGGGCGTTCGAACAACCGCCCCGCCGCTGCTGGTTTTGTCGCCATCCATGACCGGATCGCGATGGTACATGCACTTGAAGTGCTGGAGCGACATCGCCGCGAGGGCATGGGGCGCCACATGATGCGCGAGGCCGCTTTCTGGGCTGCCGATCAGGGGGCCACGCATATGTCGGTGATTTGCACGCAGGCAAATACCTCGGCCAATGCTCTCTATTCTTCCCTCGGGCTGACGCTTGTGGGACAGTATCATTATCGCCACAAAGGATAATTTCGATGAGCCATTCCGACCAACCCACCGCCCTTGACCTGCCGATGGTAGATCCGCTGCCCGACGCCACGCAAAAATATTTCGATATCTGTCAGGAAAAGCTGGGCATGGTGCCCAATGTGCTGAAGGCGCATGCGTTTGACGTCGACAAGCTGAGTGCTTTCACCGCACTTTATAACGATCTGATGCTGGCCGATAGCGGCCTCAGCAAGTTGGAGCGCGAGATGATCGCTGTCGTGGTTAGCTCGATCAATCGCTGCTGGTATTGTCTGGTGGCACATGGCGCGGCGGTGCGGCAGCTCTCGGGCGATCCGGCCTTGGGTGAGGCGATGGTGATGAACTACCGCGTGGCCCCATTGGATGCGCGTCAGCGGGCGATGCTGGATTTTGCCGCCAAGGTGACAAAGGAAAGCGCTGCCGTCGAAGAAGCGGATCGTGCCGCCCTGCGTGCGGTTGGTTTCAACGATCGCGATATCTGGGACATTGCCAACGTGACCGGCTTTTTTAACATGTCGAACCGCGTCGCCAGTGCCACGGGAATGGTGCCCAACGCGGATTACCACGCACAGGCGCGTTGAGCGTGAGGCGGCTGTTGCCGATAGCATTGGCGATGTGCCTTGCGGTGATGGGGCAGGCGCACGCGCTTGAGCTTCAATTACCCGGCAACGCGATCCAGACCGGTGAAGCTGTGCGCGATCCCGACAGTTATCTGCTGCCAGTGGCCCCGTTTGAAAACGGTAATGTGCCGGTGATCGAGGTCGAAGGTCGTGTGTCGCAACAGACGTGGCGTATCGCGCAAACCGGCCTGACGACGTTGCAGATGATCCGCCCGCTGCGCGATCAGCTTGTTCAGGCCGGATATGAGATCATTCTGGATTGTGGCGGACAGCAATGCGGGGGGTTCGATTTCCGCTTCAACACCCGCGTGTCGCCCGCGCCGGAAATGTATGTCGATCTTTTCGATTTCCGGTTTCTGTCGGCACGTATGCCGGGATCAGGTGCAAGCGACATGAAAAACGTCGTATCGGTCATTTGCAGTCAGGCAGATGATGCCGGATATGTGCAGATTATCCAGGTTACGGCCGAACCCGGTGCGGCTACGCCCGCGGTCAGAGTGGATGATCCGGCCCCCATAAAGACAGAGAATGATCCTGTGCCCGTGATCAGGTCACTGACCGAACAGGGCCATGTCATTTTGGAAGATCTGGATTTTGCGACCGGATCGTCGACTTTGGGGCCGGGGCCGCACGCCTCGCTCGTGGCATTGGCCGAATATCTTCTGGCAGATGGGAAACGGCGTATCGCGCTGGTGGGGCATACCGATCGCATGGGATCGCTTGAAAGTAACGTCGCTCTGTCGCGCAGGCGAGCGACGTCGGTCATGGACCGGTTGGTGGCTGACCACGGTGTCCGGCGCGTGCAACTGGAAGCCAACGGGGTGGGTTATCTGTCGCCCATCGCGCCAAACACCACGCGTGAGGGTCGCGAGGCCAACCGACGCGTTGAGGCGGTCTTGCTGAACGATAAATAGCCCCGAATCCTTTGGCATCGTCAGATAATTCCTATATGGAGGCGCATCTGACACCCAAGAAGCTGCAATGCCATGACTGATAACATCGCCCCGATCACGCAAGACGTGCTGACGATCCCCCGGAAACTGCCCGAGGGGTCGATCAACCTTGTGGGCCTGACCCGCGACGCATTGCGTGACCTGCTGATCGAAAACGGTACGCCGGAGAGGCAGGCGAAAATGCGTGTTGGGCAGATCTGGCAATGGATCTATCAATGGGGCGTGCGCGATTTTCACGAGATGACCAACCTGTCCAAGGTCTATCGCGCCGAGCTTGCCGAAAAGTTCGTGATCGAAATCCCCGAGATGGTCGACAAGCAGGTCAGTACCGATGGCACGCGCAAATATCTGGTGCGGATCGCTGGCGGGCATGAGGTTGAGGTTGTCTATATCCCGGAGGAAAGTCGCGGGACTTTGTGTATCTCCTCGCAGGTCGGGTGCACGCTGACCTGTTCGTTTTGCCATACCGGCACGCAGAAACTTGTGCGCAACCTGACGGCGGGTGAAATCGTCGGGCAGATCATGATGGCGCGCGACGATTTGGACGAATGGCCAGAACCCGGGACGCGCAAGGACGAAACACGGCTTTTGTCGAACATCGTGCTGATGGGTATGGGCGAGCCGCTGTATAACTTCGAAAACGTGCGTGACGCGATGAAGATCGCGATGGATGGTGAGGGCATTTCGCTGAGCCGTCGGCGGATCACGCTCAGCACCTCGGGTGTGGTGCCGGAGATTGCGAAGACTGCCAATGAAATCGGCTGTTTGCTGGCGGTGAGTTTTCACGCCACCACCGACGCCGTGCGCGATAAGCTGGTGCCAATCAACAAGAAGTGGAATATCGAAACGCTGCTGGGTGCGCTTCGCGACTACCCGCGCCTGTCGAATTCCGAGCGCATTACCTTTGAATATGTGATGCTGAAAGACGTGAATGACAGCGACGAAGATGCGCGCCGTCTGGTGCGGCTGATCAAGGGTATTCCGGCCAAGATCAACCTGATACCGTTCAACGAATGGCCCGGCGCCCCGCATGAGCGCAGCGACTGGGAACGGATCGAGAAATTCGCCGATATCATCTATAAGGCCGGGTATGCCAGCCCGATCCGTACGCCGCGTGGCGAGGACATCATGGCGGCCTGCGGACAGTTGAAATCTGCGACTGAACGGGCCCGCAAAACCCGGGCGCAGATCGAGGCCGAAACCCGCGCTTGAGACCATGTCGCATTTGGGCGAGACCAGGTGGGAATCGCCGGTAGCCTGAGGGCATGACCAAGAGAGAACATGTGTGCGGCCACACTGATGTGCCGTTGTCCGAGGTTCTGGCGGCGCTCAAGGCGTCAGGTGCGGAAGATTTTGAGACGGCGCACCCGATTCCGGCGGCGGTAAACCATTCAATGGCATTCCACGCCCATGAGCGTGAGAGAGTATTCCTTGACGACTGGATATGTATCGGACGCGCTGATGAGATGGCGGCACCGGGTGATTATCTGACACATCAGGTTGCGGGTGTTCCGGTGCTGATCGTGCGTCAGAATGACAATAGTCTGGAAAGTTTCGTCAACGCCTGCGCCCATCGTTTTGCCTGCGTCGTGTCCGAGAGAAAAGGCAATGCCAGACGCTTTGTCTGCCCCTATCACGCCTGGACCTATGATCTGTCCGGGGCGCTGATCCGCGCGCCTTACATGGAGATGAAAGAGGGGTTCGACGTTTCGGATCATCGTTTGCGCCGAATCCATACGGAGGTCTGGGAGGGGTTCGTCTATGTCAGCCTGGCCACACATCCCAAGGATTTGCACGAGGTTTTGGAGCCGTTTCGGGCCAATGTGGTCGGGCGCTATGACATGAGCTGCTATCGCACGGTGATGCGCGAGACGATGGTCTGGGACGCGAACTGGAAAAACCTGATCGAGAATTTCACCGAAAGCTATCATGTGCCAATGGCGCACAAGAAGACTTTCGCCAAGCACAAGAAGCCGTTGGAGGAGTATATCTGCGGCGAGGACAGCCTGCATTACGGCTACCACCGGGCCTCGCAACAGGCAGAAACCGGCAAAGGCGCGGCCCACCCTAAGAATAGCCGGTTGGATGGGGAATGGCGGCGAATGATGGTGGATTTCTGCATCTTCCCCTGCCACCTGGTGACGGTGATGCCGGATTTCCTATGGTACATCTCGGTCCAGCCGGATGGGGTCGGTCGGTTCACGGCAACCTGGGGCGTGGCGATCCCGCCCGAGGTGTTGGAGGATGTCGTGCCAGAAGAATACGACCGCTGGCTGAATGACCTGCGTGACTACATGAATGTTGCGAATGACGAGGACAAGTTGCTGGTTGAGGCGCTTTTCAAGGGCACGTCGTCAACACTGTTACCCAAGGGCACGCTGCATCCGATCGAACGCAACCTGTGGCAGTTTACCCGCTATCTTGCCGGAAAATGCTGCCCAATGGATCATATCTGAATTAAGGCAAATGCCTCGAATTTTTCCCAAGCGCGCCCTTTTCTGAGACGATTATTGCCATTGGGGTTAATTACCCCTGTTGCAATTGATGTCTGTTGAAAGGCTGCTGAAATGGAAATTCTGAACCGGGAAGCCAAGGCGAAAATTCGCAATCTGGTGATGCGTGAACGCGATATGGCGATATCCGAACGCGAGTGGAAACATCGCCTGCGGGGGTATGGCTATGCGATTCTGGATACTGAAGAGGGGCGCTTTGTCACCTCGGTCTTGCGGGGCGCACCGCTGTGCAGTCTTCCAGGTCAGGCAGCTCACTGAAACGCTGTTAAATTGAGCGCGTTGCATGCGCGCTTGATCTTTCGGCGCCCGCAGTTTGCGCGCTCGCCGCGGGCCGTGCGGGGCCGATGTGGTGGCAAAACTGATTGTTTTGCGTTGCGGCGGGTGCCGTTTAATCCCTGACCGAAATGTTGTCGATCAGTCGAACCCCGGCCAACCAAGCGGCCGCCAGAAGACGGGCAGGGCGCGTGGGTGTGTCGAGCAGTTCAAGATCGTCATTCGCCCGCACTTCCAGATATTCGACCTTGGTAAAGCCCGCATTCTCGATGCGTCTGATGGCGGCATCCTGAAGCTCTGAAAAGGGTGTTCCTTTCGCAATTTCTTCGGCAATACGCTCCATCTCTTCGTTCAGCGCCGGGGCTTTGACACGTGCGCGGTCCGACAGAAGCAGGTTACGTGAGGACATGGCCAAGCCGTCGATTTCGCGGATCGTCGTGCAGCCATGCACTGTGATCGGGATGTCCAGATCTCGGGCCATCCGGCGCACGATCTGCAATTGTTGAAAATCCTTTTCACCGAAATAAGCATCATTCGCCGAGGTCTGCAGGAAAAGCTTGGCCACCACAGTGGCGACGCCGTCGAAATGGCCCGGGCGGTGTGTACCGCAAAGCACATCGGTCAGGCCAGAGACGGTAACCGTACTGGCGAATCCATCTGGGTACATTTCTGGGCCATCTGGGACGTAGAGTATGTCGATGTTGAAGCGTTCAAGTTTCCGGGCATCGTCATGTTCCGTGCGTGGGTAGTTTTCTAGATCATCCGGGTTGTTGAATTGCATCGGGTTGACGAAGATCGTGACAATTACCCGATCACAGTCTTTCTTTGCCGCGTCGACCAGCGACAGGTGCCCGTCATGAAGCGCGCCCATGGTGGGCACAACGCCGATGCGTTCTCCGGCAGCCTGCCATTTTGCTGTCTCGGCCCGCAATTCGCCAAGTGTGCGCAAGATTGGGGCGGTCATTTCCGGCTGGCCTTGCTGGGGGCTTGATCGGCAAAGGTATGCTCCGGTGCAGGAAAGCTGCGATCACGCACCTCGGCGGCAAAGGCCGCGATTGCCTGTTCTCCAGCCTCGCCCAATTTGCCGTAGCGTTTTACAAATTTCGGTTTGAAGGCGGTGAAGAGACCCAGCATATCGTCCACTACCAGAATTTGACCGTCACATCCGGCGGATGCGCCGATTCCGATCGTAGGAATGGGAATTTCGCTGGTGATCCTGTCGGCCAAATTGGCAGGCACTTTCTCTAACACAACGGAAAACGCGCCTGCGTCACTGATGGCTTTGGCATCTGCCAGCAAGGAATCGGCCGCATCGTCGCGGCCTTGTACCTTGTAGCCGCCCAACGTGTTGATTGATTGGGGCGTCAGCCCGATATGAGCCATCACCGGAACGCCGCGGGCGACCAGAAATGCGATGGTTTCGGCCATATGCCTCCCGCCCTCAAGCTTGACAGCGACGGCACCGGTTTCGCGCATCAGCGTGGCGGCATTGGCAAAAGCCTGTTCAGGGCTTTCCTCGTAACTGCCAAATGGCATGTCGATGACCAGCATGGCGCGTTCAAGACCCCGCGCGACGGCCTGTCCGTGCAGGATCATCATTTCCATCGTCACGCCGAGGGTCGAGGGCAGCCCGTGTAGCACCATGCCGACACTGTCGCCGACCAGAACGAAATCGCAATGCGCGTCCATCATCCGCGCCATTGGTGTTGTATAGGCGGTGAGGCTGACAATCGGCGTCCCACCCTTCATGGCCCTGATGTCATCGGGCAATGGGGCGGATTTCTGGGCTGTGGCGCTCATTTTTATGTCCAGTTTATGCTGCGTTGCAGCAAATCCTATCAAGTCTGTGTGGGAAATTCCACTGTTCTGTTGACCTTAGAGTTCTTGATTGCGAGAGAGTTTCGGGGAAGAGTTGCAAATATGGCCGGAAGCTCACCCGGCTGGATACGGAGACATGCGATGAAATTGCTTTGCGCATGCGCATTTACCGGAATATTCGGGTTGAATGCCGCCTTTGCGCAGGCAAATGAGGGTATTGTCGTGGGTATGCAGGTCGAGCCGCCGCATCTTGATCCGACAAGTGCGGCCTCTGGTGCGATTGATCAGGTTCTTTATGCGAACGTGTTTGAGGGCCTCACCCGGTTCGCACAAGATGGGTCTGTGGTTCCTGGACTGGCGGAAACATGGACAATCTCGGCCAGTGGGACGCAGTATATTTTCAAGCTTCAGGAAGGCGTGACCTTCCATGATGGCACCGAGATGGATGCCAAGGATGTCAAATTTTCCCTCGACAGGGCGCGAGACGAGACCAGCCAGAACGCCAATAAGGATATTTTTGAGGGTATCGAGGCCGTTGATGTTATCGGCCCATCACTGGTCAAGGTGACGCTGAAAGAAGCTGATGGCAGCTTTCTGTTTAAAATGGCCTGGGGCGATGCAGTGATCGTAGCCCCGGAAAGTATCGGCGAGATCAAACAGAAACCGGTTGGTACCGGTGCATTCAAGTTCAGTGACTGGATGCAAGGTGAGCAGATTTTGTTGGAGCGCTATTCTGACTACTGGGGGGTGCCGGCCAACTTGGACCAGGCGGTGTTCAAGTTCGTCAGAGATCCATTTGCGGCGCAGACAGCGCTGATGGCGCAGGATGTGGATGTGTTCCCGGCCTATCCCGAGCAGAACGACCTGTCGCCGTTCGAGGCGGATCAGCGCTTTCAGGTTCTGGTGGGCAGCACCGAAGGTGAAACGATCCTGTCGATCAACAACAAGGCGGAACCGTTTGATGATATCCGGGTTCGACGTGCAGTGGCCCACGCGATTGATCGCCAGGCGTTGATTGACGGTGCAATGGCAGGCCTCGGAATACCCATCGGTTCTCATTTTGCGCCACATCATCCGGCCTATGTCGATCTGACAGGAAATTCGACATATGACCCAGCCTTGGCGATCCAGCTTTTGACAGAGGCGGGCTTCGAGGAGGGGTTTTCTACGACTTTGAAACTGCCACCGCCGGTTTACGCACGGCAGGGGGGGGAAATCATCGCCGACCAGCTGCGCGCCGTCGGAATCGAAGTTGAGATCATCCCTTTGGATTGGGCCGAGTGGTTAGAAGAAGTGTTTAACGGCAAGGTTTTCGATCTGACCATCGTCAATCACCCCGAGCCTTTCGATATCGGGATATATGCGCGCGCAGACTACTATTTTCAGTATGATGGCGTAGCATTTCGGGCAGTTATGGCGGAACTGAACACCGAAACGAATCCTGCCCGCCGGATCGAATGGCTGCGCGCAGCGCAGCAGTTATTGTCCGAGGATTACGTCAACGCCTATCTCTTCCAGCTGGCCACGGTGACGGTCGCCGACGCCCGTCTGAAAGGGCTTTGGACCAATGCGCCGACGCAGGCTACCGACCTGACAGGGGTCTATTGGAAAGAATAAGCGGTTCAGGCTGTAAGGCGAAGAGGCTTGCCGTTTCATGCTTGCCTGCAAAGTCGGCAGTAACAGGCTTTTCATCCAGGTCAAAAACACTACACATAAAGCTGTAGGGCAATTCTGTTTTGCCCGCTGGGGCGGATCAAGAAGGAAAAAGCGTGCGGATCTTCCCAATTATTTCAGCATTCTGTCTGATCGCCATTATCGCGCTTGGCACCGCTCAGGCGCAGGAGACGACCGTTCGAAAGTCGGATGTTGTACGTCTTTTGGGGGAGCTACCCAATTTATCCCCGATACGTGAGGATATGGAAGCCCTTGGTTTTCGTGGTGAAAAGCTTGAAATGGCGGTGGATCAGATCACGCGGATGCTAAGGGATCCCGTGATTGCCAACAACATTGCCGATCGCGTGATTGCAGCCCGGGACCCATCGGTCCAGTCCGTAGAATCCGGTGGTTTGTTCTGGCCGTTGGTGGACCGGGGGCTGGGGCATCTGACAGCACGCGATATTCGCTATTTTTACCTTGTCGAACAAACGATGCTGAAGGCTTTGCCGCACCGGCTTTGCGGGCTGACGGTCAAGGAAAGGTTGCCCGCCGAGCGATTGGCAAAGGCAACCGGCAGCATTGCTGCCCGCTTGAACACGCCCGCTTTGAGAGAATATTACCGCATTCAGTTCAGGGCGGCGCAGCTTGGTGCCACGCGGGATGTCGCCAGGTTGAGTATGCGGGATGAGGCGCGGATCATCGTCAAGATCAACGAGGCCCTTGGCAGAACATTGGCAGATCGGGATGATGCCAAGGCGTTGATGCGGGCCTACGAAGATCTGAGGCGGGTCAGCAATCGCCGTGCCTGCATCGCGGGACGGGTCTTCATGGATGCGGTGTTGTCGATGGAGGGGCGCGATTTGCATCATGCCCTGATCCTGTTGAGCACGCCTTAGGAGGTTTCTTTGGCGGCTTTGAAGATTTTCAACAGGGATGCAAGACGCTTATGGTTATGGACCACCGGGCTGTCTGGCGCACCGGTCGGAAAGCTTGATCTGATTGCTTTGATCCGGCAACTGGGTTTCGTCCAGATCGATACGATCCGCAACGTGACGCGCGCGCATCATCATATCCTTTGGACACGTAACCAGAATTACCGGGAAAAAATGCTTTGGCCGTTACTGGGGCGCGATCGTGCGATTTTCGAACATTTCACACATGACGCGTCGTTGATCCCGATGGAATACCTTCCCTACTGGCAAAGGCAGTTTCGCCGCTTGGGTCAGAAGGCCGCAAATGCCGACTGGTATCAATCCGGTTTAGGGCAACAGGAAATCAAAAACATACGTAAGCGTATTGAGGCGGAAGGCGCGCTTTCAACGCATGCGTTTGATACCAAGATCGAAGGTAAACGGGAGATGTGGGCGCGACCGCCACACAAGAAAGCGTTGGATCAGATGTGGTATGCGGGTGAACTTGCGACCTGTTTTCGCAAGAATTTCGTCAAGTTTTATAACTTGAGCGAACGCGTATTTCCGGCACAACTTCGGGACAGTCCTGGTGACAATGAACAGATTGAATGGCTTTGTAATCAAGCTCTTGATCGATTGACATTCGGAACAAGTGGCGAAGTTCAAAGGTTTTGGGGCGCGATGGGCGCATCTGAGGTGCGGGCATGGTGTACGGGTCGTTCTGATCTGGTTCCGGTTGAGGTTCAAGGTGCTGACGGTACGTTTTCATTGTCTTGGGCCGCTCCGAATATCGAAGAAAGGTTGAACAAGGTTTCTGCGCCAACCATACGCTTACGTATCTTAAATCCTTTCGATCCAACCATACGAGACCGTATGCGCTTGGAGCGACTGTTCGGATTTGAATATCGCAATGAGATGTTCGTACCGGCTGCGCAGCGTAAATGGGGGTATTATGTGTACCCGCTTTTGGAAGGGGATCGGTTTGTCGGGCGTCTGGAGCTAAAGGCCGACCGGGCAAAGGGCTGGATGCGTGTCACGGGATTTTGGCCCGAACCACGTGTTAAATGGGGAGAGGCGCGATTTGAAAAGCTTGGCGCTGAACTTTCACGATTTGCGCGCTTTGTCGGTATCGAAGATGTTTCATGGGATATGCGCGCGCAGGATCAGGCGATAACATGACGAAAAACAAAGGGATCGATTTTGAGGCTTGAAGGAAAAACCGCGATTGTAACAGGGGGTGCCAGCGGCTTTGGCGCAGGTATCGTGCGCAACTTCCTGGCTGAGGGGGCGCAAGTCATGATCGCCGACGTGAATGGCGATGCGGCGTCCACTCTGGCGGAGGAACTTGGATGCGCAGCCTGTCTGGTGGATGTGTCGGACAGAGCAAGCGTTGTCGGGCTGAAACTTGCAGCACAACACACTTTCGGATTGCCGGATATCATCGTCAACAATGCCGGTGTCACTCATCTTCCGAGCCTGTTGGAAGAGGTGACGGAAGCGGATTTTGACCGTGTCCTCGCAGTGAATTGCAAATCGGTCTACTTAACGGCCCAGACCTTTGTGCCAGAGATGAAGGCTCGGGGCAGTGGTGCGATCCTAAACGTGGCCTCAACAGCGGGTGTCAGTCCCCGGCCAAAGCTGAACTGGTATAATGCGTCCAAGGGTTGGATGATCACCGCGACCAAAGCAATGGCGGTGGAACTTGCGCCGGTCGGTATCCGCGTCAATGCGTTGAATCCGGTTGCTGGTGAAACACCGCTTCTGACCAGTTTCATGGGCGAAGACACACCTGAGATCAGGGCAAAATTTCTCAGCACCATTCCCCTGGGTCGGTTTTCTACACCCGAAGATATGGGTAATGCCGCTGCCTTCCTGTGCAGCGACGAGGCCAGCATGATCACCGGTGCCTGCCTTGAAGTTGATGGCGGGCGCTGCATCTGACCCCTGTTCATCGGCGCGCGAAACCATTATCCGAGTGCGAAAGCACAGACAGCGACGAGGCAAAGATGGCGAAAACCGCACTCATTACGGGCGTGACCGGACAGGACGGTGCCTATCTGGCGGAATTCCTGCTGGAAAAGGGCTATCGCGTGCATGGCATCAAGCGCCGGACATCTTTGTTCAATACGGCGCGTATCGACCACCTGTTCGAAGGCGAGCCGGGAAAGACCGGGCAGTTTCAACTGCATCACGGGGATATGACCGATAGTTCGTCGCTGACGCATATCCTGCAGAAAACCAAACCGGATGAGGTCTATAACCTTGCGGCTCAAAGCCATGTCGCGGTGAGCTTCGAAGAGCCGGAATATACCGCCAACTCTGATGCGATGGGTGCGTTGCGTTTGCTGGAGGCGATCCGGTTTCTAGGCATGGGTGAAACCACACGTTTCTATCAAGCGTCGACTTCAGAGCTTTACGGCCTTGTTCAGGAAACCCCACAGCGCGAAACCACGCCGTTCTATCCGCGTTCGCCCTATGCGGTGGCCAAGCTGTACGCCTATTGGATCACGGTGAATTATCGCGAGGCATACGGCATGTATGCCTGTAACGGCATTCTTTTTAACCACGAAAGCCCCATTCGTGGTGAAACATTCGTAACCCGCAAGATCACCCGGGCATTGGCGCGAATCAAGCTGGGCATGCAGGATGAATTGCTGCTGGGCAATATGGATGCCAAACGCGATTGGGGCCACGCCCGCGATTACGTACAGATGATGTGGCTGATGCTGCAACAGGACAGGCCCGAGGATTACGTGATCGCCACGGGGCAGCAATATTCGGTGCGCGATTTCGTTTCGCGCGCGGCCGACGCACTGGAAATGAACCTCACATTCGAGGGTGAAGGCATGGATGAGATTGCCCGCGATGCAGAGGGCCGCGTGGTGGTGAAGGTCGATCCACAGTATTTCCGGCCCGCTGAGGTGGAAACCTTGCTGGGCGACGCCAGCAAGGCGCGGCAGCAACTGGGATGGGAACCGGAAACCAGCTTTGACGATCTGGTGCAGGAAATGGTGACATCCGATCTGGCCGAGGCACAGGCGCAACAACGCGCCGAGACGACATGAAAATTTTCCTGACCGGTGGGCGTGGCATGGTGGGTCGCGCCATTCAGGAACACGGGCGCGCGTCGGCGCACAAGATCGTGGCGCCCACGAGCGGCGAGTTGAATCTGATTGACCGCCCGGCGGTCATGTCGATGCTGGCAACGGAAAAACCCGACATGGTAATACATGCGGCGGGTCGTGTTGGCGGCATTCAGGCCAATATGGCCGATCCGGCAGCTTTTCTGGCCGATAACATGGATATGGGTTTCAACGTGGTGAGGGCTGCGCAGACTGCTGGTGTTGGCCGGTTGCTGAACCTCGGATCCAGTTGCATGTACCCCTATGACGCCCCAAACCCTTTGCATGAGGAAAGCCTTGGCAAGGGAGAGCTAGAGCCGACCAATGAAGGTTACGGGATGGCGAAACTGGCGGTGGCGCGCCTGTGCGATTTTGTATCTCGCAGCGAGGGTTTTTCTTACAAGACGTTGATCCCCTGCAATCTTTTTGGGCTGCATGACAAGTTCGACCCACAGGTTTCACACTTATTACCGGCAATCATCCGAAAGGTTCATGAGGCCAAGCAATCAGGGGCCGCGTCGGTGGAGATCTGGGGCGATGGGACAGCACGGCGAGAGTTCATGTTTTCGGGCGATCTGGCGGCGGCAGTCTGGCATGCAGTTGATCAATTCGAAGCTTTGCCAAGTTGCATGAATGTCGGCTTGGGTCATGACTATTCGATCAATGACTACTATGCCGAAGTGGCGAAGGTGATTGGCTGGGACGGTAAATTCACCCATGACCTAAACCGCCCGACCGGTATGAAGCAAAAACTGTTGGCGGTGGATCGTCAGAAGGCCATCGGCTGGTCACCCACAACGACGTTGCAGGACGGTATTGCGCAGACATATGCGCATTTCCTGGAGCTTGAGGGAGCAAGTGCATGAGTGAGCAGGGGTTTCCGCTGGCGACGACCAGTTGGGACGAAAAGGAATATGCCGCCATCGATCGGGTGGTGAAATCGGGCATGTTCTCGATGGGTCCGGAAGTGTCTCGTTTCGAGGAGCAATTCGCGACTGCGATGGGCAGCAAACATTGCGTTATGGTCAATTCCGGGTCGTCAGCAAACCTGATCATCATCGCCGCTCTTCGGTATCATTCCAAACACGGCCTGCCGGAAGGTGCTGAGGTCATCGTTCCGGCGGTGAGCTGGTCAACCACCTATTACCCGCTGCACCAATACGGGTTGCGGATGAAATTTGTCGATATCGACCCGGGCACGCTGAACTATGATCTTGATGCGCTGGCTGAAGCGATTGGTCCCGAGACCCGGGCGATCATGGTGGTGAATCTCTTGGGTAATCCCAATGCGTTTGACCGGATTGATACGATCATCGGTGACCGCGATATTCTGGTGATCGAAGATAATTGTGAATCCCTTGGGGCCACGTATCAGGGGCGTCAGGCTGGGACATTCGGGATTGCGGGCAGCTATTCTTCGTTCTTTTCGCATCACATCGCCACGATGGAGGGCGGATTGGTGGTGACCGATGACGAAGAGTTACACCACATCATGCTTAGCGTCAGATCACATGGCTGGACCCGGCACCTGCCGAAATTCAACCATGTAACCGGCGAAAAAAGCGATGATCCGTTCGAGGAATCCTTCAGGTTCGTGCTGCCGGGTTATAATCTTAGACCGGTTGAGATGAGCGGGGCCATCGGACAGGAACAGATTGCGAAACTGCCCATGATCGTGTCGGAACGGCGCCGAAATGCCGAAGGGTTCCGGGCGCTGATGCAGGGCTATCCGCAGATCCGCATTCAGCAGGAACTGGGTGAAAGCAGCTGGTTCGGGTTTTCGATGGTGGTAGAGCCGGATGCGGGGTTTGACCGCGCGGCGTTAATCCGGGCACTGGCTGAGAGTGGGGTGGAATGCCGCCCGGTCGTGGCCGGGAATTTCGCCAAGAACGAGGTGGTGAAGCGGCATATGGATCACGTGATCCACGGCGAATTGCATCATGCGGACGATATAGACCGGAACGGTTTGTTTATTGGCAACCATCACTATCCGCTTGAGGATAAATGGGAATTGTTGCGCGCCGCCTTGGATAAAGTTGCGCGGTAAAGAATGTTGACCTGAATGAGTGCGCTGACGCGCACGCTTTATATCTCGTCATTCGCGCTGCGCGCTGCTTCCTCGGATGGGTGCGCGTGCTGGAGGTTAGGCCACGCCAGCACGGAGCGCATCATGGATATGGACAAGGCCGACGAGGTGATGGTCATCGTCGGTGACAAGCAGCGTGGTGCGCTTGTTGGCGTTCATTACGCCCAGTGCTTCGACGAGCAACGCATCAGGTGTCGTGACAAGGGGGGAGCGCGTGGCGACCTCGCCGGCGGTTTGCGCCATCAGTCCGCTCATGTTGCGCCGAAGGTCGCCATCGGTGATCACGCCGGTGAGGCGCGCGTTTTCCACGACGGCGGCGACGCCGAAGCCCTTGGCCGTCATCTCGATCAGGGTGTCACTCATCGGTGTTGCTTCATGCACGATGGGTAATTTTTCCCCGGTGTGCATGACGGCGCTGACCTTGAGAAGTTGCGCGCCAAGCGTGCCGCCGGGGTGGAAAGCCAGGAAGTTTTCCCGTTCGAACCCCCGCAGTTTCATCAATGCCACGGCAAGGGCGTCGCCCAATGCAATGGTACAAGTGGTTGATGTTGTTGGCGCCATGCCAATGCCGCAGGCCTCGGGTGCATCGGGGAGCTGCAGCAGGAAATCGGCCTGGGTGCCAAGCGTGCTGGAAGCTTTTTTCGTGATGGCAATCAAGGGGATAGCGTAGCGGCGGGTATGCGCGATAATGTCGGCCAATTCGCGGGTTTCGCCAGAGTTCGAAATCAGGATGACCGCATCGTCCGAGGTGATCATGCCAAGGTCACCGTGGCTGGCTTCACCCGGATGCACGGTCTGCGCGGGCGTGCCTGTGCTGGCCATGGTAGCCGCGATCTTGGCGGCGATATGGCCTGACTTGCCCATCCCCGATACGATCACCCTGCCGCGCACCTGCAACAGTGTTTCGATCACCGCGTCGAAGGTATCGGGCAGGCTGTCGCGCATTTTCTGCAGCGCGTCGCCTTCGATGCTGAGCACGTCATAGGCGATCTGGGTCGGGGTTTTGGGCGCAGTCATTCGGGGCTCCGGCGGCATGTGTGACGCGGGGGTGATAGCCTGCGCGCCGGGCGCCGCCAAGCCCTTAGCGTGATGTGTGGGTGACGCTGGTGTCCGGAAAACGCCCGTTTGGGCCCTGGCAGATTGACTTGAAACCGGGTGTGCCGCACAACTTCGACCGAGCAGAGACGGGGCAGGAATAAGGGCGGCTGATGAAAATCGCGATGATTGGGACCGGGTATGTCGGGCTTGTTTCGGGCGTGTGCTTTTCGGATTTCGGGCACGATGTGACCTGTGTCGACAAGGACCCAAGCAAGATCGAGATGCTGGAGCGCGGCGAGGTGCCGATCTATGAGCCGGGTCTGGAAGCGTTGATGGCCAAGAATGTCGAGGCGGGGCGGCTGACATTCACCACCGATTTGGTGAGCGCCATTGATGGGGCCGAGGCGGTTTTCATCGCTGTGGGAACGCCCACGCGGCGCGGGGACGGGCATGCGGATCTGACATACGTGATGGCCGCTGCCGAAGAAATCGCTGTAATCGCAAAAGGTTATGTTGTCATCGTTACGAAGTCGACGGTACCGGTGGGGACCAACCGGCAGGTGAAACAGGCAATCAAGAAGGCCAATCCGGACCTGGATTTTGATGTGGCCAGCAACCCTGAATTCCTGCGCGAAGGGGCTGCGATCGACGACTTCATGAAGCCCGACCGGGTGGTTGTGGGAGTGCAGACCGATCGCGCGGCAGAGGTGATGGCCGAGATTTACCGACCGCTTTACCTGCGGGATTTTCCGATCATCACCACGGGTCTGGAAAGTGCCGAGATGATCAAATATGCGGCCAATGCCTATCTGGCGACCAAGATTACGTTCATCAATGAGATCGCCGCTTTGTGCGAGCGCACCGGCGCGGATGTGAAGCAGGTGAGCCATGGCATGGGGTTGGATGGACGCATCGGCAACAAATTCCTGCATGCCGGGCCGGGATATGGCGGGAGCTGTTTTCCCAAGGATACCAAGGCTTTGGCCCGGATCGGGCAAGAGCATGGCCTGCCGATGCAGATCACTGAAACGGTGATCGGCGTCAATGAAGAGATCAAGCGTCGAATGATCGACAAGTTGCTGGATCTCTGCGACGGATCCTTCAATGGCAAGCTGATCGGGGTGCTGGGCGTGACGTTCAAGCCCAACACCGACGACATGCGCGATGCCCCCAGCCTGACGATCATTCCGGCGCTTGTGGGGGGCGGTGCCCGGGTGCGGGTGACCGACCCGCAGGGCAAGCACGAAGGTGAGGCGCTGCTGCCCGGTGTCAGTTGGCAGGAAGACCCGTATAAATGCGCTAATAATGCAGATTTATTGGTGATTTTGACCGAATGGAACGAGTTCCGGGCGCTTGATCTGAAGCGGATCGCGAAAAAGATGAACGCGCCGCGGCTGGCCGATCTGCGCAATATCTATTCACCCAAGGATGCCAAACGGGCAGGTTTCGAGGCCTATGAGAGCATCGGGCGGGCGGGGTTCGTAAACCGATCGGAGTGACCCCGGAAGGGTGTCCTCCAGATCGAAAATCGACGCAAGAACCGGCGGGGTTTTAACCGCCACGGCGCGGCCGTATTTCAATCGTGCGGAGAATCAGGTTAACGCGCTGAAATTCCTCAAAAACCCTTGTCGGTATAACGTCGGTATTTTGTCGGTATTACGTCGGTATGAAAATCGGTGTTTTGCCGGATTAACAGACCGCGCGCCGGAACGCCGCTTCTGGCCTGTGACGGGTGGGAGAGGATCGCTTCGAAAATGTCCAGGGATGCTCATCTTGCGCAAGAAACGGGTCGCGATGTTGAGCCGACTGTGCGACGACGCCTGAATGAAACAGGTTGAAACCCCATCGATTGATCTGACCTCTGGCGCGCTTTTGCTTGGATTGGCAACGGTGTGGGGCGGGTCCTTCTTTTTTGCAGAGATCGCGTTGCGCGAGGTGCCGCCGCTTACGATTACGCTGCACCGCGTATTCTGGGCGGTTCCGGCACTTTTGCTGGTCGTCTGGTGGAAAGGCATCAAGATCCCGACCTCTGCCAGCGCCTGGGCCTGCTATCTGGTCATGGGTGCGCTGAACAATGCGATCCCGTTCTCGTTGATCTTTTGGGGTCAAACGACGATCGGGAGCGGTCTGGCATCCATCCTGAATGGTACCACCGCGGTCTTTGGGGCGGTTGTTGCGGGCATTCTGCTGGTCGATGAACCGCTGACGGCGCGCAAGATCATCGGGGCCTTGTTCGGTGTGCTGGGCGTCGCTGTCATCATGGGGCTTGAGGCGCTTACAAATTTCGACCCCAGAAATCTTGGTCAGCTCGCTATATTGGGGGCGGCGCTGTCCTATTCATTCGCAGGTGTCTGGGGGAAACGTTTCCTGTCGGGATATCCGCCGATCATGAATGCCTGCGGGATGTTGATCGGCAGCACCATCCTGATGTTGCCGGTGGCCTTTGTTGTGGACGGCGCGCCATCTTTCAACTTGTCGCCGGAGATCTGGGCCAGCCTGTTTGCCGTGGCCATTCTATCGACCGCCGTGGCCTATCTGCTTTATTTTGAAATTCTTGTCCGGGCGGGATCGGCCAACCTGATGCTGGTGACCCTGTTGATCCCACCGATTGCGGTTGGCCTGGGCTATGCGTTTCTTGACGAGCGGCTGGGCAGTGAGGCGGTATATGGATTTGGGTTGATCGCCCTGGGCTTGATGATCACCGACGGGCGGTTGCTGAACCGCGTGCTGGGGCGGCGCGGCGTTTCACGGAAATAGCCTGGCTGACGAATGGGCGTGTACAGCCGTGCGGTTCGCCCCTAACGTCGCGTCCATGACCGACGGCGCGGATATTCTTGACAGCCAATATGCCTGGGCGCGCATGACCGTGTCGCTGCTGATCGCGGTGATATGCAGTGCGGGCATCTGGGTGATCGTGTTGATCATGCCTGCGGTGCAGGCCGAGTTCGGCGTGAGCCGGGGCGATGTATCCCTGCCCTACACGCTGACAATGATCGGCTTTGCGCTGGGCAATATGGGCATCGGGCGGATGGTCGATGCGGTGGGCGCGACCAAGGCGATTATCGGTGCGGGCGTGGTGCTGTGCACCGGGTTCGTGCTGGCGGCAAATAGCGGGTCGGTCTGGGTCTTGTCGCTGATGCAGATGATCATCGGGTTTGGCGCGGCAGCGGGATTCGGGCCGCTGATGGCGGATGTGTCGCAATGGTTTTTACGCCGGCGCGGCATCGCGGTGGCGATCACGGCCAGCGGGAATTACCTGTCAGGTGCGATCTGGCCGCTGATCCTATCCGGCGTGCTGGAGGATTACGGCTGGCGCGGTGTCTACTGGGTGCTGGCGGCGGTGACAGTGCTGGGCATGATCCCGTTGGCATTGGTCCTGAAACGCAAACTGCCGCTGGCGGCGGCGGCAAGATCGGATGAGATTTCACAGTCGCGGGCACGGGCGGCGGGCATTCGGCCCGGCGCGCTGATGATCCTGCTGGGCCTTGCCGGGATCGGCTGTTGCGTGGCGATGTCCATGCCGCAGGTCCATATCGTCAGTTTCTGCGTCGATCTGGGGTATTCGGCGGGCATTGGCGGACAAATGCTGTCGCTGATGCTGATCTGCGGTGTGATTTCCCGGCTGGCCTCGGGGTTTCTGGCCGACTGGCTGGGCGGGGTGAAGACGGTGCTGATCGGATCGGCGCTGCAATGTCTGGCTCTGTTTCTCTACCTGCCGGCGGGGGGGCTGGTCTCGCTCTATCTGGTCAGTGCGATCTTCGGGCTGGCGCAGGGCGGTATCGTGCCCAGCTATGCGGTCGTGGTGCGTGAATACATGCCCAGCGAAGAGGCCGGGCGGCGCGTGGGCTTCGTGCTGATGATGACCATTCTGGGTATGGCGATCGGCGGCTGGATGTCCGGGTGGATCTATGACCTGACCGGGGATTACGGCATGGCCTTCATCAACGGGATTTTGTGGAATGTCCTCAATATCGCGATCATGCTGGTGATATTGATGCGCACAAGAACCCGGGTCGCCGCACCGGCCTGATCGGGAAAAAGGTCAGTTGCCCGGCAGGTTTTGCATGTGCTTTTCACCGCGCGCCTCGGAGAGGGCGATCTGTTTCTGGCGTTCGCGAAAGCGGTTTTTGTCGTCTTCGCTGGTCTCATCCGCGCAGTGGTGGCATGAGACGCCGTGTTCGTATTCCGGGCGGGTCATGTCGGCGGGCAGGACGGGTCGGCGACAGGCATAGCAGAGCTGGTGCGGGCCTTCCTTCAGCCCATGCCCGACCGAGACGCGCCCGTCGAAAACAAAGCAATCGCCTTGCCAGGTGCTTTGCGCCTCGGGCACCTCTTCGAGATATTTCAGGATGCCGCCCTTGAGGTGATAAACATCCTCGACCCCCTGACCCAGCAGGTAGTTGGTGGATTTCTCACACCGGATGCCGCCGGTGCAGAACATGGCGATGCGCTTGTTGTGGAAGCGGTGCTTGTTCTCTTCCCACCAGGCGGGGAAGTCGCGAAAGCTGGCGGTTTCGGGGTCGATGGCGCCCTGGAACGTGCCGATGGCGACCTCGTAATCGTTGCGCGTGTCGATGACGGCGACATCGGGGCTGGTGATCAGTTCGTTCCAGTCGGTGGGGTCGACATAATGGCCGACCTTTGCCTGCGGATCGACATCGGGCTGGCCCATGGTCACGATCTCTTTCTTCAGGCGCACGCGCAGGCGGCCAAAAGGTTGCGTGTCCGCGGTGCTTTCCTTGTGCTCGAGATCGGTGCAGCCGGGCAGGGCGCGCAGATGGGCCAGAACCTTGTCGATGCCCTTGCGTGACCCGGCGATAGTGCCGTTGACGCCTTCGGACGCGATCAGGAGGATGCCGCGGATATCCTCGGCCTTGCACAGATCCAGCAATGGTCCCTGCAGGCTGGCGGGGTCGTCAAAGCGGGTGAAGTGATATAGCGCGGCGATGGTATACATGGGGCCGCGATTTACGCCTTTCACCTGCCCCCGGCAAGAGGGAGAGATTGACGCAGGCCGGGGCGCGCAGGTAGGCATGGAGGCCAAAGGAGAGCTGCCCATGACCCATGCGTTGATCGTGATAGATGTGCAAAATGATTTCTGCCCCGGTGGGGCGCTGGCGGTGGCGGGCGGGGATGAGATCGTGCCCGGGATCAATGCGCTGATGGGCGATTTTGACGCGGTGATCCTGACCCAGGACTGGCACCCGGCGGGGCATTCCTCCTTCGCGTCCTCGCATGCGGGGCTGGACCCTTTCGGGACGGTGGAGATGCCCTATGGCACGCAGGTTCTGTGGCCCGACCATTGCATTCAGGGCAGCGCCGGGGCGGCATTTCACGACGGGCTCAACACCGACCGGGCGGATATGATCGTGCGCAAGGGCTATAATCCGCAGATCGACAGCTATTCGGCGTTTTTCGAGAATGACCATGAAACGCCCACGGGCCTGCACGGGTATTTGCAGACGCGGGGGATTGATCGGCTGACGATGGTTGGGCTGGCGACGGATTTCTGTGTCAATTTCTCGGCCGTGGATGCGGCAAGGCTGGGCTATGCGGTCACCGTCCGCGACGGGCTGTGCCGGGCGATTGATCTGGATGGATCGCTGGCCGCGGCGATGGACGGCATGGCGGCGGCCGGTGTGCAGGTGGAATAGCGCTGAGCCATCTTGCCCCCTGTCTCAATACCCGTCATAGTGGCACGCTGAGTAGGAGGGCCAGACCATGCGCAAGTTTCTAGTTGTTCTTGACGACAGCCGTGAATGCCTGAACGCGATGCGTTTTGCCGCGATGCGGGCTGCCCATACCGGGGGTGGTGTTGCGGTGCTGGCGGTGATCCCGCCCGAGGAATTCAACCACTGGATCGGTGTCGGAGACATCATGCGCGAAGAGGCCCGCGAACGCATCGAGGTGCATTTCGAGGTCTTTGCCAAGTGGATGCGTGACAAGCAGGGCGTCGACCCCGAGCTGGTGATCCGCGAGGGTGAACCCGTGACCGAGATCATGTCGCAGGTGCAGCAAGACGGCGAAATCGGTGTTCTGGTGCTGGGTGCGGGCACCGACAAAAAAGGCCCCGGCCCGCTGGTGACGCAATTGTCGCGCAACTCCGGCTCTTTGACCATTCCGATCACCATCGTGCCCGGTGACCTGAGCAAGGAACGGCTGGAAGCCATCACCTGACAACTCCTGTCAGTTTAGAATCGTTCCAAACCTTGACTTGCGCCCCGCGCAGGCGCATATCGGTTGCAGACGCGAAAGGTGCTGCCCCATGTTTATTCAAACCGAATCCACGCCCAACCCGGCGACGCTAAAATTCCTGCCCGGCCAGACCGTGCTGGAAACAGGTACTGCCGATTTCCCCACCGCTGACGGGGCCGAGCAATCGCCGCTGGCGGCGCGCATCTTCAAGGTGCAGGGCGTGACCGGCGTGTTTTTCGGCAATGACTTCGTGACCGTGACCAAATCGGACGAAACCGAGTGGGACCATGTCAAACCCGCCATCCTTGGCGCGATCATGGAGCACTTCCAATCGGGCAAGCCGATCATGATCGGGGCCAGCGCGGCACCGTCAGGCCATGCCGAGCATACCGGTGAGGATGCCGAGATCGTGGGCCAGATCAAAGAACTGCTGGATACCCGCGTGCGCCCTGCCGTTGCGCAGGATGGTGGCGACATCACCTTTCACGGCTTCGAGCGCGGCGTGGTCTACCTGCATATGCAGGGCGCGTGCGCTGGCTGCCCGTCATCCACCATCACGCTGAAGATGGGGATCGAAAACCTGCTGCGGCACTACATCCCCGAAGTCACCGAAGTGCGCCCCGTCGGCGTCTGACCAATGGGCACGTCCCCCCTGATTGCGGGGTTCGATACGTCGGGCCCCTATATCAGCGCTGTGCTGTTGCAGGGCGACACGGTGCTGGCCGATGTCTACGAGGAAATGGCGCGTGGGCAGGGCGAGGCCCTGTTTCCCCTTTTGGAAAGCATGTTGGAGCGTGGTGGCGCCACATGGCGCGATCTGGACGCAATCGGGGTGGGCATCGGCCCCGGTAATTTCACCGGCATTCGTATTTCTGTCTCGGCCGTGCGGGGCCTGGCGCTGGCGCTGGAGATCCCGGCGGTCGGCGTGAGCCTTTTGGAGGCCGTCGCACTGGGCACGGATGGACCGGTGCTGAGCTGCCTTGCGGCGCCGCGCGAGCAATCCTATGTGCAGGGCTGGTCGACCAAGGCCGACATTACCCCGCATCTGACCGAAATCGCCGAGATCCCCGCCGACTGGCGGCAACCGGGCCTGACCTGCGTCGGATCTGCCGCCGAGGCGGTCGCGAGCCATCTGGACGCGGACACGGCACCTGCGCGCTATGCGCCTGGATCAGCGGTGGCACGATTGGCGGCAACACGGTGGCAGCAGAGCACGACACCCCCCGCGCCGATGTATCTGAAGCCCGCAGATGCCGCGCCTGCGCGGGACATGGCCCCGGTAATCCTTCCTGAATGATAACGCCTGACGAAATGGCCAGCCTGCATGCGCGTGCTTTTGAGGGGCAGGGGCGGGCGTGGTCCGCACGGGAATTCACCGACTTGATGAGCAGCAGCCGCGTTTTTACCGTGGGCGATGCGCGCGCCTTTGCGCTGGGTCGTGTGATCGCGGACGAGGTCGAGCTGTTGACCCTTGCCACCGATCCGGACCTGCGGCGGCAGGGGTTGGGACGCGCCTGTTTGCGGGCGTATGAAACGGCGGCGGGCGCGCAAGGTGCCAACATGTCTTTTCTGGAAGTGGCGCGCGACAATGCCGCCGCACGGGCGCTCTACCTGGCTGAAGGCTATGCCGAGGTCGCCTGTCGCGCGTGTTACTATCGCAGGCCGGATGGCGGGCAGGTAGATGCCCTGATCTTGCAGAAGACACCGTTGTGACGGCTTTCTTTGATAGTTCGACCGATACCGAAGCATTTTGTCAGCAGGTTTCGCTAAGGTGGCCCCCAATGCGCCCGTGGCGCTGAATGTTTCGGAGATTTTCATGGTCGATCTTGCCCCGTACCTGCCCGGTTTCATCGCCGCCTATGCTATCCTTCTGGTCGGAGCATCCTCGCCCGGGCCATCGGTCGCGATGCTGATCGGCGTTGCCACCTCACAGGGGCGTGCGCCCGCGCTGATGGCAACGTTGGGGATCGCGGTCGGCAGCATGACGATCAACCTGCTGACCATGTTGGGGGTCGGTCTGATCCTGTCACAGGCGGCCTGGGCGATGAGCCTGATGCGGCTGATCGGGGCGCTTTACCTGCTTTACCTGGCTTACGGCGCGTTCCGCCGGGCCTTGAACCCGCCCGCGTTTCAGGAGGTCATCACCGAGCGCCGGTCGGGACTGCGCCATTTCCTGCGTGGATACCTGTTGCAAGTCAGCAATCCCAAGGCGATCGCGTTCTGGCTGGCAATTGCTTCGATCGGGGCGGTCGAGGGGGCAGGGGTGGGCATCATCGCGTTGTTCGTTGTTGGTGCGGCGGCGATCTCATTCCTCTGTCATGGGGCATGGGCCCTGGCCCTGTCAGCAGCCCCTGTGCGCCGAGCTTATGCCGCTGGGCGCCGCTGGATCGAGGCCGGGCTGGGGGTATTTTTCACCTTTGCTGCGTTCAAACTGGCAACGGAAAAAATCTGATGTCTCGCTGGTTGAGATGGTTGCGGTCCAGATCGACCCGCAAATAAGTCCAGTTTCGGAAAATTGATCAGGCCTGCGGTGAATCACCGGGTCTGGCATCTTGCATTCAAGGCACACATGGCGCTAGGACAGCCCATGCAAATCTACCTCCCCATAGCCGAAGTTTCGGTCAACGCGTTCCTGCTGCTTGGACTTGGCGGGCTGGTCGGTGTTTTATCGGGCATGTTTGGGGTTGGTGGCGGCTTTCTGATGACGCCGCTGTTGTTTTTCATCGGTATTCCGCCCGCGGTGGCGGTGGCGACCGAGGCGAACCAGATCGTCGCCTCGTCCTTTTCCGGCGTGCTGGCGCATCTGAGGCGAAAGACGGTGGACCTGAGGATGGGCACGGTGCTGCTGATCGGGGGTCTGATCGGCGCGGCGATGGGGGTGGTTGTCTTCAACTATCTGAAGTCGCTGGGCCAGGTCGATCTGCTGGTCAAGCTGTGTTACGTGGTCTTTCTGGGCATCATCGGCGGGATGATGTTCATTGAAAGTCTGAACGCCATTCGCAACACCCGGTCCGGCAAAGCCCCCAAGCGCAAGAAGCACAACTGGATACACGGGCTGCCCCTGAAGATGCGGTTCCGGACATCGGGGCTTTATATCAGTGTGATACCGCCGCTGGTCGTTGGTGTTTGCGTTGGTGTTCTGGCGGCGATCATGGGGGTTGGTGGCGGGTTCATCATGGTGCCCGCGATGATCTATCTTCTGGGCATGCCCACCAAGGTTGTTGTCGGCACATCGCTGTTCCAGATCATTTTCGTGACCGGTTTCACAACCATGCTGCACGCGACCACCAACTACACGGTCGACGTGGCGCTTGCGGTGCTGTTGCTGATTGGTGGTGTCATCGGCGCGCAGGTGGGCACGCGGATCGGCACCAAGCTGCCGGCGGAACAGTTGCGCATCCTGCTGGCCCTGATGGTGCTGGTGGTCTGCTTCAAGCTGGCGCTTGATCTGCTGATCATGCCGTCCGAACTGTATTCCATTGGCGCAGGCGGGGGGCATTGATGCTGCGGCTTCTGATCCTTCTCTGTCTTGCGGCGCTGCCCCTTCGCGCGGAAGAGGTGGTGCTGGGACTGAGCGCGGATGAGGTTGCCATCACCGCCAATTTCGATGGCTCGGAACTGCTGGTTTTTGGGGCGGTCAAGCGCGAGGGGCCGATCCTGGATGAACCTCTTGAGGTGATTGTGACCATTGCCGGGCCATCGGCGCCCCTGACCGTGCGCCGCAAGGAAAAGAAGCTGGGCATCTGGGTCAATACCGATTCCGTCGAGGTGAAAGAGGCCCCCAGTTTCTATGCGGTGGCCACCACCGGACCGCTGAAAGAGGTGCTGGCGCAGATCGAAGATCTGAGGCACCGGATTTCCATCCCCAAGGCGATCCGTCTTGTGGGCGCGTCGCCCAATGTGTCGAACCCTCAGAGCTTTTCCCAGGCGGTGATCCGGATACGCAAGAAAAACAGGTCTTACCAATTGCTGGAAGGCGCTGTGGCGCTGGATCAGCAGACGCTTTTCCGCACCTCTATCCAGCTTCCGTCAAACCTGACCGAGGGGGATTATGCCACGCGGATTTTCCTGACGCGCAATGGGTATGTCGTGTCGGAATTCGAGACCAAGATCGACGTGCGCAAGGTGGGTCTGGAACGCTGGTTGTATAATCTTTCGCGCGAACAGCCGATGATCTACGGGCTGATGTCGCTGGCGATTGCCATCGCCGCGGGCTGGGGTGCGGCTGCGGCCTTCCAGATGCTGCGGCGCGGATAGTCTTCTGTTGTCAAATTGAGTGCGCTGGCGCGCACGCCCGATCTCTCGTCGTCCGGCTTCGCCGTCCTTCTCGGGGTGCTTGCCGCCGATGTGACATGCACCGCTGGCGTTGTGATCAGCCGCGCCCGATATAGGGCATCTTGGTTGCCATGACGGTCATGAATTGCACATTGGCGCTTGCGGGCATCTGGGCCATGTGCAGAACCGAACGCGCTGCATCATCGACATTCATCATTGGCATCAGCGGTTGATCCGGATTGGCGGCTTGCGCGCGTTTGTTCAGATCGTCTACCAATTCGGTCCGGGCATTGCCGATGTCGATCTGGCCGCAGGCGATGTCATAGGCGCGGCCATCAAGTGACAGCGTACGGGTCAGACCGGTAATGGCGTGTTTCGACGTGGTGTAGCAGACCGATCCGGGGCGGGGATTATGGGCCGAAAGTGACCCGTTATTGATGATCCTGCCGCCCTGGGGAGATTGGCCGCGCATCTGCGCAAAAGCGAAGCGTGCGGCGATGAACATCCCGCGGATATTGATGTTCATGACCTCGTCAAACGCGTCGACCGGGATTTCGTCGATGGGACCGGAGGGGCCGAACATGCCGGCGTTGTTGAAAAGCACGTCAAGGCGCCCGGTTTGCTGAGCGAAGCCATTGAATGCGGCCTGCATCGCATCGGCATCTGTCACATCCGCCACCAGCGGAATGGCGTTTTCATGCCCTTCCGTCAACGCCTTCAGTTTATCTGAGCGGCGCGCCAGCAGGCCCACCAGCCACCCGTCTTCGATGAATTTTGCCGCCGTTGCAGCGCCGATGCCAGAGCTTGCCCCGGTGATCAGGATGGATTTCATATTTCAGCCTCCAGTTCCAAAGGTGCCGGTGCCACGCGCAGATCGTCAATGCGTAGCTCCTGACTGGGTTTCGACAGGCGGTTGCGCACAACCCAATGCAATCGCTCTTCGGCGCGGGTGATGGCGACATAGGCAAGACGTTTCCATAGCGGCTGTCCGGCTTCTGTGCGGCCCATACGTGAGGCGGCGTAAAGATCGGGGGCGAACACCTGTACATCCTTCCACTGGCTGCCCTGCGCTTTGTGGATGGTCACGGCGGCACCGTGAAGGAAGGTGGCGCCCATGCGGGCGGCGAAGGGGATGAAGGGTTCTTCCTCATCCGGCTTCTCGATCTTGACGATGCTGGCAGCGCTGACCTGCGGATCTTCGGCGCCGATGACGTGCAGGCGTGAGAATCCGGGTTTGCGACCGGGGCCGAGATAGATCACCTGCGCGCCCTTGATCAGCCCGCGGGCTTCGAGGTCGAGCCGTTTCTTGCGGTGCTTCAGGGGCAGTTCGATGCCGTCGCAAATCAGTGGCTCGCCTTCCAGAAGCTCGGTCTCTGGCGCGCCATAAACCGCGCGGAAGGCGTTGATCAGGCGTATGCGCGTGACGTTGCGCCAGACCAGCACGGGGCTGCGTGCCATCAGGTCAACCTCGACCCGCTGGGCCAGAACCACTCGGTCATCGCGGCGTGCGGCATCTTCGATCAGGCGCTCAAAGGCGTTAAAATCGACATCCGGATCGGCCAGAGCATGGGCCAGATCGAGAATGGGGTTGTCGGCATCCTGACGGTGGACGCGGTGGAGGATCAGCTTGGACGTGTCAGGCAGGGCGTCAAAGACCATCGAGCCGGACTGGTTCACCGGGGCCAGTTGTGCCGGGTCGCCAAAAAGCAGGAGTGTGGGGAAGATTTCCTGGAGATCTTCGAACTGCTTGTCATCCAGCATCGAGGCCTCATCGACAAAGCCCACATCCAGCGGCTCTTCGCGGCGTTTCCAACCGGTGATGAAATCCGACCCACGCAGACCGGCGGCCGCCAGGGCACCGGGGATGGATTTGTTCGTCTGGAAAAACGCATGCGCCCGGTCAAGCGCCAGATCGGTCAAACCATCGATTTCAGGACGGTCGCCCTGGCCTGCCAGCCATTCAGCGATCTTTTCGTATTCCGGGTCATAGACGGGCGTGTAGAGGATGCGGTGGATGGTGGTGGCGGGCACACCGCGCATCCTGAGCACACTGGCGGCTTTGTTGGTGGGGGCAAGGATTGCCAGGGTGCGGCGGTCCTTGCGGCGGCGGCCTTCGTAATCGCCGGAAACCACGTCAACGCCGGTTTCTTCCAAGGCCCGGTAAAGCGCGGCCAGCAAAAGGGTTTTGCCCGATCCGGCCTTGCCAACCACCGCCATGACGCTGTCCTTGCCGTCCCGTGGTGGGGTCAAAAGCCCCTCGTCCAGATCAATGCCGGCACTGCGCAGTGCCTCGGTGATGCGGTCATGGGCATCGGCCTGATCATGGGAAAATGTGAGGGTGGAATGAGACATGACGCGACCCTACAGTCGCGCCTTGTCAGAGGCCAGAGCTAGAAAAGAAGATCAGGCGGTTGCACGGCCCAGGGGCATCGTCGGTGTCACCAGGGCGTGCGCCATTTGGCGATAGGGATGACCCGGGGCATTGGGGCCAAAGCTGGCCTGGAACCATTCTTCCGACATCTCGGGCGTGATGCCTGCACGTTTCGCGACCTTTGCCCGCGCCTCATCGGTGAATTCCCAAAGGCCAACACTGATCCGGTCACGGCCTTCGCCTTGCGCGCCCACAATCTCGGGCGAGGAGCCGATGGCACGATAAATCCGCACCATGCGTGCATCAAAAACGCCGACGTAATGCTTGATGGCAAAGTTGTGCATGATCTCTCCGCCCGCCAGCATCAGGGCAGCGGCAACCTGAGAACTTGCGCCGCGCGACAGGCAAAACCGGGTGCATTCCCAGATCAGAGGGCTGACGATATGTCCGCCATCGTTGATATGGTTGAAATGATCGTTCACCATGGTGGGGCCGGTCGTCGGCAGCAGGCGCATCGACCCGCCGTGGGTGCCGTCTTCGTTTTCCCAGATCACGTAGAGCGGGTTCAGACTGTCATATTCGTCGCGCTCGGAGCCGCTCTCATCCACGCTGACCTCCCAACCCAGCCGGGTTTTGAACTGATCCGCGCGATCCTTGAACATGGTCTCGGACAGGAGCGGATGTTTGTGCAGGTCGTTTCCGTAGATGTAGCGTAGCATGAGCTTCCCCTTTTCTGGTTTTCGACACCAAAGATGGGGGGAGCTGGTTAACGGCTGATCCGACGGGCGGGCGATACGTTAACACTTTCGGGCAACTGAAAACCGGCAGGCCCTGTCGGGCTACCGATTCTGTTATGCAGGTTTTTGAGTGTTCGGCCGGGGGATCAGATCACGATCAGGCCGCGGCTGAGAGCGCGGGCGACGGCGTGCACGGTGTTCATGGCCCCCAGTTTGAAACGTGCGGATTCGATATAGACCCGAAGCGTATGTTCCGAGATGTTCAGCGTCTCGGCGACCTGCGCACGGCTGTAGCCCATCGCGAGTAAAGTGATCGCGTCAATCTCGCGTGGTGACAGCGACTGGGCGGTTTCGGGTTTGCGGTCGGGTTCGAAATCCAGTGCTTTTTGGTTGAAGTAATGCGCGATCAGGATGAGATCGCGCCGGTGGGCCTCGGTGAAAGCTTCCCAAACATCATCGTCGCAATGGTGGCTGACGGTGAACAGGGCGAATTGTCCGTTCGGGCCGCGCACCGGTACGGAAAACCCTTGGTTTCCAATGTCATACTTGATCGCTTCTTGCTGAAAAGCACGGGCTGCCTTGGTCGACCAATCCAGCCGCTTCCAGTCGACCGGGTGAAATCGCTGATAGCATCCCTGGATTACAGGGTCGATGCGGACGTATTCTTTTTCAAGATATCTCTGGACCCATTCCTTGGAGTAGGTGCCACATCCATATTGATCGCCAGCACCACTGACCCAGTGGTAAACCATATGATCTACTTTGAAATGATCGCGAAGGTTTTCAATTGCTGTTTGAAGCTCGCTAAGTTCAGAGGCGCCTTCCAAGGCCTCCAATATTATATCCAGCCGCATAGGCGGGGCCGCGTTCATCTACTGTCTGTCCTTCCCCAGTCAACGCTAGCTCGCTCGCGGCCACCAGTTGTGTATCATCCAACTGTTCGGCCAAAACACCCAACCCATTTTGCTGGGCAAATGTCTTAAGATCGGCAAGAACGTCGAGTATCCATTCGTTTTGCATGTCTAGCCTCGTTAACGGGGGTTAATGAAAAGTTAATACAACTATAACATGTTAAGATTTTCTTTCGTATTCGCGGATTTTAACTCCCCAGAAATGGCGAGGCGGCTTTGTGGCAACCTGTTGAGCTTGTTGGAGGTGCGATTTGCAAAGGCTACTGGAGGTCATCCGCACCTGATTCGCTGCGCAGTCTTGCAGAAAGCGTGACAAAGGCGCCTTGTCCGAGGCAGAGATTACGCCAGTATCCCTTAACAATTGCTTTAGCCTTCACGCGCCAGCGCAGACGTGCATATGTGCCCTAGTTCACGGCGTGCAGACATCACCCTTGAAACATTGGGTGACCTTGTCGAGCATCTCGGGCGTGGGGTCGACAAAGTCATAGTCACCGCATGGGGTGACCGACAGGATGTAGCCATCATCGGTTTGTTCAAGAAACGAAAGATATTCTTCACCTGACACAGGCTGGCCGCACCAGGGACCAAAGCAAACGGCCCGCAAGGTTATGGGCCGGTCGAATTTGGCCTCAAAACCGGCTTTGGACAGGGATTTACCGCTGAGTTGCGCTTTGATGTCCACATGCGGTGGGATCTGGTCCTGATGGTTCAGGTCAACTTCGGGCAGTTTTGATTTGTCAAAGCTGAGTGTGCCATGCACGACCGCGTAGCTCTTGTCTGATGCGGCCACCTCCGAATAGGTCGTGGCGACATTCGGGGGGAGGCAGGACAGCGCCAGCGCCGGTCCGGTCAGGCAGGTAAGGACAGTCGTGAGCAGGGCGGATTTCATAGCAACTCTCCAAACTGTTTCAGAACGCTGATGTAGACGTCCCGTTTGAACGGTACGATATTGTCGACCAGGTCTTCGGGCGGCAGCCAGCGCCATTCGGAAAATTCGGGGTGATCGGTGGAGATATTCACATCCGCGTCAAGCCCCTGAAAACGCAGTAGAAACCATTTCTGCTCCTGCCCGCGAAAACGCCCTTTCCATATGCGCGGCACCAGTTCAAGTGGCAGATCGTAGGGGACCCAGCCATCGGTTTCGGCCTCAATGGTGACAAGGTCGGCGGGCACGCCGGTTTCTTCCCAAAGCTCACGTAGTGCAGCGTCACGCGGTGCCTCACCGGGGTCTATACCGCCCTGGGGCATTTGCCAGGCAGCGGCGTCATTGTCGATCCGCTGGCCAACAAAGACATGTCCGTCGTTGTTGACGAGCATCACGCCCACACAGGGCCGGTAGGGTAGTTGGGCGATCTGATCCGGCGTCATCCGGCGCTCCTGTCGGTGTCTGATAGTCGACATAATGGTTCCGAACTAGCCGTTCCAGCCCTTGTCTGAAATCCTGAAAATGTATGGCAAGTTAACGCCGCAACCGCCGGGCATGGGCGAATCAGCTGATAGAGCCAGCGTTAACAGGCAAAACCGCGATCTGTATCACGTCGGTATAACGTCGGTATTGCGTCGGTAATCAGGTCGGCAAAGCGAGGGAATAACAGAACGGACGGACCTTGCAGCGCACGGCGTCGAGATTTTCGGATGATCTGGTTGGCGGGCGCTGAAAAATGCCTGCGTCAGAGAGGATAAAATAGCCGACCTGCCATTTCAAACTTCCGATCCGCGGTCTTGCCGAACGGGCCGACAAGGAGGCCCCGCTCAAACTCAGGCCGAAGGTTCAGGGCCGACCGGGTGCGGATCAACAAAAAACCGAGACGCTTGGCCCCGGTTTCTGTGGTGTTACTTGCTGGCGGCGAAGGCCTCTTCCCGGTCGGGGGACGGTTCGCGCGGCGGGCGTCCGATGACGTCGCGGAGATCTTCAAGTTCGATGAAGTTATCGGCCTGCCTGCGCAGGTCGTCCGAGATCATCGGCGGCTGGCTGCGGATGGTCGACACCACCGAGACACGCACACCTTGGCGTTGCAGACTTTCCACCAGCGGCCGGAAGTCGCCATCGCCGGAAAAGAGCACGATATGATCGACCCGCGGGGCGAGTTCCATCGCGTCCACGGCGAGTTCGATATCCATGTTGCCCTTGACCTTACGGCGGCCCTGGCTGTCGGTATATTCCTTGGCTGGCTTGGTGACCATCGAGAAGCCGTTATAATTCAACCAGTCCACCAGCGGGCGGATCGGTGAATACTCGTCATTCTCCAGAAGCGCGGTATAATAAAATGCGCGCAGCAACTTGCCGCGGCGCATAAATTCTGCCCGCAGCAGTTTGTAGTCGATGTCGAAGCCCAGCGATTTTGCAGCGGCGTATAAATTCGAGCCATCGATGAACAGCGCCAGCCGTTCGTCCTTGTAAAACATCTCAAATGTCCTTCCGAATTAACTTGCCCTGATCGTGGTGTTCTTTAGGTGAGTGGTTGGGAACGACCAGAACTAGACCGTAAACTAAGTAGTTTAGCCAAGAAGGCAAGGCCTCACGGTCACTCAGAAGGATAGGTTTACGGTGGGAAATGATCAACAATTGTTGATAGCTTTGGGCGGCAACCTGCCATCCCAGGTTGGGCCTCCGGCGCTGACCCTGCGTGCTGCGCTGCAGCAACTGGAGCGTGCAGGCATCGAAATCAAGACCGTTAGCCGGTTTTATAGCACGCCGTGTTTTCCGCCCGGTGCGGGGCCGGATTATGTCAATGCGGCGGCGCAGGTCGCGTACCGGGGGCCGGTTGAGAATTTCCTGCAGAAATTGCACGCAACCGAAGCCCAATTTGGCCGGGAACGGGTTGAAAGATGGGGTCGGCGCACGCTGGATCTGGATCTGATCGCGGCGGGGCAATTGGTGCATCCCGATATCGACACCCATACCACATGGCGCAGCTTGCCGCCGGATCAGCAGACGGTCAAAACCCCGGATCGGCTGATCCTGCCGCATCCGCGTTTGCAGGACCGGGCCTTTGTGCTGGTGCCGCTTGCGGAGATCGCGCCTGAGTGGTGTCATCCTGTCCTGAACCTGAGCGTGGCGCAGATGCTGGCCGCGCTGCCGGAGAAGGATAAATCCGAGGTCGTCGCGCTGTGAGCCCCCGGTGATTCTGTGCTTGTAAAACCAGCGTGCAGGCCTTAAATACCGGGCTTCTATTGATTGCTGGATCGGAGTTCCCATGGCCCGCGTGACCACAGAAGACTGCGTTGACAAGGTCCCTAACCGGTTTGACCTGGTGATGCTTGCCGCCCACCGGGCGCGCGAGATTTCCGCCGGTGCGCCTATCACCGTTGAGCGTGACAACGACAAGAACCCTGTTGTCAGTCTGCGCGAGATCGCCGACGAAACCCAATCCGCCGATGAGCTGCGCGAGCGTCTGATCGAATCGAACCAGACCCAGATCGAAGTCGACGAACCCGAAGAGGATTCGATGGCCCTGTTGATGGGTGGTGAGGCCGACAAGCCCGCCGATGACGACATGTCCGAGGAAAAACTGCTTCGGGCACTGATGGAAGCGCAGGGTCAGGGCTGAACCTGACCCCACAGCCCCGGGGATGCGCAGCGTATGATCGCCCAAGAAGACCTGATCGCGCTGGTACGCACCTACAACCCCAAAACAGATGAAAAACTGATCAGCGCGGCCTACGAATATGGCCGCGAGATGCACGAAGGGCAGTACCGCCATTCGGGGGAGGCGTATTTCAGCCACCCGATCGCCGTGGCGGCGGTTCTGGCCGAACAGCGACTAGATGACGCAACCATCGTCACGGCGCTTTTGCATGACACCATCGAAGATACCCGCGCCTCTTACGCGACGGTGTCCGAGCGATTCGGTAGCGAGATCGCCGATCTGGTCGATGGGGTTACCAAGCTGACCAACCTGCAGTTGAGCAGTACCGAGACCCAGCAGGCGGAAAACTTTCGCAAGCTCTTTATGGCCATGTCCAAGGATATGCGGGTCATTCTGGTCAAACTGGCGGACCGGTTGCACAACATGCGCACGATCAAGGCGATGCGGCCGGAAAAGCAGCTGAAGAAAGCGCGCGAGACGATGGATATCTTCGCGCCGCTGGCGGGCCGGATGGGCATGCAGTGGATGCGCGAAGAGTTGGAAGACCTGGCGTTCCGGGTGCTGAACCCGGATGCGCGCGCGTCGATCATCCGGCGGTTCATCACCTTGCAGAAAGAAACCGGTGACGTGGTCGAGAAGATCACCGGGGATATGCGTCACGAAATCGCGAAGGCGGGGATCGAGGCCGATGTGCTGGGCCGCGCCAAGAAGCCCTATTCGGTCTGGCGCAAGATGCAGGAGAAGGAACTGGGGTTCAGCCGCCTGTCGGACATCTACGGGTTCCGTATCATCACCGAAAGCGAACATGACTGCTATTCGGTGCTGGGGGCAATCCATCAACGCTGGCGCGCGGTGCCGGGGCGGTTCAAGGATTACATCAGCCAACCGAAATCGAACGGGTATCGCAGCATCCACACCACGGTCAGCGGCCGTGACGGCAAGCGTGTCGAAGTGCAGATCAGAACCCGGCAGATGCATGATGTGGCTGAAACCGGTGTCGCGGCGCATTGGTCCTATCGTGACGGGGTGCGCAGCGAAAACCCCTTTGCGGTTGATCCGGTCAAGTGGATTTCAGCGCTGACGGAACAGTTTGACGCCGAGGAGGATCATCACGAATTCCTCGAGGCGGTGAAGCTCGAGATGTATGCGGACAAGGTGTTCTGCTTTACGCCCAAGGGCGATGTTGTCAAGTTGCCGCGCGGGGCCACGCCGATTGATTTCGCCTATGCGATTCACACGCGCATCGGCCATGCCTGTGTGGGCGCCAAGATCGACGGGATGCGCGTGCCGCTGTGGACCCGGATCAAAAACGGCCAGTCGGTTGACGTGATCACCGCCGAAGGTCAGATCCCGCAGCCCACATGGCTGGATATCGCCACCACCGGCAAGGCGCGTTCGGCCATTCGCCGGGCGCTGCGCGAACAGGACCGCGACCGGTTCATCAAACTGGGTCGCGAATTGGCGCGGGCGGCATTTGAACATGTCGGCAAGAAAGCAACCGACAAGGCGTTGGAAGCCGCCGCCCGGACCCTGCGTCTGAGCGAGCCGGATGAGTTGCTGGCCCGGCTGGGCAGTGCTGAGCTGACGGCGCAGAATGTGCTGAATGCGATCTATCCCGACCTTGCACCGGATAACGGTGACGAGGTGGCCCTTGATCTGGCCGTGATCGGTCTGGCGGCGGATCAGAGTTTTGACCGTGCCCCCTGTTGTCAGCCGCTGCCGGGCGAGCGGATCGTTGGCATCACCTACCGGGGTCAGGGTGTGGTTGTGCATGCGATTGATTGCGAATCGCTGTCGGCATTTGACGACCAGCCGCAGCGCTGGTTAGACTTGCATTGGCACGGCGGCACTCATCCTGCGGTTTATGGTGTTACCCTTGATATCACAATAGGCAATGATGCCGGTGTCTTGGGGCGCATTTGTACCTTGATAGGTGAACAGAAGGCCAATATTTCAGATTTGAATTTTGTGGATCGGAAGCCGGATTTTTACCGGTTGCTGATAGATGTTGAGCTAAGAGATGCTGAACATCTGCACCGTTTGATCTCGGCACTGGATGCCGAAAGTGATGTTGCCGCAATCGAACGACACCGCGATCCCACCCGGTCCGGGGGGCCGCAGACAAATCAAAACTAGGAGTCCCTGGTGGTCTTCAAGCGTAGAAACAAACGTCCGATCTGGCGGGCCGTGGCAGAATTTCTCTGGCCGCGCACCGGATGGTCGCGTGCGTTTCTCTATGTCCGCCATCGGTTGTGGCGACTGCCTGATCCGCCACATCGGATCGCGCGCGGTATTTTTGCGGGTGTATTCGTGACCTTCACGCCGTTTTTCGGGCTGCATTTCTTTCTGGCCGCTTTTGTGGCGTTCATTCTGCGCGGCAATATCGTGGCGTCGCTGCTGGCAACGTTTTTCGGTAATCCGCTGACCTTTTTGTTTATTGGCGCCTCGTCCTTGCAGACCGGGCATTTCCTGCTGGGCATGCGCAACGTGCCGGCAGCCGAAGAGATCCACAGCTCTCTGGGTGAGAAATTCGTCAATGCCGGTCGCGACCTGAAAGAGAACTTTTTCGCGATGTTCACCGAGGACACCGCCCATTGGACCGAATTGAAGATTTTCTATGACGAGGTGTTCTTTCCCTACATGGTGGGCGGGATCATTCCGGGGCTGATCTGCGGGTTGATCTGCTATTACACCAGCCTGCCGGTCATTCAGGCCTATCAGAATCGTCGCAAGGGGCGGCTGAAAGCCAAATTACTGGCCTTGAAAGAAAAAGCCGCCGCCAAGGCTGACGGCAAGACAAAAGCCGAATAGTCTGGCGCTGAGTCGCAAGAAGATCAGAGGGTCAAAATGTCGTTATCGGAAAAACTGCGCCTGGGCGTAAACATTGATCATGTGGCCACGGTGCGCAATGCGCGTGGCGGCGATACGCCCGACCCGTTGCGCGCGGCCAAGCTGGCCGAAGAGGCGGGTGCGGACGGAATCACCGCGCATCTGCGCGAAGATCGCCGTCATATCAGTGACGCTGATATCGACCGGCTGATGGACGCGCTGAGCGTCCCGCTAAATTTCGAGATGGCTGCGACGGACGAGATGCAGAAAATTGCCCTGCGCCACAAACCGCACGCGGTCTGCATCGTGCCGGAAAAGCGCGAGGAACGCACCACCGAGGGTGGGTTGGAAGTGGCGCGTGAGGAAAACAAGCTGGCGCATTTCATCGCGCCGCTGCGCGAGGTTGGGTGCCGGGTGTCGATCTTCATCGCCGCCGATAAACGCCAGATCGAGGCTGCGCACCGGATCGGCGCGCAGGTGATCGAGCTGCATTCCGGGGCCTATTGCGATGCCCATCACGAGGGGCGTCTTGATGACCGCGACCGTGAACTGGAAGCGCTGCGCGAGATGTCGCGCTTTGGCCACTCGCTGGGGCTGGAAGTGCATGTGGGGCACGGGCTGACCTATGACACGGTCAAGCCGGTTGCGGCTTTCCCCGAGGTGCGCGAGCTCAATATCGGGCATTTCATTATTGGTGAGGCCATTTTCCGCGGGTTGCAGCCGGCCATCGCCGAGATGCGCCGCCTGATGGACGAGGAGCGTGCTGAGTTGAAGGCGGCAGGCTGATGTCCTATTCGGTTAAATGGTCCCGATTTGTCATGCGCTATGCGCTGATCCTGATTGGCATTTCGCTGCTTCTTTACTTGGCTGGAAAGTTCTTCAATTTCAACCTGCGCTCATCGGGGGCGACGGTGGTGCCGATCATTCTGGTGACGATGCTGGAAGGCGTAGATTTCGCCAAGGCCCAGGGAGAGACACCCAAGGGCAGCTGGGCCTGGCAGCAATCGGCGCTTTTCGGTTTTGTCGGCCTGGGGATCACGATGGCTTTCGCCGCGTTCTTCATGTCAGCCTTTCCCGGTGGTTTGGGTCAGTTCCTGACGCCAGTTGGGTTCGCGGCGCTCAGCACCATCACGGTCATCATGGCGGTTTTCTTCGTGGTCGGTGCGCGGCTGTTTTTCTGGATGGGCGCGCGCAACGAGTTGAAGCGGCAAAGCCGGGGTTAGGCCGCGGAGGACGGGTGCAATGACGGGATATGAAACGTTGCTGATCCTTGTCGGCTGGGCTGTTGCCGGTGGCAGCCCCGGCCCGGCAACGCTGGCCATATCCGGCACGGCGATGCAGGCCGGGCGCATGGCGGGCCTGACCATCGCAGGGGGCATCGTCTGCGGGTCGGCCAGTTGGGGCATCGCCGCCGCCTTGGGTATCGGTGCGGTCATGCTGGCCAATGTCTGGGTTTTCGAACTGGTGCGCTATGCGGGCGCGGCGTATCTGCTGTATCTGGCGGTGAAATCTTTGCGCCGGGCAGTGCGACCGGAAGACCTGTCGGCGGCGCCGGGCGCAGATGATCTGCGGCGGCTTTTTTTCAAGGGGATGCTATTGCATGTGACCAATCCCAAGGCGATCCTGTCCTGGGGGGCGATTTACGCTATTGCGCTGCCTGCGGGGGCGGGCATGGCGCAGGTCTGGCAGTTGTTTGCGATGCTGATCGCGGTGTCGATGCTGGTGTTCTTCGGATATGGTGTGCTGTTTTCCGCGCCGCGTATTGCCCGGGGATACGCTCGGGCGCGGCGCTGGTTTGACGGGCTTTTTGCCGCTCTTTTCGGGGCGGCAAGTATCAAGATTCTGACGGCGCGGCTGGAGGGGTAGAAATGGTTGATCTGACGACATTGCTTGCGGTGGGTGTTGCGTTCTGGGTGATTGCGGCCTCCCCGGGGCCTGCCAATATTTCGAATGCCGCGATTGCCATGCGCTATGGTCGGCGAGCCAGTATCGTCTATGGGCTGGGCCTGAGCGTTGCGTTGGTGTTCTGGGGCGTGCTGGCTGCCACGGGGATGGGGGCGGTGCTGCAGGCCTCGGTCTGGTTGCTGATGGCCCTCAAGGTTCTGGGCGGGTGTTACCTGCTATGGCTGGCCTGGCAATCGGGACGGTCGGCGATGCAGCCCGGTGACGCACCGGTGACTGAAATTGCCGCCGGACGCTGGTTCTGGCGTGGCGTGATCCTGAACCTGTCGAACCCGAAATCGGTGATTGCCTGGATGGCGGCCTTGTCGATGGGGCTGGACCCGAACGATACGGTGTTGTCGGTCGTGGTGACCACGCTGGTTTGTGTAGTCGTCGCGTTTTTCAACAATTTCAGCTATTCACTGGTCTTTTCGATGGGCGGCATGATGGCCGTCTATCGCCGGTGTCGCCGCTGGGTCGAGGGGGCAAGTGCGGTGCTTTTCGCCACCGGTGGATTGGCGCTGATCCGGTCGGCCGTTTCGAAATGATCCTGGGTGTTGGTACCGATCTGGCGAATATAGAACGGATCGCGGGGACGCTGGAGCGGTTTGGCGATCGGTTTCGCAACCGGGTCTTCACCGAGATTGAGCAGCACAAGGCTGAGCGGCGCAAGGATGTGGCCGGCACCTATGCGAAACGCTGGGCGGCGAAAGAGGCTTGTTCCAAGGCTCTGGGGACCGGGCTGCGCATGGGGATATCCTGGAAGGACATGGCGGTTTCGAACCTTGAGACCGGCCAGCCGGTGATGACCGTGACCGGCTGGGCAGCGGAGCGTCTGACCGAGATGACACCGGCGGGGCATGAGGCAATCATTCATGTGACGCTGACCGATGATCACCCCTGGGCGCAGGCCTTTGTGGTGATCGAGGCGCGCGCCTTGTCGGGCGGTTCCTGACAGGAGTTCGCTGACGCTCACGCCTTTCAGCTTCGCGTTCAGGCCACGCAGGCCTTGGGGACGCCCCCAAACCCCGGGCCGCATCCTGTGTGTTGTAACCCGATGCGGTTTGTAAGGTCAGGCGTGGGTGCGGGTTTTGCCCGGGTCATAGAACGGCAGGGAGGAGACCGTGGCGGTGGTGTCGATACCGTCACCCTGCACCCGTAGCACGGTGCCGTCGGCCACATCTGGTTTCACATGTGCCAGGGCAAGGGACTTGTCCATCCGGTGTGAATAGCAGGGGCTGTTGATCGTGCCGACATTGGTGCCGTTCAGGGAGAGTTCCTCGCCACCCGCAACCATGTCTTCATGGTCGATCACCAGCCCGACATTGCGCAGCTTCTCGTGTCCTTTAGTGGCCATCAGGGCCTCGCGGCCGCGGAAACTGGTTTTGGAAGCGTTCACCGTGAAGCCAAGCCCGACTTCCCATGGGGTATGAACAGAGGTCATGTCGTAGTCGTAAAACAGCAATCCGGCCTCGATCCGGACCTTGTCGAGCGCGGTGAAAGAGCAGGGCATGACACCCGCGTCGACCAGCTTGTCCCAGATGTCGGTCACATATGCCTTGTCGGCGAAAACCTCGTAGCCGCGTTCGCCGGAATAGCCGGTGCGTGAGAGGCGGACGGGGTAGCCAAACAGTTCTGCCGGTGCGTGGTGGAAATACTTCATCTGACCGAGGTCGATCGAGCAATGCGGGTTGAGGATGTCGAGCGACTTTGGCCCCTGCACCGAGATGTCGTGCAGATCGTCGTCAAGCGTGAGTGTTACGTCGCGACCCTCGGACGAAGCTTCAAGCATCTGCAATGTCTGACCAGAGCCATGTACGATCATCCATTCGTCATCGCCGTTATTGGAGACGATTGCATCATCGGCCAGTTTGCCATCCTCGGTCATTACCGAGAGATACGCGGCCTGGCCGGGGGCAAGGCGGGTCAGATCGCGGGTGGTTGCGTGATCCAGCACGGTCATCGAATCGGGGCCGCGGACAAAGACCTTTTTCAGGGGTGACATATCGAACATGCCGGCGCGTTCGCGCACCGCATCGTGTTCGTCATTGGGATCGCTCGAATAGCTCCAGGCGGTGCCCATGCCGTTCCAATCTTCCAACCCCGATCCAAGGGCGCGGTGGCGGTCGGCCAGAGCCGAGGTTCGGCTGAGTTCTTCGGTCATTTTGGTTTCTCCCTGTTGTCAGTACCATTTGTCGGGCATTTCGGATTTGCGGCGGGCGACGAAATCCGTGAGCGCGTCGAACGTGCTGTCGTCCATCGCCGGTTGCTCGTACGCTTCCAGCATTTCCTTCCAGCGGAAAGAGGCGCGTTCTGCAGCCGAGAGTCTGCCGTTTTCCTGCCAGGTCTCAAACGGTCCCGCATCTGGCAAATCCGAGAGGTAGTTGGCCTCGGCGTAATGGCGCATCGTGTGGGCGGTCGACAGGAAGTTTTCGCCGGGCTGAACCTCGAGATAGGCGTCGCGACCCAAGGCTTCGTCATTGGTGGGAATGCCTTGCAACAGTTTCAGCATCATCCCGCAATGGTCGAGGTCCATCACGAACTTCTCGTAAGACATGGTCAATCCGCCCTCGAGCCAGCCGGCCGCGTGCCAAACCTGATTGGCGCCCGCGAGCAATGTGGCCCACATCGCCGCGGTGCTGTCCTGCATGGCCTGACCATCGGGGGTATTGGCAGAGGTGATCTGACCACCGCCGGGGCGGATCGGGACATTCAGGCGGCGACCCAGTTGGGCAAAGGCAAAAGTGGCAAGGTTGGATTCGGGCGCGCCAAAGCTGAGCGCGCCGGTCTTGAGATTCATCGCAGAGTGGAAGGAGCCCAGCACGCAGGGGCATCCTGGGCGAACCAGTTGGGCCAGAGCGATCCCCACCATCCCTTCGGCCAAGGTCTGTGCGGCGGTGGCGGCAGGTCCGAGCGGGCCCATAGCACCGCCAAAGATGGCGGGTGAGACCGCAACGCATTGATTGGCTGCCGCATAGACCCTGAGCGCGCGGCTCATGGTTCCGTCATAAACCAATGGGGAATTGACGTTGATATTGCCCTGAATGACAGCGTTTTTCTTGGTGAAGTCCTTGCCAAAAACCACCTGTGACATCGCGATACTGTCGCGGGCGCGTTCAGGGGATGTGACACCGCCCATGAAGGGTTTGGTCGAATAGCACAGATGGGCCATCACCATGTCGAGATGGCGTTTATTCACCGGAATATCGCAAGGTTCGCACACTGTGCCGCCGGAATGGTGCAGATAGGGAGAAAGGAAGGTAAGCTTCACGAAGTTCTGGAAGTCGGCAAGCGTGCCATAGCGCCGCCCCTGTTCGAGGTCGGTGACAAATGGAGAACCATAGCCGGGCATCAGGACAACGTGGTCACCGCCCAGGGTGACAGTGTGATCTGGGTTGCGGCCATGCAGTTTGAACGTTGTCGGTGCCGTGGCGCAGATGGAACGGGCATGGCCCGGATCAAAACATACGCGGGTGCCGTCAACCCGTGCTCCGGCCTTACGGAACAGCGCCAATGCCGTATCGTCATCGCGAATTTCGATGCCGATCTGATCGAGTATCCAATCGGCTTGGGTTTCAAGCCGTACCAGACTTTCTTCATCCAGAATTTCGTAGACCGGAATGCGCCTTTTGGGTCGGTGGTTGGAATAATGCGGTGCGGGTGGCGCGCGGCGCGGATTGCGCCGCCTTCGTTTCGGGCGCGGTTGGGTATCAATCGTGTTCAACCTTGTTGACCCTTTTGAGATAGCTGGTTCTTAGATAATTTTATTGAAGCCATATTTTCATGGAATGTGAGCACCACGCAAATCAAATGATTTGCACTTTAAGTTCAATAAATTTAGACGATAACGATGCGCTTTCGTCATTACGATTCCCTCAGGGTCTTCTCGGTGGTTGCCCGAAACCGCAGTTTTTCTGCGGCGGCGGAAGAATTGAACCTGACCAAAGGTGCGGTCAGCTATCAGATCAAGCAATTGGAGCAGGAATTGGGATTCACCCTGTTTCAGCGGTTGCCGAGGGGTATTGCGTTGACAGAGCAAGGGCAGCAATTACTGGGGACAGCGCAGTCGGCCTTTGAAGCCATTGAACAAAAGATCGCAGGGTTGCGCCACGACCGCATATTGACCATCGGGATGTCGACCTATTTCGCGTCGCGCTGGCTGTCGCCGCGTTTGATGCAGTTCATGTCGGCCCACCCGGATATTCGGTTGCGGGTGCAGCCGATGGTCAACCTGATTGATTTGCAGGGTGAAGGGGTTGATCTGGCGATCCGTTGGGGGCGGGGGCAATGGAACGATATGATGGTAGAGCCACTTCTACCCTTTCCGGCATGGCCCACGGGTGACGCCAGAGCGGCCAAACTGGTCGATGAACTTGGTTTGACGGGCGCGTTTCAGCAACTGACCCTGCTGAGAGACAGGGATGACAGCAATGCCTGGTCGGAATGGTTTGACGTCGCAAATCTCGACTTCAAAGGTGATTCTGAGGCGCTGATTATCCCCGACCCGAATGTCCGGGTTCAGGCGGTCATGGACGGGCAGGGTGTGGCGCTGAATGACGCTTTGATACGGCCAGAGATTGATGCCGGGCGGCTTTTCCGATTATCCGCTACGGCGCTAGAGAATTATGGATACTTTCTGGCTTATGCTCCGGGGGCGCTGGCCAATCCAGATATTGCAGTGTTTGTCGATTGGTTGAAGGCTACGCGCTAAGCGGCTGTTCCCTGACGGAGTTCGCGTACGCTCACACATTCGAGTGATGCGCTCAGGGCGCGCAGCCCTTGGGGTTTCACCCCAAACCCCTGTGTGCCAAGCGTAAGGTAAGCGCCGCCGTCTTCACCGTTCCAAAATACACCCGCTGAAAGCAATCCAAACATTTCCTAACCAAACAAAATTCGATGGGTGCGGCACATCCAAGGCAGGCACCCCGAGGCGGACGGCGAAGCCGGACAACGAGAGATCAAGCGCGCCGAAGGCGCTCCATTAAACAGGAATTTATTTGAAAGATCAGGATCCGGTCTGACTCATGCGCTCGAGATTTCCACGCAGGTCTTCTGCTTCGCGACGGGCTTCCCGCAGCCCGTCCATCGTCGCGGACAGTTCGGCCTCTGTCTGGCTAAGCTGATTTGTCAATTCTGCTTCGCGTTGTTGCAGGTAGGTGATGGCCTGATCACGGGTTTCCTCGGCCTCGTGCAATTCCTGTGCCATCTTCTCAAGCTCACCCACATCCGAGCCCGCGACACGAATGAAGCGATGGATGAGCCAATTGGCAAACCAACCCAGGCAGAAGGCCACAAAGAGGACGATCGCCGTGGCAATGATAAACTCAGTTCTGTTCATCTGGTGTGTCTTCCTGATTTTGATCTGCAGCGTCGGGATCGACTGTGTCCAAGGCTTCTTCTTCCAAGCTTTCAAGGCCTGTCTTGCGCTCTTTGATCGGCTCCGGACGGATCAGTTTGAATTCGATGCGGCGGTTGGCCTCGCGACCCTCTTCGGTGTCATTATCGGCAATTGGGACGCTTTCGCCATATCCCTTTGCCGTCAAGGCAGAGGTCAGAACGCGGCGGTCGCGCAGGGCGCTCAGCACTGAACGCGCCCGCGACTGGCTGAGTTGCTGGTTCATGATCTCACGCCCCTGGCTATCGGTATGTCCGCCGATTTCCATCCGCAATTCGCCGCATTTTTTCAGAATTTCGGCGATGTCATCCATGATCGACGCACCGCTTTCGTCGATTGTTGCCGATCCGGGTTCGAAATTAATCTTCCGCTCGCTCAAGACGGTGGCGATCAGCGCTTCGCATTCATCCGGGGTCGGGATGCTGGCCACCGGATCGAGGGCTTTGCTGTAGGTCACGTCGATGGAGAATTCTTCTGCGTCGCCCAGCTTATCCGACAGAAACTGCGCGATCATCGTCTTGGCGCCTTTTTGTCCGGTATTGCCGGACACTTCCACCATGTCCGGCGTCACGGTTACCGCACCGTTGGACAGGTAAGATAGCGCCTCGAGACCAGTAAGAATCCGGGTCGGCCAATCCTGAGGCAATCCCCCGGCGATCCGGGCGGTGTTGTGGACGCTATCCGAGGTAAAGCGCGCTTTGGCGAAGCTGTTGACCGTATCGCGCGTCATTTCGTTCCCGACACGGCCCCGGATCTGAACCAGCCCTTCCGGGGAAAGCGTGGCGACGAATTCGGGGGTGATCTGCACCGCTTCGTCCGGCGGCGGTGGCAGCACGGCATGCAGCGCAAATACATCCGGCAAGGAGGTTTCCAGCGCGCCGATCACGTCGTCAAACCGGTTTTCGGCAATGCCCTGTGCAGCCACAAGGGTGATGTCGGCATCGGAAAACGTCACGCTGCCGCCGCCCAGTTGACCCAGGGCAGCAATGGATTGCGCGGCAGCCTTACCCCATTGCGGTGAGGGTACGCCCAGGCCGATTGTACAATCAGCCTCGTAGCGCAGGCCGGATTTCATGGCCGCCGACAGGATGGCATTGCGTGCAACCTCGGTATCGGCCGAACAGGCATCGAACCGCGCCTGTCCGTCCAAAATCAGGAACCTGAGCGTAAAGGGCGTGATGACCGGGCGTGGCGACGAGATATCCAACGCAAGTCGTATGTCATCAGGGATTTTGCGCGAAAGGTTGGTTTCAATCTTGTTTTTCTGCGCAGCCGTATCGACCATCGCGGTAATTTCAACGCGGTTCGCGGCGACCGAAATTTTGGATCGTGGCAGATCGCTGAGCGCGCGCACGGCATAGTCGAGGGCATTGTCCCATGTGTCGGGAGGAGGATAATCTGCGGCCTCCAGCAGGTCAGTCACCTCGGATCCGTCGGCGGCATCTACGATGTCGGAAAGCAATCCTTCTCGATCCGTGGCGGCGGGAATCAGGCCGATAAGGGATATGCCGCTGTCGTTGCGCAGGATTTCAACCGAAAACGCGGGCGGTGCAATATCGGCGCTATCGGCTACGTCCATCTGGTCGATCACCCGCGCGGCATCGACAACCGTTCCTGCAATCGACAAAGCCTTGAAACGCAGCGCTTCGGTGGGGGCAGTGCCGCCCAGAAAAACCTGAAGTCCGTTGGCGTCAACCTCGGACCAGACCAGATCATTGGCGTCAAGCGTGTCTCGAACGGTGTTGCGGGCGCTTTCCTCGATCACTTTTACGGAAAACCCTGCTGCAACCAGACACAGTGCTGCCGCGACAACAAAGCTCGCAGTGATTGCAAAGATGGCAGACAGGCGCATGTTTTTGCCGGTAAGTTATTGTTCCCATACCGTGTTTATGCCTGTGCGCGACTGAGTTCAATCAAAGGAACAGGGCGACGGCGAAAAACGGCAAGGGCAGCAAACCGGCATCTCGGTTTGACCGGAAGAGTTTCAGCAAGATGCCTGTGTCCTTGATGTCGAGACGTCTGAGTTGCCACTGCAAATGCCAGCCAAGCGCCCAGGGACCGCAAAGTGCCACCAGAACGGCAGCGAAGTGCCCATCAATCGTCGTCAGCATCACTGCCAGCGCCATCAGCGTGACCGTCAGTACCAAAAACCAGCGCAACCATTTGGGAGAGTTTTCCCCAAACAGGCGGGCGGTGGATTTTACCCCGATCAGGGCGTCATCCTCGGCATCCTGATGGGCATAGATCGTGTCATAGAACAGCGTCCAGACGATGCCCGCCAGATACAAAATGACTGCGGGCCATTGCAGCGCACCGGTATGGGCGGTCCATGCCAGAAGCGCGCCCCAGTTGAAAGCGATGCCCAGAAACACCTGCGGCCACCAGGTGAAACGTTTGGCAAAAGGATAGATTGCGACCGGCACAAGCGACAGAACACCCAGTCCGATGGCCGCGATGTTGAAGGTCAAGAGGATTGCGAAGGACACCAGCGCCTGCGCCGCCAGCCAGATCAGCGCAGCTCTGACGCTGACTTGTCCTGACGGAATGGGCCGCGAGGCGGTGCGTGCGACCGAGCCATCGATATGCCGATCGGTAATGTCGTTCCACGTGCAGCCCGCGCCGCGCATCAGGAACGCGCCGATGGCGCACCCCGCAAAGATCCACAGATCGAAAACCCGCGCCTGACCATCATAGAGCATTGCCAGCAGGAGGCCCCACCAGCAAGGCAACAGCAGCAGCCATGTGCCAATGGGCCGATCTGCGCGTGACAGCCGCAAGTATGGCCTCGTGGCCGGGGGTGCTAGCCGATCCACCCAATTGTCGCGATAGGCGTCAGCAACCTGACCTTCGGCCTCTGGTGTCTTATCGGTGTCGATCATATGTTGGCCTCATGGCGACTGCGAAGATCAGACTTTATGTAGAGCACCCGCTGGGGCAAGGGCAATCGGTTCCTCTGAACCGGGATCAGGCCCATTATCTTTTTGGGGTGATGCGATTGTCAGTCGGAGATGCAGTGGCGCTGTTCAACGGGCGCGATGGTGAATGGCAGGCTGAGGTGGCCGAGGCCGGAAAACGCGGCGGCGTATTGGCGGTTGGCGCACAATCACGAGATCTGCAGTTACCGCCTGATCTTTGGCTGATGTTTGCGCCGATCAAGAAGGCACGGACGGATTTCATCGTCGAAAAAGCGGCCGAACTGGGCGCACGGTGCATCTGCCCGGTGCAGACAAATTTTACCAATGCTGAACGTATTCGGCAGGATCGGTTGCAGGCCCATGCGATTGAGGCCGCTGAGCAATGTGGCGGCACCTTTGTGCCCGAGGTGCGTGAATTGCAGAAATTGTCGCGGCTACTGGATGATTGGCCCGATGACCGGCACCTGATGTTCTGTGACGAGGCGTTGGCCGGGGCCGCAGAAGCTCTGAACGGGGCTGGCGGCGACAAGTGGGCGATACTGATTGGTCCTGAAGGTGGATTTTCGGAGGTGGAGCGAGCAAGGCTGCGCGAATTGCCCTATTCGCAGGCTGTCAGTCTTGGGCCGCGCATTCTGCGGGCAGACACGGCAGCGGTGGCGGCGATGACCCTTTGGCAGCAGGCATTGGGAGACTGGTCATGAGCTTTGTGCGACCCGAGGCGCGACAGGCGATCTGGCGTTGGCGCGAGGTGTTGGTGGCGATCGGCGTATTGGTGCTTGGCGCATACTGGGCCTTTGGCACCGGCGCCCTGTTGCATTGGCTGGGTTATATGGTGTTGGTGCTGGGCGCGGTGCTGTTGATTACCGGTGTGCAGCGCGGGCGGTTCCGGTCAGGTCGCGGTGGTCCCGGCGTGGTGCATGTGGACGAGGGGGCCGTGGCCTATTTTGGCCCCCTGAGTGGCGGCGTTGTAGCGCTGCGCGAAATGACCAGCCTGATCCTTGATCCGACCGGCAAGCCACCGCATTGGGTGCTAAGCCAGCCAGGGCAGGCCGATCTGCATGTGCCGCTGAACGCCGAAGGCGCCGAGGCGTTGTTTGATGCCTTTGCCAGCCTGCCGGGAATCCGGACCGAGCATATGCTGAAACATATGAAGCAGGGTGCTGCATTTCCGGTCGTGATCTGGCAGCGGGCGCCGAACCCGGCTGTTTTGCACTGATGACTATGTCGAAGAGGTCAGCCTGTTCAGATCAGCCCGTATATCTGAATTCAAGCGCGCCTTCGCTTGGTTTACCGGCCCATTTTGAAACAGTTTCATAATAGGTTTTTCGTTTTTGCTTTTGTGAAGAAAGCCCCCAGAACTCCTCAAATTCCTGCTGTGCAAACTGCATTTCGCGGGTCAGCAACGACCGACGTTGCGGGGTTTGCGGGATGTCTTGCAGGCGCTGCACCAGTGACCGGGTTCGTGCAATATTGGCCACTGCCATCTCAAACATGGTGACCGACATTTCTTGCGAGAACCCATTGATGAAAATGCCTTGTGCCCGGCTGTTTCTGAAAAGTTCGCTGCGGGACATGGCCAGAAATTGCTGTTGCGTGAACCCGCGCCGTGCATTGCTGCGCGTGCGTTCCTGCCGATCCCGTACAGCGTCGCCGCCACCGCCGCGCGCCTGCACGGAACTGCTGGAAATGCCTGCCAGGATGAAGGCCATTCCTGACGTGATGAACTGGCGTCGTGACCGGGCGAGATGGGTGATTTTTGTGCGCATGGTATGCCCCTTTCTAAAGCGAGAAATACTGTCGCGGACTTAAGGCTCAATAAAAAACACATCAAATTTACGTGCGCAATTCGGGGCAATCCTTGCTTGACACCTCCGTGCAACCGTTTCACCACTGGCGCTTCTACCTACGCGCAGGAGCTTGCATCATGTCTATCCCTCAATCCGGCGGCGGGCCGATCGAAAGCCATGATCAATTGGCGGGCTATCTGGAGAGCGGCTGTAAGCCAAAAGACGATTGGCGTATCGGCACCGAGCATGAGAAATTCGGTTATTGTCGCGATACGTTGAAGCCCATCCCCTACGATGGAGAACGCAGTGTCCTGGCGGTGCTGGAAGGTCTGCGCGACGGGCATGGCTGGGCACCGCTGGAGGAAGGCGGCAAGCTGATCGGGCTGGAAAAAGACGGTGCCAATGTCTCGCTTGAGCCGGGTGGGCAGCTGGAACTGTCGGGCGCGCCGGTCGAGACCATTCACGAGACCTGCGACGAGGTGAACGCCCATCTGCGTGACGTCAAGGATATTGCCGACAAGGTTGGGGTCGGGTTCATCGGTCTGGGGGCGGCGCCGCAATGGTCGCATGAACAGATGCCGATGATGCCCAAGGGCCGTTACAAGCTGATGGACGCCTACATGCAGAAAGTCGGTACGATGGGGCGGTCGATGATGCGCAGGACCTGCACGGTACAGGTCAATCTGGATTTTTCGTCCGAAGCTGACATGGTGCAAAAACTGCGCGTGGCGCTGGCGTTACAGCCGGTCGCAACCGCGCTTTTTGCCAACTCACCGTTTTTCGACGGCAAACCCAACGGGCACAAATCTTGGCGCAGCCGGGTCTGGCGTGATCTGGATGCGGATCGGACAGGCATGCTGCCTTTTGTCTTCGAAGACGGATTCGGGTTCGAGCAATATGCCGACTATGCATTGGATGTGCCGATGTATTTTGTCTATCGCGACGGGCAATATGTCGACGCGTTGGGCATGTCGTTCCGTGATTTCCTGAAAGGAGAGCTGCCTGCGCTGCCCGGTGAGAAACCGACGCTGAGCGATTGGGCGGATCATCTGACCACAACGTTCCCCGAGGCGCGAATCAAGAAATTCATGGAGATGCGCGGGGCCGATGGCGGCCCATGGCGACGCCTCTGCGCGCTGCCTGCTTTCTGGGTCGGATTGATGTATGATCAATCCTCGCTCGATGCTGCCTGGGATCTGTGCAAGAGCTGGGATGCTGAGACCCGCGAGGCGCTGCGCGTTGCCGCCAGCGAAAGCGCGTTGCAGGCGCAGGTGGGAAATATCAACATGCATGACCTGGCCCGCGAAACGGTGGCGATCTCGGAGGCCGGATTGACTGCGCGTGCCCGTAGCGGCGCAGGCGGGTTGGTGCCGGATGAAACTCATTTCCTGAACGCGCTCAAGGAAAGTGTCGAAAGCGGTAAGGTGCCGGCGGATGAGCTATTGGAGCATTATCACGGTGATTGGAATGGTGACTTAGACCGGATTTACGCCGAGTACAGTTACTGAACGAAACGGCCGAGGCGCGAAGGTGCCGACCTGAACCCGTCTTGTCGTGCAGCGTAAATGTTGCAACCCGGTCCGAGCAGAGTGATTGCTTTCACCTACCGCGCGCAAGGTCTAGGCTGCGGCCATGGAATCGGCATTGGATTTTCACACGGCGAAGGCTTTGCTGGACTGGCAGGTCGAACTTGGCGCGACCGAGGCGATTGGTGACGTGCCGGTCAATCGCTACGAGGTGCCAGATAAACCAGCCAAGCCAGTGCAGGCTGATACGCCTTCTGCCCCGCGAAATGAAACGAAACCCGACGCGGTGAACGAGGCGCGTGCGTTGGCGCAAGGCGCAGGTGATTTGGACGCGCTGCGGTCTGCTATGGCGGCGTTTGAGCATTGTGAGCTGAAACGAGGCGCCCGCAATCTGGTTTTCGCCGATGGCAACTCTGCAGCGCGTGTGATGATCATCGGTGAGGCACCGGGCCGCGACGAGGATCGTGAAGGCCGACCCTTCGTCGGTCGCGCCGGGCAGCTGCTGGACAAGATGCTGGCGGCGATTGACATGTCGCGCAGCGCGGATCCGGTCGAGCGGGCCGTCTACATTACGAACGTGCTGCCTTGGCGGCCACCGCAAAACCGCGATCCGAAACCGGAAGAGATTGCAATGTTGCTTCCCTTTGTCGCGCGGCATGTGGAGTTGATTAAACCGAAAGTCTTGGTGCTGATGGGCAATATCAGCTGCCAGGCGGGGCTTGGAAAACGTGGCATTACCCGGCTGCGGGGGAACTGGGATCAAGCCTATGGAGCGCCTTGCCTACCAATGTTCCATCCGGCCTACCTGTTACGTAGCCCGCACGCCAAGCGCGAGGCCTGGGCCGATCTGTTGGCGTTGCAGGCGCGATTGAGGACCGATACATGAAAATTCTCGCTTTTTCCGATCTGCATCATGCGCGCCATCGGGCCGAGACGTTGGTCGCGGCCAGCGCTGACGCTGATCTGGTGATCGGCGCTGGCGATTTCTGCAACATGCGCCAGAATCTGCCCGAGGCGATGAACTTGCTGTCGGGTATCAACTCGCCAATGGTCGTGGTGCCGGGTAATGCCGAAAGTGCCGATGAGCTGAAGGTTGCCGCGCATGATGGCACCACGGTGCTGCATGGCGGCGGAACTGAAATTGGTAGCATTCGCCTTTTTGGCCTGGGATACGGCGTGCCGACGACCCCATTTGGCGATTGGTCCTGCGATCTGACCGAGATGCACGCGGCTGAGATGCTCTCGCGCTGTGAGAGTGCGGATATTCTGATCGTGCATTCGCCACCCAAAGGCGTGGCCGATCTGACCTCAGGCGGCATCTCAGTCGGGTCGACGGCGATATTTGAGGCGATTGAACGAATACAGCCCGGATTGGCCGTCTGCGGGCATATCCATGACAGCTGGGGCAAGACCGGGCAGATCGGGCAAACCAAGGTGGTAAATCTAGGCCCGACGCCAAACTGGTTCGAGGTATAAAATGGTCGAATTCTGGACCCTGATGGCGTTCATCCCGGCGGGATTGGCGCTGAACCTCAGCCCCGGTGCTGATATGATGTTCTGCCTTGGACTGGGTTTGCGATCTGGGCCAAAGGCAGCGGTGGCGGCCAGTGCAGGTATCTCGACCGGGGGTATGGTGCATGTGACGCTTGCGGGGCTTGGCCTGGGGGCCGTTGTCGCGGCTTTTCCCTGGGTCTTCGATGTAATCCGCTGGATCGGCGTGGGCTATCTGCTGTGGCTTGCCTGGGGCGCGCTGCGGGCCGGTCCGGTTGAAAGTGCCGATGTGCGACCGCTGAGTGTACGCCGGGCCTTTCTGGACGGGATGGTCGTCAATTTGCTGAATCCCAAGGTGATCCTTTTCGTGTTGGCCTTTCTGCCGCAATTTGTCGATCCCGCGCAGGGCAGCATTCTTGGACAATTCCTGATCTTTGGGTTGGTGCTTGCCCTTGGTGGGATGTTGATCAATGGCGGTGTCGGCGTGTTTGCAGGGCAGATGCGGAACCGCCTGACAGGGCCACGCTTTGCGCGCGGGTTGGGATTGGCTTGCGCCGCGATTTTCACTGCGCTGGCGGCGCGATTGGCATTTCTGGAAAGGGCGTAGCGTATGTCCAAAATTGACGAAAACAAAGAATTCATCCCCGTGCGTATCGCAGTGCTGACCGTCAGCGATAGCCGTGAAATGGCGGATGACCGGTCGGGCCAGGTGCTTGTGGACCGGATTTCCGAAGCCGGGCATCTGCTGGCGGACCGCAAAATCATCCGTGACGAGCGGGCGGATATAGCGGGCCAATTGCGCGACTGGGTCGCGGATGACGGTATTGATGTGGTGATCTCAACCGGCGGTACGGGCTTGACGGGTCGTGATGTGAGTGTCGAAGCGCATCGCGATGTCTATGAAAAAGAAATTGATGCCTTTGGCACGGTATTTACCATCGTCAGCATGCAGAAGATCGGCACCTCTGCGGTACAGTCGCGAGCTACGGGTGGCGTGGCCGGGGGTACCTATCTGTTTGCGCTACCGGGCAGCCCGGGCGCGTGTAAGGATGCGTGGGATGAAATCCTGAAATATCAACTGGATTACCGCCACCGGCCCTGCAATTTTGTGGAAATCATGCCACGGCTGGACGAACATCAGCGCCGGAAATGACGAAATTGTGCGTAAAACCCTAAAGCCTTGGCATTTCACATGGTAGGATTACATTAGTCAGGTCCTTTACCGGGACCCAGCAAGGGTTTGAAGTTCATGCGGTTTTTGCGTCACAGCCTGACCGGATTGTTCCTTTTGTCGCTGACATTGGGCCTGCTGAGCTATGCGGGCTACTCAATTTTCAGTGCGGTGCAGGAGCGGATGGCAAGTGAGCCCGAGGCGCTTGAACGGCGCGAACGGGTTTTTGCTGTCAATGTGGTCACAGCGGTAGAACAGGAAGTGACGCCGGTTCTGCGCGCCTTTGGCGAGGTCGAAAGCCGTCGCACGCTTGAAGTCCGCGCCAAGGCCAGCGGTACGTTGGTCGAACTGGCCGAGGATTTTGTGGAAGGCGGTCAGGTGGCGGCCGGGCAGTTACTGGCGCGTGTCGACCCGGCGGATGCGCAATCGGCGCTGGACCGTGCGGCAAGCGATCTGCTGGACGCGCGTGATGAAAGCCGTGAGGCGGATCGTGCCTTGAAACTTGCGCAGGAAGAATTGGCCGCTGCGGAAGATCAATCCGAATTGCGGGCGCGGGCCTATCGTCGTCAACTGGATTTGGAAGAGCGCGGCGTGGGTACCGCCGCTGCCGTTGAAACTGCTGAACTGGCCGCAGCCCAGGCGCGTCAGGCTGTGCTGGGCAGTTGGCAATCGCTGGCTCAGGCCGAAGCACGGGTCGATCAGGCTGCCACGCGGATGGCGCGGGCCGAAATTGCCCAGGCCGAAGCGCAGCGGCGCCTGAATGACACTCGGATTACCGCGGGGTTCGCGGGTACCTTGAGCGACGTTTCGGTCGTGCAAGGCGGTCTCGTAGCCGCCAATGAACAACTTGCCAAGCTGGTCGATGGCAACAAGCTGGAGGTCGCGTTCCGTGTCTCGACCCCACAATATCTGCGGCTTTTGAATGAAGAGGGTCTGCTGATCCGGGCGCCCGTGACGGTGACGCTGGATGTCTTTGGCATCGACCTGCAGGTCAAGGGCGTGATCAGCCGCGACAGCGCGATTGTGGGTGAAGGCCAGACCGGACGGTTGATCTTTGCGCGACTGACCGGCGCGACCGGCATGAAACCCGGCGATTTCGTTACCGTGACAATCGAAGAGCCGCCACTGGACCGGATCGTGCGGCTGCCGGCCTCGGCGCTTGGCCCCGATGGGCGGGTGCTGGCGCTTTTGGGTGAGGATCGGCTTGAGGCGCTTGAGGTACGGTTGATGCGTCGTCAGGGCGATGACATTCTGGTGCGTGGCGAAATGTTGGAAGGGCGCGAGATCGTCAGTCAGCGGTCACCGCTTCTGGGGGCAGGCATTAAGGTGCGGCCCCTGCGCAACGAGGCGGATGATGCTGCCAGCGCAAGCGAAATGCTGGAACTGAGTGAAGACCGCCGTGCCCGGCTGGTGGCCTTTGTCGAAGGCAGCACAGACATGCCTGAGGCGGTCAAGATCCGGTTGCTAGGGCAACTGGCAGAACCACGAGTGCCGGCGCGCATGGTCAAGCGGCTGGAAGGCCGCATGGGGGGCTGACGGATGGCCCGCGGTGTCCCGATGGTTGCCGGCGGGCTGCTCTCTTACTTCACACGGCACAAGACCGCCGCCAACCTGCTTCTGGTGGTTCTGATCGTGCTTGGTATGGCGGCGTTACCTCGGATGCGGGCGCAGTTCTTTCCCGATGTGATCATCGACAATGTCAGTGTCACGGTTGAATGGGAAGGTGCCGGGGCCGAAGATGTGGATGCCGCTATCGTTCAGGTGCTTGAGCCTGCATTGCTTTCGGTCGAGGGTGTGACGGGCAGCGAAGCCACCAGTCGTGAGGGTCGAGCCAATCTTCAACTGGAGTTCGAGCCAGGCTGGGACATGGCGCGCGCCGCCGACGATGTTCAGACCGCCGTAGACCTGACCACGACCCTGCCCGAGGATATCGAAGAACCCGAGGTACGCCGTGGTGCGTGGCGTGATCGGGTCACCGACGTGGTGATCACCGGGCCGGTGGCCACTGCGCAGCTCGGCCAGTTTGCCGACGAATTGGTTGTGCGCCTTTTTGACGTGGGTGTGACCCGGACCACGGTGCGCGGGGTGTCTGCGCCCGAAACGATCATCGAAGTGCCCTCGGCCAACCTGATCGCCCATGACGTGACATTTGCCGAGATTGCCGCCGCCGTGGCGGGGGAGGTCGATGCCGACCCGGCGGGGGATGTGACCGGAGCCAACACCCGTGTGCGTACTGGCGTCGAAAAGCGTGACCCGGATCAACTGTCGGCGATTGTGCTGCGGTCGAACCCGGATGGATCAAAGCTGACCGTGGGCGATGTTGCCAGTGTCCGCATCAAAGGGATCGCCAGCAAGCGCAGCTATTTTGTCGGCGAAGAACCCGCGATGTCGATCCGCGTCGACCGGTCGGCGCGGGGTGATGCCATCGAAATTCAGGGCCGGGTCGAGGACGTGGCCCGCGAAATGGCCGAATCCCTGCCCGAGGGGGTCGAAGTCAAGCTCATCCGGACCCGGTCGGAGCGGATTTCCAGCCGGTTGAATATGTTGATGGAGAACGGGCTGACCGGGTTGGCGCTGGTTGTGGGACTGCTGTTTCTGTTTCTGAATGCGCGCACCGCCTTCTGGGTGGCCGCGGGTATTCCGGTGGCGATGCTCGCAGCGATCTCACTGATGTATATCGGCGGGCTGACGATCAACATGATCTCGCTTTTCGCGCTGATCATCACGCTGGGGATCGTCGTGGATGATGCCATCGTGGTGGGCGAGCATGCCGATGCGCGGGTTCGAAAATATGGCGAAAGTCCTGTTGAGGCCGCCGAGCGCGCTGCGCACCGGATGGCGCTGCCAGTCTTTGCCGCAACGCTGACGACGCTGATTGCATTTTTTGGACTGACTGCCGTGGGCGGACGGTTCGGTGACCTGATCGTGGATATCCCGTTCACAGTGATCGCTGTGTTGCTGGCCAGCCTAATGGAATGCTTCCTGATCTTGCCCAATCACATGGCGCATGCCCTGCGCAAATCCGGCGATCGGAATTGGTATGACTGGCCCAGCCGGACGGTGAATACCGGTTTTGTCTGGGTACGCGAGCGCTTGTTTCGTCCCTTCATGGCTGGGGTCGTCTGGGCGCGGTATCCGGTCTTTGCGCTGATACTTTTGATCTTGGCCAGCCAAGTGTCGTTATTCATTACGGGTGATGTGAAATGGCGGTTTTTCAATGCGCCCGAACGTGGCAGCGTGACCGGTAACTTCGCGATGGCCCCAGGCGCGGCCCGTGCCGATACGCTGGAGATGATGCGCGAGATGCAGCGCGCCACACAGGAGTTGGCTGACGAATATACCGAAACCTATGGCACCAATCCGCTATCCTTTGTCATGGCGCAGGTGGGGGGCAATTCCGGTTACGGTCTGGCCGGCGCTGATACCAAGGATCCCGATCAATTGGGAGGTATCGCGATCGAGCTGATTGATGCCGATCTGCGGCCCTATTCGAGTTTCACCTTTGCCGCCGATTTGCAGGAACGTGTGCAGCATCATCCGTTGGTCGAAACGGTCAGCTTCAAGGGCTGGCGGTCCGGCCCCGGCGGAGACGCGCTGGATGTGGAATTTTTTGGCGCTACAGCGGATGATCTGAAATTCGCGTCCGAGGCGCTGAAGGAGGCGCTGCTGCGGTTCCCCGAGGTCACTGGTGTTGAGGATAATCTGGCCTATGACAAGGAAGAGCTGATCCTTGAGCTGACCGCGCAGGGCAATGCGCTTGGCTTTACCATCGACAGTCTTGGGCGTGTGTTGCGTAACCGGCTGAACGGGATCGAGGCTGCGACCTATCCGCTGGGGCCGCGCAGTGCCGAGATCCGGGTAGAACTGCCCGAGGGCGAATTGACCGCGGATTTCATGGAACGGATGCAGCTGCGCACGCCCGAGGGTACCTATGTACCGCTTGCCGATATCGTCAGTGTCGAACGGCGTAATGGGTTTTCCACGGTGCGGCGGGAAAACGGTGTGCGCCTGATCAACGTGACGGGTGATATCTCCGAGGATGACCCTGCCCGCGCCGTGGCGGTGATGCAGGCGCTGGAAGGGGAAATACTGCCGAAGATCGCCAGCGATTTGCAGGTGGAATGGCAGTTATCGGGTTTGAGCGAACAGGAAGACGATTTCCTTAATGATGCGCGGTTGGGGCTGATCCTGACCCTGACCGGCATTTACCTGGTGCTAGCCTGGGTCTTTTCCAGTTGGACACGACCTCTGGTGGTGATGGCGGTCATTCCCTTTGGTCTGGTCGGGACAATCTATGGCCATTACCAGTGGGACGTGCCGCTGAGCATGTTCTCGGTCGTGGGGCTGTTAGGGATGACAGGAATCATCATCAACGATTCCATCGTGCTGGTCACCACGATTGACGACTATGCCAAGGATCGCGGGTTGATCCCGTCAATCATCGATGGGGCGGCGGACCGGTTGCGCCCGGTGATGCTGACCACGCTGACCACTGTTCTGGGGCTGATGCCACTGATGTTCGAGCGTTCGCAGCAGGCGCAATTCATCAAACCGACAGTGATCACGCTGGTCTATGGTCTGGCTTTTGGCATGGTGATGGTTCTGATCGTGGTGCCCACGCTTCTGGCGATGCAGCGTGACGTCAGCCGCAAGTTTGACGCGCTTCGTACCGGGCTGCGGTTTCGGGCGCGCCGCGTGAAGCTGGCGATGATGTTGGGCGTGGGTGCCGTGATCCTCTGGCTGGGAACGACAATGGGCATGACAATGATTTTCGGTCGGATTCCTGCCGCGTTCACAAGGCTTTGGCCCGGATTGATAGACCTTTCGCCCATGCTGGCGGCGCTGGTGGTTTTCATCGCGGGGTCGGCGATACTGGTGTTGCTGCTCTACGTGGTGCTGGCCGTTGCCCAAAGAACCAAACGGGTTCAGCCGGCCGGGCAGCCCTGAATTTCCACCGCGTGTTTCTTACCCAGAACGGTAATGCGCAGGCCCGAGCGGTCCAACGCGAAGCTGCGACCCTCGACGTGATACAGTTCGGTTTCGGCGATCAGGCGACCGCCCTGACGGGTGGTTTTCGATTGCGCCACCCAAATTTGCGGATTTGCGGTTTCAATCACAGCCAGTTCAGAGCCTCCGGTTTGGGGCAGATCAACCTCGGCCCGCAGGCTTAGGCCATCGGTCAGGGGCGAGATGCGACAGGCCACACGGCCGACGTTAGCTTCAGCCGCAGTATAGGGCCGGTCGGCCAGCGCCGCGACAATACGTGCGTCAGGTTTGGTCCGACCGGCGGGCAGGTCCTGCGACAGTTTCAGGGTCATGGGGATACAGACATCCTTGCAGACACCGATGATGACTTCTCCGGCTAAGGTAATGGGTTTGCCTTTTTTTGCGGGCGTCAGCGTCAGCGGCAATGTCAGTGCATCTTCATAGCCTATGGTTTGCACGCCACTTTGCAGGATGCGCTTGGGCGTGGGCCAACTGACCGCGACATCGGACAGGTTGCGCGATCCGGACCAGACGAATTGCGGTGGGATACCCGCATCGCCCGGCGCGCGCCAATAAGTTTTCCAGCCGTCATTCAGCGTAATATGCAGCGCGGCAACATGTTTGCCATCTGCCCGTTGCCACCCTGTCAGGATGCGCGCATCTAGGACATCGCCACCCTGCTGGGCAGAAAGAGGAAGTGAAAACAGCGTTGCTGCTGACAGAAGAAGGCCGATTGCGAATCTTTTCATACGTTCCAAATGGGTCATAAGCGTTGAAATGCCAACTCACTTTAAGGCGAGAAAATTGTGTGTGACTCTGATCATACGCTTGAAGTACGGTGATTGAACGCCCATTCTTCGGGGTAGCCAATGGGATAGGGTAGCCCCAAAGGAGCCGCTGATTGACCCAAGAGATTGACCTGAACGGCAAGTTGCTGATTGCCATGCCGGGCATGCAGGACCCGCGCTTTGCCCATTCTGTCGTATTCATGTGCGCCCATTCCGATGAGGGCGCGATGGGATTGGTTGTCAACAAACCTACAAGCGATCTGCGCCTGCGCGATCTGCTGGAACAGCTTTCTATCAAGAGCGGCCCAGGTGCGCGGGACCTGCCGGTGCATTTCGGTGGGCCGGTCGAACATGGTCGCGGATTCGTGCTGCATGAACATGGCTATCAATCCGTGATTTCGACACTGGACGTGAACGATGATTTCGCCATGACCGCGACGATGGATATTCTTGAGGACATGGCCGAAGGGCGCGGCCCCGGACAGGTTGTAATGGCGCTTGGCTATGCCGGTTGGGGACCCGGACAGCTTGAAGGTGAGATCGCGCAGAACGGCTGGCTGACCTGTGAGGCCGATGCCGATCTGGTTTTCAACACCGCCGATATAGACAAGTGGGAGGCGGCGCTGAACAAGCTGGGGATCAATCCGCTGGCCTTGTCCGCAGATGCGGGGCACGCTTGAGCTGAATCTTGGCGCGGAGCGATGTTCTCGATCGTCGCTGTCCGCCGGCGCCTATTCTTTCATGAACCGTTTTCGCGCTTCTGTGGCAATACCATAGCGCATTTCCAGTTTGGCAAGCTCGGCCATTGCTGTCTTTCGCGCGGCTTCATCCGTTAGCGATGCAAGATACTCACGTTGTGCAGTTATCAATTTTTTGATCTGGATTTCTTCGGGAACGACACCAGCTTCCGCCATCACGCGGAACCCGGCGGCATCTGCAGTGCTTACATAGGCCTCTTCAGGATGTTCCGGCAAAGGCTTGCCCTCACCCTCCAGACCATCAAGCCTGCCTTCCAGGCGCGCCTTTTGAATCTGCCGTTCGATCAGATTTCTCATGTCTCGGCTCATACCGGTCAGGTAAGCCATATGCGACACGCATTCAATAAGACCAGGCGGATACCTGTTATGGGCGAGAAGGCCCGGAGTTTGAGAATGGCGGGTGAAACCTTGCCATCGGAATCAAGCCGGGTGTGGCATTGGTCCTGCGTGTGACGTAACGCCATCTTTGACAATCTGGTCCCGGCGTTGGCTAATCTGCCCGTAACGGAGGGGCCATGCCACTGACCATCTTGCTGCCATTGGTGATCATCGGGATCGTGGGAATCGCGGTTCTGTTGCATTTTCTTGGTCTGTCGAAACCCGCACGGTTCGACAACGAAGCTGCGGCAAAAGCCGCGTGGTTGCGCGAATTCCCGGAGGATGTGCCCACGCGTATTACTCTTTGCCAGAACCACAGCGCAGCGCTGGTTGATGCCTCGCAAGGGCGCGGCATTGTCTGGCCGATGGGGGCCGATACTACAGCGCGCTACCTGACCGATGCAAGGATCGAACGAACCGGCAACGGGCTATGTATAACGTTGCCTGATTACACGGCTCCGCGCATCCGGCTAACGCTTGAGGCCGAAGAAGCCGCAATCTGGGTCAACCTGATGAAGGAATTCGCATGAGCGACATGCTGACATACCCCGAAGTCACTCAATGGGCGGTACCGTTTTTCATCGCTGCCATCCTGGCGGAGCTGGCATGGATCGTGATCAAGGGGCGCGGCGGCCGGTACGAGACGCGCGATGCGCTGACCTCGCTTGTGATGGGTGCGGGGAATGTCGCCTCTTCCATCCTGCTGGGGTTCATCGCCTATGGGTTTTTCATGGTGCTTTGGGCGATCACGCCGCTTGATTTGGGCACATCGCTTTGGGTTGTGGCCTTGTGTTTCGTGTTGGATGACCTGCGCTATTACTGGGTGCATCGGTTCGGCCATCGTATCCGCTGGGTCTGGGCCAGCCATGTGAACCACCACTCTAGCCAGCATTATAACCTGACCACGGCGCTGCGGCAGACCTGGACGGGGTATTTTACCTTCATGATGGTCGTGCGCGCGCCCTTGATCCTGCTGGGATTCCATCCTGCCATGGTGCTGTTTTGCGGTGGGCTGAACCTGATCTACCAGTTCTGGATTCATACCGAAGCAATTGGCAGGATGCCGCGCTGGTTCGAGGCGGTGATGAACACACCCAGCCACCACAGGGTGCATCATGGTCGCAACCCGCGCTATCTAGATGCGAATTACGCCGGGGTTTTCATCATCTGGGACAAGATGTTTGGTACTTTTGTGCCGGAATTAGATGCGGAAAAGGTCGATTACGGGCTGGTGCGCAATCTGGGTACGTTCAACCCGATCCGTGTGGCGTTTCACGAATGGGTCGGGATTTCCCGTGACCTGCGCCAGCCGGGACTCAGTTGGCGTGACAGGCTGATGTATGCAGTGGCCCCGCCGGGATGGAGCCATGACGGATCGCGCGATACTTCTGAGCAGATCAAACAGAAACATCTGGCGGATCATCCCGAGGATGCTGGGACACCAGGATTTGCGGATATCCAGCGATAAGAAGCTCTTGGCTCGCCACGCAATTTGATGTCCTATCACGGCTATCGCAGCGGAGGCCGGGAATGGAGTGGCGCGACCAGGGCATATTGCTGTCCAGCCGGACACATGGCGAGACCTCAGTGATTATCGAGGTCTTTACGCCCGCGCACGGGCGCCATGCAGGTGTGGTCCGCAGCGGGGCGTCGCGCAAGATGGCCCCGGTGCTGCAACCCGGCGCGCAGCTGGATTTGGCATGGCGCGCGCGGCTTGAAGATCACCTTGGCGCGTTCCAGCCCGAGTTGTTGCGGTCACGGGCTGCGGCGTCCATGGGCGATCGGTTGTCACTTGCGGGGTTGAATGCCGTCACGGCGCTGTTGCTTTTTGCCTTGCCCGAACGCGAGGCGCATCCCGCGCTTTATGAACGGACCGAGGCGTTGTTGGACCTGTTGGGGCAGGGGGATGTCTGGCCGCTGGCCTATCTGCAATGGGAACTGGCGCTGCTGGATGATTTGGGGTTTGGGCTTGACCTTTCGACCTGTGCGGTCAAGGGCGCAGCGGCCAACGATCTGAGCTATGTCTCGCCGCGTACCGGGCGGGCGGTGTCGCGCGCCGGGGCGGGCGAATGGGCAGACCGGCTGTTGCCATTGCCGTCCTGCCTGATGGGGCACGGCCCTGCACCAGACATCGAAATAGCTCAGGGCTTTACCGTCACGGGTCATTTTCTGCGGCAACATCTGGCGCATGAAATGGGCAATAAACCCTTGCCCGAGGCGCGCCAGCGTTTTGTCGACCGGCATCGGAAGATGATGGAGAGCGGTTAGGTAATTGCCGCCCCCTTAGTCAAACTGAATGATGACAGCTTCGAAATCCTCTTCACTTGTGACTTTTGTATGGTGGCCCTTACCGGTGTGGTCCTCCATATGCCAAACGTCACCACGCGCGATTATCCGGGTGTCGCCATCGCTTGCTGTCACCTCAACCGATCCGGTAAGGCAAACTAGCTTTTGCCGCACGGGGGTTGGGTGGATAGGTTCATCCCATCCACTGCGGAGCCTCAGGAACATGGTCTGTGTCGCGGCCTCCGGTTCGGAGATCTCGATCTGTTTAGCGGGCGGCGCAAAGACACGCTCGCGCAAAGTGACGTCGACATTTTTCCAATGGCTTTCGCCCACGTGATCCGCAAATAACCTGTAATACCGCATGTGAAATTCTCTTACTCCAATAGCCACACAGGCTATAGATCAGGGGAATTGGCGTCTACCTATTGCGCGGTCTACTGTATCGCTTTGAAAAGCATTTCGCGGCCGGCATCGTTGCTGAGGATCAGCGTGTCACCGGCCACTTCCGAAAGTGTCATTTCAGACAAGGCGGTCAGGTAGATGGTTTCCTGATCCAGAGCAGGGCAGGCGAGGCGGGTGGCCCCGACATTCTTAACCGAAAACCAGGGATATGGAGCGGTTTGCGTCCCGAAATAACGGTTGCAGGACGCTTGACCAGTTATCTTTCCATCCGGGCCCAACTGTAACGTTGCGCGCGCCGGAAATGGATCGCCGTTAAGCGTGATCAGCTTCCATTCAATATCTGCACCGCCATATTGCGCGACTGTTTCATCACCTCGGCAATTCACAAGAGCCAGAAGGGCCAGCACTGCTAGAAAAATCCTCATTTTCGCTTACCTCAAGGCCAGAACCAGATCAACGAGCGAACCCATCGTACTGGCATTTTCGCCTGTTTCAGTTTGTGCCAAATCTTCCATGCCAATGCTGGCAGCATAGATTATACGCGCCATTTCCGGGTTGCCGATATCTAGATCCGACAGCAATTCCTGCACATAGGTCAGACGCCGTGCATCGACGCGCGCCACGGCCTGCTCGGCCAGCTTGCTGCTGCGTGCCCATGCCCGGATTGATGGATCTGCAGTATGATTTGCTGATCTTTCAACCATAGCCTGCCCCAGCCGTCTGAGGCGTGCCACTGGCGTTGTTTCCTCGGCCACTGCGGCACGTATGTCGCCGGTGGCTTCCATCTCCCACGCGGCAAGAAGCGCAGCGTGAAAGGCCGGAACATCCGAGAAATGCCAGTAGAATGACCCCTTTGTTGTGCCCAAACGGCGCGCCAGTGGTTCGGCTTTCAGCGCCTCGGGCCCGGCATCGACGACGGCGTTTAGGCCAGTCATCAGCCAGTCGGATTTAGTCAGTCGCTTGGTGGCAGTACGGGTCATGCATGCTGCATACGCCTGCGGTTTAGAGCCTGCAAGGATCGCGCGCGGGGCCAGCGCAAACTTGCCCGTTCAGGCCGGGGCGGAAAGCGGGATGCGGTCGATCAGGTGAAACATGCCATCCTCGCCTTCGCCCATCAGGCTAAGCGCGTCGATCCTGAAAGGTTTGGGTATCAGTGGTGTGAGCAGCGGAGCAAGCAGCGCGCGTAGCTGGGCTGCCTTGGCCCTTGGCAATTTACTTGTCAGCGTGAGGTGAAAGCGGAACTCTTCCAACACGTAAGGATAACCCCATTCACGCAACAGAGCGTCTTGTCGCGGGCTGAGATGGGATGCCTGACGCCGGGCAAGCTCCGAGGCGTCCATCGGCGCGCGAAATTGGTCAAAATAGCGAACCGTATCCGCAGCGAGCGCGTTCAGGGCCTGTGTTTTACCAACTGGCACCAGCGCCAGAAATCGACCCAACTGCACCAGCTCCATCGCCTCAAGGGTCACGGGCGCTCGGGTTGCGCAGAAATCGGCAAGCGCGTCGCGCAACCCGCGCGTATCTTGATCAGCGGCAAGTCGAAAGGGTGGTTTGATCGTACCGTGAAACCCGTATTTGCGTGGGGTTTTAGTGATCTCGTCCTGGCTAAGCGGCAGGTCCGGGATTTGCGGTGCGGGCGGCGTGACGCGTGCCACCACGTCCCAACCCAGCCAGCCCGCGCCGAAATCGGCCAAGGCACCGGATGCAGGCGTGTAAAAGATGGCGTAGCGGCTAATTTTCATGGGGATGGTCTAGGACAATCCCTGGTGCTTGGCCATAGGGTCATCCGCCCGCTTTGACAGCGCCCGGTTCAAGTCGCATAAGAGGAAAACCTTTATGCACGAGGTCTCTATGCCCCCCACGCCCATTTTCCCGGCGCCCCCCAATCCTGTTGCTTTAATCCTGGGAAGCGAGCAGGTTTTCCCGGTACGCCGGATCTTTTGTGTGGGCCGCAACTATGCTGCTCACGCCGCCGAAATGGGCAACGAGGTCGACCGCGAAGCGCCGTTCTACTTCACAAAATCTGCGCATGCCCTTTGCCCGTCCGGTAGCACCATTCCCTATCCGCCGGGCACGCAGGATTGCCATTACGAGATGGAATTCGTCGTGGCCATTGGTGCCCCCGCGTTTCAGGTAAGCAAGGGTGAGGCGATGGCCTCTGTCTGGGGCTATGGTTGTGGCATTGATCTGACCCGTCGTGACCTGCAAAGCGCTGCCAAAGACAAGCGCCGACCGTGGGATCTGGGCAAGGATTTCGAGAACGCCGCGATTTTAGCCCCTTTGATACCGGCGGCTGATTTCGGGGCGGTGGGGGCGCAGCGGATCACTCTCAATCTGAATGGCAAACCTGTTCAGGATGCGGCGCTGTCCGATATGGTCTGGTCCGTGTCTGAAATCATCGCGCACTTGTCAGGCTTCTATCATCTGCGCCCAGGTGACCTGATCTATACCGGTACCCCTGCCGGTGTCGGGCCGGTTCAGCCAGGTGACATTCTGAGCGGAGCGATTGATGGATTACCCCCGATCGAAGTGACGATCGGGGCCGCAGAACAGACTTGATTTCAGGGGGTTAGCCCAGCAGACGCCGCGCGATAACCTGCGCCTGAATCTCAGCGGCACCTTCGAAGATGTTGAGGATGCGAGCGTCACACAGGATGCGGCTGATCTTGTATTCCATCGCGAATCCGTTGCCACCGTGGATCTGCAAACCGTTATCGGCAGCGGCCCAGGCGACGCGGGCACCCAGCAGTTTCGCCATCCCTGCCTCAAGGTCGCAGCGGTGGCCGTGATCCTTTTCCCACGCGCTGAAATAGGTCAGCTGCCGGGCAATCATGATTTCAACTGCCATCATCGCTAACTTGCTGGCAACACGGGGAAATTCAATCAGGCTTTTGCCGAATTGCTTGCGGTCGATGGCATATTGCATCGATACATCCAGCGCCGATTGTGCCACGCCGATGGCGCGGGCGGCGGTCTGGATCCGGGCGGATTCGAAGGTTTCCATCAGTTGCTTGAAACCTTTGCCTTCTTCCCCGCCCAGCAGGTTTTCCCCTTTGACTTCGAAATTGTCGAACCCAAGCTCGTATTCCTTCATGCCGCGATAGCCCAGCACCTCGATCTCGCCGCCGGTCATGCCCTCGGTCGGGAACGGTGCCTCATCGGTGCCAGGCGTCTTTTCAGCCAGGAACATGCTGAGGCCGCGGTGATCTTTGCTGTCGGGATCGGTGCGCGCCAGCAGGGTCATCACATGGGTACGTGCCGCATGGGTGATCCAAGTCTTGTTGCCGGTGATTTTGTAATCATTTCCGTCTTTTACGGCACGTGTGCGCAGGCTGCCAAGGTCCGAACCGGTGTTGGGTTCGGTAAAGACAGCAGTCGGCAGAATTTCGGCGCTGGAGAGTTTTGGCAGCCAGTTGGCCTTCTGCTCATCGGTGCCGCCACACAGGATCAACTCGGCTGCAATCTCGCTGCGGGTGCCAAGCGAACCGACGCCGATATAGCCACGGCTCAACTCTTCGCTGACCACGACCATCGACGCTTTGGAGAGACCGAAACCGCCGTGTTCTTCGGGGATTGTCAGACCAAAAACGCCCATTTCCGCAAGCTCTTCGATGATTTCCATCGGGATGAGCTCGTCCTTCAGATGCCAATCATGCGCGAAGGGTTCAACCTTTTCGACTGCGAAACGGCGGAATTGCTCGCGGATCATCTCAAGCTCTTCTTCGAGGCCAGAGAAACCGACGGTGATATTGGCGGATTGTTCCTGCATCAGGGCGACCAGGCGCATACGTGCAGCCTGGGAATTTCCTTTGGCCATAAGGGTTTGCACCTCGGTACATTGGAAGCCGCTCAGCGCATCCCAGCCAAGGCCCATCTCTTGCAGGCGCACGACTTCGCCCTGATTCATCGGGATACCGCCGGCGATATGGTGCAGGTATTCTCCAAAGGCGATCTGGTGGATAAGCTGCTCGGTTTCGCCGAATTTTCCTTGCTCATTCAGACGGTTGGCCCAGTTTTGCATCTGGCGCAGAGACTCGACATAGGTGGCAAGCCAGGCAAGACCGTGGACGGCGCATTGATTTTCTTCAATTGCTGCACCTGAAACCCGGCCATCGACCACCGTGATTTCGTTCAGCTTGTCCTTTGCGGCGGTCAGCACGGCCTCGGCCGGAGCAATCGCGGCACCCGTAAGCGTCAGAAGATCCTCAAGAATTACCGTTTCCGCCATTGCGATATCCTGTCCATCATGCGCCATGAATCATATCCCCTTATTTTCGCTGCCCTTCCTAGGACATTTTGCAGGTGCAGCGCAACATTAATGCCTTTGAGCGCTGCATTTTGACGCAAAATTACCCAGTGAATTATTGCGGTGCAGCGATGCGTCAAGGTGCTAAAAGAGGATCATGGATCTTTTTTTCGGCATCACCTCACCCGCCATACTGATTTTTGCCTTCCTAATCAGTATATTAGGAGGTCTGATCAAGGGTGTCGTGGGATTTGCGATGCCGACGGTTCTGGTGTCGGGGCTGGGATCGTTTGCGACGGCAGAGGTGGCGCTGGCCGGAATGATCATGCCGACACTGATCACCAATGGCTGGCAGGCATTGCGGCAGGGACCGCGGGCGGCCATTGAATCTCTCAATAAATTCAGGGTGTTCCTGCTTGCGGGCTTTGTCGTGATGATGCTGAGCGCGCAACTGGTGCCGCTTGTGCCGGGATGGCTATTGCTGCTGGTCATTGGTGTGCTGATCACGTTGTTCATCACCCTGCAAATCCAGGGAATACGTCTGCGGCTGCCGGGGCACCCCGGGCGCCGTACACAGGTGGCGATTGGTGGCGTGACCGGATTCATGGGGGGAATCTCCGGTATTTGGGGGCCGCCAACCGTTGCGATGCTGACAGCATTAGATACTGAAAAGAAAGAGCAAATTAGAATACAGGGCGTGATTTACGGGCTGGGATCGGTGACGCTGGTCGCGGCACATTGGGGATCGGGCGTGTTGCGGGCCGAGACATTGCCGCTGTCGCTGGCACTGATCCCGACGGCGGTTTTGGGGATGGCGATCGGATTCCGGATACAGGACCGGATCGACCAGAGCACGTTCAAAAAGGCCACGCTGGCGGTCTTGCTGATCGGGGGGTTGAACCTGATCCGGCGCGGATTGGCCGGCTGATCATGCTGCAAGCGCGAAAAACGTATACTCCGTACGGACTGTACGGCCAAAACGTACGGAATTCCGGGTGATTTCACATGTGGGCGTACGGGACGTACGTTTTGGGCCGCTACGGGGCCAGCATGGCTATCGGACAGGGGTTCCAATGCGGGGCGAAGTGTTCATCCTGTTTCAAGCCGGTACTTGAGAAACGCCTTGCCGTCATATTCAACCTCGCCGACGAATTCTGCCCCAAACCGCCGGAGCGCGCCAAGCTTTTTGCGTGAGGGTGGCAGAAGGAACGTCACGAAGGGAATGCGCTGGTCGGCGATGGCAAATTCGATGGCTTTTCTGGAAATCTGCGTGCCCAAGCCAAACGCCTTTGGCTTGAGAACCAACCCATAATCCCACTCATCACCTTCCTTTTGGAAACCGCCCCAACCGACATATTCAGTGTTTGCCAGAATGGCCCAATGCCCGAGACCGTCACGCTGCCAATACGCTTCCTTGGTGGTCAGAAATTTGGCAACGGTAGCGTCATCCCAGGCCGAGGTAAGCAGTGGCATATGCGCCGCAACGCGAGGATCAGACATATGGGTGATGATGTCTCTGGCATCGACCGTCTGCAATCGGGCAAAGGATATTTGGTGTTTCACATTTGCCTCCAACGGGCATGATCCTTCTGTGTCGTAAGGGAATAAGGATTTGATAACAACGGCGGTCGATCAGAGGATTATGAGAGCGATAGTCTTGTTGGATTGGAAGAAGCCCTTTCATGGAATTACCCACGGGCCGGGGTCGGTCGGATCGAAAGGAAGTGGCGCGCGTCCACCGATCTCTTCCGTTGTCAGGAACGCGCTGATTAGCGATCCAAAATTCCAAATTCCCCGGCGTTTGTGCCTGCAAGAATGTCAGCCAAATCTTTCAGTTTTGCGCGAGGGGCCGGATCGCTGTTGAGGTCATATAGGTAGCGAGGTTTCCCGGCGGCTGATGCCCAAGGATAAAGAACGGCAATGCTGCGAAAACCGGGCTCCGCCCCAAACTGTGCCAAACTCAGAGGCGTGTCACTGGTCGTGTTGTTTTGCCGGTGAACGAAGACAGGCATATTGCAGTTGGTGTGGGGGCCGCATGTGCGGCGTTTTTTGTTTTCGTTGGCTTTGCCAAAGTCTGATTGCGGGGTTTGCGACCTGCATGTTCAGCACCGATGAACCGATACGCGCGGCATTATCCTTCGGTCAGCAAATGGTAGATGATCTTGGTCATGCGCTCGGTGGTGATGTGAAACCAGGCCAAATGCTCGAAAACTGACAATGGGTTTTCCTGAAGGACATCTTCCATAGACATGCCCTGTTCGATCAGAGGTTTCATCGTGGCTTTGATCGCGAGCAGCAGATCTACAGCCGTCTGCATCTCTGCCTTGTTGCCGATGGGTCCGTGACCCGCGATGATCACGGTGTCATCGTTGGCCATGTCGATGATCTGTCTTTGGGCCGCGATAAAGCCGTCGATATTGCCGCCATTGTCCAAATCCATGAAGGGATAGATCTTGTTGAAAAACAAATCACCCGTGTGGATGATATTGGCCTCGACAAAATGGACAATCGTGTCGCTCAGCGTGTGTGCGTTGGCAAAAGGGATCAATTCCAGTGTCAGGCCATTTAAATGGATTGTGGCGCGATCACTGAATGTCAGCACGGGCAAGCCTGCCTTGTCGAAGGTATCATCGACGCTTAGCAGGCGGCGCGTGTCTACGTGCGAGATGATCGTGGTGCCCGCAGCGGCATAGGTTGCGTTGCACCCGACGTGATCGGCATGCAAGTGCGTGCTGATCAGATAGTCAATCGGGCCACCCGCCAGCTTTTCTGTCGCCGCCACGGTCACGGCTGCCGATTTTTCCAAACCGTTGTCAATCAGGACAGAGCTTTCGTCCCCGACAAGCATCCCGATCGTGCCGCCCGGGTTTCCACCGTCGACTTCCAGTGCATAAACGCCTTGGCCGAGGTCTAGGGGGCGCCACGCGTCTTGCCCCGTGGGGGCGCCAGCCTTGTCCCAGACCCCACCTTCGGAATGGCCGTGCAAAAATGATCTGTCTGTTGAAGAAGTGTCAGTCACAGCGTTCAATGCCTTCTTGCGGTTTCGTCTTGGATTCTGTCTGGCAAATGGGTGGCGCGATTCAGTTTGCGCCGTACCACATTCGCCAAATCAGCCCGTCCTTCTTGATGAAGTGGTGGTAGAGCGCCGCGCCGGCATGAAACACCAGAAGGCCGACCATCAAACGAGCGCCGAGGCCGTGGGGGGCGCGTGGCAGGACTTTTGAAAAATCAGGCAGCGGAGCGTCTACTGCGCCGGACAAAATTTCGCCCGCGCCCGATGCGACCATCATGCCGATGCCACTGGCCACCATGCCAATGATGACGATGTAGAACAGCACATGGACCGCTTTGGCTGCGCCTGTTTGCCAGGCCGGATCGCCTGCAACCGGGTCCGGCTTTCTGTCGGCAAATTTCCACCAGAGAAGTCGTGCAATCGTCAGGACCAGGATGACGATCCCCAGGGGCGCATGAAACGTCAAAATTGCTTCTTTTGCCGCGCTGTCGACCATGGATGCAGCCCGAAAGCCCGATCCTAGTTGCGCCAGGATCAGCACGGCGCTCAGCCAGTGGATCGTGACCGCAACCGTTCCGTATTTCTCAGATGTGCTTTTCATGGGATCGTTCCTATTGGGGTGTTCAGGTTGATCGGTCGGTCCAGCCAATGTCCGCATGTGATCCATCGCAAAACGGTTTGTTTTTTGAAGCGCCGCAGCGGCAAAGGACATATTTGTCGGGTGACGCACCCTCAGCCTGGATACCGGAAGCCAGCGGGATCCGCGTGACGCGATAAGGCCCGTTGCCTTCAATCGTTATCCCCGGTGCGCCCCCGACGACATGCTGCGCCGGTCTTCCCGGTTCACTCCAGGAAAGCGCGCCGGACGGGCATGTTTCGACAACATCTCTGATCTGGTCCGGGGTCGCATTGTCAGGCACGATCCAGGGGTCACGCGTGCTGTCAAAGACGGCCTTCAACCGTGCGCCGCATTCCCCTGCGTGAGAGCAAAGCAGTCGGTTGTAATGCACATCAATCTGCTTGCCGCCAAAGACCTTCACGCCATCGGGTGTGCGATCCGCCGAAGGGTCGGTCGTAAAACCGATATCGTTATGCGATCCATCACAGTAAGGCTTTTTCTTCGACTGCCCGCAGCGACACAAAGCGATGACAGGCTGAGTTTCGAGTTCTTCTCCTGTGGTGTCCGTGAGCCGGGGAGGGGATTTTGCCACCAGCGGCCCGCCCGGGCGCTCTTCGATCACGGGCTGATGCGGGTTCGCAGGTGGAGTGCCTGAGCCACCGATCCGACCCGTCATGGTAAGACCATCGCGGATGTTCAGGCCCATCATGGTGAGGTTCGCAGCCCCGGCGACCAGCTCAACCATCTGAACGGTGTAGAATATTGTGTCGAACTCCCCGGCAGCGGCCTTGCCTGCCAGAAACCACGCCGAGGGCAGCAGGATCAGCAACCCGTTCATGGCGATAAGAGGCATGCGTTTCTTCTTTGCAACCGCCTTTGCGTCCGTGCGGTTCTTACCCATCACGGTGCCGGAACCGCCCGCAATTGCCATCGCCGGGATCAGGATGAACATGCCTTTCAGGATTAATCCCTTGACGGCCGCAATCGTCTCGTGGCTTGCAAACAGCTCGCTGATTGCCGTGGACGTCCAGAAAAGAAGGATCATCAGGAAACCGATGCCCCCTGCAATTGCGTGAATGCGTGTTTTCATTGTTGATCCCTCCAGTTTGGTTTGTTGCAGAAGACCCCGTTAGGCTGTGCAGCAGTTTGATACGGCGATCTTTTCGAAAAGATGCGGCGCGGTGACAGCGCTGGATGGGTAATGGCTGAGCGCTTCCTGAAACTCCGGGTTCGAGAATGCCGTGCGAAAGTCGGCCACCGAGTCCCAGATGGCGTAGTTCAGGTACATGCCGCTATCGCCGATGGCTTTGTGCATCTGCGTGCTGATGTAGCCCGGCTGCTTTTTCATGAAGAGCGCGTCATCTTTCCACGCCGCAATCAGCGCGTCGTGATCCGCCGGGTCAATCGTGAACAGGTTGACCAGAACAACGGGCCCGGCCTCGACGCCCAGCTGCTGTTCAATTGGAAATTTTGGATCGAGGGGTTCGAACTTGACCATCTGTATTGCTCCGTGAGTGGGTGTTTAATTGGTGTCATGTTGTCAATTATGATCGGTTAATCATATTGACAATGTATTGTCAACTTAATATCAACCAGAAATGACAGATGAAAAATGGACGGAGGCCGGAGAGGCGGTGACAGCGCTTATTCTGGATGTGTTTCGACTGAATGGCCGGTTACAGCTTGCCGGTGATCGGCTGGTTGCCGATCTTGGATTGACCAGTGCGCGCTGGCAGATCCTTGGTGCCATCGCCTATGCAGACCGACCGGAATCGGTGGCGTGGCATGCGCGCACGATGGGGGTTCATCGGCAGGGCGTTCAACGCATCGTGAATGAGCTGGAAAAAGAAAGCATTGTCGAGTTCCAGCCAAACCCGCATCACAAACGCGCGCAACTTGTTGTACTCACACCGAAAGGTCAAAAACTGTTCGATGCGGCGATAGCGTTGCAGGTTCCATGGGTGAATGATCTTTCCAAAGGCCTGTCGTCAGATGATATCGCGACCGCGCAAGAGGTCGTCGGACTGCTAAGGAAACGCCTGCAAGACTCGTCTTAGTCTCAAGACGAAGGTTCCTGGCAGATCAGACTTTTGTAGGGAGCTATCGTGAGACGAATAGCAGCGTGATTTTTTCATTTGCGGATCGCCTTAATCAACCAGACCCAACTGCCGCGCGATTGTGGCGCTGTCGTAATAGTCACGCCCCTCGACCACCATCCCATCCTTGACGCGCATCACCGAGCAGTACCGAACCTCGGCTCGTTTGCCTGTGGCTGGGAAATCCCCAAGGCTTGATCGAAGTGTCCCTGTGTGTGCCGGTGTTGCGAAACTCCACCGTAGCCCATTCTCCGCATTGGCTAACCATGACGTTCTCAACCTTGCAAAGCCCATCCGGAAACGCTTCGCGCCAGCGAAAGTAATCCTCTTTATAAGCGTCCTTCCCGGGAAGTTTTTCGCCGCGAGCAATATCTTCGAAGTCGCAATCATCCGCGATTACTTCCGCACCTCGGTCCGGGTCGCGCACATCCCAAGATTCATGAAACTGGCGGACGGTCTTTTCGGTAGGATGCATTAACTAAAACCCTTCTGCGTATGATCAAAGATGTTGGCCTGACGGACCTTTAGCATGAACACACCAAAGTGCCTTTAGGCGAAACCTAGCTTTCTTGCGGCAATCTTTGATGATGAAAGAGGGGCTTGGCGTGTGTTAATGGCCACGCTGATATCTTGCCGCGCAATCCCACGGTCCGGCGCTCACCCTTGTCATCACGTCAGCAAAGGAATCTGAGCTGTCATCCGACGCAATCAGTCAGGCAAAATCTGTCCCAACGACGACTCTGCGGACGAAACGGACGTCCGGCTTCTAAGTTGTAAAGTCCGCTTTGCGCTCGAAGTTATAGCAGCGAAAAGCAGCACAGGTGGAACAATTCGATACGGTGTCTAGCCCCCTGTTTCGGTACCACTGATTTGAGGTTTCTCTAATAAGGTTTCAGGTACTGGTGGACGCATGTTTAATGCGTGGTGAGGTCTGACCCGGTTGTATTGCCTGAGCCAAACATTGATGGCGACCTGCGCCTGTTTCGTGCTGTGGAACCACTCGGCATTCAGCACTTCTCGTCTTAAGGTTCCGTTGAATCGCTCGTTGTATCCGTTCTCCCAAGGCGAGCCTGGATAGATTTGCATTGGCTGGATGCCGACCTTCTTCAACCAATCCTGCAGATGCGCAGCTATGAACTCGGGGCCGTTATCAGACCGGATGAATTCCGGCTTGCCGTGCTTCATGAGCAGCGGGTGCAATGCGTCTAAAACATCATTTGCGTTCATCCTGGGCCTGACAGCCACGCAAAGTGCTTCGCGGGTGTACTCATCCAGCACTGTCAGCATTTGTAGCTGCGCCCGTTGCTCAACTTGTCATGCACAAAGTCGATGGCCCAAATGTGGTTGGGGTGCGTCGGACGCAGCCTAATGACAGAGCTGTCTTGGTGATAAAGCCGCCGTCGTTTCTTATGGCGATGGGGAAGTTGCAGGCCTTCTTCGCCCCACAAACGTTCGACCTTCTTGTGATTGACTTGCCAGCCTTCCATCCGCAACAGCGCGGTCACCTTCCGGTAGCCATACCAACCATATTGCTTGGCCAGACGGATCATCGCTAGGCGCAATGCATCATCATTTGCTAGCTTGGGTTGGTATCTCAGACTGGATCGCGCCACGCCAAGCACCGCGCAGGTCCGGCGCTCGGATGTATCCAGTTTTTGCCGGGTGTGAATGACAGCCTGACGAAGCTGTTCCCGCGTCAGGCCTTCGGCTTTAAATGATCCAGGCTCTCCTTCAGGATCACCTTGTCGAGTTGCAAGTCAGCGACAATCTTCTTCAGCCGATCATTCTCCTTTTGCAGCGCTCTCATCTCCGTCAATTGAGGTCGCCCCATGCCGCCAAACTTCTTGCGCCAATAGTAATAAGTCTTGTCCGAAATCCCTGCCTTGCGGCACGCGCTCACAACATCCAAACCATCATGCAGATGCACGTCTATCTCACGCTACAGCCTCAGCGCGTCCTCATCTGAATACCGCTTTCGAGCCATCTCCAATCCCTCCTGTGACACACAAATAGTGGCACAGTTTTACGGGGCTAAGACAGGCTCAGATAGACGCTGCTTCGCAGCCTCTCGAAACGGTCGTTTATGCGCAGCGCAGCGACATCGGCTGATAAATGCACTCGCTTGCGAGCACTAGCAGAGTGTTGCGAGGGCAACGAGCAGTCGAGAATCTTGATCCTGGTCAAGTCAGGCATCCGAAAGCCGAGCTACACTTGTTGGCAATGCAAAGGAGGGCTCGTATGGAAGACCTTGTCAAATTCGGTCAGGAATTCGTTCAGGCAATGCGGGATGGTCGCGGAATTGAGCATGTTGACCAGAGCTATGCCGAAAACGCAGAGTCGGTTGAGGCAGTTGTGCCACCCGGGCGCGATGTGCGGATCGCCAAGGGTCGCGGTGCGATCAAGGCAAAACGTGGAGATTGGGCGGCAACACACGACATTCATTCGCTCAAGGCGGACGGGCCCTATGTTCACCCGCCCAACCGATTTGGAGTGCGCTTCGAGGCGGAGGTGACTCAGAAGGCGACAGGTCGCAAGATGACACTGCGGGAGGTTGCAGTTTATACCGTCGAAGGAGACAAAATCGTCCGCGAAGAATTCTTCATGTTGCCTAAATAGGCAACGCACTCGACAATACGGCCAATCACTCCATGGATATCTGCGGCCCAAAGCGGATGAGGTGGCGTTCATACGTGGCGCAGCATCAGTGAATTTGGGCTCAAACCGCAATTTTGCCGCGCATGAAGCGAACGGCCGGTTCTAGAATTCTCGCCTCTTATCGAACTTGAGCCGAAGGGCAAGGGGCCGGAATTTGCCATCGCTCACTCAACCAATGTTTGCTGATGCAGCACTGCTTGGCAGGCGCGGTACGCCAACTACTGCGATGCAATGCAAGTCGCCGGAGCGGACATTGATGCATCTAGCACCTGGCCAATTCCGAACCCCGTTAGGGCGGACGGTTTTCTGGTCATTGGCGAGGCATCAGCTAGCAGTCAGATCTCCTACTTCATTCCGTACACATTGGGAGCAGATCGCGCGCAGCATAGAGCATTTTGTTATGCATTTTCGGTGCAGCTGAAGCTTTGTAACAGCCAAGGCGACCGAGATCTCTGTTAGGAATGTTGCATTTGTTTTGAGGTAATCATGCCCACCCAAGAAATCCGATGAAAATGTCATTATTATCCTCCGTGATTTGCAGAGGTTAGAACGACTCTGACTTTGAAGCCTGATACGGCCCGGACACATTCAGTGCCCGGGCCGTTTGGTCTGTTAGATTGACTGCCAGAGCTGGAAGAGCATGCCGACGGCAAATGCCCCGCTCAGAGACAGCCCAAGGTAAAGCACAAAAACCCTGGGCTTTGCCAATGCCCACACGGCCATGGCCGCAGGGATCGAGGTGACGCCACCGGCCACCAAGAAGGCCAGCCCAGCACCCGGTGCCATACCCTGTTCGATAAGACCACCGACCAGCGGCAGCGCTGCGTAGCCATTCAGGTAAGCCGGAACGCCGACGAGAGTTGCCGTGATAATCGGTATCACACCGGTGCCACCGAGGGCTTTGGTCACCGTTTCCGCAGGGATCCAGGCCAGCATCAGGCTTTCCAGAAGGAAGGCCAGGAACAGCCATTTTGCGAGAAAAAGTGTCGTGCTCCAAGCCGTCTTGGCAAACTTTGTGCGTCGTTCGCCATCGGTCCAGAATTTCCACATAACCGGTTTCGGGGCGCGCACTTTGGACCCGCCACAGCCGCCGTTGCCAACGCCGTCACGCAGCGGATCGCTCAACGCGCCACCCCGGCTCAGCAAATGGACAACGGTGCCGCCGAAGACGCCCAGCCCCACCGCTGCGATGGTTTTGGCGATTGCAAATTTCGCCCCCAAAACGCCCGCGGTCAGAAAGAACATGGACGGGTCCATGATGGGAGAGGCGAGCCAGAACGCCATGACGGCTGACAAGGGCACGCCCATTGCCAGCAGTGCGGCGATCAATGGGATCACGCCGCAGGAACAAAACGGCGACAGGCCGCCTGCGATGGCACCCAGAAGGATCATCACCAACGGGGCGCCCGTGAACGCTTTGGCTATCAGGTTGTCTGCGCCTGTTGCTCCGGCCCAGGCGGCAACGCCGATTGAGAACATGAGATAGGGCGCTACGTGCAGGAGCGCAGCCACTGCGAAGTTGGTGCTTTCGACGGCCTGCGACGTATCGAAGATCGCAAGCGCTGCAAGGATCAGCGCGGAGATGAGCCACACGCGCTGATCACTGAGAAACTGGCGGAGCGCATCCCGGCGCCGCGGCAGGTGTTCTGAGGTGCTAGCCATAACTAATTATCCAGTTTAATAGTTGTTTAGGGTTAAGAAAAATGCATACACTGTATCATGCTGCATCCTCCTTTGCTGCAGCGGGAAGTCCCTCGCAGCATTCTGATGTCAGAAACGTCACGAGGTGATGCATCACCGTGAAATCCGCCTTGTTGAACACTTCGCGACCTTGCTTTTCCTGCACCACAAGCCCCGCGTCTACCAGCGCTGCGAGATGATGTGCCAAGGTTGAAGGTGCCAGATCCAAAAGCTGACCGATTTCGCCCACGCGCAAACCATCATACCCTTTCCGTACCAACAGTCGGAAAATGGCAAGCCGGGCATCATGGCCTAAAGCTGCGAGAGCACGTGATTCTTGTGTTTTTGTTGACATAGTCAACAATATAACTATAAAACTAGTTTTGTAAAGAAGATATCTCATAATTTGAAATTTGGCCGGACCACGCTCTGGCATTGGCATTGGCTTTGGTCGTCACCAACGCCATGACCCCAAATAGGGACGGGAGTAAGGGGTCGTGTCCTAGGGATGCGGTTGGGGCAGATCGAAACGCATTACAAGATAGACGAGAATGTGTTGCACATTTTCGATCCGGCGTGCGGGAGATATCCCGGACGTGCTGTGCCCAACAGAATGCCTGTCATCGCCATCGGGGAATACGAGTTGAGGGCAGGACTGATTGTCACTGACATATCTTGTCATGTCGCCCCGTGGCCGATCAAAATCAACGTATCGTATATCGAGGTTCTGGCGAACATGCGGGAAGACTGACAAAAACCCTTCGACCAAAAGGCATTGGGGGCAATAGAACGCTGTGTTGCCCGCTCGGGCGTCGATAAAATCGGATCTCAGAAGATATAGAATGGTGCTCGTCATGGTCCCGCCATTTCAAGATTGTTCGCGCTTTTTTATTATTCCTGAGCTGTCCGGCGGCAATTCAGAGTTCAGCGCGGCCGCCGTCGATGACCATTTCAGCGCCCAGCATGTAGCTGGACGCATCGCTTGCCAGAAACAGAACCGCGGCCGCGATATCCTCCGGCTTGCCCATGCGGCCCACTGGCACTTGTTGTCCAACCCGCTCTACATAGGCGCAAAAGTGTTCGTCGGATTCATTTGGTCCACGATGTATCGGTGTCTCGATAGTGCCTGGACTTACGCAGTTCACACGAATGCCTCGATCCAAGAGCTCAGCCGACATGACACGCGCAAAAGAACGTACCGCTGCTTTTGAAGCCGACAGCAACGCTTTGTTTGGTGTTCCGATCTGGTTCAGCCATGACGTATTCAGGATGATTGAGGCCCCTTCGGGCATCAGTGGGAGGACGGACTGGATCGAAAAGAATGTGCCTTTCACGTTCACATCCATCATCCGGTAATACATCGCTTCATCAGTTTTCCCGAGTGGCGTGTTGAAGGCAACGCCCGCGTTGGCAAAGAAGATATCCAGCTTGCCAAAGGCCTGCCGCAACTCGGATTGCATCCGGTCCAGATCATCCAGTTTGCTGACATCCGCCTGGATCGCGATGGTGCCATCGCCTAGCATCTTTCGGGCAGAGTGGAGTTTCTCGGTGTTTGTTCCGGTGATTGCGACACGCGCGCCATTGTCTTTCAGCATCTTGGCTGATGCAAAGCCAATGCCGCTGGACCCGCCTGTGACAAGAGCTGTTTTACCTTCAAGCATGAAGGTGCCTCCTAAATTGGTTGAAAACGTAGAAGTGTCCGAGGCGACGGTGATCCGTCATTTTGATGCCAGGATCAGTACTGGCTTTCCTCTTTCTCCCATTTGCTGCTGGTATAATCCTGTGAAGGCATCCTGATGTCCGGAAGCGTGCTCTTGCCCACTTCTCCGTCTTCTGGCAGGAATCCATTCATGTGGAGAATGTATGCGGTGACCGCATAGACCTCTTCTGTACTTAGCTCCTTGGGATTGAAAGGGGGCATGGCGGTGCGAATGTATTCGAAGAGGCTTGTCGCATAGGGCCAGGAATGGCCCGTCGACCAGTGAAAGCCGTGGTCGGGTTTGCCCGTGCCTGCAAGGATCGGGATGTACATGTTCATGTTACCTTCCCCGTTTGCACCGTGGCAGACCGAGCACTGATCCTCGTAGACAACCTTGCCTGCCTGAACTGTGCCGCTGCCCGGCGGCAGCCCTTCACCGTCTGGGTAGACCGTTGTGCTGAGGCCTGCCAGTTCTTCTATCGGGATGGTTTGTCCCAGGGCCGGCGTATCTTCAGCAGCGACCCTGTTTGCCGCGAGAAATCCAATGGCGATCACGTGTAAGATTTGTTTCCTAGAAGACATTTGAGATGGCTCCCTGTGCATCGATGAACCAGGTCTGGATTGCGTTGTAATGATTGCGGCTTCCCTCGAAATACCTGCTTTTCCAGGCCTCATGAGTTGGCTGAACATTGCCCTGTTCGTCGATGGCGCGGCTTTTCAGGCGGACCGGTTTACCGTCCCAGTGCCAGGGCAAGGTAAAGCGCGTCAGTGATTTGCTCAGAACCGGCCCTTCAATATTGGCGGGCACCCAATTCTCGCCCCCGTCGTCGGATACTTCGACCTTGGAGATTTTCCCAAATCCCGACCACGCCAATCCGTGCACCTGGTAGTATCCCTTGTCCGGCAGGGCCTGTCCTGCCGACGGATGGGTGATCACCGATTTGACCCCCATATACATGCTGAAGCCTTCGATCGAGCCATCAGCCAGGGTTTCGGAATAGTGGCGGCTTTCCTCACGGGTGTAGGCGGGCCGGTCGGTAACCTCGAGGCGTCTGAGCCACTTGACGCTGGTGTTCCCTTCCCAGCCCGGCAGGAACAGACGCATGGGATAACCCTGCGCAGGCCTTAGCCGCTCACCGTTTTGATAGAGCGCTATAATGGCATCATCCATCAGCTTTTGCAGCGGGATGCTGCGCGCAAGGGAACCGGCGTCGGCACCTTCGGCGATGACCCACTTGGCGCGCGGGCCCAGGCCTGCCTCCTGCAGCAGCAGCCTGACCGGAACACCGATCCATTCAGATCCTGACACAAGCCCATGAAGATATTGCATCGGCATTTGCTGCGCTTCGCGGTGATAGCCTTGCGGTGCACTATTTCCCCCGCATTCGAGGAAGTTGATCCCTCCGGACAGGGGGTATCGCATGAGGTCGCGCGCGGTGAATTTCAGCGGCCGATCCGTCATGCCGTGTATAAATAATTCATGGGTTTCCGGGTCAACCTCGGCCACACCCGAATGGTGAGCGCCGAAATGAAGCCCTGATGGCGTGATGATACCTTTTGGGACATGCAGCGGCGTGAACGATGCCGTCAGGGTCGATTTTTCGTTTTGGGGAAAAATTTTGCGTACGACGTCGGACTCGTAGGGTGACGGGCTGCCGTAAGCTTCATCCTCCACACCTGGATAGAGCATATTATCGGGAAATTCCGGCGCTGCACTAGAGCCTGTCGCCGCCAGTGCAGCGGAACTCGCCGTCAGAAACGTCGCACCTGTCTTCAGGAAGTCTCGTCTTCCTAAAAACCCAGTCGTCATTGTCATCAGCTTAACCTCCAGATTTCGATTGATCTAATTCGTGAGTGGTGGAAATTGGTAGGCGTTGCATTTGCTGCACTAATCGCTGTGGCATCATTCCGACAGGCATAACTGGCTCAACAGCATGAGTTGGTTGATGCAACGGCGCAGGCTTTTTGGGCGACGGGCGCGGCCCCCTGGGCTCGCGCCTCCATGGCCTGGTCCATCGCGGTTTTGAACTTTCTGAAGGCCTTTTCGATATCGGCCCTGGGTGCTGCGATGTTGACCCGGATGAACGTTGTCGCGTCCTGATCGAACCAGGTGCCGGGTGTGGCGCCGAAGCCGGATTCGCCCAGCGTGGCTTTCAAATCGTCCCCGGCGAGACCGGTAGCCGTGCAATCGAGCCAGACCTGATACGTGCCCTCGACCGGAGACATCTTGATCGCGGGTAGCTCTTCTTGCAGAAACCGGAAGATCCAGGCGACCGTGCCTTCAAGATAGGTGATCAATTCGTCCACCCAGGCCTCGCCTTTTTCATAGGCGGCGATGGTCGCAAAGGTCGTGAATGCATTCCCATGTGTGAGGTACATCGATTCCGCTGTTTTCTTGAAGCGGTCGAGAAGCTCTTGGTTTGCCGTATAAACATATCCGTTTGAGATGCTGTGCATGCCAAAGGTTTTTGCGGGCGACCCGATGACCGACACGTGGTTCTTCGGATCCAGAGCCATCAGGCTGGTGAAGCGATGGCCGGTGTAGATGATATCGGAATGGATCTCATCGCTGATGATCGTCACACTGTGGCGGTTGGCGATTTCGACGAGCTTCTCCAATTCGTCCTTGCGCCAAACGCGGCCGACAGGATTATGCGGGTTACACAGGATCATGGCTTCGACGTCCGGTGCGCTCAGCTTCACGTCCAGATCGTCGAAATCCATCTCATATGAGCTTTCGACATTGCGGAGCGGGCTCTTGACGATGTTCCGACCGGCTGTGCTGATCACCTTGCCAAACTGATGGTAGGCCGGGACCTGCATCAGCACGCCATTCCCCGGTTCGGTCAACTCGCGGATCAGCATCGCAATGGCTGTGAGAACCCCGGGAACCTGTACCAACTTTTCGGGGTCCAGAGAAAGGTTGTGGCGGCGTTTGAACCAGGTCGAAATCGCCGCGAATACGCCTTTTGAGTTGAACTCGTAGGCAAACTGACCCCGGTTGGCCAGACGCAGAAGTTCCTCCTGGATTGGGTTGGCGACAGCGAAGTCCATATCTGCGACCCATAGTGGCGTCACCTGATCGGTGCCGAAGACCATATTCAGGAAGTTGGGGTCATGTCGGACGAAGGTGTCACCGGTTTTTGCAGGGGCAATGTCAAACGGACTCACGAGGCTATTCCTTTGGAAAGAGATGTCTGAATTCATGGGGGCGGAATGAAGCCTCTGTCAGCAGCACGCATCCGCCAGCTCGGCCGCATTCTTTTTGCAACCGCCATTTTCCTTGCATCGGCCAAGGAACGTCTGGTCAGACAGGTAAAAATCCACAAACGCATCCTCAAATTCGGCCGGAACAGACTTCTCCGCCAGACCTGTCTGCATCAAATGCGCCTGCCATGATTTCAGCTTTGGGCGGTCCCCAATGAAGTCGTAGCCTGTGTTTTTTTCGATGATCGCTGCCCGGTGCAACAGGACCAGCCACGCCACATCGACCATGCCAATCTCGTTGCCACCAAAGAACCGCGTATCGCAGAGCTTCGCTTCGATCCGGTCAAAGGCAACGTCCAGCTTTGCTGCACGTTCGGAAAGGGTTGCTTTGTCCGCACTGCGCTGCGCGCTGCATTGAACCAGATAGTTCTTGGTCGCCAGATAAGCCCATGCGCGATTTGTCGCTTTTTCTTCGGGGGACAGCCCGGGTTGCAGGGCTGGATATGCCTCTTCGAGATACTCAACGATGGCATCGCTTTCAAACAGGGCCTGACCGCCATCGGTGATGAGAACCGGCACCTGACCATTGGGTGAGATGTCGAGAAACCACTGTGGTTTGTCCTGCAAGCTGATGAATTCGATCTCGTAGGGCAGGTTTTTCGCTTCGAGCAGTGCGGCGACGCGTTGGACGAACGGGCAAATTTTGAAACTGACGATCTTCATGGCATATCCGATTTGTTCAGGCAAAGGGCTGCAGGGTTGTTTGTGGTGAGTCGAAGGTGTTATATGGATAACTATTCAACATTTCAAGAGAGGTTGAAATATGAATGAGGAAGATGCGATTGCGATGCTTGGTGCTCTGTCTCAGGAAATGCGTCTGCGCATCATTCGTTATCTGATCGGTTGCGGCGAAGGCGGCGCTGCGGCTGGTGAGATCGCCGAGGCCATGGAGGCGATATCTTCGAAAGCATCCTTTCATCTGTCAGCATTGGAACGCGCTGGCCTGATAACTTCGGAACGGCAGTCGCGAAAAATCATCTACCGGGTAAGCTTTCTCGGGTTGGGCGGGCTTCTCTCGTTCATTCTCAACGATTGTTGCAGCAATCACCCCGACATCCGGGAACATTGCGGCCTGCCAAACTTTGAGTGCTGAGACTCAAAGCTTGGCAATACAAGCTTCATCCTATTCTACCTTGCCAGGCAGGCTCAGATCCCCGGACGCGATGTCGAAAACATCGGTCACGCGGAGCAGGGGCGCGTGGACATTGACATTCACCCGCAATGCGGAGGTGACACCGTCATAGGTGACACCAGCAAGCTCAACATCACTGGCGAAACCCGCGTTCACCGTGACTTCCGGGCCGTCGAATAACGGCGTGAAGCCGGGGCTGTCCAGAAAGATCGGGAATCCTGGCCAGGTCGCGGGCAGTTTCGGCGTGCTGCCCTCTGGGATGTCGCGCACCGCCAAGGCGCCCGGGCCACATTCCTCGGTCGGGGTAAGGACAACCCAGTGGCTAAGGTGACCGGTTCTCAGAACATTACGCGCACCGGTTTTTCTGGAGATGAGCAAGCAGATCTGATGGTTCATGGCGGCGCCGAGAAAGCCATCCACCATTATGCCAGCGATCATTATGACGCGTGGCAATCAGAGAGTCACATGGCCGCCGATACCTAGCCCGGCGGCCTTTGGCGAAAACATCTCCACCAGAGGATTGACCGAGGATAATCTTTGCATCGGCGATATCCTGACGCTTGGCACCGCTACGGTTCAGATCAGCCAGGGCCGCCAGCCTTGCTGGAAGCTTGGCCTGCATACGGGCAATGAAAAGATGCCTTATCTGTTTCAGAAAACGGGTCGGACAGGGTGGTATTACAGGGTGTTGGAGCCGGGAACCGCTGCACCCGGGGATTTGATATCACTGTTGGAACGGCGTCATACTGATTGGAGTGTCAGGCGCGTCACCCGGGCTCGTTTGACATGGCGCATAAGTCCGCAAGAGGCTGAGATTCTGGCAAACACCAAGGACCTAGCACAGGGCTGGCGCAAGGCTTTCGCGCGCATGGCAGACGGAATTAGCGAAGAAGACACTAGCACGAGGTTGGGGACTTAGCCGGCTTCTGATACAGAGCATTGATCTGCCTCAACCGCACCCATAGTTTGTGATGGCGGCCATTGCAGCGATCAAGATAATCAAGATCGCATAGCAGCGTTTCAGCGCCTTTTGATCGATCGCTTACGATCCAAAAGAGAGTTCCAAAACAAACTCCTGAAGATCGTTAAGCAAGACTTGATCAGCATCATGCGCCAGACGTATTGCGTCTTGCAGAGCGTCAGGTTTCAGAATTGTTGACTCCGCGGATTTTGAAGCCTTTTCAATACTATGGGTAAGACTCTGGCACAGAATTGCCCGACAATTTTCAAACTTGGAGATAAACTCATCTACCTTAAGCGTACCATCATTAGAAGTTAAGGCCACGAGCTCCGCTTCAGGAGTGGTGTCGTGCAATGCCTCTGCTGACTTGCCTTCAACCCTATTGTACAACTCAACATCCATGCCAATCATCTCAACAATTCGGTTAGCTATGGGTACACGGCCCCCCTGTGATTCGATCTGCAGAAATCGAACAGGAATGTTGTTTAGCATTGCGGATAGTTTTCCAGGGGCACTGCGCATGCTCCGGACGATCTGGACAGGATCTTTTTGTACCGGGAACGGTGTCCAAACCGTCCCGTATGTAAAGAGATTTCCGGACACACGACCTCTGGGCCGCAGAATCTCATGGCCAGCGTCCCTCATGACCTCTCCAACAACAGCGCCACAAAACTGTCTGGCTGCCTGATCCGATCTAACTATCGGAAACAATTCCTCAAGCTCATGCACAGCAGCTGTGATTGCTGGTAGGCCAGCGCGTGATAGCGCTGCATATTCCACATACTTTTTAGGGCTACTCAAGAGGCTCTCTAACCCCTTACCGAGCTTGGTCTTTCGGAGTTCGGTAAATCTGGAATGCATCTTCATCCTAACTGCACATATTGACACGTTACATATTTTAACATTATAAATCGAGCGACACGGTAAATCAACGATAGTTCTAAATGGGAGAATGACATGTCGGCCTTGGAACCAGCAATTTACATTACAACTGCTACTGCATCAGGAGGGCGTGCAGGACGTGTGTCCACTGCCGACGGTACACTTGATCTCGATCTTGTCATGCCATCTGCAGTCTACGACATGCTACCCGAAGAAATGCAGGAAGCGCCCGCCTCTTCTGACCGCGCGCGGGTCGACCCCGAAATGCTTTTTGCGGCAGGCTATGCAGGCTGCTTCATTTCAGCACTTCGGTATACAGCTCTCAGTATGGGTGTTGATGCTTCAAAGGCCTCTGTCGCATCAAGCGTCGCACTCAAGCCTGGGTCAGATGGTGCGGCATTCAAGCTGGGTGTCCGCCTGGAAGTTGACCTGCCCGACATCAACAAAGAAACCGGGCAGAAAATCGTCGATGGCGCTCATAAGATTTGTCCCTACTCTGCCGCAGTCAGAAACAACATTGACGTTGATTTAGCGCTGAAGTGACTGTTGGAAGGTGGCATCAACCTTGGCTGACCTGGCGACGGAACGCTGCCAGTAACAACCGTCATGGTTGATACCACCTATCTGCAGGCACACCGGACCGCGGCTGGGATGAGTGCCAAAACCAATGGGAGGCAATCCCGATCATGCTTGCGATCGTCGATGCCTAAAATACAACGATCTATTGGATCGCGCGACACCCAGGAAACGAATGGCCGGATTTAGGTTTCTGTCCTTTTTGTAAAGGTTCTGGAAGACCGGTGGCTTCCTTTCCGAACAAAGAGAGGACTTCAGTACCTTGCCGCATTGCGCGGCAGTCGGGTGCAGACCTCGTCCGCCCCATCCGCACTTGTGAATCGGACAGAAAATCTCGCTGCGGCAAGCATGAATGGCGGGTTTTCACGCCGCGCAGCGGCGCTGAAAATAATGCAGCTGCAGCAATTTTCCTGCTGCGAGCGCTTGCAGCGAAAATTCGACGGGTCCGTTGTGGGCTCAAACTTGGCTTTCAATGCGTCAGTTGCCAAAGCCTGCTTTGGCTGAAAGTAAACTGGAAGGTTGTGAAAAAATTACCCATGAGTGGTATTAAAGGAGGTATGTACGTAATTCAGAAATTTTAAAAAACTAAATATCAATAGCTTGCAGCAAAAAATATGGATGACCCTCTGTCCGCCACCCACCCCAATCTCTGTCAGCAGTCTGCCTTTTGCCCTGTGTTCTCCCGCTTTTTCGGGGGTCGAGTAGAGCGAAGTTTAGTTCGAAAACGCTTTGCTCGATCAGAGCCGAGAAAATTCAGAAAGTTAGCAAATCGCCTAGAGTTCGCTGGGTGTTCCCGCGTGCCGCTGTGTTAGTAGAGACTGGTTCGCATAGGTCTCCCAGCACCGCCACTAAGGCAATTTTGGAACGACACATAGTTTTGCCATTTGGCAGCCATACCTACACCAATTAGGGCTCGTTTGCGTAAGTTTGGGTGTCAAAACTTGTTTTACTTCGTGACTGTGCGTCGGACTGCCTTTTCGATCAGCCATACCGGCTCATGATCAAGTCAACGGCACTTTCGACGATCTCAGTCATTTCCGCTTCGCTGACAACCGATCCGCTGAACAGCATCGGCCAAAAGGCCTTTGCCTTGATCAACCCGATGAATTCCTGCCCGGCAACCACCGAATCTTCGACGTTCAGCTGACCATCAGCACTGGCATCTTCGATCATCCGCACAAAGGTTGCTGTTTTGTCGACCTTTCCTTGTGCCTCTTCGGCCAACGCCGGATTGCGCAGGGTTTCGCTTATGATCATGCGTGCCATTGCCATCACGTCCGGACGCATCAAAATCCGCCCCTCTGCCCAGGCTAACTCCAAGAGCTGTGTGCGAATATCTCTTCCTGTAACATAGCGTATATCCTGCATCTCGGCAAAGCGACCGGCCAGCTCCATCACGATCGACCGGAATAAATTTTCCTTACTTTCGAAGTGCTTGTAAAGCGTTCGTTTGGAGACTGAAGCCCTCGCTGAAATGCGATCCATGCTGGCATAAGCGTACCCGTTCTCCTGAAACTCATCGACCGCAGCTTCGATGATCTGGGCGTTCTTGCACGCACTGGGAGAGTTACTGTCCACCATGGTCCGAGCCTTAAATCATGCGGGTGCGTAGCCGTCAAACCTGAGTGTAAACTTATGAGTTTACATTGGTGTGTCTTGATCCTACGGTAAACGCACTAGTTTACACCTAAGCCTTTTCTCTTTTTCTTCGGAGGTATGTTGCATGGCGTTCACGCTGAAACTGAATGGCGAGACCAAGATGGTCGATGCCGAACCAAGAACCCCACTGTTGTGGGTGATACGGGATGACCTAAAACTGACTGGCACGAAATTCGGATGCGGCGTGGCCTCCTGCGGGGCATGTACCGTGCATCTAGATGGCTTGCCGTCACGCGCTTGCCAGACCTATGTGGAAGACGTCGATGGCGTCGAGATCACGACAATTGAAGCCATGGCCGACAACCAGATCGGCGCGGCGTTACAGCAAGCCTGGGTCGAATTGGATGTTGTCCAGTGCGGCTATTGCCAGTCCGGGCAGATCATGTCTGCGGCGGGTCTTCTGGCTGAAAACCCCAAACCAAGCAGCGAAGAGATTGACGATTACATGTCCGGCAACGCCTGCCGTTGCGCAACCTACCAACGTATTCGCGCCGGTATTCACCGCGCCGCAGAAATCCTGGAGGGCTGATCGATGACACTCACATCCACCCGCCGCAATTTCTTGAAAGGGGCCACCGCCACGGGCGCGGTTCTGTTCGTAGGTATCCGCAATGATGGCACGCTCGCATCCACGTCGGGCACTGGCGCGCGGTTCAACCCGTTCGTCAAGATCGACGCCGATGGCAAAGTCACAGCCATCGTCAAGCATTTCGAAAAGGGTCAGGGCCCTGCAACTGGCCTGCCGACCCTGATCGCCGAAGAAATCGGCCTGCGCATGGACCAGATCGAATATGAATTCGCGCCGTCTGATCCGGCGGTCTACAATAACCTTCTCTTTGGCCCCTTTCAGGGCACCGGCGGATCGACTGCCATGGCTAATTCCTGGATGCAGTACCGCCAGGCCGGGGCCGCCGCGCGCGAGATGCTAATTTCCGCAGCCGCTAAAGCCTGGCAAATCGACACTGCCGCGATCCGCATCGAAGAGGGGATGATCCTGGCTGATGGTCAATCCGCGCCCATTGCTGATTTCGTTTCCGCCGCCGCAGAACTGGATGCTCCGACAGAGCCGCGCCTGAAGGACACGTCAGAATTCCGCCTGATCGGGAACGAGACCACACGCCGCAAGGATTCGGTAATCAAGGGCAACGGCCAGGCTCTCTATGCTATGGATCTGCACCTGCCGAACCAGATGGTTACGGTCATCAAACGTCCAGACTCCCGTGGCGGTCAGGCCCTCAGCTTTGATGACGCTGCCGCGAAAGAGGTGAAAGGGTTCATCAGTGCGGCCGTTTTGCCCAATCAGGCTGGTGTCGCGGTTTATGGCGAAAACACCTGGTCAGCGATCCAGGCGCGCGACGCACTTGAGGTCGAATGGGACATGTCTGCAGCTGAGACACGCAGTTCTGATGACATCAGGGCCGAGATCATGGCCGCATTGGAGGCCGAGCCGGTCTATAACGTTAACAAGGCCGACGCGGCTGCGGTCAGTGCGGCCATAGATGGCGCCGCCACCGTGATCGAAAAGACATTCTATTTCCCGCTTTTGGCCCATGCCCCGATGGAGCCGCTGAATTGCACCATCGAACAGACCGCTGAAGGCAATATCGTTCTGCACGACGGGTGTCAGATGCCCACGGGGCCACATCTGGCCTATCAGCAAATCTTTGATCTGCCTCAAGAGAAAATCCAGATCAACACGATGTTGGCTGGTGGATCATTCGGGCGTCGTGCCACGCCGGACGCAGATTATCAAGTTGAGGCTGCGCTGGCTTTTGTCGTTACTGACAGGTCGCGTCCGGTCAAACTGATCTGGACGCGCGAAGACGACATTCGCAGCGGCTATTATCGCCCGGCGTTTGGTCACAAGGTACGCGTTGGTCTGGATGGCGCGGGCAAGATCGTCGGATGGCAGCACCAGATCGCAGGTCAGTCGATCATGAAAGGCACGGTGTTTGAATCCATGATCGTGCACGATGGTGTTGATCACAGCTCGGTCGAGGGGGTTGCTGACAGTCCTTACGCCATTCCCGGCATGGCGGTTGGCTTGACCGATACGCCAAAGGCCACGTCGGTCTTGTGGTGGCGCTCTGTCGGTCACACGCACACGGCTTATGTGATGGAGGTGATGATGGACATGGCAGCAAAGGCGGCGAATAGCGACCCGGTCGAGTTCCGCCTTGCGCATCTGACAGATGTTGGCAGCGCGGACCAAAGCCGCAAAGCGCAGGTGCTGAAACTCGCCGCTGAAAAGGCGGGTTGGGGCAACGCGCCGACTGGACACACTCAGGGTATTGCCGTGCACAAATCCTTTGGCTCTTACGCCGCGCAGGTGGTCGAGATCTCGGGTGATCCGTCATCCGGTATCAAGATTGAAAAGGTGACCTGCGCCGTGGATTGCGGCATCGCCGTGAACCCGGACATAGTGCGTGCGCAGATGGAAGGTGGTATCGGCTATGGCTTGGGTCATGCGATGCGTGATCAGATAACGCTGACCGATGGTGTGGTTGATCAGTATAACTTCCCCGATTATGAGCCCTTGCGCATCGGTGATATCGCCGCGATCGAGGTTCATATCGTGCCCTCAGCCGAGGCTCCGACAGGCGTTGGGGAACCTGGCACCCCACCTTCAGCACCGGCCCTTGCGAACGCTCTCGCAAGTCTCTCAGGTTCGTTGGTGACTACGCTTCCGATGCAGGAAAACGGCGTTTTATTCGCATGAGGCAAGTCTCCCCGCGTTTTTTGGTAACCCTATGGCGCGGGGAACTTAATCGCTAAGCACGAAATTTTCTCAGTCTCGGAGCACTGGAAACGCTGCGGCAAGCTTGTTTCTGGCAGGTGAAAATCGACTATAAGGAAAGTCCAAATCTCCAAGCATGAACGTTTGTTTCGGGGAAGGAATGGTACTACACAAAAGTGGTGAATTTCTCTTTTGGGTGGCGATTTACGAGATACTGCCACGAGTATTGGTTTTCTACTGATCTGCCAGAGAATAAGAACGGATCATCGTCTGACGTCGTTGGCAGTATCGTTCCAACTCTCTCCGTCGCCGTCAGATTCAGGACATAAACTGCGCTGAGGATGACTTCTTCATAGTTGCGAACTTTCCCGTAGAAGTCAGCATAGCTCGTGCGCCAAGTGAATGGCGCACGCACGACTTTTACGGCTTCAATGCTTGAACGACCCAGTTAGACCAGGAAGTCGCCAGAATCCAGATGGTTCAACTGTGTGTGCATGAGTGTGATCCAGCTGTCTTCGCCCGTCTCGATCCGCACATGGCTGCTTATCTGTGTGGCTGCCAGTTTGATGTCGCGGAAGCTGTCGAACCCATCGACGTTTCGCAAGTCGATCTTCTCATGGGCCGTCCTGGCGTTGAAATCCATGATCCTGTCGCGACCGTGATCGTTGGAGAATACAAAACGGTCATTGTGCAGGCCGCCTCTCAACAGGTCATTACCGGCACCGCCGTCCAGAACATCGGCCTGATTGCCACCGATCAGGCGGTCGCGGCCATTCCCGCCCTGCAGGTTGTCGCGGCCCAGATTTCCCCAGATGACATCGTTGCCCTCTCCGCCTAGCACCGCATCGTTGCCTCGCCCACCATTAAGCTTGTCTGCTCCGGTACCGCCTCTCAGTATATCGTTACCCTGGCCGCCTAAGAGGGTATCATTGCCAGCATGGCCGTTGAGCGTGTCGTCACCGTCGGCGCCCGCTATCCTGTTGGACGCACCTGTGCCGTTCAGAACCTGGTCACCGCTGTCATCAGGCGGTGGGGGCGGGGGGTTTGTTGCACGACTGTCGATCCGCAACGGTGCATCTGTGCGGGCAAAATTTTGCGTGACGAAAATCCCGTCCCAGCCGTTATAGTTCCCGCGCTCTATCCCAATCCCGATGACCTCGCTGTCCGGATTCAGAATGTTGGCGCGGTGGCCAGGGCTGTTCATCAAGCCCCTATGCAGATCGATAACATCATCCGCCAGCCCTGGCTGTCCGCGCACACTTTGCCAGGCGATGTTCTCTGCCGAAAGCCAGTTGCCGGAGAAATCGAAATTCGCATCCTGCATCCGTTCGCGGGGAGACGATCCGCCAACGCCGGTATGGCTGAACCGGTCGGTATTTATCATCCACCGGCTGTGATCCTCGGCGGCGTCGTTGAGCCGCAATTCTAGCCGCAATGGGTCGAGATTCCGCGAAGTACGTTCAGCGTTGATCAGATCCAGCATTTGCCATTCGAGGGAGCTTGCTTTTGACATGGTAGAATCCTCTTTCCCGTTGTTTGCATCTCAGAAAGCGGTAGAGGGACGAACGACGCATGGAAAGATGGATGGCACACTGACCATTTAGAACGGCAGCAAGCCGCGTAAATTTCGAAAAAAGCCGCCGATTGTCGGCGAGTGCTTGCCGAACGGAGCGAGGCACACCCGACTATCTTTCTATACTGTGGCTGACATTACTTTCGTAGGTGCTGACAATTCCAGAAAAGAATGCGAGTTGATTTTGTTTCCGCGAATTTGAACCTCAATCAATCCTCTCTACTATAAGAGAGAACACTTTGTATCAGGTGCCAGAGGGAGGAAGTGTATCCTATTTTACTGGCGATACAGATTGCCAATTTCAAAGAAACTTAGTTGCGCATAGAGAGTCACCAGTTTGCCTGCACTCATGTTTGCAAAATGCTGTAGCTCCACGATAAATCCGGTTGTATTCTGGCGCGCCCCCGCGTAATTACCGCATTACCTCGGGGTGCGTGGGCTACTGCGCTGAGATGCTTTCACAAAGTGAACCCGTAGAACCTGAACCGGCTAGAACCGGCGGAGGGAAGGCAAGCGGTTTCATCCATCCTTACCCTCTCGCGTGCCAATGGAGGATGATATGAAACATCTGCTAATTGCTGCGGGACTTCTGAGTGCAACTTCGGCCATCGCTGCCGATCAACCAGAACTGACCGTATATACCTATGACAGCTTCATCTCTGACTGGGGTCCCGGCCCTCAGGTCGAAGAGGCGTTCGAGGCTACATGTGACTGTGATCTGAATCTTGTCGGCGTTGAAGATGGTGCAGCACTTCTTTCTCGCATCCGGCTGGAAGGTGAAAATTCGGACGCCGACATCGTGCTCGGGTTGGATACCAATCTGATCACGGCGGCTAAGGAAACCGGCCTCTTCGCTCCCCACGCAGTCACCGCTGAATATTCGCTACCCGTTGAATGGGCAGACACCATATTTGTGCCCTATGATTGGGGATATTTCGCTTTTGTTCACAATGCCGGTGCCGCCGCGCCCGCCAACTTCCGTGAGCTCGCTGACAGCGATATCAAGATACTCATTCAGGATCCGCGCTCATCGACGCCTGGTCTTGGTTTGCTGATGTGGATTAAAGCTGCCTACGGCAACGAAGCCTCAGTGATTTGGGAGGGCTTGTCAGACAATATCGTGACCGTCACCAAGGGATGGTCCGAGGCATATGGTCTGTTTCTGGAAGGTGAGGCCGATATGGTACTCAGCTACACCACTTCGCCCGCCTATCATCTGATTGCCGAGGAAGACGACAGCAAAGCGGCTGCGGTCTTTGATGAAGGTCACTACATGCAGGTCGAAGTTGCCGCGAAACTGGCCGCTACCGATCAGAGCGACCTTGCCGATCAGTTTTTGGATTTCATGGTTTCGGACGCGTTCCAATCGATCATTCCCACCACCAACTGGATGTATCCCGCTGTAAATCCTGCCGCTGGCCTGCCTGCCGGGTTCGACACGCTGGTCACGCCAGAAAAATCGTTGTTGCTGGATTCCGATCATGCCGCAGCGGCCCGTGATCAAGCGTTGAGCGAATGGCTGGGCGCGCTCAGCCAGTAAATCCGTGGCCTGGGATCGGCGCCGCGATTCTAGTCGCCGCGTTGATCCTTGGCACGCTGGCCGCAGTTGCCTTGCGTGCTGAGACTGGAAGAGGCCTTGGTCCAGCAGATTGGTCTGCGCTTCGGTTCACGCTGATGCAGGCGGTGCTTTCAGCGCTGTTTAGCGTTGGTTTGGCCGTACCCGTTGCCCGCGCATTGGCACGCCGTCGATTTCCTGGCCGGCGGTTGCTAATTGCATTTTTGGGGGCGCCTTTCATTCTGCCTGTGATTGTCGCCATTTTTGGCCTTTTGCAGGTCTTTGGCCGGTCTGGCTGGGTCTCGGACCTATTGAGCTTTTTCGGTCTGCCTCCAATACAAATCTACGGGTTGCAAGGGGTTGTGTTAGCCCATGTGTTTTTCAACTTGCCACTGGCCACCCGGCTGATCTTGCAAGGGTGGCAAGAGGTGTCGTCAGAACGCTTTCGTCTTGCTGCACAATTGGGCTGCGACGGACGTGCAATGTTCCAGCTGATCGAGGGACCGATGCTGGCTCGGGTTTTACCCGGGACGCTGGCTGTGGTCTTTGCCATCTGCCTGACCAGTTTTGCGGTGGCATTGACACTGGGGGGCGGTCCCCGCGCCACGACGATCGAATTGGCTATCTATCAAGCTTTCACCTATGATTTCGATCTTGGGCGCGCGGCGCTTTTCTCTGCCCTACAGCTTGTGCTGACCGCGGCAGCGGGTTTTGCTGCCCTGCGATTTGTGCGCGACGATGGGTTCGGCAGCGGGTTGGACCGCGCCATACGTCGTTGGGATGGGGCCGGGTGGGTACCGTGCTTTGGCGACGCTCTCTGGATCTTGTTGGCCATGCTTTTCTTGCTATTGCCACTTCTGTCTGTGGTTCTGTCTGGATTGGGCGGTTTGGCCCAGATGCCGGTGCAGGTTGTCCGCGCTGCGGTTGTTTCAATAGTCGTTGCCGGGTCTAGTACAGTACTGCTTCTGTTGTTGGCGCTGCCAATGGCCTCCGCCATCGCCAGCGGCAGAAAGGGTCTGGTCGAAATCAGTGGTATCCTGGGTCTCGCCGCATCGCCTTTGGTCATCGGCACTGGACTTTTCATCCTGATCCGCCCGCTGGCCGATCCAACTGCGCTTGCCCTGCCGGTGACCGCGGCGGTGAACGCCATAATGGCGCTACCTTTTGCGTTGCGAATCCTTGTGCCTGCCGCTCGTCAGACAATCGCGCGTTACGGGCGATTGGCGCTTTCTCTAGATATGGGGCACCGCATCTTTTTTCTGCGTGTTTTACTTCCCCGGATGCGCCCGCAAATCGGTTTTGCGGCCGGGCTTGCGGCGGCGCTCTCAATGGGTGATCTGGGTGTCATCGCGCTTTTTGCCGATGCTGAGATTGCCACGCTGCCGCTACAGCTTTATCGCCTGATGGGTGCCTATCAGATGCAGGCCGCTGCTGGGGCGGCGCTGTTGTTACTGGTACTGGCGATGGGCGCGTTTTGGCTTTTGGACCGAGGAGGGCGCTGGCATGCTGAAGCTTGACACGGTAACCATCGCAAATGACGATTTCACCCTGCGGGCCAATCTCACGATTGAACGCGGCAGCAGTGTTGCTATCATTGGACCTTCCGGGGCGGGCAAATCGACATTGCTTGAGGCAATTGCGGGCTTTCGATCTGTGCCTCAGGGACACATTTCTTGGAACGGCGACAACATTAGCGATCTTCCGCCGGGCAAGCGCCCCATCGCAATGCTTTTTCAGGATGGTAACCTTTTCCCCCACCTGACGGCCCGGCAAAATGTCGGCTTGGGCCTGCGCTCCAATGGACGGCTGTCGATATCTGAGCAGGAAGAGGTTGGGGTTGCGCTGGCTCGTGTCGGTCTTGCCGACAAAGGCAATCGGAAACCGGCTGAGCTGTCGGGAGGCCAACAAAGTCGCGTAGCGTTGGCACGGGCGCTGGTGCAACGACGCGACCTGCTTTTGCTCGATGAACCCTTTTCGGCTCTTGGGCCGGCGCTTAAGGCTGAAATGTTGGATCTGGTGGCCGAGCTTAGGTTCGAGACTGGGACCACTTTGCTGATGGTCAGCCACGATCCGCAGGATGCACGCCGTATCACTGGTCACGCACTGCTGGTTGCGGATGGCCTGGCGCATCCGCCTGTTGCGACGACCAAGCTACTTGATAATCCCCCGCCGGCATTGCGGGACTACCTTGGTTAAATGTTTGCCTTATGGCGACATCACAGGTCAGTCTTACGATTGGCTTTGCTGAAAATGATTGGGGAAGAGGCCCGCGATGAAACGCAGAACGATCGAAACTGCAACTTCCCGAGAAAAGGCATTAGCATTCGTCAGATAATCTACCCACATGCCTTCAAGTAATACCAGTAGTCCGAAAGTTGCGTCGCGCGCGAGGGCAGAATTTTCCGCCTCGCCATATTCCTGTGCAATCTTCTTGAAAGCGGAATGTAACGTGTCGCGCAGACGTTTGTCGCGCGTGCTGCTGTAAAGAGCGATACCATCGTTCGAGTTAGCCGCCCCGCGAAAGGCATGCCAGATTCTAGTTGAGCGTTCGTTCATAAGTGCTTCGCTTAAATCTGCCTGAATAACCGCTGTAATCACATCTTCCGGGCCGCTCGTGGCTTGCTGAACGCGGTGATCAAGCTCATCGAAGTATTCCTGCCCGAAAGATTTTGCCGCCGCTGCAAGTAGCTGGTTTTTGCCACCAAAATGCAAGTGGATCATGCCGCGCGAGAGACCGGCCCGCTGGATAATCTTGCTGACGGTCGTATCGGTAATGCCAATTTCTGCAATGGTGTCCAGCGTTGCCATGATCAACGCGCGCTTACTGCTTTCCGGGTTGCGCCGCGCAGGCCTTTTTGCCGCGGAGTTATCCAGATTTGCGCCGGAAGTCTTCAATCTAGTGATCTCCCTCTAGGTTCGAAAAGGTCTGTTTTGCAGAAAGGTTGACACAAGAGGATCGCTTAGGCAATATTTAATGGACGATCGTCCATTAGCGATGAACTGGCAAACCTGACAGGGGATTTCCTGTGATCCACTTGAGAAGCGAAGCAGCGAAGGGAGTTTCATTGAGCGCGCCTGCGACGCTCTATGTCGGCTTTCTTGTGGCGGCGCCGTTGGCCATTCTGGTTGCCTATTCCCTTTGGACCCAAACCTATGTTTCTGTCGACCGGACCGCGACGCTAGCAAATTATCGCGAAGCGTTTTCTGACCCGCTTGTGCGACACCTGATGATCCGCTCTGTCCTGATCGCGGGGGCAGTTACGGTTGTGACGGTCGCGCTGGCCTATCCGATTGCTTATTTCATCGCCCTGAAGGCCGAACGAAAAACGCTTTGGCTGTTGCTGATCACAATCCCGTTCTGGTCCAGCTACCTGTTGCGCGTATTCGCATGGAAATTGATCCTGGGTTTCAATGGCGTGCTGAATTCAGCGCTGCTGGGGCTGGGGTTGATTGATGAACCGCTTACTTTTCTTCTTTACAATGAATTCGCCGTTGTTCTGACACTGGCCCATGCCTGGGCGCCCTTCGCTATTTTGCCGATCTATGTTTCATTGCAGAAGATTGATCCCAGCTTGCTGGAGGCAGCAACAGATCTGGGTAACAGCACGGTGCAGCGGTTCCTGCGCGTGACGCTACCTTTGACAATACCAGGCATCATTGCTGCCTGTCTTATTATCTTCATCCCGACTGTCGGGGATTATGTGACGCCGTCACTGGTGGGTGGGTCGGATGGCAAGATGATTGCCAATCTTATTCAGGTTCAGTTTGGCGCAGCCAACAACTGGCCATTGGGCGCGACGCTATCTTTGCTGGCCATGATGTCTGTCGGGTTTGTCGCCATACTTTTCGTGCTTTCGGCAACCGGATTGGGGAGGCGCATCAGATGACTCGCCCATCCGGCCTAATGGTCTACGCGTTTCTCTATCTGGCATTTCTCTATCTGCCGGTTTTGTTCCTGCCTCTGTTTTCCTTCAACGATGGCACTATCGTTGCCTTTCCGATCAAAGGCTGGACTACGGAATGGTATCGGCAGTTGGGCGGGCAGGAGACGCTGATTCAAGCGCTGGTAAACAGCTTGGTGGTCGGCGTCGTCACTGCGCTGTTGGCGACGTCGATGGGCCTTTTTGCAGCACGAGCCTATGTACGGTACCGTTTCCGTGGCAAAGAGGCGTCTGAAGGGTTGGTGATGTTGCCGCTGGTGATTCCTGGGATCATCGTGGCATCTTCGATGCTGGTCCTCTTCATCTCGATCGGCATCAAGCCGTCACTTATGGCGGTCACGTTGGGGCATACGTTTCTGGCGCTTCCCTTTTCTGTGTCGATCATGAAATCGGCCTTTGATGATTTTGATGTCTCGTTGGAAGAGGCGGCATTTGATCTGGGATCAGGCGTTGTCGAAACCTTCCGCCGGGTCACGCTGCCGATTGTGGCTCCGGGGATCGTGGCCAGCCTGCTGGTAACGTTCACCGTCAGTTTTGATGAATTTGTGCTGGCGTTCTTCCTGTCAGGCAATCAACCCACCCTGCCGGTCTATATCTGGAGCCAGATCCGTTTCCCTGCCAAATTGCCGAACACGCTGGCGCTTGGGTCGCTTCTGTTGCTTGCCTCGGTGGCGTTGCTGGTTGTGGCCGAATATTTCCGCCGCCGTTCCTCGAAATCGTCGATATGAGGCGCAATCCATGACCAAGAAAAACATTATCCAGCTACAGGGCATCGAAAAACGCTTTGGTAAGTTCGTTGCGGTTTCGGACCTTAGTCTGGATCTGCATGAGGGGGAGTTTTTTTCGCTTCTGGGTCCGTCGGGCTGCGGGAAAACGACGGCACTTCGCATGATTGCCGGATTTCAGGAACCAAGCGCTGGCAAGGTTATCATCGACGGTCAGGATATGGAGGGCTTCCCTGCCAACAAGCGCCCCACAAACATGGTGTTCCAAAGCTATGCGATTTTTCCGCACCTGAATGTTGGTAACAATGTTGCCTATGGTTTGCGTAACCGCGGAATTTCGAAATCCGAGATTGATGGCCGCGTCAGTGAGGCATTGGAAATGGTCGAGCTTGGCGGGCTTCAATCGCGCGGCGCGACAGAGTTGTCGGGGGGGCAGCGGCAGCGTGTGGCGTTGGCCCGAGCCCTTGTCATGCGGCCCAAGGTGCTGCTGTTGGATGAGCCTCTCTCGGCGCTCGACAAGAAACTGCGCGAACAGATGCAATTTGAAATGCGCCATCTGCAACAAGAGCTTGGGATCACCTTCGTGATGGTGACCCATGACCAGTATGAAGCAATGACAATGTCGGACCGGATCGGTGTCATGTTTGACGGTCGCCTGGTTCAGGTTGACGCACCGCCGACGCTTTATGCGAAGCCCTGCAATAAGGAGATTGCCAGTTTCATCGGCGAAATGAACTTCCTACCGGCGCGGGTGATCGGGGAAGAGGGTGATGGCTTAACGATCTCGATCCCGTGCTTTGGGAACATGAAGATTGATCGAAATCCGAATGTTGCGCAAACAGGGCGCGATATCGAGATCGGCATCCGACCTGAACAGCTGGAAATCTCTGCACAAAAACCAGAGAATTACGACGGGACTGTGCAGGGCAAAATTCGCGATGTCGCCTTCTATGGCGAAAACGTTCACTACCATGTGCAGGTTGATGGCATTGATCGTCCAATCGCTGCCTCGGTTCCCAATTATTTTCACACTGTAGATCATCGTCCGGGCGATCCGGCTTGGCTTGGTGTGCAAAGCGCCTCGGTCATCGACTTGGGCCAAGATCAATCCAAAATAAAATAGGGAGAAAACCATGAAATTCACGAAAATGGGGGCACTGAGCCTCTCTACGGCACTGACGGCAAGTGCTGTGCTGGCCGATGGCGCCGCGCTTAAGGTCTTTGACTGGTCGGGCTATGAGGACCAGGGATTTTTTGGCGCTTATATGGAAAAACATGGAGCGGCACCCACCTATACGTTCTTTGGCAGCCAAGAAGAGGCGTTCACCAAGTTGCAATCGGGTTTTGCTGCTGATCTGGCACATCCTTGTTCGGATGCGGTGCGCAAATGGGTGGCGGCCGATCTGATCCAGCCGCTTGATCCGTCCAAGTTGACCAATTGGGACGCGATGCTGCCAGAGATAAAGAATGTCGATGGCATCGTGATCGACGACAAGATTTACATGATGCCCTTTGAATGGGGCAATACCGGCCTGATCTATCGTACCGACATGATTGCCGATGACCAGATATCGCTGCAGTTGCTGGCCGATCCTGCCTACCAAGGCAAGATTGCCATCCCGGATGCCGCGTCAAGCGCTTATGCGCTTGCATCCTTGGCGACGGGAAATGCAGCCGACTATACCAAGCTAAATGACGAACAATTCCAAGCGGCCTCGGATTACCTGCGTTCGGTGCATCCTAACATCCGGTTTTACTGGTCGGATGCAGGGCAGATGGATCAGGCGATGGCCAGTGGCGAGCTGGAAATGGGCTGGGCCTGGAACCAATCCGAGTTGAACCTGATCTGGAACGAAACCCCCGCGAAAATGATGCGTGATGTGGACAAGGGCATTGCCACGTGGGTGTGCGGGTATGTGCATCTGAAATCTTCAACGACGCCGGTGGACCAGATTTACGATCATCTCAATGCACTGTCAGATGCAGCCAGCGGTAAATACATCATCGAAAGCTGGGGGTATCCCCATGCCAATGCCGAGGCTTACCAGATCTCGGATCAGGATTTGATTGCACAATATGGCTTTGATGACCCCAAGGCGTTCTTCGAAGGTAGCCTGTTTTTTGATGCGGTCGATCCGGCACTTGAGGCCAAGATGTTGAAAGAGTTCGAGCGGATCAAAGCCGGTTTCTGATGTCAGATTCCGGGGGTGATACTGCGCCCGGAACCATTCCACAAAAAGGCGTGCTCATGTCTGAGGCGACTAAATATTCTGTGTTGTTCGAACCGATCCAGCTTGGCCCCGTGACGGCGCCCAACCGCTTTTATCAGGTGCCTCATTGCAATGGGATGGGACATATCAGGCCACAGGCCGAAGCGGCAATGCGCGGTATCAAAGCCGAGGGCGGTTGGGGCGTTGTCAGCAATCAGGAAACGGAGATCCATCCGACGTCCGACCTGTCGCCATATGCGGAAAATCGCCTTTGGGATGCGCGTGACGTACCTGCGCTTCGGTTGATGACCGATGCGATACATGACAAGGGATCACTTGCTGCCATCGAGCTGGCGCATAACGGGAACCATGCACAGAATCTGCAAAGTCGGGCGCCGGTTCTGGCAGCATCCGACATGTCGGTTGATTTCCCTTTTCCCAAGCAGGCTCGCGCTATGGACAAGGCGGATATTCGCAATTTCCGTCGTTGGCACCGTGAAGCGGCGCTTCGGGCGCGTGATGCGGGTTTCGATATCATCTACGTCTATGCGGGGCATCACATGACGCTGGCGCAACATTTCATGCTACCGCATATGAACCAGCGTAATGACGAGTATGGCGGCAGTCTGGAAAATCGCGTGCGTCTGACGCGTGAATTATTGGAGGAGACCCACGAAGCAGTGGGCGACACCTGCGCTATTGCCTTCCGTTTTGCAGTGGATGAAATGCTGGGGGCGGATGGTATGCAGGCCGTCGAGGAAGGCCGCGCGGTTGTCGAGATGCTAGCCGAACTGCCGGATATCTGGGACGTGAATGTCGCTGGATGGGACAATGATTCAGCCACGACGCGGTTCCAGCCACAGGACGGGTATCAGAACGATTACATTGGGTTCGTCAAATCCATGACCACCAAACCCGTGGTGGGTGTGGGGCGGATCACATCCCCGGATATGATGGTTTCGATGATCCGCAAGGGGATCGTCGACTTGATCGGTGCGGCGCGGCCTTCCATTGCAGATCCCTTCTTGCCGCTGAAAATCGAGCAGGGACGTATCGACGAAATCCGCGAATGTATTGGCTGCAATATCTGTGTCATGGCCGACAACCTCGGCGCGCCCATTCGTTGCACCCAGAACCCGACCATGGGCGAAGAGTGGCGGCGCGGCTGGCACCCCGAACAGATCGCGCCCAAGGCCGATGAGAATGAGGCGCTTGTGGTTGGGGCCGGACCGGCCGGGCTGGAATGTGCGATGCAACTGGCGCGCCGCGGATATCAGGTCACGCTGGCCGATGCGGCGGATGAACCGGGTGGGCGCGTCTTGCTTGAAAGCCGGTTGCCGGGTTTGGGCGCCTGGATGCGGGTTGCCGATTACCGGCTGCAAGACCTGCGCCAACGAGCGAATGTGCAGATCTTTGCGCAGAGCCACCTTGGCCCGGATGAGGTACTGGAACTGGATATTCCCAATGTCTTTGTGGCAACCGGATCGCATTGGCGCAAGGACGGGGTCGGCAGCAACACATTGCGCAAGCCGCCCGAAATCCATGCGGGCGCGGCGATCATGACGCCCGATGACATCATGGCCGGCATGTCTCCTCCAGGCGGGCCTGTTGCCATTTATGACGATGATCACGCCTATATTGCCGGAGTTCTAGCCGAGAAACTGGCGCAGGACGGGCGCGACGTCACCTTTGTCACGCCAGAGAGCCTAGTGTCGACTTTCACCAGCTTGACGTTGGAGCAGCACCGCATTCAGGCGCGTCTGCTTGAGCTTGGGGTCAAGATAATCTGCAATCACGTGCTGGCAGCAATCGAGCCGGGCAATATGCAGATTTCCTGTGGATTTACCGGGCAGCAGAAAGACGTTCGCTGCAATTCGGTACTATTGGTCACAGAGCGCACGCGCGAGACACAGCTTTATGACGCTCTGAAAGGCAAGGGCCTGAATACACTTGAACTGATCGGTGATGCTGCTGGCCCGGCTCTGATAGCCGATGCCGTCTATGCTGGTCACATGGCTGCCCGCAACTTTGAACGTTCACAAGCGGATATTGATCAAGATTGGTTCCGCCGGGAGATCGTCTCTCTTGAAGAAGGAGGTTTGCAATGATGTCGCGCCCCGATGAAATGGATGACCTGATGGCGCAGCACAGGCAGGGCCATGCCTTGCCGCGCGGTTTTTATACGTCTGACGCAATTTTTGACTATGACATTGCAACTGTCTGGAACCGCAACTGGATCTGGGTCGGGCATGAAAGTCAGATCCCTGAACCCGGAGATTACTTTCTGTTCGATTACGGCCATGAATCGCTGATCATCGTACGGGATCGTGAAGGAGAGGTGCGCGCGCATCTCAATGTCTGCCGGCACCGTGGGTCGCGCGTCTGTACCGAAGATAGCGGGAGGGCACGGGTCTTTGTTTGTCCCTACCACGCATGGACTTATGAATTGTCGGGTGAATTGAGGGCGGGCCGTGAGATGGGCCCGGATTTCGATCCTTCAAAATGGGGATTGCTGCCCGCGCAGGTAATTGTGTTTCAGGGGCTGATCCTGGTTTGTCCCAGTTCGGATGCGCCGCCCCTGGACACGGCGCTAGCCCAGCTTGCCCCCCTGACGGCCCCCTTCGGACTAGAGGATCTTAAGGTGGTTCATACGGCAAGCTATCCCGTTCCTGCCAACTGGAAGCTGGCATTGGAGAACTATCTGGAATGCTATCATTGCGCACCTGCACATCAGGAATATTCTCGCTCGCACACATTGAAATCGCCGCAGCAAATGGAGGCCTTGCTTCCTGACATGTGCGAACGTGCCGTTGCAGCCGGGCTACCAGATCAAACGCTGGATTTGACCGGGGAAGCCGCGATTGCCCATGGCGCCGAGGTTTTTTACCGGCGTTATCCTCTGTTCGATGGGTATAAGACTGGCAGCAAGACAGGTGCGCCACTGGCACCGCTTCTGGGCAACCTGACCGGCTTTGACGGTGGGGCGACTGATATCGTGATGGGTATTTTGAATTATCTGCTGATTTATTCAGATCATGTCGTCGGATACCGTTTTGTGCCTCGCGGTGTCCAGGAAACCGATATTCAGGTGGTTTGGATGGTGCGGAAGGACGCTCAGGAGGGTCAGGATTTCCAGATCGAAGACCTGACATGGCTTTGGCACGTCACATCACAAGATGACGAGCGCATTATCCGGCACAACCAGTCTGGTGTAAATTCGCATTTCTTCCAGCCCGGACCTCTGGCCGAAATGGAATGGGCCATTAACGATTTTTACGAGTGCTACAAAACCATGACGAACTCGACCGCATGATCAGAAATATCTGACCTTAATTATATGCTCTGAGAGAGGAGCAAAGATGACCCGAGTGAACGACTTCACCGCCATACGGGAATGGGACAACCAAAACTTCGTTCATCCCTGGGAGGGAATGGAGAATATTGGCAGCAATCACCGCACATTCACCGAAGCCTCCAGCGGGATTTATGTCACCACCGAAACCGGCAAACAGCTGATCGACGGCCCGGCGGGCATGTGGTGTGTACAAGTCGGTTACGGGAATAGCGAGATCGCAGACGCCATTGCGGAGCAGGCGCGGAATTTGGCATATTTCTCTCCCTTCAACAATGCAAACTCAGTTCCTGCGCGTCTTGCGCATGAGATTTCCAAGCGCACGCCCGGAGATCTCAACCATGTCTTTTTCACAACCGGTGGGTCGACCGCTGTCGATACAGCTATTCGGTTCGTCCATTTTCGCAATAATCTGCTGGGGCGGCCAGAAAAGAAAATCGTTATTTCACGGCAAAAAGCCTACCATGGGTCGACCTACTTGGCGGCCAGCGTCAGTGGAAAGGAGCGCGATAAGGGATGGCTTGATCAGGCCCAAGAGCTTGTCTATTTCCTGCCAAACGTAAACCCTTACATCCGACCCGAAGGAATGAGTGTTAAGGATTTTCTCGATGAGAAGGTCGCAGATCTGGAGCGGGCAATCCTCGAAATCGGTTCTGATAAGGTTGCCGCCTTCATCGCCGAACCGATCCTTGCCTCCGGCGGCGTCATCGTGCCGCCTGAAGGTTATCATAAAAGATGCCTGGAAGTTTGTCGCAGACATGACGTTCTTTATATTTCCGATGAGGTTGTTACCGGTTGGGGCCGGCTAGGACACTGGTTTGCCTCTGAGGATGTCTTCGACATTGTACCGGATATCATTACAACCGCGAAAGGTTTGACCTCGGGTTACGTACCAATGGGCGCCTGTATCATTTCGGATGCGTTGATTGATAGTGTGTCTGGCAGTAATTCCAAAGGTGCTACGTTTTCAAACGGATATACGTATTCCGGTCACCCCGTTTCAGCCGCTGCTGCGCTGAAAAATATCGAAATCTTCGAGCGAGATAATATTTTGGATCATGTCAGATCCGTTTCGCCTCTTTTTCAGGAACGGCTGCATGCCCTTCGGGAGCATCCCATTGTAGGCGATACGCGGGGAATGGGGCTGGTTGGCTGTGTCGAGTGCAATATCAAAGCAAACGAAGGCAATGTTCTTGAACTTGATCGGGCCATCGGCGCTCGCATTGATTATCACTGCCAGGAGTTGGGTTTGATCCTTCGGCCAAACATCAACATGTGCGTCTTCTCACCGCCCTTGATTATCTCAGGGGACCAGATTGACGAAATGTTTGACATAATGGAGGAGGGGATCAAGCGCACGACTGTCGAATTGGCCAACGAAGGGATTTTTGCAGAATAGCAAGCTGCTGCATTCTAAGCCACCACTCGAAGCTTCCACCAAGATGGATCACGCACCTCAATGAAAATCCCGGCTTGGGAACAAGCGTTTTGCCTGTTCGCGAGGGTGCATGGCGCGCGGAAGATGTTTGCGAGGGCGTGGGGTGTCATCGGCTTGAGGGGACGTTTCGCCCACGACCTCATTCATCGGGTGACCCAGATCAGATAGACGATGCGACATGTCTTCGATGTTCTGCGCGATAAGATGTACAACCATGCCTTCACGCTGTAGATGGCCGCTGACACGTAGAAGGCGCCCCCCCATCACAATCCGGCGAAACCGCTCATAAACTTTGTTCCAGACGACCACGTTAGTCACACCGGTTTCGTCTTCAAGTGTCAGGAAAATCACCCCGGAGGCCGTTCCTGGTCTTTGGCGAGTGATGACCAACCCGCAAACGCTGACCGGGCCCAGGGGGCGTGTAACCAAGCTGTCATGGGGCGCAATATGCGGCAATGTAGGCCGCAGGAGTTCCATTGGATGCGCCCGCAGGGACAGGCGCATTGAAACGTAATCCTCGACCACTTCTTCACCCAGATGCATGTTTGGCAATGTGACTTCCGGCTCCTGAATATGCTCGCCATCAATCGGGTCATTAAACAGGGGCAGTGGCCTCTGGCTGCGAATGGCTTTGGCTTGCCACAGGGCCTCGCGTCGCGTCAGGCCTATATCTGAAAAAGCATCAGCCTCTGCCAACCTTTCCAGTGCCGCAGGCTGTAGTCCGGCGCGCAACCACAGGCTTTGCTGGTCTTGATAGCCATTGTCACGGGCTGCAATAATCCAATTTGCGTCTTCTTCTTTGAAGCCTTTTATCTGTCGAAAGCCAAGGCGCAGTGCCAATGCACCATCATTCCGGCGCTCAAGCGTGTTGTCCCATGTGCTGTGGTTTACACAAATGGGACGCACTTCGACCTGATGCTCGCGCGCATCCCGCACGATCTGTGCAGGGGCATAGAAGCCCATTGGTTGGGAGTTGAGCAAAGCGCAGGCAAAGATCGCCGGATGATGGCATTTCAACCAAGACGATACGTAGGTAAGCATGGCAAAGGCGGCGGCGTGGCTTTCAGGAAAACCGTAATCCGCGAAACCTTCGATCTGACCAAAACAACGCTCTGCCACCTCATGGCTATAGCCGTTGGCCAGCATGCCGGTGATGAATTTGTCCCGAAACTTGCCGATGGTGCCCATGCGCCGAAAAGAGGCGATGGACCTGCGCAAATGATCCGCCTCTTCGGGAGTGAAACCTGCCCCGACGATGGCAATCTGCATGGCCTGCTCCTGAAACAGCGGTACGCCAAGCGTGCGCGCGGTGACGGCCTCCAGGGCCGGGCCAAAAGGTTCCGTTGATTCCAGCCCTTGCCGCCTTTTGATGTAAGGTTGCACCATGCCACCCTGAATGGGGCCAGGGCGAACGATCGCCACCTCAATCACGAGATCGTAAAAAGTACGCGGGCGCATCCGGGGCAGGAAATTCATCTGCGCCCGGCTTTCGACCTGAAAAACGCCGATCGCATCCGAAACGCAGAGCATATCGTAAGTGGCGGTGTCCTCTTGCGGAACGGTATCAAGCGAGAGAGTTTGCTTCTCATGTTTATGCATCAAATCAAATGCTTTGCGGATGCAACTGAGCATCCCCAAGCCCAGCACATCAACCTTGAGGATGTTCAGGGCGTCGATATCATCCTTGTCCCACTCGATAATTGTGCGTTCTTCCATAGCTGCATTTTCGATGGGGCATAGTTCGTCTAAGCGTCCTTTGGTGATGACGAAGCCGCCTACATGTTGCGACAGATGTCTTGGAAAACCAATAAGTTCTCCAATCAGGCGTATTGTTTGTGCAAGGCGTCTGTCACTTGGGTCCAGCCCCAATTCCTTGATCCGCTCTGGATCAGCGCCGCCATTGGACATGCTCCAGATCTGAGCTGAAAGGCTTGCAGTGATATCCTCGCTCAGCCCCATGACTTTACCAACTTCGCGGATCGCAGCCCGCGAACGGAAGTGGATTACTGTCGCGCAAAGCCCAGCGCGTTCGCGCTGATATTTTCTGTAAATCCACTGGATCACTTCTTCGCGGCGTTCATGTTCGAAATCCACGTCGATATCTGGCGGTTCCCCCCGATATTTTGAGATAAACCGTTCAAATACCATCGAGATCATATCGGGGCTGACATCTGTAATACCCAGTAAGTAGCAAAGGATGGAATTGGCCGCCGATCCCCGGCCTTGGCAGAGGATGCCAACAGATCGTGCGTATTCAACAATATCGTTCACCGTCAGGAAATATGCCGAATATTCCAACTCAGCGACGAGCTTGAGTTCCTTGCTCATCAAATCATGAACCCGCTGCGGCGCGCCATTAGGATAACGCCGCTTCAGCCCTTCATGCGCTAGGCGTTCCAATCGTTGTTGCGGAGGTTCCCCGTCAGACACTTCATCGGGGTATTCATAACTAAGTTCGCTGAGGCAAAAACTGCATTTTGCAGCAATTTCCATTGAACGGCGGACTGCGGCAGGATGGTTGCGGAACAACCGCGCCATGTCCGTATGCCCCTTCAATCGTCGCTCTGCATTTGGAAGGGCCCGAGTGCCGATCTCGTCAATGGTAATACGCTCACGCATACATGTCAGCACATCGGCCAATTGCTTGCGGTTGGCCCTATGCATCAGCACGTCGCCCACAGCAACCATCGGGGTTGCACATTGCTGTGCCAAGGTAGCGCAAGCGTTGAAATACGCCTGATCAGAGCCATCATAGCGCGGGGCTGCCCCCAGAAAGACATGACTGGGAAATTGACGCTGTACTTGTATGATCGCATCTTTACTAACGCCAGGTGGCCCTTGCGGCAGGGCAATCAGGATCATGCCCTGCGCGCCCTCTAGCAGGTCGCGTAGATAAAGGGTGCATTGCCCTTTTTCTGCGCGTCTTTTGCCAAGTGTCAAAAGACGCGAAAGCCGTTGGTATGCGGCCCGATCACGCGGTAGCGCAACCCAATCAGTCACGCTGTCGGCCAGGGTAAGGCGGCATCCTACGATCAGTTTTGGCAATCGTACGGTGTTAGGGCGTGCAATCTGCTTTGGCGTCCCGCGCTCTTGCCTCGAACTACTGTCTATTCTGTGCCGCGAACGTATCTTTATCGCCTCCTCTGCCTCCTCTTTGAGACACTTCAAAGCCGTATAGGCGCGCACCACACCCGCCAGCGAATTGCGATCCGTGATCGCCACCGCGCGCAGGTTCAATTCGGCCGCCCGCGTTATCATTTCTTCGGGGTGGGATGCGCCGGTGAGAAAGGTGAAGTTGGTCGTGACACATAATTCCGCATAATCAGAGGGTTTCATGTAAATTCTCCCTGAACGAACCAACCGGGATTTTGTGGTGTATAGAACAGCCACAACCGCCGACCTTGTTGCGTGTCTACCTTCCAGTAATCGCGCACTCCGGATCGCCAGTTATCATCCGAGAACCACCATTCCGGGGCGATACGCTCTGGACCTGTTACACGACCTGTTGATAATGCCATCCGTCGCCAGCGAAAGTGATCGGGTGGATATGTGCCGCAGCTTGCAATGGGCTCTGGCGGGAAAATAAGTAATGGACGGGGTCGCAGGCTTGCCCAGTGCCCGCCCGGTTCTGAATAGGCCACCGGAGAGATGATAAAGCTGCGTTCCGGGATATGGCTGTCGGCGGGTAAAAACCGCTGAATGTTTTCCAGGCCGATGCGCGCGCCCAAACGAGAAATCAAATCTTCTAACCCTGCTTTATCCTGTCCGTGCCGTTGGCTGATCTGCTGCGCAGGGAGATGTTCGATTTGCACGGCTTCCAGCCTCATCTGGTCGATGCCGTACCCCGCATCAATCGCGTCTACGCCCCGTTCAAATAGCGGTAATATCCGAGGTGCATCGCGAAGAGGGCGCGCGAGGCGTAATTCAACATGCTGGCTTTCTTGATCAACCCGGCGCAGAGACAGGCGCAGAACCCGCGCACCCATTTCTTGTAATTTGAGAGATTGGCATAGGCGTTCCAGCAATCGCGCCGTTCCAGCCATGACATCCTCCACAAGGCCAATCGGTTCTGGCAGGGTCATACGCACGCCATAATGCGGCAAGGTTTTCAGCGGCGATATTTGTTCTGGTTGCTGCCCCATGGCCTGATCTAGGCGCATGAGAAGCTCAGTACCAAAGCGGCGGTTCAGCGGTGCCCGTGCAGCCGTGCTCAATTCACCCACGGTGCGCATCCCAAGTCTTTGCAGTGTCTGATCTGTCTGTGAATTCAGACGCAAAGAAGCCGCTGGAAGGCTCCTGAGTGCGCTGATCATATCACCCGGTGGCGCGATGCCTTCCTTATAGCGGGCGAGGGCCCAAGCTGCACCGCGCGTATCTGCAATGCCGATACGTACGCTTAACCCTGCATGCTCAAGCCTTTGGCGCATATCAGCCAGCATCTCGGACTCTCCTCCAAAAAGATGCGCCGCACCGGTGATATCCAGAACCAGACCATCTTGCCCTTCGAGACCTACCCAGGGGCAATAGCGCGTGGCCCAACGGGACAGGATATGTTGAAACCGTTCCAAACTGCGATGATCAAAAGGATGACTTAGCAGATCGGGACAAAATGCACGGGCATCAGAGTAAGACATGCCGCGCTGCAACCCTTGCTGTTCGGCTAAGGTGTTTAGACAGTGAAGGCGGTTGGTGTTGTTTTGCTTGATTGTCAGCGCAAAAGGCGCATCAACAGGTCGCATGCGCAAGACCTGCTCAGATGCCAGCCTCGGAAACCACATTGATACGACGCGACGATGATGACCATCGAACATTCCAGACACCCAATGTTCCTGATTTGTTCTTAATAAGCTTCCAGCATTGCAGAGTCGAGTCTGCCGGATCAAAAAGTGGGCGGCAGTGCCATCGGGTCTCGGCAGTATTACTGCCCATGCCTTCAGGAATAATCGCTAAAGCGGTAGATTTTCCTGCCTTAGCCGCCAACTGCAAACGCCGCCCAGTGGTAAGGTTAAGCGGTTGGCTCAATTCCATGATCACAAGGGGAACAACGGATGAGCGCAGGCTTTCTTCTGCAACAGCAAGAACTTCGGTCAGGTTTTTTGCAGAAGCGATCAACAGGTTGTTCGGCGAGAAGAAATCAATGAAGCCGGCAGGAAGAAGTTGTTCTGTGCGCCAAGCCTCTCTGATCCATAAAAACGGTGCATCTGCCTGTGCCGCGAATACAGCGGCAAAAGACGGTGCCGCTGGGCCGCATACCTCGTGCATACGGTCAGGTTTAAGAGGGTACACTGTTGATAGGCTGCCGGTCATCATGCTGAAAACAGCACAAAGAGTTTCACTAATGCAAGTGGTAAGCTGTCATTGGCAAAGTTCGCAACGACTGTCTTGCCCGTATGGTCCCGGCGGCGAAAACTAATAGACCATCGCCGGGAACCTGGCAGTCCTGTTCATAGGATATCAAGTGACGCCTTCACCCGGTCCATGACGATCGAGGAGGTAAATTTGTTCACATTGGATTCGTCAAAGAAATATTCCTGTGTAAAGGTCTCGTATTCCTTGATGTCTTTGACGATCACCACCAAGATGAAATCCGCCTCGCCGGTGGTGTAATAGCATTGCTGAACCGCAGGCGCATTCTGCATTCTGCGTTTGAAGGCATCCAGATGCATGCGGCTTTCACGCTCAAGCATAACTTGCACGATCACTGTCATCTCCCGCCCGAGTTTTGCCGGGGAAAGCACTGCGATTTCGTTTTCAATTACGCCTGTTTCACGCAGTTTTTTGAGGCGCTTTTGGATCGCTGGTGGTGAAAGGCCGACCTCATACCCAAGCGTTTCCGCGGTAAGGCGGACGTTTGATTGCATGAGTTTGAGAATTTCAAGATCTTTGTCATCCATAGGAGGATTTTGATTGCTCATAAGGTAAATGGCAACGAGATTCATCACAATCTCTCTGAATTCGTTGGAATTTGTAATCAATTTCGCTGCGTAGGTACAGCTTGCAAGCCAAAGCAACAGTGTTTCGGCAAAGCGAGCCAAGAAAATTCAGCATAGGCAAATCTACCTAGGCAACGACGCGAATTCACAGCTGCTTCCAAAAGATGCAAAAGACATTACTAAGTATCGTGTGAGTTTCGAATATTATTCGATCTGTTGATGTGACGAGTAATTAAAAGCCCGTGTGTATATCCGTTGTCTTGTTGTGTCCTACATCCCCAAATTGAACGCTAGCGAGCTAAACACCAGGGCTGATTAAAAGATAGCGTTGCAACCTCCCTTTCAGTGGAATGTTGCAACGCTTATTTTTTTGCTGCCCGACTCACAAAGTTATCCATTGAGAGCACACATGAACGCGGCCTTATTTCGCCAGCTTTCTGAAAGTTTTGGAATGGATTTACCGGGCATTGGTAATCGCGGCATCCATCGTCAGTAGAAATTCTTGGCCATTGACGTCAAGTGATCGGACACTCTAGCCTTGGGCGATGCAATTTTGCCTTTGCAGACATAAGCAGCTTAAATTCTTGACGGCGCAGTTTCAGTGAGTGCCGGCCTTACCTCATCAAGCATAGGTCAAAGGTTTAGCCAAACATGCCCGCGTCATGAGCGTGCTGGACCGAAGGACGCGTGCGCATTGCTTCACGGAAGGCGAGAATTTTGGGAAAATCGCCAACATTCACCCCATCACCTTCCAGCCACGAGCAGACGGTGTAGAGGTAGGGATCGGCAATGGTAAATGTGCTGCCCATCACGAATGGTCCAGTAAGGGCGTTTTCCTCAATGAACTGGCAGCTTTCCGTCATGGTCTGGGGGACCTTGGCGGTCATGTCGGCGCGGGCGCTTTCTTGATCGGCCCAACGATGGCCGCGCATCTTGTGGGCGTGGTTCACATGCATGGTCGATGCCAGGTAATACATCACTGCACGCATCTGTGCCGCCTGCCACGGATCGGACGGTACAAGGCCCTGATCTGGTGCCAGAGTGGCAATGTAGTCGAGGATCGCGCCGGTTTCTGTCAGCGTACCGTGATCGGTGATCAGTGCGGGCACGCGGCCCTTGGGATTGATCGCTTGATATTCGGGTTTGGTTTGCTCTCCGGCGGCGAAATCGAGCCGAACCGGTTCGAATTTGACCCCAGCTTCGCGGAGCGCGATGACCGAGGCGATTGAGATCGTGTTGGGGGCATAAAAGAGTTTCATGGGCGCGTTCCTTGGCAGGGGATCAGACGAAGGTGCGGGCATGGGCGCGGTCGGGCGCGTCCAGATGCGGAGTGGCGTTGAACGTGCCCAGCATTAGCTGGTCATGCACGAAATGCAGCCGGTGCAGTGAGCTGTTCATGATCTGCAACATGACACGTGACGTGGCGGCGTTGTCCAGTGCTAGAATGTGACGCATGACCATGCCAATTACACCGCCTGAGGTTACCAGCAAGACTCGGCCATGGGCTCCGCAAAGCTCTTCGACCAGAGTGGTAATGCGGGTGGCGAAATTTTCGTATTGCTCGGGAATGCCTGACAAGAGGTCGCGCTGCCAATGGTCCATCAGAACCGGCAAGTGATGAACATAATCGCTGACACTTTGCGGGTAAGGCGTGCCATGCTGCTGTTCCAGTGCCTCGGCCATCGGGAAATATTGCAGCTCGTTCAGGCGTTTATCCTGGCGGGTGATGTCAAACCCCATGGCGCGGGCGGTGTCGGCCTGTCGGGTCAACGTGCCGGTGACCACATTGTCGAAATGTGGGTTGGTCCGTCGCATGTGCTGGCCCAGCCAGGTTGCTTGCTGACGACCCAGATCAGACAGGCGGTCATAGCTGGCTTCGTCCTTGGCGTCGGAATTGGCCTGTCCATGGCGGACAAGGATGATCTCTGTCAAATTCTGAATCCTGTTAGCGGTTTTCCACGGCAAGGTAACGCTAGGCGCAGGCGGGGGGAAGCCAGAGAGGCAGGAAATCTATGTGGATTTAAGCCTTGCCATGACCATCAAGCAGAAAATTCAGGATTTCGTCAGGCGACCGGGGCGGGATGCCTATCGCTTTGAACGGGTGTAATTCCGAGTGCAGGCAGATCTGAATATTCGAATTCCAATTCAATCGAGCGAAGCTCAGCTTGCAGCTCAGCTTCTTCTGCGGGCGACAGGCCGTCATCCTGAGGACTATCTGGCCCATCCGCAAAGAGGTTTTCACGCTCTCCTTCACCGTCGAAATAGCGTCTGACCTGTTCACAGGCGCGCCGACCCAGCTTTCTGATCTTGAATTTGTCACTGTATTCCGGGTCGGTTTGAAGGCACACATATTCAATCAAGCGACCGCTCAGATGCTGATTTTGAAATGCTCCATCATGCAACGTGAATTCGACCAAGACCGCACCGGTCAACAAGCGACCGTTATTTGCACTCCACTTGTGCATAATTTTCGCGGTATGGCATTCAACGTACATGGCCTTCGGTCCTCAGTGGTGAGTTCCAATAGATTTTCGCGCATAGCTAGAAATTATCAACCTATAGCTGAAATCAGCGATTCGCTAGAGTCCTTTGATTCTGTTAACGAATCTGGATAACTGCTGCGCAAAACCTTGCCGATGGCATTCTTGAGCGCGCCGATTGGGGTGGTGGTGAATTGGTGCCTCGACAAGGGATTTCCTTGCCAAGATAAACATGTCGTCAGAGGTGTTTCAGACCGCAGCTTGGCGCAAAAAAGTGGAGAGGTGTCGGGATTGGCGGACTCCCATTTTCCTTCGCATGGTCTAAGGTGGCGCGAACGAGGAGTTTTGCGCATGTCCGACACGATCAAATTCACCCTGGATGGCAAGGAAGTCGAGACTGCGGCGGGGCAGACGATTTGGGAAGTAGCGCATGGCCGAGGGCTGGTAATCCCGCATCTGTGCCACAAACCCGCGCCGGGGTATCGCCCCGATGGCAATTGCCGCGCCTGCATGGTCGAGGTTGAAGGTGAACGCACGCTCATCGCATCCTGCATCCGCGAAGCGGTGGACGGCATGGTGGTGACGACCAATTCGGCCCGCGCGGAAAATGCCCGCAAGATGGTGGTCGAGATGCTATTGGCAGACCAGCCCGAGCGTGACGCGTCCCATGACAAATCTTCGCACCTTTGGGACATGGCCGAGGCCAATGGCGTCAGTGAAAGCCGCTTTCCCAAGCTGGAAGAGGGGCGCATCCCGCTTCTGGATGACAGTCATGTGGCGATGAGCGTCAATCTGGACGCCTGCATTCAATGCGGCCTGTGCGTACGTGCTTGCCGCGAAGTGCAGGTCAATGACGTGATCGGCATGGCGGGCCGGGGCCATGATGCCTACCCGACTTTCGATTTCGCTGACCCGATGGGCGCCAGCACTTGTGTCGCTTGTGGAGAATGTGTGCAGGCCTGTCCGACCGGCGCGCTGATGCCGTCCTCGGTCGTGGATGACGCGCAGATGGGCGATAGTAAGGATTACGACAGCGAGGTCGAAAGCGTCTGCGCCTTCTGCGGCGTCGGCTGTCAGATCAGCATCAAGGTCAAGGACGGCAAGGTGAAATATGTCGAGGGCATCAACGGCCCTGCGAATGAGGGGCGTTTGTGCGTCAAGGGCCGCTTTGGCTATGACTACATCCACCACCAGCATCGCCTGACCAAGCCACTTATCCGTCGCGACGACGCGCCGGCAAAAGGTCTGAACGTCGATCCAGACAACTGGCAGGAATTTTTCCGCGAAGCCAGCTGGGACGAGGCACTAGATTTCGCTGCGAATGGCTTAAAGGGCCGGGGACGCGAAGTGGCGGGTTTTGGATCGGCCAAATGCACTAATGAAGAGGCGTATCTGTTCCAGAAGTTCATCCGCCAGGGCTTTGGCCACAATAATGTCGATCACTGCACGCGACTGTGCCATGCTTCCTCCGTGGCAGCACTGATCGAAAACGTTGGCTCGGGCGCGGTGACCGCAACGTTCAACGAGATCGAAAACGCCGATGTGGCGATTGCCATTGGCTGCAACCCGATCGAGAACCACCCCGTTGCGGCGACCTATTTCAAGCAGTTCACCAAGCGCGGCGGCAAGCTGATCGTGATGGATCCGCGCGGGGTTGGCCTGCGCCGTTTCGCCACCCATATGCTGCAATTCCGCCCCGGCGCGGATGTCAGTATGCTGAACGCAATCATGCACACGATTGTCGAGGAGGGCCTCTACGATCAACAATATATCGACGCCTATACCGAAAACTGGGAAGCGGAAAAGGCGCATCTTGCCGATTTCAACCCGGAGAAGATGGAAGATATATGCGGTATTCCAGCCGAAACCCTGCGCCAGGTCGCGCGCGATTTCGCCAACGCCAAGTCGGGCATGATCTTCTGGGGCATGGGTGTCAGCCAGCATATCCACGGCACGGATAACTCGCGCTGCCTGATTTCGCTTGCACTGATGTGCGGCCACGTCGGTCGTCCGGGCACCGGCCTGCATCCCCTGCGTGGTCAGAATAATGTGCAGGGCGCGTCCGATGCGGGGCTTATCCCGATGTTCCTGCCGGACTATCAGACCGTCACCGACGATGGCGTGCGTTCGGCCTTTACGGATGTCTGGGGCACTGGCGACTTCTCGAACGAAAAGGGCCTGACCGTGACCGAGATCATGGATGCGGTGCACGATGATCAGATCAAGGCGATGTATATTCTGGGTGAAAACCCTGCGATGTCGGACCCGGATGTGGAACACGCCCGTGATGCTCTGGCAAAACTGGATCATCTGGTGGTGCAGGACATTTTCATTACCGAAACGGCGAACTATGCCGATGTGATCCTGCCGGCGAGCGCGTTATATGAAAAATCCGGTACGGTATCTAATACCAACCGGCAGGTGCAGATGCTGCGCCCCGCCGTCGCCCCGCCGGGTGAGGCGAAAGAGGATTGGTTGATTGAGGTTGAGTTGGCCAAGCGCTGCGGTTTGAACTGGACCTATACGCACCCCTCCGAAGTGTTTGCCGAGATGGCGATCAACATGCGCTCGCTCGACAACATTACTTGGGAGCGACTGGAAAATACTGCCGTGACCTATCCCAGCCTGGGCCCCGAAGATCCCGGCCAGGCAGTCGTGTTCGGCGATGGCTTTCCGCGGCCTGAAGGTCGTGCACGCTTTACGCCGGCCAGCGTCATTGCACCGGACGATCCACCCGATGCCGACTATCCGATGGTTCTGACTACAGGCAGGCAGCTAGAACACTGGCATACCGGGTCGATGACGCGCCGTGCCACCGTGCTCGATGCGGTGGAACCGGAGGCCAACTGTTCGATGCATCCCAGCACCTTGCGCAAACTGGGCGTTGAACCCGGCGATCATGTGCGTCTGACCACCAAACGTGGCAGCATCGAGATCATGGCCCGCGCTGACCGTGCTATTTCGCCCGATATGGTGTTCCTGCCCTTCGCCTACGTCGAGGCAGCGGCTAACATCCTGACCAATCCCGCGGTCGACCCCTATGGTAAGATCCCGGAATTCAAGTTCTCGGCAGTGAAGGTCGAGGCGGCAAACCCGGGAGCGGTGGCGGCAGAGTAAGTGTTGGGGGTCAAGCGGTCACCTGATTAAGTGCGCTGGCGCGCTCGCTTTAGCTCGTTACTAGTTCATGGCTCCATTTTCGGGTCTCGAGCTTTGGATGTAACGCATCACCTTCAGCCTTTTTGCCGGAGGCAAGGGTGATGCACCTCCGGTCAAGGTATTTCTTTAGAGATGAAGTGTGCAAGTACTACTCGGCTGCAATGGACACTTCTTGCTTAAGTCTCAGAAGCCCTGTGGATTGCCTTTGATCAGCATCCCATTTCCGTCGATCTTGCCGTCCTTCAGCATTACCATTGATGGACCATCGAGTGTCACCTCGAAACAGCGATCCTCGCCATCGCCGTATTTGAAACACATCACACCATCTTCGGTGCGCCATTTGCCGGAATAGTCCACTCCACGGATTGATCCGTCGGGGGCATAATATTCGGCAAAACCGGAACCACCTGCACTCATTGAACCCTGGTAAGTATGATCTGAAACCGCTTCAGCGATTTCCTGAGCGTTTGGCATATCACCAGCATAGAGCGGCGTTGTGAAAAGCGTCGCTGCTACAAGTGCGGCGGTTGTTCTAACGATAGGGTTTGGAATCTGCATTTTTGTCTCCTGAATTTGTCGGTATCCAAAGTTTATTACTGTGTTTTTGCAATTCAATTTGCGATAATCGGTAGTATGCCTGCGAAAATGCAGGTCAAAAATCTACAATAACAAGGAGGCCACCAGTATGATCGACTGGGATCATTGGCGCACGATTCTGGCGGTATTTCGGACCGGCACTTATACCGGCGCGGCGCGGATGTTGCGGCTTGATGCCACGACGGTGGGACGGCGGGTCAAATCTTTGGAACAGCGGCTGGGGCACCGTTTGTTCATTCGCGATGGTGATCGGTTTTATCCAACCAAGGAATGCGAACCACTACTGAGCCATGTCGAAGAAGCAGCCGAAGCGTTGCGCGATGCTGAACAATTGAACCCGGTGACGGATCAAGGGGCGATCTGGCGGGACATGCGGATGACCGCACCTCCGTTTCTGATCTCGACTATCTTTGCGCCGGCGGTTGCTTGTCTGGGAGCGCGCCGCCGTATCCGGGTCGAGTTGGTCGGGACAGCCAGCAAGGCAGGATTGCAGCGGCGTGAGGCGGATATCGCGATCAGGATCGAAGACCGCCCGGGTGAAATCCGGGACAATGATCCACGGATTGACGCGGAGCGTCTCGGAGTATTGCGTTATGCTGTTTATCACGCCACGTCGAACCAAAACAAAGATATACCTTGGGCCGGATTGATGGAGCGGCATGTACGTACGACCGGAGAGGACGTGATGACCAACCTAGCAGGTGAGCACGGTTTTCGCTACCGGACACAGCAATTTGATGCGCTATCTGAGATCGTGGCCTGTGGTGCGGCCCGGGCGTTGTTGCCAAGATGTATTGGGGATCGAGACCCGCGGCTGACCGCGCTGTCCGAGACCGTGCTGCGTCAGCCCTTGTGGATGCTACACCACCAGCAAGACCGTGACATACCACATCTGAGATATTCGCGTGAATGGATCTTGAAGGTGGTTGAAGACACTCTTTGAAACGGTCGCTGCCAACCTCAGCGAATGCAGTTGTGAAACAAAATATCGGTCATAATCGCCTGATTTTGGAACGAATTCTGGTCCACCCACCGGGGCTGAGGAAAAAAGAAAGAACAAAACCAAAGACAAACCCGCCCACATCCGCCAGCCACTCGCCATTGCCGCCGAAAAGCAGACCGAAAATCAGTTGCAGCGCTAGAAGGATGCCGATGAGGGAAAACGCCCGAGCCTGTTGTGCACCCATTTGTCCAAGCTTCAGCCACATGAGGAAGGTAAATCCGCCGATCAGCCCGTATACACCTGGGAAAGCACCGACCAGCCAGGGCTGATTTGATCCGGCCATCAGGCCATAAATCACCGCACCACCAACCGATGACGCGACAAACAGCAAGAGCGTGGCCCATTGACTGAAAACCTCACCCACAAACTTCCCCAGGGCCAGCAGCATCGCCCCTGCAAAAAGCATATGGGTAAAAGTACCATGCACGAAGATATAGGTAACAAAGCGGATCAGATGTTCCTGCGGGTAACGCCCGTTCTGCATCATCCACGCCATGATATCGGCGTTGAATCCGTAAGTCTGGATGGCCGAGTTGCGCCAGCCGATTGCTGCCGGACCGCCGGCGAGACCACCTGCGCCCAGCTGAAAAATCACCTCGACCCCCAGCATAAGCAGAAACAGTGCCACGATGACGGGCGGCAACGGGTTGACGGGACTGTTGGTTTCAGGGCTGCTCATGCCTGCTCTCCTTGACGGGGCTTTGGGTCATGGGTAAGCGAGGCCGACGAATAAATCCAGTCGGAGATGACACATGACCGAGGCGGAATTTACCTCACGCGTCTTTTCGGGCATCCAGCCCTCGGGCGGATTGACCCTAGGCAACTACCTCGGTGCCCTCAAGCGGTTCGCCCAAGCGCAGGATCAGGGGATCGAAACGATCTATTGCATGGTCGACCTGCATGCCATCACGGTCTGGCAGGACCCGGTCAAACTGCGTCATGCCACACGAGAGTTGTGCGCGGGTTTCATAGCCTCGGGCGTCGACCCAGAAAAGTCGATCCTGTTCAATCAGTCTCAGGTCTCGGAACATGCGCAATTGGCGTGGATTTTCAACTGTGTCGCGCGCATGGGGTGGATGAAGCGGATGACCCAGTTCAAGGACAAGGCTGGGAAGAATGCAGAGAATGCCTCGTTGGGCCTGTTTGGCTATCCGGCGCTGATGGCGGCGGATATTCTAGTCTATCATGCGACGCATGTGCCGGTGGGTGAGGATCAGAAACAGCATCTGGAGTTGACCCGCGACATTGCAGCCAAGTTCAACCACGATTACAGTGTCGATTTCTTTCCGATCACCGAGCCAGTGATAGAGGGTGCCGCCACACGGGTGATGAGCCTGCGGGATGGATCCAAGAAAATGTCGAAATCCGATCCGTCGGATATGAGCAGGATCAACCTGACTGACGACGCCGACACAATTGCCAAGAAAATCCGTAAGGCCAAGACTGACCCCGAGCCACTTCCGTCGGAGGTGGCAGGGCTTGAGGATCGGCCCGAAGCACGCAATCTGATCAATATTTACGCGGCACTGTCTGATAAGTCGGTTGATCAGGTTATGGCCGATGTGGGCGGCAAGGCGTTTTCCGAATTCAAACCGATGCTAGCCGACCTTGCTGTGGCGCAAATGGCCCCGATCTCAGACGAGATGTCCCGATTGATGCAGGATGAGGCCGAGATTGACCGTATTCTTACTGTCGGTGCGGACCGTGCCCGAGCCATCGCCGCACCGATCCTGAAGAAAACCTATGAGATCGTGGGCTTGGTTGGAAGTTAACGCCAGCGGTTTGCGCTCAAATTGAACGCAAACGATATCTTCTTAGGCATCGCCTATCTTGTCTATCATGGCAAGGCGGCGCAGATGCTTAGCAATGTGATTTGACGCACAGGGGATGGGCGAAAACCGCCAATTGTGAGGGGTTTGGCAGAGCGCATATCCTTTTGGAGTAAAAGAAAGGCTCCACCATGACCCATCCGATTCATCCCGACGCTAAAATCGGCCATGTTCATCTGAAAGTGGCTGATCTCGACCGGTCCATCGCCTTTTACCGCGATGTGCTGGGCTTTGAACTGCAACAACGCATTGGTGATCAGGCGGCTTTTTTGTCAGCAGGCGGATATCATCACCACCTGGGACTGAACACTTGGGAGAGCCGTGGCGGCAACCCTGCGCCCAAAGGACATACCGGCCTTTATCACACGGCGTTTTTGTATCCGGATCGCATTCAATTGGCTGATGCTCTGAAACGGGTATCGGACGCTGGTATCCCCATCGAAGGTTCGGCGGATCACGGTGTTAGCGAAGCGATCTATATTTCGGATCCCGATGGTAACGGTGTTGAGCTTTATCGCGACCGTCCTGAAGCGGAATGGCCCCGCGATGCGTCGGGCGGCCTTGTGATGGTGAACGACCCGCTTGATCTGCATGAGCTTTTGAAAGAGGTACCACGCTGAGTCTGGACCTGATCGCCTGCACGGCTTACCTTGCGCAAAAATTGGGGGAAAGAATGGCAACCGGCAGCAATATTCGCACCTATTTCAACGGCACTTGGCATGCAGGTGACGTTGCGGTGATGAAAGCCGCCGACCACGGGATGTGGTTAGGTAGCAATGTGTTTGACGGCGCGCGTCTTGCGAATGGTCTGACACCTGATCTGGACAAGCATTGTGATCGGTTGAATGCCTCTGCCGAGGCGCTGATGGTGACGCCTACGGTATCGCCGGAAGAGATGGTCGAGATCGTCAAGGAAGGACTAGAGGCTTATCCCAAGGATGCAGCTGTCTATATTCGCCCTATGTATTGGGCACTGGAAGGCGGTATGTCGGCTATTGTTCCAAAAGAGGGGGGTGGTACCGGTTTTGCCATCTGCCTAGAAGAAATCCCGATGGCGGCGCCGGAAGATGCCGCGAGCCTGACGCGCACACGGTTTCGCCGACCAATGCTTGAAGACGCAGTGGTGAATGCCAAGGCGGCCTGTCTTTACCCGAACAATGCACGCATGTTGGCTGAGGCCCGTAAAAAGGGTTTCAGCAACGCGTTGGTCGCCGACGCGCTTGGTAACGTGGCCGAGTCTGCAACCTCGAACGCTTTTGCTGTGAAAGACGGAGAAGTGTTTACACCTGTGCCAAACGGTACATTTTTGGCGGGGATCACACGCGCGCGCCATATCGCAAACCTGCGAGCAGATGGTGTGACCGTGCATGAATGTGTAATGTCATTTGAGGATTATCATGATGCCGACGAGGTATTCTTGTCGGGCAATATGATGAAAGTTACGCCGGTGACGGGTTTTGATGAAACCAGCTATCAGATTGGCCCGATCACACGTCGGGTGCGCGAAATGTACTGGGATTGGGCAGCGTCTGCCAATTGATCTTCGGTCGAATTGAACGCACTGGAACACTGTTATACCGCGTCGTCCACCCAGGACATCCCCTTGGGTAGAGTAATCTCAAGGGGCGATGGTGGACGCTCCCAAATGCTTACGTGCCTGAAATCTATAACTGAATTGCGCGGGCAGATGTGAAACCTGTTATGGAATGGCTTTTGTCTCTGAATGGTGGAAAATAACCCATAAGTTGAGAGGTCACGTTTTACGTGCTATGATTGAAGGATATTTATTGAGGTTTTTCTCATGAAATATTCTACTTACTATATTGATAACAAGACTTTCGACGACACGAAGAAAAGCATTGAAAAGGCAGGCGGCTGGTGGGTTCGATTCGGAACCGACATGTTGACTTATGCTGCAAACAACCGCTGGTCGGATGTTGACGCGCGGTTTTCAGCCGACAAGAGGAATGCCCGGCAAAACGCGGGCAGCGTGCGAAAAAGCGACATGCATCTTGTGGTCCAGAAGGGGCGCACGTTTCAACAGGAGAACCCTGATGCCGAGGTGCTTTATGACAAGGGCCGTTATCTAGTCGTCGCAATGTCACCGGCCAAGGCGAAGCAGCTGGCCAAGCGCAAGGATGTTTGTTTTCACATCATGCCGCTTGAGGAAAATCAGGTTGTCTTTGAAGAATATGTGCCAAAACGTACCGAAGCACCGACCGACACACCCGAAGCGGGCATTGTGGCAGGCGTGCAGAAATCCGTTTTTGAAAGCTATATTTCGCAGCTGGTATCGTATCCGACGCGGCTGTCTACCAGCTCACATTACATGGAAGCTGCGGGATGGGCCAATGGTGTGTTAGCGGGCATGGGATATGGCACTAGCCTCGAAACCGTTTCATTGTCCGGCGGCAAGACATCGGCAAACGTTGTGGCCAAGCGTCAGGGCAACGGCGGCATTGCGCGTGAGAACATTATCGTCGTGGCGCATCTGGATTCAGTCAATCATCCGGGTGGTGCGTCGGCTGATGCCCCAGGAGCGGATGATAATGCAAGCGGCTCTGCAGGGCTTTTGACCTTGGCGGCGGCATGTTCGGGGCACGAATTCGCCCATGATTTAACCTTCATCTTGTTCGGCGGAGAAGAACAAGGCCTGCATGGCAGTACGCAATATGTTGCGTCCCTCCCCCCCGCCGAACGGGCACGCACGCGGGCGGTGCTGAACATGGACATGATCGGATCTGTCAATGCCACTCCGCCCGCCGTGCTGCTTGAAGGCGCGACGCTCAGCCAGTCGCTGATCGATGGATTGGCGACATCTGCGGCGCAATTTACTACACTCACGGTTCAAACGTCCCTCAACCCCTTTGCCAGCGATCATGTGCCTTTCATCGACGAGGGGATACCGGCAGTGCTGACCATAGAAGGGGCGGATGGTGCAAATAGCGCGATCCACACCGGTGACGACACTCTGGATAAGATCGACGCTGATTTCGCCATTTCGATTCTGCGAATGAATGCCGGGTTCATCGCGGCTGAGGCCGGGGTGATCAAACCACCCGCCGATTGCGGCTGTGGGGGTGGCGCCGATACGCCTCCGGTTACAGCAGAGGAGGCGCAGGCGGCGCGCGAACTGGCGCTGCACTACCAAGCTCTTTTTGCTCAATATTCGCGGCTTTGGCGTGATGGACTGCTTTCATCCGCTGACTATGGCAACTGGCAATCCGCGCGCGCGGCACACGATGCACTGATGCAGCAAATGGGTGTCGCCACACCACATACCTACCCGCAGAATGCCGGGTTATACTAAGGGCGTCGCAACATGAGTGGAAATGGATGTAGGGATGGCCGAAAATCTGGATGTAACCGGCGAATGGGTGGAGGTTGCCGAAGAGGGCAGCGATGGCGTGATCGTTTTCTATCGTCAAGGCCCGGACATTCCGCCGTCGCGCGGCGGACGTCGGCAATTACACCTGCGATATCAGGGAGAGGCTGGCGCTGAGGCTCCTGGCCCGACTGATAGATCCGAGAGTTCCGGGGCCGGCGGATGGTTCCGTGATGGCAAGACGCTTCATATCCGTGTGCCCGGCTGGGAGGGCGATTATGAGATCGAAGATGTGCAGAACACCCGGCTGATCCTGCGCAAGCGATAACAGTTAGTGATCCAGGTCGGATTGCCTGGCTTGTTTAATCGCGAAATCACTCCTGCACGACCTATCCGGTACGTGCGCCTTGACAAGTTATGCTCCGGTTTGATCCCGGCGCAGGCGTGAATTTTAAGACCTCCGCATTTTTTTCGCGGCATTTCATTTAGACGAAAAGGAGAAAGCCAAATGGCCGACGACCAGAACCCCAAACACCGCGGTTGCGGCACGATGGAGGTGCACCGGCGCATGCTGGACACCGATCCAGAATATGCCCGCCGCCTGACGCGTATCGAAGAGCATGCCTTCCGCGCGTCGATGTCGCCGATGATGCGACCGGGCTGTACGCAAATTGCCGTGGTCGTGCACGTTGTCTACAAGACGGCGGCCCAGAATATCAGCCAGGCCCAGATCGATAGCCAGATTGAGGTGTTGAACCGCGACTTCCGCAAGAAAAATGCTGATATCTCAAATGTTCCGGCACCGTTTGCACCGCTCGCCGGGGATGCCCGGATCGAATTCAAACTGGCCACCACCGATCCGGATGGTAAACCTACCGATGGTGTAACAAGGACCGAGACCAATAAGACTTCGTTCGGGTCAAATGACGATGTAAAATTTACCGCACAGGGTGGCATAGACGCATGGCCGCGCGATGATTATCTGAACATATGGGTGTGCCAATTGTCGGGCGGCCTGTTGGGTTATGCCCAGTTCCCCGGCGGGGCGGCGGCCACTGATGGTGTCGTTTGCACTCATACTGGATTTGGCACGACGGGTACCGCCGCTGCGCCCTTCGACAAAGGGCGCACCACCACTCACGAGATCGGTCACTGGCTGAACTTGCGGCATATCTGGGGCGATGATGGCGGCGGCTGCTCAGGCTCCGACTTTATCGCCGATACACCCAATCAGGCAGGACCGAATACCGGCAAGCCGACCTTCCCGTCGGTCACCTGCTCGAACGGGCCAAATGGCGACATGTTCATGAACTACATGGACTATGTCGATGACGACACGATGGTGATGTTCACTGAAGGTCAGATTGCCCGGATGCAGGCGTGTCTTGACGGGCCGCGCAGCGCCATCGGCACCACAATACCCTGTGTCGATATCGGCCCGAAGATACCGCCGAAGGATCATCCGAAGGACCTGCCCAAGGATACTCTAAAGGATTTTCCGAAAGATCCGCCCAAGGACTTCCCCAAGGATGGACCAAAGGATTTCCCCAAGGACTTCCCGAAAGACGGCCCCAAGGATTTTCCAAAGGACGGGCCAAAAGACATTCCCAAAGACCCTCCCAAGGATTTCCCAAAGGATCCTCCGAAAGACTTTCCCAAGGATCCGCCCAAGGATTTTCCCAAGGATGGACCAAAGGATTTCCCGAAAGATGTCACCAAAGAACCGCCCAAGGATGGCCCCAAAGATGGGCCGAAGGACGGACCCAAGGATATCGGCAAAGATCCTGGCAAGGATTTCCCCAAGGATATCCAGAAAGAACCGCCAAAGGACGGACCAAAGGATGGGCCGAAAGACAGTCCCAAAGACTTTGGCAAGGACCCCGGCAAAGAACCGATCAAGGACATCATCAAGGAAGGACCTTTCGATCCTGGTCCTGGCAAGCCGCCGCGTCTTGATCCCGGACCCAAAAATATCCTGGGCGACATCCCGATCCCGGATAAGGGTATTTTCGAAAACCCGACGCTCCCTGGGGGGCCGACTGTTCAGCCGCTTCAGCCTTTACAGCCAATTCAGCCCGTGCAACCCAACGTACCCTTCGTTTTGGGTACAGGAATGCCGTTTGGCGGACAGATGCACCAGCAAGATGCCCGGACACAGCATCTGGCACATTACGCGCAGATCCTTCAACAATATTCCGAATTGAACCAGCGCGGCATGTTGGATGCGCAAGGTCAAGCAGCGTGGCAACAGGTTTGGGCCGCATATCAGCAGCTCGGCGGGAGTTGACCGGCCTGTGACAAGAATTGGGTCGGCGGCTTGGTCGCCGGCCCCCATTCCAGTTCAAGGACCTTTCCGTTGATTTTAATCATTTCCTTTCACGACAATGACCATGTTTCTCGAGTCACGCAGCATCTGAAATCTGACTATGAAATCCTCGACCTGGCCTCGATCCCTAAAGAGGCCAGCGTGCATGCCTATGCGGGGGCGGACGCCGACCGACTGCTGATCGATACGCCATCGGGGAGACGGATTGATCTTGATACGGTTGGTGCGGTCTGGCATCGGCGACTTAGGTCATTCACCATAGATCCAGCGGTTACAGATGAGACCGCGCATATGTTTGCCATGTCTGAGACATCCGAAGCGGTGCAGGGTTTCTGGTATGCGATGCCATGCTATTGGATGAACCACCCAACTGCGGACGAAATGGCGCTGCGCAAGGTTGTCCAGCACCGGGTCGCGCATCAATTGGGTTTGCGCATTCCAGAAACGCTGGTCACCAACGGCCCGGACGAGGCCCGCGCCTTTATCGAGCGCCATGCGGCCAAGGGTGTTGTGCGCAAAGCGTTTCGCAACATCGCACAGGCGCCGCGCGAAACCCTCAAGATCGGCCCCGAGGAGATGGCGCTGATTGACAGCGTACGCTTTGCACCCGTGATCTTGCAGGAATACATCCCTCTGGCCTTGGATATCCGGGTGACCGTTGTGGATGATCAGATCTTTGCCACCTCGTTCAAATCCGATCCTCAATACGAGGTCGACTACCGGCCCGGAGTGGGCAGCGCGGATGTGCAGCCCTATGAACTGCCGGATGATGTGGCGGACCGGTTGATGCGACTGATGCAGCATTTCGGGCTGAAATACGGGGCGGTAGATTTCCGCCTGACACCCGATGGTGAGCATGTGTTTTTCGAAGTTAACCCCGCCGGCGAATACCTGTTTGCGTCGGAACGCACCGGGCAGCCTATCCCGCAGGCCATTGCCGCCGCGTTGGATCGGAATGCAAAGCGCTAGCCGCGATCAACCCCAGTTGACATCCCCCAGAAAGATATAGCCCGCGCCATAGATCGTCTTGATCAGGCGGGGGTTCTTGGGGTCTTCGCGCAACTTGGTGCGCAGGCGCGAGATGCGAACATCCATCGCCCGGTCAAAGCTTTCACCAGCAACACCACCAAGGGTTTCCTGCATTGATTGCCGGGAAATCAGCCGTTTGGGACGATCGAGGAACAGGCGCAGCACCTCGCCCTCTGCATGGGAAAACGGGGTTTCCTGACCCTGATCGTCTTCCAGAACGTAGCGGTCGAAATGGGCAATCCATCCCTCAAAACTTGCCGTGTCTCCGGCGTGTCGCGCAGGCGTGTCGCGGCGCAGGCGGGCGCGGATGCGGGCCACAACCTCGGCCGGATCAAACGGTTTGATGATGTAGTCATCAGCACCTAGTTCCAGCCCGGTCACCCGGTCCTGCACCTGGGCGCGGCCCGAGATGATGATGACTGTTGCACCCTGTTCGAGTGCCAAGCGATGTACCAGCGTCAGCCCGTCGCGGTCGGGCAGCGACAGATCCACAAGGCAGACATCCGGCGTTACGGATTTGAGTGAGGCTTCGAACTCGGTCGCGCGGGCAAAGGTGAGGGTACGAAATCCGGCATCTTCCAGCGCGTCCGCCAGCATTGTACGAATGGCCGGTTCATCGTCCAGGATCGTGACAAGTGGTGTAGTCATGGCTGTGTTCCCTGGCTGAGAAAGGCAGAAAGCTGGGCGGCGGTAAATGGCTTGCGCAATACCGGTGCCAGGTTCAGTGCGCTAATGTGCAAAGGGTCGTCTGCGGGAAGCGACGTCATCAGAAAAGCCGGGCAGTGATTTGGGGGCAGATTTTGCATCAGGTCAAGCCCGGTCTGGTCCCCTTCAAGCGAGATATCGGATAACAGTGCCGATATCTCTGGCAGTTCAGGTAACAGCGCCAAAGCTTCGGCTACGCTGGCGGCCTCAACAACTGCATGGCCCGCATCGCGCAACATGTCACGGATTGTCAGGCGAAGATCCGGGCTGTCCTCGACCAGCAAGATCATGCCGGACGGCATTGCCGACCCGGCCGGACGTAGTGGTAACTGCAGAGCGATGCGTGCCCCGTGTTCGGTGTTTCCAAGATCGATCCGTCCACCAGCCAGTTTTGTCATGTCGTAGACCATGCCAAGGCCCAAGCCCGATCCTTCGCCGCCTTTTGTGGTGAAAAACGGCTCCAGTGCGCGCGCAAGTGCGGGATCGGAAAATCCGGGGCCGGTGTCAGATACGATAAATTCCAGCCAAGTGTCCTTCACGGTCTTGACGCTAAGGGTGATCGTGCCCGTACTTCCGCAGGCATCTCGGGCATTGAGCACCAGATTGAGAAGCGAATCCTGTAACATCCCGGCATCAAGCAAATACGCACCTTCCCCGGCGAGGTTATTGACATGAAAATTGACCCCGACAGGTAGAGTGGACCGTGCCAAGGGTTCAAGGTCGCTTAGAAAAACAGGCAGATCGGTGGGGGTTGGCGCATGTTCACGGTGACCGGTCATGTCGGCAATACGATTGAGCAGGCTGCCGCCACGACGCGCCGCCGAAAGTGTCGCGGTGATCAATTCTTCGGCGTCGTCGGGCAGGTTCATCCGCTGCAATTTTGACTGCATGCCAAGAATGATCGTCAACAGGTTTGAGAAATCATGCGCCAGTCCGCTGGTCATCTGCGCAGCGAGCTCGCGCCTGCGAGTCTGCTGCAACGCAGCGCGGGTCTGCGCCTCTTCGGTGATATCCATCGACAAAATATAGACCCCTTGGGTGCCATCCGGGGTAAAGGCCGCGCGGATGCGGCGGGAACTGGGCTGATGGGTGAATTCAAAAACCGAAGGCGAGCCTGCAAAGGCATCTTCCAGTTTCGTGTGGATTGCCTGATAAGCCTCGCTGCCCATGGCCTCGTCCACGGTCAGGCCGATGAGTTCCGACCGGCTGCCGGGCATGACCGAGCTTAACCGCCGGTTTGAATAGGTATAGCGCCGGTCAGGGCCGACATGGGCTATGTGGGCGGGCATCATCTCGGTCGTAAGCCGTGTACGCGCCTCGGAGGCAGTTAGCTGGCGTTTGGCCTCTTCTAGCGCGGTGATCGTCGCCTCAAGCTGGCGGTTGGTGGCGGTTAGTTCCTCTGAATATCCAGACAATTGATCCGAAAGTTCTTCGGAGCGGGCGCGCAGCAGATCTTCCTGCCGCTTGGTGCGGGTGATGTCGGTGTAGACGGTGACCCAGCCGCCCTGCGGTAATGGCGAACCTTCGACACTGATCATCTGACCATTGGCGCGCGGACGTTCCATATAGTGCGGTTCAAACGCTCGGGCTTGGTCTACGCGGATGCGGATGAACGCGTCGATATCGTCAATGTTGCCGTGTTCGCCGCGTTCCGCCAGATAGCGGATCGTGTCTTCGAAACCCGCACCCGGAGTGACCAGATAGTCAGGCAGGTCGAACATTTCCTGGAAGCGGCGGTTGCAAACGGCCAGCTTCAGATCGCTGTCATATATCGATAGGGCTTGTTGGATCAGGTTCAGCCCGGCCATGGTCATGGCGTTGGTATCAGCCATGTTGCACCGCCCAATCCAATGCGTCTTCCAGCCGGTCATCACCCCAGAACAACGCATCCCCGACGACAAAGCTTGGTGCACCGAAAATGCCTTGCCTGATTGCTTCTTCGGTCGAAGCGCGCAGCGCAAGTTTGTTGTCTTTTGTTTGGGCTTGATCCAAAAGTTTCGCGTCAAGCCCCGCCGATGCAGCACATGCGGCAATTACGTTGGGGTCGGAAATGTCGAGCTTCTCAGAAAATTGCGCTAGGTAAACGTTGTGGCAGAAGGCGATCATTTCCTGCCCCTCGGGCGCGGCCTGTGCCACCCGGGCGGCCAGCAGGCTGTTTTGCGGAAACGGTTCGGGGCGCTGGAAGCCAAGGCCCAGTTTGTCTGCACGGCGCTCCATATCGCGCCACATGTAAGTGCCCTTCGCGGCATAGATGTTGAACGGTGAGGTATTCCATCCCTGCGCGGCAAAGATAGGGCCCAACAGGAAGGGGCGCCAGCGGACCGAAACACCAGCTTTCGCGGTCTGCGTCGGTAGGCGCAACGCACTGAGATAGGAGTAGGTCGAGGCGAACTCTAACCAGAATTCGATCTGCATCGCACCTTTCCTCTTTTGTCGGAACGCTCTTATGGGCCTCAACGTTTCCGGGTGTGGAAGAGCTATGTCAAGCCTTCTGGTCCTCCTGTTACAATTCGTAAGGATTGGGAAATGTTCAGGAAAAAGTTGACCTCGATGCTTAAACCCGCACCCTTGGCGGCGGAAAGAATCGCCCCATAGGCGATCATCTGCCCGGCAAATGGGCACTTGGGAGGAAAGAGATTTGGCACAGTCGCCCCAGGCGGCCGGTGGATTCGCATCCATTCCGGCACTTTTGCAACGTAACGCCAGCGCGTTTGGCAGCAAGGCTGCCTATCGTGAGAAGGAATACGGCATCTGGCAAAGCTGGAGTTGGTCCGATACCGAAAAGGAAATCGAGGCGCTGGCGCTTGGGTTTTTGAACCTTGGAGTGAACGAGGGCGATTTCATCGCTGTGATCGGTCGCAACCGCCCTTATTTTTATTGGGCCATTGTGGCGGCGCAATCGGTTGGTGCAATTCCGGTGCCACTTTATCAGGACAGTGCTGCTGAAGAGATGGCCTATGTGATGGAGCATTGCGGCGCGCGCTTTGCCGTGGTCGAGGATCAGGAGCAGGTCGACAAACTGATCGAAATCCAGGACGGGCTGCATCAGTTCGAGCATATGATCTATATCGATCCGCGCGGAATGCGGAAATATGACCACCACAAGCTGCATCAGTTTTCGCATGTGCAGGAGCAGGGCCGGGCGGCTCATGAAGAATTTATCGGTGACCTGAAAGCACGGCGCGAGAAGCTGGACTATTCTTCCATCTGCGTGATGCTTTATACCTCTGGCACAACCGGCAGACCCAAGGGCGTGGTGCTGAGCAATCGCAATATCATCGAGGCGTCGAAATCATCCTCGGAGTTTGACACGTTGGGGCCGGGCGAAGAGGTGCTGGCCTATCTGCCGATGGCCTGGGTTGGCGATTTTATCTTTTCGATCGGACAGGCCTATTGGACCGGCTTCTGCGTGAACTGTCCGGAAAATGCCGACACGATGATGCATGACCTGCGCGAGATCGGGCCGACCTATTATTTTGCCCCGCCGCGGGTGTTTGAAAATCAGCTGACCAACGTGATGATCCGGATGGAGGACGCGGGCCGCTTCAAGCAATGGTTGTTCCATAAGTTCATGGCACATGCGCGAAAGGTGGGTCCGGCCATTCTGGACGGGCAACCGGTCGGCTTTATGGACAAGCTGAAATACGGGTTGGGCAATCTGCTGGTCTACGGCCCGCTGAAAGATACACTGGGGCTTGGTCGGGTGCGCGTGGGTTATACCGCGGGTGAGGCGATTGGTCCGGAAATCTTTGATTTCTATCGTTCTTTGGGGATCAACCTGAAGCAGCTTTATGGTCAGACCGAAGCATCGGTGTTCATCACGTTGCAGCCTGATGGTGGCGTGCGCAGTGACACTGTGGGGGTGCCAGCACCCGGGGTCGAGATCAAGATCGCGGACAATGGCGAAGTATTCTATCGCAGCCCCGGAACGTTCGAATACTATTACAAGAACGAAGAAAGCACCAAGAGTACCAAGGATGAAGAAGGCTGGGTCGCGACGGGCGACGCTGGTTTCTTTGACGATGAAACGGGGCAGTTGCGCATCATCGACCGGGCCAAGGATGTTGGCAAGATGGCCGATGGCGCGATGTTCGCGCCGAAATACGTCGAGAACAAGCTGAAGTTCTTCCCAAATATCCTCGAAGCGGTTCTGTTCGGCAACCAGCGCGAGGAGTGCACGGCCTTCATCAATATTGACCTCAACGCGGTGGGTAACTGGGCCGAGCGCAACAATATCGGCTACGCCTCGTACCAGGAGCTTGCAGGCCATCCCAAGGTTCTGGAGACGATCAAGAGCCACGTGGAGGACGTCAACCGCAGCCTTGCAGATGATCCGATGCTGGCACATTGCCAGGTGCATCGCTTTCTGGTGTTGCACAAGGAACTGGATGCCGATGATGGCGAGATGACGCGGACGCGGAAAGTGCGCCGGGGCGTGATCTCGGAGAAGTTCGAGGATCTTCTGGGGGCGCTCTATGATGGATCCGACGAGATTTATACAACAACTGAAGTGACTTACGAGGATGGGCGCAAGGGGTCGATCAGTGCCACGCTGAAGATTGTCGACGCTGCGGTGAGCCCGGTCGAACGGGCGAAGGTGGCTGCGGAATGAAGGACGATCGGACGACGCTCGCCCGTTGGGCATCGCCCCGCCCACCGTCCCATTCTGGCGCTGAATTGAGAGGAAATTGCCATGCTTGATGCAAGCGAAGGCTATACCACCGAAGACGGTCGCAAGATCGGTGGGGTGGTGATGGAGATGAAGAATATTACCCTGAGATTTGGGGGGGTTGTGGCAATTCAGGATATCAGTTTCGATATTCGTGAGGGGGAAATCCGCGCCATCATCGGACCTAACGGGGCGGGCAAGTCCTCGATGTTGAACGTGATCTCGGGGTTTTACAATCCGCAGGAGGGTGAGGTTTGGTACAAGGGTGCCAAGCGTCCGCCGATGAAGCCATATGAAGTGGCGCGGCAGGGCATTGCCCGAACCTTTCAGAACATCGCCTTGTTCGAGGGAATGAGCGTGCTGGATAATGTTATGACCGGGCGCATCCGACAGATGAAAGCGGGGATGCTGGCGCAGGCGATCTGGAAAGGGAAGGCTGAGCGGGAAGAAGTTGAAAACCGGGAAGTTGTTGAAAAGATTATCGACTTTCTGGAAATTCAGCATATCCGCAAGACCCCGGTGGGACGTCTGCCCTATGGTTTGAAAAAGCGCGTCGAGCTGGCGCGGGCGCTGGCGGCGGAACCGTCTATCCTGTTGCTGGATGAGCCGATGGCGGGGATGAACGTCGAAGAGAAAGAGGACATGAGCCGCTTTGTTCTGGACGTGAATGATGAATTTGGCACCACGATTGCCTTGATCGAGCATGACATGGGCGTGGTGATGGACCTTTCCGACCGCGTCGTGGTGATGGATTACGGCAAGAAGATCGGCGATGGCACGCCCGATGAGGTGCGCAACAACCAGGCGGTGATTGACGCCTATCTGGGGGTGGCCCATGACTGATTTTGGCACGTCGGTATTACGTCGGTATTACGTCGGTATTGCGTCGGTAAATGTGCGGGGGATGGTTTTTTGCGATGCGTCCCGCCCGCCCACCCCCGCATCACAAAAAACCACCTGGACATGCGGAGGCCTGACACATGCCTGAACAACTTGTTTTCGCGATGGAGGTCTTTCTCAACGGGCTGATGGCTGGGGTGCTCTATGCGCTCGTGGCGCTTGGCTTTGTGCTGATCTACAAGGCCTCGGGGATTTTCAATTATGCGCAGGGCGTGATGGCCCTTTTCTCGGCGCTGACACTGGTCGGGATCATGGAGGGACAGGTACCGTTCGCGCATCTGATCAACGCGATATTCGGCACCGAGATCCATCATTTTGGCTGGCATGTGCCAGCGTTGCTGGCGATCCTTTTCACTATGGCGGTCATGGTGGGGCTGGCCTGGGTCGTGAACAAGCTGATCTTTCGGCATCTGGTCAACCAGGAACCGATCATCCTGTTCATGGCAACAATCGGCCTGGCCTATTTCCTGGAGGGTTTCGGGGACATCATGTGGGGGGCGGACATCAAGAAACTTGATGTAGGGCTGCCGCAGGGGATCAATACCTGGATCGACGAAAGCACGTTCAATATCTTCGATTACGGTTTCTTCATCGACAATCTGGATATCGTGGCCACGGTCGTGGCGGCGCTGCTGGTGACGGCGCTGGTTATCTTTGCGCAATATACCAAGCAGGGTCGTGCGATGCGCGCCGTGGCGGATGACCACCAGGCGGCGCTGTCTGTTGGTATTTCTCTGAATTTCATCTGGGTCATGGTCTGGTCGGTTGCGGGTTTCGTAGCACTGGTCGCGGGCATCATGTGGGGCACCAAGTCGGGCGTACAGTTTTCGCTGTCGCTGATCGCGCTGAAGGCGTTGCCTGTCTTGATGCTGGGTGGTTTCACTTCGATCCCCGGAGCCATCGTGGGCGGGCTGATCATCGGTGTGGGTGAGAAACTGTTTGAATTTGCCATCGGCCCGCTGGTGGGTGGCGCGACCGAGAACTGGTTTGCCTATGTGCTGGCGCTGATCTTCCTTGTCTTCAGACCACAGGGACTGTTTGGGGAGAAGATCATTGAAAGGGTTTAAGCCGCATCTTGCACGTGCTTCGGCTGAACGGCTGGGCCGCATGGGGAACGGTGCATCCGTTGAGCAGCCGGTGCGGGGCGACTGCGTGTCGCTGCGCGCCACGACACCCGCCCGCCCGGCGCCTTCGACAGGGTACCAAACCAATATGTTGGGAGAGAGCTGATGTTCTATCGTGAAGCAGGCGATTTCAAGACATCCTACACCGAGGATAACCAGACATTCCCGATCAAGTTCGACCGGTATCGTTATTATGCCGTGCTGCTGGTGGCGTTTGCCGTGGTTCCGTTCATCATCAACGATTATTGGGTCAACGCGGTTTTCCTGCCCTTCCTGATCTATGCCATCGCGGCAATCGGGCTGAACATCCTGGTGGGATATTGCGGGCAGGTGAGCCTTGGAACCGGCGGGTTCATGGCGGTGGGGGCCTATGCCTGCTACAAGCTGATGACCGGCTTTCCCGAGATCAACATTTTCTTTCACATCATTCTGTCTGGTGGGATCACGGCGGCGGTTTGCGTGGCCTTCGGGTTGCCCAGCCTGCGGATCAAGGGGTTCTATCTGGCGGTGGCGACGCTGGCGGCACAGTTCTTTCTTGTATGGCTTTTTAACAAGGTGAGCTGGTTCTACAATTACTCGGCATCGGGCCAGATCAACGCACCGGAGCGGACGGTTTTTGGCGTGCCTGTGACCGGTGCCGAGGCGGCACCCTGGGCGGCATATCTGTTCTGCCTGGTCTTTACGTTCATCAGTGCGATCATTGCCCGGAATACGACGCGCGGGATGGCGGGGCGCAAATGGATGGCCATTCGTGATATGGACATTGCCGCCGAGATCATCGGGGTCAATCCACTGAAGGCCAAGTTGAGCGCCTTTGCGGTTTCGGGGTTTTTCGTCGGCATCGCCGGAGCGCTGTTTTTCTCGGTCTATCTGGGCGCGGTCGAGGTGGGCGAGGTGTTCGGCATCACGAAATCATTCCTTGTGCTTTTCATGATCATCATTGGCGGGCTGGGGTCGATCTTTGGCAGCTTTGCGGGGGCGGCGTTTCTGGTCCTGTTGCCGGTTCTGCTGAAAAACCTGCTGGTGGGCACGCTGGGCTGGCCCACGGATCTGGCGGCGCATCTGGAATTCATGATCGTCGGGGCGCTGATCGTCGTCTTCCTGGTTGCCGAGCCGCATGGGCTGGCGCAGCTGTGGCGCGTGGCGAAAGAGAAACTGAGGCTTTGGCCCTTCCCGCATTGAGGGGCTTTGGAATGTGTGGTGGGCGGTTGCCCGCCCTACGTAACATCGGAGAAAACCAAAGGGAGGAACTAAACCGATGAAGATGAAACTAATGACAGTCGCCGTGGCGGCAATGATGGCAGCAGGGCCGGCGCTGGCCGACCTGACCATCGTCGATACCAGCTATCGGACCGGGCCCTATGCGGCGAACGGGATTCCGTTCTCGGACGGGTATCAGGATTATTTCACGCTGCTTAATGAACGCGATGGCGGCATTGGCGGTGAGATGGTCAATATCGTCGAGTGCGAGACCGGCTATAACACCGAGAAAGGTGTCGAATGCTATGAAGCGACCAAGGGCGAAGGCGCGCTGGTCTATCAGCCGCTGTCGACCGGGATCACCTATCAGCTGATCCCGAAGGCAACGTCGGATGGCATCCCGCTGCACACGATGGGCTATGGCCGGACCTCGGCCAAGAACGGTGCCGTGTTCAAATATGTCTTCAACTATCCGGCCAATTACTGGGACGGTGCCAGCCTTGCGGTCACCCATATCCTGGATCAGAACGGCGGAGACGTGAACGGCAAGAAAATCGCGCTGGTCTATCACAACTCGGCCTATGGCAAGGAGCCGATCCGTACATTGGAAGAACTGGCGAAGAAGCATGGCTTCGAGCTGAGCCTGTTGCCGGTGGATCATCCCGGTCAGGAGCAGAAATCGCAATGGCTGCAAATCCGCCGCGAGAAGCCTGACTATGTGCTGATGTGGGGCTGGGGCGTGATGAACCAGGTTGCCATCCAGGAAGCTGTGAACATTCGTTTCCCGATGGAGAACTTCATCGGCATCTGGTGGTCAGGTTCCGAGAATGACGTGAAAGCTGCGGGCGACAAGGCCAATGGGTACAAGGCGCTGACCTTCCACAACCTGGGCTCGGATTATCCGGTCTATGCTGACATCCAGAAGCATGTAGTTGACGCGGGCAAGGCTGCCGGTGCGGGTGATCAGGTAGGCACGGTGCTTTATAACCGTGGCATGTATGCCGCGATGCTGGCGGCGGAAGCGATCAAGACCGCGCAGGAAATGCACGGTACAGCGGCCATCACCTCGGCCCAGATGCGCGACGGTATGGAAAACCTTGAGATGACAGAAGCCAAGATGGCAGGGATCGGTCTGCCGGGTTTTGGCCCCGAATTCAAGGTGAGCTGTGAAAACCACGGGGGCAATGGCTTTGGCGCCGTGTCGCAATGGGATGCGGCAGCTGGTGAGTTCAAACTGATCACCGAATATTTCCAGTCGGATCAGGATGTGATCATGCCGCTGGTCGAAGAAGACAGCAGTGCCTTTGCGGCGGAGAACGGCATCGAGGCCGGTTGCTGATGTGACCTTCCCCTCGGCCGCGACGCAACGCGCGTGGCCGGGGGAATTTGAGTATTTTTGCCAAGAAGAAGCCAGGGCGCGCCTTGGGAACCTTGGCTGCGCGCGGATTGCAACGGAGAAGCACCATGATGGATGCCATGGAAAACCAGGAGACCTTGCTTGAGGTCAACAATATCGAGGTGATCTACAACCATGTGATCCTGGTATTGAAAGGCGTCAGCCTGAAGGTGCCCAAAGGGGGTATCACGGCGCTATTGGGTGGCAATGGCGCGGGCAAGACCACCACGCTGAAGGCCATTTCGAACCTGCTGAAATCGGAACGCGGCGAGGTCACCAAGGGCGCGATTACCTATCGTGGCGAACGCGTGCAGGATCTGGTGCCGTCCGACCTGGTCAAGAAAGGCGTCATCCAGGTCATGGAAGGCCGCCATTGTTTTGAACATCTGACCGTCGAGGAAAACCTGCTGACCGGAGCCTACACGCGCGGGTCCAGCCGGGGCGAAATCGATGCCGATCTGAATATGGTCTATGAGTATTTCCCGCGGCTGAAAGAGCGGCGGAAATCCCAGGCGGGGTATACCTCGGGCGGGGAGCAGCAGATGGTGGCGATTGGTCGCGCGCTGATGAGCCGCCCAGAAACGATCCTGCTGGATGAACCCAGTATGGGACTGGCACCGCAACTGGTTGAGCAGATCTTCAACATCGTGAAGTCGCTGAATGAGGAAGAAGGATATACATTCCTTCTGGCCGAACAGAACACAAACGTTGCCCTGCGCTTTGCCCATTACGGCTATATTCTGGAATCTGGCCGCGTGGTGATGGACGGACCCGCCGCCGACCTGCGCGAGAACCCGGATGTGAAGGAATTCTATCTGGGCATGTCGGATGAGGGGCGCAAAAGCTTCCGCGATGTGCGGTCCTATCGTCGCCGCAAGCGGTGGCTGAGCTGAGGAACGCGGTTAATGCGGGCTTTCAACGCAGAGGAAAACGGCATCGGTCAGAAGGCCGATGACGGTGTTGTGCAGGCTGTCGGTGGGCTCGGAACGTCCGTAGATTTGCTTGACCGATGCGTTGGCCTGCATGCGATCGCGAAAGGTCATGGTGACGAAGTAATCGAGATTGATACATTGGGCCGTATCCAGAACCGGATGGCGGTGCCGCCGGGCGATGGGAGTGGTCGATACCAGCCTGTTCGCCGCGATCATCCGGTCGGAGAAGGCGCGCAACGCCTCCTCTGCGGCGTCGACCGTGGTGCCGGGCGCCAGATTGAACCCGAAAAACATGTGATAGGCCATTCGCCCCTCCCGTTTGGGGCGTCGTATCACGAAATTTTTTCGGGATCATTCCTTAAGATAATCCGCGCGCATTTCCTCGATCAGTGCCAGCGCCTCTTCGCGGGTGTTGCGGATGTTGGGACGAAAGCCGGCGGTTTCGGCACGCAGGCGGATGTCGGCCTCGGTCTCGGACCCCGCCGCATAGCGGACCGAGCCCAGCGATCCCGCCTCGTTCAGGCGTTTGCCGCGATGGGCGTATTGAATCCACGCTCCAGGCAGGATCTGGCAGCCGTTCATATTGACCAGAAAGAACCAGCGCCGGTCACTTTCTTTGATCATCTCTTCGAGATAGTCGTAAAAATCGTTCACATCGCGCGAATGGTGAAAGGTGAAGTGGGAAAAATCCACGTCCATGATCACGCGCTCGGGGTTAAACGTCACCCGGCGGACAAAATCCGACAATTCGTAATTGCGTTCAAGCACCAGTTTCTTGCGCCGCGTCGAGGGAATTTCGCCGAGGCGGGCAATGGCGGCGTCGCGGTCGGAAAAGAGGTTTGGATCAAACGCCTCGGTGTTGGCGGCGCGTTCGATCTGGCGGCGGGTCACGTCGGAGGCGTCAAACCGGACCGACCCCATGGAATGCGCCATGTTCAGGGCCTTGCCTCGACGCGAATAGGCGGTCCAGGCGGCGGGGTCGATGCGGGTGCCGTTGAGGTTGACGAGGAAAAACCACTTTTCCTCTTCGGTGGCGGCGATGCGCGCCTCAAGCCGGTCATACATCCGGTTCACGATCTCAGAGCTGTCAAAGTGAAAGTCGGAAAAGTCGGCCTCCATTGCCTGCAAGTCGTCATGAAAACTGATGCGCTGATCAAGCTCGGCATCGCTGATGGCGGTCGTGCTGTGCGGGTCGGTCATGATAAATTCCTCTGTGCAGTCACTCGGAAATTCGCGCGGTATACAAATGTATGCCGTTATTTGCCTGAAGCTGCGATTCCAATCAACATGTCAACCTGTCGCGCCCCACGCGACCGGCAAAGGATGGCCGATGTCCCAGTATTTTGATGATCTAGAAACCCGTGATTCCGAAGTCCGCGCAACGGCGTTGGCCGGTGCGTTGCCGCAACAGATTGCCCGGGCACAAGACCTGCCCGGATATGGTGATGCGCTGGCGGCGGTTGATGCGGGTGCGGTGCGATCGGTGGCGGATCTGGCGGCTCTGCCGGTGCTGCGCAAATCCGATATGGGCCGTGCACAGGGCGAGGCTGCGCCCTTTGGTGGCCTGACCACACGCCCGGCTCATGGCTTCGCCCATGTCTTCCAGTCACCGGGACCGATCTATGAGCCTGGTGGTGATGGTCATGACTGGTGGCGCATGGGTCGCTTTCTGCATGCCTGTGGTGTGGGGGCAGGGGATATCGTGCAGAATTGTTTTGGCTATCACCTGACGCCAGCAGGCATGATTTTCGAAAACGGTGCGCGGGCCGTGGGGGCCACGGTGCTGCCCGCTGGTACGGGGCAGACGGAATTGCAGGCGCGGGCGGCGGCGGATGTGGGCACGACAGCCTATGCGGGCACGCCTGATTACCTAAAGGCCATTCTGGACAAGGCCGACGAGATGGGACTGCATCTGGGTATCACCAAGGCGGCGGTGGGGGGCGGTGCATTGTTCCCGTCCCTGCGGCAGGAATATGCGGATCGTGGGATCGCCTGTCTGCAATGCTATGCCACTGCCGATCTGGGCAACATCGCGTATGAAAGCCCGGCGCAGGAAGGCTTGATCGTCGATGAAGGTGTGATTGTCGAGATCGTGACACCGGGCACCGGCGATCCGGTCGCGCCCGGTGATGTGGGCGAGGTGGTTGTGACCACGCTCAACCCAGATTATCCGCTGATCCGGTTTGCCACCGGTGATCTGAGTGCGCTGATGGATGGGCCGAGCCCCTGTGGCCGCACCAATAGCCGGATCAAGGGGTGGATGGGCCGTGCCGATCAGACCACCAAGATCAAGGGCATGTTCGTGCGCCCCGAACAGGTGGCGGCACTGGTGGCGCGCCATGACGAGATCAGCCGCGCCCGGGTCATTGCCAGTCGCGAGGGTGAGCGCGATGTGATGACGGTGCAGATCGAGGCCGATGGCGGAGAGCCGGATGCCTATGCCGGATCGGTGGCCGAGGCGCTGAAGCTGAAGGGCAAGATCGAGATTGTGGCGCGCGGCAGTCTTCCCAATGATGGCAAAGTGATAGAAGATCAGCGCAGCTACGATTGAGCATCCAAGCTGCGGGGGAGCGCCATGCGGATCTTGACGTTGATCGGAGGGCTGGCGTTCTGGCCCCAGATGGCGCTGGCCGGTGATATGGCGTTGGTGCTGGGCGATATCGGCCAGATTGCAACGCTCAGAAACGAGACTGCCACCATTTCAGCCGATTTCGCCGGGCCTTTGCGAGAGGCCGGGTTCGAAGTGGTGCAGCCCAAGAACCGATCTTCGGGAAACATGCGGCTTGCGGCGCAGCGGATCGAAGCGGCGCTTGGCGCAGGGGAGGTCGACCGGTTAGTGATCGTCGTCATGGGGCCGATTGCCAGTTCTGCGCGCGAAAGCTGGGCGCTGTCGAACGGGGCGGCGGGGGCCACATCCCTGAACGTTGGTGTGACGGGGGTTTCGCTGGGCGCGTTGTCGGATATGGCTTCAGCGGCCCGGGGGCGCGCGGTGATCCTGATCGCGCCGGGCAGGTCCGTGACCACGCTTGGCAACGGATTGATGCCGGGGGTGAAGGATCTGCACCTGGCGCCGGACGTAACCTATGTGATCGGCCCGGCGGCATCGCTGGCAGGTGTGTTAAGCGATGGGTTGCTGGTGGCGGGCAAGAGTTTCTCCGAGGTGGCGGGCGACGCGCCCGAGGATGTGCAGATCTTGGGATTTACCTCGGCGCAGGTCGGATTGATGACGGATTAGCCGATCTGGGCGGGGTGGATATCCCTGCTCAACAGGTCAGAAAATTCTGCGCGCAGAAGATCCAGTTTGGGGTCGATATAGCGGGTACAGAACGGGCCGCCGGCGTTTCTTTCATGGTAGTTCCGGAACCGATCATCGGAGAGTTCGAAACCATCGAACTGCAGCACGCGGGTAACAAGTGGTTCATCAAATCCCGGTTGCAAATCCGACAGGATAGCCTGTGAGTGTCGGGCCTGTTCTTTGTCAAACGCATAGATCGCGCTGCGGTATTTTCCGCGCATCTTGTGGTTCGATGTGCTGGCATGGGTGCGCAGGTGCACCTCGATCAACGCAGCCAGCGGGATGTCGGCGGGATCGAAATGGGCGATCACCGCTTCGGACCAGCGATCGTCGGGTGCAGGGGCGCGGATAAAGCCCTGATCAACGCGGGCAACGCCACGCAGCGCGGCGAAAACCGCCTCGGTACACCAGTGGCAGCCGCCGCCAAGGCCGATCCGTATCAGGCCCATTGGCCGGGTGCGCCCTGGCCGAGTGCGCCAAGGAAACGCGCCGGATCGAGGTGAAAATCGGCGTATATCACGCGGCCTTCAGGGTCGATCACGGTGAACCACGGGGTGCCTCCAGTCTGGTAATCCTGCATGAAACTTGAAAGCCCCGCGCCGTCGGGTTGCACATCATGGCCAAACGGGATGTCCAACCCGTAGCGTTCCTGCGTCGGGCGCAGCTTGTCGGCGGTGTTTTCGTCGAACCCTTCGAACACCGACTGGATCACCGCAAAGCCGAACCCCTTGCCCGACAACGCCTTGACCAGCATCTGTAGCGTTGGAAATCCATGAGAATGGCATCCCGGGCACCAGTGCTGAAAGCAGTATATCACCTTGAACCCGCCGCCCAGATCGGCCAGCCGAAGGGGCTTTCCCATCGGCTGACCGGACCCGTCGATCCAGGTATCCACCCGCAATTCTGGCGCGGGCTGGTTGAGCGATCCGGGCTGCATCGCCGCGCGTTACTCGGCCGCGTCGCGTTTCGGCAGGCGCCAGCCGGGGCGGATGAAATGGCAGGTATAGCCGTTTGGGATGCGTTGCAGGTAATCCTGATGCTCGGGCTCGGCCTCCCAGAAATCGCTTACGGGTTGCAGTTCGGTCACGACGCGACCGGGCCAGAGACCGCTGGCGTTGACATCGGCAATGGTATCTTCGGCAACCGCTTTTTGTGCGTCGTCCACATAATAGATCGCCGAGCGATAGGATAGGCCACGATCGTTGCCCTGCCGGTTTTCCGTCGTCGGGTCGTGAATCTGAAAGAAGAATTCGAGCAATTCGCGATAGCTGATCTTGTCCGGCTCGAACATGATTTCGATGCCCTCGGCATGGGTGCCGTGGTTGCGATAGGTGGCGTTGGGCACGTCACCGCCGGTATAACCGACGCGGGTGGCGGTGACGCCGGGCAGTTTGCGAATGAGGTCCTGCATGCCCCAGAAGCACCCCCCGGCCAGAACGGCACGTTCAGTCATGAAATGTCCTCCACTTGGTTCAGGTAATCGCCATAGCCCTCGGCCTCCATGTCATCGCGATGGACAAAGCGCAGGCTGGCAGAGTTGATGCAATAGCGCAGCCCGCCCCGGTCACGCGGACCGTCGGGAAAGACATGACCCAGGTGGCTGTCGCCGTGGGCCGAGCGTACCTCGGTTCGGACCATGCCGTGGGTCATGTCGCGCAGTTCGTTGATATGGGCGGGTTCAATCGGTTTGGTGAAGCTGGGCCAGCCACAGCCGCTTTCGTATTTGTCGGACGAGGCAAAAAGCGGCTCGCCCGAGACAATATCGACATAGATCCCCGGCTGTTTGTTATCGAGATATTCGCCGGTGCCCGGGCGTTCAGTGCCCGATTGCTGCGTGACGCGGAACTGTTCCGGGTTCAGGCGGGCAATGGCATCGGCGTCTTTGGTGTAGGGCATGGTGTTCCTCTCGCGCTTTGTGCTTGCCCCTAAGATGGCGCGCGGGTGCGGGATTTCCAAGGGTAAGAGGTGGCTCGATCACCAGAGCGTGATGTGGCGAAATGTCGACTGTGTGGACGAAGCTGCCGTTGAACGGTGGCTCCGGAATGACTGCTTTGCAAGACTTCCGTAACTTGCTGTGTTTGGACCGT
>NZ_CANLER010000002.1 GCF_947489715.1 uncultured Roseovarius sp. | reverse complement strand
TCTACGAACCCCACCAGAACGTGTACGGCATCGACAGCTTCGACTACTGGGTCGCAGACGAAAACGGCATGCTCTCTAAAGCAACCGTCACAGTCGACATCTTCAGCTTATAATCAAACCCCCCAACACCTAAAAAATCAAAGGTTGGGGGGCGAAAGATTTAAATTCCTGGTATAAATCTCGGGAGTTTGGTTAGAACACTTTGCATGCTGTCCTGCAGTCTCGCGTCGACATCGGCAATGGATTCCTTTGGACCGATATCGGTGATCAACCGCACGATAGCGCTGTCATTCCGGCCGTTGGTCAGCGTGCCCATCATCAGTTGCAGCTTGGCATTGAACATCGACGCCGTGCGCTCACCCTGCTGCTCGTACCAGTAATAGACAAGCATCCGGTTCACGCCCTTCTGAACAACCGCCCGATTCAGCGAGAACGGTTCGCCATATCCCGTGGCGGGCGTGGCTTCGATCTGCTCCAGCTTGGCAATTTCCCAACCCGCGCCGGGCAGGCAGAATTCAGGCGAATGCACACCGCCCTGATTCTGGTTCTCATACCAGGCGATGAACAGCTCAACCGGTTCTTCGACGGTGGGTTTGCGCATGCTCAGCGACAGGTAGTCATGCGCACGCAGGATTTTTTCAATCTCGGGGTCCAGCGAAATCTGGCGCCCTGTTGTCCAGTCTCCGGCTTGCGCGGGGAACAGTACAAAGGGATCGCGATCAATCGTGACCGCGTCGCGCTTCGGGACCGAATGCCATGCAACCGCCAGGACCGACACGACAGCCGCCGCCGTGATCAGCGCCCGCGACGGACGGATCAGCAGAATGCGTTTCGCCTGCGTGCCCAGACCATCAGTGTCCAGATCAAGCGCCTGGATCAGACCAATCCGATCCCGACGCAGCTTGACCATCACCCAGGCCAGCGCAAACAGGATCAGAACGCAGCTGACGAAAATCACCCAACCCTCGAAGAAATGCGAGAAACCTTCTAGATGGCTCAGCCCGTAATTGTTGACGATGATACCGGCAATCGCGATCCGAACTGAATTCATGAACACGGTGATCGGCGCAGCCGACACCAGCAGCACCGCCTTGTGCCACATCGGACCCTGGTAAAGCACTGCGAAAATATATGAGAAGCTGAGGATCGGGAACAGATACCGCAGTCCCGAACAGGCCTCGGCCACCTGAAGCTTATAGACCCCAAGGTCGATAATATTGCCTTCCAGATAGACGGGCACGCGCAACAATTGCAGGAAGTAAACACCCAGCTCAGATGAAATGCCCTGCAGATAGGTCGACACGCCGTAATACAGCGCCGCAGGCAGCGGCAGCATATAGACCAGATGCACGACCGGCGGCCAGAAATGCTTGCCGGTTTTCCACCCAAAACTGATCAGCAGGATCGCCCCGACCCAGAGGATCAACGCATAGGCCACGATGTCCCGGATCTCGATCATGTTTCCGGCAAAGCCCAGCGCAACCGCGATGATCAGCAGCACAACACCCGGCCAACGATCACTGACCGGCCCATCATTTATTGGCACGGTCTTGAGCTGGCGCAGGAACAACAGCCCCGACAGAACCGGAATCAGCGGTCCGTGACTGTATTCAGGCAGCTTCCACGCTTTCAGCAATTCCGCGATGCCGTCCCAGAAAAAGAAACCGGCGGCAATGGTCGCGACAATCAGCCAGAAAATTCCCAAATGGAAAAATCCGTTGCTGGATCGTGTGACTTCGGAGTGATGACTGGTAATGCTCATAAAGAATCTCGCGCCCCACAAACTAGGTTACAAACAGGTTTAGCCCGTATTTTCAAAAAGTTGGCTATTACGACAGACAGGGTTCAAGCGCGGATACTACTGTGGTTGAGTCCAAATTTCCACGGTAAATTAGGAACTTTGGGCGCACTCACGCGTCTGTTATCGACCGCGAGCAGGACGGCACGGCAAGGTCAGGCTTCAAAATCCATCTAAATATATTAAAATCATATACTTACACGTATATCATTGACCTTGCCAGAGATCGGCAGGGACCGTTCCACATTGTTGTCCACCTGGAAAATCACTGGTTCCGCGGCGTGGTAAAGGGCAAAAAAAGCGCAAAACAGGCCTTTTACAGATTCGCCCACCCGGTCTCCTGATGGACATGGCAAAACCAAAATGCCAAAAAAGAAGAGGGCGCCCAAACAGGACGCCCTCGTATTCTGGAACCGAAAAACTCACCACATGGGCTAACATTTTGCCCGACCCGAATAAGGCCACTCAGACCCGGTCACTATTCTGATCAAACGCTCTTGAATGAACCGCTGCTCAGAACCAAGCCCAACCACGAACCACAATATCGGCAAATTTTCGCCACATTTCAAGTTTCATCCGAAATTTCTTGCAAATTTATTAAAAACTTTCACCTTTCACGCGCTTTAGTTGAGTATTTTCGCGCTTAAGGCGAGATTTTTGAGCCCGATTTCGTCATTTCCCGGCAAACTATTCCCGGTTGAAGCGAATCAATTCGCACCCGTATGTAGAAAGCGGCGCATGATTTTTCCCCGATTGGCAGCTTTCAGCCGACTGCGCAGATGGCCCCGCTGATTGCGAAAGCAACCGTCACCTCATAGACATCCCGCATGAGCCTCACGAATTCCGACATTGCCGAGCTAACAGCGTTTCGCCATCTCCTCCACCGCCACCCCGAGGTCTCAGGCGAGGAACGCGAGACAGCAAGGCGCATACGCACCGCGCTGTCTGACCTCGCAACTGACAACGTGATCACCAATCTCGGCGGTCAGGGCATTGCAGCCACTTTCAACGGCGTCGCACCCGGCCCAACCATCCTGTTCCGCTGCGAGCTTGATGCACTTCCGACCCATGAGGTTCGGGATAGCCCCTATCGTTCGTCCATCGACGGCAAAGGGCATCTCTGCGGCCATGATGGGCATATGACAATCCTGACCGGGCTTGCGCGTCGTCTGGCAAGGCAACGCCCGGCCAGCGGCCGCGTCATTCTGCTGTTTCAACCGGCCGAGGAAACCGGCGCCGGGGCAGCGGCTGTCATCGCCGATCCGGATTTCGCCGGGATCACCCCCGATTACGCCTTTTCGCTGCACAATGAACCGGGATTGACGCTTGGCCATGTCGCGTTGAAATCCGGCCCGGTCTGCTGTGCTTCGCGTGGGCTTGAGATTATTTTCGCCGGCACGCCCGCCCATGCCTCGCAACCCGAAACCGGCACCTCACCCATGCCGGCACTTGCCAAGGTCATGCCCGCGCTCAGCGCCCTTAGCCAGGGCGGCACAAAAGATCCCGACTTCAGTCTCGTCACCGTCACACATGCAACGATGGGCGAGCCTGCATTTGGCATCGCACCAGGCGAGGCCACGATCTATGCCACCCTGCGCACTCTCACCGATGATCACATGGACGCCCTTGTCAGCTCTGCCCTTTCCTTGGTGGAACAGGCCGCCACGCAACATCATCTGACTGTGTCCCACCGGTTTCACGACATTTTCCACCATTGCGAAAACGACCTCGACGCGACCCGGATCATCGCCACCGCCCTCGACACACTTGGCATCCCGCAAACCGAAACCGGCCTGCCCTGGCGCCCGTCCGAAGATTTCGGACGCTTCGGTCAGACCGCCAAATCCGCCATGCTGTTTCTGGGGGCAGGCCTGGACACACCGCCATTGCACAACCCCAACTATGACTTTCCCGACGACCTGATCCCCATCGGCACCCGGATCTTCGAACAGATTGCCCGCGACCTGCTGGGTTAAGCCGCACCCTTGCGTCCGCGCCTTTCCCCTTCCATATAGTGCCCAGCAAAATGCGGAGGCCCCATGAGCAACGAATTCCCCGGCTGGCACGGCACCACGATCATCGGCGTTAAAAAAGGCGGCGAGGTTGTGATCGCCGGTGACGGACAGGTCAGCCTTGGCCAGACCGTGATCAAGGGCACCGCCCGCAAGGTTCGCAGGCTCAGCCCCGGTGGCACGGATATCGTCGCGGGATTTGCCGGTTCAACTGCAGATGCCTTCACTTTGCTCGAACGGCTGGAGGCCAAGCTCGAAGCAACCCCCGGCCAATTACAGCGGGCATCCGTGGAACTGGCCAAGGACTGGCGGACCGACAAGTATCTGCAAAAGCTCGAAGCGATGCTGATCGTCTCGGACGGGGCCGAGCTTTACGTGATCACCGGTGCCGGCGACGTGCTGGAACCCGAACATGACGTGACAGCGATCGGCTCGGGGGGCAACTACGCGCTGGCTGCCGCGCGAGGCATGATGGACAGTGACAAGACCGCCGAAGAGGTCGCCCGCGCCGCCATGGCCATCGCTGCCGACATCTGCGTCTATACCAACGGCAATCTCACGGTCGAGAAGATCTAAGGCTCCATGCGGGCCGATGAATTGGCCTGATCAGGTTTCGCCACCCTTCGGCATTGTGCGCTCAAATATATTGCCTTCGGTATCGGTCGCGCGCACACGCAGGGCATCCGCGCCGTTGTCGTTATATTCGAACCGGAACACCGGGTTTTCGCTGATCGAAATCCCGCCTTCGATCCGGAACAGCAGTTCCTCTCCCTGATAGACCGCCAGGTCATCAATGAAGAGCGCAGCGATAAAAAGCTGGGTGATCTGGTCACGCTGCAGGCCCGAATAGTTGGGGTGACGGATCATGATCTGGGCCTCGCGCCGGGGCACCGACATCTTGGCTTCGCTTTCGAAATGCTTCAGCCGCATCTTGCCCATATCCGCCAGCGCCAGCTCGGGATCTTTCGAGGCCGGGGCCGAACACCCGCCCGATGCCTTCACGAAACGGCCATTCATCAACTGCCCCTGATCGGTATCCGCGATCACGCGCACGTTGGAATACTGGTTGACCCTGACGCGAACTTCCATGTTCAGCGGCGCCATCGCCGGGCCGAATGTCATGTCTGCGGCCAGCGGGGCCGGGTTTTCATCAATCACGATCTTGGCCGAGGTGATATTCGCCTCCGGGTCGGTCTGGGTGATGACAATCGGCACGGTCGCGGCATCATGTGCACGATACGGCGCGTCCACCTCAAACACCCCGCTGCCATCGGCAATCTCGGCCTCTCCCATGATGTCAAACTGCAAATCCTGCCAGGTTTCGCCATCTGCCAGCGGGTTTTTCAGCGTTGCATCGGTCGCCAGGGCGGGGCTGGCCAGAAATGCAGCCAGGGTCGTAACTTTGACAATTCTCATCAACAATCCTCCTGTTCACAGGCGTTTTCGCCGCTGAATATGACATAAAACCGCCAAAAATACACTAGGCCATTGGTCGGTCTGGAACACAGGCGCGTCACTGTGCAGGTTTCTGATCACTCAGCAAGAAGAGGTACAGCGCGTGTTCGAAGCCATTCTCACCCTGTGTCTGGCCACAGGTGACACCTGCCGCCCGGTGTTGTTGCCCGGCTATGAAGCGGCAGACAGGACCGGGTGCGAACAGCGGTTGCAGGACAGCCCACCTGACATCTCAACTCTATTCACCGGCCTGACCGCCAGCGGAACACCCAGCTGCCAGCCAACCGGGAATACGCTCGACTTCACCGAGGCCGCGCCGGGCCTCTTCGTCCACCTGGGAAAGGTGGCAGAGCCGGATTTCGAAAATGCAGGTGACGTCTCAAACCTGGGCTTCATCATCGGCGACAGCTCGGTTGCGGTGATCGACGGCGGCAGTGCCCGCTGGATGGGCGAAGGCGTCTGGCGGGCGATCCGCGCCCGGACCGACCTGCCGGTCAGCCACGCGATTGTAACGCACATGCATCCCGATCATGCGCTGGGCATCAGCGTCTTTGCCGATGCGGGCGCACAGATCGTCGGGCATCGGGCGCTTGACCGGGCGCTGGCCGACCGGCGCGAGAATTACTTTGAAAGCCTCTCGATCCTGATTGGCCCCGACCGTTTCATCGGCACCGAGACTGCCGCCACCGATCTGCCGATCAACGACGTGACGCAGATTGATCTGGGCGGGCGGACCCTGTCGGTGCAGGCCTGGCCGCGTTCTCATACCGGCAGCGATCTGACGGTGCTGGACACGCAAACCGGCATTCTTTTTACCGGTGATCTGGTCTTTGACGACCACACGCCCGCGCTGGACGGGTCACTGATCGGGTGGCAATCAGTTCTGTCGGACCTGATCGACCTGCCCGTCCGCCAGATCGTGCCCGGCCATGGTGGGCCGATCCTGGACTGGCCACAGGGTGCCACGGCATTGCAGCGGTATCTCGATGTGCTGGCCGCCGATACCCGCGCGGCGATTGATCAGGGGCAGCGACTGGGCGATGCCATCGAAACCATCGCCGCGTCCGAGGCCCCGCATTGGCGCTTGTTCGAGGCTTATAACCCCCGCAACGCCACCGTCGCCTTTACCGAGCTTGAGTGGGAATAGCCCTCACTCCGCAACCTCGGCCAGCAACATCTGAGCGATGGCAAACAGGCGCTTTTCGATGATCACCGGGGTTTCGCAAACATAGGTCAACGACTGGGCGCGATCGGTAAAGATGCGCTCATCCCAGTCCAGTTGCTCCTCCAGCGCATCGACCTGATCGAAATCGGGGTTCTCGGCTGTCATCAGGTCATCCATCCGCGCACGGGTTGCGTCGATCTTTTCCGCCAGCGCGATCTGTTGCAGCGAATAGCCCTCGATACCGCGAATGATCTTGCCACGGGTCTGGGACAGCTTATCAAATGTATCGGCAAAGACATGGCCCAGCAGGGCAGTGTCATTCCCATAGGCCGTCGTAAAGGCGGTGACGTTTGGTGTCAGTTCTTCAACCGCAATGCGGCGCAGGGTCAGTCGACCCACCAATTCGTCCACAGCCTCTTTCTGGTCCGGCGCCAGTTCGATCGGTTCTGCCGGATGGGGCCACATCAGGCCGGTCGACAGGTTTTCAACCTTGCGCTGAATACAGGGCCAGGTCGGGTCCGAAAAATCAGCCGCCACCACGGGCGTAGCCGGACCGGTCAGAAGCAATCCGGCCAACAATAGCAGGGCATGGGAACAAAACGCATTTTTCATAAGCCGAAGTGTAGCCGAGAGAGGGGCAATGTCCATCTGTCCCAATACCAACCAAGGTCGCAATTGTTCGGTATCGGGACCCATTTATACTTTCCACTTGATGAACCGGGACTCGCCTTAGGGGGGAAGAAACAAATGCGCACAAGAGCGGCAGTTGCTCTGGAAGCGGGCAAGCCGATGGAGATCATGGAGGTGAACCTCGATGGTCCGAAGGCCGGTGAGGTCTTGGTCGAGATCAAGGCGACAGGCCTGTGCCATACGGATGAATTCACCCGGTCCGGCGACGACCCCGAAGGCATTTTCCCGGCCATTCTGGGCCATGAGGGCGCGGGCGTTGTGATTGAGGTGGGTGAAGGCGTGACCTCGCTGGAAGTGGGCGATCATGTGATCCCGCTCTACACGCCGGAATGCCGGACCTGCGAATATTGCCTGAACCCGAAAACCAACCTGTGTCAGTCGATCCGCGAAACGCAGGGCAAGGGCGTCATGCCCGATGGCACCTCACGTTTCTCGCTGCTCGATGGCACACCGATCCTGCACTACATGGGCTGTTCGACCTTTTCCAATCACACCGTGCTGCCCGAGATTGCGCTGGCCAAGGTCCGCAAGGACGCGCCCTTTGACAAGATCTGCTACATCGGCTGCGGCGTCACCACCGGCATCGGCGCGGTGATCAACACCGCCAAGGTCGAGATCGGCTCCAGGGGCATCGTGTTCGGCCTGGGCGGCATTGGTTTGAACGTCATCCAGGGCCTGCGATTGGCCGGTGCGGATCAGATCGTCGGCGTTGATCTCAACGACGGCAAGGTCGAGATGGCAACCCGTTTCGGCATGACCGATTTCGTCAATCCGTCGAAGGTCGACGGTGATCTGGTGGCGCATCTGGTCGAACTGACCGGCGGCGGTGCGGATTACACCTTTGATGCCACAGGCAACGTGGGCGTGATGCGCACGGCGCTGGAGGCGGCGCATAAGGGTTGGGGCGAAAGCATCATCATCGGCGTGGCACCGGCGGGCGCCGAGATCTCGACGCGGCCGTTCCAGCTTGTCACCGGACGCAGCTGGCGCGGCACGGCGTTTGGCGGCGCGCGCGGTCGTACCGATGTGCCCAAGATCGTCGACTGGTACATGGACGGCAAGATCGAGATCGATCCGATGATCACCCATATTCTCGACCTCGACGACATCAATAAAGGCTTCGACATGATGCATGCCGGCGAAAGCATTCGAAGCGTGGTGGTCTACTGATGGAGCTGGAGGTCGTTTCGCAAAACAGGTGTTTCGGTGGGGTGCAATCAGTCTGCACACATCCCTCCAATACCTGCGGTGTCGAAATGACCTTTGCGGTTTACCTCCCCCCCCAGGCCGAAGAAGGACCGGTACCGGCCCTGTGGTACCTCAGCGGCCTGACCTGCACCCACGAAAACGTCATGACCAAGGGCGGCTTTCAGGAACATGCATCTGATCATGGTATCGCGCTGATATTCCCCGACACATCCCCACGTGGCGAGGGTATTGCCGACGATCAGGCGTATGATCTGGGGCAGGGCGCTGGGTTTTATGTCAATGCCACCCGCGATCCTTGGCGCACGAATTACCGGATGTATGATTATGTCGTCTCGGAACTGCGCGCCACCATCGGCGATCATTTTCCGATCAGCAACCGGCACGGCATCACCGGGCATTCGATGGGCGGCCACGGCGCCCTGACCATCGCCCTGCGCAATCCGGAAATCTTTGATTCCGTCTCGGCCTTTGCACCGATCACCAACCCCACCCAATCCGATTGGGGCCGCAAACAGCTCAGCGCCTATCTGGGCGACGACGAATCCGCCTGGTCCTGCTACGATTCCTCGATCCTGTTGGAAGAATACGGATGGAAAGACGACATCCTGATTGATCAGGGATCGCAGGATCAGTTTCTCGACTTGCTGAAACCGGAATCGCTGGCATCCGTCATGGCGAAAAAGCGCCAGCCGGGGCTGGTACGCATGCAACCGGGTTATGACCACAGCTACTACTTTGTTACAACTTTTGCGCGGGACCATGTTGAATGGCACGCCGAAAGATTGTGGCGCACACAACAATAAGGAACACCACCACCACGTTTTCGTCCCCCCGGGGGACGACGCAGAAATACAGAAGAGGAGGAGTTTGAAAAGGAAACGCAAATACCGACCCGTCGGGAGGAAAGACAATAGCGCCGGGTCCAATTCAGGCCAGCCGGTCGCCACTATAAAAATCGCACTTTACGATTGTGGCGGCACAGGCAGGCGAACCATCAACTAGGGAGTTGAACATGAAAAAGCTACTCGCTTTGACATCCACCATCGCCTTATGCGCGGCCAGTTGGTCCAGCGCGAATGAGGCGTTGATGGGTGAAATCAGTAACCCGGATCAATGGGCTATCCAGACCGGGGATTACAAGAACCAGCGCTTCTCGCAGCTGGAACAGATCAACAAGGACAATGTGGGCGACCTGCAAGTGGCCTGGACCTTCTCGACCGGCGTTCTGCGCGGCCATGAAGGCTCACCGCTGGTGATCGGCGACACGATGTATCTGCATACACCGTTCCCCAACATCGTCTACGCGCTGGATCTGGCCAATGACGGCAAGATCAAGTGGAAATACGAGCCCAAGCAGGATCCGGATGTCATTCCGGTGATGTGCTGTGACACCGTGAACCGCGGTGTGGCCTATGCCGATGGCAAGATCTTCCTGCATCAGGCCGATACCACCGTCGTGGCGCTCAATGCCGATACCGGTGCGGTCGAATGGTCCGTCGTGAACGGCGACCCGTCCAAGGGTGAAACCAACACAGCCACGGTGCTGCCGGTCAATGACAAGGTCATCGTCGGTATCTCGGGCGGTGAGTTCGGCGTGCGCGGCAGCGTGACCGCCTATAACATGGCCGATGGCAGCCTGGCCTGGCGTGCCTATTCGATGGGTCCGGACAGCGATATTCTTGTCGATCCCGAAACCACGACACATCTGGGCAAACCGGTTGGCGCGGATTCAGGTACCAACACATGGGAAGGCGATCAGTGGATGATCGGCGGCGGCACCACCTGGGGCTGGTATTCCTATGATGCCGAGGAAAACCTCGTCTATTACGGCACCGGCAACCCGTCCACCTGGAACCCGGCCCAGCGCCCGGGAGACAACCGTTGGTCGATGACAATCATGGCGCGTGATGCCGATACCGGCATGGCGAAATGGTTCTACCAGATGACCCCGCATGACGAGTGGGATTATGACGGTATCAACGAGATGATCCTGACCGAACAGGAAATCGATGGCGAGATGCGCAAGCTTCTGACCCATTTCGACCGGAACGGCCTGGGCTACACCATGGACCGCGTGACCGGTGAACTTCTCGTGGCCGAACCCTTCGACCCGGTCGTGAACTGGACCACCGGTGTTGACATGGACCCCGAGTCTGAAACCTACGGTCGTCCGGCCGTGGTGGCTCAGTACTCGACCGAGCAGAACGGCGAAGACGTGAACTCGACCGGTATCTGCCCGGCCGCACTTGGCTCCAAAGACCAGCAACCGGCAGCCTATTCGCCGGAAACACAGCTGTTCTACGTGCCGACCAACCATGTCTGCATGGATTACGAGCCGTTCCGCGTCAGCTATACTGCGGGTCAACCCTATGTGGGCGCGACACTGTCGATGTACCCGGCGCCAGACAGCCACGGCGGCATGGGCAACTTCATCGCCTGGGACAACATCGCAGGTGAAATCAAGTGGTCGCTGCCCGAGCAGTTCTCGGTCTGGTCCGGTGCGCTGGCAACAGCGGGCGATATCGTCTTCTACGGCACCCTCGAAGGGTATCTGAAGGCGGTCAACGCCGAAACGGGTGAAGAACTTTACAAGTTCAAGACACCCTCGGGCATCATCGGTAACGTGATGACCTACAGCCACGGCGGCAAACAGTATGTCGGCATCCTGTCGGGTGTTGGCGGCTGGGCCGGGATCGGCCTTGCGGCTGGCCTGACCAACCCGAATGACGGTCTGGGTGCCGTGGGCGGCTATGCAGCCCTCAGCGACTATACCGCACTGGGCGGTCAGCTGACCGTGTTTGCCCTGCCGAACTGATCGGCGACAACGCAAGAAACTGCGGATTGGCACGGGGCAACACCCGTGCCAATCTGTCTGATAAGAACCAGAGGACAAGTATGAAACCGATTGCAAGCCTTCTTGGCGCCAGCCTTCTCGCCGCAACGGCATCCGTTGCCCTCGCGCAGGACGATACGCCCGACAACATCGCGGTCGCATATGAAGAGGACGGTCGCTATTTCACCGAAGACGACGTTCCCACCTACAATGTCGCCGAAGACGGCACCATCGACTGGCCCAGCTATTCCGGCTTCCGGCGCTATCACTCCGAATGCCACGTCTGCCACGGCCCCGAGGGCGAAGGCTCGACCTATGCACCGGCCCTCAAGGTCTCGGCGATCGACATGGATTATTACGACTTCTACGATGTGGTCGTGAATGGCCGTCAGAAAATCGACGCATCGCATCAGTCGGTAATGCCGGCCTTTGGCGATAACCCCAATGTCATGTGCTACCTCAACGATATCTATGTCTATCTCAAGGCCCGCGGTACGGATGCGATCCCCCGTGGCCGTCCGGGCAAGAAAGAGAAAAAATCAGACGTCATTCGCGAGGACGAGAATGCGTGCCTGGGCTGACTCACTGGCCAATCTGACACTGGTGGCCCTGTTGTCGATGCTGACAGCAGGGCCTTCCTTTGCCCAGACATCCGACCTGGTGTCGAAGAACGCACTGCGCGTCTGTGCCGATCCGGCCAATTTCCCGATGTCCGATGACAAGGGGCAGGGCTATGAAAACCAGTTGGCCGAACTGATCGCCGCCAAGCTGGAAAAACCCGTGTCCTATACCTGGTATCCAATGGCCACCGGGTTCATCCGCAACACGCTGCGCGCCAATAAATGCGATGTCGTCATGGGCTATGCGCAGGGTCACGAAATGGTGCTGAACACCAATCATTATTTCACCTCCGCCTACACGCTTGTCGTGCCCCGGGATGGCCCGTTGGCGGATGTCACGACCCTGTCGGATCCCACCCTCAAAGAGCACGATATCGGCATCATAGCTGGCAGTCCCCCGGCGACGCATATGGCGCGCAACGGCCTGCTGACCTCTGCCAAACCCTATAATCTCGTGGTGGATCGCCGCCACGAATCGCCGGTGATCGACATGCTGGACGATCTTTCGGCAGGTGTGACCGACGCGGCGATCATCTGGGGGCCGCTCGCCGGTCCGCTGGTCAAGAAGGATTACCCGAACCTCAAGGTTACGCCGCTGCTGTCGGAAACCCTGCCACCGCGCCTGTTTTTCCGCATCACGATGGGCGTCCGGCAAGGTGAAAAGGTCTGGCAGCGCAAGCTCAATTCGCTGATCCGCCGCAACCAGGATGAGATCAACGCGGTGCTGATCGACGCGGGCGTTCCCCTTCTGGATAATATGGGGACAGGTTTGCTGGACGCGACCAAATGATCCGCGCGGCGGCTTTGACGGCGGCCCTTGCCCTTTCCGCATTTGCCGCCATCGCGCAGGAGGTTGAACCAGACGAATATCGCATGGATCATTACCGTGGCCCGGTCCCTGAAACGCTGGCCGGGGGCACCGTGGTGGATTCCGAGAAAGCGCATGAGCTGTGGCAAACCGGTGAGATCGCCTTTATCGACGTCCTCCCCCGGCCGCCCAAACCCAAGAACCTGCCCGAGGGCACGATCTGGCGCGAAAAGCCGCGCCATTCGATCCCCGGCTCGATCTGGCTGCCCAATGTGGGCTACGGCGCACTGGCCGAGATTACCCATGACTATTTCCAGCGCGGCCTGACAAAGGCCACGGGTGGCGACAGGGATCACCCGGTCCTGCTCTTTTGTCTCGAAGAATGCTGGATGTCATGGAACGCCGCCAAACGCGCACTGGAATATGGCTACACCCAAGTCTACTGGCTGCCCGAAGGCACCGACGGCTGGACGTTTTTCGATTACCCGACCGAAGTGATCGAGGCCGAGCCCGAACCCTGAGGCGCGCGCACCTAGCTCGCGTCACAGGAATTGGCGGTCGGCGTGTCGTCGTCCCGGCGGCGATTAACCCGAACTCAAGGCGCTCGCCTTGTTAACCCGGCCATTTACCGATCTCCGCACCGACGTAATACCGACAAAATACCGACGTTATACCGATTTTGCTTTTCGTGTGATTTCAGCCCGTCAACCATGATTCGCCACCCTCACGCGGCAAATCACGGTTTCAGTGCGCTTCCAGCGTTTTATGCGCGTGGGTAACCGTGCCATCCGTGTCGGTCATGGTCACATCCACCGAATGGGTCTTGCGCGGGACCGACATGCTGATGCGCGGATTTTCCGACAGCGAAATACTGCCCGTCACATCCACATATCCGCCCCCGTCCAGCTCGATATCCAGCTCACCGACATAGCGCATCGGGATGAACAACAGCGTGATCTGATCCATCTGCATGCCCGAATGGCTGGGATGGCTGATATCCAGATCGACCTGTTTTTCACGGGCCAGCAAAGCCCCCAGCTTGGCCGATGCCGATGCGGTCTGCGCATTCCCCTCGATCCCGATGGTCATGTTGCCCAGCGTCGCCAATGCCTCTGCCGGATCCGTACCCGGCGGGGCGGCGCACGCGCCCTGACCCGAGGTTTTCACAAAGGTCTCGGCCACAAATAGCTGTCCGTCGGTGGTCTCGGCCACCACATGCAGCGGCGTCGGCCCATTGACCCGCATCGTGACGTCAAAGAAGAACCGTTTCTGCGGCTCATCAAAGGTAAAGACCGCCGACAGGGGCATCGGATTTTCATCCAGGATCACCTGCACATTCCCCAGCATTCGGCCCTCGGGCGCCTCGATCTGGGCCGCGATCTGCGTACGCGCATCATCGCGTGTCCGGTAAGGCGCATCAATCGCGATCAGGCGCGTTCCGTCCTGTAATTCACGCCCGTCATAGAGGGCATCCGCCAGATCAGGCCAGCTGGGTTCGGCCGCATGAACGGGCAGGGCACCCGCCAGCAAAAGCAAAGAGGAAAGGGCCAAACGGATCATCATCAGTTCCTTCGCGCTACAAATTTTCCAAACGCACGGGGTCCATCGCCCGTGCCAATCTCACCCGTGACTTCCAGTTTCGTGGCGTCAATCAGGCTGACCGTATTGGAGAACCAGTTTGCCACAATTACGGTTTGTCTGTCACTGGTTATGTCAATTCCCTCGGGGTATTCACCCACGTCGATGGTCGCCACGGGCGCCAATGTTTCAAGGTCGATCACACTGACCGTGTCGGCATATTGGTTGGTCACAAACGCCCGCCCTTGGGCAAACGCCACACCATAGGGCCGCGCCCCAACCGCCACCGTCGCAAGCAACTTTCCCGCAGCAGGATCAAGCACTGTCACATCGTCCGATCCGACATTGCCAACAAACAGCCGGCCATCCGGGGCAAAGCCCAGCCCGAACGGGCGCGTGCCCACCCCAAGCCGGTGCCGCAACATAAGGTCATCAAGATCGAATACCGAGATCTGATCAGCATCCCGATCAGCCGAAACCAGCAATCCGCCATCCGGCGAGATCGCAAGCCCCGCTGGCGCCGCTCCGGTTCCAAGAGTACCTTGAAGGTCCAGCGTATCTGAGTTCAGTACCCAGATACGCGCATTGTACCAATCCGACACGAAAAGCCTGTTCTCTTCAGCGTCCAGCGCAATGCCAATCGGCCCGCCATCCAGCATAGTCGCCTTTAAAACATTACCATTTCCGGCATCATACTTACGCACGACCTTGCTGCCCGGCGAGACGGTAAAGAAATGTCCGGCGCCATCAACCGCCACGCCGGCAGGTTGTCCCGGCACCGAAATCCGCGCCACTTCGACCCGGGCTTGCAGGTCCAGTACACTGACTTCTTCGCTATTCTGATTGGTCACGAATGCAAAATCCCCCGCCACCACCGAAGTGGCGACGAGGGCAGGGAGAAGCCCCAGAAGGATGAGCTTAATTCGTTCCACCAAAGCGTTCGGTTAGCGCATCAAGCCCCGCCTGATACACGCCGGTCACCGCGGCAATTGCTGCCTCATCATTCAGTTCTGGCGGCGGGTCGTTATTGGGATATCCGCGATAGAAGGCTCCGCGCCATTCGATCAGCGACCCACCGCTATCAAGCGGTTTGACCGTGAGATGCGAGGAATAATTTGTCACCGGCAACACCTCGACCAGGACATCTGTGATCCGGTAGGAATAGCTCATCTTCTCATCGCTGAACTTATACAGCACTTCCGAGATGGTGGGCCCGCCCTCCTCCCCAAGGGTCAGCACGCGGGTGGCGTCGATGTCATTGCCACCTTCGCCCGTCGAGGAATGCACCGCCGGATGCCAGCTCATGTCCTGAAAATTGCCGATTACAGCCCAGACATCTGCCGGGGCGGCAGCAACTTCGGTTGTCACCGTGACCTTCTGTCGTGTCGGCCCATGCGCCATCGACATCACAGGCAGTACAAGCCCGACAATCATCAAAAGAAATTTCAGATGTCGCATGGGGTCCTCATATGTTGACAGCGTTATTTTCCAAGGCTTGGCGCAGCCACATTCGTCAGCAGTACATTTGCTTATGAAATCAACGCTATTTCCGCGAATTCAATCATGTCATGATCGTAAGGATTGCAGCCATTCCTGCAATGCGCCAAAAGTCTATGTTTGAGCGGCCTGACCGCTCTGGCACACTTGCCCAGATGCCATAGAAAAATCGGCAGGACAGGAGGGGATTTTGCATCGGATCGTGATCTTGCTAACGGCTTGCCTGCTGGTCCTTTGCAGCAGCTTTGCCGCACGCGCCGCCGATATCCGCAGCGCCATATTCCGCATTGACTATCCCGAGGTCGCGCCGATTTCACGCTTCGAGGCCAAACCGGACGATTTGGGGTTTGCCGGTGCATCCCTGGCCAATGAAGATAACCTGACCACGGGTCAGTTTCTGGGGCACACCTACGAGGTCGACAACATAACGGCGCCACCGGATCAGGCGGATACCGCCTTTCAGGCGCTGTTGGACGCGGGCCACACGATCATCGTTGTTCTAGCCAATGCCAATGATCTGCTACGCTTGGCTGATATGGCGGGGCCGGATGTTCTGATCCTGAATGCCATGGCGCAGGACACGCCGCTGCGTAGCGATATGTGCCGGGGTAATATCTTGCATGTCGTCCCGTCGCACGCGATGCAGGCCGATGCCATTGCACAGTTCACCATTTGGAAAAAATGGCCCCGCTGGTTTTTAATCCACGGCTCCAATCCCGAAGACCAGGTTATGGCAGATGCATATCGCCGGGCAGCGATCAAGTTTGGCGCAAAGATTGTTGAGGAGAGAGAATTCGAGGATACGGGCGGTTCCCGGCGCACTGATACCGGGCATGTTCTGGTCCAGCGTCAGATCCCTGTTTTCACACAGAATGCCGCAAAACACGATGTGGTCATTGCCGCAGACGCGTCAGATGTTTTTGCCCCTTACCTGCCATTTCACCTTTGGACACCACGACCGGTCCTCGGGGCTGCGGGCCTCCGCCCAATCAGCCTGCACCCGGCCCACGAAGCCTGGGGCGCGACCCAATTCCAACGCAGGTTCGAGGCGCTGACAGGTCGCTATGTTCGCGCCGAAGATTACCAGGCATGGCTGGGCCTTCGAGTGGTCGGCGAAGCCGTGACCCGCACCGGGTCGAGTGATGTGAATACGCTGCGCGACTATATCCTGAGCGATGCGTTCGAACTGGCGGCTTTCATGGGCCAGAAGGTTACCTTCCGCGACTGGAATGGCCAGTTGCGCACACCAGTCCTGCTTTACGATGGTCGCATTACCGTCAGCGTCTCACCACAAGACGGTTTTCTGCACCAGCGCTCACCGCTTGATACACTTGGCCTTGATGCCCCCGAATCCGACTGCACGGCATTCACCCGACCCTGAAACACAGGAGTTCCCCAATGAAGTACCTGCTGCTTGCCACTTGCCTGACTGCTTTTCTTGCCACCCCTGCCGCCGCCAACAAGGTGTTTGTCAGCAACGAGAAGGGCAACACTGTTACGGTTCTGGACAGCGATACCTGGGAGGTACTGACAGAATTCCCCGCCGGCAATCGCCCGCGCGGGATAACAGTCAGCCCCGATGGCAAGTTGCTTTATGTCTGCGCCTCTGATGACGATACAGTGCGAGTTTTCGACACCGAAACTTATCAGGAACTCTATACGCTGCCCTCGGGCCCCGACCCAGAGCTTTTCATTCTGCATCCCAGCGGCAATCCGCTATATATCGCCAACGAGGACGATAACCTTGTCACGGTTGTCGACACCGCAAGCCACACGGTTCTGGCCGAAGTGCCCGTTGGTGTCGAACCCGAGGGCATGGGCATAAGCCCCAATGCGCAATTCGTGGTGAATACCTCTGAGACAACGAACATGGCGCATTTCATTGACACGTCTGACTATCAGATCAAACACAATATTCTGGTCGATCAGCGCCCGCGCTATGCGCAATATTCCGATGATGGATCAACGCTTTACGTGACCTCGGAAATCGGTGGTACGGTCAGCGTGATTGATATCGCCGAAGACGGCACGCCAAACCTGTCCCACAAGATCACCTTTGAAGTGCCAGGCGTTCTGCCTGAATGGTTACAGCCGGTGGGTGCCAAGATCACTGCCGATGCCAAAACACTATTCGTGGCGCTTGGCCCCGCCAACCGCGTCGCGGTCATCGACGCGGAAACCAACGAGGTCGAGGATTACATCATCACCGGTCAGCGGGTCTGGCAACTGGCGTTTACACCCGATCAGAAATACCTGATCACCACCAACGGAAATTCCAACGACGTGACGATCATTGATGTCGACTCCAAAAAAGCCATCAAGTCGGTTCAGGTCGGACAACAGCCCTGGGGTGTTGTTGTTACACCAGATTAGAGGGTTGGTATGAAGCGCCAGCTCATACATCTTCTAGCCCTCCTTTGGCTGCTGCTTGGCGGTGGCACTGCAGTTGCGGAAGATATCCCAAAAATACGCGCCGCCGTTTTGCAAATCGGGACGGTCAACTGGGAACTGCAAACTATCCTGAACAATGGATTTGATCGTGCGAATGGGTTCGAGTTGCTGGTTCAGCCCTATGCCGATAACGGCGCAACACGCGTAGCCTTGGAAGGCGATGCTGCTGATCTGGCCGTGGCGGATTGGATATGGACGGCCCGGCAAAGAGCGGCGGGCAAGGACTATGTCTTCATCCCTTACTCCCGCGCGACCGGAGGCCTGGTGGTGCCGGCGGAGAGCCCGGTGCAATCTCTGCCAGATCTGAAAGGTCGCAGCCTCGGCATTGTTGGTGGGCCCTTGGACAAAAGCTGGCTTATCCTTCAGGCCTATGCTGCGCAGGTGCACGGATTTGACCTGTCTGCTGAAACCGAACAGGTCTACGGCGCGCCGCCCCTGATGTTCAAGGTCGGCCTAAGTGGGGAGACCGACGGTGTGATTAACTTCTGGCACTTCCTCGCCAAAATGAAAGCAGAAGGCATGCGCGAGGTCGTCTCGGTTTCGGAGGCCACACACGCTTTGGGGTTAAACCCCGAGACGCCGCTTGTAGGCTACATTTTCAAGGAACGCTTTTTACGCGAAAATCCTGGCCTGGCCCATGCATTCTATCAGGCGACGCGCGATGCCAAAGATTTGCTGGCACGCGATGATGCAGCCTGGGAAGAAATCCGTACAATGATGAACGCCAAATCAGACGCGCAATTCAAACAGCTTCGTGCCGATTTCCGTGCTGGTATTCCGACTGACGGACCAGTCGACCAAGCTGATGCCGCGCAATTTCTTGCACTGATGGCAGAACTTGGCGGCGATAAACTGGTTGGGCGGGCCACAACATTGCCCGATGGCCTCTTTGCCGATGTCAGATAGTCCCCAAACCCTGACCGGGAGAGGTGTTGTTCCGGCGATTTCACTACTGGGGTTTCTGGCGTTATGGGTCATTTCCGCAGCACTGACGGCCGATCCACAAATTCTGCCATCTCCTTTTGCGCTGATCACGCCCTTTTTAGAGGAGCTGCGCACCGGCACGCTGCCATTTCATCTGGGTCAAACACTGATCCGGGTGATCTGGGCGTTCGGATTGGCAATGGGTCTCGGGTTGGCACTTGGCTTGATTATGGGACGGTCTCAGTCGGTCAATCGTTGGCTTGATCCGTGGCTGGTGGTTTTTCTGAACCTCCCGGCGCTGGTGCTGATTGTCTTGTGTTATCTCTGGATCGGATTGAATGAGACGGCGGCCATCGTGGCCGTCACGTTGAACAAAATACCAAACGTCACCACTGTCATTCGCGAAGGCGCCCGGGCGCTCAACCCGAATCTGGATGCCATGGCAAAGGTCTATCGTATGCCGCGTTTTGCCAGTTTTCGTCATGTAATACTGCCACAACTCGCACCCTTTATCGCCGCTGCCGCACGCTCAGGCCTCGCCGTGATTTGGAAAATCGTGCTGGTGGTCGAATTTCTGGGCCGTTCGAACGGTGTCGGCTTCCAGATCCATCTTTATTTCCAATTGTTCGATGTGGGCATGGTCCTGATTTATGCACTGTCCTTCATTGCGGTCATGTTGGCAGTCGAGTGGCTCTTCATCCAACCCTGGGAATGGCGTGTGCGACGCTGGCGGATGTCATGATCAAGGTGGACGTACAGTGCAAATCCTTCGGCGAAACGCCGGTTCTGGGTAAAGTCTCGCTCACAATAGAAAAGGGCGAAACCGTCGCGATTCTAGGCCCTTCGGGTATTGGGAAATCAACCCTGTTACGGATCATCGCCGGGATCGACGATGACTATCACGGGACCGTTGTACGGCCCGACAATATGGCGATCGTTTTTCAGGAACCGACTTTGTTGCCTTGGCGCAGCGTAATTCAGAACCTTACACTGCTGCATCCTGACTTGTCGAAGTCTAATGCAACGGAGATGCTGGAACGGGTTGGCATCGCCGACAAATCCGGCCTTTTCCCCGGCCAGTTGTCATTAGGTCAACAACGGCGACTTGCACTGGCTCGTGCCTTTGCCGGCGCGCCGGATTTTCTGGTCATGGATGAGCCCTTCGTATCACTTGACGCTGGCACCGCCACGGCCATGCTGGAGCTGACCGAAACGTTGATCGCGGATTGTAAGCCCGCGACGCTATTCGTCACTCATTCCCAGGCCGAGGCAACCCGCCTGGCCACCCGCATTCATACGCTGAGCGGTTCGCCCGCCACACTTGATCTAATCACACAGAAAGGAACCTGATATGAGAAGAATTGCCTTTGGGGCCGCCCTTGTTGCTATGACAGCGCTGCCCGTCGCCGCCCATGATTTCGGGTTTGCCGGTATTCTTTCGTCGAACAACATGGAAGAATTGCCCGAGATAACGCTGAGCGTCGGCAAACCCTTGTCCGATGCCCCCTTGATGTTGAAATCGGGCACAGGATACGAGATCGAGATTGTCTCGGATGGCTCCGGTGAACTGGCCCTTGAAGGTTCAGGGTTTTTTCGCGCAATCTGGATCAATGAAATTGTCATCAACGATCTCGAAATACGTCCCTTTGGAATCGAAAGCCTGGAATTCGATGATGAAGGTACGATGGAAATCGAATTCATCGCCATCAAGCCAGGCAGCTATTTCCTACGCATTCCTGGATCATCAGGCGAAAGCCAGCGCGTCGAAATCACCATTCAGTAGCGCCGTATGAGCCCCCTGGACGTCAGTCATGTTAGCTATAGCTACGGGGCGAAACAGGCGCTTGACGATGTTTCATTCGAACTGTGTCCGGGGCGTTTTACCGCGTTGCTGGGACCCAACGGCGCGGGGAAATCGACGCTCTTTTCCCTGCTGACGCGTCTTTTTGTTACAGGTCAGGGGCGGATTACTGTGGCTGGGCACGATCTGTCCCGCGAGGCCCGGGCAGCCCTTTCCAAGATCGGTGTTGTATTTCAGCAGCCGACGCTGGATCTGGATATGAGTGTTGCCCTTAACATGAGCTATTTTGCAGCCCTGCATGGGCTGTCCGGGCGCATGGCGCAAACCCGTATAGATGCAGCCCTTGATCGGCTGGACATGCGTGAAAGGGCCAGGGAAAAAGTCCGCGCTCTCAACGGTGGCCATCGCAGACGGATGGAGATTGCCCGCGCGTTGGTTCACGGCCCCGAGATACTCATGTTGGATGAACCAACCGTCGGTCTCGATACTGCGAGCCGCCGAGCGATCACGGATCATGTACATGAATTGGCCAACGGTGGTCTGACGGTGTTTTGGGCAACCCATCTGGTCGATGAAATCAAGCCGCAGGATGATGTGGTGATCCTGCATCAAGGACGTATCCTGGCCCATGACCGATCAGAGAACATCGCAAGCGGAGAACCCTTGATCGACCGTTTTATCCAGATGACCGGCGGGGACGCGGAGGCATGAAACCGTATCTCACCTCTCTGACAGCCATCGTCTTGCGTGAAGCTTCGCGTTTCCTGCACCAGCGCAGCCGGTTTCTGGCCGCCCTTGTGCGTCCTTTGGTATGGCTGGTAATTTTTGCAGCCGGGTTTCGTGCAGCGCTTGGTGTGTCGATCATCCCTCCATATGAGACTTACATCACCTATGAAGTCTATATTGTGCCCGGCCTTTGCGGGATGATCCAACTGTTCAATGGCATGCAGTCATCGCTGTCGCTGGTCTATGATCAAGAAATGGGCTCCATGCGGTTGCTCCTTACTTCGCCTTTGCCTCGATGGTGGCTGCTGTTGTGCAAACTTTTGGCCGGGGTCGCGGTGTCAATCCTGCAAGTCTATGTGTTCCTGGCGCTGGCCGCGGGGTTTGGCATCGCATTGCCGCTGATGGGGTATCTCTACCTCCTGCCAACACTTTTCCTGACAGGTCTGATGCTGGGTGCACTGGGGCTGTTGATTTCATCTACGATCAAGCAACTTGAGAATTTCGCCGGTGTAATGAATTTTGTCATCTTCCCGATGTTCTTTCTGTCCTCCGCGCTCTACCCACTTTGGAAAATGGCGGAAAGTTCAGATCTGCTGCGTGATATCTGCGCGCTTAACCCCTTTACCCATGCTGTCGAGTTGATCCGCTTCGCGCTATATCAGAGTTTCAACGCATCGGCCTTTCTCTGGGTGCTGGGAAGCTTCGCGGTGTTTTTTCTGCTTTCGCTTATTGGGTATGATCCTGCACGAGGGCTCTCACGCCGACGTAAACCTGCGGACGGCTAAGAGTTAAAAACTGAACGAAATACTTCAGAAAAAACAACCGTCGAGAGTGAGGTCCGAGGATTGCAGAAAGAGACTGGTAATCTCACGCGTCTTTCTGGTCCTGACGGACATAGGCACAGCGCCAGCGGGCGACGCGCCAACGGGGATGCGTGCTGACCCATCGGGCCAATTCCGGTTGTGCACCCATAAGGCACGCCACTGGTGAAACATCTGTGTAAACCAAACTGCGTTCTTCACAATTTTCAGGCGGGGCGCCAAGACAGGCAAGGAAAATCAACTCGATCATAGGTTTTCACCTCTTCTAAGACTTAGATCTTAGTCATCAAACATAGCAAATAGCGGTTAATTATTCTGGTATCGCTGGCTTCGCTTGCTGGTAGCGATACAAAAAAGCTACAGTTTCCAAGGCTTACCGATCCGGTTCACTCTTCTTTCCCGGCGTTGCGAAAGGCGCGTAATGTTTCCTGCCAAGGCCTCTTTGAAACTAAAATTCGGCTTTGGTGCCGGGCTGTTGGGATTGGTGGCGTTAATGGCTGCTGGCATGACGGTGTTTGGCAGCGACAAGCTATCGGCACGAATTAACGCCACCCTTGCTGCGGAACGCCGCATTGATCGCTACGCCGTTTTATCGACGCAAATTTCCAGCTTTATCGTTGTTGCAGCCGAAGCCATTCAATCTGGCTTGCCCCCGGAGGCGCGCGCGTCCCGGTTAAACAATCTGTCTGACAATATTCGGAACACCTTCGCCCGAATTCGTTCAGATCTTGAAACCGCCGTTGAGGAAGCGCGTGCCCTGGGCATTGACGAACAATCGCGCCGCGCAACCCAAAGTATTGGCATCGCCCGAATGGAAGCGTTGTTCGAATCAAGCCGCAACGGCTTTCTGGCCGACACAACAAATCGCGAAAAACTGGTAGGGTTTATCGACACGTTCTCAATCGGGTTCGATCCGCTGCTAAACGCTGTTATCACCGATGAAGTGCGCGCCCGGGACAAGATCATCGCCAGTGTAGCCGAATTGCGGCGATCACTTACATCTATGGCGATGGCTATTTCGGTAGTGACTTTATTGCTCTTGGTCTCTTTCTATTTGCTTTTGATCCGCCCACAATTTCGTCGTTTAGATCAGCTACAAGCTGCCGCGCGCCAAATCGGTCAGGGGGATTTCACTGTTACGCTACCTGATAACCAGCATGATGAAATCGGCCGCTTGTTTGGAGAGACAAATCGCATGACCCATGCGCTGGCCACTCGCAAAGACGAGGTGGATCAGGAATGGGCAAAACTGAATGACACCATCTCTGAACGAACCGAGGCTCTGCATCAAGCGAACGCATCCCTGGCAAAAATCGACGAGGACAGGCGCCGGTTCTTTGCCGACATCAGCCATGAATTGCGCACGCCACTGACCGTAATCCTGATGGAAACGCAATTGGGGCTTAAAGGTACGCAAAACGCTAAAACATCTTTTGAAACTATACAGAACCGTGCTTTGCGTCTGAACCGGCGCATAGATGATTTGCTGCGTATCGCCAGGTCAGAATCCGGGCAACTCGCTCTGGAATCCGAGCCCTTCGACCTGACTGAAATTGTGAACCAAGCGCTTTCCGACACCAACGCCGAACTTTGTAACGCCAATCTTGAAGTAAGCCACTCACCACAATCAACAATGCAGGTGATCGGCGACAAAAATTGGATCAGGCAGGTACTGACAGGGTTGATCCAGAATGCGATCCGACACGCCCGGTCCGGTGGCCGGCTATCCATCAGTTGTGAAGCACATGAAAGCTGCGCCTGTGTCTCAATCGCCGATAACGGCCCCGGTATTGCCCCCGCTGCCCAAGCGAAAATCTTTGAAAGGTTTCAACAAGGAGACAGTTCTGCCAAATCCGAAGGATTCGGGATCGGATTGGCGCTGGCCAAATGGGTTGTCGACCAGCAAAATGGCACCATCTCGATAAAAAGTCCCTTGAGCGATGATGACAAGCTGGGCGATGCACCCGGTACCAAAGTCACGGTTTGCATCCCATTGGCGCAGGACTAACCTTTGACAATGACTGAAACTTCCCCGCGCATCCTGATTGTCGATGATGATCCCGAGATCACCTCGGCACTTGCGCGTGGCTTGGCACTACATGGCTATGACACGGTCAGCAAAAACCACCCGGATGCCGCTATGGAACAATTTCGTCAAGAAGGGCTAAGCGCAGCAATCGTCGATGTCATGATCGGAGCAGATAGCGGGATTGATCTTGTTCGTGACGTACGCAAGTCTGGCATCACCATTCCAATCCTGATGCTCAGCGCCCTATCCGAGGTGGAGGACCGCGCGAACGGGTTGGAGGCAGGTGCCGATGATTACATCGTCAAACCCTTTTCCTTTGACGAACTTGTAGCCCGGCTGAAGGTTCAGGAACGTCGCGCCCGCCCGGATTCATGCAGCCGGATCGAAGCTGCCAGTTGGACAGTTTCAAACGCCATGCGACAGGTTACGCTGACTGAACGCGAGTTTGCACTTCTGCATCAATTGGCAAGTCATCCAGGCGATGTGCTTTCCCGTTCCGATCTGTTTCAATCCCTGTGGGCGGGCGAGGGCGCGAGTTCGGAAAACGTGGTTGATGTCTATGTCGGGTATCTGCGCAAGAAGCTCGATCCCTTAGGTGATTTCGGGTTCGACATCAAAACTCTCAGAAACCGTGGTTTTACTTTGGATGGCACGCCACCAGAAATAACGTAAAACATTGTAATATTGAGATTTTTATTTTTTCTTAGATTATAAGTTTTGACCCCCATGAAAGATTCGAAAATACTAGGAGTATCCCAGTTGATGGAATCAAAACTCAAAGGAGCGCAACAATGGCTTGGACCAAACCTACACTCCGCGAAATCGAATGCGGTATGGAAATCAACATGTATGGACCAGACGGCGGCGACGACGGCGTACTTTTCTGATCATGAAATAGCGCGGAGGCTTTGATGAATTTCCGCGCCCGAATTCTTGGGGCAGCTGCTGGCGGTGGTCTGCCCCAATGGAACTGCGGTTGCAATAACTGCAACTTGGCCCGCTTGGGCAAAATCCCACCACAAACCCAATCTTCGGTAGCATTTACAGCCAACGGTTTAGACTGGGCAGTGCTCAATGCTTCACCCGACATTCGTCAGCAATTCGTCGATTGCTCGGATCTGCATCCTACAGGTTTGCGCGAATTGCCGTTGCGATCAGTTCTTCTGACAAATGGTGATATCGACCACGTTGCTGGGCTTTTGACACTGCGTGAGATGCAGCCCTTCACAATCTACGCCACGGCCGGCATCCACGAAGTACTGGACCAGAACCCGATCTTTGCTGCCCTCAACACTTCTGTTGTGACACGACGGACGATCTCTCTGGATCAAACTGTCGAGATCGCTCCCGACCTTATGGCCGAGCTTTTCCCTGTACCGGGAAAAGTCCCACTTTATCTTGAGGGTGAAAATGTCGACACCGAAATGATGGGTGAACAGACAGTCGGGGTGCATCTTAGCACCAAGGGCAAGGATGCCTTTTATATCCCGGGTTGCGCTACATTGAATGACGATCTGCGCGAGCGGTTGAAAGGCGCGGGATTGGTCTTTTTCGATGGGACACTCTGGCAAGATGAGGAGATGATTCAAGCCGGATTGGGAAAGAAAACTGGAAAACGTATGGGCCATATGTCGATGTTCGGTAATGATGGGTCGATCAGCGCCTTTACCGATTTGGACGTTGCAAAAAAGGTCTTCGTCCACATGAACAATACAAACCCCGTTCTACGGCCAGATTCTCAAGAACGCCGCACCGCCGAAGCCGCCGGCTGGATCATTGGTCAAGACGGAATGGAAATCGTACCATGACACAGTCTCACGCTGATTTCGAAGCCCGGCTACGCCAGATCGGCGCAGAGCGTTATCACGATAAGCACCCGTTTCATGACCTGTTGCATGGGGGTAGATGCACCCCCGATCAAGTTCGCGCCTGGGTCATTAATCGCTACTATTACCAACATTCCATTCCGATGAAAGATGCTGCCTTCATGTCCCGTGTCGAGGATTCTAAGCTACGCCGCATCTGGCGATCTCGGATCGAAGACCATGACGGCACTGACAGCAACGAAGGGGGTATCCGTCGTTGGTTGCGTCTGGCAGAAGCGGTTGGCCTTGATCCTGATTATGTTGCATCGACCGAAGGTGTTTTGCCTGCAACCAAGTTCGCCGTCGATGCCTACGTTCGCTATGTTCGTGACAAATCTCTGCTAGAGGCTGTTGCTGCCTCTCTGACCGAACTATTTGCGCCGAAAATCCACAAGGACCGTATTGCAGGATTGCTGAAGAATTACGATTTTGCCGATGATCGGAGCCTCAGCTATTTCCGCAATCGCCTGAAAGAGGCCCCGAAGGATGTAGCCTTTGGCCTGCAATGGGTTCTCGACCATGCAGATACGCAGGAAAAACAGGATGCCGCTGCAGGTGCACTGATCTTCAAGACCGATGTTCTCTGGTCGCAACTGGATGCGCTTTATGCCGCCTACGTCACACCCGCACGCATTCCGCCAGGAGCCTGGATACCCGGCGATCAGACCACATTGGCCAAAGTCTCGTGATTGATCCATCCGATATCCCCTACCTGCCCCGCGGCGTGCGCGTGCATTTCGACAAGGTGCGTGACAATTGGGTTTTACTAGCACCTGAACGCGCGCTCACGCTTGACCCAATCGGTCACGCAATCCTGTCTGAGATTGACGGAAACCGCACGTTTCAGGCAATAACCGAGACGCTTTCGGCCAAATACAACGCACCGGCTGAACAGATTGCCAAAGATTCTGCCGGATTTCTGAGCGCCTTGCAGGGGCGCCGCTTTCTGGAGGTGCAGACATGACCGTTCAGCCCCCGATCGCCATGCTGGCCGAATTGACTCATCGCTGTCCCTTATCCTGTCCTTATTGTTCGAATCCGGTCGAACTTGCTTTGCAGGACCGGGAGCTCGATACCGATCAATGGCGCGATATCTTTCAGCAGGCCGGTCGATTGGGCGTGCTTCAATTGCACTTATCAGGCGGAGAACCAGCCAGCCGTCGCGATCTGCTTGAACTTGTCACCGCAGCGCGCGAGGCAGGTCTTTATACCAACCTCATCACCTCGGGCATCGGACTGACAGAAAAACGCCTTAAAGCACTGGATGAAGCCGGCTTGGATCATGTCCAACTGTCGCTGCAAGGCACAGATGCAATGATGGCCGACCAGATCGGCGGCTACAAGGGTGGTTTCGATCGCAAGATGCAGGTCGCCCGCTGGATCGGTGAAATCGGCTTCCCTTTGACGCTTAACGCGGTCTTGCACCGCCGCAATCTGCATCAGCTGCCCCGCGCCCTGGAAATGGCCGTCGAAATGGGCGCGCGCCGGATCGAGGTGGCGACGGTGCAATTCCACGGCTGGGCCTTGAAAAACCGTGATGCCCTGATGCCCACGCCCGAACAGGCCCGTGAGGCTGATCGCATCGTAAAAGAGTCGCGAACCCGGCTTAAAGGCACGCTTGTGATCGACTATGTGCCGGCTGATTATCATTCTGATTTCCCCAAGCGATGCATGGGCGGCTGGGGCACAACCGGACTCAACGTCTCGCCCGATGGGCAGGTCTTGCCCTGCCATGCCGCACAGACGATCCCACATCTAAAATTTGATAATGTGCGTGAAAAATCCTTGCATGAAATCTGGTACGAGGGCGAGGCGTTTAACACCTATCGCGGCACCGACTGGATGCAGGAGCCCTGTCAAAGCTGCGAAAACAAGCTAAAGGATTTTGGCGGCTGTCGCTGTCAGGCAATGGCACTTGTCGGAGACGCAGCTGCCACTGATCCGGTGTGCACCAAATCTCCGCATCATGGCGCGCTGCAAACACGGGCCGAAGAACATTCCCACAATGATACGGCCGAGATGATCTATCGCGGCACTCCCGGCCGGTCGCAGAGAACAAAGCCCAAAGAACCGGTCTGACAACCGGCTTGAGTTACCATATACCGGTTACCGCAACCGAATAATCAGCGCGCACCGGCATTATTGCGGAAACCGCGCCATAAGCGCTTGCATTTTGGCAGCTTTCGCGATCATATTCCAATATATGAATAAGTTGTAGGATGCGAAATGCTGTTAAGCCGTCGAATGCTTCTAGCCGGATTGGGGGCAACTTCGGTAGTCGGGGTGCCTGCGCAAATGGCTGCGGCAAGTCAACTGACCTTTGGCGACATGCGTGTGTCAAGCGTCAGCGATGGCAACCTTGTTTTACCCACCGCGTTTTTTTTTGATAGATTGCCCCAGGACGAAGTTACCGAAATCCTCGAACGGCACGATATGCCGACCGACCAGCTTACGCCACCCTGCAATGTCACGGTGCTGCAGCATGAAGACAGGACCGTACTCTTCGATGCGGGCTCCGGCCCGGGGTTCATGCCGTCTGCGGGTGCTTTGCTGGGCAACCTCGAAGGCCTGGGCATCGCGCCCGAGGACGTGACCCATGTTGTGTTCACCCATGGGCACCCCGACCATCTTTGGGGTGTTCTGGACGATTTTGATGACCCGGTGTTTCCCGACGCCGCCCATCTGATCGGCCAACTCGAATGGGATTACTGGCGGGATCCGGAAACGGTCGGCACCATCGGCGACGCCCGTGCCTCCATGGCGGTCGGCACGGCACGGCGGCTTGAGGCAATCGAAGAGCATTGCGATTTTTTCACCGCGGGTCAGGAAATTCTGCCCGGAATCATGGCGCATGAAAGCTTTGGCCACACGCCCGGCCACATGTCGTTTGAATTACGCTCGGGCAGTCAATCGGTGTTGGTCGGGGGCGATGCGATCGGCAACCACCACGTCGCCTTCGAACGTCCGGATTGGGACAGCGGCGCGGATCAGGACAAAGAGACGGGGGCGAAAACACGGCACCGGCTTCTGGATCAGCTTGCGCAGGATCAGATGACCCTGATCGGTTTTCATCTGCCCGACGGCGGCATCGGGCGGGTAGAGCGCAAGGATAGCGCCTATCGTTTCGTGACGGAGGATATGTGATGCGCTGGATTATCTGTCTGCTCTCTTTGACGACTTTCGCCCATGCAAGCGAAGATATTGCCGACAAATACCCGGGCTCGATGCTCTATGACAAACCGGTCGAGGTGATCCCGGGTGTATTCTCGGCAATCGGCGCGACGGCGCCACCCACATACGAAAACGCCGGCCATAACAACAACCTGAGTTTCATCGTCACTGGCGAGGGCGTGGTGGTAATCAACGGCGGTGCGGCCTATGGATTAGCCAAGGCACTGCATGACGAAATCCGGGCGATTACGGATCAGCCGATCAAACTGGTCTTCAATGAAAACGGCCAGGGCCACGCCATGCTTGGCAATTCCTACTGGGCGGAACTGGGTGTGCCGATCATCGCTCACGAAGATGCAGCCCACGAGGTCGAAGAATATGGCGGCACCATCCTTGAAGGGATGAAACGCTATAATCGCGATCAGGCAGAAGGTACGTTTGTCCAAGGCCCGACCGAAACTTTCGCCGACGAATACATCGTCGAAATGGGCGTTTTCCGCATCGAGGCCCGCCATCTGGGTCCCGCCCACAGCCCCGGCGATATCGTCATCTGGCTGCCAGAACAAAGCCTGGTGATTTCCGGCGACATGGCCTTTCACGAGCGCATGTTGCCGATTTTCGCAGACACGTATACTGCCGATTGGCTTGAAACATGGAATACCGAATTCGAAGCCCTGAATGCCACCTATGTCATTCCCGGGCACGGTCACCCGACGAACATGGCTCAGGTGCGCCGCTACACCAAGGGGTATCTGGAATATCTGCGGGGCAAGATAGGCGAACACTTGGAAAATGGCGGCGATCTGGCCGATGCCTATTACGTGGATCAATCCCCCTACGCCCATCTGGACACGTTCGAAGAGTTGGCCACCAAGAATGCGGGCCGGGTCTACGAGCAGATGGAATTCGAATGATCCGGTGAAATTAGGGCCACTATCGGGTATTTTGGAACGATCCCGGTAAGTACCTGCCAGTTATTCGGAAATGTCTGGAACGTTATTCCCCTATGTCGATCACAAGCGGGAAGGCGTCCCTCGTGCCCCCCCTTGACCTGTAGGGTCAAATGCCGATGTAAGGACGATCTGCCAACTCACCGGGGATCAGTCCGCCATGTTGTTCGAACTCTACGAGCTGCCATTCGACGCGCAAACAGCGCATCTGCTCCTTGGTCTTGCGCTGGGACTGGCTTTTGGTGTCGCCGCGCAGATCAGCCGCTTTTGCCTGCGGCGCGGGCTGGTCGCGGGGCCGGACCGCCGCGCGGCGCTTGGCACCTGGCTGACGGCTTTGGCCGCGGCGATTGCCGGAACCACGCTGGCCGGTCTTGCCGGGTGGATCGACCTCTCGGACCACAGGCTGATGGCGACCGACGTTCCGGTCCTTGCAATTGTTGTGGGCGGACTGGCTTTTGGCGCAGGCATGGTGCTGACCCGTGGATGTGTCAGCCGCCTGACGGTTTTGGGCGCAACCGGGAATTTGCGCGCGCTGACCATACTCGTTGTTTTCGCCATCACTGCCCATGCGACCCTCAAGGGCGTTCTGGCGCCGATCCGGGTTAGCCTTGGGTCTGTTACCGCCGATACCGGCATCGGAACCCTGGCGGCTTTGCCCGGCGGTGCGACGATCTGGGCGGCCTTGGCGGTTATCGCATTGGCTGTCGCAATCATGCGCTTGCAGCCCCGTTTCTGGCACGCGACTTTGGCCGCGCTCATCGGCCTTCTGGTGGTCGCCGGCTGGCTGGGAACCGGCTGGTTGCTGATGGACGAGTTTGATCCGCTGCCAGTTCAATCTCTGGCCTTCACCTCGACATGGGCCGACAGCCTGTTCTGGACAGTTGCCTCTACCTCGATCCCTGCGGGCTTTGGCGTTGGGCTTATCGGCGGCGTGTTTGGTGGCGCATTCCTGTCGGGCCTGGCGCGCAAGGAACTGTCCTTTGCCAGTTTCGAAACCGCACCCCAGACGCTCCGCTATGCCGGTGGTGCGGTATTGATGGGCATGGGCGGCGTGCTGGCTGGGGGCTGCACCGTTGGGGCCGGACTTTCGGGCGTTTCGATGCTGAGCATCTCGGCCATTCTCGCGCTTGGCTCTATCGCAGCCGGAGCCCTGCTGACAGACCGGGTAATGGCCTCTACCCCGGCCCTGCAACCGGCTGAATAATTGTTCGTCAGGACGTCACCGGCGCCGATCGCATCATGCCGATCAGCCGGTGCGTGACGACGGCGCCGACCCACATGCAGAAAACGGCGATCCAGGCGGTCAATGAAAGGATCGCGCCACCGGACATGCCCGCGCCCACGGCGCAGCCCCCGGCCAGCATGCTGCCGAAGCCCATGAAGGCTGCACCAACCAGATAGCGTTCCATCGGGGTATCGGGACCAAATCGTTCGATACGGGCTTCATGCGTTGCAAGCGCCATAAGGCCTGAACCCACGAATACACCCGGCACCAAGCCAACACCAAACCCCAGAGGCAAGTTTGGCTGGTTGATCAAACCCATCAAAGTATCGGTAGAAGGCCCGGTGAATGTGATTGATGAAATCGGCACCAGTTCGAAAGAACTTTGCGCGATGGCGTAGGTAATCACCCATCCCATCCCGACAGCCGCGCCAACCATCGCCGCCGCTAAAATCTTACTGGGTTCGACGCGCGCAACCCTGGCCAAAATGGAGACGGTCCCCAACGCCATCAATGCCAGCAGAGCACCATCCCCGCTTGTCAGACCCAAAAGCTCGGACAAACTACGCGAATTGCCGCCGGAAACCGTCCAAAGTGTTGCAAGTTCCTCACGCAGAGGTGCCAACACACCCCGCAACGATGCCTGCGCGACAAGTGTTAACACAAGCCCCGTAACGATCGCCCGCAAGTTCCCCGTGGCAGACAGGACAAGCAACCGACTGGCACAACCGCGCGCCAGGATCATGCCAGCCCCAAACAGCAGTCCACCGATTATCGCGCCGGAAAGGCTTCCTTGAGCGGCAAGCTGCCGGGCCTGCGATACATCCAACCATCCCGAGGTTATGGATCCTTGAACAACCAAGGCTGCCGTGAAAAAGGCCAGCAACCAGACCGCCAACCTTGGTCCCATACGACCGTTACTGACCTCGATCGTCGCGGACCGCAGGCAAAATCGGGAATGCTGGGCGGCCGCACCAAAGACCACTCCGACCAGCGCGCCTGCCATCATCAGCACCGCGCCGTCGCCATACCGGTCAAGAAGTATCTCGATCATCCGCAGCCCAATCCATGTTGGCAGATGGCTAGCAACAGGGGGGCGGGCCGTCTTTGACCTTGCTCAAGGCCCCGGCTATTCCAGCGCCTCCTGCACAATCTCTTCCAGAAGCGCCTGCACCTCCTGCATCGGACCTTCGGGATACTGGCGGTAACCGATCATCACCGCGCCCTCCCTTTCAGCGACGAACACACCGTAAGGGCAATGCGCCAGGTTCATCGGGTCGGCCTCCATCACCTTGCGCGACAATTGCGCCGAGCAGAACAGGAAGATATCCGCCTCTTCGAATAACACCTTGTCGCTGCCCACGTCGGCTGCCGTACGGTTCAGCATTTCGCCCGTGTGGCTGACGTAATCAATCACCAGCCCCCGCCCGATTATGGCGCTTTCAACGGCAAAGGCGGCATCTTCAAAACTGCCGTCAAAACTATGTGTCACCGCCTGATCGGCGGCAAAACCCGGGCCGGCGGCAAGGGCCATGGCCCCCAGAAATAAACGCATCTTCATGACGACCTCCTCTTTCCGGACCCAGTGAACCAGCGAACAGTCCGGCGGGCCATGATCTGGATCAGGCCCGTCGATACCTGCCCTATCCGAACATGTCGGCGGTTATTCCCGCATACCAGCCTTCGGATTCCTCGTAGGTCGCCTTGCGGGTCGTGCTATCTTCGCCGGTTTGCGAAATGAAACCGTCGACCTTGGCGATCTTCTCGGGGGTCGCTTCGTAGGTGGCGCCAACCTTGACGCCGTTATCCGTGCCGATCAGGGACCAGCAGGTGTTGCTGAACTTAGCCGGAAATACCTTGGAGCCGGTCAGTGCCCCGCGCACCGCATTGGCACAGACCTTGGCCTGCGAATTGGCTGCGAACCCCGACTTCGGCATGTCGCCCTGTGCCGCTGAATCGCCCAGAACATGGACATCCGCATCGGCCTTGCTGGACATGTCAACGGCATTGACCGGTACCCAGTTACCATCGCTCACGCCCGCCATATCGGCTATCCGGCCCGCTTTCATCGCGGGGATCACGTTGCAGGCACCAACCTTGGTTTCTTCGCCGTCAATCGTCACCGTCATCGCTGCCGGATCGACCGAGACATTGCCGCCGCCGAATTCCTCGCCGATCCAATCGACCATACCGGCATAGTGATCACCCCAACCTTCCTGGAACAGGCCCATTTTCGAGAATTTCGGCTTGGGGTCGGCAATGATGATCTTGGCCGTGGGGTTGTTGGTTTTCAGCAGATGCGCCACCATCGACACGCGCTCGTAAGGTCCGGGCGGGCACCGGTAGGGGTTGGGCGGGGCTACCATCGCAAAGGTGCCACCTTCGGGCATTGCCATGATCTGCGCCTTCAGCAGCTCGGTCTGCGACCCGGCCTTGTAGGCGTGCGGCATGGCGTTCTGCGCCTCAATGGACCAGCCTTCCACGCTGCCCTCAACAAAGTCGATACCGGGGCTGAGGATCAGTTTGTCATAGGACAGGCTGCCGCCGCCGGCCAACGAAACGGTCCTAGCGTCACGGTCCACATCGACCGCCCAGTCATGCACGACATTGATGCCGTACTTCGCCGCCAGCGTGCCGTAGGTGTGACCGATATCGTCGATCTCTTTGAAGCCACCCAGGTAAAGGTTGGAAAAAAAGCACGAGAAATAGGTGCGCGTGGGTTCGACCAATGTCACCGCGATCGCGCCCTCGCTATCCTTGGCGATATATCGGGCCACGGTGGCCCCGCCCGCACCGCCGCCAATAACGACCACGCGCGGCTTGCCATGGCCGTCCGCCAACACCGCAGGCGCCGACACTGCGGCCGCGGCGGCAACACCGGTTCCCAGAAAAGTACGTCTATTGAATTTCATTTGTTTTTCCTCCCAGTTCGCTTGTTATTCCAGATTAATAAAATAGGCCGCCAGCGCGGCAATCTCCTCGTTTGATAATCTCCCGGCCATCATCTGCATCACCGGATGCAGGCGCAGCTTGTTCTTGTAGGCGTGCATGGCCACCACGAAATCTTCTTCCGGCCAGCGGGTGATCGACGGGATGCCCTGTGCCGTCCCGTCCGACTGGTGGCAGGTCAGGCATTCGGTCGCAAGGTATTCACCATATTCCGGATCGCCCTCCAACGCCAGAATGGCTGGATCAAGATCATGATCCGTGCCGGTGGCCGTAGGCTCGGCTTCGGGGATATTTGCCGGGTCATCCGAATAGACCCGCAGGTAGGCCAGCAGGTCCGCCCTGTCTTTTGGGTCTTTCAGCCCGCGAAAGCTCATCCGGGTCTTGGACACAAGCGAGCGCGGGTTTTCAACGTAAGCATCAAGCGTTTCCGCTGTCCAGATCAGCCCGTCCGTGCCCGCACGTTGCATGGATTTTGAATAGGCAAACCCGTCATGCACCGCCGCCCGCCGTCCGAAAATGCCGTTAAGATGCGGCCCGATCCCGTCCGACGCCCCCTCTCCTAGCTGATGACATCCTTTGCACTTGGAAAAGATCTCTGCGCCGGCATCCGGATCGCCCAATTGTTGCGCCACAACCGGGTTTGCCAAAAGCAGCACAAGCGTCAGTATTTTGGCGCCAGAACGCACGTCTAGTCGGGAAAGGTCGACAGATAGGCGATGATCGCCTCCAGGTCGCCTTCTTTCTTGAATCCGGCAAAGCTCATCTTGGTGCCCTTGATATAGGTCTTCGGCTTGGCCAGAAACGCGCTCAGCGCCTCCGCGTCCCATACCAGCCCTTCCTCGGCCTTGGCCTTGAGCGGCTTGGAATATTTGAAATCCTCTACGGCGCCCGCTGCCCGGCCGACAATCCCGTTCAACTGCGGACCGGACCTGTTTTTGGCCCCGTCGCCCACCTGGTGGCAGGCCTTGCACTTCTTGAACAGTTTTTCGCCCGCGGCGACCATCTCCGGATCAGGCATTGCAAGCTCCGCGGTGGCCTCTTCTGCCGCTGGCTCGTCTTCGGCAGGGGCTTCAACAACCACGGCAACCTTGTCCTGCGCGGTCGCGTTGCGCGGGTTGGTGGCGTTCACCAGCTGCTTGACCTTGCGTGCCTTGGTCTCTTCCGGCGTCACGTCCAGAACCAATGCGCGCATGGTGATTTCGACATTCTCCTTGCAGTCGCTCATGCAAGGTTCCCCGGTCCACTGCGCGTATTCGGTCGCGGCGCGGTCATCGATGATGAACCCATCGGCATTAGGCAACTCGATCTCGGCAAAGCTTTCGTTACTCAGCACGAAATCCTCATCCACCAGATAGTTGGAATAGAGAATATAGGCGACAATCGCATAAACCTCATCATCGGTCAGCGTCTGAGCATTTCCAAACGGCATCGAGCGGTGGACATAGTCCCAAGTGGTCGACAGATAAGGCCAATAGCTGCCAACGGTTTTCAGCGGATCCTCATCCGCCAGCGTCCCGTCCCCACCGGCAAGCTTGGGCCAGTTATCGACACCCTCGGCAAAGTCGCCGTGACAGATCGCGCAATAATCGGCGAACAGGGCCTCACCGTCTTCGACAGATCCCGATCCCGGCGGCAGGCCGGTGCCATCGGGATGCACGTCCAGATCCCAGGCGGCAATTTCTTCGGGCAGGGCCGGGCGGCCAATGCCATAGGTTTCAGCCCAGACGGGCACCGTGGCCATCGCAAGGGCTGCCATCAGAACAAGCTTAGGAAACTTCGACATTTTCAGCCTCTCCATTGGCTTTGACCCACCAGGTCTGAATGCAATTATTGTGATAAATCGAGTTCAACCCGCGCACCTCGCGCAGCTGTGCCTTGGTCGGCTGCACATACCCGGTCTCGTCCATTGCGCGCGATTGCAGCAGCATCTCTTCACCATTCCAGTCGGTATCCAGATAGAACCGGCTCAGCGCCATTTTCTCACCGGGTTTGGCAAGGCGCGCCGTCTCCCAGCTCTTGCCGCCGTCCTTCGAGACATCGACGCGCGTGATCGCCCCGCGCCCCGACCACGCAAGCCCGGTAATGACCAGCGGGCCGGGCCCGTGGGCAATCGGCGCTTGCGGGCTGGGCGAGGTCACGACCGATTTCGCATCCATCTCCCAGGTCCATTTGCGGCTGGTGCCATCGGCCAGCGTGTCGGTGTACTTGCTGGTCTCTTCCCGGCTTTCCACGGGCCGGTCCATCACCTCGATGCGGCGCAGCCATTTGACCCACATATTGCCTTCCCAGCCCGGCACGACCAGCCGCACCGGATAGCCATGTTCCTTGCGCAGCGCTTCGCCATTGGCCTTGAACGCGACCAGCACATCGTCCAGCGCCTTTTCCATCGGAATCGACCGCCCGTTCGAACTGGCATCGGCCCCTTCGAAATAGACCCATTTGCCCGCTGTATCGTACCCGGCTTCTTCCAGCAGCGTGCGCAACGGCACGCCGGTATATTCCATGTTGTGGATCATGCCGTGAGTGAATTGCGCGCCATTCAGCTGCGCGCCGGCCCATTCCATCCCGGTATTGGCGGCACATTCGCAGAAATAGACATGGTTTTCGCGCGGGAATCGCTCCAGATCGGCATAGGTGAAAACCAGCGGCTGACCCACCATACCGTTGATCATCAGCCGGTAATCTTCCTTGCGCAGCTCGATCGCACCCGAGTGATGACGCTCAAACGCGCAGCCCTGCGGCGTGATCGTGCCATCCAGCGCGTGGATCGGCGTGAAATTGATCGAGCTTATCGTGTCGGCGGTCAGCCATTCGACATTGCGCCGGATCACATCGCTTTCAAACTCGATCGGCAAGCCATAGGGCGTGGCGTCAACGCCTTCACCCAGGCCCGAGGCCCAGGGCTGCACTTCGGTGATCAGCGGATCGGGCGTGGCAGACCGCGCACCGCCCGCGGCCACCGCACCGACACCGGCTGCCGCCGCCCCGCGCAGAAACGCGCGCCGCGATGTAGGGGTGTCTTTGGAAATCTTCGACATGCTCCATACCTCCTTTCAGCCGGGCGTCACGCGCCAACGACCTGAACGCTGTTATTGGGATCAACCGACACCGTACCCCGATTGCGAATGTGGTTTTCCACCACATCCCAGATCATCGGTCCTTCGGTCCCTTCATTGACCGAGGCCCAGCCCGCCACCTGATAGGTTTTGGCCGGGTCGATCGCCTCACCGGTTTTCAGCAGAACCAGATCGGTGATCCGGCTGCCCTGCGGTTTGGTGATGTCGATGCGATAGCCCAGCCCGCCGGTGCGCACCATGTCACCGCCCTGCTGGTAGTAGGGATCCGGGTTAAAGAGGTTATCCGCCACATCCTCCAGCACCACATGCAGAAACTCCCCGGTCATCCCGGTACGGTAGGCCGCGCCATAGGTCATCGAGGTGACGTTCCAGATATCCTCACGGGTGATGCCCTGCCCGGGCAGGATCGACGGCCCCCAGCGGACACCAGGGCTCAACGCGATATCCGCCTCGCGTTCGGAAATCAGCGCGTCACAGATCAGGTCATCCCAGGTGCCGTTGAAATTGCCCCGCCGGTAAAGCAGGCTGTCGGTCTGGCCAATCACTTCGCTGAGCTGATCCAGATAGGGCGCGCGCTGTTCGTCAATCAGGGCCGACATTTCGGCATCGGGTGCAATTACGTCCGAAAAGATCGGGATCAGCTTGTGGCGAAACCCCATCATCCGGCCATCACGCACATCCAGATCGACACGGCTGACGAATTTGCCGTTACTGCCCGATGCGACGATGATCGTATCGCCCACCAGCACGGGTTCGGGCAGGGCATCATGGGTATGGCCCGACAGGATCACGTCGATACCGGTCACGATGCCCGCCATCTTCTTGTCGACGTCAAACCCGTTATGACTGAGGCACACCACCAGCTCCGCGCCCTGGCTGCGGACCTCATTGACCATTTCCTGCATGTGTTCGTCACGGATGCCAAAAGCGTATTCCGGGAACATCCAGCCGGGATTGGCGATGGGCATGTACGGGAAAGCCTGCCCGATCACCGCGATCTTGACGCCGCCGCGTTCGAAGAATTTGTAGGGCGGGAACAGCTCGGCTGGCTCATCCCACTCGGCATCAAAGATATTCTGCCCCAGCGCGGCAAAGGGCAGCCCTTCGACGATCTCATTCACCCGTTCGGATCCAAGGGTGAATTCCCAATGGAAGGTCATCGCATCGGGCCCAAGCGCGTTCATCACGTTGACCATGTCCTGACCTTCGGTGTGATAGCAGGTATAGCTGCCGTGCCAAGTATCGCCGCCATCCAGCAACAGCGCATCGGGACGCTCTGCGCGGATGGCATTGATCACTGTTGCCACCCGATCCAGCCCACCAACACGGCCATACCCTTTCGCCAGCGCCGTGAAATCACCCGATGTCAGCGCATAATGCGACGGGCTGCCATCTTCGATGCCGTAAAGCTTGCGGAAATCGGCCCCGGTGACATGCGGCACATGACCCTTGTTGTCGCCAACACCGATATTGATCGACGGCTCTCGGAAAAAGATCGGCTTCATCTGGGCATGGATATCGGTCACGTGGATCAGTGACACGTTGCCGAATGTCTCGAACTGCAACAGCTGATCCTGTGTCAGCGCCTGCTGCGCCGCCAACCGGCCCCATTCGCCATAACTGGAAGCACCCAGAATGGCCGTGGCCGCCATGCTGGTCTGAAGAAAATCACGCCGCGAGATCATGGTTTGCTGTCCTCACCGCAATCACATGCGGTTTTTTGAATGTTTTCAGGTAAACAAAACCCCGCACCGATGATCCGGCGCGGGGCAGTTTGTCAGTTACGAATTGACGGCCCTTCGACCGACAGGCCGTTGCCGCGGGACGCGACATAAAGCTCCAGCGCGATGAACTCGGGGCTGCCGGGCTTATAGGTCTCGGCCCGTGTATCCCGCACACAGCCCTTGAACCGGGCATGCACCGAATTCAGCTTGGTGTTTTTCAGACGATAGACCGGAAAGCCGTTGATCTGGCCCTGGCTCAGGTGGTCCGCCCGGATCATGTTGCCATAATTGTCTTCATGGCAATTGGCACAGCTCATCTCCAGCTGACCGGTCCGGGTGTAATACAGCTCCTTGCCCTGTTCCCAGGTCGACTGCGCCGGGCCGTCAATGGCCACGTTGACAGGCATCCCCCGCGACACCGAGGCAATCAGTGCCACCATGTTCTGCATCGTGCCGCCGGTATAATCCCAGGCCTCTGCGCCCATGCGGGTTTCCCGGCAGTCATTGATCTGCATCTCAAGCGTGCGGACCGCTCCGGCCGCCTCGTTCCACTTGGGATAGACCGCCTTGACGCCTGCCATCGACTCGGTTCCGTCGTGACAGGACGCGCAGGATTTCCCCTCGGACCCATCGGCGGTATCCCAGGCTTCCTGGGCCTGTTCGACAAAGATCATGCCGGGATTGTCGAAATCATCCGCCTGCATCGCGCGGGTTTCGACGCCGCGGAAATGCCAGCCAGAAATCACCTCGTCCATCACATCGGAAAGATGCGCTGGCGCGGCGGTGCGCGTCACCATTTCGGTTTCTTCGTTCAGCACCAGCGTATCATCCGCAGGGCCGGCCATTGCCGCACTCGACGACAAAGCCCAGACGCCGACCAGAGTCGCTATCTTATTATATTTATTCATCTATTCCTCCCTGAACGCCGGCGCTTATTCGACAGCGATCGACTTGGCCGTTTCATAGACCGAACCATCGTCGTCATACCAAGTGAACTTGAACTCGCCGGCTTCGGGCACCTTGGCTTCGAACTCGAAATACGGGTTTGTCGAAATCGCCGGCTCCATCGTCACATCCACCACCTTCTCACCGTTGAACTCACAGGTGAACCGGTTGATGATCGAGCGCGGGATAACGTTGCCCTCTTTGTCCTTGCGCTGGCCGCTTTCCATCTTGTGGCTGATCAGCGTCTTGATCGTGATCGTATCGCCAGCGGCTGCTGTCTTGGGCACTTTGACGCGGGGTTTTACACCTTTTGCCATGTTGTAATCTCCTTGATTAGCTTAGCCGCCGCAGCCGCCGATTGTGACTTTGACGGTGCTTGATGCCTTGGCAAATGATCCATCCGCCATCTTCGCAATCGCCACCACTTCCTGCGTGCCCGCCAGGCGGATACGGGTCGAGGCGTCCTGCGAAGCCGCCAGTGGCCCGAACTTGAATGTCGCCACGCTGGGTGTCGGATTGCCAAGCGCCAGCACCATGATTTCGGCGGCACCGGGGGCCGATACTTCGATCGGGACGGTGTTGCCGTTTTCCGCGATCTCCGGGGCGGTCAGGGTGATACCGCTGTCGCCCATCTCGGCACCACCGGTAAAGGCGGCGATCTGATCTTCACCCGCTGCCGTGGCAGACATTGGCAGCCCGAATGTCACAAGGACACCGGCCCCCATGATCATGGCGTTTCGTCTTGTCAGTTCCATATTGAAGCTCCTGAAACTTGGTCCCACGTTACCGGGAAGTTATTCTTTGAGGGTCGACAGATAGGCCACCACGTCCTCGATCTGCTGGGCAGACAGAAGTGGGCCAAACGTGTCATCCGCAGCCTTGCCGGTATAGGCCTTGCCGGGCCGGATGAACCCTTCGGTCTTATAGAAAGACGGCATCATCGTGCCGTCGAACATCATTTTGGCATTCGCCACGATGCCCCGCAGCTCGGCCTCACTCCAACGATCGGCGGCGCCGTCCAGCGGTGGCCCGATTTCACCGTGAAACGGCACATCCGCCAGATCGCTGACCGCGTGGCAGGCCACGCAATTGCCCAGCTTCTTGCTACCGACGATCTTGCGGCCTTCATCCACGTTTCCGGGCGTCCCGCTGAGTGATGCCGCAACCGCGCCGTCTTCGTAACTCACGCCTGTCGGCGGAATCTCGGCGGCTGTCGCCATCCCTGCCGACACCGCAAAGGCCAGGGCCAATGTCATTCTTGTTCGCATGCGTCCTCCCGGTACATATTCAATTTTTGTTATATCATAAGACACGTAATCGTGAGCGGGCAAGATTAAATTCGCAAATCCGAATTTATTAACCCCAAATACCGGCGCTCAATCAAACGATCCGTTATCGCGCTCCTGGATACGACGGGCGTGATAACGCTGAAAATCCTCCCCGTTATCAAGCTCATACCGTTTCTCGTTGACCCAGGTAAACATGTCGATTGTGGTGCCGGCACCAAAGGCGCCCGGCATCAAGGCTACCGCAGCCTGCTGTGCGGTCTGTCCTTCGGGCACCTCTTCCGGCAGGAACAGAATCGACGGGGTGAACAATAATCCCCATTTCTGTGCCGCCTGTTTCTCGGTCAGAATCTCGCCATCGAAATCGGTCACCTCGGTATCGCCGTAAAGGTTCAGCTGCACGACAAAGAAATTATCCCTGATGTAGCTGGCAATCTCGTCGCGGGGGAAAACCTCGTTGTGCATCTTGGTGCAATAGATGCAGCCGCGCTGTTCAAAGATCAGCGCCAGGCGTTTGCCTTCGTCATTGGCCTCGGTCAAATCCTCGCGCAGATCCTTGAACGTATCGCGCATCCAATCGGTCTTGTGCAAGCCGTCATCGCCCATCTCGACCGCGGCGGCCAGCATCGGCGCGCAGATCAGCGCCAGCAACGATATCAGTTTCCGTAACATGACGGGTCTCCTCTCAAATGTTCTGGAATGCCGGGAAAGCACGAAGCATCCATTGGGCGATATAATTCACACTATCAGTGGCAATCAGCAGCGCAAACAGGATCAGCAGCGCGCCCATGGCCTTTTCGACCTTAGGCAAATGCCTGCGAAACCGCGCCGCGAATTTCAGGAACGGCCCTATGAAAAGCGATGCCACCACGAAAGGCGCTGTCATCGCCACGCCAAAAACGATCAGCAACATCAGTCCGCGCAGCGCCGTCGCCTCGGTGCTGGCGGTAAACACCACCGCCGTCAGCACCCCGCCGACACAGGGCGTCCATCCGGCGGCAAAGGCCAAGCCGACCAGATAGGCACCCATGACCGACATGTTCCGGGTCTCGCCCGCCTCAACCTGAAAGGCACGGTTCAGAAATCCGATGCGGATCACCCCCAGAAAATGCAGCCCCATCACAAAGACGATCAACGCCGCCCCCAGACGAAACTCGGTCTGCATCGACCGGAATGCCTGGCTCAGCCCGTAGGCCGCCGCGCCCAGCAGCACGAATACGGTTATGATTCCCAGCGAAAACATCACCGACGCCAGAAACGCCCGCCGACGCACCCCCGCTGCCAGGGTGCCATCGCCGCTGATCTCACCCATCGACGCGCCCGCCATATAGCTCAGGTAGAATGGTACGATCGGCAACACGCAGGGCGAGAAAAACACGATCAGCCCCCCCGCGATTGCGCTCAGAATCGTGACATCCAGCATGAAGGGGCCTCGTGAAGCTTGAACATATTCCAGTTTGAGAATATTTTGAGATGACACGCCCGTCAATGGAGCACCGATGCAGACCCTGCGAACAGCCCTGATCGCCACCGCCCTGAGCTGCCTTGCGGCCACGCATGTACTGGCGACCGAACTGGTGATGGTCGAACAGGACGGCTGCCATTGGTGTGAACGCTGGGATGCCGAAATCGCCCCGGCCTACCCCAACACGTCCGAGGGCAAGCGCGCGCCTTTGCGCCGCGTGGACTTGCGCGATCTGCCAGCGGATATCGCCTTTTCTTCGCCACCGGTCTTTACGCCAACCTTCGTTCTGGTCGATCAGGGCCGGGAACTGGGTCGGCTCGAAGGCTATGCAGGTGACGAATTCTTCTGGTTTCTCCTCGATAAGCTTCTCAAGGATCATCCCGAAGCAACACGGGTTTCAAACTGATGCGGTCGTCTTATCATAAAATCCGCCACGCATCGACCAACACCCACCATTGCCCCGAAACTGCATGCCGGGATAAAGCATGCTTGGACCAACCCGGATAAGATTGCCTTATGTCTCTGCCCGTCATCACCAACGACATGTCCGACGCGGAAATCACGCGGATGATGAAAAACGCCTGCGAGGCGTCAAATTTCCTCAAGGCGATCAGCCACGAAGGCCGGTTGATGATCCTCTGTCATCTGGCCAGCGGCGAAAAATCCGTAACCGAGCTGGAGGAGCTTTTATCCTCGCGGCAGGCCGCCGTGTCGCAACAACTGTCACGCCTGCGCAGCGAAGGGCTGGTGCAGCCGCGACGCGAAGGCAAGGCGATCTATTACAGCCTGTCTGACACACGTGCGGTCAGAGTGCTCGAAGTGGTGTATGATCTTTTCTGCAAGGACCACTAGGTCAGCCAGAGGCAAGGGTTAACCCCAACGATACGGAGGAAGAAGATGTTTGACGTGCTATCCGATACAACGCTCGTCGCGCTCTTCGGCTTTCTCGGCGGTGCGGTTCTGGGCCTCGCGGCCCGGCTGGGGCGTTTCTGCACCCTAGGCGCGATCGAGGATTACCTTTACCAAGGCAGCGATATCCGCCTGCGCATGTGGTTTCTGGCGATCGGTGTCGCCGGACTGGCGACGTTCTCGCTGGCCGCGGCGGACGCGCTTGATCTGTCCAGAACGCTTTACCACCTGCTGCCGTTTTCACCCGTCGCCAGCATCGTCGGCGGCTTGCTGTTCGGCTATGGCATGTCCCTGGCCGGGAATTGCGGCTTCGGCGCACTGGCCCGTTTTGGCGGCGGCGATCTGCGCTCATTCGTGATCGTATTGGTGATGGGCATTTCGGCCTATTTCATGCAGTCTGGCGCGCTGGCAGGACTGCGTATCCAACTGATCACCGCAACCTCGATGCCACCTGGAACCCGCGATTACGCATCCCTACTGGGCTCGGTCACTGGCCTTTCAACCATAGGCGCCGGACTATTGATCAGCCTTGCAATCATTCTTGCCGCCCTTGCAAGCCGCAGCATTCGTGCCCGTCCCGGTCCGGTTGTCTGGGGCGCACTCGTTGGTCTCGCCATCGCCAGCGGCTGGGCTGGTACATACTGGATCAGCGCTGAACGTTTCAGCATAACACCCGTACTCAGCCACACTTTCACCGCGCCCCTTGGGGAAACACTGCTGTTCCTCATGACCTCCAGCGGCGGCGGCCTCAGCTTCGGCGTAGGATCGGTCTTCGGCGTATTGGCCGGCGCGTTTTGCGGCAGCATCATCAAGGGACATTTCCGCTGGGAGGCCTGCGAAGATCCACGCGAGCTGAAACGCCAGATCATCGGTGCCATCTGCATGGGTTTCGGTGCGGTTCTGGCGCTTGGCTGCACCATCGGCCAAGGGATTTCGGCGTTTTCTGTTATGGCGCTCAGCGCCCCGATCACCTTCGCCGCGATATTTGCCGGTGCAACCCTTGGGCTAAGGCATCTGATCACCGGCTTCCCATCGCTCACAGCAGGCCGTTGATTATTGCGGTGTGAAGGTCAGACTCAAAGCAATTCGGCGATTGGCGGAATCTTCTTCCATTCCGGGGTTGGCTGTTTCCGGTCGTCCACAGGGATATGACGAGATGGTGCCACCATCTGCATTTCGGGCACATACCGAGGGCAGTTTGGATAAATATGTTCCACCGCGACCTCAACGATACGATGCGCACCGGGATAGGTTGCAAGCGCCTCATGCGCGTCATGCACGCTTGCGCGTCCATTGATCCGAACCCGCAGGAAAAGCGCGCCTTGCCCTTCTTCAGCGCCAAAATTCATAAACAAAAGCCCAACATTCGGGTTCTCGACGATATTCCCAAGGGATTTATACATACGGTTGCCATCGTAGTCCGGGAATATCAGCTGGCGAGGTCCAGTCACGCGCACAAAGCCCGGCGCACCTCCTTTGAACGAACAATCAGTGCTTTCATGGGCAGCACTTGCAAGAAAGAAAAACGGGCAGGCGTGAATGAAATCGCGAAACTCATCATTGATTTCAGAAGATTCGACCATGTCAACGATGCGGTCGGCGACCGCCCTGCCGCCATAAGCATCCTGAAGCTTGCGGTTTCCATCATGAAACATTGTCATCTCATTCCCCCGATTTTCGGTAGTAGGTATATCAGTGCAAGTATAGATTTCGTCTCTATTCCGCCTTAAACCGCTGTAAATTCCTTTCTGACGCCGTCAGATCGTCTCCAGAATACCTGACACGCCGCTTTTCACGAACCTCGACATTTGTCCCAACTGGTCGTCGAGGTTTTCGCCTACATCGACCGGCACGACAGTGCTGTGTGCAAATCTCTTTCCCGAAACCGTGCACTGGCGCATAATTGGACTTGCAAGACCTTTGGGCTAGTTCAGCCCTAGCTGTTTCGGGATGTTTTGATGCGCAAAATTTTGCGATGTGCCATTGTTTTTCTGCTGATCGCCGCTTCGGGGGCACAAGCACATGCTGATCGTGATCAGTTTCTGGAACTGGCGCGCAAGGGGTGGGTCTATCAGCTCCGCTCCGCCATGACACGGCCAGGGGTGACGCCGCCGGTCATCCGGATCAACAGTCAGGACATGGCAGGCGCCGCCCTCTGTATTGTCGGTGAACCGCCACACCCGCAAACCCGCCGCGTCCTTGATGCCTTCTCGGGGCTGGTCGCAGAAATATTCAACAAGCCAATGCCGATGCGGTTTGGCGGTACGGATTTAGCGGCCTGCGGTACGGGGCGCATTGTCTATTTAAGGCTCTATTCCGGCCTGATACCGCACCGTGCCTTCAATAACGACCTGCGCCGCATTGACCGGGTTTTTGACATCGGCCTACCGCATGATCGCGAACAATTCATCCTGTCCCCGGCACAGGCCCAGACGTTTTTTGGTCGCAACGGTCGGGCCACACATCTGCTGGTCAAACAGCCGTTATTGGTGCCGCTATCCCAGCTTGAGCAGCGCTTCTTTGCTTCGATCCTGATTGAAGAGCTGTATCAGTCTTTCACCTTCGGGATAGACATTCTGCATTTTGACCGCAACTCAGCTTTCGTTTCCAAACTCGAAGAATTTCCAATCAACCTGCGCCACATACCGTGGGATTCGCCGATCTTCATGCAGGGGCTTTTGCAGTCAAACCCCGCGGGGCTGTGCCGTTTCGATGTCTTCATGCTGCATGCCCTTGCCTTGGCCCCGGTTGAACAAACCAACACCGAAGCCTTCTTGCAATTCATCGAGGGTCGGTTCGATGACCTGATGCTGCGGGCCGAAGGCACGATCGCGCAGGCGGATCACGCGCCCATTCTCGACCAGCATTGCCGCACCTCGGAATGAGACCTTGGGCTGTGTTTGCGGCACGCCCCTGACACGGTAGCATGGGATGAAGACAGGATCGCAGCGAAGGGGCCTTGGCATGGATGCAGAGAATACGGCGCAAAGTTTGGGGCAACTACGCGACCATATGGCGACCGGTCTGATCGGGCATGAATTGCTGATCGAACGGCTATTGATCGGCTTGCTGACGGGTGGTCATCTCCTGATCGAAGGCGCGCCGGGCCTTGCCAAGACACGGGCGGTGAAATGGTTGGCAGACGCAGTGGATGGCGGCTTTTCCCGCATTCAGTGCACACCCGATCTGTTACCGGCAGACCTGACGGGCACACCGGTCTTTCGGCCCCAATCAGGTGATTTCGAATTCGTTCCGGGGCCGGTGTTTCATAATCTGGTGCTGGTGGACGAAATCAATCGCGCCCCGCCCAAAGTACAATCAGCCCTTCTCGAAGCGATGGCAGAAAACCAGGTTACAAGCGGGAATGAGACCCATGCGCTGCCCGACCCCTTTCTCGTGGTCGCCACGCAAAACCCGATAGAGCATGAAGGCACCTTCCCCTTGCCCGAGGCACAATTAGACCGGTTTCTGATGCATGTGGTGTTGGGCTTGCCCAACGCCGAAACCGAACGACGCATTCTCGATCTTGTCGAGGCCGAAGGTCAGGGCGCAAACGTATCGCCGGTGCGGTTGGCATTGGCTGATGTGCGTGCGGCGCGGCAGGCGGCGATGAGCGTGCATTTATCTTCTCCCCTACGCGATTACATCGTAAGGCTCGTCACCGCGACCCGCTCTGATCCTTTTGCCAGCGATATCGACCATCCGGTCAGTCCACGCGGATCGCTGGCCTTAGCAGCAGCATCCAAGGCGCGGGCCTGGCTGGAGGGGCGCGATCATGCCTTACCCGAAGATGTTCAGACCGTGGCTCCTGACGCCCTTGCCCACCGCGTGGTGATGACCTGGCGTGCCACGGCCGATGGGCGCACCGCCCGCGCTCTGATCGCCGATGTGCTCGACGCGGTCGAACCACTGTGACCGCTGCGCTGGATCATCCGGGCGTCACGCTGAGCGCTGATTCACTGATCGCGCTCCGCGGGCTGGTCCTGCATCCAGATGAAAGGGGTCAGCTTTCGTCACTTCCGGGTGGAATGGTGTCGAAAAAGCGTGGTCAAGGGCAGGAAATGGCTGACGTCCGTGAATATGTTTCAGGCGATGATATCCGCCATCTGGACCGCGGCAGCACCGCTCGTACCGGCACGCTGCATGTCCGATCCTTTCAGGAGGAACGCGATCGTGTGACCCTGCTTGTGGCTGATTTCCGCCCCGCGATGTTATGGGGCAGCAAACGTGCTTTTCGCTCGGTCGCAGCCGCAGAAGCATTGGTCCTGATCGGTTGGCAGGCCGTCGAGCAAGGCGGGCGTGTGGGCCTTCTTGCGCTAAACGCCGGTATCCCCGTGGCCGTGCCCGCGCGCGGACGCACCAAGGGGATGCTCGCCGCGATCGGTGGTATGGTTCGCGCGCACGCGACTGCGCTACAGCAGGCGCTTGATGGGGTGCAAACCGATCCGCCCCTGTCAAACGCCCTGACGCGCCTTTCCCGCCTCGCTCCGAAGGGTGCCGAAATTGTCATCGCGTCGGGTTTCGACGCGCCGGGCGACGGGTTGGAGGACTGTCTGGGTGAGCTATCGCACCGCAGGACGCCCAGGTTGATACAGATTGGTGATACCGGATCAACGGACCTGCCCGCCGGTGCATATCCGATGCGCCTGTTTGATGGCACCAGACGTCGGGTTCGCATCTCCGGCCTGCGTCAGAACCCAATTGCGCAACCACATATCGCCAATCTGCCCGTATTACCCCTAGATGCTGGTCAGGAAGTGCAGGAATTTGCACGCCAAATAAGCGCCGATCAATGGGGCAGTCATGGCTGACCGCGCGCTGACCGAAGAGGCTGTGCTGGCGGGATTGCAGGATATCCGCCTACCCACCGACGCGCCGGGCGGCCTGTTTGCAGAGCTGCTTGCCGTGATCGGCATGGCATTGCTGCTGGCGCTTTTCCTTGGATTGATCGCGCGAACCCTGTCGCGCCCCCGACTGAAAAAGACCCGCCAGATACCAGTGCATGATCAACTGGCACAGTTGAAAAAGCTACCGGATTCCGAGCGCAAACTGGCCCTGCTGCATCTGCTCAAGGATACCCGGCCCGAAGTCTTCAAACCATTGGCGGTGGGTCTCTACCGCCCGGACGGCCTCCCTGATGCTGACACGTTGGAAAAGGCATTGATGCAGAATGGTTGAATTGAGCGATCCCTGGTTTCTACTGTTACTGCCATTGCCGCTGCTTGCCTACCATCTGCTACCCCCGCACCGACAATTCGGCGCAGTTCTATCTGTCCCGGACCAGATCGGCCGCAACATTCTGGCCGGGGCTGGGCAAGGAGGCGCTCAGATAGCACAGCGATGGCTGCTGTCAGGCGCAATCTGGCTGTTGCTGATCCTTGCGCTTGCCGGACCGCGTCAATTGATTCCGGTGCCCGCGCTCAAGGTTTCCGGGCGCGATCTGGCGATAGCGATTGATCTGTCGGGGTCGATGGTGCGCGATGATTTCTATCTGGACGACGCACAGGTGACGCGCCTGCAGGCGGTGCAAACCATCGGCGCTGAATTTGTCAGACGTCGGGCGGGGGACCGCGTGGCGCTCATCATCTTTGGTTCCGACGCTTATTACGCTGCACCGTTCTCGTTCGATACAGAGGCGATTGCCCGCCGGATCGAAGAAAGCACCATTGGGATTTCGGGCCGGGCCACCAACATCTCGGACGCATTGGGGCTGGCGTTAAAACGACTGAAGAATTCTCAGGCAGCGGCGCGCGTTGTGATCCTGCTTTCGGACGGGGTGAACAACGCCGGGGCCACCAATCCACGCGGGGTGGCCAAACTGGCGTCAGACATGGGGGTGCGCATTCATACGATTGCATTTGGCCCCAAGGATCTTGCCAGCAGCACGCCCGGGGAACGCGGTGTTGTGGATGCGGCCACCTTGAAAGCTGTATCAGACCTGAGTGGTGGCACGAGCTTCCGGGTGCGCACATCGGAGGACCTGCAAGAGGTGACGCGCGCACTGGACAAGTTGGAAGCAACTGACAGCGACGGGCTCGCGGCGGAAATCTACCGTGAGCTATGGGTTTGGCCAGCGGCGATGGCGGCAGGTCTGTGCCTGTTTCTGGCCTGGAGGCGTGAAGCATGAGCGTCTTTACGGATATCGCCCTGTTGCGGCCCACCTGGCTTTTGCTTCTGCCCGCGTTGGTCCTCGTGGCGGTATTCCTACGCCGTCAAAGCGTCGGCCTGGGCGATTGGACCCGGGTGATTGATCCGGCTATGATGGTCGCTTTGCGTGCCCTTGGCCGTGTTGAAGCCGACAGCACCGGCGCACGTGGCATGGCGGCTTTGATCACTGCGGCGTTGGTTGTGTTGGCGCTGGCCGGTCCTGCGATTGAACGGCGCGAAGCGGCCGCCTTTCGCAATCTTGACGGCGTGGTCTTTGTGCTGGATGCGTCGAAATCCGCAACCGAAGGGTCCGATTGGATCGCGATGCAGACTATCGCACGCTACGGTATCGCCGCCCTTGGCAGCCGCCCAGCCGGGTTGGTGATTTTCGCGGGCGATGCCTATGTCGCAACCGACCTGACAGCGGATACACGCCAGTTGGGCATCACGCTGTCACTGGTCGATGCCGAAACCGTGCCAGACCCCGGCAGTCGCCCACATCTGGGCCTCGCGTTGGCGCGTGACATGTTGCAAAGCAGCGGCGTTCTGGCAGGCGATGTCGTGTTGATCAGCGATGGTGCCGGATTGGGACCCGAGGCGCTCAAACGCGCATCTGACATCGCCGGACAAAAGGCAAGGCTATCAGTTATCGTACCGCAGACCAGTCCCGCCGCCGAAACGCTCGCAGCAGCGGGCGCGGGAAAGGTTTTCAACCTGGCCCAGATAGATGATTTCGCGGGGTTTCTGGGGCGATCTGGGCGTGACCGGCTGGAGGAGCAGGAGTACAAGCTGCTCTTTCGGGCCGATTTGGGCCGCTATCTTCTACTGGCCGCGCTGATCCCCGCGTTGATTCTGTTCCGCCGGAGGTTGGTTTGATGCGGGCGACCTGGACCCTGGGATTGGCCGTGCTGTGTCTGGCATTGGCGATGCTTATTGGTGGTGCTAGTCCGCTCGGGCGGGTGTTGATGGGGCTTGGCCTGCCGGGACTGGCAGCGCAGGTGTTCGACGATTCGGGCTGGCGCGGCGCGGCGCTCTATCGTTTCGGCGATCATGACGGCGCCGCGAAGGCGTTTCAAAAGGCCGACATGTTGCTGAACCTGGGCAATGCCCACGTGCAGGCCGGGCGCTATGCCGCCGCGCTTGAGGCCTATGATATCGCCCGTTTGCAGGGGAGCGAACGCGCCGCGGCGAATTTCGATTTGGTGGCAGCCTTCTATGCCGGGCTGGCGTTGGATCCGGATACGCCGATTGCATGGTTCACCGAAAAAGATGGCGGCGACGGCGCTGTTGTGAAAGCCTCGATCGCAAAAGGATCGGCTCGGGCAGCGGGCACCGGTGACGGCGCCACAAACAGCGGTGCGTTGCTGGGTCTGCCCGAACTGCAAAGCAATGGCGCACGCGAGGTGCGCAAGGTTTTCGACGACAAGTTCATGGTGGCAAACCGGCGCTGGCTGCAAACGCTCTCGGATGTGCCTGGCGAATATCTGGCGGCGCGTATACAGCACGAGCGTAAGCGACGGGTCAAACTGGGCTTGGCGCAGCCCGTACCGGAGGATCCCGAATGAGACTGCTGGCGCTTTTTCTGATCCTGATCACGGGGGTCGCGTCGGCGCAGACGCGCGAGGTCAACCCGGCCGATCTGACCCTGACCGTGTCCATTGAAAACGGCAATGTCACGCCCTACCAGCAAGAGATGGTGCTGGTCACGATCCACGGTATCTATCGCCGCCACATCACCCGCGAAAAACTGGAACAGCCCCTGCTGGACGGATTCAACTGGATGCAGCTGGGGCAGGACCATTGGTACGAAAGCCAGATGGACGGCAAGAAGGTCAAGAACTTCAAACGCCGAATGGCGCTATTCCCGGATCGAACCGGAAAACTTGAGATCGGGCCGTTTGTGCATCACCTGACGCTGACCGACGAAGGAGATGACTGGTTCGGCCATGATATCCAATCCGAACCGATTTCGATCAGGGTGGCACCTGCACCGGTCACCGATGGCTGGTGGTTTCCGACGCGGCGGTTGGAAATCAGCGATCAATGGTCCAACGCGCCCGATCAGCTGGCAGACGGAGAAGGCGTGCTAAGGGTGATCCGGATCACCGCCGTGGGCGTATCTCCCGACATGATCCCCCCGATGCCAGCGCTGAGTTCACCCAGCGCGATGATCTTTCCGCACCCGGAAAAACGCCTGGTTGAACTGTCCCCGCAGGGGCCGGTATCCATCGCGTTCTGGCGCTGGACGATCCGGCCCACCAATGGCGCATCGGCGATCCTGGAACCGATCAAGTTCAACTATTTCGATACGATCACCCGGCAGGTGCATGAGGTAACGATCACAGCCCAGCGCGTCGCAATGAAGGCAGCGAACAGCCCAAGCGCTGCAACCACAAATTCCGCACCCTCTGACGCGCAGTTACATCCCTGGTTTCTGTTCAGCACCGGGGCGACAGCAACATTGGCAGGGCTGGTCGCGATGATCTTTGGCCGCCGGTTCGATGGGCGAACGGCATTGGCGCGATTTCCACTATTCAACCCAACCCGGCGGGCGTTGCGCCGGGCTGCCCGGACAGGCGATCTACCCGGCGTACGCCGGGCTGCCGCAGACCTGATCCGACAGGAGGGGGCAACCCCGGAACATCAGCGCCTGCTAAATGATTTCGACAGAGCCGTGTTTGGGCCAAACGGACCGGGCGAATTGGATCTGCGCGGCTTTGCAAGACAACTCCTGTCATGCAAGCCTACTGCGACAATACAGCAGGCAAACAGGCCCCCAGTCGTCAGAGATGGCACAGCTGCCAAAACGGCAACGCCCATACGCTGACGCTTTTCCTTTAAGGTTCAAGCGCCTTATCTCTCTGTCTTCAAACGAAAAAAGGGCCGGATCAACCGGCCCTTTCGCAATAAAATCTCGCACTGATCAATCGAGCGAGCGTTCGACTTCTTCGCGCTCGAAGATTTCGATCACATCGTCGGCACGGATGTCGTCATAATTCTCGAACGCCATACCGCATTCCTGACCCGACTGAACCTCGGGCACTTCATCCTTGAAGCGCTTGAGGGTTTTCAGCGTGCCTTCGTGGATCACGACATCGTCGCGCAGCAGACGCACACCAGCCGACCGGCGTGCAACGCCTTCGGTCACCAGACAGCCCGCTACCTTGCCGACACCTGTGACCTTGAAGACCTCTTTGATCTTCGCATAACCGATGAAGTTCTCGCGAATTTCAGCGCCCAGCAGACCCGAGGCTGCCGCCTTCACATCATCCACCAGATCGTAGATGACCGAATAATAGCGGATTTCGACACCTTTCTGGTTGGCACTGTTACGCGCCGGCGCATTGGCTCGCACGTTGAAACCAAACACTGGAGCACCCGATGCTTCCGCCAAACCGATATCGGATTCGGTGATCGCACCCACGCCCGAATGCAACACGCGTACGCGCACTTCGTCGTTGCCGATCTTCTCCATCGCCTGAACGATCGCCTCGGCAGACCCCTGCACGTCGGCTTTCACCAGAATAGGCATCTCCGAGACATTCTCGTTTTCCTTGGCGTTGGCCATCAACTGTTCCAGCGAGGTCGCAGCGCCAGCTGCGGCACGTTTATCCTTGGCGGCCTTCTCACGATATTCGGCGATCTCACGCGCCTGCGCATCGGTGTCGACCACGTTCAGAACGTCGCCCGCTTCAGGTGTGCCGTTCAAACCAAGAACCTCGACCGGAACCGATGGTCCGGCCTCATTCACGCGATCGCCCCGATCGTTGATCAGCGCGCGGACTTTACCGTATTGCTCACCCACGACAAAGATATCGCCCTGACGTAGCGTACCGTTCTGAACCAGAACCGTCGCCACAGGACCACGACCCACATCCAGCTGCGCCTCAATCACGGCACCTTCGGCAGCGCGATTCGGGTTCGCCTTCAGTTCCAGGATTTCCGCCTGAAGCGCGATGGCCTCCAACAGTTCATCCAGACCCTGACCGGTATGCGCCGATACCTCGACATCCTGCACCTCGCCCGACATCGCCTCGACGATAACCTCGTGACGCAAGAGGTCCGAACGGACCTTGTCCGGATCAGCCGCAGGCAGATCGACCTTGTTGATCGCCACGATCATCGGCACCTCTGCCGCCTTGGCGTGATTGATCGCCTCAATCGTCTGCGGCATCACCGCATCGTCTGCGGCCACAACCAGAACAACGATATCGGTCACCTGCGCGCCGCGGGCCCGCATGCTGGTAAAGGCCGCGTGTCCGGGAGTGTCGAGGAAGCTCAGCACAGTGCCGCCATCGGTTTTCACCTGATAGGCGCCGATATGCTGGGTAATCCCGCCCGCTTCGCCCGCGACAACCTTGGCATCGCGGATCGCATCCAAAAGAGAGGTCTTGCCGTGGTCAACATGGCCCATGATCGTGATCACCGGCGGACGCGGCTCAAGATCTTCGTCCTTGTCGTCAACTTGCGCGATCACATCTTCCACGTCGGCATCGCTGACGCGCACCACCTTGTGGCCGAACTCTTCGATGATCAGTTCGGCGGTATCGGCATCAATCGGTTCGTTCTGAGTGACCATCATGCCATTGTTCATCAAGGCTTTGACAACATCACCCACACGTTCCGCCATCCGGTTGGCCAGCTCGGAAACAACAATGGTTTCAGGCAGTTGCACATCGCGCACGACCTTTTCACGCTCAACGCTGCCACCCATGGCTTTTTGCCGGGCACGTTCCTGTTTACGCTTCATCGCCGCCAGCGATTTCTGACGACCACCTTCGCCACCAGCCAGCGCCTGATTCAGCGTCAACTTGCCGGACCGACGTCCATCATCGCCACCACGGCCCTTGCCACGGCGTTGCTGATCACGGTCCTTGTCCTGTTTACGCGGTGCTTGCGCCGGCTTCGACGGCGCGCTGCCACGCTCCGCTGGCGGGGCGGCGGCGGGCTGTGCCGCGACCGCGGCGGCCTGCTTGGCGGCAGCTTCGGCTTCTGCTTTCGCACGCTCTTCCGCTTCGGCCTTGGCCTTGGCGCGTTCAGCACGCTCCTGCTCTTCACGTTCTTTGGCTTCGGCTTCTTCGCGGCGGCGCATGCGTTCAGCTTCACGCTTTTGCTCTTCGGCTTCACGCGTCGCGGCCTCTTCGACTTCGCGTTCCTTGGCCGCTTGCAACGCCTTCATCCGGCGTTCCATTTCCGCATCGGAAATCCCCGCCGGGCGTTTGGCCGAACTGCCTGGACCCGAAGCTTTCGACGGCGCAGCAGAACTGGCCGCGCCCGTCGCCGGTTTGACGATGCGCTTACGCTTGGTTTCCACCACGACGTTCTTGGTCCGGCCATGGCTGAAGCTCTGCTTCACATTCCCCGCACGGGGACCGCCACGAACGCCCAGTGTTTTCTTTCCGTCGTTGTCGCTCATCTGCTTCTACTTTCCTTTCCGGTGACCCTTGTCACCGTCCGAGACGCGAAGGCCTTTTAACCTTGCCGCCTCCTCTACAACACGTTTGGACAAACCACCAGCACCCAGTGCCGCATGCACCGCTGTTTGTCGGCCAAAGGCCTGGCCCAGCTCTGCCGCTGTCAGCCAGCCTATGAAACTGCCGCCATGGGGCGTGCTCAGTTTCGATTTCCCCCGCTCCGAGCCATCGCTGGCCTGGATCAATACCTCGGCCTCGTCCTTAGTCAACCAATCCTTGACCCGCTCATATCCTGTTGTAGCCCGGCCCCCCTTACGGGCAAGGCTGATCAACTCGATCACACGGCGCGCCAGCATGCTTTCCAGCAGGTCGGCCAGAGCGTCAGGCACGGTCACCGGTTGCTTGGTCGCACGGGCAAACAGGCCCTTCTTGGCAGCCTTATCCACCGCCGCGCGATCCGCGGACAGCCAGATGCCCCGACCCGGCAGTTTTCCCGCCAAATCCGGCGCGATCTGCCCATCCGGTCCCACGGCAAAGCGGATGAGGCCATGCTTTGGCTGCACCTCACCCGTGGCAATGCACTTGCGCTCAGGACCATCCGTCCGATCTTTGGGTTGCCCGCCGCGACCCATCAGGTGCCTCCGAGGCCTGATAAATCAGGCCTCAGCCTCCTGTTCTTCGCCAATCTCACCATCTTCTTCGGCCTCGTCAGCCTCTAGATCGGCAGGATCGACCCAACCCAGCATGATACGGGCGGTCATCACCATGTTCTGCGCTTCCTCCAGCGAGACATCATATGGTTCCAGAATACCGTCATCTTTGACCCGCTCACCGTCATTGGTGGTCCAGCCTCCGGCAAGTTCCCAGTCGGCGCAGGTTGCAAAGTCTTCCAGCGATTTCACGCCATCTTCGGCCAATGCCTGAATCATCTGGGGTGTCAGGCCCTCGAATTCAACCAGGCTGTCCTCGACACCCAGCTCGCGCGCCTTGTCCAATGCGGCCTTCGCCTGCGCGTCCAGCACATCGCGCGCCCGTGCCTGTAATTCCTTGGCGGTGTCTTCGTCAACGCCGTCGATCACCAGCAGTTCGTCCAGCTCGACATAGGCGACCTCTTCAAGGTTGGTGAACCCTTCCGAAACCAGAAGCTGCGCAAAGAACTCGTCCAGATCCAGCGTATCCATAAAGAGCTTGGTGCGCTCTTCGAACTCACGCTGACGACGTTCCGAATCCTCGGCCTCGGTCATGATGTCGATATCCAGACTGGTCAGCTGACTGGCCAGACGCACGTTCTGACCACGGCGACCGATTGCCAGCGAAAGCTGCTCCTCGGGCACGACAACCTCGATCCGTTCGGCCTCTTCGTCCAGAACCACCTTCGAAACCTCGGCAGGCTGCAGCGCGTTCACCAGGAAGGTCGGCTGATCTTCGTTCCACGGGATGATGTCGATCTTTTCGCCCTGAAGCTCGTTCACCACGGCCTGCACCCGGCTGCCGCGCATACCCACACAGGCACCCACCGGGTCAATCGAGCTGTCATAGCTGATCACGGCGATCTTCGCGCGCGAACCCGGATCACGGGCCACCGCCTTAATCTCGATGATGCCATCATAAATCTCGGGCACTTCCATCTTGAACAGCTCCGCCATGAATTCCGGTGCAGTGCGGCTCAGGAAAATCTGCGGGCCACGGGCCTCGCGGCGCACATCCTTGATGTAACAGCGGATACGGTCGTTCGGGCGATACGATTCGCGACCGATCTTTTCGTTCCGGCGCAGAATCGCCTCGCCCCGTCCCACATCGACGATGACGTTGCCATATTCCTCGCGCTTGACCTGACCGTTGATGATCGTGCCGGCGCGGTCCTTGAATTCCTCGAACTGACGATCACGCTCGGCTTCGCGCACCTTCTGCAGGATCACCTGCTTGGCCGACTGCGCGGCGATCCGGCCCATATCCACCGGTGGTACTTCCTCGATGAGCTGGTCACCGACCTTGGGGTCTTCCAGATACTGTTTCGCCTGTTCGACAGTGAATTCCGACTGATAATTCTCAAGCTCCTCGTCCTCGACAACAGTCCGAACCCGGGTAAAGGTCGCTTTGCCGGTCTTGCGGTCGATGCTGACACGGATATCCATTTCGGCGCCGTAGCGCGACTTGGCCGCCCGGGCGAGGCTTTCTTCCATCGCTTCGATCACCAGCACAGGGTCGATCATCTTTTCGCGGGCCACGGCCTCGGCGGTTTGCAGCAGTTCCAGCTGGTTGGCAGATGTGATTGCCATTCTCTCAGTCCTCCTCAGAGCCGGTTTCGGTCTCTATATCGTCAAATTCGTCTTCGTTCAGTGTGCCCGCCGCCTTGCGCTGACGCAGCATTTCCTTGATCAACTCGTCGGTCAGCACCAGCTTGGCATCGGCCAGCCAGTCAAACTCCAGCCCGATCGTGCCTTCCTCGACATTGATCAGCACTTCGCTGCCCTCAACACCCGCCAACATACCCTTGAAGCGTTTCCGCCCGTCGATCAGATCGGCGGTCTCGATCTTGGCCTCATAACCCTCGAACGCCTCGAAATCCTTGAGCCGCGTCAGCGGCCGGTCGATCCCGGGCGATGACACTTCCAGCGTATAGGCCTCGGTGATCGGGTCTTCGACATCCAGCACCGCGCTGACGGCCGTGCTGATCTGGGCACAGTCATCCACTTCGATGCCGCCCTCGGGCCGCTCAGCCATGATCTGCAAAATATGCGACTTGCCGCCCATCAAACGCACGCGCACCAGCTCAAACCCCATATCTTCGATGACAGGGATGATGATCTCGGCCATCCGGCGGTCAATCGCTGCTTTTGCAATCAGATCGTTGGTCATGGGTTCCAAGCACAAAAAAACGGGCGCGCGGCCCGTCACACTTTCCGGTGGAGCCTGTCGGTGTGGACCCGCAAGCGCCGCTGTTGAGATGCATATACGCCCGGTACTCTGAGTCTGCAAGGCTTGTCTTTGGTTATCGTCGACTTGACTTGTAAGAATCCGATCACTCTAGTCGAAAATGAAAGAAACCGTGGGGGAAATCGGTGCCAACACCAGACGCAATACAAGATTTGATCACCAAACATATCGACGCTTGGTGCGCCAAATCTCCGGAAGGGGTTGCCGCCTCTTACTCCGATGATGCTGTGTTCAGCATCAACCGGGGCGACCCGATGATCGGTCACGCCGATATCGGTGAAATGGTCAAAGGCTTTTGCGATGAATTCCCCGACTTGGTCCTGCGCTTTGATCACAGTTTCATCGCCGGAGATCACGCTGTCTATGTCTGGACCTTCACCGGCACTCACGCCGAATCCGGCAAGAAAGTCGCGTTTCAGGGTTGGGAAGAATGGGATCTGGATGAGAACCTCAAGGTCAAATCCTCACTGGGTTGGTTCGACGCTGATTACTACGAACGACAACTTCGCGAAGATATCTGATCCTGTCATCCCTCAACCGGCTCAAAACAGACCAAGATAGATGACAATTCGGGCAAAGCCGCCCGTCGGCCTTGCAGCAATTTCAAACTGCAAACACATTCTAATTTCGGGGCCGGCGAATACGTCATTCAGCGCGCCATTTTTCGCCGTAAAGACTCGCTTGCGCCGCTGTGCTACCATCGGTTGAAAAACAAGTAATTCTTTTAAAAAGGCATTAGGGGACGAATGCTGCAAGATCTGACCAGTATCCAGATTTACGCCATCATGGCGCTTGGGGCCGTTTTTTCGCTGGTAGGCCTCTGGTTTATCTTTCGACCGCCATTGGTTGATGGCTTAACGAAAATCGAAATATTCGGACTGAAATTCAACGCATCCTCGATCGGATTGGTTGTCTTCCTTGTCGGCGCTGCTTTCCTCACGGTACCGATTTTCGTGCCTGTCCGTCACGAAGCTGCACAAAATGTTCCGAACCCAGCACCTGACGAAATTCAAGCTGAGACCAAAGAAGAACCGGGCACCAACAGCACAGGCGGTTCCGCCGCTCCACCCCGACCAACTGCTGACGGGAAAGAAGCAGAACCCAACGACAGTTGGGAGCAGGCCAATGTAATAGAAGTCGGTGGCGCAATTTCGGGTATCGTTACGCAATCATCAGACGACTGGTACTATATCCCGTTGGATTCAGCGCAGCAAACGTTGAACGTAAAGATCCGGAGCCGTTCAAATAATTACTCCTGCAAGATAAATGCCTTCCATGCCAATGAAGCAGGCATCGGTTTTCTCGATCCCTTTTTCCCAGAAGAAAACAGCGTCAAAACCTGGGGGCTGCGTTTAGATGGCCAGGAGGGATTGGTTGTCCAGCTGATTAGCCCCGTCTATAGCTGCTCCTATGACCTTTTTGTCGAATATGGCTGAAAGCATCGGGATCACGCCGGTCTGAAAATCCGGGGCGGCATCAACCTGCCCGGTTGCATCATTTACAGTTCAGCACCACGAACATCGCTGCAAACATAAGCAGCGCATTTTTGGATAAGGCTGCCACAGGCCAGACGCTGAATATCAATCAGTCGTCCCGCCATCCCTTGTCCCGATGCGACCCGTCGCAATAGGGTTTGTTCCCACTCAGCCCGCAGCGGCACAGCACATATTTTTTCGATGACATGCCCTCGCCCTGCACACTCACCGGTGATTTGACATTTTGGATCCAATAGGGCCCGTTCTTTTCGATCACCACGTTGCAGCGGTCCGCCAGATGATGCTCAAGCGCGCCATCAGCATGTTTCAGCGCCAGCGCCCCGGATGGGCAGGCGGCCACGACAGCCTCAACCTCAGCAACGGTCCCGTTGTCGGGCTGCACCCAGGGTTTCTGTTCCGGGTTGAAAATGTTGCTGGCCAAACGTCCGCACTCTGCTGCATGCGAACAGATCATCGGGTTATATGTCACGGTTGCGTTGGCACCCACATAGGTCAGCAGCTTGTCCTTGCCCGCGGGTTCGCCACCCCGGCTCTCAAAACCGGCTTCCTTGTGGCTGCCATCGCAGAAGGGTTTGTTCTTGGACTGACCACAGCGGCACAGCGCCATCACCTCCTTGGTTTCGACCTCTGCGCCATCCGGTCCAACCATGCGGGCAATTCCCTTGGCCACCAGCGGCCCGTTTTCACGTTCTTCGATTTCCGGTGTATCTGTCATCGAATCGCTCCCTGTTTTGTTTAAGAGTAGCGCGAAGAACCGTTCTGCCCGTCCAAAATTTCAAGACAACGGCCAACCGACAGCGGCACCGACGTTATACCGACAAAATACCGACGTTATACCGACAGGGTTTTTTGGCCTGATTCGGGGGGTTAACGCTGGCGCGCCAACCGGTCCATCACGCCTACAAGCTCAGCACTGATCCCCGGCTCGGACAAGGCATGCCCCGCCACTGGAATCATCCGCAAATCCGCATTTGTCCCCCAGGCTTTGGCCAGCCTGTACGCGGTGCGGGGCGGGCAGATCATGTCAAACCGCCCTTGCACGATCGTGCCCGGAATATGCGATATCTTACCCATCTGATCCAAAATTTGGCCATCGTACTCAAGAAATCCGGCATGGGTGAAATAGTGATTTTCCAGCCTCGCAAAGGCCCTCGCATACTCCGCCGGGCTGTCACCACTCGACCCGGTGGAATGCACGGTCGCAACCGCGTTTTCCCAGGCAGACCAAGCTTTGGCATAGACCGTCTGCGCCGTAGCATCCTCCGAGAACAAGCGTTTGTGGTAAGCCGCGATCATGTCGCCCCGCTCATCCTCGGGGATAAGCTCTTGAAAACGCTCCCAGGTCTCAGGCCAGAATTGCCCGGCAGCCCCGCCATAGAACCACGCCAGCTCAGCCTGGGTCATCATGAAGACACCCCGAAGCACCAATTGCGCCACCCGTTCAGGATGGGCCTGTGCGTAGATCAACGCCAGCGTCGCACCCCAGCTTCCACCAAAAACGATCCAGTTCTCAATGCCAAAGCTCTGGCGGATGCGCTCGATATCCGCAACCAGATGCCAGGTTGTATTCGCTTCGACACTGGCATGGGGCTTTGACCGGCCACAGCCGCGCTGATCAAACAAAACGATGCGATAAACCTTGGGGTCAAAATAGCGCCTCATCGCCGGGCTGCACCCGCCCCCCGGACCGCCATGCAAAACGACCACCGGCAAGCCTTCGCGATTGCCGGATTGCTCGACATAAACCTTGTGTCCATCGCCCACATCCATCATTTGCCGGTCAAAGGGTTCAACCGGTGGATACAAATACTGGACTGCGCTCTTTTGGCCTGAGAATTTATCCATGACCGTCCTATATAATGGGCAATACCATCAAGAGCATATGGAGAGCAGAATGCAAGCCGCTCACACAACGATTGATCCCGCCGAAGTTGCCAAATTCGAGGCGATGGCCGCGGAATGGTGGGATCCGAACGGCAAATTCAAACCGCTGCACATGCTCAACCCATGCAGGTTGGACTATATCACAAATCAGATTGCCGCCGAGTTTGATCGCGATCTGTCCCAACCGAGCCCATTCAAAGGTCTGCGCGTTCTCGATATCGGTTGCGGAGGTGGTTTACTAAGTGAGCCGATGGCACGTTTGGGAGCTGAGGTCGTCGGCGCTGATGCGGCTGAACGCAATATTCCCGTGGCACAACTTCATGCGGAACAAAGCGGGCTGGAGATTGATTATCGCCATACAACAGCCGAAGCGATGGCCGATTCTGGCGAGCAGTTCGACGCGGTACTGAATATGGAAGTTGTCGAACATGTCGCCGATCCGCTGGCCTATCTGACGGCTTGCCGACAACTCTTGCGCCCAGGTGGCATTCACCTTTGTTCGACCATCAATCGTAACGCAAAAAGCTTTGCCATGGCCATTGTTGGCGCGGAATATGTGATGCGCTGGTTGCCGAAGGGCACCCATGAATGGCACAAGTTTATTACCCCGGATGAGCTTTACGAATTGCTGAAAAAGGCAGGTTTGGAACCGGTCGACCGCAAGGGTTTTGTCTTCAATCCAGTGCTTTGGTCTTGGTCTCTCTCGCCGCGCGATCTGAGCGTCAACTATGTGACAACCAGCGTAAAACCAGCGGCATCTGCCTAACCTCGGTCTTTAGTCCTTGGATTCCAGGCGACCCCGTAATTCGCGCATCACCGGTAGCGTGGCGCGTACCTTGTCCTCGCCCAGGTCTGCGACCATCTCTGATATCATCGGTGCAATTGCGCTGATCGCGGCCTCACGCGCAGTGCGTCCCGCCGGGCTGATCGCGACCATTTTCCGACGTGCGTCATCCCAATCAGGTCGAATGTGAACATAGCCCGCAAGTTCAAGCTTGCTGAGCGTATTGGTCATCGCACCGCGCGTGACGTGAAAGTTTTTCGCCAGTTGCGCAGGGCTGCGTTCATCATTCAAATGCGCCAAATGGTTCAAGACCGAAAAATGAGACACCTCCATCCCTTTGGGCAGCACACGTGTCAGGCGGTTTCTGATTAACTGGTCGTTGGTCAAAATCTCGCTGAACAGGGCGACCGCCAAGGAATTTCTGGTTTCGTCATTCATTCAAGGGCTGCCAAAATCGGTTCCATGTATCAGCGAAGGGATACGCTCTCGCGCTTTTGCCACCTCGGAGGGGTCCAGATCAACGATAATGATCCCGGGCTCCGTTCCGGCGTCTTCAATAACACGTCCCCAAGGGTCTATTGCGATTGAATGACCGTATGTTTCGCGCGCGCGACCGACCTGTGCCGAATGCAAGCCTGTCTGCGCGGGTGCAAGGATGTAACACCCATTTTCAATGGCGCGGGCGCGCAACAGTACCTCCCAATGCGCGGCACCGGTGACCGGCGAAAACGCCGATGGAACCGTAATCACATCTGCTCCAGCCTGAGCCAAACCCCTGTAAACATGTGGAAACCGCAGATCGTAGCAAATCGTCATTCCCAAGCTGACATCGGCGACCTTGGTTAAAACACTGCATTCGCCCGGTCTATACCCCGCCGATTCGCGATAGGTTTCGGTTTCGGAAACCTGCACATCGAACATATGGATCTTGTCATAGCGCGCCTTGATGTCACCCTCGGACGAAATAAGGAACGACCGGTTGCAAAACCGGCCATCGTTATCATCGGTCTTGAGCGCCAGCGATCCGATCAGCAACCAGATGCTAAGATCAGCAGCTTGCTCGCGCAAAGATTGAAGCGTAATGTCCTGATCTTCGGTCTGCAAAACGCTCGCCTGATGCGTACGACTTGCAGAAACGCAGTTGGTTACTTCCGGCGTCAAAACAAAATTCGCGCCTTGCCGCGCGGCATTACCAATCAAAGCGCGTGTCTGAGGCAGGTTCGATTTCGGGTTATCACTGCTATTGAGTTGGACAAGCGCCGTCTTCATGCCGCTCACGCAGCCAGCAGCGAATCCAGTTTGCCCGCCCGCTCAAGCGCATAAAGGTCGTCGCAGCCACCGACATGGATATCACCGACAAAAATCTGCGGCACGGTGCGCCCACCATTGGCGCGTTTGATCATCTCGGGCTTGCGGGCCGGGTTTGACCAGACATTGATTTCAGAAAAATTGACACCCTTGTCTTTCAATAGGCGTTTGGCGGCATGGCAAAAGCCGCACATGGGCGATGTATAGATTTCGACCGGTTTCATCAGATGCACATCCTGTCATATGGTGTTGACCGGGAACTTAAGTGTCCTTTGCGACTCGCGCCAGAGTTAGAATACACACATCTTTGGCACCGGCTGAAACACATGCCTGGGTCGCGGCCGAAAGCGTTGCGCCTGAGGTCATGACGTCATCCAGCAACAGAACCTTGCGACCGGCAATTTTGTGGCCTCGCTTCGGATGGATTTTGATCGACTCAGCAAGTGTTGCAAAACGCTCTTCTCGGCCCAAACCTTCCAGCGACCGGGTGCGTTTTGGTCTGATCAGGAGGTCTGGACAGTGATCCAGGCCAGTTTCCTGAGAGAGAGCCTTCACCAGTAAGGCCGATTGATTGTAGCGTCGCTTAAGCATGCGCATCCAATGCAACGGGACAGGTGCTATCAACATATCTTCAGACAATAGCGGTGCTGCTGCCCGCGCCAACCACAGCGCGGCGGGGCGAACCACATCGTGGCGATCACCGTGTTTTAAAGCCAATACAAGTTTGCGACCGTTATCCCGATAGACCAATGCCGCACGACCGCGGCTCCAGGGGCGCGCTGTTTTCAGGCAATCGTCGCAAACCTCATCGGTGCCATAATCCTGTCCGGGTAACGGGACACCACAGATGTCGCAACAAAGACCCGAAATAAAAGGCGTGTCGCGCCAACAGGGCCCACATAGGCCAAAGTCACTTTCGACATGTGTGCCGCATAAGGTACAGCGCGGTGGATAAATAAGGTGCAAGGCTGTTTGAAACCCGGCTGCCATCGCTCTAATGTCTCCGCCATGAATACCCTGACCGATCGCGCGGCCCTGATCCGCAATCGCCGCCGTGCGAACCGCACTGGTCAACCTGCGCTTTTTTTGCACGAGGCTGCCCGTGATGAGATCAAGCATCGCCTCGAACTGGTTAATAAAACCTTTAGCGATATCGCCGTTGTCAGTGGATTTCCTGAATTCTGGCAAAACACCTTTACAGAGGCACTTTGCGTTTCAGACGATGCTACCCTTGAATTGGCGCCTCAAGCCCATGATCTGGTGATCCATACCATGTGTCTGCATTGGGCGGATGATCCTGTGGGTCAGATGATTCAAGTGCGTCGCGCACTTCAGGCTGATGGCCTCTTTCTCGCTGTGATGTTCGGCGGTGAAACCTTGCATGAATTACGCGCCGCCCTCGCGCAGGCGGAATCGGATCTTTTTGGGGGTCTGTCTCCACGGGTGGCTCCGATGGCCGAAATCCGCGATCTGGGTGCATTACTACAAAGGGCAGGGTTCGCACTGCCCGTGGCCGACAGTTTGCCCACGAAAGTCAGCTATACTTCCCCACATCACCTGATGCGTGATTTGCAGGCAATGGGCGAAAACAATGCCCTCGCGAGCCGTCTGAGACATGGAACACAAAAACGATTGTTCGATCGAGCCTGTGATATCTACAGGGACAGGTTTGGCGACGACCAGAATCGCATCACCGCCACATTTGATCTGATTTTCCTGACCGGATGGGCACCCGACGCCAGCCAACCTCAACCATTACGCCCAGGATCAGCCTCGTCCCGATTGGCGGACGCACTTGGAGCCACGGAAACACCGCTAAAAGATTGACGGCAAAGCCCCTTCCGCTATGTCCAACCCGAAATCTGTGAAATAGGGACTGATCTTAGATGTCAGACGCATATCAACCTCAGAGCGCACCGGACGATCACCCCAGCATCAAAACCGCGAAGACCGGTGTATTGCTGGCCAATCTGGGCACGCCGGACAACACCGATTACTGGTCGATGCGGCGCTATCTGAATGAATTCCTGTCAGATCAACGTGTCATCGACTATCCGAAATGGAAATGGCAACCGCTGCTTCAACTGATCATTCTGTCCAAGCGACCATTCAGCAGTGGTGCAGCCTACAAATCTATCTGGAACGAGGAAAAGGGCGAAAGCCCTTTGATGACAATCACCCGCGATCAGACCGAGAAAATGGCTGCGGCCATGCAAGAACGCTTCGGCGATCAGGTGATGGTGGATTTCTGCATGCGTTATGGCAATCCTTCGACCAAATCCAAAGTGCGCCAGATGGTCGACGCCGGATGCACCCGTATCCTGTTTTTTCCGCTCTACCCGCATTACGCAGGAGCAACATCAGCCACGGCAAACGATCAGTTCTTTCGTGCGTTGATGGACGAAACGTGGCAGCCGACCGCGCGAGTCGTCGAACCTTATTTCGAAAATCCTCAATATATTGACTCGCTCGCCACTTCGGTCGAGGAGGCCTATGCCGATATCGTCAAGCGTCCTGATATCTTGGTTGTTTCCTATCACGGAATGCCAAAACGGTATCTGATGCAAGGCGATCCGTATCATTGCCAATGTCAGAAAACCACGCGGTTGCTAAAAGAACGGCTGGGATGGGATGACACGCAGATTACCACGACATTCCAATCGGTCTTTGGACCCGAGGAATGGCTGAAGCCCTACACTGTTGAAGAGGTCGCACGGCTGGCGCGGGAAGAGGACAAGAAAAAAATTGCCGTGATTGCACCCGCTTTTTCAGCTGATTGCATCGAAACGCTGGAAGAGATCAACGAAGAGATTCGCGAAAGCTTTGAAGAGGCCGGAGGCGAGGAATTTACCTATATTCCATGTCTGAATGACAGCGATTCTCACATCCACGCGCTGTCCTCGATTGTCGCGACCAACTTGCAAGGCTGGGTGGACTAAGCTTCGCGTACATCCTGAAACGAAAAAAGGCAGTGGAAAACCACTGCCTTTTTCTATTCTGTTTGCCAGACGATTAGTCTGCGGCAACCACGGCTGCTACGATTGCGAGCAGAAGCAGCGGAACCCAGATGCCAACGGCGGACGAGCTTGCTGCTGTTTCTTCAACAACAACAGGAGCTTCCATCATTGGCTCTTCCATGGAACCAGCGAATGCGGTCGATGCGGCGGCTGTGAATGCGGCTGCAAGAGCGAGTTTTTTCATTGTATCCTCCAGATATCTTCCTGACACCGTTCAAATACGGTTCAGGTACCGTAAAACTTACCTCGTGGCGGCTTCTAAACAGGAAAGTTACGCAAATGCCAATGCATCTTGGGGACAGTTTGCCAGAAAACCTCGCATTTTCGTCAAATTAGCAACACTTGTGTGCCGACTTTGGCCATTCCGAAAAGCTCAGCAATATGTTCGTTGTATAAGCCGATGCATCCATTCGACGATCTACGCCCAATTTTGCGCGTATCATGCGTGCCGTGGATTCGGTAATAGGTCCAGCTCAGATAAAGCGCGTGCGTCCCAAGCGGATTGTCGGGGCCCGGTCCGACAAATTCGGGCCAGTCTGGATTCCGCTTCAACATCGAAGGTGTCGGACGCCAGCTTGGGCCTTCGACCTTGCGCACCACTTTGGTGCGTCCCCGGCGTGTCAGCTCTTCGGACAGCGGAACGCTGGAGGGATAAAGGTTGTATTGTCCTGCTTCGGTCCAGTAGTGCAGCGCGCGTGAAGAGATATCGACCAGGATCGCGCCATTGTTCAGGTTCGAGAAATAGGGCTGCCAATCCAATGAACGGAAGCTAGAGATGTTGCGGCGCACCGCTTCGGTGATTTCCTGCTCCATCTCGACGGTGCCTGCACCATCAAGACTCTGCGCGATCAGGGGCGTCCCGATGACTGATGCGGTTCCCGCCATAAAGGCGCGCCTGCTTAGGTCTTTCCCAAACTTGGTGGACATTTTCGATCTCCAGATTTCCGAAAGGCGTATGACTAGCGCGAAACATATGGCGTGAATGCCTCAGTCGCAAATCAAACATCTGTTAATCAGCAAAGTTACGCGAACTTGGTTTGAACTGCAACGCAGCACGAGATAAGGCTGTCGAACGAAAACAATCGGGTGACTGACATCATGGCGCGTATTCTTGTTTTGCTTCTGTCCGCAACAATGCTTCTGTCGGCTTGTGCAACACCGCCATCTCAGGTTGGCCCGGACGGCAAACCACTACCCAAGGTATATCGTATCCGTGCCGGTGATACTGCCGAAATACAGTTCCGCATGCTTGATTCCGTCAACTCGCTCCGACAGGCCGCTGGTCGTTCACCTGTTCAGCTTAATGCAAAACTCAATGCCGCAGCTGCGACCCATGCCAGGGATATGTCGATCCAGAACCGCCCCTGGCACTTCGGGTCTGACGGATCTTCTCCGATCGACCGTGTCGCCCGCGTGGGATACCCCGGTCAACTCGTCGGTGAAAACATCTCGGAGACATTCGAGACCGAACTGGAAACCCTTGCCGCCTGGATGGACGAGCCAAATACACGCGTTGTCATCCTTGCCCCTGATGCACGCGACATGGGCTTTTCCTGGCTACAAGAGAAAAACGGCAAGATTTGGTGGACGCTGGTGATGGGCAAATAAGCCCACCCCAAATTTTACGGCCGAACCGTAATCAGCGTGCCGTCCTTTACCATCGCGTAGATATCTTCCATCTCGCCGTTCTCGACCGAAATGCAGCCCGCCGTCCAATCCGGTCCTGTCCCCGACTTCTTATTGGGCTGGCCGTGGATGAAAATATCCCCACCGGGACTTTTACCTACGGCTTGCGCTTTGGCGATATCGCGGATGTTGGGATAGGAGAGGCCGATAGAAAGGTGGAAGTCGCTATTCGGGTTTCGACGGTCAATCCGGTATGTGCCTTCTGGTGTCTTACCATCGCCTTCGAACTGCTTATGGCCTTTTGGCGCAAATCCAAGTTCGATATCGTATGATTTCAGCACCGTACCATTGTGCAGCAGGAACATCCTGCGGTCACCCTTGTGGACAATCACATGCGTGACCTCGGGACCGTCATATTTTTTGAATTTTGAACTGCTGCTACACGCCGACAGCCCTGCAACAAGCACGACAAGCGCCAGATATTTCACTATCCGCATTTTTTTATCACCAAGTATTACTGCTCATGGCTTTAATACGCCAGATTAGGCCGTTTCGGATAGACCTAAATCGAAAATCACTTAGTTTTGAATGTAAATTCCGCCACCAACTCAACATGAGTTGACCAGCGAAATTGATCGACGACTCGCACCGGACCAAGCTCATAGCCTTGCGCAACAAGGCTGCTGGCATCGCGCGCAAAGCTTGTTGGGTTGCAGGATACATATGCAATGGTCGGAATGGCTGCGTGACACAGTTCAGCCGTCTGCGCTTGGGCGCCGGCACGCGGTGGATCAATCACAACCGCATCAAACCGTTCCAATTCGTCAGGCATAAGTGGTCTGCGAAACAGGTCTCTGACCTCATGCGTGACAGGTTTCAAAGTTGGCGTTTTTCGCCACCCGGCATCCAACGCGGCGATCATCTCAGCCTCACCTTCCACTGCGTGCACTTCTGCGTTTTGCGCCAGATGCAATGAGAACGTCCCGCATCCAGCAAAAAGATCGCCAATGCGCCTGGCTCCACGAGTGATTTTTTCAACCTCAGCCAGCAAAGCTGCCTGCCCTTCAGTAGTCGCCTGCAAAAAAGAACCAGGCGGCGGCTGCACCTGTGACTTTCCAAAAAGCTGTTCCGGCACGTGGCGCGTGACAATAATTTCGTCATCCCACGCCAAACGTGCCAATCCATGCGTATCGGCCAATGCAGCTAGCTCAATCCGCAGTTGGCGATCCAAGGGTTTACCATTCGAAACCGCAAGATCAAGACCGTTCAACGAAAGCGTCGACGCAACATTTATGCCGTTCTTCCGACTTGCGCCAACCATCGCCAAAGCCTGCGCAACAGGGAGTGCTGTCATTAAATCTGGATGCAATAATTGGCAATCGGGAACTTCAATAATCACATCCGATACCTTGGCGTGAAATCCGGCCATGGCACCTTTCTTGGTGCGGCGCGCTGCAAAAGTTGCACGTCGACGCGAACGCTGGGGTGATGTGCTGATCGGCAGAAACTCGGCCTCCAGCCCATGTGCAGCCAGGGCTGAAGCCACAATTTCCACTTTCCAGTCGGCCAAAAAGCGATCTGATGCGTGTTGCAACTGACACCCACCACAAGATCGAAAATGACGGCAGGGTGCTGCGACGCGATCCGGCGACGGTTTTTCGACCTTAATATTGTTAAGGCGATTGCCATCCAGATCTCCGGTCACAACTTCGCCCGGCAACGTCATCGGCGCATAGACCGGTCCATCGGCGATGCCATCACCCTGTTGACCCAGCCTGACAATCGTGTGGCGGCTCATGTGTTTAACAACTCATTCTTTGTGAGGCTGAAACCTGAGTCGATCCAACGTTGCTCAAGCTCCCTCAGGCGCACCCCCAATGCCGGACCTGTATAGTCAGCCATAAGGTCTTGCGCCTTAATCGGATAGATGGATGCGGCGCCTGTTTTCAAGTCCTCTCGAATTGCCTGGTCAAGCTGCTGTTCCAAAAAGGCCGCCCGCAGCAGCAGGATATCCAAACCCGTTTCAATGCCAAACCTATACCCTAATTCCAGCGCCTTTTTGGAACTCTGAACCTCGGATCGTAGTATTTGCAATCGACGTGCCTGCGACTTACTCATACGCAAAAGCTCAATGGGGTTTTCGCCACCTAGGCACATAAGGCGTCGCAGCGGATCTGGTTTCACCGCAAAAAGACTCTCAATATGCACAAGCGGTGCAAGGTATTTATCATCGGTCCCAGGTAACACTGCCCGCAAAACTCCAGTTGCACGCATTGCTGCGACAGAAGGTGCGGGATCCGGTGCGGACAGTAGCTTCAATGTCTCGGCGCCAATGCGTTCTCGTGACAGCCCGCTCAGCCCATCCAGATGTTCAGCGGCAGCAGCCAACCCTTCCGCATCCAGACCGCCATGCGGATCACCATACCAGGCATGAAAGCGAAAGAACCGCAGAATGCGCAGGTAATCTTCGCGGATACGCTGACCTGCGTCGTCGATAAAACGCACATATCTGGCTCGCAGGTCATCAATTCCACCCAGCGGATCAACCACCATCCCATTCGCCGTGGCGTAGAGCGCATTCATGGTGAAATCACGGCGTTCTGCATCCTCGATAACATCACTGGAAAAAGCCACCGTCGCATGACGGCCATGCGTTTCAACATCCTTACGAAAGGTCGTGATCTCATGAGGGGTATGGTCTGCAACAACAGTAACAGTGCCATGCTCAAGCCCTGTTGGTACCGGCTTGAATCCTGCTTTTTTGGACAGCAAAATCACTGTTTCCGGTCGCGCATCAGTGGCAATATCAATATCACCGACGGGTTCATTCATCAGCGCGTTACGCACACATCCGCCAACGAACAGCGCCTGAAATCCGGCATCCGTCAACATGGCACAGACCGCCTGTGTCCCCTGTTTATCAAGCCAGTCGCCGGTAACCTTCATGATTCATCTGCCGCGTCGGCCAACGCACACAATATGCGCGCTGTAGCGCCCCAGATGTAATACGGTCCAAAGGGCACAGTGTAATAGTGCCTGCGCGACCCGCGCCAGCGCCGAGATTGAACCAAATAGCGTGACCGGTCCATTACATGTGAAAGCGGTACCGAGAATACTTCGTCCACTTCCCCGGCTTCTGGCTTTGGTGCAAAAGGTTCCAGTACCTGTGCAACAATCGGCGTCACGACAAAGCCAGTCACCGTTTCATGCGAGGGCATCTGACCCAGAACCCGAACGTTCGTCGGCTCCAACCCGATCTCTTCCGATGCTTCTCGCAAGGCGGTCTGGGTGATATCCTTATCGCTTGCGTCCTGCTTGCCACCCGGAAAAGCGATTTGACCGGGATGGTGTTTCAACGCCGAAGAGCGTTTCGTCAAATAGACCTCTGCCCCGGTATCATTGCACAGGATCGGCACCAAAACACCGGCGAGACGCAGTTTGCGGCCAGCAGGCAAAACTACATCTGGATTCAAGTCAAAATCGGAAGACGCCGCACTGGGATTTGCCAGCGCGGCCATCACCGTTGAAAGACACTCAGCCACTGTCACCAGAATTGCCTTCAGCCTCGAATCCGAGTGTTTTCGGATCAAGGACGTAATGCGCGCCACAGAACTGACAATCGGCGGTCACCGTGCCCTCTTCTGTTGTCATCTTTTCGATGTCTCGCGCTGAGTAGATCGACAGGCTGTTGCGCACACGTTCTTCGGTACAAGAGCAGCCAAACCGTACGGATTGCGAATCAAACACCCGCGGTGTTTCCTCATGAAACAGGCGCACCAGCAAGTCGGTCGGCGCAACCGATGGTCCGATAAGCTCCAATTCTTCAACTGTGTCCAAAAGGGTGTTTACCCGCGTCCAGTTTTCAAGCTCTTCACCCTCGACAATATCCTGCGCACCCAGCAACCCGCCTTCACCCGAACCACCACCCTGAGCAAACGGCGAGGCCTTGGGCATATGTTGCAGCATTACCCCACCGGCACGCCAATGCTCTGACCCACCCGCTTCGGTGGATTTTCCAAAACTCAGTGAAAACCGCGTCGGCAATTGTTCGGATTGCGCAAAATAGGCTTCTGCACAATCGCTGAGGCCGTCGCCTGCAATTGGTGTAATGCCTTGATATGGCTCTGTTCCTTCGCCTTGATCAATCAACACGGCAAAATAGCCGTCGCCCACCTGATCAAAAGGTGCGCTGTCCGTCAGGCGATCCCGGTCAAAACTAGCATAGGCGCGAATACGTGCTGCCCGGCCTTCTGAATCCGGCCCGTAATAATCGGTGGCGATCATCCGGACCGGCCCTTTTGATTGCACTTGCAATGAGAGTTTCCAACGCAGTTTGATCGTCTGACCAATTAGCGCCGTCAATAGTGCCATTTCCGCCACCAGGGCCTCGACCACGGGTGGATAATCGTGCTGTTTCAGGATCCCATCCAACACCCCATCCAGACGCGCAACGCGACCGCGAATATCTGATTGATCAAGCTGGAACGGCAGGATGGTGTCGTCCCAGGCGATTTTCTGTCCGAGTGTCATGGGGTTTCCTTATGCGCCTGATATTGGCATATCGCGTCTATATAGGCAGGGCAAGATAAGGTCCAAGGGGCGAATTTCAATGATCAGACGCTTTGGTGAAACACCGATTTTGACACAACGCTACACAGTCCGTCCGGGAGTTTATGCGATCCTTGCACGCGATGATTCCCTGCTGTTGACGCACCAGGCTGAACCTCAGCCGGAATTGCAGCTTCCCGGTGGCGGGGTAGATCCGGGTGAATCGCCAATCAGGGCATTGCACCGCGAGGTCATGGAGGAAACCGGATGGGTCATCTCCCGCGCCAGGCGGTTGGGGGCATATCGTCGATTTACGTTCATGCCGGAATACGACCTTTGGGCTGAAAAAATCTGCACGATCTATCTGGCCTTCCCCGCTCGTCGCCTTTGCCCCCCAACCGAGGACGGACACACAACATTATGGGCGAGCCCAGAAATCGCGGCGGCAGAACTTGAAAATTCAGGCGACCGGCATTTTGTCAAAACTCTATGGAGGCTTTCCTGAATTCCAGCAGAACCGCCGAAACATCATCGGCAAACTCTTGATCATCAGCAAATTCCGAAAGCTTCCAGATCACGGATTCAAGGCACGCCATACCACGAGTTTGACGCAAATCCTTAAGGATGCGACTCAGGCCATCATCGCCAAGAAGATTGCCTTTGTTGTCGGCACATTCCACAATCCCATCCGAGTGAATCATCAGTCGATCACCCGCCGCCATAAAGAATTCGAACTGCTGGTACTCAGCCCCTTCAATCAGGCCTACAGGTAGCCCACCTTCCCCAATCATTTCGACGGCACCGCTGGCTCGCTGAATGAATGGGTGTGGATGCCCAGCCTGCGCCATGACAATCCTGCCGGTTTCCAGATCAACGTCCGCCAGAACCATCGTAAAATACAGCTCGGTTTCCATTTCGCTCAGAATGAGCTGGTTCAATGTCGCTATCGTTTCCGCCGGCGGTCTCGGTAGGAATTCCCCGGTGGAAGTCTTGTAAAGGGCGACATTCTGCTCAGCCGACGCTGAAGAAAGATACCCCGCCAACCGTGCCGTCATTAGGGCGGAGCTGATGCCATGGCCCGATACATCAATGCCGTAAAGGCCAATCCGATTTGCGCCCACTTCGAACATGCCCACCAAATCTCCGCCGACATGCCCGCAAGATTGTAATAGCAAAGAGACTTCGGCAGATCCGAAATCCCGATACCTGTCGCTGACCAGTGATTGCTGAAGCTTCTTGGCCTCGATCAAATCGTTATCAAGCGAATCGTAAAGCGTCTGTAATTCATCCAGCGTGGATTTGATTAACCGGTTTTTTCCCGAAAGTTCGCGCTGCATCTTCAAAATACGCTCACCCGCAGAAATCCTTGCCCGCAGTTCCCCCGCGTTGACGGGTTTTGTCAGAAAATCATCGGCGCCAGCATCCAGACCGTGCGCGATTGCATCTTTCTCGCTCTTCGAGGTCAGCAAAATAAAATATCCGTAATTATCTCGCGCCATCTGTCTGAATTCACGACAAAATTCCGGGCCGGACATGCCAGGCATCATCCAATCGCTCATCACAAGATCGGGTGGCGACTCACGGCACATTTCCAATGCCTCTGCACCTGACTCCGCCTCGCGCACATCAAAGCCCCAACGTTTCAGCGACGCAGACAGAATGCGGCGTTGCAGACGGCTGTCATCTACGACCAAAACCTGCCTTATCACACCGGTCTCATCGGCCGCCTGATCAAGTGATTTAACCGTTGATGTCACGCAATTCATCCTACCTAAACAATGGCACTTTGCTGATCCTCACTTAACACCTCATGAATGCTAAAATTGCTCAGAAATTGAGAAGCAACTGGCGCTATTTCTTAACGTTTTCGCGTGATGATGCCTTGTTTACTAAACGGACGTGCAGAGATGATCGACTGGAATCGAGTGACAGAATTGCGGGACGAAATCGGTGCAGAAGACTTTGGCGAAGTGGTCGAGATCTTCTTGGAAGAAGTTGAAGACGAGATCACCAATCTTTGCGGTCAAGTGGACAAAAGCAATCTGGAATCCACAATGCATTTTCTCAAGGGCAGCGCTTTAAACCTGGGATTTTCCGAGTTCTCAACACTCTGTCAAAAAGGGGAAACTGCTGCTGGGGCAGGCGCTGGCGATGGCATTGATCTGACTGAAATCACCAATTGTTATGCTGCCTCAAAGTCCGAATTCCTGAACGCCTTGTCAAAGCTTGACGCAGCCTAAATCAAAAATTGTGCTAAAATCTCATCGTTGGTGATATCGCGATAATCAAACCCTGCGTGGCCCAACTTCTCTTCCAATTCAGCGAAATTAGTGGCTTTGGATGTTTCGATCCCGATCAGAACCGACCCGAAGTTCCGGGCTGATTTCTTGAGATATTCAAATCGGGCGATATCGTCTTCGGGACCCAGCATGGCCAAGAACTCTTTCAGCGCACCCGGGCGCTGTGGCAGCCGAAGTACAAAGTACTTTTTCACACCCAAGTGACGCTGCGCGCGCTCCTTGACCTCGGGCAAGCGTTCAAAATCGAAATTGCCACCAGATGTCACGCAAACTACTGTTTTTCCAGCAATATCGCCGGCAACATCCTTCAACGCATCCACGGCCAACGCCCCAGCTGGCTCCAATACAACGCCCTCCACATTCAGCATTTCAAGCATCGTGGTACACAACCTGTCTTCTGCGACTGAGATCACGGAGGAGGGATCAAGATCGGCCAGTCTTGCAAATGTCTTCTCACCGATACGAGCGACAGCCGCACCATCGGCGAAATTATCTATCGCATTGAGTTTAAAAGGCTTTCCAACCTCAAGAGCTGCTTTTAAGCAAGCGCCTCCTGATGGTTCAACCAAGGTATAATCCGTCTCATTCCTAAAATAACTGCGCACCCCAGAGGACAATCCGCCGCCGCCGACCGGCATTATAATCCGATCCGGGCAGTCACCTAATTGCTGCGAAATCTCTACAGCGACCGAGGCTTGCCCTTCGATCACATCATCGTCGTCGAACGGTGAAAGAAAATAACCACCAATCTGACTGCAATGAGCCTGCGCGGCCGCGAGCGTGTCGTCAAAATAGTCACCGGTCAAATTGACGACAATCGACGCTCCTCCAAATTTTTCGGTTTGGCTGATCTTTTGTTGTGGTGTTGTCACCGGCATGAAAATCGCACCTTTCACCCCAAAGTGACGGCACATAAATGCGACGCCCTGGGCGTGATTTCCCGCACTGGCACAGACGAATTGGTTGATTTTAGGATTATGAATCAACGCTTTGCGCATGGCGTTGAACGCACCGCGCAGTTTGTAGGACCGGACCGGGGTTAAATCTTCACGCTTGAGAAAAATGTTGGCATCATAGCGTTGCGACAGGTGTTCGTTCCGCTGCAAAGGCGTTTCTGCGAACACTTCGCGCATCGCGACCTCTGCGGCGCGGGCATTTTCCTGAAAGCTTTTCATTTGGTGATCTGTGCCGCAGGCAAGACGGCCATGCAAGCCCTGACCTTGCCCTGCAAGGCAAAACCCGATAAGCGCCGGGCAATTCTGACATGAGGGAAAAACGATGTCCGCGCCCAAGAAAGTTGTGCTGGCCTATTCTGGCGGCCTTGATACGTCGATCATCTTGAAATGGTTGCAGTCCGAATATGGCTGTGAGGTGGTGACATTCACCGCCGATCTGGGTCAGGGCGAGGAGCTGGAACCAGCGCGCCAGAAGGCGGAACTACTTGGTATAAAAGCAGAAAACATCTTCATCGAAGATGTGCGCGAGGAATTTGTGCGCGATTTCGTGTTCCCGATGTTCCGCGCCAACGCGGTCTATGAGGGACTGTATCTGCTGGGCACATCCATCGCCAGACCATTGATTTCAAAGCGTTTGGTTGAGATCGCGGCCGAGACCGGTGCCGATGCCGTGGCGCATGGGGCCACGGGGAAGGGCAACGATCAGGTGCGGTTTGAGCTGGCCGCCTATGCGCTGAATCCTGAGATCAAGGTGATCGCGCCCTGGCGGGAATGGGATCTGACCAGCCGTACAAAACTTATTGATTTCGCAGAGAAAAACCAGATTCCGATTGCGAAGGACAAGCGCGGTGAAGCGCCGTTTTCGGTGGATGCGAACCTGCTGCACACATCCTCCGAAGGGAAGGTTTTGGAAGACCCCGCAGAGGCGGCGCCAGACTATGTTTATCAGCGGACAGTGCACCCTGAGGATGCGCCGGATGATGCTGAATTTGTCGAGATCGGCTTTGAAAAGGGTGATGCTGTCAGCATCAATGGGGAGGCGTTAAGCCCAGCTAACCTATTGACTAAATTGAATGAATTGGGTGGTAAGCACGGTATCGGGCGGCTTGATCTGGTCGAGGGGCGGTTTGTCGGAATGAAATCGCGGGGCATCTATGAAACCCCGGGTGGTACGATCCTGCTGGAAGCGCATCGTGGTATCGAATCGATCACGATGGATCGGGGCGCGATGCACCTGAAAGACCAGCTGATGCCGCAATATGCCGAGCTGATCTATAACGGGTTCTGGTACAGCCCCGAACGCAAGATGTTGCAGGCTGCCATCGATGCCTCACAAGATCATGTGACTGGCACGGTACGCGTCAAACTCTACAAAGGCTCGGTTCGCACCGTTGGCCGCTGGTCGGACCACTCACTTTATTCCGAAGCCCATGTGACATTCGAAGAAGATGCAGGCGCCTATGATCAGAAAGATGCCGCAGGTTTCATCCAGTTGAACGCGCTTCGCCTCAAACTGCTGGCCGCGCGGGACCGCCGCCTGAAAGGCTGAGCAAAACGTACAAAGCGTACGTTGCGTACGCGCGTTCCGTACGGAAATCCGCCGGTTTCAGAGGGCGGGCGTACGACCCGTACGTTTCTTGCGGGGAAAGACATGACGGCCCGCGCAAAACGGGCCGTCAGCGTGAGTGGTAGATTTTGATGTCCGCCCTGGTATCCCCGGACGGACGGCCGTGATTATTGGACAGTAATGACCTTCATCACCAGGTTGCCGTCAGGCTTGACTGGTCCATCCTCTTTCGCGCCGAGGGTATATTCGAAAATGCCGGTTTTCATGCCACCGGATTCGGAGTGCACCATCAGCATGAGCATGTCACCGGATTTGACCTCTTCGGTCAGGATGGCGGCAACGTCCTGATTCTTGCCGGCGCGCAGCGGCGCATGGCCGACAACCGGGCCAGGCTTCATATCGGCATCGGTGCGGTGAACCACCAGCCAGCCGTTTTCGCCGGCAGCGACCAGATCGGCGCTGACAATGCCGTTTGATACGTCCTGATCAGACGCTTCAACCATCGGCGCCATCGCATGGGCGGCGGCAAAGGCCGAACCGGCGGTCAGGGTGAGGGCGGCAAAGGCATTAAGAATTTTCATTTTTGTCCTCCTTGCGAAAATCGCATTTCTCTTCGGGGCCGCGCGGAATCGCGCTGCCTGATCAAAGACACGAAGAAGCAAGTGAGAAAGTTTCACATGAGGGGAAGTTTTTTCAGGCGCTGAGTTTGACCGCGCTGAGTTTTTCATAAAACGGCAGTGCAGCATCGGCCAGTTGAGCCTGCGCACCGGAAAGGCCGGGCAAGGGGCCCTCTGCCGCAGCGAACCCGGTTGAACGATGCACCGAGCCATACCAATGCGATGCCCAGACGCCATCATCGGGATGGCCCCCAGCGGGCCAGTGCAGCATCGCGCTGTCCCAGGGCAGATCAATCGCCGCACAAAGACGTTTCAAAATCGTCTCGGGGTCGCGACGGATATCCGCGGAATCAATCACCACAGGTTTGGCACCGGCGCCCACAAGCTGATCATAAAGTTCGGCCTGCTGAACGAATCCGATATCCGTCAGGGTCGGATTTTCGAACTTGGCCGAGAAACTGGCGGCAACGCGGGCCGGGTGACGGATCAGGAACACATTTGTCACGTCAGACACCCAATCGCGGGCAACGCCGGGGATCATGTGCTGGGACATGTGTTTTTGGTAGAAATGCGGTTTGCCGCCGGGAATGGCGCCCAGCAGATCGCCGATCACCTGATCCGGATCGGCAGTTTGTGAGGCAATGATTTCGTCACCCATCGGATGATCAAGGCCGGTCATGGTCAGGTAGGTCGCATAAAACGGCTCGTCCACCACGGCACAATCCGATCGGGCACCGAAAGAATACATCATGGCCGTGCTCAGGTTGCGCGGCCCGGACCACATGGCGATGCGCATGGCTGGCATCCTTCTGTTTGGCGCAGCACTGTTACAAAGGCACATTCTGCGGTGATTTCATTTGTTACAGGTGACGCTAAATCGGCGGGAATACGGTGCCAAGGAGTAAATTGCTCTCACCAGCCTGTGAGATTCGGTTTCAGTGGCTTGGCGGGCGCGGGCGCTTGGGTCAAGGTGCGGTGAAACGGAGGAAGAGCAATGCTAACGATGGATACCAGGCATATAAAAACGGCGCTTCTGGCGGTGCTGATCACCGTGGGTCTGGGCATTCAGTGCCAGAAGGCGCACGCGGCGGGAACCGAGACACTTGTCGTTGCAGGCGGCTGTTTCTGGTGCGTCGAATCAGATTTCGAATCGGTTCCTGGCGTCAAAGGCGCGGTTTCGGGTTATACCGGCGGCAAGACCAAGAACCCAACCTATAAGCAGGTCGGCAAGGGCGGCACCGGCCATTACGAGGCGGTCAAGATCACCTTTGATCCCGGTAAGATAAGCCGTGAGACGCTGCTGCACATGTTCTTCCGGTCAGTCGATCCGACGGATGCGGGCGGGCAGTTCTGCGATCGTGGGGAAAGCTATCGCACAGCGGTGTTCGTTGCGAATGCGTCCGAGAAGAAACATGCCGAGATGGCGAAGGCTGATGCGGCCAAGGATCTGGGCAAGAAGGTGGTCACACCGATCCTGCCCGCCGCCACATTTTATGACGCCGAGGATTACCATCAGAATTACTACAAGGGTAAAAAGCTGATCGTCACGCGGTTTGGTCCCAAGCGTCAGGCAGAAGCGTATAAGCGCTACCGCAAAGCCTGCGGGCGCGACAAGCGAGTTAAGCAGCTATGGGGCAGTGCTGCACCATTCGCGGGCAAATATTAAAGCCGTATTTCGTATTTCCGACTAAAAAAGGGACGGTATAGGCCGTCCCTTTTTCGTCTCTATACCGGCGGGAAACCGTATTTCCTGCGTCAACCAACCTTGCAGGCTGCCAGAACCGCCATGTTCAGAATGTCGTTGGCGGTGAAGTTGGTCGAGCAAATCTGGATCGACTGATCGACGCCCGCGAGAATGGGCCCGACAACCGTTGCACCGCCCATTTCCTGCATCAGCTTAACCGAGATCGAGGCCGAGTGTCGGGCGGGAACAACCAACACATTGGCCGGGCCTGTCAGGCGCTGGAACGGATAGGCCTCTTGCGCGGCGGGGTTCAGCGCCACGTCGACGGTCATTTCACCTTCGAATTCGAAATCGACACCGCGGGCTTCCAGAACTTTCGGCGCCATATGCATTTTCTCCGCCCGTTCAGAGCGCGGATAGCCGAAAGTCGAGAAGCTAACGAAGGCCACGCGCGGCTCCAACCCCATGTGGCGGGCAACGCCGGCAGCGTTTTCAGCGATATTGGCCAGATCTTCCTGATCGGGCCATTCATGAACCAGCGTATCGGCGATGAAAACGATCCGGCCCTTATGCATGATCGCGGTCACACCCACGGCGCCATGTTCGGCATCGGTATCGAATACATGGTTGATCAGTTCCAGCACATGCGCTGATTTGCGGGTCGCCCCGGTGACAAGACCGTCACCATGTCCATGCGCCAGCATCAGAGACGAAAACACGTGACGGTCGCGGGCCGCAAGGCGGTGCACATCATGTGTGTCGATGCCTTTGCGTTGCAGCCGGGAATAGAGGAAATCCTTGTAATCTTCGAGATATTCGGTGTTGGCGGCGTTGACGATCTCAAGCTCGGACACGGCGTCGCCCATGCCCGCAGCCTCCAGCTTTTCCTTCACATCGGTTTCACGGCCGACAACCAGCGCATGGCCGAACCCCGAGCGTTGGTATTGAACGGCGGCACGAAGGACACGGGGATCATCGCCCTCGGCAAAGATCATCCGGGCCTGGGCGGCGCGCGCACGCGCGTTGATCGACCGCATGATGCTGGCCGTCGGATCCATCCGGGACCGCAGCGCAACCTCATACGCATCCATGTCGACGATCGGACGGCGCGCGGCACCGGTATCCATGCAGGCGCGGGCCACGGCGGGCGGAATGGTGTGGATGAGGCGGGGATCGAACGGCGCGGGAATGATATAATCACGGCCGAAATGCAGCTTGCGGCCATAGGCCATGTCGACCTCGTCCGGCACATCCTCGCGCGCCAATTTGGCCAAAGCCTCGGCGCAGGCGATCTTCATTTCGTCATTGATGGCGCGGGCATGCACGTCAAGCGCACCGCGGAAAAGATAGGGAAACCCGAGTACGTTATTGACCTGATTGGGATAATCGCTGCGCCCGGTGGCGACGATCGCGTCGGCGCGTACGGCATGGGCCTCTTCCGGGGTAATCTCGGGGTCCGGGTTGGCCATCGCGAAGATCACCGGATTGTCGGCCATCGAGGCGACCATGTCTTCGGTCACGGCCCCTTTGACGGAAACGCCCAGGAACACATCAGCACCTTTCATCGCTTCTTCGAGCGTGCGCATGTCGGTATTGGCGGCATGGGCGGATTTCCACTGATTCATGCCCGCTTCGCGGCCCTGGTAGATCACGCCCTTAGTATCGCAGACGATGCAGTTGTCGTGCTGCGCGCCCATGGCTTTCAGCAATTCGATACAGGCAATGCCCGCCGCCCCGGCACCGTTGAGCACAATGCGAACGTCTTCGATCTTCTTGCCGCTGAGGTGCAGCGCGTTGATCAGACCGGCGGCACAAATCACGGCGGTGCCGTGCTGGTCATCGTGGAAGACGGGAATGTCCATCACCTCTTTCAGGCGCTGTTCGATGATGAAACATTCGGGCGCCTTGATATCTTCGAGGTTAATGCCGCCAAAGGTCGGGCCCATCAGTTTGACCGCGTTGATGAACGCCTCGGGGTCTTCGGTGTCCAGTTCGATGTCGATCGAGTTCACATCGGCGAAACGCTTGAAAAGAACGGCCTTTCCTTCCATCACCGGCTTGCTGCCCAGCGCCCCCAGATTGCCAAGCCCCAGCACGGCAGTGCCATTCGAAATGACCGCCACAAGGTTGCCCTTGTTCGTGTAATCATAGGCGGTTTCCGGGTTCTCAGCGATGGCAAGGCACGGCACGGCGACGCCGGGAGAATAGGCCAGGCTGAGGTCGCGCTGCGTGGTCATCGGTACGGTCGCGGTAATCTCGAACTTGCCGGGAGTGGGTTCGAGATGGAAGGCAAGCGCCTCTTCCGGGGTGAACTTGGTTTTTGCCATGATGGGGCCTGTAAATTCTGAGTGGTATGCCACTGCATAGCGGGGCTTTGGGAAAGCCTCAACCAGAAGGCGGTTTGGGCTTTCGCCCGATGGGTTCGGTTTGTAAGGTTTCCGGAACCGAGGGGGTGAACCAGTGACGTCTGCCAAATCAGCCGTAACGCCGATGATGGCGCAATATCTGGAGATCAAAGCGCAGTACCAGCAGGCGCTTTTGTTCTACCGGATGGGCGATTTTTATGAGCTCTTTTTTGACGATGCGGTGGCAGCCAGCGCCGCGCTGGATATCGCGCTGACCAAACGCGGCAAGCATCTGGGCGAGGACATCGCCATGTGCGGTGTGCCGGTGCATTCGGCGGAAGGATATCTGCTGACGCTCATTCGCAAGGGGTTTCGGGTGGCCGTTTGCGAGCAGATGGAAAGCCCCGCCGAGGCAAAGAAACGCGGATCGAAATCCGTGGTGCGGCGCGATGTGGTGCGACTGGTCACGCCGGGCACCCTGACCGAAGAGAGCCTGCTGGAAGCGCGGCGGCACAATTTTCTGGCCAGCTTTGCCGAGGTTCGGGGCGAATGCGCGCTGGCCTGGGTGGATATTTCAACCGGATCGTTCCGGGTGATGCCGATGGCCGCAGTCCGATTGGGGCCGGAACTGGCGCGACTTGCCCCCAGTGAGGTGGTGATCGCAGATGATGCAGATTTGGCTGAAATCGTCACTGAATCCGGCGCGTCATTAACACCTTTGGGGCGGGCTGCGTTTGACAGCACCGGGGGGGAACGGCGGCTATGCACGCTTTTCGGGGTCGGCACGCTGGACGCCTTTGGGCAGTTCACCCGGCCCGAAGTGGCGGCGATGGGCGCGATTGTTGAGTATCTTGAGGTCACCCAGAAAGGGAAGCTGCCGCTGCTGCGCCCTCCGATCCGCGAAGATGAACGTCAGGTCTTGCAGATTGACGCGGCCACGCGGCGCAATCTGGAACTGACCCACGCGCTGTCAGGCGGGCGTGCCGGGTCATTGTTATCAGCGATTGACCGTACGGTGACAGCGGGGGGAGGACGTTTGCTGGAGCGGCGACTTTCCAGCCCGTCACGACAGTTGGACGTGATCCAGTCACGCTTGGATTCCGTTGCTTTTGCGGTTGAACAGTCTCGATTTTCGACTGATTTAAGAGAGGCGCTGCGCAAGGTACCCGATTTGGATCGGGCGCTATCGCGGCTGGGGGTCGATCGGGGCGGGCCGCGCGACCTGGCAGCGGTTCGTAATGGGCTTGGGCAGGCGGCCGAGATCTCGGACATGCTGAGCGCGCAGGAATTACCCACACTGCTGACAGAGACCGGCCGCGCACTTGTGGGGCATGAAGAATTGCTGAACTTGTTGGAGCAGGCCCTGATCGCCGAACCCCCGCTTTTGACGCGTGATGGCGGGTTCATTGCCGAAGGGTACGATGCCGAACTGGATGAATGCCGCAAGCTGCGCGATGAGGGGCGCGGCGTCATTGCCGGGATGCAAGCCGAATATGCGGCGCTGACCAGGGTTCAATCGCTTAAGATCAAGCATAACAACGTGCTGGGATATTTCGTCGAAGTGACCAGCACCCATGCGGAAAAGATGCTGTCGGCACCGCTGAACGAAACCTTCAAACACCGGCAGACCACCGCCAATCAGGTGCGCTTTACCACCGTACCGCTGAGCGAGATGGAAACCAAGATTCTGAACGCTGGCGGACGGGCGATCGAAATAGAAAAGCGGCTCTATGACGGCCTGAAAGCCACCATTCTGGACAAATCTGCCGAGGTTGGGACGGCGGCGCAGGCCCTGGCCGAGTTTGATCTGACAACAGCACTGGCCGATCTGGCAGCGGGCGAAAGCTGGTGCCGGCCAAAAGTGGATCAAAGTCGCACGCTGAAGATTGAGGGCGGGCGGCATCCGGTGGTGGAGCAGGCGCTGCGCGCGCAATCAGGCGCACCGTTCATCGCCAATGACAGCGATCTGGGGGAAGGCGCGGATATCTGGCTGCTGACCGGGCCCAACATGGCCGGTAAATCAACTTTCTTGCGGCAGAATGCACTGATCGCACTGCTGGCGCAGATGGGGAGTTTCGTGCCCGCGCGGGCCGCGCATATCGGGTTGGTCAGCCAGCTTTTCAGTCGGGTCGGGGCCTCGGACGATCTGGCGCGGGGGCGGTCGACCTTTATGGTGGAGATGGTCGAAACCGCCGCGATCCTTAACCAGGCGGATGATCATGCACTTGTCATTCTGGATGAGATCGGGCGCGGGACGGCCACCTATGACGGGCTGTCGATCGCCTGGGCCACGCTGGAGCATCTGCACGATGTGAACGGTTGCCGCGCGCTTTTCGCCACGCATTATCACGAGATGACCAACCTGAGCGACAAGTTGGCACGGGTTGAAAATGCGACGGTCGCGGTCAAGGAACATGACGGCGAGGTGATTTTTCTGCACGAAGTACGGCGCGGCGCGGCGGATCGGTCTTATGGGGTGCAGGTGGCCAAGCTGGCCGGGCTGCCTGACGCGGTCGTGGCGCGGGCGCGCGTGGTTCTGGACGCGCTGGAGAAAGGGGAGCGTGAAGGCGGGATGGCACAAAAGGCGCTGATCGACGATTTGCCACTTTTTGCCGCCACGCCGCCGCCACCGCCTGCACCGGTCAAATCATCCCAGGTTGAAGATCGTCTGGCCGAGGTTCTGCCCGATGAACTGACCGCGCGCGAGGCATTGAACCTGATTTACGAGCTTAAGGACCTGATGAAGTGAAGATCCGCCCGGATATGGGGATCCGGCTGCCCGACGGCACGCGTCTGTCGGCGCGGGCCTGGATGCCGGATGGGGCGGAATCAGAGCCTGTTCCAGCGATACTTGAATATTTACCCTATCGAAAATCCGACGGCACTGCGGCACGCGATCATGGCATGCATCTGTATTTCGCCAAGGCGGGATATGCCTGTTTGCGGGTAGATCGGCGGGGATGTGGCGATAGTGAAGGCCTCTTTGACGATGAATATTCGGAGGAGGAATTGCGGGACGGCGTGGATGTGATTAGCTGGATTGCGGCACAGCCGTGGTGTAGCGGCAATGTCGGCATTCAGGGGATCAGCTGGGGCGGGTTCAACGGGCTGCAGATCGCTGCCCGCGCGCCGGAACCGTTGAAGGCGGTGATCAGCATCGGCACCACGGTCGACCGCTATCATGACGACATCCACTATAAGGGCGGTATCCAACTGAGCGAGAATATTGGCTGGGCGGCGACGGTTTCGTCGTGGTTTTCGATGCCGCCTGATCCCAAGCTGGTGGGGCATAACCGCTGGCGCGATATGTGGATCGAGCGGCTTGAGAAAGCACCTTTCCTGGCGAGCACCTGGATGCGGCACGCGGATCGGGATGATTACTGGCGGCATGGGTCGATCTGCGAAGATTTCGAGGCGCTGAAGGCACCCGTGTTGGTGCTGGGCGGGATGCACGATGGCTATCGCAATGCCATGGCCGCAATGGTGGAGGGTCTGGAGGGGCCGGTGAAGGGTATTGCCGGACCCTGGAGCCATAAATACCCCAATATCAGTACGATTGGCCCGTCGATTGACTATCTGGGTGAGGCGCTGCGCTGGTGGGATCACTGGCTTAAGGGCATCGACACGGGCGCGGCGGATGATGCCGCCTACCGGGCTTATGTGATGGACAGCGTGCGGCCAGATCCATCGCTTGATTTTCGTCCCGGACGGTGGGTTGCGCTACCAGCCGGGCCAGAGGGATGTACCATTCAGGAAACGCTTGAATTCGGTGATGGTGTTTTGGGGCAGGCAGAAGTGTTTTCGGCAATGATCGAGACTGATCTGGCCTGCGGTCAGAACAGCGGAGAGTTCTTTCCCTTTGGCTTTGGCCCCGGTGAATTACCCGATGATCAGACCCATGATGACGCGCTATCGCTGTGTTTTGACAGCCCTCCGCTGACGGTTGGCCAGGACATGCTGGGCGCCCCGCGAGTTGACGTGAAAGTCGCGGCGGATAAACCTCGGGCGCAGATGATTGTGCGGCTGTGTGATCTGCGACCAGACGGAACATCGACGCTGATCACGATGGGTTTGCTGAATTTGCGGCATCGGGATGGGTTCGAGGCGCACATAGACCTGAAGCCAGGCGAAATATATGATATTTCGGTCACTTTGGATCAGACGGCCTATCACCTGCCCGAGGGGCACCGTTTGCGCGTTGCGATAGCCTCAAGCTATTGGCCCTATTGCTGGCCCGAAGGGCAGAATGCGGCGCTGACGGTAAGCGGCGGCGCCATCACTTTGCCCTGGCTGGATGTGAACAAGGCAGAAGAATGCGCCTTTGATCCGCCGGTGGCAATGGAGACGCGCGCCTATGAACAGCTGAAACCCGGCACGGAGCGCAAGGAATGGCGCGAAGATTCTGAAACGGGTCGAACGGTACTGGAGATTTTTGGCGATCACGGGCAGCAGAAAGATCTGGAAAACGGATTAATTACAGACAGCACCGTGTCCGAAACCTGGAGCATTGCGCCGGATGATCCGGCCAGCGCCGCGGTTGAGATTATCTGGACCCGGTCACTTGGCCGCGACGATTGGGAAGTCAGCAGCAAGGTGACCACGCGGATGCGTGGCGCGCCGGATCACTTTGTGATCGAACAACGGCTCGAGGCGTTTGAAGGCGATGTCCAGGTGGTCGACCGGATGATGACCGACCGAGTGCCGCGCTAGGTGCGATCAATCCCGCATCGACGACACACCAACCTGCGCCGGGCGCAGGATACGGTCATGCAGCATGAAACCTTCGGCGGAAATCTGAATGATCTCTCCTGCCTTGGTGCCGGGCAGCGGAGCCTCGAACATGGCTTCGTGTTCCTGCGGATCGAAGCGATCGCCAACCTGGGGCGAGATCAGGCGGATGCCGTGCTTGGAAAAGACGTTCAGCAACTCGCGCATCGTCAGTTCGATCCCTTCGAAAAACGCAGGTGCCGCGGCGCGCTGTTCTTCGGTAACTGATTCGAGGGCACGTTTCATGTTGTCAAAGACAGGCAGCATATCGCGGGCCAGTTTCGAGCCGCCATAATTGGCCGCTTCAAGCCGGTCCTTGTCGGAACGTTTGCGTGCATTTTCAGCGTCGGCCAGCGCGCGCATGAATTTATCCTGAAGCGCGTCACGTTCGGCGCGCAACGCGTCGATTTCGGCGGCTTCGTCCGTGATTTCAGCTGTTTCCGTTTCCAGTTCCTCGGCCATCGCCTGTTCGATGTCGTCCAGAAAATCGTCGTTATTCTGCTCAGCCATGTCTTTCACCTCTAGCCGCGATCGGCGATCAATTTGCCGACCAGTTGTGCCGTGTAATCCACAATCGGCACGATCCGTCCATAGTTCAGGCGGGTGGGGCCGATGACGCCCACCGCACCAACAATCTTTCGATCAGCGTTCATATAGGGAGACACCACCAAAGAGGAACCCGAAAGTGAGAAAAGTTTGTTCTCAGAGCCAATAAAAATGCGCACACCTTCGCCTTCCTCGGTCAGTTCGAGGAATTCGGCAATATCTCGTTTACGTTCGAGGTCATCAAAGAGGGTCCGGATGCGTTCAAGATCCTGTTCGTCGGCCTCGGAATTCAACAGATTCGCCCGGCCACGCACGATCAGTCGCTCATAGGTGTCGCCCTCACCACCCCAGACGGCCAGCCCGCTTTCCACCATCGCATGTGCCAGCTGATCAATCTCTTGCCGGCGCGCGTCAATCTGGGCGGTGATCGCTGTCTGCACTTCTGAAAGCGTCTTGCCTTCGATCAGCGCGTTGAGGAAATTCGCCGCTTCGCGCATCGAGCTGGGCGTCTGGCCCGGTGGTGGGGAAAATACCCGGTTTTCTACATGCCCGTCGGCAAAAACCAACACCACAAGGGCGCGGTCATGGCCCAGACCCACAAATTCAATATGCTTTATCGGGGCCTCGTGTTTTGGCGTCAGAACAAGCGAAGCGCCTTGTGTCACGCCAGAAAGCGCAGCACCCACACGATCCAGCGCCGAGGCAACATCGTCGGAATTGCTGCCCAGCGTTGCGTCCATCATGCGCCGGTCCGTGTTCTCCAGATCGCCCACTTCCAGCAACCCGTCGACGAACATGCGCAGCCCTTCCTGCGTGGGGATGCGTCCCGCACTGATATGAGGGCTGTCGAGGAGGCCAAGATATTCGAGGTCCTGCATGACGTTGCGAATCGTGGCAGCGCTGACTTTTTCGCTCATATCCCGCGTCAGGGTGCGCGACCCGACAGGATCACCGCTGCTGAGATAGCTTTCGACCACGCGGCGGAACACCTCGCGGGAGCGGTCATTCATCTCGGCCAGAATTTTGCTGCTGTCGCTCATCATCTCTGCATTGCGCGGTTTACGGCCCGTACTAAAGGCTGCGCCGATCAAAAGGTCAATCGGGGTTGCTATCCGGTGTATGCCGCCTGTATCCCCAAGCCCAACAGATATGAGGATTTTGTGATGCGCCCTTCGGGAAGAGACTTAAACCAGATGCGGGCGGTTTCAATCGAAACCGGTGTTACCAAACATGCCGAAGGGTCCTGCATGATCCGGATGGGCGATACCCATGTGCTGTGCACCGCCACGATCGAAGACCGGGTGCCGCCGTTCATCAAGGGCTCGGGGCTAGGCTGGGTGACGGCGGAATACGGGATGCTGCCGCGGTCGACCACCAGCCGGATGCGTCGCGAGGCGACCGCGGGCAAACAGGGCGGCCGGACGGTGGAAATCCAGCGTCTGATCGGCCGATCGCTGCGGGCCGGGGTCGACCGGGTTGCCCTGGGCGAGCGTCAGATCACCGTCGACTGCGATGTCATTCAGGCCGATGGCGGCACGCGTTGTGCGTCGATCACCGGCGGATGGGTGGCGCTCCGTCTTGCGGTGGCGAAACTGATGAAGGCGGGTGATGTGATCAGTGATCCGATGGTCGATCCGGTGGCCGCTGTGTCCTGCGGTATTTATGCCGGGCAGCCGGTGCTGGATCTGGACTACCCCGAGGACAGCGAAGCCGGGGTTGATGGCAATTTCATCATGACCGGATCAAAACAGCTGATCGAGGTGCAGATGAGCGCCGAAGGTTCGACCTATACGCGCGATCAGATGAACCAGTTGATGGATCTGGCTGAAAAGGGCGTGGACGAGCTGGTTGCGGCACAATTGGCGGCGACCGGTGCGTAAGTTTGACGGCGATACGCTTCTGGTGGCCACGCATAATGCGGGCAAGCTGGAAGAGATCGCCGACCTGCTGCGGCCTTTCGGGGTCCGGGTGATTGGTGCGACGGAAAAAGGCCTGACAGAACCAGAGGAAACCGAGACGACATTTGTCGGCAATGCGCGGATCAAGGCCCATGCGGCGGCCAAGGCCACCGGGTTGCCGGCTTTGTCGGATGATTCCGGGATCGAGATTGATGCGCTTGGCAACCAGCCCGGGGTTTATACGGCTGATTGGGCTGAAACAGAGACTGGTCGCGATTTCGTCATGGCGATGACCCGCGCCCATGATGCCCTCTTGGAAACCGGCGTTACCACCCCTTGGAAAGCGCGGTTTTGCTGTACATTAGTGCTGGCCTGGCCTGATGGGCATGACGAGGTGTATCCCGGCGAGGTCGCAGGACAGATCGTCTGGCCGATGCGGGGCGGCGAAGGGCACGGCTATGATCCGATTTTCATGCCCGATGGCCATGATATTACATTCGGTGAGATGGACCGCTGGGAAAAGAACCGCATCAGCCACCGCGCCGATGCCTTTGCCAAGCTGGTAGCCGGTTCCTTTGGCTGAGAACTGGCAGATCGGGGGTTTCGGCCTTTATATCCACTGGCCGTTCTGTCAGGCCAAATGCCCCTATTGCGATTTCAACAGCCATGTCGCGCGCAAGATTGATCAATCCGCCTGGCAGGCCGCTTATCTGCGCGAAATAGATCGCTATGCCGATATGTTGCCGGGGCGGGTTCTGAGTTCAGTGTTTTTTGGCGGCGGCACGCCCAGCCTGATGGATCCGGATGTTGTTGCCGCTGTGCTGGACCGCGTGCGTCGACGCTGGCCCACGGTCAATGATCTTGAGGTGACGCTTGAGGCCAATCCCGGCTCGGTTGAAGCGGGGCGATTCCAAGGATATGCCGATGGCGGCGTCACGCGTATCTCGATGGGAATACAGGCGCTAAACGATACGGACCTACGGCGTCTGGGGCGCATCCATACGGTCGCCGAAGCAAGGCAGGCCTTTGATATCGCGCGAAAATGCTTTGGTCGGGTCAGTTTTGATCTGATCTATGCCCGGCAGGATCAATCATTGACAGATTGGCGGCAAGAACTACAGGCCGCGCTGAACATGGCGGTGGATCATTTATCCCTCTACCAGCTGACGATCGAAGACGGCACCGCCTTTGGTGATCGTTATGCAGCGGGTAAATTGCGTGGTTTGCCAGAGAACGATCTGTCCGCAGATATGTATCAGGTGACGCAAGCGCTATGCGATGCCGCGGGCCTGCCGGCGTATGAAGTGTCCAACCATGCCCGACCCGGTGCAGAATCGCGGCATAACCGGATTTACTGGCGTTACGGTGATTATGTCGGCATCGGTCCCGGCGCGCATGGGCGCATTTCAAAAGGCGGTACGCGTCTGGCGACCGAAGCGTTTTCGTCACCCGCCAAATGGCTGACGGAAGCAGACCACGGGACAACTGAAAAACCGGCGACGGTGCTATCGGGTCCCGAACAGGCCGATGAATACCTGATGATGGGATTGCGCGTGAACGACGGTATTGATCGCGCGCGCTATGAGGTGATGGCGGGTGAGGCGCTGTCAAAGGTGAAGATTCGAGAGCTGGAAGGACTTGGGATGATCACCGCTGATCCTGAGCGAATTCGCGTGACAGACCAGGGACGGATGCTGTTGAATGCCGTAATCAAAGAATTTCTGTCAGGAATGTAATGCGGCTGTTCTGGGCGATATTGGGACTGACGAGCCTGGGACTGGGCGTGATTGGCATCGCGGTACCTTTATTGCCAACGGTGCCCTTCATCCTGTTGGCGGCTTTCTGCTTCGCTCGTTCCTCCGAACGCTTGCACAATTGGCTGCTGACCCATCCAAGATTTGGGCCGGTGATCGAGGACTGGAACCGCAATGGGGCTATCAGTCCACGGGTAAAACGTATCTCGACCCTCTCTATTGTCGCCGTGTTCGGAATTTCGCTAGCGCTAGGGTTACGACCAATTATTCTTATTATTCAAGGAGTTACACTAAGTTGCGTGGCCGTTTTCATTTGGACGCGCCCTAACGGGTAGCGCTTAGCAGGCGGCAGAGATCGTCAAGCTGATCCAGCGATGCATACTTGATCGTGATCTGGCCGTTTTCCTGGCCCGGGCTATGATCCACGCTAACTTTCATTCCCAAATTAGCCGACAAATCCCCTTCCAGCGCCTTTGTATCGGCATCCTTGGTAGGCTTCGATGAGGGTTTGGACGTTTTGCCGCCCTCAGTGAAGATGTTCCCCACGCCGGATTTCGCCAGCTTTTCCGTTTCCCGGACCGAAAGGTTTTTCTTGATCACCTGGCGCGCAAGATCTGCCGGGTTGTCGCAAGTTATCAATGCGCGGGCATGTCCCGCTGAAAGCTTTCCATCACGCAGATAGGTCTGAACTTCGGTCGGAAGCTGCAACAACCGTACCGAATTCGCAATATAGCTGCGACTTTTTCCAAGCACCTGGGACAGCTTATCTTGTGTATGGCCGAATTTTTCCATCAACTGAGTGTAGCCAACAGCCTCCTCAACGGGGTTCAGATCAGCGCGCTGAATGTTTTCAATGATCGCAACTTCAAGAACTTCGGTATCGGTGAAGTCGCGCACCAAAACCGGTATTTCATGCAGCTTGGCCATCTGGGCCGCACGCCACCGGCGTTCGCCGGCAACAATTTCATACTCCCCGTCATGCCCCGGTCTGGGCCGAACGATCAGAGGTTGGATAATCCCCTTTTCCGCGATCGAGGCGCTTAGATCGTCCAACTGTTCCTTGTCAAAACTGCGACGCGGCTGATCCGGGTTTGCAGCAACTTTCTCAATCGGAACCAGAAGGTCAGCACGGGCGGGCGCATCATTGGTTTGCGGTGTCGTGTCTTCGGTTACATCGGCCATCAGTGCCGAAAGGCCACGGCCCAGACCACGCTGTTTTTTTGGTTTCTTGGTCATTCCCTGCTCCTTCGCACGCTCAAGCGGCGGCGCGCGTCTGGTTTTTCATCAGTTCTTTCGCCAGATCACGGTAGGCCTGAGCACCTTTTGAGGTCGTATCATAATCAAGCACCGGCACCGCGTAAGACGGCGCCTCACTGACGCGAACATTGCGTGGGATCCGGGTCTTGAAGACCAGCGCCCCCAGATTGTCGCGCGCGTCTTTCTCAACCGCACCCGACAGGTTGTTACGCGCATCGAACATGGTCAGGACAACACCTTCGATCCGCAGATTTGGGTTTGCGGTCTGGCGTACTTCGCGAATGGTCAGCATTAGTTGTGACACGCCTTCAAGCGCGAAAAACTCGGATTGCAGCGGGATCAGGACGGAGTGCGCGGCCACCATCGCATTTACCGTCAGAAGGTTCAGCGAGGGCGGGCAATCAATCAGGATATAGTCCAGCGCATAGGCGTCCATCGCGGTTTGCCGCAGCGCATCATGCAGCAGAAAACTACGCTTTTCATTCGAAAACAGCTCGATATCTGCCGAGCTCAGATCGACCGTGGCCGGGATGATCAGCAGGTTCTTGTTCTCAGTTTCCTGAATCACATCGTTGAGAGGGATTTCATCCAGAAGAAGGTCATATGTTGTGTATTCTCGGTCATCTGCATCTATCCCTAGTCCTGTAGACGCATTACCCTGGGGATCAAGATCGACAATCAAAACCCTGTTATTGGCCTCGGCCAGGGCAGCAGCAAGATTGATGGCAGTGGTGGTTTTGCCAACCCCACCTTTCTGGTTGGCAACGGCGATAATCTTGGGTCCACGCGGACGGGTGGGGTCAGACACGCGAAACTCCTGTAATACGCAAAATGACGGGGCCTGCTTCGGTTTCACTCTTAGCAAACTGAGTTTCAAATTGCCACTTGGATTGCGCCTTGGTCAGCTCTTTCTGCCAGGTTTCGCCCTTGGGAAACAGCGCCATACCCTTCGGGAGCATATGCCTTTCGGTGAATTCCAGCAAGGTTGAAAGATCAGCCAGCGCACGCGCACTCAATACATCCACGTCGAGCGGCGGGATATTTTCTATCCTGTCGTTCAGCACTTCGGCATTTGCACCGGTTTCGCGGATGACCGTGCGCAGAAAAGTGCATTTGCGCGCATCGCTTTCAACAAGCGTTGTTTTGGTGGGCGATCCGGTTTCCATTGCAAGGATGGCAACCACCAGTCCGGGAAAGCCGCCGCCAGATCCCAGATCGGCCCAATGGCTAACGGGGTGAGGTGCCAGGTCGAGAATCTGAGTGGAATCAAGGATATGACGCGACCAGAGATTTTCAATTGTCGATTTCGAAACCAGATTGATGGATGGATTCCATTTGCGCAACAACGCGGCGTAATGTTCCAATCTCTCATTTGTTTCACGTGAAACATTCGGCACGGATTGCGCCGTCATGCCGATTTTCCACGACGTTCCTGGCGAAGCCGTGCCATGACAAGGGTAAGCGCGGCGGGGGTCATCCCATCAATGCGCCCGGCCTGTGCCAGGTTCGCTGGGCGCGCAATGGTCAATTTGGACTTAAGTTCGTTCGATAGCCCCTGGATGCTGCTGTAGTCGAAATCTACAGGTATCACCTGCGCTTCATCCCGCTTCATCATCTCTACGTCGCGGTTCTGCCTGTCGATATAATTGGCGTAGAGCGCATCTTTCTCAAGCTGTGAACGTGTTTCCGCATCAATCTGCGAAAAACTATCGTCCAGTTTGTACAGGGCCATGAAGTCGATATCTGGAAATGCGAGCAGCTGAAACGCCGTTCTGCGCGAGCCGTCCTGATTAACCTTCAGGCCAATTTCCGCGAGTTGCTTCGGTGTAAAGCTGTTTTCTTCGAGCTGTGCGCGACCTGCGGAAAGCCTTTCTATCTTGTATTCAAAGCATTTTTTACGTGCTTCAGCCACGCAACCCAAAGCGATACCCTTGGGTGTCAGCCGCTGATCGGCGTTATCTGCCCGCAGGGAAAGCCGGAATTCGGCGCGCGAGGTGAACATCCGGTAGGGTTCGGTTACACCTCGCGTGATAAGGTCATCAACCATGACGCCGATATAGCTGTCAGACCGACTGAACAACGTTGGCGCGTCGCCCTTGACGGCAAGGGCGGCATTCAAACCCGCGACCATACCTTGCGCCGCGGCTTCCTCATAACCTGTCGTGCCATTGATCTGACCCGCCAGATAAAGGCCGGGCACCGTTTTAACGGCCAACGTTGCGTCCAGCGCCCTTGGATCAACATAATCATATTCGATTGCATAGCCTGGTTGCAGGATCGTGGTGCCCTCTAGCCCAGTAATCGAATGTACGTAATCCAACTGGACCTCTTGAGGGAGGGACGTAGAGATGCCGTTGGGATAGATAACATTGTCCGAAAGGCTTTCCGGCTCCAGAAAAACCTGGTGTGAGGTCTTATCAGCAAATCTGACAATTTTATCCTCAATCGACGGGCAATAACGTGGGCCAACACCATCGATGTGGCCGCCATACATCGCTGAGCGTTCAAGGTTTTCGCGAATGATTTCGTGAGTTTTTTCGTTGGTATGCGTGATTCCACAGGAAATCTGACACGCTGGAGGTTTATCGGACAGGAAAGAGAAAAGCACTGGATCATCATCGCCCGGCTGAAGCTCTAACTGATCCCAGGCAATTGTCTTTCCATCAAGACGGGGCGGGGTGCCAGTTTTCAATCGGCCAAGAGAAAGATCAAAGGAATCAATTCGTTCTGCAAGCTTGACTGAAGGTTTATCGCCCATGCGGCCGCCCGGGCGCGACACGTCGCCGATATGAATCACGCCGCGTAAAAACGTACCTGTCGTCAGGATCACCGCGCCGGCTTTTATCTGGCTACCATCATCCAGCACCACTCCGGTGACGCGATCGCCAGTCATCAGGAAATCACTGGCTTCCCCTTCGATGACACTCAGATTTTCCTGTGCATCGGTTTCGGCCTGCATGGTTTCGCGATAGATTTTGCGATCCGCCTGGGCGCGAGGGCCTTGTACAGCAGGTCCTTTGCGCCGGTTGAGCAAACGAAATTGGATACCAGCCGCATCCGCTACTCGGCCCATTACCCCGTCCAACGCATCAATTTCACGTACCAGATGGCCCTTGCCCAAACCGCCAATCGCAGGATTGCAGGACATCACACCAATACCAGCATGCTCCAATGTCACGAGGGCAGTGCTGGCTCCCATCCGCGCCGCAGCGTGGGCGGCCTCTGCTCCCGCGTGACCACCACCAATCACAACCACATCGAAGTCAAAATGTTTCACGTGAAACACTCCTCACTTGCCAAGACAGAAGCTGGCAAAAATCTCATCCAGGACGTTTTCGATATCAACGCGTCCTACCAGAGAATCAAGCGACCGGATAGCTGTACGGAGCTCTTCGGCAGCAATATCTGCGGTATCTTCGCCTTGCGGTAATAATGACATCATCGAGGTCAGCGCATCCCTGCCACGCACCATTGCGTGTTGATGACGCAGGCGTGTAGCGACGCCGATGCCTGCAGTACGCGTTTTCAGGATGCTGGCGATCTGGTCAACAAGCTGCGAGATACCAAAACCGGTCTGCCCAGAAACTGCATTGGCTTTATCTGAAAGCAAATCGGCCTTGGCATTCAGCACTATATCATCTGGTCCAATGGCGAAATCCGGCGTTTTCCCTTTTTCAACAAGGAAGACACGCAGATCAGCGACGCCAGCCCGCTGCCGCGCGCGGTCAATGCCCATGGTTTCAACGACATCGTCAGACTCCCTCAGCCCGGCTGTATCCAGTAGCGTGACCGGTAGCCCACCTAAATCCATCCGAACCTCGATTACGTCACGCGTGGTGCCCGCATATTCCGAGGTAATCGCCGCTTCACGACCAGCTAAGGCATTGAGAAGAGTAGATTTTCCGACGTTTGGAGCACCAATGATGGCGACCTCAAATCCCGCACGGATGCGTTCCGCATGATCCACGCCCTTGATCTCAGCATCTAGCGACAAGATCACATCTGAGACCAGCTCTGAGACCTCTGGCGAGACATCTACAGGTACTTCTTCATCGGCGAAGTCTATCGTGGCTTCCAGCAAAGCGGCCGCCCGGATCAGTTTTTGCCGCCATATTTCAGCACGTTTCCCAAGATCGCCCGACAGAACACGCATCGCTTGACGACGTTGCGCCTCGGTCTCCGCGTCGATCAGATCGGCCAGACCCTCGACCTGGGTCAAATCAAGACGGCCATTTTCCAACGCTCGGCGGGTGAATTCACCCGGATCGGCTGGACGAAGGGTGTCCATGGCAGAGAGCGCTGTCAGTACCGAGGAAACACCCGCGATGCTGCCATGTGTTTGAAGCTCAACCACGTCTTCGCCGGTAAAACTGCCATCTTTAGGGAAGGTCAGAACAAGCGCTTCATCAAGACGCTTACCATCCGGATCACGCAGGATGCGAAGCGAGGCTTGTCTGAAGGGGGGGATATCGCCGCAAAGAGCCTGAGCCGCAGATAATGATTGTGGCCCAGACACGCGGATCACAGCGACGCCAGATTTTCCCTGCGCCGTTGAAAGAGCATAGACGGTATCCATAGCCGACCCCGTGACGACCCGATCAGGTGTTCATGGAATCGAAAAACTCGGAGTTTGTCTTGGTCTGTTTGAGTTTTGACAACAAGAATTCGATGGCGTCGGTGGTGCCCATCGGGTTGAGAATCCGGCGCAGGACAAAGGTTTTCTGCAGGTCGATCTTGTCGATCAGCAGATCCTCTTTCCGTGTCCCGGATTTCAGAATGTCGATGGCCGGGAACACGCGTTTGTCGGCGATCTTGCGATCCAGAACCAGTTCGCTGTTACCGGTACCTTTGAACTCTTCAAAGATAACTTCATCCATCCGGCTGCCGGTGTCGATCAGAGCGGTGGACACAATGGTAAGCGAGCCACCTTCTTCGATATTCCGCGCCGCACCAAAGAAACGTTTAGGCCGTTGCAACGCGTTGGCATCCACACCACCGGTCAGAACTTTACCCGAGGAGGGCACAACAGTGTTGAACGCCCTACCAAGTCTTGTGATTGAATCAAGAAGAATCACAACATCTCGTTTATGTTCGACCAGGCGTTTGGCTTTTTCAATAACCATCTCGGACACGGCAACGTGGCGGGTGGCAGGTTCGTCGAAAGTAGAGCTGATCACCTCGCCTTTGACCGAGCGCTGCATATCCGTCACCTCTTCGGGACGTTCGTCAATCAGCAGAACGATCAGATAGCATTCGGGGTGGTTAGCTTCGATGCTTGCCGCGATGTTTTGCAGGATCACCGTTTTACCGGTGCGCGGCGGAGCCACGATCAACGACCGCTGACCTTTACCGATAGGCGCCACCAGGTCGATCACACGAGCAGATTTATCCTTGATCGTCGGATCTTCGATTTCCATATTCAGCCGCTCATCCGGATAAAGCGGGGTCAGGTTGTCGAAAGCGATCTTGTGCTTGGCTTTTTCAGGATCTTCGAAATTGATCTGCGTTACCGAGGTCAGAGCGAAATAGCGTTCATTCTCTTCCGGCGCTTTGATGAAACCCTCGATGGTGTCACCCGTGCGAAGCGAGAATTTACGGATCATGTCAGGCGAAACATAGATATCATCGGGGCCCGGAAGATAGTTCGCCTCGGGTGAACGCAGAAAGCCGAAGCCATCTTGCAGCACTTCCAGAACACCGTCGCCTGAAACTTCCCAGCCTTCATCCGCGCGTTCGCGCAGAATCTGGAACATCATCTCGCCCTTGCGCATGGTCGAGGCGTTTTCGATCTCAAGCTCTTCTGCCATTGACAGAAGGTCCTTGGCGGATTGCGCCTTGAGATCGGCGAGATTGAGTTTGTCTTGGGACATGGGAATATACCTTTGAATCGGCGACCGGCGCGCGCATTCATTTCATTGCTGGAAAACAGGCCACCCGGACGGGTGCTTGGCAAGCTACATAAGGGCGGGGCGCGGGTGAGTCAACAAAGCCTAGAAGCGGATAACGACCGAAAGGACAATGATCACCATCAGCACGGTCGGCACTTCGTTCATCAGGCGATACTGGCGGCCTGTGACGGTGTTCTGACCCTTTATGAAATCCTTGCGGCGATACCCCAGCCAATGATGGAACCATGTCATTGCCAGCACCGCTGCCGTCTTGGTGTAGGGCCATATAGATGTCCAGTCGACAATGCCCGGTGTGAAGACAAGCATCAGGCCGAAAACCCAAGTGGCGATCATGGACGGGTTCATGATCAGACGCAGCAGCTTGACCTCCATCATCTGAAAGATGGGATCAATCTGGTCACTCTTCGCTGCCTGTTCGACATGATGTACAAAGAGACGGGGAAGATAAAAAAGGCCAGCCATCCAGGCGATCACCGACATAATATGAAAAGCCTTGGTCCAAGGATAAAGGCCAACCAGAAAATCAGTCATGATCTTTCCCCAGCTCTGAGCAACCTTCCTTTAATAATAAATAGAAAGATAAGAAAGGATGATGTTTTTGTAGGGAAGCCTGAACCTGTGGATTATCGGATTTTACAAGGGTTATGAACATGTAGAGTAGGGTGTTAATAATTTCATGGAAAACTCTACAACAGCGCAATTCATGCTAATTTATATATTATAATCAACATCTTAAATAATTTTATTTTTATATCTTCTGTTGATAAATCCGGGATAAACATGGAGCTTTCCAGATTATACCGCACTGTCACTTTTCCCAATCCACATCAGGAAAGAAATAGAATGCGCTGCTGAAACGGCACGTTGTCCACCGAAACGAACGTGGGCATGGATTTGTCGGACAAGTATTCTTAAACATCTCTTAAGTTATTCATTGGGTTTTCCACATGCCTCAAGAACTGATCCTGGCGTCGGGCTCGCAAATCCGACAAGAGATGCTGCGCAATGCGGGGCTGGATTTTGGTGTTCATGTGGCGCGCGTCGATGAGGAAATGATACGTGACGCCATGTTGGCTGAAGACGCTCCGCCACGTGATATTGCCGATTCGCTGGCCGAGATGAAGGCCCGGAAGATCAGTGACAAGAACCCGGATGCATTGGTGATTGGTTGCGATCAGGTGCTGAGCTTTGAGCGAAAGTTGTTGTCGAAACCTTTATCGCCAGAAGAGGCGCGGGCACAATTGATCGAGATGCGCGGTAAACGGCATGAACTTCTGTCGGCGGTGGTGATCTGCGAGGCGGGCAAACCTGTCTGGCGCCATGTCGGGGTTGTCCGCATGACGATGGGACGCTTTTCAGATGGCTATCTTGACGGGTATATAGAGCGCAACTGGGAGAGCATCCGCCATTCGGTTGGTGCGTATAAGCTGGAGGAAGAAGGCGTCAGGCTGATTAAACAGATCGACGGAGATTACTTTACGGTGCTTGGGTTGCCGCTATTGAATCTTCTGTCGTATCTCGGCCTGCGGGGGGTAATAGAGCAATGAGTGACATGAAAATTCCCCTGGCCGGGGTAATTGGCCATCCGATCGCGCATTCGAAATCACCGCAGTTGCATGGGCATTGGCTGAAAACGCATGGATTGCCGGGCTATTACATTCCGATGGATGTCACACCGGATGATCTGACGGATGTCATCGGAACGCTGCGGAAGATGGGGTTCGTGGGTGTGAACATCACCGTGCCGCACAAGGTCAAGGTGATGGAGTTGGCTGATCTGGTGACGGATCGTGCATCTTTGATCGGGGCTGCGAACACGTTGATCTTTCGCCGTGATGGCAAATTGCACGCGGATAACACAGATGGCTATGGCTTTGTTCAGAACCTCCGGCAAGGTGCCCCGAGCTGGAACCCAAAGGCTGGGCCAGCAGCAGTCCTGGGCGCGGGTGGTGCTGCGAGGGCGGTAATCGCCTCGTTACTCGAGGTCGGCGTGCCCGAGATCATGGTGTCCAACCGAACGCGCGTCCGGGCCGAAGCATTGCAATCAGATTTTGGAAAACGCTTGCAGGTCGTCGATTGGGTGCAGGCCGGCAATATGATGGATGAGGCGACAACGGTGGTGAACACAACCTCTTTGGGCATGGTCGGCAAGCCCGAGTTGCGTGTGCCGCTGGATGGGCTGCGTAAGGGAACAGTCGTGACAGATCTGGTCTACGCACCCCTGCAAACAAGGCTATTGCGGGAAGCTGAAGAGATGGGATGTGTCACTGTCGATGGTTTGGGGATGTTGCTGCACCAGGCAGTGCCGGCTTTTGAACGCTGGTTTGGCGTTCGCCCCGAAGTCGATGATACCACTCGTGCGGCCGTATTGGCATGACCTTCAAGCTGGGCCTGACCGGATCTATCGGTATGGGTAAATCAACGACAGCAAAGCTTTTTGCCGATCTGGATTGCGCTGTCTGGGACGCGGATGCTGCAGTGCACCGAATTTATGCGAAGGGTGGTTTGGCGGTTGCGTCGATCAGCACTCTGTTTCCAGAGGCGATTGTCGACGGTGCAGTATGCAGGGAACAGTTGAAGATGGTGATTTCGGCCGATCCCGAGGCGCTCAAGAGGATTGAAGAAGTCGTGCACCCATTGGTTGCTGCGGACCGCGAAGCGTTTCTACGGGAGGCAGCGGTGGATATCGCCGTTCTTGATATTCCATTGTTGTTTGAAACAGGAGGTGACCGAAACATGGATGCGGTTGTTTGCGTGACCGCACCAGCAGAGATGCAGCGACAACGGGTTCTGGACCGCGGCACGATGACTGAGGCTCAGTTCGAGGCGATCTTGGCGAAGCAGATGCCGGATGCTGAAAAACGTGAACGGTCAGATTATGTGATTGTCACGGATACGCTTGAGCATGCGCGTGAACAGGTTCAAGCTGTGGTGAATGACATAAGGGACAAGCTGAACCATGCGTGAGATCGTGCTGGATACTGAAACTACCGGATTTGAACCCGAACAGGGCGATCGGATCGTAGAAATCGGCGCGGTTGAACTGATGAATCATATGCCCACTGGGCGGACCTATCATCAGTATATCAATCCCGAACGGGGCATGCCTGACGAAGCTTTTGGCATCCATGGGATCGGACCGGACCTTTTGCCAAACCCGCGCTCAGCGAAACCCGGTGAAGTTACGCTAAAGGACAAGCCGGTTTTCAAATCCATTGGGCAAGCATTTCTGGATTTCGTGGGTGATGCGACGCTGGTCATTCATAATGCGTCGTTTGATATGAAGTTTCTCAACGCCGAGCTGGGCTGGATGAACCTGCCGAAAATCCCTTTCGACAGGGCCATTGATACATTGGGCATCGCCCGTAAAAAATTTCCCGGCTCGCCCGCTTCACTTGATGCGCTGTGCCGCCGGTTCGCCATCGACAATTCAAGCCGGACACTACACGGCGCCTTGCTCGATTCTGAAATTCTGGCGGAGGTATATCTGGAGCTTATCGGCGGCCGGCAGCCGGATCTGGTGCTTGGTGGCAATAATTCTGGCGCGCGAGAAGGTTCAGCGTCGACAGATAGCTGGCGGCCAAGTGTGCGGCCGGAGCCACTTCCTTCGCGCTTAAGCTCGGAAGAAGCTGCCGCCCATGACGCTTTTGTGGAAACTCTGGGCGACAGCGCATTGTGGAAAAAGCTGGGTTAGGCGTCAGGTTTGGCGGTTTCAGCCTGTGAGGCAGCCTGACGGCGGGCGATTTCATTGCGATAGAGCTGTACGAAATCAATGCTTTCCAGATTCAGCGGCGGGAAACCCCCATCGCGGGTGACATCGCTGACGATGCGGCGCACATAAGGGAAAATCATCCGCGGACATTCGATCAGCAGGAACGGGTGCATCTGATCCTCTGGCACGCCTTCGATGTGGAAAACACCGGCATATTCCATTTCCAGCAGGAACAGAGGCTCGTCCTTGCCTTTGTTTTTGCCCGTCACGTTCATTTTCATGGTAACTTCGTATTGGTGGTCAAGTTTGCGCTTTTTCGCATCAAGATTGACGCCAACCGTCACATCGAGTTGAACCTCGCCGCCGGTACCTTTCTGGGCCAGGATGTTTTCAAACGACAGGTCGCGCACGAACTGCGTCAATACGTTCATTTTTACCTGCGGTGCCTGTTCGACCGCACCGTTTCCATTTTCGGCCATTTGGTTACTCCAGAAGGATCAAAAGATTTGGCGCAGGCTTAGCAGCTAGGGCCTGGGGCCTCAATGCTTTGTCCAGCCCGAGGATCGGTGCGTGGGTTTTTTCGGTGGCTCAACCTCTTCAAAATCGCCGTCGATGATATCAGGATCAGGCGGATGATGTGGATTGGGCCGGGCAGAGGGGCCGCGTGGCCCCATATCGAAGCGCTGCACATGAACCCGTTTGCGCAGATATTCGAACGCGGCGTGTCGGACCGGTGGCATCAGCAGGGCAAATCCCACACCATCGGTGAAAAAGCCGGGTGTCAGCAAGAGAGCACCGGCCAGTAGAATCATTGCACCGTGGGCCAAGGGTTCAGTCGGATCGTCAAGTTCCGAAAACGAACGGCGCAGATTACCCATTGCCATGGCACCCTGTGTTCTGACCAGCCATGTACCCAGAATCGCCGTCAACACGACCACACCAAGTGTCGGCCACAGACCAATGGCTCCTCCGACCTGGATAAAGAGAGCAATTTCAATCAGCGGGACAGCGAGAAAGGCCAGAAACAGCCACATTGGGGCGACTCCTTTGTTTTGCCGGTCACGTGGTGGACTTGACAGCATCAACCCCCTACATAAGTGCGAGACAACGTTGTTACCATGCCCCACACGATAAGAGGTACTCATGAATTCGCCCATCCTACAGCTTTTGGTGTTGGCCGGCATTGCGATCTTTCTGATTTTGCGGCTGAAAAGCGTGCTGGGCACCCGAGACGGGTTTGAAGGCCCAAAACAGAACGGACCGGCACCAACGTCCAGCAGACGTCAGGACTTCGAAGTCATTGATGGCGGCCCGGATCGCGACATTACCGATCATGTTGCCGAAGACAGCGAAGCTGCGGCAGCGCTGGCCGAGATGAAGCGGGCGGAACCGTCATTCAACGTGACAGAATTTCTTCAGGGTGCGCGCGGCGCTTATGAGATGATCCTGATGGCGTTCGAGCGTGGTAAGCTGGATGAAGTCACGCCATTCCTGTCGGAAGACGTGTATGAGACCTTTGCCCAAGTGGTCGATGCCCGTGAAGAACAGGGTCTGACGATCGAGGCCGATTTTGCCGGTGTACGCGAGGTTGCCCTGAGCGATGCGCGGTTTGATCAATCCTCGAAACGGGCAGAGATCACGATGAAATTCGTAGGCGAACTGACATCGGTGGTCCGCAACAGTGACGGCGATATTATCGAAGGCAAGCCGGGACATGCCAAACGTCAGAAAGATGTCTGGACCTTTGAACGTCCGATGGGCACAAACGATCCCAATTGGCGGCTTGTTGCCACGAGCGAATGACGCGGGCGCTGTGGCTGCTGATCTGGGTATGGTTGCCAGTGGCGGCCATGTCCGAACCGGATGAGCTGAACCACCAGATACTGTCATTCAAAGATCTGGAAGGCTGGGCCGAGGATGATCATGCCGCGGCGCTGGACGTTTTCCTGAACACATGCCCCGATTTGAACGATCCGGATTGGGGTGCGCTCTGTGCCCTGGCCCAGCAAAGGCCCGAGGCAAAGCCATTTTTCGAACTTTTCTTTCGTCCGGTGCTGATTGAAAATGAAAAACCGGCCCTGTTTACCGGCTATTTCGAACCGGAGTTGCAGGGCGCATTGCAGCCAGATGCGCGCTACCGATATCCGATCTACCGGGAACCGCAGGCGTCAAAAATCAATGATCCCTGGCTGACCCGCCGAGAGATCGAAACAAGCGGCGTCATGCAGGGTCGACGGCTTGAAATAGCTTGGGTTGACGATCCGGTTGAATTGTTTTTTCTGCAAATCCAGGGGTCAGGCCGTATCAATCTGTCGAACGGCCAGACGATACGTGTTGGCTATGGCGGTGCCAATGGCCATGAGTACCGCTCCATCGGGGTCGAATTGGTGCGACGGGGAATTTACCAAGTACATCAGGTTTCGGCTGAGGTGATCAAGAACTGGGTCAGGCGCAATCCGGTCGAGGGGCAGGAACTACTTTACCATAACCCTTCTTATGTGTTCTTTCGCAAGCTGAACAAATTGTCAGCAAGCGCTGGCCCCTTGGGGGCGATGAACCGGTCGGTGACGCCGATGCGCACCATTGCCGTTGATCCGGCCTATGTGCCACTTGGTGCGCCGGTCTGGATTGAGAAAGAAGGCGCGGGACCGTTACGACGGTTGATGATTGCGCAGGATACAGGCTCAGCCATCAAGGGCCCGCAACGCGCGGATATCTTTTTTGGCACAGGCGATACGGCGGGCCGGGCCGCTGGTAAATTGAAGGATCCGGGACGAATGGTGGTGCTGCTGCCTATTCAGCGCGCTTTTGCCATGTTGTCCGAGATCACGCCATGAGCCGTCGAAAACTACGACCTGAGGAGTTGGACCTCTGGCGCAAGGTGGCCGATACCGCACAACCGATGCATCCTGACCGGCCGATGCCTGCACTGCCCCTGACGGATAAAAACCCCCCGAAACCCACGCCACGACCAGTAGAAAAGTTCGACCTCGGAGGGCGCAGCACAGGCAATGCGCCGAAGCATGATGTCTTGCCCGGCCTGCCCGAACGCCTGGCGAAGGCGCCGGTCAAGATGGACCGCAAGGCCTTTGGCAAGCTCAAACGCGGCAAACTGGTACCTGAAGGCAAGATTGACCTGCATGGCAAGACACTGGATCAGGCGCATCCCGCACTGACGGCGTTTATTCTTGCATCTCATGCAGCGGGCAAACGTCTGGTTCTGGTGGTGACCGGCAAGGGTAAGGACCGCGACGATGGCGGGCCGATTCCGGTGCGGCTGGGTGTTTTGCGTCATAACGTGCCGCATTGGCTGTCGGTGCCGCCGCTGGCGCAAGTGGTCTTGCAGGTCACCGAAGCGCATCTGAAACATGGCGGTGGCGGGGCTTACTATGTTTATCTACGGCGTCACCGCTAACAAAGGCCGCGCCTTGGCAATACCCATGAACACCATCGCGCTGGCAAAGACGAAATAGACTGCGATAAACAGGTATTGTGTCTCGATCCCCATCCCCAGATCTATCGCCAGGCCGGTAAGCCCCGGGCCTATCGCTGATCCCAGAACCATGAACGCAGCGGCAAGTGCCTTGATCGCGCCGATATGTCGGGTGCCGTAGAACTCAGCCCAGAACGCGGCGGGCAATGTGGTGTTGGCGCCGGTCGTTAGACCGAGAAAGAAAAAGCCCAGCAACATTGCACCCGATCCATCTGCATAGGCAAAGATGACAAATGCTGCGACCATCGGCAGTTGAAAATAGGGGATCAGGCGGGCCGTTCCCAGCCGGTCCAATGCCCAGCCGGACAATATCATCGTGCCGATGCTGACCAGCGTGTAGAATGGGAACATCGCCACAAGTTCAACATGGGTCATGGATTTCACTTCGGCGAAATGAACCTGATGAAAAAAGAACGCGGTGTTGAACGCGCTTGGCCCTAGAATCGCCGGCGCCATGAACCAGAATAACCAATGGCGAAATGCCTGATTGCGCGTCCAATGATGGCCCTGCATTCCGAGCGCCTGATCAGACGATGCAAGCGATTGTGGAGTACGCTCTTGCCTGAGCAGAAACACCAGACCCGGAACGCCAAGAACAGCAATCAGCCCAGCCAGACCCCAGAGCAAGCGCCAGTCAAAGACCAGCATCAGGGCCACGAAAATCAACGGCAACAGCGCTTCGCCCAATGCGAACCCCAGTGTTGCTATCGACAGAGCCTTGCCGCGTGTGGCGATAAACCAACGCGACATCGCGACGACGGCGATATGGCTGGTCATACCCTGCCCGGTAAAGCGAAGCGCAAGAATGACCAGGGGTAATAACCAGACCGCGCGATTGAATGCCATGAACAGGCAAGCAAGAAAAAGCATCAACAGGATCACTGTGCCCAGAGCACGGACGCGAAACCGGTCTGTCAGCCCGCCCGCCCAAACCATGATCACCGCCGACAGACCCGTACCCAAGGTGTAAATCCCACCCCATTCGCCGTGGCTGAGGTTGAATTCGGTTCGGATTTCACCGGCAAAGATCGAGATAAAGAATGTCTGACCGAAGCTGGACAGAAAGGTCAGTAACATCCCAGCAGAAAGCCAGCGCGCGTTTTCGCGCAGGAAAGCAAAGCTGCCCATCGGAACGCTAGTCGCCGATCTTCAAAGCGGAAAACAAAAACCTGGCCAGTTTGACGGAGTAGTTGCTGGTCACGTGGTTACGGTCGTAAATCACCATGTTACCGTCACTATCTACCGAGGGGCAGTCTGTTTCATTGCAGAAGAAATCTATCGTGCTGACATAAGAATCGAAAACATCGGCCAGACCCTGCGTGGGCTCGACGCTTTCGAATTGCTCTTCACGGGAGATCGTCATTGGTTCCGTGTGGTCGCTGCGAATACGCTGCAACTCGTATTCGGCGACACGTTCGTCATAGATTGGGCCCTGTTCGATAAGGACAGTCTTGATGCCTGCAGTTCTGAAAACGGTGCCAACCAACAGCATCTGCTGACGCACGATTTCGGGGGAGGTTTTATAGCCATTGATGAAAACAGTCCCGGCAATCATCGACACCGTGAGGTTCCCCGTGATCATAACGGTATCAACCTTGGGCAGGCTAAGGATCTGTTCCAGCACCTCTTGGTGGGTTTCATGGGTACAGGTCGATAGCGCGGGGTTGCGAAGACCCATGACAGGGGGGCAACCATTTGTTGTAAACACCATGCCTGCCATGCCCTTTTCCTGGGCGACCTGATCAAGCCCATGCAGAAGTGCGCCCGACAGGCTATCGCCCCAGACGACCATGGTTGGATCTTTCTCCGGCACGCCGAAATGGCAGTATTTTATGCCTAGTCTACTGATTTCATTATCACATTTTCCTGTTACACCTTTTTTCCCAAGATAGGTCAGAAGTTCGGGCGGGGCGTTTTCCAAGGCCCATTGATATGATGGAACAGATTTGTAATTTTCATCCACAATGGTCAGAAAGGCGGTGGCTGCACCCGCGATCAGCACGAAGCATGCAGCCATTGATGCACTTAGCTGTTTGACTGTCGCTGCCCGGCGAAACGGGCGTTCGATCACCCAGAAGCTGAAGGTTGCAAGGGCGAGCGATAGTGCGATCAGCAGGAACACGTAATCATCAAAGGACGCATTGCCAAAGCGGTGTTTATAAAAGGCAAAAACCGGCTGGTGCCAGAGATATGCGCTATACGAGACCAACCCGATGGCCACCATGGGTTTGGTTGCAAGCAGGCGATGGGCAATGGTTCCGCTGCGGGCAAACAGGATGATCAGGGCCGTTCCAATGGTGGCAGGTAGCGCATAGGCACCGGGAAAAGGGGTTTCATCGTTGTAGATGAAAATCGGGATTATGATCAGCAACAGCCCCAGAAAGGACAGGATGTCAGATTGGAGTGTGCGGGCGAGGCCGGGTTTTTTTTGCAGGTACATCGCGGCGAAAACACCGATCAGAAGCTCCCATCCGCGGGCGGGGAGAAGGAAGAAAGTAGCGGTGGGACGAAAGTAAATACCCCATTGCGACAGGATAAAGCTGACGATGAAAATAACGATCAGCGACTTTAAAACTATGTTTTTTCCCAAGGGGTTAAGGAACATCAACAGAAGCGGGAAAAAGATGTAGTACTGTTCTTCAACCGCCAGACTCCAAGTGTGGAGGAGGGGTTTGAGTTCGGCGGCGGTTTCGAAATATCCGGCTTCGAGCCAAAACAGGAAGTTGGAAACAAAAAAGGTGACCGCGATCATGCTGTCGGCGAAATCTTCGAGGTCGCGGGGCATGAGCCAGAACCATGCGAAGGGGATGCAGGCGATCATGACTGCGAAAAGCGCTGGCAGGATGCGGCGGGCGCGGCGTTCGTAAAACCGCAGAATTGAAAAATTCCCGGCGTCCAATTCGTTGATAATAATGGTTGAAATCAGAAAGCCACTAATGACGAAGAACACATCAACGCCGACAAAACCACCGCCGAAAGGGGCGATGTCCGCGTGAAATAGAATGACGGGAACAACGGCGAGCGTGCGCAGGCCATCAATTTCGCCGCGGTATTTCATGTTGTTCCCCAAAATCCAATGTGGTCCGCGATGTACACAAAGAGCGACGCGGATGCGAGATAAAAAGACAGCGGGAAAACGTACAAGGCGTACGGAATGTACGTGGAAAACGTACGGCAAACGGCAGGTTTCGAAATGCAGGCGTACGACCCGTACGTATTCAGAGCGCTAAGAGGGGAAATCGCGCCTTGATGACCAAGTGGGACAGGATGGCCTATACCCCTCAATCCGCTATTTATTTTCAAATGCGATCAGACGGTCGCAGGCGGTCTGAAACCCACCGTCGCAGCCGCGTTTGTAGAACGCCGCAATCTCGTGATCGAGCCGAAAAACCCCGCGCTGTTCTTCGCCGAAATAGGCGACATTGGCACAACCCATAGCGTCACCCATTTCGCAGGCTTTCTCAAAAAGCTCTACGGCGCGAAAATCATCCTGCGTGCCGGCCATGCCCTTGGCATAGATATTGCCCAGCCCGTTACAGCCACCACCCGATCCGTTTTCGCAGGCATACCGATAGGCTTCGTCCGCGAGCTTGCCATTTTTTTCGACGCCCTGACCGTATTCATAATGGTACCCGACATTTCCACAGCCATCCATTTCGCCCAGTTCGCAAGCCTTCTTTTGGAATTCGAAGGAGGTAACGATGTCAGGATCTGAGATCAGCGATGAGCTGTAAAGAAACGCCACCCGCATGCAACTGTCGGTATTGCCCAGTTCGCACCCTCTTTCATGCAGCATCAGGGCGGCATCAAAATCGGCGTCCTCAGGCGCAGCTTCGTGACCGGTCAGCAGGCCCGCGTTGAAACAACCCTCTCCGTCGGCCAGGGCGCAGGACTTTTTAAAATTCTCAAGAGCCAGTACCCGATCTGCGACTTTGGACGCCGTGTCGTTGTAGTAGATGGCGAGCTCCAGGCAGCCCGTTACCAACAGCATGTCGCAGGATTTTTCCAGGGCAGCGACCGCTTTGACGTCATCGCTGTCGGCTGTCAGACCTTCACCATGTACCAGCCCCAGCAAATAGCAGCTTTGCGCTGCGTCTCGTTCGCAGGCAAAATGAAGGATTTCAACGACCTTTTCGAAATCCTCGGGAAAGATGGAATCGCCGAAATAGAGATATGCATGGGCCTCGCAGAACTGGGGATCAACACGGCAGGCGCGCTGGGAGAGATCGGCGATCAGATCGTGATCAGTGGGCGCGGGATCATTTTTCATTAAATATTCGGCGACAACGGAACAGGCAATCTCATGCCCGGCGTCGCAAGTTGGCGCAAGAATGGCGGCGGAAAGGGTCAGATCATAGGGAAGGTGACGATCTGCCGAAAACTCGCCACCGACGATGGTACAGGACAGTTGATTGCCACCAAGGCATTTGAAAAACTCAAACGAGAATTTCACATTGCCCCGCAGTAATTTCCACGCGCGTTCGACATCCACTTCGGGGACCTTTTCGGTGACGCAGATTGAATCGCGGTTGGCACCACAGGTCGCCTCGGCGGCGGCGGATGAGTCAAGCGGTGTCCAAACCCAAATCGACGCTGCCAGAAGTATCAATGAAATAGCGCGGGTCATGACATTCCTTGAATCGTTACCATTTGCAAAGTGATCGGATTGAAACGCTTGTCGGATTTGAGAAGCCTACAAAACGCAGATCGGATTTGTAAGGCCCGACACGCTAAAAAAACGCGGTTCTGGAAAGGTTTAGCGAAGGGTCGAGGGGGTGATCCGTACGGCCATATTCCACTGGTCGGAATCAATTCCTGCGGTTAGCATGGTTGTATTGAACTAATTTAATTCTACAGGAGGTTGTTTTGGCTATTACCGGAACCGTCAAACTTGTGGGCTATAATTTTGTGCCACGCGGGTTTTCAGAATGTAACGGACAGTTATTGTCGATCGCGTCAAACACGGCGCTGTTTTCCTTATTGGGCACGACTTTTGGTGGCGACGGACGCAGCACCTTTGGTCTGCCCGACATGGCCGGGCGTGCGCCGGTCCATGTCGGGCCGGTCAACCAACTGGGTCAGCATGGCGGTCACGTCTCGGTCACGCTGGACCTGGACACGATGGCACAGCATACCCATCCGCTTTATGCCACCGAGGCGGTGGCGGATCAGACCGACCCGACCGGCAACATGCTGGCGACAGGATCGCCCCGGGGCACGCCAAGCTATGTGTCATTGGGCAGCCATACCAAGGTCAATATGGACGAGCATGCCATGTCCGAGACCGGCGGCGGCCAGGCGCATACCAATTTTCAGCCCTATCAGGCCGTGAAATATGTGATTGCCCTTTACGGGGTTTATCCGTCCCGCTCGGCTGGATTTCTGAGCGATGACGAAGAGGATTACCTGGGCGATATTCGTCCGATGGCCTATAATTTTGCCCCCAGGGGATGGGCGCAATGCAATGGTCAATTGCTGGATATTGGCTCGAACCAGTCTCTCTATTCACTGCTTGGAACAATGTATGGCGGCGATGGGCGCAAGACGTTTGCGTTGCCTGATCTGCGCGGGCGCGTGCCGATTGATAGCGGGACACGCGATGGTGTGGATTTCGTGCAAGGACAATCGGGTGGGACCGAGGGCGTTGCCCTGACGTCGCAGGAAATACCCCCGCATTTTCATCAGGTCGAACTGGCGGAGACCGATGCTACCACCGCGTCGCCCGATGCCAACATGCTGGCGGGAAATGCGCCGATCTACACCGGCGGAGACCGATCCGCGACCATGGCCGCATCACAGGTCGGAACACCGGCCGGGGCGGGGGCGGCGCATGAAAACATGATGCCATTCGAGACCGTGAATTTCTGCATTTGCACGCAGGGCCTGTTCCCGTCGCGGAACTGAGAGGATGAAACCATGACGATTTTTACCGGAGATATTTATCTTTTTGGCGGCAATTTTGCGCCTGACAATTTTGCGATGTGCGATGGCCAGTTGTTGGCGATTTCACAGAACGAGGCCCTGTTTTCCCTGTTGGGGACAATGTATGGCGGCGATGGGCGTACCACATTCGGGTTGCCGGATCTGCGCGACCGGGTGCCGATTCATGCCGGTACCGGGCCCAACCTGACGGCGCGCAGCGAGGGTGACAAGGGCGGGAGTAGCAGCGTTGTGCTGACCGCGGCCGAAATTGCGCCCCATGCGCATGCCCTGACTGCGCGCAACGAAGCGCCCAAGACACCGAGTGCGGGGGTTTTGGGTGCGGCGGGGGTGTATCATGCGGATGACAATGGGCCGGCCTTTGCGCTTGATCCCGCGATGGTCGATGCAACCCCACCCGGTCCGGCAAAGCCACATGAGAACCGGCAGCCTTACATGACACTTAATTTCTGGATCTGTCTGGCGGGCATCTACCCGTCCCGGCATTAAGCGCGCGATTAATTTTTAGGCGAGTATAAAAGATTATACTAAACCATGAGTGGTAAGGTAGGACATTGCCGCTCTCTATTTTCAAATGAATTTTATGGGAAAAATACAATGAACGGATTTACCAAAATAAGGGGTGCATTTGCCTTTGGATGTGCGGTTATGGCGCTGGGGATGCCGTGGGCGCAGGCCTCGACCATAGATTTTCTGGGCGAGTCGCTGACGGTTTCCTACAGTCTGGGCGCAGCCGGGACGCCTGATGATACCGTCACCGTGGGCGATCCTGGGGTGGAACTGGCCGATGGCGATGGCAGTAGTCTGGACAGTTTTCTCTTTGCCGGTGATTTCATCGACATCACTGCGGATACGATCACGCTCAACTTTTCGCCGTTTGCATTTGCAATCTCGCTTGGGATGGATTTCACGATCAATGGCACGGCCGGAACCGAGCCTGCGGTCATCGGATTTTTGTCAACTTTCGCGACGCCGGGCGATAGCTTTGCCAATCTGACCCTTGCCGCAGACGGAAAATCCTTTGGGTTTGATGCCAATTTCGACGGCAATACCGGGACGACACCGTCGATGCTGGTGATGAAATTCAATTTCAAGGATGCCCCGCCGCCACCGCCAAATGTGGTGCCGCTACCGGCGGGCGGGCTGTTGCTGTTGTCCGGGCTTGCCGGGCTGGGACTGATGCGACGCTGCAAAAGCTGAACCACCGGAACACATAGCGGCCCCTGATGCGGGCGCCGCTTCCGCGTCTGGCGCCGGGTTTGATCGCGATCTGTGGCATCAACACGCCAAGTAGCGGCAAATACCCCCAAAAAGTGCAATTTTACAGTCATTCATGTTTATCGCGGCCCTCGCAGGTTGTAATTTGATCGCTGACGGCAACAAAACAGCGAATTGACGAACGATGGCAGACGCATTGCTGGGCGGCATCGTTATCAACGAAGTGTTGATTGATCCGACGGGCGCCAACAATTTTGATACTGACCAGAGCGGTGCCGCGCGCGGTGGCGACGAATTCATTGAGCTGCTCAACACGTCGTCAAGCGCGATTGATATCTCGGGGCTGGAGCTGTGGGATGCTGTGCGCGACAACTGGTTCACCTTTCCGCCCGGCAGCGTGTTGCAGCCCGGCGCGCGGGCCACGGTTGTGCGCAATGTGCAATCCGGCGGCAGCCTGCCGGCGGGCGGGCCGGATGACCTTCAGTTCGATGCCAATTTCGGCCGGGGTGTTTTCAACAACAACCGGGACAATATCGTCGTCTATGATCCGGCGAATGATGAATTCATCCAGGCGACCTATAATGGCGATACGCTTGATGACCCGACGACCGGTTCGCAATATGCGGGCTTTTCCACGACCGCGACGCGTGTCGGATCGGGCGAGGATTTCGGATCGGATATTGATGGATTTTCGATCCAGCGTTTCGTCGATGGCAGCGACAATTTCTCGAATGATCAGACACCAACACCATCGGACCAGAATGTCTGTTTCACCACCGGTGTGATGATCGAAACACCAGCCGGGCCAGTGGCGGTCGAGGATCTGCGGGTGGGTGACAGGGTGCTGACGCGCGACAGCGGTGAAAGACCGATCACCTGGATTTTCAGTCAGACACAAAGCGCTGACCATCTGAAGACATCCCCGAACCTGAGACCGATCATCATCAGCGCGGGGGCGCTGGGCAATGGCGTGCCGAATGCGGACCTGCGGGTATCGGCGCAGCACCGGATCGCGGTGTCGGGCAAGATCGCGATGCGGATGTATGGAGAGCCGACCGTGCTGGTCGCGGCCATTCACCTTCTGCAACTGCCCGGTGTACGGCGCGACGAGGCGCATGCCGACGTTACCTATTTTCACATCATGTTCGACCGGCACGAGATTGTTTTTGCCAACGCCACCCCGGCAGAGAGCCTTTATCTGGGGGGGCAGGCCATATTGGCAATCTCGAAACCTGCGTGGGATGAATTGTTCAGCCTGTTTCCCAATCTGGAAGAACGGATGCGGCGCGACGGTGTTTTGCGCGCCTCACCTTTTGCCGAAGGTCACAAGGCCCGGAAACTTGTGCTGCGCCACCTGAAAAACAACAAGCCGCTTTGCGATGTGGCGATGGAAGGCCACGGCTGAGCGTCCGGGCCTGGGCTGCTGGCATAAGGTGGCGCTGGCAAAAGCCGCACCTTGTTTGATGGCGAACCGGCCGTTGGTCAGAGAACGTAGCGCGACAGGTCTGCCGATTTCATCAACTCGCCTAGGTTAGCCTCGACAAAGGCGGCGTCGACGGTGACGCTTTCGCCGGCGCGGTCGGGGGCGGTGAAGCTGAGCTCCTCGAAGACGCGCTCCATCACCGTGTAAAGACGCCGCGCGCCGATATTCTCGATGCTCTGATTGACGTCGGCGGCGATCTTGGCCAGCGCCTTGATGCCGTTTTCGGTGAAGTCGACGGTCACTTCCTCGGTCCCCATCAGGGCGGTGTATTGCAGGGTCAGGGCATTGTCGGTTTCGGTCAGGATGCGGACGAAATCCTCTTCGGTGAGCGCGCGCAGTTCGACCCGGATGGGCAGGCGGCCCTGAAGTTCGGGCAGCAGATCAGACGGTTTGGCGATGTGGAAGGCGCCCGAGGCGATAAAGAGGATATGGTCGGTCTTGACCGGGCCATGCTTGGTCGACACGGTGGTGCCCTCGATCAGCGGCAGCAGGTCGCGCTGCACCCCTTCGCGGGAGACATCGCCGCCGCGCGCTTCGGCCCGTGCACAGACCTTGTCGATCTCATCCAGAAAAACGATGCCGTTCTGTTCGACCGCATCAAGCGCAATCTTGTTCACGGTTTCATCGTCCAGAAGTTTATCAGCCTCTTCACCGATCAGAATTTCGTAGGATTCCGCCACGGTCATCTTGCGCCGGGTGGTGCGGCCGCCCAGCGCCTTGCCGAAAAGATCACCCAGGTTCATCATGCCCATCTGGCAGCCGGGCTGGCCGGGAATGTCCATCATGCCCAGCGGGCTGGAGTGGTCGGCGATGTCCAGTTCGATCTCGGTATCGTCCAGCAGGCCGTCCTTGAGTTTCTTGCGAAACATATCGCGGGTGCCTTCGCGGGCGTCCTCCCCGGCGATGGCGGAAATCACGCGTTCTTCGGCGGCGGCATGGGCGTTGGCCTTGACGTCTTCGCGCATCTGTTCGCGGGTTTGCAGAATGGCGGTATCGACCAGATCGCGGATGATCTGTTCGACGTCGCGGCCCACGTAACCCACTTCGGTGAACTTGGTGGCCTCGACCTTGATGAAGGGCGCGCGGGCGAGTTTCGCCAGACGTCGCGAGATTTCGGTTTTGCCGACGCCGGTGGGGCCGATCATCAGGATGTTCTTGGGATAAACCTCGTCGCGCAGATCGTCGGCCAGTTGCTTGCGGCGCCAGCGGTTACGCAGGGCGACGGCGGTGGCGCGTTTGGCATCTTTCTGGCCGATGATGAAACGGTCAAGTTCGGACACGATTTCGCGCGGGGTGAGGTCGGTCATTCTGAGCTCCGGTCTGCGGGTTTGGGCGGAACCTAAGCATGGGCGGGGAAAACGCAAGCGCTGATGGCGTGATCACGCGGAATGAGCAGTGCGTGAACGGCTGTTGCAAAGGGTTCCCCTTGCGATTGCTGGTGCTATTTCTGCCGAGATCACAAACCCGATGGAGGATAACAACATGATCAATCGCCGCAATTTTTTGGGCACCGCAGGGACACTTGGTGTAGCCGCAATCGTTGGAACCGTTGCCGCACCGGCACTGGCGCAAATGATGGCAAAGGGCGCCGGTACCTTTGAAGGCCGCAGCAATCACGAGACCAGCGGTTCGGTTAAAATCGTCGAAGAAGGTGGCCGCACCTTTGTCGAATTGGGCGATGACTTTTCGCTGGATGGTGGCCCGGACCCGCGTGTGGGTTTCGGCAAGGACGGCACCTATAGCGGTCAGGACGGATATCTGGGTGCGCTGCTGAGCCTGAACGGCAAGCAACGGTATGCGCTGCCGTCGACCATGGACGCATCGGCGTTCAACGAAGTTTACATCTGGTGCCAGGTGGCCGACGTGCCGCTGGGCGTAGCGTCTATCAAGTAAACTCCCTTCCCTTTGGGAGTCGGGAGACGTTCCGCGCGCTGTCTTCCCCTCAAGCATGTGTGGAACGTCAAACCAGGAGGCTGGTGGCTTTGGCCGCCAGCCTTTGCTTTTTGGGCGGTGGGATTTTGCGGCGCTCTTAGGGTTCTTTGATGTTCAGCGACTGTTTCAGCCAATTGGCATAATCGTACAGGGCCTGTTCATTTCTGGAGCAATAGGTCCATTTCTGTTGGCGCTTTGTAACGATGAAATTCGCCCTTTTGAGCAGGTCTATATGCCGGCTCATGGTGGGCTGGCTGACGTTGAAATGCGCTGCAATCAGCTGGACGCAGACGCCCGTTTCGCTGGGGTTGGCCGATTCCTGCTCGCCGAAATGACGCATCGGTTCATCGAGAACGCGCAGCACCTCGATCCGCATTTCATTGGCAAGAGCCTTGACTTGATCTTCGCGGTTTGTCATTCAGTTAGTCACATAGCTATTTTGCTAAACGTCTATTCATACAGATGGAGACTGCCCGATGCTAGACTTAAAAGAAAGGTATTACCATAACGGCCAATCCGTGGCCTGGGGATCAATGGGCGAGGGCGATCCGATCGTTCTGGTCCATGGCTTTCCGTGGTCCGCACAGGCCTGGCGGTCGGTCGCGCCGTGGCTGGCGAAGACCCATAAGGTCTATTATTTCGACATGATCGGCACGGGACTATCCGAAAAAGCCGAGTCCCAGAATGTTAACGAATCCGTTCAGAGCGACCTGCTGGAAGCACTTGTAGGTCATTGGGGGCTGACGCGGCCGCAAGTGGTCGGTCACGATTTTGGCGGCCTGGCCGCGCTGCGCGGGCATTTTGTCAACGGGATCGACTATGGCAAACTGCATCTGGTGAACGCGGTGGCGATACTGCCGTCAGGATCACCGTTCTACGCCCATGTCGCTGAATATGAGCCTGCCTTTGCCGGCCTGCCGGATTACGCCCACGCGGCGTTGTTCAGGGCCTATATTCAGGCGGCGGCGCATCATCCGTTGCGCGAAGAGGTCATCGAGATGTATTTCAAGCCCTGGTCCGATGCGGTGGGAAAGCCCGCGTTCTATCGTCAGATCGCCCAAAACGACACCGGCAATATCGTCGAGGCGCAGAAGCTATATACGGCGACTGATTTTGATATCCACGTCACCTGGGGGATGCGCGATACATTCATTCCCGCGGATCAGGGTCGAGAACTGCGTGATCTGGTGAAGGCCAAAAGCTTTACGCCGATCCCCAATGCCGCGCATCTTGTGCATGAGGATGCCCCGGCAGCACTTTTAGGTGCGCTGATGCAAAATCTATGACCGCAGGTCGGGCAGGCCCGGCCTGATATCAGAAACACAAAATCTCGGCTTCGGCCTGCGCCCGGCGCAGATCGGCGACAAGTGCATTGGCCACGGCGGCCGAGCGGAAAATCGACATTCGTTCGCCGCCAGTCAGGCGCAGGGATAGGACGGTCTCGGCCTGGACATATTTTTCATAAGGCAGGATCGAGGCGATCACGTCGATCGAGCAGGCGCATCGTTCAAGGCTGTCGCGATCCTGTCCGTTTGTGGCCATGCAGCCGAAGACATAATCGGCGCGTGCCACGGTGGGATAGTCGTTCAGCCGTTCCTCGATGCTTTGGGGAAATGCCAAGGTGGGCAGCAACAATGATGCCGCCAGCGCCACCGTCGGCAATATTGCCCGGGGGCGATGGCTCATTCGACATCCCCCTGGCGGTCGAAGGTCAGGGTTGATGAATAGATCGGGTCGCTGTCCTTTGCGCCGGGCACATAGGCGCGCAGCGTATGATACCAGCCGGGCACGTCTTCCGACATGGTCACTTCGAGCGACAGATCGCCGAACCCCTTCATCTTGTCGCTATTTGGGTCGCCTTCAAAGGGACGCAGAATAACCGACTGGCCCGATACGGTATTGCCGGCGATGGTCAGGTCGCTGTCTTTGGTTTCGGCGGGCTCTACCAGTGATTCCTTAATGCGGTTGCGAATGTAGAACGGGCTGCCCCCGGCGGTTTCGGCCATGTCCCGCACGACGGTTTCAACGAAATAGAGGATGATCGGATTGCCTACGCTGGCGGGAAATTGCCCCAGATTGCGATATTTTTCACCCTGAATAAATTTAAGATGGGCGCGCAGCGGATCGCCTTCGGCCTCTCCTTTGTCAAAGGACAGTTCGATCTGACCGGTATCGCGATCCTGGGTATCCGGCTCAAGCGTGTTGATCACGGCGCGGGTATAGGTCAGGTGATCGTCACGCGGAATGTCGTCCAAGGTGCCGTTTCGAAACAGCAGGTCATAATGGGCCGTGGTTGGGTTTTGCGCCAGAACAGGTGCTGATAACAGCAGCAGAGCGGCGCAAATAAAACTCAGCAAATGTCGCATATCAGATCCTCCAGGAACCCAACCTAAGCCAATCGTGGCGCGTGTCATGCGATACTTTTGTCGGGGGCGGGAGTTGGCCGCCTTGCACCGACCCGGGTTTTCCAGTCGATCATCGGGCGCAGGCGCGACAGTTGCACGGGCTTGGTCAATACGGTGAAATCTTCGGTCTTGCCGACACGCGCCAGATTATCGCCCCGGTCAGCGGTGATCATGATCGCGGGTACATGGACGCCGCTCTCTTGCCGGATCGCACGGATCGCCTCCACCCCGGTATCGGCGCCGTCCAGCTGATAATCCGCAAGGATGATATCGGGGGCCATGCCAAGTTCGCGGACCGCCGCAATCGCCTCGGACGTTGACCGCGCGGTCAGTACCCCGGCGCCCCAGCTTTCCAGCCGTTGCACCATCGCAAAGAGCACCTCGGGTTCATTTTCGACCACGATGGTGATTAGGTTCATGTCGGTGTCGCGATTATCACGCAGTTGCAGGTCGGGGATCAGTGTGGGTGCGCGGTTCGGGACGGTTTCGATCTCGATGGAAAAGACCGACCCGACACCGGGTTTCGAGCGTACCCCGACCACGTGGCCCAGATGACGGCAGGTACGGTCGACAATCGACAGGCCCAGCCCCATGCCCGAGCCGGGTGGCACGTTTTCTGCGCGGGTGAATTCATCGAAGATGCGGGTCTGATCCTTGTTGGAGATACCGATGCCCGTGTCCCAGACTTCGAGTACGACGGCACTGCCCCGGCGGCGGCACCCGACCAGTATGCGCCCGTCTTCGGTATATTGAATGGCGTTCACCACCAGGTTCTGCAACGACCGCAGCAAATAGCGCTGATCGCTGCGCACCCAGACCGACGAGGGTACGACATCCAGCCGCACGCCTTTCTTGGCGGCCACTGGTGCCTGATCTTCGATCACCGCCTCCATCAACGCGCCCAGGCTGAATTCGGACGGCGACAGATCAGAGCCCGAGCTTTCCAGCCGCGAGATATCAAGCAGCGCGTGCAAAAGCGATTCAACCGATCCGAACGTGCCTTCAAGCCGGTCGACCATCTGCGCCATATGCGTGTCACGCGACATGTCGCCCAGCGTCGAAATCAGCAGTTTGGCCGCGTTGATCGGTTGCAACAGGTCGTGGCTGGCCGCCGCCAGAAACCGGGTCTTGGAGGACACTGCCGCCTCGGCCTGTTCCTTGGCAAGGCGCAGCTCTTCTTCAACCCGTGCCTGATCCTCGTATTGCAGGGTCAGGCGCTTGTTGGCGTCGGTCAGTTCCGAGGTGCGTTCATCGACCCGGCGTTCCAGCAATTCGGTGGTGCGCGATTCCAGTGTCACGTCCTTGATGTCGGCCAGAAACCCCCGGTCGGGCAACAGGTGCACATGCAGGTCCAGAACCCGGCCGTTTGACCGGCGCAACCGTTCGCGCAAGGCCCCCTGGGCGCGCAGTTTCGGCAGCCAGTTATCCACGCCCTCAAGATCGGACATCGACACCAGCCCGTTATTCTTGATGCAATCGAGAATGTCCGAGAATGTCGTTTGCCGTTGCAGCAGCGTAAATGGCAGCCCCAGCAATTCGCGGAACTGTGCGTTGTGGATCATCGCTGTGCCGTCGCGAGCAAAGGTGCAGATCCCCAGGCTCATATTGTCGAAGGCCGCCTGCAGGTAATGCGACTGCATGTCGATCAGGTCGTCGCGTTCGGACCGGTTCTTGCGGACGATATCGGTGATCTCGGTCTGCAGGATCACCACATTATCCGAGCTGGTGCGTTGCTGGCTGATCTGGAACCAGCGATCCTGTTGAAGCTCCAACACGAAGGAGTGCAGCGCCGCACCTTGCGGGCCATCCCGTGCCTCGACGAAATCAACCCGGGTGCGGGTGCTGTCGGTCACGGTCAAGCTGCTGCGCTCCAGCACGTCGAAATATTGCGTCAGCGTCAGGCCCGGCAGGATACGGCCCGAGATATCGGGCACGAGCGATTTGAACAGATCATTGCACACCTGCAATTGATCATCGGCAAAAAGCGCAAAACCGCCCTCCATCGCCGACAGGGCGTCGGCAAGGTTCTTCTGGGTCTGCTCGCGGTCGAACCGCAGCATCTCAAGCTCGCTGGAGGCGCGTTCCAGATCGCGGGTCTTGGCCCAGACCTGCCCCTGCAAGGCGATCGCCGACTGAAAGGCCGAATAGGCGGCATGGCCGACCTCGTGCTGCCGACCGGCGCGACGGACCAGCGCGTCGATGATCTTGGCCTGTTTGACCACCTGAACGTCAACGGGATCGTCGGGGTTGATCAATGCAGGTTCCGTTTTCTGGGTTCAAAGAAGGCGACGCCGACAAAGGTCTGATTCACATGCACGCCGCAATGCTGTTCGCCAAAGGTGTTGAAACCCACCACCTTGCGCTGGCGCAATGTTTCGGAGGCGTGTTGGGTCAGCTGTTTCTGTTCGATCTCAAGCTTGCGCAGGAAACAGTCAAAGCCCAGGACAAATTCGGGCTTTTTGCCAAGGCTGCTTTTGACATCAAGCTCTGTATCCAGTGTCTGCAAAATCTCGGTCCCGCGGCCCAGCGTCAGCAGCAGACCGTCATCAATGGCCGAGAAGAAGGACAATGCACCGCCATCCTGGACCTTCTGGATTGCCCGCACATGATAGAGCGCATTGTTGCGTACCAGCACCGGGTTTTCCGCAAAGACCTGTGGCGACAGATCTTCGACGCTGACGCCCACCAGACGGGCATATTCCTGCGCCGCCGGGGAGCCGTTGATTTCCAGCACAAGACGTTCTTCGGGGATCGCATCGGTCACGACCATCTGATGATGGGTGGGCAGGAAGTGATCAAACCCCAGGCCGGTAAATTCCATGTCGGTTTCCAGCAGCAGGACCAGCGCGGCATTGGTGTGGAACTGCCCGCCATGCAGTACGGATGTTTCCTTGAATTCCAGCGCATCCCCGGCCGAGCCGCCGAAGACCGGCATGTCCCCCAGCCCGGTTTCAAGCGCGGCCACCAGCATGTCCTCCTGCTTTGACAGGCCATCGGTAAAGGTCAGCGCCATGCGATCCCAGTTGGCGGTTTTCTGGAATTGCATCGACAGTTTCTGCGCGTCCGCGGCGATCTGTTTGATCGACAGGGGTTTGAGCGGAGAAATCAGCATCGTCGAGCAGCGGAAATGCTGTTTCGGGAAGGAAATGACCAACAGCGCGTCGGTCTCATATCCTTTGGGGGTGATCTGCCCGGCGGTGGTGCAGCCATAGGCGGGCACGCCTGGCCAATGCGTATTCAGCGCGGCGACAAAGCCGTCCTTGTCCAGCGTACCGGGCACGAAGGCCAGCAGGAAACAGCAGGAGGAGGTGTCGATCTGTCGGGCAATCTCGGCCACGGCGGTGGCGGCATCCCGATCATAGGACACCGCAATGCTTACCGCCCTTGGTCCTGTGGATGCGTCCAGCATTCTCCCTGCCTTTTCGTTACGGGGTCTGCGATTCACCGCGGCCCGGATCCACTTTCGGTTCGCTCATGCTGTCGAGGCTGGCGCTTTCGACCAGAACCGCGGCCTGGGTCCGGTTGCGCACGCCCAGCCGACGCAGCAATGCGGTGATATGGGCCTTTACCGTCGCTTCGGCCAGGGACAGCTCATACGCGATTTGCTTGTTGGGTTTCCCCGCGCAGATCAGCTTCATGATCCTTGTCTGTTGCGGTGTCAGCTCGGCGATCTTCTGGCTGACCAGATGCACATCCATCGCATGGGGTGAAACATGATCGGTGCGCTGATAGCCCGGCGGCAAAAAGGTGCGGCCCGCCTGCAATTCGCTGAAGGCTGTTTGCAACACCTGGGTCGACACTTCCTTGGGCACGAACCCCACGGCACCGGCTTCCATCACCGCGTCGATGACATCACCTGATGTCAGCGCCGAGATGACCAGAATGGGCGTGTCGGGCAGCTTGCTGCGGAGTCGCAAGAATCCGCTTATGCCGGTCACATCCGGCAGTTTCAGGTCAAGCATCACAAGATCAGGTGTGAAATCGGGCCCCAATATCTGCAAACCGTCATTCAGAGTTGTGGCCGTTTCGATATGGCAATCCTGAAACACGTGCCGCAGGCTGGATGCCAGCGCGTCACTGTATAAAGGGTGATCGTCGATCACCAACACAGATTGAAAACGGCTGGGGCCTGACCCCACCGGTTCATCCTTCATATAAATCTCCTCCCGACCGCGAGGTTAACAAAGAAATTCATTAACACGCAACAACTGCAACGCCGCACCCCCCATGATCACGGCAGAAGCCTTGGCCCATGGGAAATGCGACCACCCTTTGAAATCTAAGTCATTTTACGCAAGGTCAACGGCAATTCGGTGAAACAGGTACTGCCATTGCCGTGCACTTCAGCGGTTCCATGACCGGTAGGCCCGGGCGTTTGCCCGTTATAGCCAATCGCGCAGGATCGGGATCAGGGGCAGGTCAGCGGGGGGCATGGGATAGTCGCGCAGCTGAGTGGGACGCACCCATTTCAGCGTCTGCCCTTCCTGCCCCCGCGCCTGGCCGTCCCATTTACGACAGGCAAAAAGGGGCATCAGCAGGTGAAAATCCTCGTAGCTGTGGCTGGCGAAGGTCAGGGGTGCAAGGCAACTGGCCCAGGTGTCGATGCCAAGCTCTTCGTGCAATTCGCGGATCAGCGCGGCCTCGGGCGTCTCACCGGGTTCGACCTTGCCGCCGGGAAATTCCCAGAGACCCGCCATTGATTTACCCTCTGGGCGCTGGGCCAGCAAAACACGCCCGTCGATGTCAATCAGCGCGACGGCGGAAACGAGAACGGTTTTCATGAATGATGCCCCGGACCGAAACGTCGCGTGTAGATCATGATCGGTAATCGGCGTTGATCTGGATATAGCCATGCGTCAGATCGCAGGTCCAGACCACTGCCGTGCCGCCGCCAAGGCCCAGATCGACGTGAATCTCCAACTCTTGATTCTTCATGTAGGCCGCAGCTTCGTCTTCACTGTAATCGGGGTTCACCCAGCCCTCACTCGCCACAAGGATATCGCCGAAACGGATCGACAACTGGTCGCGGTCAGCGCGCGCGCCGGATTTACCGATCGCCATGACGACGCGACCCCAATTGGCGTCTTCGCCGGCAATCGCGGTCTTGACCAGCGGTGAGTTGGCGATGGACAGGGCATGGGTGCGGGCCTCGGCGTCGCTGGCGGCGCCGGTGACCGAGATCTCGACAAACTTGGTGGCCCCTTCGCCATCGCGCACGACCTGATGGGCAAGATCCAGCATCACCTGCCGCAACCCTTCCATGAAGCCGACGCTGCTTTCGGTGATGCGAATGCCCGACGCGCCGGTGGCGGCGACCAGCAATGTGTCCGAGGTCGAGGTGTCGCTATCGACGGTGATGCAGTTGAAGGTCTTGCGGTTGAGCGCGCTGACCATCGACTGCAGGACCGGCTGATCCACCGCGGCATCGGTAAAGATATAGACCAGCATGGTGGCCATATCCGGGGCGATCATGCCCGACCCTTTGGCGATACCGGCAATTTTGACGTGTTGTCCGTCAATGGTCACTGTCGTGGCCGATCCCTTGGGAAAGGTATCGGTGGTCATGATGGCGCGGGCCGCGGCGCTGATGCCATCGGCGGCAAGTGCGCCGGACAGCTCATCAAGCTGCGCGGTGATGCGATCATGTGGCAAGGGTTCGCCGATGACCCCGGTTGATGAGGTGAAAACCCGTGCTTGGGGCACGCCTGTGGCCTTGGCGGTGGCTTGGGTGAGCGTCTGTACGGACGTGGTCCCGTTGCGACCGGTAAAGGCGTTGGCATTGCCGGAATTCACAAGGATCGCGGCCCCTTCGTCGCAATTTCCACCGATCTTTTCCTGACAATCCAGCACCGCCGCAGACCGGGTGGCCGAGCGGGTGAAGGCCCCGGCAATCGCGGTACCCTTTGCCAGTTTGGCCAGCATCACATCCGGGCGATCCTGATATTTCACACCGGCTTCGGCGATGGCAAAGGTGACGCCATCAATGATCGGAAGTTCAGGAAAATCGGCAGGGGCTAATGGCGAAAGAGGAGGCGTTGCTCCCATAGTCAATTCTCCAGAATATCATTGCTCTTGATAACGGACTGATTGATACCATCCGCACCCGAGCGGTCAATCGTGGTTTCTGCTTCGCGCTGTGCAATCAGCGCATCAAAGGCCTTTTGACGCAGTTCTTCCAACAATTCCTCACGTACGGCTTCGAGGGCAGGAATGTCCTTGGCGCGGGATTCGATCAGTTTGATGACATGCCAGCCAAATTGAGTCTGCACCGGGTCGGAAACATCGCCATCCTGCAATTGCGCCACCGCGTCAAAAAACGGTTCGACCATCACGCCGGGTCCGAACCAGCCCAGATCGCCACCATTTGGGCCCGAAGGACCGGTGGAACGCGTCTTGGCCAGATCGCCGAATTGAGCGCCCGCGCCAAGTTCGTTGATGATTTCGTTGGCCTCTTCCTCGGTCTCGACCAGAATATGCGCGGCATGGTATTCGGTTTCCGGGTCCTGATCGGCGAAACGTTCCGCATAGGCGGCTTGCAGCTCTTCTTCGCTGACCGGTACGTCCATGACGCCACGGATCGCCTCGGCCGCCATCAGGGCACGGCGTTCATTTTCGATCATGAGCCGGGTCAGCAGCGTCGGATCGTCACCCACCATTTGCATCAGCAAGGTCTGTTGCACCAGTTGGTCGAGAACGCCGTCGAACAGCACCTCATCGGGCAATTGGTCGTAGTGCGGCGGCAGGCCCGAACGCAGGGCCAACATATGCCCCAGAGTGATCTCAGTATCGCCCACTTTTGCAACGACGGTCGCGGCGGTCGGCTCGTCCTGGGCCGACACGGCAAGAGTGGTGGCCAGCGTTGCGGCCATGAATGTGGACGACAGAAACCTGAGGCGGGTGAACATGGAATTCTTCCTTTGCGGACGCTGCTATGGATTTCGCGCGGGTGCGCGACGTTGACACTCTACCAGCAGCCCCTTACATCGCCTTAGGATCAAGGCAATCCTGCTGTCTGGACCACCTTGTACGGTGGTGCGGAATGCGGGGCAAGCAATTGCCATTCACGTATAGTCAAAAGACCGGAACGGATAGAACATGCTGGGTATCGGAACTGTTGCCAGAAAGATCTTTGGCACCCCGAATGACCGCAAGATCAAGGCGACACGGCCTTTGGTCGAACAGATCAACGCGCTGGAGCCTGAGTTCGAGGCGCTGAGTGATGACAATCTGATCGAAAAGACCCGCGAATTTCAGAAACGTGTGGCGGATGGCGAAAGCCTGGATGATCTGCTGCCCGAGGCGTTTGCGAATTGCCGTGAAGCGGCGCGGCGTGCTCTTGGCCTCAGGGCGTTCGATGTGCAGCTGATGGGTGGGATTTTCCTGCATCAGGGTAACATTTCCGAGATGAAGACCGGTGAGGGCAAGACCCTTGTGGCGACCTTCCCGTCTTACCTGAATGCGCTGACGGGCAAGGGTGTGCATATCGTGACGGTCAACGACTATCTGGCCAAACGTGATGCCGAGTGGATGGGCAAGGTCTATGCCGCGCTTGGCATGACGACCGGTGTCGTCTATCCGCAGCAGCCGGAGAGTGAAAAGCAAAGCGCCTATGGCGCTGACGTGACCTATGCCACCAATAACGAGCTGGGTTTCGATTATCTGCGCGACAACATGAAATCCAACCTCGAAGAGATGAGCCAGCGCGGCCATAACTTTGCCGTTGTGGACGAAGTTGACAGTATTTTGATCGACGAGGCGCGGACGCCCTTGATCATTTCGGGCCCGGCGCAGGACCGCAGCGAACTTTACGTGGCGATTGACAAGCTGATCCCAGAACTGACCGAGGAACACTACAAGATCGAGGAAAAAACCCGGAGCGCCACGTTCACCGACGAGGGCAACGAGTTCCTGGAGAACCTGCTGCGCGAGCATGAACTGCTGGCCGAGGATCAGTCGCTTTACGATCCTGAAAGCACCACGATTGTGCATCACGTGAATCAGGGACTGCGGGCGCATAAAATCTTTTCGAAAGACAAGGATTACATCGTTCGCGATAACGAGGTTGTGCTGATCGACGAGTTTACCGGCCGGATGATGGCGGGACGGCGCCTGTCAGAGGGCCTGCACCAGGCGATCGAAGCCAAGGAAGGGTGCCAGATTCAGCCCGAGAACGTCACCATGGCGCAGGTGACCTTCCAGAATTACTTCCGGCTTTATAATCGCCTGTCCGGGATGACCGGTACGGCGGCGACCGAGGCCGAGGAATTCGCCGAAATCTACGGTCTGGGCGTGGTCGAAGTGCCCACCAACAAACCCATCGCGCGGGTTGACCGGGATGATGCGGTTTACCGCGATGCCAATGACAAGTTCAAAGCGATCATCGAGTCTATTGAGGAGGCCCATGCCAAGGGTCAGCCCATTCTTGTCGGCACAACGTCGATCGAGAAGTCCGAATTGCTGAGCCAGCTGCTGACCTCGGCCAAGGTCACGCATAACGTTCTGAACGCGCGCCAGCATGAGAAAGAGGCGCAGATCGTCGCAGATGCCGGCAAGCTGAACGCGGTCACGATTGCCACCAATATGGCCGGTCGCGGGACCGACATTCAGTTGGGCGGCAATGTCGATATGAAAGTGCTGGAGGCGCTGACAGAAGACCCCGACGCAGACCCCGAAGCACTGCGCAGCAAGATCGAAGCGGAACATGCCGACGAAAAACAGAAGGTTCTGGACGCCGGCGGACTGTTTGTTCTGGCGACCGAACGGCACGAAAGCCGACGGATCGACAATCAGCTGCGCGGCCGTTCTGGCCGCCAAGGCGATCCGGGCACATCGGCCTTCTTCCTGAGCCTCGATGACGATCTGATGCGGATTTTTGGCTCTGAAAGGCTTGAAAAAGTCCTGTCGGGCCTGGGCATGAAAGAGGGGGAGGCGATCATCCACCCCTGGGTCAACAAATCGCTGGAGCGGGCGCAGGCCAAGGTCGAAGGCCGCAACTTTGACATCCGTAAACAGTTGCTGAAATTCGACGACGTGATGAACGAGCAGCGCAAGGTGATCTTCAAACAGCGTCTCGATATCATGCGCGCAAGCGATCTGTCCGAGATCGTTCAGGACATGCGCAACGAGGTGATCGACGATCTGGTCGACACGCATATGCCCCCCAAAACCTATGCCGATCAGTGGGATATCGACGGTCTGCATACCGCTGTCATTGAGCAGCTGAACATGGAGCTTCCGGTTGTTGAATGGGCCGGCGAAGAAGGCGTTGACGATGAGGCAATTGCCGAGCGGCTTGAGGATGCGGCGGATAAGATGATGGCGCAGAAGGCGGCCCAGTTCGGCCCCGAGAATATGCGCATGATCGAAAAGCAGATCCTTTTGCAGACGATTGATGGCAAATGGCGGGAGCACCTTTTGACGCTGGAACATCTGCGCAGCGTGGTTGGATTCCGCGGGTATGCGCAGCGCGATCCGCTGAATGAATACAAGAACGAAGCCTTCCAGCTGTTTGAAACGATGCTGGACAGCCTGCGTCAGGATGTGACCCAGAAACTGGGGCAGATCCGGCCGATGTCCGAAGAAGAGCAACAGGAAATGCTGGCGCAGGTCGAAGAGCAGCGTGCGGCGATGGAAGAGGCGACAGCGCAGGTCACGGCCAGTGAACCCTCAGCAGATGCGGCAGAGGGTTTTGTCGAATCCGATCCGTCAACCTGGGGCAATCCGGGGCGCAACGAAGCCTGCCCCTGCGGGTCGGGAAAGAAGTTCAAACACTGTCACGGACGGTTGGCCTGAAAGGTCGGGCTGCCACATGGCCGCCCGATTCACACCCAACACCTGCCTTAAGGCGGCCATTTTCCAAAGTTAAGGCTTGACCAGACCTTTCTAAGGTGTGGGAGAGCTATATGTTCAAGGCCAAGATTCAGCCAAAACGGTTTATCACCGTCGGCGGCACTTTATTCTGCGCGTGGGGCATCGGTTATCTGATGCAAAGCAACGCGCAGGAGGCATTGCCACAAGAAAGCGGTGCGGCCTCTCCGCAGGTCGAAATCGAGCCCTTGTCGCAGATTGACGAACAGCCGCTTGAGCTTTCGGGTATCACGCTTACCTCGGCGATTTCGGCGCTGGTTGCGCCTGAACCGGCGGTGCTTTTCCTTCCTGACGCGCCGATTGTGCTGGCGTCTCTATCCGAAGATCAGCCGCTCGTTACCCTACCTGCCGAAGAAACCGCCCCGACTTTTGCCTGCAACCACCAGCTTTCTGCCGAACCAGCCGCCGCGGCGATGGTGACGCTCACGCTTGACGCGCCTTGCATGGTCAATGACCGCTTTACGATTCATCACAACGGTATGATGTTCACCGATGTGACCGATGAAAACGGCAAACGCAGCCTCAGCGTGCCCGCGCTTGCGAATGATGCGGTCTTCATCGTGTCCTTTTCAAATGGCGACGGGGCGGTGGCGAATGCCTCTGTGACATCGCTTGAATATTATGACCGTGTTGTCGTGCAATGGGCCGGAGATAGCGGCGTTCAGATTCACGCCCTGGAATTCGGGGCGGATTATGACCAGCAGGGCCATGTCTGGGCAGGTGACAGACGAGATATGTCGATTGCGGCGCTTGGTGAGGGTGGGTTTATCACCCAGCTTGGCGCGCAGGATCTGCCCGGTGCGCGGATGGCCGAAGTCTATACCTTTCCCTCGGGAACCACCGCGCAGGAAGGGGCCGTGCGCCTGAGCCTTGAGGCCGAGGTGACGCAGGCGAATTGTGGCCGCGATGTCGAGGCGCAATCAATCCAGTTGAACCGTAACGGAGAGCTGAAAGTGCAGGATGTTGTGCTTGCCATTCCCGATTGCGATGCGGTTGGTGATTTTCTGGTGTTGAAAAACCTTCTGAATGACCTGAAGATCGCACGAAACTAATCCGCGACGTTCGGGGGTCATTTGATGACAATGATACGTGCGGCGTTTTTCGCCGCACTTTTCGCTTTTTCGGGCGGGCAGACTGCCTCGGCGCAAGATGTGACTCTGAAGTCGCACGATGGTGATGTCGAGGTGTCGGGAAACCTTCTTGGCTTCGATGGAGAGTTCTATCGGCTTGAAACCATTTATGGCGAGCTGACGGTTGACGGCTCGGGTGTGTCCTGTGAGGGGCCGGGTTGTCCGAACCTTGAAAATTACATCGCACGGATCACGTTTTCAGGCGCGCCCACGGTTGGCCGGGTGCTGATGCCCGCGCTGATCGAGGCGTTTGCCATTCGCAACGAATACGATCTGACGCGCGAAAACCTGGCGGCTAATCAATTTGTCATAGCACTTGCCAGTCGCGTCGATGGCGCGGTCTTGGGCGAGTTTTCTTTCCGTCTGACCAATACGGATGAAGGGTTTGCCGATCTGTTGGCGAATGAGGCGGATATCGCGATGACGCTGCGCGAGGCACGCACGGACGAGGTGACACGTGCGCGTGACGCAGGGCTTGGCAATCTGACAGCGCGCGGTCGCAGCCGGGTTCTGGCGCTTGATGCATTGGTGCCGGTGGTTGCGCCCAGCAATCCGATTCAGGCCATTACAACGCCCGAACTGGCGCAGGTTCTGGCCGGAGAGATTGATAACTGGTCCGTTCTGGGCGGGCCAAACGCACCCATCGGGGTCCATCTGCACGATGCGCGCACGGGGCTGGGTCAGGCCACGGTTGATCGTCTGCTGGCACCCGAAGATCTGAATCTGGTCGATGGTGCGATCCGCCACAAGGACAGTCAGGATCTGGCCCGGGCGGTATCGGATGATCCCTTTGCCCTTGGGGTGACCAGCCGGTCGGAGATTGGCAACACCTGGGAGCTGGCGCTGAAAGGCAATTGCGGCTTTGCGCTGAACGCCACGCGCCGTGCCGTCAAGACCGAGGATTACCCGCTGACCGCGCCGATGTTCCTTTATTTGCCCGCGCGGCGGTTTCCCAAACTGGCGCGTGAATTTCTGGCCTATATGCGCGACCCGTCGGCGCAGCTGGTGATCCGGCGCGCGGGATTTGTCGATCAAGCCCCGGAAGAAATCAGGATCAACGAACAAGGCGACCGGTTTGCCAATGCAATTCTGCGTGCCGGAGAAGAGATACGCCTGTCGGAGCTACAGGATATGGTCAGTGCGCTGGCACCTCTCAAACGCCTGTCGACCACCTTCCGGTTCGAGGCAGGATCGGCGCGGCTGGACGCGCAATCACGTTCAAACGTGCAGCAATTGGCACGCGCTATGGAGATCGGGCTCTATGATGCACGGCGTCTGGTTTTTGTCGGGTTCAGTGATGGTGAAGGGGCTGCAAGCGCCAATCGCAACATCGCCATGCGCCGGGCTTCGGCCGTCAAATCGGCGGTAACAAGAGCAGCGGAAACGGCCAATCTGGATCGTATCGGGCTGGAGGTCGCGGCCTTTGGTGAGGCGATGCCGATGGCTTGCGACGATAGCGCGTGGGGCCGTCAGGTGAACCGGCGGGTCGAGGTTTGGGTGCGCTAAAGCGGCCCTACGGGAAGCGCGCGAAATGGCGCTTTACAGATATCCCTTGGCGCGGAAGCTGAGTTCACAGGATTTGCCGATGATGATGTGATCGTGCAATGCGATGCCAAGGGCTTCGGCGGCGGTCAGAACCTGTTGTGTCATGGCGATGTCGCTATCCGACGGTGTGGGGTCACCCGAAGGATGATTATGTACTAGAATCAAAGCGCTGGCGTTGTGATGGAGGGCGCGCTTGACGACTTCGCGCGGGTAGACGGGGACATGATCCACGGTGCCGCTGGCTTGCTCTTCGTCGGCGATCAGGACATTCTTGCGATCCAGATAAAAAACACGAAACTGCTCGGTCTCGCGGTGGGCCATCGTGGTGTGGCAGTAATCCAGCAAGGCATCCCAGGATGAGATTACCTGTCGCTGCATCACCCTTGCCCGCGAAAGTCGATGGGCGGCAGCCTCGATGATCTTCAGCTCGCAAATCACGGCCTCTCCGATGCCCGGAACCTCGGATAGCTGATCCGCGGGGGCGGAGACGACGGTGTTGAAATCGCCAAATTTATCAAGCAGTTGCCGCGCCAACGGCTTTACATCCCGCCGCGGAATTGCGCGAAACAGAACCAGTTCCAACATCTCATAATCCGGTAAGGCCTGGGCGCCGCCAGCAAGGAATCGATCCCGCAGACGTTTGCGATGATCGCGGATGTAGGAGGGTTGTCTTCCGGGGGTCAGAACGTCGGCTACAACAGCTTCATCTTCGGTGAAAAGAGGTAGGGGTTTTTCCGAGAAGGCGGGACCGTGCGACATGTTAACAATCTGCCGCATGAGGGTTAGCGAATGATTAACGATCCGCGAGAATTGCTGTCGGTATCACGTCGGTATTTTGTCGGTATTACGTCGGTATCGGCACCGGGGCACGACGTAACGACGAAACATCCGTTGATTTCGGAAGGGTGGTAACGACGCTGGCAAAAGGCGGTGGATTGCCCCCACGAAACCGTCCTGAAAACCGCCGTGTTGGGGTCATCCAGCACCCGCGACAAGCCTGTCGCCGTGTACTCAGCCCTTGCACCGTGAGTCGTTGTAACAAGCGCCAACCGTCCTGTTTGCTTGTCAGAGGCCGGACCATGAAAAAAGGGCGCATCACGATGCGCCCCTTATCCGACTTCCGTTATCCCGAAAAATTAGCTTTTCATCGAATCCCAGAAGGATTTGACCGAAGAGAAGAAGCTTTTGCTTTCGGGGTTGTTATCCTCGCTGAGGGCCTCGAATTCGCGCAGCAGCTCTTTTTGCTTGGAGGTCAGGTTGACCGGTGTTTCAACCGCCAGTTCGATCATCATGTCACCATGCGAGCCGCCGCGCAGAGCGGGCATGCCTTTGCCGCGCAGGCGCATCTGACGGCCCGATTGGCTCCCACCCGGGATTTTCACGCGGCTGCGGCCACCGTCAATGGTGGGCACCTCGATATCGCCGCCAAGGGCGGCAGCGGACATCGACACAGGTACGCGGCAGAAAAGATGATTTTCCTGACGCTCAAAAAGCTCGTGCTGAGCTACGTCGATGAAAATATAAAGATCGCCCGGAGGTCCGCCACGCATCCCGGCCTCGCCATTGCCGGCCAGGCGGATGCGGGTGCCGGTTTCGACCCCGGCGGGGATGTTCACGCTGAGTGCGCGATCTTTTTCGATGCGGCCCTGACCCTGACAGGATTTACAGGGGTTGTTGATGATCTGGCCCAGTCCGGAGCAGGTTGGGCAGGTGCGTTCAACGGTGAAAAAGCCCTGCTGAGCGCGAACCTTGCCCATGCCCGAGCAGGTTGGACAGGTTGAAGGTTCAGCACCACCCTCGGCCCCTGATCCTTCGCAGGAATCGCAGGGCACTGCGGTTGGCACGTTGATGGTTTTTTGCAGGCCCGAATAGGCCTCTTCCAGCGTGACGCGCAGGTTATAGCGCAGGTCCGATCCGCGCGCCGCACGTCCGCGTCCGCCGCCAGCCCCGCCGCGCGCCCCCATGAAATCGCCGAAAAGATCATCGAACACATCGGAAAAGGCACTGGCGAAATCGCCTTGTCCACCGGCGCCAGGACGGCCGCCACCGCCCCCCATACCACCTTCGAAAGCGGCATGACCAAAGCGGTCATAGGCCGCCTTTTTGTCGGCGTCCTTCAGAACGTCATAGGCTTCGCCCGCTTCCTTGAACTGTTTCTCGGAATCGGGGTTGTCCTTGTTGCGGTCGGGATGAAGTTCTTTGGCTTTGGCGCGATAGGCTTTCTTGATTTCATCGGCCGACGCACCTTTGGATAATCCAAGCACTTCGTAATAATCACGTTTGGCCATGCGAGATCTCCTTTCGCGGGAACGGACAGGGCCGGGCCGGTCTTGCGCTGGCCCGGCCCCTGCGTTCCATCAGACGCTGATCAGGCGCGCTTGTCGCCGTCGAGATCTTCGAAGTCGGCGTCAACGATATCGTCGTCGCCGGCCCCGGCCTCATCCGCTGCCATCGGCTCGTCTTCGCCATCATCCTGGGCAGCCTTGTAGATCGCCTCGCCCAGTTTCATGGCCGCTTCGGTGACGTTCTGGATGCCCGATTTGATCTTGTCGGCATTGTCTGTTTCCAGCTCGTCCTTGAGCGCGGCAATGGCCAGTTCGATCGCTTCGATGGTGGTCGGATCAACCTTGTCGGCGTGCTCCTCCATCGATTTTTCGGTCGAGTTGATCAGGCTTTCAGCCTGGTTCTTGGCTTCGACCAGCTCGCGACGTTCCTTATCGGCCTCGGCATTCTCCTCGGCGTCCTGAACCATCTTTTCGATGTCCTCATCGGACAGACCGCCCGACGCCTGGATCGTGATCTTCTGTTCCTTGCCGGTGCCCTTGTCCTTGGCCTGAACCGACACGATGCCGTTGGCGTCGATGTCGAACGCGACTTCGATTTGGGGCATGCCACGCGGGGCGGGCGGGATATCTTCGAGGTTGAACTGGCCCAGCATCTTGTTGTCTGCGGCCATTTCACGTTCGCCCTGGAACACCCGGATCGTCACGGCGTTCTGGTTATCCTCGGCGGTCGAGAAGATCTGGCTTTTGTTGGTCGGGATCGTGGTGTTGCGGTCGATCAGACGGGTAAACACGCCGCCCAGGGTTTCGATACCCAAGCTGAGCGGGGTCACGTCGAGCAGGACAACATCCTTGACGTCGCCTTGCAGAACACCGGCCTGAATGGCGGCACCCATCGCAACAACCTCATCCGGGTTCACACCCTTATGGGGTTCCTTGCCGAAGAACTTGGTCACTTCCTCGATCACTTTGGGCATGCGGGTCATACCGCCGACCAGTACGATCTCATCAACCTCGTTGGCCGACATGCCGGCATCTTTCAGCGCGGCGGCACAGGGTTTCATCGACGCCTTGATCAGGTCGCCAACCAGCGATTCCAGTTTGGCGCGGGTCAGTTTCATGACCATGTGCAGCGGCGAGCCGTCCGAGCCCATCGAGATGAATGGCTGGTTGATTTCGGTCTGCGAGCTGCTGCTGAGTTCGATCTTGGCTTTCTCTGCCGCCTCTTTCAGGCGTTGCAGGGCCATCTTGTCCTTGGTCAGGTCGACGCCGTGTTCCTTTTTGAACTCGTCCGCCAGGTAGTTGACGATGCGCATGTCAAAGTCTTCACCACCCAGGAAGGTGTCGCCATTGGTCGATTTCACTTCGAAGAGGCCATCGTCAATCTCAAGGATGGTCACGTCGAAAGTACCGCCGCCAAGGTCATAGACCGCGATGGTGTGGGTGTTTTCCTTGTCGAGGCCATATGCCAGCGCGGCGGCTGTCGGCTCGTTGATGATGCGCAGCACTTCAAGGCCAGCGATCTTGCCCGCGTCCTTGGTGGCCTGGCGCTGGGCGTCGTTGAAATACGCCGGGACGGTGATGACCGCCTGGGTGACTTCTTCGCCCAGGTAGGATTCAGCGGTTTCTTTCATCTTGCCGAGGATGAAGGCCGAGATTTGTGAGGGGCTGTATTTTTCACCCTTGGCTTCGACCCAGGCGTCGCCATTGCCACCGTCGATGACGTTGAATGGCATGTTCTTCTTGTCCTTGGCCAGGTCCGCGTCATTTTCCCGGCGACCGATCAGGCGCTTGACGCCAAAGATGGTGTTTTCCGGGTTGGTGACGGCCTGACGTTTGGCCGGTTGGCCGACAAGGCGTTCGTTGTCTGTGAAAGCGACGATCGAGGGCGTGGTGCGGGCACCTTCCGAGTTTTCGATGACGCGGGCCTGGCTACCATCCATGATGGCGACGCAGGAGTTGGTGGTTCCGAGGTCAATACCGATGACTTTGGCCATGTTTTTACGATCCCTTCTAACTTAGGCGATGTTGTCAGGACCCAACCCGTTTCGGCACCGGGCCCCGATGGTTTGACGACATCCCAAATGGGGTTGCCGCGCTTCTGGGCGTATATAGGCAGGCGAAACTGCCCCTGCAACCGCTGGAAGGGGGTGGATTTTGCAATTTTGCGCTAAAATGTGCAGTTAGGGCGGATCAAAAGAGGGCAGCATGCGCAGACCGACAATCACCATCCGGGGATTCCATGTTTTCAAGGGTTTGCTGAATCCCGATGAGCAGGCGGGTTTGGTCGCGGATTTGCGCGATGTTGTTGCCGCCGCACCGCTCTTTTCGCCGGATACGCCCTTTGGCAAACCGATGACGGTTCGCATGACCTCGGCTGGGAAATACGGGTGGTATTCCGACAGGTCGGGCTACAGCTATGTGCCGACACATCCCGCGGGCACAGCGTGGCCTGCGATTCCGGATCGGGTGCTGGCGATCTGGCGGGATCTGGTAAGCAAGGCGCGCGACCCGGATTGCTGCCTGATCAATTTCTACAGTGAAGGGGCGCGGATGGGCATGCACCAGGATCGCGACGAGGCGGATTTCAAATGGCCGGTGCTGTCGCTGTCACTGGGGGATGAGGGGATGTTCCGGATCGGCAACACCACGCGCGGCGGCAAGACCGAATCGATCTGGCTGCAATCGGGCGATGTGGTGGTGATGGGCGGCGAGGCGCGTCTGACCTATCACGGGGTGGATCGGATCAAATTCGGCAGCTCGGCCCTGTTGCCCAAGGGTGGGCGGATCAACCTGACCTGTCGTGTAGTGGATTAGAGCGGCGGTACGGATTGCGCAAAGGTGAACAGGTTTTGCGGGTCGTATTTGGCCTTGACCTGACGCAGCCTGTCCAGATTGCCCCGAAAGTAAGCCGTGGCGAAATCCTGCAATGAAGGGTCCGGGAAATTCTGATAGGCGCCCGCGCCGCCGAATGTATCGACGATCTGCATATAAAACCGATCCTGCCAATCATGGCCCTGCTGAAGGAGCGCCGGATCGGTCTGGTCCTGTCCGGTCCAGTAGAAACCGATCAGCGGTAGCCATTCGCTGTCGCGATGGACGAAGGCACTGTTCCCGGCCATCATGTCATTCACCGCACCACCGGTTTGAAAGAACCGAAGGTCGCAGGTGCCGTGGACATCGGGCCGCGATTGCAAGGTGCTTAGCGCGTCATGGAGCGCGGCCTCGTTCGGGGTTGTCGGAATGAAGGTGGAGCGTTCCTGATAGAACATCTCTTCTTCCGGCTCTTCCAGCAGGTGTTGCGCGATCCAGTAGGGGCCATGATAGTCGACGGCGACAGTCACGGGCGGCAGGTCACCATCAAGCTGGTCGAACAGGGCGCGCAGATCGGCGGGCGGCCCGATCCACTGACCGACAAGGTTTATCGCATAGCCCGCCGGGGCGCTTGGATTATCCGGCGGCGTACCGAAGGTGACAGATAGTCGTGTGCCCAGTTGCCGCGTATCGTCGGCCTGAAAAAGCGCCATCATCTGATGCAGAAATTGCGCCACGAAATGTTGATCTGTACTGCGCCATGTGCGGTTAAACACACCGATTTGCATCTGGCTGACATCCAGGGTTTCAAACGTGAAACTGGTTGAGACGCCAAAGCTGCCCCCGGCGCCGCCGCGCAATGCCCAGAACAGATCGGTGTTTTGCGTGGCTGAGGCGGTCACCTCTGTCCCGTTTGCCAGTACAATCTGTGTTTCGATCAGCAGGTCCGAGGCAAGGCCCAGATGGCGCATATCAAACCCGATCCCGCCGCCAAGGACAAAGCCCGCGATCCCCACGGTCGGACAGCGCCCATGCGTCAGCGTCAGGCCGTTTTCTTCGAGCGTGTCATAGACTTTGTAATTGATGGCCCCGGCACCGACCTTCAGCAGGGTTGTGGCGGGGTTGTCCGGGTGGCTGAAAATCTCGGTCTGGTCCATGCCCTGCGTGAACACGACCACATCCGGCCCGGCAGAATAGCCCGCATAGGAATGGCCACCACCCTTGATCTGAAACGGGATGTCAAAGCTGCGTAGCCAGTTGACGGTCTGCACGGTGGCCCCTGCATTCGGGCATACCACGACTGCCCGGGGAAGATCGGCAAAATAGCGCAGGTTGTTGACCCGTGCCTTCAACCCAAAGCCGGGATCGCCGGGCAAGTAGATCCGAGGGCCAGCGGACTGGCGAAGTTCGTCCAATGCAGCCGTTGGCAGATCGAATTCAATCGCCAGATCCCGCGCGCTTGCTGGGCGCATTCCCAAGGTGGCAAGGGCGGCGGACCCTGCCAGTACCTGACGCCGGGACAGATGGGAGATATTACGCATTGGAATAATTTTTGAAGAATGTCGGTTCGTCCATTCAACTTAAGGTAAACGACTGCGCCCTGGCCAGCAAGGCATCCCGTGGACGGGCCGCAAACCCAAATAACGAGGGATATTGATTTCATGAGATTTGGTGGAGCCTAGGGGGATCGAACCCCTGACCTCTTGCATGCCATGCAAGCGCTCTCCCAGCTGAGCTAAGGCCCCGTACCATATGACCCGTCGGGTCAGTTCGCCGCTAATTAGGCAAAGCGGCAGGCGGGATCAAGTGGAAAATCCCGCCTTGGGTCGTGATCAACTATCGTCGTCGTCCGCAGCAACGTCGGCGATTTCGTCCAGCGAGACATCATCGTCATCATCATCTTCCAGAACGTCATCGCCCAGATCGACATCGACATCATCGTCATCATCGTCCAGCACGTCATCGGTGCTGTCGGTATCGGCGTCTTTCATCTTCTTGGTTTCGGCGTCTTCGGCATCGGCCGTGATCGAACGGCTCTTGCCGGTTTCCAGTTCGAACACTTCACCCGTGTAGGGGTTGATGATCGGGTTGGCGTTCAGGTCGTAAAACCTTTTGCCGGTGGTGGGGCACAGGCGCTTTACGCCCCATTCTTCTTTGGGCATGGGTAATCCCTTTCAAATCTCTGGTCTTGTCGACGATCCGCGCCACCTGCCATAACGGGGGACAGGTGTCAAAGGCTTTGAAGTCTTGCGCGACAGGTTATTCAGGAGGCCATATGGGCCAACATCTTCTTCCCGGCAACCCCCCGGTTGAACTGACCTTGCGCCGGTCACCGCGCGCACGGCGGATTTCCTTACGGGTTTCGGGGCTTGACGGGCTGGTAACGCTGACGTTGCCGCGTGGCGTGTCAGAGGGTGAGGCACTGGATTTCGCCCGCAGCAAGGGTGATTGGCTACGCGCACAGTTGCAAGAAAGACCCGCTATCATGCCAGTGGCCTGGGGGGTCGAAATCCCCGTCGAAGGGCAGTTATTGCGAATCGTCGAAGGAAAGGGGCGGCGGGTGTTGCCCGCAGGTGATAGCCTGTTGGTGCCGGGACCGGAGCAGAATGTGGCGTCCCGATTGCAGGCGTTTCTCAAGACATTGGCGCGGGATCGGCTGGCGGTCGCGTCTGATCATTATGCCGCGGCGCTGGGGCGGGGCTATACCCGTATCACCCTGCGCGACACCCGGTCCCGCTGGGGGTCATGCACCGCGGCGGGCGGGCTGATGTATTCCTGGCGGTTGATCCTGGCCCCGCCCGAGGTGCTGGATTACGTGGCCGCGCACGAGGTGGCGCATTTGCAGGAAATGAACCATTCCGCCGCATTCTGGGGTCTGGTCGAAGACTTGCTGCCCGACTATGCCGAGCCGCGCCATTGGCTGCGTCGCAACGGTGCCGATCTGCACCGCTATCGATTCGGTGATTGACCGGACGAGGTTTTGTGATCACAAACGGCACATGCTTCTTAACCCACGCTCCGATCCGTCTCCTTCTGCCCATGACCGGGTCTATCGCGGGTTGCGCACCCGGATCATGCATGGAGAGATCGCGCCGGGACAGGCATTGACCCTGCGCGGTGTCGGTGCCGAATTCGACGTGTCGATGACCCCCGCCCGCGAGGCTGTGCGCCGGCTGACCGCCGAGGGGGCGCTGACGCTGTCAAGTTCGGGTCGCGTTTCGACCCCTGAACTCAGCAATGACCGGATCGAGGAATTGGCCGCCCTGCGCGCTCTGATCGAGGTGGAACTGGCCAGCCGTGCGCTGCCCCGGGCTCATATTGCGCTGATTGACCGCTTGCAGAGTATCAACACGCTGATTTCCGAGAATATCGCGCGCCACGATGCGGTGGGATATATCCGCCGCAATCTGGAATTTCACCGCACGCTTTATCTGCGGGCGCAGGCCCCGGCCATGCTGGCGATGGCCGAGACCGTGTGGTTGCAGCTGGGTCCGACCATGCGCTCGCTTTATGGCAAGCTGACCCGCAAGGACCCGCCGCATTACCATCGGCTGATCATCGGCGCGCTCAAGGCCGGGGACGAGCCGGGGCTGAGGTTGGCAGTGCGGTCGGATGTGACCCAGGGCCTGAAGATGCTGGTGGGGTGACCCTCAGTTCAGGCAAATGCCTCGACGATAAGCACCGACTTCGCGGATGATGCTTGATTTTGCAGCTTCGATGCGGGTGCCGGAAAGCTCGGATTTCAGCACGCGGATCAAGAGGTCTTTCAGCTTTGTTACGCGGTAGCAGGCGATATCCGGCTCGGCATGAGAAAGACCCACACCGCTGTCATCCGTCAAAAACAGGTAGCGCCCGGATGTCATTGCAGCGGCCTGACGCATCAGTAGCTCTGCCTCGTCCGCCACGCCGCTGGCGCCCAGACCAAAGATCTGGATGTTGCGTTTGGCAGCAGTCCGGGCGGCTGCAAGATAGGTGCGCGCGTCCCTTGCATGAGGGGGCGCGTCGGCAATGTGGAAAAGAATACGCTCACCCTTCCCGCGGCGCCAATTCAGATTGACCGCAGATTTCAGTGCTGCCGCCGCTGCTTCGGGATAATCCCCGCCGCCACTGGCATTCTGACGTTTCAGCCAGCGTTGCATGGTGGCTGCCGAGTTGGAAAAGCCCATGTTGCGCACGATGTAGGCGTCACCGTGATCGCGATAGACAACAAGAGAAAAGCGAATATCGACACCGGGCGCGGCCTTGCGTGCCACGTCGACGATGCTGCGCATTTCGCGGGTCAACCAATCCAACTCATCGCCCATACTGCCCGTGGTATCGACGACGAAGGCCAGATCCAGAAAGGCGGGCGTCCATCTGGTTTTGTCTGCCAGCGCGATCTTGTGCCGGTTCAGGCCGGTCTTCAGTACTTTGATGGTGGTGCCGGTCTGCCCGTCGGTGATCGCGCGAAACTCTACCTGTCTGAATTGCCCGGCACCCAATGTGGCCGGGAAAACGGTTATGTTGCCATCCACACCCGAATGACCGCTGTAGAACGGCTCGGGCGCGCCGGGTTTTCGTAGGGTGAAATAGACGCCCGCTGCAGGCTGTCCGTTTGGGCCGACAAGCTGTGCCATGAAGGGCCTGGAGAAATTGGCAGTGGGCGTGCCAACGGTGCGTTTCTTGCGTTTCAGATAGGTTTGGAAGGCGGCAACATTCAGCGTGTCGTCGATGTCCCCCGCCGTCACAACACCTGTCCTTGGCTGGCGTTGCGAGGGCGCTTTTGCAATGCGGGAAGATTTTTCAGACGCAGCGATCCTGCCGGGTGCCGCGTCAATGATCGCGGGTGATGCGGGGGACGGGCTTGCACTGTAATCGGCGGCAGAGTCTCTTGGTTCAGCCTCGGATGGTGCATCATGGGAACAGGCGGAAATCAAACCGATCCCCATGGCAATTAGGGCGACGTAGACACTGTTTAGACGCGACATTGGATACCTCTATCAATAAATGTGTAAAATGCACATATTATATTTAAAGCTTTCTTGTCCAGAGATAATGTGCAAAAAACACATATGAAAGATTTCCTTGATAGTCTGCTTGGGCCGCTGGCGCGATTGATGGTGGCGCGCGGCGTGCTGTTCGCGGAGCTTTCCGAAAGGCTGAAGGCACATTACGTGGCCGAGGCGATGCGAGCATCGGACGGTAAGGCAACCGATAGCCGTCTTTCGGTGATGACCGGTTTGCAGCGTCGCGACATAGCCCGTCTGCGTGAATTCGAGCCTAAACCAGCCAAAACCTCACATCTGACCCGGCTTGTGGCGCTGTGGCAGACCGAGGAGGGATATCACCGGGACGGCGAACCGCTGGAGCTTGCCCGTTCCGGCGATGCGCCCTCCTTCGATGCGCTGGCATGGCTGGTGCGCCGGGATGTGCATCCGCGCACGATGCTGGATACGCTGGAAGCCAACGCCACGGTCGAAATCGGGAATGACGGTCAGACCGTCCGCCTAATCAAACGATCCTATCAGCCACATGCCGGCAGCGAGGAACAGATTGCCTACCTGGCCCGCAATGTCGGCGACCACCTGTCAACGGCCACGGATAACGTAACAGGTCAGAAGCAGGCCTTTGAGCGTGCGGTGCATTATTCCGATCTGACCGAGGAACAGATAGCGGCATTGGAAGAACAGCATGCTGAATTGCAGATGGGTGTGTTTCGGGCTCTCAGCAGCAAGGCGGCGGGACTAAAGGGTGCCCAGAAAGGGACATACCGGTTTCGCGCCGGGGCCTATTTTTACAAGACCGGGGAGACCGAGGAATGACGGTTCGTGCGAAATATCTATTGGCGATTTGCCTGTTTCTGGCGACCTGTGCAAAAGCGCCCGAGCAAGAGCCCCTTTCAGCGCCCAAATCGCAGGCTGCCCCGGCTGATCAGGTTCTTGAACGAGCGCCTGTGTCGTCGGCAATTGCCTGTCCCAACGGCGACGATGGCATTGGCGGTACAGGCTGCCCGCAGATAGAATAAGCGCCTGTCTTAGGCCGCCAGGCCCTTGTCGCCCATCGACAGGAATTTCTTGCGCCGGTCCGCTACAAGTTCGTCGCGCGACTTGGCGCTCAGCTCGCTCAGCATGGCTGTGATGGCTTTGCCGACAGCGGTAATGGTGGTCTTGGGGTCGCGGTGCGCGCCGCCCATCGGCTCGTTGATGATCCGGTCGGCCACACCAAGCTTGGTCAGATCCTGTGCGGTCAGACGCAGCGCTTCGGCGGCCTCGCGCATCTTTTCGGCGTCTTTCCAAAGGATGCTGGCGCACCCTTCGGGTGAGATCACGGAATAGATCGAATGTTCCAGCATCGCCACGCGGTTGGCACTGGCAAAGGCCACGGCCCCGCCTGATCCACCTTCGCCGATCACCACGGATACCAGTGGCACGCCGATTTGCAGGCATTTTTCAGTTGCACGGGCAATCGCCTCGGACTGGCCACGCTCTTCGGCGCCCTTGCCGGGATAGGCGCCGGGCGTGTCAACCAGCGTGACGACGGGCAGGTTGAACTTGTCGGCAAGCTCCATCAGGCGAATGGCCTTGCGGTATCCTTCGGGCCGGGCCATGCCGAAATTACGTTCGATCCGGCTTTTGGTGTCGGCGCCTTTTTCATGTCCGATGACCACCACGGACATGTCGTCCAGACGGGCCAGCCCTCCCATCACTGCCAGATCATCGGCAAAGTTCCGATCACCCGCCAGGGGCGTGTATTCCCGGAACAATTGTTCGATGTAATCGCGGCAATGGGGCCGTTCGGGGTGACGCGCCACCTGGCATTTGCGCCAGGGCGAGAGGTCTTTGTAGAGATCGCGGAGGATATCGGCGGCCTTCTTGTCCAGTGCCGATGCTTCGGACTCGACATTCATTTCCTCGTTGGCGCGCGCAAGTGCGCGCAGTTCTTCTGCCTTGCCTTCGATTTCGGCCAGTGGCTTTTCGAAGTCGAGGTAATTGGTCATCACTGTCTCCACCTTGTCCGCTGCGATATATGGCTGCACAGACGGGGATTTGCAATCACAACTGCGCCAATCCAGCCCGCAGGGCCAGTTCGGGCGAGGTGAGTACCGGGACCGGCAGATCGGTCAGCAAGGCCGCTGCCCCGGCCATTGATGCCTGTGCCAGAACCACGCAGGCGGTTGGGGGAAAATCGTCAATCTTTTCACGAATGGCGCTGGCGATTTCAGCGTGAAAATCCTTGATCCGGCCCGACATGAACAAAGGCCAGAGATGGGTGAGAGGCAAGAGGTGAGCGGTACCCTGGCTCTTTTCCATCAAAAGTGTGTATAGCAGCAGCTCAAGACTGGGTTCTTTTGTACTTTCAAGGCAGTAGGCCATGATTACCGGCCCACCCAGACGGGCGGCTTCCTGCATCATCGGCTGATCAATTCGGATGGCACCGGCATTTTCCGCAACAGGGGCGATGGTGGTGCAGGTACAGATCACCGGTTGATGTGAGTCCTGTACGGTTTGGCGAATCTCCTGGGCCAGCTCAGGGCTCATGCCTACTTGTGCCCGATCCAGCCAATCCGTGCGGATGTGATGATGCAAGGCCAGGCCCGGTGCGATCCGGTCGCGCAGGGCGTCGAACGTATCGCTATGAACCTCCGCGGTGTGAACCAGAGAAAGGATTTTGGGCATCCGGACCCCTCGCGCTCAGCCTTGTGCTGGCCATAACACGGGGATCAGCGTGGCCACCAGCAAAAGCGCCATGAGGGTGTTGAAGATCCGCAGCCGCGCGGGATTGGTCAGCAGGCGGCGCATCTGCTGGCCCAGAACGGTCCAGCCCGTGGTGCTGAGGAAAGAGACGCAGACATAAACCCCTGCCACCCACAGGACCGCGGGAAGGTCGCGGCCGCTGGCGTAAAGCGTGATGGCCGACAGGGCCATGCTCCATGCTTTGGGATTAACCCATTGGAACGCGGCAGACTGCAGGAAAGTCAAAGGCTTACCCTCTGCCTGCGTGTTTTTTGGTGGGGCGGCATTGGCGATCTTCCAGGCCAGATAAAGCAGATAAGTGACGCTGAAAATCTTGAGGATCGTGTAGCTGAGTGGCCAGAGATCAAAGACCTGCATCACGCCGATCCCCACGAGGAAAATCATCGTCGGGAAGCCGATTCCGATGCCCAGCATATGCGGCAAAGTACGGCGAAATCCGAAATTCGCGCCCGAGGCCATCAGCATCAGGTTGTTCGGCCCCGGCGTGATCACGGTCACGAGGGCAAAGGCGAAAAGAGCGGTGAGCAGTTCATAAGTCATGCGGGCAATCTTATGCGGGTCTTGGCGCATTTGAATTGCGAAGTTTTGCGTTTCATCAAAAATCGTGCAACTAAATGCGGCCATGGATCAAATTGACGAAAATATATTGCGTGAGCTAACCCGCGATGGCCGGATCAGCAATCTGGAGCTGGCGGAAAAGGTCGGGCTGTCGGCCTCGGCCTGTCTGCGCCGTGTTGCTGCCCTTGAAAAGAGGGGTGTGATTCAGGGTTACCGGGCTGTTTTGAACCGTCCGGCGATGGGTGTCGGCTTTGTCGCTTTTGCCGCTGTGGGGTTGAATTCACACACAAAAGCCAGTCAGGAAGCATTTGAGCGCGCCATGGCGATCGCGCCCGAAGTGGTGGAATGCCACAACATCACCGGGGCGGTGGAATATCTTTTACGCATCGAGGTGGCCGATCTGCCCGCCTATAAATCCTTTCATACGGATGTTGTCGGGACGTTGCCGCAGGTTGCCTCGATCACCTCTTACGTCGTCATGGGATCGCCCAAGGATTTGCGGGCCTAGAGTTGCAACTGTGTAAACTGTGTACGCGGATTGTTGTAACTCTGCGCGATGCGCCAGCAGGTAAATCCTCTGAACGCTGTCATTGAATTGCCTGTTTTGACAATTTCCGAACCTGCGGCCTTGGAACCTGCCAAGCGGCCTCTTATTGTAGTGGATCGCTGGACAGGCATCCGGCACCCCGATAGGACGACATTCATGGCCAATCCGAAGGACAATCCGAACTACAAGGTGATCGCCGAGAATCGGCGGGCGCGCTATGATTATGCCATCGAGGATGACATCGAATGCGGGATCATCCTGGAAGGGTCCGAGGTGAAATCCCTGCGCGAGGGCGGCAGCAATATCGCCGAGAGTTATGCCGCCGTGGATGAGGGTGAATTGTGGTTGGTGAACAGCTATATCGCGCCCTACAAACAGGCCAAGACCTTCACCCACGAGGAAAAGCGCCGTCGCAAGTTGCTGGTGTCGAAAAAAGAGATGTCACGGCTGTGGAATGACACCCAGCGCAAGGGCATGACGCTGGTACCGCTGGTTCTGTATTTCAATCACCGGGGTCTGGCCAAGCTGAAGATCGGCATCGCCAAGGGCAAGAAGAATGTCGACAAGCGCGCGACCGAGGCCAAGCGCGACTGGAATCGTCAAAAGCAACGGTTACTGCGTCACGGCGAGTGATCGCGGGGAACGCTTGGGGTTGTTTTCCCCTTAGATTGACCTTTTCCGCTCTGTTAGCGTCTTTCCTACCGGAGGGATGGGTCAATCTTCGGCCTGAAAATTGTAATCTGTGATACGGCCCGACAGGAAGGAAGATAGATGGAACTTCTGATCAGTCTGATTGCGGGCGCCGTAGGTGGTAACGTGGCCGGTGGCCTTTTGAAGAACGCCAATCTGGGCCTGCTGCTGAATTCGGTTGCCGGGATCGTCGGTGGTGGCCTTGGCGGGCAGATCCTGTCGGCGCTGGGTGCTGGTGCCGCGGGTGGTGGTACGGATCTTGGTGCAATCATCGGTCAGATCGCGTCGGGCGGTGTGGGTGGCGGTGTGCTGCTGGCCATCGTTGGCTTGGTCAAGAACGCAATGGCCAAGTGATCGCGCGAAGGCCGGTTCATGAGGTCAGGTCGCGCGACGGGGTCGTCCCGGCATGTTCCTTGAACGAAGCTATCAGATGCTGCGCCTCTGAGCGCTGTGCATAGAGCGATCACTGACCTAGCGGGCTCGCATTCGAACACCCTTGTGCACGGCGGAGCCAGAATCCGGTCGCTGCCAAGGCGCTAAGCCTCGGCGCGGGCGCTTTCCCATGCCAGGATCGCGCGTTTGACCGGCAAGCCCCAGTGATATCCGCCCAATCCGCCGGATTTGCGCAAGGCGCGGTGGCAGGGGATCAGAAAGCTGACCGGATTACGCCCGACAGCGGTGCCTACGGCGCGCACGGCGCGGGGACGTCCGATGGATTGCGCAATCTCGGAATAGGTGGTGACCTGCCCCGAGGGCACCCGCAGCAATGCCTCCCACACGTTGATCTGAAACGGTGCGCCGATCATGTAAAGCGGTGCGGGTTCGCGCAGTTGGTCCGGCGCGCCGAAGGCTGTCAGCACCCAGGGGCGCAGCATCATCGGATCCTCGACGAATTCCGCCTTGGGCCAGCGCGAGATCAGATCCTCCATCGTTGCCTCTTCGCCCGCCTCGCTGGCAAAGCCGATGCCGCAGATGCCACGCTGGGTTCCCATGACAAGCGACAGGCCGAAGGGACTGTCAAACCAGCCCCAATAGACGGTCAGCCCCTCACCCTTGCGGGCAAATTCTCCGGGGCTCATCGCCTCCCAGCGCAGAAACAGATCGTGCAGGCGGCCAGAGCCGGAAAGGCCCAGCTCATGTGCGGTTTCCAGTGTGGTAAAGCGTTCGGCCAGCAGGGATTTAGCGTGACCAAGCGCCAGGTATTGTTGATATCGCTTGGGCGACACCCCAACCCATGAGGTGAAGAGCCGCTGAAAATGCGCCGGACTCATGTCCATTTCCGCCGCCAGTGTGTTCAGCGATTGCGCTTCGTCACTTTGATCAATCAGATCAATTGCCCGGCGCATGACATGGTAGTGATAGCTTTGCTGCGGTTCGGCGTTCATGGTCCTGGGTCCTAATTCGATTGTGTCGAAGATAAAGCGTCTGGGCTGCGCCTGCGACCCGAATATTGCGCATTGGCTGATTTGTCGGCATAGGGGGCCTATGGCAAAGCAGTTAGACTATCATACCATCCGCGAAATCTTTACCCGCTTTCACGAGGCCGACCCGGAGCCCAAGGGCGAACTGGAGCATGTGAATGTCTATACGCTGGTTGTGGCGGTGGCGCTGAGCGCGCAAGCGACCGATGCGGGGGTGAACAAGGCCACCCGTGCGCTTTTCAAGATCGCCGATACGCCGGAAAAGATGCTGGAGCTGGGCGAAGAAGGCCTGATCGAGCATATCAAGACCATCGGTCTGTTCCGACAGAAAGCCAAGAACGTGATCAAGCTGAGCCGCATCCTGGTCGAGGAGTATGGCGGCGAGGTTCCGAATTCCCGCGCGGCGCTGCAATCGCTGCCGGGGGTGGGGCGCAAGACCGCCAATGTGGTGCTGAACATGTGGTGGGGAATGCCGACGCAGGCGGTGGATACCCATATCTTTCGTGTTGGAAACCGCACCGGCATCTGCCCCGGCAAGGATGTTGTTGCGGTTGAACGCGCCATCGAAGATCAGATCCCCGCCGATTTCCAGCACCATGCGCATCACTGGCTGATCCTGCATGGCCGCTATCATTGCAAGGCGCGCAAACCTATGTGCGGCACCTGCATCATCCGCGATCTATGCGAATACGAGGACAAGAATTTATGAGTAAATATCAGGCCGTCGGCATCGGTAACGCCGTCGTGGATGTGATCTGTCAGAGCGATGACGGCTTTCTGTCAACGCATGGCATCGACAAGGGCATCATGCAGCTGATCGAAGGGGATCGCGCCGAATATCTTTACGATGCGATGGAAAATCGCGCCCAGATGCCCGGTGGATCGGTCGCGAATACCATCGCCGGTCTGGGTGCCATGGGGCTAAGCACCGCCTTTATCGGACGGGTCTGTGATGACGATCTGGGCCGCTACTATGCGACCGGCATGGCCGAAGCGGGCACCGATTTCGTCAACGCGCCGGTGGCGGGGGGCGAACTGCCCACCTCGCGGTCGATGATCTTTGTCTCACCCGACGGCGAACGCTCGATGAATACCTATCTGGGTATTTCAACCGAGCTTGGCCCCGAAGATGTGGATGACAGTGTCGCGGGCGGTGCGGGGCTTTTGTTCCTCGAAGGGTATCTCTACGACAAACCCAAGGGGAAAGAGGCGTTTCAAGCCGCGGCACGGGCCTGCCAGGCGGGCGGCGGCAAGGCGGGCATTTCACTGAGCGATCCGTTCTGCGTGGACCGGCACCGCGATGGTTTCCGGCAGTTGGTGCGTGACCTCGACTACGTGTTTGGCAACGAGCACGAGTGGAAATCGCTCTACCAGACCGAAGATCTGGGTGCCGCGCTGGAGCAGGCGGCGTCTGAAAGTGGCCTGATCATCTGCACCCGTTCGGGGCATGATGTCGTGGCAGTTCAGGGTGAGGAAAGCGTGTCGGTCCCGGTTCGGGAAATCACGCCCGTCGATGCGACCGGCGCGGGGGACCAGTTCGCCGCTGGTTTCCTTTACGGTGTCGCCACGGGTCAGCCGCTTGCCGTCTCGGGTCGCATGGGCTGCATCGCCGCGTCAGAGGTTATCAGCCACTACGGCGCCCGACCTGAACAGGACGTGAAAGCGATGTTTCGGGCCGAGGGCCTGATCTGAGCCGATTGCTGATCTTACCCCATGACGGGCATCAGGGAGCGCCGCGACGCCGGGCGGCGACCGACGGCCCTTTGCTGTGACAAGTTCGAACATCTACAAAGGTCGTTTAGCCGCCATGAGCTTCTTTGAGCCCAAAGTTGCGTTTTCAGGTGGAGATACATACTGTCGCTTCGATTGTTTGCGACAGGATCGAATATGACCAAAGAGCACTCTGCCTCGACGTCCATGCACACCCAAACAATGCGCTGGGGCGTAAGCGCCCAGACAGGTGTTCTGACCGATGTTCTGCTTGGTAAACCGGATCATTTTCGCTGGGTGGCGCTAAATTCGATTTCGGCGGTCACGTTGGCCAACATGGACGAAATGGGCCACAGCTTCGACAAGCAAAAAGCGATGAAGCAACACAGGCAGATGGTGGAGGTCTATGAGCGCAACGGTGTGAACGTCCATTTTGCTGAAGCTGATGAGGGTTTGCCGTCTTCCGTCTTCACGCGCGATTCAAGCTTCATGACGCCCTGGGGCGCGGTGATAACCTCGATCCAGACACCACCCCGCCGCAGGGATTATGCCGTGGCCAGCGCGTTTTACCACAAGGCGGGCATCCCGATTTGGAAATGGGTAACGGCTGGACATTTTGAGGGTGGCGATTTTTGCATCCTGAAGCCCGGTGCGGCCTTGTTGGGCTGGTCCGGCGACCGGTCCACCAAGGAAGGCGCAGAACAGGTTGCGGGCTGGCTTCGCGAGAAAGACTGGGATGTCATGGTAACGCCCATCCCACCGCAGTTTGTGCATGTGGACGCGGTTGTGGTGATGTTGGAAAAAGGGCTGGCATTGGTCTGTGAAGATGCGTTGCAACAATATGCGCTTGATCACATCAAAAACACGCACGGCATTGAAATCATTCCGGTTGCATATGCGGATTGCGTGAAACTGGGCGGCAATTTAGTTAGCCTTGGCAACAAGCGTGTTCTGTCGATGAGCCACAATGTGAATGTCAATAAACAGCTCAGAGAGCGTGGCTTTCATGTTGAGGCGGTCGATTATGACATGTTCGCTTTGGGCGGCGGTGGTGTGCACTGCTCATGTCATGAGCTTTACCGCGAACCAGAGTAGCGTGACAGGAAACCGGAAACGAAATTCTGGTGGAAGATCCGCTTTCTCCCGCGGATTGGAACGTTCGTTTGCAAGCGTATCGCTATCGCATCTGCGCCATACGACTAACTCAGGCAGTACACCATTCTCAGACCGGTAAGTGCGGCCGTGCCGGGCACGTCCCTTGCTATAGTCCGGTCAGATATTTGCCGTAGTCGTTCTTCATGTATTGCTCGGCTTGCTTCATCAACTCTTCATGCGTGATGAAACCCATGTCATAAGCGATCTCTTCGGGGCAGCCGATCTGTTGGCCCTGGCGTTTCTGGATCGTGCGGACGAAATTACCCGCGTCCAGCAAGCTGCCATGCGTCCCGGTATCGAGCCAGGCATAGCCGCGGCCCATGCGTTGCACGTCTAGCGAGCCTTCTTGTAGATAGATTTCGAGCAGCGAGGTAATCTCAAGTTCGCCGCGCGGTGAGGGTTGGACCTGCTTGGCCTTTTCAGGGGCGGTGCCATCGACAAAGTAAAGCCCGGTGACTGCGTGGTTCGAGGGTGGCACCTCGGGCTTTTCGATGATTTCGCGCACGGTGCCATCAGTATCGAAATCGACAACGCCATAGCGTTCGGGATCGGCCACCTGATAGCCGAATACCGTACCGCCGGTGTCTTTCTGATCAGCTTCGGCCAGAAGATCGGGCAGGCCGTGGCCGAAAAAGATATTGTCGCCCAGCACAAGGGTCGACGGTGCGCCGTCAAGAAAATCCTCGGCCAGGATAAAGGCCTGCGCCAGCCCGTCAGGCGACGGTTGGGCGATATAGGTAAACTTGAGGCCCCACTGGCTGCCATCGTCCAGCATGCGCTGGAACTGGTGCTGATCCTGCGGTGTGGTGATGATCGCAATCTCGCGAATGCCTGCCAGCATCAGGACGCTGAGCGGGTAATAGATCATCGGTTTGTCATAGATCGGCAGAAGCTGCTTCGACAGGCCCTTGGTGATCGGATAAAGCCGCGTGCCCGAGCCGCCCGCCAGAATGATGCCTTTGCGTTGTGTCATGTCGGAGGTCCCTTTGTTGGGTCTGCGGTGTCAGGTTTGGGCGGCTTTCAGGTCGCTCAGGATGTCGGTGAGGCCACTGCGCCAATCGGGCCGCGAAATGCCAAACGCTGTTTCAAGCGCGCTGCAATCCATCCGGGAGTTCAGGGGCCGCGCGGCGGGTGTGGGATAATCCGAGGTGGGAATATCCGCAACCTCGCAGGTGATTCCGGATTGCGCGAAAATCTCGCGCGCGAAATCGGCCCAACTGACGTCCGGCGCGCCCGAGAAATGATGGGTGCCGGTCTTTGACGGATCGGCGATGAGGTCCTTAGCCATCTGGTGGCAGGTGCGGGCGATGTCGCGCGCAGGTGTCGGGCCACCGATCTGGTCGGCAACGATGGTCAGGCGGTCACGGTCAGCGCCAAGGCGCAGCATGGTCTTGACGAAATTCGCGCCATGAGCAGACACGACCCAGCTGGTGCGCAGGATGGCGTGGGGGCCATTTGCGGCGCGGATCGCCTCTTCGCCTTTCAGCTTGGAGCGGCCATAGGCGCTGAGCGGGCCATTGGCATCAGCGGGTTGCCAGGGGTCAGTGCCGCCACCTTCGAACACGTAATCGGTTGAGATATGGACCAGCGGGATATCGAGCCGCGCGCAGGCTTTGGCCATCGCGCCGGGGGCATCGCCGTTGATGACATTGGCCATGTCTTCTTCGGATTCGGCCTTGTCGACGGCGGTATAGGCGGCGGCATTGATCACGGCGGCGGGGCGCAGTTCGGCGATCTTGGCAGCACAGGCATCGGGGTTTGTCAGGTCAGCCTGATCCCGGCCTACACAGACCACATCCGCCTGCATCGCCAGTTCGGTCGCCACCTGCCCGTTTTTACCAAATACCAGAATTGTCATTCACACACCTCTTGCGCGGCCGGTTTCAGCCGGTCTTGCCCAAACGCTGGCCGACGCCGTCGCGGGATTGCAGGGCGCGCCACCAGTCTTCGTTGTCCAGATACCATTGCACGGTTTTCTCAAGCCCCTGTTCCAGCGTCACCGAGGGGCGCCAGCCCAGTTCGGTCGCGATGCGCGTGGGGTCGATGGCATAGCGTAAATCATGGCCGGGGCGATCGGTGACATAGGTGATCTGATCGGCATAAGGTTTCGCGCCAGGGCGTTTTTCATCGAGGATGGCGCAGATCATGTTGACCAGGTCGATGTTCTTCGCCTCATTCTCGCCGCCGATATTGTAACTACGGCCCAGTTCGCCCTTTTGCAGCACCGTCAGCAAGGCGTCGGCGTGATCTTCGACGTAAAGCCAGTCACGGACGTTTTCGCCCTTGCCGTAGACCGGGATCGGCTTGCCCTGAAGCGCGTTCAGGATGACCACCGGGATCAGTTTCTCGGGGAAGTGATAGGGCCCGTAATTGTTCGAGCAGTTGGTCATCACGATCGGCAGCCCATAGGTTTCGGCCCAGGCGCGGACCAGATGATCACTGGCGGCCTTGGAGGCGGAATAGGGCGAGTTGGGCGCATAGGGCGTGTCTTCGGTGAACTGGCCCTCTTCGCCCAGGGTGCCGAACACCTCATCGGTCGAGATATGGTGAAAGCGGAACGTGTTGGGCTTGCCCTGCGCAGTCCAGTAGGCGCGGGCGGCTTCGAGCATGTTGTAGGTGCCGGTGATGTTGGTTTCGATGAAATCACCCGGCCCGTCGATGGAGCGGTCCACATGGCTTTCGGCGGCCAGATGCATCACGGCGTCGGGTTGATGGGTGTCGAACACACGGTCCAGCGCTTCGCGGTCGCGAATATCGACATGTTCGAAACTGTAATGCGGATCGTTGGATACAGGTGCCACGTTTTCAAGGCAAGCAGCATAGGTCAGCGCATCGAGATTCACGACGTGGTGACCATCGCGCACCGCCTGACGTACCACGGCTGATCCGATAAAGCCTGCCCCGCCGGTCACGATCAGTTTCATTGGGCGGCTCCTTCGTAGACAAACGGGCTGTCGAAATCGGCGAACAGGGTTGCGGCGGCGTCTTTTTCGCTCAGCAACGCCTCGGTCCCGTCCAGATGCCAGTCAATCGCCAGATCGGGCGAATCAAACCGCACCGCGCCGTCGCATTCGGGCGCATAATAATCCGAGCATTTATAGATGATCTCGGTATCCGGTTCGAGCGTGGAAAACCCGTGCAGGAAGCCCTTGGGAACCAGCAATTGCTTGCCGTTTTCAAAGCTCAGCACGGTGCCGAAAGTCTGCCCGTAGGTGGGCGATCCTTTGCGGATATCCACCGCCACGTCAAAGAGCGCACCCTTGCCGCAGCGCACCAGCTTGTCCTGCGCGTGAGGGGGCGACTGGAAATGCAGGCCGCGCACGGTGCCCTTGCGGGCAGAGAGGGAATGATTGTCTTGCACCCAGTTGAATTCCAGCCCTTCGGCGGTCATGGCGCGCGCGCTCCAGCTTTCGGAAAAGAACCCGCGTTCGTCGCCGAAACGGCGTGGGGTCAGTACTTTGACACCCTCAAGATTTGTCTGCTGAACGTCCAAAATAAGCTCCGCCGGTCATCAATGGTTTGGGGCCGTTTAACAAGACCCGCAAGCGGAGTCACGCCCCATGCCGCAAAGGCGTGAAGCTACGGTGGCGAAAACGGGGAAATTGGCCGAAAGGGCAGTTATTTCAGAGGGTTTGGGTGTTGCAGAGGTGTGACGGAGGTCGCGTTCCTGAAGAATTCGTTAATCCCAAGGGCGACGGGCAGAGGGATCGGAAAGCATTGGATCGCATTTTTCACTCTGGTTTTTTGAAACAGGGATTCTGACATGCCGGACAATCTGCCCAACCTCGACCTGCCAATTCTTGCACCATCGCAGGCTCAAAAACACGTGACCCATAACGAGGCACTGCGGATCCTTGATGCCATCACCCAACTCACGATCCTCTCCGACAGCTTTGACACGCCGCAGTCCGATCCCAGTGAGGGCGACCGTTATCTGGTGGCGGCGGGTGGTCAGAATGAATGGGCCGGTCAGGACGGGAAGATTGCCAGTTACGAACAGGGCACATGGTTGTTTTATGCCCCCAAAGCGGGATGGCGCACCTTTGTGATCGACAGCGCATTGCTGAAGGCATTTGACGGGGTGGACTGGCAGGTGGTGGGTGGCAGCCTGCTGGAGAACCTGACTGGGCTTGGTATTGGCTGCGACACCGCAAGTGCGCCGTTCACCGCCAAGCTGAATAGGGCGCTTTGGACGGCGCTATATACTGCCGACGGCGGCGATGGCGATCTGACCCAGGCCCTTAACAAGGAAACCAGTGCAGATGATGCCGGGCTCATCCTGCAAACGGGTTTTGCGACACGCGCGGTTCTGGGCCTCTTTGGCAGCGATAACCTGCGCGTGTCTGTCACCGCAGATGGTACCAGTTTCAAGGACGGGCTGGTGGTGAATAACGTCACGGGGGTTGTCGACCAACCCAATTTGCCGCGGTTCACCGGCACGACGAATTTCGATAATTTCGGCGCGGCGGACACATGGGTGAAGGTCGCGATCAACACGCTGGATTACAATGATCAGGGGGTGTTTGATGCCGGTACCAATCTATTTACGGCCCCGGTTGATGGTCTCTATCATTTCGGAGGGCATCTGTTGTTCAAGCAGGACGCCAGCGACAGCGCCCGGCTCAATGTGCGGCTTGTCAAAAATGGTAGCGATGCGTTGCCCGGAAGTTTTGGCCGGATTACTGGCAGCCATGAAGACGGCGCGACATTTGTTAACACGCAGGCGGTTGTCCCGCTTGTGGCCGGTGACACGGTTGAGGTGCAGGGCATGTATTCCGGCTTCTCGGGCTATTTCCAGGCGGATGAGACCAGCTTCTGGGGGTATAAAATTGGCTAGGCGGCTGTTGCAAATGTCCCTGGGCAAGCCCCGGTCGGTAACCGACGCTCAGAAAGTAAAAAGATTGTCGACCAAGGCGTCCAGATCGCGCACGCCATTCAGAATGATTGTCTGGTCGTTACCATCGGCGTCCGGACCAAATTCAAGCAAGCCAACCCAAGGGTTCACGCGGCCGTAGGTGTCGACGATTTCCTGGGCGGTCATTGTCGGGTCGCCCAGCAGAGACTGATCAATGAAAAGTGTGTCTGCACCGCCAAAATCGGTGATCCGGTCAACCCCTTTGGTGAAATGAAACTCATCCGCGCCATAACCGCCGGTCATGATGTCATTGCCGTCACCGCCCATCAACGTGTCGTTTCCGTTTTCACCCATCAACAGGTCATTGCCAGCGTCTCCGGTCAGAATGTCGTGACCGTTTTTCCCCTTTACGATGTCATTGCCTTCGCCACCCTGAAGGTCGTCAGAACCACGCCCGCCAACCACTTTGTCATTACCTGCGCCACCAATAAGAGTGTCCGCGCCGTTGCGGCCAGAAAGCAGATCGTTGCCAGCGCCGCCTTCCAGCAGATTGTCGCCATTGCTGCCTTTGAGGGTGTCAGCAAAGCTGGTGCCGATCAGACCTTCGATCGAATAGAATTTGTCATTGGCGATCGCGCCTTTGTTGAAACGATCAAAGATTTGATCCGAGACGATCCGAGTGTTGAAGTTTTCGAACGATACGACGTCAAAATTACTGCCTCCCAGGAACACATCGGCACCGCCGCTGGCATAGAAGAGGTCTTGGCCAAGATTGCCGAACAGCACGTCGTCGCCAGCGGTCCCTGTATGCGTGTCGTTCAAATCGGCAGCATTCGGGACATCCGAAATCATCGAATGGCTGGGGTTGATCGTGATCTTGTCAAGCAAGTCGCTGGCTTTCAGCGTGCCACCGTCATGGGAATAGACGGTCAGCGAATAACCCTTGAAGCCAATATCGACACGGTTGCCATAGGCAATGAACTCCAGCTGCGAAACGTCATGCAGCAGGAACCAGCCGGAAAGGTCCAGCGTGTCCTGGGCAATGTTGAAATCTTCGATCTGGCCGCCATCATGGCTGTCGCCGAATACAAACACATCGGCACCCAGGCCGCCATTCAACCGGTCAGAACCGTGACCGGCCACCAGAACATCATCCCCGGCGTTGCCAAAAAGAACGTCATCGCCAGCACCGTGACCGCCAAAGAGTACATCGTCCCCGGCACCGCCATTTAAGGTTTCGTCCCCGGGATTGCCCGCCTCGACCATGCCGGCCGTACCCATGTCGAAGGTCAGTTCGGTCAGACCAGATTCGGTTTCGCTGGCGGCAAAGACGTGCAGGATGCCATCTTTCATCTGGCCGGTCAGGCCCGAGATATCTTGCAGGCTTGTAACTTCCGAATCTTCGATTGTTGCGTGGTGCATCATGCGGCCATCGGGCAGCAGTTCCAACAGCGTAATGCCATCATCGGCACCAGCGGCCAGAATGAAAGCACGACCGTTGGCTTCGACGATTTCAAGTTCTGTGATTGAGGCAAAGCGCGTCGCTTGGCCGTCGATCACATGGTCACGCGCGGTCAGTTCACCGCTGTCGGATATTTCAAATGTGCTGATCGAAGAACTGCTGCTTGCGGCAACGACGCCAAAGGTCTGGCCTGCAACCTCGACAATGCGCAGAATTTCCGGGCCGATCAGTCCCAGCCCGTCCGCAACACCCAGCGTGTCCACAACAGTCAGGGAGCCGTCATTGGCGACGGCGTAGGACAGGATTTTGTCACCGGCAGTGTCGATGGCAATCGCAAGACCGGTATTGCCCAGAGAAATAAGTTCGATATCCGTGATTTCGGCATCTGCGACGGTAACGGTTTGATAAGATGTTGTATCAAAGTCCGGAACAACCAGATGGGCAGTAAACCCGGTCTCTCCTGCATGTGATGTTACGGCAATGGAATTGCCACCAATGCTGGCCGCAGAGACAGTCATTGGTGCCGTTATCACACTTGCCACTGGTGCCAGAGCGACGCTACCGCCCGCACCTGCGTCGAACGAGATTTCGTAAACGAACTGCGTTGTGTTGCCGTCACCGCTGATGAACGCGAATGAGTCGTTACCCACCTGGACGAAATCCAGATTAGTCGGCGAAAACTGATCACCAGAGGCGAAATTGGCCGTGCCGCTGATCGCCGGTCCGTCGGAATCCAGAACGTCGAATACGCTGACATTGCTTTCGGTTTCGTTGGTTGCAAACAGCTTCCATTGATCGCCAAAAAGCGCCATGTCCAGATCAGCAATGCCTGCCAAAGGACCAATAAGTCCATTGGCAAAAACTGATGAGGTCGAAAACTGTACCATTAAGATGCTCCCACGTATCTGGTGAAACGAATATGCGTGGTCACCGCGACTAATCCGCGGCGAAGCTGGTCAGGTATTCTGGCGAAATGGCGACCCGAGTGGCAGATTTTTTGATATTTTTAGCAGAGTTGTTTGAGTGCAGAATGCAGGGTGAAAATGATTTATTTTCAACATGTTAAGCGTTTATCATATATGATGAATTTTTACGAAATTGAGCACACTGCTGGAATTTGGTGATTGCAGAAGCTCTGGGCAGGTAAATGCAGGTCGGCGCTTGCCTTATTTCGATCGGGTTATTCTACCAGAGACCCGGTATCGTGGCGGAATTGTGCCAAAGCCTTCAGGACGTCGCGCGGGGCGCAGGTTTAGTAGATTACGTCTTTGTCGCGCAATGCCGGTCCCGTCTGACCGATTTGCGCAAGGGTCAGGCTGGCTTCTTCCATCAGCACCTCCCAAAGGATGTGCAAACCGGCCTCACCGCCGCTGGCGATGGCATAAAGCAGGATACGGCCGAGAAAGGTGAAGTCGGCACCGCTGGCCAGTACCTTGATCACGTCTTCACCCGTTCGCAGGCTGCTGTCGTAGAACAGGGGGAATTCCGGGCCGACCGCTGTTCGAATGTCGCCTAGCGCCAACACTGGCGGGATGGCGGCGTCGAGTTGACGCCCACCGTGACTTGAAACCTGTATGGCATCAACGCCGGCTTTTTTCAGTTGCAGCGCATCATCGGCATCCAGCACACCTTTGACCACCAGCTTACCCTTCCAGCGGTCCCGCAGGCGATCCAGATAGTCCCAGTCGGCCAGGGCGCGGGATTCGGTCCGGTCAAATTCATCTGCGCCAGAGAAGTTAGCCATCTCGGGTTTGCCGTTGAAGAGTGTGTTCAGTGACCACCGGGGATGCAGGGCGAAATCAACAAACTGGCTGGGGCCGATCCTGAACGGCATTTTGAAACCGTGGCGCAGCTCTCGTGGACGGCGTCCGACCTCAGGCACATCAAGTGTCAGAACCAGTGTCCGGTAACCGGCGGTGTCGGCCCGGTCCACAAGTTTCATTGCGGTACTGCCATCGCCACTGAAGTAAAGCTGGAACCAGGCATGGCCATCCGCCACCTCGATGATCTTCTCAAGCGAAGTCGACGCAACGGTGGATACGCCATGTGGCACTTTGTACTCCGCTGCCAGCCGCGCCAGCATCAGGTCGGCCCCGGGGCGCGCCATATTGCACATACCCATGGGCGAGATGCCAAAAGGAACTTTTGCATAGTGGTCAAACACCGGCAGGGCCATGTCGCGCTCAGCGACATTGACCAATACGCGGGTGCGCAGCCGGATGTCCTGCAAGGCGCGCCGGTTCAGGGCGGCGCCGTGTTCCTCTCCTGCGGCGCCGTCCATGTAGTCGAACACCATCCAGGGCAACCGCTTGCGCGCCAGCCTGCGTGCATCCGCACTGGAATGGATCTGGCGCGACGGCAGCATGGCGTGTCCGACCCTAGGCCTTCACCGCGTTCATGAACCTGTCGCGGATCACAACCGGATCCATGGTTATGACCGGCAGCTTGATGTTGCCGCTGTCGCATTTGCACACGATCACCGTCATCTTGCGGCTGTCAATTGCCTCTTGCAGCACCCTGGCCGTCTGATCGGCCTGACATTCGATCACATTCTCACAGCCGCAGGCCTTGGCCACCGCCGTCAACGAGGTTTTCTTACCCGCATAGGTGGGCTGATCCCCGGTCGAGCCATAGCTGCCATTGTCGATGATCAGCAGGATATAGTTGTCGGCGACATTGTTGGCGATGGTCGGCAGCGTGCCGAAATTGGTCAGGACCGAGCCGTCGCCGTCAATCGAGATCACGGTCTTGTCCTGGGCCAGCGCGACCCCGAGCCCGATGGACGAGGAAAGGCCCATGGTGCCCAGCATGTAGAAATTCGACGGCTGGTCGTCGATCATATGCAGTTCCTGGCTGGGCAGGCCGATGTTGCAGATAACCAGATGGTCACGGATGACGGGTGCGATTTCGCGCAAAACTTCAGAACGGATCATTGGTCTCCGTAGCCTCCCCAGAAAGATGCGTCGGTCAGGATCGCGACGGGTTTGTTGCACATGAAGGTGTATTTCAGGATCGCGTCGAGCTCGTCCGCGTCCTTTTCCTTGTGGAAGTGATAGGTCGGGATGTTCAACTGATTGAGCAGCGCCTTGGTGTGCACCGCCATTTCAACCTGACAGGCCACCGGCTCGCGCAGCTCACCGCGATAGGAGATCAGCATCGGCAGCGGCATTCGGTAGAATTGCGTCAGGGTGGCCAAAGTGTTGATGGTCACGCCGATGGCGGTGTTCTGCATGATGATGCAGGGGCGTTTGCCGCCCATGAAGGCACCGGCGCAAAGGCCCATACCTTCATCCTCTTTGTTGGCGGGTATGTGGTAGATTTCCGGTCTCGCTTCGACCTCATCAATCACGCCCGCCAGTTGCTTGCAGGGGACGGTGGTGACGAAACTGACGTCATTCGCCACCAGATCGTCAACGATTTTACTGTGGATAGACAACTTTGGTCTCCTTTAAGGATCAGCCTTGCGGCGTCAGAATGATCTTGGGGTTGGGCACACGGCCCGCACGAATATCAGCGAATGCCTGGGCACCATCGGCAAGTGGGCGCGTATCGACCCAATCAAGCGGGCCGAGGCGGCCGTCAAAGATTGCCGCGGAAGTTTGGCGAAAATCCTCGGCTGTATAGGTGTAGGTGCCGATGAAAGTAATCTCTTGCAGGGTCATGCGACGGATATCAAGGCCGCCGGTATCTTCGCCAAGCCCGATATGCAGAATCACCCCGCCGGGTTGCGCCAGTGCTGATGCGGCGGCCCGGGTGGCGGCATAGCCCACAGCATCGACAACAATCGCGAACTGGCCATCACTTTGCGCCACGGCATTTTCATTACAGCGCTCTATAAGGAATGCGCGTCGTTGATCATTGGGTTCGACAATCTTGATGTCATTTATGCCCATCGCCCGGAGTGCGAGTGCTGCTGCCAGCCCGATTGCGCCGCCCCCCAGCACGATGGCATTACGCTCGACCATTGCATTGAGCGCCTCAACCCCGAGGCGGACCGCATGCCAGCTGACGGCAAGAGGTTCAGCCAGTGCGGCCTTGCCAAGCGGGGCGTCATCGGGGACGGTCACCAGGTTTTCACCCGGCATCGAAATCCATTGCGCAAAGGCCCCTTCACGGGGCGGCATCGAAATGATCTGCCGATCTGCACACAGGTTTTCGCGGCCTGAAAGGCACGCGGGGCATCTGCCACAGGTCACCAGCGGGTTGACGGTGACACGTTCACCATCGCGCGGACCACCGGTGACGATGCCAGCGGCTTCGTGACCCAGGATCAGGGGTGCCGGGCGGCGGCTGTCATGGCCCAGATAGGCATGCATGTCAGAGCCGCAGATTCCCACGCTTTCAACGCGGATCAGATGATCGCCGCTGCGTGGAGCGGGGTCAGGCATATCGCGATAATCAAGCGTTTCGGGGCCGGTATAGACAAGGGCTTTCATTTTGCCGTGAACCCCCCATCGACCATAAGCACCTGACCGGTGACATAAGCGGACGCATCCGAGCAAAGAAAGAGAAGTGGACCGTCCAGATCCTCAGGCTCACCATTGCGGCCAATGCAGGTTTGCGCGGCGTTGCGCGCGGCGCGTTCTGGATCGTTGAAAACTGCCGCCGTCAACTCGGTTCGAAAAAACCCTGGGCCGATAGCGTTGGCGTTGATGCCATGAGGTGACCAGGCTTCAGCCATCGCGCGGGTCAACTGCCCGATACCGGCCTTGGAGGCGCCGTAGGCGATACCAGCAGGAAAGGCGCGGGTCGTTTGCAATGAGGCGAAGTTGACGATCCGTCCCCAGCCCTTGTCTTTCATCGCAGGTACCAGGGCTTGGGAAATGAAGAAAGGCGCAGAGAGGTTAAGATTGAGGGTCATGTCCCAACCTTCGGGCGTGACATCATCCGCTGCCTCGCGGGTGTTGATGCCGGCAGCGTGCACCAGGATATCCGGGGGGCCAAATGGCGCCGATACCTGGCTGGAAAGTTCTGCCACGCTGGCGCGGTCTGCTACATCATGCGTAACGCAGGCCGCACTGTCGCCGATGGAGGCGCGCCAATCCTCCAGCGCGTCGGCGCGGCGGGCGACACCCACGACCTTGGCGCCGGCATTTGCCAACACAGTTGCCGCACGTTTGCCAAGGCCCGAGGACGCGCCTGTGACACAAGCCACATGGCCGGACAGATCAAAGATCGCCGCGTCAGCCATCGGCGGACAAGGAGAAGGTTTCATCGGGGAAGTATTTATGCAACCGGATGTCAGCGGTGCGGGCATGACCTTCCATACCCTCAAGGCGTGCAATGCGTGCGGTCGCTTCGGCCACTGGCTTGGCTCCTTCACGGGTGGCGCGCTGCCAGGTCACGATCTTCATGTATTTATGCACGCTGAGGCCGCCGGTGTAGCTGGCGGCACCACTTGTGGGCAGCACATGGTTGGTGCCTGACGCCTTGTCGCCAAACGCGACGGTGGTTTCTTCCCCGAGGAAGAGCGAGCCATAGCAGGAAAGAGTTTCGAGCCACCAATCCAGATCTTCTGCCTGCACGGTCAAGTGTTCGGGGGCGTAGTCATCAGAGGTCGCCGCCATTTCCTCACGGTCGGCGCAAAGAATGACTTCGGCGTAGTCACGCCAGGCGGCAGTGGCGTTTTCGCGGTTCACGTCCGGCAGATCGTTGATCAGGCCCGGCACCAGTTCCATCACTTTTTCGGCCAACGCACGGTTATCCGTAACCAGCCAGACCGGCGAATTATATCCGTGCTCGGCCTGTCCCACCAGATCGGTGGCAACGACCATCGGGTCGGCAGTTGCATCTGCAAGGATCAGGCTGTCCGTTGGGCCGGCGATCATGTCGATGCCAACGCGGCCAAAAAGCGCGCGCTTGGCTTCGGCGACAAACTGGTTGCCGGGACCCACCAGAATATTGGCTTCGGGCAGGCCGAAAAGGCCAAAGGTCATCGCGGCCACACCCTGAACGCCGCCCATCGCAAGGATCGTATCAGCCCCGCAGAGATCGGCGGCATAGATTATCGCGGGCGCTACGCCGACATCTGGGCGTGGCGGTGAGCAGGCGACGATGTGTTTGCACCCGGCGACTTTGGCAGTCGTCACCGTCATGATTGCGCTGGCGATATGGGAATAACGACCGCCGGGCACGTAGCAACCTGCGCCTTCAACGGGGATGCTTTTCTGCCCGGCTATCAGGCCGGGAACGACCTCAACCTCGATATTGCGCAGCGTTTCCTTTTGCGCCTCGGCGAAGCGACGCACATTTGCATGCGCGAACTGAATGTCTTTGCGGAGCTGTTCGGGAACCTGGGCTTTCGCGGCCTCGATCTCTTCGCGTGTGAGGATGATGTTACCCTCGTATTTGTCAAACTTGGCGGCATATTCCAGCGCGGCCTTATCGCCCCCGGCTTCGATATCAGTCAAAATGGTCTGCACGACCTCGCTGACATCCGAAGCATCGGATTGTGCGGTCAGTGTTGCTTTTTTGAGGTACTCTCGGGTCATGGCGGATCCTATCTATCGAGGTCAGTCAGTAACGTCGCGCAAGATGCCGAAAAAGGGCGAACGACGGCTAAAAAAGAACAATGTGGTCGAAAGTGCGCTGGCGCGGAAATCTCTTCTTACCAGAAAATCATGCTTTCGATTCGGTTGCAATGTAAGCGCTTACATATTTTGATGCAAGCGCTTACATCAACGTATCAGCGTGTCTTCGCCGGCGTTCCTCTGGCTTGCGCCGAAAGGAAATCTTTGGAGCTGAATGCCAAGAAAAATCTTCGCAATCATGACTGGCTGACACTGAAGAGGTCCTAAGGGAATGGACAAAGTCGATCAGATGAACAGCAATGATCTTGTGTCTAAAGAGGGCTGCTGGGTGGTTCCTCGGCGGCTTCGGCATAAACGGCGACGATGCAGCCAGTCTCAGTATGCGAGGTATGTTCTGTTCCGCTGGCCAACCAGATCACATCACCGGGTTTGTAGACAGTTCCATCATTGTCGATCAATTCGCCTTCGACCATCAGGAATTCTTCGGCCCCGCCATGTTTGTGCGGCATGCTGTGTGATCCCGGCTCCATCCGGTAGATGTAAAATCCGACATCGCGTCGGGCATGAGGGTTGAGTTGCATAAAAGAGGTTCCGGTCTCGGATTTACCGGTTGGATCATAGGGCTGGTATGCGGCTTCGTCCCGAATGTTCGCGACTTTTCGTTCGTGCGTCTTGATCGGTTCCATTTCACGTTCCTCTGTCCAGCTCCAACGCTTATCATCGTAGATCGACGATGAGCAGAGGCACAATACTTACGTTTGCCAAGAGGGTCGTCGCTACTTGCTTTGTATATCGGTCTTGTCGCGCACTACGGCTTGCGCCGTAAATTCGGCCAGTTCGCCGCGCCAAATCTGGCGACCGAAACAAAATGGTTGTCCGCTTTTGTCGCAGATGAGCTGTTCAAGTTCGATCCCGGCCTGATAGGTTGCCAATCCCAGCAGGCCGGCTTCTTCCTCTCTAAGTGCGCGCATCCGGATGACGATGTTTCCGGTATGTGCAGCGGTATCGTAATGCCGTTCCAGCAATAGCGTTGTGGATTGCGTCAGGTCGCGCTCAAGAAGGTCGGGAAACAACCGGGCAATCACGAATTCTTCTTCGATGAAGGTTGGGTGATCTTTGATCAAAAAAAGCCTTGTATATTTGTAAAACTCTTCGCCCATTTCGACGGGCAGGCGCGAGGCAAGCGTGGTGTCGGCGGCAATCACGCCGGAAGAGATTACCTTGATGCTTAGCCCGAGATCGTCGCGCTGTGCATGCGCTGAAAAGCTGACCATATTACCGATATCGTAGGTCAGGCGAGCGGGTGACACGAACCGACCGCGACGCCCAGCGCTGTAGGCCAACCCCTCAGTTTCGATTGCGAGAAGGGCGCGTCGCGCCGTCATTCTACTGATCCCAAATCGCTCAGCCAGGGTTCGCTCTGGTGGCAGAGCGGTATGTTCAGGCCAGGTACCGCTGTGAATTTGTTGTCTAAGATGTTCGATAATCGCCTGAAAGCGCGGAACTTTCTCTGTGCTACCCGCCCGTTTGCTAACACTGTCGTTCGACATACAGATTTCGCCTTCTGTTTTTATTGGTATATACCAGCGTATTTGGTATATACCAACAAAATTAAGGTTCTTCCTAATCGGCGCCTATGACCCGTGACGTTGCCGTTGAATGGAAGATGTGCCGGAACGCCAAATGTCGGAACATAAAACGATGTCAAAAACACCACATATTCAAACGCTGGATTTCGAAGCGGATTGTGGCCTTGGGACACGCGCCAGGATCGGGCTGGTCATCCTGCAAACGGATCAGACGATAGAGCATGAATTTGCCAGCGTTCTACGTAGTGACGACATCGCGCTTTATCATGCGCGCATCCACAACGAGATGGACGTCACGCCGGAAACTTTGCGCCAGATGGAGGCCGATATGCCTGAAACTGCGGCTTTGTTGCCCGAGCAATTTGATTTTGACGTGATAGGATATTGCTGCACTTCTGGCGCTACCATGATCGGGGAGGAGCGCGTAGATAGAATTCTGCGAGGGGTCCATCCGAATGCCAAAACCAGCAATCCCTTGACAGCCTGCAAAGCGGCGTTGCAAGCCCTTGGGCTGGTAAGGATTGCGCTGATCACACCCTATGCGCCATCGGTTACGTCCGAGATGCGCGCAAACCTTGCTGCGGCGGGATACGCCATAAACGCGGTCGGATCTTTCAATCAGTCCGACGATTTCAAAGTGGCGCGCATAACGTCCCAGAGCATTCTGCAAGCGATCAAGGAGATTGGCGCGCGAGAGGATTGTGACGGCGTATTTGTTTCTTGCACCAGCCTGCGCACTTTACCGATCCTCGCTGAAGCCGAGGCGCACCTGGGCAAACCTGTCCTGTCCAGCAACCAGGCGCTGGCCTGGCATTTGATGCGGCTTGCTGGTGTCCAAGATTGTCCCGAGAACGCAGGCCGGCTTTTTCAACACCAACTGCATCAGGACAGTCCGGCAACCTAGATCGATCAAAACCCATCGTAATCGCCCAAAGGATGGCTCGCCCCATTAAAGGATATTCACACTAATGAAAAAGCCCCTTCCCTCTCACGCACAGGTCGTCATCATTGGCGGTGGCATTCACGGTTGTTCAGTGGCCTATCATCTGGCAAGGCAGGGCCTGACTGATGTCGTGCTTTTGGAACGCAAGCAACTGACCTGTGGCACCACCTGGCACGCCGCCGGACTGGTGGGGCAATTACAGGGCAGTCACGCCACCACAGCCTTTGCGAAATACGGGATCGAACTGCTTGAAGATATCGAGGCTGAAACCGGTCAGAATCCAGGCTATCGCCGATCAGGTTCGATTTCGATCGCCGTGAATAACGAGCGCTTGTCAGAGTTGAAACGCAAGGCGGATTTCGCCTCACTCTTTGGGATCGAGGCGCATTACCTATCCACTGCCGAGATCAAGGAGCGCTGGCCCCTGATGAACCCCGAAGGCGTTCTGGGCGGCATTTACATGCCCAGTGATGGTTCGGCCAACCCGATTGATCTGACCACGGCACTGGCCAAAGGCGCTCGGATTCGTGGCGCCAAGATATTTGAAAACCTCAAGGTCGAAGAGGTTCTGACCCGTGATGGAAAAGCCTGCGGTGTACGCACCGATCAAGGCACGATCAACGCTGATACGGTGGTGAATTGCGCGGGTATGTGGGCGCGTGAACTGGGCCAGCAAAACGACGTCGGCGTGCCTCTGCATGCTTGCGAGCATTATTATCTGGTGACCGAAGCAATTGAAAACCTGCCCAACGATCTGCCGGTGCTGCGATCCTATTGCGATGGCACGTATTTCAAAGAAGACGCAGGTAAACTGCTGTTCGGTTTTGCCCATAATCACGCCAAACCCTGGGGAATGCAGGGCATATCCGAAGAGTTCTGTTTTGACAGCTTGCCCTTTGTCGAAGACGATGTGATGGACGTGCTGGAAATGGCGATGAACCGCGTGCCTTTGCTGATGGAAACCGGCATTCGTACCTTTTTCAACGGGCCTGAAAGCTATTCTTATGATGGGCGTTTTATTCTGGGTGAAGCGCCCGACATCAAAGATTATTTCATGCTGGGTGGGGTCAATTCGACCGGTATTCAATCCGGATCAGGCGCGGGCCGTGCGCTGGCGCAGTGGATCATTGACGGGCATCCACCAATTGATCTAAGCGAGATGGATCCCAAGCGTTGTGAAGAGTTTCAGGCGCGCGATCTCTACCTGCAACAACGCTCACCTGAAACTTTGGTCCTGACCTATGCCATGCATTGGCCCAACCGCCAGCGTGAAACGGTCCGTAATCTGCGGCGCACGCCGTTTCATCACGCGCTGAAAGCACATGGAGCGAGCTTCACCGAAGTGCAGGGTTGGGAGCGCCCCGGTTGGTTTGCGCCCAAAGGTGTCACGCCGGAATATAAGTACAGCTTTGGTCGTCAGAACTGGTTCGACTATGCGTTGGAGGAACAAAAAGCTGCGCGCGAAGATGTGGCGATGATTGATTATTCGATGCTGGGAAAGTTGATGGTCGAAGGCAAGGGTGCCGAGAGCTTTTTGCAACGGGTCTGCACCAACAACATGGCAATGGATGTGGGTCGTGTGGCGTATTCACTGATGCTGAATGAACGCGGCGGGATCGAAAGCGATGTAACCGTCGCACGCCATACCGATGATGCGTTCATGGTGATGAGTTCAATCTCGCATACACGGCGCGATTATCTGCATCTGCGCGACCATATGCTGCCTAATGAAGATGTTCGCCTGCGCGATGTCACGGCGTCATTTGGTGTGCTGGCGATCATGGGTCCAAAAAGCCGCGACCTGTTGCAATCTGTCAGCGGGATTGATGCCTCAAATGAAGCGTTTCCGTTCAACAGTTTTCAGGAGTTCTATATCGGCCACGCCCGGGTGAAAGCGCAACGCCTTTCCTATTCTGGTGAAATGGGCTGGGAAATATTCGTTACGCCCGATTTTGCAGAGCACGTTTTTGAAGTGTTGATGGAGGCGGGAGAGGAATTTGGCCTACGCCTGATCGGTGGCGAGGCCCTGAATGCTCTGCGGTTGGAAAAGGGATTTCTGCACTGGGGGCATGATATGGCCTACACCGAAGCACCGCATCAGTTGGGCCTGGAGTTTGTGTGCAAGACAAAAAAGCCGATCGCGTTTATCGGTCACGACGCTTATCTTTCGCGCAAGGCTGAAAATAAGGGCCCGTTTCTGTGCTCGGTCAAGCTGAAGGATTCCGTGCCTCTGCTGCACCACAACGAACCAGTATTGCGGGATGGGAAAGTTGTCGGCTTTGTAACCGCCGGTGCCTATGGGTACACAGTCGGGGCTGCTGTTGGATTGTGTCTGGTAAACCTTTTCGAAGGTGAGACCAGCAATAGCGCGCTCGAAACCGGGTCATATGCGGTTATGGTCGAGGGTAGCGCGATTGCCGCGGATGTCAGCCTGTCACCATTCCACGATCCCAAGAATGAGCGCATGCTGTTTGGAACAATCTAGGTTGATGGATGGCGGTCACCGTGTAAGTTACTGAAGTCTTACGAGTGGAATAGGGGTTGTAAATGTCTAGCCCAGATAGATGGCATTATTTGCTTTCAGGCGAAACCAAAGGCCCCATCACACGCGCTGAATTTGCCGCCCTTGCCACAGCGGGCCGGGTTAGACCTGAAACGCTGGTCTGGCAACCTTCAATGCAGGATTGGATGCCAGCGATTGAAACAGATCTTTCATCCCTTTTGGCACCACCTTTGCCAAAACGGCGCGCGCCATCTCGGGCAAAGCTGCCACTTTCGGAGGAACAATATTTCTCTTGCGCGGTCCTGGGTCTCGTTGCTGCCGCAATATCAAGTGCTATCACGATTGATGATGTAGTACCGACCCAGATCCATGGACTGATATTTCCCGTCGTGCTGTGTGCTTATTTCCACCGGTTAGGATTGGTGAATATTCTGCGCATTGCAGGCATTTGTATCTTTACAGCGACAGCCTATTTCGCCGCCTATGCTATAAGTTATCATTCTTACAATGCGGACATTGGCAGCAGCAGTTTGGCGCTTCCGGGATTTGGGAGCGGAACGGTTGGTTTTCTGTTGCCAATGACGATGTTTTTTCTCTTCCGCGAAAAACCTCAGGTCAGTCTGTATAGCTATTTGATCGCAGCCGTTCCGTTTGCCTTTTACGGGTGTTTTGTGATGCCATTGGCCGCGACGATTGAGAAACCTTCGCTTATGTATCCTACAGAGTTTGGGACGAGCATGTTGATCCACGCGCCGTGGCAGGCTGCGTTCGCAGTCGCGTTGGCCTTCTTCCTTGGTAAATCAAATTATCGCAACCTGGATTGAGCTGAGGACAGACTGTTTGAACGGGCAGCATACGGGTTGGGCACCAACTGCACCAACCGCCCATCTACCAATCGCTGCGCTCGTAGGTTTCCGTCATTTCATTTGATTGTTCTGCGCTGTTTGAGTCTTCAACTGGTTCATCCATCACATTGTCTTCAGAGCCATCTTCATTCTCACCATCTGCCGCTGTAGAGCCTTCAACCCAACCTGGATCTCCACCCTCGGCAGTGCCATCTCCAGACATCAACAGATCTTCGTGACCGTCGCCCAATTGTGGCTGACGATCCGCGTCACCGACTTCAATCTCGAATGTATTGGTGGTCTGGGTCTCTTCGCCATTAAAGGCAGTATCTGAAACCGTTACTTCGGCCGAGATGACGCCTTCGTATTCGGGGGGCGGCATCAATTCGATCATGTCAAGATCCCAACCAGTCAGATCTACTTCTTCCCCATCGGAAACCAACGAATGATCGCCGCTCACAAGTATCGTATCTGCTGGAAGTCCTGATACTGATACCGAGCCGGATGGCCCTATTTCAGCATTGTTTAGTTGAATTTCAATTGTGCCATTTTCCGGGACTGACAGATCCGTGTCAGCATGCACAAGCTCACGGCCATCCGTGCCCGGACCCTCCCATTCCAATTTCAAACCCGCATGTCCATAATTCTCGAAATACCGGATTTCTATTTCATGTGTACCGGCTTCAAGCTCGATCTCACCTGATCGCGTGCGATAGCTGTGCAAACGATCATTGTCGATCACCTCTACGCCGTCGATGTAAAGAACGACACCGTCGTCGCCCCCGAGAAAGAAATCGAAATCACCCGCCTCATCGACAGTGATTTCACCGGTGATGCGAACGCCGAATGTGTCTTTGGAGCCGCCTTCCCAAAACGACTCTCGCCCATTGGCATAATTGATTTCGCCGATGACCTCTTCTTTTGTCGGGTCGGCATCCCAATCGATCTGATCCAGCCGGTCAAGACTGTGGTCAACGTCGAAATAACTGGCGCGAAACCCGGCCTGCATTTCAATTGGCATCGGCGTGACGTCGGCCTGATCCACATTGAATGTCAATTCTGTGGTTGTAACCGCGGTATCACCACTCTCCAGAGTAACCTTGGTTGAAACCTGTGCATCGACCTTTCCAGTAAAATCGACAGGCGGCGTGACCATCAACATTGACGTATCCCAACCGGAAATGTCTGCAATGCCGCCGTCGTCAACCTCGGCAATCATTTCGCCAGCTTGCAGCATAGTGCCCGGTGGCAAGCCTTCGATCACCTGGCTGAAGTCGCCGTCAACCGGCTGCGACACATCCGTTTCAAGATCCAGGGTTATTGGCATGCCGTTAACGGTTTGAAGGTTGCCAACATCAGGGGGTGAGAGCAATTCCCGTCCGTCAATGCCCGGGCCTTCCCATTCCACTTTCAGGCCAGCATGACCATAATTCTCGAAATATCGAACTTCGATCACATGTGCGCCGGGCTCTAGTTCCACCTCTCCGGAGCGCGTTCGAAACCCGTGCAAACCGTCATTATCGACAACTTCCTTGCCGTCGATAAACAGAACAACACCATCGTCGCCGCCGATGTGAAAATTAAAGACGCCGCCCTCTTCTACCTCGATATTTCCGGTGATCTGGACGCCGAACGTATCTCTGGATCCGCCATCCCAGAAAGATTTGGAGCTATTGGTGTAGTTGATGTCATCAACCAGTTCCTGATGGGTGACTGTGCCATTCCAGTCTACGTCATCAATGGCCCTGATGGTCTGATTCATATCGAAATACTTGGCATGAAAACCCGTTCCAAGTGTAACATCGGGGACATCGGTAACGGAAACCTCAAAGCTCTGAGAGAACGTATTGCCACCGCTATCGGTTGCTTCCACTTCGAGGGTCAGGCCTTCTGCATCGTCATGATCAAGGCTCAGACTCTCCTTCAATTTAACCTGACCATCTGCGATTTCGAACCGCTCATCAGAAATCGTGAAGCTATGACTGTCGCCGATATCCTGATCCGCAACCGATAGCGTACCGACTACGGCTCCATCGGCACCTTCAGCAATGGCATGGTTCGATAACGATAGCTGAGTTGGTGCTTCATTGATGTCCGCAACGGAAATCTCGAAACTCTGAGTGAAAGTAATGCCACCGCTATCGGTTGCCTCCACTTCGAGGGTCAGGCCTTTTGTTTCTTCATGATCAAGGCTCAGTCCGTCCTTCAACTTGACCTGACCGTCAGCGATTTCGAACCGTTCGTCGGAAATCGTGAAGCTATGACTGTCGTCGATATCCTGATCTTTAACCGAAAGCGTACCAACCACGGCCCCTTCGACGTTTTCGGCAAGCCCTTGGTTCGATAACGAGATTTGTGAGGGCGCTTCGTTGGTATCGGCAACAGTGCCATTCTCGCTTGTTTTAAGCGCGTCATCACTGTCGGGCAGTTCATATTCGGCGACAGGATTGTTCTGCTCGTCCTGATCAGCGCCTTCCGGTGCTGTGGGTTGGTTCACCAAAGTGTCGAAAGCAGGCTCAGGTGTTTCAACGGGCTGGCGCGCACGGATATCCTGATCGCTGTTGATTTCGCTGTCATTGATGGTTGTCTCAGCGTTCGAGGTATTAGATTGGACCGATTGTGTTGGTTGGAGCTTTGCTTCGGCATTGGTTTCTGCTTCGTTTTCATCTGAGCGCTGCGGATCCGAAGGTTGAGCCAGCTCGCTTTTTTCACCTGTCAGGCCAGGTTGAGGGGGTCGGGCGCCATCAGCTGATGAAATCTGATCGTTAAGATCATCGTTGTCAGCGACCGGTGAGACATTGTCGCTTTGTGCAAATTCGGCATTGGACGATGAACTACTGCTCGCATTACCCTCATGGGTTTCGCCGTAATGCAGGACGCCACGACTTTGATCTTCGGGAGTCAGGCCGGAGGCTTTGGCTGATTGTTCAACGGCTTTCTTCTTTAAGTCATCTGCTTCTGGCTGGAACCCTTCACCCGCCACGTCATCAAAGCTTTCATCTTCCATGTCGTCTCCTGAGTCCTGCGTCAGGAAAGTTCTGGGGTTTTATTGGAAAGAAAAGCTTAACCCTCATGATAGATTATCCGAGGAATTGTTTAAAATCAGAATTTCATTCCCACGGATTTAAGGGATTGAGAAACCTTAACTCACCATAAACGTAAGGTGAGTTTTGGAGTTATCATTGGTGAAGCAAGAAACCTCCGCCCAGGGTTTTCCCATTAATCCGCCTCGGATCGGATGCACGACTTTAGCGGCGACGTTAAGCCTTAATCTGCTGGCTTTAGCGCTACCGCTTGTCGTTCTCCAGGTGTTTGATCGCGTCATTCCGTTTGAGGCGGTGGAGACGCTGTTTTTCCTATTTTTAGGGCTGTGTGTCGTGGTTGTGCTGGAGTTCATCCTGAAGTGGAGCCGCGCGATTTTGCTGGGCAGCCAAGCCGAACAATTCGAGATAAATCTCTATGAACAATTCGTCGATGCCACTTTGAATGCTGATCCCGAAGAGTTTCGACAAACGACGCCAGCGGCACATTTGGACAGGTTGGGCGCTATTTCTCAACTCCGGGCTCACTATGGCGGGCAGGCAAGAATCCTGTCGGTCGATCTTCCATTCACAACGATCTTCATTGCCTTGATTGGGCTGATTGGTGGTTGGTTGGTGGTTGTGCCGTTGACCAGCATCGTACTGCTATTGGTCTTCAAGACGGCCCTGAATAAGGCGCAATCGACTGTTTTTGACAAACGCAAAACTCTGGACAGCCGACGTTATTCATTCTTGGTTGAGGTGCTGTCGCAAATCAGAACGCTGAAAGCAAACACGATGGAGCCGCAAATGCAGCGGCGCTATGAGCTGCTTCAAAAACAAACAGCAGATATCAGCCACAACGTCATTCTGTTCTCAGGGTTTTCTCAGACTTTCGGCGCGCTGTTCTCACAGATGGCGGTAGCTGGAATGGGTCTGTTGGGTGGGTATCTGGTGGTTTCCCAACATATTGGAATTGCGGAGTTGGCCGCTTGCATGCTTCTGAACGGCCGAACCGTGCAACCAATGCTCAAAGCGCTCAATATCTGGGCACAATCAGAGAGCCTTGCCATGGCAAAGGCGAAAATTACCGAAGCCTACGCACTGCCGCAGCGACCTAGCGCCCCTGAAATTACGCGCGAATTGAAGGGCAATATCACGTTTGAAAATCTGGCCCTCAAGCACCCTGAACGCGACGAATATCTGTTTCAGCGGATATCAGGCGAAATAGGTCCGGGAAAGTGCCTTGCATTAAATGGCAATAGCGGATCAGGAAAGTCATCCTTCATGAAACTTTTTCTGGCCGAGCTTACCCCATCCGAGGGTGAGCTTTTGATTGACGGATACCTCCCGAAACAGATTTCAGATGTGCGCGGTCGGGGTGGCATCGTGTATTGCGATCAGAGCCCGGTTATATTTGCGGGGACCGTTCTGGAAAATATCTCCGCATTCGGTGATGGCGACGCAATTGAAAATGCGCTGAAACTATCGGAAATGATGGGGCTTGAAAAAATCCTCCACCGTTTGCCAATGGGGTACAATACGCCTGTTCATGAAAGCCAGGCTTTGATGAGCAATCAAAATTTCTTACAGGGCGTGACCCTTGTTCGGGCCCTTGCCCTACGCCCCACAATCCTGTTGCTCAACAATATCTCTGCTGCCATCGATGATGCCACAAACGCGGCACTTAGTGCGACTCTCTGCGACCTGAAAAGCCAAACAACAATTGTCATGGCTGGCGCAGATGGGCCGTTGACTCAGATTGCTGACGCGCAAATTTTGTTGGACTCAGAGAAATCGAGAATGACCCGAGAGTGGGCAGAAGACCTGGCCGAAGATCAGCGGACGCTCGCAGCCGCCAATGATGGGCCGGGCGCGGAAAGGGCTGGATAATGGAAAGCACACTACCTTCTGCGATCAATATTCTTGATAAAGTCATGTCGGCGGCTGGATGGCACAGCAACCACAATCGTTTGTTCGAAGCTATTCCTCATATGTCTGACCGGCTAAATGCCGATGACATGATCAAGACACTTGAGAACCTTGGGATACCTTTGAGCTTGCAAAGATGCAGCCTGCTCGATGTTGATGACAAGGACTGCCCCGCGCTTTTTTTGCATGATAATGGTGATATTTCGGCAATTCTTGAAGTCAGCAATTCAAAACTGCTGATTTGCGATGCGACGGTAGACAGACCGGCGTGGCAAGGGCCAGAAAACGGGTCCGGGCAATTGGTTCGGTTGGAGCGCTTTGACAGCGGATTAGACACTGAGATCAAACCAGGATTTTCAAGGATTTGGAACGAATTCGGCGACCTAATGCCATGGCTGATTTTTGCGTCTTTCATGACTAACTTGGCGGGTTTGGTGACGCCACTTCTCATCATGGTGATCTATGACCGTGTGATCCCGTCGGGTTCAAGCGACCTCGTTTTTTCGCTGGTATTGGCAGTGGTTCTGGCTTTGTCGGCAGATTGCGGATTTCGCTTCGCACGATCCAGCGCCGTTGCCTATATGGGCCGCCGGGCGGAGCACCAAATGGGCTTAGCGCTTTTTCGAAAACTGTTGGCGTTGCCGATAGACCAAATTCAGAAATCCGATGTTGAACAACAACTTGCGCGATTTCGGCAATTTGAAAGTCTCAGAGATATCTTCAGCGGCCAGATTCTTACCACCTTCTTAGACTTGCCGTTCATAGTGATTTTCTTGGCGGTTCTTTTCATTTTATGTCCTCCGGTAGCATGGCTGGTCATCGGTCTGGCGGTGGTTTTCGCGCTGTCCATTCTGATCACGCTTCCAAAGCTCAAAGACTTAAACGCATCTGTTGCGAAGCATAAAACACAACTGCAAAGTCATATTTTCGAAGCCACTGAAAAACAGCGTGCCATTCAATTTTTAGGTCTTACTCAACACTGGAGAGATCGCAATGCAGTACTGGCAAAACAGGCGGCAAACGCCGCTTGCCGGGCGAGCGCATGTAATCTGGTATCTCAATCTTTCGGGCAAGCTCTGATGGCGATCGCAGGGATCGGGGCGGTGGCAATCAGTACGATGGGAGCAATTCAGGGGGATATCTCATTTGGCGCCCTGATTGCTGTAATGGCGCTTGTTTGGAAAGTCCTGACACCGCTTCAAGCGCTTTACACGAATGCGCCACAAATTCTCAGCTTCATCTCAAGCAAGCGGCAAAGCGATCGTGTTCTTGCCCTTCCCGAAGAGGTCGTCAGGGGTATCGGCCAGAACCATCAGAAAGAGTTCAGCGGGCGTATCACATTTAGCGGCGTCACCCATCGCTATGATGCGACGGCAGCGGCAGCTCTGTCTCAGGTATCTTTGGAAATTCCAGCGGGGGATTTCACGCTTATCTGCGGTGATAGCAATAGTGGCAAAACGTCTCTTTTCGATCTGATTTGCGGTTTTCGACAACCAACCATCGGGTCCATACAACTTGACGGTGTTGATGTTCGCCAAATCGCTGTGGATGACCTGCGGCGTTCGGTTACCTACGAGCAAATCCTGCCCCAACTCTTCTACGGCACAATTTACCAGAACTTTCGCCTAGCTTCTCCTGGGCTCGGGGAACAGGATGTCATCAACGCCCTGGCGTCGATGGATATTTTGCATGAGATTGAGCAATTCCCTGAAGGCATCCACACGCGGCTGTCTGAATCATTTCGCGGATTGCTTTCGCCCTCGACTCTTCATGCCCTTGCCCTTGCCCGTAGCTTGGCACGCGATAGCGCGGTTTTGCTTTTGAATGAACCAGCTTTGAGCTTGGATCAGCCGCGCAAGGATGCGCTGGTCACCGCATTGTCACGTTTGAAAGGCTCGAAAACGGTTCTTGTTGCCACAAATAACCACGCCTTGATCGAATTGGGTGATCGATTTGTATTTCTTGATCAAGGTCGCATCGTTGCAAACGATACTGGCATGGCTGGGCGGAAAAAATTGACTGCATTGCAGAAGAAATCCGGAGGTACCTGAATCCATGCTCAGATCATTTCGTTCGAAATCCGCTGGCGTAATCTCGCGTGCAGAAACACGCGATGCACAACGTGGCGCGAGGACGGCAAAAATCGTCGTTCTTACGATTACAGGTTTCATCACCGGTGCCATCTGGTTGGCAATAGCGACCACTGTTCCAGAGCTGGTTCGCGCAAGCGGGACACTTATTCCCACGGGCCACTATCAGCAACTGCAGGCCTCTGAGAGCGGCATCGTTACCGATGTGTTGGTAGAAGAAGGCACACAGGTTCGGAAAGGCCAAGTACTAGCCGTTCTTTCATCGCCCACTTTGGACAGTTCACTGCTGGAAGTGAAGCGGGAAAAAAACACCCTGGAATCGCGCCTGGAAAACATTCGCGTGATTTTAGATACAGCCAGCACTGGCGTGGAAGGCGATGCCAAAGATGTTGATCTTTCTGGGGTTGTGGATTTGTCCTATGCCTCTTCTCAACTGGCGCTCTTTGCTGCGCAACAGGCTGTTCAAGTCAAACGGCGACGACATCTGGAAACCACGCTTGCGACTTTACGAAACGCACACGCACTTACGCAAAAACGGGTGAAAACGCGGATCGAGCGTGTCAAACGGGCTGAGCAACTCTTTGAAAATAAACTGACCCCTCGGCGCGACGTGGATGCGCAGCGTGATGGCCTGGATCAGCTAGAAGCAAATCTGATCGAAATTGAAATTCGCCTTTCGCAGGCTGAGAAGGAATTGAGCGACGTCAGTTCGTCCTTGGAGCAAAATCGAATTTCGCTGCTCGACAATAGCAACAAGGAAAAGTTTGACCTAGAGCAACGTATCGACATGCTATCTGTGCAAGCGACCACATTGGAGATGCGTCGCCAAACGTTGAAAATTCGCGCGTCCGAGGCCGGTATTATCCATGCAGTTGGGTTTCCCAATCCGGGCGAAGTTATTGCCAGCGGTGCCACATTATTCGAATTGATGCCCCTACCGCAAAGACTGGTTGCTGAGCTGGAAATCGATCCGATTGATATTGGCCACATCGGTCGTGGTGATTCAGTTGCGCTGAAATTCGATACATTTGATGCCCGCCGCTATGGACAGGTCAAAGGTCAAGTCACAAGCATATCGCCAAATTCGGTGGTCGATCCGCAGACAGGTAACAGCCATTTTCGAGCCACTGTTTCGTTGGATCGAGCATCCATAGGTAACGGCGCTTGGGAACGACGGCTTCAAGCGGGTATGGGTGCCTCAGCCGAGATCGTAACCGATGAGCGAACGGTTTTGGCTTACCTATTCAAACCAATCAACCGATCCTTCAACAACGCGTTTGGTGAGCGGTAATTTCTTAGCGGCAAGCGACTTACAACTTGATCCCCGCAGAATGAAACAATCGCCGTTCAAATCAGTACGCAAATCTGAAACCTGTCTTGCCTGAAATCACATTGGCACTGTCAAGCGTTCGGAAAGCACTGACCGTTCGTTATCTGAAGCCACCTTTTTGCGAGGAATACATGCCAGCGTATAAGCCCTTTTGCTCGACAAGTTCTTCGTGATTGCCTTGCTCCACGATACTACCGTGATCGAAAACATAAATTTTGTCAGCATTGGCCACGGATGAAAGCCGATGCGCGACGATGATGACTGTTTTCTGGTCTGCCAGGCGTTCCAGTGCAGATTGAATTCTCTGTTCTGTTTTCTGGTCCAGCGCAGATGTTGCTTCGTCCAAGATTACGATGGGAGATGCCCGCAGAAACGCCCGGGCAATTGCAATGCGCTGTTTCTGCCCGCCTGAGAGCTGGCTACCCTTAGGGCCAAGCTCTGCATGACCCCTCTCTCGCATCAAATCGGCAATTTCTGCAGATTCTGCAGCAGCCCAGATTTCTTCATCTGAGGCATCGGGGCGTACATAGGCGATGTTATCCCAAATTGACGCATTGAAGATTACGATATCTTGCGCCACGACGGAAAATGAGCTGCGCAGTTTTTTGATCTGAATGTCGCGGATATCCAATCCGCCGATCGAGATTTGACCACCATCCAAATCATACAGCCTAGTTATCAAGCTCAGAATAGTTGTTTTACCGGAACCGGTCGCTCCCACAATTGCGGTTGTCTTTCCGCCAATTATCTCAAAGCTCAAATTTTTGAAAAGCTGCTTTTGGGAATCGTAGGAAAAATCAACACCCTCAAAGACGATATCGCCTTTCGTATCAAATTCTGAGACTGCGTTTTCGCGATTAACAATCCGCGGCGTTTGAGAATAAACCGAACGAATGCCTTCCAACAAGATCAAGCTGGCCTGCAATTGCGCAAAAAAGCCAGCCAGCAACCTCATGGGATCGAATAGAATGACCAGGCCCAGAAGAAAGGCGATGATGCCTGCGGCATCGATTCCGAAATCACCCTGGATTACCATGTACCCGCCGCCGCCGATAACCAGCACGTATACAAATGCAGAAACCAGATCGATCGAAGGCTCGAACAAGGCTTGTGCTGCATTCAGGCGGATCAACAGATCGCGAATTCCATCTGTTGCCTGAAACAAGCGGTCCCTTTCCCGGTCTTCCTGACCCGAAATCTTGACGGTCCGCATGCCGTTGGCCATTTCCTCGATCCCGGACATGTAACTACCAAATGCATTTTCTGCGCTTTGCTGCACATGTTTGATCTTGCTGGACACTGAGCGCATAACCAGGGCCAAAGCAGGAATGACAATGATCGCCGCAGAAAACAGGATTGGTGATTTGTAGACCAGATAACCGGAGACGACGATGATCGTCACTGTATCTCGCACAGCGTTGACTGTCCCCTGACCCACGAAAGTACTTAGCCCATCGACCTGATTTACGAGGCGCAGGATAATGTCGCCCGATTTGGTTCTTTCAAAGTATGACAGATCGAGGTTGAGGTAGTGGTTGATCAGATCTTGGCGCATCTTTCGCACGGCGTTGCTTGCTAGCCACGCTGAAAGCCTTGGTACGATATAAGACAGCGCGGCACGGACTGCGAAAAGCAGAAAGACGATAGCACATACCTTAATCAATTCCTGAGGAGAGCCGCCCTCGAAAATGACATTCAGACTATTCTCGGTCAGTGAAAGGAACTGTTGATAAACAAGAGCCTGACAACTGACCATGCCGAACACAAGAAGAAGCCAAGGTGATTTGCTGCGCAGATAATTTTGCCAGAACCAGCGGATGTTGTCCTTGTCTTGCGGGCGAAACACCGGATGTTTGTCTTTGCGGGCCATGATTAAACCTTTCCGCCTCGATCGTTCATCGTCATCAACTCTCGCGAACGTGTTTGATCAAGGTTGCCACCGACGTCAACACGAACCAGAGAGCCGATTAATTCGAGACTGCCGACCCGAAATTCAACCTCACATCGTGGAGCATATGATTGTTTTTTCAGCAAGACGGGCCTCACGGTTTGATGGCATTTCGCGAACGGCAAAACACCCTTTGACTTGCCGGCCAGGCCGCATTGGCCGATAGCTGGAAAATTCATCACTACCCTATCCGTTCATACGACAAACATTGCGCTGCGCGGACTATTATCGCCTTCGCGATCCAATGCCCACAAACAATTATCGGGTAACGCCGCGCACGTTGGTTAACACTGTTTTCATGTTCATCGTCTTTGGGACGACGCCAAACAGCCTTTCGATAGCATGAAGTATGGTGCCATCGTGATGCGGTAATGGCTCTGAAGGAAAATCCGACCAACCCAAGTTCAGCGATACAAAGCGATCCAACACTGTTTTTCGCATCCAAAACATCGACCCGGCGGGAAAATTGAATTGCATCGGCAGTTGGTCTATTTGCAGGCGTTCGGCGATACCTCGCGCCGCACCTTCATTCTCCTTCCATCCCAAAATGTTGGGTTCATCGGGGTAGACGATACCAACTTCGGGGTCGCAGGCCATCCTGGTCAAAATACGATCAAGCATCGCACCTCCCCGTTCCCCGCCAATCACATTTTCCAGCAAGAAAGTAGACCAAGCCTCTACGGCTTTTGAATTTGCAACATGATGCGATCTTTTGGTGTGCAGATGTCCGATGAAATCATATCCGGCCGTCAAATTTTTGCCGAATGCAGTGAGAAATGGCCCGATGTCCCGACCGCGATTTGGCACGGCCTCGATTTTTGCAACCTTTCCTTGGTATTTGGATAAAGCTTCATTGACGGCATCCAGCTTATTAGCCGAAGTGCTGACAAAGAGGTCAGGTCTGGCCGAATTCAGGGACAGGCGATGCAGGATTTCCGTCAATTCCTGCTCATAGAAAACATGCATATGGAGAGCTGCCGAACATGAGGCGGCGGCGGGCAAATCAATGTCACTGGATTCATCAATGACAGGGAATAGCCATGGCCCCTCAGGCTTGCCTGCCTTGAGGAATTCTACAAATGGATCAGTGCCCGTGCGCGACCCCATTTTCTCGGCATAGATCGACGGATGAAATCCCGGCATCGGCTTACGGGCAACAATGCCTGATCGGCTTGAGGTCAGATATTCTTCAATTTGCTGATCGAGATCCGCCTGAGGTTCTTTGTGCCAGAAAAAATCGGATCGAAAATCGGTCCCTTTTTTCAGGAACTCGGCATCTTCTTTGGCTTGCTGTCTTGCCGGGATCGTCCGTGACGCTATCGCATCCAGCTTCTCGACATATTTTGACAGATTAAAGCTTTCACTACCAGCGGCTAATGCTTTGTTCACCACGTCATCTTGCAACTCATGATTTTCCGCTAGAGTGATCAATTTTTGTGCCATATCAACCGTATCCAGGTAACTTGCGACACAGGTTTCTCCGACACCGCTTTCCTTAAGAAAATTCGCAAAACCGGTGGTCCGGTCGAAACAGAGTACTGGTGTCCGTTTCAGCACTGCATCAATGGCGACACTCGGAAACGGATCAAGGCGTGAACTCAGCAAAAGTGCATCTGCTTTTTCCAGCGCATATTCCATTTCTGAGGTGGGCCGGACAATTTTCAAATGCCCTCGTAAACCTGCCCGTAGAATCTGGTCAGCAATAAGAAAAGACTGTTCCCTATCGCGAATTGGATCGTACCCTGTCCCGAACCAAATAAAGCGGAAATTTACGTCCGCCTGACCATTGACAGCGCGATGGGCGACATTAATGAAAAGATCCAGACCCTTACGTAATTCCACATTACCCGCGCCGACCACAACAAAGGTATCACCGTCGGCGGAACGTTGACCCAACACACTGTCCAACCAGGCAATTTCCTCGGTGAGTTCTTCCTTTGTCAGGTCATCATCGGATAGTGCAAACCGACCAGGGTTTAAAACGCTGGCATTTGAAGGGCGCCCCAGTCCCGCATGTGACAGAGCATCTGAAATTGCATCGCGAAGTGTTTCTTCTGATGAAAATACAATGGAGTCTGAGTTGGAGAATACTTCCGGAACGGTCGTAACCGGGAGCAATCCAGATGCAAAATCATGCATCATTGAGGTCGACGGAATATTTGCATCTTGCAGCGCCATAAGAACATATCTCGACACGGCCGCGTTGGTGATTGCATATTCGAACTCAAATTGTTGCTGAAGTTCTTTGACTGCCGATTGAATGTCGTCCAGGCTAAGTGCGTGGCGGCTGAATTCGACGGTGGCAACACTCGCGTCACTTAAACGGCCACTTAGCAAACCAGCCCGCAGAAACATACTTACGACATTATATTTTTTGGACAATTCCTGCGCAATATTTAGAATAATCAAGGAGGTCTCTGCACCGGAAGTGTCGTGATCAACGATCATCACAGTCGGTTTCGAGGGATCGTATTTTCGGGACGAGCCATACAAAACCACAGCAGTCTTAGGCTTTGACTTGCTTTTGAAAGCGTTATAGCCCGCAATCCTGATCGACCGTCTTGGATCGCGTTTGTTTGCGGACTCTTTGAATCGCCGGGTTGCACGCTGCGGGAGATTTGAACTCACCTTCAACAAGCTCTTAAGCGTTTTATAGGCAATTTTATCGAGCAAAAGTCGAATTGGCCGATTCCTGGCTTTGGCCAAATCAATATTCGCGCTCCGAAGCTTGGCAGCCAACACTTCACGCTCATTGGTCAGCTTCACAACTTCTAGCGCATTGTGATTTACGACAACCTCTGAACTTTGACGCATCCGGGCACGTTCATCTGACATCTGATGTGCGGCCTCTTGCAGTCTTGCGGCGCTTTCAGGATCTGCAAGATTATGTCCCAGCGAGTTGAAAAAACTGCGGACGATTTTACCAGAGACGCCTTCATTTCCGGACACGACAGCCTGCAACGAAGGCACAATATTTTCACCGATCGCGACAAGGCCCAAACCTTGCCCGTGATTGAATTTAAATGAGGGATACGTGTTCTCAAGTTCGTTCCAGAGCGTTCCGATTCCAGACACCGCCTCAGACGCAGTTATCCCTTGAAATAACACAACCGCTCGGTCGGAAAGTTTCGATTGCCAGGACTTGAACAATGTTTCGATATCTTCGAACGCGTGGCGGGCATCAATTTGTAGAAGGTCAACGGAGCCATCGTCAACTTGCGCAATGAAGCTTTCAAATTGCACGCGCAAAACTTTGGAGAACGCCGAATAATTTTCCTCGTTATAGGGTTTTATTGACTGGAAATTCGCGTTTGATTTTAGGCTGTTATCACCATCACTTCCCGATGGGTGGACCGAAATGCACTCGCAATCCAAATCCTGACTGATCACGGCTTGGCATACTGCGAAATAGGAAATTCCGGTTTGCGTACCCAATTCGACAAAGCGTTTCGGCTTTAGTTGTGAAACCAACCAAAAAATAAATGGAATATTTTCTGCCCATGCAGATTGTGGTTGGAATTTGGGAGTTTCAAAGACTGCATCACTCAGAAATGTTGACCGATAATCGTTCATCAAATTAGCTGCCGCACTTGGATTGCATCGAGGTTGGGTAGGCCTAGAGGTTTCTATTCCGGGACTCAAGTTAGAGTTGTCTCTATATAAGTTTTGCCTTTCATAACAGCAGCGAGCGCGTGCGACGGTGCAGATTCCAAATTGGGGCTTAGAAAGTGAAATTCATTAGCCGGGATTTTTGGCGTATATCGTCCCTAAACTAGTCCCCAAGAGTTTGGCTTGCCAACATCGACCCGCATTGCATGGGTAAAGCTGCCCAAGACAAGAAAGGTAACTGCAAGTAAAATTGCCCTGTTTCTGCAGGGTGTATATGAAAAAGATGACGTAGGGCGAGCAAGGTGGTGTCGAATGCTGGATGATAGGCAAATGAAAATGGAAAATTCAGCGCAGAGCGAGATTTACGATCTTATAGTTGTCGGTGCCGGGATTGCGGGATTGAATGCACTTAATGCAGCTACCGATTACCTTCCTGAAGATGCCCAGGTTCTGCTGCTTGACCAAAAAGAAGCGGCAGGAGGTATGTGGAACACGGCCTATGATTATGTCCGTTTGCATCAACCGCACCCGATGTTCACTGTTGGCGATATGAAGTGGGATTGGCGGAAACCAAGCGACTATCTTGCTGCACGGGACGAAGTTCGAGACCACCTTGTTGCCTCTCTTGACCAGATTGATCAGAGCGTCGCGTTAACAACCGCTTTTGGTCATACGGTGACGCACTGTGAGGAAATCACAACCGATCAAGGGCCATTGGCAGAAATTTCCTACCACCTCAATGGCACGAAAAAAAATACGAAAACGGTACGCGCCAAAAGAGCAATTTATGCGTCGGGCTTGGATTACGCGCTCGCGGAGCCGCAAAAGCTCTCAAGTCAGAACATTGTCTCGATCATTCCACAGGACCTCTATTCCACATTGAACGCACACCCCGGAGCACCGGTTTATGTGGTTGGTGGTGGGAAGACCGGCATGGACACGATCCTCGCCACGCTCGCCACAGACCCAAAGCGACAAGTTACGCTTATCAGCGGACGTGGAACTAACTTCATCAACCGGACAAAATATATCCCAACCGGCCTGAAACGCTGGACCTCTGGCGAGTTGGCATCTCGCATTTTTCGCGACATTGCGCTGCAATTCGATGGTGACAACGAAGAACACACAGTTGCCCATTTGCGCACCGTATATTCAACGGATCCGCATACTGAAAATGGCGTATTCCTTTACGGTCTCCAGTCCGAAGAGGAATACGAAAGGGTCAAGAACAGCCTGAAAGAAACACATCAAGATTATCTGATGGATGTTGTCGACAGCTCATGTGGTCCAAAAATGAAATTACGAGGTGGGGCGAACGCAAAAATTCCAAGGAACAGTATTATTGTTAACTGTACGGGTAGTTTCTTTCGCAGCGAAAAATGGGCTGGACCGAGCCCGCTTGTGTCTCAGAACGATTGTATTCTGTCGATTAACCCGCGGAATGCCTTCCACTTTCTTACGAGCGTTTCAGGTTTCTTTGCGACGCATCTGCTTTATCGAGGTCTACTGCGCGGACGAGGCTTCTACACGCTCGACCTAGAGACGTTGTTTCGCAAGAATCGTAATGCCTGGGTCGGGGCCACAGCCGCACAGGCCTATCTGAATCAAGTGACCTCGGTGCAAACACTACCGCTCACTCTTCTGGATCGCTGTGGTCTCGATCTTGACCGCTGGTATCCATTGCCGCGCCGCATTGCCGGATTACTTCGAATGAAAGCTGGGGCCGCAAAAGACATTGCACATTGCCGTCGCGCTCTTGATCGCGTTGCGGACCGTTTTGATGCGCATGGTACCCCACTTCCATAACTTTCGGGTTCTGATTTTACAAAGTTCGCAACCGGTTGGGTGTTTATCCTGATCAATGTCGCCAAAAAATAGGTCATTGCTTTTGTTCTTAAAATAACGCCAGCCACCTCAAAATGTAAAAAAACTCCGAGGCCCTAACCTTCCGGCTCAGCCTGATAAAATAATAGACGATGACTCTATCTCAGTCTGTGAGTAGCGCTCGAAGAAGTGCAATGCGTTCACGCATCCCTGCTAGTCGTGCGTCGTGCGTAAATTGAATAAGATTGAGGCTTAGCTAGACTATCTCAATCCGATATCAGTTGATTTGACCTAAATTTGTATTCAGACTGTTAATCTGCTTCACTGCACCAACGCGAACAGATTTATCTTGTGGTAATGGAAACATTACAACAAAAAAGAGTAGAACCTTCAGGCCCCTAGACTAGGAGTTCGTTTGTCACTTTTCCTTGTCGTCGCATTACCATTTCTGGGCGCGCTGTTGCCGGGCCTGATGAATACCGCAGGCCGGCAGGCCTGCGCCGGTGTCACATTCATGGTTTCTCTGGCCGCTTTCATCGGCCTGTTAACCAACCTGCCAGCGGTCCTTGCTGGCGAACTGGTTCAGGCGCGTGTTGACTGGCTACCGCTGCTAGGCCTCAATTTCACATTAATGCTGGACGGGTTGGGCTTTTTCTTCGCCACGCTGATCGTTGGCATTGGATTGCTGATCATTACCTACGCGCGGTTTTACCTCTCACGCGATGACAACATGGGTGAGTTTTTCACCTATCTGCTGCTATTTCAGGGCGCGATGGTGGGTATTGTCCTAAGCGATAACATTCTGTTATTGCTTATTTTCTGGGAACTCACCTCGCTGTCATCTTTCCTGTTGATCGGCTACTGGAAACACCTGCCCGAAGGACGGCAAGGCGCACGGATGGCGCTGGCGGTGACCGGCATGGGCGGGTTGGCTATGGTCGGTGGAATGCTGATCCTGGGCCGTATCGTGGGCAGCTATGACCTGAGTGTAATCCTGGAGAATCGAGAGCTGATCCAAGATTCACCGCTTTACCTGCCCGCGTTGCTATTGATCTTGCTGGGCTGCTTTACCAAGTCGGCGCAGTTTCCTTTCCATTTCTGGTTACCGCATGCCATGGCCGCGCCGACGCCCGTATCGGCCTACCTACACTCAGCCACCATGGTGAAGGCCGGGATTTTCCTGATGGCGAGGATGTGGCCTGTGCTGTCCGGTACGCCGGAATGGTTCATGATCGTCACTACGGCAGGCTTGATCACAATGGTGCTGGGTGCTGTAATCGCCCTTTTCAAGCACGATTTGAAGGCTCTTCTGGCCTTTTCAACGGTCAGCCATCTGGGGTTGATTACCATGCTCCTCGGCACCGGCACTGCCTTCGGGGCCATGGCGGCTGTGTTCCACATTATGAACCATGCGACCTTCAAGGCAGCACTCTTTATGTCGGCTGGGATTATCGACCATGAGGCACATACCCGCGATATTCGCCGCTTAGGTGGCTTACGCACCTTGATGCCAGTCACCTTTGTGATCGCCACGCTCGCGGCCTTGTCGATGGCAGGTATTCCGTTGCTCAACGGCTTTCTGTCAAAAGAGATGATGCTGGAGGAAACAACTCACACCGTGTTGTTCGGTATGCCCTGGCTGGTACCGGGGATGGCGATCTTGGGGTCACTCTTCTCGGCAGCATATTGTTTTCGCTTCATAGGGCACGTGTTCCTGGGGCCTGTGCGCGATGACTATCCCGCCAAACCGCACGATCCGGGCCCGGGCATGTGGTTGCCTCCGGCACTTTTGATAATTCTGGTGGTCGTCATCGGACTGGCCCCTTTCTTGGCTGAACCCTACGTGCGTCTCGTCACCGAGGCGGTTCTGGGTGACGCGGCTGCCATGCCCAAGGCGCATCTGAAAATCTGGCATGGGTTGGTTCCCGCGCTCTTCATGTCGATGGCCGCCACGGTCGGCGGTTTGATCCTGTTGGCGCTTTACCGTCCCGCACTGCGGGTATGGGACGCTGCGCCGCGCCCGGAAGCCAAAACAATTTTCGAAAAGGGTGTCATAGCCGGCGCCGTTGGGCTGTCTCGGCGGTTGATCCAGCCCATCCATGACGGTGCCTTTTCCCGCTACGGTGCGATCATGGCGGTCACAGTGATTGCCGCCGGATTGCACGCCTGGAGCACGGGAACGATCGGTGTGATGACCCGCGCGATACAACCGGCTGGACCAATTCCCATTGCTGGATGGCTGATGCTGGTAGCGGCGACATGTGGGCTGGTTTTCCTGCATCGAAACCGGCTTTTGTCGTTGATCCTGATCGGGATCGTAGGGCTGATGGTCTCGGTCGGTTTTGTCTTCTTCAGCGCACCAGATCTTGCCATGACGCAGATCACGGTCGAAGTGGTCACAATTATCCTGCTTCTGCTGGCGCTTAACTTCCTGCCCAACCGAACCCCGGTGGAAAGCTCTGTGCTGCGGCGCACCCGCGATGGTGCAATTGCTCTGGCGGGTGGACTGGCCACGATGGCGATGTCCTATCACTATCTGTTGCGCGATTTCGTCTCGCCGCCGATTTCGGAATTCCATCTTGCCAACTCCTACAAAGGCGGCGGTGGTACCAATGTGGTGAATGTGATCCTCGTCGATTTCCGGGGGTTTGATACCTTCGGTGAAATCATCGTGCTGGGAATCGCGGCCTTGTTGATCTATGCGCTGACGGAAACGCTACTTTCCGGTCCGGTGCGTGCGCGGTTGCTGAATCGCGCCCCTGATCAGCCCCGTGCGGGTGACCGACATCCGATGATGATGGTTGTCCTGACAAGGGTAATGATGCCGGTGGCGCTGATGGTGGGCTTTTATATCTTCCTGCGCGGCCACAACGAACCGGGCGGCGGTTTCATCGCCGGTCTGATCGTGTCGATTGCGGTGGTGATGCAGTATATGGCCAGTGGCTTTGCCTGGACCACGGCGCGGTTGCGGTATCCATATCACGGAATCATTGGTGCAGGCGTGCTGGTTGCGGGCCTGACAGGCATCGGGTCATGGTTTGTTGGCAAGCCTTTCCTGACATCGGATTTTGAATATTTCCGTATCCCTCCCTTCGATAAATTCGAACTGGCCACAGCCGCTGCGTTTGACCTTGGTGTTTTCCTGGCAGTTGTCGGCGCTGTCATGTTGTCGCTCGAAAGCTTCTCACGGCTGGCGCGACGCGCCCATATGGCCGAAAGTGAACATGCGATGGATATCGACCCATCCCGTGATGAGCCACCCAACCCTGCACAACAAAATACGAAAGAGGAGCCGTGAGATGGAATTGCTAGTCGCATCTGCCATTGGCATCCTGACTGCCGCCGGGTTGTATCTGGTACTGCGCTTGCGCAGCTTTCCGGTGATCATGGGCATTTCATTGCTGACCTATGCGGTGAACGTTTTTCTCTTTGCCTCTGGCAGGCTGACCGTTGGTGCCTCGCCCATCCTGATCAAGGGTGTCGAACAGTATACCGACCCGTTGCCGCAAGCGCTGGTGCTGACAGCCATCGTGATTTCTTTTGGCATGACAGCGGTGATCGTGATGATCGCGCTTGGCGCATATCTGGGATCGGACGATGACCATGTGGATGATCCTGCTGAACCGGCAGATGTCATGCCGGAGGATACCGCATGACTCATTGGATCATTCTGCCGGTTGTTCTTCCTGCGATTTTGGCCCCGTTTATCGTTCTGGCGGCGCGCTACCACATCGGTATTCAGCGAGTATTTTCCGTTGTTGGCGTTATGGCGTTGATTGCCATCGCGGCAGGTCTTGCCTGGCAGACTTCGGACGGGACAGTAATTCTTTATCGGCTGAGTGATTGGGCCGCGCCTTTTGGCATTGTCGTAGTCGGCGACCGGCTGTCGACGCTGATGATTCTCCTGACGGCAGTGTTGGCATTTTTTGTGCTGCTTTATGCGATCGGATCGGGCTGGGATGATCGTGGGCGGCATTTTCATGCACTGTTTCAATTCCAGTTGATGGGTATCATGGGCGCCTTTCTGACCGGTGACCTTTTCAATCTTTTCGTCTTTTTCGAAGTGCTTCTGATCGCGTCCTATGGGTTGATGATCCATTCGGGAGGTAACGAACGCCTGAGGGCAGGCGTGCAATATGTGCTGTTCAACCTGCTGGGCTCGACCCTATTTCTATTTGCCTTGGGAGCGATTTACGCCGAAACCGGGACGCTCAACATGGCGGATCTGGCCGAGAGAGTTCGGTTAATTGATCCTGCCGCAAGCGTGGGCATTCGCATCGCGTCGGTTCTGTTGCTCCTGGTTTTTGCAATCAAGGCTGCGCTGGTGCCGCTGCATTTCTGGTTGCCATCCAGTTATGCAGAGGCCCCTGCACCGGTTGCTGCGCTTTTCGCCATTATGACCAAGGTTGGTGCCTACGCGATCATTCGCGTCTATACCATGATCTTTTCACCCGACCTGGAAGTCACAGCGGGGCTTCACGGGCTTTGGTTGTTACCGGCCGCGCTGATTTCGTTGGCGATTGGCATGGTGGGTGTTCTTGCCGCGCGCAAGCTCGACCGTTTGGTAGCCTTTGCAGTGATCGGTTCGATGGGCATGGTGATGGTTGCGATTTCGATGTTTACACCGGTCAGCATCGCTGCCGCGCTTTACTACATCGTGCATTCTACCCTGGCGGCAGCAGCGCTGTTCCTGATCGTAGACCTGACTCGCGCGGGCCGTGACAGCCTGCAGCTGACAACAATGCCACCGGTTTCCGGCGCTGCGTTGACAGCTGCGCTCTTTTTTACCGGCGCGATTGCCATGACAGGCCTTCCGCCGCTTTCGGGCTTTGTTGGAAAGCTGCTGATACTCGATGCGGCTTTCACCTCGCCGTTGATGTCATGGACGTGGGTTATAGTGCTTAGCTCCAGTCTGATCGGCGTAGTAGGATTTGCGCGCGCGGGCAGCACGGTCTTCTGGAAATCGACAAGCGTTGAACACCCAGAGCCCGAGTCGCGTGCCGCACGTCCAAACGGCCTCTCTTACGTCGCCGTCGGCGGTTTGTTGAGCCTGTTGATCGCGCACACGGTATTTGCCGGACAGGTCCATAAATATATGGCCGAAATGGCAACGCAGCTCTTTAATCCAGATCGTTATGTCTCGACGGTGCTGGAAACGCCCGGCAAACTCAGCGACGGCAAAGCGGAGGCACATTAAGATGATCAGAGCATATCATTGGCTGTTGCCGCACCCCTTTCTCACGTTGCTTCTGACCGTGGTCTGGGTGCTGCTGCAAAATAGTGTCACCTCTGGGATGGTTGTGTTTGGCCTGATCCTTGGCATCATTATTCCGCGTGTGACGGTCGTCTGGTGGCCGGACCGACCGCGCGCTTTTCGTCTGACACGTATGATCCCTTACATGCTGCTGGTGCTATGGGACATTCTAGTCGCCAATGTGCAGGTTGCTTGGATCGTGCTGACACGGCCGAACTCTAAGCTGCGCCCGGCCTGGGTGGTCGTTCCACTTGAGCTGAAACAGCCCGAAGCCATCACGATCCTTGCTGGAACGATAACGCTGACCCCCGGAACGGTGTCGGCGGATTTGTCGGATGAAGGTCATAGCCTGCTGGTTCACGCACTCGATGCCCCTGATCCCGATGAAATCCGCGACCAGATCAAGGAGCGGTACGAGCGTCGCCTGAAAGGAATTTTCGTATGAGCCTTGCCGCCGATTTTATGAATATCTCCTTGATCATCGCATTTGTTTCAATCGCGCTGGCGCAAATCATGGCCATGATCCGGCTTGTCGTCGGGCCCGATACGGGTGACCGGATACTGGCGCTGGATACAATGGTCGTGAACGCTATCGGTTTGATTGTCCTTTTGGGCATTACCCAGGGAACGCGCATCTATTTCGAGGCGTCGATGATCATCGCCATGCTGGGTTTCGTGTCGACCGTCGCCTATGCGCGCTTTGTATTACGAGGGGATATCATCGAATGACCCTGGAAATCATCGCCACCCTATTTGTTGCGTTCTGGCTGCTGGTGGGCGCCATCTTCTCGCTTGTGGGGTCAATCGGTCTGTTGAAATTTAACGACTCGATGACCCGTCTTCACGCACCGACAAAGGTGGGGACCGTTGGCGTCGGCGCGCTTTTGCTGGCCTCGATGATACATTCGTATATCTACGGCGAAGGTTCGATGCATGAATTGCTGATCATGGCGTTTCTATTTGTCACCGCACCGATCTCGGCGAATTTCATTGCCAAAGTGAACATGCACAAGAAGTCTTGCGAAACACCACCCTCGCCATCACGCGACGACACGTGGTCGACTTTCAACGTGCCAGAATCCGATCAGGTCATCGCAGAGACAGAATAAAGCCTGACCCGGTGAATACGCTTTTGGATTTCGTGTCTGAAGGTGCTCACTAGCAGCGGCCAAAAGCTGTAGCAAAACCAATATGCTATATGATTGGTTGGTGCCCAGGAGAGGACTCGAACCTCCACGTCCATACGGACACTAGCACCTGAAGCTAGCGCGTCTACCATTCCGCCACCTGGGCAGGTGTCGTAAGGCTGGCGTTTAACTCTGCGCCCAGATGGAGTCAACGGAGATTTTTGGATTATTGCTTGTCACCTATCAACTTGTCGAAACCCGCGTAGGGGAGTAGGAAGAAGTGTCGGAGTTTTCAGCCCGGAGGCGTCTTATGTCCAAGCTTGTCACCATCTATGGCGGATCAGGGTTCGTTGGGCGATATATCGCGCGACGCATGGCCAAGGCGGGCTGGCGGGTACGTGTCGCCGTCCGGCGTCCGAATGAAGCGATGCATGTCAAACCCTATGGTGTTGTCGGGCAGGTTGAGCCTCTTTTTTGCAACATTCGCGACGACGATAGCGTCAGGGCGGTCATGCAGGGTGCGGATGCTGTGGTGAACTGCGTCGGCACGTTTGATCGCAAGGGGCGCAATAACTTTGATGCAGTGCAGCATGAAGGGGCCGAACGGATTGCCCGCCTTGCCGCTGAAGAAGGTGTGGGACGGCTGGTGCATGTCTCGGCCATTGGCGCAGATCTTGAATCCTCCAGTATTTATGCGCGCACCAAGGCAGAGGGTGAGCAGGGCATTCTTGAACATTTCCCGACCGCCGTGATCCTGCGCCCATCTGTGATTTTCGGCCCAGAAGATGGGTTCTTCAATCGCTTCGCATCGATGACCCGCCTGGGGCCAATTCTGCCTGTTGTGGGAGGAGAGACGAAGTTTCAGACTGTTTATGTAGACGACGTGGCAAAAGCGGCCGAAATGGGCATTAAGGGCGATGCTGCGTCCGGTATCTATGAATTGGGCGGACCGGATGTGAATACTTTCCGGGAATTAATGCAGCAAATGCTGGGTGTTATTCGGCGTCGTCGTCTTATCGCGAACATTCCGTTCTGGATTGCCAATATCATGGCGGGTGTGATGGAGCTGGTGCAGATCATCTCGCTTGGGATTATACCGCCACAGCTCACCCGGGATCAGGTGAAAAACCTGCGGGTGGATAATGTTGTGGCCGATGGCGCCAAGGGCTTTGCCGATCTGGGGATTGAACCGGTTGCGACCGAAGCCGTTTTGCCTGATTACCTATGGCGTTTCCGTCCTGCTGGACAATATGAGGCAATCAAGGAATCGGCTGAAAACCTGCGGGCCTGATCAGCTATAGGCGAAGAACAGCAACAGGCCGCCAAGTGCGATACGATAAAGCACGTAAGGCGTATAACTGACGCTCTTGAGCAAACGCATCATCAGGCTGAGCGCCAGCATGGCGGCGACAAAGGCGAGTGCCGCAGCGATAGCACAGTCGTTGAGTAAGTCGGTATCTGCTGTCAGCGCGGCCTTTCCGCCAAGAAAAACACCGCTTGCAATGATTGTCGGGATTGACATCAACATCGCAAGTTTTGCTGCGTCAGCACGATTGTAACCCAGAAAACGCGCGCCGGTGATGGTGATGCCTGAACGCGATGTGCCGGGAATGAGCGCGATGGCCTGCCATACTCCCATCGTCATCGCATCGGAAATGGTCCAGTCTTTCGCGTTCTTGTCGGTCTGACCGTTCTGGTCTGCCCAATAGAGCAGGACGCCAAAGACAAGCATTGCCCAGCCAATGGTCTTGATGGATCTGAGTTCCTCATAAAGACCGGTGAGCTTGAGGATCAGGCCAAAGGCGATCACCGGTACGGAGGCGATGAGAAGCAACAGCGCAAGGCGTGCGCCGTCAGTATCGGCCCGGCCAAGCACCAGTCGAGGCAGGCCGCTGATCGCGAGGCGCACATCGGTCCAAAAGTAGATGATGACCGCAAATAGCGTGCCAACGTGTACGGCAACATCAACTGCAACGCCCTGATCTTCATGTCCCGTAAGATGGGGCAACAGAATCAGGTGCCCTGATGACGAAACCGGCAAAAACTCGGTCAGGCCCTGCACGACGGCGACCAGAAACAGATGGAAGAATGTCATCCTGTGGGTCCTGCTATTCCCTCGGGGAAAGCTATAAACCATTGAGATTCAGAGGGAAGATCGTATTTAAGTCCGATTCGGATTTAATTTCTTGGCGAATTGCTGCCTGTGCGCACGGTTGGGTGAGGAATAATTAATAATAGGTAACTCTTTATGACTTTATTTTGCTCAATGTTTCCATTAGACAGGTCCGGCATCCGAGAGAATCTGGAGTAAATGCCGTGGCGAAGCAACCGATGTTGAAATTCGTGTCCGTTGAACGCGACATGCCCGAAAAGCGGGCGGCAGAAGAGCGAAACAAGGATTTCCAGGAAATTTATGCCGAATATGCGGCGGCAAAAGCGCAGGAACAGGCGGGGCGGTGCAGCCAGTGTGGCGTGCCTTATTGCCAGTCGCATTGCCCTTTGCACAACAACATTCCCGACTGGTTGCGGATGACGGCCGAAGGGCGATTGAAAGAAGCCTATGAGCTGAGTCAGGCCACCAATACATTTCCCGAGATTTGCGGGCGGATTTGCCCGCAGGACCGGCTGTGCGAAGGTAATTGCGTGATCGAACAATCGGGGCATGGGACGGTTACGATTGGGTCGGTCGAGAAATACATTACCGATACCGCCTGGGACGAGGGGTGGGTTGAGCCAACCATGCCCAGGCAGGAACGCATTGAATCTGTTGGGATAATTGGTGCCGGGCCCGGCGGCCTTGCGGCGGCGGACATATTGCGATCAGCAGGTGTACAGGTTGTCGTTTATGACCGCTATGACCGCGGTGGTGGATTGCTGACCTATGGCATCCCCGGCTTCAAGCTGGAAAAGGATGTGGTCTTGCGCCGGATTGAGCTGCTGGAGAAAAGCGGTGTCGAGTTCGTAATGAACTGCAATGTTGGCGAAGACATTCAATTTGATGATTTACGCAATAAACACAATGCCTTAATCATCGCGACCGGGGTCTATAAATCACGCGATCTGCAAGGCCCGGGATCGGGTGCGCAAGGTATCGTGCGCGCGATTGATTATCTGACCGCCAGCAACCGGCTGAGCTTTGGCGATGCTGTGCCTGAATTCGATAACGGAGAGCTGAACGCCGAAGGTAAACAAGTTGTGGTGGTTGGCGGGGGTGATACCGCTATGGATTGTGTCCGCACAGCAGTTCGGCAGGGCGCGAAATCGGTCAAATGTCTGTATCGTCGAGACCGGGAAAACATGCCGGGCAGTCAGCGCGAAGTGAATAATGCCGAAGAAGAGGGCGTTATCTTTCAGTGGCTTAGCGCGCCAAAAGGCTTTGTCGGCGATCCGGTCAAGGGTGTGATGGTGCAGCAGATGCGTCTGGGCGCGCCTGATGTCAGTGGCCGCCAGACACCTGAAGAGATCGAGGGCGCCATCACCGAAGAACCCGCCGATCTGGTGATCAAGGCGCTTGGGTTCGAACCCGAAGATCTGCCAACCCTTTGGAATCAAGAAGATTTAGAGGTGACAAGCTGGGGTACGATCCGGGCGGAATACACCACCGGACGCACCGCCATGGATGGGGTTTTTGCCGTGGGAGATATCGTGCGCGGGGCCTCATTGGTGGTGTGGGCGATCCGGGACGGGCGCGACACTGCGGATGCGGTTCTGGACTATCTGAATGCCGCCGAGGCGGTCGCCGCCGAGTAGGGAAGAGTTACAACAGTTGCAATTGTGTACGCAGATTGTTGCAACTCTGGCCGTTTCGGCGCGTCGGGAGCGCACGGTGCGGTTAACAAAATATGACAGGTCAGAGGCGCTGACCCGGAGGATGAAGGAACGGTTAACATGACCGAGACACGCGAGATCAACGGCAGGTGCCTTTGTGGCGCAGTGACAGTGACGGCAACCGTCACCAAGCCGATCGTGCGCGCGTGCCATTGCGACATGTGCCGGCGTCACACCAGTTCGATGTACATGTCCCTGGCAACCGACCCCGGCAGCGTCGAGTTCGATGGCCCGGCAAAATCCTTCCGGTCGTCGGACTGGGCTGAACGGGGGTTTTGCGAGACCTGCGGATCGACGCTTTGGTACGGCACGGTTGCGGACGGACAACGGCACATCTCGGCGGGTCTTTTCGACAATGCGGCGGCTGCGCCGCTGAAGCTGGAATTTTTTGCCGATCAGACCCCAGAGGGATATGCGCTGGCCGGAGATCACCGCAGGATGACAACCGCGGAATGCGAAGCGGCTTTTGCGCCGGAGGGCGACAGATGACCGGTGGATGCCTGTGCGGCGCGGTGCGGTTCACCCTGCATCAGCGACCGGACCACATAGATGTCTGCCATTGCAGCATGTGCCGCAAGTTCAGCGGCGGGATCGAGTTGGGTGTGGACGTGAACCCGGACCAGATCGAATGGCAGGGCGAAGAAAACATCCAGATCTACAAATCGTCAGACTGGGCCGAGCGGAGTTTTTGCCGCATCTGTGGCTCGGGCCTGTTTTGGCGCACGAGCGGCAAGCTGGGTGACGGCGACGGGTTCTTTGGCCTTTGTGCCGGGGCGCTTGACGATCTGGGCGATCTGAAGCTGACAAGTGAAATTTTCATTGACCATAAACCGGCGGGCTATGCCTTTGCCGGTGAGACCGAAAAGAAGACGCAGGCCGAAGCAGAGGCGATTTTTGCCAAGCCCACGGATGGAGGACACCAATGACCAAATATGATGCCGAATGGGTGCGGGGCGAAGAAGCCAAACGCAAATACATGGCCGAAAACGGGATGTATTCAGAGGAAGAAGAGCATTCTTCCTGCGGTGTTGGCCTGGTTGTTGCGGTCAATGGCAAGCCCAGCCGTCAGGTGGTGGATGCGGGCATTGATGCGCTGAAAGCGATCTGGCACCGGGGCGCGGTGGATGCCGATGGCAAGACCGGCGATGGCGCGGGCATTCATGTGCAGATCCCGGTGCCATTCTTTTATGACCAGATCCGCCGGACCGGGCATGAGCCACGGCAGGATCAACTGGTCGCGGTCGGTCAAGTGTTTCTGCCGCGCACGGATTTCGGTGCGCAGGAAACCTGCCGGACCATCGTCGAAACCGAAGTGCTGCGCATGGGACACTATATCTATGGCTGGCGGCATGTGCCGGTCGATGTGACCTGTCTGGGCGAAAAGGCCAATGCAACCCGCCCCGAGATCGAGCAGATCCTGATTTCCAACGCCAAGGGTGTGGATGAGGATACGTTTGAGCGCGAGCTTTATGTCATTCGCCGCCGGATCGAAAAGGCCGCCATCGCGGCGGGGATCAGCGGGCTTTATATCGCCTCGCTTTCCTGCCGGTCGATCATCTACAAGGGCATGATGCTGGCCGAGCAGGTGGCGGTGTTCTACCCCGATCTGATGGATGAGCGGTTTAAATCCGCCTTTGCGATCTATCATCAGCGCTATTCCACCAACACCTTTCCGCAATGGTGGCTGGCGCAGCCGTTCCGGATGCTGGCGCATAATGGCGAGATCAATACGCTCAAGGGCAATCTGAACTGGCTGAAAAGCCACGAAATCCGGATGGCCAGTGCCGCCTTTGGTGACATGGCCGAAGATATCAAACCGATCGTGGCGGGCGGATCGTCGGATTCGGCTGCATTAGACTCTGTTTTCGAGGTTCTGGTGCGGGCCGGGCGGAGCGCGCCGATGGCCAAAACCATGCTGGTGCCGGAATCGTGGTCGAAACAGGCCGAGGAGTTGCCGCAGGCCTGGCGCGACATGTATTCCTATTGCAACTCGGTCATGGAGCCGTGGGACGGCCCCGCCGCGCTGGCGATGACAGACGGGCGCTGGGTGTGCGCGGGGCTGGACCGGAATGGGTTGCGCCCGATGCGCTATGTCGTCACTGGCGACGGGCTGGTGATCGCCGGGTCCGAGGCCGGAATGGTGCCGATTGACGAGGCATCGGTGAAGGCCAAGGGCGCGCTGGGGCCGGGCCAGATGCTGGCTGTGGACATGAAGAAGGGCAAGCTTTTCCGCGACACCGAGATCAAGGACAAGCTGGCGCGCGCGCTGCCCTTTAGCGAATGGGTCGGCAAGATCAACGAGCTGGACGATGATCTGGCGGTCGTGACTGAGGCGCCGATCCATACCGGGGCCGAGCTGCGCCGCCGTCAGATCGCTGCGGGCTACACGATTGAAGAGCTGGAGCAAATTCTGGCGCCGATGGGCGAGGACGGCAAAGAGGCGATTGCCAGCATGGGCGACGATACACCTTCGGCGGTGCTGTCCAAGGGGTACCGGCCGCTGAGCCATTATTTCCGGCAGAATTTCAGCCAGGTCACCAACCCGCCGATTGACAGCCTGCGCGAGGCGCGGGTGATGAGCCTGAAGACGCGGTTCGGTAACCTGAAGAACGTCTTGGATGAAAGCAGCAGCCAGACCGAGATTTTGGTGCTGGACAGCCCGTTTGTCGGCAACGCGCAATGGGATGCGTTGATGACGCTGTTCAATGCGGATGTGGCCGATATCGATTGCATCTTCGAGAAGGGAAAAGGCGCTTTGCAGGCGGGATTGGCTCGCATTCGGGCCGAGGCCGAGGATGCGGTGCGCAGTGGTGCCGGGCACCTGGTGCTGACGGATCGGGGTGTGGGAGAGGACCGGATCGGCATGCCGATGATCCTGGCGACCAGCGCGGTACATTCCCATCTGACACGCAAGGGTCTGCGAACTTTCTGTTCGCTCAACGTGCGGTCGGCGGAATGTATCGACCCGCATTATTTTGCGGTTCTGATCGGTGCCGGCGCAACCGTGGTCAACGCCTATCTGGCCGAGGACAGCCTGGCCGACCGGATCGACCGTGGGCTGCTGGAGGGGAACCTGACCGAAGCCGTGGCACGGTATCGCAGCGCGATCGACCAGGGTCTTCTCAAGATCATGTCCAAGATGGGCATTTCGGTCGTGTCCTCCTATCGCGGGGGCCTCAATTTCGAGGCGATTGGTCTGAGTCGGGCGATGTGCGCCGAGTTTTTCCCCGGGTTGGTCAGCCGGATTTCGGGTATCGGTGTGAGTGGTATCCAGACCAAGCTGGAAGAGGTGCATGATCAGGCTTACGCGCGGGGTCAGGATGTGCTGCCGATCGGCGGGTTCTACAAGGCGCGCAAAAGTGGCGAGACCCATGCCTGGGGCGCGCAAACCATGCACATGATGCAGATGGCCTGCAACAATTCGAGCTATGAGCTGTGGAAGCGGTATTCGGCGGCGATGCAAGCGGCCCCGCCGATTCATATCCGTGACCTGATGGCGATCAAGCCGATGGGGGATGCGATTTCGGTCGATGATGTGGAAAGCGTGACCGCGATCCGCAAGCGGTTTGTCACGCCGGGGATGTCGCTGGGAGCGCTGAGCCCTGAGGCGCACAAGACCCTGAACGTGGCGATGAACCGGATCGGGGCGCGCAGCGACAGCGGCGAAGGTGGCGAAGATCCGGCGCATTTCGTGCCGGAACCCAATGGCGACAACCCAAGCGCCAAGATCAAGCAGGTGGCCAGCGGGCGCTTTGGCGTCACGGCGGAATACCTGAACCAGTGCGAAGAGCTGGAGATCAAGGTGGCGCAGGGTGCGAAACCCGGTGAGGGCGGTCAATTGCCCGGCATGAAAGTGACCGAGCTGATCGCGCGTTTGCGGCATTCGACCAAGGGCGTGACGCTGATCAGCCCGCCGCCGCATCACGATATTTACAGTATCGAGGATCTGGCGCAGCTGATCTATGACCTCAAGCAGATCAACCCGCGCGCCAAGGTGACGGTGAAGCTGGTGGCACAATCGGGCGTAGGCACGATTGCCGCCGGTGTGGCCAAGGCCAAGGCAGATGTGATTCTGATCAGTGGCCATAACGGCGGCACGGGTGCCAGCCCCGCGACCAGCATCAAATATGCCGGTCTGCCGTGGGAGATGGGCCTGACCGAGGCGCATCAGGTCTTGAGCATGAACAACCTTCGGGACCGGATCACGCTGCGCACGGACGGGGGCCTGCGGACGGGCCGCGATATCGTGATGGCGGCGATGATGGGGGCCGAGGAATACGGCATCGGTACTGCGGCCCTGATCGCGATGGGCTGTATCATGGTGCGGCAGTGCCAGAGCAATACCTGCCCCGTGGGGGTCTGTACCCAGGACGAGGCGCTGCGCGGCAAGTTCACCGGCAATGCCGACAAGGTGGTGAACCTGATCACATTCTATGCGCAGGAAGTGCGCGAGGTTCTGGCCAGCATCGGCGCGCGGTCATTGGATGATGTGATTGGCCGGGCCGATCTGTTGACCCAGGTCAGCCGTGGGTCGGCGCATCTGGATGATCTGGATTTGAACCCGATGCTGATCACCGTCGATGGTGCGGCGGACATTGTCTATGACCGCACGCGCCCGCGCAACGATGTGCCCGAAACGCTGGATGCCGAGATTGTAAGGGATGCGCAGCGGTTCCTGGAGGATGGCGAGAAGATGCAGCTTTCCTATGCGGTGCAGAATACCGACCGGACGGTGGGTACGCGGCTTTCAAGCCATATCGTGCGGAATTTCGGCATGAACAACGCGCTTCAGCCCAATCACCTGACGGTGAAACTGGCGGGCAGTGCCGGGCAATCGCTGGGGGCTTTCGCGGCGCCGGGTCTGAAGCTGGAGGTTGCGGGCGACGCCAACGATTATGTCGGCAAGGGCCTGAGCGGCGGTACCATCGTGGTGCGTCCGCCAATGGCCAGCCCGCTGGAGGCGTCCGAGAACACGATCATCGGCAATACCGTGCTTTATGGGGCCACGGATGGTTTCCTGTTTGCGGCGGGCCGGGCCGGTGAACGCTTTGGCGTGCGCAACAGCGGCGCGAAAGTGGTGATCGAAGGCTGCGGCAGCAATGGTTGTGAATACATGACCGGCGGGGTCGCGGTGATTCTGGGGTCGATCGGGGCCAATTTCGGTGCGGGCATGACCGGCGGGATGGCGTATCTTTACGATCCTGACGGGCGCGCGGATAAACTGATCAACGCGGAAACGCTGGTGACCTGCCCGGTGGCAGAGGGTCACTGGATGGATGAGCTGGAAGAGCTGATCGAGCGTCATGCGGCCGAAACCGGCAGTGCGAAGGCGCAGAAACTGCTGCAATACTGGGATGTTGAAAAGGTGAATTTCCTGCAGGTGTGCCCCATCGAAATGCTGGACAAACTGCCCGCGCCGCTAGGTGTCGAAGATCAGGCTGTGCCGGCAGAATAGGAAAATTCCCCGTAAAATTGTGGGGAATATTCAGTAAAAACCCAGAACCTGCCGCAATTCAGGCAGGTTTTGGCCGGACTGTACCGGCATGAGTAACGCGTAACTTTGTGCGGGGCTGCCGAATGCCAACGACCTATAACGACCAGTTTTTCGTAATGGACCCGGGCAATCCGCCTGCGGGCGGCACGGCGCTGACCAAGCAGAATTTCGATTTCATCGACCAGAATGATGATGGAATCATCGACACCAGCAATGGCGACACGTTCAACGGGCTGACGATCACCCGCGTCTGGGTGGGCGACACGATTACCGTGACCATGGGGGGCGTCAACGTCACCATCACCGGCGTGACCTTCTATGTCTCGGGCGGGCCTGCGGTGTTCACCCCGACCGACGGCACGGTGTTGGAAGACGCAACTTTCATCAGCTCGACCTTCGTGAATTCAAGTACACAGATACCGGTCGGAAGTTTCGGTCCGCCCTGTTTCACCCGTGGCACGCTGATTGCGACGCCCGATGGCGACCGGTTGATCGAAGATCTGAAGCCCGGCGATCTGGTTCTGACACTGGATAATGGGCCGCAACCCCTGTTGCTGGTCAGCTGCAAGACTTTCCCGGCCACTGGTCGCAATGCACCGGTGCACATCGCCAAGGGCGCGCTGGGCAACAATGCCGACCTTCTGGTGTCGCAGCAGCACCGGATACTGATTGGCGATTGGCGTGCCGAGCTGTTTTTCGGTGTCGAACAGGTGCTGGTCGCGGCCAAGCACATGTGCAACGACGATACGATCAGGATCTGCCCGGGGGAGGATGTTGAATATTTTCACCTGCTCTTTGATCAGCATCAGATCGTCTGGGCCGCGGGCATTCCTTCGGAAAGTTATTTCCCCGGCTATGCGGCCAATCAGGCAGATCAGGATACCCGTGCCGAGATTGACCGGTTATTCCCCGATTTGGCCGAGAAGGCGTCGGACATATGGGTGACGGCGCGTCCGGTGGCCCGGCAATTCGAGGCGGCGTTGCTGAACTGACGCGGTTCTTTTCCGGCGTGTAAATCCGCTTTTGCGTTGCGCAGGCCCGCGCTATAGCTGGGCCAGTATGGCAAAGCGCAAGACCACAAAAAAATCGGCAAAATCGACGCCCCGGTTCAGGCCACTGGCCTGGGTGCGGCGCTGGCTTGTGCGGTTTGGACTGATCTGTGTGGCGGTCATCATCGGCGTGGTGGCTGTTCAGCGAGAGGTCGATCCGCCTGACACGTTCTACATGAATCAAGAGGCACGGCGCCTGGGCAAGATCGACCATATCTGGGTTTCGCTGGATGATGTCGCACCGGTCATGGCGCGATCGCTAGTGGCGGCGGAGGACGCGAATTTCTGTGCCCATTGGGGGTTCGATATGTCGGCCATCCGCACCGCGATCGAAGAAGGTTCGGGGCGCGGGGCATCGACGCTTAGCCAGCAGGTGGTCAAGAATGTCTACCTGTGGCACGGGCGCAGCTGGCCGCGCAAGGCGCTGGAGGCGGTGATCACGCCGCTGGTCGAGCTGATCTGGCCCAAGCGGCGGATTGTCGAGGTCTATCTGAACGTGGCCGAGTTCGACGAAGGGGTGTTTGGCATCGAGGCGGCCTCGCATCACTATTTTGGCGTCAGCCCGGATGCGCTGAGCGATGTGCAGGCGGCGCGGCTGGCGGCGGTGCTGCCCGACCCCAAGGGACGGTCGGCGAGCAAACCCAGCAGCAGTTTGCGCAAGCGGTCGGCGCGCATCCTGGATGGGGCGGCTACCATTCGCCGCGACGGTCGTGCAAACTGTTTCGAGGATTGAAAAACATGCCGGTTCCGGGCATTGAGGGGCAGCCAGCCCCACCCAAAGGTTAGATTGATATATGGCCAAGCTTTTCCACGTCCCGCTTTCTCCCTTTTGCCGCAAGGTGCGCCTGTGCCTTGCCGAGAAGAAGATCGAATGCGAGCTGGCCGAGGAACGGTATTGGGAGGCGGACCCGGATTTCCTGCGCCGGAACCCGGCGGGCAAGGTGCCGATCCTGCGGATCGACGGCAAGACCATGGCCGAAAGCACGCCGATCTGCGAATACCTCGAAGAGAAATACCCCGAGCCTGCCTTGATGCCGCGCGGCGCCGATGCGCGCTACGAGGTGCGTCGGCTGGTGGCATGGTTCGATGACAAGTTTCATCACGAGGTGACGTCGAAACTGCTCTATGAGCGGGTCAACAAAAAGGTGATGGGCCAGGGCTATCCCGATAGCGGCAATATCAAGCAGGGTGCCAAGGCGATCAAATATCATCTGGATTACATGACGTGGATTCTGGATCATCGCCGCTGGTTGGCCGGTGACACGATGACGCTGGCGGATTTCGCCGCCGCCGCGCATCTGAGCTGTCTGGATTATATCAGCGATGTGGATTGGAACCGTAGCGACGCGGTAAAGGACTGGTACGCCAAGATAAAATCGCGCCCGGCGTTCCGGGGGATTTTGGCGGATCAGGTTTCGGGCTTTCCGCCACCTGCGCATTATGCCGATCTGGATTTCTGATCCGCGCTGGCGTGCGCCCTGCCTTTTGGGCACAGTTCGATCATGGATGAGTTGAAGCAAAAGCTGGTAGCGCAGGCGCAGGCCGAAGGATTTGACCTGGCGCGGGTGTGCCGGCCCTGGGATGTGCCCCAGATGCCTGACCGGTTGGCGGCGTTTCTGGACAAAGGCTATCACGGGCAGATGGGATGGCTGGCAGAACGCACGCATTGGCGTGGTGCGCCGCAGGTGCTTTGGCCGGATGCGCGTTCGGTCATCATGCTGGGCGAGAGTTACACGCCCGAGGCCGATCCGACGGTGACGCTGTCAGAGGCTGATGTGGGTACGATTTCGGTCTATGCCCGCAACCGCGATTACCATGATACAGTCAAGAAACGGCTGAAGCGGTTGGCGCGCTGGCTGATTGATCAGGCGGGTGGTGAGGTGAAGGTGTTTGTCGATACGGCGCCTGTGCCGGAAAAGCCGCTGGGGCAGGCGGCAGGGTTGGGCTGGCAGGGCAAACACACCAATCTGGTCAGCCGCGACCTGGGCAGCTGGTTCTTTATCGGCTCGGTCTTCACGACCTTAAAAATCGAGACTGATCCAGCAGAAAACGATCATTGTGGCAATTGCCGGTCCTGTCTGGAAGTCTGCCCGACTAACGCGTTTCCCGCGCCTTACCAGTTGGACGCGCGGCGCTGCATCTCGTATCTGACAATCGAACATCACGGACCGGTAGAGGAAGATCTGCGGGGGTTGATGGGCAACCGGATTTATGGCTGCGATGATTGCCTGGCGGCTTGTCCCTGGAACAAGTTTGCAGTTGCCGCACGCGAGGTGAAATACCATGCGCGCGATGATCTGATGGCGCCGAAGCTGGCAGAGCTGGCAATTCTCGACGATACGGCGTTCCGGGCGTTTTTCTCAGGCAGCCCGATCAAGCGGATTGGGCGGAACCGGTTCGTCCGCAATGTGCTTTATGCGATTGGAAATTCGGATGACGCGGCGCTGTTGCCGGTGGCGCAGGGGCTGTGCGACGATGCGGATGCCACGGTGGCGGATGCGGCCCGCTGGGCGACGCAGCGACTGAAATCTGCCGCAAACGGGCTGGCGTGATCGGAAAAACCCGCTAAACCCCATGATCGGAATAGGAAAAGGATAAGGCGCATGGCGTTGCTTTTGGGGGTCGATACCGGCGGGACATATACCGATGCGGTGCTTATCCGTGACGAACGGGATGTGATCGCCAGCGCCAAGGCTCTGACCACGCGGCATGATCTGGCGGTGGGGATTGGCGAAGCGATTGCAGCAGTGTTGCAGTCCAGCGGCGCGGATGTGAGCGAGATCGGAATGGCGTCACTTTCAACGACCTTGGCGACCAATGCGCTGGTCGAGGGCCAGGGCGGGCGCGTCGGGCTGGTCTATATCGGGTTTCGCGAACGCGATCTTGAGGCGCACGGATTGCGCGAAGCGCTGGGCGGTGATCCGGCGCTGGTGATCGCCGGGGGTCATAACCATGCAGGCGGTCAGACGGTGGCGCTGGGCAAAGATACGCTTTCAGCCTGGTTAGAGACTGATTTGGGCATTTCCGCCTATGCCGTTGCGTCGCAATTTGCCACCCGAAATCCGGCGCATGAACTGGAAGTTTCCGAAATGATCCGTGCCGCAACTGGACGACCGGTGTCATGCTCGCACCACCTGTCGGCCAAGCTGAACGGGCCGAAGCGGGCATTGACAGCATTGCTGAACGCCCGGCTGATCGGGATGATCGCGCGGCTGATCGAAAAGGCCGAGGGCAAGCTGACCGAGCTGGGCATCGACGCCCCGCTGATGGTGGTGCGGGGGGATGGCGCGCTGATCTCGGCGGCGCAGGCACGGGAGCGGCCCATTGAGACGATCCTGAGCGGACCTGCGGCGTCGATCGTGGGCGCGCGCTGGATGACCGGGGCGGATCACGCCCTAGTGTCGGATATTGGTGGCACGACCACAGATGTGGCGGTGCTGCGCGGCGGGCGGCCTGCGATTGACCCGGCTGGTGCGCAGGTTGGCCCATGGCGCACCATGGTTGAAGCGGTGGCGATGCGCACGACGGGCCTTGGCGGCGACAGCGAGGTGCATGTGATCGACGAAGGGTTGGTGGGCGGTGTCACCTTGGGGCCGCGCCGGGTTGTGCCGGTCAGCCTTATGGCAATGGAAGCGCCCGGCGTTGTGCATGATGCATTGGAGTCGCAGCTTCGAAGCCAGACCCCCGGTGAATACGACACGCGCTTCGTGCGCGCGGTGCCAGGGGTCGACGCCGGAGGGTTGGCAGATCGTGACGCGTCATTGCTGGAACGGTTCGGTGAAGGAGTGCAACCGGTCGGGGCGGTCTTGAAGACACGGATGGAGGCGCAGGCGCTGAAACGGTTGGTAACCCGTGGGCTTGTGCAAGTCTCGGGCGTGACGCCATCAGATGCGAGCCACGTTCTGGGGCGGTTAGACGCCTGGGACGGCGCGGCAGCGGCAAAGGCGCTGGAGCTGTTGGGACGCAAGCGCACCGGGTCGGGCAATATGCTGATGCCGGACGTGGCGGGAATGGCGCAGATGATCGTCGACCAACTGACGCATCAAACGTCTTTGGCTTTGTTAGAGACTGCTTTTGCCGAGGAAGAGGTGGATTTTGGCCTTCCGCCTTCGCAACTGGCGCGGCATGTGCTGATGCAAAAGGGGCTGGATCACCACCGCGGTCTGGTCCGGATCGAGGCGGGAATAAACGTGCCGGTGATCGGCCTTGGAGCATCGGCGCAGAGTTATTATCCGGCGGTCGGCGACCGGCTTGGGTGTCAGATGATCCTGCCGGAACATGCGGGCGTGGCTAATGCCATCGGGGCGGTCGTAGGGCGCGTGACGATCCGTCGGATGGGGACGGTGACCTCACCCGCCGAAGGCAAGTTCCGAGTGCATTTGGAGACGGGTCCTGAGGATTTTGCCGATGCGCAGACCGCGATGTCAGCTTTGCAAGAAAAGTTGGAATATGAGGCGCGGCAGGAGGCCGAACAGGCAGGTGCCGAGGATATCCACATGACGGCCACGCGCGATATTAGATCGGCCAAGGCTGAAGCGCGCGAGGTATTTCTGGAAGCGGAAATCATGGTTGAAGCGTCAGGCAGGCCCCGGATTGCGGCGTAAGCCGGGACTAATCCCGGCCTACAGGCCGATCAGCCAGTCGCGCACCTTTTCGGCTTGTGGTGACAGCGGCATGATGTCGGACCAGACAAGGTAGAAGCCTGCGCCGGTGGTCCAAACCCATTCAGGACGGGCGGCAAGCAGGCCCTGTGCGATCAGCCCTTCGGTCACATGTTGCCAACCGAAGGCAAAGCCTTCGCCCGCGATTGCCGCTTGCAGCACCAGCGCGTAGTCGTTGAGCCGCAGGCCGGTGCGCGGCTCGGCATAAGGAACATTCCAATGGGTGAAGAAATCAGCCCAGCCGGGGCGTTCGCGAATGGGCTCTTCCAGGTGAATCAGAGTCTCATTTCTGAGGTTTGCGACGGTTGCCAGATTGACGGCGGCGGCCATGACGCGCGGCGCGGCGATGGGGCAGATCACCTCTGGCGCAAGCAGGTGGCTTTGGCAGCCCTGCCAGTGCCCGCTGCCGCGCCGGATCGCCAGGCTGATGCCTTCGGCGCCGATATCGGGTTCCCGCTCGGACGTTTGCAGACGCAGGTCGATGCCGGGATGGGCGGCGTGAAACTGCGCCAGCCGGGGCACCATCCAGTAATGGGCAAAAGCGGTCGAGGCCGAAAGGGTTACGTGATCCTGGGCGCTGCGGGCGGTCAGCAACCGGGCGCTTTGCAGGATGCGGTCGAAGGCACCGGCGACATCGGTAAAGAGACGCTCACCCGATTGGGTCAGCGTGACCGAGCGGTGCGCGCGGGTAAAGAGCGTGAGACCCAGCGAGGTTTCCAGCTGCTTGATCGCGGCCGAAACAGCCGGTTGCTGGACGTTCAGTTCCCGCGCGGCACGGGTGAAAGAACCGGTGCGGGCGGCGGCTTCGAACACCAGCAGGTGGCGGGGGGAGGAGACGAGTTTCCAGAGCTCTTGCATAAGCTGAAGTTATCCAAAGCCACAAAATTTACAAGGATCACGAAGGTTATGAGATCAGATAGATTGTTTTGACAATAGGGGAGTGTGCCAGATGGCCAGACGCGCGCGACATAAACGGGGGACCGGTGCAGAAGATGTGCCATCGCCGGCATCCCCCCATGTTTTAAGGCGTTTGCCGCATTTCGACCCGCTGGATGACGAAACAATCGTCCGGCTGGAGGCACAGGTTAACTGGTTGATCCAGGAGATCGGGATCGAATTTCGCGACGATCCCGAGGCGCATCGGATCTGGCAGGAAGCAGGCGCAGATATAACTGGCACGCGGGTGCGGGCCGATGCGGATTGGATTCGTGCGCTTTGTGCCAAGGCCCCGCGCGAATTCGCGCAGGTGGCGCGGAACCGGGAACGCTCGGTCGTGATCGGTGGCAACAATCAGGTTTTCGCGCCGATCTATGGCGCGCCTTTCGTGCGTGACCTGCAGGGCGGGCGGCGGTATGGCGACATGGAGAGTTTCGAGAAGCTGGTGAAGCTGGCTTATATGCATCCCAACCTGCATCACACCGGGCTGGTGATCTGCGAACCCTGTGACGTGCCGGTCAGCCACCGGCATCTGGATATGGTCTATACCCACATGACCCGATCCGACAAACCGCATTTGGGTGCGATCACCGAGATGAGCCGGGCGCAGGACAGCGTGGACATGGCCGAGATCCTGCACGGGCGGGAGTTCTTGGACGAGAACTGCGTCATCATGGGCAACGTCAACACCAACTCTCCGCTGTTGGTGGATAAGGTGGTGACAGAGGCAATCAGAGTCTATTGTGGCCGAAATCAGGGCATCGTGGTGGTTCCCTTCATCCTCAGCGGCGCGATGGGACCGGTCAGCACGACGGCGTCAGTCACGCAGGCGATGGCCGAGGCAATGATGTGCTGTGCCTTTGCGCAGCTGGTGCGCCCCGGTGCGCCCTTTGTGTTGGGCAATTTCCTGAGCTCGATGAGTTTGAAATCGGGCGCGCCGACATTCGGCATGCCCGAACCGGTGATGAGCAACTATGCCATCGGACAGATGGCGCGGCGCGTGGGTCTGCCATTGCGCTGTGGCGGGTCGCTGACGGCCAGCAAGATCGAGGACGCTCAGGCGGCTTATGAATCGGCCGATTCGATGCATTCAACAATGTTGGCGGGGGCGAATTTCGTGTTGCACGCCGCCGGCTGGATGGAGGGCGGATTATGCACCGGGTTCGAGAAACTGGTGATGGATGCCGATCGGCTGGGCGGGTACCAGAAGCTGCTGGGCGGTATGGATACGAGTGACGAGGCGCTGGCGCGAGACGCTTACGCTGAAGTTGAGCCCGCCGGGCATTTCCTGGGCTGCGGCCATACCATGCGCAATTACACGACCGCGTTTTACGAACCGGCCCTGAGCGACAGCGAAAATGTCGAAAGCTGGGAGGAGGACGGCGAAAAGGATATGCGCCAGCGAGCGTATGAGCGGTGGACCGGCATGCTGGAACGCTATGAACCGCCGAAAATCGACGCGGGCACCGACGAAGCGCTCAGGGACTATGTTGCCCGTCGTAAATCCGAGATACCTGAGGCATGGTACTGAGTCAGGAGGACCACGACCATGAGAGCATCAGATAGATTTAATGACGATATTGCCGGGCGGCTGGACGGGCTGCGCGATGAGGGGCTTTATAAAACCGAACGGGTGATCACCAGCATGCAGGCGGGCGAGGTGTCACTGGCCGATGGGCGCGAGGTGATCAACCTGTGTGCCAATAACTACCTTGGTCTGGCCGATAACCCCGAAATCATCGCCGCGGCGCATGCGGGTCTGGATCGCTACGGGTTCGGTATGGCCTCGGTCCGGTTCATCTGCGGCACGCAAGAGGAACATAAAGAGCTTGAAGCGCGGATTGCCGGGTTCCTGGGGAAAGAAGACAGCATCCTTTATGCTGCCGCGTTTGACGCGAATGCCGGTTTGTTCGAGACGCTTCTGGGTCCGGAAGACGCGATCATTTCCGACGCGCTGAACCATGCCAGCATCATCGACGGGGTGCGGCTGTGCAAGGCGCAGCGGTTCCGTTATGCCAATAGCGACATGGCCGATCTTGAGCGCTGCCTGAAGGAGGCCAGCGGCGCACGACACCGGATGATCGCCACTGATGGCGTGTTTTCGATGGATGGATATTACGCGCGCCTGGATGAAATCTGTGATCTGGCCGATCGCTATGACGCGATGGTGATGGTGGATGATTGCCATTCGACCGGGTTTGTCGGTCCGACTGGGCGCGGCACAGCGGAAAAGTTCGGCGTGAGCGACCGGGTTGATTTCATGACGGGGACACTGGGCAAGGCGCTTGGCGGAGCCTCGGGCGGGTATACGGCCGCCAGCGCGCCGGTTGTGGATTGGTTGCGGCAACGATCGCGGCCCTATCTTTTTTCCAACACGTTGGCGCCGGTGATCGCGGCGGCATCGCTGAAAGTCTTTGATTTGCTGGAGGATGGCGGCGAGTTGCGCGATCGCCTGTGGGAAAACGCTGCCTATTTCCGCGAAAGGATGGGGGCATTGGGATTCGAATTGCTGCCCGGGGAGCATGCGATCATCCCTGTCATGCTGCGCGATCCGAAACTGGCGCAGGAAATGGCGGCCAGATTGGGGGAACGCGGCGTCTATGTGACTGCCTTCAGCTTTCCGGTTGTGCCCAAGCAACAGGACCGCATCCGCACACAGATGAGCGCCGGATTGACCCGCGAGATGCTGGATCGCGCGATTGGCGCGTTCGAGGCTGTTGGCCGAGATTTGGGGGTGATTTCGTGATGATCCATACCTCAATCATCGGCGCGATTGGCGATACGCCTTTGGTCGAATTGAGCCGTATCAGAGACGAAATCGGTTTTGATGGGCGTATTCTGGCCAAGTTGGATTACTTGTTGCCGGGGTTTTCCAAGAAAGATCGGGCCGCGCGTCAGGTGATTGAAGACGCTCGCGCCAGCGGTGCTCTGACCGAGGGTCAATCAGTGGTCGAGTTGACCTCGGGCAACATGGGCACGGGGTTGGCGATTGTCTGCGGTGTCCTGGGCCATGCCTTCGTTGCTGTGATGAGCGCAGGAAATTCTGCCGAAAGGGCGCGGATGATGCGCGCGCTTGGGGCCGAAGTTGTGCTGGTGCCACAGGCGGAAGGTGGACTTCCGGGTCAGGTGTCAGGCGCGGATCTGGCGCTGGTGGAAGAAACCGCAAAGCGGATCACGTCAGAACGCGGAGCGTTTCGGGCCGATCAGTTCACTGTGGCCGCAAACCCGAAAGCCCACGAGACAGGAACCGCGCCCGAGATCTGGGAACAATCTGGTGGCACGGTGACGAGTTTCTGCGATTTCGTCGGCTCGGGCGGAACCCTGGCCGGGTGCGCGCGGTTCTTTGGGCCCAAGGGAGTGCGCTGTTACGGGGTCGAACCGGAAGGTGCCGAAGCACTGGCACGTGGCGATAGATCCAGGCCCGATCATCCAATTCAGGGCGGCGGTTATCTGATGGGTGATCTGGATCATCTGAACGGCATTAACTTAGCCGGATTAGAGACTGTTTCGGGCGATGAAGCCCGCGATCATGCCAGGCTGCTGGCGCGGCGCGAAGGCATCTTTTGCGGATATTCCGCCGGTGCCAATCTGGCGGCCGCCATCAAGTTGCTGAAGGGGCCGGAGCGAGGCGGTACCATCGCCATGGTCGTCTGTGACAGCGGTTTGAAATATCTGTCGACCGATCTTTGGGAGGATGCGGCATGAAGAACGAAATGAAAGCTTTGGTAAAAGCAAAGCCCGAGCCGGGATTGTGGATGGAATATGTGCCGGTGCCGGAACCGGGGCCAAGCGACGTGCTGATTAAGGTGAAGAAATCGGCGATTTGCGGCACGGATGTGCATATCTGGAAATGGGATGAATTCAGCGCCAAGACGGTGCCGGTGCCGATGGTTGTGGGCCACGAATTTGTCGGCGAGATTGTCGATACCGGTGCGGCGGCGGTGAAATACAAGATTGGCCAGCGGGTCAGCGGCGAAGGGCATGTGGTGTGCGGCACCTGTCGAAATTGCCGTGCCGGGCGAGGGCATCTGTGCCGCAATACCAAGGGCGTGGGGGTGAACCGTCCTGGCTCTTTCGCCGAATATGTCTGTATCCCCGAAAACAATGTTGTGCCGATCCCCGAGGATATCCCCGATGAAATCGCTGCGATTTTTGACCCGTTCGGCAATGCGGTGCACACGGCGCTGAGTTTCGATCTGGTCGGTGAGGATGTGCTGGTGACCGGCGCGGGGCCGATCGGGATCATGGGGGCGCTGGTGGCGCAGAAGGTCGGTGCCCGCAAGGTGGTGATCACCGATATCAACCCTTACCGGCTGGATCTGGCGCGGCAGATGGGCGTGCAATATGTCGTCGATGTCGGCAACGAAGAGCTGCGCACCGTGATGGCCGATATCGGCATGACCGAAGGCTTTGACGTCGGGCTTGAGATGTCGGGCGCGGCACCCGCGATGCAGCAGATGATCGCGCGCATGAACAATGGTGGCAAGGTTGCGCTGTTGGGGATCGCGCCGACGGCGTTTCCGGTCGATTGGAACACGGTGATTTTCAAGATGCTGCATATCAAGGGCATCTATGGCCGCGAGATGTTCGAGACCTGGTACAAGATGATCGCGCTGGTGCAGTCGGGGCTGGATGTGTCGGGCCTGATCACGCATCGCATCGGGATCGACGATTTTGAGGCCGGGTTTGCGGCCATGATCTCGGGCGATTCCGGCAAGGTCGTGATGGATTGGTAGACCATGGCTTTCCCGCGTCTGACCACTGAGCTGACCCTTCGCCACAAGGTGCTGCGCAACCGGATTACCTTCGGGGCGCACACGGCGAATATGTCGGTGGAGGGTCTGCCCGGGAAGCAATACGGCGCCTATCTGCTGGAGCGCGCGATTGGCGGCGCGGGGATGATAGTGGCCGAGCCGGTGCCTGTGCACCGAACCGGGGTTTTGACCCGCGGCAATTTCCTGGCCGAAGACGATGTAGTCATTCCGGCGTTTCGGGCGATAACAGAGCCTGTTCAGGATGCCGGTGCGGTGCTTTTGCAACAGCTCTACCATGTGGGTGCGCATGGCGATTCTGACCTGAGCTATCAGCCGCACTGGAGCCCGTCCGGCCTACCCAGCTATCACGACAGCGATGGCAGTCACGCGATGAATGACGCCGAGATCGAAGAGCTGATTGCGGCGTTCGTGGCCGCGGCGGTGCGTTGCCAGAAGACCGGGTTCGACGGGGTCGAGATCTGGGCGGCTTATCATTCGCTGCTGGAACAATTCTGGACACCGTGGAGCAACCGGCGCGAGGATCGGTGGGGCGGATCGCTGGACAACCGTACTCGGATATCGATGCGCATCCTTGAAGGTATCCGACGCGCCTGTGGCGAGGATTTCATCATCGGGCTGTCAGTGAGCATTTCCGATACCTACCCGGTGCTGCACGGGACCGACGCGCTGTGCGAGATCGTGGCGCTGCACGATGCGACGGGCCATCTGGATTACGTGACCTGCGGATCGGGCGGCTATCTGGATTTCGAAAAGCTGATGCCAAGCTTTGCGGTGGGTGAAAAGTTGACCGTCTCGGCGACCGCCGCGTTGAAACAGGCGGTGACCCATGCCAGGGTTCAGGCCGAAAGTGGCATCCGCACGCCTGAGAATGCCGAGACCGTTCTGAGCAGCGGCGAGGCCGATCTGGTGTCGATCGTTCGCGGGCAGATCGCTGATCCGCATCTGGCGCGGAAAGTGATGGAAGGGCGGCCCGAGGATATTCGAGGCTGCATCTCGTGCAACCAGATGTGCTGGGGACGGCGGTCGCGGGATTACTGGATTTCCTGCCTAGTCAATCCGTCCGTAGGGCGAGAGCATGAGTGGGGTGGAGATTGTTTTTCGGAGACTGATACGCCTGAAAACGTGCTTGTTGTGGGTGCCGGCCCGGCTGGATTAGAGGCTGCGCGGGCGGCGGCGGAGCGCGGCCACAAGGTGGAACTGCATGAGGCGTCGCCAAAGATCGGCGGGCAGTTCCGGCTGGCTGGTGAACAGCCCCGCCGTGCGCAAATTCTAGACCTGCTGGATTGGTATGAACGACAGTTCGAACGGCTGTGCGTTGCTGTGCGGCTCAACTCCTATCTCGACGCGGATGACATACGCGACCGGGGCGCGGACAAGGTGGTGCTGGCAACGGGATCGTTGCCGGACGCAGAGGCGACGCAACGCTGGATGCCGCATTTGGAGCCGCTGCCGGGGATGGAACATGGCCATGTCTACGCGCCCGAAGAGGTGATGCGGCGCGAGGCGCGGTTGGGCGACACGGTGATCGTCTATGACGAGGGCGGCAACATGCGCGGTGTGGGTACGGCGTGGCATTTGGCCGAAGCGGGCAAGCAGGTGGTACTGGTCACTCCCGATCCGATGGTTGGAAAGGAGTTGGCGCGAACTTCTGCCGATATTCCGATCCGTGCGCGTTTGGCGAAACTGGGTGTCCGGATGCTGACAGAACATGCCATCAGCCGTCGGCATGGTCAGGGAGCGACGCTGCACAATCTGCTGGATGGCGCCGAGAAAGAGGTTGCATCCTCTGCCCTTGTGATGGCCACGACCAACCGTTCTTTCGACCCTATTTCAGCCGAAATCGCTGATCTGAACCCTGTGGTGATCGGGGACGCGCAGGCGCCGCGACAGGCCCCTTATGCTTTCTATGAGGGGCGCAAATGCGGAATGGAGATATGACATGACTGATATTGGCGCGACATTCAGAGAATTACACAAGCCGGGTGACCCGTTTTTGCTGTTCAATGCCTGGGACATGGGATCGGCACGGATGATGGAGGCCCTGGGGGCCGAGGCGATTGCCACAACCTCGGCCGGGCATGCCTTTACCCAGGGACGGGTCGATGGTGGCACGCTGACGCGGGACGAGGCGCTGGCGCATGCGCAGGATCTCGTCTCGGTCGTGAAGATCCCGGCTTCGGGCGATTTCGAAAACGGCTTTGGAGAGGCGCCGGATGTTGTGGCCGAGACGATCAGGCTGGCGGCGGAAGTTGGCCTTGCGGGTTGTTCGATCGAGGATACCGCGCTGCCGGAATTTACGCCTTACGCGTTCGATCTGTCGGTGGAGCGTATTCGGGCGGCGGCAAGTGCGGCGCGCGCCGTGCCAGGGGATTTCGTGCTGGTGGCCCGCGCCGATGGTGTGATGATGGACAGTTATGACTGCGACGAGGCTATCCGCCGGATTCAGGCCTATGAGGCCGCCGGGGCGGATTGTGTCTATGTGCCTGTGCCACCGAACAAGGACGAGATGAGCCGCATCATCACAAGCGTTTCGGTGCCCGTGAATGTACTAGCATCGGGGCAGTTTTCGACCCTGACACGCCGTGATTTTGCAAAAATGGGCGCGGCGCGCCTGTCGATTGGCGCGGCGCTGGCACGGGTGGCCTACGGCGCGGCGATTGATGTGGTCTCTGGCATGCTGGGCGGCGATTTTTCAGGTCTTGCCCGGGCAATCGACGAAGATGACATCAACAAACTACTGATCAGAAACAACGGAGACTGAGATGCCTGAAGTTCAGAAAGAGGGCGACGTTGGCGGGAAAAAGCTGCCGAGCCACGCCAAGGCGGTGGTGATCGGGGGCGGCGTGGTTGGTTGCTCGATCCTGTTCCATTTGGCCAAATTCGGCTGGAAAGACGTCGTGCTGCTGGAACGGGACGAATTGACCAGCGGGTCAAGCTGGCACGCGGCGGGGCAGATCCATACGATCAGCAGTGACCCCAATATCAGTCGGCTTCAGGGTTACACGATCGACCTTTACAAAGAGATCGAGGAAACCAGCGGGCATTCGGTGGGCCTGCATATGACCGGTGGGTTTTATCTGGCCTCGAACCAGACCTGGTATGATTACCTCAAGCGCGAACGGTCAAAAGCGCGGTATATGGGCCTGAACCAGGAGTTCATCAGCCCCAAGGAACTGGCCGAACGGCATCCGCTGATCGATCCCAAGCATTATCTTGCGGCGCTTTGGGATGATCAGGACGGCGATCTGGACCCGAGCGGCGCCACCTACGCGTTCGCCAAGGCGGCCAAGGTACATGGCGGCAAATATTTTACGCATTGCAGTGTAATAGAGACGAAACAGCGCCCCGATGGCAGTTGGGATGTGACCACGCCGAAGGGGGTGATCAATGCCGAGCATATCGTCAATTGCGGGGGGCTTTGGGCGCGCGAGGTGGGGCATATGCAGGGTGTCAACCTGCCGGTGCAGCCGATGGAGCATCACTATCTGATTACCGAGGCGATCCCCGAGATCGCCGCCCGCAAAGACCGACTGCCCTGTGGTATCGACTATGAGGCCAATATCTATTTCCGGCAGGAGCGGCAGGGGATGCTGCTGGGCACCTATGAGCCGAAGGGGACGCCCTGGAAGGTGGATGGCACGCCCTGGGAATTCGGGCACGAATTGTTGCCGCCCGATCTGGAGCGGATTGCCGACCGGCTTGAACTGGGCTTTGAGCGTGTTCCAGCGCTGGCCAATGCCGGGATCAAGGACGCGATCAACGGGCCCTTTACCTTTGGACCCGATGGCAACCCGATGATCGGGCCGGTACCGGGGATGAAGAATTACTGGTGCGCCGTGGGTGTGATGGCGGGGTTCTGCCAGGGCGGTGGCGTGGGCCTGACGATGGCTGAATGGATGATCGATGGCGAACCCAGTATTGATGTCTGGGCGATGGATGTGGCGCGGTTCGGCGATTGGGCCAGTCCGGATTGGGGCACGGTCAAGTCGACCGAGAATTACGAGCGCCGCTTCGTGATGACTTTTCCGAACGAAACCCTTCCGAAGGGTCGCAAACAGAAAACCACCGCGCTTTATGACCGGTTGGTGGCCAGGGGCGCTGTGATGGATCAGGGGTTTGGCCTGGAAAACGCGCTATGGTTCGCCGACGGGCCGGAAGATGCCCATGAGGAACCGACCTTCCGCCGCAACCGGTCGTTTGATTACGTCGCGCGCGAGGTCAGGGCGGTGCGCGAGGCGGTTGGCGCCATCGAGATCGCGAACTTTGCCAAGCACGAATTCAAAGGTTCCGGCACAAAGGCATTTTTAGACACTATTCTGGCCGGATATGTACCGAAACCGGGCCGTTTGGCCCTGACACCGATGCTGACCGAGAACGGCAAGTTATATGGGGATCTGACGGTCGCCTGCCTGGGCGAAGAGCATTTCATGCTGTTCGGATCGGGGGCGATGCAGGAGGCACATCGCCGTTGGTTCGAGAGCCAGTTGCCGACGGGCGTGACCTATGAAAATGTCAGCGATGACTGGCACGGCATCGCGTTGAGCGGGCCGAAATCACGCGACCTGCTGCAACGGGTCACCCGCAAGGATGTGAGTGCCGAAACGTTCAAGTTCCGCGATCTGGATCAGTGCTATGTCGGCGATGTGCCGGTGATCCTGAACCGGATCAGTTTTTCGGGTGAATTGGGCTATGAGATCTACTGCAAGCCGCAATACCTGCTGCGTCTGAGTGAGGCGATCGAGGAGGCGGGGGCCGATCTGGGCTTGCGTTGGTACGGTGCGCGCGCGCTGATGAGCATGCGACTGGAAAAAGGCTGGGGTGTCTGGACGCTGGATTTCCGCCCCGACTTTACCGCAGCTGAATCGGGCCTTGATGTCTTCATCAACTGGAAGAAGGACTTTGTTGGCAAGGCAGCCGCCGAGAAGCAGCGTACTGAGGGGGCCGCGAACAAGCTGGTGACACTGGTGATTGATGTGGACGGGATCGACGTCAGCAATGATGAGGCGATTTTGCAAGACGGTCGCGCCGTGGGTTATGTTAGCTCGGGCGGATATGCGCATCACGTCGGAAAATCTGTCGCTATGGGATACGTTCCGTCGGAATTGGCTAAGGGCGGCACGAAAGTGCAGGTAGAGATCCTGGGCGAGATGCATGACGCCGAAATTCAGGGCGCGCCACTTTACGATGCGAATGGGGCCAATATGAGGGCCTGAAAGCGGAGGATTCCGAGGTGAGTGTGGAAGACAGGGCAAAACGATATGTCTTCCTGCTGATCCCGGGGTTTTCGCCTCTGGGCATGACCTGCGCGCAGGAGACGCTGTCGCTGGCCAACCGCTTTGCCGGGGGTAGCCGACAATATTATGAATGGTTGCTGATCAGCGAAGATGGCGCGCCGGTCACCAGCTGGAACGGGCTGAGCGTGGCGGTGGATGCCGGGTTGATCGACCTGCATCGCAACGACACGCTTATCGTCTGCGCCGGGGTCGATGCGGCGGTGGGCAGCAGCCGCAAGGTGCTGAACTGGCTCAGGCGTGAAACCCGCAAGGGTATGGATTTCGGCGCGCTGAGCAGCGGCACCTGGACATTGGCCATGGCGGGTCTGCTGGCGGGCAAACGGGTGACGACCCATTGGGAATATGCCAGCGCAATCTTGGAAACCTTTCCAGACGTGGAGATGCAGGAATCGATCTACACCGTTGATGGCCGGGTGTTTACCTGTGCCGGCAGCGCCAGTTCGATGGACCTGATGCTGGACCGGATCAACTCGGATTATGGCGCGGAACTGGCGACATGGGTGGCGGACCAGATGATCTATACAGCGCCGCGGTCGGAAACCCATTCGCAGCGGGTGTCGATGGCCGGGCGCATGGGGGTGCGCCACACCAAGCTGGTGCAGGCGATCGAGATCATGCGCGACAATATCGAAGACCCGATTCCACCCAACCAGGTCGCCAGCGACGTGGGGATGTCGACCCGGCAGCTGGAGCGGTTGTTTGCGCGGTATCTGAACACCTCGCCCAAGAAATACTATCTGGGCCTGCGGCTGGAAAAGGCGCGGAACCTGCTGATGCAGACCGAGCTTTCGCTGATGGAGATTTGCGTTCTATGCGGGTTTCGCGCGCCGTCGCATTTTTCGAAGACCTATCGCAAGGCGTTTGGTGTCGCGCCCAGTCGGGATACGCGCGGGTCCAGCCTGTTGTTCTCGGAGCGCTAGGCGCGAATTGACGCGAATTTGTCGTTTTCAGGCATAGTAGGGTGTCGCGTTTCGCAATGTTATGGGCCGCCCGGTAGCGCATGTTTGTAGGCGACAGATACCTGAACGGGGATGGCCATGACCACAGTTGAGATCATCGAAGACGGGCGGGCAATTGCACTGACCGTCGCGGGCGAAACGTATCGTTTCCACGCCATCTGGCTGCGTGACAATGCCTGGGACGATGCCACGCGCGCGCCGGGGAACGGACAGAGGTTGATAGCGTTGCGCGACATTCCTGAAGGCACGCAAATTGCCGCCGCTTCGGTCGATGGCGAACAGTTGCAGTTGAATTTTGCACCGGAAGGCCGCCAAATCTCCTATGACATCGACTGGTTGATGAGCCACGTTTATGACACTAGGGAAAACACCCAAATCGGCTGGAATAGTGACGATGTTACGCCTTGGGACGATGCCTTGATTGACCACATCCCTCTTGGTGATTTTGCACGCGTACAGTCCGACCCTGCGGCGCGGGCAGCATGGCTGGGCGGCGTTGCCCGCTATGGATTTGGCAAGCTGACGGGCGGACCGGTGAAAGAAGGTGCGTTGTTTCAGGTGGCGGATCTTTTCGGTTATGTGCGCGAGACCAATTACGGCCGGCATTTCGAGGTAAGGACCGAGGTGAACCCGACAAACCTTGCCTATACAGGGTTGGGATTGCAGGCCCATACGGACAATCCTTACCGTGATCCGGTGCCAACGGTGCAGATCCTTTATTGTCTAGAAAACTCGGCAGAAGGTGGCGAGAACATGGTGGTTGACGGGTTTGCCTGCGCGCTCAGGCTGCGCGACGAAAACCCCGAAGGGTTTGAGCTGCTCAGCCGGTATTGTGCGCGGTTTGAATATGCCGGTGAGGACGGGGTTTGCCTGCGCTCGCGCCGTCCGATGATCGAGTTGGCGCCGGATGGCGAGTTGATCGGCGTGCGGTTCAACAACCGGTCTGCGGCAGCGATCACCGATGTGCCCTATGCGGATATGGAAGCCTATTACGCGGCCTATCGCCACCTGGGCGAGATCATTGATGACCCGGCGATGGAAGTGACGTTCAAATTGGCCCCGGGCGAGTGTTTCATCGTCAACAACACGCGGGTTCTTCATGCGCGTAAGGGCTATTCCGGTGAAGGCTCGCGCTGGTTACAGGGGTGCTATGCGGATATGGACGGGCTGCGCTCGACCCATGCGGCGCTGGTACAGAAACTGGAGATGGCAGCGGAATGAATGAGGCCAAACAGAGCCTGACACAGGCAAATATCGTTGATTTTCTGGCGGGTATCTTCGAGCGGCGCGGTGATGAGGAATATCTGGGCGAGCCGGTGACCATGGCCGAACATATGTTGCAGGGTGCCACCATTGCCGAGCAGAATGGCCAAAGCGAAGAGATCATCGTGGCCACGCTTTTGCATGATATTGGGCATTTCACCTCCGAATTCGGCACTTTCAGCATGGCGGACACCGAAGATCGCTATCACGAAGAGGCCGGTGCCGAGGTGTTGGAACGTTTCTTTCCGACGGTGGTGACGGATTGCGTGCGTTATCATGTTGCGGCCAAGCGGTATCTTTGTGCCACCCGGCCTGAATACCTGGCGTTGCTCAGCGCCGCGTCGGTGCATTCACTTAACCTTCAGGGTGGGCCAATGAGTGATGCAGAAGTTACCGATTTCGAGACTAATCCTAACCTCGAAGATATCGTCGCCGTGCGTTATCTGGATGACGCAGGCAAGCACCCCGATATGGAGACACCGGGGTTCGCGCATTTCGCCCCGATGGTGCAGCGCGTGGTAGATGCCTATTGCGCGTCCGTGAACAGCCCGGCGTAACGGTCACGCAGTGCCTTCTTTTGCACCTTACCCATCGTGTTTCGGGGTAATTCGGGCAGGAACAGATACTGTTTTGGCTGCTTGAACTTCGCCAAATCGGTGCGCAGGGCGGTGGAAATGTCATCTTTGGTCACAGCTTTGTTTTCCGGTACGATCACGGCAATAACGGCCTCACCAAAGTCCGGATGGGGCACGCCGACCACTGCACTTTCCTTGACGCCGGGGATGGCGTCGATCAGGGCTTCGACTTCTTTCGGGTAGACGTTGAAACCGCCTGTAATCACCATGTCCTTGGCGCGACCGACGATGGTGACGTATCCGCGCTCGTCAATGAAACCCTGATCACCGGTGATGAACCAGCCGTCGGGGCGCAGTTCCTCGGCGGTTTTTTCGGGCATTCGCCAATAGCCTTGAAACACATTCGGTCCACGTATTTCCAACACACCGATTTCTCCCTTCGGCACCTCTTTCCCGTTCGCCATGATCCTGAGATCGACACCGGGTAGTGGAAACCCTACAGTTCCGGCGCGCCGTTCACCGTTATAGGGGTTTGATGTGTTCATGTTGGTTTCGGTCATGCCATAGCGCTCAAGGATGCGGTGGCCTGTGCGGGCCTCCCATTTTTCATGGGTATCGACCAGAAGCGGGGCAGAACCAGAGATGAATAAGCGCATGTTCGAGACAGTTTCATGCGTCAAACCGTCGTGGTCCAGAAGGCGGGTATAAAACGTTGGAACGCCCATAAGCGCGGTGGCATTAGGCATTGCATTGATGATGGCATCAGCGTCAAATCCGGGCAGGAAATGCACGGACGCCCCGGCCAGAAGGGCCACATTCGTAGCAACGAAAAGCCCGTGGGTGTGGAAAATCGGTAGCGCATGGATCAACACATCATCCGGTGTGAAGTGCCAGGTGTCGCGCAGGGTCTCGGAATTTGAGGCCAGATTGGCGTGGCTGAGCATGGCCCCTTTAGAGCGGCCCGTCGTGCCGGAGGTATATAGGATCGCAGCCAGATCATCAGCGTCGCGGGGCACAGCCAAGAAGCCGGGCGCGCCCTTTGCCTGCATCAGCGTGCCGGTGCCATCGGCGGCAAGAGTAAGGAGTGTTGCACTGCCCGCAATTGCCGAAATTTCGTTCATTCGGGCTGGATCGCAGACGATGATCCGCGGGGTTGCGTCGGACAGGAAATAGGCCAATTCAGACACTGTATAGGCGGTATTCAGAGGCAAAAAGACACCACCGGCCATGATGGTACCAAGGTACAACTGCAAGGCTTCCAACGATTTTTTGACCTGCACGGCGACCCGGTCACCTGGCATCAGCCCGGCGCCCACGAGGGCGGCGGCCAAAGCTTCGGCACCTCTGAACAAGCCTTCATAGGTGACGTCGGGGCCATCGGGGCGTGTGGCGAAGATTTTGGAGGATCTGCCCGAGGCAGAGAGGCGACAAAGCAGGTGGTTCTGGTCATACATAGCGAGGTTCCCGAGGTCTGACCTTATTTGCCAAGGGTGGAGACAGAAGCGCAAGGGTTGCGATTGACCTTTTCGCGGGCATTGGACACATTCACCAGCAGGAGGGCCGCATTATGAGCCCAATCAAGGGTATCGCGCTTAAGCTCTGCTCGGTCGTTTTGTTCATTACCATGGTGTCGATGATCAAGGCGACGGCGCAACATGTGCCTGTGGGCGAGGCGGTTTTCTTTCGCTCTTTCTTTGCCATCCCTGTCATTCTGGGCTGGCTGATCGCGCGGGGTGATCTGCGTACCGGGCTGAAGGTGAAATCAAAGCTGGGTCATTTCTGGCGTGGTTTTGTCGGTAGCCTGGCGATGGGGATGAGCTTTGCCGCATTGGGCCTTTTGCCCCTGCCCGAAGTCACAGCGCTTGGTTATGCCGCACCACTGCTGACGGTGGTTTTCGCAGCGATGTTTCTGGATGAAAAGGTCGGAGCTTTTCGGATCAGCGCCGTGATGCTGGGGCTGGTGGGCGTGCTGATCGTGGTGTCGCCGCGCCTTAGTCTACTGGGGTCCGAGACGATGGAGACCACGCAGGCCGTGGGCGCGGTGCTGGTCTTGATGGGGGCTGTCAGTGCGGCATTGGCCCAGATCTACATCCGCAAACTGGTGCAGACCGAACAGACATCGGCGATTGTTTTCTACTTCTCGATCACCTCGGCTGCACTGTCACTTCTGACGATTCCGTTTGGCTGGGTGATGCCGTCAACCGGTGAGATCACCTTGCTGGTGCTGGCTGGGTTGATCGGCGGGGCGGGGCAGATCTTCCTGACTTCCGCCTACCGTTTTGCCGATGCCAGCGTGGTGGCACCGTTTGATTATGCCTCTATGATCTTTGCGCTGATCATCGGCTATTTCATCTTTGACGAAGTGCCTACAGGCACGATGCTGATAGGGGCGGCGATCGTCATTCTGGCGGGTTGCATTATCATCTGGCGCGAAAGGCAACTGGGCCTCAAGCGAGGTCAGGCGCGGGCGGTGAAGACGCCGCAGGGATAGGTGTATTTTTCTTCTCGGTATAAGGCGGACGACGCGAACAGTTCAGGTGGCCACGAACGACGGTAAACAAGATAAACAAACGTTCTGGACGTTACGGACGTTTGGGCAGGACGAGCTCATCGATTTCGCCCGCAAAAAGAAGTCGCATCGGAGGCACACCGCTGGGGTAATTGTATAGAGTAAATGTCCCGCCATCTGGTGGTATGATGCTGAACCCGATGGAGGCCGAAACCGTCGGTGTCCGTACGCGGAAATCGGTTCTTCCGGGTCTACAAACGGCGTGCCGTCATGACAGGCAATTGGGCGTCCCGTATCAGCGGAATAGACGGCTTCAAAGCCAAATCTTACTCTTGACGGTACGACGTCATACAGGACCAATCCGCTGATGGTCTGGCTACCCACCGTTACAACGGCGTCGTAATTGACATCGGCTGTAAAGACGGCGTCACCATCCTGTGTCCAGCCCCGAAATTCGGTGTACCATTCGCCTAAGCGCCCACCTGATTCCAGATAATCCCAGGTGACTTCGTAGTTTTCATCTGGATCGATATATTCTTCGTCGCGCAGATATCGATCAAGGTCATTTTCGAGAAGCGCTGCGCCAAAACATAATTCGAAAATGTCCCTCGCAACAGCTCCGTCGGTGACCTCTAACAGTTCACGACCGCCGGGGGCGGTGTACAGCAGAGCATAATACTCAACCGTGTCACCAATATCCTCTTCCAGCAAACCTGCCAGTCTTGCACCGTCATTGCGTAGCGAAAGTTCAGTGAATCGCCCGGGAAATCTGGCGTCTTTGACCCGCTGGAAGTCTCTGTGCCACCCCTCATAAAAGACATCAACCGGGGCATCTTCGCGTCCGCGCACCACTGTGATCCAGTCAATGGAGTACCGGGTTAGGCCGCCAACAGAGGCTTGACGCGCGATATACATATCCGGTTGGCCTTCGGCCTGTGCGGCCAGGCTACCCAGACCTCTGGCGAGGTCATCCAGGATTGAGCATCCTGACATTGGCAAGACTGAAGCAAGCATCACCCATTTGGTAAAAGACATAAACATTCCAAAAATCCATAAATTAAAGCCATGATGCCAGTTGCGCGGTGTTGATAAAGCTACGGCCTAACAAGAAGGGGGCAGATCAGGCATCAATAGGCGCTGAGTCAGACAGATTTTGAGGTCTATTTCCCCATCAGTACAGCGCCGGCATAAAGTGGCCAGATGGTGGCGCGGCGGAAGCGACCGAGAGGGAAGCGTTTGGGTGCGGATTGCATGATCTTTGGATGGAGCCGCGTGCCCGCCTGCCCCAATACCTGATCGGCCAGCAACGCGCCGGCGTAGGAAGCCATCGCCACGCCGTTACCGTGATAACTGAGTGCGGTGAAAGCACCGGGCATTTCGGGGATCGGCCCGGCATAAGGGGTCAGATCGCGTGAAATCGAGAGCAGGCCTTGCCAAGTATAGGGCGTATCGACCCCGGCCCAGGCAGGGAACATCGCCTCAAAATGCCGACGGATCAGGCGATACATCCTGGCATCCGCGGCGGCAGAACTGACCAACCCGCCGCGCATGCCGAAAAGCATCTGATTGTTCGGCATCAGGCGAAAATAATGCAGCAGGAATCGGTCATCAAAAGACATCTGGTTGCTGGTCCAGCCTTGTGCGTTCAACTCTTCTTCGCTCATCGGGCGGGTCACGATGACGTTGCTTTGGGTGGGCAGGTAGCGGGCGCGCAGCCATCTGGGCAGATCGTCGGAAGAATAGCCGTTGGTCGCCACGATCAGCCGCTTGGCGGTGATCTGGGCGCTAGGCGTGGTCAGGGTGAAATTCCCCTGCTGGTCGATACGCTGCACCGGGGAGTGGGCGAAAATCCGAGCGCCTGCGCAGGTGGCCGCATTGGCGAGGCCAAGCGTATATTTCATCGGGTTGAGGGCAAAGCCGATGGGTGTGGTCATGGCGCCAAAAAACGGACCCTGCATGCCACTGGCTGCCAGTTCGGTTCTGGCGGTGATCACCGGGGTCACACCAAAATCACGCTCGACCTCTTTTGCTTTCGCCTCGAAACCGTCCATCGCCTTTTGGCTATGGGCCATCAGGGTCTCACCCTCGGAATGCACATCGCAGTCGATATTGTGCCGTCTGATCAGATCGGCGGCCAGATCGACGGCGCGGTGTTCGGTGCTGCGGAATTCACGGCGGGCAGTCTCACCGTAGAGTTTGGCAAGAATAGTGTCTGATGCAGCCGATCCACCCAGGCAGCAGAAGCCGCCATTGCGGCCCGACGCGCCCCAGCCCGGCGTTTGCGCATCAAGTACGACGATGTCGCGGCCCGCCTCGGCCAGATGCAGCGCGGCAGAAAGCCCGGTGAAGCCTGCGCCGATTACGGCCACATCGCAGGTGATCGGACCCGTAGCTGCGGGGTATTCAGGCATGGGAACGGTGCCCGACCAATAGCAATGTTCGCGCGGGCCTGACCCATAGGTATAGGTCGGGAAGATGCGTGTCATGCCTTGACGGCGGCGCGTTCCTCGGCCTGTTGTCGCAGCGTGGCACGTTTGGTGATCAAAGAGGCGGTGATCACGCCGATGGCTACGATACCGATCATCAGGGTCGATAGCGCGTTGATCTCGGGCGAGACGCCAAGGCGCACCGAACTCCAGATTTTCATCGGCAGGGTGGTGGCGGACGGCCCGGCGGTGAAGCTGGCAATGACCAGATCATCAAGGCTGAGCGTGAAGGCCAACAGCCAGCCCGAGATCACCGCGGGCGCGATGATCGGCAGGGTGACCAGCCGAAAGGCCTCCATCGGGGAGCAGCCCAGATCAAGGGCAGCCTCTTCCAGAGACCGGTCGAAACTGACCAGCCGCGAGGAGACCACGACCGAGACATAGCACATCGAGAAGGTGGTATGCGCTAACACGATGGTAAAGACGCCGCGATCCAGCCCGATGCCGATGAAGAGCAGCAAGAGCGATAGACCTGTGATCACCTCTGGCATCACCAGTGGCGCGTAGATCATGCCGGAAAACAGCGTGCGTCCGGCAAAGCGGCCCGCACGCACCAGAACCAGCGCACCCATCGTGCCCAGTACCGTGGCGAAGGTTGAGCTGATGACGGCGACCTTGAGCGTGACCCAAGCGGCGTTCAGGAAGGCCTCGTTCTGGAGCAACTCGCCATACCATTTGGTCGAGAACCCGGCCCAGACGGTCACTAGCTTACTGGAGTTGAAGCTGTAGACGATCAGGATGAGCATCGGCAGATAAAGGAAGGCGAAACCCAAGGTGAGGGCGGTCGTGTTGAACCATGTCAGGCGTCTCATCCGTCAATCTCCCTCTGTTTTTGCTCGTTCCGCTGGAAGAGAATGATCGGGATGATCAGGATCAGGAGCAGGATCACCGCAACCGCCGAGGCGACGGGCCAGTCGCGGTTGTTGAAGAATTCCTCCCAAAGGACCTTGCCAATCATCAGGGTTTTCGAGCCGCCCAGCAGCGACGGGATGACGAATTCACCCAATGTCGGGATGAATACCAGAAAACACCCGGCGATGATGCCGTTCTTGGACAGCGGCACGGTGACCAGCCAGAAGGCTGTCAGGCGCGAGCAGCCCAGATCCTCGGCGGCCTCCAACAGGGACGCATCAAGCCTTTCCAGCGCCGAATAGATCGGCAGGATCATGAAGGGCAGATAGGTGTAGACAATGCCGATATAGACGGCTGTGTTGGTGTTGAGGATGGTCAGCGGTTCGGAAATCAGGCCGGTGCCGAGCAGGAACTGATTAAGGTAGCCTTCGTTACTGAGGATGCCCATCCAGGAATAGACGCGGATCAGGAAGCTGGTCCAGAAGGGCAGGATCACCAGCATCATCAGGGTCGGGCGCCAATGATCGGGCGCGTTGGCCATGCCATAGGCGATCGGGTAGCCGACCAGCAAGGTGAAGAGAGTGGCGATGATGGCGATCTTGAGCGAGGACAGGTAGGCCTTCCAGTAAAGATCGTCTGTCGTAAGGAATTCGAAGTTTTCTAGGTCAAGTTCGGCCCAGAAATCCTTGAAACCCTGCCAGCCGGTGCTGAAATCCAGTGTTGGCGTGTAGGGCGGGATCGCAAGGGCAGTGTCACTGAGGCTGATTTTCAGCACGATCAGGAACGGCACCAGAAAGAGGGCCAGAAGCCAGAGATAGGGGACGAGGATCAGGGTGGCGCGACGCATGGGCTTACTCCTTCAACAGGACACCGGCGGTGTCTGTCCAGGAGAGCCAAACCTCGTCTTCCCAGGTGAAAGATCGACGCGAGAGTCTGCGCGTATTGGCGGTCTGCGATTTTACCACCTGCCCGGTCGACAGTTCGACATGGTAGGTCGAGAGGTTGCCGAGATAAGCGATATCAAGAATTTTGCCCTGAAGCGCGTTAGCGGCATCCGAAGGCTTTTCGGCCGTAATAGAGACTTTTTCAGGACGGATCGCGAGGTGGCAGGACTGTCCCTTGGAAAGCTGTATATCAGATTTGGCGCGCAGGTCGGGCTGTCCTTCGGCAAAGGCGATGTCATAGCCGTCGCCCGAAGGCGTTGCGGTGCCGCTGATGATGGTCACGTCACCGATGAAGTCGGCCACGTAGACCGAGCTCGGCATCTCGTAGATGCGTGCGGGGGTATCGGCCTGAATGATCTTGCCGTGATCCATGACCGCGACGCGTGAGGCGACGGTCATCGCCTCTTCCTGATCGTGGGTCACAATCACGAAGGTGGTGCCGGTCTTTTCCTGGATGTCCATCAGTTCGAATTGGGTGTCCTGGCGCAGCTTGGCATCCAGCGCGCCAAGTGGTTCGTCCAGCAAAAGCAGTTTCGGTGCTTTGGCAAGTGAGCGGGCAAGGGCCACGCGCTGACGCTGACCGCCAGAGCATTGGTGCGGTTTGCGTTTGGCGAATTGCTCCAGCCGGGTGAGTTTCAGCATCTCGGCCACACGGGCGTCGATCTGATCCTTGGGCATGCTATCGCGCTTCAGGCCAAAGGCGATGTTCTCCCAGATGCTGAGATGCGGAAAGAGCGCGTAGGACTGAAACATCATGTTCACGGCACGTTTGTTGGGCGGAATGGGTGCGATGTCCTGCCCGCCCAAAAGGATGGTGCCTTCGGTGGGCGTTTCAAACCCGGCAAGCATCCGCATCATTGTGGTCTTGCCGCATCCCGAGGGGCCCAGAAGGGCAAAGAATTCCTGTTCGTAGATATCGAACGACTGGTTGTCGATGGCAACAAAATCACCAAATCGTTTGGTCACATTCTTGAACTGAATAAGCGGTTTCGCGTCCGGATCGTTCCACGGCTCAAATACTGTTTGTCCCATCCCTGCCCCCTGAATACAGTTAAAAAAGCCCGCGCGAAACATGTTGCGCGGGCTTGAAAATTTTCAGACTTAGGTGCCTGACTTGATCTTGGTCCACATCCGGGTGACCACCCGCTGCACCTTGGCCGGATAAGGCGTCGTGGTGTAGAGGTTCTCAAGGGTCTCGGGTGTCGGATAGATCGCCGGATCGCCGATCACGTCTTCTGCCAACATCGGTTTCGAGGCTTCGTTGCCATTGGCGTAGTAAACGTAGTTCGAGGCGTCCGCCATGTTCTGCGCGTCCATGATGAAGTTCAGGAACTTGTGTGCGCCTTCCACATTCGGAGCGTCCGTCGGGATCGCCATCTGGTCGAACCACATCAATGAACCTTCTGCGAAGGCGTTGTAGGCAATCTCGACGCCGTTTTCGGCCTCGGCCGCGCGGTCACGGGCTTGCAGAATGTCGCCGGACCAGCCGACAGCTACACAGATGTCACCATTAGCCAGCGCGTTGATATATTCCGAGCTGTGGAACTTCTGAATATGGGGGGCCACGGCGGCCAGCACCGGTTCGGCCTTGCCCAGAACATCCGGGTCATGGCTGTCAGGGTCTTCGCCCAGATATTGCAACGTCATCGGAATGATTTCGGTCGGAGCATCCAGGAAATGTACGCCACAGGCGGCGAGTTTTTCCATGTTTTCCGGATTCAGAACCAGTTCCATGCTGTCGAGCGGCGCGTCTTCACCCAGGATTTCGGTTACTTTGCCGACATTCACACCGATGCCCGTCGTGCCCCACATGTAGTTGATCGAATAGGCGTTGTCGGGGTCGTATTGGATGGTGCGCGATTCAATCAGATCCCACATGTTTTCATGGTTGGGCAACTGTGACAGGTCCAGTTTCTGGAAAGCGCCCGCGGTGATCTGGCGTTGCAGGAACGTACCGGAGGGGACAACCACGTCATAGCCCGAACCGCCGGCAAGCATCTTGGTTTCAAGCACTTCGTTGCTGTCGAAAACGTCATAGATCAGGTCGAGGCCGGTTTCCTGCTCGAACTTCTCTAGCAGCGCCTCATCGATGTAATCAGACCAGTTATAGACCCGCACCTCATCGGCGTGGGCGGTGAGTGCGCCCAGGGCGAGGGTGGCGGTGGTCAGAATCAACTTCTTCATATTTTTCTCCCGTTGGTCGGCAAGTTGCTTGCCGTGCGCGCGAATTTGATCAAAAATTTGCGCGTTTGGCAATATGGTAATATTTCCACGCAGTCGCTAAACTCACAAGGAAAGACATTCGAGGCGATGAAAAAGGCTGCAGGACAATGAACAAACTCGCCCGAAAACCTGATGGGGACAGTGGTGAAAAAAGCCGCCTTCCCGCGCATGAACTGATATACCGCCAATTGCGCGACCAGATACTGTTTGGCGATCTTGCGCCGGGGCAAGCGGTGACCATCCAGGGGCTGACGGACCGGCTGGGGGCGGGCATGACCCCGGTACGCGAGGCGATCCGTCGGCTGATCGCCGAAGGTGCGTTGGAATTCCAGGGCAACCGGCGGGTTTCCGTGCCGCTTTTATCCGCAGACAACATGAGCGAGTTAATCGTTGCACGCCAATGGCTTGACCCGCACCTGGCGCTGCGTGCGACCGAGCGGATAACGCTGGAACAACTGGATGAGCTGGCCACGATGGACGCCGAGTTGGACCGGGCCATCGAGCAGGGTGATTTGCGGGCATATCTTGAGCTGAATTACCGCTTTCACAAGCGCCTTTACGAGATTGCGGATGCCCCTATTCTGGCCGATATGGCGGATGGATTATGGCTGCGTTTCGGGCCTTCTTTGCGGGTTGTATGCGGCCGGATGGGCACCCAGAATCTGCCTGATAAACACAAGGACATGCTGGCGGCGATGCATGCCCGCGATGCGGAGCGCGCGGCGCGGGCCATTCGCGAGGATGTAATACAAGGAATGGAGCAGGTGCGCCGTGCATTTGAGGTTTCAGCGGCGCAGCACTGATTCGATTGACAGTAAATAATTTGATCATATTATGGATGCAGACTTTGGGCGCGTGACGCGTCTTTCCCTGATTCCCGGTTGCGAAAGGCCCTGACCATGAACATGATCTCGAACCATATGCCGACGGCTGAATTGCAGGCGCTGGATGCTGCGCATCACATGCACCCTTTCACCACCAATGATGAGTTGGCCGAAAAGGGCGCGCGCATCATCACCCGTGCCAAGGGCGTGACCCTGACAGATAGCGAGGGCAATGATATTCTGGATGCCATGGCGGGGCTGTGGTGTGTCAATCTGGGGTATGGCCGCCCCGAGTTGGCCGATGCGGCGATGCGTCAGATGCAGGAGCTGCCCTATTACAATACGTTCTTCATGACGACCCATGTGCCCGCCATCGCGCTGAGCGCGAAGCTGGCCGAGCTGGCACCGGGCACCCTGAACCACACGTTCTTTGCAGGGTCGGGTTCCGAGGCGAATGACACCAACATCCGTCTGGTCCGCACCTATTGGGCCGAGTTGGGCAAGCCTGAGAAAAAGGTGATCATTGCGCGTCACAATGGCTATCATGGTTCCAGCGTGGGCAGTGCCAGCCTGGGCGGGATGAAACCGATGCATGCGCAGGGTGGATTGCCGATTCCCGATGTACATCATATCGGCCAGCCCTATTGGTATGGCGAAGGCGGTGACAAATCCCCCGAGGAGTTCGGGCTGGAGCGTGCGCGTGAATTGGAGCAGGCCATTCACGATCTTGGCGAAGATCGTGTGGCAGCCTTTATCGCCGAGCCCATTCAGGGGGCCGGTGGTGTGATCATTCCGCCCAGTACATATTGGCCGGAAATCCAGCGCATCTGTGACAAGTACGAAATCTTGCTAATCGCGGATGAGGTGATCTGCGGGTTTGGCCGCACCGGCAACTGGTTCGGCAGCCAGACCTTTGGTATCAGGCCTGATATCATGACCATCGCCAAGGGGCTTTCCTCGGGCTATGCGCCGATTGGCGGCTCGATCGTCAGCGACGAGGTGGCCAAGGTGATGGATGCCTGCGAGTTCGTGCATGGCTACACCTATTCCGGTCATCCGGTGGCCTGTGCCGTGGCGCTGGAAAACCTGCGGATCCTCGAAGAAGAGAATATCGTTGCGACCGCCGGGGCCGAGACCGCGCCCTATCTACGCGAGAAATGGCAGGGATTGGCGGATCACCCGCTGGTTGGTGAAGCGGTGATCGAGGGGCTGATGGGGTCCATCGCGCTGACGCCGGACAAAGCCTCGCGCGCAGCCTTTGCAGCCGATGCCGGGACCGCCGGGTATATCGTACGCGAGGCGTGTTTCGCCAATTCGCTGGTGATGCGTCATACCGGCGACCGGATGGTTATTTCGCCGCCGCTGGTGATCACCAAATCCGAGGTCGATACGCTGGTTGATCGTGCCTGGAAGGCGCTGGATATTGCGCATGCCAAGCTGACAGATGACGGGCTGATGAAAGCCGCCTGATATGGCGTTTGACGCGCAACCGGTTCTGCGCAGCGATAGATTGTTGCTGCGGCCCCTTGAGGCAGATGATTACAAGGGGCTGCATGCCGCTGCCAGCGATCCCGAGACATGGGCCGGTCATCCGGCGAAGAACCGGCATGAGTCCGAGGTTTTCCGGCCCTATTTCAATTTTCTGCTGCGTGCGGGCGGGACGCTGGGGATCGAGGATGTGTCTGCGGAGCATATCATAGGGTGTTCGCGCTATTACACCGCACCGGATATGCCGTGCAGCATTTCAATCGGGTTTACCTTTCTGAACCACCGCTATTGGGGCGGAGCATGGAATTTTGAGCTAAAAAAGCTGATGCTTGGCCACGCGTTTCAAAGCTTTGACGAGGTGTGGTTTCATATCGATCCTACGAACATCCGGTCGCAGACGGCGACCCGGCGGCTGGGTGCGGAGCATGTTTATGACATAGGGCTTGATCTTTCGGGGGTCGAGGCCCCCTGGAAATGCTACCGCTTACAGAAAGCCGCGTGGGAAAGCGTGGTAGCCGCGCGTGACAGGCAGGCCGTTTCCTGACGGTACGCCTACGGCGCAAAAGTTGCATTCGCTTTCAGGCCAAACAGGCCCTTGCAGCACGCCCCCCCAGACGCCCCGGTCTATGCTGGTCAGTCCTTCACGAACATTTTGCGTGGACGGTCGCAGAAGGTCTGCGCCGGACCGTCTTGGGTAATTAGGATCGATTCGGTGATTTCGAGCCCCCAATCATCCATCCATAGACCCGGCATAAAGTGGAAGGTCATGCCGGGTTCCAGCACGGTCTGATCCTCTGCCCGCAGGCTGGCGTGATGTTCGCCCCAATCGGGCGGATAGCTGAGGCCGATGCCATAGCCGCAGCGGGCACCGCGTTCGATGCCGGCGCGCGCCAGTGGCCCGGCCAGTGCGTTGGCGATGTCGCAGGTGCGGTTACCGGCGCGGGCGGCTTCAAGCCCGGCCTCGAGCCCTTCGACAAGGGCAGCTTCGGCACGGCGGATTTCATCGCCAGGCTTGCCGAGGAAAAGCGTGCGGCAAAACGGGGTGTGATAGCGTCGATAGACGCCCGAGATTTCGAAAAATGTCGCTTCGCCGCGCTGAAATTCTCGGCCATCCCATGTCAGATGAGGGGCGGACGCGTCCTTGCCTGAGGGTAACAGCGGCATCAGGCCGGGATAATCGCCCCAAATGTCATCCACGCCACTGATCGCATCATGAAAGATGTTGGCGGCAATTTCGTTTTTGCGCACGCCGGGTTCGACCCGATCGAGATAGCCATCGACGATCTTTTCGGAAATCCGTGCGGCCTTGTGCATAAACGCCAGTTCTTCGTCGGATTTGACCGAACGTTGCCAATTGACCAGATAGGTCGCGTCCACAAAGCGGGCATCGCCCAACTCGGTCTGCATCACTTCGAACGCTTTGGCTGAGAAATAGTAATTGTCCATCTCGACCCCGATCCGACCGGTATGGCGACCCATCGCCTTGAGCCGGGCGGCAAGATCCTGCATCGGGTGGCTGGTCGTGGATTGCACGTAGCTGTCATCGTAGCCCAGTACGCGATCATCACTCATCCAGACCGTGCGCAGGCCGCCATTGGCATCCATGCGGCGACCCCACCAGATCGGATCGTCATCAGGAAAGATCAACACGCCCTGATGCACGTAGAACGACCAGCCGTCATAGGCGGTAAGCCAGTTCTGGTTCGACGGGTCGGTCACGAACAGCGTGTCGATACCGGCATTGTCCATCGCGAAGCGGGTCTTGGTCAGGCGGCGCTGGAATTCGGCCTGAGAGAACGGGAGGTCTTTGTCGATCATCATCTGTCCTGTCATTATTTTTCTTTCGATTTTGGCGGTTGCGGCAACGCCTGCCTTGTCAAAGGCGGTACACAGGGTCGTTTTCGGGCACTGGCGTCGCAGAGCGCGTTGACCAATCGCAAAACCTGACCAAGAGTGAGCTGCAAAGTCAAAGAGGGGTTTCGATGCTGATCGTTTATGTCCAGAGGATGCCGCCACAGATTGCCAGGTCATTGCTCATCTCCGAGGATCTGGCGTGAATCGTGTTGCGTGTCTGTTGGGCAGTCCGCGTGCGGGCGGCAATAGCGATCTGTTAGCGAAAGCATTCTGTGATGAGGTGGCGAGGAATGGCGGCGTGGTGGAATGGTTCCCGCTGCGTGATCTGCGGTTCAAGGGCTGCGTGAGCCTACGCCATTGCAAATCCGGCGGCGAGACTTGCGGGTTGAAAGATGACCTGAACCCGGTCCTGGAGGCCGTGGCCGCTGCCGATATTGTGGTGGTGGCGACGCCGATCTACTTTTGCAATATCTCGGGGCTGTTTAAGCAAGCCCTGGATCGGTTCTTTTCCTTCTTCGTCCCGGATTACGTGACGGCTGCTGAACCATCGCGTCTGGGGCGCGGCAAAGCCTTCGTGCTGGTGCAGGTGCAGGGTGAAGGGGCCGAGCGATACGGTAATCTGCTGGATCAATACGGACCCGCGTTGGACAAGTTGGGATTTGAGCGACGTGAGCTGATCCGTGCTTCGGGCGTGCGTGAGGTTGGTGATGTGGTGCGGCATACCGAAGCGATGGACGATGCCACGTCTTTGGCGCGGCGTCTGACCGGGGCCGCGTGAATGACACTGGATGAGCGCGACATTGCCATTCTGAAGGTATTGTCTGCCGAGGGCCGGATGTCCAATACGCAGCTTGCGGAGCGGGTCGGGTTGTCAGCCAGCCCCTGTTGGGAGCGGGTGCGCAAGCTTGAAAAGGCAGGAATTATCGAGGGGTATCAGGCCCGGATCAGCCTGAGGAAACTGGCTCCGGTGTTGACGGTATTCGTGACCGTTGAGCTGACGGATCACACCGCTGCCGCTTTTCGCACCTTTGAGGCGCATGTTGCATCGTTGTCGGAGGTCACTGCATGTTGGGCGCTGGGTGGTGGTTTTGACTACCTGATGCAGGTCATTACGCGCGATATCGAGGCCTACCAGGGTCTGATGGACCGCATTCTGGACGCCGATGTCGGGTTGGAGCGGTACTTTACCTATGTCGTGACCAAGGCCGTGAAAGATGGGACTGTGCCGCTTTTCGATGCCCTGTTGCGGTAGGCGGCAGAAGATTCTTCTGCAAGACCGGGCAAGTTCAGATACACGATCTGTGAAAAGCGGTGCATCTTCGCGCCGGGTGACCGGTTTCAGATATCGAAGGACAGATCATGCTGAGAAATGACCAACTGGCGGAATGGGATCGCGAGAACTTTTTCCATGCCTCGACACATCTGGCGCAGTTCGCAAGGGGGGAGTTGCAGAACCGGGTGATTACCGGCGGTTCGGGCTGTCATATCGAAGATCGCGAAGGTGTGCGCCTGCTGGATGCCTTTGCCGGGCTCTACTGCGTGAATGTCGGGTATGGTCGCGAGGATATTGCCGATGCTATTGCCGCTCAGGCAAAGGAACTAGCGTATTATCATGCCTATGTCGGTCATGGGACCGAAGCCAGCATCACGCTTGCCAAGATGGTGCTGGATCGGGCGCCTGCGAACATGAGCAAGGTTTATTTTGGTCTGTCGGGATCGGATGCGAATGAGACCAACATCAAGCTGATCTGGTATTACAACAATATTCTTGGGCGTCCGGAAAAGAAAAAGATCATTTCGCGCTGGCGGGGCTATCATGGCTCGGGCTTGATGACCGGGTCGCTGACGGGCCTGGAGCTTTTTCACAAGAAGTTCGATCTGCCGTTGGCGCAGGTCGTGCATACCGAGGCGCCGTATTACTATCGCCGGGATGCTCTGAACCAGAGCGAGGCAGAGTTTGTGGCCCATTGTGCGGCCGAACTTGAAGCACTGATTGAGCGCGAAGGAGCCGATACGATCGCAGCCTTTATCGGAGAGCCGGTGCTGGGGACCGGGGGGATCGTACCGCCGCCCGAGGGGTATTGGGCCGCAATTCAGGCGGTGCTGAAAAAGCATGACATTCTTTTGGTGGCGGATGAGGTTGTTACTGGATTTGGCCGACTTGGGTCGATGTTTGGTTGCGACCACTACGGGATTGAGGCTGATCTGATTACCATAGCCAAGGGGCTGACATCGGCCTATGCGCCGCTGTCGGGCAGTATCGTCAGCGACAAGATGTGGAAGGTGCTAGAGCGGGGAACCGATGAGAACGGGCCCATTGGACATGGCTGGACCTATTCGGCGCATCCGATCGGGGCGGCAGCGGGGGTGGCTAACCTCAATCTGCTGGATGAGCTGAAGCTAATCGCAAATAACCGCGATACCGGCGCCTATCTGAACCAAGCGATGGCGGAGGCGTTGGGCGATCATGTCCATGTGGGCGAGATCCGGGGCGAAGGTATGCTGTGTGCGGTTGAGTTCGTGAAAGATCGAAGCGACCGCCGTTTCTTTGATGCCGCTGACAAAATCGGGCCGCAAATCGCCGCGGCGCTGGCAGCCGATGGCGTGATCGGGCGGGCGATGCCGCAGGGTGACATTCTGGGATTTGCGCCACCTTTCTGCCTGACGCGCGCCGAGGCGGATGAGGTGGTGAATAAGACGCAAAAAGCGGTGAAGTCTGTGTTTGGGTGATTTTTGCCGAATGCCACGACGCAGGGACGCCGTTTCCGCGTTGATCGGGACGAATCAGCGGAAGGAAACGGACGTCGCTGATAAAGGCTCGTGATTAATTTTATCATGAGGATAGGTGAAAATGATTAAATTCATCCGGGTGGCGCAAATTCTGCCGAAAATGCCGCGCTGCGCTTGCATCACGATGATTTTGGCGGTTTAGTTCGGGCCGAGCGCGGGCTAGCCGCGAAAAAATAAACCAGGGAGTGCCAATTGGCAGAGTCTAAAAACAACGATGCGTTCGTTGAATTCGAACGTGTGCAAAAGAGTTATGACGGCGAAACGCTGGTTGTAAAAGACTTGAACCTTTCTTTGCCCAAGGGCGAATTTCTGACAATGCTGGGGCCCTCCGGGTCGGGTAAAACCACCTGTCTGATGATGCTGGCCGGGTTCGAAACTGCGACCCACGGTGAAATTCGCCTGGACGGGCGCGAAATCAACAATATCCCACCGCACAAGCGCGGCATCGGTATGGTTTTCCAGAACTATGCCCTGTTTCCGCATATGACGATTGCCGAAAACCTGAGCTTTCCGCTGGAAGTGCGCAAGATGGGCAAATCCGACCGGGAAGCCAAGGTGAAACGCGCGCTCGACATGGTTGAGATGGGTGCCTTTGGCGGCCGTCGTCCGGCGCAATTGTCCGGTGGTCAGCAACAACGGGTCGCGCTGGCACGCGCATTGGTGTTCGAGCCGGAACTGGTTCTGATGGACGAACCGCTGGGAGCGCTTGACAAGCAACTGCGCGAAAAGATGCAGTTCGAAATTACAAACCTGGCGCATAGCTTGGGGATCACAACAGTGTACGTGACACACGACCAGACCGAAGCGCTGACAATGTCGGATCGCGTTGCTGTCTTTGACGATGGCCGCATCCAGCAGATCGCGCCGCCCGATCAGCTTTACGAAGAGCCTGATAACAGCTTCGTTGCACAGTTCATCGGCGAGAATAATACGCTGATGGGCACCGTCAAAGAAATCAAGGGTGATCAGGCGCTGGTGGAACTGGACGATGGGGAAGTCATCGACTGCAAGCCCGTCAATGTCAGCCAGGTCGGCGAACGCACCCGCGTTTCGATCCGACCCGAGCGGGTGGAGTTCAACAAGGAACGCCTGCAGGAAGGCGCGCATACGCTGAAGGCGGAAGTGCTGGAATTTATCTACATGGGCGACATTTTCCGCACGCGTCTGCGGGTTGCCGGAAATGATGAGTTTGTCGTCAAGACCCGGAACGCGCCGGACCAGGTGCGCCTGCAACCGGGACAGCAGATTGATATCGGCTGGCTGCCGCAGGACTGCCGGGCACTGGAAGCATAACGAATATCGCGTCTGCAAACGGCGCGGTGAACAGCGGGTCCCGACGTAACGCCCGTGACAGGGACTCCGAAAATGTAGCTAACGGGTATACTTAGGGAGAAATGAGTATGAAACTTACCAAAACTCTGCTTGCGACGACGGCGCTCACCGTTGCGGCAAGCGCTGTTACTGCCGACGAAATGACCATCGTGTCATGGGGCGGTGCGTATTCGAAATCGCAACTGAAGGCTTATCACGAGCCCTATTCGGAAAAGACCGGGATCAGCATCATCAATGATGACAGCTCGGCCGAAGCTGTGGCCAAACTGCGCGCCATGGACGAAGCGGGTAACGTGACCTGGGATGTGGTTGACGTTGTGGCCGCCGACGCACTTCGCCTGTGCGACGAAGGTCTGGCAATGGAAATCGACCCTGACACCATGCTGGCCCCAGCGCCCGATGGTACGCCCGCCTCGGAGGATTTTGGCGACCTGCTGGTTGGCGACTGCTTTATCCCGCAGATCGTTTATTCGACCACGTTCGGCTATCGCACCGATATGGTTGGTGACAATCCACCCACCGACGTCTGCGCCGTGTTTGACCTGGAGGCATATCCGGGCAAGCGTGCGCTGGAGAAGCGTTCGATCAACAACGTGGAATGGGCGCTGCTTTGTGATGGTGTTGCCAAGGAGGACGTCTATGACGTGCTGGCAACTCCTGAAGGGCAAGATCAGGCTTTGGCGAAACTCGACACCATCAAGGATCAGGTTGTCTGGTGGTCGGCCGGCGCTGACACACCGCAGCTTCTGGCCGATGGCGAGATCGTCATGGGATCGACCTACAATGGCCGTCTGTTCAGCGTGATCGAAGAGCAGAAGCAGCCCGTTGCCATGCTGTGGGACGCGCAAATCTTTGACCTTGACGGCTGGATCATTCCCGCTGGTCTGAGTGATGAGCGCAAAGCGCGCGCGCTGGACTACATCATGTTCGCGACTGATACGCAGCGTTTGGCGGATCAGGCCAAGTACATCTCGTACGGTCCGGCCCGTAAATCGTCGGCTCCGCTGGTTGGCAAACACGCCGATCTGGGCATCGACATGGCGCCGCACATGCCGACCGATCCGGAAAACGCCAAGAACACGTTCCTCTACAACTACGAGTTCTGGGCGGATTACCGCGATGACATCGAAGCCAAATTCCAGGCTTGGTTGGCACAATAAAAATCTGAGGTGCGTGCTGGTCGCGCACCCGGCAAAAAAGTGCGGCCCGATTTTACGGGCCGCACATGACTGATAGGGAAGAATTGGGATGCCGAAAGGCTACATCATTGGCCACATCACCGTGAATGACCCAGAGGCATACAAAGAGTATGTCGAGAAGGACACGCCGATCCTGCAAAGATTGGGTGGCGCATTCGTGGTTCGAGGCGGGCAATCCGAAGTCCCTGAAGGTGAGACACTGAACCGTCACGTTGTGATCGAGTTCCCCAGTTTCGAGGCCGCGAAAGCAGCTTATAACGATCCGGAATACCAAAAGGTGGCCGAGATCAGAAAACGCACTGCCGACAGTGTAATCATATTGGTCGAGGGCACCTGACATGAGCGATGCAACAGACACCGGTCCTGTATTGGCAGCGGATGGCACACCACTGAAACGCAGCCTTGCGCGTGCGCTGAGAGTGCAGAAGACGCGGGCGCTTTTGCTGATCGCGCCGCTACTGATTTTCGTGATGATTTCGTTCATCCTGCCGATCGGCAACATGCTGTTCCGGTCGGTAGAGAACGACATCGTCAAGAACACCTTGCCTAATACCGTGCCGCTGCTGGCGCAATGGGATGCCTCAAGCGGTGAATTGCCCGACGAGGCCATTTACAACGCGCTGGCTCAGGACATGGTCGTTGCGGTGGCGGCCAAGGAACATACCAAGCTGGCCACGCGCCTGAACTATGAACAAACCGGCATCGCGTCGATGTTCCGCAAATCCGGCCGCCAGATCAAGAAGTGGGACCCGGTGGCGGATGCGCCTTTCAAGGAGAAGTTCATCGAGCTTCACAAGGGTTGGGGTGATATCGAAACCTGGAAGACCATTCAGACGCATTCGGGCGTGTTCACCAACGGGTATTTCCTGAACGCGGTCGATATGCAGAAGACGCCGGATGGCATCCAGTCGCAGCCAGAAAACAAGCGCATTCTGGTCAAGCTTTTCGTGCGCACGCTTATCATGTCGCTGATCATCATGGGGTCGTGCATTCTGTTGGGATACCCGGTGGCCTGGATTCTGGCGAACCTGCCGGCGAACAAGGCCAATATTCTGATGATCCTCGTGCTTCTACCGTTCTGGACCTCACTTTTGGTACGGACATCTGCTTGGAAGGTGATGTTGCAGCAGCAGGGCGTGATCAACGATGTACTGGTCTGGATCGGGTTAGTGGATGATGCCAACCGCCTGATCATGATCAACAACCAGTTCGGAACGATCGTTGCGATGACGCATATCCTGCTGCCCTTCATGATCCTGCCGATGTATTCGGTGATGCAGACCATCAATCCCAGCTATGTGCGTGCCGCGAAATCGCTGGGTGCGACCAACTGGACTGCCTTCTGGCGGGTGTATTTTCCGCAATCGGTGCCCGGGATCGGCGCGGGCTCGATCCTCGTCTTCATCCTGGCGATCGGGTACTACATCACGCCGGAAATCGTGGGCGGCACCAAGGGCGTCTTCATCTCGAACCGGATCGCGTATCACATTTCAAGTTCGCTCAACTGGGGCCTGGCGGCCGCACTGGGCACGATCTTGTTGGTCGTGGTGCTGATACTCTACTGGGCCTATGACAAGATCGTGGGCATCGACAACGTGAAGCTGGGGTAAAGAGACATGAGCTTGCCAACATATGCCACATTCGGCCAGCGTGTCTGGTACTACACCTTCCGCTTCATCTGCGCGCTGATTTTTATCTTCTTGATCACGCCCATCTTGGTGGTGCTACCACTCAGCTTCAACGCCGAGGATTTCTTTACCTTCACGCCCGAGATGCTACGTTTCGATCCCGAAGGGTATTCGCTGAAACATTACAAGGACTTCTGGAACAACAACGAGTGGCAGCGGAGCTTCAAGAACTCGCTGATCATTGCGCCGATCGCGACGGTCATCTCGGTCTCGCTAGGGACATTGGCAGCGATCGGGCTGTCGCAATCCCATGTGCCGTTCCGGCGGGCGATCATGGCAATCCTGATTTCGCCGATGATCGTGCCGCTGATCATCTCGGCCACTGGCATGTTCTTCTTTTACAGCCAGGTCGGCAATTTCCTTGAGGGCACGCTGGGCTTCAACAAGAATTTCGTGGGTTATGTGAAAGTCGTGCTGGCACATGCGGTTTTGGGTATTCCTTTCGTTATTATCACCGTGACCGCCACGCTGGTGGGCTTTGACCGTTCGCTCACCCGTGCTGCAGCAAATATGGGGGCCGATCCGGTCACGACTTTTTTCAAAGTGCAGATGCCACTTATTCTGCCGGGTGTGATCTCGGGTGGGTTATTCGCATTCATCACGTCATTTGACGAAGTGGTCGTGGTGCTGTTTGTCGGTTCGGCCTCGCAGAAGACCTTGCCCTGGCAAATGTTTACCGGCCTGCGCGAACAGATCAGCCCCACCATTCTGGCGGTCGCGACGATCCTTGTGGTGATCTCGATCTGTCTGCTGACCACGGTAGAATTGCTTCGACGTCGGTCTGAGCGGCTGCGTGGTATCCGACCGACCTGAGCTGAACACATCGTTCAAAAAGAAAGGCACCCGCCCTAGGGTGCCTTTCTTTTTTTGTTTTGGGGACAGGGGCGAGTCAAAGCGGCGATTTAGTCAGCATAGGCTTTCGATCTGGATTTCCCTTCTGCGAACAAGGTTTTCCAATCGGGTTCTTGCGGTGTATTCGCCCGCAAGTTTGCTTCGCGTGACTTCATCCAGTCCACGATCCGTTCGCGTGACGGTTTCATCCGCTTGATCCAGCGAATACACCATTCCATTTCTTGAACCATATGGGTCCGGCTGACGCTGCTCATGTCGCGCGATCGGTCGCCCCAGCGGGGACCACCAAGATAGACCGCCGCAAACATGATCCTGGCCTTGGTCTTGGATGTGCCGTTTACCACCAGCGCGTCATAGAACATGCGGTGCACGTCCTCCCAGTGGCGTGATTTGTATTCGGCCAACCCCTCGTTGCCATGGCCGCAATAGGCATCGTGAATCGTTGCCGCATTGATGAAAGTCCGGCTTCGGCGTTTGCCAATCAGAGGAATGAAAATCTCGGGGATCGACGCGCCATCGGTAAAGGTTTCGGGTGGGGCCACCCATTCACGGCCCGCGCTGTCACGAAACCCCAATCCTTTTTCGAGGCGAAAGAAATCCTGCGGTTCCGGGGCAATTTTAACAGGTTGCCTTGTCAGCCGCACCGGTCCGTCGACGAAGGTACATTTTGCACCCTTCAGGGCGCGTTCGCATTGAACATCCTGCGCCAATGCTGGCGACGACAGACATGACGCCAAGCATAAAGTTCCCAACAGTCGCAAAAGTATCCCCCGATTCGATATTTGGAATCAAGGGGATGCTAACATTGCGTAGTGCTTTTCTGGAATACGAAAGAAGGCCGTTTCAGCCTATTCACGAACCAGCTTTTCATAGGCTTCTGAAATCTCACGCGCCATTGCACCGACTTCAAAATTATAGTCGCTGATCTGACCTACGGGGGTAACCTCGGCGGCAGTGCCGGTCAGCCAGCATTGTTCGAACCCTTCCATCTCTTCAGGCATTATGTGACGCTCATGCACTTTGATCTGGCGATCCTTCAGCATGCCGACAACGGTTTGACGTGTCAGGCCGTTCAGGAAGCAATCAGGCAGGGGTGTGTGCACTTCACCGTCCTTGACGAAGAAGATGTTGGCGCCTGTCGCCTCGGCCACGTAGCCGCGATAATCCATGAAGAGCGCGTCCGAGCAGCCCTTTGCCTCGGCAGCGTGTTTCGATGTGGTGCAGATCATGTAAAGGCCCGCCGCCTTGGCGTGGACCGGGATTGTTTCGGGGCTGGGACGTTTCCATTTCGAGATGTCGAGCTTGGCACCCTTCATCTTGGCATCACCGTAATAGGCCCCCCATTCCCAAGCCGCGATGGCCAGGTGCACCGGATTGCGGGCCGAGGCCACGCCCATATCCTCGCCCGCGCCGCGCCAGGCAACGGCGCGTACATAGGCGTCGGTCAAACCGTTGGCGGTCAAGACTTCCTGCTTGGCGGCTTCAATCTCATCCACGGTGTAGGGGATCTGGAAATCCAGCTCACCGGCAGAAAAATGCAGGCGTTCAGAATGCTCGCGGCTTTTGAAAATCTTGCCACCATAGGCGCGTTCGCCCTCGAATACCGAACTGGCATAGTGCATCGCATGGGTCAGGATGTGCACATTGGCCTCGCGCCAGTCAATCAGTTCGCCATCCATCCAGATCTTGCCACTGCGGTCATCATAACCAGCCATCTTCGGTCTCCTCTTTCAGCCAGAATTTGCAATTGTTGCGCAAAATACGTCCGATATGGACATAAAATTACGCTAAAACTGCGATTCGCTAACAGTTCACCCTTGGAATGTCAACAAAGCTGACGTATTATGACAGCGTGCATGGGAATTGTGAACGGAGTGTGCGATGCCCGAAGTGCAAGGTGGCGAAAATCTGCTGTTTCTGACGGATGAGCAGCTGCGCCAGGGGATCGAGGCAATGTTTTTTGCCTATCGCGGCTTTACCGCTGACCCAGACCGTATTCTGTCGGGCATGGCTTATGGGCGGGCGCATCATCGGGCCATTCACTTTGTAGCGCGCGCGCCGGGTACAACCGTCAATAACCTACTGAATATCCTGGGTGTTACCAAACAATCGCTGAACCGCGTCTTGCGGACTTTGGTGGAGGATGGTCTGGTAGACAGTCGTGTGGGCAAGAGCGACAAGCGAGAGCGCAACTTGTTTCTGACCGAAGAAGGACTAGCTCTGGAACGCAAGCTAAGTGATGCGCAGCGTGCAAGAATGCGCGCGGCCTATCGCGCGGCGGGTCCCGAGGCCGTATCAGGGTTCCGTCAGGTGCTGGAGGCGATGATGGATGCGGACATGAGACGGCAATATTACCAGATAAGGGATTCCAGTTCATGAGCGACCCAGCCCCCCATTTGCTGATCGTCGATGACGATGAGCGTATTCGCGGCCTGTTGCGCAAGTTTCTGGCGCGCCACGGGTTTCTGGTATCGATCGCGCGCGATGCTGCGCATGCCAGACGCATTCTGTCGGGGTTGGAGTTTGATCTGATCGTTATGGATGTGATGATGCCGGGTGAGGATGGCGTCGCCCTGACGCGCAGCCTGCGCGAGGATGAAATTGCCACGCCCATTCTGTTGCTGACAGCCAAGGGTGAAACCGAAGACCGGATTTCCGGCCTTGAAGCGGGCGCCGATGACTACCTGCCCAAGCCTTTTGAGCCTAAAGAGTTGTTGCTACGGATCAACGCCATTCTGCGTCGTATGCCCACGCCCGAACCGGAGAATACCGTGCCCAAGGTGCTGCATATGGGTCCGATCCGGTTTGACATCGAACGCTCGGAATTGATGCAGGGTGATCAGGTGGTGCGCCTAACGGCAACCGAGGTTCAATTGATGCGAATATTCGTCGAGAACCTTCGCCAACCCGTCAGCCGTACGAAACTGGTCGAGGACCTGGGCAGGGATGGTGGTCAGGCGCAGGAACGCGCGGTCGACGTTCAGATCACCCGTCTGCGACGCAAGCTTGAGACCGACCCCAAGCAACCAAGATACCTGCAAACCGTACGCGGCGAAGGGTACATGCTGGTACCCGATTAAGACGGTCATGCTGGGTGTACAGAAACATCCAATTCCAAAAGAGACTGTGCTTGATTTGATCGCGCAGAAGCCAGGCTTCTATACTGACTGCTTTGCTACTGAGATCGATAGCCGGATCACGCTTTCGGACTATATCGAGGCGTTTTACACCACGCCAGTTTTCAAGGCCGAACGGCTTGTGCTTCGTTGCCTGGGGATACGTTCCAGCGACCAAGACGCTCGGCAATTGGCAAACGGTACCGCTGATCGTTTCGCGGCCTGGCAGGTTGCCGAACGGACCGAAACCCAATTGCTGATGAAAGCCATCGGGCGCACATCTTCGTGGTTCATGGTCGAAGGATTAGGGCAGACAGGGGATCAGAAAACCCGGTTGCTATTCGGGACGGTTATCATGCCGATGCCATACGAGACTGATGGTGTGCCGCGGATAAGTGCATTTTATTCGGCCTTGCTGGGGTTTCATGTCCTCTATTCAAAACTGTTGCTTGCATCGGCGCGGTGGTGTTTGCGGCGCATTAACGGGTAAAGCGAGCATCTGACAGCGTCGCCACATAAGACGCTCGGTCTGTTGGCCGCAAACCGCAACCCATAAGCATGGCTTGAGATGCCAGATTGTCGGCAGCAGCAAAACCCATGATATGACTCGCCCCGAGTTCTTCCAGAGCGATGCGGATCAATTCGTTGGTGATCCGGCGACCCAGGCCTTTGCCGCGATGGGCAGGATTGCAGGCAATCAGGCCGACCCAGGCATGATGATGAAGGGGAGAATGCGTATTTTGCAGCATGCCTACAAACCCAGCAGCAACGGGTTTTCCATCCTCAGCGCGGATCATGGCGGATCGCGCGTTGCAATTTTCACCGCATAGGACGGCGCCGGATAGCGGTGTGATCCCCTGCCCTGCCAGAAAGGCCTGAAGTTCGGCGATGGAGTTTGTGCCAACAATTTCCAGAGATAGGTCGGTGGCAAGCGTTTGACGGTGGCAGGCTTCGATCACCGAGCTCAACTCTTCCGTTGGGCTGCAATAGCCAGCCCAACCGTGGATGGAGGCCCCGACATCGGTGACCTGCTCGCGGATTTTCTCAAGCCCCGCATCATCAACCCAACGGAACGAGAACACACCATCTTCCGCCAGATGCCGTTGGATGACCTGCCAGCCCAGCCTATCGGGATCATCTGCACCTATCACTCGGCCCGTCAGGCAGGCACCCGGCGTGCGCATGATCCATGGTGTCAGATGATCAGATTTCCGTTGCAGGCGTTGCTGTGCCTCGGTGCCATAATAACTGGTCACTCAATCTGTCCCCGATGCTGCAACCGGGGGACAGGTTAGCAGATAGAATCCTTGAAGTCTTTTGGCGTCGGGCGTAGATCATCCCTATGAAACGGATTTTTGACATGGATGATCGTGCGCGTCTGCCCTGGCGGTTTTTTGGCGCGACGATGACTGTGCGGGCCGACCTATAATACCCGGCCGCCTTGTCGATCCTGAACATCATCTAACATATGGGAGAGGGCACATGTCCCCCAAGACACTCTATGACAAAATCTGGGACGCGCATCTGGCACATGAAGCCGAGGATGGCACCTGTCTGCTGTATATTGATCGCCACCTTGTGCACGAAGTCACCAGCCCGCAGGCCTTTGAAGGGTTGCGGATGGCGGGACGAACCGTTCACGCGCCAGAAAAGACGATCGCGGTTCCTGATCATAACGTACCGACCACGCTGGACCGCGCAAATGCTGCCACCATGACCGAAGACAGTCGCATTCAGGTCGAAGCACTGGACAAGAATGCGAAGGATTTCGGCATTCATTATTACCCGGTGTCGGATGTGCGTCAGGGGATCGTTCATATCGTCGGCCCAGAACAGGGTTGGACCTTGCCCGGCATGACAGTGGTGTGCGGCGACAGCCACACGGCGACGCATGGCGCTTTTGGTGCACTGGCGCATGGTATTGGCACGTCTGAGGTCGAGCATGTTTTGGCCACCCAAACGCTGATCCAAAAGAAGTCGAAAAACATGAAGGTCGAAATCACTGGCAAGCTTCGTCCGGGTGTGACCGCCAAAGATATCACGCTGTCTGTGATCGGTGAAACTGGCACTGCTGGCGGCACTGGCTATGTTATCGAATATTGCGGCGAAGCTATTCGAGATCTGTCGATGGAAGGCCGTATGACGGTCTGCAACATGGCCATCGAAGGCGGCGCCCGCGCGGGACTGATTGCGCCAGACGAAAAGACCTATGAATATGTCAAAGGACGTCCGCATGCACCCAAAGAAGATCAGTGGGATGCTGCGCTGGCATGGTGGAAAACGCTTTATTCCGATGGCGACGCGCATTGGGACAAGGTCATTACGATCAAGGGCGAAGACATTGCGCCCGTAGTTACCTGGGGTACCTCGCCGGAAGATGTGCTGCCGATCACCGCAACCGTGCCCGCACCTTCGGACTTCGAAGGTGGCAAGGTCGGTGCAGTGGAGCGATCACTGGATTACATGGGCCTTACATCTGGGACGCCACTCAACGAGGTTGAGATCGACACGGTCTTTATCGGTTCCTGCACCAATGGCCGGATCGAGGATCTGCGTGCCGCTGCGGCGATACTGAAGGGTAAGAAGATCAAGGACGGACTGCGTGCCATGGTCGTACCCGGATCGGGCCTTGTCCGGGCGCAGGCCGAGGAAGAAGGTTTGGCGGATATCTTCAAGGACGCGGGTTTTGAGTGGCGTTTGGCAGGGTGTTCGATGTGCCTGGCGATGAACCCGGATCAATTGTCTCCGGGTGAACGTTGTGCCGCAACTTCGAACCGCAATTTCGAAGGCCGGCAGGGCCGTGGCGGACGGACGCATCTGATGTCGCCTGCGATGGCAGCGGCAGCGGCAGTGACCGGACGGCTGACCGATGTACGTGAGATGATGTAAGTTCAGTCCGGGCCCGTTTGGTTTCGACTGGTTGTCAGCAAGGCGACCACATTGGCAAGGATTAGGCCAATGCCGCCCAGCTCAAGCAGCCAGTTGATCCTGATGCCGCTGAAATCACTTTTGATCAGGACGTCGAAGTGATGGAAACCGACGGCGCGAATGGCGACAAAGCCGGTTAGGAAACATACACCAAGGACGGCGGGCCATGTGCGGCGCAGATGGTTGCGCATAGAGAGGCCAAGTGCAATCAGGAAGACAAGGCTGGCGCCGAGTAGGCCAAGGATGAAGCCTGTCTGCACGCCCTTGCGGTTCTCATACCAGCCCTGCGCCTTGGCCATGCAGCGCGCAAAAGCTGTCAGGGCCGATTGAAGGTCAAGCTGTTTGTTGATGGTCAGAGCCGCCAGCAGCAGCGCTAGGATCAGCCAGAAAAAACGTTCGGGTTGTCCGGCGCGACTGATGGCCAATCTCGCCGTGAGCAGGGCCGTTATGCCATAGGCAGCAACTGTCACCCAACCCATAATGGAAGGATCGCCAATGGTGGGCGACCATCTGTCGTCAAAGCAGGTCCAAAGTTCGATCTTATGGTTGCTCAATCTGAAAACCCCTACCGGCAATCAACTCCCGCACGCGGAATGCTTAGATGAAATCTTAATTATTTCAATATGTTAATGCGCAAAAAAAGAGCGTTCCGGAGTCTTGCGTACTTTGTTTAATTGGCAAAGTAGAAGTAGAGCGAATCATTTGGCGTCAATAACCTACAAAACGGCATAGATCATTGAGTGTGTTGTTTTCGCAAATTCTCTTCAAGCGGTGGTGCTACAACTTGGGGCTGATATATCAACTCAGGGCTGTTCTTTTGCACAATCGTATCGCATAAAATCACCGCAAAAGTAATTAATATTATGTTAATATTATTGGAAATGTGGCGAAAATAAGGCAAACTGAAAGTCTAACTTCGTTTTGCGATACCAGCGGGTTGGATATTGAAAGAAGTCATTTTCAACACGTCATATGGCCGAAACTGGCGATAAGCGTGAAACGGGGTCAATTTTTGTGTAACTAGAAAGGTTAAAATAGATATGTCCTGGTTCAAAACTATTGCCGCAGCCGCGGTTGTCGCTGTGGCGGCAACGGCGGGTTCTGCAGCAACTCTTACGATCAACAGCGTGACTGGTGTTTGGGAAAACGCTAATCCTGCTGCTGGTATCAGTGGTGTCGGTACAAATGAGATCAGTTGGGGTAACCCCACCAATGGCAACAACAAAAGCCGCTATCGCTTTGACGGTGCTGCGCCTCCGCCGTTTATTGCCAATGAAGGATCGGCGTTCAGCCTGGGTAAATTCACCCACTTCAACAATCCGATCACTGGCACAAGCCTGTTGTCGGCAAACCTTAAGGTAACGATCAATGTCGCCGGAGTTGGCGATATCAACAGTACCTTCTCGTTTGCACATACCGAAACACCCAATGGCGCAAACCCATGTGCTAACGGTGGCGCGCAGGGTGCCGGCGTCAACATCAATGGCTGTGCCGACCTTGTTCAGGCAACTCTGAACCTCGCGTCGACTGACGTGTTTCAGATCGGTGGTATTGACTATGTGTTTGATGTCAGCGGTTTCCTGAATGGTGGTTCGCTGCTGGATAAATTCTGGACAAAAGAGAAAGCTGCAAACATGGCAGAGCTGCAAGGTGCTTTTGTCACACGTGACTCGGTCGTGATTCCGCTGCCGGCAGCCGGTTGGTTGCTGATTGGTGGCTTGGGTGTTCTTGGAGCGGTGAAGCGCCGCAGCAAGAAAGCCTGATCAAATCCATTTTTCAGAGATTTAGCCCCGGGCGATTAAGTTGCCCGGGGTTTTCTTATGCGACATGGTCTTGCACTGGTAGCGCCTTCGTCGGTACATAGCATCTGAGATTCTAGGCAGTTGCCACGCTTGGATCTGTCTCATTCAGGAGATCGCCATGGACAATTTCACAACGCTTACCGGGATCGCTGCGCCGATGCCTCTGATCAATGTCGATACCGATATGATCATTCCCAAACAATTCCTGAAAACGATCAAGCGGTCGGGCCTGGGTGTGAACCTGTTTGACGAAATGCGTTATGATGACAACGGCAACGAGATCGCGGATTTTGTTTTGAACCAAACGGCTTATCGTGACGCTGAAATCCTAGTGGCCGGCGATAACTTTGGCTGCGGTTCGAGCCGTGAGCATGCGCCATGGGCAATCAAGGACTTCGGCATCCGTTGTGTCATTGCACCCAGCTTCGCTGACATTTTCTTTAACAACTGTTTCAAGAACGGCATCCTGCCGATCGCGTTGCCGCAGGAAACCGTCGATATCCTCATGAAAGATGCCGAGAAGGGCGCCAATGCCCGCATGCAGATCGACCTAGAAGCGCAGACGATCACCACGTCCGATGGCGATGTCATCAGCTTTGATGTCGACCCATTCAAAAAGCATTGCCTGATGCAAGGCCTGGACGATATCGGCTTGACGCTTGAGAAAAAAGCGTCGGTGGATGCGTTCGAGGCGCAAGCCGCGCGGGAACGTCCCTGGGTCTGATCCGGGTTTTCGGTTTCTGGTAACGCCGCCTGCAGGTTGTGGGCGGCGTTTTCAATTGTCCTGCATTTGTTAGATTGTTCCTGAAATCTGGATCGCTCTGGGGTTAAAAAATCCCTTAACCCCAATATGTTGTGTGTATGGATATAGAGGTCGCCTTTCTGATCCTAAATTGATGCATTCTCGCACCACTAATTCCATCAATTCGCCTTAAACCTGAACTCTTATTAACCATGACTTGAGCCGCATGCTGAAAGAAGGCAAAAATTGGGCACGAATGAGGCAAGCCGCCACAAAGTGCGGGATCAAGTTGGAACAAGGGCACGGCATCGTACTGTGCTCGACCAGTTTGAAGGGAACGGACAGTGATATCTCAGGTGACGAGTGCGTTGACGCGTGCGATGTTGGTGGCTCTACTTGTGGCAACCCCATCTCTGCTTCTACCAGCGACCGCAGCGGATACGGCACAGATCGTTGTTGTGCTTGCCATTTTGGCATCCTTCATGACGTTCATCGAATATTACGGCCGCTACCCAAGCATCATTGAATTCCGCTTTGCGCCGCCGTTTAACCGGTTGAAATTTCTAGGGCTGGGGCTAACCGTCCTGTTCCTGTCGTTGATTTGCCGGGGTAAGACTGATCCTACCGAATTGACTATGTTCCTGGCGCATTTGGGCGATGGCCTGGGTGAGGCTATTGATTTCCCATATTCCCCGGTTCGGATGGTTGTGTTGATGATGCCGGCGAATGCCGATTCAGAACTGATCGACTCGGTTCGGACAGCGGCTGGTATCTCCTACATGGTTTCTCTGATCATGATGTTCGTTTTCCTGACGCTGGTGCGCCTCTTTGGCTGGCCGGTGCGCAATGGCGCATTCAACGTTTGGGTCAATCTGCCGCTTTTCGATCCAACAGGCGGAGGCGATGTACTGAACCGTTTGAAACGCGATGCAGGTCTTAACATTGTGTTAGGAAGTTTGCTGCCATTCTTGATCCCGGCAACAGTGAAGATGGCATCGGATATGGTAGACCCCATTTCCATCGCCAATCCGCAAACCCTGATCTGGACGATGACCGCATGGGCGTTTCTTCCGGCAAGCATGTTGATGCGTGGCATCGCCATGAGCCGCATTGCGGACATGATCGAAGAAAAGCGCCGTCGCGCCTATGCCAAAGCCGAGGCCGACGGATTGCAGCGCGCCTAGTCGCAAGCCTATTTGCGTTTGGCTTGGCTATTGGTCAAGCAGCCGCTGAGACCATCAGAATAGCCACTTACAATACCGAGCTTGACCGCGGCGGGCCCGGCCTTCTTCTGCGCGATATTCTAAGTGGCGACGATCCGCAGGTTGTGGCAGTCAGCCAAGTCATTTCCCGCATCTCTCCTGACATTCTGGTGCTGCAACGCGTCGATTATGATTTGGGCTTGAAGGCGGTTTCCGCTCTTCGGGATGCAATTGCCGAACAGGGTGCCGAATATCCCTATATCTTCGCGCTGCGCCCGAACACGGGCCTCTACACGGGCCTCGATATGGATGGTGATGGCCGTGTGGGCGAGGCACGTGATGCGCAGGGATATGGAGAGTTCGCTGGTCAGAGCGGGATGGCCGTTTTGTCCCGTTTGCCGATTGACCAAACGCAGGTGCAGGATTTCAGCGAAATGCTGTGGCGCGATTTACCTGGTGCGATCTTGCCTCATCATAACGGTCAGCCGTTCCCGTCGGATGAGGCCTTGGCGATACAGCGTCTTTCGACAGTGGGTCATTGGGTGGTGCCGGTGGCCCTTGAAAACACGGTGTTGGATTTGATGATTTTTCATGCATCTCCGCCTGTTTTCGATGGGCCCGAAGACCGTAATGGAAAGCGCAACTACGACGAAATCAAATTCTGGCAGCTCTTTCTGGATGGCTCTTTGGGTCCGCCACCTGACGGCGCATTTACTCTGATCGGAGTTGCAAACCTTGATCCGATGGATAGCGATGGCCGGAAAGAGGCGATAAGAGCATTGTTGGAGGATGATCGCTTGCAAGATCCCCAACCGATGCGAAACGGAAAGGTCGTGCAGGATCCGGCACATATCGGTGATCCGCAGCTTGATACTGCCGATTGGCCGGAGCCGGGGCCAGGGGCGCTGAGAGTGGATTATATCCTGCCTTCTTCGGATTTGGTTGTCACTGACGCTGGTGTTTATTGGCCGACCGAGGGCACCGCCGATGCTGATTTGATGCACAATGCAAGCCGTCACAGGCTGGTTTGGGTCGACTTGGACTTTGGTGACTGATGGAACGACAGACGCGGCTTTCTTGACCATCCCCAGACATCACGCTAGGCGGTTGTCAACAAAAGCCAGCCAAGGATTTACTGACATGAGCACCCCCTCGCTTCTTATTCTTCCCGGTGACGGGATCGGCCCCGAAGTGATGGCCGAGGTACGCAAAGTAATCGACTGGTTTGGTGCCAAGCGCGGCGCCAGTTTTGACGTGAGCGAAGATCTGGTTGGAGGGGCAGCCTATGATGCACATGGCACACCTCTTCATGATGATACTATGGCTCACGCGCAAGAGGTTGATGCGGTTCTGCTTGGTGCGGTCGGCGGGCCTAAATACGATGATCTGGATTTTTCGGTCAAACCGGAACGTGGTCTGCTGCGTCTGCGCAAGGAGATGGATCTTTTTGCCAACCTGCGTCCGGCACAATGCTTCGACGCATTGGCAGATTTCTCGTCACTCAAGAAAGATATCGTGGCGGGTCTTGATGTTGTCATTGTGCGAGAGCTGACCAGCGGTGTCTATTTTGGCGAGCCGCGCGGTATTTTCGAAGAAGGTAATGAGCGTGTCGGTATTAACACCCAACGCTATACCGAGTCCGAGATTGACCGGATCGCCCGCGCGGCATTCGAACTGGCCCGGAAGCGAGGCAACAAGGTCTGCTCGATGGAGAAGGCCAACGTTATGGAATCGGGTATTCTTTGGCGCGAAGTCACGCAGCGTATTCACGATGCCGATTATGCGGATGTCGAGTTGAGCCATATGTATGCCGATAATGGTGCGATGCAGCTGGTGCGTGCCCCCAAGCAATTCGACGTGATCCTGACCGATAACCTTTTTGGCGATATTCTGTCTGACTGCGCGGCAATGCTGACCGGATCGCTGGGCATGCTACCTTCGGCGTCACTGGGTGCACCGATGGCCAATGGCCGCCCCCGGGCACTTTACGAGCCGGTACACGGATCGGCCCCGGATATTGCCGGCCAAGGCAAAGCCAACCCAATCGCCTGTATCCTCAGTTTTGCCATGGCACTGCGCTATAGTTTCGACATGGGCGAAGATGCCACCCGTGTGGAAACGGCGGTCGAGAAGGTCTTGGCGGATGGTATGCGGACCAGTGATTTGCTGGGGGCTGAAGGTGGTAAGGCGAGCTCGACCACAGAAATGGGCGACGCCATCATCGCGGCGCTCGACGCCAGCCTGTGATCCAGCTCAGAGGTATGAGGAAAGTGACAGGGACGATTTCCTGTCACTTTATCTTGACCGCCTGAGGTATTGCCAAATACAACTGGCCACACCTGCGCAGGAAGCACACATGCTGGTGCTTTTGGCATCAGGGCAACATATGTCATTACTGATGGCGCGATGTCCGCTGGATTTGCCACATGGTCGCTTACCGTTCCAGCCGGTGCCGGTATTTCGTTTCATATGAAAGAGGTTTTCGTCAGTCAGAGCGCGTGCGGCAAGGAGCGGGAAAACGTTGCTGACAGGGCTTTTGGCAAACGCTGTGACGGAAGGTCGTCTGTGGTTTAACTGGTAGACGGATGGCAGAAATTTCGCCGCATACCGTCGACGCCTAGAAGAAGTGTGATAGGCAAATGGCTATTTCGCCCCCTTGTTTCAAAGCTTGCAAATTTACCCTAGGGCGTTTAATCGGCAACCACACGGTCGGAGTGTAGCTCAGCCTGGTAGAGCACTGTCTTCGGGAGGCAGGGGCCGGAGGTTCGAATCCTCTCACTCCGACCAAAAAAAAGGACCTCGAAAGCCCTTTTTTAGTTTGTGTCAGGCCAAATGACAGATGTGGCCTTCAGAGATCGATAGCGCAGCTGGCTTTGCCGAGTTTCACACTATCAAATCTCCTATTTTGACGCATTTCGCTGGACCGGCCTGCAAGGGATACAAAACTTAAAGTGACATTTTGAGTACTCCAAGAGGCTCAAATCTTAATAGAATTCACTAAAGGCACGCCATGTTCTTTTTTCCTGTTTTGAGTATTGTATTAGACTGAACGTGTGATCCCTCCGTCGACACGGATATTCTGACCGGTAATATAGGCGCCGCCTTCGGAAGCCAGGAAACTCACGGTCGCAGCGATCTCATCATAGGATCGACCATAGCGCCCCATTGGAATCTTGGCTTTGAAATCGGCGTTTTCCGGTAGGCTGTCGATGAAGCCCGGCAACACGTTGTTCATGCGTATATTGTCGGCGGCGTATCGATCAGAAAAAAGCTTGCTGAAGGCAGCAAGCCCGGCACGCATCACGCCTGATGTTGGGAAAACGGGATCAGGTTCGAACGCCGCGAAGGTGGAAATATTGATAATCGCGCCTGATTTTTGCTCGGCCATGATCGGTGTAACAAGGCGCGTTGGGCGCACCGCATTCAGAAAATAGACATCCATACCAGTGTGCCAGTCTTCATCCGTCAGCTCCAGCACTGGTGCGCGCGGGCCATGCCCTGCTGAATTGACCAATACATCCACTCGGTCCCATTTCGCCATCGTTTTGTCAACCAGGCGTTTCAGATCATCAATTGACTGATTTGATCCTGTAACGCCGATCCCTCCAAGTTCAGCGGCGAGTGCTTCACCCTTGCCCGATGAGGACAGGATCGCGACGTTGAATCCATCTGCGGCTAGACGGCGTGCGCTGTCAGCACCCATGCCACTGCCACCTGCTGTGATGATTGCAGTTTTTTTGTCCGTCATGAGTGTTCTCCACAAATCAAGAAAGTTGATTTGTCCTAAACTGAGCTATTTGAGCTCTTTTGACTAATGAGTAATTCTGTCTTAACGATGTAGAAATTCTACACTCTAAGAATGGTGCCGATGCGTAGATTACCACCACTTAATGCCTTGAAAGCTTTCGAGAGCTCTGGTCGCCATTTGAATTTCAAGCATGCGGCAGAGGAGTTAGGCGTGACTCAAGGTGCTGTGGCCCAGCAGGTTCGATCGTTGGAAGCCTTGTTGAAGATTAAGCTTTTTGATCGCCAACCCAGAGGTCTGTCATTGACCGACGAGGGGCGTCGATACTTGCCGCCGCTTCGACGCGCCCTCGATATGATCGCAGAGGCGACCGAAAACCTCGCACCTCGAGATGCGGTTGTCACAATCAGCGCCACGCCGTCCTTTGCAACCAGGTGGCTGGTGCCAAGATTGGGGGTATTCGCCGAAGAACATCCCAATATTCGCGTTCGGTTGGATGCATCGAACGCATTGGCCAATTTCCAGACTGACGGTGTGGATCTGGCCATCCGACAGGGTAAACCACCTTTTGGTCCCGGCCTTATTGCAGAACCTTTATTTTCCACCGAGCTGATTGCGGTGTGTCATCCCGATCTGACTACTGGACCCGATCCAATCAAGTCACAACAAGATCTGAAGCATCACGTGTTACTTGAAGATACGCATGGCCAGTGGCCACTTTTTCTTGAGGCAACCCTTAGTGATTCACAGGTTGCAGAGACGAAAAAAATGAATTTCAGCCAAACCTCACTGGCAATTGATGCTGCAGTTGCACGACAGGGGGTGGCCTTGACTAACCGGGCATTTGTCGAAATGGATCTCAAAGCCAACCGGCTTGTTCAACCTTTTCCAGCATCGCTACCAACAGAAGATGGATACTTTGTGGTTGCCCCACGAGAGCCGCGAAACGCTGTTATCGTGGCTATCGTAAGAGAATGGCTTATAAACCAAACCTCGTCAGTCATATGACCTGTTTGTTGATTTCGCCACCTAGGATATTAACGAAACCACTGATTGATTGAGGCTAAGTGCAGCTTTCCCTGCCACTGCGGACATCATACCCGCCGCAGCAGATACGTATCCATGATCCACCCGTGTTCAGATCGAGCGGCCCCGCGCAAAGTAACGATACGCGGCCCTGCGTCGGAAAGAGGGCCACTTTCCAGGACTTGCTCAGCCATGCCAAGAAATCCACCCCACCAGATATGCAAACCATGTGGGTCAAGCTGTTGGAAGCTGCATTCTCCATCCAGCATTACAATCAGCGTTTCTGCCCCTTCAGGCCATCCGTTATCACGTAACTGACGCCCGGTCGTCACCGTCACCGGTCCGTTTACCGTGTTGAACGGGATTGTATGCGCTGACGTCAAAGCCTGAAGTGCGGTGACACCGGGCACCACACGAATGGTCGGCTTAGGTGTAAGGCGTTCAGCAATGCGTAGCGTGCTGTCATAGAGCCCGGGATCACCCCAAACCAACAGGGCAACCGGGCCGGATACCTTTGCATCCGCAATTGCGCCCGACCAGCGTTTGGCGACTTCGTCATGCCAATGGGCAACACGTTCCAGATAGGGCAGATTTTCGTCTCGGACCGGCATGTCAAAGGGCAGAACCTGCGCTGACGCACCAGCGTCTTCGAGTATCTTCTGGCGTAAAGTTGCAAGGTCGTCTTTACCGCTGCCTTTACGTGGTAACAGGATCACGGTTGCGTCACGTAAGGCCTGCTGCCCTTCCAACGTGATATGCACGGGAGAGCCGGTGCCGATGCCAATTAACCAGAGATCACGGATCATGGGATACGCCAGACACAAAAAAGCCCGGCTCCATCATTCAGGAGCCGGGCCAGGATAACCAACTTAGGCTGCGTTATAAAGGCGGCTAGTGACCAGCCCGGAAGCGGACATGCCACGAGCTGTTTTGGCAACAGCAAGCACGGCCAAATCAGCGACAGGCTCGATCAGGACGACAAGCATGTAAGCTGCGCCAAATGTCCAGACCGAGGCAAATGTCTCAGCCGAAACACCTTGACCGTAGAACGCCCAGAATGCGACCCATGCGACAACACCACCCTGATAGATACCTGAGAGTTTGAGCACATGCGCGTAGTCGAGGTCCACGTAGGCTCGATCTTGCGGGATAAGCCGTTTGGCCAATGCGCTGATCGACAGAAGCGGTACCAAGAGCGTGGTCACGTTGACGAAATACATCGGCAGGTCGGTGGGTGCGAAGAACATGCCCTGAATGGCCAGGCCAAGTGATAAGCCCACAGCGGCGGGCGCGGCGCCCAACAACAGGAATAGTGTCGTACCCAGGATGAAGTGAACTTCCGAAACACCAACCGGGAAATGCGGCAGCACTTCAAAGAAAATGAATGTGCCAATTGTTGCCATCATCGAGCGCATTGCAAAAGATACGGTGTTGCTTTGTGCAATGTCCTTGAAAGCCAGTTTCGCGCTGTAGCCAGCGGCACCGGCAGCTGTTGCATAGGCAAGGGCCATTTTAGCCCCTTCCACTACTCCAGGTTCAATATGCATGGTCTTCCTTTCTCGGTGTGCTGCCCCGCCGGCAGCGTTGGGGCCGCACATGCGGCGGATTTGTTACTTGCGGCAGGTCTCCTGACTCGCGGGTCATAGCGCTTTTGGCCTTCCCAGCCCGACAATTCCGGCCAGTGGTCGTTCCTCGGCGCTCGCCGCTTACAGTTGCGGGGGCAGTCCGGGCCTTTCACCCGGTTCCCTTTTCGGCCACACGAATGTAGCACCGTAAGTCCTTCAGTCATAATCAGGTGCGCAGAATCGCACAAGAAAAAATGCGGCATCAAATGCGCTGGAAACGAAGCTAAAAGGATGCAAGCGGGCCATAAAGGATAAGCGCGGGCTTGCTGCCGATTTCCTGTTCCAATTGCCCGGCCAATTGTGTGACCGTGCTACGGGTGATTTTCTGCTCGGGCGTGCCGACCGCTTCAGCAAGTATCGCCGATGTTTCTGGCGGCAGGCCGCGTTCGAATAGTGCCTTGGCCAACTTGGGAAATGTGCGTTTACCCATGAATACAACGCTACAGGCTGCGGGGTCCGCAAGGGCCGCAAGATCAATATCTTCAGGCAGAACACCATCCACATTGTGGCCCGTCACGAATTGTACCCGTCGTGCCGTCATTCTGCGCGTCAGGGGAATACCGCAGGCCGCCGCCGCCGCGACGGCGGATGGAACACCCGGAATGATTTCGTATTCGATACCTGCATCTTGCAGGGCGATCAATTCTTCCTCAAGGCGCCCGAAAAGGCCGCTGTCCCCGGATTTGAGTCGGACGATTCGTCCGCCGGCTTGGGCATATTCCACCAACAGGCGGCTCACATGATCTTGCCGGGGCGAGGGTTGTCCGGCGCGCTTCCCAACTCCTACCATGTCTGCACCTGGTCGTGCATGCGTCAGGATTGGGCCTGATGAAAGATCGTCAAACAATACGGCATCCGCTCGCTTGAGCCGATCCACCGCTTTGATGGTCAATAGTTCAGGGTCACCCGGGCCCGAGCCGACAAAGCTGACAAACCCACTCATGATCTCTCCGGCGTGATCAGGTGGAAAAACGTGCCGGTGACATGCCCGCGGAATGATCCTGTTTCGGGAACGGGATTGCCGTCAGCATCCGCGACCTGCGCCAACAGTGCGTCAGGCTGATCCAAAATCGTGGAGTAGTGAAATTCGTGCCCCCGGAGCGCATCGCCCGCACCAAACCCTGGTATCGGTGCGTCCAATACCGCACGCCGATATCCCAAATGGAACTTACGCTTTTCATATGAAGTCACGAGGCCCAGCAAGCCTGCCATTTCATGTCGCGTACCAACTTTGTCGATCAATGCTGTACCAAGTGCCATGTATCCACCGCACTCCCCGTGGACCGGTTTTGTTTTTGCATGGTGGCGCAAACCGCCAAGAAAATTCTTCGCGGACGCCAATTTCCCGGCATGCAATTCGGGATAGCCACCAGGCAGCCACACCAAATCAGCGGCTGTATCAGGTGCTTCATCGGCTAAGGGAGAGAACGGTGAAATTTCGGCCCCTGCTTCTCTCCAACCTTTCAGAATATGCGGATAGGTAAATGAAAAGGCCGCGTCACGGGCCAACGCAATCCTCTGTGCGGGTGGCTTTGGCAAAGCGTTTTTTGCTGCAGGCCGACCACTTGAGGCAGCGGCAGCTTGGATTACGTCCAGATCTACATGTTCACGTAAAAAATCGGCGTAACCCGAAATGGCGGCTTCAAGATCTGGATGTTCTATTGCTTGAATCAATCCCAGATGTCGCTCTGGCAGGGTGAGATCTCCGCGCCGGGGCAGGACCCCCAAGACTGGTAGGCCAGCGCGCTCCATTCCCAATCTGGTCAACCGTTCGTGTCGCGGGCTGGCAACACGGTTCAGGATCACACCGGCAAAGGGAAGGTCGGGCGCATAGTTCTTAAATCCCAAGGCTGTCGCTGCCGCTGATTGCGCTTGTCCACCCACATCAATAACCAGCACGACGGGCCAGCCCATGCGCTGCGCTGTTTCGGCGCTTGACCCAAATCCCGACTGACCGCGTGTTGCGACGCCATCATAAAGGCCCATCGAACCTTCGGCGATGCAAATGTCCGCGCCCTCAGCTTGTTCTGTGATAGAGGCCAATAGGGTCTGATCCATCGCCCAACTATCAAGATTGAATGATGCCCGGCCACTGGCCGCCCGATGAAACGCTGGGTCGATATAGTCGGGCCCGGATTTGAAAGGCTGAACCGCCAAACCTTTGTCACGCAACGCGCGCAGCAGGCCCAGCATCACGGTGGTCTTGCCCGTACCCGAAGAAGGGGCCGAAATCAAAATACCCGAAGGCCAGTCCCTAACCATCTCAGTCATCCCCATGTTGCCATTCAGACCACGGGCTATCAGCCGTTTGCGGTCGGTAGCGGCGGTCATAATCAGTGGCGTAGAGCCTGCTTTCCGAAAATCCTTTACGTCCCAGTACGGGGCCAACAAGGATCAATGCTGTGCGTGAAATACTCTCGTCAATTTTAGCTTCAATGGTTGCAAGCGTCGCACGGATAATCTTTTCATCTGGCCAACTCGCGCGATACACAACCGCTACCGGACAATCGGCACCGTAATGTGGTGTCAGGTCGGAAACGACAGACGAAAGATTTCCTATAGAAAGGTGCAGCGCCAGTGTTGCGCCCGTCGCACCGAAATTGGCAAGGCTTTCCCCATCCGGCATTGAAGAAGCTCGCCCTGGCGTACGGGATAAAATCACCGACTGCGCTAGGCCGGGCAAGGTCAATTCGGTCCCCAGGCTCGCAGCAGCAGCGGCAAATGATGGTACGCCCGGCGTTACCGAATAGGGGATTCCCAACGCTTCTAATCTTCGGATTTGCTCGCCCATCGCCGACCAGACCGACAAGTCGCCTGAATGGAGCCGCGCTATATCGTACCCGGCTTTATGAGCTGTTTCACATTCGGCGATGATTGCTTCAAGATCCATCGGCGCGGTATTCACGACACGTGCACCATCAGGGCAATGATTCAATATCGCTTCGGGCACTAGTGAGCCTGCATATAGGCAAACCGGACTTGCTGCGATAAGGTCGCGCCCACGCAGCGTCAGAAGATCGGGTGCACCAGGTCCAGCGCCGATAAAATGTACCGTCATACGTCGTCTCCTAGTGCGATGGCGCAGGTGGCTCTCCCATCGGCGGAAATGGCGCGTGCTGCAAGAAGTTTTGCCCTTGAGCCTGCCGCAGCAACGGCTGATGCTTCGGCTACCGAACCGGTGCCATAGGACTTGGCGGAAATTGTTGATTGCGTGATTGTCTGCTGGGCAACAAGCGTCGGGGCGTCAACGGAAACGACCTGCGCACCCAATGTTCTTGCGAATGACTGGAATGCTGTATTGGCCACCTTTGCGTCTGCAGTTGCGACGTGGGTCGGCCTATCGGAATGTCCGGTACGGGCCAGCGCATCTTTCAGACTTCCGACCGTCGCAGTCCCGCGAAATCCGAACCCGGCCACAATCACAGCACACCACTCCATTGCACCACTGGATAGGCGGTTTTCCAACCGCGTTTTGATCCCAGCGTAGCTGCCTGAGACATCTCAAAACGCATCAGGTCACCACCCTTTCGTGCTTGCCAGGTCGCCAACAATGCCTCTGCTTCCAGCGTCACTGCATTGGCAACCATTCGGGTACCTGGCGCAACGACCACCTCAAGCTTTTCCAGCAGCATCTTAGTCAAACCGCCGCCAATAAATAAAGCATCCGGGCTTGCAAGGCCTGCAAGCGCATTCGGCACAGTCCCGTTGACAATTTCAAGACGATCTACACCGAGTGCGTTTGCATTGTTCCGTATCAGCGCCCTGCGATCTTCACGCGGTTCAATGGTTATCGCCGTGCATGTCTGATGCGACAGCAACCATTCGATGGCAACCGACCCGGAACCGCCACCGATATCCCACAGCCGCTCTCCCGCTCGGGGCGCGAGCGCTGAAAGCGTTAGCGCACGCATTGGTCTCTTTGTCATAACACCGTCAGACATAAAAAAATCATCTGGCAGCCCGGATGATTTCGGCAAGGCGCTTCCCGTCCCAGATGCTTCAATTGCAACGCAGACCGGATGCGAGAAAGTCTCAGTGAGAGTTTCGGCTGTTGTCTGTATCGTCCGCTCGCGCGGGCCGCCTACAGCCTCCATAATTGTCATGGCGCTTGGACCGAACCCTTGTTCCGTCAGATAATCACCCAACGCCTTTACCGCATCGCCATCGCGTAGCAAAATAATTGCCCGCAGGACTGGGGACAAATGCGGGCGCAATTGCGGCAGGGGGGCAGCGTGCAACCCGATGCAGAGCGTGTTTTCTATGGCCCAACCCATTCTTGAAGCTGCGTGCGCAAAGGTTGATGGCGCGGGCAGGGCACGCCATTCATTTTCATTGAATTCACGCGCTATGACGGTGCCCGCCCCAAACCAAAAAGGATCGCCCGAAGCCAGAACCACGACCTGTCGATCTTTGAAGCCACGAAGAATTTCGATCCCGTCAGAAAATGGCACGGGCCATTCCACGCGGTCGGCTTTCAGATCAGGTAGCAGATCAAGATGGCGCTTTGGCCCCATCACAACCTCGGCCTGTTCCAGCATCGCGTGGCTTGCCAAAGACAGGCCCTGCGGTCCATCTTCACCCAGACCGATTATTGTGATCCACGGAGCATCAGCCATGACGCCAAACCTCCTTCTGCTCGGAGGGACGACCGAGGCGACGGCGCTTGCGCGCGCTCTGGCTGAGGCTGGAATACGCGGCACTGTGTCTTTTGCAGGCCGCGTCGCTCGCCCTGTACGGCAACCCTTGCCGCAGCGGGTGGGAGGGTTTGGTGGTATCGATGGGCTGGTACGGTATTTGCAGGCCAAGCAGATCACCCATTTGGTCGACGCCACTCATCCTTTTGCGGCACAGATGAGTGCCAATGCGGTTGCGGCCTGCACCACTTTGGGCGTGCCGCATCTGGCGCTGACCCGTCCAGCATGGCAGCGCCAAATCGGCGACAACTGGATCAATGTGCCGGATATTGCGGGCGCCGCTGCGGCGCTGAATCGGCCACGTGCAAATGTCATGTTGGCAGTTGGGCGCATGCATCTGGCGGAGTTCGCACCCAACCCGCAGCATCGTTACCTTTTGCGGCTGGTTGATCCACCAGATGCGCCTCTGCCGTTGCCTGAGACCGAAGTAATTGTTGCTCGGGGTCCGTTCAGCGAAGCGGATGATCTTGCCCTGATGCAAACCCACGAAATTCAGGTGGTCGTGTCGAAAAATGCGGGCGGCATTGGCGCCTATTCCAAAATAGCGGCGTCTCGTACGCTTGGATTGCCCGTCATCATGATCAGCCGTCCAAGCTTGCCTGCCCGGCAAGAGGTCGGGACGGTTGATCAGGTGTTTGATTGGCTCTCTCATGCGTCTGCCGACCGCGGCGTGTAGATGATTGGAGTGCCGTCACGTTCAATGATCCTCGTCTGCGAGGAACCGACCAGAACCATCGTTTGCATATCGGCCATATCGGGCGTGGCATTGGTCAATCGTTCGACACGTATATCTTCATCCGGGCGCGAAACGGCGCGGGCAAAGACGATCACGCGCTCCGGCTCGCAAGTTTCCTTCAAGATTTCGAGCGCACGGCCAAACCCCTCGGGGCGTGCCTTAGAGCGTGGATTGTAGAAAGCCATTGCGAAATCAGCTTGCGCCGCAAGCCGCAGGCGTTTTTCGATCAAAGCCCAGGGTTTGAGATTATCGCTCAGGTTGATGGCGCAGAAATCGTGTCCCAAGGGCGCACCGGCTCGCGCAGCGGCGGCCAGCATTGCAGTGATGCCAGGCAATACGCGAATATCAAGCTCACGCCACTCCACAGGCCCGGCTTCAAGCGCTTCGAAAACGGCAGATGCCATCGCAAAAATGCCTGGATCGCCCGAACTGACCACGACCACGCGTTGACCCTTTTGCGCCATCTCAAGCGCATGCGTGGCCCGGTCAAGCTCAACCCGGTTATCGCTTTCGTGAAGAGTAAGACCAGGGCGAGGTGCGATGCGGCGCACGTAGGGGATATAGCCGACGATATCGGTTGCATTGTCAATTGCTGCCCGGACTTCCGGCGTCACCAATCCATCCGATCCCGGACCAAGGCCTGCAATGATGACACAGCCCCTCATGGTCGTCGCCCTTGCCCGTGCACGACAATGATCGAGAAATAGGGCAGCGTTTCGCCATTTACTTCGGCCAGGGGTCGTATCGTCTGGCCCGTCATGCTGGCATATTCAACCAAGACCGCGCGATCTGCCTTCCCAGCGGCCTTAAGAGCGCGGCGAACCTTTGGCAGGTTGCGCCCGATCTTCATCACGATCAGTGCGTCCGCTGCAGACATAGCTTGTGTTAGCGTGTCTTCTTCAAGCGTGCCCATCACCGTCGACAAGATATCGTCACCCCAGGTAATCGGCGCGCCGGTCGCCGTCCACGCCGCCGACATTCCTGTGATCGCGGGAATGACAGTTACTGGTACTACCCCTTCAAGACGCGAGTAAAGATGCATGAAAGAGCCATAAAAGAACGGATCACCCTCGCACAAAACGACAACGTCTTCACCGGATCTCAAGAGATTGAGCAACTGCGCGGTACAGTCGGCATAAAAGGCAGACAGGGCTTCGTTGTAGCGCGGATCTGAGAGTGGAATTTCGGTGGTAACGGGATACTCCATCGGAAACTCGATGGCATTCTCATGCAGCATTCCATCCACAATCTTGCGCGCGCGGCCCGCTCGACCAGCTTTACGAAAGAAAGCGACATGACGTGCCTTGCGAACCAGCCGGTCAGCACGCACGCTCATCAAGTCAGGATCACCGGGCCCAAGGCCGACGCCATAGACAGTTCCGCTCATTCTATACGACTCGCGATTGCATTGATTGCTGCGACTGTGATGGCACTGCCGCCCAACCGACCTTCGACTATTAAAGAAGGTACTGGCAAGGCATCCCACAAAGCGTCTTTACTTTCGCGCGCGCCAACAAATCCCACCGGGCATCCGATAATGGCGGCGGGCCTTGCACATGCCGGGTCTTCGAGCATTTCAAGCAGGTGGAATAGCGCAGTGGGTGCGTTTCCAATGGCGACAACCGCGCCGCCTAAACGATCACGCCACAATTCGAGCGCCGCTGCGGAGCGTGTGGTTTGCAGTCTGGCTGCAAGCTCAGGCACCTTCGGATCACGTAGGGTACAAATGACATCGTTATCCGCGGGCAACCTTTTGCGCGTTATACCTTCGCTGACCATGTAGGCGTCGCAAAAAACTGGCGCACCGGCTTCAAACGCCGTGCGTGCGACCGACACCATTTGATCGGATACCTTCACGTACTGCTCCAGACCTACCATTCCAGCGGCATGAATCATGCGCACAACAACCTGCTGTTCATCTGTTCCAAAGTGGTCCAGATCAGCTTCGGCGCGGATCGTGGCAAAGGACTCTTTATAGATGGCAGCGCCGTCTTTTTCATATTCGTAAGGCATTAAACGCGCTCTATTTGCTGGTGGACCATTTTTGCTGTCAGGGCAGATTGGCGGGGCTCATCCCATGGTGTACCGTCTCTGACAAGGTTGAATTGACCATTTGCCCCGACAAGCGTTACATCCGCGGCATGGGGATGGGCACAGCCCTTCGCACAGCCGGAAACATGCAGGCTGCAACCTTCGGGTAATTTGGGCGCCAACGCTTGGGCGATATCGCGGGTCGAGACTTCGGCCTGAGGGCAATAGGGCGCGCCTGGACAAGCATGAACACTCAGCATTGGATCATTTGGTTTCGTTACGAAATCAGGCGCAGGCATATCGCAGGCACCCAACAGCACGAAGAGGCGACCCTGCATCGGGCGCATGGCTTTGGCTTTGCAGTCCTGCATCACCCGCGCCAGGGAAGGTGCGACCAATTGCCCGAAAGGGGCTCCCAACACACGCCCCATCGCATATTCACCGGGACTGGCTTGCTGGCCTTGCTTGCGTGGCGGCAGTTCCAGCCATTCCCGAGGTAGGGGAGTTTGGCTCAAATGGCGGTGCATGCGACCCGCTTTGACGCCACCGGTTTCAACAAACCATGTCATCAAATTGGTCAATTCTTCGGTCGCGGTTTCTATGGTGACGGTCTTGCCAAGACGTGCCCCGTCGGCGCGCAGGATCAGTGCACCATCATCTGACAGTTCAAAACGGAAATCAGCGGAACACGTTGCCAATTGTCCGATGTGACCGGTATCGATTGCAAACCCCATTTTCGCGGGCAAGGCGGGGAGATGTCTCAATACACCCAGCAGCGCCAGGCCAAGTTTTTGGGTCAAATCCCCCTCTTGCCAATCTGGCGTGACGGCAATGTTGCGTCGCGCTTCGATTGCGGGATCGGTGTCCAGCAGATTCAGTTTCTGAAATGTCTCGATCAGTGCTGGATGATCAGCCTCAGATACTCCGCGGACCTGAAGATTGGCGCGTGAGGTAAGATCGATTGTTCCGTTTCCGAAACGTTCTGCGGCGTCACATAATCCCAATACCTGTGTCGCATCCAGATGGCCTAGCCAGGGGCGTACGCGCACCACTAGACCATCGCCCGACATCATTGGGCGATAAGCACCCGGGCACCAACCCTTGACCAATGGGGCGCTCATTCTGCGGCCTCAAGAACAGCCAGAATTGAATTGCGCCGAGATTGCCAAAGGCCCGCAGCGTGAAGCGCTGCAAACCGATCCCGCATCGCTGCAAGAGCTCCCGGATTGGCATCTGATAGGAACGCGGTTGTTTCGGCGTTGCCAAGCGTTGCATCATAATAAAGGTCAAAAAGATGCGCGGGCACGACCTGTGCTAGCTGGGCGAATGCAGCCATGTTTTCCAAAGTTGTGGCGATTTCAGCAGCGCCCCGGAAACCATGGCGCTTCATACCGGCTATCCATCCTGGATGTGCGGCCCGCGCCTGAACGACCCGCGCAATCTCTTCGGTTAGTTCACGCGCGCGTGGATTGGACGGATCGGTAGCATCGAGATGGTAGAGCGTTGCCTGTCCCCCGGTCACAAATTGGGCGGCGGCAAATCCAGCCTCGTGTGATGCATAGTCCTCGGCCAGCAGCACATCGGTTTCAGGCAAATCTTGCAAATGAACAAATGTATCGGCCTGCCTCACGCGGTCGCGCAACCCCGCCGCATCAGGGCGCTGTGTTTCACCATCAAACGCCCAGCTTGATGCGGCCAACCAAGCTTCGCCAGCCGCGTGCCGTGCCTGATCCGAGTAATCACCTATATGAGCTCCGATCGCCACCCCGAAGCTTCCTGGCGCCGGTCCATAAACCCGCGCAGTATTATGGCCCACATAAGGGTTCCAATCCAGCGCCTCATCCCGTTCGGAAAGCACTCGAACTGCTTGGGAAAACAGTGCGGAAAGTGCTGGGAAAACATCCCGGAACAGGCCCGAAACTCTGAGTGTCACGTCAATACGCGGACGATCAAGCTCGGCAATTGGAAGGATTTCGATACCTGAAACGCGTTCGGATCCTTCATCCCAGACAGGACGTACCCCCATCAGATGCAGCGCCATCGCGAATTCTTCACCCGCGGTTCGCATGGTCGCTGAACCCCAAAGATCAAGGATCAAACCCTTTGGCCAGTCACCCTCATCTTGCAAATGGCGTCGGATCAACTCCTCCGCCAATTTGGTGCCTTGCGCATAAGCGGTCCGGGTTGGAACCGAGCGCGGGTCAGTGGTGTACAAGTTACGGCCTGTTGGCAAGACATCACTACGCCCGCGATAAGGCGAGCCGGAAGGTCCAGACGCAATCCGTTCACCATTCAATGCTTTAGTAAGAGACTTACGCTCTGCTTCTGCAGAGCCAATTGGATCGAAGGCATCCTGCCCTTCTGTGACGCGTCCCCAAATATGCAGCCCATCACCAAACTGGCTGTCTTTTACATCACAAACAAAACGATCAATGCGCGTGATCGCTTCGGCCGAACATGACGCCGCATTCAGGCCCAAATCATCTTCTACGCCCAACGCTTGTGCTTCAACGCGGATATCTTCCTGCAAACGGTTGCGGCGACGTGGATCAAGCCCATCGGCGTTGGAAAACTCATCTAGCAGCGCCTCAAGCCGGGCTAGTCTCTCCGGCGTTCCCGAACGTTTCATGGGCGGTGGTACATGGCCAAGCGTGATCGCTCCGATACGACGTTTGGCCTGTGCGGCTTCGCCGGGATCGTTAACGATGAAAGGATAGAGGACTGGAAGGTCACCGATCAATGCCTCGGGCCAACAGGTGTCCGAAAGCGCTACTGCTTTGCCCGGTAGCCATTCCAGAGTGCCATGCGCACCGATATGGACCAGCGCATCCACCTGCGCGCGCAGCCAAAGATAAAATGCGACATAACCGTGCCGCGGAACACGGGACAGATCATGATACTCGGCATCACGAAGCGACGTTGTTCCACGTTCGGGTTGAAGCGCGACCAGGGTTTTTCCACGTTCCAGAATCGGAAGTGAAATACCTTCCGATGTGGCGCTTGGATCGTTTTCCGGTGCGCCCCAAGCCGTGGTCAGATCGTCTTGTAATTCCTGCGGCAACGTGGTGAGTGCGGCCTTGTATTCGACCATCGGCCAGATCATCTGCGCATCACGCAGGTTATCGCCGGAAACGCCAAGGCTTGCATCATGGCCCGCCTCCCTCAAATCTTCCAGCATTGCTTCGGCTGAGGCGATTGCGTCCAGGCCGACAGCATGCGCCAAGTTCCATTCACGCCCCGGATATGTTGACAGCACCAGTGCCACGCGGCGCTCGGACGGTGATGTGTTGGCCAACCGATGCCACGCTGCGATGCGCGCAGCAACGGCCTGAATGCGGCTCAGGTCAGGCATGTGAACATGGCGCGCAAATTGCAGATGCGTATCCCGCATCTTTGGTTCCTTGAACGAAACCACACCGGTAAACAGCCGTCCGTCCACTTCTGGCAGAACAACGTGCATCGCCAAATCTGCGGGGGAAAGTCCGCGTTCGGAATTCGCCCAGGCTTGATGTGCTGATGTTGCAAGAGCGACCTGAAACACCGGTACATCCGCGAAATCCAGCGGCGACATGCCTTTTGCACCCCTCCCCGAAAACGACGTCGCATTTACAATCGCCACGGGTCTCAGATGCGCAACCTGACGTGCCAGCCATTCCGCTGCATCGGGTGTTTTGAGCGAGGGTGCAAAGAGGCCCATGACAGTAAAACGCTGATTGCACAGCGCACCAAAGAGCGCTTCGATGGGAGCAAGGTCGGCAGCAACTAAAAAGGAACGGTAAAAGACGATCACGACCAATGGCTTTGGGCTCTCAACATTGGCCAAGACCGGACAAGTCACGCCATCCTCGGGTGTCCAACCACCCACAACCGGTAGTGATTTGGACCCTATGACCGGGCCTGCGTAAAGACCTGATGCCAGTGCCATTTGTGCCAAAGCAGCTTGCGCAGCAACTTCTCCACCCGTGTCGCACAGATGTTGCAGACGCCTCAACGTGGAAACGGGCAAGGTCGAGATTTCATCTAACCGAGGGTCGGATCGTCCATCTGCAGGCAGAACGGCAAGCGCAATACCCTTGGATCGTGCCAGTGCTTCGACCTGTTGCACACCATAGGGCCAGTAGGGCACGCCCCCGATGAGCCTGATCAGAATGCCTTTGGCATTTTCCAAAGTCCTTTCGATGTAGGTGTCAACCGAAAGTGGGTGTTTCAGCGCAGCTATGTTGGCCAGTCTCAGAGTGGGCATGCGCCCCTCGGTGCCACCACCACGATGCCAGCCCGCCGCGAAAGCACCCAGATCGGAATCCGAGAAGCTGAGCACCACCAGATCGGCGGGCGCTTGCCCTAGATCCGTTGGTGTCTCGGTCTCTTCAAGCCCGTGGTTTTCGCGGAAGATGACATGCATCGGCTTTTACTCGGCGATAGCCGGTTGCGGCGCGAGTACAGCGCGAATGGCCTCTGTGCTGATATCCTCATGCTCCGCGATCACGACCAACCGACCAGCACGCTGTTCATCAGCCTTCCAGGCGCGGTCATATTGATGGCGCACTCGTGCGCCTACTGCCTGCACGAGAAGGCGCATCGGCTTACCCGTGACATTGGCATAGCCTTTGACGCGCAGGATATTCTGTCGATTAGCAAGCTCTTCGATGCGCGAAACCAGTTCCTCTGGGTCCGCCACATCAGGAATGTCGACCACGATGCTTTCGAAATCGTCGTGGTCATGATCATGAGGCGTGTCGTGGTGTGAGGGGCGCGCGTCCATATCGTCTTCAGCGGCGGCCTCAAGGCCAAGGATAATACGAGGGTCGACAACCCCTTCAGCGACTTCGACAACTGGCAGAGGGCGCGGGGCCTCGGCTGCAATGATTTGCTTGGCTGTCGCAACACCATCAGAACCGGCAAGGTCGGGTTTGGTCAGCAGAATGATGTCTGCGCAGGAAATCTGGTCCTCAAAAACCTCGGAAAGTGGCGTTTCGTGATCAATACTGTCATCGGCCTCGCGCTGCGCATCGACTGCTGCCACGTTGGGCGCAAAACGACCGGCGGCGACAGCCTCGGCATCGGCCAGGGCGATCACGCCATCGACAGTGATCTTAGAGCGGATGTCGGGCCAATCGAACGCCTTGAGCAGCGGTTTGGGCAGGGCAAGGCCTGAGGTTTCGATCAGGATATGCTCCGGCCGCGGGTCAAGCGCCATCAGCGCTTCGATTGTTGGAATGAAATCATCGGCGACGGTGCAACAGATGCAGCCATTGGCCAATTCCATGATGTTCTCCGCCGGGCAGTCGGGGATCGCACACCCTTTCAGAATCTCACCATCAACACCGACATCACCGAACTCGTTAACCACAACGGCCAGTCGCTTGCCACCAGGGTTTTGCATCAGATGCGAGATCAGGGTGGTCTTACCCGAGCCCAGGAACCCCGTGATGACAGTCACGGGGAGTTTTTCAAGATCAGCCATTTTCGTTCTCCAGCGGCGGAATGCGCGCGATACAGTTGCGTTTAAAATGTTCCGGTCGGACGCGCCACGGGATCAGACCGTCTGTGGTGTCATGGTAAAGCGCAGCACCCTCAATCAGAATGTCCAGATGCGACGTCTCATGAAGATTTCCGTATACATATGTCCAGCGTTTTGGTCCGCCACGCAGCGCGACAGAGCATCCATGATCGCAGTTTTGTAGGCATTCGACCCCCCGCAGGGCCACACCCTCGGGCATGGTTTTTGCTGACAAATCGTCAAACAGCCTTTGCCCCGGGCGCTCACCATCTTCGGTGACCTCGCTGCCACGCAGGCATTTCACACAGACAAGAAGCTCGGTCATCTGAGGTGGGCTATTGCTCATGTCTTTGCCACCAGACATTCACTGTTGATGCGGACGCTTTTTTCAAAGCTGAATTCATATCATTCTCCTCCGGGGCACCCCGCCCGGGTTGGTGTTGCGGTACTGGATGGCAGGTCTCCTGGCTTGCGGGTCGGCGCGTGCCTGCGCCTTCCCGACCAGTGTGGTCAGTGGCGTGGGGCAGGATCGCTCGCCGCTTACAGTTGCGGGGGCAGCCACGGAATTGGCAATGAAATCACCGCACCGCGTTCCCTTTTTCAGCCCGAATATTACTCCGGACAACCATCAGATGGGACATTGCTCAGACGCGGTCGCGCTTGTCAATCACGGACATCTTGGCGAACGCGCATTGACGACACCTGCATGCAGTGCAAATTCTGGGCTTGAACCGATGCCCGGAGGAAAGCTCATGGACGATACCACTGCCCGCCACAATGAAAAGATGCGCAAAATCAAGGCTGCACGCGACAAGATGATGGAAACTAAGACCGAAGAAAAAGGTCTGATTCTTGTTCATACCGGGACGGGTAAGGGTAAATCCTCTGCCGGTTTCGGGATGATAATGCGTTGTATTTCGCATCAGATGCCCTGTGCTGTGGTGCAATTCATCAAAGGTAACTGGGACACGGGCGAGAAAACGTTCCTGCGTGAGCGATTCGCCGATGAGTGCCGTTTCTTCGTCTCGGGTGAAGGTTTCACTTGGGAGACTCAGGATCGCGAACGTGACATAGCCGCTGCGCAGAACGGATGGCGCATTGCGCAAGAGCAAATTCTTGATCCTGAGATTCAGTTCGTTCTTCTGGATGAGATCAATATCGCCTTGCGCTACGATTATCTTGATATTGACGAGGTGGTTGATTTTCTGCTGAACCAAAAGCCGCAAATGACCCATGTATGTTTGACTGGTCGCAACGCAAAACCTGAATTGATCGAGGCTGCCGATTTGGTGACTGAAATGAACTTAGTGAAACACCCATTCCGTGACGGTGTAAAAGCTCAAAAAGGTGTGGAATTTTAGAGCGCCATCCAAGTTCAGCGTTCTGGGCTGCGCACGGAAAATCCGATCTAGGTTGGAATCGAGAGAAAATCGCCAACGCATAGGTCCTGTTTAAAGGATCTCTCTTGCCTAAATATGGTCTCATTTCTTCGTTATCAAATTCCTGTACCGGGCAATGACCCGCGTTGTGTAAGTAAAAAGTGGAGTTTGTTTGTAATGAGTAGCGCCTGTAGCTGCCCCGTCTCGATACCGAACTCGTTTCGGTCTGTGCCCGGCGAACCCAACCTCGCCGGGCACGAAACCCTTGACGATTTCGTTCGAATGATCGCGATACGAGAAGGTGCCAAACCTAAACGCGACCGTCTGCCCGAACTCGCGCCTGTCCATGCAGATCAAGTATCCCAGCCGTCATTGCTGAGACGTTTCACACGGTCACTATTTTGCGTATAAAATAGGCAACCATCCCTTTTTGCCAGACGATGGGATGTCAGGTCGAACGCCAATTTGCCGTAGAAACACATAAAAGTAGCTTAAAACGTCAAGCGAATGAGGAGCGCGGCCTGCGCGCTCCTCTTGAGTGTTGGTTGAGCTATTAAGCCAGGTCGAAGTTGAACGAGAAGTTAAACGACACCTGGAAATCAAACTCGTCGGCTGACCAATCGTCGCAAGTAAATTCCATGTCGTCCTGACCCATTTCATCGTCGCCCTCAGTATTGTCTGCCACCATCGGCATCTCGTCATCCATTTCGATGGTTTCACAATCGTTGGAAGCGATGAAGTCGAAACTGTCGAAGATGTCGTTGAGCATGTCACCAAGGTCAGCGAGGAATTGTTCGACATCAAATTTTTCGTCACCCGGCCCTTCGGCCACCGGCGGCTCTTCTTCCTCAGGTGCTTCTTGGTCGGGCCCTTCTGCGATAGGCGGTTCTTCCTCTTCTGGTGTTTCTTCGTCGGGGCCTTCGGCTACCGGTGGTTCTTCCTCGTCCGGAATTTCTTGATCAGGACCCTCGGCAACTGGTGGTTCTTCTTCATCTGGCGTTTCTTCATCGGGTCCCTCGGCTACCGGTGGTTCTTCCTCATCCGGTGTTTCCTCGTCGGGGCCTTCGGCCACCGGTGGTTCCTCCTCGTCTGGGATTTCATTATCCGGACCCTCGGCAATTGGTGGCTCTTCTTCATCGGGGATTTCATCGGTTGGACCGTCGGTTACAGGTGGTTCTTCCTCGTCCGGGTCATCGATTACAGCGTCAGTCGCGCCAAAATTCTGGGTGATCATCACGCTGTCGAAGTTCTCAAAATCTCCGTTTTCGATCCCGATACCAATCTCTTCGTATTCGGGATTGAGGATGTTGGCGCGGTGACCGGGGCTGTTCATCAAGCTCTGGTGGATATCGCGCACGTCATCTTCAAGACCGGGCTCGCCACGTTCGCTTTGCCATCCGATATTTTCACCCCATGTCCAGTTGCCTTCAAGCTCATAACCGGCATTAACGATCCGGTCGCCGGCGGATGATCCGTTCTGCCCAGTATGCGAGAACGTGTCTGTATCCAGCATCCAGCTGCTGTGATCTTCGCTGGCATCGTTCAGTGTGTTGTTGAAAGTCAGGGGGGCAAGGTTAGCATTGGTTCTTTCCTGATTGATCAGGTTCAGCATCAGCTGTTCCAGTTCATTTGCCTGTGACATATTCGGGTCCTTTCTGGCGGCACGATAGCCGCTGATTTGGTGCAACGGTTACCACCGATGCAAAGACAAAGAATTCCCCGGCCCGACCGCACAAGAGCGGTCAGGAGAAACCGCCTGGAGTTCCAGAGCGGTCTGCCGGAAAGGTTTGCGTTATGCAGAGCCGGGCGTTGTGAGTTGGGAGTGCCCGGATGCAAGGCGGACGCTATGAAGTGCACAAAAAAGCAGCAATGGCGGGCAGAAAGGCGCCGAAAATAAAGCGCGAATCTGCTGGATATCAAAAAAGCGTCGGCAAAATTTCGATTGGCATGTTTTAGCGCAGGACGTGCTTTCACATTATGTGAAACGCCCGGATATTGATGGCCCTAGCGACGCGCTTCCCAACTGCTGGACGCGAATTGGCGCGTATAAAATTCACCCATAAGGCCAATGACAATCAAGATGACACCGATGATGATCGGATATTCCACGTTCGTGTAGCGTGGGAAGTAGTTTCCAAAGACAAATCCTCGGCACTGGTCGATAATGTGAAAAAGCGGATTCCAATCGAACAGCGACACCATGAAAGTCGGCAGTGTATTGACCACAAAAAGCTTGCCCGATGCGATCATGTTAGCGCGCTGATACACGGTTTTGAATATGGACACGAACGCCGGAAACCAAGGTCGGATGGCCATAAGTACAAGACCAACTGCAACACCCGTGAACCATGCAAGCAGCAACATCCCGAACGCGCCAACCGGATCAGCGATTTCAAACGGAGTGAATCCCACATGATAGACAAATAGGATCAGCGTAAGCGACATGACTTGGATATAAAGCGCGCTGAGCGCAGAACCGGCAATCGAAATAATTGTGTTCATGGGCGCGTGCTGCATCATGGGTGATGACGGGCCATCCGCCCCAAGAATCGCGCTGAGGGCTTTAATATGGGTAAGGTATAGAAAAATTCCGGATAGCATATAGAGCAAGAAATCACCCCGGAGCTTCGCCCCTTTCAGCCCAAGAACCATGAACATGAGATAGAAAGCCGCGACAAATATCACCGCCGTCAGCATATTACTCGCCAAAGCCCATAGTGCATTGCCATGACCCTTGCGTACATCGCGTACGGCCGAGTGGTAGATCAATTCGGCGATTGAGGCCGCCGAGTGAAGTTTCGATCTTGGCTTAACGTGGTGAAACATGGCCCCTTGCCTGTGGCTGCATGTTGATTTCTTGCACGGATTTCTTGCTGTCCCGTTAGCGGCGTACCATAAGGGGCATCGAATAAACTATCAACACGCGGGACAGACTGCGAATTCAGGAGTGGCGATTTGGACTACGAAAAACTTGTCAAAGTGATGCGGGAACTGGCACTGGAAGCCGGGGACAAGATCATGGAAATCTATAATGCAGATGATTTCGACGTAAAGGTGAAGTCCGATGACAGCCCCGTCACCGAAGCGGATGAGGCGGCAGATGCGTTGATCTCGGATGGGCTGCGCCAGGCATTTCCGGATGTCTTGCTGATCACCGAAGAACAATCAGCCTCCCACGAACAGAATGCCGATACGTTCCTGATCGTCGACCCACTGGATGGCACAAAGGAATTCATCCACCGGCGCGGCGATTTCACCGTTAATATCGCGTATGTGGAAAATGGTGTGCCAACCCGGGGTGTTGTGTACGCCCCGGCCAAGGAACGGATGTTCTTTACCCAAGCTGACGGCAGATCAATCGAAGAGGTCGGACCGTTTGAGCGCGGCACCATCGGGCAGCAAAATCCGATCAGTGTCTCCGATCCGGACAATGGCGCACTTATGGTCGTCGCCAGTAAATCTCATCGTGATCAGGCCACGGACGATTACATTAACAAATACGCCGTCAAGGATATGAAGAGCGCGGGTTCGTCGCTTAAATTCTGCCTTATCGCCACCGGCGAGGCGGATATTTACCCACGCGTCGGCCGCACGATGGAATGGGATACTGCCGCAGGCCATGCTGTGTTGCACGGTGCAGGCGGCAAAGTGGTGCGGTTCGATGATCACAGCCCGCTTGTCTATGGCAAGGAAGGCTATGCCAACCCGTTCTTCATCGCCTATGCACCCGCGGTTGAGCTCAAGGGCGCGTAATGAGCGTTCTGGTCGCCATTCCCGCTCGATATGCCTCAACCCGCTATCCAGGAAAGCCGTTGGTTTCTTTGACTGGCGCTTCTGGTGATAGGAAGTCGCTGATCCAACGATCATGGGAAGCCGCCTGTCAGGCTGAAGGCGTTGACCGGGTGGTGGTAGCGACTGACGATGATCGCATACGCGAAGCCTCGGAAACCTTTGGCGCAGAAGTGGTGATGACGTCGGAAAGCTGTGGCAATGGAACAGAACGCTGTGCTGAAGCGTTGGAAAACCTGGGCGGGGGGTATGACATCGTTGTTAATCTTCAGGGTGATGCGCCATTGACTCCTCATTGGTTTGTCGAGGAGTTGGTGGCAGGCCTCAAGGGCGACCCCAAGGCACAGGTTGCAACGCCGGTATTGCGGTGTGACGGTCGTGCGCTGAACGGATTTCTTGAGGATCGATCCAATGGTCGTGTTGGTGGAACGACAGCCGTATTTGGACATGACCGCCATGCGCTTTATTTCTCGAAAGAAGTAGTGCCTTTCACCGGGAATTCTTATGAGGATGATGATAAAACACCGGTCTTTCACCATGTTGGCGTTTATGCTTACCGCCCCGCTGCGCTGAAAGATTATCGTGAATGGAATCCCGGACCGATCGAAACCTTGGAAGGACTTGAGCAGCTGAGGTTTCTGGAGAATGGTCGTTCGGTCTTGTGTGTGGAAGTCGACGCTCGCGGTCGGCAGTTCTGGGAGTTGAACAATCCAGAAGACGTACCTCGCATCGAAGCGATGATGAAAGAAATGGAGATGCCATAAGTGAAAATGTTACCTCCATTTGATATCATAGCGCTCAATTCATCTTTTCATTCCAAATCTGGGCGCGTAGAGACAAAAAATGTCCCATTTCCCCCCTAATATTCACACATATATTGGTTTTGTGATGTATGATAATGCAACACTAAGTGCATTGAGGAGCAGGCAATGCGTAAGAAGGTGACCAAAGCAATTTTTCCAGTGGCAGGGTTAGGAACGCGTTTCCTGCCCGCTACGAAATCTGTGCCGAAAGAGATCATGACTCTGGTCGATCGCCCATTGGTACAGTACGCGATTGATGAGGCGCGGGCAGCTGGCATCAAAGAATTCATTTTTGTTACTTCACGCGGTAAAGGCGCGCTCGAAGATTACTTCGATACCGCCCCCCAGCTTGAACAAGAATTGCGCCGCAAGGGTAAGGATGAACTTCTCGAGATTCTGAAGACCACAAATATGGACAGTGGTGAGATCGCATACATGCGCCAACACAAGCCGCTTGGTTTGGGCCATGCTGTCTGGTGTGCGCGTCGTCTTATCGCGAACGAACCCTTTGCCGTGATCCTCCCTGATGATGTGATCGCAGCTGACAAGCCCTGTCTGGCGCAGATGGTCGAAGCGTTTGAAGAGACCCAGAGCAATATCGTGGCAGCGATGGAAGTGCCGGAAGATAAGGCATCATCCTACGGTATTCTGGACATCAAAGAAGATAGGGGATCAATCGTGTCAACCAAGGGGATGGTGGAGAAGCCTGAAGCAGGCACAGCTCCCTCCAACTTGGCTGTAATCGGTCGGTATATCCTGACACCAACCGTTCTGCAGAAGCTGAACAAGAAGCGCACGGGTGCCGGTGGTGAAATTCAATTGACCGACGCCATTGCCGATGCGCGTGAAGATGGTGAAGAGGTTTATGGATATCGCTTCAAAGGGCAACGTTTTGATTGCGGGTCGAAGGCCGGCTTCCTGCAAGCAACGGTTGCATTTGCACTTGCGCGCGATGAATTGCGTGATGATCTTTGGGCCTATCTGAACGATACAGTGCATTCGGAAAAAGCCGCGCAATAATATCCTGGGAGGCAGGTGTTGAGTAATGTTCTTGTAACCGGTGGAGCCGGATATATTGGCTCACATGCCTGCAAAGTTCTTAAAGCCGCCGGATATACACCTGTTACCTACGACAATCTGAGCACTGGATGGGAAGAGGCCGTGAAATTCGGCCCCTTCGAAAAGGGCGACCTGAACGATCGAAAGCGTTTGGATCAGATTTTCGCCGCCTACCAGCCTGTCGCGATCGTGCATTTCGCCGCTCTAAGCCAAGTGGGTGAGAGCATCCGCGAGCCAGGGCTATATTGGCACAACAATGTCTCAGGCTCGTTGAACCTCTTTCAGGCGGCGGTGCAGGCGGGATGCCTGAGCATCGTCTTCTCGTCGACCTGCGCGACCTATGGTGATCAAGATAATGTGGTGCTGGACGAAGAGAGCGAGCAACATCCGATAAACGCATACGGGGCCAGCAAACGCGCTATCGAAGATATTCTAAAGGATTTTGAGACCGCTTACGGTCTGCGCCACGTCATTTTTCGCTACTTTAACGTAGCGGGGGCTGATCCCGACGCTGAGGTCGGGGAGTTTCATCAACCTGAAACCCATCTGGTGCCACTGATGTTGGATGCAGTGGATGGCCGGCGTGACGCGCTGACAATTTTTGGCACCGATTATGATACGCCCGATGGCACTTGCATCCGCGATTACGTACATGTGATGGATTTAGTTGATGCCCACGTCCTTGGACTGAAATGGCTGGAAGAAGGCAAAAAAAGCCGGGTGTTCAATCTTGGCACCGGTAGCGGATTTTCGGTGCGGGAAGTCATTGATCAATCCGGCGCTGTCACCAACAGACACGTCCCCGTTGTCGAAGGTCCACGCAGGCCAGGGGACTGCACAAAATTAGTATCCGGCTCGACCCGGGCCGAAACTGAATTGGGCTGGATGCCCAAAAGATCGAGCATGAATCGGATGATCGCCGATGCGTGGCGCTGGCATCAAACTGGACATTATAACAAATAGCGCCGATTCTGTCGGCGAGGTGACACGACACAGGCGTAGAACCATATGAAACGGGCAAAGGAGCTGTCATTCGCCTACCGTCTCCGTTGGAAACGGCGGCGACTATTGTTTCGGGCCTTGAGAAAACGCCGCCAGCTTACGCCGGTCATCGACCGAACCACACAAATTCACGCCCAGGATATTCTCGCGGCGGTGACAGTGCGCAACGAATTTCTGCGCCTGCCCTATTTCTTGGACCACCACAGAAAGCTTGGCATCAGACATTTTCTGATTGTGGATAATGGCAGCGACGACGGAACACATGATTATCTTGCAGCACAGCCAGATGTTTCGCTTTGGTCAACGACGCATAGTTACAGATTATCGAGATTTGGTGTCGATTGGTTGACCTGGTTGCAGCTGCGATATGCCCATGGTCATTGGTGCCTGACCCTGGATGCTGATGAGATCTTTATCTATCCGCATCATGACACACGCCCCTTAACTGCGCTGGTCGAATGGTTGGAGCAAAACGATCGCAGGTCTTTTGGCGCTTTGATGCTGGATATGTATCCCAAAGGCCCGCTGAGCAGACAGCAATACAGTTCCGGTGACGATCCGTTTCAAATGCTGTGCTGGTTTGATGGCGGGAACTATATGATTACGCGCAAAAAGGACCTGCAAAACCTATGGATACAAGGGGGGGTTCGTGCCCGCTGTTTTTTTGCCGACCAACCACGACAGTCGCCTACAATGGGCAAAATGCCACTGGTGAAATGGAACCGTCGTTTTGCTTATGTCAGTTCTACCCATTCTTTACTGCCCAGAGAATTGAACCATGTGTATGACGACCAAGGCGGTGAACTCACTTCGGGCGTGCTGCTACACTCCAAATTTCTTCCGACCGTTCTGGAAAGATCAGCCGAAGAAAAGCGACGGCGCGAACATTTCGCCAATAGCTCGCTCTACGATGACTATTATGACAGCCTGACCAGTGATCCGGATTTGTGGTGCGAAAGATCAACAAAGCTAATCAGTTGGCGGCAGTTGGAGGCGATGGGATTGATGTCGAAAGGAAACTGGCTATGAACTGGTTGGACGTTAAGGTCCGGGGGGACATCGTGGAGCAACACCGTACCGGTCAAGATTGCAGGCCAGTGGTATTTCAAGCCGCACAAGGTTTGGTTAATCGTGTTTGGTTAAAGATTGAACTGAATGCTTGGCATGAAACGGAAAGGTAACGCTTGAGCCTGTGGCAATCATATCGCATGCGACTTCGCAGGAAACGGGTCAAAATCCGAGCGTTTCGCAAGCATTTCTCGCTCAGGCCTGTCACTGATCGCACGGGCGCGATCAAAGCGGGAGATATCCTGCTTTTCTGCACCTTTCGGGACGAGATGGTGCGTCTACCTTTTTTCATGCAATATTATCGCGATCTGGGCGTCTCGCATTTCCTGATGGTGGATAACGGCAGTGAAGATGGTGGGCGCGAGTATCTGGCAGGGCAAAACGATGTGTCGCTTTGGACAACACGTGCCAGCTACAAAGGGGCACGATTTGGCGTAGATTGGCTGAACTGGCTTCAGCATAAATATGCCCATGGTCATTGGAGCCTTGTCGTGGATCCGGATGAGCTGTTTGTCTATCCGTTCTGCGATACCCGGCCGATCCGAGCATTGACCGATTGGCTGGATGTGAGCCAAGTGCGGTCATTCGGGGCAATGCTGCTGGATATGTATCCCAAAGGTCGAATTGACGCTGTGCCCTATAAAAAGGGCCAGAACCCTATCGAAATTGCGAACTGGTTCGATCCGGGTAACTATACGATCGAAAAGAACAAATTCTACGGCAACCTCTGGATTCAAGGTGGGCCCAGAGCACGGGTTTTCTTTCCAGATGTGCCGAAAAAAGCCCCTGCCTTAAACAAGATACCGCTGGTCAAATGGAACCGACGCTACGCTTATGTCAGTTCAACTCACATGTTGCTGCCGCGTGGTCTGAATCTGGTCTATGATGAATGGGGTGGGGAACAAGCAAGCGGCGTATTGCTGCATGCGAAATTCATCGACACTTTTACCGCTAAAGCTGATGAGGAATTGAAGCGTAAACAGCACTATGCTGCCAGTGTGGAATATAAGGCTTACGCCGAGAGTGTCAGCCAGAATCCAGAGCTTTGGTGCAAATGGTCGGAAAAGTATATAAACTGGCGCCAATTGGAGATCCTCGGACTGATGTCAAAGGGGAACTGGGCATGAGGAAAGGGCAGCCAGGGTGAGTGTTGGGATCGTCATGTTGGTCCACACGGCCTTTGACCGCGCCGAACAGCTGGTGCGGCATTGGTCGGCAGCGGGCTGCCCTCTGGTGATCCACGCTGACAAATCTGTTTCACGTAAAGAATACAGCGACTTCGTCAAGGCACTGTCCTATGTGCCCGATGTTCGCTTTAGCAAGCGTCATCGTTGTGAGTGGGGTACTTGGGGATTGGTTGCGGCCACCCAAAGCGCATCGCAGATGATGTTGGACGAGTTTCCGGATGTGCGACACGTCTATCTGGCATCTGGCTCCTGTCTCCCTCTGAGGCCGGTACAGGAGCTTCTGGATTATCTTGAGGAACGACCGCGCACGGACTTTATTGAATCGGCCACTACAGCGGATGTGCCTTGGACAATCGGTGGGTTGGATCAAGAGCGGTTTACCATGCGTTTTCCGTTTTCCTGGCGCAAGAACAAGTTCCTGTTCGACCGCTACGTGGCTCTGCAACGCTTTGTCGGCTTTAAGCGCAAAATTCCCAGTGGGATTGTCCCGCATATGGGCAGCCAGTGGTGGTGCCTGACACGGCAAACGTTATCAGCCATCTTGCAAGATCCTGAACGCGAAACCTATGATAGATATTTCAGCAAGGTTTGGATTCCCGATGAAAGCTATTTCCAGACGCTGGCACGGCTTTACTCCCGCCAAATCGAAAGCAGGTCTCTGACACTTTCGAAGTTCGACTACCAAGGTAAGCCGCACATTTTTTACGACGATCATTTGCAATTGCTGCGACGCTCGGATTGTTTCGTTGCCCGCAAGATCTGGCCCTTTGCCGATCGATTGTATGAGGCCTTTCTGACCGATCCATCGGGGGCGATGAAAAGAACTGAACCCAACCCCGGCAAGATTGACCGGATTTTTGCAAAAGCGGTTGAACGCCGTACACGCGGTCGGGCCGGGCTTTATATGCAAAGCCGCTTTCCAGTGGAAACTCGCGAAAACGGCCTGACTTGCGGGCAGTATTCGGTTTTTGAAGGTTTTAGTGACCTTTTTGAGAATTTTGAACCCTGGTTGGCAAGAGCAACCAATGTGCGCGTGCATGGACATCTTTTTGCGCCGGAGCGGGCTGAGTATTCAGAAGGCCAGACTGTCATGAACGGCGCGCTTAGCGACAGCGCGATCCTGCGTGATTACAATCCACGGGCGTTTCTGGCCAATCTGATCTGGAATACACGCGGCGAACGTCAATGTTTCCAGTTTGGTCCGCGAGACAATCAATATATTGAATGGGACATTGCAAAGGATCCGAATGCACAAGTCTCGGTGATTACGGGTGCCTGGGCGGTGCCGTTGTTCCAGTCCAATCGCAATTTTTCTGACATCCGGCGCGAAGCGGCGCTGCTGCAACAGATCGAAAGTAAACATTTGGAAACGCTGCGGTCGTCATGGGCAAAGGCGCGAATTCGTATCTGGACAATGGCGGAATTTATCGAGGCTCCAATGGAACCCCTTCAGACCATTATCGACGAAATTGGCCAACAAAATATGCGCGGTCTGGCGGAAGTGCCTAAAATGGCTGATTTGAGCGGCTTTGGCCAGTTTTTGCAAAACCTGAAGAATCAGGGAATGCATCCCTATCTGATGGGTGACTTCCCAGTTGCACACGATCTGCACGAGCCGCAGCAAAGCAAACGTAAACCATATCTGGTGCGATAAAGCCTGATGCAAGACCGGTTCGATTATTTCGTTGTTTTTGCAGAGATGCGAACGGGGTCAAATTTCCTCGAAGCGAATCTAAACCGGTTTTCCTGTTTCGAATGTTACGGAGAAGCCTTCAACCCGCATTTCATTTGCTACCCAAACAAATCTGAAATCGCTGGTATGACACAGGCGATGCGTGACGCTGATCCGAAACGACTGATCAATACGATCAAAGAGAAATCTGGTGGTTTGGGGGGGTTTCGGTTTTTTCATGATCACGATCCCCGAGCTTTGGATATCTGCCTCGAAGATCCGCGTTGCGCCAAAATAATTCTGACAAGAAATCCGCTAGACAGCTACGTGTCTTGGAAAATCGCGCAGGCGACGGGTCAATGGAAGCTCACCAACGTTAAACGGCGTAAAGACAGTAAAGTCCGCTTTGACAGCCCAGAATTTGGTCAACACGTCTCACAGTTGCAGGAATTTCAAATTCAGATTCAGAACCGAATGCAGATCACTGGGCAGACAGCGTTCTATCTGGCGTACGAAGATTTGCAGAATGTCGATATCATCAACGGTTTGGCACGTTTTCTAGGGGCTGAAGAGCAACTTGAAAAGCTTGATAGTTCGCTGAAAAAGCAAAACCCGAAACCTTTGGAAAGCAAGGTTTCGAATTTTGACGAGATGGAGCAAGCCCTGTCTGGGCTGGATTTTTTTAATCTCGCGCGCACGCCGAATTTCGAACCCCGCCGCGGGGCAGCGGTGCCGGGATATTTGACCGGGGCAAAAGCACCGCTGTTGTTCATGCCTATCCGATCAGGTCCGGAAGACGAAGTGCGTTCCTGGCTGGCCGCTTTGGATGGCGTGTCTGAGGACGCACTACCTGCCATGGAAAACCAGAAAGGTTTGCGCCAATGGAAACGACGTGCAGGTTTGCACCGCAGTTTTACTGTGATCCGCCATCCAGTCGCCCGGGCTCATGCAGCGTTTTGCAACAAGGTTCTCAGCAAAAATGATGATGCGTTTGTTGAAATCCGCAAAACGCTCAGGAACTTTCACAAATTGCCCATTCCCTCTGATGAACCCGGCAAGACTTACGACAGGCGCAGTCATCGCCAAGCCTTTGTAGCATTTCTGGAATTCCTTCGAGCCAACTTGGCAGGTCAAACCAATCTGAGAACCGATGCTAACTGGGCTAGTCAGGCTGCAACGATTCAGGGCATGGCGCGGTTTGCGGTGCCCGACATCATTATTCGAGAAGAAGAGATGGATTTCTATCTGCCAATACTGGCGCAACAGGTTGGCTATGCAAATGCGTTGGAACCTTCCAAAGCCAATGCTGATCGCCCAATACCCTTGACCGAGATTTATGACGATGAGATCGAAAGCCTCGTGAAAACGGTCTACCAGCGGGACTATATGATGTTCGGGTTTAGAGCTTGGCAGTGATGCTGGCTCAGGCCGCCTGAACAGCCTGAGATTCAGTCACAATCGTATAAAGTGTCGCTGGATCCTGGTTTGCGCGCAGCTTTGCGCAAATCGAAGCGTCCCGTAGTGTGCGCGATACGAGAGCAAGTGCCTTGAGGTGCTCCACCCCAGCTTCCCGAGGTGCAAAAAGCGCGAACGCCAGATCAATTGGTTGACGGTCTACAGCGTCAAAATCAATCGGGGTGTCCAGTAGAACAAGCGCGCCGACGACTTTATCCAGGCCGTCAATACGGGCATGTGGTAAGGCCACTCCTTTGCCAACGCCTGTTGGGCCAAGGTTTTCGCGCTCATGAAGCGCTTCAACCGTAGCTGATTGGTCGATCCCATACGCATGCTCTGCGATACCGCCGATTTCGTGTAATAGACGTTTTTTACTGGTCGCGGACGAAAGCACACGAACCGCCTCGGGTTTCAGGATTATTGACATTGACATACTTTTTGTCGCTCCGAATGGATCAGAACGACGTTGTCCTGTTCCAAGATTTACGGATCAATCCAGCCGATGTTACCGTCATCGCGACGATACACCACGTTCAATCCATCCTTGCCCTCTTTTCGAAAAACCAAAACAGGAGCCCCGGCCAGTTCCATCTGCATAACCGCTTCACCAACAGAGAGAGAGGGGATGTTCGTCTCCATCTCAGCGACAATGATCGGTTGCAGGCTATCGGGTTCTGATTCTGCTTCTTCGCCTTCCGAAGCGAGGATATAAGAGGACGCTCCGGAGATTTCAACCGGTTCTGACCTATGATTGTGATGATCTTTCAACCTACGCTTGTATCGCCTGAGCTGCTTTTCCATCTTGTCGCAGCAAGAATCAAACGCGGCGTATATCTCATGCGCATGGGCTTTGGCTTGGGCTGTCAGGCCTGTGGAGAGATGGACAACGGATTCGCACACAAACTCGTTGGCGCTTTTTGAGAAGATTACCTGCGCGTCAGTCGGTCGTTCTGCATATTTGGCAACGGCAGAGCCAAGCTCTTCCTGAACATGCACCTGCAGCGCCTCACCGATATCGATCTGTTTTCCACTGATTTGATAGCGCATCTTGTCTCCTTCTTATGACACTTCGGCTGCGGGCAGGGTGAGAAACACCTTGCCTGAATTCAATTCCGAATGCGGTAAAACGACATTTGATCAGCTTGCCCGAATCCCTTCCCACGAAGCGGGAGGAAGTAGAGGGACAATTCGCGATACACAAATGCCATGCTTCAATTGACGCGCTTTTTGGAGTGGATGTCAATGCAGTAAGGGTTAATCGCGGGTGCTTTTTCGCCTCACCGGCAGGCAATCAGGAAATGCGAAAATTATCGCCAAGATAGACACGGCGCACATTTTCATTTTCGACCACTTCGTCTGGCTTTCCAGACATCAGCACCTGACCATCATGCAAAATATAAGCGCGATCAACGATTTCCAAGGTTTCACGTACATTGTGGTCAGTGATCAACACCCCGATACCGCGCTTCTTGAGGTCCGCAACCAGATGCCGGATATCACCGACCGAAATTGGGTCAACACCAGCGAAGGGTTCATCAAGCAGTAAGTATTTTGGGTGTGCCGCAAGGCAGCGGGCAATTTCGACGCGACGCCTTTCGCCACCCGAAAGAGCCAGCGCAGGTGCGCGCCGTAAATGTTCTATCGAAAATTCCGATAGAAGCTCTTCCAGCCGTTCGCGGCGTTTATGCCGTTCTCCGACCGAGATATCGAGAATAGCCATGATGTTATCTTCAACCGACATACCGCGAAAAATCGACATTTCCTGCGGCAGATATCCAATGCCAAGTTTGGCGCGCCGATACATCGGCAGGTTGGTCACGTCACGGCCGTCAATCATTACATGGCCACCCTCGGGATAGACCAAGCCCGCAACGGCATAGAAAGTGGTGGTTTTGCCAGACCCGTTTGGCCCTAAAAGGGCAACAACCTCGCCTTGGTTCAAGCTCAGCGATACATCACGGATGACCAAACGCTTGGAATAGCTTTTGCGAAGGTTCTCGATCTTTAATCCAGAGTTCTCATGCGCAATCTTTAAATCAGGTTTTACCATCTATTCGGACTCGTTCTCAGGCTTTGAATCAGGCTGCAATATAGTTTTGACCCTGCCGACCACACGGGCAGTACCTGCATCGGTATCAATAAATAATTTGTCGCCAGTCAGCGCATGAACGCCCTGAATTAGTAGAACATCACCTTCCATCTCGATCAGGCCGGTCTGAACGTTGTAATCGGCCACACGACCCTCGGCTGCGTCCTCGCCGCTGATCATTGTCACGCCACCGGTCGCATTGAGACTTTCGATTCCGCTTTCGTCTTCGAGGTAAACAACAAGAACCCGGGGTGCCCAAAGGCGCATCTCCCCTTGGCCAACCACAACGTTACCGGTGAAAATCGCAGTGCCGTCATTCTGGTTTACGTTCAGCCTTTCCGAGGTCACTTCGACCGGAAGACTGCTATCGTGGTCACTGTCACCGAATGCCACTTCTGTGCCTTGCGCAAAGGACATTATCGGAGTCAAAAGCACAAAAAACGATAAAAGCAGATACTGCAAACGCTGCACGATAGTTATTCCTTGGTTCGGTCTGGAGTGTATAGCAACTTGACGCCCCGTGTAAAAAGTAAATCTGCCTGCCCGGTTTCGGGATCTGTGGTTAGCAGCATTTTACCTGCTGTAAGGTCACCCAACGGCCCGGTACCGTCGACTTGACCGGGAGTTTCAGCGTAGATTTCATCTAACCTTGTCCAAAGCGTATCGGTGATCATGACGTATCCGATCGAAGAGGTGATATATACGTTACCTTCCAACGTTGCCGTCAAATCTCTTTGATGCATATCGGCATTGTCGGAGATGATATCAATGACGGTGCCCGAGGTCAGATTGATTTGTGACGTGACATCCGTAGCCAGCAGAAGGGCATTATCATCCGGAGATGGGCGAGCCTTGATGGATTGGAAGGCGATCTGATCACCTGTGTCGGTAACGCCAGCGAAATAAGGGTTCGTTGCACCAAGTTCCTGAGCGCGCTGTTGCAAATCAATCTGCGCGACAGGGATTGATTTTGCTGGATCAATTGTGCGCGAGATCAGAAAGAGTGTGGACAAAATTCCAAGTGCAGCCAGCGGCAGGATGATTTTTACCCAGGCTATGACACGAGAATATAGATTGTCCCGAAAAGCCATCAGTGTGCAAAGATATCGATCTCGGGCCAGCCAACAAGGTCAAGCTTGGCACGTGTCGGCAGAAAATCAAAACAGGGCTGCGCCAGATGACTGCGGCCTTCCCGTTCCAGCCTTTTGTTCAACTCTTCCCGCAGTTGATGCAGATGCAATACGTCGGATGCAGCATAGTCCAGTTGTGCGTCGGTCAGTTCAGCCGCTCCCCAATCCGAAGATTGCTGCTGTTTCGATACATCAACATTCAATAACTCTTGCAACAAGTTCTTCAGCCCATGCCGGTCGGTATAAGTGCGGACAAGCTTGCTGGCGATTTTAGTGCAATAGACCGGTGCTGTGAGTGCACCAAACGCGTGATATAACGCCGCGATATCGAACCGCCCGAAATGGAACAGCTTCAGCACGTCGGTATTTTCAAGCATTGCCGCAAGATTGGGCGCTGTAGTTTGACCAATTCCAACCTGTACCAGATGCGCATTGCCGTCCCCGCCTGACATCTGAACCACACACAGTCTGTCACGATGAGGGTTCAGACCCATGGTTTCACAATCAATGGCAACAATAGGCCCCAGATCCAGCCCTTCTGGTAGATCATTCTGATACAGAAAATTTGCCATTTTTGATCCCTTCCTCGCAGGCTCTGGCGACGTCTGCACTATCCTGTAAAGCCTCGTGATCTATTGGCAAGGGCCGGTGGCAAAATTTGGCTATGTAGTGCTCAAGGCGTTTCAGTTGATCGCCGCTTCCTGCATCACCTTGACGATTTCACTTACCCTTTGCGCGTTGTCTCTGGCCTGCGTCCCATCCGAAGCCCAGAGCGAGTTTTCAAATCCAACGCGCAACTTGCCTCCTTCAGAATGGGCTTTTTCCAGGCAAGCGGTCTCGCCCCGTCCAAAAGCACAAATTGCCCAATCAGGGCGCCAGTCAGCCTGTTTCATCCAATCAAGAAAAGGCTGCATGTCATCTGGATGACTGTCACGGTTGGCCGAATACCGCCCCAGAACGAATAAAATTTGCAGACATGTAGAATTGAAAGATGCCTCGGGTATCGTCTTTTTGAGTAACATAAGGTCTGCAACATCGTAGAGAATGACTTGCAACTGGCGTCCTGCTTCTTTGCAGTCATTGAAAAAGCAGCTTGTGGTTTGGGCGTCAGAATCGGCCATCAATTCCCTGATCGACGTGGAAACCAAGCGTGCGCCAGAATTGAGAGCTACTTTCCTTTGGTGTTCAGAGCTGTAAAGACCGACGGCTTCTGTCGTGATCTGCACATCCATATTCGGAACAACGCTCGAAAGCTCGGCAAGCGCTTCCCGGTAAAGGCCAGCATCCAGAATGTGGCGACCATGTTTATCACGCAGATGCAGATGCAGCCCGTCTGCCCCCGCGGCATGGCATTCGCTGGCGGTCGCCAATACCTCGTCAAGTGTGATTGGTATCGCGGGATGATCGGCTTTGCCCAGTCGTGCACCATTGGGCGCAACCATCAGACGAGGCAGGGATGTCATGGTAGAACGTTCTGGAAGGCGATATCGAGTTTCGAAACCAACTCGTCAATCTGCTGTTCGGTCACGATGAAGGGCGGTGCCAAGAGGATGTGATCCCCCTGTTTTCCGTCAATCGTGCCACCCATCGGGTAACAGATCAGCCCTGCCTCAAAACATGCTTTCTTCAATTTCTTATTGATGGAAAGCGAGGGATCGAATGGTTTTTTGCTATCCCGGTCCTCTACAAATTCCAATCCGCGGAACATGCCTCGACCTCGAATGTCACCAATATGGGGATGTTGTGAAAACGCATTCTTTAGCGCTGTATCAAGCTTGTCACCCATTACCTTTGCTTTGTCGGTCAATCCGCCATCCGTCAGTTTGCGGACCACGACATCTGCCGCTGCACAGGCGGTTGGGTGCCCGACATAGGTGTGACCATGCTGAAAAAAGCCAGAGCCGTTTTCTATCGCTTCATAGATTGACCGCGTGCAAAGTGTTGCGCCGATGGGTTGATAGCCAGCACCAAGCCCTTTGGCGATGGTGACAATGTCCGGGCTAATCCCGTCCTGTTCGCAGGCAAAAAACGTGCCTGTGCGCCCCATACCGCACATCACTTCGTCCAGAATCAGTAGGATGCCATATTGGTCGCATATTTCGCGGATTCGCTTGAAATATCCCGGAACAGGAGGCACAGCCCCTGCGGTTGCTCCAACAACTGGCTCTGCGATAAATCCGATTACACTCTCTGGTCCAACGCGGATCAATTCCTTTTCCAGCTCATTCGCTGCTCGCAACCCATATGCTTCCGCTGTCTCGTTTTCCTGGCGATCACGATATTCGTAACAGGGTGCGATGTGGGAAGTGTCGATCATCAGCGGCGCAAATGGTTCTTTGCGCCAGGCATTTCCGCCGGTCGCCAGCGCCGCCAACGTATTCCCGTGGTAACTTTGACGGCGGGCGATAAAGCGTGCGCGCTGTGGTTGGCCGATTTCAAGACAATACTGGCGAGCCAGCTTCAAAGCGGCTTCAACCGCCTCGGATCCACCTGAGACAAAATAGACGCGGTCGATGTCGCCGGGCGCATTTGCGATCAAACGGTCGGCAAGTGATTCCGCCGGGTCCGAGGTGAAAAATCCAGTATGGGCAAAGGCCATGTTGTCGATCTGGGCTTTGATCGCTGCAATTACATCTGGGTCGGAGTGGCCAAGGCATGACACTGCGGCGCCACCTGATCCGTCCAGATATTGTTTGCCGTCGGCATCATACAGATAGGCTCCTTCGCCTTTAACGGCGCGTGGTGGCAATGCTTTGGTGTGGCGTGGAAATACATGATTCATAGCAGGCTCCCGTTGCGTCAACTATGAAACACATGAATCATTTATTGACAATATATGAAACGTTTGAAACATTCACGAAAAGTTACGGCAGGGGGGAGACTGCGGGTTTGGACGGATCGTTCGAACAAAGATTGGCCCAGAAATATGAAGGGCTGAGCAAGCGTTTGCGGGAGGCCGGCGATTATGTTGCCGATAACCCCGTGAACACAGCAACGCGCAGCCTGAGATCTGTGGCCAATGAAGCCGGGCTTGCGCCCGCTACTTTTTCGCGACTTGCCCGTACGCTTGACTACGAAAGTTTTGAGCAATTGCGCGAAGTCATGCGTCGAAAGATCGACAGGCGCGTCAACAGTTTTGCCGACCGAGCCGACCGTCTGCAACATGATCATGAAACCGGTACGTTGGATTTCTTTCATGCCCATCAAAGGGCCTGTTTGGAAAATCTCGAAACGCTTTCTGACAGCATTGATGCCGAGCAACTCAACGTAACCGTTGATCGGTTGCACCGGTCTCGCAAAGTGCTAGTGTTGGGGGCTCTGGGGTCGACAGGGATTGCAGAATACATGTCATATATGGCCAATTTTCTGACTGATAACTGGCACATGGCCGGTCGTATGGGCGCGTCGCTGGGAAGCGGTCTGACCGGCTTGGATAAGACGGATACATTGATCATAGTGACCAAGCCGCCCTTTGCCCGCAAGGCGCTGCTGGCGGCGGAGGTTGCCAAGCAGAACGGCGCATATGTCGTGGTTATTACCGACAATCACTCGTGCCCGGCACTACGCTTTGCCGATTCGGGGTTTCTGATCAAAACGGAGAGCCCGCATTTCTATTCGTCCTATGTAGCAACAGTGTTTCTGGTGGAAACCATCATTGGCATGCTCGCTAGCCGGGTTGGACCAGACGCCACAAACCGAATTGCCGAGGTCGAAAGGCGAAACCGTCGATTAGAAGAGGTTCGCGACGGCTAATCTAAAACCACAGACATCAATCAAAGGGAGTAAGTGATGTTTTCCAAGTTTAAATTCAGCATTGCAGGTGTCGCTGTAGCGGCTGTGATGGCTCCGGCAGCGTTTGCCGAAGAGTTCATCACAATCGGGACCGGCGGCGTCACCGGTGTTTATTATCCGACGGGTGGCGCAATCTGCCGACTGGTCAATAAGGGCCGGAAAGAACACGGTATTCGTTGTTCCGTCGAATCGACCGGCGGATCTGTCTATAACATCAAAACCATTCGTCAGGGTGAGCTTGAGTTTGGCGTCGCCCAGTCGGACTGGCAGTACCATGCCTATAACGGCTCTTCCAAGTTTGAGGATGAAGGTGCCTTTGAAGGGTTGCGTGCGGTATTTTCGGTACACCCCGAACCATTCACGGTTGTCGCCCGCGCCGATGCCGGGATCTCGAGCTTTGAAGATCTGAAAGGCAAACGTGTCAACATTGGCAACCCCGGCTCTGGCCAGCGTGGCACTATGGATGTCGTGCTGGAAGCACTGGGTTGGACAATCGGCGACTTCGCCCTTGCGTCCGAGCTGAAAGCCGCTGAGCAATCGGCAGCACTTTGCGATAATCAGATAGATGCGATGATCTACACCGTTGGTCACCCGTCGGGGTCGATTCAGGAAGCATCCACCGCCTGTGATTCGGTGCTGGTGAATGTAACCGGTGACGCGATCACGAAGTTGATCGAGGATAATTCGTTCTATCGGACCGCAACCATCCCGGGCGGCATGTATCGCGGTAGCGACAATGAAACGACCACGTTCGGTGTGGGCGCAACATTCGTTACGTCTGACGCGGTTAGCGAAGAAGCGGTATATGCCGTTGTTTCGTCGGTCTTCGATAATTTTGATGACTTCAAGAAACTTCACCCGGCCTTCGCCAACCTGAAGCCAGAAGAAATGGCAACAGCTGGCCTGTCTGCTCCGCTGCACCCGGGTGCGGCGAAGTACTACAAAGAAAAAGGTTGGATCGAATAATTCGGACCTGATTTGAAGGGGCGGCTCGCCGCCCCTTTTTTACCAATTTAGATATTACGCAAAGCCGCAAAATAGCGGCATCAGGGAGAGTGAATGATGGCCGAGAATTCATCGGGCAAAGGCCCTCTAAGCGAAGAGGAACTTCAGGAACTGGTCTCATCCAGTGACGCGGGATCACGTGATCCGGCTGGATCAATCGGTTTGTTACTGGCCACTGTTGCATTGGTTTGGTCTCTGTTTCAGGTTTTTCTGGCATCGCCGATCTCAAACTATGTGCTGCCGGGCGACATCATTAACAACTCCAGACAGATCCACTTGGCCTTTGCCATTTTCTTGGCCTTCATGGCTTATCCAGCCCTCAAATCCTCGCCTCGACACTACGTGCCTATTCAGGACTGGGTGATGGGCCTGCTGGGCGCGGGCATCGCGCTTTATGGTTTCTTTTTCTACGATAAAATCGTCAACAATGGTGGTTTGGCTGATGACACCGACAAGTGGGTGGCACTGATTGGCCTTATCTTGCTGTTCGAGGGGGCGCGCCGTGCGCTTGGCCCGGCCATGGCAATCATCGCGACCATTTTCTTGTGCTATGTGTTTTTTGGCTCTTCCTCATGGGTGCCTGACGTCATCCGCTGGAAAGGGGCCAGTCTGCAAAAGGCTATGAGTCATATGTGGATCACATCCGAAGGCGTTTTTGGGATTGCCTTGGGTGTTTCGACCAAATTCGTGTTCCTGTTCGTTCTTTTTGGTGCGCTGCTCGAAAAGGCGGGTGCGGGGAACTACTTCATCAAGATGGCGTTTGGGGCGCTTGGTCACCTGCGCGGTGGTCCCGCCAAGGCCGCGGTTGTCGGTTCGGCGGCAACTGGCCTGATCTCCGGCTCGTCCATCGCCAACGTGGTCACCACTGGGACATTTACAATTCCGCTCATGAAACGTGTTGGCTTTTCCTCGGAAAAGGGCGGCGCGGTTGAGGTCGCAAGCTCGGTCAATGGACAGATCATGCCGCCGGTTATGGGCGCAGCAGCTTTCCTGATGGTTGAATATGTGGGCATCTCTTATGTTGAGGTCATTACCCACGCCTTCTTGCCCGCCGCGATTTCCTACATCGCATTGGTTTATATCGTTCACTTGGAAGCGGTAAAAAACAACATGCCTACCCTGGGTGACCGCGTCGTTTCGATGGGTCGGACGATCGGTGGCATGGCGGTCTTCTTTGTCGGCTTCGCGGCACTTTGCTATGGCGTCCAATACCCTGTGCGTTGGATCACCTCAGCCTTACCGTCTTCTGGCCTGATCCTGTCCGCGCTCATCTTTGTGGTTTACGCCTTGCTGCTGTGGCTGGCGTCGCAGGTTCCCGACCTGGAGCCTGATGACCCCAATGCAGAAGAAGTTAAGCTGCCCGTCGTGGGAGAGATCTACAAATCCGGGCTTTATTATCTTCTACCGATCATCGTGTTGGTCTACTTCCTCATGATCGAACAGAAATCACCCGGTCTTTCGGCCTTCTGGGCCTCGGCCTTGCTCTTCGTGATTCTGCTGACACAACGCCCGCTCAAGGCGATTTTCCGTGGCGAAGGCGACATGGGGAGTGCGTTCAAGTTTGGTGTTTCCGACCTGACGCAGGGTCTTATTGATGGTGCGCGCAACATGATTGGCATCGGCCTTGCAACAGCGACTGCAGGGGTGATTGTTGGCACAGTGACCTTGACAGGTGTCGGACAGGTCATGGCTGATCTGGTCGAATTCCTGTCGGGCGGCAATCTGATCTTGATGCTGGTGATGGTTGGCCTGCTCAGTCTGATTCTTGGCATGGGCCTGCCGACCACGGCAAACTACATCGTTGTCAGTTCCTTGATGGCCGGGGTGGTCGTCGAATTGGGTGCGCAGTCCGGTTTGATCGTACCTCTGATCGCGGTCCACTTGTTCGTCTTCTATTTCGGGATCATGGCGGATGTGACGCCGCCTGTAGGATTAGCTAGTTTCGCAGCTGCCGCTGTATCAGGTGGCGATGCGATCAAGACCGGCTTTATCGCGTTTTTCTACAGCCTTCGTACTGTAGCCTTGCCGTTCGTGTTCATCTTCAACACCGATTTGCTGCTGATAGATGTGACCTGGACTCAAGGCATACTTGTCGCGATATCCGCCACCATAGCGATCCTTGTCTTCACGGCAGGTACTATGGGCTACTTCCTTACGAAGAGCCGAATTTACGAAAGTGTATTGCTGATTGTTGTCGCTTTCGCCTTGTTCCGGCCAGACTTCATCATGGATAGGTTGCAGCCCCCATTCGAAATGATCGAACCCGCAGGTCTTGAAAATGCCCTTGGTGATGCGAGTGTGGGAGATGAACTGCGGGTGATTGTGTCGGGCCCCGATTTCGATACGGGTCAGCCAAAGGACACGACACTGGTTCTATCGCCCGAAGCTGAAGGCAGCGGTGCAGAACGTCTCGACGCTCTTGGTCTTATGCTCCTTGAAGAGGATGGTGTGGTGAAAATGGAAGAGCCCATTTTCGGCTCACCCTATGCTGACACCATGCAGGGCTATGATTTCTATGGTGATCTGCCTGTGACGATCACACAGGTCAAAGCACCCGCAAGTCAAATGCCGAAAGAGCTCGTCTTTATCCCGGCGCTTGCGCTGCTGGGCTTGATCGCGCTGATGCAGCGCGGTCGCATGAACAAGCAAGGAGAACCTGCATGACCTCGCGCCCTGTACTATGTGCCGTCGATATCAGTAACAAGGACAAGGATGTCGACGTGCTGAAGTTGGCTCATCGCATGGCCAAGTTGGATGACGCTCAGTTGGATGTCATCACGGTTGTGCCTGATTTCGGGATGAGCGTGGTGGGCAGCTTTTTTGAGCCGCATCACCATGAAAAGGCGTTGGCTGAGGCACAGCGATTGCTTCAGGAAACTGTTGAAAGCGCTATTGGGGCGGAAGCCAATGAGAATGTCCGTCACGTCGTTGCCACCGGGAATGCCTACGAGGAAATCCTGAAGGCGGCCAACCTTGCGGAAACTGGCCTGATCGTGATTGGTGCTCAAAAACCAGACTTCAAGGATTATCTGCTCGGTCCAAATGCCTCGCGCGTCGTCCGACATTCTGAATGCTCAGTTCTGGTTGTAAGGTAGGAAGACAGAAATTGGGGGCGTCGATCAAACACGACGCCCCCAATTTCTTCTGTGACTGGTCTGAAATTCAGGATGATTGATCAGAGTAATTGAGAGCCATGCTTACCCAGCTTGTTGCAACCCCGGCCATCAATTATCTGAGATTATAGGCATGAATCCCTGGCCAAACTGAACCAGAGTCTTTGCGCTGCTTGTCCCGAATGTCTCTGTCTGGACGCGTAAATTTGGTTCAGGTGGGAAACTTCAACTCAATGGATGTTCCACGCTTAGAAGGGTCTGAGAGCCAGCCGATTCCTCCGCCGTAAATTTCGACGATTTTGCGAACAAGTGCCAATCCCATTCCGCTGCCTTCAATTTCATCTCTTGGTTTAAGGGTGGTCATAACCTCGAATACTCGATCGCGATATTTTTCGGGAATACCGGGCCCATCATCGGTCACTGTGATGATACACTCACCAGCCCGCTTGATTGAGCTGATTTGCAGTTTGCCTTCTTGCATGTCGTGGTGCTTGATCGCATTGGAAATCAGCGCCGAAAAAAGCGTGAGAATATCCCGGTCTCCCATTCGAATTTCGTCACACTTCAGGTTTAGATCGATTTCGAATCCTGATGGGATGGTCAACTGATCCAAGATTATCGCAATCGCCTCGGAAATATCGACCGCCTTCACCACCTGCATCCGTCCAGCCCGGGAATAGACAAGAAGGTCAATCAGCATACGGTCCAGCCGTCGCGTATGGATGTTCATCAAGGCCAGATTTTCCTGAAGAGGTTCGTTGATGCGATATCCAGCTTCAACTAGATCATCCTGTATCCACTGCGGAACCTCGAGCAGGGCCCGAACAGAGTTTCGTATGTCGTGACTGAGTAGATAAATGAAGTCTTCAAACTCGTTAGAGTTAAGCTGCTTTTGCTGCGTCCCGGTCGTTTCAACCGCTTGTCCATCAACCTGGCGAATTCCCATCTGAACCCTCAATTCCTGCTAGAACTTTTGGTTTATTTTAGAATTGATAATTGTTGGTTAATTAGCAAAACGCAGGCCGTGCTATTTGTATGATCAGGTCCCGTCGGTCGGCAGGTCAGCGAGTAACACACCTTTTCATCAAGGTCTGTTAACCATGTTAACCCGTAGTTAACGCAAACCCCATAGCCTAAGATTTCGTTAAGACCAGGCAACGCGGGGGCGTATCACTTTGTCATTGGGCAATATCCAGTTTGTGCCCGGAGTGGTCGCTCGTCTCAGGCTTGTTTTCCTGTCTGTTTCGCTTGTGTTGATCAGTGCGATGCTCCTTGGCTATCTACAAATCAGGAGCCTGAACAAAACCACGGATGTGCTGACAGAAGCCTCGGTGCCCGTCTTTGTCCGGACCCAGGAAATTGAACGCAGCCTGAGGCGCCTTGTCCTTTCCTTGCAATCGGTTGAAAGCGTGCGCGATGTTGATGACCTGCAGGCGCTGGAAGGGACGCTTGAGGAACAGCTGCGAATTCTCAAACTGAATATCGAAAAGCTGGTGCAGCATAACATTACGCCTGCAACCGTTGTGAATATGGCGGAAGCTTTGAAAAGGCTCGAGGGTCATGTTGAGCAAATGCTATCGCTTGAGCAAGAAATTCTGTTTCTTGATTCCTCAATTAGCCAGGCAAAAAACCTATTGAATCAAAGGCTAGCCGCTGCCCAGACCGCTTTGAAAGAACTTTCGAATGACGCTGCGGTTCTTCTAGGTGAAGGTGCGAGTCCGGGGCCAAGCAACGCAGATAGTTTTCTGGCGACTTATTCGCAAAACCTTCGACAGGCGAACACCCTTGCCAAGCTGCCACTTGAACTCGAGTCCCTGGTTGAATTGGCCGTCAGGCTTGACCGGATACCAGAGCTGAAAGATGCGCCAGAAATAGAAAACGAGATGCGCTCCTCTTCCCAGGAGGTCTTGCTCTTGATTGATCAGGTGCGTCCATACACTTCGCAACAGATGCTCGCCGAGGAAACGAATGCCATTCACGAAATCATTTTCGAGGACGCTGGAATTTTCGATCAAGCCCTTCAAATTCAAGCACATCAATCGGACCTGAATAAGCAGAAAGCAATTAGCAGGGAATTGATTTCGGAAATCTCGGCCAATTCGGATGACCTTGTTCTGGCGGCGCGGACGCGGGTGAATGATGCTACGCAAAAGCTGGGCGCCACTGCGAACCGGGTAATCATGTTTTTAGTCATGGCAAGCTTGGCTGCAATGTTGGTTTTCGGTTTTGCCAACGTGCTTATCGTCGAAAAACAAATCAATCAGCGTATGTCGCGCCTGACCAAGGCGGTCACAGCAATTGCAGCAAATGAGACCGACTACGATGTTGACGTCGAGGGAAACGATGAGCTTGGCGAGATGGCCCATGCGTTGGAAACCTTCAAATCCACGGCCGAAGAACTCAGGCGTTCAAATACCGAGCTCGAGAAATTCGCCTATGTTGCGGCACATGATCTGAGGTCTCCTCTCAGGGCAATCCAGGACCTTGCGGAATGGACAATAGAAGACAGTGAAAATCAATTCTCTGCAGATGGACGGGAGAATATGCACTTGCTTCAGAAACGTGTTGACCGGTTAAACCGGCTGCTCTCTGATCTTCTGACCTATTCGCGTGTTGGCAAGGAAAGTCAGGATCGTACGCAGATTTCTTTGCCACAGATCATTCAGGAAACCCGCGAAATGTTGGACCCGAATGATCATCACAAGATTTCGTATTCGGGAATCAAACAACCTGTCATCACATTTGCGACCCCGTTGCGACAGGTACTTCTAAATTTGATCAGCAACGGTATTAAGCATCACGATACTGAAACCGGTACAATCAAGGTCGCCGGCAAACTTACAGACGGTCGCCTGCACATCTCGGTCGAGGACGATGGTCCTGGCATCGAACGGCAATATCACGATCGAATCTTCGGCCTGTTCCAAACGCTTCGTCCACGAGATGAGGTTGAAGGAAGCGGCCTTGGCCTTGCGATCGTCAGAAAGCAAGTGGATCACTACGGAGGCAACATACGCCTTACGTCAAATCCTGAAACTAGCCGTGGCACCAAGTTCGATTTCGACATGCCGGCAAATCTCAGCGCCACTTGCAATCAAAACCTGGCGGCATAACCCTTGGGAAAGAGGATTAGAAATGACTGGCATTGAACCAAATCCTGTCGTCAAAGTTCCAACGCAGCCGGTCCGGTTTCTGATCGTTGATGACGATCAGGTTAGTGTGCTGGCCATCAAGCGCGCTTTAAAAAAACTCAAGATCATCAACCCCGTACAGGTGGCGCGCGACGGGCGTGAAGCGCTGGATATGCTTCGCGAAGAATTTACCGATGGCAAAGCGTTACCGCCCTATCTGGTAACGTTGGACCTGAATATGCCAAGGATGAACGGTTTCGAGTTTCTCGAGGAAGTTCGTAAGGATCCGACATTGCACAGATTGGTTATTTTCGTTTTGTCCACATCCGATGCCCCTGCAGACGTGGCTAACGCTTATGACAACAATATCGCTGGTTATATCGTCAAAGACAATTTGGGTGATAGTTTCGTCAAGGCGCTCGATATGATTGATTGCTTCTCCAAGGTTGTTGAATTCCCAAGTTAGGACGCGTTGCAACGGAAGATCTGTGGCGGCAGTTTGAAAAGAACCGGCAGCCTTTCTGAAGGCCGTCTTCTTTTTGCGCATGTCTGATATGGCCCGCGTCGGCCTCGGTACACTTAGTGCAGTTGAAATTGCTCCCTCCGCCTTTGGGCTTGAGCCACAGGCGTTGCCCCGTTAGACCGACGCGGAAGGAGCCTGCTGATGAGCCTCAATACATTTGGACACCTGTTTCGTGTTACCACCTGGGGCGAAAGCCACGGGCCTGCTCTGGGCGCAACCGTCGATGGCTGCCCTCCGGGTGTGACCATTGACGAGGCGATGCTGCAACATTGGCTGGACAAGCGCCGCCCGGGCCAGAACAAGAACATGACACAGCGCAACGAACCCGATGCCGTGCGTATTCTTTCCGGTGTGTTCCAAGGGCAGACCACCGGCACACCGATCCAATTGATGATCGAAAACACGGATCAGCGTTCAAAAGATTATGGCGACATCGCCCAGACGTTCCGCCCCGGTCATGCCGACATCACCTATCATCAGAAATACGGGTTGCGGGATTATCGCGGTGGCGGGCGCAGCTCTGCCCGCGAAACGGCGGCGCGCGTAGCCGCAGGCGGGATAGCCCGCGCCGCCCTTGAGGCGCTGGTGCCCGGTATCCGCATCAAAGGTTACATGACCCGCATGGGTGAGATTGAGATCGACCGCGATCGTTTTGATTGGGACGCGATTGACACCAATGATTTCTGGATCCCCGATGCCGAAGCCGCCCCTAAATGGGAAGCTTACCTGCAAAAGTTGCGCAAAGATCACAATTCGGTCGGCGCAATTGTCGAGGTTGTAGCCCAAGGCGCCCCTGCTGGTCTGGGGGCGCCGGTCTATGGCAAACTAGACACCGATTTGGCCGCTGCGATGATGTCGATTAACGCTGTCAAAGGCGTCGAGATTGGCGAAGGTATGTCCGCTGCGATGCTAACGGGCACTCAGAACGCTGATGAGATTTTCATGGGCAAAGATGGCCAACCGGTTTATTCGTCCAACCATGCTGGCGGCATCCTGGGAGGCATCTCGACCGGTCAGGACATCGTGGTGCGCTTTGCAGTGAAACCCACCTCGTCGATCCTCAGCCCGCGCAAATCCATCCGTATGGATGGCACTCCGACCGAAGTGGTGACCAAGGGTCGCCACGACCCTTGCGTTGGCATCCGCGCTGTCCCGGTGGGTGAGGCAATGATGGCCTGTGTCGTCCTTGATCACCTGCTATTGCATCGCGGTCAGATAGGAGACGGCCCGCGCGGCAAAATCGGCTGAACGCCTGGCCAAGGCCTCTTCCTTGAATGTCGTTATATTGATGCAATTTGGTCTTACGCAGTTTTCAAATTTCCAATTGTGCCGGTACAGATGAGATGCGGATAAGACGACCAAAGTGAAGCCGCCGATCTCCGGTATATGTTCCCCGTTTCCTTCGTGCTGCCAATACCGTGCAGGCATCGGTGGATATTGGAAAATTCTTGTTCCACCACTCTGCCGATTGCGCGAGCAAATCCCGGCTACGCTTTGCGTTTTTGCTTGGAAAGCTGCACAGCCAGGATGCCAAGCGCGATTACCGCAACACCCATTACTTCGCGCAGCCCCAGGTTTTCGCCCAGAATAAGTGCAGCGATTGCGACGCCCAGAAAAGGGTTAAGGAAATGGAACGTCGCTGCCTTCACCGCCCCGATGCGATTCACCAGCCAGAACCAAACCAACGTTGCTGCCAAACCGGGAATCAATGTCGTGTAGCTAAAGGCTGCGATCAGTTTCCAACTCCAGGAGATCACGATGGTTTCGGTGGATATTGCCGCGACGCTCAGCACCGCACTGCCGACCAGCATTTGCAACCCGACAACCATCAGGAAATTTCCACCGGAAGTAGCCCCTCGGACCATCAGCGTGGCAAATGTCAGGGCAATTACGCCCAACACGCATAAGCCCAGCCCTGTCATGTCGATACCGCCTTGCAGGCGTGCACCCATGATAATGAAAACGCCGATCACCCCTGCGACCAGACCCAATAGTCCAAGGGTGCCCACGCGTTCACCAAAAAATATCCAACCGGCAAGCGCCACCAAAAGCGGCATGGTGGACGCGATGATCGCGGCCAGGGACGCTTCGATCGTTTGCATGGCGACGAAGTTAAGCCCCAGATAAAGTGCGTTCTGACAAACGCCGAAAACGATTGTTGCCCGCCACTGCGCGCGCGTCAGCCGCCAGCTTTGCCCCAGCATCCAAGCGATAAGAACGCCCAGAAGACCAGAAATCAAAAACCGAAGGGACAATGCCGTCAGCGGCGGCGCCGCCGCGACGATGATCCGGGCCGACGTAAAGGCGCTGGACCACATGAAGGCAAAGGCAAGCCCCGCAAGTATCGCCCGAATATCCATCTGCCTGCTCCGAAAATTGAAAAGGGCCGCCTGTTGGGCGACCCTTTCCGAAACTCAGATGAGATTCAAGCTTAGCCGTTCACGCTGTCCTTCAGCGCTTTGGCGATGGTCATCTTGACCACCTTGTCGGCGTCTTTCTTGATCTGCTCGCCAGTGGCGGGGTTGCGCACCATGCGCTCGGGGCGTTCACGGCAATAGATTTTGCCAACACCCGGAAGGGTCACAGCGCCGCCACCAGACACTTCGCGCGTGATGATCGAGATCACAGCGTCCAGCGCGCCATTAGCGGTTTTCTTGTCACTACCCATCTCGTCAGCCAGAGCAGATACGAGTTGGGTTTTGGTCATCGGTTTTGCCATTTTATGGTCTCCTTCAACTGCCCGGCTATTGGGCCTCATTCGCATAATCTAACGCTATCTTGTGTTGAAACACAACGAATAGTGGCGGAAAGCAAGTGATTTTAGTGCATTTTGTGCCGATTTACGCTAGGTCAAAGGAAGGCTGTCTCGTTAAATGACCGTAATTTTCGACTGTGCAGGCGTTCAAGCGGCATTTCGGCCAATGTTTCCATAGCGCGAATCCCTATCATCAGGTGGCGCGAGACTTGGGTTTTGTAGAAATCACTGGCCATACCGGGCAGTTTTAACTCGCCATGCAATGGCTTGTCACTGACGCATAGCAATGTGCCGTAGGGCACCCGAAACCGAAACCCGTTGGCGGCAATCGTTGCGCTTTCCATATCCAGCGCAATGGCTCGCGACTGGCTGAGCCGCTGCACCGGTCCCGACTGATCGCGCAGCTCCCAGTTGCGGTTGTCGAAACTGGCGACGGTTCCGGTGCGCATCACGCGCTTCAGATCATAACCTTCAAGCTTTGTTTCTGCCGCCACCGCCTTTTCCAGCGCGATCTGGATTTCCGCCAATGCTGGGATCGGTACCCAGGCGGGAATATCGGCATCCAATACCCCGTCTTCACGCAGGTATGCATGGGCCAGAACGAAATCACCAAGGCTTTGAGAGTTTCGAAGCCCGGCGCAATGGCCGACCATGATCCAGGCGTGGGGACGCAGCACAGCGACGTGGTCGGTCGCGGTCTTTGCATTAGATGGCCCCACGCCAATATTGACAAGCGAGATGCCTTTTCCATCATCGCGCTTCAGATGGTAGGAAGGCATCTGAGGAAGCTGCGCCGGCAATGGCAGTTCGCCGTCCGGCAGCGTGATCTCGGCATTGCCAGTGCTGACAAAGGAAGTGTAGCCACTGTCAGGATCGGCCAGCGCTTTGCGGGCATAGCTCTCGAATTCCGAAACGTAGAACTGGTAGTTGGTAAAGAGAACATGATTCTGGAAATGCGCCGGATCCGTCGCGGTGTAATGCGCGAGCCGTGCCAGCGAATAATCCACCCGCTGCGCTGAGAAAGGCGCCAATGGCTCCGCTCCTGCGGGGTCCGGGGAATGGGTGCCGTTCACGATGTCATCATTTGTCGTGCTCAGGTCAGGCACATCGAACTTATCACGCAGCGTGAAATCTGCAGCACCTTCCTGTGGCACCATGATCGACGCGTCGTTGGCAACCGCAAAATGCACGGGCATTGGTGTATCCGACATGCCAATTGAGACCGGTACACCGTGATTTTCCAGCAGCAAACCGATCTGTTGTTCCAGATATTTTCGAAACAGGTCGGGTTGGGTTATCGTGGCTACATGGGTGCCGGGTTCTGATACATGTCCGAAGCTCAACCTGCTATCGACCTGACAGAAGGATGTCGTGGTGATCCGTATCTCGGGATAATAGGCGCGTATCTTTTTTGCGGGAATATCCCCATGAAGAGCTTTACTGAATTCGCGGCACAGGAAATCCGACGCTGTGTTGTAAAGCTCAACCAACCGATCCACTGCGGCGGACGCGTTGGTGAAAACCTGAGAGGCAGGAACATTAGGTGTCGTCAGATCGCCGTTCTGGTTCTGCACATTCATCTCTCTGTCCTGCATCCCGGTCGCGTTACAACCTTACCTGCCGATGCCACGTTGACACGGCCAAGAGCGGGGATCAAGCTGCTGTGAACAAAGGGGGCCGGAATGGATTATGAAACGATCAGCGCCGAAGCATTCGGTGCTTCGCTAACCGGCATGGGCTTGAATCTGTTGGTGCGCGATGTCCGCGTCGAAGTGACCTTTCTGACTAAGGTTTTCGGTATGGAGGCGTTTCAACCGACGCAGGATTTTGCGATCATGCGCTATCATGATCAGGTGATGCAGTTGCACAGTGACGGTACCTACCATTCCAATCCCTTGTTGGGTCTGTTGCCGGAAGCGGGCGCGCGCGGAGCCGGAGCTGAAATTCGTTTGTATCAGACCGATCCCGATGACGCAGCCGCCCGTGCGGAAGCCATCGGAGCCCATATCCTGCAACCCCCGACTGACAAACCTCATGGCCTGCGCGAGGTTTATATTCTTTGCGATAACGGCTACGCTTGGGTCGCGTCACGCCCGCTTTGATCGTGCGCCATTTCCTCCAGCAGCCAGTTTTCAAAGATCTTTGCGCCCGGTATGTCGGCGATATGCGGCGCAGTGACCAAATAATAGGCCTCATTCATTTTCGCACGATGATCGAAGAGACGTTGTAATCGGCCGGTTTCGATCAGCTGACCCGCGATCGTATCATGTGCCATGCATAACCCCGCGCCTGCCACGGCAGCAGAGAGGGCAACGGCATATGTCGTGGCGTAGGTCACGTTCAAACCTGACCAATCAAGGCCCTGTTCCTCACCCCATGCGGCCCAGCTTGCCATCAGGTTGGCACAATCGAAAAGGGTCTCACCCGGCACATCCTCAATCGTTCCTGACCAGCCCGGTGCGGCAACGGGATAGGAATAATCCTGCACAAGCTTTCGGGCCCGTACCCCTTCGGAAGGATGCACCGAATACCTGATTTCAACATCGGCACCGGGGGCGATCCCTTCAGCCTGCTCCCACAATTCGGCGATGATGTTCAGCCTTACATTGGGGTGGCGGGCATAAAACCGCCCCAGTCGAGGCGCTAACCAGAAGGTGCCAAAGCTCATGTTGGAATGCACTTGCACTACGGTTTCGTTGCCCCCAGTCACGGCCAGTGTGCCGCGTGACAGGGTGCGAAAGGCATCGCGTACGATTGGCAGATAGCTTGAACCTGTTTCAGTCAGTTCCAACGCCCGCGCACGACGATGAAACAATGCGCGGCCCATATGTCCTTCAAGCGACTTTATCTGCTGGCTGACCGCGCTTTGGGTCATGTTCAACTCGCCCGCCGCAGCGGTGAATGACAGGTGACGCGCCGAAGCCTCAAAGGCACGCAACCAGTTCAACGGAGGCAGGGATTTGCGCATGGCATAATTTGTCCATTAGTTTGACTTATAGCATGCCTATGTTTTTTTCGTTGGTAAAGGGGGCGGTGAAGAGGCACCATTCGGGTCAAGAAAAACAGGGAGCATTCACCATGTCCGTCACCGAACTTCGCCCGAATATCGACCATTGGCAGGAGCGTGTTGATCTGGCAGCCGCTTTTCGCTGGACTGAACGGCTGAACATGCACGAGGCTGTCGCCAATCATTTTTCACTGGCGGTGAACGAGGATGGCACGCAATTTCTGATGAACCCGAACCAGGTGCATTTCAGCCGGATCAAAGCCTCGGACCTGTTGTTTCTGGATGCCAATGATCCCGAAACGCTGGAAGGCCCCAATGCGCCTGATCCCACGGCCTGGGGCCTGCACGGTGCGCTCCACCGGATGTGCCCGCATGCCCGCTGTGCGCTGCACGTGCATTCGATCTATGCGACGGTACTGGCCTCGCTTGCCGACAGCACCCTGCCGCCGATCGACCAGAACACCGCGACCTTCTTCAATCGCGTCGCGGTGGATGACCACTTCGGCGGGCTGGCGTTTGAGGAAGAGGCCGAGCGTTGCTGCTCCAACCTCAGCGATCCGTCGAAAACCGTGTTGGTCATGGGCAATCACGGCATCATGGTCATTGGTAAGACCGTCGCCGAAACCTTCAACCGGATGTATTACTTCGAACGCGCCTGCGAGACCTATATCAAGGCGCTCTGGACCGGACAGCCGCTGCGGCTGATCCCAGATGACATTGCTGAAAAGACCGCCAGTGAGATTGAAAACTACCCCGGCCAGGCTGAGCAACATCTGAGTGAACTCAAGGCGATCCTCGATGACGAAGGGTCAGCCTACGCGTCCTGAGATTTCCAATGCGTTGAATTTGGAGAGAAATAATGTCTGACAGCTCAGGCAATCAATCCCGCGAATGGAACTACCATCCCGACCTGCCGCTTCAGGATCCGTCGATTTTCAAATGGCCACCCAGCCCGGGATTCCTGGCGCGATGGTTTGCCCGCAACTGGCTGACCTTAAGCGAACGGGTGATTATGGTGATCCTTGCCGTGATCGCGTGGCTGACCCTCTACCCCTCGCTGGAAACTGCGCAAAGCTTTGCTTTTGGATGGATTTTTCAGACATGGGCCGTGAACATGGCGCTGATGATTGTGATCGCTGGCGCGCTGCACTGGTATTTCTACATCCATAAAGGCCAGGGGCAGGAACTGAAATTCGACCGCCGGGATCAGGCCAAGGGCAACCGGTTATGGAATTTCGCGAACCAGGTGCATGACAATATGTTCTGGTCGCTCGGCTCGGGCGTGGCACAGCTTACGGCGTTTCAGGTAGTGACCATGTGGTTGATGGCAAACGATTATGTGCCGGTGATGACCCTCACCTCGAATCCAGTCTGGTTCGTGCTGGCGCTGATCCTGCTGCCGATATGGTCGGCGTTCCATTTCTATTGGGTGCACCGCCTGCTGCATGTGCCGTTTCTCTACAAAAAGGTGCACTCGCTGCATCACCGCAACGTCAATATCGGGCCGTGGTCCGGCTTTTCAATGCACCCCGTAGAACACCTGTTTTACCTGTCGTCACTTTGCATCCATTGGGTTGTGATATCGCATCCGGTCCACCTGATTTTTCACGTTATTTACCTTGGTCCAGGGGCGGCGATGACCCATACGGGTTACGAGGATCTGCTGATCAAGGATAAGCGCAGGCTGGCTTTGGGGACGTTCTATCATCAGCTGCATCATCGCTATTACGAATGCAACTACGGCAATCAGGAGATGCCCTGTGACCGGTGGTTTGGGACGTTCCACAACGGGAGCGAAGAGGCGACAGCCACCACGCGAGCCCGTAAAAAGAAGATGCATGCCTGAGGTTTTCGGCGCCTTTTCAATTGCTTGCCAGCTTTCTCTTGCCAATGGCGCATGGCCCACGCATTAAGGGGCTATGAGCAAGACACTGATTTCTTTTGGACACGGATATTCGGCGCAGGCGCTGGCGAAAATTCTGGTGCCGCAGGGTTGGACGATCTACGGAACGACCAGAAGTGAAAGCAAATTCAATGCATTGAAAGATACGGGCATCATTCCGGTGATGTGGCCTGATGGCGATCTGGATGCGGCGTTTGACAGGGCAACCCATGTGCTGGTTTCGGCCGGGCCGCGCGAGGCGGGTGATCCGATCTACAACAAATATAGTCATAAAATCAAAGGGGTAGCCGGGCGACTCGAATGGTTTGGCTATCTGTCGACCACCGGGGTTTATGGCAATCACAACGGGGAATGGACGGGGGAAGATGCCGAATTGAGACCATCGACCGAGCGCGGCAAGATGCGTAAGGACGCCGAGGAAAGGTGGCAGGCGGTTTCGTCTTTGCCGGTACATGTGTTTCGTCTGGCGGGGATTTACGGGCCCGGACGCGGCCCCTTTGAAAAAGTGAGGCAAGGCACCGCGCGTCGTATTATAAAGAAAAATCAAATATTTAGCCGAATACATGTTGACGATATCGCGCGGGTTTTGGCGGCGTCGATAGCGCAACCCAATCCGGGTCGGGCGTATAATGTCTGTGATGACGAACCAGCACCGCCGCAGGATGTGATCGGCCACGCGGCGGAGTTGCTGGGTGTACCCCTGCCGCCGGAAATCCCGTTTGAAGAGGCCGAGATGAGCCCGATGGCGCGTAGTTTCTATTCGGAATCAAAACGGATCAGCAATGCGCGGATCAAGTCTGAACTGGGTGTGACGCTGCGCTATCCCAATTACCGCGATGGTTTGCGCGCGCTGTTGCAGGAAGAGGCCGGCTAAAACGTACATTACGTACGACCCGTACGCCTGTTTCGTACGTATATCGGGACCTTTTCGGAAACCAGCGTACGGGCCGTACGTTTTGGCCGGAATAGAGACTATTTCAACAGCAGGCCGCCATCGACGACCAAGTCAATTCCGGTGATATAGGATGCCCCGTCCGAAAGCAGAAAGACCGCCGCCGCGGCCAATTCCTCGGGCGTTCCGATCCGGCCCATCGGCACCCATGATCCGGCCTCGGTCAATTTTTCGTCGGTGTCCCAACGCGCCTGTAACGGGGTCTGGGTAAGCCCCGGATAAATCGCGTTCGACCGAATGTTGTCCGCGGCCAGTTGCATGGCGAGCGAGCGCGACAGCGCACCCACCCCGGCCTTGGCGGTGGAATAGGCATCCTGCGGCAGCGGGTCGCCGCGCAGACATTGGGTGGAGGAGAAATGCACCATCGCGCCATGACCCAGGCGACGCATATGCGGCACGGCCGCACGGGCGGTGTGGACCATCGACTTGAGATTGGTTTCAAAGACCTGATCCCAGACTGCAAGATCCATATCGAGCAGAGAAGTATCATCGCCAAAGCGCAGCACGCCCGCGACATTGGCCAGATAATCGACGCGTCCAAAACGTTCGGCGCCCGCGTTGATCGTGCTGGTCACGAAATCTGCATCCGTCAGGTCGCCCCGGGCAAAGAGCCGTTGGTCGGGCGCGCCGGCAAGATCGGCCGGTTCGGGTTTGAGGTCGACCAGAATGGTCGATCCACCGGCCCCAAGAATGAGATTGGCAATCGCTAGTCCCATGCCGCCGCCCGCGCCGGTGATGATGGCGACCTTGCCCGAGAAATCATAGGTGATCATCAATGGTCCTTTCTGTCGGTCTTGGGAAAGGAGCATACCGAGGTGCGGGGAGATGCAAAGGCCCGTCGTGACCGCGCCGGACAAATTGACAAGATCAGGCAAACTGCCCGTGTTAGAGCCGATTTTGAGTGTAATTTCAGCTCGCGATCGCGCCGGTGCCGATGCCGGTGTGGATGCGGTAGCCCGGCGCATAGGTCAGGCGCACGGTGGTGATCGTCTGATCATGGTCCCAGGTGATCCGGTCGATCACGAAAACCGGTGTGCCCTCGGCTGTGTTCAGCAATTGCGCTTCCTGCGCGGTCGCAGGTTCTGCAGCAAAGCTGATATCGCCGTTGGTGTAGGGCGCGGTGGTGACAAGCCATTCATTGGCGCTGATCTGATCAAAGGGTTGCTCAGCAGCGTCAGGAACGGTGGTGAGGTTGATCCAGCGATCTTCGATCACATAGGGACTGTCATTCGCATGGTGCACCGCCGTGACATGCAACCCTGGTCCGGTAGCGCCAAGCGGGGCCGGCGATGTTGCGATATCGCGGGTGATCAGGCGGTAGGCATATGTCATGCCACGATCCTCGATCTCTTGCCGGATCACCGGGATCGTGACGGTGGCCTTACCGACCGGATGCAGCGCGACGCGGGTGCCAGCCTTGCGGCGACGCTCCAGCAGGCCGGCATCGGCTAGCGATTGCAGCGCGCGGTTGACGGTGGCGCGGGCACAGCCGAATTCCTGTGCCAGATCGACCTCGTTCGGGATGGTATGGCCGGGGGGCCAGTTGCGGGCATGGATGCGGCGCAGAACCTCGGCCTGAATGGCTTGCCAGTTTCTGAACTGCGCCTCGCTCATAGCGCATCCCTGAGTGGTTGCATCGCGCGTGTATAGGCGGTGGTGATCTGGTCGCGTGCGTGGTGCCGCCCGTCCTGAACCAGGTGGCGCCCCGCAGACCAGACATCGCGCACCATCCGGTCATCCCCGGCAAAGATCCAACAATCCAGAAGCTTGTCGCCGGTTTGCCCGGTCAGGTCGATATGGCTGTCATCCAGCGCCATCAGATCGGCCAGTTGCCCCACAGCAATATGGCCCGAGTTGCGCCCGGCGGTCTGGGCACCACCCGCACAGACGGCGTTGAAGAGACGGCGGCCGGTGCTGTGTTCGGGCGTGGCCAAGGCGGCGCGGGACCGGTCGCGCAGGCGCTGGGAATAGTCGAGCGTGCGCAGCTCTTCGCTGAGCGAAATGCGGATATTCGAATCCGATCCAATGGCAATCTTGCCGTGATGATCCAGCCAGCGCACGCCATCAAAAATTCCGTCACCGAGGCTTGATTCGGTGATGGGGCACAGACCCGCCACCGCCCCGGTCTGCGCCAGTGCGATGGTTTCGTGATGCTCCATCTGGGTGCAGTGGATCAGGCACCATTGATCGTTGACATGGGCATTATCGAGCAGCCATTCGACCGGGCGCTGGCCATAGGCGGCGCTGATCTCCTCGACCTCGGCCACCTGTTCGGCCAGATGCAGATGGACTGGGCCACCTTGCGCTAGTTGTGGCGCGTTGATCACGTCCTCGGGTGCGACGGCGCGCAAGCTGTGTGGCGCAACGCCAAGGCGGGAATCTTCGGGCAGTGCGGTCAGGGCGCGGCTGGCCTCTTCCATCAACCTGGCAAACTGCGCCGGGTCGTTACCAAAGCGGATTTGCCCTGTTGTCAGGTCGCGCTGGTCGCAACCGCCGAATTGATATTGCACTGGCAACAGCGTAAGGCCGATGCCGGTTTGCAGCGCGGCGGCGGTGATGCGCTGCGACATCTCGGACAGATCGTCATAAGGCGCGCCGCCGGGCTGATGGTGCAGGTAGTGGAATTCGACATTGGTGGCATAGCCTGCCTCCAGCATCTCCATCTGCACCAGCGCGGCGATGGCCTGCACCTGCTCGGGCGTCAGCAGATCAAGGAACCGGTACATCAGCCGCCGCCAGGTCCAGAAACTATCGCGCGGGTCGGGGCCTCGCGATTCGGTCAGCCCGGCCATGGCGCGCTGAAAGGCGTGGGAATGCGCATTGGCGGGTGCGGGCAGCAGGATGCCGGTGCGATGGCCTTCGGGGCGAGCATCGTGGGTGACGCTGGTGATGTGGCCGGTTTCGTCCACCTCGACCGCGACATCGCGCGCCCAGCCGGTGGGCAGCAGCGCCTGAGAGGCCCAGATCGTTGGCATGAAATCTCTCCGCTTGACAGGTTTTTATGTCTATACATAATATCAAGAACGACTCGGGTGATCAAGAAAGATAATCGGCATGCTTTTGCGGAATGCGGTGGTGGCCACGATGGCAGGTGGGCAGCCTTATGGGCTGATCCACAATGCTGCAATTGTGGTGAAACAGGGTCTGATTTCATGGGTTGGACCCGAGGTTGATCTGCCCCCGGAACATCACGGTTTGGGCGAGGATCTGGGCGGGCGACTGGTGACACCCGGTTTGATTGACTGTCACACCCATATCGTCTTTGGCGGCAACCGCGCGGCAGAATTCGAAATGCGTCTGAACGGTGCCAGCTACGAGGAAGTGGCGCGTGCGGGCGGCGGCATCGTGTCGACCGTGACCGCCACGCGTGAAACCTCCGAAGCTGACCTGCTGGCCGATGCATTGACCCGGGTGGACGCGATGCTGGCCGAAGGGGTCAGCGTGATCGAGGTGAAATCCGGCTATGGGCTGGATCGCGACACCGAGTTGAAAATGCTGCGCGTCGCACGGGCGATCGGCAGGGCGCGCCCGGTGCGTGTGGTGACATCCTTTCTGGGGGCCCACGCCGTGCCAGCGAATTACAAGGGCCGCGCCGACGCCTATATCGACGAAGTTTGTATCCCCGCGCTTGACGCGGCCCATGCCGAGGGGCTGGTGGATGCGGTGGACGGGTTTTGCGAAGGCATCGCCTTTGACACCGCGCAGATCAGCCGGGTTTTTGACAGGGCAAAAGCGCTGGGCCTGCCTGTCAAACTACATGCCGAACAGCTTAGCAATATCGGCGGCACCAAACTGGCGGCCGCGTATGACGCGCTATCGGCGGATCATGTGGAATATGCCGATGATGCGGATGCGAAGGCACTGGCGGCGGCTGGCAGTGTGGCCGTGCTGTTGCCCGGCGCATTCTACACGCTGCACGAAACCCAGATGCCACCTGTCGACGCGTTTCGCGAACATGGCGTGCCAATGGCGCTGGCGACGGATTGCAATCCGGGATCATCGCCGCTGGCCTCATTACTGCTGACCATGAACATGGGCTGTACCCTGTTCCGGCTAACCCCCGAGGAAGCGCTGGCAGGCGTCACTGCCCATGCTGCGAAGGCCCTGGGACTGGATGATTGCGGCGTGATTGCGCCCGGTAAACGCGCCGATCTGGCAATCTGGAACGTCTCTAACCCAGCTGAACTTGCCTATCGCATTGGTTTCAACCCGTTGGAGAGACGGATTTTCGGAGGCGTGGAATGAGCCAGATATTACAGCCTGGTGCCACAGATCTGGCGCAGCTTGAAACCATTTGGCGCAACCGGTTGTCGGCCAAATTGGATGCCTCTGTCCGCCCCGATGTAGAGGCCGCTGCCGCGCTGGTGGCGCAGGCCGCCGCTGGGGACGAGGCGGTTTATGGCGTCAATACCGGCTTTGGTAAACTGGCCAGCGTCAAGATACCGGCCTCTGATGTCGAAGCGCTGCAACGTAACCTGATCCTGTCGCATTGCTGCGGCGTGGGTGAGGCGCTGGATATTGCCACGACCCGGCTGATGATGGTTCTGAAGCTTTTGTCGCTGGGCCGGGGCGCGTCGGGTGTGGCGTGGTCCACCGTGGCGCTGATCGAGGGAATGCTGGACAAGGGCGTCACGCCGGTGGTGCCAGATCAGGGATCGGTCGGGGCGTCAGGTGATCTGGCGCCATTGGCACATATGGCGGCGGCGATGATCGGTGAGGGTGAAGCGTGGTTCGAAGGCGCGCGCCTTTCAGGGCACGAAGCGCTTAATCGGGCCGGATTAGAGCCTATTATCCTTGGCCCCAAAGAGGGTCTGGCGCTGATCAACGGCACGCAGTTTTCGACGGCCTGTGCACTGACCGGTCTGTGGGGGGCGTGGCGCAACGCGCAGGCCTGCATCGTGACGGCGGCAATGTCGACCGATGCAATCATGGGGTCCACCGCGCCGCTGGTGGATGAGATCCACACCTTGCGCGGGCATCATGGGCAAATTGCTGCTGCACGATTGCAGCGCGAGTTGATGGAAGGCTCGGAGATTCGCGAAAGCCACCGTGAGGGCGACACCCGCGTGCAGGATCCCTATTGCATCCGCTGTCAGGCGCAGGTCAGCGGGGCCGCAATTGACCTTTTGCGTCGCGCCGGTGAGGTGCTGGAGGTTGAGGCGAACGCTGTCACCGATAATCCGCTTGTTCTGGTGAAAGAGGGTCGAATTGTCAGTGGTGGCAACTTCCACGCTGAACCCGTGGGCTTTGCCGCCGACCAGATCGCGCTGGCCATTGCCGAGATCGGTGCCATTGCCCAGCGGCGGGTGGCGTTGATGGTCGATCCGACACTCAGTTTCGATCTGCCGCCCTTTCTGACGCCTGAACCGGGGCTGAATTCGGGCCTGATGATTGCCGAGGTGACCACGGCTGCGTTGATGAGCGAAAACAAGCATCTGGCCAATCCCTGCACCACCGACAGCACGCCCACCTCTGCCAATCAGGAGGATCACGTCAGCATGGCCGCCCATGCGGCGCGGCGGCTGCGGCGGATGAACGCCAATCTGGCCACCATTCTGGGGGTCGAGGCGATCTGTGGCGCGCAGGGTATCGGCTTTCGCGCGCCGCTGAAAACCAGCCCGCCCCTACAGGCGGCGTTGCTGCGTCTGCGCCAGGATATCCCGGCGCTGGAAGCCGACCGTTACCTGGCCCCCGACCTGCAATCCGCCGCCGACCTGATCAGTTCAGGCGCGCTGGCCGAGGCCGCTGGCCTGAACATGACCCTTTAGATGGGAGAGACCCCAAGATGACCAATCCCCGCCACAACACCCGCGACGTTTATCCCGATACCGGCCCCGAGATCAGCGCAAAAAGCTGGCTGACCGAGGCGCCGATGCGGATGCTGATGAACAATCTGCACCCGGATGTGGCGGAAAACCCGCATGAGCTGGTGGTCTATGGTGGGATCGGGCGCGCGGCGCGGACATGGAATGATTTCGACACTATTGTTGCCCAACTCAAGGATCTGGAAGAGGATCAAACGCTGCTGGTTCAGTCCGGCAAGCCCGTCGGCGTGTTCCGCACTCACAAGGACGCCCCCCGGGTTCTGATCGCCAACAGCAACCTAGTGCCGCATTGGGCCAATTGGGATCATTTCAGCGAGCTCGATAAAAAGGGTCTGGCAATGTATGGCCAGATGACCGCCGGGTCGTGGATCTATATCGGCAGCCAGGGCATCGTGCAGGGCACCTATGAAACCTTTGTCGAAGCCGGGCGGCAGCATTTTGGTGGCGACCTGACGGGCAAGTGGATACTGACCGGCGGGTTGGGCGGCATGGGCGGCGCACAGCCGTTGGCGGCGGTGATGGCCGGTGCCTGCTGCCTGGCGGTGGAATGCGACGAGACCCGTGCCGATTTCCGCCTGCGCACGCGGTATGTGGATGAAAAGACCCATAGCCTTGAAGAAGCGCTGGAGATGATCGATGGCTGGACCAAGGCCGGAGAAGCGAAATCCGTGGCGCTTATTGGCAATGCGGCGGATATGTTTCCGCGGCTGGTCGAGATCATGCAGAATGGCGGGATCAAACCCGATATCGTGACGGATCAGACCAGTGCCCATGACCCGGTGCATGGCTACCTGCCGCAGGGCTGGGGCGTGGCCGAATGGCGCGCCAAACAAGAAAGTGATCCGAAAGCGGTAGAAAAGGCCGCGCGCGCCAGCATGAAGGTGCATGTGGCGGCGATGGTCGATTTCTGGAACGCCGGAGTGCCGACACTGGATTATGGCAACAATATTCGGCAAGTTGCGCTGGAAGAGGGTCTGGAAAACGCCTTTGCCTTCCCCGGTTTCGTGCCCGCCTATATCCGTCCGCTGTTCTGCCGGGGCATCGGACCGTTCCGTTGGTGCGCGCTTAGCGGTGATCCGGAAGATATCTACAAGACCGACGCCAAGGTGAAAGAACTGGTCGATGATCCGCACCTGCATAACTGGCTGGACATGGCGCGCGAGCGCATCAGCTTTCAGGGGCTGCCGGCGCGGATCTGCTGGGTCGGGCTGGGGGTGCGGCACAAGCTGGGGCTTGCCTTCAATGAAATGGTCCGCAATGGCGAGTTGTCCGCACCGGTGGTGATCGGGCGCGATCATCTGGATTCAGGCTCTGTTGCGTCGCCAAACCGTGAAACCGAGGCGATGAAGGATGGCAGCGACGCGGTATCTGACTGGCCGCTCTTGAATGCGCTTTTGAATACCGCCAGCGGCGCGACATGGGTCAGCCTGCATCACGGTGGCGGCGTCGGCATGGGGTTCAGCCAGCATTCGGGCATGGTGATTTGTTGCGACGGGACCGAAGATGCCGACCGCCGGATCGCCAATGTTTTGTGGAACGATCCCGCGACGGGCGTGATGCGTCATGCGGATGCGGGTTATGAGATTGCCATCGAGTGCGCGAAGGAAAACGGGTTGAACCTGCCCGGCATTCTGGGGTGAGCCTTGAGCGGTTCATAGACGCGCAGGCGCGTATCTGGCCCGTCCCGCTGGAGGAAATCCGGGCGGAACGGAAGGCGACGCACTGGATGTGGTTCGTGTTTCCGCAGATTGCAGGTCTTGGTCGTTCGTCCACCGCGCAGCTATACGGCATTGTCGATCTGAAAGAGGCACAGGATTATCTGGCGCATGAGGTGCTGGGTCCACGGCTTATCAAGATCAGTGAGGCGGTCCTTGCCCATAAAGATGCCGCGCCCGAAGCCATTCTAGGGCCCGTCGATGCGTTGAAATTACGCTCGTCGATGACATTGTTTCAGGTGGCCGGGGGCGGGCTGGTCTTTGGCCAAGTGTTGGCTGCTTTCTACGCAGGTGAAAATTGTCCGAAGACACTCGAAATGCTTAGGGACGCCCCGGCATGAACAACACAACCCAAAATGGAAATAGCGGGCAAAATATGGTAATCTGTCCAGCATTGATTACCCGGATTTTTGCTATTTCTGATTTTGGAGACCACCATGAGGCTCATTCTTTCTGTCTTTCTGATGCTGTTTCCCCAGCTTTCGCCTGCGCAGACCAGCGCCCAGTATTTTTGCAACGGACAATTCGCCGGTACGCCGCTTCAGGGTCAGGTACTGGTGCAATACCTGACCTATTCCCAGACCTACGGCTATTACGGTACGCTCTACGATGCGGGGGGCACCCGCTATGATTTCGAGGTTATCTCGAACCAGAATGGCGGTGTCGGCGGGGCCTGGGTCAATGGTGCGCGGCATCGCGGATCGAAGATCGAAATGCGCTACCAGGGCAATAACATGTCCATCGTCAACCTGGACACGGGCCAGCAAGGGACATTCGTCTGCAACTAGGGGCCAGATTGCCGCCGCTAATCTAGGGACAAGTCGCAAAACGGCACCGGGCATCGAACCCGGTGAGATCGTCCGCGTGGCTGAGGGGAGGCCACCGGCGCGTGACAAAACAATTCCGCCATCTGACAGGCTGTGCTTAACATTCGGGAACGGGGTTTCCGGATGAGGCGAAAGCGTGTCCGCATGAGCAATCAACAAAAAAGCCATTAACAAGGAGGAAGACACTATGAAAAGACGCGAATTTATCCGGGCAGGGGCCGTTGGATCGGCTGCCGCGGCGCTGGCAACCCCGGCAATTGCGCAGGACATACGGCAATGGTCGATGGTCACCGCATGGCCAAAAAACCTGCCCGGGCCCGGCGTTGCGGCGCAAACGCTGGCCGACCGGATTACAACGCTGTCGGGAGGCCGGATCGAGGTTACGCTGCACGCCGCCGGCGAGATCGTACCCGGGCGCGGCGTCTTTGACGCGGTGTCGGAAGGCACGGCGCATCTTTATCACGCGGTGCCCGCCTATTGGGGGTCGAAATCCAAGGGCATCCTGCTTTTTGGGTCGCAACCCTTTGGCCTGCGCGCCGATGAACAGGTCGGCTGGATGGTGCATGGCGGCGGTCAGGCGCTTTATGACGAAATGTATGGCCGGTTTGGCATCAAGCCGTTTCTCTGCGGCAATTCCGGGCCGCAATGGTTTGGCTGGTTCCGCAACGAAATCAACTCGGTTGATGACCTGAAGGGCGTGAAGTACCGCACCACCGGGCTGGCCAGCGAGATGTGCGCCGAGATCGGCATGGCGGTGCAGGCGATGTCCGGACCGGCCATGTTCCAGGCGCTGCAATCGGGGGCGCTGGATGCGGGCGAATTCATCGGTCCGTGGACCGATAGCGCCCTTGGCTATCACCAGATCGCCAAGAATTACTACTGGCCCGGCATTGGCGAGCCGAGCTCTGCCGAGGAATGCGGGGTCAATCTGGCGGCATACGAAGAGCTGCCCGATGATCTGAAACTGGTGGTGAGTACGGCCTGTTCCAGCCTCTATAACGATGTCTGGACCGAGTATGAGACCAAGCATGCGCTGGCCTTGCAAAAGCTGGTGAATGACGAAGGCGTCACGCCCCGCAAGCTGCCGGATGAGGTGGTGATGGCGATGGGCGAAGCCGCCAAGACGGTGATCGACAGCCTGCGCGGGGACAAGGATGAACTGGTCGGCCGTATCGCCGAAAGCTTTGTCGCCTACCGCGATTCCGTCGGCGCCTACATGGTCTATGCCGATAACGGCCAGATGAACGCCCGCGCGATGGTGCTGGGGTATTAAGACAGGAGATGCCCGGCGCTAACATTTCGCGCCGGGTTATTTTGGGGAAGATGACCTTGAAAATAACCGTAGGGTGGGTGAAACCCATGCTTTCGCCAACATTGGCGAGATCGCGTGCCTGGGTTTCACCCACCCTACACGCAACCCAGCCAGCCAGTGCGGGAATGATGGCCAGAACAGGAATGCGGGAATGAACAAGCTCGCCAACCACCTGAACAGCATCAACCGCGGCGTTGGCCGCATCATCCGCTGGCTGGCGCTGATCATGGTGCTGGTGCAGTTCATCGTCGTCGTGCTGCGCTATGTCTATGGCTTCAGTTCGATCGCGCTGAATGAAAGCGTGCTTTATATGCACGCCGCGCTATTCATGCTGGGCGCGGGCTATACCCTGCTGGTCGATGAACATGTGCGCGTCGATATCTTTCAGGCCAAAGCCTCGGACGCGGGCAAGGCGCGGATTGATGTCTTTGGCCACGTGATCCTGCTGATCCCGTCGATGCTGGCGCTGCTCTACTGGTCCTGGCCGTCGGTTCGCAACGCCTGGGCAATCTTCGAGGGGCCATTGTCAGTTGGTGGTATCCCGGCGGTCTTCCTGCTGAAATCACTTATCCCCGCCTTCTGCGTGCTGCTGATCGTCCAATCGCTGGCCTGCCTGCTGGCGAAACTGGCCGTACTGGCAGGGAACACCCGCGCATGATCCTCGAATATCTCGATCTGATCATGTTTGCCGCCCTCATGGGGGCGATCCTGCTGGGCTTTCCGGTGTCTTTCGCGATTTCGGGCGTGGCCATCGGCTTTGCCTACCTAGGCTGGGTCACCGGCGTGATGAACATCAATCTGCTGGGGGCGTTGGGCCAACGGGTCTTTGGGGTGATCACCAATGACGTGCTGATCGCCATCCCGCTTTTCGTGATCATGGGCGTGGTGCTGGAACGCTCGAAAATCGCCGAGGATCTGCTCGATACGATGGGGCGGCTGTTTGGCCAGCTGCGCGGCGGGCTTGGCATTTCGGTCATTCTGGTGGGCGCGCTGCTCGCCGCCTCGACCGGGATCGTGGGGGCCACGGTGATCGCGATGGGGCTGATCGCGCTGCCGACGATGCTGCGCACCGGCTATGATCCGCGCCTCGCATCGGGGCTGGTGTGCACGGCGGGCACGCTGGGGCAGATCATCCCGCCCTCGACCCTGCTGATCATTCTCAGCGACGTGATGTCCAGTGCCTATCAGCAGGCGCAATATGAACAGGGCAAGTTTTCGGTTGAAACCATTTCCGTCGGCCAGATTTTCGCCGGTGCGCTGATACCCGGCCTGACGCTGGTTGCGATCTATATCCTCTACGTGCTGGGGCGCGGAATGATCCGACCACAGGACATGCCGCCCGCCCCCACGCCCGAAGGCCGCCCCGCCCTTGCCGAGGTGGCCGGGGCCGTTGCCCCGCCGGTGATGCTGATCATCGCCGTGTTGGGCGCCATTCTGGGCGGCATCGCCACCCCGACCGAGGCCGCCGCCGTGGGTGCGATCGGCGCGGTGCTGATGGCGGGTGCGCGGCAAGGCGTCAGCAAAAGGCTGATCCTGTCGGGTGTGGCCTGCCTGCTGGTTCTGGCTATCGCCGCAGGTGTCGCCCCGGTGCGGCTGCAGCGCAGCGACGCGGGCATGGGCAGTTATATGCTGGCGGCGCTCTACAGCGTGATGTTGCTGGTGGGCATGGCGGCGGTGCTCGCCTCGCTCAGGCGGCTGCACGCGCGCGAGGTGCTGGCAGGCGCGGTCACCACGACGATGACCGTCACCGCGATGATTTTTGCCACGATCCTGATGGCAAGCGTGTTCTCCCTGGTCTTTGTCGGCCTAGGTGGCGACGTGCGGGTGCAGGCGGTGCTGGAGGCGATGCCGGGCGGGGCCACGGGTGCGCTCATTTTCGCGATGGCGATGATCTTTGTTCTCGGTTTCTTTCTCGATTTCGTCGAGATCACGGTGATCGTGCTGCCGCTTGTCGCGCCGGTGCTGATCCTGATGGGTCATGATCCGGTCTGGCTGGCGATCCTGATCGCGATCAACCTGCAAACCTCGTTCCTGACCCCGCCTTTCGGGTTCTCCCTGTTCTATCTGCGCGGTGCCGCCCCGCCCGAGATCACCACCGGCCAGATCTATGCCGGGGTCGCACCGTTCATCCTGCTGCAGATCGTGGGGATCGGGGTGATCTGGCTGATCCCCGGTCTGGCAACATGGTTGCCCGCGCTGGTTTTCTGAACATTACGGGGTAAGGTTCCCGGGCACACCGGTGGGAGGCCGCGCTGATGACCCTCAAGATAAAATTCCTGATCTTTGCCGTCTTTACCGCGGGGATAGTCGTGGGCCTGATGAGCAGCGCAACGATCATCCCCCGGGCGCAGGCCAAAGCATTGGTCGATTGTCGGCAACATTACCCCAATATCCCTGGCCGGGTTCTGCTGGAGGATGACAAGATGGTGGTCCAGCGGTTCACCTTTCCGCCCGGCCAGTGGGAAGGCGTGCACGCCCACCCGCCCCATCAGCTTTATATCATGCTGACCGGCACCAACTGGACCGTGCGCTATGGCGACAATGTCTCATCTGGGTATTCACCCGCCGGATCGGTGGGATTCTACGGCCCGGTTGACCTGTCGGAAGACCACGAATCGGTCAATTCAGGCGACATCCCCGCTGACCTGATCTGGGTGACGTTGAAAGACGGCTGCCTGAGCTGACCGCCACCGCCCGCCTGCGGCAGAAAACGGCTGCACGCCTGAAATCCCCTTGCGAAGCCGCGGATTCTGGCGCTTCATGGCCGGAAATTCGAGGGGTGTGGTCATGATTAGAAATCTTTGCATTGTCGCGCTGCTGGCGCTTATGGCGGCCTGTTCCTCCACCCCCGACCGCTCCACCAAGGAGCCACCACTTTATCCCAATGAAACGCCCGAACTGCGCCTGCTGATCAACGAATACGCCGATCTTTATGAGGTGCCGCGCCCATTGGTGCACAAGGTCATTCAGCGCGAAAGCGATTACCGGCCCCGGGCGCGCAACGGTCCCTATTACGGGATGATGCAGATCCTGCCTGAAACTGCCGGGATCATGGGTTTTCGCGGCAGGCCAAATGACTTGCTGGATGCCGAAACCAACCTGCGATGGGCGGTCAAATACCTGCGCGGCGCCTGGCTGGTGTCGGACGGAAACATGGATCGGGCCGTGATGTGGTATGCGCGCGGCTATTACTACGAGGCGCGCAACCGCTGCCTTCTGGTCGAAACCGGGTTGCTGAATCGCGAAATCGCCAAGAAGTGCCGATAGGGCACAGCCCGTATCAAACCTTTGCGTCGGCTGGGTGCACCCAGGGTCCTATTGGCCCGGCGGCCGTTTACTACTCACGAATACGTGAATGGCTTCTCTGCAACTAAATCGACGATGCCCTGGTGATTTTGGACATGGCTGATCATCAATCAGAGGAGGGCACCATGCCCATTTTTTTCGATAATTCCGGATTGGACGCACCGATTACCACATTTGATGCCAGCGCGGACATGAGCGATTTCTATTTCGATCAGCGTGATGCTGCGGTTGAAGATGTTAAAAAGGACGATCTGGAGGATGTGTTCCTGTTCATCGACCCGTTTTTCAACCCACCCATCATTTCGACCACCGGACCGGAACCACAGGCGGTGTTCGATTTGCTGCGCCTCAGCCGGTGAACGGTGATCGCGGTTGAGAGATAGCCGCCACAGAAGCGACGGCGATGCCCATTAACGCTGGACCATGGTGCGATGTGGATAGGGGATTGAGATGCCCTTGGTGTCCATCGCTTCCTTGATCTGCTGGGTCAGAGTGAATTTCAGATCCCAGTATTCAGCATTGTCACACCACAGGCGCGCGGTTAGATCGACACTGCTTTCGCCCAGATTGGTGACACGGACCCAAGGCTCGGGGTCTTTGTGAATGCGCGGCTCGTTCGTGGCGATACCGGCAATCAGCTCTTTCACGGTGTTGGCGTCATCTTCGTAGTCGATGCCAAAGGTCAGATCCAGACGGCGGGTCTTGTGATGTGAGTAATTGGTGATGATCTCACCCCAGGCTTTGCCATTGGGCACGATCACCTGCACGTTGTCGGGCGTCACCAGTTCCGTGAAAAACAGCGCGATCTGCTGAACCGTGCCCGACGTGCCGCCGATATCCACGTAATCGCCCTGGGCATAGGGCCGGAAGATCACTAGCATCAGACCGGCGGCCAGATCGGAAAGCGTGCCCTGCAACGCCATGCCGATGGCCAGGGTGGCGGCCCCCATGACAGCGACGAGGCTGGTTGCCTCGATCCCGAAAATGCCCAGAACGGCCATTACGACCATCAGGCGGATCACCCATTTTACCAGGTTGGCAGCAAAGTTGCCGATGGTGTTGTCGATATTTTCATTGGCGTTGACCTTGCGGCTGACCAGTCGGGCTACCATTCCGGCCACGATCCAGCCGATGATCAGCACCACCAGCGCCTTGGCGGCATCTATCAGGATCGGCCCATAGCTCAGTGCCTGCTCGATAAGGTTGTCCATCCTCTTGTCCTTTCAATCACCACCTGCGTGGCCTGTTCAGAGCACCGCTCAACAGCACCCAAGATCCACCTGTCGCACAACAAAGGCCCGGGTTGCCCCGGACCTTTGTGGCAACAGGAATTGTCGTTTTTCTTACTTCTTGGCGGCCAGCTGATCGCGGATTTCCATCAGGATATCCAGCTCGGAAGGGCCGGGTTCTTCGGCTGGGGCCTCTTCTTCTTCCGCGGCACTGGCATCCTTGGCTTTGTTCACCGCTTTGACCAGCAGGAACACGACCCAAGCGATGATAAGGAAGTTGATGATGGCCATGATGAACCGGCCATAGGCAAAGACGGCGGCACCGGCCTCTTCGGCGGCGGCCATCGAGGTATATTCACCCTCACCTAAAATTACATGCATGCCTGAAAAGTCGATCCCGCCCATGAACAGACTGATGATCGGGTTGATCAGATCGGCAACCAGCGAGCCGACGATGGCTGTGAATGCTGCGCCGATGATGATCCCCACCGCCATGTCCATGACATTGCCCTTGGCAATGAAATCCTTGAATTCTTGTATCATTATGTCCCTCACCACTTGTGTCTCACGCGGTCTGTTCGCGCCCGCGCCATTTGCGTAGCACGAAATGCGGGAAACGCGCAGACTCTTTTAATGGGAAAAACTGTCTCGTTTTCCCTCGCGGCGAGAGTTCGCCAATCACCGCAGCTCAGTCCCGGTTATCAAGCGCGGCCCGGTAGTGATCCATCCAGCACGTAACGCAGGATTTCCACCACTTGCGACGGTTCGCGTGCCACCGCCAGCGCGGCGGCGTCGACCTCTTTCAGCGGGTGGTCGTGCTCGGGGCGTTGCAGGATGATCAGCGACTTGCCAAGCGCGGCGGCATAGCCCGCATCAAAGGCGGCATTCCACTGCTTGTACTGTTCGCCAAAGCGGACAACGACCACATCGGCATCGCTGATGCCCTTGCGGGTGCGGATGGCGTTGATCATCGCGCCCTTGTGGTCGTGCCAGTATTTATCCGGCTCGTCGCCCAATATTGCCACGCCGCAATCATCCGAGGCGCCATGATCGGTGACCGGGCTTGAGAAGCTCACGTCAAGCCCGCTGGCCCCGTCGATGATCTGCTCGCGCCAATCGGTGTGAATTTCGCCGGAAAGGTAGATCTTCAAGGTCATGTCGTGGCCTCATGTTATGTCAATCAGCCCGTCATACCGTCTTGCAGCAAAAGCCGCAAAGCCTCAGATTTTTCGGGCGACCAGATAGCGGGCGGGCGGGTGTGCCGGGTGGTTGCCAGCCTCGATGATCTTGAACCCCGCGTCTGAGACTTTTGCATCCCAGTCGGACACGTCCATGAAATTCACATAAGGCGCTTTGCCTGCCAGTTGGGCAAGCGGCAGCGCAAGTCGCAAAAGGTTGTATCCCAGCGGCGCGCGGCGTGTCGGATTGCACGGCGTTTTCGAGATGAAGAGGCCACCGGGTTTCAAGCGCTGATAGACTTGGGCCAGTGCGGCACTGGTATCGCGCAGCAGATGGATCAGGTTAAAGGTCATGACCACATCGAACGGGCCTTCGGGCGCGCCGGCGATATCGCTGCGCTGGAATGTGACATTGGCGGTATCCGCTATTTTGTTGCGGCCCACATCCAGCATGGCATCCGACAGATCGGTCGCAGTCAGATGTGCCACGGCATCGGCCAGATGCAGCGCCGTGCCGCCGGTGCCACAACCCAGTTCCAGCACCGTGTCGCTGGCTTTCAGATAGGATTTTGTGCGGGCCAGCGTGTATTCGTAAGCGGCGATATCCTTGATTGGCGATTTCGCATATTGCGGCGCGATTCCATCCCAGAATTTCATGACATCTTGCATTGGCTCTCTCCTTTGAGATGGCAAATATACATGCGCAAACCAAATATAAATTGCCGAAATTCGCAGGTTGCTTATACATATTTGCATGAAATATGGGCCAAATACCTTTGACTGGAACCACATGCGGGCGTTTCTGACCACCGCTGAGGAAGGATCGCTTTCGGCTGCGGCGCGTGTTCTGGGGCTGACCCAACCCACGCTCAGCCGACAGGTCGCGGCGTTGGAGGACGAACTGGGTATCCTGTTATTCGAGCGTATCGGCCGCACGCTGTCGCTGACCACCGCGGGCATGGAATTGCTGGACCATAGCCGCGTCATGGGGGAGGCCGCAAACCGCGTTGCGCTGGCTGCGACGGGTCAGGCGCAAACTATCGAGGGGCGCGTGCGGATCACCGCCAGCGATGTCTATTCCGCCCATGTATTGCCGCCGGTCTTGCGCCAGCTCAGACACCAGGCACCCAAGCTTGAGATCGACGTGGTTGCCGCCAATGATATCCGTGACCTGATGCGACGCGAGGCCGATATTGCCATTCGCCATGTCCGGCCCGACCAACCCGACCTGATTGCCCGTCTGGTGGACGAAGCAACAGCGCATTTCTATGCCGCGACCGACTATCTGGACCGGCGCGGCAGACCCCGGACGCTGGCGGATACGGCCGGGCATGATTTCATCAGCTTTGGCGATGTGGACGAGATGCTGGCGCATTACCTGCCACTGGGCCTGCCGCTGAGCCATGAGAATTTCCGCATCGGTAGCCAAAGCGGCGTGGTCGCCTGGGAGTTCACCCGCCAGGGCTTTGGCATCACCGCCATGGACGATCAGGTGGCCGAGGCGACGCCGGGGGTCGAACGCGTGCTGCCCGACATGGACGCGCTACATTTTCCTGTCTGGCTGACCACGCATCGCGAATTGCACACCAGCCGCCGCATCCGACTGGTATTTGATCTGCTGGCGGACTTTCTTACGCGCAACGATTAGAGGCGTTGCCCCGACTAGAGATTGACGCGCCGCGCACCAATGGTATCCAAGATCGCAAAGTCGGGTTGATAACACGGGCCACAGGGCAGAATATTGGGCACCACGCTGAAGGACTTCGTGCAGCAGAACAAAGTGGTTATCCATCTGGGTGCCCATAAAACGGCCACGACCTATATTCAGTCCTCACTCAAGGCGCAGCGGGACGCGCTGAAATCCGCGGGCGTGGCGCTGGTGCTGCCCAGCGATCTGCGCGCGACGGGTGTGCTGCGGCGGACATTCCGCAAATCGGGGGGGGCCATATCCGCATCATCCCCGGACCCCGACAAGCCGACGCTTGGCACCCTGCTGGACCGTATCGCAGCCGATCCCGCAACCCGCCGGATTGCCATATCCGAAGAAAGCATGATCGGCGCGCCGCGCAAGAACCTGGCATGCAAATCGCTTTATCCGGATATGGATCAAAGCCTGCGGGCGATGCCCGATGCATTCGATCATCCCAATGCAACGTTTCTCCTTGCGTTGCGCGACTATGGCAGCTTCGTTTCCTCCAACATCACAACGGCGGTGCGGCGCGGTAATATTTTCGATCTCGACGCGCTGCGTGCGGCGTTTCTGGCGCTGCACCGCGACTGGATGGACGTGATTGATGATCTGCAAGAGGCCTTTCCAACCGCCACGATCAAAGTCTGGCGGTTTGAACAGTTTCATGCTTTGGAATCGCAGGTGTTCCGCGCCTTCACCCAAGGCCCCGTCACGCCGCGTTCAACCCGGGTTTTTAAAACTCTGTCCGGGAATGCGATGACTTACATCCTTGATCATGTGGAACCCAAGTCCGAGCAGGTCCGGATACGTGAGCTGGTTCTGGCGGCAGCCAAGAAGTTCCCGGTTTCTGTCGACAACCCGCCCTTCGATCTCTGGTCTGCCGAACAGGCCGCGCATATGACCTATCGCTACGAACTGGACTGGCACGAAATCTGCAAGGCCTATCCCGGCATCGCCCTTGGCAGTGATTAGCGCAGTGGTGCTTGGGGGCGGGAAGGGTCGTCCAGCCGATAGGCCATGAAAATCTTGTTGCCGTCCTCTCCGATCACCTCCCATCCCAGGTGCTGATAGAGCGTCACGTTTTGCGGCATGTCTTTGTGGGTGGCCAGCTCCATCGTTGTGTGGCCGGCCTTGCGCGCTGCTGTGATTGCCGCGTCAATCAGTGCCCGGCCTATCCCGTCGCCTGACTGATCCGGGTCAACGGCAACATTCATCAGATGCGCCACTTCACCGGAAAGCGACAGGATAACCCCGCCCAAAACCCGATCGCCATCAACCGCCAACCAGACGATATTGTCGCGAATATCCTCTGAGACGCCTTCGGACACGGGCGGCAGGTCAATGCCCTCAACCACATATCCTGCGTAGGCCGCGTCGATACACGCCGTCAGAGCATTGGCATCCGCAGCTTCGGCGCGGCGCAGGGAAAACGCCAAAACGTTACCCCCGCAATACGCCGCCAGTGGCCTTGGTGACCTTCTCGACGATCTTGGAGGATACCGCCTCGATATCGACGTCTTTCAGCGTGGCTTCGGTGGGTTGCAGGCGCACCGTGACCGCGAGGGATTTCTTACCTTCGCCCAACGCGCCGCCGATGAATTCATCAAAGACGCGCACATCGTCGATGAGTAGCTTGTCGGCTCCGGCGGCGGCGTTGACCAGTGTCAGCGCCTCGACATCGGCATCGACGACAAAGGCAAAGTCACGTTCGACCGCTTGCAGGTCACGTAGTTCCAGCGCGCCGCGATTGGCGGTCTGATTGCGGGGTTGCGGGATTTCACCGGGCCAGATGGTAAAGCCCATCGCGGGGCCTTTGACATCCATCGCCTTCAGCACCCGGGGATGCAATTCGCCAAACACACCCAGCACCTTCTTGGGGCCAAGGCAGATCATGCCATGACGGCCGGGATGCCACCATTCCCGCGCACCGCGCAGGATCTGAACCTTGGCCGGTGCGCCGAGTGCGGCCAGAACGGCTTCGGCATCCGCCTTGACGTCATATAGATCGACAGCGCGTGCGGCGCTGTGCACGTCCTTTGGCCCGGTCTGGCCAACCAGCAAACCACTGACCAGCAAGTGCTGCTCACCCGGTTCGCCGCCATGAAACGCCTGGCCCACTTCGAACAGCGCCAGGTTCATCTGCCCGCGTGCCTGATTGCGTGCCGCCGCCTGCAAGAGGCCAGGCAGAAGCGCGGGACGCATATGGCTCATCTCCGAGCTGATCGGATTGGCCAGCATCGTCGCATCATCGCCACCCCCGAAAAGCGCGGCGCTGGCGCGGTCGATGAAGCTGTAGGTCACGCATTCATTATAGCCAAGCGCGGCAGTGGTGCGCCGGGCGATCTGTTCGCGTTTCTGCGCCACCGACAGGATCGGTTTCGGTACGCCGGTCTGGGCGCGGGGCATCGGTTTGCCGACCAGTTTGGTCAGTGACGCGACGCGCGCCACCTCTTCCACCAGATCGGCCTCGCCCATCACATCGGGTCGCCAGCTGGGCACATGCGCCTGGTTGCCTTCCATCCTGAAGCCCAGCGCCGTCAGGGTCTGGCGCTGTTCGGATTCGGGGATGTCCATACCGACAAGCGAGCGCACCCGCGCCGGATCAAGCGTGTAGGCGCGCGCGACATTGGGCACCTCACCGGCGGTCACGCGGTTCGACGGCTCACCGCCACAAAGATCAATGATCATCTGCGTCGCCAGATCGACCGCTTCCATGTTGAAGGCCGGATCAATGCCGCGTTCATTGCGATACCGCGCGTCCGAATTGATTTTGAGCGCGCGACCGGTGGTGGCGATCTGGATGTGATCCCAGACCGCGGCCTCGAGGAATACATTCGTGGTTTCAGACGTACAGCCCGTTGCCAGCCCACCCATGATTCCACCAATGGATTCAACGCCTTCATCGTCCGAAATCACGACCTGACCGGGACCGAAAGTGTATTCCTTTTCGTCCAGACCAACCAGCGTTTCGCCCCCCGACGTGCGGTGCACGCGCAGGTCGCCCCTGACCTTGTCGGCATCGAACACATGCAGCGGGCGGTTGCGGTCATAGGTGAAGAAGTTGGTGATATCGACGAGCGCCGAAATCGGCCGTAAGCCTATGGCGCGCAAGCGTTTTTGCAACCATTCGGGGCTGGGGCCGTTGGTGACACCCCGGATCAGGCGGCCCGCGAAAACCTCGCAGCCGTTTTCACTTGTGTCATCGTCTATGGTGACGTTGAGCGGGCAGGTGAATTGCCCCTCGATATGCGCTGTCCTGGCCGGTTTCATGGTGCCCAGACCGCGCGCCGCCAGATCGAGTGCCACGCCGCGCACGCCCAACGCATCGGGGCGGTTGGGGGTGATCGCGATCTCGATCACCGGGTCGACCTTCGACGGATCATTGGCCGCCAGCCAGTCGACAAAACGGTCGCCTACCTCGCCGCTGGGCAGCTCGATGATGCCGTCATGCTCTTCGCTCAGTTCCATCTCGCGCTCGGAACACATCATGCCGTGGCTTTCGATGCCACGGATCTTGCCGATGCCGATTGTTGTATCAATTCCAGGCACATAGGTGCCGGGCTTGGCGATGACGGCGGTGATGCCGGTGCGGGCATTGGGGGCACCACAGATAATCTGCAACTCACCTTCGTCGGTCAGCACACGGCAGACGCGTAGCCGGTCGGCATCTGGGTGCTGCTCGGCATGGATGACCTTGCCGATGGTAAAATCCGCCAGCCGCTCGGCAGGGTTTTCGATCCCTTCAACCTCAAGGCCCAGATCGGTCAGGGCATCCGCAAGTTCCGCCACCGGGGCATCGGTGTCGAGGTGATCTTTCAGCCAGGAAAGCGTGAATTTCATGATCGGTCATCCGCAGGTCATGTAAGAGTTCCCTGCGCTTTAACGGATATGCAGATGGGGGGAAAGCCCCGGGTGGATTTAGGGCCCCAGAGAACTGGAATGAGGGGGGTAAATCAGGCGGTGTTCCGGTGCCGGTGCAAAGGCCCGGCGAATCACCGTCAAGCCATTGGTTAGCAGGCAAAAACCCGGGTCGGGATAACGTCGGTATTTTGTCGGTATAACGTCGGTATTAGTGGCGGTACGCGGGTCTGTTAACAGGGCGCGCGGTGAGATTTGGGCCGGATGGCCGTTTACGGCGGGTGGTGGGGTGGAACCGCACCCTCGGTTTGCCGCGACCGGGAGGGATATTACCCGCACGGAATCAAGCCCGCAGGGTGAAGCGGGACCATCGCGCCAGTGGCGCGGCGCAAGCCCGATGATCGCGCACCTGCTTTGGGCGCGCCGAGGCAGCCAGACCCGCGATTGGTCTACCGCGACAACCCGCCATGCAGCGTCGGTACGTCGAGGCTTGCGAACCCGTAATGCCGCAGCCAGCGCAGGTCTGAGTCGAAAAACGCGCGCAGGTCGGGGATGCCGTATTTCAGCATGGCGATGCGGTCGATGCCGACGCCGAAGGCGAAGCCCTGCCACTCATTCGGGTCGATATTGCCCGAGCGCAGCACATGCGGGTGCACCATGCCACTGCCCAGAATTTCCAACCAGTCGTCGCCCTCGCCGATCTTCAGCGTGCCGCCTTCCCAGGAGCAGCGGATGTCGACCTCGGCGGAGGGTTCGGTGAAGGGGAAATGCGAGGCGCGGAAGCGCAGTTCGACATCATCCACCTCGAAAAACGCTTTCACGAATTCCTCGAGGCACCATTTCAGGTTCGCCATCGAGATATCCTTGTCGATCGCCAGCCCCTCGACCTGATGGAACATCGGCGTGTGGGTCTGGTCGTAATCGGCGCGGTAGACACGGCCCGGCGCGATGATCCGGATGGGCGCGCCATGCTCCTGCATCGAGCGGATCTGCACCGGGCTGGTATGGGTGCGCAGCACGTGGGGCGGGCGGTTGTCGCCCTCCTCGCGGTGCATGTAGAACGTGTCCATCTCGGCCCGGGCGGGGTGATGGCCAGGGATGTTGAGCGCGTCGAAATTATACCAGTCGCTTTCCACCTGCGGCCCTTCGGCAACCGAGAAACCCATATCGGCGAAGATCGCGGTCACTTCCTCGGTCACCTGCGAAATCGGGTGGATGGTGCCGGGACGGCGGCGATGGCCCGGCAGGGTCACGTCCAGCCATTCGGTTTTCAGACGCTCATCAAGGGCGGCATCGCCCAGCGCCTGTTTCTTGGCGTTAAGGGCCGAATTGATCTCATCCTTGAGCGCATTCAGCTTGGGGCCGGCGACCTGCCGTTCCTCGGCTGTCATCTTACCCAGCTCGCGCATTTGCAGGCTGACCTCACCCTTCTTGCCCACGGCTTGCACGCGCAGGTCCTCCAGCGCGGCCTCATCCGCGGCGGCGGCAATGGCAGTCAGGTATTTGTCGCGTAGATCGTCCATCGGTATCGTCCTGCAATCGGGTTTGCTGGCGGGTTACCGTGCATGGGCCGCGCTTGCAAGACTATGCGGGTTTCGTGGCCAACATGCTGGTGTAGGACATGAAGCCGAAAAACCGGTTTTCGGCGATGCGTGTCCGGGCCTCCTCCCGCAGCCCGTCGGCCCCGGCTGGTGTCAGCAACCCGTCGGCCTGCATCTTGGTCAGCGCGCGGTCGATGACAGACATGAAATAGGCCGCCTCGCCGCTGGCAAGATAGCCATGCGCCTGCACCTCGCCGGTGGTGAAGCCCGCAGCTGCGGCCAGGGGCACCAGTTGCCGCGGCAGCCAGAGGTTATGCACATTGGCGTCGATCATGTATTTCACCACCGGTTCCAGCGGATCGAAATCGCCGATCGCGACGGTCGCGGTGTCATAATCCCCGTCGAATACCGCCAGCACGCCGCCGGGTTTGAGGATGCGAAACGCCTCGGTCATCACCGCGTCGGGGCCGGGCACATGGCACAAAAGCGTGTGCATCAGCACCATATCGACCGAGCCGCTTTCAAGCCCGCAGGCCTTGGCATCCCCGACCTCGAAGCTTAGTGCCGGTTCATCGGCGTGATGCTGGTGTGCGCGTTCAACCATCAGCGCCGCCGGTTCGATCCCCAGCGCGCGGCTGGCGCCGGCAACGGTGATCAGGTCGCGGGTAACATGACCGGTGCCGCTGCCCATTTCGACGGCAAAGGCGCCCCGGGGCAGGCTGATGCCGGACATATAGGCGCGGCGCATCGTCACCTGCGCGGGGTCAATGCTGCGCGCGTCCATGGCGTCGGCGATGGCGATCTGGATGTCCTGGGCAGCAGCGCCGAGATTGGCATAGGGATCTGACATCGAAAAAACCTCACTGAAAATGTCTTTGCGATGCCAGATTATACCCGGCTTCGGAATTTCCAAAATCCGGGTCTGCGGGCGTTATTTCAGGTCGCGCAGATACTCTCGGGTGAACTGCGCATAACCATCCGACGTGACCTTGTGCTGCCCCTGAAGATGGGCGTGCAGATCAGGCAGGCGGTGAAACGGCACCTGTGGCAGGGTGTGGTGTTCGACGTGGTAGGGCATGTTCCACGCTAAAAACCGGATGATCCGGTTGGTATAGGTGGTGCGGGTGTTTTCGAACATGTTGGCGACAAAGGCGCAGCGACCATGTTCGGCCAGCAGGTAAAGCCGCAGGAACGGCTGCCCCAGCAGGCAGGGCAGAAGCCAGACCCAGAAAAGCAGTGGCGTGACAAAGAGGCTGGCGAGGGTCAGCCCGTAGATCAGCATGAGCCACCGAGCCTCGACAATGACCCGCCGGTGCGCCCGTTCGGGCACGAAATCGCCGGGATCGCGGCCAAAGGCGCTGCCGATGATCCGGTCCAGCATGTCGATCCAGAAGGGGATGCCGCTGACATGCACAAGATACTCGCCGATCGTTCCGGGCTTGGCCCCGGCGAGCAGTTCGGGGTCCTTGCCGGGCACGTTGGTGTGACGATGATGCGCCAGGTGGAAATAGCGGAACCACTCGAAAGGCAGTGCGATCAGCACGCCGCAGATGCGCCCGACCCATTCATTCAGCCGTTCATTGGCGAAAGGTGTCTTGTGGGTCGCCTCATGCTCAAGCGTGAACAGAAAGCAGATCGCTATGCCCTGCGCCACCAGCGCCAGTTGCCACAGTGGCAAGCCCAGTGCGATCCAGAGGCCAAGGCCCAGGATCAGGCCCGCATGCCCCGCCAGATGGCGCAGGCCCGGCGCATCCTCGGTCCGGTTCAGATCGGCCAGGATGTCCTTGGGCAAGGTCGAGATGAAGGCTTTGTGATCCATGGGGGCGATTCCGCTGGGGGTGCGGTTTGTCATAGCATGGCGCGACGTGGCGCAACAATTGAGGTGCCCGCTGTCAGCCCGTTTTCCGCAGCAGCGCCAGATCGCAGGTCGTGGCATGGCCCATCGCGCGTTTGACCCCCGGCAGCAATGCCGCGCCATTCATCGCAAGGCAGATCTCGATCAGACCGGCATCGCCATAGGCGCTCCGGATGGTATCGCGCGCGGCGGGATCATCCTCGCGACGGGCGGTGACCGCATCGGCAAGCGCGGCAACGGCGGCAAGCTCTGCGGGCAGGGCGGCATACTCTCCGGCAAGCAGCCGATCTATCAGCGCCGCGTCTACACCGGCGTGCCGTGCCAGATTGATCTCGGCCTCGACACAGGTGCCGCAATCGGCGGCGATCGCCCCGCGCAGGCGCGCCGCGTGATAGGCTGCGGCGGGCGCATGCCTGTTGGGATCGAGAAACCCGAAAATCCTGTTATAGCGCGCCAGCAGCCCCAGATCGGTTTTTGCAATCTCGTGGATGTATCCGAATTCGACACCGATGCGCCGTTCCGCGCGGCGGATCATGTGACCCGCAATCCTGCGCAGCATTTTCAGGTGTCTCCGGTCGCCACCGGTACGGTCGGGTAGGCACCCCATTCGGTCCATGACCCATCGTAGAGCGCATGATCGGTCTTGCCGACGCGTTCCAGCGCCAGGTTGATGATGGCCGCGGTGATGCCCGAGCCGCAGCTGGTGATCACCGGCATCGACATATCGACCTTGGCGGCGGCGAAGACTGCGCGCAGGTCATCGGGCGATTTCATCGTGCCATTGCCGGTCAGCAATTCGGTATAGGGAATGGATTTCGAGCCGGGGATGTGGCCCGACCGCAGGCCTTCGCGCGGCTCGGGCGCCTCACCCCGGAAACGTCCGGTCGAGCGTGCATCGAGAATCTCGTAATCCCCGAGTTTCGAGGCCGACGAGACCTGTGTCACATCCTTGACCATCTGGTTTTGCCGCCGCACCGTCATGTGCCGGTCCCTGACCACGGGGGGCAGGTCTTCGATGGCACGGTCCTCGGCCATCCACTTGGGCAGGCCACCATCCAGCACGGCGATGTTTTCCTGACCCATCAGGCGAAACAGCCACCAGACCCGCGGTGCCGACATCACCCCCTGCTGATCGTAGACCACCACCTGATGCCCGTCACCCACACCCATCGCGCGCAGGCGCGACATGAATTTTTCGACCGGCGGCACCATATGCGGCAGGTCCGAGCGGTGATCGCTGATATCGTCGATGTCAAAGAACCGAGCGCCGGGGATATGCGCCGATTCGTAAGCGGCCTTGGCGTCGCGATCATCATCGGGCATGAACCATGTACCATCCAGCAATCGCAGATCCGGGTCTTTCAGATGCGCGCCAAGCCAGTCGGTCGAAACCAGAGTTTTCGGATCATCTTGTGTCATGGATGCCCCCGTTTTTGACGCGTCCTGCCTACATCCCGAGGCCGCGAAGGGCAAGTCCGGCCACCGCGACATTGGCGCCCGGTCTGGGCGTCATTTTGCCATAGGGCAAGATGCGCAGGCGCAATTTGCAGGCGGGATTGCTTTGTAGGAAGGCGGGGTTTTGCGGGTATCGCGCCGCAATCCCCGCGACTGTCAGGACTGGTTGGCGATCGCGTCGTCAAAGACCGGGCGATCATAGGCTGGCATCGAGACGCGGCGCGGTACGTATTCGCCGCTTTCGGTCACCTTGCGCACATGGGTTGCAATCTCTTCCATCGGTGCGAACCAGACATCGCCTGCGGCGACCGCCGTTTCCAGAAAGCTGGCGACCACGTCCCAGCGGGCCAGCCTGCCGGTGGCGAAGGGATGGACCACGGCCACCCATAATCCGCCGTATTTCTTCATGACCTCGAATTCCTGGATATAAGGTTCGAACCCGGTTTTTGGCGGGTGGATATTACCCATGTACCCGAGATCCTCGGACTGGACGAATTGTGGCCAGTCATCGAGGCCCCAATGCGTTGGCAGTTCGAACAGGCTGCCCTTGGGCGTATCGAGAATATAGGGCACGTCGTCGCCCATCAGCGACGCGTCATAAAGGAAACCACGCTCGGCCAGCAGGGTGCAGGAGATGTCGGATACATTATAGAGCGGCGCGCGCCAGCCACGCGGGGCCTTTCCGGTGGCGCGTTTGAGGATGTCGATGCCGACATCAAGCCAATGCGCCTCTTGCTCGGGTGAAAGTTCGTTGGGGTGTTCATGGATATAGCCGTGATGGCCGATCTCATTGCCGCCTTCGAGGATGGTTTCGACCGCCGCCGGATAGCGTTCGACGCACCAGGCGGGGATGAAGAACGACTGGCGGATACCCAGCCGTTTGTAGGTTTCGACAATGCGCGGAATGGCGATTTCCGGGCCGTATTGCAGCATCGACGTCGTTGCCGCCTTTTTGTGGCTGTCCTGCGGATGGGCGATATGCACAAGGCTGTCCGCATCCATGTCGAAGGTCACGCAGGCGGCGCATTTTGCACCGTTGGGCCAGGGTACCGGGTTCGCGATCATGGCATTACACTCCCTCCATTCACACCGATCCCCTGACCGGTGATATAGGCTGCATTCGGACCTGCAAGAAACAGGGCCATCTGGGCAATCTCCTGAGGCTGGCCAAAGCGTGCCAGCGGAATTGCCAGTTCCTTTTGCCGCCATTCCGGCGTCATGTTTTCTGCCGCCAGCATATCCGTGTCGATCGGCCCCGGGCACAGCGCATTGACCAGAATACTGGGGGCAAATTCCCTGGCCCAGGAGCGGACCAGCCCCAGAACGCCATGCTTTGAGGCGACATAGGGTGAAAACGTCTCGCGCCCGTAATAGGACAGGTCCGAGGCGGTCAGGATGATGCGGCCCGGTCTGTCTTGCAGCGCCCGGATCGCCTCGCGCCCGACCAGAAAGCTGCCGCGCAGGTTGACGGCGACAACACTGTCGAATTCCTCGGCCGAGGTTTCCAGCAGCGGGGCCTCGTGGATGATTCCGGCGCAATGGACCAGCACATCAAGGGGCGGCAATTGGTCGTCTATCGTCGCGAAGAGTGTCAGGATCGAGGCCTCGTCGGACACATCGCATTGAAAGGCCGAGGCCTGCCCGCCTGCCGCGCGGATCATGGCAACGGTTTCGGCCGGATCAGTCAGATCGGCGCAAGCCACCCGCGCGCCTGCATCTGCGAAAGCGTGGGCGCAGGCGGCACCGATCCCGCGCGCCGCACCGGTCACGAGAACGGTTCTGTTTTGCAGTGTTTCGGTCATGCCATCACCTCGCCCCGGTCAAGCCCATAGGCCTGCCCGGTGATGTCACGGGCGGCATCCGAGGCCAGAAACAGGTAGAGCGGTGCCATATCGTCAGGCTCCAAAAGGCCGCCGATGACCTGCGCGGACATGATCTCGTCCAGCAGATCGGATTCGGGGCGCCCGGATCGTTTGGACATGTTGGCAAGCGACAGCATCGCCGCGTCGGTCCTGACCCATCCGGGGCAGACCGCGTTGACGTTGATCTGCCTGGGGGCCAGTTCATGCGCGATTGACCGCATGAAGCCGATATTGGCGTGTTTGGTGGCGCAATAGGCGGAAAATTCACCCACCGCCGTGCGCCCCCAGATCGACGCTGTCAGGATGATACGGCCACCGTCGGGCATCCTGGCAAGGGCATGACGGGTTACAAGAAAGGTGCCGATCACATTGATATCGACGATGCGGCGAAACGTATCTTCGACGGCTTTGTCCGGGTCCGCGAGCGGGGTAATGCGTTCAAGGCCGGCGTTGTTGATCAGCACGTCGATGCGCGAAATTTCGGACATGACCGCGCGCAGCTGATCGACATCGGTGATATCGCATTGCAAGGCGCGAACATTGCCGCCGGTTTCATCCGCCAGCCGTGTGGCCGCGTCGGTGACGCCGTCGTCATCGGCTAATATGCTGACATCGGCCCCGGCCTGTGCAAAGCCTTTCGCCACCCCATAGCCGATGCCCCGGCTGGCCCCGGTGACCAGCACGGATTTGCCGCTGAAATCATAGGTGACGCGGCCCATCCTACCCTCCGTCCTGCCGGTTATGCAGCATGCGCCCGATAGTGTTCATCAGGATTTGCGCGGCCAGAATGGCGGTTGTGCCGGTATGGTCGTAATCCGGCGCGACCTCGACCAGATCAAGGCCCACGATATTGCCCTGCCGGGTCAGGCCGTCCAACAGCTCCAACACTTCGTAATAGAGAAACCCGCCATGGCTGGGCGTGCCTGTGCCCGGCGCGATCGATGGATCGAACCCGTCAATGTCGATGGTCACGTAATAGCGCACGCCGGTGGGGATGCGCGACAGCACGCTGTCGACACCCAGCTTGCGGAACTGGCGCACCGACAGGATATCCGAGCCCATTTTGCGGGCATCCTCGTACCCTTCCTTGGCGGTGGACGAGACGTTGCGGATACCGATCTGGCTGAGGCCGGTCACATAGGGTTTTTCAGCCGCGCGCCGCATCGGGTTGCCGTGGCCGTAGCGCACGCCGTGGCGTTCATCGACGAAATCCAGATGCGCGTCGATCTGGACGATATGGATCGGTTCCTGCCCTTCGAACGCGTTCACGCAGGGGATGTTGATCGAATGATCGCCGCCCAGGGTGATCGGAATGGCGCCTGCTTTCAAAATCTGCCGCACGCCATGTTCGATATTGGCATGGCTTTTCATCGTGTCCGTGTGCACGATGTCCGCGTCCCCGATATCAACGATCTTCACCTCGCCCGCGGGCATATAGGTGATGTCGTCCTCGTGGTCGTAGGCGCCGCCGTGACCGAATGAGAACAGGGTCGAGGCCTCGCGGATCGAGCGGGGGCCAAACCGTGCGCCCGCCCGGAACTGCGTGCCGAAGTCAAAGGGCGCGCCCAGGATCGCCACATCGGCATCAATCGCATCCCAATCCTGTACATATGGCGATTTGCCGAAGGTCGAGATGCCCACAAAAGGCAGGTTCAGCCGCCCGCCTTCATACCCGTGTTCGCTCATGTCCTGATCTCCGAATGGTGATAAACTTGTTTGGTGGCGAAAATCGCCCATACATCGCGGCGAAAAATCTGATCCGCCGTGGCCTCGCCCTGATCGTCATCCGAGACGAACTGGAAGAACCGGATGTTCTGCATCTCGAATAATGTATCGGCAAAGCCCGCCGCCTCGATCTCGGGCGTCAGGGAGCCTTGCTGCTGATAGATTACCATGATGTCGGCCATGATGCCGATCAGCACACGATCAAGCGCCTGATAGGTCTGGCCGAATTGTCGCCCGCCCTGCAGGATGCTTGAGGCGATCACCTCGCGCCAGGTGCGTTTGGTCAGGTAGGTCATGGCGTGGCGGCGCATGATCTGGCCGAATTCTGCAACGGCCTCACGGATGTCCAAGGGCAGGCTTTCGGTCAGGGCGCGCAATTGCGCAATCAACCGCTCATCGCTTTCCTTGACCAGCGCCAGCAGCAGGTTCGCCTTGGTGCCATAGTAATTATAGACCGTCACCGCGGACACGTTCGCATCGGCGGCAATGCTCTCGATGGTGACCGCGTCATACCCTTCGCTTTGAAACCGGTCCCGCGCCACATCCAGAATCCTGTTTGACCGGTCGATCTTCTGCCGTTCGCGAAGGCCTGACGTCATGTGGTGAACTCCATTTCCCTGATCTTCGCAGACACCAGAGGTCAAATCCGACGCCGATCCAATAAAATTTTTGTAGACAACTTATATTTTTAGTGACTAAAGTTTCTTAGTCAATAAAAATAAACAATAATTAGAAACCCGTGGGAGGTTCGTCATGATCAACAAATTTTCGGTCGCCGCAGCGACCCTGGCTTTGACATTGCCGGCAATCGCCGTTGCCAAGGAACAGATAAATATAGGTGTCTGCGTCTCGTGGCCCGGCTATGCGATGCATGAGATCGCGCGTCAGAAGGGTCTGGCGGATGACTATGACATCAACATGGTGATCTTCGATGACCCTCTGGGCGGGCACGCGGCCCTCGCGGCAGGGCAGTTGGATGTCTATGAATGCACGGGCGATTACACACCGCTGGCCATCGCGCGCGGATCAGGGGTGGTCAATGTGGCCTTTACCAACCCGTCCTATGGCGTCGATCACGTGATCCTCGCGCCCGATGTGGATGTATCGGACATGAAAGGTCAGCGCATCGGCGCACCGCAGGCCTATATCGGCCAGTTGCTGATGGGGGTCTGGCTGGACAGCAAGGGCGTTTCGCTTGAGCAGGTCGAGTGGGTGAACCTGCTTGCGGATGAGGCCGTCGGGCCGATGCTGTCGGGCGATCTGGCCGCGGCCTATCTGTACGAGCCCTGGATCACCAAGGTGATGGAAAACCTGCCGGGCTCTTCCTCGGCCGTGAACACCGCCGATCCGGAGATGCTCAAGACCGGGATTTTCATGGATGTGGTCTATATGAACGGGGATTTCGTGGCCGAACGCCGCGATGCCGCGAAGGCCATGCTGAAGGCGCGTTTCGACGCCCTGGGGTGGTGGCATGAGAATACCGCCGAAGGTAACGAGATCCTGTCCGAGTTCCTGAAATGGCCTTTGGCGGATGTCGAATCGGTCATCGGGACGAATGGCAAGTTCCTGAATGGCGGCATTTACATGTACGACTTCAACGAATCCGCGCAGGTTTGTGGCGTCATGGAGGGTGAGCCGCCTTTTGACATTGGCAACGGTGCGATGAAGGACGTGGTTGCCAGCATCAACGACTGGTGGGTCCGGCTGGGCCTCATGACCGAAACGCACGACCCCGAGGCGGGTGTTGATTGTTCGCTCATGTCCGATCTGATGGCCAGCGGTTACAGTCAGTCCTTCGCGGCGCGCGAATAGCCTGATCCGAAACCGGGGCGGCGCGTGTTCCGATGCGCGCCGGCCCGTTTCACACCGTGAAATGAGGGGACCCCGATGATCGAACCTGACCGCGCTCACCGGCAGCCGTGGTTGCAGCTGCGCAAACCCGTCTCGCGCAAGCAGGGCTTTCTGTCGGCCATCTTCATCTGGGCGTTGTTCTTTGCCGTCTGGGAAGGCGTTTCGCTGGCGGGGCTTGTGAACGACCTTCTGGTTCCCGCGCCCCATGCGATTGTGGCCACTCTGATCGATATGCTGATCAACCGTGACTTTGTATCGGATATCCTGATCAGCGTCTGGCGCGTGGTCCTGAGCTTTGGCATTGCCTGCGCCATCGCCGTGCCGCTGGGCATCGCCATGGGCGCCTTTCCCGCGATCGAGGCGGTTGCAAACCCTTTTGTTTCAGCCTGGCGTTACCTGCCTGCGCCGTCGTTCATTCCCATCCTCCTGATGTGGTTCGGGACTGGTGAGACACCGAAACTGGTGCTTCTCATTATCGGTGTGATCTTCTTTCTGATCACGCTGATCATGGATCACACAAAGCAGGTGCGCAGCGAGTTGGTTGAGACCGGCCTGACCTTGGGTGGCAATCGCTGGACCATCGTGCGCACGATCATTCTGCCCGCAGCGATGCCCAATGTCCTGATCGCAATGCGGCAGATGCTGGCCGTCACCTGGACCTATCTGGTGATCGCCGAGATCGTCGCATCGACCACCGGGATCGGGGCGATGATGATGCGGGCGCGCCGTTTTCTGCACACCGATGAAATCATGGCCGGGATTATCGTGATCGGTGCCCTGGGGCTGACCTTCGACATCCTGTTCCGCAAGCTGCACAGGTGGCTTTATCCCTATCTTTACAGCAGGGAGAGCTGAGATGGCGCATCCATCCGCCACTACCGCCGAGGCTGGTCCGAAGCTTAGGATCGACCGGGTGTCAAAGCGGTTTCCCCTGCCGGATGACAAGGAGATCGAGGCAATCCGTGACGTGAGTTTCGGCGTCGAGGAAAACGAGATCTGCGTGATCCTTGGCCCGTCGGGCTGCGGCAAATCCACCGTCCTGCGCATGGTTGCGGGGCTTGAGACGCCGACCGCGGGTGTGCTTTCGCTGGACGATCACGAAATCACCGGCACCGACCGCGAGCGCGGCATGGTCTTTCAGGCCTACACGTCGTTTGACTGGCTGAGCGTGCGCGGCAATGTCGAATACGGGATGCGGATCAACGGCGTTCCGGTGGCCGAGCGTCGGGCGCGGGCGCAGAAATATATCGACCTTGTGCAGCTCAGTAAATTCTCCGAGGTTTACCCGTCGCAACTGTCCGGTGGGATGAAACAGCGCGTGGCCATTGCCCGTACGCTGGCCAATGATCCGGCGCTTCTGCTGATGGATGAGCCTTTCGGGGCGCTTGACGCGGAAACCCGCTGGCATATGCAGGAGTTGCTTGTCGACATCGCCGAGAACGCCAATACGACCGTTGTCATGGTCACGCATGATATCGAAGAGGCCATTTACCTGGCGGACAAGATCGTGTTCCTCTCAAGCCATCCGGGTCGCGTGCACGAGATCATCGTGCCGGATTTCAAGAAGGGCCAGCGCTTTACCAACAAGGAAGAGGTGATCGCGATGGACGGTTATGGTGCGCTGGAACGCCAGATCATGCGAATGATGCGAGAGCAGGGCGCCTCGGAGGTTCTCTGACTCAGGGGCAGACCGGGTTCTATTTGGTTGCAGGCGCAACGCGGCGCCGGGGAAACGCGATTAACCCTTCGCGCCCTGTCCCCGGTCATAGACGTCTTCCAGGCGTACGATGTCATCCTCGCCCAGATAGCTGCCGGTCTGTACCTCGATCAGCACCATCGGCACCTTGCCGGGGTTCTCCATCCGGTGCACGGCGCCCAGCGGGATATAAACGCTTTCGTTTTCCGACAGCAGCCTGACTTCGTCATTGATCGTGACCTTGGCGGTGCCCGCCACAACGATCCAGTGCTCGGCCCGGTGGTGATGGCTTTGCAGGCTCAGGATACCGCCGGGTTTGACGACGATGCGCTTGACCTGAAACCGATCCCCAAGTGCAAGCGTTTCGAACATGCCCCAGGGACGCTGGTCCCAGGGAAATTCGGTCGCCTGCTTGGCGTCTTTCTGTTTCAGCTGATCGACGACTTTCTTGACATCCTGCGCGCGGGATTTATCCGCCACCAGCACCGCGTCGCGGGTCGACACGACCATCACGTCGTGCAACCCAAGCCCGACAAGTTCAACCCCGTCATCTTCGGCCCGAAGCAGGCTGTTTTCGCAATCCACCGCCGTGGCTGAACCATGCACTGAATTGCCTTCGGCATCCGCGCCCATATGGCGGCTGACGGAATCCCAATCCCCCAGGTCGGACCAGCCGCCGGTGTAGGGCACCACCACGAGGTTGTCGGCCTTTTCCATGACCGCGTAGTCGATCGAGATATCCTCGACCGCCTTCCACGCCGCGGGGTCGATGCGAAAGAAATCCAGATCCGGTTGGGTTTTTTCGACCGCCGCGCGGACCTGATCCACCAGCTGCGGCGCGTGGGTATGGAACGCGTCCAGAATGCCCTTGACCGAGAACAGGAAAATGCCGCCGTTCCACAGGTAATTGCCACTATCCAGCATGATCTGCGCGGTCGCGCGATCGGGTTTTTCCACGAACCGCGCCAGCGGGATCGGGCCTTTGGCATTCGTGGGGTCAGCAGTCAGCTCAAGATAGCCATAAGCGGTCTCGGGCCGGTTGGGGGCGATGCCGAAAGTGACGAGCTTGCCCGCCATCGCGGCATCTTTGCCCATCTGTACAGCGGCGGCAAAATCGGCGCTGCTGGGGATGATATGATCCGATGGCGCCACCAGCAGGAGCCCGTCCGGATCGCGTGCCTCCAGCCACAGTGCTGCGGCAAGAACCGCAGGTGCGGTATTGCGCCCTTCGGGTTCGATCAGGACGGTGCCGTTCTCGATCCCTTCGGCGCGCAGTTGCTCGGTAGCGATAAACCGGAAATCTGACCCTGTGATCACCACCGGCGCAGCATAATCCGCCCCCGACAGGCGACTGGCCGAGGCCTGAAATAGGCTTTGGTCGCCCACCAGTTTGGTGAATTGCTTGGGATAGCTTTTGCGCGACAGGGGCCACAGACGCGTGCCGGACCCACCGGCAAGCAATACAGGGGTAATCTTGGTCAAAAAACAGTCTCCTGGCCAGGGTCACACGGAAGTTGGCGCACGCATAACACGAAATTTCGCAGCGCACAGCATATGAACCAGCCGATATGGTTAATATATGGCGAATTTTCGATATCTCGGTGCAGCCGGCGGGTCAGTTATGGGCGCTGTGCCGCCTGCGCACCGTGTCATCGCGCCCGGGCAGATTTAGTGACGCATCGCCGCGCGAGGTGGAGCTGATCAGCTTGCCCTTGGCCACCACATGCAGCCGTGTGGCGCGCAACCGCACCGCTTCGATCGGGTTGCCCGCATCCAGCACCACAAGCGACGCCTGCGCGCCCACTTTCAGGCCATAATCGCTTAGCCCCATGATCGCGGCGCTGTCTGTCGTCACCATGTCAAAGCATTTGCGCATGTCCTGCGGCGATGACATCTGCGCCACATGCAGCCCCATGAAGGCCACGTCCAGCATGTCACCGGTGCCGAGGCTATACCACGGATCCAGCACGCAATCCTGGCCAAAACCAACGCGGATGCCCATTGCCAGCATTTCCCTGACCCGGGTCAACCCGCGCCGCTTGGGGAACGTGTCGTGACGGCCCTGCAACATGATGTTGATCAGCGGGTTGGGGATCGCCGCCACCTCGGCCTCGGCCATCAGCGGCAGTAGTTTCGAGACATAGTAATTGTCCATCGAATGCATCGAGGTCAGGTGCGATCCGGCCACACGACCCTGCAACCCCAGCCGCTGGGTTTCATAGGCCAGCGCTTCGATATGACGACTATGCGGGTCGTCACTCTCGTCGCAATGCATGTCGACCATCAGCCCGCGCTCGGCGGCGATCTCGCAGAGTTCACGCACCGACGCCGCGCCATCCGCCATCGTGCGCTCGAAATGCGGTATGCCCCCCACCACGTCGACGCCCATATCCAGCGCACGAATGGTGTTTTCCCGCGCCGTCGGATCGCGGTAGAACCCGTCCTGCGGGAAGGCGACCAGTTGCAGGTCGATATAGCCCTTCACCTTCTCGCGCACCTCCAGCAGGGCCTCGACCCCCAGCAGCCGGTCATCGCAGGTGTCGACATGGCTGCGGATGTGCAAAAGCCCCATGCTGGCGGCCCAGTCGCAATAGGTCAGCGCGCGGGTCACGACGTCGTCCTGGGTCATGACCTCTTTCAGCTTGCCCCAAAGGCCGATGCCTTCGAGCAATGTGCCCGAGGCATTGATCCGCGGAATGCCGTAGGATTGCGTCGCATCCAGGTGGAAATGCGGATCGACGAAAGGCGGGCTGACCAGATCGCCATTGGCGTCGATCACCTGCGCGGCATCGGCATCAATGCGACCGATTTCGGCGATGCTGTCGCCGGTGATTCCTATATCCGCCACCGTCCCGTCGGGCAGCGTGCCGCCCTTGATTATCAGATCGAACATCAGCGTTCCCCCTTGTTGAACGGTACCATCAGCGCGGCGGGCACCTCGGCCCGGCGCGACATGACGATCAGCGCCAGGATGCTGAGGAAATAGGGCATCATCAGGAACACCTGATAGGGGATATCCGCCCCCAGGGGTGTCTGCTGAATGCGGATTTGTAGCGCGTCAAACGCGGCAAAGAGGATCGCGCCCAGAAGCGCCTTGCCCGGCTTCCACGCGCCAAAGACCACCAGCGCGATGCAGATCCAGCCGCGTCCGTTGACCATCTCGAAAAAGAAGCTGTCAAACGCCGACATGGTCAGGAACGCCCCGCCCACGGCCATCAGCCCGCTGCCCACGATCACCGCACCCATGCGGATACCGGTGACCGACAGCCCCTGTGCCGCCACGGCGGCGGGGTTTTCGCCCGCAGCCCGCAGCGCCAGCCCCAGGGGCGTGCGATAGAGCACCGCCCAGACAACGACCACCAGCACAAAGGCCAGATAGGTCAGCGGGGTTTGCGAAAACAGTGCCGGGCCAATCAGCGGAAGGTCCGACAGGATCGGGATTTCAAACGGCTGAAAGGCGTCGATCTTGGGTGGTGATGTCACCTCGGGCAGGGCAAGGCGATAGGCGTAATAGGTCATTGACGTGGCCAACAGCGTCACCCCCAGCCCGACCACGTGCTGCGACAGGCCAAAGGGCACCGTCAGCAGCGAATGGATGAGGCCAAACATCATCCCCACCGCCATCGCCACACAGACACCGCCCCACAGGCCGAGGCCTGAATAGGCGCCCATCCAGCCGGCAAAGGCGCCCGCCACCATGATCCCCTCGATACCGAGGTTCAGAACGCCTGCGCGTTCGCAGATCAGCTCGCCCAGGGTGGCAAAGATCAGCGGGCTGGCGATGCGGATCGCGGCGGTCCAGAAACTGGCGGACAGCAGGATGTCTATCAGGTCCATATCCCTACTCCCTCACGATCCGGAACCGCGTCAGCATGATCGCCAGCACCATCAGCAGCAGCGCCGTCGCCAACATGATATCGGCCAGGTAGGTCGGCACGCCCACTGCGCGGCTCATGCTGTCCGCGCCCACGAAAATGCCCGCGACGAACAGCGCCGCCGCCACCACCGCCAGCGGATTGAGCAGCGCCAGCATCGCCACGATGATGCCGGTGTAACCAAAGCCGGGGCTCAGATCCAAGGTCAGGTTGCCTTTCAGCCCCGATGCCTCGGAAAAGCCGGCCAGCGCCGCCAGTCCGCCGGACAGCAGCGCCGTCTTGATCAGCACCGTATTGACCGGGATGCCCGCGAATTGCGCCGCTTCACGGTTCAGGCCCACGGCGCGCATCTCGTATCCCAGCGTCGTGCGGCGTTCGATCACCCAGACGACACCGGCCGCGATCAGCGCCAGCGCAAAGCCCCAATGCAGGCGCAGCCCGTCAAAGATACGCGGCAGCCGCGCCTCGGGGATCAGCCGCGCCGATTTCGGCCAGCCCATGCCCATCGGGTCCTTCAGCGGCCCCTCCAGCAGCATCGAAATGAACAGCAGGAAGATGAAATTGAACAGAAGCGTCGTCACCACCTCGTCCACGCCGAACCGGACTTTCAGCAGGGCAGGGATCAGCAGCACCACCGCGCCCGCAAGCATAGCGACGACCGCAATCGCCGGCAGCAGCAGCCCGGCGGGCCAGTTCAGCATGCCCGTGCCCAGCACGACTGTGATCAGCGCCCCGGCATATAGCTGCGCCTCGGCGCCGATGTTCCACAGCTTGGCGCGAAAGGCGACAGCGACCGCCAGACCGGTAAAGATTAGGGGTGTTGCCCGGTTCAGGGTCTCCAGCAGGGCAAATTTCGACCCCGCCGCGCCTTTCAGAATCTCGCCCAGCACCAGAAACGGATTGGCCCCCGCGATCATCGCCAGCAGTGACGCGATCACCACGGTCGAACTGATCGCGGCGAACGGCAGCAGGGTCGAGCGGGCCACGCCCGGGTTGGCGATCGGTTCAAGACGCATGCGCAGGCTCCGCTTCAAATCCATGGCCCGCCATCCACACGCCCAGCTCGGCCGGGCTCATGGTGCCGCGGGCGAATTCGGGGGAAAGCTGGCCTTCGGAAATTACGTGGATCACGTCCGAGAGGGCCATAATCTCATCCAGGTCTTCTGAGATCAGCAGCACCGCCGCCCCCTTGTCCCGCGCCTCCAGCAGACGCGAATGCACGTAGTTGACCGCGCCGATATCCAGCCCTCGCACCGGCTGATTGGCCAGGATGATGCGCGGCTCGGATTCCAGCACCCGGCCCAGAATCAGTTTTTGCATGTTACCGCCGGACAGCAGCCGGATGCGCGTGCCGGGCCCGGGGCAGCGCACGTCATACGTGTCGATCACCTCGCGGGTGAACGCTTCGGCGCGGCCCCAGTTCATCCAGCCCCGGCGACTGAAAGGCGCGTCCTTGTAACTTTCCAGAATGGCGTTTTCGGTCAGATCGAACTCGGCGATGGTGCCGGTTTTGTGCCGGTCCTCGGGGATGCGGCCCACGCCGCTATGCACCGCCTCGCGGGCGGTCCAGTTGGGATGCGCGCCATCCTCCAGCGTCAGCGTGCCGCTTTCCGGCTGGATCAGCCCGCCGATCAGATCGGCCAGCGCCGCCTGTCCGTTGCCCGACACGCCCGCCAGCCCGGTGATCTGCCCGGCGCGCAGATCCAGCGTCACCTGTTTCAGGCCGGGCGCATTGCCCTTGTCGGGGGTGCAGACGTCTGCCAGGCTCATCAGCGCGGGGCCGGGGGTGGCCGGGGCCACTTCGGGCGCATGGACCTCGCTGCCGACCATCAGCGCCGCCAGCTTGTGTTTATCGGTGTCGCTGGTGCGCTCCTCGGCCACCATCTTGCCATGCCGCAGGATCAGCACCCGATCCGAGATCGCCATCACCTCGTGCAGCTTGTGCGAAATGAAGATGATCGACAGGCCCAGATCGACCGCCTCGCGCAGGGTCTCGAAAAGATCGTCGGTTTCCTGCGGCGTCAGCACGGCAGTGGGCTCGTCAAGGATCAGGATTCGCGCATCGCGGTAGAGCGCCTTGAGGATTTCGACCCGTTGCCGCTCGCCCACGGTCAGCGTGCCGACGATGGCATCGGGATCGACCTGCAGGCGGAATTCTTCGGCCAGGCGTACGATCTTGGCCCGTGTCGCCACGCTGTCCAGATTGGTCTTCCACAGCGAATGCGTGCCCAGTGTGACATTTTCCAGCACGGTCATGTGATCGGCCAGCGTGAAATGCTGGTGCACCATGCCCACGCCCGCATCCAGGGCGGCGCGCGGATTTCCCGGCGGAATGGTCTGGGTGAAGACTTCGACCGTGCCGCTGTCGGCGGTGTACTGGCCAAAGAGGATGTTCATCAGCGTGGTCTTGCCCGCGCCGTTTTCGCCCAGCAGTGCGATCACCTCACCCCGGTGCAGTGATAGGCTGACCGCATCATTTGCGACCAGCGCGCCAAAGGTCTTGGTGATCCTGTCCAGGCGCAGGACGACCTGCGCGCGTTTTTGCACGTCGTCCTGCTTTGCCATTTACGACGACTTCGGCTCTTCGTCGTTGATCTCGACGCTGAAGGCACCGGATTTGATCTCTTCAGTGCGTTTGTTAACCATATCCATCGCTTCTTGCGGTACTTTGCCTTCGAACGTGCCAAGCGGTGCCAGTGATGAGCCGCCTTCCTTCATGAAGGAATAGACACCGTAATCGGCGGCGGCGAACGTGCCCGCCTGAACCTGCGCAATCGCCGCATCCAGTGTCGGTTCGAAATGCCAAATTGCCGAGGCGACGACGGTTTCGGGATAATCCGCTTGCGTGTCGATCACGTTGCCGATGGCCAGAATGCCCTTTTCCTGTGCGGCGTCCGAAACCCCGAAGCGTTCGGCATAAAGTACGTCCGCCCCGTTTTCGATCATCGCAAAGGCGGTTTCCTTGGCCTTGGGCGGATCGAACCACGAGCCGATGAAGCTGACTTGGAACTTGATGTCCGGGTTCATCTCATGCGCGCCCGCCATGAAGGCATGCATCAGCCTGTTCACTTCCGGGATGGGGAAGCCGCCGACCATGCCGATATTGCCGGTCGTGGTCATCGACCCCGCGATGATCCCAGACAGGTAGGACGCGTCTTGAATGTAATTGTCGAATACCGAGAAATTCGGCAGGCTCGGGTCTTCCTTGAAGCTCGATCCCATCAGGAACGCGATATCTGGGTATTCCGCCGCCACTTCGCGGGCTTCCTGCTCGGCGCCGAACACCTCGCCGATGATCAGCTTGTGGCCCTGTTCGGCATATTCGCGCATCACGCGGGTATAGTCGGTGTTGCTGACATTTTCCGAGTAGGTGTAGCTGATATCGCCGCGCTCCTGCGCGGTCACGGCAGCCTTGTGAATGCGGCTGACCCATTGCTGTTCGACCGGCACCGTGTAGATGCCCGCCGTCTTTATAGGGTCTGCCGCCAGCAGTTTGACCGGTGCACTTGCCACCAGCGTGGCCCCCGCCGTGGTGCCCAAAAATGCCCGTCGTGACAGCGCGCCGCGCGTTGGCAGATCAGTCCGTTTCATATGATTTCCTCCCAGTTTTGTTTTTTCTTTTACCGTTTGGTAAAATAATTAATGCGAAATTGCAAAGAAAAACGATTCCGCTCAGCCGAGTTATAGGCCGTGGATTTGCCCTTTCCTATGTCAGAATTTTTAAGGTTTGGTTCATCCAATCCTCAGGCCCTGCACAGCAGCCCCGTGATCCATGAAGATATGAAAATCTGTGCAGGAAACTGGTTGAATGCGCCAACTGCTTGTAGACTAATCGAAATCGCCCGGCAAAGCGCATCTCAGGAGCCGCAAATGAAATTCAAAAAGAACGGCCAGGACAGCGAAATGCTCAGCCATAATCAGGCGGCGATGCTGGCGAAACTGACAACCGAGCTGCATGTCCTGAACAAACACCGCTTTATCCGGATGCACAATTCCGTCTGGCGTCTTGTCAGCTTTCAGTTTCTGCGCGGGCTGGCTTTTGGGCTGGGTTCGGTCATGGGGGCAACGGTGCTTTTGTCGGTCTTGGTCTACTGGCTGGCGCAATTCGAATGGCTCCCTCTCGTGGGCGATTGGCTGGGTGAGCTTGCGCGTGAGATTGACCCCAGACGCCCTGATTATTAAGGGTTTTTTTACCACGAATATGAGTTTCAATTGATTTGAAGCCCAAGTTATGGCCCACTTTGCGACGGTTTATTATGTTCGGAATCGCGTGATGCTGTTGCTTGCTGGTTTAATGGGAATGTTGGCTGTCGGGGCGACCGCTCTGGTATGGCTGGACCTTGCCTACGATCCCAAGGAAGATCCGAAAAACGATAGTCTGGAAGATGGTGCTGAACCGTCTGATATTAGTGCTACTGACAGTGAGGACTTGATCGAGGCTGAGAGTGATGCGGCAGAAGTGGAAGATAACGTCTTCGCCACGCGAACCGACGCTGCGGACATTAGCAGCTTCTCCGCTGAAGACGACCGGCTGGTAATCGTCTTCAATGACCACTTCGATCCAGATCCCGAAGTTGGGCTGGAAGTAGACGAGCGCGATCTTTCCCGTGCGCATGTCACGTTGAACGGCATTCGTATTGCTGCGGTGGACGAGGCCGAGGGGCTGACACTTGACCACATCGCGCTTGTCGCGCAAAGCAGTGTTGAAATCCCTGCCGCAGCTTGATCACCGCCCGCCACCGGCCCGGTGGTTTCTGCTTTTCTTTCCGTGAAATATCTCCTATACGCTCGCATCTCTTCGGACTTTCGGAGGGATTTCTCCATAGGACCCTGCTGGACGACATCCCGGCTTGCGCCCTCAACCCTTGACTAAAAGGAGACCCCGATGTCGATCACAGTCGAAGAAAAAGCCCGCGTGATGAAAGATTTCGCAACCAAGGACGGTGACACCGGTTCGCCCGAAGTACAGGTTGCCATCCTGACCTCGCGGATCACCACGCTGACCGAACATTTCAAGACCCACAAGAAAGACAACCACGGTCGTCGTGGTCTGCTGAAAATGGTCGCCCAGCGTCGTAAACTTCTGGACTACCTGAAAGGCAAGGAAGAGGCGCGTTACCGTGACCTGATCCAACGCCTCGGCATCCGCCGCTAAGCCAGCCAGAGCGTAGAATTCAAACCGCGTCCCTTGTGCTGATCGGGGCGCGGTTTTTCTTTAGCTGCTTCAACGATCAACAAAGCACGCAATGCGTGATCCCGGCCGCCCGCCTTGTTGGCGCAAAATCAGTAACCCAGCCTGAACCCTGATCCACAGTTTTCCACTAGGTGGAGAACGACCGTTTATGTTGTGAACGGTCAGCAGCAATCCCTTTTGGCGATGGTCGTGGTCGCGTCGCCATATACACGTCGGTCCGGTCAAGTGCGCCCAGTTCCAGATAAAGGAAATCTTGTCCGGCGTAGCTGAGGAACGTCGTGAAGAAGATGGAGTGTCACGCGTCTTTATCGGTCATGACGGGTTTGTCGGACGCGTACCAGACTGAATGATTTGAAACAATTATTGGCCCCTGACGACGTCATATTGAAACAACGTTGCGGCATATCTGTCTCCATCCAGAAAATTAACACCACTCTCAGGAGACATGACAATGAAAACTCTGACCTTGTTTCTAACCTTGTCGCTGACCGGCACCGCCGCTTTCGCGCAGAATTTCAGCATGAACAGCCTGACCCCCACCTTGACCTTCCCCAAGGATACCTCCGAGGGCGATAGCGTCACGATGGAACGGATATCGGTCGACAAGTGATCGGGCGCGATGGTTTGGTCATGGACGCGTCAGGTGAACCTCCGCTGTGAAGGCGTAATCAGTAGCCGTCTGTTTTTTGTCCGTAAAACACCTTCACGACATCCTCGATGACATCCCATGTGACCCGACTTTCATCGCGCACGAAAAGGCTATCGCCGGGCACAAGCTCGGCGATAGACCCGCTATCGAGATCAATCACCCGGCATCGCCCTGACAATATTGTCATCAGCTCATCACCTTGTTCGGTACAGTCGAAAACACCCTTGGTGCAGCGCCAGATGCCCGCCCTGCTTGTATATCCCGGCCCACCCGCATCAATGCGCCCCGACGCCCGTGGTTCCCCTTCGCGGATAACGTAATTGCTGGCGGGATTATCAAAGGGCCAATCTTGCAACGGCCCCACGTCATCTCCTGGTCTGTATTCGATCATCTCTGGCTCCGAATGGCAGGTGTCACGCGGCCATCATACTAGCTGGTGACTATCGCCAATCACCAGATTGTTTTAACCGCCTCTCGTAAAAACCCTTGATTAAACCGCCATTTGGCGCAAACTTAGCTCATGAGTTTTCAGTCTTTAACCCCGTTTCCGGGGCCGCAGGGCACCCCACAAGTTGCCTTTCACCGAACCGAGCTTTCCGTCATCCTCTCGCTTTATGGCCGCATGGTCGCGGCTGGTGAATGGCGCGATTATGGTATCTCCTGCCTGCGCGATGTGGCGGTTTTTTCAATTTTCAGGCGCACCGCAGAAACGCCACTCTATCGCATTGAAAAACGCCCGAAACTGCGTCTGCGACAAGGTGAATACGCAGTGATCGGTCCCGAAGGGCAAGTGCTCAAACGTGGCTCGAATCTTGGGACTGTGCTGCGCGTGCTGGAACGCAAACTGATCCGCGCCGTCAAATGAAACTGCGTGCGGGATTGATATGCCTCCTGCTCATCCCCGGACCGGCCTTTGCCGATAATTGCGCCGCACTGAAAACGCTTGTCGGGCTGGCGCAATCAGACTTTGCCGATGGCAAACCCGATGATCTGCTCAGAGAGGTCGAAAGCTGTGATCTTTCGCGCGACGAAACCGGGATGCAAACCTATCTTTGCACTTGGAAATTCCATTATCGCGCGCCGGGTGCCGCAGCGGTATTCGATGTCCTGAACCGCCTCATTCCGGTCTGTGTTCGTGGCGTCAAATCCCTGCCAGAAGATACCGATGTGAACCATCCTGACAGTTACGAGTTGCGCCGCTATCAGCGGGGTAAAGTGGTGATCTCGACCTCGCTCAAGGACAAGGCTGAGCTTGAACAGACCCTTACCTTTCTGCGTCTGGACGTCAAATAATCAGCGCCGCGCCCGCACCAGATTGAGCATGGCCGGTACCCGTACGCCCTTTTCGGTATCAAAGGCCGCCATATTTTCTGCCACCGTTTCTTCGATCCGCTTTGTATCCGCTTCGGTGCCACCCTTATCCTTGATGATGCGCGAAGCCGGTCCCAGCCGAGTCGCAAAAGCGGCAATATCGGCAACCGACCCTTTAGGTGTCAGTTCCAGCGCGATCTCTGATATTTCGACAGCGTGCCACCCGGCATTGTTCAGGATGCTGTCGACATAATCGCGCTCCTGAAAGGCCATTGGCCCCGGCGCACGCGGATCAGAGGGTTCGGGTTTGCCCAGCACGTCCATCGCCGCTTGGGCGGGGATCGCAAACCAGGGGTTTTGCGCGGGACCGGACCAGGCCAGAAACACCATCTGGCCGCCCGGCTTCAACGGCTTCAAGATGTTGCGAAACGCCGCAACGGGATCGGCGAAAAACATCACGCCAAAACGCGAGATTACATGGTCATAACCCGCCTCGGCAAAGCCGTGGGTTTGCGCATCCCCTTCGATATAATTGATCCTGTCGAGTCCTGCTTGCGCCGTCCGCTTGCGGGCATGGTCCAGCATGAGGCCGGAAATGTCCGCGCCCGTCACATGGCCTGTCTCGCCAACCTGCCGCGCTGCAGCCATCGTGCTGGCACCAGTGCCGCAACCGATATCCAGTACCCGCTGACCTGGTTGCAATTCGGCCTCAACCAGCAATCGGTCCAACACTGGCTGCAACAGCAAATCCAACAAATCCTGATAATCGACCCATTGCTGGGCCGATCGCCAGTATTCTGGCTCGTCCGTATTCACGGCCATTCGGTCAATCGCCAGACTGTCCAGTCATCACACAGAGCAATTCAAAAAGGATCGAGGCGCCCAGAAACGCGGTCCCGCCCGACGCGTCAAAGGGTGGTGACACCTCGACCATATCGGCCCCGATGATGTTCAGCCCGGCCAGCTCGCGGCAAACCTGGATAGCCTGATAGCTGTTTGGGCCGCCCACCTCGGGCGTGCCGGTACCGGGTGCAAATGTCGGGTCGACGAAATCAATGTCATAGCTGACATAGGTCTTGCCGCTGCCGGCGATTGCGCGCGCCTCGGCCATTACATCTTCGACACCGCGGGCATGAAACTCTTCGATCAGGATCAGGCGGATGCCATTCGCGGCAGCGAAATCGCGATCCTCGGTGTCATACATCGTGCCGCGAATGCCGATTTGGACAACACGTTTCGGATCCAGCAGCCCCTCTTCCACAGCGCGGCGGAACGGCGTGCCGTGGGTATAGATCGTGCCGCCGAAATACGAATTCATCAGGTCGGTATGGCTGTCGAAATGCACCATGCCCATCGGTCCGTGCACCTTGGCCAGCGATCGCAATACCGGCAATGATGTCAGGTGATCCCCGCCTGCTGTCAATGGCGTTATCCCAGCAGCCAGCGCTGCATCGTAAAACGCTGTGATCCGTTCCATGCTGTCGATGATGTCCGCCGGGTTCGGTCCGACATCGCCCAGATCGGCGCAGTTGGCAGCTTCGAACGGTCGTGCGCCGCTGATCGCATGCTGAGCACGAATCATGGTTGACGCATCGCGCAATTGCCGGGGTCCATGCCGTGGTCCGGGTCGATTGGTTGTACCGCTATCCCACGGCACCCCGATCAGACCAATCTGCACATCGCCGAACCGCTCGTGCCCGTTTGGCACATAGGGCAGCCGCATAAAGGTCGGCACTCCGGCAAATCGTGGCAGATCAAATCCCGAAACAGGGTGAAAAAACGGATCGCTCATGATTGTCCTCCCAGACGTTTTCGCGCAGTCACCGGGCCCTCGCCCTGCGCCTCGATTCGATTGATCGCATCATGCAACGGCTCATATGCGACTGCCATGTGAAATGCGTTTGCATGCAGCAATGTCTCGGGGTCTGAAACCCAGGCCACGTGACCCTTCCAAAAGAGCAGATCACCACGCTTTAGTGGGGCATTCTCGGACAGGGGATCGCCCAAGCTATCGGCCTGCAAGTCGCTGTCACCCGCGCAGGGAAGACCACATGACAGGCACGCCGCCTGCACCAGACCGGAACAATCAATGCCAAAACCCGAGTTTCCGCCCCAAAGGTAAGGCGTGCCCAGATAGGTTTCGGCCACGGATACGGGATCATCCGCCAAATCGTTTAGCGCCGACAGGTGCGCGCGCGGCACATAGCCGCCGCTGACCTTGGCAAACCGCCCCTCTTCCCCAAGTGTTTTTACCTGGCTCATATGGCTTAATGCCGCTATTTCATGCGACTTTAGATCCGGTTCGGGATATAGATGTGTCATGCGCGTGCGGACCCGATGGGTCATCTTCTTGGGCGCACACAGTTGTTCGCTTAATACATACCCGACATAGCCGTCCCGGCTGAGTTGGACAAAAGACCATCCCTCGCGATCCTCATATACTGTCAGATTTTCTCCGCTCACCGCCTGACGCTCCCGTCTGCCGTGCGGCGCGCGCAGCAGGTCTGCCACCGGTACTGATACCTGACGCGCTACCCCCTTGGCATAGGTTGCGGCCTTGACCGAACCGCGTAAGGTTTCTGCCGCGACACGTTCGTTGGCGGGTGTCAGCCGACGGTCGCTCATAGTCCCATAACCTCTGGCAATGCCTCTAGTAATGCGCGCGCGCCCATGCCCACGCCGCCCTTGGGACGGCCCGGGGTAGCGTTCGGGTTCCAGGCATAGATATCAAAATGCGTATATGATCCCTCACCGGCAAAGCGGCGCAGAAACAGCGCGGCGGTAATGGATCCGGCAAAACCGCCTTTGGGCGCATTGTCCAAATCGGCGATCCCCGGCTCGATCATCGCCTCGTAGGGCATATGAAACGGCATCCGCCAAACCGGGTCAGCCACGCGGTCGGCTGCCATTTCCAGCGCTGCCACCATTGCGGAATCATCGGTATAATAAGGTGCCAGGTCAGGCCCCACTGCCACACGCGCCGCGCCGGTCAGTGTCGCCATCGAGATCATCTGGTCTGGCGCATCCTCGGCCCCCAGAGCCAGCGCATCGGCCAACACCAGGCGACCTTCGGCATCCGTATTGTTGATCTCGACCGTCAGGCCGTTGCGGGCGGTCAGGATATCGCCGGGTCGAAAGGCATTGCCGCTGACCGCGTTTTCAACCGCCGGAATCAACACCCGCAATCGCAGCTTCAACCCCAGTGCCATAATCATATGCGCCAGCCCCAACACTGTCGCGGCCCCGCCCATATCTTTTTTCATCAACCCCATGCTGCCACCGGGCTTCAGGTTCAGCCCACCCGTGTCAAAACACACGCCCTTGCCAATCAGCGTCAGCGCGGGTCCGGTATCGCCCCAACTGATGTCGATCAGTCGGGGCGCTTGTTCAGCGGCACGTCCCACCGTGTGGATCATGGGGAAATTCTGTTCCAGCAGCGCGTCTCCGCGGATCACGCTGATCTCGGCACCGTGCTGCGCGGCCAGATCGTGGCATGCTGCCTCAAGCTGATCCGGCCCCATATCCGCCGCAGGCGTGTTGATCAGATTGCGCGTCAGCACCTCACCCGCGGCGATGATCTCCAACCGGTCAGCATCGACGCCCGCAGGCGCAATTAGTCGGGCCTTGGCCGATTTCTGATCCTTGTAGCGGTCAAAGGCATAACCGGCCAGCAGCCAGCCCAACGCCTCTTCGGCGGCGCGTTCGGGGTCAAGACCTTGCAACCTGTAGGCGCCCTCGGGCAAATTCGCCGCCACAGCGGCAAGATGAAACCGCCCGCGCGCTCGTGCCGATGTCGTGCCATATCCGGCCAGCGCCATGTTCACAGCGCCGTCCTCATCCGGGATCAGCAAAGTGCTGCCCAATGCCCCCGAAAAGCCAGCATTCTTCACCCAGGCAGAAACCAAATCCGACTGGGTTTCCAGCCAGCCTTCAAGGCTGTCTGTCGCAATTACATGCAGGGGCCGGGCATCCGTTTTGTCAGAAGCAAAAGTAAGGGGCATCGCGCAAGCCTTTTTGCCGGGTCATTTCCTGACCCAGCCTATCGGTCTGTGCGCGACCTTCAAGTCATCAAATGGAAAGGTCCTGCAAATCCCAGATTTCGGTCAAGGAACGCTCACCGATGCGCAGCATACGCGCCATGGTGGCTGAAAGGGCAATCTTGTCGCCTGCGTCGATGCAGATGGTGACATCCAGCGCGACCTGCGCCAGCAGGGACATGCCAATCTGTTCGGCAATCGCCACCAGTGAACGTGCGCTCTTGCGCATGTCACCATGACGCATTTCACGGTAACACCGTTCGGTGTGCGACAAACGCGCTGCCAGTTCTTCAAGGGCACGGCACACGACATCTTCAGCTCCGGCCTCGCCCAGCTGGTGATACAATTCCTCCAGCCGGTCGGGATTTACCCGAACCGTTTCATCTTGTCTCAGCAAAGTCACCTGTTCCACATTCTCACCTTTTGCTTCACCGCCCCCATAGCTGAGATGACTATCGATGAAAGCAGTTCCCAAATCGTTTCGTGCCGGGAAAATTCTCTCTCGAATTCTTCTCGAATTTCTAATAACTACGAGCGAAACGTTCAGCGATAGCGGGAATGACGATGAAACATGCCATGCCACTGCCAAATTATCTGATCCAACGTTTTCACGGTTGGAAAGCGACCTCCTATGCCGAAAATCAGGCCTGGTATCGCCGCCTGGCCGAATCCGGTCAGCATCCGCGTGCGATGGTGATCTCGTGTTGCGACAGCCGCGTGCATGTCACTTCGGTCTTTGGCGCAGATCAAGGCGAGTTCTTCCTGCACCGAAATATCGCGAATCTGGTACCGCCCTACGTCACCGATGGTGCACAGCACGGTACGTCGGCTGCGGTCGAATATGCTGTGACCGCTCTAAAGGTAGCCCATGTGATTGTGCTGGGACATTCGGGATGTGGCGGGGTTCAGGGTTGCCACGACATGTGTTCCGGCAACGCCCCCGAGCTGGAAGAAAAATCATCTTTCGTGGGTCGCTGGATGGATATCCTACGCCCGGGTTATGAGCGTGTGAAGAACATCAAGGACCCGGTAAAGCGCACCGCCGCGCTGGAAAAAGAGGCGGTTTTGGTATCGCTGGAAAACCTGATGACCTTCCCCTTTGTCAAAGCCTCCGTCGACAGTGGCCACCTGACATTGCACGGGCTGTGGCATGACATCGGCGAAGGCGGAATCGAACAGTACAGCAACACGACAAAGTCATTCGTGCCAGTCTGACTGATGTAGAGATTTGCTTTTCAGAAAAGACGCGGGCTTTAGAAGCGGCCCGCGTTAATCCTTAGCTGCCGCGCCCGCGCTAGAATCGCATCCTCGACCGCGCGCTGCGTTGCATTGCTGACCGGCCCGCGCTGCGTTTGAAGTGCCACTTTAAGCGACCGTGCATCCAGCGCCGGATCACTTATCAGAACAGTGGCCCGATAAGCCTGTCCACCGCCGGGTGGGCGGCCATAACCTGTTGAAATCACGCCGGTAAACGGATCAGCGGTTTGAATTGGCAGAAAGCTCAGAACGTCCAGCGACGCGGTCCACAAGAAACGGTTGACCTTGACGTTTGCTTCGCTGTCTTTGAACGCATCGAGCAAGCTGGAGCCGGTTCCAACTTGGCGCTTCCGGGGCGGTCCGCCAACACGATTGACCGGCGCGGCTTCTTCGCCCGTATCATCCGCGCTGCTGCTGCCGCCCGAGAACCTGTCTCGAATGCTTCCACAGGACGCAACCATCAGTACACATGCCAGCGCCAGGCCGATTTTCTTCAAACGCAAGTGGATCATCTTACCATCCGGAACTGTTTCCTTAACCCTACTATCCAACGCGGGACAGTGGGGCAAGGTGTTTGCTGACGCTCATGCGGGAACGGCGGTCGGACCGCCGACGTCAAAGACAGTTTGCATCCCCGTGCCCACTCGGTCTATCCCTGTTCTGCGCCGATTGACCGGCTGTTCGATCCCTGACCGGAGACCTGAAAGTTGAGCCTCTCTGACATCACCGCCCGTATCCGCAAAGCCGAAACCGACGCTGGCCGCGATCCGGGCAGCGTGACCCTGATCGCCGTATCGAAGGTGCAACCCAATGACCGCGTGCAGGCCGTGCTGGACGAGGGCCACCGTATCTTCGGTGAAAACCGGGTGCAGGAGGCCGCAGGCAAATGGCCGGATTTCCGCAAATCCTATGAGGGCATTGATCTGCACCTGATCGGCCCATTGCAAACCAACAAGGCGCGTCAGGCATTTGAGCTGTTCCAGACCATACATTCAGTCGATCGCCCGAAATTGGCCGGAACCATTGCCCGTCTGGCGGATGAGACCGGCCATTGCCCGGACGTGTTTTTGCAGGTCAATACCGGTGAGGAAGATCAGAAGGCAGGGGTGATGCCAGCGCAGGCGGATGCTTTCGTGGCCGAATGCCGCGGCCTTGATCTGCCGGTCAGGGGCTTGATGTGCATCCCACCCGTTGACGAAGAACCAAGCCTGCATTTCGCGCTTCTGGCCAAGATCGCCGAGCGCAACGGGCTGACTGGCTTGTCGATGGGGATGAGCAGCGATTTTGAGAGTGCAATTGCGCTCGGCGCTACCCATATCCGTGTCGGCAGCGCAATTTTCGGTGCGCGCGATTACGGTGCATAGAGGTATGGATCAAACCCAGTAATGCGTTTCGAACTTGTTGCGGTCAAAACCGTAGGATGGGCGAAACCAGCGCGTTGCCACTAGGGTCTCACAATCAAACGCGTGCCGGGTGAGATCGTCCGGGCGATCCGGTGCAGATGGTCCCGGCGAAAGGCGACACAGCCTTCCGTGGGAAAACCGGGTCTTCGCCATTGGTGGATAAAGATGCACGATCCACGCCCTTTTTCTGCGTGGGGCCAGTTCCAATCTGTCACCAAAATCAGATCGTATAGTGGATCGGCCCGGCGCAGAACTTCATGGCTGTGAGCATAGGGCGCGCGCACTTTCAGATTATATGCCGCATCCGCCACATCATCTGACCACAGATCGCCGGGCCGGATCGGTATAGCCCAGGTCGCGGGAGGCGCCATCCGGTCCGGGCGATACAGCGTAGCAACAATCCGATGCGTCCCTACCGGTGTCGCTCCATCCCCCTCTTGCTTGTCAGACCGGATACCCCCACGCCCGATGGAACAGGGAAATCGCTGCCCTTGGAAACGCAGGCCCGTAGGCGTCAGTACAAGATCATCCGGTGTCATTCCTGCAAGACTGCACCAGCAATGCGATATTGAAAAGCGACATTGGCGGGTGCCGCGGCAGGCATTGCACAAGATGATCGCAAGAGCTGCGTTGCCAAGGACTCAAGCAGAGGCAAGCTCGGTCGGATCAGAACAAGGTAGCGAATTTGACGACTTCGGACACTCAAAGATTTCTGGCTGGCGTCGCGGCGACGTTGGATCTCCTGACTGTAATCAGAAATGGATCTGCGGATTTTGCTCCGATCAATTCCAATGATCCGCCGGACTTTCAACTATACAATATCCCATTGAGGCATTTCTTATAGAAAGGGTGTGTTGTCTTGGGAAATCAGATGCCCGGAGGGGCTTGCCGGAGATGAGGAAAAACTCATTGACGTGGCAGGCATCCCGCTTGACCTGTGCCGGGCTGTTTTGGGTTGGCAACACTGATAAACTTCCCTATAGAGCGCCACCATACATGCGCGTGATGCCCGCTCAGGCAAGAATCACTCCCGAGAGATTGGGGCCCGGTTCGGGATATGCACGCGCACCGCAATAGTCACTGAACCAGATCAAGGGTTAGATTCAAATGGCCAACTCGGCACAGTCAAAGAAACGGGCACGTCAGAACGAAAAGCGTTTTGCCGTTAACAAGGCGCGTCGTTCGCGCATTCGCACCCACCTGCGCAAAGTCGAAGAGGCGATCGCCTCGGGTGACAAAGATGCCGCAACTGCTGCGCTGCGTACCGCTCAACCAGAGCTGATGCGCGGTGTCACCAAAGGCGTCTTCCACAAGAACACTGCTGCACGCAAAATTTCGCGCCTCGCAGCCCGGGTAAAGGCAATCGGCTGAAGAAGCCTGTCTAAGGTATTGATCGCAAAAGGCGCCGCTTTGTCCGGCGCCTTTTTTAATGTCTCACCTTTGACACAGCGCAACAGATTCTTTTTGCCCAAAGCGCTTGTCAAGAAAGAAGAGTAGTTGCCCGAGCCCTCTCTGACTTGTTAGTTTCATCTTGCGATTCATGCTTGGGGGGACAGGCTGCTAACGAATCCAGACCGTCTTATGGGGATAAGATTGGTGGGTTCGCTCGGGGGAAACCCCGGCCATGTCTTACAGGTTTGTACCGCAACACATGACAGATAAAAGCCCCTGCGCCTCTTGGGTGCGGTGCCTGATTTTCGTCATGTTGCTGCGGTATGACAGGTCCGATCAAAGGTCTTTTCGTCGGTTACTGATTGTAACCGGGCAGGAGAGGTTTGTTCCGGTTGTCTCAGCTGGATCGCAGAGCGGCGCAGGTCGGGGAGTACCTGCGCAAAAATGTCGGGGAGTACCTGTGCCGGGGACGGGCAGGTTAAAGTGTATGAGACGGGGAAGTATGACACAGGAACAATGGGGCGAACTTAAAAAGGAACTCCTGAAAACGGTTGGATCGAATAATTATAAGAACTGGATCGAACCGCTTGAACTGGAAAATGTTGCCGATGGTGTGGCGACGTTCAGTGTACCTACAAGTTTTCTGGGTAATTACGTATCGCATAATTTCGGGGATCTGATCCTCTATCAGATGAATACGGTGTCGACCGATATCCGCCGTATCAAGTTTCAGGTCGCAGCCAACTCAAGCATCAAACCGGCCGCGCTAGCCAAGCCCGCCCTGCAGTCCGTTGTCAGCAACGGCAATGACAGCCTGATGCCCGCCGCCCCACTGGATGATCGCTTTACCTTTGACACGTTCGTGGTCGGCAAGCCGAACGAACTGGCCCATGCCGCCGCCAAACGTGTCGCCGAAGGCGGACCTGTCACGTTCAATCCGCTTTTTCTATATGGTGGCGTTGGCCTTGGTAAAACCCACCTGATGCACGCCATCTCCTGGGAGCTTCAGGCCCGTCGGCCTGACCTGAATGTCGTCTACCTGTCGGCCGAACAGTTCATGTATCGCTTTGTTCAGGCCTTGCGCGACCGCAAGATGATGGACTTCAAGCAGGTCTTCCGCTCGGTCGATGTGTTGATGGTCGATGATGTACAATTCATCGCCGGCAAGGATAGCACCCAAGAAGAGTTCTTCCACACTTTCAATGCTCTGGTCGATCAGAACAAACAAATCATCATCTCGGCGGATCGCGCCCCGGGTGAGATTGAAAATCTTGAAAACCGGATCAAGTCGCGCCTGCAATGCGGTTTGGTGGTGGATCTGCATCCCACGGATTACGAATTGCGCCTTGGCATCCTGCAATCCAAGGTCGAACAGTTCGGCGCGCAATACCCCGACCTGCATATGGATCAGGGCGTACTGGAATTCCTGGCCCACCGGATTAGTACCAATGTCCGCGTGCTTGAGGGCGCGATGACCCGGCTCTATGCCTTTGCCTCGCTGGTCAAGCAACCGATAACGCTGGAGTTGACCCAGGATTGCCTGGCTGATGTGCTCCGCGCGTCCGAGCGCAAGATCTCGATCGAGGAAATCCAGCGAAAGGTTTCGGATCATTTCAACATCCGCCTTTCGGACATGATCGGCCCCAAGCGCGTGCGTAACTTTGCCCGCCCGCGTCAGGTGGCGATGTATCTGTGCAAACAGATGACCAGTCGCTCCTTGCCGGAAATCGGCCGTTGTTTTGGTGGGCGTGATCACACCACCGTCATGCACGGTGTCAAACGCATCGACGAACTGCGTGCACAGGACGGCCAGATCGCCGAAGACCTCGAACTTCTGCGCCGCACCCTGGAAAGCTGAGTCCTTTTCACCACGCTTCCCCCGCCCGGACACGTCTTTGGGCGGGGTGCCCTTGACCCTCTGACCATTTGAGCGGAAAACGAGAATTAAGGGCTTGAGCCGAAGACGTAAGTTGCTACCTTGCCCTTCCGGCATCAGATCGGCACCTCGACAGGGAGCAAGGGTATGAAACTCAGCATCGAACGTGGCACGCTGCTCAAAGCAGTATCCCAGGCACAATCCGTGGTCGAACGCCGCAACACCATTCCAATCCTCGCCAATGTCCTGATCGAGGCCGAAGGTAGCGATGTGAATTTCCGCGCCACCGATCTGGATATCGAGGTGGTCGACAAGGCCCCCGCCCAGGTCGAACGTGCCGGAGCCACCACCGTTTCCGCGGTCACGCTCCACGAGATCGTGCGTAAGCTGCCCGATGGCGCGCTGGTGACGTTGGCCGATGATGGTACGTCTGGGCGCCTGACGGTCGAGGCTGGCCGGTCGAACTTCAATCTGGCGACGTTGCCGAAAGAAGATTTTCCGGTCATGGCAAGTTCGGAATATGCCTGCAACTTCTCGGCCAAGGCACCAGATCTGCGGCGGTTGTTTGATAAGTCGAAATTCGCGATTTCCACCGAGGAAACAAGATATTACCTGAATGGCGTCTACATGCATGTGGCCGAGGCCGAAGGCGGCAAACAGCTGCGCTGTGTTGCCACCGATGGCCACCGTCTGGCGCGCATCGACGCAGATCTGCCCGAAGGTGCCGCCGACATGCCCGGTGTCATTGTTCCGCGCAAAACCGTGGGAGAGCTGCGCAAGCTACTGGAAGATGATGACATGAAAATTGTCGTGTCGGTGTCCGAGACCAAGGTCCGTTTCGCCACCCCCGACATCACACTCACTTCCAAAGTAATTGACGGCACCTTCCCCGATTACACTCGCGTCATTCCGCAAGGGAACACTCGCAAGATGGAGGTGGACGCCGCCGAGTTTGCGCAGGCTGTCGACCGCGTTGCCACCGTTAGCTCGGAACGGTCTCGTGCGGTGAAACTGGCGCTGGACGAGGATCGCCTGATCCTGTCGGTAAACGCGCCTGATAGCGGCGCTGCCGAAGAAGAACTGGCCGTGGCCTATGGGGATGAGCGTCTGGAAATCGGCTTCAACGCCAAATACCTTCTGGAAATCGCCAGCCAGGTTGACCGCGAAAACGCCGTATTCCTCTTCAACTCCGCCGGAGACCCAACCCTGATGCGAGAAGGCAACGATACGTCGGCGGTCTATGTCGTCATGCCTATGCGGGTTTGAGCCGAGCTATTCGGGACTTAGACAAAACAAAAGAAGCAGGACTGTTTCTGAATAAAGGCCCAAATGCGTGGCAACTGGTTGCCACTTTGTTTGGAGGCCCACCCTGCCACAGTCAGCGCAAGCACTGTGGTTGTTCGCTGTAATTTCAGCATTTTTTCCTGTTATGCAGGCTGAATTTACGTTCAGCTACCGGCCTCACCCCCGACCGCGATAGGTGGGAACGCCCTGATCGGGAATCCAGACGCCTGCCGGTTGTTCGCCGGTCTGGTAGAAGATGTCGATCGGGATGCCGCCGCGCGGATACCAGTAGCCGCCGACCCGCAGCCATTTCGGCTCCAGCAGTTCAACCAAGCGTTTGCCGATGGTGACGGTGCAATCCTCGTGAAAGGCGCCGTGGTTGCGGAAGGAGCCGAGGAACAGTTTCAGCGATTTGCTTTCGACCAGCCAGTCGCCAGGCACGTAATCCAACACGATATGAGCGAAATCAGGTTGGCCCGTCATCGGACAGAGCGAGGTGAATTCCGGCGCGGTGAAACGCACCGCGTAATCCGTGCCCGCCTGCGGGTTTGGCACCTTTTCCATCACCGCCTCTTCCGGAGAGTTGGGCATTTCGGTCTTGCCGCCCAGCTGTGTGAGGTTTTGGTAGATATTCTGGTTTGACATGGGAAACTCCTGTTTCAGACGCCGCGTTTGTTGCCCCAGACCAGCACATGCAGCTGCGGCAGGATACGGGGGGCAAACCAGCGATCAGCCAATGTGCGCTCGATCAGCCACTCATAGCGGTCCATGATACCGGCCATGTCAATCGCGTCGCTGTCGGCATCAGGCGGCGTGTGGTTGCAAGGTTGCAGGTAAAGCGGCAGCGAGGGGTAGCGCGCGGCGACATCGCGGGCCCAGAGGTAATCTTCGTCATCGAAGACAACGATTTTTAGGGTGATCTCGGCCACACCTGCAGCGTTGATACAAGCATCAAAGTCACTCCAATCCACCTCTTCCCCCGATGATGGGGGTTTAGGGCTGAGGATCAGTGGCGCGAGTTCGTTGAACCACGCCCGCGCGACCGAGCCTTGGGTTTCCATCGCAAAGCTGTAGCCGTGGGATTTGCCCAATTGGATCAGTGGGCCAAAGTCCTGAATGGCCGGGTTTCCGCCCGAAAGTGAAACCGTCAGGGGCGTGCTGTCGGAAAGCTTCTTTATCTCTGTCCAGATTTCCTCGGTTGTCATTCGGGCCCACTCGTGGCGGTGCTCACCGTCGACCGCGTGCAGGCTGTCGCACCAACTGCACCGGTAGTCGCAGCCACCAGCGCGCACGAACACGGTCGGCACGCCGATGACCGATCCTTCACCCTGGATGGTCGGGCCAAAGATTTCGGCGATCCGCAGCCGGGTCATGGCCGGTATTCCGCCCAAGTCTTCGGGGTTTCCGACACCCGCACGGCACTGACCTGGTCCCACCGCGTGTGGCACCAGTCATAGATATCCCGCGCCAGCCGTTCCGAGGTGACCATGTCATGCCCGAAGACGTCATTGAGGTGTCGGTGATCGAGTTCCTCGTCGATATAGCGTTTCAAAGGACCAAGTTCTCGGTAATCCAGAACGAAACCGTTTTCATCGAGGGTGTCGGCGCTGATTTCGACCTCGACGATATAATTATGGCCATGCATCCGGGCGCAGGGGTGATCGTCGGGCAGGGCGCAAAGTTGGTGGCTGGCCGAGAAGTGAAATTCCTTGGTGATCCGGTACATCAATGCGCCCCTACCGCCGATTTCCAGAAATCCGGATCGGCATAGTGAGTGGGGTCGGCCACGCCCGCGATGTCAAACGCCTCGCGCCGCTCGACGCAGGTGCCGCAGCGCCCGCAATGCCGGTCACCGCCCTTGTAGCAGGACCATGTATCGGCAAACGGCGTGGTATGTTTCGCGCCCTCGGTCACGATGGCGGATTTCGGGATATGCACGAACGGCGTGTAAAGCGTGACCCTGGCGTAGCCGTCCAGCGCCCTGTCCTGCATCGCCTGAAAGGCGTCGATGAAATCGGGGCGGCAATCGGGATAGATGAAATGATCGCCGCCATGCACCGCCGCGGCCACCGCATCGGCCCCCTTCGCCGCCGCCATGCCAAAGGCAATCGCCAGCATGATCGCGTTGCGGTTGGGCACCACGGTGACCTTCATGTTGTCCTCGGCATAATGTCCATCGGGCACGTCCAGATCGTCGGTCAAGGCCGACCCGCCCAGGTGCTTGCCGATATGGCGCATGTCGATCAGGTCATGCGGCACGCCCAGCCGATTTGCGGCGCGGGCGGCAAAGTCGACCTCCTTGCGGTGGCGCTGGCCATAATCGAACGAGATCAGGCCAATAAGCTCAGCTTCCGCCGCCACCTTGTGAGCAAGCGAAACCGAGTCCAATCCGCCGGAGCAGATGACAAGTGTCTTCATCGTCAGGTCCTTGTTTTATAAGCCGGGTAGGCTGCGACCGGCGCTCACGGGGTGTGAACAAGGGGGGCATTTAGACAATAAGCTCGCGTTTGGCAAATGACGTTTTCACGGATGGATGTGGTTTTGGATAACCGCCGGAAATATAGTGATATATTTCGGCGAGGAAATTTCGACCGTCGCTCTTTGTGTCGCGTGGCGTCGACAGCGGGTTTTGAGTGATTTTCGGCCTGATCCTGTTCCGCTGCCGGCAGCGGCAATTATTTCCAAGTCGGGTGCACCCTGATGGTGGTTATTTTCTGGAACCGGTTTGATGCGACGGGCTGCCACATCCTTACCGGGCGTATCCGGGCTAGTTCCTCGAAGGTTATTAAACTCATCTCATGGAGGAATAGGATGTTCAAAGGTCTTGGAATTTCGGTCGCGCTTATTGTTTCGGGTATGCTGGCGCTTCCGGCAGCATTTGTCGCACTGATCTGAGGCGAATGGACCACTAGCTGTCAGATAAAAAACGCCCCGGTGCAGAAGGTGCAACCGGGGCGTAAGTCCAGGAAGGGTGCCACCCCGGCCCTAGGGGAGATAGCGACCGGAGTGGCGGCAAGTCAGGCGTTTTCCGCCTGCTTTTCTGTTTGCAGATAGGCTTCGAGACTGTCATCCAGCGCATCTTTCCAAGGCGTATGATGCGGCGGTGCCTGCTTGCCGGTCATTGGCGATGTGTAGCCGTGGTTGCGGAATTCCATAATTCCTTTCTTCTTGTGCTTCTTCCAGGCAAAGAAGGCCTGATTGGCCGCTTCGACATCGAAGCTGGGGTAATCAGTCTCGTCGATGAGCTCCTGTACATAGTCACCCTGATAGCGGATGCAGGCATAATCATCCTCAAGCGCGTCTTCGGCAGCTTCGCGGGCTTTCGGATCTGCCGCCATGGTCGCGGCGTCGGGCAGGGCGATTTTGCCCATGATCTGATCACGCACCCACCAGGCTTGGGCGTCAAACATGTTGAAGGTGAACCACTGGTCCTGCATGCCAAGATAGAACATTGCGGGGTTCTTGTTCCAGACGACGCCTTTATAAAGGTCTGCCGCCGCCAGACGGTTCGCGGTCTTGAGGCGCAAGTCGTCCGGCAAGAAATTGAAGTGATGACGGTAACCCGTGCACAGGATGATCGCATCCACCTCTTTGCTGGTACCATCCTTGAAATACGCGGTGCGACCTTCGACCTTGACCAGAGCGGGCACCTCTTGCCAGTTTTCGGGCCAATTATACCCCATCGGAGCGGTACGGTGAGCAACGGTGATGGATTTGCAGCCATATTTCCAGCATTGCGAGCCGATATCTTCGGCTGAGTAGGAAGTGCCGAGGATCAGCAGATCCTTGTCCTTGAATTCACGGGCATCGCGGAAATCATGCGCGTGCAGCACCCGTCCGTTGAAGGATTCGAAGCCTGGGTAATAGGGCACGTTCGGCGTTGAGAAATGACCCGAGGCAACGATCACGTGATCGAATTCTTCCTCGGTTTCACTGTCGGCCTTACTGTCGCGGGCGCGGACGGTAAATTTACCGCTGGCGTCATCAAAGCGTACATCGCGCACGACGTTGTTGAAGCGAATCCAATCGCGCACGCCAGCTTTTTCGACCCGGCCCTTGATATAATCGAAGAGGACCGCGCGCGGCGGGTAGCTGGCGATCTCCTTGCCGAAATGTTCGTCGAACGTGTAGTCGGCAAATTCCAGACCCTCCTTCGGGCCGTTCGACCAAAGATAGCGATACATCGAGCAATGGCATGGCTCACCATCCTCATCGACACCAGTGCGCCAAGTGTAATTCCACAGGCCGCCCCAGTCGGACTGCTTTTCATAGCAGACGATGTCCGGGATATCTTCGCCCTTCTTGGCGGCGGACTGGAATGCCCGAAGCTGAGCCAGACCGGACGGACCGGCCCCGATGATTGCAACGCGTTTCTTGGCCATTCAGATGTTCTCCCTGCGATTGGTATGAACCAAATTTTATTATTTGGTACTTTTGGTTCCTTTTAGTAAGCCAAATACTGTACCAATATGTCAACAATAATCGGGATGCGGTGGCAAATTGATTGGGTGAGATAACAGAAGGGTGTAGAAGAAATCATGGAATCTTCGAGCTTTGCGCAGCGTTTGGCGATATCGGGGGCCTTGCCCAGATTGTCCGTTGGAATGGCGAAAACCGTCGACATCGGTTTTCTGGCGCCCTTGTCGGGGCAGGTCGAATCCTGGGGATTGCCGGGATTACATGGCTGCCGAATCTGGGAAAGCTGGCTGAACAATGCCGGTGGCCTGCTGATTGGTGGGCGGCGGTATCCGATCCGAATTCATGCGTATGATTGCGGCGATGACCCGGTTGAGGCGCGCGATGGTGCGATGCAATTGGTGCAGGAACATGAGATCAAGCTGATGATGATGCTGGGCGGGGACAGCTTTGCCGCTGTGGCCGATTTCCTGGGGGATCGGCGTATCCTGACGTCGACCCTTTTGCCCAGCGACCTTTCCCCCGACACGCCCTATCTGATTGCCCCCAGCGAGGTACATCCGATCTATGTGGTCACCGGGGTGGAGTGGCTGGCGCGCACGCGACCCGGGTTGAAGACCGTGGCAATGTGCACACAGACCGACGGTATGGGATTGCCGTCGCTGGCTACCTATCGCGCGGCGTTCAAGGCGGCGGGGATCGGAATTGTCCACGAGGTGAAATACCCCGCTGAGGGCGGCGATGCCGCCGCGATCGTGCAGCCGATGCTGGACCAAAATCCGGATATTTTATGCTGGTGCACCAGCTATACACCGATGGTGCATGCGATGACGGAATATGCTTATCGCCAAGGTTATCAGGGGCAGATTCTGTCCTGCACGCTGGACCATTACGAGGCGCTGGTTGAGAAAACCAGCCGCGAATTCATGGAAGGTGTGGTGTTTCAATTCCCGGATTTCGATGATCCGGCGCTTAGGGAAAAGGCGTTTTTCTTCAATCAACCCAATGTGTTCTACGAGGAATACAATAACCGCTTTCCCGGCAGCTGGAGCGCGGTGAGCTGGGAATATGCCGCCATTCTGGACATCTGGCATGCGGCTGTCGAAAAGGCAGGCACGGTCAATCCGGTCTCGGTGCTGGCGGCGATGAAACAGCTGGGCCACGTGACCCATGCCTTTGGCCATGCGGAATGGTGGGGGCGGGATATCTTTGGTATCAACAACGCGCTGATCGGTGACTGGCCGGTGGTGACGGTGCAGAAGGGCAAGGCGCGGATCGTCGAATTCGGCGCGATCCCCGACTGGCTGGCGCGGCATAGCGATCTGCTGAAAGCCGAGATGCTGGACCTGGGACAGATGTGGCAGCAACGGCTGAATCGCACGGATGCGGGCCCGGAGCTGAGCGCGCGGACGGTGGAGAGCTGAGAGCGGTTGGTGGTGGGCTAAAGCCCAACATCAGATATTGGCGGTCTGTTCGTTCTGCGGGATATTCTCGACCGTCGAAATACTCAGTTTCTGAGCCTGCTGTGGGAGAATCGGGTTAATTCACTGAAAACGCTGAAAAACCCATGTCGGTATAACGTCGGTATTTTGTCGGTATTACGTCGGTGCGATTTTCGGTATCCGGCAGGCTTAATAGGTCGTACGGTCACGAGTTGCTGAAAAGCAGACCAAGCTGCAGTTGTCTTGTTCTTGTGTAGGCGCTTATGCTGAAACATGTCTTCTCAACTGCCTGTCTCGTCACCTCAATTCAGAACCGCGCTGATAAGGAAGCTTAAAAACCTGCATCCTGCGTATCAGCCTGAGTTTTTACCGTCGAAGCGAGGTGTTTCCTTTGTCATGAAAGACAATCGCGGTCGAACCTGCTCAAACCCGATCCAAATTTACCGAAACAGCAGCGACTGCTTACAGGCGAGGAAGCTAGAAGAGCGGCTTATAGGCGCTCGTTTTTTGCGGATACCACCGATAGACCAATAAGAGTCCCGGATGCCGGCAATGCGGACAAACCGGTCTGATGCCGTTGCAGCTATTGCTGACGCAGCATTTGTTCGCAAATGCAGCGGTGCGCGCTTGGCTCTGCAGCATTTGTCAGCGAAGCAGTCGTTCAAATCGGTCATTGTTGCGGGATTCCAAACTGACCTTTCGCCGCACGGGTCAGCGAATCTCGGGGCAGGCGGGCGCGAACATGACTTTATAATGATCTCGCAGAATGTTCTTCTGAACTTTACCCATCGTATTCCGCGGTAATTCATCCAGCAGGATTAGTTTGCGCGGATGTTTAAAGCGGGCAAGTGATACACGTACGGCATCCATCATTGCGTCAAGATCAGGTGATTGGCTCGGCTCGGCGATCACCACGCCAATGACGGTTTCGCCAAAATCGGGATGGGGCACACCAACAACCGCGCTTTCCAGAACGCCGGGTTGATCATCCAGCACCAGCTCGATTTCATTGGGGTAGATATTGTATCCACCGGAAATGATCAGATCTTTGTTGCGCCCAACAATATGGAGATAGCCATCTTCGTCAATTTGCCCCAGATCACCGGTGATGAAAAACCCTGTCTCGCGTAGTTCGGCGGCGGTTTTCTCAGGCATCTGCCAGTAACCTTTGAAGACATTTGGGCCGCGCACTTCGATCTCGCCAATGTCGCCTTGAGGCAATTCATTGCCATCGGCATCACAGATTCTGACCTCGACCCCTGGCAACGGCAGGCCCACCGTTCCTGCACGTCGATGCCCGTCATAGGGGTTGGAGGTGTTCATGTTGGTTTCGGTCATACCGTATCGTTCGAGGATGCGGTGCCCCGTACGTTCTTCAAACTGAACGTGAGTTTCCGCCAGCAGTGGCGCGGAACCAGACACGAACAGCCGCATATGCGCGGTCGATGCCAGGTTGAAACGCTCGTCTTCCAGCAAGCGCGTGTAAAATGTTGGAACACCCATCAGGGTTGTCGCCTCGGGCATACGTTCGACCATCACATCGAGATCAAATTTCGGCATAAAGATGATGCTGCCACCGGCTACCAGAGTGACGTTGGTTGCCACGAACAGACCGTGAGTATGGAAGATTGGAAGGGCGTGAAGCAAGACGTCGTCTGCGGTAAACTTCCAAGCCTCAACCAGCGCCAGCGCGTTCGATAGAAGATTTTGCTGCGTCAGCATAGCACCTTTCGATCGCCCTGTGGTTCCTGATGTATAGAGAAATGCGGCAATGTCGTTTTCGGAGCGGTCAACCGTTGCAAACGTGGTGGGCATCTCTTGCGCCTTGGCTTTAAGCGAGCCGCTTCCGTCCGCATTCAGGGTTTCAACCTTTGCGCACAGCTTGCTTACCACTGGTGCAAGCTGCGCTTTATTCCGGCCGTCACAGACAATCAGAGAGGCGCCGCTATTTTCGATGAAGTAGGTGAGTTCATTGACTGTATAGGCGGTATTCAGTGGCAGGAATACGAGACCCGCTTGTACGCAGGCCGCATACAGTGCCAGGGCTTCCGGTGACTTTTGGATCTGAGCGGCGACACGATCACCGGGTTTCAAGCCAAGTTGTTGCATCACATTGGCTATCTGGGCGGCGCGGCCGAGAAAGTCCTGATGCGTGATGATTGACTCGTCCAGAAGATGCAGGAATGGCGTCGTCTTCCCTGCGTGTCGTCCGAATAGGCCATCATAAAGAGGGTTAACCATTGGAAATTCTTCCCTGCGTCTGTGAGTAAGTGGCGGTACCGGCAAGAGTTTTTACTTCCGCGGTTGCCACTACCTCTTTGGTTGTCACAAAATTTTCGTGGTTCCGAGAAACCTTGGATAGGTCATAGAGATAATTCACCATGGTTCCACCAGACTGCGTTCGGCCTTTATCCGAAGTGTCAGCATCCGCATGCACCGCATGGACAAACGCCCCATTTCCAAGGTGAAAGCGCGCGACTGGGTCGAACGGAAGGCCGTCCTGTCCCTTGGCATTAAGCAGATAATGGGCGGCCAGCGCCTTCATCCGTTGCGGTTGATCGTCGTCCCATTCGTTGTTTTCCTTCTCCAGCCATCTGGTCAGGCCGGGGATGGGGGACAAAGTGACGAACGTCGTGAGCTCCGGGAGTTCCGACGCCAGATCCGATGCCACTTGCTTGATCAGTGAATTCCCGAACGAAATGCTGGCCAACCCGGGCTGGCAGTTGGAGATCGAATAAAAAACCGCCGTATCAGCCTCCTCTTCGGGCATGGCCTCACGATCCTGCGCCAACAGGGTCTGTACTGATACCGGAATGCCCTTGGTCAGAGCAACCTCTACAAAGATCAGCGGTTCGTCGGGCATCGCGGGATGAAAGAAGGCGAAACAACGCCGGTCTGTTGGTTCCAGCCTGCGACGCAGATCATCCCAGCTATCGATGGCATGCACCGCCTCATAGGCAATAATCTTCTCCAAAATATGCGCCGGACTTTCCCAGTTAATCGGGCGCAACACCAGAAAACCGCGATTGAACCAACTGGCAAATAGATGCCGGAAATCCAGATCCAATGCCTCAAGGTCAGGCTCTCCCCGCCCGAGCCGGAGGAGATCGGCACGCATACGTACCAGCGCACCCGTGGCACCTGGAACTCGATTCAAGCGTCGAACCATTTCCTGTCGGGCTGGTTCCGCCGCTGCAGCAAAGGCGCGGTAGGATGCTTTTGATGGGCCTTCTTCATATTCGTGCAGGGTGGCCCGAACGGTTTCCGGATCAATGTTCATTGCAGTGGCAAGGTAGCGAAAAAACCCGAGCTTCGTGTCGTCGTCCATCGCCTCGAACCGCAACAAGATTTCCTCTGCAAGCGCCAGACCAGAGACTTCCCCAGTGGATCCGACCAATGCATCTGCCAATTCGGCAATGGGACGGCCATCAATTGCCCCATGTATCTTACGGCGATATCGCCGTTCGAACACCGTTGAGAGAAGATCAGTCAGAGTCATTGAATAAAATGCCTTGCCAGAAATGTTGCGATGTTACTTAGGGACTTATTTGACTCTGGAATGCGGTCATCCCATTCAAAGGCATGCCACAGGCCTTCCCAGACCTGCAAATCTACATTGATGCCACTCTCTCGAAGGACCGTTGCCAGTCGAACTGACAGGCTAAGCAACAGATCGCGCGTGCCTGTCGTGATGAGGCATGGCGGAAAACTGCAGTTATAGTCTCCGTAGATCGGGGAAATGTCCGGGTTTGTGATATCGTTATCCCCGGCATAATGCCTTGCCGCGGCCTCGGAGCATTGCGTGGTAAGGGACGGATCCCGCCCATCATTGAACGCCTGGCTATCGCTGGAAGTGTCAAGATCGCACCATGGAGAAATTAGCGCAACTGCACCGGGCAAAGGCAGGCCCGCCTTTTGGGCGCGCAGCATCAGTGCGAGGGCAAGGTTGCCACCCGCAGATTCCCCGACAATCGCGAATGGTTTTTTGCAAAGTGCCTGGTAAACGGCAAAACCGTCGTCGATTGCAGTTGGCCAAGGGTGCTCCGGCGCCAGACGATAGTTTGGTATAACCAACTTTGCGCCTGTCATCGCACAGAGTGGTGCGGCGATTGTCAAATCCTCAAATGGGCTGCCCTGAACGAATCCACCGCCGAAACCGTAAAGAATGGGCCAAGGCGCCGTGAGCTCAGGTGGTCTCACTTCCAAGCAAGGCACGCCGTTGATGATGATGCCTTTTGTCATCACACTGTTAGCTTCCAAAATCCGCTCGACGGCGGGTGCGATGAAAGATTTTGTCTTTGCTCGCAACGCCGGCAGGTTTTCTGCCGAGCGATTGGACGGCGCATTCTGTTCTTCGCTCAGAATACGCCGAGCTTCCGTGCTGAGATGCCCTGGCACTGTCAATTGCTGCTCCTTCTTTGAGCGCAATCTAATTGTTGGTTGTCGCCGAAACCAGTAAAAACGAACTTATCGTCTATAAAATTAACATTGACTTACAAAACTGACCAATGGTAGGTTTTTTGGCAATGGGGCTGCTTGTCCCCTGCCGCGCGTGAACTGCAAACGCGCGTCACAACATGGGAGGAAGTAAAAAATGAACGATCGCGACAAACACGCGCAATGGCTGGTTGGCCAGATCGAAAAGGGCCGCATGTCGCGGCGCGAATTCATGGGTCGAACCGCAGCTCTTGGGATGGCGTTGAGTGCAAGTTCGAGCCTTTTCAGCAAGGCGCATGCTTCGACCCCCAAGAGAGGTGGCCATATGCGATTGGCCATGGCGCACGGCTCGACCTCCGACACGCTTGATCCGGCAACGATCACCAACGGCATCCAGTGGACGGCCGTTTACGGCGTCGCCAACACCCTGACCGAGGTGGATGCCTCTGGCAATCTGGTGCCGTCGCTGGCCACGGAATGGTCGTCATCACCTGATGCGACGGTCTGGACGTTCAAACTGCGCACGGATGTGGAATTTCACAACGGCAAGACGATGACCATCGACGATGTGATCGCATCGCTCAACTATCACCGAGGTGAAGATACTACATCGGTCGGCAAACCGCTTTTGGAGACTGTCACCGAGATCAAGGCCGATGGCTCTGATACGCTGGTCATTACGATGTCCGAGGGCAACGCGGACTTCCCGTACAACTTCAACGAGGCATTGTTCACCATCTACCCATCGAAGGATGGCGGGATCGATTGGACCGGTGGTGGTTCGGGCCCATACATTCTGAAGAATGAACAACCCGGGCAGATCTATCAGTTCGAGCGGAACCCAAACTACTGGAAGGAAGGGGCCGCGCATGCAGACACGATCGACCTGATGTCGATCGTGGATTCATCGGCACGGACGAATGCGCTGATTACCGGCGAGGTCGATTGCATCGGCAGCGTGGAGTTGAAAACGCTATCCATGCTTGAAAAACGCTCTGACGTGATCATCGAAGAAGGCGCTGGCCCACTGCACTATACTTTCCCGATGATGAGTGAGATCGCACCGTTCGACAATCCCGATCTGCGCAAGGCTTTGAAGTTCGCCATCGACCGGCAGGAGATTGTCGATAAGATTCTGTTCGGTCACGGTGTTGTCGGCAATGACCACCCGATCGGACCGTCGTATCGTTACCACGCGGGCGATATCGAACAGAACAGCTATGATCCCGACAAGGCCAAACATCACTGGCAGAAGTCCGGGCTAGGTGACATCACTGTCGACCTAAGCGCGTCGGATGCCGCCTTTGGTGGGGCGCTGGATGCGGCCGTGCTGTTCCAGGCCTCGGCCAAAAAGGCAGGGATCAACATCAATGTCGTGCGTGAACCCAACGATGGCTATTGGTCCGATGTGTGGATGAAAAAGCCCTGGAGCGCCAGCTATTGGGGTGGGTACACGACCGAGGACGCGATGCTGTCCACAGCCTTTGCACCGGGCGCGGCGTGGAACGAGTCGCAATGGGATAACCCGCGGTTCAATGAATTGTTGAAATCGGCCCGGGCCGAGCTGAACGAAGAATTGCGAGGCGAGATGTATCGCGAGATGCAAGAACTGCTGCGTGATGACGGTGGCAGCATCATCCCGATGTTCGGCAACTCGGTTCATGCCCGCAACGACAAGATCGCCCATGGCGATGTGTCTTGGGTGCGCGGTTTTGATGGCCGGCGGATCATGGAACGTTGGTGGATGGTCTGATATTAGACTTGTAAAACTTAATTCCGCGCCATTCCTTGGCGCGGAATTTTTTGTTTCCGGCCCGGAGCACCCCTGACCCATGTCTCGATCCACTACCCTTTACTTTAACGGTGACATTCTGACGATGGACGACGACCAGCCTAAGGTGCAGGCGGTCTTGACCGGTGGTGACCGAATCTTGGCGATCGGCGACGAGGCCGAGTTGCGTGCCGGGCCGGACCGGATTGTAGAAGAGGTCGATCTGCGGGGGCGATGTCTGATCCCCGCATTCATCGACCCGCATGGGCATTTCCCTGATCCCGGGTTTATCGCGCTGTTTCGGGTGGACCTGGCAGCACCACCAAGAGGGGACTGTTCCACAATGGCCGAGGCGCTTGATCGTCTCTCTACAAAAGCCGCGCAAACACCCGGGGGCGAGTGGGTTATGGGGGTTTTGTTCGACAATACTGCAATCGCAGAAAACCGCATGCCTACGCTGGCCGAGCTTAACAGAGTTTCAACCGATCATCCGATTTGGGTGATCCACGCGTCGGGACATAACGGCGTTGCCAACTCACTGGCGCTGGAAACACAAGGCCTGACTGCGGACACGCCCGATCCGGTTGGAGGGCGCTTTGGGCGCGATCCCCAGACCGGCGCGCTGACAGGCCTGATCGAAGGTATCTCGGCGATGGGCGATCTGGGCGCGACAGACTTTCTGATTGATGGCGCACGGTTCTGGCAGGGGTTCGATGCTTGTCGCGATAACTATCTGGCACAGGGCGTGACCTTTGCCCAGAATGCATGGGCCTCCAAACGTCTTCTGGAACACTTCGCCGGGCTGCCCGAGGGTCATGACCCGGGTATTGATCTCGTTCTTTTACCCGAAGCGGCGCTGGAACCCGGCCTGTCGCAGGGAAAGATTGATCTGGACTGGCCTGACACACCTTACTTTTCACTGGGTCCGCGCAAGCTGTTCACCGATGGGGCGTTTCAATTGCAGACCGCTTATCTGACAACGCCCTACCACCGTCCCTCGAACCCAACGGCGCCGTCTGGCATGCCCTATTGCGACGAAGAAGAGTTCGCCGAGAACGTCACGAAGTTGCATGGCATGGGGTTACAGATCCATTGTCACTGCAATGGAGACGCTGGAACAGATATGTTTCTGGATGCGATATCCGACGCATTGGCAACGAATCCTCGGGATGACCACCGTCATACCGTGATCCATGGGCAGGTCCTGCGAGACGATCAACTGCACAGAATGGCCAACATGGGCGTCACGATTAGCTTCTTTTCGGCGCATATCCATTTTTGGGGGGACCGCCATTTCGATACCTTTCTGGGGCCATCACGCGCAGAGCGCATCTCTCCGGCGGCATCAGCAGAGAAAATGGGGGTTCCCTTTACAATCCACAATGATGCCTCGGTCACGCCCACGCGGCCCCTGCATCTGGCCCATTGCGCGGTGAACCGGCGCACGGCAACGGGGCGGGTGCTGGGCGAAGATGAGCGGATTTCGGTGCTTTCGACGTTCAAGGCCCAGACAATCACAGCTGCCTGGCAGGTATTTCAGGAAGGCGAGCGCGGGTCTATCGAGCCCGGCAAACTGGCTGACTTTGCCATTCTGACGCACAATCCGGTGGCACGGCCCGAGCTGCTGAGCCAGACGCGCGTCGCCCGGACCATTCGCCGGGGAACATGTGTCTATCGCTCCGAGTGATGTGCAGGTGGCTGACGTCTAGCCGGGGGGCTCTTCCAGGGGCAATCCACGCGGCAAGCGTTTGTCCGGATCGTAAAACGGCAGCTCCACGATGTCGCAGCTGGCCTCACCGTACCGGGCGGGTCGCAGGGTCAATTGTCGTCCGTGCCAATCGCCGGGCTCATCAAACCTGACATATCCGATCCCGCAGCCCAGATAAGGTGACTGCGCGCCGGTCGTGACCTTTCCGACAGCCGCGTTGCCGTCCAGTATCACATCGCCGCCACTTGGGATGACACCATCGCAGCGCAGACCATAGAGCCGGGTGCCGGGGGAGGCGGCCTGCACTGCGTCGCGACCAATGAAGCCCTCCTTGTCCAGATCGACAAACCGCTCCAGCCCCGCCTCGAACGGGTTCATGGTACTGTCAAAATCGCTACCGCTGTCCAGAATGCCGGCCTCGATACGGCGGGTGTTCATGGATTGCATGGAACTGAAGACCATGCCGTGGGGCGCGCCATGTGCTATCAGATGATCCCACAGCCGGGGGCAATCCGTCGCTTCTCCAAGCGTGTAGATTTCATAGCCCAACTCGCCGGTCCAGCCGGTGCGCGAGACATAGACCTGCTGACCGCCCAGATCGAAAAAGCCGGCGTGGAAATACTTAAGGTCTTCTGTAATGGCGCCCGACGACGCGCCCTGCATGATCTGATAGGACTTTGGTCCCTGGATCTGCAACACGCGGGAATGCGGATCGCTGACGGTGACATCGAAGCCGTCGTTATGGGCCAAAAGCCACGTGTCCAGATCGCCATCGGGATGCACGAACCAGAACCGGTCCTCGGCCAGTCGGAACAGGATGCCATCCATGAACACCCCGCCTTGATGCGTGCAGGCAACGGCATAACGCCCTCTGTCCAGTTTCATATTGGCGATGCGGCGCGCAAGGATGCGTTCAAGGAAAAGCACGGCATCGGGCCCAGAAATCGCGACCGGGCGTTCGGGCACGTCATAAAGGGCCGCGTGTTTGCGTAAGGCCCAGTAGCCCGCAACCGGATCATCGCCGTTGTAATGGGCAAAGAAGCGGCCAGCCGCCAGCCGCAACACGGTCTGGTCGTTGGCATAGCAGGGATAAAAGGGCGACAGTTCGTTGCTGCCGACATAGGTCGGGAAAATGCGGGCTGGGTCGAGGGCGGGAAGGTCGTTCATCGGTTGCCTAATCCTGCGGATCCAAGCAAAAGGCACAGATCTTGTTGCCGTCCGGATCGCGGACATAGGCGTAGCATATGTCGCTGTCTTCTTCGCGCGGGCCGGGGGCGCCTTCATCGGTACCACCGTTTTGCAAACCAACTGTGTGAAATTGTTCAAGGGCCTGAATGGACGGGGCGGCAAGCGCGATCATCATACCGTTACCGGGCGTCGCTGGGCGCTGATCGAATGGCGTGGTGACGTAGAATTCAATTGCGTCTTTCGCGGCCACGGGGGCGTAGGCGGAGAAGGTTTCCACGCGTTCGACTTGCATCAAACCCAACGGGGCAAGGATAGAATCGTAAAACGCAGCAGCTCGGTCCAGATCATTGGTTCCTACCATTACATAACCGATCATAAGGTCACTCCATTGTGGGATGAAAGCCAGTCATCGCTGGCAGGTTGCATATTCCGTGTTGCGCCAGACGTCAGTTTCTATCCGGGGCAACGGCGCGCGGCCCAGTATGTCATCGCTCAGTTTTTCGGCCAGCATGATGGTGGGGGCATTGGTGTTGCCGTTGGTGACAAACGGCATGATCGACGCATCGACCACCCGCAGTCCAGACAGACCGTGCACCCGTCCACTGGCATCAACTACAGCGCCCTTGTCGGTCGCGGCACCCATCCGGGCCGTGCAGGACAGGTGCCATTGTGTCGTTGCGTGCGCATTCAGAGCCTGATCAAGATCTTCGTCCGATTGGGCATCGTGGCCCGGAAAAATCTCATCCCCTCTGAGGTTAGAAAACGCAGGTTGATCAACAAGGTCTCGGACCAACCGGATGCCTTTGCGCATCAACTCGCGGTCCCGAGCGTCCTTCAGATAATTCACCAAGATGCTCGGAGGATCACTGGGATCAGACGAGCGCAGTTCGATTTTGCCCCGGCTGTGTGCGCGCATCAGGCCAACATGGATTTGAAAGGCGTGTTCCTGAAGCGGTTCCCAAGTTGCGTCATCAACCGCGATTGGTGAAATAATGATCTGCAAATCGGGATATTCCACACCCGGCCCGGACCGGATGCAGCCCAACCCTTCAAACAGATTGGATGCCACGATGCCACTGCGTGTCGTGATCCATTGAATCCCAGCCGCAAGCTTGGCCAGCGGCTTTGTCTTGGGCCAAAAAGAAACGGGTTGCTTGCATTTATACTTCAGCACGAAATCGGGGTGGTCATTCAGATTCTGCCCCACGCCGGGCAGGTCGTGTAGCACGTCAACGCCCATATCCTGAAGATGCTCAGCTGGGCCAACCCCAGACAGCATCAAGATATGGGGTGACCCAACTGCGCCTGCGCTGAGGATGATTTCTTTTCGCACATGCACGGTCTGCGCAGTCCCGGTGTTGTCGGTATAAGCGACCCCCACGGCCTTGGTCCCGTCAAAGATCAGGTTTTGAACCTGCGCCTGCGTCTTGATTGTCAGGTTCGATCGCTTTCGCACGGGGTCAAGATAGGCGCGCGCTGTGCTCCACCGCTCGCCTTTGAAAACGGTGCGGTCGGAGACGCCGAAGCCTTCTTGGCGAAAACCGCTGACATCGTCGGTGGCGGGGTATCCAGCCTCTTGCCCGGCTTTGAGAAACGCCAGTGTTAGCGGGTCTTGGGGATCAGCACGGTGCACGTAGAGCGGGCCTGTGCCCCCCCGATATGCATCTGCGCCACCGCCATAGGTTTCCATGCGCTTAAAGTAGGGCAGTACATCGGCATAGCCCCAGCCCTTGCAGCCAGCCTGACGCCAGCCTTCGTAATCCAATGCGTGTCCGCGGATGAAAACCATTCCGTTGATCGACGAAGATCCGCCTATGGCCTTGCCTCGGTCATGCTGAATACGGCGTCCGTTCAACTCTGGCTCGGGTTCGCCCTGAAAGGCCCAATTGTGTTTGGTGCTGTTCAGGTTCGACAAGACGGCGGCGGGCATTTTCAGGGAAAGCGCGGTATTGTCCGGGCCTGCTTCTAGCAATAAAATCCGGTTTTTTGCATCACTGGTCAGGCGATTGGCGAGGACACAGCCCGCTGATCCCGCGCCCACAATGATGTAATCAAATTCCATGTCGGTCTTCCCTTGGCGTGGTGACGAACCCAGCAGCGAATCCTGTGGTCCATGAACGGTTGCTTTGCGCATCCCCTGACTACCTTTTATAAAGAATAACTTACCTTTTGACAATAAACTTACCAATGGTTAGTTAGAGAAATCACCGTCCGCTGAAGGTTTCCTGTGCAGCTATTTTTTAACGCCCGCCCTGCAACGGCAGGGGCCGCTCCGTGAGCGCGCCTGTTGAATTCAAAGCCAAACTTGCCTGTCTTTATGCCGGGGCGGTTTGGGGATTGTTCTGGATCCCTCTCAGGATACTCGAAGACGCCGGCTTGCATGGGCTGTGGATCACGGTTGTCTATTTTCTTGTCCCGACGATATGCCTTTTACCTGTCACCCTGTGGCGATGGCAGCATGTTCGTCAGGGTGGGGTTCAATTGCAGATAACGGCAATACTCTCGGGTGGGGCATTGCTGCTGTATTCAACCTCCATCGTCTACACCGAGGTTGTGCGCGCTATATTGCTGTTTTACCTCACACCGGTTTGGGCGACGATCCTGGCGCGAGTTGTTTTGGGCGATGAGATTACACCGACCCGCATCATCGCCATGGCACTGGCGATTGCCGGCATGTTGACCATATTCGGACTGGGTGTGCGGTTCCCGGTTCCACAAAATATCGGCGACTGGCTCGGAGTGTGCGCCGGCATCCTGTGGGCAGTCGCGGCGGTACGCATTCGCATGAAAAGCGATCATTCGGCCATCGATTTGACAGTTGGGTTCTTTCAGTGGTCATTGGTGTTTTCGGTTGGTGCCGCGGTCTTGCTGGCCTCTCACCATGTCCCAAGTGTCGCCCAGACCCTGCCCGCGTTGCCGACGCTGCTGGTTTTCATGGTCCTGCTGATCTTGCCCGGAACCTATGCGTCCCTTTGGGGGCCGAAATTCCTCAGTCCTGGCCTGGTCGGCCTTTTGTTCATGACCGAAGTCGTTGTCGGGGCAGTTTCCGTGGCCCTGTTGGCCGGAGAGCCATTTGGCATGCGCGAGTTGACTGGCGTAATCCTGATCACAGGGGCGAGCATGCTGGACCCGCTTTTGTCACTGCGTTCCGCGCGCAAGGCGCATTTGACAGCCCGTTAGACCCGCAAGGATTTTTCTTGGAACGCCTTGGAGCCCAGCGCAATTTGCGCAATCGTTTCGATCTTCTTGCGGGCTTCTTTGTGTTTTGCGGCGCTGATTTCGTCAAAGGGCAGCAGTTTTGAAACGGCATATTCCATCTCGGAGACGGCTGCACTGGTTTCGATAGGGTCGGGCAACAGGCCGGCGCGCACCCAAATGCCATCGATATGAACACCCAAGTGGCGCGCTACCTGTGCGACTTCATCTTCTGGCAAGAAATGTTTCAGTTCGTGCATCAGGTTGCTTCTGATGCGTTCGTTATTGGCGATCTGGACGCGTTGGCATTCCTGGTTATGCGGCACTTCCGAGATCAGAGAGACCCATGCCTGACAGACCCTGCGATTGAAGATCGTTTCAAAGAAATTGGCAACAATAATTGCCCAGAGCCGCTCGTAAGGGGTTTCTGCATAGCGATAAAGCTCGACGACGGATTCGCTGAGCAACGAGTTTGATCTGCGAAACACCGCCTCAAGCAACGCGCTTTTGTCTTTGAAATGGTGCAGAACAACGCCTTTCGACACACCTGCAATGTCGCCCACCTTGTCCAGTGTTGTCTTGCGTAATCCATATCGAATCACTGCCTCAAAGGCTGCGCGTGATAGCTCGGCGCGTCTGATCGCTCGAATGGAACTGGATCGCATCTGATGAAAACCTCATTAAACTAAACTGCATCTCACATCTGATTGTGGCGGCAAAACCCAAAAGATTCAACCATTGACACGAAAAACTTTCTAATGGTAAGTTTTTGGAACAATAAGACCAAGGATGAATGTGCGCTGAAAACAAAATCGTGCATCACATCTGAAAACCGGGAGGAAACATGGAAAGTATTCTGAACGCCGCGCGAGGCGCTGCCCTCGCTCTGCTTGTATCCGGAGGCGCGGCCATTGCGGCTGACGTTCCGGAAAACGATGACGTCATCAAGGTCATTATGAATGACTGGACCGGCCAGCATGTATCGACAAAAATTGCTGGCGAGTTGCTCAAGAAGATGGGTTACAACATTGAATATGTCAGTGCGGGCGCGCTGCCACAGCATGCGGGGCTGGCGCAGGGCAATCTGCATTTCCAGGCAGAGGTCTGGACCAACAATATTGGTGATCTGTACCCCAAGGCTGTTGAGGCAGGGGATATCGTTGTGCTGGGCGATCTGGGGCTGGAACCGCGTGAAGGCTGGATCTATCCGCCTTACATGGAAGAAAAATGTCCTGGCCTGCCAAGCTATCAGGCGCTTTATGATTGCGCCCAGGCCTTTGCCTCGGCTGAAACATTCCCGAACGGCCGTCTGATCACTTACCCGGCTGACTGGGGTACGCGGTCACGCGATGTTGTGGCCGGGATCGAATTGCCATTCAATCCGGTCGCGGGTGGCAGCGAAGGCGCGATGATGGCCGAACTGCAATCAGCCTATGCTGCGGGTGACCCGATCCTGATGATGATCTGGCAGCCCCATTGGATTTTCGCCGACCTGGATCTCAACTGGGTTGAGTGGAACCCGACAGACGAGGCCTGCATCGAAGAAAATCAGGATCGCGAGACTGCCTGCGGGTTTGAACAGGCTAGCGTCGAAAAGGTCGTCTGGGGTGGTTTCGAGGAGAAGTGGCCCGCCGCTTACAAAATGCTGTCGCTCTATTCTCAGACCAATGAAGAACAAAATGCCGCAATCCTGGCCGTGGACAATCAGGGCCGCGATCTCGACGAGGTCGTTGCTGAATGGCTGGCCGAAAACGAGGCCAAGTGGCAGGGTTGGATCGACGAGGCAATGCAGTAACCCTATTGATGCATTGCTTTGGATCGGGGCGGATTTATTGACTGGCCGCCCCGATCACCAAACAGATTTCGTTTGCCACATCTGACCAAACCGGCAACGGTTTCATCACGCGTGACATGATCCATACAATTGAGACGCAATACAGCCCTTCGATCCGGAGCATCAGATGAAGACCCCGACCAATGACCATAGTGACATAAAACTGTCATGCCGGAACGTCTGGAAGGTCTATGGCAGGCAACCCGAACAGTTCTTCGAGGGTACGCAGGGGCGTGTAACTGACGCCGTCCAACATTCAGATGCCATTCGCGATGCGGACCATATCGTCGCAAATGCAGATGTCAGTTTTGACGTTCACGCCGGTGAAATTTTTGTAATCATGGGGCTTTCTGGATCCGGCAAATCAACCATCGTGCGCTGTCTTTCCCGGCTGGTTGAACCAACGGCAGGGGAAATTTTGCTGGATGGCGAAGACCTGCTGAAGAAATCCGATGCCGAGCTGATCGACATTCGTCGTCACAAGATGGGCATGGTGTTCCAAAGCTTTGGTCTGATGCCGCATCTCAATGTCATCGATAACATTGCCTTTCCGCTGAAACTGCAGGGGGTCACCGAGACTGAGCGCTATGCACAGGCCGAACGTGTGATCGAACTGGTCGGATTGGAAGGCCGTGAAAACAACTTCCCCAAAGAGCTGAGCGGCGGCCAGCAACAGCGCGTGGGCATCGCACGTTCGTTGGCGGTTGAGCCGGATGTCTGGTTCCTGGACGAACCCTTTTCAGCGCTTGACCCGCTGATCCGCAAACAGATGCAGGACGAATTCCTTCGCATTCAGGAAAAGCTGCATAAATCCATTGTTTTTATTACCCACGATTTCCAAGAAGCCCTGCGCATCGCCGACCGCATGGCGATCATGCGCGACGGGGCGGTGGTGCAGATCGGGCGCCCGATTGACCTGATCCTGAACCCAGCTGACGGTTACGTCCGCGAGTTCACACAGGACGTCCCGTGGGAACGTATTTTGCGCGCCGAAGATATACTTGATGATACGGCCTCAGAAACCGCCGAGCTGAAACGTGTCGCTAGGGGGACGTTGGTGGAAACACTGCTGCCCAGACTGGCCGCTAATAACAGCGGTGTTGTCGTAGAAGGGGAAGACGGCTCTGTCCTTGGTGTTGCAACGGCGCGCGGTCTTACGGCGGCACTGGCCGCTGGCTGTATTCCGGCACCCGAGGAGGCATAGGGCATGCCGTTCAAATTCACCCGTGGCGATTTGCACTGGCTGGGTGTGATTGGCGTGACGCTATTGTGTCTTGCCCTTCAGGGTGAATGGACCTGGCTGGCCAAGTATCCCAAGGATCTGATCCTGCCGATTGCCGACTGGCTCAACGCCATCATGGATTGGATCGTCGCCTATCTTGGCTGGTTCTTCCTCGGTATCTCCTGGGCGCTGGAATGGCCGATCAAGGCGGTGCGTTTTGTGCTTAACGCGTTGCCCTGGTCGGTGACGGCTTTCCTGTTTTGTACTATCGCCTGGGCGGCGTCGGGGTGGAAGCTGGCGGCGTTCACGCTGTTCTCGATTCTCTACATGCTGGTTATCGGCTACTGGGCCGAAAGCATGAACACCTTGTCACTGGTGGCCATCTCGGTGCCGCTGGCCATTCTCGTGGGCTTTGCCTTTGGGGTCTGGGGGTTCTTTTCGAACCGCGCCGAGCGCGCGATCATGCCCATGCTGGACGTGCTTCAGACGGTGCCATCCTTTGCCTATCTGCTGCCGATCCTGATGCTTTTCGGCTTTGGCACGGTGGTCGGGCTGATTGCCAGCGTGCTCTATTCCTTTCCACCGATGGTGCGCAACACCATCGTGGGCCTGCGGGGCGTGTCGCCCGAGGTGATCGAAAGCGGGTTGATGTCAGGGGCCAAGCCCAGTCAGCTTTTCTGGCAGGTGCGCGTGCCCTCATCGCTCAGACAGCTTCTTCTGGGTGTCAATCAGGCGACGATGGCCTCGCTTTCCATGGTGATCATCGCATCCATAATCGGCGGTACCGCCGATATCGGCTGGGAGGTTCTGTCGACCATCCGCAAGGCCCAGTTCGGCGAAAGCCTGCTGGCTGGCATGGTGATTGCGCTGATGGCCATGGTGATTGACCGGATCACTGTCGGCCTTGCGGCCCGGTCCGGGGATTACGACCCCGACGCCAAAAGCTTTGCCCAAAAGTACCGTATCTGGATTGTCGCGGCGCTTGGTGCTGCCCTGTTTTTCGTTCTGGCGCAGATCATTGGTGACCTGAACGAATGGCCGCGCGCATGGGAAGTCAGCCCCGCCAAGGGGATGAATGACGGGTTGACCTATATGGTGGTCAATTTCCGTGATGAGATCGAAGCCGTCAAGAAACTGGCCTTCTTCTTTGTCATGCTCCCCGCCAAGATCGGCCTTCAGGGCGCTGTCAGCCCCTTCACCTGGGGATTTGAACTGACGCTTGCGCACAAGATCGGCTATGCGCTTGTCATGACTGGTCTGGCCGGATGGGCCGGTTACCGCGGCAAGGTCAATGCCGGTATTGCGATCCTGATCTTTGCCATCGTGATCTATTTCGGTCTCACAGGAATGCCCTGGCCTGCGCTTTTGCTGATCTGTGCCGTGGCGGGCTGGAAAATCGGTGGGCGCGCTCTGGGCCTTGGGACTGCATTGGGGCTTGGCTTCATCGTCGTCACCGGCATCTGGCCCGAGGCGATGTTGTCGATCTACCTCTGTGGTATCGCCGTGCTCATCTCTTTCCTCGCAGGTACAGCCATTGGGATCTGGGCCGCACATAACGATACGGTTTCAGCCATCGTGCGCCCGTTCAATGACACGTTACAGACGATGCCGCTGTTTGTGCTGCTGATCCCCTTTGTGATGGTGTTCAAGATCGGCGAATTCACTGCCCTTCTGGCTATCATCGCGTATGCGATTGTCCCTGCCATCCGCTATGCCGAACACGGGCTGCGCAGCCTGCCTGCGACCGTTATCGAAGCCGCCACCATGATCGGGGCCACAAACCGTCAGATGCTGTGGCAGGTTAAGGTCCCGCTTGCTTTGCCGGTGATGATGCTGGGGCTGAACCAGACCATCATGTACGGCATTGCGATGCTGGTGATTGCTGCTCTTGTTGGTACCAATGGCCTTGAACAGATCGTCTATATCGGCCTCAGTGACGGCGATTTCGGGGTCGGTATCATCGCCGGGATCGGCATGGCGATCATCGCCATCATCACCGACCGCATGACCCACGCCTGGAGCCGCAAGCGTCAGGAAGAACTGGGATTGAGTGTCGAATGACCCGGCAAGACGATCTGCCATTGACGAGCTCGCATTGGGGCACCTATCGCGCGCGGGTGGGTAATGGTCGGGTGCAGGAATTGCAGGCCTTTGAATATGATCGCGATCCTTCGCCCATTGGTCCCGGCATACTGGATGTACAGCACGGCCCCACGCGGGTGGATGCGCCGATGGTGCGGGAAAGCTGGCTGACGGGCGGGCCGGGAACCCGGACGGACCAGCGCGGTACCGATCCTTTTGTCGAAGTGAGCTGGGACAAAGCCAACACGCTGGTCGCACAGGAACTGAACCGGGTGCGCAAGACGTATGGCAATCAGGCCATCTTTGGCGGGTCTTATGGCTGGGCCAGTGCCGGGCGGTTCCATCACGCCCAAAGTCAGCTCAAGCGGTTTCTGAACTGCATCGGCGGCTTTACCAGCTCAAAATACACCTATAGTTTTGCCGCGGCCGAGGCGATGGTGCCGCATATCCTTGGAAGTTTCCGCGATTATCTGGATACCTGCACCAGTTGGGATGTGATCCGCGATCACACGCAGCTTTTTGTGTGTTTCGGGGGGGTGCCTCTGAAGAACGGTCAGATCAGCCAGGGCGGTACCGGCTGTCATGTCCAGCGCGACGGCCTGCTTGCGGCCGGAAAGGCCGGCATTGATTTCGTCAACATCAGCCCGCTAAAATCCGACGTGCTGGATGATGTGGGCGGCGATTGGCTGGCCTTGCGTCCGAATACGGATGTGGCGTTGATGCTGGGGCTGGCTCATACGATCGAGATGGACGGTTTGACTGACCGATCCTTCCTTCAACGCTACGCAGAAGGGTTTGACGCCTTCCTGCCTTATCTGATGGGCGACACCGACGGCACACCAAAGACGGCGGATTGGGCTGCGGATATCTGTGAAATTCCCGCGGACACAATCCGCGCGCTGGCGAGGCGCATGGCGGCCGAGCGGACGATGATCTCGGTCAGCTGGTCCCTGACCCGGCAAGATCATGGCGAACAGCCATTTTGGATGGCAATCACGCTGGCGGCAATGTTGGGTCAGATTGGGCTGCCCGGCGGGGGCTTTGGCTTTGGTTACAGCGCGATGAACTTCATCGGGGGCAATCATACGATTATCCCTGGGGCATCCTTTCCTCAGGGGCAGAACCCGGTTAAGGATTTTATCCCGGTGGCGCGCATCACGGATTTGCTGATGCAGCCCGGAGAGCCGTTTGATTTTGACGGCGTACGCTATGAATACCCTGACACGCGGCTGGTCTGGTGGGCGGGGGGCAATCCGTTTCACCACCATCAGGATCTGAACCTGATGAGGCAGGCGTGGCAGAAACCCGACACGATTATTGTCAACGAATGGTGCTGGAACCCACTGGCCAAACATGCCGATATTGTGCTGCCCTGCACCACGCCACTGGAGCGCGACGACATGGCAATGACCCCGCGCGATCCATACGTGGTGTCTATGTCCAAGCTGACCGAGCCCAATGGGCAGGCACGCGACGACTATGACATTTTCACAGATATTGCCCGTACGATGGGTGTCGCAGATGCCTTTACCGAAAGGCGCAGCAAAGCCGACTGGCAACGCTGGATTTACGATCAGACACAGCAGAACTGTGCTGATCAGGGCATTGAAATCCCCCCCTATGATCAGTTCATCAAGCAGCGCTGGTTCAAGCTGGATGATCCGGCCAAGCCCATGATCATGCTGGAGGGTTTCCGCGCTGATCCTGTTGCCAATCCTCTGGCCACCCCCAGCGGCAAGATCGAGATTTTCTGTCAGAGTGTCGCCGATTTCGGGTATGAGGATTGCCCCGGGCATCCGGTTTGGCGCGCGCCTTATGAATGGCTTGGCGCTGTGGATGCGTACCCTCTGCACCTGATCTCCAACCAACCCCGCGACAAGCTGCATTCGCAACTTGATCATGGCGGTGTGAGCAAAGCCAAAAAAATTGCGGGGCGAGAACCGCTACACATCCACCCTTATGATGCCGCGATGCGCGGATTGAAGGATGGCGATATCGTGCGCTTGTTCAATGACAGGGGTGCCTGTCTGGGCGGGGTTGTGATTGACCCGGGCATACGCACCGGCGTGGTGCAGATGAGCACCGGCGCCTGGTATGATCCGGATGAAAACGGCCTGTGCAAACACGGTAATCCCAATGTCCTGACTCGCGACAAGGGCACCTCGAAACTAGGCCAGGGCCCGAGCGCGCATTCCTGCCTGATAGAGGTTGAACTTTTCACCGAAGCGCCGCCCAAGGTCACCGCCCATGAGCCTCCTTCCATCATTCGACCCAACACACTTAACGATCCAGAGATTAAGACATGAGCAACCTCCAGGAAGCCTCCGACCTGCAAAACAACGTTTCCATCAGCGCCCGCCGCTTTGAGGAATCCCCCTTTATCGAACGCACCGATTGCCCGGAAATGATCCGCGGCGTCTATGCCGGGCGCTACTTCCCGATCTTCACCGGCGAAGACTATCTCGAAAAATACTGGTGCCTGCGCCAGAAGGCGCTGATCTTTGACGTGCCCGAAAAGCCCATTGAAATCTCGGGGCCGGACGCTGTGCCCTTCCTTGAAAAAGTACTTGCCCGCAAGGTCGCCACCATGGCTGAAGGGCGCGGATACTATGCCATCGCCTGCACGCCTCAGGGCGGTGTTTTCATGGACGGTGTCATGTTCAAACTCGGCGAAAATCGGTTCTGGTACGTTCAGGCCGATGGCCCGTTCGAGGCATGGCTGATGGCGCATTCCGGAGGCTTTGACGTGAGCATTTCCGACCCGCACAGCCGAGTGCTGCAAATTCAGGGGCCGACGTCGATTGAGATCATGAAAGCGGCGTCCGGAGGGGCGATTGACGAGACCCTGAAGTATTTCCGTTCGGGTTATTTTGATCTGGGTGGTCAGACCCTTTATGTCTCGCGCACCGGGTTCACCAATGAGCTTGGATTCGAAGTCTACTCTGACGGGGCCAAAACCGATCACCTGGCACTCTGGGATCATTTGATGGCCTGTGGGGAACCACATGGCATGGAATTCTCATCGACCCGTGCGCTGACTATCCGCCGGATCGAAGGGGGCATCCTTGGCAACCTGACAGACATGACGCCGGACATGACACCGTACGAGGCGGGACTGGCCCCTTTTATCAATATGGAAAAGGGCGATTTCGTCGGGCGCGATGCCCTGGTGGGCAAGGATACGCGGTCCTGCCTGTTTGGTCTGACATGCGCCACTCAAACCCCTGCTGCGGGCAGCGTGGTTATGGAGGGTGACACCGTGGTCGGCCGGATCACCGCCGGCATTCCGTCACCCACTCTGGGCGTTGGGGTGGGCTATGTGCATTTCAATGCACCCGGCGATTGGGTCGGTCGCACCCTTTCTATGCGCCTGCCGGACGGCAGCCTGCACAGTGGCGACATCGTCCAGCCACCGTTCTTTGACCAAGAAAAGAACATTGTGCGCGGTGTAGACCGCAGCATCCCCGAACGCCCTGCAATCTGACCAAGCGAAGCAATACATATCATGACTGACACAGACATTCTGGAACCGCAGGATTGGACGTTCCCAATCCCCATTGCCTATGGGCCGGGCCGACTGTCCGAAATCGGGCAACGTTGCGCCGCTATTGGGCTGTCCAACCCGTTGATCGTGACCGATAAAGGCAGCCGTGACCTACCCTTTATCCAACCATTGCAGGGGTTTATTTCCGAGGCCGGGCTTGGGTCAGGCCTATTCTCGGATATCTCGCCAAATCCGCGTGACGATGAGATCGGTGCAGGGCGGAGGGCCTTTCGTTCGGGCGGACATGACGCGATTATCGCCATTGGGGGCGGGAGTGCCATGGATGGCGGCAAAGCCATCTGCCTGACCGCTAGAAACGACATAGATCTTTGGGATTTTGAATGGGAGAAGCCACCGGCGGAGATCGGTCCTGATCAGGCTTTTCCAACCTTGATCACCATTCCCACCACTTCAGGCACTGGGGCCGAGACCGAAAGCACGGCGATGGTCACCCATACTGGCAAGGGGATGAAGTTCTGCATCTGCCATCCGCAATTGCAGCCGTCTCTGGCGCTGCTGGACCCGGAGCTGACGGTTGGCCTGCCCGCCAACCTGACCGCATGGACCGGGGCTGATGCCATGGTGCACGCGATCGAGGCCTATTGCGTCCCGGGCTTTCACCCGCTTTGCGATGGTCTGGCGTTGGAAGGTCTGGCGCTGGTTGCGAAGTGGTTGCCCGTGGCCGTGCGCGAGCCTGAAAACATGGCAGCACGTGGCGGCATGCTGGCCGGGTCCTGTCTGGCAGGGATTGCCTTCCTCAAAGGCCTTGGGCATGTGCATGCGATCTCGCATATGGTGGGGGCCGAATTCAATACGCAGCACGGGCTGACCAATGCGATTATCCTGCCCGTGGTCTTGCGGTTCAACCTGCCGGGCATGGAGGACAAAGTGAAACGCATGGCCGATGCGATGGGCCTGCAGGACGCCTCGGTTGACGCCTTCATTGCCGAGATTGAACGGATGCTGGACGACATCAACATTCCCCACGCTCTCAGCGGGATCGGCGTCCCTTCCGATTGCGCAGCTCGAATTGCCGAAAAGGCCTTGCAGGACAGCGCGGCAGGCACCAACCCCCGCACCGCCAGCATCTCCGAGATGCGCACACTTGTCGAAACAGCCATCGCCAAGGCACGATGAATAGGGACATGGTATCAATGGATAATCTTCTGAAATTCTATATTGGCGGGCAATGGGTTGCACCGGCCTCGGACGCAACGATGCCGGTCATGAACCCGGCCACCGAAGAACAGATCGGCACCGTGGCCATGGGCAATGCCGAGGATGTAGACAGGGCCGTTGCCGCGGCGAAATCCGCATTTGACAGCTTCTCTCAAACCAGCAAAGAGGAACGCTTGGCGCTATTACAGCGACTGAAGGCGGTCACCGAAGACCGTATCGAGGATCTCGCCCAGGCCATGCGCATGGAAATGGGCGCGCCAATCTCTATGGCCCGCGATGCGCAGGCTGATGCCGCTATTGGCCACCTCCAGGGCTTTATTGATGCGCTGGAGATGCTTGATGAGCGCACGACACTTGCCAATGGCGATATTCTGCTTCGCGAACCAATCGGTGTGTGTGGCCTGATCACGCCGTGGAACTGGCCGATGAACCAGATCGCGCTCAAGGTCATTCCGGCGCTTGCAACGGGGTGCACCTGCGTTCTGAAACCCTCGGAACACACGCCGGTCTCGGCCATGGTCTATGCCGAGATTATTCACGAGGCGGGCTATCCAGCAGGTGTTTTTAATGTGGTGCATGGCGACGGGGGCAACGTTGGCTCTGTCTTGTCCCGTCACGCGGATGTGCAGATGATGTCCTTCACTGGGTCAACCCGTGCGGGTACAGCGGTGACGCGTGATGCCGCTGAGACGGTCAAGCGGGTGACGCTGGAACTGGGTGGTAAATCCCCCAACCTTGTTTTTGCGGATTGCGATCTGGAAGAACGCGTGAGCGCATCCGTGCTGGAGTGCATGTTCAACACCGGCCAATCCTGCGATGCCCCTACGCGGCTTTTGGTGGAGCGATCCTGTTATGACGAGGCGCTGAAAATCGCAAAACATGCGGCAGAGTCTATCGCAGTCGCCGACCCCGCCGAAGAAGGCGATCACATCGGCCCGCTGTTTGACCGCATTCAGTACGACCGCGTTCAGGCCATGATCCAGGTCGGGATCGACGAAGGCGCCACCCTTCTGTCGGGGGGCCTGGGTAAACCTGACGGGTTTGAAACCGGCTGGTTCGTCCAGCCCACCCTCTTTGCCGATGTCCGCAACGAGATGAGGATCGCGCAGGAAGAAATCTTTGGCCCGGTATTGGTGATCATCCCGTTCGAAGATGAGGACGATGCCATCACAATGGCCAATGACACGCCATACGGGCTTGCCGCCTATGTTCAGACCGGCAGCTCGGCCCGCGCGGAGCGCGTCTCTTCCCACCTCCGCGCCGGTGCTATTCACATCAACGGCGGGGGATTCAACTATGGCTCGCCCTTTGGTGGCTACAAACAGTCCGGCAATGGCCGCGAAGGCGGTTTGATGGGATTGGAAGACTATCTTGAAACAAAAACCCTACATGGGATCGCCTGACCGGAACTGGCTGACAGGAAGGAAGTGATGACAATGACTGCACGCATCCCGCGCCCCCGCCGGAGTTTTATTTTCACGCCGGGGCTGCGGCCTGATATGTTTCCCAAGGCGTTGGCGTCTGGTTCGGATATCGTCTGTGTCGAGCTGGAAGACGGGATTGCGCCCAAGGACAAGGCCGAGGCCCGCCAAAAGGCTCTTGCCCTGTTCGAACAGCCGCAGCCCGATGACGGTGTGGAACGTATCGTGCGGATCAATTCGATGCGTGAACGGTTCGGGATTGAGGACGTACAGGCCATACTGGCTACGGATACCCCGCCACCCGCGTTGATGATGCCGAAAGTGCGTACGTCAGATGAGGTAGTGATGCTCGATCAGCTGCTGACCGAGGCGGGGCATACGACGCGGCTGCATGTGATCATTGAAACGAATGAGGGGCTGGAGGCGGCGTTCGAAATTGCCAAGTGTTCAGACCGGATCGATGCGATGTTCTTTGGCGGGGTGGATATGGCGGCCGAACTGCGTTGCCATAACACGTTCGAGTCGATGATCTATGCACGTTCTCGCGTGGTCCATGCCTCGGCCGCAGCCGGTCTCGATGTAATAGATGTGCCGTTTCTTGATCTCGACGATCCGGTCGGGATGCGCGTTGAAGCCGAGAAAGTGCGCGATCTGGGCTTTGCGGGCAAAGGCTCGGTCCACCCAAAACAGATCGCCGCGCTCAACGAAGTTTTTACGCCAACCGAGGCGCAGATCACCCGCGCCCGCCGCATCATTGCCGAGTTCGAGGCGGCAAATACCGGGCTTGTCGTAATCGACGGCAAGCTGATCGAAAAACCGGTTCTGCGCGACATGTACCGCATTGTCGCCATCGCGGACAGGATGGGAAGATGAGGAATGGGCCACGATTGCACACCGGGCTCTGCCTTGCCTGAGGCTACTGAACGTCAAGGCATCTGCGCCATTGTTGGCGCTGGTGAAGGGCTTGGCGCGGCATTGGCGGAAAGGTTTGCCCGCGGTGGATATGACATCGCGTTGATCTCTCGATCCGAAGAAAGCTGCGCAGCGGCACGCAACGCAGTACGGGCAGGACGGCCGACCACTCGAGTATGGCACCGCAGCGCTGACGCAACTCAGCCTGCATCCCTCGAACGGACACTATCCTCGCTGTCGGCGGACATAGGCCCGATTGATGTGCTGATCTATAATGTCAGGGGCGAATTCACGAAATGTGACCCGCTGGACATGACCTATGACAGGATGGAAGATACCTTCCGCCTTGAGGTAGTGGGGGCCTTTGCTGCCGCGAAGGCCTTGTTGCCTGAGATGCGTGCGCGTGGGCATGGAACGTTCTTTTTCTCAAGTGCGACAGCGGCGTTCCGGGGTTCGGCCACGCATCCGGCTTATGCGATTGGGAAATTTGGCCTTCGGGCGTTATCGCAGAGCCTGACAAAAGCCTATGCCAAAGACGGGGTTCATATCGTGCATGTGAGGCTCGATTGCGATCTTGACGTGCCGATCATGCAAGGGATCTATGGCACGGCCCGCGATAAGGCGGCTTTGGCGGACCCCAATGATGTCGCTGAAACCTATTGGCTGACACTTCAACAGCCCAAAGGGGCCTGGAGCAACGAAGTCGAAATCAGGCCGCATACCGAAACATGGACCTACTAGGGGACCACACGGATGTATAAACTGTTTTACGCACTCAAGAGCGCCTCCATGGGCGTCCGTGTTTTGCTGGAAGAAATCGGCGCGCCTTATGAGCTTATTGAGACATCGGTCAAGATGGACGAGCCGCGCCCGCTAGAGCAGCTGGCGGTCAATCCCAATGGCTGGGTCCCGGTCCTGTTGTGGGAAGATGGCGCGATGTATGAATGCGCCGCGATCACGATGTTTCTGTGTGACCGGCATCCCGAGGCAGGGTTGGCCCCGGCCATTGATGTTCCGGCGCGGGCGACGTATCTGCAAACGCTGGTCTATTTCTCCAACTCGGTTCAGAACGCTTTTCAGCTGACTTATTACCCGGACCGTTTTGTTGACGCGTCCTGCGATGAAGCAAGCGCGCAGCGGCGGGGCAACCGACGGCTCAGGGAAACCTGGACGGTGATCGACGATCAAATCGGTGACAAAGAATGGGTGCTTGGCACTCAATTCAGCGCGGCCGACATTTATCTTTTCATGCTCACGACGTGGCTGCGCACGTCTAAAGGGCACCCGAGCATGTCCGAATTTCCTAATGCTAAACGTATCGCTGACAAAGTGCTGCAACGGCCAAGCGTGCAGCGTGTTTACAAACCCTGGATCGCAAATCCGCAATATTGAATAGTTTGCCCTAAGGTGGCCGGTTAAAGGCCGAGAGTACTTGTGCCGCCAGTGCTTTGGCGTTTTCGCCCGGGTTGATGGAGGTTCGCAGAATGATTTGCGTGTAGGGAAGCTTGGGCAGGTCCTCGTTCACGCAGATGGGTTGGTTGCAGTTGGTTATACGGCTCAGCGGTAATGCCGCCACCGCAAGATCCGCCCGAACCGCTGCAAGCTGCGATTCCGATACGTTTGAAAGATAGGCGATCCGATAGGGAATGCCTGCGCGTTTCAAAGCATCGAGCGCGGCAAGGCGCCATGGGCAACCCACAGATGCGACCGCCAGACGCAAGGGTCGTTCCTTGTCTCGATGTCCGTTTCTATGGTTGGCCCAAACCAAAGGTTGTTCATGCAGCAGCCGGTCTCCTTCTTCGGGTGGTGCGCCGCCGCCGACCGTCAGAATTGCAATATCCAGCTCGTCTTTGGTCAGCATCGCAGCCAAATCCTGAGCGTCGCCGGAGACAATCTCAACGGTGACGCTGGAATGTGCTTGTGAAAATCCGGCCAGAATTTCGGGCATGCGGGTTTCGGAATTTTCCAGACAGATGCCGACGCGGACCACCCCCTCGATATCCGGGCATTGCATTTCGGCAATGGCGGTATCGTTTGCCTGCACAATGCGGTGCGCATGGGGCATCAGACGTTCGCCAATCGCAGACAGGCGCATGGCACCCTCGGCACGTTGAAACACAGGTGCGCCAACCAGATTCTCCAGCTTTTTCATCTGCATAGACACAGCCGCAGACGACCGCGCAACACGTTCAGATGCGAGCTTGACCGAACCGGTATCAGCCACCGCGATGAACGTCTTCAACACGTCAATCTCAAATCGCATCGAGCCGGGGATCAAAGGAGCATTCATGTTGTCATCTTCAGCATTACTTAATCTACCTGTCAACAAGTTTTGCTTGCCTAAATGTTGAAGGCCGGGTCAACCTTGACTTTCGATACATGAATTTCGTGCCCTTGAGATGCTGGGCAGGTTGCCAAGACCTGTGCAACGCAAGTGCGCCCAACGGGAAAATAAGCTGATGAAATATACCGAAGAACATGACTGGCTCAGGGTCGACGGCGAAGTCGTCATTGTCGGGATCACAGATTATGCAGCGGAACAGTTGGGGGATGTTGTTTTTGTGGAACTGCCTGAACCCGGCACGCAAGTCAGTCACGGCGATGAGGTCGTCGTCATCGAAAGCGTCAAAGCGGCAAGTGGGGTTTCGGCCATGTATGACGGTGAGGTTGTCGCGGTGAATGATGCGCTGGTGGATGCGCCCAATCTGGTGAACGAAGACCCCACCGGTGCCGCATGGTTTTTCAAGATCAAACTGGCTGACATGGCGGTTCTGGACGGCCTGATGGACGAGGTGGCCTATAAGGATATGATCGCCTGAACCACTTCGGATCGCAGCAACGCCAAAGGAGCTGAGATGACGCGCATCGATGCGCCAAAACACCTACCGTCAGTGGATCGCCTTGTGAACACGCCAGCTGTACAGGACTTGGTACGTGATCATGGCGCGGCCCTGGTCATACGCTGTGCGCAGGGCATCTTGGAACAGGCACGCCAGAGCTTGCTGGCAGGCGAGTCTACGGATATGTCGGCGCTGGTCCAATCGCTCTCTGACGAGACAGACCGCGTTTTACGTCCGTCGCTCCGGCCAGTCTACAATCTGACAGGCACAGTGCTGCACACCAATCTTGGACGCGCGTCGCTGCCCCAATCCGCGATACAGGCGATGGTCGAGGTTGCGCGTGGTGCCAGCAACGTGGAATTTGACTTGGACACTGGCAAACGCGGTGATCGGCATAGGCATGCCGAAGCTCTGCTGTGCCAGTTAACCGGGGCAGAAGGCGCGCTTGTTGTTAACAACAATGCAGCAGCTGTGTTGCTGACGCTCAACAGCCTGGCGCAGCGCAAAGAGGTGCCGGTGTCACGGGGTGAGCTGATCGAGATCGGCGGAGCCTTCCGCATGCCAGACATCATGGCCCGTGCAGGCTGCAAGCTGGTGGAAGTTGGCACCACCAATCGTACACATGACGCCGATTTTGAGGCTGCGATTGGCCCCAGAACTGCCTTGCTGATGAAGGTTCATACCAGCAATTTTGAAATGCAAGGCTTCACCAAGAACGTGTCGGAACAAGACCTTGCCGAGATCGCACATCGCCATGATCTGCCCCTTGTCACGGATCTGGGCAGCGGCACTCTGATTGATCTGGAACCCTACAATCTACCGCATGAAACAACCGTCACCGAGGCCTTGCAAGCCGGGGCCGATCTGGTGACCTTTAGCGGTGACAAGCTGCTTGGCGGACCGCAGGCAGGCATCATTGCCGGCCGTCGCGATCTGATCGACAGGCTCAAGCGCAACCCGATGACCCGGGCCATGCGGCCCGACAAACTCACCCTGGCCGCCCTGCAGGCCGTTCTGCAGCTCTACACCAACCCCGAGCGGCTGGTGGAAGAGCTGCCGGCACTGCGCCTTTTGATGCGTGACCCTGCAGAGATTGAACACTTGGCGATGCGTCTGGTCATCCCCGTTCAGGAGTGTTGCCGACCCTTCGACGTTGCGGTGGCGCAGACCTACGCCCAAGTGGGCAGCGGAGCCTTGCCCATTGATAGATTGGAAAGCACAGCGTTGAAGATAACGCGGCCTGATCTGCGCCGCCCCGGAGCCGTTCTGAACAGGCTCGCGAAGGCCTTTCGGGGCTTGCCGGTTCCGGTGATCGGGCGCATTTCCGATGATGCCCTGTGGTTTGATCTCAGATGCCTCGAAGATGAAGACGGTTTTGTTGAAAATCTGGCGGGCCTGACGGCACAATGATCATAGCAACGGCAGGACATGTGGACCACGGCAAGACCGAGCTGGTCAAGGCGCTGACCGGCGTGGATACAGACCGTCTGCCCGAGGAAAAGGCCCGTGGCTTGTCTGTGGACCTCGGGTTTGCCTATCACAGTCTGCCCGATGACGATGCGATTTTGGGGTTTGTCGATGTTCCGGGACATGAGAAGTTCATTCGCAACATGCTGGCCGGTGTCGCCGGCATCGATCTGGGTTTGCTTGTGGTCGCTGCCGACGATGGGGTGATGCCGCAAACACGCGAGCATCTGGCCATACTTGGCCTGTTGGGTATGCGCCACTACATCGTCGCACTGACCAAGATTGATCGCGTCTCACCTGCGCGCGTTCAGGAGGTTACGGATCAAGTGAGCGAACTCCTGGGGGAGGGAGGACATGAAGGCACTGCCATCTATCCCGTCTGCGCGCCCGATAACGAGGGAATCGACGCGCTGATGAAAGCACTTCGGGCGCGCAAAAAGGAGGCGCGCAGCCGGAGTGTAGATCACCATTTCCGCATGGCCATTGATCGGGTGTTTACACTCAAAGGCATTGGCTTGGTTGCGACGGGTATGGTGTTTTCCGGCGCCATCCACACCGGCGACGAGCTGATACTCTCGGCTGATGGGTCCAGTGTCAGAGTGCGCGGGATCAGAGTGCACAATAGTGAAAGCAACTGTGCCAAAGCCGGTGAGAGATGCGCGATAAACATTGCTGGGCGCGGCCTAAGTGAACACCGGATCCGGCGGGGAAACTGGCTCATGCAGTCCAGCCTGTATGCCCCGACGCGGCGTATCGACGTCGAGTTGCAGGTGCTGGAGAGCGAAGATGGTCCGCTCAAACACTGGACCCCCACGCATCTGCATATCGGTGCGGACCACCTCTCGGCTCGAGTCGCGGTATTATCGGGCGGTGCCATTCCCGCAGGCGCGTGCGGATTGGCGCAACTGGTGGCATCGCGCGACGCCTTCGCCCTTCATGGTGACCATTTTGTGCTGCGCGATCAATCTGCGCAACGCACCATAGCCGGTGGTCGGGTGATTGATCCGTTTTCCCCCAAACGTGGCCGCGCCCGGCCCGCCCGGCTCGCAGCCCTGAACGCCCTGAGGCATTCATCAACCCTTGCTGCACTGCGTGCATGGACTGAGGTCAGTGAAACCGGCGTCCTGATCGCGCCGTTTTCTGTTGCGCACAATCTTCCCGCCCCCCGGATCGACACCTTTGTTGACGCGCTTGGCTTGCAGCGTGTGGGCCAAGGCCCTGATCAACGGGTTTTCTGCGAAACACAATGGCAGGCATTACAGGCCAAAATTGTCCAAGCCGTTGAAACATTTCACCTGTCCAGACCGACGTCGCCCGGTGCAAGCATCAAGGACATTCGATTGTCACTCGCCCCCCGGATCGAAGTCGCTGCTCTTGAAGATGCCTTGGCCGCCCTGACCAAGGATCAGCGGTTGTGCATGCGGGGCAATCGCTTTCATTTGCGGTCGCACAGTATCCAATTCTCCAAACGCGACCAGCAGCTATTGGCACGTGTGGCTCCCAAACTGGCACCACAGTCAGGTACGCCGCTCAGCCTACATCATGCCGCAGAAGATCTGTGTGTTGATGTCAAAACGCTCGAAGCGGCATTGAAAACGGCCTGCAAATTTGGCGATATGGTTCTGATTGGCAAAAATCGCTATGTCCCGAAACCCTATCTGACCAAGCTCGGGGCCGTTGCCGAGCGGTTGGCGACACATTGCCCCGACGGCTATTTCACGACAGTTGACTATCGAGATCAGACTGAGCTGGGCCGAAATTTTGTCATAGATGTTCTGGAGTATTTCGACCGGGTGGGCTTCACAGAAAGGAACGGTAATGTGCGGCGCATTCGGCGTTCCGCCGACAATGTTTTTAAGGTACCACATGATGGTTAGAATGGAAGAGGATCGCACCCTGGTGGGGCGCCTGGATTTCAAATCCAGTGAGGGGCGTACAACGTCTCTGGTGGGTTCGACTCCCACGCTCTTTCGCCAACCCCAATCGATGCGTTTAGCGGCGCGGTCCGGATGATGAAGCAACTGCATTCAGTCGAGCACGACCTGGTGTTGGTGGGCGGGGGTCACAGCCATGTCGAAGTATTGCGCCAATTCGCCATGCGCCGCCCTGAAGGGGTGCGACTAACGCTCATTTCACGGGATATCGAGACGCCCTATTCCGGAATGCTGCCGGGCTATCTGGCAGGACATTACCGGTTTGATGAATGCCATGTGGACCTGTCTCCGTTTGCAATGGCGGCGGGGGCGCGAATGTATCAATCACGCGCGGTCGGTTTGGATTTATCAACTGGTCGTGTGCTGTGCGCGGATCGTCCGGCAGTGGCGTTTGACACGGTGTCCTTCGATATAGGCTCTACCCCGGCGCTTGCCATGATAAAGGGGCGCGACCATGCCCTGGCCGTCAAACCCGTTCATGCCTTTCTGGATCAATGGCATCGCGTAGAGCCGGATTTGCTTGCCCTTGATCGGGAGGTTGAGCTTGTGATCGTCGGCGGTGGCACGGGCGGTGTCGAGGTCGCGTTGTGTCTGCATCACCGGTTGAGCGCGGCGCTTGAGAGGGCGCAAAATCCCCATCGGATGAACATTCATGTCATCACCGACAAAGCAGACATTCTGACCAATCATTCAGCATCGGTGCGTCGACGCCTGCGAGCGGCGCTTCGGCGCAAAAACATACGTGTTCATACCGGGCAGGTGGTGGATTGTATCAGACAGAACGCTGTTTATGGCCCGGATGGGTTCAGGCTGTGCGCGGATGCCAAGATAATCGCAACACATGCCAGCGCACCGGGATGGTTGCGCGACACAGGTCTCGCGCTGGACGGCGCCGGGTTCATCCGCGTGAACACGCGGCTTCAGTCGGTTTCAGATCCGCGCGTCTTTGCTGCGGGTGATATCGCGTCGTTTGATCCGCCGCTGGCGAAGAATGGTGTTTATGCCGTGCGACAAGGCCCGGTTCTGGCAGAAACACTGCTGAACAATCCGGGCACCAATCCTTCGGCACATTTTTCGCCGCAGAAAAGAACCCTTGCGCTGATATCCACCGGGGATCGCAATGCGATTGCCTCATACGGGCCCTTGGCGATGGAAGGGGCCTGGGTTTGGCGCGTGAAAGACTGGATTGATCGGCGTTGGATGGACAAATACCGTTTGTCGAACATGAAGCAGGTCTCCGAGATGTCATCGATGCGCTGTGGCGGCTGCGGCGCAAAAGTATCCGCCGACATACTGGGCCAGGTGCTGTCGGAATTTCAGCCCGACAAAAATCACGACGTCCTAATTGGCCTTTCAGCGCCTGATGATGCCGCGGTGATCCGTCCGCCGCCGGGTAAGGTGGCCGTGCAGACAGTGGATCATTTCAGAGCCTTCATTGACGACCCGTATCTTTTGGGCCGGATCGCCTCGACCCATGCTTTAAGCGATGTCTATGCAATGGGCGCTGAGCCCAGCACGGCGCTGGCCCTGGTCACGCTACCTTTCGCAACAGAGGCCGCTTTGGCGGAGGACCTGCGTCAGGTGCTGAGCGGAGCCCATGAGATCCTGCGCGATGCAGGTGTCCGGCTTGTGGGAGGCCATACCGGAGAGGGGCAGGAGATGTCATTCGGCTTGTCCGTCACAGGATATGCCGATGAAGATAAACTGATGACAAAATCCGGTCTGCGCGACGGCGATGTGCTGATCCTGACAAAACCGCTGGGGACAGGTGCCTTGCTCGCGGGCTGGATGCAGGGCCGTGTCAGGCATGACGACCTGCAGGCCGCTATTGCGTCGATGCTGGTCTCTAACGGAAAATCCGCCCGTATTTTTGCGACGTATGATGCGTCCGCCTGCACTGATGTGACAGGGTTTGGCTTGTTGGGCCATCTCGGAGAAATGGTCTTGGCATCGGATGCCCATGTGGTGATTGACCCGCAGCGCCTTCCGATACTGCCGGGAGCAGCTACAATTTTGAAAGAAGGTGTTCAGAGCACGCTGCACCCTGGCAATCGCGAAGCCGCTGAAAGGTATATTGGTCACGATTTCAACGATGAAGATGCTGAAATTCTCTTTGACCCGCAGACCTCCGGCGGATTGCTTGGTGCGTTTCCGGGCCCGTCTGCCCCGAGAGTGATCGACGCGCTCAGGCAGGGAGGCGCTATCCACGCCACCGCCATAGGATACGTGACCACAGGTAAGCCCAGTTACATCAGTTTGGGCCAATTGCAGCACTGAGTTGAACATCCTGCCTTTGCCCATCAGGGGGCAAAGATCAGTGTCGTGACCCAAGCCGTTCGCGATTCGGCCTGCGTTGCCAACATAGGTTACCAGCCTGCCGCTGATGTTCCCGGCAAGGGACCTTCTGACCAGAAACGTGGCGCCATCAGGGACATTTCGACAATCTGAAGCATCACCTTGTTATCGGATGCGATCGACACAGCTTCGAGCAAAAGCAGCATCCGTCCGGCCTTACTTTCCTCCCAGAACCATTTTCCCATCAGTTCCAGATCATCGATGCCATCGCGGTGGGTGCGTGTCTCGGTGTAATAAGCCTCAAGATCTTCGACCACGAGCTTCAGCAGCGGAATGGCCGGCATACCTTTTCTGGGGCTTTGGGGAATCTCCCCGCCCAGGAACCCGGACACGAAGGGCGCGAACTCTTCGATGGCGAGACCGCTGGCCCCAACCGTTGTACGCCCCCGCGCAGCAACAGCCCTGTCATAGTCGGGTCGAAGAGCCTCCATTTCGGCCTTCACCTCGGCCAGAACGGTATCCACATCCCCAATATCATCGATACTCAGCACAAGCTCTGGCGGCAGGGCATACCCCATACGTCCGTCTTTCACCGGGATGACCTCCGGGAAATCCTCGATCACTGGCCCGGTGGGCGCGTCAAGCAACTCAAATGCCGCGCGTATGACCTTTTTCTGGAACGCCGGGTCATTCGGCTTGCCCATACCGCGCCCCATCGGGAAGTCCAGAAACAGGGACCGGGGTGGTTTGATCGCCTCAATATGCTCACGCACAAAGCCAACCAGAACAGTCGATAAGCCCTCGGATTCAAAATAATGAGCTAGCCCGCACACGGCGCGCGTACAGAACGGTCATATGGGGATCAGGAAAACCGTATTCACGCCATCCTGTTTCATTCTCGCCGCGGCTTGACGGGCTGATTTTTCCATGGTGACCGGGTCGGCTGCCCCCATGAAAGAATAATGCTCATCTGCAACCGAACCGATTTCGCCGTCACTGGCCATCTCTTCAAGCCGATCAAGCGGAACGATTGTGTTCAGGTCCTGCTGCCAGGCCGAACGATCAAACTCGACGGCCACATGGGTCATCACCAGATCGCGGTCTGTCTTGTGAAAGGCCCGGTAATCCTTGGCCAGCCAGGAAAATGGTTTGTCCTCACGTTTGTGCACGGCTGCTGTCGAAACAATCGATATCCGCCGCTCCTTCGCTGGTACTGGGCGCATCCATGAGGGGTCGTCTGCAACCGGCAAGTCGAGATTTGAAATGAACCCCCGGCCCACTGCGGGCATTTCGGATATCTTGGTCACATAAATTCTCCTGCATTAGCACAAAGAGCCGCGCTGACTTACAATGAAACGGCAGAGGCAATGCGGCAAGCGAAACATATTGAACTTGATATTCAGCATGACTGAAGAGTTTGAGCCGGTATCAACCGCAATGACGACCTCCCTTGGTTTGACCGTGAACCGACAGGGCAATAGACAGCAAGGGTTTGGTATTCAGACAAACGCAAAGGCGCACATCTGCCAAAAGCCGGGCTTAGCGCGCGCCACAGCGAAAGCACGGATGATGTTGGCCACGCAGCTGAGCCGCCAATAACTGTCATTTGGGTTAAGACATCGAAGTTAGAATCGTCTCGCAACCTGTGAATTATCCGCTTCAAAGTTGCTGCGTCATTCACGAATGATCGGATACGACGCTGCACTGCATCGCAGATTTTTTGTGCCCGCGCAGAAGAATCCACGCAGCGAGCGCGCGCAGCAAAATATTGACACTTCCGCTCAGGGCTCTGAGCCGTCATTGGCGAGAATATTAGAATTCCTGCAACAGCAGTTGCTGTTCTTCCACCAGGTGCAGTTTGATGAACTCCACCGCTGACGCTACATCACGGGAGGCGATGGCGTTGAAGAGCGTGTTATAGCGTTTCTGGTAGTCCTGAATGCGCTTGGGGGTCAGGTTGCGGCGTCGCAGCTTGGTGCGGAAGCTTTGGCGATACGTGTCGATCGACAGCTTGTAACAGGACGCCAGCAGCGGGTTGCCGGTGCCCTCGGCGATCTGCATGTATATCTTCTCTTCCAACTCGATGAATTGATCCACGTCGGTCTGGATGGTTTCGATTTTCGAAAGGGTCTCGCTGAGTTCGGTGATCATCCGGGGCGTCATGTTGACGACCGCAAGGCGCACCATTTCAGGCTCAAGAATGCCGCGCACGACAAGGTGATCCAGCGGGCTGGTCTCATCCGCGACGGAGTTCGCGGGCGCGTTGCGCGGTGTGCTGGAGCGGTAAGTGACAAAGCTGCCCGATCCGGCGCGGCGACGGATGACTTTCTGGGTTTCCAGCACATCAAGCGCCTCGCGCACGGTGTTCCGGGCGACACCCAGTTCCGAGGCCAGCGTGCGCTCCGAGGGCAGGCGGGTGTCGATCGGGTATTCTTCGGATTTGATCCGGGCGAAGAGCGTATCGACCACGATCTGCACGGTCGCGCCAATGGGCTGTGACGTGACAATGGTCGAAGCGGTTTCGTCGATATTCTTGTTCATCTGGATCCTGGCAAGCGATTGCCCCGATTGAGCTTGGCATATACCATAGCGGGGTCGTCTGTGGGCGGGAAGCGAATTGCGCCAATTTGATCGCCGGATGCGGCAGGCGGCGGGCCGTCTGCCAAGCCGGGAGGGGGCCGGTTTGAACCAGTATAGCGCAAATCAGGCCGAATTGGTACTTTGTGACCGGATTTTATGTGGTCTGACAGCCGAACCGTTAACCTTATGAGTTTGTGATGGAATTTTCCAAAATTGGTTCACTCAAGGAACCGAAATTGCACCAAAAAAGCCAGTTTTGGTAAAAAAGGAACCAATTTTCTTGGCAGATCGTGGGATGTCTGTTAGCGTTTCGGTATGAGACCAAACCAATTTGCGCGAACTGGTTCTCTTGCTTCTGACATTCAGGGCGGTCGTGCACGGAACGGTCTTGCAAAGATATCCGCCCGGCAAACGGGCAGGGCAATATGGGAGAATTTCAATGTTATCGAAGATTGTGAAATCGGGCCTGACGCGCCGGACCTTCCTGCAATCGACTGCGGCCGCTGCCGCCTCATCCAGCCTGCCGCGCGCGGCGCTGGCGGTGGACAAGGTGATCAAGATCGGCTTTCTGGCGCCGTTGACCGGCCCGGTGGCGGCCTGGGGCAAACCTGGTCTGGACGGTTGTGAAATCTGGGCCGAGCGGGTCAATGCCGCGGGCGGTATCAAGCTGGGCGATGGCGATTACATGGTCGAGTTCGTGGGCTATGACAACGAATATGACCCGGCCAAGGCGCGCACGGGTGCCACCAAGCTTATTCGCGAAGATGGCGTGAGCTTCATCATGATGCTGGGTGGTGATACCTGGCCCGGCGTGCAGCCGGTGGCCGACAAGACCGGCATGCTGTTTTCGACCCTGCTGCCCAGCGACCTGAGCCCCGACACCACGACGCTGATCGCGCCCGCCGAGGTGCATCCGATCTACAACGTCACCGGTGTCGAATGGCTGGCCGAGAACAAGCCCGAGTTGAAGACCGCCGTGATGTGCGCGCAGGACGATGCGCTGGGCCTGCCGTCGGTTGCGACCTACCTTGCGGCGTTCGAGGCGGCGGGGATCGAGATGCTGGACGATCCGCTGCTGTTTGATCCGGCGACGACCGATTTCGCGCCGGTGGTGACCAAGTTGATCTCGGGCAATCCGGATATTGTCTGTCTGGATACCTGTTATTCCGACTATGTGCATCCCATCGCCGAGCAGCTGTTCCAGCAGGGTTATGAGGGTCAGATCATCAGCTGCACGGCGGATTTCTATGACCAGATGATCGAGAAGACATCGGAAGAGTTTCTGGAAGGTTTTGTCTTCCAGTTCCCGGATTTCGACGACATGGCGTTGAATGCCGAGAACATCAATTTCGAGGATCCCAACGGCTTCTATTTCGAGTTCAACAAGCGCTACCCCGGTCAGTGGGGCGCGGTGAGCTGGGAATATGCCAGCATCATGGACCTGTGGAAGGCCGCTGCAGAAAAGGCCGGATCGGCCGAGCCCGACGCGGTGATTGCCGCGATGAAGGACGGTGGCACCGGCAAGCACGCCTTTGGCGACGCCAGTTGGTGGGGCGAAGAGCTTTTTGGCATCGACAATGCTCTGGTCGGCGACTGGCCGGTGGTCGTGATCGAGAGCGGCAAGGCCAGGATCAAGGAATTCCGCAACATTCCGGCCTGGTATGACAAGCATGGCGATCTGCTGGTCAAACACATGAAGGCGTATGACCAGATGTGGGACCAGCGCAGCTGATCCCAATCTTCGGGGCGATGCAGCATCCCGCGTCGCCCCGGTTTTTCACATAGTCGAGATATTGAAATGCTGGACCTTCTTGCGCAGACCGGCCTGAACGCCGTTTACGCTGCCTCTTACATATCGCTGATTGCCGTGGGCCTGGTGCTGATTTTCGGAGTCATGGGCGTCGTGAATTTCGCCCATGGCGAGCTTTACATGGCAGGTGCCTATGCTGTTGTCCTGCTATATACCGATTTTCAGATCCCATTCTTTCTGGCGGTGGCGGTGGGCATGATCTTTGTCGGTTGCCTGGGGCTGGCGATGGAGCGGGCCCTGTTCCGACCGCTGAGGGACAATCCGCTGGGCGGGCTTGTTGCGTCGATCGGGTTTTTGATGATCCTGCAATCGCTGGCGGTCATGGGGTTTGGAGTGCGGATGGAGCATATTCCGCCCGTCACCCAGCATGTGATCGAGTTTTCCGAACGGGTGCGCCTGCCCCTGTCGCGACTCTTCGTGATCATTGCGGCGGTGGTGTTGCTGAGCGCCTTGTGGATTTTCCTGAAACGCACACGCTTCGGCTGGGCCTTGCGGGCGGCAGCACAAGACCCAGAGGCGGCAGCCCTTCAGGGTATTTCGATCAATCAGACGGCACGCATCGCGATGTTCATCGGGGCGGGTCTGGCGGGGATCGCGGGGGCGCTGACCGCGCCGCTGGTATCGGTCAATCCGCATATGGGCCATTCGGTCATCGTGACGGCGTTCATCGTGATCATCGTCGGCGGGGTTGGCAGCTTGGAGGGCGCGATTGTCGCCTCGGTCGCCTATGCCTTTGTCCACACTTTCGTGACCACCTTCTTTGACGGGGTGATTGCCGACATCACCGGCCTCAGCCTGATGTTGCTGGTGCTGATCGTCAAACCCACGGGTTTGTTCGGGAGTGCGGATCGTGCGTAACCTTCTGATCTTTCTGGCGGGGGCGGTGGCGCTGATTGCCCTGCCGCATGGTCTGAGCTTTTCGCAACAGGAAATCCTGGTTTTCCTGACCATCAACATCCTGTTGGTGTCGTCTTACCGGTTGCTGACCCTCACGGGCGAATGGTCACTGGGCCATGTGGTGATCATGGGCGTGGGCGCCTATGCCAGCGCGCTTTTCACCAAGGAGATGGGGATCTACGTGCCGGTGTCGATCCTATTGGGCGGCATCACGGCGGCGCTGTTGGCCGTTGTCTTGTCCTTTCCCCTCTTTCGGATGAAAGGGTTCTACTTCCTGATCGGCAGTTTCGCGGCGGGGGAAATCATCCGCCTGCTGTGGAAACGTTTTCGCGACCCGTTTGGCGGGCCCAAGGGCATCAAGGGGATCGACCCGATGCCGGATTTTTCCATCGGCATCTATGATTTCGATTTCTTCGAGCCGGTGAGCTATTACTACCTGTCGGGCGCGGTGGTGGCGGTCTGCCTGTGGGTGCTATGGCGGATCGAGCGCAGCCCGGTGGGCCTGACCTTTCACGCGGTGCACTGGCAGGACAAGCTGGCCGAAGCCTCGGGTGTGAACCTGCGCGCCTACCGGACGCTGGCCTTTGCCATCGCCAGCGGGTTCGCCGGTATCGGCGGCGCGCTGCTGGCGCATTACGTGGGGACGATCAACCCGAATTCCTTTGATGTCGAGGTGATGGTGTTCGTGCTGACATGGGCCATCGTCGGCGGGACCGGCACCTTTTACGGGCCCATTCTGGGCTGCGTGGTGCTGACCATCCTGAACGAGATAGTCCTGCGCGAAATGGGGTTCGAGCAGATGCGCCCGCTGATCTATGGCGCGATCATGATCCTGTCGATTCTGTTCATGCCCAAGGGGCTGGAAAGCGTGGTGCAGAAGATTTTCAGCCGCAAGGCGCCGGATAATGCAACCGGGCAGGAGGCCAAGACATGACCCAGTTTCTGGAAGTGGATAACCTGACCATGCGGTTCGGCGGGCTGACGGCGGTGGATGGCCTGAGCTTCAAGGTCGATCACGGCGAAATCCACGGGTTGATCGGCCCCAATGGCGCGGGCAAGACCACCACGTTCAACATGATCTCGGGCTTTTACAAGCCGACCGAAGGCCAGGTGCGGCTGCGGGGCGAAAACATATCGGGCCTGAAGATGCACGAGGTGGCGCGGCGCGGCGTGGTGCGGACGTTCCAGCATTCGACCCTGTTTGCCGAGTTGACGGTGATGGAGAACGCGCTGGTCGGCACGCATATGCCGTTCCGCCCCAATATCTTTGCTGCCATTATCGGTTGGGACCGGGATGACCGGCACGGGGCCGAGGCGCGGGCCAGCGAGGCGCTGGAATTCTTTGGTCTCGATCATCTGAAGGGTGATCTGGCGGGCGATCTGAGCCACGGGCATCAGCGCGCATTGGGCATGGCGGTGGCTTATGCCAGCCACCCGGACGTGATGCTGCTGGACGAGCCGTTCACCGGCATGAACCCGGAAGAGACCCGTCAGATGATGGACCTGATGCGCAAGCTGCGCGAGGACGGGATCACCATCCTGATCGTCGAACATGACATGCAGGCGATCATGGGGCTGTGCGATACCATCACCTGCATGAGCTTTGGCAAGTTCCTGGCCGAAGGTGGCCCCGAAGAGATCCGCAACCACCCGGCGGTGATCGAAGCCTATCTTGGGGGGGGCGCGCCATGTTGCTTGAGATGAAGGATATCTCGGTCAGTTACGGCAAGGTGTCGGCGGTGCGCAACATCTCGATCTCGGTGCCCGAGGGCGGGATCGTGACCATCATCGGCGGCAATGGCGCGGGCAAGACCACGACCCTGCGCGCGATGTCGGGCATGGTGCCGCTGGTGGGGGGTGAGATTCATTTCAACGGCAAGCGGATTGATGGGTTGCCCTCGGACAAGGTGGTGGCCCACGGTATCGCCCATGTGCCCGAGGGTCGCCGGATTTTCCCCGATATGACGGTCGAGGAGAACCTGCGGACGGGCGCGTTCTTGCGCCGTGACAAGGTGGCGGTGGAGGCTGATCTTGAAAATGTGTTCGGACGGTTCCCCCGTCTGAAGGAGCGGCGCCGCCAGATGGCCAAGACGATGTCGGGCGGTGAGCAGCAGATGCTGGCGATTGGCCGCGCACTGATGTCCGCGCCGAAGCTTTTGCTGATGGACGAGCCGTCGATGGGACTGGCGCCTGTGATCGTCGAGGAAATTGCCGTGATCATCGAGGAAATCAACGCCCAGGGCCTGTCGGTCGTGCTGGTCGAGCAGAATGCCGAACTGGCGCTGGAACTGGCCGATCATGCTTACGTTTTGGAAACCGGAAACATGGCGCTGGAGGGGCCTGCGAATGAGCTACATGACAATGACCATGTTCGCGCCGCGTATCTGGGGATTTGACCTGAACAGTCCGCAGGCGCGCGTGGCGCGACAGGCGGGTTGGTCACGTGCGGATATCCTTTGGGAAGGGCTGATGGAAAAGGCGAATGCCGCATGGGTCGACGGTGCTCGACCGCGTGCCGGGCAGCTTTTCCGTCGCGCATCCTGGGTGACGCGGCTGTGTTTCGCGCGCGATGACCTGCGCCGGGCGACGGTGCTTGCGAACCTTGGCATCATGGCACGCGCAACGGGGCAGGGGCCGAGGGCCGCCGCCTGTTTTGCGAAGGCGGCGGCGCAATGGGATGCCTGCGCCGAGGTGTCGGTGGCGGAGATGCAGATCGCCCCGCGCGCCCGGTCCTCGCTGTTTCATCTGCGGATGGAGGCGCGGCATCGCGATACCTATCACGACAATATGCGCCTGCGTCTGGGCAAGATCGCCGCCGAGATGCGCGCAGCCCTTGAGGCGATGGCCAAAGGGGAAAAACCCGGATGTCGCCTTTATGCCCGCTGGCGGGGCGAACGGCCGAATGTCTATGATGATACGCGCAAGGTGCTGGGCGCCTGCCTGCTGATCATTGATGCGGAACCGGATCAGGCTTAGCGCCGATCGCCGGGCTTTCACCGTTTGCGGGGGTTATCCGTTTGTCGGGCAGTGCCTGAAATGCCCGTGCAGTGCCACACCGGAACTTCATCTTGAAAATCTTGGGCGGTTTTCCCCTACCGTGTTTTGAGCAGTTTCAGAACGCTTTTCGAAGGGAAGCCATCTGGTTTCACACCAACGGATTGCTGGAAATGCCGGATCGCCTTGGCGCTGTTCGGTCCGATGATGCCGTCGATTTTTTCCAGCTTATAGCCCTTGCGCTTGAGCAGGCGCTGCACCTCCATCCGTTCATCGAATGTTAGCGGGTCATAGCCGCGCGGCCAGCTGGCCCGTATCTCGGGGCCGCCGCCGATCCGGTCCGACAGGTGGCCGACGCCGATCGCATAGGCATCGGCGTTGTTGTAGCGTTTGATCACGTCGAAATTGGCGAACACCATGAAGGAAGCGCCATTTGGACCCGCCGGTTGCAGGATGCGGGCGGAGCCGAAATCGCGCACCGGTTTGCCATCGGCGCCGACCACGCCGCGTGCCGCCCAGTCCGACGGCATCCGCTTGGCCGAACCCGGGGACACGCCGCGCGGCACCCGCACCTCGACGCCCCAGGGCATGCCCTTGCGCCAGCCGAACCGCTTGAGATAGGCCGCCGTGGACGCCAGCGCATCGGTGGGGTCATCCGACCAGATGTCACGCTTGCCATCGCCGGTGAAATCCACCGCATAGGCCAGATATGAGGTCGGGATGAACTGGGTGTGCCCCATTGCGCCGGCCCATGAGCCGGTCATGTTCTTAGGGGCTACATCGCCGGACTGGATGATCTTGAGCGCCGCGATAAGCTGTTTTTCAAAAAACGCGCCGCGCCGCCCGTCAAAGGCCAGTGTCGCCAGCGCGCCGATCAGGGGTGTGTCACCCTTGCGGGTGCCATAATAGCTTTCCAGCCCCCAGACGGCGGTCACGACCTCTTTTTCAACGCCATATGCCTGCTCGATCCGGGTCAGGGCGCGTTTGTGTTTACGCAGCGCCTTTTGCCCGCCTTCGACCCGCGGCGGCGAGGCGGCGCTGTCCAGATAATCCCAGATATGGCGTTTGAATTCGGCCTGGTTGCGGTCTTTCTTGACGACGTCCGGATTGTACGCGACCCCGCGAAAGGCGCGTTCGAACGTCTTGCTGCTGATCCCGGCATTCAGGGCGCGGCCCCGGAACCCTCTGATCCATTTCTCAAAGGCAGGATTTGAGGTGGCGACCTTGATGACCTCCACCTCATCGCCGCCGGTCTGAACGGCCGGGCGTGCTACCGGGCGCAGGCTGCGCACGGGGATGTCGATACTGATGACCACCGCATCGGTTGTCATCGTGCCCGGTCGCACATGCGGCCTGAGAGAGGTTTCCACCGGCGCTGCCGCCAGCGCCGAAATTCCGATTGATGTGCCTGTTACTGCGGCCAACAGAGCAGTGATACGCATTGCCCGGCCCCTTTTTGCTCTTTTCTTTAAACATAGTCCGAACCCGGACAAATCGGAAGTACTCAAAAGGAGGTGCTGCAAGGTTCTGCCGAATTCAGTCCCTCATGCGCTCATTTGTGCCAGACATTCTCGCAGCATCGGCACGCGCCGAGGGCGAAACGACGCGCTGGTCACGTCCAGATTTCGCATCCGATCCAGCCGGAATGCCCGAAAGTCACTTCGCAGGTGGCAATACGCCAGCAGACAATGCGAGGCCTGCATGTAGACGATCGACAAGGGATCGGCGCTGCGCGTGGTCTGGCGTGATTCAACATCGGAATAGTCGAACCGGATGGTGCGTTCGTCCCATGTGGCCTGCCTGAGTTCGATGACGTCAACGCCGGGTTCCGGCAAGGGGGCAAAGCGGCGGGCGGTCAGTACCGCGTGTTCCAGCCGATGCGCCTGGCTGGCGGGCAACCGCGCGCGCAGTTTCGACAGGGCGCTTTCGGCGGCCTTGGCCAGCGCCGGATCACCCACTACGCCCACCTCTCGCAGGCCCAGAACCAACGCCTCTAACTCCTCATCGGCAAAGCTGAGCGGTGGCAGCGCCGCATCTTCGACCAGCGTGTAGCCGAAACCCGCAGCACCGTCGATCACCGCGCCCAACCCCCTGAGCGCATCTATGTCGCGATAGATTGTGCGCGGTGTTACGCCAAGTGACTGCGCCAGGCTCGAGGCCGTCGCCGGGGGGGCCGCATTGCGCAGGGCCTGCATCAACTGGAAAAGGCGGTGTGTGCGTGTCATGGTGATCACTATCCTCGCACATGCTGACAATTACTATCATGTAGGAATGTTAAATCTCAGCCGTCACCTGGCGGGAGAAACCAGATGGAAACCCCTGTGATCTCTTCGGATGTGGATCGTGTTATTTCGCGCTATGACCCGCTGACGCGGTCAGGTGTTCTTGCGTTGCGGGCGTTGATTTTTCAAACAGCCGGTACCCTGCCCCAGACCGGCGGGTTGCAAGAGGCGCTTAGATGGGGGCAGCCCGCTTATCTGACGAAAGCCCGGGCGGGTTCGACGCTGCGACTGGGGCCGCACAAGGATGCGCGTTTCGCGATTTTCGCCCATTGCCAAAGCACGATCATCGCCAGCTATGCGCAGGCGTTTCCCGGCTGGGACCGGATTGATGGCAACCGCGCCGTGCTGTTCGACGAGCCAAGCCAGATCGAGCCCGAGCGCCTGACACATCTGATCCGCCACGCGCTGACCTATCACCTCAGCGACGCCGCTTGACCTTGCGTTTTGCCTTGTCGGATTTGCGTTTGGCATTGGACAGCTGACGTTTGGCGGGTTTACCGCGTCTGCCCGGGTTTGATTTGGGCATCGCCTTGCCATCAAGGCTGATCAGGTCCAGCGCCAGCCCGCCCGTCACCGGGGCCGCTTCGGCCAGTCGCACGGTGACCCGCTGGCCCAGACCGATCTCGACCCCGGTATCCGATCCGGTCAGGGTGCCCGCTTCGCGATCAAAATTGAAAAACTCCCGCCCCAATGAGCGCACCGGGATCAGCCCATCGGCCCCGGTTTCATCCAGCCGCACAAAGACCCCGAACTTGGCCACGCCACTGATCCGGCCGCTGAATTCATCGCCGATACGCTCGGACAGGAAGGCGGCCAGATAGCGGTCATTTGTATCCCGTTCCGCCATCATCGAGCGGCGTTCGGTATCGCTGATATGCGCGGCCGTGCCTTCCAGCCGGTCCATATCGTCTTTGCTGAGGCCGTCTTTCCCCCAGCCATGCGCCGAGATCAGCGCCCGGTGCACGATCAGGTCGGCATAGCGGCGGATCGGCGAGGTGAAATGCGCGTAGGCCTGTAGTGCAAGGCCGAAATGGCCAAAATTCGCGGGGGCGTAATAGGCCTGGGTCATGGCACGCAGGGTCGACATGTTGATCTGTTCGGCATGATCAGTATCTGCGGCGGCATGCAGCAGCGCATTGAGATGCGCGGTTTTCAACACCTGCCCCTTGGCCAGCACCAGCCCTGCTGCTTCGGCCACCTCGCGCAGGCTATCGAGCTTTTCGGGCGGCGGTTCCTCGTGCACCCGGAAAAGCAGGGGGGATTTCTTGGCGATCAGGGTTTCGGCGGCGGCCACATTGGCCAGCACCATGAATTCCTCGATAAGCTTATGCGCGTCCAGCCGGTCGGTGAAATTGACGCTTTCCACCACACCCTCATCGCTTAGCATGACCTTGCGTTCGGGCAGGTCCAGATCCAGCGGCTGGCGGTTTTTCCGCGCCTGTTTCAGCGCGTTATGGGCGGCGTAAAGCGGGCGGATCACCTCGTCCATCAGTGGGGTGCATTTGTCATTCGGGGTGCCGTCCATCGCCTCCTGCACCTCGCGGTAATTCAGCGATGCCGGTGAGCGCATCAGTCCGCGCAAAAACCGGTGCCCGATCTTTTCGCCATGGGCATTGACCTGCATGCGCACGGCGATACAGGCGCGCGGCACGCCCTCGTGCAGCGAACACAGATCGCCCGACAACCGGTCCGGCAGCATCGGCACGACACGATCCGGGAAGTAACTGGAATTGCCGCGTTTTCTGGCCTCGTGATCCAGCGCGGACCCCGGGGTCACGTAATGCGCCACATCGGCAATCGCGACCCAGATCACATGGCCGCCCTCGTTTTTCGGGTTGTCATCCGCATGCGCCCAGCAGGCATCGTCATGGTCGCGCGCATCCGCCGGGTCGATGGTAATCAGGGGCATATCGCGCAGGTCATCCCGGCCCTTGAGGCCCGCGGGTTTCATCCTGTCGGCCTCGGCAATCACCTCGTCGGGGAAATCATCCGGGATGCCATGCTGATGAATAGCAATCAGCGACACGGCCTTCGGCGCCGAAGGATCGCCCAGACGCTGTACCACCCGGGCGCGCGGCAGCCCCATGCGCCCCTTGGGACCGGCCTGTTCCGCCTCGACCAGCTCACCATCCTTGGCGCCGCCGGTAGCATCGCCCAGGACGTCCCATTCCTTGCCGTCACCCTTGTCGATCGGCACGATCCGTCCGCCTTCGGTGCGCTTGCGGAAAACCCCCAGCACTTTCAGGGGGTTGGTGCCGATCCGTCGGATCAGGCGGCCCTCGTAGCCATGCGTTTCGCCACTTACCTCGGTCAGCCGCGCCAAGATGCGATCACCATCGCCCAGCGCGGGGTCGCTGGCGCGGGCCACGATCAGCACCAGGGGCGCGTCACCTTCGCCCTGCCATTCCATCGGGGTCGCCATCAGATCGCCATCGGGGGTCTGTTCGGACACCCGCAGCACCGCAACCGGTGGCAGCTTGTCGGGGTCGCGATAGGTCTTCTTGCGCTTTTGCAGATGGCCCTCGGCCTCAAGCTCTTTCAACAGCCGTTTCAGATCAATCCGCGCGGCCCCCTTGATGCCGAAGGCACGGGCGATATCGCGTTTTGAACTCTGGGTCGGGTGGTCGGAAATCCATTGCAGGATCTCCTCCTTGGAGGGCATCTGGCTCATGCCGCTGGCCTAGCATGAAAGAAACCGCCGCACCACATGGCAAAGCGGACCGAGTTGCAACTGTGTAAATTGTGTACGCGGATTGTGTACACATGTGCCCTCACCGGCTCTGGCACCCCGAGGAGGAGGGCGCAGCACGACGACGAGAGACCCTGCGTGCGCGTCAGCGCACTCGATCTGGTACCGGCGGATCAGAGATCGGCGACGGTATCGACATCGCGCAGCCGATCCGTCAACGCGACCCGCGCGCCGCCCAGGCTGGCGATGCTGTCGGCAAGCGCGTGTTCGGTTGACCAGCGGACATGCCGGAACAGGCTGGCAGGCACTTGAACCCGTTTCAGACCGACCAGCCAGTAGCCGCCATCGGGGGCCGGGCCGAAGACCGCATCGCGGGCCCCGAGCGCGCGAAAGGCGCGGGCGATATGTTCTTTGCGCACATCCGGGATATCGCCGCCGATGATGCAGACCGGGCCGGGCGGCAGGGTATGCATCAGACGGCCCATGCGAGCGCCCAGATCCCCGGACCCTTGCGGCACGCGCGGCAGATGGCCGGGCCAGACCCGCGACGCCATGCCAGCGTGATCCGGGGCCACCGCCAGAACCAGATGCCAGCGCGGGTCTTCCACCTCGCGCAGGAGCCGCCTTACCTGATGACGAAACCACCACGCGGCACCCACCATACCGATGTCGCGGCCCAGGCGGGTTTTGACCCGGCCCGGGCGCGGTTCCTTCAGCATGACGACCAGCGTGGGGCGCATGACCTCAGCCGAAATAGTCGCGCAGGATGCGGGAATAGACGGCCTTCAATTGCCCGATCTGATCCACCGCCACGCGTTCATCCACCTGGTGCATGGTCTGTCCGACCAGTCCGAATTCCACCACCGGGCAGTGATGCTTAACGAACCGCGCGTCGGACGTGCCGCCGGTTGTTGACAGCACCGGCGTCACGCCGGTTTCCGCCGCAACCGCAGCGGCCACCAGATTCGACAATGCCCCCGGCGGTGTCAGGAAGCTTTCGCCCGAGACTTTCACCTCCAGCGCGCCGGTAACGCCGAATTCCTCAGCCACCTTATCCACCTCATCCTGCATCCACGCGATCAGCGACGCGCTGTTATGGGCATCGTTGAAACGGATATTGACCGTTGCCCGACATTCGGCGGGAATCACGTTGGTGGCCGAGTTGCCGGTGTCGATGGTGACGACGGCCAGCGTCGAGGGATCAAAATGCTGGGTGCCCTGATCCAGCTCATGCGACGACAGCCGATCCATCAGCCGCGCCATCGCGGGCAGCGGGTTGCAGGCCCGGTGCGGATAGGCGGAATGGCCCTGCACGCCAGTGATTGTGATCCAGGCCGACAGCGACCCGCGCCGTCCGATCTTGATCATCTCACCCATATTGTCAGGGCAGGTCGGTTCGCCCACAAGGCAGACATCCATCGCCTCGTCATTGCCATTCATCCAGTCCAGCAGGGCGGTTGTGCCGTCTTCGGCATCGCCTTCCTCATCGCCGGTGATGGTCAGGATGATCGCGCCGTCGGGCGGGGTATCCTGCACGAAATCCATTGCCGCCGCGGCAAAGGCCGCCACGCCGGATTTCATGTCGGTCGCGCCGCGCCCCCAGAGGTAGCCGTCTTTGATCTCGGCCCCGAAGGGTGGCATCGTCCAGGCGGCCTCGTCCCCCAAGGGCACCACATCCGTGTGACCGTTGAAGCCGAAGGTTTTCGCCGCGCCTTTTGCGCCCCACCGCGCGAAGAGGTTGGACACCCCGCCCCGATCAACCCGGGTGCAGGTAAAACCCGCCGCGCCAAGCCGTTCCTGGAGCAGTACCAGCGCACCGCCCTCTGCGGGCGTGACGGACGGGCATCGAACCAAATCAGCGGTTAGTTCTACGGGGTCTACAGGGGTCTGTGGCATGGTATCTCATGGGCGAAAAACTCGGTTGGCCGGGCGTACCCTGCTTTGCGGCAAAGCGCAAATGCCACAGAAAACGCACAATTGACCGGAATGTACGCCGTGAGGTGAAAAATTCTTAACAGGGGTTAATTTTTTTGCTAACCAATCCTTAATAAATGACCCGAGGCAGGGCAAAATCAGCGGGGCCGCAAAGGCCCCATATCGAGCGGGCAAGCAAATTGTCCAAATAACATAAGGCGGGGAAAACCCTGCCACGCTGGCGTTTTGCGCTGTCTCCAACGGTTAGGTTGGGGCAGTAAATGGTTGCAGGTACGGAACTACCGATCAACAGGAATGCCACTGCGGTGCAGATGGCGGAGGAAATCTTTGGCGATGGCGTGACCGTTATCGGCGCGTCCTACACGGGCGATAACGACTCGTCGGGGATCTACACCAATGGCGATGCGATCGCGCCCGGGGTCACCCCCGGCGACAGCGGTGTCTTGTTCTCAACCGGTGATCTGCGCGGGTTCACCAACAATGCGTCGCAATCCAACCTGCGGACCGGTACGACAACCGGGTCAAGCGGGCCGAATAACGACCCCGATTTCAACGCCGCCGCCGGGACCAACACCTTCGATGCCTCCTATCTGGATGTGGATTTCATCCCCACCGGCAATGTCATGTCGATGCAGTTCGTTTTCTCGTCCGAGGAATATCCCGAGTTCACCAATGGCCAGTTTCAAGATTTCGTCGGCGTCTGGATCAACGGTACACAGGTCGATCTGGCCGTCGGCGATGGTGATATTGATCCGGGCAACCTGAATTCCGGGGCCAATGGCAACCTGTTCATCGACAACACGGCCGATCAGTTCAACACCGAGATGGACGGGTTTACCGTCACGATGACGTTGACCATTCCGGTCAATAGCGGCGTCGTCAACTCGATCCGGATCGGCATCGCGGACGTGGCTGACAACCGCTACGATTCCACCCTGCTGGTGGCCGGGGACAGCGTGCAGACGACGCTGGTCGCGACCGATGACAACTCGAACCTGTTCCCCACCGGCAGCAAGACGATAGACATCCTGGGTAATGACGTGAACACGACCGGGGGCACGCTGACCATCACCCAGATCAATGGTCAGGACGTGGTTGCGGGCAGTACCATCACCCTGGCCAGCGGCCAGCAGATCACGCTGAATGCCGATGGCACGATCACCATGGTCGGCGATGGGGATGTCGAGAATTTCAGCTTTACGTACGAGGTTTCAAGCTCCACCGGGGCGACCGATGTGGGCTTTGTCACGGTTTCGTCGATCCCGTGTTTTGTTGCCGGTACGCTGATCCGTACACCGGATGGTGAAGTGCCGGTCGACAATCTGACGCCCGGTGATCTGGTGATGACCCAGGATGACGGGGCGCAACCGCTGCGCTGGATCGGGCAGCGCCGGGTGCCCGCCACCGGTGATTACGCCCCGATCCGGATCGCACGGAACACGTTTGGTACGCATCGCGAATTGCTGTTGTCGCCCCTGCACCGCGTGCTGATCCGCGATAGTCTGGCCGAGTTGCTGTTCGGCGAGGCAGAGGTGCTGGTCGCCGCCCGTGACCTGATCAACGACAGTTCGGTGCGACGTGTGGAAGGCGGTATGGTGGATTATGTCCACATCCTTTTTGACCGGCACCAGGTGGTGTTTTCAGAGGGGCTGGAGACTGAGAGTTTTCTGCCCGGCCCGCAGACCGCGAAAAGTTTCGAGGCCGATATCGTCGCGGAAATCTGCACGCTTTTCCCCGAGATTGATCCCAATACAGGCGCGGGTTACAGCCCTGCCGCGCGGCGCACGCTGAAACGCTATGAGGCGCAGTTGCTGATGACCGGCACGCGGGTCGCCTGAATGGGCTGGATCGGCATCGCGGATCAGAATGGCAGGCAGTTTGACACCAGCGGTCTGGGTGATCAGGCCGGGCCTGTCGGTAATCCGCGCGACCCTGCGGCGCTGATGCCCCGTGGCACGTTGATGTTGGAGACCCGGCTGACGCCCGAGAAAAAGCCGCAAACCCTGCTGGCCTTTCGACGGCATTACCCCTGGGCTGGCAGCTTTTCCCTGCAGATGCTTCCCGGCGGCGGGATCATATTGGTCGAAACCCAGGGTGACGATGTGCGCCATTTCACCCTGCCGCATGATCCTGACACCCGCACCAGCGTGCTGCGTCTGACCTATAGCTGGGATGCGCCCGGCAAATGGGGCTTGTTGACGCTGGAGCAGCCGGGCTCGGATATTGCCCAATCGGTCACGCTTGCGCCGCCGCATCCGATCCCGCTGAGCGATATGCGTTCCGTGATCATGGAACCGCTTCAGCGCGAGCTGCATCCAGAGGTCGATTTCATCGCCGTCTCGTCGCGAGTCGAGCCGGTCGGGCCAATGCCCGGCCTGACTGGAAGCGTGTTGATCGCCACCCCCCAGGGAGAAACATACGCGGATCGGCTGCAGCGCGGTGATATGGTGGAAACCGCGAGCGGTGAACAGGTGCCAGTGCTGCATACGGTGCGTCGTACGGTGCCCGCACGGGGCAGTTTCCGCCCGGTGCTGATCCGCGCGCCCTATTTTGGCCTGCACCGCGATATCGTCGTGGCCCAGCAGCAACGGCTGGTGATTGGCGGGTCAGAGGTTGAATACATGTTCGGCAAAGAGGCGGTGCTGGTGCCTGCGCGGCATCTGGTCAACGGCGTGTCGACCCGGTTTGCCGATGGCCCCGATCTGATCACCTATCATCATCTGCTACTGCCCGGCCACGAGGCGATCCTGGCCGCAGGTTGCCCGGTCGAAAGCCTGTATGTGGGCCGGTTGCGTCGTAAACCCGAACAACTGGCGTCCAGCGTACTTGCTGCGGTTGACCGGTCCCGTCTGCCGGAACACCCCAAACCGATCTGGCCGGTGCTGAAGCCATTCGAGGCGATTACCCTGGCCATGCACCGCGCGGCCTGACGGAAACGCGGCAACATTCGGCCACGCGGACAAAGGGTTCTTTGGTAAAAAAGCACTTTCAGAAAAAATCAAGAAAACATGGGAAATAGCCGCGTTCGGTTGGAAATTAACAGCGGCATGCAGGTGCATGGTGTATAAAATTAATAGTCTTCAGATGGGTACGGTTTTTTAAGGAACTCCCTCGGTGATTATGCGTTGATTTGAGAATCTAAGCAGAATTCGAGGTTAAACATGGAAAATCTAGAAACCGTGGCGGACAGTACCGCAAGCTGGATATCGTCAATTTGGACAACAGATATCTATGATGGCAAAGCGATGGCGGACATGCTGACATTCGAGGCGATTTTGAGCCTTGCTGGCAGCATTGCCGGTGCCATTGCGATCATTTTGCTGGGGTTTACCGTCTCGGGTTTTCTCAAGCGACGCATCAAAAAGCTGAGTGACAAACATGCGCGGCTGGATGACACGCTGTTCAACTTTCTGTCGAACATCGCGCGCTACGCAATTCTGGCTTTCACGGCCCTGTTTGTGCTGAACACGTTCGGTGTTCAGACCACGTCCATCGTGGCGGTGATCGGTGCCGCGGGTCTGGCTGTTGGTCTTGCGCTGCAGGGCACCTTGTCGAACATCGCTGCCGGGGTGATGATCATCCTGTTCCGTCCGCTGAAAATCGGCGATTTCGTGGAAATTGACGATGTGATGGGAACGGTCAAAGATATCACGCTGAACTACACCGAACTGGCTGATCTGGGAAATGTAAAGGTCGTCGTGCCGAATTCCGAGGTTTGGGGCAATACGATCCACAATTATTCGGTGTACCCCACGCGCCGCGCGGAATGGACTTTTGGTGTCGGATACGGCGTCAACCTGGGCAAGGCCGAGCAGGTCATCCGCGAAACGATTATGGCCGACGACCGTTCGCACGCAGATCCGGAGCCGTTCATCCAGGTCAACAACCTGGGCAGCAGCAGCGTCGATTTTCTGGTGCGTGTCTGGTGTGACGCGTCTGAGTATTTTCAGTATCAGGCCGACATGAAGCGCAAGGTAAAGGAAGCGCTGGATGAGGCGGATATCGACATTCCCTTCCCCACACGCACGCTTGTACACGACACGCCGTCGGTCAAACTGGTCTCGGACCGTGACGACATGCAGATGGTGGCGGCGGAGTAATTCTTGTCCGGGAACTTTAGTGCAGCCCTGCGCGTTGACCCTGCAATGCAACCGTAAAAGCGGAGAGATTAAATGGAATATGCTGGCATAGGTGGATTTATCGTATTGGTCCTGAACATATGGGCCATCGTGTCGATCATCGGCTCAAGCGCATCGACGGGCGGCAAGGTTATATGGACGTTGCTTGTTCTGATCCTGCCGATTATTGGCTTCATCGTTTGGCTGTTGGCTGGACCAAAATCGGCCAAAGGCATGGCCTGACAGCCAGAGTTTCAGGCACAATTGGCGCGCGGTGAAAACTGCGCGCCTTTTTTAGTTTGTGAGCAAGGAAACAGGGCGCATCAAGTGCCACCCCGCAGCACATTGCGCAATGCTTCGTGGGATACCCGCCCTCGCGTCATATGGTACCAATGTCAGGCCCGTGCGTGCTGCAAATAGCGGCTTGTTTAAGCAAATTACCCGCCGCTTTCAGGAGCGTGGCCGACTGGGCCTGCCCGAGTGTATTAGGGGCGTGATCAGGTGGTTTCCGGATTATCTTCAAACAGGTTCAGCATAACAAGCGCGATCACGAGGAGCGGGATTGCGATGATGCCGCCGATCGGGCCCCAAAACCACAGCCAGAACAGCAGCGACACGAAAACCAGCAGAGGATTAACCGAGATATGCCTGCCGATCATGCTGGGCGTCACCATCTGGGATTCAATGACATTGAGTGTCAGGAAAATCAGCGGTGGCACAAGCACCGTGATCCCGTCGAACGCGAAGAGACCGGCCAGCAGAAGGCTGAATGTCAGCACCAGCGGCCCCAGGTACAGCACGAAATTCAGCAAAGTGGCTGCGACGCCCCAGACAAAGGGGGCAGGCACGCCAACCAGCCACAGTGACATCGCGAGAGCGAAGCCCAGCCCAACATTTATGACCGAGATGGTTAGAACATATTGCGAGACCATCTGCTCGGCGCGGCGCACGCGTGTCTTGAAACTGTCCTGATCCGTGTCGCCGCCCAAAAAACGCGAAACCCAGTCATAGATACCTTTGCGGGTCAGCAAAAAGAAAAAGAGCGACCCTGCAAATATCAGAAAATGTGCCACCAGAACCGGTGCGAGGAAAAGCGCATCGGTCACCGTGGGCACGGCGCTGTCTTCGACGGCGGCTGGGGTTTCACTGTTTTCATTGACCGCGCCCAAAACCTCTTCGACTTCTTTGTTGACCTCATCCAGGCCCTGAATGATGCCGCGAAACTCTTCGATAAGATTACTCACTTCCCATTTGAGCTTTGGCAATTCGTCCACAATGCGCCAAATGAGCGGTTCGGCTGCAAGCGCGAGCCCGGCGATGGACAGAACACCGATCGCCAACACGGTGACAGCGGCAAAGGCCACAGGCAGCCCCGCGCGCTGCAACAGGTCGGTGAAGGGACCTAAAATGATGCCTGTGACCAAAGCCAGGACCAGGGGTGCAAAGACGTCCTGCCCCAGTTTTAGCGCGACAAAAGTAAGTATCGTGGCGATGATCAAAACGGCGACCCGAACTGCAGGGTCAATTATCACTTGACGGTCGGACATGGAAATTTCTGCCTTTACTTCGGGTTTGTATGGTTGGTCTGATGTGGTGATTGTGAATTCCGGTCACAGAAGAGGGCGAATGATCGGATCACGGGTGGGGTCAAGCTGTGCGATGTCACACAGGCGGTCGTAATTGATCACCTCAAGCTTGCCATTGGCCCAGTTGGCCACCGATTGGTCGCGCAGTTTTTTCAACGTCTTGTTGGTGTGAACCAGCGACAGGCCCAGGGCATCCGCCAGATCCTGTTGCCGGAAGGGCAATGGTATAAAGGCGCCTTTTTTCAGGTCCAGCGCATCGCAGCGGTCATTGAGCCGGACAAAGGCGCGTGCCACGCGCTCGATCCCGCTCATTTGCCCAAGGATTGCAAGGCTTTCCCCTAGCAGATGTTCTTCTACTGCGGCCAGCCAGGTCAGATCGAAGGCACGCTCGGCGTGGTGCTCAAAAAGGTTCCAAAGCGACTTGCGGTCAAACACGCAGAGCAACATATCGGTGCTGGCTTCGACCGTGTGCTGCATCTCTTGCATGACGCCGGCCTGAAGGCCCAGAAAATCACCTGGAAGGATAAAGTTGATGACCTGACGGTCACCATCTTCGAGCGTTTTATAGCGCAGGCCCATACCTTCGAGCACGGTAAAAAGCTGCGGACTGTTGGAGCCCTCCATCATCAGCGTTGTGCCTGCTTCGACCCTCAACTCACCCGATTTGAAGGTTTGCATGAACCGGACCTCGTCACTGGTCATCTCGTCGAACAGGGACTTTTTTCGAAGTGGGCAGTGCTGGCATTTGATCGGCATTTTCGACCCCTCGGATATGTCATAGTTTAATGCGCAGGGGTGCGTTTTGTTCCAAGGTGACCAAAAAATGGACAAACGCCCATGGATTCCAGTCTGACAATTCGGAACAAACCTTTGACCAATGCAAATGGCCATCCCACTTTCCTGTTACTGGAAAAAAACCCGATCATCGCAGCCGATATGATCGACACTCTCGAGACATGTTGCCGGTGTTATGTGATCCACGCGACCAGTCCGGGTGAGGTTCTTGAAAAGCTTTCGCAGACACCAACGCTGGCGGTAGCGTTTCTGGAAATGAGTTTTCCAGATCTTGATGGCACCGAGCTTCACGTTGCGTTGAAACATAGCGGAGCGCGCATTGTCCTGACGCAAGGAGAGACCCACGAAGCTGAGGTACAGCAACGTGGGTGGCATATGCTTGTCAGGCCGTTTTCAGATGAGATGGTGCGCAGTGTTCTGGAAGAAATGCAAATTCCCCTAATGTAGGGGAGCTTGCAGTCAGAAGAATGTGCGTCGAATTTACCTGGACCGAGCCGAGCGACCGGCCTTGAGGCCCATTGCGAACCCTTCTGCCACTTGCAGAAACGGCTCTCGCGGCGCGTTGGCTGCGTCAGCGTCGCCGGTACGTCCGCTGCTGAATTCATACCTGCCGGAAGGCTGGGCTTTGCCTTTCAGACCCACCGCCATAAGGATGAACCCAAAGGCGCAGTAGAGCGCACCAATGACAGAAGCCGCGAAGATCGCGCTTTCGAGAGTGACCAGAAGAAGCCATAAGGCGACAGTCAGAAAACCCGTACCGACAAGCGCGAAAATCCCACCCAATGTCGAGAAAAGAGCCGCACGTGCCGTCGCACGCGCGGTATCTTTTACATCATTTGCAAGCTGATGAAGCATCACTTGCGCCCGCTGAGAAAGCCCAGAAGGAAGCCCACACCCACGGCAAGCCCGACAGCGGTTGCCGGTTGCCGGCGCACGGCGTCGCCTGTGCGATTGGCGATATCCTCGGCCTTGTCCTGCATTTCCTGCAGGTGTTTTTCACTGCTGGTCTTCAGATGTGCGACTTTCTCGGTTGCGTCACTGATCACGGCGTCGCGACGGGCCGACCCCATCTCGACCAGCGTCTTGGAAATCTTTGCGATGCTGTCCTCCAAGGCGTCGATTTGGGCCGACAGGCGCTCGGTCTCTGGCGTGCTCGTTTTGGCGCCGGCTTTTGACTGTGCCATTTGAAACTCCTTTCACTTGGTTCACGGCCTCAACGCGGCTCACCTGCGCTTGTTCCGATAAAACTGTCTGAAACGCCGATTTTCTTTTTTGCAACGATTTCGGAACCGAAAGGCAAATTGGACGTTGGACCTTCAGCCAATCAAATGAAAGGAACTCAAAAAATGCTTAGTTGGGCACTTACATTCCTGATCGTCGCAATCATCGCTGCCGTTTTCGGCTTTGGTGGCATCGCTTCCGCTTCGGCCGGGATCGCACAAATCCTGTTCTTCGTATTCATCGCCCTTTTCGTACTGGCGATGGTCATGCGAGCGCTCAAAGGCCGCACGCCGTAACCAGCGCTGAGACGGCAAACGACAAAAGTGCGTTCCAAACGGAGCGCACTTTTTCCATCCACTCAAAGCAGAGGACGAAATGCAAGACATGCTTCAAGCACAGACGCAACGCACAGAGACCGACACGGGCGTACGCGATACCAAGGCTGTCGCCGACGGTCTGACGAACATTCTGGCCGACACCTATCGCCTCGTTTTCAAAACGCATGCCTATCATTGGAACGTGACAGGCCCGATGTTCTATTCGATCCACAAACTGACCGAAGAGCAGTACGAGAATATGTTCAAGGCGGCCGACACGCTGGCCGAACGCATTCGCGCGCTGGGTGAAATTGCACCCATGACCCTGTCGACCGTGACCGGAAATTCGGTCATTGGCGATAAGGGCGGGCGGCTGACTGCACGACAAATGGTGGTCGATCTGGCGGATGATCACGAGCGGATTGCGCACCGTTTGCATGATCTGATCGAAACCGCCGGCGATCATCGTGACCCGGTGACCGAAGATCTGGCGACCGCGCGGGCGGCGTTTCATGAGGAAGCTACATGGATGTTGCGCGCCATCGCTGCTGAATAATCGCAGAATTGTACAAACTAAAGCCCCGCCAGAGACGCTTTGGCGGGGCTTTTTTGTTGGGGTTTTCAGCCTTCAATGTTTTCTGAGCTGGCAAAGAACATGGCCTGGCTGACCGCTGATTGAACCTGATCTTCTGTATAGGGCTTGGTGATCAGGAAGGCTGGTTCCGGGCGTTCGCCCGTCAGAAGGCGTTCGGGGAACGCGGTGATAAACACCACCGGAATTTCACCCATTTCGGCAAAGATGTGATTGACCGCATCAATACCAGAAGATTTGTCCGCAAGCTGAATGTCTGCAAGGATCATGTCCGGCGGTTGTTTGCGGGCCAGTTCAACCGCGGCGTCGCGTGTGCGTGCGATGCCGGTGACATCGTGACCCATCTGTTCGACGATGCCCGATATGTCCATCGCGATAATCGCCTCATCTTCGATGATCATGATGCGGCCATGGATGTTCTGCTGCATTTCCTTGCGGGCGATATCGAGCAGTTCGGCGGCCTCATCCTCGTCTATATCCATGATCTGAGCGATCTGAGACAGGGTAAAGCGTTCGATACTGTGCAAAAGGAGTGCTTCACGCGTGTTGTCGGTCAGATCCGACAGAAGCTTTTGCGCGCGGGCCTCTTCGGGCGACATATCCCCGTCACCCGCGATTTGCGCACCTGATGACCGCCAGATCGAATTGAAGGTTTTGAACAGCGCCTCCTTGATCGGCATCCCGGTGGAAATTATTTCCGCGTCCTCCAGGATCGCTTCGAGTGTTGCAAGGGCGTATTTGTCGCCGCTTTCCTGACTGCCGGTCAGCGCGCGCGCGTACCGCCGCAAATAGGGCAGTTCGGTGCCAATTGCGGATGACAGATCGCCCTGGTTTTGCATGTCGTTCATTTCGTGCCCTCAAAAAAATTGCGAAACTTCGGAACCTAACGCCTTGAGCCTGCGTTGGGTTCCCAACATATAGGGTGTTACGTGACCATTTTAGAGTGACAGAGCCACGAGCGCGATGACAAAAAAACGCAGGAATCCCCAAGTGGATCAACAGATCGATGAAAATCTACGTCGCGTCTATACGGAAGCGGCGAACGAACCCGTGCCGGACAGGTTCACTCAGTTGCTTGACCAGTTGCGTCAGCAAGAGCAGTCGAAGAAACCAAAAGACGACGGTTCAGACGCGTGACAGAGCAAATTGATCCCAGAGATGAGCTGGTTGAGCACCTGCCAGCGATGCGTGCCTTCGCGCTGAGCCTGACGCGTAATGCCGCGACGGCTGATGATCTGGTGCAGGACACAGTGGTCAAAGCGTGGAGCAACCTCGACAAATTCCAGCAAGGCACCAATCTGCGCGCATGGCTGTTCACGATCTTGCGCAACACATTTTATTCATTGCATCGCAAACGTCGCCGAGAGGTCGAAGATCCGGACGGCGTGATGGCGGAGGCGCTGTCGGAAAAGCCGCAGCATGATGGCCGTCTGGCCATGAACGATTTTCGCGAGGCGTTTGCCCAGTTGACGGATGAACAGCGCGAAGCGTTGGTTCTGGTCGGCGCAGAAGGGTTTTCTTATGAAGATGCGGCCGAAATGTGCGGCTGTGCCATCGGTACGATCAAGAGCCGCACGAACCGGGCGCGTAAAAGGTTGGCGGAGTTGATGCATCTTGACGATGAAGAAGATCTGGAATTGACGGACCCCGCAACCCTTGCGGTGGTGACGGGGCAGCCCGCTGCATGATCGGGTCGAAGCGGCGAGTTGGCAGCGCGAGATCTCGCCTTGCGCTTCAGCTGATCGCAGTTTTATCCATCGCGGTTCTGCCCCTCGGGCTAATTTCCATCTATCAAACATCCAAAGTTCTCAAGGAGTCGCGCGCCCTTTCTGAAATTGCCTTGCTGGATCGCACAAGGCGTGCCGCCGCCGAGGAACGCGAGCTGATCCAATCCGCATTCGGTGCGGTTGAGGCTATCAGCGCCGCAGCGCGCGTGTTCCAGGGTCAGTTGGATGGCTGCGATAAGATTTTGGAGCAGTTGATCGAATTCGACCCACGGTACACGTTTGCTGGCTTCGTTGATCTTGACGGCCAGATGACCTGCTCATCGACACGAGATCGCGTCGATATGAGCACATCGCAGTTTTTCCAAAATCTGATCACCCTGCCTGAACGGCGTGTGGATGCCCACCCGCTGGCGGCGCTGGACGGTCGCATTGCGCTGAATGTAAGTGTGCCGGTGTCCAACCAAAGCGACCTTATTGGCTATGTGTGGATCTCGATACCCCTGAAACTCGCCAATGCATTGCTGACGGAAAACGTCGAAGCGACGGATCTGCTGGTGTTCAACAATGACGGTGAAATCCTGGCGACCGAGGCGTTCCAGGATGACCGCCGCGCCATTCTTCCCCAGGATCGCACGCTCGAGGATCTGACGTTGGATAATCAGCAGACCTTCCGCGCCATCAACCGCAGGGGGGAAGTGCGTGATTTTGCCGTTGTGCCGATCGTGGATGATACCGTCTACGCACTGGGTAGCTGGGAGCCGCGCAATCAACGCTCGTTGACGGGGCGCGGGGAATCTGCGGCGCTTTACTTCCCCCTTCTTATGTGGATCGCGGCAATGGCGGTGGCCTATTTTGGGGTCAATAGGCTGGTCGTCAGGCATGTGCGCAAGCTGCGTCAATGGATGCGGCTTTATGCGGGCGGCAAGGCCGATTTCGATGACGAAAAACTTGATAATGCGCCGGAGGAGTTGGAAATCGTCGCAGAGGCCTTCCGGTCCATGACCCATAAACTGGCCGAACAGGACCGTTTGCTGAAGGAGGATCTGGAGGAAAAGACCACGTTGTTGCGCGAGGTCCACCACCGCGTCAAAAACAATCTCCAGTTGATCTCCAGCATCATGAACATCCAGATCCGCAACACTCAAAGTGATGAAGCCAAGCACCTGTTGAGGCGCGTGCAGGACCGCGTGATGGCCCTGTCCGCGATTCACCGTTACCTTTATCTGTCGCGCAAATTGTCGATGGTGCGGGCGGATCAATTGCTGGATGACATCATCAAGCAACTGGTCGTGGTCGGCAGCATCGACGAGCCGGAAAACCGGGTTGCGATTACCACCGATCTAAGCCCCGTGGAGATCACGCCGGATCAGTCGGTTCCCCTGACGTTGCTTGCGACCGAAGCTGCAATAAACTCGGTCAAATATTGCGGTGCCGCGCAGGGTGAAGTGCCGTGGATCAACATCGTGCTGCGCGATTTGGGAGAAAATCGCGTCAGCCTGAGCATTGTCAACTCGCATGATCCTGATCGCGAAATGAACAATGATGATGATGCGAAGGGGTCAGGTCTCGGCTCTCGTTTGATCGACTCCTTCGTGTCCCAACTAGATGGCACCCTGGATGTGAACAGGTTGCCTGATAGGTTTGAGCTGCATTTGACATTCACCCGTCTGGAAGAAGACCAGGATGAGGACATTCCTTTGGAGTAACCCATGTAAGTTTCTGCATTTTTTGGGAACTTGGACTGGCGACGCGCGTTGACCCCGTACAACAAGGAAATGGAGTGTGACTATGACCCGTTTTAAAACAATTTCGCTGTCCCTTGTCGCAGTTTTGGGTTTGACGGCCTGTGAAACCATCGAAGGAGCTGGGCGTGATATCGAAAGCGCCGGCGAAGCAATCAGCGAAGCGGCCGAGGAGTAATCCGGCCTTCTTTTGGCAGCCTTCAGCGTTGACCTTTCAAATGTTCATTGACCGGTCAGCCGAGTGTCGGCGCTAAATTTCCAGATATTCCAGTCTATTCCATCCCGGGCATTTGATGATCGTCCGGGATGGTAAGGCGCGTTTTCGAGTGCGCGGTTGGAACTGACACAGCTTTTTTCCAGAGCGCTGTCCAAGGTTCTGCGCTTTGATACTCATGCACTAGCGGACGCAAGCCAGACCTTTTCAAAACGTCCGGCGGCGAGATCGTCTGGATCAATCCAGAACTCCACCACGCCGCAATCGCCAATCATCAATCCCAACTTCGTATCGCTATCGAGCTGAAGAAGCTTGAAACCCTTTCCGCCAGTTGGGTTCGGCACTTCAGAGGCTGGCCCGCCAATTGTGTGATTGTTGAAATATTTGCTGCTTAGCTGCAGTTCTGGCGTGTCTGAAACATGCTTTTCGTAAACCTTTTCGCTGTGTTTTTGTGCGGCGTTGACCAATTTCCAGTCCACGTCAGCTGGCATGCTGGATGGCGGTTGCAAAATATCGCGGGTAACAGGCCGAAGGGCAAATTCAGGCATCAAACGCAAGGTGGATGCGCCCGTACGTTTTACATATTGGCCAATATATTCGCCGACTTCAGGCAGGTCGTCGGGCACCTGAGCTCGTTCTTCTACCCGTTCAGTGAATAGGACGCGTGGTGTAACCCAGTTACTGTTGGAAAGGTCGCTGAAGAACAATAGAACGCCATTTACGGGCAAGGCTGCGGTTTCTTCCAGCGGTGGAATTTCGGACAGGTGCAATTCAACGAGGAAATGCAATGGAAGCCCTGTCTTATCGGATCTTGGCCACTCGAATCCGGGATAGGTTCTTGGAACGTCACCGAAGCGGCTGCGCGATCTGGGCGAGCTGCTTGCGTCCAGGGCAAGGTATGCGACTTGCACTGAATGTTGCAGGAAAAAGGCCGCGACCTCATCTGTTGTATAGGTCACGTCCTTGTAGCGTTCACGAAGCTCCGCTTGACGCTTTTGTTCGGCCTTGATCTCTCTGGTGCGCCGCTTGGCCTTGGCTTTGCTTTTGCGGTCTGCGCGTGTTGCTGTCAGCTCGAAACGGATCCAGTTCAGGATATTGGGCAGCTTTCGATACCCTGGAAGTCTTTTGCCGTGATACCATGTGCTTGCGTTCACGAGACCAAGAAGGAGGTACTTGGTTGCTGACTGAGAGAACAGCAATAAGCCGATGCCGAAAATGAGTGTCAAATACGGTGGCGTGTCTGAAGAGATCGCTAGTTGTGCCACTGCCGCTCCCAAGAGCATGAGACCAAGAATACGTGCATATCCGGTAAAGGTCGTCAATTTTACGCTCCTTTAGATGCAGCAGATCGTGGCCCGCGGTTTCCAAAGTTGAAATACAAAGAATACTGGCGAAAATTTGGGCGATATTGCTGCCGAAACGTGGCGAATGCCCTGCTAGAATTGTCCGACATCCATCGCTGAGCAGCCCGATCTGAAGGGCCCGACATAGGCGCTATTTCGGTCAGTTTTTTCCAATTTGATGTTTGAATCGCTCCTCCTTCAAAAGTCGGCAGAACCCTCGAATTATCAGAAAAATTGCGGTGCAGATAACCGTGCCCAAAAAGGTCAAAATTCAAATTTCGGAATTAAATTGGAAAAATTTTGGGAACTGGAAGGCCGACACGCAGTTGTCTTTTCACACGTCGCAGTAACCTTCGTGGTCTGAAAGGCCATGACACTGCTGCAATAGAATATGGAAAGGAGCACGTTATGAAACTGCTTAAAAAAACTGCACTGGTTTGTACAACGGTCTTGATTTCGTTGCCTGCGTTTGCGGGCGAGTCAAAGCTTTCCGATGTTGATGTTGTGGTAGACCTGTCTGCATTCACTGACAGTAACGCGCTGACATACTGGCCCGAATTGGACAAAGACCTGGAGGCTGCGCTTTCGCAGCATGCCATGATTGAGCCGATTTCAGAGGCGCCGCGCATTCGGGTTGAAATCAATAAAGTGGCAGTCGATGGCGATACCATTTTGCCAGATTCCGGTGAGTTCAATCAGCTCGAAGGCACGATTGCGGTTTACGAAAGCCTGAATGCTGATGGGGCAAACGTTAAGCAAACAGCAGATGACGCACCGATAAGCAGTTTCCCTTTGCGACTGACAGCACAGACGGCTGATACAGCCAATGAGGAAGGCTGGACGGTATTTATCCCGCCATCAAAGGACGACTTCTACAACGCGCTGGTGAATGCCTATGCCGAAAGAACGCTGGAAAAAGTAGCAGAGAAATAGGTGCGGGACGTCCTGAAATCTATTTAGAAACGCGCTATCGGGTGCCGGGTTTGGTTAAGAACCTGGCACCCAAATTTTTTGTGCAATTCGAGGTGTCCGCTGACCATCGGGGTGGTGTGGTCGGTGTTACTTGGACCATGTCGTAAAGGGTTTAGGCGCAATCTGTTGAGTTTTCTGCGCGACTTTTTTTCTCCTGTCCGGCTTGATCATCAGCCGACAACGAAAAACGCCGCCCCGGTCAGGAGCGGCGTTTCGATGGTAATCTGGCAGCGTGGGATCAGAAGCCCAGACCGGCGTATTTGTTCTTGAACTTCGACACACGGCCGCCTGCGTCCATCAGGCGAGTCCCGCCACCGGTCCAGGCCGGGTGAACGGTCGGGTCGATATCAAGGTTAAGCTGTTCGCCTTCCGCGCCATAGGTCGAGCGGGTCTGGAACACGGTACCATCGGTCATTTTGACGTCGATGATGTGATAATCGGGATGGATGTCTTTTTTCATCTCGTCGGTTCCTTACGCTTGCGCGCCCTTGCGGGGCTTGTAGTTGGCGTTCTCAGCAATACGCGCCGATTTACCGCGACGCGAGCGCAGGTAATACAGCTTGGCGCGGCGGACACGGCCACGGCGCACAACCTCGATGCTGTCGATATTGGTCGAATAGAGAGGGAACACACGTTCCACGCCTTCGCCAAAGGAAATCTTGCGAACGGTGAACGATCCGGCAATGCCTGTGCCGTTGTTGCGGGCGATGCAAACGCCCTCGAAGTTCTGAACGCGCGAACGCGTGCCTTCGGTCACCTTGTAGCCCACGCGAACGGTGTCGCCGGGTTTGAAATCGGGAATGTCCTTCCCGAGCGAGGCGATCTGTTCCGCCTCAAGCTGAGCGATAATATCCATCGCTTCTACTCCTATATGCTTGCGGTTTTAGCCCGCAAAGGTGTGGCGCGTCCTCAGAGCTTTGGGTCTTCTTCCGGGTCCACGCGATGTGCCCGCCCAAGGTACAGGTCGTCATTATCTGTTCATCTGATTGCCGTGTACGCCACCAATGCCGAAGAAGGCTGCGAGGGTGTGCCATAGCAAACAGGCCCGAAGCCGCGAAAGCGATTCCGAACGAGCGGGGTATAGGTGGATTTGGCGCGCGGATCAAGCCCGATCGGTAGAGACGGATCAGTTTGCGCGTCTGCAATCATCTGCGCACCTCGCATGTCAGTTTTTCGCAGAATTCCAATAGTGTTTATTGCGCCACTGTAGGCGAACCCATATTGCCAATCCGCCATAGCTTAGGATTTGGAACTAGCGACAGCGGCTAAACCATCAGAAAACTGGTGTAGATTGAACTCCGACCGATGTTCATTCTTGGGATTTGGATGAGTACCGCGCCCATAAATCCGGACGCCGGGCCTTGGTAAGCTCTTCCGACATCTGGCGCCGCCACTTGGCGACTTTCCCATGATCGCCTGAGGTGAGGATTTCGGGTATTTTGTGACCCATCCATTCGGCGGGGCGGGTGTATTGCGGGTGTTCCAGAAGGCCGTTGGAATGGCTTTCCTCGTCGGTACTGTCAGCGTTGCCCAGCACGCCAGGCAGCAGGCGGATAGTGGCGTCGATCATCGCTTGTGCGGCGATCTCACCGCCAGTCAGGACAAAATCACCCAGGCTGACTTCTTGCACGTCATAGTGATCCAGCACCCGCTGGTCGACGCCTTCGAACCGACCACAGAGCAGCGTGACGCCGGGTCTGGCGGCCCAGTCGCGAGCCATGTCCTGCGTAAACGGTGCGCCCCGTGGGCTGAGATAGATAATCGGCGCCCCTTTGGGGGCGGTGGTCCGGGTGTGTTCAATCGCACGGCCCACAACGTCGGCGCGCAGGACCATACCCGCGCCGCCGCCCGCCGGAGTGTCATCGACATTGTGGTGTTTGCCCTCGCCAAAACCGCGCAGATCGGTAGTGTGCAGCGTCCAAAGCCCGTCATTCAGCGCCTTGCCGGTTAGGCTTTCGCCCAGAACGCCGGGAAAAGCCTGCGGGAAAAGCGTGATGATCCGCGCCGCCCAGGCATCTTTGAGCGTGGGCGTTGGCGTGATCAATTCGCGCGGCTGTGCAGTGGCACTGATCGACTTGCGGCCATATGATCTGGGTTTTTCGGTCATGGGCTTTGGCTGTAGCGTCGGGGGGCGCCGGAGGCAAGAACATGTCGGTGACGCAGGGCCTGTTGGCACGGTGCGGGCATCAGCCTAAAACAATCCGTCGGGCGGGTCTGCGACGATCCGGGCAGCAGTCAGGTCTACAGTCGGAACCGCAGCGACGGTGAAGGGCAGAAGAATGGTATCGCCGGGCGTTGCGGGTTTGATCTCCAACAGGTCAGAGGCACCGTGGTTCAGCACATTTTCGACCCGACCCAGAAGGGTGCCGCCGGTGTCGTAAACCTCAAGCCCGATCAGGTCGGCATGGTAATATTCATCATCCGGAAGGCCGGGCAGCCTGTCGCGGTCCACGAACAATCGCACGCCGCGCAGGGCATCGGCCTGTTCCTTGGTCTGGACGCCGGATAGCCGTGCGGTAAAGCCGTTCTTGGTCTGACCGATCAGGCTGACGCTAAAGCTTTGCTGGCCATCTTCGGAATAAAGCGGGTTGTAGCGTTCGATATCCTCGGGCGTGGCGGTAAAGCTTTTCAGCCGTACCTCGCCCCGGACACCGAAGGCCCCGGCGATTGCGCCGACGCAGATACGGGCATCGTTGTTCATCCTGTTGCCCCCGTGCACAGGCCAGATTTCATCTCACCACCTGCGGCGATGCAGCGTTCGCCATGCTGGTAGCGTTCGTAGAAAACGCCCGAGATGAACACCAGCGCCATCATGATAAGGGTACGGATCGGTCGAAACATGGGTCAGCGTACCTCGATCGGGAGCCGGTTGCGTCTGGTTTCCCAGCCGGCGGTTTCAAGTTCGGGGGTCTGGCTGTCTTCTTCGGGCCAGCCGACGCAGAGATAGGCCACCAGCCGCCAGTCGGCAGGCGTTTCGAGATCGCGCGACAACTGATCGGGATCAAGGATCGAGACCCAACCAACGCCCAGACCAAGCGCCCGGGCGGCCAGCCAAAAGTGAGTGATCGCGCCCACCACCGAATAGCGTCGCGTTTCGGGCATGGTGGCGGCCCCAAGGCCCGCGCCCTTGTCGGTCTCTTCGGCGCAGTAGATCGCCAGTTGCACCGGCGCCTCGCGCATGCCCGAGAGTTTCAGGCCGCTGTAAAGCCTGGCCTTGTCACCATGATAGCCCGCCAGCGCTTCGGCGTTGGCGGTCTGGAAATTTTCAAGCGCCGCCTGGCGGGCGCTGTCGCTGTCGACCCGGACGATGCGCCAGGGTTCGGAAAGCCCCACCGAGGGGGCCAATAGGAAAGTGTCGAGGCACCGCGTCAGCAGAGCCTCGTCCACAGCATCCGGGCGGAAGCGGCGCACATCGCGCCGCCACCGCATCAGATTTTGCAGGTCGTTCTGGAAGCCCTTGGAAAACTGCGACATTCCAGTGCCTACCCGCCTTACTCTTCCGCGGTCGCTTCTTCAGCAGGCGCGTCCTCGGCCGGGGCTTCCTCGGCAGGGGCGGCGGCGGCTTCGGCAGCAGCTGCGGCCTTGGCGGCTTTCTCTTCGACGCGCTCCTTGGCCTTGGCACCGGGTTCACCCTTCTTGGGGTTCGAACGCTCTTTTTTCTCCAGAACGCCGGCGGCTTCCAGCATGCGGCTGATCCGGTCGGTGGGCTGTGCGCCCTGGCCCAACCAGTACTGAACGCGCTCGAGATCCATTTTGACCCGGTCTTCGCTGTCTTTCGGCAGAAGCGGGTTATAGGTGCCGAGCTTTTCGATGAAACGGCCATCGCGCGGCATGCGGCTGTCGGTGGCCACGATGCGGTAGAAGGGACGTTTTTTCGAGCCGCCGCGGGCGAGACGAATTTTCATAGCCATGGTGTTTTCTCCTTTGAATGGCTGGGGTGGCGGGGTGAACCCCGCCCTACATCTTTGTTATTCGTGATGTTTCTTGTGGTGTTGGATGACTTCGCCAATGATGAAGTTTAGGAACTTCGTGGCAAATTCGGGGTCGAGATCGGCTTCGATCGCCATGCGTTGAAGCCGTTCGATCTGCTGGCTTTCGCGCAACGGATCAGAAGGGGGCAGGGTGTGTTCGGCCTTGAGTTGGCCCACAGCCTGCGTGTGCTTGAACCGTTCCGCCAGCGTATAGACCAGCACCGCATCAAGACGGTCGATGCTGTGGCGGTGTTCTTTCAGAAGCTCGGCGGCGATCTGGGAATGATCATCAGTCAACGGGCATTCCTTTCGGTTTGAATAGCGGGTCGCTGTAGTGGCTGATTTCCAGCGCGATGCCATCGGCGATCTGACTGGATTGCAATTGCGCGGGCGATGGGTGGCGATAGACCGCATCATTGTCGTCGATGGTGGCGGCATCCTTGTCCTTGACCGCGCCAAGGCGTTCGGCCAGGCGGATGCTGTCGAGGTTCTTGGGGTCGATATAGCTGACCGCCCCGTCCCAGCCCAGCTGGTCGTAGAAGTGACGCCGCGCCGCATGGGTCGCCTCGAGCGCGTAGCCCTTGCCGGCCTTCTCGGGCCAGATGATCCAGGCGATTTCGCGTTCGGGCCAGCCTGCAGGAAACCAGCCCCCGGCCATGCCGAGGGTGTCATTGCTGGCCTTGTCGTGGATCATCCACATGCCGTATCCGCGAATGTTCCAATGGCCGATCTCCGCGGCATAGAGCATCCATGCCTCGTATTTGTTGAGCGGCCCGCCCATGAACCGCGCGCGGTACGAGGTGAAGGTCGCCTTGAAATTCGGGTAATCCTCGGGCTCGGGTCCGCGCAGGACAAGACGGTTGGTTTCGATCATGGGGATGGTGTCGTTCGACATTTCAGTGCACCCCCGCTTTCGGGTGGCGCCAGACCTGGCACAGTTGATCCAGATCCGCCTCGGCGGCGGTATCGCGCGACGCCCCAAGCTGTTCGGCGGTGGCGGCTGAGCGGTTATTGTCGTGGCTGATATAGCTGACCGGCTGGGTCACACCGATCTCATCCGCCGCCCAATTGCGCAACGCCTTCGCGGCCTCAGTGGCATAGCCCTGTCCTTCGGCGGATGCCGTCAGCATCCAGCCAAGTTCCATTTCCGGATCGCCATATTCGATATTGAGGACGACGAAACCCAGAAGCGTGCGATCCTCGCTGAGCTCGACCGACAGGATACCGGCGCCGCGCCAGAGCCAGCCGGCGGCCATTTCGCAAAAATCGAGCCAAGCGTCGTGGCGGGTTTGCGGCGCGTCATGGAGCCAGCGCGGTGACAGGTAGATGTCGGCATAGGCCGCAAAATCGGTCACGGTGGGCGCGCGCAAACAAAGGCGATCAGTCGTCAGCCTTGGCAGGATGGCTTGCAGGCTCGCGACCATTTCCGCGGCGGGACCGGTTGCTGGCATTTCGCAGGGCAGCGTCATGGGCGCACCTCGTGCGGATGGCGATAGATATGGCAGGGCTTGCCTAGGACTTCGCTTTCGCTTTCGAAGGTTGCGCCAAGCCGTTGCGCCAGCGCGACCGAGCGGGTATTTTCCGGGTCGATATAGGAAATCACCGCATCAAGTCCGAAATGCCGTGCCGAATAGGCGCGCGCCGCGATACAGGCCTGATAGGCAAAACCCTGACCTTCGAAACCGTCATAAATGTGCCAGCCCAGTTCGGGTTCATGCCAGCCGTCATTGTAGATCATGCCAACACGGCCCGCGACGTGGCCGGCTTCGCGATGCTCAACCACCCACATGCCATAACCGCGCAATGTCCAATGGCCGATACCGGCCATGAAGGCACGCCAACTGTCCCAGCGGTCCTGCGGCCCGCCGACAAATCGTGCACGTTCGGACGCGCCAAAGGCTGCGATGGCTTCGAAATCACCTTCGCGATAGCCGCGCAGGATCAGGTCGCGGGTTTCGATGGTGGGCGCGTGGGGTGCGATGTTCATGACAGCGCCTCGGGGGACGGATGGCGATAGAGTAGATCCTCGCCCAGATGAACATTGACATAAGTCTTTTCATACTGCGCGCCCATGCGGGTCGCGAGCGCGATGGAACGATCATTGCCAGGCTTGATATTTGAAGTGAGCGTGGTCATGCCCAGATCATGGTACGCCCAGCGTCGGGCACACTCAGCCCCTTCGCGGGCTAGGCCCTTGCCTTCGAACCCTTCAAAAACAACCCAGCCCAATTCCGGCTCGGGCCAGCCCTCGGGATTCCAGAGCCCGGTCAGGCCGCAGGCGGCGGCGCTGTCTTTGAGTTCCATTGTGAAAAAGCCGTAGCCGTGCAGCGCCCAATGACCAATGGACGTGGCCATCCAGCGCCAGGCGTCGGCGCGGTCCAGTGGTCCGCCAAAGCCCCAGGACCGGTTTTCATCTGCATAGAAGGCGGCAATCGGTTCGAAATCCCGCGCTTCGGGGCCGCGCAGGATCAGCCGGTCGGTTTCAAGCCGGGGGATGTTGAGCGTTAGTGTCACGCGCCACCCCCCGCTGGAAAATGGCGATAGCTGTCGCAATTGGGAACGACGTCCTCCGCCCGGGCCTCGTGGCAGGCGCCCAGCCGTTCGGCCAGCTTGCGTGATGCGGTATTGGCGCGGTCGATATAGCTGACGACGCTGCTCCAGCCGTGGGACGTGAACAGGTGATCCAAAACCGCAAGGCAGGCTTCGGCGGCATAACCCTTGCCCTCGAACTCGGCGTCTGTCAGCAGCCAGGACATTTCCGGTTCGTGGAAATGATCGGGGTGAAAGGGGCCCGCCATGCCGATGCACTGGTCGGTCGTCTTCAGGGCAACGCTGAACATACCATAACCGCGCAGCAGCCATTGCCCGGCATAGGCGGAAAACTTGTGCCAGCCGTCATAGGCATTCATCGGTCCGCCGTAGAACTCGGCACGCTCGGAGGCCAGAAAGCCCAGCATCGGTGCGGTATCCGCAACGCCAGGCGCGCGCAGAATCAGACGTTCGGTTTCCAGTTGAGGGAGATCGAGTGTACGTGTCATGACCCGCCCCGCAGATCATGGACGATCACGATATCGCCCGGTGTTTCGCCATCGGCATCGGGATCAATAACGCCGCCAAGTCGCTGCCCCAGGGCGATCGAGCGGTCATTGCGCGGGTCGATGATGTTGATCAACCGGTTCCAGCCGAGTGTTTCGCGGGCCCAGAACATAACTGCGCGCGCCGCTTCCTGGGCGTAACCCTTGCCCTCGGCGTCGGGCGTGACAAACCACCCCAGCTCGGGTTCCGGATAGCTTTCGGGTTCGTAGATTCCGACCTCGCCCACATATGTTCCGGTATCGCGGGTGTCGATGCCAAATGGTCCGTAGCCCTTGAGCTGCCACAGCGCCACATCCGCCGCCCATGTTGTCCAGGCGTCTTTTCGATTGCGCATCCCGCGCTCAAATACAGAACGTTCAGACGCAAAGAAGGTGGCCCAATGCTCGAAATCTTCGAGCTTCGGCAACCTTAGCGTCAAACGCTCGGTATTGAGCACAAGTTGAGTCACTTTTTCTTGCCAAACCCGCTGAGACCCGGGGGCAGGCCCATGCCGCCACCGCCGAGGCCGGGCAGGCCGCCGCCCTTGCCGATCTGTTTGGCCGCTTGTTCCAGCGCCTTGGGGTCCATGCCGGCGGCCATTTCCTCGGGGCTGGCGCCGCCTTTGCCGAACATGCCTTTCATCGCCTGTTTCAGCATGCCGCCTTTGCCCATCTTGCCCACCTTCTTCATCATGTCACCCATCTGACGCTGCATTTTGAGAAGCTTGTTGAGCTCGGAAACCTCAAGCCCCGCGCCCTTGGCGATGCGTTTCTTGCGAGAGGCTTGCAGGATCTGCGGATTGGCGCGCTCCATCTTGGTCATCGACTGGATGAGCGCGATCTGCTGCTTGAGAATTTTGTCGTCGAAACCGGCATCCTGAACCTGCTTGGCCATTTTGCCCATGCCCGGCATCATCCCCATGACACCTTCCATACCGCCCATCTTGATCATCTGCTCAAGCTGCATCTTCATATCGTTCATGTTGAAGCGGCCCTTCTGGAAGCGCTTCATCATCTTTTCAGCCTGTTCGGCCTCGATGGTTTCCTGGGCCTTTTCGACAAGGCTGACGATGTCACCCATGCCAAGGATACGGCCAGCGATGCGATCGGGTTCGAAGGTTTCGATCGCGTCCATCTTTTCGCCAAGGCCGACATATTTGATCGGCTTGCCCGTGACTGCGCGCATCGACAGTGCCGCACCGCCGCGCCCGTCGCCGTCCATCCTGGTGAGAACAACGCCGGAAACACCGATCTTGTCGTCGAATTCAGTGGCCACGTTGACCGCGTCCTGACCGGTCAGGCCATCGACCACCAGCAGGGTTTCGCGCGGGTTGGCGACGTCGCGCACCTGTGCCGCCTGTTGGATAAGCTCGGCGTCGATATGCAACCGGCCCGCAGTATCCAGCATGTAGACATCATAGCCGCCCAGACTGGCCTGGGTCTTGGCACGTTTGGCGATCGCAACCGGATCTTCGCCCTTGACGATAGGCAATGTGTCGACACCGATCTGTCGACCGAGGATTTCCAGCTGTTCCATCGCCGCCGGTCGGTTGATGTCGAGCGAGGCCATCAGCACGCGTTTGCCGTCTTTTTCCTTGAGCCGTTTGGCCAGCTTGGCGGTAGTCGTGGTCTTACCCGAACCCTGCAGGCCGACCATCAGAATAGGCGCGGGCGGGTTGTCGATCTTCAGGGCACCTGGTTCACCCTCACCGGTCAGGGTGTCAACCAGTGCATCATGCACGATCTTGACGACCTGCTGGCCGGGTGTAATCGATTTGGTTACCGACTGGCCAGTGGCCTGCTCCTGAACCTTCTTGACGAATTCGCGGGCGACCGGCAGCGACACATCCGCCTCAAGCAGGGCCACGCGCACTTCGCGCAGGGCGGTCTTGACGTCGTCTTCGGATAGCGCCCCTTGTTTCGTCAGGCGATCAAAGACGCCGGACAGGCGTTCGGATAGATTTTCAAACATGGCCCACGGCCTCCTGTTGCCGGTTACGTCTTGCCGCCAATTTAGGGGCGACGGTTCAAATCACAAAGGCCCCCGTGGGCGCAACGCGCTGACGGAGGTCGATCCCGGGACAATCCCAAGGGACCGGAAGCATTATGAGACTCCCGGATTTGCCGTGGCTTCTATGCCCGGTATGCGGGTGAGTCAAGCCGTGGTTGGGCAGGTCGCGTCGTGTAATGTTTCGCTGCCGCGCAGATCTTTCAGCCATTCATTGGCAGCGTGAGTGACGGTGGCGGCACCTTTGCCGGTGGACATGACCGATGTCAGGGGCAGAATTGTCGTCCCGTCGGTGCCCGAGCCGTCGCGGATGATGAAGGTGACGCGCGACAGGGATTGCGGTGAATTGACGCCGTTACGGCTGTTGCTGTGGCCGGTTTCGGTTTCGGCGCGCAGCACGTCTTTCAGTGGCAAAACCGTTTCGGTGTAGCGAAACATCGTTCGGCTGCGCAGCGTCAGTGTTTCCGCCCGGGCATCAAGGATCAGTTGCAGACGCTCGACAAAGACACACATCGCGCCGACCCCCAGCCCGCCGCCGACAAAGAGAAAGATCAGACCGGCCCAGTGCTGGGTCAGGGTCAACAGGCCGATGGCGGCGAAGGTGAGGGTGAAAAACAGCAGCATGATCGCCAAAAACCAAGGGGTTTCTCCCGCAATCAGCAATTCTGGCGTATTCTTTTTGATCTTCATGCTGTCGGTTATAGGAAAGTTTCTTTGCGGAATATAGATTGTGTCTGCACGTCAAGGACAGCAGATTTTTAGGCCGGATATTTGGCCCGTTTCGCCGGTACACTTTGCTAGAAGCCGCTAGAGATGCGCCCGCTGAAAATGCATCGCATCTGCCCCCCATAGGCGCAGGGCGGGCAACCACTCATTCGCCTCCATGATGTCGAGGAAAGGTTGATATTCATCCCCGCAAAACAGCGCCTGGGGGCATCGCGTGCGCAGGCCGTTTGGCTGGGCGTAGAAATCAATTGCGCAGCCATACGCATGCATCGACCATTTGCTGCCACCGCGCATCCGGCGATGATTATAAGCACCGGCATAGCGATCTATGCCAAGATCAGCCATGACCTGCGCCCCGTAATGATCCCGAACCGCAATCAGTGCGGTCTCCAGCTGTTTTGCCGCCAATCGGTGAACCCGAATCCGGCGGGTTGATTTACGCAGGTTCCAGTCGATCTTGAGGCTGAAGGGCAGTTCGATGGTGACCAGTTTGCTCTCGATATCAGGACCGGGTCGGCCATAGACAGCCGCCACATCGTTTTGATGCGGAATGTCAGAAGAGGCCGGGGCATTCTGCAGCGGGGTTCTGTCGATGACCTCGGGTTTGTCGTGGCCCATCTCGTAGAGGAAGGCGTTCAGAGCCTCTTCGGTGAAAACACCGTACCAGCCATCTATGACACCCGGGTCGTATTCAAGTTCGGTCAGTCCGGCTTGAAGGGCAGCGACATAGCGGCGCTTTTCGGTCGTCGTGGTCGGATCAAAGGCATATCCTTCGGTGTTGTTTGCCTCGATTGCGCGAATGGCATCCATGCTCTCTGGGCCAACCTGCCCATCAATCCCCCCGGCGTAATACCCCGCCGCCGCCAGGACGAGTTGAAGGTGTCGTTCTTCCATCTCGAAATCTCCTTTAAAAAAAATCGCTCCGCAATCTAAACGCGTGATTGCGGCTTGATATTACCTCAAAAGGGTCGTTTCTCAAAATTCAGCGGCAGCGCTTAGGCTGTTCTCAGCCATATCCCGATCTTGAAAGCATGCCGCCGGGACAAGCTGGTGGAACATTGCAATTTTGAACCTTATAGCGGAACAAGGTAGAGTGTGTGCATTATCGCGCAGGATGTTTGGACATATTGAAAATGGATAACTGGGACGAGATCAGAACCGCCTACAACGTGGCGCGGATTGGGACAGTCAGCGGTGCGGCCGAGGTGCTGGGCGTGCATCATGCCACAGTGATCCGCCATATCGACGCGTTGGAGGACCGGCTGGGCGTGCGTTTGTTTCAACGTCACGCGCGGGGCTACACGCCAACCGAGGCAGGTGATGATCTGCTGCGGGTCGCGCAGGCCACCGATGATCAGTTCAGCCAGTTGGCGGGCCGGATCAAAGGACAGGGCGATGCGGTCTCGGGCGAGCTGGTGGTGACTTCGCTGGGTGGTATGAGCCATATGCTGGTGCCCGTTCTTGCGGAGTTTCAGCAGCAATATCCGGACCTGATCGTGCGCTATCTGACCGGCGACCGCCTCTTTCGTCTGGAATATGGTGAGGCCCATGTGGCCATTCGTGCCGGATCGGTGCCGGATCAGCCCGATAACGTGGTGCAGCCTTTTCTGAAGCAGAAGTTCGCGCTTTATGCGAGCGAGAGCTATATCGCAGAACACGGGATTCCCGGCACCGTTGCCGAATATGACAGCCACCGGTTTGTCGGCACTGATGACCCCAAGTCACGCGCGCCTTTCTACCGCTGGCTCCGCGAGAATGTCGCGGCTGAATGCGTCGTGTTTCGTAGCGGTGATGTCCATGCGATGCGCCGGGCGGTGCAGGCGGGCATTGGTATCGGTTTCATGTCGCAGTTGCACGCGGCGGAGCTGGGTGGATTGGTCGAGATACATGCGCCGCTGGACGAATGGTTGGCACCGCTTTGGCTGGTCACCCATATGGATCTACACCGAACCACCAAGGTGCAGGCGTTTCTGACTTTCCTGAAGAACCACACCAAGCGCTGGGACGCCATATGAGCGACAGTTTGCGCGGGCATCTTGCGATGCTGTGTTTCTCGGGTTTGATCGCGGGATCATTTGCATTGGGGTCGATGGCGGCACCGCATATCGCGCCCACGGCGCTGAACGCGGTGCGGTTCATCCTGGCTTCGGTGCTGGTGGGCGCGGTGGCGCTGGGCACGACCGGCATTTCGCGCAGCGCGCTGGCAGCGCCCTGGCGCTATCTGCTGATGGGCGCGTCGATGGGCATCTATTTCGTGCTGATGTTCGAGGGGCTCAAGACCGCGCCACCGGTTTCAGCCTCGGCGGTGTTCACACTGACGCCGATCATATCCGGGATATTCGGCTACTGGTTGTTGCGCCAGATCACCACGCGCCGCATGGCACTGGCACTGACGGTGGGCGGGGTGGGGGCCCTGTGGGTGATCTTTCGCGCTGACTGGCAGGCAATGCTGGCGTTTCAGGTGGGGCGCGGCGAGGCGATCTATTTCGTCGGCTGCGTGGCGCATGCGTTCTATACGCCGCTGGTGCGCAAGCTCAACCGGGGCGAGCAGCCGGTGGTGTTTTCCTTTGGCGCAATGTCCGGTGCCGCCATTCTGATCGTGCTGGCCGGCTGGCGTGACATCGCGGCGACCGACTGGACCTTGCTGCCAGGGATCGTCTGGATCACCATCGCCTACACGGCGATTTTCGCCACAGCGGTGACGTTCGTTCTGTTGCAATATGCCTCGCTCAGGCTGCCAAGCGCCAAGGTCATGGCCTATACCTACCTGACCCCAAGCTGGGTGATCTGCTGGCAGGCAGCACTTGGTCACGGCCTGCCCCCCGGGTTGATCCTGATCGGTGTCGCGCTGACGGTCGCGGCTCTGTTCATGCTGCTGAAGGATGAAGGGTAACGCCGCGTAATCAGGGGAAAAGCGTGCATATATTCCCGTTAAAGGCGATCTCCTTTGTGGTGTAGGGCTACGGCACTGCTCGACGTATGGGGGATTTTTTATGCTTAGCCTTGAAAGTACTGTTTTGATGGTCGCGCTGGGATTGCTATTTCTGGGGGTCGTCTGAACCGCCCGCCAGATTTTCAACTGCCAGAAACCGCTCAAACGCATCCAGATTGACTGGCTCGAACTGACCAAAACCCTGCATCCAGACGGACGCATCTTTCATCGCATCAGGCTCCAGTTTGCACCATTTCACCCTGCCGCGCCGTTCCTGGCTGATCAGGCCCGCGCGGCTGAGAATATTAAGGTGTTTGGAAATCGCCGCCAATGACATCTCGAAAGGCTCTGCCACGTCGGTCACGGCCATATCATCTTCAAGTAGCATCGACAGAATCGCGCGACGCGTCGGATCGGCAAGCGCGGCAAAGACTGTATCAAGCGGATCAGACATGGCCCCGTGGTACGGGCAATGCAAAGGCAAGGTCAATTGCTGAATTTTCAGGCGTGTTTGTTGCCTGATCTTTCAATCCACCGTGCGGTCCATCCCAATTTCCCGCTAAAATTGAGAAAACACTGGTCGTGCGTTTGTGATTGCAGTAGCGACATCTCATGATGATGGCGGCCCAGACAAATTTCCGGCGATATTTACTGACGGCATTACTGCTGCTGCCTGTGCTGACCATGTCGATTTTCCCGCAAGGGACGATGGCCGCGCGCGGCGCACAGGGCATGGAGGTTGTGTTGTGCACCGGCAATGGCCCCATGACCGTCATTGTCGATGAAAACGGCACGCCGATCGAAGGCGAACATACTTCAACCGACTGTGGTTGGTGGCTGTTGGGTCAAGGTTTGTGTTTGACCGGGGCGCAGGAAACGCCAGCACTCTTCGCCGTCGCGCTCGGAACGCTTAGCCCGGTCACCGGGCGATTTGCTGAAATTTCACACGACACCTCGCATTATCCTGCGCGGGCTCCGCCCGTGGTCTGATCTGACCCGAAAACCCAGACAACAGATCAGATAATGGAGGGGACCAATGGTCTCGATCGATAGCAATGCTGTCACCGCGGATGTGACGGACACTCAGGATAATACTAAGTTTTACAAAGCCGCCTGGCGTTGGCACTTCTACGCCGGGCTTTACATCATTCCGTTTTTTATGCTGCTCGCCGTGACCGGCATGTTCATGCTGTGGCTGGCCTATCTGGATGGTCGCGATGGCGAGCGTTTTCCCGTCACGCCGGATGGAGAGGTTCTGGTGGTTTCGCAGCTGGCAGACGTGGCGGTTGCTGCCGTGCCGGGTGGCGAGCTCAAGACCTACATGTCACCTTATCGTCCTGACATGGCGGCGGTGTTCCGCGTCGATCTGGCCGGCGATGCAAACATGGTGACGATCAACCCCTATGACGCCGAGGTGCTGCAAATCTATCCGCGCCGGTCGGGTTGGTATGACTTCATGGACAATCTGCACAGTGACCTGATGCTAGGCGTGACCGGTGACCGGATGATCGAGATTGCGGCATCGTTGGGGATGGTTCTGATCGCGACTGGGCTTTATATGTGGTGGCCGCGCAAGGGCAACTGGCGGCAAGCGCTGTTCCCGACACTGGGACGGGGCCGGAGCATGTGGAAATCGCTCCACGGTGCGGGCGGATTCTGGATTTCGATCATTCTGGCCTTCTTTCTGGTCTCGGGCCTGGCCTGGACCGGCGTCTGGGGTGAAAAACTCACTCAGGCCTGGAGCCAGTTTCCGGCTGAAAAATGGGATGCACCGCTGTCGGACAAGACCCATGCCAGCCTGAACGGTGGCCGCAAGGAGGTGCCCTGGGCATTGGAACTGACACCGCTGCCGGAATCCGACCCGCATGCCGGGCACGGTGCGATTGATACGGGTGCTGTGGGCACGACAACCGAAGCAGGTGCGGAAGTTGTTCCCGGTCCGGCGCCGACGCTTACGTCTATGGATGCGCTGGCGCGGGAAATCGGCTTTGCCGGACGTTATCAGCTTAGCCTGCCACAGGGTGAGACCGGTGTCTGGACTTTCAGCCGCGATTCCATGAGCAATGACAGCCCTGATCCGACATCGGACCGAACCGTGCATGTGGATCGCTACACCGGCAAGGTGCTGGCCGATATCCGCTATGAGGATTATTCACTGGCAGGCAAGGCAATGGCTGTCGGCATAGCGCTGCATATGGGCACGCTGGGCCTGTGGTCGGTGCTGGCCAACACGCTGTTTTGCCTGACGGTCATCTTCCTATGCCTCAGTGCGGTTGTGATGTGGTGGATGCGCCGCCCAGCCAAGACGGCACGTCTGGCAGCGCCGCCGTTGCCCGCATCAATGCCGTTCTGGAAAGGCGCGGTTCTGGTTGGGCTGTTGGTCTCGATGGCGTTTCCAATGGCGGGGATCACGCTATTGACCGTGATGTTGCTTGATTTTCTGATCATTTCTCGCGTGCCGGGATTGCAGCGCCTCGTCTCATGATCGTGTGAAATACTCGCCCCGTTGCCATCTGGTCGCGGCGGGGCGAAACCCGGCAGCTATTGACGCAGAACAAGGCGCAAAACGCTGGAACCCTCTATTTTGTTACTTTGTCGCGAACACGAAAATGCAAGGAGGGAGAACATGTTCAAACATATCATGGTGCCGTTCGATCTGGCCGCCAAAGAGAAGCTGGCGAAAGCCATCAAGGTCGCAGGTGATCTGGCCCGGCGCCATGGATCAAGGTTGACCCTGATTAGCGTTGCCGGGGGCATCAACGGGATGGTGTCGCATTCGGTCGAGGAATACCGGCGGCTGCTGGCGGCTTATGCGGCGCAGATCGAGCAGGCTGAGGGCATTGATGTCGACAGCAAGGTCTATGATGTCCCCGACCCAAGCGCTGAAGTGGACAGAACATTGATGGAGGCGATTGACGATACCGGCGCCGATCTGATCGTTATGGCGTCCCACCAACCCGGATGGGTCGAGTATCTGGTGAGCTCACATGCTGGACGTGTCGCGGCCCATGCGCCGGTTTCGGTTTTTGTCGTGCGAAACCAGGGCTGACTACAGCGGTTGCAGCCCGCGCCTGCGCCGCCCCAGCACCGCCTGCATGGCAACGGCAAGCAACACGATCGCACCACCGATCATTTCCGGCAGGGTCATGGCTTCGTTCACGAAAAGCCAGACCCAGATCGGTCCCAACACGCTTTCCAGAAGGACAAGCAGGCTGACTTCGGCGGCAGGCACATAAGGCGTGCCCCAGGTTACAAAAGCGATGCCGATACCGATGGTGAAGCCGCCCATGAACAGGCAAAGCCAGAAGTCATAGACAGAGACCTGCAGCCCCTGTCCTATACCAAGCGAACAGACACCCCCGATGATCAGGCAGAACACACCACCCAGAAAAGTGCCACCAAGCACATCGGGCTTGCGAGAACGACGCGCCAGGGTCAACATCAGCGCGAATGTCAGCGCTGATGCGAAAGCGATCACATTGCCGGTTGTCCGGCCCAGATCAACACCGCCCTGCACCATCACGCCGACCCCCAGGACCGCCAGGAACATCGAGATGAATGTCGTGCCGGTGGGCCGCTCTCCGATCCAGACCCAGGCCAGAACCGCAGCACAAAGCGGTGTGACCGACAGGATGAACAGCGCCGAAGCCACTGACGTATTGAGCATGGCGAACACGTAGGCCGTGAACGCAACCGACAGCGCCATGCCCATAAAAAGGTCGTTGCGATCAAGGCTGCCAAGGAACCGTGGCAGCGAAACTTTTCGCCGCAGACAGGCCACCAGGGCCACCATTCCAGCCAGCGAGATGGAGCGATAGGTCAAAATCTGAAAGCCGTCCGCGCCGTCGATCAACCGCATCAGCAGGCCGACAAAGCTCATGAAAGTTGCCCCCAGCAGGATGATTGCCGTTGCGTGCTGTTTTGTCATTTCTCGACCCTGACACTTGACCGGACAGGCTTATCCGGCCTTGTGCCCTTGTGTCTAGAAAAGATCGCTGGGCCGCAGCTTTCTGGTCAGGCGGTTTGGATCGCACCTCAAAAGATCAACCAGATGGTTGAATATCGTAAATCCGAGGAAATCGCCTTTCCGGAGCGGGGCCGCATTTTCAGGTTCGATTTTTCCGACTGTAAAATCTTTTTATTTCAGTGGCTTAAACCTTGTCTGGCCGCTCACTTCCTGCGCTTGACTCATAGCGGTGCCGCGCATAGCAAAGGGCAACCGTTTCAAGGGGGTAAATCCGCGTGACAGATCCGGATCAAAGCGAGCGCCTGGCGCAGCTTGAAGCCAGGATCGACGCGCTGAAGGCCAAGGATGCGCCGAAGCCCCATCAGGAAACGCACTATTCTCAGGCGCATCTGGCCTGGCGCATGGTGATCGAATTAGTGGTCGGTCTGTTGATCGGCTTTGGCATGGGGTTCGGGCTGGATAGCCTGTTCGGGACACTTCCGATCTTCCTCGTGATTTTTACATTGCTGGGTCTGGCGGCGGGCATCAAGACGATGATGCGCAGCGCACAGGAGATCCAGCACAAGCAAGAGACCACACCCGAACCGGGTGACGACGAGAGGATGAAAAATGGCGACTGAATCGCAAGATGCCGCAGAAAAAGGCGCAGAACTGGTTTTCCATCCGATGGATCAGTTTATCGTCAAGCCGCTCTTTGGCGATGGCGCGGTTGGCCTGTTCACCGTCACCAACGTAACGCTGTGGATGGCGATCACCGTGATTTGCGTGATCGCGCTGCTGGTTCTGGGCACTTCGGGGCGCTCGGTTGTGCCGACACGGATTCAGTCTATCGCGGAACTCTGCTATGGTTTCATCCGCAAGATGGTCGAAGATGTGGCGGGTAAAGATGCGTTGCCGTATTTCCCCTACATCATGACGCTGTTCATCTTTATCGTCTTTTCGAATTTCCTGGGTTTGCTGCCCGGCGCCTTCACCACCACCAGTCACATTGCGGTGACCGCTGTTCTGGCGATGGCAGTCTTCCTGACCGTCACGCTGATGGGGTTCTTCAAGCACGGTCTGGGTTTTCTGGGTGTCTTCTGGATTGGCTCTGCGCCGCTTCCGCTGCGACCCATTCTGGCACTGATCGAGGTGATCTCTTACTTCGTGCGTCCGGTCAGCCACTCGATCCGTCTTGCCGGTAACATGATGGCCGGCCATGCGGTGATCAAAGTTTTTGCGGCCTTTGCGCCGATGGTCATGATCTCGACCGGTATCGGCCTTTTGGTCACGCCATTGTCGATCCTGGCGATCACCGCGATCTACGCACTTGAGGTGCTGGTGGCCTTCATTCAGGCCTATGTCTTCACGATCCTGACCTGCGTTTACCTGAAGGATGCGCTGCATCCGGGTGGCCACTAAGGGTAACACAAACATCTGGCGTGCGGATTTCGCACGCCACCCGAACAAAAAGAACAACTCAATTCCATCGTAAGGAGAAATCAAATGGAAGGTGACGTCGTACAAATGGGTGCATACATCGGTGCTGGTCTGGCCTGTACAGGCATGGGCGGTGCTGCTGTTGGTGTGGGCCACGTTGTTGGTAACTTCCTGTCGGGCGCCCTGCGCAACCCGTCAGCCGCCGGTGGCCAGACTGCAACCATGTTCATCGGTATCGCGTTCTCGGAAGCGCTGGGGATCTTCTCGTTCCTCGTTGCACTTCTGCTGATGTTCGCCGTCTAAGCTTACGGAACCTGATCCTTACGGCCGGATGGCGGGGGCAACTCTTCCATCCGGTGTAACTGGAAAGTTTCCATAAGAGAGGACGACGACATGGCAACCGAAACAACAGCGGCAGAAGGCGGCCACGTAAGCCCGCTCTCGCTTGAAGAAGCCGGCAAGTGCGTTGACTCGCATGGCGGTGCCATCGGCATGCCACAGCTTTGCGGCGAATGGATGGGCAACCAGATCTTCTGGTTACTGGTCGCTCTGGTCGTGATCTTCTTTATCCTGTCGCGCATCGCCCTGCCGCGCATCGCGTCAATCCTGGCCGAGCGTCAGGGGTCGATCACCAATGATCTCGCTGCTGCCGAAGACCTGAAAGCCAAGGCTGTCGAGGCCGAAGAAGCCTATAACAAGGCGCTGGCTGATGCCCGTGCCGAGGCACAGAACATCGTCGCCCAGGCCAAGGCCGACATTCAGGGCGATCTGGACGAGGCGATCGCCAAGGCTGACGCCGAGATTGCTGCCAAATCCGCCGAAAGCGAAAAAGCCATTGCCGATATCCGCGCCTCGGCGCTGGATAGCGTCAAGGTCGTCGCCAAGGACACCGCCAAGGAAATCGTGGCGTCGATGGGTAGCAAGGCTGACGCCAAGACTGTGACCGCAGCTGTCACCGCACGGATGAAGGGGTAAGATCATGCGCTACGCTATTGCAACCCTCGCTGCCGTGACCACCGCCAGCCCGGCGCTGGCGGCTTCGGGACCGTTCCTGTCACTGGCCAATACCAACTTCGTGGTGCTGATCGCATTCCTGCTGTTCGTGGGCGTGCTGCTTTATCTCAAGGTGCCATCGCTGCTTGGTGGCATGCTGGACAAACGCGCCCAGGGGATTGAGGCCGAGCTGGACGAAGCCCGCGCCCTGCGTGAAGAAGCACAGACACTGCTGGCGGGATATGAACGCAAGCAGAAAGAAGTGCAGGATCAGGCTGATCGTATCGTGGCCCACGCCAAGGAAGAGGCGAAGGTCGCGGCCGAGCAGGCCAAGGAAGATCTGAAGGTTTCGATCGCGCGCCGTCTGACTGCCGCCGAAGATCAGATCGCCTCCGCCCAATCCGCGGCCCTGAAGGAAGTGCGCGACCGCGCTGTTCAGATCGCGATTGGCGCGGCCAAGGACGTGATCGCCAAACAAATGACCGCGGCGGACGCCAACAAGCTGATCGAAAGCGCCATCGAAGACGTGGATGCGAAACTTCACTGACGCGTAAGCTCGCATCAATCCAAAAGATAAACCCCGGGTCGGAAACGCCCGGGGTTTTCTTTTTTGTGTTCAGTATTGCGCAGTTGAAAGGTTGAAACGCTGGGAAGTGTAATCCGTAGAATGGGTGAAACCTGCGCGCTGCAACCCAAGAAACAGGCCGCATGCGTGGATTTATCCACCCTATTTATGCAATGAACGACCGTTTCGACCGCCCAGCAAAAGAATAGGCCCGACAGTCGCGCCGTCGGGCCTGTGCTAGGTTAGATATCGGCGTAAACGTGGCGTTCTTCGCCACCACCGGGATGGGTAACCGCACCCTTGTAGGTCTCGCCCACAAGCTGGGCGTATTTCCACAGCGCGCCCGAGGCATACATTGTCTGACGTGGACCCGCCCAGTTTTCCTTACGCTTGGCGAGTTCCTCATTGCTCAAATCAACACTTATTTCTCCGGTGATCGCGTTGATGGTGATCACATCGCCGTTCTGGAGCAAAGCAATCGGGCCGCCATGCGCAGCCTCGGGGCCGACATGACCCACGCAGAACCCTCGCGTCGCGCCGCTGAAACGACCATCGGTGATGAGAGCCACTTTCTTACCCATGCCCTGACCGGAAAGCGCCGCCGTTGTCGCCAACATTTCGCGCATGCCTGGGCCACCGGCAGGGCCTTCATTGCGGATGACGATTACCTCGCCCTCTTCGTAAGAGCGCTTCTGCACGGCGGCAAAGGCATCTTCTTCGCATTCGAACACACGGGCGGGGCCGGTAAAGACCTGCTGTTCTTCGGTCATGCCAGCCACTTTGACGATTGCACCGGAAGGGGCCAGGTTACCCTTCAGCCCAACAACACCACCGGTCTTGCTGAGCGGTGTATCAACCGGATAGATTACCCGTCCATCGGCCTCGCGCGTGATCTTGTCCAGTGCTTCACCCATGGTGATGCCATCGGCGGTCAAGCAGTCCTCGTGGATCAGGCCCGCCTTGCGCAGTTCCTTCATCACCACGGGCACACCACCGACTTCGTAAAGGTCCTTGGCCACAAACTGACCACCCGGTTTGAGATCTACAAAATACGGCGTGTCCTTGAAGATATCGCAGACATCGTCGAGGTAGAACTCGATCCCCGCCTCGTGGGCAATCGCGGGCAGGTGCAGCCCGGCATTGGTCGACCCGCCGGTGCAGGCCACCACGCGGGCAGCGTTTTCCAGCGATTTCAACGTCACCACATCGCGGGCGCGGATGTTTTTCTCGAGCAGCGTCATTACAGCTGTGCCCGAAGCTTCAGCGTATTGATCGCGGCTTTCGTAAGGTGCGGGCGCACCGGAGGAGTTCATCAGCGCAAGTCCAATCGCCTCGGAAACGCAGGCCATGGTGTTGGCGGTAAACTGGCCGCCGCAGGCACCTGCCGACGGGCAAGCCACTTTTTCCAGCTTCTCCAGTTCGCATTCACTGAGGTTCCCGGCCTGGTTCTGGCCCACCGCTTCGAAGACGTCCTGGACGGTCACGTCACGACCATCCAGGCGGCCCGGCAGGATCGACCCACCATAAAGAAACACCGACGGCACATTCAAACGCACCATCGCCATCATCATACCTGGCAGCGACTTGTCGCACCCGGCCAGACCAACCAATGCGTCATAGCAATGGCCGCGCATGGTCAGTTCCACCGTGTCGGCAATGGCTTCACGACTGGCAAGAGAGCTGCGCATTCCCTCATGGCCCATTGCGATCCCATCGGTCACGGTGATGGTAGTGAACTCACGCGGTGTACCGCTGGCGTATTTCACACCCATTTTGACCGATTGGGCCTGACGGTTAAGTGCGATGTTACAAGGTGCGGCCTCGTTCCAGCAGGTCGCGACACCTACCAGCGGCTGGTGAATTTCTTCCTCGCTCATGCCCATCGCATAGTAGTACGACCGGTGCGGCGCTCGCGCGGGGCCTTCGGTTACATGGCGGCTGGGCAGCTTGGCTTTGTCGAATTTGGTCATGGCGAGGCCTCGTGAAATTGATCAGCAACGGTCTAGGACACGAGGGGCTGTTGGGCAAGCGGGTTCCTAAGCGTAAACCCTGTACCATCGGATTGCACCGCCTGTTGGAGGCCCCTAGTGTGCGTCCATGCGATATGACCCTCATGAGATTTTGGTTTCGCCCGCCCGGCCCTCGGCCAGCCTGCATTTGCTGCTGGCGGGAATGATTTTGACCATTCTGGTCTGCTGGGGGCTTAACTACTTTTTCTGGATGGTGGTGTTTGCGCTTTTGCCGAACGAGCTGAGCACGAGCCTTACAGCGACATTGGAAAACGCGCGCACCCCCGGAGGCGTTGTAATAAGCCTTTGTCTCTTCGCATTGCTGAGCGTGGCATTGGCGGTTTCGCTTCGTATCTTGCACCAACGCGGGGTGATGTCCCTGATCGGGCCTCTACCGCTGGCACTATATCAGTTTCGACGGGTGATCTTTGCCCTGGTACTGCTGTTTGCGGTGACGTCCTTTCTACCCCTGCCGGACGGTCTGACACCGACGGAAAATTTGGATTTTGGTCGGTGGCTTGGTCTGCTACCCCTCGCTCTTTTTGGCCTGCTGATCCAGACATCGGCCGAGGAGCTGGCGTTTCGCGGGTATCTGCAAAGCCAGCTGGCGGCACAGTTCCGGCACCCCCTGATCTGGATCGGTGTGCCGTCCCTACTGTTTGGTTTGCTGCATTACGATTCTTCATTGCCTTCTACGAATGCGCTGATCATCGTGCTCTGGGCCACGTTCTTTGGTCTGGCCGCAGCGGACCTGACCGCGCGTTCAGGCACGCTGGGGCCTGCCATTGCACTGCACATGGTCAATAATTTCAGCGCTATTGCCTTTGCCGCGCCGGAAGGGGCATTTGACGGCTTGGCGCTTTATACTTTTCCGTTTTCCCTAGCATCTTCAGACGCGTTGATCACGTGGGCACCGATTGACCTCTTGTTACTTCTTTGCAGTTGGCTAACTGCGCGTCTGGCCCTGCGACGTTGATTGCAATTCCCGCCGGGCGCGCTTATTTCTGGACGGCAACATGAACAACGGACCATTGCCCCGATGAACTGGATCACCAACTACGTGCGCCCGCGGATCAATTCGATCTTTTCGCGCCGTGAGATGCCCGAAAACCTTTGGTCCAAATGCGATGAATGCGGCACCATGCTGTTTCACCGTGAACTCAGCGAAAACCTGTTTGTCTGCACCGGGTGCGGACATCACATGGGAATCACACCACGCAACCGGTTCAAGGCATTGTTCGATGGCGGCATCTTTACCGAGGTGAAGGTTCCCGCACCGAAAGCTGATCCGTTGCAGTTTCGCGATCAGAAGAAATACCCTGACCGGATGAAGGCGGCGCAAAAAGCGTCGGGCGAGGCCGAGGCGATGCTGGTCGCCACCGGCGAAATGGGCCGGACGCCGATTGTTGCAGCGGCGCAGGATTTCAGCTTTATGGCCGGGTCCATGGGCATGTATGTGGGCAATGCGATCATCGCCGCGGCAGAAGAGGCCGTGCGCCTGAAGCGCCCTCTGATCCTGTTTTCCGCAGCGGGCGGCGCACGCATGCAAGAAGGCATCCTGAGCCTGATGCAGATGCCGCGCACCACCGTGGCCGTGCAGATGCTGAAAGAGGCCGGTCTGCCCTATATCGTCGTGTTGACCCATCCCACCACCGGGGGCGTCACCGCCAGCTATGCGATGCTGGGCGATGTGCATATCGCTGAACCCAACGCGCTGATCTGCTTTGCCGGGCCGCGCGTCATCGAACAGACGATCCGCGAGAAACTGCCCGAAGGTTTCCAGCGCGCCGAATACCTTCTGGATCACGGCATGTTGGATCGCGTCACGCCGCGTCCGCAGATGCGCAACGAACTGATCACGATTACGCGAATGTTGTTGGGGCTGCCCCCGGCGGTCAAGGGCGACCTGCCCGCCCCCGAAGCGCCCGACACCAAGACCCAGACGGAAACGGCCGAAAAGCCCGCAAAAAAATGACCGCGCCCCAATCGGACGTCATTCTTGACCGGATGATGGCGCTGCACCCCAAGATCATCGACCTGACGCTGGATCGGGTCTGGCGCCTACTGGCCGCGCTGGATAACCCGCAGGACAGGCTGCCGCCGGTGATCCATCTGGCCGGGACCAACGGCAAGGGCTCGACCCAGGCGATGATCCGCGCCGGGCTTGAGGCGGCGGACAAGCGCGTGCATGCTTATACCTCGCCACACCTGGCACGGTTTCACGAACGTATCCGGCTGGCGGGCGAGCTGATTTCCGAACCCGATCTGACCGCTGTGCTGGACGAATGCTATGCCGCCAATGGCGGCGAGACGATCACCTATTTTGAGATCACCACATGCGCCGCTATTCTGGCGATGAGCCGCACACAAGCAGATTTCACTTTGCTTGAGGTTGGGCTTGGGGGGCGTCTGGACGCGACCAACGTGCTCGACAAACCTGCACTGACGGTGATCACCCCGGTCTCGATCGACCACGAACAGTTTCTGGGTGATACACTGTCAAAGATCGCTGCGGAAAAGGCTGGCATCCTGAAACGTGGCGTACCGTGCATTGTCGGTCCGCAATCGGAAGAGGCGATGGAGGTGATCGACGCCAAAGCAGAACGCCTTGGCGCGCCGCTGATTGCCCAGGGTCAGCAGTGGCATGTGTTTCAGGAACGCGGTCGGCTGGTTTTCCAGGACGAGACCGGATTGCTGGACTTGCCGTTGCCCAACCTGCCGGGTGCGCATCAGATCGACAATGCCGGGGCCGCGCTGGCGGTATTGCGCTACCTGAATATGGGCGAGCGATCCTATGAGGCTGCCGTGACCAAGGCACAATGGCCTGCCCGGATGCAAAAGCTGGAAACCGGACCGCTGATTGATGCCGCGCCTCAGGCCGAACTCTGGTTGGATGGTGGTCATAACGCAGCGGCGGGTCAGGCGCTTGGCACGCACCTTTCTACCCTTCCATCGCGCCCCACACATCTGATCTGCGGCATGCTCAATACCAAGGATATCTCGGGGTATCTGACACCGCTGGCCCGTCGCGCCGACAGCCTTACGGCGATTTCTATCCCGGGCGAGGCGAACACCCTGCCGGCCGATGAAACAGCCAAAGCTGCAAGGGATGCCGGAATGCAGGCCAGCACGGCCGAAACAGCGCTGGAAGCAGCCAGAAGGATCGTCGCTGAAACGCCCCATGCCCGCATCCTGATCTGTGGCTCGCTATATCTGGCTGGGCATATTCTGCGGGAACACGGGTAGCGGCCAGTTTCACCGCTGAAAACCAAAGAAAAACGCCAAACGAATCACTTTCTGTTGACCGATTCCTTTGGCGTCGCCTATACCTGATGCAATCAAATAATACGCACTGGCATTTCAGCATCTAGACCATCAACTGAAGACACCAGGCAGGACGGATTGAGGGGCCGGATCAACGGCCCCCTTTCTTTTTGATCGCCCTTCATCCGACGTCGCAATCCGGCTTGTATCGATGCCCGATTGCATAATCCGTCGAATGGGATGGATTGTTTCCAATTCCTGGTTAATGCTATGGAAGAGCTTACAAGGGCAGACTGGAACGGAACCAGGGCAAGATGGATCCGCGATGATCAAACTACGCAGCGCATTACTTGATTGGACCCGTCACAGGCGCGAACTGCGGCGATGGGGCCGCGTTGCGCGTGACGCATCGAAAATGCGCCATTCCTTGTTGCGAGCTGAGCGTGCGCGCGCTCGCAAGCTGATGTATTCGCTGAACGAAGTTGTCTCGGTTGCCGAGAACCGCCTGGCCCTGCCGATGATCGGCTCGAACGCGTTTCCAAAACCACATGGCACCGATTGGTCGTGGCGGCCCTCGCTCTGGCGCGAGCCGCTGGCCACGCCCGGCCTGTCCTCGGTCGAAAGCAAATCCATGCTGGGCGACGAGGTGACATTGTTTCATGATTGTGCACATTCCGAACTGACCCTGCGCCAGCTTCGCAACAGCCGCGAGGCCGATCTGGCGCCTTTCGGTTTGCGCATGGACGTATTCAGCTTTGACGGCTCGTTCCTGTCGCTGGTGCTGGATCTGCCGTTCGAAGCCGTGGATCGGCTGACCCGCCGCCATCTGATCCGCATGGACACGATCGTCGAGATGGAAAAGCCGCTGGAAATCTTCGCGCGCCTCAACATCAAGCACGGGCCCAACACCGAACAGCTGGTACGAGAACTACCGCTGCACGAAGAAAACGTGATGGTCGAATTTGATCTGGCCTATAGCCAGCTCAACGAAAAACGGATCGAACGCGCCTGGATCGACCTGATTTTTGAAAACCCGCAGATGAGCCAGGTAATCCTACGTGATCTGACCTTCGGGCGGCGACCACGGGCCGAGTTCTGAGGGGGCTGATATGAATGAGCTGACACTGACCAAGACCCGCCTTTTCGAAGGCGTCTGGGAGGGCGTGCTGACTTATGAAGGTGAAGGCAACTACCAGCCTGAAATCGAGGTAACGCATCTGCAAAATCAGGTTCCGGGCGTGCAGGTGACTGAAAAGCCCGACGAAAAACTGTGGGTGGTGCGGGTGCCGATCCCGGTCCAGATGATTGCCGACGGAGTGCAGACCTTTCTGATCAGCGACAAACGCAGCGGTGAAACGCTGGACAGTTTTGCGCTGATGTCAGGTGACGCCCTCAGCTATGATATCCGCGCAGAAATGGCGCTTTTGCGCGAGGAACTGGACATGCTCAAACGCGCATTCCGGCGGCACTGTCTGGAAACGACCTAGGCGTTTTCTTCTTCCCAGTTGTCGATGATCTCCATCGCTTCCTGGGCGGTTTCGACAAAGCGGAACAGGTCCAGATCCTCGGGTGAGATCGTGCCTGCATCCGACAGGGCTTCCCAGTTGATGATCGAGCGCCAGAATTTCTCACCGAAGAGTAGGAACGGGACGCGGTTCATCCGGTCGGTTTGGATCAGCGTCAGTGCTTCGAAGGTTTCATCGAGAGTGCCGAAGCCGCCGGGGAAAACGCAGATCGCCTTGGCCCGCATCAGGAAATGCATCTTGCGGATCGCAAAATAGTGGAAGTTGAAGCACAGCCCCGGCGTGACATATTCATTCGGGGCCTGTTCATGTGGCAGCACGATATTGAGGCCGATGGAATTGCCGCCCGCGTCGACTGCGCCACGGTTTCCAGCCTCCATCACGCCGGGGCCACCGCCGGTTGCCACGACGTATTCGCGCCCATAGGTCGACATGGATTTTTCGGTCATCAGTCGGGAAAATTCCCGCGCCTCGTCATAGTAATGCGACAGGTCCGCCAGCGTTTCGGTGCGTGCTTCGGATTTCTTGGCGGGTTCCGGAATGCGGGCGCCGCCAAACAGCACCACAGTGCTTTGGATGCCGCGTTCATTCAGGATCATCTCGGGCTTGAGCAGTTCCAGCTGCAGTCTGACGGGGCGCAATTCGTCCCGGCACATGAAATCCAGGTCGTTGAAGGCAAGGCGATAGGCCGGCGCGCGAGTTTGCGGCGTGTCAGGCACCTGTTCGGCCGAAGAACGGTCGGAATGGGCATCACGGAACTGGCTACGGCGGTCATCTTTCATATCCGGCACATCCTTGCTTGGGTCTGGTTAACAAGGCGTATAGGAGTGGATCGGACTTGACCAGTGACGGGGGCGTGAAATGGATTGGAAAGATCAGATCGCGGCGGCGGCGCAGCGCAATCGGGGGCATGTACGGTGCACCCCAGTAATCAACGCGCCCGTTCCGGGTGTGGAACTGCCGGTTGCTTTCAAGCTGGAGCAGATGCAGCATACTGGTAGTTTCAAAGCCCGCGGCGCGTTCAACACGCTGCTGTCACAACCTGTGCCGGCTGCCGGCTTGGTGGCGGCCTCGGGCGGCAATCACGGTGCGGCAGTGGCTTTCGCGGCGCATGAGCTGGGCCACACGGCGCGGATCTTCGTGCCGGAAATGGCCGGCCCGTCCAAGATTTCCCTGATCGAACGGGTGGGCGCGGAATTGACCGTGGTGCCCGGCGAATATGCGAACGCGCTGGCGATGGCGCGAGAGGTTGAAGACGCGGCCGGCGCGATGCAGGTCCATGCCTATGATGCGCCCGCGACGGTGGCGGGGCAGGGGACCTGCATGGCCGAATGGGAAGATCAAGGGTTGGAGGCGGACACGCTGCTGATTGCCGTCGGGGGTGGCGGATTGATCGCCGGGGCGATGGCGTGGCTGGGTGGTCGGCGCAGGATCGTGGCGGTCGAGCCTGAGACATCCCGTGCGTTGCATGCCGCCCTTGATGCGGGGCGGCCTGTGGATGTCGAGGTATCGGGCGTGGCGGCGAATGCCCTGGGCGCGCGCCGGATCGGGGATATCTGTTTTGGCCTGGCGCAGGCGCAGGGCGTGGGATCGGTTCTGGTCAGCGACGAGGCGATCCTAGCGGCGCAGCGCTGGCTTTGGCGGGAATTGCGGCAATTGGTCGAACCTGCGGGCGCCACGGCGCTGGCGGCGCTGATGTCGGGGGCCTATCGGCCGGCGCCCGGTGAAAGGGTTGCGGTGTTGTTGTGTGGCGGGAATGTCGCGCCTGATCCGCTAGTGTGAAAGACGCGTTCGGGCACGTCCCACCCGCCCTCCCCCGTGCCCTCACGCGTCTTTGCTGGCGCGAATATCGCATGCTGCGTCGCATTGCGCATCGCACGCGCGCGGCATATAGGCCATTGCAAGAACCGATAGTTGACCCCAGGGAGGCCCGCCATGTCGAATGCACAGCTTGAACAAGCCATCGAAGCCGCGTGGGATACGCGCGACACGATCACGACCGCCACAACCGGAGAGACCCGGGAAGCGATCGAAGACACGTTGCAGGCGCTGGACAGTGGCAGTCTGCGGGTGGCGGAGCGACGTGAGAATGGCGACTGGCATGTCAACCAGTGGGCGAAAAAGGCGGTTCTGCTGTCTTTCCGTCTGCGCGACATGGCCATCATCGAAGGCGGCCCGGACAATGCCGGCTGGTGGGACAAGGTGCCGTCGAAATTCGATGGCTGGGACGAGGCGCAATGGCGCGCTGCCGGGTTCCGCGCCGTGCCGGGATCGATCGTGCGCCGCTCGGCCTATATCGCGCCGGGCGTCGTGCTGATGCCGAGTTTCGTGAATATCGGCGCCTATGTCGACGAGGGGTCGATGGTTGATGGCTGGGCCACGGTGGGCAGCTGCGCCCAGATCGGCAAGAACGTCCACCTCAGTGGTGGCGTCGGTATTGGCGGCGTGCTGGAACCGATGCAGGCCGGGCCGACGATCATCGAGGACAATTGCTTTATCGGCGCGCGGTCCGAGGTGGTCGAAGGCTGTATCGTCCGCGAAGGCTCGGTCCTGGGCATGGGCGTGTTCATCGGCCAGTCGACCAAGATCGTGGACCGCGAAACCGGCGAGGTGTTCTATGGTGAGGTGCCGCCCTATTCAGTCGTCGTCGCCGGGTCGATGCCCACCAAGAACGACATCAGCCTTTATTGCGCCGTGATCGTGAAACGCGTGGACGAAAAGACCCGTTCGAAAACCGGGATCAATGAATTGCTCCGCGATTGATCCTCCGCTAGCATTGTCCCTTCCTGGGACGATGCAAGGAGAGGTGAATGGGACTTGGATTGATCGGCTCGATCATTGTCGGAGGGATTGCTGGATGGATCGCCAGCAATCTGATGAAGGCAAATACTGGTATCCTGACGAACATCGTGCTGGGTATCGTGGGCGCCGTGGTGCTGAACCTGATCCTGCAGATGCTGGGCATCTACGCCTCTAGCAGTGTCGTGCCGCAACTGATTGTCGGCATTGCCGGCGCGTGCGGGCTGATCTGGGTCGTGCGCCGTATCCGAAGCTGACGCCGGGCGCGACCGGACAGAAATATTACCTTGCCAGCAGGAGCATCAGGTGACCAAACAGAAGCGTACCCAACAGGTTTATACCCTGCTGGTCGAGATCGGGCGCAAGGAAGGCGACGGGCTGGCCGATAAGGCCACCGGTGCGGCGCTCGTGATCTATGCCAGTGGTGTGGATGAGGCCGAGGCGGTCCGCGAAACTGTCGCCATTCTGAAACAGGCCGACACTGCCCCGCTGGACGTATCGGGCTATGGCACGTTGGAAGAACGCTTGTCCGAGGGGCACGAGATCAGCGATGAAGAGCGTGAACTGATGCAGCGTGCGTTGGACGAAAACGCGGTGATCGTCGCGCAAGTCACACCTTTTTTCGACTAGCATCGCCCGCCCCTTCGGCGGATTTGACCAATGCGGCGCGCGTCAACAAGATGCCGCAGCGTATTCGAGGCCGGGCAAACGCCCAGGCGGTCATTTCACTAAAGCAATCCAGGGTTCGCATTCCGCCAGTAAGGTGGTTGTTGTCTGTCTGGTAAACTCGGATGTAGGAGGCGGACCACCTCCGCTATTGACTGTGGGCCACAGCGGGGTCACCTTTGCCCTGCGACTTGTGATTTGCGCGTCGTGAGGCTTGTCTGGCAGGAGATTTGACCGTTGCTGTTGAATTTACTTCGTCTCTCCGTTGCGGCCCTGATCATTGTTGCCTTGTCGGGTTCACTACCAGCTAAGGCGGCGCCACAAAATTCGGAAATTCCTGCCTGGCTGCAAAAGCATGTTGGTACAGGCGATAACCAGATCGCCCCGGTGGTCCTGGCTAGGGCACGTGCGCTATATCAACGAAAACTACGCCAGGGCGCGGTCACGAATCCCTGCTATCTTGCCAAGGATGCGACGCGCCCAAGCACCTCGCGGGATGGCAAACCGGGAGGTCGATTTTATATCATTTGCGAGGCAAGCAAATCGTTCCGCGCGGTTCCGTCTGGTTACGGCAACGGGCGCAAACTGCAACGCGCGAATTTCTCGAACAGCCGCCAATGTGCGAAAAATTTCAGCAATGCAGAAGGGTCGAAGCTGACAACGGGGGGATCCTATCTAACGGCCGAAACCAGGACGTCGTTCAAAGGTTACTTTCGTCAATCGGGCAAAAGGATTCCTTTCTATCGCACGTTCCTGTTGTTTGACGGCGAAGGTGATACAGCAAATGCAAGAGAGCGGGCCATCGGTGGGCATCCAGCCGTTTTCCTGAAGTGGCAGTGTCGCTTCAAGAATCCCCAAAGCCCCCATGCCGACAATGAAGGGTATGTCCCTTACGGAAAATTGGTGAACTATACCGGCGGTCGCAGCAACGGTTGCACAACCTGGTCACAGTCTGCGTCCAAGGACATTCTGGAACTGGTGGAGGGAAACCCGACGACGCTCTACATCTATCCGGAATCCAGCGATATCAACGCTGTCGCAAATGCGGTGAAGAACCGGAATTCTCTTTCTCGCGCCGGTCTCTATTGGAACGCGGCCTGCTTGAAAACGATCGGCTCGCCCAAATTCTGGCCCAAGCGAACTCTCCAGCCGATTATCAATAAATGGAGGCGGTCCTTGCCGAAACAGCCGCCGCTGGTCTTGCCGATCTGCAAGCGACGGTGACAGAGCTGGCGCGCGCGTGCCGTGCCAGAGCGATATGAAACCTTGGGGCGCAAATTTCGCGATTTACCGCAAATCTGCGGCCTTTGCCCCATTAGACGCCGATATCGGAAATTCATGCCGAAACTGCTTTCTCCGCTTTGTGTGGGGCTTATGCGTTCAACGCTTTTGCTGACACGGCGAAGCTTCGGTTCGGCGCGCTGCGACACAGCCATTTGGGTGGCCGAAGGATGACAGCTATTGTGCCATCATGCTTCAAAGATTGGAAAGCTGACACCAAGGGCCCAGGCCAATACCATCCCCAGCGCCAGGCCGGAGGACAGCGGCCCAGATCGATTTGAAGCGTCCCGGCCCATCGCGCCGAACACGACATAAAAAAGAAACAGCACGGGAGCAATCAGCATCAAAAAGAACAATCCCTCGAAATCGAGCGCGACAGCGATCCCAAGCGATGCGAGGAAACTTGCGCGTGTCCAAAGCCGTCTGAAAACTGTTTGATTGGCGGTCAAAATAGCATCGGCTGTCATATAGGGAAGCGTCCCGATCATCATTGCGACGATGATCCAGAACCGTTCAGCCGTCGGCCAGAAATTCGCGGCGTATCGATCCAGCGCAAAACCGAACAAGGCGCAGGCCAACAACAACACGCCGAGCGCAGGCCAGGCCAGGGAGCTTGCCGGGATACGCCACATCCGCAACAATACGAGTTGTACACCACCAAACACGAGCATGTGCAGCGCCAGGTAATCAGCCACCAGAACGGGCAGGACATCGACATCCAGAGTAACCGCAATTACCGGGGCGACTAACATCGGTATCGTCAGAACAAGAGCAGTTTGCCCGAGACTCAGTGACTGATGAGGTATCTCGCGTTTCGGGAGCAGACGACATATCGGGCGAAAGAGCATCACCAGTCCACCCAACAGACCAAGGATCGCCCATCCTGTCGACAATATGGTGATGTCGGAGGTACGCCCATAAGCGCGGTCCAGCCATGTCAGCGTTTCGCGCCGACCCGTGCGACTTTGCAAGACCGAAACGTGCTCTGCAAAGGGCGCGACAACATAGCGCCGCAATACGATGCCGTTTGTGGCCGTGTCCCCGGCCCTCGCTTCGGGATCGACCATCTGCAAACGGTCCTCCGCAAAGCGGCGCAACCTCGGTTCCCATGCGCCGACCACAAGCAACAGATCGTCGGGCACGCGGTCATCAACCTGTTGTGAAAAGGCCGATATCAAAACAAGCGGACCAACATCGTCACGGGATGCAGCCACACGCACCAAGATATCAGTCGCCATCGAGTGTCCGATCAATGCGACCGGACCAGACTCCGGCGCAACGGCATTCATCACGTCTGCTACCTGTTCCATCAATAACTGCGTCGTGCCATCCACCGCCGAAACATCGCCCGACATTGGCGTAGAGTTACGCCCATGGCCAAGAAACTCAAAAACAAAGACGCGATAGCCCGCGCGTGCGAGGGGCAGCGCATAGCCCTGCATCATCTGCTGTGAGCCTGCGAACCCATGTGCAACAACGATCGCCGGGCCCTTGGCGTCCGCTACCGCATAGCGCGCGACCGGCGTTTGCCCGACATTGAACCGTGTTATCTCAATGTCGTGGCGCGCAAGTTCCAGGATGGCCAGCGAAATAAAGATCATCGCAATAGCGAGATATAGTCTCAGGGCTCAGTCTCCCTTATGGCAACCAACCAGTTGGTTGAGATTTTACGAACCTTGATTTTGACTTCACAGGAAAAGACGAGACCAGTAAATGCCCTGCGACAGATGAAAGATGTGCAATCCTGGCATTCGTAATTGTCTTGGACAGCGTATTTTCGCAAACGGTATGTATGTCCGGAAGGAGAGCAGCCCCACTTCGCCGCGACAGTCGCCGGATGTCTCTTTCGCATGTCGCAGCAGTTATTCGCCTAGCATTCATGTGCATCAGTTGGCAGTCATCTGCATTCTACCTATACTTGCAAATGTTGCTGAAAGTGGCCGACTGGCGAATTAAGCTGGTTGCCGAATAAACATTTGTTCACGGCGCTCCTTTGAGCACCGATTTCACTTTATGAGTATCGGATTTCTAGAAAACATTGGGAGACTATTTATGAAGCTTGGGACAGTTGAGAGCATTTGGCGCTACCCTGTGAAAGGCATGCGCGGCGAAGAATTGCCGCATGCGTACGCGGGGTTCGCAGGATTGATGGGCGATCGGGTTTTTGGTGTGATTGCCGAGGATGGTGATCCGGCCTTTCCCTGGCATACCGGGCGCGATCAGGAAGAGTTTGTGCTATACAAAGCGCAATACCGTGATGGCGATGATCTGCTCTTGCCCAAGGATCTGGATGCGTTCGAAGGGCTAGCGCCTGGCATCTACCCGGTCTACCCCGATGCGGATGCTTTCAAAGTCGATGTCACAACGCCCGAAGGGGCGACCCATGACATCGAAAGCCAGGCGTTTCTCGACGATATGGAAAAGGCAGCCGGACGCAAACTCCGCGTTCACGCAACACAAAAGGGCCAGCACGATTGCCGCCCTCTATCTATCTTTTCGACATCTGCCGCCAAGCAACTGGGCGAGGAAACCGGGATGGAGGTAGACAAACGCCGGTTCCGGGCGAATTTCTATGTCGAGTGGGAAAATCAGGAAGATCCCTATTTCGAGTTCTCGCTTGTCGGCAAGACGATCAAGATCGGGGACAAGCTCGAGGTTGCGGTGATCGAACGCGATCCGCGGTGCAAGATGATCACGCTGGACCCTGATACATCCGAGGAGTCACCGAAACTCCTGCAGCATGTCAGCCGCAATCATGGTGGTGACGCGGGCGTATTTGCAGCAGTCCTGCAAGAGGGGCGCGTCAAGAAGGGTGATCCGATCTACCTCTCATGAGCAATGATCAAAGCGTCGCGACTGGCCCGGCCCATTACCGGCTGACGGTCAAGGCGATCCGGGAAGAAACCAGCGACGCCAAAAGCTTTGTTCTGGTCCCGGAACGCGGCGAGGCACCGCTGTTTCGCTACACGCCCGGGCAATTCCTGAGCTTTCGCATTCCGTTTCAGGGCCGCAATATCACCCGCAGCTATTCTCTCTCCAGCGCACCCGGTGCTGATCCCGACATGCGGATTTGTGTCAAACGGGTCAAAGACGGGCGTGGGTCCAACTGGTTCAACGATCATCTCAGTGCAGGCGCGCGGATCGAGGCAACCGTTCCGTCTGGCCGTTTCGTGCTGCGCGACAGGGACGCGCCATTGCTATTGATTGCAGGCGGCAGCGGCATCACCCCCTGCATTTCACTTCTCAAGAAAGCGCTTCTTGAAACCGGGCGTCAGGTTCGCCTGATTTATGCCAATCGTGATGCCAGTTCGATCATCTATCACAATGAGCTGGAATTGCTGCAAAAGAAGTTTTCCGGGCGGCTTGATTGCGTGCATCGTCTGGATGATCGCGACGGCTTCCTGACACAAGAGGATGTGATCTCGCTGGCCAGGGGTTGGCATGATGCGGACACTTATATTTGCGGTCCTGCGCCTCTGATGGACATGGCCGAGAACACGCTGACCGACGCCCTCGGTGATCGCGCCTACATCATGACCGAGCGTTTTGTGTCGCCCGACGACGATGTGGCAAAGACCCCTGACGCCACGCAAGACACCGGCCCACAAGAGGCGCCGATAAATGACTTTCGCCTCACTCTGGATGGCGTTGATCACATGGTGCCCTACAAGGCGGGCCAGACCCTGCTTCAGGCAGCATTGGACGCGGGCATAGACGCACCGGTATCCTGCACCGAAGGGCATTGCGGCACCTGTATGAGCGCGCTCAAATCCGGCAAAGTACAGATGGCGACGACCAAGGCCCTGTCTAAACGCAACCTCGAACGCGGATACGTCCTCGCCTGCCAGTCACGCCCTTGTGCTACAGAAACACTCTGGCTCGACTTTGATCTCTAGAACCAAAGGCGGCGCTTTTTTCCATTGAAAGGTGGATTTAAATTTCCCCGCTGGAAGGCACCAATGATCAAAAATGTGTCCGCCATTTGCATGCGTCGTTCACACGTACTGGATACATCGCCAGAATGTCGTCCCAGCACTAGCGCCACAGGCTCAGGTCATGGCTGATACAGAGATAGATCAGCACAATATCGTCACGGAACGATTCCGGCAGGCAGATGATCCGTGCCCGCACCGAAATGTCGATCGAGGCCGTAGGCCCGTCCAGAACAAGAAACGACTGGCGCAATCAAGCGGCAGGGCTCTCCTCACGCGGGCCACCTATAGCGTATGAAAATGGAATCGATCGCGCCTTGGGTACTGCTTCACGCCAGTTCCGAGCATTGATATTGCGACCGGGCCAGCCACTCGGGGTTGATCTCGACGCCCCAACCCGGCTGGTCCGTGACCCGGGCGTGGCCGTCTTCGATGCCATAGGGGTCTTCGACAAACAGACCCTCCTGCCACGGGTAGTAATCCGCGCCTTCGATGGAAAACTCCAGGTATTTCCCGGCATTCGGAATGGCCCGCAGCAGATGCATGGTGAAAAGCGTGACCAGCGACAGGTTGGCGCAATGGGGGGTGACCGGCAGACCCGCGTCCTGTGCCATTTTGCAAACGCGCAGGGTCCGAGCGATACCGCCCAGATAAAGGATATCGGGCTGCACGATATCGACGGCGCGCATGTCGATCATCCGCCGCCAGGTGGGCAGGTCGCAATCCTGCTCACCGCCGGTCACGTCGATCTCCAGCGCGTCGGTGACTTCCTTGGTCTGCTCCAGCTCCCAATAGGGGCAGGGTTCCTCGTAATGGCCAAAGCCGTGATCCTGCAACATATGCCCTACCTCGATGGCGCGCGCGGGCGCGTAGCAGGAATTGGCGTCGATCAGCAGGTCGGCGTTGGGCAGGGCCTGGCGCATGGTCGGGATGATCTCTTCGGTGCGGCCCGGCCATTCATCCTGACCGCGCCCTACCTCGGCCCCGGCGCGGACCTTGAAGGCGGTGAAACCCTTTTCATCCGCCAGCCGGGTCATCCGCGCGGCCTCGTCCGTCGGGGTAATGTCGCGCTTCATCGAGCTGGCATAGGCGCGAATGGTGCCGGCGCTGCCACCCAGCAATGCTGCAACCGGCTTGCCTGCCAGCTTGCCGCGCAGATCCCACAGGGCAGTATCGAAACCCGCCATCGCACGGCGCAGGTAGGAGCCGGGGAACTTATGTTCGCGCTCGGCCACCAGATCCAGCAGATCGTCCAGATCGGTCGTGTCCTGCCCCAGCACCCAGGGCGCCACTTGCCGGTGCAGAACCTGACAGGTGAGGTCCGAATGATAGGTCGATACCTGACCCCAGCCCTGTTGACCCTCTTGATCGGTGACACGGACGAAGCCTACGAATTCATTGGTAAAGGTTTCGATACGGATCGGTGTCATCTGGCAGCTCCCTCACATATTGTCTTCAAGTATCATATCGCTGGCCTTCTCGCCCACCATGATCGCGGGCGCGTTGGTATTGCCCGAGGTGATGACCGGAAAGATCGACGCATCGGCAACCCGTAGCCCCGCCAGCCCGTGCACCCGTAGGCGCGGATCAACCACCGAGCGCGCTGCATTGCTGCCCATCCGGCAGGTGCCGCAGGGGTGAAACACCGTCCAGGCATTGTCGCGGGCATAGTCGGTGATGCCCGCATCGTCCGTGACATCCGGGCCGGGCAGCATCTCGGCCTCGATCACCGATGCCAGGGCCGGGGCCGCCGCGATGCGCCGTACCAGTTTCATCCCGTCGATCATCGCCTGCCGGTCCTCTTCGGTAGAGAGGTAATTCGGATGGATCTCGGGCGCGGCAAAAGGATCGGCAGACGCGATCTGCAGATGCCCGCGACTGGACGGGCGGCACTGGTTGAACCCCAGCAGGAAGCCCGGAAACGGATCGGGCGTCATCAGCGGGCGTTTGCCCACAGGCGCGCGCGTATAGCTGAGCGGCGAGAAATAAAGCTGCTGATCGGGGTGCCCGTCGCCAGGGCGCAGGCGCACGAATCCGCCGCCCTGATTGACCGAAAGACTGAGCGGCCCGGAGCGTTTCAGCACATACTCCACACCCACGCGCAGCCGCCCCAACCACGGGCGCAACACCTGATTGAGCGTCGGCACCCGGGCGCGGTAAAGATTGTCGAGCCCCAGGTGATCCTGCAAGTGCTGTCCGACATGGGGCGCATCCAGCACCACGTCGATGCCCTTGTCGCGCAGCATTTCGCCCGCCCCGATGCCCGACCGTTGCAGGATCATCGGGCTGCTGATCGCCCCTGCGGCCAGGATCACCTCGCACCCCGCCAGCGCCGTATGTTCGCGCCCCTTCTGGTGATAGCTGAGCCCGGTCACGCGGCGGTCTTCGACTGTCAGACGGGTGACATGGGCATGCAGCGCGACGGTCAGGTTTGGCCGTTTCAGCGCCGGGCGCAGATAGCACGCGGCGGTTGAGGCGCGCAGCCCCTTGCGCGTGGTGATCTGATAGATGCCCGCACCCTCCATGCTGGCACCATTATAATCTGCGTTGAAGGGGATACCGGCCTCGGCTGCGGCCTCAAGATAATTGCGGCAAAGCGGATGCACCACCTCAGCGATATCCTGCACCGCCAACGGCCCGCCCGCGCCGCGATGCGTATCGGCCCCGCGCGACCAGTCCTCCATCCGGCGAAAGACCGGCGCAACCGCGTCCCAGCCCCAGCCGGGCGCATCCGCCGCCCAGTCGTCATAATCCTGTGGGTGACCCCGCACATAGACCATCGCATTGATCGAGGACGAGCCGCCAATGACCTTCCCGCGCGGCCAGTAACTGATCCGTCCGCCCAGCCCCGGCACGGGCATCGTCTTGAATTTCCAGTTGATACGCCCGTCGTAATAGGCCTTGCCATAGCCGATGGGCATCCTGATCCACGGCGACAGGTCACTGCCCCCCGCTTCGACCAGCAACACCGAATTGCGCGCATCCGCACTCAGCCGATTGGCCAGCACTGCCCCGGCTGATCCGGCACCGACGATGATGTAATCATAGCTTCGCGCGCTTGCGTCTGGTGCCGTCATGCAAGGGTCTTTCATTCCCGAATTGCGAATTCAGTAGCACAGGATCGGGCAGAGGCAAGATGCTGAAGTGAAATCGGCATCGCGGTGGCCTAAGACGCAAAAAAAGAAACGCCCGCTTGCGCAGGCGTTCCCGAATTTCACTCATGCCGCGCCCGGTTAGACGCGGACAAAACGGTGTTTACTTGTTTCCGGCTTCGACCACGTCTTCGACGGTGCGCAGGCCGGTCTTGGGGGACTGTACCAGCACCGCCATGTTGCCGGGCTTGTGCTCGTTCTTGCGCATCTTCACATGCGCCGCCGGGATTTCATCCCACGGGAACACTTCGGACATGCAGGGATCAAGCCGGCGTTCCACCATCAGCTGGTTCGCCGCCGCCGCCTGTTTCAGGTGGGCGAAGTGCGAGCCCTGAAGGCGCTTCTGATGCATCCAGATGTAGCGCACGTCGAAGGTACAGTTATACCCCGTCGTTCCCGCGCAGATCACCACCATGCCGCCCTTCTTGCAGACGAAAGAGGATACCGGGAAAGTCGCTTCGCCTGGATGTTCGAAAACGATGTCGACATTGTTGCCCTTGCCGGTGATGTCCCAGATCGCCTTGCCGAACTTGCGGGTTTCCTTGAACCACTCGGCATATTCCGGGGTGTTCACCGTGGGCAGTTGTCCCCAGCAGTTGAAGTCCTTGCGGTTGATGACACCCTTGGCGCCCAGATCCATCACGAACTGACGCTTGTCTTCCTCGCTGATGACACCGATGGCGTTGCCACCCGCCGCGTTGATCAGCTGGATCGCGTAAGAGCCCAGACCGCCGGACGCCCCCCAGACCAGAACGTTTTGACCGGGCTTCAGCTCGTGCGGGTGATGACCAAATAGCATCCGGTACGCGGTGGCCAGCGTCAGCGTATAGCACGCGCTTTCTTCCCAGGTCAGGTGCTTGGGGCGCTTCAGCAATTGCTGCGCCTGCACGCAGGTGAACTGGGCAAAGGAACCATCGGGGGTCTCATAGCCCCAGATCCGCTGGCTGGGCGAATACATCGGGTCGCCGCCATTGCAATGCTCGTCGTCGCCGTCGTCCTGGTTGCAGTGGATCACGACCTCGTCGCCCACTTTCCAGCTCTTGACCTTGTCGCCTACGGCCCAGACGATGCCTGATGCGTCGGACCCGGCAATGTGGTAGTCGGCCTTGTGGACATCGAACATGCTGATCGGAATGCCGAGGCCCGCCCAGATGCCGTTGTAATTAACGCCAGCGGCCATCACCAGGACAAGCACCTCGTGGCTGTCGGGTTGGGGCACATCAACCACTTCCAGCTGCATGGCCTGATCGGGTTCGCCCTGACGCTCGCGGCGGATGGCCCAGGCATACATGTGCTTGGGAACATAGCCGACCGGGGGCATTTCACCGACTTCATAAAGGTCCTTTTCGGGTGCATCGTAGGGTGCGATGCCGGTTTCCGTATCCAAAGCCATTTGGGCCTCCATATCAGAGCGTTTCGCCGCGATGCAGAATCGCGATTTCCGGCCAATAACTAGCGGTGGTCACGCAACAATGCAATGCCGTTGGGGTGGTTTTTGTAATTTTATAACCGAGCAGTTGCAGAAAAATACACCGTTACTCGCTGCGAGTGCGAAATAGATGCTCAATCGAGGCTGCATAATAGGCCACGATAGGCCGTTCATTGTTGACCAGAGACAGCTTTTCCTCGCGTTCTGCGACCAGCCCGCGCTTGATCAGGTTGCGCAGGCCGACCTCGACGGCATAGGCGTCGTCTTCGCGGGGCATATGGACATGCGCCTGCGGCAGTTGCACCGTCATCTTATGGACTTCTGCCTCCAGCTCGCTGCGCGTCATCGGATCATCCGAAAGCATCATCGCGCGCGCCACCAGTGGCACCGGCAGCACCGGTACTTCCTCGCCGATCCGCTGCATCAGCAGTCGGGCCAGATCCTTGACATCGCCGCGCGGGTGTTCCTGCTGAAACGTGTTCAGTGACACCGGCGCGCCAAAGCTGGCAGCGGCATAGCCGTGGCGATGATATTTACCGGTGATCCGCAGCCGGATCTGGCGAAAGATAAACCGTGTGACGACGCTGATCCGCGCCCTGAACCGTCGTTCGCCCTTTTGCCCGGCTGCCACCAGGATCCGATCTTCGAACACCCGGTCATAATTCACTGCGACGGGCACAAACACCACATCCCGCGAGGTATCATTGCGCCCTTCGACGATATATTTCAGCAATCCCAGTTTGGGCGGGGCCAGCTTGCCATCCAGGCTCAGCCCGCCCTCGGGGAACATCGCCTGCGTAACGCCGCCGTCGGTTGCCAACCCGACATAGCGCGCCAGCACCCGGCGATAGAGATCATTGCGCGATTTGCGCCGGATGAAATAGGCGCCCATCGCCTTGATCAGCTTGCTCAGCGGCCAGACCCGCGCCCATTCGCCCACCGCATAGCTCAGCGCCGACCGCTCTGCCGCCAGCCAGGTCACCAGCACGTAATCCATGTTACTGCGGTGGTTCATCACGAAAACCACCGTCGCGTTCTTGTCGATCTTGCTAAGGGTTGCTTCGTCGAAATGCCCCAGCCGCACCCGGTAGAGCGAACTGCTCAACCATTTGGCCAGCTTGATCGCCACGCCGAAATAGGCCATCGCGGAAAATCCGGGCACGATTTCGCGCGCATATCTCTTGGCCTGCTCAAACGCCACGTTTTCGGGGATTCCCTCGGCCTTGGCATGATCCGCCACCGCCTGCGTCACCTCGGGGTCATAGATCAGCCGCTGGATCATGTCATAGCGCCGCGCCAACTTGAACGGCTCGATCGGGCGCTCCAGCCGCTGGTTCAGCCGCGACACCGCCCGCTCCATCCGGCGGCGGAAAAACCAGCGCACCGATGGAAACAGGAAATGCGAGGCAAAGGTCACCGCCGCGAACAGCAGCAGCAGAACCAGCGCCCAAAGCGGCATTTCAACAGCACGTGTCATGCGGGGACTCTTGCAGTATTGGCGCGCAGGGTAAATATCTGTTCGGTAATAATGAACGAGGATACCTTGGCGGATTTTTCGATACACAACGGTTTCGCGCCCTCCCATCGCGCCACCGCAGCGGCGCTGTATTGGGACGCTTTCAAAGGCAAGCTTGGCAAGATCATGGGGCCGGACACCCGCGCCTGTGGGTTTTTCGAGGCCACCATGAACCCGGATTACGCATTGTCGGCTGTGGACCGCGACGGCACATTGTTGGGCATCGCCGGGTTCAAGACTAGCGAGGGCAGCCTGACCGGCGGATCCCTCCGCGACATGACCCGCGCCTATGGCTGGATTGGCGGCACCTGGCGCGGGCTGATTTTGTCAACGCTGGAGCGCGAGATTCAGCCCGGCATCCTGTTGATGGACGGCATCTGTGTCGGCGCGGCCGCGCGGGGCAAAGGTGTGGGCACCGCGCTGCTGAGTGCGATCAAGTCCCACGCGCGGCAATCCGGTCTTTCTGCCGTCAGGCTGGACGTGATCGACAGCAACCCGCGCGCCCGTGCACTCTATGAACGCGAAGGGTTCGTCGCCATCGACACCACCCATACCGGCCCCTTGCGGCATATCTTCGGCTTCCGCCAGGCGACGGCGATGCAATGCGCGCTTGATCGGCCATAAGCCGAACGAGGGTTATTTCTCGGCCTTGATTGCTGCCAGTAGCGCGCTCATGGGTGATTGATCCACCTCGATCAACCCTCGCCGTGGCCGGTCCAGATCAACGATCATGAACACCAGCAACACGATCAACAACAGCATCAGATAGACCGGTGTGGCGGGTTTGCTGCCCGCAATACCCGAGGAATAGCCCAGCATCGCACCCGACAGGATGAATGTCAGGAACATCATCATCAGCACAACCTCGGGGACGTGGCGTTCGATCGTGGCATTCCGACTGCTCAGGGCATCAATCATATCGTTCAATGAGGCCGCGAACGCGACCGCCGCCGGGCCGCCGGGGTTCTGCGTCGCCTGTGCGGCGGCTTCCCACAGTTCCTCAAACGCGCCTTCAGCATTGGCCACCAGCCGCGCCCGGCGCTGTTTCTGGTCGGCCGTCACCTCGCCCGCTTCGGCCCGCAACCGCAGATACCGCCGCAGATCGACCCGAACCTCTTCCTGCATGGCTTCGGGCAGGTAATCAATGCGCAGCCACGCGGTGCCGATGGCATTGGCCTCTTCGACGATCGACGCCGACCGCGCATCATGCCGCGCCAGGGCCAGCGAAAAGGTGAAACCCAACAGCAGTGCCAACAGACCCAGCAACGACCCCTGAACCGCGGTGGTCTGCGATCTGAATTCTTCCGAGGCATTCCGCTTGCGCTTGTCGCCGACCAGATAGCCGATAATCATCGCTATCAGCATGAGAACCATCAGGCCGACGGCGATGTAAATTGTATCTATATCATACATGATTTCTTGTTGTCCGATCATCGTCAGCCCTCATCAAAACGGACATGCAGGGCGGTTGCGCTGCGGTCTTGCCCTAGAGTTTGCAGGCTCATCGGTCAAGATGAATTGGTCAACACCCGTGTCGGTTGCTGCAACGCAGCGAATTGACATCGGTATAATCTTCCAAGTATCAATCGCCTAACGTAACAAAATTGCGCAAGCTGATTCACGAGGTCCCACTATGTCGCAGATGCAGAAAGACCGCAAAACCGACCGCCCCTGGCTGATCCGGACCTATGCCGGTCACTCCACCGCCAAGGCGTCAAACGCGCTCTACCGCTCGAACCTCGCCAAGGGCCAGACCGGCCTCTCCGTCGCCTTCGATCTGCCCACCCAGACCGGCTATGACAGCGACCACGTGCTCGCACGCGGTGAGGTCGGCAAGGTCGGCGTGCCGGTCTCGCATTTTGGCGACATGCGCGCGCTTTTCGACCAGATCCCGCTGGAACAGATGAACACGTCGATGACGATCAACGCCACCGCACCCTGGCTGCTGGCGCTCTATATCGCCGTGGCCGAGGAACAAGGCGCCGATGTCGGTAAATTGCAGGGCACGGTGCAGAATGATCTGATCAAGGAATACCTTTCGCGCGGCACGTATATCTGCCCGCCGAAACCCAGCCTCAAGATGATCGGCGACGTGGCTGAATATTGCTATACCCACGTGCCGAAATGGAACCCGATGAACGTGTGTTCCTATCACCTGCAAGAGGCTGGTGCCACACCCGAACAGGAACTGGCCTTCGCGCTCGCCACCGCCATCGCCGTGCTGGACGAGCTGAAACCGCGTGTCCCGGCCGCCGATTTCCCCGCCCTTGCCGGTCGGATTTCCTTCTTCGTCAATGCTGGCATCCGTTTCGTCACCGAGATGTGCAAGATGCGCGCCTTCGTCGATCTCTGGGATGAAATCCTGCAGGATCGCTACGGTGTCGAGGATCCGAAATTCCGCCGTTTCCGTTACGGCGTGCAGGTCAATTCGCTAGGGCTGACCGAACAGCAGCCCGAAAACAACGTCTACCGCATCCTGATCGAAATGCTGGCAGTCACGCTTTCGAAAAAGGCCCGCGCCCGCGCGGTACAGCTTCCGGCGTGGAACGAAGCGCTTGGCCTGCCGCGCCCCTGGGATCAGCAATGGTCGATGCGGATGCAGCAGATCCTGGCCTATGAAACCGACCTTCTGGAATTCGATGACCTTTTCGAAGGTAACCCGGCGGTCGATGCCAAGGTCGAAGCGCTGAAAGATGGCGCGCGGCACGAACTGGCCAATCTGGGCAGCATGGGCGGTGCCATCGGCTCCATCGAGTACATGAAATCGCGGCTGGTGGATTCGAACGCTGAACGTCTGAACCGGATCGAAAAGAATGAAACCGTTGTCGTCGGCGTCAACAAATGGACCGAAGGCGAGGCCAGCCCGCTGATGACCGGCGATGGTGGCATCATGGTGGTCGACCCGGCGGTCGAGGCTGAACAGATCGCGCGTCTGAACGAGTGGCGCAGTGACCGCGACGCCGAGGCGGTAAAAGCGGCGCTTGCCGAGTTGCGGGAGGCCGCCGCCAAGGGCGAAAACGTCATGCCCGCCTCGATCAAGGCCGCCAAGGTCGGGGTTACCACCGGCGAATGGGCGGCGCAGATGCGCCAGATTCACGGCGAATATCGCGGACCCACGGGTGTCTCCGCCAGCCCGTCGAACAAGACCGAAGGGTTGGACGAAATCCGCGATGCGGTGAACACGGTCAGCGACCGTTTGGGCCGCCGCCTCAAGTTCCTCGTCGGCAAGCCCGGGCTTGACGGACACTCCAACGGGGCCGAACAGATCGCCTTCCGTGCCCGTGATTGCGGCATGGATATCGGCTATGAAGGCATCCGCCTGACGCCCGAGGAGATCGTGAATGCCGCGCTTGAGGACAAGGCCCATGTGGTTGGTCTCTCGATCCTCTCCGGCTCGCACCTGCCCTTGGTCGAAGAGCTGATGGAGCGGATGCGAGCTGCGGGTCTGGGCGATGTGCCGGTGATCGTGGGGGGCATCATCCCCGACGATGACGCCCGGCGACTCTTGGAAATGGGCGTCGCGCGGGTCTACACGCCCAAGGATTTTGAGCTGAACACGATCATGATGGACATCGTTACGCTGGCCGATCCCAAGGCCGTCGCCGCCGAATAACTCTGGCCGGGCATGTGGTAGGGTGGTGTTTCACCCCACCGCGTATCGCCGACAACCGCGCGCTCTGTTAATCCCGGCGTGCGCGCCGCATTTCGGTATTTCGCACCGACGTAATACCGACAAAATACCGACGTTATACCGATTTCGAAAATGCCGTGATTCCAGTGTATTAACCCCGATTCACATCACCAGGCGCCAGACATGCCGTTGCCTTTGGAAATTTCGGGTCTAGAGTGACCCCGATTGACCCAAGGACACAGCCATGACCATCCCCTCCGACGCCGAAATCCGCCGCGCAGTGAAGCCGGTGATTTGCTATCCTAACGACACCCTGCCAGCCCCCGATCTGGCGCACTATCAGGCGGCGCGACAGACGGCGGAGAAGACGGATGAGGTTTTGGTTCCGGCCCGCGAAGCCGCCTGTTTCCGAGTGCCCGCCGGGCAGTTCTTTCGCATCAGCTCGGTCGACGGGCCGCAGGTGGGCGATCTAAATCTCTGGAATTCCAATGACTTGTCCGAGCGTTTCTATTCCGGCAAATCGCGCGCGCTGCACGGCACGCACCTGAGCGTGGGTGAGCGGATGTGGTCCTCTTTCCCGACCCTGCGCCCAATGGCGACGATTACCACTGACACGCTGGGCTGGTATGGGATCGACGAATTCGGCGGTTCGGTCCATGATGTGATCGGCACCAGATGCGATCCCTACACCGGCAATCTGCTGAGCGGATCACACTATCACCATTGCTGTCATTCCAATCTTATCAGGGCCTTAGCCGAAGATACCGGCATGTCATACGCTGAGGCCGAACCGCATGTGCACGACGTTCTCAACGTCTTCATGTGCACCGGTTTTACCCGCGACACCGGGCAATACTTCATGAAAGCCAGCCCCGTCCGCCCCGGCGATCACCTTGAATTCTTTGCAGAAATTGACCTTCTGGGCGCGCTGTCGGCCTGCCCGGGCGGGGATTGTTCGTCTGAGCATTCCAGCGACGAGGCGGCCTGTTTCCCGCTGCTGGTCGAGGTTTTCGCCCCCGCCCCAGGCGCACTGGACGGTTGGCAAAGCCCCCCGGTCAACGGCTATAACCGCCAGCACAGGGATTGACGCAACCCATTGAAAACGCAGGGTTTCACGACCGCGCGTATTTAATGAACGGGGTCAGCGTGGCGATCCGGTCATAGAGTTTTCGGGCCTCTTTATTGAAATCCTGCGTCAGCCAGTAGACCGACGGACAGCCATCGGTATCGGCGGCCGCATAGACCGCCTCGATCAGTTTGCGGCCCACCCCGGTGCCGCGCACGGCCGGGTCGGCATAGAGATCCTGAAGATAGCAGACATCTTCGAGCCGCCAATTATGGGGGTGGTAGATGTAATGCACCAGCCCCACCAGATCGCCACCTTGGACAGCAACAAAAGCCTTTTGATTCTGGCGCTTATGCGAACAGAGTCGTTCGAACGTGGCCTCATAGACCGCGTCGGAAACGCTGCTTTCATAGAATTCCAGATAGGCTGTCCAAAGCGCGTGCCATTGCGCCTTGTCGGCGGGTTCAATCGGGCGGATGGTAACGTGATCTGACATATGAGCGGCCTGTTTCTGAGGTCATACGAATGGAGCAAGCTTATCGCGGTTCGCAGCGGGAAAACCAGAGGTCAGAGTTGCAATAGTGTAAACTGTGTACGCGGATTGTGTACACAATCGTGCCCGCGGCGACCGTTCAGCGATCCTTGGCCAGTTGCACGATGGTCGGGTCGGCGTCGGGGGCCAGTTCCTCGAAATCGAAATTGTCGAGCCGGTCGGCGCGTTTCCCGGCGCGGGTGGCGGCGGTGATCACGCCCGAGACATCATCCCCGGCCTGACGCAGATGGGTTTCCAGCTTGCCGGCCTTTTCGCCGATGATTTCGACATCGCGGTGAAGCTGCTTCAGCGCCTTGCGGATGGCGCCCGCCTGTTCGCGCATCCGGGCATCTTTCAGGATCGCACGCATGGTGTTCAGCGTCGCCATGCAGGTGGTGGGCGACACGATCCAAACCCGGGCGGCAAAACCGTCACGCACCAGTTCGGGAAAATTGGCGTGCAACTCGGCATAGACCGCCTCGGACGGCAGAAACATCAGCGCGCCATCGGCGGTTTCACCATCGAGGATGTATTTCTCGGAAATATCCTTGATGTGTTTTTTGACGGAGCTGCGCAGAAACTTGGCGGCCTCGTTCGCCTCCCAGTCGCTGGACGCGTTGCGCAGCGCCTCGTAGGCCTCCAGCGGGAACTTGCTGTCTATGCAGATGGGGCCCGGCGGATTGGGCAGGTGAATGAGGCAATCGGCGCGCTTCCCGTTCGAAAGCGTGTGTTGCATCGTGTAACTGTCCGAAGGCAGCGCCTTGGACACGATATCGGTTAGCTGGATTTCGCCAAAGGCCCCACGGGTCTGCTTGTTGCTGAGGATGTCCTGCAGAGTCAGCACGTCACCGCTGAGCTTTTCGATATTGGTCTGGGCCTTGTCGATCGTGGCCAACCGTTCTTGCAACTGAGTCAGGGATTCGGTTGTCTTTTCCGACGAGCCGTGCAGGGATTCTTTCATCCGTTCCTGCATCTCGGAGAGGGCAAGCGCAGAGCGGCGGGCGTTTTCTGCCAGCTTTTCGTTCATCTGCAACTGCACGTCGGCAAGCCGGGATTCGACCGTCTGGATAACCTGCAACTGGGCGTTGGTCTGGGTTTCGCTGACGGTTTGCAGGTTGCCGGAAAGCTGGTGCTGGTTCTGCCCCAGGGTCTGTACATCGCGGTTGAGCTGTCCGACCTGATGGCTGACCTGATCGACCGACCGGGCCGAGCGGCCAGCGGCGCGCACGGTCATGACCAGAAGGACAAGGATGATCAGCAATATCCCGGCCCCGATCAGCGCCGCAAGGGTCGCCGGGTCATTGAGGTCAAACGCGTGACTGCCGATCTGGATCATGTGCGTCCGAACAGCCGTTCGATATCGGCCAGTTTGAGTTCAACGTAGGTGGGCCGCCCGTGGTTGCACTGGCCGGAATGCGGGGTTGCCTCCATCTCGCGCAAAAGCGCGTTCATCTCGTCCGCCTGCATACGGCGACCGGAGCGGATGGAGCCATGACAAGCGACGCGGCTGAGAATGGCCTCGATCCGGGCGCGAACACTGAGGCTGTCGCCCTGTTCGGCCAGTTCGTCAAGGATATCGAGTACCATGGCACGGGCATCGCATTGCCCCAGGATGGCGGGGGTTTCGCGCACGGCAATCGTGCCCGGCCCGAATGGTTCAATCACCAGACCCAGGGTGGCAAGTTCGTCTGAAAGTTCCATCAAACGGGCGCTATCGCCGTCGGACATCTCGACAATCTCGGGGATCAGCAGCGCCTGACCGGCGACGCCGTTTTCGGCCATCTGGGTTTTCAGCCGCTCATAGACCAGCCGTTCATGGGCGGCGTGCTGATCGACGATGACCATGCCATCGGCGGTCTGGGCGATGATGTAGTTTTCGTGCACCTGGGCGCGGGCGGCACCAAGCGGCAGATCCTGCGACGCGGTTTCCGGTTCTTCGATCACCGGCTCGACCCGGGCGCTGTAATCGCTGCGCATTTCGTCAAAGCCGGGGGCCTGCGCCTGATACGCGGCGGCACGGGCAACGGGGGACGCGCGATCCATCTGATAGATGCGCGGACCGGTGGGCTCAGGGCGGAAGGCCCCCAGCGTGGCCCCCGCCACGGTAGTCGACGCGCGGTGCCCGGCCTCGGCCAGAGCATGCCGCAGGCCCGAGACGATCAGGCCCCGGGCGAGGCCGGGATCGCGGAACCGGACCTCGGATTTCGCCGGGTGCACGTTGACATCCACCAGCGTCGGATCGCAGTCGATAAAAAGCGCCGCCGCCGGGTGGCGATCACGGCTGAGGAAGTCGTGATAGGCAGCGCGGAGCGCGCCATAGAGCATCTTGTCGCGCACCGGGCGGCCATTGACGAATAGGTATTGCGCCACGCTTGAGCCGCGCGAATAGGTCGGCAGGGCGGCGTAGCCGGTCATCTGCAACCCGTCGCGGGTGGCGTCGATCCTGAGCGCGTTTTCGGCGAAATCCGCCCCCAGAATGCGCGCCAGACGGCCGTGCAGCGCATCAAATAGATCACCGGTTTCCGGATCGGCGCGGAAGCTGACGCGGCCTTCGCCGCCACCGGACGTGTCGCGCAGAGTGAAGCCCACGAAGGGTTCGGCCATGGCAAGGCGCTTGACCGTGTCGGTGATCGCCTGCGCCTCGGCCCGGTCGGTGCGCATGAACTTGAGCCGCGCCGGGGTGGCATAGAAAAGATCGCGCAGGGTGACGATGGTGCCCGCGTTCAGCGCGGCGGGTCTGACCGGGTTCACCTGCCCGCCGGTGACTGTGATTTCCGCCGCCTCGTGCCCGGTGGCGCGCGAGGTGAGGGTCAACCGACCCACGGCGCCAAGCGATGGCAGCGCCTCGCCCCGGAAGCCGAAAGTGTGGATGTTCAGCAGGTCGGACCCGTCGATTTTCGAGGTGGCGTGGCGCGCCAGCGCCAGCGGCAGGTCACCGGGAGCGATGCCGCAGCCGTTATCGGTGACGCGGATCAGGGTCTTGCCGCCATCGGCATAGGCGATGTCGATCCGGGTCGCCCCCGCATCCAGCGCGTTTTCCACCAGTTCCTTGACCGCAGAGGCCGGGCGTTCAACGACTTCACCGGCGGCAATGCGGTTGATCGCGGCATCGTCGAGTTGGCGAATAACGGGCTGGTTTTCGCTTATATGGGGGGCGGATTGGGCCATGCCACAAGACTTAGCACAAAATATCGCGATTCGGGAACCGGATAACGGTGGTGGTCAAAGCCGATGCGAGATAAGATTTCGGGGACGAAACCCAATCCCGAAAGAGGCTGTAATGCAGAGTGAAAAGATAGGCGACGCGGTGCTGGAAACCTGGAATGTGGACGAGGTGGCACGCGCCTGGGCGGCGGACGAGATCGTGCTGATCGACGTGCGCACGGTACAGGAATACGGGTTGGAGCATATCGAGGGCGCGCTGTTGTCGCCGATGTCATTCTTTCGGGCCGAGAAGTTGCCGGGGCAGTCGGACAAGCGGATGGTATTCCATTGCGCGGGCGGTGTGCGGTCGGAAAAGGTGGCGCGGGCCTGCATTGAGGCCGGGATCACGCAGGTGGCCCATATGGGGGGCGGCTTTGGCGCGTGGAAAGCGGCGAAACTGCCCTATCTGGGCATCAACATGGCGACCGGGGCACCCCAGCGGATCAACGGTTAAATCATGCGCCGCCTGGCTCAGTGTGAAAATGGCCAGACCGGCCTGCGCGTTCTAAGACATCCCGCCGTAAAAATGCACCGAAATCACGAGCTGTCACAGCAGCATTTCAGGGGCCTGATCTGGTGACAGGCCGCGTTGCCGAGGGTGGTGCGCCCAAAGCGGCGCTGCCATTCGATGCGGTTGTGCCGGTAGATTCGGCTTTTTTCGGTGATTTACCCTGATGGGCGATATTTGTGATCACAGCACAAATGACGTGATCACAAAACTGATATTTCGCGACAATTTGCCATTGAAGCCCGGGAAATAGGGCTGGGCAAGCGCGTCAGTCTCGTTAGTATGGCGCCCTAATAGGGGTGCCCGGCCTGTGGCATATCCCCATACCGCGACAAGAATGGGAGCGATATATGGCTGACGTGAACAGGGGCAACCGCCCGCTTTCGCCACACCTGACAATCTACCGGCCGCAATTGACATCGATGAGTTCGATCCTGACCCGGATCACCGGCAACGCCCTGTTGCTGGCGGCGCTGATGATCGTCTGGTGGTTTCTGGCTGCTGCCACATCGCCGGAATATTTCGCCGTTGCCGATGCGGTGATCACAAGCTGGTTTGGCGACCTGATCATGTTCCTGTCGGTCTGGGCGCTCTGGTATCATTCGCTTGCGGGTATCCGGCATCTGATCTGGGACAACGCCATGATGCTTGAGATCGACAAGGCCGAAGCTCTGGGCTGGGCCGTGATCATCGGGTCGGTCTGCCTGACCATTTTCACTGTCATCGTCGTCTGAGGAGGCCCGAACATGAGCTATCTGACTGACCGCAAACGCGCCGTGGGTATGGGGTCTGCCAAATCCGGTGTGCATCATTTCTGGGCGATGAAATTGTCCAGCGTGGCGCTGCTGATCCTGGTGCCGCTATTCGTCTTCACGGTTGGACCCGCGCTTGGCAAATCCCATGCCGAGGTGCTGGACATCTTCTCGCGCCCGTTCCCGGCGATCATCGCGGGACTGACGATCATCGTCGGCTTCAAGCATTTCCGCGATGGCGCGCAGGTCCTGCTTGAGGATTACGTGCACGGCACCACGCAAAAGGTCTGCATCATTCTGCTGGCCTGCCTTTCCTATGGCGCCATGGCGACCGGCCTTTTCGCCATCGCCAAGATCGCCCTTTAAAGACCGGAGTAACTACGAATGGCTGCTTACGAATACGAGACGCATGATTATGACGTCGTGGTCGTCGGTGCTGGGGGCGCGGGTCTGCGCGCCACGCTGGGCATGGCCGAACAGGGATTGCGCACCGCCTGCGTGACCAAGGTGTTCCCGACCCGCTCGCACACGGTCGCGGCGCAGGGGGGCATTGCCGCATCGTTGAGCAATATGGGCCCCGACCACTGGCAGTGGCACATGTACGATACGGTCAAGGGCAGCGACTGGCTGGGCGATACCGACGCGATGGAATATCTTGCGCGCGAGGCGCCCAAGGCGGTCTATGAGCTGGAACATTACGGCGTGCCGTTTTCGCGCACCGAAGAGGGCAAGATTTATCAGCGCCCCTTTGGTGGCCACACGACCGAGTTTGGCGAAGGCCCTGCCGTGCAGCGCACCTGTGCCGCCGCAGACCGTACCGGCCACGCCATTCTGCACACGCTTTACGGTCAAAGCCTCAAGAACAATGCCGAATTCTACATCGAATATTTTGCCATTGATCTGATCATGTCGGATGACGGTGCCTGCACCGGTGTCGTGTGCTGGAAGCTGGACGATGGCACCATGCATGTGTTCAACGCCAAGATGGTCGTGCTGGCTACGGGCGGTTATGGACGCGCCTATTTCAGCGCCACCTCGGCCCATACCTGCACTGGTGACGGTGGCGGCATGGTGGCCCGCGCGGGCCTGCCGCTTCAGGATATGGAGTTTGTGCAGTTCCACCCCACTGGCATCTATGGCTCGGGTTGTCTGATCACCGAAGGGGCGCGCGGCGAAGGCGGTTATCTGACCAATTCCGAGGGTGAGCGTTTCATGGAACGCTATGCGCCGCAGTACAAGGACCTGGCGCCGCGCGACTATGTCAGCCGTTCGATGACGATGGAAATCCGCGAAGGGCGCGGCGTGGGCGATGGGGGGGACCATATCCACCTGAACCTGTCGCACCTGCCACCCGAAGCGCTGAACCTGCGCCTGCCCGGTATTTCCGAGAGCGCCAAGATCTTTGCCGGCGTGGACGTCACCAAGGAACCGATCCCGGTTCTGCCCACCGTGCATTACAACATGGGCGGCATCCCCACGAACTATTGGGGTGAGGTGCTGAACCCCACGAAAAAAGACCCGCATGCGGTTGTGCCCGGCCTGATGGCCGTGGGCGAGGCCGGGTGTGCCAGTGTTCATGGTGCTAACCGCCTGGGATCAAACTCGTTGATCGACCTTGTGGTCTTTGGCCGCGCCGCCGCCATTCGCGCGGGCAAGGTTGTCGATGCCGATACGGCGGTGCCCGCCACCAATAGCGGGCAGGTCGACAAGGCCTTCGAACGCTTTGACGGGCTGCGCAACGCCGATGGGGACACTGCGACCGCCGATCTGCGGCTGGAAATGCAACGGACCATGCAGGAAGACGCGGCGGTTTTCCGGACCTCGAAAACGTTGGCAGAGGGCGTCAAAAAGATGGATGCCATCGCCGCCAAGCTTGACGACATCAAGGTCACCGACCGCAGCCTCGTGTGGAATTCGGACCTGATGGAGACGCTGGAGCTGACCAACCTGATGCCCAACGCGCTGGCTACCATCTCTGGTGCCGAGGCGCGTCAGGAAAGCCGTGGCGCACATGCGCATGAGGATTTCTCGAAACGCGACGACAAGAAATGGCGTGTCCATACCATTGCGCGGATCGACGGCAAGAAAGTCGATCTCAGCTATCGTCCGATCATCGAAGACCCTTTGACCACCGAAGATGAAGGCGGGATCAGCCTCAAGAAAATTGCCCCGAAGGAACGGACATTTTGATGCGTATTGCCCTTTGTTTGCTCGCGGTTGCCGTCGGGCTGTCCGGTTGTGGCCCAAGTCCGGAAGATCGCGCCAGATACAACAAACAGCTGCAAACGGTGTGGAGTTGCGCGGCCAGTAACGGGGTGTCACCGCCCGTTAACCTGGCCCGGCGGTACAGGGCTGGCGGCGGAGTCAAATCGAACAAGATTGAGATCATTCCCTCGCCCAAGGTCTCCTCGGCGACCGCGATCGCAATCAATCAATGCGTTGAGAGAACCGCAGGTCCGCAACCCGTCATTCCCAAGGGCCAGGTGAAAACCTTCTTTGACGATGTTTATATCGGGGCGACGCCCGAAAGCCTGGGTAAAGTGCTGGTTCTGGGCAAAGCGACGGAATATCTGCGCAAGACCGAAGCCGCCTATGGCTCCTGGTCGGTGAACAGAAGCTCACCCCGCACCGCGCGCACCACCATGTCGCCGGAAGGGCAGCGCGCCGTGATCCTGAATTGCAAGGACAGGCTGGGTGTGCGTGGAAAGGCCCGCATCGGCATCTACGAGGCTGAGCCGGGCAGTGGCGGTGGCACGGTCCTTCGTATTCTGTCCAGCGGCTGGGTCACACCCAAGAAAGCCGAACGGATCAATGCCTGCGCGGATCGTGCACTTGGCCGGGCACCGACAAGCGGCTCGGTCGCGACGACGCGACGAAGCACGGTGGCTGCAGCGCCAGCACGCCCGGCAACACGGTCGAGCGGTCTTTGTCCGAAACACGCCTCCGTCCTGTATGGTGGCACGTCTTATTGCGTGGGGAACTGAGGATGCGTGTGATCGCGACATTGGCCCTTTCCGCCACTCTGCTGACCGCCTGCACTGCGGTCAATGAGGCCGCGGACGTGGTGGCGCGGGATCGGGCGAAATCGGTGGTCAACGGCATCGTCGCAAACCGGTTTCCGGGCGTGAATGCTGCGCCCATCACCGATTGCATCATCGACGCGGCCAGCGCCGGTGAAATCATAAGTATCGCCAGTGCCTCGGCCACGGGCGTAACCGAATCAACGGTCAACAAGGTGGTTGAGATTGCTCAGCGCCCCGAGGCCGTGAACTGTATTGCAGAAAACAGCATCACTTTGCTGGGCATATGAAGGAGTTGACACAATGGTACAACTGACACTCCCCAAGAACTCGCGCATGACGACGGGCAAGACCTGGCCCAAACCCACGGGCGCGACCAATGTCCGCAAGTTTCAGATCTACCGCTGGAACCCCGATGACGGCAGAAACCCCAGCGTAGACACCTATTTCGTGGATATGGACAGCTGCGGCCCGATGGTTCTGGACGCGCTGATCAAGATCAAGAACGAGATTGATCCGACGCTGACTTTCCGCCGGTCCTGCCGCGAGGGCATCTGCGGGTCCTGCGCGATGAATATCGACGGGATCAATACGCTGGCCTGTATCTATGGGATGGATGAGATCAAGGGCGACGTGAAGATCTATCCGCTGCCGCATATGCCCGTGGTCAAGGACCTGATCCCGGATCTGACGCATTTCTACGCCCAGCACGCGTCAATCATGCCGTGGCTTGAGACCAAGACAAACCGCCCGGCGAAAGAATGGAAACAGTCGATTGACGACCGCGAAAAGCTGGATGGTCTCTATGAATGCGTGATGTGCGCCTCCTGCTCGACCTCCTGCCCCAGCTACTGGTGGAACGGCGACAAATACCTTGGGCCCGCAGCGCTCCTGCATGCCTATCGCTGGATCATCGACAGCCGGGACGAGGCGACGGGTGAGCGGCTTGACGATCTGGAAGACCCGTTCAAGCTTTATCGTTGCCACACGATCATGAACTGCACCAAGACCTGTCCCAAGGGTCTGAACCCCGCCAAAGCCATCGCCGAGATCAAGAAAATGATGGTCGAACGCGCGGTTTGACGCCGTCTTTGTCAGCGAGAGCATTTTGACCTGCCAGGTGGGCTAAGGGTACTTGTGCGGGTGTGGCCAAGGCGCGCGTAAAAACGCCTCATATGCGCAGCGTCACTCATTTGGCAGTGCAGTACATTTCACCGAAGCTCTCGTTAAAAGCTGCATGAACGTATGACTTTTCTTACAAGCGCTGATGATGGTCACGGCCAGGCCTTTCAGCTCTGGAGCTCTGCAAAGTTGCGTCGAAGCGTTTTAACCGGTGCCGAATTTCGCGTGCAAGTTGGCGGCCAGAAGAACCTTGGTGTAGCTGTGCTGCGGCGCGCTCACGACGTCTTCGGTCGGACCGGTTTCCACGATTTCACCGTGATACATGATCACCATTCGGTCAGCGAGGTGCCGCACGACGTGCAGGTTGTGCGTGATGATCAGGATGGATAGGGACATGGTTTCGCGCAGCTCGGCCAGCAGGTTGAAAATCTCGCCTTGGATCGAGACATCCAGCCCCGCGGTCGGTTCATCCGCGATCACCAGTTTTGGGCGCAGTGCCAAGGCACGGGCCACACCGACGCGGCGCGCCTGACCGCCTGACATCTCATGTGGATAGCGATTCACAAAACCCTCGTCGAGACCCACAAGTTCGAGCAGCTTGATCGCCTCACTCCGAAGGTCCTTGCCCTTGGACTGGCCCGAAATGATCAGGGGCTCGATGACGGATGTGCCAACCGGCATCCGCGGGCTGAGGCTGCCGATTGGGTCCTGAAGCATCATGGCCATTTCATTGCGAAACGGTCGCATCTCTCGCTGGCTGATAGAGAGAAGATCCGTGCCGTCAAACTCAATCTCGCCGCGCCCGGCGGGCACCAGACGGAACACCGCGCGCGCCAATGTCGACTTGCCCGAGCCGCTTTCCCCGATCAGTGCCACGGTTTCGCCTGGTGAAATGTCAATCGAAGCGCTCTTGACCGCTTCGACCCGGCGTTCGGGTGTGCCACTGATGAGGTCGGTGATGCTGCGTGGTTTGCGGAAGGTTACATCAAGGTTGCGTATCGACAAGAGTGGTTTGGCAGTTTGGTCGATGCGCGCCGCGTCACGTTCCGGATCAGCGATGGATTTGAGGCCCAGATCTGACATGATCGGCAGGCGGCGGCACTTCTCCTCGATCCGCGAGGGATCGCAGGACAGAAGGTTTCGGGTGTATGCTTCCGATGGGGTCGAGAAGACATCCTGAACGGTGCCACTCTCGCGGATATCGCCGTGATACATGACCGTCACATCCTCACATAGCTCCTCCACCACCGTAAGATGGTGCGTCACGAAGAGCATCGCGCAGCCGATATCGCGCTGCAGCTCCTTGAGCAGTTTCACGATCTCCACTTCGAGCGTGGCGTCGAGCGCCGTCGTCGCCTCGTCTGCGATCAAGAGTTTCGGACGTGCCATGATCGCCATGGCGATACAGACCCGTTGCTTCTGCCCACCGGACAGTTCGTGCGGATACATGCCCAGCCGCGCCTTGGCCTGTGGCATCTTCACCTGTTTCAGCGCATTCAGTGCCACCTGCATCTTCTCGGGCCGGCCCCCGTCGTTCCAGTGCTGGATGTCGAGCATCTGCTCACCGATGCGCAGCGCCGGATTGAGCGCGCTCATCGGATCCTGCGAGACATAGGAGACGCCCTGACCGCGAAACCTTTGCCAATCGCGGTTGGAAAAGGACAGCAGGTCCCGCCCCTCAAATGTCATCGATCCCTGCGTGATCTCTGCCGCGGGCGGCAGCAATCCGATGATGGCATTGGCCAGGGTGGACTTACCCGATCCGCTTTCACCGACCAGCCCCATGATGCGCCCGGCACCGACCTGCATGGTGACCGAGCGGACAGCCTCGACCGCGCCGAAACGGATGGTCAGGTTGCGGATATCGACAAGGAGGGGCTGGGTGCTCATGGCGAACCTATTTGCGCAGCTTCGGGTCAAGAATATCGCGCAATCGTTCCCCGAGTGTGGTGAAGGCCACCGTGGTGAAGATCAGCGGCAGGCCGCCTGCTATGACGATCCAGGGCGTGTTGCGGATGAAGGAAAAACCGTCATTCAGGATCGTGCCCCAGCTGGGTGTTGGCGGGCGCACGCCCAGCCCCAGAAAGCTCAGTCCGGCCTCGACGCCGATCACCAGCGGGATATCCATGCTGGCCACGATCAGGACCGGGCCGATCACGTTGGGCAGCATATGGCGCAGCAGGATGCGTGCCGTGCTGGCCCCCATCGCACGCTGTGCTTCGATGAATTCGGCATTGCGCAGGGACATGACCTGTGTCCGCACCAGCCGAGCGTAGGATGGAAAAGTCGAGATCACCACAATCGCAATGATCGAGTTCACGCTGGGCCCGAAGAGCGCCACCACCGTCAAGGCGAACATGATTGTGGGAAAGGATCGTACCGTGTCGAAGATCAGCAGCATGGACCAGTCGATCCAGCGATTTGTGAAGGCGGCGAGCATGCCAAGGACAATGCCGACAACAAGGGCAATCGACACGGAGGTAACGGCCAGGAAACATGCCACCTTGGTCCCCACCAGCAAGCGGGAGAGCACGTCGCGGCCAAGCTGGTCCGTACCCAGCCAATGCTCGGCCGACGGGCCTTGCAGCTTGGCGCGGATATCAAGTTTCACCGGATCATAGGGCGCGATGACATCGGCCGTTATGCCAACGGCGAAGAATGTCAGCACAATCACCACGCTGATCGCACCAAGCGGCGTCTTGCACAGGGCACGCAGCAAACTACCCGCGCGTGCCCCGCGGCTGAGTGTGCTTATCCCCTGCGCCATCAGCCCGCCTCTCTAGAGCGCGGATCGAGCATCACGTTCAGAAGATCGGCGATGGTTGTCGCGGTGACAATGAACAGGGTGCTGGCCAGGACGGTGCCCATAACCACCGGATAGTTCCGGCTGATGACCGCGTCATACATCAACTTGCCGATGCCGGGCCGGGCGAAAAGGATCTCGACGATCACTGCGCTGGACAGGATGAAGCCGATGCTGACCCCCAGGACGGTTACCGTGGCCGGAAGTGCGACACGCAACACATAGGCCCGCATGACCCTGCGGTTTGGGATGCCAAAGGCACGGGCTGTCTTGACGTGGTTTTGCCCCAGAACCTCGATCACCGAGGCGCGGACAAGCCGCGACACATATCCGATCCAGGTGAGGCCGATCGCCAGCGTGGGCAAGATCAGGTGGAGGATGATTTCCCACGGGCCCTCACCGGCGCCGATGGCCGGGAGCCACTGCAACTGCACAGAAAAGATCAGAATGAGGTAGAGCCCGATCACGATGGGCGGAATGGCAATCAGTGACACCGACACAACACCGCTGACCTGATCGAATAGCCCGTCGCGATGGACCGCAGCATAGGTGCCGATGGGGATACCCAGAAGCGCAATCAGCAGGACGGCCAGCACCAGCGATGCGGTATAGGGCACCTGTTCGATCAGGATGTTCAGGACAGGGCGGTTCGATGTGAGGTCGACGCCCAGATCGCCCCGCATGACACCGATGAAAAAGTGATAGACCTGCACGATAAACGGATCGTTCAGGTGCAGCCGTTCGCGCAGGGCCTCTTTCAGCTCGGGTGTGGCGCGGGGTCCCAGCATCACATTGGCCGGATCACCCGGCACGAACTGGATCATCACAAAGAGGGTCGTCACGGCCAGAAGGACGATCAGCATGGCAATAAGGATACGCTGGATCGCGTAGGCGATCATCGGAGTGCCCTCATATGCGTCACGTCAGAACCCTTTCCGCGGGATGCGCTCATCCCAGTCGCGGCGATAGATTTCACGACCATCCTCAAAGGCGCGCACCTCACCACGCAGATAGAAGGTGTTTGTATCACAGGTCATCACCATGCGGCCCTCGGTGGCAACATCCCACCCCTCGCGGGTGTAGCACATGCGAAAGTCGTATTCGGCGCGGGCGGTCGTCACATCGTGGTCGCCGATCTCGAACCGGTCCTGGGTAAAGCCCGACACGGTGATATCCGCGCTGCTGAGGTGGTAATTCCCGAACTCCTCGCGCAGCGTCAGGGTGCGCCTGCCCGTGCTCAGGTTTTCCTCGATGGTCCGGCTGGGCGAGCCCGGCTCAGGAACATCCACCGGGGCGGCCTGCGCGATGCGGGGGTTACTGAAAACGACACGCGACTCATCGCTTTCTGCCAGATCAGCATGTGGCACCCGAACCCTGCAATGGCCAAGGTGGAGCGTGAGCGTGTGGTTCTCGGCCACCGGCCAGGCCATGGGGAACATGGCGTTGGAAACGGCGACGCGCAGCCTGTGCCCGGGTGCAATGCGATGCGCGATATCGTTCAGCTCCAGCGAAACGCGATACTGCGTGCCGGGCTGAACATCGGCCCGCACCTCGCGGCCATCGCGTTGCGCAAGATTCATGATGCCATAGGTGATCAGCGTGGATGACCCGTCTGGTGACACATCACACAGGCGGACGGCCAACAGCCCGTTACCCGCATCGGTGCTGACCTCGAACTCGGCAACACACGTCCCGATGATATCGAAAGGGTCGCCGCGCACGGGCAGGTCGAAACACAGCGCCCCGGCATCTTCGCCCCGCTGTTCGCCTGGCATCTGCGCCTTGCGTGCATCCGTGTCGAGGGGCATGTAATCTCCGCTCATCATACCAAGAGATTGCGGTGAGTTGATTGAAATTGTGCCTTCAGCGGGATTGTCCGAAATTCCCGCGGGCGACAGGTAAAGCTCGCGATAGGTAAGGCCTGCATCCGGCCAGCTTTCTGCATCCAGCCAGACCCCGTCGCGCCAGGCGTGCCGGGGATCGGGCGAGACGTTTTCCTGCCGGTAGAGTGTAAGCATCGGCTCGTCTTCGATGCCATTCTCTATCCCCTTTAGCCAGTGATCGAACCATCGCAGCATTTCGTCCAGAAAGTTGACGCCCGGCCCCGGCAGCGCGCGATCCGGGAAAAGATGTGACCACGGCCCGATCAGCCCTTTCCGGGTGCAGCCAAGGTTCTTCATCAGTCGCATGACTGTATTGGGCCAGCAATCGGTCCAGCCCGACACGGCATAGACGGGGATTTCGATCCGCGAATAATCCGTGCAGACCGTGCCCTGCAGCCAGTAGTCGTCCCGCTGCTGATGCTCCAGCCAGGTCTTCATGAAAAGCGGCGGTTCAGACAGGCGCGCCATCCAGGCATCGCGCCAGCCGTCGCCGTAAAGCTCCGGATCTGGGGGTCGTCCGTTGAAGCCGAACATCACACCGCCCCAGCCAATCGTCTCGCCTGCCAGGCCCCCGACGAAGTAACAACCATCGTCATAATAGCGATCATCCGAGGCCCCGACCGGCACGATGGCCTTGAGAGCGGGGGGGCGGTGGCACGCCATTTGCAACGACGTGATACCCCCCCAGGACAGGCCGAACATCCCGACATTGCCGTTGCTCCAGCATTGCCGCGACAGCCAGTCGATCACGTCCAGGCCGTCCTGCTGTTCGATGGGCAGGTACTCATCCATCTGGATGCCTTCGGAATCCCCAGACCCGCGCATATCAACACGGGCGCAGACATATCCATGTGCGGCCAGATAGCCGTGCTGTTCCTCGTCGCGCGTCCGCGTGCCGTCCCGCTTGCGGTAGGGGATGTATTCAAGGATCGCCGGAAAAGTCCCGGCCTCGTCGGCAACCGGCCGCCAGAGGCGCGCCGCCAGCCGCGTGCCATCTGAGACGGTAATATAAATCTCTTCGTCAATGACATCATATGGCAGATCGGAAGGCGGCACTTCTACCGGCGTCAGGTTCTCGTATTTCATGGGGTTCGCTCGGGCTTGTCAGGGAACAGAGGACCGGCGGGCACCACTGCCCGCCGACACAAAGCGATTGCTCAATTCGCAGGCTGAAAATCCTGCAACTTGTAGTCACCGTTGGGATAGAGCCCGGGATTGACCGATTTGGTGTGGATCAGGGACACAGGCGGATGGATAAGCCAGATATAGGAATGCGAGGCATCCATAAGTTCCTGCATCTGGTGATACATCTCGGCCCGCTTTTCCAGATCAACCTCGGCCATGGCGGTATAGTGCAGTTTCTCGAATTCGTCGCTCTTGAACCACTCCCAGTTCCAGATTCCTGCTTGCTCTTCCAGGAACCATTGCGTTGACCATGCCGGGTCCGGCGGGCTGGTGAATTCCTTGAGCGTCATCTGCATGTTGACGCCTTTTTCATCCCCCAGGCTCCAGAATGTCCCGGTTTCGTGGGTATTGAGCTGAACGTTGATGCCGATCTCGGCCAGATTGGCCTGAATGATCAGTGCCGCTGTCTGAAGATCGGTCGAATTCTGATGCTCCAGTTCAAGATCCAGAGATGTGACGCCGGCTTCGGCCATCAGCGCCTGCGCCGCAGCGACATCGCGACCTGGCATCTCGATCTCGCGGTGACCCACCAGGCCTGGGGCAACAAGGCCCGTCGACCGGTCAGGAATTCCAAAATACGCACCTTCGATGATGGTATCAACATCGACCGCCAGCTTGATCGCCTCGCGCACTTTCGGATCCTGCAAGTCCGGGTTTTCGGCGTTCAGTCCCAGCCAGAGATAACCGGCGGTCGGGCGCACCTCAAGGCGAGCATCCTCAGGCAGGGAGGCTTCCAACTCGGGCACAGAACTGATCGCAACGGCAGCGATGTCAACCTGCCCGGCCTCATAAGCTACTTCTGCGGCCTTCGGATCGTTGATCGGGATCAGCTCGACGCGCTCATAGCCTGGTGCTTCGCCATTCCAGCCATCATGCGTAACAAGAACGGTGCGTTGCCCCTGATCCCAACGCTCGATCTTGTAAGGGCCCGCCGTTGCCTTGGGGTCAGTGGTGAATTTACCCCCCTGTTCCTCAGTAGCTTTCTTGCTCAGAATGGCACCAGCCGAATAGGGCAGCGTACTCCACCAAACCGGTGCAAACGGCTCATTCAGGTGAATGATGCCGGTGTATTTATCAATCACTTCAACATCCTTGAGCGGCGCCCAGTCACCCGCGTTCGGCGCGGCGAGAGCTTCGTCCTTGAAACGCTCGAATGAATATTCAACGTCCTCGGCTGTCACCTCGCCATAGCCATTGGTCCACATCAGCCCGGGTTTCAGCGTGAATCTGATGGTCACTTCATCCACCTGTTCAATGCTTTCCGCCGAGGAGAGCTCCCACTCCCATGTTTCGCTGTTTTTGAATTCGATCAGTTTCGGAAACACAGCGTGGATTACGTTCAGATCGGCTGTGCTTTGCCAAAAAGCAGGATCAAGTTGACCAAAGTCGGCCTCGACCTGGGCTTTGAGTTCCTGGGCATGGACCGCGGTGCCGGCGGTTGTCGTGACGGACAGCGCAAGCGCAACCGACACGGCCCGCAATGATATAAGGTTTCGAGATAATAGCATGATTCCCCCTGTTGACGGTAGGCGGCACCAGCTCTTGCGGCTGATGCTCATAAGCAGATGGTCCAAGCGTAGAAACAGCCAGACTCTCACACAATTAAAACCATTGCTCTAAACTGACGCGAAATGTAAACTTTTAGCGTCGATACTTAACGTTTGATGTTTTGATCTATGCCAAGCGCCCTGCCAGAAAACCTCAAACTGTTATGCGGGTATTGCCCGTCAGTGTCTCATGTGTGCCGGTCCATCGGGATCTCGCGCCAGCAATTCACAAAATACCTGTCCGGCAAGAGCACGCCTTCGCTGAGCAGCTTCCGCAAGATTTCGGACTTCTTTGGTGTCGAGGAAACCGAACTTCTGATGCCGAACAGAGAATTCAGGGAGTTGATCGCGCTCCGCCCGCCTGCGATGGGACAGAACTTGCCGGCGCAGGATTTTATTTCATCCAGCGTTCACAGCAACGCCCAATCTCATCGCGAAATCAAACCCTATTTAGGCTACTACTATACGCATTTCATTGTTGGCAACATGCCCGATCGGATCATCCGGGCACTCATCCACATCTATGATCATCGGGGCGCAATTCTCACGCAGAATTTCGAACGCTATCCCGAAAGTAGCGATGGTGCAGCAGAGGTAAGCAAGTACGAAGGCGTGGCTCTCTACAATGCTGAACGGCTCTTCATATACGAAAAAGAGAAATTCGCGGGTAAACGTATCTGGCAGACTGTCGTCTACACAACCGATCTGAAAGCCTCCAAATACCTCTCGGGATTAACGATGGGGATTGCCACGGACTCTGTGCGCGACATTGCCTGCTATCGGATCATCTACAGCTTTCTCGGCCGGGAAATAGACCTTCGATCAGCCTTGTCGGGATGTGGGACATTTACATTGGAATCCCGCGAGATCCCGAAATACATCCGGGACCGTGTCACCAATCAGATGCAGTCCAACGAAACGGCGTTCAGACCGCGAGGCGATGTGACTTGATGCGCCATGTTGAAATCGCCGTCGTTCACGCTCAACAGGTATAGGTCGGATGTGTCCCGCGCTGACTAATTTGCTCTTCTCAAATTCGCTGCGTGCAGCACCGATAGGCCGGTCTTTACACTGCTTAGCGGTGTCGGCTCTTGCGCATTTTCGGCGTTTTTCAACTGTGCGCGCTGTGAGAATTAGACATTTTTCCTGTGAGCGCAATGCAATCTTTGCTTTCATGCAAGCTTCTCAGGCTGGAAACAGCGAGTTGGTAAGCGCGCCCGACGTTACATCGGGATCAGGGCCCAATAGTCCAGGTCGAGCATCACGTGGGGCAGGTATTTGCCGTCTTCGCCCCTGAGGGTAAACGGCTCTCCTCCTTTGGTCGCGACCAGACGCAGGCGCAGGGCACCAACGCCGGGGGCGGTGGTCTCGGCCTTATCCAGCACTTCGGACCAGGCCTTGACCGTGTCGCCCGCATAGCAGGGGTTGGCGTGGCTGCCGCCGTTCAGACCTGCAACGATCTGGGCATTGGCGAGGCCGTTGAAGCTGAGCGTCCGGGCCATCGAGATTACATGCCCGCCATAGATCAGCCGTTGGCCATCGGGGCGCGACCCTGTGTCGAAATGCACCTTGGCCGTGTTCTGCCAGAGGCGCGTGGCCATCATATGCTCGGCCTCTTCCACGGTGACGCCATCCACATGGTCGATCTTCTCACCGATCTCGTAGTCGCCCCAGCGATGCGGCTCTCCGGCGAGGGTGAAATCGTAATTGCTGAAATCAAGGCCTTGGGGGATCACCAGATCGCTTGCCTCAAGCGACGGTTTCAGCGTCGGGATCACGGGATCGGGCGCGGGAGCATCCAGGTCTCGTTTGCGCACCATCGCCCAGCGGACGTAATCCAGCACCACCTCGTTGCGTTGATTGCGCCCTCTTGTGCGGACCCAGACTACGCCGGATTTGCCGTTGGAATTCTGCTTGACCCCGATGACCTCGGACGTGGAATGGATCGTGTCGCCGGGATAGACCGGCTTCAGCCAGCGCCCTTCGGCATAGCCCAGATTGGCCAGCGCGTTGAGCGAGATATCGGGCACGGTCTTGCCAAAGACCACGTGGAACGCTGCGATGTCGTCCAGCGGGCTGGCGGGCAGGCCACAGGAGCGGGCGAATTCGTCCGAGGAATAGAGCGCGTGGCGCGCCGGATAAAGCGCATGGTAGAGCGCGCGTTCGCCCCCAGACACGGTGCGCGGCACGGCGTGGTGGATGGTTTCACCCACGGTATAGTCTTCAAAAAACCGGCCCGGATTGGTCTTGGCCATGATCACTGCTCTCCCAGTTTCGTGTCCGGCGTATAGGTTCCGTCGGCCTCTTTAGTCACCGCCTGACCGCAGCGCATGACACCGTTGGCGTGGTCATAGGCATAGGTCGGATCGCCATAAAGCGCCCAGCCCTTGTTCAGCGCGTCGGTCACCTTGTGGCAGAAACCCGATGTGTCATCGGCGCTGAGGAAACGGTAAAGTTTCATGCATAGCTTCCCATGAACGGATTGTGGCCGAGAAACACGTGGAGGCCGGTGACAACCACGTAGATCACCAGGGTGATGATGGCATTCTTGATGTCGCCCTTCAATGTGCCGGGCGCCGGGCGTTCCCACGCGCCATCGCCGCTGTTGATCAGCAACATCTGAACAATGGCCCATAGGCCCAGGCCACCGAAGAGGATGATTGACGCCAGATCGCCATTCACCAGCAGGTGGGCAAAGGCAAAGATCACCATCCCGGTCAGCATCGGGTGGCGAACCTTGTCGACCAGCACGCCCTTGGCGCTGCCGATGCCAAAGAAGAAAACGGCGACCAGCATCAAAAGGTTGTTCAGGTGGCCGATGCCGGGGACCGGGGTGTAGACCGAGGTGAATTCGGCCGCGCGGTAGCCCAGCACCATCAATACGACGCCTGCCAGAATGCTCAGGGCGATCGGGCCGCGGCCCTTATTGCCCATCTTTGTCCGTGCATCGGGGGCGAGACGTTTGAAGAAATGCGCACCAATCCAGAGGATCAGGCCGAGGATAAGAAGGATCATGGGTGTCTACTCCGCTGCCATTTCGGCGATGGCACTCGACTTGGCCAGAATGCGTCTTGCAGCCACGACGTGCAGATTTTCCACGATCTGCCCGTCGACAACGGCAATGCCCTGACCCGAGGCCTGGCTTTCCTGATAGGCTGCAATCTGGCGTTCGGCCAGATCAATCTCGGAACTGGTGGGGGCGAAGGCGGTGTTGGTCACGTCGATCTGCGCCGGGTGAATGAGTGTTTTGCCGTCAAACCCCAGATCGCGGCCCTGTTCGCATTCGGCCTTGAGCCCGTCACCATCGCGGAACCGGTTATAAACGCCGTCGATGGTGACGATCCGCGCGGCGCGGGCGGCCATGACGATCATTTGCAACGCGCTCATCAGTGGCAGGCGGTCGGCGCGCATGCGGCTGCCCAGATCTTTGGTCAGGTCATTGGTGCCGGTCACCAGCCCAGCCACACGACCATGGGCAGCGATGTCGCGCGCATTGAACACGCTGACCGGCGTTTCCATCATCGTCCAGATCGGCATCGACGGGTCCAGCATGTCGGCAAGGTTATCAACGTCCGAGCGGGTGTTGACCTTGGGCAGCAGGATCGCATCGGCACCGGCGTCGCGCAGGAGCTGCACGTCTTCCAGACCCCATTTGGTGGTCAGCGCATTGATCCGCACGATCTTGGCGCGTTTGCCGTAGCCGCCATCGCGCAACGCCTGAAAAAGGGTTTGCCGCGCCTCGGCCTTGGCATCGGGGGCCACCGCATCTTCCAGATCAAAAATGATCGCATCACAGGGCAGCGTGCGGGCTTTTTCCAGCGCGCGTTCTTTTGAGCCGGGGATATAGAGAACCGATCGGTAGGGGTGTGTGCTGGCGTCCATGTCTCGGCTCCTTCTGTGCGAAATGCTCGCAATAATCTTGCGCAGAGATGCCATTTTTCGCCCAAAAACTTCAAGGGTTTTTTCGCCGCAGCGCAGAATATGCCGGAAAATTTCGGGAACGGCCTCCGTATTAACCCTGTTTTGACATAGTTTTGTGCATGCTTTGTTCACGCAAAGGCAGGGACCCACACAGAAAGGGTGTTAAAATGAAGATGATAACGAAAATCTGTACCGCAGCAGCAGCGGTTCTGATGGCCAGTCCTGCAGTTGCGCAGTCCGGTCCCAATTGTGCGCCGCGTGAAATGGTTGTCGACCGTCTGGCCAGCAAATATGGCGAAACCCGTCAGTCGATGGGCCTTGGTGCCAACAATGCCGTGGTCGAGGTTTTTGCCTCGGACAGTTCAGGCTCGTGGACGATCATCGTGACCACCGCCAACGGGTTGACCTGTCTAGTTGCCAGCGGTCAGGCGTTTGAAGAACTGGCCGAAGTTCTGCCGGCGGAAGGCAACGACGCCTGAGGCGAGTGACAGGTGCGTGTTCTGAACGCACCTTCGCCTCAGCCGAGTGCGTCCCAGATCAGCTTGAGGCCGGTCACGGTAAGGGCCACGTAGGTGACGGCGAAAAACATGCGCTCGGAAACGAGCCAATGGGCCTTGACGCCCAGCCATGCCCCGAAAAGTGCAAACGGGGCAAGGATCAGGTCGAGCTTGAGTGTCTCGGCGGTAAAGATGCCCAGATACGCATAGGGCACGAACTTCATCACATTGAGCAGCGCAAACAGCAGCACGGTCGTGGCCTGGAACGCGGTTTTATCCAATCGTCGTGACAGCAGGTAAACGGCGGCCACCGGCCCGCCCGCATGGCTGACAAAGCTGGTAAATCCCGCGATAATACCCGCCAGCAGACCCGCCCAACCCGGCAGGGGTGTGCGTGCGGGATGGATCAGCCCCGCGCGGGCGCTGAACTGCCAGCCCACGAATGCCAGCGATATCCCCCCGATCAGCAGGCGGAAAAGATCCGCATCCGCGATGGTATAGAGCGCCGCGCCGAGGGCCGTGCCGGGAACTCCGCCCCAAAGAAGGGCGCGGGTTTCCGGCCAGGACCAGCGCCGCCAATAGGGCCGCAGGGTCGCTGCATCTATCAGCATCAGCAGCGGTAACATGATGCCCAGGGCCTGCGCGGGCGGCAGCACCAGGGCCAGGACGGACACGCTGGCAAAAGCCGCGCCCGAGCCGAAACCGCCCTTGGATACGCCCGCAAAGATCGCGGCCAGCGCACCAAGGGCGATAATGCCGATATCGTGTCCTGCCATCCCGGCTTTCCGTAAAATCCTTCTGAATTGCAGTCTTACCGGCATCGCGGGGCGCGTGACAGCCCCGCTGTTCCGCTATGCCGCAGTGCGGCACCCTTGCGCCCCGGGCGGAATGGGACTAGGCCCATACGCGAATTTTAACCGATCGGAGATAAATCCAATGGCCAGACCCAAGATCGCGCTGATCGGCGCAGGACAGATTGGTGGCACGCTCGCCCATCTTGCAGCGCTGAAGGAACTGGGTGATGTTGTGCTTTTTGACATCGCTGAAGGCACCCCTGAAGGCAAGGCGCTTGATATCGCAGAATCCGGCCCGTCCGAGGGCTTTGACGCCACGCTGTCGGGCACCCAATCCTATGCGGATATTGCCGGGGCCGACGTCTGTATCGTGACCGCCGGTGTGCCGCGTAAACCGGGGATGAGCCGCGATGACCTGCTGGGTATCAACCTGAAGGTGATGAAATCCGTGGGTGAAGGCATCCGCGATCATGCGCCGAACGCATTTGTGATCTGCATCACCAACCCGCTTGATGCGATGGTCTGGGCTTTGCGCGAATTCTCGGGCCTGCCGCATGAGAAGGTCTGTGGCATGGCCGGGGTGTTGGACAGTGCCCGTTTCCGTCACTTCCTGAGCCTCGAATTTGGCGTGTCGATGAAAGATGTCACCGCCTTCGTTCTGGGTGGTCACGGTGACACGATGGTGCCGCTGACACGGTATTCGACAGTCGCGGGCATCCCGCTGCCCGATCTGATCAAGATGGGCTGGACCACGCAGGAGAAGATGGACGCAATCGTCCAGCGCACCCGCGACGGCGGCGCTGAGATCGTTGGCCTGCTCAAGACCGGTTCGGCCTTCTATGCGCCTGCAACCAGCGCCATCGAAATGGCCGAGGCCTACCTGAAAGACCAAAAACGGGTTCTGCCTTGCGCCGCCCATGTAGACGGTGCTTATGGTCTTGATGGCTTCTACGTTGGTGTCCCGACGGTGATCGGCGCCGGCGGCATCGAAAAAGTGGTCGAGATCAAGCTGGACAAGGACGAGCAGAACATGTTCGACAGCTCGGTCAAGGCGGTCAAGGGCCTGGTCGAGGCCTGCAAAGGGATCGACAACTCGCTGGCCTAAAGCCAGCCTACCTGTCAAACCTGTGGCATACGCGCCTCGTCTGTTTCGGCAGGCGGGGCGTTTTTTTATCAAGTTCTTGGAAAGGCTTCAGATGACAACCGGTCCGAAGAATGACGTTTACCTCGCTTTTCAGGTTATTCCCCGCCTGCGCGAAGGTAACAATTTTGAAGTTGTCGATCAGGCTATCGAGGTGGTGAAGGAGGCCGGTGTGCCCTATCAGGTGTCGGCGATGGAAACCACGATGCGCGGTGACTTGGATCATCTGCTGGAGGTTGTGAAACGCGCCCAGCAACGTTGCCTGGATGTCGGTGCCGTCGAAGTGATCACCAACATCAAAATTCACAACACGACTCCGCAGGCCACCGACACCTTCTGCACCTATGACCGTGGCGTGACCAAAGCAAACCACATGTTTGCCCGTCCGGCGTTTTCCAAAAGCGAATCTCCGGGCGATGAAAACGCATGAGCCATCAGTTTGTGATCACATGATCTGAGGCTGTGATCACAAACCACACACAATTCATTAAATTTGGCGTGAAAATGCAAAAAGGCGTTTAAATCCCGGTTCATACTGTGGGTATATCGGGGCAAATCTGGCAAAACGGGATAGTTCAATGAATATTCACGAATATCAGGCGAAGGCACTGTTGCGCTCATACGGTGCCCCGGTCTCGGACGGGCGCGTTGTTTTGCGCGCCGAAGAGGCCAAGACAGCGGCGGGCGAAATGGATGGCCCGCTTTGGGTGGTCAAGGCGCAGATTCACGCCGGTGGACGTGGCAAGGGAAAGTTCAAGGAACCCGGCGCCGGGGATCAGGGCGGTGTGCGACTGGCCAAATCGGTCGAGGAAGCCGCGGATGAGGCGAAGCGCATGTTGGGCCGCACGCTCGTGACCAAACAGACCGGTGACGTGGGCAAGCAGGTCAACCGGATCTACATCGAAGACGGTTCGGGCATCGAGAATGAAATGTATCTGGCGCTGCTGGTGGACCGCCAGTCCAGTCGCGTCAGCTTTGTCTGCTCGACCGAAGGTGGCATGGACATCGAGGAAGTGGCGCATGCGACCCCGGAAAAGATCCTGAGCTTCAGCATCGACCCTGCCACCGGCTATCAGCCATTCCACGGCCGTCGCATCGCATTTCAACTGGGCCTGAAAGGGCCACAGGTCAAGCAATGCGTCAAGCTGATGGGCACCCTCTACAAAATGTTCCTCGAAAAGGACATGGAGATGCTTGAGATCAACCCGCTGATCACCACTGACAAGGGCGATCTGAAATGTCTCGACGCCAAGATGGGTTTCGACAGCAACGCCGTTTATCGTCACCCCGATATCGCCGAGTTGCGCGACGTGACCGAAGAAGACCCCAAGGAACTGGAAGCGTCGAAATACGACCTGAATTACATCGCGCTGGATGGTGAGATCGGCTGCATGGTCAATGGCGCGGGCCTGGCGATGGCGACGATGGACATTATCAAGCTCTACGGCTCCGAGCCTGCCAACTTCCTTGACGTGGGCGGTGGCGCCACCAAGGAAAAGGTGACCGAGGCGTTCAAGATCATCACCAGCGACCCGCAGGTCAAAGGCATCCTGGTCAACATCTTCGGCGGCATCATGCGCTGCGATGTGATTGCCGAAGGCGTTGTTGCCGCGGTGAAAGAGGTTGGTTTGCAGGTGCCGCTGGTGGTGCGCCTGGAGGGCACTAATGTCGAGAAAGGCAAAGAGATCATCAATAATTCAGACGTGGACGTGATCGCCGCGGATGACCTGAAAGACGGTGCCGAAAAGATCGTCAAAGCGGTGAAGGGATAAGAATATGGCCGTACTCATCGACGAAAACACCAAAGTCATCTGTCAGGGCCTCACCGGTTCGCAGGGCACATTCCACACCGAACAGGCCATCGCCTATGGTACCAAGATGGTTGGGGGCGTGACGCCCGGCAAAGGTGGGCAGACGCATCTCGATTTGCCGGTCTTCAACTCGGTTCACGAGGCGAAACACGGCACCGGCGCGAATGCCAGCGTCATCTACGTACCGCCGCCCTTTGCCGCGGATTCTATCCTTGAGGCGATCGACGCCGAGATGGAGGTGATCATCTGCATCACCGAGGGTATTCCGGTGCTGGACATGATGCGTGTCAAGCGCGCGCTGGAAGGGTCCAGCAGCCGCCTGGTGGGGCCGAACTGCCCGGGCGTGATCACGCCCGACGCCTGTAAAATCGGCATCATGCCGGGCCATATTCACAAACGCGGGTCCTGCGGCGTTCTCAGCCGGTCGGGCACGCTGACCTATGAGGCGGTCAAACAGACCTCGGATCTGGGTCTGGGCCAGTCCACAGCCGTTGGAATCGGGGGCGACCCGATCAAGGGCACCGAGCATATCGACGTGCTGGAATGGTTCCTGGCCGATGATGAAACCCAATCCATCATCATGATCGGTGAAATCGGCGGATCAGCCGAGGAAGAAGCCGCGCAGTTCCTGATCGACGAAAAGAAAAAGGGCCGCTGGAAACCGACCGCCGGTTTTATCGCAGGCCGCACGGCGCCTCCGGGTCGTCGTATGGGCCATGCCGGTGCCATCGTTGCCGGTGGCAAGGGCGGTGCCGAGGACAAGATCGAAGCCATGCGCGCCGCTGGGATCGTCGTTTCCGACAGCCCCGCCGGTCTGGGCGAGGCCGTGCTAGAGGCGATCGGTTGATCGCAGGCCAAAAATATGCAGGCCGGGCGTCAGCCCGGCGTGCGCTCTGGCGGGTTCAGGCCCGCCCAACCGCCTTGACCGGCGGTTTTCGCTTTTTCCCAAGGTGACATCATGACCGAACAATCCCCCAACGACCAGTTCCACGCCTCCTCGTTCATGCAGGGGCATAATGCGGAGTATCTGGAGCAGCTTTACGCCCGATATGCCAATGACCCGAACGCGGTGGACGAGGCCTGGCAAGCGTTTTTCAGGCAGTTGGGCGATGATGAGGTCAGCGTAAAGCAAGAGGCCGCCGGCCCAAGCTGGGCGCGGGGCGACTGGCCACCAGAACCCAATGACGATCTGACTGGCGCGCTGACAGGTGAATACCCCGCCGCCCCCGAGGCTAAGGAAGCGGGCAAGAAGATCGCCGCCAAGGCTGCCGAAAAGGGTGTGGAAGTCAGCGATGACGCGATCCAGCGCGCGGTGCTCGACAGTGTCCGGGCGCTGATGTTGATCCGGTCTTACCGCATTCGTGGGCACCTCAATGCCGATCTGGATCCGCTGGACCTTTGGAACCGGCCCTACCGGCCCGAGCTGGATCCGAAATCCTATGGCTTTACCGAGGCCGATATGGACCGGCCGATTTTCATCGACAATGTGCTGGGCCTTCAGATCGCGTCGATCCGCGAGATACTCGAGATCGTCAAACGCACCTATTGCGGCACTTTTGCCCTGCAATACATGCATATCTCGGACCCCGAGCAGGCCAATTGGCTGAAAGAACGGATCGAAGGCTTTGGCAAGGAAATCCAGTTCACCCGTGAAGGCCGCAAGGCCATTCTGAAAAAGCTGGTCGAGGCCGAGGGCTTTGAAAAGTATCTGCACGTCAAGTATATGGGCACCAAACGGTTCGGTCTGGATGGCGGCGAAAGCCTGATTCCGGCGATGGAACAGATCATCAAGCGCGGTGGCTCGCTTGGGGTTCAGGATATCATCATCGGCATGCCCCATCGCGGGCGTCTTTCGATCCTGGCCAATGTGATGGGCAAGCCCTATCGGGCAATCTTCAACGAATTCCAGGGCGGTAGCTTCAAGCCCGAGGATGTGGATGGTTCGGGCGATGTGAAATACCATCTGGGCGCTAGTTCAGACCGCGAGTTCGACGGCAACAATGTGCATCTCAGCCTGACCGCCAATCCCAGCCATCTTGAGGCGGTGAATCCCGTCGTGCTGGGTAAGGCGAGGGCGAAACAGGATCAGCTGAACGACGCTGACCGGACCAAGGTGCTGCCCATTCTGCTGCACGGCGATGCGGCCTTTGCCGGGCAGGGTGTCGTGGCTGAAGGCTTTGGCCTATCGGGCCTCAAGGGGCACCGGACCGGTGGCACGATGCATATCGTCGTGAACAACCAGATCGGGTTTACCACCGCGCCGCATTTCAGCCGCTCCAGCCCCTATCCGACGGATGTGGCCCTGATGGTCGAGGCGCCGGTTTTCCATGTCAACGGTGACGACCCCGAAGCAGTCGTGCATGCCGCCAGAGTGGCCACCGAATTCCGCCAGAAATTCCACAAGGACGTGGTGCTGGACATCATTTGTTACCGCCGGTTTGGCCATAACGAGGGCGACGAGCCCATGTTCACCAATCCGATCATGTACAAGAAGATCAAGAAGCAGAAGACGACGCTCAGCCTCTATACCGACCGCCTGATCAGAGACGGATTGATGCCCGAAGGCGAGGTCGAAGATATGAAAGCCTCGTTCCAGGCATTCCTCGCGGACGAATTCGAGGCCGGGACCAACTTCAAGCCCAACAAGGCCGACTGGCTGGACGGTAAGTGGTCGCATCTGGACCGTAAGGACGAGGATTACCAACGCGGTGCCACCTCGGTCAAACCCGAAACCTTCAAGGAGGTCGGCAAGGCGCTATCCACCGCGCCCGAAGGGTTCCCGCTGCACAAGACCGTGGGACGTCTGCTGGAAACCAAAGCCAAGATGTTTGAGACTGGCGAAGGATTCGATTGGGCCACGGCCGAGGCGCTCGCTTTTGGCTCGCTCATGCTCGAAGGTTTCCCCGTGCGTCTGTCCGGTCAGGACTGTACCCGCGGGACGTTCAGTCAACGGCATTCCGGGCTGGTCAACCAGGAAACGGAAGAGCGTTACTATCCTCTCAACAACATACGCGCGGGCCAGTCGCAATACGAAGTCATCGACTCGATGCTCAGCGAATATGCCGTTCTGGGGTTTGAATATGGCTACACGCTGGCCGAACCCAATGCGCTGGTGATGTGGGAGGCGCAGTTTGGCGACTTTGCCAATGGCGCGCAGATCATGTTCGACCAGTTCATTAGTTCCGGTGAAAGCAAGTGGTTGCGAATGTCGGGCCTTGTCTGCCTGCTGCCCCACGGGTTCGAAGGGCAGGGGCCCGAACACTCGTCGGCGCGGCTGGAGCGGTTCCTGCAAATGTGCGGCGGCGATAACTGGATCGTGGCCAATTGCACAACGCCAGCGAACTACTTCCATATTCTACGTCGGCAATTGCACCGCACCTACCGCAAACCGCTGATCCTGATGACGCCGAAATCGTTGCTCAGACACAAGATGGCCGTGTCGAAAGCCGAAGAGTTCACCACCGGATCAAGTTTCCACCGGGTGTTGTGGGACGATGCGCAACTGGGCAATTCCGACACCAAGCTGGTCGCCGACAAGAAGATCAAGCGCGTGGTCCTGTGTTCGGGCAAGGTCTATTATGACCTGCTGGAGGAACGCGACAGCCGGGGCCTTGATGACGTCTACATCATGCGCGTCGAACAGTTTTACCCGTTCCCGGCCATCTCGATGGTGCAGGAACTGGGACGGTTCAAGCAGGCCGAGGTGGTCTGGTGCCAGGAAGAGCCCAAGAACCAGGGTGCCTGGTCCTTTATCGAACCCAACATCGAATGGGTCCTGACCCGGATCAAGGCCAAGCACACACGGCCCGGCTATGCAGGGCGTCCGGCATCGGCGTCGCCCGCAACAGGGCTGGCGGCACAACATAAAGCACAACAAGAGGCGCTGGTGGATGCCGCGCTGACCATCGAAGGGAAATAAATCATGACAACCGAAGTGCGCGTCCCAACGCTGGGAGAATCCGTGACCGAGGCCACCGTTGCCACCTGGTTCAAGAAGCCCGGCGATGCTGTCGCTGTCGATGAAATGCTGTGCGAGCTGGAAACCGACAAGGTCACCGTCGAAGTGCCCGCGCCCGCTGCCGGTGTTATGGGCGAAATCGTTGCCGCTGAAGGCGACACCGTGGGCGTGGATGCGCTGCTGGCCACGATCACCGAAGGTGAAGGTGCAGCACCCGCCCCCAAGGCGGAGGCCAAGGCCGAAACAGCCCCGGCCAGCAAAGGTGGCGGCAGTGGTGAAAATGTCGATGTGATGGTGCCCACGCTGGGCGAGTCAGTGACCGAGGCAACAGTCTCGACCTGGTTCAAGAAGGTGGGCGATGCGGTCGCACAAGATGAGATGCTGTGTGAGCTGGAAACCGATAAAGTGTCGGTCGAGGTGCCTGCCCCGACATCCGGCACGCTGGGTGAGATTCTGGCCAAGGAAGGCGATACCGTTCAGGCCAATGGCAAGCTGGCGGTGATTTCAGGCGGCGATGGTGCCGCTGCAACGCCTGCTGCCGATGCGCCCGCTGCGGCGCCTGCATCCTCTGGCGGCGGCAAAGATGTCGAAGATGCACCCTCTGCCAAAAAGGCAATGGCCGAGGCGGGGATATCATCCGATCAGGTTCAGGGCTCGGGCCGCGATGGTCGGGTGATGAAAGAGGATGTTGCCAAGGCGGCTGCGGCGGCAAGTGCGGCACCCGCGCCGGCCCCAGCGGCTGCGCCGACTGCGCCCGCCCCGCGTGCCCCGGTTTCTGCCGATGACGCCGCGCGAGAGGAGAGGGTGAAGATGACGCGCCTGCGTCAGACCATCGCCCGCCGCCTCAAGGACAGCCAGAACACCGCTGCCATGCTGACGACCTATAACGAGGTCGACATGACCGCGGTCATGGCGTTGCGCAATGAATATAAAGACGAGTTCCTGAAAAAACACGGCACCAAGCTGGGCTTCATGTCTTTCTTCACCAAGGCCTGCTGCCATGCGCTGAAAGAGGTGCCCGAGGTCAATGCCGAGATTGACGGCACCGATATCGTCTACAAGAATTTCGTCCATATGGGCATCGCTGCGGGTACTCCTACGGGCCTTGTGGTGCCTGTCATTCGTGACGCCGACCAGATGGGATTTGCCGCGATTGAAAAAGCCATCGCCGAAAAGGGCGCCCGCGCCCGCGACGGCAAGCTGAGCATGGCCGAAATGCAGGGTGGTACCTTCACCATTTCGAATGGCGGCGTCTATGGCTCACTGATGAGTTCACCCATTCTCAACCCGCCGCAATCGGGCATCTTGGGCATGCACAAAATCCAGCAGCGCCCGATGGTGGTCAACGGCGAAATCGTCGCCCGTCCGATGATGTATCTGGCGCTCAGCTATGACCACCGGATCGTCGATGGCAAAGGCGCCGTGACATTCCTTGTGCGGGTCAAGGACGCGCTGGAAGATCCGCGGCGGCTCTTGATGGATCTGTAGGCTGGTCGTGGGGTGAAACCCACTTACCGGACAACGGCAGGGCGAAGTATGCCATGTGTTGATCGTGGTGCAACGGTCCAGAATACATGTGCGAATTACCCGTTCGAACAAAGTTTTGACGTGGTGACCCAATCTGGTGCAGCCTGTTGGTTCAGTAAGTGGTGCGAAGGGGGCAAAAATGAATTGGATGACCGTACCGGGTATGGTGACGATCATGGCATTGGGGGCGTGCCAGAGTACGAAAATCTCTCAAGCGCCGGTCCCTTATGAATCGACCGACCGGATTTCACCCGCTGGTGTGGCCGATTTCAAGTTTCGCACCTACTCCAAGGAAAGTGGTGAGCGGAAGGAAGTTACGGGCGCGTCCTGCAAGATGACGGGGCAGGGGTTTCAATCACAATTCACATCGCCCGCAGAGGTGACCGTGCCGGTCTTTGGCCCGAAAACCAAACCGGTGACTGTCAGGTGCACGTATAAGGATCAGACCAAGAAGATCGCATTGAAGCCCTATAACAAGACCGAGGCGAAGGCGAAGAAATCTCTCACAAGCCTGAAATCCGCGACGAATGTAACCGGGGCTGTAATTGCCGCGGCAAAGATCGGCGTTGCGATGCGGCCCCGTGATAAATCCCGGGATGAGTACGAGTATCGCAGTGGCAGCCTGACTTTTGGTGGAAAGTGAATACTGGCCCCGTGGTCGCGTCCTCTGCCGGGTACTGTGAAAAAAAGAAAGCGGCCCTGATGACTTTGGAACTCACTGCCCTGACCCTGGCCGCGCTGTTGCAGGTCGTGCAGATTTGCCTCTATGCGGTATTTGGTCAGCTACAGGTGGGGACGAAAACCGCGCTGACCCCTCGGGATGACGTGATCGCGTTGAGCGGGAAAGCGGGCCGGATGCATCGTGCGATGAACAATCACTTCGAGGGGCTGATCCTGTTTGGAATAGCCTGTGGCGTGATCGCGATCTCAAACCAGTCCTCGGGGTTCACGGGCGCGTGCGCCGTTACCTATCTTTGCGCCCGTATCGCCTATGTGCCGGCCTATCTGTTTGGCTGGGTGCCGTGGCGGTCAGTGATCTGGACGGTGGGGATTCTGGCGACAACCCTCATGCTACTGGCGGCATTGATATGAGCGCATTGGTTGACCTTCCGGCAAATTCCGGGTCCACTTGCACCGAGGGCCGCGCCGAATTTGTACCGACGCGATACCGACGAAATACCGACGTAATACCGACGTCGAAAATCAGGGAAAAATGATCATGGCAAATTATGACGTCATCGTAATCGGTTCAGGCCCCGGCGGCTATGTCTGCGCCATCCGGTGTGCCCAACTGGGTCTGAAAACCGCCTGTGTCGAAGGACGCGAAACCCTTGGCGGGACCTGTCTGAACGTGGGATGCATCCCGTCAAAGGCGCTGCTGCATGCCTCGCATTCATTGCATGAGGCGCAGCATAATTTTGCCAAGATGGGCCTGAAGGGTAAGGCACCATCGGTCGATTGGACGCAGATGCTGGCCTATAAGGATGACGTGATCGGGCAGAATACCAAGGGTATCGAATTTCTGTTCAAGAAGAACAAGGTGGACTGGCTGAAAGGCTGGGGGTCGATCCCCGAGGCGGGCAAGGTCAAGGTGGGCGACGAGGTTCACGAGGCCAAGAACATCATCATCGCCAGCGGATCCGAGGCGTCGAATGTGCCGGGTGCCGAGGTCACGATTGACGAAAAGATCGTGGTGACGTCAACCGGTGCGCTTGAGCTTGCCAAGATCCCCAAGAAGATGGTGGTGATCGGCGCGGGTGTAATCGGACTTGAGATGGGATCGGTTTATGCGCGTCTGGGCACGGATGTTACTGTGGTCGAATTCCTGGATGCGGTGACGCCTGGTATGGATGCCGAAATTCAGAAGACGTTCCAGAGAACATTGAAAAAACAAGGCATTAAGTTTGTCATGGGCGCGGCTGTGCAGAAGGTTGAAACGCTCAAGACCAAGGCCAAGGTGCATTACAAGGTGCGCAAGAACGACAAGGAAGAGAGTATTGATGCCGATGTGGTTCTGGTTGCCACGGGTCGCAGGCCCTATACGGACGGTCTGGAACTTGAGGCGCTTGGTATCGAAGTGACGAAAGGTGGTCAGATCAAGACCGACGATCACTGGCAGACCAATTTGAAGGGTGTCTATGCGATCGGTGATGCCATCGCCGGCCCGATGCTGGCCCATAAGGCCGAGGATGAGGGCATGGCCGTGGCGGATGTGATCGCGGGCAATCATGGGCACGTGAATTACGGTGTCATTCCGGGCGTGATCTATACCCATCCCGAAGTGGCGAGCGTCGGGGCCACGGAACAGGATTTGAAGGACCAGGATCGCGCCTATAAGGTTGGCAAGTTTTCATTCATGGGCAATGGCCGCGCCAAGGCTGTATTCGCTGGCGATGGTTTTGTGAAAATCCTTGCGGACGCTGAAACCGATCGCATCCTTGGAGCGCATATTATTGGTCCGGCAGCAGGCGATCTGATCCATGAGGTTTGCGTGGCGATGGAATTCGGGGCCTCGGCGCAGGATCTCGCACTGACTTGCCATGCCCACCCAACCTATTCCGAGGCCGTGCGCGAGGCAGCACTGGCCTGTGGCGATGGGGCCATTCACGCCTGATTTTGGATTGTCTGGCAGAGATCACGCGCGCGGGATTGTCCCGCGCGTTTTTTATTCTGCCGGTGGCATTGATTTGGTTGTTGGCTTTTTCTCACGCGGTTGTAGCCGGCGGAATGCCTTTTTGAACGGCACTAGATAGAGCTTCACGCAGGTATCCATTTCGCCTGACTTCATACCCGCCACACCGAATTTCACATCCCGGTTATCCTCGGGCATCTCGTAGGTACCAAAAAGCACGTCCCAGAGTGGGAACATGAAAGCGAAATTCTTGTCGAAATGTTGCGGGTGGCAACTGTGATGCACATGGTGATGCGCGGGCGATGGGAAAATCTTTGACCAGGCACCGGGCCAGCGCAGCCAGATATGCGAATGGCGCAGATTATAGCCCATAAGGTTGAAAACGAACATCAGCACTGGCACGCCGAATACGGCGGGCATGTTTGGCACATAACCCAGAGTATTTGACGCCAGACCGATGAACGCGCCATAGCCCGCCCCGATTGCGGCTTTGTAAGCAAGATTGTCGATCGGATGCTCACGGAAGTTCGAGATGGGATGCATCACCTCGGCACTATGATGAACCTTGTGGAACTCCCATAGGATCGGAATTTTGTGCTGAAGGTAATGAATGACATAACCGATCAAATCACCGATCACGAAGAATGCGAACATATATCCCAGGGCAATCAGGAAATCGAAGGGTTCGGATTGCATGTCGCCAAGGCGCGCCATTTCAGCCAGGTTCGCACCGCCGGTGACCAGCGCGTAGGCCCATGTTGTGCATCCTGCCAACACACCGAACAAAAGAAAGTGGCCGATCAAGTGGTGAAAGAAGAAATACCGCACATCCAGCCAGGCAGACGGGTGCGACCAAACATGTGTGGGCAATAGGAAACTCAGAAAGTTCTTGCTGTCACGATCCGCATCCGGGCCGCTGACATGGTGCTTGTTCAGCCTGTAGATGACAAAGGCGAACCCGGCCCCGACCGCGAGATACAAGAGGAACAAGCGGCTGTTCGGATCCCACAGAAAACTGAAAAAATAAACGATGTAATCGGCGTAAAGCGCCATCAGGTCGAATAAATAGCTCATCTCTGCCCGTCTTTTTTATGTTCTACCCGGTGTAAACTTACTTTATTTCAGCCTAATTCTGTGAATTTTCTGTGAAATTCTGATGGCAATCGGGTCAGAAATGGTGGGTGAGATGCCTACCATAGGGTCTTGGCGGCGCGGGCACTCCAGGCTGAGTCATAGGCTATTCCGCCTTCTTCACCATCGGTCATTTCCGCCAGAATTTCGCCCACTGACGGCAGGTCTGTGCTGTCGTCGCGGGTCCAGAGACCCGCTCGCACAGGTGCGCGGGCGCATTGGGTATAAATCTCGGCAATGGCGATCACGATCACGGTTGCGGGCAGGCGGCCCTTGCGTTCGAACCGGGTACGCAACGTTTCGTCAATGGTCAGTTTCGCGGTGCCGTTGACCCGCACGACGGTGTTCGACCCGGGCACCATGAACATCAGCGATACGCGCCCGTCCTCAACGATATTTCGCAGGGAATCCAGTCTGTTATTGCCGCGCCAATCGGGTATGGCCAAGGTTTGATCGTCCAGTTCGGTTGCCACCGGGCCATCGTCGCCGCGCGGGCTTCCGTCGGTGCCATTTGGACCAATCGTGCTAAGCACGCAAAAGCGCGAAGTCATGATCCATTTTCGATAAAGCGGTGTCAGCCGGTATGCGACCTTGCGCAACGACATTTCAGCAGGGTCGCCATAAAGCGCCTCAAGCGCCGTGATATCATCAATCCATTGCATTCGGATCAAACCCCGCTTCGCGCATCAATCTGTTCGAGGCCGTTTCGACCTCATCCTCAAGCCTTTCCATGAAGGCTGCCTTGCTGAGCCCGGCTTTGATCCGCGGCAGAAATTCAACCACGGCCAGACCGGGCTTTCGGTAAATGCCGCGCCTGGGCCAGAAAACACCGACGTTGGCAGCCACGGGTACGCAATCCTGCCCAAGCTGTTCATAGAGCACACCCGTGCCCACTTTGTAGGACGCCTTGATGCCTGGCGCGATGCGCGTGCCCTGCGGGTAGATAATCAACTGGCCCGGATGTTGTGCACCTTTCGCGACATCTGCGACCATCTTCTTGATCGCCTTGCCGCGCTGGCCGCGATTGACCGGCACGCAGCCGATTTTTAAGGCATATTGACCAATGACCGGCGCAAACATCAACTCTCGTTTCATGATGAATTTTCCGGCCGGTATTGCGCCGAAGATCAAGATTATATCCAGGAACGACTGGTGTTTGGCGGCAATCATCACCTCGTCGGTAGGGGGCGTGCCGCGCACTTCTGTGTGCAACCCGACCATCCAGCGGGCGCTCCAGCGAATCCACCGGCACCAGGCATGGCACCCGGCGAGCGCCCCGCGCCGGCTGACGATCGCCCAAGGAAAGAATACGATGCCAAGGAAAACCATCATCACATAAGCCAAAAGGCTGAATAGCAATGAGCGTATCCATTGCAGGGCGTAGCTCATGTCAGATCCTTCAGCGTTCTGCGGGCAGCTGCACGGGTGGCGATGAAGGCTACGATAGCAGCCAGTGGGGGGATGACCAGCGGCCAGAGCCAATGTTGCCCGCGAAAGCCCAGGCCCGTCAGAAAGCCACCGCCTGTGTCTGCGGAGGGTAGAAGGAGAATGGCCGCCGTTCCCAGGACCACGCCAAACGCCGCCCCGACAAGCGCCCGCAACGTAAATCGGCGCACGAAGGCACGAGCGATATAGGTATCGCGAGCACCGACCAGACGCAGAACGGCAATGACCTGCGTGTTCGCCGCCAGCGCGGCGTTTGCGGCGAGCGTAATCATCGCGGCAGTGGCCGTGCCGATCAACGCGAGCGAGACCCACCCCAGAAGGCGCAGCCGGGTCGCGGCGTGGATCAGCGGGCGCCGCCAGCGGGTGTGATCATCCAACACCGCGCCGGGTACTTCGGCCGCAAGGCGCAGGCGCAATCCGTCGGCGTCAAACCCCCCGGTGTCTTCGATCACTTCGATCAGCTGCGGGATCGGTAGCGTTTCTACCGGCAGGTCAGGACCAAACCAGGGTTCAAGCAGCGCACGTTGTTCGGCGTCATCCAGGGCACGCGCGGTTGCCACGCCCTTGGTGGTGTTCAGCACGTTCAATGCGGCTGCGGTCTGAGCTGCCATCTGATCGGATGGCGCCGAAATGCGTAAGGTCGAGCTGCGGGCCAACTCGTCGCCCCAGCGGTCGGCCAATCGCCCGGTGGCCAGAGACAGAGCAAGTGCAAAGACCGCCAGAAAGGCCATGGCAGCTGAACTGAAAAGCGTGAGCGATGCGGTGAAACCGGTGGGAGGCACGACCTTGTCAGCCTGGGCATCACCAGCAAGAAGCTCGATGATCTTGCGGGACTTGCTGATCATAAATCGGCCCCCGCCAATTGCAATTGTCCGCCTGAAATTCTCAATACACGGGCCTGAACCTGCGATTTGGCGGCTCGTACAAGCGCCAGATCATGCGTGGCGATCATGATCGTTTTGCCCATTCGATTAAGTTCCAGCAGCAGTTTCAGCAGGCGTTGTGACATGTCCCAATCGACATTGCCCGTAGGTTCGTCCGCCAGGATCACATCGGGTGACATGATGACAGCCCGGGCCAGCGCGGCGCGCTGACGTTCACCGCCGGAAAGTTCAGCAGGAAGGGCGGAGGCGCGGTCAGTCAGGCCAACCCAGCTTGTCAGCTCTTTCAGATTTGCAGCCTCGCCTTGCACGTCGCGGCCAGAAACCATCAGCGGTAACGAAATATTTTCGGAAACCGACAGGTGATCGAGAAACTGGCAATCCTGATGTACCACGCCCACCCGGCGGCGCGTCATTGCGATGTCGTCGCGTTCTAATGTGCGCAGATCGCGGTCAAACAACCGCACTTCGCCGGATGTTGGCAGCAGCGCACCATAGCACAGCTTCATCAATGTGGTCTTGCCGGCCCCCGAAGGCCCGGTCAGAAAATGAAACGATCCTGCCTGTAGATTGAGCGATATGTCACTCAGCAACTCGCCTCCGCCATAGCTGTAGGCTACGTTTTCCAGCTCGATCACGGCTGCCCCCTTGCGCTTATTACGCCCTAAATGCCTTAGAGGACACACTTGTGCAATCATTACAAAGCCGAATTTCTTTGTCCTTTTCCGGCGTGATTTTCCGGCATAAGGTAGCGCCAATGAATTTGGCCGGACAACGGCGGCAGGCAACAGGTGGCAACATGAGGCTGACTTGTCCGAATTGCGGGGCACAGTATGAAGTCCCGGACGAGGTGATCCCAGAAACGGGCCGCGATGTGCAATGTTCGAATTGCGGCGATACATGGTTTCAGCATCATCCTGATCACCAACCCTCTGAAGAACCACAAGAGGCCGAGGCACCGCATCCTGGGTGGGACAGCCCCGAGGAAGAGGCTGAGCCGGATTTTGCACCGGAAGAAGATGAATTTGCTTCGGAAGAGGAAGAGTTCGCACCGGAAGAAACCCAGGAAGAGGAGCCTGAGGCAGATGATGAATCCGCATTTGATCACGAGCCCCAGCAATATTCTGAGGACGCCGCTGACCCTGACCTAGAGGACAGCGATGAAGAGCCTCAACTTGAGGATGACGAACCTCAATCCTATGAAGCGCCGGAATTTGCCGAAGAAGAGACAGCGAACGAAGGCATTGAGGAAGAAGAACCTCGTCCCCAAAGACGCGGGCTTGATCCTTCGATTGCCGATGTCTTGCGTGAAGAAGCCGCGCGAGAGCAGGAAGCGCGCGCCAATGAAGACAGCGGCGGTTTGGAAACTCAGCCTGATCTGGGGCTGGAAGAGCGATCTGACGAAACCGATCAACGCTCACAGCAGGCCAAGTCACGTATGGCGCGTCTGCGCGGATTGCCCGAAGATGATGGCGACGATGGTGACGAACCCGAACCCGATCCGGGCCTGATCTCGCGACGTAATCTGCTGCCTGATATCGACGAAATCAATTCATCCCTTGATTCAGAAAGTGCCCGCGCCGAGGCGGATCATGCGACAGGTGATGCAGCATCGGGTGATGTCGCGGTGGCGCGCAAAAGCGGTTTCAATCGTGGCTTTATGCGTGCGGTGCTGTTGGTACTGATCTTGGTGGTTCTCTATCTTCTGGGGCCGATGATCGCCGAGAAAGTGCCCGCACTTGCCGGGGTGATGTCGACCTATGTAGATACGGTGAATGCCGGGCGCCTGTGGCTGAATGACATGGTCGGCACAACGACGGCACCGCAATAATAGGCCAAGGGCAACCGTTTAGGTAAATTTGCGGAACAATCGGGTCAGATCGAAAAGCTCATCCAGGCGTTCATACCGGTCGCGTGTTTCTGGCCATTTTTCTTCCTGTGTTGCGGCGATCAACGCTTCAAGCAGCATCATGGTGGAAATGTTCGAATCCCAGGCCGAAGGGATTTCGACCCAGCAATTGAACGTGAAACTGGCGTGGGCCGTCACTGGAGAGGCCCATTGATCGGTGATCAGTATGATGGTCACACCGCGTTCGGCCGCAAGCTTGGCAAGGTTTTGTAGGTTGGTTTCGTATCGGCGGACATCGAACATCAGCAGGGTATCGCCTTCGACCATATCCAGCACGTAATGTGGCCAGGTGGCGGATGAGGACGTCATATGCGTCACCCGCTGTCGGATTGCCTGAAAATGGGTAAAGGCATAATCGGCAAGGGCGCGAGTGATCCGGCCGCCGACCACGTAAAGCCGTCCATCGGTATTGGCCAACTGACGCACAGCCGCGTCAAAGCGATCGGTTTCCACGTTCGAGAATGTCTGACTGAGATTTTGTGTGACGGCTTGGGAAAATCTGTTCAGCAAATGCGACTCCGGCGCGTCGCTGACCCAGTTTTCGCGCCGCTGAGTCGGACCCGAGACTTTGGCCTGCAGCTCTTTCAAAAGAGATTTATGGAAATGCGGGTAGCCCTTGAAGCCCAGTTTCTGCACCATGCGCGCGACGGTTGGTGTCGAAACACCCGCGTTTTCCGCAACGATGGTGATCGAGGCCAGACCCCCCGCCGGGTAGTTTTCCAGTAAGGAATTCGCGAACTTACGCTCGGATTGGGTAAGCGTGGCGTAATGCTCGCGGATCAGATCGCGCACGGTGGCGGTCGGGTTGGTCAAGGGCATTCCCCATCTATGGCGTCTTCGCATTCGGATTGCTGCGCTTCTGTAAATATTTCTTCAAGCGCGAAAAATCTCTGAAAATATATTGACACATAATCTGTGTTGCGAAAAGATATTTCCAATTCATGGGGGAGTTCGGGATGTCTGGCGGCGTTGCCACCGATTCATCACAAGCGGTCGAAGTGTTGAACCCGCATGGTGCGGGTGCGGCGCTGATCCTGTGCGAGCACGCTTCAAACCATATCCCGGCGCGCTATGACGGGTTGGGTCTTGAGGCGCAGGCGCGTTCCAGCCATGCCGCCTGGGATCCCGGCGCGCGATCGGTTGCGTTATTGATGTCGGCGGCTTTGGATGCGCCGGTGGTGGCGTCTTGTGTCTCGCGGCTGGTCTATGATTGTAATCGCCCGCCCGAGGCAGAGGGAGCTATACCCGAGATATCCGAGAAGTTTGAAATTCCCGGGAATCGCAATCTGTCACCCGCTGACCGTGAGGAGCGCGTTGCCACAGCCTACCGTCCGTTTTGCGATGCGGTGCAGGGTGTTATCGCTGGGCGGATAGCGGCGGGTCGACCCACAATTCTGATCACGATGCACAGTTTCACACCGGTCTATTTTGATCAGGCGCGCGCGGTCGAGATCGGAATTCTGCACGATGAGGACGCGCGCCTTGCGGACGCGATGCTGGCCAATGCGCATCTGTTGCCGCACCGCCGGATCGAAAGGAACGAACCCTATGGCCCCGCTGACGGAGTAACGCATTCGCTGAAGATTCACGGGCAATCTCATGGTCTTGCCAATGTGATGTTGGAAGTGCGCAACGATTTGCTGAACACGCCTGACGATGAACGGAAAATGGCGGAAGAATTACTGACGCTGTTCACCCCCGCGCTCAAGGCGCTGTCGCTGGAAGGGGCCGGGCGTGCGTAAATTGTTCCTGGGTTATATCCGCAGCATAGATGCGATGAACCGGTTTATCGGACGGGTGATCATGTATGGCGTCTTTGCCATGATCGGCGTCTTGTTGTGGTCGTCAGTTTCCAAAACCTTCTTTGTTCCAACGCTGTGGACGCTGGAAATGGCTCAATTCTGCATGGTTGTCTATTATATGCTGGGCGGGCCGTATTCGATCCAGCTTGGATCGAATGTGCGGATGGACCTTTTTTATGGCTCGTGGAGTGATCATCGGCGTGCATGGGTCGATGCCATGACGGTGTTTTTCCTGATCTTCTATCTGATCATTCTGCTGTGGGGCGGGATCAGTTCAACCGCCTATTCGCTAGGTGACTTCTCTGGCGAGCCTTTTGGCTTTTTCGCGTCGCTCGTTGGTGCATTCATGACCGGCGGACCAGAAGCAGCCGCGGCTGAATTGGGGCATATGGAGCGCAGCGCCTCGGCCTGGCGACCTTATCTGTGGCCGATCAAGCTGATCATGGTCATTGGTATCTTCCTGATGCTGCTTCAGGCGATTTCTGAACTTTGCAAAGATATCCTGCGCATCCGGGGGCATGAAATCTGATGTCGTATGAGTTGATTGCCCTGTTGATGTTCTCGACCATGATGCTGATGCTGCTGACCGGGCAGCGCGTGTTCGGCGCCATTGGTTTTGTGGCTGTTGTGGCGGCCCTGCTGCTCTGGGGCGATCGGGGCGGATATGACCTTGGGTTTGCGGCTGCGATCAAGTTGATGAAATGGTATCCGCTGCTGACCCTGCCAATGTTCATTTTCATGGGCTATATCCTGAGCGAAAGCCGGATCGCCGATGATCTTTACAAGATGTTCCATGTCTGGATGGGCGGACTGTCTGGCGGGTTGGCGATCGGAACGATCGGGCTGATGGTGCTGATTTCAGCGATGAACGGCCTGAGTGTTGCTGGTATGGCCATCGGTGCCACGATCGCGCTGCCCGAGCTTCTGAAGCGTGGGTATGACAAGCGTATGGTGACCGGGGTCATACAGGCTGGATCGTCCCTTGGTATCCTTGTGCCACCCTCTGTCGTGCTGGTGCTTTACGCGATGATTGCACGCCAACCTGTCGGCCAGCTCTGGCTTGCCGGCGTGCTTCCGGGGCTGATGATGGCGGCGATGTTCATCATCTATATCGCCGTGCGCTGCAAAATCACTCCGTCGCTGGGCCCCGTTCTGCCACCCGAAGAACGCAACGTGGGGTGGCCCGAAAAACTGCGCTTGCTGGGTGCCGGGCTGCTGCCACTGGTGATCTTTTTCTCGATGATGGTGCCGTTTGTCAAAGGCTGGACCTCGCTGGTTGAAAGCTCGGCCATTGGGGCAATGGCTGCCTTTGTTGCGGCGATCTTGAAAGGTCGCATGACCCGCAAGGTATTCGAGACCAGTGTGCGTAACACGCTGGGCATTTCATGCATGTTCATGTGGATCATCCTGGCAGCACTTGCTTTCGGCGCGGTTTTTGACGGTTTGGGCGCGGTCAAGGCGATCGAGAGCCTCTTTACCGAAAAGATGGGCCTCTCGCCCATCATGATCCTCATTCTGATGCAGCTTAGCTTTATCGTGATGGGCACATTTCTGGACGATACGGCGATGCTGGTTATTGTCGCCCCGCTGTACGTTCCGCTTGTTGGCGCGCTTGGCTTCGATCTGGTCTGGTATGGCGTTCTTTACACGATCACCTGCCAGATTGCCTATATGACGCCGCCCTTCGGCTATAACCTCTTTCTGATGCGGGCCATGGCGCCACCAGAAATATCGATCCATGACATCTACCGGTCGATCATTCCCTTTGTGCTGGTGATGACCTTTGCGCTGGCGGTGGTCATGATGTTCCCGCAAGTGGCGCTGTGGCTGCCGGATTATGTCTATGGAAAATAGGAATTTTTGAGAACTCCAGCAACGGAGCAACAATTGTCGAGCAAACAACAGGAGAGAAAACGATGACGACTAGAAGAAAGTTTCTGACAACCGCTGGTGTCGGTGCCGCGGCAACGCTGGCCTCACCGGCGATCGTGAAAGCCCAGGCGCCGATTAAATGGCGTTTCCAGACCTATGCCGGTGCTGCCCTGGGTGAGCATGTGACCAAACCGATGGTCGATTATGTCAACGACGCCGCCAATGGCGAGATGGAGATCGAGCTGTTTTACGCGGACCAGATCGTACCCACCGGAGAGCTTTTCCAGGCGCTTCAGCGGGGCACCATCGACGCGGTGCATTCGGACGACGATTCAATGGCGTCACCCACGCCACTGCGTCAGTTCGGGGGCTATTTCCCGTTTGCGACCAAGCATATCCTCGATGTGCCGGTCCTCTTTAACCAGTATGGGTTGGCCGATATCTGGCGGGCTGAGTACGAGAAGGTCGGCGTCCAGTGGATTTCCGCCGCTGGCCAGGACCCGTGCAACTTCAACACCAAGAAAGAAATCACGTCGGTGGCCGATCTGGATGGCCTCAAGCTTTATTCCTTCCCGACGGCGGGTCGTTTCCTGGCCAAATTTGGCGTGGTGCCGGTCAATATTCCTTACGAGGATGCAGAGGTTGCCGTACAGACCGGCGAGCTGGACGGTATGGCGTGGTCAGGTATCACCGAGGATTATACCGTTGGCTGGGCCGAGGTAACCGACTACTTCCTGACCAACAATATCTCGGGCGCGTGGATCGGATCGTGGTTCGTCAACCAGCAACGCTGGGCCGATCTGCCGGATCACCTTAAGCAACTGGTTATGTCGGCGACTGAGGCAGGGCACACCTATCGCAACCAGTGGTACTGGGGGGGTGAAGCGAATCTGCGTGCCAATGGCGACAAGCTTGAACTGCGCACCGTACCCGCCGAGGAATGGGCCGAAGTCGAGAATGCTGCGAAGGATTTCTGGAAGGAGATCGCCGAGGAGGGTGAGATTCAACAGAAAATCATCAACATTTTCAGCGAATACAACTCGGTCATCAACCAGGCCGGACCGCCCTACACAAACGGCTGAAGTGACCTGATATCATTTTCCGGTCCCGGCATTGCCCGGGGCCGGACATCATTTGAAACCCGACAGAACGGATTGTTAGAATGAGCCTGAGTTTCGAAGATCTGAAAGCACAAACCGCCTCGGGCGAAATTGATACCGTATTGGCGTGTCTCGTCGATATGCAGGGCCGGTTGATGGGAAAACGGTTTCACGCCGGGCATTTCATTGCTGGCGCCTGGGAAGAGACCCATTGCTGCAACTACCTGCTGGCCACCGATCTGGAGATGGCGACGCCTGATGGCTATGCCTCGACCAGTTGGCAATCGGGGTATGGCGACTATGTGATGAAACCGGACCTCGGCACATTGCGTTCGGTTCCGTGGCTGGAGGGCACCGTTATGGTGCTGTGCGACGTTCTGGATCATTACACCCACAAGGACGTGCCCCATTCCCCCCGCGCGGTGCTGAAAAAACAAATCAAGCGGCTTGAGGCGATGGGCTATGACGCAATGATGGCGACCGAGTTGGAGTTTTTCCTGTTCGAGAAGAGCTTTGACGAGATCCGTAAGGAGAAGTTCCGCGATCTGGAGCCGATCAGTGGGTACAACGAAGATTACGCCATTTTGCAGACCACCAAGGAAGAGCACGTGATGCGGCCCATCCGCAATCATCTGTGGAATGCTGGCATCCCTGTTGAGAATTCAAAGGGCGAGGCTGAAACCGGGCAGGAAGAGCTGAACATCAAATATGCTGCTGCCCTGGACACGGCGGATTATCACACCATCGCCAAGCATGCGGTCAAGGAGATCGCATTTCAGCAGGGTCATGCGGTGACTTTCCTGCCGAAATGGCATCATGACAAGGTGGGCAGTTCATCCCATGTGCATCAGTCGCTGTGGCAAAACGGTGTACCTGCGTTTTTTGATGCTGAAGACAAACTTGGCATGTCGGCGTTAATGAAAACTTACATGGCCGGTTTGCTCAAATACGCACCTGATTTCACCTATTTCCTGGCGCCTTATATCAACAGTTATAAACGCTTCCAGAAGGGCACCTTTGCGCCGACGCGCACGATCTGGTCGGTCGATAACCGCACGGCGGGTTTCCGGCTGTGCGGCGACGGCACCAAGGCGGTGCGGGTTGAATGCCGCGTGGGTGGGTCGGATCTGAACCCCTATCTGGCGATGGCCGCGCAGATTGCCGCCGGGATTGCCGGTATCGAAGAGAAATTGGAGCTGGATCCCCCGTTTTCTGGAGACGCCTATGAGGGCGAGAGCGGTATGATTCCGCAGACCCTTCGCGATGCGATGGTCACGCTGAAGGGGTCGGCCATGTTGCGGGCGGCGATGGGCGATGACGTGGTGGATCACTATGTCCGTGCCGCCGAGGTCGAGATCGAGGATTTTGACCGCGTGGTGACGGATTACGAGGTGGCGCGCGGGTTTGAGCGGGCTTGAGTATTTTGGCCAATAAGAAGGGCGCGAATGCCCGAAACAGATGAGGATCAGATGACGACACTCAGGTGTATCTCGCCGATTGATGGATCGGTTTTTGCCGAGCGCGATGTGCTGTCGCGCGAGGCGGCAATGGCGGTGGCCAAGGCGGCCCGCGCGGCGCAGGTGGATTGGGCGGCGCGGCCTTTGCAGGAGCGGATTGATCTGGTCATGGCCGGCGTTGCCGCCGTGGGTGAGATGAATGATGACATCGTGCCGGAACTGGCCCGGATGATGGGCCGTCCCATTCGTTATGGTGGCGAATTCGGCGGCTTCAACGAGCGTGCGAGCCATATGGCCAAGATCGCCGAGACCTCTCTGGCCGATATCGAGGTGGGCGAGGACGAGACGTTCAGACGGTATATCAAACGGGTGCCGCATGGTGTGGTGTTCGTGGTGGCGCCTTGGAATTACCCGTATATGACGGCGATCAATACCGTGGCACCTGCCCTGATCGCGGGCAGTGCGGTGGTGTTGAAACATGCCACGCAGACCCTGTTGGTGGGGGAGCGGATGGCGAAAGCCTTCCACGCGGCAGGCGTGCCCGAGAACGTGTTTCAGAACGTGTTTCTGGATCATGACACCACGTCTGAATTGATTGCGCGCCGGGCGTTCGATTTCGTCAACTTCACCGGATCGGTGGGCGGCGGCAAGGCGATGGAACGCGCGGCGGCGGGCACTTTCACCGGGGTCGGCACCGAGCTGGGCGGCAAGGATCCGGGCTATGTGATGGAGGATGCCGATCTGGATGCGGCGGTGGACACGTTGATCGACGGGGCGATGTTCAACTCGGGCCAGTGCTGCTGCGGGATCGAGCGGATATACGTGCATGAAAGCCTGTTTGACACTTTTGTCGAAAAGGCCGTGGCAATTGTGAGCGGCTATAAGCTGGGCAATCCGCTGGACAAGGACACGTCGATCGGGCCGATGGCGAATGTGAGGTTTGCGCAGGAAGTGCGGGCGCAAATCGACGAGGCGCTGGCCGATGGCGCCAAGGCGCATATCGAAACCATGCCCGAGGATGATGGCGCGGCCTATCTGACGCCGCAGATTCTGACAGGCGTGACCCATGACATGCGGGTGATGCGTGACGAGAGCTTTGGGCCTGTCGTGGGCATCATGCCGGTCAAGGATGATGACGAGGCTATCGCCTTGATGAACGACAGTAATTTCGGTCTGACCGCCAGCCTCTGGACCGGTGATGTGGACCGGGCGGCGCGGGTGGGTGACCGGGTTGAGACCGGCACCGTTTTCATGAACCGGGCCGATTATCTTGACCCGGGCCTGTGCTGGACCGGCTGCAAGGATACCGGCCGGGGCGGCGGTTTGTCGGTCATCGGCTATCACAATCTGACACGCCCCAAATCCTATCATTTGAAAAAGGTGACATCATGAGCCTGACAGGAAACTGGTCCTACCCGACCGCGATGAAATTCGGCGCTGGCCGGATCAAGGAATTGCCCGACGCCTGCGCGGCGGCGGGTATCAGGAAACCCCTGCTGGTGACCGACAAGGGCCTGGCCGATCTGCCGGTCACGCACGCCACGCTGGACATCATGGAGGCCGCCGGGCTGGGCCGGGGCATGTTCAGCGATGTCGATCCGAACCCGAACGAAAAGAACCTTGATGCCGGGGTCGCGGCCTACAAGGCCGGAGGCCATGACGGGGTGGTCGCCTTTGGCGGTGGTTCCGGGCTTGATCTGGGCAAGATGGTTGCCTTCATGGCCGGGCAGTCACGGCCCGTCTGGGATTTCGAAGACGTTGGCGACTGGTGGACCCGGGCGGATGCCGACGCCATCGCACCCATTGTGGCCGTGCCTACCACCGCGGGCACCGGATCGGAGGTGGGACGCGCCAGCGTGATCACCAATTCCGAGAGCCATGTGAAGAAAATCATCTTTCATCCCAAGGTGTTACCCTCGGTCGTGATCTGTGATCCGGAGCTGACTGTGGGCATGCCCAAGTTCATCACGGCGGGCACGGGATTGGATGCGTTCGCCCATTGTGTTGAGGCGTTTTCCAGCCCCCATTACCACCCGATGAGCCAGGGGATTGCGCTGGAAGGCATGCGGCTGGTGATCGACAATCTGCCGCGCGCCTATGCCGATGGCACTGACATTGAGGCGCGGGCCAACATGATGAGCGCGGCGGCGATGGGGGCGACGGCGTTTCAGAAAGGCTTGGGGGCCATTCACGCGCTGAGCCACCCCATCGGTGCGGTCTACAATACCCATCACGGCACCACCAATGCGGTCTGCATGCCCGCGGTGCTGGAGATGAATGCGCCAGTGATCAAGGACCGGTTTGATCTGGCTGCGCCCTATCTGGGAATTACCGGCGGGTTCGACGGGTTCCGAGAGTTCGTGCAGGCGTTCAATGACAGTCTTGGTATCCCGCGCAAGCTGCGGGAAATGGGTGTCGGTGACGACCGGATCGACGAGCTGAGCGCGATGGCGTTGGAAGACCCAAGCTGCGGCGGCAACCCTGTGGAACTGACGCTGGACAACCTCAAGGGACTGTTCCGGGCGGTGATCTGACGGGTTGTGCGCCGAATCGGTGCCAAGCCCCTGGTTAACAAGGCAAAACCGGGGGCTGTATCGTGTCGGTATAACGTCGGTATTACGTCGGTATTTGCAGCGGTAAAGTCGCCCGTTAACAGGGCGTGCGGCGAAACCGCCAATGCGCATATCTGATAAGGCAAAAAAAGGGGGCGGCGTTTGACGTGACGCCGCCCGAGTGACGCGAAACTTTGCGTCAGGGAGATACTGGATGCTGCCCGATGCACGCCTGTGTCGCAGGCATCCCCGGCAGCGCAGGGTTACGTAAGAAACACCGGTTCTTTCATTGTGTCGGGGACCGGTGCGCCAAGGCGGCTGAGGACGGTGGGCGCGATCTGCGTGAGGTGCAGAAGCGTGTCGGGATCGGGGCCTTTGGCCGGGCCGAAATAGTAGAGTGCGGCATCCTGCTGATCCTCGCCCCTGCCGCCGTGATGGCCACGATCGGACTGGCCGTGATCGGCGGTCACGATGATCTCGTACCCGGCATCGCGCCAGCGCCTGATATAGGGGGCGAGCTGTGCATCGAGGGCAAAACAGGAGCCATCCATTTCCGGACAATCATGTTTGAAACGGTGCCCCATGCTGTCGAGGGTGCAGGTATGCAGGATGCCGTAATTGATCCCGAACCGTTCGGTCAGCATGGTCAGCGTGGCAAAGAGATCCGCATCGCTGGGGGTCATCTGGTTGGCGTGCCAGTAGCCTTCCATCGTGTGAAACCGACCGTGGTTGATACTGTCGCTGTCGGGTTCGTCATATTCGATATCGCGCACCGGATCGAAAGGCGCGCGGTTAAAGAACTCGGACCAGTAGGAATGGGTGACGGCACCGGTTGTGCCACCGGCCTTGCGGATCTCGGAGAAAATATCGGGCATGGCGATCCGGAACACATCGTGGTTTCCGGTACTTCCGTGAGTGGCGGGAACCACGCCCGTATGGATGGAAGCGTAACAGGAGGCCGACGTGGAGGGCAGCGGCGCGCGTATCTTCCAGACCTGCGCCTCGCCCGTATCGACCCAGCCTTCGAGATTGCCGAAAAGGCTGCGCCAGTTGCGCCAGGGCACCCCGTCGATAATGAGCAGGAGAAGTTTCGTATCCATCAGTATCCGGCAGCCTCCATGCGGCGGTTCTTGATTGCGTCCTCAAGCCAGCCGGGCCGCATTTCCGGCACCGAGGACAGGAGAAGATCGGTGTAGTCGTCAAAGGGCGGAGTCAGCACCTCGGATTTGGTGCCATAGCGGACCACCTCGCCATTCAGCATCACGGCAATGGAATCGGCGATGTCCCGGACGGTGGCCAGATCATGGGTAATGAAAAGATAGCTGACACCTTCGCGCGCCTGCAGGTCGAGCAGCAGCCGCAGAATGCCTGCGGCGACCAGCGGATCAAGCGCCGACGTGACCTCGTCACAGATGATGAGTTTCGGCTTGGCGGCAAGGCAGCGGGCAATGCAGACGCGTTGTTTCTGACCGCCGGACAGTTCGGCAGGATAGCGGGTCAGGAACTCTTCGCCCAGCTCGATCTCGTTCAGAAGCTCAACGATGCGCTGGCGTTTCGCGGCACCCTTCATGCCGAAGTAGAATTCGAGCGGGCGGCCAATGATGGTGGCGATGGTCTGACGCGGGTTCATGGCCACATCGGCCATCTGGTGGATCATCTGCAACTCGCGCAGCTGATCCTTGCTGCGGTCTTTGAGGCGTGGCGGCAAAGGCTGCCCCTCAAACAGAATCTCGCCGGTATGCGGTGGCATCAATCCGGTGATGGCGCGCGCGGTGGTGGATTTGCCCGAGCCGCTTTCACCCACCACGGCCAGCGTCTGTCCGGGCAGGATGTCCATGCTGACGTTTTTGAGGATGTCGAATTTGACGCCCGGATAGGTGCCGCTGATCCCGTTTAGCGACAGGACCGGATCACCCTTGGGGGACTTTTCCTGTGCAAGGTCCGAGCGTTCGGAGACCAGCGCACGGGTATAATCCTGTTGCGGGTCGTCGATGATCTGCCGGGTCGTGCCGTATTCGACCATATGGCCATCGCGCAGCACCATGATGTGATCTGAAACCTGCGCGACCACGGCCAGATCGTGAGTGATATAGAGCGCGCCGACGCCGGTATCGGCAATCGCCTCTTTGATCGCGGCCAGAACGTCGATCTGGGTGGTCACATCCAGCGCGGTGGTGGGTTCGTCAAACACCACGAGATCGGGTTCGGGGCAAAGCGCCATCGCGGTCATCACCCGTTGCAACTGCCCGCCCGACACCTGATGCGGGTAGCGGTCGCCGATGGTTTCGGGGTCCGGCAGGCTGAGCTTTTTGAAAAGTGCGACGGCGCGGGCCTCGGCCTCGAACTGCGAGCAGATGTTGTGGCGCAGGCACGCCTCGGTCACCTGGTGCATCAGCTTGCGGGCCGGGTTGAACGAGGCGGCGGCGGATTGCGAGACGTAAGTGACGACCTTGCCGCGCAGCGCCCGTAGTGCATCATGGGAAATCCGGCGGATATTGGCGCCCTTGACCAGCACGTCGCCGCCGGTGATCCGGACCGGGCCGCGCCCGTAGTCCATCGTGGCCAGGCCGATGGTGGATTTCCCGGCCCCGGATTCGCCAATCAGGCCCAGCACCTTGCCCTTTTCGAGGGTGAAATCGACGCCGTGCACGATCTCGATCTGGCGTGGCTTTTCACCCGGCTGTCTGATCGTTGCGCCGATTTTCAGGCCTTTGGCTTCCAGCAGGAGGGGTGGTTTCATTGCCGGCCCCCTTTCAGGCTGGTGGTCAGCGACAGCACCCAGTCGGCCACCAGGTTGACCGAAATGGCCAGTGTGGCGATGGCGATGGCCGGGGCCAGCGCGGCGGGGATACCGTAGACCAGCCCGTCGCTGTTTTCCTTGACGATGGCGCCCCAATCGGTCGATGGCGGCTGGATGCCGAGGCCAAGGAACGACAGCGTTGAAAGATAGAGCACCATGAAGATGAAGCGCAGCCCCAGTTCCGAGACCAGCGGGCTGAGCGCGTTGGGCAGGATTTCACGCGTCACGATCCAGCCGGTCTTTTCGCCGCGCAGCTTGGCGACTTCGATATAGTCCATGACATAGATGCTTTCGGCCACGGACCGGCTGAGACGGTAGACGCGGGTGGCGTCGAGAAATGCCATGACCATGATCAGGACGGTGATTGAGGCGGGCACGACCGACAGGATCACCAGTGCGAAGATCAGGCCGGGAATGGCCATGATCAGATCGACAAAGCGTGACATCAGCACGTCGAACCAGCCGCCGATCACCACCGCCATGAAGGCCAGCACCGAGCCCACGGTGAAAGACAGGATCGTTGCTGCCGTGGCGATGAAGATCGTTGTGCGCCCGCCATAGATCATCCGGGTCAGCAGGTCACGGCCGATATTGTCGGTGCCAAGCCAGAATTTTTCCGAGGCGGGTTCCCACACCTTGCCGACGACTTCGCCCAGCCCGTAGGGGGCGATCAGCGGCGCGAACACGGCTATGACGAAATAGAGCGCTGTGATGGTCAGGCCGATGAGCGCGCTGGCGGGTATCTTGCGAAGCGTGCGGATCATTTTGGATGCCTCAGCCGCGGATTGCTGACGATGGCAATGAGATCAGCCGCGGTGTTGAGCAGGATGTAGACGCTGGCAAAGATCAGTCCTGCAGCCTGCACCACCGGCACATCGCGTTTCGAGACGTGATCGACCAGGTACTGCCCCATGCCGGGGTAGACAAAGACCACCTCGACCACGACGACGCCGACAACCAGATATGCGAGGTTGAGCATCACCACGTTGACGATGGGGGCGATGGCATTGGGCAGGGCGTGGCCGACAATGACCTGCGCGCCGGTGAGGCCCTTGAGCTCGGCGGTTTCGATATAGGCGGATTCCATCACGTTCAGGATCGCGGCGCGGGTCATGCGCATCATGTGAGCGAGGACTACGAAGACAAGCACGATGACGGGCAGGGCGATGGCGTTGAGCTTTTCCGCAAGGCTCATCCCGTCATTGATCAGCGAGACCGAGGGCACCCACCGCAGTTTGACCGCAATGAGGAACATGACGAAATAGCCGATGATGAATTCCGGCAGCGAAATCGTGGCGAGGGTCACAGCCGAGATCAGCTTGTCGGGCCAGCGGTTGCGGAACCGAACCGAGAGAATACCCAGCGTGATCGCCAGCGGCACCGAGATGATCGCCGCCCAGAAGGCGAGAAATAGCGTGTTCCCAAGCCGCCGTGCAATCGAGGCGGAAATGTCGGCGCCGTTGGTCAAGGCAGTGCCCAGATCGCCATGCAGAATGCCGCCGACCCAGCTGAAGTAGCGCGTCAGGGCCGGATCGTTCAGACCCATTTCCTGTCGCAGGTTTTCCAATGCTTCGGGCGTTGCTGACTGACCGAGGATGGCCTGCGCCACGTCTCCCGGCAGGATCGAGGTGCCAACAAAGATCAGCACCGTCGAGGCCACCAGCAACATCAGACCCAGCGACAGGCGCTGGATCAGGAGTTTCAGCATGGGATGCATCAGCCGTCTTTCTTCAGGCGAGCCAGGTCAGCTTGGCCGCAAAGCCGTTCATCATCTGGCTGTAATGCCGGGTCCAGCCGCCCAGCTTTTCGGAATAGCCGTCGATGAAATTGTTGAACATCGGATTGATCAGTCCACCTTCCTCCCAGACGATCCGGGCCATCTGGGCATAAAGATCCTTGCGGCGGGCGGGGTCAAGCTCAGCCCGGGCTTCGAGCAGGAGGGCGTCGAATTCGGCGTTCTTGAACCTTGTATCGTTCCAGTCGGCGGTCGACAGGTAACCGGTTGACCACATCTGGTCCTGCACTGGTCGCCCGCCCCAGAAAGAGGCGCAGAAGGGCTGGTTGTTCCAGACCTCGGACCAGTAGCCATCGGCGGGCTCGCGCTTGACCTCAAGCGGGATGCCGGCGGCGTTGGCGGTTTGCTGGAAGAGCTGTGCCGCATCAATCGCGCCGGGGAAGGCGGCATCGGAGACCTGCAACACGATGGGCGATCCGTCATGGCCGGATTTCTGGTAATGCTCTGCCGCTTTTTCCAGCGAGAAGTCGCGCTGGGGCAGGCTGTCGTCAAAGAGGGGATAGGCATCGTTGATCGGGATGTCATTGCCGATCGCGCCATAGCCATTGAGGATTGTGTCGACCAGTTCCTGCCGGTTGATGGCGTATTTCAGCGCCAGCCGCAGATCCTTGTTGTCGAAGGGCGGCGTGTCAGTGTGCATGACAAAGATGTAGTGGCCCCGGCCCGGGGTGACGCCCACAGCCACATCCGGCGCGCGACCGATCAGGTCGGCCACCCGGGGCGGCACCTTGTCGATCGCATGCACCTGTCCCGATTGCAGGGCTGCGGCGCGGGCGGTGTCGTCATTGATCACGATGATTTCATGGCTGTCGAAATGGCCCACCTGATCGTTCCAATGATTGGCGAACTTTTCGAAGGTGTAGCGCACGCCGGGTTCTTCGCTGGTCAGCTTGTAAGGGCCGGTGCCAATGCCCGCGGCGGGGTTGTCCATGCCGCCATCCGGCTGAATCACAAGGTGATAATCGGTCATCAGGTAGGGCAGGTCGGCGTTGGCAGTGCCCAGGGTCATCGACACGGTATTGCCGTCTGCGGTGATCGTTTCGATGCCGCGCATGATCCCAAGCGCACCGGATTGCGAATCTTCGTTGGAATGACGCTGAAGCGTCTTGACCACATCTTCGGCGGTCAGGGTCTTGCCGTTGTGGAATTCGACCCCCTGCCGGATGGTGAAATGCCAGACCTTGCCGCCCTCCGCGGCCTCCCAGCTTTCGGCAAGGGCGGGCACAAGGCCGCCATCCGGGTCAATCTCGATCAGGTAATCCCCAAAGGCATAGAGTGCATAGGAGCTGGCACTGCCAAGGTTGATGGCAGGGTCAAGCGTGTCGGTGCTTTCGCCGCCTTTGAGACCCAGCACGAAATGACCACCCTTGTTGGGCGTGTCGGCCAGCGTAGCCTGTGGCAGCACCAGCCCGGACGCGGTGACCACAAGCCCGGCGGCCCCGCTGCGCTGCAAGAAGCCGCGGCGCGATATGTCTTTGGTTTTCTGTGACATCGAAATCTCCCTAAAGGCGGGCTGGCATTGCTGTGTCGGTGTTTAGCTGCAACCCGGTTGTTCGTTGAGAGCGATGTTAGCGGATAAAAGTGTACCGGAAACATGGCCACAATTGATAAAAATGACCAGTCCACTTATCGTGATCCGGTGACAACGAGATAAGGGTGCCAGATGGCAAGGCCCAAAGACGGTGCATTTATCGAAGGGCTGGTGATCGACCCCCAGAGCGGCATTCCGATGCATCGCCAGATATATGTGAATTTGCGCGAGATGATTTTATCGGGCAGCCTGCGCGGCGGCGCGCGCATGCCATCGTCACGGGCGTTGTCCCAGCATCTGAGCGTGTCGCGGTTCACCGTGGTCACGGCGCTGGATCAGTTGACCGCCGAAGGTTACCTGAGACCGATCGAGGGCAGCGGGACCTATGTCGAGACCATCCTCAACATCGGGGACCATTCGGGATCGCAGAGTGCGCCGCCCAAGGACACCTGGAGCGGTGACGCGATGTTGTCGAAACATGCGCGAAATCTGAGCTGGCGGGATTCGCGGGTTTCCAACAAGACCTCAAAATACCTGCATATGTCCGCCCCGGATCATCGACTGTTCCCTTTCCAAATCTGGGCGAAGCTGACCAAGGATTTGTTTTCAAAGGTGGATTCGCATGTGATGTGGTATCGCGATGGGGATGCGCCGTCTTTGCTGGAGCAGCAGATCGCCAGTCAGATTGCGGTGAGCCGGGGCATCCGATGCGATCCCGAAGAGGTCGTGACGACCCTGGGTGCGCATCATGCGGTCAATCTGCTGACGGAGCTATTGCTGGATCCCGGCGATACGGTGGCATTCGAGGAACCCGGGATGCAGGCGATCTATTCAACCTTCAGATCGCATGGCTGCAACGTTCTTCAGATGCCCGTGGATGAGAATGGTGCGAACCCATCGTCACTGCCCGGAAGGCGGATCAAGCTGGCTTTTGTGACAGCCGCCAAACAGCAACCGCTGGCCATCACGATGCCCGCCAAACGCAAGCTTGAGATGCTGAACTGGGCGTCTGAAAACAACGCCGTGATCGTCGAAGATGATCTGGGCAGCGAGTTTCGGTACGAGGGCCGCCCGATCCCGCCGCTCAAGGCCATGGACCGGAGTGACCGCGTGATTTATATCGGCGCGTTCAGCATGTCGCTGCTACAGACGCTGCGGGTCGGTTACATGATCATGCCGCGACAGCTTGCGGCGCGTTGCCGGCGGCTGATTCAGGTTCGCTATCGCGCCACGCCGCAGATTACCGAGCAAATACTGGCCCATTTCATTGCCGACGGCCATTATTCGCGCCACCTGCACAAGACCCGCCGCATCTATGCCCGGCGACAAGAGCATCTGTTGGACATTCTGCGTCGGGATTTTGCCGACCGGTTCGAGCCGCCGGCATTTTCCGCAGGGTTCTACAATATGTGCTATTTCAGGGATCAGACCGTGGATGACGATCAGATCATCGCGCGCTGCAATGACAGGAACCTGGGGGTCGAACAGCTATCTTATTACTACAGAAGCGGGGCCTCTCCGAGAAAGGGAATGCTTGTCGGGTTCGCGTCCAGTGATGAAGAGGAAATCACCAAGGGATGCGCGATCTTGCAGCGGTGTCTTGGGTGATACGGCGCATCGCCTGCAAAAGAAAAACCCCGCCGGTTCGGGCGGGGTTATCGGTCGACCACAAAACGTGGTGCTGGTTTAGCCTTGGCGGGCTTTGAACCGGCGCTGGGTCTTGTTGATCACGTAGACGCGGCCTTTGCGGCGCACGACGCGGCAATCACGGTGCCGGTTCTTCAGCGAGCGAAGCGAGTTACGAACCTTCATGGTCCTCTCCTTTATGTCGCGGCGCGGGCCAGCGCCTGGGGTTGTCGGGTGCCCCGCCGGAGCGAAGCAGTGAATATGGTGGGCGATACAAGGATCGAACTTGTGACCCCTTCGATGTCAACGAAGTGCTCTACCGCTGAGCTAATCGCCCGTTTTACCTGCGCCTCAGTTGCCCCCAATAAATAGGGGCGCGGAAATCCGCGCCGGTGAGCCGTGTCTATAAAAGGAGTCGGGACGGGGATCAAGGGCTTTTAGAATGCCAAATTAGGTCTATTATCATCGGCAGCAGGAGAAAAGATGCCCAAGGTTGCCTATCAGTTGATCCACCCCGAGCGGCGCACGACCAGTGTGGTGTTCGCGTCGCCCCATAGCGGGCGCGATTATCCGTGGAGTTTCATCCGGCGGATCAATCTGAACGAACATACGGTGCGCAGTTCCGAGGATGCGTTTGTCGATCAACTGTTTGACCGGGCACCGAAATTCGGGGCGCCGTTTCTCAAGGCTGGCGCGCCGCGTGCCTTTGTCGATCTGAACCGCAGCGCCGAGGAGCTGGATCCGGCCCTGATCGAGGGGGCGCCGCGCCTGGGACATAACCCGCGCGTGGCCTCTGGTCTGGGCGTCGTGCCGCGGGTGGTGGCCAACGGCAAGGCGATCTATTCCGGCAAGATCAGCATGGCCGAAGCCGAAGCACGGATCGAGACCTATTGGCGGCCCTATCACGAGGCTTTGCAGACCCAGCTGGATCAGGCGCATCTGATGTTCGGTCAGGCGATTCTGATTGATTGCCATTCGATGCCGCACGAGGCGATGGATTCGGTGGCCCGGTCAGGTATCCGCCGTCCTGAGATCGTGTTGGGCGATCGTTTCGGGGCCGCTGCCGATGAGGCTATCGTTGATCGGGTCGAACAAGCATTCCGGGATGCCGGATTGGTGGTGACGCGCAATACGCCCTTTGCCGGGGCCTATATCACTCAGCATTATGGCCGCCCATTGCGCGGACGTCATGCGATCCAGGTCGAGATTGACCGCGCGCTTTACATGAACGAACAGATGATCCGACCGAATTCCAATTTCGCGAGCTTCCGCGATCTGCTTGCCGGTGTGATTGCCGATATTGCCGAAATCGGTCGCCCTGCGGAGCAATCGCTGGCGGCGGAATAAGGCCTTCCTATCTGAGCGAGCGGCCCTTGACGATCGCGTCGCGGCCAAATTTTCGCCGGATACTGTCGGTCGCCTTTTCCGCCTGGCTGCGTTTGCTGGCTTCGGGGTCCAGCAGATCGCCGGATCGGTCGGCGCCGTCCTCGGGGATCAGATCGGAAATGCCGACACCAAGCAGCCGGTAGGGCGCTTTCCCGTCGACCTGATCCATCAGGTTGCGGGCGGTGCGGTAGATCGTATCGGCCATCTGGGTCGGGTCTCGCAGGGCCAGACGCCGGGTGATCAGCGAACGATCAGCACGTTTGAGCTTTAGCGTCACTACCCGGCCCGCGATTTGTTTGGCCTTGGCGCGGTCTGACACTTTTTCGGACAGCCGCCAGATATGACCGTCAAGAATATGATCATTGGCGGTGTCTTCGAAAAAGGTGGTCTCGCTTGAGATGGATTTGACCGGGGTGTTGGCCGATATCCGGCGTCGATCCTGACCCCGCGCCAAATGCCAGAGCCGGTCGCCCATCGAGCCAAAACGCGCGATCAGTTCCTCGCGGTCCCATCTGAGCAGATCAGCGAAGGTGCGGATGCCGGCCTTGTCGAGGGAGGTGCGCGTGGCCTGACCGACGCCCCAGATCAGGCTGACGGGTTTGTCGCGCAGAAAGTCACCTGTCTCTGCCTTACCGATCACGGAAAACCCGTGGGGTTTGTCGAGGTCCGAGGCAACCTTGGCGAGGAATTTGTTATGCGACAGCCCGATGGAGCCGGTGAGACCCAGTTCGGTCTTCATGCGCTGGACCAGTCGGGCCAGCATGACAGCGGGCGGGACACCGTGCAGACGTCGGGTGCCGGTGAGGTCCAGAAAGGCCTCGTCCAGAGACAGCGGTTCGATTGAGGGGGTCAGTTCGTTCATCATCTGGCGGATCGCGCGGGAGGTTTCGGCATAGAGTTCCATTCGGGGTTTAAGCACGACCGCTTCGGGGCAAAGTTTCAAGGCCTGAAACATGGGCATGGCTGAACGGACGCCACGAATGCGGGCGATATAGCAGGCGGTTGAGACGACGCCGCGCCGCCCACCGCCGATGATCAGGGGTTTCGAAGCCAGATCGGGATTGTCGCGCTTTTCGACGCTGGCATAGAACGCGTCGCAATCCATGTGGGCAATGGAAAGATCAAACAGTTCCGCATGCGATTTGATCCGGGGGCTGCGGCAGGACGGGCAGCGTGGGCCGGTGTCAAACTGTGTCAGGCAATCGCGGCAAAGGGCGGGCATCAGATGGTCCCATGCGGAGGTCTTGGCGGGTTTAGTGTAGCCAAATCAGAGGGTGGGAAACAGGGCTTTCAAATGGAGCGCCTTCGGCGCGCTTGATCTCTCGTTGTCCGGCGTCGCCGTCCGCCTCGGGAGCTGCCTTGAATGTGACGCGCCCATCGGATGTTGTCTGGCTGGGAAATGTTTGGATTGTCTTTGGCAAGTGAATTTTGGAACTGTGAAGACGGGGAAGCTTCCCTTTCGTGCAATGCGCAGGGGTTTGGGGTGAAACCCCAAGGGCTGCGCGCCCTGAGCGCATCACTCGAATGTGTGAGCGTACGCGAACTCCGTCAGGGAACAGCCGCTTAGCTGGAAAGCTCGTCCAGAATGGCGCGGGCCGCGGCGGATGGGTCGTTTGCGGCCCAGACCGGGCGGCCCACGACGATGTGATCCGCACCATCGGCGATGGCCTGCGCGGGTGTCGCCACGCGTTTCTGATCACCAAGCTCGGCACCTGTGGGGCGAACGCCTGGGGTCACGATCAGCTTGCTGGAAGCCTCTGGAAGCGCGCGGATCATTGCTGCTTCCTGCGGCGATGCGATGACACCATCGGCACCGGCATCGAAGGCGCGGGCAGCACGCTCGCGGACGATCTCGGGCACGTCCCCCGGGCGGATCAGCCCGGCATCCAGATCGTTCCGGTCAAGCGAAGTCAGGATGGTGACGGCCAGGATTTTCAATTCCTTGCCTGCGGACCCTTCCTTGGCGGCGCGCACGACGTGGGGATCGCCGTGAACGGTGAGGAAATCGAGATTGAACTGCGCCAGACCGCGTACCGCATTTTCGACCGTCGCCCCGATATCAAAAAGTTTCATATCCAGAAAGATGCGCTTGCCGTGGTCCTGCTTGAGCTCATTCGCCAGGGCCAGACCGCCACCGGTCAGCATGCCCAGACCGATTTTATAGAACGAGACGGCATCGCCCAGTTGTTCGGTCAGTTGCAGGCCCTGGAGTGCGTTGGGAACATCGAGCGCAACGATCAGGCGGTCATCGGACATGGGCGGGCCTTTCACTTTGGGGTTTGGCCCTTTTCGCGAGCGGGGCTTGTGCCGTCAAGCGGGGATGCGGGGGCGCAGGCCGCAACGCTGCCGAAGGTGATCACGAAACCTTCACGAAATGCTCAAGCATACCCACGGCAAAGTCAGCAGACGTGTTTTCCGAACTGCTTGAATACACGGCATTTTGCCCCAACCCGCCGGGCTTCTCTGGCGGTGTTTTTCAGAGAGGAACCTTCTTATGTTCAGAATAAAAGATATCGGGCGACATGCCGTTGCATCGACAGTTGCCGCGCTGTCGCTTGCGACAATGGCGCAGGCCACGACGCTGGAGATTACGATCACCAATACCGCGCAGATCGGCGGGTTTGCGATCACGCCGGTCTATTCGGCCTTCCATGACGGCAATTTCGACGCGTTTAATGCAGGCGACAACGCAAGTGCGGGCGTTCAGCGGATCGCTGAAACTGGCAGCCCCAGCCTGTTGCCGGACGAGCGGTTGGCGGTATCGCCTGATTCGGTCGCGACCGTTGTTACGGCGCCGGGTAGTGGCCCGCCCACCGTCGATCCCGGTGAGACCACCCGTGCAACCATCGACGTTGACGGTTCGGTGAACCGCTACTTCACCTTCCTGTCGATGCTGGTGCCGTCAAATGACACGTTTCTGGGCAATGACGATCCGTTGGCCTTTTCGCTGTTCGATGGCAGCGGCGGTTTCCTGGGCGAGCGTGTGATCAACGTGACGGCTGCCTATTTGTGGGATGCAGGCACCGAGATCAATGACCTGCTGGGTGGTCCGGCCTTTGTGGTCGGTCAGGATGCGGATGCGGGTGCCGACGAAAATGGTGTGATCCACGCGGCGGAATCCTTCGCAGGATTTGCCGGTGCCCAGACACCGTTGGGCACGTTGAATGGCGACCTGATCGATTTCACCGCAGATCGCAATGCGTTCTCGGTGGCGACGATCACGATCCGCGAAGTGCCGGCTGCGGTACCATTGCCGGCGTCCGGCCTGTTGGGTCTGTTTGGTGTTGCGTCGCTTGGTGGCTTGCGCCTGCTGCGGAAAAGAAAGAACGCGGCCTAAACCGCATCATGTCGGGCAGTTTCGATGCTGCTTGAATGCGAACGGCCCGTCTGAGGACGGGCCGTTTTGCTGTTGTGACGTTGAGGAATCAGGCGGCGAGTGCGCGCAGCATCCGCATCATCAGAGGCGTTTCGCGAAACCGGGGCGCCGGACGGTTCACGGTCTGAACCGGTGCGGTAGCCTTGCGCAAACGAAGGGTCGGCGTTTCATTTTGATGCGCGCGATGGGCCTTTTCAACAAGCCCGCGGGCAATCAGGCTGAACTCGGCCTGAAGCGGCGCGACGATATGCGTGGGATATTCATAGCTTTCGCCGCGATCATGAATCTTAACGATCGCCTCAAAGGCGCTGTATTCGGGATTATAGCGGATGTCCGAAAGTTGCAGTTTTTCGGTACGCATTTCTAACTTCCTTCTGCTCGAGCCTCTGATGGGCCTGTGGATAACTATGTTGATAAGTATGACAGGATGATGAAGTTCCAAGAGGATTCACGAAAATGTTTGTCGGTGTAATTTTTGCTGTCTTGCTGGCTTGAAGATAACGCAGTTGTTACCCATTTAGGTCATAAGGTTCCCGACCGGCACATGCCTATCGCAGGGTGCGCCACCGGGGTAACGCTTGCAAAAAGGAGAATGCCCATGGACTTATCGAAGTTCACGGAGCGGTCGCGCGGTTTCATTCAGGCCGCCCAGACGATCGCGATGCGGGAAAGCCACCAGAAATTGGCGCCCGAACATATACTCAAAGCCTTGATGGACGATACCGAAGGATTGGCCAGCAATCTGATCAAACGTGCGGGCGGCGCGCCCGAGCGCGTGGTCGAGGCGCTGGATGCCGCGATGCGGAAGATCCCGCAGGTCAGCGGCGATGCCGGGCAGGTCTATATGGACAGCCAGACAGGCAAGGTTCTGGATGAGGCGGAAAAGCTGGCCACCAAGGCCAAGGATAGTTTTGTGCCGGTTGAACGGATGCTGACCGCATTGGCAATTGTCAAATCTCCGGCAAAGGACGCGCTGGAGGCCGGGGCTGTCTCGGCGCAAAAGCTGAACGAGGCGATCAACGATATCCGCAAAGGCCGCAAAGCCGATACGGCAAGCGCTGAAGATACCTATGAGGCGCTTGAGAAATATGCACATGATCTGACCAAGGCGGCCGAAGAGGGTAAGATCGACCCAATCATCGGTCGGGACGATGAAATTCGCCGCGCGATGCAAGTTCTCAGCCGCCGGACCAAGAACAACCCTGTGCTGATCGGTGAGCCGGGCGTGGGTAAGACTGCGATTGCCGAGGGACTGGCGCTGCGTATCGTCAATGGCGATGTGCCTGAAAGTCTGGCAAACAAGCGTCTGCTCTCGCTCGATATGGGCGCGTTGATCGCGGGTGCGAAATATCGCGGTGAGTTCGAGGAACGGTTGAAGGCGGTTCTGAACGAGGTCATTGCTGCCGCCGGTGAGATTGTGCTGTTCATCGACGAGATGCACACGCTGGTCGGCGCGGGCAAGGGAGATGGCGCCATGGATGCGGCCAACCTGATCAAGCCTGCCTTGGCGCGGGGAGAGCTGCATTGTGTCGGTGCCACGACGCTGGATGAATACCGCAAACACGTGGAGAAAGACGCGGCGCTTGCGCGGCGGTTCCAGCCTGTATTGGTCGAGGAGCCGACGGTGGAGGATACAATCAGTATTCTGCGCGGCATCAAGGAAAAATACGAGCTGCATCACGGGGTGCGGGTGAGTGATAGCGCGTTGGTTGCGGCGGCCACGCTGTCGCATCGTTATATCACCGACCGTTTCCTGCCGGACAAGGCCATCGACCTGATGGATGAGGCCGCGAGCCGACTGCGCATGGAAGTGGACAGCAAGCCCGAAGAGCTGGATGCGTTGGACCGTGAGATCCTGCAAAAGCAGATCGAGGCAGAGGCGCTGAAGAAAGAAGATGATGCGGCGTCAAAGGACCGGTTGGAGAAACTTGAGAAAGAGCTGTCGGATTTGCAGGAACGCTCGAGCGAGATGACGGCGCAGTGGCAGTCGGAACGCGACAAGCTGGCCGGTGCCCGCGATCTCAAAGAGCAATTGGATCATGCCCGTGCCAAGCTGGAGATTGCAAAACGCGAGGGCGATTTGGCCAAGGCCGGAGAGTTGTCCTATGGCGTCATTCCTGGATTGGAGAAGCAGCTTTCGGAAGCCGAGCAGGCCGAGGAGAACGGCATGATGGTGGAAGAGGCGGTGCGGCCAGAGCAAATTGCCCAGGTGGTTGAGCGCTGGACCGGTATTCCGACTGCCAAGATGCTGGAAGGCGAACGTGAAAAGCTTCTGGGTATGGAAGAGGGTCTGCACAAGCGTGTGATCGGTCAGCACAACGCCGTCAAGGCTGTGGCCAACGCCGTGCGCCGGGCGCGTGCGGGCTTGAATGATGAAGGGCGCCCTTTGGGTTCGTTCCTGTTTCTGGGGCCGACGGGCGTGGGTAAGACCGAACTGACCAAGGCGGTGGCCGAGTTCCTGTTTGACGATGACAGTGCCATGGTGCGCATCGACATGAGCGAGTTCATGGAGAAGCACGCGGTCGCCCGTCTGATCGGGGCGCCTCCGGGCTATGTCGGGTATGATGAAGGTGGTGTGCTGACCGAGGCGGTCCGGCGTCGGCCTTATCAAGTGGTGCTGTTCGACGAGGTCGAAAAGGCACATCCGGATGTCTTCAACGTGCTGTTGCAGGTGCTGGATGACGGTGTGCTTACCGATGGTCAGGGTCGCACGGTCGATTTCAAGCAGACGCTGATCGTGCTGACATCGAACCTAGGGGCGCAGGCCTTGAGCCAGTTGCCTGAGGGCGCAGATGCCAGTGATGCCAAGCGTGATGTGATGGATGCGGTGCGGGCGCATTTCCGCCCTGAATTCCTGAACCGTCTGGATGAGACGATCATCTTTGACCGTTTGGCCCGTGCGGATATGGACGGAATCGTCGATATTCAACTGGCGCGGTTGGCCAAACGTCTGGCGGCGCGCAACATCACTCTGGAGATGGACGAGGCGGCACGCAGTTGGCTGGCCGATGAAGGCTATGATCCGGTCTTTGGTGCACGACCTTTGAAGCGTGTCATTCAGCGCGCTGTGCAGAACCCGTTGGCCGAGATGCTGCTGGCGGGCGATATACTGGACGGGGCCGTGGTGCCTGTCAGTGCCGGGTCCGAAGGGTTGATCATCGGTGACCGGGTGGGCACATCGGGGCGGCAACCGCCTGAAGATGCTGTTGTGCACTGATATTACCTTGGACACCCCGCGAGATCTTTCGTGGGGTGTTTTTCTTTTCGGCTTTTTCCTGAAGGAGTGCGCTGTCGCGCACGCATGATCTCTCGTCCTCGACCTTCGGTCTCGTGCTCGGGGCGCGCGGTGAGAGGTGTCATATCTACCGAGAGGATGTGACATCCGTGTTTCGATTAATGAAACAATAGTGGAGTTATGAGACTGTTGTTGCGTGGATTTGACCGCAATGCCTATACTGGCATCGGCAGCGCCCCACACGGCGGCCCCAAGACAAAGAACGAAGATTGAGCGATGGCAGAGCAGGCACCTGCACCCGATGACTCCCAGCTGGGCCCGAGATGGCTGAACGAGCTGCGCCCTGGCGGTGAGGGTGAAGGGTTTCTGGAGAAGAATTTACGGCACAGTCTGATGTTTGTGCGCCGCCCGGTGAGCCGGTTGTTGGTGACGTTCGATAATCTGTCGAATGTCGGCGATACTTCGGTTGAGCGGGAACCATGGGCATTCAAATACGCGCAGGATGAGCAGATTTCGCATTTGGGCATCATGGCGCATGTCAGCGACTGGTATCGCGATCCTGATCTGATCGCCCGGATGAAACAATTGGCGAAGGATGGGTTTTTCGACCGCTATGACCGGGTTGTTTTTGCGGGCGTTTCGATGGGCGGCTATGCCGCGATTGCCTATGGGTCGCTGGTGCCAGGTGCGCATGTGGTATCGGTCAACCCGCAAAGCACGCTGAACCCCGATCTGGTGCCCTGGGAAACACGGTATGAAAACGGCCAGCGGCAGGATTGGACGCTGCCCCTGGGCGATGCGGCGAAGCTGACCAAGAAGCTGGGGCGGGTGAACATTTTTTACGACCCCTATCACGAGCTGGATCAGCAGCATGTTGATCGGTTTTCGGGCGACAATATCCGGGTGTTCAATTGTTGGTTCTCGAACCACAAGACGGCTGTGTTCTTACGTAAGATAGATGCCCTGAAACCAGTGATGAACCATTGTATTTTTGATGAGCTGACGGATCTGGAATTCTATCGGCTTTATCGCGCACGGCGCTATTTGCCGTGGTACAGGGGGTCTTTGTCCGCCTATTTCCGCGAAATGGGGCGCATTGAACTGGGTGAACGGATCGATAAGGCCTTCCGTATTCGCTTGCGCAATAAGAAACGTGCTGATGCGGTGGCCGGTGAAGGGGCAGATACGCCTGAGTCAAACGCTGAACCAGTGAAGCAAGTTGAGGCCGGTTTGGCCGCGCAACCCGAATATATCAAGAACCTGAAACGGCCTGATGAGGCTGGCAAGCAGGCGCGGATCGTGCCGCCGGAAAACACCGGTGGGAAAGCCCCAGCGCGAATTGCCAGAAAAGATATGGGCAGCCGGATCATTGTCACGACGATGAAGAATGAAGGCCCGTTCATGCTGGAATGGGTGGCCTACAACCGGGCCATCGGATTCACCGACTTTCTGATCTACACCAATGATTGCGACGACAATACCGACAAGATCGCCGATCGCTTGCAGGAACTGGGCCTGGCGCAGCATCGCGAGAACAAGTTCAAGAAAGGCGGCAGCCCGCAGCGGACTGCCTTGCGGGTCAGCCAGTCCGAACCGCTTGTTCAGAATGCAGATTGGTTGATCTGTGCGGATTGCGATGAGTTTCTGAACGTGCGGGTGGGCAAGGGCCGTCTGGACGATCTTTTCGCCGCCGTGGGCGATGCCGATGCGGTGTCGGTCTGCTGGAAGCTTTTCGGCAATAGCGGTCGGATGGCCTATGAAGAAGGGTTCGTGACCGAGCAGTTCGATTGCTGCCTGGGCGAGGATGAATACCCCAATTTCCGGGCGCGGGGCATGAAAACGCTGGTGCGTCGATCCGAACGGTTGGAGAGGTTGCGCATCCATCGTCCGGCCTTTCGATTGGACAAGGGCGATGTGAAATGGGTCGATGGTGGCGGGCGTCCGATGCCCGACAGCTATCTGGAAGGCGGTTGGAAAACCCACGGTGCCTTCACGCATGACCTGGTGCGGCTGCATCACTATGCGGTGCGATCGGTCGAAAGCTTTCTGGTTAAGCGCGACCGGGGGCGGACCAATCACGTGGGCGACGATCAGGGTGAGAATTACTGGTCGACGATGAATTACAACAGCACGCGCGACACCTCGATCCATGCCAGATTGCCGTTACTCAGGGCCGAGATGGCCAGGCTGTTGAAAGATCCTGAACTGGCGCGATTGCACGAAGGTGCCTGTGATTGGCATCGCGGCAAGATCAAGGATCTGATGAAACGTGATGGTTGGGATGAGTTTCGTGACCGGATCAGCAAGATCAACGCGGCGCCGGATGTGACAGAGGCGCAGGCCGAAGATGTCTCGGCCTGAACCGCATGTCGTGATTCATGGCGGGGTTCACAAGACAGCGACCAGTTATGTTCAGTCGATCCTGCAGCGCAATGCCGGGCGCATGAGCAAGAGCGGCGTGCATTACGTGCACCACCGCGACACACGCAAAGAGTTTACCTATCCTTGTCAGCTGAACGGATATGAAAAGCTGGGGCTAAATTATCGCACCAAGTTTCCGGACGAAAAGCTGCGCAAGCAGACCCGCAAGTTCTTTAAAAAGATACGTGCAAAACGCGGCGACCGCATCATCCTGTCGGATGAAAACATGCCGGGGCATTGCGGGCAGTGTGTGAATGCAGGCGCTCTTTATCAGCGTCGTGATGTGCTGATCCCGATTTTTGCGCGAGAAATTCCCCATAAGGTGCATGAGGTGCATCTGGCGTTGCGCAACTACGCTGATTTTTTTGCGTCGGCTTATGTGGAGTTCCTGCGTTCGGCCAGTGGGGACAACATCATCTCCGAGACACAGATGAAGCAAAAATTGCTGTCGAACCTGCCTAGTTGGACGGGGTTGATCGAGGTTGTACGCGGTGCCTTTCCGGACGCAAGTTTGGTCCTGTGGCGGCATGAGGACTTTGGCGAGTTATCGCAGCGGATTATTCAGAACCTGTGCGGCCCCGATATAGATGTGGGCAAGTTGGTGGAGCCCAAACGCTCGCGCGGGCGACCTTCGGCATCACATCGGGCGGTGAAGGAGTTGCTGATCGAGATCAGCCGGATTGGCGGAGACGCGGCGTTGGAGAAACGGGTCGAGATCCAGGAACGGTTTCCGCGAGGTGACGTGTATCCGGGGTATGACCCCTGGAGCGATCATGAGCGCAACCATCTGATGCGGATATATGAGCGTGATATCGGTGCAATCGCAAAGATGGACGGAGTACGGTTTTTGCGGGCGGATGATGCGTGAGTTTGCAACACTCTTTGGCGCGCGGCGGAACAAAGGATCGATTTTCTTGCGTGGTGTCTTGGGTCCACGTAGAAGTTAACGAAAAAATGACGTGCCTTGGCGAATAAGGGCACGCAGATAAATGAGGGCGGAGATGAGCAGGGATTACGAAATCGGCATGCTGTGGGTCGAAGGCGCATTAAGCTATGTCGAGGTGCTGTGCGCGCAATCGTTTCTGGATGCCGGGCACCACGTAAAACTCTACCACTATAAGGACGTCCAGAACGTACCGGACGGGGTAGAGCTGGTACATGGTGATACGGTACTGAAAATCGACCGTTTCATTCAGCATGGGCGTACTGGCAGCTTTGCGCTTTTCTCGGACGTATTCCGTTATCACCTGCTGCAACAGAATGACCGGATGATCTGGGCTGATCTGGATGCCTATTGCGTCAAGACCTTCGAAAGCGAGACCGGGCATTTCTTTGGTTGGGAAAGCAAGCGACATATCAACGGCGGCGTTTTGGGCCTGCCGCCCGACAGCGATGCCCTGGGGCAGATGCTGGAGATGACCGAGGATGAATATGGCATTCCAGAATGGGCGTCGGCCGAGGAAACCGCGCGGCTGCAAAAGCTGAAAGATGAGGGCAAGCCCGTACATGTGGGTGAAATGGCCTGGGGCGTCTGGGGCCCGCATGCGGTGACACATTATCTGCAAAAGACCGGTGAGGCGAAATATGCCCTACCGGTTGAGGGGCTGTATCCGGTCGGGTTCCGCCAGCGGCGTCAATTGATGCAGCCCAAGTTGAAAGACCGGGTGGAGGCCGTGGTCACGCCCAATACCTATTCGATCCATTTCTACGGGCGCCGGGTCCGGGAATTCCTGTCGAAGCGCGGGGGGCTTCCGGGCGAGGGCAGCTATATGGATATGCTTTTGAAAAAACATCAAATCGACACAGACGCCGCACCGGTCATGTCGCGCGAGGAGAAGGCAGAAATGCAGGCAACCAAGGAAAAGAGCAAACCCGCAAAAGCCAAGGTGAAATCCGCGCCCGTCGCGGCCCCGGTGCCACGCGCCGTGACCGGCAAGGGTGGTGAGAACATGACCGATCTAGCCGACAGGTACGGATCGGACAAGGGATCGACCAAGCATCGGTACACCGAGCTTTATCATATGCTCTTTCACCCCTACCGGGGCCGGAAGATCAATTTCCTGGAGATGGGGTTGTTGATTGGCGGGCCCGAGCATGGGATCGACAAGGATCGTGAGACCACGGATGTGCCGTCAATCCGCATGTGGCTGGAATATTTCCCCAAGGCGCATATTCATGGGTTGGATGTCTCGGATTTCAGCTGGTTCAAGCATGATCGCTTTACTTTCCATCGCTGCGATATGGATGTGCGTACCGAGATCACGAAAGCGATTGAAGAAATCAGCCCGGCCCCCACGATTGTGGTAGATGATGCCAGCCACGCGAGCCATCACCAGCAGAATGCCTTTCTGGAGATTTTCCCACGCCTCGAATCTGGCGGGCTTTATGTCATTGAGGATTTGCGTTGGCAGCCCAAGCCATATGAAAAACCCGGCATCACCAAAACCGCCGCCTTGTTCCGCAGTTGGCTGGATCATCGAGAATTCCAGCATTCCGACCCTGCCATTGCCGCCGAGTTCAATGCGCTCCGCGGGGATATTTCTGGCTGTATCGTCGAACCGGTACGATATCAGAAGGGGCGCAAAGATCAGGTTGCGGTGATTCACAAACGGTAAACGAAAAAGGGCGCAGAAATCTGCGCCCTCAGGCCGAAACCAGTACGGCTTATTCTGGCAGAATGACCGCGTCGATAACGTGGATGACGCCGTTCGATGCTTCGATGTCAGCACTTACGACGTTAGCGCCGTTCACGGTCACACCATCGGAAGTGTTGATGGTGATATCGCCGCCCTGGGCCGTGGTGGCTGTCATGTTGTCAGACAGATCGCCCGACATCACTTTGCCCGGCACCACATGATATGTCAGGATTGCGGCAAGCTGGTCTTTGTTCTCTGGCTTCAGCAGGTCTTCGACCGTACCAGCGGGAAGTGCTGCAAATGCCTCATCAGTCGGGGCAAAGACAGTGAGGGGGCCATCGCCCTTCAGGGTATCGACCAGATCGGCGGCTTTCGCGGCGGCAACAAGGGTCTCAAAATTTCCGGCGCTCATTGCAGTGTCGACGATATCTTTCTTCATGTCTCCGGCAAAAGCGGGGCCGCTGATCAGGGCGGCGGCAGTCAGGGCGAGGTAAGTTCTACGAAACATTCAGAGTTCCTTTCACGTTGAGTGCATGATGCCTGAGTGACATCTGCGCTAACTACGGCGCTGCAATTAGTTTGGATCGCCGGGGAAAGTCGCCGATGACGTTTGACTTGATCGGCCTTGCGCCTAAGCCCGGGCGATTTTCGACTTCCAGTCACAAAGATGTTATCTCTGAAGGCTGATCCGGGCGTATTTCGCGGCGGACATGCCTTGAGCGCAGAACCGGTCGCGTAGAGATGCTATTGTTACAATAATCGAACTCATTGTGAGGGATGTTGTTTTGCCAGAAATCCCTGATGGATTTAGTGGCATAGTAAGTTGTGTGAACTAAAGCTGTGTTTTGGAGACATAGATGGCCTATCGCTGGAAGAATACCCTGAAGGAAAGTGATGTGACTTGTGAGGCTGCGTTTCTCAATCGGCGACAGTTGATGGCAGGGTTTGCCGGAAGCATTGTCGCCGGTGGCGTGGGTGGGCAAGCGCTGGCGATGGGGCCGTGGAAGGGCGAAGGCCTTGGTGAACCTAATTCCTGGGACGATATCACCAGCTACAATAACTTTTATGAGTTCGGAACTGGCAAAGGTGATCCCGTCAAATATGCGCATATGCTGACGACGGCCCCCTGGAGCGTAAAAATCGATGGGCTGGTAGATAATCCCGGTGACTATGCTTTCGAAGACATTATGTCGAAGATGACCATCGAAGAACGGATCTATCGCTTCCGCTGTGTCGAACGCTGGGCGATGATCGTGCCGTGGAATGGTTTTGAGCTGGCTGACCTGCTGGAGTTGGCAGGGGTGCAGAGCAATGCAAAATACGTCTCATTTGAAACCGCGCTGCGCCCTGATGAAATGCCCGGGGTTCGGCAACCTGTGATCGAATGGCCCTATGTCGAAGGGTTGCGGTTGGATGAGGCAATGCATCCGTTGACCTTTGTGGCGACCGGTATCTACGGCAAGGACATTCCCAATCAGAACGGTGCGCCGTTGCGGTTGGTCGTGCCTTGGAAATATGGCTACAAATCCATCAAGTCGATTGTGCGTATTACGTTGACCGAGGATGAACCGCCGACCGCGTGGAATAAATATAGCGCACGCGAATATGGCTTTTATTCTAATGTGAACCCGAACAGATCTCATCCGCGCTGGTCGCAGGAATACGAGCAGCTTCTGGGACAGGGGCTCTTTGCCGAGAAAACGCCGACACTCATGTTCAACGGCTACGAAGAAGAAGTGGCCAGCCTTTATGAAGGCATGGACCTGTTGGAACATCACTGATCGCTCTAAATTGGTTTGGTTGCTCAAGAGGCTAATGTGAGTATTGCTGCCGCTATCAATGGACCTGTTCGGGCGGTACCAGCCGGGCTGATCTATGTTGGCTCTCTAATATATACGCTATGGCTTTTTTGGTTGGGTATCGATGGACAGTTGGGCCCCAACCCGGTTGAGGCGTTGGAACATGCTTTGGGTGAGGCGGCGCTTTATATGTTGGTGGCCGGGCTGGTCGTAACCCCAGTTAGACGGTTTAGCGGGATAAGCCTCCTGAAATTCCGCCGCGCGATAGGTCTAAGCTGCTTCTTCTTTGTACTGGTGCATTTGCTGACCTGGGCGGTGCTGGACGTTCAGGCCCTTGATCGGGTTTGGGCAGACATCCTGAAACGCCCCTACATCACCGTTGGAATGGCGGCCTTCATTTTAATGGTCCCTTTGGCGCTGACATCCAATAATGCCTCGGTTCGTAGATTGGGGACATCCTGGCGTCAATTGCACAAGCTTACCTATCCAATCGCCTTCCTTGGAGGATTGCATTACCTGATGCTGGTCAAAGGTTGGCAAGTGCGGCCCATGATCTTTCTGGCCATCATCCTTTTGCTTCTGTTTGTGCGATTCAAACAGAAAGCGCGTTCACCCAAGACGTGACGCACAGGGATTTCCGAACAGGTCGATAGCTCTGAATCGATTTCGCTAGTGATGGACCCAGACCGGAAGGGCGCTTCCGGGTCAGATTTAAGGGGATGAACTTTCTCCACAGCGGAAGCGGTGGGATTGCCTGGGTCTGCTCAGGGCCTCATTGGGAGTCTCTTTGATCTGTTTGCCAACCAACCAAGATTCAAAGCCGACTCGCTCAGAATTCACGAACCGAGTCGGAAGAATCGCGATTTTGGGGGAATCTGGTGGAGAGGAAGGCCTAATTATCCGAAATTTGGAGGGAGTCGCTGGGTGAGTCTGCTGCCTCTTGGGGATAACCCGGTGGAAAACCCAATATGTGGGGGTGTATTAGGTATGCGGTGGGCAAGAAAATTACCAGATTAGGGCGATTATTGAAATTTTAGAGACGTAAGTACATATTTTTGCAGGGAAAAATAGAAATTTGAAAAAAAGATGACGTTTACGAAAAAAAGGGGTTGCGGGTACCTGCGACTAACCGTAGAACCCCCCTCACCGGCGGCGCTGAGGCGCACAACGGGACGCCAGACGGGACAACGGAGCGACGCTCTAGAGGATCAGACGGTAAGAAAATACTGAGGTAGATGAGGCGGGTCGCGCTAGAAAGTTCAAGCGCAGCCGGTTGATTTTGTCTCTACGCTCTTTGAAATCGATAGTATCTGAAGAGATATGTGGGCGGTTTGGTTCATTCGATGAACAAACAACTGCACATATGTCGCTCTACTAGGCTTCGGCCGATCATGTAGATACAGCTTCACTGTTTGGACGGTTTCCGGTTTCTTATGAAACCAGAAGCACAACAGACAGTACGATCCGGTCATGCCGGCCGGATCAATATGTGCAGAGGTTCGAACGTCAAGGATAAGCTGGCAACAGCTTTTCAACTTGAGAGTTTGATCCTGGCTCAGAACGAACGCTGGCGGCAGGCCTAACACATGCAAGTCGAGCGCACCTTCGGGTGAGCGGCGGACGGGTTAGTAACGCGTGGGAACGTACCCTTTTCTACGGAATAGCCATTGGAAACGATGAGTAATACCGTATACGCCCTTCGGGGGAAAGATTTATCGGAGAAGGATCGGCCCGCGTTAGATTAGATAGTTGGTGGGGTAATGGCCTACCAAGTCTACGATCTATAGCTGGTTTTAGAGGATGATCAGCAACACTGGGACTGAGACACGGCCCAGACTCCTACGGGAGGCAGCAGTGGGGAATCTTAGACAATGGGCGCAAGCCTGATCTAGCCATGCCGCGTGAGTGATGAAGGCCTTAGGGTCGTAAAGCTCTTTCGCCAGGGATGATAATGACAGTACCTGGTAAAGAAACCCCGGCTAACTCCGTGCCAGCAGCCGCGGTAATACGGAGGGGGTTAGCGTTGTTCGGAATTACTGGGCGTAAAGCGTACGTAGGCGGATTAGAAAGTTAGGGGTGAAATCCCAGGGCTCAACCCTGGAACTGCCTCTAAAACTACTAGTCTAGAGTTCGAGAGAGGTGAGTGGAACTCCGAGTGTAGAGGTGAAATTCGTAGATATTCGGAAGAACACCAGTGGCGAAGGCGGCTCACTGGCTCGATACTGACGCTGAGGTACGAAAGTGTGGGGAGCAAACAGGATTAGATACCCTGGTAGTCCACACCGTAAACGATGAATGCCAGTCGTCGGGTAGCATGCTATTCGGTGACACACCTAACGGATTAAGCATTCCGCCTGGGGAGTACGGTCGCAAGATTAAAACTCAAAGGAATTGACGGGGGCCCGCACAAGCGGTGGAGCATGTGGTTTAATTCGAAGCAACGCGCAGAACCTTACCAACCCTTGACATCCTGATCGCGGTTACGAGAGATCGTTTCCTTCAGTTCGGCTGGATCAGTGACAGGTGCTGCATGGCTGTCGTCAGCTCGTGTCGTGAGATGTTCGGTTAAGTCCGGCAACGAGCGCAACCCACATCCCTAGTTGCCAGCAGTTCGGCTGGGCACTCTATGGAAACTGCCCGTGATAAGCGGGAGGAAGGTGTGGATGACGTCAAGTCCTCATGGCCCTTACGGGTTGGGCTACACACGTGCTACAATGGCAGTGACAATGGGTTAATCCCCAAAAACTGTCTCAGTTCGGATTGGGGTCTGCAACTCGACCCCATGAAGTCGGAATCGCTAGTAATCGCGTAACAGCATGACGCGGTGAATACGTTCCCGGGCCTTGTACACACCGCCCGTCACACCATGGGAGTTGGGTTTACCCGAAGGCCGTGCGCCAACCTTTCGAGGGGGCAGCGGACCACGGTGAGCTCAGCGACTGGGGTGAAGTCGTAACAAGGTAGCCGTAGGGGAACCTGCGGCTGGATCACCTCCTTTCTAAGGATGTTCCTAGCATCACAGGGCTTGCCCTTGATCGTGGAACACTTAGCAGAAGATCAGCAAACAAAGCTGATCACATCCGTTGGATCTGCTTGCAGATACCAACGTGGACCGGACCGTCCTCATATCTCTTCAGACAAGTTTTCAGGCCCTACCGGCCTGTCTGGGTCGGTAGCTCAGGTGGTTAGAGCGCACGCCTGATAAGCGTGAGGTCGGAGGTTCAAGTCCTCCTCGACCCACCATTGTCCCATGAGGACATTATGGGGCCTTAGCTCAGCTGGGAGAGCGCCTGATTTGCATTCAGGAGGTCAGCGGTTCGATCCCGCTAGGCTCCACCATATCCCGATTTGACCGTTAAGCACTGTTTGCAGTTCTTAACCGTCCAATTGGACGAATTGACATCGTATAGAGAGATACAAATATCAACACTGTTTGATCGCCATAAGTAAGTGGATGATCTCAGTTTGGTGCGGCGGACTTCGGTCCAATGCGAGCGTATGACCGGGTTGTTTCCTCGACCTGCCATGCGTCTGCCGGCTGAAACGAACAGAGTTGTCCAAGTCAAGTACACTAACCCGAGCAATCCGCACGGATTGCTCATTAAGTACTCTATCTTACGGGGGACCTCACCGACATGAGGTTCTTTGATAGAGTGCGGGAAAGTATGCTTTTGGTTCAGAATAAGGTGACGGTTTCTTACCAGCTTCCGTTGTCGCGCAGGGCGCAAGTCTTGCTTTTTCTGGATCAAATCAAGCGCGAGAAGGGCGTTTGGTGAATGCCTTGGCAGTAAGAGGCGATGAAAGACGTGATACTCTGCGATAAGCCATGGGGAGCTGAGAATAAGCTTTGATCCATGGATTTCTGAATGGGGCAACCCACCTGACAGTTTGTTATTGTTACCTCTGGTAATCAATAATGGGCTGAAACAGGTACTTAAGAACTGAATACATAGGTTTTTAAGAGCAAACCCGGAGAACTGAAACATCTAAGTACCCGGAGGAAAGGAAATCAATTGATACTCCCCTAGTAGCGGCGAGCGAACGGGGACCAGCCGAGCCATGAATGTGAATAGAACGTGTTGGGAAGCACGGCCATAGTGGGTGACAGCCCCGTATATGAAGCATGATTGGACGTATTAAGTAGGGCGGAACACGTGAAATTCTGTCTGAAGATCGGAGGACCACCTTCGAAGGCTAAGTACTCCTTACTGACCGATAGCGAACCAGTACCGTGAGGGAAAGGTGAAAAGCACCCCGACGAGGGGAGTGAAACAGTACCTGAAACCGAACGCCTACAATCAGTCGGAGCTTGACTGGACTCTAATGACAATCTGTTCCAGAACGTGATCAATGAATCGCGGATGGAGCAAAACGTGTCAGATTTAGCTTTTATAACAGATGGAACAGCAGCAGTCGTTTTCCTGGTAGCAGGATTGATTGATGCTGGCGTAAATCACTGCCCGAATGAGGGCTGCTTCGCGAAAAACGAAGTACAAGCCTATAATAGCTTGTCTGTCGGAAACACGTACTTTCAGGAAGATGAAGTCGGAGAAGAATTCTACTTTCGCCGCGAAACGAGCCGTGCAGACGGACCGTTCCAGCGAGTTTGGGGAATTTCTGCTTCAACTGACGGCGAATTATGGGCCGGTGCAGGTCATGCCTACACCCTCTCAAATCGCAAACAGAATCTATTCCTGCAACTTCACGCCATGACCGGCCTCTACGAAGAGGGTGATGGTGTGGACCTTGGCGGCCCCGTCGAATTCCGATCGGGTCTGTCAGTTGGATATCAGAACAAATCAGGTGTTCGTATGAGCCTGAGTGTCGATCATCGATCGAACCTCGGAATCTACAGCGACAATCCTGGTCTGGAAACGGTCCAATTCCGGGTCTCAATCCCAACCAAATGATTGTTATTAGTGTCCAGTCTTGTGACGGCGTACCTTTTGTATAATGGGTCATCGACTTGGTCTATCTAGCAAGCTTAAGCCGTTAGGTGTAGGCGCAGCGAAAGCGAGTCTTAATAGGGCGAATGAGTTAGGTGGATCAGACCCGAAACCGAGTGATCTAGGCATGGCCAGGTTGAAGGTAAGGTAACACTTACTGGAGGACCGAACCCACATCTGTTGAAAAAGATCGGGATGAGCTGTGCCTAGGGGTGAAAGGCCAATCAAACTCGGAGATAGCTGGTTCTCTGCGAAATCTATTTAGGTAGAGCGTCATCCGAATACCCTCGGGGGTAGAGCACTGGATGGGTAATGGGGCCCCACAGGCTTACTGATCCTAACCAAACTCCGAATACCGAGGAGTACTAGATGGCAGACACACTGCGGATGCTAACGTCCGTAGTGGAGAGGGAAACAACCCTGACCTACAGCTAAGGCCCCCAATTCATGGCTAAGTGGGAAAGCAGGTGGGACGACCAAAACAACCAGGAGGTTGGCTTAGAAGCAGCCATCCTTTAAAGATAGCGTAACAGCTCACTGGTCTAAATAAGTTATCCTGCGGCGAAGATGTAACGGGGCTCAAGCCATGAGCCGAAGCTTAGGATGCCGTAAGGCATGGTAGCAGAGCGTAGTGTGACATAGTTCCATTCCTCCTTAGTACCGTTCGCGGTACGTTGGAGGAGCGGAGCTTTCGATGAAGCCGGCGCGTGAGCGATCCGGTGGAGAGATCACTAGTGAGAATGATGACATGAGTAGCGACAAAGAGTGTGAGAGACACTCTCGCCGAAAGTCCAAGGGTTCCTGCTTAAAGCTAATCTGAGCAGGGTAAGCCGACCCCTAAGTCGAGGCCGAAAGGCGTAGACGATGGGAATCAGGTTAATATTCCTGAGCCAGATGGAAGTGACGGATCATGAAGGTTGTTCACCCTTATCGGATTGGGTGGGCCGCTAATTGGTTCCTGGAAATAGCTCCATCATCAGATCGTACCCTAAACCAACACAGGTGGACTGGTAGAGAATACCAAGGCGCTTGAGAGAACGATGTTGAAGGAACTCGGCAAAATACCTCCGTAAGTTCGCGAGAAGGAGGCCCAGTTTCTACGCAAGTATTGGCTGGGGGCACAAACCAGGGGGTGGCGACTGTTTACTAAAAACACAGGGCTCTGCGAAGTCGCAAGACGACGTATAGGGTCTGACGCCTGCCCGGTGCCTGAAGGTTAAAAGGAGAGGTGAGAGCCTTGAATTGAAGCCCAGGTAAACGGCGGCCGTAACTATAACGGTCCTAAGGTAGCGAAATTCCTTGTCGGGTAAGTTCCGACCTGCACGAATGGCGTAACGACTTCCCCGCTGTCTCCAACATCGACTCAGCGAAATTGAATTACCTGTCAAGATGCAGGTTTCCCGCGGTTAGACGGAAAGACCCCGTGCACCTTTACTACAGCTTCACATTGGCATTAGGCCGAACATGTGCAGGATAGGTGGTGGGCTTTGAAGCAGGAACGCTAGTTTCTGTGGAGCCACCCTTGAGATACCACCCTTGTTCTGCTTGATGTCTAACCGCGGTCCGTTATCCGGATCCGGGACCCTGTGTGGCGGGTAGTTTGACTGGGGCGGTCGCCTCCTAAAGCGTAACGGAGGCGCGCGAAGGTTGGCTCAGAGCGGTCGGAAATCGCTCGTTGAGTGCAATGGCAGAAGCCAGCCTGACTGCGAGACTGACAAGTCGAGCAGAGTCGAAAGACGGCCATAGTGATCCGGTGGTCCCGAGTGGAAGGGCCATCGCTCAACGGATAAAAGGTACGCCGGGGATAACAGGCTGATACTGCCCAAGAGTCCATATCGACGGCAGTGTTTGGCACCTCGATGTCGGCTCATCTCATCCTGGGGCTGGAGCAGGTCCCAAGGGTACGGCTGTTCGCCGTTTAAAGAGGTACGTGAGCTGGGTTTAGAACGTCGTGAGACAGTTCGGTCCCTATCTGCCGTGGGTGTAGGATACTTGAGAGGAGTTGCCCCTAGTACGAGAGGACCGGGGTGAACGAACCACTGGTGGACCAGTTGTCGTGCCAACGGCAGTGCTGGGTAGCTATGTTCGGACAGGATAACCGCTGAAGGCATCTAAGCGGGAAGCCCCCCTCAAAACAAGGTATCCCTGAGGACCGTGGTAGACCACCACGTCGATAGGCCGGAGATGTAAGCGCAGCAATGCGTTCAGTTGACCGGTACTAATTGTCCGATAGGCTTGATTTGATCCAGTAGAAGCAAGATTTCTACGATCAAAAGCATACACTTAAACAGCGTACGCGACTTGGATTTCGAGGGCTTTTCTTGGTTTGGTGGTCATAGCAAGAGCAAAACACCCGGTCCCATCCCGAACCCGGCCGTTAAGTGCCTTAGCGCCGATGGTACTGCGTCTTAAGGCGTGGGAGAGTAGGTCGCCGCCAAACCTAGTAAGGCCCTTGAAAATGTATCTCTCTTTCGATGACGCCCCAACTACTATTACTCTTGGGGTGCGCATTATTGGCGCGGGATGGAGCAGCCCGGTAGCTCGTCAGGCTCATAACCTGAAGGTCGCAGGTTCAAATCCTGCTCCCGCAACCAACCTAACTTCCGAAGCGCCCTTAGGGGCGCTTTTGTTGTTTTTAGGCTATTGGTTTTTGTCGATCCTCTGGGCCAAAAAAATCAAATTTGCAGGTGCCTCAAAGTGATGACCGCGCGGCTTATTTGCGCAATAGTCGGTGTGGTGATGTTTGCCACAGTGTGGCTGGAAAGGTCCTGATGCAAGATCCAAAGCGTGTGCTGACGATTAGCTATTCCCAGTCGGGGCAGATTGACAGAATACTGAACAGTATCTGCGACCCGATGCGCGCTGCGGGTATTGAGGTGATTTGCGCGACGATCCAACCAAAGAGAGCATATCCTTTCCCTTGGCCTTTAATGCAATTCTTCAATGTGTTTCCGGAGACGGTCTATGAAGATGGCCCAGAGGTCACCTTGCAAACCGCCGACCAGACAGACCTTAACGCAATAGACTTTGATCTGGTAATCATCGGTTATCAGGTCTGGTTTCTCGCACCGTCTCTTCCTGTCTCCTCGTTTCTCAAGACAATAGAGGCAAAGAAACTTCTTTCTGGGCAAAGGGTTGTTACGGTAATTGGCTGCAGAAACATGTGGTTAATGGCGCAAGAACGCATGAAAGCACATCTTCACCGGTTGGGTGCGATCCTGATCGACAATGTTGCATTGACTGACCGGAGTCACAGCGCCATGACATTTCTCTCAACACCGATCTGGGTTCTGACGGGCTATCGCGGACCCTGGCTTAGTGGCTTTGTTCCGCGCGCTGGTGTGCCCGACGCCGATATTTCCGAAGCCCAGAGGTTTGGACGCGCAATCAGTGACGCCCTCACGGAGCGCGATACCAACGATTGCTCGCCGATGCTGGTCGGGCTTGGCGCAGTGCGGATCAACGACAAGCTTATTCAGAGTGAAAAGGCGGGTACACGAAGCTTCGCTGTTTGGGGCAAGCTGTTGCGCTGGATTGGACCGCCAAACTCCAGGTTGCGGCGTCTGGTGTTATGTTTTTTTGTCCTATTTCTCATAGCGCTCATCTTAACCGTGGTGCCAATCGTTGCGCTTGCCAAGGCAATTCTGCGGCCGGCTCTACGAAAGAGGATCGAAGCGGAATGCGCATACTATTCCCAACCGTCGGGGGAAACCCATACCGAAAGATAACGCGGGCTAGAAACTGGTGCCCGCGCAATGGATTAACCAGTAACCAATTTGAACTGCCACGGTTTACCGATTTTTTTTTTTGGCTTAACGTCTATTTAACGAACGAATCAAAAAAGATTTTTTGTGTATTTGGGGGTATTTAGAATGTTGCTACGGAAATCCGTATTTATTAGTGCTGTGTGTTCCTCGTTGGTGCTGACAGGTTGTAATGAAACCACATTGGGTGGATCACCTTTCGGCACATCAAGTTCTTCTCAGTCAGGCTCCGTTAAATCCATAGCTGCCGGGAAAACGCGAGAAGAAATCGCGCTTGAGCGTGAAGTGGCGAACCTGGATAAGGTGACCCGGAACATTGTAATCAAGAATGTCCTGCAAGGAGCGGCCGCTGGTGCCGCGTTAGGGTGCGCAATAGCTGCCATCGGCGGCGGAAAATGCGGCAGAGGCGCATTATATGGTGCCGGTGCTGGCGCAGTTGCCGGGGGCGTAGTTGGCCAGAAAGCCGCAACGGCGAAACGCGAGCTGGTGCAAGCGGATCAAACCATAGCCCGATTGAAAGGTGTCAATCAGCGACTGAATGGCATCGAGAAGAACCTTCGATCTGTGGTGCGACGCCAAAATTCCGAGATTGCGTCATTGCGGCGTCAATTGGCGGCTGGCCAGGTCAGCAAATCGTCTGTGGATGCCCGTATCAGCGCAATCAATAATAACCGTAAGACGATTAGCTCGGGATTGCAGAAAAGCGAGAAGAACATGGCAAACGAGAAGGCCAAGCTTGTCTCTGCAGAAAAGCAAAACGGGCAGAAGCTTACCAATACAAAGCGCGCGGTGGATAGCACAAGCAATCGTTTGAAAAGCTTGCGTGGCACGGTCAAGCTCGTCTCAAGTTAATAATTTTCGCTCGCCCCGCCAAAATTGGCGGGGCAGTCGATTATAAGGGGTACTTATTCATGAAAAAGATCGCCATCTCTCTATCCACAATGTCTGCGCTCGCGCTGGCGAACTGTACAGGGGCAACGGACCCTGCTGACGCCACTTTTTTCGATAATTTGGTGAATACTCAAAAGGGCGGCGTGTATGATCAGCAGATTGCCGCAAAAGAAGCCGAAGCGGCGGCGATTGCTCGATCAAATAGCAATACGCGGACGCGCATCAATTCGTTGGAAAGTCAACGTAAAAACAATGCGGCAACGATTGCGTCGCTACGCGGTCAGGTGAGTTCCGTGCGCGCTGAGATTGCAAATGCCCGCGCCAAACTAGCGGGCGATGAGGCCGCAAGAGCTCGACTTGCCCAACTCGATCGTCAGGCCGTGGCCGTTCAGAACGATGTTGATAACGGCGGCGATCCTGGTGTGGCACGCAAAGAGTTGGACCAAATCAGATCAACCGTTCGACTGCTGTCGTCCTGATTAGCGCCGGGCAGGAAAAATGATGAATTGGCGTATTACTCTTGCCCTTATCTTGGGCACATGCACCGGAATAGCCACAGCCGTCACGGCGCAGGACACGAATGCGGCGACGCAATATCCAGAGAATGGGACAAGCATTCTTGATTGCGCCCCGTCAAAGCCAACACCGGATGATAGCTGTACTTTACGTGTCCCTCCAGGGTATAAAGTGGGCCGTTTGCAGTCTGATGGAACAGGTGAGAAGGACCCTGAATTTAAGTTTGCACGCCAAGGCAGTGCCCGTTTCCCGGACGGCTTGACGCTTTCAGCAACAATTTTGCTCGTGGATCTTTCGCCGGGCCCGAATGGTGGTCGGCGCGCTACCTTTCGGACAGAGAAAACGCTGATCTCGGAAATTGTGAAGGGCCTGCCAAAAACCGAATCTGTTGCGATCTATGGTTTCAACGAAGGGTTACGCCTTTTACAGGATTTCACATCGGACCAGTCAGCATTGTTGTCGGCGGTGGATGATTTGTCGCTCGGTGGCACGAATACGTTGATCGGCACATTTGTGGGCGACTCGATCAAGGTGCTGTCGGCCCGTGATGACGTGGTGTTCAGAAATATCATCCTTGTCAGTGATGGCCAGGATGAGGGCGGTCAACCTGTATCTGAGATCGTAGCGCAGGCTGTCGAGAATGAGGTTATTATCTCGACGCTTGGTACATATTGGCGCCCCGTCGGTGCCAGTGCCTCGGGCGAAGGTATTGCTTACATGCTGGCCCTTGCCGACGGAACCTTGGGGCAGACGGCCATCGCGCCGTTGCAAAATCCGACAGCCGCTGGGGATGCGACAGGCAAATTTGTGGCAACATTCCAAAGCGCCCTGCGCGATTCCGGTCTGATTTTACCGGCAGGAGAAGCTCAGCCAGCAACCATTTCCGTGACAATTGAAGAGCCCGTTATTGGAAAACCAGATCTGGTGGCGCGCGATGTCTCGGTTTCTTTTACCCCGGCCTCTGCGGCAGGAAATGAGGGCGACCAGGAAGGCACTGAGGGCGACTCCGAAGAAGAGATGATATTCGGGTACCCCGCAACATATGTTTATGGGGCAGGTGCAGGGTTGGCCGCTTTGTTGCTGCTACTCGTTATTTTGGCCGCGCGCGGTAAATCCGAAGCAGAGCCGGAACTGGCGGATGTGGTCCCTCCTGAAGAAGACCTTGAGCCACCGGAGCCTCCAGAACCAACGGTGGTTGAAAAAGAACCTGCCCCGGTGCAGATCAGCGGTTATCTTGTATTTGAAGGTAAGCGTGGTCGCAGCCCGATTACGGGACAGAGAGTAAATATCGGTCGCAGCACATCTAATGATGTTGTCATTGAAGCTGACAGCATCTCAAGGCTGCATGCACAGATTTATAGAAACCGCGATGGCGGCTTCTCGATCACCGATATGGACAGTTTGAACGGAACGTACATCAACGACACCAGGATCGAAGGCACTCAGTCCGTTGGTTTGGGTGATATTATCACCTTTGGTAAGGTGAAGGCCAAACTTACGGCTGCCTAGAGATCTCCGAATGAAGGACATACGCACATGAGTAATGACAAAACGAAATGGATTTTCGATGAAACTCAGGGTGGGAAAAGCCCTGAGAACACCGTGCGACCCTCGGATTTGACAGAGACGCTGGATACAGATGGCTTCGATGACAAAACCTTTGTGGGCGGTGACGAGCCAACTGTTCAGCTGGATGGGCCGGCGAAACCTGCCAGCGATAAGACTGAGATTTTCACACGTGGAAATGCGAACCAGTTTGAAGCCAAATCTGGCTTTGATGCTGACAGCGATCCGGTCACGGGATGGTTGGTAGTGGTTAAAGGTCCGGGTCTGGGCCATGCAGTTTCTCTTGGGACAGGTATGAACATCGTTGGGCGTGGCAGCTCGGCACGTTGTTCGCTGCCGTTTGGCGATAATCTGATCTCTTCCGAGGATCATATTCGGATTATCTATGACGAAGATGATCGCAAATTTTTTATCGCACATGGATCCGGAAAAAATGTCAGTCGGGTCAATGGCCAGATTTTGATGAATACCATGTCGCTTGAAGATGACGCTGTGGTTGAATTGAGCAAGGTTACGAAGGTGATGTTCAAAGCCTTCTGCGGTAGCGGTTTTGACTGGTCTGATCTCGACAAAGCATCCGCAGCAAGCGAGTCTAGTGATAATTCTCAAGCTTGATGGAACGTGTTGCAACAGGGCAGTCGCTCGGAGATCGAGAAAAGCAGGAAGATGCCGTAAGAGTGGCCCGCCAGAGTGCGGATGGCAACAATAGTGACTTGTTGATGCTGCTGTCCGATGGGATGGGCGGGCACGCTGGCGGTGAGATCGCAAGCAATCTTGCGCTCGACGCCTTTAAAGAGCATTTCGAAAACGGATCCACCAACATGCGCCCACGGGGACGCTTGCAGGAATCCCTGGAGGTGGCTAACGAAGCTATCGCCGCCGAAGTCGCCCGCGACCCGGAACTCAAGGGCATGGGCTGCACGCTGGTTGGGGTTCTGGTCGCAGCGGGGCGTATGGTATGGGTCTCGGTCGGCGATTCAATTCTGTTTCTGTTGCGCCATGGACAGCTACGCAGATTAAACGCCAATCATTCCTATTTTGGTGAGTTACTGGAGCTGGTTGAACGTGGCGAGATTTCTCTGCAAGAGGCAGAAGCGCACCCCAAGAAAAACGCGCTGCTTTCGGTTCTGACCGGTGCGCCGATCAAAATGATCGACCTGAACGTAATCGAAAGCGACCCTGGCGACGTGCTTATCTTGGCATCGGATGGCGTCGAAACACTGTCGGATGATGATATAGCGCGGATCGCGCAGGCAAATGCCGCAAAGGGGCCGTCAGCCATCTCCGACGCGCTGCTTGCTGCGGTTAAGGGCCGGGAACGTCCGCGACAGGACAACACCAGCATCATCGTGATGCAGCATTCCAAAGAGAGCTATTCGGGATACGAAAGCAATAGCAAATGGAACATGCAGCCTGATGCGTCAGCAAAGTTGCCAATCGTGGCGATTGCAGCCGCCGCTGGCGGTGCGATCGTCACGGGTGCGATCGTAGCCTGGGCTCTTTGGCCAGGTGAGCCTGATCCAGTTCCCACGCCAGAAATGCCTGCTGAAGACACAAGCACCATTGATGGCCCGTTGGATATTCGCCGAGATGAAGGCACAGAAATAGAAGGTGATGCGACGCCCGATACAGACATCGCTGGCGAAGCTGACCCTGAAGAGGGCACGACTACCGACACGCCAGAGCAAGAAACCGAAAATACAGACCCCATAGATCCGGACAAAGAAGAAGGCGCGCCATCGGGCGATACGATTGATCCCGCGCCTACAGAGCCTGAGACATCTTTGGAAAACGAAGGCGACGCTGACACAACTTCAGAGGGCGGAAATTGATATGGCTGCCGTCGCGCTGAGCAATGGGACTGAAATTGGGGGATTTCGTCTTCAGAATGTGATCGGCCGGGGCGGATTTGGTATCACTTATCGGGCTGAGGAAAAAAACAGTGGCCAAGTTTATGCCATCAAGGAGTATTTGCCTGAAGATTTCGCTGAACGCGCCGAAACTGGCTATGTGAGCGCGTCATTCGGACATGGCGATACCTACGAACGTGGCCTACAGGCGTTCATAACTGAGGCTAATATCCTAAAGGAATTGCCTCGTCGAAAGGGGCTGGTCCGCGTTCGCGGCGCATTTGAAAGATCTGGCACGGCGTATTGCGTGATGGAATTCATTGAAGGCGACAGTCTGGATCGAATGGCACAGCGTCTTATCCGAACCTACGGTCATATACCACAAGCATTACTGGTGGAACTTGTAACATCGGTCTGTTGGGCGCTGGAAGCGTTGCATCGGGAACATTTGATTCATCGCGACGTGAAGCCCGCCAATATCATGCTACGTCGCAATGGTGAACCCGTGCTGATTGATTTCGGCGCGGCCCGGCGATTGTCACGCCGGGAAAAAAAGGAAATGATTTTTACTCGTAGCTATGCTGCGATCGAACAAATCCCGCCAGAGATGTCCGGATTTGGACGTGACTTTGCCGAAGGTCCGTGGACCGATCTATATGCGCTTTCTGTTGTGCTCTATCAATTGGTCGCTCGCAAACTGCCCCCTGACGCAATGACCCGCGCCAGGGCCGTTCTTAGTGGTCGTTCTGATCCCTACGAACCGTTGTCGCAGAAACAGGAACTTACCCAGGGCGAGGATGCATATGACCCCGAGTTCCTTGAGGCCATTGATCATGGCTGTGGTCTGATGCCGAAGCAGCGCATCCAAAACGCTTCATATTTTGCTGAGCGTATTGCGCCCGACGCGTGGAAGCAGATGCAACAGAATCAAAGCGACGAAGCCTATTACACTGAAGAAGAAGACTGGACGATGGATGCGCAAAACCAAACGCATAAACCGCGCGCGAAGCTGTTATTGCTTTGCAGTGTGCTTATCGCGTCGGCATTTGCGTTGCTCTATTATGTCTACGATATTGAGAAATTGAACTGATGCGTAATGTGATCCGTGTTTGCCTGGTTCTGATCAGCCTTTATATCTTGCCAACACAAGGTTGGGCACAAGATCAAAGAGAATTGGCGCGCTATGTGGATCAATCCGTCGGGCGCGTTTTTGTAAAGGTAGCCAAAGGCACAGCAGTCGGGTCAGGCTACGTCGTAGAGACCAGTCGACGAGGAACGTCTTTCTTATTTTTAACGAACCATCATGTCGTTGATGGTGGACAGGAAATAAAAGTTGCCTACGCAGGGGCAGAAGAACTGTATGTTTTTCAAGCAGAAGTTCTGAGAACGTCGAAAACTCATGATATGGCGTTGTTGCGACTGACGCCGTTGGACGGCCATGAATTCGAACCAGAGATTTTGCCTCTGGCTGATTATACAATTGAACAAGGCGATGCTGTTTACGCGGTTGGGTTTCCTGGATTTTCCGACGATTTCATTGTGCGTAATGATGATCTGAGCCGATATGAACCTACGATCACCAGCGGCATTGTCGGCAAACGATTTAACGGAAATTGGTATGGGCAACCGGTTCTTGTCGAACAATTGCAACATAATGCGGCGATCAACGGCGGGAATTCTGGTGGTCCGCTGGTAAATCCCTGTGGAACAGTTGTCGGCTTGAATACAGCCAAGCCCGTCGAAGACGTTGACGGCGCATTCTTTTCCTCTTCGGCAAAGACAATTCTCGATTTTCTGGAAGGCACCATTGCCAAGCCAAAAATGGTGGGTCGCGCTTGTTCGGGCTGGAACAGCTTCCTGCTTGAACCCCGAACTTTAATTCTGCTCGCAACCGTTGCAATCTTGGCAACCGGTTTCGCATTGTTCAGACGTCGGCAGACGATCGCTGGCGCTGCGGTATCTGGAGGTGCCGCAGGCAGCATGGCGACACCGAGTCAAACACCCCCGCCGCCACCACCCGGTGCATCCCGAGCAAAGCCAATGTTGCGAGTTGCAATCCAGGGAAAGTCGGTGCCGTTGGATTCCCAGCAATTGACCAAGGGTGTCATGATTGGACGTGGGGATCAGGTCGATGTACGAGTTGATCATGCCAAGCTAAGCCGGGAACATGCAGAACTGAGATTGCGCAATCGCAAGCTTTACATCATCGACCAGGGTTCTACGAACGGGACATCTGTTGATGGCAAGAAGCTGTCGGCGAAATCGCCCCAGCAAATCAATACTCGTAGTCGGATTTCTCTTGGCGGCGTGCCGCTGACGCTGACCAAGGGAGATTGAGAGTGGGCCAAGGCACGAAACAGGTTGTGCTGGATGTGCAGGCGCTTGGCGTTCGGCTGTCGGATGAGTTTGGTGTTGTCGTTGATCGGCTGAAGCTTCATCGCGGTGAAGTTATCGTGCTCGATGCCCCTAGTGGCGCGGGTAAAAGCACAGTACTGGGGCTAATTTCTGGCGCAATCGCCCCGGACCGTTCTGCGAAAATGGTTCACATGATGTCACACCAGCAGATCGCCAACCGCGCACCAGGTCCGGAAACCATGGGATTTGTTTTACAGACAAGCGCTCTTGTGCCCTATCTCAGCGTCGAGGAAAACATCACGCTGCCATGCCAGGTCGCTCAGATAGCGGCGGATTCTGATTGGCTGAGCTATTTGATCAACGGCCTCGGACTGCAGGGGCTGGAAACACGAAAACCACAGCAAATCTCGGTAGGTCAGCGGCAAAGAGTTGGTATCGCAAGATCGTTTTTAGCCAAACCTGCGTTGCTATTATTGGATGAACCCGTTTCGGCGCTTGATCCCAGCAATGTAGATCAGGTCGAAAGTTTGATCGCGCTGCTGGCGGAAGAGGCAGGTGCAGGTGTTGTTCTGGCAAGCCACCAAGCTGCACGCGGCGCTTTTTCAGGGAGCCCACGGGCACATCATCGGACCGAGGTGCGCGGCGGCACCCTTTACAGCGTATTTGATGCGGAGCTTGCAGCATGAAGCTTCCTCTTTTTCTGGCAAGTCGGGAACTGCGCCATGATTGGCAAGCTGCGGCTTGTTTCATTGCCGCCTTGGTCGGTGTTTTGGCCCCTCTGCTGATCATACTTGCGCTTAAGAACGGGGCGATTGATGCGATGCTGGGACGATTGGTTGAAGACCCTGCCAATCGAGAACTGATCGCCATTGGCACCGGTCGCCACGATGCAGATTTTTTCAAAAAACTGACTGCGCGCGACGATGTGCTTTTCGTGACGCCTGCAACGCGCAGCATTAACGCACAGGCGAATGCGGTCCGTAACCGGCAAGCGCGCAAATTGGTACGGAAAGTTGTGTTGATTCCTTCCGCGGCTGGTGACCCGATCAGCACAACGGCAAATGTGGCACCAGGTGTTGCCACTCTCAGCACGCGTCTGGCGGATGAGCTTGAGGTCGCGCCCGGTGACACGATTGAAATTCGCATCAATCGCAGGCTCAATAATGTGGTAGAGACAGCGACCCAGGATGTGGTTGTTGCAGGGATTGTTCCGGCGGAAAACTACGGTCGGTCGGCGTTGTTCATCGCGGTGCAGGATATGGTTGCCATCGAAAGATTTCGCGACGATGCCAGCGTGACAGCCGAGGACTGGGCCGAGCCCCGAGCAATGCCGGAAACATTCGCCAGCTTTCGGCTTTACACTCGATCTCTGGCTGACATTTCTGCACTGGAGAAAAACCTGGCTGCTCAGGGCGTGAATGTCCGCCCACGGGCGCAGAATGTAGAACTTCTTTTGTCATTCCAGCGTAACCTCAACCTATTGTTTGTGATCATTGCCGCGCTGGCGGTAATTGGATTTTGGGCCGCCATGGCATCCAATCTGCGTGGCGCAGTGGAGAGGCAAAGAACATCGCTTAGTCTCTTGCATTTACTAGGTTTGACCGAGTCCTCACGCCGCCTGATCCCAGTCACTCAAAGCGTAATACTCGTATTGGGCGGTGTGTTTATCACGCTTCTGTTCGTGTTGCCGTCCATTGTCTTCATCAATCGTTTTTTCACGCCAGAAGGATTTGAACGTATTGCCTGGCTTGGCCCGCAACACCTATTTGGGACATTCGTTTTGGGTCTGATGACAGCAATCACAGCGTCCATGTGGGCCGTTTTAGCAATTAAGGAAATCAAGTCAGATGAAGTTCTTCGCACCTCTTAAGGTAACCCTTTTGGCGGCTGCTTTCTCGGCCCAATCCGCTCCGTCATTTGCCGAAATCACATGGGCGGAGCGATACTTCAATCCCGCTCCATTGGCAGATGATCTTATCTTGCCAATGCCTTGTGGTGGAGCAATGGCATTCAGACCGGTTGAGACGCCTAGCACAGAAGGTACCATCGGGGACGTCCGTGTATTGCTAGGGCAGGAAGGCGAAGACGCCCCTTATCTCAACGGTCTGCGTAGATCCTTTTTATCCGGTAGTTTCAGCACCGGAGGGGATAATCCAAAGGGTCTGTTCTACTTGGGTAAATACGAGGTCGCTCAGGTCCAGTGGGATGTTGTGATGGGCGATGCTTGCCCGGAAGGTAAACCACGGAAGCGCGGCTTTATTCCCGTGGTAAGTCGCACGCCACTTGAGATGGCCCAGTTCGCAGAAAAGTATACGATCTGGCTGCTCAACGAAGCTGCGGACAGCCTGCCGAGCGCCGAGAACACCAAAGGTTTTTTAAGACTGCCGACCGAAGATGAGTGGGAGTTTGCCGCCCGCGGCGGGATACCGGTGGGAGATGTCGGGTTCCGAGCGCCACGACCGCCGGTGCCAGATGGATCAGAACTATCTGAATTCATCGCACATGGTGGAACTGAAAGCGCCGGTGGTAAGGTGCAGGTGATAGGTACGCTCAACGCCAATCCTTTGGGTCTGCACGATATGTTGGGAAATGTGGCTGAGGTTGTAGAAACGCCGTTCTCACTGGTTAGGCATAGACGTTTGCATGGACAAGCCGGTGGTATTGTCAAACGAGGAGGAGATGCCCGCACCGCACTTGCGTCGATTACCAGTGCAACCCGTTTCGAAGTGCCGCCATATAACCTGAGTAGCAATACTCCGTTCTCGGATCGTTACACTGGGCTGCGGCTGACAATTGCCGGTTTGTCCATCACATCTTCAGAACAAACCGAGCAGATGATAGAGGATCTCGACCGATTGGCCCAGGGCGATACCAGCTTGAAATCCTCCGAGCAGGATGTCGATAAAATTCTTAAATCCCTAGAAGAGCAGATGGAGACGCCGCAAAGTCTACAGCAGTTGGCGGTTGTAAAGGACACAATTGCAGCTTCGCGTGCCGCGCGTAATGCACAGCGTAATCGTTCAATTCGATTGGTTATGGAAAGCGGCACGCATCTTTGCGATCAGACCGTCGGCCGGTTGCGTAATGCGGAAGCGATAAATTCCGTTCTGGAAACCTATGATGAGATCGAAGCCGAAGCGATAGCGAACGGTGATCAAGCAACGCTGGATGAACTCGCTGTTGCCCGTGACGAAGCGAACCAAAAACTCAACGAAATTCAAAGGAATGCCACGCGCGACCTCGAAGATTTCGGAGAGATCGTCGAAGGACTTGGAGACGACTATTCACTGTCATTGCTTGTGCGCCAGTCGTCATTCATTGCACCAGATGTCGAAAAAGACGGGGAGCGACGCAAAAAGTGTCTTGGAGCGTTGGAAAATGCTCTCGCTGATCGCGTGTCTAAGGGATTTACAGACCTTGAAGAAATCGAAAACAACCTGCTTACCATCGCCCGAAATGAAGCAGAATAAAATGCAACTCCCCAATCGTCAGGAGGCAACAGATGAACGTGCTAAGTGAAAGTCTACAACCCGGCACCATTATCCAGGATACCTACAAAATCACCAAGCTAATGGGTGAAGGCGGTATGGGGGCCACATTCGCCGGGGTCAACCTGGCCACGGATCACGACGTTGCAATCAAGGTGATTTCAGCCTCTTTCGTGGAAAATACCAGAGCGATTGATCTGTTTAAGCGCGAAGCCAATCTGTTGCGCAGCATCCAGCACGAAGCTGTCGTCAGATACGAAACGACACTGCAAGATAAGGATGGGCGACTTTATCTGGTGATGGAGTTGCTCGAAGGTGAACCCCTGTCTTACTACGTCGCGAAAGGGGCACGGTTATCGCCCGACGATGTTCTAAAACTTGGACGTAGGCTAGCTGGTGGGTTAGATGCGATTGCCGCTGTCGGTATCGTCCATCGCGACATAGCACCGGATAATATTTTCGTCCCCGATGGTGATATTCAGGGGGCGAAGTTGATCGATTTCGGGCTAGCCTCCAACACCATTGGCACTGAAAAAACAATCCTCGGCGATGATTTTGCAGGGAAGTTCAGTTATTGCGCGCCCGAGCAGTTGGGGGTGGGCGAAGGCAAGGTCAGCGCACGCACGGACGCTTACGCGCTTGGTTTGGTTCTGATGAAAATTGCCGGTCTTCCTGTGCCCGGAGAGGGCGAAGGGATGCGCGCGGGAATGGCGCGTCGTGAAGATTTGTTGATCCCGGAGGACCAGGTAGGTCCGCAAGTAGCCGATGTTCTATCTTCTTTGCTTCGGGCCAACCCTGACGAACGGCCAAGTCCGATCACGCCGGTATTTGAACGGGCGCTTTCAGGGATAGGCCAACCCCAAGAAGCGAGCGACAATACGAAGATTGCAGTCGAAAAGGTCACGCAAGGACAATCGAAAAGCAAAGCACCGTTGGTCGGCGGAGTTGTCGGTGTCGCAGCGGTGATTGCAGCCGTTGTCTTTTTCATGATGCAGGGAAACAAGCCTGACTTGAACGGCCAATCTAAAGATCAAGCTGAGGTGACCGAGACCATACTTGAAAAGGATGATCCTTTTGCTGAGGCCAACAGACTGCGCACCTCTGAAAGTTTTGATGAACGGAATGGTGCCTTTGCCGCTTTGAAACTGATGGGTGACGATACCTCTGAGTCAAATGAGGTGCGGATCAAAGCCTATATCATGATCGCTGAAATGGCCGACCCAGAGACATTCGAAGTTGAAAAATCGGCGTTTGAGGCACCTGACCCTCGAACTGCTCTTCGCTATTACAAATCGGCTGCTGATCTTGGTTCTCAAGACGTCAGTGATGCAATCAGCAGATTGGAGAACTAGAAATGCGCCCACTTATTTTCCTTGCCTTTGCAATCTCAACGCTTGTTGCAGCGCCCGGATCCGCGCGCGAACCGCAAAAAATGGACGGCAAAGATACGCTGTACAAACGTGTGCTGATCAGAGAGGTCACAAATCAATATGACAGCCCGGACGGTACAGCGGGGGCATCACTGGCACCGCTTCAACCCCTTTACGTTTATGCACAAGATGGGGATTGGATCCAGGTAGGTCCGGACGACAAAGGCGAGACGCTTTTTTGGATCGAGGAATCTAAATCGACGCCGTGGCGGCAAAACATTGTTGCGACCTTTGAAGGTTCTGAAAACCTTGGTCGTGTGCTGTTCTTCAGAACGGAAGACGGCGTCTACGAAACCGTCGAAAGTGAGGACCCCGCCCGCGTAGCTGCCGATTTTCGCGAAGGTGCCCTGGCCGCTGAGAATGGCGGAGCACCAAGCGATGACATCGTGGCATTGGGGCCGCGCGCGACACCGGATTTACGTAAGAACCTCTACGTTATGCCAATTCTCAAGAGCGAAGAGGCGATTTTGGAATCCAATAATGCTTTCGTGAACGTGCTGAAAGTGGCGGTTGCGCGTGCTGGCGCTACTGGCAATTCTTCCGGCGAAATAACCGAAAACACCCCTTTGCCAGAGGTTGATCGCGAAAATTATCGCGCGGCGATTGTTTTCGTTGTCGATACTACGATCTCGATGGAACCCTACATCAAAGGCACCGAGGCCGCCTTGAAAGAGGTTTACCAGAGCTTTGCGGACAAAGGGATTGAGGATGCCGTTTCGTTTGGTTTGATCGGCTATCGCGATAACATCGAAGCCGCGCCAGATCTTGGCTATGACGTGAGAACCTTTGTTAACCTCAACGAAGGGCGGGACGCGCAGACGTTCTTTGCTGGCATTGATCAGATGAATGAGGCTGAAAGCACCAGCCGCAATTTCCGCGAAGATGCCTATATGGGTATTGATCATGCTGTCGAAACGATGGACTGGTCCGAGTATGGTGCGCGCTACATCGTGCTGGTGACCGATGCCAGCCCACGTGAGGCAAGTGACAAATATAGCGCTACCGGGCTGACAGCGGCCGCACTGAATTCCCTTGTGAAAGAACGCTTGCAGGCATTTACGTCTGTTCTGCATCTGAAGACCGAAAAAGGTCGGAAGGATCATGCAAAGGCGGAAGGTGCCTATCGAGAACTTGTCAGACGCAGCAATCAAGATTCTCTTTATCTGCCGGTCGAAAACGGGGATGAAACGCTTTATCGCGAGGCCGCTCGTAAAATTGGCACCGTAGCAACCCAGCAGGTTCTCGACTTCCGGAATGGTGTGATCCCAGACGATGAAGGAAGTAGACCTATCCCGGATGCATCATCTGCGGATGATGGATTCACAGCGGCATTGCAGTCAGCGGGTCGTACTATGCAGCTTGCATATCTGGGTCGTCAGTCCGGTGCGAAAGCGCCGGATGTGTTCGAGGCATATGTTGCCGATCGTGATTTTGACCGGCCCGGCCTGAAACCTTTGTCGATTAGGCTTTTGTTGACCAAATCCCAGCTGAGTGACCTAAGTGAAGCGATGAGAGTGATCTTTGAAAAAGGTGAAGAAAATATCCTGTCATCGGATCAGATGTTTTCTGAAGTGCTATCTGCGGCAGCCGATATGGCCCGCAGACCAGAGAAGGTCGCCCGGAATGCGGACACGACCCTGGCAGAGGCCGTTTCGATTTCGGAGTTACTGGATGGGTTGCCCTACATCTCCGACATTATGAAAGTGACAGAAGAGGAGTGGATCGACATGTCACTTTCGGAGCAGCAAACCCGGTTAACCGTGCTGGCTGACAAGATCGAGCTCTATTCGCGGTTCAATGAAACAACGGATCTGTGGGTGGACTATCTGGGTGCAGGGACCGGGGCCGATGCTTTAGTCTATCCTATGAAACTGAACGATCTGCCTTAAGCGCCCGTTTCAAAATCTGTCTAGGGCGTTTATCGGCTGAATAGATACGCACATGGTTGGGAAGCTCAGATAATCATTCTGGGGTGCCACAGCCTTTTTCATATGTCTTTTCTGACCGGATGCCTCAAACAGCAACGACGGTCAGGAACATTGAACTGATCAATGCGCGGCCGCTTTCCGGAACCATGCAATATATTTTTTCGCCGGGTTTCGCCTGCCCGCTTCTAAGGAAATCATGAAGCAGCAGGAAGACACTGGCAGCGCCTGTGTTCCCGCGCCATGAAAGATTTGACCACCATTTTTCCATCGCGATATCAACGCCTCTTTCGCGAAGAAGATTGGCAAACTCGTCCCTTAAAGATTCTGCTGAATAGTGGCACAGGAACCAATCTACGTTCTCGGGGTCGAAGTGACCGGAATCGGCGATGTTGCGAGCCTCGTCTGCCCAAACTTGAAATATCTCTTTCAAGAGTGACATGTCCTGAAGCAGCATCATCGCGCCATCTGCGGCAGATCCGGGCACGCCTTCGGAATGGGTGGACCAGTTCTGCTTGAGGTCCTTCAGCTTATCAGGTGCAATTCCTGCATACATGCAAGTGTGAAACAGGTGTGCAAAAGACTGTGTTCTGATGCCATCAATTCGCAATGACAATGGTCCGCGAGGAGTATTTTCCAGCAGGGCAGCGCCGGCACCATCGGACAATGTCCAGCGCAGAAATTCTGCCGACATCCGTACCTGTGGGTTTTTAATAGCCTCTTTTGCCGGCGTATAGGCGATGGGACGAAAGCGGATGCTCGGTAGGTCTGAACCGACCGCCACTGCGTTGGAAGCTTCGCCGCATCTGACATTCATCCATGCTGTTTTGACCGCCATCATCGCGCTGGCGCAGACACTCTGAAAACTGGCGATATCCATGGGACCACCACCCAATTCACCGTGAACGGCGCTGGCGTGTCCCGGCACAATCAGATCAGCCATTGTTGTCGCCGCCATCAGGCATTCAAGCTGCTTGGTCTCTAGGTCAGCATTGCGAAGCGCTTCCTTGACGGCTTTTGCCGCCATTTCCGCGTTTGAACAGCACAGCTCTTGCGATTTGTTAATAGCATAGTGCCGGGTTTTGATACCGTTCTGGCGCACCACGAAATCGCGAAATCGCTTTGATTTCCCATCGATTTCTCCAAGGAATTCTAGCATTTCGTCGTTCGGCACTGGATTGCCTGGCAGGAAGGCACCGGTGCTGCTGATGTAAACGTCTTTCATCGTGACCCCTTGGATGGGCTGGTTGATTCGACCAGATGACGGCGAGAATTTATCGCCGGTTGAAGCGGTTCAGAGCAAGGCCGATCGCGCCCATCACACACCCCCCGAGATGTAGCGTCAGTACGATGAAGGCCAGGAAAGCGGATTCTGCTTCCAGTTCTTCGGACCGCCCTGTCGTCAAATTTATCTGTGTCGGTGTCTTGTCAGCGAAACGAATGTAAATGTCCGTCATCCCTTCGGTCATCCAGAAGGCACTGATGGATACCTTGGAAAACCAGACGCCCAGTTCAGGCAATGCAGGTACCAGAACACCCGCAAGGATCAATTGAGGTATCAGCGCGAGCGGAACGATGGTATTGGCCTGTTCTTGCGTGTTAGAAAAGGCTGAGATCGCCAACCCCATGCCGACGCCTATCAACGCGCCGAGCGCCATAAATCCCCATTGGATAAAGTCGTTCCCGGGCAAGTCCTCAGCTAATTGAGCGGCAAGAAACAACACAAGCGAGACTTGAAGAACCGAAAAGAATCCAGAGACAATGAATTTGGATAGCACAAAAGCGATCGTTGAAACGTTGACGTCTCGTTCTCGCTGAAAAATAAGCGCTTCTCCGACAATGTTGCTTGCGGCGCTCGTCGTTCCAAGCCATAGCGCAGATGTTCCCAATGCCATCAAAAGCGCGATCCGAGAGGTGATTTCTTCCCCGGGATCGCCGAATTCGGAGTAAGCATAGCCCAGCATCGCCCCGATCATGAAACTCTGGATCACGGCCATCAGAAGGTATTTTGTATCTGCAATGGTCAATAGCGCGCTGCGATGTGTCAGAATCCCAAGCTGTCTTATGATGCTGGTACGGTTGGTCAGTGCTGGTATTGCGGCAACAGAGGTAGCTTGTGCCGACGCGGGGGCGGATTTTACATTCTGAAAACTGCTAAGACTTTGCTTGGCCTTCTCGCGCCAACGCTTTGGACCTGCTTCGCTCAGGCTGTCAAAAATATCCCCCAGCGTTTCGACACCAAAAAAATCAAGGGCTTCACGGGGCGAGCCGATGAAGGTGGGGATGCCGCCATTTCCCATCACCACCAGCTTGTCACAAAAGGCATGGATGTTGGCGAGCGTGTGGGTGACGCAAATTACGGTCATCCCAGCATCCGCTCGTTTCCGCATCAACTCCATGATTTCGCGGTCTGTCGCTTCATCCAGCCCCGACGTAACCTCATCAAGAAACAGGACCGCAGGTGAAGCAAGGATTTCACTCGCAAGGCTAGCGCGCTTTTTTTGCCCGCCCGACAGATCCTTGATTTTCATATCCAGACGTCCGTCAAGGTCAACTGCTTTGGCGCCATCTTCGACGATCTTGTTGCGTGCCTTGGCCGTAAGGTCGGGTTGCAGGCGCAGTTTGGCGGCAAAGTTCAATGCCTGGCGCAGTGTTAGGGTCTCATGCAACGCGTTGTTTTGTGGAACATACGCCATGTCATGCTTGAGCGCTGCAAAGTTTGCGGCAAGGTTGACACCCTTCATGTGCACAACGCCTGATGTTGGAAGAGTCCGTGCAGACAGCAGGTTGACAAGGGTGGATTTCCCCGAGCCGCTTGAGCCGACGATACAAACGAATTCTCCCTTGGCGATGCTAAGGTTCACATCATCCAGAATGCGCAACTGGCCACCGCCAGAATGGTTTTTGACATCGACGGTCAGTCCCATGGTTTCAAGGACCGGAGCGTTTTCATCAAATCTTATCGCCCGTAAGGCCGACTTACTGTACTGAAATGCGAAAGGGCCAATGCTGACGCTGTCATTTTCCGACAGCGCCATCGCACCGCTGATCCGCTTACCGTTTACAAAAGTGCCATTCACACTACCCCGGTCGCGGATAAATGCGGTGCCGCTGCGCTGTCGTACTTCGGCATGTACACGTGATACTGTGGGGTGTTTCAGTGTCACCGTATTTGCAGCTGTTCCACGACCGATAATTGTCGATTTTTCGTGGATCGGTATTTGTGACGGGCCAGATGTCTTCGTCGGGCGCTCAAAGGCATCCGTGAGGATGGATGTTTTCTCTGGGTCGGCAAATTGTGATGGCTGCGCCTTCGATTGCAGATTGCGTATGACAAATTTTTGCCTGCCAATTTCCACCACACTACCCTCACCAAGAGCGGCGCGTCCTGAAATCGGTTTTCCATTTACGACGCAGGGCGATGTTTCGGAAATGGGATCAAGATAGATATCAGAGCCCTGAGCAACCAAATAGGCTGCCTTGCGTGAACAATGCATGTCATTTGGGAAAGATATATCTGCTTCGTTGGATCGCCCAATCAGCCATCGCCGGCTGGATGAAATTGAAAAAACCCCGCGCCCAATTGCGGTCAGTCCTTCGGCCCTTTCAGGGCCGCCCCCTACAAACTCAATATCAAACTTCAATTCAATTACCCGCCCGTATCAAAAACGGCACATTTCAACGATACAAAATCGACCATGCTACCGTGTCGCCACCTCTGGCCACGGATCCTTTGGACCGGGCCAATACATCAAATTCATTGGATAAATCATCCACCTTCCCTGCTCGCGACGATATAGAGCGTCAGATTGCAGATCAACGGTTTTGTACTTTTTCGACAATCCTGCGCGCGTCACTGAAATGTGTGTTAGGCACCTCGTCGTTCGCCAGTCCGATTGTTGACAAAGCACCAACATGTGCGATGTTAATGCGGTTGTCAGTTTTCTTTGAGATGTGATTATGAATGATACGTTTGCAAAAGTTGCACAAACCATCTCGGAATCTTACGATGTTCCACATGAAAGCATAACAGCCGACAGCCATATCCTGCGTGATCTGGGGTTGGATTCCATTGATCTTTATGATCTGACCTTCGCCATCGAGGATCTCTTCGATGTCAGCATCCCGACCGAGAAATGGGGCGCGGAGACCGAAGAAAAAGATTTGTCCGAGGCACCTATTTTTACATTGAAGATGTTCTGTGCCCGGATTGATCAACTTGTCGCAGAGAAAGCATCCTGAGAATGTATTTCGCAATCTCTGGAATGACAGTAGCGCCTTTATGCATCAGGTTGCTGTAACAGGTATTGGCATCTTGTCCTGTCTCGGTGAGGGGTCGACTGCGCATTTCGAGGCATTGGAAGGCGGGCCACTCGCACCCCCCGATGTGTCGCAATTTCCACCCTACGCAATATTACCCTTGGCGACTGTTGATCTGACGGAAAGGGTTCCGAAGAAAAGTGATCAACGCCAAATGGAGCGCTGGCAACTCATGGGTGTTCACGCTGCAGGTTGTGCTTTGGACGATGCAGGGCTGAATACTGCAATTCAGAGCAAACAGGTGGACATGAATTTGGCCACGAATGGCGGCGGGCGAGAAATTGATGCGGATGAGGCTATCCTTAGAGAAATATCCAGCGTTGGCTCCGATTTGAACGCGCTCATGATGCGCAAGATGCGGCCATCTTACTTTTTGTCCCAATTGCCCAATATGCTTGCGGGGAATATTGCCGTCGTACACGGCGTTGGTGGTGCATCTCGCACTTTCATGGGCGAGGAAGAAGCAGGGGTCGCGGCGCTGTCCACCGCAGTGAAACGGATTGCGCACGGCCAGTCCGATATCATCTTGGTTGGCGGTGTGCAGGATGCGGAATGCGTAGATCGTCTTATCGGAATGGTCATCGGCGGAATTGCACAGAGTGGCCCGGCCAGTAGAGTTGCAAATGCGGATCGCAATGGCCTGTTGCCGGGTAGTCTGGCATCGTTCCTTGTCCTCGAGTCTGTCGCTCACGCGCGCGCCCGGAATGCGTCGATCCACGCTATAATATCTGGGCTCGCAACAGATTGGTCCGCGTCGGAAGGAGAGTGTCTACAGGCGAGCTACTCGAAATTGATTCAGCGCTTGTCTGAATCATGCTCCGCACCCCGGATATTGTCGGCTGCATGCGGATTGCCTGCCCGAACACGCGCTGAATTTGATGCATTGGCAGGGCTGGAGTTGCCCGTTTCTGACATCACCAGCACTGATATCCTTGGCCACGGCATGGAAGCGCATTTTCTAGGTTTGATCACTACGGCCATATGCAAGTTTCGGCATGGTGATGCCAGCAATATGATTGCCGCTATGGTTGGTCATCGCGCGGGCATTGCCGCGGCCTTGTTGGGCCCTGCGGAATGACCCAGGGTTCCATGCGCGATGTCGTTATTACGGGATTGGGTATTGTCACCGCTTTCGGGCGCGGCGCTGAAGTGAACGCTGTCGCGATGCATTCTGGCAATTCAGCGGTTTCGGCCATTACAAGGTTTGAAACTGACGGCCTGAGCACCCGAATAGCGGCCAGTATCGACAATCTATTGCCCCCTGATTTGCTCCCGGTCGAAATGACAGAAGCAATTGCCGTCTTGGCTATTGAAGAAGCAATTGCCCAAAGCGGATTGATCGACGACGGCAACTTGCCCGCTGAACTCGTAATTGGGTTGCCGCCGCTCCAGATGGGTTGGTCAGATCGTTTCAACCTTGCCGAGGCCGCAAAACGCAGAGAGGTCGGTTACGCTGACCTGTTGAAGTCTGCGGCAGATCCAGAGTTCAGGCGGATGCACGACCGGCTTCGCCCAGGGGCGATAACTGAGCGATTGATGGCGCATTACGGAATCGTCGGCATGCCTCAGACGATTACCACGGCCTGCTCATCGGGGGCGACGGCGGTCATTATGGCGACCGAAGCTATCCGCAGTGGTGAAACCGATAGGGTTATCGTAGTAGCTTCAGATGCGTCGTTGAGCCCTGAAATGCTGGCCCGATTTGGGAAAATCTCGGCATTATCCACTCGCAACGATGATCCGGGCACGGCCTCTCGCCCCTTTGATGCGGATCGTGATGGTTTCGTTCCAGGAGAAGGTGCCGCTGCGTTGGTTCTGGAAACGCGAAGTGTGGCACTGCACCGTCGTGCATCTATCATGGGTGTCGTCGAAGGGATTGCAGAAGCGGCGGACGGGTATCACCGGTTGCGGCATCAACCGGATGCGCAGCGTATTGTCGATGTCATGCAGAACGCGCTTACCGATGCGGGTCTAAAGCCATCGGATATTAGCTATCTCAATGCACATGGAACATCTACACCCGAAAACGACAGGGTTGAATTCCTTGGATGCAAGGCGGTCTTCGGGGAGCTTCTACCACAAATTCCGGTAAGTTCGATCAAATCCATGATCGGTCACACGCTTAGCGCATCAGGTGTGATCGAAGTGGCCGCGTCGGTTCTTATGCTGCGCGATCAGGTTGTTTACCCGACGATCAATGTATCAAAACTTGACCCGGATATTCAGCTCGATGTTGTGCCTGATGTTGCTCGCCCCGCCCAATTGCAACATGTGCTTAGCAATTCCTTCGGGTTCGGAGGTCAAAATAGTTGTATCGTGATCGGACGGGACAGGCAGCAAGACTAATGCGCTGAAGGATATAGTGCGGCTTACTCAACCCGGGTCCAAGGATCGCCGGTTCGGCAGATGACAAGGATGCAGCCAGAAACACTCAGCTTATCACCGTTCAGTTTCAGCTTGGAATTATAGGTTTTGCGTCGATCGGGCGAGAACGCTCTGCCTCGATATTCGCCATCGCCTTTGGGAACTGTTTCAGTCAGGATGTTCTTGCCATCGAATTCCGATGCAAAAACCTTGCCCTCTGCATTGAAGGATTTTAGCAATCTGCCACACAGTTTATCACCGCAAGGTGCAATATGAATCAGCCCTGAAAAACCGTTATCGTCTTTGGACGTGCGCCATTTGCCTTCGATCGGATCAGCTGCCAGTGCGCTTCCAAATAGGCAAATTGCACCGGCCGTTACAAAGATATTTTTCATTGTTTGGTTATCACTTTCGCACTCAGAACATTCAAAGAATCGACAAGCCTGAGAAAATGCTACAGTGAAATGAGCCAGGTTTCAAAAGCCAATATGACGGAGCGTTCTGATGGCTGAACTTGAAAGTCGTATCGCGCAGGGTCGCGGTGATTTGCCCGCCGATCTCGTGTTGCGTGGGGGTAGGGTTTTTGATCTGGTGACGGGTGCGTTGCTGGATGGCGATGTGGCGATTTGCGCAGACACGATTGTTGGCATCGGGGATGAGTATCAATCTAAGAGTGTGATTGATGTAACCGGCTTGATCCTGGTACCGGGCTTCATTGACACGCATTTGCATATTGAAAGCTCACTTGTCACGCCGTTTGAGTTTGACCGCTGTGTTACGCCGCGTGGCGTGACGACTGCAATTTGTGATCCACATGAGATTGCCAATGTGATTGGCCCGGAAGGTATACGTTATTTCCAGAAAGCCAGTGAATCGACGGTGATGGATATTCGGGTACAGCTTTCTTCCTGCGTGCCCTCGACGGACATGGAAACATCTGGCGCCCGCATAAGCGCTGAAGATCTGAAACCACTGATGGATCACCCTTCTGGAATTGGTCTGGCGGAATTTATGAACTACCCTGGCGTCTTCCACCGTGACCCCGAAGCGATGGCCAAATTAAGCCTGTTCGAAGGTCGGCATGTTGACGGCCATTGCCCACAGCTTACTGGCCGCGACCTGAATGCCTATATCGCTGCGGGTATTCGTACCGAGCATGAAGCGACGACCGAGGAAGAGGCGCGGGAGAAACTGCAAAAGGGGATGCGCGTTCTGATCCGCGAGGGATCGGTCAGCAAGGATTTGCACGCGCTGCAACCGCTGCTTACCGAGCGGGCATCGCCGTATATGTGCCTTTGTACCGATGACAGGAACCCGCTTGATATCGCTGAACACGGCCATCTGGACTATATGATCCGGACGCTGATTGCCCTTGGATCATCTCCACTGGCGGTCTATCGCGCGGCGTCTTTATCGGCAGCCGAAGCGTTTGGCCTTAAGGATCGCGGTCAGATTGCGCCCGGGCAACGTGCCGATATCGTGGCCGTGCGGTCGTTGGATGCTTGCGACGCGAAGTTGGTACTTTGCGCCGGGCAAGTCGTGGACGATAGGGCATTCCAGGCCCGTAGAAGCGTGGCCCCTGTCGGCCGCGGGTCGGTCAGCGCACCCAAGATTACGGCGCGCGATTTCCGAAATACTGGCAATCATGAAACCACGGACGTGATCGGAATTATCGAAGGTAAGATCATCACTGAGCATCTGCATGAGAACATCGTGATCGAGGATGGTGACAAGCGTCCCGATCCAGCGCGTGATCTGGCACGTATCACGGTGATCGAACGGCATGGTCGGAACGGAAACATATCAACCGGATTCGTCCGGGGTTTTGGACTGCAATCCGGCGCTATTGCTTCGACCGTTTGCCATGATCACCACAATATTGCCTGCGTTGGAATTGACTATGACGATATGGTGCTGGCTGCTAACAGGCTAAGCGAAATCGAAGGCGGGTTCGTTGTTGCGAATGGTGGTCAAGTTCTGGCGGAGCTTGCCTTGCCTGTCGCTGGATTGATGAGCCTCGAACCGTTCGAATTTGTACGCGACCGGTTGGTTGAACTGCGCGACGCGGCTAGGGGCTTGGGCGTGACACTAGAAGAGCCGTTTCTGCAATTGGCCTTTCTGGCCCTGCCTGTCATACCGGCGCTAAAAATCACGGATCGCGGATTGGTCGACGTAGAGAAATTTGAGATAATTCCATAATCCAGTCACCTCCAAAGAAAAACGCGGCCCCGTTTGGGACCGCGCTTGTATGACATGCAGTTTCGGTGACTACATCTTGCATTCATCAACATAGACATTGGCGTGGCTTTCCAGCGCCGTGCCGATGATCTTGTTGGTGTAAACATCGCCTTCCTTGATCACTTCGCGGACATAGATATTCTGCACGGGGTGATGGTTGGTGGCGAATTTGAAATCCCCACGGGTCGATGCAAAATCGGCTTCCATCAAAGCGGCGCGGAAAGCATCTGCATCGCTGATATCGGCTTTGCCCATCGCGCTGATCAACAGGTTGGCGGTATCATATCCCTGACTGGCATAAAGCGAAGGAAGACGGCCATATTCGGCCTGAAACGCATCAACGAAGGTCTTGTTCGCGTCGTTGTCGATATCTTTGTTCCACTGGCTGGTGTTTTTTATACCCATCGCAGCATCGCCGACTGCTTGCAGGATGCCCTGATCAAAGCTGAAAGCCGGGCCGACGACTGGTAGATCAAGTCCGCTGTCGGAAAGTTGCTTGAGGAAGGAAATACCCATGCCACCGGGTAGAAAGAAAAAGATGCTGTCGGCGTCGCTTGCGCGGATTTGCGCGATTTCGCTGGCATAATCTTTTTGCCCGAGTTTGGTGAAAATCTCTCCCGCCAATTCGCCCTCGTATAGGCGCTTGTAACCCGTCAATGCGTCCACGCCCGCTGGATAGTTCGGCGCGAGGATGAAGGTTTTCTTGAAGCCTGCCGAATTTGCGTAACCGCCTGCTGCTTCGTGAAGGTTATCGTTCTGCCATGCGACGTTGAAATAATTCGGATGGCATCCTTTGCCCGCCAATGCGGACGGTCCGGCATTCGGCGAGAGGTAGAATTTACCCTGTGCGGTCGCGGCAGGTACAACGGCCATCGCTAGGTTTGACCAGATGATGCCGGTCAGAACATCCACTTTCTCCGACTGGATCATCTTGTCGGCCAGTTGTACTGCGATCTCAGGTTTGCGCTGGTCGTCTTCGACAACAATCTCCAGGTTGTCATTGCCAGCCATCTTTGCGGCCAGCATGAAACCGTCACGCACATCAATACCAAGGCCAGCACCACCACCTGAAAGTGTCGTGATCATACCTACCTTGACCTTGCCATCAGCGGCCAGTGCCGTTGTGCCCAGCGCTCCGATGCAGGCTGCTGCGATCAGTGATTTCAGTTTCATACTCCGTCTCCCTTTTAGTTCAGAACGCCTTGAAGGTTAGCGTTGTCTCTGTCCGCTCGATCCCGTCTATGTCGAGCAGTTTTTCGTTGATGAAATGGCCCACATCTTCGGTCTCGGGCACGTAGAGCTTTAGCAGGAGGTCAAAGGGCCCGGATGTGGAATGCAACTCGGAATGGATTTCGCGCAACGCGATCTGTTCGGCGACGTGATATGACGTGCCCGGCTTGCAGCGGATATTGACGAAAACGCAACGCATCTAAAATCCTCCCGTGACTTCAGGCGCCATTAAGACCAAATTTGCAACGGAAGGAAAGGGCTTAGGCGGTCAGATGCCGCGCGCGCGCACCGCGTTCGATGGCGGCCGCGTGCAGCCGGTCGACATTAAGCTCATAGCGGATTTCTTCAAGGATGCGCAGCTCGGATTCGTCCAAAGTGCCATCAGCAGCCGCCACATCGCAAGCCAACGCGTAGGCCGTTTCAAACAGTCGCGCTGGCAGATTGTCGCGCACCAGTCCGAATAGTGCATCCAACCCGTCTTCGACGCTGAACAGGTCAAAAACGGTTTGTGACATCACCCGCATCCGATCAAGGTCATAGCCGGCAAAGACCGGTAGGTTGTTTACGGCAACCTCAATCTTGACCAGTTCGGAAATGCGGATGTTCTCATCCGAGGCAGAAACAGCGATCATCACCGCGACAAGGCAGTCCTGAGGTGTCAGGGGATGCTGGATTTGTTCGGTCATCGGATGTCCTTTGCAATGCGTTGTTGCGGTGCAGAATATTGACTGTCAGCCCGGTGAGCAATAGGAAGCGCACTAGCCTTGGCGCGACGAATGCGCCAGGAAAACCGGAGTATCCCGAATGTCTGATCTGCGTGACGCCGCAATGCAATCGAAAGCCTGGCCTTTTGAAGAAGCACGCCGCGTTCTCAAACGCTATCAGAAAGCGCCACCGGAAAAGGGATATGTCCTGTTTGAAACGGGTTATGGTCCGTCAGGCCTGCCGCATATCGGTACGTTTGGCGAGGTCGCGCGCACATCGATGATCAAGCGTGCGTTCGAATTGATTTCGGATATTCCGACAAGGTTGATCTGTTTCTCGGACGATTTGGATGGCATGCGCAAAGTGCCGGGCAATGTGCCCAATCCTGAAAAACTGCAACAATACCTGCAACTACCACTGACCAGCGTGCCAGATCCGTTCGAGACGCATGACAGCTTTGGCGACCATAACAATGCCATGCTGCGGCGGTTTCTGGACACGTTCGGGTTCGAATATGAGTTTATCAGCGCCACCGATTTCTACCGTTCAGGTCGGTTTGACGAGGTACTGTTGCGCGCTGCTGAGCGCTATGACGATATTATGACGGTTATGTTGAAAAGCCTGCGCGAAGAGCGCCAGCAGACGTATTCAATCTTCCTGCCAATTCATCCTGAAACCGGCAAAGTGCTTTATGTGCCAATGAAAGAGGTGAATGCCAAAGATGGCACCATAACCTTTGACGATGAAGACGGGCAGGAGATGACGCTGCCTGTTACTGGTGGCAATGTGAAATTGCAGTGGAAGCCTGATTTCGGCGCCCGGTGGGCGGCACTCGGTGTCGATTTCGAGATGTATGGCAAGGATCATTCGACCAATACGTCGATCTATGACCGCATCTGTGAAATCCTTGGTCAGAAGGCGCCCGAACATTTCACCTATGAGCTTTTTCTGGATGATCAGGGGCACAAGATTTCGAAATCATCCGGTAACGGTGTTTCGATCGACGAATGGTTGACCTATGCGGCGACTGAAAGCCTGTCCTATTTCATGTACCAAAAGCCCAAGACCGCCAAGCGGATGCACTTTGACGTGATCCCGAAGGCGGTGGATGAATATCATCAACAATTGCGCGCGTATCCGACACAGGAAGCCAAGGGACAGCTCAACAATCCCGTTTGGCATATTCACGGCGGGGATGTTCCCGAAAGCCGTATGGTCGTGCCATTCTCGATGCTGCTGAACCTTGCCTCTGTTGCCGGGGCTGAGGATAAGGACCAGTTGTGGGGGTTCATCCAGCGTTATGCGCCCGAGGCCAATCCGGAATCCAATCCCGACATGGATCACGCCGCTGGTTTTGCCGTGCGCTATTACAATGATTTTGTAAAACCCACGAAAACCTATCGCTTGCCAAGCGACTTGGAGCGTGAAGCGTTGAAAGATTTGCGGGCACAATTGGCAGATTGGGCTGGTGGGCTGGATGCGGAAGAACTTCAGGGGATCGTTTTTGCCTGTGGCCGCGAAAGGTTTGATCCGCTACGTGACTGGTTCAAGGCGCTGTATGAGGTGCTTCTGGGCGCAAGTCAGGGGCCGCGTTTCGGCGGATTTATTGCACTTTACGGGGTGGATGAAACGATCCAGTTGATCGACAACGCCTTAGCGGGCAAGTTGGTGGGGTAAAAGGCCGGTTGGTAAGAAAACACAATATGACCGTGGTTAACAATTCGTAAATCATAGTCCTATAGGCGCGTACAGAACTGCCGCCTGAACCGTTAAGCGAATTCCGCAATGCGGCGTTGAGTATAAAGAGTGGAGAATCGAGATGTCTAAATTGTCAAAAGTGACGCCGTTCCTGGGCTGTGCAGCTGTTTTGGTACTGGCAGGCTGTAGTGTTGATCCGGTTAAGTATGAAACGACCCCGGTCAAACTGTCTTCCCCGAAAGGTCCGGTGGTCTGCCAACTTTATACACACCGGCAGGTCATTTGGGATGAGGCGATTTCGATACCTCCGGGTATGACGATCGCTGAAGGTGACCAGATTTGCAAAAATGAAGGGCTGCGCAGGCTCAAGAAATAACAGCAGCTGTCTTCGTCAGTTCTGCGTCGACGTCACATATTTTCTTTGAGTCAGATCAAGTTGCTCCGCGTTGATTCATGAAAGGATCGACGTAGGAGGACAGGTATGAAGCATCTAAGATTTCTATGGATTTTAGCTGTTGTTGCGGCGTGCACGACAGTTTCGATGCCGGAAGCCCCTGAAGGTCAGGCGCTTTATGCAGATAACTGTGCGCAATGCCATGGCGCAACAGGCAAGGGGAATGGGCCTTGGGCTGCGTCGTATTCACCACCACCCGCGGATCTGACGCAATTGACAGAGGATGGGGTTTTCCCCAAGGCGCGGGTGCTATCGGTGATCGACGGTTATGACCGAACCGGATTGCCGGGTAGCGAGATGCCTGAATTTGGTTTGCTATTGCAAGGGGATACTGTGCCTCTGGATGTGGGCGATGGTGTGCTCACACCGACACCACGACCATTGGCAGCATTGCTTGCGTATCTTGAGAGCATTCAGCGTTAGCTGCCCCGGCGTAATTCCACAATGGATTTACCCAGTCGAAAGGGCGCCGCGAAACTCACCAAACAAAGCGCGATAATTTGCAATACGAGGATATGGGAATTGGCTTGCAAGAACTCCCACTCATCTTTCAGCTTGCCGACCTGTGCTACCAAATCGTTGTAACTTTGTGCGATGATCTGAAAATCTGCTGCAATGGCGGGATTGGTCCCGCGTAAGGCCTCCATCGCCGGGATCGTATCTTGGTCGAGCGGGGCGAAAGTTAAAAACTGTCCGGCATCAAAACTGTCTGCCTTCTCCACCATCGCTTGCACCTGGTCATCGCTTTCCATGCCGCGCACGATGAAGTTGAGCCCACTTAGCGGTGCGACCTCATCCGTTACGGCGATGAATAGGGGCAGTTCCGCGTTTTCTGCGGTTGACGCCGACAAGAAATCGACCTTGTCGCAGAGTGTCGAAATGTTTCCGGTCTGTAGATTTTCACAATAGGTCAAGCGAAAGCGGGCAGCATCCTTGTCGAAGGCGGATGTGGCGGCATAGGCGATGTCGATCTGGCGATCAATACGGCCGCTGTCGGCCTTGTAGATACCTGCCAAAACGGCCACCAACGCGCCGAACCCACCCAGCACGACCCAGATGAGGTCTGCCATCAGCCAGGCACGGTGACCTGCTGGTTTACGAAAAATAATTGCAGTGCCGATCAGGCCTGCCAGAAAGAACGCCATGAGCAGAGAAAATTGATTGTCAGCAACAAAGGTCACCCGGCGCCCTCCGGTTGCTGGCTGCAAATACCTCGGATATTCGCCTCTTCAGAAGGCAAGTAAACGGTTTCCGGTATGCTCAATTTCTGCATCGGGAAAGCTCCCTTCAACAATGCTTCAAGTCGTTTCGTACGGGCGGCGTTCGGGTCAAGCGTCGCGCAGCAAACATATTCTTCGACGATGCTGGCCTGTTGTTCATACGCATAGTCCAGAAAGTCAGTTTTTGTATTTATATCGTAGAGGTAGGGGTCTGCGCCGCCTTGATGCTCGCGCGCTGCACGTATTGGGCTGTAGCCGGTCGTCGCCCGGTTTTGCCATTGCCATACATGTGTAACTTCATGGGCAAATAGCATCGCGGTCAAAAGGTTCAATTCTTGTGGATAGTTTTCAAGGTAATCCTCAAGATACCAGTCGCGCGCATAGAAGACCTTGTTGTGGACGACCATTGCGACTGGACCAACCGTTACCATTTCTGTCTTCGGCTCTGGAAGTATCAGTTCGCGGCATGCAAGCCGGGGGCGCTTGGGACGCTGATATGTTACCGATCCAACTGGTGAACCATGGATCGCTCTGATGCGTGATGTGTCTATAGTGGGTCCATGTATCTGTGTCGCAAAGCTTTTTTCGGCCGGGGTCAAGGGCCGGCCACAAGCGGAGAGGGTCAGTAACAGAAGAAGCAACACACGCATGAGCACCACGTTAACAAGAGATGAAAGTGGGTGCGAGAGAGAATGCGAACTCGATCCCCAATCTGTGAATGGCCGATCAGGAAAAGAGTTTTGATGCCGCTATCTGCTGTGTAACTCCGCTAATATCTCTTCCGTATGCTGGCCACGCCTGGGTGGGGCGACGATTTCACCCGACTGCCCGTCAAAGCGTGGGGCCGGAGCGGGTTGCAAACGCCCATCAACTCTTTGCCAGACATCCCGCTCCGACATATGCATCTCTTGAGCGGCGTCCTCTGGGGAAAGAACGGGTGCGACACAGGCATCCGATCCATCAAAGAGATTGCGCCAGTGGGCAATGGGTTTTGACCCGATAATCTTTGCCATTGCTTCGGTTTGGTCCGGCCAAAGCGAGCGGTCAAATTGCTCAGAAAAACGCGGATCGTTATCCAATCCCATCAGGCTTAAAAACTCGGCATAGAATTTTGGCTCCAGACACTGAACGCTCAGAAAATGGCCATCAACGCAGGCATAACAGCGCGACCAATGCGGGCCGTCCAAGAGACTCTGGCCGCGTTGCATCTTCAGATTACCCGCGGGCTGCATCGCCATCAATAGGGTCATCATGTGGGCCGATCCGTCGACAATTGCAGCATCGACAACGGTGCCCTTGCCAGTGCGCGCCGCACTCAGCAGCCCGGCCAAAATGCCGGCCACCAGATAAAGCGCGCCGCCGCCGATATCACCCACAAGTGTTGCCGGCGCAATCGGTGGCGTACCCGGCAGGGACGTGTACCAAAGCGCGCCGGAGGTGGCGATGTAATTGTAATCATGTCCGGCCGTCGAGGCGCGTGGGCCGTCCTGGCCCCATCCCGTCATGCGGCCATAGACCAGTTTGGGATTGTCGGCGAGGCAGATTATGGGACCAAGCCCTAAACGTTCCATAACGCCTGGGCGAAAACCTTCGATCATCGCATCGGCAGAGTTGATCAATGCACGCGCCGCTGCCAGATCTTTGCCATCTTTGAGATCAAGCGTGACGGATTTCTTACCCCGGTCAAGTATACTGGGGTCGCCTGTAATTTCCGGAGCAGGGCCGGGACGATGAATAACGATCACCTCGGCGCCTAGATCGGCCAACAGCATTGCCGCAAAGGGACCGGGACCCAGCCCTTCAATCTCGATTATTCGTGTCCCCTGCAACATCATGAACCCTCCGATCTTTTGCCGAACTCTAGGATGGGCGCGGTTCGCGCGAAAGGGAGATCAGAAGCGGCGATGGGTATCTTTGTGCGCCAGATCGCGCAGTTTCTTTTGCCGTTCACGCAGAAATACGAAAATCCCCGAACCCAGCACAAGCGCGATACCGGCATTGATAATCATGTCTGGCAGGTCACCCCACATGTACCAGCCCCAGAAGACCGCAAGCGGCAATCCCAGATACTCGAACGGTGCGATCGTTGCAGCGTCCGCTTGCCGATAGGCTTGTGCCAATGTGTAACCTATGATTGCTGAATTCAGTCCAAGCCCAAAAAACAGGTAAAGATCTTGCCCCTTTGGCCAAACCCAGGCGCGCAGGAGAAAGATCAGACTTTCATTTTCTAACCCTTCTGCATAACGGCCATCGCCTGCAACGGCCCAGAATCCCAGGCTGACGATGATGAAGAGACCTTGCAAATAAGCCGCGAGCACCGATGCCTTTGTTGTGGCGCCCAATTTGCGGGTCAGAACCTGATTGATCGCGTAAGTCAGCGCGGCCAGGATCGGAAGCAGGTAAATCAAAAGTGACACTTCGCGCGCTTCGCCACTCTGCCAGGGACGGGTCATGATCAAGACTCCGATGAAGCCGACAACAACCGCCCCAAGGCGCAACGGGCCAACCTTTTCTCCCAGGATTGGAATGCTTAACAATGTGATCAGCAGCGGGCCGATAAAGAAAATCGCCGTTGCCTCGGCAAGCGACAATACTGCTAGAGCCGAAAAGAAGGTGAGGTTGGCCGTCACCAGCATCACACCGCGCAAAATATGCAGCCCGGGCGTTTTGGTGCGCAGTATTTGCCATCCACCCTCAAGCTGAACCAGTATCAGGCTGAAAAAAATCCCGATCATCGACCGGGTGAATACCATTTGGTGCAGGGGATACCCGCCCGACAACAGCTTGATCAACATGTCGTTGATGGAAATCGCCAGAATACCAATCAGAATGAATCCGATGCCCAATGCCGGGTTCTGAAGTCTTGTCTCTACCGTCATCGGGGTTCCTTTCCAGCGGGCACTACCACTTTTGTCTATAGCGGTCACGCCGGTTTGCGACTTTTCAGACTTTTGCTGGCGCAGTAGAATGACTGGAAAATCAGACGAAAGGGCTGTTCCATGAAGATGAGTGATGAACGAGACATCAAAGTGGATCGTGCAACCGTTTGGGCAGCACTTCTCAGTCCTGAAATGCTGAAGGAATGTGTGCCCGGCGCACAAGAGGTGAGCGGCACACCCGAAGATGGGTTCGAGGCCGTTGTGGTGCAGAAGGTCGGCCCGGTCAAAGCCACTTTCAAAGGGTCTGTCACTCTTTCTAACATGGTGGAAGGTGAAAGCCTGACCCTCAGTGGCGAAGGCAAAGGCGGTGCGGCGGGTTTTGCCAAGGGCGGTGCTGATGTCAGGTTAGAAGACAGCGAAACCGGCACACGCCTGATCTATGATGTTGAGGCCAAGGTTGGCGGTAAGCTGGCACAGTTGGGCAGCCGCATCGTGGATGGATTCGCCAAGAAAATGGCGGACCAGTTTTTTGCTCGTTTCGAGGAAGTGCTTGAAGGCCCCTCCGAGGAAGAAGGTGAACCTGAGGCGGAGAAGAAGGGCTGGCTCAAGCGCCTTATCAGCTGAAACTATGTGCATGGGCGCAGAGCCTTCTCTGCTCCAATCTGGCATTTTCACGGCTTCGTGAATGACATAGGGTCTCGCGGATCACGTGAAGGATGTCAAAATGCCCATTGTCGAAGTCAATGATTTGCGCAAGGTCTACAAAGGTGGCTTCGAGGCACTAAAAGGTGTCACGTTGAACATCGAAGAGGGCGAGATATTGGCGCTTCTCGGCCCCAATGGCGCGGGGAAAACAACCTTAATTTCTACCCTTTGCGGGATAACAACACCTAGTTCAGGGTCGGCAAGCGTGGGCGGATTTGATATCCAGACGGGTTTTCGCGGCGCCCGGCAACTGATCGGTCTGGTGCCACAGGAAGTGGCATTGGAACCATTTGAAAAAGTGCTGAACACTGTCCGATTTTCCAGGGGTCTCTTTGGTAAAAAACGCGACGATACTTTGATCGAACGTATCCTGCGGCAGCTTTCGCTTTGGGATAAAAAGGACAGCCGGATCATGGAATTGTCTGGCGGGATGAAGCGCCGCGTTCTGATTGCCAAGGCGCTCTGCCATGAACCAAGGGTGTTGTTTCTGGATGAGCCTACGGCGGGTGTTGACGTCGAGCTGCGCAAAGATATGTGGAAAATCGTCGAAGGGCTGAAGGCCGATGGCGTGACCATTATTCTGACAACGCACTACATCGAAGAGGCAGAGGCGATTGCTGACCGCGTCGGGGTGATCTCAAAAGGTGAATTGCTCCTGGTCGAGGAGAAGGCATCGCTGATGGCGCGTATGGGCAAAAAGACGCTGCGAATCGACCTTCAGGAACCGGTCAAAGCGGTACCAGACGCATTGTCAGATTATGATCTGGAACTGACCGCGGACGGGGCGAGTTTGAGTTACCACTATGACACCCGCGGCGAGGGGACCGGGATCACACGCTTGCTGCAAGCACTGGCGAAAGAGGGACTGTCGCTGCGCGATATTCAAACCACGCAAAGCAGCCTGGAAGAGATATTCGTTGGTCTTGTTCAGGAGGATGCAGCATGAATTTTCCTGCAATCAAGGCGATCTACATCTACGAGATGAAGCGGTTTTTCCGCACGCTGATGGAAAGCTTTCTGTCACCTGTCATTTCAACCTCGCTCTATTTTGTGGTTTTTGGGGCCGCCATCGGCAGCCGTATAGATCAGGTTGATGGGGTTACCTATGGTGCGTTTATCGTACCTGGGCTGATCATGCTTTCGGTCATGACACAATCTATCAGCAACGCATCGTTCGGAATCTACTTTCCGAAATTCATTGGGACGATTTTCGAGCTGCTCTCGGCTCCGGTGAATTTCCTTGAGATCGTGATGGGATATGTCGGCGCAGCGGCGACCAAGTCGCTCTTCATCGGTGTGGTCATCCTGATCACGGCCGAGTTTTTCGTCGATCTCGATATTCAGCACCCTTGGGCAATGATGGCGTTTCTGGTTCTTACTTGCCTGTCGTTTTCACTCTTTGGGTTCATTATCGGCATTTGGGCAAAGAACTTTCAGCAATTGCAATTGATCCCACTCTTGGTGATCACCCCATTGGTTTTCCTTGGTGGCTCATTCTATTCGATCTCGATGCTGCCGCCGGTCTGGCAAACGATCACTTTGTTCAACCCTGTAGTCTACCTGATTTCGGGTTTCCGCTGGTCATTCTTTGGCACCGCGGATGTGGCGATCGGGTTCAGCCTGCTGGCAATCGCCGTTTTCACCGGAATTTGCCTAGCCATCATCTGGTTCATTTTCAAGACGGGATACCGCATCAAGTCATGAAACATCCTTGATCTGGCGTGACTTATTTGCCCTTGGCTCATAACTTTTTAGGCAACTATGCATTTGCGTGCGACTTGTTGCCTTGTTTGTAGGGCACCGGCATTCTACATCGGGCTTCATGAAACGCTGGATCCCATTTGTAAAATCTGACCCCACAGTCGCCGTGATCCGTTTGTCCGGGTCCATTGGTGCTGGTAGCCGTGCGCAACTGAGCGAAGAAACGATGACGCCGGTGATCGAAAAGGCCTTCAAGCGCGGCAAGCCCGTGGCGGTGGCGTTGGTCATCAATTCGCCGGGTGGTTCGCCCGTTCAATCTTCGCTGATCGCGGCTCGCATTCGGCGCCTGGCCGAGGAAAAAGCCATCCCGGTGCATGCCTTTGTCGAAGACGTTGCAGCCTCTGGCGGCTATTGGCTGGCGACTGCGGCAGATGATATTTGGGTTGATCCCGGATCGGTCGTGGGATCCATTGGTGTGATTGCAGCCGGGTTTGGTGCGCCGGTTTTTCTGGCCCGTCAAGGTCTTGAGAGACGGGTTCATACATCGGTCAAATCCAAAAGCATGCTGGACCCGTTCCAGCCTGAAAAGCCCGAGGATGTTGCCCGCCTGAAGAACATTCTGGAGCAGTTGCACGATGCCTTCACCGATCATGTGAAGGCACGGCGCGGAGATCGCCTGACCGACAAGCAGGATCTGTTCACCGGCGAATTCTGGTTGGGTCGCCGCGCGATAGAACTGGGTCTGGTGGACGGTATTGGCCATCTGGTACCCAAGCTGAAAGAGCTTTACGGCGACAAGGTGCAATTTGCCAATTACGGTCGCAAGCGTGGTTTGTTGCAACGTTTCGGGTCGACCATGGCGCAAGACGCCATCGCGGCAATCGAAGAACGCGCCGACTACGCGCGGTTCGGGCTCTGACGTGATCATAAAGATTGTCATACTCTTTCTCGTGGCCATGGGCGTACTGGCGATGTTCGGAAAGCTGCGTTTTCCCGGGCAGCAAAAACTGGCGTCTGCGAAATGCCCTAAATGCGGGCGGTTTCGTATTGGAAAGGGTCCCTGTGCCTGCCAGAAAGGGGCGCGTAAATGATCCCTTGGTTGCTTGCTGGCCTGGGCCTCGTGATCCTGCTCTTAGCAGGGGACGCGCTGGTCAAGGGAGCGGTCAACCTCAGCCTTCGGGTGGGCATTCCAGCCCTGATCGTCAGCCTGACAATCGTGGCCTTTGGCACCTCCGCCCCTGAGTTGCTGATTTCGATCAATGCTGTTCTGGAAGATAAACCGGGCCTCGCGCTTGGTAATGTGATTGGTTCGAACACTGCAAATGTCTTGCTGGTCCTGGGGGTGCCTGCATTGCTGGCCAGCCTGCATACAAGCGGTTGCAAATGCCGCAAGACCTATTCCTTCATGATGGCAGCAACGCTGCTTTTCATTGCTCTCGCCTTCACTGGTGAGTTCACCTTTATTTCGGGTCTGATCCTGTTGACCGCCTTGGCCTTCGTGCTTGGTGACGCGTTCCGGGATGCGAACCGGCATCGCCGCGAAATGGCAGCGATGGCGTTGGCCGATGCCGAAGAGGGTGAAGATGTCGAAGGTGCTGATCCTGATATGCCCTGGTGGCAGATCATTGTCTTTCTGATCCTTGGCCTGATCGGTCTGCCCTTGGGGGCCGATCTTCTGGTTGATAACGCGTCGATCATCGCGCGGCGCTATGGTGTCAGTGACGCGGTCATCGGCTTGACCTTGGTTGCCGTCGGCACTTCGCTGCCAGAGCTTGCAACCACGGTCATGGCGGCACTCAGACGTCAAGCCGATGTGGCGTTGGGGAATGTTATCGGTTCGAACATGTTCAACCTGCTGGCTATTATCGGCATCACGTCGCTTGTTGGGCACATACCTGTAGATCCGCAATTCTTGCAATTTGATCTTTGGGTGATGCTCGGTGCTTCTTTGATGTTGATCCCGTTTGTCATTTTCAAACAAGATATCGGACGAACCTGGGGGATCGCTCTGACCGGGTTATATTTGGTCTATATCACCTATGTGCTGATCTGAACGGAGGTGCGCGATGACGCGGGCATTGGTTACCGGCGCAGGCAAACGGTTGGGCCGCGCCATGGCGATAGATCTGGCTCGACGCGGGCATGACGTGGCCGTACATTACGCAACGTCTGGCGCTGCGGCGCAGGACGTTGTGGCCGAGATCAAGGCGATGGGTCGCAAAGCCGTGGCGCTCGAAGCTGATCTGTTGGATGACGCTCAAGTCGCCACGCTTGTACCGCGTGCCGCCCAAGCACTGGGCGGTTCGCTGACCACGCTGATCAATAACGCCTCGATCTTCGAATATGACACACTTTCCACTGCCACCCGCACCAGCTGGGACCGGCATATGGAAAGCAACCTTCGCGTGCCGTTCGTCCTGACGCAGGCAATGGCTGCGGATGTGCCGGACCCTACGCTGGATGACGCGGGAGAGCCTGTGGCTCAGGGTCTTATCATCAATATGATTGACCAGCGTGTGCGCAAGCTGACGCCCGAATTCATGACGTATACCCTGGCAAAGACAGGCCTCTGGACCCTGACTCAGACGGCGGCGCAGGCGCTTGCCCCCCGTGTGCGTGTCAATGCGATCGGCCCGGGCCCCACATTGCAGGGCCATCGTCAAAGCGACAGCCATTTCCAACGGCAGCGGCAGGCTACGATCCTGCAACGCGGCGCAAATGAAAGCGATATCATTGCCGCCATGGGATACCTGCTGGACGCGCCATCTGTGACGGGGCAATTGATCTGTACCGATGGCGGACAGCACTTGGGATGGCAGACACCTGATGTGCTGGGTGTTGAGTGAATCTTTGCCTCAACCCTGAGTTTTGCACCTGTGACACACAATTTAACTTCTTGTTACAAAAGATTTAATGTTTTCAATATTTTGGCGTTTCAGAAGATTTTTAATGTTATAAATCAAAGAGTTGAAAAAGTGCCTAAAAAATAGGCAAATCAAGGAAGTGAGCAATAAATAACGAAAATTTCCTGATCACGGAAAGTTATCTTCAGACTTATCCACATGAACCGTGGAAAGGTTTCCTCTTGCCCCTCCCGCGATATGGTTGCAGCCAAAGCAGAGAATCATACCCGAAAGAATATGGTAGACACAGCACAGCAAAATTCGCCGAAAACCGGTCATGATGTAATCCAGTCCTACCTCAGGACATTGGACGCTTCTCCGGGTGTGTATCGCATGCTCGATGCGCAGGCGCGGGTGCTGTACGTGGGCAAGGCCCGCAACCTGAAGGCACGTGTTTCCAGTTATGCGCGGCCCACCGGGCATACTGGACGGATCGCCCGCATGATCTCGCAAACCGCGTCGATGATGTTCCTTACGACCAAGACGGAAACCGAAGCGCTGTTGCTGGAGCAGAATCTGATCAAACAGCTCAAGCCGCATTTCAACGTGCTGCTGCGCGATGACAAAAGTTTTCCGAATATTCTGGTGACCAAGGCGCATGACTTTCCGATGATCAAGAAACATCGGGGCGCCAAAAAGGAAAAAGGCGCGTATTACGGGCCATTTGCAGGGGCGGGGGCCGTCAATCGCACCCTGGCCCAATTGCAGCGAGTATTCCTGTTGCGCAATTGCAGCGATGCGATGTTCGAAAGCCGTACGCGACCGTGTCTGCAATACCAGATCAAACGCTGCACCGCGCCCTGTGTCGGCCATATCTCGAAGGCTGAATATGCGGCCTCCGTGTCTGATGCAGAACGTTATCTCTCTGGTAGGTCGACGGAAATTCAGGCGAAGCTGGCTGCACAAATGGCCGAGGCCTCCGAGGCGCTGGAGTTTGAACGCGCTGCCACCCTGCGTGATCGGATCAAGGCGCTGACCCAGGTGCAGACCAATCAGGGTATCAACCCGCGCACAGTGACCGAGGCCGATATCGTGGCGCTGCATCTGGAAAACGGCCAGGCCTGCGTCCAGGTGTTCTTTATCCGGGCGGGACAGAACTGGGGCAACCGCGATTTCTATCCGCGTGTTGGCGCAGATGTCGAGGAGGCCGAGGTGTTGGAGGCATTCGTCGGCCAGTTTTACGATACCAAAGAGCCGCCCCGTCAGGTGATCCTGTCGCATCCCATTGAAAATGCCGACCTGATGCAGGACGCGCTAAGTGGTAAACTGGGTCGCAAGGTCGCAATTCTTGTGCCCAAACGCGGCGAAAAAGCTGAGCTGGTGGATGGGGCCGCACGCAACGCGCGCGAAAGCCTTGGACGCAAGATGGCCGAAACCGCGACCCAGGCCAGGCTCCTGAAAGGATTGGCAGAAGCCTTCGATCTGGAAGGTCCGCCACAGCGTATCGAGGTCTACGATAACAGCCATATTCAGGGCACGAATGCGGTGGGCGCTATGATCGTCGCAGGCCCTGAGGGGTTGATGAAGAACAGCTATCGCAAGTTCAACATCCGAGGTGACGATCTGACACCGGGTGACGATTTCGGGATGATGAAGGAAGTACTGAGCCGACGGTTCAAACGGCTGCTCAAGGAAGATCCCGAGCGGGATCAGGGGCATTGGCCTGATCTGCTGTTGATTGATGGCGGTGCAGGGCAGGTAAGCGCCGTGGCCAGCATCATGCGTGAAATGGGGGTTGAGGGTATCCCGATGGTTGGCGTGGCCAAAGGGGTGGACCGGGATCACGGCAAGGAAGAGTTTCACCGAACTGGCAAGCGTCCAATGGCACTGCAGCGAAATGATCCGGTTCTGTATTTTATTCAACGACTTAGGGACGAAGCGCATCGCTTTGCCATCGGGACACACCGGGCGAAACGCGCCAAATCCGCGATTGCCAATCCACTGGATGAGGTGCCTGGCGTGGGGGCTGCGCGAAAGCGCGCTTTGCTGGCGCATTTCGGGTCGGCCAAGGCGGTCAGCCGTGCCAATCTGTCGGATCTCAAGGCAGTTGACGGTGTGTCCGAGGCGTTGGCGCAGAAGGTTTATGATTTCTTTCATGAAAAAGGCTGAACCGGCGATGCTTTCCCTTACGCAAAGATGCGGGTAGAACCGATTCATGACATTGACGATCCCGAATATCCTTACGGTTTTCAGGCTTCTTGCGGCGCCGGGCGTTGCCGTGATGTTTCTATATTTTACAAGACCTTACGCCGATTGGTTTGCCTTGTTGCTGTTCGTCGGAGCGGCAATCACCGACTGGTTCGACGGCCATCTGGCGCGCAGTTGGAAGCAAGAGACCAAGCTGGGGGCGATGCTGGATCCGATTGCCGATAAGGCAATGGTGGTGATCGCGTTGATGGTGATCGTGGGGTATTCCAGCTATTCGCCTTGGTTGGTGTTGCCGGCGACGGTGATTCTGTTTCGGGAAGTTTTTGTCTCGGGGTTGCGGGAATATTTGGGCGATACCGCGGGCACGTTGAAGGTGACCCAACTTGCGAAATGGAAAACCACCGCGCAAATGATTGCAATCGCTGTACTTTTTTCCCAAGGCGTGTTCGAACATTACTTTGGAATGTCGGTCTTTGGCATGGATGAGACGATGGTAATCGACATTCTGGAAGGCCGGGAAGAAGATGTGCTGGGCCTGAAATGGAAACTGAGCGGCATGGAATGGGCCGGGTTTATCGGGCTTTGGCTGCTTTGGATCGCGGCTGCGCTGACATTCATTACGGGCTTTGATTACTTCAATAAATCAATACCTTACCTGAAGGATGAGCGCTGATGGACGTGCTTTATTTCGCCTGGGTTCGGGAACGGATCGGACATCCCAAGGAAAAAATTGACACGAATCCCGCCACGGTGATGGCGCTTGTTAACGAATTGCGCGCCCGCGAGCCGCGCTACGCGGCGGCATTCGCCGATCTGAGCGCGTTGCGGGTGGCCATTGATCAGGAGCTGAGCGATTTCGATGCCCCCCTGAAAAACGCCCGCGAAGTTGCCTTTTTCCCTCCAATGACAGGGGGTTAGCACATGGATATCCGGGTGCAGAAAGACCCGTTTGACCTTGGTGTTGAGGCCAACGCCTTTGCCGAACGTCAACAGGGTATGGGAGCGGTCGTCACGTTTACCGGTGTGGTCCGCGATCTGGGTGAGGGCGATTTGCACGCGATGGAAATCGAGCATTATCCCGGCATGACGGAAAAGGCGCTGAAAAAGATCGCTGACGAGGCGTTAAGCCGTTGGAATTTAGGGGATATTCTGATCATCCATCGGCACGGCACGCTGAAAGCGCAGGATATGATCATGATGGTCGCTACCGCGTCACGCCACCGGGTTGATGCCTTTCAAGCCGCTGAATTCCTTATGGATTTCCTGAAATCCCGTGCGCCGTTCTGGAAAAAAGAGGTCTCGGACAAGGATGCCGATTGGGTCGCCGCGCGGGACGAGGATGAAGACGCGCTGAAACGCTGGTGACTTTCGTACACTCCGTACGGTCCGTACGCGTGTTCCGTACGTAAATCGGGGTGATCCGCGCATCTTGCGTACGTCCCGTACGTTCTGGATGGAAATGACGTGAGGTTGCGATTGATCACCACGGGGCGGCACATGATGCTGGCGACTAACTTCGAATGAATGAGGATACGTGTATGAGTGACGTGGTTCAGGCCTATATCGACAATCTGCAAGCCAAGGCGGAAGGTCAGATCAGGGGTACGGCAAAACTGGTGATCACCGGCGAAGGCAGCGTGATGCTGGACGAGGCAGGTGCCCGCGCGGGCGATGATGACGCGGATGTGGTGCTGATCGCCAGCGATGCGGTTTTTCGCGATATCCTGTCGGGAGAGCAAAACCCGGTCATGGCCTATATGTCGGGCAAGCTGAAGGTCGAGGGGAACGCGCAGCGGGCGCTGAAGGTCAGCAGCATTCTGACGGGCTGACTGCCGGGAAAGCACGCATTTAGGTAGCGTCATGACGGCAGGAATTGGCACGTGCGGGGGCGTGCGATCTTGCCACGGCGGCTTTCGTGCCCCATATCCGCGAGCATGACCGAAAATAGCACGCTTTCCCCCCTGACCTCTCGTGACCGTGTGGCCAATTTTGTCGATCGGCCTGCGGTGCAGAATTTCATCCTTGGTGTGATCCTGTTCAATGCCGTCATTCTGGGGCTTGAGACCTCGGACGTGGTGATGGCGCGCGCCGGGTCGCTGATCCTGCTGCTGGATGCGATCTGTCTGGGCGTTTTCGTCATCGAGATCGCGCTGAAGCTATATGCGCGGGGCTTCGCATTTTTCCGGCGCGGCTGGAGCATCTTCGACTTCGTGATTGTCGCCATTTCGCTGGTGCCTTCGGCGCAGGGTCTGAGCGTGCTGAGGGCCTTGCGTATTCTGCGGCTGCTGCGCGTTGTGTCGGTCGCACCGTCACTGCGGCGGGTGGTTGAGGGGCTGGTCAATGCCCTGCCCGGCATGGGGTCTGTCTTCCTGCTGATGGGGGTGATTTTCTACATCGGCGCGGTGATGGCGACCAAACTTTTCGGCGCCAGTTTCCCGGAATGGTTCGGTACGCTGGGGCGGTCGGGCTATTCGCTTTTCCAGATAATGACGCTGGAAAGCTGGTCGATGGGGATCGTGCGCCCGGTGATGGAGGTCTATCCCTACGCCTGGATGTTCTTTGTGCCCTTCATCATGATCACGACCTTTGCGGTGGTGAACCTGCTTGTGGGTTTGATCGTGAACTCGATGCAGGACGCGCATCACGAGGAGAATAACGAGCGCACCGATACCTACCGCGATGAGGTTCTGAACCGGCTGGGTGAAATCGAAGCGTTGATCAAGTCAAGGAACGATGCCGGCAAAGGGTAGCCCCCGGCGCGCTTGTACCGGGTCGGCCTGTATTAGGCGAAAACTGGCGCGCTCATTTTGAAAAACCCTGTTTTCATGGTAATAAAAGAGACTTTTTAGTTACTTTTTTTATTATCAAAGGGGTATTTTCATGTTTTCCGTCAGAGCTTTGGCCGCCATTGCGGTATTCGCAATCACCAGCCCGCCCGCTGTCGCAGCGCCGCTTTCACCCGGCGGTGTCATCTTTCCGACCGGCACTTCGGTTGCTGCCGATCCGGACCAGGCCGGGGTTATCGTCAACGACAACCTCATCGACGCAGCCTTTGGCGCAGGCTTCTTTCAGGCCACCTATAGGGTGCAGAACCGCGTGGTTCTGTCGAACACCCTCAATACCCTGAGTTTCCGCCCGCGCATTCGCGACCCTTTCAACAGCGGGGGGTTTTCGGAGCGGTTTGATATTGTTGCCTTTTCGCTTACCGGATTTGCGGGTTTCAACCTGCTTGACGTGGATTTTCTGACCGACGCGCAGGGCGACAAGGGGCCAACCTCGGTGTCCCGCTCGGCCGATGGCGATCTGTTGACCTTCCGGTATGGTGATCCGCTGCATAACGACTTTCTCAATCCGCCGGGGGTGCGGGACGAATCCCTGTTTCCGGCGATCAAGACCAATGCCACGCGGTTCAAGAACAAGGGCACGATGACCCTTTTCGGGCGCCGGTCTGACGCGGACCCGAATGATCCGTTGATAAGCCTCACGATCACCGGGCTGGCGACACCCGTGGTACCGCTTCCGGCCAGCGTGTTTCTGCTTTTGGCCGGTATTGCTGGTCTGGGGGCGCTGGGCCGCAAACGGTCCTAGGCGCGCGAATAATTGCGCAGGTTCCGGGTCGTCCGGGGGCGGTGAAATGGGCAAATATGGGGTATCACCTGACTTGAGAGGATACCCCATGCAGATCAGATACACCGCCATGCCGACCGAGATTGCCCGTGCCTATCAGACGGGAGCGCCCGATGCTTATGGCAATCCGCCTGAACGGCAGATCGCCGATGATGGCGGCTATCAGTGCCGTCATTGCCTGACGATCATTCCGCCCGGTGACGAGATGCTATTGGTCGCCTATCGCCCGTTCGAGGCGCTGGATGCCTATGCCGAAACCGGCCCGGTTTTCGTTTGTGCCAAGGCATGTGAGGGCTTTGGAACCCGAGCGGAAACACCGGCGACCTTGCAGGCAAGCCCTGATTTCCTGCTCAAGGGATACGGGGCCAATGACCGGATCGTCTATGGCACCGGGGCGGTGACAGAGGCCGCGGATGTCGCCAACCGCGCCGCCGAGGTTTTTGCCAATCCAGATGTGGCCTATATCCATGTCCGGTCGTCGCGCAATAATTGCTATCAGGCGCGCATAGATCGCGGATAAGGGACCGGTTGGCCCGTCGTTCAATGGCTGCGGGTCAGTTCCAGGAACACATCCTGCAAATCCGCCTGTTCGGTTTTCACGTCACGGATGCGGATACCCGCGGTGCGCACGGCCTCCAGCACGGCGTCGGCGGGGGTCTGGGCGGATTGATAGGTGATCGCCAGCGCGCCGTCGGGGCGGGTGGTCACCTCAAGCCCCTCGGCTTCCGGCAGGGCGGTCACGGGTTTGTCGGGGTGGATGATCATGGTGCGGGTATCGAGCCGGCCCAGCAGGTTGGCGGTGCTATCGCGGGCGACCAGCGCGCCGCGGTTGATGATGGCGATCTCGTCGCACATCTCTTCGGCCTCTTCCAGGTAATGCGTGGTCAGGATGATGGTCATGCCCTGCGCGTTGAGCTTGCGGATGTTTTCCCACAGCATCTGGCGCAGTTCGATATCGACGCCCGCCGTGGGTTCATCCAGCACCAGGATATGCGGCATATGCACCAGCGCCTTGCCCAGCAAAAGCCGCCGCCGCATGCCACCCGACAGGGTGCGAGCATAGGCGTTGGCCTTGTCCGACAGGCCGACCATCGCCAGAATATCATCGCTGCGGCGCTGGGATTTCGGTACGCCGTAAAGCCCGGCCTGTACCTCCAGCGCGCCGCGCGGGGTGAAGAAGGGATCAAGGTTCAGTTCCTGCGGCATCACCCCGATCGAGGCGCGCGACTGGCGCGGGTTCACATCCTGATCGAACCCCCAGATCGTGACCTGACCGGCGGATTTGATCACCAGACCGGCAAGGATGTTGATCAGCGTGGATTTGCCCGCGCCATTGGGCCCCAGCAGGCCAAAGACCGATCCGCGCGGGATATCCAGGTCAATCCCCTTCAGCGCCAGCTTTTCGGGGCTGCCCCGGCGACCGCCATAGGTTTTCACCAGCCCGCGTATTTCGATGGCGTTCAAGCCCATGCTCCTCTTGCCCCTGCCCAATGGATCGCTCATAGTCGCACCTAGTTCAAGTGCAGCCAAAAGGAAACGCCCCGATGACGACCGAGGCCCCCGAGATCAGGATTGTGGACAGTTACCGCGTCAGCTGTGATGGCGGCGAAGGGGCGCTGGGCCATCCGCGTGTCTGGTTGCAGATCCCGCTGGATAGTGGCTGGGTCGAATGCCCCTATTGCGACTGCAAGATGGTGCACAAGGAATTCGAAGGCAAAGTCTGATCGGATTTGGCGTTCGGGGCGCGCGACGCCGCGCACCCACCCGGCAGGGCCTGATTACCGAAGCTCGTCCAGCCGTTCAATCAATGCCACCGTGGCCTTGACCCGATCCGCATTCGGATAATTCCGGTTGGCCAGCACGACCACACCGATATCCTGCTCCGGCAACATCGCAACATAGGCTCCGAACCCAAAGGTCGAGCCGGTCTTGTTGACGAAAATATTCGGCTGCGGCGGTTCGGGCCGGTCGAACCGGGTGACCGGTTGGCCTTCCAGTGCCATCTTGCTGGAATTGCCATCCAGCAAGGTATCCAGATCGGCAGGCCAGCGGTACTGCTCCCAGATCATCGCCTGGGTGTAATAATCGGTTCTGGTCTGGCCCTGTTGCGTCAGCGCTATGGCGTCGCGCGCCTCGGGGGTGATGTCGACCTTGCCAAGCTGGATATCGAGATAGCGCAGCATGTCATTGGCAGATGATTTCGCGCCATAGGCGGCGGCATCGAAAACCCCCGGATTCACGCGAATTTCGCTACCGTCCTTGCGCGAGGTGCCAAAGGCGTAATTGGGCATGGCGGCATCCGGCACGGTGATCCAGGTGTTTTCCAGACCCAGCATCGGAAAGAGCGTTCCCTCTGCCGCCTCGGCATAACTGCTGCCCAGAGCAGCGGCCGTGACCCGGCCCAGCAGGCCGACGCTGATGTTGGAATAGCTGCGCATCGGGATAGGGCTGTCATCCGGTTGCCATTCTTTCAGCCAGTCGATCAGTGCGTCTTCGGTGGTGATCGCACCCGGCACCTGAAGCGGCAGGCCAGTGGTGGTGTGTGTGGCCAGATCCATGATTGTGATCTGGTCAAAGGCACTGCCGTCAAGCTGTGGTTCGGCATCGGTCACGGGGCGATAAAGATCAAGTTGGCCGCGCCCATGCGCCAGCGCGGCAAGCGTCGCGGTAAAGGTCTTGCTGATTGACCCAAGTTCAAAAAGCGTGTCTGCGGTAACCGGGGTGCCCATGCTGCGCGAGGCCATGCCGTGGGTGTAGATGTGGTGCTGACCGCCCATTGTCACACCGATCACCATGCCGGGAATATCGTGCTCGGCGATCACGTCGCCAAAGGCATCTTGCGCGATTTCCTTGAATGCCTGATCGGTTTGGGCCAGCGCAGGCAGGGCCAGGCAAAGGCTGACGGTGGAAATACGTAAGGACTTGAAGATGCTCATGTTTTCTCCTGCGTTAGTCGTTATCTAAACCGTGGCCTGTTCTGCAGGACTGTAGGTAGGACGCTGTGCGCAGGCACACAAGCGCGCGGTTTCCGGTCGGCCAAAAGCCGCTTTTTCAGGATCACGAAGGGTTGATTTCTGCCTCTGGACATGGCCGCGCCGGGGCGTCAACGTGGCGCGGAAGTTTATCGCGATTTACCGAGGTTTTCGTTGCCCATGCCGGATCAGCCGCCGCCAAAGACAACCCGCCGCAGCCTGCTGCGTCTGGCCGGGTTCGGGGCGGTGGTGGCAGCGGCCTATGGCGGTACGGCGTTGTTGCGGCGGCTGACCGAGCCGGGGTTGCAGTTTGAACCCGTCGCCGGCGTGCCGGGGTTTCGCCGCATCGCGGGCGGGCCAATCTCGGGCGGGGCGACGGCCTTTGTCGGAATTGGCAGCAGTTCGGATGAGGGCAGCACCGCGCAAACCATCAGCGACGGGGCGCTATGCGGCGCGCTGTTCGATCCGGGCGATGATCAGCCCCGTGATCCGGCGCATGTGCAGATCGCCTATTTCACCGATTATCGCTGCTTTTACTGTCGTCAGGTCAGCCCGATGCTGGCGCAGATGGCGCAGGGAGGCGGGGTTCAGGTCACCTGGCATGACCTGCCGCTGCTGGGGCAGATTTCAAGCGTTGCGGCACGGGCCGCGGTGGCCGCACGGGCGCAAGGGGCCTATGACGCGTTTCACGAGCGTCTGATGGGGACGCCGGTGGTGCCCACGCCGCCCTATCTGCGGCAATTGTCCGAAGAGGTCGGGATTGATCCGGCGCGGCTGTTGCGCGACATGACCGCACGCAAGACCGAGCGCCAGTTGCAGCGTACCGCCGCGCTGGCCCGCCGGTTCGGGTTCATCGGTACGCCCGCGCTGGTGGTGGGCCGCACGGCGGTTCTGGGTGGGGTCGACCGCCGGATGGTTGAACGTCTGGTCCGGGCCGAGCGCGCGATGACAGATCCCGGCCCGTGTTCAGGCTGAGCCTTCAGGACATTCTACGGGTGCAGGGGGTATCGGGTTGGTCAGGGTTTCAGCTCGACCCGCGTCTTTTCACCTGACCAGCCGTCGACCGAACACTTGGCGCGCACGAACACCTCGCGGGTGCCATCGGGAAATACCACGCCGCTGAGCGCACGGGTGAAGGGCTGTTCATTGACATGCGGGTGCATGAGTTCGCGATGGGCCAGCCGGTTGCCGTTGGCATCCAGAACTTCCCAGCCATCGGCATAGTGATCCCATCCGGTATCGCCATGTTCAAGGGTCACATCGACGCGCCAGACCATGCCGATCTTCTTGATCGTGACGTCAATGATTGTGGGTCCGTCTGCCCAGGCAGCGGGCGCCATCAGGCAACCGAAAAGTAGGAGTGAGAGTTTTTTCATGGCCCCATTTAACCAGGCTGCGTCAGAAATTCGAGTCACGACTGTGTGTCACTGTTGTTACACTCGGGCCACAGCAATATCTCTTTCGAGCGTGACGCGAATTCGCGCCGGAAGAGCACCAGGCAGGTCATCGCCGTGGCCGCGATCAGTGCGCCCGCACCCAGCAGCCAGGCGCAAGCGGCCAGCGCAAAATAGACCGAGCGCAGCCCTCGATTGAAGCTACGCGAGGCGGTAATGTTGATCTCACCCGCCTTTTGCGCGCGTATCGGCGCCTTTGGGTCGGACGGGTCATTGGGCACCGCGCCCATCAAGACGGCACAATAGCCAAACAGGCGGTTGGACCAGACGAATTTGAAAAAGGCGTTGGCCAGAAAGCTGAGGATCACCAGCACTTTCAGCTCCCACACGATGCTGGGGTCGCTTTCCAGCGTCAGGTCCTGGGCGATGCCCATCAACTGGTCGGTATTGCCCAGCAAGGCAAGGCATCCACCGATCGCGATCATCGCGGCAGAGGCGAAAAACGAGGTTGCCTGCCGGATCATCGACAGGATCTGCGCGTCAAAAACGCGCGGCTCGCGGGTGACCATGTGCACCATCCATTCGCGCCGGTAATCGGCCATCAGGGTGGTGACAGATTTCATGTTTTTGAAATCGTTTTCAATGATATAGCCGATTACGATTGATCCGATGACCAACAGGGCCAGCGCGGTGATGTCCAATGTGGTAAAGTGTGAAAGTCGTTCTGTCAGATCCATGTATCACGCATATCGTGCCGAGGTTTGACTTGCCAGTGGGATAAATTGGTTATAAAACTTTACCAATTAAGGGAATTGCCAGATGGAAATGCCAAAACCGGATCCAAAGATCATGGCCCGCAAGGCCGAATTGATCTCGTGTTTGCAGGCGGTTCTGCCTGCGGATGCGATTATTTCCGAGCCGAGCGAGACTCGGGTTTATGAATGCGACGCGCTGACCGCCTATAAATGCCCGCCGCTGCTGGCGGTGCTGCCTGCGTCCACCCAAGAGGTGTCGGACGTGCTGCGCATCTGCCATGACATGGGCGTGCCGGTGGTGCCGCGTGGTTCGGGCACGTCGCTGGCGGGCGGCGCGCTGCCCACGGCGGATAGCGTCATCCTGGGGGTCGCGCGCCTGAACGAGGTGCTGGAGACCGATTACGACAACCGCTTTATCCGGGTCCAGTCTGGCCGTACCAACCTGAGTGTGACCGGCGCGGTCGAAACCGAAGGGTTTTTCTATGCCCCCGACCCGTCGAGCCAGCTGGCATGTGCCATCGCGGGCAATATCGCGATGAATTCCGGCGGCGCGCATTGCCTGAAATACGGCGTGACCACCAACAACCTGATGGGGGTCACCATGGTGCTGATGGATGGTACCGTGACCGAAATCGGCGGCGCGTTCCTGGATGCCGAAGGGCTGGACTTGCTGGGCCTGATCTGCGGCTCCGAGGGCCAGCTTGGCGTGGTGACCGAGGCGACCTTGCGCATCCTGCGCCAGCCCGAAGGCGCGCGGCCCGTCCTGATCGGGTTCGACGATATCGTTGTGGCGGGGGCCTGCGTGGCCGATATCATCAAGGCGGGCGTGCTGCCGGTGGCGATCGAGTTCATGGACCGTCCCTGCATTCGCGCGACCGAGGCCTTTGCCGGGGCGGGCTACCCGGATTGCGAGGCGCTGCTGATCGTCGAGGTTGAAGGCAGCGATGCCGAGATCGATGAACAGCTGGAAACCATCATGCAGATCGCCCGCAGCCATAACCCGGTCGAACTGCGCGAAAGCAATTCGGCCGAGGAAAGCGCGAAAATATGGCTGGGCCGCAAATCGGCCTTTGGCGCGATGGGCCAGATCAATGATTACATGTGCCTTGATGGCACGATCCCGGTCAGCCAGTTGCCCTATGTGCTGAAACGCATCGGCGAGATGAGCAAGGAATATGGACTGGATGTGGGTAATGTGTTCCACGCGGGCGATGGCAACATGCACCCGCTCATTCTGTTTGACGCCAACAAGCCCGGTGATTTGGAACTCTGCGAAGCCTTCGGTGCCGACATCCTGCGGCTTTGTGTCGAGGTCGGCGGCTGCCTGACCGGTGAACATGGTGTGGGCATTGAAAAACGTGATCTGATGCATGACCAGTACGCGCCGGGCGATTTGGATATCCAGATGGCCGTGAAGGATGTTTTTGATCCCAAATGGTTGCTCAACCCGGCCAAGGTATTTCCACTGGCCGCCTCTGACACCCGCCGGATTGCAGCGGAATAGGGACGTTGCCCCGGCAGCCACCCCCCCGGAGAAGTTTTTGAAAGATGACAGCATTGACCCCAGAAACCGAGGCTGACCTGGCCGAATTGATCACGCAGGCGGATGGACCTTTGCGCATTCAGGGCGGCGGCACCCGGCCCATCGGCGCGCCGACCAATGGCGCCGTGCTGTCCACCAGCGCGCTGACCGGGATCGAGCTATATGAACCCGGTGCGCTGACACTGGTGGTTCGCGCGGGCACGCCCCTATCAGCGGTTGAAAAGGCATTGGATGCCGAGGGGCAGCGCCTAGCGTTCGAGCCGATGGATCACCGCCGGTTATTGGGCACCACAGGCGCGCCGACGATCGGTGGCGTCGTTGCGGCCAACGTTTCAGGGCCGCGCCGTATTCAGGTAGGTGCCTGCCGCGATCATCTGCTGGGCGTGCGGTTCGTCGACGGGCAGGGGCAGGTCCTCAAGAATGGTGGCCGGGTGATGAAGAACGTCACCGGCTATGATCTGGTCAAGCTGATGGCGGGCAGCTATGGCACCTTGGGAGTGCTGACCGAAGTGTCGCTGAAAGTGCTGCCCAAATCCCATGCGACCGGTGTTCTGCTGCTGGAAGGATTGAGCGATGCGCAGGCGGTTAAGGCGCTGAGTGCCGCGCTTGGATCGCCCTATGAAGTGACCGGTGCCGCGCACCTGCAAAAAGGAATGGACGGCGCGCCGGTGACCATGATCCGGCTGGAAGGGTTTGAAAACTCGGTCGCCTATCGCGCGGGCGAAATGCAGAAACTGCTGGCAGGCTTTGGCGATTTCACGGTCGAGACCGATCCGGAACGCACCCGTGCCGGGTGGCACTATATCCGCGACGTGGTCCCGTTCGAAGGGCGCGCGGGCGATGTCTGGCGGCTGTCGGTCAAACCTTCGGACGCGCCCGGTATCGTGGCCGGTTTGCCCGGGGTTGAGGCGCTTTATGATTGGGGCGGTGGGTTGGTCTGGTTGCTGGTCGCCGACGGATCGGGGCTGAACGCGACCCGGATTCGCGCTGCCGTGACCGCGAGAGGCGGACATGCCACGCTGATCCGTGGCACCAGCGCCGAGGCGTTCCAGCCGCTTGCCCCCGCCATCGCAGCACTTCAGGACGGGTTGCGCCGCAAATTTGATCCGCGCGGCTTGTTCAACCCAGGCCTGATGGGGCAGGCGGCATGAAACTGGCCATCACCTTTTTGATGGTTTTTCTGGTGGGGCCGCTCGTTTTTTGGGTGCTGGCGCGTCATCGGCCCAGCAGGCACCGTATCGCCGCACTGATGGGCGTGGCGGCCTGTCTGATGGCGGCGGCCTTTGCCCTTGGTCGCTGGGCCGTTCCGGCCTTGGCACCCAGCCCCTATCCCGGCCTGGCGGCGGTGGTCGCAAGCTGGTTTGCCTGGATCGTGATGCTGGCCTATTGCACGCTTGCCGCCCAGTATCGCCTGAAATCCGCCACCGCCCGCAAGTTCATCATCGCCATTGGCGCGATGGCGACCACCCTTCCGTGGTTCGGGCTTTATACCGCACAGATGATGGCCGAAGAATGAAAACAGAATTTACCCCTGAACAGCTGCAAGACCCCGGTATAGCACGTTCGAATGAGATCCTGCGCTCTTGCGTGCATTGCGGGTTCTGCACCGCGACATGCCCCACCTATCAGGTCTTGGGGGATGAGTTGGACAGCCCGCGGGGCCGGATATATCTGATCAAGGACATGCTGGAAAACAACCGCCAGCCCGATGCCAAGACCGTCACGCATATCGACCGGTGCCTCAGTTGCCTGGCCTGCATGACGACCTGCCCGTCGGGCGTGCATTACATGCATCTGGTGGACCATGCCCGCGAATATATTGAACAGAATTACAAACGTCGCTGGGATGACCGGGCGTTGCGCTGGATCTTGTCGAAGATTCTGCCCTATCACACGCGGTTCCGCCTGGCGCTGCTGGGCGCCAAGATCGGGCGGCCCTTTGCCCGGTTGATGCCGGATGCCCGTCTGCGTGCGATGTTGGAGATGGCGCCCAAGGTGATCCCGCCGGTCAGTCGTAACGACGATCCGCAAAGTTTTCCGGCACGCGGGACGCCGCGCAAACGCGTGGCGTTGATGACCGGCTGCGCGCAAAAGGCGCTGAATACCGATATCAACGATGCCACCATCCGCCTGCTGACCCGACTGGGCTGCGAGGTTGTGGTGGCCGAAGGCGCGGGGTGCTGCGGCGCGTTGACCCATCACATGGGCAAGACATCCGAAAGCCATGCGACCGCTGCCAAGAACATCCGCGCCTGGGCGTCTGAAATGGACGGGCAGGGACTCGATGCCATTGTGATCAACACCAGCGGCTGTGGCACCACGGTCAAGGATTACGGCCACATGTTCCGGAACGAGGCGTTGGCAGGTGATGCGGCGCGGGTCTCGGGCATCGCGATGGATGTCTCGGAACTTCTGATGCAGCTTGATCTGCCCGAAGGGGGCGATAAAGACATGATCGTCGCCTATCATGCCGCCTGTTCGCTGCAACACGGTCAACAGATCAAGACCTATCCCAAGGATCTGCTGAAACGCGCGGGCTTTACCATTGTTGAACCGGCTGACCCGCATCTGTGCTGTGGCTCGGCGGGCACCTACAACCTGATGCAGCCCGAGATTTCGGCCAAGCTGAAGGCGCGCAAGATCAGGACGCTTGAGGCGAAGGCGCCCGACGTGATCGCGGCGGGTAATATCGGGTGCATGATGCAGATCGGATCGGGCACCGGGGTACCCATTCTGCACACGGTTGAATTGCTGGATTGGGCCACCGGCGGGCCAAAGCCCCGCGCGCTGAGCGACGGGCCAGTGCCGCAACCGGCGGTGCCCATTCTGCGCTAAAAACTTTCCACCCAGGGCCGCAGGATCAGTTCATCGCTCCAGGCTGACCGGTCCTGTTCGATCAATCCGAGATAGGCGCGGGCAATGGCGTCGGGGCAAAGCATGCTGTCGGGCTTGCCTTCCGGATCCACACGCTCGGGCCGCTTTGGATTGCGTATTCCGCCGTCGATATTGACCCATACCACGTGGATACCTTGCGGGTGCAATTCGCGCGCCATCGCCTGCGTCAGCCCGCGCTGGGCGAATTTTCCCATCGCAAAAGGGGCCGAATTGGCAAATCCCTTCACCCCGGCAGACGCCCCGGTGAAAAGGATCGTACCGCGCACTTCGCCCGTGTTCTCCAGCATCTTGCGGGCCGCTGCCTGACCGGTCAGAAACGCGCCAAAGGCGGTGACCTCGATTGCACGGCGCACTTCTTCGGGGTCCAGATCGGCAATGGGGCCGCGCACCCGGGCCGAAGGGTTGTAGATCACCACCCGGGGCGTGGCGGCAAGGCCGTCAAAAAGCTCCCGCACCGCGGCCGGGTCAGTGGCGTCCATGGCCGCGGTCTTGGCGCCGGTTTCCGCGGCCAGCCCCTTGATCTTTTCGGCATTCCGCGCGGCGAGGACCAGGCTATATCCCGCGCCCGAAAGCGCTCGCGCCAGGGAGGCCGACAACCCGTCGCCCACGCCCACGATCACTGCTAATGGGGTGCTTATCATCCTAGCCCTCCGGCAATTCATCAGATGGGATCATGCGGAAAAATTCCCCGTCAGACCACAGCCCGAACCAGCTGTCATGATGGGCACCGATGTCGACCAGCCGATAAAAGCTTTTGCGATCTACCAGCGCCTCAAGCCCGGCGCGCACCATCACATAGGGCGATGGCTCTCCGGTGTCGGCATCCCGTTCCACCCGGATCGGGTTATCCGCACCTGCGGTCACCGTATCGCCAACGTTTGTCTCGAAACTCAGTGCCTGCGCGCCGCCTGTGCCCGTCACCTCGAAATCCACCGCCACGAACGGCGCGTCGTCGACGGTGATACCGACCTTCTCAACCGGGGTGACAAGGAAGTAATCATCACCTTCACGCTTCAGAATCGTGGAAAACAGCCGCACCAGCCCGGGCCGGGTGATCGGCGTGCCCAGATAGAACCATGTGCCGTCCCGCGCGATCCGCATATCCAGGTCGCCACTAAAGTCGGGATTCCACAAATGCACCGGCGGCAACCCTTTGTTTTTACCCTTCGCGGCTTGCGCCGAGGCGGCAATCCCCTCTGCTGACGGTGTTGTGACGTATTTGTTGCTCATTGCTTTTGCCATTTCCGCCCATAGCTATACACTCTTACGGGATGATATAGGTGCAACAGGAGTTTTGCCATGAGTGATGACGCCGATCTGCTGGCTGGTATCGAGGCGCTGGAAGACAAACTGGCACAGGCGCGCGTGTCGATTACCAAGCGTTTCATCGGCCAGGAACGGGTGGTTGACCTGTCGCTTTCGGCGCTTCTGTGTGGCGGTCACGGATTGCTTATCGGCCTGCCCGGCCTGGGAAAAACCCGGCTGGTTGAAACACTTAGCACGGTGATGGGCCTGCACGGCAACCGCATTCAGTTCACGCCGGACCTGATGCCCGCTGACATCCTGGGTTCCGAAGTGCTGGAGACCGGAAATGACGGCTCTCGTGCGTTCAAATTCATCCCCGGCCCGATCTTCTGCCAGCTACTGATGGCGGATGAGATCAACCGCGCCAGCCCGCGCACCCAGTCCGCCCTTTTGCAGGCAATGCAGGAACGCCAGGTGACCGTCGCCGGGCAGGACCGTCCGCTGACAGCACCCTTTCACGTGCTGGCCACGCAAAACCCGATCGAGCAGGAGGGCACCTATCCGCTGCCCGAGGCCCAGCTTGACCGCTTTCTGGTGCAGATCGACGTGCCACATCCTGACCGCGACACCGAGCGCGAGATCCTGATCGCCACCACCGGCGCGACCGAGGAAGAGGCGCATCAGGTCTTTGATGCGCCCGAGCTGATCGAGGCGCAGAACCTACTGCGTCGCATGCCTGTGGGCGAACAGGTGATGGAGGTCATTCTGGATCTCGTGCGCGCTTTCCGCCCCGAAGACGCGACCGCATCTGAAACCGTGCGCAACGCTGTGGCCTGGGGCCCCGGCCCGCGTGCGGCGCAGGCGTTGATGCTGACAGTGCGGGCGCGCGCGATGTTGCAGGGCCGTCTGGTGCCCGATGTCGATGATGTGGCGGCGATGGCGCAGCCGGTGCTCAGCCACCGCATGGCGCTGAACTTTGCCGCCCGTGCCCGCGGTGACACACTGAGCGATCTGATCACCTCTACGGTCGAAAACATCACCCGGAGCGAGGCCGCCGCGTGAATCAAACCGCCCCCCTCCGCAGCCGGGCCGAGGCCGAGGCCGCGCGCCTGCCGCCTTTGCTGGCGCGGGCCGAGCATCTGGCCGGGACGGTGCTGCTGGGGGAACATGGGCGCAGACGTCCCGGGCTGGGAGATGATTTCTGGCAATATCGCCCGGTGCAGCCGGGGGATTCGCGCCGCACGATTGACTGGCGGCGTTCTGCCCGCAGCGACATGCAGTTCGTGCGCCAGCGCGAATGGCAGATTGCACAAAGCGTGATGCTTTGGGTCGATAATGCCGCCTCGATGCGGTTCGCGTCGGATGACAAGCTACCGCAGAAATCCGAGCGTGCACGATTGTTGGCGTTGGCGGTATCGTTGCTGCTTATTCGGGGTGGCGAACGGGTGGGCATGACCGGGCAGACATTGCCGCCACGCCGGGGTGAGCCGCAGATCAGGCGATTGACCGAAGCCTTGGGTCAGGATGGCACGGATGATTACGCCACGCCCGACACCAACGGTTTGATGGCGCATGGTCGCGCGCTCTTTATCTCGGATTTCATGGGCGATATCGCCCCCATTCGCGCCGCGCTGACCGAGGCGGCGGATCGCGGCATTCAGGGCATCGTTCTGCAGGTTCTTGACCCGGCGGAAGAAGCATTTCCCTATCGCGGCCGCACGATTTTCGAAAGTGTCGGTGGCACGCTGGCGCATGAAACCCTCAAGGCAAGTGAATTGCGCGACCGCTATCTGGAACGTCTGGCCGCGCGCAAGGATGAGCTGTCAGCGCTGAGCCTGGCGACCGGCTGGCAATATCAGTGCCACCACACGTCCGACAGCGCGCAATCCGCGCTGCTGTGGCTTTATGGCGCGTTCGAGAGGGGGCAGCTCAGATGATGATCGGCCCCATCGGTTTCACCGCGCCATGGTTGTTGCTGGCACTGGCGGCGTTGCCCATCCTCTGGCTGATTCTGCGTGCCGTGCCCCCTGCACCCGTGCGCCGCATGTTCCCCGGTGTGGTGCTGCTGCTGGGGTTGCGGGACGATGACAGCGTGACTGACCGCACGCCCTGGTGGCTGTTGCTGTTGCGCATGCTGGCGGTTGCGGCGGTGATCATCGGGCTGGCCGGTCCGGTGCTGAACCCGGAGGAAAGATCGGCAGAGGTCGATAGCGGCCCGCTGCTGATTGCGCTTGATGCCAGCTGGGCCAGCGCCCGCGACTGGCCCGCGCAACGGGAATTGCTGGACGGGATGCTGGCCGAGGCAGGACGGCAATCGCGCCCTGTGGCCATTCTGCGGCTCAGTGATCCGGAAGTGCCAGTGTTTCAGTCTGCCGAAGCGTGGCGCAGTCGCCTGACCGGGCTGGAGCCACTGCCCTGGACTGCCACCACCGAAATGACCGAGACCGCGATTGACCAATTGGGTGATGAGGCGTTTGAAACGCGTTGGTTCTCGGACGGGCTGGCGCATGACGGTCGCGATGCCTTGCTGGACGCGTTCGAGGCGCGCGGCCCTGTCAGCGTCTATGAAAGCCCCCGCCCGATACTGGCCCTGGCCCCGGCGCAGATGGCCGACGGTGTGGTGAAACTGACAGCAACCCGGGCCCGGCCCACCGGTGCACGCGATGTGGTTGTCGAGGCCCATGGCCGCGATCCATCAGGTGTGCCCCGCGTGCTGGCCAACCTTCCCATGCAATTTGCCGAGGATGAAACGCAGGCGCAGGGCGAACTGTCCCTGCCGGCCGAATTGCGTGGCCGCCTGACCCATTTCGAGATCGCAGCGCAGGATCATGCGGGGGCGATCAGCCTGACCGATGACAGTCTGAAACGCCGCGAAGTGGCGCTGATCGCCGGGCGCGAGGATCGCGAGGGGCTGGAGCTGCTCTCGCCCTTGCACTACCTGAAACAGGCGCTGGAACCCACCGCCGATATTCTGGACGGCGCGTTGATGGACGTGCTGCCCGCCAACCCGGACGTGATCGTGCTGGCCGATGTGGCCACGCTGTCGGGTGCGGAACAGGCGGCGTTGCTGGACTGGACCGGCAAGGGCGGCATGCTGCTGCGGTTTGCCGGGCCGCGCCTGGCCGCCAGCGATGTATCACGCGATACCGAGGCGCCCTTGATGCCCGTGCGCCTGCGCGTCGGGGGCCGCATGGTCGGCGGCGCGATGAGCTGGGGGGAGCCCAAGGCGCTGGCGCCTTTTGACGAACAAAGCCCGTTCCACCGCCTTGCCATTCCGTCGGACGTGACTGTCAGCGCGCAGGTCATGGCACAGCCCGATCCGACACTTGCCGACCGGGTGATCGCACAGCTTTCCGATGGCACGCCCCTGGTCACGCGCAAACGCATCGACGACGGGCAGGTGGTCCTGTTCCATGTGACCGCCAATGCCGAATGGTCCTCGCTGCCGCTGTCGGGGCTTTTCGTGCAGATGCTGGAACGGCTGGCGGTCTCGTCCTCGCTCAGCGCGCCCGAAGCCAAGGATTTGGAAGGCACGATCTGGCAGCCGGTGCAGGTGCTTGACGGGTTCGGCACGCTGGCCGATGCGGGCACATTGCCGGGGGTGCCCGGTGACCGGCTGATCGGCGATGCCCTTGGCCCCGATCTGCGCCCTGGCATCTATGACGGTCCTGATCGTCGTCTGGCGCGCAATGTCATCGCTGCCGACACCAGCCTGACGCCGACAAACTGGCCCGCGCGCATTCCCGTTGCGGGTCTGACCCGCGCGGCCGAAGCCCCGCTGGGCGGCTGGCTGCTGGCGCTGTCGCTGGTGCTGCTGACGGCAGATATCCTTGCCTCTTTGGCCCTGTCTGGACGGCTCTTGCCGGCCCGCGCCGCGCTCATTGTTCTGGCTGGGCTGATGCTGCCTGACCAAGGCCAGGCGCAGGATGAAAAGACCAGGCTTGCCACCTCCGAAGTCGTGCTCGCCCATGTCCTGACCGGCGACGCAACACTGGACGAGGCTGCCCGCGCAGGGCTTTTCGGCCTGGGTCAGACGCTTTTCTTCCGCACCTCGGTCGAACCCGCCGAACCGATCGGCATAGACCTTGAAAGCGACGAACTGGCCTTCTACCCGCTGCTCTACTGGCCGATCACGCCCGGCCAACCGACGCCGTCCGCTGACGCCTATGTCAAGCTCAACACCTATCTGCGCACCGGCGGCATGATCCTTTTCGATACGCGCGATGCCAATATCGCGGGCTTTGGCGCATCATCGCCCAACGGGACGAAGCTGAAACAACTCGCCGCACCGCTGGACATTCCGCCGCTGGAACAACTGCCCGAAGATCACGTTCTGACCCGGACGTTCTATTTGTTACAGGATTTCCCCGGTCGCCACATGGGCCGCTCTGTCTGGGTCGAGGCCGCGCCCCCCGATGCCGAAAAGATCGAGGGCATGCCGTTTCGCAACCTCAATGACGGCGTGACGCCGGTTGTTATCGGGGGCAATGACTGGGCCGCGGCCTGGGCGATGGATACGCGCCTCAACCCGATGTATCCGGTGGGCCGTGGTTTTGCGGGGGAACGTCAGCGTGAACTGGCCTACCGCTTTGGCGTCAATCTGGTGATGCATGTTCTGACCGGCAATTACAAATCCGATCAGGTCCATGTGCCTGCGCTGCTGCAAAGGCTGGGCCAATGACCTCCAGCATCATCTTCGACCCGCTCCTGCCGATCTGGCTGATCGCCGCGCTGGGCGCCATGGTACTGGCGGGCATCGCGCTGGCGCTGTGGCGGGGGCTTTCGGGCTGGGCGCTTAGGGCTCTGGCCGCCTTTGTCGTTCTGGCCGCACTGGCCGGTCCGGTCTATCAGCAGGAAGATCGCGAACCGCTCAGCGATATCGTGCTTCTGGTCGAGGATGAAAGCGCCAGCCAAAACCTGTCTGACCGCGCCGCCCAAACCCAGGCCGCCAAGGATGCCATCGCCGCGCGCCTTGACGCCCGCGACAATACCGAGGTGAGGCGCATCACCGTGCCCGATGGTGAGGAAAATACCGGCACCCAGCTGATGTCGGCCCTGTCCGAGGCGATGGCCGAAGAACCAAGAGGGCGCATCGCGGGCGCGATCATGCTGTCCGATGGCCGCCTGCACGATCTGGACCGTGCCCCCGATATGCCCGCCCCGCTGCACCTGCTGCACACCGGTCGCGATACCGATTGGGATCGCCGGTTGACGATCAAGAACGCCCCTGCCTTTGCCATCCTTGGCGAAGAGGTCACCATGACCCTGACGATCGAGGATCTGGGGGCCGCGCCCGAGGGCATTGAAAACGTGCCCATCGACATCTCGGTCGATGGCGAAGAACCTCAGCGGTTCAACATCCCTCTGGGCGAAGAGATCAAGCTGCCCCTGACACTGCCACATGGCGGGCGCAACGTGCTGCAATTCACCACACCCGAGGTCGACGGCGAACTGACCGACCGCAACAATACCGCGCTCATCCAGATCAACGGCGTGCGCGACCGGCTCAGCGTGCTCCTGGTCTCGGGCGAGCCGCATCCCGGCGGGCGCACCTGGCGCAACCTGCTGAAATCCGACAGCTCGGTTGATCTGGTGCATTTCACGATCCTAAGACCGCCCGAAAAACAAGATGGTGTCCCGGTGCGGGAATTGTCGCTGATCGCCTTCCCCACGCGCGAGCTGTTTCTGGAAAAGATCGAGGATTTCGACCTGATCATCTTTGACCGCTACAAGCGCCGTGGCATCCTGCCGTCGATCTATCTGGATAACGTGCGCAACTATGTCGAAAACGGCGGCGCGATGTTGATCGCCGCCGGGCCTGATTTCGCCAGCGCCGACAGTATCTACCGCACACCCATCGAGGCCATCGTGCCCGCCCGCCCCACCGCCCGCGTGCTGGAACAGGAATATCGCCCCAAGGTGACAGAACTTGGCCAGCGCCACCCGGTGACCGCCGGTCTGGAACCGGAAGAGGGCAGCGAATGGGGCCGCTGGCTGCGCCAGATCGAGCTTGAGGGCGAAACCGGTCAGGTGGTCATGTCGGGTGCCGATGAACGCCCGCTCCTGATCCTCGACCGTGTGGGCGAGGGACGCGTGGCGCTGCTGGCCTCGGATCATGCGTGGCTCTGGCATCGCGGCTATGAGGGCGGCGGGCCGCAACTGGAATTGCTGCGTCGTCTGGCCCATTGGATGATGAAAGAACCCGAGCTTGAGGAAGAGGCGCTGTGGGCCGAGGCCACCGGTCAGACCATGCGCATCATCCGTCGCTCACTGGATCAGGACGTGGGCGATGTCACCATCGAAACCCCGTCCGGCGACGTGGTTGAATTGCCGCTCGAAGAGGTCTCACCGGGGCAATATGAGACGATCTATGACGGGCCCGAGATTGGGCTTTACCGGCTGACCCACGGCGATCAGTTCGCGGTCATCGGTCTGGGCCCGGCGGCACCTGTGGAGTTCGAGGAAACCATCGCCAGCGCCGACGCGCTGATGCCGCTGATCGACCCGACTGGCGGCGGGGCCAAGGCGCTGTCGGATGGTGTGCCGCGTATCCGTGCCGTGCGCGCGGGCCGTCCTGCGGCGGGGCGTGACTGGATCGGCATCACCCCGCGCGGCGCCTATGAAACCCGCTCGGTCACGCAACTGCCGCTGATGCCCGCCTGGCTGGTCCTGCTGCTGACCTCCACGCTGATCCTTGCCGGCTGGCTCCGCGAAGGGCGGCGCTGACGCAGCCGCGTGGCAGAACCGACACGGCCGCTGCCGGAACTCTGTCGCACCCCTTGCCCTTTTCGCCATCCGTTACTAAATCATCTGTGACCTGAGGCAGACCCCCTCAGGCAATGGAGATTTTATGTCAGAGCCCCGGGCAACCGCCCGTTCCTGATCATCCTCGGACGACCGGGAACGCGAACACGAAAAGGACCCTCACGCGCCACGCTGAGAGGCCCTGTTCCCGTACTCACATGAAATCGAGATACCCCGTTGAATATATCAAAGCACGAACAGCGTGTTTTGCACGAACTCGCACTTGGTGGCGCGATCCACTACCTGCGTGGCGACAATGGCAAAATTCGCAAGGTCACCTGCTTCACGCGTGACGGCAATGTCCTGTCGGACTGCACGCTCGAAGTCTTCACCCGCCTGAAACGACGGCGTCTGATCCACTCGCAGAACGGTAAACCCTACCGCGCCTCGCGACTGGGCATCAGATCCGTCCGGGCAGAGCTTAACCAACGATAGGAAAGGACAGGATCATGAAACCGACCCGGCCAGACTGGCACCCGGACACGCGGCAACTGGCGCTACGGCGCCGGACACTGCCCGCCCCTCAAGGGCCGCCTCCCGCGCGGGGGCGGCCACTCCCTGCCGCCGGGTCATTGGCTCAAGGCTTGCCACCCAGCCCCCCCTTTGCTTTAACGGATCAGGCATCGCAATCGGAGCCGCCCCAATGGTCGATATCGCCACCCGCGTCCATAACCACAAATGGAAGATCGACCCGATCGTCCGCTCCCTGATCGACACCGATTTCTACAAACTGCTGATGTGCCAGTCGATCTTCCGCAACAAGCCCGACACGCAGGTCACCTTCTCGCTCATCAACCGCACCAAATCCATCAGGCTCGCCGACCTGGTGGACGAGGGCGAGTTGCGCGAACAGCTCGACCATATCCGCTCGCTTTCCCTCACCCGGGGCGAATCCACCTGGATGCGCGGCAATACCTTTTACGGCAAGCGCCAGATGTTCACCCCCGAATTCATGGATTGGTTCGAGAACCTGCGCCTGCCGCCCTACCACTTGGAAAAACACGACGGCCAGTACGAGCTGACATTTGAAGGCAAGTGGCCCGAGGTCATGCTCTGGGAAATCCCCGCCCTTGCCGTGCTGATGGAACTGCGCTCCCGCGCCGTCCTCAACACCATGGGCAAGTTCGAACTGCAGGTTCTCTATGCCCGCGCCATGACCAAGCTCTGGGAGAAGGTCGAACGCCTGCGCGAAGTCGACGGCCTCAGGATCGCCGATTTCGGCACCCGCCGCCGTCACTCCTTCCTCTGGCAGGATTGGTGCGTGCAGGCCATGGGCGAGGGGCTTGGCGAAAAGTTCGTCGGCACCTCCAACTGCCTCATTGCCAAGAACCGCGATGTCGAAGCGATCGGCACCAACGCCCACGAACTGCCGATGGTCTACGCCGCCCTTGCCGACACCGACGCCGAACTGGCCCGCGCGCCCTATGACGTGCTCTCCGACTGGCACGAGGAACATGACGGCAACCTGCGCATCATCCTGCCCGACACCTATGGCACCGCGGGGTTCCTGAAAAACGCCCCCGACTGGCTGGCCGGCTGGACAGGTATCCGCATCGATAGCGGCGACCCGGCGGAAGGCGCCGAGATCGCCATCAACTGGTGGAAATCCCGCGGCGAAGATCCGATGCAGAAACTGGTCATTTTTTCCGACGGTCTGGGTGAGAAAAAAATCGCCGAGCTTCACGCCCAGTTCAAAGACCGCACGCGGGTCAGCTTCGGCTGGGGCACGCTCCTGACCAACGATTTCCGCGGCCTCGTCCCCGACGACGCCCTCGACCCGTTCTCCCTCGTCTGCAAAGCCGTCAGCGCCAACGGCCGCCCCACCGTGAAACTCAGCGACAACCCCCGCAAAGCCATGGGTCCGGCAGACCAGATAGAGCGATATAAAAGGGTGTTTGGCGTGGGAGAACAAGCGGAGTTGGAAGTGGTGGTTTGAAAATATTATTGAGAGCGCGCGAAATGAAGACGTGTTTGGTCGTCCTCACGGTCAGTTCCTTTGCAGCCCTTGCGGCACCTGCGGCGCAGAAAACCAATATTCAAGATAAACAGTGGACTGATCATCTAGGCGGCGAACACTCCGGCAAACTGGAATACGCAGATGAATCAACTCCGTTGGGAAATCGAGTTGGATTTAATGGCTTTTCAGTCGAAGCGGGAAATTTAATACCGGCCCAGATTGGAGAGATTGAAACTGCTGAAAGCGACATAAGCATTTCAAATGACATAGCGATGGGTTCTGCTGTTCTGGCTCAAACTGGTGGTGGGTCGGGGGGTGATCTACGGTCTTCAGCCGGTAGCAGAGGAGGTGGAGGCCTTACTGGCGGTGGTACGCCGCCGCTCGCTGGTTCCACTGGGCCTGTTACACCGTCTATTGGGTCTAGTAGAAATAGTGGTTCCACGACTCCAAGAGTTGTGCCAGAAACTTGTTACTTTCATGGCGACGCCTTCAGTGAAATCCATTGTTTTGCAGTTGTGAATTTTGGTTCTTTGCAGATATTCCTCCTTGTTATGACCTTGCTTTCAGCGTCGGTATTTTTGATTGTGATTGCTTGTATTTTCATGCTTTCTTTAGCTTTAGTCGGGCCGTCAGTTACCAAAATTGTTCAAATCGTTGCCCCGACACCTAGCGCTCAATTTCGGGACCTCGGGCAAAACTTTCAAGAAACCGACCAAAGTTCTGGCGAGAAAGAGGACACAAGATGGACTCAAATTTTGGATGAAGGTATTGCTGTTTTGGGTCGTGATCTCAGGAGAAACCTACGGTTTCGTCAGTTATCTATAGGCTTGGCTTTCCTATTTTTGGCAGCAGCTACATCCTCTTTAGCGTTGTGGCCCTCTTCATTCGACGAGCGCGCGACTTTGGCGTCCTTGGTGGCAAGAGCAACAATCGTGATATTCTTGGGCGGAGCGGCAATTGTTTTTCTCAGGAATGCTCGCAACTCGTCTTCTGCAGCGCAAAAACTGGTAGAAGAAATCGCCAAAAAGCACAGCGAGGCCGCAAGAGTATTGAATCCTAAATTGCCCGATGAAATTGAGAGTGAAATTGGTGGTTCCAAAGATTCAAAACCTAGTGGAATGACTTCAACTGATGCTCTGCGTCTGGCTTCGCTTCTGGCGCGTTTTGGAGGGTAAATATTCTGGACATAAAGCAGTAGGCCGTAGGGTGGGGTTTCACCCCACCACTCCTTTAAACTCACCGCCTCGCATCCATCCGCTGGTGCACCCGGATCACCTCAACCGTTTCGCCGCATCAAACCTAACCCACCAACAACCCCCGCGAGCGAAACGAGGTCTCGGCCTCTTTACCGATGATGACATGGTCGTGGATGGTGACGCCGATGGTGTTGCAGGCGGCCAGGATCTGGTTGGTCATCTGGATGTCCTCCGGGCTTGGGGTCGGGTCGCCTGAGGGGTGGTTGTGCACCAGGATGAGCGCGCTGGCGTTCAGTTCAAGCGCGCGTTTGGCCACTTCGCGCGGGTAGACGGGCACGTGGTCAACAGTGCCTTCCGCCTGTTCCTCGTCCGAGATGACGGTGTTTTTCCGGTCCAGGTACAGCACGCGAAACTGTTCGGTATCCCGGTGCGCCATCGAGGTGCGGCAATAGTCAATCAGCGCATCCCACGAGGACACCACATCGCGCTGCAATATTTTGGCCTGACCCATGCGATGGGCAAATGCCTCGGCGATGCGCAGTTGCAGATAGACCTTATGCGTCGCCCCCTCGACCTTCAGCAGCCGGTGTTCCGAGGCCGCGACAACGCCGTTGAGGTCGCCAAAAGCTGCCAGCAGGCGTTTCGCCAGGGGTTTCACGTCAATGCGTTCGATGGCGTTGAACAGCAGCAGTTCCAGCAGTTCGTATTCCGGCATCGCCTTGTGCCCGCCCGTCAGGAACCGTGTACGAAGCCGCGCCCGGTGCCCCCAATAATGCGGTCGCTTGACGCCGTCGGCGCCCATGACCAGCCCGCCGCCCGAGGCCACGTCCGGCGACAGGCGCGGATTGTCCCGAAAGGTCTTTTCAAAAGCCGGACGCGCGTCGACATCCGGCGGAACGCTGCGGGCGTCAAGCTCTTCCAGCCCCCTCAGCGCCTCTTCGGAAAATCCGCGTGTCCCGGTCGCGACCTGTGGTTTGTGCTTTGACAAGCCGGTCAGTTCTTTCACCCGTTCCCATCCTGCGCCAATTTGATTGCCTGATTTACCAGCCATGCTGATCCCCCGAAGCTAAGGTATCCTGCGCCCTGATATTTGAGGTTCTTGGTTAATCCGGGGTTAAGGCAGATCAGGCCGTGGGCATGCGGTGGGTGCCTGTCAGTCGGTCTTGTCGACCCGCCCGCGCAGCGCCTTCACCTCGCCGCGCACCTTCTTGGCCTTCAGCCGCCGTTTCTTTGACCCCAGCGTCGGCCTTGTCGGGATGCGGCGTTTGGGTTTTTCCAGCGCCTTGCGGATCAGTTCGGCCAGCCGTTCCCGGGCGATGTCGCGGTTGCGGGCCTGGTGCCGGGTCTCGTCCACCTGAATGACCAGCGCGCCCTCTTTGGTCCAGCGCCGGCCCGCCAGCCGCCTCAGCCGCCGTTTCACTGCATCGGGCAGGTTGGGGGAGCGTTCGGCCTCGAACCGCAATTCAACGGCAGAGCTGACCTTGTTCACATTCTGCCCGCCGGGGCCCGAGGCGCGGATGAATTGCTCGGTCAGTTCCCAGCCTTCGATGGTGATGGTTTCATTGATCTGCAACATGTCGCCCCCTTCCGGGCGGGAAAAAATACCGACGTAATACCGACAGTATACCGACGTAATACCGACATTGGTGTTTTGGCCACTCAAAAGGGCCGCCCGGATGTCGGAGCGGCCCTCTAGAAGTCAGCGGAGGTGGGCCGGTTAGGCGCACCAATTCAGGTAGTTTACGTCACCCAGGGGCTGCCCTAGGTCCGACCCTCCTGAACTGTTCCGACACCTCTCCCCATTACCTCTATAGACATGGGCACCTCCTTTCTGCTGTTGAACTCACAGGTAGATTGCCACAGATTTTTCGTTTGTCAAAACAAAATCATGTGGTGCGATTGGTTAACGACCCCACGATGATGCGGAAGGGCACAAGAGCGATCAGGGCAAGCGCCAGTTTGACCAGCCAGTCCGCAACGGCAAGCGAGACCCAGAGCGGGGCGTCAGGGCCGGTGCCCAGAAGCGGCAGAACCTCATTCGCCCAGCCCACATCATTGCCCGGCTCCAGCCAGATGAGTGATGCCGAAAATGCGATGGTAAAAAACAGCGCCGTGTCGATCGAACTGCCTACCAGCGACGACACCACAGGTGCAGTCCACCAGCGCCCCTCGCGCAGGCGGTTAAACACAGCGATATCAATAAGTTGTGCGATCAGAAAGGCAATGGCAGAGCCAATCGCAATTCGCAAAGTCACCAACGGCCCGTATTCCCCCACGATCTGCGTCCCGATGAACGAACAGATCAGACCGACGATAAATCCCGCAAAAACAACCTTTTGCGCGGCCTCGCGCCCGTAGACGCGGTTCATGATGTCCGTCACCAGGAACGCCAGCGGATAGGTGAATGCCCCCCATGTCAGCCACTGACCAAACAGGAACTGCACCAGGATATTCGAGGCCACAACAATGGCGGCCATCGCCAGAATGCCGGGAAAAAGATGCGTTTTCATGTTGTTAGACCAATATTGCACGGTTGCGGCGAAAGGTCCTTCGCAAAGGACCGTCCGCCTTTACCGCCAGGATGGCCTCAATTCAAGGGTGTCACTGCGATTGCAGCACCGCCACGCATTGGCCGGGCAGGTCTTTTATGGTCAGTTCCCGCCGTGGTTTTGCTTTTGGCGCATTCGGATCGGGCGGTGGCGGGTTCAGGATGTTCCTTACCCATTGTTGCGCCTCGGCGCAGCCGTCGCCTGTGGGCGGGGCCGCTTGATCGACGCAACCCCTTGATCCATCAGGGCATTTCAGCCGGACATGGAAATGGTAGTGATGGCCCCACCAAGGCCGGACCTTGTGCAGCCAGTCGCGGTTACCGGTTTCGTCTTTGCACATCTGCACCTTGGCGCCGGGAAAGATGAAGATACGCGCGGTACGCGGATCCTGGGCCGCGGCCTTGACGATCTCATGATGCTGCCGGGTCCAGTTGGAATTCGTATAGGCACCCTTTGCGCGGCGCATTGAGATTGATGAGATGTTTTCGCGCGCGGCACGCGACATGGTCATGTCGGTGGCAGGACGAAGCCAGATGTCGATATCAAGGCCCATTTGATGCGAGCGGTGACCGCTCAGCATCGGGCCACCGCGTGGTTGGCTGATATCGCCGATATAGAGACCATTCCAACCCGGTTGTGCGGCGGCTTTACGTGAGAGTTTTTGAATGAAGTCGACGGTCTGAGGCTGGCCCCAGTTGCGGTTCCGGCTGAGACGCATGGCTTGCCAGGTGGGGCCGGTCTCGGGCAGTTGCACACCGCCAGACATGCAGCCCTTGGCGTAGCTGCCAAACGGCGCCGCAGATTGGGCTGTTCCGCGCGCGTGTTTGCCGAACAATTGCTTGGCTTCAACACCGATCATCGCGGGGGGGATGTTTTGGGTCGAAAGGGCCTGTACCTGCGCCGGCGCATCCGGGCTTGATCCGCCGCACCCGGCAAGGCCCAAAGTCAGAGCTGCTAGTTTGAAGAAACGGTCCATGTCTCGCTGTCTCCTTCTGCCTCGACCCAGCGTAACAGGAAGAGGCCGATCAGGAAAAGTGCAATCAGCGGGGCAACACCAATGCGCGCGCTGCCGCTTAGCGCCGTAACAACGCCGATCAGCGCGGGCGCCATAAAGGCGGTTGCGCGGCCAGAGAGGCCATAAAGCCCGAAGCTTTCGGTCGGTGCCTTGGGGTCGGTGTGGCGCACCATCAACGACCGGCTGGAGGCTTGCAAAACACCACCCATGCCACCGATCAGAGCGCCGCAGACAAAGAACACAATATCGGGCACGCCTGACCCTTCCTCAAGTGGAATGCCAAAGATCTGCTGGCGATCCATCGACACGATTGTCACGCAGACCGCGATCAAGACCCAGATCGAGACGATGATCACCGGGCGTGGCCCGAAGCGTTTGTCGAATTTGCCGCCAACCCAGCTGAATGCCGCTGCCGAGATGGCCGCGATGATGCCGAAGACCCCGATTGAGACCAATTCCCAATTCAACACCAGGCGCGCATAGGTACCGCCAAATCCATAAAGGCCGTTCAGGGCATCGCGATAGAACATTGACGATCCCAGATAGGCAGACAGGCTGAGTCTGCGGCGCAGGCTTTTGACAGTATTTGTCAATAATCTCAACGCGTCGCCAACACCCTTGCCTTGGGGTGGCGTCCTGGTGTCGCGAGTCCAGAGCAGGTAGGGCAGAATGAAGATCAGGAACCAAAGCGCGGTAAAAGGACCGACGATACGGGTACCCTCATTCGTGCTGGCATCAAGGCCAAAGGCGGGGTCTGCGCCGATCAGTGTCTTGCCATTCGGAAGTTCCATGAAGAACAGGAGCATGATCACCAGCGACACGATGCCACCCAGATAGCCAAAGGCAAAACCCGAGCCCGAAATCTCACCCACCTCGGCCTGATTTCCGAGCGACGGCAGCTGTGAATTGACAAATACGAGGGCATATTCAGCACCGATAAACCCGATGCCAAACGCCATCAGCATCCACCAGATTGTTGACCCATCCGGAAAGGTCCACCAAAGCGAGAACGCCCCGGTGACGTATAAAACCGAAAAGCCGATGATCCACGGCAGTCGTCGGCCCGCGGTATCCGCCAAGGCCCCCATGATCGGTGCGCCAAACCCAATAATCAGGCCTGTGACCGTCAGGCAGAGCGACCAGAGGCTTTGCGCCCGGGCGTCTGCAACCTCTTCGCCCAGGCCGGATGTCATGTAGTATTCGGCGGCAACGCCTGCAAAATAGGGGCCAAAAACGAAGGTCAGTAGAAGGGTGTGAAACGGCTGGCTGGCCCAGTCAAAGAAGTACCAGCCCCAGATGCGTTTTCGCTGTGAAACTTCGCCCATGCCATCCCTCAGTTCTTGCGGGGATATGACAGTCTATCGCAGGGGCTGGCAAGTTATTCCTGCATGGGTGGCCAGGGACGCTTTTCCTCGGCCTCGATCCAGGCCGCGATCCATTCCGGTACAGTTGGTTTCTGCGTGGTCGCGTCTATTTCATCGACCACGGCTTGCGGGGCGACGATGCCCGCCTTGCTTGTCACCGCCGAGCGATAGACAATGTGGTTGGCGCATTCGCCGTTTTTCTTCCACATCGACTGTTCGACATAGAAAAACCTGTCATCCCACCACGATAAACGAGAGCGCATTTCGACGGTTTCAAACGTGCGGATGCGGCGGCGATACCGGACACTGGCCCCCGCCATCGTCAGGCCCCACTTTTTGCGGCGCAACACTTTGACCAGCCCGGCGCGCTGTGCCGCAGTTGTCCGGCCGAGATCGTAAAGCGTGAGCGTGCGACCGTTGTTCAGCTCCATCCACATGTCGATATCCCAGGGCAGACACATGTGTCGCGACACATGCGTGCCGGTCACTGGCAGCGGCGGGTCATTGCGATGTTTGATCATTTGAGCAATCAAGCGAATGGCAGGATACATGGGGCCTCTCCTTTGTCCGCTATCTGTTTGCGGGAATTCTCGACGTCAACCACAACCCCGCGTCAGGCTTGCGCTTTTGCGGCGCTCCGCTTACCTGTGAAGGCAATTACGACAAGGGAATGCGCCGATGCTGTCACTTTTCCAGATCCTGATGCTTATTCTGGATATCATCTGGTTCTTTATTATCGCTCACGTGATCATGAGCTGGTTGATCAATTTTCAGGTGCTGAATCTGCGTCAGCCGCTGGTCGCGCAAATCTGGCACGTTCTCAACCGCTTGCTGGAACCGGCCTATAATTTCATTCGCCGCTTCATCCCACCGATTTCAGGTATTGATCTGGCACCGCTGATCGCGCTGATCGGCGTCTATGCGATCAGAATCATCCTGATCAACAACGTGGCGACGTTTTATTACTGATCTGACACTTGTTCAGCAAATCGTAGTGTGAAATGATTTCCCGTAAGAGCAGATAACTAAAATCTTACAGGGTTCCCATGCCAGGCGCTGCCACGCTTTTGCGCGATGTTTTCGGATTCGATGCCTTTCGCCCCGGGCAAGAGGATATCGTCAATGCCGTCTCGAACGGTGAAAACGTGTTGGCGATTATGCCAACAGGTGGCGGAAAATCCCTGTGTTTTCAACTTCCGGCACTGATGCGCGATGGGGTGACGGTGGTGATCTCACCGCTGATTGCGTTGATGCGCGACCAGGTGCGCGCACTTCGGGCGGTAGGGGTCGAAGCAGGGGCGCTGACCTCGGGCAATACCGATCAGGAAACCGATGAGGTCTGGCAGGCGCTGGAAGAGCGTCGTTTGAAATTGCTTTACATCGCGCCAGAGCGGCTGGCGGCGGGGTCTGCCCTTGGTATGTTGCGGCGGATCGGGGTTAACCTGATTGCCGTGGACGAGGCGCATTGCGTATCACAATGGGGGCATGACTTCAGGCCGGATTACCTGCGTATCGGTGACTTGCGGCGAGTGTTGGACGTGCCATTGGCCGCGTTCACAGCGACAGCGGATGCCGAAACCCGCGATGAAATCGTTGAAAAACTGTTTGATGGTCAGCCCCCAGCCAGCTTTTTGCACGGATTTGACCGACCCAATATCAACCTTGCCTTTGCAGCCAAAGACGGGCCACGCCGACAGATCACGGATTTCGCAGACGCCCGAAAGGGTCAGTCCGGTATCGTCTATTGCGGCACCCGCGCCAAGACAGAAACCTTGGCGAAGGCGCTGCGCGACGGCGGGCACAATGCGTGTCACTACCACGGGGGAATGGAGGCCGAGGATCGCCGAATCGTTGAAACGCGCTTCAACGCCGAAGACGGGCTGATCGTCGTTGCCACCGTGGCCTTTGGCATGGGGGTCGACAAGCCTGACATACGGTGGGTGGCCCATGCCGATTTACCCAAGTCGATCGAGGCATATTATCAGGAGATCGGGCGCGCTGGCCGCGACGGTGCTCCTGCCGAAACACTGACGCTCTATGGGCCCGATGACATCCGCCTGCGTCGGAGCCAGATCGACGAGGGCCTTGCCCCGCCGGAGAGGCGGATGGCCGATCACGCGCGGCTCAATGCGCTGTTGGGTCTGGCCGAAGCGCAGGAATGCCGCCGCGCCGTGCTGTTGCGGTATTTTGGCGAAGAGACAGCGGGATGCGGCAATTGCGATACTTGCGAAACCCCACCTGAGGTTTTTGACGGCACCGAGGCGGTCCGCAAAGCGCTATCGGCCATATTGCGCACAGATGAGTTTTTCGGGGCAGGGCACCTGATTGATATCCTGACCGGTAATGAAACTGAAAAAGTGCGTGCCCGTGGGCATGATCGCCTCCCGACATTTGGGGTGGGGCAGGATCTGGACCGTCGCACCTGGCAAGGTGTGTTCCGACAAATGATGGGGCATGATCTGGTGCGACCTGATCCCGAGCGTCATGGCGCCTTGCGCATGACGGAAACGGCCCGACCCATTTTGCGGGACGAGCAAAGTATCACGCTGCGCCGGGATACGCTGGTCGCCAAATCCCGTCGCCCCGCTGCCAAAGCCCTGGTGTCGGATGAAGACGCACCGCTTTTATCGGCCCTCAAGGCCAAAAGACGCGCTCTGGCCGAAGCCGCGCGCGTGCCAGCCTATGTGGTTTTCACTGATCGTACGCTGATTGAAATGGCTGAAACCCGACCGGCTAATTTGGATCAGATGGCACGCATCAGCGGCGTGGGCGCGAAAAAGCTGGAACGCTACGGCGATGCGTTCTTGCAGGTGGTCAACGGAGAGGCGCTTCAGGTGCATCCGACCCGGCGCAAGCTGGCAGGGCGCGATGCCGGCGAGCTTTATGATCAATTGCTTGAAGCGCAGGCCGATCTGGCGCGCGGTGAGGGGGGGATTGACCGCCCGCTCAGCTGCTCGGCATCGCTTTTGGCGCGGGTTGCCTCGACTCGTCCGCGCGACGCGGGTGAGATGGCGCGTCTTTTGGGGGATAAAAGAGCTGAAAGATTTGGGGCAGCTTTTCTGGACGTTTTGCGGGCGGCGGTCTAGATCATACAAAAAAATGGGGGATGCGGGATGCTGGTAGTTGTTTCACCTGCCAAGAAACTGGACATGCGCGAGGTGGGGGAGGTTGCACCGACGCAGCCGGCCTTTCTGGAACAGGCGGATACATTAGCAAACATCGCCCGCGATCTTTCAACCAAAGATCTGCAAAAGCTGATGGGGATCAGTGAAAACCTGGCAAGGCTGAATGCAGAACGCTTCAGCGAATTTGGACGGATGCAGTCAAAGCCAGCGGCTTTGGCCTTTGCCGGTGATACCTATCAGGGGCTCGAAGCCACCAGCCTGGATAAAGATGAATTGAACTGGGCCCAGGACCATCTACGCATTCTGTCGGGTCTTTATGGCATTCTGCGCCCGCTGGATGAAATTCAACCCTATCGGCTTGAAATGGGCAGCCGTCTGAAAAATGAGCGCGGCAAATCGCTTTATGATTTTTGGGGCGATCAGATATCGCTGATGCTCAACGCTCAGGCCGAGGAAGTTCAGACCGATTGTTTGATCAATTGCGCCAGTCAGGAGTATTTTGGCGCGGTGGACCGCAACGCGCTTGGTCTGCGGGTGATCACGCCGGTTTTCATGGAGGAAAAGGCTGGGGCTGCCAAGATCGTCAGCTTCTTCGCCAAGAAGGCGCGTGGTGCCATGGCACGCTTTATCATTCAGCATCGCCTGACGGACCCGAATGCGATCAAGGACTTTGATGTTGGCGGGTATCGCTATCGCCAGGATCTGTCTGACGATGCTAATTGGGTCTTTTTACGCGACTACCCGCAGGTTTAATTGTCCCCAACCGGATCACGGGCTGATGTGGGTTGTGCCTCTGAAATACGTTCGATGATGGCTTTCTTTTTCAGGGGTTTTGTCAGGTAGAAATCCAGGCCTGCGGCCAGAATGCCATCCTGATCACCGTCCATTGCATGCGCCGTCATGGCAACGACGGGCACGCGTTTGCCGGTGGTTTGTTCGACCTCGCGGATTTTCTGGGTGGCTTCCTTGCCATCCATTTGCGGCATCGAAATATCCATGAAGACGATATCTGGATCAAAGGATTGGTAGAGCTCGACCGCCTCGATCCCGTTTTCTGCGAATTGCAGGTCAATATCCAACGCCTTGACCATCTTTGTGTAAACCAGACGATTGGTTTTGTTGTCCTCAGCCGCAAGAACACGCATCGCCCGTAATTCGGTTGCGGGTTCGTCCGGTTGCACCTCGGACACAGGCTCTGCCGTTGGTGCCTCTTCAAGGGTTGCCGGTGTATCCACCTTGATCGACTTCAAGGCGGCAAACAGCTCTTGCCGTGGAACCGGTTTTTGCAAGAGCGCATGCAAGTGAGGGCGCGACGGATCCTGCTCGGCTGCGCTAGTATTGGCGCTCATCATCACGATGGGGGTCTGGTGGCCCGCTTCGCGCGCCGCCTCGGACAGCTCCATCCCGTCCATTTCCCGCATCGCGTGGGTGGTCAAAATCAGATCAATGGTCGCATCAAGCTGTGTCAGGGCATCGATCCCGCTTTTGCAGGGTAAGGTTTCGATGCCAAGCACGCCAAGCTGGCGGGTAAGAATGTCGCGATTGGCTTCGCTGTCATCCACAATCAACGCCCGCTTTAGACCATCAGGCATCCGGGTGCTGTCTGGATCGATCGCCTCGGCCCGCGGAAGCGAGATCGAAAACCCAAAGCTCGACCCTTCGCCATCGACCGAGTCGACCCAGATTTTGCCACCCATCATCTTGATCAGTTTCTGCGAGATCGCCAGCCCCAGGCCGGTGCCCTCAAACTTACGGTTCCGTTCATCGTCAACCTGATTGAATTCACCGAAGATATGGCCCACCTTGTCCTCGGGAATGCCGATGCCGGTGTCTTCGATCGAAACATGCAAATCCGCCATATCGCTGTCTTCCGCTGCCACACCCACGACGCGGATCGAAACATGGCCGCTTTCGGTGAACTTGACCGCGTTACCCATCAGGTTGGTCATGACCTGACGGATGCGTCCCCTGTCGCCCACGAACTGCGTTGGCAGGAACAGGTCATAATCCACCAATAGATCCAGTCCCTTATCACGGGCGGAAGGTTGCAACAGCATGACCAACTCATGAATGCAGCGTTCGAAATCAAAGGGCTCCTCGTGCAGAACCAGTTTCTCGGCCTCGATTTTTGAATAATCCAGCACGTCGTTGATGATCACCAGCAAGGCTTCGCCGGAATTCTTGATGGTTTCCGCATAAAGCTGCTGCTCGTCCGTCAAATCGGTATCCTGCAGCAAATCCGCCATGCCAACGACACCATTCATCGGCGTGCGGATTTCATGGCTCATATTGGCCAGGAATGATGATTTGGCCCGGCTTGCAGCCTCAGCCTTGGTGCGGGCATCCGTCAGTTGCTTTTCATAGCGTACGGTTTCGGTGATGTTCAGCGCCAGGCTGACCATATCACCGCCATTACCACGCTGATCGATTAGCTTGATGTATTCCCCGCTCCATAGCCGAATGACCTCAGGCTCGGGTGTTGTACTTTGCCATCGGTCCAGCATCTTTTCCCGCCAGTCTGCCGGATTCATATCGCCGATATTGACGATCCCCTCTTCGGTTACGAATTGCAGAACCTCGATATAACTGACGCCGGGTTTGACATCTTCCAACCCGTCAAAAACACCCAGCCAGGCGTTGTTCGCCGCTATCATCCGGCTGTCAGAATCGAAAAAGGCAAACCCGTCCTGAATGGTTTCAATGGAATGCCAAAGGCGCCGCTCGGCGATTTCGACCTTCTGGTTGGCGACCGTCAGGTCGGATTTTACCCGCTGATTTTCATCAAGAACATTTTGAACCTCGGCCCGGGTTTCCACGATTTCGTCCGAAAGCGCGCGTGCGTGCTTGCCCAACTTGCGGTTGGCTGCCTGTAATTCAGCCTGCTTCTGCTCAAGCAGTCGTTCGGCGGCCAGACGTGCGCGCCGTTCTTCCGATAATTTGTTGGCAAGACTCATGCCAGCCCTCCGAAAGGCCCGTTCGGGGCACAATCGGCTATTGTGGTGAAGAACTACTTAAAGCGCGCTTTTGGAATCGTTGTCAGCTGCGGCACGCCGTGGCACGATGAACCCCGTATAATCTGGAGGGTCGGATGCTCCGTCGTGTTATTTCAACTTTGTTCCTAACAAGTTACGTTTCGGTGGCTATTGCCCAGACGGTGGTGCCGGATCGACACCAGGTCGTCATCCGCGATGTGGATTTCTACGGGGCCGATCTTGACCCTCTGTTCGATACAACGGTCGAAGCCTGTCAACGGGCATGTTTCAGTAATGGCGCGTGCAAGGCCTACACGTTCAATACCCGCTCAAACGCCTGTTTTCCCAAAAGCAGCGTTTCAGATCGGCAACCCTATGACGGCGCGATATCGGCCGAGATGCTGGCGACCGATCCTCACGTTCTGACGAGTGCTGCCACGCGGGTGTCCGAACTTGGATTTCTGTCTGAACCCGATTTGCAGGGGGCCCGGAAGCTTGCGGAAGACATCGGCTGGCGTCATCCGGCAGGCAGCTGGGATGTCGAGGCATTGTTGAAGGCCGCCCGCGAGCGCGAGGCAAAAGGTGATCACCTGAATGCGATGCGTTGGACCGGGGCTGCTGTTTCGCGTGCGGATAGCAGCGATCTTTGGGCGGATTATGCCCGCCTGTCATTGTTGGCAAAATCGCAGAATTCGTCAGACACACGCCGCTTCGAGGTGCAGGCTGTCACCGCGTCGATCAACGCCTATTTGCGCGCGCTTGGCGATCCGGCGCGTGTGTCGGCGCTGGCGCAGATGGCGGATGCATTGGAGCGTAACAAGCGCGGGCGCGACATGATCAGCGCCTTGCGACTGGCGCAGGAAATCCAACCGCGACAGGATTTGGCAAACACCTTGGAAAAAGCCATCGCCAAATATGGCTTTCGCATTACCGAGCATCGCAGCGACAATGAAAGCGCCGCTCCACGCATCTGCGCCGAATTTTCCGAACCGCTGATCAAGGCTGGCACGGATTATACGCCTTATGTCAGGCTGTCTGACCCCGGTTTGGTTGTGCAGGCTGAGGATCGGCAAATCTGTGTCGATGGCGTCCAGCACGGTCAGCGCTATTCAATCACCTTCCGCAAAGGGTTACCCGCGGCCAGCGGCGAGCAGTTGCACAAGGATGTTGACCTCTCGCTCTACGTTCGCGACCGGTCTCCGGCGGTCAATTTCGCGGGTCGTGCCTATGTTCTGCCCAAGGCTGTCGATGCCGCCCTGCCAATCGAGACGGTCAATCTGGACAGTGTCGAGTTATTGTTGCGCCGGGTGAGTGACCGCAATCTGTTGCGGGCGATCCAGGATGATTACTTTGGCCGTCCTCTCAGCGAATATCAGGATCAGGCATTCTCCAATGACGTGGCCGAGGAGGTGTGGACGGGTGTGGGCGAGGTGCAGAACGCCCTGAACCAGACGATGACAACCCGCCTGCCACTGGGTGACGTTCTGGTTGATCAGCCACCGGGCATCTACGCGCTGAGCGCGCGGGTGAAGGGGCGGGAGCTTTACGACGACCCCGGAGCAACGCAATGGTTCGTTCTGACCGATCTGGGCCTGACCACGTTGAAGGGCAACGACGGGTTGCATGTGTTCGTGCGCGGCCTGTCGGATGCAAAGGTCCGCGAAGGGATTGACCTGACATTGTTGTCGCGCGCCAATCGGGAATTGGCGACGTTGAAGACCGATGCGGACGGTCATGCGCTTTTCCCGCCCGGACTGACGCGAGGCACAAGCGGCGCAGCGCCAGCCCTGATACTGGCCCGTATGGGCGACGAAGATCTTGCATTTCTGTCGCTGACCGACCCGGCGTTTGATCTGTCGGATCGCGGCGTCGAGGGCCGCCCTGCGGCCCCGCCGATTGATGTTTTCCTGGCAACGGACCGGGGGGCCTATCGCGCAGGCGAAGTGATCCATGCAACGGCGCTTGCACGTGATGGTCAGACGGTGGCCATTCCCGGCCTGCCGCTGACCGCGATCCTGACCCGTCCTGACGGTGTCGAATATGCGCGCCATGTGTCCCCACAGGATGACGCGGGTGGGCATGTGTTTGACATGCCCGTCGGCGCAACCGCCCCGCGCGGTACCTGGACGATCGAGATCAAGGCCGATGTCGATGCCCCAGCACTGGTCAGCCGTCAGGTGCTGGTCGAGGATTTTCTGCCTGAACGCATAGATTTCGAATTATCGCTGCCCGAAGGACGAATCCGCCCTGGCGACACGCCACCACTTGCTGTCGAGGCGCGTTATCTGTTTGGCGCGCCGGGTGCCGGGCTGAAAGTGGAAGGCACGGCAAGCTTGCGGGCGAAACGACAACTGCCTGATTTCCCCGGCTATCAATTCGGTCGCTATGACGAGATCGCTGGCGCGCAAACCAGCTATCTAGATGGCGGTGCGACTGGCGAAGATGGCCGCGCAGTACTGCCGATGCCGGTCCCTGCGGCCAAGCTTGCTGATCGACCCTACGAAGTCGAAGCGATCATCCGTGTACAAGAAGGATCGGGCCGCCCGGTAGAGCGCCGGTTGACCCAAATGCTGGCGCCGGCTGGGCCACTGATCGGGATCAAACCCGAGTTTGACGGCGTCGTATCCCAAGGCACCGAAGCGGCATTTCAGATCGTCGGAATTGATCGCGAACTGACCTCCGCGCCGATGCAGGTGCGCTGGACATTGAACCGGGTCGAGACTCGCTATCAATGGTATCAGCAATATGGCAACTGGAATTGGGAGCCGATTACAACGCGCAGCCGTGTCGCAACGGCCGAGATTTCGTTGAAGGATGGCCCATTTTCCGTTTCTACCCCCGTTGACTGGGGGCGTTATGAACTGGTTGTCGAACGGCTCGATGGCGCCTATGTGGCTACCTCTGTTGATTTCTACGCGGGCTGGTATGCGCCCGCCGATGCCTCGCAAACACCCGATACGTTGGAGCTGTCGCTGGATAAACCTGACTACCGCAGTGGCGACACCGCGGAGTTGCGGATTGTACCCCGCTATGCCGGGACAGCGATGATCACCGTGATGTCGAACCGGGTGATTGACATGCAGGCGATCGAGGTGGTCGAGGGTGAAAACCTGATCCCATTGACGGTCACGGATGACTGGGGGGCAGGCGCGTATGTAACTGCGCAGGTGATCCGACCGATGCAGGTATCTGCCGGTCAGAACCCTGCCCGTGCTTTGGGTCTGAGCTATGCGAAAATTGATCCCGGCGAGCAGCAATTATCTGTCACGATCGAAGCGCCCGAGAAGGCCAGCCCGCGTGGCCCTCTGGATGTGGTCGTCAAGGTGGAGGGGTTGGACGCCAACAAAGCCGGATATGTCACATTGGCGGCGGTTGATCTGGGTATTCTGAACCTCACTGGTTTCGAAAGCCCGGATCCAAGCGGGCATTACTTTGGCCAGCGCCGTCTGGGCGTCGAAATCCGCGACATTTACGGTCGATTGATCGACGGAATGAACGGGGCGGCAGGGCAGGTGCGCTCTGGCGGCGATGCAGGCAGCCAAATGCAGTTGAAGTCACCGCCGCCCACGGAGAAACTCGTGGCATTTTTTTCGGGACCGGTACGTGTGGGGTCGGACGGGCAGGCCCGCGTGCAATTCGACATCCCGGACTTCAACGGAACCGTGCGGTTGATGGCGATTGCCTGGTCCGACACCGGTGTGGGGCAGGCCGAACGCGATGTGCTGGTCCGCGATCCGGTCGTGGTGACCGCGACGCTACCACGGTTCATGGCCCCCGGAGATACCAGCCAGATGCTGCTGGAGATCGTCCATGCCGACGGCTCCAGTGGCCGCATGGGGCTGGATGTTACGGCGACGGGTGTTGATCTTACTGGCGCTATCCCGTCAGGCGTTGACATCGCAACGGGTAAGAAACTGGTGCTAAGCGTGCCGGTTGCGGCGCGGACCGAGGGTGACCACCAGGTGCAAATTGCCCTGACCACGCCTGACGGCAAACAACTGACCAAATCGCTGACCCTGCCGGTGCGGGCCAATGATCCAGCGATCGCGACAACACGGCGCTTTGCACTGGCGGCGGGTGATACGTTCAAGCTGGACGCTGAAGTTTTCGCCGGGCTGCGCACGGGAACTGGCAGTGCGATCGTGTCGGCGGGACCACTGGCCAAGCTCAACGCACCCGCCTTGCTGACGGCGCTTGATCGCTATCCCTATGGCTGTACCGAACAGGTGACCTCGCAGGCCATGCCGCTGTTGTATTTCGACCAGGTGGCGCAGGCCGTGGGGTTGGGCAATGCCGATCAGATCGAAACGCGTATCGCGCAGGCCGTTGATCGCATTCTGACGCGTCAGTCCAGCAATGGCGCATTCGGATTGTGGCGTGCCGGGTCGGGCGATTTCTGGCTCGACGCCTATGTCGCCGATTTCCTGTCGCGCGCCCGCGCTCAAGGTCACGACGTCCCGGCACAGGCCTTCACGATGGCGATGGATAATCTGCGCAACCGGGTGAACTATGCCCCTGATTTCGACAAGGGCGGTGAGGATATCGCCTATGCCCTTCTGGTCCTCGCGCGCGAGGGAGCGGCCCGGATGGGCGACCTGCGCTACTATGCTGATGTCAAATCCGATGCCTTGGGTACCCCTTTGGCAGTGGCGCAACTGGGCGCGGCCCTGGCGGCCTATGGTGACCAGACCCGCGCGGATCGTCTCTTTGCAAAGGCTGGCAGGATGATTGATGCGCGCACCGGCCCGGAGCCACAGGTATGGCGTGCCGATTATGGTACCAACCGGCGGGACCGCGCCGCCGTTCTTGCGCTTGCGGTTGAGGCAGGTAGCAATGCAGTGGATCAGAAACAACTGAGCAATGCCCTGAGTGCTGACGGCCCGCATATGTCGCCGCAGGAACAGGTCTGGACGCTGCTGGCGGCAAAGGCGCTGATTGACGATCCGGCCACCGCTGGCCTGAAACTGAATGGCACGGCTGTCTCCGGTCCCTTCGTGCAGAGGATCGAGGCAAACGCGCTGACCCCACAGGCCATCCACAATACCTCGACTGCGGCCACCGACATCACCCTGACCACGATCGGCGTTCCCGAAGTACCATTGGATGCGGGGGGCTATGGCTATGCCATTGAACGGCGTTACTACGACATGGACGGGAACGCGGTGACCTTGGAGGGCGTGGCCACGGGCACCCGGCTGGTTGCCGTGTTGAAAGTCTCACCCTTCGAGAACGGCGAGGCCCGCCTGATGGTCAATGATCCACTGCCAGCAGGGCTTGAGATCGACAATCCCAACCTCTTGCGGTCGGGCGACATTCGCGCGCTGGACTGGCTGAACCCGGTAGAAGCACGTCATACCGAATTCCGCTCTGACCGGTTTCTTGCGGCGGTGGACTGGCGCAGCGACAAGGCGTTTCAGCTGGCTTACATCGTGCGGGCCGTCTCACCCGGACAATACCATCACCCGGCGGCTACGGTCGAGGACATGTACCGCCCGAACTATCGCGCCCGTACCGGGTCCGGACAGATGGCAGTGCGCCCGTGACGGGTGATGCACCATGACTGGACAGACCATCGCCACAGCCCATTGGCGGGCATTGGATCGCGATGGTGACGACAAGTGCCGCCTTGCGCGGGTTGACCACGGTTGGTTGTTGGTTGGGCACGCCCGGTTTCGCGACGATGATGGCTTTGCCGCCTTGGATTACGTGGTGCGTTGCGATTTCGAATGGCACACGCTGGGCGCGGACGTGGCAGGGCGACATGGAGAACGCGACATCAGCCTGCGGCTGGAATGCAATGGTGGGCAATGGCTTTTGAACGAAGTGGATCAGCCCCAGGTTTCCGGGGCGAAGGATGTCGACCTGTCTTTTTCGCCGGCCACCAACCTGATGCCACTGCGTCGGGTGATGGCAGCCCCCACATCGGTCCTGAAAACCCGCGCCGCATGGCTGCTCTATCCCGATTGCGATCTGCGGAGGCTTGATCAGACCTATGATGCGGGTAGCTCGGTTGAACTGGTGTCATACACCGCGACCCAAACGGGATATGCCACGCAGCTTTGCGTCGATCATTCCGGTTTCGTGACGCTTTATCCCGGCATGTGGGAGGGTGAGGTGACGCATGAGACGACCTGACCGACTGATCTTCGCGCTGGCGATGGCCCTGCTGATGCTGGGCACCGCGCGGGATGCGATGGACCGGTGGGTCGACGCCACCGACCTACCGCCACTGATCAGCGAAACCTCGGTCGAAATCCGCGATCGCAACGGCCAGATGCTGCGCGTCTATACCGTGGCCGACGGGCGCTGGCGGCTGGCATCAGGGCCGGGCCAGACAGACGCGGCGTATCTGGACATGCTGATCGCCTATGAAGATAAGCGCTTTTATCAACATGCTGGCGTGGATTTTTGGGCCTTGCTACGGGCGGGTGCGCAGGCGCTTTGGAACGGGCAGATCGTTTCGGGTGGCTCAACCCTCACGATGCAGGTGGCCCGGTTGCTGGAGGATAGCGGTACCGGGCGCTGGCACGGAAAACTGCGCCAGATACGCGTGGCCCTGGCACTTGAAAAACGGTTGAACAAAGAGCAGATTCTGGCGCTTTATCTGACGCGCGCACCTTTCGGGGGCAATCTTGAGGGGGTGCGGGCGGCCTCGCTGGCGTGGTTTGGCAAAGAACCCGTGCGCCTGACGCCCGCCCAATCGGCGCTGCTGGTGGCGCTGCCGCAATCGCCCGAAGCCCGCCGCCCGGACCGTGATCGTGACGCCGCCTGGATGGCACGTGACCGCGTGCTGGCGCGAATGAAGGCGCAGATGGTGATCAGCGATGAGGCCGAGACCGCTGCCTTGTCCGAACCTGTTCCTGCGCGTCGACGCCCGTTCCCGGCGCTCGCGCCGCATCTCAGTGATCGCGAATTGGCGCGTGATCCTTTTGCAGGGCAGCATCGTCTGACTCTGGACCGTGACTTGCAGCAAACCATTGAAAGGTTGGTAAAATCCACTTTGCGGGGATTGCCCGGGGACTTGTCTGCCGCCGTCGTGATCGCGGATCACCGGAACGGAGAGGTGCTGGCCTCGGTCGGATCAGGTGGGTATGCCGCCTCCGATACGCGTCAGGGATTTGTCGACATGACCCGTGCGCTGCGGTCGCCAGGGTCAACCTTGAAACCGCTCGTCTATGGGATGGCGTTTGATCGGGGTCTTGCCCACCCGCAAACACTGATTGACGACCGCCCTGTAGCCTTTGGCAGCTATGCACCACAGAACTTTGATGGCAGGTTTCGCGGTGAACTGCCCGTGGCCGAGGCTTTGCGGCAATCGCTGAACATTCCCGCCATCCTGCTGGTGGACGAAATCGGCCCGGCGCAACTGATGAATGCGCTCAAACAGGCCGGTATTCAGGCGCGCCTGCCTGGCGAGCAGGCAGGTATGGCTGTAGCCCTTGGCGGCGTCGGGATAACGCTGACCGATCTTGTCCAGCTTTATGCGATGCTGGCCAATAGTGGCGGGTCTGTGCCCCTGCATTGGCAGATGACAGGGCCGCCGGATACCCCAAAGCAACAGGTAATCAGTCGCGCAGCGGCGTGGCAGGTGGGTAATATCCTTGGCTCACTCGCGCCGCCACCCGGCGCGCCGCCCGGACGGTTGGCCTATAAGACCGGCACGTCATATGGGCATCGTGATGCCTGGGCCGTCGGGTTTGACGGGGCGCATGTGGCAGGTGTTTGGATCGGGCGCCCCGATGGCACGCCGGTGCCGGGCGCTTTTGGTGGCGAACTGGCGGCACCGGTACTGTTCGAGGCGTTCCAGCGGCTGAAAGCGAAATCCGATCCGCTGCCGCCGCCACCGCCGGAAACACTGATCGTGTCGACCGCTGAATTGCCACGCCCCTTGCAACGGTTTGCCGGGCGCGATGCCGTGTTTGAGGCCGCAGCCGATGCGCCCAAGCTGGTTTTCCCGCCTGACGGTGCACGGCTGGCGATCGACGGGCCGGTTCCGGTCAAAATCCGCGATGGCATTCCGCCGTTTACCTGGTTGGCAAATGGATTCCCGGTTCTGACGGGTGACTATGGGCGCGAGGCGTTCCTACCGGGGATTTCCAGAGGGTTTTCAAAGCTTTCGGTGATTGATGCAGCGGGTCGATCCGCGCGCGTGACGGTGCGGATCGACTAGTATTTTGCGATTGCCCTACAGCCGCTCGATAGCCAGGGCGATGCCTTGTCCGCCACCAATGCACATGGTGATCAACGCTTTTGATCCACCGATACGCTCCAACTCATAAAGCGCCTTGACCGTCAGGATTGCGCCCGTTGCCCCCACCGGATGGCCAAGCGCGATGGCACCCCCGTTCGGGTTGACCTTGGCCGCATCCAGCCCCAACCCCTTGTTGACGGCCAAGGCCTGCGCGGCGAAGGCTTCGTTCGATTCGATCACGTCGAAGTCCGACACGGAAAGACCCGTGCGGGCCATCAGGTTTTCCACTGCGGGCACCGGGCCGATGCCCATCACCTCGGGGCGGACGCCGGCATGGGCGTAGCCCAGAATGCGCGCCTTGGGCTTCAGGCCTGCAGCCTCAGCGGCGTCGGCCCGGGCCATCACCACGGCAGCGGCGCCATCGTTAATTCCGCTTGCATTTCCGGCGGTTACAGAACCGTCCTTCTGAAATACCGCGCGTAGACCGGCGAGGGATTCCATGGTTGTCGGTTTGGGGTGTTCGTCGGTGTCAAAGGCGACCATTTCACGCCGCACCTTTACCTCGACCGGGACGATCTGGGATTTGAAATGGCTTGCTTCGATCGCTGCTGCCGCGCGGGTCTGGCTTTCGACAGCGAAGGCGTCCTGATCTTCGCGGCTGATGTCATGCTCGGCCGCGACATTCTCGGCCGTCACACCCATATGGCCGGTGCCAAAAGGACAGTTGAGCGCACCCAGCATCATATCAAGCGTCCGCACGTCGCCCATCTTTGCGCCCCACCGCTGATCGGGCACGATGAAGGGAGAGCGGCTCATGCTTTCAGCGCCCCCGGCCAGGGCAAAATCCGCATCCCCCAGCATCAGGTTTTGTATCGCGGAAACAACAGCTTGCGCGCCTGATCCACACAGGCGGTTCACGTTCATCGCGGGCGCCGCATCGGGAATGCCCGCATCCATCGCCGCCACGCGTGACAGATACATATCGCGGGGTTCGGTATTGATTACATGGCCAAAAACCACGTGCCCCACCTGAGCGCCCTCAACGCCGGAGCGCGCCAGCGCCTCGCGCGCGACGGTCGCGCCCAGCTGGGTGGGAGGCACCCCGGCAAGCGAGCCGCCGAAGGTTCCGATTGCAGTACGGGCGCCATCGAGAAGAACGATATCGGTCATGGGAAATCTCCTGTGTTTATGAGTCGTCCGAAACTAGCGGAAACCACCAGGGCATCACAATGTGATGTTACGTCACGCGTCCCGCTGAAACGTACAAAGCGTACGGATCGTACATGCGTTCCGTACGTAAATCGGGGTGTTTGCCGATAGGGGCGTACGGGTCGTACGTTTTGCACCGGCCTGACGGGCCTATCCGGCGATAAGTGGCTCGCGCCCGGTCTCGGTCAGAAGCCAGCAATCGCGCCCTTCAAAAACCGCCGGCCACAGGGCACGGCCCCAGCCCGCACCGCCATCCAGATCAATCCGGTTGCCGAAATGGGTGGGGAAATCCACCGGCGTGTGGCCGTGCACAATCAGCCAGGGATGCGGTTTCCTGTATTTGTGAAACTCGTTTCGTATCCACATCAGATCGTCGCCATCCTGTTGATCAAGCGGCAGCCCCGGTTTGATCCCGGCATGCAGAAACAGCACCTCTCCGGCGAGGTGATAAAGCGGCAGACCAGCCAGCCAGTCCCGATGCGACGACGGCACGGCGCGCAGGGCCTCAGGATGCCGGGGTGTATCGGCAGAAGCGGTCACACCGTAGGAGGCCAGGGTTTCGACCCCGCCCAGCCGATGATGCTGCCAACTGTAACCGGGCTTGCTGAGCCTTGGGCTGTCGATTGTCCCCTGATCGAGAAAATCCAGAAACATCTGATCGTGATTGCCCCTGAGCGTGATCCAGTCCCGGCCTGCGGCCTGACCGGCGATCAGCGTTTCGATCACACCGCGGCTGTCGGGACCGCGATCCACGTAATCGCCCAGAAAGACCACCTTGGCGTCCGCGCCGCCATCGGTCTCGATCCGGGCAAGCGCCTCATCAAGCAGGGCCAACTGGCCGTGAATATCGGGGATGACGTAAATTGGTCGGGTCATGTGGACAAAAAGCCGTGGCGGCGGTCAAATGTCCACCGGAAAAGATTAGGGACCGCGGGGGTGGGCGGGATAATCTGGCTTTGGCTTTGTATCATGGGCGCGGATGCGACCCACATAGGCGATGTGAGGGAGGTAGGATTGAAGATAGAGCGCCTCTTGCCCGATCAATGGCAGCGGTACCGCAAGATCCGTCTGTCGGGGCTGGCCGATGCGCCTGATGCGTTTGGCAGCACGCTGGCCGCAGAAACCAGACTGAACCCTGCCGATTGGCAGCAGCGGCTGTCAGACCGGTCGGCAACCTTTGTGGCGATGGCGCAGGGGGGCGATATTGGTGTCGTCTCGGGTGCCCCGTGGCAAGGCCGGGCCGGTGTGGCGGGCCTTTTCGGAATGTGGACAGCGCCCGAGGCACGCGGCCGGGGCATTGGCGCTGCTCTGGTCCGGTCGGTCATCGACTGGGCGCGGGATACCGGTTTCGACAGGTTGGTGCTGGATGTCGCCGATCAGAACGTTGCGGGCATCGCGCTTTATCGGGGCGCGGGGTTCAGATCAACGGGCGCAACCGGGGCCTTGCCACCGCCGCGCGACCACATCACCGAGCATGAGCGGGAATTGCGACTTTAGCCGTTGCCGGTTCAGGACGTGCCGGGCAGATGGCATTTTTTTCGGTGATGCGATGATGGGGTTTCGTCTGATCATGGTGGTCAGGGGATCGCTCTGATCGCGGCCCCGCATTCGCGCCGGGGGCTGTCATATGCTAGAAGCCGTTCATGGAAAATGCGACGACATTCGGTCTGAACGCCAAGGCTTACCATTCATCGCGGCCCACATATCCCGATGCGATGTTTCAATGGATCGCCGGTGAAGCCACCCGGCATGATTTGGCGTGGGATGTGGGAACCGGCTCCGGTCAGGCCGCCCTAAAGCTTTCGGATCACTTTGCACGCATTCACGCCACGGATATTGACCCCGAGCAAATACGCCAGGCCCCCAAGCATTCAAAAATCACCTATGCGCAAGGGGCGGCCCATGTATCGGGCCTGCCGTCGCATTCCGTCGACGCGATCACGGTGGCGACGGCGCTGCATTGGTTCGATCATGTGCCGTTTTGGGAAGAGGTCCACCGTGTTGCACGAAAGGACGCGATTTTTTGCGCCTGGACGTATCACGGCGCGGAAACCGAAACGGATGTGCAAGATCGTCTTGTTGATCCGGTGATCAAAATTCTTGAACCCTATTGGTCCGAGGGCAACCGGCTGAGTTGGCGGGGGTATTCGAGAGAAGAACTTCAGATGCCGTTTGACCCCGTGGCAGTGCCAGGTTTCGTATGCAGTTTGCACTGGACTGCCCCGCAAATTGCCGGGTTTGTCCGATCTTGGTCGGCTTATCGCAAGGCGCAACTGGACGGTCATTCGGAGATTCTAGCGGCTGTTGAGAAAGAGGCGCTTGCCAGCCTGGGGGATGAGCGGCGGCGTTTTATCTTGCCCCTGCATTTCATAGCGGCCCGAATTCGATAATTGACAGTGTGGTGCGAACAAATGGGCAGGCATATAAAAAGGGCCGGCGCATTATGCACCGGCCCCTTGATGTTTTTGTTACCGAAGATCAGGCGTATTTCTTGATCTCGCCTGATTTCAGACGGCTCATGTAGCTTTCCAGCTCGGCCTTGACGATCGGCATCAGGAAGTAGAGGCCGAAGATGTTCACAACCGCCATCGCAAAGATCGCCGCATCCGAGAAGTCGATGACCGGGCCAAGATTGGCAGCGGCACCGATGACCACGAAGACGCAGAAGATGATCTTGAACACCAGCTCTTTGGTGTGACCCTCGCCGAACAGGTAGGTCCAGGCCTTGAGGCCGTAGTAGGACCAGCTGATCATGGTCGAGAAGGCAAACAGGATCACCGCGATCGCCAGGACGTATTTGAACCATCCGAAGGCCGAGGAGAAGGCCGCCGATGTCAACGCCACGCCCTTGTTGCCGTCAATGGTCTGAATGGTCGCGCCACCCTCATCCAGCAGGTAGAGGCCGGTATTCGGGTCCTGGATCAATTGACCGGTGATGATGATCACCAGCGCTGTCATGGTGCAGATCACGACCGTGTCGATGAACGGCTCCAGCAGTGAAACGAACCCTTCGGTGATCGGCTCTTTGGTGCGCACCGCCGAGTGGGCGATCGCGGCAGAACCAACGCCCGCCTCGTTCGAGAAGGCGGCCCGTTTGAAGCCCTGGATCAGCGCGCCGACCATACCACCGGCAACACCAGCACCGGTGAAGGCACCGTTGAAGATCTGACCGAAGGCCCAGCCGATCTTGTCCGCGTTCATCAGCAGGATGACCAGCGCGGCGAGCACATACATCACGCCCATGAAAGGCACGACCTTTTCCGTCACTTTGGCGATGGATTTCAGGCCGCCAACGATGACTGCAAAGACGACACAGGCAAAGACGATCCCGGTAATCCAGCCTGGGTAGTCGCCAACAACGCCCGAGATCTGTGCATGCGCCTGGTTGGCCTGGAACATGTTGCCGCCGCCAAAGGCGCCGAGGATACAGAAGATCGAGAACATCACCGCCAGGATCTTGCCCCCGGGCACGCCGCGTTCAGCAAAGCCCTTGGTCAGGTAATACATCGGACCACCCGAAACGGTGCCGTCCTCGTATTCGTTGCGGTATTTCACGCCCAGCGTACATTCGGTGAATTTCGAGGCCATGCCCATCAGGCCGGCCAGGATCATCCAGAAGGTAGCACCCGGGCCACCAATGCCCACGGCCACCGCCACGCCGGCGATGTTACCCAGGCCCACTGTGCCCGAAAGCGCCGTGGCAAGAGCCTGGAAATGGCTGACCTCACCGGCATCGTTCGGGTCGGAATAATCGCCTTTGACCAACGAGATCGAATGCGCGAAGGCGCGGAACTGGATGAATCCGAAATAGATCGTGAACACGGTGGCGGCGACCACCAGCCACATCACGATCCAGGGGAAGGTTGTGCCCGGAAACGGGCTGAAGATGAAGTTGACGAACCAGCCGGTCGAATTGGCGAACATCTCGTTCACCTTCTCGTCGAGCGTCTGGGCCATCGCCGGGGCGCTGGTCATTGCCAGCCCGGCCGCGGCGCTTGCCGTATAGGTTAGATTGCGAAACATATGACTATCCCTGAGTTTCTTATTGTTTATGGCACGATGGTGCAGGGCACCGGTGCGGCCTGTGCCAGCGTGCTGGCGACCGAGCCGAAGACCCGTGAACCGAGGCTGGTTTCACCGTCGCGTCCGATCACGATCTGACTGGCGTCGCTTTCCTTGCAAATATTTGCCAATGTATTGGCGATATGGCCGTATTTGATGGACGTTTCGACCGCCACGCCGCTGTCGGCAAGCCGGGCGACGGTTGGGTCCATCAGCGCTTCTTTCGCCCGCGCCAATTCCTCGTTGCGGCGCTTGTGCCGTTCTTCCAGTTCGGTCGGGGTCAAAAAGGAATAGGCTGACCATTCCAGAACATGGGCGATCATCACGCTGCCACCCTGACTTTTAGCTCGTTCAACAGCGAAATCCAGCGCCCGATTGGACGCTTCACTGCCGTCATAGCCGACGACGATTTTTCCGGACATTAAATCCTCCCGTTTTGTCATTGCGCCGTGTCTGGCGCCATTTGACAATACCACAGGTTGCGCCACAAAAAACCTTGAAGCGTGTTGTCTTATGGGAAATTTTTGGAAATACTTGCGTAATAAAGGATAGAGTTAGGAAATTTTACAATGGATCGACTAGACTACCGCATTCTTTCCATACTTCAAAAAGATGGCCAGATCCCGATGAATCGCCTTTCGGAAAAGGTGGGTTTGTCGCTGTCCGCCTGTCACCGGCGCGTCAAAATACTGGAATCCAACGGCACAATTCTGAACTATGCGGCCATTGTCGATCGCAAGACGGTCGGGCTGGAAATGCAGGTTTTCATCGAGGTGAAACTGTCGTCGCATTACAACCGCGATCAGGAGCCGTTCGAAGAGAAGATCAGGGCGATGCCCGACGTGCTGGAATGCCATCGGATCTCCGGCGAATTCGACTATCTGATGCGGGTCGCGGCAAGTAACCCCTCGGATTACGAGGATTTTTACCGCAACCGCTTATCTGAAATCCCCTCGGTCGCGCAGGTCAAAACCCTTCTCAGCCTGTCGACGCTGAAGGAGTTCAAGGGCTACAACCTTGATGCGATGGTGGAATAGCGCGGGATGCCGTGATCTTGGGTGATCTTTTCTGGCCCTGACACGTGGGTTGGCAGCCGCTTACCAGTGTCAATTTTGCGGCGCGTATCCGGGCCTCTGCCGGTCGGCTTGAGGCCCGGATTCATCGCTAGCCGGCAAGCGGGGCGTTGTTGATCGCGCTGACATCTTCCATCACGTCGAATATGTGGTCGGCGGTCACCGTGATCCCGATCGCTTCGAGGCGCTTCACGTGCATCGCCTTATAGACCTCAAGATATTCGCGATTCCGAAACAGATAGGTGGACCCGTAGTGGTTGGTGCCTTCTTCGACGGTCCAGATTTTCCAGATGATGCCGGGCTCCTGGGCAATGCTCTCGGCAAGCTCTCTGGTGCCTGCCAGAAACGCGTCAGTGATCGGACCATCATAGGTCATGTGCAGGTCCCAGATTTTTAGCGTGCTCATGGTTTGGTTTTCCTCGATGTGGTGGTTGCGGTGACTTGCGTGCAATCAGCGGTTCTTGCCAAGCTGCACAAAGCTCAGGGCGGCAAGCAGCGCAAAGAAGATTGGATCGGACCAGCCGAACCCGGTGAATATTCCGGTCAAACAGGCATAAAGCGTGATGATGACGCCAAGCAGATTGGTCCACATCAGGCCAGCCAAGATTTTCCGGGCGGTGTCGTTGCCGTTGCCAGCATCGCGAAACAGAAAACTGATGATCCCGATGCCACCAAGGAAGATCGCGTTATGTTGGGACAGGAACACCGCATACTGATCGTTCAGTTGCAGGCCGTAATTCGGCCAAAGAATGGCCGGGGCAAAGAAAAGCGCGAGGGCGAAGAAAATATAGATTACGCCATGTGCTGTCAGGAAAGTTCTGTTTGTCATGTTCGGCCTTTCTGTGGTTGCGGCAGCTTTTTACGGAGCCGGTTGAGCATCTTGATCGTCTCACGTTTATCGTGCGCGCTGAGACCCGAGAAAATCTGGTCCAAGGCGCGATTATGTGTTGGCAGGAACTCGGCCACTTTTTGATGTCCGGCAGGGGTCAGACGCAAAACCCGCGCCCGTCTGTCGGTTTCATCAATCGTTTTCTCGACCAAGCCGGTCTGGATCAGGTTCTTGACCACAACATCTAGGTTGCCGGAGGTCGAGAGCGTCAGTCGCATCAGATCATTGATCGACAACGCTTGCTTGTTGCTAAGCGTTTCCAGCACGTCCCATTGAGACGCCGTGAGGCCTGCGGATCGAAACACCGGCCCCATTGCGCGCAGGAAAAGTTGCTGGCTGCGCAGCAGGGCCAGCACCAGGGTTTGGTTTTCTCGGTTCTGATTCTCATGTTTCATGACGGTCAATTATCCCTAGTTAGGGATAATTACAAGATGGGGCGAAAGTTTTTTCGTCACTCAGGGCATTTGCCGACCGGTCAACGCCCGTCTGCCCGGGGCATACGATCCATATTCTTATGTGCAAAATCTTCCGCGTCAGACCTTTCCCCAGCCGCCGCCGCCCGGCGTTTCCATGCCAAAGGCCGCGCCGGCAGGCAGGTCAATCTCGCCATTGCCGGGCATCTCGCGGACTTCTCCATCCGGTAGTTCGGCCCAATTGCGCCCGACCATACCCGGCGCGCCGCCATCGCCGCCAAAGGGCGGGATGATCCGGTGATTGCTGAGCGTCGTGACGGTAACCGGCGCCAGGAACCTGAGCCGCCGGACCAGCCCGTGACCGCCGCGCCATTGGCCCGCGCCGCCCGATCCGGGGCGCACGGTGAAATCCTCCAGCCGGACCGGAAAGCGTTTCTCCAGCACTTCGGGATCGGTCATCCGGGTGTTGGTCATGTGGCTCTGCACCGCGTCGCAGCCCTGAAATCCGGGGCCCGCGCCGGTGCCCCCGGCGATGGTCTCGTAATTCTGGAAATCGTCATTACCCCAGACGAAATTATTCATCGTCGCCTGGCTTCCGGCGATCACACCGAGTGCGCCGTAAAGCGCGTTGCAGGTGGCCTGGCTGACCTCGGTATTGCCCGAAATGACCGCCGCCGGGTAAACCGGGTTCAGCATCGACCCATCCGGCACGATCACTTTCAGCGGCGTGAGACAGCCCTGGTTCAGCGGGATATCCGCGCCGACCATGGTGCGGAACACATAGAGCACCACCGCATAGGCGATGGATTTCGGCGCGTTGTAATTGCCCGCATGCTGGTTGGACGTGCCGGTGAAATCAATCACCGCCTCGCGCGCGGCACGGTCCACGGTCACTTTGACCTCGATCACCGCGCCGTGGTCCATCGGGTAGGTGAACTGCCCGTCGCGCAGCCGGTCGATGACCCGGCGCACGCTTTCTTCGGCATTGTCCTGAACATGGCCCATATAGGCGGTCACCACGTCGATCCCGTAATTGTCGACGACTTTCAGCAATTCCTGCCGGCCGGTCTCGTTCGCCGCCACCTGCGCCTTCAGGTCTGCCATGTTCTGGCTGATGTTGCGACAGGGGTATTTGCAGGTTCCCAGAAGCGCCTCGGCCTCGGTCTCCAGAAGCGTGCCGCGATCGACCAGCTTGACGTTGTCAATCAGCACGCCCTCGTCGTCGATATGGCTGCTGTCGGGCGGGGCGCTGCCCGGGGTGCGCCCGCCAATGTCGGCGTGATGCCCGCGCGAGCCCAGCCAGAAGGCGGCTTTGCCCTCCACGAAAACCGGGGTGATGACGGTGACATCGGGCAGATGGGTGCCGCCATTGTAGGGCGAATTCAGCATATAGGCGTCGCCGGGGGCTGCGTCCGGGTTGAGCCGCATGATGGTTTTGACCGCATCCGACATCGAGCCCAGATGCACTGGCACATGCGGCGCGTTGGCCACCAGATCGCCCTGATCGTCAAAGATCGCGCAGGAAAAATCGTAGCGTTCCTTGATGTTCACCGACCACGAGGTATTGGCCAGCGTCGCGCCCATCTGGTCGGCCACGGACATGAAAAGGTTGTTGAACACCTCCAGCAGCACCGGATCGGCCTGCGTGCCCGCCGCCCGGTCGCGTGCCTTGGCGGTCACGCGCTCCAGGATCAGGTTGCCCATCGTGTCCACATGCGCGGCCCAGCCCGGCTCGATCACGTTGGTGCCGGTAGGTTCGGTGATGACCGCCGGGCCACTGACGCGCGCCGCCGGGCCTAGCCTGTCGCGGTCATAAAGCGGTACGTCCTGCCAGGCGCCATCGGCATGCATCGCGATATGCGCCACCGGCTGGCCATCGCCATGGGGCAGGGCGGGGCTGGGCGCCTGACCGGTCTGGCCGATCGCCTCGACGCTCAGCATGTCGAAAAGGATCGCGCGTTCGGGCGAATAAAACCCGAAGCGCTGCTTATGCGCGGCCTCGAAATCCGCCTGCATCCGGTCGGGCGCGCCAAACGGCACATCAAGCGGCTGGTGTGACCCGTCATAGCGCAGATGTGCCCGACGCAGGATGGTGATGTCGTCAATGCCTTGCCCGGCCACCTCGGCGTGCGCCTCGTCACCGATCCGCGCCAGCGCCGCCGCGGCCTGATCCACCGCCGCCAGCGGCGCATCCATCTGCACCTCGCGCAGCGCCCGGATTTCGGCCAGGCCCATGCCGTAGGCGCTCAGAACCCCGGCATGCGGATGGATCAGCACCCGTGTCATGCCAAGCGCGTCGGCCACCAGGCAGGCATGCTGCCCGCCCGCGCCACCGAAACATTGCAGCGTATAACCGGTCACATCATGGCCGCGCTGGACACTGATCTTCTTTATCGCGTTGGCCATGTTGTCGACGGCGATGCGCAGGAACCCCTCGGCCATATCCTCGGGGGAGCGTTCGTCTTCGCCGGTTTCCGCCGCCACGTCGCGCGCCAACGCCGCGAATTTCTCGCGCACCACGTCCGCATCCAGCGGCTGATCGCCCTCGGGCCCGAAAACATGCGGAAAGTGATCGGGGTTGAGCTTGCCCAGCATGACGTTGCAATCGGTCACCGCCAGCGGCCCGCCGCGGCGATAGCAGGCCGGGCCGGGATCGGCACCGGCACTTTCGGGGCCCACCTGAAACCGGCCATCCTCGAACTTGCAGATGCTGCCGCCGCCCGCCGCCACGGTATGAATATCCATCATCGGCGCGCGCATCCGCACGCCCGCCACCTCGGTCTCGAAACTGCGTTCGAAATCACCCGCATAGTGGCTGACATCGGTGCTGGTCCCGCCCATGTCAAAGCCGATCAGACGCGCATGCCCCGCGGCCTCGCCGGTCTTGACCATACCGACAATCCCCCCGGCCGGGCCGGACAGGATCGCATCCTTGCCCTGAAACAGCTGCGCATCGGTCAGCCCGCCTGAGCTTTGCATGAACAAAAGCGCATCGCAGGCGCGCCCCATATCCAGCGCGCCGGCCACCTGATCCACATAGCGCCGCAGGATCGGCGACAGGTAGGCATCGACCACGGTCGTATCGCCGCGCCCGACCAGCTTTGCCAGGCGCGACACCTGGTGGCTGGCGGTGATCTGGGTAAAGCCGATTTCGGCCGCCATCTCGGCCACGCGGCGTTCGTGATCGGGGTTCATGTAGGCGTGCAGCCCGGCAATGGCCACGGCGCGAATGCCCTTGTCGAACCCCGCCTGCAGCGTGGCGCGCGCGGCATCTTCGTCCAGCGGCTGCACCAGAGCGCCCTCGGCATCCAGCCGTTCGTCGATTTCGGCCACGTCCTCATAAAGCAGATCGGGCCGCTTGATTTCCAGGTCGAAAAGCCGTGGCCGGGTCTGATAGCCGATCAACAGCAGATCGCGAAACCCCTTGGTGATCAGCAACAAAACCCGCTCGCCCTTGCGCTCCAGCAACGCGTTGGTGGCCACGGTCGTGCCCATCTTGACCGCGCGGATCGACGCATCGGGGAAAGTGCCGTCAACCCCCATCACCTCGCGAATGCCCTGCACCGCAGCATCGGCGTAGCGTTCGGGGTTTTCGGACAGAAGCTTGTGCGTATGCACGTCGCCGCTCGGATCAAGGGCCACGATATCGGTGAATGTTCCGCCCCGGTCGATCCAGAATTCCCATTGCCCGCTCATCGCCGTCCCCCTTGAATACGTCCCGCCACGTTTGGCGCCGGATGCACGAATGTCAACGCCAGTGGATTGATCTTGCCCCCCGATTTTGCGCATATGTGCGACAGCCAAAGGAGCATGCCCATGGACCTGCGCAAGATCACCGACGATTTCACCGTGTCCCCCCAGATCGAGGTATCGGACATACCGGCCATTGTCGCGGCGGGTTACCGCTCGATCCTGTGCAATCGGCCCGATGGCGAGGACCCGACCCAGTGCTGCTTTGAAGAGGTATCAAAAGCCGCGCTGGATGCCGGGCTCGAGGTCCGCTCGGTGCCGATCACCTCGGGCGTGGTATTGCCGGACGATCTGAATGAATTCCGCGACGCGTTGGCGCAATTGCCGCAGCCGGTGCTGGCCTATTGCCGTAGTGGGACACGCTGCACCATGCTCTGGACCATCGCGCAGTTCGGCGACCGCTCGCCCGAGGATATCCTGTCGCTGACCCGCAATGCGGGCTACGACATGTCGGGTGTTCTTGGTCAAATGTCGCGAAGCTGACCGGCTTTGGCGGACGTTTCCTGGATTGCGATTGGCCGGCACGCGGGGGCTTTTCAAGCCTTCGCTTTTGACGGTGGTGACGTGACGGCCCGGGCCAGCCGCGCGACCGAGGCCGATGCGATCAGTGCGCTTGACGCCGAAACCGACACCATCATCCACATTGGCGAGGGCCCGCCCGACGCGGTGCCCTCCGCGCTGCTGCCCTCTGGCGGTCAGAATCTGCCGGCGATCACGCAGGATCAGCCCCCGGGTGTGCTGGGCGGCTGGCCGCGCCTCTGGATCGCGGGCTATCTGGCAGGGCACGACAACTGGGATGGCGTGATCTGCGTGGCAGAGGGTGATGTGACCCACTGGGTGCATGTCAGCGCCAATGAGGTGGTAAGCTTTGCCAGCTTTCTGACCCTGCGCCTGATCCGGGTGCTGTCGGGCGGCGACACGCCCGATCCGCAGGCCGTCGCCGACAGCCTCAGCCGCCCCGAACGGTTGGCCGCGCACCTGCGGGAAGCCGAGGTCACAGGTCGCCCCGCTACAACCACCGGCCACCTGCTGGGGGCAGAACTGGCTGCGGCACGGGTTTATTGGCTGGGTCAGCAACTGGCGCTGATCGGGCCGAAAGCCGCCCTGTCGCCCCATGCCAGCGCCCTGACGCTGCAAGAGGTCCCTTTTGTGGCGCACACGCCTGATGAGCTGATCCGGGACGGGCTTCTTGCGCTGGCACAGAATCTGGGGATGGTATCGCAAGGCTCGGCCTGATTTTTTGCGCTGTGCGGCGCCGCGGCCATCTGGATTTTTGAGTATTTCGGCCAAGAAGAAGCAGGGCGCCGTTCTTCTTCTTGGCAAAAATACTCCCGCCGGAGGCGCAGATTTCAGCGAAACCGTTCCGGTGCAGGCGGGAAACTGATCTGGAACATTGCGCCCGACTGGCACGGGACCAGCCGGATCGTGCCACCGGCAGCTTGCAGCATGGTCTGGACGATCGCCAGTCCCATGCCGGTGCCCCCCGATCCGCGCCGTGTGGTGAAGAACGGGTCGAAAATCCGGTTGCGATTACCCGCCGCAATGCCTGACCCATTGTCGCTGACCTGAAAGCCGCCGCGCCTTGCGCTGATGTTCAGCCGATCGGCGCCATGCGCCTGTGCATTTCGTGCCAGATGCCCCAGGATCACCTGCACTGCCTGCCGGTCCATTGGGACGGTGGCATCCCCTTCCAGCGAGATGGGCAGGCCAGTATCGCGGCTGACCTCCTCGATCATCTCCGACAGGATGGATGGGCCGGGCCCGACCGGGTCGCGTGCCGCTGCTAGACGGCGCAGCGCATCCAGTTGCGCCTGCATCTGGCCGGTCGCGGTCAGGATGGTTTGTGTCAGTCGGCTGCGATCCTCGGCCTCCAGCTCGCCTTCCAGCAGTTCCGCTGCACCCTTGATACTGGTCAGGGGTGATTTCAGCTCGTGTGTCACATGGTTGGAAAAGGCGCGCAGCCCGGCCTCGCGGTTGTTCAGCGTCGCGCCCATCTCGACCACGGCTTGACCGAGCGCGGTTATCTCGGGCGTGCCGAAATGCGGGGGCAGGGGGGTATCGCCACGCCCTTCACGCACCGCGTTGGCATGGGCGGTCAGGGCGGTCACCGGACGCAACACCAACCGCCACAGCAGATAGCCCAGAATGGCCGTGGCGATCACCGCCATCCAGAAGATCAGCCAGGCGGTCTCGCCCCAGCCCAGGATGTTGCCCGCCAGTCTGAAATAGCCGATGCCCAGAAGTGGCAGGCACAGCACCGCGGCCAGCGTTCCGCCGATGACCAGCGCCAGCGGTGGGCGCCATTTCTGCCGGATGCTGGATTTCACCGGCTCTGACATGGTCCCATCCGAATGCCGACACCGTGCACTGTCTCGATAGCCTCGTCACAGCCTGCCTCGGCCAGCTTGGCGCGCAGATTACGCAGGTGGCTGTCCAGTGTCCGGTCCGAGACATGGATCGACGGGCCATAAACCGCATCGGTCAGCTGTGCCTTGGTGGCGATGTGATCGGGCCGCGCCATCAGGTGGCTCAGCAACGCCATTTCGCGATTGGTCAGGGTCACCGATTGTCCGGCCACGATGCAAAGATGCCGCTCCGGATCAAGCCTGAGGGCGCCACGGTTGAGCGGCTGTGACGCGCTCGTCACCGCGCCAGAATTGCTGCGTTTCAGGATGGCGCGGATGCGGGCGATCAGCTCGCGCGGGGAAAACGGCTTGGTCACGTAATCATCGCCGCCCAGTTCCAGCCCCAGCACGCGGTCGATCTCTTCGTCGCGGGCGGTCAGGAACAGGATCGGCGTGTCATGTTCGGCCCGCAGGGTCCGACACAGCTCCAGCCCGTCCATCTCGGGCAGGCCGATATCCAGCACGATAAGATCGGACTTGCCGCGCCTGGCCTTGGCCAAACCCTCGGCACCGTCACCGGCCTCGGCCACCGCGTAGCCGGCCTGTTTCAACGCGATGCGCAGCACATCCCGGATCTGCGGGTCGTCGTCGATAATCAGGATCTGCGTCATTGTCAGAGCGGCGTGCCTTGTTGCGGAACTGCCTCAAGGCTACGCAAACCGGTTGCCGCATGAAAGCCCAATTCGTCCACATCCCCGCAGGCCACCGCAACGGGAGTGGTGCGCGGATCGGACAGTCCGGGCAGTTGCGTGACCGCCATCAACCCCGCCAGCAGCAGCGCATGTAGCGCGTAGCGCCTTGGGTTCTGCGCGGCGTGCGGTTGGTCTGGCGTCGGGCCGGTGGAGGTGATTGGACCCAGCCACCAACCGTCTTGACGGAGGGATGGCGGGACGCCGCGCAGAATACAGGTTTTCATTGATCAGTTCCTTGCCTTGCTTGCCTGTTGCGACCAGCAATAACGGGCCGCCGTGCAGCCGCGCCTGAGCAGTTGTGCAGTTTTTGCGCAGTTTACGTCGTGATGAGCGGAATGCCCGTCCTTGCGCTACGCGATCCCGCCCGCAATCAACCTGTCGGCAAGCGCGGCATAGGCCTCGGCCATCGGGCCATCCCCCGCCGCGATCGGCGTGCCGCTGTCGCCTGCCAGCCGCGTGTCCAGATCAATTGGCAGTGCGCCCAGAAAGGGCAAACCCAGCCGTTCGGCCTCGGCCTTGACCCCGCCATGGCCGAAAATCTGCGCCTCGTGCCCGCAATTGGGGCAGTGAAAGGTCGACATGTTCTCGATCAGCCCCAGCACCGGGGTCTTCAGCGTATCGAACATGTTCATCGCCTTGCGCGCATCCAGCAGCGCTACGTCCTGCGGGGTTGAGACAATGATCGCGCCCGACGGTTCGGCCTTTTGGCACAGCGTCAGCTGCACGTCGCCCGTGCCCGGCGGCAGATCGACGATCAGCACGTCCAGATCGCCCCACCGCACCTGGGAAATCATCTGCTGCAACGCCCCCATCAGCATCGGCCCGCGCCAGACCACGGCCTTGTCCGGGTCCAGCATCAGCCCGATCGACATCAAGGTGACACCATGCGCATGCAGCGGCTCGATGATCTTGCCGTCGGGGCTGGCGGGGCGCTGACTGACCCCCATCATCCGCGGCTGTGACGGCCCGTAAATATCCGCGTCCAGCAGGCCCACGCGCCGCCCGGCCCGCGCCAGTGCCACCGCAAGATTGGAGGAGACGGTGGATTTGCCCACGCCGCCCTTGCCTGATCCCACTGCCAGAATGGATCTCACACTGGCCGGTTTCAGCGGTGTCGATTGGGGTTTGGGATGGCCGCCGATCTTGAGGCTGGGCGGTTCCGCCGCCTTGGCCGCAGGGCCATGCGCAGTCAGCGCGACGGATACCTGTTCGACGCCGTCCAATGCCGCCACCGCGCGTTCGGCCGCGGCGCGCATCGGTTCCATCTGGCGGGCGATCTCGGGGCTGGGGGCCTCGATCACGAACCGCACGATGCCACCCTCGACGCTCAGTGCCCGGATCATATCGCGCGAGATCAGATTGCCGCCATCGGGCAGTTCCAGCGTCGCCAGCCGGGCGTCGATATCGCTTTTCAAGACCGTCATCTTTCCCCTCCGTCAAGCCATGCGCCATAGGCCATTGTTTTCATGCAAAGGGCAAGTGGGCCCTGCGCGTTAACCAATAAATTGAGCAATAATATGACGTTAGGTCAGCTTTACCCATGCAAATGCTGCATAGCAGCATTGCTTGGGTCGGGGGTTGTGCATGTGCAGCATCGGCGTATCTATAGCTCAACAACACGCGGCAGAAACATCTGGACGCCGCGCCACCAACCATTCGCAAGGAGCCGAGAGATGGCATTTGCAACTGAAACCCGTTCCGCAACCAGCGGCCTGGCGCTTGACCTGAGCGCGTCGATCTATGCGCTGATGACCCGTATCGCGGATTACCGCGCGTATCGCCGCACCGTGGCCGAGCTGTCTGACCTGAACACCCGCGAACTGACCGATCTGGGCCTGAACCGTGCCTCGATCCATGCTGCGGCCTACGAGGCTGTTTACGGCGCAGGTGCGTAAGCAACCAAATATCATCGCGATATTCCGGGTCGCAAGCCATGTCCGGCTTCCCCGCCATCGCGATCGCTATCGGATGTCCCTTCTCCTCCTCCCTGGGGGCATCTGACATCGGTGGCGGCACCTTCTCCTCCCTTAGGTGCCGCCACTGACAATACCCTCGGGCCTCTGGCCCAACCCAAGATTGCGAATGGCCGCGCCCTCCCTGCGGTCAAACGTTGACTGAACGGCGGCACCCTCTCCTCCCCTCAGGTGCCGCCGTTTTTTCGTTTTGGACCCTAGTGAAGCAGACGGGCCCGGCGGCGGGTCGGCCGGACAAAGACCTGCGTCGCTTCGTGCAGATAACCCACGAAAGCACGCGCCGCGTCACTGCTGGCATTGCGCGCCTCGGGGCAGTCCAGGGCCGCACGCGCGGCCTGCGGGGTGCCGCCCTCGCGATCGCAAAAGGCCCATTCCAGAAATCCCATGCGCGCGGCCTGCGCCGCATCGGGCCCGGTCAGATCCATCGTCTCAAGCCCGTTGAGAATATGTGAGACAGTCATTTTCTTCTTCTCCCCGGCCACACCCCGGGCCGGATGGGGCGGAGGAGGATCAAGGGGATTGCGGGCGTTCTTGGCCGTGGCAACCGTCCCCACCGCCCCCCGCGGTTTGACGTTTGTCCAAGGCTGGTTTCCGGACTTGGCGGGGGTACGGATGCGGCACCTTCCCAGGCCCTCATGGCCCAGTGGTATTTGCAGCATCCCCCATCCTTACCGTTGCGGGGGCAGCGCCGGAATTGCACCGGCTTCCCAATTCTCCGCTCTGACAAGCGGCACCTCAGAGCCCGACATTGGCCGATATCGGATGCGCTCACAAGACAAATTTGCACTGCTCGCCAAAACGGGTCCGGGCACGATCAGCCCCCCGGCGATTCGCCATGTTTGACAGGTTTTTCCAGGGGACTCGCCGCTGCCTCAGAGGTCTTTCTTTTCCACCTTCAACATCTTGCCCGCGATGATCGACAGAATCGCCGCCGCAAAACTGAACAGCGCGCCCATCTTGGCCGCATCCTGCACCGGCCCGGTCTCAAACGCGACCGAGGCGACAAAAAGCGAAACCGTAAAGCCGATGGCGGCGACAAAGCCGATCACCACCAGGTCGACGATGCGCATGCCCTGCGGAATGCCCAGCCCCATCGGCTTGGCCGCCAGCCAGCCGAACAGCAGGATGCCCACCGGTTTGCCCACGATCAGCCCCGCCAGTACCAGCCAGGTGGCATCGCCAATCGCCGACATCTCGACGCCCGCATTCATCAGGCCAAACAGGAACAGAACGATTTCCACCGGGTGTTTCAGCGCATGTTCCAACACGTTCAGCAGATCCTGAAGGTATTTCTCGGCCTCGTGGAAAATGCCAAAGGCACGGTCGGCATGCGGGATCGTGGGCACCACCGGCAGCAGGCCAAGCGCTGGGTGCAGGCCCGATTGCATGAAGCCGTACCAGCTGGCGCAACCCGCAATGATATAGGGCGCGCCGCCAAGGCCGGTGCGCATCCGTGTCGAATTGGGCCGGTCCTGTTTGCCCCGGTCCAGATAGCGCGGGAACCAGTTGAAAAGCACAAACACCGCAGCCGCCGCCCCAAAGGAAAACAGCAGCCATTGCGGCGCCAGATCGCCTGACGGGTAGAAGATCGCCAGAATGATCAGCCCCGCCGCGTCGTCGGCAATTGCCAGAAGCAGCAGGAACCGCACCGCCGGGTGCCCCGCGCCAAAGACGATCCGCCCGACAAGGTAACTGAAGGCAATATCGGTCGCGGTTGGAATGGCCCAGCCATTGGCAACCGCATCATAGGTATCCGATCCCATGAGAAGGGCCAGGCCAAGGTAGATGGCAATGGGCCCGAACATGCCGCCCGCCGTTGCAAACAAGGGTGTTGCGGCCTTTTTCCCGCGCAGCGACCCGTTCCTGAGGATCACCGCCTCCCACACTTCCTTGGCGGCGATGGCAAAGAACAGCGCCATCAGCACGTCATTGACCAGATAGTGCAGCGTCAGCGTGCGGTGCCCGTCATGCAGGTGGCCGATGGGCGCATGATCCCAGATCACGAACTCGGTGAAAGTGTGGTAACTATGCGCGTCGATATTGGCCCAGATCAGGGCAATGATCGCCCCGAAAATCAGCAAGAGCGAATATTCGGCGACGAAATTCCAGACGCGATACATATGTCCCACCCTGCTTTTGGTGTTTTCTTTCAGGATTAGGATATTTCAAGTTATGGGGCAACAAGAGGTCCGTCGCACGGCCATTGGTTGCACCCCTTGCGCGTCCTTTACGGGTCAGGCCACGGCCTGCCAGGCCATACCGGCCAGCACCGCGCCCAGCATCGCATAGCCGATATAGGCGGCGAAAATCCGTGGCTTGACCAGGGCCCAGACCGCGATGGCCGCCGGGATGCAGCTGACGCCGCCCGCGATCACGAAACTCATCGCCGCGCCCTGCGCCATGCCCTGCGCCAGCAGCGCATCGACCAGCGGCACCGCCGCATAGCCATTCAGATAAGCAGGTGCGCCCACCAGTGCCCCCAGAATGATCGGCATCAGACCGTCGCCACCCAGCACCTGCGCCACCAGATCAGCCGGGATGTATTCCAGCATCAGCGCCTCGATCACATAGGCCAGCGCCAGCCATTTCAGCAAGAACAGCGCATTGTCCATCGCCGTGCGGCGGAAGGCCTCGCGCCGCGGTGCCTCCTGCCAGAACGCCCAGAGGGGAGTGCCTTCGAACGGCTTGTTGCTGCTGCAACAACTGCCACAGCTTTGCTTCCGCTCACGCAGAGGATCGGCGAAAACCGGGCTTCTGGCGGCCATCATGGTGGCGAAACCGCCCATCAGGCCGATACCGACCGCCGCCACCGTCTTGGCCAAGGCAAATTCCCAGCCCAGCGTGCCGGAGGTGATCAGAAACATCGCCGGGTCCATCAGCGGCGAGGCCAGCCAGAACGCCATCACCGCCCCCAAGGGCGCGCCAAGCGCCAGCATCGCGGCGATGAAAGGGATCACCTCGCAGGAACAGAAGGGCGACAAGCCCCCCAATAGGGCCGCCAGCACGATCATCCGCGCCTGCCGCCCCTCGAACGCTTTGGCCAGCAAGGTTTCGGCTCCACTGGCCTTCATATAGGCCACCGCCAGCACCGCGAAGGTGATGAACGGCGCGGTGTGCCACAGCGCATCGCTGGCAAAGGTGATCGTTGGCCACAGCTGCGCCCGGTCGAACACGGCCACCAGCGCTAAAATGATAATCAGCGCGCCCCAGGCCTTGTCGATGCGCCATTTCGGCCCTTGCGAATGTACCGTCGTGTCAGTCATGGCCATGTCCTTCATGCGGATGATCGCTGTCGGCGCAACATTCGCGCAACAGGAATTCCGAGATGCTTTTCAATTCGTCATAAGCGACCGCCGCGCAGATGATGCTGCGCCCGCGCCGTTCCTGGGTGACCAGCCCGGCCTGTGCCAGGATTTTCATGTGATGGGTCAGGGTCGATCCGGTCACGGCGGTCCGTTCGCCCAACTCGCCGATGCTCAGCCCCTCGGGTCCGGCGCGCACAAGGCTGCGCAACACCGCCAGCCGCTGCTCGCTGCCAAGCGCCGCAAAGGTCGAGGCCGCAAGGGCGAGATCAAGATCGGGAATCGCTGTCTGTTTCATATTTCTAGAATTATAGAAATGAATTCGACCACGCAAGCTTCATTTCGAAAAATATCGAAATATGCTCTTGCAGATCGACCCGATGATCCCGCCGATCGTTCGCACCCGAAGGATGAACCTTTCGCCCGACCCCGAAAGTGTACACAATCCGCGTACACAGTTTACACAGTTGCACCTCTTGCATGACCGATCTGGCCGTTAACATTTCCCGCTGTCGCCTGTGCGCTGACCGCTTCGCCGAAACCCACACGGCGCATGAACCGCGACCCGTGGTCTGGTTCCAGCCCTCGGCGCGGCTGTTGATCGCGGGGCAAGCGCCGGGCATGCGGGTGCATAAATCGGGCAAGCCGTTCGATGACCCCTCGGGGGATCGCCTGCGTGACTGGTTGGGGTTAAGCCCTTCGGATTTCTACGATAAATCGCGTGTGGCGGTGGTGCCGATGGCGTTTTGTTTTCCGGGCTACGACGCCAAGGGATCGGATCTGCCACCGCCCAGGATTTGCGGCACGACATGGCACGATCAGGTCATGCAAACCCTTGATAAGGTTGAGCTTACTGTGCTTGTGGGTGGCTATGCCCATAAATACCATATGGGTGTGAAAACCGGCGTGACAGATACGGTCAGGGCATGGGAATCGCACGCGCCTCGCCTCTTTCCCTTGCCTCATCCCTCGTGGCGCAATACAGGCTGGCTGAAGAAAAACCCGTGGTTCGAGGAAAATCTTTTGCCGAAATTACGCGCGCAGGTTCAAAGGCTTATGCATGGCTGAGACCATTCTGGACGCCGCCCATGCCGCCATGCAGGCCGACGTTAACGATGACGCCGCCCGCCTGCACTTCTATGAAAAGCTGGTCGTGAGCGAGCTGTTTCTGCTGCTCGAATCAGAGCCCAATGGTGATCAGATTTCCCCGCATGTATTTGATTTAACAGATGAATCCTTTGTTCTGATCTTCGACCGCGAGGACCGACTGACGCAATTTACCGGCATCACCTCGCCCTATGCGGCCTTATCGGGCCGCACGGTGTTTCAACTTCTGGCCAAGCAGGGGCTGGGCGTGGGATTCAACCTCGATGTCGCACCCTCGTCGATCCTGCTGCCTGCCGAGGCCGTGGACTGGCTGGCCGATATGGAAACCACCCCCGATGAAATCTCTCAGAAGGTGGAAAAATTCAACACACCCAAGGGGTTACCAGAGGCATTCCTGAGCGCGCTCGACACCCGCCTCGCGGCCGCCGAGGGACTAGCGGACCTCGCCTATCTGGTGGGGGCCGATTACGCCAACGGCAGCGCCGGCCATCTGCTTGGCTTTGTTAACGCCCGTCCCGATGCCCATGCCGCATTGACGCAAACCGTGGCCCAGGCCCTTGTTTTTTCAGGCCTTGAGGCCGGCACAATTGATGTCGGTTTTTTCGATGCCACGGATCCGGCGGCGGCAAAACTGGCGAAATGCGGGTTGCGATTCGATCTGCCCCAGCCGCAGGTCACGGCGCGGGCAGCCCCGGGATCAGACCCGGAAAAGCCGCCTATTCTCAGGTAGTTAATACCCCAGACTGCGATCCACCAGGTGCAGGAACGGCTCACCCGCCTCGCCCCGGCGGATGTTTTCGGCAATCACCTGTGCGGCCGTCTCGAGCCGCGTTTCCGACGCGATATGCGGGGTCACGGTAACCTTTGGATGCGCCCAATAGGGATGATCGCGGGGCAGCGGCTCCACGCGGAATACATCCAGCGTGGCATGACCAATCTGGCCCGCATCCAACGCGTTCAGTAGCGCGTCGTCATCAATCAACGGCCCGCGTCCGGGGTTGATGATCACTGCGCCTTTGGGCATCTGCGCCAAGGTGCCGGCGTTCAGGATATTCTCAGTCTGCGGCGTAAATGGAAGTAAAAGCACAAGAATTTCCGCAGTACTCAGCGCCTGGGCCAACCCGCTATCTCCGGACAGGCAGGTGATGCCGGGCACATCCTTTGGCGACCGGCTCCACCCGGTGACGCGGAACCCAAGCCCCGCCAATGCGGTGCCGCAGGCGGCCCCAAGCGCGCCCAGCCCCAGGATCGTCACGCCGCGATTCTCCGCCAGCGGCGGGATTTCCTTGCGCCATTCGCCGTCCTGGCCGTTAACATGCAGGTCGGTGTTTAAATGGTGGCGCAGCACGTGACCGGTCACCCATTCGATCATTCCCTGCGTCAGCCCGTGATCGACCATCCGCGCTAGCGGAATGCGCAGCGTTTCATTGCCCACCACGTCCTCAACCCCCGCCCAAAGGTTAAGAACTGCCTTGGCGCGGGTGAATTTCGTGAAATCCTGCACATCGCTATTGGGGGCATAGACGATGTAATCAACCTCTTCCGCAGGCAGATCGGTGCTCAGATTTGCGTCGATCCCGGCGGCGGAAAATGCTGATTTCAAAGGGGTTTCGTAGGTTTCCCACCGCTCCGCAAGGGCGGCGAACAGCACGTTGACGGGCATTCAGATCACCTTGGTTTATGGATATGCGCGCTTTGGATCAGTCCAAAGCCCAGAAGCAGAATTAACATCGCCGACCCGCCGTAGCTGACCAGCGGCAAGGGCACGCCCACAACCGGAGCCAATCCCATGACCATCGACATGTTGACCGCAAAGAACAGGAAGAAAGTCGAGGCGATTCCTAGGGTTAGCAGAGACGAAAACCGGTCCCGGTTCGACAGCGCTGCGATGACGCAGAAGAAAATGATCAGCGCGTAGAGCGACAAGAGTGAGAAAGCGCCAACGAATCCAAATTCTTCGGCAAGGGTCGTAAAAATAAAATCGGTGTGTTTTTCGGGCAGGAAGTTGAGCCTGGATTGCGTTCCCTGCATAAATCCACGCCCCGTCCAACCTCCTGATCCCAAAGAGATTTTTGATTGCGTGATGTGATAGCCCGCCCCCAACGGATCGCTGGAGGGATCAAGGAACGTGTCAATTCGTCGGAACTGATAATCTTTCAGCAATTGCCACGGTGTTCCCCTGCTTTGAAAAACCGCAGTGACCAATCCAACCACCGCAGCGATTACAACCGCGAAATATCCCCAATGCACCCCCGCCAGAAACATGATCAGTGCCCCTGCAGTGATCAGCAGGATCGACGTGCCAAGATCGGGTTGCTTGAGCACTAGCGCCACCGGGATCAGGATCAGCACCACCGGTATGAATACCCAAAACGGTCGTGATGTCTTCTTCAGCGGCAGCCAGTCGTAATAGGCCGCAAGCACCATCACCAGCGCGATTTTCATCAATTCCGAGGGTTGCAAACGCATGAAACCAAGGTTGATCCAGCGCTGAGCTCCCTTGCCTTCGATGCCCACAAGCTCCACCGCGATCAGCAATAGAAACGCGACAATATAGGCGACAACCGACATGTTTCGCCAAAACCAGATCGGCACCATTGCCACGAAAAACATCACGACAAGGCCAAGTGCGAACCGCTTCATCTGTGGTGCGGCCCAAGGTGTAAACGACCCGCCCGCAACGGAAAAAAGCATCAGGAACCCGGCTGATGCGACCGCAATCAACAGGATGATCAATGGCCAGTTGAGGTAAAGCACTTTGCGAAGCCCTGTGGGCGTCGTCTTGACGGTATATTCAAGATAGCTCATGCGCGGTCGCTTTTGTCTTTCTCACGATCAGGTCGGATCTGACGGAGTTTTTCCTGCTGGGTCTTGATGCGGGCGCGGTCTCTTTCCGGGTAAGCTGTCAAGGGGGGTTCACCGCCGTAAAGCGCCTGCAAGGTTACGTCACGCGCTATCGGTGCCGCTGCGGTGGATCCGCCGCCGCCGTGTTCGACCACAACGCAAACGGCGACCTTGGGTTTGTCGAACGGGGCAAAGTTCACGTATAGTGCATGGTCGCGGCGTTCCCAGGGCAGATCGCGGTTGCGGGTTACGCCGCGCGCCCGTTCGGCCTTGGTGATGTTCCGCACCTGGCTTGTGCCGGTCTTGCCCGCCATCTTGAACGCATCTTCGATTATCCGGCTTCGATAGGCCGTACCGCGCCTGCTGTTTGACACCGCATACATTGCCTTGCGCACCAGGCGCAGAAGGTTCTCGTTGATCCCCAAGTTCTCGGCTGGTTCAACCGGTTCTTCGACGCCGTTGATGGATTTGATCAATCGCGGCTTGATCATCCGGCCTGTTGCAAGTCGCGCCGTCATTACCGCAAGCTGCAAAGGCGAGGCCAGCACATAGCCCTGACCGATTGCCACGTTCACCGTGTCACCGCGCAGCCATTCACTGCCTTTGCTTTCCAGTTTCCATTCCTTGGTCGGTGCCAAGCCTTTGGAAACGCTGGTCATTGGCAGATCATGTTCAATGCCAAGGCCCAGCTTTCGCGACATCTCGCTGATCCGTTCAATACCCGCGCGCTGTGCCATTTCATAGTAATACACGTCGCAGCTTTCGCGGAGCGAGCGGTGCAGGTCGACATTGCCATGCCCGACACGTTTCCAGCAGTGAAAACGCCGCCCGCCAACCCTGAGGTGACCGGGGCAATAGACCGTCTCGCCCGGATCGGCGACGCCTGCTTCGAGGGCGGCAAGGGCGGTAACCATCTTGAACGTTGATCCGGGCGGATAGACCCCTTGCACCGCCTTGTTGGGCAAGGGCCGATACTTGTTTTCCAGAAGTGCCTTGTAATCGGCGCTTGAGATGCCACGCACAAAAAGGTTGGGATCGTAATTGGGCGATGAGGCACAGGCCAGCAGATCACCGGTTTCGCAGTCAATTACGACAGTGGCCGCACTTTCACCATCCAGCCTGTCGTTGACATAGGCCTGAAGCTTGTTGTCGATGGTGATCTGGATGTCTTTGCCAGCCTCGCCTTCCTTGCGGTCCAGCTCGCGCATGACGCGCCCGGCGGCATTAACCTCGACCCGTTTGGTGCCGGCCGTGCCGCGCAAAGTGTCCTCTTTCTTGACCTCCAGCCCGATTTTGCCGATCTGGAATCGCGGAATCAGTAACAGAGCATCAGGCGCATCGATCTGTTCAAGGTCGCGGTCGCTGACCGCGCCCACGTATCCCACGATATGACCGTAATCGCCGCCACCAGGATAATGGCGTGACAGGCCAACCTCGGGTGTCACGCCGGGCAGGGCAGGGGCGTTCACAGCCACACGGCTGATATCTTCCCAGCTGACGCGGTCGGCCACGGTGACCTGGGTATCGCCGCGCAATTCCTTCAACTCGCGACGCGCGCGTTTAAGCAGATCGGGGTCAAGCTCGACCAGATTGGACAAGCGGGCGATCACATCTTCAACATCCCCGGCATCTTCGCGCACCATCGTAATGCGGTAGCTGGGCGCGTTTTCGGCGACAATCGCGCCTGTGCGGTCAAATATCCGCCCGCGCGCGGGCGGAATAAGGCGGATGTTGATGCGATTTTCCTCGGCCAGCAGGCGGAATTGATCAGCCTGTTCAACCTGCATGTACCGCATCCTGAGCGCGAGCAATCCCATGAACCCGGCCTGTGCACCGCCAAGAATCAAACCGCGCCGGGTGATCATACGCAGGCTGTCGGCGCTATCACGTGTCGGGCGTTTCATATCTGATGCCCCAGTCCATTCCGATCGCCAGGCACACGTTTGCGCACGCCAAAGACGGATTGCGTGACAAGAACGACAATCGGATAGGCGACAAGGGTCATGACCAGTTGGATCAGGCTGAGGCCAAGCGGGGCCTGATCGACCACCGTCAGGCCCAGAATAACGCGATATCCGAGCGTCATGATCACCAATGTGGTGCAAACCGTCAGCCATTCGACCGGGAAAGTCAGGTCCCGCAGACCAGGCGCGCGATTGCGGAGCGTTTCACTTCCTAACAATACCAGCGCGGCCCATAGGCCGGGCGGGCGTTGCACCAGCAAATCCGCCAACAGGAAAATCAGCGCGATCAGGGCAGCGGGTGCGAATTCGGGTCGCCTGATGACCCAGGCGAAGGTGACAGCCACGATCAATTCTGGCGCGGCCCAGACCTTGGGCACTGTATCGAGCGGCAAAAGCTGGACGAAAAGCAAGACCATGCAGACAAGAAAAAAGAGGCTGCGCATGATCCAGGGGCGCCGGGCATTAGCCATTTTCACCCTCCAATACCGCGTCGGCGGATGTCTCGGGGGTTTCGGAGGGATCAGTCAGTGTCCTGGGTGCAATCAGGCCGCCCGGATCGGAAATCGCTTCGTTGCCATAATCCCGCAGAACACGCAGGAATTTCAATCGCTCATAATCGGCAGCCAGTCTTACCCGCATGCGTCCACCCGGATCTTCGGCGACTTGGCCGACAAGCAGCCCGGCTGGAAAAACGCCACCATCGCCCGAGGACATGACCCTGTCTCCGGGACGAACCTGGTCTGCGTCCTCAATGAAATCAATCGGAGGGGCGGCAGTGTTGTCACCGATCAAAAGCGCCTGTTGCCCCGAGGGTTGGATGGTGACCGGCACACGGCTTGAGGTGTCGGTCAGCAGGATCACCCGTGCGGTATTGTTGCCAACGCCAGAAATGCGACCCACAAGGCCCAGCCCGTCCATGGCCGCCCAACCGTCGACAATGCCGTCGCGCCCGCCAACATTCAGCAGCACCGACTGACGGAAGGGTGATCCGCTATCGGCTAGTACAACTCCGGTCACGAAGGTGAGGCGAGGATCAAGCTGCACGTTGTTCAAATCCAAGAGGCGCGCATTTTCCTGCTCCAGCTGCAGCGCCGCCTCTTTCCAGGCTTTCATCTGCTGCAACTCGCGCCGCAGTTCCTGGTTTTGCTGGTAGATGCGGCTGTAGCTTTGAAAATCATGCAGGATATTGACGGTGCCGGTCACCGGTGCCATCGCCCATTCAAAGTTGGGTACGACGCTGTCGACCACTTGTGCTCGGAAACGTTCAACCCGAGGGCTGTCAATGCGCCAAAGCAGGAAAAAGCCGAGCAGAAACAACAGCAAAACCCCGAAAAGCAAGCGCTTTAGCGGGCCGGTGAATTCGCCGGATTGTCCTCGGTCTTTTGCCAATGGCTCTCCTTTTATCTAAAAGGTGGTCGCCTCAGCTGTCGTAGTCAATCGCGTGACGCAATTGTTTTTCGAATTCAAGCGCCTTGCCGGTGCCAAGTGCCACGCAATTCAGACTGTCATCAGCGATCGAAACCGCAAGGCCAGTCTGCTCGCGCAGCGCCAGATCCAGATCCCCCAGCAGCGCACCGCCGCCGGTCAGCATCACGCCACGGTCAACGATATCTGCTGCTAGATCGGGCGGGGTGGCTTCGAGCGCGGTCATCACCGCCTCACAGATGGCTTGCACGGGTTCGGCCAATGCCTCGGCCACCTGGGCCTGACTAATCTCGGTTTCCTTGGGCACGCCGTTCAGCAGGTCGCGGCCCCGAATTTGCATCGAGCTGCCACGCCCGTCATCCGGCATCCGTGCAGTACCGATCGAGGTTTTCACACGTTCTGCTGTGGATTCGCCCACCAGAAGGTTTTGCTGACGACGCAGATAGTTGATGATCGCCTCATCCATGCGGTCACCACCAACACGAACCGAGCGGGCGTAGACGATATCGCCCAGCGAAAGAACCGCCACTTCGGTCGTACCGCCACCGATATCCACAACCATGTTTCCGGTGGGATCGGTTATGGGCATACCGGCACCAATGGCCGCCGCGATAGGTTCGGCGATCAGACCAGCGCGGCGTGCGCCGGCACTTAGCACCGATTGGCGGATCGCGCGCTTTTCAACCGGCGTCGCACCATGCGGCACGCAGACAATGATCTTGGGCTTCGAGAAGGAAGAGCGTTTGTGCACCTTGCGGATGAAATGCTTGATCATCGCCTCGGCGGTGTCGAAGTCCGCGATCACCCCTTCGCGCATCGGGCGGATCGCCTCGATACTGCCGGGGGTGCGGCCCAGCATCAGCTTGGCATCTTCGCCTACAGCGAGCACTTTCTTGACGCCATCCTTGACGTGATAGGCCACGACAGATGGCTCGGAAAGTATTACGCCGCGCCCTTTGACGTAAACCAATGTGTTGGCCGTTCCCAGGTCAATGGCCATGTCCTGAGAAAACAGACCGGGAATTCTGTGCAAAATCGACATGATACGCGTCGTCCTGTGGTGTTATTGCTCAATAGGCCCGTGATTGCACACGATGCGTTGATAAACCTTATAGATGCCAACATGAACAGGCGAAAGTCCCTGTTTTTATGCTCTCAGCACGTAGTTGCCGGAATGTCAGGGTACTGGTGCACTGGGGGACGAAAACCTAGAACACTTTGATCCCAATGAATTGCTGGAAAATCTTGAGGAATGGGAGCGGTATCTGCAATCCGATCCTGAACTGGCGCATAGATTGCGTATCATCGATCAAGGCCCATCGAATGCGAAATCAAAGTTACCAGCGCTGCGAGGACCGCGCCCATGAGCCGTCCCGCACCGTTTTCATTAAGACTGACCCAAGAGGAACGGTCTCAGCTTGAATCCCAAGCGGGTTTTATGCCGTTGGGGTCATATATCAAATCCGTGGTTTTTGCCGACGAGGCTCCCAAATACCGTAGGCGGAAAAAACCACCTGTTGCGGAGCAACAGCTCTTGGCCGAAGTGTTGGTGCGTCTTGGGCAGACACGCCATGCAAACAATCTCAATCAAATCGCCAAAGGCATGCATCAAGGCACGTTGATCGTTGACGAAGAACTGGAAGCTGATCTGAAAGCTGCCATTGCCGAAGTCGCATGGATGCGGGCTACATTGATGCAGGCATTAGGAATAAAGGGATGATCCTCAAAGGCTCGCAACGATCTGGTGCGCGCGCATTGGCCGATCATTTGACGAATGAGCGCGACAATGACCATCTCACCGTTTTAGAAGTCAGCGGTTTCATGGCTGATGATTTGCATGGAGCTTTGGCTGAAGCCTATGCCATTTCCAAAGCAACCCAATGCACCCAGTTCATGTTTTCACTGAGCCTCAATCCCCCTGCTGATCACATCGGTACGGAAAAGGATTTTGTGGATGCAGCGGATCGCGCTGAACAAGTTCTTGGCCTGTCAGGCCAGCCCCGTGCCATTGTGATGCACGAAAAGGAAGGAAGGCGGCATGCCCATGTGGTGTGGTCTCGCATTGACACGGACGAAATGAAGGCAATCAACTTACCGCATTTCAAGAACAAATTGCGGGATTTGTCACGAGACTTGTTTCTGGATTATGGTTGGGTGCTTCCAGATGGGCTTGCCACCTACGGCAATAAATCACCGTTGAATTTCACACTGGAAGAATGGCAGCAGGCCAAACGTCAAAACCTTGATCCACACGAGATCAAACAGATATTCCGCCAAGCTTGGAAGCGCTGTGACAGTCAGATTGGGTTTAAGAATGCTTTGGAAGATCGTGGCTATTTCCTAGCCCGTGGTGATCGACGTGGATTTGTCGCCTTGGATGTTGAGGGCAATGTTCACTCAATTGCCAAATGGACCGGCCTCAAAGTCAAAGAAGTAAGGGCGAAACTGGGTTCACCTGAGAACCTGCCGTCGGTTGACGAAACGAGCTTTACTATTCGATCCAGAGTCACGGGGCAAATGCGGGAATATATCGCGCAAATCAAAGATCGGCAGTCCCGTGAATTTAATCCGCTGCGCGAAGATCATCACGCCCTTAAACAGGCGCACCGCGTGGAACGGCAAAAACTGAAAGATGGGCAAGAAAAGCGCAGGATCAAAGAAACCAAGCAACGATCAGACAGGCTCAATAAAGGTTTGCGTGGGTTGTTTGATCGCCTGACAGGTAAAGCCAAATCCATTCAATCCCAAAACGAGTATGACGCCCGACATTGTGCCAGCCGTGATCAGAGACAGCGAGATTTCATGGTTGAGGAACAAATGAAAGAGCGCCGAACGTTGCAGCGCGAGTTTCAAAAGCTTCAGCGTAAGCAATCAGATGAACGGCGGTTTCTGGCTACCAACATAAGGCGATCGCTCAATTTGAAGCTTGCCTCACGGCGGCATTCTCGTAGACATGAAAAGGGCCTTGATCTGGCACTCTAGTCGCGCATAGCAGCGCATTGAAGAAGCTATTCGCGCTTACAAAACCCACCGCTGGAACCAAGGGTCAATAAGTTGTATCAAGGTATTGACCAACATCAACAGGTGATCCGAATGGGAACACAAAGCATCGAATCCTTCAAAACTGCGGTCCAAGCCTCCGTTGCAGACATAGACCTGAATGAGCTTCGAAACGGCGCAGTCCCTCGACAAAAGGAGAGTGTAGTTGTCCGGCTGAAAGCTGGATCAAACTATTTCAAGCGCATCTATTCTCGCCTCGTTAAGTCTGATGGAAAAAACACCCACTTTGACTCTGATCGCGAAACTATGGTCACGGAAATGAACTTCTTTCGCGACCGAGACGCAGAAACTCAAGAAGCGGCTGAACGTCTAATCGCATGTGATCTCATTGTGGCCGAGAAATACTCACTTGAGCGGCTGCTTGATGCAACTGATCAGAGCGAAAATTACCAACTCTACGAAGAGCTTTCAGTTCTGGAAAATATTCGGAATAGCCAACTTGCAACGCTGAGCTTTAAGTCAGGCAAGGGTTTTGAGCATCAGATTGGCCCTGTGCGACTCGCTTTGGGGAAATTCTTGCTAATCAAAACTCGGTTATGTTATTCTTATAAGGGCATAAAATTAAACAGAAAAAATTACGAAGAACACTATTTGGACCACACGGAGATTAGACTAGACGACATTGAAAGACGAATGCACCAGCTCTTCAACGAGGCTCGTGCAGTAGGCGAGCACAACCCAGAAGCCTTTGAAATCTTCAAGACGAATGTGGCGGCTCTGACCGCAGAAAACACAGAGCCAGAAGTCTCGCTCCCCACCAAAGCGCCAGAACTCTATAAAGAACGCAAGGATAGGTCCGAGAAACCAGAAACCTTCCTCGCGCGTGTCTACGAAGGCCTCACAGGAACACCTGAACGCCCCGCCATGATCGCCAGAAGCCACATCAAATCATGGGATAAAAGCCTTTACGATGCTTTGTATAAGCGGCGGAAGATAATAGATAATTTTGAATTTTTGCTACCCTCATCTCAGGGTCGTTCTGTAGAAGACTTTAACAAGTCACCTGCAAAAAAAGTCGAGAAACAGAGGGAAGCTTCACGTAACAGCATGTCCCGCCTAAGAGCCACAAGAAAAGACAATAAGTTAAATTAACATATTGCGTATTTAGCGAATCTGTGCCACACCTTCTGGGCATAGGCGTTGTGCTGTGCAGCGTCTTTTGCTCAGGAGAACTCTATGACTTACAGAACCAATGATCCCGCTTGGAAGGGCGGCTACAACGATAATCAGTGCCCCTACGGGGCAACACCCCAGCAGCGCCACGAGCATGAGCAGGGTCGCCTGCAAAAACTCGCGGAGCAGAAGAAGGCTTACGAGAGTGCCTGGAACAAAAAGACCTCGTAACGGTCTTTGACGGCGCTGCTTTGGCGGGGCCGTCTACCCCCCCTTTAAACTGGTGGTAAAATCCATGCTGCACCTGACGGCTGTCGGGGTGGTCGCGATGGCGCTCGTCCTGTTCCAAACGGCAACCTTGGTCACCCCCCCAATCCCCAAAGTCCTTCAATTCAAGGAGAATTCGATGAATCATAAATCTTTGCTGCCGGTCCTCTGGCTGGCAGTGGGTATCGTATGCCTATGCGCATCAGAAGCAGCAGCCCAATCTATATTTGGTGGTTCGGGCCGCAGAGGCGACGGTTCAATAGAAAAGGTTGTTCGCCTGATCATAATGATCGGTTCAATCGGATTAGGTTTTGGATTGGGTTGGCTGTTTTCTCCCGCTGCACGGGAGATACGGCAGGTCGCATTATATCTTGGGGCTTTTTTACTTTTCCTCGTCGGTGTCGCCGTCAACGGCCCCCTTGGATGGAGTTCAGCATTTGTCGTGGCTGTCATCGGTTTCTCCATTGCGTTGGGTTACTGGACCAATGGAATACTGGGCGCATTGCAGGAAGTGCCAACCACCTTCGGGTCAAGCCGTTGGGCAAATGGGGATGATCTAGCAGAAAATAATGTCTTTGGTGAAGGCGGCATTCGTCTTGGGGAATATCAGCGTCCAGAAGGTCAGGCCGAGAAAATCTCCTATAAGGGAGATCGTCATTTGTTGACGGTTGCGCCAACGCGTTCAGGCAAAGGCACAACTCAGATCATTCCCAACCTGCTGACTTATGAAGGGTCCATGCTGGTGATTGACCCCAAAGGGGAAAATGCCCTGATCACTGCGAAACGGCGTCAAGAAATGGGGCAGGAAGTTCATATCGTTGACCCTTGGGGAATTGTTGATGTTGAGGGAATTGAAGCTTCCGCATTTAATCCGCTGGATTGGCTGGACAAGCGCGATCCTGATATCACAGAAAACTCTATGATCCTTGCCGACGCCTTGGTGGTCGGGGGCAATCACTCTGATAACTTTTGGGAAGAAGAAGCCAAAGCGCTCCTACAAGGGCTTCTGCTCTACGTCGCATCGTCCAAAGACGAGGATGGTCAACGCCATCTAGGCCGTGTGCGCGATATCTTGGTTAGCAGTGGTCCTGAACAGCAAGAAACCTTCCAGAAAATGGCGAAATCTGCTCATCATATCATTTCCAGCACTGGTCACCGCTGTATTCAAAAAGATGAAAAACTACTCTCCAATGTGATTGCGTCTGCCCAAGCGCAAACGCATTTTCTGGACAGCGAGCGTCTGCGAAAAAATCTGATGACATCGAGCTTCAAATTCGAAGATTTGAAAACGAAACCGATGACAATCTATCTGGTTTTACCAGCGGATCGCCTCAATACATTTGGACGGTGGCTGCGCCTGCTTGTTCAGCAAGCCGTCACAGTAAATGCACGAGACATTGCAACCAAGCCAGAGAAACCCGTTCTCTTCATCTTGGATGAGTTTGCGGCCCTTGGCCGCCTGAGCATGATTGAACAGGCTTATGGTCTCATGGCGGGGTTCGGCTTGCAGCTTTGGTGTATCATTCAAGATTTCAATCAGCTTGAACGCATTTACGATAAAGGGTGGCAATCGTTCGTCGCCAATGCTGGCATGATCAATTATTTTGGCTCATCAGACAAACAGACCGCCGAATATTTTTCCAGCCTGTGCGGTGATACAACCGTATGGAACTTTTCATCTGCCCTTGCCAATGTTGTGTCGGGCCAATCAAGCTCATCAACAGAAACAGACACGCGCTCTGCCTCAAACCGCAAGCTGGCCTACCCAGATGAACTGATGCGCTTGAGCGGTGACACACAAATTGCATTCATCGACAATATGCATCCACTGCGCGCCCAAAAGGTCACTTGGTTTGAAAATGCCGAGCTGAAACAGCTTGGTACAAACCTGCATACGCCGCCCATCGACACTGCTGAACAATCACCAGCCAAGGATATTTTGAACAAGGAGTCCTCGGATGTCTGATGATGACAAAGAACCAAGAAAGAAAATTGATTTTCGCGGCGCTAAAGCCTCAGAAGAAATCGAGTTTCGAAAAACGGCGTCTGAACAAAAAGACCAACGAACAGTAGCGGACCAAGATGGCACCCAACGGCGACACAAGCCTGCCAATTCTGTATCTAACAATGTTAGGTCATTCTCGCCAACTGGCACGGTCGCGGTGAAAGGTCGTCGCGACGTCAACATCACGGTGACATCAGAAGAAACGCCTGACAGGCGAATTGAAGTCAATCTGGACCGTAACGACATCAACTTAGAATATCAGAACGAAGGGCTGAATGTTCTTGTGTATAGAGAGGAAGAAAAGAGCGAACGCGGGATTGATGGCGGACTTATCACTCGATTGACGGTGACCGAAGGCGAGGTCGGCAAAGAAGAAATTTTAGCTCATTTTGATCGAGGAAAATGGGTTAAGAAACCCGAGGCATTCTTGGAGAAGCAAGTTGTTATGGATGCGTTGGAACAAGACAATGGTATCGAAAAAGCAGACATTGAGCACCCAATTTCTCAGTCAAACGAGAATGATATCGACATCTAAAATATCTGTTTTTACGTCAGCAATTGTGACATAATATCTAGATGACTATTATTAATAATACCTTCCTTCCAGAGGAGCAGTGGATCGGGCGCATGTTGGAAAATGCGTTGGGCGTTGACGAAATTGTAAAGCTGCCAGCAACGCATTGGCAGCACTACGATTGGCTCGTCAGCGTCGGCATGGATATGAGAAAGTGGGTCAAAAGCCTTGATATTGAGCGACATGGTCATTCAGGCAATCGCCTAAGTCTTAGCACTTATCTCGAAATGTGCTTAGTTCACGATGAGGCGACAAGACATAAAGATGGCGAGGATGTCCCGCTCTTTATCAACCCACATCGAACGGTCGACTAGTTAGTGATTTGTCTTACTGGTGGTTTGAGCAGGAAGGATCATATCAGCTTGTTCAATGCGGTCATTCAGCTCTTCTTCTGAGACGGAATATGCAATGTCTACTTGCGTAAGTTCATCGAGCGCGCGTTCCATTGTCGCCGACATCTTAGGCCTCCCAACATGCACCCCGCGTTTCTTGGCAGCCTTCATGCCCGCCTTGGTGCGCTCGCTGATCAGACTGCGCTCGTATTCAGCAAATACGGCCAACTGACCAAAGATCATCCTACCTACGGCTGTTGATGTGTCGATACCTTGTGTGATGGCGTGGAAATGAATGCCTCGGCTTTGTAGGTCTTCCAAGATCGACAACAGATGTATTGTAGATCGACCCAACCTGTCGAGTTTCCAGACCGTTAAAGTATCATCTTGTTTCAACTCTTTGAGCATTTGATCAAGGGCTGCCCGTTCTGTCTTTGCACCCGACACGCCGTGATCGGTATAGAGCCTAACGCATCCAGCAGCCTTGAGCGCATCAATTTGCAGCGCTTCCGATTGATCGGCATCAGAAACACGCACATAGCCGATCTTTCGCCCTCTTCGGGTATCTGATTGAACGGACTCACATTTCTTGATTTTTCGTTGTTTCACCTCCCCAGTGTGACAGCCAATATTCATAGAACAAGCGGATTTCATGGCATTTTCTCCTTGCCGAAAGGGGTCCCTTTGAAAGCCGCTTGCATCCTTGTTTCTGTTGGTCTGACTCCGTTCAAAAATCTGTGGAAAACAGTCAAAACGGATTCCGATGGGGTGAATATGGTATTGGTAGTTAAAGGGACCCCTTTTTCGGCATCACCCGAAATTCCGACTGAAAGTCGTCGTTCACAATAACGAGGATGTATGTCGATGATCTCCAAGACCATGAAGACAATGAGCAACGCGCTTTGTGGCGCGGCGCTAATGGCGAGTTCGGCGTTGGCTCAGGATTTGCCCGAACCAACCATTGATAAAGACACGCGCGGGTTCTCAATTGGTATGAGTGCCGAGGAGGTTTTAAACCTCATTCAGGCCGATTTTCCCAATGCGCGCCCGCACATCACCAAATCCCATCATCCACAATCTCGCCAAGAGTTCATCTACGGCATCAACCTGATCGCAGGTAACGAAAAGGTATGGTTTTACTTCACAGGCCACTACTCAGGTAATCGTTTGTATTCGCTGCGGCGGGAAGCTCGCTTTCCACAGGGTGAACGTCCGTTGGCGGCAGACACACGGCAACAGCTTTTGAGCAAGTACGGCTTTCCGTCCAGCGCGGGCGGTCACACCTTATTTTACTATTACAATGAGGATGAGATTATTCTCTATGGAAGCGATGAAGAACTTGCCCCACTGCTAGACACGGATGTTTGGCAAGCATACGGATTTTCTGATTTGGCCAATGCCAAGGGCTATGACATCACAAGGCAACTGGAGCATTCTCAATGTCCCAAGAACATTGAGTGGGTTCAAAACGGACAGGCCTACTTTCCGCTCAACCCCAACCCTCCGATGTCAGAGGATTGCATGGCTGCGATGACAATCGAGGCGTCCTCCGCTGATGGTTTGCTTGCCTACTTGAGGGTCAATATCGGGGATTTTCGGTTTGTAGCCGAGTCTGCCTTGATTGATCAGGAAATGGATATCAAACCCACCGAAACGCCAAGCGGCGAGGATGCGAAGCTTTAAGCGGCAAAACAATGAGGAGCCATCGGCTCCTCATCCCACACGATAAATCACCTTCTGACCTGCGATTTCAGTTTCAGTGTAATCAAAGGCAAGATCGCGGGCGATGGCATCTACGTCGATGTAAATGCTCAGGTGACCGGGAATATCTCCAAACAAACCTTCTTCAACAAACTGCTCGGCCAATTCCCTCATGCTACTGACATAAGAAATATTAACGTCAAAATCAGCGGGCGAGACTGTCTCAGGGTCAAACCTATAACCTGCTTCTCCAACGGCAATGATAAATACCTGTTTGCCGTAATCGTCCCAATCATCAACCGCCTCGAAATACCGTCCGATATTGGCTTGATTGATCCTCCACGCCTTGGCCAGATCACAATCAATATGATCACCATCAATAAACTGGATTTCAAATTCCTCGATGGGGTCACCGTAGTCGTTTCGAGCCTTCACCACCTTGGCTTGGTAGTCTTCCAAGCGGTCAAAATAAAACCCACTGGCTGAAATATCGTAAGGTTGTGCTTGTAATTTTGTCATGGTGCTTGTTCCTCTTCTTGTTCTGACGTGTTGCGCATGCAACCGTCTGGCCTCCGCCGAGGAACGGGGGTGCAAGGATCAAAGGCGTGTGTCCGCCACACGGGACCAGAGCCACGCGCAGCTGCAATGCACATGAAGCGAGCATGGCGAGGACCCACCCTTTGATCCGCGCTAGGGACAGTTGTCCCAAGACAGCGATCCAACGGGCTGAACCGTTTGGTCTCCATGAATATGGTCAGGGGTCTTGGGGGCAGGAACGCCGCCCAAGTCGATGGGTGCAGGGTGAAAGAATTCTCCTTGCTCAGGTTCAGCGTCGAAATGCTGACGGCATTCAATCCGCGCAGGGTTGATCTATGGGGTGTGGGGGAGAGGTGAAATCTCCCTGACGAGGGATCAAACAATGATATGTTTGCATGGTCAGGAAAGGCTCAATGCCGCTTCATGACCATCAGCTTGGGGGATAAAACGGGGGAGCGCAGCGTCCCCCTTTTCAAGATCGTGTGGTACTACCACACACATCTTGCGACATCAGTAAATGCCGTGAGATGGCCGCAGGGATCGCAGCGCAAGGTGTCGTCTGACACACATCTCGCGGTATTCACCAATACCGAAAGGTGCCCGCACGGATCGCAGCGCAAACGGGTCAACGACCCACATCTCGCCACAATCGCTAGTGGTTCAGTTATTGCAAGAGTAACCCTGTTAAAGGCGTCAGGTGACGATCACAATGTATCGTTTTTCGATCTGTGAATAAGTCGCGAATGTTGGTTGCATCACACCAGTTGCGATGTTTTGATCTCAATCAAGGGTAGGTGAGAGACTGTGGTGTAAACGTCTGTGGATTGCACAACTTGGAACCGCTCGTAGTACGAATAGGAAACTCAAATTATGAAGAAACGAGTATTTGTGAGCTTTGACTTTGATAACGACAAAAGGCTCAAAGATTTTATCATTGGACAGTCGCGGATGCAGGATTCGCCATTTGAGGTGATCGACAATTCGCTAAAAGAAGCTGCTCCTGAAAGAGATTGGGAAGCAAAGGCTAATTCAGCAATCAAGCGGTCCGACATAGTAGTTGTGATGGTCGGCCCTCAAACTTATCGGGCGCAAGGCGTGTTGAAAGAAATCAAAATGGCGCGCGCTGCTGGAAAGCGAGTAGTACAGGTTATTGGGTACAAGGATGGCAACTACACTGCGGTCCCCGGCGCCGGCCAACTCTATCGTTGGAGTTGGGAAAATTTGAAAAAGCTGTTGAGATAAGTAGGGGCAGTATAAGTGGCATCGCAGGCACAAAAAGATCAACTCGTTCGCGCGCTTTCTGAAGAGCTACAAGAAGAAAATCTCGCTGTATTTCTCGGAGCTGGTATGTCCGTAGCAGCAGGTTTTGTCAATTGGGCTGAGCTGTTGGAACCAATAGCTGAAGAACTTGAGCTAGATATTGAAAAAGAGCAGGCTAATTTGGTCTCTCTGGCGCAGTTTCACTACAATAAAAAGGGCAAAAATAGGAGCAAATTGAACCAGCTTCTGGTCACAAATTTCTGCGGTAAGACCGAAGCCACTGCCAATCATCAGATTCTTGCGCGGCTTCCAATTACAACATTTTGGACGACCAACTATGATAAGCTAATCGAAAAATCACTGGAAAATGCGGGCAAAATACCTGACGTAAAGTTTACGAAAGCGCATCATTTAAAAACAACACCTAGGCGTGATGCGATTGTCTACAAAATGCACGGCGACGTTGAGCATCCGAATGAAGCGGTTCTCACTCGACTGGATTACGAAAAGTATCACGTTGAAAAGCAGCCATTTATAAATGCATTAACTGGTGACATCACTTCAAAGACATTTTTGTTTCTTGGCTTTAGTTTTTCTGACCCAAATATCGACTACATACTTAGCCGAGTCCGCATCGCTTACGATGAAAACCAACGAATGCACCATTGCATCTTGAGAACAGTTCAATTGAAAGACTGTAAAGATCAGGCAGATTTTGAATATCGGAAGCGCAAGCAGGAGTACTTTGTTCAGGATTTGCTTGGTTATGGCATCCAGTCGCTCATGATTGATGAATATCACGAAATCACAGAGATATTGGAAAGCTTGGAGAAACAATACAGACGCGACACGGTCTTCATATCAGGTGCTGCTCATAGCTACGATCCTAGAACCGAGGAAGAGACTCATCAGTTCGTTGCTGATCTTAGTAAAGCTATAATTAAAGAGGGTTTTCGTGTTGTATCAGGGTTTGGTCTCGGCATCGGCAGCGCGGTTATAACTGGTGCTCTTGAGCAAATTTATATGGCTTATGGTGAGACCATACGAAGTGAGCGACTAATTCTTCGCCCGTTTCCTCAACAAGCAACAAAAAATACGAACTTACAACAGCTTTGGACGGACTATAGAAAAGATATGCTCTCCTTTTCAGGAGTCGCCATTTTTGTTATCGGCAACAAGCTGGATGGCGAAGATATTGTGCTATCGAACGGTATGCGCGAAGAGTTTGAGATCGCAAAAGAAAAGGGACTGTTCCTTCTGCCAATTGGTGCAACTGGTTTCATGGCAAAACAGCTTTGGGATGAGGTCAATGATAGTTTTGAGGCGCACAATGGGCAGACATCTCAAATCGTCACAGATTCCTTCGCCACGCTAGGCGATGACACAAAGCCCTTCAGTGAAATTCTGAGTGCGGTGATGCGCATTCTGAAAGAGATCAATAAATAAGGATTAATAAAAATGGCAAGAAAATGCTTCTACAGCTTCCACTATAAGCCCGACAATTGGCGCGCCTCAAAAATACGAAATATTGGAACAGTTGAGGGAAACAAGCCTGCATCAGACAATGATTGGGAAACCGTCACAAATGGCGGTGATGCTGAGATAAGAAAGTGGATCAAGGATCAGATGAAAGGTCGATCCTGCACTATCATTTTGGCTGGATCAGGTACTGCCAACCGCAAGTGGATTAACTACGAAATAAAGGAGGCTTGGGACAGCAATAAAGGTGTCGTGGTGATCTATATCCACAACATTACGAATAGCAAAGGGGAGCAATCGAACAAAGGAGCCAATCCTCTGTATTATGTAACTCATGGCCCGACAGGAAAAAGGCTTTCGACGATTGCAAAAGCCTATGATCCACCTCGCACAACCAGCAAAGGTGTATACAGCTACATTGAGGATCACATTGAGGACTGGATCGAAGAAGCTATTGAAATTCGGAAAAACAACGATTGATCAAATTTCCGAAATTTGGATCACCCTTCATGAACGCGCCCATATCGAGCTAGGCCACTTTTCAATTCTCGAAGGCATTCCGACGTTCAATCTGGTTTCGAAGTCAGGCAAGTCACAGATTCAAGAACCTGACCTTCCGCGCGAACTCTGGGACAAGGTGGAGCGATGTCTGGAACTTCAAGCCGATCATGAGGCCTTAGAAGAAATGCTAGGCAACATGGATGAGGTCGATTGGGCCGAATTGCGTGTCACGATTGCCAGTATCGCTTCTGTGATGGTGTTGATTGAGAAGATTGATACGGACAACCCCAATCCTAGCGAAACCCATCCCAAGGCCGCGACACGAATATTTCAGCTACTTGGGCATGTGGGCGATATGTGGTCCGTTGGCGCGTCTCTAAATACTGGTGATCTGCCTAATGCTGAGCGTATTCAGGAGTTTGCAGAAGAGGTGATTTTATCTGCCTATTTTGATGCGGTTGAGATGGCAAAATCAGCCGAGGCCACAAATCTCATCCATGATCTCGGTGATCCAGAGGTTTTTTTTGCGGATATCGCTCATGCAAAACTTGGCCACTGGGACCAGTTGCAAACGGTTGGCGCGAAGGAATGGGCGGTGCTGAAGGACGCCAATGAGCAGATTTTACCATTGGTCTATAAATTTCAGGCCGAGAATAAAACGTCTATATAGTGCAGATTTGCAGCTTGGCCGATATCCTTGATATCGGGAGTGCAGGGTAAGTCACTTGCATCTTGCGAGACAACGAAGGCAAAGCGATGCATGTCCAAATCGCTTTCTTCAGAAAGCCGTTCAATTTCACCATTCACATCAATTGGGAAATGAGGTTCGTCACTTTGTAGCTGAAAGGTATGCGAGCCATTCGGGCCTAACGGCATCACGTGCCATTCCCCTTTGTATCGTTCAAACCCGATAGCATGCGCGTGGACGTCGGACCGAAGGAAAAAGCAAAACTCTTCCCCAAGTTTGAGTGCCGCATCTGGCGCATCACGATCTTTAACCTTTTTGATGAGGTTCAATTCGTCCTTGGTAAAGTGTTTGATTTGTAGTTGTCCACGAATGCCGTGCGCCTCGACATAACTATCCCATGCGTTTGTACGCTGTTTCGAAAATAATCTGGGATCAACTGCATGCGCCGTCTCGGGATGGTTTTCTGTGATCCAAGCGTGAATCAGCTTGGCTTTGGGCCGTCCGATGGCTCCGCTGCGGAAATTTGATAGATAGTCGGTGCCAACCATCAGTTTGTGACCAAAGGCTTGCTCCATAATGGCTTCCACACTTAGGTTGGTGGTGTCCGCGACAGCACGGGCAACATGATAAAGGGCGGCACGGTCAGCTTTGGTTGCTGTCTTCCAATTGTTATCCACATCAAAATCCTTGCCTCAAAACTACCCGATTTTACCCGCAACCTACGGCCATTACAGCGGTATTTTAGGATATCCAGACCTCGAAGTCAGAAAATTCATGCTTTGGGTCTTGGGAATAATATCCTATATTGTTCCACTTATGTTCTCTTATAGTGAGAGGCAACAAAGGAGACTCCCAACCAGAGAAACGCCAAGAGGCAGAAAGAAGCAGGCCATGACCGACATCCCCCCAGAGTTTAATCCCGAAACGGCCCCGCCAAGCCTGACGATTGATTGGGATGCCTATCGGCCCTTCTTCGAAGATGAGGATATCTCAGATGAAGACAAACGCGAGCTGATCGAGGCGCTATGGTCGATAGTCGTCAATTTTGTTGATCTTGGTTTCGGCGTCCACCCTGTTCAGCAGGCTTGTGGAAAAGACATCTCTTTGGCTGAAGTGCCGATACGAGATGTGCTAAACTTGAATAATACAACATCAGAATTTGAACAGGCATCAGCCCCACATCGCGAGGGGCCGAGTGAAAGGAGTCCGCATGCGTCAGAATAGATACGCAACACCAAATACAGATACTCCGAGGCAGGCGTTGATCTACTGCCGCGTGTCGTCACGCGCACAAGAAGCGGACGGTCACGGTCTCCAAAGCCAAGAAACCCGTTGTCGCGAATTTGCGGCATCAAAGGGACATGAAGTCGCTGCCGTGTTCCCTGATACGATCACTGGCGGTGGTGATTTTATGAAAAGACCAGGAATGGTGGCGCTGCTTTCATTCTTGGACGCTCAACCAGATACTCAGTTTGTCGTGATTTTTGATGATCTCAAACGCTTTGCGCGGGACACGCGGTTTCACCTTGATCTGCGTGAAGCGTTCCGTGCGCGCGGCGCGACAATTGAATGTTTGAACTTCAAGTTTGATGAGACGCCCGAAGGTGAATTTATCGAAACGATTATGGCCGCTCAGGGGGCGCTAGAGCGTAAACAGAACGGGCGGCAAGTGGCGCAAAAAATGAAAGCCCGCATGCAGTTAGGATACTGGGTCCACAACGCGCCTGTTGGCTTTCGATATCAGACCGTCAAAGGGCATGGCAAATTGCTGAAGCCAGATGAGCCACATGCGGGCGTTGTTCGCGAGGCTATCGAAGGATTTGCAATTGGGCGTTTCCAAACACAGGCGGAAGTGAAACGGTTTTTGGAATCCAAACCAGACTACCCGCACAATAAGAACGGCAAGGTTCGGGATAAGCGTGTCACAGATTTACTGACCAACCCACTCTACGTGGGCTATATCTGTAGTGAGGTGTATGAGTTGAACTGGCTGAAAGGCCAGCACGGGCCTCTTATCTCAATGGCGACATTTGAAAAGGTTCAAGAGCGCCTTAAAACCACTGGATATGCGCCTGCACGTGCGGACATTGGCGAAGACTTCTCACTTCGTGGTTTTGCCACCTGCGGGGACTGTGGAAGCAACCTGCGCTCTTCATGGTCAAAAGGGAAAACCAAGTACTATCCCTATTACCTGTGCCAATCGAAAGGCTGCGATAGCTATGGGAAATCTATCCCACGTGACAAAATTGAAGGCGCATTTGCAGATGTCGTCAAAACGCTGGAACCGAGTCCTAAATACTTGGCCTTGGCTAAAGCCATGTTCAGACGTGCATGGGATGCGCGACTGGCTCAAGCCAAAGATGCCGCGCGTTCAACCAAGCGCCAGATTACAGATGTAGAGATGCAAATCGAAGCATTACTCTCGCGCATTATGCAGGCCAGCAACGATGCCGTCATTGGTGCCTATGAAAACAAGATCACTGAACTTGAGAAAACGAAGGTGCTCATGGCTGAAAGCCTTGCAGAAAAGGCTTCAAAACCCAAGAGGTATGAGGAATTTCTAGAACTCTCCCTCAAATTCCTCTCAAGCCCTTGGAAAATATGGGAAAGTGGCGATGTAAATCTGCGCAGAATCGTCCTGAGATTGGGTTTTTCTGGCGGATTTTCGTACCATCGAATTGATGGACCTAGAACACCCCAAATAGCGTTGCCTTTCAAGGCGTTAGGTATGCTTTCCGGGGGTGAAAAAGTTAATGGTGCTGCTGGGGAGGATTGAACTCCCGACCTCACCCTTACCAAGGGTGCGCTCTACCACTGAGCTACAGCAGCACATCGTGGCGCGCTGATTAGACCCTTATTGCATATGGTGCAAGGGTTATCTGGACCCTAATTCGCAGCTGAGGTAGAGAGTGTCCATGGATAAAAAAGCGCCAACAAAGAAACCGAAACAGACCGGTGAAACGCGCGAAGATCGGCTGAAACAAGCGCTAAAGGCAAATCTTGCGCGACGCAAAGCGCAGATACGGGCGCGCAATACAGTCGATACAGGTAAAGACGAAGGCAAAGGGTAGAGCGGATGGATTCGATTGTAGTGACGGGCAATGGCCCGCTGAGCGGGCAAATCCCCATTGCTGGGGCCAAGAATGCCTGCCTGACTTTGATGCCGGCCACTTTGTTGAGTGACGAGCCGTTGACGCTGACCAATGCACCGCGCCTGTCGGACATCAAGACGATGACGGAATTGCTGAGCTCGCTGGGCTGTGAAGTGTCCAGCCTGCAGGACGGTCAGGTGTTGGTGATGTCCAGTCATGACCTCGATAATCACGTGGCCGATTATGATATCGTGCGCAAGATGCGGGCGTCGAACCTTGTGTTGGGACCGATGCTGGCGCGGTTGGGCCACGCGGTTGTGTCCTTGCCCGGTGGGTGCGCCATTGGCGCGCGGCCGATGGATTTACACATTCAGGGGTTGGAAGCACTTGGGGCAGAGATTGAATTGCGGGATGGCTATCTGCATGCCAATGCGCCGAATGGGTTGAAAGGCGCGAAAGTTTCCTTCGGATTTGCCTCGGTCGGTGCGACTGAAAACGTTCTGATGGCCGCGACGCTGGCCAGGGGCACGACCGTGTTGGAGAACGCCGCGCGCGAGCCCGAGATCGTCGATCTTGCCACCTGTCTGCGCCGGATGGGGGCGCAGATCGAAGGCGACGGAACCGGAACGATCACCATTCAAGGCGTGGATCGTCTGGGGGGTGCTACGCATCCGGTGGTTACCGATCGGATCGAACTGGGCACCTATATGCTGGCCCCCGCGATCTGTGGTGGCGAGGTGGAGTGCCTAGGCGGGCGGATCGACCTTGTGGGGGCGTTTTGCGAAAAGCTGGATGAGGCGGGGATCTCTGTGTCCGAAACCGACAAAGGTCTGAAAGTGGCGCGTAAGAATGGTCGTATTCGTTCGGTCAATGTGACGACGGAACCTTTCCCCGGTTTCCCGACGGATCTGCAAGCACAGATGATGGCGTTGATGTGCACCGCCGAGGGTATATCGGTTTTGGAGGAAAAGATTTTCGAGAACCGTTTCATGCATGCGCCCGAACTGACGCGCATGGGGGCGCAGATCGACGTGCACGGCGGGACAGCCACCGTAACAGGTGTTGAACGGCTGAAAGGTGCCCCCGTCATGGCAACCGATCTGCGTGCCAGTGTGTCGCTTCTCCTGGCGGGTTTGGCGGCGGAAGGAGAAACGGTTGTCAGCCGGGTCTACCACCTGGATCGCGGTTATGAGCAGGTGGTGCGAAAATTCGAAGGCATGGGTGCAAAAATTGAACGGGTTTCGAACAGATGAATGATGACGCACGGTTTGAAGATGGTCGCGAGGCGCCGCTGAACCTTGGGGCGCTGGATGAGGATGATCTCAAAGTAATCTCGTCGTTGACGCAGGATTCTATCTTTCCAATCACCGAGATGACATGGCGGGCTGGCGAGCGCCGTTTCGCGTTGCTGTTGAACCGGTTTCGATGGGAAGATGACGGGCGCGACCGCCACGGGCCGGAACGGGTGCGGTCGCTCTTGGTTGTGGACAATGTTCTGCACGTTTCAAGTCAGGGCATCGACCGGCGCGAAAAAGACATGATCCTGTCATTGCTGTCGGTGTCTTTCGAACCCAAAAAAGACGGTACTGGTCATGTCATGATGACACTTGCCGGTGATGGCGCGATCCGCCTGAAGGTAGAAGCGCTGGAAGTAACTTTGAAAGATGTAACCCGGCCCTATGCCGCCCCGTCGAAGAAATCCCCGGATCACGGCGCCTGAAAGTGATTGCGGCGCGCGGATGCGCGTCGCCCGGGGGCGGCCCTGCGGGCCGCTTGGGGACCTGATTTCAGGGTGGTGTGGAAACCATCCGGGGCACCTTGAGCCTTGGTCTCAATCGCAGTAAGCCTCTGCCCGACCAAGGAGGCTTGTCCATGCCGGTATATCTGAACGCAGAGGATGCGGATTTCGAGGAAGCTTTCGAGAGGCTTCTGGGCGCCAAGCGCGAAGACAGCCCTGATGTGGACAACGTGGTTGCCGAAATAATTGCCGATGTTCAGACGCGCGGCGATGCGGCCGTGATCGAGCTGACCGAGCGGTTTGACCGGATGGCATTGCGTGCGGATCAGTTGCGGTTCACCGAGGCGGAAATCGACGCCCTGATTACAAATGTTCCGGATGCCGAGCGCGCGGCACTTGAGGTGGCAGCAGACCGGATCAGATCCTACCATGAACGGCAATTACCAAGCGACGAAAGCTGGACTGACGCGCAGGGTGCCTTGCTGGGCTGGCGCTGGACGCCGGTGAGTGCCGCGGGGCTTTATGTGCCGGGCGGTCTGGCCTCGTACCCGTCATCGGTGTTGATGAACGCGATTCCGGCGAAAGTGGCCGGAGTTGAGCGGTTGGCAATCACCGTGCCGACACCGGACGGGCAGGCCAATCCGCTGGTTCTGCTGGCGGCCCGGCTGGCGGGGGTGGACGAGGTTTACCGCATCGGCGGCGCACAGGCCATCGCCGCGCTGGCCTATGGCACAGAGACCATCGCCCGGGTGGACAAGATTACCGGACCGGGCAATGCATTTGTCGCCGCCGCGAAACGGCGTGTTTTCGGGAAAGTGGGCATCGATATGATCGCCGGCCCCTCTGAAATTCTGGTGATCGCCGATGCAGACAACAACCCGGACTGGATTGCACTGGATATGCTGAGCCAGGCCGAACATGACGAAAGTGCCCAGTCGATCCTGATCACGGATGATGCCGGTTTTGCGCGGGCTGTCGGAGGCGCCATTGACCGGCACCTAGAAACCCTGGAACGGCGCGAGATCGCCGGGGCCAGTTGGCGGGACTACGGTGCGGTGATCGTGGTGCCCGATCTGGGCAAGGCTGCCGAATTGTCGAACCGCGTTGCGCCTGAGCATCTGGAGCTTTGCGTGGCCGATGCCGATGCGCTGTCGGAAAAGATCACCCATGCAGGGGCGATTTTCCTGGGCGCCTGGACACCCGAAGCGATCGGCGATTACGTGGGCGGGCCGAACCACGTATTGCCAACGGCGCGGTCGGCGCGGTTCAGCAGCGGGTTGAGCGTGATGGATTTTCTCAAGCGTACGACATTGGCGCGAATGACGCCGGCAGCGCTCAGGGCGATCGGCCCGGCGGCGGAAACCCTTGCGAAATCCGAAAGCCTGCAGGCGCATGGCCTGTCCGTGCGCGCGCGGTTGGATCATCTGAACGACTGAGCTGGGCTTGCCCAATCGCGCCGGTGCGTCCTAGACTTGGGCGATGACGCGCGACATGCCCAATATCCCCGAAGAAACCATTGCCAACTGGCAGCGGATCATTGACCTGATCGCGAAGCTGGCCGATGTGCCCGCGGGACTTGTGATGCGAACGATGGCGCCACGCCACGCGGTGTTTGTGACCAGCCGGACCGAGGAAAATCCCTATGAGGTTGGTCGTGAGTTCCGGCTGCATGACAAGCTTTATTGTCAGGGTGTCTTTGACAATGATGGCGAACTGGTTGTCGAAGACGCGCCTTGCGAACCGCGCTGGCGCGACAATGAAGACCTTGAACACGGGATGAGCTTTTACATCGGCTACCCGCTGAAATGGCCCGATGGCGCGGTGTTTGGCACGATCTGCGTTCTGGACCGGCGGCGCAACAAACGCGCCCTTCTGTTTCGCGAAGGCCTTCAGGAATTTGCCCGCGTGATTGAGGCCGACCTGGTCTTGCTGACCGAGATCGACGCCCGCACCCGGCTTGAGGCGCAATTGCAGGAAACGCTGGACCACCTTGAAAAACGCGTGGGCGAACGCACGCAGGAACTGGAAGAGGCCAACACCGCCCTGCGTGTATTGTTGTCAAATGTCGAGCAGGCACGGCAGGATTACGACCAGCAATTTCTGCGTCAGATCAAAGGTCTGGTGATGCCGCATCTATCGCGGTTGCGCACGAGGTTGAGCCGCGACCCGGTGGCCCTGACCTATCTGGAACTGATGGAAAGCAGCCTCAAATCCATCTCGGCGTCCTATTCCAGCAAACTGGCGACCGCGTTCGAAGCGCTTACACCGGCCGAGTTGGAGATCGCGCAGATGGTGATGCGGGGCCAGACCACCAAGGAAATCGCGCAGACCCTGGCGCGCGAAACCAGCACGGTTGATTTTCACCGCAACAATATCCGCCGCAAGCTGGGTATTCACGGCAGCAGTCAGAACCTGCGCAGTCTTCTTTTGTCAATCCAGTGACTATGGGGGAAATCCCCATACTTTCCCCATGATTTTTCCGTAATCACGGAACGCGTCACCGTTGTTAGCCTGTAAGTGCCGGGCATGGCCTGCGCGAAATCTGACAACAGGGACAAAAAACATGAAAAAAGACGACCTGAAACCGACCGTGCTGAACGGTGCGAAAGATGATCTGGCAACGGGCCTCTCGCGCCGGTCCTTCTTCATGGCCGCCGGGGCGACAGGGGTCGGGGCCGCCGCAACCCTGCTGAGTGGCACCGCTGCGCGCGCCCATTCCACGGATTGGCTTCAACCGGGCAACAACAACCACGTGATTGATCTGCAAGCCACCACCGGCGGTATGGTCGACGGCGCGGTCGGCATCGACTTTTTCGGCCATTGCGCGATCAAGATCACCTCGCCGGGCGGAGCCACGGTTCTGTTTGACCCCTGGCGGGATGACCCGTCAGGCGCTTGGGGGCTTTGGTTCAAGAACGAATTCCCTGAAACGCCGGCCGATATCTGCATGTCGACCCACACGCATTTCGATCATGACGCCATTGACCGGCCGGTCTCGACCATGGTGCTGGACCGGATGGTGGGCAATTTCGAGTTTGCCGATCTGAAGATCACGGGCTTTGCCGACAAGCATGCTTGCGTCGCACCCGGTTGGTACAGCTGGACCGATGCGCTGGCCGAATTCGGGGTCGAGGCCTGCCCGCCCAACAATGTGGGCCATATGGATATGGTCGTCTATCTGGTCGAAACCGGCGGCATACGAACGCTGATCTGGGGCGATAACCGCCATAATCCACCGGAGGGGTTCTGGGATACGATTGGTCAGGTCGATGTGCTGACCCTGCCGGTCGACGGCTCACAGCACATTCTGTCTTATGACATGGGCAATGACATCGTCGAACGGCTGAAGCCCAAGGTGATCATCCCCACCCATTATCTGAACGAGACCACCAGCTACACGCTGACCACGCTTCAGGTGGCGGATGACTGGGTGAAGGCGCAGAAAAGCTATCAGATGCTGGACGGTGCAAGCCTGTCACTCAACGCCGCGGATGTGGCCCAGATGGATCGCGAATTCATGTATTTCGGCCACAACGCGCAGACGGCCTGACCCGGGCCGCGGCCGGGGCGGCCTCCCTCACAAGACAGCCGCTCCGGCAAATTCATCCACTCACTGGACGTCGGCCCTGTGTCGTGTAGCGTGCTACCTGAAGCGACGCCTACAACCGGATATCATGGATGAAACGACGCTATAGCTGGCCCGAGGGGCATTGGAACTGGCCGGTCAACCTGACCCATCAGCACGGGGTTCGTGCCGGGCAGATGATCTTTACCGGCGGTCAGGTTGATCTGGACGCCGAGGGAGTGGTGCGCAACCCCGGCGACATCCACCCGCAATGTGACGCGGCAATGCAGTATCTGTCGGATGTCCTGACGGATTTGGGCGTGGGTGTCGAAGATCTGGTCCGGCTGGTGGTTTATTTTGTCGGTGACGCCGCGACCGAGGCGCGTCTGCTGGATCAGTTGGCAGGCATTCTGGCGGGGCGGGCGCAGCCGGTGGTCAACCTGATCGCGCTGCCTGAATTGTGTTATCCGGAGATGATGATCGAAATCGAAGGTGTCGCCATGCGGGGCGAGGATGATCGGCCCGTGCCACGCCAGTGCCTTCATCTGCCCGATATGCCCGCATTGTCAAAGGCTTTTTCGCATCTGGTGGTGTGTGGCGATATGATTTTCACGGGCGATATCTCTGCAGTCGCGTGTGATGGTCGCGTAGAGGCCGCCGGAGATGTAGTGCGCCAGACCGAGATCATGATGGATCAGCTGTCACGGGCACTGTCCTCGGCCGGGGCGGATATGGGCGACGTGGTCAAGCTGAATGTATTCTATGTGGGGGCCGGATCAGCGGAGGATTGGGAAGAACCTGCAAAAATCCGCGCCGGTTACTTTCCTGATCCCGGGCCCGCGCCCACCGGAATGCCTGTGCCGTATTTTCCAAACCCGGAGGTGATGACCAAGATTTACGTCACCGCGATGAAGGGCGAAAAAACCCATGCCTGGCCTGTGGGACACTGGGACTGGACAACGCCGCTGCCTTACAAACACGGCAACAAATGCGGGCAGGTCATCCATGTGGGGGGACAGGTGTCGCTGGACAGTGCCGCCAACGTGGTTGATCCGGGGAACATGGTGGCGCAAACCCGGCGCGCGATGGCGAATGTCGAAAAGGTGCTGGCCGATCTGGGCGCGGGGCTGGATGATGTCGTCAAGGTTACGACCTTTTATCAAGGCAATGCCTCGGCCGAGGCGCTGCATGAGAACCTGCTGATCCGTTCGAATTCCTATACCGCGCCCGGTCCGGCCACTACTGGCATACCGATGCCCGCGCTGGTTTACCGGAATATGGTGATCGAGATCGAAGTTACGGCCATTCTGGATGCCTGAGGGCTGTGCCCATTCCGCCGCGGCAATACCCTGCGATCTGATCCCGGATTGCCCACGCGGTGATCCTGCGCTAGTGATTTGCCAGCTTGCCAAGTGGAAAGACCGTGAGATGACCCGTATCAGCCACATCGAATTGGATGACGCCAACCTGCCCCCGCCCACGCCCGAGATCGAGCAGGAGCGGAAAGTGGCAATGTTTGACCTGATCGAAGGCAATACCTTTGATCTGCCCAAGCGCGACGACCGTATCGTGCCGCCCGGTCCCTACCGGGTGCAGCTGTCCATCAGGGAAAAACGTCTGGTCTTTGATATCCGCACCGAGGCCGAGGAGCCGGCGGCAGAGTTTCACCTGTCGCTCAGTCCGTTCCGCCAAGTGGTCAAGGATTACTGGCAGATCTGCGAAAGCTATTTTGATGCGGTCAAGAACATGCCGCCCAGCCAGATCGAAACCATCGACATGGCCCGTCGAGGCATTCACAACGAAGGCGCCCGTATTCTGGAGGAACGGCTGGAAGGCAAGGCCGAGATCGACAATGACACCGCCCGCCGCCTCTTCACGCTGATTTGCGTGCTGCATTTCGGGGCCTGATGCATATGGTTGAGGAGCTTCCTCAGTCCGTTCTGTTCTGCTGTGACCACAATGCCGTGCGGTCTCCCATGGCAGAAGGGATCATGAAGAAGTTTTATGGAACAGATACTTACGTGCAGTCTGCTGGTGTCAAAAGCGACATGGATATCGACGGTTTCAGCATTGCCGTCTGTGGCGAAATCGGGGTCGAGCTGGACCGCCACCGGACCCGCAGTTTCGATGAGATGGAGCAGTGGGGTGATGACCTGTCATCGTTCGATCTGGTTGTCTCACTCAGCCCGGCCAGCCAGCGCCGGGCATTGGAATTGACCCGGGTTTTCCACCTTGAAGTGATCTATTGGCCGATCATGGACCCGACCGGTCTGGGGGAAACCCGCGAGGCCAAGCTGGGATCATACCGACAGACCCGCGACCAGATTATCGGCCATCTGACAGAACGCTGGGGCCCTCCGAAGGAGCAGACATGAAGATCGTCATTCAGGATTATTTTGATGCTTTCAACACCGGCGATGTGCCGGGAATGCTGGCCTGTTTGTCGGATGATGTTGAGCATTATGTGAACGAAGGTCAGGTGCGTCAGGGCAAGGAATTGTTCCGCAGCTTTTGTGAGCATATGAACCGCTGTTATCGCGAAGAGCTGACGGATATGGTGATTTTCGAGGCTGAAAACGGCACCCGGGCCGCGGCGGAATTCGTGGTCAACGGCACCTATCTGAAAACTGATGAGGGCCTGCCCGAAGCCGATGGACAAACCTATCGCTTGCCTGCTGGGTCTTTCTTTTCCCTGAAAGACAGCATGATCACGCGTGTCGTGACCTATTACAATCTGGCAGACTGGACGCGACAGGTGTCATGATCCGGGTTGAGCGGCTGACGGGCGACGCGCTGGGCGCGGCATTGGAAGATGTGGCCCAGCTGCGGATCGAGGTTTTTCGCGCCTATCCCTATCTTTACGATGGCGATGTCGCCTACGAGCGCAGCTATCTGCAAACCTATCGGGACAGCGCCGATGCCATCCTTGTCGGGGCCTTTGACGGTGCCCGTCTGGTGGGGGCATCCACCGGGACGCCGATGGAAGATCACGCCGAGTTTGCCGGGGCGTTTCATGGGCAGGATATCGAACTTGAGGAGATATTCTATTGCGCCGAAAGCGTCTTGCTGCCGCAATACCGGGGTCAGGGTGTCGGGCATGCGTTTTTCGATGCGCGCGAGGCGCATGGCCGCGATCTGGGGCGGCGATATTCGGCCTTTTGCGGGGTGATCAGACCGTATGATCATCCGCTCAAACCCGGGGGCTATGCCCCGCTTGATCCGTTCTGGCGCAAACGCGGATACGCACCCGTCGACGGGGCGATTGCACGGTATTGCTGGAAGGATATTGACCAGCCCGCCGAGACGGATCATGCGCTGCAATTCTGGATGCGGACGCTCTGATCCGGCGAATCGGGGTCAAGCCACTGGTTAACAAGGTAAAGCCCCGGGCAGTATTACGTCGGTATCACGTCGGTATTACGTCGGTATTTGGCACCGACGAGGCCGTGGTTAACAAAGCGCGCGGCTGTTTTTCGGGCAAGCCGGCCTGGGCCTGAGCGACCTAGACGGGATCAGTGTTCGCGCAGCAGACGGCCCAGACCGGGCAGCCGGTCGTCAATTCCAGCCTGCCGCAGGCAATCCCACAGCATCGCCTGATTGCTGCAGATCACCGGTTTGCCGAGGCGCTGTTCGATCTCGTCCACCACGTCGATGCTGCGCAGAGCGCCGCAGCTGAGCAGGATGGTATCGGCCTCGGGCGTGTCGATGGCACGGGCATAGTCGATCAGGTAGTCGGGTGCGACGCGGATCATCTGGGTGTCGTAATCCAGCCCCATGCCATGACAGGCGACAACGTTGAAACCCGCCCCGGTCAGATAGGCGGCGACATTGTCGTTCAGTTCGGCCACATAAGGGGAGCCAAGCGTGATGCTGCGCGCACCCATCGCTGTGAGCGCTTTGCGCACGGCGCCAGCCAGTGTCGATGTCTTGGCCCCCGGCGCACCCTTGGCAAGTTCGGCGCAGGAGGCGTCTTCGCCGACGGCAACGGTGCCGGACGTGCAGCCGAAACAGATCACGTCCAGCCCGTCATCGGGCAGAATGCGCGCGGCGGTTTCGGCCAGCGACCCGCGCAGCTGCGCCAGGCTTTCGGTCGAGATTTCACGCGGCATGGTGGCGCGGCTGAAATAGACGCCGACACCGGGTGGCATATGGCGGATCATGTCCTCTTCGATGGTCTGTTCATTGGGGATCAGCACGAACCCGATCCTGGCGCGGGCGTTGCGCCCATCGTCAAATTGCACGTTCTCAAGAACGGCTTGCCGAGCGGCAGCGGTAAGATCATCGGGCTTGTTCATCGGACGCTCCTGCGGTTGCGTTGCTGAACAGTCTACATTTATTGGCCTTTCGGGCAATCGCCGTGATTTCCCCCGACACCCTATCCTTTTGGGTTGTGGGAAGGATGCGACGGGCATCCAAAAAGTTAACAAATTGCGAATCGGAGGGCTTCCCAGGGTGATTCGCGTCTGTTAACCTTTCCTTAATAAAAAAAATAAAAGGCAGGCATACAGGCAATGAAGACGGGCTTTCGAGGCACGTTTGTCATCTCCTGGTCGCAGACGGAAGTGGACGGTTTAGAAGCCGCCCCGGTACAGGCGTTAAGTGTGGGGGCCGCGTGGTCTTGGCGGGGTGACGTCGTACGGGTGGACGGTCCAGGTGAACTCCTGCGCCTTGAGCGGGCAGACGGTGATATGACGAACCGCAAGCGTGCGGCACGGATCGTGCGGCGACTTGTTGGTGCAGCGATTACACATACCAAGGATCTGGAAAAGGTCGATATCGAGGACCCGCTGACCGATAGCGGCTTCGTGGTGACCGACGGGGCGCAGAGCTATACCGTGACGATGATCGAAGTGGGGCGCGGGGCACCGCCGCTGCTGATGTTCCTTGATGAAATTCCACCACGCGACACCGAGATGTGGATTGTGCATCATTCCCTTGAAGGATTGCGCTGTTCCAGCACCGAACCGATGGCGGGCGGGGTGATCTGCTTTACCCCCGGCACCCGGATCGAAACGCCGCAGGGGCCGCGTTTGGTGGAAGAGTTGCGCGAGGGCGATTTCGTTCAGACCAAGGATAATGGCGCGCAGGAGATCGAATGGGTCGGCAGCCGGCGGATGACCGGCGCGCGCCTGTTTGCGATGCCACGATTGCGGCCAGTACGCATTCGCGCCGGTGCCCTGGGGATTGACCGGCCGGATGCCGAATTGCTGGTCAGCCCGGAACACCGGATGTTGATCAAGGGGGACGTGGCGCGGTCGCTTTTCAACGTGCCCGAAGTGCTGGTGTCGGCCAAGGATCTGATCAACGGGTCAACGGTTTCGGTCGACCTGGCGGTGCGCGAGGTCACATATGTTCATCTGTTGTTGCCGCAGCATCAGGTGCTTTGGGCGAACGGGATTGAGACCGAAAGCTTCCATCCGGCCAGCACCTCGCTTGAGATGTTGGATGCGGACGACAAGAAGCGCCTGCTGGAGCTGAATGCGCGTCTGGAATACGAGCCGCTTGCCTATGGCTGTTTCGCCCGGCGCAATCTGAGCAGTTCCGAGGCGGCCATCCTGGCGCATGAGGCGGCGTAGAACCGCAACGCCTGCCCATCGGGCCGCTCGGGCACTGCTCCTGCATTTGGATTGACGCGGATCCTGTTGTCGCCAGGTGTCTATTGCAAACCAGGGAAATAATCCGGGTGTTTCGCCCGGCGCGTGTTGACTCTGTGCTGCGGCGCAGTATAAGCGCGCATTCATTGGTGTTGGTGGCCCTCGCAAGGGGATGCCTGTCAGGAGAAATCCAGAGGACAACGCCCTTCAATTCCGCAGCTTTCGGGCAGCGGAGCACGCAAAACTGAAGGAGAACAGCCGTGACCAAACGCACGTCTGCCAAGTACAAAATCGACCGCCGGATGGGCGAAAACATCTGGGGTCGTCCGAAATCCCCGGTCAACCGTCGCGAATACGGCCCCGGCCAGCATGGTCAGCGCCGCAAAGGCAAAATCTCGGACTTCGGTCTGCAGCTGCGCGCCAAGCAGAAGCTGAAAGGCTACTACGGCGATCTGACCGAAAAGCAATTCAAACGCGTTTACGCCGAAGCCGCCCGTGTAAAGGGTGACACCGGCGAAAACCTGATCGGCCTGCTGGAGCGTCGTCTGGACGCGGTTGTCTACCGTGCCAAATTCGTTGCCACCATGTTTGCCGCGCGTCAGTTCGTGAACCACGGCCATGTCCGCGTGAACGGCAAGAAGGTCAACATCCCCTCCTACCGCGTGAAAGAGGGTGACGTGATCGAAGTGCGTGACCGGTCCAAGCAAATGGCGGTTCTGCTGGAAGCCACGCAACTGGCCGAGCGTGATGTGCCCGATTACATCGACGCCGATCATTCGAAGATGGTTGCAACTTTCGTCCGCACTCCGGGTCTGAGCGACGTGCCTTATCCGGTGATGATGGAACCGAACCTCGTCATCGAATTCTACGCGCAGAACTAAGCCTAACCATAGTCTGCCAGGGGCCGCGACGGGAAACCGCCGCGGCCCTTTTCGTTTGGTGCTGGTCAAGGTGCGGCACCGCAGATAGAAAACGCCACGGGAGGCGCAGTAATGACGATTATCACACCCCAGCCAGGGATCATGGACATCGAGCTGTATCAGGGCGGTGCGGCGCATATCGATGGTGTCAGCAACGTGGTCAAGCTGAGCTCGAACGAAAATCCCTTTGGCCCCAGCGAGGCGGCGAAAGAGGCGTTCCGCAAGGTGGCGTTTGATCTGCACCGCTATCCATCGACCGATCATACTGCGCTGCGTGACGCGATCGGCGCGGTGCATGGTGTCGACGCAAGCCGCGTCGTCTGCGGTGTCGGCAGCGATGAGATCATCGCCTTTCTCTGTCAGGCCTATGCCGGTCCGGGGGATGAGGTGATCCACACCGAACACGGGTTCGCGATGTACCGGATTTCGTCACTGGCAAATGGTGCGACCCCGGTCGAGGTACGTGAACGCGAACGGGTCACCGATGTGGATGCCATTCTTGCGGCCTGCACGGAGCGGACCAAGCTGGTTTTCCTCGCCAATCCCAACAACCCCACCGGCACCATGATCGGTGAGGCCGAGATGGCGCGGCTGGCGGACGGGTTACCGCCGCAGGCGTTGCTGGTGATCGACGGGGCCTATGCGGAATATGTCGAAGGGTATGACGGCGGGGCCGGTCTGGTGGACAGCCGCGAGAACGTGGTGATGACGCGCACCTTCTCCAAGCTTTACGGTCTGGGCGGGTTGCGCGTGGGCTGGGGCTATGGCCCGCAACATGTGGTTGATGTGCTCAACCGCGTGCGGGGCCCGTTCAACCTGTCGAACGCGGCACTGGCTGCGGCTGAGGCTGCCGTGCGTGACACCGCCTGGGCCGAGAAATGCCGGAATGACAACAACCGCCTGCGGTCCTGGCTGGCCGAGGCGCTGGCGGGACACGGGGTGGTGTCCGACACGTCGCTTGCGAATTTCATTCTGGCGCGTTTTGCCGACAGGGAAGAGGCCGAAGCCTGTGATGCGCATCTGCAATCGCAAGGGCTGATCGTGCGCAAGGTGGCGGGCTACAACCTGCCCAATTGCCTGCGGATCACCATTGGCGACGAACCCGGCTGCCGCCGGGTGGCCCATGCGGTGGGGCAGTTCATGGGGGACGAGGTATGAACGTGATCTATGACCGCGTGGCGCTGATCGGGCTGGGCCTGATCGCCTCGTCCATGTTCTGGGCGATGAAGCGCAAGGGGTTGGTCGGTGAGGTGACAGGCTATGCCCGCTCTGCCGAGACCCGTGATACTGCCCGTGAGATTGGCCTGTGTGACCGGGTCTGTGACAGCGCCGCAGAGGCGGCGCGGGACGCTGATCTGGTGGTGCTCTGCGTGCCGGTGGGCGCAATGGGCGTGGTCGCAGCCGAAATCGCAACGGCGTTGAAACCGGGTGCTACGGTCAGCGATGTGGGTTCGGTCAAGAAGGCGGTGATCGCCGCGGTGGCGCCACATCTGCCCACGGGCGTGCATTTCGTGCCTGCGCACCCGATGGCAGGGACAGAACACTCCGGGCCTACTTCGGGGTTTGCTGAACTTTTCGACAACAAATACACGCTTATCGTGCCGGTTGCCGGCAGCGACCGCACCGCTGTCGATCGGCTTGAGAGTCTTTGGCACGGCATGGGTGCGAAGACCGATGAAATGGACGCGGATCACCATGATCTGGTCTGCGCCGTCACCAGTCACGCACCCCACCTGATTGCCTATACGATGGTGGGTGTCGCTGATGACATTCGCCGGGTAACAGACAGCGAGGTGATCAAATATTCCGCCGCAGGATTTCGCGACTTTACGCGGATCGCTGCGAGTGATCCGACCATGTGGCGCGATGTGTTTCTGACGAACAAGGATGCGACGCTGGAAATTCTGGGCCGGTTCACCGAGGAATTGTTTGCGCTTCAGAAAGCTATTCGCGATGGTGACGGTGAGCATCTGTATGATTATTTCACCCGTACGCGTGCGATCCGGAAAGGCATCATCGACGCAGGGCAGGATACTGATGCCCCAGATTTTGGCCGCGGAAAGGTATGAATAATGCGTGTTTTGGTAATGATTTCCCTGGTTCTTGCCTCGTGTTCCTCTTCGGCCAATGGCCCGGGCTATTCTACCAGGGGCACGGTTGCACGCGGGGCGGTTTGCGGTGACGCGTCTATTCAAGGCACCAACGTTGGCAATGTCCCCGGCAAGCTGCGGGGCTGCGGTTTGGATGATGCGGTCAAGATCAGCTCGGTCAGCGGTGTCGCCTTGAGCCAGCAATCGGTGATGGATTGTCGTACTGCCCGGACGCTGAAATCGTGGATTGATAAGGGCATGAAACCGGCGGTGGGCAAACGTGGTGGCGGCGTCGTGCGCCTACGTGTTGCCGCGCATTATGCCTGTCGCACGCGCAACAGCCGCAGGGGGGCCAAGATATCGGAGCATGGCAAGGGCCGGGCGATTGATATTTCAGCCTTCACGCTGGCCGATGGCAGCGAAATTTCGGTGCTGAAGCACTGGGGCAGTGGCCGGAAAGGCCGCATTCTGAAAAAGATGCATCGCAGCGCCTGCGGGCCGTTTGGTACCGTTCTGGGGCCAAATTCCGACCGGCATCATCGCGATCATTTCCATTTCGACACAGCGCGGCATCGCAGCGGTTCCTACTGCCGCTAAAGCGTTTCCAGTTCACATTGATCGCTTGTTCGCTGCCTCTCGCTACGCTCGAACGCGAAAAGCGATGATGCTTGTTTCAACGAAAACTGGAAACGCTCTGGGCCGTTCAGCGGATCGTGAGGACTGGTGCCGGGCCGATGGGGACCGGACCCAGAAACATCCGACCATCGCGAAAATCCAAAGTGATATCCAGCGACTTGCGGCTGCCGGACAGACCCGCGACCAGTCCAAGACCGTCTTCGATTGTTGAGCCAAGACCCTCGGGCAATGCACCGGATGCGACGGCAAGCTTCAGGATCTCGCGCCAGTTTTCGGCTTTGACCGTGACCTCGCCCTTGGGTTGGCCGCTTTCATCTACATCCACCTCGCCTGCGAATTGCAGATCAAGCTGTCCCCAGCTGGCCTGCGCCAGTTTCACCCTGATATGACGGGGCTGGGGGCGGGCGATTTCAATCGCCGAGCGGTTCCAGGGCTTGTCGAACCGCACGGTCAGGTCCGCCGTCAGCGCGTTGAGCGTATCCGGCAGCGTGCTGCCTGGATCAACCAGCCGAACCCAGGGCGCAGAGGGCTTCAACCCGTCGGCGGAAAACCCAAGACGATAGGTGGCAAGGGTTCCTTCGACCCGTTCCGCGGCCAATGAGAGGGCGTCAGCGCGCGTCGGAGCCGGGGTGGCCGATGGTGTGACGATCAGTTTTTCCGCCGTCAGCGTGGTGCGTTCCAGCGCCAGTTGGGTATCAGGTTCCAGCCTGATGCTTGCGCGCATGTCGTCGCTGGTCAGTTTGTATTTGCCTTGTGGCGTGGCGATCATCTGCTGTTTCGGCCAGACGGCAATGACATGGTTCGGCTGATAGCTGAGCGCGAGGATCTGGAAGAACGGTGCATCCCAGGCCAGCCCGGTGCCCGGGTCGGCCAGAGAAACATCGGTAAAGCTTGCATCGAAGCGATTGGGAAAGCCCTGCACCTTCAGGTCGCTGTAATCCGCAGCCCACCCTTCGGCCCGGCGCGCGTCGAACCAGGTTTCGAACGCGCTTTGCGATGTCTGTGACCCGACAAACCAATATCCTGACCAGCCGATTGCTGCCAGCAGGATGAGGGTGAGCAGCATTCTCATTTCCGGTGCCCCTTTAATGCCCGATGGCTTTGGTGTTTATAGGGTAAAAAGCACGAGGAACAGCGATATGACGATGTGGGTTTTCGGCTATGGGTCGCTGGTGTGGAACCCGGGTTTCGAGGTCAGCGAGCAGGTGATCGCGACGCTGCCGGGGTATCATCGCAGTTTTTGCATGCGCTCGGTCCATCATCGCGGAACCGACGAGAACCCCGGCCTTGTTCTGGCGCTGGACGAGGATGACCATGCGACCTGTCAGGGGGTTGCCTTTGCCGTGGCCGAGGGGGCCGAGCAGGCCACGCTGGACTACCTGCGCGAACGTGAATTGATCTCTTCCGCCTATCTGGAAAGATTCCTGGAAATCCGCCTGGCAGATGGCCGTCATGTCGAGGCGGTGACCTATGTCGTCGACCCGCATCATGTGCAATATTGCGGTGGTCTGGCGCTGGAAGAGCAGGCGCGGATCATCTCGGGCGCGACCGGGGGGCGCGGTCCCAATGACGAATATCTCTACAACACCGCGTCACATCTGAGCGAGCTTGGCATACACGATAGCGACCTTGAGTGGTTGACCGCCCGTGTGCGCGCCCTTGTCGCATAATTCCTTGGCTTGATTGGCGCTTGCGCGTAGGGTGCAGGCCAACAAGAACAAGTGTCGGGAGCGTCCAGATGGACCAGCCGGACCGCGAGGTCGAGCCGCAGTTTTCACATCCTGTCCGCCAGATCATGTTGATGCTGGCGGTGCTGGGACTGACCGGCGCGGGGGCGTTTCTGGCCCTGCCGCGCGTCTTGCCGGTGTTCGAGGCCAACCCGTGGCTGAACGGGTTCATCGTCTTCGTTTTCATCATCGGGGTGCTGGCCTGTTTCTGGCAGGTGTTTCAACTGATCGGATCGGTCCACTGGATCGAAGGGTTCGCAGCGCAACGCCCGGGGCATGAATTCATCAAGGCCCCGCTCTTGCTGGCGCCGCTGGCGACTTTGCTGCGACAGCGCGGGAAACGGATGCAGATCGCTTCGACATCGGCCCGTTCGATCCTGGATTCCGTGGCGCAGCGTATCGACGAGGCGCGCGAGATCACGCGCTACATCGTCAATATGCTTATTTTCCTGGGCCTTTTAGGGACGTTCTATGGGCTTGCCACGACCGTTCCGGCGGTGGTCGATACGATCCGATCACTGGCCCCGCAGGAGGGCGAAGGCGGGGTCGAGGTGTTCAACCGCCTGATGTCCGGCCTTGAAACACAGCTTGGCGGCATGGGTGTCGCCTTTGCCTCATCGCTTCTGGGGCTTGCCGGATCGCTGGTTGTCGGGCTTCTGGAACTTTTCGCGGGCCACGGGCAGAACCGGTTCTACCGTGAACTTGAGGAATGGATGTCGACCATCACCCGGGTCGGGTTTTCGGCCGGCGAGGGCGATGGCAGCGTCGAGCAGAACGTTCTGGCCGGTGTGGTCGATCACATGGGCGAACAGATGGAATCGTTGCAGATGATGCTGACCCAATCGGATGTCAGCCGGGCGATGGTGGACGAGAAACTGGGTGTGCTGGCGGATTCCGTGCAGCGCCTGACCGACCGGCTGGAGACACAAGCGACAAGCAACTCAGGCGATGCCGCGCTCATGCGGCTGGCGGAAAGTCAGGAACGGTTGATCGAAAAGCTGGTTGAACGGGGCGACGAGGGGATTGATGCCGAAAGCCGGATGCGTCTGCGGTCGATCGACGTGCAGATGCTGCGTATTCTCGAAGAGATCAGCGCCGGGCGGCAGGAAAGCATGACCGAGTTGCGCACCGATCTGGCGGCGCTGACGCGGGTGCTGGAGCAGACCCGGACGGGTGGAAGCGGATCGAGCGGCTTGGGGGACGGGTAGCACATGGCCCTTTCACGACGCACCGGCGCGCGGTTTCAGGCCTCGATCTGGCCGGGGTTCGTGGATGCGATGACAGGCCTGTTACTGGTACTGATGTTCGTGTTGACGATCTTCATGATCGTTCAGTTCGTCCTGCGTGAAACCATCAGCGGGCAGGCATCGGAACTGGATGCCCTCTCCGCCGAGGTTGCAGCGCTGGCCCAGGCCTTGGGTCTGGAACAGGACCGCAGCGCGTCGCTGGATGTGCGTGTCGGTGAATTATCCGCGACCCTGAGCGATGCCCGCCAGCGGGATGCGGAACAATCAGCGCGGATCGCCTCGTTTGAGGAACAGGTTGCAGGGCTGCTGGCACAACGGGATGAGGCGCGCGGACAGGTTGCAGCCTTGGAGGGTCAGAAGGACGCTCTTTTGTCCGAGCAGGAGGCGTTGCAACTGGCGCTGGCGGGATTGCGCGACGAGGTGGACGCACAGGCCGAAGCGGCGCGCCTTGCTGCGGCCCGGCGCGCGGCACTGGATGCCCTGGTGGCCGATTTGCGCCGCCGCAATGCCAAGACCGAAGGAATTTTGGGAGCCCAGGTCACTGATCTTGAGGCGCAGTTGAGCGCAGAGGAAAAGGCCCGGTTGGCCGAGGCTGCGGCGGCAGAGGCGCTTCGCGAAAAGCTGAAGGGAGCAGAGGCCGAATTGACGGCGATGACTTTGGCGCTGGAGGAAGAACGTCGCAAGGCCGAGGAAACGCTGACCATGCTGGCGGCGGCGCAAATTGCGGGCGACGATCTGGACCTTCAACTGGCGGCGGCGTTGCTGGCCCAGGATGATGCGCAGACATCGCTTGCCACGATTGAAGGCACTTTGGCCGAACGTGACGCGGAAGTCGCAGAGTTACGAGGACGCTTGGCCGCGGTTGAGGCCCAGCTTGCGGAGGTGGGTGCGGCTGAAAGCTCGGCCCTGACGCAAGCCACTGAGCGGGCTGCGCGGATTGCGGAACTGGAGGCCGCGCTTGCCAATTCGGCGGCTGAGTTGAAGACTGCGCAAAAGCAACTGGCCGAAGCGCTGGCGGCGCAGCAATCGGTGCAGGCCGAGGCATTGGATGCGGCGGAGGTTCGCAAGCAACTGGCGGCGGCTTTGGCGGCGAAACTGGCAGCCGAGAGTGATGCAGGCGCCAATCTGAGCAAGGCTGAAGAGCGTGCAGCTCTTTTGGCGCAGGCACAGTCTGAGTTGTCCGAACAGCAGGAATTGGCCAGTGAGGCACAGCGTCAGCAGGCGCTGCTGAACCGACAACTGGCGGCGTTACGTGAACAATTGTCGGGGCTTCAGGCCTTGTTGGACGATGCCGAGGCGCGCGAAGCCGCTTCGGATATTCAGCTTCAGACCTTGGGGCGGGATCTGAATACGGCACTGGCCCGCGTCGCGGCCGAAGAACGCCGTGCCCGTGAGCTGGAAGAAGAAAAACGCAAGCTGCAGGAAGAACGATTGAAGTTGTTGGAGGCCGAGAAACAGGACCTCGAAAGATATCGTTCCGAGTTTTTTGGCCGATTGCGCGATGTCCTTGGGGCGCAGGAAGGGGTTCGGATCGTCGGCGACAGATTTGCGTTTTCGTCCGAAGTCCTCTTTGCGCCCGGTGAAGCACGGCTGTCGTCAGCGGGTCAGGCTGAGATCGCCAAGGTCACAGATATTCTGGGGAATGTCGCGAATGAAATCCCTGATGAGATCAATTGGGTGTTGCAGGTGGATGGCCACACCGATGATGTGCCATTGGGGGCATTTGCGCAATTCAGCGATAACTGGGAATTAAGCCAGGCGCGGGCGCTGTCCGTGGTCCGCTACATGATTGACGTGCTGGGCATGCCGCCCGACCGTTTGTCAGCGAATGGGTTCGGCCAGTATCAGCCGATCAATCCTGCTGACACGGCGGAGGCGCGCGCTCAGAACCGGCGGATCGAATTGAAATTCACCGGGAAGTGAAGTGCAGCAGGAACGAAAAAAATTCACTTCAGAACAAAAAGAAACCGCAGCCCAGCATGGCTGCGGTTAATTTTTTATGGCTTAGTGTTTTGGTAAGGCCGCCTGTTCCCGAAGCGTCAATCAGCGGTAAGCAGGGGTGGTTTTTTGCCAGAAATCCGGGGCTGGTCGGGGCCTTCGAGCTTCAGGTCGATCTTGCCGGACTTGACGCCCACCTTGACGATGCCACCTTTTGCCAGTTTGCCAAAGAGTAACTCCTCGGCCAGAGGCTTCTTGATGTATTCCTGAATGACCCGGCCCAGCGGACGCGCACCCATCTTGTCATCATAGCCCTTTTCGGCCAGCCATTCGGCGGCGGGTGTTGTCAGCTCGATGGTAACGTTGCGATCCATCAGCTGCGCCTCAAGCTGTAGTACGAACTTCTCGACGACTTGCAGAATGACATCCTTGCCAAGCGGCGCGAAGGAGATCACGGCATCCAGCCTGTTGCGGAACTCGGGCGTAAAGGTACGTTCGATCGCGGCCGTGTCTTCGCCTTCGCGACGGTCGCGACCAAAGCCGATCGCGGCTTTTGCCAATTCCGATGCGCCTGCATTCGATGTCATGATCAGAACGACATTGCGGAAATCAACGGTGCGGCCGTTGTGATCCGTCAGGCTGCCGTGATCCATGACTTGCAAGAGGATGTTGAAGACATCCGGATGCGCTTTTTCAAGCTCGTCCAGCAGCAAGACACAATGCGGATGCTGATCGACGCCGTCGGTCAACAGGCCACCCTGGTCAAAGCCGACATAGCCCGGTGGCGCGCCAATAAGACGTGAGACCGCGTGTTTCTCCATGTATTCCGACATGTCAAAGCGCAGCAGTTCGACCCCAAGGGTATCGGCCAACTGTTTGGCCACCTCTGTCTTACCCACACCGGTCGGGCCAGCGAAGAGATAGTTACCAATCGGTTTTTCGGGTTCGCGCAGACCGGCCCGCGCCAGTTTGATGGACGACGAGAGCGCCTCGATCGCTTTGTCCTGGCCAAACACAACCCGCTTCAGCGATTTTTCTAGATCCTTGAGCACCTCGGCATCGTCCTTAGAGACGTTTTTGGGCGGAATGCGCGCGATCTTGGCGACAACTTCTTCGATTTCCTTGGCACCAATATTCTTGCGCCGCTTGGACGCGGTCAGAAGATGTTGCGCCGCCCCGGCCTCGTCAATCACATCAATCGCCTTGTCGGGCAATTTACGGTCGTTGATATAGCGCGCCGAGAGCTCTACCGCAGACTTGATCGCGTCGGCGGTATATTTGACGCTGTGATGCTCTTCGAAATAAGGCTTCAGACCTTTGAGGATTTTGACCGTATCTTCAACGGTGGGTTCCACCACGTCAATTTTCTGGAACCGACGCGACAACGCGCGATCCTTTTCGAAATGCTGACGGAATTCCTTGAAAGTGGTCGAGCCCATGCAGCGGAGCTTGCCGCCCTGAAGGGCAGGTTTCAGCAGGTTCGAGGCATCCATCGCCCCGCCCGATGTGGCGCCCGCGCCGATCACCGTATGAATTTCGTCGATGAAAAGTACCGCATCCGGATGATCTTCCAGCTCGGTAACAACCGCTTTCAGCCGCTCTTCGAAATCACCGCGATAGCGCGTACCAGCCAGCAGCGCGCCCATATCCAGCGAGAAGATCGTGGTGTTCGACAATACTTCGGGTGTTTCACCCTCTACGACCTTGTGCGCAAGTCCCTCTGCGATGGCAGTCTTGCCAACACCGGGATCACCTACCAGAAGCGGGTTGTTTTTGCGACGGCGGCACAGCACCTGAATGCAGCGTTCCACTTCATGATCGCGACCGATCAGCGGATCGACATCACCCCGGCGAGATTTTTCATTCAAATCGACGCAATACTTGGCCAGAGCGGATTCGCCCGCCTCGACCGCGTCGGTTTCGTTTGTCGATTGCGCGTTTTCCTGACCATCATCCGTGGCCCCCGAGACCGGGCGCGTTTCGCCGAATGCCGGATCCTTGGCAACACCGTGAGCGATGAAATTGACGGCGTCATAGCGGGTCATGTCCTGGGATTGCAGGAAATACGCTGCATTCGATTCGCGTTCCGCGAAGATGGCGACCAGAACGTTTGCGCCTGTCACCTCTGTCCTGCCGGAGGATTGTACATGAATTGCGGCCCGCTGAATGACCCTTTGGAAGGCCGCTGTCGGCACCGCTTCGGAACCTTCGATATCGGTCACCAGATTGGACAGATCGTCGTCGATGAATTCGACCAGCGTTGTGCGTAAATCTTCGGTATCGACACTACAGGCCTTGAGCACGCGGGTTGCGTCGGGTTCGTCAATCAGCGCCAGCAACAGGTGCTCCAGCGTGGCGAATTCATGTTGCCGGGCGTTGGCCAATGCCAATGCTGCGTGAATTGCCTGTTCCAGCGTATTCGAGAATGAAGGCACGTTCGGTGCTCCTTCTGATCTGGGTCCGGGTTTCTTTCCCTGACCATGGCCTCATAACATTAAAGTTTGGTCGATATCGTGGGCGCTTCAAGGCTTTTTTGGCACAATGCGGTCACTTTTCCTGACATTGTTGAGGTTTCACTGGGGTTTGGCGTGTCAAAAACAATCTTTGCGTGTGCGGATTTCTGCAAACACATCGGCGGGGTCGGCCCCGACCATGCCCAGATGGGCCTGAATATCGAGGTCAGTTGCGCGCAGGAACGGGTTGGTCGCCAATTCTTCTGCGAGGGTTGAGGGGACGGTGGGCTGACCCTTGGCGCGGGCAGCATCCACAGCAGTTGCCCTAGATATAAGCGCGCTGTTTGAGGGATCAACACTCAGCGCGAATTTGGCATTGGATTGCGTATATTCGTGGCCGGAATAGACGGTTGTTTCGGGCGATAGCACTGCGAGTTTTTGCAGGCTGTGCCACATCTGCGGCATGGTGCCTTCGAACACCCGGCCGCATCCAAGCGCCATGAGGCTGTCAGCAGTGAAGATGGCCGCGCTGTCGGGGAAATGAAACGCGATATGCCCGACGGTGTGCCCTGAAACGTCGAGGACATGGCCCGTTTGCTCCCCGATCTTGACCGTATCGCCCTCTGTAACGGCAATATCCAGCGGCGGCAGGCGGTGTGCGTCGGCAGTGGCGCCGACGACCTGTGCGGGGGCTGCGGCAAGAAGGTCGGCCAAGCCATCGACATGATCGTAGTGGTGATGGGTGATCAATACATGGCTAAGCACCCAGCCCTTGCCTGCAAGGGCTTTGAGGATCGGCGCGGCCTCGGGGACATCCACGGCGGCTGTTTGGCCGGTGGCGGGATCATGCGCAAGATAGGCGTAATTATCTGACAGGCAGGGGATGGTCAGGATTTGCAATGTCATGGTCTTTCCCCATTTGAAGGATATGGTTAACGTCAGAGTGACCGATCACGGGCCGGGCCGCAATGCATCTTGATGTGCAAGATCTTCGCAATTTCTATTACCGCAGTGCGCTTGGGCGTGCGGCGCAGAAGACTGTGCGGGCTGAAATGATGCGAATCTGGCCCGAAGCGAAGGGGCAGACGGTGGTGGGCTATGGCTTTGCCGTGCCATTCCTGCGGCCCTATCTGGGTGATGCGAGGCGGGTGGTGGCCCTGATGCCCGCGCCCCAGGGGGTGATCGGGTGGCCATCGGATTGTCCAAATGTTTCAGTGCTTTGCGAGGAAACCTGGTGGCCTCTTGAGACAGGACATGTAGACAAATTGCTGGTGATGCACGGGCTGGAAACAAGTGAACAGCCCGCTGCCCTGCTGGAAGAATGCTGGCGCGTTCTGGGGCCAGGTGGTTCGGTCTTGTTCGTCGTGCCCAACCGGGCCGGATTGTGGTCGCGCAGTGACAAGACACCGTTTGGCTTTGGCCGTCCCTACAGTCAGGGACAGTTGGAGAGCCAATTGAAATCGCATGAATTTATGCCGGTCAATCACGCCATGACGCTATATCAACCCCCGTCGGAACGGCGGTTTTGGCGCAAGACCGCTGGCATGTGGGAAAGCCTGGGCGGCAAGCTGTCGATGGTCGCGGCGGGCGGTGTTTTGCTGGTTGAGGCCACCAAGCGCGTGCAGGCGTCCAGCGGGCTGGGACTGCGCGAAAAGGTGCGCAAACCGCTTGAAGTTCTGCGCCCGAACCCAGAGGCCAAACCGGTCTGAGTTTCGTACACAACGTACAGGACGTACACATATTCCGTACGGTTTGGCGATGGCGGCCGTCGCAAGCTGCGCTACGCTATGCAGATGTTCGAACTTGCCCGCGTGAGGCTGGATTTACAAAAAAGCTCTGCCAGGGCCAGCCGGGCAGAAATGCCCGGATCGGCGTGCTGCGCGGCCTCTGACCTCAGCTTCGTTGGATGACCGATCAGGCCGCACTTCCCTGTAGTGGCATCACCTTAATCTCACCTTCCTGCCGCGCCTGCATGGCCTGTGCGGCGGCGTGTGCGGCGGCTGCGGTGGTGTAATAGGGGATCTTGTCATAAAGCGCGACCGAGCGGATTTCGCGGCTGTCCTGGACGGCCTGAGCACCTTCGGTCGTGTTCATCACCAACGATATCTGCCCGTCTTTCAGCATGTCGACCACGTCGGGGCGGCCCTCGTAGACCTTGTTGACGACTTCGCAGGCGATCTCATGCCCTTCGAGGAAGGCCGCCGTGCCGCGGGTGGCGACGATGGCAAAACCCAAATCGACCAGCATCCGCGCGGTTTCAACCAATTGCGGCGTCTTGTCGTCATTTTTGATCGAGAAAAACACCTTGCCACCCTCCGGCAATTGCGTACCGGCCCCCATCTGCGCCTTGAGGAAGGCGCGGGGGAAGGACACGTCCCAGCCCATCACCTCGCCGGTGGAGCGCATTTCGGGGCCCAGAATGGTATCGACACCGGGGAAGCGGGCGAAAGGCATCACCGCCTCTTTGACCGAGAACCACGGCATGTTGGGATCGGCCAATGTCATCTGGTCAGCCATTGGCAGCGTTCCGGGTTTCGCGTCGGCGGGGTAGGGGCCGCGGAAGGTGAAATCGCTTAGCTTTTCACCAGCCATCAGGCGCGCGGCAATCGAGGCAATAGCGCTATCCGTCGCCTTGGCGACGAAGGGCACGGTGCGCGAGGCGCGGGGGTTCACCTCGATCAGGTAGATGTCATTGCCTTTGACCGCGAATTGCACGTTCATCAGGCCGACGACGTTGAGGGCGCGGGCCAGTGCCTCGGTCTGGCGATTGATCTCGGCGATCACGTCCTTCGAAAGCGAATAGGGCGGGATCGAACAGGCGCTGTCGCCGGAATGCACCCCGGCCTCCTCGATATGCTGCATGATACCGGTGACATGCACGTCGGTCCCATCACAAAGCGCGTCGACATCGCATTCGATCGCACCCGAAAGGTAGCCGTCAAGCAGCACCGGGCTGTCGCCGGACACGACCACCGCTTCGGCGATGTAGCGTTCCAGTTGCGCCATGTCGCGGACAATCTCCATCGCCCGGCCACCCAGAACGTAGGAAGGGCGGATGACCAGCGGAAAGCCGATCTGTTCGGCGATGGCCAGCGCTTGTGCGTCGGTTGAGGCGATGCCGTTATTGGGCTGTTTCAGCTCAAGCTGATTGACCAGCGCCTGGAAGCGTTCGCGATCTTCGGCCAGGTCGATGGCGTCGGGTGAGGTGCCGAGGATCGGGATACCTTCGACTTCAAGCGCGTTTGCAAGCTTGAGCGGTGTCTGGCCGCCGAATTGCACAATTACGCCGTGAAGCGTGCCGTTTTCCTGCTCAACCCGCAGGATTTCCATCACATGTTCAAAGCTGAGCGGTTCAAAGTAGAGCCGGTCAGACGTGTCATAATCGGTGCTGACCGTTTCTGGGTTGCAGTTGATCATGATGGTCTCGTAGCCCGCCTTGGTCAGGGCATAGCAGGCATGGCAACAGCAATAATCAAATTCGATCCCCTGGCCGATGCGGTTGGGGCCACCGCCCAGAATGACGACCTTTTTGCGATCGCTGGGCCGCGCTTCGCATTCCACTTCGCCCATCATCGGCGCCTCGTAGGTGGAATACATATAGGGCGTCTGGGCTTCGAATTCGGCGCCGCAGGTGTCGATGCGCTTGAACACGGCGGTGACGCCCTGGGCATGGCGGGCGCGACGTATGTCGGCCTCGGTAAAGCCGGTGAGCTTGGCGAGGCGCGCATCGGTGAATCCCAGCATCTTGAGGGCGCGCAGGCCCTTTTCGTCGGTCGGCAGACCGTTTGCGCGCACGTCTTCCTCGGCGTTGACGATCTCGCGGATGCGGGCCAGGAACCATGGGTCAAAGGCGGTGGCCGCCTGGATTTCATCGTCGCTGAGCCCGTGGCGCATGGCCTGGGCAATCACGCGGATGCGGTCGGGCGTCTGGCGACTGAGGGCCTTGACCACGGCGGCCTTGTCCGGTGCGCCGTCGATTGCAATCTCGTCAAAACCGGTAAGGCCGGTTTCCATGCTGGCCAGCGCTTTTTGCAACGACTCGTGGATGGTGCGGCCAATGGCCATCGCCTCGCCCACGGATTTCATTGCGGTGGTCAGGTAGGGTTCAGACCCCGGGAATTTTTCAAAGGCGAACCGTGGGATCTTGGTGACCACGTAATCAATCGTCGGCTCAAACGACGCGGGCGTGACCTTGGTGATGTCATTGTCCAGCTCATCCAGCGTGTAGCCCACCGCCAGCTTGGCCGCGATCTTGGCAATCGGGAAGCCCGTGGCCTTGGAGGCCAGCGCGGAAGAGCGGCTGACGCGCGGGTTCATTTCGATCACGACCATGCGGCCATCTTCGGGGTTTATTGCCCATTGCACGTTCGATCCGCCGGTTTCGACCCCGATTTCGCGCAGCACGGCGATGGAGCCGTTGCGCATGATCTGGTATTCCTTGTCGGTCAGGGTCAGGGCGGGGGCGACGGTGATGCTGTCGCCGGTATGCACGCCCATCGGGTCGACGTTTTCGATGGCACAGACGATGATCGCGTTGTCGGCCTTGTCGCGCACGACCTCCATCTCGAACTCTTTCCAACCCAGAAGTGATTCATCAATCAGGATCTGGTTGACGGGTGAGGCATCAAGGCCCGATTTGCAGAAATGCTCGTAATCGTCGCGGTTATAGGCGACGCCGCCGCCGGTGCCGCCCAGCGTGAAGGCGGGCCGGATGATCGCGGGAAGCCCGACATAGTCAATCGCCGCCATGCATTCTTCTATCGTGTTGGCAATCGTGGCCTTTGGGTTTTCGATCCCCAGACGGTCCATCGCCTCGCGGAATAGCTTGCGATCCTCGGCCATCTCGATGGCTTCGCGGTTGGCGCCGATAAGTTCCACGCCGAATTTTTCCAGCACGCCCAGATCGGCCACGGCAAGCGCGGTGTTCAGCCCCGTCTGACCACCCATCGTGGGCAGCAATGCGTCGGGGCGTTCCTTTTCGATGATCCTGGCGACAACGTCAGGGGTGATCGGTTCGATATAGGTGGCATCGGCCAGTTCCGGGTCGGTCATGATGGTGGCCGGGTTAGAGTTGACTAGGATGACGCGGTAGCCTTCTTCGCGCAGGGCCTTGCAGGCCTGGGCACCCGAGTAGTCGAATTCACACGCCTGTCCGATCACAATCGGACCCGCCCCGATAATCATGATGGATGAGATATCAGTTCTTTTCGGCATGGTGATCCCCAGAGCAGCTATATGGGCGCGGGCCAAGGCCCGGATGCGCAAATTGTTGTGGGTTATAGACATGATCAAGCCCGGCGCAAGGGGGTTGCGGGCGGTATCGTAAATCCCGGTGAAATGGACGCTTTTAAGGGTGTCATTCAGAGCTTTGGCCGCTAGATACGAAGGCCAGAACAGTGGCAGAGGACGCCAAGCGTGCAGATTCGCTTTGATCATGGCCCGGACGGCAGCGCGTGCAGCTTTGCGCGGGCGCAGCGGCTGATCGTGGCTGAAACGCCCGAGGAGGTGCCCGGTGCATTGTTTGCGCTCGATACCGCACAGGCCGACGGGCTGTGGGTTGCGGGGTATGCGACCTACGAGTTGGGCTATGTGCTTGAACCGAAGCTGCACCCGCTTTTGCCCGAGGATCGCCGCCTGCCGCTCTTGCAGTTCGCGGTCTATGACTGGCCGTCGATCGCCGATGCGCTGCGCCCCGGTGACGCGCGGCTGGACGGGTTTGTGCCCGCCTGGGACGCGACGCGCTATGCGGGCGGGTTTCAGACTGTCCATGACTACATCTGTGCGGGCGACATCTATCAGGCCAACCTGACTTTCCCGATTGATCTGGAAATGACCGGTGAGCCTGCGGCGCTTTATCATGCGCTGGACCGGATACAGCCGGTGCGCTTTGGCGCGATGGTCGAGCAGGAAGGGTTACCGTCAATCCTATCGCGTTCGCCCGAGCTTTTTTTCCGCACCGATACGCGGGGCCGGATTGAGACCCGGCCGATGAAAGGCACCATGCCGCGCAGCGATGACGCTGCCGAGGATGCGCGGCATCGGTTTTTCCTGCAAACGGACGAGAAAAACCGCGCCGAGAACCTGATGATCGTGGACTTGCTGCGAAATGACCTGTCGCGGATCAGCGAGCCGGGCAGTGTCGAGGTGCCGGAGCTGTTTTCAATCGAAAGCTACGAGACCGTGCATCAGATGACCTCACTGGTTACCGGCCAGATGGTGGAGGGCACGGGGCTTGGCGATATCTTCCGCGCGCTTTTCCCTTGCGGGTCGATCACCGGGGCGCCAAAGGTGCGCGCGATGGAGATCCTGCGAGAGCTGGAACCCGCCCCGCGCGAGATTTATTGTGGCACGATTGGCTGGGCCGCGCCCGATGGGCGGTCGGAATTCAACGTCGCGATCCGAACGCTTCTGCTGGATCAGGGCCGCGCCACGCTGAACGTGGGTGGCGGGCTGGTTTATGACAGCACCGCCGAGGCCGAATATGAGGAAGCGTTGTGGAAAGCCCGCTTTGCCCGCCGTCTGATCCCGGATTTCGCCTGATCGAAACCTTCCGCTGGGAGCCGGGTAGCGGCATCCTGCGCCGGGCGCGGCATCTGGCGCGGCTTGTCCGCAGTGCCGCGCGGCTGGGGATCGAAACAAAGGGTGTCGAGGCAGCGCTGGAAACGTTGGAGGGCGATGCGCCGCTGCGGGTGCGCCTGACGGTTGACGCGAAAGGCCAGGCCGAGGTGACCAGCGCGCCGTTTCAGGCGATGGCAGAGGGCGCGGCGTGGTGCGTCGGGCTGTCGGATGCGGTTCTGGATGCCGATGATCCGTGGCTGCATGTGAAAACCACCCAACGGCACGTCTATGATACGGCCCGCGCCAACCTGCCTGCGGGCGTCGATGAACTGCTGTTTCTGAATGCACGCCAGGAACTGTGTGAAGGGACGATCACCAATCTTTTTGTCGATCTGGGTGCGGGTCTGATCACGCCGCCGTTGTGCTGTGGCCTTCTGCCGGGCGTATTGCGCGAAGAGATGATCGCGAAAGGTGCGGCGCAGGAAGCTGTTCTGACTGTGGATGATCTGCGGCAGGCACGCGCGATTTATGTGGGCAATTCCCTGCGCGGGCTGATCCCGTCACGGCTTGTCGGCCTCTAAAGCGTTTCCATTCCCATTGAATCGCTTGTTCGCTGCCTCTCGCCACGCTCAAACGCGAAAAGCGATGATGCTTGTTTCAACGAAAACTGGAAACGCTCTAATCCGCCATCTCGGGCAACCGCCCCTTGACTTTGCCCCATAGGCAAGGTGTATCGGCGCGAACCAATGCCAGAGGTCCCGGACGGGGCCAGATGAGGACGTCATGCACACCTATCGCAGCCATACCTGCGCCGAACTGACCAAAACCAATGTGGGCGACAACGTTCGCCTGTCTGGCTGGGTGCATCGCATCCGTGACCACGGTGGCGTTTTGTTTGTCGATCTGCGCGACCATTACGGTGTCACGCAGGTGCTGTGTGACGGTGACAGCGCGGCCTTTGCCGAGCTTGAGAATGTCCGTTCGGAATGGTGCATCCGGATCGACGGCGAAGTGAAGGCGCGCGATGAAAGCCTGATCAACCCGAAACTGCCCACTGGCGAGATCGAGGTCTATATCCGCGAGATGGAAGTGTTGGGCAGCGCCGGCGAGTTGCCGCTGATCGTGTTCGGCGATCAGGAATACCCCGAGGAAACCCGCCTGCGTTATCGCTATCTGGACCTGCGGCGCGAGGCGATGCAGGACAACATGAAACTGCGGTCGGATGTCGTGGCCTCGATCCGCCGACGCATGTGGGATACCGGGTTTCGCGAATATCAGACGCCGATCATTACTGCATCCTCGCCCGAGGGCGCGCGCGATTTTCTGGTGCCAAGCCGCCTGCATCCGGGCAAGTTCTATGCCCTGCCGCAGGCGCCGCAGCTGTTCAAACAACTGATCATGGTGTCGGGCTTTGACCGCTATTTCCAGATCGCACCCTGTTTCCGCGACGAAGACCCGCGTGCCGACCGCTCACCCACTGATTTCTATCAGTTGGATATGGAGATGAGTTTTGTCGAGCAGCAGGACGTGTTCGACACCATCCAGCCAGTCATAGCCGGTGTTTTCGAAGAGTTCGGCGGTGGCCGGAAAGTTGATGCCGAGTGGCCGCAGATTTCCTATCGCGACAGTGCGATGTGGTATGGCACCGACAAGCCTGACCTGCGCAACCCGATCAAGATGCAGGATGTCTCGGAGCATTTCCGCGGCTCTGGCTTTGCCATTTTCGCCAAGCTGCTGGAGCAGGACGGTACGCAGATCCGCGCGATCCCGGCCCCCACTGGTGGCAGCCGCAAATTCTGCGACCGGATGAATGCGTTTGCCCAGAAAGAGGGCCTGCCGGGGATGGGCTATATCTTCTGGCGCGATCAGGGTGAAGGCATGGAAGCAGCCGGACCGCTGGCCAAGAATATTGGGCCTGAGCGGACCGAGGCGATCCGCCAGCAACTGGGTCTGGAGGTGGGCGACGCGGCCTTCTTCCTGGGCGGCAAACCGGCGGCGTTTGAAAGCGTTGCGGGCAAGGCGCGCACGGTGATTGGCGAGGAGTTGGGCCTCACCGACAAGGACCGGTTCGCCTTTGCCTGGATCGTCGATTTCCCGATGTACGAGGCCGACGAGGAAACCGGCAAGGTCGATTTCAGCCATAACCCGTTTTCGATGCCGCAAGGCGGGCTGGACGCGCTTTCGGGTGATCCGCTCAATGTGCTGGGGTACCAATACGACCTTGCATGCAATGGTTATGAACTGGTGTCGGGTGCGATCCGGAACCACAAGCTGGATATCATGATCAAGGCGTTCGACCTGGCGGGGTATGGCGAGGACGAAGTGCACAAGCGTTTCGGCGGGCTGGTCAACGCTTTCCAATATGGCGCGCCTCCCCACGGAGGATGCGCGGCAGGGATCGACCGGATCGTGATGCTTTTGGCCGACGAAGCCAATATCCGCGAGGTCATCATGTTCCCGATGAACCAGCGCGCCGAAGACCTGATGATGAATGCACCGTCCGATCCGACCAGCGACCAGTTGATGGAACTGAGCCTGCGCGTGATCCCCCAGGACTAGCTGCGCATTTTTCTGCCCGGCGCAGCGACGGAACCTGCAAACTGACCCGTTAAATGCTATATTGGCAGGGTGAGAGATGTGTGGTGTCGATGATGTTTGATCCTGAACGCGCAGAAATCCGGTTTGGCTGCGGGTTGTCCCCGCGCCTTGCACCTGCGGGATCGACGTCCGAGATGTTGGCGCGGCTCAAAGGGCCGGATGAGGCCGCGCGGCGGTTTGAAATTCCAAGATTGCCAAGCATTCGCAAACAGGCGTTGAAATTTGCCGATGCGCGGGATGCGTATTTCCATGCAGAAACCAAGGCAGACCGGCAGGCGGGCAAGAAACGCTACAAAGTGCATACGCGCGCGATGCGTCAGGCCTCGATCGGCTGGTTTGGCCAGACGCTCTTGCGGCGGGTTCATGGCGAAGACGGGATGCGCGAAAGGCTGACCGCGTTCTGGGCGGATCATTTCACGGCCGTGGGCCGCGATGAGATCACCCGAATGGCGCATCCGATCTATATCGAAGAGGCCATTCGCCCCTATGTTTCGGGCCGGTTCATCGACATGCTGCGGGAGGTCACGACCCACCCGCTGATGCTGGTGTATCTTGATCAGAACAGCTCGATCGGGCCCAACAGTTCTGCTGCGCGGAACCGCAAGAAGAACAAGAAGAAGAAAAGCGGGCTGAACGAGAATCTGGCGCGCGAATTGCTGGAGTTGCACACGCTGGGGGTCAAGGGGCCGTACACGCAGCAGGATGTGCGGCAATTGGCCGAGCTACTGACCGGGCTGCATTTCTCGATCCGTGACGGTGTCACCTTCAAGCCCAACCTAGCCGAGCCGGGGGCCGAGACGATCCTGGGCACGATCTATGGCGGCGATACACCGAAGATGAGCGACATCAACGCGCTGCTCTTCGATCTGGCGGTGCATCCCGTCACCGCGGCGCATCTGTCCCGCAAGCTGGCGGTGCATTTCATTTCGGACACGCCCGACCCGGCGCTGATCGAGGCGATGACCAAGCGCTATCTTGAGACCGCCAGCGATCTGCATGCGGTCTACGAGGTCATGCTGAACCACCCGTCGGCCTGGGATTTCAGCAACCGCAACGTCAAGCAGCCGCTGGATTTTGTCAGCTCGACCCTCAGGGCGTTGGATATCGCGCCAGATCATCCGGCCCTGACAAAGCCGTCGCGATTGCTGGGCACCTTCTTTGGCCCGATGACCCTGATGGGACAGGCCTGGGGGCAGGCACCGGGCCCTGATGGATGGCCCGAGGCGGATGAGCAATGGATCACGCCGCAGCGTTTGGCAGCACGGCTGCAATGGGCGATGAGCGTGCCGTATAAACTGCGCCGCGTGCTGCCCCATCCGCGAGAATTTGTTGAAGTGGCTCTGGGCCGCGATGCGCCCGAGGCGGTCCGATTTGCCGCGGGTGCCGCCGAAAGCAGGACCGAGGGCGTGGGGCTGATTCTGGCCTCACCCGCGTTCCAGCGGATGTAAGGGGATCACGCAATGACCACACGAAAACAGTCCCGCCGCAGTTTTCTGAGCAATGGTCTGGCATTGGGATGTTCCCTGGCCGCGAGCCCGTTGCTGACGCCGGTCACCTTTGCCAGCGCGCCGTGGGAGAACCGGCTGGTGGTGATCATCCTGCGGGGCGGGATGGACGGGCTGGACGTGGTGCGGCCCTACGGCGCCCGTGAATTTGCAGCGCTGCGCACGGGATCAGGCAAGGATGTGCTGGATCTGGATGGGTATTTTGCGCTGCATCCATCACTTGCGCGACTGATGCCGCTGTGGCAGGCGGGCGATCTGGGGTTTGTTCACGCGGTGTCGACCCCCTACCGGGACAAGCGCAGTCATTTCGACGGGCAGGACATCCTGCAGGCCGGGATCGGGCTGAGCGCCGAGGGGCGTGTCCGTGATGGATGGCTGAACCGGCTGCTGCAAAATGTCCCCGAGGCCGAGGCCGAGACGGCCTATGCCATCGGACGCGCCGACATGCTGCTGACCCGAGGCAAGGCGCGGATTTCGGAATGGTCGCCCGATGCGGGGCTGACGCTGACACCGCAAGCAGAGCTGTTGCTGGAACAGATCATGCATGATGATCCGTTGTTTCGCGATGCGGCGATGGAGGCCATCATGCTGTCGGGTTTCGAGGCCGAGATGGCCGGAGAAGCGCAGCCCACCGACAGTGCCGAGATGATGGATGCCATGAAGGGCACGATGCGCGGGGTGCGCAAGGGCAACCGGCCTGAAAGCATCGCTGGTTTCGCGGCTGACCGCCTGCGCGGCGATACCCGGATCGCGGCCTTTTCCCTAAGCGGGTTCGATACTCACACGAACCAGACCAAGACCCTGCCCAAGGCGTTGGATCAGTTGCAGACTGCGATCCTGACGCTGAAACAGGGCCTGGGTCCGGTCTGGGACAAGACCGCTGTCGTGGCGATGACCGAGTTTGGCCGCACCGCGCGGCTGAACGGATCGGCGGGGACCGATCATGGTACGGCGGGTGCGATGCTGCTGGCCGGTGGAGCGATCCGGGGCGGACGGGTGGTGACCGATTGGCCGGGATTGAGCGAGGCAGACCTTTACATGCGTCGCGATCTGTTGCCGACCCGAGATTTGCGAGCGCATACCGGTTGGATGCTGCGCCAGCTTTTCGGGTTGGACAGTCATCTGCTGGAAACCACGGTCTTCCCCGATCTCGACATGGGCAGTAACCCCGGCCTGATCCTCTGACAAATTGCTTTGCCGTGTGTTGTGCACCGGGCTATCGTCCGGCCATGCCGCAGCAGGAGGCAAGATGACACATGATCCCCGACCCGTTGGACCGGTCGTTGAAGGCTGGCAAGTGCCACCCCGGCCCGCAGACTTGGTGCTGGACGGACACTATGCACGGCTGGAGCCATTGTCAGCGGACCGCCATGCGGCGCTGCTCTATAAGGCGTTCGATGGCCATGACTGGGTTTGGGATTACATGCCGTCCGGCCCTTTCGCGTCGTCTTCGCAGTTTCACCGCTGGATGCGTGAGGCAACCGGTACAAACGATATCGTCTTTCAGGCCATTTATGACAAGGAGCGCAAGGCGTTTGGCGGCTTTGCATCCTATCTGCGGATCAAGCCTGCCAGCGGCTCGATCGAGGTCGGGTATATTGCAATGGCTCCGCAATTGCAGCGCACCCCTGCGGCGACCGAGGCGATGTATCTGATGATGCAATGGGCGTTCGAGGCCGGATACAGGCGCTATGAATGGAAATGTGATGCGCTTAACCAGCCGTCACGCCGGGCAGCGCAGCGGTTGGGCTTTAGCTATGAGGGGGTGTTCAGGCAGGCGACAATCGTCAAGGGGCGCAATCGTGACACTGCGTGGTTTGCGGCCATTCATACAGAATGGCCTGCCTTGAAAGAGGCATTCCAAATCTGGTTAGCGCCCGGGAATTTTGACGAAAAGGGGCAGCAACGCGAGCGTCTCAGCGATCTGACACGCCTTGTGCGTAAATCCTCTGATCCATCGCTTTAGATGGCGATGCGGGTGTTCAGACGTTCATGAACCAGTCCGGCAAGACGGGCGATTTTGACCGGCAAAGCGGTCTTGTCCGCCATGCTTTCCGCCAGATCGGTTGCCGCCTCTTCCAGCTGACCATCTTCGGCGCTGCGGGCGACACCGCCCAGAAACTGTAGCACGTAATCCAGCACCGGCCCTTCCTGGTGATCATCTAGCAGATTGGCGACATGGCTCATGTCGTCGCGATAGGCCACCGGATCGGGATTGATGATATCATCGCTGAGCACGCGCGGGCCCGAAGGGCGACGATCAGCGGGAAGCTTGTCCAGAATGGCCTGTTGAAATGCGCCAACGCTGCTGAGCGGCTTGGACAGAAATCCGTCGGCACCCGCAGCCAGCGCAACCTCTTCCAGATCGTCATCACCGCTGGTGGCCATGATCACGCCGACGCGCGGTGTTGCGTTGTTAAGATCTTCGATCAGATCGGTGCCTGAACCGTCTGGCAGGCCAAGATCGACGATGGCAATCGAGGGACGATAGACGCGCAGGTGACGCCGGGCTGAGCGCAGACAATCCGCCCGTCTGATCCGTGCGCCGCTGCGCAGACACATCAGACGCAGTGCTTCGCAAGTGAACCGGCTGTCTTCGACAACAAGCACGGTCATCCCCAAAAGCGGGCGATTGCTGGTGGGCATCCGCATCGGCGGCAGATCGCTTAAATCATCCATCTTTCTGCTCCTTAGTCTGCATCGGCCTGAACACAATTACGCCCACATGCCTAACGGTTGGTTAATCGTAGGGTTGCGTCCCTCTGTCGCTTGTCAGCGCGGCCCGCTGCCCCCATAACAACGCCAAACTGCTTGCAGAAGGATTTGACCATGATTGGACGCCTCAACCACGTCGCCATTGCTGTCCCGGACCTGGAGGCCGCATCGGCGCAATATCGCACCGCCCTGGGGGCTAATGTCGGCGCGCCGCAGGATGAGCCGGACCACGGTGTAACGGTGGTTTTCATCGAATTGCCCAACACCAAGATCGAACTGCTTTACCCCCTGGGCGACGACAGCCCGATCAACGGATTTCTGGAAAAGAACCCGGCGGGCGGCATCCATCATGTCTGCTATGAGGTCGAGGATATCATCGCCGCGCGCGATCATCTGCAAGCCACCGGCGCCCGCGTATTGGGCAGCGGAGAGCCAAAGATCGGCGCCCACGGCAAGCCCGTCCTCTTCCTGCATCCCAAGGATTTCAACGGCTGCCTGGTCGAGTTGGAGCAGGTCTGATGGGCATCGCCTCGGGGATTGTCCTTTATCTGGTGTTCTGGTTCATGACGTTTCTGGTGGCGCTGCCGATCCGGATTCAGACCCAGGGCGAGGCCGGTGATATCGTTCCCGGTACTCATGACGGGTCGCCACAACAGCATCATCTGAAGAAAAAGGCGATCATCACCACGATCGTGGCAGCGGTGTTTTGGGCGATTGCGGCCTATATCATCATCACCGGTACAATCACCGTGCGCGATATCGACATGTTCAACCGGATGGGCCTGTCCGCGCCTGAATAGCCTGAAAGATATGGGTAAAGGTCGCGGCCCCCAGAATGGGGATGATCAGGTTGATCAGCGGCAATGACAGCGGCATTGCCATCAGCGTGCCCGCCAGCCAGATCGTGCCGCGGTTCTGCTTGCGCAGCGCGGCGGCCTTTGTTCGGCCCAGGCGGCGCATGGCTGCAAGCTGAAAATACTCCATCCCCAGCAGATAACCGTTGAGCGCCCAGAAGATGAAGATCGAGGCCGGCGGCACCAGCGCATAGACAAAGAGCGCCAGAATATTGGCGCCAATCAGCACGCCAAGGAAATTCAGCGTATCGCGGATGGCATCCCAGATCGGCACCCTGGGTGCGGCGGGCAGGTGAGGGTAATGCCGCTCTTCAACCGCCTTCGCCACCTCATCGAGAAACATTGAGGTGATGGCCGAGGCCACCGGCACCATCAGAAAGACCGAAAGGATGATCATCAGGAACAGGCTGCCCCAGCCCAGCAGATCATCCAGCCAGGTGACAGTGCCGATCAGGGGCAATTCGGCCCCGTCGCCAAGCGCCCATTGCAGAAAGCCCAGAAATCCGGCGTAGACAGCAACTAGCAGGGCCAGGGTCAGGCCAACGCCCAGCAACAGTACCTTGCGGAACCGTGGATCACCGATTTGCGATACCGCTTTGAAGAAGGAGGCAAATATCATTCACTGACCCAGCTGATGATCTGATCAAGGTCCGGACGGGGGCGTTCTGGCGGGGCATTGGTTTCGGTGCCGATATGGATGAAACCGGCGATCCGCTCATGGCTTTCAAGACCCAGGGCCCGGGTGACAAATGCGCGGTCATGGCTGGCCCAGCCACTCAGCCAGTTTGCACCCCAGCCCGACGCCAATGCCGCGTTGAGAAGCGCGAGGCAGACCGCACCGGCCGAATAGCTTTGCTCGATTGCGGGAATTTTCGGCGATGGTTTCTGCACCTCAATCACCGCGACGGCCAGATCGGCCTTGGCAAACTGGTCCTGTGCCTTGGCGATCTCTTCCGGGGTGCGGCCCAGCCGTTTTCCGGTTTCCGGAACCAGCGTGGCCAGACGCTGCAAGGCCGCATGCTCAAGCACGATCAGGCGCCAGGGCTCCAGTTTGCCGTGATCCGGGCTGCGCGCCGCGGATTGGAGGATCGGCATCAGCTCATCGCGTGTGGGGACCGGGCCGGTCAGGGTTTTGGCCGGGCGCGACCGGCGGTTCAACAGAAATTCTAACGCGGCGGGGTTGGGATCGGGCATGCTGTCCTCGGGTATTTTCGTTGCGCTACATGTCGGGGGTCGGAAGGCCAAGGTCAAGGGCCGGAAGCGGCCCCTTGGCAGGGCATGGGATAAACACTAGGCCATGTGCATGAAACTGCCTGATCTCAGCCATCTCGCACAGGCCGGCAATCAGATCGCCGTGCGTGTAACGCCGAAAGCGTCGCGAGACCGCGTTGTGGCCGATGAAGGGATGCTGCGGATTTACGTCACTGCAATCCCCGAGGATGGCAAGGCCAACGCTGCGGTTCAGAAGCTGCTGGCCAAGGCGCTTGGTATTCCCAAATCGCGTCTGACGTTACTGCGCGGTCAAACCGCTAGAGACAAGCTGTTCAAGGTGCTGGCCGGGTGATCACTGCCGGGGTGGGCGGCTTTTGTAGACCGGCAATTGCCAACCAAAAAGCAGCGATCCGGCCCGCAGCGCCCAGGTGGTTATTGCACAGACCAGCAGAACAGGCATGGTCAGATGGGTGAATTGCATCATCACGATGCCAGCCAAAGCACCGCCAAGCGCGGCGGTCACGTAAAGCTCTCCCTGTTTCAGGACCAGCGGTACTTCGTTGCAGACCACATCACGCATCAGGCCGCCCAGACATCCCGTGGCCACCCCCATCAGCACCATGATCGGCATCGGTTGCAGCATCACCATCGCTGCGGCCATGCCGGCAGGGACGGCCACAGCAAGAGCGAAACTGTCAAGCCAAAGTAGCCAGCGATAGCGGCTTTCGACCTTGTGGGCGGTGAAATAGATGAAGACGGCTGCGACAAGGGCGATGAAGATATAGGTGGGATTGCCAACCCAGAAGACCGGGTTGCGATCCAGAAGAACGTCGCGCACCGTGCCGCCGCCCACGGCTGTGATACAGGCCATGAAAGCAAAGCCCACGATATCAAGCTGCGCCCGGCTTGCCACGAGCGCGCCGGTCAGCGCGAAGATCAGCACTGAGGTATAATCAAGTAGGGTGAGAGCTGTCATTCCTGACCCTTCTTGGGTTTCTTGGGCTTGAACGGGGCCATGCCGGCACGTGCCAGCTCGTCCGCGCGTTCGTTTTCCGGGTGGCCCGCATGTCCCTTGACCCATTCCCAGGTCACATCATGGCGGGCCTGCGCCTCATCCAGACGTTGCCATAGTTCGACATTCTTCACAGGTTTCTTGTTCGACGTCTTCCAGCCATTTCGTTTCCAGCCGAACATCCACCCCGTGATGCCGTTTTTAACATAGGCGCTGTCGGTCACGATGGTGATGGCGCTGGCGCGTTCCAAGGTTTCCAGCGCATGGATCGCCGCCAGAAGCTCCATCCGGTTATTGGTGGTCTCGGCCTCGCCACCCTGCAATTCGCGTTCTTTGACGATCCGGTCGCCATCCATCGCGCGCATCAGCACACCCCAGCCGCCCGGGCCAGGATTGCCCGAGCAGGCCCCGTCTGTATAGGCAAACAGTTCAGGCATGGGCGGTGATCGTCACCCAATCGGCCCATTCGCCATCCAGACCCTTGTCGCGGCCCGTCGTGCTGGAAAAGGGGGTGAAGCGCGCGTCATTGAGCAGAACGGTCAATTCTTCCTCGGTGTAATAGGTGTACAGTCGGCCAAGGGCGTCGCGGTGTTCGCCGGTCCCGGTTTTCATGCCGATATGGAACATGCCGCCGGTCTTTATCAACTCGCGCAGGGTGCCGAGATAACGCGGCATGTCTCCGCGGGGGGCGTGCAGCAGGCTGAAATTGGCCCAGATCCCATCGTAAAGACTACTGCCGGTCAGGTCATCGAAAGTGGCGACCCAGGCGTTGACGCCGTCCTGCTTGCCGGCCAGTTCGACCATTGCCGGGGCTGCATCTGTGGCATCGACTGTCAGGCCTGCGCGGGCCATGTGCCCGGCCGCAAAACCGGGTCCGCAGCCCAGATCAAGCACATGCGAGCCCTTGGGCAGCGCCCCGATAAAAGTGGTCAGCGCCGGATCGGCGATCTCGTTCGCCAGGGCGGCATAGTCATCGGCCATGTCACCATAGACCTTGAGGGTTTCGATATCGCTGCTCATTGGGTGACTCCGATCGTCAGACACAAAAGCACGACGGCGGTCAGAAGAAGGCGCAGGCGCATCCACCATGCCGGTGCCACGCCGTAGTGCCAGAAAAGCCAGTCGAGGCCAAGCAGCCCGATGAACCCCACCATCAGAGAAATGCCCGCACCGACCGGCCCACCGCCTGTCATCAAAAACGCCCAGAGTGCCGGAAAGGTCGAGAGGATGTAGCCGGTGCTGGCCTGTGCACCCGACAGCTTCGTGGCAAAGCCCCAGAGCACGCCGGACATGAATGACAGGATCACCGCGCCATAGAACAACATCACATAGGGTCCGGCAAACCGTGGACCGATGGTTTGGATTGTCCAGGTGGCCAGATCGGGTGACAGCACGGTGAGCGCGCCCCAAAGGAACGGGATAAGGCCCGCCAGGCCAAGGGTCAGCGGTGTGCGGGGTATTGTTGTCATGGGGTTACCCCTTCTCCAGCGCCAGACGTAGGCCAAGGGCCGCAAAGAGAGCGGCAAAGCTGCGGTTTAGCCAGCGCATCGCAATCTGCGAGGACAAAACACGGGCGCGCGCCGTGGCGGCGAAAACCCCGTAAAGAACAAACACGACAAAGGTCAGACCCATGAAGACCGCGCCAAGGCCCAGCATTTCGACCGTGGCGGCGGCGGGGTTGCCGGACAGGAAGGGGGGCAGGAGTGCCAGAAAGAAGACCGAAAGCTTGGGGTTCAGGATATTGATCAGCGCACCGCGCCGGGCAATCCGCCAGCTTGACTGGGTGGTGGGATTCCCCTCGACCGAGAGCGCGCCACCTGATTTCAGTGCCTGCCAGGCGAGGTAAAGCAGATAGGCCACGCCGGCAAATTTCACCATCTGAAAAAGAAGCGCAGAGGCGTGCAGCACCGCCGCCAGTCCGAGCGTTGCTGCCAACAGGTGCGGAACAATACCAAGGGTACAGCCCAGGGCGGCGGCGATACTGGCGCGCGTGCCTTGGCCCAAGGCAATTGCCAAGGTGTAGATCACGCCGGTCCCGGGGATCAGCACAACCACGAGAGCGGTCAGAAGAAACTGCACGGTCATTCGGTCAACGTCCTGTTTTGCGATTGGCCCAGTGGGGCCATAGCCAGACCGGGCTGTCAACCCGGCATAGCCTCAACTGACAGGGGGATTTTGCAGGCAGAGATTTCCTTTGACCGGTGCGATTTAACCGCTTGGCTCTGGCACATCGGTCGAGGATTCCACAAGGTCGCGCGACGTGCGCAGCATCCGGTCAACAACCAACGGGATCACCAGACCGACGAGAAAACCCAGAACGAAGATTTTAGCGTTCTCTGCTGATCCAAGCACACCACTGCTTGCCGCGGCCGTGCCGATGGTGACGTCTGCGAACCCGACACTGACAATCTTGTACTTCAGGATCAGGAACAGAACCGAGGCGACCACGATATCGCGCAAAGGTCCAAGACCGGTCGGTATTTCGCGCACGACAACATAGTAGTCTTTTTCGCCGGAAACGATGGTCCGCAGCATTGACATGAAGACCACGAAACGGCCCAGCAGAACGCCAATGGCGATCAGGCCGAGATTGAAGCCGAGCGGAAGAAGTGCGCCGTTCGTTGACAGGATGCTACCGGCGATCATTTCGGGGAAGGAGGCCGCGAAATACCAGAAACCCGACAATATGAAGAAGAAAACCAACGAGCCTACGGCTGCTGATTTTAGCTGCTTGCGGGCCATTGGCGCCAGACAACGCAGCGCGATTTCCCGCTCCAGATCCCCTACCTGAATTGCGAAATCGGCCAGTTTGTTGGGCCGGTTTCCCGATTGCGCAATCCCGCGGGCGGTCTCGCGCAACTGGTAGCTGAGCAGTTTGGCATCCTTGGGTTTGCAGGCGGTATAGAACCTTTCGAGCAGCGCCAGCACTTTCATTGTATGGCGCATGGCCTCGGCTTGCTCAGGGGTTGAGTCGAGCTCGTAATTGGAAACGACCGACCAGCCCGCGTTACTTTCGGCGTTCTGAATGTCGAAGGGAAACAACACCTTGCCATTCGTTCCGGTTCTGCCGCCGACTGTTTCGAGGTTCATCTGGTGTGCGGCTGCAGAGACTTTGACCTTTTTTGGCGGCTGCCTGCCGGCCACTGCTTCGGTTTGTGGCGCGGCGGATGCCTGGTTTGCGTCGTCGGCGGGGGACTTGTCTTTGGTGGTCATGCGAAATCACTCAGGTCAAGCACGATGCGCTGTCGGCAAAGCGGGTTGGGACAGGTGATCGTCGCCTCCATGGGCACGCCGGTGACGACGCCGGCGGTATTTGCGATGCCGGTTCCGTCGAAAATGGATTGGCCAATATTTTTCGAGCGGCTTTTACCGCCAACGATCTGTAATGTCAGTTCATTTAGCCCTTCGGCCAGTTCTTCCCGACTGAATTGACTGAAATCTGCGCCGGAGGTCATGGCCTCCATCAAATCATGTTTGTTCATGCTAAATACTCCAAAATATTGAGGTATTTTGCCACGGCTTCGGGAAAATTTCAATCTGACGGTTCGGCTCTGGGTTGTATGGGCCAGGTTCCGCGTCTGTGTCTTTGACCTTGATCGTCAGGACGCTGGGCGACCTGCGAGGTTTCGCGACGGGCGCATGGCACAGTTTCTGTCGAAGTTATCAACAAAAACAACGCCTTGGAAAGGCGAAGATGTCACGGCAGTTTGCAGGCTGCGGCGGGAGCGTCAGGCGATTTCGCGCAGCACGCGGGGCACTTTGAAATGCACGCTTTCCTTGGCGGTTTCGACCTCGGCGATGGTGATGTTGTAGCGGGATTTCAGGGCCTCGATCACTTCGTCCACCAGCACTTCGGGGGCAGAAGCCCCGGCGGTGATGCCAAGGGATGTGATCCCTTCCAGCGCGCGCCAGTCGATATCGGTGGCGCGCTGAACCAGTTGGGAATAGGCGCAACCTGCCTTGGTGCCGACCTCGACCAGGCGCCGGGAATTCGATGAATTGGGGGCGCCGACGACCAGCATCGCATCGACCTTTCCGGCCATCACTTTCACGGCCTCTTGCCGGTTGGTGGTAGCATAGCAGATGTCCTCCTTGTGCGGTCCCCTGATGTTGGGAAAGCGCGTTTGCAAGGCGGCCACGATATCGGCGGTGTCATCGACCGAGAGGGTGGTCTGGGTGACAAAGGCCAGCTTGTCGGGATCGCGCACGTCGATATGCGCCACGTCATCCGGGGTTTCGACCAGCAGCACCTCGCCGTCTGGTAATTGTCCCATGGTTCCAATGGTTTCCGGGTGGCCCGCATGGCCGATCATGATGATCTGAAGTCCGGCGCCCGAGTGACGCTCGGCCTCGATATGCACCTTTGAAACCAGCGGACAGGTGGCATCGACATAGATCATTTTGCGGCTGGCGGCCTCGGCCGGGACGGATTTGGGCACGCCATGGGCCGAGAAGATCACCGGGCGATCGGTCGGGCATTCCGAAAGCTCTTCGACAAAGACCGCGCCCTTGGCGCGCAGGTCATCGACGACGAATTTGTTATGCACGATCTCGTGGCGAACATAGACCGGCGCGCCCCATTTGGTGAGCGCCTTTTCGACGATCTTGATGGCGCGATCCACCCCGGCGCAGAAACCACGGGGTGCGGCCAGAAAAAGAGTGAGCGGTGGGTTGGTCATGGCGTCTCCTGTCGGGTCAGAGGTAAGGCTTCTGACGGGTGTCGTCCAGTGCGTAGCGGCGGAGGCGGGCGTTGCGAAACGACACGTTACGCACGGTGCATCGCCGGATTTTGCGACGAATCGGGTTAATGCATTGAAATTGGACGAAAACCGAAATCGGTATAACGTCGGTATTTTGTCGGTATTACGTCGGTGCCGAAAGCGGTGTTTTGCGGGGTTAACAGGGCGAACGGCGGGCGTGCGGGTATCTTGCCTGGTATGGCGCGGGGATGGTGGCAGGGTCGTCACCCGCGTTTTGGAAGGCGGTCGGTCTGTCCTTAACGGTCCGCTCTGATCTGCCTAACGCGGGCCTGATCTGTGCCTGTCCGATGCCGTCACGAAGGTGATGTTGCTGTTCTGACCAATCCCGTATTTCAGACATAGCAGGATCACCGCCAGGCTCAGAACCAACCAGATGGCCCCCCACAGCGCAGCAGTGCCGCCGACCCGTTCTGCCAGCATATACGCGTCGGAGCGCATCCCCGACCGGGCGATGGTGTCGTCAAAGATGTCATAGGGAACATAGAGCATGCTGGTCAGGCCAATGACCCGCAGGACCATATCGTTGATGGCAATGCTGAGGTATCGGGAAACTGCCAGCATCAGAATGCCGGTTATCGCGCAGAAGATAAGGGCGAAGGAATCGCGAATGTAAAATGCGGTGACCAGAAGAATGACAACGCCACAAAACCCCAGCAGAAGCCGGTCCGCGTTGGTGCGCAGCGCCAGGATCAGCAACACGATACCGATGAGGAGCGAGCCCACATACCCGGCTGACAGCGTTGCAAAGGCACTGCCGCCGCGGGTCAGGATCTGGCCGCCTTGTTGCGGCGAGAGGGTGATGTCCACGATCATACCGCCGGTCAGGAGTGCGGCCAGCCCATGAGACAGCTCGTGCATGAACACGATCAGGATTTTCAGGGGAAATATTGCGGGCGTGTTCCACAGCAAGAACACGATCCCGGTGATGAGAATAAGTTGCCAATGGCCCGTGATCATTTTCATGACGCGATCACGCATGGATGGTTGGAAAATGTCAAACCGGCAGGCCGCAAGATAAAAGGGGCGCGGCAGATGCCGAGGTTGGCATTGGCAGGATTACCGGATTGGCATCCCTGCAAGCCATGCCGGAACAGAAAAACGCCGCGGTTAGTGGCACCGCGGCGTTTGAATTTTCGGGATTTGCCCCGGATTAATCGTTGCCGTTCAGCGCGGTCAGACCCTTGAGGATGTCGATGGCATAGGCCAGCTGATAATCCTCGTCGCGCAGTTTGGCGGCTTCTTCGGCGCGGGCGTTATCCTCTTCGATCTGGCGGATTTCATCCTCGGACAGGCTGTCATTGTTCAGGCTGCCGCGCAGATCAGCCTCGGAACGGAAACCGCGCTGTTCTTCCTCTTCCTCCTCGGATTCGGGGGTGCGGCGGGGCTGTTCAACCACGATGTCAGGGGACACGCCCAAAGCCTGGATCGACCGGCCCGACGGCGTGTAATAGCGCGCCGTGGTCAGGCGCATGGCGCCGTCACCGCGCAGCGGCAGGACCGTCTGAACCGACCCTTTGCCAAAGCTTTTTGTGCCCACGACGATGGCGCGGCGGTGATCCTTGAGGGCACCGGCCACGATCTCGGAGGCGCTGGCAGAACCGCCATTGATCAGCACAACGATCGGCTTGCCCTGCGCCAGATCACCGGCGGTGGCATTGAAACGGTCGCCATCCTCGGGGTTGCGGCCCCGCGTGCTGACAATCTCGCCCTCATCCAGGAAGGCATCCGAAACGCGGATCGCCTGGGTCAGCAGGCCACCGGGGTTGTTGCGCAGATCAAGCACGATGCCACGGATGTTGTCGATGCCGCCCGCTTCTTCGACCTGTTCGGCAAGACCGCTTTCGAGGTTCTTGTAGGTCTGATCGTTGAAAGTGGTGACGCGCAGGACAACGGTGTCCTGTTCGGTGCGGGTGCGCACGGCGGTCAGTTTGATGGTGTCGCGCACGATCGAGACATCAAACGGTTCGGTCTCGCCTTCACGGACGATGGTGATCACGATCTCGCTGCCAACAGGGCCGCGCATCAAATCGACAGCCTCGTCCAGGGTCAGGCCCAGCACGCTTTCGGCGTCGACATGGGTGATGAAATCGCCAGATTCAATCCCGGCCTCATCCGCCGGGGTGCCGTCAATCGGTGAGACGACTTTGACGAAACCGTCTTCCTGGGTGACCTCGATGCCCAGACCACCGAATTCGCCACGGGTCTGCACGCGCATGTCGGCGGCATCATCGGGCGACAGGTAGCTGGAATGCGGGTCAAGCGAGGTGAGCATGCCGTTGATCGCGGCCTCGATCAGGTCACCCTCGTCCACTTCCTCGACATATTGTGTGCGGATCCGGTCAAAGATGATGCCAAAGAGGTCAAGCTGCTCGTAGACATCCGTGCTTTTGTTGGCTTCCTGTGCCAGCAACGGGGCAGCGACCTGTGTCGTCACAACAACGCCGGCCAGCGTTCCGGCCGCGGCGGCCATCAGGAATTTTTTCATCGCGTAGTCATCCTTCGTCAGTCATGAACCACTGTGCCGGGTCCACGGGCGTGTTTTGTTGTCTTACCTCTATATAGAGGGTTTGCGTCTGACCGGTAGCCGTTTCCTGACCGTCGCGTGGCAATAAAGCGCCGGGATCGGGGTCAACGCCGCCCATCAACCCCACGGGGCTGCCAGCCGGAAGTACCTGTCCTGTCTGACCATAGACCACGTCAAGCCCGGCAAGCACCAGCAGAATCCCGGCCTGGGGCTCCAAAATGATAACATTTCCGTAATCAAGCAGGGGGCCGGTATAGCGCAGCGTTGCGGCGGTGGGCGTGCTGACCAGCGCGCGGGGACGGGTGGCCATGACGATGCCGGGACGGGCGATGCCGGCGGCGTCTGCCTCGTTCGCGCGCCGCAGGATGCGGCCCTGCACCGGCAGTTTCAGCGTGCCCTTGCGATCGGTAATGTCGGGCAGGCTGCCCGAGCTTTCACCCACGGCGATCTGGCTGAGACCGCTGGCGAAACCTTCGAGCGTTTCGGTCGAGGCGATCAGCAGGGCGGTCTTGACCGGGTCTTCGGTAAAGCGTCGGGGCAGGTCGGTCCGGTCGGAAATGGCCTGCGACAGGGCGGTACGCGCCTCTTGTGCGCCATCAAGCCCCTGTTGCAGTTTGTCGGCGGCACTTTGCTGAAGCGCGCGCAGCACGCTGATCTCTTGCAGCTTGTCGCGCAGTTCGGCGGCGCGGACGTTGAGTGCCGGGGCGACCTCGGCCAGGATCATGCCCGAGCGTGCGGTGCCCACCGGGCCGGACGGGTGCAGCAGCAGCACCGGTGAAGGGGCGCTGCCCATGGATTGCAGCACGCCCAGCAGCTGCGCGATTTCGGCTTCGCGCGCCTGCAATTCGCGGCTCAGCACCTCTTCGCGGATGGCGGCGCGGCGCACGCCCTCGCGCATGGCCTCGAGCCCGCTTTCAAAGGCGTGCACGGTTTCCGTCAATGCCTTGACGCGATTGCGGGCGCCATCGGCCTCGTCAAGCCGGATCGCGGCCTCGGCCAGGCGGTCGGCGGCGGCGCGGGCGGCATCGGCGGCGCGGTTTTCCTGCGCCAGGCAGGCCCCGGCAATGGTGCCTCCAGCAAGCAGGGCCGCAATCAGCCGCATGTGATCAGGCTCTTGCCGGTCATCTCGGGCGGCACCGCGAGGTTCATGAGGTCCAGCAATGTTGGTGCCAGATCGGCCAGACGCCCTGTGCGCAGCTGCGCCCCGTCCGGCCCCCCCAGCAAGATCACGGGTACCGGGTTCAGGGTATGGGCGGTGTGCGGTTTGCCGGTGTCGGGATCGACCATCACCTCGCAATTGCCGTGATCGGCAGTGACGATCATGGCGCCGCCGACCTGTTCAAGCGCCGCGGTCACCCGGGCCAGGCTCTGATCGACGGCTTCGCAGGCGGCCATCGCGGCCTGCAAATCGCCGGTATGGCCGACCATGTCGGGATTGGCGTAGTTCACCACGATCAGGTCATAGCCCTTCCTGATCGCTTCGACGAAATGGTCCGTCACCTCGGCCGCAGACATTTCGGGTTGCAGATCATAGGTGGCGACATCGGGTGAACTGGCAAGATACCTGTCTTCGCCCGGTTCGGGCGTTTCCTTGCCGCCATTCAGAAAGAAGGTGACATGGGGGTATTTCTCGGTCTCGGCGGAATGATACTGGGACTTGCCCTGTTTTCCGACCCATTCGGCCAGGGTGTTTTCCGGGCGCTCATCGGGAAAGATGCAATCCATGTAGTTGGAATGACGGCGGGAATATTCGGTGAAACCGCTGACAATCGCAAAATCGGGACGCGGGCCGGTGTCGAACGCATCGAAATCCGGATCCGCGAAGGTCGCCAGAATTTCGCGGGCGCGGTCGGCGCGGAAATTCAGGCACAAAATGCCGTCGCCGTCTTTCATGCCCTCATAATCACCCAGCACGCGCGGTTTGATGAACTCATCCGTGCGGCCCTTGCCATAGGCGTTGTCGATGGCGTCCGAGGCGGTTTCGGCGGTGTATCCCTTGGCATTGGCAAGCGCCTGAAAGGCCAGCTCTACCCGGTCCCAGCGATTGTCGCGGTCCATCGCGTAATATCGCCCCGACACGGTGGCGATGAAGGCCCCGTCGGGCAACGCCTCGCGCAATTCCTCAAGATAGGTCTTGGCCGAAACCTGTGCCACATCACGCCCGTCGGTGAATGCGTGGATGGCCACCCGTAGCCCGTGATCGGTCAGCGCGCGGGCGGCGGCGATCATGTGTTCGATATGCGAGTGCACGCCGCCATCCGACAGAACCCCCAGCAAATGCGCGGTGCCACCGGACGCTTTCAGTTTTCCGGCAAAGCGCTGAACGCCGGGCAGGGTGGCAAAACTGCCGGTGCGGATGGCGTGATCAATCCGGCGCAAATCCATTTCAACCACGCGGCCCGCGCCGATGTTCATATGCCCGACCTCGGAATTGCCCATCTGCCCCTCGGGCAGGCCGACATCGGGGCCGTGGGTGATCAGTGTATTATTGGGGCAGGTCGCCATCAGCCGGTCAAAGGTCGGCGTGGCTGCCAAAGCAGGTGCATTGGCCTCGCGTCGGTCCGAGAGGCCCCATCCATCGAGAATGCACAGGACGACGGGTATTGGTGTGGTCATGACTGCTCCTGCCTGATGGACGCCTTCTAGCGAGTTCGGCGGGCAGGGTGAACAGCGTTTGCGATAACAGGCGCAGGAATTACAACATTAGCGTCAGGTGTGGCGCAGTGGCGGCTTTGCCGGGGCGGCCCGGCAGGGGCGGGGCGCGCCATACGCACGCACCCCGCTGGGTCTATTTACATCGAGTCCAGCAGCGCCTCGCCGCCGGAAACCTCGCAGACGCCGGGATTTTCTTCGGCTTGCAGCAGGCTGACGGTGCCATCTTCGACCAGCATCGCATAGCGTTTGGATCGCGACAGCAGGCCGGCGGGCGGGGCGTCGAAATCCATGCCGATGGCCTTGGTAAAGGACGCATCCGCATCGCCCAGCATGGTGATGCCGGCGTCAGATGCGCCTGTTGCCTCGCCCCAGGATTTCATCACGAACGGGTCATTGACGCTAATGCAGATCACCTCGTCCACACCCTTGCTGGCCAGGTCATCCTTGGTGCGGATGAAACTGGGCACATGGGCCGAATGACATGTGGGTGTAAAGGCGCCCGGCACGGCGAAGATCACCACCTTGCGGCCCTTGGTCTTATCGTCCAGCGCCACCGCCTCGGGGCCTTCTGCACCCATCTGCATCAGGGTCGCTGCGGGAAGTTTGTCGCCGGTAGAAATACTCATTGTCGCATCCTGTCTATCAATTGCGTTTCGGGTGGGTGTAGATATAGGCCGGGACAGGTGGCAAAGCCACGGCGAAATAAGGAGTAGGCGGGGTGACGCACGTAGTTGTGATTGGGGCAGGGCAGGCTGGTTCGTCTCTGGTGGCCAAGCTGCGCAATGGTGGTTTCGAGGGTCAGGTGACCCTGATTGGCGAAGAGCCGGTGCCACCCTATCAGCGTCCGCCTTTGTCGAAGAAATACCTGTTGGGCGAAATGGAGCTGGAGCGGCTTTATCTGCGACCCGAGAGTTTTTACGAGGAAAACGATATTGATCTGCGACTGGCGGCGCAGGTGAGTGGCATTGACCGCGCCGCGCAGGAGGTCATCCTGGGCGAGACCCGTGTCGGTTATGATCATCTGGTGCTGACGACCGGATCGACCCCGCGGCGGTTGCCAGCGGCGATCGGTGGCGCGTTGGACGGTGTCTTTGTCGTGCGTGACCTCAAGGATGTCGATGCGATGGAACCCGGCTTTGGCCCCGGCAAACGTGTGCTGATCGTGGGCGGTGGATATATCGGGCTTGAGGCGGCCGCGGTGGCGGCAAGCAAAGGCTTGCAGGTTGTACTGGTCGAGATGGCCGACCGTATCCTGCAACGGGTTGCGGCGCCTGAAACCTCGGATTTTTTCCGCGACCTGCATCAGGGGCACGGTGTTGATATCCGCGAGGGTGTGGGCCTTGAGACGCTGTTGGGGGACGGTCATGTCAGCGGTGCGCGGCTGATCGATGGTAGCGAACTGGAGGTGGATTTCGTGATCGTGGGCGTAGGTATCATGCCCGCCACGGCATTGGCCGAGGCTGCCGGTCTGGACATCGAGAACGGTATCAGGGTCAACGCGCAGGGGCAGACAAGCGACCCGGCGATCTGGGCGGCGGGGGATTGCGCCTCTTTCCCGCATGCGGGGGGGCGCATCCGGCTTGAAAGTGTGCCCAATGCGATCGACATGGCCGAATGTGTTGCCGAGAATATCATGGGTGCGGGCAAGACCTATGTGCCGCAGCCGTGGTTCTGGTCGGATCAGTATGATGTGAAATTGCAGATTGCCGGGCTGAATACCGGCTATGACCGGATTGTGACACGGCCCGGTGACGGGCCCGGGCATGCCTCTTTCTGGTATTACAAGGGCGATCAGTTGCTGGCCGTGGACGCGATGAACGAGCCGCGTGCCTATATGGTCGGCAAGCGGCTGATAGATGGCGGCAAGACCGCTGATCCGGCCATCGTTGCCGATCCGGAGGCCGATCTGAAGCAATTGATGCGCGCGTGAGAATCATTGGCGGTGCGCATCGGGGCCGGACATTGGCCTCGGTCGGGAAGGGGGACGCGGCTGCGCATCTCAGGCCCACGGCCGACCGGGTGCGCGAAAGCCTTTTCAACGTGCTGGCCGGGGGCTACGGCGATCCGGCAAGCGGGGCACGGGTGCTGGATATCTTTGCGGGCACCGGGGCATTGGGACTTGAAGCGCTGTCGCGCGGGGCCGAGTGCGTGACCTTTGTCGAGGATGGGCGCAAGGCGCAGAAAATCCTGTCTGAGAATATCGCGCTTTGCCGGGCAACGGCGCAGGTGAAGGTCATTCGCCGCGATGCCAGGCGGCTGGGCGAGAACCCGGATCAGGGCTATGACCTGATTTTTCTGGACCCGCCTTATGGCAAGGCGCTTGGCGAGGCGGCGCTGAGCGCGGCGCTGTCGGGGGGATGGATCGCGCCGGAGGCGTTGATCGTCTGGGAGGAAAGCGCGGCTCTCGAAGTCCCGGCCGCGCTGCGCCTGATCGAGGCGCGAACCTACGGGGATACAAAAATTTCGTTCCTTGAGAACAAAACCTGAATCATTTTCACGCAGTTTTAATCAAGTTCTGTTTTTGTTCTGTTTGTCACCAGGACGGAGAGTTTAAATGTTTCACACCCGCAATATCGCTGATGAGTTGGCTGGAATTCGGTCTGAGATTAATGCGTTGAAAGCACGCGAACAGATGTTGCGGGATGTGGTGTTGAGTGATCCTGACAGCCATGCCGGGCAGAACCATGAGGTTGTGGTAAAAAAGCAGAAGCGTCGTGTACTGCTGCGTGACAGACTGCCCGCACATATTCTTAGGAACCCCGCGTATTGGGAAGAACGCGAGGTACCGCATGTGACACTGCGCGAACGTCAGGCGTCCGATGTGGTCGACCTGTCAGCGCGCCGGGTCTTTACATCCAGCCCGGTTGATGAAGTCGATTGCGTGCCTCAGCGCGCTGTGCGTCCCGGTGATCCGGTGGCAGAACGCCCCAAATCGCCGGTTCTGAAACTGGTCGCGCCCGAGCATGAAGACAGTGACGTGCTTGAGGCGTTTGCCGACTAAGCAGAACGCTTTTACCGGTATGGGGCAGGCAAAGCCTGTCGCGCAGAGATCAGTTGCGCATCAGAGACGGGAGGTCACCGGTTAAACCGGCGGCCTCCCGAATAAATTTACGGCGCAGGGTGGGCATGGCATTGATCGCTCCCATCCCGAGATCGCGGCCCAGCCTGAGCAACGGGTTATCGTTGGAAAACAGCCGGTTGGTCAAATCGGTGGCCAGGGCCAACGTGGCCGTGTCGAAGCGCCGCCATTGCTGGTAACGTGCCAGAACGTCCGGCGCGCCGATGTCCTCGCCACGCCGGGCCGCCTCATCCAGAACCTGCGCCAGAGCGCCCACATCCCGAAGTCCGGCATTGAGGCCCTGACCGGCAATCGGATGCATGCCATGCGCGGCGTCCCCGATCAGGGCCAGTCGATCCGCGACAAATGAATTCGCAACCGTCAGTCCCAGCGGGTAGGTGAAGCGTTTGCCCCGCAGCTTGATCTGGCCGAGAAAATCCCCGAACCTGGGGCGCAGAACTTCCATGAAATCGGTATCGGAAAGGGCGGTGAACTCGGCAGCGGTCTCGTCAGATTCGCTCCAGACGATAGAGCTGACATTCCCCGGAAGCGGCAGGATGGCAAGCGGGCCCGGCGGCATGAAGAACTGATGCGCAATGCCTTCATGCGGCAGTTCATGTTCGATGGCGCAGACCAGCGCGGTCTGGCCATAACCCCAACCGGTGCGCTGGATGCCCGCCCGCTGCGCCGTGCCCGAAGCGCGCCCATCAGACCCGATCAGTAGCTTGCCGGCAAGCGTCTTGCCAGAGGCCAGCGTGATTGTGACGCCAGCCGGCAAGATTTCCTGCGCAACGACGGTTTCACCCGAGAGATGCGTTATGCCGGGGGTTTCTTCCATCGCCTCAAGAAAGGCGCGGCGCAGGAAGCGATCTTCGAGCATGTGGCCCATCGGGCCTTCTTCGATTTCGGCATGGTCGAAATGCATGAACAAAGGCGAGGCACCTTCGCCCGCGCGCCCGTCCGTGACCTTGATTTCCAGCATCGGTTGCGCATTTTCCGCCACCCGATCCCAGATGCCAATGGCGCGCAGCAACCTGACCGAGGCCAGCGCCAAAGCATAGCTGCGCCCGTCAAACGCCGCATTTTTGCGGATTTTTTCGCTGAGCGTGTCGATCACGGTGACCGAATGGCCTGACTGAGCCAGCGCAAGCGCGAGCGCCGGACCATTCAGGCCGCCGCCGACAATCAGGATTTCGCTGTCATGTTTCATAAGGTTACATATGGCGAGCGGCGTGGGATTGTCCATGTGCCGCACTGCCGCTACCGTTGAAAATTGATGAGGCGGTTTCAAGGAGGTGGTGATGCAAGAATGGCTATGGATGAGCGCGGCCGATCTTGGCCACAAAATCGGCGCTGGCGAGATCGACCCGGTGGCCCTGACCGAGACCTATCTTGCGGCAATTGACAGCCACCCGGTGCGCGATCGGATCTATTCGGCCATCACCCATGACCGGGCACGCGCCGAGGCATCCGCCGCGGCAGACCGGGCCAGGATGGGGCAGCGATTGGGGCCGCTTGACGGGGTGCCGATCAGTTGGAAAGACCTGTTTGATACCGCCGGAACCGAGACCTGTTCAGGGTCGGCCCTGTTGCAAGGCCGGGTGCCGGGACGTGACGCGAAAGTACTGCGGGCGGCCACGGCGGCGGGGCTGATCTGTCTGGGCAAGACCCATATGAGCGAGTTGGCCTTTTCCGGGCTGGGGCTGAACCCGATTACCGCGACACCGCCCAATGTGAACGATGTGCAGGCCGTACCGGGTGGGTCCTCTTCGGGGGCGGCGGCCTCGGTCGCCTTTGGGCTGGCGGCCTGCGGGATCGGATCAGATACGGGCGGTTCGGTGCGCATTCCGGCGGCGTGGAATGATCTGATCGGATTGAAAACCACCAGCGGCCGCGTCTCGCTGGAAGGTGTTGTTCCCCTATGTGAAAAATTCGATACGGTCGGGCCGCTGTCCCGGTCGGTTGAGGATTGTGCGCTGATGCTGGCGGCTCTGGAGGGGACGCGTGCGGTCGATTTGCGCGGCGCATCGCTGGACGGTATCCGGCTGGCCGCATTGCAGACCGAGGTGATGGAAGATGTGCGCGATGCACCGCTTGCGGGCTATCGCAGCGCGGTGGACCGATTGCAGGCAGCGGGGGCAATGATCGACAAGATCGATGCGCCGGAAGTGGCCGAGGCGATGCCAATGTCGGGCATCTTATTCACTGCCGAGGCCTATGGTACCTGGGGGACAGAAATTGAAGCCGCGCCCGACAAGATGTTTGCGCCGATCCTCGAACGGTTCCGATCAGGTCGGGATTTCAAGGCGTCGGATTACGTCGCCGCGTGGCAGCGGCTAGAGGTATTACGGGCGCAATGGCATGCGCGCGTGGCCGGATATGACGCGGTGATCCTGCCATCCGCGCCCACCTTGCCGCCGGAGGCCGAGCGGCTGATGACCGATGAAGATTATTATCTGACCGAGAATCTGCTGGCGCTGCGTAATACGCGGGTGGGCAACCTGATGGGGCTTTGCGCGGTTACGCTGCCGACAGGTATACCCAGTTGCGGCATCATGATGTGTGGCAAGCCCTTTGCCGAAGAACGGCTTTTGCGGGTGGCGGCGGCAGCCGAGGTGGCATTAAGCTGAATATTCGACCGTGACAGGAATATTTTTGCCGGGAAGGAGCCGGAGGTAAGAACCCTTGTAGCCTTGAAAACAAGGGGCTTGCGGGGGTCGTTCCGGTTGGTTGCCAAAAATGCCACAATTAACCTTTAGGGCCTTGGTTTTGCTGGACCTTTGAGCCGCGATTAGGGTAGATTCAGGACAAACGGGGCGATAACGATCCCGAACCTTGAGGCAGTATGTGATGTTTCCCGAGCGGTTTTCGAACCTACCGGCCTATGCGTTTCCGCGTTTGCGGAGCCTGTTGGACGCCCACGCGCCCGGCGGTGACGTTATGCATATGACCATTGGCGAGCCGGGACATGATTTTCCCCGCTGGATCGTTGATATCATTGCGCAAAATGCGGATGGTTTTGGAAACTATCCTGTCAATGAGGGGGCGCCGGGTCTACGCCGGGCGATCTGTGACTGGGTGGCGCGACGCTATGATGTGACGTTGGATGCGGAAACCCAGGTGATGGCATTAAACGGGACGCGCGAAGGGCTTTACAATGCGATGATGGCGCTGTGCCCCGAGATCAAGGGTGGCGCGCAGCCAAAGGTACTGCTGCCAAACCCGTTTTATCAGGTCTATATGGTGGCGGCGCTGAGCGTGGGGGCGGAACCGGTGTTTGTGCCTGCGACGCGCGAAACGGGATATTTACCGGATTTTCAGGCGCTGAGTGCCGATGTTCTGAACCAGGTGGCGGTGGCCTATCTCTGTTCACCCAGCAACCCGCAGGGCGCGGTGGCCAGCCGTGCCTATTGGGAAGGTTTGATCCGTCTGGCCGAGCAATATGATTTCAAGATTTTCGCGGATGAATGCTATTCCGAGATCTACCGCGATGAGCCACCGGTTGGTGCGCTGGAAGTGGCGCGGGATTTGAATGCGGACCCGGAACGGGTGGTGGTGTTTCACTCGCTCTCGAAGCGGTCCAACCTGCCGGGTCTGCGCAGTGGGTTCATCGCCGGCGGCCCGGAAAGCATCAAACGGGTCAGGCAATTGCGCAATTATGCGGGCGCACCCCTGCCGATGCCTTTGCAACATGCGGCCGAGAAGGTCTGGGATGACGAGGCGCATGTGCGCGAAAACCGCGCGCTTTATGCGGCGAAATACGCCAAGGCCGATGAGATCATGGGCGGTGTGCCGGGCTACACCAGTCCAGAAGCAGGGTTTTTCCTGTGGTTGCCGGTGGATGACGGTGAAGAGGCGACGATGAAATTATGGCTTGAGACTGGCGTGCGGGTGCTGCCCGGCGCGTATCTGAGCCGTGAGGCCGGGGGACAAAACCCCGGCAAAGGATATATCCGGGCCGCGATGGTGGCCCCAATAGAAGAGATGGCGCAGGGCCTCACCCGGCTTCGCGACTGTCTGTATAGTTGAGTGCAAAAGAGGGAAGACATGGCATATCAGGCACGGGGACGCGATCCGCTGTTGGACAGCAACATGGCCGAGGCGATCGAGAAACGCGGCAAGGAATTGCTGGGGTTGGTACTGTTGTGCCTGAGCGCAATGGCGGCGGCCCTGATCGTATCCTACAGCCCTGACGATCCAAGCTGGATGTCGGCCACGGATGCGCCGGTCGAAAACTGGTTGGGATCAATCGGCGCGTCGATCGCCGCACCGTTGTTCATGATCGTCGGTTGGGGAGCCTGGGGTCTGGCCGTCGTGCTGGGTGCCTGGGGCGCACGTTTTACGCTGCATCTGGGTCAGGAACGCGCCATTGGCCGATTGATTTTTGCGCCGATCTGGATTGCGGTTCTGGCGCTTTATGCCTCTTCCCTGACGCCGGGTGCGGAATGGAACGCCACCCATAATTTCGGGCTGGGAGGTCTGTTTGGAGATACGGTTCTGGGTACGGCCCTGGGGGTGTTGCCATTGAGCGCGAGCCTGAGCTTGAAGCTGCTTTCGGTCGTATTGGGCGTGGCGATGCTGGTGCTGGGTGCCTTTGTTTTGGGCTTTACCCGTGCAGAGGTCGGCCGTATTGCGCGGTTCCTGCTGATCGGCGTGATCATGACCTATGCCAGCCTTATGACGTTGCTGGGCAAGGGCGCTGCGGGGGCCGCAAGCACCACGCGGGCCATGCAGGAACGTTTGGCGGATCGTCGCGAGCGTCGTATCAGCGCGGCGGCAGAGAATGAGGCGCTGGATCATTCGCGCCGCATGCAAGAGCCGATGGTGACGCGAACCGCGCCGGTGATGGGCCATGATGACGGCGTGGTTGAACCGGTCGAGAAAACCGGTGGTCTGTTGTCGCGGATGCCTTCGTTGATCCGGCGTCCTGATCGTATGCCCGAGCCGGAATTGGTCGAGGCTGAACCCTATGAGGGTGAGGCTGATGCGCCCGGTGACGAGCGTATCAGCGCCAAGATTGCCGATGTGATCCGGTCGCGCGTACGCCAAAATCCGGCGGTCCAGGTCGAAGCCGTTGCGCCCTTGACCAAGGGGCGTGGCCGTGGACCCGATCCGTTGATCCTAAACACTGCAGCGCCCGGCCTTAGAAGCGAGCCACCACTAACCGCCGCACAGATGGCCGAGCCGCATATGAACATTCCCGAGGCCCCGGCAGAGGATGTGATCGAGCCGGAAACCGAAGCATATGCAGCGTCTGAAGCGCCGCGTATTCCGGTGGCCGAGCCACGCAAAGTGGTGCAGCATCCGCCGCGAAAGGCGGTTCAACCGTCGACCCGGGCGATGGCCGAAGCGCAACCCAAATTGCAGTTTGAGGACAAGCAGCGCGTGCAATATGAGCTGCCGCCGCTGAGCCTGTTGTCGAACCCGGTCAACATCAAGCGCCATCATCTGAGTGATGAGGCGCTGGAAGAAAACGCCCGGATGCTTGAGGTGGTGCTGGATGATTACGGTGTCAAAGGCGAGATTGTGAGCGTCCGTCCCGGCCCGGTGGTGACGATGTACGAGCTGGAGCCTGCTCCGGGCCTCAAGGCCAGCCGGGTTATCGGTCTGGCAGATGATATTGCGCGGTCGATGTCGGCGCTGTCCGCACGGGTCAGCACCGTGCCAGGGCGCAGTGTGATAGGTATTGAACTACCCAACGAAAACCGTGAGATGGTGGGTTTCCGTGAAATCCTGTCAAGCCGGGACTATGGCGATGGCAACCAGAAGCTGCCGCTGGCCCTGGGCAAGGATATTGGCGGTGATCCGATCGTGGCCAACCTGGCGAAAATGCCTCACTTGCTGATTGCGGGAACCACCGGGTCGGGTAAGTCGGTGGCCATCAACACCATGATCCTGAGCCTGCTTTACAAGCTGACGCCGGATGAGTGCCGGATGATCATGATCGACCCCAAAATGCTGGAGCTGAGTGTTTATGATGGCATTCCGCACCTGCTGAGCCCGGTTGTGACCGACCCGAAAAAAGCCGTGGTTGCTTTGAAATGGGTCGTGGCGGAAATGGAAGACCGCTATCGCAAGATGTCAAAAATGGGCGTGCGCAACATCGACGGTTACAATGGCCGCGTGCATGAAGCGCTGTCGAAGAACGAACTTTTCAGCCGCACGGTTCAGACCGGGTTTGACGATGAGACCGGCGAACCGGTGTTCGAGACCGAAGAATTCGCCCCCGAGAAAATGCCGTATATCGTGGTCATCGTCGACGAAATGGCCGACCTGATGATGGTTGCGGGCAAAGAGATCGAGGCCTGTATTCAGCGTCTTGCACAAATGGCACGGGCCAGCGGAATCCACCTGATCATGGCCACGCAGCGCCCTTCGGTGGACGTGATTACCGGCACGATCAAGGCGAACTTCCCCACGCGGATTTCATTCCAGGTCACCTCGAAAATCGACAGCCGCACCATTCTGGGTGAAATGGGGGCCGAGCAGCTTTTGGGTATGGGCGATATGCTTTACATGGCGGGTGGCGGCAAGATCACCCGTTGCCACGGGCCGTTTGTCAGCGATGAAGAGGTCGAAGAAGTGGTGACGAACCTCAAGGCCTATGGTCCGCCGGAATATGTGAACAGCGTTTTGAGCGGCCCGAGCGAGGAAAAAGCCGACAGCATTGACGCCGTTCTGGGGCTGAATACCGGTGGCAATACCGATGGCGAAGACGCGCTTTACGATCAGGCGGTGGCGATCGCCATCAAGGATCGCAAATGCAGCACCTCTTACATTCAGCGCAAACTGGCCATCGGCTACAACAAGGCGGCCCGTCTGGTTGAACAGATGGAGGATGAAGGCATCGTCAGCGCCGCCAATCACGTCGGTAAACGCGAAATTCTGGTGCCGGAGCAGGCCTGAGCGACAAAGCGCGACCGGCGGCGTCAAAACGCCGGTCGTGCCGATGACAGATCAATTCTGCTTGAACCCTTGCATTTCTGGACCGATACCCCCGAAAAACCGGGCTGATATCGTATAACAGTGCCGCGATACCTACATCTGCGGGCGTAGAACGACTGAATGGAGTTGGTTTGTGATGAAAATCTCTCGTACCCTCGCGGCGGGTCTGATCGCGCTGATGACGGCCCTGCCGGCGGCAGCGGAAAAGCTGTCTCTGCCCACGATTTCGCAATATTTGAACGGGATGAAGACCGCTACGGGTGAGTTCACCCAGATCAATGATGACGGTACGATCAGCACCGGGCAGATTTATATCAAACGCCCCGGGCGGGTGCGTTTCGAATATAATCCACCGGATCGCACCCTTGTGGTGTCGGACGGTGTGCATGTGGGCATCGCCGACGCTAAGTCCAACCAGAAGGCCGAGGCCTATCCGTTGCGTCGCACCCCGTTGAGCATCATCCTGGCGCGCAACGTTGATCTTGGGCGCGCGCGAATGGTTGTGGGCCATACCAGTGACGGCAAGACAACGACCGTCACGGCGCAGGATCCGGAACACCCAGAATATGGCAGTATCGAATTGGTGTTTACCGGCGCTCCGGTCGAGCTGCGGCAATGGGTGATCAATGACAATGCCGGATCACGTACGACGGTGGTGCTGGGGGAATTGACCAAGGGGGGACGTTTCAAGGACGAGATATTTGCCCTGCCCAAAGGCGCTGTGATCCGTCAGGACAAGTAGACCGGATGCGCTGAAACGAGGGGGGCCGGAGATGCGGCCCCTTCTCAGAACAGGCTGCCCGACCGTCGCCCACCGCAACGCGATAGCTGCACGCTGTAGATTTGTGATCTGGTTTCGACCTCGTTTGCGACCCGCAGCAACCATGGTTTGCCATTGTAACTGCCGCGCGAGAATCCGGTGCGACCCTCGTGATATGCCAGATACTGGCTGCGGGTATCGGCCAGCGAAATCCCAAGGCGTTCACGGGATTTCGACATGTACCACCCCATGAAATCGGCCGAATCGTGGATATTGTCGCGTCGCGCCCGGCGGCGGCTGGTTTCGCGTTTGTATTCGTCCCACGTGCCGTCAAGGGCCTGTGAATACCCATAGGCCGAGCTTTGGCGGCCCATCGGAATGACGCCAAGTGTCCAGCGCGTCGGCGTTCGGGCGTCGGCCTTGAACTTGCTTTCCTGGTAAATCGTGGCCATTTGCACGGGCACAGGCACACCCCAGCGTCGCTCTGCTGCGTTGAAGGCCCGCCTGAATTCCGGCCGGTCGCTTAGGATTGCGCAGGCGTTATCGAGATCACGAGGGGCCGGGCCCCGATCACCACCGCTGCTGCCACAGGATGCCAACAGCGCGATTGCCATAAATGCGCGAAGAGTTCTGCTCATCTGCCTCTCGCTATTTTTTGTTTTTTATTAGTTTAGCGGAAAATCGGGCTTGAGGGAATCTCGAATTCAGGTCGTCGGCAAATTTGATTTTCAATTGGTGATTGTATTTGGCGTAAAGTTACCGCAAGGGGTGGCGGGAAACCGCGCAGCGGACTGTCAAGGCTTAGTTCACAGACTGTTTCCGGCCTAAATTGCAGCTATCATTGGACAAACTGGCCTTGTAAGCGTTAATGTCTATGGTAAGGGCTGTTATGTAATGTTAAAAACGCGTGCAAAATATCATCTCGGACAGGTTGTCCGCCATCGGAAACACCCGTTCCGCGGTGTCGTTTTCGACGTTGATCCGGAATTTTCCAACACCGAAGAATGGTATTCGTCGATCCCCGAGGAAAGCCGTCCGGTAAAGGATCAGCCGTTTTATCACCTTCTGGCCGAGAATGACCAAAGCTACTATGTGGCGTATGTCAGCGAACAGAACCTGATTGCGGATTATTCGGGCGAACCGGTCGAACACCCGGACATCCCCGACATGTTCGGTCCGTTTGAAGATGGTCAGTATCCGCTTCATTTCCAGTTGAATTAAGCCGGGAACGTCCCAAAGGTCACTCGGCGCGTTCGATTGGCGCGCCGGCCTTTCGCCATGCGCCGAATCCGCCGTCGATTTCGGCTATCTTCTCAACACCCATGTCCTGCAATGTTTTGACTGACAAGGCCGAGCGCCAGGCGCTTGCACAAAACAGGATCAAGGTTTTGTCGGTTGCAAGTTCTGGTTTGTGGTAGGGGCTGGTGGGATCTATCCAGAATTCCAGCATCCCGCGCGGAGCATGAAATGCACCCGGAATGCGGCCATCGCGGGCCAATTCGCGGGGGTCACGGATATCGACCAAGAGCGCGTCGCCAGCGGCCTGCTGTGCCTGGGCTTGGGCCACAGAAAGCGTTGTGATCTGGGTTTTGGCCTCTTTGACCAACTCTTTTACCGGGCGAATTGCCATGCCGACCCTCCGTGTCGTGGATCAATATCCAAGTGCACAGCCATCTTTACGCGCATCGCTGGCACCTTCAAGAACGCCATCGTCGCGGATCGCAATGGCTTGTGCCCCACCAATTGCTTGGTCGCGGATCGCCACATCGTGGCCCAGATCAGCCAGTTCCGCGCGGGTTTGATCGTCATATCCGCGTTCGACCATCAATTGCCCGGCTTCGGTAAAACAGCGCGGCGCGTCGATGGCGGTTTGCCCGTCCATGCCAAAATCCACCATGTTACTGACGAATCGGGCGTGTCCGCAGGATTGGTACTGCCCGCCCATCACGCCAAAAGGCATGGTAACGCGCGCGTTTTTACGCAGCATGGCAGGGATGATCGTGTGCATCGGGCGCTTTCCACCTGACAGTTCATTCGGGTGCCCCGGGATCAGATTGAAACCGGCACCGCGATTGTGAAAAAGGATGCCGAATTTCTCCGAGGCGATCCCGGAGCCAAAGCCATGAAAAATTGAGTAGATCAGCGACACGGCCATGCGATCCCGGTCTACTACCGTGATGTAAACGGTATCGCGATGCACCGCCTCGGTCAGTGTGCTTGTCTTGTGCTGTGCCTGTTTGGGGTCGATCAATGCGGCGAGTTGGGCCGCTGTATCTTCTGAAAGCAAATGTCCAAGCCGGGCCGTACTGTCGGGATCGGCTAGGATACGATCGCGAGCATCATAGGCGAGTTTGCTGGCTTCGGCTTCGATATGGGCGCGTTGGCTGCCGAGCGGGTCCAGCGCCGCAATGTCGAAATGTTTCAGGATATTGAGCAGCAGGATCGCTGTGGCGCCCTGACTGTTTGGCGGATGCTCCACTATTTCGATGTCTTTGTAGGCGCCGCTGATGGGTGTCGCATCGGTGCCGGCAACGGAGGCGAAATCCTCAGCCGTGTGCGTACCTCCCGCGGCATTGAGCGTTGCTAGCATGTCGTCGGCGATTTCACCTGTGTAAAAGGCGTCACGTCCGGTTTTTGCGATGCGCCGCAATACTTCGGATTGTTGAGGTGCCCGAAAAATCTGACCGGTCTTGAGGGGGATGCCGCCAGGCATGTAATGGGTGAGCCCGTGACCTTGCAGCATTTTGGCAGCACTAGGCCAATCGCTGGCCACGCGAGGCGCGACGGGAATACCGGTTTCGGCATAGTGGATCGTCGGCGCCAGCAGGGCATCCAGACCCAGTTTGCCATGTGTCTCGCTGAGACGGCAGAACGCGTCGATGGCGCCGGGAATTGTGACGGCATCGGCACTGTTGAGCGGCACGGTGTCATGACCCTTTGCGCGCAACGCTTCCGCACTTGCCGCATGGGGTGCTTTGCCCGACCCGTTGAACGCACGCACCTCGTCATTGCCGGGTGTGTTGAATAGAACAAAACAATCGCCACCGAGGCCCGTCATTTGAGGTTCGCAAATACCAAGTAGAATTGCGCCGGCGATGGCCGCATCCATCGCATTTCCCCCACGCTCGAGGATATTAACGGCCGTGCGGGCCGCTAGCGGGTGAGAGGTTGCACACATGCCGTTGATGGCAAGAACGGATGAACGGCCTGGCAGGTGAAAGTCGCGCATGGTTGGTCCCAAGATTAGTGTCATGGCAGACACTAGGGCTGTCTTTCAGGATTGCCAATCTTTGGGAAAAGTGTCCTCGGCGACACGCACTGGGTGGGGGCTGTAAACGCGCGCCGCCGAGGGAAGCCATATGCAGCTACAGGTATTGGTATGTTGGTGCAGTTGGGCCTGATTGCGAAGGCTTTGCGGCAATATTGCGACAATTGAGTTGATCTACCCAAACCTGCAATTATTTTTGCGCAAACACCAATGTCAGGCAGTTTTCGCCATTCTCTCGTTTATAGGTGAGTGATTCTGCGAGGTTGCGCAGAAGGAACCATCCAAACCCGCCCTCAGGCAGATCGTCGAGCGGTACGTCCCTTTCAGGTAATTTTCCTTCGGGCAGTGTCAGACCCGGCAGCGCGTTACCACGGTCGCGCAAATTGAATTCAAGCCCGTCGGGCCCGAGTAATGCTGCTATTTCGAGCGGGCCTGGGGTAGTGGTGGCATATGCGTGCTCAGCAATGTTGTTCAACGCTTCGGCCAATGCGATTTCAACGGTTGAGCAGAGATCATCGCTGATACCGCTATCGCCCAACGCACTACGCGTTTTGGCAAGCGCTTCGCGTACGGACCGCTCGTTTCCGATCGTGGAGATGGAAAACCCATGTTGGTTGGTTCTGAATTCCACTGCCGCCTCCGACTGGAAACCGTCCGAAAAACTGTGTCAGCCAGCGGCGCGTGGGGCTGCCTGTTGGACGTTTTCGTGAATGTCGAAAACAGTATCCATTCGTGTCAGCCGAAAAACCTTTGCCACATCCGGCGTCAACGCCGCCAGATCCAGTTTACGATCCTTGCCCATCTGTTTCATCGCCGCGACAATGGCCCCCAACCCGCTGGAATCGACAAATGCCACCTGTCCGAGATCAAGAACCATGTGGTCAGGCCCGTCATCCGTCACGGCGCGCATCGCATCTTTGAATTGTATCGCGACCGAGGCATCTATGCGCTCGGCGTTAACGGTGATGACATTGATTGACTCGTGAATGGTGGTTTGCAGATCCATAGCGCCCTCGCATGGTAAGTAGTAGTACCACTGAGGCTAGACTGCATTCGTTACCATTCGGTATGCAGATGCCTAAAATTCAGGAGGATATCCGATGAAGGAAGTTGTCATAGCCGGGGCCGCGCGCACACCGATGGGTGGGTTTCAGGGCGATTTCGACGGAGTGGACGCCGCCGTGTTGGGCGGCGCGGCGATCAAGGCGGCGCTGGCCGATGCCGGAGCGGCAAGCGTTGATGAGGTATTGATGGGCTGTGTTCTGCCCGCTGGCCAAGGGCAGGCGCCTGCGCGACAGGCAGGTTTCGCTGGCGGTTTGGGGGAGGACGTGCCGGCCACGACGCTGAACAAGATGTGTGGATCCGGCATGAAGGCTGCAATGATGGGGTTTGATCAGATCGCTCTGGGCCACGCTGACACGATGATTGCAGGCGGGATGGAGAGCATGTCGAACGCGCCCTATATGTTGCCCAAAATGCGCGGTGGCGCCCGGATCGGTCACGCGGAGGTCAAGGATCATATGTTCCTGGACGGGCTCGAAGATGCCTATGACAAGGGCCGCCTGATGGGCACTTTTGCCGAGGATTGCGCCGAAAAATACCAGTTCACCCGCGAAGCCCAGGACGAATATACCATTGGATCGTTGGATGGTGCGCTTGCGGCGCAGAAATCGGGGGCTTTCGAGGGAGAGATCGCACCGGTTACGATCGCGACCCGCAAGGGGGAGATCGTGATTTCCGAGGATGAACAACCAGGCAAGGCGCGTCCCGAAAAAATCCCGCAACTGAAGCCTGCATTCCATAAAGAGGGTACTGTGACCGCGGCCAATGCCAGCTCGATCTCGGATGGGGCAGCGGCGCTTGTCCTGGCTTCGGCCCAAGCGGCCAAGGCGCAGGGTTTGAAAATACGGGCCCGGATCATGGGTCATGCCAGCCATGCGCAGGCGCCCGGTTGGTTTACCACCGCACCGGTCCCTGCGGCGCAAAAATTATTAAAATCAATTGGCTGGTCCAAGGGTGACGTTGATCTGTGGGAGGTCAACGAAGCCTTTGCCGTCGTGCCCATGGCCTTCATGCACGAGATGGGATTATCGCGGGACAAGGTGAACGTGAATGGCGGAGCTTGCGCGTTGGGTCACCCGATCGGTGCGTCGGGCGCGCGTATCATGGTGACATTGCTGAACGCTTTGGAAAAACGCGGGTTGAAACGCGGTGTTGCGGCCATCTGCATCGGGGGCGGTGAAGGTACGGCGATCGCGATCGAGCTGGTCTGATCTAATCCAGTAGCTTTTGTAACAAAGTCGCTGCCCGATATGCGCGTGCGGATCGGGCAGTCGCGTTTGGGGGGGCAATCTGCCCTGTGACGCAGCGCAGTTGCATGTCGCCGATCAACAGATTGAGGTAGAGTTCGGTGGCGGATTGAGTGTCGCTGAAACGCAGCGCTCCTGCCTGTTTTGCTTGTTCTAAAGTTCTTCCGATCAGGGGGGCGACGGCATCGCGCCCCGCAATCGCCAGCGCTTTGCCCAACGTGCCGCTTGCATCAGCTGCCGCAGCGCGATTAAGGGCGACGGCGCGGTCCCCTGTCAGCATCTCAAGCAACGCCGTGCCGAAAAGCACCAGCGTCTCAATCGGATCAGCATTCTTCTCGATGGCTTCCTGCAAGACGCTACTGACCTTTTTGGCATTGCTTTCCACCATGCTGTGAAACAGGCCAAGCTTGTCGCCATACCAATTATAAAGCGTCTCATTGGAAGCTTTGGCGCGCTTGGCAATGTTCAGCATCGAGGTGCTGGCATAGCCTTTTTCCTGAATAAGGACATAGGCGGCCTCTTCGATTTGCAACATACGCGCTGATCTCTTGTCATGCTTCATCATCACCTCATTTTGGCTCTTGACTGTATCCGTACATATCATTACGGATAATGCAAGGTGTACATATTGGTACGGATATTGGAGCGGCAGTATGACCGATCAGAGAAACATCGCTGGAATGCAGGCTGCTTTAGCTACGTTGATCGTGTTACAGCTTGTCATGCTTGGGTCGCTTTACGCGCAAGTGATGCCGCATCCACCAGAGGCCACGCCGCTTTTTGGAATTGCACCGTTTATTGGGATGGCACTGTCTGCATCCGTGGCGGCGCTGATGTTGGGGCAAACGCGCATGGGGCGGGGGCTTGCGGTGCTGGCGGCATTCGCGGCAGCTGTTTCTTTTGGGCCGCACAAGTATTTCGATGCACAATTTGCCCTGATTTGGCCGGCGGTGATCGCCGGACAACTGGCCATTGCGGCGGTCTTGGTGATCGTGTTTAAACGCCGCCGTGGTGCGCCGGTCTGAGGCGTACCGATCTTGAGGCTGGCCAAAGATGCGCGCAGATTATGATGCCCTGAACAAATCCATCGCTGCCCTGACCGAAGGCGAAGACGATGTCGTGGCCTTGATGGCAACGGTTGTTTGTGAAGTGCATCATGCGGATGACCGTTTTGACTGGACAGGGTTTTATCGGGTGGTCGGTCCGGAGCTTTTGAAGATCGGTCCATATCAGGGCGGGCATGGCTGTCTTGTCATTCCTTTTTCCCGGGGAGTTTGCGGCGCGGCGGCCCGAACCGGAGAGGTGCAATTGATTGCGGATGTCGATGCCTTCCCGGATCACATAGCCTGTGCCAGCTCGACCCGATCAGAAATCGTGCTGCCTGTTTGGAACAGGACCGGTGAATTGCTGGCGGTGCTGGACATTGACAGTGATCAACCTGACGCATTCACGCAGGACGACGCTGTTTCCCTACGCACTATTCTGGATCAGGTATTTGCAAAATAAGGAGCGTATCGCCCCGAGGCGACCCCGGGGCGATGGGCGACGTGCCTTTTGGGCAAGCGTCCGTGAGTGGTAATTCGCGCTCGTTGGGGGTTTTTCGGGAGCCTGCCAAGTTAGGAAAACCTTACCTTTTGCCGATTTGGGCGATGTGACGCGGCGTCATATGCCTGAATTGAGGGGATTGCGCGAAAGGATTATCGGAATCAAACGCCGATTCCGCTCTGCGCGCATGAAAAAAAGCTTTGAAATTTCACTGATTCGAGGCATCGTGAAAATACGGTACAATTTTTCATCGCCGTGATTCTCAGAGACCCGACCGATGCACCAGTCAGATATTGCTTCTTCGCGAACCCTCGGGGCTGACTTGCGTGCTTTGCGCAAAGTGCGCGGCGTAACACTGAGTGAGCTGTCAGAACGATTGGGTCGATCCGTGGGTTGGCTGAGCCAGGTCGAGCGCGATAAATCCGAACCGTCGATCAATGACCTGCGGGCGATCGCAGCAGCTCTTGATGTGCCGATTTCAATGCTTTTCGGGCAGACTACAAGTGCTGCAAGTGAGACAGGATTTGTGGTGCGTCAAGGAGCGCGACGACAGATTGGAACTGGCGAAGGTGGCCTGATCGAAGAGTTGCTTTCGCCCGACCTGACGGATGATTTCGAAATGGTGCATTCGACCTTCGCACCGAAAAGCCGCGCTGGTGAGATCATTACGCGACCAACGCAGGAAGTCGGTTTCTTGATATCTGGCAAATTGGATCTGATGATCGGTGGGACGACCTACATCATCAATCCCGGCGACAGTTTCCGTATTCGAGGCGAGCCTCACGAATGGATCAACCCCTATGACGACCCGGCGGTTGCCATCTGGGTGATCGCCCCACCGGTGTATTGATTTCATGAGCTGGGAAGGGTGGAACATATTCGCGCTATTCTGGGTGGTTTTCGTGACAACACCCGGACCCAATGCGGTCAATTGCATCACCAATGGCATAACGATCGGATTTCGCCGCGGCCTTTGGGCAGTGCTGGCGATCCTGACCCAGGCAACGCTTTTCCTGACGCTCTCGGCGCTTGGGGTCACGGCGCTGATCATCGCCTCACCCGCAGCGTTTCAGGCATTGAAACTGCTTGGAGCGGCATTTTTGATCTATCTGGGTGTGCGTGGTTGGATCATGGCGCGACGGATGGTGACGGTGGATGCGCCGCAAGGCTCAGTTTATTGGCGGGCCTTGGTTATTGCCACGATAAACCCCAAAAGCGTGGCCGGGTATCTGGCTGCCTTCAGTCAGTTCGTCCAGCCGGACGTGCCCATCGGTCAGCAAATGTGGGTGATCTTTCCGACCGCGCTAAGCCTCACCGCGCTGAGCTATGTGGCCTACACTGCGCTTGGTGCCGGACTGGGCCGGGCGGCATTGGGGGCTGTGTTCAATGTCTGGCTGCGGCGGGCGTTGGCCTCGTGCTTCATTATCTACGGCGTGGTGCTTGGCAGCGCCACCACACCGGGGAGAGCCTGAACATGCGCCGCGGAATTTGCCTGTGTGGTGCAGTGGACTTTACCATCGACGCGGTGTCGGAGGATCCGATCACCTGCCATTGCAAACAGTGCCGCCAGCAGTCGGGGCATTACTTCAGCGCCGTGGCCGCACCGAAAAAAGCGCTGCGGTTTTCGCGCGAAGACGGGTTGGCATGGTACAGGTCCAGCGAGTTCGCAGCGCGTGGATTTTGCCGCGACTGTGGATCAACCTTGTTCTGGCGCACGAATGAAGGGCCGACGGTGATGGTTGCCATGGCCGCGCTGGACAGCACCGAGGGGCTGGCTCTTTCAGGACATTACTGGGTGGATTTCAAGGGCGATTATTATGACATCGCCGATGGATTGCCGCAGCATAAGGGAGAGACATCATGATCGCAGGAAATTGCCTTTGCGGAGACGTCAGTTTTACCGTTAATGGCCCCCTGGGCCGGGCGACCGCCTGTCATTGTGGCCAGTGTCGCAAGCAATCGGGGCATCACTGGGCCTCGTCCAGCGCCGCGGAAAGCGATTTTATCATTGTCGGCCCGATAAAATGGTACGAGGCCAGCGCGACCGCAAAACGCGGGTTTTGCCCAAATTGCGGATCGTTCCTGTTCTGGAAAGCGCATGACGAAGACGCGATCAGCTTTTCGCTTGGGGCGCTGACGGAACCGACCGGCATCAGGCTAGAGAGCCATATCTTTGTTGCAGACAAAGGTGACTATTACGAGATCGCCGATGGCCTGCCACAACATGAAAAATCCTGACTGGCATCGCACCGCCAGATCAGACCGAACAATGAAACATCGAACACTAGAACAACGGAGACCAAAAAATGGCTGACCTTCCATCAACAGCCCGCGTGGTGATCATCGGCGGCGGCGTCGTGGGCACCTCGACCCTGTATCATCTGGCCAAAGCCGGCTGGAAAGACTGCATCCTGCTGGAAAAGAACGAGTTGACAGCGGGTTCGACCTGGCATGCGGCGGGCAATGTGCCCAACTTTGCCGGTTCCTGGGCGATCATGAACATGCAGCGCTACTCGGCCGAAATGTATCGCACATTGGGTGAAGACGTCGATTATCCGATGAACTACCATGTCTCCGGTTCGATACGTTTGGCACATAGCAAAGAGCGCATGCAAGAGTTCGAGCGCGTGGCCGGGATGGGCCGTTATCAGGGCCTTCAGATGGATATCTGCACGCCAGAAGAGCTTCTCCAATATAATCCCTTCATGGCAACCCATGACCTGGAAGGTGGCATGTGGGATCCGCTGGATGGTGACATCGATCCGGCGCAGTTGACGCAAGCGCTGGCCAAGGGGGCGCGTCAGGCCGGTGGTCGGATCGAGCGTTTCTGCCCGGTAACCGGCCTCGACAAAGATGGCGACGAGTGGATTGTCAAAACCGAGAAAGGTGAAATCCGCTGTGAGTATGTTGTCAACTGCGCAGGGTATTACGCGCAGCGTGTGGGTGAGATGTTCAAACCCTTCGGCGGGCGCACGGTGCCGATGGTGGTCATGTCGCACCAATACTTCCTGACCGAGCCAATCGCCGAACTGGAAGCCTGGAGCAAGGAAAACGGCAAAAAGGTTGCCATGATCCGGGATGTGGATACGTCCTATTATCTGCGTCAGGAAAAAAGTGGGCTGAACCTTGGCCCTTATGAGCGGAACTGCAAGGCGCATTGGGTGACGCCCGACGATCCGATGCCCCATGATTTCAGTTTCCAGCTCTATCCTGACGATCTGGAACGTCTGGAGTGGTATATCGAAGACGCGATGGCGCGCATGCCACTACTGGGCGAAGCCGGTGTTGGTCGCAATATCAACGGCCCGATACCCTATGCGCCTGACGGACTGCCAATGATTGGCCCGATGCCCGGTGTAAAGAATGCCTTTGAAGGCCACAGCTTTACCTTCGGGATCGCGCAGGGGGGTGGCGCCGGTAAGGTGCTGTCGGAATGGATCATGCATGGCGAAACAGAACGTGACATGTGGGCGGTCGATCCACGGCGTTACACGGACTACGCCGATCATGATTATTGCCTGGCCAAGGCGCTTGAAACCTATGGCCATGAATATGCAATGCACTTCCCGCATCATGAATGGCCCGCAGGACGGGACAAAAAGCTCAGCCCGAACGATGCGAAAATACGCGAATTGGGCGGCGTGATGGGAAGTTACAACGGCTGGGAGCGCGCCAACTGGTTTGCCAAGCCGGGTGACGATACGTCCGAGGAAAGCACCCAGACGTGGAATCGTAGCGGCCCATGGGAACAGCGCGTCAAAGACGAATGTGAAGCGGTACGCGACGGTTGTGGCGTTCTGGACCTGCCGGGCTTTAGCCGGTTCTGGTTGCAGGGCGAGGGTGCTGACGAGTGGCTACGCGGTTTCGTGACCGGTGGCCTGCCCAAGATTGGCCGGATGAACCTTGTGTACGTTGCGGATAGCCGGGGTCACATCCTGACGGAATTCTCGTGCATACGCCTGGCAGAGGACAGCTTTGTGTTGATCACCGCTGCCACCGCGCAATGGCATGACGGTGATCTGTTGCGTCAGTCGGTTCCCAATGGCGTGACGATCAATGAGACCACGACCGAGCGTTCGGCGCTGATCGTGACTGGCCCCAAATCGCGTGAGATCCTGTCAGGGCTGACCGACGCCGACCTGTCGCTGGGTTGGCTGACGCATCAGCATTGCACGGTTGCCGGCCAGAAAGCCTTTCTTGCCCGGGTTTCCTTTGCCGGGGAACTGGGATGGGAGGTGCATGCCGAAAACGCTGTGATGCCTGCGATCTACGAGGCAATTCTTGACGCGGGGGCGACACCTTTTGGAATGTATGCGCTCAATTCTCTGCGGATCGAAAAGGGATACCGCGCGTGGAAAGGCGACCTGAGCACGGATTATTCACTTCTTGAAGGTGGTCATGATCGGTTTGTAAAGTTCGACAAGCCGCAGGATTTCAACGGTAAGGCCGCCCTTTTGGCCGAAAAACAACGAGGACGCAGCAAGGCATTCTCGACCCTGATCGTTGACGCCAAGGAGGCTGACGCGCCCTATATGTCGACGATCTGGAAGGGCGACGAAGTGGTCGGGGAAACCACCAGCGGAGCCTGGGGTTATCGGGTGAATGCCAGCATCGCGTTGGCAATGGTCCGGGCCGATCTGGCGGAGCCGGGGACCGAGCTTGAGGTGGAAATCTACGGTGAGAGATGCAAGGCTGTGGTGCAGCCGGATCAACCGCTATGGGATCCGCAGAACGAAAGGATCAGGGCGTGACCATACCCGCCACCATGTCCGGTGTTTATCTGACACGTCACGGCGGGCCAGAGGCACTGGAATGGCGTGAGGACATCCCGGTGCCGGTACCCGGTGCCGGGGACGTGCTGGTAAAGGTATTGGCCGCCGGTGTGAACAACACCGATATCAACACCCGCACCGGCTGGTATTCGAAGTCTGTGACCGGGGCGACGGATACCGGCGGTGCCGTTGATGATATCGATAGCGGCGGCTGGTCGGGTGCGCTGAAGTTTCCGCGTATTCAGGGGGCGGACCTTTGCGGTGAAGTCGTTTCGACCGGCGCGGATGTCACGGCATTCTCGCCGGGTATGCGGGTGACATGTGGTACCAATCAACCGGTACCAACCTCTGAAAATCCGGTGGCAATAGATGTCATTGGATCGGAATATGACGGGGCGTTTGCGCAATATTGCAAGGTTCCCGCGGATCGGCTTCATGATGTAAGTGCCTCACTGCTGACTGATGTCGAGATTGGTGCGATGCCTTGTGCCTTTGGCACAGCGATGGCGTTGATCGACCGCGCATCGGTGGCTGACGGCGAAACGGTGCTGATTACGGGCGCCTCTGGCGGTGTCGGACTGGCAGCGGTGCAACTTGCGGCATTGCGTGGTGCCAAGGTGATCGCGCAGGCGAGCGGTGAAAAGGCCGATGCCGTGCGTCTTGCCGGGGCCAGCGAAGTGCTGGGTCGCGGTGAAACGCCGGGTCCGCATACAATCAATGTTGCAATTGATCTGGTCGGCGGCCCCGATTGGGGCAAGTTGATCGATGCGTTGAAACCCGGAGGGCGATACGCCACCGCAGGTGCGATTGCCGGACCGATGGTAGAGGCTGATCTACGGACGATCTACCTCAATGACCTGACGATTTTCGGGGTGACCTATCAGCCCGCCGAAAGTTTTACCGCGCTGGTCGATCTGATCAATACCGGACAAATCCGCCCGCTTGTATCCAAGACATATCCTTTGAGGCAGATTGGCGACGCTCAGGCAGATTTCGCGGCAAAGGTCTATCCCGGGAAACTGGTTCTTTTGCCCTGATGCGCTGCCATAATCTAATGTTGCACAAATTTGGTTGATGCTTTTGCCAAGGGCACAAACGTCCACAACAGACGACATTCGCGGAGAAATACCCATGACGCAGATCACATTGCTGGACGGTTCAATCGGACAGGAGTTGATGAAACGTTCCGGCGATAAGCCCACAACGATTTGGTCGATCCAGGTAATGATGGATCATCCCGGTATGGTGCAGGAGGTGCATGAGGAATATTTCCGTGCCGGTGCCACGATTGCGACAACTAACACCTATTGCGTGCATCGCGATCGGTTGCGGAAGGTTGATCTTGACCCTGAACTGATGCCGGATTTGGTGGAAAATGCCCTGCACGAGGCCGAATCCGCATGCGCTGGGAATGGTGGTGCAGGTCGGATCGCGGGGGCACTTGGCCCGTTGGAGGCGTCCTACAGGCCTGATATCTGCCTGCCACCCGAGACGGCAGCGCCGGCCTTTGCAGAGCTTGTGGAGCTTATGAAAGACAGGGTGGATTTCTTTTTGATAGAGACCGTGTCGTCGCTGGAACATGCCGAAGGCGTTTTGCGTGGCGTTGCCCAGGCGGGCAAGCCTGTCTGGTTGGCGGTGACCGTAGACGATGAGGACGGCACCAAACTGCGTTCGGGCGAAGACCTGCAAGGATTGTTGCCCTTGGTTCAGGTGCATCAGCCCGATGCGGTGCTGGTCAACTGTTCGCGCCCCGAAGCGGTGACGGCGGCACTGGATATCATCAGGGGATTTGACAAGCCTTTTGGTGCCTATGCCAATGGCTTTACCCATATCAGCGATGGTTTTCTGGAAGATAAACCAACCGTCGATGCACTTGAGGCGCGCATCGATCTGACACCGCTTGCCTATGCAGAATTTGTCCAGGGCTGGATCGGGCAGGGTGCCACAATCGTGGGTGGGTGCTGTGAGGTGGGGCCGGATCACATTGCCGAGCTTTCGCGACAGCTGAAAGCAAACGGGCATCAGATCGTTTAAGGTTATGAGATGACGAAACCCGAAGTCAGACCAGTCCATGTCGATCTGTTGTTAACAGAGGGTTTTGTGCTGACCGAATATGCGGGCGTCGTCGACCAGTTACGACTGGCAAACCGGATCATGCTGAAACAGGTATTTACCTGGCGCAGCCTTTCGGCCGAGGGCGGCCCCGTGGCCTGCCCGTCAGACGCGGTTGTGGAAACGGTGCCCTTTGAATCGTACCCCGAAGCGGACTATGTCTTTGCTCTTGGAAATTCTGATCCGGCGCATCCGGCGCTGTCGATGGGGCGGGTCATCGACACCTATGTCAGCCGCGGTACCAAGGTCATTTTGCTGGCCGAAGCCGCCAGCCGCTATATTGGCGAGCGTGGCGATACAGGTATGACCACCCATTGGGAAAATCGCGCGGTATTGCAGGAACAGATAGACTTTGAAGAGACGTCTCATGTGCTGGCGACGGAACAGGGTCAGATCACCACCAGCGCCGGTATGGGATCGACCGTGGATATGGTGCTGACCATCATGGCGCGGCATATCCCATCCACCACGGTTACGGCGGTTGCGGATGTTTTGTTGCATGACCGCATTCGCGACCTGGGCACGCTGCAACCCTTTGGGGGCAGCAGCGTGGCGCTGACCGGTGACAAGGAACTTGATGAATGTATCGCGCTGATGCAGGCCAATATCGAAGAGCCGCTGCCGATCGCAGAGCTTGTGCGTCTGGTCGGGGTTTCCTCGCGTTCACTGGAACGGCGTTTTCGCGACAAGTTGGCCAGCCGTCCGGCTGAATATTACCGGGCCCTCAGGCTCAACAAGGCGAATAACCTGCTTCTGAACACTTCGATGCCGATTAACGAGATCGCCTTGGCTTGCGGTTTTCCCAGCGGTTTTACCCCGCATTACCGGGCGCAGTTTGGTTTGACACCGCAGGCCGCGCGAAAACAACAGCGGATGGGCACGCCGGATTCCGGTTGAGATGTTGAAAATCACAGATTGTCTGACGGATCGCGCCGGGTAGCCAGCCCGCGTTTCGCTAAATTGGCCTCTATCATCCAGAATATCGGCTGTCGCATTGCGCGATTTTTGCCAAGTTTGACAGGAGACTAAGACATGGAACTTCCCTCACAGGCGCGCGTGGTCATCATAGGCGGCGGAGTCGTAGGCTGCTCGGTGGCGTACCACCTGGCCAAGATGGGCTGGAAGGATGTCGTGCTCTTGGAGCGCAAGCAATTGACCAGCGGTACCACCTGGCACGCGGCAGGTCTGATCGGGCAGCTTCGGGCATCGTCGAACATGACCAAACTGGCGCGCTATTCAGCTGAGCTTTACAAGGGGCTTGAAGAGGAAACCGGGGTTGCCACCGGGTTGCGGCAAGGCGGTTCCGTCTCGGTTGCGCTGACGGGCGAGCGTCGGGAAGAGCTGTTCCGGCAGGCGGCCATGGCCCGAGCCTTTGGCGTTCCGGTAGAGGAGCTGTCGCCGAAAGAGGTCAAGGAACGCTACGAGCATATCAATCTTGAGGACGTGACCGGCGGTGTCTGGCTGCCCACCGACGGGCAGGCCGATCCCGCGAATATCGCATTGGCGCTGGCCAAGGGCGCACGGCAGAACGGGGCGCTGGTCAAGGAACGCGTCAAGGTCTCCGGGATCGCCCGCGATGGCCGCCGTGTCACCGGTGTGGACTGGGCCAGTGATGACGGGCAGGAGCAGGGCCATATTGCCTGTGACATGATCGTCAATTGCGCGGGCATGTGGGGCCACGAGGTTGGCCGCATGGCAGGCGTGAACGTACCGCTGCATGCCTGTGAGCATTTTTATATCGTCACGGAAGGCATCAGCGGATTGGGGCAATTGCCGGTTCTGCGCGTGCCCGACGAATGCGCCTATTACAAAGAAGATGCAGGGAAAATCCTGCTGGGCGCGTTTGAACCCAATTCGAAACCCTGGGGTATGAATGGCATTCCCGAGAGTTTTGAGTTTGACCAGTTGCCCGAGGATTTCGACCATTTCGAACCCATTCTCGAAGCGGCCTGCAACCGCATGCCACTGCTGGCCGAAGCGGGGATTCACACCTTCTTCAACGGACCCGAGAGCTTTACCCCCGATGACGCCTATCACCTGGGGCTTGCGCCCGAGATGGATAATGTTTGGGTGGCGGCTGGTTTCAACTCGATCGGGATCCAGTCGGCCGGCGGTGCGGGCCATGCGCTGAGCCAGTGGATGGATAGCGGTGAAAAGCCGTTTGATCTGGGTGATGTCGATATTTCGCGGATGCAGCCGTTCCAGGGCAACAAGCACTATCTCTTTGAAAGGTCGAAAGAAACGCTTGGTCTGCTCTACGCTGATCACTTCCCCTATCTGCAAAAGCGCACGGCGCGCGGGGTGCGCCGCACACCGTTCCATCATCACCTGTTGGAGCAGGGTGCTGTGATGGGAGAGATTGCCGGATGGGAGCGCGCCAACTGGTTCGCCAATGAGGGCCAGGAACGCGAATACCAATATACTTGGGGCCGCCAGAACTGGTTCGACAATGCCGCTGCTGAGCATAATGCGGTTCGTACCGGTGTGGGCATGTATGACATGTCGTCCTTTGGTAAGATCAGGGTCGAAGGTCCGGATGCGGAAGCCTTCCTGAACCATGTGGGCGGTGGTGACTATTCGGTGCCTGTGGGCAAGATCGTCTATACCCAGTTTCTGAACAATCGCGGCGGGATTGAAGCGGATGTGACCGTGACGCGCCTGTCTGAGACCGTTTATCTGGTGGTGACACCCGCCGCGACACGACTGGCCGACCAGACCTGGATGATGCGGCACAAGGGTGATTTCAACGTGGCGATCACCGATGTGACCGCCGGTGAGGGTGTTCTGGCTGTCATGGGGCCGAAGGCGCGTGAGGTCTTGCAGGCGGTGTCACCCAATGATTTCTCCAACGATGTCAATCCCTTCGGCACCGCGCAGGAGATCGAGCTGGGCTTTGGCGGCGCCCGTGTGCACCGGGTGACTTATGTGGGTGAGCTGGGCTGGGAAATCTATGTGAGCTCCGACATGGCAGGCCATGCGTTCGAGGTACTGCATGAGGCCGGGCAGGCGCATGGCATGAAGCTATGCGGGATGCACATGATGGACAGTTGCCGGATCGAAAAGGGGTTCCGTCATTTCGGCCATGACATCACCTGCGAGGATCATGTGCTGGAGGCCGGCCTGGGCTTTGCCGTGAAGACCGCCAAGCCTGATTTCATGGGTCGTGATGCGGTTCTGAGGAAGAAGGACGAGGGGCTTGCGGCCCGGATGGTACAGTTCAAACTGACTGATCCTGAACCACTATTGTATCACAATGAACCGCTTTTGCGGGACGGTGAGATTGTGGGATATCTGTCATCGGGCAACTATGGTCACCACCTGGGGGCGGCGATGGGAATGGGATATGTGCCGTGCAAGGGAGAGAGCGCCGAGCAGGTGCTGGCATCGAGCTATGAGATCGACGTGGCGGGGACGCGAGTCAAGGCGGAGGCGTCGCTGAAGCCGATGTATGACCCCAAGGGTGAACGCGCTAAGGCCTAGAAAACGTTATTAAATTGTGCGGGCCAGCGGCCCGCGCTTGATCTCTCGTCTTCCGCCTCCGGCGTCGTCCTCGGGACTGGTGGCAGCCGTGATGTTGGTGTATGCGGCGGGCATGTCTGATTACTGCCCGCCCGATACGCCGCTTGACGTTTTGCACGAAGATCACGAGATCGTCGTGGTGGACAAGCCTGCGGGGCTATTGTCGGTGCCGGGCAAGGGGGCGCGTCTGGCGGATTGCCTGCTGTCGCGGGTGCAGGAGGCGTTCCCGACGGCGTTGCTGGTGCATCGGCTGGACCGGGACACATCCGGCGTGATGGTGTTTGGCCTGACGCCCCATGCGCAGCGAAACCTGAGCATGCAGTTTGAAAAGCGCGCCACGAAAAAGACTTATATTGCAAGGGTTTCAGGGCATCTTGAGCCAAAGACCGGCACTGTCGATCTGCCCCTGATCGTGGACTGGCCGAACCGGCCGTTGCAGAAGGTATGCCATGAGACCGGCAAACCCGCCGAGACCGATTGGCGGGTGATGCGCTATGGCGATGACGAGACCCGGGTGAAGCTGACCCCCAAGACCGGGCGGAGCCATCAGTTGCGGGTGCATATGCTGGCCCTGGGCCATGTCATTCTGGGCGATCCACTATATGCGACCGGTGTGGCGGCGGACCATCCGCGCCTGATGCTGCATTCTAAGGAGCTTCGAATCTCGCATCCGGAAAGCGGGCGCGGCATGTCCTTCAAGGCACCGGTACCGTTTTAGCGGCGAATCACTGCTAATCCATTGGTTAACAAGGCAAAACCCCTGTCGGTATCACGTCGGTATTTTGTCGGTATTACGTAGGTATTTTTGCCGGCAGATGCGGGATTAACAGGCCGCGCGGTCAGGCACGCAGCACCCGGTCGGTCAGGTTGAGCCGCCCGGCGATGATTGGCGCCAGTTGGGCGGCGAGGGCCGGATCATCGGATTGCAGTAATTCCAGCTCGTCCAGGCGGTTGGTTGCGATCAGGTTGAGCGCATCGTCCCGCAAATGGCCGTCTTCGGTCCGGGGCAGGGCGGTGACGGGCTGGATCAGCTCGGGCTTGGGCTCGGGCGCGAGCGCGGTGAGATCGCGGCTGCTCAGATCGGTTTCCACGAAGGCATAGAGGCCCACGCCCTTGGCGGGCAGCGCGTAGGTGTGAAGTGCCACGTCGCTGACCCGGTCATGGGCGGTCAGCGCCGCGATCAGCGCCGGGCCATCGCGGGAAATGCGATCTTCGGTGCCTTCGCCATCGGACCAGTTCATCAACCGGCGGGTAATGAAATTATAGAGCCGCTTGCCGGTCGCCATCCAGATGCGCGCGGGCAGGGCCTTGGTCGCAAGCATCCGGATTTCGGAAGGTGTCAGCAGATCGGGGGCATAGGCGCGTTTCTGTTTCAGCAGGTGGCGCAGATCTTCGCGCGCCATGGTGCGAAAGAGCGTGCCGCGGCGGCGATGCACCGAGGCCAGTTGAAAGTCGATCACGGCAGCGCGGCCATCCGGCGTCATCAGCCAGTTCTGTGGTTTGGCGATGTCGTTATGGGTGACGCCCGCGCGGCGCATCTGCCGCAGCAGGCGTTTGGCGTCGCGATACCAGCCGGGATCGGTGGGTTTGGCCAGTTGCAGCGGCGTGCCTTGCGTCCAACTGCGCAGCAGGCCGGTCTTGTTGACGCGCACCAGCAGCGGGGTGCCTTCGATCCCCTGCACGGCGCGCAGGCCCTTGATCTCTTTGCGGGCGAGATACCATGCAATCGGACGGGCATAGAACGGCACCCCGTCCAGCTTGCGCAGGACTACGGGGAAGTCGGGAATGCCATCTAGCGTTCCGGAAATGGTTTCGGAAAAGATATCGCGCTTGTGCACCGTGCCGGGCACGAAGCGAGCGTTGGCGATATCTGCATCGGTTTTCATGAAGGGTGTCTTAGAGGGTTTCGCGGGGGGGCACTAGGGGTCACGATGAGGTGCCGGGACCGCCCCTGAGCTTTGGGATTTATTGGTGAGGCGGTCGCGCGCCTATCTGATGCACCGGTTGTGCAGGTGGTGCTTTCACTCGGGCGGGATCGGTTTGTTGCTGGTCCAGTCAAACGTGCCGTTGTCCCGTTCCTGCACCGCCTGTTTCCAGCCAACATCCTCTACCCGCGCCTTGAAGTTCATGCCTTCGGGCGAATGCCGTGTGATGCCGTCAAACACGGTCGCCAGCCTCTGGGTCTGGTTGATCTGCGCCTCGATGGCGGCATTGATCACCATCTTCTGCATGGCAAGCTGGTTGATCGGCACCGTGGCCATGCGGGTGGCCAAGGCGTCGACTTCGGCATCGAGTTGGTCATCGGGCACGGATTTCAGCACCAGCCCCATCTTGGCGGCCTCAATCCCTGACACTTTGTCGCCGGTGAACATCATCCGCTTGGCCTGTTCCGGGCCTAGGCGATGCACCCACATGGCGGTAGTCGGGCAGCCCCAGACACGGCTGGGCATATAGCCGATCTTCGCATTGTCGCCCATGATCGTGAGGTCGGCGCAGAGCGCGATGTCGGACCCGCCCGCGACGGCAAAGCCATGCACCTTGCAGATCACCGGTTTCATGGCCTGAAAGAGGCTCATGAAGGCCTGCGTGTTGGCCCACATGAACTGGAAATCCTGCATCGGATCCCACGGCATGTCCTGGGTCAGTTTGTTGTGCGGGTCTTCGGCGTAATGGGCCAGATCGTAGCCGGCACAGAACGCCTTGCCCGCGCCGGACAGGACCATCACATGGACATCGCGGTCAGCATCGGCCTTTGCCACCGCAGCGGCGAGGTCGCGCGGCAGGTCATCGTTGATCGCGTTCATCACCTCGGGCCGGTTGAGCGTGATCCGCCCGATCCGCCCGTCTTTTTCATACAGAACTGATCCCATGCTCTATCCCTTGTGTTTGACGGCCTTGCCCAGAAGAAACGCCGTTGGTGCGGGCCGTCAAGATCGGACATGGTTGGGGCGTCGTCGCGATACGCCGCCAACTGACAGGCTGGTGCGGTAAAAGATGCCGGTGCGTGTGACCCTAGGGCGTGCAGCCCAGTCGACCGAGGAGAGCGTTCGCATTTTCCATGTCATCAAGGGCAATCGTCGGATTTCCAAGATCGCCATCCCTGCCACACAGCACGGTCCGTTTGACCGCATCCACCATGTTGGGCTGGTCGGTATAGGCCACAAGGCCGGTACCCAATATCGTATAGAGCCCGTCCGGGCGCGGGGCCGAGAAATAGCCTTCGGCCTGAATGATGCCGACCGTGGTATCGAACAAGTTGGATTCCAGCCGGGTTGCATTGATGCCGCCCGGGACCGGCTGGCCGAAAACCCGTATCAGATCGCCCGATTTCAGATGTTGGGTCTTGATACCCGTGATCACGGTGCCGCCGACCACATCGCGGACATCCTTGTCGGTACCGAAATAGGTGCCGCTGAGGCGGGCTGTCCGGTCGGCATCGGGGACAGGTTCGACCCGCGAGGCGCGAACAGCCTGCCCTTGCCACAGGCCACTGACGGCAACCCAGTCGCCGATTTGCAGGCGGGGGTCCGGTTCATCGAGTTTAACGGATGTTCCCATCACGGTAAGCGTGCCCTGGCCGATCGCCTCGACCGGACCGACCAGGGGCAGGATCTGCCGGATATGCCGCGCGCGCCATTTGTCACCGTCGGGGCGCACGACTACGGACACCACATGACCCACGCGCAATGCACCGGCGCTGCGGGGCGGGACGGCACCGGTCACGGGCAGCGCATCGTCGATAAAGATATGCTGGCGGTTCACGAAGATGCTGCCCAGATGGGTGATCGTTCCGACGATGCCGGTGCCGATGATGCCGCCTTCACGCTCGTCCTCCTGCGCGGTGGAGAGGGGGGCAAGCAGCAAGAATACCAGTTGCAGGATGACAAGGCGCAGGACCACGTTACTCATCCTTGTCAGCGGGTCGTGTTGGCAGGATATAGGCGCCCAGCACGAACTGGCCATCGCTGCCATCTTCGTCATCGCGATCCTGCAATTTCCGGGCCAGGGCGTTGATCTCTTGCAGCAGGTCCTGTGCCCGGGCGCTGGCGGTCTTGCGCAGTTCTTCGACAGAGTGGTCGGACAGATGTGAATAGCGCACCGCGCGGTCAAAGTACCGTTCTTCATTCTGACCTGATAGCAGGTTGTGGGTTGAGGCCATCAGATGCGGCGAAAGCGTCGCCTGATAAGCAGCGACCTGCTCATTATTACCGGCCTTCGGCAAGAAAGCGTGCGTCAGAAGGCGATAGGTGTCGTCGTCTGTCGGGGTGACGATTTCCTGATCCAGCAGGGCTTGCAACACCGTGCCCGCGGCCATGTCAATGCGGGCTTTTCGGACCAGATCATCGAAACCGGGGCCGGTTTTATCCCCCTGGCGGGGCAGGTCGCGGGGGGCGCCTGAGGCTTCCTGGTAGTCCGGATCGGTGGCCCAGTGGCTGATGGCAAGTGCTGCGGCATTGCAGGACCGGCGCGCCGGTAGGTTACCATCCGATTGGCGCAAGCGTTTGATATCCTTGCGATGTATGCCGGTCAGCAGGCTTGCGCGGCTATCGCTTACTTCGTCTTCGGACGTGGCCAGCGCCGCCTGGAGCAGCGCCTTTTTCAGCGCCTCGGAGGCGGTGCCGATCGTCACGCCACGGGCAACCATCGCCCGCGCCAGCGGTTCCAGCAACGCGGCAAGCGCGGTTTCAAAAGGATCGGTCGGTTCGCGTGTCATCTGAAGTCTCTTTGGCGCCCTATCGCTCTAGCATTAACACTTAAGTAATTCTTCCAACGGTTTTGTGAGTGCTCTTCAAAGTAATGTGAATTGGCGGTGGGAAATTTTCCCATTACCAAAAATAGCACCTCAATCCTCCGAAAGAAAGTGCCATGCAGAACATTACCGCCAGCGACCTGAAAGAATTTCACCCCCTGAGTGGCGCCCGCGCCGCCAAGACGGCAGAGCACGATCCGCTTGCGATGCTCAGCGCGCTTGATCATGACCGGTTTCACAGGTTTGGCTGGGGGCCGAAAGTGGACCCGCGTTTCCCGACGATTGCCGCCGCACTTCTGCATCAATTGCGGACCCAGCCCGACGCTGTGGCGGCCGAGGCGGCGGGCCAGCGCCTGAGCTACCGCGCGCTTGATCTGGCGTCGGACAGGCTTGCCGATGTGTTGTGCGCGCAGGGTGTCCGGCGGGGCGACGCGGTCTGCCTTTACCTGCGGCGATCGCTTGAAATGGTGATCGGCATTACCGCGATCATGAAGCTGGGCGCGGCCTATGTGCCCCAGCATGTCGGCGTGGCCCCGGCGGAAACGCTGCGCCATATCGCCGGGGTGACCGGGGCAAATGTCATCCTGACCCTCAGCGAGATGGCTGATCTGGTGCCGGTTGATGCGGGCCAGACCCTGATTGCGATTGACCAGGTCCTGCAACACGCCGCACAAGACCAGCCCGTGACCGCCACGATGACTTCTCCGGCGCGACCGGAGGATGTGGCGATGATCCTTTTTACATCGGGCACCACGGGCGTGCCGAATGGGGTTCAGGTAACCCATGCAAACCTGGCCAACATCCTGCTGACCGCGCCCGGTGATCTGGGCATGGCCCCGGGGCGGCGTGTCGGGCAGATCCTGTCCATCGCCTTTGACATGGCCGCGTGGGAGACGCTGGGTGCGCTGTCAAACGGTGCAACCCTTGTCATTCGCGGCACATCGATTCAGGAAACCGCCGAGATGGTCGATGTGTTGATCGCAACCCCGTCGATCCTGAATTCGCTTGACGCCAGCCGATGCCGGCAAGTGCAGGTGGCGGCTGTCGCCGGGGAGCCGTGCCCGCGCCCCCTGGCGGATACCTGGTCCGGCTTCTGCATGTTCTACAATTCCTGCGGTCCGACCGAGACGACGATCATCAATACCGCGGATCCGCATCGGCCGGATAAACCGATCCTGACCATCGGTCGCCCGACGCCCAACAACACGGTCTATGTTCTGGACGAGGATTTGCGCCCGGTGCCCATCGGCCACAAGGGCGAGATGTGGGCCGGTGGCGATTGCGTGACAGCCGGGTATCTGGCGAACCCGGACCTGACTGCTGAGCGGTACCGCCCCGATCCGTTCCGTCCCGGCCACATGATGTTTCGCACCCGCGATCTGGGCCGCTGGACCGAGGATGGCGCGCTGGAGCATTTCGGCCGGGTTGACGATCTGGTGAAAATTCGCGGCTTTCGGGTGGAGCTGGACGGGGTTTCAAGCGCGCTCGAAGCCTCGGATTGCTGCCAACAGGCGGTGACGCTGAAATATGACAACCGGACGCTGGTCAGCTTTATCTCTCCGGCGACGGCCTGTCCGAAAAAGGCCGCCCACGAGGTGGCCGAACGTCTGCCCTATTATTGCAGCCCGGCCGCGGTATTGCCGGTGGCGGCATTGCCCCGGACGCCGCGCGGCAAGCTTGACAAGCGGCTGTTGCTGAAACGCGCGCAAGAGCATTTCGCGACGCAAACAGGGGAGCAGGCGCAATGACGACCCAGACCACGAATGTCACCGGCAAGCGGCTGAACTGGCGGCGGATCACGCGCCATCCCGCGTTCATGGAGTATCGTCGCCTTGCCTTTATCGTGGCGGCGGTAAACCTGTTTGTTTTTGCGACCGGCCTGCGCGACGGGCGCTGGGGTGCGGATGGGGCCTATGCGCTGGCGCCGATTGCCGACATGGCGCTGATCAACCTGTCTCTGGGCATCCTGATCCGCCAGCAACGGGTTGTGAATGCCTTGTTCTGGCTTGCGACGCGGGTGCCGGTCAGTTGGCCGCTATGGATCCGCTGGGGCGCGGGCAAGGTGTTTCACTTTGGCGGGCTGCATTCCGGTGGGACGGTCGCCGGCACGATCTGGTTTGCCTTTTTGCTGTTTGCGATGGGTGCAAACCGGTTAAATGGCGCGGTTCTGCCGTCGGACCTGACCCTTGGGCTGAGTGCGGCAATGGTGGCGCTGATGGTGCTGATGATCGTGTCCGCGATCGGCCCGATCCGGGCGCGGTTTCACAACGCGTTTGAAAAAATCCACCGGTTTGCCGGGTGGACGGTGCTGGGTCTTTTCTGGGCGCAGACCGTTTCGATCACGCGCGACATGGGTGGTGTGTTGACCGAAACCCCGGCGTTCTGGATGCTGTGCCTGATCACGCTGTCGATAATCTCGCCGTGGTTGAGCCTGAAGAAGGTGGATGTCGAGATCGTCAAACCATCTGATCACGCGGTGCTGGCGCGGTTCGATTACGGCGACACCCCTTTTCCGGGCAGTTCGAACGCGATCAGCCATACACCGTTTGGTGAATACCATTCCTTTGCCAATATTCCTGCCCCGGGTGCCTCGGGCTACCGGCTGGCGATTTCCCGGGCCGGGGACTGGACCGGGGATTTCATTTCATCGCCGCCTGATAAGGTCTGGGTCAAGGGCATCACCACCAGCGGTGTCGCCCGGATCGAGGTGCTGTTCAGGAGGGTGGTCTATGTCGGCACCGGGTCGGGTATCGGGCCAATCCTGCCGCATCTCTTGGCGGGGGAAGTGCCCAATCGCCTGATCTGGTCCACCCGCAGTCCGCGCAAGACCTATGGCGACGCGCTGGTCGATGAGATCGAGGCGCATACCGAGCATCCGTTGATCTGGGATACCGATGAAGAGGGCAAGCCGAACCTGTCGGCGCTGGCCTTGCAGGCGGTACGTGAAAGCGGGGCCGAGGCGGTGATCGTCATCTCGAACCAGAAGCTGACCCGCAAGGTCGTGTATGACATGGAAAGCCTGGGCATTCCCGCCTATGGCGCGATCTGGGACAGCTGAGATGTATGAAACGATCAATGTGAAAACCGAAGGGCGGGTCGCCATGATCCGCTTCAACCGCCCGAAGCAGTTGAATGCGCTTAACACCCAGGTGATGGAGGAGGTGCTGGATGCCGCCACCGGGTTTGATGGCGCGGCGGGTATTGGGTGTCTGATCCTGAGCGGGAATGAGCGCGCCTTTGCGGCGGGGGCCGATATCGCCGAGCTGGCGGTGCAGGATTACACCAGCATGCAGGCGCGCGATTTTTTCGCCGGATGGGACAGGTTTGCTGCGTTGCGCCTGCCCAAAATCGCGGCGGTCGGCGGATATGCGCTGGGCGGGGGATGCGAGGTGGCGATGATGTGCGACCTTATCATCGCCGCGGAGACCGCCAAATTCGGCCAGCCCGAGATCAGGATCGGCTGCATTCCCGGCATCGGCGGCACCCAGCGATTGACCCGGCTGGTCGGTCGGGCGCGGGCCATGGACATGATCCTGACAGGGCGCATGATCGACGCCGCCGAGGCCTTGCAGATGGGGTTGGTCAGCCGGGTCGTGCCTGCCGGCGATCTGGATGATGTCGCCTTGGCAACCGCGCACACTATTGCGGGCTATCCCCGGGATATTGCCCAGATGGCAAGGGCTTGCGTGAACATGACCGACCAAAGCACGCTTGAGACGGGCGCGCGGTATGAGCGGCAGATCTATCATGCGCTCTATGGTTTACCGGCGCAGCGCGAGGGGATGGCCGCGTGTCTGGAGAAGCGGGAGCCGGTGTTCCACGAGGGTTGAAGCCCCTTGGATCGGATGCGCGCCTTGGCCCGGTGATACAGAGCGTACGGCCAGGGTCACCGCGCGGTTGCAAAACCTGAAAGAGAAGAAACGGGCATATGTGCTGGCCTCGCCCTCTGGGCTGGGCGGGCTGCCTGTGCAGCGGGCACGTATCCAAACGCGCCAAATTATGCTATCCTAGGTTGTTTTTAAAAGACTGCATTTTCCATTTCGATTGATGAGGTTTTCCCATGACAATGAAATCTTCAAAGCTTTTTGCGCTGTTATGCTCGGCCACTGTAATGGCCATTTCGGCGCCGCAACGCCCCGCCGAGGCGCAGGCCTGTACGCCCGATCTCAAGGCCGATGAGGTGCTGGACAGTGACACCGAAGCGCTGGCCGTGGGCCTGCGGTGGTGCGGCCTGATCGGGGCCCCGTCGGTGGATGATCCGTCGCTTGTGGGCGAAACCAGTTTCAAGGACATGTTGTGGCGTCGCCACGAGCGGGCGTCGGAATGCATCTGGATTCCGCAATGCCGGATCACGCTGCGGTCGGCGGCGGGGGTCGTGAAGGATGACTATCAGCAGATCGCCGATATCGATGATCCGCTGCTGGATGACGACGATCCCGGGGATGTGGTGATCCGCGTGCCGGACGGGCCGGATGACGGCACCGCGCTGGACCGCGACTATTCCGAGCTTCGGCAGCTTTGGCAGAATTGCGACCTGGCCTGGGGCGAGCAGGAGAAGGGCCTGCTGGCGCTGTCTCTGGGTCGGTTCATTGGCCGGGACGAGAATGACAACACGGTCTCGGTCGGGGTCGCCGGGGTTGCGCTGGACTATGACGATGTCAGCGACGACATGCCGTTGGAACGCCCGGCGCTGGCGGTCATTGATCCGACCTTCGTGGGCGATGCCAATACCGAACGCACCTTGGGCCATGAGGTCGGGCATAAGCTGGGTATCTGTCACCCGGATCAGACATGTGCCACCGCGGGGGATGCCACCGGGTCGATCATGGATAGCGGCGCCGGCACGATCCTGATTACCGAAAGCCAGTGTAACGCCGCGCGCGACAGGCTGTCAGGTTCAACCCAACTGGATCCGCCAGCCGGGACTGGGGATGTTCTGGGCCTGATCGACGGGCGCGGTGACCCGGATGAAGCCAACATTCCCGACCTGATGGATATCCGCAAGATCGTCGCGGTCGACGATACCGAACGCGGCGAGGGCCTGCGGCTGGTTATTCGGCTTCAGGGCGCGCTGGGGGCCAATCAGGTGCTGCATCTGGTGGCGATGGATACCGACAATGACAGCACGACCGGCGCACCGCTTGCGCCGCTGGTGCCCAATTCCACGCTGACCGGCGTTGATCTGGCCGTGCTGGCGCAGGCCAATGAAAACGGTGTTGGTCCGGTGCAGGTGCGCGTGGCACAGGGGAACGCGCTGGTGGTGCAGAATGTCCCGGGTGTCGCGGCCATCGGCCATAATGTGCGGGTCACTGAACACGGCCCCGATGCGTTGCCACCACAGGTTCTGGCGTCGGACATGGAATTTACGTTCAGCGCCGCCGCCCTTGGGTCGCTGGGTCTGGATGTGACCACCGGCAGGCTGTTTCCCGATGGGTTGCGAGTGCAATCGGCGACGGTTGTGAACCTTGGCGATGGTGAAACCTTTGTCGATGAGGGGCCGAACGCGGCTGCCGTGCTGGGCTTTCCCGATCCCGACTTCCCAAGCGTCGTGACGGCGGGCCCGGCCTGTGCCGGTGATCTGATGGGGGTCGAGGTGAAGGGGCTGGCCAATGGTCGCGAGGTCATGGCCTATCTGGGTGAGGCCAAGATTGAACCGGGTGTCGTGACCAATCAGGAGGGTGATGCCAGCTTTGACATTCTGGTGCCCGAAGATGCGGTCGCCGGTCCGACCCTGCTGACCGTGGGCGTCAAGGATCCGACGAATGCGGTAACGGCCGATACGATCATCGACCTTTGCCCCGATGGTGGCAGCGGTGGTGGCAATGAACGCTCGGTCTATCCGGCGAAAGTGATCTGCGGCAGCGCCACCGATGACCGCAGCGTCAATTTTGCCCTTGGGCGTTATGCGACGACGGTGAACGTGTTCAACCCTGGCAAGAAACCCGCACGCCTGTCCAAGGCGCTGGCGCTTGCAGTCCCGCCGGGTCGGGAAAAGCCGGGCAAGGTCATACCGATTGCTGAACGCGAAGTGCTGCCCGCCGGGCAGGCGATGGCCGTGCAATGCGATGAGTTGATGGAGAAAACGCAGATGGTCGACGGGGATTTCCTTGACGGTTTCGTTGTGATCGACAGCAGTTCGCCGTTGATCGTGACGGCGGTTTATTCGTCGATCGGCAAGGATGGTGAACCCGGGCCGGTGATTGATATCGAACATATCGCCGCGGCGCCCTGATGGCTTTGCAGCGCCGCTGATCGTGGCGCTGCAAGTCTGTAAACCGCTCGTTTTAGAGTGTGGCGCGGGGGAGGATGCCCCCGGCCAGACCCGTCAGTCGGCGACCGAGCTGAGGTAGGATTGCACCAGCTTGGGGTCGCCTTTCCCGTGCCAGGCCGCCTCGCTCATATCCGGCAATTCATGCGCGATGCCTTTGTGGCAGGAGATGCAGGTTTTCTCTCCGGTCAGCAGGAACCGCTCATGGGCCTCGGAGGCGCGTTTGCTTTGCAGGGTGATGTCCATGCTTTCGGACGAATGGCAGTTGCGACATTCCAGGCTGTCATTTGCCTCGAACCGAGCCCATTCATGGCTGGCCAGTTCCAGCCGCTTGGCCTCGAACTTTTCGCGGGTGCTGATGGTGCCGAAAATCTTGCCGTAGACCTCTTTGGAGGCGGCCATCTTGCGGGCGATCTTGGACGACCAGGCATGCGGGACGTGACAATCCGGGCAGGTGGCCCGCACGCCCGAGGCGTTGGAATAATGCACCGTGGTCTGAAGTTCGACGAAGACGTTATCGCGCATCTCGTGACAGCTGACGCAGAACTCCTCGGTATTGGTCAGTTCAAGCGCGGTGTTGAACCCTCCCCAGAAGATGACCCCCATCACAAAGCCCCCGATCGTCAGGAAGCCAAGCGAAAGATGCGTTGCGGGTTTGCTCATGACCCGCCAGAATCGCGATATCATTCGGCGCATTATTCGCTACCCCCGCCCTGGGACTGAATGTAATCCAGAACCTCATCCACATCGACAAAAGTGTTCTTCAGCTCAATCCGGGCTTCGGACTGGGGCACATGGCATTGTGTGCAGAAGAACCGCCGGGGGGAGACCGAGGCAAGGAATTGCCCGTCGCGGTCCATGAAATGCGTGATCGACACCATCGGCGCCTGGCTGACTTCGATCGCCGACCGGGCGTGGCAGGTCAGGCACTGGTTGTATTTGATGTCGATCTGGTAGCCATCGATCTTGTGCGGAATGACCGGTGGCTGTTCCGGGTAGTTGCGCACCTGCCGGATATCGGAATTCACGACTTTGGGGATGACCGGGGCATCCGGGTTTTCATCCAGAGGAGCAGTGCCGCGCAATGTGGCGACCTGGTTTTCGGCGAAAGCTGCCGAGACGGACAAGGCGATGATGGCGGGAATAAGAAGCTTTTTCATGATGTTACCCCGTTACCGGTTCGACTTTGACGGCACATTTCTTGAAATCCGTCTGTTTCGAGATCGGATCGGTCGCGTCAAGTGTCACCTTGTTGATCAACTGGCTTGCATCGAACCAGGGCACGAATATCAGCCCGCGCGGCGGCTTGTTGCGGCCACGGGTTTCAACGCGGGTAATGATCGCGCCACGCCGCGAAGACACGCGCACTTCGGAGCCGCGCCGCAGGCCCTGGGCCTTGGCGTCATCAGGGTGCATGTAACAGAGCGCATCGGGCACTGCCTTGTACAGTTCCGGCACGCGCTGGGTCATGGAGCCGGAGTGCCAGTGTTCCAGCACCCGACCGGTGGACAGCCAGAGGGGGTATTCGTCATCCGGGCTTTCGGCGGGGGGTTCATAGGGCAGGGCAAAGATCACCGCGCGCCCGTCCGGCTTGCCGTAGAAATCATAATCCGATCCGGCCTTGGCATAGGGGTCCGAGCCTTCCTTGAAGCGCCACAGCGTTTCCTTGCCATCGACAACCGGCCAGCGCAGGCCGCGTTCCTTGTGATAGGTCTCGAACGAGGCCAGGTCATGGCCGTGACCGCGCCCGAACTGGGCGTATTCCTCGAAGAGGCCCTTCTGGATGTAGAAGCCGAAAGCGGCTGCTTCGTGGTTGTTGTAGTCCGGGCTGGTTTCACTCAGCGGGAAGGCGTCGACCTGACCGTTGGCAAAGAGCACGTCATAGAGCGTCTTGCCTTTGTAGTCGGGGTTGGCGTCCAGAATGCCGGCCTCCCACACCTCGTCGGTGGTGAAGCGCTTGGAGAATTCGACCAACTGCCACATGTCGGACATGCTTTCCCCCGGCGCATCGACCAACTGGTGCCAGAATTGCGTGCGGCGTTCGGCATTGCCATAAGCGCCCTCTTTTTCGACCCACATGGCGGTGGGCAGAATCAGGTCGGCGGCTTCGGCGGTGATGGTCGGGTAGGCATCCGAGACCACGATGAAATTGTCGGGGTTGCGATAGCCGGGATAGCCTTCCTCCATCATGTTGGGCGCGGCCTGCATGTTGTTGTTCACCTGCACCCAGTAGCAATTGATCTTGCTGTCCTTCAGCAGCCGGTTTTGCAGCACCGCATGGGCGCCGACCTTGTCAGGGATCGTGCCCTCGGGCAGTTTCCAGATCTTCTCGGCAAACTTTCGGTGTTCTTCGTTCGCGACCACAAGATCGGCGGGCAGGCGGTGGGAAAACGTGCCGACCTCGCGCGCGGTGCCGCAGGCCGAAGGCTGGCCGGTCAGCGAGAAGGGCGAATTGCCCGGGGTCGAAATTTTGCCGGTCAGCAGGTGGATATTATAGATCATGTTGTTGACCCAGACGCCGCGGGTGTGCTGGTTCACGCCCATGGTCCAGAGCGACATGACCTTGGTATCCGGATCGGCATAGAGCTTTGCCATCTCTTCGATCCGGTGGGCCGGTACGCCTGACATCTCTTCAGCGTATTCCAGCGTGTAGGGGGCGACGAATTCGGCAAACTCCTCGAAGGTCATCTCAGAAGAACCGCCCGCCTTGTCGTTGTTTTCAGCGGCCTGTTCCAGCGGGTGTTCAGGGCGCAGGCCATAGCCGATATCGGTGTTACCCCGGCGGAAATTGACGTGTTTACCAACGAAATCCTGGTTCACGGCGTCGTTCTGGATGAGGTAATTGGCGATATAGTTCAGCAGCACCAGATCGGTTTGCGGTGTGAACACCATTGGAATGTCGGCCAGGTCGAAACTGCGGTGTTTGAAGGTCGACAGGACCGCCACCTTGACATGCGGGTGGCTGAACTTGCGATCGGCAATCCGGGTCCACAGGATGGGGTGCATCTCGGCCATGTTCGAGCCCCAGAGAACGAAAGCATCCGCATTCTCAAAATCGTCATAGCACCCCATTGGCTCGTCAATGCCGAAGGTGCGCATGAATCCACCCACGGCCGAGGCCATGCAATGCCGCGCGTTGGGGTCGATATTGTTGGACCTGAAACCCGCCTTCATCAGTTTCGAAGCGGCATAGCCTTCCCAGACCGTCCATTGGCCCGATCCGAACATGCCGATGCCTTTCGGGCCTTTTTCTTTCAGCGTGGCTTTCCATTTCTCGGCCATGATATCGAAGGCTTCGTCCCAGGAGACGGGTGTGAAATCCCCTTCCTTGTCATAGACGCCGTCGGTCTTGCGCAAGAGAGGCTGTGTCAGGCGGTCCTCGCCATACATGATCTTTGACAGGAAATAGCCTTTGACGCAGTTCAGGCCGCGGTTCACCTCGGCCTTGCTGTCGCCGTGGGTGGCCACGACCCGGCCGGCCTTGGTGGCCACCATGATCGAACAGCCCGTACCGCAAAAGCGGCAGGCCGCCTTGGACCATTTCAGTTCGGTCAGCTCAGCCTCGGTGACAAGGTTCTGCGCGGCGGCGGGCACCGCTACGCCAGCCGCTGCGGCTGCGGCGGCCACGGCCTGGGCTTTGATGACATCGCGACGGGTAAATTCTGCCATGGCAGTTTTCCTTCTGGTTCGGTTACGGGGCGGACGCGTCAGCCAGGGCTTCGGCGTGATGGTAGACAAGGGCGGCGCTGACAACGCCGTCCAGAAGTTGAATATCGGTAAGCGCCTGAACGATGGCGCTTTCATCGGGGGTTTCGAGCGTCACGATGATTTTGCCGACTGCATCGGAATGCGCGACCTCGGCAATGGGCATGTCGGTGATGCTGTTGACGACCTGTGGCACCAGGTCCGGCTTCGCGGTGATCAGAAGGCTGGAGATATGTGTTTTCTGGGTCATGCGGCGACCTCCCTTTCGGTCAGTGGCGCAAGGGTGATGGCGGTGACAGGGCAGGCACCGATGCACATGCCACAGCCGGTGCAGCTATCGTGATCCACCCTCAAGGCGCCCACCGGACGTTGGGAGAGGTCAAACACAAGCGCCTCGCTGTCGCAAAAATCCGTGCAAAGCTGGCACGACACGCCCGAGGCAAGCAGGCAGTCGCCAGAAACCGTCAGGCTGTTTTGCCAGGCGGGCTCGCTTTGCGCGTCGAAAACGCCCTGGGTGCAGGATGCGGCGCAGTCACCGCAAAAGGTGCATCCGGTATCCGAGAAATCCACCATCGGTAGGCCCGCATCGTCGAGCTTCAGGATGTTTTCGGGGCAGGCAGACACGCAGTCATTGCAAGAGGTGCAGTTCGTCAAGGCGTCTTGCCGCACCCAAGGAGGCCGCTGCACCGCCAAAGCTGGCTGCGACGCACCGCGCAGGAAATTCCTACGGTTCATGTCTTGCGTGCTCATCTCCGGCTTAGTGGCTCGGAGGGCCAAGCAGTATTTGCGACATCCAGATCAGAAATCCGTATCCGCCAACCAGAACAAAGCTGAGAATGGGTGCCAGGAGCACCGCCAGAAAGAAAAAGATACGCAGCTCGCTGGATTTAGAAACAACGTCAACTTGCGCACGCGACTCGCTCTCAAATTGGCTCATAGAGCCTCCCTGAAGATTCAAATTTTGAGTTCGCGCGTTTCCAATCTCACTTTGCGTCAGGCGCGCTGGGTTGTCTAGGGCCTGGCGTCAATTCAAACCCCGATCTTGCCGGACCCGGCGCAGGGTCGGATCCGGTGATTTGTTTGGGGCACCAAGGACATCAGGTGCGCGCGGCGGGGGCTCTACCCAAGAAAACCGCCCGATTGCCGTGCCCAAAGGCTGGCATAGAGGCCGTTTTCCGCCAGCAGGTCGGTATGGCTGCCATCCTCGACCACCCGGCCTTCGTCCAGCACCACGATGCGATCCATCTGCGCGATGGTCGACAGGCGGTGGGCGATGGCGATCACGGTCTTGCCTTCCATCACCCCGTAGAGCGTATCCTGAATGGTGGCCTCGACTTCGCTGTCCAGCGCCGAGGTGGCCTCGTCCAGGATCAGGATCGGGGCGTTCTTCAGGATCACGCGGGCAATCGCAATGCGCTGGCGTTGACCGCCAGAGAGTTTCACTCCGCGTTCCCCCACCTGTGCATTGTAACCGGCACGTCCTTCGGGGTCGCGCAGATCCTGAATGAACTCATGCGCCTCTGCCCGTTGCGCAGCCGAGATCATCTGAGCTTCGGTCGCATCGGGATTGCCATAGAGGATGTTGGCGCGCACCGACCTGTGCAGCAGGGAACTGTCCTGTGTCACCATGCCGATATGCTTGCGCAAGCTGTCCTGCGTGACATCCGATACGGATTGCCCATCGATCAGGATGCGCCCGCTTTCGGCATCGCGAAACCGCAAGAGCAAGTTGACGAGGCTTGATTTGCCCGCACCTGACCGCCCCACAAGGCCGACACGCTGCCCTGCGGGAATGGTCAGGTTGATGCCGTCCAGACCGCCGTGATTCTTGCCGTAGTGATGGCTGAGATTCTCGACCTGGATATCGGCGCTTTCCACAGTCAGGGTAAGGGCGTTTGGTTTGTCCACAACATCATGGGCAACAGCAATCGACCGCAGGCTTTCCCGGATCACCCCGGCATTTTCAAATAACTGGATGGTGACCCAGACGATCCAACCGCTCATGCCGTTCAGACGGATGGTAAGCGCGGTGGCTGCCGCAACCTCGCCCACGGTGACCTCGCCCCTGGTCCAAAGCCAGATTGCCGGTGCAATGACGCCGACAATCAACATGCCGTTGATCAGGTTCAGGCCAAATTCCATCTCGGTCATCAGGCGCATGAAGCGCTGAAACCGGAGGCGCAGCCGGCGCATGGCGGAGAGGGCGTAGGTCTGCTCGCGGTCCCCGTGCGAGAACAGCTTGACCGTTTCGATATTGGCATAGGCGTCCACGACCCGTCCCGTCACCAGCGAGCGCGCGTCGGACCACTTTTCCGAGGCGGTGGCGACGCGGACGGCGATTTTCCAGACATAGATGATGTAGACAACCAGCCAGAGTGCGAGCGGTATGGCCAGCCGAACATCCATCTGGCTGAGGATGAAAATGGCCCCGGCTACATAGGTCATCGAAAACCACAGGCCTTCGAACGCCAGATAGGCGCTATCTTCGACGGCGGGACCGATCTGCATGACACGGTTGGCCAGCCGCCCGGCAAAATCGTTCTGGAAGAAGCCCGACGATTGGCCCAGCAGGTGTTTATGCGCGCGCCATCTGGCCTGCTCTTGCAGGTTCGATGCCAGGGTTTGCCCTAAAAACAAATGGTTGAGGGCAAAAAGGCAGGGCCGCAGAAACAGCACGAAGAAGGCCGCCAGCAGAATCTCGGCCTGATGCTGTTGCCAGAATACGGTCGGGCCGGTCTGGGTCATCAGGTCAATCAGCCTGCCGGCATAGAATATCAACCAGTTCTCCATCAATGCCACGACCAGCCCCACCAGGGCGATCCAGGGCAGCCACCGGTGAAACGGTTTCAGCTGTGTGCGGATATAGGCCCACAGGGTAGAGGGCGGCGTTTCAGCCGCAACAGGGGCAAATGGATTGATGAGGTTTTCGAATTTTCGAAACATGATGCCCTCCGTAGGGCGCAGGATAAGATTGGGATGAGTCGGGGGGCTGAAGCCACCCTTTCAGGACCGGCTTTTCAGCTGTGGGGTGGGGTCCTGAACATTCTCATCGACATCTCTCCTTCATGAGTCGTGAGGCACAGCTATCAAAATTTGACGAGTCTGTCAGCACCCAAATGCGGAATTGTGGTGCGGGGCGGTCTTCGAGGGCTGTGTGGCCCCCGGCGGATTTGGGGTTTTTGATGCTTGACTAAAATAGTCGGATTGACTTATCCGACAAAATAACTCAGAAATAAAAGCAAGCCAACTCGGTGATTCCGGGTAAGCCAATGAAACACAGATCACCAAACGGAGTGGCTGATGCAAATCTTGGCACAAAATTTCGCGGATCACCCGACAATCCCCCGAAGCCGCACGGAGTTGATCTGTGCGGCGTTCGATTTCGGCGTTCCTTCTTTCCTCAGTCTCGAATGCTGTCTGGACGCGGTCGAGCGTACCGAATGGAGGGGGCTATGGTGGTAAGCGTGGCCAAGGAGACCGTATATCGCCCCGCTGATACCCTGCCGCTTTACGAGGCGCAGGATCTGACGAAGGGTGGCGATCTGGCAAAGATCAAGCTTGAGGATCAGCTTTATACCCTGCGGATCACCCGCGCGGGCAAGCTGATTTTGACCAAATGAACGCGCCTGTTTCCTTTCGTGGCGCCGCACCTGTTGGGCATATGGCCGAGCTGGGACCTGTGGAGGCAGGGGCGATCCTTTACCTGCGCCTCTGGAGCGATGGCCCGGATTCGCAAACCCAGGTTTGGAATGATTTCGCAACGGCCCTTGGTCCGGTACATGGGCGCAGGGTTCTGAAATCGTTTGAGGAACTTTGTGCACTTTGTGCGCGCCACGGCCGGCGACCTTTGATGCGCCATAACGTATCCTGCAATTGCGTGGGTGCCGACGAATCCTGCTTTGCCAATTTCATCGGCTATGCCAGCGAGGGCGCCCGCGAGGATGCCATGCTGATCGCCATCAATATCGTTCGGCCCGACATTGCGGGAACGCTTGTCGGTCTGGCGGAAGATTTCGGGTTTGCGCTGAAACGCATGGGCCTGAAGGCCGATCGCCTGGCGCAGCAGCAACCGCGAAGACACACAACCTATCATTAGCTAAGGAAGCCAATCCATGAAGACCCTCATTCTTGCCACCAGCGCGCTTGCCCTCAGCGTTGGTTTCGGTTCTGCGGTTATGGCCGCAGGCGATGTGACCAAATCGGACGTATTGGAAACATACGCCAACATCGCCCAGGCAAAATATGCCGACAGTCTAGTGGCGGCCCAGAATTTGCAGACCGCGATCAACGCGCTGATTACCGATCCATCCCCGCAGGCGCTTGAGGCTGCAAAAGAGGCTTGGATCGCGGCGCGCGTGCCGTACCAGCAGACCGAAGTCTACCGCTTTGGCAATGCCATCGTGGATGACTGGGAAGGCAAGGTTAACGCATGGCCGCTGGATGAGGGGCTGATTGATTATGTCGATGCAGGCTATGGCGGCGCGTCTGACGAAAACGCCTTTGCTGTTCTGAACGTGGTGGCATACCCGTCCTTCAGCCTGTCGGGCAATGCTGTGGATGCCAGCCAGATCACGCCGGAATTGCTGGCCGAGACGCTGCACGAGGCGGATGGGATCGAAGCCAATGTGGCAACCGGCTATCACGCAATTGAATTCCTGCTCTGGGGTCAGGACCTGAACGGTCACGACGCTGGTGCTGGCAACCGCCCCTGGACGGATTATGCGACGGGTGACGCGTGCACTGGCGGCAATTGCAATCGTCGGGCCGCTTACCTGAAGGCGGCCACCGATCTTTTGGTGAGCGATCTGGAATGGATGGCGTCGCAATGGGCCGATGGCGGTGCCGCGCGCGCAGAGCTGACAGCCAGCGAAGACAATGGGATTTCCGCGATCCTGACCGGCATGGGGTCACTTTCCTACGGTGAACAGGCGGGCGAACGGATGCGGCTTGGTTTGATGCTGAATGACCCCGAGGAAGAGCATGACTGTTTCTCGGACAACACCCATAACAGCCATTATTACGACGGTCTGGGAGTGCAGAACGTCTATCTGGGCGAATATGTGCGGATTGACGGATCGCTGATTTCCGGGCCGTCCCTGTCTGATCTGGTGGCCGCAACGGACGCTACGCTTGACGCTGAAATGCGAACCAAACTGGCCGGAACGATGCTGGCGCTTGGCCGGATCAAGACCGCTGCCGAAGCGGGCTTTAGCTATGACATGATGCTGGAAGCCGGTAATGAGGGCGGTGAGGCCCTGGTCATGGGTGGCGTGAATGGGCTGATTGATCAGACCCGTTCGATCGAACGGGTGGTCGGGGTGCTTGGCCTTGGCCAGATCGAGTTCGAAGGCTCAGACAGCCTCGATAACCCAACGGCGGTCTTCCAGTAAAAACCGGCAGGAAATCTCTGCGCCCCGATCAGTGGGGCGCAGACCGAATAACAGCGCGCCAGTCAGCAGTGACACAGCCAGCCATGACAAATGAAATGAGAGAGACATGAAGACTTACGTTTTGGCATCGGGCGCGGTGCTGTTTGGCATGGCTGGTGCTGCCCTGGCGGAAGAGGGCAGCGGGCCGTTCTCGGCTGAGTTCAGTATCGAATTACAAAGCGATTTTACCTACGATTCAACGGACCCGACAGCGGAAATCAACAATACCTTCGCAACCATTGAAGGCGGGCTGTCCTTTGCCTTCACCGATAGGACTTCGGTGAACGCGACCTTGTTGATAGAGCAGGTCATCGACCCGACCAGCGACAGTTTCCTCGAAGATCACGGGTTCTATGCCGAAGAGTTGTTCTTTGCCCATGATTTTGGTGCCGCACAGGTTGTCCTGGGTAAGTTCAACCCGGCCTTTGGATCGGCCTGGGACGCGGCGCCTGGTATCTATGGCGTTGACTTTGCAGAAGATTACGAAATCACCGAAAGGCTGGGCGGTGCGGTGATCGTGCCGTTTGCCGCTGCAAACGGTGAGCATGAACTGACCTTTTCGGTGTTTCAGGCGGATCGGACGATCCTGAGTGATTCCATCGGGACCGAACGGGGACAGAACAATCGCGGTGCCGGCGGTGTTTCCAATACCAGCAGCCCGGAATCCGTTGCCTTGTCAGTGTCGGGTGAATTCGGGTCGACAGGCTATAATGCCGGTATCCAGTATCAGGCGAAGGGCAGGGGCGATACGGCTGATCAGACCGGCCTTGTTTTCGGGGTCAATCATACCTTCGACGGCGGGTCATTCCCGCTGGAACTGCTGGCCGAGATCGCCTGGTTCGACGAATTCGACGGCACCAGCAATTCGACCACTTATGGCACGTTGGGCGTCGCGGCACCGGTTGGTCCGGTAACGGTCTCGGCGGTCTATTCGGTTCGCGATGTCGAGACGATGTCGACAGACCACCTGGCCACAGTGTCTGCCGAAATGGAATTTTTCGAGAATTTCACCGGCGCCATCGGATACCGATACGGGCGCGAGAGTGGAGAGCGCAACCACACCATCGGCACGTTGTTTGCCTATAACTTCTGAGGAAAGTCTATGATCGTCTGCCATTGTCAGAACATTGCAGATCACGACATTCACGCCGCTATCGACTGGATGAGGGCCGCCGACAACGCGGCCCTGATCACCCCTGGAAAGATCTATCACGCGCTTGGCAAGGCAGCGGATTGCGGCGGATGTATGCCGTTGTTTCTTGCGACGATGCGCAGCAACGATAATCTGGAAGTCCCCATGGAACTCCGCGCGCTCAGGCCGCGGTCAACACAGGAAAACCAAACATGCAAGGCGACAGTAAAGTCATTGACTACCTCAACCGCGCGCTCCGCAGTGAGCTGACGGCAATCAGCCAGTATTGGCTGCATTACAAGCTGCAAGAGGATTGGGGCCTCGGCCATATGGCCAAGAAAAGCCGCGAAGAAAGCATCGAAGAGATGAACCACGCGGACAAACTGATAGAACGGATCATTTTTCTGGAAGGGCATCCCAATCTGCAAAAGCTCGACTCGCTTCGGATCGGGCAGTCGCCCAAGGAAACGCTGGAATGCGACCTTGCCGCCGAACAGGAGGCGCGCGCACTTTACAAAGAAGCCCGCGAGCATTGCGACAAGGTTGGTGATCATGTGACGAAAGACCTCTTTGACGAGCTTTTGAAAGACGAAGAAGGCCATATCGACTTTTTGGAAACCCAGCTTGATCTGCTGGATAAGATCGGACCGCAGAACTATGCCCATCTCAACGCGTCGAAAATGGACGAAGCCGAGTAGTATCGTACTGGCAGCGGGGCTTTTTGGCCCTGCTGCTGTGGCGGGCCCGCTGGACGAGCCCCATCTGAATATCATTCCCAGAACAGCGGAGGAACAGACGCGGATCGAAGCGGTTCTTGCGCCGCCTTCGGATTTCGGCGCGCCGCAACAGTTCGAGGATATGTCGGCGGGTGCTGCCACGGTGCGGGTCCGCAATAACGCCGATGCGTTTTCACAACCCTCGGGCAACATGCCGTTTGCCGATGAGCTGGATTTCAAGGTCGGCAACGGGCTTTTCCGCAAACTCTGGGTATCGTCGCCCTCTTCTACGCTGGCCTCGGATGGGCTGGGGCCGCTTTTCAATGCGCGCTCGTGCCAGCGGTGCCATCTGAAAGACGGGCGCGGCCATCCGCCCGAAGGGCCCGAAGACAACGCGATCTCAATGTTTCTGCGCATCTCTATTCCCGGTGACGCAGGAACAGAGGTCGCCGAGATCGAGGACTATATAGCCACGGCACCTGACCCGACCTACGGCACGCAGTTACAGGATTTCAGCCTGCCCGGGCATCCTTCGGAATACCGGTTGCAGATTGATTACGAAGAATTCGAAATTGCATTGTCGGATGGTGAAGTCGCCTCACTGCGCCGCCCAACCTATACCGCTGCCGATCTGGGGTATGGCCCGCTGCATCCGCAGGCGATGCTGTCACCCCGTGTGGCACCCCAGATGATCGGGCTTGGCTTGCTTGAGGCAATCCCGGCGGCGGATATTCTTGCCAATGCTGACCCGGAGGATACCGATGGCGATGGTATCTCGGGACGGGCGAATATTGTCTGGTCGGTCGAATATGATCAACCGATGTTGGGACGGTTTGGCCTGAAGGCTGGGGCACCGACGGTGCGCCATCAGTCTGCCGGTGCGTTTGCCGGGGATATCGGGATCTCAAATCCGCTCTTTACCGGGGCTTGGGGCGAATGCACCGAGGCGCAGACCGATTGTCGTGCTGGCCCGCATGGGGATGGCGACGACCGGGTCTATGAAATTGGGCAGGAAGGTCTGGATCTGGTGTCATTTTACAGCCGCAACCTGGCCGTGCCCGCCCGCCGTGACGTGGGGGACGCGCAAGTGTTGCGCGGCAAGGAAATGTTCAATGCGCTGGGGTGCACATCGTGCCATCGGCCCGCCTATGTGACGCATCGTTTGGAAGACCAGCCCGAGCAGAGTTTTCAGTTGATCTGGCCCTATACCGACATGCTGCTGCATGACATGGGGGAGGGGCTGGCAGATAACCGGCCCGAGGCACGTGCAACAGGCCAGGAATGGCGTACACCGCCGCTGTGGGGCATCGGATTGACCGAACAGGTTTCGGGCCATAGTTATTTTCTGCACGATGGCAGGGCACGATCGCTTCTCGAAGCCGTGCTGTGGCATGGTGGCGAGGCCGAGCTGCAGCGCGATGCGGTGATCGATATGCCTGCCGAGGACCGGGCCGCCCTGATCCGTTTCCTGGAAAGCCTATGATGAGACGTCTTCTTGTTCTTATTTTGCTGGTTATAGGACCGGTTTCTGCGGTTGCTGACGGCAAGTCAATACCCTTTCAGGAGATTGTCGAGCAGGATATTCTGCCGGGCTTTGCAGAGCTGAACCAAAAGACGGCGATCATGGCGGACGAGACTGAATCTTCCTGCAACGCCGCTGATTTGCGCCGGAAATATATCGAGGCATTTCGGGCATGGGCCCGGGTCAGCCATCTGCGTTTTGGGCCGTCTGAACAGGAAAACCGCGCCTTTGCGCTGGCTTTTTGGCCCGATCCGCGCGGCAAGACACCCAAAGCCCTGCGGAAATTGTTGCTGAACCCTGATCCCGATGCTCTGACGCCTGAAGCCTATGAACAGGTTTCGATTGCGGCGCGGGGGTTCTATGCGCTGGATTACCTGCTGTTTGATCCCGAGATCGCAACGCTTGGTACGCCGGATCAGCGCTGTGCGCTGGTGCGGGCCGTGGCCCGGGATATTCACGCAACTGCGCAGGATCTGGATCTGGCATGGCACGGCTATGCTCCGGTGCTGACCGCGCCCGGTCCGGATGCGCCTTATCGCTCAGGCGATGAAGTCTTGCAGGTGCTTTACAAATCCGCTTCGACCGGCTTGCAATTCACGGCTGACATGCGGTTCGGACGCCCATTGGGGACGTTTGAAAAACCGCGCCCGAAACGGGCCGAGGCCTGGCGGTCGGGTCAAAGTCTGGCACTGATCCGTCAGGCGGTAGCGGGCAGTGGTGGGCTGGCGTTGCGATTGGCGGCTGATGATCCGGTCCTGGCCAGCCGTCTTGATTATGCGCTGACACGGTTCGATCAGAGCGCCGCTGAGCTTGGTGACCCGACGCTTGCCGGTGTGTCTACACCACAGGGCAGGATCAGGGTTGAGGCGCTGTTGAATGACCTGAACGCCATCCGGAGGATCGTCGATCAGGACCTTGGCGCTCATCTGGGGGTCATCGCCGGGTTTAATGCGCTGGATGGAGATTGACATGACGTCGCGGCGCCATTTTCTCGGAGGGCTTTTGACAACCGGCCTGATGCCGCATGTCGGGTGGGCTGAAACCGGTAATCCCGCCTATTTGTCTGCGGCGCGCCTGCCTTCTGGGCGGTATGCCCTCTTTGGCCTGAACGGTTTGGGCGAGGTGGTTTTCGGCATTCCGTTGCCAGGGCGAGGCCACGCAGCCGCTGCCCATCCGACCCAGGCGCTTGCGGTTGCGTTTGCCCGGCGTCCGGGCAGGTTTGCGATGGTCATCAATTGTAAATCCGGTCAGATGGTGTCGCGGTTGGAAGCGCCAGAAGGACATCATTTCTATGGTCATGGGGCCTTTTCTGGTGATGGCGCAGTACTGCTCACCACCGAAAATCATTTCAATGACGCGCGTGGCATGATCGGCATGTGGGACGCAAAGGATAACTATCGGCGCATCGGGGCGATGCCGTCTGGCGGTGTTGGCCCACATGAACTGCGCCTGATGCCGGATGGCGAAACTTTTTTGGTGGCAAATGGGGGTATTGAAACCCACCCCGATGCTGGACGCGCCAAGCTGAACCTGCCAGATATGCGTCCAAATCTTAGCTATCTGGCGCTGAATGGGGCCTTGCTGGAACAGCACCAGCCACCTGTGGAGTGGCACAGGAATTCCATGCGACATCTGGCGGTGCATGCGGACGGGCATGTCGCCGTTGCTTGCCAATGGCAGGGCGATCTGGCTGAAACGCCCCCTCTCTTGGCGACCCACCGGCGGGGGCAACCCCTGATGTTCCACGAAACCGGACGTGGGTTGGAGCGCGAGATGCAGGGTTATGCAGGCAGCGTGGCGTTTTCCGGAAATGGCGGGGAAATTGCCCTGACTGGTCCACGGGGCGGTGTGGCGCTGATCTTTGAAACGACGGGAAAACTGCGGCGTCAACTGATGGAAACGGACATTTGCGGTGTGGCGGCGGGCGGGTCAGATTTCGTCTTTACGACTGGCACGGGGCGCATATTGGTCGGTGCCGCACAAGAGCGCCGGGTGCATGATTGCCAATGGGACAATCACCTGGTGGCAATAGGCTAACCCTTATCGTATCGGATCAAAAAGCGCGTCTTTCATCCGGCAGTCCCTTATCACATCGCGGCCGCATGGCACGGGTGTGAGATTCTTGGACAGGCAAAGCCGTGCCTCTTGAATACGCCCATCGCGGCAGGTGATTGTCAGCATATCGGCGTCCCAGTCAGGATTGGCCTTCAGAAACGCTTCTTCGACCACCTTGGCTGGCAACGTGACCGGTTTGGTGAGTTTTCGAAAAACCTCGGGCCGGTTCACAGCCTTATAGGCCTCGCGCGCGTGTGCATAAAATGCCGGGGCGGACAGGCCAGTACAGGTGCCATGCTTTTTCCACTGATACCAGGCCAACCCGGATGTTCCCATGATATCAGCCATTTCTGCGGTCATGGCGCGGGACGGAGGACGTTCAGCGGATTGGCAGTGGGACGGGTAGCCGCGATGAAATTGTGGCCAGAGACCGTGCAGGACCCAACCGTGATCGGCGGATGCGTCGCATTGCGGTGATCCTCTTTCATCGCCTTCGATTGCGCACCATGTCGGCGACCAGCTGAGCGACAGCACGTAGTAATCAAACTCGCCAGCACGCTCACCTTCGGCCAGGGCAGCGGTGGCAGAGATCAGCAACAACAACAGGGCGCGCATATTTCGGACTTTCTTTTCTTGTTCGACGTCACTATATAGCGCCCAAGTTCCCCGACAACGGAAACCCGTCCCGGCCCCCGGGACCGCCTTTCCAGGCGACGGGAAAGATATGCCTGTAGGAGATCTGAGATATGGCAAAACCGCTTATGGCCCGCGCCACAGCCGTCTGGCTGGTGGACAACACAACGATCAGCTTCAAGCAGATCGCGGATTTCGTCGAGATGCATGAACTTGAGGTTCAGGGCATTGCCGATGGCGATGTGGCCGCAGGCGTGAAGGGCTTTGATCCGATCGCCAATAACCAACTGACCCAGGATGAGATCGACGCCGCCGAAAAGAACCCTTTGCATAAGCTGAAGCTCAAGTTCAACGCTGCCGCGCAGGGCGAAGAAAAACGTCGCGGCCCGCGCTACACACCGCTTAGCAAACGTCAGGATCGCCCAGCCTCGATTCTGTGGCTTGTCAAGTTCCACCCTGAGTTGGCCGACAGCCAGATTGCTCGTCTGGTCGGCACCACCAAGCCGACAATTCAGGCGATCCGCGAACGGACCCATTGGAACATCTCCAACATTCAACCGATTGATCCGGTTGCGCTTGGCCTTTGCAAACAGTCTGAACTGGACGCCGCCGTGCAAAAAGCTGCGGCCAAGAAGGCCAAGGAAGGCGAGTCGATGAGCGATGACGAGCGTCGCAAGCTTCTGAGCACGGAACAGAGCCTGGGACAAGAAGCCGAGCCGCGCATTCCGACCGCCATTGAGGGTCTGGAGACCTTCAGCCTCAGCGGTAGCACCGATGACGATGAAGAAGAGGAAAAGGAATTCGACGCCGACAGCTTCTTCAACTTGCCGGAAAACAAGGGCGACGACGAAGACGAACAGCCCTGAGACAACTCGAATATACTGCGAAAACCCCGGTCAGACAGGCCGGGGTTTTTCGTTCAGGGGTGCGAAATGCCCGGCGTCAGTGCTACTGATATTTCTGGCGCTCATTGATAATCAGATCCGCCGCACATTCAGAAATCTCTGCGATCTGCTTGTGATCCGCCAACCATGTGAGGTTGGTTTCGGATCGGGCCAATGCAGCCCGTCGCAAAACCATAATACGTGCCCTGTGGCTGCTTACAAATTGTGCCTGTGGGATCAGTTTCTCAAACGGGCTATCGACGCGGATGGCTTCAAAATATCCCCCCGACAATGCCAGAAACGCAAAGGCGCAGTTCGCCTTCGCGCCGCCGCATTCGACCGCACATAGATCAGCAATAGGTTTTGTGGACGGTGAAGACAGCAGCCAGCTTTCAACAGGCGCGCGCCACCGGTTGCCGGATGAGTGGTCACCATAGCCATATCCAAGTGACAGAATACCGGCCATCCCCAACGTTTCGGCATCATCCGCAGACACCGAGGCGCGCAGGTCCGGCGCAATATGGCGCAGCACCGCCAGACCATCTCCGCGCGGTTCCGGGGTGCCGGACAGGTAATCAAGATAGGGCTCAAGGTCCGACATCAGAAACTCGGACGCGCGTAGCTTGTCACGCATCGATTGGTTGCCATATAGCGCCACAATGCGCGTCGGATGATCCGCCGCCTGATATTCCTGCAACCGGTTCAGCCGTTCGATCAGGCCCAGCCGGGGCACGGGTTGCGCCGCGCGAAGAAAGGCGTGGGCGTATTCATTGCCCAATGCGGCCTCGACAGAAATCCAGGTTTTGCCAAATAGCGTATGTTCCGAAATATCGCGAAACAGTGCACGTGTTTCATCTTTACTCAGGGACATCCGAAAAGGTGACGGCCCCAGGTCGGTGGTTTCGATCCGGCCCAGCAGCAAACGCGCATCCGCATTCCCGGCACGTGCCAGTTCCGCCAACATAATCAGGCTTTTCTGATCGCGACCTTTCAGCCAGTATTCGGTTGCGCGCTCCAACGTGCTTTGCGCTTGGGCAAACCCGCTCCAGACGGTGAAAACCGTGATGAGCCAGAGTAACAACCGTGTCCGCATATCCTATCTTCCGCCCGTCCCTGTTCTCAGCCTAGGCGTGATAGCGCAAACCACAAGCTTCTTTTCAATTGTTCTGATGTTGTCAGAGTGCCTTGCGGGCTGAAAGCGCGGCGCTGATCGTGCCGTCGTCAAGGTAGTCCAATTCGCCACCGATCGGCACCCCTTGCGCCAATGAGGTCAGCGTCACACGATCTTCCAGCTGGTCGGCGATGTAATGCGCTGTGGTCAACCCGTCGACGGTGGCGTTGAGCGCCAGGATCACCTCGGTGATCGCTTCGCTGTCGACCCGGTCGATGAGCTTGGGGATACGGAGCTGGTCGGGGCCGACCTGATCCAGCGCGCTCAGCGTGCCGCCCAGAACATGATAGCGTCCCTTGAACACGCCGGCGCGCTCCATCGCCCAGAGGTCGGCCACATCCTCGACCACGCAGAGCAAACCGTTGGCGCGTTTTTCGGCCTCGCAGATGTCGCAGATATCGGTGGTGCCGACATTGCCGCAGTTCAGGCATTCGCGCGCGGTTGCCGCAACGGTCTGCATCAGGTCCGCCAATGGGATCAGCTGCAGATCACGCTTGCGAATGAGGTGAAGCACCGCCCGCCGGGCCGAGCGCGGGCCCAGACCCGGCAATTTCGCCATCATCTGGATGAGAGCGTCGATATCGCGCGTGCCGTTCATCAGGTGGCCTGTTTCAGAACGGCAGGTCCATATCCTTGGGCAGGCCCATGCCTTCGGTGATCTTGCCCATTTCTTCCTTGGCACGTGCGCTGGCTTTTTGCTGCGCGTCCTTGATTGCGGCCAGGATCAGGTCTTCGACCACTTCCTTGTCGTCGGCGTTAAAGATCGACGGGTCGATGTCGAGGCCTTTCAGCTCGCCCTTGGCGGTGCAGGTGGCCTTGACCAGACCGGCACCGCTTTCGCCGGTGACCATCAGGCTGTGCATTTCCTCCTGAAGGCTGGCCATTTTCTGCTGCATTTCCTGCGCGGCCTTCATCATCTTGGCCATATCGCCCATCTGGCCCAATCCTTTGAACATGATATCTTCCTCAGTTGTCGGTTTAGTTACCGCCTAGATACGGGCCTGACGCCTCAGGAACAAGACAAAGGGACCGTCAACTTGGTAGATAAGTGCTTTATGCAAGCATCCGGTATTTGAAACTCGGCTAAGCGGGACAGAATTTACATTCGCTGCACACGCTTCAATGGCCGCTCTTTATTCGTCATAGGTCGTGCTAAGAAACTAAAACTGCCGTGCCAGAGAGCTGCTCATCGGTCTAGTTGTCTGCGGATACGCGCCTGATGAAACAAACGGCGGTGAAGTTATCCTGTCCCTCCCCAATCCGTCCGCGTCCGGGTCCCTGAACACCTCTTCAGAATCAGTGCTTACGGACGCAGTTCCAATTTGGTTTTTGTCATGAACAATGCCCCTGCCATAGCCTTGGTTGTAGGAATCCATGGCAAGGATAGAGAGGAAAAGATCTTTCGAAATGGTCATGATTACGTCCTTCGAAACATGACATTCAGAATGTTTCGTAATGGGTGGCCAAAGGGTAAGCTCTTGTTAAGCGGGATACATTGATGTCCCGAGTTCAAACAGGGCAGCAGCTTTTCGACACGCCCTTCTGTCACGGGGTCCTGGGTCGCCCGAACGGTGATGCGTCTTAGTGCGTAGCCTGCGCCGAAATGCTCTGTCAGATCGTCAGCATCGACTTCCTGCACTGTCGAAGGATCGTTCAAATCCTCGAATGTCACCATCTGCGGCCAAAGGTCCGGCCGAACATCCAGCGGGGCGGTCTGGTGGGCCGCTGCCTTGCTGACCATGCGAGGCGGCACAGATCTCAGATCCTCAGCAT
>NZ_CANLER010000001.1 GCF_947489715.1 uncultured Roseovarius sp. | reverse complement strand
AATGAGTAAGGCAATAGCCAATGAGCAATCAGCCGAAGCTGACGTTGATAGAAAATCAAGGGAAGCCCGCTATGTCCCGCAGAGCGTCGATTGCGATCAACACCGTAGAGTGGGTGAAACCCATACGTTCTAAAGAACTGAAAAGGGTAGGCGCTGCTGGTACCGGTTGTTGGATCAGCGACGAAACGCTGTTCACTCCCAGCAGCTGACCAATACTGTCATGTCCGACGCGTTACGGGTCAGCACTTCGGGGGCGACGTCGCCGGTTCCTGAAATGGCTGTTGCCGCTATACCTGCCGCGTCCAGCACCTCTTGTACCGCCTCCGCATCCGCAGCAAAGCTGACGCCTTCGGGCAGTTTCCGCCCGCCCGCCGGTTCGGGCAGCAGCATTCCCAGAACCGCGCCGCCGGCGTCGATCACCGGTCCGCCGGCGTCGCCCGAAAGCGGTGCCAGGGCCAGACGTTTCATCTGTTCTTCGCCGTTCAGACCGCGCAGATCGGCCAGTTGGCCGAAGGTCAGCGTCGGCGCGCCCAGAATACCACCATAGGAATATCCCGCCACCGCGACGACCGATTGCAATCGCGGCGTGCCGCTTTGGAACCGTGCGACCGAGATCGGGGCCAGATCTTCTTGTGGGCGCAGCACGGCAACGCCAAGGGCCGTGTTGCTGATCGCAACCTCTGCATCATAATCCTGGTCGATCGTGATCCGTCCACAGCTTTCGACCACATCCGTGGTTGTCACCACCGTGCCGTCATTGTCTACGAAAAAACCTGACCGTGTCAGGCGCGGTTTGCGTACTTCTAGCCCGGCGATCAGATCAATGCTCTGGTCTTCGGTCGACCCGGCAGCGGGGTCCAATACACCGCCCAGCCGGTTGAAACTGGCCTGCATCTCTGCCAGCAGACGAGTGCGCCTCTCTTCGTCTCCGGCAGGCCAGATCAGCGTGAAACCCTTGATCTTGCCATCCTCCAGCCAGGCCTGCGTGTGCGAGATCATCAGCGCCCCTTCACCGATCAGCGTAAAGCTGTCCTGCTCCAGATTGCGCGGCCCGGTCTCAGGGACGATTTCAAGCGTCTGCATGATATCGTAAAGACCGATCAGTGTGTTTTCATCCCCCTCCTGCGAGATCAGCAAGACCCTCGCATCAACGTCACCGGTGGAGTTGAAATGGGCAAACGGAGGTTCGTATCTGGTGAATTCGACGACACCCATCGGCAGTTTCATCTCGATGCCCATGGTTTCGTCGCGCACATATTTCAGATCCAGCCCTTCAAGTACCGCATTATACTGACGGAAAAGCTCGGCCCTCTGATTGGTCGTCAACACGCCCGTGGGGTCATAATTGTTGGCTTCCTGCCAGCGCTCCATAGAGGCGCGGGTGCCACGGCCAAAGGCGGCATCGATCCGGCCCTCGTAAACCCCGGCCCATTTCAGCGCCACCTGCAACTCGGCGCGCTCCTCGCGGCTCAGCAGGCGTTCGCTGGCGCGCGCTTCGCGCAGGGTTTCGTCTGCTGGCGCAGGTTCGATCACCGGGTCGGGCATCGTATCCGGCTCGGCGATGGTGATCTGTGGGTCGGGATCAGGGGCCGCCTCAGGGGCTGTTAGGGCAGGGCGGTTCAGCACATTCGCCCCCACGGGCCAGAATTGCTGCCCGTAATCGGAACTGCGCGCGATATAGCTGTCACGCGGGATCACACGTTCAAAGCGATAGACCTCCAGCACACGTTCGGCATCCTCAGGTGTATATGGCCCAAGGGCAATCGCGTACCAGCCGCCGCGAATGGTGAAACCACTCACATCCTGCAACTCTGCCGCGTAACGCCGGATACTGGCCTGCGCCCGCGCCAGACTGGGCTGCGCCTCGATCTGTACCCAGGCCAGGTTCTGACCTTGTGAAAATGCTGCCGGCACCGCCAGACCTATGGCGAAAACTACCGCGATAAAAATGCGCGTCATAACCTACTCTTGTCCTTGCCCGGAACGTCCTGTTTTCCTCACTGACAGAGTTTTACCAAATCTACCAGCAGACGCACCCAAAATATGCACATTCGCGCAATTGACCCTTCTGCGCCGGGACCGTAGGTAAGGGCGGCAATTTCAGGGGAAAACCCAAGGGGCAGCCATGTCTGGGACCACCGACAAACCACGCAGTTTTCAGGAAATCATCCTGAGGCTTCAATCCTATTGGGCCGGCAAAGGTTGCGCCGTGATGCAGCCCTACGACATGGAGGTCGGTGCCGGTACCTTCCATCCCGCGACAACCCTGCGCTCGCTGGGCTCCAAACCCTGGGCCGCGGCCTATGTCCAGCCCTCACGCCGCCCCACCGACGGGCGGTACGGCGAAAACCCCAATCGGTTGCAGCATTACTATCAGTATCAGGTGCTGATCAAACCCAGCCCGCCCGATCTGCAAGAGCTTTATCTTGGCTCGCTCCGCGCCATCGGCATCGACATGGAGATGCATGATATCCGCTTTGTCGAGGATGACTGGGAAAGCCCCACCCTGGGCGCCTGGGGCTTGGGTTGGGAGGTCTGGTGCGACGGTATGGAAGTCAGCCAATTCACCTATTTCCAGCAGGTCGGCGGACATGATTGCCACCCGGTCTCGGGTGAGCTGACCTATGGGCTGGAACGTCTGGCGATGTATGTGCTTGGCATCGACCACGTGATGGACATGCCCTTCAACGACCCTGACGCGCCGATTGCCCTCAAATACGGCGATGTCTTCCGTCAGACCGAGCAGGAATATTCGCGCTGGAATTTCGACGTCGCCAATACCGAGGTGCTGCTCAGGCATTTCGAAGAGGCAGAGGCTGAGTGCAAGGCCATACTTGAACAGGACCATAACGATCCGAAAACCGGCAAGCGCATCATAATGGCCCATCCTGCCTATGATCAGTGCATCAAGGCCAGCCACATCTTCAATCTGCTGGATGCGCGTGGCGTGATCTCGGTCACCGAACGCCAGGCCTATATTGGCCGCGTCCGTGCGCTGGCCAAACAATGCGCCGACGCCTTCGTTCAGACCGATGCCGGGGGCGCCGCAGCGTGACCGGAAAAATCCTAGCGGGGGCGATCTTGATTACAGCCTTGGTGGCCGGAGCGGCCATGTATTACCTTCAGGTGTATCATTTCTATGATGAGGTCGCAGCGACCGGCACCGATGACGTGCAGATGGTCTCGCTGGTCACGGGCCAGTCCGAGCCGGTGCTTTACGAGGGTTTTCAGGCCATCGACGCCACCAGCTCACCCATTCGCTATCGCGCCTGCTTCACCACCAGCATGAGCACCGCGATGTTGACCGAAACCTACGAGCTTTATGAGGCCGCCGAACCTCTGACCGCGCCCGACTGGTTCGAGTGTTTCGATGCAGAAGCCCTGGGGGCCGAGCTTGAGGCCGGCACCGCACTGGCCTTTCTTGGCCAGAAGGATGTCCAGTATGGCATCGACCGGGTCGTTGCCATCACCGACGATGGCCGCGGCTATGCTTGGCACCAGATCAATGAATGCGGCGAGGTCGTCTTTGACGGCAACCGCGCCCCTGAAAACTGCCCCGAACCACCAAATGGGTACTGACCGATATGCCTGATCTTCTGATCGAACTCTTCTCCGAGGAAATTCCCGCCCGCATGCAATCGCGCGCGGCGGCGGACCTGCAATCGCGCATGACCGATGGTCTGGTCGAGGCCGGCCTGACCTATGCAGGGGTCGCCGCGTTTTCCACACCACGCCGCCTGACGCTGACGGTCCAGGGCCTCTTGGCAGAAAGCCCCACGGTCAAGGAAGAACGCAAAGGTCCCCGCACCGACGCGCCGGAAAAGGCGATCGAAGGGTTTCTGCGCGGGGCCGGGGTCTCCCGCGACGATCTTGAAGTGCGCGCCGAGAAGAAGGGCGAGGTCTATTTTGCCACCATCACCAAACCCGGTCGGCACGCTTCGGACATCGTGGCCGAGGTGCTGGAGCAGGTAATCCGCAACTTTCCCTGGCCTAAATCCATGCGCTGGGGCGCGGGCAGTCTGCGATGGGTTCGCCCGCTTCATTCGATCCTCTGCATTCTCACCGATGACGCTGGTGAGGTACAGACCGTCCCGCTTGAGATCGACACGCTGATCGCGGGCAACACCACCCGGGGTCACCGTTTTCTTGCACCCAACACCGTCGCTGTCACCAGTTTCGATGACTATCAGTCAAAACTCAAACGCGCGCATGTGGTGCTTGATGCTACCGAACGCGCCGATCACATCTGGCAAGACGCCACAAATCAGGCTTTCGCCGCCGGGCTGGAGGTGGTTGAGGACAAGGGACTGTTGGCTGAGGTTGCAGGACTTGTCGAATGGCCCGTGGTTCTGATGGGGACGATTGACGCTGAATTCCTCGACCTGCCGCCCGAAGTGCTGCAAACCAGCATGCGCGAGCATCAGAAATTCTTCTCGGTCAAGAACCCCAAGACCGGCAAGATTGAGCGCTTCATCACCGTCGCCAACACCCAGACCGCCGATCATGGCGCGACCATTCTGGCGGGCAACCAGAAGGTGCTTTCGGCCCGGCTGGCCGATGCCAAATTCTTCTGGGAGAATGATCTGCGCGTGGCCAAATCGGGGATGGAGACATGGACCGACAGCCTCGCCAACGTCACCTTCCACAACAAACTGGGCTCTCAGGCTGAGCGCATCGACCGCATCGCCGCACTTGCCCGTGAGATCGCACCCGTGGTCGGGGCCGACGCCGATCTGGCGCAGCAGGCTGCCCGCGTCGCCAAGGCCGATCTGAGTTCCGAGATGGTCTATGAATTCCCCGAACTTCAGGGCCTCATGGGCCGCTATTATGCCGACGCGGCCGACCTGCCCAACGATTTGGGGCAGGCCAGCGAAGAACATTATTCGCCGTTGGGCCCGTCCGATGTTGTTCCCACCGCGCCGGTTTCAGTCGCCGTGGCTTTGGCAGACAAACTTGATGTTCTAACCGGTTTCTGGGCCATCGACGAAAAGCCAACCGGCTCGAAAGACCCGTTTGCCCTGCGCCGTGCCGCCCTTGGCGCCACTCGCCTGATCCTGGAAAACAATCTGACCCTGCCCTTGACGCCGGTTCTTGCCCGCAATGTCCAGAACGCGCAGGCCGCAGCACAACGCCATTGGCTTGATGCTGCGCGCGATAACAACAGCCATCAGGGTGGCGTTTTGGCCAACTGGATCCGGGGGCGCTCGGACCCGGTGCCCGCAGACCCCGCAAGTTTCCTGGGCAAGATCAAAGAGGTCGCTGAATCGCTCAAGGGCGATAACCATGCGCCGGAAGAAGTCACGCAGATTATCTACCAGGATCTCGGCATCACCACCGCGGATGCTAGCATGGTGGCGACGGACCTGCTGTCTTTCTTCCATGATCGTCTCAAGGTCTATCTGCGTGACAAGGGTATCCGTCACGATGTGATCGACGCCTGCATCACGATGACGGGAAATGACGATCTGGCCCTGCTGGTCAAACGCGCCACCGCGCTCAGTGATTTCCTCAAGACCGAGGATGGCGAGAACCTTCTCCAAGGCTTCAAACGCGCCAACAACATCCTCACGCAGGCGGAAGAGAAGGACGGCGTCGAATACTCCTATGGCGCGGATGCGAAATTTGCCGAGACGGACGTGGAAAAAGCGCTGTTCAAGGCCCTCGACACCGGCGAACCGGCGATCACAACTGCGCTCAAATCCGAGGATTTTGCCGGGGCGATGGCTGCGATGGCCGCCCTGCGCGCGCCGATTGATGCCTTTTTCGAGGGTGTCCAGGTCAATACAGAAAACGACATCATTCGCCGCAACCGATTGAACCTGCTGTCCCGCATCCGGCAAATCTGCCTGCAAGCCGCCGATCTGACCCGGATCGAAGGGTAGGCGCGGGGCAGGGTGCCGCCGGGGTAACTCTGGCTGATTTGTGGGGCTTGCCTTGTGCGGCATCCGGCTTATGCTGCACCGAAGCAGAAAAGGTGCCGCAGTGCAGCAAAACGACCCGGATATCACCCTGATCACGCCAGACGCGCCGATGGCGGCCGAAACCCATGGCGGCCGGGCTAAATGTCTGCAACGTCTGGCGCGGCTTGAACTGCCGGTGCCGCGAGCGGTGGCGCTCTCTTTCAACGCGGTGCATGGTATCGCATCAGGCGATATGCCCGATATGCTGGCCCTGCTGGCCCATTTTGATAGAGCGCCGCTGCTTTGTGTGCGGCCATCCTCGGAAAGCCCGGATTGGGGCGGTCCCGGTGCCGTTCTCAACATCGGCATGAACGATACGCTCTACCGCCAGCTCTGCGAAAGCATCGGCAAAGAACCCGCCGCCACGCTCTATCTGCGCTTCATCCAGTCCTACGCCATTCACGTGGCCCGGCTCGACCCCGATATGTTCGATGATGTCTCCGAGGATCCGGTCAGGGGTCTCAGGCAATCTTTGCACGCCTATGCCGAAGAAACCGACGAAGAGTTCCCGCAAGACGCCGCCACTCAATTGGCCGAGGTGCTGCGCTCGATGGCCCGCGCCTGGGAAGGCACGACCGCCCGGCTGCTCCGTCAGGCCAAGGGGGCGCCCGCCGATGCCGGACTGGGCCTTGTGGTGCAGTCGCTGGCACTTGGGCTGGGCGCGGGCGAATGCGGCTCGGGCGTGATGCAACTGGTTAACAGTGAAACCGGCGTGCGCCAGATTACCGGGCGTTACCTGTCGCAATCCCAGGGGCGCGAGGCGCTGACCGCCAATGGCGATGCCATCTACCTGACCCGTGATCCGCGAGGCCCCTCGCTTGAGGATCAGTGCCCCGATGCGTTCGAAGAATTGCGCAAGCATACCGACCTGATGCGCACCAAGCTGCGCGAGGAAATGCAGGCCGAATTCACCATCGAGAACGGCAAGGTCTACCTGCTGGATGGCGTTCGTGTAGCGCGTAACGCCCGTGCCGCCGTGGCCATCGCCGTGGCGCTTGCCGATGACGGTATCATCCTGCGCGAAGAGGCGTTGATGCGGGTCGAACCGCGCGCGCTCAATGAACTTCTGCACCGGCAGGTCGATCCCGAGGCCGACCGTGACGTGCTGGCCCGGGGCATCGCCGCCAGCCCGGGGGCCGCCGCCGGTGCCATCGTCTTTTCCGCGACCGAGGCACAGGCCTATGACGCACGGGGCGAGGCTTGCATCCTGGTGCGCCGCGAAACCAGTTCCGAAGATGTGCGCGGCATGCATGCCGCCGTCGGCGTGCTGACCGAACGCGGGGGCATCACCAGCCACGCCGCTGTGATCGGGCGCGGCATCGGCCTGCCCTGCGTTGTAGGGGCCTCGGATATCCGCTTTCAACCACGCAAGAAACAACTGACCTTCCCCGATGGGCGGATCGTGAAAGAAGGTGAGACCCTTACCCTGAACGGCACCGACGGCGAGGTTCTGGCAGGCGAAACGCCGCTCTTGGAATCCGCCCGCGACGACGCGCTGAAAAAACTGATGACCTGGGCCGACGATATCCGCGACATCTCGGTACGGGCCAATGCCGATACGCCCGCTGACGCCGATCTGGCCCATAGCTTCAAGGCGCAGGGCATCGGCCTTTGCCGGACCGAGCATATGTTCTTCGAAGAAGATCGTCTGACAGTCATGCGCGAGATGATCTTTGCCGACACAAGCGCCGACCGGGCCGCAGCGCTCGAATTGCTGCTGCCGATGCAACGTGCCGACTTTATCGAGCTTTTCCGCATCATGCGGGGCAAACCGGTCTGCATCCGTCTGTTTGACCCGCCCTTGCACGAATTCCTGCCCACAGATCGCACGGGGCACCTGCAACTGGCCGAGGCGCTTGATTTGCCGCTTTCGACCGTGACCCGCCGGGTCGAGGCCTTGGGTGAATACAATCCCATGCTGGGCATGCGCGGGGTGCGTCTGGGTATTACCGTGCCCGAGATTTACGACATGCAGGCCCGTGCAATCTTTGAGGCCGCGGTCGAGGCCAGTCAGAAAGGCCCCGATCCGATCGTGCCCGAAATCATGATCCCGCTGGTTTCAGCCCGGCGGGAGGTCGAGATCGTCAAGACCCGGATCGATTCCGCCGCCGCCGCCGTGCGCAATGAGACCGGCGAGGATTTCACCTACCGCTTGGGCGTCATGGTCGAAACCCCGCGTGCTGCCCTGCGCGCCGCCGAAATCGCGCCGCTGGTGTCCTTCCTCAGCTTCGGCACCAATGACCTGACCCAGATGACCTATGGGCTGTCGCGCGATGACGCGGGCCGGTTTATGTCGGATTATGTGCGCCAGGGCGTCTACCCCGAAGATCCGTTCCATACGCTTGATGTCGATGGGGTGGGAGAGCTGTTGCAGATCGGCGCAGATCGTGCCCGCGCGGCCAATCCGGATGTGGTCATGTCGATCTGTGGGGAACATGGCGGTAACCCCGAATCAATCGCATTTTGCCGTGCAGCAGGATTTGACTATGTATCCTGCTCTCCGTTCCGGGTTCCGGTGGCGCGACTTGCTGCCGCACAGCTTGCGGTCCATAGCAAGATCGGGTAGCGAACGGGCAATCCCGCGCAACATCGGCCACATTTTGGCCACAAAACCTTTCCGAAAATTTCTCGGCACGAAACCGGGCCCTGTGTCGGGGTGGACGCAGGCCTAAGATTTCGTTAATTGCCCCGGATGCTTATGGGCGTAAAGCCTAAAGTGCACGGAGAGAAGTCAATGTTTAGAATTCTTTTAGCCTTTTTTATGGCATCTGCGACCGCCGCGTCGGCCGAAGCCCCAACCAATGAGTTGGAGCAGAAAGCGCATGCCAATGGAAATCTTTATTCCGAAACACGCCTTGCCACTTATGTTTATGTTGAAGACACTAAAATCGGGTATTCCCGCGAATGGCTGGATGCACAACCTGCCGTCAAAGGCGGCGATGAATGGGCCTGCCTCGCCGAAGCGCTGTACTTCGAAGCGCGCGGTGAAAGCGTGAAGGGTCAGTTTGCCGTGGCAGAGGTGATCCTGAACCGCGTCGACAGCCCGCGCTTCCCCGATACCGTCTGTGACGTGATCAATCAGGGCACAGGCCGCAAATACCAGTGTCAGTTCACCTATACTTGCGATGGTTTCAAGGAAATCATCAACGAACCGCGTGCCTTCAAACGGGTCGGCAAGGTCGCGAAAATGATGGTCAGCGGCGCACCGCGCAAACTGACCGATGGTGCCACCTTCTATCACACCCGCGCCGTCAACCCGCGCTGGTCGCGCAAGTTCACCCGCACCACGTCGATCGGACAGCACCATTTCTATCGTCCGCCGACGCGCGTTACCCTGAACTGATCTGACACACGCCAGAACCTAGGGGTTAAGGCCCGATGATTTACGTGTTCGCAAGAAATTGCGGACACGTTTCGTTTGGCCGCACTTCCTTCAGCGACGGACTGCGCTAAGATAGAGTTATGCCCTACGAATGGACCACACATTCCGATCCGGTGCCGCAGACGTGTCTGACGCTCTGGCCGCACCGGTCGTTACCCCGACGTGGATTTGCCGCGTTCATTCTGGGCACATTCACCCTGATTACCATCCCGCTATACCCCCTGTTGGGCACTGTTGTGCTCTGGGGTCTCTTGCCATTCCTGCTTTTGGCGGTGGCGGGGCTGTGGTGGGCGCTGGAAAAATCCTACCGCGATGCCCGTCTGCACGAAGAGCTGACAATCGGCGAAACTCAGGTCCATCTGGTGCGGACCAATCCCAAGGGCGATCGGCAGGAATGGGATTGCAACCGGTATTGGACGCGCCTTCTGATGCATCCCACTGGTGGGCCGGTCGATCATTATCTGACGCTTAAGGGCAGTGACCGCGAGGTCGAGATCGGATCGTTCCTGTCCGAAGAGGAGCGTGTGGCGCTCTTCGGTGAACTCACCGACGCATTGCGCCCGGCAGAGGCCTCTTGACAGGTCGGGCTGCGCATCCGGACACCAATGATGGAAAACGTACGCAATCAGCGTACGACACGTACGCTTTGTACGTATTGCTGTTCTTTCCTGAAAACGTGTCCGGGGGCGTCGAAGCTTACGCGCTGCTCGCGCAGAGCTTCTCTTTGACCTTTGGTCCCACCGCACCAAAATCCATCTGGCCGGTGTAACTTTCCTTGAGCGTGCCCATGATCTTGCCCATGTCCCGGATCGAACTTGCGCCGATGTCGCTGATGGCTTTTTCGATCGCCGCGTCGACTTCCTCGTCATCCATCTGGCGCGGCAGGAATTCCTCGATCACCGTGATCTCATTCCGTTCCCGCTCCGCCAGATCCAAACGTCCGCCTTCTTCGTAGGCACTGGCACTTTCCTTGCGCTGCTTGGTCATTTTCCCAAGGATTGCAAGGATTTCCGCATCTCCGATCTGTGTGTCGCCATCTGCTCCGCGCAGGGCAATCTCCTGATCCTTGATCGCGGCGTTGATCAGCCGCAGCGTCGTAAGACGGTCGGCCGCCTTGTCCTTCATGGCCTGTTTCAGGGCCGAGTTGACGCGTTCGCGCATGTCCATACCGTTCCATCCCCATGGTTGGTCATAAGTCATTCACCCTATCGAAATCCGAGAAAAGAGGCAACCACCTGTCACCTAACGTTACCCCTTATTTTATTGGCTTTATCCAATGTATCTTGGCTCTTGACCCGCGCCGGGCACCCCCTTAGTTTCGCGACAATTTGCACATCCGGAGATTCCCTATCATGGCGCATGCCCCGCAGCCTCACCCGACCGCTTGTCTGGCCCTCGCGGACGGGACGTTATTCTTTGGTCGCGGCTTTGGCGCGACGGGCGAAACCACCGCGGAACTCTGTTTCAACACCGCCATGACTGGCTACCAGGAGATTATGACCGACCCATCCTATGCCGGTCAGATCGTCACTTTCACCTTTCCCCATATCGGCAATACCGGCGTCAACGCCGAAGATGACGAGACCGCCGATCCGGTTGCGGCAGGGATGGTGGTAAAATGGGACCCGACCGAGCCAAGTAGCTGGCGTGCAACGCAAAATCTGTCTGAATGGCTGGCGGGCCGCGGCCGGATCGCCATCGGTGGGGTGGATACACGTCGCCTGACCCGCGCCATCCGGCATCAGGGCGCGCCACATGTGGCCTTGGCCCATGACCCTGACGGCAATTTCGATGCTGCCGGATTGGTTGAAAAAGCACGCAGCTTTGTCGGTCTGGAAGGCATGGATTTGGCCAAACAGGTTACCTGCGCGCAATCCTATCGTTGGGATGAAATGCGGTGGGCCTGGCCCGAGGGTTACACCCGTCAGGAGAGTCCCAAACACAAGGTGGTAGCGGTGGACTATGGTGCAAAACGCAACATCCTGCGTTGCCTTGCCAGTGCTGGATGCGAAGTGACGGTATTGCCCGCTACGGCAACGGCTGAGGATGTTCTGGCCCACGCGCCCGACGGTGTGTTTCTTTCAAACGGTCCTGGCGATCCGGCGGCAACCGGCGAATATGCTGTGCCGATGATCAAGGGCGTGTTGGACAAGGACATACCAGTTTTTGGCATTTGCCTTGGTCATCAGATGCTGGCACTGGCGCTTGGGGCCAAGACGATCAAGATGAACCACGGCCATCACGGGGCCAATCACCCGGTGAAGGAGGTCGAGACCGGCAAGGTCGAGATCACGTCGATGAATCATGGGTTTGCCGTCGATAGTCAGACCCTGCCAGATGATGTGGTCGAGACCCATGTGTCACTGTTTGATGGATCGAATTGTGGAATTCGGATGCGCGACCGCCCGGTTTTTTCGGTCCAGCACCACCCCGAAGCCAGCCCCGGACCACAGGACAGCTTTTACCTTTTTGAACGGTTTGCTGCATCTATGAACTGAGTTTTCCGAAAATTTTTAAGGTTCGGTTAACTTATTGTTTACGCGTCATTAACCTACGTGAACGAAACTCCTCGCCGGTGAAGTCGGTAAGGAGTAACCTATGGGTATTTCGGAGCTGCGGCAGCTGGACACGCAGTCGCTGAAGGTTGCCGGCCCGCACAATTCATTGGAAAGTGATTTGGTGCAGGCCGGCGCGATATCTCAATCGGATGCCGCACTTGCGCAACTGGTTGGCCGGCATTGTGACACATCACTTGATCGTATTCTGCGCGCCGAGGGTTTGACGTCGGAACAGGATTTGTTGAAAATCCATGCCAAACGTTTAACAACCCGAACGCTAAGCGCGAGCGAACTGGCTGAAACAAAGCCAGCCATTACGTCGCTGGAGCCACAAAAATTACTGAAATATGGCATTCTACCTTTTGCCGAGGGCAAGGGCCGGACAGCGGTTGCGGTCAGTAATCCTGAAGAGTTCAGAGCTGTCGCGCCGGATTTACCGATTGAAATAGCAAGTGCAAACCTGGTCATCGGACCGCGCGATACCATCCTTGAAACGGTGGCAGAGCGCCATCGCGAGGTGCTGACAGAGGCCGCTCAGGCCCGCGTTCCCACCATCGAAAGCTGCCGCACCTGGGGAAATACATTTGGTAGAAGGTTGGGAATGACGATCACTTTTCTGATGGGCTTGGTGGGGCTGGCCCTGGCGTTTCCTACAATCATGTTGGGGGCGTTTGTTTTGGCGATTATATACTTGACAAAGCAACCCTTGATTCCCATATAAGTATCAAGGAGTTGAAGTCATGAACCTAACCGACCCCATCTTTACCGACAAAGACGTAGCCCGCGAGTATCTTGAAGCCTCGCGCTGGTCTGACGGCGTGTTCTGCCCCCATTGTGGCGGGACTGAGAAGTGTAAGAAGCTGGAAGGCTCCAAGCACCGCCCCGGCCTCTACCAGTGTGGTGACTGCCGCAAGCAATTCACCGTGACTGTCGGCACTGTTTTCGAGCGCTCCAAGGTTCCGCTCAATAAGTGGTTGCTGGCCACCTTCCTTATGGCCTCGTCCAAGAAGGGCATTTCAGCCCATCAACTGCATCGCACCATAGGTGTGACGTATAAAACCGCGTGGTTCATGTTCCACCGCATCCGTGAGGCAATGCGCAATGACGATCCCGTGTCGTTTGGCGGCGGTGGTGGCACTGTCGAAGTCGATGAGACATTCATTGGCCGCGACAAGTCCAGGAAGCCCGTAGGCACCAAGAAGGGACGCGGATACGCCCACAAGTACAAAATCCTGTCGCTGGTGGATCGCACCACCGGCAAAGCACGTTCAATCGTGGTAGATGACCTTAAGCAAACTACGTTGCTGCCTATCCTGCGTGAGAACATTGCCAAAGAGGCCGTAGTCTACACCGATGAGGCTGGTCAGTATCGCAATCTCAAGAATGAATTTGCGCACCATGATTTCACGGCCCACGGCAAAGGCGAATACGTTCGCGGTGACGTACACACCAACACGATTGAGGGTTATTTCTCCGTTTTCAAGCGTGGCATGAAAGGCGTCTATCAGCACTGTGGCCGTCAACACCTGCACCGTTACGCGGCTGAGTTTGAGTTCCGTTACAACAACCGTATTGCCAACGATATTGACGATACGACGCGCGCTAATTCGATCCTGAAAGGTGCAGAAGGCAAGCGCCTCACCTATCGGCGGACTGACGCACGGGCGAGTACCTAATCAGGTCTGGTCCCGCAAAGCGTTTCAGAAATTTCTCAAATCCCTACTAGATGATGCGGGCGACTCCTAATATCGCCCACAATCTGCTATGTTCCCTTTGCGTTCTCCGAGAGCCGATTCGCATCGGTTTATGGATTGACGGTGCAATCCGGCACCCTCGGAGCGGGTGGCTGTTTCCACCCTAGAAACCTATGGAGCAAATCCAATGGCGACTAAACGCAAAGGTGGGTGCGGTTGCAAAACCAAACCCAAAGGCGGGACTAAGACGGTGAAGGTTACTAAACATACCCGTCGGAAGCCCCGTAAGTGCTAGTTATCCTCTTTTGAGGTGCTGCTAGCGGGAGGGCGGCGGTCTGCTCCGTCGCCCTCCTTCTCGTTATCCGCCTTTCCCTTGTGGGGTTTAGGCTTCATTCGGAGAAGGCTCTTGACTGTATCTTCAAAGCCCTTGGACGTACCGCCATTCATCGGGTTACTCCATATCTCGTGGTCATCTTTTGAGATTGCCGTAGAGGTCCACTGCATGCGGCTGCTCGGTATCTCACCTAAACACAACCATATCATATTTGCATCCCTGGGCGCCAAGGCAAAGCATGAGATTGCCATATCGCTTACCTTAGACATAAAACCTGAGAACCACGACGAAATCATAAAGGCGCTGCGTAAAGTTCTGAACATCGCAGCACGCAATCACGTATTTCACAGCATCATTGGCTGCAACAACGACTGGACCTATGTGGAATTCGATAAGCGAGATATTTCGAACGGCCTCAAAGTCAAAGGGCGTGATATGGATGCCGAAAAACTTCGTGACCGCATCAATGACCTAACTGATGCCGCTATCGCGTTCCAAGAGATTGCTGGCATTACCAACCGCGACATTGATGACTACGCCAAAATCCTCAAGGCGCTCGCGAAGCAATGAAACATCCAAGTGTCCATCATTGGCGTAGTCGGACTCGACTTCACCAAACCAACTCCACACCGCCCTCTCAAAGGGATCATCTATACCGGCCTGTCCGTTTTTCTCTACCATTTTCGGCCTGCTTTGTTAAGTATATAATCGCCTTTGTTTTATGGGCTGCGTTTACCCTTGCCGTAGCCGCCGTGCTGAAAACATCCGCCTTCATTGCCAGTGTCACCAATCGTGAAAAACCAGAAGTGGTTAACAAACCCAAGCAACGACTGCCCAAGGTATCAATCCTCGTGCCGCTTTTCCGGGAGACCGAAATCGCCCATGCTCTCATTGCCCGTCTGACGCGGTTGACCTATCCCAAGTGTCTTCTGGATGTGATCCTGGTGATGGAAGAGGAGGACGAGACCACGCGTAAAACACTGGCTGGCATCGACCTGCCACCCTGGATCCGCCCTGTCATCGTGCCCGAAGGTTCACCCCGAACAAAGCCGCGGGCGATGAACTATGCACTGGATTTCTGCCAGGGGGATATCATCGGTATTTTTGACGCCGAAGATGCGCCTGATCCGGATCAGATCACCATTGTCGCCCGCAGGTTTCAATCCGCCCCGCCGGATGTTGTCTGCCTGCAAGGGGTGCTGGATTACTATAATCCACGTCAGAATTGGCTGGCGCGCTGCTTTACCATTGAATATGCGACATGGTTCCGCTTGATGCTGCCGGGCTTGGCACGGCTTGGCTTCGCCATCCCATTGGGCGGCACGACTCTCTATTTCCGCCGTAAAGTGCTGGAAGAGCTGGGCGGTTGGGATGCGCATAATGTGACAGAAGATGCCGATTTGGGTTTCCGACTGGCGCGCCACGGCTACCGGACCGAGATGATCGACACCGTGACCGAGGAAGAAGCCAATTGCCGCCCTTGGCCCTGGATCAAGCAGCGGTCACGATGGTTGAAGGGTTATATGACGACATATCTTGTGCATATGCGGCAGCCCGGGTTGTTATATCGGCAGCTTGGCGCGTGGAAATTCTGGGGATTTCAGGCACATTTCCTGACAGCGCTTTCACAGTTCATTCTGGCACCGTTCCTTTGGTCCTTCTGGCTGGTTCTTTTCGGCTTCTATCACCCGTTGGAAGCCATTTTGCCTTATTCGGCTCTGGTCGCTTTGGGGAGTATGTTCCTATCGGTTGAGGTGCTGAATATCGCAATCCATGCAACCGCTGTTTCGGGACGCAGGCACAAGCATCTTATTGCTTGGGCTCCAACCATGCATTTTTACTCTCCATTGGGCGCAATAGCGGCGTACAAAGCCCTTTACGAGCTTGTTCTAAAACCATTTTTCTGGGATAAGACCGCGCACGGGTTGTCGCTTGTTGCAGTGGCGCCACCGAGATCAGACGATGCTGCTGACCTCTCCGGAATCGAGCTTGAGCCGCGTCACGAAAGCTTTTGAAATATGCGCTTTGAGAGCATTGCCAGCCGCTTCGGGATTGCGTTCGGCAATGGCGGTTACAATCGCCTGATGCTCATCCAATGCGTCCTGATCACGGCCCGCGGCGGCCAGTGAGGTGGTTGCCATCAGCGCCATCGACTGATGTACCAATCCCAACTGCTGCACCAAAAAGCGGTTGTGAGACGCCAGGTGAATTTGTTTGTGAAACCGTCGGTTGGCGCGCGCCAGTGCCGTCGGATTGCCCATCAGGGCACGATCATCCTCCACCATGTCCTGCAACACGCGCACCTCTTCGTCGGTGGCGTGCCGGGCGGCCAGATTGGCGGCCAGCGCCTCAAGTTCAGCGCGTACGACATAAAGTTCGGCAAGTTGATTGTGATCCAGCGATGACACGATCAGGCTGCGTCCGTCCCGGGTCAGCAATGACTGTGTTTCCAACCGCTGAAGCGCCTCGCGAATGGGGGTGCGGGACACGCCGAACTGATCAGCCAAATCGCTTTCCACCAAGCGGTCGCCGGGCTTGTAGGTTCCCATGTCAATCGCTTCGAGTATCAGCGTATAGGCGTCTTTTTGCGGTGTTTTCATGCGGTGGATATCCCTCATGCACTATGATTCCACGACCCTAGCCGCGCTTTGGTGCCGCAATCAAGCCTTGGCGATTGCGACTCTTGTCGCAGGTGCCTAGTTTGAGGCTATGCCAAAGCAGTATTTCAACCACGTCGACACTTGGGTTTTTGACCTCGACAATACGCTTTACCCACCCCGGGCGCGTCTTTTCGATCAGATCGAGGTGAAAATGACGCAATACGTGATGGGTGCGTTGGGCGTTGACCGGGCCGAAGCGGACCGGTTGCGCACCAAATACTGGCATGAACACGGCACAACCCTGGCCGGGCTGATGAATGAGCATGATATCGACCCCGATCCTTATCTGGTCGCGGTGCACGAGATTTCGCTGGATCACTTGGATCCCGACCCAGAACTCAGGTCTTGCATCCACGCTTTGCCGGGGCGCAAGATTGTCTACACCAATGGCTGCGCGCCTTATGCCGAGCGTGTCATCGCACAGCGTGGTCTTGCGGGTGTATTTCATTCGGTCTATGGCGTTGAACACGCAGGGTTTCTACCCAAACCGCAGCAAGAGGCGTTCGATGCCGTGTTCGCGCGAGACGGTGTAGACCCGCGCCGGTCGGCCATGTTCGAAGACGAAGCGCGCAACCTCAAGGCGCCGCATGCAATGGGAATGCGCACCGTTCATGTGGCACCCGAGGCAGAGGATCACGCGCATATCCACCATCACACCGATGATCTGGCCCGTTTTCTGGAGAGGCTGCTGTGACGCGCTGCCACTTGGAAATCGTCCAGGTTCACGCCTATCTGTCTGACAGGAGGGCCGCGCAATGATCGGTTTTGAATACGATATCGTCGTGTCGGGCGGCGGGGTTGCAGGGCTGACCGCGGCCAGCGTCTTTGGATCGGCGGGGTTTACGGTTCTGTGCCTTGATCCGGCACCTCCGGTCACGACGCGTGATCAGGCCGGATCGGATCTGCGCACAACGGCTTTTTTACAACCGGCGCAGGCGTTGCTGGAAAAGTCGGGGTTGTGGGCAAGGCTGGAACCACATGCTGCCGATCTGCAGGTGATGCGGATCGTTGATGCCGGTGGGATCGAGCCCGAGCCGCGCATCACCAAGGAATTCGACGCCTCCGATATCTCGGACAAGCCCTTTGGCTGGAACCTGCCCAATTGGCTTTTGCGGCGTGAGATGGTCGCCCATCTGGAAAGCCTGCCCAATGTTAGCTTTCTCCCCGGTAAGGGCACCACATCGCTTTTCACCAGGGAGGGTGAGGCTCGTGTAGGCCTGAGCGATGGCCGCCGGGTGCGCTGCCGTCTAGTGATTGCCGCTGATGGTCGGAATTCGCCGATGCGCGAAGCAGCGGGAATTGACGTGAAAACAACCCATTACGGGCAAAAGGCGCTGGCCTTTGCCGTGACGCACCCAATTCCGCATGGCAATGTCTCAACCGAGATCCACCGCTCAGGTGGGCCCTTTACGCTGGTCCCGCTACCTGATTATGAAGGGCGCCCGTCCTCGGCAGTAGTCTGGATGGAGGAAGGGGCAGAAGTGCAACGCCTCTCCGCTCTGCCGCAGGCTGATTTCGAGGGCGCAATGAACCAGCGGTCCTGTCACCTTTTCGGTCCGCTCACATTGGCGTCGCGTCGTACGGTCTGGCCGATCATCAGTCAGATCGCTTCGACGCTTTATGCGGAACGCCTGGCCCTGGTGGCCGAGGCGGCCCATGTGGTGCCGCCCATCGGAGCGCAGGGGCTGAACATGTCGTTGGGGGATATGCGGGTGTTGCTGGAATTGGCCGAGGCCGCACCAGATCGTTTGGGTGATCTGACCATGCTTGAGACCTATCATCGCCGCCGCCACGCTGAAATACTGGCGCGGGTCACGGGGATCGACCTTCTGAACCGGGCGTCGATGATGCGCGCGCAGCCCTTGCGAGATGCGCGTGCGATGGCGTTGAACGCGATCTATTCTCTGGCGCCGGTGCGCAAGACGATCATGCAACTGGGGCTTGGCGCGCGGGGCTAAAGCACCTTGTCGAAAACGTCTTCGAGACGCTTCAGGGCTGCGGGCACGTCATAAAGCTTGTCTAGCCCGAACAGGCCCAGACGGAAGGTGCGGAAACCCTCAGGCTCGTTACATTGCAGTGGAACGCCCGCGGCGATCTGCATTCCTTCAGCAGCGAATTTTTTGCCGTTCTGAATGTCGGGATCATCGGTATAGCTGACCACAACACCCGGTGCGCCGAAGCCCTCTGCCGCGACCGATCTGATGCCGCGCCCGGCCAACATAGCGCGCACGCCATTCCCCAATGCCCATTGGGCATCGCGCAGTTTGTCGAACCCGTATTCGCGGGTTTCCAGCATCGTATCACGGAAAGCGCGCAGCGCGTCGGTGGGCATGGTGGCATGGTAGGCATGGCCGCCGTTTTCATAAGCCTGTATGATCGAATGCCATTTTTTCAGATCAATCGCAAAACTGTTGGAACTGGTGCTTTCCATGCGCTTTACAGCACGGTCGGACATCATCACCAACCCGGCTGAGGGTGAGGCTGACCAACCCTTTTGCGGGGCCGAGATCAAAACGTCAACGCCGGTGGCCTTCATGTCAATCCAAGCGCAGCCCGAGGCGATGCAATCCAACACCATCAACGCGCCGACCTCATGCGCCGCGTCCGCCATCGCGGTCACGTAATCATCAGGCAGGATAAGTCCGGCCGAAGTTTCCACATGCGGGGCAAAGACGACGTCGGGCTTCACTTCGCGGATTTTGGCGGTGACTTCCTCAATCGGGGCAGGGGTGAAGGGTTCGACATCGCCGTTGCCAGTCTGACGGGCCATGCAGACCGTGGTATCGGCGGTGAACTGACCAGCGTCGAAAATCTGGGTCCAGCGGTAGGAAAACCATCCATTACGAACGATCAGCGCATGGGCGTCGGCGCCGAATTGACGGGCGACAGCTTCCATCCCATAGCTGCCGCCACCGGGAACCAAAGCAACTGCATCGGCGTTATAGACATCCTTCAATATGCCCGAGATATCCCGCATGACCTGTTGAAAGCTGGCGGACATGTGATTGAGCGAGCGGTCGGTGAATACCACCGAATATTCCAGCAATCCGTCGGGGTCGATGTGGTCAAGAAGGGCGGTCATGGCGGTTTCTCCTACACGCAGGCGTTTTACTTCGCATATCAGACTGCGCTTGTAGGGGCACCCCGAAAAGCCGCCAGATTGAGCCAAGTTTTCGACAATTCAGCCGATGGGACCCGGGCGGCGTTCTTCGCTGAGAAGCACGTTTGCCTCAACATCACCAACGCCCGGTAACATCATGATACGGCGACGCAAAATACGTTCGAAATCAGAGATGTCGCGAGCAACGATACGTAAGCGATAGTCATAAACGCCCAGTATATGTTCCACCGTTTGCACCTCGGGGATGGCTGTGACGGCGCGTTCGAAATCTTCAAGACTGACCCGGCCCTTGGTGGCCAGCTTCACGCCCAGAAAGACAGTGACACCAAATCCCAGTTTTTCGCGATCGAGATCCAGGCGTTGACCATTGATCACACCACTATCGTAAAGCCTGCGGATGCGCCGCCAGGTGGCGGGCTGTGACAGACCCAAGCTGCGGCCAAGGGCGCTGGCGGTTTGGGTGGCGTCCTGAGTGAGCGCGCGCAGAATCAGGCGGTCGGTTGTGTCCAGCTCGATCATAGGGGCAGAACCTCGTCCGACTTGATGCGTGCGACATGCATCAGCGCCTCGATATCGGCGATATGGGGCAGGGTCAGGATGGCGCTGCGATAGATCTGCTGATAATGCGCCATGTCGCGGGCAATGACTGACAAACGCACATCGACCCGTCCCAAAAATGTCTGAATCTCAATAACATCCGGGACATCCCGAGCGGCGGACATGAATTCATCAAAGGCACGGGGCTGAGTCTTGTCCAGCGTGACGCGCAGGGAAACCTCGACCTCATAGCCCAACGCGCGCCAGTCGATCACTGCACGATTGGCCTTGATGAAACCCGCGTCAGCCATCCGGTCCAGCCGTCGTGTGCAGGTGGCGGGCGTGACACCGGCAAGCTCGGCCAGTTCGGCAGGGCCGAGGCTGGCGTCATGCTGATAGTGCCGTAATATGCGTCGATCCGTATCATCAAGCATGTAATTTTACCAAATTAGCAATTTGACGAATGAATATTACACAAAATCGAAAATTTAAATGTCTTTTGTCCAGAAAATCCTGTGGCGAAGAGTAGATTGACGTCAGACACACTCTGAAGGAGACACCGATGCGCGTTTATTACGACCGCGATTGCGATATCAACCTGATCAAGGACAAGAAAGTAGCTATTTTGGGCTATGGTTCCCAAGGCCACGCCCACGCTCTTAACCTACGGGATTCAGGGGCAAAAAATCTTGTTGTTGCCCTGCGTGAAGGTTCGGCCAGTGCCAAGAAAGCCGAAGGCGAAGGCCTGACCGTCATGGGCATTGCCGAGGCGGCGGCGTGGTGCGACGTCATCATGTTCACGATGCCTGACGAATTGCAGGCCGAAACCTATAAGAAATACGTACATGACAATATCAAACCCGGCGCGGCGATTGCCTTTGCCCACGGTCTGAACGTGCATTTCGGGTTGATCGAACCCAAGGAAGGCGTTGACGTGATCATGATGGCGCCCAAGGGCCCCGGTCACACCGTGCGCGGCGAATATGTCAAAGGCGGCGGCGTGCCTTGCCTTGTAGCGGTTAACACAGATGCGTCCGGTAAGGCATTGGAAATAGGGCTTTCTTACTGTTCGGCCATCGGTGGCGGACGCTCGGGCGTGATCGAAACCAACTTCCGCGAGGAATGCGAAACCGACCTCTTTGGTGAGCAGGCGGTTCTGTGTGGCGGCCTGGTCGAACTGATCCGCTGTGGCTTTGAAACGCTGGTTGAGGCAGGTTATGCGCCCGAAATGGCCTATTTCGAATGTCTGCACGAGGTGAAGCTGATCGTCGACCTGATCTATGAAGGCGGCATTGCCAACATGAACTACTCGATCTCGAACACGGCCGAGTATGGCGAATATGTCAGCGGTCCTCGCGTTCTGCCCTATGAGCAGACCAAGAAAGAGATGAAAGCCATCCTGACCGACATTCAGAAAGGCGCGTTTGTACGTGATTTCATGCAGGAAAATGCGGTTGGGCAGCCGTTCTTCAAGGGGACGCGTCGCCTGAATGACGAACATCAGATTGAAGAGGTTGGCCGCAAGCTGCGGGCGATGATGCCTTGGATTTCCGCCGGTAAACTCGTCGATCAGGAAAAGAACTGATTTTGGTGGTTTCACCCACCTGACAATAGTTCTATCTGTATCGAAGCGAATTGGAGTGACCCCGGCCTGTGGCTGGGGTCTTTTCCGTCTTAGGTGAGCCGAGTAAATGATCCCCATACGTCCCATCAACTGGTTGAAAATCGTCGTGCTGGCCATGATTTGGGGCGCGTCCTTCATGTTTGTGAGTATCGCTCTGGAGGGGGTGGGGCCCTTAACGCTGGTGGCGACGCGCCTGACCCTGGGTGCTGTTTTTCTTGTTATCTTATGTGGTGTTAAGGGGATCGGCCTGCCATCTCCACGGGCCGAGAATGGCGGTAAAATCTGGATTTTCGCAATCGTCATGGGGCTGTTTTCAAACGCAATCCCATTCACGATGCTGTCCTGGGCGCAGCTTTCGGTTGCCTCGGGTTTCGCCGGGGTCTGCATGGCTGTGGTACCGCTGCTGGTTCTGCCGCTGGCGCATGTGTTCGTGCCAGGAGAAAGCATGACATTGCGGCGGTCGATCGGCTTTGCCATCGGCACAATAGGGGTGATCATCCTGATCGGCCCAAATGCCTTCGCTTCGACCGGTAATGATCTGGAATCACTGGCAAGATTTTCCTGTGTCGCAGCTTCGGCCTGCTATGCAATCGGTTCCATCTCGACCCGGCTGTGCCCCGAGGTCAACATGCTGTCGCTGTCGGCCGCCGCACTTTGCGTCGCGAGCGTCGTCTCATTACCGCTGGCACTGATCTACGAGGGTTCGCCTAGTGCGTTGAATTTAAAAGTTATTCTAGCACTTCTTTACCTGGGTATCCTGCCCACGGGCGTGGCGCAATTGCTGTTGACGCAGGTGATCCGCGATGCCGGGCCGGTCTTTATGAGCCTTGTGAATTACCAGGTGCCGCTCTGGTCGGTCGTGCTGGGCGCCCTTGTTCTGGCCGAGCCGTTGCCACCCAGCCTGCTGTTGGGGATGGTGCTGATTCTGGGTGGTGTGGCACTGAGCCAGTTGGGCAAGCTTCGGCGGCTCTTCGGGCGCGGCTGAAGTTGCAACTGTGTACATTGTGTACGCGGATTGTTGTAACTCGGGCCCCGGATTAGGCCCTAACCGTGCGGTGGGGGTAACTATTCGCTAACGCCTTGGGTCGCGGCACGCCAGAGTTTGATCGCGGCGGCGGTTTCGGCGACATCGTGGATACGCAGTATCTGCATCCCCTGAGCGACCCCGGCAAGGGCCACGGCGAGTGAGCCGGGAATACGTTCCGATGCCTCGCTGACACCAGAGAGATCGCCGATGAAGCGTTTGCGCGACGCGCCCAGCAGAACCGGGCAGCCGAGACCGTGAAAAAGCGACAGGTTTTGCAGCAGCGTCAGATTGTGCGCACGGGTCTTGCCGAAGCCGATGCCGGGATCGACGATAATCTGATCGCGGGGAATACCTGTGGCCACCAACGCCTCGACCCGCTCGGATAGCCAGTCGTAGATATCGAGCGCGGGATGATCGTAGCGCGGGTCGATCTGCATCGTTTCGGGGCGGCCCTGGGAATGCATGACGCAGACCGGCAGGTCATTCGCCGCACAGAAGGGGGCAAGCGTGTCGTCGAAGGTGAAGCCCGCCACATCGTTGACCAGCGCGGCGCCTGACTGATATGCGGCCTGCGCCACCGGGGTCTTGCGGGTGTCGATGGAGATCGGCACATCATGTGCCGCGCGGATGGCGGCAATCACCGGCGCGGTTCGGGAGATTTCGGCGTCAATCGGCACCGGTTCGGCCCCGGGGCGGGTGGATTCGCCGCCCACGTCGATCATATCGGCCCCGGCGGCCACCATCATACCGGTATGGGCGATGGCCTGATCGGGAGCGTTGTGGCGGCCACCATCCGAGAAACTGTCCGGCGTGACGTTGAGGATGCCCATCAGGCGCGGCCGACCGAAACTGAGACCGCAGATCGGCGCACGCGCGGCAGTCAGACGCTGGCGCACCTTTTCGGGCAAGCTGGACGCAGGGATCAGACGCGAGGGGGCATCACGGGTGATTGCCTCGGCCATGTCGAACCAGGTCCAGCCCCCGGCAAGCGAAAGGGCACCATCTGGTCGGGCGTGATCGGTGCGGGCAATGGGTCGGTAGTAGGTCATCATTTATCAGCCGCGCGCAGAGAGGAAGGCCGCGACCCGGACAAGACGGACAAGCCGGGCAAACGGTGCCAGAGATTTTTCATAGCCCCGATTGGGCGATGTCCTGCACCAGCACGGGCACGGGCGATTGCATGGGCGGGCGTTCACCGATCAGAAGCAAGTCGGATGCCTCGATATGGCCCGAGAACCATGCGGCAAGTGCGACCGGGTCGTTGGGGCCTATGGTCGGCCCGTCAACCGCATCCAGCACGATCTTTGACGGGGCCCAGACGCTGATCTGACCGTTTTTCATCGCCCAGTCCAGCTCTGTCCGCGTGTCGACCACCACGCAGCGGTCATCGCGGCCTGCCAGCACCCAGGCATTTTGTTCGATGGCCAGCAGATCAACCCGCCGCTGGGTCATCTTGTGGCCGGTTTTCGGGCTTTCGACATCGGGCAAGCCGACGCAGAGGATCACCGGTTCAGCTCGGGCTTCGAGCTGATCGAGCCAGGAGGCCAGATTGGGCGAGCGGATCGCGGTATTGGTTAGAAACACCACATGCGGGTGCGGCGTGGTATCGGCGTGATGCGCCACCGGCTTGGTTGCGAGGTCATCCACGGAACGGACGATCTCAACGCCCAACGCGCCCGGTCCGCGATCGAGTTTTTCGATCCGCACGAAGGTGCGCACGGCCTGCGGTTCCAGCAGGATCCGTTCGGCGATGCGACCGGCAAGGGTTTCGAGCAGGTTCAGACGCTCTTCGGCCAGTTCGGCGGCGATGGCTTCGGTCACCCGGTCATAGGACAGGATACGATCGACGTCGTCATCGACGGCACCGGTGATCGGGCGTACCTCGACCACGACATTAAAGCAGATGCGCTGCGTGGTGCCGCGTTCGGCCTGGAACGCGCCGATCTCGACCTCGACAATGTGGTCGCGCAAGGAGATGCGATCCAGCGGTCCGTCGGGGGCCGTGGCGTCTGCGCGTTCGGCGGGATGTTCGAACGCCAGTCTGATTTCATTGCTCATCTTGCCCACTCCACTCATGGTGCCTGCGCGGCTTAGCATGGGGCGGGGGGCACGTAAAAGGCGATTTCCGACAGGTATGCAGGTGTCTGCGGCTGTTTTGGCGGCGGGGGCAGACAAAAAAAGACCCCGGAGTACCGGGGTCAGGGGGGACATGAATTTCGGTTTGCGCGAGAGCGCGGGTGCTGGCATGTGCGCCGGGTTGTCCGGCAGGCGGCGCGATGTCCGCAGTATATGTCAGCACCCGCGCGGTCCGACCCGGTTCGGGGAAGTGAGGGCTATACCTTACCGGGCAGAGGGTCGGGTGGGTCGGTCAGTGCTTCGGACAACCCGTCGATGTCGCGGCTTTGAAAGAAACGGGCAGACATCACGCCCATGTAGAAGGGCCAAATCATCGGTGTCGTTCTCCCTGTTGGACCGATCGTGGTTGCGATCAGATGGCCGTCTGCGGAGGGCGTGATGTTGCCCGTGACAAGAGCGCCTGTGCGCCCCGGATCGCGTCACGCAGGTGCAGGCGTTCCTGTTTGAGGCGTTTGATCAGAGAGGGGTCGGACCAGTTTCGCACCTGTTCGCGTGAAACCTTGTCATCCAGTTCGCGGTGGCGGCGGCGCAGCGCTTCGATCCGGGTGGCAAGGGAACGGTGTGAGATTTTCCTCTCGGGCATCGGCAGTCTCCTGTCTTGGGGTGGGGCGCGGGATTGCGCCCTTGTGCAGTAGATATCGGGATGATTTGGAATTTTTTAATCCTATTGAACGTGAAAGTTTGATTTGAAAAACCTATCTTACTGGCAAGTGGCCGGAGGACAGCATGGCAGATGAGATCACATTGCGGCAGTTGCGGTATTTCGCGGCGCTGGCCGAGGCGCGGCATTATCGGCGTGCGGCCGAGCGGATGGGGGTCAGTCAGCCGTCGCTGAGCCAGCAGATTGTCAACCTGGAGGCGGCGATGGGGCTGGAGCTGGTCGAACGGGGCCGGCGCGGTGCGGTGCTGAGCCCGGCGGGGCGCGAAGTGCTGACCCATGCGCGCCGCGTGCTGGACGAGGTTTCAGCGCTGGAGGCCGTGCCCGAGGCGCTGCGGCACGGGGCCGGGGGCACGATCCGGCTGGGCTCGACGCCGACGCTGGGGCCGTACATCCTGCCCTTTGCCGTGCGGCGGCTGCGGCGGGAATTTCCGGGCCTCAAGATCATTATCCGGGATGCCGCCCCGCTGGTCCTGCGTGATGAGTTGCTGGCGGGACGGCACGATCTGATCCTGACGCAGCTGCCGGTGAATTCCGGAGACGTGGAGGCCCGGCGGCTGTTTCGCGAACCGCTCAAACTGGTGGTGGCGCAGGATCATCCGTTGGCGGGGCGGACATCTGCCGAAGATGCCGACCTGTCGGGGCAGGATGTTCTGGCGCTGTCGAACGCCTATGTGCTGCATGAGCAAATTCGCGGCCTGTGTGACGAGGTGGGTGCCACGTTGCGGCAGGATTACGAGGGCACCAGTCTGGATGCGCTGCGGCAGATGACGGCGCTGAATATGGGCGTCTGCCTGTTGCCATCACTGTACGTGCTGTCGGAGATTCCGCTAGAGTTGGGGGATGTGGCGGTATTGCCGTTCCGCCGGAATCGGTTCACCCGGTCGATCGGACTGGTCTGGCGCAGACGCTCGGCCCACGGTGCGGTGATCGCGCGGGTGGCAGACGTCATTCGCAGCGTGGCGCGCGACCGTTTCAGCGGCCATGTGACGGTGGAATAAGGCCGCGTCAGCCTGTGCAGGCGGCGGCGTAATGTTCGCCAAAGAGCATGCCCCAGCTGCTGCCATAGCCGTTGAGCATCATCTCGGCCATGTCGCCATAACCCTCCCAGTTGCTATGCACCAGTTCGACGCGCGTGGTGCCGGTATCAATTGGGGTGAAGGTGACATCGACCTGCCCGCATTGATCGGCCGGAAGCCCCATGTGGAAATCCAGTTGCAGGTGGGCATGCGGGTCGAACACCCGGAACGTGCCCCAGTGATGTTCGACATCATCCGCCGCCAGTTCGACAATCCGGCCGCCCTGATGCGCCTCGACACTCAGCGATTTGGCCGGGCCGCCGGCCTGGTAAAGCGACATCGAGCGTTTATCGAGAGGCCACCATGAAGGTATGTCCACAAAGATCTCGAACGCGCGTTGCTGCGGGCAGGGGACGTCGATGGTTTTGACAACGGGGTCGAGCATGAAATGGCCTTTCAGTGTTTGGTGGATTGGCGGTGCACTTCGGCGGCATAGGCGCCAAGCGTGTCTGTCCAGAATTGATCAAGGTAGTTGCGTAATGAGGTCAGCCCGGTCCGGTCCAGCGTGTAGATGCGCCTTGTGCCCTGCGGCGTGGCTTTGACCAGCCCGGCCTCGACCAGCACTTTAAGGTGTTGTGACACGGCCGGGCGGCTGACCGGTTGATCGCGCGCCAGCTCAGCGACACTTTGCGGCTGTCTGGCCACCGCTTCGAATACCGCACGGCGGGTCGGGTCGGCGAGGGCCGTGAATGTATTAACGTAAGTCATAACTTACCGTAAGTAATTACTTACCAAAAGGCAAGAGGGGTGATGCATGCCTCTGGCCGGTCTGTCGGCGTTAACGATGTATTTACCTAGTCGTTGTGCGGGGCAGGGGGATGCCGTAGCCTTGAAGCGTAGTTTCAGCTTGTTTCGGAGGTGACTGGTGATTTCGGCCCGGCATATCGTTTATCCCGCTCTTTTCGCGGTATCGGCCTGTGCTGGCACATCGCAAGAGCCTCAGTTCCGCTCCTACGATCTGAAACTCACGCACCCGTCACCCTATTCGACCTATATGAGCGTGTCTCCGGCAGGACGCGGGGCGGATTTGCCCCGGCTGCGCCACCTCAACAGCCGTGGGTTTTCGGAATATATGCGCGATTCAACCGGTTGCGTGGTCGATACCTCGCGCCCGGCCTCGGTGATGGGGCACAAGCGCATGCCGGCGGGCTACATGGTGCCGATCATGTGCCCCTAGAGGCGGCGATGCCCCGGGGGGTCCGGTGTTTGCTGATCCGATTGAAGATCACGCCAATTGCGTTAGGTTGAAACGTGGCGATGATGCCGTGTGGACCAGAGGGATCGGATGAGACTTCGCAGCATAGTATTTTGTGCGATTGCGCTGATCGGCGCGTCCTGCGCCAGCCCGCGCATGGATTCGGTCGCGCGTCTGAGCAGCACGCCCTCGGTCGGTGGCGGCACCTATACTTCCGGGGGTGGCCTGAGCGTGGCGGCGGATGTGCGCGAGGCGGGCGGGCTGACCCAGGTCTGTGGCGTCTGGGCAATGAGCCGCGAGCAATCGGCATTGACCAAGCTGGCCGAACATCAGGTGTTGGGCACCGGGTCGATCTATATGGGGCGCGAGCGTATCCTGGGTAATTTCCTCTATATGAGGCGGGTTGATCCAGCGGCAGATTACGCTGGGCAAGAGGCGAATTGCACCGTGACCAAGCGGCCCTGGCGCGCGAGCGACGCCACGCTGGCGCCGGTGATCCATTTCCCGCGCCAGATCGTGAATGACGAATCCCATGGCGGTTTCGGGTTGGGTGGCCCGCGGGTCTGGTTCCGCCCCGGCGGACCGGGTGCGGGCGATAGCTGAACGAGGGCACAGGCGTGGCGGACATAAGCTCCGGACCGTTGGGTCAGATACGGAACGTGGACGTCCGGGCCGTTGCCAGCGTTCAATTGGGGCAACGGTAGAACGCGCTAACGTCGTAGCTTCGATCATCGGGTGCCGGCTTTGCGGGACAAACTGATTGTTCGCTGCGTAAGCCCCAATGGCAGTTATTTGGAACCGAGGCGCGCTGTTATTGAGATTGCACGATTGTCGGCACTTTCTGTAGAAGCTTCGAATGTCGAATCACAGTTTATCTGCAGCGAAGATTAGATTATCAAAGCCGTGGTCTGTCGGTGGGCTCGGTTGTCGAGAGACGAAGCGAAAGTTGAGAGCGAATGAAAAAGACCGGCCTTGACGCGACGGATATTCGCATCCTAAACGCGGTTCAACAGCATGGGCAGCTGAGCAAGACCAAACTGGCTGAGCTTGTGAACCTGTCGCCAACGCCATGCTGGGCGCGCTTGGACAAGTTGAAGGCTGCGGGGTACATCCGCGGATATCACGCAGACCTCGCATTGGACCAGATCGTTGATTTCACCGAAGTTATCGTGACCGTTTCTCTGACCCATCACCGCAAGGCGGATTTTGATCGTTTCGAGGCGGCTATCAGGGGTCTGGACGAGGTGACGGAATGCATCGCCACGGGGGGTGGGATGGACTATGTGATGAAGACGGCGACTCCCAGTCTTGCGGCGTTTCAGACTCTGATGGAGACCCTGCTGTCGGCGGATGTCGAGATTGACCGCTACATGACATACATCGCCACCAGGCAGGTCAAATCCAGCCAGCCGAATCTTGCAACACTAGTGGCCAACGCAGGTAAGTAACACCAAGCGTCCAAACGGTCTTTCCGAAGCCTCAAAATTGGTCCGTTCGGTCTGAAAGCCACGCGTTTTCAGCCCACTTTTTTGCATCGTCCCGGCATAGATAATCGCCAGTTTCCAACATGCGATGGCCGGACGGACCACGCGATTTCTAAGGCGAACATCATGACCAATTCAGAAGACTTCGGCTTCGGCACACAGATCCGTAAATCCCCCTATTTCGACGCTACTGTTCGCTGGGGTGCCAAGGGGTTCTCTGTTTACAACCACATGTATATTCCGCGTGATTTCGGCAATCCGGAACAGAACTTCTGGAACCTTGTGAATGATGCGATCCTGTGTGACGTTGCCGTCGAGCGCCAGGTCGAGATCACCGGCCCGGACGCGGCGCGTTTCGTGCAGATGCTGACCCCGCGTGACCTGTCGAAAATGTCTGTCGGGCAATGCAAATACATCCTGATCACCAATACCGATGGCGGCCTGTTGAATGACCCGATCCTTCTGCGCCTTGCGGAAAACCATTTCTGGATTTCACTGGCCGACAGCGACATTCTGCTCTGGGCGCAGGGCGTGGCAGTGCATTCTGGCATGGATGTCAAAATCTGCGAACCGGATGTCTCGCCGCTGCAACTGCAGGGTCCAAAATCGGGCGAGGTGATGAAGGCACTTTTCGGCGACAGCATCATGGATCTGAAATACTACTGGCTGCGCGAAGTTGAACTCGACGGTATCCCGCTCATCGTGTCACGCACCGGCTGGTCCAGCGAACTGGGCTACGAGCTCTACCTGCAGGACGGATCGCGCGGCGATGAGCTGTGGGAAAAGATCATGGCGGCAGGTGCGCCTTTCGATCTGAAACCCGGCCATACCTCTTCGATCCGCCGGATTGAGGGCGGCATGCTGTCCTATCATGCGGATGCCGACATCAACACCAACCCCTATGAATTGGGCCTCGACCGGCTGGTGAACCTTGATATCGACGCGGAGTTCATCGGAAAGTCTGCGCTGCGCCGCATCAAAGAAGAAGGCGTGAGCCGCAAACAGGTCGGTTTGATCATCGACGGCGAACCGCTGAAAGGGCCGAACACCTCGTTCTGGGCGATCAAGAAGGATGGCGTGATCATCGGCAAGGTTACGTCTGCCGTCTATTCGCCGCGTCTTGGACAGAACATCGCGTTGGCGATGGTCGCGGCAGAGCATGTCAATTTGGGTGCCGAAGTCGAAGTGGTGAACAGATCGGGCGTTGTGAACGACGCCGGAACGGAACGCGCCACCATCGTGGAGCGCCCGTTCTACGACCCCAAGAAATCGCTCGCCGCTGCCTGATGGCCGGGACAAGGAACCAAAGACATGTCCGATATCTCGATAGAGCTACATTGGCAGCGCATAGAGCCCGATCTGAAGCCCGGCGCCTACACTGCCGCGCATTCGGTTCAGTTCAACAACAATTATGACGTTCAGGTGGATGCCGCCCCGGATTACGGTGGCGATCCTGCCTGTACCAACCCCGAACAGGCCCTCGCCTCGGCGCTGTCCAGCTGTCACATGCTGACCTTCCTCGCGCTGGCCGCCAAGGCTGGTTGGCCGGTGGCCAGCTATCACGACTATGCCGTGGCCCATCTGGGCAAGAACCCGAAAGGGCAGATGTCGGTGAACCGCATCGACCTGCACCCTGTGGTGCGGTTCGACACCGGTTTTCGGGTCAGTGACGCGGAAATGGAGCAGATGCAGGACCGCGCGCATCGATACTGTTTCATCGCCAACACGCTTGCCGACAGCGTAGAGGTGAACATCCTGCACAGCCCGACCGTCAGGCATTTCCGAGAGGGCGCACAAGATGTTGCTGCGTGAACTGAACGACCAGGGCATCCTGCGCCTGACCCTGAACGATGTGGGGCGGCGCAACGCGCTGTCCGAGGCGATGCTTGCAAAACTCGGGTCCGCGCTTGTTGAAGCAGGCGCCGATCCAGCGGTGCGGGTCATCATTTTGGCCGCAAATGGCCCGGCTTTCTGTGCTGGGCATGACATCAAGGAAATGACCGCCGGGCGGGCAGGTTCGAATCGTGGGCGCGCCTATTTCACCAAGGTCATGACAATGTGTTCAGCGATGATGCAGACGATTGTCAACTGCCCCAAGCCAGTGATCGCCGAGGTCACAGGCGTGGCCACCGCAGCCGGATGCCAACTGGTGGCCAGCAGCGATCTGGCCATTGCTGCCGATACGGCGCAGTTCAGCACGCCGGGTGTTCATATCGGGCTGTTCTGTTCGACTCCGATGGTCGCATTGTCGCGTAATGTGAGCGGCAAACACGCGATGGAAATGCTGCTGACCGGCGACATGACATCTGCCTCCCGTGCTGCAGAAATCGGACTGGTCAATCGCGTGGTCGCGCCCGAAGCCCTCCAGGATGCCACGCTGGAGATGGCGCGCAAGATCGCGTCGAAATCGAGCATGACGCTGGCCACCGGCAAACGTGCCTTTTATGCGCAACGCGAAATGCCCCTGTCAGAGGCTTATGATTACGCCTCGGGCGTGATGGTGGAAAACATGCTGGCCCAAGACGCCGCCGAAGGTATCGAGGCCTTCATCGAAAAACGCGCACCCCTGTGGCAGGACAAGTAAGTCAGAGTATTGAAAACCCCTACAACACCGGCCTGGACCGCAACCCGGCGAATTACCAGCCGCTGACACCGCTGACATTTCTTGAGCGCGCGGCCAGCGTTTTCCCCGACGACGCGGCAATTGTGCATGGGGGCCTGCGGCGCAACTATGCGGAATTCTACACGCGCTCACGGCAACTTGCCTCGGCCTTGACCAAGAACGGGATCGGGCGCGGTGACACGGTCTCGGTGTTGTTGCACAATACGCCCGCGATGCTGGAATGCCACTACGGCGTCCCGATGTGTGGCGCGGTGCTGCATTCGATCAACATCCGGCTGGATGCAGCGATCATCGCGTTCCAGCTTGACCATGGAATGGCCAAACTGGTGATCGTGGACAGCGAACTAATGCCGCTGATGCAAGAAGCTCTGGCGCTGAACACGGTCAAGCCCATCCTGATCCAGTACGACGATCCGGAATATAACGGTCAGCGGGCGGATGCCGAGGCCGTCGATTACGAGGAATTCCTGACCCGAGGCACCCCGGATTTCGACTGGTTGATGCCGCTTCACGAATGGGATGCGATCTCGATCAACTATACCTCAGGCACCACCGGCGACCCCAAGGGTGTTGTTTCGCATCACCGCGGCGCGTACCTGCTGGCACAGGGCAATGCGCTAACCACCTCGATGCGCAAACATGCAGTCTATCTGTGGACCCTTCCGATGTTCCACTGCAACGGCTGGTGCTTCCCTTGGACCCTGTCGGCGCTCATCGGCACCCATGTGTGTCTGCGTCAGGTGCGGGCTTCACCGATCTGGGCAGCGCTGGCCGAAGAAGGCGTCACCCATCTGTGCGGCGCGCCCATCGTGATGTCGCTGCTGATCACGGCACCCGATGACGTCAAACGCGACCTTGATCAACCGGTTCAGTTTTTCACCGCCGCAGCGCCCCCGCCGGAATCGGTGCTGGCGGATATGAAAGAGGCCGGGTTCGATGTCACCCATCTTTACGGGCTAACGGAAACCTACGGCCCTGCGGTCGTCAATGATTGGCACCAAGGTTGGTCGGATCTGCCACCCGCACGGCAGGCCGCGCTGAAAGCCCGCCAGGGTGTGCGTTATCTGCCGCTGGAAGGGCTCGACGTTCTGGACCCCGAAACGATGCAGCCCGCGCCACGCGATGGTCAGACCATGGGCGAAGTCATGTTTCGCGGCAATGTCGTGATGAAAGGCTATTTCCGCAATCTCGCTGCCACCGAGGACGCCTTTGCCGGTGGCTGGTTCCACTCGGGCGATCTGGGGGTGATACACCCTGATGGGTATATCCAGCTCAAGGACCGCTCAAAGGATGTGATCAATTCAGGTGGCGAGAATATTTCGTCGATCGAAGTTGAGGAAACGCTCTATCGTCATCCCGCTGTCGCGGTTGCCGCCGTTGTCGCCATGCCACATGACAAATGGGGCGAAGTGCCCTGCGCATTCGTTGAATTGAAGCAGAACGCGAACGTCGAAGAAGCTTCGCTAATCGGTTTTTGCCGGGAACACCTGGCGGGATTCAAAGCGCCAAAACGCTTCGTGTTTCAGGATCTGCCCAGAACATCGACAGGCAAGATCCAGAAATTCGCCCTGCGCGAAAAAGCGCGAAACATCTCAATCTGAAAGTGGCGCTGGATAGCCCGTATCCGAGTATCCACCTTGTGCCAAAGAGCCGTCCACTTGTTGATTTAGATTGGAAGCGGATCTTTGTGCCTGATGCAGCATTTGTCAAAATGGGCTCATTGTAGCCGTTGACTGCTATGCGGGTTTTGCTGGCGTTCGCCGCAGTGCCGTACCCGTAAGCCAGTCTGACTTCTGCTTTGCGGAAAGAGTAGTTGTTCAGGACGATATCAATTAATTGGTACACTGTTTCTAGATGGGGCTCGCTACAGAAACACTTAGGAAATCAAACCATTTGTCGAATAGGGTGATCCTTTTAGAGACACTTACGGCGTCTCAGTAATTCAAAACCGCGCCGCTTTTGGTGCGTAATTTATCTTGGGGAGTTGAGCATGACGGACATTTCAGTAGTCGGTTTGGGGGCCATGGGTACAGCACTGGCACGAGCACAGATGAAGGCAGGCCGTTCAGTAACGGTTTGGAATAGGACACCCGAAAAAGCGACCGCTCTGGTTTCTGAAGGAGCAACTGCCGCTGCCACAGTTTCTGAGGCCATATCTGCCAGCCCCGTCACAATCACCTGCGTTAAGTCGCATCCGCAGACGATAGAACTGCTGGCGAATGCCGCGAATGCTCTGCCGGGTAAAACCATAATTGAACTCTCAACCGGAGGTGCCAAGGAAGCGGAAGACTTGGCGCAACTGCTAGAAGACGCGGGCGCTCAATGGATGGTCGGGATCATTAACGCCTACCCTCATATGATCGGAGATGGGGACACCGTGCTCTCGGTCGTTGGAACGGATGAACAATGGGAGACGCATGGCCCAATCATCAAAGCCATGGGCGGCGGTTCAGTCCATGTAGGCGATCAAGCCGGAATGCTGGCGGCTCTTTTCGCAGGCCTTTTCACGGTTCGCCAGGGGTTCATGTGGGGCATGATTTACGGCGCATTGGCCGCAAAGAAGGCGGGGATTCCAATTCAAACCTTCGCAGACCTCGTGCCCATTTCTATGGGAATGATGAAGCCTTATTATGACTACTTCGCTGCAACAGCGCCGCAAGCCACCTATGACGATCCACCTGCAACGATGCGGACCTATGCCGCAGCGCTAGAGGATGTTCTCGCTAGTTTTGAGGCACTTGGCGCTCGGGACGAATTGCCTCGTCTATTCGTTGAGATGGCGCAAAAGGGCATGGATGAAGGTCTTGAAGACAAGGCTCTCACTGCCGTCATAGATGTGCTCGCAAAATAACCCTGAACGTCCCTAACCGGCTAGCAAACAATTATGCCCGCTTTGGACCTCGACCGGTTGTTTCCTCATGTCAGCGATGCGGATTTTGCTGCCGTTAAACGATCAATTCGCTATCGAAACCGTCGCCAAAATTCACTTGGCATACGTTTCGGACAACTTCAGCAGATATCGCGTAAACTCTTTGTCTTCACCCTCCAACAAACCGGGCAATGATTGTCGAAAATCCTGTCGCTGGCACCATTCGATCATATCATCTTCCCACGATGACCAACGCCTTCTGGCGTCACCCTCCATGTCGTCCGTGTGCAGGATAATAAATGCCTTCTCAAACAACGAGACCAACATTCTGAAAATCACCTCAGTCCGTTCCTGCTGCTCATCAGAGACAGGCTCTGGCAAACTCGAACGGCTCAGCAAAAGGAGGTCAGAGTTTTCCATCACTAGCCGCAAGAAATTGTCGTATTCTTCGGAAAGATTTCGGTGAAGTTCGCTCATTTCGTTTTTTCGGCGCAGCCGTTCTTCGCGCCAAATCACGAATACTGCGGCTGGAAAACCCAAGATCGTAACGATGTAACTCATTGCTTCAAGCCAAAGCACGTTGTGGGCTCCTATTTATGAATGTCAGCCAAAACAAGACTAACACGTGAGGCTGATGGCATGGCAATGGCATTTGAAGACGAAAGCTAACTTGTCCGCGAGGGGCGCAGAACTGCCATTCGTCTATTCTGGTTGATTTTCACCCAGCTCTTTGCCGTTGCGCCAATATGACACCAAGACCCAGCACTGCCGCGCCGAAGGCTCGGTTCCAGTCCCAACTGCCACCAATGGCAAGCATGATGAGCATTACGTAGAAGGGCGCTGCGTTGAGATGAAATGAAGCGACGCCAACGCCCAAGCGCGTTACACCAAAAATCCAGAATGCCTGGCTTACAGCCATCGCCGCCCAGGAGTAGGTCAGGAGCATTGACCAGCCTTTAAGCCCGAGTTTGGACGTCTCGGTGCCGGACAAACCGAGCGCCCAAAAAACTGCAAACGTGGCCAGGCAAAACAGCATCGCCCCGATCAGCGTCAACGTGCCTTGCCCGAATGTAGACATTTCCGGCAACCCTTTGACCGTCTTTCGAGACCCCCAGGCAAAGGTCACGGAGGATAGTACGCCAAAGAGCACACCACCGCTGAATGTTCCTTGGCGCAGATCAGCCCCGGTTGCCAGAAACCCGCCCACCAAGACCATAACTGTTCCCAGTAGGAAGTTTCTTGTTATCCGCCGTCCGTCGAACAATATCTCAAGAGCGACAGCACTGACCGGCATGGTGGCGGCAATTAGCACAGCGGTAATCGGATCTGTGAAATCCTGAAGCACCAGCAGCAATACGGTCCCGGTACCAAAGCCCAATGCTCCGATCCCGAGCGCCCGCAGCCAGGGTGCATTGACGACCCTCTGCCATCCATCCACCAGAAGCCAAAAAGGCGCCAACAGGGCGCATGCAAGCACGATCCGCGCCGTAATCAGTGAAATCGGACCCCAGGTTTCCAAAAGCACCTCAGCGGCGGGAAATCCTGTTGCGAAAAGCGCCACTGCCATCATGCAAATGGCATTTCCACGCATTGTCGCGCCTGGGACCGTTCCCTGGTTCTCTGAGGTTGCTTGTGTCAAATAAATTTCGCGCAGTTGGTAGGATAGTCCAACGTAATACGAAGACTTCGCTTGTAGCGCGCGCGAATTCGACGGGCGTGTCGCTTTTGGCTTATGACGTCCTGAAGAACGGCATTAATTCCGCCTGCACCGGGACCACATTCGGATCAGATCCGACAGAAATTGGCATGAAAAAAGCCCCCGGTGGTGATACCGAGGGCTTTTCGTTTTCATGAGACCTTTGCCTAGTGGGCGTGGCCCTTGTCCCATTCTTCCTGCTTGGGCAGGATTTCGAACGTGTGTTCGGGCGGGGGCGAGGGCAGGGTCCATTCCAGCGTGTCTGCGTATTCGTTCCACGGGTTGTTCTCGGTTACGCGTGCTCCACGCAGCAGCGTGTAGGCGACGATTCCGAAGAAGAACACGAAGGACGCGAAGCTGAGGAAGGCGCCGATCGACGACCACCAGTTCCAGGGCGCGAAGGCCTCGGGGTAGTCGATGTAGCGGCGCGGCATGCCCTGACGTCCCAGGAAGTGCTGTGGGAAGAAGGTCAGGTTCGCACCGATGAACATCGCCCAGAAATGCATCTTACCAGCCCATTCGGGATACATCCGTCCGGTCATCTTGGGAAAGTAGAAATACATGCCCGCGAAGATGGCGAAGACGGCCCCCAGGCTCATCACATAGTGGAAATGCGCCACGACGTAGTAGGTGTCGTGATAGGCGCGGTCGATACCGGCCTGCGACAGAACGATGCCGGTTACGCCGCCCACGGTGAAGAGGAAGAGGAAACCAAAGGCCCAGAGCATCGGCGTCTTGAATTCGATCGAGCCGCCCCACATGGTGGCAATCCAACTGAACACCTTCACGCCGGTGGGCACCGCGATCACCATCGTCGCCAGCATGAAGTAGCTTTGCTGGGTCAGCGACATGCCGACGGTGTACATGTGATGCGCCCAGACGACGAAGCCCAGGAAGCCGATGGCGATCAGAGCCCAGACCATCGGCAGGTAGCCGAAGACCGGTTTGCGCGAGAAAGTCGCGATCACGTGGCTGATGATGCCAAAGCCTGGAAGGATGATGATATATACCTCGGGGTGGCCGAAGAACCACAGGATGTGCTGATAGAGGATCGGGTCGCCACCGCCTGCGGGATCAAAGAAGGTGGTCCCGAAGTTGCGGTCTGTCAGCAGCATGGTGATGGCGCCCGCCAGAACCGGCAGCGACAGCAGAATCAGCCATGCAGTCACGAAGATCGACCACGAGAATAGCGGCACTTTGAAGAGTGTCATGCCCGGTGCGCGCATGTTCAGGAAGGTGGTGATCATGTTGATCGCGCCCAGGATCGAGCTGGCGCCCGACACGTGCACGGCAAAAATCGCCAGGTCCATCGACATGCCCTGTTCGGTCGTGGAAAGCGGCGGGTAGAGCACCCAGCCCACGCCCGAGCCAAGCTGTCCGTTACCACCCGGGCTGAGCAGCGAGGCGACGCCCAGCGACGTCCCGGCGACATAGAGCCAGAAGCTGAGGTTGTTCATCCGCGGGAAGGCCATATCGGGCGCGCCGATCTGCAACGGCATGAAATAGTTGCCGAAACCGCCGAAAAGCGCCGGAATCACCACGAAGAACATCATCAGGACGCCGTGATAGGTGATCATCACGTTCCAGAGATGCCCGTTTGGCGTACATTCGCCCGCGGCCGCCGCGAAGAAGCGCGCGCCTTCGAGACACATGTACTGCACGCCGGGCTCCATCAGCTCGAGGCGCATGTAAACGGTAAACGCGACCGAGATCAGACCGACAAATGCCGAAACGACCAGGTAGAGGATACCGATATCCTTGTGGTTGGTGGACATGAACCAGCGGGTAAAGAACCCACGTTCGTCATGATGATCGTGGCCGTGAATGGCTGCATCTGCCATTGGTGCCTCCTGCTGACTTAATATTTGCGAGGCGCGCAACATTCTTTCACACGCCCGTGATCCCTTTTGGTTTTAGAACGAGGAGGGGGGCGGGGCAATGTCAGAATTTGACGCAGATCAATTATTTTGTCGCACCCGGGACGGGAATGCGGGTGAATGCTCGGATTAGGGTCTCGGATTACCGGAGCCGGACCGATGATCCGTGGTCGCTGCGTTGGCTGAGTGGCGCATCACGTAGCCGTGATTGACAAGGTAGTCGGGAACCTTTCCCGGGCGACAATGTTTTCCCAGTCAGGGCTCGGGCGATGTCAGCGTGTCGCTGATGTCCGGAGAAGCCTCTGATAGGAGAGTAAATATGAACTTTAGTAAAATCGTACTGTCACAACTGACCGCGATTGGCACCGTCGCCCTTCTGGCGCAACCGGCAGCGGCAATGACCTGCGCTGACTTTCAGGCTTTGGATGAGGAAGGACAGATGCAGGCCGTGAACGACATGGCAAACGAGGCCGGAGCCGCTGTGCGCGAAGACACCCCACTTGAGGAAGATGCCAGCAGTGACGGCACGGTTCAGGTCGAAACCGACGAGGTGACGAATGTCGATGCCCCGCGCGGCGATGAATTCACCGAAACGGTTACAGTCATTCGGGAAGAATGCGAAAACGACCCGAATTACGACATGAAGACCGTGAACTTCGAAGCACCGAAAGAGAAGTGATAACGGGAGTGTGGTAAGGGGTGCGCCGATCGCAGAACCTCCTGTGGTCGGTTTTTCCGTCCGGTGCGAAGGGCAACCCGCCCGGGTGCCGCCGGGCCGATTTTTCGGCGCTATCACTTGAAAACCGTTGATTTCTGGCAGGTGAAATCGGCTCTGGACGGAATCCATGGCAAGGGAACGGAGCTTGATGAGAGCAGCTGGCAGGTCTGCGGCACTAGCCGCATAGTCCGGCTTCCGGGGCATTTTGCAACGCCCCGGAACATTGTTGAGGTGATCAGCCCCTCATTTTTTCAGGTTGGTCCAGATCGTGTCGTAGACGGCCTGGGTTTCCTGATCGCAGACTTCGATGAACACGCCGGTACCTGCATCGGCGGGCGGGTTCGATTCCGGCAGTTTTGCCAAAGCCGGGTCAAGATGATCGGACACGCCCTTCACCCCCGCGCCATAGCGCGCATAGTTCGACACGGCGGCGATGTTTTCAGGTTCCAGCAGGAAATCCATGAATTTGAGGGCGTTGTCGCGGTTTGGCGCGTCCTTGAGCAGGACGACATTGTCCATCCAGACCACGTAACCCTGTGCCGGAAAGGCGTATTCCAGGTTCGCGCCTTCCTCACGCGCCTTGGCGCCGAAACCGTCATAGATCTGGCCCACGGCGGCATCGCCCGAGACCAGCACTTCCTTGGCCGTGTCGGAGTTGAAGGAGGCCCAGTGGCCCTTGGCGTCCTGCAACATCGCGTTCAGTGCCTTGAGCTGTTCGCGGTCGGTCGAGCATTGCGGAATGCCCATATGCAGCGAGGCCATGGCCAGCACCTCACCCTGACTGTCGAGCATGTTGATCTTGCCCGAAAGCTCGGAGGGGGGATTGAACAGGATATCGGTGGTGTTGATGTCGCCATCATAGACATCGCGGTTCACCGAAAAGCTGGTCGAACCCCACTGATAGGGGATCGAATGTTTGCGACCCGGATCAAAGCTGGGATCGGCCCATTCATCGGCGATATTGCCCTTGTTGGCCAGTTCGCCCTCGGCAATCGTATCCAGCAGGCCCTGATTGGCCATGATCGACACCATGTAATCGCCCGGTACGGCCACGTCATAGGTGCCGATGGCACCGGCCTTGAGCGAGGCCAGCAGTGCCTCGTTGGAATCGTAAGTGTCCATGACAACCTCGACCCCGTGTTCTTCGGCAAACTTGTCCAGCAATTCCTGCGGGATGTATTCGAACCAGTGATAGATCACCAGTTTGCCGTCGGCGCTGGCGGCATTGGCGGCCAGTGCAAGCGCGATGGCCGTCGCCCCCAGTTTAGCAATCGATTTCATTTGCGTTCTCCTCTGTTGGTTTTTTTGAGTTATGCCAGTGGCATTGGAAGGTAAGGTGGACCTGAAACACCGTCCTGATCAAGGTTGTGAGCCCATGTGCTGTCGGAATGCACCGCTGCCGCAGTATTACCTGACGCTCCACAATCGCCAATGCGCGAGATCAATCTGATGCCCGCGTCCAGAAACTCGGTTGCGTATTTGTATCTGGCGCATTGTCCTAAATGACCGCGCAAAGGGGTATCTGAAAGAACCTGTTTTTGGGGTGTGACAGGTTCAATGTTCACGGGCTCGAAGAGAATGTCGCAAGGCGGATGCCGTGTCATTTGGTATTGTCCGATTTGCTGACGAAGTATGAGATCGTGACCATGATGATCGACACCGCCAGCAGCATGGTCGAAATGGCCATGATATTGGGTTTTATCCCTTGCTTGACCGATCCGAAGATCGCGGTGGGCAGGGTTTCGACGCCCGCACCCTTGACGAAGTTGGTGATGATGAAATCGTCAAGCGAGATGATGAAGGCCAGGATATAGCCCGAGATGATGCCCGGCAGCATCAGCGGCATCAGGATCTTGGTGAAGGCCTGCCGCTTGGTGGCATAAAGGTCCATTGCCGCCTGTTCATAGCTGTCCTCGATCCCCTGCATCCGGGCCGAGATCGGCATGTAGGCAAACGGGATGCAAAAGGCGATATGAGCCATGAGGATGGTCAGGTAGCCGCGAGTGAAGCCGATGGAGTTGAAAAAGATCAGCGTGGCGACGGCGGTCACGATCTCGGGCACCATGAGGGGCAGGGAGATCAGGCCGAAGGACACGGTGCGTAGTCTGAACCGCCCCCCGCGCACCATTGCCGTGGCTGCCAGTGTGGCAATGGTGGTCGACACGGTGGCAGCGATGATGGCAATGGTGAAACTGTTCCAGGCGGCGATCTTGAATTTTTCGGATTCAGGCCCGGTGAACACATCCGCGTACCAGCGAAAGCTGATGCCTTCCCAATTGGTGATCGAGTTGCTGTCATTGAGCGAGTAGATCGTCACCACCACCAGTGGCGCATAGAGGATCACCAGACACAGGATTGTCATTGGCAGGAAACCGGGGAAGGATTTGATGTCGTTTTTTCCGCGTGCCATCAGCCTGTCCCCTTTTCCGCTTTGGCCTGTTGCCGGGCAAAGATCAGCAGGATGATCAGCACCATCGTCAGCAGGATCATTGATGCGGCCGCACCGAAGGGCCAGTTCCCGGCATTGCCCTTGAACTGCTCTTCGATCAGCGATCCGATCATGAAGTTCTTGGCCCCGCCCAGCAGGTCCGGCGCCAGGAACGAACCCAGTGAAGGCACGAAGACCAGAATACAGCCGGCAATCACGCCGGGCTTGACCGCGGGCAGCAGGATGCGTCGAAGCGTGACCCATTTGCTGGCGTAAAGATCGGCAGCAGCCTCGGAAAGGTTGAAATTATATCGCTCGACCGATGCATAGATCGGCAGCACCATGAAGGGCAGGTAGGAGTAGAACAGGCCAAGCTGCACCGCAAAATTGGTGTTCACGATGTGGATCGGCGTGTCGATCAGCCCGGTCGAGATCAGGAAATCGTTGAGCGGACCCTGATCGCGCAGCATGAATTTCATGCTGACGGTGCGAATGAGCAGGTTGACCCAATAGGGGATGGTGATCAGGAACACCCAGATCGGGCGCACCTTTTCGGGCCGGGTGGCGATGAAATAGGCGGTGGGAAAGCCGATCACCAGGCTTAGCAACGTGGCCGCACCGGCCTGCCAGATCGAGCGCCAGAAGATGTTGATATAGGTCCATTCAATGCTACAGGGTTCATCCCCGAACAGCCCACGATTGCAGAAGAACTGATCATAGGCTGCAAAGCTGAAGTCCCAGATCACGCCGCCGCGAAATTCCTTGGTCAGGAAAGAATAGACCAGCATCATCAACACCGGTGCCAGCACGAATATGCCCAGCACGGCCCAGGCCGGAAGCAACAGCCAGGTGCGTGCCTCGGCGTAGGTGTCGGATTTGGCGCTGCCGCCGCTTGCCGCCCCCGCTGCCATCAGTCAACCAGGAGGCGGGCGGCCTCCTGCTCCATGTTGACATAGGCCTGTGCACCGGGTTCGAAAATGCGTTTGTTGCCGCGATCGGAATTCGACGTGCGCACGATCATTTGCGGCCCGTCGGCCAGGTCGATGATGGTCTGGATATCGGTGCCGACGAAGATGTTGTCGCGGACCTGCCCCTTGAGGCTTTCGGATTCGGTAGGTTCATCCGATAGGAACAGGCGTTCGGGACGCACCGACATATGCACCTTGGATCCGACGCCGACGCCCGGCACCTCATTGCAGGTCAGTTCATGCCCGCCGCCCAGATGGCAGATGGCGCGGCCATCCGCGATCTTGTCGACGGAAACTTCGAGCAGGTTGGTTTCACCGATGAAATCGGCCACGAACATGTTGTGAGGCCGTTCATAGATTTCCTTGGCCTCGCCCAGTTGCTGCAATTTGCCCGCCGACATCACCGCAATCCGGTCCGACATGGTCAGTGCCTCTTCCTGATCGTGTGTGACGAAGATGAAGGTGATGCCGGTCTCGCGCTGCAACTCTTTCAGTTCGAACCGCATTGCCTGGCGCAGTTTCAGATCGAGCGCCGAGAGGGGTTCATCCAGCAAAAGTACCTTGGGCTGTGGCGCCAGCGCACGGGCCAGAGCCACACGCTGTTGCTGACCACCGGAGAGCTGGGCGGGTTTACGGTCTGCAAATTGCGAGAGCTGCACCAGTTCAAGCATTTCGCCCGCGCGCTGGCGGGCCTCGGATTTGGATTTGCCACGCATCTCAAGACCAAAGCCCACGTTTTCAGTGACCGTCATGTGCGGAAAGAGCGCATAGTTCTGGAACACCGTGTTGACCGGGCGTTTGTTGGGCGGCAGTTTCTCGATCTCGTCGCCAAAGAGGAAAATCGCCCCTTCGGTGACATCCTCGAACCCGGCGATCATCCTGAGCAGGGTGGTCTTGCCGCAGCCCGAGGGGCCAAGCAGGGTGAAGAATTCATTGTCGTAGATCGACAGCGAAATTCGTTGAAGTGCGGTGAAATCGCCATAGCGTTTGACCGCATCCCGCACGTCGACGGCGATGGTATCCTTGTCCGACATGTCCTCTCCCGCTGTTTTTTGTCCCTTGGATGAACGATACTGCCTGTACCTGTCTAAGCTAAGAAATGAGTCCCTTAGCGAACATTAGGTTCAGACTAATCTATTATGGGTAGTGCGAAGCAATAGCTGAACCCAGGTATTTCGAGACATCTCAATCCACTGCCAGTTCGGTGATTTCGCGGCGGAAGGGCAGATCGTCCCCGATATCGGCACCGTCGAGTTCGCGGGCATAGCGGTGGCCGGCATAGGTGGACCAGGCAATCGGCCCCGGGGCCTCGGCGTCGCCAAAGATCTTGACGGATTTGATACCCGCATCGGCCCAATCGGCCTGACATGCGGTCAGATCGGTGTAGATCGTGTCATTGCAGGTGCGCGAGGCAACCATGACAACCGCATCGGCGGCATAGGTCTGGGTGCGACCCGTGTAGATGCAATTGCTGACCACGTGATCGGCGGCAATCTGGGAAACGCCGCGGTTTAAAACGATCTCAACCCCCATTTCGACCAGTCGGGCGTGGATGGAGCCCTGTTCCAGCGTGTTATTCGTCCAGTCCGAGACATAAGCCGAGGGCGTGATCAGGGTGACATTGGCGCCGTTTTTTACCAATAGCTCGGCAAGAACGCCGCCCATGTAATAGTGGTCGTCATCGTAGAGCACGATATTGCCGCCGGGCACAGTGCCGTCCATCAGGTCATCGGGTGTATAGATCTTGGCCCCTTCGGCGATTGGCATCGGCACCACGTGCTGGCGTGAGACGCCATCGCGCCGCCAGATGGCGCCGGTGGCGATGGCCACATTTTCAAAGCCGAATTCAAGAATGCTGTCGGCATCCAGCGCGCTGTCGAAATAGATCTCGACATTGGGGCGCTGTTGCAACTGGTATTCACGATAATCCGCAACGCGGCCCCAGGCCGATAATCCGGGCAGTTGCCGTTCGCGTGTCACCCGCCCACCGATTTCGGTTTTTGCCTCGGCAATCGCCACGTCATAGCCGCGACGACAGAGCGCCCAGGCGGCCTCAAGCCCGGCCGGGCCGGAGCCAACCACCAGCACGTTGTTGCTGTCGCCCTTGGTATTCATCTTCTCGGGGTGCCAGCCCTTGCGCCATTCCTCCATGAAAGTCGGATTCTGGGTGCAGCGGCTGATTGACATGGTCATGTCGCCGGTGATGCAGATGTTGCAGCCGATACATTCGCGGATATCCTCGATCCGGCCTTCCTCGATCTTCTTTGGCAGGAAAGGGTCGGCAATCGACGACCGGGCACAGCCAATGAAGTCCAGCACGCCGGATTTGACCTGTTTGACCATCACATCGGGCGAGGTGAAGCGGCCAACACCGACGATGGGCTTGTCGGTCAGTTCGTGAATGCCCTTGACCAGTTCGTGCTGTGCGGCCTCTTCCTTGAAACGGCTCGGACCCGAGCAATCCTCCCAGGTGCCTTGTGCCAGATCCCAGAGATCGGGCAGATCCTTGTTCATCTCGACAAAATCACGGACCTCGGCATTGGAAAAACCCAGGTCGCCGATGGTTTCATCCAGGCTTACGCGCAGGGTCAGGGCCATCGTATCGCCGACCGCATCGCGCATATCGGCCACGACCTCGCGCGCGAAGCGAGAGCGGTTTTCCAACGATCCACCGTATTCGTCGCTGCGCTGATTGGTGGCGCGGCTGAGGAAGTGCTGGAAGATGCCAAAGCCATGGGCGCCGTAAAGGCAGATCAGGTCGAAGCCGGCCTCTTTCGAGCGTTTGGCGGCGTTGACGAACCAGCGGCGCAGATCCCTGATCTCAGATTTCGATAGCGCGCGCGCCTGCACCGGATCATTGGTAAAGGTACGGATCGGCAGGGCCGACGGGGCGAGCGGCACTTCTTTGGTGTAAAGGTTCGGCCCGTTGATGCCGGAATAGGCCAGTTGGATGCCTGCCAACGCGCCATGTTCCTTCATTTTCTCGGACATCTTGCGCAATTGCGGGATGTCCTTGTCTTCCCACAGGCGGAGTTCGATGAAGGGCGTGATTTCGGAAGTGTGGTGCATCTCGCATTGTTCGGTGAAGATCACCCCCCAGCCGCCTTCGGCCTTGATCCCGCGCATGGCGGCGGCTGCTGACGGGTCGCGGTACCCACCGCCATTGCAATGCGGCACCTGATAGAACCGATTTTTTGCGGTGACAGGGCCAATCTGCACCTGATCGAACAAAATATCATAACGTGGGTCGCGCAAGTTCAGCTCCCTTCCCGAGTTTTGTTTTGACACTAGGGTTCCAGATTTGAACCGGTCAATAAAGTCGGCACTGCGGAAGCTTGGGTTAGGGTGGGTCTAAGCAATGCTCGGGTCGGCATTAGCAGGATCCTACGGAGGCCCTTAACTTGATGCCGGACACGGTCTCGCCCGAGATGGTTTCACGGCAGAGTTCGATAAAGGCCTGCACTGTCAGTACATTTTGCGCGCCCTGCGAGGTCACCAACCCCATGCGCAAGGGGCGCAATTTGTCTGAGAGCGGGACGTATTTCAGCTTGCGGCCATCCGGGGCCATGTCGGAATTGAGCCGGATGTTAAGCAGGGAATAGCCGAAATCATTCGCAACAAGGCTGCGCAGAACAGCAAGATCGCGCGACCGCTCGGCGATGATGGGTTTGGTTCCGAGCTGCGCAAAGAGCGATTGGAAATACTCGGCACTCAGCGGCAGGTCGAGCAGCACCATCGGATGTTCCTGAAGGTCGGATATCGAAACAGTTGCGCGCTGCGCGAGCGGGTGGTTTTCGGAAAAGAGCGCATAGGGCGGCAGTTCGGCCAGCGGCAGGAATGTCAGATCGGTCGGGATATCAAGATCATAGGTCAGGGCGACGTCGATGTCGGCGCGGCGCAGCATCTCGATCAGGGTGGATTGGTCGCGTTCCACCTGGGTGACGCTGACATCGGGGTAGCGGGTTTCAAACGCGCGCCTGAGCCCGGGCACGACCATCTGGGCAAAGGTCAGCAGACAGCCCACGGCCAGCGGCCCCTGAACGAAGCCCGAGATATTATCGGCCAGCCGGTTGAGCGCCTCGCTTTCTTGCAGAACGATCTTGGCCTGAACCATGAATTGCCGCCCGGCCTGGGTCAGTGACAGGCCGTGGGCATGTTTGCGGACAAAGAGTTGAAGGCCGAATTCCTGTTCGAGTTGCGATATCGCGGCGGAAATCGACGGTGAGGAGACATTCACCATTTCTGAGGCCAGCGCGATTGATCCTGCCTCTCCCACGGCAACAAAATATTCCAGCTGTCGAAGTGTGAAACGCAAAGGCATGACCTGACTATGCCTTTGCTAACGTTTGGATATCAAGCCTGATACTTGATCCAGGTGGTTTTGAGGGCGGTATATTTGTCAAGGCTGTGCAGCGACAAATCGCGCCCGAAACCCGATTGCTTCATCCCGCCAAAGGGCGTCTGGGCCGACAAGGCGTCGACGGTGTTGACCGATACGGTCCCGGCATGCAGCGCGTCCGATACCCGGTGCGCCCGGTTGAGGTTATCGGTCCAGACCGACGCGGCTAGGCCATAGATGCTGTCATTGGCCATCCGCACGGCATCCTCTTCTGTGTCAAAGGGGATGATCGACAGGACGGGGCCGAAAATCTCATCGCGGGCCAGCGGGTTGTCATGGCTGACGTCATCAAAGACCGTCGGTTGCACGAAACAGCCCTTACCATCCACGGTCACCCGGTCACCACCAGCCACCAGATTGGCCGATTTCCTGCCAGCCTCCACATGGCACATGATGCCTGCTGTCTGAGCCTCATCCACGATGGCCCCCATTTTCGAGTCCGGATCAAGCGGATCACCGGGTTGCATGCCCTTGGCCCGCGTGATCATCCGCTCGACGAATTCGTCCTTGATGGCGCGTTCGACATACAGCCGGGAATTGGCGGAACAGACCTCGCCCTGATTGAAGAAGATGCCAAAGGCCGCCATATCCGCCGCCGCATCCAGATTTTCGCAATCGGCAAAGATCAGGTTGGGGCTTTTACCACCGGTTTCGGGCCAGACGGATTTCAGGTTCGATTGCCCCGAATATTGCATGAAAATCTTGCCCACCGCGGTTGAGCCGGTAAAGGCCAGTGTGTCCACATCCATGTGTAGCCCCAAGGCCTTGCCCGCTGTTGTGCCAAAGCCCGGCACCACGTTGAACACGCCATCGGGCAGGCCGGCTTCGGCGGCCAGCTCCGCCAGCCGCAAGGCTGACAGCGGCGATTGTTCGGCCTGTTTCAGCACCACAGAATTGCCCGCCGCAAGTGCTGCTGCCGATTTCCAGGTGGCCATGTCCAGCGGGAAATTCCATGGCGTGACCGCGCCGACTACGCCCAAGGGCACCCGCCTGACCAGCGCCAGATCACCGGGGCCCGTGGGAGCGACCTCATCATAGATCTTGTCGATGGCTTCGGCGTACCATTGGAAAAATTGGGCGGAGCCGGGCGCGTCCACCGTGACCGCATCGGTGACCAGCTTGCCCATATCGAGACTGTCGAGCAGGGCCATCTCTTCAAGGTTTTCGCGGATCAGATCGGCAAGTTTCAGAAGTACAGCCTTGCGATCGGCGGGGGCAGCGCGCGACCAACTACCAGCTTCGAACGCTTCTCGGGCTGCGGTGACGGCACGGTCCACATCTTCGGCATCGCACGATGCCACCTGAGCCAGCACGGCACTGGTTGCCGGGTTGATGCAGTCGAATGTTTCGCCTGAGGCCGCGTCGACAAACCGGCCGTCAATAAAGGCCTGATGGCGGAATTTCAGCGCGGCAGCGCGCGTTTTCCAATCTTCATGGGTATAGTCCAGCATCATTATCTCCCTGATTTCACTGGTCGCCCGGTACGCCGTAAGATGGCGCTTCACGCGGGTCGAGCGCGCGCTGGACATAGGCCTCAAGCTGCGGTTTGTAGACGTCCCAGGCGGTTGCGATGTTTTCAATCGGGCACTCATCGGACCAGTCGCAGCGCAGATCGGCCACGGGCCAGCTGACCGTATCGACGATCTTCATTCCGGCGGAATGCACCGGTCCGGCCTCGCCACCGGCGGCAAGACCCGCGCGCATTGCAGCAATCAGCCGATCCCCGATATGCCCGCTTGCCGAGAGGTAACCATCGACAATGGCCTGCGGCACCCCGTCGTTGGCCAGCAGGTTGCCCCCCGAGGCCACATCAGGCCCTTGCGCCTGTGTCCAGATGCCCAGCGAGTTGGGACCGGAATGGATTGCGGTCTGCCCGGTCTTGTCGACAACCAGCACCTGCCGGTATTCGATGAACTTGCCGCGCCTGGTGACTTCGGCAACCGCCTCAACAGCGTTCATGCCATTTTCCATCAAATCCAGTGCGAGCGGTCCGAGTGTGGGGTCGGTGATATTCTGCGACGCCACTGCCCCCACGCCCGCCCGTGCGTAGGAACAGCGCGCCGCGACGGCAGGCGAGGAAGACGAGATCGCCAGGCCGAACATCCCGGTGTCCTTGCACCGCGCAACAAGCGAGAATGTCATCGCGGACTACCCCGGAATGACGGCGGTGCCGTCGATTTCAACCAACCAGTCGGGACGTGCCAGCGCCTGCACCACCAGACCGGTCGAAACCGGGTGCACGCCTTTGATGTATTCCCCCATCGTCCGGTACACCGCCTCGCGGTGGCGCACATCGGTGATGTAGACAACGACCTTGACCAGATGCTGCATCTCGCCCCCGGCCTCCTGGATCAATTGCCGGATGTTCTGCATCACCTTATGGGTCTGTTCGACCGGATCGTGGCTGTCAATATTGACGGCATCGTCCAGGTTCTGTGGGCATTGGCCGCGCAGATAGACGGTCTTGCCACCCTGTGTCACCACCGCCTGGCACAGATCATTGTCCAGATTTTGCTCGGGGTAGGTATCGCTGGTGTTGAATTTGCGAATGCGGGTATGGGTCATCGGGCGCTCCGTTCTATGCGTCTTCGGCTTGCCGCTGGGCGGCGGCATGATATTCGAGGTATTTGCGTTGGGTGGTAATGTGGTCGGCCAGATGCTTGGCATCGTGCCAGACACCCCAAATGAAAGACGAGCCCCGGCGCGATTGCCACGGCAGCCCCAGAAAATAGATCCCCGGCTCGACCGAGACGCCACGCTGATGGAGCGGTACACCGTCTTGATCGCAGGCATCGACCTTCAACCAGCTGTAATCGCGCGCAAATCCCGTGGCCCAGAGAATCGTGGTCACACCGGCTTCTTGCAGGTTCAGGCTACTCAAGGGGTTGGTCAGGCAATCCGGGTCCGGGGCGATCTCTCGGGCCTCTGGTTCTGCCGGAAGGTCGATGCCGTTGCGGGCGACATAGGCGTCACATTCGTCCAGCATGGACAGGTAGTATTCATCCCCGGCCGCGACATTCGCTGCAAGATCAGGCGCAAAGGACAGCACGCCGTCGACATAACCCTGCGTTCGCCCGACCAGCGTCATACCGTGCGCTGCGAGGATGCGGAAATCGACGGTGTTGCCGCCATGTGCGCCGCTGACTGCGATCGTGACATGTTCAGTGCCCGGCTCCATCGCCTCGATATCCCATTTGCCCAACACGCCCAGCCACCAACAGAAATCGCGCCCGCGATAGGCGCGGGGAGGGCGGTCATGAGGTCCGACCGATAGATACACCTTGCGGCCCGCATTCATCAGCTCTTCGGCGATTTGCGCGCCAGAGGATCCGGCGCCCACGACCATCACTGCGCCTTCGGGCAACTGATCGGGGTTGCGGTAGTCAAAGGAATGGATCTGGGTGAAGGGCGCATCCTGTGGCACGACCGGCGGAATGATGGGCTTCTGAAACGCGCCAGTGGCAGAGACGATGTTTCGGGCCTCGATCACACCCTCTGATGTCTCCACCCGGAAGCCCGCGCGCCCGTCGATCCGTTCGGCGCATTTGACCTCGACCCCGCAGCGAATGGGGGCTTTGATCTTTTCTGCGTATTCCACCAGGTAATCCGCGACCATCTCCTTGGGGGCAAAGGCCTCGGGGTCGATATTGCGGAATTCCAGGCCGGGAAACCGATCATGCCAGGCCGGGCCGTTGGCAACCAATGCGTCCCATCGCCCGCTGCGCCAGCGTTCGGCGATGCGGCTTTTTTCCAGAACAAGATGCGGAATACCGGCATTGCCGAGATGTTCACTCATCGCGATGCCAGCCTGACCGCCGCCAACAACAAGCGTGTCTATTGTTTCGGTCGCCATTTCGTGCCTCTCTTTATGGTCGTCTGCAATTGAAATCGGGCGCAGCCTGTGCGTCGCCGGATGCGGATTGATCTGACGTATGCCAACACTTGGCGAACGGCGTCCGATCCTCTGCTTGAAGAAACAACGAAGAGTAGCTTCGGCGAAAGAATGGTCTTTCTTAGCTTTGGTTAGGGTATTCCTAATGCAGGTTTCGAGCACATCCTGTCGCGCCGATTCCGATGTGGGGATCGGCAAATCGGTCGGGGTTTCCAGATGATATGCTGTCTGCCGCCGTAAAGCGCTGCTGATTTATGCTTTTTGGATCAGGATTTTGCGGTGGATTTCCGGCGTCGGATCGGGGTTGGCCGGACACGGGCTTCGATCATCTCGTATAGCGCGCCGACGATGTTTTTGCCGGTGGAATTCTCAATCCCCTCGAATCCCGGTGACGAATTGACTTCAAGCACTTTCGGCCCGGCCTCTGATCGCAGCAGGTCGACGCCCGCCTTGTTCAGGTCAAAGACACGGGCGGCGCGGATAGCCGTGTCTCGTTCGGTTTTTGAGATGCGCACCGATTTGGCCGACCCGCCGCGATGCAGGTTGGAGCGGAAATCGCCCTCGGCCCCGGTACGCTTCATCGACGCCACGACCTTGCCGCCAATCACCAGGCAGCGAATGTCCTCTCCGGCGGCTTCCTTGACGAAATCCTGCACTAGGAAATTGGCCTTGAGCCCGCGGAAGGCGTCGATCACAGACTCGGCGGCTTTCCTGGTTTCGGCAAGCACCACACCCTTGCCCTGGGTCGATTCCAGCAGCTTGACGATTAGCGGCGCGGTGCCCACCAGCCCAATGATATTGCCGGTGTCGCGGGGCGAGGCGGCAAAGGCGGTGTTGGGCATACCGATCTTGGCGCGGGCCATCAACTGATGGGCATAAAGTTTGTCGCGGCTGGCCGTGATCCCGGCGCTGCCATTGACGCAATAGGTGCCGATGGTTTCGAACTGTCGGATGATCGCGGCGCCGTAGGGGGTGATCGAGGCACCGATGCGCGGGATCACGGCATCGAACCGGGGCAGGCGCTTGCCGTCATAATGCACTTCGGGGGCCAGCGCGTTGATCGCCATGTAGCACCGGGTGGTGTTGATCACCTCAACCGTATGGCCGCGTTTTTCACCCTCTTCGACAAGACGGCGGGTGGAGTAGTTATCCTCGCGGCTGAGCACGGCGATGCGCAGAGCCCGTTTTGGCGCAGCCTGACGCATCTTGGCGGTGTGGTAGACGTCATAGCTAAGCTCGGGCTGCAGGAAACGATCGGTGGCGACGATGGTGATATGATCCTTGAGCGCGCGGCGGCCCAGCAGCATGCGCGAGGTCATGTTGGCGCGGTTGGTCAGGGTAATCTCGATCGGCCAGCTCTGGCCATTGACGGAAAGGGTCGAGGAGATGACATAGCGCAACTCCTTGTCGCCATTCGAAGAGGTCACCTCGCGCCGGTCGACGATTTCGGCCGAACAGGGGATGACCAGATCATCGCGCCCGGGGATCGGGTGTACGGTAAAGCGCACCTTGGGCTTGGCGTTCGAGCCGAAGGTTTCGATGTCGAAGGCGTGCAACGCCGAGGTCCGCGCCCCGGTATCCACCTTGGCCCTCAAGGCTGGTACGCCGAGGTCAGGCAGGCCAATCCACTCCTCCCAGCCGAATTGCAGCGTAGGCTGGGGGGTGTCGTCGTTCATTGAATGTCCTCTCCGGAATGCGTGTTGATCCGCTTTTTGGCCATCATCGCGGGTGGCGGTGGAAGGTGCAAGGGCTGTCAGTCAGTGGCCCCGGGCATTGGCCCAGTTTTCCATTCGCAATCTGTAAGGTTGTACTTGGCGAGTTGTTCTTCGGTGGGCAGGGGCACGTTGCGCCATTCTAGTGGGGCTATCGTTGCCCAATTGTTGTGAGAGTTTTTTCCGGGGTTCATTTCTATCCACCAATGCCAGTAGGCGTAGAATTCCACATCACTCAAATCATCTTCGATCCATTGACACGGGTTTTGCATCTGATTTCTGAACCTTTCGGTATGCTTCACAGTGCCATCCAAAAATGTATTCCTGAAATCAGTCTGAGCGCCGAAGATCGCACGTGAGAGGTCAATATTTCTCAACGCGCCTCCACTGTTTGTGACAGCGTTTATTTCAACTTTTTTAAAATCGCTCTTGTCATCGTCTTGCCCAGTTATAAGGGAAAAGTTGAGGACTGCGTCCTCCATTCTCGCGTACTCAAGTTTTGCCCCTTTGAGTATTGCGTAGCTCAAATTCGCCCCATCCAACTGCGCATGGCGAAGGTCAATTCTATCCATCGTCGCCGCACGGAAATTTGCACGCTGCAATTTGGCCTTACGAAAGTTGGCCCTACTCAAATTCGCATTACGGAAATCGGCGCCTTCCATCTGTGCCTTACGAAACTGAACACTTTCCATATTCGCACCAAAGAAGTTTGCGCCTGAGAGGAAGGCTCCTCTTAAATCAGCTTCTCGAAAATTGGGTTTACTTCGACCGAATTTGTGCCAATCCGGGCGGCGCATGCTTTCGAGAACAGTATCGTGGCGGCTTTGCCATTCGCGTGCAAAGTCGCTCTGCCTTTCACCAAGATCGCTACATTTATTTATGTTTTGCCGATCGCACCATTCGGCGCGGTATTGTTTGCGGGCGAACTCAAACGGTTGCCAGTCTTTCGGACGTTCTACGATGGCTTCGTCGACCATGGAGAGTGTTGCGATTCTTAAGAACGCGAAGGGACTTTTTTCGTAGATGCCGGTGATACGCAGCACGGTGAGCGGCAGGATCAGGCAGGCGGCTGTGATCACCAGCGCCAGAAAGGGGACCGAGCGGTTCAGGTCAGGCGGATCCACGGGTTTTCGCAGCATGCGACGTGTGAGCATGATGTAACTGGCGGTGCCTACGCCAAGTGAGGCCAGCAGGCTAAGCGCGGCGATGCCGGTGATGAGCAGGTTTCGAGCAGGCATGGATTGCCACCACATGAACAGCAAGATCAGCAGGCCGAACAGCCATGCGAGCACGATATTGAGCAGCATGGCAGGAGTTTCCATCGCGCGTGCGGTGACGCAGAAGTCTCGTCGCTTCCGGGCGCGATAATGCAGAGCGGCGTCTGAAACGAGCCACGGGGTGATGACCTCCCCAAGCGGGTGTCCGTTGTGACGTGCATCGGCAGCTCCAAGCACGTCCCAGAGACGGATCAGGTAGAGATGAAAATAGCCGTAGATCGCGGCTGTCAGGATCGGGGCGGCCACAAAGAATAGCCTTGTGGGGACATCTACACTTACAAGCGGCAGCTTGGTGGCGCGGTCGACGCCGTAGAAGTCGATGTGTTCGACACCCATCATGGTGATACCGACGAAGACCAGGACGCCAAGCAGGACCAGCCAGGTGTTGCGGGCGTTGGTGGTCAGCGCGTTGATGCGGGCGATTTCGTCGGGGAGGTCACTCATCTGAGATCTGCATCGGGCCGGTTTGGCGGGTGCAGCCTTCGGGCGGTGGGATGGCGGTGACGTCACGCCATTCGGGCGGAGAGATATCGTGCCAGAGGTTCCTGTGCGGGCTGCCTTTCTGTTGGACCCATCCGCGCCAGCGACCGAAAAACTCCTTGTCGACGGTGATCGGGTCACGTGACCATTGGCAGGGGTATCCCATCTGCCGGTCAAACGCAGCCGGACGGATGACCGACCCATCCAGGAATGCGTTGCGAAAATCGGTTCTGGCATCGAATTTGGTTTGTCTGAACGTGACGAACCTGAACGCACCGTTGTCGTTATCGCTGCCCCGGAGATCGGTCTTGAAGAGCTTGAGACTGGATTTTGGAGTGCCGGTGATGAAGGCAGGGCCCAGGTCAGCCTCGCGCAGGTCGGCGCGGTGGAAGGTGGTGTCGTAAAACTTAGCGCCGCTGAGATCGGCGCGTTTCAGGTCGACCCGGAACAGCGTGGCCTCTTCGAGGATCGCCCATCTGAGGTCGACCCCTTCTAGAATGGCGTTGCTGAGTTGTGCTTCGGTCAGGTCGGCGGCGGCGAGGTTCATGCCGGGCAGGAAGGCGTCATGCAGGATGGCACCGCGCAGGTCCAGATTGTTCGCGATGGCCATATGGCGTTGTTCTTCGTTCATCCCGCGGTAACGCACCAGGAAGATCGGGTTGACGTCCGGTTTGGCCAGCGTGTCGATTTGCGCTTTGCGGCGAAGTCGCCATTCTTCTGTCAGCCTGCTGGCTTCGTCCGGCGTGAGCGATTTGCAATCCTGCGGTTTTTCCCGTCCGCACCATTTGGCGAGGAAGTCCTTTTGCGCCACGTCATAGGGCAGCCAGTCGGACGGCTTTTCTACCAATGCTCTGCCCGAGAGGTCGATTTCGGCAAGCTCTTCAAGCGTGCCTTCGGTGCGCAGATGGCTGAAATAGAGCAAAATGCCACACCAGATAAAGATCAGGATCGCCTGGGTCATCACCCACCAGGCCCGCGGCAGCGACGGCACGATCTTGCTGCGCATCCTGCGGAACAGCATCACGAAGCTTGCCAGCCCGACCACGCTTGAGATTGCAAAGGACAGGCTTGCGATCGCGGACATGAAGAAACTGCGGGCTGTCAGGGACTGGTTCCAGAGCAGCGCCAGAATGATAAGACCGAAAAGCCAGGCCAGCAGGAAATTGAGCAGCATGGCAGGTGTTTCCATGGCGCGCGGTGTGGTGCAGGGTTTTTCTTTTCTACGCAGCCAGCGCCGCTGAAACAAAGCGGCATCGGTTACCAGCCAGGGCGAAATGACATCGCCCAGCGGTCGGTTGTCATGTTCCGGCTCTGCCTTGCTAAGGGCGTCCCAGAGGCGCAGCAGATATAGGTGGAAATAGCCGTAGATCGCCGCGGTCAGAACTGGGGCGGCGTAGAAGAAATAGCGCGTTGGTACAGCGACATCGACAAGCGGCAATTTGGTTGCGCGATTGACGCCATAAAAATCAACATGCTTGACCCCCATGAGCGTGATGCCAACAAAGACGAGCACGCCCAACATGGCAAACCAGGTGTTGCGCGCATTGCTGGTAAGGGCATTCACGCGCTGGATTTCTGCGGGCAGGTCGCTCATTCGAAGAAAGGCCTTGTGGTATAATCAACCACAGCTTGCCCGCACTCTGTCTAAAAATCAAATATGCCAGTCATCTGGAAGTGTTATTGGCAGATAGGTAGATGCAAAATCAAAGATTGAGGGTATCGCATTGGGCCTCTGAGGCAGGCGCCGTCTGCGCTTTCGAGGCGGTATTCTCCGAGGGGAAATGATCTGCAATACGGGATGGTGCAGGCTCTTGGCTTTGAACCCCAGTTTTGAGTGCCCGCCATTCAGACCGGCAAACAACGGGTTCGGTCAAGCCTTTGCGTGTATCAGTCGTTGATGTCGTGGTCGATGCGTCGGGCGGCACCGTCGTCGCGACGGAATGCCGTGCGCAAGCCCCCCCAGGCCACCAGAGACAGGACAGCAAAGACTGCCAGTAAAGCGGGCAGGCCGGGGCTGAAAGGGGTCAACAACATCAGGCCCACGATGCCGGCGCCGATGGCGAAGCCCAGGAAGATGAAGCCCGGTGCCAGCACCTCGAGTATGGCGAGGATCAGCGCGGCAGCGAGCCAGACCCACCAGAGCGACCAGAGAGCCATATCTTCCATCATGCTTTTCCTTTCAGCATGTTGAAGGCATTACCAAAGGCTTCGAGCGCGTTGGCAGGCACAAGGATGGTAGAGGCAGACGGGCTGTTGCCCAGCGCATTAAGGGCCTCAACCTGTTTCAGAGCCACCTGATATTGCGCGGCTTCAAGCCCGTTTTCAGCAATGGCCGCTGCAACGACGCTGGTGGCGTAAGCTTCGGCATCCGCCTGTACGCGACGGGCCTTGGCGATCTGCTCAGCGGCGTAGAGTTCGGCGTCGGCGTTAAGTTCGACAGCGCGTTTCTGGCCTTCGGCTTCGGTCACCTGGGCACGGCGGGCGCGTTCCGCGTTGAGTTGTTGCAGCATCGCGTCTCGCGTGGCTTGATCGAGGTTCACGTCAAGAATTTCGGCGCGAGTCACTTCGATTCCCCAATCGTCGACCGCATCTTCGACCGAGGTTTTGATGGTGCCGATCAGTTGCGCACGGTTCGATTGAACCTCATCCAAGTCCATTTTGCCGATCTCGGCCCGGACGATCCCGGCGACAGTTGTTGCGATGGCAGCATCCACATCGCGGATACGGTAGACTGTCTTTTCTGGCTGAATGATGCGGTAGAAGACAGACGTATCGACCTGAACCAACACGTTATCCTTGGTGATGGCATCCTGTGTGGCCGTGGGCAGCTGGCGTTCCAGAATGGAAATTCTGTGGGCGGCGTTGTCCAGAAAAGGTACGATCATGTTGATGCCGGGTTTCAGGACAGCGTGCAGGCGGCCAAAGCGTTCGACGACGAATTGTTCGGATTGCGGTACGATTTTGACCGCGCGCAGAATAACAATGATCACTAGCGCCGCAAGCAACAGGTAAAGTACGTTCGACGATAGCAGGTTCAGGATTTGGTCTTCGGTCATATATGCTCCTTATTTTTGTATGCAATAGTATACATGTGGGTGCAGATCATCTGTTTTACAAGATATGGTAACTGGGATTAAGGAAGGGCAAAAGCAAATAAGGTCCTTGCGAAATGAGCGCGAAGTTTGAATTTGAGCTGAAGGCGACAGATGGCGTGGCGCGCACTGGTGTGATTTCGACCCCTCGGGGAGAGATCCGTACGCCTGCCTTCATGCCGGTTGGCACCGCAGCAACTGTCAAGGCAATGATGCCCGAAAGCGTGCGCGAGACCGGGGCGGACATCCTTCTGGGCAATACTTATCATCTGATGCTGCGCCCCGGGGCCGAGCGGATCGACCGGTTGGGTGGATTGCATCGCTTTATGAACTGGGAAAGACCGATCCTGACCGACAGCGGCGGGTTTCAGGTGATGAGTCTTGCGGGGCTGCGCAAGCTGACCGAAGAAGGCGTGACGTTCAAATCGCATATTGACGGATCTAAGCACGAGCTGACACCGGAGCGGTCGATGGAGATCCAGCGGCTTCTGGGCAGCGATATCGTCATGTGTTTTGATGAATGCCCGGCACTACCTGCGAATAACGAGGCGGTGGCGGAGAGCATGCGGTTGTCGATGCGCTGGGCGGCGCGGTCGAAAGAGGCGTTTGGGGATCGGCCCGGCCATGCGCTGTTTGGTATCATGCAGGGTGGGGTGACACCTGAACTGCGTGAGGAGAGCGCCGTGGCGCTGCGCGAAATAGGCTTTGACGGATATGCCATCGGAGGGTTGGCGGTGGGCGAGGGGCAGGAGGCGATGTTCGGCGTTTTGGATTATGCGCCGGGCTTCTTGCCCGAAAACCGGCCTCGTTACCTGATGGGCGTGGGCAAGCCCGACGATATAGTGGGCGCGGTCAAGCGCGGTGTGGACATGATGGATTGCGTCTTGCCGTCGCGATCGGGGCGTACGGGGCAGGTCTTCACGCGTCACGGGGTGGTCAACATCAAGAATGCGCGCCACGCGGATGACCCGCGACCGCTGGATGAGGCATGCGCCTGTCCCGCCTGCCGGAACTATTCACGCGCTTATTTGCACCATGTGTTCCGCGCTCAGGAGATGATCAGCGGCATGCTTCTAACCTGGCATAACCTGCATTATTATCAGGAGTTGATGGCCGGGATGCGCCGAGCGATTTCCGACGGGGATTTTGCCGTTTGGGAAGCGGAATTTCATCAAGCGCGGGCTGAAGGGGATATCGAGCCGGTTTGAGGGCGATGTCGGTCCGTCGCTCTCGCATGCGCGGGTCGCCCCGCCCGCCATCCCATTCTGGTTTCAGCGATCTTTTCAATGCGGAAACAAATTGTTTTCGACTTAATGTTTCGTTTTTTGGCCAAAATCGTGTGAAATAGAGGTCTCCCACGCCGGGATTCTTATCAAAAGGTCAGGAAAACCGGCATAGGTTTTTTTTGGGAGGGGTTTTAGTTTGTGTGAGTAATCTGGGGTTTTGGTATGTTAAAATTTGCTATGTTTGCCGTTGGCTGGTTTTCCGTTGCGACGTTGGCGGCGACGACGCTGGCCTGATCGCGGACTGAGAGACGCGCATTTACATCATTTCTAACGGATTTGCCGCTTGCCCCTTTTGGGTGAGCGAGGCATTGTGCTTTCCACGCGGTTGAAATCAGGTCGGGTGCGACCCAGATTAGACTGGTGAAACGGAGAAGGTCGGGGCTGCTGAATGATCGGGGCCGGTGCCTTTTTGCCAAGAACAGGAAAAACGAGCATGCAAGACCCATTGAACGCCTCGTATCCGGTGCTGCCGCTGCGCGACATCGTGGTATTTCCCCATATGATTGTGCCACTTTTCGTCGGCCGTGAGAAATCTGTACGGGCGCTGGAAGAGGTGATGCAGGACGACAAGCAGATCCTGCTGAGCAGCCAGATTGACCCAAGTGTGGACGATCCCGACACCGCCGGTATCTATAAGGCAGGTGTGTTGGCCAATGTATTGCAACTGCTGAAGCTTCCCGACGGCACCGTGAAGGTGCTTGTCGAAGGCGTGGCGCGGGTGCGGATCACAGAATACCTTGAAAATGAAGAGTTTTTCGAGGCGCGCGCTGAGTATCTGACCGAGATGCCGGGCGATGCCACGACCATCGAGGCGTTGTTGAGGACTGTGACCAACGAGTTCGAGCGCTATGCCAAGGTCAAGAAGAATATCCCCGAGGAGGCACTGGCGGCGGTCAGCGAATCCGATGAGCCGGCCAAGCTGGCTGATCTGGTGGCCGGTCACCTGGGCATCGAAGTGGGTCAGAAGCAGGAACTGCTGGAGACGCTTTCGGTCAGCGAGCGGCTGGAGAAAGTCTATGGCCTGATGCAGGGTGAGATGAGCGTTCTTCAGGTCGAGAAGAAGATCAAAACGCGAGTGAAGTCGCAGATGGAGCGCACCCAGCGGGAATATTATCTGAATGAGCAGATGAAGGCCATTCAGAAGGAGTTGGGCGACGGCGAGGAGGGCGAAGGCGAAGTGGCCGAGCTGGAGGCCAAGATCGCAGAGACCAAGCTGAGCAAGGAGGCCCGCGAGAAGGTCGACGCCGAGCTGAAGAAACTCAAGAATATGAGCCCGATGAGCGCCGAAGCTACAGTGGTGCGTAATTACCTTGACTGGATGCTGTCGATCCCATGGGGTGTCAAATCTCGGGTGAAGAAGGACTTGCACCGCGCGCAGGAGGTGCTTGATGCCGACCACTATGGCCTTGAAAAGGTCAAAGAGCGAATCGTCGAATATCTTGCTGTGCAACAACGCTCGAAGAAGCTCAAAGGGCCGATCATGTGCCTTGTCGGCCCGCCGGGCGTGGGTAAGACATCACTTGGTAAATCCGTAGCCCGGGCTACGGGGCGTGAATTCATTCGCATCTCTCTGGGTGGCGTGCGCGACGAAAGCGAAATTCGCGGACATCGCAGGACTTATATTGGCTCCATGCCAGGTAAGATCATTCAAGCGCTCAAAAAGGCGAAATCAACCAACCCGCTGATCCTGTTGGATGAGATCGACAAGATGGGCCAAGATTTCCGGGGCGACCCTGCATCGGCGATGCTTGAGGTGTTGGACCCGGAACAGAACAGCACGTTCATCGACCACTATATGGAGGTCGAATATGACTTGAGTAACGTGATGTTCTTGACCACGGCGAACTCGTATAACATGCCGGGTCCGCTGCTTGACCGGATGGAGATCATTCCGCTGGCGGGGTACACTGAGGACGAGAAGCGCGAGATTGCGAAGCAGCACCTGCTGGCCAAGCAGATCAAGAACCACGGGCTGAAAGCCAATGAGTTCGAGCTGACCGATGAGGCGTTGACCGATATGATCCGCTACTACACCCGCGAGGCGGGCGTGCGGAACCTTGAGCGTGAGATCGCCAAAGTGGCGCGTAAATCTGTCACCAAGATTATCAAGAAAGAGGCCGAGGCCATCAAGGTGACATCTGAAAATCTCAATGACTTCCTAGGTGTCAGAAAGCACAAATTTGGTCTGGCGGAAGAGGCAGATCAGGTCGGTGTCGTGACCGGGCTGGCATATACTTCGGTCGGTGGGGAACTATTGAACATCGAGGCGCTGCGCCTGCCGGGCAAAGGCCGGATGAAGACCACCGGTAAGCTGGGCGATGTGATGAAGGAATCGATTGATGCGGCATCAAGCTATGTCCGGTCGATTGCACCGGCCATCGGGATTAAGCCGCCGAAGTTTGAAAAGTGGGACATTCATGTGCATGTGCCCGAAGGGGCGACGCCGAAAGATGGGCCAAGCGCAGGGCTTGCGATGGTAACTTCCATCGTGTCGGTGCTGACTGGTATTCCCGTGCGCAAGGATATCGCCATGACCGGCGAGGTTACATTGCGTGGCAATGCATTGCCCATCGGCGGCCTGAAAGAAAAGCTGTTGGCGGCATTGCGCGGCGGGATCAAACGCGTGCTGATCCCGGCAGAGAATGAAAAGGACCTGGCAGAGATACCGGACAACGTGAAGGAAGGGCTGGAGATCATCCCTGTAGAGCATGTTCGTGAAGTTCTGAAATACGCGCTGACCGATACGCCTGAACCGGTGGATTGGGACGAGGCCGCCGAAGAGGCTGCTGCCGCCGAAGCCGCCCTGAAAAAAGGCGATGGCGAGGGGACGGGCGCTACGGCGCACTGATTTCTCTCAGGATCAGGTAATTTAAAGGCGCACCCTTGGGTGCGCCTTTCTTGTTTTTGGCTCCGAATTTGTTGTTGCGATGTTGTCATTTAGAAATCATTGGCGTGTTATTCAGTGGCAAGTTTGCGCGTTGTAGGTTTCGGTAAATTGAGGGGGCGGGTTTGAAAGAAGTTCCATTGCCGGAAGAATGTCTTCTGGAAGAATTGCGAAATCAGGAAGTAGGTGTTTGGGAAGCACTGGTTCAGGGTGACAAAGAGGCCGATGCAAAGGCTTTAGCGGAGGGATTCCTTGGCGTGTATCCAGATGGCTTTGCAGCAAAGGAGGACCACGTCCGACAACTTGAGGAGGGTCCAACGATCGCCTCCTATGAATTTTCGAATTGCAGAATTCTGCCTTTGAACAAAGAGCATGCGGTTTTTGCATATCGCGCCGATTTTGTACGAACGAATTGTGCCGACCCCGAAGCTATGTATGTGAGTTCGATATGGCGGCGGTCGGCTGCTGGCTGGATCAATATCTTCAGTCAAGATACGCCAGCGCTGGACTGAGTTTCAGCACACAGAAAAGACCCGCTCCCGAGGGGGCGGAGCAACATTACAGTTCGAATTGAGTAACTTGCTGGAGTGAAACTTATTCCTCGCGCCCGTGCGCCTTGAGCCGCGCGTGGAGGCCAGGGGCCTCGGGCGCACCAGCCTCAAGTGCGAAGACATAGGCATGGGTCAAATAAAAGCAGGCTGCGGTCAGGTCGTTGGCCTGATCCGCCGCCTGTGTGTAAAGCCGTATGAGCGCGACTTGATCCTCTGCCTCGTGGGCGGCGATCATTTGCGCGTCAAGATCGTTCATTCAGCAGCGTGCGCCATAGCACGATGCGCGTCGACCTTGCTAGCAACCCATTGGTGGAAGACATGTGTTGGGCTGTCCATCACCGGAGAAAATCGTCCACCGTCGAACATGTCCGCATGGCGGCCTTTCTGCATGCCTTCGACCACAAACACGTCTTCTTCGAACACCGATTTCCACAGCCGCGTATTGCGGTCACGCAATCCGCCGTCGCTGTCGGGTGTCGCGTAATAGAGATGGACATGTTCCAGTGTCCTTTCGGTGCCCTTGGCCTCGAGGATGATGGTGAAGGCATGATCACGGTGCACGCCCAAAAGGACGTTGGGGTAGACGGCGATATATTCGGCCTGTTCGTTCCACTTGGACCCGACGTCGTCGAAATCGGGGAACGTATCGCCGTTTTCGTTGGTCAGCTGCCGGTAAACCATGGTGCCCTGGCCGGAAAACTGGCCGGGCTCTTCGATGTGGTAGTGATCTTCCAGCCGGGAATAGCTGTTGAGGCCCGGGTGAACCCAGGGCAGGTGATAGCTCTCACAATAATTCTCCACCGCGAGCTTCCAGTTGGTCTGAACCTCAAGCTGGAAACGGCTGTCGCCGCCGCCGTGGTAGAGCGGTTTGTCGAAATCTGCCCAGCGTTTGATCAGGTCGGCATGAACCTTTTCAAATGCGGGTGCGGTGCCTGAAACGTTGACCCAAACCACGTCGCGCCAGATATGTGAGCGGACTTCGTTGAGGCCCAGCTCATCGCGTTTGATTGCTTCGTGCGTGTTTTGGCCGGGGCCGCCCACATGGGGGGTGCTGACCAGTTTGCCCTTGGTCGAGTAGCACCAGGAATGGTAGGGGCAACGGATGGCGCCTTCGATCTTGCGAGGTTCTTCCACCAGGATCATGCCGCGATGGCGGCAGATGTTCTGGAAAACACGCACCTGGCCTTCCTTGTCGCGAATAAGCAAGAGTGGCATGCCGAGGAATTCGAGCGGGATCGCATCGCCAGGCTCGGGCACGTCGGCGGCCACGGCCAGACCAGACCATTGCGAATAAAGCAACGCCTGACGCTCTTCGGCATAGACGCCCGGATCAATATAATGAGCGTTGGGCAGACCGTTGGCGGCCTCTATGCTGTTGCGGACATTCGAGAGGTCGGTGGTGGGTCGTGTCATGGCAGGCTCCTGAAACTGGTTACCATCTCGTAGCCTGAATCTGGATAACATCGACCGACAAATCGCGACGTAAGTTTTCCCGTTGCGACAGGCAGGTATGTGGGTAGATCTACATGAAGGGTTGGTCAGGTTGCAGCAACCGGGCATGGAAAGGCGGCACGTCATCAAGCGTGATCAGGCCTGCCGCACGGGCAGTGCGCAAGGCCGCCTTGATATCATTACCAAGATGTTCGTAGACCATCCGTGTCGCGCGACGGCCAGTCACCTTCTCGCGGGCAGTTCTTGTCGCGTAGCCTTCCCATAGGTTCGATTGGAACGAGGTTTCGGGCGTCAGGAAGTTGAAGGATGCTGCCAGCGCGTTACGGTGGGTGACGATTGCCATCACACCTTCTTCCTGACGCATGACGATGCCCCGGAATTCGCGTGCCTTGGGGTTGGTGGACAGGCCCTGCTGACGGATTGCCTGACGCGGTTCATATCCGCGCAGAAAGGTATAGCCACCTTCGCGCGTCACATAGACAAGCCCCGACATGAAATCATCCGCACCAATGAAGGCCTGCCGGACAAAGCGGTAGAACCCACTGGGAAAGAGACGTTCGTCGACGGTGACAGGTTCACGCCCGAAAAACTCGGTGAGCGTGGGGTGGTTCAGCAAATCGTGGGCGGCGGGACCAATGTCACCGACCGGCTCCAACAGGATACGGGCGTCGACGCTGAAGAAACTGCAAATCTGATGCAGCACGTCCGGGCGCGGGAAGCTCTCACCGGAAAGATAGCGATTGAACTGAGTGCGGTTGATACCAAGATCACGGCAAAGGCCCGCGACCGATGGGTAGGCGGCACTGAGCTTGCGCAGATTGTCACCGAAGATACCGCGCAACTCCGCTGGATCAGGGGTGCTGTCGCGACCTTTAGGTTGAACCGTGCGTTCCAAAGTTGACCTCATGGTAAAAAAGCCTCGTAGGACTTGTGGTCAAATTGAATTGAGTCGGCAATACCTTGCCTATTTTGCAGTTATAGCAAAAATGATGCTAATTAGCGTCAGATTTTTGGTTAACTGACACAAGATATTCGGATGCAAGGTTAAATTAAAAGTGTCGTAACCCTTCTTAAGGCCGCAATATCGGTATCGGGGGGCCAAAGACAGCAATTTTGGGGAAGACATGTTTGGCGTAGTATTGTGGAGTGACCAAGTTCGTAATCGGGCTGTGATCTGGTGCGAAGACCATGGTGATTTGGCTTTTTTCAATGGCGACAGTAATGGGGCACTGGATGGTGCGGATATGGATCCGGGTGATCTTGTCCATTTCGAGGTGCGTGTAGACAGGCATATGCGCCTGGCCTGCAATCCCAGGCTGGTAGCTACAGATGAATATCCAACCTTGGCGCGAGATCTTAAGGAGGCGCGTACGGAACCGGTAAAGCCGGTCGTGCAAGCCAACAAGCCAGGTGACGCAAAGATCATTGCGTTCGAGCAAAAGCCTGCAAATTCCATCGGAATTCGCAAACCCGCACGTCGTGTGATCTGATTTGGGTCAGGTCTGATACGGCCTGACGTCCATCTGACGCGGATTAGCGCCCCCTTGGCAGGGCGGCCACACCCGTACGGGCAATCTCGGCCAATCCCAAGGGGCGCATGAGGTCGGCGAAGGCGTCGATCTTGTCCGGTGTGCCGGTGATCTCGAACACGAAACAATCGAGCGTGCTATCGACCACATTGGCGCGGAAGATATCGGCAAGCCTTAGTGCTTCGACCCGTTTTTCGCCCTCACCGGCGACTTTCAGCAGAGCCAGTTCGCGTTCCACAGAAGCGCCTTCGACCGTTAGGTCATGCACGTCATGCACTGGTACGATCCGGCCCAACTGCGCTTTGATTTGTTCGATCACCTGCGGTGTGCCGGTGGTGACGATGGTGATGCGCGACTGGTGGCCTTGGTGGTCGATTTCGGCCACGGTGAGGCTGTCGATATTGTAGCCACGCCCCGAGAAAAGCCCGATCACCCGCGCCAGCACCCCAGGTTCGTTATCCACCACGATCGCCAGTGTGTGGGATTCGATCTTGTCTGAGAAGGTTGGGCGTAGATTGTAGGCGGAATGCTTGGTGGAGCCTTTTTTGATTTTTAGCGCAGACATTTGCAGAGCCTTATATTGATATAGGGGCGGTGGGTCTTTCCCACCCTTAGGGCAAATTGAAGGACGGGCATAACCTGCCCATTGCTAGACCATCACCGCGCCTTTGGAGCCAATGGCGTCCTTGGTAGACGCCTCGCCGAGAAGCATTTTGTTGTGCGGCTCACCTGATGGGATCATCGGGAAGCAGTTCTCGTGCTTTTCGACCAGACAGTCGAACAGAACAGGCCCGTCGTAATTCAGCATCTCCATGATCGCATCATCGAGATCGCCGGGGTCCTTGCACAGGATGCCTTTGGCGCCGAAGGCTTCGGCCAGTTTGACGAAATCAGGCAGCGCCTCGGACCAGCTGTGAGAATAGCGTTCGCCATGCAACAATTCCTGCCATTGGCGGACCATGCCGAGCCGTTCGTTGTTCAGGATGAATTGTTTCACCGGCAGGCGATACTGTGCTGCGGTGCCAAGCTCTTGCATGTTCATCAGCCAAGATGCCTCACCCGCGACGTTGATTACGAGGGCGTCGGGATGGGCAATCTGTGCGCCGATGGAGGCCGGGAAGCCATAACCCATCGTGCCCAGCCCTCCGGAGGTCATCCAGCGGTTGGGATCATCGAAGGTCAGGTATTGCGCCGCCCACATCTGATGCTGGCCGACTTCGGTGCAGATATAGCGATCGTGATCCTTGGTTAACGCTTCAAGTCGCGCCAACGCATGCTGTGGCTTGATGGTTTTGCCGGTCTGCGAGTAAGCTAAGCAATTGACTTTCTTCCAATCCTCGATCCTGGCCCACCAGCTTTGCAGCCCTTCGCGGTTAATCTTACGACCCCGTGATTTCCAGACCTTGAGGACATCCTCGAGCACATGTCCCACGTCACCGACAATCGGGATGTCAGCGCGGATAACCTTGTTGATCGAACTGGGGTCGATGTCGATATGCGCCTTCTTCGACCCGGGCGAGAAGGCATCGACGCGTCCGGTGATCCGGTCGTCGAATCGCGCCCCGATATTGATCATCAGGTCGCAGTCATGCATCGCCATATTGGCCTCGTAGAGCCCGTGCATGCCCAGCATGCCCAGCCAGTTCTTGCCTTTGGCGGGATAGGCCCCAAGGCCCATCAGGGTTGAGGTAACCGGCACGCCGGTGGCGTCAACCAGTTCGCGCAAAAGCTGGCTAGCAGCGGGGCCGGAATTGATCACGCCGCCGCCGGTGTAGAAAACAGGCCGTTTCGCCTTTTCCAAAGCGACGACCAGTTCGGTGATCGCGTCCATGTCGCCCTTGACCTGCGGTTGGTAATGATCCAGCCGCGCCTTCTGCGGCGGCGTATAGTCGGCGCTGGCAAACTGCACGTCCTTGGGGATGTCCACCAGAACCGGGCCGGGGCGGCCCGAGGTCGCCACGTGAAAGGCCTGGTGCAATGTGCCTGAAAGCGTCTTGGTGTCGCTGACCAGCCAGTTATGTTTGGTGCAGGGACGGGTGATGCCCACGGTATCAGCCTCCTGAAAGGCATCGTTGCCGATCATGAAGGTGGGCACCTGGCCGGTCAGAACCACCAGCGGGATGCTGTCCATCAACGCGTCTGTCAAACCGGTCACCGCATTGGTGGCCCCGGGACCCGATGTAACCAACACAACGCCGGGCTTGCCGGTGGAACGCGCATAACCTTCGGCGGCATGCACCGCGCCCTGTTCGTGGCGCACGAGGATATGGCGAATGTCGTTTTGCTGAAAAACCTCGTCATAAATCGGTAGCACGGCACCGCCGGGATATCCGAATACGACATCCACGCCCTGATCCTTAAGGGCCTGGACTACCATTTTCGCTCCGGTCATCTGACGTGTCATTGTTTCGCTCCGTTCATGACATTCATCTTTTGTTACGCGACATAAAAAAGCCCCCGATCTTTCGGGGGCGCATGGGGTACCGTTATGGTGTCCGTTACCGGCCCATGCGCTTATTTCCCACGATGACGACTAGCGTGATCACGCTGACGGCTCCTTCATGCTGCGTGTGCGAGACATTATGGGCGGCGGTGAAGGGCGTCAAGCGTGTTTTGTGAAATTAATGTCGCAAACTACGGTTAAATCTTTTCATTTGTTGCGCGAAATGCCCTGCATCCATTCCCAAAGGCGGATTTTGGCCGGATTCATCGTCTCATGGTTGTTACAGGAATCAGCTAGGTCCACAGTTGAAGTAAGACCATTCTGCAGGAGATAAGCGCCATGAAAGACTTCGATTTGAACCATGTTTCCGCCGATGAATGGGACGAGTTGAACGACCCGCGCCCCGAAACGAATGATTTTGATCGGGTGGTTGAGACGGCAATATCGCGACGCGGTTTTCTAGGCGGAGTTTTGGCACTGGGCTCCGGTGCCTCGGCAATGGGTGTACTGATGTCATCGAGCGCGGCGCGCGCCGAAGGGCGGTTTGCTTTCACACCGATTGGCATACACACAGATCCGACCGTACATGTGCCCGAAGGGTACGACTGGGATTTGCTGATCCGCTGGGGTGATCCGCTGTTTTCTGATGCACCGAAATTCGACAATGCAACTGGCGGTGCTGCCGAGGGTGCGGATCGTATCTTTGGCGAAAATACCGACGGGATGGAGAGCTTTCTGGTCGGGGATGCCCAGGTCATTGCCGTCAACCACGAATACGCCAATCGCGACATCAATCTGCCGCAACGCGCCGAGGGGCAGCCGGACAATGCAGAAGATGTCCAAAAACTGCAAAAACTACAAGGCGTTACGGTGATGGAAATTGCCCGTGATGCGGAAGGCTGGAAAGTCGTTTTGGATAGCCCGCTGAACCGTCGCATCACTCATCTGACACCAATGACAATCGCTGGACCGGCGGCAGGTCATGATCTTTTAAAAACAGTGGATGATCCGACCGGCACTTCCAGTCTTGGTACATTCAATAATTGCGGTGCGGGTCGTACGCCCTGGGGCACGTACCTGACCTGCGAGGAGAATTTCAATGGGTATTTCGGTTCCACCAACCCTGATGTCGAACTGCCAGAGGGGTACAAGCGCTATGGTATTGGCATTGACGGCTGGGGCTATGATTACCACCGTTTCGATGCGCGCTTCGATATCTCGCAAACCCCGAATGAGCCACACCGCATGGGGTATGTTGTAGAGATCGATCCAGCGGACCCGCAATCAACACCCGTCAAACATACAGGTCTTGGGCGGTTCAAACATGAGAACGCTGAGGTGGTTCTGGCTCCGGATGGACGCGTGGTGGTTTACATGGGCGACGATGAACGCGGTGAGTTCCTGTATAAGTTTGTCTCGAATGGAGTTTATGCGCCGGGAGCATCGACCAAGGAGTTGCTGGATGACGGGCAGCTACACGTGGCGAAATTTACCGAGGATGGCAGCGGTACCTGGATTGCCCTGACCCCCGAAGCGACTGGCATGGACGCGGCTGAAATCGCGGTATTCACACGGGTTGCGGCCTCAAAAGTGGGTGCGACCACGATGGACCGGCCCGAGTGGGTGGCGGTGAACCCCGTTGCCGTTGAAGGGTATTGCTGCCTGACCAACAACAAGAACCGTGGTGTGAAACCGAATGCTGGTGGCGATGAAACACCTGTCGGCGGTCCGAACCCTCGGGCAGAGAACAAGTATGGCCAGATCGTGCGTTGGTATCCTGCGAATGATGACCATGCGGACGCTGAATTTACCTGGGATCTCTACGTGATGGCGGGCAATCCAATGGTGCATCAAGATGCTTATGGTGGATCCGGTAATATCCACGAGGGGAACCTCTTTAATTCGCCCGATGGGATGCAATTCGATACCACCGGCCTGTTGTGGATCCAAACCGACGGCAAGGACAGCAATGAAGGTGACTTCGAAGGTATGGGGAACAACCAGATGCTTGTCGGCGATCCGGTTACTGGACGGATTGAGCGGTTTCTGACTGGTCCGACCGGGTGTGAGGTGACAGGCCTCTGTTGGTCGGCAGACAGACGCGCGATGTTCGTCGGGATTCAGCACCCGGATGCTCCGTTTCCGGATGGCGAAGGTAAATTACCGAGATCATCCATCTTGGTGATCGAACGCAATGATGGTGGTTTGGTGGGGTAGCGGGTTCTGTTTTTACCAAGTTGGATGTGCAGACATTGATCAAAAGGGCCTGGCGTTCGCGTCAGGCCCGATCTTTTTGATCATCTTGAATGTGGAGAAATCTATCGATCAAATTGCCACCGCAAACACTGCCGTATCGCGCACTAACCCCTTGTTGTATCTGCCGGTTTACGCGTCGGAAGCGCTTTTGACCGGGACGCTAGAATTGTCGCGGGTGGGGGCCAGTTTCGATCACCGTGGCAGGGGTCAGTTCACCGATAATGTCGATGGTTGATTTCGTGCCGGGCGAAGCGAGTGCTGGATCGACGAAAGCATAGGCCAGGTTCTTGCCGACACGATGCCCCCAATCGCCTGAGGTGACCGTGCCAACCACCTTTTCGCCCGCCATCAGTGATGCCCCCGGATGTGCCGGCGCGATATTGCCATGCACTTCTAGCGTCACCAGTTTCCGGCTTGGACCGTTGGCGTAGCGCTCAGCAAGGGCCGATTTGCCGATGAATTCGGATTTTTCCAATTTGACAAAGCGATCTAGGCCAGTCTCGAACGGGTCGAATTCGGTCAGGATGTCCGCCTTCCAGTGCAGATAGCCCATTTCAAGACGCATGGAGTCGACCGCACGGGCACCGAAGAGTTTGAGGCCGTGATCATTACCGGCCTTGCGCAAAGCCAGATAGGCCGCGTAGAGCTGATTGTTGGGCACGTGTATTTCGTAAGCACGTTCACCCGAGAAACTGACCGACATGACCGTTGCGGGGGCGATACCGATGAAGCACTCGCGTACAGAGAGCCAGGGAAAAGCGTTATCCGACCAGTCGGCGCGACTGACAGCGCGCATCACCTCGCGCGATTTAGGGCCAGCCAGCACAAGGATTGTCTGATCGTTGGTCAATGACCGGATCGTCACGTCCTCATCGGCGCGCAGGTGCTTTTGTAGCCAATCCATGTCATGCCATTCAGCGGCAGCAGCGGAGCCGTACCAGACGCTGCCATTTGGCAGATTAGCAATGGTCGCCTCGGATTTGAGCATGCCGTGATGGTTGAGCAGGTAGCCCAGTCCGACGCGGCCGGATTTGCGCGGCACCCGGCCACAAATCATCCGGTCGAGAAAATCATGCACTCCCGAGCCGGTGAGTTCATATCGGTTGAAACCGTTCACCTCGCAGAGGCCGACGCCGGTCTGAACGGTGGCGATTTCTGCTTTAACAACGTCAAATACTTCATTGAATTTAAAGGAATGTACTTCCGTGAAGTCCTGAGACGGCTTGAAATAGTCGGCGCGTTCCCAGCCGTTCACAACGGTGAATTCCGCGCCTTCCGCCGCTAGGATCGGGGTCAGAGGCGTGGTCTTGGCCGGGCGGCCCGCGGGGCGATGTTCATGCGGGAAATGGAAGCGGAATTCGTTCTGATAATCCTCGATTGCCTTGAGCGCGCACATCTCGACATTGCCGTGACCGGTGAACCGGCGCGGATCAAGCGGCCACGTGTCGTAACACGCTTCGCCATGCACGATCTGTTGCGCCAGCAGCCAGCCATGGCCGCCACCTTCGCCCAGACCTGCGCGCAGGCCGATGATGCAAAAGGCGTTGCGTTTGCCGGGGATCGGGCCGACCAGCGGCGCGCCGTCGATCGTATAGGTGATCGGGCCGTTTACCACCGTGTGAATGCCCGTCTCCATCAGGGCGGGCATGCGGGCGAACGCGCCTTCAAGCACGTCGGTCACCCGGTCCAGATCGTCGGGGCAGAGCGCATTGACAAAATTTGGGTCGATCCCGTCCATGCCCCAGGTTTTGCAGTCCTGCTCATAGAAGCCGACCAGCAACCCGTTTTTTTCCTGCCGGCAGTAGTAGTCGCTGATCGGGCAGCGCAGCAGCGGCATGCGCTGCCCTGCGTCGATGATTGCCTGGATCGGCTCGGTCAGGAAATACTGGTGTTCCATCGACATGACGGGATGATGCACGCCCATCATCGCGCCCACTTCGTTGACCCGGTAGCCGCAGGCGTTGACGACGATTTCGGCGCGGATATCGCCCTTGCTGGTGTGCACGGTCCAGCTGTCATCCTTGTGCTGGGTCAGGCCGGTCACCGGCGTGTTCCGATAGACCTCGGCACCGGCATGCCGTGCCCGCCGGGCCAGCGCCTGGCAAAGCTGTGCCGGGTCGATATCGCCATCGAGCGGGTCCCAGAGACCGCCCAAAAGGTTGTCGGTCGAGATCAGCGGGTGGCGGCGGGCACATTCTTGCGCGTCGATCACTTCGAAATGCACATCCATGCCACGCGCCATCGAGACGAAATGGCGGTAACCGTCCAGTTGTTCGTCGGTATTGGCCAGCCGGATGCCGCCATCGCCGTGATGGTAGTTGATCGGGTATTCGGGGTCGTCCGCAAGTCCCTTGTAAAGGTTGATCGAATGGGTCTTGAGGCCGACCATGGTCTGGTTCATGCCGAAGTTGGTGACCTGCGCGGCGGAATGCCAGGTGGTGCCGCTGGTCAGCTCGTCCCGTTCGACCAGAACGACATCGGTCCAGCCTTCCTGCGTGAGGTGATAGAGGGTCGAACAGCCGGCAATGCCGCCGCCGATCACGACGCAACGGGTTTGGGTCTTCATGGGCGACCTCCTAGCTTGATTGCGATCAGAGGCAGGCGAAACCGCAGTTTGGTCAATGGGGAAGATAGGATTTTCGATATTAGCGAAAGAGATTTTCGAATAATCTGGGAGCCGATGAAACTGCTTGCCGAGCGCGCCCTGCTTGCCGTCCAGTAAGAGAAAGCATGGTGGAGAACGGCAATGGCATCGCAGACCCGCAGATCAGGACGGCGTGAAAGGATGGCGCTGCGCGCTGCCGGGCCGTCCGCGAACCCGGCGGCACCCGGGCAACCGGGGGGGCAGTACACTCCCCTGAGAGAGGCGGATATGCACAGCATCTACGCCACGGCGCTGCGCCTGCTGGAAGATCTGGGCATGGGGGAGGTTCCCGACCGGCTGGCCGATGTGCTGATCGGGGCAGGGGCGGTCGCTCTGGGCAACGACCGGATCAGCCTGCCACGCGCCCTGGTTCAGGCAACGATCGCCATGGCCGCCAAGACCTTTACCTTTCATGGCCGCGATCCGGCGCGATCCATCGAGGTTGGCGGCAAATCGGTGCATTTCGGAACCGGCGGCGCCGCTGTGCAGGTGCTGGACATGAGTACGGGCGCCTATCGCCCTTCGACCCTGCTGGATCTGCACGATTTCGCGCGGTTGCAGGACACACTGACCAATGTCAGCTGGTTCACCCGCTGCTGTATCGCGACAGACGTGCCGGACCCGTATGACCTGGATGTGAATACGGCATATGTACTGTTGAAGAACACCAGCAAGCCGGTGGCGACGGCGTTCACGCTGGCCGAACATGTCGATCCGATTGTCGGGATGTTCGACATCGCCGCCGGGGGCAAAGGCGCCTTTGCCGCGCGGCCCTTCGTTAAAGCGCATATCAGTCCAGTGATATCGCCGATGCGCTATGGCGAGGATGCGGTTGATGTGACTTTTGAGTGTCTCAAACACAATATCCCCCTGTCTTGCATAACCGCGGCGCAGGCGGGGGCCACCGCCCCGGCGACGCTGGCGGGGTTTTTGGCGCAGTCGCTGGCCGAGACGCTGGCCAGTCTGGTGATGGTCAACGCCATCAAGCCCGGTCATCCGATGGTTTTTTCCAACTGGCCGCTGGTCATCGACCTGCGCACCGGGGCCTTTGCTGGGGGCGGCGGCGAAATAGCGGTGCTGAACGCGGCTTCGGCGCAACTCAGCAACTGGCTGGGGCTGCCTTCGGGCGTGGCCGCCTCGATGAGCGACGCCAAGGCGATTGACGCGCAATACGGAGTGGAAAAGGGGATCACATCATTGGCGGCCGCGTTAGCCGGCGGCAATCTCATCTATGAGTCATCAGGTATGACAGCGTCGCTTTTAGGTGCCAGTTTCGAGGCGTTCATTCTGGATGACGAGATGCATTCGGCCACATATCGCGCGCTGCGTGGTGTGGAAGTGAGTGAGGAAAATTTGGGCTATGAAGCCATCTGCGAGGCAGTGCTTGGGGATGGGCATTTTCTAGGCGAAGCGCAAACCATGGCAGCGATGGAACGGGATTACTTCTATCCCGAACTGGCTGATCGCGATGATCCAAAATCCTGGGCAGACAAGGGCGCGCCTGATGCTTGGGCCATGGCCCGGGAAAAAGCGAGAGACGTATTAGCCACGCATCACCCCAACTACTTGACCGAAGCGCAGGATGCCGCGATCCGCAAGCGTTTTGAGATCAGTCTGTAAGTGCGCTTTGGTCTAGTGTTGTGAGGTTGGCACCGTAGTGGTTCACTTGCTCTTGACTGAAAAGTCTACGCTAGGGACAGAATCTTGATCCTTCAGCAAGCAGAATTGGTCATTCAACCAAGGCAGTTGCGCGACTGCAGGGTCAATCGCGCGGGTCTGTATTAGTTGGCGTAATGTGGCGACAACGGTGTTCTTTGCCGTTTCGTCGTGAATTTCTGCAGTGAATACAGAAAGCGTCCGGGAAAATCCTTTGCCGGGAAAGGGAACCAGCCGCAGTTGGCGATGAAAGCGGCGGGCTCGGGCGTAACAGGTCGGTGTTGTGATGGCCCAACCGCACCCATCGGCGACCATGTTCATGATTGATTGGTTGCTCTCGAATTCGAACCGGTTGGGCAGCGTAATACGCAGGCGACGTAATTGTGCCTCTATCAGAGAGCCGATGATCTGGCTTTGGCTGTAGCGCAGAAAGGGCAGCTTGCTGTTTCCGTTCAGATATTCCTCGGGAGCGATAGAGTCTTCAAGTGGAACGGCTAACACGAACGGATCCCGCAGCAGAGGTTTCCCGATCAGACCCGGTTGGTCGAATTGCGGTTGGGTGGCTACGCCGATATCGATGTCCTGATCGCGCAGAAGTGTCAGTATCTCATGGCTGGGCCGGGTCAGGTGGCGAAAAGCGCAATTCGGCATATGGGCGTAAAGGATACGGGCCAGTTCCGGAGCAATCTCGCTATCAAAATCCTCAACCAGTGCCAGAGTTAAATTGCGCGTATCGGAAAAACTTCGCGATTGTGCCTCAATCTCGGCCTGGCGCAAAAGGCGCATGGCCGCGCCGGCATTGCGCAGGAAACCCGCACCGGCTGAGGTCAGCGGCATCGGGCGGCGGCTGTGATCGAAAAGGGGCGTGCCCAAGGTTTCTTCGAGTTTTGAGAGATGATGCGAAACGGTGCTGACCGATAGTCCAGCCTGTTCTGCAGCAGACTGGACAGACCCACCGCGCGCGACCAGTTGGAAAACTTCTACCCATTTGAGGCTGAGTTTGGATTTTTTCATGCGCCGCTGATTGAAAATTTCTAATTTACGTAATTAGATATTCGATAAATTCGAAAAAACTGCAATCATTGATCCTTTGAAATCGCAGACAACTGTCGATTTGATGGGATGCCCTTCAGGGCTTTTGTGTGCGATTGGATTAGGCGGCGTGACGACGGTTGTTTATTTCGTCCGTCGTAGCGCTCCACAAACCGGGAAGGGCCTTGAGTTCCTCCTCAAGACCTGCGGGATCACCAGAAAGAATGGCGTTTTCCGCACGGCAAAGGGCTGTCTGTAACGCCACAGCGCCGAAGGTCGCAGCGGAACCGGCGAATTGGTGCAGTTCCGCGGCAAAATCAGGCTTCGATCGGCCTTTGATATCGGAGAGCCCGTCGATGAAATCCTGCCCTTCTGAGATAAAATCATCCAATACGCGCGTCAGATTTTGGGCGGGCAGCACAGCGCAGAGTTGATCCAAAACCTGGGTGTCGATGCCGGTTTGCGCTCCGGCAGGACGTTCACGCACCGGCCCGCCTGACAGAATATCTCTGAGAGCCGCGCGGCGCAGTGGTTTGGTGCAGATTGCATCAATTTGAACGCCTTTGAAACGCTCGTTATGTTCGGGCCGGAAATGTGCTGTCAGGGCGACGATGCGGCTTTCTTTTGAAGCGCCGTTTCCATTGCGGATTTGCCGCGTGGCCTCAATCCCGTCGATGCCGGGCATGTTGATATCCATCAGAATCAGATCGAAGCACCAGTTATGGGCGGCGGCGACCGCCTCTGACCCATTCCTGGTCAGAGTTACAAAATGGCCGTCCTTGCACAGCATTTCATTCAAAACAAACCGGCTGGTATCGTTATCTTCGACCACCAGCACACTCAGCGCGCGTGGTGGCAGCGTGTGCAACTCGTGATGGGGTGGCAATGCTTCGGTACTTCGCGCACGTGGAAGCGGGACGCGCACCCAGAAAAGGCTGCCTTCTTCATAGACACTTTCTGCGCCGATCGTGCCCCCCATTAGAGTAACGAGGTGCTTTGCAATGCCTAAGCCAAGCCCAGTACCTTCGGTAGTATTCTGATCCTCAAGGCGAACGAAATCATCGAAAATGCGGGGCAGGTCATCTTCGTCGATACCGATGCCGGTGTCGCTGATCTGGAACTCGATTTCGTCCCTTAGTGCATCAGCCGGGCCAAGGCGTGTGGCTTCGATGGTGATCTGACCGTCGCGGGTGAACTTTATAGCGTTAGACAAGAGATTTAGGAGAACCTGATGCAGACGGTTCTGGTCGCCTAAAACCGTTCCTAATGGAACTGGAGAGCGCACCAACTGAAGATGGCTGTTTTGCAGTTCGGCCTGCGCTTGCTGAGTTTGGATCAGATCATTCAACAACGCGTCCAGATCGAACTGATTGCTTACAAGGCTAAGATGTTCACCATCCGCCTGTGTCACATCAAGCGCGTCATTGATTTGGTTCAGTACCAATTGCCCCGAGGATTGCATGATCTGAGTATAGCGCGCCTGCTCAGGTGTCAGTGGTGTGTCATCAAGCAAATCCAACGCGCCCAATATACCATTGAGTGGTGTCCGCATTTCATGGCTGATCATACCCAGAAAACGTGCTTTGGCCCGTTCACCGGAAAGGGCCTTGTCGCGGGCGGCGTGCATTTCTGCTTCAGTAGCGATGCGTTGCGAAATATCACGCAGAAAGCAGACGCAGACGTTGTCGCCGGATCGCGAGGCCATGTTGGCCGATAGTTCGATCGGGAACGTCCGGCCCGTTTTGTCACGTGCGGACAGTTTGGTGCAGAGGTTGGGACCCTGTGCACAAGAACCAATCAACATATCGCCCGTGACCGCTTCTGCTATGCCGACCTCATTGGACTTTGACAAAATATCGGACACGTTTGTACGCAACTTGCCGTCATGCGGGAGGCCGAAGATGGCATGGGCCACGCGATTGCCTTCAAGGATTGCGCCACTTGGACATACAACCAGAATGGCATCCTGTGAGGTGTTGATGATGGTCGCAAGACGGTTCAGGGTCGTGCGGTTTTGCATCGCACGCCGACGATACCGGATATAGAGTTGCCAGAAGAGTGCGAGAAGCGCGGCGAGCGTAATTAGGAGCGCAAGACTGAGCAAGATGAGTTGCGTTAACTTGCTGACCAACTGGGTTCTTTGCTCCTCGCGACGGGAGACATCGTAGGCGATACCAATACTGGAAAGACGAACAACCGATGTGGTCAGATTTTGTGCCAGGCGGAGCAATTCTGGCTGGTTTTGCAAAACCAGCGCATCGCTTGCATCCACGATCTCAGCCTGTTCGCGAACACCTTTGCTTAGGACAGCAACCAGATTGCGGGCGCGTTCACCACTGAGTACCTGGCGGTAGGTCTGCGCGGTTTCAATCGTGTTGACCCGACTGTAGAAAATATCGAACCGTCGCCGCATCTCAGCCAGACCGGTATCAGGCTCAATGCTCAGCCTTTCAACGGCATGGACATATTTGGCGTGTTCCACTTCAAGTTTGGCAACCGTCCACTGGATATTGTCGCTATAAGCGGTGCGATAATCATCAAGCTTGAGAAAGACCTGCGCTGTCAGAATGGCTGTCGCAAAAAGACAAAAGGCTGCTGCTGCGCTCAGCAATGTCAGCTGTGCGCGACGGGCCATGATGCGTCGGATCATCTTGCGGGCAGTCAAAAGATACGCCCCTTTATGTTACAACTATTGCTTGCTAACGCGAAATAACCATTCGGTCCAGTTGCCAGATGCTACGGGAATAGATTGTTTCGGTTCGGTAGATCGCATCGGAATCAAAATTATAGACCAACCAAAGTGGCCCTTTGTCACGCGGGGTCATGGTTTGCCCGTTCATGAGGTAGGCTATGATAGCACCGCTGTTTGTGGGGTCTTCGATTGGCATGTTGATGCTGTAATCGTTGATTGCTACAAGTTCTAAGTTTCCGCTTTTTGCACCGACATGTTCCAGCAGACTTAGCAACGGTACGCCGGTGAAGTTTTGCACACCACTCGTCCAGTTGCTGGTGGTTGAAAACTCCACGGATGGAAGTGCGACCAAATCCGAGTAGCCTAGTGTAAAGACCGTGGTATCAACATCGCTGGAAGGTTCAATTTCGATTGTCAGTAGGATTGGTTCTTCGGCATTAGCGCGGAAATTGTATGGGGTGCTGAAAACCAGATACAACGCCACGATCACCAGAGCGGCAATTTTTAACTTGAACATATTATGTAATCTTTCCAACTCGTTCGGCGACTCTATCAACACTGCTTTCGGTGCGATTCACCATCCCCCTATGCAAACGGATAGTCACCGCGTAATATTGCTCTGGTATTAAGAAGTTATTTGCCTCACAAGAACCACATCGCGCGGGACGGGAAGGGCTGCCTATTGCTAGCTGATTTAACAGCCAAGTCTGGGTATGCGTACTGAACCAAAGAGGGGTCGAATGCAAAAACTGTTACTCGCAGATGATCACGAACTGGTGCGCGAAACCATCGCAGATTTCCTGAGATTACAGGGCGGGTTTGATGTGGTGACGGCGCAGTCTTTTGACGAAGCGATCTCGGTCGCGCGGGCAAAGGGCCCGTTCGAACTGGTGATGCTAGATTATTCGATGCCTGGTATGGATGCACTTTCCGGGCTTGCCCGGATGCGGGCACAGACCGGGTGTCCGGTTGCCATCCTGTCTGGTACGGCGACACCGGATGTAGCACGTCGAGCTTTATCTTCCGGGGCATCAGGCTTTTTACCCAAGACACTTGCACCGCAATCGCTGGTCAGCGCGGTCCGACACATGCTGTCCGGCGAAGTTTACATGCCGCTGGAGTTTCTTAACAATGGTGAGACCAACGAGACGGATGTCAATCTGACCCCGAGAGAGCGCGATGTGCTGTTGGGGATCACCGAGGGCAAGTCCAATAAGGAAATTGCCCGCGATCTGGATATCCAGGAAGTGACGGTGAAGCTGCACGTCAAAACACTCTCGCGCAAGCTTGGGGCCCGCAACCGGACACATGCGGCAATGCTGGGTCGTGATCTGGGGTTGATGTAAGTCGCCCAAAAGGGTTCAGTTTAGATTGCGCCGCATCACATTTTCCAGAAGTCGCGAAATATTGTTGTCGTAGTCGTTCCAAGGCAGGCTTCCGCAGAAAGTAATCGAACCGGTGGCGAAAACAGACCCGCCGCCGGGATATTCTGCCAAGATCATGTCGGCGTGTTTGGCATCGGACTCCGATCCGCCTGTGAGGTTGGTCAGGTGGGTAAGCTGTTCCTCAGGAACCAGCATGAAGCCCTGTTCGCGGGTGACGGACCGTGCCAGCAGGACGGTGTTTTCAGGTGTGCCCAAGCGGGCGTCCATATGATCCAGTTCGAATCCCGCAGCGCCGTTGCCGGAATAGCCGAATTCGCCGAGAATTTCCTGCTCAATACCTTCAAATACCCAGTCATAGGCTGGATCGGTACAGGTTCTGCGGTAGGGGTCACCGAAAAATTCACCTTGGGCGGCAAAACCTATTGCAACAAGTTCCTGTGGCGCTCGGCCATTGCGGCGCCAGAGACCGCCATAGCTGCCATCAAAGGCATTGTAATACTCGCCTGGCTCTGCGGCCCATGCACGAATGCCGTCTTCGGCCCGACGTATCTCCAGAAGACTGTCATTTTCAGAATGAACTGCAATGCGCCAGTAGAAACCATTTCCGCCCAGATACATAAGGTGCCCGCCCGCATCGCGATAGTCTTGTAGGGCATTTAGGGTCACAGATGTGTGATACTCAGGATGGCTACCTGTGGTCACGCTCTTGTAGCCCTCTATCGCGGCATGACCTTCGCGGTGCAATTCGTGGTCTGTCACAACGTCATATTCGATCCCCTTGGCATGTAGCCATGAGATCAGGTGCATATCTGCCGGAAAATGTCTGAGGCCCGAGCAAGTTGCGTCACCAAATGTCAGGTATCCCGGGCGCAGGTTGAACAATGGGCGGTGATGCGAGGCGTGGCAGATGCCATAGCCATCAGAATGGGTGTTATAGGTCGAAAGACCATAATGCGGATACTTGGCTGGATTGTATGGATATGCATCCCAATCGTCTATCCGATCTTGCCACGAGGGATGATAATCCGGGCGGGCGTGGTTGCCATAGATCGAATAGGTGAAAGTAGAGATCAGAACGCAGAGATCGGCCTGAGGTCCATTTTCTTTCGATGCGCAAACGAAAAACGGGATCGCATCGCTGTGTGTGCCACAGCACAATCGCATGATGTAAACGCCCGAGGGCATGTTATCTGGCAAAGTAAAGCTGAAATCGGTATCCCAACCGAAGTCATAGATGTCGTCCTCGTGAAAATGGATGGCAGCATAGTGGGCGGGTCTGTGCGACCAATTCATCTCGGATCCATCCCAAGCGTGGCTGGTCGTGGCGCGAGTGGGAAAGTTGATCAGGTTGAGATCTGGACCCGCGATTGCCGGAATGGTTTGTTTTGGAATGTCACAAGAAAAATCCCAAGCGCAAATTTCCGCACCATTGGCCGTTATAACAGGGGCCTCGATCTTGCCGTTGAAATGCTGTGTGACAGTGTTGTTCTTCAACGCCGCAGCCACGGTCGGTATGCCGGCGAGTTGCGGTGGAACAGGTGTGAAGCCCTCAATCGTGATGGGATGTTCGGCGTAGCGTCCGAATTGTTGTTGGCGCAACGTGATCTTCGTGCCTTCAACATGTGCTTCGATTTGGTGCCAATGGCGCAATTTTATCTTGCTGTCAGTGGAAAGAACCGTGAAGCCGATGCGCAGGCAGATGCTGCCATTTGCGTCGATGAAAAGTTGGTAGTCACCTGCGCCTAGAATTGTTTGCGGCTGGCCAGTTAAGAGTGTGGGATAGATCTTGGCCACAAAGGTGAGTGACGCATCTTGCGGCGCGGAGATTTCCTTTTGTCCGATACCATACGATCCGGCGGTGAAGGGGCGGCGAACGGATGGGAACTCTTGGCGCGGAAAGTAGGCCGTGGCATCTTTTTCCACGATGCCGGGACTTTCGGGGTTTGGGTCAGCGCTGATCGAGCGCATAAGCTGTGCCGTGAATGGTTGCTCGGAAAGTGAGGAGACCTTGAATTCGATGGTCTCGCCCGGACTTGCTGAAAGGCGATCAACATAGCCCAGCAAGGGCAGTTCTTTGGTGTGTTCATTCATCGCATCGGCCCGTAAACAAGATCGGGCAGGAAGGTGACCCAATCAGAGAAGAAGACAAGCAATAAGATCATCGCCAGATAAGGGATTAGAAGGGGTAGAACACCGACCGATATCTCCTCGATCGAGATTTTGCTGATCCGCGCTGCGACAAAAAGATTTACACCGATGGGCGGTGTAAGAAAGCCGATTTCACAAGTCATTACTGTGAAAATGCCAAAAACCACCGGGTCGATGCCCAGGCTGGTGACCAGCGGGAAGAAAACGGCGGTGAAGATGATGATTTGTGGAATGCTTTCCAGCCACATGCCGACAAGGATGTAGAAAACGCCGATCAGCAGCATCACCAGCCAGGGATAGTTAACCATCCCCCGGAAAAGGCCCAGAACCGCGTCAGGTATGTCGAAGATAGTTACGAGTTGTCCGAAAGCCTTGGTAGAGCCGAGAATGAAGAGAACCGTGCCAATTACGATGGCAGTGAATTTGAAGGCATGAAAGAGCTTTGCCAGGGTGAGCCCGTGATAGATAAACAGGCCCACGAAAAGCCCGTAAGCGACGGCCACGCCTGCGGCCTCGGACGGCGTGAAGATGCCCGCATAGATGCCGCCCAGAATGATAACCGGCGCCATGACCGCCCATTTGCCGTCCCAGAACGCCTCAAGTAGCGGACCCCAGCGGAATTTTTGTCCGCTGCCGCCGTAATCGTTTCTGACCGAGACGATGAAGACAACGACCATCAGCATCAGACCCAATAAAATACCGGGAATGATGCCCGCCAGAAAAAGGCGGGGAATCGACACGTCGGTAACCAGTGCGAAGATAATGAGCAGGTTCGACGGCGGGATCATGCTGCCCAGTGCCCCCGCCGCGGCGGCAATGGCACCTGCAAAGCGCGACCGATAGCCTTCTTCCTGCATCGCAGGGATGGTGATCGAACCGATGGCGGCGGTGGTGGCGGGGCCGGAACCGGACAGCGCGGCAAAGAACATGCAGGCCACAACAGTAACCAACCCTAAGCCCCCCTTGTAGGCACCGACAAGGCGTTGGGCGATGGTCACCAGCTTTTCCGACATGCCGCCCTGTTCCATCAACTGGCCCGCCAGGATGAAAAGCGGGATGGTAACCAGCGGGAACGGCTCGAACGCGGTCCAGGCGGCTTGCGCCATCAGGGTCATCGGGATGTCGGCGATGTACAGCCCCGCGACCGTCGCGATACCGGCGGCGAAGGGGATGGGCACGCCGATTGCCATGGTGACGACAAACACCACTGCCATGAGAATCGGGCCGTTCACGCCGACTGCAAAAGCCAGCAGGACGGCAACGATCATGACACCCAGAATGACGGTGGGGACCAGCCCGGAGCGGGCCTGTTCGATTGCGGGCCGGGTCACAGCGGCAACCCCTCGAACCGGTCATTGCGCCAGCGCCAGTATACCTGAAGGATGCGGAACAGCATGAGGCCGAACAAAATCGGGATGAACATCTGGACCCAGCGTTGCTCGATCCCCAGTCCCGGCGTCTGATAGGTGACGTTGAAGAGAAGCCGGGTATAGGTGGTTGTCTGCACAATCATGAAAATGACAAATCCCAGCCAGAGAGCATCGGCCAGTACGACCGAAAAGATCTGAAATGCGCGGGGCAGGCGGCTTATTAGCAGGGTGATCCGGATATGTGCCCTATCGCGCACCGCCATGGTAGCCCCCAGATATACCGCGAAAATCATGCCATAAACGGCGGTTTCCTCAGCCCAGGCAGCGGCAGAATGAAAGAAAAACCTAAGCACCACTTGCATAAGAACAGACCCCACCACCACGCTGAGAAAAACAGTGCACAGCACCTCTTCGAAATAGCGATCAAGCTTGCTCAGCATAGGTCGGCCCTTGAAGTGAGGGGGAAAGCGGAAGGCAATACTTGGGATGCCATCCGAAAGTTCAGTGAGTGGTGGCTATTCTGCTGCTGCGCGGATTTCGTTGACTAGAGAAGTGAAATCCTCTCCCTTGTCGGCCGCGTATTTGTCTTGAACGCGTTGACCGGCTGCGATGAAATCACTGCGATCGAATTCGGCGGTTTTCATACCGCCTTCACCGGTCAGGAAGGCGCGGATTTCATCGACCTGTCTGGTCATTTCCTCTTTCTGGAAAATTCCGGCATCGCGGGCGGCGCGCATCACAGCGTCGCGCTGATCCTCGTCAAGCTTGCCCATTATCCTGCTGCTGGCGAAGAGGGGTGAGAAATAGGTGAAATGCTCGAGCGCGGTGAAATGCGGCATGATTTCATAGAATTTCTGCGACTTGATGAAGGAGGTGCCATTGTCCGCGCCTTCGACTGTTCCAGTTTGCAGCGCGGTTGGCGTGTCGGCCCAGGGCAGTGGAATCGGGGCGGCGCCGAATTCAGTAAAGGTGTCGATCATCACCTGGTTTTTGGGCACTCGCACCTTGAGGCCCGCCATATCCGCCATGTTGGTGATCGGGTTGCGCGAGTTGTAGAAATCGCGATCGCCAACAAAGCCGAAGGTCAGCAAGTGCACGCCGGTCGCTTCCTGTAACTGGCTGGCGAATCTCTGTCCGACCTCACCTTCCAAGACACGGTAGGCATGTGATTTGTCCTCGAAGATATAGGGCAGCACAAAGGCATCCATAAGCGGGAAATGCGGGGAGATGTTATTGCCGGTGATCACGTGCATGTCGACAGTGCCAAGCTGCATTGCCTTGAACGCCTCATCCTCCCCCATAAGCTGTCCACAACAACGCACTTTGACGTCAATGCTGCTACCGGAATATTCTTCTGCCAGCTCTTCAAACTTGTTGGCCAGAACGCTGTAAGAGCTCCCCTCGGCCGCGGCATAGCCAAGGTTTATGGTCACATCGGCCGCCAGGGCAGATAGGGGTGCGATCGAAAGGGTTGCAGCCAAAGCGCTGCGGGCAAAGATGTTAAAAGGGCGCATGGTGATCTCCGGGTTGGTCGTGGATTTTATTGTTATTCGGCAAGAGTGGCATAAATTTTGGTGCCGGTATAATATTAGATTGGCACGAAATGATACCGAAAGAGCATCATGAAATTTGGTTTAAGACATATCCGCTATTTCATCGCGGTTGCTGAGGAATTGCATTTTCGCCGCGCAGCAGAGCGGTTGGGTGTTGCTCAGCCAGCCTTAAGTCGGGCAATTCAATATCTTGAGAGAGAGTTGGCGGTTGTTCTTTTTGATAGGACCAATCGGTCTGTGCAGATTACGCGAGCGGGTGAGGCATTCCTCAAAGGATGCCGCGGTATCGTAAATTCCATCGAACATGCTGTAGACAATACGAAACGCGCGTATTTGGGTCAGGTGGGTTCTTTGCGCATCGGCTATACCGATATGGCAATTGCCGGGCCACTGCCAAGTTTGTTGAAGGCGTTTCAGGATCAACAGCCCGACATCGTCTTACAGCCCCATCACGGTGTGACGGTGACGCAAATAGAGAAACTGGATGACGACGAGCTTGATATCGGTTTTGTCACAGGCCCCATAAGTCATTCGGGATATGCGCAATGGCCGATTGCGTCGGAGAGTTTTGTCTGTGTGCTTTATGAAAGCCATCCATTGGCCGGGCGTACCAGCGTCCGGCTGGAAGAACTGGCTCAAGAGGATTTCGTGCACGGATCGTCAAAAGACTGGCAGCAATTCTATTCTTATCTGATACCTCTATGCCGCCGGGCCGGATTTGTTCCCCGGATCGTGCAAGAAGCGTTCAACACCGCAGGTATTCTGGGCCTCGTTGCTTGCGGTATGGGCGTGACAATCCTGAGCGACAGTGTGCGCAAATCGGTGATGCCGGGCCTTGTGATCATTCCGCTTGAGGATGTCACCGAGCAATTGCAGACGGTTGTGGTCTGGAAGGCTGATGCTGTCGAAGGGCCGAAAGAGCTGTTTGTTCACTACCTGAAAACGGGTGTTGAGCGCTTGGAAATGTAGCGCGACATCGCTCTTTCACAGTATTTCGACCATTGCGCATGGACGGCACCCCGTGCTTGGCCTAGTTTTGGCGTGTAAGGCCACCTGACCGGGAACGGTTCTGGGGGGTGTGGGGCGAAACGATTGCCAGAACGGGCTGCTTATGATTGACAGGGTTTCGTGCTTTAACCGATGTCGGTGCGCACTCGTGGTATTCTGCATGGCTTTCGGGATGCCCGTCTGGTCTTTTGATGCGCAGCTTCATCTAACTCAGAAGAATGACGATTTGCGAGAAAGCCTGTCCCAGAGCTCTCTTGTATTGACCGCAAAGCGCGAAGAAATCACTGCGCCACTGGATATTCTGTCAGCCGCACAAGCAGATTATGGTCATCTGGTCTCGGAGCTTTATGCTCGTGGATATTTCGGCCCCGTAGTCAAAATCCTGGTTGACGGTCGTGAAGCGGCGACCATTCCGCCCTTGGCACAGTTGAAGTCGGTCAAGCGGGTGATGATACTGATCAAGACAGGACCGGCTTTCAAGCTAGGCCAGGCCCAGATCACACCAGTTTCACCCGACACGGTGGTGCCGGAGGGTTTTGCCCCTGGTCAGCCTGCGCGAACCGGTGTGATCGCGGATGCTGCGGGCGCAGGCATCGATGGCTGGCGCGACCTGAGTTACGCCAAGGCGCGGGTCGTGCAGCAATCCATCACAGCCAACCATGCCAAGGCGCAATTGAATGTCTCCATGTTGCTGGATCCCGGGCCTGCTGTGACATTCGGCCAAATTAATGTGCCCAACAATAGCAAGGTTCGAAAGGATCGTATTCGTCGTATTGCGGGGATTCCGCGCGGCAAGCCTTTTGATCCCTTGGAACTCGAACGTGCGGCCAAACGCTTGCGGCGAACAGGCGCGTTTAGTTCAGTCACGCTTCGCGAGGCCGAGACGCTTGGTGCGGGTGACACCATGGATATCGAATTGGATCTGGTGGATGCCAAACCCCGTCGATTTGGCTTCGGTGCAGAGGTTGAATCGACCGAAGGCGTTACCTTGTCGGGCTTTTGGATGCACCGTAATCTTTTTGGAGGAGCGGAACGTCTGAGGATCGAGGCCGAATTTGCCGGGTTGGGCGGAGACACAGAGGGGGTGGACACCTCGCTGAGTATTAGCCTGACCCGACCGTCGACATTTGACTCCGATACCGACCTCTATGCGCTGATCGAAGTCGAGCAACTTGATGAAGAGCTGTTTTTCTCAGACCAAGTTACGGTTGGGGCCGGGATCAACCACTATTATTCGGAAGAATTGGAAGCCCAGATAGGTCTTGCATATCGCTATTCCGATGTCAGCGATGAATTGGGTAATCGAACCTTTACTCACCTTACACTGCCGCTGTCCGCCACTTGGGACAAACGCGACGATGAACTTGATGCGACCGAAGGTTTCTACCTCGCGTTTGAGGGCCTTCCCTATTACGGACTTGATGGCAGTGAAAGCGGTGCCCGAGCATATGGGGATGCACGGGGGTATTGGACATTAGGCGACAGCAAGGTCGTGCTGGCAACACGTGTGCAGTTAGGCACGATTATTGGGTCGTCTCTGGCGGGAACACCCTCGGACTTGCTCTTTCTGTCAGGAGGTAGCGGCACGGTTCGTGGACAGTCTTTTCAATCCCTGTCTGTCCTGACCGGGACGGCCCGAACCGGTGGACGATCATTTGTCGGCCTTGCTGGAGAAGCGCGTTTTCCTCTGGTTGGGAATTTCAGCGGCGTGGCGTTCTATGATATTGGCTATGTTGGGCGAAACAGTTTTCCGGATGATACCGGCGATTGGCATAGTGGGGCAGGGCTGGGTGCCAGATATAAGACAGCATTCGGTCCCGTCCGGTTCGACGTGGCGGTTCCAGTGACGGGTCCCGACACAAGCGGTTTCGAATTCTACATCGGCATAGGACAGGCCTTCTGATGCGTCGATTATTTGCTATTTTCCTTCTGATTGCCTGGCCATTGACCTTCTTCGCGCAAGAGAGCACGAGCGAGGAAGATAAAGGACGGATTACACGCTATCTGGAAGACGCTCTTTCAGGACTTGGTCGGGATGTTCAGATTGACGGCTTTAAGGGTGCGCTGAGTTCTCGTGTCAGCATGGATCGTATGACGATTGCCGATGCTGACGGAATCTGGCTGACGCTGACCGACGCGGTATTGGACTGGAACCGCCTGGCGATCCTGCAAGGTAGGATCAACATCGAACAGATTTCAGCTGCAAAGATCGACGTGGCACGCGCGCCCGTGCCTGATGACGAGGTAAGTCCCGAAGCGTCGGGAAGCTTTTCATTGCCCGAACTGCCCGTCAGCATTGATATTGGGTCTCTTTCAGTCAAGGAAGTCACATTGGGTGAGACTTTGCTGGGTGAGGTAATTACGCTTTCAGTCGACGGCTCGGTGACGCTGGAAGGTGGCGAAGGTCAGGCGAAGCTGAATATTGTCCGAAGCAAGGGGCCGCGTGGAAGCTTTGAGTTGGATGGCAGTTATGCCAATCTGACACGTCAACTGGCGCTGGATCTGACGCTGGATGAGGCGAAGGACGGGATCACCTCCACGCTTTTGAACCTGCCTGGGAAACCGGCCTTGGAGCTGACGGTCAAAGGTGACGCGCCAATTGACGAATTTGTGGCTGAGATTGGCCTTCGAAGCGATGGCCAAGATCGTCTGACGGGACAGGTAAGCACCCAAACAGTGAGTGCCGAGGGCAGTCCTGTGCAGGACGAAAATCAGGAACTCCCAAGAATTATCTCGGTCGATGTTTCTGGCGATCTAGCCCCTCTGTTTGCACCGCAATACCAACCTTTCTTTGGCAGGGATGTTGGTCTGCAAAGTCTGGTCCAGTTGTTCCCTGACGGTCGTGTGACGCTTGAAAAGCTCAAGCTGAAAGCGGCGGCGCTCTTATTGGAAGGTCAGCTTTCCGTTACCGCCGATGGTCTGCCAGAACAGTTTGAATTCAGAGGGGTGATGGAAAACGCTGACCAATCGCCGGTGATTTTGCCTGTGACTGGGCCGGAAACAAAACTACGCCGAGCGGAGCTAACAGCGCTATTTGATGCAAGTGAGGGGGATGTCTGGATTTTTGAGGTTGACATGACCGGCTTCGAAAGGCCGGACGTGACGCTGGATAAGCTGGAGCTTGCTGCGAATGGTGTCATTCAGAGTGGTGATACGCGCGCAGTGACCGCGAAGATCGACAGTCTTGTGCGCGGGATTGCGTTCAAAGACGAAGCGTTGACGCAAGCGTTAGGTGATAACCTTGAGATCACAGGCGATCTGGGTTGGAGTGAAGGACAGCTGCTCGACTTGAATGATTTCAGGTTGACTGGTGATGGCATGCAACTCTCCGGGGTGGGAAAATTGTCCGGGTTGGATAGTGCTGCCACTTTCACAGGTGAATTCCAGGCAGAGGTCGAAAATCTGGAAAGGTTATCGGATATTTCTGGGCGGCCATTGTCGGGCGCGGTCAACGCCAAATTGAGCGGTGAGGCCGCATTGCTTACTGGTGCGTTCGATCTGGACCTGAATGCCACGGGGACTGATCTGACAATCGGCATCGACAAGGTGGATTCGGCGCTGGTTGGTGACAGTACATTTTCTGCATCAGGCAAACGGGACGAAAACGGGCTGACATTGCACGCGGCGGAGGTGAAAACACTGGCAGGTCGCGCGACGGCGGACGGGTTCATTAACTCCGGTCAGACCAATTTCGAATTCAGTGCAGCGTTGGATGATATCAGTCGATTTGTCAGTGGCATTGCCGGGCCAGTAAACCTGAGCGGTGAGGCCACGGAGCATGATACGGGCTGGTTGATCGACCTTGAAGGAAGTGGACCCTTTCAATCAGATGCCAAAGGCCGGTTGACCGTTCCCAACGATGGTGAACCCAGCGTGAAGCTTTCGGGTAATATTGGCAATGTCGGGGCGCTATTGCCTGATTTGCCTGGGAGCGCCAGCTTTGACGCGTCGATACGGCAGAAAGGTAGTGACTGGACTGTCGACACGACCGGGCAGGGACCTGGTGGAAGTACTTTCGCAGTTGCCGGAACCGTCAGATCAGATGTTACCCGTGCAAATCTGGAAATCGATGGGACATTGCCACTGGCCTTAGCCAACCGACGCCTGCACCCCAACGCGGCTCAAGGTATGGCGGAGTTCGATCTGAAACTGGACGGCCCTCTGAAGGTCTCGTCACTGTCGGGGCGACTGAATACAAGCGGCGCGCGGCTTTCACTTCCGGATTTGCAAAATGCCCTGACGGATACTGATGTCGCTATCAATTTGAGTGGTAACCTCGCAGAGGTCCAGGCAAGTGCAACGCTCGCCACTGGCGGTCGGTTCGTGATTGCGGGTCAGGTCGGTACGGGTGCACCTTATGCGACAAATCTGGGGATACAGATCCTAGATGCCGTCATACGCGACGCTAAATTGTTTGAGACGACCGCGCGAGGGAACCTGCTTTTGTCAGGCACGGTGCCCGACAGCCTGAATATCGCTGGTCGGATCAATCTGGATAACACCGAAATTCGCGTTCCCTCAAGTAGCTTGGGCGTTGGCAGTATTCCCGAGATTTCGCATGTGAACGAACCTGGTGACGTGCGCCAGACCCGCCGTTTTGCCGGACTGCTGGATAAACCTTCAGAGGACGAGGCCAAATCGGGCGGTTTGGCCATCGGCCTGGATATCCTGATCGTGTCGGACAGTCGGATTTTTGTGCGCGGTCGCGGAGTGGATGCGGAATTGGGCGGCCGGTTTCGGGTGACAGGCACGACCGCGGATATCATTCCCATTGGCGGTTTCGATCTGATCCGGGGACGGCTTGATATTCTGGGCAAGCGGCTGACTTTGGATGAGGGGCGGGCAAGATTGCAGGGTGATTTTGTGCCCGGTCTCCGGCTTGTGGCAAGTACTGTCAGCGACGACGATACCGTGGTTCGGATCGTAATCGAGGGACGCGCTGATGAACCCGAAGTGACGTTCGAGTCAGACCCGTCACTTCCGGAGGACGAGGTTTTGGCGCGACTTTTGTTCGGACGTGATGTCGGTTCACTATCCGCATTTCAGGCGCTGCAATTGGCATCAGCCGTGGCAACGCTTGCGGGTCGGGGTGGTATAAGTCTGGCCGAACGCGTCCGAGAAGCCACTGGCGTAGATGACTTCAGTGTAAACGCCGATGATGATGGTGAAACCTCGGTTGGTATCGGCAAGTACATCGGCGACAAGGTTTATACCGACGTTCAGATCGGAGATGAATCCAACACGGAAATCAATCTTAATATCGACCTTTCGCGCCGCACCAAAGTGCGCGGTTCATTTGGCTCGGATGGCAGTTCTGGCGTCGGAGTTTTCTTTGAAAAGGATTATTAGTTACCCTTTGCCGGTTTTTTTAACGGTTTCCTATTGACCCCACCTGACAGCCTCATTTGACTGGGACATCTGAAAACACCGTAACCAAGCCGCGCTCGCCCGCGCGCTCCAATAACTCGAGAATAAATCAGAATGTGTCCAGCCCCAGTGCCCGACAACACGGAACGTGGATTTATCATCCCAATTGGTGGGGGTGAGGATCGCAAGAAAGAGATGCAGATTCATCGTCGTTTTGTTGAGATGTCGGGCGGCGACAGGGCAGATATCGTTGTGATCCCAACAGCGTCGCGGTTAGAAGAGACCGGTCCAGATTATCACCGGATATTCTCGGACCTCGGTGCCGCGCAGGTTGAGTATCTACCGATCGCCCGGCGCTCGGATTGCGATAACCCGGAATTCGCACATATGCTTGACCGCGCAACGGGCATATTTATGACTGGTGGCAATCAACTGCGCTTGTCGACCATTATCGGCGGCACGTTGGTGGCACAAAAAATTCGGCGCCAGAACGCGGCTGGCGTGCCTGTGGCAGGCACTTCTGCCGGTGCCTCGATCATGTCCGAACATATGGTGGCTGGCGGTAGCAGCAATAGCGCCCCAGCCGAGGGCAATATCAGCCTGGCACCAGGTATGGGCCTGACCAATGCGGTGATAATCGACCAGCATTTCACACAACGAAACCGCTTGGGCCGGTTACTGACGGCATCCTCATACAACCCGTTTCTGATCGGGCTTGGTATTGACGAGGATACGGCGGCGTTTATCGGGCCGGATAATGTTTTCGAGGTCGTTGGCAGCGGTACGGTGACAGTCGTCGATGCCAGCCAACTGACGCATTCCTCCATGTGGGAAGCATCCAATGGCGAAGCCATCAGTCTTTTGGGCTTACGCATTGACGTTTTGGGTCAGGGATGCCGTTATGATCTAAACGCACGTCAGGCCTATCCACCGGACGAACATGCTCATTTCTGCAGCCTACTGGTCTCCAGCGAGTAAGCGGAGGCCAATGTTGGCGCGTTAAAAATAAAAAGAGGGAGCCGATAATGAAAATCGTTTCAACCAACGTCTTTGTAGGGCCAAACGTCTGGGCTCGGTTCCCCGTAATCCGCCATGTTGTTGATCTTGGTGTGTTGGAAGAATGGCCTTCCGCCAGAATCGGTGAAGAGTTCATTGAAGGGCTGACCAATGCTTTGCCGGGTCTGGACGAGCATGGGTGCTCTTACCGTGAACCGGGTGGCTTCATTCGACGTCTGCGCGAAGATGAAGGCACTTGGATGGGTCACATAATGGAGCATTGCGCGCTGGAAATTCAGGGGGTAGCCGGCACTGAGGTGACCTTTGGCCGGACCCGAGGGACTGGCGATCCGGCGCAGTACAACATGGTCTATCAATACCGTCAGCGCGATGTTGGTTTGGCGGCGGGTCAACTGGCGTTGCGACTGTTGATGCATCTGTTGCCCGATGCCCTGAAAGCGCAGGTCGAATATGATTTCGATCCCGAGTTCGACTGGGACGAGGAGTTGCGTTCCTTTGTCCTGCGCGCGCAACGCAAAGAGTTTGGCCCCTCTACCGGTTCTCTTGTCAAGGCGGCGGAGGAGCGTGGAATCCCCTGGATCAGGCTCAATGACTATTCGTTGGTTCAATTCGGCCACGGTAAATACCAGCAGCGCATTCAAGCGACCATTACCTCGCAGACCCGCCACATCGCGGTCGAGATTTCCTGCGATAAGGAAGATACGCATAACCTGCTTAACGATCTGGGCCTTCCAGTGCCACAACAGCGCATGGTCTACAACGCTCGCGAGGCTGTGCGGGCAGCGCAGCGGATCGGTCATCCCGTTGTGGTCAAACCGCTTGACGCCAATCATGGGCGTGGCGTGTCGATCAACCTGACCACAGACGACGAGGTTGCGACCGCCTTTGATGAAGCAAAAGAGCATTCCAAAAGCCGCGCGATCCTTGTGGAGAGTTTTGTAACCGGGTTTGATCACCGTATGCTGGTGGTTGATAACAAGTTGGTGGCCGTCGCCAAACGCGTACCCGGTCATGTGGTGGGCGATGGCAAACAGACGATCACTCAACTTATCGAAGAGGTGAACAGTGACCCACGCCGTGGCATTGGTCATGAAAAAGTCTTGACCAACTTGGAACTGGACAGTCAGGCCAAACGCTTGATGGCAGATGCCGGTGTCACAGAGGACACGGTCTTGTCCGATGGCGAAGCGTTATATCTGCGTTCGACCGCTAACCTATCAACAGGTGGCACAGCCATCGATATGACCGATGTGGTGCACCCTGATAACCGCGACATGGCGGAGCGTGCGATTATGGCCGTGGGCCTTGATGTTGGTGGCGTGGATTTTTTGATTGATGACATCACGCGATCCTACAAGGAAATCGGTGGCGCGATTGTCGAAGTGAACGCGGCACCCGGTTTCCGGATGCACGTGGCCCCGTCCGAGGGGACACCGCGCGATGTATCAGGTGCCGTCATGGACATGCTTTTCCCAGTGGGCTCGGAAAAACGCATCCCGATTGCGGCGATTACGGGAACCAACGGCAAGACGACAACGTCACGTATGTTGGGGCACATCATGAAAACCAGTGGCAAGATCGTTGGCATGACCTCGACCGATGGGGTTTACGTCGATGGCAAGCTGAGCGTCAAAGGCGACATGACCGGGCCCACATCGGCACAGATCGTGTTGCGTGACCCTTCGGTCGACTTCGCAGTAATGGAGACGGCCCGTGGCGGTTTGGTGCGTAGCGGTTTGGGCTACCAGCGATCCAATGTTGCGGCCTGCCTGAATGTTTCGGCCGACCATCTGGGATTGCGCGGCATTAATACCGTTGAGGAACTGGCTGTTGTCAAAAGGGTTGTGGTGGAATCCGCAACCGACACCGTTGTTCTGAATGCTGACGATATCAATTGCCTGCGCATGGCAGATTTCTCCGAGGCCGACTCGATTTGCTATATCACCATGAACTCCGACCATGCGCTGGTGAAAGAGCATATACAGGCTGGTGGTCAGGCTGTGGTGCTGGAAAAGGCAATGAATGGTGACATGATCACCATATACCACAAGGGCACGCATTTGCCGGTTCTGTGGTCGCATCTGATACCGGCTACGCTGGAGGGCAAGGCGCTTTATAATGTACAGAATGCAATGGTCGCTGCGGCGATGGCCTTCTGTTTCGGCGTTGATCTGGACAATATTCGCCATGGTCTACGTACATTCGACACTAGTTATTTCCAAGCGCCCGGGCGAACCAACGTTTTTGATGAACACCCTTTCAAGGTAATCCTTGATTATGCGCATAACCCGGCCGCTATCGGGGCTATTTCCGATCTGGCCATGCGACTGGATGTTTCGGGCCGTAGGCTCGTTGTCATGTCCATGCCGGGCGACCGACGGGATGAAGATGTACATGACGCGGCCAGTACGCTTGCAGGGCATTTCGATCACTACATCTGCAAGGCGGACGATAACCGCCGAGGTCGCGGTGAAGACGAAATTCCCCAGATGTTACGAGAAGGTCTGATGAAAAACGGGGTCGACGCCGCCGCGATTTCGGTCATCCCGGATGAGGTTACCGCTGTCGATCATGCCTTGAACATGGCTGAAGACGGCGATCTTCTGGTCATCCTGGGTGATGACAGCGCGCGTTGCTGGAAGCAGGTGATTTACTTCCATAGCGAGGACGCCCCCGAGCCCGAGACGACACCCGTCGCACCGCAGCCTGCACCACCGGAGTTTGATGAAATCCTTGGCGGTGGTGAATCTTTAATTCGTGATGAGCGAGGCGTCCGTTTGGCGCGCAATGACGATGAGGGCGGTGATTGAGAGGAGTCCGCAGTGCATACCGTTGACGACATCGAGAACGCTTTGGAGATTGATATACCGTCCAGCGGTTCTTTGAGGTTGGAAGATAGTCGTCGTCTGACAGGTCCCGGACTATTATGGGATCACACCGGTGCTGTCCTGGAGATTCACTATGAGGGTTTTGATCCGCAGCAGATTGCAAATCTTTGGCAAAAATATGCACGATCGGTACTGGATGCAGTGGGATGGCAGGATCAGTTGATCACTGAGCGTGGTTTTGAGGGTGGGCATAATCTGGCGATTTCAGCACCCATGGATCAGCTTTATTCTGCGATTTTTATTGCTGAGACTGCATGGCATTTCGGAGCAGCAAAATTGCTGGCATCAGAGACCGGCGATTTCGATGAAATGATCAACAATCTTAAATCGGTCATGCAACGAGAGGCCAATCCCGATCTGACCCATTTGATCGAGGCAGGGCAGGCTCACGGTGTCGAGATTTTATGTGACGATGATGAGGTTTCTATCGGTCATGGCCAGTATTCTCAGGTTTGGCCTGTGTCAAACCTTCCCGATCCGCAAGATGTCGACTGGAGAGAGCTTCGTAATGCACCTGTTGCACTGATAACTGGCACCAATGGCAAGACCACGACCACCCGCCTCTGCGCGGCTATTGCGCGTGCAGCGGGCAAAGTCTCGGGGCTTACCTCGACAGATTTTGTGCGTGTCGGTGACGAAGTGCTCGACAAAGGTGACTATTCAGGACCGGGCGGTGCACGGCTGTTGCTGCGTGATAAAAGGCTTGAGGTGGCGTTCCTCGAAGTGGCTCGTGGTGGAATTCTGCGTCGCGGGTTGGCAACGCGGTCAGCACGGGTGGCAATCGTCACCAACGTGGCCGCAGACCATCTGGGGCAATACGGTGTGAATACGGTGGAAGAGCTGGCACGCGCGAAATTTTCGGTGCATCGAGCGTTAGCTCGGGATGGCGTGTTGGTGCTGAATGCCGATGACGCTTATGTGGTGACCGAAGCGGCGCAAACCGATGTAACGATCTGGTGGTTTTCTCTTGATGCGGATGCGCCGCAGATCAGACAGGCGCGCGCTGCAGGAGTTTCGTGTGCCTGGGAGCAAGACGGCAAGATCGTTTTTTTCGATGGCAGAGATACCTTGAGCATCGCCGATGTCTCGGATATTCCAATAACCGTTTCCGGCGCGGCGCGTCACAATGTTAGGAATGTCCTAGCCGCAACCTGCGCATGTTACGCGATCGGGATCGCGCCGAACCATATTGCCAAGGGACTTGCAAATTTTCAGAGTGACCCAAACGACAACCCCGGGCGTTTCAACGAATTCGACGTGAACGGCGCGCGGGTTTTTGTGGATTTCGCCCATAATCCCCATTCTATAGCTGCGGTGACTGAAACCGTCGGCGGGATCGAAGCTAGACGACGCTTCGTTCTACTCAGTCATGCCGGCGACAGGTCGGATGACGATATCCGTGAAGTGACAAAATCGGCCCTTGAACTGAATCCGGATTTTGTTTTCGCTGCCGAATTGGAAGATTACCTAAGGGGTCGCGAGTTGGGTGATGTGACGCGCCTCATTGTTGAAGCCTGTGAGCAAAATGGAATGCCCGCAGATCGGGTGATTGAATCTGGTTCGCCCTCGGAGGCGGTTGCGAAAGTCATCAAGGCCTTGCAGCCGGGCGATGTGGCATTGCTGTTGGTCCTGTCGGAACGGGATAAGGTTTTTGAACTTTTACAGCGCTGAATTGACGCGATGAGTTTCCTACTAAATTTTTAGTTTGCAAATCCCAGCGTTCCCGACAACACTGAAACGGTCGGCGAAATCCGGCTTAGAATTACAAATGGGAGGAGAAAAGATGCGTAGGTATCTGCTGGGCGCGGTTGCCGCGTCGGCTGTTATTGCAGCGTCCGACATGGCCATTGCGGATGAAGCGGCAGCGCAACGTTGGATTGATCAGGAATTCCAGCCATCGGTCTTGTCGAAAGATGAACAGATGGCCGAAATGAAATGGTTCATCGATGCAGCACAGCCGTTTGCGGGGATGGAAGTGAATGTATTGTCGGAAGGTATTCCGACCCATTCATACGAATCCGACGTATTGACCAAAGCTTTTGAAGAAATCACCGGCATCAAGGTCAACCACCAGATCCTTGGCGAAGGAGAGGTGGTGCAGGCCGTGCAGACACAAATGCAGACGGGCCGGAACCTTTATGATGGTTATGTCAATGACAGCGACCTGATTGGTACCCATTCGCGCCTTCAATTGGCATATAACCTGACCGATCAGATGTCCGGGGACTGGGCGGCGACAACGTCACCTACGCTTGATCTGGATGATTTCATGGGCATTCAGTTCACCACGGGCCCCGATGGCAAGCTCTATCAGCTGCCCGACCAGCAATTTGCTAACCTTTACTGGTTCCGCAAAGACTGGTTCGACCGCGAAGACCTTCAGGCTGCCTTCAAGGAAAAGTACGGCTATGATCTGGGGGTGCCGGTCAACTGGTCAGCCTATGAAGATATTGCCGAGTTCTTCACCAAGGATGTGAAAGAAGTCGATGGTACCACAATCTATGGTCATATGGATTATGGCAAGCGCGCACCCGACCTTGGCTGGCGTATGACCGATGCGTGGCTATCGATGGCAGGTGCGGGCGACAAGGGCGAGCCGAACGGTATTCCTGTCGACGAGTGGGGCATCCGCATGGAGGCGGGAACCTGTAACCCGGTAGGCGCCAGCGTTTCCCGTGGCGGCGCAGCTAACGGCCCGGCGGCGGTCTATGCCATCCGTAAATGGGATGAATGGCTGCGCAATTATGCACCTCCCGGCGCGGCGTCCTATGACTTCTACCAGTCGCTTCCCGCGCTGAGCCAGGGAAACGTGGCCCAGCAAATCTTCTGGTACACGGCCTTTACCGCCGACATGGTCAAACCTCAGTCCGAGGGTAACAATACGGTCGATGGCGATGGCAATCCGTTGTGGCGGATGGCACCCAGCCCGCATGGCCCCTATTGGGAAGAAGGTCAGAAAGTCGGCTACCAGGATGTGGGCTCGTGGACTTTCCTGAAATCCACACCAGGCGATCGGGCTCAGGCTGCGTGGCTTTACGCGCAATTCGTGACGTCGAAGACAGTGGACGTGAAGAAATCCCATGTTGGGCTGACCTTCATCCGCGACAGTTCGGTCAATCACGAAAGCTTTTCCGAACGGGCGTCCAAGCTGGGCGGTCTGGTCGAATTCTACCGGTCGCCGGACCGGGTTGCGTGGTCGCCCACAGGTGTCAACGTTCCGGACTACCCGAAGCTGGCCCAAATCTGGTGGCAGCAGATCGGTGACGTGAACTCAGGCGCGTTTACGCCCCAAGAAGCGATGGATCGTCTGGCGCAGGAAATGGACATCACCATGTCGCGTATGCAGGCGGCTGATGAAGGTGCCAATGTCTATGGCGGGTGCGGTCCGCGCCTGAACGAAGAGAGCGATCCGCAAGAGTGGCTGTCCAAGCCCGGTTCGCCAAAAGCCAAGCTTGAGAATGAAAAGCCACAGGGCCAGACCGTCAACTATGACGAACTCGTCGCCCGTTGGGCCGCTCAATAAAGTAAGCTTCCTGTAAGGTGCGGCAGGGGTGCGGCACTTTACTGGCCGGGGCGTGTAAGTGCCCCGGCCATCCAATCGCCGACGACATTTCCGGCAAGGGCCAAGATGACCGTAGAATTAAGAAACATCACCAAGGAAGTCGCGGGCCAGACCCATATCAAACCGACATCTCTGGTGTTGGAAACAGGGCACTTCAATGTTTTGCTGGGCGAGACCGGTGCCGGGAAGACATCGCTGATCAAGCTGATGGCGGGGCTCGACCCGATTGCCAGCGGGCAGATCATGATGGACGGACAGGACGTGACACGCCTGTCGACGCAAAAGCGCAATATCAGCTTGGTGCACCAGTTTTTCGTCAACTACCCGCATATGACGGTGTTCGATAACATCGCCTCGCCGCTCAAGGTGGCGGGCATGCCGAAATCCGAAATTCAAGGACGTGTTGAAGAGGCTGCCGATATTCTGCAGCTGCGCCCGATGCTCAACCGCCGACCGCACGAGTTGTCGGGCGGTCAGCAACAGCGCACGGCTCTGGCGCGCGCCATTGCCAAGGAAAGCCGTGCGGTATTTCTGGACGAACCGCTGGCCAATCTGGACTACAAGCTGCGCGAGGAACTGCGCGAGCAACTTCCCGAGCTTTTCGCTGGGCGCGGTGCCGTGGTGGTCTACGCCACGTCTGAGCCGGAAGAGGCACTTTTGCTGGGTGGCAAGACCGGTTTGATGGAGGACGGGCATGTCGTGCAGTTCGGCGCCACCGCCGAGATTTACCGTCAACCGCAATCGTTGATGGCTGCGCGGGTGTTTTCCGACCCGCCGATCAATAGGGCTGAGGTGACCAAACAGGGGTCGACAATCCGGATGGGCAACGATGCCGCCTGGCAAGTAGAGGGCGCAGTGGCCGGTTTGACGGATGGTGCTTATACGCTGGCCGTACGGCCGCATCACGTAGCGCCCGTCAGTTCTGAGCAATACAGTGTCGACCTGACTGGCAAGGTTCTAGTGACCGAGCTTAGCGGGTCGGAAAGCAGCGCACATTTTCAGATGAGCTCTGCAGCCTGGGTTTCATTGGCGCATGGCGTGCATCCGTTCGAGATCGGGGAGGATCACCAGTTCTTTCTCGATCCTTCGGCCTGTTTTTATTTTGCGCCCGATGGGCAATTGGTTACGCGGGGCGCGGATTGATGGCGAAGATTACATTGTCCAAACTCAAGCACAGTTATTACCCTGCACCCAACGGGCCGGATGACTATGCGCTGAAAGAGATTGACCTGGATTGGAGTGACGGCGGCGCCTATGCGCTGTTGGGCCCGTCTGGTTGCGGAAAATCAACCTTGCTCAACATCATCTCTGGTCTCCTGGCACCCTCCGAAGGCCGGATTCTGTTCGACGACAAAGATGTTACTGGTTTGCCGCCCAATCAGCGCAACATCGCGCAGGTTTTCCAGTTTCCAGTGATCTACGACACGATGAGCGTCTTCGACAATCTAGCTTTTCCGCTGCGCAACCGGGGAGTGGCCGAGGATCACGTCAAAGCCCGGGTTCTGGAAATCGCTGAGATGCTGGAGGTCACGGATATGCTGACCACCCGCGCCGCCAACCTGTCGCCTGACAACAAGCAGAAAATCAGCATGGGGCGCGGGCTGGTGCGCGACGATGTCAACGTGGTGATGTTTGATGAGCCATTGACGGTGATTGACCCGCATCTTAAATGGAAATTGCGCAGTAAACTGAAAGAGTTGCATCAAAAAGTTCGCGCAACGATGATCTATGTCACGCATGATCAGACAGAGGCGCTGACTTTTGCGGATCAGGTGGTGGTGATGCAGGAGGGAGAGATCGTGCAGATCGGTACGCCTGTCGAGCTGTTCGAACGTCCGGCACATACCTTTGTCGGCCATTTTATCGGGTCACCCGGCATGAATGTGCTGCCCGCAGAGATTCGCGACGGTGGAGCCTATTTTGAAGGGCATCCAATCGCTGTCGAGGGCGCCGTAAAGGGCGGTGATGGCGTGGCCCAGATCGGTGTGCGGCCGGAATTTGTCAAGCTTGGATCGTATGGTATGCCCGCTACGGTGCGGAAAGTAGCGGAGGTTGGCCGCCACAGCGTTGTTGATGCTGTGGTTGGTGACACGCTGATCAAGGCCGTCACCGGAAGCGATGTGCCGGGGCAGGGCGAACAGATACACCTGTCTTTTGCGCAGGAACACACACGCGTCTATCGCAACGGCTGGTTGGCAACGGAAAGGGCAGGCACATGAAGACACAGAACCAGAAAGCATGGTTCTTCGTGCTACCGGTGCTGCTGCTGGTGGCGTTCAACGCTCTTATTCCGATGATGACCGTGGTCAATTACTCGGTGCAAGAGACCTTTGGGAACAACGTCTTTTTCTTTGAAGGCTTACGCTGGTTCGAAGAATTGCTGAATTCGGACAGGTTCCACGCGGCGCTTGGGCGGCAGTTTCTATTTACCGGGATCATTCTGGCCATCGAGGTGCCCCTGGGCATCATCATCGCGCTCAGTATGCCGCGTCAGGGTATCTGGGTGCCGGTCTGCCTGGTCACGATGGCCCTGCCGATGCTGATCCCCTGGAATGTTGTCGGCGCGATGTGGAACATTTTCACCCTGCCCGAGATCGGTTTGCTGGGCTATGTGATGAACCACACGCTTGGCATTGCCTATGACATGACGCAAAACCCGCTAGCGGCGTGGATCACGATCATCGTGATGGATGTCTGGCACTGGACATCGCTTGTGGTGCTTTTGTCCTATGCCGGCCTCGTGTCGATCCCCGACGCCTACTATCAAGCGGCCAAGATTGATGGCGCCAGTGCCTGGTCGGTCTTCCGATATATCCAGCTGCCGAAAATGAAGACGGTGCTGACCATCGCGATCCTTCTGCGCTTCATGGACAGTTTCAACATCTACACCGAGCCTTTCGTGTTGACGGGCGGCGGGCCGGGTAACTCTACCACGCTGTTGTCGATTGACTTGGTAAAGATCGCCCTCGGGCAGTTCGATCTGGGGCCAGCGGCGGCGATGTCGCTGATTTATTTCGCGATCACGCTGCTGGTCAGCTGGCTGTTTTATACGTTGATGACGAAGGATGATGCGAAATGAGAAAACGCAGCTTGATCCCCATCCTTTACATCCTATTCCTGATGCTGCCGATCTATTGGCTGGTAGCGATGAGCTTCAAGACCACCAACGAGATCTTGGCCGGGTTTTCGCTTTTTCCGCAAACCTTTACGCTAGAGAATTACCGGGTCATTTTCACCGACCCATCCTGGTATTGGGGCTACATCAATTCTATCCTCTACGTCTCTATAAACACGGTGATTTCGGTCGTTGTGGCGTTGCCGGCGGCCTATGCTTTCAGTCGTTACAGGTTTCTCGGTGACAAGCAGTTGTTCTTCTGGCTTCTGACCAACCGGATGGCTCCAGCCGCGGTGTTCGCGCTGCCGTTCTTCCAGCTCTATTCCGCCGTGGGCCTTTTCGACACACATCTTGCTGTGGCGCTGGCGCATTGCCTCTTTAACATCCCTCTCGCGGTGTGGATTTTGGAGGGTTTCATGGGCGGCGTGCCCAAAGAACTGGATGAAACCGCCTATGTCGATGGTTATTCCTTTCCCCGGTTTTTCGTGTCGATCTTTCTGCCGTCGATCAAGGCGGGTGTCGGTGTTGCCGCCTTCTTCTGCTTCATGTTTTCTTGGGTGGAATTGCTGTTGGCCAAGACGCTGACCGCGGTCGACGCCAAACCGATTGCTGCGACCATGACCAAGACCGCCTCAAGCGCCGGCTATGAGCTGGGGTTGCTGGCTGCCGCCGGGACGCTGACGATCATTCCCGGCGCCATCGTGATCTATTTCGTGCGGAATTACATCGCCAAGGGCTTTGCCCTGGGGAGGGTCTGATATGCTGGGATGGATGGCATGGACATGGCCGACGGCACTGGTCTTCATCGGGATCTTCAGCGCCATGGGCATCATAACGGTGCTAGAGATCAAACGGCCGGGCGGCGATGAACGCAAAGGGGTTCTGGGCCTTGTCACAACACGGGGCGATCGGCTTTTCATTACGCTTTTGGGGGCGGTCTATATTTTCCTGGCATGGCTTGGTCTGATTGGAATGCCCCTTTGGGGTCCGCTGGCACTTAGTATCGCATGGGGTGTGTTCTGTTTTTTGAAGGTTTAGTCTTAAAACTTGGCAAGCAGCGGTCGCAGCGATTAACGTTGATGGTGGTACGAGCAGTTTGGGCATAGACGGATCACTGGATGCGGCAAAAGAAAAAAAGCGAATTTCTGACCGAGGTTGAACTGGAGTTCATGACCGAGCTTTGGGCCCTTGGCGAAGGAAGTGTGCGCGATGTGCTGGCCAGATTGGCGCCGGGGCGAAATCTAGCATACACGTCGGCCGCGACGATTCTGCGTATTTTGGAACAAAAAGAATTTGTCACAAGCGAAAAGCGAAACAAATCGCTTGTGTATAGGCCCGCGCTTGCCCGCTCGGCCTATCAATCAAAATCCCTTCGCAATCTATCAGACAAGTTGTTTGATGGCACGCCTGCATCCTTGGTGGCGCGCTTGGTGGATGACGATGGATTATCCGAGGATGCATTGGAAGAAATACGGGCGCTATTGGATAGGAGGTTGACCGACAATGACGGCTAGCTCAGTTTTCAACGCTTATATTGATACAAACATCATGCTTATGCTGGCAGCATTTTTATGGCTGTCAACAAGGACGCTGCTGAAGCGTTCGTACTTGCGCAGCGCTTTTTCAACGCATTTGCAGGTTCTCTATGGGCTTCTTCTGGCCGTGGCTATCGCACCGGTGATCATCTGCCTGCACAATTGGTTGACACAGATCGGTCTGGTGAATTCTGGATATGTACCCAGCATTTCGGATTACGCGCTTTCGCAGTATCTGAATGGCAAGTTCCAGATGGCACCATCAACTTTTGAGACGCTCTGGATGTCACGGACCTTATTCATCCAAAATGTTGTTTCTTTGGGGTCGTCTGCGGGTATAGCCATTGCGGCGACACTGGGTTTGGGCATCTTGGTATACTCGATACGTTTATTGGGTAACGCGCTCTCCATCCGCAAAACGATCCAGCGCAGTTATTTGTGGCGACGCTCCGGTCGCTTGGAAATTCGGTTGACAGATCGATCTGACATTCCCTTTTCGACGCGCGGTCTAAGGCGTCGTTACATAGTACTACCGTCAACGCTTTTGTTAGAGGCCGATGATCTGAAGATCGCGATTACCCATGAGATACAGCATATGCGGCAAGGTGATTTGGATTGGGAGCTTGCATTGGAGTTAGCGCGCCCGCTGTTTTTCTGGAACCCGGGATTCGCGTTTTTCAAACGTGAGGTTGAGGCGTTGCGTGAGCTGGCCTGCGATCAGCAAGTTTTGATGCGCAAGCAGATCGGGATCAGAGAATATTGTGATTGTCTTCTGAGGGTATGTCGGAATGCGATCAAACCCAATGGGGCCCGTAAGATCCTGGTTCCCAGTGTGCCTCTGGTTTCTTCACCGAAAGATAAGCATGCTGCTAAATTTCTTAGATTTCGGGTTATGTCGATGCTGTCTCGCGGACGGGTGCTACCGGGGCGGTGGGTGTCGTGCATTTTGGTGCTGCCACTGTTGGCATTTATCAGCATTGGATCCATTGCAACGCAAAGCAATGGTGACTGGAGTCAGGATAGGCTGATGCTTTCGACGATTGTCAATCTTGAGCGACTGGATCAGCGGACTTTGGCGACGCAGTACTAATTTATTGCGTGGCAGGTTTTAGAACGGTCACGCCAACGGCGGCGGCGCGGGCCAGTTCCGCGTCAAGAGACATCGGGATGTATTCTCCGCGCCGCCAGAGTTGCGCGAGATCATCATAGTGCCGTGACAGGAAATGACCCGATTGCCCGGTGGCGGTGATAAAGACGCTGCTATCCGGATCGGCAAAATCGTAGACACCGCGATATCCAGCACCATGGACGTTTTGATAGGGCTCATCACCACTACCCTTGGTGCGTCCGCGAAGAAGGGTGTTGTCTCCACCTGATGTAGATTGCCGAATATTGACGAAGTAGCGCAACACCGGGACCTCGCCCAGAACCTGATGGTCGTGGGTCGCCTGGTGCGCATCCCCCCAACGCAAGCTTTCCAGGGCCGTTCCATAACGCTCACCAATCCAGATAAGTGCGTCGTCCAATGCCAGCCGCGCAATGTCTGTGCAGGTTTCAACTGGCGATGATTGCATTACATCACACCATGCCGCAGCCCCGTCGATGTTTCGGTACACGCGTTCGATGAAAATAGGATCAGGATGGCGGAATTCATTTGCCAATGGTCCAAGTTGATCTCGGATTAGCCTATCCTGCAGGGCACGCAGCCAGGCAGCATAGATCAGCGGTTCGGGTCGATGCTCGCTCATCTCTCCGTTCCAGTCTGACAGTAGCTGGAGGGCACGCTGCCTCTGCCTTTCAGGCGTTCCTTCGGGGGCAGATTCGCCGGTGAACCACAGATCCGCACCGATTAGCGGCAACAAGGACCGCGCTGTGAAACTTACCGTATCCAACTGCGCTTCAATAAAGCTGTCGCGGGTATGTACCTCACGGTTCTGCATCAACTTGCGCCAACGGTGCACTCGCTGCGTATCACCCCATTCATAACTGACATGCAGCGGAAAGGGGCGATCAACAGTCTTGTTATTGGTATTGCCCAAAAGTCCACCGGCAGGTTTCACAAATTCCGGATTTGCCGAATAGGGGCTGATCCCCTGCCATCGGTTGTCGGCAATCCAACCGCGCGAAGGCATCCGGCCCTTGCTTTCATGTTTGGCAGATCGTCTTGGCATCGCGCCGATCGTTTTCAGCGCGATCGAGGTCTGATCAACCAAGGTCAGGTTTTGCGACGGTGTGATGTAGCGTTTTCCTGCCTCCAATGCCTCGGTAATGGTCTTGGAATACATCAGCTCAATCGCAGCGCTCATCGTCGTGTCTGCTGAGCTCAGCGCTGTCCAGGAAAGGGCAGCGACATGGCCTGCTGGCGTAACTTGATCTAGGTTGTAATGAGAGCCGGGCAACACTGGTCCGTTTTCTGTCCAGCGGCGGGTCAGCGTAACGGGATCCGCGTCTTTGATGCGGATAATCGATTTTTGGGTGACGAAGGGTTTGTATCCACCAGGTGTTAGGTATTCTGCTGGGTTTTCCGGGTTTATCTTCTCAATAAAGACATCCTGGTCGTCCATATAAGATGCTGTTATTCCCCAGCCCAGATTGGCGCTACGACCGGTCATTACGGTTGGAACGCCGGGTATAGTGCCGCCAATGACACCGCCTGAGGAAAGCTCCAACCGCGCCAGATACCAAATGCCGGGTGCAGAAAAGCCCAGATGCGGATCATTGGCCAGCAATGTGCCACCCGAAGCCGAACGGGCAGGGGCCGCCGCCCAGGCATTCGATGCGCCGGCAAAGGCGCGTTTGTGGAACGGTGAAAGAGGGTTTTTCGGGATGTCCAGTGTGGCCGTCATCTTCGGTAGGGGGGCGTCGGGCCAAAAGCTGGCATATTCCGGCAGCGCGGCGATACCACCACCGGGTGACAGCGGCATGATGTCCGCCAGCCGTACAGGGTCGTCCAGCTGCAATGATGTGCGGGCGTATAGTACCTCGTTTTCAAGGTGCGAAGAGAGCTGTACTGCCATGAGCTTGATGATTGCTATGGAATCTGCGGGCTGCCAGGGCGCAATCGGGTTGGAAAAGACGAACATCTCAGGCGCGCCGCGTCCCAGAGCGGAATCATTGATTTCTTGTAGCCGGGCGTTGACCCCCGCAGCATAGGCGTTAAGCGCGGCGAGTGTTCGCTTGTCCTGAACCTCAACAGATTTGATCGCCGCGCCGTAAAGGTCGAAACGGCGCAACGCCTTGTCGATGTTGACGGTTCGATGGCCAAAAACTTCGGACAATCGACCCTGCACCGTGCGCCGAAGCATCGTCATTTGCCATAACCTGTCTTGCGCATGGGCGTAACCCAACCCGAAAAAGACATCGACGTCATTTTCCGCGAAGATGTGCGGCACATTAGCGTTGTCATGCACAATCTCGACGGGGGACGTGATCCCAGCAACCGTTAAGGTCTTGTCGTAATTAGGCAGGGAACGTGACAAGAGAAAATAGAGTCCAATTACCACAACAACGGCCAGCACCACCATGCCGCCTGCGATCCGCAACAACCATTTAAAGACCTGAGCCATCTGCGCCCCGATTTTCCTTGCATCCAAGGCTGGGATAGTCAGAAATCCAGAGCGAGACAATGGCAAGAGGAAAGAAGATGGCAAAGCTGACATTTCTAGGTCTGGGTGTGATGGGATATCCGATGGCTGGGCACCTTCAGGCGGCCGGTCACGAGGTCTGTGTTTACAATCGCACCGCCGCGAAGGCGCAGAAATGGGTGGAGCAGCACGGTGGTACCATGGCGGAGACACCAAAAGACGCTGCAACCGGGGCTGAGTTTATCATGGCCTGTGTCGGGAACGACGATGATTTGCGTTCGGTTTGCCTAGATGAAGGCGGAGCATTTGCCGGTATGACGAAGGGGGCCACCTTTGTTGATCACACGACCGTTTCCGCCAAGGTAACATCAGAGCTTTATGATACGGCAGGAAAAATGGGTCTTTCTTATGTTGATGCGCCGATCTCAGGCGGGCAGGCAGGGGCTGAAAACGCTCAGTTATCTGTCATGTGTGGCGGGGATCAGGGCGCTTACGATGCTGCTGAGCCGATCATCAATACCTATGCCAAGATGTGCCGCCGCATTGGCGACAGCGGTGCAGGACAAATGACAAAGATGTGCAATCAAATAGCCATCGCCGGATTGGTTCAAGGCTTAAGTGAAGCGTTGCATTTCGCCGAAAAATCAGGCTTGAACGGTCGTGCCGTGGTCGAGGTGATCAGTCAGGGTGCAGCTGGCAGTTGGCAGATGACCAACCGCTTTGAGACCATGATTGACGACGAATTCGAACACGGTTTTGCGGTCGACTGGATGCGCAAGGACCTTGGCATTTGTCTTTCAACTGCAGACGAGAACGGTGCATCACTGCCAGTGACGGCCTTGGTTGATCAGTTCTACAAAGATGTCCAGAAAATGGGCGGCGGGCGATGGGATACCTCAAGCCTGTTCAAGCGCCTTCGCGCTTTGGACTAGGAGCGAGGCGACGACAATAGCTGCTCTGCGGCCTCTTTTGCGTCACTTGCGGCCGTTTTACTGCCCGAAACATGGGTCGCGACAATGGCGCCTTCTTTCAGGATGATAATCTGGCGCGCGAGGTTTACAGGCTGTGGCAGGCCTGCCTGCTCAGCCAGTTTCTGGATATACTTCTGGATCAGTTGCTTGTGTTCGGCCGATTGCTGGCGGACCGGATGATTGTGATTCTGAAACTCTGCGGAGGCCTTGATAAACATGCATCCTCGGAAATCAGCCGAGGCGAACCATTCTCCCAGCACATCAAACAATGCGAGGATGCGTTCTCTGGGGGTCGCGGCAGCTTCCTCGATGCGCTGAACCAACCAGTCGCGAAATAGCTTGTCGCGCAGCGTTAGCGCTGCAAGGATTAAGTCCTCTTTAGTTCTGAAATGCTTGTACATTGAGGTTTTCGAGATGCCGGTATCTGCCACAAGCCGGTCCATCCCGGTAGCATGAAATCCATTTTGGTAAAAAATGGCCAGGGCTTTTTCTACAAGCTCGTCGCGTTTTGTAGGTCTCAAGAGAGATTTCCCTCCAAATTTCCTGATTGATATGAAGATGATATGCGAATCTTCTGCCAATTGCGAGTAAAAAGGTTGACAGATCGGTACAGTTTTAGAATATAGGAGTACCGACCTGTACACTTAGGTAAACTTATGACCCGCCCCCCTCTACCGCCATTTACTTCTGAAACCGCCACCCAAAAGGTACGCGCGGCTGAAGATGGTTGGAATTCACGCGATGCGGCTGAGGTAGCGCTGGCATATACGGTTAATAGCGAATGGCGCAATCGCGCGGAATTCCCGAAAGGTCGCGATGAAATCGAAGCCTTTCTTACCCGCAAGTGGCAACGTGAGCAGGAGTACCGGCTGATCAAGGAATTATGGACATTTAGCGAAAATCGCATCGCCGTTCGATTTGCTTATGAGTGGCATGACGAGACCGGGCAATGGTTTCGGTCTTACGGCAACGAAAATTGGGCGTTTGATCCGGACGGATTGATGGCCCGACGTTTCGCCAGCATCAATGATCTCGCAATTGATGAAACGGCGCGTAAATTTCTTTGGCCATTGGGCAGACGACCAGACAACCATCCCGGATTAAGCGATTTAGGGCTATAGGAGGCGATCATGGCTAAAGCATTTGCAGAACTGACCTTTACGCCCGAAGTGCGGAGGATTCAGAAAGCACAGGGATCGGCAAAGGCTTATGACCGTTTCCTGCAGCCGGATGCGTCAGCGGACAATGCGTTCGGATTGCGAGAGAAGCAATTCATTCAAATGCGCGATGGGTTCTATCAGGCAACAGTGTCTGAAACCGGTTGGCCCTATGTCCAGTTCCGGGGCGGGCCGCGTGGATTTCTGAAAGTGCTGGATGATAAAACAATAGCCTATGCCGATTTTCGCGGAAACCGGCAATATATCAGCGCGGGCAATCTGACCAAGGACAACCGGATTGCAATGATCCTTGTTGATTACCCCAACTCCGCCAGATTGAAGATACTAGGACGAGTCCGTTTGATTGAAGTCTCCGATGATCCATTTCTGATCGAGACACTGCATGATGATACATATCGCGGACGGCCCGAACGTGCTGCCGTGATCACTCTTGAAGGTTTCGACTGGAATTGCCCTCAGCACTTGCCGGTACGTCTGACGATGGAGGAGATGCAGCCAATTCTGGAACCGTTTCAAAGCGAATTGGCCCAACTGAAGGAAGAAAATTCTACGTTGAAAGCGCAATTGGCTCGGGGTGAATAAGCTGAAAGCCGATTCTTGGCGATTAATCAAAAACCCTTAAGAGCCTCTTTGACCAGTTTGATCGAGCCTGCTGGTGTCAGGTGATCGCGGGTTTGATACCAGTTCTTTTCGGTGCTTCCTGAATAGCAAAATTCTGCGTCGCAAAGCACGGACCTTGGGTCAAAAACCTCTAGCTTGGGATGAAAGTCTTTAACACCACGGATAATTCGATCTATCTGCGTCGCTCTGGCGTTGACGTCGCTCAGAGCGACGCGTTGGGGACAGGTTCCAAGCCATCTCGCAAGTTTGGTGCTGCAATGGGCGGGGTGGTCTATCATTTCCGGGTTTTCCGAGATCAGCCGCAACTTCTTTCCAGAAGAAAGCAGTAATCCCACTGCTTCGCGCAATCCGTTGAGTAACAGACCTTCTCGTATCTCAGTTTCTGCCGGATCGAGTTTCTGAGTTTGGTGTACTTTGTACTTATGAAGCTCCAGATTGCCATATCCGCTTAGAATGACTTTCTTGATCGATGGTTTCTGAGACACATAGGTGATTGCTTTGTCGATGAAGTTGTTTTCACACTTCAGGAAGCGCTCGTACTCATTGGGTTGCGTGATCGCCGGATAGCAACCGGGACTCAGCAGAACCAAGGGATTTTCGTCTGATGCGTCGAGTATCGCTTTCAGCCCAGTTGCCAGATGCCCGGCATGGCTATCGCCGATGATCGCCAAAGTGGGCGCAGCGTCGTTTTTTAGAATCCTGCACCCACCACCCGCTTCTTCACGCGTTCCAAACGGGTAGCATGTGGTCCACCCAATCCAGTGTGTCGCGTAGTCGAGTTCATCGGTTGTTGGGTTTTCGATTTTGGGCAGGAAGTATCCTGTGGCCAGGATTGCGATGCTGGCGGCGGCGGCGGCGGTGAGGACGCGGCTCACAGCGAAGCCCTTGCGCCGGAAGGGCCGTTCGACAAATCGCCAGGAGAAGAGCGCCAGCAGCGTGGCCAGAACGGTCAGCGCCAGGAACACATACGACCCCACCGGCAGGCCGAACAGGTAACGCGCGAAGACGAAAATCGGCTGGTGCCACAGATACATGCTGTAGGACAGCAACCCGATCCCGACACAAGCCTTCAGGCTGAGAAGCCGGTGCGCCACCGTGCCGGGCACCGCAAAGAGGATCACGAGGACCGTGCCCACCGTCGGCACCAGCGCATAGACGCTGGGAAAGGGGGTACGCTCGTTATAGTCAACGACCGCATAGAAAATTAGCAACAGGCCAAGCGCCGACAGAATGTTGCTGATCACCCCGGGCCGTATCTGCCCGCCGCCCTGCAGGTAAAATGCGGCAAATGCCCCGATCAGAAGCTCCCAGCCGCGCGCATGTAGCAGGAAAAACGTTGCAGACGGATAATTATGCGCGCCCCATTCCGCCAATGACGCGCTGATCACGAAAAGCACAACCAACACCCAAATCAGGACTTTGCGGCCGAACCGCCAAAGCGCCATCAGCAAGAGCGGGAAGATGATGTAGAACTGCTCCTCGACGGCAAGGCTCCAGGTGTGGAGGAGGGGCTTCAGCTCGGCCCCGGTGTCGAAATAGCCACTCTGGAACCAGAAGAGGAAATTCGACGAAAACAGGCTGACCGCCATGACGCTGTGGAAGAAATCGGTCAGGTCCTTGGGCAAGAGCGTGAACCAGGCGATCGGGATCGTACAGGCGACCACGAAGAAGAGCGCCGGCAGGATACGCCGGGCGCGCCGGTCATAGAACCCGGCGATGCTGAAACGGCCGGTCTTGAGCTCTTCGAGGATCAGGCTGGTGATCAGATACCCGCTGATGACAAAGAAGACATCAACCCCCACGAACCCGCCACTGAAGGGCGCAAACCCCGCATGGAAAAAAATGACAGGCAGCACGGCAACAGCACGCAATCCGTCAATCTCTGCACGATACTTCAACACAACGTCCTCAGAACCAAGTCCTCCCTCGATGCAGGTATCGGCGGGAAAAAACTGGAAATCAACCATGTTTCCCGTGCTTAGACACTTCTTCACCGAAGCTAAGCGATTAGTGTCATTGCAGCAAAGGAACGCTAAATTTTAAATTACGATTTTCCTCATGGAGTCTTGATCTTCCAGTCACAAATCTCTTGAAATTGCCTGAAATGGCGGTTCAGGCAATCCGCAGCGAACCGGTCTCGGCTCAAGAATTCCTGAGGAAAGGAAATTTATATTCGAAATCCCTGAACATTGCTCGAAACGCGCGCTTTGCGCGACTAAGCACTGATAGCGGGACACTTTGAAAATGAAGTTTCTCAGCTTTGATTTGCAAGCCTCACGCATAGGCTCAATTTGACAGAATAAAGTATAACAAAAGTGACCCACTACCGGCTTTTAGGTAGTTTAGTTGTGCCGACAAGAAGCTTCGGCCTGATGTTGTGCCAGCATACTCTGTACAGATGATCGGTTGCAGAGAGTGTTGCGGTGGCGCGCAATATTGGGATAGCGGGAAATGTCGCTATCTGGAAAGATAACGTCCCACAGTGCCTGTGTTCCCAGGATGAAATCGGGCACAGTCGGTGCCGTACCAAAAAAATATGGACCGACCGAGAGGGCGGCGTCCAGCGTTTCAAACACCTTCGAAAGCCGGATCATTGATGTTTGTTTGAGAGCATCCTGAAGCTCCGGTTGCGCGTGATAAAACTCTGGATGGTATTGGATGATGACATCTGGTTGAAGGGTCGAGGCCAGATAATGAATCCACTGCAGAAATGCGCCGCGTCGCGCGTCACCGGGCGGTATGACCAGCCCAGCTTCGGGATATTGCTCAGCCATGTACAGAGCCACAGCACCGGTCTCGAAAATTGTGCCGTCCGGGCCCAAAAGCGCCGGTGTGCGGCAGTGCGGACTGGCGGTGAGAAAAGCTGGGTCTGGAGTATCGTTAAAAAGCTCAACCCAATGTACCGAATAATCTGCACCGACCTCTTCCAGCACGGCATGGGCGCACATGGCATAGGTATTGGGTGCGCAATACAGGGTATATTTGGTCAATTTAGGTGCCCTCCAACAAAGACATGGTTTTTTCCTTTAGACGCATTTTTAGATCAGGCTGGCCGGTTTCTTGCCAATTCTCGATACCTTCACGTTGGAAAAGGCTTGGTATCCACATTTCGGTTTCGTAGCGGGCGAGCGTGTGTGGGTCGGTCAAGAAGCTGTTATTGATTGCCGCGCGGGCAATGACTTCGGTCGCAATCGAGGTACTGCTTACGTCAATTCCAGCGCCGAATTTGCGGGCCATGGCGGCCAGTTCGTCGCAGGCCACAAGCATCTCCATTGATCCGGTGCGACCACTGGAAAGCACCCCAAGGTTATGCGTCAGGGCCGTCGCGCCAAGGGTGCTGGCCTGCAGGCTGGCGCTTGCTTCGGCTAGGGCCTGTGGGCCGATATCATGCGCGTCGGTGCAGCCGGACCCAGTCCAGCAGGGGATGCCGAGATGATCAAACACATCTGCAGCACCCAACCCCGCCAGCGTATATTCCGGTGAACCAATCGCCATATCGGCGCGGCGCATGTCCATCGGCATGACAGACGATCCTGACATTACTGGCGCACCGGGTGCCACCAATTGGCTGATGACAATACCGGCCAGCGATTCCGCGGTGGCCTGAGTAATGGCACCGGCCAGCGTCAATGGGCAGGCCATGCCTGGAAAGATGGCAGGGTAGCATACAACAGGCAGGTGCAGCCGCGCCGCCATCAGAAGCCGCTGGCAGGTTTCACCACCCAGTTTTAGGGGGGATATCGGCCCGATCAGATCCAGTCCGACGGGTTTGTCGGCCAGATTGCCCATGCCGCCGACCCGCGCCGCCATTTCATCCCAGATCGCGCGTACGCCAATGTCGTCGTGACCGGTGAAGAATATCGGTTTCCGCGTGCTGTCCAGCAGGGCGCGGGCGCTCGCCAACGCCTCGATCTGGGCATCTAAATCACTGGGATAGCCAAGTGCGGCGGCGAAATCTATGTTAGGAAGCTGGTCTTGCAAACAGCCGTGATCCGAGATGTCGGACAAAAGGCAGGGGCGATACTCATCCGTTCTTGGGTCCAGCACCTGAACGCAATTGACAGCTGTGCCGAAGCGCGCGGTTTCGTCGTCCGTGGCAAACGCCTGTTCACCATTCTGGTTGAAGAACGTGATCCTGGGTGGGACTGTTTCAAGTATCCGACGGACCAGGTCGGGGGGATAGAAAATTCGCCCATCCTCTTCACGGCAGCCCGCTGAGGTGAGGATTGTTCGCGCTTCGTCATCCTCAACCAGCATTCCGACGCTGTGAAGAATTTCGAGAACTCCCTCGAAGATCTCTTCGGCACCGAGTGCATCAATTGTCTGTAATCGCATCCGTCGGGATGGTATTTCGACAGGTGGGCGCTCGGCTCTGCGCCGCCTACTTTTTGCACGGGTCGCCATGTCACCCTCGCTATGCCGGGGTTCAGGCCAGCAATTTGCCACTGGCCTGATCGTTTGTCGCGCTGATTATTCGTCCAGCCAGGCCGTGCGCTGCATCTGGTAAAAGCCCAGCGGACCGGAACCGTGCGGGGAGATGCCCTGCACCTCGTTGCGGGCGGCATCTACGAAGTTGCGGAAGCCCAGTGTCGCGTGACCGCCATCCTCGTGCAGCATGCGCTGCATTTCGCCATACATTTCCTTGCGCTTGGCAAAATCCGTGACAGAACGCGCCTCGATGAGGAGTTTTTCGAATGCATCGTCTTTCCACAGCGTTTCATTCCATCCGGATTCTTTGGAAAACGCGATCGAGAATATTAGATCGGGTACGGGGCGCGGATCCCAGCCCGAGGTGATGATCGGTTTTTGAATCCAGACCGCCGACCAAAAACTGTCAGCCGGTGGATTGATGACATTGAAGTTTAGACCGCCGGCAGCAGCGCTTTGTTGCAGATGTTGGGCCGAGGCCAGTGCACCGGTCCCGGCAACATCCGAGCCGTAAATGTCGATCGGGGTGTTCTCCAACCCGGCCTTCTTGATGTGGAACCGCACCTTTTCAGGATCGTATTCGCGCTGCGGGATATCGCCGTTGTAATAGGGATCAATTGGTGCAATCGGGTGGTCGTTCCCGACCGAGCCAAGCCCCTTGAGGATGTTGTCGCGTATCCCCTCGCGATCGATGGCGTATTTCACGGCAAGGCGGAAATCGGGATTGTTGGTCGGCTCGCGGTCCAGCATCATGGCCAGATTCAGGAAGGCGCCCGAGGGTGCGTTGATCACATAGGCCGCGCCGCTGTTGTCGATCAGCCGTGTGGCTTTCTGATCAAGCTGGAGCAGCACATTGATATCGCCCGCAATCAGCGCATTGATCCGTGCGGTGTTGTCCGCAATGCCAACGAATTCCAGTTCGTCCACATAGGGGCCATCGTCGCCCCAATAGTTTTCGTTGCGGGCAAAGCGGTAGTTGCTGCCTGGAGTGAATTCAACCACTTTGAACGGGCCGGTGCCCGGCGGTGTTCCGGTAAAATCCTCAAGATCACGTTTGGTGACCTGTACGCGAGTGTCCGATAGGATCATGGGGAAATCGGCATTCGGCGCGGTCAGATTGAACCGCACCTGATAATCGCCAAGCTTGTCGATGCTTGCAATCTGGCTCATGAAGGATTTCGAAGGGGCTTCGGATCCTTCGCGGTAATGGCGATGCATCGAATAGATTACATCTTCGGCGCCGAAATCCGATCCGTCGTGGAATGTCACGCCTTCGCGCAGATTGAAAACCCAGGCTGATGCGTCGTCATTGGATTCCCAGGATGTCGCCAGCCAAGGCATTGGTTGCAGGTCCGCGTCGCGGTTAACCAGATTGTCGTGCACTGCATATCCCATCTGGATATTCGAGGTGCTGAAATACTTGGTCGGGTCCAGACTGTCCTGCGCCTGTGCCGCCTCGACACCAACCACGAGACGTCCACCGGTTTTGGGTGTCGCTGCCTGCGCGCGCTGCGCCGTCAGACCACTGATGACCGTGGCAGAGGCCCCTGCCGCCGCGAGCGTTCCCATGAACCTGCGGCGAGAAATTTTATTCGCCACGTATTGCTGAAAGAGATAATCGTTGAATTTTTTGTCAGACATTCGCGTGTCTCCGCTGTTGGAAAGGGGTGATCAGATGCCACCACCCTTATGCGGGCTTTGGCAGCCCTGTTTTTAGGTTATCATAAACTGTGATCACAGAATGAATGCAAAAGCAAGCTACTTTGAAGTGTTTCGACCAACAAGTGGTGGCACGTAAAATCTGGCAATTTGGCCTCTACTGGGCTAAACGCGAAAGAGATCATGAGAGAGAACTGTTAGATGAATCAGGCCCTCAAACCGGATATCAGCGCGCCTGCAAATCTTAGCGCAGGCATCTATTCGGACTTGCAGCGGAAACTCATCGTGGGTGATCTAAGGCCTGCGGAAAACTTGTCCATTCGCACCTTGGCTGAAGAATACAAAGTCTCGGCAATGCCGGTCCGTGAGGCATTGCGCCAACTCGCCTCTGAAGATGCGTTGATCGGCGCAGCTAAGAAAGCCTACCGGGTCCCCAACCTGACATCTGAACAGGCAGCAGATTTGTTTTTCGTCCGCGCCGTGCTGGAGGGGGCTGCTGCAGAGATCGCTGCGGAACGTGTGAGCGAAGCAGATATAAAGATACTGCGGAAACACAATATAGATCTGGAAGCGGCATGGGGAAAACAGCATGCCTCGGACTTCCTGTTCGCGAATTACCAGTTTCACCGGCATGTTTACTCGCTGACTGGCAACAGCGCGCTGCAATCCATGATCGACGCGCTTTATGTGCGAACGGGCCCGTGGCTGGCCTATGGTATCACCAATCTTGTAAAACCGGACAAATGGATGGGCGAACACGACCATATAATCACTGCATTGGGTCAGCGGGATAAGGCAGAAACGCGCCGCCTCATGGAAGAAGATGCTCGCTGGGGTGTCGAACTTTTTCGCGAACTTGGCTAGCGTTTGTCGAATTAGATGTCAGCGCAACAAAGTATTTCTTGCATTATTCGCAATCTGTGATCACAGTTAATCCAATTCTCCAGCCATAACGGCTCTGCGCGAGGGGGATTTGCGATGAGCATTCTGGAAATTCTCGGCAAGCGGCTGGTTTTTGGCGTCGGGACGCTATTGTTTGTATCGGTACTTGTTTTTATCGGGACGGAAATCCTGCCCGGAGACGTTGCACATGCCATTCTGGGGCAGGGGGCCACACCCGAACTTGTCGCGCAAATCAAAGAGCGTTTGGGGCTCGATCAGCCGCTTCATATTCGTTATTTTGTCTGGCTCGGAAATTTCGTCACCGGTGATTTCGGGACTTCTCTGGCAAATGGCGCAGATATCGGAACCGAGATCGGCCGGCGTGCCAGCAACACGATCATTCTTGCACTTTGCACGACAGTGATTGCCGTTCCGCTGTCGATCATTCTGGGGCTTGCAGCGGCCGTGAAACCTGGCGGCATCGTCGATCGGGCGATTACCTCAAGTTCGCTCGCGCTGATTTCCTTTCCCGACTTTCTGGTTGCCGTGGTCTTGGTGACGATCTTTGCCGTCAAGTTAAGGTGGCTTCCGGCCATCGCCTCGATCCGGCCAAGTTACGAGCTTGTGGACTGGATAAGAATATTGATCCTACCGGTGATGGGGCTGACCTTCACGATCCTGGCACACATGGTTCGGATGACGCGGTCTGCGGTGCTGAATGTCCTGTCCAGCCCGGCGATTGAAATGGCGATCCTTAAAGGTGTCCCGCGTCGACGGCTTCTGCTGCGGCATGCCTTGCCCAACGCATTTGGTCCCATCATCAACGTGATTGCCCTGAACCTTGCCTACCTGATCAGTGGGGTCGTTGTGATTGAGACGCTGTTCAATTTCCCCGGTCTGGGCCGCTACATGGTCGAGGCGGTAACCAACCGGGATGTGCCGATCGTGCAGACTTGTGCCATGATCTTCTGCTCGGTCTACATTATCCTCAACATGACGGCGGATATCCTGTCGATCATGGCCAACCCGCGTGTGAGGTACAAGAAATGACCGCACAGGCGCGAACATGGCAGGGAGAACTGCGCGAGGCCGTTTCAGATCTGACACCCGGTGTCACCCTAGCGGTGCTGTTTCTGATCTTCGTCTTTCTGGTGGGTGCATTTGCGCCGTGGTTCGCACCCTACGGAGAAGGTGAAATCCTGACCAACGAAAGCTTTGAGCCGCCCAGTGACATCATGTGGCTGGGCAGTGATTACCTTGGCAGAGACGTGCTTTCGCGCCTCATCTACGGCGTTCGGATTACCCTGTTTCTGGCTCTGGTCATCACCTTCCTGTCGTTTTTTGCAGGGGTTGGCCTGGGGTTTCTGGCGGCGGCCTTTGGTGGCCGGGTGGATATGTGGATGAGCCGCGTTAACGACGCGATGCTCAGCTTTCCGGCGCTGATGCTGGCGCTGATCGTGATCAACTCGCTTGGATCATCTTTCGTGGTGCTTGTCTTTACCATCGCGTTTATCGACATGACCCGGGTTTTCCGCGTCTCCCGGGCGCTGGCGGTCAACATCATGGTGATGGATTATGTCGAGGCCGCCATTGTGCGCGGCGAAGGCAAGGGATGGATCGTCTGGCACGAGGTCCTGCCAAACGCGCTGACACCGCTGGCCGCCGAATTCGGCATTCGCTTTACCTATGCCATCCTCTTCATCTCGGCGCTCAGTTTTCTGGGGCTGGGGGTGCAGCCGCCGCAATCCGATCTTGGCGTCATGGTCAAGGAGAACATGCAGGCGATCCTCTATGGCGAATACACCACGCTCTATCCGGCTTTCGGTATCGCTCTGATCGCCATTTCCATGAACGTCTTCGTCGACTGGCTGTTGCAGCGGTCCAGCGCGAAATTGCCGGATGAGATCTGATATGCCAGCGCCACTGTTGAAAGTTCGCAATCTTGATGTCTCGGTCCGTGACAAGAAAGGTCACGAGTTCAAGATCGTGGATGATATCTCGTTCGATGTGCAGCCGGGTGAGGTGATCGCGCTGATCGGTGAAAGCGGGTCGGGCAAGACGACGATCTCGCTGGGGTGCATGGGATATACGCGGCCTGGTTGCCACATAACCGGCGGCTCGGTGGAGCTGGGCGGTGTCAATGTGCTGGATCAATCCCTGGCAGCTTTGCAGGAGTTGCGCGGCAAGGACATCACCTATGTTGCACAATCCGCTGCGGCCTCCTTCAACGGGGCGATGACAATCGACGCGCAGGTCACGGAAATCCCGATCATCACCGGCGCGATGAGCCGCAGCGACGCGTTGGCCAAGGCGGCACAGCTCTATCGTGATCTCGAACTGCCCGATCCGGACAATATCGGAAAACGCTACCCGCATCAGGTGTCGGGTGGACAGTTGCAAAGGCTGATGGCGGCGATGGCGATGATCAGCGACCCGCGCCTGCTGATCCTGGATGAACCCACCACGGCGCTGGACGTGACCACCCAGATCGAGGTTCTCTATTCCTTCAAGAAACTGATTAAGGATCACAATACCGCCGCCATCTACGTGACCCACGATCTATCGCTGGTGGCACAGGTGGCCGACCATATTCTCGTGCTGAAAGACGGCCAGATGGTCGAATATGGTGCAACCGAGCAGATCATCAGCGATCCGCAGCATGATTACACCAAGGCCCTGATGGCGGCGGCGCATCTGATGCCCGACGAAATTCACGCCCCGCCGGTTGTAACCAACGAGGACGCGCCACTGCTGCAGGTCAGGAATGCAACCGCAGGCTATGGACCAAACCAGGACATAATCGCCCTGCAGGATATCGACCTTACCATCCACGCGGGCGAAACAGTGGGTGTGATTGGCGAAAGCGGGTCGGGCAAAACTACGCTTGGGCGCCTAATCTCGGGCTTGATGGGCGCCAAAAAGGGCGGGATATATCTGGACGGTCAACAACTTGCGCAGAGCGTCGGGCAGCGTTCAAAAGAAGACCTGCGGCAGATACAGTTTGCCTTTCAGATGGCCGATGTCGCGCTGAATCCACGTCAGCGCCTGAACAAGATACTCAGCCGACCCATGCAGTTCTATCGCGGCCTGTCGCGACGTGAGGCCGATAAAGAGGTCGCGCGTCTGCTGGAACGGGTCGATCTGCCAACCGATTTCGCCTGGCGCTTCCCACCTGAACTTTCGGGCGGACAGCGGCAACGGGTCAACCTGGCCCGCGCACTGGCGGCAGAACCCCGGCTGATCATTTGTGATGAGATCACCTCGGCGCTTGATACAATCGTGGCGCAGCAAATCCTTGACCTGCTCGAAGACCTGCAGGACGAGTTGAACCTGAGCTACATGTTCATCACTCATGATATCGCCACGGTCGCCAAGATATCAGAGCGCATCGCGGTAATGCGGCTGGGACGTATCGTGGCGCAAGGCACCGTGGATCAGGTGCTGACGCCGCCCTGTCATGAATACACGCAATTATTGCTGAACTCGGTGCCGGAAATGCGCACCGACTGGCTGGATGAGGCCGTCGTCGAGCGTCGCAAGCTGGTGGCAGCCTTGGGAGATTAGAAGACGGGCAACGAGCCCGAAGTGAAACGAAAACCGAAGGTATCTCTGCATGAATGCGACAGCCCGTGTTGTTGTAATCGGGGGCGGCGTGGTTGGCTGCTCGATCCTCTATCATCTGACCAAAAACGGCTGGACCGATGTGATGCTGCTTGAGCGGCAGGAACTAACCTCGGGCTCCAGCTGGCACGCGGCGGGTGGATTGTTTACCGTCGTGCGGCCCAACTCAGCCGCGGAAATGCACCGCTATACTTTCCAGATCTATCGCATGCTGGAAGAAGAAAGCGGCCAACCCTGTGGATTCCATTTTACCGGCGGCATCAACATCTGCCGCACACAGGAGGAGATCGACAGCAACGCCATGATGCAAAGTGCATGCCGACGATTGGGGATTGAGGGTCATTTCATCTCACTTGACGAAGCAAAGGAAAAGGCGCCGGTGCTGGACACAACTCACATGATCGGCGCCTTCTGGGAGGATGAAGGCGGCCATGTCGATCCGGCCTCGGCGACGCAGGCATTTGCCGCCGCCGCGCGCCAATTGGGGGCAACCATCCATCGCCACAGGCCGGTGACCGCGACCCGCCAGCGGGTCGACGGAACCTGGGACGTGGTGACAAAGGCTGGTACCGTTCACGCCGAATATGTGGTCAATGCCGCCGGCCTCTGGGGGCGCGAAGTGGGCAGGCTGGCCGGGATCGAGCTGCCGTTGATGCCGGTCGAACATCACTATCTGGTGACGGAACCGATCCCGATAGTCGAAAACCTCGGTTTTGAGCTGCCCCAGATCAACGACAATGAAACCGGTTGTTACGCGCGGCAGGAAGGCATGGGGATGCTGCTGGGTGCTTACGAGGATACCTGCACACATTGGGCCAAGGATGGTACGCCCGCTGATTTCGGGCACGAGCTGTTGCCCGACGATCTATCCTGCATGGAATGGAACTTCGAGAAATCCGTGGAAATCATGCCCTGTCTTGCCGAGGCAGGGGTAAAACGAGTGATCAACGGACCGATGATCTTTTCGCCGGATCTGAGCCCGTTGATCGGCCCGCACCCGGCCCTGCGCAACTATTTCTGCGCCAATGGCGTGATGGCGGGGTTCAATCAGGGCGCGGGGATCGGCCGGGTGATATCGGAATGGATCATCGGTGGCGAGCCAGAGATCGATATTTTCAATTGGGATGTGGCGCGGTTCGGGGATTGGGCGGACAGGAAATACACCGAAGAGATGACCCGGTATTTCTATGAAAACCGGTCCGAGAAGATATTTCCCTACCAGAGCTTCGATGCCGCCCGCCCGCAGCGCAAGAACCCGGTTTATGACCGGCAGGCAGAGGCCGGTGCGGTGTTCGGCACGGCGTTTGGCGGCGAACACGCTACGTGGTTCGCACCCACGGGAACAAAGGCGCAAGACAGCCTGACCTATCGCCAGCCCAACTGGTGGCAGCCGGTGGCGGACGAGGGCAAGCGCGTGCGTGATGCTGTAGGGCTGTTCGATTTTTCCGACATGGCGAAATTCGAAGTCACAGGTGCGGGTGCCGAACGTTGGCTGAACCGCGTAATGACCAACCGGCTCCCGAATCCGGGGCGCATGTGCCTGAGCGCCATGTTGTCGGATAAGGGCCGATTGCTGGGCGATTTCACCATTTCCAATCTGGGGGACCGGTTTCTGGTCATCGGCTCCTACGCGATGCAACTGGCTTTCATGCGGTATTTCGCGAAATACCTGCCCGCTGACGGGGTCAGTCTGCGGAATGTGTCCGACACGCTGGCCGGCCTGCATATTGCCGGACCGAACGCACAGGCCCTGATCAGCAAGCTTGCTGATCACCAGATGGACAGCGCGCATTTCCGGTTTCTCGATGCGGCCGACATGACCGTCGCCGGGATCGCGGGTGTCACGACCATCCGGGTCTCGTATACCGGGGAGACGGGATATGAAATCTATATGCCGCGTGACCGCCAACTTGCCCTTTTTGACACGCTGCGCCGTGAGGGCGAAACGCTGGGTCTGACATTGGCCGGATTGCGTAGCCTGATGATGCTGCGGCTTGAAAAGAGCTTTCCGGCCTGGGGTGCTGAACTAAGCCCGGATTACCTGGCCCATGAATGCGGGATGATGCACCATGTGAAGCCCGATAAGGGGGATTTCGTCGGACGCGACGCGGTGATGGCCTATGCCGTCCCACGAGAACGCCCGGTCACCTTCACAGTGGAGGCAGGTGACTGCGCCATCTGGGGGGATGAGGCGGTTTTTCTGGATGGTGAGCCCGTGGGATATATCTCATCCGGTGGCTGGGGGCCGCAGGTCGAACAACACATCGCGCTTGGGTATGTGACGCCGGATGCTTTTCGAGAGAATGGCGATTATGCGGTGGAAATCCTAGGACAGCTACGCCCCGCAACGCTGTGCCCTGCGCCGTTATACGATCCCCAAGGTCTTCGGATGCGAGCCTGAAGCGAGGAGGCGGTCATGATCATCAAAGGCGGGCATTCTTATCAGGGCTACAGTGTTGGTATCCTGATGTTCGACAACAAGCTATTTCCCATGCCGCCGGGTGATGTGGGAAATGCGACAAGCTATCCGTTTCCGGTTCTGCTGCGTCAGATCAAGGGGCTTGAGGACAATCCATACCCACCGCTGACCAAGGCAGATGGCAGCTATACTGCCGAGGTTCAGAGTTGCATCGACGCGGCTGTTCAGTTGGAACGCGACGGGGTGCGCGCTATCGCAATGTGTTGTGGATTTTTTTCGTTGATCCAGCCGGTTCTGGCGAAGCATGTCAGCATCCCTGTTATGACGTCGCCGCTGATGATGCTCCCCGTTATCCAGCAGATGATCCACCCGGATCAGAAAGTGTTGGTTGTAACCGCCGCAGCAAAATTGCTGACGAGTGAGTTTTTTTCTGCTGTTGGTGCTGACTTGGGTCACAGGATCGCGCTTGCCGGTCTGGACGACTCAAAGGTTTTCAACGCCGTTTGTATGGGGGGTACGGCTATCAGTTTTGAATATGATGACCTGTGCAAAGATGTTCTGAATGCAATCGCCGGGAGCCGGGAGCAAGACCCCGATATTGGGGCAGTCCTGCTGGAATGCACCAGTCTGCCACCCTTTGCAAATGAGGTGAGGAGCGCAACCGGGCTACCGGTATTTGACTTCATCGCTTGCGTGGAGTGGTTGCATCGCGCTGTCGTGCCAAAGCGCTACAGTGGTTATATCTGAGTTGGGGGAGATTTTGATGTGTAAGTTCTTTGCGGTGATGGGTGAAGAAACCTGGGCGGGCGGGATGGCGGCCATACCGCCAAATGCCACGTCAATTCAGGAGAAAAGAAATGTCCCGTCGCCGCAACACCCGCAGAACTCGTGAAACAGGTCTTGGCCAAAGACCGTTTGGCGAGGTACGGAACCCGTTACGCCCGACTGAGTTGATCTCGGTCGATCAAGTTGAAACCATCCATCAGGCCAGTTTGCAAGTGCTGCGCGATATCGGTCTCAAGGTCGACAGTGCGGTGGCACGCCGGCTTCTGGTCAAGGCTGGCGCGGATGTGGATGGTGATCGCGTTCGGTTTGAACCGGACATGGTCGAGGAGACGCTAACCGAGCTTCCGGCGGAATTCATGATCCATGCCCGAAATCCGGAGAAGAGCGTGACGGTGGGCGGCAATTCCCTGACTTTTGCCACCGTTTGCGGGCCGTCCTTTGTCTCTGACCTTGACCGGGGCCGACGGGCCGGAACGCTCGAGGATATGCGCAATTTCGTCAGGCTTTCAGCATCGCTGAACATCTTCCACCATGAAGGTGGGGCGGGGTGTGAGCCACTGGAACTGCCACCCGAAACCCGGCATCTGGACATGATGCTGGCGCAAACCACACTCTGCGACAAGGGTTGGCAACCCTGCTGGATGAACACCGCCGCCCGTGCGCGAGATTGCATCGAGATGGCTAGAATTGCGCTCGGCACCGATGACGAAGGTCTGCGCGCAAAACCGGGCATTCTGGGCGGCGTCAACACCAATTCACCACTGCTTTTCGACGATGGACAGGCCGAAGCTGTGATCGAATTTGCCCGTGCCGGTCAGCCGGTACATATCACCCCTTTCACGCTGGCAGGCGCGATGAGTCCCGCCACGATCGGTGGCTCCCTGGTGCAGCAGAATGCCGAGGCGCTGGCGGGAATTGTGCTGGGCCAAGCGGCCTGTCGCGGATCGCCCGTGTTCTACGGGCATTTCACCTCAAACGTGGATATGAGGACCGGCTCACCCGCTTTCGGCACGCCCGAATATGCCCAATCCGTGATCATTTCGGGCCAGATGGCACGGCGCTATGGCATTCCGATCCGATCTTCCAACACGACGGCAGCGGCCTGCATGGATGCTCAGGCAACCTACGAATCCGACATGTCGATCAATGCCTGTATCCAAGGCCACATCAACGTGATGATGCATGCGGGCGGATGGCTGGAAGGCGGATTGACCTGTTCGTTTGAAAAACTGATCCTCGATGCCGAGTTGCTGCAAATGCAGGCGGCGTTCCTTGACCCAATCGACTTGAGCGAAGACGCGCTTGGACTGGATGCCATGGCCGAAGCAGGGCCGGGCGGCCACTTCTTTGGCACGGCACATACGCTGGCCCGGTATGAAACAGCTTTTTACAGCCCCTTGCTCTCTGATTGGCGGAATTTCGAGGCCTGGCAAGAGGATGGTGCCAAGACAGCAACGGAGCGCGCTAACATGATCTGGAAACAGCTGCTGCGTGACTATGAAAAGCCCCCGATTGATCCGGCGATAGAAGAGGAGCTTGAAGCATATGTGGTGCGGCGGAAAGCGGAGATTCTTGGGCCATGAAAGATGCAGAAACCACCCTGTTGGATGGCGAAAGCCTTACTGTTGATACCCTGGTTGCCCTTGTGCGCGGGAAATGCGCTGTCGATCTGTCAGAGGAAGCGTGGAACCGGGTTGGAGAGGCCCGTGCCATAGTCGAAGCAATGATGCAAAGTGGCAAACCACTCTATGGCATCAACACGGGCGTGGGTTCGCAAAAGGATCGGCGCTTGCACGACGATGAGGTCGAGGCGTTCAACCGCGCAGTGATCATTTCGGAGCAAACCAGTTTTCCCGGCCCGGCCTTTGACGAAGCGGTGGTTCGTGCGGCCTTGCTGGTACTGTTAAACAACGCGGCAACAGGTCGGCTGGGAATTCGCCCAGTCTTGATCCGACACCTGCTGGAATTTTTTCAAACCGGTCAGATGCCCGAGATCCGGCGCAATATCTCGACCGGCTCTTCTGACTTGGGTCCGTTGGCACAACTATCCAGCGCTGTCTTAAACCTGCCGCCGGATCCAGAGGATAGCGTGTCCTTCACGCTTTCGGCCAAAGAGGCCGTTTCGCTTGTTAACAATAACAGTTTTGCAATCGCGCACGGGGCGATCGTTCTGAGCCAAGCGAAGCATCTTCTTCGGGCGCTCGATCTGGCCGCCGCTGTTTCGCTTGAGGCCCATCGTGGAAATCTGTCCTACCTGCGCGTTGAAATGGCGGCCTGCTACAGAAATCAACATCAGAAACAATCCCTTGAAGCCATCCGGGCCGCCCTATCAGGCTCGGCCTTGTGGAAACCAGAAAATTGGCGGCAATTGCATGATCCGCTGAGCTTTCGTTTTGCCATGCGCGTCAATGGAGCCGTGCGTAAGGCACATGATTCAGCAGTGAAGGCTTTTGAAGATGATCTGAACTGTGTCTGCGACAATCCTGTTGTTTCTCTGGAATTGGGGGAGGTCGTGACAGGGATCAACATGGATAGCACGCCACTGACCTGTGCGATGGATATGCTGAGACAGGTGTTGGCCGTGGCGGTTTCAGTCAGTTTCGAGCGCACGATGAAAGTGCAGAACCCTGCATTTTCGGGCCTGCCTGCCGCGTTTGCCGATCCGGCGCGGGCGGAAAGTGGCTTTCAGAACATCATCTTGCCCCACCTGACGGCAGCCCGCCTTGCCGAACTGCGCACGCTGTCCGTCCCGGTATTGCTTGAGTGTTCTTACGGTATCGTTGATGGGGCCATTGACGTGTCCGGAATGGCGCCGCTTTCGGTGCAGCGGACCGAAGAGGTACTGGACCTTGGCTGGCAGATTTTAGCGAACGAAATACTGATTGCCATCTGGGCGATAAAAATACGTGACCTTCCAAGAGAAGGTCTTGGTGCCGAGGTCCGAAACGCCTACGATCAGGTTGGCCCGATGCTGCCGTTGGGGCGTGAAGGGCAAGAGGTTTTTAATTTCTGTCCTGTCATTGATGTTGTGAAAGCATTGGTGACGAATTTAGGTGACCCATGCTGATTTTTGGCTCCGCAAGATCCTCTGTCGATTTTGACAGCCCAGGCAAACGCACTGGGATGATTACGTTGGAGCATTCGGACAACCAGTTTGCCTTCAGTTCGGTCTGTGTGCCGGTCGGCGTCATTTGCGGTGGGCCGGGGCCAACGGTTCTGCTGACCGCTGGAAGTCACGGCGACGAATACGAAGGGCAGGTCATTTTGCATCACCTGATGCAGATGTTTGAGCCCGAAAACCTGTCAGGCCGCCTTATTTTGTTGCCCGCGCTGAATGCGCCGGCCGTACGGGACCGTTCACGCGTCTCTCCGCTGGATCAAGGCAATATGAACCGCAGTTTTCCGGGTTCTGCGGGGGCGGGACCAACCGGAACCATCGCTGGGTTCGTTGACGCCCACCTGATACCGCGGGCGGATGTCGTTGTTGATTTCCACTCTGGTGGTACGGCGACGCAATATGTCGATTGCTGTTTTCTGTGCCTCGGGTCTGATGCGGTGTTGAATCAGGCCAATCTGGAAATGGCAAAGGTTTTTGGCGCACCTTTCACCATGGTCTGCCCGATTAACGGGACGGGCGGTGATTTTGACACAGCGGCATATCATCAACAGACACGCTTCCTGGCATGCGAATTGGGCGGGCTGGGCCGATTTTCCAAACGCTCTTTCGAGATCGGTTTGCAGGCGACTTTACGGTTGTTGGCGTATCTGGGGTTGATTGCTGATCAAACGGATGCGCAACCGACGCGTTTCATTGATATTGGTGATCGCAGCGTTCATGTTACAGCGCGCCATCACGGTCTGGCACAGTTCCATGTGCGCCTCGGGGACGTGGTCACTAAGGGCGTGCATCTGGCAACAGTTTACGACCTGCATAACTTCGGCATCATACAGGATGAGCTTTATTCAGACCGTGATGGCATTGTCGCGATCAAACGGCGCAATCCGGTCGTTGACCCCGGCGATCACCTTTGTCTCGTGGCCCCTGAAATCCCCGCTGGTGATGTATTGGGCTCGTAGAGCCGGTGCGCTTTTCGTCCTGGCTAACCGGGCACACGGAGCGCTATCGTCGACCATGCGGGGCGGTCCGGAACACCAAAATTTCCCGCTGTGGCGCTTGGTGCGAGAGAATCGGGTTAATTCGCTGAAAACGCTGAAAAACCCATGTTGGTATAACGTCGGTATTTTGTCGGTATTACGTCGGTGTCGAAATCGGTTTTTGGCCGGGTTAACAGGGCGCGCGGTAACGGGCGACTGCCGTACGGCCAAGGCACCATTTCGCGGCACCTGTATCAATGCCCGAAAACAGCGCAGAGAAGGTGCCGTGCCTCGGCCGTCTGCGGGCCGAATGGTAAGAGTGAAATGGATGACCGACCGCCCTGAAACGCAAGGCGATCGGTTTTTGGGCTTATGAAAACCTGTCAGTTGATGTCCTGAACCTTCATGACCAGTTCATTCCAGTTGCGCTGGTTTTCGATATCGTGCTGCAAGCCTTGCGCGTCCGCCATGGCGAAACGTTTGATGGCAGGGGTTTTGCTGGTCGCTTGATAGAGCCAATAGGCCTCGGCCTTCAGGGCGTCACCAATGGGTTTGTCGATGGATTCGTACACCATCTGTTTGCAGGCATTAATCGATTCTGCCGGAAACTGCGCGATGCGATGGGCCAGCGCATCGACATAGGGCCCGATCTCATCCGGGTCCAACGCCTTGTTGATGGTGCCCAAACGCTCGGCATCATCGGCATCGTAATCCTGCGCGCTCAGAATGATCTCAAGCGCGCGGCCAAGGCCGGTTTGACGCGCCATGCGTGATGCGCCGCCACCGCAAGGCAGAATGCCCATGCCTACCTCCATCTGCATGAACTTGAACTTGCCGCGCGCGGCAAAACGCATGTCGAGAGCCAGCGCCAATTCGTGCCCGCCACCGCGCGCAAATCCTTCAAGCTTGGCAATGGTGGCTTGTGGAACCTTGCTGATGCGCTCGCACACGGCTTGTAAATCCAAAAGCTGCGCGTCATCGCGCGATACGGCCTCGGTCGACATGTCTTTCAGCAGTTCGGTGTCATAGTGACAGACCCAAATCTCGGGGTTGGCGGATTGAAAGACGACGACCCTGGTGCCGCGGTCCCGTTCCAGCCGCATCGCCAGGCTGTTGAGATCGGCCAGCATTTCCTGGCCCTGTACGTTCACGGAGCCGAAATTGAAGGTGACCGTGGCGATGGCGTTTTCAATTTTCACGTCGAGGGTTTGAAAGTTTTCATATTTCATGAGGCAGTCCTTTCTTGGACCTCGGCATCAGGGACGCGAGGGGTGGGGTAAACTGGTTGGGATTTGCGGCGGTGCCTGGGCCGCCAGACTTAACGCTGCTGGCTGAGGACAGACTGGATGGTTGCCATCACTTCCGCCGAATGCGCCGCGTCAAGTGCAGCGGGATGCGGGTCTGCAAAGGCGCCACTGTCATTGTCAAAATACGTGCCCGACGCATCGGCGAAGCGGGGCCCGAGTGCGGCATCGATCAGGATATCGGCACCGATATTCATGTCCTTTCCAGCCACGCCAAAGCCCTCTTTCACCATCTTCGAGGCCAGCAGGGAGCCGGGGTTCACCGCGATCATTGCAGGCCCGTTCGGTAGTGCCCTGGACCATTCGCGGGTCCAGATCGTGATCGCCAGTTTGCTTTGCGCGTAGGCAGCCATTTCATCCAGTTGCCGGTGGCCCAGCATCGCATATCGGTCCACCGGGGCTTGTGCCGCCGAGGACAGGTTCACCACGCGACCATCCTGTGGGATGATTGGCAGCAAAAGCTTGGTCAGCAGGTAGGGCGCGTAGGAGTTGACCACAAAGCGAATATCTAACCCGTTTTCCAGCGTTGGGTTCGGGGCCCGCAAAACACCTGCATTGTTGATCAGCACATCCAGCCTTTCGTGTTTGGCGCGGATCTCGGCGGCCAATGCTTTCACCGCGGACATATCCGACAAATCCGCGACGAAGCTTTCGGTCCCACCGTCGATACTGTCAGCGGCAGCGTCTAGTTTCGTGGCACTGCGCCCGTGCAACAAAACGCGATGCCCGTCAGCGGCCAGTTTCCGGGCCGTCAGCAGGCCAATGCCGTCGGTCGAACCTGTGATGAGGATGGTCTTGGTCATGCTTCTGGTCCTTTAGTGAAAGTCGGGCCGCAGGTCTTTCGCACGCTGCTTCAAGGTGGTGTCGATCGGGGCCTGATTGAAACGCAGGTTGAGCGCGACGTGGTAATTGACTGTTGCCGTGCCTGTCATCTTTGTCACCTCCTGTGCCTGCTGCCTTGCGATGGAATTGAATATGATTGCTACCATCTGATAAATAAACAGCGTAAATTAGTATTGATAATTCGGGAATTGAATATAATGGGGCTGGATACAGACGGGTTGCGGTTGTTCGTTCTTGCCGCCGACATGCTGAACATCAGCGCCGCAGGGCGCCGCATTGGCATGGCCCCGGCCGTGTCCAGCACGAAACTGGCAAAACTGGAACAATCCCTCGGGGCCGAACTTCTTCATCGTACGACGCGCAAAGTGTCCCTTTCTATCGAGGGCGCAGAATTCCTGCCATTTGCGCGTGAAATGATCGCCCAGGAGGAGGCCGCATTGGCAGCGCTCGGCAAAGGCACAGCCCAGGTCAGCGGCACTCTGCGATTTGCTGCCCCGAGCACATTCGCACAGCTTTACATCGCGCCCATCCTGCCAAAGTTTCTTGACCAGTATCCTGACCTCACACTGGATCTGCACCTGTCCGATGTACAGTTTGACCTGATCGAAGGCAGTTATGATTTGGCGCTGCGCAACGCGCCCTTGCCTGATACCAGCCTGAAAGGCCGCAAGCTGGCCGATGACAAGCGCATCCTTTGTGCTGCCCCATCCTATCTTGCGGCGCACGGCACGCCGAAGGCCCTGTCGGATCTGGCCGGTCACAAGCTTATCGCCTTCCGGCATCTGCGTCCCCGCCCGCTCAGGACTGCACAGGGCGATACCGGCCAGTTCAACCCCGGCGCGGCGAAAAGCCAGTTGATCATGGATGACGGGCTCAGCCAGAAACACACAACTCTGGCCGGTGCGGGCATTTCCCTGAATGGGCTATGGAGCGTTCATAAAGAAATCGCCTCGGGGCAGCTCATTCGCGTTTTGCCGGAGTACGAAGGCGACGAGGGCAATGTGCTGTGGCTCATCTATCCCAAGTCCAACGTGCTTTCGCCAAAGGTTCGCGTGTTCATGGATTTCCTGATCGGAGAAATCGGAAATAACCCGCCGTGGGAAAACTGAAGCCGGGGCGTGCCGTGCTGACAGCGCAGTCATTGGCCACGCGTTGCCGCGTTGGGTGATTTGGGCTTGAACCCACCGGCGGGGTTTCTGGCTGGTGACCCGTTAGACAATTGCTATGCGTCCTCCAGGTCTGGCTGTCTGGCTTCGGCGTCGATGAGTTTTTGCAGACGGCGGCGATAGAGCAGGGGGCCTGCGTCGATGGCAATGTCGATGTTGCGGGTTACTTTTTCGTCCATCCCCTTCTGCACCTCGATCAGAATATCGCGGTCTTCGTTGAAGGCCACCTGAACCGAGTCGCTCATGTATTGCGAAATCTCGTCATCGTCGGGACACACGTTGCGCATCTGGAACCAGTAGTATCGCGTCGTCTTTTCATCGACCGGTGTCATGAAATTGTAGCTGTCCATCTGGAAGTATTCCCCCTCGGGCAGGTTCGAGGCGTCGCCGCCCGTGCCCGCCGGGGTGAAGATCGCCTTGATATAGGCGAGCGAGGGATAGCGCACCTCGTAATGTTGCTCTCGGTCGCAATTGCCGTCGAAGGGCACGAGTTTCTTGTAAAAGGGCGCGACCTCGGTGTCGTACATCCAGCGCGAGACGATCACGCCGGTATCGGTGCCGGTGACGGTCAGCGGTTCCTCTTCGCAGGCGGTGGTGCCGAAGGAGCTTTGATGGACCCAGGCCACATGGCTGGGGTCCAGCAGATTGTCGGTGATCAGCAGGTAGTTGCAGGGGAAGGGCATCGCATCGCCACGGTTCATGCCCCAGGCGGGATCGTCGAAATGGTCGACCTTGAAGATCGTGTCGGCGTCGGCCAGTGCCGGGTCGCCCATCCAGATCCAGACCAGACCATAGCGGCTGATCACCGGGTAAGAATGGACATTGGCCGAGGGCGGAATTCGGTCCTGGCCGGGGACGCGCACGCAGCTTCCGGCGCAATCGAAGGTCAGGCCGTGATAGCCGCATTCGATATTGTCGCCTTTGATCCGACCCTTCGACAGGGGCAGCTTGCGGTGCGGGCAGGCATCCATCAGCGCGACCGGGTCACCGGCCTCGGTCCGGAAGGTGACGATCTTTTCGCCCAGAACCTTGATCTGACGCGGTTCGCGGGTGACTTCGCTGTCCCATGCAGCGACATACCATGTGTTGCGGAGATACATATCAACCTCTTCTGTCAGGGGCGTCCGGGGCCACCGGGCGCGGGGTTAGGGAAGGATCGGCGGGATTGTGGCGTTGTGCAAGCGCGCCCAGATGATCGCAGAAGGATTGCGCCAGCGAACGCGCCACCAGCACATGCACATCGCGCGTGTTTGTCCACCACAAAAGGGCGTCATAGTGGTTTAACCGGGTGCGGATGGTTTTGGCGGCGCGCACCGGCGCGGCAAATAAATCCGCGCGGGTGTAGAGATCAAGGAAATGCAATGCCTCGACACCGCGCAGTTGCAGGTGGGTATGGCCGTGCGAGATGTCGGTCACCCGAAATGCTCCCTCTGGCGGTGTGCCGCAAGCCCAGATCCTGTCCGGCCAGAGCCGCAGCAGAACCGCATCCGGCCATGGCTTCGTCTGTCCGAAGGCAACAAGGCTGTCCAGTGTGTCAGGCGGTGCCTGAAGCGCAAAAACCGACAGGGCAGTTTCATCCAGCCGAAGACCCAGCGGACCGGGCAGAAATCCCTTGGCATCTGTGGCGGGAACCGGGGTGAGACGCTCAGCCATGCAGACGTTCCCCTTTCGGATCATAGGCGCAGACCGGGCCGACGCGGACCCGTACTGATTGGCCCGAAACCGGTGACTGGGCCCAGAGCACATCACCGGTTCGGACCCGACCATTGGTGAGAAAACCCAATGCGATGGGGTGGCCCAGTGCAGGGCTGTGAATGGCCGCCGTCAGATGACCGCAGCCACAGGCCCGGCCATCCCCAGAGATGGGATGGTCGCTCAGAACGGCACCGTGGGGGATCGGGCTGCTGCCATCCTCGGGCGTCAGACCTACCAGTTGCTCCCGCTCCGAGGCTTGCAGGGCAGGGCGCTGAAGCAAGGTGCGACCGATAAAGTCTTTCTTTTGTGACACCATTGCGCCCAGACCCAGATCGTCTGCGGTTCTCCGGCCGTCGATTTCCGTGCCGATCGACAGGTGGCCTTTTTCGATCCGAAGCATATCCAATGCTTCCAGCCCGTATGCGGTGATGTCCCATCCGGCACCGTGCTTCGTGACCCGTTCGAGCAGCGTTTCGGCGAAACCCGCCGGGGTGTTGATCTCGAAACACGGCTCTCCTGAAAAACTGACCGACACGACGCGGACCGGAAGGTCATTGCCAAGAAACCCCTCACGCAGGCGGGCAAAGGGAAAACCATCGCGGGAACAGTCGAAATCAGGGGCAAGTGCCAATAGCAGATCGCGGGCATGAGGCCCGGCAATGGCAAGCGACGCCCAATGATCGCTTATGTCTGTCAGCGTCACGTCCAGTTCCGGCCAGTCGACCTGCGCGAATTTTGTCATATGCCGCCAGACGAATGCGGAATTGGCCGTGGTTGCCGTGACACTGAAATGGTCGTCACCGAGCTGTGCGACGGTACCATCGTCAAAGACATACCCATCCTCGCGCAGCATCAACGCATAGCGCACGTGGCCCGGTTTGAGGGTGCTGATGTTGTTGCAATAAAGGCGCGAGAGGAATTCCAGCGCGTCCGGACCCTGCACGTCGATCTTGCCCAGGGTAGACATGTCCACACAGCCCAGCCCGTTCCTTACGGCATTGCATTCCCGGATCACGGCATCCTGCATGGTCTCATCATCACGAGGGAAATAGCGCGCATAGAGCCAATCCCCAGAGGTCTGGAACACACATCCCATGCGCTCGAACGCCCGGTGGAATGGTGTGTGGCGGATCGGCACCATTTCGTCGCCTGTTTCGGTTCCGATCAGGGCGCCGATGGTGACTGGCGAATAGGGCGGGCGATAGGTCGTGTGGCCGATTTCAGCCGGATCGCGGCCTGATTGGGTAGCGATTTCAAGAACACCGTTGGTCCAGCTGGTCTTGCCCTGATCGGTCCCCATGCCGAGGGTGGTGTAGCGTTTCACCAGTTCGATGTCCTTATACCCTTCGCGCATGGCCAGTGCTACATCGTCCCGTGTCACGTCGTTTTGCAGATCGACAAAGGCCTTGCCGGTACCGCTGTCAAAGCCCGGGGCGGCTGGTGTCGCGGCGGGTCGCGGCAGGTTGAGATGTTTGTGCATCTCCAGTTCAGCCAGTGCCTGATGCGCTGCGGCCTTGCCATCGGTGAGGCAGTCAGCGGTATTCAGGATGCCCCGCGCGCCACCGATCGGACGCAATGGGCCGCTGGTGTCGGGTGGCAGCAGGCTTTGCGTGGTCCCGTCAAACTGCAACCCTGTTTCCATCTGGGCAAAGAGATGCGCATTGGGCATCCAGCCCGCCGAAACGCAGAGCAGGTCGCAGGCGGTCCGGTGCCGTTTGCCACCCGGGTCGCGCCACCCAACAGACCTGAGGTGCAGCCGCCCGGATGTGCCGGTGATCGCGGCACCTGGTGGCAGCACCGCCCGCACATCAATGCCCGCTTCTTTCAGGGCGGCAAAGGTATCCTCACCTTCGTCGGGGTCGGCGACGGCCACAACCGCGCGCGTGCCCGGTGCAACCGAGAAACGGCGGATATAGCTGCGCACGGCCCCGCCCAGCATGATGCCCGGACGATCGTTGCCGGGAAAGACGATCGGTCGCTCGGTTGCGCCCGAGGCCAGAAGGATGCGGCGCGCGCGGATTTTCCACAGGATGGCCCGGGCGTTGCTGTCCGCGGGCATCGACTCAACCGCCAAAATCTGCCCGTGGTCATATTGTCCAAACGCAAGTGTGCGTGACATGACAGTGACATTCGACAAATCCTGCAGGGCCTCAACGGCATCATTGGCCCAGTCTGCCGCAAGCTCTCCGGCGATTTGGTTTCGGCTGAACAGAAGACTTCCACCCAAGACGTGATCCTGCTCGATCAGGATTGTCGTGGCGCCAGCGTGGGCGGCTGTCTGCGCGGCAGAGAGGCCTGCCGCACCGCTGCCAATGACAAGGATATCGCAGTGCCTGTGACGTTTGTCATACAGCGCATTGTCAGCGCTTGGATCAATTTGCCCGTGCCCTGCTAAACGGCGGATGATCCCGGCATACCGCTTGTGCCAGCCGTCGCGGGGCCATTTGAAGGTTTTGTAATAGAATCCGGCAGCAAGCATCCTGCCGCCCAATTGCAGCGCAGATCCCGCATCATGGGTCACGCTGGGCCAGTTGTTCTGACTGGTGACATGTAAGCCGCCCCGCAACATCACTTCGGTGGCTTTGAGGTTCGGAGTGTTGCCGGTTTGATCGGTGACCGTGACCATCGCGCAAGGTTCTTCCAGCCCGTTCGACAGGATGCCGCGCGGGCGGTGGTACTTGATCGAGCGCGCAACCAGATGCTGACCGTTCGCCAGAAGCGCCGACGCCAGAGTGTCGCCCGGATGGCCTGTCATGGGTCGGCCATTAAAGGTGAAATCCAGTCTGGTATCGCGATTTATCAAACCGCCTTTGGGCAGGCGGGTCATTGTTTGTCGTCCCGCAAGCGGTTCGTGGCAACGTCGATGATTTCATGCGTGCCGGTGTCGCGCGTCACTTCAATCCAGGCCTCGCATCCACTGGCGTGATACCAGAGCTCAACCATGGGGCCGCGCGGGTTCTGCGGGTGAAACAACGCCTTGAGCCAGTCATCCGTGCCGGATTGCCCGTCCAGAGATGGAAGCTGTCGCTGGGGCCCGCCATAGGTGAATTCACCTTCGTCGCGAGGGCCGCAATTGGGGCAGGGGAGCAGGATCATCGCAACATCCCCATCAATGCAGCCAGGGATAGGGGCCAATGCCCGCATCATCCTGTTCCGCGCCATTGGCGAAGCGTTCAAGCGCAAAAGGCGCCACCAGATCAGGCATATCCCCCGTGGCCAGTAAGTTGGCCATGCACCAGCCGACCGCTGGCGTCGCCTTGAACCCGGCATAGCCCCAGCCCGCGTTGATCATCAGGCCGTCAATCGGTGTGCGCCCCATTATGGCATTGCCATCCATCGGAATATCCGCCGAGCCGGACCAGTGCCGCATCAGGCGCAGGCGGGACAGAAACGGAAACATCTGTACCGCGCGGGCCAACACGTCCTCGATCCGCTCAAAGCTGCCGCGCCGCGCGAATGACGCATATCCATCCGTTGCGCCCCCCAGAACAAATTCGCCTTTCGAAGTCTGGCTGACATAGCTGAGTCCCGCATTGTAATTGACCACCGTATCCAGCGCGGGCTTCACCGGTTCCGTTACCAGCGCCTGTACGTTGATTGTCGTCAGCGGCAGATCGACACCGGCCATCTGCGCCACTTCGCTGCTGGATCCGGCCACCGAGATCAGCACCTGCTTGCAGGCGATCCGGCCTTTTGGCGTTGTCACGGCAATGATCCGGCCCGCGTCGATATCAAAACTGATGGCCGGGCAGTTCTGGAAGATATGGATGCCCGCGGCCGCAGCGTTTTGGGCAAAGCCCCAGGCCACGGCATCGTGCCGGACAACACCGCCCGCCTCCTGCACCAGCGCACCCGCGACGGGAAAGCGTTTCGCGCCGGACAGATCAAGTTCGGGAACCCGCTGTTGCAAGCTGTCGCCGGTCAGGATCGCGGCATCTGCGCCGCGCAGCTGCATGGCATTGGCGCGCAGGGTGAAATGCTCCAGCTCACCATCGGAATGCGCCAGATCGACATAACCGCGCGGTTCGTACATCACGTTGAAGTTCAGGTCCTGGGTCAGATCCGACCAGAGTTTCAGGGCAAAATGTTTAAGCTGAAAGCTGGCGTTCAACAGGTAATCCGACCGCACGATCGTGGTATTGCGCGCGGTATTTCCACCGCCAATCCACCCCGCTTCAACAACTGCCACGTTGGTGATGCCGTGATTGGAGGTTAGGTAATGCGCTGTGGCAAGGCCATGCCCACCACCCCCGATGATGACAATGTCATAAGATGCGCGCATCTCGGGCTCGGCCAGTACATCGGGCCAGCGCCTGTTGCCGGTAACGGCGTGCTTCAGCAGAGAAAATCCTGAATAGCCCATTTTCGAATACGTCCACGTGCCCATCTGTGATCACAGTTAGCGGCTGAGGGCTATCTTGGCAAGGATGAGATTTTGAATTGATCTGTGATCACAGTTGAGTCATAGCTGGAATGACCAGAAAGAACTGCGGGGGTAGGCAATCGCAATGGCAGTGCCGGACGAAATCGAACAAGGTGTCCGAAATCTGTTGCTGAACTGCGCCAAGGCGCAAGCCGGGGATCGTATCCTTCTTGTTGGCGAAGAGGGAGACCGCGTCTATTTCGATCCGGCGATTTGTGAGGCTGTCGCCCAAATTGCCGAACGCCATGACATGGTGCCCGAAGTGGTCATGGCCGCGCCGGTCGCGGATGCCTCGCATTTTCCACGCGTGGTCCACGATGCAATGCTCCGCGCGGATCGGACGATCTTTTTCTCGCGTCTGGGGGATCAGGTCCGCTTCAACCTGCCGGGAGATCAGGCCAAGGCGGTGATGACATATACACTGGACCTGGGGTATCTGGCCGCGCCTTTTGCATCGGCTGATTTCGGGGTGATGAAGCGGGTGCATGATGCACTGCTGGGGCTGATCCTGAAGGCCCGCACTTATCGGCTGACTGGCGCGTGCGGCACCGACCTGACAAGCGAAATGGCCACGGGGCGAGATCAGGCCGTGGCCGAATTCGCGCTGGAACTTTTCCCGGTAATGATCTTTCCGCCGGTCATTTGTCACAACATGAACGGAACCCTGGCGATCCAGCATTTCGTCACCTCTTCGTCCACCCGCGCGTATGAGGACAGTACATTGGTGATCGACCATCCCGTACATGTGCGCGTCGAGAATTCCCGAATGGTGGATTTTGAAGGGCCCGCCGATCTGGTGGCGCGATTGAAGGCGCAGTTGGAGCGCGCGGCAGCATTAACCGGCGGTGACCCGTTTCGCATCAATTCCTGGCATACCGGGATCAATCCAAACACCTATTTCAAAGGCGATCCCTATGCAGATCTCGAACGTTGGGGCACCGTGGCCTATGGGTCACCGCGCTATACGCATATGCATGTGGCCGGCAACGATCCGGGTGATGCGGCGCTTCATCTGATGGACATGACGATCTCATTCGATGATGAGATCGTGTGGGAAAAAGGCAGGTTCGTATTTCTGGACAAGCCGGAAATTCAGGGCATGATGGATGCGTCGCAGCGCGCGCTTCTGAACGCGTCCGTGCTGCATAGTATTGGTATCTAGAGGGGGTCGCCATGGCCGAGAAGAAGGCCATCGCCTGGGTCGACCTGATACCTCAGGATCAGGCCAGCGGCGATCTGGCCGCCGCCTATGATGCGGTGAAGGATACCGATGGCGAGGTCGAAAACCTTTATCTGGCCATGTCACAGACACCGCAGGCCATAAGACCCGCAGATGACCATTATCGTGCCCTGCTGCACAACAAGGATAGCCCACTGGCGCCCTGGCTGGCCGAGCTGGTCGCGACCTATGTGGCGATCCTTTGCGGATGCGACTATGCAGTCCGCAATCACGGTGCCAACTTTGCCATGTATCTTGGAAACAAGGTACAGGCCGATGAAATTCTCACGGCATTGCGGGACAATACCTGGGAGACGTCTTTGAAAGACCGCGCGCTGATCGCCGCCCTTCGCTACGCGCAAAAATTGTCGCTGGAGCCTTCGCAGGTCAATGAGGCGGACATAGAGGCGCTGCGGTCGGCCGGGTATTGCGACAAGGGCATTTCCTATCTGGTCCAGCTTGTTGCGTCCTTTGCCTATTGGTCCCGGATGATCAACGGCTTGGGGACGCGCCTTGGGGAATCTGTGGGCATAGCGAAAGAAACCACAGAGCCTTCGCGCGAGAAATCATCAGAGTGATCTCTGAAAAATACCGGTTTTGGCAGCAAAGAAGGCTAGCGTTTTTCGGGCAAAGCCCAACTGGGCGCCATATTGAACTACTCAGGATTTTTTGCTGGCGGAGAGACAGGGATTCGAACCCTGGGTAGGCTTGCACCCACAACGGTTTTCGAGACCGCCCCGTTCGACCACTCCGGCACCTCTCCGCGGGGGTCACGGAGGGGCGTGTAATTGCCTTTGCGGGTCGAGACAAGGGGTTTTGCATTGTTTGACGGCAGAAATTACCTAGGTTTAAGACGAAGAACACAAGCATAAGGTTCTCTTTCAGATGTCAGCCTCGATTTCCCCGATGCCCAAACGAATTCTGCTGCCGTTCCTGGTGGCGCTCTTCGCGTTTTTCATGACCTCGGCGCGCGCCGCCGATCGGGAACGGTTGCAAGCCTTTCTTGAGGTTACAGGATTTGACGTGGCGCTGGATAGTATCGCGCTTTCCGCAGCGGATGCGCCCGCGATGCTTGGCATGGATGCGAGTGCGTTCGGGGCGGACTGGTCGCGAATGTCTGAAGAAGTATTCGATACCACGAAGATGCGAGAGACAGCGCTGGATATTTTATCGCAGACCCTTAGCGATGATCTGCTGACCCACGCAGCCGGATTCTATGCATCACCCCTGGGTCAGCGTTTGGTCGAAGTTGAGAATGCCGCGCATATGGATCAGGACGATGACGCGCGCGAAAGCATTGGTGGCGCCGTCGTGGAGGCAGGCGGTGAACGCGTCGCCAACCTGCGCCGGATGAATGATGCCATTGACAGTGCGGGCACGGCGGTGAAGGGCGTGCATGAAATCCAAATTCGGTTTCTGATGGCCGCGTCGAACGCCGGAGTACTGGAACGGGAAATCGACGAGGCCGCGCTGCGCGCGCTTTTGAAGCAATCCGAAGATCAGCTGCGTCAGACCCTGAAGGAATCGGGTCTGGTTTCGGCCGCCTATACCTATCGCGATCTGAGTGATGCTGACCTGGAAGCCTATGCCGAAGCACTGGAACACCCGGATATGATGCAGGTCTATGTCCTGATGAATGCCGTTCAGTACGAGATCATGGCCAATCGGTTCGAAACGCTTGCCGGTCGCATGGCGGGTCTGACACCGGGGCAGGAGCTGTGATGGCTCGTTTCTTTCGGCTGATCGGATTGGTTTTCCTGCTGGTTCCGATTGGCAGTGTCGCCTTGGCGGATCGTGAAAGCGATCTTGATCGTCTGATGGACCTTCTGGCATTCGATGAAACCATCGCAATCATGCATGAAGAGGGATTGCGCTATGGTGGGCAGCTTGCGCAGGATATGCTGCCTGATGCGGATGCAGAGAGCTGGAAATCGACGGTGACGCGCATCTATGATGAAGAAAAGATGCTGATCTTGATCAGTCGTGATTTCCGAAATGAACTTTCGGATGCAGATCTGACACCGATGCTGGACTATTTTTCAGGCGCTGACGGTCGTGAAGTGGTCGCGCTTGAACTGGACGCCCGGCGCGCCTTTCTGAACCCCGGGATAGAAGCTGAGGCGGTTGATCAATTCGAGGCGATGAAGGGTGAAAATTCGGCGCTGATCGATCAGGTGGAAGCGTTGATATCCGACAGCGATCTGGTTGAATTCAACGTCATGGGCACGCTGAACGCGAGCCTGATGTTCTATCGCGGGCTGAGCGAGGGCGGGGTTTATGACGTGCCGGAGAGTGAAATCCTGGCAGATGTCTGGTCACAAGAAGAAGAAACCCGACGCAGTTCGCGCGAATGGCTTGGCGCCTTCCTGACAAAAGCCTATCAACCGCTGGAGCCGGAAAAGCTCGAGGTTTACGCATCGTTTTACAGAACGCCCGCCGGACGCGAGTTGAACCGGGCGATTTTCGCGGCATTCGACCAGATGTACGAAGAGCTTTCCTATCTGATGGGTCTGGCTGTCGCAGAGCATATGAGCAGCGAACCTTTATAGGTTTCGGCGCGGCCAACTCTGGGCTTGACTTGTTTCCGGTTTGCCTTGATAAGCGCGCATCTCGGCAGGGGTGGTCCCTGTGCGAGGGTTTGAAATATCGCCCGAACGGGCGCGCTGTTCAAGGTGGCCAATAGGCCGAAACGCCCCGGATGCGGGGGACCGGCGGACGCGAAAAACGAAGGAAAAGCATATGTTTGCGGTCCTCAAGACCGGTGGCAAGCAATACAAGGTGTCCTCGGGTGACATGCTTCGTGTTGAGAAACTTGCAGCGGATGCCGGTGAAAAAGTTCAATTCAACGAGATTCTGATGCTGGGCGGCGACAAGCCGGTTGTCGGCGCGCCTCTGGTAGACGGTGCTGCTGTTCAGGCCGAAGTGGTCGACCAGATCAAGGGTGACAAGGTCATCCATTTCGTCAAGCGCCGCCGGAAGCACGGCAGCCAGCGCACCAAGGGCCATCGCCAGCAACTGACGCTGTTGCGGGTAACCGATATCCTTGAAAAAGGTGGCGACAAGTCGGGCGTCAAAGCCGCAATGGGTGCGGGATCGGTCTCGGCTGCCGCCGTGTCGGCCAAGCCAGCCAAAAAGGCAGAGCCCAAGAAAGCCGAAGCCAAGGCTGCACCTAAGAAAGCTGAAGCCAAGGCTGAGCCCAAGAAAGAAGCCCCAAAGAAAGCGGCCAAGGCCGACAAGGGTGCGGACGATCTGAAGCAACTCAGCGGTGTTGGTCCGGCACTTGAGAAGAAGTTGCTGGAAGCCGGCGTGACCACCTTTGCCCAGATCGCGGCATGGACGGAAGCGGATGTTGCTGCTATGGACGAGAAACTGTCGTTCAAGGGCCGGATCGAGCGTGAAGGCTGGATCGAACAGGCCAAAGAACTGGCTAAAGGCTAAGGAGAGACGAGATGGCACATAAGAAAGCAGGCGGTTCATCCCGTAACGGCCGCGACTCAGCCGGTCGCCGCCTTGGCGTGAAGCTTTATGGCGGTCAGGCCGTTATCCCCGGAAACATCATCGTGCGTCAGCGCGGTAACAAGTTCTGGCCGGGTGAAGGCGTGGGCCAAGGCAAGGATCACACGATCTTTGCAACCGTGGAAGGCGCCGTCAAATTCCACAAGGGCCTCAAGGGCCGCACCTTTATTTCGGTCCTGCCAGTGGCGGAGGCCGCTGAATAAGCCGACCTGAAAGGTAGTGACACATTTGGGGATCGGCGATACCGCCGGTCCCTTTTTTATTTGCGTGAGGGAGGCAATTGCGATGAGCGTTGCCGTGATCAGCTTACTGGCCTTCGGGGCAAGCCAGGTGGGTACACCGGGGCCTGCCAATATGGCATTGCTCGCGACCGGTGCGCGGTTCGGCTTTCGGGCGGCGTTGCCGTTCGTGGCGGGCGTGGCGCTTGGCAAGCAGCTGATCATCTGGCCCATCGGCTTTGGCCTGATGGAACTTGCACGTCAGGCGCCGGGCGTCTTTCTGGCGCTGAAGTGGATCTCGGCGGCCTACATATGCTGGCTGGCCTGGAAGGTTGCCAACATGCGGCTGGATTCGACGCGCAGCGTGGAAAAAGCGCCGGGATTTGCCGCCGGGCTGATCGTGCATCCGCTCAATCCCAAGGCCTGGGCAATGATCGTCACGGGATTTACCAATTTCGTGACACCCGGCACCCCGGCCTTGCAGGCGACTTTGATCGTGGCCATGTCATTTCTGGCCCTGCAAACCATTCTGCACCCGATCTGGACCTATAGCGGGGACCGGATCGCGCGCACGGTGGCTGGAACACCAGCCGAGCGTTATTTGATGTGGGCGCTGGCGGCGTTGACCGTTGCCTCGGTGCTGTTCGTGCTTTTCGGAGGAGAGAACAAATGAAGCTTGACACTATCGTTACTCAGCCGGTGATCGCATCCGAACGGTTTGATCTGCGCCCTTTGCTTGCGTCGGATGCGGGCCTGATCGAACTGAATGTCAGCGATGCGCGCGTGGCGATGTATACCAGTTCGATCCCGCACCCGTTACCGCCCGGCACAACCGAGGCATTGATCGCCCGTGCAACGGCCGATGACCGGGTCGAAGATTTTTGGGCAATGGACGGTCGAAAAAGCGATCGCGACGAGGTGATGGGGGTGATCAGCCTGACACGCATGGATCGCAATCAATCCGAGTTCGACTATTGGGTTGCCCCAGCCTATTGGAATACCGGCGTGGCCTCGGCAGCCGTATCCGCCTTGATTGAGGCTAACCCGCAGAAATGCAACACTTTCTTTGCCAGTGTGTTTCAGGACAACGCGGTTTCCGCGCGCGTGCTGACCAATTGCGGATTCCAGTATCTGGGTGACGCCGAAAGCTTTTCGGTTGCGCGGGGCGCCAAGGTCCCCACCTGGACCTATTCGTACCGGTTGTCACAATGACGGTCGCGACGCTCAAAACGCAGCGATTTGTGCTGCGGGAGCTGGCGACGGATGATCTTGAGGCGTTGCAACGGATCGTCGGCGATTTCGAGGTGTCAAAGTGGCTGGTACCGGTGCCACATCCCTATACCCGGGATGACGCCGAGGATTTCTTGCACAAGGTCCGCCAAGGGGGCGAGGGCAATCTATGGGCGATTGAGCATGAAGCGACGTTCGTTGGCCTGATCGGCATTGAACCGAGCCTGGGGTATTGGCTTTGCCCCTCTGTTTGGGGCCGGGGGCTTATGACCGAAGCCGTCCAGATGGTTGTGGATCGTTTTTTTGACCACTCGGATCATACTCAGATCCAGTCATGCTATTTTGAAGGCAATACCGGATCCAAACGCGTTCTGGAGAAAGTTGGCTTTGTGGATATCGGGCCGGGGACATCCTTCAGCATGGCTCGGCAAGCCGAGGTAAGCAGCCGTCGAATGCAATTGACCAGGGCACGCTGGTCCTCCTTGAGAGCAGGTGCGATTTAGAGTATCGCGTCGATGCGCCCGTGGCGCTGAAAGGCCAGAACATGAAATTTCTTGATCTTGCAAAGGTCTATATCCGGTCCGGTGCCGGCGGGGGCGGCTGCGTCAGCTTTCGCCGTGAGAAATACATCGAATACGGTGGTCCTGACGGCGGTGACGGCGGCAAAGGTGGCTCGGTCTGGATCGAAGTCGTAGACGGGCTGAACACGCTGATCGACTTTCGCTATCAGCAGCATTTCTTTGCCAAGAACGGCCAACCGGGCATGGGCAAGCAGCGGACCGGCAAGGATGGCGACGATATTGTCCTGCGCGCACCCGTGGGCACCGAGGTGCTGGACGAGGATCAGGAAACGGTGATTGCCGATCTGACCGAGGTTGGCCAGCGTGTGCAACTGGCCCGCGGTGGCAATGGTGGCTTTGGCAACCTGCATTTCAAATCCTCAACCAATCAGGCCCCGCGACGGGCCAATCCGGGGCAGGAGGGGGTCGATCGGACCATCTGGCTGCGGCTCAAGCTGATTGCCGATGTGGGCCTTCTGGGCCTGCCCAATGCTGGCAAATCGACCTTTCTGGCCGCCACCTCGAACGCGCGGCCCAAGATCGCTGACTATCCCTTTACCACGCTGCACCCCAACCTGGGTGTCGTGGGGGTTGATAATGTGGAATTTGTGGTTGCGGATATTCCCGGGCTGATCGACGGCGCCTCAGAGGGTCGCGGGTTGGGTGATTTGTTCCTGGGCCATGTTGAGCGCTGTTCTGTCCTGCTGCACCTGGTTGATGGCACGTCCGAGACCGTGGCGGAGGATTACTCGACGATCATCCACGAAATCGAGGCCTATGGCGGTGTGCTGGCTGACAAGCCGCGGGTGACGGTTCTGAACAAGGCCGATGCGCTGAACGATGAAGAGCGCACCGTGAAACAGGCGGAACTGGAAGAGGCTGTCGGTGGCCCGGTGATGGTCATGTCCGGCGTGGCGCGCGAAGGCGTGACCGAAGTCTTGCGTGCATTGCGCAGCCAGATCGACAAGGACAAGCTGCGCTACAAGACCGAAGATACGGAACCCGAGTCGTGGCAACCCTGAAAGATGCAAAACGCCTGGTGATCAAGATCGGTTCGGCCCTGCTGGTGGACCGGCAGAGCGGGGATTTGCGGGTGGAATGGCTCGAAGCGCTCGCCGCCGATGTGGCCCGGCTTCGCCAGCGAGGCACGGATGTTCTGTTGGTGTCGTCGGGCTCAATTGCGATGGGCCGCAATGCGCTTGGGTTGCCGCCCAGTGAGCTGACATTGGAACAATCGCAGGCCGCCGCCGCCGTGGGCCAGATCAAACTGGCAGGGGCCTATGACCGTGCCCTGGCCGATCACGATCTCAAGGCCGCACAGGTTCTGGTGACTTTGGAAGACAGCACAGATCGCCGACGCTATCTGAATTCGCGCGCCACGTTGGAACAGTTGCTGAAACTGGGCGTCATACCGATCGTCAATGAAAACGACACGGTGGCCACCGACGAGATACGCTATGGCGACAATGACCGGATGGCGGCGCAGATAGCGGTCACTGCGGGGGCAGACCAATTGATTCTGCTCAGCGATGTGGACGGCTTTTATTCTGCAAACCCCGCCCAGGACGCCTCCGCGCAGCGTTTCGATGTAATTGAGACAATCACCCCCGAAATCGAAGCCATGGCTGGTGATGCCGGATCGGGCCTCAGCAAAGGCGGCATGAAAACCAAACTGATGGCGGCCAAGACGGCCACCGCTGCCGGGTGCGACCTGGTGATTACCGAAGGCTCGGTCCTGCATCCGGTCAAGGCGCTGGAAGACGGAGCGGCCTGTACCTGGTTCCTGGCACAGGGTGATCCGCAACAGAAACGCAAGGCCTGGATCGCCGCGATGAAACCCCGTGGCAGTGTTACCGTGGATGCGGGCGCTACGGGGGCTCTGCGAAAGGGCAGCAGCCTTTTGCCTGCAGGGGTGACAGCGGTGAGCGGCCGTTTCACCCGTGGCGATGCCGTCGAAGTCCTTGATGAAAACGGGATCAGCCTGGGGCAGGGGCTGACCCGCTACGATGCCGGTGATGCCTTGAAGATCAAGGGGTTGCGTACGTCTGAGATTGAGCCGGTGCTGGGCTATCCTGCCCGGGGTCCGCTTATCCACCGTGATGATATGGCGTTTTGATGCCACTTGATGCTAATTTGACGTCTGAACACCAAGGATGCTGCGAATGAAAGACCTTGATAACATACCCGCCCTGATGGCCGATATTGGTGCCCGTGCCAAAGCAGCGTCTGCGCAACTTGCCACTGCCAGCGCCGATGCCAAACGCGCGGCGCTCCAGGCCGCGGCGGACGCGGTCTTGGCGCAGCGTAGCGCTATTATCGCGGCCAACGCAAAAGACCTCGATTATGGGCGCGAAAAGGGACTGTCCGACGCGATGATGGACCGCCTCATGCTGGATGAAGCGCGTATTCAGGGCATCGTTGACGGATTGCGGGCGGTCGCCGGGCAGGATGATCCGGTGGGCGAAGTTCTGGCCGAATGGGACATGGAATCCGGGTTGCATATCCGCAGGGTGCGTACGCCTTTGGGGGTAATCGGTGTGATCTATGAAAGCCGCCCGAACGTGACCGCCGATGCAGGTGCGCTCTGCTTGAAATCGGGAAATGCGGTCATTCTGCGCGGGGGGTCGGAAAGTTTCCATTCGTCTGGCGCGATCCATGCCTGTCTGGTTGCGGGTCTTGAAAAGGCGGGGTTGCCGGGGGATGCGGTTCAATTGGTCCCCACCCGGGATCGCGCGGCGGTGCAGGAGCTATTGACCATGACCGATACCGTGGACGTGATCGTGCCGCGTGGTGGCAAAGGTCTGGTCGGTCTTGTCCAGCGCGAGGCGCGGGTGCCGGTCTTTGCCCATCTTGAAGGTATCGTGCATATCTATCTGGATGCGGGCGCCGACCCGGAAAAAGCGTTGAAGGTCGTCATGAACGCCAAGACCCGTCGCACGGGGATTTGCGGCGCGGCTGAGTGTTTGTTGATCCACCAAGATATTGCTGACACGATCGGACAAGGGGTAGTTCGTGCGCTTCTTGAGGCTGGGGTTGAAGTGCGGGGTGACGAGGTTCTGCAATCAATTAAAGGCGTTACGCCTGCGTCTTCGGATGATTGGGGATGCGAGTTTCTGGACATGATCATCGCGGCAAAGGTGGTTTCATCGGTCGATGAGGCGATTGATCACATCCGTGCCTATGGCTCCAACCACACAGATTGTATCGTGACCGAAGACGACGCGACCGCTGAACGTTTCTTTGCCGGGCTGGATAGCGCCATACTGATGCGCAATGCATCGACCCAGTTTGCCGATGGTGGGGAATTCGGCATGGGGGCCGAGATCGGCATTGCAACCGGCAAGATGCATGCGCGCGGCCCTGTTGGTGCCGCTCAGCTGACCAGTTTCAAATATCTTGTGGATGGGGATGGGACGGTGCGCGTCTAAAAGCGCAGACTGACCGCGTTATCGCTGGCCGAAACGCTACAGTCTCGGCCCATTGCGTCCAGCAACACGTTCAGAAGCAGATATTGTACATCTGCGGGCGCAAGGTCATCCAATGAGGCCTTGCCCATCAGGCCGTCCCATAGTTCGGGGCGTTCCTTGATCCGATCGGAGGTGCCGGTAACCGACCATCTTTCGCCATCCGTGGTGATCTGTAGCTCTCCCCCAAACGGAAGAGATTGTTCAACACATAAAACTCCGAGGACAGCAGCTTTGGCGACCTTGCGAGGAATATCACCCTGAGGCTGCCATTGAACATTGATCCGCCCGTCCGAATAGTGATCTGAAAGGATGCGGCGCAACTCATCGCTGCCGGTTTTCTGACCGTCCGACGCCGTGCCAAAGGCCAGCCGGAACAGTTTGATCCGGGCGCTGGCATCCGCGGCAGAGCTGTTGACAAGCGATAACTCAGGGCTGTCGCTGACACCCGACATTGCCAGCAATTCCAAACCGTTAGTGACCGCCCCCACGGGGCTGATCAGATCATGACAGATACGTGAGCCTATCAGAGCAGCAACATTCGCGGTATGGTTGGTCACAGAGTTTCTCCACAAGGCAGGCGACAGATGTCAGATCTTAACGCGTTACTGGAACCCGGCATGTTGGTAGAGCACCCGGGCATGCCCGATTGGGGAATCGGACAGGTGCAATCGAACATCGCGGGTAAAATCACGGTGAACTTTCCCAATGCCGGGAAAGTCGTGATCGACGGGAGGTGCGTTGCTCTGTTGCCTGTCCTTCATCCCTCAACAGGGTTACCAGAAGATTAACACACGCTTAGGGAGAGTTCTAGTATCGCCATGGTCGAATGTTTGCCTTTGTGTCCCAGCTTTTCTAAAACCCTGACGAAACGGTTGCTCTGAAATCCAAATGCACGATCAAGCCCCTGAATTTCATGTAAAACTTGCCAGTTCTCAAGCGGAGCTAAGAGCGGCGCAGGCGCTGCGCTACAAGGTCTTTGTCGAAGAACTGGGCGGGGACGGGCCGATGGTGGATCATCAGGCGCGGCTTGAGACCGACAGATTTGATCCGTTCTTTGATCATCTTTTGCTGCTCGATGGCAAAAAAAATGACGCAGTCGTGGGTGTTTACCGGCTATTGCGGGATGATCAGGCGCGCCGCGCCGGGCAGTTTTATTCTGAGGATGAATACGATCTTAGTCGGCTCAGATCTTCCGGGCGACGGTTGATGGAGTTGGGGCGCTCCTGTCTGGATGCCGATTATCGGGGCGGGGCGGCGATGTATCATCTGTGGAACGGATTGGCGCGCTATGTTGCTGATCACGATATAGAAATCCTGTTTGGAGTCGCCAGTTTCCACGGTGTTGATCCTGCGGCATTGGCGCAACCATTGTCACTGCTTTATCACCGTCACCTTGCCCCGGAAGATCTACGCGTGAGGGCAAAACCCGCGCATTATCAAAAGCTTGACCTTCTGGCTGAGGAAGAATTGGACCGGCGTGCTGCAATGTTGCAGGTGCCCGCACTGATCAAAGCCTATCTGCGGTTAGGCGGATATGTTGGCGACGGGGCCTATGTGGACCATGCGTTCAACACGACGGATGTCTGTCTGATCATGGACACCGTGCGTCTGAATGATAAACAAAAAAGCATTTATACCAAAGAGGTTACCACGTGAACCTAACGTGGAATCCAACAGATAAACCGCGCTTGCCCAAGATCAGCCCGACGGGATGGCTACGCGTGATTGCCAGGGGGTTGATCCTGATCGTGATCCTGCTGTGCGGAGTTCTTGCCACGGCTTTGTTGAGATTGGTAGAAGCACCTGTTTTCAAAGAGAAAAGACCGATAACCCCTTATGTCACTCAATGGGTGTGCCGGGCGGCGTTTCTGGTGTTGGGAATACGCCATCAAACCCGCGGAGAGCGAATGAACAGACCGGGCGCGATTGTCGCTAACCATGCGTCATGGTTGGATATTTTCGCGCTCAACGCCCGTAAGCGCATCTATTTCGTGTCCAAGGCTGAGGTGGCGAGCTGGCCGGGGATCGGGCTTTTGGCGAAAATCACCGGGACGGTGTTCATTGCCCGTGACCCGCGGCAGGCGAAAACCCAGACCGTGCTGTTTGAAAAACGCCTGTTGGCCGGGCATAAGCTGCTGTTTTTTCCCGAGGGAACCTCGACCGACGGGTTGCGAGTTTTACCTTTTAAAACAACGCTTTTTCAGTCTTTTTTTGGACTGGATCTGCGCCATAAAATGCACATTCAACCCGTTACAGTGGTTTATCAGGCACCACAGGATCAGGATGAAAGATTTTATGGCTGGTGGGGCGATATGGAGTTTGGACCGCATCTGTTGCATGTCATGGCCGCACGCTGGCAGGGATCAGTGACGGTGATCTACCATCCCCCTGTAAAGGTTGATGAATTTTCAGACCGCAAGGCGCTGGCGGCGCATTTGGAAACGATCGTTCGCGGCGGCATGCCGGCGGGTCGTCAGATCAGCGGTTAAAACACTCGGAGAGTTTACACAGTTACAATTGTGTACGCGGATTGTGTAAACAATCGCCCGCAGGCGTGCGGTGGGGGTAAGGAATTGGCAACAAAACCCCGGTTTTTCCTTGCTGTGGACGGTTTTGGCATGGCAGGATCAAGGTGCCTGTCAGAAGGCATCCGATCCGCGGGAAGGGCCAAGCCTGTCTGAAACGATAGCAGAAAACCTCATACACCTCTTTTCAGGTCCGAGGGCGCGGATACCGGACGAATTGAAAGGAGGTCGATCATGGCGATCACCCCACTTCCCGCGAATCCAAATCTTGAGAACCTCAAAAAGCGCGCGAAGACGCTGCTGAAATCCGTGCAGGCGGGCGATGCGCAGGCTGCGCAACAAGTCGGCCCGTATTTTGGCGATCCACGCGCGATCAGCCTGCAACAGGCGCAGCTTGTGATTGCCCGAAGCCACGGGTTTTCCAGCTGGACCCGGCTGAAGCGGCACGTTGAGGGCGCGCGCGACGAAGGCGCGGATCAACTGGCCAACCGGTTTCTGGATCTGGTCACGGTTGCCTATGGGTCGGTGCCAGATTTCGGGCCGGCACGATTTGAGCAGGCGCGGGAGCTTTTGACCGAGCATCCGGAGATCGCGCAGGACAGCATCTATACCGCTGCGGCTATTGGCGATGTGGCCGGCATCGACCACTGGCTGGATCAGCAACCCGACCTGATCAACAAGAAAGGCGGATTTTTCGGTTGGGAGCCGCTGATGTACGCGGCCTATGGGCGACTGCCCGGCACATCAACCTATGCCGCCGGGCTGCGGTTGCTGGAGCGCGGAGCCGATCCCGATGCCTATTACATGTGGGGCGGGCAGTACAAGTTCACTGCTCTGACCGGCGTGTTCGGCCAGGGTGAGGGCGGGCCGGTCAATCAGCCGGAACATCCCGATTACGTGGCGTTTGCCCGGGCGATGCTGGAACGGGGTGCCAATCCGAATGACAGTCAGGCGGCCTATAATCGGTCTTTTGAGCCGGATGACACCTGTCTGGAGCTGTTGCTGGAATATGGGTTGAGTGCCAGCGACAAGAACAACTGGCTGTTGGTTGAGGATGACAAGCTGTTGCCTCATCCCAGCGATACCCTGCATTTTCAACTGATCAGCGCGATCAAACGTGGCTTTGCCGACCGGGTCAGCCTGTTGGTGGCACATGGCGTCGATCTGAACAAACCGGACGAGACCTATGATACGCGCACCAAGGGCAAGACGCCCTATCAGGCAGCGTTGCTGATGGGTGAGGGCGCGATAGCTTCGATGTTGGCCGAGGCGGGGGCAGAGCAACGCGATTTGTCGCCCGAGGAAGCGTTTCAGGTGGCCTGCATGGCCGGTGATCTGACCGAGGCGCAGGCGATATTGAAACGGTCTGGTGATGATCTGCCCGGTCTGCGCCGGACGGATATGCTGCGCGATGCGGCGCGACGTGGCAATCGCGAGGCGCTGGAAGTGATGATCGCGCTTGGCTTTGATCTGAACGGTCTTAGCGGCAATTCGGCGCTGCACGAGGCAGTGATGAGCGAAGATGTCGGTATTGCGGAGCTGTTGCTGGAGGCGGGTGCGGATCCGACGCTGCGCGACCTGAACTACTATGCGACGCCAATGGGCTATGCGCTGCATATGGAGGACGCGGCGATGATCGCGCTCTTGGACCGCTGCCGGATGGATATCTTTACCGCTGCGGCGCGGGGCAACCTTGATCAGATCCGGGCGCGGCTGGTCGAGGACCCCACGCGCCTTGATCAGCGCTTTGCCGATATCTGTCCGGGCGATGTGGTGCCGGAAAATGGCTGGACCACGCCGCTGGTCTTTGCCGTGGCCAGTGACCATCCCGAGGCGGTGCGGCTGTTGCTGGAGGCGGGTGCCGATATGACGGTGACGGATGGCAAGGGCGGCACGGTCTGGTCGGTTGCCGAGGCGCAGGCGGGGGACGGGGTGCGGGCGGTGCTGGCAGAATTTCAGAGCCGGGAGGTGTGAATTTGCCAGCGCTTCCGGCTCAGGTGGTCAGGTGGTCTGGCGATCCTTGACCAGCTGCACGATCCCACCTGCGATCAGCCCCCAGACCGCGCCACCCAGCCCGAAGACGGTGATGCCCGAGGCGGTGATCAGAAAGGTGATCGCCGCAGCTTCGCGATAACCGGCATCATCAAGGGCGGCTTGTGCGCTGTTGGCAAAGACCCCCAGCAGCGCGATGCCCGCCAGTGTGCCCAGCACCAGCGGCGGGGCGGCGGCGGCAAAGGCGGTGATGATCGCGGCAAAGATGCCCAGCAGGCAGTAAAACAGGCCCGCCATGGCAGCGGACCAGTAGCGTTGCGCCGGGTTGGGATGGCTTTCGTCATTCGAGCACATGGCGGCGGTGATTGCGGCCAGGCAGGTGGCAGGCGCGCCGATCAGGGATGACATCATGCTGGCGGCGCCCACGGTCGACAGCAGCGGGCCGGCACTGGGCGTGTAGCCATAGCTTTTCATCACCGCGATGCCGGGGATGTTCTGCGTGGCCATGGTGACGATGAAAAGCGGCAGGGCGATGCCCAGGGTGGCCTCGACCGAGAAAGTGGGCCAGGTGATGTGCAGTTGGGTGAAGGGGGTATTGGGCAGTGGCACGGAAAAATCCGAAACATAGAGTACCACGAAGGCCGCCATCAGCACGGCGGCGGGGACGGCGACAAGCCGGTTGATCCGGCCCATGATGAACCATGTCAGGACAATGGGCAGGGTGGTCCACGGCGTGGCCGCGACCGCCTGAAACGGCACGATACAGATCGAAAAAAGCACGCCCGACAGCATCGCCTGTGCCAAAGGTGCGGGAATAGACGCCGCAAGCCGCCCCAGCGGGCGGAAAAGCCCGGCCACCAGTGTCAGCAGCCCGGCAATCAGAAACGCGCCCACGGCCCCGTCGAACCCGCCGGGCGGGGCCGCGCTGATGGCCAGAAGGGCCGCGCCCGGTGTGGACCAGGCCACGCTGACCGGCTGTTTCGTCCAGAGGCTGAGCAGAATGCCCGCGATCCCCATCGACAGCGAGGCCGCCATCAGCCCCGAGGCCGCCTGCATATGGTCGGCACCCATCGCATCAAGCCCGTGTAGCACGATCGGGAAAGAACTGAAAAAGCCGACGATGGCCACGACAAAGCCGGTTGAAACTGTCTGCGCGGGCGGTAGCCCGGATGCCGTATCGGTCATTATTGCTGTCCTTGCCTGTGGGGTGCAGGTGAAAACCGCGGCGGCCTTTATGTCAATGGTGAAGTTCGTGAATACTGCGTGCGCGATGACGTGGCGTAAAGGGCTGCAAAACTCTCGAAAATGATTTCGCGGCGGCTGTGGACTGTCCTTGACGGGTATGTAACACTCGGGGTCCACTGAACGCCGCGAGCGGCATTTGAAGGACATGAGACGTGACACCTTTTGCGATTGCAGGCATCCAGATGCATGTTGCCGCCGCCCACCCGAATGTGGATGCGTTACGACACAAGATTGACCTGGCGATGGCCCGGTTTCCCTGGACACAGATGGTGCTGTTCAGCGAGTTGGCGGCTTATGGGCCGCTATCGAAATTCGCCCAGCCGTTGGAGAACGATACCATTCGGTTGTTCCAGGAAGACGCCAAGCGGCACAAGATCTGGCTGATCCCCGGCTCGATGTTCGAAAAAACACCTGATGGGCGGATTTTCAACACCTCGGTGGTGATCAACCCCGAAGGTGAAATCGTGAGCACTTACCGCAAGATGTTCCCGTTCCGGCCCTATGAGGCGGGCATATCGGCGGGGTCGGATTTCTGCATCTTCGACGTGCCGCAGGTGGGCCGGTTCGGCCTGTCGATCTGCTATGATATCTGGTTCCCAGAAACCACGCGCCACCTGACGGCGCAGGGGGTCGAGGTTCTGTTGCATCCGGTGCTGACCGGCACCACCGACCGCGACGCCGAGCTGGCGATTGCGCGCGCGACGGCGGCGCAGTTCCAGTGCTACGTCTTTGACGTGAACGGGCTGGGATCGGGCGGCGTGGGCAAATCCTGCGTTGTCGATCCGTCGGCGCAGGTTCTGCACCAGGCGGCGGGGCAGGAGGATATCTTTCCCATCGAGATCGACCTGGATCAGGTGCGCCGCCAGCGCAATACCGGCATGAAGGGCCTGGGTCAGGTTCTCAAAAGCTTCCGCGACCGCGAGGTCGAGTTTCCGGTCTATGACCGTGCCAGCGGGGCGGATGCATTCTTGCAGACGCTGGGGCCGCTGGAGATGCCCAAGCAGTGGGACAGGGGTGCCCCGCTGCTGTTGACGGATCCGCGGATTGAAACGCCCGCGGCGCCGCAACCCCCGGCCAATGACGATGCCGGACAAGCCCAGCAAATCCCGACGGCGGATAAATTCGCCAACGGGTAGGGGTGCATGAAACATGCTCCCCTTGCGACGATTGTGACGATTGGGCACCGGGGAGGGTGCCCGTTGATCGCGATTGGAAAAGCGAACGGGAGGACCATGTTTCATGAAGACGATGAGCAATTATTTTAGTGCTATTCAACTTAGATCCGATAGCTGGAGCGCATTGAATGAAGCGGCAGGCGCATTGGCGCGGTCGCCGGATGAAAAAACCGTCAACAAAGTATCGCCCCGGATCGAAGCCCTGTTTCAGCAGCTTGCCACGATCGAGTGCTACTGGGCTTTTCCGGGCATCAGCGCATTCGACCATCTGCGCCGCAATTTTGAACACCGCAATTACGAGGATCTGGCCTATAACGTGCGCCGGATCACGCGGGCGCTGATTTCGGGCGCATATCGGCGCCGGTCGATTCCGCTGGGTCGTGACGAGGCCGACACCGAAGAGTTGGAAGACGAGGCGCTGCTATCGCCCGAGGCGCGGGCGATGACCAAGCCCTATTTCGAGGTGCTGGTCGTCGACGACCTGAGCGAGCATCAGGAGCGCTGGCTGCGCAATTCATTGCAGAGCATGCACAGGACCGAGGACCAGTTCCATTATGAACCGGTGATCGTGTCCAGTTTCGAGGATGCGCTGATTGGCATCCTCTTTAATCACAACATTCAGGCGGTGGTCATCCGCCCCGGTCTGACGCTGCGGTCGCGCAACGAAATCTCGGTTCTGCAACGCTATCTGACGCTGATGGATATCGAGGAAGACATCGACGAGATGCGCCCCGAGGATTACGGGCCCAAGCTGACTCGTCTGATTGCCAAGGTTCGCCCCGAGCTGGACAGCTACCTGATCACCGACCGGTCGGTCGAATCCATCGCGGGGCTTGATCTGGGCCGCTGCCGACGGGTGTTCTATAATCAGGAAGATTTCCAGGAACTGCACCTGAATATCCTGCGTGGCGTGCTGACCCGGTTCAAGACGCCGTTCTTTACCGCGCTCAAGGATTATTCAAAACAGCCCACCGGCGTGTTCCATGCGATGCCGATCAGCCGGGGCAAATCCATCAGCCGTAGCCACTGGATTCAGGATATGGGCGCATTTTACGGGCCCAACATCTTCCTTGCCGAAACCTCGGCCACCAGTGGCGGGCTGGACAGCCTGCTGGAACCGGTCGGGCCGATCAAGAAAGCGCAGGAAAACGCGTCGCGGGCGTTCGGATCGAAACAGACGTTTTTTGCCACCAACGGCACCTCGACCTGCAACAAGATCGTGGTGCAGGCGCTGATCAAGCCCGGCGACATCGTGCTGGTCGACCGTGACTGCCATAAGTCGCACCATTACGGCATGGTGCTGGCAGGGGCCAACGTGGTCTATCTGGATAGCTACCCGCTGAACCAGTATTCGATGTATGGCGCGGTGCCGGTGCATGAGATCAAGAAACAGTTGCTGGAGCTGAAAGCCGCCGGGAAACTGGACCGGGTGCGGATGCTGCTGCTGACCAACTGCACCTTTGACGGGATGGTCTATGACGTGCGCCGGGTCATGGAGGAGTGTCTGGCGATCAAGAAAGATCTGGTGTTCCTCTGGGACGAGGCGTGGTTTGCCTTTGCCCGGTTCAACCCGATCTATCGCCAGCGGACGGCGATGGCGACGGCGGAATATCTGCGCGAATGCCTGCGGACCACACAGGCAGCCACGGCCTATGAAGCGCAGCAGGAGGCGCTTAAGGACGCGGATATGGAGGCGCTTCTGGCGACGCGGTTGTTGCCGCCACCCGACGCGCGGGTCCGGGCCTATGCCACGCAGTCGACGCACAAGACACTGACTTCGCTTCGGCAGGGGTCGATGATCCATGTGCATGACCAGGACTTCAAGGGAGAGGTCGAACAGAGCTTCCACGAAGCCTATATGACCCACACGTCGACCTCGCCCAATTACCAGATCATCGCCTCGCTTGATGTCGGGCGGCGTCAGGTTGAACTGGAGGGGTACGAGTTTGTCCAGCGCCAGATCGAGGCGGCGATTTCGATGCGGCGGGCGATTGCCACGCATCCGCTGCTAAAGAAGTATTTCAAGGTGCTGACAGCGTCGGACATGATCCCCGAGCAGCACCGCGAGAGCGGGATCAAATCCTATCACGAGCCGGAACAGGGCTGGGATGACATCTGGGACAGCTGGGCACGAGACGAATTCGTGCTGGACGCCAGCCGGGTGACATTGTCGGTGGGCGGCACCGGTTGGGATGGCGATACGTTCAAGACCAAGATCCTGATGGAGAAATTCGGCATTCAGATCAACAAGACCTCGCGCAATACGGTCTTGTTCATGACCAATATCGGCACCACGCGAAGTTCGGTCGCTTATCTGATCGAGGTGCTGGTGCAGATCGCGCAGGAACTGGATGATCTGCAGGACGATGCCTCGCAGATGGAACAGCGGGCATTTGACACGCGGGTGAAAAGCCTGATGGAAGACCTGCCGCCGCTGCCGGATTTCAGCCGCTTTCATGATGCGTTCCGCACCGATCAGCAGACGCCCGAGGGCGATATCCGTACCGCGTTTTTCATGAGTTATGACGAAAGCAATTGCGATTACGTCGATTTACAGACCGCCAAGACCAAGGAAGGGGCCGAGATGGTCTCGGCCTCGTTCATCATCCCCTATCCGCCGGGCTTTCCAATCCTGGTGCCGGGGCAGGTGATCTCGGATGAAATCCTGGATTTCATGCGGGCGCTGGATGTGAACGAAATTCATGGCTACCGGCCTGATCTGGGCTTGCGCATCTTCTCGTCCGAGGCGCTTGCGCGTCAGATGGGACAGGGTGCTGCCAGCCGGGCCGCAGAATAAACGATAAACAGGGAGGGACCAGAAAACATGGCCAAGAAAACCTCGACCAAACCCAAAGCAAAAGCAAAACCGAAACCGCGCAAGGTGTTGCAGAACATCTCGGAAATCCGGCGGTATTTTCACCGCAGCGAAGATCCGATCTATTTCGTGTCGGCGACCAATTTCAACCTGTTGGGGTTGGATGAATGGGCCAAGAATTTCAAGTTTATCAGTTATATAGATTGTTATGACGGTCAGCACCCCAACGTGTTCTGCCCGTCCGAGGCACCGCATGCGGAGTTCCAGTCGATTGAGGATATCAACAATTACCTCTTGCAGCACAAAGAGGTGATTGACCTGATCAAACGCCGTGGCGGCAAGCCCAATTTCGTCTTCCTGATGTTCGACGAGGAGACCGAGCGGCTGGTCAAGGAACTGGGCGGCAAGGTCTGGTTCCCCAAGGCGAAGCTGCGCACGCGGATGGACAACAAGATCGAAACCGTGCGGATCGGCAACAAGGCGGGTGTGCCCTCGGTTCCCAATACGCTGAGTGTGGTCAAGGATTACGCGGATCTGCGCAAGACCTGCGACAAGGCGGGCATCGGTCACGACCTAGTGTTGCAATCGGCCTTTGGTGACAGCGGCCACACCACGTTTTTCATCAAGTCCGAGGCCGATTTCCGCCGCCACGAGCACGAGATCGTTGGCGAGGGCGAGATCAAGATCATGAAGCGGATTGATTGCCGGGGCTCGGCGATCGAGGCCTGCGCCACCGAGCAGGGCACCATCGTGGGTCCGCTGATGACCGAACTGGTGGGTTTCAAGGAGCTGACGCCCTATCGCGGCGGTTGGTGCGGCAATGAAATCTTTGCGACCGCGTTTTCGCCCAAGGTGCGTGAAAAGGCCCGCGATCTGACCTTCAAGTTCGGTGAACAGCTGCGCAAGGAAGGCTATCGTGGCTATTTCGAGCTGGATTTCCTGATCGACAAGAAGACCGGCGATCTCTGGCTGGGTGAGCTGAACCCGCGCATCACCGGGGCCTCGTCGATGACCAACCATGCGGCCTTTGCCCATGCGGATGCGCCGCTCTTTCTGTTCCACCTGCTGGAATTCTGTTCCAAAAAATTCAAGCTGGACGTGGATGAGCTGAACGCGCGTTGGGCCGATCCGGACATGATCGACAACTGGTCGCAGATGGTGATCAAGCATACCGATGACAGCGTCGATGTGATCACCAAGGCACCGCCTACCGGCATCTACACGATGAAGGAAGATGGCCGGGTGGAGTTCAACCGGTTCGATTATCACCGCCGTGCGGTCGAGAATGAGAACGAGGCGTTCTTCCTGCGCATCCAGAAACCCGGTGATTTCCGTTATGAGGGCGCCGATCTGGGCATTCTGGTGACGCGCGGGCGCTCGATGACCCCAGGTTTCAAGCTGAACGAGCGCGCCAAACGGTGGATTCACGGGATCAAGTCGGCGTTCGAGGCGCGGCCCCTGCCGACGGCGCAGGAGCTGTCGGACAACCACCACAAGATCCTCTGAGCCATCTGATATGGACGTTCTCTGGCGTGCCATATCCGAAGATCAACCCGGCCCTAAATGGGCCGGGCTTTTTGCTGAATATTGGCCGGATTATCACCGCTGGTGGTCCCGCGAGGGCGATAATGCCCGCCCGAAATATCTGGAATGCCGCCGGGCACTGGAAAAGCACATGCCCGAGATCGTGCCGCTATACGATGAGCTGTGCGAGCTGGTCGGCGGTGGCGATCAGCAGGCGCGGTTTCTGAGCTTTTACTGCCCGCCCCCGTATCTTTCGGGCTGTTCCCAGGCGATCTGGCCCGGCAAGCAGCCGGTCATGGTGCGGAACTATGACTATGATCCGCATGCCTTTGACAGCCTGATCCTGCGCACGAAATGGCAGGGGCGCGGGGTGATGGGCACCTCTGACGGTCTTTGGGGGCTGGTGGATGGCACCAATGATGCCGGGCTGGCGATCTCATTGACATTTGGCGGGCGGCGCGTGGTCGGCGAAGGCTTTGGCGTACCGCTGATCCTGCGCTATGTGCTGCAGACCTGCAAAACCGCCGAAGAGGCCGGCGAGGTGCTGGCGCGGGTGCCCACGCATATGAGCTATAACGTGACCGTGCTGGATGCCAAACGGCGTTATCTGACAGCGATGATGGCCCCCGATCGCCCTGCGGTGATCACCCATGCGGCGGTGGCCACGAACCATCAGGAAAACGTCGAATGGGTCAGCCACGCGCGGTTCACCGCCACGGTCGAGCGTGAACGTTACTTGCTGCAACGCCTGACCTTGCACCGCGAGACCGAAGAGAAGTTTATCAACGCCTTCCTGAAGCCACCGCTTTATTCAACGGCGTTCTCGGTCGGGTTCGGCACGCTCTACACAGCCGTCTATCGACCGCGCAAACGCGAGATGACAGTCCACTGGCCCGGGGCCGCGTGGGATTTCACCCTGAAGGATTTCGAGGAGGGTAGCCGGGTCATCGCGGTGCCCGAAAACACACCGATTGGTGTTTGACGCACAGCAGTCAAAACCCCATCAAATTTCCGGGTGCCATTCTTCAACTTAAAGACGTTTTCCCCGACGCGGACACGGCTTGATTATTGGATTGGCCTTGGTAATAGTGTTCAAAATTACAAGTTGGGGGACTTTTAATTGTTTATTCGCTCGTTAACGCTTTTTGGCGTATTGGCCAGTTTTCTGATAGTCGCGGAAACGGCCCATGCCACCACGATCACACTGGATGCGACAAGGCTTGGCTATACCAGCCGCGGGGGTATTAATCAGGCGCGTGCGGTGCCGATCACCGGGACCTTTCGAACCTATGGTGATGTCTTTAAATCGCATTACATATTCGATCTGGCGCAGATCAAGGGCAGGTCTGTTACGGTAGATTCTGTCACATTGCAGCTGGGTGTTCACTCATTTATCAGTGCGCAAAACGAAACGCTAAGTGTCGAAGGATATTCCGGCGATCTGACCGTGCTGAAGACCGACAACTTTAAAAGTCCGACATTTTCGACCAACCGCACCATCTATCCGAATTTCGGACCAGTTTCGCTGGGATCCAGGCTGCTGGATGCCAATACGAAAGCCGGCGATCTTCTTTCGATTGCATTCAATGCCGAGGGGTTGAGCGCTTTACAGACAAATGTCGATGGATCAGGCGGTAGTGAAGTTGCCTTTGGTACAAGTTTCGGTATTCCCGTCTGGGCGCCTCAAAATCGTTATCTGGGCACCACGACCGCCCGGCTTGTCATCGACTATTCCGACAAGACACCTACGCCCGCTGCGGTTCCATTGCCGGCGAGTGGGGTGCTTCTTTTCGCAGGCTTGTTTGCCCTTTTCAGGATTAGGCGGGGCTGAGCAAGCATCCGCAGTGTCGTGCAAACGGACCGCGCGCATGAACGCGAGATGACGGTCCATTGGTCCGGGGTGGCGTGGGATTTCACCTTGAAGGATTTCGAGGAGGGTAGCCGGGTCATCGCGGTGCCCGACAACGCGCCTATCGGGGTCTAGCGGCTGAAGAAGTGGGCACCGGATCAGAGGGCACAGCTTTTGCAGAAAGGGGTGTCGGGCAGCAACTCCAGCCGTGCCGCCGAAATCTGTTCGCCGCATTGCTGGCAATCGCCATATGTGCCGTCGGCGACCCGCGTCAGCGCGGCATCGACCCGCCGGAGCTCGGCCAGTTCGGCCATGCCAAGCGATTCAAGCACCTCGTCGCCCTGCCGCTCTGATGAGCGATCCTCCCAATCCTTGCTGGGGGTTTCATCCAGACTGTTTTCGACCTTGGTCAGGTCGGCGGTCAACTTGTTGCGACGTTTTTGCAAAACCGTCTTCTGTCTCTCCAAATCCATTGGGGTCCTCCACATTCTATCAATCCCTACGCTAGCGCATGCGGCGGCGCCGGGCTTTGATACGGGTCAAACGATTTTGGGGAGGGTGCGGGCCCGGTAAAGACCGGAAAAAAGGTGACGCGGCCCCGGGGAGGGTCAGGGCCGCGTCGGGGTCGGTCAGGCGATCATCTTTTCCACGACCTCACCAAATGAGGACGGGGTGGGGACGATGGTAACGCCTGCCTCTTTCAGGATCTCGACCTTTTCCTGTGCAGATTCGCCGAAGGCCGAGACGATGGCTCCGGCATGGCCCATGCGACGGCCCTTGGGCGCCGAGAGGCCCGCGATATAGGCCGCAACGGGCTTTTTCATGTGGTCGCGGATATATTCGGCCGCTTCCGCTTCTTGCGGGCCGCCGATTTCGCCGACCAGCACCACGGCATCGGTATCCGGGTCATTCTCGAACAGCTCCAGAATATCGCGGAACGACGAGCCGTTGATCGGATCGCCGCCGATGCCAATGGAGGAGCTGACGCCGATGCCCTTATCTTTCATCTGGCTGGCGGCCTCGTATCCCAGCGTGCCTGAGCGACCAATGATGCCGATGCGACCGGGCTGATAGATATGCGGCGGCATGAGGCCGGCAAAGGCCTGTCCGGGCGTGATGATGCCCGCGCAGTTGGGGCCGATGAGGCGCATCCGGTTTTCCGACTTGTAGCGGCGCATGTAGCGTTTGACGCGGATCATGTCCTGCGCCGGGATGCCGTCGGCGATGCAGACGCAGGTCTTGATGCCTGCATCAGCCGCTTCCATGATCGCGTCAGCGGCAAAGGGCGGTGGGACAAAGCAGATCGCCAGCGTTGCGCCGGTTTCCGCAACCGCGCCTTTGACGGTGTTGAACACGGGCAGGCCGTGATGGGTGGTGCCGCCCTTGCCGGGTGTCACGCCGCCCACGACATTGGTGCCGTGGTTGATCATGTCCTGCGCATGGAAGCTGCCGATGCGGCCGGTGATACCCATCACCAGAACCTTGGTTTCCTTGTCGATCAGAATGGCCATCACGCGGTCTCCATTTCTTTGGCTTCGGCTGTTTTCCACTGGGAAACCACCTTTTCGGCGGCTTCGGCCAGGGTGTTTGCGGTGGTGATGCTGAGCCCGCTTTCGTTGAGGATTTTCTGACCCTCTTCGACATTGGTGCCACTGAGGCGCACCACCAGCGGCATTTTCAGATTGAGTTCCTGCACGGCGCGCACGACACCCTCGGCGATCCAGTCGCAGCGGTTGATGCCGGCGAAGATGTTCACCAGGATCGCCTCGACATTGGGGTCATTGAGGACGGCCTTGAAGGACATCAAAACGCGTTCGGGGCTGGCGCCGCCGCCCACATCAAGGAAGTTCGCAGGCTCGCCACCGGCCATCTTGATCATGTCGAGCGTGGCCATCGCGAGGCCCGCGCCGTTGACGATGCAGCCGATCTTGCCTTCGAGGCCGATATAGTTGAGGCCACGGTCATTGGCGTAGGTTTCGCGTTGATCTTCCTGGCTCTTGTCGCGCAGTTCGGAAATCTCGGGGCGGCGGAAAAGCGCGTTTTCGTCAAAGCTGAGCTTGGCGTCCAGCGCTACGATCTCGCCGCTGCCGGTGACGACCATCGGGTTCACCTCGACCATGGTGGCGTCAAGTTCGTCCATGGCGCGGTAGCAGCCGGTGATGGCCTTGACCGCCTGTGGAATGAGTGCTGCATCAAGGCCGAGCGAAAAGGCGATTTCGCGGGCCTGGAAGGCTTGCATGCCAACGGCCGGATCAACCACCGAACGGATGATGGAATCGGGTTCATTGGCCGAGATATCCTCGATCTCCATGCCGCCTTGGGCTGAGGCTACGACAACCACACGCTCTTCGGTGCGATCCATGACAAAGCCCAGGTAAAGCTCCTGCGCGATATCGGTGGCCTCTTCGACATAAAGCCGGTTGACCAGCTTGCCCTGAGGACCGGTCTGATGTGTCACCAGCTTGCGGCCCAGCATCCAACTTGCGGCATCGGCAATCTCGTCATCCGACGAGCAGACACGCACGCCGCCCGCCTTGCCGCGTGCGCCCGAGTGGATCTGCGCCTTGACCACGCATTTGTCGCCCGAAAGCTCTTGCGCGCGGTAAACCGCCTGTTCGGGGCTATAGGCAATGCCCCCGCGCGGCACGTTCACGCCGAACTTCGTCAGAAGCTCCTTGGCCTGATATTCATGGATATCCATTTTCGGGGTCTCCTTACTTGGATTGAGCTTGGATGGCGTCGTCGACGGCGATGACGTTGTTGGCCATGCGTTCACTGGCGGCGTCGATCATCTTGCCGTCAAGGCTGGCAGCGCCTTTGCCCTCAGCCTCGGCCTTGCGCAGTTCTTCGATGATGCGGCGGGCACGGGTAACCTCGGCCTCGGGCGGTGAAAAGACCTGATTGGCCAGTTCGATTTGGCTGGGGTGAATGGCCCATTTGCCTTCGATACCCAGGGCAGCGGCGCGTTTGGCGGCGAGGATGAAACTGTCGGGATCGCTGAAATCGCCGAACGGCCCGTCGATGGCGCGCAATCCGTAGGCGCGGCAGGCAACGGTCATGCGGCTGAGGGCAAAATGCCACTGATCGCCCGGGTAGTCGGGATTCAGGCCGCCGATCACAACGGTGCGCGCGCGGTTCGAGGCCGCATAGTCAGCGACGCCGAAATGCATCGCTTCCAGACGACCGGGTGCCGCCGCGATGGCCTCGACATTGGCCATGCCAAGCGCGGTTTCAATCAGTGCCTCAAGGCCGATCTGATGGGTGAAGCCCATCGCCTCTTCGATCTGGCTGACCATGGTTTCGACCGTGTAAAGGTCTGCGGGCACGCCTACTTTGGGTACCAGGATCGTGTCCAGATGCTGCCCGGCCTGTTCGACGATCTCGACGACGTCGCGGTACATGTAGTGGGTGTCGAGGCCATTGATCCGGATCGACATGGTCTTGCCTTTGGCTTTCCAGTCGATGTCGTTGAGCGCCTGAATGATGTTGGAACGGGCCTGGACCTTTTCCGGCGGGGCAACCGCATCTTCAAGATCGAGGAAGATGTAATCGACATCCGAGTCGGCGGCCTTGTCGATCATCGTCGGGTTCGACCCCGGAACGGCCAGTTCAGACCGTTGCAGGCGTTGTTTCTTCAGGGGGTGCAGCGTGTAGCTCATTCAGTCATGTCCTTATTGCCACCCGGTCACGCGGAATTGCGCGCACTGGTTTGATCCAAGTGTCGCGTGGATGTGCCGGAGGAGACACTTTCCCCTGGGTAAGAATGCACGCTTGGGGTTGGGTTGGCGAACCGAACGGGTAGGGGGTGACTACCCGTCGGGCGCGTTCGGGATGCAGTGGGGCACCCAAGAGCGCGCAGAAGTATCCTAAGAATAACAGGTGTTTACGATAGGAAACCCAAGTGCTGCCCGCCCCGCATGCAGGGTATTCTACTGCCCCAATGCGACCCCTTCGCGCCGGGGGTCGGCAGCGCCGATCAGCGTGTCATCCCGGATCAGAATCGCATGTAACCCACTGTTCAGATCGCGGATTTCGACGGTGTGACCCATGGCGGTCAGCGCGTCGGCATGGTCGGCGGCCGAGGTGTTTTCTTCGAGATCGAGGCTGGCACCGTTGCGGTGCAGGAAGTGCCCGGTTTCGATCGCATCCTGCGGATCCATCTCCCAGTCGAGGATGGCGATGATGGTTTTGGCCACGTAGTTGATGATCCGGCTGCCGCCCGGCGAGCCGATGAGCAGATAGGGCGATCCGTCCTTCATCACGATGGTCGGCGACATCGAGCTGCGCGGGCGTTTGCCGCCTTCGACCCGGTTGGCCACCAGCCGGTCGCCATCCTTGGGTGCGCGGTCGAAATCGGTCAGTTCGTTATTGAGCAGGAAGCCCCGGACAAAGACGCGGCTGCCGAAGGCGGTTTCAATGGTCGTGGTCATCGACAGGGCATTGCCATAACTGTCGCGGATGACGATGTGACTGGTGCCGGGCCGATCAGGGTTTACCGAAGGGGCCAGCAACTGGGTGTGATCCTCGGGCGGCTGACCGGCGCTGCGGGGTTCGCTGGCAGCGCCGGGATCAATCAGCCCGGCACGATCCGCCAGATAGGTCTGATCCAGCAGGCCTTTGGAAGGCACATCGACAAAATCAGGATCAGCCATGTAAAGTGCGCGGTCGGCATAGGCCAGCTTTGCAGCCTCGGCATAAAGGTGCACGAACTCTGCCCCCCAGCCGATTGATTTCACGTCATAATTACCAAGGATGCCTAATATCTGCCCGACGGTCAGCCCGCCCGATGTGGGCGGCCCCATGCCGCAGATATCGTAGCCGCGATAATCGGCGCAGATCGCCGGGCGCAGCTTGACGCGATAGTCGGCCATGTCCTGCAGGGTGATGTTGTTTTCAACTGTCGATGTGGCGGCGACGGCGGCCACGATGTCTTGGGCAATCTCGCCCTGATAGAAGGGTTTCACCCCGTCGCGCGCCATGAGGCGCAGGGTGTCGGCATAGGCGGGGTTCTTGAGCAATGTTCCGGCGGGGACCGGGCTGCCGTCTTCGGTAAAGAAATACTTCTTTGCGCCGGGAAAGGCACTGAGGGGTGATCCCCAGGCGATGGTGCTCTGGATGGAACTGGCCATGCGCGGCGAGACGACAAAGCCGTTTTCCGCCTGTTCGATGGTGGATTGAAAGAGCGACGACCAGTCTTTCCTACCGTAAAGCGCGTGGGTAACCTCCAGCAGTTTCGGCACGCCGGGCACGCCGACGGACTGCCCGCCGGATATCGCCTCGCCAAAAGGCATTTTTTCGCCGTTCGGCAATAGGAAACGTTCGGGTTGGGCGGCGGCGGGGGCGGTTTCGCGGGCGTCAAACGTGGACAGGGTTTTCGACGACGCATCCCAGTAGAGCAGGAACGCGCCACCGCCGATGCCCGATGATTGCGGCTCCACCAGGTTCAGCATCAGTTGCACCGCGATCATCGCATCCGCAGCCGTGCCGCCATCGGCGAGGATATCGTAGCCTGCCTGTACCGCGATCGGGTTGGCGGCGGAGACCATGAAATCGCTGGCAGTGACCGAATGCTTGTCTTCCCAGCCATAGCCGATTTCGGGGGCAGGATCCTGGGCCAGTGCAGTACCCGCGAGGGCAGTGGCAGTCAGGCAAATAAGGAATTTCTTGGCGATGCGCATGGTCAAACCTCGTCGGTTGATATGTCTTTGGGGGCAAAGCGGCTTGGGGAGGGCGGCGGGACCACATTGGGAAGCTCTGCACCTTTTGATTAGGACATTATCTGTGGTTGAGTGCAAGGCGATCCGAGCACGAAAAAAGGGCCGTGATGTCGATCACGGCCCAAGTTCAGAGGTAATGTTGTAAGTGGGCTTTCGTCAGCTCACCAGATCGCGGGGTTTTTCCCCGGCGAGGAATGCTTCGAGATTGTCGATGGCGCGGTGGCCCATCGCGTTGCGGGTGCCGTCCGTGGCGCTGCCCAGATGCGGGGCCAGAACGATGTTCTCGTACTTGAGGAAGCGCGGATCAAGCGCGGGTTCACCCATGTAAACATCCAGCCCCGCCGCCGTCAGCTTGCCACTGTCAAGTGCGTCGAACAGCGCGTCTTCGTCCACCACGTCGCCGCGCGCCGAATTGACCAGGATGCAGCCCTTTTTCATCGCGCCGAAAACCTCGGCATTGATCAGCTTGAACGTGTCGGCGCCGCCGGGGCAGTGGAGCGACAGGAAGTCCGAATGCGCGGCGACCTCGTTGATGCTGCTGAGCTGGGTGGCGTTGCCGGCGGCGGCCTTGATGTCATCGGGCACCTCCCAGGCGTCCTGGAACACGATCTTCATGCCAAAGCCGAAATGCGCACGTTTCGCCATCGCCTGACCGATGCGGCCGAAGCCCACGATGCCCAGCGTTGCGCCCGAGACCTTCTTGCCGATCATATGCGTCGGTCGCCAGCCTTCCCACTTGCCCGCGCGGGTTTCGCGCTCACCCTCGCCGATGCGGCGCGCGGCGGTCAGAAGCAGCCCCATCGCCAGATCGGCGGTGCAATCGGTCAGCACGTCGGGCGTGTTGGTGACCGCGATGTCGTTGGCGCGGGCGGCGTCGACGTCGATATGGTTGTAACCGACGCCGTAGCTGGCCAGGATCTTCACCTTGCCTTTGGCGGCGGGGTAGAATTCCGCCGGGATCTTGTCGGACACGGTGGGCATGATCACGTCATATTCGCGCGCCGCGGCCATGAATTCATCTTGGCTCATCGTGGTGTCGGGATCGCGGAAGGTGACGTCGCCCACCTCGGCCACGCGGTCCAGCGTTTCCTGTGGCCAGCGACGGGTGACAAGTATTTTCGGGGTGCTCATAGGGGCCTCCTTAACCGGCGTGTTCGCGGTAATGTTCCTGCGCGGCGGCAACGCCCGAGCCGGGTTCGATCTTGGCACCGGCATCGCGCAGGGCCATTTCGGCCGCCGAGATCGCGCCACACAGCATCACCGGGTTCAAAGAGCCAAGATGCCCGATGCGGAAGGCTTTGCCCATCAGTTTGTTGAGGCCGGTGCCGAGCGAGGTCTGGTACTTGTTATAGGCGCCCGCGATCACGTCGCGCGCATCGACGCCCTCGGGCGCATAGATGGCCGACACCGTGTCCGATGCCCATTCCGGGCCGCGCGCCACCAGTTCGCAGCCGTCCCAGGCGGCGACGGCCTTGTGCACACCGGCGGCAAGCCAGCTTTGGCGGGCCCAGACATTCTCCATCCCCGCCTCAATCAGCATGTCGAGCGACACGCGCAGGCCGCGGAAAAGCTGGGTCGCGGGGGTATAGGGAAAATAGCCATCGCCATTGAGGTTGAGCATGTCCTGCAGGTCGAAATAGCAGCGCGGCATCTTGGCGTTTTCGCGCATGGCCAGCGCCTTTGCGCTGACACCGAGGATACCCAGGCCAGCGGGCAGCATGAAGCCCTTTTGCGAGCCGGACACGGCGCAGTCGACGCCCCATTTATCCATCTCGAATTCGACCGAGCCGATGGAGCTGACGCCATCCACGAAAAGCAACGCAGGGTGGCCCGCGTCATCCAGCGCCTTGCGCACGGCGGCGATGTCGGATTTCACGCCGGTCGCGGTTTCGTTCTGGGTGGCAAAAACCGCCTTGATCTGGTGTTCCTTGTCGGCCGCCAGCTTTTCGGCATATTCCTCGACCGGGACACCTTTGCCCCATTCAACCTCGCTGAGATCCACATCGAGGCCGAGGCGCGTGGCCATGTCGACCCAGAGCAGGGAGAACTGACCAAAACGCGACATCAGCACCTTGTCGCCGACATTCAGCGTGTTGGTGATGGCGGTTTCCCACATGCCCGTGCCCGAGGAGGGATACAGGAACACGGTGCCGGTTTCCGTGCGATACACCCTTTTCAGATCGGCCAGCAGCGGCTTGGTGAAGGCACCGAAATCGGGCGCGCGCATATCCTCCATCGGAATGTTCATTGCCTGACGCACAGGCTCGGGTACATTGGTGGGGCCGGGGATGAAAAGGTGATTATTGCCGTACATGGGGTGACTCCTGATTTTTGCCCAGTATCGGCAGGTTTGATCGGTTTTGTACGCCCGGACAGATGGGGGAGGTGATCCGCAGCGCGCTGTCGCCAACGAACGGGTAGGCGGGACTACCCGGTTGGGGGACGCGGTGTGTACAAGGGAAGGGCGGCATGCAGATGCATACTGATTTTTCCTTTGATTTCATCGGTTTCGCCTGTCTATCTGTCGGAAATTGGATTTCGGAAAAGTGGTTAAGGTGATGTAACGGGGACATGCAGGATCGAATTGGATCAGAGCCGGAAGTGATTGTTGCCGACAAGCAGGTGATTGTTTGTCAGGGTATCGGGTCGCTTGTATCGGGCATCCCCGAGGTCAAACTGGGATGCTTTGCCACTGATCAGGCGAGCCTGAGAAAAGCGCTGACAGCGGTGGACGGCAAGGCGATCGTGATCCTGGGGGTGCGGTTGACGGATTGCGATCTGACGCTGGCGTTGGGGATGCTGCAAAAGGAATTTCCCCGCGCCATGGTGGTCGTGGTGGCCGAGGATACCGAGTTTGCGTTCATCCGTACGGCGATCAAATCCGGGGCAAATTCGGTTTGCATGATGAGCCAGATCCTGGTCAGCCTGCCGAAGATTTTGGGCAAGCTGGTGGACGGACATTCGATCGTACCGACCGAGATTTTGAAGCGCCTGACATCTGAAAACACCGACACGCTGACGCGGCGGGAACATGAGATCCTGAGCCTGCTGGTCAACGATCTGACCAACTTCCAGATCTCAGCCCGGCTGGGGCTGAGCGAGAATACGGTCAAATATTACCTCAAGGCGATCTACCAGAAACTGGACGTGAATTCGCGCGGCGGGGCCATCGCGAAATACGTGGCCGGGAATTACTGAGGTCAACAGGCTGCAAAAAACAACGACCCCGGAACCAACGCGGTAGAATCAAGTTAACGCGCTGAAAACGCTGAAAAACCCATGTCGGTATAACGTCGGTATTTTGTCGGTATTACGTCGGTGCCGGGATCGGTGTTTGGCGGGCTTAACGGGGCGTGCGATAAAGGGTGTCGACTATGCGGACGAAGCTGTCGTTGACGGTATCGGTCCGAACGACCGCTTTTGACGGCTAGAGCCCTATGACATCAGGCATCCGTCATATGTTGGACCAGTGAGGTCAGCTGTCTGTCGCCATAGCCATCATCCCAAGCCGCCTTGGTGCGGTTGTGCATCAACCGAATGAAATCAGCGGGAGCATTAAGAGAGAGATAGGTCTTCAACGCATCGTCTTGCGCCATCGCGTAAACCTTCAGGGAGGCTTCGGCACTGTCGTAATCCTCGACCGGAACGGTTCTGGCAAAGAGATCATGGTAGTCCTTGACCAATTTGATCGTGGCAGGGAGTTGGTCGGCATAAACCTGCATCGGAATGCCCGCTTTCTGGCAGACAAGTGCACCGTAGATCATTCCGAACATGAACCCTTGCCGAACCGTGAAGAGCCCGGCGAAGAGCGCCGCAAGCGCTGCAGGTTTCTCACCAACATGGGTTGATTTTCCACCCAATTCTCTGATGATGCCGCCATAGCGGTCCCAGGTTCCGGCACTGCCCACCGTGAGGATTGTGGTTTCGTCGCCACCGATACTGGACGGATAGGCATTAATCATGCCCAGCATGTAGCCGGCCCCCTGTCTCTCAAGGATGGCGACCAGTCTATCGGCATCCGAGGTATCGCCCGTGCTCATGTCGCAGATGGTCTTACTCTTTAGCGAAACACTCAGCCCGTTGACCAGTTCAACAGTTTCCTTGTGGCTCTTGATACAGATGATGACAAAATCAGACGTCGCAACAGCATCATCCGGTGAAGAGCAAATCCTGGCGCCAGCCTCAGCGAAAACCTCTGCCTTTTCCGATGTGCGGTTCCAAACACTGACATCGTGGCCTGCCTTGAGCAGGCAATGCGCCAGAGCTGAACCCATATTGCCCAGTCCCAATACAGCAAGTTTCATGATGTTAGCCTCCTATGTCCGCCAATGAATTCCTGCGCCAGCATGCGCCGGCATCGGGGGATCACATAGTTGTAAATTTTTCTATATTGTAAGATGTTCTAACTTATGGATTGGCGCACGCTTCCCTCGTTGACTTCTCTCAGAGCCTTCGCCGCCGCTGCCGAGTTGCGAAATCTGACCCGGGCGGCAGAGGCACTGAACGTGACCCATTCCGCAGTCAGCCAACAAATCCGCGGGCTCGAGCAGCATCTTGGCACCCGGCTAATCACTCGTACCCGGCACGGCATTTCTCTGACATCGCAAGGCGAATTCCTGTCGGCTGGCCTGCTTGAAGCCTTCGCTGAAATGGCCTCCGTGACCGAGAGCGTGTCGAGTGCAGAGTCGGTTCGACCACTGGTGGTCAGCGCGACCCCGATGTTTTCAAGCGCGTTCCTGATGCCGCGCCTGTCGACGTTCATTGACGAATTCCCCAATATCGAACTGAGGATCGATTCAACGATCCAGGCTGTCGACCTTATTCCTGGCGGAATTGATATGGCCATCCGATACGGAACCGGAAACTGGCCAGGGCTTGTCTCGCAGATGCTGCTCCCCGGCTGTCTGACGGTCGTCGCGTCCCGCGAACTGATCGGAAACCGGGTGCTGACGAGTCCTGCAGAATTACTTGATTTCACTCTTCTTCAGGAACAGGCGTCGGTCGAGTTTGATCTGTGGCTGGAAAAGGTCGGAATCCCGCCCGAAGCGGATCGGAGAGTGGTTCGCATGCCAGGAAACATGCTGCTGGATGGCATCCGCCGAGGTGATGGTATCGGAGCGACGGTACCGGCCTTTATCTCTGACGAGTTGAAGTCAGGACAGCTCGTGGCACTGTTCGATGATCCAATACCGCAAATCGGCTATTACCTTGTCACGCTACCTGGTCCGGTTCGGCCAGCGGCAAAGCTGTTCATGCAGTGGCTTTCGAAATCGATCACTGAATATGAGAAAAGCCTGTTCCGATGGACGCCCGCTCATTTGCTGTAGACTGAAAAGAGCAAAATCTTTGCGGTAATAATTCAGGTCAACGAACCGGCAATGTAATGCAATTTTCTAGTGTCCGCATTCGGGCTGTCGCACCATGACCGCGACAAAGTAGGCGAAGGTACGTCGGCTTTCCTACGCATCGCCGATATTCGCGCACGCTGCAGAATTCGGCACTTTGGGCTCAATGCGGCCTTTGGTCATTTTCCGACTTAGTAATCACTTGATCTCGACACCCCGCCCGGACTTATGCCGCGTGCGCCGGAATGTCCTGACAGGCTGTCGCTCGACCTCGTCATCAGGTCAGTAAAGGGTTCTGGCAAGACATTGAGGTAATTGACCAATGTGGTGCAAAAGCGCTTGTCGCGTTCTTAGCCCCGGCGTCTGCGTCGGCGACCGCCGCCGCCTTCGCCCTCTCCGCCGCTGTCGCGCCCGCCGGTGTTGAAATTCACGTCCGGCAGGGTGACGATGCTGTGCAGGATCGGGAACGGCTCGACCGAGTTGGGGATGTTCGAGGCGTTGACGAAATGCTCCTGAAAGCGCGGTTCGATGGCGGTCTCGATCTTGTGAATGTTGTGGACCGTCGCCTCGATCTCCTTGCGGGCTTCGGTGTTGAGCAGGGCGATGCGCGCGCCGGTGCCTGCGGCGTTGCCGGCGCTGGTCACCTTGTCAAGCGGGGCGTCGGGGATCATGCCCAGCACCATCGCGTGTTTCGGGCTGATATGGGCTCCAAACGCGCCGGCCAGCACCACGCGGTCCACCTTGTCGACGCCGAACTTGTCCATCAGCAGGCGCGCGCCGGAATACAGCGCGGCCTTCGCCATCTGAATCTCGCGGATGTCGCGGTTGGTCACGGTGATCACCGGGCCGCCCTCGGCTGACCCGTCCCAGACCATATAAGAATAGGTACGGCCGTCGAGGAAACAGCGGTCGGTGCCGGTTTGTTCAGGCGATCCGATCAGGCCGGGGCCGTCCAACAGCCCATGAATGCGCATCTCGGCGACCATTTCGATGATGCCCGAGCCACAGATGCCGGTGATGCCGGTGGTGGCGGTTTCGGCCTCGAAGCCGTCTTCGTCCGACCAGAGGTCGCAACCGATCACCTTGAAGCGGGCCACTTTCGTCTCGGGGTCGATTTCCACGCGCTCGATGGCGCCGGGGGCGGCGCGCTGGCCCGAGCTGATCTGCGCGCCCTCGAAAGCCGGGCCGGTCGGCGACGAGCAGGCCAGCACCTTGTCCTTGTTGCCCAGAAGGATTTCGGCATTGGTGCCGACATCGACGACCAGCACCAGGTCTTCGGATTTGTCCGGTGCTTCGGACAGTGCGACGGCGGCGGCATCGGCGCCCACATGTCCCGCGATGCAGGGCAGGATATAGGCGCGCGCGCCGGGGTGGATTTCAAGATCAAGCTCGGCCGCGCGCAGTTGCAGCGAGGAGGAGGTGGCCAGCGCAAAGGGCGCCTGTCCCAGTTCGAACGGATCAACGCCCAGGAAGAGGTGGTGCATGACCGGGTTGCAGACGAAGACCGCATCTACGATCAGGGTCCGGTCAATCTCGGCCTCGGCGGCGATCTGGACAAAGAGCGCGTTCATGCCGTCGCGCACCGCGCGGGTCATCTCGACCGCGCCGTCCTTGTTCATCATCGAATAGCTGACGCGGCTCATCAAGTCTTCGCCAAAGCGGATCTGCGGGTTCATGATGCCCGAGGAAGCCACAACCTCGCCACTCGCCAGATCGCAGAGATGCGCGGCGATGGTGGTGGAGCCCAGATCGACGGCCAGACCGTAAACCTTGCCTTCGTAATAGCCCGGCCAGATATGCATGATCTTGGGCACGTGGGTGTCGTCGCCGTGATGCACCGCGACGGTCACTTTCCAGTCGCCCTTGCGCAGCGCGGGCTGCATCATGTGCAGGATATGCAGATCGGCGCGGACACCTTCGAGTTGCCATTGTTCCTTCAGTGCGCGAACCAGCCGTTCCAGATCACCCGAGGGTTCGTGCATGTCGGGTTGTTCAACCTCGACATAATAGAGCCGGGTGGAGGGGTTCATGACGATATCGCGCGCCTCCGCCCGTTTGCGCACGACCTGTTTATGGACCTGGCTTTCGGCGGGCACGTCAATGACGATATCGCCCATGACCTGCGCCTGACAGCCCAGGCGGCGGCCCTTTTTCAGCCCGCGCTTGTCGTCATAGCGTTGCTCGACCGAATTCCATTCCGAAAGCGCATCGTCGGCGACCGTGACGCCGTGTTTCGAGAACTCGCCATAGCTGGGGGTGATCTGGCATTTCGAGCAGATGCCCCGCCCGCCGCAGACCGAATCCAGATCGACCCCAAGTTGCCGCGCGGCGGTCAGAACCGGCGTGCCTTTGGGGAAATGGCCGCGCTTGCCAGAAGGGGTGAAAACGACAAGGGGATCGTTGCTCATGCCGGGTGCCTTTCAGCCAGGGTGTTCTCTTGCCGCAGATCATAGTTTGGCATGCGACACAAGAAAGGTCGCAACCGGCATAAAATTACATCTCAGCGTCATGTTTATCTGCCTGTCGGTTTTGTGCCTTCTAAAGTGGCAGGTTTTGGCGAGGGTCGAGGCAAAAAAGCGCGGCGGACATGCTGCCCCTTTCCATTCCCCGCAGGCCGTGTAATAGGGAAGCGCCAAACGATCTGTTCATGGAGAAACGTGATGGAGATTCGTGAGGCGCTGACCTTCGATGATGTTCTGCTGGTACCCGCTGCATCCAGTGTGCTGCCCAATACGGCGGATACGCGAACGCGGGCGACACGCTCGATTGACCTCAATATTCCACTGCTGAGTTCCGCGATGGACACGGTCACGGAATCGCAAATGGCGATCTGCATGGCGCAGGCGGGCGGCATGGGCGTCATTCACCGCAATCTGGATGCCGAGGAACAGGCGCGGCAGGTCCGGCTGGTCAAACGGTTCGAATCCGGCATCGTTTATAATCCCATTACCCTGACCGCAGATCAAACCCTGGCCGATGCCAAGGAACTGCAGGCGCGTTACCGCGTCAGCGGTTTTCCTGTGGTCGATGACGCGGGGCGGGTTGTGGGCATCGTGACCAACCGCGACATGCGCTTTGCCGAAGATGACGCCACACCGGTGCGGGTAATGATGACCAGCGATAATCTGGCGATGCTGCAGGAGCCCGCCGACCTGGACGAGGCGAAAAGCCTGATGAAGGCGCGCCGGATCGAAAAACTGCTGGTGACCGATGGCAAGGGCAAGCTGACCGGGCTGTTGACGCTGAAAGACAGTGAGCAGGCCGTTTTGAACCCACATGCGTGCAAGGACGGTCTTGGGCGGCTGCGGGTGGCGGCTGCGTCGACCGTGGGCGATGCGGGGTTCGAGCGTTCTGCCGCGCTGGTCGATGCCGGGGTCGACATGATCGTGATTGACACGGCGCATGGCCACTCCGAAGGGGTGGCGCTGGCGGTTGAGCGGGCCAAGAAACTGTCGAACGAGGTGCAGATCGTTGCCGGTAACGTGGCCACGGCCGAGGCCACACGCGCGCTGATCGGTGCCGGAGCCGATGCGGTCAAGGTCGGGATCGGGCCGGGCAGCATTTGTACGACGCGGATGGTGGCGGGCGTCGGCGTGCCGCAGCTGACTGCGATCTTGGATTGTGCCAGCGGGGCCGGTGACGTGCCGGTGATTGCCGATGGCGGCATCAAGTTTTCCGGTGATTTTGCCAAGGCGATTGCGGCGGGCGCGTCCTGTGCGATGGTCGGCTCGATGCTGGCGGGCACTGACGAATCCCCCGGCGAGGTGATCCTTTACCAGGGTCGCTCGTTCAAATCCTATCGCGGGATGGGCAGTTTGGGCGCGATGGCGCGGGGCAGTGCCGACCGCTATTTCCAGAAGGATGCCGCCAGTGACAAGCTGGTGCCGGAAGGCATCGAGGGGCAGGTGCCCTATAAAGGCCCCGCCGGTGGCGTGATTCATCAGCTGGTGGGCGGTTTGCGGGCAGCGATGGGCTATACCGGCTGCGCTACGGTTCCGACGATGCGGTCGCAATGCGAATTCGTCAAGATCACCGGGGCGGGCCTGCGCGAAAGCCATGTGCATGATGTGCAGATTACACGGGAAAGCCCTAATTATCGTGTTGGGTAAGTTATTATATATTAATATCTTACGCGGCGATATTAAGGTAATTTAATGACGCCCGGCGCAAGAGTTCAGGCGGCGATTGACCTGCTGGATGAGATCAGGGATGGCGCGCCTGCTGAACGTGCGATCACCGGTTGGGCGCGTCGGTCCAGATTTGCCGGTTCCAAAGATCGGGCAGCGGTACGCGATCACGTATTTCAGGCATTAAGGTGTTTGCGGTCTTATGCGTGTCTGGGGGGGGCGAATACCGGACGGGGGGTGATGATCGGCGCTTTGCGTGCCGCGGGGGGGGATCCTGCCGAGATATTCTCGGGCGAGGGTCATGCGCCGGATCGGCTGACACAGGCGGAATTGGAGGTGGGAGGACCGCCCCGGTATGCGGGGGACCGCATGGATATTCCTGATTGGCTAATTCCGTTATTTATCAATTCTCTGGGTAGCGAAGGTAACGCAGAAATCGTCACAGGGATGATGAAAGACCGGGCGCCGGTCATGCTGCGTGTGAATCTCCGCAAAGCATCTGTCGAGCAGGCAGTCACGGCCTTGTCCGGCCACGGCGTCGCGGTCAGGCCCGTTTCCGTGGCCAGCACGGCACTGAGCGTTCTTGACGGCGCGCGACGCGTCTCATCCTCTGCGGCGTATCTTGAAGGTCTGGTCGAATTGCAGGACGGATCAAGCCAGGCCGCGATGGAGATGATGGACATCCCTCAGGGCGCGCGGGTGCTTGACTATTGCGCCGGTGGGGGTGGCAAGGTGTTGGCGCTTGCGGCGCGAGCGGAGGCGAAATGGCATGCCCATGATGCCGCCGCGCAACGTATGAAGGACCTGCCAGCACGGGCCAGACGTGCGGGCGTCACGGTCAAGATCGTGGACGGCAGCGCGTTGGATGATCAGGGTTATGATCTGGTCCTCTGCGACGTGCCTTGTTCGGGCAGTGGGACCTGGCGGCGCAACCCGGATGCCAAATGGCGTCTGAGCGCCACTGATCTGGAGGCGTTGAACGCAACCCAGGACGACATACTTGATCGTGCCGCTCATTTGGTCAGCCCCGGGGGGCGGATTGTCTATGCCACCTGTTCTTTGCTGAACTGCGAAAACGAGGATCGTGTGGCCGCGTTTCTGGAGAGGAATCCGGTCTGGCGTGTCGACGTGCAGCGCCGCTGGCAGATGTCCGAAATGGGCGATGGGTTTTTCCTGACACAGCTATCGAGAAACTAAAATTAAATCCTTGCAACCTTGACGTGTTTCGGAAGTATCCGTTAAGTCAGAGTTAAGTCTTTTGCGACAATAACGGCTTAATGGAACGATAACTGGAACACTGATTTTGGCCTTTACAGCAACCACCTTGGGACCCATCCGGCGCGCGGCAATTCAATTTCGGTCTCGTGCCTTGATCGTTGCGATTGCCGCTATCGGGTTTGCCGTCGCCGCATGGTTCATGCCCACCGGGATTTCACAGCTGGCACTGGCCGCCATCGCGGGCACCCTGACAGTGATTGCCGCCTGGAGCGGCATTGCGACCGGCTTTGGTGGCGCAGCGGGGCGCGGGATGAGCGGATCTGTTGCCCAATTGATCGAAGCGGATTCAGCCCCGACGATCGTGACCTCGGAAGACCGCAAGATCATTTGTCACAATCCGGCCGCCGTGCGCGCCTATTCGGCCGATGAGGCACAGACGCTGGCCGGCGCGCTGCAAAAGGTCTTGGCCAATCCCGGCGCGATCTTGTTCCGAATGGAATCGCGCGCCCGCTCAACCGGGTCGGCGCATGAAGACGTTGTTACGCGACTGGGTCATTTGCGGCTGGGCGTTCACCGTGTCGGCAACGGGAATTTCCTCTGGCGGATCGAGAAATCGGCAGATCGCCCGCAACGGAGCGGAGACCCGGTACCGTTGCCGATGCTGACGGTTGGTCGCAACGATGCGGTCTTGTTCATGAACACGGCGGCGCGCGAGCTGATTGGCGAAAGGGCGCGAAACCTTGACCGGATCTGCCCGAAATTGCCGATGCGGTCTGGTCAGCTGAACGATATCAACACGCCCGATGGGACGGCGTCCTGCCTGGTTGTCGAACTGGAAGGGACAGCCGGACGGCGCGAGGTGTTTTTGCTGCCCGGCGTGGCGGCGGCAGAAAGACAGCCCGATGGCTGGGCCTTTTTTGACGAAATGCCGGTGCCATTGCTGAAATTGTCCCGGGACGGGGCCGTGCAGCTTTCGAACCGTCAGGCTCGTGATCTGCTGGGCGTCGAAAGCTGTGGTGACAAACTGCTTGGCGATCTGATGGAAGGCCTGGGACGGTCAATCTCGGATTGGCTGGACGATGCGGCGGTGGGGCGCGGCACGGTCCATTCGGAATTCCTGCGCGTGAAGCGGGAGGACCGGGAGGTTTTCGTTCAGGTCACGCTGAACCGCGCGAAAGAGGATGGTGAAACCGTTCTGATCGCTGTTCTGAACGATGCAACGGAGTTGAAATCGCTTGAGGCGCAGTTTGTGCAAAGCCAGAAAATGCAGGCCATTGGCCAGCTTGCCGGTGGTGTTGCGCATGATTTCAACAACCTGCTGACGGCGATTTCCGGGCATTGCGACCTGTTGCTGCTGCGTCACGATGAGGGGGATGCGGATTACAGCGATCTGATCCAGATTAACCAGAATGCCAATCGGGCGGCTGCCTTGGTCGGGCAATTGCTGGCCTATTCGAGAAAGCAAACACTGCGGCCCGAGGTGATGGACCTGCGCGATGCATTGTCTGATCTGACACATCTGCTCAACCGACTGGTTGGTGAGAAGGTGACGCTGTCGCTGAGCCATGACCCGATGCTATCTGCCATTCGCGCGGACAAACGGCAACTGGAGCAGGTTTTGATGAACCTTGTGGTCAATGCCCGTGATGCCATGCCGCAGGGTGGTGATATCCGCATCGAAACGGAAAACATGATCCTCGAAGAGCCACTGCGCCGCGACCGCGCGGTTGTGGCACCCGGACGTTACGTGTCGGTCAAAGTGGTTGATCAGGGCACAGGTATCGCCGCGGACAAGCTGCAAAAAGTGTTCGAGCCGTTCTTCACCACCAAACGCACGGGCGAGGGGACAGGGCTGGGCCTGTCAACCGCCTATGGTATCATCAAGCAAACCGGCGGGTTCATTTTCGTCGACAGTACGCTGGGCGCGGGCACCAGTTTTCAACTGTTGCTGCCGGCCCATGATGTGGTTGAAGAAAAACCGGTCAAATCCGAGGCCGTGGTGGCAAACGATGCGCCAGCCGAAGGCGTTGTGCTGCTGGTCGAGGATGAAGCCCCGGTCAGGGCCTTTGCCAGCCGTGCATTGCAACTGCGGGGCTTCACGGTGCTTGAGGCGGAATCAGCCGAAGATGCCCTTGAGCTTCTTGAGGATGATGGGTTGGACATTGACGTCTTTGTTACCGACGTCGTGATGCCAGGTATTGATGGCCCCAGCTGGGTTCAGAAAGCGTTGAAACAACGGCCGGATGTCAGCGTTGTTTTCGTGTCAGGCTATGCCGAAGAAACCTTTGGCGATACGCAGTCGAAAATTCCGAACTCGGTCTTCCTGCCGAAACCGTTTTCACTGACTGAGCTGACGGAAACGGTACAGCGGCAGCTAAGCTGAAGCGAGAAGGGAGCCGTAGGTGCCGCCGGGCTCTATACTTTCCCATAGCTGAAAATCATCCGAGGCAACGCGACGCAGCTTGATCTCAACCCCGGTTGAAAGCGGGGGTGTGACCCCGGGGGAGACATTGGCGGGAAAAGTCGTGATCTTGGTTTCCAGCCGGTGCTCCAGAAATTCAATCAAACCGGCCTGGTCTTCATATCGGAACAGATACCGCGCGGCTGTGCCATTTGGGGTTGGCCTGAGGAAACGTGCCTGCGACCCGACATTTGCGAAGGCGGGTTTTTTTTGTCTGGAATAGGCAAGTACGAAATCATCGAAACTGATGCCATGTGTGGCGTTCGACAATCCCTCCATCTCGGGGCGCTGACGGTATCTGTACCAACTGCCAAGCCAGCTGACGGGTTCGCGCACGACTGCCAGAATATCCATGTTTCCGTCGACAAATTTCTCGAACATGGGACGAAAAAACCGGTTGTAACGATAAATCGGCGCGTGTTTCAGATCAGGCGGTCCACTGATTGTCATCGACGCCAGCGGCGCGAGGGCCTGCTGATACGCGGTGGAGCCGGTTTTGGGAACCGACATGATGACTAACCTGGCATTTGAAAACACGAGCATTTCCGGCGCTTCCCCTTCGCGGGGAGATTTTCAAGTTTTCGTAAACGACTCTTTAACCGTTGTTGGAAAAAGTGGAGATACGAACAATTTTCTTGAAATGTTCTCTTTTTGTCTGCATACACATGAGAACAAGAGGTGAACAAGGCAGCGATTGCCGCCCGCAACAGGGTGTGGAATAAGGAAGCATAACAATGGCAACGGCAGATTTACTCGCAATGGACAGCAAGAAAAGCACGGACAAGCAAAAGGCGCTCGACAGCGCGCTCGCGCAGATCGAACGGCAGTTCGGCAAAGGCTCGATCATGAAGCTTGGCGCGGACAATCCCGCGCAGGATATCGAGTCTACCTCGACCGGGTCGCTCGGGCTGGACATTGCCCTTGGCATCGGTGGATTGCCAAAAGGCCGCATTGTCGAAATCTATGGCCCGGAAAGTTCAGGCAAGACCACGCTGACGCTACATTGCATCGCGGAAGAGCAGAAAAAAGGCGGTGTCTGCGCCTTTGTCGATGCCGAACACGCTTTGGATCCGATCTATGCCCGCAAGCTGGGGGTTGATCTGGATGAATTGCTGATCTCGCAACCCGATACCGGAGAGCAGTCGCTTGAGATCGTCGATACGCTGGTGCGCTCGGGCGCGGTCAGCATGATTGTGGTCGATTCCGTGGCGGCCCTGACCCCGAAATCCGAACTTGAAGGCGAGATGGGGGACAGCAGTGTTGGCGTTCATGCCCGCCTGATGAGTCAGGCCATGCGCAAGCTGACCGGGTCGATCAACCGCACCAAATGCACGGTGGTCTTCATCAACCAAATCCGGATGAAAATCGGCGTGATGTTCGGCAGCCCCGAGACCACGACCGGTGGTAATGCGCTGAAATTCTACAGCTCGGTCCGGCTGGATATTCGCCGGATTGGCGCGCTCAAGGATCGCGACGAGGTGGTCGGCAACGCCACCCGTGTCAAGGTGGTCAAGAACAAGGTGGCACCGCCGTTCAAGCAGGTGGAATTCGACATCATGTATGGGGAAGGCATCAGCAAGATGGGCGAGTTGCTGGATCTGGGCGTCAAGGCCGGTGTGGTCGAGAAATCGGGAAGCTGGTTCAGCTACGGCGATGAGCGTATCGGCCAGGGGCGCGAAAACGCCAAGACTTTCCTGAAGGAAAACGGCCGCATTGCCTATGAGATCGAAGATAAGATTCGCGCGGCGCACGGGCTTGATTTCGATATGCCCGACGGCGAAGCGGATGCCGCAAAAAAAGAAACGGATGACGATATCCTAGAAGCATAACGCCGCCAAAATCTGATAATGCAAAGCCCGGGCCGCAACCCGGGCTTTTTCTTGCGGTGGACATGGGTCACGGGCAGGGATAAATCATCGGGACGCCGGGCCATTTTTGCCGAAAAAGAGATATCCATGCCGACGCTGAACGAAATCCGATCGACCTTTCTGAATTTCTTTGAACGTAACGATCATGCGATCGTCGAAAGCTCGCCTTTGGTGCCGCGCAACGACCCGACGCTGATGTTCACCAATTCGGGCATGGTGCAGTTCAAGAACCTGTTCACTGGGGTTGAGCATCGCGACTACAAACGTGCGTCAACCAGCCAGAAATGTGTGCGCGCGGGTGGCAAACATAACGATCTGGACAATGTGGGCTATACCGCACGCCACCACACGTTTTTCGAAATGCTGGGGAATTTCAGCTTTGGCGATTATTTCAAGGAACAGGCGATCCCGTATGCCTGGGACTTGCTGACCAAGGATTTCGAGCTGGACAAGTCCAAGCTGCTGGTGACGATCTACCATACCGATGATGAGGCGGCGGAAATCTGGAAGAAATATGCCGGTCTGCCGGATGACCGGATCATTCGCATCGCGACCGATGATAATTTCTGGTCAATGGGCGCGACCGGTCCCTGCGGCCCCTGTACCGAGATTTTCTATGATCACGGCCCGGATATCTGGGGTGGGCCGCCGGGCAGCGCCGAGGAAGATGGTGACCGGTTCATCGAGATCTGGAACCTGGTTTTCATGCAGAATGAACGGTTCGAGGACGGTTCTCAGATTGATCTTGAGATGCAGTCGATCGACACCGGCATGGGGCTGGAACGGATCGGCGCGCTGCTGCAGGGCAAGCATGACAATTATGACACCGACCTGATGCGCAGCCTGATCGAGGCTAGTGCGCATGTCACCAGCCAGGATCCGGACGGGCCGGGCAATGTGCATCACCGGGTGATCGCGGATCACCTGCGCTCGACCTCGTTCCTGATTGCCGATGGGGTGATGCCGTCGAACGAGGGGCGGGGCTATGTGCTGCGCCGGATCATGCGCCGGGCGATGCGGCACGCCCATCTGCTGGGCGCAAAAGACCCGGTCATGCATCAGTTGGTGCCTGCGCTGGTCACGCAGATGGGCCAGGCCTTCCCGGAGTTGGGGCGGGCACAGGCGCTGATCGAAGAAACGCTGAAGCTGGAGGAAACCCGGTTCAAGACGACCTTGGATCGCGGGCTGAAACTGCTTGAGGACGAGTTGGGTGATTTGCCTGAGGATGCGGCGCTGCCGGGGCAAACGGCGTTCAAGCTGTATGACACCTATGGCTTTCCGCTGGACCTGACACAGGACGCGCTGCGCGAAAAGGGCCGGGAGGTGGACACTGATGGTTTTGACACCGCCATGGCCGAGCAGAAGGCCAAGGCGCGTGCGGCATGGGCCGGTACGGGTGAAGCGGCGGATTCGACCATCTGGTTCGATATTGCCGAGGAAAGCGGCACAACCGATTTTCTGGGGTATGACACCGAAGTGGCCGAAGGGCAGATCATCGCGCTGGTGCGCGACGGTGCCCCGTTGGACAGTGCGAACACCGGTGAAACCGTGCAGATCGCGTTGAACCAGTCGCCTTTTTACGCGGAATCCGGTGGTCAGGTTGGCGATAGCGGCGAAATCCGAACCGAAAGTGGGCTGGCGCGGATCACCGACACGAAAAAAGCGGCCGGGGTGTTCATTCATCTGGCGGAGGTCACCGAGGGTGAGATTTCGAAAGGTCAGGCGGCGCAGTTAGAAGTCGACCACGCGCGGCGGACTTCCATCCGCGCCAATCACTCGGCAACGCATCTGTTGCACGAAGCATTGCGCAAGGCCCTGGGCGATCATGTGGCGCAGCGCGGGTCGCTGAATGCCGAGGATCGCCTGCGGTTCGATTTCAGCCATGCCAAAGCGCTGAGCGCCGCGGAACTGATGCAGGTTGAAACCGAGGTGAATGATTTCATCCGGCAGAACGCGCCGGTCGAGACCCGGATCATGACCCCCGATGACGCGCGTGCGCTTGGGGCGCAGGCGCTTTTTGGCGAGAAATACGGTGACGAGGTGCGCGTGGTGTCGATGGGTGTCGAAGAGGGGTCCGGCAAAGGCCTGGACGGGCAGACCTATTCGATCGAGCTTTGCGGTGGCACCCATGTGCGTCAGACCGGCGATATCGGCCTTTTCGTGGCATTGGGCGATTCTGCGTCTAGCGCCGGGGTGCGCCGGATCGAGGCGCTGACAGGCGCTGAGGCGTTCCGCTATCTGAGCGAGCAGGACCGGCGGATGACAGCCCTGGCCGGTGAGTTGAAGGCGCAGCCGCAGGATGTCGTCACGCGGATCAAGGCGCTGATGGACGAGCGCAAGGCACTGTCCAACGAGGTCGCACAGTTGCGCCGCGAACTGGCGATGGCCGGAGGTGCAGGGCAAGGTGATGGCCCCGAGGCGCAGGAGATCAACGGCGTCAAGTTCCTGGCGCAGGTGCTCAGCGGCGTGTCGGGCAAGGATCTGCCGTCGCTGATCGACGAGCACAAGGCGCGGCTTGGGTCAGGCGCGGTGCTGCTGATTGCCGATACCGGAGACAAGGTGGCGGTCGCAGCGGGCGTTACCGATGACCTCAAGGGTGAACTTTCTGCGGTCGATCTGGTGCGCGCGGCGGTGCCTGAGCTTGGCGGCAAAGGCGGCGGCGGCCGTCCGGACATGGCTCAGGGCGGTGGCAAGGACGTGGCAAATGCAGATGCGGCGATCAAGGCCGCAAGCGCAGTAGTGGGAGGATAAAATGGCAGCACTCTGGATCGCACGGGTCGATGTGAACGACGCTGAGCTTTATGCGAAATATATCGATGTGGCCTCGGTCGTGATCCCCGAACATGGCGGTGTTTTCATTGCCCGTGGTGGGCGGGTCGAGCAGCTTGAAGGGCGGGGCCGTTCGCGCAATGTCGTGGCGCGGTTCCCATCTGTGGACGCGGCGCAGGCAGCCTATAATGATCCTCGCTATCAGGAAGCGGTGGTTTGGGCCAAAGAAGCCGCAGAGCGGGAGATCGTGGTTGTCGAGACCGACGACTGACGCAATTTCAAGCTGCAAAAGTTCAAAGAGGTGGCCTCGGTCAGCTTGTTTTTGACCTTCGTTTACGTTCGTGCGGGTCGAGATAGCGCTTGCGCAGGCGGATGGCGTTTGGCGTGACCTCGACCAGTTCATCGTCGTCGATATAGGCGATGGCCTGTTCCAGACTCATGATGACCGGGGTGGTCAGGCGCACGGCTTCGTCGGTTCCGCTTGCGCGGACGTTGGTCAGTTTTTTACCCTTCAGCGGGTTCACTTCAAGGTCGTTTTCACGGCTGTGTTCGCCAATGATCATGCCGGTGTAGATCTTGGCCTGCGCGCCGATGAACATCTTGCCGCGGTCTTCGAGATTCCACAGCGCGTACGCGACGGATTCGCCGTTTTCCATCGAGATCAGGACCCCTGCGCGCCGGCCCGGAATGGCACCTTTATGCGGGGCCCAACCGTGGAATACGCGGTTGAGAACACCGGTGCCACGGGTGTCGGTCAGAAACTCGCCATGGTATCCGATCAGACCACGCGAGGGTACATGCGCGATGATGCGGGTTTTGCCCGCACCTGCCGGTTTCATCTCGGCCAGTTCGCCCTTGCGGGGACCGGTAATCTTTTCAATGACCGCGCCTGAATATTCGTCATCGACGTCGATGGTCACTTCTTCGATGGGTTCGAGGCGGTTACCGTCATCGTCTTCGCGCATCAGAACCTGCGGACGCGAGATCGAGAGTTCAAATCCCTCGCGGCGCATGTTTTCAATCAGCACACCCATCTGCAATTCTCCACGACCGGCGACCTCAAAGGCGTCACCGCCGGGCGTGTCGGTGATACGGATGGCGACGTTGGATTCGGCCTCTTTCAGCAGGCGGTCGCGGATCACACGGGACTGCACTTTTTTGCCGTCCCGACCAGCCAGAGGGCTGTCATTAATGCCGAATGTGACGGTGATTGTCGGCGGATCGATGGGCTGTGCCTCAAGCGGTACATCAACTGCCAGCGCACAGATCGTATCGGCCACGGTCGCCTTGGACATGCCCGCCAGCGTAACGATATCGCCTGCGCTGGCTTCTTCGATGTCCTGCGTTGCCAGACCCCGGAACGCCTGAATGCGGGTCACGCGGAACTGTTCGATCTTCTGCCCGACGCGTGTCAGTGCCTGAACCGTGGCGCCGACCCTGAGCTTGCCCGATTCGACACGCCCAGTAAGGATGCGACCCACAAAGGGATCACTGCCCAGCGTGGTCGCCAGCATCGTGAAATCCTCGTTCTGGCGGGCGATCTGGCGCGGGGCAGGGACGTGGTTGACGATCAGATCGAACAGCGCCGTCAGATCCTTGCGTGGCCCGTCAAGATCATGATCGGCCCAGCCGGATCGGCCCGAAGCGTACATATGCGGGAAATCAAGCTGATCCTCGGACGCATCGAGATTGGCAAAAAGGTCAAAGCATTCATCCAGCGCGCGATCAGGTTCCGCATCGGGCTTATCCACTTTGTTGAGGACCACGATGGGGCGCAGACCAAGCGCAAGCGCCTTGGAGGTCACGAATTTGGTTTGCGGCATCGGACCTTCGGCGGCGTCAACCAACAGCACCACGCCATCGACCATGCTCAGGATACGCTCAACCTCGCCGCCGAAATCGGCGTGGCCGGGGGTGTCGACGATGTTGATGCGCGTGCCCTTCCATTCGACACTGGTGGGCTTGGCAAAGATGGTGATGCCGCGTTCCCGCTCAAGATCGTTGCTGTCCATCGCGCGCTCATCCACTGCCTGATTTTCACGGAAAGCTCCGGATTGTTTCAGCAGCTCATCGACCAGCGTGGTTTTGCCGTGGTCGACATGGGCAATAATGGCGATGTTGCGCATATCCATTGGGACGTGTCCTTGGGTTGTTTGCCCGCGCCCTATACGCCGTTGCGACTAAAGGCCAGAGGCAATTCGACAGGTGAGCGTGTTTCACGCGGCGTCGTGGCGGATGCGTCGCCGCCGGGTCAGCCGCGGCAGGTGGAGGCAGGTTGGCCCAAGGGGGCGGACGTTAGCACCGCTCCCGATTTTGAACCGCGCCAGTCCGGCGGCGTGTTGGGTATCAACGCTGCCAAGGTCGAAACGCTCATACCCTTTCTGAGAGAGCCAATTCATTGCTTCCCAGAGGCCGAGGTTGTGTGCGGATAGGCGTCGCCCGTCCGCACCGGTCCAACCGATATGATAGGTGGCGACAGGTTTGTGAAGAAGTATCAGCAGATACGCCAACGCCTTTTCGCCCTGAAAAATCGTGAACAGACGACTGGCTTTCGGATTTGCCTGCACCCAGGCGCGTATAAACCCAGGCGGCAGCGCCTTGTATTGCCGTTGCATGCGCTGAGTGGCTTCATGGATCAGCAGCGGCATATCACGATCTGTCTTGAAAGGTCGGTGCATGACGCGCAAATCCGCGTTCTGGGCGCGGCGCAGGCGGTTGCGCCATTTCCCGTGTTGCGCTGCAAGAAGGGTATCAGGGCCCGCTTTCAGGTCGATTTCTGCGACATGTTGCGAGGACATCAGGGCTGTGTGCGGAAAATAATGCGCATCTTCCGGGGTTTCGGGCGCAATGACCCATATTGCCCGCGTGTCCAGTGCATTCGGCAATTCCCGGACAACATTGGAACGATCTTTTGATGAGGTGCCGGCCCAGACCGGCCCCCGTGGAAGCCAGGCAATGTTCAGCGGGCCGAATTGCCGGGTCACAACCTGAACTTTGGCGATGGGCGTTGTGCCTTCATAGGCGAAAACAGTGTCCACCGAGGCGCCCAGTTCACGGATTGCCACAGCGTAGCCTTCTGTTTGTTGCAGGGCACAGGGAAGGCATGGAAAATTCTCTGGGGGGGATCGGTGAAATTCCATGTTCCGATTAACCGAATGAAAACCTAATTCGTGGTTAATCGAGGCTATGGCATATAAAAAACACCACGTCCTTGGGGTTTATGCACCAGCCCCGCGTCCAACCCTTGGTGCCGCGCTCCTTCTGGCGGTTGCCCTCAGCGTTCCGGTCTCTGTCTTTTTAACAGTCGCCGACATGCTGTTCTAACAAAAAAGGCCGCCCATGAATGGGCGGCCTTGTCCTGCTGAACTCTCAAACAGATCAGAACGGAATTTCGTCGTCGATGTCGCTTGACGGCGCACCGCCGCCCATCGGGTCACCTTGTGATGGGCCGCTGTCATAGCCACCCTGGCCCCCGCCGTAGCCGCCACCACCACCGCCGCCTTCGCCACGACCATCTAGCATGACCAGCGTGCCATCAAAGCCCTGCAATACGACTTCGGTGGAGTACCGGTCCTGACCGGATTGGTCCTGCCATTTGCGGGTTTGGAGTTTGCCCTCGATATAAACCTTTGATCCTTTGCGCAGGTACTGCTCGCACACGCGCACCAGACCTTCGGAAAAGATCGCAACCGTATGCCATTCCGTGCGTTCGCGGCGTTCGCCGGTATTTCGGTCTTTCCAAGTTTCAGAGGTGGCGATCCGCAGATTGCAAACCTTGCCGCCATTCTGAAATGTCCGCACTTCGGGGTCGCGGCCCAGATTACCCAGAATGATTACCTTGTTTACCGATCCGGCCATTTTGACCTCCTTGTCGTTTGCAGTCTTATTTTGGTTAGCGGAGGTTACATCATCTCCTGCGCTTGAAGGAAAGCCGAAACGCTTAACAATTTCTTTCGATCTGGCGAGATGGGGCCGAAGTTGCGGGCAAATCTGGATATTTTCTTTAAACCGGCTATATTGCTCAAAAATGCGGTTGGGGCTGTGACAGGTATGCAAAAGATTGTGGCTGGGGTTTTGGCTTTAGGGGTGGCATTGCCCTCGGGCGGTATCGCCGAGACGTTATCAACGAAATCACGGGCCAAATTGTTTAAATCGCAAACCAGCGTGCTGGATAACCGGGCACGTCAGCAATACAACAACTCGGTGCGCCTGAAGCCGCAAAAGGTGATTACGCCAACGAAATGGGGCGACGAATCAACCGCATCTTATGTGGGCAAATATCGCGGGCAGTACCTGCAAATGGCGAAGGATGCGGCGCGCCGTCATGGCGTACCAAGCGATTTGTTCCTGCGACTTGTTCAACAGGAATCCGGATGGAAACCAAAAGCGCTCTCTCATAAAGGCGCGATTGGTCTGGCGCAACTGATGCCCGGAACGGCCCGGAAGTTGCGGGTCAATCCGCATGACCCTTACGAAAACCTGGAAGGTGGCGCGCGCTATCTTGCCGAACAGTACCAGACGTTCGGATCCTGGCGCCTGGCGCTGGCGGCTTATAATGCCGGGCCCGCAGCGGTTAAGAAATATGGCGGCGTGCCGCCCTACAAAGAAACCAAGAACTACGTCCGTATTATTTGGGGCAGCTGACTGCTTTTCAGGGACAACGTATCAATCACAAAATTCGGAGTGTTTCGGGCTGGAACCTAGTCGACCAGTACCGGTTTGCGGGATTTGCTCTTGCGCAGGCCAGACGGGGTTTGACCGGTGTTTTGCAGGATGAAACGAGAAAAATAAGCGGCGCTATTGAAACCCAGCCGAGACGCGATGTTCTGAATTGGGTCGCTGCTGCTCTCCAGCAACTCGCGGGCGGCGTGGACCGTGCGTTGGGTCAGCATGTCGGCGGCCGTCAATCCGCAACACTGGCGGCAGCATCGTGTCAGATGAGTTGGCGTCACACCAAGCGCCCGGGCGTAATCTGCCATCGGCTTGCCGCTTTGGTAGTCACGTTCGATCAGGGCGGAAAAGGCCCGGAGAAGGTTTTCAGCGGCGTTGGGTTTTTGCGGCAGAGCGTCTTGCATGATCATGGCGCGCCGTAACCAGACGGTCAGGAGGTGCGCGTGAGCCTGCATGGCCTCATCCGCGAAAGCGCGGGTGCTATTCTGTTCGCGTTGAAGCGCGTCGAGAATCGCGGTCAGTTCAGCCTGGGGTTGGGCGTCGCGAATGCGCAGATGCTGAGATTCGTCCGGCATCAGGATTGGGCTGCCCGCCGGAATAAGCGTGATAAGCCCAAAGACCTGCTTTCCAAGATCAAATGAAAACAATGACTTCGCGGGCAAAGCGAAGGCATTATGAACGCCCACACCGCGCCTGCGCCCCTCGATTGTACACACCCCCTGGCCACGGGTGATCCAGATGAAGGCATGGGTATCGAGGCTGTGTTGCAGCTCCCAACGCCAAGGGGCACCGTCGGCCCATTGGGTTAAAGTCTGTATGCGTATCCGATGAGGCATGCCAAATTCGGGCCGGGTGTTGGGGATAGGAATAGTCTAGCGAATGGTACGGGTTTATCAATTATTTCAGCAGGCTATGTCAAAGAGCTAATGGATCGATCGGCGTCCAACCGCGCATGCGGGCACGAAACCACGTTCGTTGCCGTTTGGCGAATTGCCGTGTGGCAATGGTGGCGCGCGTTCGCGCCTGGTCCAGTGACACCTCTCCGTTGAGATGGGCGATCAGTTCCGGCGCACCGATGGCCTTTGACGACAAGCGCGACGGGTTCCAGTTAGCCAGGTTGGTTTTGGCTTCCTGAAGCGCACCCTGGTCCAGCATTTGATCGAACCGGTCCGCGATCCTTGCGTTCAGCCAGTCTTTGTCGGTGTCAAACAGAATCGCCGTCGTTTGAGAGAGCGGCAAGAGGGGTGGTGGTGTCTGATCTTGCCAATTGACCAGACCCTTGCCGGTTGTACGTAAAACCTCCCAGGCGCGCTGAACCCGCATCGGGTTTTGAATGTCGATACGTTGACGTGTGGCATCGTCCACCTGTGCCAACATTGCATCAAGGCCCTTTTCCCGCAGGAGCGTATCTGCTGCGCTTCGGATTTCGGCTGGTGTGGAGGGTATGTCGGCCAACCCCTCGGTCAGCGCGGTAAAATAAAGACCCGTGCCACCGACGATGATCGGGCGTGACGCCGAGGCAAGCAGTGGTTGCAGTTCGCGCAGCCAATGCCCGACCGAATAATCCGCGTCAGCGGCGATATGGCCGTAAAGCTTATGAGGGGCTGTAGCTTCGTCTTCGGATGAGGGGCGGGCGGACAGGATACGCCAGTTGGCGAAAACCTGTATCGCATCAGCATTGATGATCGTTCCACCCTGATTTTTTGCGATATGCAGTGCCAGCGCGGACTTGCCCGAAGCCGTGGGGCCGGCAATCAGGACAGGTTGATCCGCAGGGATGTCTAATGAAAGTCGCATCAGAGCCGTCAGATACGGCAGTTCTGGAAAATTTACGAGGCAGTTTTGCGCGAAATCGCTGGCTGGACGGACTCTGTGATTGAACCCGCCCGACTTTTCGGACATTTTGCGCGCGATTACCCGATGGCCCCAAGCGGAGAGCGCCGATGTCTGACCCCCAGTCCCACCAAACCAAATTCAGCCGCGTCATGTTGAAGATATCTGGCGAAGCGCTGATGGGGGATCTGGGATATGGCTTGCACCCGCCCACGGTCGAACGGATCGCGCGCGAGGTCAAGATCGTGCATGATCTTGGGGTCGAGATCTGCATGGTGATCGGCGGCGGCAATATCTTTCGCGGGTTGCAGGGCAGCGCGCAGGGGATGGAGCGGACGACGGCCGATTACATGGGCATGCTGGCCACGGTGATGAATGCGCTGGCGATGCAAAGCGCGCTGGAAAAACTCGGTGTCTATTGCCGGGTGATCAGCGCCATCCGGATGGACGAAGTGGCCGAGCCCTACATCCGCCGCCGGGCGGTGCGCCACCTTGAGAAAAAGCGGGTCTGCATCTTCGCCGCGGGCACCGGCAACCCCTATTTCACTACTGATACGGCGGCGACGCTGCGGGCCAATGAAATGGCCTGTCAGGCGATCTTCAAGGGCACCAAGGTGGACGGTATCTATGACAAGGATCCGGTGACAAATGACGATGCCAAACGTTATGATCGCGTTTCTTATGACGAGGTGCTGGCCAAGAACCTGAAAGTGATGGATGCCAGCGCGATTGCACTGGCGCGTGACAACAGCCTGCCGATCATCGTGTTCAGCCTGGATGAGCCCGGCGGGTTCAAAGGTATACTGGCCGGGGACGGTACCTATACAACCGTGCACGGTTGACGCTAAATAAGAACAGGCACGATTGAGGCCGAAACAAAGGAAGAACCGTAATGGCGGAAGACTTTGAGATTGATACAGGTGATCTGCAGCGGCGTATGGACGGTGCGATCGCATCATTGAGAACGGAATTTGCATCGTTGCGCACCGGGCGCGCCTCGGCCAGCATGCTTGAGCCGGTCATGGTGGACGCCTATGGCCAGAACACGCCGATCAATCAGGTGGGGACGGTAAACGTGCCCGAACCGCGGATGGTGACGGTGAATGTCTGGGACAAGGGCCTGGTGGGCAAAGTCGAAAAAGCGATCCGCGAAAGCGGTCTGGGCATCAATCCGCAGCTTAACGGCACGATCATCATGTTGCCGATCCCCGAACTAAACGAAGAGCGCCGCAAGGAGTTGACCAAGGTTGCCTCGCAATATGCCGAAAATGCCCGGGTGGCCATCCGCAACGTGCGTCGCGACGGGATGGACCAGATCAAGAAAGCCAAGGCTGACGGCATGTCTGAAGATGATCAGAAATTCTGGGAAACCGAGGTTCAGGAACTGACCGATACGTTTATTGGTAATGTCGATGACGCGTTGGAGACCAAGCAAGCCGAGATCATGCAAGTTTAATGACCGTTCAGCCGGATAATCCCGAACTGGGTCAGCCACCATCGGGCCCTTGTCATGTTGCGATCATCATGGATGGCAATGGACGTTGGGCGCAGGCCCGCGGCAGACCAAGGCTGTTTGGCCACCATGCGGGCGCGCGCCGGGTTCGGGATATCGTCGGGGCCTGTCCAGAACTCGGGGTCAAATATCTGACCATTTTTGCCTTTTCGACGGAAAATTGGAAACGCACCCAGACCGAAGTTGCCGGTCTGATGACTCTCTTTCGCCGCTACATCATGAAAGAGATGCAGGAATTTGTGAAAGCAAATGTGCGGGTGCGGTTTATCGGGGATCGCCCACGCCTTGATGAAAAACTGCGTGGCCTGATGGACGAAGCCGAGCGGATGACCAATCAATGCACCGGCACAAACTTGACAATCGCGCTTAATTACGGCGGGCGTGATGAGGTGTCGCGCGCGACCAAGCGGTTGGCGCAGGACGTCGCCGTCGGGCGATTGGACCCCAAGGACGTAGACGAAGAGACGTTGCCGAAATATCTGGATACCTATGTGTTGCCAGATCCCGATCTGGTCATTCGGACCAGCGGAGAGGCGCGTATCTCGAACTTTCTTCTCTGGCAGTCCGCTTATTCGGAATATGAATTCATCGACACGCTCTGGCCAGACTTCACCAAGGAAGTGTTCAGCAAGCTTCTCAGTGGCTATGGGGCGCGCGAACGACGCTTTGGGGCCGTGTCTGTATGAGCGACGCCGCCAAATGGTCAGACCTCGCCCCTCGTGTCGTGTCGGGTGTGGCGATGGCTGGTGTCGGGGCCGCAGATATCTGGATCGGCGGTGTAATCTTTGAGATCACGGTAATCGGCCTTTGCGCGCTGATGCTATGGGAAGCGGCGCGGATGTTCGGGGCCGAGCAAACCGCCGCCATCCGCATCAGCCTTCTGGGTGCTGCGGCTTTTACCTTGGCCAGTGTCGCGCCTTATCTTCTGGTAATGCCGCTTCTACTGGCAGCAGCTTTGGTCGGCGCGGGGCAGGTATCGCGCGAACGGGCGCTGTTCACACCCTTTGCCGCATGGATCCTTGTGTCCGGATTTTCGATCTGGATACTGAGGCAAGAGGCCGGCGTGATCTGGATTTCATGGGTCGTATTGGTTGTGATTGTCTCGGACATCGCAGGCTACTTTGCAGGCCGTATGTTGGGCGGACCCAAATTCTGGCCAGCGATCAGCCCAAAGAAGACATGGTCCGGCACGGTGGCGGGCTGGATCGGTGCGGCAGTGATCGGCCTGTGCTTTGCCAGGGCCACACAAGCGGGCTTGATACTTGTACCGATCTCGATGGCGGTCGCGCTGGCAGGTCAGATGGGTGATATCCTGGAAAGTTTCATCAAGCGCCGGGTCGGAGTTAAAGACAGCTCAAACCTGATCCCGGGTCATGGGGGCGTTCTGGATCGGCTTGATGCTCTTCTGGGGGCGGCGATGCTGGTGATGATCCTATGGTCCTTGCAGGTGTTGCCGGGGCTGTCATGAAAAAAATCTCGGTTCTGGGCGCTACCGGATCAGTTGGACAAAATACGATTGATCTGCTCCGGCGCACGCGGGAAGACTACAACATCGTGGCACTGACCGGCGGACGTAACATCGCGCAACTGGCTGCAGATGCCATCGAGTTACAGGCGGATATCGCCGTTACCGCGTATGAAGACCTTCTGGACGATTTGCGCGCAGCGCTTGCAGGTAGCGATGTCGAAGCTGCCGCCGGTGAAGAAGCCATTGTCGAGGCCGCTTTCCGTCCTGCGTTTTGGGTCATGTCCGCAATTGTTGGCGCGGCTGGGCTGCGCCCGGGGCTGGCGGTGTTGGAACAAGGGGCTACGCTGGCATTGGCGAACAAGGAATCGCTGGTGGCGGCCGCGCCGTTGCTGCTGGAGACGGCGCGGGCCAACAACGCCCGTATCCTGCCGGTCGACAGCGAGCACTCTGCCATCTTTCAGGCCTTGGTTGGCGAGGATCGGTCAGCGGTTTCCCGTGTGATCATCACCGCCAGTGGCGGGGCGTTCAGGGATTGGCCATTGGAAAAGCTGGCCACCGCCACGATCGAGCAAGCGTCGACCCATCCGAATTGGGACATGGGGCAACGGATCACGATTGATAGTGCCTCGATGTTCAATAAGGCGCTTGAGATGATCGAAGCGCGAGAATTCTTTGGGTTTACCCCCGAGCAGATCGAAGTGTTGATTCACCCGGAATCGACGGTTCACGCATTGGTAGGGTTCAAGGATGGCGCGCTGATGGCCCATGTTGGCCCGCCGGATATGCGCCATGCGATCGGGTATGCGTTGAACTGGCCGCGTCGCGATACGCTGCCGGTCGAGCGGTTGGACCTTGCAGCGATTGGGCAACTGTCGTTCCGGACGCCAGATTTGAACCGTTACCCGGCCTTGGGGCTGGCACATCAGGTGATGGAAGCGGGTGGTCTGAGCGGTGCCGTCTTCAACGCCGCCAAAGAACGCGCGCTGGATCATTTCATCGGCGGCCGCATCGGGTTTTGGGATATGAATGTGATCGTCGAAGAGGTATTGAACCGGCAATCGCCCGGCCAGAGCCACAAAGATGTCTCGATCACCCTTGATAGAGTGCTGCAAGTGGACCATCTGGCACGTATATGCGCCGATGACGTCATGCGTGAACAGGCAAATAGGAAGTAGATTTGGATATCACCACACTGATCCCCCAGTTCGGCAGTCTCTTCACGACGATCCTTGCGTTTGTTGTGGCGCTTTCGGTCATCGTGGCCATCCACGAATATGGTCACTACATCGTGGGGCGATGGTCTGGCATCAAGGCGGATGTGTTTTCGCTGGGGTTTGGACCGGTGCTGTTTTCCAAGGTCGACAAATACGGCACACGCTGGCAGTTCGCGCTTTTGCCCTTTGGTGGATATGTCAAATTCATGGGCGACGCGAATGCCGCCAGCGCCAATACCGACAAAGATGCCGTGCAGGAAATGCCGCCTGAAATGCTGCGCCAGACCATGCATGGCGCCCCGCTTTGGGCACGCGCTGCTACCGTAGCTGCGGGGCCTGTCTTCAACTTTATCCTGTCGATCGTGGTTTTTGCGGGCTTGATGATGTTTCAGGGCAAGGTTGCCGACCCGTTGGTTGTTGGCGAGATTTCACCATTGCCGGGCGAAGAATACGGCCTTCAGGCGGGTGATCAGCTAGTTGCGATTGGGGGTAATCTGTTGCCGGAAACCGGGCAGGGTGGTTCGCTTGATGACCTGATCCAATCCTTGCCGACTGATCGGAACCTGCCGTACACCGTTCAACGCGACGGTCGTACACTTGAGGTTTCAGGCCCGTACCCGATGCCGCCGCGGGCAGTGAATATCTCACCGCAATCGGCAGCATATGATATCGACATGAAGCAGGGCGATGTCATCCTTTCGGTCGACGGGCAACCGATTTCCGCCTTTTCCGAGCTGAAAGACATCGTCGAAACCTCAAACGGGCGCGCGCTGCAACTGAAGGTCTGGCGTGCGGGTGAAGTTCTGGATTTTGCGCTGGCGCCTCGACGCGTGGACGAGCCGCAGCCCGAAGGAGGATTCAAAACCAGTTGGCGAATTGGCATCTCCGGAGGGCTTGCGTTTGAGCCAGCGACGGAAAGACTGGGATTTGGCGCCGCCGTTGCGGGTGGTTTTGAACGCACCGGCCAGGTGATTGAGACATCATTGTCGGGGCTTTACCACCTGGTCGCGGGTAAGATCAGCAGTTGCAACATGACCGGCCCGATTGGCATTGCCCAGGTTTCCGGCGCGATGGTGCGTCAGGGCGCGGACAGTTTCATTCTGTTTATCGCTTTCCTATCAACGGCTGTGGGGCTTCTGAACCTTTTCCCGATCCCGGTTCTCGATGGTGGCCATCTGGTGTTTTATGCCTATGAGGCCGTTGCCGGTAAGCCCCCCAGCGATGCGGTACTGCGGGTTTTGATGACCGTGGGCCTGACCCTGATCCTTGCTCTTATGGCGTTTGCAATTGGCACTGATCTGCTCTGTCCCTGAGGGTTCGCGTCACATTATCGCCACATTCTGAAACCTAAACATGCCACATTCTTTTGCCATTCTGTTGGAGGTGAAAGGAGTGGCATAGTCACATCATGCAACAGATCGCTCATGGATATCGCGGGCTTAGCCTGCTGTTCAATCTGAACTGGGACCGGATCGTGTATCTGGCCACGATTCTTGTTGCCTTGATGCTTGGCGCTTTTGTCGGCTCGCTCTAAGCACTATATTCCCTAAATTTCGGCCTCTTTATGCTATGTGTGCACGGCACTCGATTGGCGTTTTGACAAGCCTCTGTAATCCGGTTACTGACAATTCGTAACGGGGTGTCTGACTGGGTTTGACCAATGAAAAGTGTGATGAAGCGGCTGGGTTTTCACTGGGTAGAATCAGGAATTTTCAGAGATCGCTTTAAAACGCTGAGTGTGGCCATCGCCGCCCTTGTCCTTCTGGTCGCATCCGGGGCTGCCGACGCGCAGAACTATCGCTTCAGTTCCGTTACCGTTGAAGGGAACCAGCGTGTCGAGACCGCTACGATCCTGACCTATGCCAATATTTCACCGGGCGACGCGGTTTCCAATGCGCAGGTCAATGACGCCTATCAGAACATCCTGGCCAGTGGCCTTTTCGAAAGCGTTGAGATCGAGCCGCGTGGCAGCAACCTCTACATCAAGGTCATTGAGTTTCCGACGATCAACAAGATCGCGTTCGAGGGCAATCGAAAGCTGAAAGATGACGAGTTGGAGGGCTTTATCGAAAGCCGGCCGCGCCAGGTTTTCAGCCCAACCAAGGCCGAGCGTGACGCAGCCGTTATTTCAGAGGCCTATGGACAAAATGGCCGATCAGCCGCCCGGGTGACCCCGCGCGTCATTCGCCGCAGCGAAAACCGCGTGGACCTGGTTTTTGAGATTTTCGAGGGCAAAGCCATCGAAGTTCAGCGGATCGGATTTGTCGGCAACAAACAGTATTCCGACCGCCGCCTGCGCCGTGTGATCGAAAGCAAGCAGGCGGGTCTTTTGCGGGCCCTGGTGGCGCGTGACACGTTTGTCGAAGACCGGCTGGAATTCGATAAGCAGGTCCTGCGCGATTTCTACCAGTCGCGCGGTTATGTGGATTTCCGTGTGACCGGCACGAATGCTGAACTGGCCCGCGAACGCGACGCCTATTTCGTGACCTTCAACATCCAGGAAGGTCAGCAATTCAGGTTCGGCGACGTAACCACCGTCAGTGAAATGGACGGAGTGGAAGCGGATGAATTCCAAGCTGTCCTCAAGGTGCGCCCGGGCATCATCTACTCTCCGACGCTGGTGGAAAATTCGATCGCACGGATGGAGCGCCTGGCCGTCAAAAAAGGCATTGATTTCCTGCGGGTCGAGCCACGGATCACACGCAACGACCGTGAATTGACGCTGAATGTCGAATTCGTGCTGACAAAAGGCCCGCGCGTTTTTGTTGAGCGTATTGATATCGAAGGCAACACCACCACACTGGATCGCGTTATCCGACGTCAGTTCGATGCGGTCGAAGGGGATCCGTTCAACCCGCGTCAAATTCGTGAGGCCGCCGAGCGCATCCGCGCCCTGCGTTTCTTTGGAAACACGGATGTGAACGCCCGCGAAGGGTCGCGCCCGGATCAGGTGATTGTAGATGTTGATGTCGAAGAAACCACAACCGGTTCGCTGTCGTTTGGTGTCACGTATTCTACCAGTGGCGGTGCCGGTGCCTCGATTGGTTTCCGCGAGCGGAACTTCCTTGGACGCGGTCAGACGCTCGGGTTTTCTTTCGCCGGACGCGAAGACAATGTGAACTACTCGATCAACTTCATCGAGCCGGCGTTCCTAGGCCGTGATGTGGCGTTCGGATTGGATTTCTCGCTGATCGAAACCGATAGCGATTTCAGCCTCTTTGATACGATCAATGGGGTAATCCGGCCCAGCCTGACCTTCCCGGTCAGTGAAAATGGCCGGTTCGAAGTGTTCTATAACGCTGAATACAAAGATATGAACGACTACACGGGTATGTCAGGTATCCTGGCGGCAGAGGTGGCACAGGGGGACACTATCGCAAGCGCAGTTGGCTATTCCTACAGCTACGACACCCGTCGTGGGGGGCTGAACCCCAATGCCGGTGTGCTGCTGTCCTTCGGGCAGGAATTTGGCGGGCTTGGCGGCGATCGTGACTATGTCGAAACATCGGTTCGCGCCATTGCCCAAACTAAAGTCTTTAACGAAGAGGTCACATTGCGTGCAACCCTGGAAGGTGGCGCGCTGAACTATCTGGGTAGTCAGGACAGTCGTTTTGTTGACCGCTACTCGCAACAGATCATCCGTGGGTTTGAACCCAATGGGATGGGTCCGATCGAAGGTAGGACTGCGACCGATCCCGGCGAATTGCTGGGCGGAGACTTTTTCGCCGCATTGAAATTCGAAGCCGAATTTCCGCTTGGTACACCTGAAGAATTCGGCATTTCCGGTGGTGTCTTTTACGACATTGGTTCGATTTGGGGCATTGATTCCTCGAACGCGACCAGTGGGGTGGAATCAACCGGCTTTAATGCTCGGCACGTGGTTGGATTCTCTCTGTTCTGGGCGTCACCGTTCGGGCCGCTGCGCTTGAACTTTTCAAAAGCCCTCAAGTCCGAACCGGGCGATGAGGAGCAGCAATTTGACGTCACGGTCAAAACGGACTTCTGATCATGCGTAACGTGTGGGCCATCATCAGGCTGGTGATTGCCCTTAGCGCGCTGTCAGCATTTCCCGTGGCTGCCCAGAACGTCGGTGTGGTGCAAAGCGATATTCTTGTTCTGGACCCCGACAGATTGTTTTCGGAAACGAAACTTGGTCAGCGCATCAATCAGGAATATCTGGCAAAGCGCGAACAGCTTATTGCCCGCAACCGTACGATCGAAGCGGAACTTGAGGCGGAAGAGCTGTCGCTTACCAAACTCAGGTCTGAGAAAACACCCGAAGAATTTCGCGATCTTGCGGATGCGTTTGATGCCAAGGTTCAGGAAATCCGCCGGGACAGTGAACGTGCTGTGCGTGATCTTGAACGTAGTCGCGACCGCGCGCCTGTCACCTTCATGCGCATTGTCGAACCGGTGCTGGTGCAGTTGATGCGCGATGCGGGTGGGGCGGTCATTCTGGACATTCGAAGTGTTCTGTTGCGTGCAGATGTCGTTGATATCACAGGCGTTGCGATCATTCGTGTCGACGAAGAGATTGGCGATGGTGCCCAGTCGCAGCCGGAAAGTCCGGCAACAGATTCCGAAACCGAAAACTAGCGCCGCTTGCCCATTCTGACCCGACTTGCTAGGGACAATGCAAAGAGCCGTGGAAAAGGACATCACATGACCGAGCCGCTGAAATCTGCTGATATCCATTTGATCCAGCGGCTTATTCCGCACCGCTACCCGTTTTTGCTGGTGGACAAGGTTGTCGATATCGATGGCTATCAGACCGCCCGTGGCATCAAAAACGTCACCATGAACGAACCGCATTTCCAGGGGCATTTTCCCGGTAAGCCAATCATGCCCGGTGTCACGATTGTCGAGGCGATGGCGCAGACCGCAGCCGTCTTGGTGGGGACGGCGCTTGGCATGGAGGACCGCAACATGCTGGTCTATTTCATGTCGATTGATAAGTGCAAATTCCGCCGCATGGTCACGCCCGGCGATGTGCTTGAGATGAAGCTTGAAACGATGCGAGGCAAGCCCGGAGCCAAGGTCTGGAAATTCAACGGTGTGGCCGAGGTTGGCGGTGAAATGGCGGCCGAAGCCGAATTCACCGCGATGATGGATTTGCCAGCGGGGTGAAGAATATGCCGGACCAAACCGAGACGTTCATTCATGCCTCCGCTGTGGTCGAGCCTGGTGCGGAACTGGGGCAAGGCGCTCAGATCGGTCCATTTTGCCACATTGGCGCCGAAGTGCGTCTGGGCGACGGCGTGGTTCTGAAATCTCATGTGGTCGTGACCGGCGCGACAGAGATCGGCGCCGAGACTGTCGTTTTCCCGTTTTCCTGCATTGGCGAAGTACCGCAAGACCTTAAATTCAAAGGCGAAAAAACCCGTTTGGTCGTTGGGGCGCGTAATCGCATTCGCGAACACGTGACGATGAATACGGGCACTGGCGGCGGCGGCGGTGAGACGCGGGTTGGCAATGATGGGCTGTTCATGGCCGGGTGTCATGTGGCCCATGACGTGATTATAGGCGACCGTGTGATCATCGTGAATAATGCTGCACTTGCCGGACATTGCGTGATTGGCGACGACGTTATCATCGGCGGGCTGTCTGGCGTGCATCAATGGGTTCGGATCGGCGAAGGGGCCATCATTGGGGCTGTTACCATGGTCACCAACGACGTAATCCCCTATGGCCTTGTTCAGGCCCCCCGCGGGGCGTTGGATGGGCTTAATCTGGTCGGCCTCAAGCGGCGCGGTGTCGCGCGTTCGGACATTACAGCGCTGCGGGCGGCATTTCAGATGCTGGCGCAGGGGGACGGCGCCTTTCAGGATCGCGCGCGGCGTCTGGGGGAAGAGACCGAGAGCGACTACGTCCGTAAAATCGTTGAATTTGTTACCAGTGCGACGGACCGTTCCTTTCTGACACCGGGGCAGGGTTAGGCCGATGGCGGGCAAGCTGGCGATGCTGGCCTGTGATGGCGCGTTGCCGGTACAAATCGCGCAGGCCTACCCGGAGGCCCTGAAAATAACGCTGAAAGGTGTGCCGCACCGTCTGGGTCAGGACAGCCAGGAATTTCCGATTGAGCATCTGGGCAGTGTTTTCGACGCCTTGAAGGCTGCAGAAATTGACCAACTGGTGTTTGCCGGATCGCTGAACCGGCCCGCGATGGACCCGGCGGCGTTTGATGCGGTGATGACCTCGGTTGCGCCCCGGCTCTTGGCAGCGATGCAGGGCGGGGATGATGCGTTGCTCAGGCAAGTTATTGAGATATTTGAGGAAACCGGCGTTTCCGTGATAGGAGCGCATGAGCTATTGCCGGAACTGACCGCGATAGATGGGTTGCAGATTGGGCCGGTGCCTGGCGTTGAAGAACTGGAAGATACCGATCGTGCGTGCGCGATCCTCAAGGCGCTGTCACCACTGGACGTAGGGCAGGGATGCGTTGTGGCCGGCGGGCAATGCCTGGGTATCGAAACCCTGCAAGGAACGGACGCCCTGTTGCGCTATGTCTCTGAAACGCCAGAGAAATTACGGCGTGGACACAAGGGTGTTTACGTCAAGGCGGCCAAACAGGGGCAGGATTTACGGGTGGATATGCCCGCCATCGGACCGGAAACGGTGGCTGCGGTGGCAGTCGCGGGATTGGCCGGACTGGTAATCGAAGCCGGTCGCGTGATGATCCTGGAGCGAGAAAAAACACTGCAAGCGGTTGAAGGTAATGGGATTTTCCTAACCGCACGGACGCTTTGATGCGGGTCTTTTTGGTTGCCGGAGAAGCCTCGGGCGACAGGCTGGGTGCGGCCCTGATGGCTGGCCTGAAATCGCTGAAGGATGTAGAATTTCTGGGTGTCGGCGGACCGTTGATGCAGGCCGAGGGGATGCAAAGCCTGTTCCCGATGGACGAGCTGAGCGTCATGGGGTTGGCAGAAATTTTGCCTAAATATCCGCAGCTTAGACGGAGATTACATCAAACCGCAGAGGCTGTTCTGGCCACACAACCGGATGTGCTGATCACCATTGACAGCCCTGATTTCAGCCTACGGGTCGCCAAGCTGGTAAAGGCGAAAAGTTCAATCAGAACAGTTCATTACGTGGCGCCAAGTGTCTGGGCCTGGCGGCCGGGGCGTGCGATTAAGATGGCAAAAGTCATCGACCATGTGCTGGCCCTGTTGCCGTTTGAGCCACCATATATGGCATCCGCCGGGATGGATTGTGATTTCGTTGGGCACCCGGTGGTGTCAGAACAGGTTGCAACAGATGATCAAGTATCAGATTTCAAAGAAAAATATGAAATAGGGAACAACCCGGTCCTTTTGGTTTTGCCAGGCTCGCGCCGGGGAGAGGTTTCGCGACTGGCGCCGATTTTTGGCCAGACCTTGCGGCAGGTGTTGGAGCACCATCCAGAGATTCAACTGGTACTGCCGACAACGGCGACGGTGACGGATATGGTCCGTCAACATACTCTGGAATGGCCGAAAGCGCCTATCATTCTTGATCCAAGAGAGATGAAGAGTGAGGAATATGCTATTGAAAAGGCGTCATCTTTCAGGCTTGCGGATTGGGCTTTGGCGGCGTCTGGCACGGTCTCGCTGGAGCTGGCCGCGGCGGAAACACCGATGGTGATTGCCTATGATATGAACTGGATAAGCCGGGCGCTGATATCGCGGATGCTGAGAGTGGACACGCTGACACTGGTCAATCTGGTGAGCGACACGCGGGCGGTTCCTGAATGCCTTGGAAAGGACTGTCAGGCTGATATAATTTCCCCCAAGCTATTGGAATTGATGGAAAACCCGGGCGATCAGATCGCTGCTATGCGTTTGACGATGGATCGTCTGGGCAAGGGTGGCGAGGCACCAGGGCTGCGTGCGGCCAAGGCGGTTCTGAACCGGATGCCGTGAGCCGACGGGCAATATGAGAATTGAGTCAACTACGTACACAATGTACGCGGATTATGTACGTACCGCGCCCGTGGGCCGTTTTTACCCCTGACAAAACGTTGATCTGCACAATCACGTCCTAACCCAAATGCGCCGGGTCCGAGCATGAGATGTTGTTCAGATACACCGACTGAAATGCCGTGGAGTGCGGAGGGACCAATGAACACATCGCTGGCAATGTGGGCGCGATCTGCTTAGAAATGTTTCCAAGGGAAAAACAATGAGGCCCGTCATGAGCGCTAAATCGACATCGAGCACATCAAAGACCACCGGCAAGACAGCGACCAAATCCAAAGCGAAAGCAGCAGCAAAACCGAAATCGCGCCTTGCGGGGCCGAAACCGCCCAAGGCGCGGGCGACGGCAGCCAAGACCGGCACTGTTTCCAAACCGGTAACAGCGGCCAGCGTGGCGGCGGCACGGGATGCGAAAGCGTCGACCAGCAAGATCCCGGCGCCGGACATGTCGAAAAAGCCCGAAATCGGATTGCCGGTTGAACTGAAAAAGCGCGAGCTGATTGACCTGGTCGTGGCCAAGAGTGACATCAAGAAAAAGTACGCCAAACCGGTGGTCGAGGCGCTGCTGGAAGTTCTGGGCGAGACCCTTGCCAAGGGGCGTGAGCTGAACCTGCAACCGTTGGGTAAGTTGAAATACAACCGCACCAAAGAGACGACATCGGCACGCATTATCGTGGCCAAGATCCGTCAGAGCAAGCCAACGAAAACCTCGGCATCACCGACCCAGGATACGGTTGCAGACGCCGCCGAGTGAGGCTAGATACCGGCCCGACGGGTGATTAGCTCAGTGGTAGAGCGCTTCGTTCACATCGAAGATGTCAGGGGTTCAAATCCCTTATCACCCACCATTTTTTATTGATCTGGCGGTGCGTGTTCGATGGCAAATTTTCCGAAAATCTGGTTTCTGCGGCACGGGCAGACCGAATGGAACGCCGTCGGGCGCATTCAGGGGCGCCTGAATTCGGACCTGACGGCGCAGGGCATAGCGGATGCGCATAAGCAGGCTGATCTGATCGCGCCTTATATCGAAGAGGTATTGGCCGGGCCGGGGGGCATCTATGCCTCGCCCCAGGGGCGCGCGCAGGAAACCGCACGGATTGCGCTGAACGGGTATGGATTTGAACTGGATGAGCGCCTGGCCGAGATCAATACCGGAGAGTGGGAGGGCAAGCTGCGATCTGAGATCGACCAGGCCAATTCGGATATCGAGACCTATGCCTCGGCCCCTGGCGGGGAAGGGATGGCGGCGCTGCAAGCGCGTGTGAGCGGCTTTCTTGACACGCTGAGCGGCCCGAGCATCATCGTGTCGCACGGAATTCTGGGCAAGGTGCTGCGCGGGCAGGTCTGCGGGCTGGATCAGGCCGGGATGACGGCGCTGAGCAATCGCCAGGGCTGTGTCTATGTGCTGGAAAACGGCGCGGAAAAAATTCTGTCTTGAGAGGGCGCAAGAGGGGGTTGCGCAGGCCACAATTCTGGGGCAATAAGCGCCGGTCGGGTGATTAGCTCAGTTGGTAGAGCGCTTCGTTTACACCGAAGATGTCGGGAGTTCGAGTCTCTCATCACCCACCATTCTCCTAAGCGGCACCCTGATCTGCGGACATCAGGCGCGTGTCGGCACATGATGACCGGGAGACATAAGCTGCATTGAAACATAAATTAGCTATCGACAGGCCGTTGTCCTGACGTAGTATCGCGCCATTGCAAGATATTCATATCTGTAAAGAGCTTTGAATAAGCCGCTGAATGAATGGGGAAATGTTGTGGCTCGGGGGGGTGACAGACAATTTACGGACGGCAGTCTGATGCGCCATGTCGCGGTGATGTCCTTGACATCGAGCGTCGGCATCATGGCGATCTATCTTGTCGATCTCTTTGATATTCTGTTCATTTCGATGCTGGGCCATAAGGAAATGGCCGCCGCTGCCGGGTATGGCAGCACCGTTTTGTTCTTTGTCAGCACCATCAACCTGGGCCTGTCGATCGCCTCGGGTGCGCTGGTGGCGATGGCGGTGGGTGAAAAGCGCAAGGACCGGGCGCGCGAGATTGCCACCACCGCGGCGCTGATCGCGATTGGCATGGGCATTCTTGTGCCGATTGCGATGATCCCGTACCTGCCGGATCTTCTGCATCTCATCGGGGCGCGGGGTGATGTATCGGTGATGGCGCAGAGCTATCTGGTCATTATCCTGCCCGCGACCTGCTTTTCCGGCGTTTCGATGACGGCGATTGCGGTGCTGCGGTCGCGCGGCGTGGCGAAATGGTCGATGTACCCGTCGCTGGCGGGGGCGCTGGTCAATCTGATCATGGATCCGATCCTGATCTTCGGCTTCGATCTGGGCCTAGAAGGGGCGGCGGCGGCGACGGTGATGGCGCGGGTCGCAACCTGTGGCCTGGCAATCTATGCCTCGGCGGTGATGCGGCGCGGGTTCAGTCGGATCGGGTGGGCCGCGTTTCGGGGCGATGCCCCTAGGATTGCCCGGTTCGCGGTGCCGGCGGTCGCCTCCTCGATCGCGGCACCGGTGGGGCAGGCCATCATCATGCGCTATATCGCCAAGTTCGGCCCCGAGGCGGTGGCAGGGCTGGCGGTGATCGGACGGCTGGCACCGGTCGTTTTTTCCGTGGTCAACGCGCTTTGCGGCTCCATTGGGCCGATCATCGGACAGAATTTCGGGGCCGGGCGTGCCGACCGCGCCAGATCCGCCTATTTCGACGCGCTCAAGTTTTTGGCGGCCTATGTGATCGGGATCACGCTGGTGCTTTATCTTTTTCGCGCGCCCATCGCCGATGCCTTCGGGGCCGAGGGGCTGACCCGCGAAATCCTGTATTTCTACTGTGGCCCACTGGCGCTGATCTCATTTTTCAACGGGGCGATCTTCATCTCGAACGCGGCGTTCAACAATCTGGGCTATCCCGGCTATTCGCCGATCCTGAACTGGGCGCGCAATACGCTTGGCATTCTGCCCTTCGTGGCGGTTGGCGAATATGTGATGGGGGTCTGGGGCGTGGCCTATGGGTTCCTGCTGGGGGCGGTGGTGTTCGCGCTGATCTCGATCTGGATCACGGTGCGGCTGAAACCCTTTGCCGATGAGGCGCGCATTCTGCGGCAAAAGGAAATGTTCAAGCGTCAGCAGGAGCATGAGCTGGTGCATCAGGGCGACTCCCTGCACCTTTGACGGCTCGGCGCGGTTGGTGCCGGGCAAGGGGCGGCGTAACACGTCCTTAACGCCACCGTACGATCTGCAAAGAAGTGATCAAGGAGGGAAGCCCTAGGGTGCCACCCATGAGTGGGCGTTTTTCGCGCCCCAGCATCGGAGCCTTGGCATGATCGACATTTTCACCCCCTATCTGAACCTCGGCCTGCTGGGCGTTTTCTGGATTTTAGCAGGCATTGGCACCGGCATTTACGCCATGGGGATCTGGCAAGGCTTTCAGGAAGAAGAGTTCGGGTTGCCAATTGCGGATCTGGGTCACAAGTGGTTTTTCATGTCCTGCGCCTGTCCACCGGCGTCGATGCTGACCACCAAATTGTTTTTTCCGAACGTGAAATTCCGGGTGCCGCGGTGGACGCGTGCCTGATCTTTTCAGCGCCTGACGGGCTGGTTTGATCCTCTATTCAGGACTCGGACCATCAAGGCGAGAAATTAGATGCATATTCGCACGCATGACGTGCAAACTGCCTGTAAAATTGGTATTTCAGCCCAATTGCAGCTTGCCCAAAGCGGGGTGGGCGTGATTCAACTGACCTGAGGCGTTCTCTGCTAAAATGTAGAGAGACAAAGCATAGACCCGCAGGTCCCAAAGAGGATCGCAACGGGCATGAGGCAGGCAAGTACCAGGATGGGGCAATGAAAAATGCGTTGGACTTGATCACGGTCGGCGGGGAGTGCCTTGGCGCTTTGGCCGAGATTGGTGTGACCGTCGAGATGATCAGTGACTTTGCCTATGCCAAGGAACTGACCGATGATATGGGCAAACCCGGTCTCACGCCGAAACTGTCCAGCGACTATAACGATTTCACCGAGGAAAGCGGGTTCTGGCTGTTCATGCGCGAGGACGGGGAATATTCCGCGTCCGTCTCGGTGCGCTATGACGATATCGGACGCGAGAAGATGGGCGATTACATGATCCGCACCATGCGCCGCCATTATCCGCAGCAGCGCAGCGATACGATCCTGAGTTTCACCGATGCGCTGCCGCCGAATTTCCACGGTCGGATGGCCTATATCGGGGAGCTGTTCATGCGCCCGGGGTTTCGCGGGTCACGGCAGAAGCTGCGCTATTTCATGATGCTCTTGCACACGACCATCGCCACCAAATGGCCGATCGACTGGACCTATGCGATGATGCGCGACCGGGATGTCAAACTGGGCTTTGCCACGAATTACGGATTTTCAATCCAGATCCCCGGCGTGGCGCGCTGGTCGGAACCGGCCCCGCCGGGACGCGGCAGTTCGGAATGGCTGGTGGCGGTGTCCGAAGATAACCTCAGCCACATGATGGCGCATTACGCGGGATCACTCGAGAGCTTGTGAGTAATTCAGCACGTAGTGGTTGCCCTGCATGTCACGCACCGGCAGCAGCAGGCGCTTGTAGTTGAACCTGAGCGGAAAGCTGTGATTGGGCAGGTTGACCTCGATCTCCTGGATCGAAAGCTGCGGTTCGCCCTTGGTCGCCTCGACATGGGCCATTTTCACCTGTTCGGTCAGGCCCTGATCGAAGGTGGTGAAGAGATAGCCCAGATGTTCGGCGGATTTCACCCCGAAGGACACCCGCGCCAGGCTTTGTTCGCCGACCATGTAGGGCTGGGGCAGGCGGGCATCGGCATCGGGCGCGTGATAGAGGTCGACATGTTCCGACAGCCGGTCGAAATTGCTGAGCACGCCGTGTTGCTGGTGCCACCAGGTCAGCACATCGTCGATCAGCGGGCCGGTGCCGCGGGCCGAGAGTTTGCGATGCGCCTCGCGCGTGACCGATGTGAGGATGCGTTCGGCATGGGCTGAAACGATTCGGTTGTCGATGTCATCATTGACCAGCTTCAGTTGATCGTTGAGGCCCGCGATTTGGTTCGGGGTGACCCCCAGCGAGGCGCAAATTTTTATGACACTTGTGAAACCCGGATCACTTTTCGTTGAGAGCAGGTTGGAAATATACCGCTCACCTTGGCCAATCTCGAGAGATAAGCTTTTGTAATCGTAGTCAGAATTTTTAATCAGCGTTTTCAGGCGCTCGTGCAGGTCGGTCACTGGTTAATGGTCCTAAATTCCGGATAGACAGTAACTTATATTGACAAATACCCGAATAAGTCAAATAGATTGCGGCGTCGCGCAAGTTTAAGTGGAATGAGTATGGCGAGTGGGTTGGCGCGGAATGGTGGAAAGAAGCACGAGCTTCTCTCCGCCATTCGACAAAAAATGGACGAGGATCGGGACGCGCAATTGCGCCCGGCCGAGGCGGTGATGGTACTGCAATGGGCCATCGACTGCGACGACAATGCCTGCAAGGCAGAGCTTCTGAAGATATTTGACGCGATGGGCGGTCTTCGGCTGATGAAGGACGCCTTTGCCGATCTGCACTGAGGCCCGATGACGGTCCACCCGGACCGTATCCGTGAAGAAAGCCCAAAATTCATCTTTCTGCCGCTTGACGGGGCCGGTGCCCCGGCATATGAGACGGGTCCAACGCCCAGAGGATCGGGCGGGCAGTGAGCGGTTGTAGCTCAGTTGGTTAGAGTACCGGCCTGTCACGCCGGGGGTCGCGGGTTCGAGCCCCGTCAACCGCGCCACCACTGCCCCGCATCGGTTTCTGACGCGTCAGCGCGGTTGTAGCTCAGTTGGTTAGAGTACCGGCCTGTCACGCCGGGGGTCGCGGGTTCGAGCCCCGTCAACCGCGCCACTTTCCTTTCGAACAGATGAAGACCTAGCGGTTCTGAGAATTGGCGTTGGAAGCCGTCCGTTGACTGGAAAATTCACAAGGCCTGCTCTGCGGACTTTGCTGCCATTGATGTTCTTAAACACGCTTCGTAATCTGCCTACCGTGAGGTGGAGGCAACAGAGTGTATGAAGTTTCAATTCGTGAGGGGTGCGAAGCTGACGCCAAAGAGGCTATTGAAGTCCTCTGCCGCTCGATTTTTGAACTCTGTGAACCAGACCACAATAATGACCCCGATGAGATTTCGGATTGGATTTCAAACAAGACGGAGCGGGCTTGGACGACGTGGCTAGCCCGGGATGACGCCGCTGTTTATGTGGCAATAAAGAATAACGAAATTGTCGGTGTGGGCATGGTCAGCGAGAAAGGTGAGGTTTTACTCAATTATGTTAGTCCGGACGCTCGATTTTCCGGTGTAAGCAAAGCAGTCTTGCGAACCCTAGAAGCATATGTGCGCGACAAAGGTGCAAACGAGTGTTTTTTGGAAAGTACCGTAACGGCCAAAAAATTTTACGAGAGTTTTGGCTACACTTCGCAGAAAGACGGCAAATTGGAACTTCGAAAGTCCATTTGAAGTCTTGGGATGATTTGGGCTCACAGCGAACATTTGAACTGTCATAATAAGAGGGCGGCGCCCGACTGCGGGTGGGCGCGCTTTCATTTCTATCTGCCACTTGATCGCGCCGCATACATCTAACGCCTGTTGCTTGAGTAACGTCGCAAAAGCGCCCGCCCATGGGGGCGGTGTCGCTAAAGCTCCTTGATTACGGGCAAGGATGCTACGATTGAAACGGGCCGCAATCTGGTTTTCGGGTCTTACCAGCTACGACAGAAACGCTTGCAGGGTGGCAAGGGTGTCATCCGGATTGGTATCGGGAAAGAAATGGCCGCCGGGGACGGTTCGGGCGGTGATCTCCGTACATTTCCCCGCCCATGTGGCAGGCACGTCATAGGCGCGGGCCATCGCGCCCTCGGCCCCGTAGAGGATCAGCGTGGGGCAGGGGATGCGTTTGTCCAGATCCGCGGCGTCATGGTCGAAATCGTATTCAATGGCAGCACGGTAATCGTCGCACATGGCGCGGATTGTCTGCGGGTCGCGCCAGGCGGTGCGATAGGCGGCTAACGCGTCGTCGTCAAAATCGTTTAGCGCGGCACCGCCCCAGCCCAGCAGGCAGGAATGGTAATAGGCGTCCGGATCATGGCCGATCATGGTTTCGGGAAAGGGCTCGGGCTGGGCCAGAAAGAACCAGTGGTAATAGGCCTTGGCTACATCGCGGCGCAGATCGGCCAGAAGCGTGTGGGTCGGGATGATATCGAGCAGCGCCAAACGGCTCACCAGTTCGGGGGCATCCAGCGCCAGACGGTGGGCGACGCGCGCGCCCCGATCGTGGCCGATCACCGCCGCACGTTCAAAGCCGAGATGGTGTAACAGCGCCTGTTGGTCCTGCGCCATCTCACGGAACGTGTATGCGGCGACGCCAGTGGGCTTGCCGCTGTCGCCATAGCCGCGCAGATCAGGGCAGATGACCGTATGGCGACGGCTGAGCGCAGGGGCAATGCGGGCCCACATGGCACGGGTCTGGGGGAAACCGTGTAGGAGCAAAAGTGGTGGGCCGTTGCCGCCCTTGGAAAAGGCGATCCGGGTCTGGTCAAGGATCTCGACATGGTCGGTGAAACCGGGAATCGTCATGCAGGTGGCCTTTTGCAAGGGTCAATCCGGTTCAAGTTTACACAGGTGATCACGTGGCTGTAACCCGTTGATGTCGGGCCGTTAAATCTTCCTGTAATGGATATTCTCATTCTCTCCGCCTGTCTGCCAGATTGTTGCCAGATTTCGGGTGCAATCAGAAAGCGACTGAACGAGGGCATCATGGTACAGACGAGTTTCGCAGAACGTTTGCAGCGGATCGAAAAGGCCCAGTCGCGGCCTGTGACGGAGAGAATGCTGGCGGGCGTCTCGGAAGAGGTGGAAAAACAGATCAGTTCCAAAAAATCGAAAGCCGGTGGCAAATCCGCAGGTATGGGGGTCGGTAAACCCATCCGGTTTGGCGCGGGCTTTCTGCTGATGTTTGCAAGTTTCATGCTGGTGCGGCGGATGTCGGATATTCATCTGCTGCTGGATGGCACGGACATTTTGGCGCCCTTCACCTCGACCATCATGGCGGGAATTGCCGTGGCGATCATTTTTGTCCTGATATTTTTTGCCTTCAAGCTGCAACGCGCCACGTTCCGGGTGCTAAGCGAACCGGCGCGCATTCCCTTTGCCCTTGGGATGTTGATTGGTCTGGCCGCCGGGCTGGGACCGGCTGAGCTTGCTGATACGATGATGGCGCAATTGCAGTAGCAGAACTGAGGACGGTGCGTCCGTGCGCGGCCATAGCCAAGAGGCCCGCGCGGTTGACTATTTTCGAAATTACTTGCGCCTTTTTCAGCATCCATTAATTTTCCCGGGATTGGGGGGCTGAAATGACAACAAAAAGACTGCCTTTTTTCGCTTTCTATCTGGTGATGATTGCAACGGTTCTTGTGGGATGCGGGCGTCCGCCCGAACTGCTTGGGGTCGATAACCCGGAATTTCCTGCCGCCTCGGTCCCAGAAGTCAGCAAGCACCAGATTTTCATTACCACGACGCGCCAGCCCTTCGAGGCGACGGGTGTTCTTTTCTCCGCCCAACGGGCCAACAAGCTTGGCCTGGCCTCGGTGGATGTTACGGTGCCGCCAAATCACGTTTTGGGAGAATTGGAGCGGGCCCGGAGCCTTCCCCCGGATCCGCGCCGGGAATTCGCGGTCGTCAATCCGCATATCTACAAGAGCGAAAACGCTTTCATCGCGGATGTGAATCGCGCCCTTGCCAAATACCCGAGAGGGCAGCGCAGGCTTCTGATCTTTATTCACGGGTACAATAACACGACCAGCGACGCGGTGTTGCGACTGACGCAATTCGTCGAGGATACCGAGTTTCAGGGCGTTGCGGTTCTGTATGACTGGGCGTCAGCGGCCAAGGCGCCCCGGTATGTCTATGACCTCAACAGCGCTCTGGTGGCGCGCGTCAAGTTGAAGGAGATGTCCGATATCCTGTCGCGCACCAAGGCCGAAGGCATCGACATTCTGGGTCACTCCATGGGGGCGTTCCTGACCATGGAGGGGCTGGTTGACGCACAGCAGGCAGGGCGATTGGGCAGCCGGAAGGCCATAAACCATATCATGCTGGCCTCGCCGGATATCGATATTGACCTTTTTCGCACGCAGATTTCCCTGCTGCCTCAGTCGATCAAGGACAAGATGTATATCTTTATCTCGGCAGATGACCGCGCGCTGAAATTTTCGCGCCTTATTGCTGGTGGTATCCCGCGTGTCGGCGCGTTTGAGGCCGAACAGCTTGAGAACCTTGGGGTGACAGTTATTGATTTATCCAAAATCGAAAACTCAAGCTCGGGCAGCCATTCGAAATTTGCAGGCTCTCCGGATGTCGTGCAACTTATCGGGACGGGTCTCAAATCATCGGGCCGCTTCGATGCCAGTCACAATTCCCGTATCGGGGACATTCTTTACAAGGTGCCAATCCGAATTCTGCGTCACTAAAGATGTCGTGATCGACAGGGCGGATGGTTTCAGGAAACTGTCCGGCCGCCCTATCGCGCGGGCCTTGATCGACCCGCGCGATGGCTGTGATTATCCGGCCAGCGCATCCAGCACGCGTGCCCAGCTGCGCATACCCTTGTGGAAGCTTTCGACGTTGTATTTTTCATTCGGCGAATGGATTGCATCATCTTCGTTGGCGAAACCGATCAGCATGGAATCAAGGCCCAGAATCTCTTTGAAGAACCCCACGATCGGGATCGAGCCGCCCATGCCACAGAACACCGCCTCTCGGTTCCATTCGTCACTGAGCGCCTGACGGGCTTTTTCGAACTCGGGCCGGGAAATGTTCATCACCGCCGCCGGCGCCCCTTCGAGGTCGCCATCCCAGGTGACGCGGGTGTCGGGGGCGAGTTGCGCATCGACATGTGCGCGGATTTTGCGGCGCAGATCGTCGGGGTCCATGTCGCCGACCAGACGGCAGGTCAGTTTGCAATGCGCCTCGGCCGGGATCACGGTCTTGCTGCCAGCGCCCTGATAACCACCCCAGATGCCGTTGATCTCAAGCGTCGGGCGGGCCCATTGCTGGACAAGGGTGGAATAGCCTTTCTCACCATGCGGTTGGGTGTAGCCGACTGAATTCAGATAATCGGTCTCGTTGAAGCCGCAGCTTTCCCATTGGCGCAGCAGATCGTCGGGCACTTCGTGGACGCCGTCATAGAAACCGTCGACGGCAACACGGCCCTGATCGTCATGGAAGGACGCGATAATGCGCGACAGCTCGCGCAGTGGGTTCAGCCCGGGGCCGCCGTAATGGCCCGAATGCAAGTCGATGCGGGGCCCGTGCACGGTGAATTCATCCTTCAGCATGCCGCGCAGTTGCGAGGCGATCGACGGCACGCCCGGCGCCACCATCGACGTGTCGCAAACGAGGGCCAGGTCCGCGCCCAGTTCGGCGGCGTTTTCCTTCATGAAAGGGATAAGGGAAGGGGAGCCGGATTCCTCTTCGCCCTCAAAGAAAAACGTGATGCGACAAGGTAACGCGCCATTCACATGCTTGTAGGCGCGGCAGGCTTCGACAAAGGTCATCAGCTGGCCCTTATCATCCGATGAACCGCGCCCCCGGATGACGCGGTCTTTGGCGGTATCTTCGAGTTGCGGATCAAACGGATCGCTGTGCCAAAGGTTCAGCGGATCAACCGGTTGTACATCGTAGTGGCCATAAAACAGCAGGTGCGGGCCGGGCCCGTCTATATGGCCAACAACCATCGGGTGCCCGGTGGTTGGGCGTTTTTTTGCATCAATACCAATGCTTTGCAGGTCAGCTACCAACCAGTCGGCGGCGTCCTGGCAAGGTTGCGCATAGGCTGGATCAGTCGAGATCGACTGGATGCGCAGTAAGCCCATGAGACGGTCAAGCGCGTCGGGCAATTGGTCGTCAATGCGAGATAAAACGGCGGGAAGAGACATGGAATAAGCCCTGAAATTTGTGATTGATCAGGCGCGACCGTATCAGGCGGTGCGGCGCTGTCCAGCGGCTTGACTCAAGTCAAGGCAGGGGCAGCGGCATTTTGTAACTATTGCCGGAAGGGTAAGGTTTCTATAACTATCGGAACTTGCCAGAGATGGATAAAATACCGGTGCTGTCGGCCTTTGTGCCCAAACCGGTAACTGGACAGAAAGAGGGGATGCCCGTGGATTATTCCGCCAAGCTGGATGACGCGATCGGACGGTTGCATGAAGAAGGTCGCTACCGGACTTTCATCGACATTGAGCGCCGCCAGGGCAATTTCCCCCACGCCATGTGGCGTCGGCCGGACGGGACGGAACAACAGATCACGGTTTGGTGCGGCAATGACTATCTGGGCATGGGGCAAAACCCTGTCGTTCTGGAGGCCATGCACGAGGCGATTGACGCGACCGGCGCCGGATCGGGCGGGACGCGCAATATCAGTGGCACCACGGTGTATCACAAGCGGCTTGAGGCCGAGCTGGCGGATTTGCACGGCAAGGAAGCGGCCCTGCTCTTTACCAGCGCGTATATTGCCAATGACGCGACATTGAGCACGCTGCCCAAGCTTTTCCCTGGCCTGATCATTTACTCGGACGAATTGAACCATGCGTCGATGATCGAAGGTGTGCGCCGCAACGGCGGGGCAAAGCGGATTTTCCGGCACAATGACGTTGATCACCTGCGCGAGCTTATGGCGGCGGATGATCCCGCGACGCCCAAGCTGATCGCCTTCGAATCGGTTTATTCGATGGATGGCGATTTTGGCCCCATCGAAGCGATCTGCGACCTGGCCGACGAATTCGGCGCACTGACCTATATCGACGAGGTGCACGCGGTTGGCATGTACGGCCCCCGCGGGGCCGGTGTGGCTGAACGGGACCGGCTGATGCACCGTCTGGACATCATCAACGGCACATTGGCCAAAGCCTTTGGCGTGATGGGCGGCTATATCGCCGCCTCCGCCAAAATGTGTGACGCCGTGCGTTCTTATGCGCCGGGTTTCATCTTTACCACGTCGATCCCGCCCGCGGTTGCGGCTGGTGCTGCCGCCAGTGTCGCGCATCTGAAGCGGGATCATAAGCTGCGGGAACAACATCAGACGCAGGCAAAGATTCTCAAGACTCGACTGAAAGGTCTGGGGCTGCCGCTGATTGACCATGGCAGCCATATCGTACCGGTGATCGTTGGTGACCCGGTGCACACCAAAATCCTGAGCGACATGCTGCTTGAACGCTACGGGATTTACGCCCAGCCGATCAATTTCCCGACCGTGCCGCGCGGCACAGAACGGCTGCGCTTTACCCCATCGCCGGTGCACGGCCCTGACGAAATGGACGGCCTGGTTCGTGCAATGGACGAACTTTGGTCGCATTGTGCGCTAAATCGTGCCGAATTAACGGGTTAGTTAGGGTTACGTGCAAAGTTTATTGCGATGTGTTAACCTAACCTGAATAACGGGGCAAAAGTTCGAATCGGCAAATTCGAACCCAGGGCAGTCAGGTTTTAAAAAGGCAGCGTTCATGATACGGCGTCGTTTGTCGCGCAATGACGATAAGGAAGAGGTTGAAGCCCGCGGGTTTGATGCCTTCGAATTGCGTTTAGGCGATGTCATGCGTGGTGAGCGTGCCACGATGGGCAAATCCCTACTTGATGTCGAACGTGAATTGCGGATCAAGGCCAATTACGTGGCCGCGATCGAAAACGCCGATCCCGATGCGTTTGACACCCCAGGCTTCATTCCCGGCTATGTGCGGTCCTACGCGCGCTACCTGAACATGGACCCGGATGAGGCTTTCAAGTCTTTCTGTGTCGAAAGCGGCTTTTCGACGGCACATGGCATGTCTGCCGAGGCGTCCTCGATCCGCAAATCCAATGATCAACCGATCCGGCGCAGTGTCGGCAGGGGTGATCCGCTGATATCGCCCAACACACCGTTTATCCCCGCATCCGAGGGCATGTTCTCGTCCATCGAGCCGGGCGCAATTGGATCAGCGCTGGTGCTGGTCGCTCTAATTGGTGGGATTGGCTACGGCGGCTGGAGCGTTCTGAACGAAGTACAGCGCGTGCAGTTTGCACCGGTGGAAAATACCCCAGATGTGTTGTCCGATCTGGACCCGCTGGAAGGCGTGGTGACTACGGGTGACAATGTCGATGTGGCGGTAGCTGACGGTGGCGGGTTCCAACCGCCGGTAGATGACCGTCTTGATCGTCTTTATCGCCCCGAGGCACTGGATGTGCCGGTCATGGTGGCGCGCGACGCGCCGATTTCGACGCTGAATCCGGCCGAAGTGGGCACACTGCGCCCCGAATTGCCAGAAACTGACAAACGTTATGCTGTGGCGGGACGCTATGGTTCTCCCTTCGACGTAGAGCCGGTGGTGGCGCCAGACCCGCAGGTAATCAACAGCCCCAAAGTTGTGGCCGATGCCGCCCCCGGAGTGAAAATGGTCGCGGTACGTCCCGCATGGGTACGGGTGCGGGCCTCGGATGGCAGCGTCATCTTTGAAGGCATCCTGAATGCCGGCGACAGCTATGATGTGCCATCGACCGAAAAACCTGCGACATTGCGTGCCGGGGAATCGGGTTCGATATATTTCGCGGTGAATGGCAAACATTATGGTCCGGTAGGACAGGGTGGTTCAGTCACCTCCGGCTTGGAACTGGATGCCGAGATGCTGACCGACAAGCTGAAAGTCGCGGATTTGAGTCGCGATCAGGATCTGTCACGCTATGTCGCGGAATTGCAGACTGGGGTCGTTGCACCACAAGAGTGACCTTTAGCGAGAAACCTTTGCACACGTTGCTTTAACTTTGCGACACAAAGCATTGTTGTGGAATAATTTTACAAAAAATTTCGAGTACGTTTCCGTTTTAGTTGCCGCGCAAGCGAGCGCGAAAATGGACCTACTAGCCTGAAACTCGCGACGTCAAAGGTTGAACATTCCGTTTTCAGAACTCATCCTAGGCTCAATCCAATGCCTTTGCCGCATTGCGGGACGGGTGCGCGCGTTCTATCTATGGGGTTATATCTTTTGAAATGACGGGACATGAAAGATGTCGCTGAACCCTATTCGCCCGTGGCGGGACATCCATCGCCGGAACAGTCGCCAGATCATGGTGGGCTCGGTGCCGGTCGGGGGTGGGGCGCCGATTTCGGTGCAGACGATGACCAATACCGACACGCGCGATGTGGCGGCGACGGTGGCGCAGGTGTTGACTGCGGCAGATGCGGGTGCGGATATCGTGCGCGTTTCAGTGCCGGATGAAGCCAGCGCAACTGCATTGAAAGAGATCGTTCGTGAAAGCCCGGTGCCAATCGTCGCTGACATTCATTTCCACTACAAACGCGGGATCGAAGCTGCTGAAGCGGGGGCCGCTTGCCTTAGGATCAATCCGGGCAATATCGGTTCCGAGGATCGTGTACGCGAGGTGATCGCGGCAGCGCGTGATCATGGCTGTTCGATGCGAATCGGCGTGAATGCCGGATCTTTGGAAAAGCACCTGCTGGATAAATATGGAGAGCCGTGCCCGGACGCGATGGTGGAATCCGGGCTGGAGCATATGCGTATCCTTCAGGAGAATGATTTCCACGACTTCAAAATCAGTGTGAAGGCCAGTGATGTCTTCATGGCCGCTGCTGCCTATCAGCAGCTTGCCGATGCGACGGATGCCCCGATCCATCTGGGTATCACCGAAGCGGGCGGTTTGATGTCAGGCACGATCAAATCGGCCATCGGCATGGGCAATCTTCTTTGGATGGGAATCGGCGATACGATCCGCGTATCGCTGAGCGCTGATCCGGTGGAAGAGGTCAAGGTGGGCTATGAAATGCTCAAATCTCTTGGGCTGCGACACCGGGGGGTGAACATTATCAGTTGTCCCAGTTGCGCGCGCCAGGGATTTGATGTGATCAAGACCGTCGAGGCTCTGGAACGGCGGCTGGAGCATATAAAGACGCCGATGAGCCTGAGCATCATCGGTTGCGTGGTCAATGGTCCGGGGGAGGCGCTGATGACCGACGTGGGCTTTACCGGTGGTGGCGCGGGGAGTGGCATGGTTTATCTTGCGGGCAAACAGAGTCACAAGATGAGCAACGATCAGATGATTGATCATATCGTCGAGCAAGTGGAAACGCGCGCCGCGGAGATTGAAGCGGAAACCACACAGGCCGCAGAATAGGACGAGCGGTCGGGCGCGCGTTCAGGGTCTTCGGCCGAACGACGCCCCGCCCGCCGTCCCGAAATGAGGGGGGAGCGCTGAAAAATCCCTTTATTGGGTGCGGATTTCGTCAGCCAGTTTTTGCATTTCATCCGCAGGCAGGTAGCCCCGGAGCATCTGGTTGGCCATCACGAAGGACGGTGTGCCGCTGATCGAAAGACGTTGCGCAAGCGCATGATTTTCGGCAATAATCTGGTTTACTTCGTCGCTGTTCATATGGTCGATGATCACCGCAGGATCAAGGCCCAGCGTATCGGCGATGCGCGACAAAGACGCCTCGTTGATGCCACCCTTGAACGTCATCAGGGCGTCATGCACGGATTTATATGCCTCTTCCCCGTTAAGCTGTTGCGTGGCGATAGCGAAACGAGAGGCCAGTGTGCTTTCTTCACCCAAAATCGGAAATTCCTTGACGATGAAACGGATGTTTCCGTCATTTTCCAGCAGGTCATGCACTTCGTCGAAGGCGCGGCGGCAATAGCCACAGCGATAATCCATGAATTCGACAAGTGTAATGTCCCCGTCGGGGTTGCCGCCAACCCAGGAATGCCCGTCGTTGAAGATATCTTCGGCATTGACGCGCACGAGGTCCATGTCGCCCTGGGCCTGGGCGTTGGCCTGACGTTCTTCCAGAACGGCGACGGCCTCCATGATCACCTCTGGGTTTTCCAGCAGGTAGGCGCGAATTTCGGCGCGAAACATCTCGCGTTCGGCATCGTTCATCTGATCGAGATCGAGTGCCTGGGCGGGCAGGGCCAGCGATGAGGCCAGCAAAAAGGCGGTCGTTACGGAGCGTTTCATCATATCATTTCCTTTTCTTCACGGCCTCATAGGCAGATAGCACATCTTGGGCGCGTTGCCACCCACCTGAGCCGCGTGGCAGCAGATCGGAAGCCCGTTTGGCGTGGATACCGGCATCTTTCAGCCGGCCCAGCATGGCATAGCGTTCGGCGGTGACCAGTGAGGCCATGCCGTTGTTGCCCAGTTTGGCGTGGGACGCTGCCAGGTCACGCATAACGCGGGCATCCCGACCGTCGCGCGCGCGCGCCTGCTCAAGTACCTTCTGGGCCTTTTGTGTCTGACCCGTGGCAAGCAATGCGCGGCCATAGGCACCAAGGATCAGTGCGTTTTTCGGGGCCAGATTGGTGGCGCGTGCATAGGCTGCCACAGCCGCTTTGGTTTGACGGCTTTCCATCAGGATCTGGCCGCGCAGCTCGTGCAGGTAAGGGTCTTTGGGGCGCATCGCGATTGCGGCGTCGATGGCGCCGAGGGCTTTCTTGAGCCTGGAATTGCGGTGATAGGCGATGGCCTGACGCATCAACTTGACGTCTTTGTAGCCGGATTCACCTGCGCGGGTCAGCGTCCACTTAGGAGAGCGTTGAAAGGCTGACAGTTTGCCCTTGGCCCGGGCGAACCAGTAATCGGCGGCGGGGTTGGGGCGGGCCTTGTCCTTATAGCCATCGGCCAAACGTTTCACCAAACGGTAGCGATCTGACGAGAGCGGGTGGGTGCGTGCGTAGGGATCCTGACGGGCAGAGGAAAGAGCCTCTTGCCCGCGGAAGATGTCGATCACATCCACCGCGCCCTGCGGGTCGATCCCGGCGGCTGCAAGATAGCGCAAACCGCTGTTGTCGGCGGAATTCTCTTCGGCTCTTGTATGGACCAGAAAGAGGCGGCGCGCTGTATTCTGTGCGCCAAGGGCAACGGCGCCTGCGGCCTCTGGACCACCGGCGGCGACGGCGGCAGCGGCAGCCAGAATGGCGCCCAGACCGGCAGCGGTGCGAGCGTTGCGGGCGGCGACGGGCCGGCGTACCAGATGGCCGTTCGAGATATGTGCTGCCTCATGCGCCAGCACGGATTGCAGCATGGCGGCGTTCTTCATCTTCAGCAGAAGACCGGAGTGGATGAAGATGTTATTGCCATCGACCACGAATGCGTTGAGGCGCCGGTCGTCGATCACCAGCACGTCGATCCGCGCGGGGCTGAGCCCTGCCGCCTTGAGGACGGGAGCGGCCAGTTGATCAAGCGCATATTCGATATCCGGGTCGCGCAGAAGGGTCAGTGCCCTGACCGGATTGGCGGCAGTCACGGTCAGAAACATGCAGATCGTAAGAAGACGAAGAACGAGCATTGACGGCTGACGGCTTTCCTAGTGAAAGGTTGGGTGTCTCGCGACGAGTTAGGAACAAATATATGCGGAACTCAAGCCGAAGCCAGGTTGATCCATTTATCGTGATGGATGTGATGGAGGCGGCGCGCCGTGCCGAAGCAGCCGGGCGTCATATCATTCACATGGAAGTTGGCCAGCCTGGCACGCCGGCACCTGAGGGCGCGCGCAGGGCTTTGAGCGATGCGATGGCGAAGGACGCGATGGGCTATACGGTGGCGCTTGGCCTACCTGCGCTGCGGTCGCGGATCGCTCAGCTTTATGGGGACTGGTATGATATTGATCTGGCACCGGAACGGGTGGTTGTGACACCGGGATCGTCAGGCGCGTTCATTCTGGCGTTCACGGCGCTTTTCGATGCCGGAGACCGGGTCGGGATCGGGGCGCCCGGTTATCCCAGCTACCGACAGATCCTGCGGGCGCTTGATCTGGTGCCGGTTGACATCGAGACGGCGGCGGAGAATCGCCTGCAACCGGTGCCGGACGATCTGCAAGGTCTCAATTTGGCCGGCCTGATGGTGGCCAGCCCGGCGAATCCCACCGGCACGATGTTGGGGCGGGAGGCACTGGCCGCGTTGATGGGTGCAACTGCCGCGCAGGGGGCCAGTTTCATCAGCGACGAGATTTACCATGGCATCGAATATGAGGCCAAGGCAGTGAGCGCGCTTGAAATCAGCGACGATTGCTATGTGATCAACTCGTTTTCCAAATATTTCAGCATGACCGGTTGGCGAGTGGGTTGGATGGTGGTGCCCGAGGATCATGTGCGCGTGGTCGAGCGGTTGGCGCAGAACCTGTTCATCTGCCCGCCCCATGCCAGCCAGGTGGCCGCCCTTGCGGCGATGGAATGCGGTGACGAGCTTGAGGCCAACATGGCCGTCTACCGCGCCAACCGTGCGCTGATGCTTGCGGGGTTGCCAAAGGCCGGTTTCGACCGGATCGCGCCGCCTGACGGGGCGTTCTACGTCTATGCGGATGTCAGCCATCTGACCGATGACAGCCGGGCATTTGCTGCCGAGATACTGGACAAGGCAGGTGTGGCCGTAACACCAGGGTTGGATTTTGATCCGGTGCGCGGTGCGGGCACGATCCGGCTCTCCTATGCGCGCTCAACAGCGGATATCGAAGAGGGATTGCTGCGGTTGCAGCGCTTCATGGTCGAGCGTGATGCTATCTGAGGCGGTCTGATTTGAGTATTTTTGCCAAGAAGAAGTGCATTGGTGTTTCTGCTGGTGTACGTTGTGGCAAAGAAGACCGGAAGCACGGCGGATGAGCAGGATGATCAGGAAATTTCTGGCTGTTTTGGCCTGTGCGACAGGATGGGCTGTCGCGGCGCAGGAATTCAGCGGTCTGGCACGTCTTGATGTCGAGGCGAGCGGGATTACGGATAAGGGCCGTAGTGTGGTGGTGGACCTGAAGCTGTCACAGGGCGTGCCGTATCGGGCCTTCACGCTGGACGCGCCGCGCCGTCTGGTTCTGGACTTCCGCGAAGTCGATTGGGGCGATATGGCCCCGCGCGAACTGGATCAGAGCGAGCGGGTGAGCAATGTGCGCGTGGGCGGATTTCGTCCCGGTTGGTCACGGATGGTGGTTGATCTGGAAGGGCCTTACCTGATGCAGACCACGGCGCTGAACGTGGATGCGGAAAGTGGTGCAGCGGCGTTGGAGGTGGTCCTGCGGCAGGGCGAAGCCGAGGAATTTGCCGCACGGTCCGGTACGCCTGCCATGTCCGGCTGGGATTTGCCGGAGGATGGAAAACCAGCGGTGATCAAACCAAGACAGCGCGGGGAGGGCCCGTTGCGCGTAGTGCTGGACCCCGGACATGGCGGGATTGACCCTGGTGCTGAAAAGGCAGGCGCGGTTGAAAAAAACCTGATGCTGAGCTTTGCGCGCGAGTTGAAGGAAACGCTTATCCGGGCAGGCGGTTTCGAGGTTATCCTGACCCGTGAGGATGACAGCTTTGTGTCGTTGGAACGCCGGGTTGCCATTGCCCATCAGGTCAACGGGGACATTCTGATTTCGCTGCATGCCGATGCGGTCACCGAAGGGCAAGCGACGGGTGTGACAGCCTATGTTTTATCGGAAAGCGCGTCGGATAAGGCAAGTGCGGCGTTGGCGGAACGCCACGACAGGTCAGATATTTTGGCGGGAATTGACCTGCACGGCACAGATGATGTGGTCGCCGATGTGTTGATTGACCTGGCGCGTCAGGAAACGCAACCACGGGCGACGCTGCTGTCCGAGGCATTGATTTTGGGAATTGGCGAATATGACCTGCCGGTAAATTCACGCCCCATACGGTCAGCCGGTTTTTCGGTCCTGAAATCGCCGGATATCCCGTCGGTCTTGCTGGAACTGGGGTTTTTGTCCAGTCCGCGCGACCTTGAGAACCTGAAAGACGCCGCGTGGCGGAACGATCTGGCGCAGGGCATTACCGATGCGCTCAAGGCCTGGTCGATTGCGGATGCGGCAGCGGCAGATCTGGTCCGGCAGTAGATTTCTGGGCGGAAACCGGCGCAGGATGCAACCTTATGTGTTTTGACGATGGGCGGCAGCGTGCCTATATGAACCTAAACGACGAGTGGGGCCCGGTGTGCTACGTGCGATACTGACATTTTTTGGTACAATTTTCAGCGTGATGACCCTGGGCATCATGGTGGTCGCGCTCAGCATCGGCGCGGTTTTCTATGTTTATGGAAAAGACCTGCCCAGCCATCAGTCGCTGTCTACCTATACGCCGCCCACGATCAGCCGGATTTATTCTGGCGAGGGACGGATCATCGACGAGTTTGCCCAGGAACGTCGCTTGTTCACACCTGCAGAGGATATTCCAGATCTGGTCAAGCAGGCGTTCATCTCGGCCGAGGATAAGAACTTCTATTCGCATGGCGGCTATGATGCGCGCGGTATTGCAGCGGCGGTCGTCGAAGCCGTGCAGACGCGTGGGCAGACCGTGCGCGGGGCATCGACAATCACCCAGCAGGTGATGAAGAACTTCCTCCTATCCGGCGACCGTAAGATCGCGCGGAAGATCAAAGAGATTATTCTGGCGACCCGGATCGAGGATACCCTGAGCAAGGAGAAAATCCTTGAACTCTATCTGAACGAGATTTTCCTGGGCCAGAACAGCTATGGCGTGGCGGCTGCGGCACAGACCTATTTCAACAAGTCACTGTCGGAACTGGCACCACATGAGGCGGCCTTTCTTGCCTCGATGCCGAAAGCGCCTAGCGATTACCACCCGGTACGGCAGAAAGAGCGGCTGTTGGCGCGGCGTGATTTCGTACTGAAAGAGATGCGCGAAAACGGGTACATCACCCAGGACGTTTATCTGGCCGAGGTTGAGCAACCGTTGCGCAGTGTGCAGAACGGTGACTTTGAACCTTTCGCAAAGGCTTTGCCCCCGCGGGATTACTTCACCGACGAAATCCGACGCCAGTTGAGCCAGGATTTTGGCGAAGGAGAATTTTTTACTGGCGGTCTGAGCGTGCGCGCCACCATTGACCCGGAGATGCAGGTCGAGGCCGCGACCGCGTTGCAACGTCAATTGGAAAATTACGACCGGGGGCGGGGCGCGTGGCGCGGCACAGGCAAGACATTGCCAGCCGAGGTTCTGACCGATGAACCCACCTGGCGTGAAGCTTTGGCAAATCTAGAAGTGGCACGTGACGTTGATCTGGATGGGCATTGGTACCCGGCGGTAGTGCTGGAAGTGGGCGAGCAGCAGATGCGTATTGGCGTAGACGGTGTTGCCGACAGCGAGACTGAACCGCAAGTCGTTCCCCGTAAGGATATTTCCTGGCTGTCCGGCGATTTTCAGAAAAACTTTGAGGTGGGCGATGTCGTGCATGTCCGCAGGATGATCGACGATGAAAGTGATACTTTCATTCGCTGGACGCTCAGGCAAGTGCCGGAGGCGCAGGGCGGTTTCGTGGCGATGGATGTGAATACCGGTCGGGTGCTGGCGATGCAGGGCGGATTCTCGTATCAGAATTCGGTCTTCAACCGCGCCACGCAGGCGCAACGTCAGCCGGGGTCAAGCTTCAAGCCTTTCGTCTATGCCGCCGCACTGGATAGTGGCTACTCGCCCGCAACGATCGTCATTGACGCGCCGATTGAGATCGACACGCCACAAGGTTTATGGCGCCCCCGAAATTCGTCGAATAAATTCTACGGGCCGACGCCATTGCGGACCGGGATCGAGCAATCGCGGAACCTGATGACCATCCGTCTGGCGCAGGAAGTCGGTATGGATGTGGTCGCCGATTACGCCGAGCGTTTTGGCGTCTATGACAATATGGGTCAGTATTTGGCCAATTCACTGGGTTCGGACGAGACAACGCTGTACAAGATGGTTTCAGCCTATGCGATGTTCGCCAATGGCGGCCAGCGGGTTGAGCCCACGCTGGTCGACCGGGTGCAGGATAGGTTCGGTAAGACAGTTTATCGCCACGATACCCGGGACTGCGTGGATTGCGATAAGCCTGACCTGCCAACGGCACGCGGGCCACGCATTGAATCGAACCGGGCGCAGGTGATGGACCCGATTACCGCCTATCAACTGACCTCGATGATGCGGGGCGTGGTGGATCGCGGGACTGCGGCGCGCCATGTCAATCTGCCGGTGCCGGTCGCGGGCAAAACCGGCACTACCAATGATGCGCTGGATGTTTGGTTCATCGGGTTCACCAGCAATATCGTCGCGGGCTGCTATATTGGCTACGATCAGCCGCGTTCGCTGGGTCGTGGTGCCTATGGCGGCACGATGTGCGGGCCGGTCTTTCAGCAATTCATGACCAAGGCGGTTGAGAAATACGGTGGCGGCAAGTTCCGCGTGCCGCCGGGTGGACATTTTATCAAGATCGACCGGTACACCGGTGCCCGCCTGTCGGATGAGGCCAATGGCGATTACGTCGTGGCGGAGTATTTCCGCGATGGTGAAGATCCGATCTTTGGCCTGATGTTCGACGGCGGTTTCGCCATGGGGTCGGATCTTGATCTCTTCAGCGCGGGCGAGAGCGAGCAAATCCGCGAGGTCACGACCTCGACCGGAGGGACCGCGCAGGTGGGGGACAAGGCCACATTCGGTGAAATCAGTTCAGGTGGATTGTATTGATCTGCGGCTGCGTGGCGCCAGGAATATGCGCACTTGGGTGCGGGTGATCTTGCCCGTTCACCGGGCCTGCGTTATCACCTCCAATTGAGCAGTACTCCAATCCGAGCAGGAAGCCCGAATGCGCGCCGAAACCCAGACACTTGTTGCCGAGATCGAAAAGTCGCTGGAGCTATTGCGCCAGCGGATGGGGTGGGAAACCGCATCGCATCGTTTGGAAGAGTTCAACGCGCGGGTCGAGGACCCGAACCTGTGGGATGACCCGGCCAAGGCGCAGAAGCTGATGCGCGACCGGCAGAGCCTGGTCGATGCGATGGATACACATAATGCCATTCAGCAAGAGCTTAGCGACAATGTCGAGCTCATTGAAATGGGTGAGATGGAAGAGGACGCCGAAATCGTTTCCGACGCCGAGGCCACTTTGAAAAAACTGGCGAAACGCGCCGCCGCGAAAGAGTTGGAAGCATTGCTGAACGGTGAGGCCGACGGCAATGATACCTTCCTGGAAATCAACGCAGGGGCGGGCGGGACTGAAAGCTGCGACTGGGCCAACATGCTGGCGCGGATGTATGTCCGCTGGGCTGAAAAGCGTGGGTATTCCGTTGAGTTGCAATCCGAGCAATCGGGCGATGAGGCCGGGATCAAATCCGCAGCCTACAAGATCAGCGGGCACAATGCCTATGGCTGGCTGAAATCCGAATCCGGTGTGCATCGGTTGGTGCGTATTTCACCGTTCGATTCCGCGGCCAAGCGGCATACGTCTTTCTGCTCGGTCTGGGTTTATCCGGTGGTGGATGATGATATCGAGATCGAGGTCAACCCGGCGGATATCCGGATTGATACTTATCGCAGTTCAGGTGCGGGCGGTCAGCACGTGAACACCACCGACTCGGCGGTGCGTATCACCCACCATCCGACCGGCATCGTGGTGACTAGTTCCGAGAAATCACAGCATCAGAACCGGGACATCGCGATGAAAGCGCTGAAATCACGGCTCTATCAGATGGAGCTGGACCGGCGTAATGCGGCGATCAACGAGGCGCATGAAAGCAAGGGCGATGCAGGTTGGGGTAATCAGATTCGGTCTTATGTGTTGCAGCCCTATCAAATGGTCAAAGACCTGCGCACCAATCACGAAACATCGGACACGAAGGGTGTTCTTGACGGAGACCTTGATCCATTCATGGCGGCCACTCTGGCAATGGATGTCAGCGGTAAATCCCGGGCCGAGGCGCAGGGCGAAGGCTGAATCCTTGGAGCGTGGCCTCTGGTAAGTTTTTGGCCGTCAGGCACAGAACTTTCCAAAAAAGTCGAAGCAGCGTATTTGTGTGTGATGCTGGGTGCGGTAGCGTGCTGTCATGAATGAAATTCTGGAAATGGATGCAAGCTCACAACTCGCGCTAATGGCACGTGGCGACCTGAGTGCAGAAGAGCTGATGCGCGCGACCTTGGCACGGATCGAGGCGGTGAACGGTTCGGTCAATGCGATTGTTGGGTTGCGCGATCCGGATGATTTACTGGCAGAGGCGTGCAGCGTCGACCGGGGGCAAACCCTTGGGGCACTGCATGGGAGGCCGGTGGCTGTAAAAGAGCTTTCCGATGTGAAGGGATTTGTCACTTCGGAAGGATCGACCGCTTTTTCAGACCGGATCGCTAAGTCCGATGCGCTGCATGTGGCGCGGATGCGGGCAGCGGGTGCAATTTTCATCGGCAAGACCAATACGCCGGAATTTGGGTTGGGCAGCCACACGTTCAACCCGGTCTATGGTGCGACCTGTAACGCCTATGATGATACTGTTTCCTGCGGTGGCTCGTCCGGCGGGGCGGCGGTGGCGTTGGCGACGCGGATGCTAAGCTTGGCCGACGGATCAGACATGATGGGAAGTCTGCGTAATCCGACGGGGTGGAACAATGTCTACGGGTTTAGACCAAGCTGGGGGAGGGTGCCTGCAAAATCGGAAGGTGAAACGTTTTTGCACATGTTGTCGACCAATGGGCCAATGGCGCGGTGTCCGGCCGATCTGGCGCTGCTACTTAATGTGATATCTGGCCCAGATTCGCATCAACCGCACAGTTTGCCACCCCAATCCTTTAGCGTCGATACGCTGGATGTGCGTGGTAAACGTATTGGCTGGTTAGGCGATTGGGGCGGTGCCTGGGCGATGGAAGACGGCATTCTGGATATTTGTGAGAATGCATTGAACGTGTTCGAGGCTTTGGGCTGTGAGATCGAGTCAGTCAAAGCCCCGTTTGCCCGTGAAGCGTTGTGGGAGAGCTGGACGACTTTGCGAAACTGGTCTGTTTCGGAAGGTTTGAGACCGCTGATGGAAAATCCCAAAACCCGGTGCCAACTCAAGGACACTGCGATTTGGGAGGCTGAACGCGGCGCAGCATTGAGTGCCGCAGACGTGCATGCAGCAAGTGTGATCAGATCGGATTGGTTTCGCGCGGCGGCGGCGCTTTTTGACCGTTACGATGCGCTGGTGGCGCCGACCGCACAGGTTTGGCCATTTGCCTTGGACACACCGTATCCGACCCAGATCGCAGGGCAGGGGATGGATACCTATCACAGGTGGATGGAAGTGACGGTTCCTGCCAGCCTGATCGGGCTGCCAGCGCTGGCAGTGCCGGTGGGATTTGGGCCACAGGGTCTGCCGATGGGCATGCAATTGATCGGGCGTCACGGCGATGATCAGGGCATGCTGACCCTGGCCGAAGTCTATCATAGTGAAACGCATTGGCCGCAGCGCAATCCGCCGAAAAGGTAAGCCAAAGTTGTATCTTTTTACCGGCACGCGCACACGATACGCTGCCGATAAGAGGGAGGCGGCATGGACACAGAAAACGCACCAGAGCATGGCGTGCCGGAATTGGGGCCCGTGACATTTACGATGCTGCGTCAAGCGCTGCGCCGGGGTTGGTCTGACATGAAGCGCGCACCGGGATATGCAGCCTTGTTTGCCGGCACTTATGTTCTGCTTGGGCTTATCATGGCCTGGATAACCTGGGTGACCGGGCACGGTTATTGGCTGATCTTCGCTGCGGTAGGTTTTCCGCTGTTCGGGCCCTTCGCGGCTGTTGGTCTCTATGAGGTCAGTCACCGGTTGGAACAGGACAGAGCGCTTGAAATGTCAGGTGTTCTAGGGGTCATAGCCCATCAGCGACGGCGACAATTACCCTCGATCTGTGCGATCATCATCATCGTTTTCTTGTTCTGGTTCTTTTTGGCCCATATGATCTTTGCGCTTTTTCTAGGCATGTCGACCATGACCAATATCATGAGTTCATACGAAGTGTTTCTGACCGGAAACGGTATGATGATGCTGTTTGTGGGTACAGTGGTAGGCGGTCTCTTCGCACTGTTAATCTACATGATCACCGTTGTGGCACTGCCCCTGCTTCTGGACCGCGAGGTGGATTTCGTGACCGCCATGATCACTAGTTTTCAGGCCGTTCTGCAAAGTCCCGTGCCGATGCTGAGCTGGGGCTTGCTGATCGCAGGGTTGACGTTTTTAGCGCTGATCCCCGCATTCATGGGTTTGTTCATTGTCTTGCCGTTGCTGGGCCATGCCTCGTGGCACCTATACCGATTGATGGTAGAGGCGGCTTAACGCACGAGTGCTTTCATGCCGGTCTCGATGCCCGCTAGGGTCATCGGTACCATATTGCCTTCGAAAATCTCGTGAATCATCTGGATGGACTGGGTATACGGCCAGGAGCGTTCCGGCACTGGATTGATCCAGAGGTTCGACGGCCATTGTGCGCGCGCGCGTTCGAGCCAAACCTGCCCGGCCTCGGCATTCCAGTGTTCATTCGCGCCGCCCGGATAGGCGATTTCATAAGGCGACATCGATGCGTCCCCAACGAAGATGCACTTGTAGTCAGATCCGTAGGTGCGCAGAATTTCGTCGGTTGGCGTCTGTGCATCCCAGCGACGTCTGTTTTCTTTCCATACGCCTTCATAGAGGCAATTGTGGAAATAGTAGTGTTCGAAATGTTTGAATTCGGCGGCGGCCGCAGAAAACAGTTCCTCGACCACTTTCACATGGGCATCCATCGAGCCACCCACATCGAGAAACAGCAGTACCTTGACCGCGTTGCGGCGCTCAGGTCGGGTTTGCACGTCAAGATAGCCATGTTCGGCCGTGGCTCGAATTGTGCCATCAAGGTCTAGCTCGTCCGAAGCACCGTCGCGGGCCCAACGGCGCAGGCGTTTGAGAGCCACTTTAATGTTACGGGTGCCCAGCTCGACGCTGTCGTCAAAATTCTTGAATTCGCGCTTGTCCCAGACCTTGACCGCGCGCTGGTGGCGACTTTCGTTCTGGCCGATGCGGATGCCCTCGGGATTGTACCCATAGGCACCGAAAGGGGAGGTGCCCGCAGTACCGATCCACTTGTTGCCGCCCTGATGGCGGCCCTCCTGCTCTTTCAGCCGTTCCTTGAGGGTCTCCATCAGTTTGTCGAAACCGCCAAGCGCTTCGATCTCGGCCTTTTCCTCAGCGCTGAGGTGCTTTTCGGCCATCTTGCGTAGCCAATCCTCGGGCAAATCTACTGCGTTCATCACCTGTTCGGCCGTTATTGCCTCAAGCCCGTCAAAACTTGCGGCAAAGGCGCGGTCGAACCGGTCGATGTTGCGCTCGTCTTTCACCATCGCTGTGCGGGCAAGGTAATAGAAACCGTCAATATCATAGGTGACCAGCCCTGCGCCCACACCTTCGAGAAAGGTCAGATATTCGCGCAAACTGACCGGTACTCCGGCGTTGCGTAAATTATCGAAGAAAGGCAGGAACATAAGACGTTATAGCGCAGCGGCGCGGTGAATCAGCAAAGTGATGAAGAGGCCGGCCAGAGTGAAAATCAGAAAGTAAACAAAGGCATATTGCAGGATGTCAGCAATACGCCCTTTCCGACGCCAGGCAACATAAGCCCCGGTGATGGTGCCCAGAATGGCCCCAAGAAGTACGATCATGATTTACCCGTTCGATGCGTTTGGTGCGCCGATCACCGTAAGCTCGCGCTGTTTTGCACGCAACGCCCACTCGGCGCCAAAGCCGTAGCGTGCCCAGCCCAGACTGTCCAGCCGTGCAGCGTGGGCATCCCCCGGGCGGCCTGTCATGTCCAGTGCTTCGGCCTTGAGCAACATCAGATTCGCAAGCAAGGCCGCGTTTTCATGACGCTCAGCCGTTGCCAGATGTGGGTTGAGAAAAGCGAGAGCCTTTTGGCCGTCGCCTTGGGTGATCGCGGTCGCAGCAAGTTGCGAGGCCGAATAGGCGCGATGCAGGTCGGTCCCGGGCGTCCTGCGATAGAAATATTCGGCAGTGGTGAATTGTTGATAGGCGTTTTCGGGGCTTGAGACTCGTAAAATTCGGCCATAGGCAAAGTGACTGAAGGCGCGGCGATGATCTTGCCAACCCTGCGCCTTAGCAATGCGCACGGCATCGCGTGCTGCAGCAAGACGTTGGCGTTGCCCGGCACCTGGGCCAAGGGCAGTCTGTATGGCTTCGGTCCAGGCACGCGGAGTGGCTGAAGGGTAGATCGGCGACAGGCGATCACCTGCTGGGTTTAGGCGTGTCAGGATCGCAGGAAGGCGCGCCGCCACCTGATCGCGGGTCATGCCAGATCGAAGCTCGGGCGCATAAAAGGCGCGCAGGATCAACATGTCAAAGCCGGTCAACACCGTATGCACATTGTCGTCGTTGAAGACACTGTCGGGCAGGCGGTAAAGATCATTCAGTGGACCGAGTGCTTGGGCCAGCTCCTCGTGCAGGCAATCACGCGCCTCTTGAGGGCTGGCGTCATTGGGAAGAAAAACGGCCAGTTTTTTACGGGTTTTGAGTTGTGACCAACTGGCGGCGCCGCGACGCCGGGCACCTCGGTATTCAGACAGGTGCGAGATATTGGGCACGACAAAGCAGGCAGCCTTTGGCAGATACTTTTGGATCTGGGCACGCGTGACGGCCTGAACGGTGATGTTTGCGTCAGAACCCGAAACGCGGCGGATATTGATGCCAGCCTCGGTGCGCAAACGGCCAATCAACCGGTTCAAATCCGGACCCAGAGTGGGCGGTGGCGCGCCGGTCACGCGGATGGTTATCGGGCCTTCGAAACGGGAAAAGACAGGCAAGGCACGGCCAGATTCCAGATTGAAGGCCAGGTCAAGAAAATCCCGCTGAATATCATGATTTGATCGGGCAGGAGGAATAGGTCGTGGGGCTGGAAACACTCGCATAGCGGGAAGTGTCGTCTGGCCTGCAGTGGCGGCACGAGTCGGAATATCAACCGACGGGGCCGCGCCACAGGCACCAAGTGCTAGGTAAAGTGGAATTACCAGAAATCGCATCATTACCCCATAACTTGTCCTACGAGCACTATATTCGTTGTTGATCATGGATCAACTCCGAGCCCGTCATGAGGGGAATTTAAGGTGTTTTACGTCAGCAATCGGGCGGGATTTGGTCCGTTTAGCGTTGTTGCCTTCGTGCCATGAAGGCGAGGCGCTCGAAAAGATGCACATCCTGTTCATTTTTAAGCAGCGCCCCATGCAGTTTGGGCAGCGCATCGGCACCATCGCGACGCAGGTCCTCTGAATTGAGATCTTCTGCCAGAATCAGTTTGAGCCAATCCAAAACCTCGGAGGTCGAAGGTTTCTTTTTGAGGCCAGCCTGATCACGGATTTCGTAGAATTGCGTCAGCGCCGTGGTCAGCAGCGCGTCTTTGATCCCGGGATGGTGAACATCAACGATCCGGCGCATCGTCTCCATGTCTGGAAAGCGGATGTAGTGGAAAAAACACCGGCGAAGGAACGCGTCTGGCAGCTCTTTTTCATTGTTCGATGTGATGATGACGATGGGGCGATTTTGCGCGCGCACGGTCTCGCCGGTTTCATAAACATGAAATTCCATCTTATCGAGTTCTTGCAGCAGGTCGTTCGGGAACTCGATATCCGCCTTGTCGATCTCATCAATAAGCAGCACCACTTTGCGATCTGCCTCGAACGCCTGCCAAAGTTTGCCTTTGCGGATATAATTGCGCACGTCGTGCACCCGTTCCTCGCCCAACTGGCTATCGCGCAGGCGGCTGACGGCGTCGTATTCATATAGTCCCTGCTGCGCTTTGGTGGTCGATTTTATGTTCCACTCGAGCATTTCAAGGCCAAGGGCGTCTGCAACCTGTCGCGCCAGTTCGGTCTTGCCGGTGCCCGGTTCACCCTTGACCAGAAGCGGACGCTCCAAAGTTACCGCAGCGTTAACCGCAATTGTCAGGTCATCAGTGGCGACGTAACTGTCGGTGCCCTGGAATTTCATTCTTTATCAACCCTTTTCGTGGCATTTTGCCTGCGCAGCAGGCCGCACCCTAGCGGCAACCGCAATTCACATCAATGGCGCGTGATTGGCTAGTGACAATCCTTTTTGGCGGGTGTAAACGCAGCGCATTGGGGTGCCACTTGTCTGAGGAGAGTAAAATGCCGGACACTGGCCTTGATAGGGGAGAAGACATGAAAGCGGAAACTTTTCTGCCTGACGACTATCGTCCTGCTGAAGACGAACCTTTTATGAACGAGCGACAGTTGGAATACTTCCGCCGGAAACTGTTTGAATGGCGAAGTGACCTGCTGGAAGAAAGCCGCGATACGATCGAAGCATTGCAGGATGGCACGCGGGCGATTCCCGATGTTGCTGATCGTGCCAGTGAAGAGACTGATCGCGCGCTGGAACTGCGTACAAGGGACCGTCAGCGTAAGCTTGTTGCCAAGATCGACAGCGCTTTGCGCCGCATCGACAATGGCGAATATGGCTATTGCGAAGTCACCGGAGAACCGATCAGTCTGAAACGGCTTGATGCTCGTCCAATCGCAACCATGAGCCTTGAAGCGCAAGAGCGTCACGAGCGCCGGGAGAAGGTGCATCGCGACGATTGATCGCGGGGTTGACCACAGCAAAGTATTACGCCGGGGCTTTCGCTCCGGCGTTTTTCGTTTCACTAAAGCGTTATGACGCAAATCGGCAAGAAAATCATCGTGATCGGCGCAGGGATCGGCGGGCTGGCCGTCGCCCGGGCCTTGGCGCTCCGCGGGGCCGATGTGACCGTCTTGGAACAAGCCGAGGCAATTACCGAAGTCGGTGCAGGGCTTCAGATCAGCCCAAACGGCTTCGCCGTGTTGCGTGCGCTTGGTTTGGGCGAGGCGCTGGTTTCTGATGCAGTTCAGGGACAGGCGGTCAGTTTGCGAGATTATCGTCGAGGCGAAGTGCTGCGGTTGGACCTGACTTTATTGGAAAGCCGTGACTATTACTTTGTTCATCGCGCTGATCTGATCGATCTATTGGCTGATGGCGCGCGTTCGGCAGGCGTCAAAATCCGGCTGCTGCAGAAGGTCGAAAAAGTCAAACCCGGAGAGCGGCCAAGTATCGTGCTTGCGAATGGCGCAGAGATCGAGGCTGATCTGATCATCGGCGCAGACGGATTGCATTCGAAGGTTAGACAGGCGCTGAACGGAACGTTGGCACCGTTCTTTACCCGGCAAGCTGCATGGCGGGCTGTCGTGCCGAACGATACGGCGCGCGGTCCCGAAGTGCAGGTGCATATGGGGCCGCTCAGACATGTGGTCAGCTATCCGATACGAGGAGGCCGGTTCCTCAACATTGTTGCGGTGCAGGAACGTGCCGCGTGGGCATCAGAAAGCTGGAGCCAGGAAGACGACCCCCTGGTTCTTCAATCCGCATTTTCGGATTTCAGCGAGGATGTGCAAACGATTCTGTCGAAAGTCGAAAAGGTGCATCTCTGGGGACTGTTCCGTCACCCTGTAGCTGAAATCTGGCAAGGCGGAGGGACGGTCATTCTGGGGGACGCTGCCCATCCTACCCTACCGTTTCTGGCACAAGGGGCGTCGATGGCCTTGGAAGATGGCTGGGTTCTTGCCGACGCTCTTTCTGACGCAGATGATATGAAACAGGCGTTACAAAACTATCAGGCCCGGCGTCAGGCTCGTGTGACGCGGGTGATTTCAGCCGCAAATGGCAATGCACGCAAATATCACCTGTCTTTTCCGCCACTACGATGGGTGACTCAATCGGCCCTTCGCTTGGGTGGTGCATTTGCGCCAATGCGCATGATGCGGCAGTTCGATTGGCTATATGGTCATGATGTCACTGAAAACAACCAGCTACATTAACAATTAAATACTTGCTGTCCAAATATAAAATACCTTTTAATAACAGGATATTAAGCGTCTAGTTTAACCCAAATGGGAACGTGGTCTGACGGCTTTTCACGGGCGCGAATTTCCTTATCTATCCGGCATTCAGTCATAAGATCCGCAGCTTGCGGGGTCAGTAGGAAATGATCAATGCGGATACCATCATCGCGATTCCAGGCCCCGGCCTGATAATCCCAGAACGAATAGTGCCCTAGTCCTTTTGTGCGTGCGCGAAACGCTTCGGTGAAACCCAGATTGAGGAGTTTGCGGAACGCAGCGCGGCTTTCTGGGCGGGCAAGGGCATCTTCGCGCCAGACTTCTGGACGCTTGGCGTCTTCGTCTTGCGGGATGATATTGTAATCCCCTGCCATCAAAGCGGGTTCTTCGCCCGCCATCAGATCGGCGGCGCGATCACGCAAACGCTCCATCCAAGCCAATTTGTAATCGTATTTTGGGCCTGGCGCCGGGTTGCCATTGGGCAGGTAGAGGCCACAAACACGTACGGCGGTCTTTTCGCCCATCACCGTTGCCTCGATCCATCTCGCCTGCTCGTCTTCGTCATCGCCAGGCAACCCGCGCGTGACATCCTCGAGCGGAAGTTTCGACAGGATTGCCACGCCATTGAAGCTTTTCTGGCCGTGGGTCTCCACGATATAACCTTTGTCTTCGAACAACTCGCGGGGAAAATTTTCGTCGATTGATTTGATCTCTTGCAGGAGAACGACATCCGGTTCCGCCTCATCCAACCAATCGGGCAGGGCCTGAATCCGTGCCTTGATTCCATTGATGTTGAAGCTGGCAATTTTCATCACTCGATCCCCTAATTGGCCATCTTATCTATCGCTCAGGCCGCGCGGTCTGACAAGGGGTCGGGAAGCAATTCGCGAGCGCAGGAAGCGGCCCGGCCTGAAGTGATGATTCGCTGTGCCTCCCTGTGGATAACTCGTAGTTGCGGGATGAATCAAAGTATTGACAGGCCTGCTTTGTGAAATTTTTTTTACTACGAATCTTGCATTGATTTCAGAAACTTGCCTATTTGTGCAAGTTGTTTTTGGCATCTCAAACACCCGGTTAACGAGCAAAGTGGCTTGGCAAAACACGTTTTAAGTGCAAGCGTTTTTAGGCTGCAATCACACAACCTGGGAGACTAAAGATGTCTGCACTACGCAAAGAAGTATCTGTTGCAAAAGTTACCAAAATCCTACCCAACACCAGCCTGCATGGCGGTGAGGCGGTAGAGGCTTTCACCTCTTCGATGGGGCCAGCCACTACCGCCTCGGTTGGGCAGGGTGATGCGATCGAAATGTTCACGTCCTCGATGGGTCCTGCGACCACGGCCGAAGCCGGATTGGGCGACGCCGTCGAAATGTTTACCTCGTCCATGAGCCCGACAACAAGCACCGAAGCCAGCGTTGGTGAGGCGGTTGAAATGTTCACATCGTCAATGGCAACGGTAGCGTTGACGGATGCAACGAAAGGCGACGCGGTCGAGATGTTCACGTCTTCCATGACCCCCGTTTCCGCGAGTGCTACAGCCTCCGGCGATGCGGTGGGAAGCTTTACTTCGTCGATGGCGCCAACGTTGAAGAGTGACACAACCGAAGGAGATGGCTGCGAGATTTTCACCTCGAGCATGTAAGCCATAAGCGGAACGGGGCTTTGGCCTGAAATTTTGACAAGGATATCAGTGATATGACCAATGTTATCAGGCTGAACACTCCGTTCCGGCAAAACAGCACGGCTGCCCGCCAGGCGGCCCTGCTGGCCCTTTTCGCCAAACACCGCCGCTTTGGGGATGATGTCTTTTGGCTGAAGGAAAATGCCGAAGCCCTTAATGTTTTAGAATGTACCGGGGCCAGGCCTGACGCCAGCGCTCTGGCTATACATGGGCATTTTTATGAAGATATCGAAAAGCGGATGGAGTTTTTCCCGCAATATTACAGGTTCTTACTTTCGATCTGCCTGGACATCGAAGATCTGGGTGTGCCGGGCGGAAAAGGTTCCAAACTTGTAGATTGGGTTGCCGAACAGCAATTGGCCGGCGCCGAAATATCTGATTTGCAAAGAGCAGAGGCACGTCGACTTTGCCTTCGGCGCGGGATCGACCCGTTGCGCGCAGATATAGGGTTGGATGATCGTTTGCGCCGTTTTGCCCGCAGGTCGCAAACCTTTTCAATGCCCAACAAAAAAGCGGCGTATGAACTGACGCATATCGTTTTCTATCTTTCTGAATATGGCCGGAAAGACCCGCAGATTGACGATAAGATCGTCGAAAGCCTGAATTTCGCAGGGACGCTTGCGTTTCTTGATTTGAATGTCGACCTGCTTTCCGAAATTTGCATCGCACTGAGGTTTGCGGGCCAAAATCCTTCGATAATTTGGGAGAACTGGCTTATCTCACAGGCTAAGAATTTCGTATTGAGCGATGAAGAGAATGAACCTTTGCAAGATGACTATCACCAGTATCTGATGGTCAATTGGTTCATGGCCGTCGTCGGGTATGGAGGATTTGGCACGAATGTGCCGACAGGAAGGGTGACGTTTCACCAACCCCGACCGTCAAGCTTACCACTGCATGAGCTTTCGGAATGTGTCTATGAGATGGGCGATGAAAGAAGCGGTGACTGGCAAAAGATGCGGCGCGCCGTCTCCACCCGGCTTTCGGAAGAAGCGCACACTGTACTGACCGCCGCAGAAGCGGCAAATGACCGGTTCGACGAATTTTTTGCCGGGTTTGCCCGTGTCGGCCTGCGGGGCGTAAGCGCATGATCGCACGAAGTGTCACCGGCCCGGTTACCGCGGGTGTCGGGCTGACGGCACTTTATACCCTGCTGATTTCAAGTGCGGATGGCATTACCAAGCTGTTCGCCGCAAACTATGCCGCCCCGCAGCTTTTTGCGTTGTCCGGTGGGATCGTTGCGCTCTTGAGTTTCCTGGTGAACCGGAAAGGCGCAAGGCCGCGTAATATGCGCACAAGTTGCCCCATTGCCATGACAATTCGGGTGCTGGCGACCATCGGAGGCACCATCGCCTTTTTCTATGCCTTCCGGTTGTTGCCCTTCGCAGAGGTATTTCTGTTCATCGCGCTGATACCGTTGTTGGCAGCGCTGATGTCGGGGCCAATATTGGGAGAGGCGGTGCGTCCGCAAATTTGGACCGCACTTGCACTTGGGTCCGTTGGCGTAATGTGTTTGTTTCCGGCGGGCCTAGAGTCGATTGGAGGAGGACATCTGATCGCTCTGGCCGCCGTGATTCTGGGGACCGTGTCGATGGTGGCATCACGCTACATTGGGAAACGAGACGACAACCTACTGGCACAGGTTTTCTACCCAAATCTTGCCTTGATGCTGGTGATGGGTGCCGCATTGCCCTTTGTGTACAAACCGATGGCACTTATTGATCTGGGCTGGGCACTGGCCTACGCGGTCTTTCTCTTCGGCGCGCGGTGGGTGTTGGTCGCGGCACTGAAAATGTTGCCCGCCTTCGTGGTCACACCGCTGATGAACCTTCAATTTTTATGGATGGTTGCGATTGGAATCCTCATCTTCGGAGAGATGCCCGGCGCGATGGTGTTCGTTGGTGCTGCAATTATCATCGCGGCAGGTGCTTGGCTGATTTACGATCAGGCTGCGCCCAAGCCGAACATTGTGGCAGCGAAAAAACCCGGTATCATCCCGGCAGAATAAGATTAAGTTTCGCCATCAATCCTATGATTTACATGGAAAAAGAGGTTCCGCAGCCACAGGAGCTGCTGGCATTGGGATTGTCGATGATAAACCGCGCACCGATCAACTCTTCCGTGAAATCAATCGTCGCGCCTGCCAAAAAAGGCAGTGAGATCGAATCAACCACAACTTTTTGTCCTTGACCTTCCAAGATCAGATCGTCCTTGGCCGGTGCATCGAGTTTAATTTCATACTGAAAGCCCGAGCATCCTCCGCCTTCGACTGCAACACGCAGGGCCTGACCCTGATCGCCAGCACCAATATCGGCCAGGCGGGAAAAGGCACGATCCGTGACTTTTGGTGGCAGGTTCATTTCAAACGTCCCAACGGTTTCTAATAGCTTCGCGATACAATATATGGACCCAGGGAACAGGCGACAAGGACATCCGATATGAAAGCGCCCTATGCCTCTGACCCGGGCCAGACAAGAGGCCGTTTGGTGACGGAGGAAGAAAGTGCGTTTCGGTCCTGTTATCAACGGGACCGGGATCGAATTATTCATTCCAGTGCGTTTCGCAGGCTAAAACACAAAACCCAGGTTTTTGTGGAGCATGAGGGGGATTATTTCCGCACGCGTTTGACCCATTCGATTGAAGTGGCGCAGGTGGCGCGAACGATCTCGGGGGCTTTGCTGTTGAATGGAGAGTTGACCGAGGCCGTAGCGCTTGCGCACGATCTGGGTCACACGCCCTTTGGTCATACAGGTGAAGACGCGTTGAATGTGCTGATGGCCCCGTACGGCGGTTTTGATCATAACGCCCAAGCCGTTCGGATCGTCACATCGCTGGAACGTCACTATGCCGAATTTGAAGGGTTGAACCTGACTTGGGATACGCTTGAGGGTATTGCCAAACATAACGGGCCGGTGATCGGTGATTTGCCGTATGCCTTAGCCGATTACAACGCCCTGCATGATTTGGAACTGGACACCCATGCCAGCGCTGAGGCGCAAGTTGCCGCTCTTGCCGATGATATTGCCTATAACAATCATGATTTGCATGATGGCCTGCGCGCCGGATTGTTTTCCGAGAATGATGTTCGGGAATTACCGATCATTGGCCCATGTTACGCAGCGGTTGACGCAAAATATCCCGGGCTGGACGCCTACCGACGGCGGCACGAAGCGCTCAGGCGCGTTTTCGGTGTTATGGTCGAGGATGTGATAACCACCTCGACCTCGCTTCTATCTGAGGCGCAACCGAAGGATGCGGCCGCGGTTCGGCAACATGGCACCCCGGTCATTCGGTTTTCTGACCGGTTGTGGCGGGAGCTTCACGTGATCCGTGATTTCCTTTTTGCTCAGATGTACCGCGCGCCTTCGGTGATGGAAATGCGCCAGCGCGTTACCGGTGTCGTAGACGAACTATTTGCTTTTTATTTGCGTCAACCGGAACATTTACCAGAGCAATGGCGTAAAGATATTGAGCGTGCAAACGATGAAACCGCGCTGGCGCGTCTGGTCAGCGACTATATCGCGGGCATGACGGACCGATTTGCGTTGCAATCTCATAAGCGATTGCTGGGTGGGCCCGGCGGTATCGGTGAACGAGGGGAAAGGTAGAAATGGCGGTTGAGGCAGCGGTCGGAATGCCCCCGGTCATGGGGTTTGCGCTGGTCGGCGCGTTGGGTGTTGGCGCGCAATGGTTGGCCTGGCGATTACGTATGCCTGCCATCGTCCTGATGCTGGTCGCCGGGCTCGCGGTCGGTCCGGGTCTCGGGATTTTTGATCCGGAGCGCGACATCGGTCCCCTGATGCAACCCATGATCGCCATCGCGGTTGCCATCATCCTTTTCGAAGGAGGATTGACCCTGAACCTCGAAAGCCTGAGAGGCGCTGCGGAAGGTGTTCGCAGGTTGGTCTTTTTAGGCGCACCGCTAGGGTGGCTCGGGTCGACCTTGGCGTTGCATTATGTGGCCGGGCTGGGTTGGGCTTCGTCTACCGTGTTTGGAGGAATCATGATCGTCACGGGTCCTACGGTGATCGCGCCGCTGTTGCGTCAAGCACGATTAAAGAAACGCCCGGCTCAATTGTTACAATGGGAAGCGATCGTAAACGATCCGATCGGCGCATTGGCGGCTGTTCTGGCGTTCGAGTTGGTTTTGGTCATGCAGGCCGCGGAAACCTTCGGCGATGCGGTTTTCGACATGATCCGCGGCATTGTCTTAGCAACAGTGATGGGGTTGGCGTCGGGCTGGATCTTGGCTGAAGCATTTCGCCGGGCCTATGTGCCGGAATATATGAAAGTGCCGGTGCTTTTTGCAGTGCTACTGGGCGTCTTCGCCTTGTCCGATTACGTGTTGCATGAAAGTGGTCTTCTGGCCGTTACGGTCATGGGCATCTGGATCGCCAATGCACATTTGCCTAGCTACACGGAGTTGCGGCGTTTCAAGGAACACGCCACGGTTCTATTGGTGTCGGGTGTTTTCATCCTATTGGCTGCGTCAATGGATGTTGAAACGCTGTCCCTGCTTGGTTGGCCCGCCGCCGCATTGGTCGTTGCAGTGATCTTTGTCGTGCGCCCGATGACGGTCATGACCTCGCTTGCATTCACCAAGATTCCGTTTCGGGAACGTTTGCTGGTCGCGTTCACCGGTCCGCGTGGTGTGGTTCTGGTGGCCGTGGCAGGCCTTTTTGGTGAACGCCTGGTCGCAGCGGGTATAGATGATGCCGCGCTTCTGTCGCCACTGGCTTTCGCGCTGGTGGCAGCAACGGTTGTTTTGCATGGGTTTTCTTTGCGCCCAATGGCGCGTCTTTTCGGTTTGGCGGGCGGCAACACACCCGGTGTTATCATCGTCGGCGGATCGCAATTCGCGACTGCTTTGGGCGAAGCCTTGCAGAAACACGAGATTGATGTGCTGGTCGCAGATGCGAACCGCGGACGATTGCGCAGCGCACGCGAAGCCGGTGTGCCGGTTTTCTATGGTGATATCCTGTCTGAAGCGGCTGAACATGGTGTCGAACTGATGAGCTTTGGTAGGGTTGTCGCCGTCAGCGACAACGAAGCATATAATACGCTTGTTGCAACTGATCTGGCTCCGGAATTCGGACGCGAGAATGTCTTTCAACTTAAACAGGCCAAGCAAGAGAATAAGCGCCATGCCCTGCCACCTTCACTGGGCGGGCGGCCTTTTGCAGCGGGGATGAGCTTTCTGGAGATCGCGCGGCATATGCGAAAAGATTGGAAAATCAAATCAACGCTGTTGACCGATGATTTCAGCCTAGAAGATTGGCAGGCAAAGAACCCTGAAGCTGTTCCGCTGGCCGAAATCGGCGACCAGGGAGCACTTCGTCTGCTGGATGAGAACGCAAATCTGCGTGCCGAGGCTGGCATGCGGATGCTGTGGCTTGGTCCGGATGGTGACAATAATGAGCTTCAGGCGAAGGCCGAGCAATAGCCTAGCATTCGATCAGGCGTCAGAAGGAATGACGCGTTGACGCCCTGGCTGTTAGTGGTAAACCCGGCGCGACGCTGGAAGGAATGTTGCAATGAATGTGTTCACCGAAATTCGGGAACTGGTACTTGAAACGCTGGGCGCGTTGCAGGCTGAAGGTACGCTGCCCGAAGGGCTGTCTTTCGACAACGTAGCGGTCGAGCCTCCGCGCGATGCGGCACATGGGGATATGGCGACCAATGCGGCAATGGTACTTGCCAAGCCCGCGGGTCTGAAACCGCGCGACATTGCCGAGGCACTGGCCGCAAAACTGATAGCTGATCACCGTATCACCGGTGCCGAAGTTGCTGGCCCGGGCTTTCTGAATCTGCGGTTGGATACCGGCATCTGGCAAAAGGTTTTACAGGCCGCACTTAACGCCGGAAACGAATTTGGGCGTTCAGACATGGGGCAGGGTGCCAAGGTTAACGTCGAATATGTCAGTGCCAACCCCACCGGACCGCTGCATGTGGGCCACACTCGTGGCGCTGTTTTTGGTGATGCGCTGGCCAGCCTGCTGGATTTTACCGGCCATGAAGTGACGCGTGAATATTACATCAATGATGGCGGGGCGCAGGTTGATGTGCTCGCGCGATCCGTCTATTTGCGCTACCTCGAAGCACACGGGCAGGCGGTGGCGTTTGAGGATGGCACTTATCCCGGCGATTACCTGATCGATGTCGGACAGGCGCTGAAAGACAAGGTCGGCGATGCCTATGTTGACCAGCCAGAAGATGTCTGGCTGGTAGAAATACGTGAATTCTCAACTCAGGCAATGATGGACCTGATCCGCGCCGACCTGAAGGCATTGGGCGTCGAGATTGATGTTTTCTATTCAGAGAAATCACTCTATGGCACGGGCCGGATCGAGCAGGCATTGGATTTGCTCAACTCCAAGGGCTTGATCTATGAGGGGGTGCTGGAGCCGCCGAAGGGTAAAAAGCCCGAAGATTGGGAGCCGCGTGAGCAGACGCTTTTCAAATCTACTGATCACGGGGACGACGTGGATCGTCCGGTGAAAAAATCAGATGGTAACTGGACCTATTTTGCACCGGATATTGCCTATCATTTCGACAAGGTTTCCAGGGGTTTCGATGCATTAATTGATGTATTCGGCGCCGATCACGGTGGCTATGTCAAACGAATGAAAGCCGCGGTCAGCGCGCTCAGCGACGGTCAGGTGACACTGGATATCAAGCTGACCCAACTGGTGAAGCTGTTCAAGAATGGCGAACCTTTCAAGATGTCCAAACGCGCAGGTACATTCGTGACCCTACGTGACGTTGTGGATCAGGTTGGCGCCGACGTGACCCGATTTGTCATGTTGACGCGCAAGAACGACGCGCCATTGGATTTTGATTTTGATAAGGTGCTGGAGCAGTCCAAGGACAACCCGGTCTTCTACGTCCAATATGCCAATGCTCGGGTGAATTCGGTACTCCGCAAGGCGCGTGAGGCGAAGATTGATGTGGATGATGCAACGCTGGCCAAGGCAGATTTGAACGCTTTGAACCACGAGGCGCAGATCGCGGTTGCCAAGAAAGTGGCCGAATGGCCGCGCCTGGTCGAAATCGCAGGCCGCACGAACGAGCCGCACCGCGTCGCGTTTTATCTCTATGATCTGGCGAGTGAATTGCATGCGCTTTGGAACCGTGGCCATGATGAACCATCGCTGCGCTTTCTGGATGATGCAGACGTAGCGGGCACACAGACGAAAATCGCGCTGGCCCGTGCCGTAACCGTTGTTATTTCCGCAGGTCTTGGTATTCTTGGCGTAACTCCGGCAGAAGAGATGCGGTAGCAATCGCACGACAATGAAAACCGGGGATGAGGCAGATTGTATCAACCCCGGTCGTCACGTAGCGCCGGTGGACGAGAGGCGAGACATGGCACAGGTTCAGGGTATGCAGCAGATGGCTGCGCCAACACGGGCACAATCAATCAAGAAATTGACCAACTTTCTGGGGGCAGCGATTTCGGTCGGGTTGGTCGTTGGTATCGGTGTCTGGGGATACAAGCTACTGGTGCGTGATGTCAGCGGCGTCCCGGTGGTGCGTGCGGCAGAGGGTCCGATGCGGGTTCAACCCGAAGAGCCGGGCGGCGCTCAAGCTCTTAATCAGGGGTTGGCCGTGAATAACGTCGCCGCCGAAGGGACTGCTGAGGACCCAGCAGACCGGTTGGTGTTGGCACCGGAACCTTTGGAACTGTCGCTGGAAGACGAGCCGATCGTGGAGGTTGAGGAGACCGAGCATACGACGCCCTCCGCCGAGGCGGGCGAGCCTGTTCCCGAAACCGAAGAAGACAATGTTCAATTCGCATCGGTTGACGCCCTGGTGGCACAGATCATTAAGGATGCAGAACCGCTGGACGACATCCAGACTGCAACGACTGATGACACTAGTGATATTGCCGAAACACCAAAGGTCGCGGGCGGCTTGAGCAAATCCTTACGTCCACTCATACGCCCTGCTTCACTGTCCACAGCGCCTCAACCGGCAATGGCGGTGACAACCGCTGAATCGGTCGAGGTTGATGCAGGTGCGGTTCCGACCGGCACACGTTTGGCGCAATTGGGGGCTTTCGAAAGCGCCGAGATTGCGCGCAGCGAATGGCAACGCCTCTCGGGCAAGTTTGGTGAATATCTGGAAGGCAAGAACCGTGTCGTGCAGAAGGCAAAAAGTGGCGGGCGGACTTTCTATCGCCTGCGTGCAATGGGCTTTGCCGATCTGAATGATGCGCGTCGTTTCTGCTCGGCCCTCGTGGCAGAAAACGCTGAATGTATCCCGGTGGTCACCCGTTGACCCGATACGGCGCCACGATCCTCGATGCCGAGGGGCTGCGGCTGACGGCAGAGGAAAAGGTGCTTTTCAGGCAGTTTAATCCGTTTGGTTTTATTCTCTTTGCGCGGAATATCGACACGCCAGATCAGGTTCGGGCGCTTTGTGACGAACTACGCGAGACAGTAGGGCGCGCGGCCCCGATCACCATTGATCAGGAAGGTGGGCGTGTGCAACGCCTGCGTAGCCCGCAATGGCGGGAATGGTTGCCACCGCTGGATCACGTCACGGCTGCCGGAGATGACGCACCCGAGGCCATGTATCTGCGCTACCGGATCATCGCATCTGAGCTGCGCGCACTGGGAATCGACAGTAATTGCGCGCCTTTGGTGGATGTTGCAGTCCCGAAGACCCATGATTTCCTGAAAAACCGTTGCTATGGATTTGACCCTAACAGCGTTGCGACAACTGGCCGGGCCGTTGCCAATGGCCTGCTGGATGGCGGTGTTTTGCCCGTACTCAAACATATCCCCGGCCATGGACGCGCAATCGTGGACAGTCACATGGATTTACCGGTTGTCAACGCCGTCATGGAGGAACTTGATCGCGTGGATTTCGAACCGTTTCGCGCTCTGAATGATCTGCCAATGGGAATGACGGCGCATCTGGTTTATAGCGCGGTGGACAGTCGGCCTGCCACGACATCACCGGTGATGATGCAGATGATCCGCGACCAGATTGAGTTCGATGGCCTGATCATGACCGACGATATATCGATGAGAGCCCTTAAAGGGTCTTTGGGGCAGATTTCCCGCGATGCGCTGAAGGCTGGCTGTGATGTAATCCTGCATTGTAATGGAACACTCGAGGAGCGTCACGAGGTGGCTGACGCCTCTGGTGAGATGGATGACTTGGCTCAAATGCGCGCGGAAAAAGCCCTGGCGCAGCGGAAAGCGCCGGACGAGGTTGACATTCCGGCCCTTGAGGCAAAGCTTGGCGCGCTGATCGGTGGGCGCGGACATGTCTGAGAACACGTATGAAAACATAAGCAGCTTCGATAACGTGGCCGACCGTATGGCCGCCGAAGCGCTGATTGTGGATGTGGACGGGTTTGAGGGCCCGCTGGACCTTTTATTGATGCTCAGTCGTACGCAGAAGGTAGATTTGCGTAAGATTTCGGTTCTGGAACTGGCCAAACAATATCTGGGTTTTGTCGAGAAGGCCAAAGCGCTGAGGATTGAGCTGGCGGCTGATTATCTGGTGATGGCGGCCTGGCTTGCATTCCTGAAGTCCCGTTTATTGTTACCGCCAGATCCCACCGAAGAAGGACCATCGGGTGAAGAATTGGCAGCGCATCTAGCATTCCAGCTAGAGCGGTTGCAGGCCATGCGCGAAGCCGCTGCCAAGTTGATGGCGCGCGACCGGTTGGGCCGTGATTTCTTTGCCCGCGGTATCCCCGAAGATGTGACCCGTATCAAACGCGTGACCTACACCGCCACGCTGCTGGACCTGATGCAAGGCTATGCCCGAATTCGCACCAAGGATGAGTTCCGTCCCTACGTGATGGACCGGGACGCAGTCTTTACGCTGGAACAGGCGTTGGAACGCATGCGCGGCCTGATAGGATTTGCTGGTACATGGACCGATATCTCAAGTTATCTTCCTGACGGCTTCACCACTGATCCGGCACGCAGAAGATCGGCCACTGCATCGACCTTTGCGGCCTCGCTAGAGCTGGTCAAAGAAGGCAAAGTCGAGATAAGGCAATCAGATGTGTTCGCGCCAATTGAGTTGAGGCGCAAGGATTAAGAGTATGACGGAAGATATTGAAGATGAGGGCGAAAGCCTGTTTGAAGCGCCACCAATGGGTGAGCAGGAACGTATGTGCGAAGCGATCCTGTTCGCGACGGCTGAACCGGTGACCGTGCGCGAATTGGAAGCGCGCATGCCGCATGGCAGCGATGCTGCCGAGGCCTTGGTACATCTTCGGAAACGGTACGAAGGACGCGGTGTGAACCTGATCAAGGTCGGTGATGCCTGGGCCATGCGCACAGCGCCGGATCTGGGCTTTCTGATGCAGCGGGAAACCATCGAGACCCGCAAGCTAAGTCGTGCGGCCACAGAAACGCTTGCGATAATTGCGTATCATCAACCGGTTACGCGCGCAGAAATCGAGGAGATTAGGGGTGTTTCCGTCAGCCGGGGCACAGTTGATCAACTCTTGGAAATGGAATGGATTCGCTTCGGGCGACGCAAGATGACGCCAGGGCGTCCGGTGACATTTGTCGTGACCCAGACCTTTCTTGATCACTTTGGCCTCGAAAGCGCTCGCGACCTTCCAGGCCTCAAGGAATTGCGTTCGGCTGGCCTGTTGGAAAATCGTCCGCCACCGGGAACAATGCCTCAAATCGGTGATGGTGACGAGGATGCAGAAGAGCAAACCAACGAAGGGCAGAATGAGCTTTTTGAAGATTAACGCCGCTTTGCCCTGAAATTTTCATGTTTACGTGCTATATCAAAGGCCAGAGGCAGTTGAGGAGGGCGCAATGAACGCCAATCAAATCGTCAATATGGTGGTGCGCATCGTGATGCGTAAGCTGATGCGGTCGGGCGTCAACGCGGGCATGGATGCAGTGGGAAAACGCATGAACCGTGGAAAAGAGGACGGTCCAAAGATGACCGACACCGCCGAGACGGGCAAGCGCGCGAAACAGACAATGCGGATGATGCGACGTCTCCGTTAATCCCTAGTCGTTATGGCACATCAATTCAGATCGCAAAACGGTTGGTCCTGCCAATCTGCTTAAAGAAATGTGCGTTTTCGAACAGCTAGTTATCAGGGATAAGCTGGTGCGATGCTGGCGTGGCGGTTTGCCCTTGCGGGACCGCGTTTATCAGGTCTCTGACAGAGACATATGCGAGAAAAAGAGAAAAGCCAGCAAGAATAACAAGTGGTCTGGAAGGCAATAGCCGCAATATATGCAAGTTGTGTTCCTACTCACGAAACAATTTAAAGTTATCTAATGTATCTGTAATATTACTTAAAGATGTATTAAAGTATATCCTTTCGTATAGGGGATTTCAACATTGGCGGATTCTAGCCGAAATTTTTTAGCCAACTGTCCGAAAATGCTTGGAAAGTTTCAGCCCCTGGCCCTGATAGTTTGAGGCAATTCCAGCGCCGTAAAGTTGCTCGGGAACTTGATGCATTTTCTCATAAACCAGGCGACCGACAATCTGGCCATGTTCCAGCACAAAAGGTGCTTCGTGGCAGCGTACTTCAAGCACGCCACGAGACCCGGCACCACCGGCTGCGTTATGGCCAAAGCCAGGGTCAAAAAAGCCCGCATAATGCACCCGAAATTCGCCCACCATCGCTAGGTAGGGGGCCATTTCGGCAGCATAGGCCGGCGGAATGTGCACGGCTTCGCGGCTCACCAGGATGTAGAAAGCACCCGGATCAAGGATGATATGGCCTTTGTCCGCATGAACTTCTTCCCAAAAATCCGCAGGTGCGTAGTGATCAATAAGATCCAAATCAATCACGCCTGTATGCGGCTTGGCGCGATATCCCACCAAGGTGGTTGAGGTCGGTTTTAGATCTACGGAAAATCCAAGACCATCGTCAATTACCGCGGCACCATCAACCAAGGGGCTTTCACTATGCAGCGCCCGCAGCGCGGCATCATCCAGTACGGCCTGGCCGTCGCGAAACCTGATTTGGTTCAAGCGCATCCCGGGACGTACCAGAACCGAGAAAGAACGCGGGCAAATTTCGGCATAGAGCGGCCCATTGTAACCCGATGCGATGCGATCAAATTCTTCGCTGCCATCGGTAATGGTGCGCGTCAGAAGGTCAAGACGGCCAGTAGATGATTTGGCATTGGCTACGGCCGTGACGTCAGCGGGTAGATCAAGCGTTTCCATCAAAGGCACGACATAGACGCAGCCTTTCTCCAGCACGGCCCCGTCGCTGAGGTCAATCTGATGCATCTCGAATTCGCTCAGCCGGTCGGCAACTGTACGACCATGACCTGCCAGAAACGAGGCACGTACGCGGTAGGCCGTGTGACCGAGGCGTAGGTCAAGGCTGGCGGGCTGTATCTGCTCAGGGATGATGCAGGGATCAGCGGCAAGACGACCGTCAGCGATCAATGCCTTCAGTTGTTGACTGGAAAGAACACCGGTCATGTCCATGCCCCCTGGCGGTTCCGCGCCCCGGGCGCGACCCCTGACAAGGGTTCAAGGGCGGGGAGTGTGGTGTTGATGGTCGGGCTAGCAGGACTCGAACCTGCGACCTTCCGTCCCCCAGACGGACGCGCTACCAGGCTGCGCCATAGCCCGACGATTGGGCTTTCATACTGGTTTTCCCAACAGGGACAAGCACTAAATCCCACTTTTTTGCCCTAGCTGCCCTGACTGGGCCCATTCCCGTCGTCACCGTGACGCAGGCGGTCAAGAACCAACCCCAGTCGATCTGCCATGTCGTTTGAGATCGGTGGTCGCAAGGCGGCAATCTGCGTCAGAACACCGGGTTCAGCCTCGATGTCATCGGTAGGATCGTCTGGCAGATCTACGCTGTTGGGTTTAGGGGTAGGGGGGGCGGTGATCTCAGCCGCGGGTGCAGGGACTTCCTCTTCGGGCTCAGGCTGGGCCGGACGATGTGAAAAGCTGGGCATGACCGGCGGCTCTTCGACTGGTGCGTCTGGCGTTTCTTCCTGCGCTTCTTCTATCGGCAAAGGCTCGGGTTCTTCTTTCGCGCTCTCGTCTTCGACGGCAGCGTCTGCCTCGGCCTCAATTTCGGCAACGGGCTCAGCCTCAACTTCGTTGGCGGGCTCTTGCTCGACAGCGCCAGGCTCGTCCTCGGTTACAGCAGGCTCATTGTCCGCCGTTTCCTCCTGAAGCGTCATTTCTTGCTGATCAGGTTCCTCCGCAATGTCTTGCGGCGGCTCATCTGCGCTTTCCTGTGGTGGCTCTTCCTCCTGAAGCGACTCTTCCGCAGGCTGCGCTTGCGCTGCCTCATCAGGCGCAACAGGTTGATCCGTTCCCTTCAACGCGCCGCGTTGAAAGTCCACAACAGTTTCTTCTGGGGGGCTGACCGCTTCGCCGGGTAGTTCGAGTGCAGCGTCGCTTGCTTCGGCGACGGTCACGTCATCAAGCGGCTGAGAATGCCCCGCGACGTGCTTTACACCTTTTTCGCGCAGAAGCTTCTGCACGCCCTTGATCGTCATGCCGTCGGTGTGGAGCAGTTTTTTGATACCCCCCAGCAACAGCATGTCTGACGGGCGGTAATACCGGCGCCCACCGGCCCGTTTGACAGGCTTTACATGGCTGAACTTACTCTCCCAGAAACGCAGCACATGCGCCGGCGTTTCCAGCCAGTCGGCAACTTCACTGATTGTGCGAAAAGCGTCGGCTGATTTGGCCATAACCGCCTATGTCCTAACGCTTGTTACCGGCGGCAACACGATCTTTCATCAGATGCGAAGGACGGAAAGTCAGCACACGACGGGGGTTGATTGGAACCTCTTCGCCAGTTTTCGGGTTACGCCCAACACGAGCCGATTTGTCACGTACGGAAAAGGTGCCAAAAGATGAAATCTTGACTTGCTCGCCGCGCACCAGGGCATCGGACATGTATTCAAGTACATTTTCAATAAGTTGGGCCGAGTCGTTTCTGGAGAGACCGACCTCTCGGAATACCGATTCACTCAGATCCATTCTGGTTAAAGTTTTTTCGCTCATAACTTCCCCTCTGTCTTTGACAGACTTTAGGGCGAAGGGAATTTCCGAGTCAATGTCAACAACTTGCACAATGCTCTTTAAGCGAATGATTTCCCAAAACTAGCAGTAATTCACCACCTGAGAACCACAGCACCCCAGGCCAAACCACCTCCGATTGCCTCGGAAACCAGTAAATCGCCCTTTTTGATGCGCCCCTCGGCCACACCAACGGACATGGCAAGCGGGATTGAGGCGGCAGATGTGTTGCCGTGATCCTGAACCGTCACGATCACATGATCCATCGAGACGCCCATCTTTTTCGCGGTGCCCTGAATGATCCGAATGTTGGCCTGATGCGGGACAATCCAATCCACATCGGCATTGCCAAGACCCGCCTTTTCAAGCGCGGTTTCAGCGGTTGATGTCAGCTTTTCCACGGCTTGACGGAACAGCGGGTTGCCCTGCATCCGCAGTTTTCCCGACGTGCCCGTAGAAGACACACCACCGTCGACATAAAGCATGTCGCGATACCGGCCGTCGGAATTGATGTCCGCCGACAGCACACCACGGTCCTCGCTTGTGCCAGCCCCTTCACCGGCTTCAAGGATAAGTGCGCCTGCACCATCACCGAATAGTACGCAGGTGGATCGGTCTGACCAATCCATGATCCGGCTGAACGTTTCCGCACCGATTACCATCACCCGTTTGGCCTGCCCTGCAACGATCAGCGCATTGGCATTGGTGAGGGCAAAGATGAATCCGGCACAAACGGCCTGCACGTCAAATCCGAAGCCCTGCGTCATACCCAGCTTTTCCTGCACCATGGTGGCAACAGATGGGAAGGTCAGGTCGGGCGTTGACGTGGCAACGATCAGCGCATCAATGTCGTTCGCTTGCAGGCCAGCATCGTCCAACGCATTCTGCGCCGCGCGAACCGCCAGATCCGAGGTTGTTTGTCCTTCGGCAGCGAAATGGCGGCGTTCAATACCGGACCGTGTCCGGATCCATTCATCCGATGTGTCCAGCGTCTCTTCGAACGCAGAATTCGGCACGATACGCTCGGGAAGGTAGTGCCCGATACCGTGGACGACGGCGCGCAATGTCATTGATTTTCACCGTCGGATTTGGCTTCGGTTGCGTCATCTTGGTCAAGCATGGCGGCAGATGCAACCCGTGCGGCAAGTTTTTCCGTAAAGCCGGATTGCGCCAATTCAAACGCAAGCTTTACTGCAGCGGATATGCCTGTTGCATCCGCTGCGCCGTGGGATTTGACCACTGTTCCATTCAGCCCCAGAAAGACCCCGCCATTGGCCCGACGCGGGTCGATGCGTTTCTTCAGCCGTTGCAGGGATGTGTAGGCCAGAACCGAGGCCAGTCGTGACAGAGGAGAATACTTGAAAGCCTCTTTCAACTGATCCGAGATCAGCCCGGCAATGCCTTCACCGGTCTTCAATGCGACATTGCCGGTAAAGCCATCGGTTACAATCACATCGCAGGTGTTTCCCGGGATATCGCGGCCTTCGACAAAGCCCACGAATTCAAACTCTGCCCGGCGCGCATTGGCGGAAATCAGATCATGTGCCTCTTTTAATTCGGAACGACCTTTGTGTTCTTCAGTGCCCACGTTCAACAGGCCGATTCGCGGTCGTTCGATGCCGAACCCGTTGCGGGCATAAGATGTGCCCATCAACGCGTATTGCATCAAATCCTTGGCATCTGCCCTTATATCCGCGCCGCCATCCAGCATGATGTTGAACGCCTGCGGGTTGCTGGACGGCCACATTACTGCGATTGCCGGGCGGTAAATACCGCTGAGCTTGCGCAAGCGCAGGATCGAAAGCGCCATCAGTGCACCGGTATTGCCACAGGAAACGCAAACGGTCGCCTCGCCATTGCGCACCGATTCGAGAGCGGACCACATCGAGGTCTCGCGCCCGGAACGCATGACCTGTGCGGGTTTGTCCTCCATCGAGACGATGTCCTTGGCATCACGAATTTCGCAACGGTCCGCCAGGTTTTTGCGGCGCTCGACAAGCTTTTGCAGCTTGTCCCTGGGGCCATGCAGAATAAAGCCGATATCCGGGTTTTTCTTGGCCGAATACGAAATGCCGGCGACTACTGCCGCCGGCCCTTTATCGCCGCCCATGGCGTCAATGGAGATGATGGTGCGCCCTGCACCGGCCTGGGACTGATCCTTTAGCGCGGTCATTCGGGCGAGCGTCCTTTGGGCAGTTATGCCGCGTCGTCGTCCAGATCGACCTCGTCCGCCAGCGCGACAACTTCGCGATCGGCATAGTGGCCACATGCGGCACAGACGTGATGCGGGCGCTTCAACTCACCACAGTTGGGGCATTCATTCGGGTTTGCCGCAACCAGTGAATCATGCGCGCGACGGTTGTTGCGACGCGATTTCGATACTTTGTTCTGTTGGACAGCCATGTCACAACCTCAATTCCTGTGGGCCTCAGATAGCCCGGTTTCACGAGTGTTCGCGGCTCTTAATCTGTGATGAGCCGACGTTTCAACCCCAAATTCCGATGGAAGCGCGAAAATACAGTGAATTGCTGCCGGGGCAAGCGTTTTCTGCTGCCATTAATCGCCTTTTTCTAGTTTGTCTTTCAACTGCGCCAGACCGGCAAATGGCTTGGTATCTTCGTCTTTCATCGGGGTCACGCCGGGGGCGGCAAATTCGCTTTGATCCAGGGTGGCATCATCGCGGCGTGGATAGTCGGGCAACGCCAGTGCCAGGGCCTCTGTCATCACCCGGAACAGGTCGATTTCTGCCCCAAGCGCTTCGGTCGTGTCGTCCTCTGGCATTTCAATTTCTTCGGCCAGATCGGCCGATAAGTTCGCAACAAAGCTGCGCGTCACGGGCTGGTCGATCCGCGTGATCACCGGATCAAGCGTAATGACACAAGCCTGTTCAACGGTCGCGCCCAACTGGGCGGTAAGTTGCCAATCGGATTTGCCTTCAGCTTGCACCGTACCTTTGAAATCCAGTTTCCGGATGCCCAGAATACCAAGTTCATGGGCAATCTCGGCATTACCGGTGCTGTCCGGCTTTAGATGAAATGGTGTTGCACGGTTCTGCGGCAGATCGGCCACGCGCAGGATCGTGATGGGGGGAATGTCATCTGGCATAGGCGAATCTCGCATCCTTTCTTGAACCATTGTATCACCTTGTTGTAAGCGGGATGAAAGGCGCAAAACGCCAGGATCAAGGGGTCGTATATGTTCGTGGTCAACTTTCGTTTGAGTAAACTGTTCGCGTTGCTCTGCCTTTTTGCGGCGACGTCCTGCACGGCCATCTATCAGAATCACGGGTATGTCCCGAACGAGAACGAGCTGGCAGAGCTGGTTGTGGGCGTTGATAGCCGGGCAACGGTGGACGATGTGATCGGTCCACCCTCGGCCTCGGGCGTGCTGAGCGAGGGTGACTATTATTACATCCGCAGCCGCATCCGTACCTTTGGCATGTTCAAACCCGAAGTGGTCGAGCGTCAGGTGCTTGCCATCAGTTTTGACGATAGTGACACGGTCGCCAATATCGAACGGTTTAGTCTGGCGGACGGGAACATCATTCCGCTGACCCGGCGGGTGACGGATTCGTCCGTTGTGAATAACGGCTTCCTGCGTCAGCTTCTGGGCAATATCGGCAACTTCGATCCGGCAGATTTTCTGAACTGATCAGTGTCATGCCGTTGTGGTATCTTGCGTGAGCATGTGCGGGCAGATGATGCCTGCACAAGTTTGACCGAGGTTTGACATGCACGATCTGATCAATGGTCGCTACCGCGCCCGGATTGGGCAGACAAAGGACGATCTCAGGGCGGCGCAGCGCCTGAGGCACCAAGCGTTTTTCGGCGGTGAGGGGCTGGATCAGGATCGTTTCGATGACATCTGCACCCATATGCTGATCGAAGAATGTCAGACCGGTCAGTTGGTCTGTTGCTTTCGCATTCTGCCGCTGCCGTCCGGCGCCGAGATCGACCGTAGTTATGCCGCCCAGTTTTATGATCTATCCGCCCTTCAAAGGTTTCCCGGCAAGATGGTTGAGATGGGCAGGTTCTGTGTTCTGCCCGGATTGAACGATCCCGATATCCTGCGCATCGCATGGGGTGCCATGACGCGTTATGTCGATGAAAACACTGTGGAAATACTATTTGGTTGCTCCTCCTTTCCCGGTACGGACGCGGGGCAATACCTTGATGCTTTCGGCCTGCTGAAAAAGCGGCACGTTGCCCCAATACATTGGGCCCCAAGGGTAAAGGCGGCGTCCATCTTTCGGTTCGCAGAGACCTGGCATAAGCCGGATATGCGCAAGGCGCTGACCAAAATGCCGCCTTTGTTGCGCAGTTACCTGTCGATGGGAGGCTGGGTCAGCGATCATGCGGTGGTGGACCGGCAGTTGAACACGCTGCATGTTTTCACCGGGCTTGAAATCCGCGCCATACCCGCCGCGCGCAAGCGGCGTCTGCGGGCGGTTGCGCAATAGCTTGACGCGCCCGAGGTGGCGGGGTAGCCCGCCCGGCATGGCACAGGCTCCTCTTCTCCAACTGACGGATATCTCGCTGACTTTCGGCGGGGAACCTGTCTTTGATGATCTGTCGTTGATCGTGCATCCCGGCGACCGGGTGGCACTGGTCGGACGCAACGGGTCCGGAAAATCGACACTGATGAAAGTCATGGCCGGACTGGTCGAACCGGACCGGGGAAATCGCGTCGTCACGCCGGGTATCAGCGTGGGCTACATGGAGCAAGAGCCTGAAATGAAAGGCTTTTCCACGCTTGGGGATTATGCCGCCAGCGCATTGGACGCGGGCGAGATGTACCGGGTGGAGCGCGCCGGCGAAGGTCTGAAATTCGATCCTGACCGACCGGTCGCAACCGCCTCTGGCGGGGAACGGCGGCGCGCGGCGCTGGCCAAGCTGATGGCGGAAGCGCCCGATCTGATGCTGCTGGATGAGCCCACCAACCATCTGGATATCGAGGCGATTTCCTGGCTTGAAGCAGAGCTGAAACAGACCCGCGCCGGTTATATTCTGATAAGTCATGACCGCGCATTTCTACGTGAACTTTCGCGTGCAACCCTATGGATTGACAGGGGAATGACCCGACGTCAGGAAAAAGGATTCGATGCGTTCGAAGCCTGGCGCGACAAGATGTGGGAAGAAGAGGATCAGCAACGCCACAAGCTGAACCGCAAGATCAAATCCGAAGCGCGGTGGGCCGTGGAAGGCATCAGCGCCCGGCGCAAACGCAATCAGGGTCGGGTACGGGCGCTACAGGCGCTGCGCGCGGAACGGGCCAGTCAGATCAAGCGGCAGGGTGCCGCGGCGATGGCGCTGGAATCTGGGCCGAAATCCGGGAAAAAGGTGATCGAGGCGCGCGGGATCGAGAAATCCTATGATGGGCGGGAAATCTTAAGAAAGTTTGACCTCAAGGTGCAGCGCGGCGACCGGGTGGCTTTTGTCGGGCCGAATGGCGTGGGCAAGACCACGCTTCTGAAGCTGCTGCTAAAACAGATAGAACCGGATGCGGGCGAGGTGGTGCATGGCACCAACCTGTTGCCGGCGGTGTTTGATCAGACCCGCGCCCAGCTGGACCCGGAAATGAGCCTTTGGGAAAGCCTGACCGGCGACAAGGAGATGCGGGTGTCGGGCCAGGCGGATCAGGTTTTGGTACGGGGCCAGCCGCGCCATGTGGTGGGCTATCTCAAGGATTTCCTGTTTGATGAACGGCAGGCGCGGGCGGCGGTTAAGTCCTTGTCAGGCGGGGAAAAAGCCCGGTTGCTGTTGGCCAAGCTGATGGCGCGGGAAAGCAATCTGCTGGTGCTGGATGAACCGACGAACGATCTGGATATCGAAACACTGGACCTGTTACAGGAATTGCTGGACGATTATGACGGCACGGTGATGCTGGTCAGTCACGACAGAGATTTCCTTGACCGTGTTGCCACGACGACCATCGCATTTGAGGGTGATGGGCGCACAACGGTCTATGCGGGCGGGTGGAGCGATTACCAGGCGCAGAAAGGCAGCGATGCGCTTGGAAACCTCAAAAATAATGCTGAAAAAACAAAGCGAAATGACAAGAAGTTAACGCAAGTTAAAGCCGCGCAAAAGGGGTTATCCTTTACCGAAAAGCACCGGTTGGAGGAATTGCCGGGGTTGATGGAACGCTGGCAGGCAGAGATTGGAAAGCTGGAAGGTTTGTTGGCGGATCCCGAGCTTTTCACCCGTGAACCGGTCAAGTTCAAGAAGGCGTCAGAGGCGCTGGCGGAGCGTCAGGAAAAGCTTTTGAGCGCCGAGGAAGAGTGGCTGATGCTGGCCGAAAAAGCCGAGCAATCGGGTTGAAAACCGCTGAAAAACCGATGTCGGTATAACGTCGGTATTTTGTCGGTATTACGTCGGTGGACTGTCGGTAAGATCACTGCATCCGCAATGCGCCGTCCAGGCGGATCACCTCGCCGTTCAGGTAATCACATTCGACGATAAAGCGTGCCAATGCACCAAATTCCGCCGGATCGCCCAGCCGTTTTGGGAAGGTCACGTCCTGCGCCAATGCCTCGGTCACCTCGGCGGGCAGACCCTGCAGCATCGGTGTCAGGAAGGTGCCCGGCGCGATGGCCATGACGCGGATGCCTTCGCGGGACAGATCACGCGCCATTGGCAGGCTGAGACCGACGATGCCGCCCTTGGAGGCCGCATAGGCGGTCTGGCCCTTCTGGCCGTCAAAGGCGGCGATGGAGGCAGTGTTTATGATCACGCCGCGGGTGCCATCGGGCAGGGGATCGTTTTGGGCGATCTCGGCTGCGGCAAGGCGGGCTACGTTGAAGCTGCCCACCAGATTTATGTCGATGGTGCGCTGAAACGCCGCCAGATCATGCGGGCCGTCCTTGCCCAGCGTCTTCGCCCCGGTGGCGATGCCAGCGCAGTTCACGGCGGCAGTGATGCGACCCATCGCAGCTTTGGCGGCGGCAATCGCGGCGCTGACCGAGCTTTCCGAGGTGACATCGGTTTCGGCAAAGGTCGCCCCGATTTCGGTGGCGATGGCCTGGCCTCGGTCGGTATCGCGGTCCAGCAGCGTGACCTGCGCACCCATGTCGCGGAAATGGCGGGCCGTTGCCTCGCCCAGGCCCGAGGCGCCCCCGGTGATGATCGCGGCTGTGTCGGTGATGCGCATGGCTCTGCCCTTTGTCAGTAAATGAACAAGTGTTCAGATAAACCAAAGCGAGGTGTCTGTCAAAGGGGGCGACGCAGGCGTTTGGGAGTGAGGCCAAGGGCGATGACGGTGATCAGGATGCGCACGATGTGATGCAGGGTGACGAATGCCGGATTGGCCTGAAGGCTGAGTGCGACCAGGGCCATTTCGGTGACGCCGCCGGGGGCAAAGCTGATCAGCATGACGTCAAAGCCTTCGTCCGCCTGCGGGGCGAGCAGAACGGCGAAGAGGGCGGCGACGATCAGCATGCCACCGACCGAAACCAGCGACAGGCCAAGCCCGCGCAGGATCAGCGCCCGGCTGAGGCCGGTAAAACGCATGCCCAAAGCAGTGCCGATGATGATCTGCGCGTCATTTACCAGCCATTGCGGGATATCAAGCGGCCAGAGCCCGGTGAGCGACAGCGCCGCTGCCACCGCCATCGGCCCGGTCAATTGCCCGGCAGGCAGGCACAGGACTTTGCCCGCGACGATCCCGATGGCGCTGGCAAGGATGATTACAGGCAGCACCTCTAGCGGGACCGAGGGGCGGGCCAGCGTCATGCCGCCCGCGCTGCCCACGGGCGCCCCTAGCCAGAGTGACAGGCCGATGGGCAGGACGGTGACCACCACGATGACGCGCAGGAATTGTTGCAGGATCAAGCGGGGCATGTCGGCGCCCGCAGCCTCGCCCATTGCCAGCGATTCATAAAGCCCGCCCGGCGTGCTGGAATAAAAGGCAGTGGGGCGGTCATAGCCGCCAAGCTTGCGGAATATCAGGTAATTATAGGCTAATGCTAGCCCGACAAAGGCCACCAGCGCCAATAGGCTGGCCACCAGGCGACCGGCATCGGCAAAAAGTTCAGGCCGGACCTGCGCGCCGATCATCAGGCCAATCACGGCGATAAAGATCATGCGCAGCCAGTTGGGGAAAGTGTACCCGGTTGGCAGTTGCGCGGGCAAGGCAGTCGCGATCAGCGCGGTGACGCTGAGCGGCCCCAGCAGGTAGGGCAGTGGCAACCCGATCCATTCTGCCGCAATCCCGGCAAGGGCCGAGATGCTGATCAGGATAATCGTGGTGGCGGTCTGGCGCATGGCCCTCTTGAACCAGTGTGCCGATGCGCCTGCAAGCCTAATCGCCGGGGCAGGGCTGCCCGGCAACGCCCCAGGCCAGCACGTCGTTCACATGGTCGCGCAGCGTGAAAGGAGCGGGCTGTCGTTTGCCGCCGGGGTTGAACCCCCAGGCGACAAAGGCGTCATGTTTCAGATGGTCGGCCAGTTCGACAAAGCTGCGCCCGCCGTTGCGGTCCGGATCGCGCAACTGATTGCAGACCTCTTTGGTGCTTTTGCCGAACCATTCGAATTCAACCGGGGCAAGCTGCCAGAATCCGTCGATATGCGGCGGCGCATGGGGCGTGTCATTGGGCTGTGTGCTGCTGACATGGCAGGCCGCACAAGGCAGGGTTTCGGCACCGATGCGGCTGTCGCCGGCGGTGATGTTCATGCCGTGCGGACGCGGCGCACCAAGGCTGGGACCGGACCAGACTGGGATGTTATCAGGCCCGACATGGCAATTGGCGCAGCGTGGGTGCGCGGTGACCTGGTAGATGCGGTCCCATGCTTCAAGCCCTTCACTGTCCTGCGCGGCGGCGCTGAGCGGGAAGAGCAGAAGGATGGCGAGGGGGAGGTATTTCATGGCGCGCCCTTAGACAAAGCGGATATGTTTGTTGAACGGCATCTCGCGAATACGCTGCCCGGTGGCGGCAAAGATCGCATTGGCCAGGGCTGGGGCGGCCGGGGGGACACCCGGTTCACCGATGCCGCGAATGCGATCGCCGTTTTCCAGACCCCGGACGGTTACTTCGGGACATTGATAGAGGCGCATCGCCTCGTATTGATGATAGTTCGTCTGCTGCGCTGCGCTGTCGGCATAGGTGATTTCGCAATTGATGGCGTGGCCCATTCCAAAGATGACACCGCCCGAGACCTGCGCCTCGAAATTCACCGGGTCGATGATACGGCCCACATCGGCGGCGGCAAAGACCTTATCGAGGCGGATGCCCTGTGCCGAGTTCGTCACCTCAACCACCACCGCACAAGGTACGCCGAAGGACAGGCAGAAACCCACGCCGCGGCCACGGGTTTCACCCATGTCGCTGCCCCAATCCGACATCTCGCCCACGGCCTCAAGCACCTTGCGCGAGGGGGCGTGATTGCACAGGCGAATACGCTCGGCCAGCGGGTCGGCCCCGGCGGCATGGATCAGCTCATCCAGCGCACAATCGTGGAAGAAGCCGTTGGTGGAAGCCCCGACGGAGCGCCAGGAACTGATCGGTGCAAGGTCGGGGGCGCGATAACCAGTGACGCGGTAATTCGGGATGTCGAAGGGCTGGTCCCAGGCACCGGCGACGATCTGCGTGTCCGGCCCGGCAGCGGGAAAGCCCTGGCGGCCCATCTGTGACGCGATGATCGAGGGCATGGCGATGCCCAGATCGCAGGTTTCGACATTGCCGCTCGTCACGCTGCCCGCCATCCGCGCCATGGCGATCTGGCGGGTGAAATCCTGGGCGAAATCCTCTTCCCTGCTATAGGTCAGTTTGACCGGGGTACCTTTCATGCTCATCGCCAGCTCGACCGCGTGGCGCACGACCTGATCTTCCAGGCGATGCCCGAAACTGCCGCCGATCATCTGGACGTGAACATGGATGTTGTCAGTGTCGATCCCGGTCAGGGCCGAGATGTTCGACTGGATGAAGCGCGGGATCTGGGTGCCGGTCCAGATGTCGATGCGGGTGTCGGTGACCAGCGCGGTGGCGTTGATCGGCTCCAGCGGGGCATGGGCCAGGTAGGGCGCGCGGTATTCGGCGGTGATGGGGCGTTCGGCGACGGCTGCATCGCCATCGTCGCGGTACTGGCTGTCGATCTGTTCTTTGGTGAAACTGTCGCTGAGGGCCTGCCAATGCGCGTCCATTCCGGCCGGGTAGGGGGCAGGGCCCCATTCCACGGTGATCGCCTGCGCCGCCTGCATCGCGCGCCAGGTGTTGTCGGCGATGACACCGAGGCCGCCGGTGATGGGCAGGATTGACCGTACCCCGCGCATGGTTTCCGCCTGAGTAGCGTCATGGCTGATTACCACCCCACGTCGCGGGTTCAGCCGGACCGCTGCATGCAGAAGGTCGGGCAGTTGCACATCAATGCCATACTCCTGCGCCCCGGTGGATTTTGCCACCATATCAAGGCGCTGCATGGGCTTGCCCAGATAGCGCCATTCCGACGGATCACGCAGTGCCGGCGCATCTGCCGGCTCGATCCCCGCAGCGGTGGCAGCCAAGCTGGTATAACTGAGCGTAGTTCCATCCGGCAGGACCACATGGGCGTCTTTGGTGGTCAGTTGCGCCGTGTCCAGCCCGGTTTTCCGGGCCGCTGCGGCCTTGAGCGTTTCGCGGGCGACGGCCCCGGCATGGCGCAGCTTGTCATAGCCATCGGGCACAGTGGTCGATCCGCCGGTGATCTGGATGCCCAGAAACTTGACCGGCGCGTCGGCGACACGGCGGGCCAAGTCCGCCAAGTAGTTCGTATTGGTCGACCGGATCGGCAGCAGGTCGCTGGCCAGCGCGGTGTTGTAATAGACCGGCGCGGGCAGGCCGGGGTCGACGGTCACCTGATCCAGACGCACATCCAGTTCTTCGGCGATCAGCGCGGCCTGAACGGAATAGGCCCCCTGGCCCTTGTCGGCGCGCGGGGCGATCAGGGTGATCCCGTCCGGCGTGATCAGAACATAGGGCGTGATCGCAGCCTCACCGGCCACAAGCTGTTCCGGCAGCGGGTTTTTATGCGGTCGTCTGTACATCACCGCACCAAACGCCACACCGCCCAGAAGGGCAGCCGATCCGATCAGGAAACTGCGACGTGCGATGGTGCGGATGCGTCCCATGCTTCAGGCCTCGTTCAAACGCGCGGCGGCGGATTTCACAGCGGCGCGGATGCGGGGATAGGTGCCGCAACGGCAAAGATTGGCACTGAGCGCCTGATCAATCTCGGCATCGGTGGGGGTGGCGTTCACCTCCAGAAAGGCGGCGGCGGTCATGATCTGCCCGGATTGGCAATATCCGCATTGTGCGACCTGATGGTCGATCCAGGCGGCCTGAACCGCATGCAGCGCGTCGGGCGTGCCCAGCGCCTCAATCGTCGTGACCTCACCGTCCAGATCGCCGACCGGCAGTTGGCAGGACCGCACCGGCTGACCGTCCACATGCACGGTACAGGCACCGCATTGGGCAATGCCACAGCCGTATTTCGGCCCGGTGATCCCCAGTTCATCCCGCAGCACCCATAAAAGCGGCATCTCGGGTTCGACATCGACGTCGTGACGCGTTCCATTCACCGTCAGTTTCATGGGCAAACCTGTCTTCGGGATATTGTTGAAATGTATCGCGCACAAAGCGCGCGTCCAGTGCGACGTCGCGTCGACCAATGGGTTTATGTGAGGGGTGGAGCGGGTAGCGGGAATCGAACCCGCAATAACAGCTTGGGAAGCTGCTGTGATACCTTTTCACCATACCCGCGCTCAGCGCATTGGAGATAGGATGTTGGCCCAGCAGGGTCAAGGTGGGAAAGGGTTATCGACCGGCGGATCGATGCCGCAAGGAAAGTGCCCTGACAACATTGCTGTCAGGGCATTCGTTTCGATGCGCATATCACGTGAGTGGTTATTGCATCATCGCGCCGACATGATCGGTGGTGAAAAGGTAGTCTTCAGCCCCCGAATGGCAGGCGATACAGCCCTTGTCGGCCCCTTTGGCGACCTTTCCGGCCAGACGCATGCCCTTGGGATTCTTGTCGAGCGATCCGTCGGGCAGGAACTTGACCCAGAACCAGTCCTGGTTGTCGGCATCAAAGCCCTTTTCGCGCCGGAACATGACCGTGACCGCACCCAGATGTTTGCCCGGATCGGCCAGCACCTCATCCGTACCGATGCCTTCGGGACCGTAGTTGCGCTTGACGATCAGATCACCGGTATGGCCGTCGATCGTGGCCGAGCTGTAGAATGTCTCGAGCATCATACCATGCGGGGCCACGCCCTCATACGGAAAGCTGCGCAGCATACCGTCCCCCGCCAGGTTGGCCGCTTCCATCGCGGACCAGATTTTGGCCGCATAGTCTGCGTCGGCATCGGTGCCGAATGGCGCGTCCTGAGCCAGCGCAGATGTGGCACCAAGTATCAGTGCCGATATCCCGGCAATCAATTGCTTTTTCATAGCCTCACCCTCTCCCTTTTGGTTATGATTTCCATAGCCTAATGCGAAAACCGGTCGCCTAGGATCACTTTGCAATCACCTGTTTGTGTAACTTTCGGACTGGAATGGGATTTGACCGACACCCGGGTCATGCCCGATCCTTGGGGTATCCATCGGAGAAAAGTCATGAAGAAATCAGGGATCGGCCTGAGTTTTGTCATCGCCATGCTGTCAGTTGGCGCCGCGGCGCAGGATGCGGAAAATGGTGAGAAGATTTTCAAGAAATGCGCCGCCTGTCATCAGGTGGGCGAGGGGGCCCGGAACCGGGTTGGCCCGGCGCTGACCGGGGTGGTTGGCCGGGCCGCTGGCAGTGTTGATGGCTATAAATTCAGCAAGAGCATGACGGTGGCAGGCGCAGCCGGTCTGGTGTGGGACACGGAAAACCTTTCAGATTACCTGTCCGACCCGACCAGGTTTTTGCGGGCGCAGCTGGACGATCCCGGGGCCAAAGCCAGGATGACGTTCCGACTGAAGAAAAAAGAGGATCGGCAAGATGTCATCGCCTATCTGGCAAGTTTCAGCGAAGGCGCGGCGCAGGGGGCGCAATCGGCACTGCCAGATCAGGGCCCGGTGGAGACCGCCGCCAACGCCGTCTGCGTGCGCAACCTCAATAGTCACGAACACCTCTTTGCCGTCGACGCGCCGGGCGCGGATCGGCGGATAGAGATGCTGAAGCCGGGTGAGGTGCTCTGCACCAGCGTGGCGGAAACGGTCAGGACCGGCACGGTCACGGTTTTTGAACATGCTGACGCGTTTGAGGGATGTTCGCGTCTGGTGCCGGTTGGCCGCACCGAGGACATGCTGAAATATGTCGATTTCGACCGCTGCTTCTGGAGCTCCAATACCTAGTCTTCGATACGCACCAGGTGCCAGCGCACCGCGTCGTTCTTGACCGCGTCCAGATCATGCACCCGGGGCGACAGGCCGACCAGTTGGGTGATGTGATAGGGGATCAGCGTGCCCGAATTTTCAAAGAGGTATTCCTGGGCACCCTGATACAGGGCACGGCGCTTGTAGAAATCGAGTTCCTGGCTGGCGATATCCAGCATGGCGTCAAAGGTCGGATCCTTGAAATAGCTCTCATTCCATTTCGCGGTCGAACGGAAGATCTCGTTCAGGGCCTGGTCGGCGGGGCGCTCTCCCCAGGCGGTGCCGACCGCATCCTTCTGCATCCAGACCTGTGACCAGTAGCCGTCATTGGCCACTTTGACGATCTTGACCCGAATGCCAGCGGGTGCCAGCTGTTCCTGCAGTGCGACGGCCATCGACGGCCAGGACGGCTCAAGCGTGGCGATATTGACCTCGATCTCCAGACCGTCCGGATATCCGGCCTCGGCCAGCAATGCGCGGGCCTTTTCGATATCCTGCGGGCAGTCCAGATCGGCGCGATACTGATCGTTTGGCCCCACAGGCGTGTCACAGCTGACGATCCCATTGCCGCCAACGGCCAGTTTCAGCAGGTCGGCCCGGTCCACCGCCAGCCGGATGGCGCGGCGTACGCGCACATCGTCATAGGGGGCCACGTCTGTGCGAAACACCATGCCGATCCAGTTGCCGGTGGGAATGTCCTGCACGTTGTAATCACCGGAATTCTGCAAGACGCGGCGCAGCGATGGATCAATCCCACGCTCCATGTCCAGCTGTCCACTCAGGAAAGCGGTCAGCCGCGCCTGCGCATCGGGAATGCCGATCACTTCGATCATGTCCAGCTTGGGCGGGCCTTCCCAGTAATCGGTATTGGCGGTCAGATAGGTGATCCCGTCGGCATCGAATTTCTGGACCTTGAAGGGCCCGGTGCCGATCCCGGTCTGTCCGATCGTGTCTCCCGACCCTTCGGGGATGATCCGCAGGCGCGCGTCCATCAATTGCAGGGGCAGGTCGGCATAGCCATGTTTCAGTGTCAGGCGGACGGTCATCGGGTCCAGTGCCTCGACGCCTTTGATCATGCTGATGACCGAGCGTACGGGGCTGTCCATTTCGGGGTCGAGAATACGGTCGAACGTATAGACGACATCGTCTGCATCAAACGCGCTGCCATCGTGAAACCGCACGTCCTGGCGCAGCTTGAAGGTCCAGTACATCGCGTCGTCCGTGACCGACCATTCGGTTGCAAGATCGGGCTGCGGCTTGCCGTCAAGACCCGGGCGCACAAGCCTGTTCATGATCTTTTCGGTGATCTGAAGCACGCGCCCTTTCGAGATTGGATCAAGGCTGGACAGGCTGCCGAACCCAAGCGTGTGCGCATGCCGGAACGTGCCCGATGGTTCGGCCGTGGCCATGTTCATGCTCAACAACAAAGACACCACGACAGAAAGCACAGCGCGCATATAAACTCTCCGATACCTGCGAATTCCCCAAGGAAACCCACGCGCCATTAGTCGCGCAGAATTGCGGACAAAGCAATGAAACCATCGGAGATGTGAAGAGAGAGGATTTTGGATCCGGCGGAAGGTGCCGGCGATAGCGTTAACGTCATTCTACCCTATAGAAATTCATTAAGAAAATCGCTGATCCGCTTCTCAAGTATCCCCTTGGGTATCCCAATATGCCCCAAAAGCGGCGTTCAGGCCAACCTTCCCGGGCGCTTGCAGTGGTCGACGGGGAAACCCAACCATAGAGAACTTGGCGAAGGCGATAGAGTTGTTCCCAAGATACGACTTGGTATGACAAGTGCACTGACTGTCCAGTCGGCCCGGTCAATTCACAACATCTATCGCGTTCTTTGCTTCGCCTAAAGGTGTTGGTCAACTCGCGATGGATGGCTTGCGAGAACGCGAGAACAGGCTCGCAATTTTAGACATTCCCGACCGTATCCATCTGGCCATGCATTCGGCTCTCATGTCGCGCGCTCGTGCGATGATTTGGTCAACTTCGGCTTGCGTGGGGTAAGTAGATTTACGCTCGATACTCATTGTTTGGTTCCTTCACTCGGTTTGGCTCCCTTCCTCCACGCGCTCTTAAGTGCGCATCCTCGAAGAAATTACAAACCATAGCCGTTATGCGTAGAGCGCGTGGCTTTGCCAAAACGATGATCTTCCTCATTTTCGGGGTGGGATTGAAATATCTTGAGCGGTAGGCGAGCGCCCAGCCTTGAGACAGGTCGTCATGGATTGCCGTCGCAACGCCGGTTCAAAGCGCGTTGAAATACCCGTTGGTCCCATATCATGAGCAACGTTCGTAGCGCTCAAACCCGACGCTTTTGTAAATGAAGCTACGACTATAGTGGGAAAGAGATCTGGCTTTGTGTCTCTAGACAAACTTGCCTGTGTTGGAGATGACGCTGGACAGATTCATTAGCAAAGCCACTATTCCATGTATCCCGCAAAGTAGCTCTTGGGAATACAAGAAAGACTTATTCTTAAGTCTTTCAAAAGGATAGCTCGAAGAAATTGGCTCCGGCGGTAGGGATCGAACCTACGACCAATTGATTAACAGTCAAATATTGGGGCTAATCATAGGTTTTCATATCTGAATAAAAACTGTACAAGAACAATAGGTAAGGCGATTTATGTGAACATAGGTGACCATAGAAAACCGCCCTTATGCACGAGAAAAAAGAGACTAAAAAGAGACTAAGATGAAAACGAGGCTCACTGATCTCGCTATAAAGAAGCTTGCGTTGCCGCCACAAGGGCAAGTGACACACTGGGATCAAACCACGCCCGGATTCGGCATCAGGTGCTCAACCAAGAGCAAGTCATATGTTGTGATGTACGGTGACAAGCGGCAACTAAAGACATTGGGGCGGTATCCGCACCTTGCACTTTCAGACGCCCGAAAGCAGGCAAAGTTGTTTCAGGCAACGCACGTCCAACCGCATAGGCAGCCAATCGAATATGACTACGAAACCGTGGTTGTGGAGTATCTAAAAGACTGCCACCAACGTCTGCGAGGCAGCACCCTTAAGGGGTACGAACTTTATCTTGGCCACATCAACTTTGAAGGTCCAATTTCAAAGGTAACTCAAGGCGATGTCCTCAAGGCAATTGAGAAGTACACGAGTAGCCCGTCCAGCCAGAATTATGCATTCACCACCTTCAAAGTCTTTTTCAACTGGGCGGTACGAAGGCAATATCTCGCTGCCAATCCGCTCAATGCCCTAAAACGGCCCAACAAATCCGCAGTCCGAAATCGCTTTCTTTCAGATGAAGAGTTGCTGGTTTTGTTGACCTACACGCTGAATAACCGTGACCGGTTTAATAACGTCGTCAGCCTGCTGGCTCTGACCGGACAACGAAAGGGTGAAATTTCTGGACTGCAATGGCAGGAGATCAATGATGATCAGTTGGTCCTTTCCGCAGAGCGAACCAAAAACAAGCGTGAACATACTGTACCGTTAGGTCAGCAAGCACTTGATTTATTACATAGCATTGCCGGGGGGAGCTGTTTCGTTTTTGGAACTGTCGACGATGATACTCCATTCAATGGCTGGTCGCGTGCACAACGTCGGATCATTAAACAGACTGGTCTTAACCACTTTACCTTGCACGATCTCAGGCGGACCTTTTCCACCATTCATGCGAAGCTTGGCACGCCGATCCATGTCACTGAGAAGCTGCTCAACCATGTCAGCGGTACGATTAGTGGGGTAGCTGCGGTGTATAACCGCCATTCATACATGGAAGAAATGCGGGCGGCGATGGACGCCTATGATGAATATCTCGCCAAACTGCTATCTGATTGCTAGGCTGCAAGCTCCTCGGGGAATTTGTCGAAACCCGAGCATTGCGATGCTCTTCTATCTAGGAGAGATCGTGATGAGGATACTTTCAAAACGCCAGGTCAAGGAGCTGGTCTTGTACTCACCGCAACACATCGCCCGTCTGGAGAAGGCAGGCCTATTCCCCCAGCGGGTACAGCTAGGCCCGAACCGGGTCGGGTGGGTGGAAAGTGAGCTGCTAGAGTGGCTCGAAAAACGCCTGGCGGAACGCAAAGTGCCAAACTGACACTCCCCTAAAGGGAGCTGGGTGACCGGGGTTGCAAACTCGGTCACCCGTTACTTCAGCCGAAGATGAGGAAACTTGCCCTGCCAAACTTGAAAATTTCTAATTCTAAAGCCGATGGGAGCATCATTTGAAATTCTGTGCGATGAAGCGACTAGTTGTTTTGATGATGTCATCCGCTTTTATTGCGTTCAATGCATCTTGTTCTTTGGCGAATGATGTTGAGAATACCGTTCCGGTTTTGATTGATCCTCAATCTGGTTGTGAAGCTGCTATCGAAGTTGTCGGGCTCCAAAATGTAGCCGGTAATTTTTTAGCGGTACGGAATGGTCCGGGCACTGACTTTTCGAATGTCGGAAAGCTGCAAAATGGAGATTTCCTTTGGTATTGCTCGGACAATGGTGATTGGCTCGGCGTTGTTGTGGAAAACGAGAGTGGTACCTGTGAGATTCCATCTGAAGGAGAATATGATGGAACTTGTTTGTCGGGGTGGGTTTCTAGAAATTATACGAAATTGATTGCTGGCTGATAACATTGCATGGCATGTCTAAGACATTAGCCGCGTGTTTAATAACGTTTCAGAGTTGAGTTTTCGTGTTGGACTGACACGCCACTTCAAATGAGGGGAACATGACATTCAATCAGGTGCTTTATGATGTAACCGTCGGCGAATGGGATTGGTTTGGTAGTGATGAAGGCAAATCAGATCACTACATCGACCCTGATGGAAACACCACATTAGAGAAAAAGAGCGGTGGGTCGACCAATCCACGCAAGGAGACAGTAAAACCCTATTCCCAACGAATTGGGGACTACTGGCTGTCAATTCCTTCAAAAGACTACAACAAATTGGTCAAGGGATTTGCGAAAGATAAGGGCAAGTTGGATGGAACCGTAAATTTGGCGTGGTCCGCTGCATTCATCTCATACTGTATGCAGACCGCAGGAGCTGGAACCTCTTTCCCTTACTCTTCTGGGCACTACAAATGGATGAATAAAGCCATTCGAAACCGCCAAAAGGGCCACGCAAAGGCTGCACTCGTTGGGTATCGCCCGACGGAAATACCTCTTGCGGTTGGTGATTTGCTAGGTAAGCCTCGAGGTGATGGTGTTACTTATGAAAATGCTCCCAGTACTGGATGGTATACATCTCATTCAGACATTGTCGTAGAAATCGACACTGCCGCGAAACAAGCATTCATCATTGGCGGAAATGTTGGTCAAACCGTGAGCCGAATTTCAGTCGATATCACAGACGACGGTCGTCTAGCGTCGACCGGTAGTTGGATGGTACATATACAAAACAACATAACCTTTCCTATAGTTAGCGAAGTGCAACTTACCGAAAATGCAAAGGTCGGTTAACTTTGACATTACGTCTCCTTGGGAAAGACCGGGACAGTTCCATCGACACGTTGTGGCTCTGCATCGTAGAACAGCGTGAGGTGGTCAACTTCTTGAGGTGCGGCGGCAACAAATTCAGGCCAACTCTGAATTAATTTTAAACGCTTTGGTTTGTCATACAAATCAGGATGTTCAAATGCCAACTTGATTACAGCCATCTCGTCAGTGCTGTTCCCCACGAGATTTATAGCCCTTTTGACCAGTTTTTTAACACCGCTCGACCCCCGAGAATTTGTCATTCGGACAAGTCCGGCTAGACTAGTGCCATTGTTCCAACCATATTCCTCCATTAGCTTCAATGGCGTCTTCGTATAGCCTGCAAGCCAGGTGTCCACGCAAATTTTTATCACGTTTGGGTGCCGAGCAATTGCGAACCACCCAGAGAGTAGCCAATCCAAATTTTTATGGTGTGGTGTCTTGCCTCGAACTGGCGGAACGACTTCTAGCAGCCAGTCTGGATTAGTCATGGCCATGGAAGTAGTTTTTCCCCAGGCAAATTCAGCCAGAATTGGCTGTTGGTCGCAGATCGAACTCAGAAGTTCGGGTGCAGTTTTTGCCCACCAATGGGCAATTCCTATTGAATAGGTGTCAAGACTAATCCAGGAGTCAGGTCCACGAGAAAAATTTGAGCCATCCCAACCTGAGACTAGGCGGCAAAGCCCAGCTTCAAAGCTCTTGGTGCCGGTGATCGCTTCCCATTGAAGGTCTTGTTTTCGGTACAAATAAGGCAGGTGGTCATAACCCCATTTCTGGGTTGAATGCGGTATTGGGTGAAGAGCTTCAAGTTTCCCGTCCGTCATAACTTACTCCGAATAAAACGATGTGTAACCGACGGACACTCTAACACTGGTTCACAGTTTAGCTAAATCTGGTTGGGTCCCGTTCGTTTAGGATTGTGGCTCCCGCTTTAAGGACTTGGGCGGTCGAGGTTGCAAACTCGGCCACCCTATCTACACCACAACTGTTTTTTCAGAGCATCACCATCAGCTTCAAAGCTAAGTGTGAACCCCTGAAATTCTGAAGAATAGTTGATGAGAACATATTGTGAACATTCCTTGGATAAGTTAAACCTGTTGCCTAGAACACCTCAACCTGTTGTATTGAGAAAAAGGCATCGCAAAAGATGCGGGAGGCGGCGAGCATGGGCAGTAGAACGGCAATAGACTTATTTTGTGGAGCGGGTGGCCTGTCAGAAGGATTTCGACAGGCTGGGTTTCACGTGCTGGCGGGACAGGATATCGACGCAACCTTTGGTCGCACATTTGAGCAAACTCATGCAGGTGCAAGTTTTGTGCACGGTCCTATCCAAGACGTATCTGCGACTGATTTGCTGGCGGCGGCTGGCGTAAAGAAGGGGGAGGTTGACGTTCTTGTCGGCGGACCACCCTGCCAAGGGTACTCAGTATATAACCATCAACGGGGTATCGACGATCCACGAGCAGGGCTCTTCAAAGAATATCTTCGACTGGTTGCAGATATAAAGCCGCGTTGGCTGGTCATGGAGAACGTCTCTGGTATCACCTCAATAGCCGGAGGCGGTATTGTTCGTGAAATCCAGGCCGGTATGCGTAAGTTGGGATACCGGGTCGACATGAAGTTGCTGAAGGCTGAGGAATATGGCGTTCCTCAAGAACGCCGCCGTATGTTCTTCATTGCAACCTGCGAAGACGAATGCCCAATCTTATTTCCAACCGCTACACACGGCCCTGAGCTGGAACCGTTTGTAACGGTGTGGGATGCAATTTCGGACCTACCTTCGTTGCAAAACGGCCAAGATGCGGGATCAACTAAATACCGTCGCACGCCACAGAATTCGTACCAGGCACTCCTAAGAGGTGATCAAAAGCTGACCGAAAACCACAGTGCTCCCCGTCTTTCGAAAGTAAATATGGATCGGATGCAGCACATTCCGCCGGGTGGCTCGTGGCGTGACATACCGTTTGATTTGCTGCCAGCTGGCATGAAAAAGGCCAAACGAAGCGATCACACGAAAAGGTATGGGCGACCCAACAAAACTGACTTGGCCTGCACGGTGCTCACTAAATGTGATGTGCATTGGGGAGCGTACATCCACCCAACCCAAGATCGATCATTTTCCGTTCGAGAGGCCGCTCGACTGCAATCGTTCCCAGACTTTTTCACCTTCGCAGGAAGTCGAACTGAGCAATACGTACAGGTTGGCAATGCTGTGCCACCGCTGTTGGGTCGTGCTGTCGCAGAATCGGTGCTGGAAGCTGACGAAATGAGGCACAGCGTTTCGCTTAGCAGCGGCAATACTGGAAAACTGTATGCCGTTTGATCCAACTGACGCCATCGCTGAGGTTCAAGGGCAGCGGGCGTCTCAAGCGGTTGATCCCACCACGTCCGATTTTTTATGCCCATACATCAAAAAACGATGTCCAAAACGTTCCACTAATCTTGGTGAAGAACCCTATCCCGTTTGTTCCTTATGGAAGAATAGCAAGGTCGAGCGGCAGCCAACGAGCGATCTCATATGTGTCTGCCCCAAACGGTTTTATCAGGTCGATTGGCTGAAGGCGGTCGTTGAGAATTGCTGGCCCTTTTCGCCACCGGTAAATCCGGTTGTCGCCACCGAAGTCAAAATGAAAGGCTTTGGCAACGTCGATTTCGTGATTGCTGATCAAGACGCAGACGGCAGCATCGGCAATTTTTTGTCCGTCGAGTTACAAGCCATAGATATCACCGGTTCCGTGTTTCCGGCATACCAGGCATTGCGGGCTGGTGAGCAGCTTCCTAAAAGGCCGACCTACGGGTTCAACTGGGACAATGTGTACAAACGATATATTACCCAGCTGATCCGAAAAGGCTATTTCCACCACCACTGGGGCACCAAGATTGTCGCAGTCATTCAAGATCAAGTATATCAGTATGTTATTGATAAAGCGGACTTTATGCGATCAGATAATGTCGCCGATAACAACGTGAACATCATCTTCATGACGTATGTGTTTGAAGACGATCCTGAGAAACCAGGGCAATTCCGACCCAAGCTACAGCGGGTGGAAGGCACCAGTCACGCCAGTTTGCAGCAGGCGATCTTATACAAAGAAGCACCATCAAAAGATGCCTTCAAGGGAAAGATAGTCGAGGCTCTAACACGCTAAATGGTTGAGGGCTTGGGCAAAGCTAACGCGGAAGTGATGCTTGAACTGGTACGGTGAAACCGTGGTGTTGAGCCGGAAACGACAGTGTTCCTGATCACCTTATCATCAGGAATGAGCATTGCTTCAAATTGCTGCTGTCGACGTTTGTTTGAAAACACCCATAGCACTATCAAGTTGGACTTGAGGCCATAGTGCCGCTGGTGGAGTTTCTGCTCCAGCACTTCTCGATACTGATGCACCGATCTCTTGAGTGATTTCCTGGCTGCTTTCGATTGCACCGGCTCGGTGCCGCGATCTACCTCCAAGGCAAACGCTCGAAATCCGCTAGGGTACTTGATGGCAAAGAGTTGATCAGGGATCAGTTTGGTGTGTCGGAGTGGTATGCCTAGATCAGCTCCTTTGATTGCTAGAATCCGGGTGGCGGGGATGTAGGTGAGACCAGCCCTGGTGACGGTGATTTCAATCGCACTTGATACCGCTGACACCCAATACCCGTGCCACCAGTGACCGGTAGGGCGGCACTGTCGCTCCAATTCTTGTTCATCTGCGAGTGTATCAAACCCAAGCGGTGTGAGGTCGTAGATATAGGGGTTGAACTCCGCCTTGGCGATCTGACGCTGCTGTGGTGGTAGCCGCAGATAGCCCGCTTCTCTTAGGGCTTGCAGCCGCCTGAGGCTTGTATCGCGGCAGCGGTGGGTATCACGGGTGAGCTCGTATAGAAATTCTGACGATTGTGGTCCATGCCGGTCGATCTGGGCAAACCAGCGTAGTTCTCTGGTGGTGGGTTTAACGTCGGTGCGGCGAAGTGCGGGGGTTGCTAGGGAATGTTTCATCCCACCAATCTGCCAGCCGCTCAGAGCTCTGGGGAAGGTGCGAGTGGATCATCATCGTCTTTTTTTGGCGGGATGATCTCCGGTTTTTCCGGTTCTGGATCACTATGGTTCCCCTTGGGTTCCCATGCTTCTGCATACCGGTCACGACTGTGTTGCCGGATTGCTGCATGCTCTTCTTTTGTGGTGCGGGGCAGCTTTTCCAATTCGAAGAACGGGAAGGCAATCGGCACAGCTTTCTGGGTCAATCCCCGCAGGTAGGTGGCGAATGAACCTTTGGGTTGCTGTTGGATCAGTTCCGGGGTGGCGTGCATCTGGCTCGCCAGTGTCCGGGCATCACGGGCCGAGACACCACCAGCCAGCTTGATCGACGTATTGGCTTCAAAGGCTTCAGACAGGCCGTTGGAAAGCTGCCCCAGATACTGATGGGCCATCACCATCCCCACCCGGTATTTGCGGGCTTGAGACAGGATCACACCAATGTTCTGATCAAAATAATCTTGGGCCTCGTCAATATAGACCATCGCAGGCAAGCGGTCTGATGGGTGCAGGACCGCCCGTTCCTGAGCGGCCTGGGCGATCAAGGCAATGAAGAAGCGTCCAAAGATTTCGGTACCCTGTTCTTTGAGGAGCGACTTGCTGGTGTTGATCAGGATTAGTTTTCCGGCATTCAGCTCCGAGAACATATCAAATGTAGACTGGGGATGCGAAAACATGCGTTCAAACGTCTGATTTTCGAGCACGCCATACAATCGACGCAAGACCTGGGTTTTGGTAGCGGTGAATTCCTTGCTGTTAAACTCAGTGGCAAAAAAGCGGCGGGGGGTGCCTTCGAGCTTGGCAATGTGCTCTTCGTATTTTTCCGTTCCGCCCGGTTCCATCAGGTCACGCAGGGTATGAATGGTGGCGTCGGGGATGTGGAACATCAGCCGGGTGACATACCGGAATACCACCGATTGCTTGGCGGTCATGCCCGAAGAGAGAAGCGATCCCAGTACGAAGTCATAGAGCTCAATGATGGAATTGGTCAGGCGTTCCCGCTCCAGCGGTGCATAACCATCCAACCGTTCTTGGCCGATGGAAAAAAGGTTCAGGGATACCGGATACGCAATGTCTTCGGGGTTGATGAGCACAATGTCTTCGGGGGCAAGCAGCTTGGCTCGCAGAATGGTGTTGATCAAATCGCCCTGACTGTCGATCACCACCACCGACTTGTTGCCGGAAGCCACGTCAGGCAGGTCCTTGGCGATCAAATACTGCAAGGTCTGCGTTTTGCCGTGCCCGCTACCGGCAATGATATGCGTGTGCTCAAAGCGTAGCTCTTCGGGAATAGTAAACGGGGTACGCAGGGAAAACAGATCACGTAGGAGTGTGCCGTCGAGATACGTTTCAATCGCATCATCACCCCGATAATCGCGTGGAAACACTGGGTTAGTACGGTGGGTTTGACGCAGGTTTTGGTCGAGCTGTTCTCGCACACCTTTGAAATGGTTGTATCCGTTATCCTGGAAAAACGGTGTGATGATTTGATCAATCACCGGGCCGGGTGGGGAAAGAAACTGAGATACTGATACCAGCACGTCACCTTGCATTGGCGGCACGGCTTTGGCGATGGGGGCCAAGGCCTCGCCAATCACCGACAACGCCGATTGCAACATCTGAGGATCATTGCGGGCCTGCCCCAGTTTGGCCAGGAGGTCACGATACCGACCCCCTTCAACCGTATTGCAGAGCGTGGGTGGCGGAGGAACGTCAGGATTGAGCCCTTCGGCTTCAAAGAGGGCTCGTCCGACCTCTAGCAGCTGTATTCGCAGTGCGTCAGGTGTCTGGGGTGGCCAGTGGGCAGACAGTGCGTCGTCAATCTCAGCCGGAGACAAATGCACGGTGCCGGAAAGAGCATGTTGATACAGCTGCTCTGTCTCGGCCCGGGCCAGCCGTTCAGCCCGAACCGGGCTATCACGCCACAGACGAAACCCCACGTAGCCAGCAATGCCGATCAGAAACAGTGGGGTGATTATTATGGCACCGATCAATAGGCCAATGACGATGATGGCGGTGCCTACCAGTCCGCTAAAGAGATCACCGAATTCCCGCCCCATCAGAGTTCTACCACAAAGTCATCGCCCAGTTCCGCATTGTCACTGATCCACAGTTTGAGCTGCTCAAGCGTTTCAATCAGCGTATCTTGATATCGTTTGGCTGAAGAGGGATCAGCAGCGAGGAAGTGATCGGTTTGGCCGTTTATGAGGTCGCCAATCAAGAGTTCAAATTTACTGTCCCGGTCGTCAACCTTGGCGGTGGCGGGTCGACGGTCAAGAAGCTTGGTCTTGAGCAAATTACGCTGCCTGAGAATCTGTTTCTCTTCATGAGAAAACAACACGGTGAGTGATACCTGATAATAGGTAGTCTTGAGGATAAACCCACGCCGCACTGTGTCATGTTTGATCGTTATACGCATAATCGGTCCTTAGGGGGTGGGCGGTATAAGGGCACTAGAGGGAGCATCATCTACTGCGATGGAGATTCAGCTGCGAATGCAGATGAAGTCACGCAGAAAAACAAAGCAGTTTGTTCGCATATGTGCTGCTATGTGGTGCAATGGTCCCCACAGTTGACCCCCATACGGGTCGGGGGTCTGTGTGGGGGTGTCATCGCTTATGATTTTTTGACCTTTTCTCCAGCCGATTGTTCTAGCTGGGCCAATGGTACGGCTTCCTGCTGCTCAATCTGAGCGTCAGTACCATTCGTTTCAGGCAGACTTGGAGTGGCATCGCCATTCGTGGATGTATCAAGTGAGGCAGCTGAGCCTGCTTGCGTACCATACGATATAGGCTCGCCAGCAGTTGGCTTGTCGGCTGGCTTCGGTGCGGCAGCATAAGACTGAGCTACGCTATTGCCCTGTGCCAGTTGTTGCTTTGAGATTTCCAACTGCTGACGGGAGACATCAAGTGATTGCTGAGCGTATTCGGCACTATCAACCCCGGCCCGGCCAATCTGCACCATGGCCAGGCCGACTAATCCAAATACCGCAAGACCGAGACCGGGTATGGAAGCCATGAGCACTTGCATGCCGCCTGGGTCACGACCGATACCGCTGATAGCGGCAACACCGCCAAATGCAGCAATGACACCAAGAGCAATCACTCCCCAACTACAAAAGCCCAGGAACCCAAACAGATTCCGGGCAGCATCATATGAACGCATCAAATTTCCTTTCCAAAATTTTTTAAGGAAGCTGCAATCATAGGTAGTTGGGTGTCAACCGGCATTCGGGTGAGTATGATAAAAACCACCCTCTTAGGGCGGACAGATTTGGTTTGCTGGGTTCCTTGTCTGCCTGACCTCAACCCTAAATTGATTTCCTAATTGGAACCTGTTATTGGTTGAGGATTAGTTCAATAATGCTTTAGTCATGATGCTTATCGCAGACAACCTTCAACCCGCCATTGAAACCCGCTTAAAGCGATATCGTGAAGATGTTGTTTTCCATAGCATTATTGGCTTGCTCGCTACGGCTTTGGGAACAGTAATGTTCTTTTATCTTTGGAGTGAATACGGCGAAGACGAAGGTGTTTTTGTCAAGCAATTAGCTGTTACCGCAAGCGGATTGGTCACTTTTGGTGCAGGGGGTTGCTTGTGCTATACGCTCTTGTCCCTTCGTGACAAAATCAGAACTGCCAATGACTGGCTTAATATCTATTCTCAAGCCTTCGGCCCGCCTCCAAGTAGTAATCTGCCGCAAGTCCAGACTAAAACCTTGTCCCTCATTGCTACCGGAGGTTTGCCCAGTGGATAGCGAAAAGCACGAAGGGGCAAGCCATCCTCCCGGAGTGAGGGGAGGTGCCAGAGGAAGAAGCGGATATTCTGGGCAAACCAGTAACTTTTCTCAAGATGATGTCTTCTTGTTGTCTCAATTGGAGGCGGGTGAAGAGAAGTTTCGTCGGAAACGTTTTCTAGGTTATCTTCCCACTATATTGTCGCTAGTTGCCGTAATGGGTATTTTGCCCGCCATTTTAGCTGTTCAACTCGCAACACAAGAAAAGAACAAAGCAGAGAACGAGCGGGTGGAGGCTAATCTGAAACTGGCGTTAATCGAAGAAAATCGACCTATTCATGCTTTGCAATCTCCAAATGTTTCGAGAGAGTTAGAAAGCCTTCGGACAGAAATCAGGGTTTTGACAGCGGTTTCGCAAGGTATAGAAGACGAGTTAAAATCATTCGAACCTAGGATTTTCGCAACCGACGACTTTGATGAAGATCGAATACTCGCTCAACTTTCGCTTCTGACCAGCAGACTTAGCCCCCAACCTGTCCGAATTACTCAAAGAACGGTACATGTTGGTGATTCAAGTAAACCCGCAGCTATTGATGTGCTGGGTCAGAAATCCGAAGATGTCATTGAAATATCTTGCGATTACACTCGTGATATCGGCACGTTTGAGGAGGTTGCGTCCGAGCTCGGACCTGAGGGATACAGCTTAGCGATGTTGGAGCCGATCCTTTCAACACCTGGTGGAAAGTGTGGACATCTCTTTTTTTCCGCTGTGTTTCAACAGGATAGAAGTTTTACACTCGATGAACCAACATTGAGAGATCGCCTTGAGTGATGCACCATGATTAATACTTTGCGGATTGCCTTGAAACCAAATTTGTATTCTTGTTCTGCTTCCCAAATCTCAAGGATGCAGATTTATTGAACAAGTTTGTCTTCCAAACAAAAAAACGCCACGAGCACATGGCTCGAGGCGTTTTCTTATCCCATGGCTCTCGCCAGCTTGAGCGGCGAACCGTTCAATATCGCTTCTGCGAATGCCAAGGCTTCGAATAGAATGGTATTGCGGGGCTCGCTTTCAAAGTATCGCCGCTTTTTCGGCAGCCAACCGATGAGTTCGGGATACCGTCCGGCCAGCTCTTCGGCCTCGGTGTACTTGCATGGATGGTTGCGGGGTCGCTCAACCGACACATCCAGTACATAGTTGTGCGAGGCCAGTTCGACTGCCGCATTGATCAACCGTTTCGTCTTCTTGCCTTTGCGGCAGTGTTCCGTGATTTTCTCGGTTACCACCACGTCCGGCTTGAGATCACTGATCAGTTTTTGCATCCACTCGGCTAGATTGGTGGCAGATTCCACTGCTTTCACTGAGACGTTCCAATCCCGCAACTCGCCCCCGGCCATATAGACATACCCGGCTCGACCTTTGGCGACCGCTATGGCCAAGACCCTAAGTGCTGCCATGGTGCTGTTGGCTATTTGCTAATCGACGTTCTAGCTTCTTCAGCGAGCTGTCACGATTGAACGTTCCGGCGGCGGTTGCTCCCGAGGGCGGCAAATTTGACAGCCTGGTGGTGAGGTGCGACTGGCACTCCACCATGACCACGGCGAAGAAGCTCTCAAACGACCGGCCATAGATCAGTGACAGCGTTACGATCTGGTTGAGAGACGGCTGCACCCGCCCTTTTTCCAGATCAGACACATGGGACTGATGATGATCTAGTAAATGGGCGATATCACCCTGCGTATAGCCCGCCTTGCGGCGGGCGGCCCTCAAATCGAGGGCAAACTCTGTGCTCATACTTTGCTTTGGTTACATCTTCTCCTGATAGAGTATCAGTGTATGGATGTTCGTCTTTTGGCTCTAGCGGTCACCATATCTGATCAGAGGATATGGTGACCCCACGTTGTATGACTGCGTTGCTTCCGTGGTGGCAGGCGGGAGCGAGGGGACCAGAACCCCCAATGGGTTCTGGCAACAAACGCCCGTCTGTCACCAAATGGGCGTCGTTTGATCAAAGTTTGTCTGTCTGCCGACATCCCACGACTGAATGTGGCACAGCACCGAGATAGGGCTGACTAGCCCGAAGCTGCTTCTACTAAGACGTATTTCGGGGGTGATTTCTTTCAGTGACTTGCAATCGAAGATGAAAGCGAGAAAGAGGCTAGGGGGCACGTTATCACTGAGGGTGATAGCAGAAGCGTTAAGACAGCAATTTCTTTCTCAGTCGATTGGGCCAATGTGGGCAGGAAATGCAACAAAAAATACCTTCCCAATTATGTCATGCCTGTGCACCCAGCCAAAACCAAATTCGTCATCGACAGTGTATTGGCGGTTGTCTGAAAATGTATATATCAAATCCTCTCTGACATAAGTCTCCCAATCCTCCGCATCGGCTTCATAATCTCCAACATCCAAAAGCCCAGCACTTTGAAAAACTTGGTAAGATTTGCCAGTTGGCAATTTCTCACGGTATGTTTTTGTGGAAATAGGATGTTCCCGATTAAAGAGGAAGTTGTCGTCGTCATCCCAAACCCCTTCGAACTCAGGATAGCTATTTTTTTCGTCGACTATCTGGCGTTCAACTGGATCGCCATCCAGGAAGAAGAGGCCGTCTCGCAAAGCTAAGTTATTTCGGGGAGTGCCGAAAACCCTACCAATACTTGATCCGTAGTCCGTCCGATAGATTATGAGGTCACCAATATCGAAATCTTCTATCATCGCCAAACGGTCAACAAGAACCAATGAGCCGTATGGAATGGTTGGTTCCATTGCGACATTGCGGACGTGTATATTGGTTACCGGCGTTGGGAAACTGTAACTGAGTTCGTTGAACTTCTTTGCTGCATCAAATCCAAATGCCAATGCTACAATCAATGGCTGAACGATTGCAGAAACCAAAAGGACGAGCAGAAATTGAGGAGCTGATAGGCCACAACTAACCGAAAGAAAATATCCGAGTGCGAAAACGAAATAAATTCCGATAATTACAAGGGAAAACATATAGATATACGTGTACAGGTTGTCAAATCTTTGCGTAAAGAAACCCAGCCCTGTCAACGTTCCAAAATATAGAACAGCAACAAGCACTAGACCCGAAGCATTGAGATAAAGGATGACCCTGAAAACCCGGACAATTCTGACATCAAATCTAAAGGAAAAAGCTATCAAAACGAATGGGATAGCAATGATCAAACACAGCAAAATGAAAATAGTAGAGATTGGTAACGGCAGTATTTCAAACAACAATCTAACTAGGGCGTTTTCGTATTCTGCGGCGTAGTATTCCAAAGGGCTCAAAGGCCAATACGCTTTTAGAATTGCTGTGACGAACACGATAGATAGAGCGAAAAAGGTTACAGGTTCCAGAAACTTTGGATTCTTTACTGCAATTTCTTTCTTAAGTAACAAGCAGGCAATCAGGGTTCGGCAATACTTCATAAAAACTGTAAGAGCTTTACCCAAGTAGCCGGAGGAGTTGTACAAATTTCTGAAGTCGCGAATTACCGAAGGCATTAATTTGTCTCTCAAAAGTTCAACCATAAGCGATTAATACAAAACTGTAAATTTTTTGATCAATTTAAAGCTGTACGGCAGATCTAAGAAAATCGAATAGGAAACCGCCGCTTTCCCAAGCGGCGGTGCTTCAATACTCAGACGCCAACATGATCGTGAGAACCCGGTGGGTGAGGGCTTCATTGGCCGGATTTTCCGAGCCCTGCGTGCAGGTTGGGTCATAGCAGTCGACTTTAAAGAATACTTTGTGTCCGGCAATTTCAACCGCTCCATAGTCATGCTCAGCCCACGGATCGTTGTCCGATGAGAAATCACTGAAGGTGCGAACAGCATCCACCGCAGCCACGACAAATTCACTACCCTCTGCTTGTACACCGCTCGTTACCAGCATCGTGCCATTCCCGAGGCCGCTAGTGCGAAACCGATCATTGAGCTCACGGACTCGCTTGCTCTGGATTGCGTCGGCGGTGTCCCATTCCAGTTTGGTTATTTCCTCGCACTGGTGACAAAACGCATCGTCAAAGACATTTTCCAGTTCCCACAACCCGCTCTCCGGGTTGAAACAAGCCCAGGCGTCTTTCACCACCCGTTCTGATCCACAGCTCCCGCACCGGGGCACGCTGCTTATCGTTTCGGGGATGGTCTGTTTCGTTGTACTCATATTCGATCTCCTTTCGATTGGGTGCGTCCGAGCATCATTGCTCAGGCGAACCCGCCGAAAGGCGAAGCGGGAAAGAACGGGTCTTGGTCTAGAATGGCAAAACTCAAGTGGGGTCACTAGAGGGCACCATATCACCACAGCTGATATCGTCTGTGGCGTTATCGTGACCGCTAGCGGCTCACGAATGATCGGGCGAGACTGGAGGATATGCGTACCCAGCCCAATACCAGCACTCTTGGGCTGGCCTTCCACCGCTATAGCGACCCGACACCCTTTGGGATCAGATTGTCAGATCGACTGTTGCACCTGTATATCGTCGGCCAGACAGGAACCGGCAAATCGACGCTCTTGGGCAACCTGGCGATGCAAGATGCTGTCCATGGCAACGGCTTTTGTCTGATTGATCCGCATGGCGATTTGGCGTTGCGACTTCACCAGTCAATTGAAACACCACACCTATACTGGGACGTGGCTGATGCAGACAGTCGGTTTGGATATAACCCGCTGACGCCGGTATCCGCTCAATTCAGGCCTCTCATCGCCTCGGCCCTGATAGACACCCTCAAAAAGCAATGGCCTGAGGCCTGGGGTGCTCGGATGGAACACTTGCTGCGGTATGCCATTCTGGCGTTGTTAGAGCAGCCGCAGGCTGATCTGCGAGACATCGTGAAGCTGTTTGTCTGGAAATCGTTCCGCAAGCAGATCATCGAACGTCTCACCGATCCACAATCACTGTTCTTTTGGAAGCACGAATTTGAGAACATGAACTACCAAAATGCGGCTGATGGCGTGGCACCAATTGCCAACAAGCTAGGGGCTTTTCTGGCTCACCCGGTGGTACGCCAAGCGGTCTGCACGCCACAGACCCCGCTCAAGTTCCGACAGTTGATGGATACCGGCAGACCGCTGATTGTGAATTTGGCGAAGGGACGACTGGGGACGGATATCAGCAACGTGCTGGGGGGCCTGTTGGTGTCGACCATCATGCACGCTGCCTTCTCTCGCCATAGCTTGCCGGAACTAGCCCGCAAACCGTTTTTCCTGCACGTTGATGAGTTTCCCAATTTCACCACAACCGCCTTTGCCTCGCTTTTGTCTGAGGCCCGCAAGTATGGTCTGGGCCTTTCCTTGGCCCACCAACACATAGCTCAATCCGAGCGTGCCGTTTTTGAGGCTATTCTGGGCAATGTGGGGACGCAGATCATGTTCCGGGTTGGTGCCCGTGACGCTCCAATACTGCAAACAGAACTGGGCACGTTTGGCACCAACGATCTGACCAATCTGCCAAACCACCGAGCATTTGTGCGGCTGATGGTAGATGGCACCAAGTCCAAGCCCTTCTCCGCTAGCATGATGCCTTGGTATCGGTCTGGGAGATATGGTGGCCGCTATGCAGGACAACACCACATTCATATAATCGGATAATGAACCGGCCAGACGAATTCCCACCCCGCATGTCCGAAGAGGCATTCAACGAATACCTGCGGATTTGTCAGGAGTTCTATCTCGAACTGCTCGACAACGGTACTTGGTTGTGGCCGGACGATTCGTCAAATTCTGAGGATTTGTTAGAGTCCGAAGACAGCTAACCTTTTCAAAATGACAAAGTACTTTGCATACACTCGGGTGAGTACCGTCAAGCAGGGAGATGGTGTTTCACTTGATGCCCAACGGGATGCTATTGCTGCTTACGCCGCCAAACATAGCCTCACCATCACCGCCTGGTTTGAGGAAAAGGAAACCGCTGCTAAGCGAGGGCGTCCCGTTTTCAACAGTACCGTCGCTGCTCTGCGACGAGGCACAGCCGCCGGGTTAATCGTTCACAAAATTGACCGTTCGGCTCGAAATTTTTCGGATTGGGCTATGGTCGGGGAGCTAATCGATAGTGGAGTTGATGTGCGGTTCGCACACGAAAGCCTGGATATGAATTCCCGAGGCGGACGCCTCACTGCTGACATTCAAGCGGTCATTGCCGCCGATTACGTACGAAACCTGCGGGAAGAGTGTATCAAAGGAATTGAAGGTCGATTGAAACAGGGACTCTATCCCTTCAAAGCACCGATTGGGTATTTGGATCAAGGCCCAGGGAAACCTAAGGTGCTTGACCCGATGCGGGCACCGTTTGTGAGACAGGCGTTTGAATTGTATGCTAGCCAGCAACACTCTTTTCGCTCGTTGTTGGAGGAGCTGCACCGCCGTGGTTTTATGAACACCAGCGGCAAGCTGATCACCATGGGGTGTCTCGAAAACCTGCTTAATAATCCATTTTATCACGGCAAGATTGTCCTCAAACGGACAGGCCGAGCCTATGATGGTATTCATGAGCCGATCATCGAACAGGCGTTGTTTGATTGTGTGCAAAAATTCAAATCCAATAAACAGATCAAGAAACGCACCACCCACAACCACTCCTTCCGTCGCTTGATCAAGTGCGGTGGCTGCCAGCGGTCACTCTGCGGCGAACTTCAGAAAGGGCACGTCTATATGCGGTGCCACACCCGTGACTGTCCAACTAACACCATTCGCCAAGATCAGCTCGAAGCAGAGATTGGAGCCACTTTGGTATCGGTGCAGATAAATGATGCTGACCACCGGCGATTGCAGGTTGCGATAAAACGCTGGTTGCGGCGACGTTCAAGAGCAGGAGATTTGCAGGCGATTGATCTGCAACTGACCAACCTGGCACAGCGGCAAGAACAACTGACGGATGCGTTGCTGGACGGCTTGATCGACAAGGAAGTCTTTGCGGAACGAAAGGAACGGCTCTTGAGTGACCGGCAGGCTTTGGAGCAATCTCGCACCCAAATAGGTGATATTGCTACCGATGAGCGACTAGCACGAAATTTTCTCGAACTGGCAAAACACGTTGCCCTGCTTTACCAAATGGCGGATTCGCAGAAAAAGCGACGACTGACCAAAATACTGTTCTCGAACCGGATACTCACCGGCAAAAACCTTTATCTGACACCGCAGAAATGGCTTACTGATACGCAATGGGCCATCAGTGTCTTATGTGGTCCCCCAGACCAGGACAGAACTCGAACCAAAGAACAAATTGCGAATGTAATTCGGGAGTTCGATCTTTGACCCCGATGTTGACCCAACCCTTGGCAAAGATCGAACTCTCCTCGCTACATTCCCTCCTGGGTGGTGCACATGAGCGAGATAGGGGCCGAAACGGTCACGATATCATCCCAACTGATATGCAGCTAATTCAGCCATTGTTTGACTTGCTGGAAAGGTATCAGGGCAACAACTGAATATCGGCTCGCATTATTAAATGACATTTGGGTAGGTGATTTTCTGTATTATGAAAAACACCATAAATTGAGTCATTCGAATGTGTTCTTGTTCAGATGGTAAGGCATAGCTTGACCCAATATCGTCATAGGGTAGGCTGAATCTGCCGCTAAGAGTGTATTGTTATGCGTATTTCGAAATTAAAAGTTGAAAACTACCGTTCAATTGAAAATATTGAGGTTGAACCAAGTGAGTTTGGTGTATTTGTTGGACAAAACAATCACGGCAAAACAAATTTTTTCGAAGCAATTCAATGGTTTTACAACGCAAAGAAGTCGACTGAGGAAGAGTACTTCAAGAAGGAAACGGACAAAGTTATTCGCGTTGAAATTGAGTTTTCCGGTGTCGTTGACGAAGACATCGAAAAACTATCAACAGATGCGGCAAAAACAAAAATTAGAAATTTGCTTGGTGACCAGACTTCATTCTCTGTTGTTAAGGCGAGTACCGATCACAAACGGAAATATATTGTTTCCGGTGAAGAAAAACCTAATCCGCAAGGCTTAGATACAGCCATCAATGAATTTTTACCTAGGCTAGAATACGTAAACACCAAGATTAGACTAGATGACGTAGCAAAATACAAAGACAGAAATCCAATTGGGGCAATGTTGTCGGGTGTACTCACCGCGATTATTGAATCTTCTGAAGAGTACAAAAAGTTTAGAGAACAATTCGCAGTCTTATTTGAAGGCGAAGAATCTGAAGTGCGTGCAGAATTAGACCGCTTAGGAGCGGCAGTAGAGGTATATCTGCAAAAACAATTTCCAGACGGAACGAGTGTTAAATTCAAGGTGAACCCTCCCCAATTTACGGAGCTGCTTAAGAGCTTTGACACTACGATCAATGATGGCATTGAGACGGGTGCCGACGCAAAGGGCGACGGTATGCAAAGAGCTATCATGTTGTCGATTATCCAAGCCTTTGCAGATCACAGGCGAATACAGCTGGGTGGAGGGACTTTTCTATTTCTAATTGATGAGGCTGAGTTGCATTTACACCCTTCGGCTCAAAGGGCTCTCAAAAACGCTCTCTTGGATATATGTTCCACAGACCAAGTCCTGGTGAATACACATTCGTCAGTTCTTGTTTCTGATAGCGATGCCCATCAGAAAGTATTCAGGGTCGATAAGGAAGAGGGCGTTACTAACATCTGTGAGCTCGATGAGCTAGGTTTGGCAGACGTAATTTTTGAGCTACTAGGCGGCAGCCCTGCTGATTTGTTGCTACCCCGAAACTTTCTCATAGTAGAAGGAAAGTCCGAATTTGCGTTTTTGACTACAGTAATTCGGCGATTTTATTCAGAAGATTTCAAGGGTCTAAAAGTGTTGTTTGGTGGTGGTGATATTGATGAGCAAAAAGAAAGCATGAAGGCGGTCCATAAGGTCTTGGTTCCTCTTACGGATTCAGAGAATCCCGTCTATCGGGATAAGGTAGTCGTATTGATCGACAAGCCAAATGCTTCTCAAGAAAAGAAATATGCTTTGTTCCAGAAAGGATATCCCTTTTTGTTCGCAGAGGGCCGGATACTAGAACTCCCGAGCTGTTCACTGGAAGAATGTTACCCTAAACCATGGACGAAGAGTGAGGATGAAGTAAAAGCGATGACCCGCGAAAAGGTAAAATATGCGAACCAAGTAGCGTCTGAGATATCACGCGAACAGTTTGAAGCAGAGATGCCAGAGGTATTTGCCGCTCTAAATCGTTGTAGTGAACTTGCATTCAACTGAGTTTAGTCGGAGCTTAAGACACAGCAGCTATAATTTGATAGATTCAGTGGGCGGCAGAAGACGAACACATCCAACGTCACTTACTCGCCCCACCAGGTCCAATTCCCATCAAACCTAAGAAGAAACCCGGTGTTCCACTGTGGAAGTACAACTTGAAGATCCAAAACATTTAGCCGGGTCTCTATCAGGCGGTGTTTCTTTCAGCCTTATAGTTGATGCATTCAGCAACCATACGTGGATACGCAATTTCTAGATAATCCATTGATGCCTCAATCATTGGCCAAGAAGTGTCTGAAATTCCATCGCGGCTTAATGCCATCCAATGAGAAGGGTGGTAACGACACAACATTCCGAGAAAATACGAGAGCATAAAAGATAAGCATATCTGCGAGTAAGTTGTTGTTTCATTTGTGGGAGAAACCGCAAACAAATTGGGAATTGTTCCAAAGGATTGGTGCACGAATGAGTTCAAAAATAGAGGGATGTCGTCGGTGGCGGCTTCTACCTGTTTTTGCCTGCCGATATCCTTTATATTTAGTTTGCCACCTGCGTACTGAAAGATCTCAGCGATATTTGTCTGATTGTTTACTTTGAACGATACTAGGTCATTTACGGCACTGATTTCATGAACACAAATGACCAGTGATTGGTTTCCTGTCCACAATTTGTACTCCGACATCAGGTCAGGGATTCTTGAAGTTACGTCTGAAAAGCTCAAAGCAATATCAGCACTCGGTGGATCAAAAGAGGCTGACCAATCAGTTTTACTGCTTTGAGTGTGTAAAAAGACGGTATTCTCGGTTTTTTCCATCAATGACGAGAACAGCCCTCGGCAACGAGTTACAGAAAGTTCGGCAAGTCTTGGCAGACTGATCCCGATGTCGGTTTCAAGTAGATTTGACCATCCTTCGCAGGAAAGACCATGTGACGGGCTTAATGTCTCTTCGCCACCTCTGGCGGTAAGTATGAGCGTTAGGCTGCGAGATAGATTTGAAATGCCATAAAACAATAACAACGGTTTAACTGAAATGTCAGATTTGGCAGCGTTGTTGAAATACTCTTGCCCCTGACGGTAGCTTGCGACAATTTGCTTTGCCCTAGTGGTACTTAATGTGAGATTATGTATTTCATTGAATGTTCTCTTGACGAGATCAACGCTACCAAGGGGACGAAGCAAACGTACGGTTTCTTGAGGAATTCCTGACATTGAATAGATAGTACACCGATATTAATAATGATCCACTGTTACGAAATTCTAGTCGGACAGGCAGTACATTGAAACTCAATTGAGTCTAGCGGTCACGATATCTCTTCAGATCACACGCCCCCTAATCTTAGCGAATAGCGAGAAAACACAAATAGAGACAGAAAAAGAGACTGAAAAGAGACTACGAAAAGCAAAAAGGCTTAGCATATTATGCTAAGCCTTTGAAATTTCTGGCTCCGGCGGTAGGGATCGAACCTACGACCAATTGATTAACAGTCAACTGCTCTACCGCTGAGCTACGCCGGAACACGGAGGCCCGTATAGCAATCCCGATACTCCCCGTCCAGAGGGGATGTGACACTTTTTTGGCCGGATTGCATTTTATCGGTCAGACCAGTGAGAAGGGCGTATCGGCGGTCAGTTCAGATACTGGCGCGACACGGTTTTTACCATAAAGATCAACAAGATGCGCCAAGACATTACGGGTTGCGGCAGGGATCAGCGCGGATGGCGTATCAGTATAAATGGTCTTCGCAAGGCTCTGCGCCGTGCTGGGGCCCTGTGCCAGATGTTCCAGGATCGAGGCCTCGCGCGCGGTTCGGTGTTCGATCAGCCAGTTCAGCCGCGCGGCAGGGTCGGTGATCGGCGCGCCGTGGCCGGACTGGAAGACCGCCGCGCCCAGCTTTTGCAGCTTCCGGCAGGACGCCATGAAATCGGTCAGATCGCCGTCGGGTGGAGACACCAGCGAACTGGCCCATCCCATCACCAGATCGCCGGAAAAGACCGTGCCGCCCATCGAAAAACATAGGTGATTGCCGAAATGTCCGGGGGTCCAGTGGGCAGTCAATCGCCAGCCCTCGCCTTCGATCACCGCGCCATCATCCAGCCCGACATCCGGGCAGAACCCGGCATCCACACCCTCACCCCCGCCGACAAGGCCACCATCGGCAAGCTGCTGCATGACCTCACTGCGACCGGCATCGGCAGCGCCATAGGCATAGACATGGGCACCGGTTTCGCGCGAGAGCCGTTGCGCCAGCGGGGAATGGTCCAGATGGGCATGGGTGATCAGGATATGCGTTACCTGTTGATCCGGGCGCAGCGCTGTCAGAATGGCCTTCAGATGCGTGCTGTCCTCGGGGCCGGGGTCAATGATTGCGACCTGTCTTTCGCCCAGCAGATAGGTGTTTGTGCCGCGATAGGTCATTGGCGATGGGTTGGGGGCCAGAATGCGGCGCACGCCCGCACCGACGTCCTGGGCGATGCCGACGGGCGGGTTGAAATCACGGTCTGTATCCATCGGTCTTTCCCTTGCAGAACGGCCCACCGCGATACCGGAATTTTGGCGGTGTTATGGCCAAGCTACTCTAACCATCTGAAATTGCGTGATGTCCACAGCGAAAATGGTTTCGCTTCGCCATCCATCGCTCTAGGTTTGGCACATGAACTTTCGCTGGCTCAAACCCTACATGCCCCGCAGTCTTTATGGTCGGGCGATTCTGATCCTGCTCCTGCCGGTGGCGTCATTGCTGCTGGTGATCTCGATCGTCTTCATCCAGCGCCATTTCGAAGGGGTCACCAAGCAGATGACACAGGCCGTCAGCCGCGAGGTCAGCCTGTTGCTGGAATATGACGCATCGACAGATAACGGGCAGGGGGCGCAGATGGCGTCGGTCCTGCAGATTGCCGTCGATGATGTCACCGCGTCCGAGATGCCCCAGGCCAATCAGCGGCGATGGTACGATTTCACCGGGGTCGTGGTGATCAGCGAATTCAGCCGTCTGCTGCCCAATGTCAGGGCGATTGAACTGCCGAATGACAAGGTCGTGCGCCTGTTCTTTGAAACCCAGGACGGGGCCATGGCGCTCAGCTTTGATCGCCGCCGAGTTTCGGCCTCGAACCCGCATCAATTGCTGGTTTACATGGCTGTCTTTGGCGTTTTGATGACGGTCATTGCCTTTCTCTACCTGCGCAATCAGCTGCGGCCCATCACCCGTCTGGCCCGCGCGGCCGAGGCGTTTGGCCGGGGCCGTCACGATGTCTATCGGCCTGCGGGCGCGATCGAGGTCCGCGCCGCCGGTAATGCCTTTCTGGACATGCGGGCGCGGATCGAACGCCAGATCGAACAGCGCACGCTGATGCTGTCGGGGGTCAGCCATGATTTGCGCACCCCGCTGACGCGGCTGAAACTGGGCCTGTCGATGCTGGACGATGAAGATGTCGACCTGATGCAGCGGGATGTCGCGGACATGGAACGCCTGCTGGATGAATTCCTCGCCTTTGCCCGCGGCGCCCATGAGGGGGAGCCCAAGCGGATCGACCCGATCAAGTTGATGAAGCAGATTGTCGCGGATTGCGACCGCGCCAAAATCGACGCCACACTTGTCAGTGCCGAAGGGAGCGGCAAGGTCGCCTTGCGCGAAGGCGGTATTCGCCGGGCGGTCGAGAACCTGATCAACAACGCGGTGCGCTATGGCACCCGGGCCGAGTTGTCGGTTCTGCTGACCGACAAGACCCTGCGCATCCGGGTCGAGGATGACGGCCCCGGCATCCCCGAGCACCAGCGCGAAGAGGCACTGAAGCCCTTTGCCCGGCTGGACCCGGCGCGCAATCAGGACAAGGGCAGCGGCGTGGGCCTTGGGCTTGCGATCACCGCCGATATCACCCGGGTGCATGGCGGCACATTGCGGCTGGGCACCAGTGAAACACTGGGCGGGTTACGCGCCGATATCGTGATCGGTCGCTGACGCCGCCCTTCGGAAACACCATTTTGACTTTTCGCGCCGGGCGTTTACGCTTGCGGTATTTCCGCGCGCAGTTTTTTTGCAATCGCATCGCATAGGTTGGCACCCGTGACACATTCCTTGACCGATTCCGACAGATGGACCGAGACTGAACACTGGCTTTTCGACCGGTTCTCGCAGGGCTTCATTGCCGATTTCAGTGACCGAACCGGGGTGATCCCGAACCCGGCCTCCGAAGAGGGCTGGACGGAAAGCGGCACCATAAGACTGGCAGCGCTGGCCGCATTTGCCACCGAAAAAGCCCTGGAAAGCAAGACACCGGTCCGCATGATCATCCACGGGGCCAGACTAACCGGCGGCTTTGTTTCCCGGCTTCCGGGCCATGTCACCCTGTCGCTGACGCAATGCCGGATCGACGGGGATATCACGATCAAACACAGCACGCTGAGCGGGCTCACGCTGGAATTTTGCTATATCACCGGTGGTCTTGAGGTGGCGCAATCCACCATCGAAACCGGCGTCTACCTGACCGCCACCACCGCCGAAGAGGGCGCACGCTTCAACACGGTCGAGGCGCGTGGGTTCTTCAACGTATCGGGTGTATCACTGCTGGGCGAGCCGCTTTTTCCCGCCAGGATGAAGCGGCTGGTGATCGAAAAATGCACGCTGAACAACGACCTGGCGATTAATTCGCTCAGTGCTGGCAGGATCAGCCTTGAGGGGACGAGTGGCGCAAATATCTACATTTCCGAGGCGTCGGCGGAAACGCTCAACGCCGAACGGTTGATATGCAACGAGCTATTCATCGGCAAAACGGTCTTTACCGATGTCTGCAATCTGAAAGCGATCGAAGTGGCGACGACATTGTGGGTGTCGCTTGACCAGACCGGAAAAGCCTTTGCCGCGCTCGAGGCCAAACTTGACGCATCGCTTTCCAATGCGGCCCTTTTCATCCTGTCGCGCGCAAAAGTGGGCCATGACACGACGCTTCTGCTGACCTCGGAAAGCCCGCTCAGCCTGAATTTCAAAGAGGTGGAACTGGCCGCGAACACCCGACTGGAGGCAGCCGCGGAGGAAATCGAGCTTTACGGCGAGGACGCGAAATTTCAGGGCAATGTCGAAATGGCGTTCGGGCCATCCACGATTTCCTTCTCTGCTGAACGCGCCAGTTTTGGCCGCAACGTCATTCTGTCATCGGGAAATTTCAAACATGTCACCTTCCGCAATGCCACGATCAAGGGCGCGCTGTCGTTCTGCAACTGGATGGATCCGGTGCCGGTCTGGGGCACCGGGACATGCCTTGATCTGGCCGGCAGCGATCTGGGCTGGCTTGATCTTGAGGCGTCGACCCCCACCACCACGGCGCTGGAGACCTGGCCCAGGGAATTGAACCTCAAGGGCATGAAACTTCACAAGTTTCTCCAGTCAGGGGATCAGGCAGACACGTTGGGGCGATCTTTCAAGGATCTGCTGGATCGGGATAAATCCGGTTATGCGCAGCCCTATATCGTCAGCGCCGGATTGTTTCAGAGCGTCGGGGAAACCGGTATCGCCGACGACCTGCTGCGCAAATCGAAACAGAAACAGGCTGCGAAATACTGGGCCACAGGCCATTACGGCCAGTGGTTTGGCGTCTTTCTGCAACGTATCTTCATTGGGTACGGCATCGGCATGGGGTATTGGCGAATTCTGCCGTGGATGATCGCGCTGACGGTCTTCGGGGCCTTCATGCTGCATCTGGACGAGGTCTGGAGCGGTAAGGAAATCGTCGCCGGGGCATCGGGATCATGGGTGTGGAAATTCATGGCCAGCCTCGACAACCTTGTGCCGGTCATCACCTTCGACAAAGCGTTCGAGGATAATGTTCCCGCCCAGATCCATCATCTGGGCATCCGCAGCTGGTTCTGGCTTCAGACCCTTCTGGGATGGGCGATCGGTTCGATCCTGGGCCTGGCGCTGGCAGGGTTGACCCAGAAGGGAAAATGACGTGTCGCCGGGCCGATCCGCGCCCCATAGGTGCGGCAAGTCTTTATGGACCGTGCGGCGCGGTAATCGCCTTGCATCCCGAGGGCGCTAAAAGGGAGCCATCAAGGATCAGGGTCATGCAACAGAAAACCTTCAAACGCGAAATCGCCGCCGGGATGGCATTCTTCCTTTGCTTCATCGCCTGGAAGGCGTCGGATGCCGCACCGGTCGAAACTCTGAAAGTCATCATCTGGCCAATCATGCTTTTCGTTGGCGCCGCTTTCGGGATGCAATGGGCCAGCAAGCAGACCGATCTGATCACCGGCAAACGCTGACACCGCGACCATTCCAGACAAACGCCTGACCACGGCCCGCTCTATCCGGCGGGCTTTTTGCTGTTCTAAACACCGGTTCCGGGATGATCTGATTTCCGGTGGCGCAACCTTGCTTCGCATCTCCATATGAACCACCCCAGCGAAACCACCGACCGGGGGCATGCCTGCGGGGCGCGCAGGCTACGGAATTTCTGATTTTACCGGGCGCTTCGTCGGCTTTGACCATCGAAAGGCCGAAGTTACGGGGATATGCCTCGCTGCCGAATGGGAAGGTCAGCCATTGAAGTAACCATGGTGGTAGGCCCGGAGGGACTCGAACCCCCAACCAAAGCGTTATGAGCGCTCTGCTCTAACCAATTGAGCTACAGGCCCGACCTGAATGTGTCTCTAGCAGACCGGTAGAGGTGGTCAAGCCACTCTGACCCCGCGCCGCCATATCGCCCATCCGCGCCGGGCACTACTCGGGGTATCGCTTGACCAAGGCCAGGCTAAACTCTCTTCGCAAAATGCAATGCCGGGGGCAAGTAAGCGCGTTCGTTCCAGCAGGTATTTCGGCACCTGGCCTGAAATGGACCCTGCTTTATGACCCTTGCCGCGCAATCAACATCTTGTGGGGCGGTCGGGCGTGCGCCGCATTAACCCGCACTTTTACCGATTTTTGCACCGACGTAATACCGACAAAATACCGACGTTATACCGATTGGTAATTTCCCCTGAAATCAGTGCGTTAACCACGATTCGCCCAGACATGCCGTCCAACGTGCTTTTCTTTGCCGCGCGCATAGGCTAACCCGCCCGCAAAACCCAAGGAGAGGGCAATGTCATGAGCGATGGCAAGAACGGTGTGACCTATGCCGATGCCGGTGTGGATATCGACGCGGGCAATGCTTTGGTGGATCGGATCAAACCAGCGGCAAAACGCACGACACGGTCCGGGGTCATGGCCGGATTGGGCGGGTTTGGGGCGCTCTTCGATCTCAAGGGCGCGGGCTATGTCGACCCCATCCTTGTGGCCGCGACCGATGGGGTGGGCACCAAGCTGCGCATTGCGATCGACACCGGAAACGTGGATGGCGTGGGCATTGACCTGGTCGCCATGTGCGTCAATGATCTGGTCTGTCAGGGCGCTGAGCCTTTGTTTTTCCTTGATTATTTCGCCACCGGCAAGCTTGAAACCGACAAGGCAGCGCGCATTATCGAAGGTATCGCCGAAGGCTGCGTGCGGTCCGGTTGTGCCCTGATTGGTGGTGAGACGGCCGAGATGCCGGGCATGTATCCCGAAGGCGATTTCGACCTTGCAGGCTTTGCCGTGGGCGCGATGGAACGTGGCAGCGACCTGCCCGCTGATGTTGCGGTGGGCGATGTATTGCTGGGGCTGGCAAGCGACGGGGTGCATTCGAATGGCTACAGCCTTGTGCGCAAGCTGGTCGAGATGTCGGGACTGGAGTGGGAGGCGGATTGCCCCTGGTCCCAGGGCACGCTGGGGGCCGCATTGCTGACCCCGACACGGCTATATGTGAGACAGGCACTGGCGGCTGTCAGGGCAGGGGGCGTACACGCCCTGGCCCATATCACCGGCGGTGGCCTGACCGAGAATATCCCGCGCGTCCTGCCCGAAGAAATGGGCGTTGAAATCGATCTGAATAGTTGCGAAATACCGCCTGTTTTCAGCTGGTTGGCAGTGCAAGGCGGCATGGCCGAAAGCGAAATGCTCAAGACTTTTAACTGTGGCATCGGCATGGTGCTGGCGGTGTCGGCAGATCGCGCCGATGCGCTGCAATCCCTGCTTGAGACCGAAGGCGAGACTGTCTGCCGTCTGGGCCAAGTGACCGGCACGCCGGGCGTCAGCTATTCCGGGGCGCTTCTTTGACCAAACGCGTGGCCATCCTGCTTTCGGGCAGCGGGTCCAACATGGTCTCGCTGGTTGATAGCATGACGGGTGATCATCCTGCGCGCGCCTGCCTGGTCATGTCCAACAATCACGACGCTGGTGGGTTGCAAAAGGCCGCGGACCGGGGCGTTGACACGGCCGTGGTTGATCACCGGCCTTACGGCGAAGATCGCGCCGCGTTCGAGGATGTTCTGCATGCCCGCCTGATCGAGGCCAGGCCGGACATCCTTTGCCTCGCCGGGTTCATGCGCGTGCTCACCGAAGGGTTCGTCAGCCGCTGGCAGGGGCGGATGCTGAATATCCACCCCTCGCTCTTGCCCAAGTATCGCGGCCTCAATACCCATGCCCGCGCGCTCGACGCCGGAGACACCAGCGCGGGCTGCACGGTGCACGAGGTTACACCGGCGCTGGATGACGGCCCGATCCTAGGGCAGGCCCAGGTGCCGATTCACCCCGATGATACGCCTCAGAGCCTTGCCGCGCGCGTGCTGGAACAAGAACATATTCTTTACCCCGCCGTGCTACGCCAATTCGCCGAGGGCAACAGGCAGATGATTGCCTTGCCCTAGGCTTTTGAGGGCATTTCCATTTGCCCTGCGCTGCCCTATACCGTCGCAACTTCAGCCCCCCGTGACAGAGACTGACAACACCACATGAAAACAATCACCACCACCGAAGATCTGGCCGCGTTCTGTCAAAAGGCCGCGACCTACGATTATGTCACCGTCGACACCGAGTTTCTGCGCGAACGGACCTATTATTCCAAGCTTTGCCTGGTGCAATTGGCGGTGCAGGGCGATGGTGAGGATGACGCGGTACTGGTTGACCCGCTGGAGGGCGCGCTGTCGCTGGAACCGCTCTATGACCTTTTCCGTGATACATCGGTGGTCAAGGTTTTCCACGCCGCCCGGCAGGATCTTGAGATTTTCTATGTCGATGCCGGCGTGATCCCCACGCCACTCTTCGACACCCAGGTGGCGGCGATGGTCTGCGGCTTTGGTGAACAGGCCGGGTATGAAACGCTGGTGCGAAAGATTGCCAAGCAACAGCTCGACAAAACCTCGCGGTTTACCGATTGGTCGCGCCGTCCGCTGACCGATGCGCAAAAGACCTATGCGTTGGCCGATGTGACCCACCTGCGCGGTATTTACGAATTCCTAGCCGCCAAGCTGCACGAAACCAATCGTGAAAAATGGGTCGCCGAAGAGATGCATATCCTGACTGACCCCGAAACCTATATCACGCATCCCGAAGAGGCGTGGAAACGGGTCAAGACGCGCAACAATTCAGGCAAGTTTCTGGCCATCGTGCGCGAGCTGGCGCAGTTCCGCGAAAACCATGCGCAATCGCGCAACATCCCGCGCAACCGTGTGTTCAAGGATGACGCGTTGGTTGAATTGGCGTCGACCAAACCTGCCACACAGCAGGATCTGGGCCGTTCACGCCTGCTGCTGCGCGAGGCCCGCAAGGGGGAAATCGCCGATGGCATTCTGGCTGCGGTCAAGGCGGGTCTGGACTGTCCGACGAAAAACCAACCAAAACCCGATACACGGCAGGAAAAACTACAGGTGAATCCGGCGCTGGCCGATCTTCTGCGCGTGTTGCTCAAGGCCAAGACCGAAAGCTATGGGGTCGCGCCCAAGCTGATTGCCAATGCAGCGGAACTGGATCAGATCGCCGCTGGTATCCGGGACGTATCTTCGCTCAGGGGATGGCGGGCGGATGTGTTCGGGCAGGATGCGCTCCGGCTCTGCGAAGGCAAGGTCGCACTGACCGCCCGCGGCAACAACATCAAGATTATCGAGCTTTAACCAAGCCTGCTCAGGGGCGTGCTGTGATCTCGTTGCGGGCGCCGATGACGCGGATCGTGTTGGTCAACGCAAGATCGTTGTTTGACACGAAACGCCCGGCATGAAGTGTGCGTTGGCGGGCCTGCCCCTGTGGGGTGTTCGTGGGCTGCAATGCGCGCAGGCGAAGTGTTAGCACCCCGCCAATCGGTTCTCCGTCATTTTCCGAGGTCAACCGCACGTCATGGGCGCCTTGTTGCAGCGACACGCCAGAGACACGTATGATCGCCCCTGACGTTGTGGGCTCGACCTGGACGCTGGTCACCTGATCAACGGGTGTGCCCCGGTAAATCTTGCGCTTGTCCTTGCGACGGATACGGGTCTGTTTCGGGATCAGTGGATTGGCTTCACTGCCGTTAGTGACCGCCGGTTGGGAACTGCCGCCGCCAAACCAATTGCCGGGATTGATCCTTGAGTCGCGCAGACGCGAACAGCCCGACAATACTATCGACGAAACCACCAGAATTGCCACAAACCTTCGCATCACACCTGCCTTCTGCTACCTCACTTCGGGTTACCTCATCGCGCCCGCGTTGAAAAGACAGAAGGTGGGGCTGGACCTTTCTCAGAGGCGCGCTTAGGTGTTTGACATCAGTACTACGGACGGAAAACCATGGCCCAGACCGCCTTTGAAGACATCGTTGCCGATTTCGACTTTCTCGAGGATTGGGAGGACCGCTATCGCTACGTCATCGACCACGGCAAAGCGATGGACCCGCTGGACGATGCGCTGAAAGTGCCTGCCACAAAGGTTGACGGCTGTGCCAGCCAGGTCTGGCTGCACCCAAAGATCGAAGACGGCGTGTTTTCCTTTACCGGTGACAGTGATGCCATGATCGTGCGCGGTCTGATCTCGGTTCTCAGGGCGCTTTACAACGGGTCGGCAGTGGCCGACGTGCCCAAGATCGACGCGCCGGCTGAACTGGCACGGCTGGGCCTTAATGATCACCTTTCGGCCCAACGCTCAAACGGTTTGCGCGCAATGATCGAACGTATCCGACTGGTGGCCGCCGAAGAGGCGCGGGGTTAAGTTTTCAACCCTTTTTCGACACATCCCGTAGCGTCGTTTCAAGATCGCCGTAGCCGGTAAATCGATATTCAAAGTCCAACCCCAGCCGTTCGGCACAGGCTTTGGCCTTTTCGACAAGGGCCGGGTTCTTGATCTGCGCCTGATAGACCAGCTTGGTGTAATTGCCAAAGATCATGTCGCGCAATTCGGGATGCCGATCCAACCCCATAGGCTTCCAGATGAACGCGTCAAACTGCTTGACCAGAAAATCGGTCAGGTAAAATGCGGTGATCTCACCATTTTCCGAGCGCTCTGAAAATGTGTCATTGCCCTCGAAAAACGAATAGCAATGCGGCCCCTCGACCATCTTCACGCCCAGCTCTTCGCATTTCGCCTGCAATTGCCCGCCGGTACCGCAATCTGCATAGACCACGAAGATTTCGTCATAGTCGCCGCGATGCTTGGCAACGGCCTCCTCCACGGCCTCGGTGATCTTGTCGGGATAAAGGTGGTATTTGGCGGGCAAGCACGTCAGCGTCATATGGGTCCAGCCATTGGCCCGGGTCAGCGCCAGGATTTCATGGGCCAGCGCGCCGCAGGCGATCAGCAGGATCGACGCCTCGCTCGCGCCCTCGGCAAAGCCTTGCTGAGTCAACGTGTCGTCGGCTGGCAAGATCGTCATGGCACTTCCTTCCAACAAAAAAACGGCCCGCACAAACGGGCCGTCTATCATCTCATTGTCTGAGCGGATGCCTCAGCCCGTGGCACCCTGATTGTGTTTGCGCGACATGAAATCCTTGGCGGTTTCCACGGCCACGGCAGCATCGCGGCAATAGGCGTCAGCGCCGATGGCCTTGCCGAATTCCTCGTTCAGCGGCGCACCGCCGACAAGAACGACATAGTCATCGCGCTTGCCCTGTTCCACCAGCGTATCGATCACAACTTTCATGTAGGGCATGGTCGTGGTCAGCAGCGCTGACATGCCCAGAATGTCGGGCTCTTCAGCTTCCAGCGCTTCCAGATAGTTCTCGACCGGGTTGTTGATGCCCAGATCGACCACTTCGAAACCCGCACCTTCCATCATCATCGACACAAGGTTCTTGCCGATGTCGTGGATGTCACCCTTGACCGTGCCAATCACCATCTTGCCCACGCGGGGGGCACCGGTTTCGGCCAGCAGCGGCTTGAGAATAGCCATGCCGCCCTTCATCGCGTTGGCCGCCAGAAGCACCTCGGGCACAAAAAGGATACCGTCGCGGAAGTCCTTACCGACGATGGTCATGCCACCCACCAGCGCTTCGGTCAGCACCTGATAGGGTTCCCACTTGCGCTCAAGCAGGATGTTGACGCCTTCCTCGATCTCTTCTTTCAGGCCGTCATAGAGGTCATCAAACATTTGCTGGACAAGTTCTTCATCGTCCAGTTCGGACAGGATGATGTCGTCTTCTTCGTCTGACATTAACGATTTCCTCAATCTTGGCGCAGGGGTCGCGCATCGTTTCGTTAGGTGCAGCATTCGTCAATTTGTCGCATCCGCACTTTGCGAATTGCGACATCACTGCTTCCGCAACCGACCTATACCGTTAATTACACTCGGTCGTTACTGAAAAACATTCATGGTCTATATGGTGTTATTGCAAATGTTCCCTAAATGTTCCAAATTAGGGGTATGACATCGGACAATAGCACAGACCCCGCAATGCGGCGCGCCGGGCGCGGCGCCATCAGCAACCGCGTTGGTCGGTATGAAATGCTGGACAGGCGTTTCGAATCCGATGGCTGGGATCAGCCGTGTGAAGAGCAGGTTTTGCGTACCCATGTTTCTGTCGAACGCCCCCGAAGCATGATCACCTACAACAGGTCGCCCGATCTGCCATTTGATCGTTCAATCAATCCCTATCGCGGCTGCGAACATGGCTGTGTCTATTGTTTTGCCCGCCCGTCGCATGCCTATCTGGGCCTTTCACCAGGTCTGGATTTCGAAACCCGCTTGATCGTCCGGCCCGATGCCGCCGACGTACTGGAACGCGAATTGCGCAAAAAACGCTATCGCGCCCGCCCGATCGCCATTGGCACCAATACCGACCCGTATCAACCTATAGAAAAGAAACATGAAATCATGCGGGACTGCCTGAAGGTTCTGCGCGATTTTAACCACCCGGTGGCCATCGTCACCAAGGGCGCATTGATCGAACGTGATCTCGATATTCTCTCCGACATGGCGGGCAGGGGATTGGCTCGCGTCGGCATTTCTGTCACCACGCTTGATCCAAAGCTTTCCCGCCTGCTTGAGCCACGCGCACCTGCGCCCGACCGGCGACTGGCAATGATCCAAAGGCTTTCTGAGGCCGCCATTCCGGTGCGGATCATGACCTCCCCGATCATCCCCGGCCTTACCGACCTCGAGATCGAGGCGATGCTTGCTGCCGGTGCCAGGGCCGGCGCAGATGCCGCAAGTTGGATCATGCTGCGTCTGCCACTTGAAGTGTCGCCGCTGTTTCAGGAATGGCTGGCCACACATTATCCAGACCGTGCCAACCGGGTAATGAGCCATGTTCGCACTATGCATGACGGCAAGGATTACGCTGCCGATTGGGGCCGCCGCATGCGCGGGTCTGGCCCCTATGCGCGACTGATTGCAGCGCGGTTTCAAAATGCGGCGCGGCGCCTTGGACTGGATCAATCGCAACCCGCCCTGCGCTGCGATCTCTTTCAGACGCCCCTTGGCAACAACGCCCAGATGTCGCTTTTCCGTTAGACGGACACTTCGCAGCCGGTGATCAATGAAATGACACCGGGCATTCGGGAGGCGTCTATTTGGCGAAAGAGATGGACAAGGTTCAGAGCTTCGATGCAGCTTCCGTTCTGAGCAATGCAGAGGCGATAGATGCGTTCAACTCTGACGGTGTGGTTTGCTTGCGCCAAGCCATCAGTCCCGACTGGCGGGCCCGGATCGAAGAGGGGATCGTGGCGGCACTCTCGGGCGCCAGCACCGATCTTGATGTGGTCAAGGCCTCCGGCGATAGCGGCAAATTCACCGTCAGTTCGCAGGCCTGGCAGAAAGTTGACCAGTTTCGACGTTATATTTTTGAAAGCCCGCTGGCCGACCTTTCGCAATACATCCTGCAATCCAAAACCCTGACATTGTTCTACGACTTCCTGCTGATCAAAGAGGCGAACAGCAACAGTGCGGCAACCCCCTGGCATCAGGACCATTCCTATTATCCGCTTTCCGGCACAAAGGTGATTAACTGCTGGACCGCGCTTGATCCGATCCCACTGGAAACCGCGCTGCGCTTCTGGAAAGGGTCGCATCTGTCCGGCATTGTCTATCGCGCCGCGAATTTCGAAAATCCGTCAAAGCCCTACAAATATGCGCGGGACAGTCATCCGCCGCTGCCCGAGATCGAGGCTGATCCAAATGCCAAACTGCTGGCAACGGCAATGGCGCCCGGGGATCTTCTGATATTCAGCTCGCGGGTCCTGCACGCGGCGCCCGGAAACCGTCTGGATCGACGCCGTGCCGGTTTTTCGATCAACTGGGTCGGCGATGATGTCACCTATGATGACGTGCCGGCGCTGGAAACCTATCGCGATCCGAGCCTTCGGACCGGCGACCGCATAGATATCTGTGCCAAGTTCCCGATGGTGCGTCCGACCTGATCAAACCCGTGCAGGGGCGAATAGGTCATCCCATTTTTTTGCCTGTGGGAACCTTCTTTCATGAAAAGCGCCCCCAACGATGCGTCATTGGCAGGCATTCTTCGCAAAGCTCTCTGCTTTCATGCGTCCCGCCGTCCAGACAGAGCTCATCATGATCGTCGAAGTGGTAGCAGCCGTCGAACTTGGCTGGATTTACATCCCTGTTTATCATCAACTGACGACATTCCTCACAATATCGCATCAACAGTTTTTCGTTGGAAATGACGCAGCTTCATATGCCGCAAGTCTGATGCCATGTTTGTCAAAGACGGTCTTAAGATCGTTGTAGAGCGCTCTTAGTTCATCTTCGTCATTTGGTGTTTTTCCCAGCACGGCCCGATCAGTAGACGACATAGTTTTGATCAATCGCGGCGAATTCACAACGCAGTTCATTCATTGACACGGCTGTCGCGAACGGCGGCATCGTCCGTTGCACACTAGTGACTTCGGGTCTGTTAAGCTGGCTCTGATCTATCCCCGGCGTCGGCTGCGTCTGCGAGGGGCCGGTTCGTCATCGCCGGTGCCATCGGCGGCCGAGGAGAACGCGCCAAGAGCTGCGGTGATCTGGTCCAGTGTCGGGCGTTCGCTTTGCGGGCGTGTTTCCAGCGCCTCGCGCATTTTCGACAGATGTTCGGGCATGGTGCCGCAACATCCGCCAATGACGGTCGCCCCGGAATCGCGCGCCAGCACCGCGTAATCGGCCATCAGGTCGGGGGTGCCATCATAATGGATATGCCCGTCGACATATTTCGGAATGCCCGCATTACCCTTGGCCACGATGGGCCGTTCGGTGCCCTGGGCGACAAAGCCCAGCACCGTGCGCAGCAAATCCGATGCGCCAACACCGCAATTGGCGCCGAAGGCCAGCGGCGGATTTTCCAGCTTGTCGACCATCGCCGCCATATCGGCCGAGGTAACGCCCATCATCGTGCGGCCCGCGGTGTCAAAGCTCATCGTGCCACACCAGGGCATGTCGGCCAGTTTGAACGCCTCGGCAGCGGCAATATATTCTTCGGGCGCGCTGATCGTTTCCAGCCACAGCACATCGGCGCCGCCGTCTTTCAGCCCTTCAGCCTGTTCATGAAAAATCTCGACAGCCAACTCATGCGTCAATGCCCCCATCGGGGCCATGATCTCGCCGGTAGGGCCGACAGAGCCCGCCACGATGACCGTGCGATCGCACTTGTCGGCAACCTCACGCCCGATCTCGGCAGAGATGCGCGACAGTTCATTGGCACGCTTTTCCGCGCCATGCAGTTTCAGACGCGCCGCGTTGCCGCCAAAGGAATTGGTCAGAAACAGGTCGCTGCCCGCATCAACCGCGGATTTATAGAGGTGATGAATGCGGTCGGGGTGCTGATCATTCCACATCTCGGGCGGTTCACCGGATTCCAAACCCATGTTGAATAGATTGGTGCCTGTCGCGCCATCAGCCAAAATCCAGTCACGCGTTTCCAGCAGCCTGCTCAGGGCGTTTGTCATTGTCAGCATTCCCACATGTGTTGCGTGTCATCATGTGTCACGTTTGCCTGTGGGGCGCAAATTCATAATCTTCATTATGTGTGTGAGCCGGATTTGCATTGGGCAGATGCACCGCCCGCGCAACATCCAACAATGCCAGCGCCATGCCCGGCCAGGAGGGGGACAAGGCATATAACGGCACACGGACCGGCGCGAAACAGGTCTTGAAACGGCTCAGGCCCGCGTCGGTGAAACGTCGCAAGATCACGGAAAATACAAGGTTCTTATGGGATCGCGGGGGCAGGGCTGCCAATGACAGGCGTGTACGGCCTTCTGTTGCGGCCTCCGAGATTGCTGCCATGATCAGAGCGTGCATTGTGCCGTCCGGCGCGTCGGCGCCCGTGCGCATCAGATCCAGGCAGATTTCCCCTGCCGAGACATGAAAGCTGACAAATCCCACGATCACATCTTCATGATACGCCAGATAAACCCGCCGATGGCGCAAATAATCCGGACAGAAGACGCCCATGGAAAATCCTCGTGCGTGACCTGATCGCGCCTGCCATTCCGCATCTATCGCCCGCATATGATGTACCGGCAGGTCACCTGCGCGGCGGGCAATTATGCTGGCACGGTCAGCCTGTCGCAGTTTGCGCCGCAACTGACGCAGCGCAGGACCCTCCAGCGTGAACATAACCGGGTTCAACACCGCTTCATCGGCAATATGGAACACTTTCCATCCACCCTGACGACACGCCGCCGCATGCCGCCCCGATGCCTTGTAAATCATGGCGCAGCGATTGCTGCCTCGGGCGACGGCTTTTAATGGGCCAAGCGCATCCCTTGTTTTGCCACGCAGCGGATCAAAAAGGGCGATTTGTGCCTGATGGGTTTTGGTGACAGCCAGGGTCGTGCGACCACTGCTTATCAGGCTGGCCCCGTTCTGGCGGCACACCCCTGTTTCGGCGCGCGGCGCGTTTGCGATCAGGGTTTCGGTAATACCCGTCGCCATCTGTTCTGCCGGTCTGCAGGCCGGGAACGATTTGCACAAAACCATCATGGCGATCACCGCTGGCACTGCATAATAGACCAGTCGGAAGGCCACGATCCCGGACATCAACTCTGCCTCGGGCCAATGCGGTAGAAACACCAGCAGGGACAGCTCAAACGGGCCGACGCCACCGGGTGTCCCGGTGATCAGGGCGGCCGTCAGCGCCGCCAGGTAGACCGGAAACAGGATGGCAAATCCGGCATCAAACCCCTGCGGCATCAAGATCCACAACGCCAGGGCTGCGGCGGCCGTGTCAATAAGCGTCAATGTCAGGATACCGCCCAATGCGGGCAGGGACAGCAACCTGAAACACCTGCCAAAGAGTGTCAGTTCTGGATTAAGAAAGCTGCGCAAGGCAATGGCAATAAGAGATAAAATCACCAGAAAAGCAGCCATTTCGGGTAAGATCACGACCGGACCCACCAAGCTGACCAGCGCAAACACCCCGATAAGCCCGAAAAAGAACCACCCCGTTACCGTAAGTGCGATCCGCGTGGCCTGTGCCGCGCTGATGCCTTTCAGCATGCGCCAGCGCACCAATGCACCCACAACAGCTCCCATCCCCAGAAGTTGCCCCAACGCAATCGACGCGGCACCGACAATCCCCGCTTGTCGTGGGCTACATCCCGTGCCGATATGGCGATGGATGATCACATCATAGCGCCCGATGGCCCAGAAACTGACCCCTGTGGCCAGCGCGGCCAGCACCCATTGCCGCATATTTAGCTGTTGCAGCGCCGATCCGATTTCATTCATCGCGCCTGCGTCCAGTCGTTGATGCAGGACCCACAGGCAAATGCCGGCAATGGCAAGTGGCAGAATGATCTTGGAAACCGGCAAAGCCCGCCGCCGGAGGCTGTTCGTCACATACTGCATAACCGCGTCACCCTGTACTGAACGGGCAGGGTAGGCAGGTGGGTTTACGCCAGCGTTAACAATTAAATATGTCGTGAAAAAAGCAAAACGCGCCCCGAAAGGCGCGTCATCGTTGTTTCAGGCATGACTGGATCAGGCTTCTTTCATGATCTGACCCTTGGCTTCGATCAGCAATTCGCCCATTTTCCTGCGGATCGTATCGGCATCAGCGATATCGCCCAGATCACCGGCAACCTTGCGCACGACGTCCTCGATACCGGCCTCTTCGAAATCCGATTTCACGACTTCTTTTGCATAGTTATCAGCATCTTCGCCGGTTTTTCCCAGCAGCTCGGCGGCCCAGAGGCCCAGCAACTTGTTGCGGCGTACCTCTGCCTTGAACGTCATCTGTTCGTCATGGGCGTATTTGTTCTCAAAGGCGTTTTCGCGGTCGTCAAAGGTCGTCATGGTTTGGTCCCTGAATTTGCTTGATGTTACCCTAGATATGCAACTCCGGGTCAGGCTGTGCAAGGCCTCTATCGTGATCTTGCGGCAATCGTGCCCATAGACTATGAGGGCGCAACGACCATGGGGATTAGGCCCCGGTCCAGCGACGAGGTGTGCATGGCACGGCGCAAGAAGATCTACGAAGGTAAAGCGAAAACCCTTTATGAAGGCCCGGAACCGGGCACGATTGTCCAGTATTTCAAGGACGACGCCACCGCGTTCAACGCCGAGAAAAAGGCCGTGATCGAAGGCAAGGGCGTGCTGAACAACCTTCTGAGCGAATATTTCATGACCGGGCTCAACAATATCGGCGTGCCCACGCATTTCATGAAACGGCTCAACATGCGCGAACAACTGGTGCGTGCCTGTGAAATCGTCCCGCTTGAGGTGATCGTGCGCAACTATGCCGCGGGCACGATGGCCAAACGGCTGGGCATGGACGAGGGCACGCAGCTGCCGCGCCCGATCGTTGAATACTGCCTCAAGGATGACGCTCTGGGTGACCCGTTGGTGACCGAGGAACATATCGCAGCCTTCGGCTGGGCCAGCCAGCAGGACATGGATGATATCCTCAGCCTCGCCCTGCGGGTGAATGATTTCCTTGCGGGCGTCATGTACGGCGTCGGCATCAAGCTGGTTGATTTCAAGATTGAGATCGGTCGCGTGTTCGACGGCGATTTCCAGCGCCTGATCGTCGCGGATGAGATCAGCCCCGACAGTTGCCGCCTTTGGGATATCGAAACCGGTCAGAAGCTCGACAAGGATGTGTTCCGCCGCGATCTTGGAAACCTGACCGACGCCTATACCGAAGTTGCCACACGCCTGGGCGTCATGCCCAAGGGCGCCACACCGATGATCCGGCCTACCCTGATCAACTGATCGGGGCTGGGTCGCCAAACCGGCGCCATGCAGCGCCACCTTGAAAATGGGGAAAATCCGATGAAAGCACGCGTGCATGTCATGCTGAAAAACGGGGTTCTTGATCCACAGGGCGAGGCGGTGCGCCATGCCCTCGGTTCACTTGGTTTCGACGGGGTCGAAAAAGTGCGCCAGGGCAAGGTGATCGAGCTGGATCTGGCCGAGACAGACGCGGCATCGGCCCGCGATACCGTCACCGCGATGTGCGAAAAGCTTTTGGCAAATACGGTGATCGAAAGCTATTCGGTGGAGCTGGTCTGATGCACGCTGCGGTCATCGTCTTTCCCGGCTCGAACTGCGACCGTGACCTTGCCGTGGCGCTGGAACGGGCAGGGGCCAAGGTCAGCATGGTCTGGCACAAGGATACAGAAATGCCCGCGGGCATCGACTTTATCGGCGTGCCGGGCGGGTTTTCCTTTGGCGATTACCTGCGCTGTGGCGCGATTGCCGCCAATTCTCCGATCTGCCGGTCGGTCATTTCACATGCGGAACGCGGCGGCTATGTCTTTGGCGTTTGCAACGGCTTCCAGATCCTGACCGAAACCGGGCTTCTACCGGGCGCGCTTTTGCGCAATGCCGCGCTGAAATACATCTGCAAACCGGTGGGGCTGAAGGTCGAAACCGCCGACAGCATCTATACCGGCGGATACGACAAGGGGCAGGTGATCACCGTGCCGATTGCCCATCATGACGGCAATTACAACGTCGACGCCGATAACCTTGCCCGTCTCCGGGGCGAAGACCGCATCGCCTTCAGCTATACCGATAACCCCAATGGCTCAGTCGCCGATATCGCGGGCGTGCTGTCGGAAAACCGTCGCGTGCTGGGCATGATGCCCCATCCCGAACGCATGGCCGAGGCGCTGCACGGCAATGCCGAGGGCGCAACGCTCTTTGCCCATGTCGTCGAACAACTGGTTCACGCCTAACATCTTGAGGCGTCGCCCCGTGCGGCGTATCCTTGCCCCATGAGAAGCCCAGGCGCCAAGGAACAGGTCGACCGCCCGCGCACCTTCAGCTGGAGTGCGCGCGGGGCGCTTTTGGCGCTGATGGCCGTGGCGATCTCGATCGTCTTTGTTACCAACCGGCTGCTGACCGACCGTTTTACCGAAAACACCCGCAACCGGGCGGAACTGCGCCTTGTTCTCTATAGCGGTAACCTTCTGTCAGAACTGCGCCAGAACGCCATCGTTCCGCAGCTTCTGGCGCGTGACCCGGCGCTGATCATCGCGCTGAATTCCGGCGATTATACACAATCTACCGCGCGCCTGATCTCGTTTATCGAGGAAATTGGCGCCAAAACCCTGACACTGCTCGATAAAGACGGGCGTACCGTGGCCTCGACCGACCGCAACTCGCTGGGCGAAAACCACCCGCAATCGCCCTATTTCATCGACGCGCTGCGCTCCTCTGACACGATTTTCAAAGTGCTCGAAGGCGAGGCGGGCGATTACCGTTTCTTTTATTCGCGCCGAATTGAAAGCCAGAACCAGTTGATCGGCGTGATCGTGGTCGAGGTCGATCTGGCGAAATATGAACGTGCCTGGTCGGGAATTTCCGATGCTGTCCTGGTCACCGACAGCGAAGGCAAGATCATCCTGTCCACCGAACCGCGCTGGCGCGGCCTGTCCGAGGTCGATGCCCTGGCCCGCCAACCGGTGACCAGCGCCATTGAACGCGCCATTCAGGCCACCCAGGATTGGACCACGCTGCCGGCAGATGCCTATCTGCAGGGCGAAGCGGTGATGCGCGTCGAGGGGCGTATCGCCTTTCGCGGGTGGCGCATCGCCAGCTTCACAACCTACAATAGCGTAAGGGAAAAAGTGAATGGCTTCCTCGCGCTCGAAATCATGGTTTTCGCGATTCTTCTGGCGCTGGCCTTCTATTTCCTGAACCGCAAAACCGCGTTGCGCATGGTGCTTTTCCAGCGCGAGTCGGCAGAGCTTCGCGCATTGAACGCAAGGCTACAGCGGGAAATTGCCGAGCGTGAAAGGGTGCAGGAGAACCTGGCCGTGGCCGAACAGACGCTTGCGCAAAGCTCGAAACTGGCCGCTCTGGGCGAGATGTCGGCCGCCGTCAGCCACGAGCTTAATCAACCGCTTGCGGCGATGAAAACCTACCTTGCAGGGGCGCGGCTCTTGCTGCAACGCAACCGGCCGGATGAATCCCTTTCCTCGTTCCAGCGGATTGACGATCTGATTGAACGCATGGGCGCGATCACACGGCAGCTCAAATCCTATGCACGGCACAATGCGGACGCGATGGAGCCTGTAAATATGGGCGATGCGCTGGCCTCGGCCCTCGCGATGATGGAACCGCAACTGCGTCAGCGCCACGTCACGATCAACCGCGCCCTGCCGGAACAGGCGGTGTTGGTGATGGGCGACAGGGTGCGCATCGAACAGGTGATGATCAACCTCCTGCGCAACGCCCTTGATGCCACCGAAGCCGTCGATGATCCCACCGTCGATATCATCCTGGCCGCGGGTGAAACCGCCAGCCTCACGGTGCGCGATAACGGGCCGGGCATTACCGACCACGACAATCTCTTTGAACCGTTCTATACTACCAAGCAGCCCGGCGATGGCGTCGGCTTGGGTCTTGCCATTTCGTCGGGTATCGTAAACGACCTTGGGGGACGTCTGACCGCACGAAACGGATCGGACGGAGGGGCTGTATTTGAAATGCAGTTGCCTATCTTACCAGAAGAGACCCGTGCAGCGGAGTGAACGATATGCCAAGTGCCATGAAGATCGCGATCGTCGACGACGAAAAGGACATGCGCCAATCCATCAGCCAGTGGCTGGCGCTTTCCGGTTACGACACCGAAGCCTTTGCCAGCGCCGAGGATGCGCTGAAGAAACTTGGACCCGATTACCCCGGCATCGTGGTGACCGACATCAAGATGCCCGGCATGGACGGGATGCAATTCCTGAAAAAGCTGATGGGCGCGGACAGCTCTTTGCCGGTGATCATGATTACCGGCCACGGCGATGTGCCGATGGCGGTCGAGGCGATGCGCATCGGCGCCTATGACTTCCTTGAAAAACCGTTCAACCCCGACCGGATGAACGAACTGGCCAAGAAAGCCGCCAATGCCCGCCGCCTGACACTGGATAACCGCGCCCTGCGCCGTGAACTCTCCGATGGCGGTCAACTGATGAAAAAGCTGATCGGCGCAAGCCCGATCATGGAACGCCTGAAAGAAGATATTCTGGATCTGGGTCAGGCCGACGGCCATGTGCTGATCGAAGGGGAAACCGGCACCGGTAAGACCCTCGTGGCCCATGCGCTGCACGCCGTTGGCGCCCGCGCGGGCAAGAAATTCGTCCTCGTGCCATGCTCGGCCTACGAAGACGAAACGCTGATGAAACGCCTCTTTGGTCCGATGAACCCCGAAGATACCCAGCTTCCGGCGGTGGAAGAAGCGCGCGGCGGCACACTTGTGCTGGAAGATATCGAAGCGCTCTCCGACACGGCACAGGCCCGCCTGCTGACCTTCATGAACGAAGAGGGCACGCCGCCCGAAACCCGTATCGTCGCCATCTGCAACATGCAGGAACAGGATCGCACCTGCGAAGATGCGCTGCGCCCGGACCTGTTCTATCGTTTGGCCAGCCTGCGCATTACCGTGCCGCCCCTGCGCCAGCGCGGCGAAGATATTCTTACGCTTTTCACCCGGTTCGGTGATCAGTTCGCCGATGACTATGGCTGTGAGCCGCCCAAAGTCTCGGCCCAGGAAGCGGCACAGCTCTTGCAGGCGCCGTGGCCGGGCAACGTTCGGCAGCTTTTCAATGTGGCCGAACGCGCGGTGCTGCAATCGCGCCGGGGCTCGGGCACCATCGCATCGCTGCTGATGTCCGATCATCAGGAAATGCAACCGGTGATGACGACCGAGGGCAAACCGCTCAAGGAATATGTCGAAGCCTTTGAACGTATGCTGATCGACAACACCATGCGTCGCCACAAGGGCTCCATCGCCGCGGTGATGGACGAGCTTTGCCTGCCACGCCGCACGCTCAACGAAAAGATGGCCAAATACGGCCTGCAACGGTCAGATTACCTCTGATTTGACAACGACCTTAAGAATGTCTGCCGTGTGTGCTGTTTCTGTGCGCACGGCAGGGTTCACATGTTCCCGGAAAATCCGAAATCGTTGATATAAGAGGCAAATTTCAACCTTATCCCAAATAAGTTACGCGTGATTTTCACGCTGCAATGCACTTTGCCCATTGTAATCTGACACTTTCCCGCTTTAGTGTGATTTGACGGAAGTGGTTCACGCAATCACCCCGCATGAGATTCGCTGTATCAGACGCCTGCGGGCACCATGCCCGCGACCCTGAACAGACCGATTGGGCCCTTGAAAACAGGGCCAACTACATGCCTGCAGCCCATCGAATGGCAAAGCAGGCCCTGAATTGGCGTCACCCAAGGCGCCGGAGAAGAAACGCGATGAAGCGCGCGAGGCAAAACCTAATCAGAGCAGGGGCCGAAATCGGCACCCTCGTTGGTGGATTGGCACCTGCGCCCGCTATCGCCCTTATCAGACATTGCCCGCAACCCGCCGCCCCACCAGGGCAGGCGCGATTGCCGCGATGCAATTGGATAACATGGCTAAGAAAATGCTTATCGACGCCACCCACGCGGAAGAAACCCGCGTTGTGGTGGTTGACGGAAACAAGGTTGAGGAGTTCGACTTTGAATCTGAGAACAAACGCCAGCTAGCTGGCAATATCTATCTGGCAAAAGTTACCCGGGTCGAACCGTCACTTCAGGCGGCCTTTGTCGACTATGGCGGCAATCGCCACGGCTTCCTAGCCTTTTCAGAAATTCATCCTGATTACTACCAGATCCCCGTTGCGGACCGCGAGGCGCTCATGGAAGAAGAGCGCGCCTATGCCGAGGCCCAGAAAGCCCGCGACGAAGAGGATGAAAAACCCAAAAAACGACGCTCACGCGGCCGCTCCAAGGCGAAGGCCGAGAAAACAAGTTCGGATGATGCGGTTGTCACCTCTGATCTGACCGATGGCCAGATTTCGGGCATGGAAACCATCGACCTCGGTGATGATGCGCTAGACCCGGATGAGGGCATGTCGCCGATGGAAATGGTCGGTGAAACCCCTGTCGAAGAACCGGTTGCTGAGGCCGCCGACGATGCCCCGACCGAGGGCACTTCCGATGACACGACAGACGAACAACCCTCTGATGAAACCGCCGCGGCGGATGCTCCAGCGGAAGACGCTGCCGAGGATACCAGCGATGATGTCGCCCCGGTGGATCACAGCGACGATGATGACGACGACGATGATGCGCCCAAATCCGATGCCACGGCCAAGGATGAAACCATCGAATCCGTCGCCGACGAAGATGACAGCGAAGACATCCGCCCGGTGCGCAAACCACGCCCGCGCCGTTATAAGATTCAGGAAGTCATCAAGGTCCGCCAGATCCTTCTGGTGCAGGTGGTCAAGGAAGAACGCGGCAACAAAGGTGCGGCGCTGACCACCTACCTGTCCCTTGCCGGGCGTTACTGCGTCCTGATGCCCAACACCGCCCGTGGCGGCGGCATCAGCCGCAAGATCACCAACGCTGCGGACCGCAAGAAGCTCAAGGAAATCGCCAACGAGATCGACGTGCCGGGCGGCGCGGGTCTCATCGTGCGCACCGCCGGGGCCAAACGTACCAAATCCGAGATCAAGCGCGACTATGAATACCTTCAGCGCATGTGGGAGCAGATCCGCGAACTGACGCTGAAATCCATCGCCCCCGCCAAGATCTACGAAGAGGGCGACCTGATCAAACGGTCGATTCGCGACCTCTACAATCGCGAGATTGACGAGGTGCTGGTCGAAGGCGAACGCGGCTACCGCATCGCCAAGGACTTCATGAAAATGATCATGCCGTCCCACGCCAAGAACGTGAAAAACTATGCTGATGCGATGCCGCTTTTCGCGCGCCACCAGGTTGAAAGCTACCTCAGCGCCATGTTCAACCCGACGGTACAACTGAAATCCGGCGGCTATATCGTGATCGGTGTGACCGAGGCGCTTGTCGCCATCGACGTCAACTCGGGCCGGGCCACCAAGGAAGGCTCGATCGAGGAAACCGCCCTCAAGACCAACCTTGAGGCCGCCGAGGAAGTTGCCCGCCAGCTGCGCCTGCGCGACCTTGCCGGTCTGATTGTGATCGACTTCATCGACATGGATGAACGTCGCAACAATTCGGCCGTCGAAAAGCGGATGAAGGAAAAGCTGAAAACCGACCGCGCCCGCATTCAGGTGGGCCGGATCAGCGGTTTCGGCCTGATGGAAATGTCGCGTCAGCGCCTGCGCCCCGGCATGATCGAGGCGACGACCCAGCCCTGCCTGGCCTGCCACGGCACCGGGCTCATCCGCTCGGACGACAATCTGGCACTCAGCATCCTGCGCCAGATCGAAGAAGAGGGCACCCGCCGCCGTTCGCGCGAAGTGCTGGTCAAATGCCCCGTCGGCATTGCCAACTTCATCATGAACCAGAAGCGTGAGCATGTGGCGCAGATCGAGGCCCGGTATGGTCTTTCGGTGCGGATCGAAGGTGATCCGATGCTGATCAGCCCGGATTTCACGCTTGAAAAGTTCAAGACCGCCACGCGCAACGTTCCCGAAGCCAGCGCGCCCGTGGTGTCTGTCAACAGCTCATTGATGGATGACATCGACGAAGAGACTGAGGCCGAGGTCGAAGAAGTACCTGTCGCGGCGTCTGAGGAGGAAGAGGCCAGACCCAAGAAGCGTCGCCGTCGTCGTCGTCGTCGTAAGTCCAAATCCGATCACGGAGGTGACGATCAGTCCGCTGACGCTCAGGACGGTGACACGAATGAAGCCAACGAGGCCACCGACACGTCGGATGCACCCAAGGACGAAGACGCCACCCCGGCTGAGGATCAACCCGCTGAGGTCGCGGATGCCGCAACCGACACCTCCGAGGAGGAGGTGAAACCCAAATCCAAGCGCACCCGCAGGCCCCGCAAGAAGGCGGATGAGGCCGAAGCTGCGCCGGCGGCGGATGTCGCCCAGGATGATGCAGCTAAGGAGGAGGCCACAGAGGCACCAGAGGCCAAGACTGAAGAAGCGGCACCCGAGGCAGAAGAAAAGCCAAAGAAACGCCGCTCGCGCGCAAAGAAGAAAGAGCCGGAAGTGGCTGAGGCGCCCGTGGTTGAACCCGCTCCAGAGCCTGCGATGGCCGAAGCCAGTGTCGAACCTGCCGCTGTCATCGCCGAGCCAGTTTCCGAGGTGGCCGTGGCCGAGGCACCGCAAGCGAAACCGGCACCAAAGCCCGAGCCGGTGGTCGAAAAAGCCCCTGATCCCGACAAGCCCAAGCGCAAGGGTTGGTGGTCTTTGGGGCGTTAAACCCGGATCATAAGATTTTGAAAACGCAGCACTTTAACGGGTGCTGCGTTTTTCGTTCCGGCGGCTGACAACTCCAACCTGCATTGACAGCCCTCAAATGACGGACCACGCTGCCGATAGCGCGCACCACGAGGTCCGGGATCAAAGCAGAGATGTCACTCGTTATCATCATCGGGCCACAGGCTGTTGGTAAAATGACCGTCGGTCAGGAATTGGCAAAGCTGACCGGTCTCAGGCTTTTTCACAATCACATGTCGATTGATCTGATCGGCCAGTTCTTTTCCTACAGCAGCGATATTGGCCGCGAACTGGTCGCGCGTGTCCGCTGGGATATCTTCAAGGCCGTTGCCGCCAGTGATCTTGAGGGCCTGATTTTCACCTATGTCTGGGCCTTCGATCTGCCGTCCGACCGCGATTATATCGACAAGATCACCCAGCTTTTCGAGAGCGTTGGGCGGCAGGTTTACCTTGTCGAGCTTGAGGCCGAGTTCGAGACGCGCATCGCGCGAAACGCGTCGCCCAACCGCCTTGAACACAAGCCGTCAAAACGAAATTTCGATCTCTTTGAGGCCGAACTACGCGAAACCGCCGCGAAGCATCGGCTCAACTCCGACGCGGGGGAGATTGACGCGAAAAACTACCTGCGCATCGACAATACCGATATTGCCCCACAGGACTTTGCCCAACACATCAAGGTGCATTTCGGACTGTAACGCGCAGAACTTGGCGATCAGTCGCCGTGCCGGATCATCTCGAAATAATCATATCGATTTCGGCCCGCATTCTTGGCCCGGTAAAGCGATTGATCGGCCTGCCGGATAATGCGTTCCTGATCTTGCGTGCCATCCTTGACCACGCAGATGCCGATACTGACCCCGATCGAAATCTCGTTGCCGCAGATAAAATAGGGGCGGTGCACCTCGTGCAGGATCGCCTCGGCAATGCCAATGGCCACATCGCGTATGTCTTCGCGCCGGGCCTCAAGCACAATGGCAAATTCATCCCCGCCGATGCGCGCCGCAATGTCGTTTTTGCGGATGCAACCGCCCACCCGGTCCGTGACCAGTTTCAACAACTCATCGCCGACCGGATGCCCGAACGTGTCGTTGACATATTTGAACCTGTCCAGATCCAGCAGCATCAGCACAACGCTGTGACCGGTCCTGCTTTCGTGTTCCAGCACCTCTTCCATCCGGGAGTTGAATGCCAGCCTGTTGGGCAGGCCGGTCAACACATCATGCAGGGCCGCATGTTCGATACGTTCCGTCGCCAGTGCCTGCGCCGAGATATCCAGATGCGTGCCAACCCAGCCACCGCCGGGCATTGGTGAATGGGTCGAGCTGATGACTTTGCCCTGACGCGTGCGAAACTCGGCCACCACGGTCTCATTGTTGCGCAGGTTGCGTTTCAGCTCTTCCAGATGTTTGTCGATATCGCCGGGAAAATCTCCACGGCTTTTTTCGCATTGCAGCAGGTATCTGAACGGCACGCCCGGATAGACCTCGCTCAGCGGTTTCTCGAAAATCTCGATGTATTTCTGATTCCAGATCGTCAGGTTCAGATCGTTATCAAAAACGCTGACACCCACCCCCATACTGTCAATGACAGCCTTCGTATTCCAATGAACATCTATAAACATGACGCAATGCACCCATACCCAAACCCAAGGGTGCGGCACTGACAAGCAATTCAAACCCCACCCACTTTCGCAAACCTAGCCGCGGGTTTGCGGAATCACTTGGATAAATTCAGTCAATTCAATGGCGTTTAGGTAAAAGCTAATGTGAATTTTAGGGTATGGGTCGGCATTCGCCATCGGCCTCAGCCGGCCTTGCGCACCAGATAGACCTGGCCACCCTGGGCCTCGATGACCGAGATCAGCTCGTGACCGCTTTCGGCGCAGTAATGCGGCACATCCACCACCGCCGCCGGATCGTCCGCCAGCAACCGTGCCTGATCGCCCGCCGCCAGCGATTTCATCCGCTTGGCCAGCTTCAGCACCGGCAGCGGGCAGAGCAGCCCACGGGCATCTATCTCGATCTCGTTCATGGGCCGCGACATATGCGCCAACTCACGCCCTGTCCACAACCTTGTGACCAAAGGGCGCGTGACGCGGGCCATGGAATTGATTATGTGGGGGAAATGTTCGGCATAGAAATCATCGACGCAAGCCTTCTGCCCGCCATGATCGTGGCGCTTCTGGCAGGCGTGATTTCATTCCTCAGCCCCTGCGTGCTGCCCATCGTGCCGCCCTATCTGGCGTATATGAGCGGCGTGACCCTGAACGATCTGTCGACCAGCACAACCCATCGCGCCCGCGCCACGGTGCCGGCGTTATTCTTCGTGCTGGGCCTCTCGACGGTGTTTTTGTTCCTCGGGTTCGCGGCCTCGGCCATCGGCACGGCCTTCCTGCAATATCAAAGCTATTTCAACACCGTGGCGGGCATCCTGGTGATGGGGTTCGGGGCGCATTTCATCGGCATCTACCGCATCGGCTTTCTGGACCGTGAGGCGCGGATGGACGCGGGCGACCGCGGCGGCAGCGCGTTTGGCGCCTATATCCTCGGCCTCGCCTTCGCCTTCGGTTGGACGCCCTGCATCGGCCCGCAACTGGGCGCGATCCTGTCTCTGGCCGCCTCCGAAGGTTCGGTCCCGCGCGGCACCTTCCTGCTGGCGATCTACGCCATCGGCCTTGGCGTGCCCTTCCTGCTTGTCGCCGCCTTCCTGCCGCGCCTGACCGGCGTCATGGGCTGGATGAAACGCCATATGGAACAGATCGAGAAGGTCATGGGCCTGCTCTTGTGGACCATCGGCCTACTGATGCTGACCGGCGGTTTCTCGGCCTTCTCCTTCTGGCTGCTCGAGGTCTTCCCGGCGCTTGCCAATATCGGATAAGCCTACCGCATCGCGAATTCCTGCGCTAACGTCACGCCCATGAGCAGCCGAACAGTGCACCGCAGGCACGTTTTCTACATTCCGGGCTACGACCCGATCCATCCCCGCCGCTACCGCGAGCTTTACCGCAAGGAAAGCACCGCGCAGGCAGGGATTTCCGGCTACCGGATCGCCCTTAGCCCGCAACGCACCGACGGGCGCTATGGCTGGCACCTCGAAGCTACGATTGACGGCACCGATACCGCCACCGATGTGGAAACCCTGATCTGGTCCGACATCGTGCGCGACAGCATGGATCAGGGCATCGCCGCCACCTATGGCCAGCTGCTCCGCACTGCCTGGACCTATATCGGCACCGGCGCACTCTTTCGCCTGATGCGACTGCGCAAGGGGCCGGTCATCGCCGCGCTCTACCCTGTGGGCTTCTTGTTGGTGCAACTGATCCTCGCCATTCTTGCCACCTCGATCCTCACCTGGGCGGGCAAGGCGATACTGATCCCCGCGCTTGGCACGTTTGGTCACATGATCGCACTCGCCGCCGGGGTGGCGCTGGCCTACGCGCTCCTCAGCTGGTTCAAGCGCCAGGATAACAGGTTCTTTGCCTATTACCTGATGCATGACTACGCCTACACCGCCCAGGCCAAAGGCGCCAACCCGCCCGAGCTTGAGGCCCGCATGGCCACCTTCACCGATGAAATCGCCACCGCACTCCAAGGCGACGCTGACGAGGTGCTGGTGGTCGGCCATTCCTCGGGCGCGCATCTGGCGGTGTCGATCCTGGCCGATCTGATCCGTCAGGGCCGGGTGGGCGATGACGGCCCCGCGCTTTCCTTCCTGTCGCTGGGGCAAGTGGTGCCGATGGTCTCATTTTTACCTGACGCCCACCGCCTGCGCGCCGATCTGCGCTACCTGTCGACCCGGGATGAACTGACATGGGTCGATGTCACCGCCCCCGGCGATGGCTGCGCCTTTGCGCTCTGCGATCCGGTCAGCGTCAGCGGTGTCGCCACCGATGCCAAACGCTGGCCGCTGGTGATCTCAGCCGCCTTCACCCAGACCCTCAGCCCCGCGCGCTGGCAGGAACTGCGCTGGCGCTTCTTCCGCCTGCATTTCCAGTATCTCTGCGCCTTCGACAATCCGGGTGACTATGATTATTTCCAGATCACCGCCGGGCCGCGCACGCTGGGCGACCGTTTTGCAGGCCGCGCGCCATCGAAATCCCGGATCGAAGCCCCGATATCCCCGCATACGAGCGTCACGCCATGACGCGGCCCCCCAAACCGCCCGCCCGCGAGGGCCGCGTCTCGCTCTGGCGTTACCTGAAACTCTTCCGGCAGGACATCCTCTCGGCTCAGCCAGCGCGGCTTTATCGCGCCTGGATGGCCGAATTCAAAACGCCTTTCTTCCGTTCCTACCTCTGCAATCAACCGGAACTGATTGATCTGGTGCTCAAGGCGCGCCCCGATGATTTCCCCAAATCCGACCGCATCCGCGAAGGGCTGAAACCTCTTCTGGGCAATTCGGTCTTTGTCACCAATGGCGCGGTCTGGAAACGTCAGCGCCGCATCATCGACCCCGCGTTCGAAGGCGGGCGTTTGCGCGATACGTTCCCAGCGATGCTCGCCGCGGGGCAGGGCGCGGTCGATCGGCTGGCCGCCCATGCGGACGGCGAACCGATTGAGATCGAGGCCCAGACCAGCCATGCCGCCGCTGACGTGATTTTTCGCACGCTCTTCTCGATCCCGATCGAGCATGAAACGGCGGGCCAGGTGTTCGATACGTTCCGCGCCCATCAGCGCGCCCAGCCGGTCGTCAACCTCGGCGCGCTTCTGCCCTTACCGCGCTGGTTTCCGCGTTTCCACAGGGCCGCGACCCGGCACACCGCCCAACGCATCCGGCAGTTGATCACCACCTTGACGGCGGCGCGCATGGATCAGATCAGGGCAGGGGATGCGCCTGACGATCTGGCCACCAAGATCATGACCACACCCGACCCTGAAACCGGCGAGACTTTCAGCACCGATGAAATGGTCGATCAGGTCGCCATCTTCTTTCTGGCGGGCCATGAAACCAGCGCCTCGGCCCTCGCCTGGGCGCTCTACCTGCTGGCGATGTACCCCGACTGGCAGGACAGGCTGGCGGATGAGGCTGCGGGTGTGCTCAAGGATGATTTTGGCTTTGCCGAGATGTCGAAACTGCGTCTCTCCCGCGATGTCTTCCGCGAGGTGCTGCGCCTCTATCCGCCCGTGCCGATGATGGTGCGCGAGACCACGTGCCCCGAACGGTTCCGCGACCGCGACGTGCCCAAGGGCGCGCAGATCGTGCTCAGCCCGTGGCATCTGCACCGGCACGAACGCCTGTGGGACAATCCCGATGGTTTCGACCCCGCGCGCTATGCCACTGAAAACGGCAAAACCTGCCTGCGCACCGCCTATATCCCGTTCTCAACCGGTCAGCGCGTCTGCCCCGGCGCGGGCTTCGCGATGATCGAAGGGCCGCTGCTATTGTCGATTCTGACCCGTGCCTACCGCTTCGATCTGATTGCCGAAAAACCGGCCATTCCCGTCGCCCACCTGACCGTCCGGGGCAAGGACGGCATCTGGCTCAGGATCAAGCCGCGCGGATGATGAGGTCCTGTCAGGGTCACTGCGCGGCGCTTTGTGTACACAATCCGCGTACAGAGTTTACACAGTTTACGCGCGCGCATTGTTAATATTCTGACCTTCACCGATAGCACACCGACGTAATACCGACAAAATACCGACGTTATACCGATAGGGGTTTTACGTTGTTAACCAAAGGCTTGAGGGGGGATTCGCAACTATCGCGACCGGTAGTGGTTCAATACATAGACCCGAATGGCCGAGGCCAACCCAATCTCCGTCCCCCGATCCGCATCAATTTCGGCAGCCAACACATTGATTGGCATATCTTTTTTAGTCGCTATTTCTCGAAAGGCTCGCCAGAATTCATCCTCCAGCGATACGCTGGTCCGATGCCCTCTTAACGTCAGAGAATGCTTGACCGGCCGACCACTCATTCGTCCAGCTTATGCTGTTCAATCGTGGTGTCGGCCTTCTCGGCGCGGTTTTTTTCAAGCTCTTTCTCCGCCTTGGTGCGGCCAAATTTCACTGCGTTTTCCGCGGCTTGCGCCTTGCGCTCGGCCCGCGCCTTCGTCTTGCGATACCGGTTCAGGTTGACCGGCTCTGCCATTACTTCGGTCCAACCATGTTTTCCGGACGCACCACCCGGTCAAAGGTTTCCTCGTCCACGTAACCTAATGAAATCGCTTCTTCTTTCAGCGTTGTGCCATTCTTGTGGGCGGTTTTGGCAACCTTGGTGGCATTGTCATATCCGATCTCCGGCGCCAGCGCGGTCACCAGCATCAGCGACTCGCGCATCAGCCTGTCGATCCGGGCCTCGTCCGCCTTAAGCCCATCAACCAGGTTATCCGTGAAGGCGCTGCTGGCATCCCCCAAAAGTTGCATGGATTGCAAGACGTTATACGACATCATCGGTTTGTAGACGTTAAGTTCAAAATGCCCCTGAGACCCCGCAAACCCGACCGCCGCATCATTGCCCATGACATGCGCGCAGACCTGCGTCAGCGCCTCGCATTGGGTCGGATTGACCTTGCCCGGCATGATGGAGCTTCCGGGTTCGTTTTCGGGCAGCACCAGTTCTCCCAACCCGCAACGCGGACCAGAACCCAAAAGCCTGATATCATTGGCAATTTTGAACAAAGAGGCGGCAACTGTTTTCAACGCGCCCGAGATTTCGACCATCGCATCATGCGCCGCCAATGCCTCGAACTTGTTGGGTGCGGTGACGAAAGGAAGCCCGGTGATCTCTGCCATATTCGCGGCGACCATCGTGTCCCAGCCCTTGGTGGTGTTCAGTCCGGTTCCCACCGCCGTGCCGCCCTGCGCCAGCTCATAAATCCGGCCCAAAGCGTCCTTCACGCGCGCGATACCCATCGCCACCTGATGCGTATAGCCCGAGAATTCCTGGCTCAACGTCAACGGTGTCGCATCTTGAGTGTGGGTGCGGCCAATCTTGATAATACCTTCAAATTCCTTGACTTTCTGCTCCAGCGCACCGTGCAGTTTCGCCAACCCCGGCAACAAAACATCATGCGCAGTCATCGCGGCCGAGATATGCATGGCCGTCGGAAACGTATCGTTCGAAGACTGACCCATGTTACAATGATCGTTGGGATGCACCGGGTCCTTGGAGCCGATCTGACCGCCCAGAATTTCAATCGCGCGGTTGGCTATCACCTCGTTAGCATTCATGTTCGATTGTGTTCCTGATCCGGTTTGCCAGACCACGAGCGGGAAGTTATCGTCCAGTTTACCGTCAACCACTTCGCCTGCCGCCTGCACAATGGCATCGCCGCGTTCGGCGTCCAGTTTACCCAGCTTGATATTGGCCTGGGCACAGGCTTTCTTGATCACGCCCAACGCACGTACGATCGCCACAGGCTGTTTTTCCCAGCCAATTGGAAAGTTCATGATCGAGCGTTGGGTTTGTGCGCCCCAGTATTTGTCCGAGGGAACTTCGAGCGGGCCAAAACTATCGGTTTCGGTGCGGGTCTGGGACATGTCAAAGCTCTCCTTGATGTTTCTGCCATGTCATACCCGAGATACCGGAAAGTTCAATGCATCACGGAGAATAGGCTGTAAGTAACTGTGATTGTTTTGAAAAATTATAAAAGGGCGATCACTTGCGGAAACTGTCAAGGCTCACGACATCCGCCTCGGGCTTGTGGTCTTCAGCCTCATTTTCCGCATCCTGGCTTTCGGATGACGCCTCGGCCTCATCATCATCGTCGTCATCTTCTTGCGTTTCAAACCGCAGCCCAAACTCGACCGACGGATCAACAAAGGTTTCGATTGCATCATACGGCACATACAGATTTTCCGGTGCATCGCCGAAATTCAACGTTACGGAAAAACCCTGATCGGTCACCTCAAGGTCATCGAACCAATGCTGCATCACAACGGTCATCTCGCTTGGATACCGCTCCTTCAGCCAATCGGCGAGGCGGGCATCGGGGTGAGTTGTGTCGAAGGTGATAAAGAAATGATGCGCGCCGGGCAGGCCGTTGTCACGAACATCATTCAAAACGTCCTGGATCAGACCACGCATGGCCCGGTGCATCAGATTTCCATAGTCAATCGAGCGCGACATTTTTTTCCCCGGCTAGCTGAGATTCAGCATAGGGGATTCGAAGCAAAACAAAAGACCTGCCGCGCGCTTGTTCAGGCGAAAAAATGCGCGCCCGCAGCAGCCCCAGCCATCAGCGCCAGAACAACCAACATTGGCAGGCGCAAGACCAGGAAAAGAATAGAAGCCAGCGTAACGAAACCGGCACTGACAGGTGAGAAACTGCTGATTTCCGGCACCGGACCGAATGTGCCGCGTTCAACTGATGTAAAAAGCACATGCAGCGCGAACCATACCGACAAATTCAGAATGACACCTACAACCGCTGCCGAAATCGCGGCAAGCGCGCCTTTCAATCTTGGTCGCGACAGGATATTTTCAACATAGGGTGCACCAGCGAAAATCCATAAGAAACAAGGTGTAAAGGTAACCCATAGGGTCAATGCGCCCGCTACCAAAGACAAGCCAACACCGCCCTTTTCAAAACCTGCCAGTAGGCCCACAAACTCGGTCACCAGGATCAGTGGCCCCGGCGTGGTTTCGGCCAACCCAAGCGCGTCGATCATCTGTGGAGTGGTCAGCCAACCATGTGTGTTAACGACGGCCTGGGTCATATAAGCCAGAACGGCATAGGCCCCACCGAAGGTGACAATCGCCAATTTGCTAAAGAAAACGCCCAGCTCAAAAAGGAATGCAGCATCTGCGATCCAAAGCAGGATCAAGGGCATTGACCAGAGGACACTCCAGATCGCCACGGTTTTGAGTGTCGCCGCGGTTGAGACATGCTGGTGAACATGCGCGGCACTTCCAGTCTCATCACCGCTTTTCTTGAGGAACCCCCAAAGGGCGGCCAGGGCGATAATCGCCGGAAACGGGACAGAGAAGACAAAAATGGCAGCAAATCCCAGCAATGCCAGCACCCAACTATCCAAGCCATTCAATGCCTTGCGGGACAGGTTGAGAAGTGCCTTGAAGACGATCGCGACGACGGCTGCCTGGATGCCGATAAATATGGATTGCACAAGCGGCAGGTCACCGTAGAAAGCATACCCCAAGGCCAGGCACAGGATCACGAAAGCCCCCGGCAGGACGAACAGAGACCCGGCCAGCAATCCGCCGCGAATGCCATGTAACCGCCAGCCCGAATAGGTTGCCAATTGCATGGCCTCCGGGCCGGGAAGCAGCATACAGAATGACAGCGCGCCCAGAAACTGCTGTTCTTTCAGCCATTTATGACGGTCTACCAATTCGGTATGCATCAGCGAGATCTGCGCCGCAGGCCCACCGAAGGAGAAAATGCCGATACGCCCAAAGACACGAAAGAGGTCACTCAATGTTGGTTTCTGCATGTGTATCAGTTCTTTGAGAGGGGCCAGTCATGGCCTTCGTCATATCCATCGCGTGCCCATCGGTACAGGGCATCATAAAGACCCATTCCGGCGTCCAGCTGAGCCACATCGTCCCGGTATTGGCGTGACAGTCCCACGGATACCGCCAGAAGCCCCGCAGATTGCGGAGTCAAGTCGTGTCTGTCCGTATCCGCCCCCCGGATGACACGCGCCAATCGCAAGAGAGGCTCGGTCTGCAAGCAGAATTCTTCCAGCATGGTGTCGAAGGTGCAATTCTCACCCCGGTGTGACCAAAACACTCCCTCGATATCAAAAGGCGTCGCGCCATAGCGATCGGCAACACCTTCGATTTCGGCGGGCGAAACAAAAAGAAATCGTGCATCAGGATCAACAAAGCGCCGGATGAGCCAGGGACAGGCGATACGGTCTATCTTGGGTCGGTGCCGTGTAACCCAAAGGGTTTGATTATCCTTGGCATCAGGCAGGGAAGCGGCAGGGATACGTGGTGCACCAGGCGTGTCGCGCCAACGATACATGCCGCCAGACAGATATTCGGCCTGGATGCCCTCGCTCCGTAGCCAGGCTGACAATCCTTGGCTCAGTTTAACACCTTTCTGACAGATGATCACACACGCTCTGCCTTCCAAGCGATCAACCAATCTGGGAATATCCTTATGCGAGTGGCGAAAGGATCCCGGGATCAGATAGGGATCAGCCTCGAAATCGGGATCAATGCTGATATCGACGATGGCGGGGCAATCGGGCGTTCCCATCAGTCGAAGAAGTTGTTGGGGTGTGATTTCGTTTGGAGCAGGCATAGCACATCCTCTGGCAAGACAGTGGATGCGACTTTGGGCGCGTAGCCTCACGGGGCAGTCGCAAATGAGGCCCCATGCGCCAAACTTCCGCAAAAAACAGCACGTTGTCAATCCGCCAGAGCAAGAGCGTCTACGATCTGACAAGTGGTAAACGGGCCGGGTAGGGTATTCCACACTCTACCCAGCACCATGTTCGTGTTAGGGTTGATTTGTTCGGCGAAAATTTTTCCGCCGATAACCTGCCCACTAATTTTAGGGCGTTTTGATTTGTGGAGAAGAAAAATGAATTTACCCGATTTTTCGGGCCGATTGGTCTTTGTCGCGACGGCATTGGCCTCGGCCCTATACCTGTCGACTGCTCAGTCAGCGGTTGCACAAAATGCCAACCTCGCCAAATGTACGGGCCTCTGGTTTTCAACTTCCGAGGATTTTTTCTCACAAGGTCCGCGTTTGCCCGGTGGTCCGGTCGTGTCGGACGGCGACCTTCTGAGTTACGAAATTGGATCAGGTACAACGCTTTGTGCCCGTAACGAGGAGTTGTTGAACGTGTTCAACATCAGTCGTTACGATCACGGGCTTGATGCTTTGGAAAAGATCGAAATCAATAAGGAAGTAGTCTTTGCCGCCTTCTCGACCGAGATCGATTCCGTCAACGGGGCGGCACAATTCACTGCCGGCGACCTGCTCTTTAGCAACGGCGTGGTTGTGCCCAACAATGCCTTGCTGGCGCGTTTTGATCTGCCGCGCACCCTGAACCTGGGATTGGACGCTGTCCATATAGAGGGCGCTCCGAATGAAAAGCGTGAGTTGCTTGCAAAACTTGACGGCACAGATGTTGATCAACTGCGTGAAAATCCAGGCATTCTGATCGAAATTTTGGAAGGCACGAACACTGACATCCTGTTTTCGACGGAAGGAACACCGCCCGAAGTGCAGAAGCCACGGTTTCTGGATGGTGATCTGCTGTCGGCCAGAAACGGGACAATTGTGCGTTCGAACAATGATCTCCTGCCCAACTTGCCATCTGGCCTGCCGGACAAGGGTGTAGATTATGGTCTAGACGCCTACACGCCTGCGATCGACTCAATTGAGCAGGTCCCGATCGAGATCTTTTCAACCGAAATTCAGGCGCGGAAGAACACCATTTCCGATGGTGATGCATTGACGGTTGGGCCAGGCATTTATCTCCGTAACAGAGATCTGATCAACTCGCTTGAACCGCTCGATACTGATATGGGGCTGGATGCGTTGGCTGCTGGAATTCGGGTGGATACCTGTAATTCATTCATAACGGCGATCAGCCATGTGGATGTGAACGCACGTATCAATCCGGCAACCGGGCTGTTTGATGGTGATCGCCCTTTTGGCCGCGACATTCGGGTTCAGGGTGAAGTTCCCGGGCCTGAATGTGATGTCTATCGGACCCATGAATTTCAGGTGCGCGTGTCGATTGATGGCGCGCCTGAGCAGCCTGTGCAGCATCCTGCCAGCCTGAACTGGATGACGCTCGAAGCACCTTGTGCCGGATTGGCGACGCCCTATACTTCGGATCCCAACGGCTGGTTTGCGTTGACGGCCTATCAACGTGTGGTCAATTGCCCGAATGACGAGTCGCTGGCGGTCTGGCGTTCATCGGCGGATGTACCGGGTGATGTTGCGACGGTCGATATGCGCATCGTGCTGCGCCCAATCGGAGGTGGACCTGAAGTTTCCAGTTCTACGGTGCGTATTCGGGTAGATAACAAACGCCCTGAAAACGTTGTGATGTCGCTCTATAAGGCTGGCGAAACCGATCCGTTCGACAACCAGTGCAAGATCGACGGTGAGGGCAATCCGGTCGAGATCGACATTCGTGGCACGTTCTCGGATGATCACTTCCGTGTCTACTCGCTCAGTTGGTCGGCAGATGGCAATATTGGTGGCGCAGTACCGCAGACGATGACGCGGACGTATAACTCGCGCCCCGCGCTCAGTGATACGGGCACAGTCGTGACACCCCCTGAGACCGATGCCTTGCTGGAACGCTTTGATTTAACAGCAGCTTTTGCGGCGCATCCGCAAGGCGGCGTGTTGATTGAATGCGGTTATTCGATCCGGATGGTGGTCTTTGACCGGGCGCGTCTGGGCGGTATGGACTGGGATGAAAACATCTTCAGTATTGATGATGGCGGAAACAGGACGCCTTACACGCAATCCTTCTGTCTTGTCCCATAAGCCACTGATAAGGCGTTAAAAAAACCTAAAGGCCCGCGTCAAGCGGGCCTTTTTAGTGCAGGCTTCTGTTGCCAGGTGCCTGCGAACCCCGCCTTACCTGGCTAGAGGCAAGGGCTTAAAGTTTCAGTCTTTCCAACAGCTTACGCTGCGAGAGCAACTGGAGCACGATTGTCATTTGCAATTGTACTTTTCGGACCGATAACGGTGGTACCTCACCGAGACAAAGCAAACCCCTTTAGACGTTCGTCGATCCTGTTTCGGCCCCTAAACCCTTCAAATGAAAGGGATTTGGTGGAGCCGCCGGGTACCGCCCCCGGGTCCGATCCGCTTATTACGAGCGCGTTTATGTCCATAGTCCCGAAGGACCTGTCCTATATAGGCAAGTGTGGCGGGTTTGCAAAGGGCCGAGGACGTACAAAGCGTACGATCTGTACGCGAGAAACGTACGGAAATCGGCCCGTTTTGGAAACCTGACGTACGACCCGTACGTTTTGGCCAGCTTTTTCACACCGGACGGTGCCGAACGCCGATTGAGCCACGCCTTAACTCTTGGATGTGATCGTGAACGCTCCGACCAAGCCCAAGGAGAATTTCATGTATATCGAAGCCAACAGCATCCGTCTGCGCGAGAACTTACGCAGCTACCTGGATCATATGCTGTCGACCGGGGACCGCGTCCTGATCACCCGGCACGGCAAACCTGTCGCCGCGCTGGTATCGCCAAAGGATTTGAACGCGCTGGAGAAGGTCGAGAACAATCGTGAAATATTCATGCAGAATCGCCACGATGCCAAGATGCGCGAATTTCGAGCCATGAAGGAGGTTCTGGACGGAGAGGGGTGAGGTATTTCCATTACCGAAGACTGTTGACAGATGAACGCTGTCTTCGCGAAGCCCTTCAGGTTTCTGGACGGCCGTTGACTGATTGGAACCCTGAAATTGACCAAGGCGTGACGGACGCGCTGAAATTGTTGGCAGTTCTTGTGCGACACTTGACGGGTTTTCCCAGCATCAATGGTCCGTGTCGAGCAAACCCACAATGGCGACAAAGAAGTGGTCAGATCACGCCAGATTATGTACTGTAGACGTATTAATACCGGCGCATGATTTAATTGTTTTCACCAGCGCCAAACCCGAAATTTTTTTGCCGCGACAGATTTTGCGGCTTGGAAACTCAGTTTTTCGGATGCGCATTTTTTGATCAAAGGAGTCGACCATGACGCTCCGGACCTTGTTTGTTTTTATTGCGGCGGTACCGTTCATACTGCTGGGTGTTTCTGGCCCCAGCCTGGCCCAAACCATCATCAAACTTGATAATGTCTCAACAAATCGCTGCCTCAACGTGCATGGCGGAAAAGACAACTTCGATGGAGGCGCAGCAACGGTCTATTCCTGTGCCAGAACACCTGATCAGGACTGGGAGATACTGTTTTCAGGCTCAACCTGGATACGCCTGAAAAACCGCGGCTCTAACCGGTGCCTGAATATTCATCGGGGCAAGGATGATTTTGAAGGCGGCAGGATTACCGTCTATCGTTGTTCCAGCTCTCCGGATCAGCAATGGCAGGTCATTCGTCGTCCGAATGGCGTGATCAAGCTGAAGAACCGGAGCACTGGCCGATGCCTGAACCTGAACCGGGGCGCCCATGATTTCGAAGGCGCGCCAGCGACATCCTATTCCTGCGCCAATACCACGGATCAGGAATGGCGATTGGTACAGCATCCGCTTTCGGTCTACTTTCAGAACATGGCCCTGCTGGTTTTCCCCGGTAGCTATTCGGGACTGGACCGCGATGGGGCCATAAACCATCTTATTGCGAAACTACGGCGTGAAAAATTCGACATTGTTGGCCTGGCAGAGGTTTTCAGCGATGGGGAACGGGACAAAATCGCCGATTCATTAAGGGATATCTATACGCGCGGGAACCGCGTTGACGGACCCGACCGTGCCGGTGATCCGCGGTCTGACGGCGGGTTGCTGTTGTTAAGCCGACACCCGATTATCAGCCGTAATTCGCTGATTTTTCCCAATGTGTTTCACACCGAAGACTTCCCCGCGATTGGCACCCCGCAAGGCGATGATTTTTGGGCGCTGAAGGGTATTTTACATGCGAGAGTCAGCATTCCCCGGCACCCTGTGACCTATGATTTTTTCGTCACGCATCTTCAAAATGACGATGCTGGCGGGCCAGATGCGGCCATCGGGATAACCCTTAATCAGGCCGGATTGGTCGAGCAGTTCGTGAAAGAGAATACCGCCCCCGGCAACGTTGCCCTGATGATGGGAGATTTCAACCTAGATGCCTTGAACCCCAGCATTGCTTTTCTCAGACGACAGAAAATGCGGTTGTCCGAGGATCTATGGCCGTCTTGCGGTCGTCATGAGGGGCCGGGCATCACCCATGATAGCATGCGCGATTTCGAAGTCGGACGATCAACGCGGCCCCGGTTCCCTCTGAGCATTCGAAACCTGGCGACACGGAGCGACAGGGGCGCGCGCATCGACTATTTCTTCAGATGGCCCGCGGGCAGGGCGGATCAGCATTGCCGAATGTATGTAGAGACCGAGCAATTTCGCCCCGAGCATCCAGAGCGAGATGGGGTAACGCTGGCCCCTCGCGACCTGTCTGATCACTACGGTATCGTTCTGAAACAATGGGCAATAACGCTTCGCGAGGAAGAGCCGCCGTTCTAGGTTTTCCGGCCAGATCGCGACCTGCCTGCGATGCCTTTGCACCCAATCGCAGGCAGGCGGAACCCGTTCAACAGGGTAAGATCTGCAAAAAGTCGCTATAGAATGCCCCAGAAATTGAAACTGAAAGAACATTTTTCTGACATAGTGCGATGATTTCTAGACCCTGTTGCAGACCGAATATGAGGGACGGGTATCGCGGTTGTGACGGTGGGCTTTGGCTTGCATTCAAGCTGTTTCGTTACTTTTAACGAGATGGCGTTACGGTCGCGATGATCTCGTTCCTTTTTGAGCAGGAAACTGAAGAAGCATGCAGACCGTTTCACAAAACGTAAATACGCGGCCCCTGGGCGCGCTCTCCCGGATCAAATACAATCTGTTCATAGCGGTATTCTGTATCGCGACGATTACGCTGATGGATCTGGCGTATTATCAGTTCGTCAACAGTAATTATGTGTTCAAGGTTTCGAGCCTTTTCCAGATTTCTTACCTCTTCACCTGTGTGTTGATATTCGCCGCGACCTTCGCGGGTAAGATTTTCTACCGGTCTTTCATCACCATCATTTTCGCGATGTCGGTGTTCCAGATCATCAATTTCGAATATTTCGGCAGCTACATCCTGCCCATTCATTACATCCAGTTGGCACCTGATTTCCTGCTGATCATGTCATCATTGTTCGAGGCTACCGGTGAGATGATTCCGGTCCTGTTGATGGCAGGGGTGGTGGTGGTTCTGATCATCGCGGTCCTTGTTCCAATGTCGCGTCATCGCATCGTCGTGACCCGGGCGGCCTGGTTCGTCGTCATCATTCTGGGCTGCGATTTTGCCGGGAATTACATGTTCATCTCGGTCAACAAGGAAAAGCTGGGAGAGCCGTCGTATCTTCGGCTGTTTCCGGATATCAACCGTCTGGGTGTCGACAATGCCTATCGGTCCGCGCGGTATCTGACGGTTGGTATTCTGCCGGACAAGCTGTCGGGTAAATCGCCTGATTATCCGGCGCTGCCGGAGCCTGTGGCGCTGTCGAGCCCAGATGTGAACATCATCGTGATCCTGAACGAGACCGTGCGCGCCGAAAGCCTGTCTGTGTTGGGGTACGAGAGGAAAACGACGCCACGACTTGATCAGATCGAAGACCTATACGCCTCGTCGATCTATTCTTCGGGAACAATGACGCGCACCTCATTTGCCGGGCTGATAAACCGGCTGAAATATCCCGGTATCGGTACGCAGTTCCTGTCGCAATCAAACTGTCTTTTCCGGCTGGCAAAGAAGAATGGTTTCAAGACTCATTTCCATTATTCGCATGATCGCGATGTGGCGGATACGTTGCTGCCGCTGATGTCTTCGAAATCGATCGATTCGATCCGTGTCAGCACCGATGCACCACCCGAGATGCGCAGCTTTGATGACAGCCTCGCCTATCATCTGGAGCAGATCGACTATGATGATCGGAACTTCATCGTGATCGGTCCCAGCGGCGCCCATAGCCCGTATGCCGAGAAATCGCCCGAAGCGTTCAAGAAGTTCGGCGATGAATACCACAATGCGATTCACTATACCGATCATGTCGTGGGCGGGCTGATCGAGCAACTGCGTCAGCACAGCACAAAGCCCACATATGTCATGATGACTTCGGATCACGGCGAACTGCTGAAAGGCGAGGGGATGAGACGCGGGCATGGCTGGTTCAAGAACGAGGTGTTCAACGTCCCGTTTCTGTTTCTGCCGATCAACGCGCCAGACCCCGCCGACACGATGAGCGAAGTCAGGAAGGTGCAATCGCATTTCGACATGGCGACGCTTGTCCTGCGGCTCATGGGATATGATCTGGCGGTGCAGGATGCCTCGGAAAAAGAGATTTTCATCAATGGGTCGGACCTGTCGGGGCTAGCGGGTCAGCTGCGGTTGGAGTTTCAGGATCATGAGCTGCAATCGGTCGAGCTTATCAATGGCATGGGGACTGCGCCGGACCTTGACGAGGTCAGGATAGACCGAATGCGTCCGGGTTCGCCGGACGTGACAGGATCACTGGCTGCGACGTCTAATGCTTTTGATCGCCCGACCGCTTCATCGCAATGATGCAGCGTTTCGAACTGGCGTGCGGTGGGGATCGTGGATTTTCAATCAGGCCGGTTTGGACGCAAGATCAATTCCGGCCTGATCATCCCTGATATCAGCTGCGACGCCTCAATTGCAGGTTGCCGTGCAAATCTTGAACAATTGCGCGCAAATCTGCGGTGTCGTTGAGGGGTCGCTGTTGCAGACCTGTTGTTCGCGCCGACAATCCGCCTGGCACTGGTCCGGGTTCTGTTGCCGGATATTCGTGATCCGGCAGATCTTGAAATCACCCGGTTGAAGCGAGACCGCCCCAGCGGTGTTGCAATTGCCACCGATGAAGGTCTTGTAATCGGACAGCTTGGTCTGACCCGCCGCGGTTTGCGAGACAGCATGAGTTCCCTCGGTCACGTTCAGCACCGGGGTGCTGCCACCATTCCCCTGATTACCGGCCCGCGTGACCCCATCGACACGCAGATTGAAGCGCCCGGGATCGCCTGCTGGCAGAACGCGAAGCTGGACCGTCAGACGCGGTGCTGGCGGCGCCTCGACTTCACAGATCGTAGCGCGAAGATTGAATTGTTCGGTGACCAGATCGAAAAGCTTCTGATTGTTGCCCACGATCACACCGATTGATTCATTAAAGCCAGATCTGAAATCCGCGAGAATGCCATCGGCACGATCGAAAAACTTGCTCTCGACAAAATCGTCCGGGAGGATGGTATCGGCATTCGGTCGGAAAAGCGTGTAGCGCGGATTGATGATCCCGTCGCGCACGATAAAGCGCAACCCGATATCAAGCGTCACGCGGGCGCTGCTGACCGGGCTTGTCTTGGCCTTCATGACCATGTGGATGAAAAGACCGTTGGACTGAATTTGCACCTGCGCCGGTTCGATCTGTTCGATGTCACCTTCATCGGCATCAAACTCATCAATTGCGGCGATGATCTGAGGTGTCACAAGGTTTTGCGGAATGTCCTGATCCCGGCAGGTCGCCTGATCGACATTGACCTCGGTCGTGGCCAGCGTGCCGCGCACGCCAAGCATCGAGGCCGACAGGCCGAAACGGTTGGTCACATGAACCGGGGTGACATTCAGCGTGCCGGTCGAGGGCACTTTCTGACCCGCAACATTCAGCGCGACGGGGCAACCCGGGGGCGATTGAACCTGCCAGGACAGGGTGGTGGCGGCAAAGGGCTGCACCGTGGTGGGCGCCGCCTGGAACCTGAGGACGCGCGTGTCTGCCAGACACTCCACCGCGATATCGATTTTGGGGTCGTCCACCGGATCGCCAATCGTGAGATTGAACGTGGGCTCTCCGGAAAGGCCGGAAGCGAAGGGAAGGGAGCCGGATGAGGTATCCGGGGTTTGGCCGAAAGCGGTGGAGGTCAGAAATGCGGATGTGGCAAATAGGGAAATAAGCCGACGAAAAATCATGGCGTAAACTCCTTGGTTGTAAAGCAACACGGCAGGAGCGTTGGAAAATAGGGCGATCCCGCCGCAATTATAAATTGTATTTAATGCGGTCAGGATACACTAATTCGGGTGTAAAACCAATTTATGACACCTCTGCCATCGGCAGGTTTCCGCGCCCTGCAAGGGCAAAGCACCGTCTACCATGCCGTATCACGGCGGGCGAATTTTACGGGCATCGCCGGGACATGCGCGCGCAACGCGTTGCTCTTGCGCGCAAATCCGGGCCTTTTCAGATCACGATCTGCTCCAGCGCGTCCAATTCGATGACGGGTTTGGTGGTCACCAGGGATTCGCTTTCGGCAAGGGCGTTCAGCGGATCGTGATTGGCGAGGTCACCGAATTTATAGCCGGTCATGCATTCCAGATCCTTGATGCGCAGTTGGAAGGTCTTGAACTGGCCGAATTCAAAACCTTCGGTGCTTTCGGTCAACCCGTCATTTTGCAGCATTTGCTGTATCAGCTGGCCCTGGCTGAGCATGTAGGCGGTGGCGTGCAGGTGGGTATCACCGTCGCCCTCCTTGGCCAGCATGGTCACCACTTTCCAGAAATGCAGCGGCAGGGGGGCGCCGGTATCACCGAGACCCGGATCACGCTTGGTGTAGACCGGACCGGTAAAGACATTGGCGCGGAAGCCATGGGTGCGGGTGCTGTTCAGGATATAATCCTCGAGCCCGAGCCATTTCGCGCGCGACCGGTTGAGCCCGGAATGTTGCGGGCTGGCATTGGTGTAGTGGTAGCTGTCAAGATTGGCGCGCCGGGCTTCCTCTTCGGTACCCCAGTTGGTCGCGAAACGGCGTACCATATGGCCACGGTCGATCTTGGCGTGGCCATACCCTTCTCGATCAAGCTGGATGTCACGGGGGATGCGCAGGTCGTGGAACCAGGTGCGATTATGGCGTTTGATGGCGCGGAACTGGCTGCCGTCGATGTTGAATGCGGTGACGGCGGGCCCTTTGTTGCGGGCGGAATAAAGCACACCGAAATGCTGGTAGCGCAATTCATGGGGGCGGTCGCAGGTGGCATCCTCGGGCGCGGCGAGTTCCAGTTTCGCGGGCAAGTCGGGCAGGGGGACGCGGGCGCCTTGCAGGAAGTCAGGATCATAGCCTTCGCGGCCCTCAAAATACTCGGTGGGGTGGGATTTGTCGGCGGCTTCGCTTCCCTGGCTGGCAAGGGCGGCAACGACATGCATCTGGGTCTGGCCTGCAAGGATGCCCTTGATCGTGCTGACGCGCACGGCGCTGTTGGCCACACCGAAGCGGCCAGCAAAATGCAATCCGATGGCGACGCCTCGGTCAAGGCTGATGAGTGGTGAGCCGGAATTGCCGCCCAGGCTGGTGCAATCATGACTGAGGATGCCCAGTTCATCGCCCTTGATCAGAAAGCCCGGAGCAAAACGTTTCACGTCGTAGAGACCCTTGAAATACGATTCCATATGCTGATGTTCATTGCGCGAGTCGTAGGCCGGGTAGCCCACGAGGGCGACAGTTTCGCCATCCTCGCCATCGGTTTCCGCCAGTGGCAGAGGCGAGATGCGGCCCATGTTATCTATCTTGCGGATGCGGCCAATGGCGACGTCGGCTGAAATATCATCAGCGAGATAGGTAAATTCCTCGATCTGGAAAACGCGGGCGGCGTCGGGGCCGATATCGACCTCTTCGACAAAATCGACGCGGGCCCCATAGAGGACATTGCCGGGCCCGTAGCCAAAGATCGCTTCGCCGCGGAAATTACGCTCGGCGACGAATTTGGCGACATGGCGGTTGGTGATGACAAGCAGGTGATCTGGGCCATCCTCGCCGATCACCCAGCCGGTGCCGCCCCAGTCGACATCATGGTTCATGAATTCGATGCGCCCGACCGAGGGCAGGAATTTTTCAACCCGGGTGATCTTGCCGCCGATATTGTCGGCAAAGAACTCATCCAGCGCGGTTTTGCCCTGTACGCGGTCATTCTGCACCACCAGCGGCGGGCGACCCACAAGCTTGATGATCGCTTCAAGCTGACCGGGAACCATGCCCACGGATTCAAGCCCGTCCGGGGTGGTATTCAGGGCATTTTCGATCGCTTCCACGGACAGGGGCGAGTTTTCGAGGACCGGATTTCCGGCTTTCAGGCTTTTGAGAACCTTGTCGAAGGTGCCATCCTGCGAGAGTTGTCCGAGGCGCTTGATGCTTTCCTGTGTGGTTCTATCGGTCATAATCAACTCTCCTTCGTGAAAAAATGTCTGCGGCGGTCAGGTGGCGGTGAATGCGTCTTTGAGGCGGGTCTTGGTTGTGGCGAGAACGGCCAGAGATGCGGCGATCAGCGGTGGCACGTCGTTGTGGATCAGGTGGTTGAGCGTGGCGGGCAGGGTGCCGGTCGACCGGGCCTGATCTGTGCGATTGCCATAGCGGGTGACAAGCTGCGCCGCGGCCTTTTTCCCGGACAGGGTCGGGCTGGCCCAGAATAGGAGTTGATCGGCCGCCGCGCTGGCGGGATTTGCGGCCAGCATCAGGCGTTTGGCGCGATCCAGCGTGACCCGGTCCGGCCCGCCTTCGGTGCCGACCCAATAGGGTGGGCGGGTCTGTCCCCAGCACCATTCACCGGCGGTGGCGCGGCGCCAGCGATCAGCGGCGCGGGCAAGGCTGGGGAAATCGGGAACGCGGTGGAGCGCGGTGAACCCCGTGGCCCATTCGGCGCTGAGCCCGAGGAGGTCAAAACCGGCGGCCACATCCGTTGCGGTCAGAAACCGGGTGGGTAAAGCTTGATCAACGGCCTGAAGTGCCGGGGCGTAATGGTTGGCAGCGGCGCGTGGCAGCGATTGCGCTTTTCTCAGCCAAATGCCGGTTCGGGTGCCGACATGGGCATTCAAGAACGCCTGAATGCGCGGGCCGAAGGGCGACAGGCTGGCCAGACCCACCGAATGTGAGGCCGCACTGGTGCTGTTGGATTTCAGGCCGTGGCGGTGACGCCGCGATTGCACCATTTCGCGGGCACGTTGGCGGGACTGCCAGTCCTCAAGCCCGTTATGGGCCAGGATACCGCGCGCCAGATTGAGGCGCGGCGGTTTTGCCGTTTCAGAGAGCGCAATGGTCAAGGCGAAATCAAGCGCGGCCCCTTCCATCCCGATCCGGGCGGATTGGGCGTGACATTCCAGTGCGCGTTTGAGAAATGCGGGATCCCGCAGAAATTCGACCAACGTATCGAATTCATATTCAGCGTGGATTTCCAGCAGAACCCGACCCTGCAGGAGCGGGCTTTTTTCAACCGCATCCTCCAGTTTTCCGGTGGGTATTGTCGCGAATAACTTTTGTGCCGCCGACCAGCGCCCGGTCAGCCATTGGTGGCATAGCATCAGCAGAGCGACCGGACCTTCGGGATCGGTCACACCCTGAAGCGCGTGGTCGATCACGAACCCCGCCTCGCGCAGATCGCCTTTTTTCAGGAGCAGATCAAGGTCATCGACAGCCCGCTGATCGGGATGCGCGGTGATGGTGGTGTCGCCCGCGCGACCATAATCCGAGCGGCGTCCCTGGGCATGGCGCACCGCATCGCGGGCCTGGGGCGGAAGCTCCTCAAGCATGAATTCATCAAAGCGCAGGGCCAATTCGGTCTTGATGTCCTGATCCTTCGGCACAGCTTCACCGGCGCGAACCAGTTGTAGCGAGTGATAAAGATGCTCGAACGTGTCATCTTTGAAGCATTCCAGCGCCCTGCGGTTGATCGCGGCGGTGGTATCAGGATCGGCGTCATAGAGGATCGGCAGGAAAGCGCGGCGCACGCTCATACGGTGTTGCAGCTCGGTCGCAGCTTGGTCGGTCAACACCAGCCAATCCTGCTGTTTCATCAGCGCGAACGCCTCTTCCGCCTGTGCCTCGGTCAATTTAGGGGCGGCGACAGGTGCGATGATTTTCAGCAGATATTCCGGTGTGACACTGCCAAGCAACAACGCGTTGGCCGCGACCTGATTGAGCGGGGTGGGCAAGCGAGACAGGACCGCGTTATAGAGATAACCACCGACATCATCATCGGGGACATCCGCCGAAAATTTGCTTTCATCAAACCACGTCTGCGTTACCGACTGGGCCGTCAGGAGCAGGAAAAGCGGATTGCCACGGGCCAGTTTGATCACCTTTGGCCAGAGTTTTTCGGACACGTTGTGACCACGCAGGAATTCGCGGGCGGCACTGTCGGGCAGACCTGTCAGGGCAAGAGGCTTACCTCTGAGACGGTGGGGGGCGGGTTCTAAGGCGTTGCCGCGACCGGCGGCGATGATGCTGATCTTGTCGATGCCAGCACGGGTCAGCAGATCAAGCTTCTCGAACAGAACCTCGATCCGGGTTTCACCAGTGCTGCGCAGCACTTCGAGCGTATCCAGAATGACCAAAAGTGTGCGCCCGGAAGCCCGAACCGCATTTGCAAGCGTTTCGATCAGGGTCTCCTGCGGTTCCGTTGCCTTGCTGTCGGTGACCGGTGCGTCCTTGCCCGCCACTTTCAGGCGCAGCTCCCGCAGTTTCTTGGCCATCTCGGGCAGGCCATCGCCGACCTGTCGCGAAATTTCATCAATGAAGCTTTCCTGATCAAGCACATTGAGGCCCGAGCGATCGAAATCGAGCCGCACGAAGATCGGGATGTGTTTCAGCCGCGCGTTCTGCACGGCCTGTTCCATCAGGAAGGATTTGCCGATACCGGCCATGCCCGAAATATACATCGCCCTGAGCGGCGGTTTGGATTGCGGTCGGGCGATGCCCCGGGCAATGCGGTTAAGTTCGGCCTGGCGCCCGGCAAAGCTTTTGCCCAGAATGCTGTCGGTGCGTTTTTCGGCACGCAGGCGGTTGAGCAATCCACGTAGCGCCACGAGGTGTTTATACCCCCGGGCCCTGGGTCCGGCGCGGTCGAGCGTACCGGTGATGGCTGCGATCCGCGATAAATCACCGCCTTCGTCCAGAAGTCGGCTTAGGTTTGCCGGTGCATAATCGCCCTTGCCCCTGAGAGCGTCCGTGATGGGCGTATTGAACTTGACCTCTTTGGTCTTGGCCAGAAGGTCAATTTCCAGCAATTTACGCCGGGCGGCAGGACGCATCGACCAGAGCGGCGGATCAGGGTGTTCCGCGGGTAGTCTGCCGCAATCGGGGCTGAGCATGGCCAGAGCGCGCGCGACATCCTGGGGATCCTCGGGCGTAGTGCCGTCATTGGCCCAGATCAGTGCATCGGCCGGGCGGAACGCGTCATGCAACGCGGCATAGGTGCGGGCGTCATCATAGAGTTTCTGCAGCTCCTTGGAGACGGATTTCATTTGATCCCCTCCATCAGCCGGACATGGGTGCGCAGCTTCTCCGCCACTTCGGACGCGATCCCTGACGGGTAGGCCCCGGCCACCGATTTAAACCCGGTCAGAATGAAGGTCATCACATGGGCAATCACCGCATCGGTCCAGCCGATACCCAGATCGTCGATCATGGCCCCGATGGTCTGGTGCAGGTCGTCGCGGGTGAATTCACCGATATATTCGACGAAGAGGCCCGGCGGTCCATGCTTGTTGGATTCCATGATGGTTTCGAACTGTCGGTCTACAAGGCTGAAGGTTTCAAAACCCGCCAGCACGACACGCAGATTGGGGCGGGTCAGCATTTCGGCCACCAAATGCTCCATCTGCACCTGGGCATTGCGGGACAGGCCCGACGGCGGATTGTCAAAATAGAACCAGTGGGTCGGTTCGGGCTTTTTTCCGTCGCGCGTTGTGTCCGCCGTACCCTCATCAGGCATTTTTGGCGGGTTCATTGCGCGTCGTTGCAGCGCGCTGGCGAGGGTCTTGGCGCGATCCTTGTCCGAGGCGGCCAGGCTGGTATCGGCGGCACCGGTTATCGGGGCAGCGTCGACACCCAGGACCTGGCGGCTGATATCGCCCAGCAGATCGTCGCTGAGCAGATCGGTCGAGATACGGTGTACCGTGCTGGGGCTTTCATGGGCCTGCAAAAAGGCATTGAGGATCTTGTAGCTGAAGGACAAGCCGGCCTCCTGGCTGGTATCCATGCGCCGCACCCAAATCCCACGCAACGCCTTGGCCGAACCCGTGATCATCGCCGTCAGCGCGTCGAAGAACGGTTCACGTCCGATAATCATGTGGCTGTCGATGCTTTCGTCAATCGACCACAGATAATCGGGCAGATTGTCGCTTTCGATCTCTTTCGCGAAATCCGCGTTCTGCATGTAGCGTTCGAATGGCACAATCCGGCCTTTCTTGCCGATTTTGCCCTGGTGGTGACCGATATAGTTGAATTTGCCATCAAAGGCCGGGCCACCTGAGGAGCCGCCATTGGTTTCAGCATCATGGCCCAGATACATGGTACGCTCGGTATCGCGAACATAGCGGCCGATGGAGTAGCCTTCATCCTTGCCTTCTGGGAAATGCACCAGCCAGAGCCGCTGCGTCCCCCTGACCCTGGACGGGGCGTTTGGCAGCTTGAAATGGCCAAACTTATGCGGCCGACCGATGGGCTTGTAGATCCGCAAAATGGCGACATCGGCGTGACTTTCGTAAGCGTCATCGGGGGCCGCTTTTTTCATCAGCTCGTTTTCATGTGGCGGTGAAACAAAGACGTGCCATGCGGGATAATCACGGCCATCGGCGCCGCGGATCATCAGGCGCGGGGGTTTGTTCTTAAAGCGGCGTGTGGGGGTCAGCGCATCGCGGATTACATGGGCAGCGGTGATGACCAAGCGGCGTGAAATCAGGCCGCCGCTGCCCATCACTTCATCGCCCACAACGATCCGGCAGCGTCCGGTGCGGGCCGTATTGTTGAAAATGGCCAAACCTTCCGGGTCGACGGAGTCATTTTCGACATCCTCGAAGATGGGCGGGATGAAACCGTTCTGGGGTATCAGGTCGGTTCCGCGCGCGCGCAGGATGGACAGAAACTGCTGATCGACATTATCAGCGACCAGCGTGTCAGAGAGCATCTTTGCGGTCGATTTGCCAACGATCGCCGCAGCCACGGTCAGGGTTTCAAGCCGGTGCTGAAAGGGCCAGCCATTGTAGATCGTTTCGAGCACCTGATCGACCAGCGCTCTTTTTTCCTCGGTCTGTAAGAGCGGGGTCAGCAGTGAAGAGGGCAGAAGGCGTGACATTGGCCAGTGACGCTATTTCGCGCGGCGGTCGGGGCTTTGGCCGTGGTGGGGCGGTTCCCCGATATCGGGCATACGACAGACAATGCTGGGCATCCTAAATCTCCTGAAAACAAATCAAATAAATAAACAATGACGCATGATAACGCGAAATTGCGCGAATCCAAAGCGTTAGAATTCAACTTGAGGGTTAGGTGGCGATGCGGGCCATACGTGAAACCGGATGGCTTTGTTGGATGCCTGAGTTTGGACAAGATATTTTTGACGCCGATAACTGAAAAAATTTTATCACATCAGACGAACCGCGAGGCAGATCAAACAAAAGAAAACGGCGTCGCAATCTGCAACGCCGTTTCCGTTTGCAAAACTGATGAGGATCACTCGGCAGGTTGGTCAGCCACGCCGTGCTTCTCACGCAGGCTGTCGCGGTAAAGCGCCTTGGCCAGGGAGATACACATCAGGCCCATCACCATCGTGAACGGCAGGGCACCGATGATCATCGCGTTTTTCAGCGCGTCCATCGGGTTATTGTCGCCCGCTGCAAGGATCAGCGTGCCGATCACGGCGGTCAGGATCAGACCCCAGATGATGCGGTGCTTGATGCCTGTTTCCTGGCTGCCGCCGGACATGATGGTGTTCATCACCAGGATGCCCGAGTCAGCCGAGGTGACCAGGAAGGTCATGATCAGAACCACGCACATGATGGTGAGACCCGACAGCATGCCGCTGCTCAGCATCTGTCCCAGCGTCGCAAAAAGCTGGTTGGTTTGCGAGGCGCCACTGATCGCACCTTCGGCCACACCGCTGATTTCCAGATCAATCGCCGTGCCACCCAGAATAGTCATCCAGGCAAAGCAGACCATGGCCGGTGCAAACACGCAGCCGACGATGAATTCACGCACGGTACGACCTTTGGAGATGCGGGCCAGGAAGAGGCCAACGAAGGGCGAGAACGCGATCCACCAGGCCCAGTAGAAGGTGGTCCAACCGGCTTGCCAGCCAAAGAGACGTCCTTCGGTGCCGGCGGCATATGCGGCGGTCAGGGTGGCATCGTCCAACTCCGCAGCGGCGCCTTCAAGACCGGATTTAAACCCGTCAAAGCTGCCCCATGCGTTGGTGGCACCTGCCATCAGATCGCCTGCCAGCGGCTTGGCGGCTTCGGGCAGTGCGGCGGCAAAGTCGGCTGCCGATTGCGGCCCGTAGGCGTTGAAGCTGAGCGACGCGAAGTTCAGGATGTAATCCACGAAGGCCGAACCATAGGTGGTCATCGCGAAACCGAACGAACCGAAGAACACGAAAGTGAAGAGCAGGATCAGCGAGAGCACCAGGTTGAGGTTCGACAGGTACTTAACGCCCCGTCCAACACCCGACACGGCCGAGATGATCGACATGGTCATGATCGCCAGAAGACCGGCAATCAGACCCGCCTTGGAGGGGGTTGGCACTTCGCCGCCCATATCCATGATCCATTCAACACCACTGATCGCATAGACACCGTCGATGAACTGGCTGACGCCGAAACCGATGGTGACGGACACGCCAAGAATGGTGGCAACAACACCCAGAACGTCAACGACGTGACCCAGGACACCGTTTACGGCCTTGCCCAGAAGTGGCGTCAGGGCCGAGCGGATGGTCAGCGGCATGTCACGGGTATAGGCATAGTAGGCCAGGCTAAGACCGGTCACCACATAGATCGACCAGGCGTGAAAGCCGTAATGTGCAAAGGTGTAACGATAGGCCGATTTCACAGCCTCGGGTGTGCTGCCTTCGACTTCACCTGTAACGGTCAGCGGGTTTGATCCCCAAAGACCCAGCGGTTCAGCCGTGGCGAAAACCATCAGACCCACGCCGAGACCGGCGCCGAACATCATCGAGAACCAGGAGAAGTTCGAGAATTCGGGCTTTTCACCGGGGACGCCCATTACCTTGCCGCCAGATTGCGGCATGACCGCCACGAACAGAAGGAAGAAGGCAAAGAAGCCGACGATGATGATGTAGAACTGGTTGAAACCTTCCAGCAATTTCCAGTTGAGGCTGCCCAGCGTGCCATTGGCATTTGCCGGGAATACCAGCGCCCAAAGCACCAGTGCGACCATGATGCCCTTGGAAATCAGCGCGATGGGAAGGCTGTTGTCCTTATAGAACCCCTCATCCTGCGTATTGATTTCGACATCCGTAAACGGAGGTTTGATTGACATGATTTGTCCCTGTTTTCGTTTCACGAAATGGGGAAGTCAGCACGGCTGATGGCATTTATTCTGCCACTTTAGTCCCACTAGTCACGCGCGTCTCCCCATTCCGGCGAGTGTCTCACAGCCAAGGGACTATTCAAACGGAAAATTACGGCACTGCCGGGACGTTTTGCGACGCCTTACGTAAAGGTTTGTTTATTTTATTAAGTCAAATTCAATTAAAATTGAAATTAGATAAGGAAAATTGAAACGCTAGGACATTAATTCTGACCTATTAATTCCACCCAGATGTCACAGAATTTTGTCCGGTTGCGTGGTGGGGGGAATTGATGTTGTGTGGCGTGCAGGGTGTTTTAGCAGTGGCGGGAAATTGGATATGACGACTGACCTGGATATTGATTTTGTACGCGCGCAGTTTCCGGCGTTTTCGGAACCGTCGCTTCAGGGCCAGGCGTTCTTCGAAAATGCCGGCGGATCCTATACCTGCCTGCCGGTGATCGAACGGCTGGAACGGTATTATCGGCAACGCAAAGTTCAACCCTATGAATCCTATGAGGCCAGCCGTCTGGCGGGCGAGGAGATGGACGAGGCGCGCAGTCGGTTGTCAGCGATGCTTGGGGTGGCACCGGAAGAGTTGAGTTTCGGGCCCTCGACCACGCAGAACACCTATGTGTTGGCGCAGGCGTTCCGGCAATGGATGGAACCCGGTCAGGCGATCATCGTCACCGATCAGGATCACGAGGCCAATTCCGGCCCCTGGCGGCGGTTGGCCGAGGACGGGATCGACATTCGCGAATGGAAGCTTGACCCCGAGACCGGGCTTTTGAACGTCGAGGATCTGGAGAACCTGCTGGATGAAAATGTCCGGCTGGTCTGTTTTACCCATTGTTCGAACATCGTGGGTGCGATCAATCCGATTGTCGAAATTACCGCTGCCGCCCATGCGGCGGGGGCGTTTGTCTGTGTCGATGGTGTGTCTTACGCACCGCATGGATTTGTGAATGTCGGAGACATGGGCCCGGATATCTATCTGTTCTCGGCCTACAAGACCTTTGGGCCGCATCAGGGCCTCATGGTGATGCGCCGCGAATTGGGCGCGCTGCTGCCCAATCAGGGGCATTGGTTCAATGCGGATACGCTGTACAAGAAATTCACTCCGGCGGGACCGGATCATGCTCAGGTGGCCGCTTCGGCCGGAATGGCGGATTACTATGACGCGCTGGCCGCACATCATGGGATCGACGGTGATCCTGCCGTGCGTACGATGGGCGTACATGACATGATGCGCCGCTATGAAACCAGGTTGCTGCAACCGGTGCTGGATTACCTGGGTGAGAAAAACTCGGTACGCCTGATTGGTCCACGCGACGCGACGCACAAGGCACCGACGGTGGCGGTTGCGCTGCCCGGTTCCGGGGCCGAGGCGGCAAAAGAACTGGTGGCGCACGGGATCATGACCGAAGGTGGCAATTTCTACGGGCAGCGGCCGCTGAAAGCCATGGGCGTGGACAAGGACAAGGGGGTGCTGCGGCTGAGTTTCGTGCATTACACCACGCAGGCCGAGATCGACAAGCTGCTCAACGCGCTTGAGGATGTGCTGTGATCTGGTCAGGCGGTCTGATCGTCCTATCCTGACAGCGGGAAACAACGAGGGCCGGACATGAGCGAGAGAAAACCGACACTTTTGTGGCTGCGCCGTGATCTGCGGCTGGGCGATCATCCGGCGCTGCTGGCGGCGTGCGCGAATGAGGCACCGGTCATTCCGGTTTTCATCTGCGATGAGGCCGTTGATCGGTTGGGGGCCGCACCGAAATGGCGGCTGAGTCTGTCGTTGAATGTCCTTTCCGAAACCCTGGAGGCGAAGGGCAGTCGGCTGATCCTGCGCCGGGGCAACGCACAGGACGTGTTGGATCAGCTGATTGAGGAGACCGGGGCAGGTGCGGTCTATTGGAGTCGCCTTTACGATCCCGACGCCATCGAACGCGACACCGCGATCAAGACCAGCCTGAAAGAGCGCGGCGTGGACGCGCAGAGCTTCAACGGCCATCTGCTGTTTGAACCATGGAGTGTCGAGACCAAGCAGGGCGGGTTCTACCGGGTTTACACACCGATGTGGAACGCGGTGAAGGATCGCGATGTTCCCACGCCGGACGCCGCCCCCAAGGAAATTTCTGCACCCGCGCAATGGCCCGACAGCGATGCATTGTCGGATTGGCACCTGGGCGCTGCGATGCACCGGGGCGCCGCGGTGGTATCAAGCTGGCAACGCCCGGGCGAGGCCAGCGCCCGCGACCGGCTGGCTTGGTTCACCTATGAAGGCATCGAAGCCTATCGCGATGCACGCAACATGGTGGGGGTCGATGGCACCTCGGGCATGTCAGACTATCTGGCCCTGGGTGAGATTTCGCCTCGGGAATGCTGGCACGCGGGGCTGGGGGCGCTGCATCACGGCGCGAAAGGGGCCGAGACCTGGTTGAAAGAACTGGTTTGGCGCGAATTTGCCTATCACCTGATGTATCACACGCCACATATCCTGACGCGGAACTGGCGTGAGGAATGGGAAGGGTTCCCTTGGCGCAGGGATGAAAATCAGGCCGATGTCCTGGCCTGGAAACAGGGACGGACGGGCATGCCTTTTGTCGATGCTGCCATGCGCGAGATGTATGTTACCGGCAGGATGCACAATCGTGCCCGGATGATTGTGGCCAGCTATCTGACAAAGCATTTGCTGACCCATTGGCAAATCGGACAAAGGTGGTTCGAGGAATGCCTGACGGATTGGGATCCGGCCTCGAATGCGATGGGATGGCAATGGACGGCCGGATCAGGGCCCGATGCGTCACCCTATTTTCGGATATTCAACCCGGAAACCCAGCTTGAGAAGTTCGACCCGGACGGGGCCTATGTTGCGCGTTGGATCGCCGAAGGGGAACAAACACCCGAACGCACGGCGCTGGCGTATTTTGATGCGGTGCCGAAATCGTGGAATATGTCGCCCAAAGACGCCTATCCGCAACCTGTGGTGGAATTGCCTGCGGGACGAAATCGCGCTTTGGCTGCATATCAGGCCAGGGATGGCTGATCGTCCATAAATTCCTTGCCGAAATAGCTGTCTGGACCCTAGCCTTGGGAGGAAACGACAGGGAGGCCGAATGACCCTGACCGATACCACAGGCCAGCGCGATCTGCCGCGCTATTTCGCGCAGGTATTCGATGTCGCGCGCAGGATAAATCACGGCAGGCTGGATTTCATACTGCCGGACGGACGGGTGTTTCGCGCCAAGGGACCAAAGCCCGGACCCGTCGCCGAGATGCGGATCAATAACCCCGACAGCTTTGCCCGATTGATCCGCGAAGGCGATCTTGGATATTGCGAGGCTTATCTGGACGGCTGGTGGAGCACGCCAGATTTACAGGCGTTTATGGATTTTGTGCATCACGACAATGATGCGCTTTATGACGGATTTCCCGGTATGGGGTTTGTGCGGGCCTATGAACGGCTGCGACATTGGATGAACGGCAACAGCCGCAAGCAGGCCCGCAAGAACATCCGTTATCATTATGATCTGGGCAATGAATTCTATGCGTTATGGCTGGATGACACGATGACCTATTCCAGCGCGTTGTTCGAGACCGGGCAGGAAAGTCTTGAGAAGGCGCAGACAGCTAAATACGCCAGCCTGATAGATCAAATGGGTGTAAAACCCGGTGATCATGTGCTTGAGATCGGATGCGGCTGGGGTGGGTTCGCTGAATATGCGGCGAAAGAACACGGGTTGCGCGTAACAGGCCTGACAATCAGTAAAGAACAGTTGAAGTATGCCAGAGAACGTATTGAAAAGGCGCAACTTACAAGTTTAGTCGACCTTAAATTACAGGATTATCGCGACGCGTGCAGCTGCTATGACGGGATCGTCAGCATCGAAATGTTCGAGGCGGTAGGCGAAAAATACTGGCCTGCCTATTTCGATACGATACGGAAACGATTGCGCCCCGGTGCCCAAGCTGCGTTACAGATCATCACCGTCGAAGATCGCCGGTGGGAGAGCTACCGGAAGGGTGTGGATTTCATCCAGAAATACATCTTTCCGGGGGGCATGCTACCCAGCCCCGGCGTGCTTGGGGCAGAGATCGACAAGGCCGGATTGCACGTGACCAGAACACTTGAATTCGGCCAAAGCTATAGCCAGACACTGCGGCGTTGGCATGAGACTTTCAACGCAAAATGGGATCAGATTTCCGAGCTTGGATTTGATCAGCGGTTTCGTCGGATGTGGAAATTTTATCTGACCTCTTGTGCGGGGGCCTTCCGAAGCGGTAATTGCGATGTAGTCCAGATCACAGTAGCAAGGCCGCAATAAAAATGCCCATCACCGACAAAATGCCCACCGCAGCCAAGATGGCCGCCGCGATTTGTCTTGGCGCCGTGGCCTGGTACGCGTCCGAGATTATCCGCCCCCTGATGCCTGATGGTACCGATTTCGGCTGGTTCAACTATGTCAACCTGGTGCTTGGCCTGCTGTGCGGCTGGTTTGTTGTCGGCACACGGGTCGGGCGCAGTTATGTTGAATCGTTCAGTGCGGGTTTGACCGGAATGGCGGCACTGGTGTTCTGGGCGCTGTTTTTGCAAAGCTTCAACGAGATGCTTAAACTGGCCTTGCAACGGCGTTATGAGGGACCGGTCGAGGCGATCGTGGCCATTTTTGAAATTGGGGTGGATTTCGGGAGCAGCCTTCTGGATGCCAAACTGATTTTTGTCCTGCTGGTCGGTGGCATCGTCGCAGGGGTCATGGCGGAATGGGCGTCGCGACGCTGGTCGTAAAGACGTGTGTAATATTTTTCTATATGGCCCAATGGCCTACGCGCCATTATTGACGCAAGTTTCAGGTCAATCTGTGAACGGGGTCAAGGCGGAACTTCCCGGGCATCGCCTTTTTGATCAACCACGTGCTTGCCATCCTTGGTTACATCGGGATGAAGGGTCAGTGGCGGGGATCATACCAGACACGCTGGATCAGCCCACGCTGGATCGGATCGCGTATTATGCTGCCGGGCTGGGGTATGTCGCTGACACGTGTGATGTGATTGTGGAAGGCAAGCCACGAACAGTCACAATGTATCGTCCAGAGGCGCAACACCTTGAAAATGCTGAGGATTGGCGTGCCGGGGATTGGCGGGAAAAGTGGGGCCAGATCGCCGTTTTCGCTGCCGAAGAAGTGATCCAGCATCACGGTGTGATCCCCCCGGATATTCTGGCAAAGATGATGCCAATGATCGAGGTGCGCGCCGCGGCGCGTGTGGCGGCGGCAAAACCCGTACCGACCGATATCCGGAGCAATATGTCCGCTGACGGCGTCGAGATACTGGCGCAAAACAATAGCCATGTGGGATTTTTCCTGACCCGGGAATTTACTTTGCGGCATCCAGAATTCGGTGGCGGAATATCGGCGCCGGTCAAGCGCGAGGTTTTCGTCGCCACAGATGCCGCGATCGTGTTGCCCTATGATCCGGTACGAGACCGGCTGCTGCTGGTCGAGCAGTTCCGGATGGGGCCGTTCGGGAGGGGCGATCCGCACCCCTGGATGCTGGAGCCGGTGGCAGGTCGGGTCGATCCGGATGAGACCCCGGAAGAAACAGCGCATCGCGAATGCGTGGAAGAGGCCGGACTGGCGTTGCAACGGCTGGAACATATCGCCAGTCATTATTGCTCACTCGGGTGCTCGACAGAGTATTTTCATTGCTATCTTGGCATCTGCGATCTGCCCGACCTGAGGACAGGGACAGGGGGGCTGGACAGCGAAGATGAAGACATTCGTACCCATGTATTGACGTTCGAACGCGCCATGGCGCTGATCCCGACTGGCGAGGCTGCCAATGGCCCGTTGATACTGAGCCTGATCTGGCTGGAACGGGAACGCGAAAGGTTACGTGCTGCCGCTTGAAGTTGACCTCGCCAGCACATAAACCTTGGGGGCGCTAAGACAGGAGCATCAGGCAATGCGTTACGCAGAGGATCTGGCCGCGGCCATTGGCAACACCCCGCTGATCAAGCTGAAAAAGGCGAGCGAAGAAACCGGATGCACCATTTTGGGCAAATGCGAGTTTCTCAACCCCGGGCAATCGGTCAAGGACCGTGCCGCATTGTACATCATCCGTGATGCCATGGCGAAAGGCGATCTGCGGCCCGGTGGCACGATTGTCGAGGGTACGGCAGGCAATACCGGCATCGGTCTGGCACTGGTGGGCGCGTCGATGGGCTTCAAGACGGTGATTGTGATCCCGGAAACCCAAAGCCAGGAAAAGAAGGACATGATCCAACTGGCCGGGGCCGAACTGGTGCAGGTGCCTGCTGCTCCCTACAAGAACCCCAACAACTATGTGCGCTATTCCGGGCGTCTGGCCGAGCAACTGGCCCAAAGTGATGCGAACGGCGCGATCTGGGCCAATCAGTTCGATAACGTGGCCAACCGCCAGGCCCATATCGAGACCACCGGCCCCGAAATCTGGGAACAAACCGATGGCAAGGTCGATGGATTTGTCTGTGCCGTGGGATCGGGTGGCACATTGGCGGGGGTTGGTGCGGCATTGCAACCCAAGGGCGTGAAGGTAGCGCTTTCGGATCCGATGGGGTCAGGCATGTTCACCCTTTTCCGGGACGGTGTCGCCGCGGCCGAGGGCAGTTCGATCACAGAAGGTATCGGGCAGGGGCGCATTACCGCAAACCTGGATGGGTTCACGCCCGACATGTCCTGGCAAATCCCAGACGACGAGGCACTGCCCATCGTCTTCGATCTGCTGCGCGAGGAAGGTCTTTGCATGGGCGGTTCGACCGGGATCAACGTTGCAGGTGCGATGCGAATGGCCCGTGAGTTGGGGCCGGGGCACACGATTGTGACCGTGCTCTGCGATTACGGCACACGCTATCAGTCGAAACTGTTCAACCCTGAATTCCTGCGTGAAAAGGGCTTGCCGACACCAGACTGGTTGACCGATGCTCCCCGAGTGATCCCGGGCGTGTTTGAAGACGCATGACCTATCTTCGCACTCTGATTGTTGTAACGCTGCTGGCTGTTTGTGCGAGTGGCTTCAGCAACGTTATCCCCGCCGCAGCGCAAACCGAGACGACCACGCCGGACCCTGAAGAATGGTTGAAGACAGCCACCCGGGCCGACAATGCAATCGAGAGCGGACGTGCCTCAAGCGCCGTGCTTGAGGAACTACGGGACGAGCTGGCGGGTTGGCGGCAACAGTTTCAAGATGCGCAAAACGTCAACAGCAACGCGATTTCAACCGTGAAAGGGCAGTTGGACGCCCTTGGGCCCGCACCTGAAAGTGGCACCGAGGCCGAAGACATTGCCGCCTTGAGAAGCACCTTGGAAAAACGCCTTTCGGAGTTGGAAGTTCCGGTCAAGACCGCGGAGACGGCCTATCGCCGTGCGGATGGATTGATCAAAGGTGTGGATAAAATCATCCGTGACCGGCAAAAAAATGAATTGCTGGAACTGGGGCCATCGCCGCTGAATGTCAAGAATTGGCCGGCCGGGGCCGAGTCCATTTTCAGCGCATGGCGCACCGTCGAATTCGAATTCATGACGGCATGGGGGAATCCGTCAAAGCGAAGCGAAACCGTTGAGCAATTACCCAAACTGATAATCTTCATGGCAATCGGCACCGCCTTGATCATACGCGGGCGGCGTTGGTGCAACAGGCTTGTCCGGCGCATTCTTACGCCAAATGCCCGCGCGGGCCGCTGGCTGATCGCGTTTGTGATTTCCATTGGTGAATTCCTGCTGCCCTACATCGGCGCGATCATGTTCGGAATCGCTGCCTATTCATCAGGTTTGTTCGGATTGCGTGGCGAGGCGGTCTTTGGCGGCCTGATCGGTTCACTGTTCATCTATTTCCTTGCCCGCTGGCTTGCGGTCAGAATTTTCCCGTTCACGGAAAACCGACCTTTGATGCTGCCCTTGGAAGCCGAAAAACGCCGCTCGGGCCGACGATTGGGAACCGGTCTGGGGCTGGCCATGGGCCTGATCAATTTCCTGGATGAAATGGCTGATGTCTTTGACTGGTCAGAGGCCGCGTCAATCGTAATCGTCTTCCCGGTCATGATACTGGCGGCAATCTTACTGTGGCGGCTGGCCCGCCTGATGAAGGTTCAAACTGACACTGGTGGCGCGGCTGAGACTGAAGGGTTCCGCAATCGCATCACCCGTCTTCTTAGTCGGGCTATTCTTGTTCTGGCGGTCGTGGCGCCGACACTGGCTGCCATCGGCTATTTCAATGCAGCTGAGGCTTTGATGCTACCGGCACTGTTGTCGCTTCAGTTGATTGCGGTTCTGGTATTGTTGCAGCGCCTCGTCAGCGAGGTTTACGTGCTATTGAGCGGGAATTCTGAGGGAGCGTCAGAATCGCTGACCCCGGTGATTGCGGGACTGGTACTGATCTTGCTATCGGTGCCGCTGTTCGCCCTGATTTGGGGCGCCCGTATTGCCGATCTGACCGAGCTTTGGACACAGTTCACCGATGGCATCTACTTAGGTGGTATCCGGATTTCCCCGACGATCTTCCTGACCCTCGCTGCGATATTTGCGGCCGGTTATCTTGTGACACGTTTCATTCAGGGAACGTTGAAAAACACGGTCCTGCCGAAAACCAAAATGGATGTTGGCGGGCAAAACGCGATTGTCTCAGGGGTTGGATATGTCGGGATTTTCCTATCGGCCCTGATTGCGATCACCAGTGCGGGCATTGATCTGAGTTCGCTGGCCATCGTTGCCGGTGCGCTGTCGGTCGGGATCGGTTTTGGTTTGCAGACGATCGTGTCGAACTTTGTCTCGGGCATCATCCTGTTGATTGAGCGCCCCATCTCCGAAGGAGATTGGATCGAGGTGGGGGGGCAGCACGGTTACGTGCGTGATATCTCGGTGCGATCAACCCGGATCGAGACATTTGACCGAACCGACGTGATTGTTCCCAACTCGGACCTGATCAGCGGAACTGTTACGAATTATACGCGGGGCAATACGGTGGGTCGTGTGATCGTGCCGGTTGGTGTCGCCTATGGCAGCGACACCCGGCATGTGGAAAAAATTCTCATGAGTGTCGCCGAGGCGCATCCGATGGTGCTGGCCAATCCGGCCCCTGCGGTCGTGTTCAAAGGGTTTGGCGCAGATTCGCTGGATTTCGAGATCCGGGCCATTCTGCGCGATGTGAATTGGGTCCTCAGCGTGCATTCCGATATGAACCATGAGATCGCCCAGAAGTTCGCCGAGCAGAAAATCGAAATCCCCTTTGCGCAGCGCGATGTCTGGTTCCGCAATGCGGAAGTCCTTGAAAAGGCGGTCTCGCCCCCGAAACCCAAGAAGCCCGGCACAAGGCGCAAAGCGGTCAAAGATCACATCAGCGAAGCGGATATGGATGGCGGAGGCGGGGACGGCGAATAGATGACGGAACTGCTGTTTCGCGACGATGCCTATCGAACCAATGCTGTTGCGACCGTGATGGCCCATATGCCTGATGGCGGTATCGTTCCCGACCGGTCGATCTAGTATCCGACTGGCGGTGGCCAGCCCGGAGACAGTGGGCGCATCAGTTGGGGCGGTGGCGCGCTGGATTTGGCAACGACAGTCAAAGGGGACAGGAGGCGAACTAGTGCTGGTCCCGTCCGCACCACAGGATTTACCACCGATTGGCACCGAGATCGCGCAACATCTGGATTGGGACCGTCGGTATCGTCACATGCGCATTCATACAGCGCTGCACCTTCTGTCTGTCGTGATCCCTTTACCGGTGTCCGGCGGCGCGATCAGCGCGAAAAAGGGCCGGCTTGATTTTGACATGCCCGACGCGCCCGAAGACAAGGCCGCGCTGGAAGAGCAATTGAATGCATTGATTGGTCGTGAGTTGCCTGTGACGCAGGATTGGATCAGCGACGCTGAACTGGACGCCAATCCCGGACTGGTGAAAACCATGTCGGTCGCGCCGCCAACAGGTGCGGGCAGGGTGCGCCTGATCCGTATCGGCGAGGGTGCGGAACAGGTTGATTTGCAGCCCTGCGGCGGCACCCACGTCAAACGTACCGGAGAGATCGGGTCGGTGCGCCTTGGCAAGGTCGAGAAGAAAGGCCGCCGGAACCGCCGGGTCTACCTGCATTTGACAGATTAAATCCGGATCAGAGCAATCTGTTGGATCAGAGCGTCCGAAGGTAATCACCTCTTGCACAGGTCAAGAAAGTCGCGCTACACACCGGCCCAACGGAGCGGTGGCCGAGTGGTCGAAGGCGCACGCCTGGAAAGTGTGTAGGCGGGAGACCGTCTCCAGGGTTCGAATCCCTGTCGCTCCGCCATTTTACAAAATTGCATGCGATTTCCTCCTAACATGTTGAATGGCATGGTGGTTTTCTGGGGTTCGAAACCCTGTTTTGCGGCAATAGGCCAGACGCTCGGCGAAGGTGAGTTTCAGTACTGCACGCTTGTCTTCAAGGCGGTCTGATTCCCGTAGTTTCCAAGGGATTGCGAGAAAGCTCATGGCGAGTTCGAACATTTGTTCGAATGTGCGCCGGGGGCCGGGATTGGAGTGCAGTTTTTCTTGCAAGACCAGCTTGTCGCGTTCCAGCTTGTCGATTTTGTGCTCAAAGGCGGTTTGCACGGTGGTGTTGGTGGTCTCAACGATACGTTCGACCAAACCGTCGATTTATCCCTCGATCTTTGTCAGGTCGCGTTTCAGGGCTTTTGAACACTCTTGGCTTTTGTCGCCTGTATGTCCCACGCTTTCTGGAACATGGCTCGGGCGAGCTTGAAGAGGCTTGGCGCAGGTTGCAGCTCTTGCAGCAAACCTTCGAATGCGCCTTCCAGATCATCGCGACGGATGGACTTAAGGTAGCTGTCACAGCCCCTTTTGGAAGCACATGTAATAAGGGCGCTTCTTGCCTGTTTTGTTTTTCGACCAGCAAGAGGTGAGCAGGTTGCCGAATTTCACCGCGACCTCATCCGAGAAAACACCCGCAACGGACTTAACGCGGCGCGGGAACACGGCGTCCCCATTGGCAGGCCAAGGCCGATGAGTGTTGACGATGTTTTGGAAGCTCATTGCTATATGCAGCAAGATGGCATGACGTTGCCTCAAACAGCAATACGGTTTGGTGTGTCGGAGAGTACGCTTCAACGTGGACTGCGAAGAAGCGGGTTGGCTGCGATGGCATGAACCTCAGCAAGGTAAGCACGGCCGCCATGGGTATTCCAACGAGGAATATGCGATTGACACGACAAGGTTGCGGGCGCGGTACAAGGACTACTTCGACAAATATAACTTCACCACGGATACGGCCAAGCATGATTAAAGCACAAGCGCCCCAAAAACACCGTCGGTTAGCAAAGGTTGGTCAGGTGCGCAGCAGAAGCATGTTGCGCTATTATTTGTGATGTAATCAATAGATAGCTTAGTCTTTAGCTAGGTAAATCAAATATTTGACGAACCAATATAGAGGGCTATTGCTGCGCCATTTTTTCTCGAAAACTCTTTATGCCGGGTTCTTGCCGCGCCAATCACCGCATCGTTCACCGATATTTTGGTCGATCATCAAGCCCGATTAGCTGCGCTTCGATTCCCTCGTTTGTTTGGCTGCCGGGATCTGTTTTTGTCAGTCGAGCGAGCTGTCTACCAGTTCTTGCGATTTGAGTCGCCGCCGCTGGGTTTGCTGCGCCAATTTCTGGGATCGCTTTTCTTTGCCGGAGGCTTTCTGCTGCCCGATTTTTTGTCATCACGACGCCAGCTTGATGTGGAGCTTTTGCTGCTTTTTGACCTGTAGGTGTCGCGCCTTCCAGGTGCGGGTTGGGAACGCTGGGGGGGACGGTAGACACCGGACCGAGGTTTGCGGGCAGGTGTTTTGCGGGGTGGGTCAAGAGTAATGCGGCCCGCATCACCGGCACTGATCAACGCGGCCAATTTGGCGACCAGATTCGCGCCTGCATCGGTCTTTCGTCTGATCTCGGCTGTCAACTTACGCACTTCAGCCGGGTTTTGGAGCAGTGTTTGGATCAGCGCTTCTTTACCACTCAGCAAGAGGGGCGACACACCTGCCAGACCTTGCATCGCGTCACGTACGACTGGAGGAGTTTCAAGGTACTCTGCTGCATGTGTAATCTGCCATTCAAGGTCTTCTGAGACGCCTGCATTAAAATGCAGCGCTTCGTAGGATGGGAAACTGCCACCCTCAATCGCTTCGGAAAGGGAATAGTTGCCTGTTGTCGCCATGAATGGCTCAGCAATATTCTGCAATGCGGCCATCAACGGGCGAGGCAGAAGGTTTGTGATCAGAACAGAGGAGTTTCCTGTTGATCGCTTGCTAACGCTGGGTTCCCGTGCCTTCACTTGCAGGTTTTTCCTCTCGGAGATGTACATGCCCGAAAAACTGCTTTCTTCAACATGAAAGGTGTCGGGGATCGCCTTGCCGCCAAAGACGCCGATGATGATGTAATGCCCACCAAGCGGTGCGACTGCGGTTGCAACACTTTGACACCAATGCGTAACTTCCTCGCTCTTGTTGGTGTAACCCAACAGAAACTTTGCCCCTTCGTTTTTTTTGCAGAGCTCCCATAGTTTCAAGGCGACGGGCAGGGGCTTTCCATCGGCTTTGGGAACCGCATAGCTTTCGACAAGCTCGAGAAAACTCGGCGCGTCGGGTTCCTGTGATGCGTTGTAGAACGCCCCCATCTCGCCGTGCCCCATGCCCAGAAAACCGTGGCGAACCTTGCCCGCATTGCTTGCGACATTGTCACCCGGTCCGGTGCACAACTGACCGCCTCGGAGAGAAAGAGTTCCATACTCGTACAGACGCAAGTTGAAGGGCATTTGCAGTTCAGCCAATGGTGTTTCGGTTGTTCCGCTATGCAGCTTGTTGAATTCGCGTTCGGTGACCGACTCGTAATCCGTCGCGCCGATTTCGGGGCGGTGATACGAATCTGACAATGGTCCTTCGACAATGACGTCCTGAGGCCTTGCCTCTTTATACATTTCCTGCGGAGTTTTTTCATGGGCTTTTCCAAAGGCCTGCGCTGAATCATGTGCAGCGGCGTCCTGTTTGACGGCAACGGCATGCAGGCCATACCCGCGCAACAGAGCAACGGTTCTTACGATAAAGGCGGTATCGCCCGAGCCCATTGCAGACCGGCCATAGACGTAGAAGACGCGATCTTCGCTTCGCAGAATCTCGAGATTGGCCTTGAGTGAACTTTCGGCACCAAGTGCAGAGATTTCATGTTGGGCCGCGGTTTTCACTTTCACTTTTGGATGCTGGTCACCAATACCACGCGTGTCTGCCGGAGGGCGATCTTGGAAGAATCTCTTCGTTTCATACCAGGGTTCTTTGATCGCATCTTGCAACGTGGCCAAGCTTTCTTCCAAATCATCGAGGGAAAAATCATCCGGAAAATCGTCTTGATCAATTTTATCGTAGAGGTCGCCAGCTCTTTCCATGATGTCAAAAAGTATTTGGGCAGATTCTTCCGCGATCTCCCGTCTGAAGATGCGCGAATGCACCAGGGCATCGTAAACCACGTCAGCTTCCTCAAGTACTTCCCGGATTTTCTTTTTCTCGCCTGCATTAAGCGTTCTATTGCGTTGAATTGGAGCGGTCGAGCCGGACAGACCGGAGATTGGCGAACGAATATCAGTAGTGAGTTTGGCCCCTGTATGAACCACGCGTTTAAGTCCGGCCAGAATTTCCGAATGCGCGCTTTGCCTTGCCGCACGTTGCAGTGTCGCAAAGCTGCTGGCTCCTGAATATTGGTAATTGCACCCTCCGTCTTTCTTTGAACCAGCATCCAAGCGAGCGCGATCAGATTGAGCAGACCCAGTTCGGCCGTCCGTCTTTGGCGCTGGTTTTCGGGATGCTTTTCTCATGTTTTCGGCTCGCTTGTTAGGCGGGATATAAAGCCCTCTTTCAGTTCATCTGAAGATTAAGGTCCTTGTTGACATCCACCGGTCCAATGAGGCCTTTGACGCCACCACGATCCGTGAACTGCCATAAATCCACTTCGAATCCTTGCGGCGCAACCGGTGTATCTGATTGGAGGTTGGATAGCGTGTAATCCGAAATCCAGAGCTTGTAGGTCTTTGCAAGATCATCACCTGACGCCCCCACACGTTGGGTCCACCAGGTCGTGTTTGTATAGATCAGGGGAGACTTCTTTGTGGTCTTTTCGACTGCGGCCAACCAGGCTTCGACCGTGCTGGCGATTGAACTGGCACTATGCGTCGCCCACCGGTCTGTTTGATGGCCGTCCGCGGCGGCAGTTGAAAAATCCCATTCGACATCAAGAACCGCAGGCAGATCAGCGTCGCCACCTTTTTCGACGCCTAACTTCTGGTAGGTGTTCAGAAAGTTGGTCACTTGTTCTTCTGCCGGATCCAGAGAGGACAGAAAATGGTAGGCACCAACTTTCAGGCCAGCGGCCTTGGCACCCGTCCAGTTCGCTTCAAATTTTGCATCGACGATATCCTTGCCTTGTGTGGCCTTGATGTAGACAAATTTCACACCGTCGGCGGCCATGTTCTGCCAGTTAATGTCGCCATTGAAATGCGACACGTCTATGCCGAAATTGCCGTCGCTGGCATCCGCCGGAAATTGGAAGCGCTGAGAAAGGGCGTTACCCGTAAAGCCATATGTACTGGCCGCGATCAATTTCCGATCAGATCGCGAGATTTCCCGGGATTTACCGTCTGTCGGGTCGACAGCGTAAAGCGCCGATCCCACCGCGGCAGACAAGACGAAAATGAATGCACCGAAATATTTAGAAAACATGACGTATTCCTTTCTGGGTACAGGTATGAATTTTTCTAAAACGCGTTCTGAGACCTCTTGCGAAGCAGGTATCTGCGAGGCGCCGCTCTTGGTGGCACGAACTCTTGACGAAACTGGTCAATGCCTAAATTTCAGCCGTTTGGTCCTCCGATTGATAATGCGTTTAATGGGATTTCACGATTATCCATCAAACGGTCAGGTAAATGGTCGACCACATTTCGGTGTCCGATCCAGTGGTTTGAACGCGGGTTGAATCCGCCGTGGGGTAAGGCAAGGGCAGGGGCAAAGGGGGTGGTCCGGCGGCGGCTGGTAAATGCAAGGTCATGGTGTGGTGCGGCGCGGGCGACGCATAAAGCGGCAGGAGTGTTTCAGATTCGATGATCCAGATATCGGGTCGCCCGCTGGGATCTGGAATCGCGTCGTTGAAATTAATGGCCTTGGGGGTAGCGGTGATCCGCGCCTGGCCAAGGTCACGGTCTTTTTTGAGGCTACGGATCACGTAGCGCCAACGGCTTTTCCGAGGCTTGAAGACAATGCCATAGGTCAACGGATCTTGCCCGTGCTGGGTGGGTTCGGCTGAGCCGAGGTCGATTTCAATCACCCCCCAATAGCCGGAAACCGCCCGATCCGTCAGGTAGAATTCCCGAAGTTGAGTTCCGTCGAGGTGTAAGCTGTACCGTCCATCCGGCACGGCGGCCAACGACAGATCAAGGGTTTTCTGTCCCTGAACCTTCACAGCAGATGTCCAGACAGGCACGCCCCCGCGCCAATCTATGAGTCTGAGGGTTTCACCCGAAATCGCAGTACTGAACGTATCGTGAAAAGACTTCGGATAGGTGGGCAACATGTTGGCCGATGCAGAGTGGATTTGTTGGGCCTGTTCCGTTTTCTCGCTGAGGAAGAAACAGTTGTTAACGGCATCGCCCGCCCAGTCCGGTTGAGTGACAATCCAGAAATCAGGATCGGTGGCTTCAAGCCAGAAAGACAGGATCATGCCACTGCCCTCTGCGCGCTTCGGGGTGCCACCGGATGGCGCGCTGGCATAGAGTTCGATCCCGTCAGGCATTGTCCGTAACCGGCAGCGTGTCTTCGCCAGGGTTTTTAACGTAGAATGGGTGGCGATCAGCTTGATCCCGGGCGTGTCCGATCCATAATAGCCATGGTCGATCTTCAGTTTGAGAAGCGGTGCAAGAGTGATCCCGATACCCATTCCTCACCCCTCGACGTCGGTTGCGGTGATAATGGGAACATCCGCGCCGATGAAGGCGTCATCGATAATCAGCATACGGGCTTTGTATACCACCGAAGGTCGATAGCGACCGCCCAGAACCGTCCACAGATTATGGCTGGCTTGTAGATCCAACTCGCGCCACTCGACTGAAAGTCGTTCAAGCGCATCGGGAAAATTCGGGTTCGATTGTGCGGTAAAAAGCGGCATTGCCTGAAAAAAAGCAATCGCTGATGACAGGACCTTGAGGCTGTCCGTGTAATTCTCTGGGAAATTGGCTGCGATCATGAAAACAAGGTTCAGATTGAGCGGTTGTGGGATGCGTTTGGCAACGTCACCGGTTTGACGGTACATTTTTGCGGTATTTGCAGCGATCGGTTCGCGCTCGACATTTACAAGCGTCACCACCAGTTTATTCTCAATCTCTTCCGCGCCGGTGCCGGAATTCTGGACGATATCTTCCAGCACTGCCAGATTCGGGCTGTCCGGAAATCGCGCACCAAGATAATTGTTCAATTCACCCAACAGGAACGTCATTGTCTGGTCGATCATTCGTTCACTCCCGCGATTTTTCCCATTTTCTGTAACTCGCGTGTGATACCGGTTCGAATTTCAGCACGACTGATGGTTTTTTGCTGATTGCGCAAGCGAGCCAGATAAGCATAGCGCGCAGCGTTTACAATTGCGCCACCAGAGAGCTCAAAACCTTTGGCGAGCTCCTCCAGATCAACGTCGGTTGCCAACAGGCTACGATCAGGAAATGCGGCCTTCCATAGCCGCAACCGTTCAGGCGGACGGGGTAATTCAAACCGGATCATTGATTGAAACCGGCGCGCGAAAGCAGAGTCGATGTTGCTTTTGAAGTTGCTGGCAAGAATGATGACACCGTCAAAGTCCTCGATCCGTTGAAGGATGTAAGAGACCTCCTGATTTGCATATCGGTCGTGGGATTGACTGACTTCAGTACGTTTACCAAAAAGTGCGTCAGCTTCGTCAAAAAAGAGAATCCAGTTCTGTCCCTCGGCCTGATCGAAGATTTGCGCCAGATTCTTTTCGGTTTCTCCAATCCACTTGGAAACGACCATCGACAGATCCACCCGGTACACATCGCGGTCCGTGCGCTGACCGAGAAGCGTAGCCGTGAGTGTTTTGCCGGTCCCTGGTGGTCCATGAAAGAGGCTGCGATAGCCCGGTTTGATCAGGCGACCAATACCGGCGTCGCGTTCTAGCACTTCGCCATGTTCGATCCAGGCGAGGATTTCGCCAACCTCGTGCCGCGTTCGGTCCGTGAGGATCAAATCCTCCCAAGTCATCTTTGTTGTCAGCCGTTTGGCCGGGAAATCTGCTTGGAAATCGGGGCGGTGGCGCGTTCCGGTCAGCATCAGGCTGAGGAAATTCTGAACAACCTGAAGCGGTTGGTGCTGCTTTGTCTCGCCGAAAAGGTTCAACGGCATCAAAAACCCGCCCGCAACAAGTCGGGAACCGTTCTGGAAGTATTCGAGTGCCGATAGCCGTTTTTCAAGCGCTCCCCCACCGATCAGAAATTGGGCCGTGCCAAGTGTGGGAACAAACGTACCGTCGCCATTCGGGCGCGCGGAAAATTCAGTGAATATGCGGTCAATATTTGGATTGCGAAATAGGAATGGATCCAGAACCTCGGCTCTTAAAGTCGGGGCCATTGCAAGGATCAGGATTAGACGATCAGTTTCACCCAACGCCCCCTGTTTTATGGCCTTGGCATAGTCTGACCTGTCTTTCTGAAGGGAAGGGGGCTTGGGCGCATCGGGCGGCTTTTCTTCGGATTGAAAATGCCGTGCAATCACTGTTTCGATCACTTTATCAAGCCAATCAAGCTCTCGCGTGAGGGTTTTGGAGGTGGCGTTCAAATCCATTCGACGTGCAGAGCCTCCTGCATCCAGGGCAGACGAATAATGGAAAACGGCCAGGGTACGTCGTTCAGCAACATGTCGAAAGGTCCTTTCACAACGCGCAAAATCATACCGCTTTCATCAGAGGAGGGTATGATTTGACCGTGGCGCATCAGAAATGTTTCGCGCAGAGCATCGGGTGTCGTATTTACAAATCCGGGCACCTGGGACGCCAAGTGCCGCAGAAGCTCAACAGCCAATTCGCTCTCCTCAGATTTGACCTCATAACCATGCGAGACTGGGGAGGTAACCGAAAGGTTCGCCAGCAATTTTGGCAGCATAAGTTCATGTTCGGGCAAATCAGAACGCCCGCTTGCAAGTAACCCAAAGAGATGCACGGCTCGGTCGGTATGTTCTTTCGGTAGCTGCCCGTTTTCGAGACAACCAAGGCGATCCAGGTAAGTTATCAAATAAGGATGGGTAAGAACCAAGCCAGACATTGGCGTGAAAATAGGGGCATTACTTGGAATGGCCGTTTCAGCGGTTTCTGACGCATCGGTGCTGTCCGATCCAATCGGATGCTCTGAAAAAACTGTTTGCTGAATTACGTCTAACAAAGCTTGGGGAAGAGACCCTGAATGGCTTGATACATACGGCCGAAGGTGACGTATCAGGGCGTCCCGGCTCAGATCAAGTCTTCGCGCGAGTGTGTCAAGAAAAGCTACTTCGTTTCCGTCGCTCAGCGGGTTCGTTTTCATCACTTCCAAAAGTAATTGGGAAAGATCGATGGGCTCAAGCGTAACGCCTGCTTTCCGAAGCAGGTGAACAATGTCACTGAGCAGTTGTTTGGATTTCATAATATCGGGCCATCCTGATGCGTCATCTTCAAGTTCCCGCGTCATGGGCTGTTGGAATGGAAATTCATGTTCAACAAGATATGGCTCGAGTTGTTCGGCAAGTTCATATCTTTCGGCAACGGCATCCAGAAATTTGCTTTCCGAACCTTTGATGGGTGGGTCAGTTTTGGCAACCTCAAACAATATCTGTTTGGCCTGTTCGGGATCGTCACTTACGCCTGAACGCAGGATGAGTTCAGCGAACTGAGTGAGGGTTCGATGGTGTTCACCAACTTTATTTTTCTCATCTGTATCGTTATTGAAAAGAACGGTGAATGCTTCTGGCAATTGCACTGTTTGAGCCAAGACGTGCGGCTTAAGCCTTTCGATCAGAGTATTTCGGTCAAGGTCATATCGGGCTGCGAGTGCATCAAGGAAGGTGGTTGCGTCACCTGTAATAGGCGAAGCGTTCGTCGCTAGGTCAGCAAGATCGCTGCTCGTTCGGGAAACATCATCGGTTATACCGCCTTTTACGACCAATTTCGCGATCCGAGTGAGTGTTTGTTGCTCTGAACTGGTTTTTGATAACGTTGACCTATCCGATTTGAATGCACGTATTAGCGGTGCCGACAGACCCATAAACTCCTCAGGCAGATGATCGTGGAGCTGTTTCACCATTTCAGCGAGACTTAGATTGAGCCGCTCAGCCACTGCACTTAGAAATGCTAACTCGTGACCGTCGGATAACGGCGTTGCCTGGGAGACACTGTCCAGTATCTTGTCAGCTTGCGTCAAATTTTCACAAAGGCGTGCACGAACCAGTAGCTGCGAAAACGAAGCAATATCCTCTGCCTTCTCAAGGTTTTCAAAACCCTGCAGTATTAGTAAGTTGAGTGGTTTCAGCGCGGTCGATTTCAATTCTCTCTGTGAATCGCTGATCTGTGGCATAAGATGTTCCACCAGCGTTTTCCGCGATAAATTAAGAACACCAGCCAGAGCGTCCAAAGCGGCGCTGGCGCTTTTTTCATTCGATTCAAACAACAGGTTTGTATCTGCAAGTATCTGTGCGACCGCGGTCGGCTTGAGCCTTAATCCAGCGCGTGCCAACAATTGCATAAGTTCTGCGGCTTCGCGGGACTCAACATCGTTCTTCGGCCTTTTTCGCGTTTCTTTGGGGGATGTTTTTGCCCTCGGGATCGCATGTCGCATTTCCTTCGAGGATTGCTTGCTATCCCAGGTGTCTTTACCCGGAATTTCAATTCCTTCTGGTCGTATCATAACCCCCGAAAAAGGTTCGGATGCCGTGTCATCCCCGTAGGTTTTATCACTTTTTCGTCCAAATTCTCGGCGGATACTCTCAAGGTTTTTTATGCTTTCGGGGAGGCGCTGCGCGAGGATTGACCAGAAATGGTTTAGCGAGTGTTGCGCAACATCCTGCTGCGTTTGTTCCCGCTTATTGAGAGTACGAAGCGTGTCAAGAAGTGCCCAAAAAACCTGAAAGCGTAGGGATGCGTCCTCAGGTTTGCTGGTTGCAACTTGGATAAGATCGAACTGTTCAGAAAAAGCCTTGCCCAAACGTTGACGCAAAACGCGATCAAGCTTTTTCATTGGAATAGTTTCGAGTATTTTGACGAGGCGGTGTTGTGCAATGCCAGAAACATGCGAACGCTCAATCACGTCATCGTGTTCAGCATCTTCTTCAACCAAAGCGTTTAGCAACCGGGTTGCCAGCACATCCTTAGATTCCATGCCGCCGAATCGGAGCGCTGTAACAAGTTCCTCGAAAGGTTTAACGCTTTCTTCCTGATCGTGTTTTTCAGCAGTGGAAATAGCGGGGGCGTCGATATCAAGCGATCCCATGATGTTGTATAGAACTTCGTATCGTTCGTCGATCTCACGCAGTTTCGCCGCAGCTGAATAGACTTGCGCCACGACGGAACGATGCAGTCCCCGAGTGATGTCTTGCAGCCATTGCGTTGCGTCGTCTTTGGGGTGGGCCAGGCCAGCCAGACTGGCGTCAATCACTTGCTCGAATACATCCGATCTGAGAGTTCGGGCAGTTTTTAGTAATGTGACGGCAAAACCGCCAATCGCCGGAAGACCTTTCAGATGCAAATCCTCAATCGAGCCAAATGTCAGATGATAGCGAAGCGCCGATCGGAAGCGCGCGTTGACAAGATTAGCCGTCAAGAGCGGAAGAATGAGGGTATCGGTCCTGACGATTGCGGCGATGTCTAATCGGGCTATCTCATCGGTCACTTGGCCTGATTTCAGAGCTTGCCATAAGGCTTTTTGTAAAGCCTCGGATTGGTGCCGCGCGTTTTGTTTCTTTTGGACCTGGACACCCTGTTCGGTCAGCAACGGCGGCGATTGGGTCTTCTGCGATAAGCTGCCTGCTTTATCGCGCGAAACGGTTTCACTTTGAACACTTGATGTCAGCAATTCCTGCAATGAGCTAAACGATCCGTTGGCCAATGTCCTTGCAGCGGCAATCAGGTCTTCACGGAGGTCTTTCGGCAATTGAAGCGCCATACGTTTTTGCACGTCCGGCATGTCGGTAACTTTTTCAAGAATTTTCACCACCCCGCGTGGGTCACGGGCCAACTCAGTCCGAAGCAAGGCGGCCAACCCCGGCGCGTCATTGTCAGGCAAATGTGGATATCGACCCAAGCTTAGGTAACTTTTTAAATCACGTTCTTGTTCGACCGTGGCTGGAAACATTGTGGCGCGTTGTGGTTTGAGGGCAAAGTCCCTCCCAGGGATTTGGGCTTGCAGGAGCGCTAGCGTGAGTGCTTCGCGTAGGCGCAATTCAAGCGTATCGTCGAAATCATCCGCTGGGATTTCGCCAAGATTCAATTCCAGCGTGTCAAGGATCAGATGACCGGAAAGGGCAGCGTCGTCCACGCTAAGATCGATCACAGGCTCAAGCCGGGAATAGGAAAAATCACTAAGACGATCTTGGACTTGTTTAGCGTCGCTGTCTTCATCAACATCGAATTCATAGACAACGCGACCGATTTGATGCGCTGCTGTCATTTCACACCCACGCTTTCACGCCGACGCTTGCGAGCGTTTTGGATACTGGCGCAATAGAGCCTGTGAATGTGATTGCGCAGTTTTTCCGAACGCTCAACAGCTTCCTGACGGGCAGCCGCAGAGGGAAACGCGGTTGCCCGAACGCCACGATGAATCTTCTGCCATTCTTTATAGTCAGTATCAAATGAGTCGATTTCATCCCGGTGGAGCCAAAGATGCACGCACGACAAGTGAGCCGGAATTTCGGCCGCAGCGATTTCGCTTACAAAAGCGCGACGATCTTCTGATGTTCCTTCAGTTCCCGGGCTGATGATCAGGCTGACGCCATGATTGTAGAAATCCAGAGGCAGATAGACGGGTTCAACGAAATCGCTGGGAACACGTTTGGTTTTTTGTGCCTCTTGGCAGATGCGCTGCATGTCAGCAATGCACGCTTTAGCCTCATCCATTGACCTAAAGTTTTCGAGAACGTCGACGCCCAAGCCAGCATTTTGTTCAATACGAACAGAGACCTGATAAGATCCCGGTGGATAGGCCGTGTAATGCGCCTGATCCGCTCCAAGGGTAACCAAAAGCTCCAACAGCGATGAGGTTTCCGATGCAAGTGGCTGAGGGTCCAAAATCCAATGCACTGAATAACCGTCCAGCGCCAGTCGAAAAGCCGTTAGCGGAGGAGGCGCCGTGACAGCAAAATCAACGCCGATCTGCTCAGCCCCGATGCCGCCTCCACGTGCCCCGTCGCGCAGCAAGATGTGTTCGATCAGATAAAGCGGTGCATCATGGCCTGATCGTAGCGCGATCCGTGTCTCGAGAGGACAAGAAGCCGAGTTAGAAAGGTCGATTCCCAGACCACGTTTGCCGCCGAGGTCTATGACATTTTCAAGGAGTTCTGCTTTGCGTTTCAATAACCATTGCTCAAACACATCCCGTGGCTGGTGTTCTTGATCGTAAAGACGTTTGAGCGAGGCGGTGTCAAATTGTTCGCCGAACCGCGCCAAAAGGTGGTCAAGCGCCCTGCCACGCCGTTCGGCTGGACGGTCGATATTCGTATAGATCGCCTCTAATCCGTCACAATACTGCTGGAACCATGTGCTGTTCTTCTTGTCTTTAGCGTTCGTGGGTTGGCCAAGGATTGGCGCCAAATTGGACGGATCGTCCGGATGTGCGCTCGGCCGCGTCAATGCCTGCCAGTTGTATGTCGGGCGTTCGGACGGTAAAGCGAACAGGTCCGCCGTAGCATCCAACTGGCTCAGGTGGTCGGCCATCATCTGTTCAAAAAATGTCAAATACCCCTTGAGCTGTCTAGCCCGTGCCCGACGCAGTGCCTGTTCCTGATGCTGGTTCCTGCCCCGCTCGGTGATCGGCACAGCACCCTCTGTTCCTTTTTCACCGATGCCATAGATTTCGGGAAAGATGTGTTGGATCGAACGATACCTGTTCAGATGCCGGTCATCCTTGCCCAAGGGTACTGTGGCATAGCTGGTATCCGACATGCGGCGCATTGCGTAACGAGTTTGCCATCGCCTTTTTTCTTCAAGATGGCGCAGGTTGAGCAGGACGCGGCCATAATCCAGCTTCATCGGCACACCATTTCGAAAAACCTGAATACCATTTAGGTCTGCAGGACGGCGCGAAAGGGTCGGCAGGGACGGTCCTTCGGGGCAGACGCGCGATCGAACGGTGCGCGTCATGAACTGACCAACAGTCACGACACCGGTAACATCCAGAATAGCGGCACGTGTTTTATTCAGGTCAAGTTGCGTGACGAGAGGCCGCAAGCTATCGTCACGGATCACGCCCAGATCAAGTTTGGGCCCCTGAAACAACTCGTCCGGGGGCATGCCAGCATAAAGTGCCTGATCTACATCTTCGATTTCAGGCGGAGGGTTAAGCGCATTATCGACGGCAAATAAGACCGCGGCGACGCAACTATTTGGGTTTTCGTCCGGCGCGATCGAAATTTCGAGGTCAAGCGCAAATAGCTCCTCCGGGACAAGCTCTACCTTTCGAAAATCAATGCCGATACCTCGGCTTGCTTCCAGAAGGCGCTGCACATCTTTCGTAATGGCCTGTTCATCGGGTCTGATCATTGCACCATGCTCTGACGCGACGGGCGGGAAAGCCTGTATAAATACGTCAAACAGACCGGATACCCCGTGTCGTTCGGTTACAGGTACTAACCAGACATCACGAACATCGGCCACTTGATCATAAATGAGTTTTCGATAGTCATTGCCGGTTGCCGGCGCTGTGGTGAATGCCCTGTCGCCTGTAAACAACGGCAGACGCTCTAGGGGAGTGCCAGTGGATGCGGCAGACGAAGCGATAATATCTGCAATAGGATGGTTTGTTCGGTACGCAATGTCGGTCAATGCAAAGACAAGGTTTTCCAGTATGGTGACACCCGGATCATGTTCATTGTAGTCAGTCCAGCTATCGCGACTCAGGGATTGAACATAGGCAATGCCTGACGCAAGCAATGCTTCAAAATCAAGCGTTTCTGGCGCTTTGGGGTCTTTGGTAATGATCTCCTGCTGGGTCATCAGGGTCTACCGCTGATTAGTTCCAAAGCTTAGTAATAGAGTAATAGATATTGCTGTCCTGTGGACCTGGTGCAAGGGTGGGTCCGCGCAATTGCAACGTCCATTGCCTGTCTCCGCTGAAGACTGAGCCACCGGTTTTTTTCCAACGCAGACAGACCGAACGGCGACGCAAATGATTGGCCCGGATCAAAAGGCGTAGAGCGTAGAGGACATTCACCACAAGTATCGCCAAAGGTAGATATAGATGGGTGAACTTGGTAGGATCGATACCAGTGATACCGAGACCCGCAAGCAATTTGCCCACATAGGTTACAAGCCAGTCACCAAAGGATCCAAGGCCAACTTCGATCTCGTTTTCAGCGGGCGTACCTGCTAGCAGAGCGGCCCCCAGAACCAGGATTAGAACAGCTGCTAGATATGCACCCAGAACGTTCCAGGTTGTCGCGGCATCGGGTTGCGCGGACACGGTTAATGACGGTTGACGGTTGGCTCCGGTGGCGACGATGGTTCCGTGGGTGATGGCGTTCTGTTCTTCGGAGATACCGATCAAGCCCCGAGCCATCGACATGATACCCAATGGAGCTAGGTAGGCAACACGTGCCGTGCCCGCGGTCACCTCGAAAACACAAGGATGGCCGGGCATGTTTACTATTGGATGCCAGCTACCATCGCTGGGCACATTTGGCATTCCGGCGACGTCAAGTTCGATCTTATAGCCCATGAAAGCCTTGGGATCGCTACAATCGCCGATCCGTCCGGTAAGGCTTGTCCATCCTCCTAGCTGAATATCAGCAAAACCCTGTGGTGCGGTTAACCCATCTGATCCGTCGCCGCGAAGGAGTTGCACCTGTGCATTATCGTTCACGGCGATACGCCAGGCCCGGTCGCCCGAACCCAGGGCAACCTCACCACGTGCTTTCCAATCCTCGAAAGTTTGGACATGCGCATCGAATTGATCCTGATGCACCATGGAATTGATCAGGTCAGCAAAATTTTCGCCCGAAGGCAGTTTGCCGTTGGAAAAATTTTCTATGAGTTCTGCACGTGTGGTGGTCATGGCTGATCCGATTTCATTTTGTCAGAAAGACAGCGTCCAGAGGATGCGGTCGGATTTCGAGTTCAGAGGAAGGTGGAATGGCATCAACCGGATCTGTGATGATCAGGTCGCGTCCGATACACAAACTGCCAATGCCTGTTGGTGCCACCTCATATGGCAGCTCGGAAGGTTCGTTGCGGTAAGCCTCGCGCTGTTTTGGATCTGACGCAACAAGGTCGCGACCAATGGTCAGATCGCCAATCCCGTCGCGCGGCGGCAGGAAAGAGATATCGTGATGTAACGCGGGCACAAAAACCGATGCCGGTGTCGCACCGCGCAGAAAAGCTGCACCGTTTTTTTGACGGGCTTGATGCGCGCGCGCACTATCCTTGATGCCAAATCGTCCAGTGTCGCCACCATTTGCACCGCGATTGCGGTAGCTGTGAACAAGTGACAGGCCCAGCACCCGTGAAATGCCCGGCATCTTTTCTATTGCGGCGGTGATGGTCGCAATCTCCAATTCGTTATGACCGATTGGCAGCGGTAGTGATGGTTCGAACATCCACGGAGCGATCAGCCGAAACAGGTTATTTTCAACTTGTGCCAGCGTCACCGCTGTACCGGCACCCAACGGCACCAGATGGGCCTGTACACGGATGTCCTCGTAAGCCGGGTTGCGAATATCGACCTGCCCAACCGTCAATGGGGTATGTGCTTCAAGCCATCGTGCGATTTTTGACCGCGTATGCAGGGCAACACGGGGGCACCTTTGAGTTCTGTCCTTGCTGCGTCGAGGACTGACAATCAGTTCAACCCTACCAGCGTCCAGATGCCGACATTTCACATCGCCCAGGTCCGGGAACGCCTCAAGCACCATACGAGCATAATCCATCTGACGGATTGCGCGCATTTTGTGGCCTAACCTCTCGGATAATCGTGTCCGGTGCATGGTAGTTGTCTCGCGGGAGCGCCCACCCTCAGTTGCCAAGGGTTGAGTGATTTTTGCAACGGCGGGCCGGGCCGAGAAAAAACGCTTGATCGATCCCGCTGGTAATAACGCTGGCGTTATCACCGTGGGTGCAAGAGGACGGCGGCGCACGCTCACAGCTTGCGTTTTAATGTCGATGACCTTGCCAAAACGTGCGCGATCTCCCTGATATCCGATCGATATCCAGGCAAGTGGATTATCCGAGTACCGGTTGGTCACTTCCATGTCGGCAGGCAGAGCGATTTCGACAATCCCATGGGTCGTGAGTTCTTCGGTGCCGTCCGCGATGATCGCGATGTCGGGTAAAATACGCCAACCCGTGTTGGAAAAGTAACTCCAATAAAGGCCAGGTCGCGGCGCGACATTGTCATGCGTCCAATTGGATGCGCGCGAATCGCGGATATTGAAAAAAAGCGTCAATGGCTCGGGCGGGTTTGCCCGATCAAGACCTATCATTAGACGGCCATCTGCATTCAAGTCACTTTGAATAAATTGGCCGTCCTCGACTTCCGAAATCTCACCGAAAGCGCCAAGGCTGAGCAGCGTAACCGATTGATTGCTTCCCGGAAGCTGGGCGGTAGTTGTTGCCGTGTAAGAAATCGTCAGGCCGCTCAACATCGGCTGTAGGGGTGGATTAGGGATCGCCGCATCACCATCTGGGACCGCTGCTTTAGGTGGTTTGATTTTCGGCGGCTTCATTTTAGCTTTTTTGGGTTTCTTCAACGTGGGAAGTTTACCAAGCAAGCCAATTGTCTTTTTGATTGTTCCTTCGGCATTTGAAATTGCTGCCTTGGCGACCAATCGCGGGAAAATCTGTGTGCCGAATCCCATTTCTGGACTGGTCAACACTATGCGAAAGTTACTTAAAGCGGCATCTTTGGCCGCTTTCTGGTGACCGGATCCGGTTTGGGCGTCGCCCGGAAGGGTTGGTACACGCAATTCACCGATTGCAATGGCTTCATTTGTAGCCATTGGAAACAACGTCGCATCGGACCCTGGTACGGGATCACCTGGTCCCATAACCTTCAACGGCCACCAGGTTTGATCATCGCCTTTCGAAAGGGAAGCTCTAAAACTGTCATTTGCGATGTCAGCCCCGTATCCGGCGTAGTGACTGGCAAGGTCGGCAGGTGGCGTTGGCAACCCTGTCCATGCCATTCTGACTCCGAGGGAATGGATTTCCTTGTCTGCCAGTTCTGACGCGTGAATGGTCATGTGTGCACCGGGCAGGGGGGCAGGGCCAAAAGGTGCGAAGGGTTTGCCGGGTTTTACCGGCGCACCATTTGCGGTGACCTTAACCTTGTTCAAGCCTTCGACCTTCACCGAAATGCCTGCGCGAATGAGCCGGGCTTTGTGAAATGCGGAATAGGCATAGGCGCGAGCTTTGGGATCAAGCTCAATCTTCAGAAGTGGTTGGTTATGGATAGCAGTCCAGGCAGTTATCGGTGGATCCTGCTCGGACAGGGTAAACCTGAGAGCAAGATTATTGTTGGCAGAGTCCGAGGGATCAATGACAAAATCTGTGATCGCGTGAAACCCGGTGGCAGAAGTAAGCGAAAGGCGAAAGGCGTCATTTAGAAAACGGCGGAACCTTCTTTCGGATAATTGCCCCTCGTAGCGCCGATTGACAGCATCGCGATACCGGATAAGCGCTTCGTTCAGGGTAATCCGGCACTGGTCATCAAAACAAAGCTTCACTTCGATTGAACGTTGGCCGCCAGTAAGGTTGAAAACAGGGGATGCAAGTGCCAACCCGATCAAAGCAGCATCAGGTTTTTCGGGTCCAAATGGGCTCCAGCCGATACTGGGGTCAGGTAACGGCGCGCCCTTACCATCTGCTGAATTCGCTACGGGGTAAACTGACGCCCCCTCGACAAAAGGAGTGCCGTTTCTATCGCGCCAATCAGGATCACGATCGATCGCGACGGCCTTAAAGGCAAGAGCACGGGCAGAAGTCACCACGAGAGGACGTTCCGTTTCGAAAATAGCTGCGTCCGGTCCCGAACCGCTGCCTGCAACAAGCGCGGTGCCTGCGGACAAATTCTCAGGAAGCGCGCCAGGAGCGAGTTCAAATATGATATGGGCGTGATCTGGTTGGGCTTCGCGTGGATTACTGCGCAAAACTTTGCGGAAATAAAATTCTAGATGTCTATCTGTGATCTTGTTGAGCTCGATTTGAGATTTCTGAAGCAAACGCACGAAAGCAAGAAAAAGCCCCACATGCGCTTCATGGTCATTTTTGTCGGCAAGCGAAAGTTCAAGATATTGCTCAGCGGCATTTCCGATTTGTGCTGTGACGCGGCTTAAGGTGCTAAAGACTGTGGCGTAAGGGTAATGATCCACGCGCGTATTGGCCTGCCAGCAATTTGGCACACTGACATCGCGTTTGCGGATTTTATCCATCAGCAGAGATGGTATCAGCCCTTTCAGATCACTCTCTTGCGGTTGATCAAGTGTGGAAAAAAGCGCTGCTTCCAAACTATCTTCTGGGGCAAAAACGGCTAGATCCTGTGCGCGCTGATGCCAGCTCCAAAGACGTGTGGCGTGACTGATTATCAGTGGCTCCAACTGTGCATCTTCTAATCGGCTTGCACGAAACTCTGCACGAACATTGACCGACGCGATCTGAGCGAGAAGGAACGTTATGTCCTCTCGAAAAAACGCCTCCCATGCGCCGATGCAATCGGCAGATTTCGATGGGTGATGCGCTTGGTCATTTTCATCGAAATAAGTAAGCAACCGGGAAAGTTCCGTTGCGGTGTTGATCAGATCGGCAAGGTTGCGTTCGTCAGGTCGAAAATAATCTGTATCAAGCGCCCGCAGCGCACGTGTGCTTTGCGTTAAATGGCCATTGTCGGCGGTATGGGGCCGTTTGTGGTCCATAATCCAATCACGGTCGCACTCTAGCGCGCCCGGATATTTGTGCCCTCCTTGAAATACATCGGATAAACAATATTGCTGCGCGAGTTGATCGCCGGAATTCGATATTCAATCCTGATATTGAGAACACCATTCTCCACCTCACTGGTATCGAGTGAGATCGACGTGAGTTTGATCCGCGGCTCAAAAAAGAGGATTGCATGTTCCATCTGGCTGCGCAGATCGCCAAGCTGGGTCTCGTCTGTCGGATCAAAAACATGTTCTTCAATACCGACGCCATAATCGGGTTTCAGAATTCTCTCGCCTCGAAAGGTTGAAAACAGAATCTGGAGACTTTCATGGATGTCTGCATCGCCCGCGATCATGCCCGTACTGCCCGGCCCGGTCGCACTGCCACTCGCGTCCAGTTGCACGTTGAATTCAGGTGGAAACCTCCATCCCTGTCCCAGGAATTTTGGGGAAGGATCTGACATTACCACTTATCCCCCAACGATCACGGTCGGTGCGCCTGCCACGATAACCCCGCCATGCGCAGTTGTATCGCCGATCCGCGCCGCCGGACGCCTCGAGATCATAACGGTGGCAGACCCTTTGATGATTGAATCCGGTGGGCCGACGCAAGTTGCCATATCGCCCAGCACTGACGCGGGAAACTTTTCGATCAGAACGTTGGGAACACCCGGACCGACGATTGGACCGCCTACATGGGGCACAGGCGGCAGTCCGGGGGTCACCATCGGACAAGTATGCATATCAGTTAATCTTGCAGCTGGCGGCATGCGATATCCCTCCTTAATTGATCATGACCATGGAGCCCTGAACGCTGGTCTCGCCCGAAGACGATAGTTCAGCCGTGGCGTTGCCCTGCGCGGTGAACCCGATATCTGCGTTCACGCTGACATTCGAACCCTTGACGCTAACATCTGCGGGTGAAGAAACGTCAACACCACTTGTCCCTTTGATCGCAACCGAACCATCTGCAGTGATCGTGATGTCTTTGGGTGATGTCATGGTGATCCCGCCTTCGGCCATTTCCAGCTTGTTGGCATTTGAATCGGTAACCGTGACTGATTTGCCCTCGTCACTCATGACAATTGAATGGCCGCCGGGGGTTTCTACGGTGATTATCTTTTTGTCATCATCAAAACTTACCTTGTGCTGGGCACGGGTAACGATTGTCTTGATAGTATTTTCAGCATCCGGCTCGATTGGGGCAGGGCGGGAACTTGAATGCAATGAGCCCAACATGATTGCCGCGTCCGGGTCACCGTTTAAGAACCCCAGAACAACTTCATCTCCGATTTCAGGGAGAAACTCTATACCTGCGTTTTTCGTCGCATAAGGGCTGACAATACGGACCCAAATCCCCTGATTGCCATCTGTGCGCAGGGGAAGAGAGACCTTTATGCGCCTTTCCCCTTCGGGATCTTCATCTGTTTTTAGAACGACCGCTATTTCAAGACCCGAAGCTCCAGGCCTTAGGCTTGCTGCCGGGGCAGGGCTGACATCGCGATTGATATCCGTAAACCAACTTGATGACAGACCGAACTGAAGTTCAGAGCTCCAATCTCCGTCAGCTAGTTGATGACGCACGCCTGTGATATAGGCATCGCCGTCAAATTTCTTGCCCAAGCCAGCAAGGTTAATCTGAGTGCCGATTGCCAGTCCTGCATTACCCGGCGTGGTGATCCGGCCTCGAATGCGTGACAACCGGGATTTCAAAAGTCGCGCACTGGCCCAACTTGTTAGCGCCTCTGATGTTTGAGGTCCCTGACTGAGCAAAACTGAAGTACCCAGTGAAAGCACTTCAGAGAGCTTCTTGCCGCTCAGATTGCCCTGAGCATTCGTATTAGGCTCTGTCGAATTGCCCGAAATGACAGCTTGGGTTTTAGGATCCCACGCTTCTGTCTTGACGTCACTCAACTGATCTGTCGCATCAAGCGAAAGATCCACGTCCACTATTGTTGACCCGTATTCCGCAGTGAACACAGGACTATCGAATTTGGGGGGCGCCACCGACACTTTACCGTTCTGGGCCATTACCAACTGGCCGTTCACCTCAGCTCGCGCCAAGATAAAGTCCCAATCTGTTGCATGGGTGCGACCTTGTTGGGGTAAGGTAGCACTAGTCGAAGAAACGCTCGCCTCAAGACCTGCATCACTCAGGATCTTCTGGATGACATCACTATCAGACATTTCGTAATACTGTGCGGCGTTGCGCGTTATCGTCAGTTTGACTGCCTTGTCCCGACACAAGACGCGTAAATTCGACCGTCCCGAGGTATCTACGCGCAAGCTTTGGCCAGTTATGATGCCTTTGAAAACCGTCTGGTTCTTGACGTGATATCCCGCTTTGATTTCGATCTCAGCACCGGGTTCGAAATCACTGCTTGAGCTGGCTGCAAAATCCGTTTCGACCCGGCTTCCATCCGCGATGTTAACAACCGCATTTGCGACGCGGTTTATGGCGTGCTCGGTTTCGATGGCGCTGACAAGATACGTATCGGGGATACGCGTCCCGTTCACGCTCACTTCGACGGTGACAAGATCAGCGTCGGGTTTCCAAACGCTTTCAGGCATCCGCCGTCTCCTCGTAGGGTGGGAAACGAACAGACTGGCCGGCGGTCAGATGAACCAGATCATTAAGGTCATTCGCGCGCGCGACCTCAACGTATAAATCTGGCCTGTCATAGACCCGGTAGGCCATCAGCGGTAATGTCATTCCGGTCGTTGCAATGTCGAAATGTGTCAGATCTGCTGATTTCTTGTCCGCTCTCCGCGTAAGGTCTTCTGGTGTTTGATGTTGGCGGAAACCCACGGAAAGCTTGGCGCGCAAGGGTTTGCCGGTGGGTGCGAAAAGCTGGTAGGCGATATTGAGACGTGTCAACATACATTTGAACGCCAGCCCGCCCCATATGATTTTGAGGTAGTTGGGGCTGTGGATTTTCCCCTGAAATGTATAGGCGATATTGCGGAACTTTTCTATTTCAGACGCTACGCTTTTTGCGCCGGGCACAACGCCCGTCGTGTCGATCACAAAGTCAAAAGACATTTCCTGCGGTTTTTGGGTATGGAACTTCAGGATCGTGCCGGCCGCGTCACTTCCCTTGGCCGGAGAAAAGCTGGAGCTGTGGCTATGGGTCACCGTCTTAGGGTTGATTTGAAGCGTATAGTCACCGGTTTTCGAACGGAGCTCGTTATCGGAATAGGCTATAATTTTTAGCTTAGACAGCATGGTTTACGGCCTCCTAACGTCTTCGACCGCGCGACAACTCATCACGGATCATTCTTTCGCATGTCGCAAGGATTTCCTCTTTCAACTGATCAGGATCGAAGGCCGTCTCTTCGTTGCGAGCTGGGTCAGTATCTTTATCTACAACACGCGCCCGTAATACGACTTCGCGAATTTCAACCGGCATTTCTCCCCCTCACATGCAAACTGAATCGATGGTTATTTTGGCAGGTTTGGCACTTTCTGCATCTGGTTCACCTTGCGGACGCTTTGGGTGTAAGCAAGCTCCATCGTTTCGACAGCGATTTCATTTTTGACTGCATTGAACGCACCAATATTCCATTTGACGGGCCATGCATTGGATATGGCCCACGTCATTAAGGGCTTTTGTTTTTGATCAAGTAAGGAAACCGTCAGCGATTGTGTCTTGATCGGCTTTGTCATGTCGCTCTCAAGCGTATCCTTACACCATTTGAACAAGGGCGAGCTGGCCAGAACGATACCGCGCTTCAAAACAAGATTTTTGGATTTCACATGGCCCGGAAGCTTATGCGTAAAACGGTTTTCACCTCCTTCTTCCAGCTCGGTCGAAATCCGCTCGGCATCCAGCCCGCTAACTTCCTGGAACCCCTGATCAACATCCGCCCGGTTGCCGGAAACCCGCACCGAAAATGAGAATGCGACCGGTGGATAGTAGGACATTAACCCTATTTACCGTTTTCGATCGTCAGTTTCTCATGTGCCAATTCAAGCGTTTCCACGGCTACTTCGTTGCCATCGGATTTCAAATCCGTGCCGACAATCTTGGTTGGAAAGGCGTTGGCGAGTTTCCAGACCATGGTTGGCTTGGCTTCCAGATCAAGCAGACTGATGGTCACGGACTGGCGCTTGATCAGGTTCATCTTGATGTTCTCAAACCATTTCCAGAAACGGTTATCATTAACGAAAATACCTTTCTTAAGCGTTACGTTACCAGACTTGATCAAACCCGGCATCTTGATGACGTTGAACGCTTTGTTGTCACCCGCACGGTATTGAATTGGTTCGGATTCAGTGTCGAGCCCGGTCACTTCCTGAAATGGAATCTGACCAGGATCGCCCAGATTGACGCTGAAATAGAATTTCGGCATCGGCCATGTTGAACCTTGCTTATCACCTTCATCGGCCATTGTTTTTCTCCCCTACACGTTCGCTCAGGATGTCTGCATTTTTTGCTGGAATGTGATGACGATGAACTCAGCTGGGCGTGTGATCGCCACCTTCACGGTGATGCGCATGTACCCATCCAGAATATCATTGCCGGTCATTGTTGACCCAAGACCCACGTCGACTTGATAGGCCTCAGGGGGTGTCGCCCCTGCAAGTGCACCAGATTTCCATTGATTATTAAGGAAATTCTCGATCATCGTGCGAACGGTTGTCCATGTGGAGGCATCGTTCGGCGCAAAAACATATGCCTCAGCGGCGATCGCGATGGACTGCTCCAGCATAATCATGGTGCGCCGCACGTTCACGTAGCGCCAGTCCTGGCTGTTCCCGTCAAGTGTCCGCGCGCCCCAAACCAACACGCCGCGGCCAAGGAAGGAACGGATCGCGTTGACCGCCTTTCCATCCAGCGGAACATTCAGATCTTCCTGCTCTTCGTTGCTGATCGTCACCGCGGGCGACATGACAGAGGAAATGCCGGTATTCGCAGGCGCTTTCCAAACACCGATTTCGTTATCCGTCCGTGTATAAACACCAGCCATCGCGGCAGCGGGAGGCATCAGGTTAAGCTTGTCCAGAACGTCTTCCATCACTTTCTTGTAGTTGCCCGAGATCGCAAAAAGCGCTTCGTGAGTGCGTTTGACCGTCGCATCGCTGACATCATCACCAGTCATTTCGCCGATCAGTTTTTGAACCCCGGCCTTGACACTATCCGATGCTCCCTTGAATTCATCCGTTACATGGGCCCCAAGTGCAGCGCGGTTGTCTTTGAGAATGTTCAGATAGGTCGCGTCGGAGCCGCTGAATATATTGGTATTGATCCACGGGTAATAGGCCGCGCCATAGCTCATCTTATCATTCTCGAAAAGTTGGCGAAAACCAACCTTGGGATCGCTGATCACATCTATACCGTCCGGGTCATTACGGGGGCGAAAACCCTGGTAAATATCGAGGATCATCACCCGGCTTTTCATGGCTATGCAATGATTAAAGCCCGCGTCGCAGACATTCTTGTAGTCAGCGGGCGAGGCCATCAGAACCGCGTCTGGCATTACAATCATTGTGGGTTCAGGTTCTTTAGACAAGGCGTCCCAGACCTTTGGGCCAAAGGCATCCGGGTCTTTGGGTTCAGGCTTGTAGCTGCCGACAGAAACGATCCAGCAGGGACCGCCGCCGTTGTTAAAGAAAAGCCGCATCCCGTTATAAAGATTGAATAAAGTATCTTCTTCCGCAGTCAACTCTGGCGTGCCGTCATCACCGAGTTTGAACTGATATACGGGTGCAGGGCCAAAACCGTAAATCGTATGAAACTCTGCCAAGGATGTCAGGCGGACAGGGACGTTTGTGACATTCTGTGTGCCACGCAATGCTGTCTCGGTATATCCAACAAAGGCCGGAACCGCAGTTGGCACCTCGACCACCGAATTTGGAAACGCATTTTTCTCGTCAATGTAAACGCCTGGTGTTTTTTCTTGTGGCATACCAACCTCCGGAAGTGTGACGCCGTTGAATGTGACTGGTCAGCACCGGTAGACGACCGGGCAGACAAAACAGCGCCAGATCTAAGTAGCGCTTACAGTTCGACAGGATGCCGCAGCCGCGATTTCGGCAAGGGAATTGTAATAAGCAGCTTCGGCGTTTGCGCGATCAGTTTCTGCCTTGGCCAAGTCTAATTCGTATTGGGCTTTGGCTGTATCCTCAGCCGTATTTGCCTGAACCGACGCTGCGTCGTAGGCAACGCTGGCGGCATGCTCAGCTTCTTGCGCCTTCTCAACCGCCTTCTGCTGAGACGCGACAGCAGCTTCCGCCGCTTTGGCCGCCGCTTCGGCTTCAGCTACGTCCGTTTCTGCTGATTTCTGATCAGCATTATCTTTTTCTAACTGTTTTTTTGAAGCAGCCAGATCACTTGTCGTTTTCTTTAGCGTCTTAGCCATCTCAGAAGCGTTATCTTTGGCCGCTTTCAATGCCGCCTTCAGGTCGTCACTGTTAGCTGCATCCAGTGCAGATACCGCATCATCAGACGCTTTTTGGGCTGCTTGTACCGCAGCAAGCTCCGCAGTTTTAGCGTCAAAATCAGCCTTAGATGTGGCCGCCTTTGTTGTGGCGCTGTCAGCCTTATCTGTAGCACTCTTGATTTCAGCGAGAGATTTTTGGACTTGCGTTTGCGCATCCGCAAGCGCTTTTTTTGCGTCGCTAACAGCCTGGGCCGCAGATTTTTTGATGGCGTCCGCGGCATCTCTTTTTGCTTCGGCATCATCTTTCGCCTTAGCTTGCGCCGCTTCGGCCTGCGCCTTGGCAAGCGTCAATTTCGCCTCGGCCTGCGCGCGCGCCAGTTGAGCTGCAGCAATATTTTCTGCGTCCTTTTGTTCAGCGGCTTTGATGGCGGCCGCCTTACTTTCAGCGCGTGCCTGTTCGGCAGAAGCCTGCTTTTTATCGTGGCTTGCTTTGTTGTTGGATTTATTTGCAGGAACAGCCGTTGCGGATTTGCTTTCTGCCATTTCTCCCCCCCGAGCCACTTGGTGGCCGTCATCAAAATATTGGTCGCTCAGCACGGTTTTCCGTTACGTCGGTAAAAATCATAAAACAATGTATGGTTGTTGTACTGCTCTTTGAGGATTTCACAATATCTTTAGAATTAATAGTTTTTTATTACTATTTTTCGCAAATTTGGAACTCTCCAGCGCTAGGCACGCCTTCTTCCGTCTAGGAGCGAATGCTCATTATCAACTAAAACGTGTTATTTTGTTGCTCTAAATCATTTGGGATTTCTTTTTGCAGACAGGAATTTCCAGCGTAACTTTTTTGACTGCAAGGGGCTATTTCCCGGCATTTCTCCGCGCGACTTACTGACGAAACACTGCGATGAACACACTTAGCGATTCTAATTTTTTGAGCTTGGATATGTGACCGAATTCAATTGATTCATGACCATCCTAAATTGGTCAATTGGTACAGGTCTTGATAAATGATAACCTTGAACCTGCTCGCAATTCTGCCTCGAAAGCCATGCGAGTTGATCACCTGTCTCCACCCCTTCGGCCACAACAGTCGCCCCAATTTGTTTGGCTAAAGTCAGGATCAGACTAATGATCGGCCCGGATTTTGGCAGTTGACTGATGAAGGATTGATCTATCTTCAAACAATTCAAGGGAAACTCTGAGATATAAGATAAATTCGAATACCCAGTTCCGAAATCATCGATCGCGATACGATATCCCATTTGGGAAATTGCTTCGAGCTTAGTCTCGATATGTCCAAGATCGCCGATCAATACATTTTCGGTAATTTCTAGCTCGATCTTTCCGTGCGGAAAATTCATATCTTTCGAAAACGCCTGCAAAGATTTCATCAAACGCTGGTCGTCAAATTGCCTCGGAGAAATATTCAGTGAAAGTTGGATATCCAAACCTTCTTGCTGCCATGCAATCGCCTGCTCGCATCCTAACGCCAGCACCATTTGACCCAAATCTTCAATCATACCAGTCTCTTCACAAATCGGAATAAACTCATCAGGCATGATCATGCCACGCTCCGGGTGTTGCCACCGCACAAGTGCTTCTGCGGACACGACTTTACCTGTTTGCAAATCGACTCGTGGCTGGAAATGCAAAACAAAGTTGCGCTGCTCCACCGCTATCTTGATTTCGGTTTCTATATTTTGACGCGCCAATGCCGCGACGCCCATTTCCTCGCTGAAGAATGTGACCTGATTTCGTCCCGCTTGTTTTGAGGCATAAAGCGCAATATCCGCTTCCCTCATAATAGCAGTAAAATCTGCCGCTTTTGGCGAGAAGGTCGCGACACCAATGCTGACTGTAATGCAGGTTCGCGTTGAATCATGGATAATTGGCTGGGAAATATGTTCCAGCAAGCGCTCAACTATTGGCGCAAATTCGGTCTCAGGCGGCGTATCATCGAAAATAATGACAAATTCATCCCCTCCCAATCGCACCAGTTTGTCATTTTCACGAATTGAGCTTCTTGCCCGTACCGCAATATCCTTGAGGACGACATCGCCCATTTCATGGCCGAAACGATCATTGATTTGCTTGAAATGATCCACATCGAAACACAGTAATGCGCCACGCTCACTTTTGCATTGTTCAAGCCGTGACATATGTTGGTGCAAATATGAGCGATTGTAGCAGCCGGTAAGTAGGTCACGGTCCGCAAGATAGCGTGCTTTGTCGCGGGCTATTTTCAACTCGCTCACATCTACAGCCGTCACCAAAATGGCGGGCTTTCCGGTCACCGCATCCGAGCACATCTTGGCTGACAGATCATACCAGCGCTGACCGGTGCTTGTTGACACGCTGGACACCATGCGATGTTCGCCGGATGCCTCTAACGCCTCGATCATCTTTTTGTAATCGAACGGGTGGGTGAATTTCTCTGCAATACTCTGCTGTGCGTCAGCAGCCGCGTTGCGCGCAGCGGGGTTCATGTAAAGTGGTGGTCCGTTTTTTTCATATAGGGTGATCATGACGTCGGTATGCAAAAGTGCCTCGGCGCTACGCAAGTTTTCCGGCTCATCCTCAGCATTCCCAACCGCTTCACAAAGCATCGCCATGCGCCCATCGGCCAAACGAAAACCGCTGAAGAAAACCATCACGCTTGTAGGTTTTCCTTTTGGATACAAAGTCCACATTTCATTGAACATCGCATCTCGCGCAACAAAATCGCTCTGATACTGACGCAAACGACTTGCAACGGTTGATGACATGTCTTTCGCTAGATCACGCTGAAGCAGAGATACCTCGTCCGGGGCCTGCCAGAGATCGCACGCCGACACATTTGCGTAAACAATGCGCGAATTATCAATATCATAAACCCAGATCGCGGCACGCAACCGTCTTGCAAAAGCAAAATTGCCATCCGTATCCGCTTTCGAGCAGCGCATGGCCGAAAGCAATGGCACCGCGGCCTGTATGTCGATTTTTTCATTCCGCATGGTCTGCTGGCCCGACCGAAGGTAATTCAGGCAGCTTTGCCTGTCGTGCGACCCAATTCTGCCAATGGTCGGAAGCCGTCTGTCTCAGTGACATCATCGATCCAGCGACTGATCGCCGGATAGTCGTTTCTCGAAAGACCTGCTTCGTTCAAGACATGCACATATCCAAAGATAGCGATATCGGCGATAGAATACCCTGTTTTCAACATAAACTTCCGACCCGATAAATGCGCATCAAGGCGAAATAAACCAACCTCTGCCGATGCTTGCCATGCGGCAATATCGGCCTCTCGATCATTTCGCTGTTCCGGTAGAATGGTCGTAAAAAACCTGGCCGGTGAAATGAAAGGTTCAAGCTTGGATTGCTCAAAGAACATCCATTGCAACGCTTCGGCACGCTCTGACCGGTCCGATGGCATAAGAGGGCTATCTTCAGCGAGGAACCACAACATTGCGTTACTCTCCCCAATGCCGAAACCTGCATCGGTTTCCAGATAGGGTACTACGCCAAGTGGATTGATATTCAGGTAGTCCGGCGTTTTTTGCTCTCCTTTGAGGACATCAACAAGAATGAGATCAAAGGCTTGCCCTAGTTGATGCATCGCCAACCACGGCTTGAAACAGTTACCCGACGCGAGGCATGCGTATAGTTTGTTCACGAGAGTTCCCTTCCGTTTTGTGCCCTTTCTCGGTAACGGAAGGCTATTAAATCGGGCTAAATGTAAGCCGCTAAGCATCGTCATTTGATGCAAAATTCTTCGCGAATTTTCTTGGAAAAATAGTGTTTCAACCTAACGAATGCGAAGCCTTAAATTTTTGAACCTTTGCGTGTTTTTTATAACTGAACGGGGGATAATTTGCCCCCAGACTGTACTCCAGTTGTTATCAACGATGATGTGCCGGGCGAAATCTGGATGCGCATGGCCTTGGAGCTTAACGAAGGGCGTTTCGATTGGTTGCGCTCATCACACAGGCCTTAATATTGCATCTGGGCATAAAATGAAGGCCCCACTGGATCCAGCAGGGCCTATTACATTCTAATTTCGCACCATATCAGGCGCGGCGACGACGGCCACCAACGCGGCCCGCACGGCCACGGCCTTCTTCGCCAGCTTTGGGTGGCGCTTTGTTGAATTGGATCCATTTGCCGCCGTGCGGATCATTGTTGGTCAAGAAATTGGCGGCCATGATGGCCTCCATTTCCTTGCCGGCCTTGGGTTTGGTCGAGCCAAGCCCAAAAAGCTGACAGAAGGTCTCTTCGTCCATATCAGCGGGAATGATCAGACCGGCTGCAGCGATCTCGGCTTTCTTTGCCTCAATTTCAGCCTGTTTTACCGGTAATGCAATCGGGTTCATGATCGCAGATGTCATGCCAGCACCCATGGCCATCGGCAGGAACGCGTTATTGATGCCGTGACGATTGGGCAGACCGAAAGAGATGTTCGAGGCACCACAAGTGGTATTAACACCTAGTTCCTCACGCAACTTGCGTACGAGCGTAAAGACCTGCTGACCCGCAGTCGCCATTGCGCCGATGGGCATAACCAACGGATCGACCACGATGTCGTGCGCTGGAATGCCGAAATCGGCGGCGCGCTCAACGATCTTCTTGGCGACGGCAAAGCGCACGTCTGGGTCTTCCGAGATGCCAGTGTCGTCGTTCGAAATTGCCACGACCGGCACGTTGTATTTTTTGACCAGCGGTAACACCAACTCCAAACGATCTTCTTCGCCGGTGACCGAGTTCAGCAGCGGACGGCCTTCAGCTGTCTCAAGACCGGCCTCGAGCGCACCGGGGACAGAGCTGTCAATGCAAAGCGGTAGATCGACCAGCCCCTGAACCAGCTCGACCACCTTGCGCATCAGAGGCGGTTCGGTCTCATTTGGGTTGGGGTTCGAATTGTAGACCACGCCGGCATTGATATCTAGAACTGTGGCGCCGGCAGCGGCTTGCGCTATTGCGTCGGATTCAACGGTCGAAAAATCGCCCGCTTCCAGTTCGGCCGCAAGTTTCTTGCGGCCCGTAGGATTGATCCGTTCGCCGATCACGCAGAACGGTTCGTCAAACCCGATGACGGCGGTTTTGGTTTTGCTTTCGACGATGGTACGGGTCATGTCTTATCCTTGTTGGTTGGCGGGCACGGTTGACGCGCCACCGTTTTCAATCGCCCAAGTGGCATTGGTCTTGATTCCGCCCAGCGGGAAGAAATGCACGTGCGAGATGTTGAATTCGGGATTTGCGGCCTTGTGGGCGGCAAGTTCGGCGACAACATCAGTAGGCTCGTAAGGCAGCAGCAGTTTGGATACATCCATAGCCCGCTTTTGCAGAACTTTTAGGGATGGACCAACGCCGCAGGCAATCGCGAACTTGATCAGCGTCTGAAGTTTTGCAGGACCGGCGATACCGATATGAACGGGTAGGGTGATACCCGCCGCAGCCAGATTGTCCGCCCAAGCGATGATCGGCTTGGCGTCGAACGCAAATTGCGTGGCCAGCGCCATCTCGGCATTCGTTGTTTCGCTGAATTTCTGCTTCCACCGCAGCGCGTCTTCGACATTTTTCATCGACCCGTCCGGGTCAATGTCCTTGTTGCCCTCTGGGTGACCCGCGACATGCAGGCGCTTGAAACCTGCCTTGTCGAATTCTCCGGCCTCCAGCAATTGCATCGAGGAATGGTAATCGCCGTGAGGCTTGTCCACGCCACCAGCCAAAAGAAGGGCCTGATCGACACCGGCTTCGCCTTGATAGCGGGCTATCCAGTCTGCCAGCGTTGCTCGATCTTTGATTATCCGCGCCGGGAAATGCGGCATCACCGCGTAACCTTCGTTGGCGATACGTTTGGCGGTGGCGACCATATCGTCAATCGGCGTACCCTCAATATGGGCGATATAGACACGAGTGCCCTTGGGCAGCAGAGCGCGGAAATCCTCGACCTTTTCGGCCGTACGCGGCATCACTTCGATCGAATAATCCTTGAGGAAAGCCTCGACCTGGCCATTGATCGGGGTGCTCCCAGATTTTTCACGCTTGCGGAAGTTCAAAAGAGCCATTGCGGCCTCCCATAAAGAACGTGGGCTCATGCCCAGCCATCATTGGCGATCAGGGCTTTGATGCGATCCTGATCGTATTCAGCGTCCAGCCGTGCAGCCTCGGAATCTGCTACCAGTTCGGCATCTCCCTCAACCGGATAGGGCGCGGCCTTGCGCCATTCGGCCAGGTAGTCATCAGTGCTTTTCGCATTCACCTTCATGGCAGCGCGGTCAATCGCCTGCTCAAAGCGTTCGGGCAATTGCCGTTTGGCACCCCGACGGCCTTTGCCGACAATCACCTGCGCGGGAATGTCCCGCCAATATACGATGGTTACGTCAACCATGGCTGATTCCTCTTTGCCCAGTTGCCCTTCTCTAATGCAGGGCGACCCATCCACGACGTCGATTTTCGACAGAACAGGTTCTGCGAGCGACGTCGCAACCATAACGCAAGCCAGTGGGGCTGTGCCACCGGCGAGAATACGAATTTCATTCAAGAAGATGATCAATCTTCTGAAAGCTTGCGTGGCGGCATTTCTCGTCATAGTTTGGGGATAACTCGAAATGGAGGGCGTGACGTCATGGCGCCCAAGCGTCCCGAAGGTGCGGGCGCGATCCCGAAATCGGTAGAGAGCCCCGCACTGAGCTCGCCTGATCCAGCCAACCTTTACGCGGCGCTGGATCTGGGAACAAATAGTTGTCGTATGTTGATTGCCCAGCCACAGGGCAGTCAATTCGTTGTTGTGGACAGCTTTTCAAAATCCGTACAATTGGGTGCCGGGCTGGAGCGATCGGGAAGGCTGTCACGTTCATCGATCTACCGGACTATTCAGGCCCTTCGGGTGTGCCAGCAAAAACTCAAGCGACACAAGGTTACACGGATGCGTCTGGTCGCGACAGAAGCGTGCCGACGCGCAAGCAATGGCAAAGAGTTCATGTCACGGGTGCGACGTGAAACAGGTCTGAAACTGGATATCATCGAACCGCAGGAAGAGGCGCAACTAGCTGTTGTATCCTGCGCTCCGCTGGTCAGTCGGAAGACCGACCAGTTGTTGGTCGTCGACATTGGTGGTGGTTCAACCGAGCTGGTCTGGATCGACCTGACGAATGTGCCCTCTCATGAACGGCCCAAATCCATTATGCGGATGCACACCGGATTTCACAGCATCGATAATCGCTCGTCTGCTGCCAAGGTTGTGGATTGGATCAGTGTACCTTTGGGCGTTGCGACGTTGCGCGATCAATTCAACGATGTCGAGGATGACAGCGCAAGATTTGCGTTAATGAGCTGGTTCTTCGAGGAAAACCTGGCGGAATTTGCGCCCTACAAAGACGAACCGCCACGCGAAGGTTTTCAGATTGTGGGGACCAGCGGCACCGTTACGACAGTAGCCGCCAGTCACTTGGGACTAAAACGGTATGACCGCAACAAGGTCGACGGGTTGCGCATGACCAGTGAAGAAATTGACAAGGTGATCCGGTCCTATCTGGCGCTTGGACCCGTTGGACGCCGGCGCGATCCAAGGATCGGGACTGACCGACAGGCGTTGATCATGTCAGGCGCCGCTATATTGCAGGCGTTGTTGCGGTGTTGGCCCACGGATCGTTTGTCGGTGGCGGATCGCGGGCTGCGCGAGGGCATGCTGTATGCGCAAATGTCGGAAGATGGTGTTTTGACGGATGGGAGCGACTGATGGCTAATGGACCTGATGGAAAAAATACCTCCGGGCGGGGGCAGCGCGATCTGACAATCAAGGTCAAGACCGCACGTGGGCGCCGCGCTTCGTCCACGCGCTGGTTGCAACGGCAACTGAACGATCCTTATGTCAAACGCGCCCAGAACGAGGGATATCGGGGCCGGGCGGCCTTCAAGATCATGGAACTGGATGACAAGTTTCGCTTTCTGGTGCCGGGTGCGCGGGTTGTTGACCTGGGGTGCGCACCGGGCGGCTGGTGTCAGGTGGCGGTGCCGCGCGTGAATGCCAGGGGTGAAAAGTCAGGCAAGGCAATAGGGCGGATCATCGGCATCGACCTGCAAGAAGTTGAACCTTTGCCAGGGTGCGAATTCCACGTGCTAGATTTTATGGATGAAGGCGCCGACGACAAGGTAAAGGAATGGTTGGGAGGCCCGGCAGATGTGGTGATGTCGGACATGGCCGCAGCCTCCTCTGGGCATAAACAGACCGACCACCTGCGGATCATGGCACTGTGCGAGGCTGCGGCCTATCTGGCATTCGATGTGTTGGAACAGGGTGGCACGTTCGTATCCAAGGTGCTTGCGGGTGGTGCCGAGGGCGAGTTGCAGAAACTCCTCAAGCAACGTTTTACCAAGGTTGCAAATGTCAAACCGCCAGCTTCACGTTCAGATAGCTCTGAAAAATTCGTTGTAGCAACTGGCTTTAGGGGAGAAAGTTAATGTCGGTCTTTTCCAGTTTCGACTGGGTGCAATGAACGATGTGCTTGCGTAAGGAAGTGCTGTATTTCACTCGTATTCAATGAAGACTTACGATGGACGCATTTTGTCCTGTCAGCGGCGAAATTTTCCTGTCGGATCAACTCGAACAGGCGGGCGTGCCGTTTGTTATCTGAAATTCGCGGGTGATGCGCCATGAAACCCTCGTGCTATCGGTGCAACGATAATGAAGGCCATTGGTTGACATCTATTTAAGGCGTTTTTGGTGCGTTCCCAAATCAAATTCTGGGCATTTATTTTGATTTTCCGACTAGGCAAGCGCACTGATAGCTTTCAATTCTGTTTGCAACTGTTGAGGCGACATGCTCTCGATTTCTTTGCTCAGGAGAGCTCGAGCACGGCGCTCCAACGTTTCATAGGCGACGGAAAAGGCATTTTCCCAATCTTTGGGAGGCACCGCGGCAGGATCGTCAACGCCCCAATGCGCGCGCAACGGTGCTCCGGGCCAGATCGGGCATTCCTCGTCCGCTGCGGAACCGCACACGGTGATGACCAGATCCATCGCTGGCGCATCCGGGCTTGCAAATTCATCCCAACTATTCGATCTCGCCGACGTTATATCGTGGCTGAGTTTACCCAACAGTTTTAAGGATTGAGGATGCACGACTCCTGTGGGCTTTGATCCTGCAGACCACGCGCGCACGCGACCAGCACCATAGGTGTTAAAGATGCTTTCAAGCAGGATTGAACGGGCGGAGTTGCCGGTGCAGAGAACAAGAATATTCATATCAGTTTGCTATCCCGACGATGTAACAAAGCTATGACAGACATTTCGGATGGGCTTTCAGTTTTCCTCATACCACCAGACATCAGGTAGGAAATGAACACCATCGCCGTAGATCGGGAGATTGTTTTCAGAATAGCGTAGTTCTTTTTTGTGAGCGATGCGGCCGACGGCATATTGGTGGATCGGGATTACATAGCGACCGCTGGTCAACACACGATCCAGCGCGCGTGTCGCTGCGATGAAATCTGCGCGGGTTTGTGATTGCAACATCGCATCGATCATTGCCTCGGCAGCATCAGATTTCATACCCATCAGATTGCGGCCACCGGGTTGGTCCGCAATATCCGCGCCCCAATAGTACAGTTGCTCGTTTCCGGGACTGAGCGAAAGGGCGCGACGAAAGAAGGTGAGGTCGAAATCATACTGCGCCTCTCGTTCGGCATACTGTGCCTTGTCCGTGCTATCGATGGTCAGCTTGATCCCCAATCGTTCAAGCGCGCGCGCATAGATATCCATGATTGCGGTTGCCTGCTGAATCAGCCCGTCCTGTTGCAACAAAACAGTCAATTCCAGAAGCTCACCTTTGTCATTTTTGAGTACACCATCCTGTACCGACCAGCCCGCGTCATTTAGCAGCGTCATAGCTTTGCGAATATTCGCACGATTGCGTTTACTGCCATCACCTTGGGGCAGGGAGTAGCCATTGATCGTATCGTCCGGCAAACTGTCCATGAACGGCATAAGCAATTCGTGCACGCGTCCTTCGGCCGGGCCGGGTTGCATTCCCAATTCGGAATTCGAAAAATATGACGATATGCGCGGCTGACGACCGCCAGTCAGCGTATCGTTGATAAACTCGAAATTGAAGGCATGGATCAACGCATCGCGTACGCGGATATCGTCCAGCGGCGCGCGCCGTGTGTTCATGACGAAACCGGTCATGCCCGAAGGTTTCTGATGAGGGATTTCCGATTTCACGATATCGCCGCGTGCGATGGTAGGAAAATCATACTGAGTTTCCCATTTCTCAGCGTTGAATTCCCGAACATAGGAAATGGCACCGCCTTTGAACGCCTCTTTCAGCACGGTGTTGTCGCCGTAGAATTCAATGCGGATTTCATCGAAATTGGCCGTACCCCGACGCAATGGCAAATCTTTGCCCCAATAATCCGGATTGCGACGTAGTACGACGCTGCGTCCGACCTCGTAGTTTTCAACTAGGTAAGGTGCAGTGCCAATCGGAATGTCCTCAACCCGGGTTTCTCCGAATTCCTTTCCTTCCCATTGAGCTTTCTTCAGTATCGGACGCAGGCCAGCGACCAATGCCAATTCACGGTCAGGTGCGTTGAACGAGATACGTACGCTTCGGCTTCCCGTGGCCTCAATCCGGTCAATCTTGTTCCAAGCGCCGCGGTAGCGGGAGTGCCCCTTGGTGCCAAGTGTCTGATAAGACCAGATCACATCTTCGACCGTCACGGGGCTACCATCTGAGAATCGGGCCTCGGGACGCAGCGTGAATTCGACCCACTCGCGATTCGGCCCGGTTTCAACCGATTCGGCCAAAAGACCATAAAGCGAGAAGGGTTCGTCATAGGAACGCCCCATCAGAGTCTCGTGCGTTAGATAACGAAGTTGCCAGGGCGGAGTGCCTTTAACGATGAAAGGATTAAGCGAATCAAAGCTGCCAACATTGCCGGTAACGACCCGACCACCCTTCGGGGCATCTGGGTTGGCATAGGGCAGTGACACAAAATCGGGTGGTAGAGCCGGATCGCCATACATAGCTATGCCATGCATGGGTTCCGTCGGGGCAACTTGTGGGGTAAAAATCACCAAAAAAGCTGTCACCAATGCCGCCAATGAGCGGAAAAATTCTGATCTCATTTTGGCAACAATCCTTTGGGCACCTTGTTTGTCTGACGCTGAACGTAAATAGGGATTCACGTCTTTTCAAACTTTTAGCTTGGATGCGAGCGCCAGATTGCTTATAAAGAGGTTACTGCTCGATAGGTTTCTTGCCTGTATGAAACCTGCCTCAATAACTTAACGCCCGCTTCGTGCGGGCGTTTTTTTGTGCGGTTGTGATCGGTGACCCCCTGCACTTTGCAGATGCAGCATGTTATGCAACGCCTATATACAAAAGGAGAGGTGTTCCATGTCGCTTTCTGGCAAAACAGCAATCATCACCGGATCAAATTCGGGGATCGGTTTGGGGGTCGCAACGGAATTGGCCCGTGCCGGTGCCGATGTGATTCTGAACTCTTTCACCGATTCGGCGGATGATCACGCATTGGCCGAAAAACTGGGCACTGAACACGGGATCAATGCCCGCTACATTCAGGCAGATATGTCCAAAGGCGATCAATGCCGCGCGTTGATCGAGAAAGCCGGCGCTTGCGATATTCTAGTGAATAACGCCGGAATCCAGCATGTGGCAGGAATTGATGCTTTTCCGCCCGAGAAATGGGACGCGATCATCGCGATCAATATGAGTTCGTCTTTCCATACTACCGCCGCCGCTTTGCCGATGATGCGCAAGGCAGGTTGGGGCAGGGTGGTCAATATCGCCTCGGCACACGGTCTGACAGCAAGCCCGTTCAAATCGGCCTATGTCGCAGCAAAGCATGGCGTTGTGGGGTTGACCAAGGTTACGGCGCTGGAGACGGCGGAGGAGCCCATCACTGCAAATGCCATCTGCCCCGGCTACGTACTGACCCCGCTGGTCGAAGCACAAATTCCGGACACGATGAAAGAATATGACATGGATCGGGAAACAGTGTTGCGTGAAGTGATGCTAACACGCCAGCCTAGCCGTGAGATGGCGACCGTGGATCAGATTGGCGGCACAACCGTATTCCTATGTTCCGATGCAGCGACGCAAATCACCGGCACCACGATCAGCGTTGATGGCGGTTGGACAGCGCTGTGATTGCTTCGCATCACTGACGCGATACGACTGCAGTAGGGTTCACTCTCTACAACCCACGAGCATTGGACCCAAAAGAGGTAAAGGCGCATGGCAGAGGTGAAACGAATTAATCTGGCCCTACAAGGCGGTGGCGCGCACGGGGCTTTCACCTGGGGCGTGTTGGACCGGCTTCTAGAAGATGAGCGTATTGAGATCGCGGGCATCTCGGGTACCTCAGCAGGCGCGCTGAATGGCGCGGCATTGAAGGCTGGGTGGCTTTTGAACGGTCGAGAAGGCGCGCGCGAAAACCTTGATTGGCTGTGGCGTCAAATAGGCGCGGTGCAGGATATGCGGATGCCAGTCTGGATGTCCGGTTTTTTACCCACACCGGGTTTGGTGAGCGATGCGATGCAATTCTCGTTTCCCTTCACTTTCGCCGATACAGTGTCGCGCATTGTATCCCCCTACGCGTATGGGCCGTTCTACAGCAATCCGCTGCAACGGATTGTGGATCAGTTCAACTATGACCAGATCTGCGCCAACGACGGCCCAGCTTTTTGCGTTTGTGCGACCAACGTACACAGCGGCAAGATCCGCGTTTTCACAGGCGATGAAATCAATACAGACAGTTTGCTTGCGTCAGCCTGTCTGCCAACACTGTTTCAGGCCGTTGAAATAGAAGGGGATCACTATTGGGATGGGGGCTATACGGGCAACCCGGCATTGTTTCCGCTTTTCGCCCCGGCATTGCCAGCTGATATTGTTATCGTGAACATCAATCCGCTGGAACGGGCTGAGGTGCCGATGGCGGCACATGAGATTCAGAACCGGATCAACGAGATCAGTTTCAACTCGTCACTGCTTCGCGAATTGCGCGCGATCAATTTTGTCCAGCGACTGATTGCAGAGGGTACGGTAGATGAGGGAGCGATGAAACGAGTCCTGGTGCATATGATCGCAGATGACGATCTGATGCGCGAACTATCCGTGGCGACGAAACTTTTTCCTAACCCGTATCTGCTGAAACGCTTGAAGGAAGCCGGGCGGGCGGCCGCAGATACCTTCCTGGAGAATCATTTCGTGTTGTTGAACAACGTCAGCTCGACCAATCTGGAAGAGATGTTCGGCTAGGATTGATTAGACGCCCCGTTGCCATTACTTCCGTTCTGCCCTGGATAGACAAGGCCTGCCGAGATCACCAGTTTGGCAGCATCTTCGACCGTCATATCCAGTTCGATCACATCTTCCTTGGGGACAAAAAGCAGAAATCCAGAGGTTGGGTTCGGAGTCGTGGGCAGAAAGATGCTGAGCATCTCGCTGGCAGTTTCGGGATGGTCAGCGATTTCGCCCTTGGCAGTGGTCGAGATGAAACCAATAGCCCAGATGCCCTTCCGCGGATATTGGATCAGACAGGCCTTTTCAAAACTACGCTCTGATTGCGCGAAAACCGTCTCGGATATCTGTTTGATACCAGAATAGATGGTTCTGACGACCGGCATCCGTTCGACCAGCGTTTCCGCATAGGCGATCAGGGACCGTCCGATCAGGCCCTTGGCAATCCAACCTATAAAAATCGTGAATACGAAGAAGAAGATAACGCCGACGCCGCGAAGGTTGATGCCAATGTACTTCTCGGGATTGAAATTGTAGGGCACCAAAGGCAGCACAAATCCATCTACCCAGCCGACCACTGTCCACATCAGCCAGATCGTCAGACCAACGGGTGCAATAACAACCAGACCAGTCAGAAAACTTGCGCGCAGCCCAGCGAACATGCGCGGTTTCTTCTGTTGCGGCGGCTCTTCGTCGAATGGCGTATTCATTGGCTCGTCAGGCAGTTGAACATGCCCGCTATGTAAGCAGAAATCCGCCATGCGACAATGGGGGAACGGCTAAGAAAGCTAGCCGGGTCAGGCATTTGTATCACTTTACAACCCGGCGTTGTCACAGCTTGGCGATTTCGATTGCGATCCGGCTTGCCAGACGCGCGTTGTTGAGAATCAAAGCGATGTTTGCGCGCAAGGATTTACCTTCGGTCAACTCGAAAATGCGCTTAAGCAAAAAGGGAGTTAGCGCCTTGCCATTGATGCCCGCCACTTCAGCTTCGCTAATTGCTCGCCTGATGAGCGGTTCCAGTTGTTCTGCCGGGATTTCATCATCTTCGGGGATCGGATTTGCTACCAATTGACCACCCGGCAAGTTCAATGCATTCCGCATGCCGTGAGCAACGGCGATTTGCATCGCACTATCCATGCGCAAAGGCGCGGTCAGGTGGGACGTGGCCGACCAGAAAGCAGGAAAACTGTCTTGCCCATAAGCAATGACGGGTACGCCAAATGTCTCCAGAACTTCAAGCGTTTTGGGTAAATCGAGGATGGCTTTGGCCCCGGCGCTGACCACCGTGACGGGAGTTTGCGCCAGTTCCTGAAGATCAGCGGAGATATCAAAGCTGTGTTCGGCCCCGCGATGCACCCCCCCAATACCGCCGGTAGCGAAGACGGCAATACCCACCTGTGCCGCTGCGATCATTGTGGCGGCGACAGTGGTAGACCCAGTGCCACCACGCGACAGGCAAACCGCCAGATCAGCACGGCTAAGTTTGGACGCGTCTGGTAACGTCGCAAGTTTCTCCAATTCGGGATCGCTGAGACCAATGTGGAGACGGCCATCTAGCACGGCGATGGTGGCAGGAGTTGCCCCGGCATTGCGCACGGCGTCTTCAACCTCATGGGCGGTCTCCAGATTGTCCGGATAGGGCATACCGTGGGTAGTGATCGTGCTTTCCAGAGCGACAACCGGTTGGTCGTTTTTAAGTGCGCCGTGAATTTCGGGAGAAAGGGCAAAGATATCCATATTTTGATCATGATGTTTTCGGAACGGACGCGCAAAGGAGAATTTCATGGTCGCAGCGGGCATTCGCATCAGCGCATTGTTTCAACTCTGTTTCAAGGCATTGCAATGAGTTTCAGTTGTTTCTGCATCAGATTTCAATTGACGAAACCAAGTCTAAGTAAGCCATTGATACAATTTGGCTAAGTTAAAAATTTTTCAAAAGCTTCGTTTGTAACATTTGAAACCTGAATTGTGGGCCGATGAAAACAAACTGCAACTTTCGCGGCGCACACCCGCCGCATCGCTATGTCGACGGAATTGAGACGGACGGCACGTCGATCAAAATGTAAATGACACTCTACCTTGTGATATGAGGAACTTTAAAATGACATTTTCAATGAATTCAAAATTGGACGCGTTGCTTACGACAACAAAACCTTTCCTGACGGATGGCGGTCTGGAGACAACGTTGGTCTTTCTCGAAGGATTGGACCTGCCAGCCTTTGCTGCGTTCCCTCTGCTAAATGATGAGAAGGGCAGAACTATTCTGCACGGGTATTTCGAGAAGTTCCTGCAACTCGCTAAAGAAAATGACACTGGGTTTGTGCTCGACACACCGACTTGGCGGGCAAGTCAGGGCTGGGCCGAGGATACCGGTTTCAGTGCCGAAGCTATAGATAAGATCAATGCCAAGGCCGTCAGTTTTGCCCGAGACATTTCTGCTCCTTGGGAAGCGCAAGGTGTGACTATTGTCGTAAACGGTGTGATCGGCCCGCAGGGTGATGGCTATGTGGCGGATCACGCGCTGACTGCCAAAGAGGCGCAGGAATATCACGCCAGACAAGTTGTCAACTTTGCGATGGCCGGTGCCGATATGGTTTCAGCTGTGACGATGAACTACGTCGAAGAAGCGATCGGAATTGCCCGTGCGGCCAAAGCGGCTGGCATACCAGTCGTACTCTCTTTCACTGTAGAGACCAATGGCATCTTACCAACCGGCCAGACGATCGCGGACGCTATCGCGCAAGTCGATGCTGCGACAGATGCCGAACCGATCTACTATATGATCAACTGCGCACATCCGGACCACTATTCCGCTATTTTGGATGGCGCCGATTGGACCTCGCGCCTGGGCGGCATGCGTGCAAATGCCAGCCGGATGAGCCACGAGGAATTGGACAATGCCGAAGAGCTTGACGATGGTGATCCGGTCGAATTTGGTCAGCTTCACGCGGCAATGATGCAAGGTCTGACCGGGATCAAGGTTCTGGGCGGGTGCTGTGGCACGGATCACCGTCATATCGAAGCAGTGGGCAGGTGTTGCGTGAAGAGTCATGCTCATGCCGCTTGAAGGAGGTGACATGCAGAACATACTGTTACGTCCCGCAAACACGAATGACGCGCCTGCTTTCAGGCGCGTCTTTGAGTTGGCCAGCGAAGGACTTGCCCCATGGGTTTGGGCGCAATCGGCTGGGCCGGACGGTAATCTGGACGACATCGTACTGCAGCGCATGCGAGAAAAGATCGAAAAATCCGCACAAGGCACTTGCCTGGTGGCAGAAGTTGACGGACAGACCGCAGGCGGGGTTATCACTTATGACATCGGTGACGAACCCGAAGCCATCGAGGATGACACGCCGCCTTTATTCAAGCCGCTGATTCAGTTGGAAAATCTGGCGCCGCGCACTCACTACGTCAATGCACTGGCTGTTTTTCCTGAGTTTCAGGGGCTTGGTATCGGTCGCAAACTATTGCGGGCCGTTGCCGGAAACGCGTTGGAAAAAGGCATGAGCCTGATTGTCGAAGATAGCAACGTGGCAGCGCTTAAGTTGTATCGTAGTGAATGGTATAAGGAAAAAGCCCGTCTTCCGGTGGTCGAGGCCGAAGGTTGGCAATGCCCCGGAACCGAATGGATCCTGATGATCCGCCTGCCAGAATAGGCTTTTACACCGGATTTAACACTTGCCATGGTGCGCGTTCTCCTTTATGCGCGCTCCATTGAAATCCGCAGGTACGGGCGGGCCATTGGGGGAGACATCCCCATATGTCCACCGGTTGAGGCATTCGCCTCGTCCCCGTGCCGAGGCGAAAACCGGAAAAGGAAAACGACATGGCTCTTCCCGAGTTCACCATGCGTCAGTTGCTTGAAGCTGGCGTTCACTTTGGCCACCAGACGCAACGTTGGAACCCCCGTATGGGCGAGTTCATTTATGGCGCGCGCAATGGCATCCATATCATGGATCTGACGCAGACCGTTCCGATGCTGGACGCGGCTTTGAACGTTGTCCGCGAAACAGTCGCGAAGGGCGGGCGGGTGCTGTTTGTCGGAACCAAACGCCAAGCCAGCACACCAATCGCCGAGGCGGCTGAAAAATGTGCGCAATACTACATGAATCACCGCTGGCTGGGTGGCACGCTCACGAACTGGAAAACCGTTTCTCAGTCGATTAACCGTCTGAAGCAGATTGACGAGGCGCTGGAAGGTGGTGCCGAGGGTTTGACCAAGAAAGAGCGTCTGGGCATCGAACGTGATCAAACCAAATTGCAGGCTTCCCTGGGCGGTATCCGTGAAATGGGTGGTGTTCCGGATCTTCTTTTCGTCATCGACGTCAAGAAAGAAGCCTTGGCCGTGGCCGAAGCCAACAAATTGGGCATCCCGGTCGTGGCCGTGGTTGACACCAACTGCTCACCTGATGGCATCGACTATATTATCCCCGGCAACGATGACGCGGCCCGCGCGATCACTCTCTACACTGATCTGGTTGCCCGCGCGGCGCTTGACGGCATGTCAGCGCAGATGGGTGCGGCTGGCGTTGACCTGGGTGCCATGACAGAAGCGCCGATTGAAGAAGTCGCAGCAGAAGCACCAGCCGAAGAAGCTGCTGCCGAAGAGGCGCCCGCCGAAAGCTGAACCGCTTTACAGAAATGACAAGGGGGCAGGGTAGGCCCGCCCCCTGATCCACTGACAAATTCGAGGAGAGCCGACATGGCGATCACTGCTGCAATGGTGAAAGAACTGCGCGATTCCACAGGCGCAGGCATGATGGATGCGAAAAAGGCCCTGACTGAAAATGATGGTGACATGGAAGCTGCCGTTGACTGGCTACGCACCAAGGGTCTGGCAAAAGCAGCCAAGAAATCCGGACGTACCGCCGCTGAAGGTCTGGTAGCGGTCAAGGTTGACGGTGATCGCGGCGTTGCTGTCGAGATCAACTCGGAAACCGACTTCGTCGCCAAGAACGCTGAATTCCAAGGCATGGTTGGCGCCATCGCAGGTGCTGCGGTTGGCGCTGCCGACGTCGACGCGCTGAAAGCCGCTGACCTAGGTGGCAAGACCGTCGAAGCAACGATCACCGACAAAATCGCCACCATCGGCGAAAACATGTCTCTACGTCGAATGGCCTCGGTCGAAGGTGACACCGTTGTGTCCTACGTGCATAACGCGGCCGCTGATGGAATGGGCAAAATCGGTGTGTTGGTTGCGCTGAAAGGCGACGCTGGTTTCGGCAAGCAGGTTGCGATGCATATCGCCGCCACCAATCCCGCAGCGCTGAACGAGGCTGAGTTGGACCCGGCCGTTGTCGAGAAGGAAAAGCAGGTCCAGATCGACATCGCTCGCGAATCCGGCAAGCCAGAACAGGTAATCGAGAAGATGATCGTCGGCCGCATGAAGAAATTCATGTCCGAAGTAACGCTTCTGGGTCAGTCTTTCGTGATGAACCCCGATCTGACGGTTGAGGTCGCAGCTAAAGAAGCCGGCGCTGAAATCCTGGGTTTCGTACGGCTTGAGGTCGGCGAAGGTATCGAAGTCGAAAAAGAAGACTTCGCCGCCGAGGTCGCCAAGGCCGTTCAGGGCTAAGCGCCTGTTTTCACAAGATAGACGGGGCATCCAATCGGGTGCCCCGTTTCATTTCCGGGGAGAGGTACATTGTCTCAAAAAACTGTCGTCAACAGCTGGAACGAGTGGGATCCACTGAAACATGTGATCGTAGGCCGCGCGGATGATTGTCACATCCCGCCGGAAGAACCTGCGCTGGACGCCAAGGTGCCCGAGGATAGCGATATGCGCGGCCAATGGGGCCGCCGCCCGCAGGAAACCATCGACCGCGCGAATGAGCTTCTGGATAACTTCGCGTCGATGTTGGAAAAGCGCGGCATCCGCGTGGATCGTCCAATTTCTATTGACCATAGCCAGCCCGCAACGACGCCGGATTTTCATACGGATAGCCAATTTGGTTGCATGCCACCGCGTGATGTTTTGCTGACGGTCGGGTCGGAAATGCTCGAAGCCACGATGTCGTACCGCTGCCGATGGTTCGAGTACCTCAATTATCGCCCGCTGATGCAGCGGTATTTCAACGAAGACCCGAATTTCCGCCACGAATGCGCGCCCAAGCCACGTTTGACCGATGCAGATTATCATCCCGATTATCTTTCGGACAAAATCGGTGTGGAGAAGCGCCTGCAATGGGCCGCAGAAAAATTCTTTGTTACCACAGAGGAAGAACCCTTGTTTGACGCAGCTGATGTCCTGCGGTTTGGCCGCGATCTGGTGGTTCAGCACGGGTTCACAACCAACCTTAAGGGCATTGAATGGATTCGCCGCCATTTCCCGGATCACCGAATACATACCGTCAACTTTCCTGGTGATCCGTATCCGATCCATATCGACGCAACATTTACACCTTTGCGCCCAGGCCTGATCCTGAATAACCCGCAGCGCCGTCTACCTGACGAGCAGCGCAAAATGTTCAGCGATAATGACTGGGAGATCGTGGATGCGGCGCAACCCGCGCATAATGCTCCGCCACCGCTTTGCTATTCTTCCACTTGGCTCAGCATGAACGTACTGGTGCTTGATCCCAAAACCGTCTGTGTCGAGAAATCCGAAGTATATCAGGCCGAGCAGATGGATAAGCTGGGACTGAATGTGGTGGAGGTCGAACTGCGCGATGCATATGCGTTTGGTGGCGGTCTTCATTGTTGCACTGCGGACGTCTACCGTGAAGGAACATGCCAGGATTACTTCCCGAACATGTGACGGGGCAGGGGGGGGCAAGCCCGTCAAACGGTTGCGGTGTCGCCCTAAAAAGCGACACCGCGGTAGTAGAAGACTGCCCTAAAATTGGGGATGAAACGACAGTCTGGTAAGCGCCGACCACTGACCCGATCAATAAGACCAGTGGCCGACATCCGGTAGGACCGGCAGATCCGAGTGCCCTGATATCACAGAGGTTCCGGATCCGATGTTCCCGGGCTATAAAGCCACCACTCACGGAACATCACCATATTGCTATTTTACGCTAGGTAACGAAAGTCTGGATTTCCTTACCAAGGCGTAAATTTATGTTTTTGTTGGAAACAATACTCTCGTTTTACGAGTATTATGTATCAATGACGAACATTTGATTCTGAAAAGCTGCTTTTAGAACCGCCTGTGCGGTGGTTTCGACACTGAGTGCTTCACGCGCCAGACGCAAATGTTTCTCAACCGTGGCGGGTGTCAATTCCAGTAACATGGCGATGTCCTGGATGGTTTTTCCGTCTCCAACCCATTCCAAAACTTCGCGCTGGCGTTTGGTCAAGGTACGTCCCGGCGCAGTATAGGGCAGGGACAGGATACGCAGATGGGCCATGTTGTTCAGAGCAATAATGTCATCACCATGTTCGTCCCAAATAGCGTCGACTTCATCCTGATCCAAACCCTCACGAGCTGTAAGTGCAATGGCCCCTTTGGTCCTTGGTGAAATGGATTTGAAGCTGACAGAGTATCCGGCTGTCACGCTCTTGGATTGATTGAACTCCAACACCTTGGCTTCCTGTTCTGTCATGGCGCCCGAAGTTATCATCATTTTCAAAACCGACCACGAACAGGCCCCATCATGCTCCAGCGCCCATCGGACCATAGGTGCATGAAAGAATAATCCTTGTCCGATGAATACGTCGGTGTAATCCGGCGCGTGATTTGTCAGTAACACAAAATCTTCAGGATCGCCGAGTGATGTCGCGGTGCGGTACCGCGTATAGCCATAGATAAGACGGTCAAAACCATAAGACGCCATGCTCTTGGTATGCATATCCCAGAGCTCTTCGATACTGGGCGTATTGAGCAGGCGATTGATTTGCGTTGTTGGAATCATCCTGCGCCCCCAAGGTGTCGGTGCAGCGCTTCGACAGCCATCGGATACCCGGCAGCGCCAAACCCACAGATCATGCCCAACGAAACGCCGCTTATGTAGGAATGATGACGAAATTCTTCACGGGCGTGTATGTTCGAGAGGTGCAATTCAATCACTGGCAACTCGACCGAACTGATTGCATCGCGCAAGGCAATTGACGTGTGCGTGTAAGCGCCAGCGTTCAAAATGATCCCTATATGCACACCTCGCGCTGCATGAATCATATCCAGCAGAGCACCTTCGTCATTGCTTTGACGAAATTCGAGATCGACGCCCAGAGACTTTGCCTTAGCCCGGCACATTTTTTCTATATCGGCGAGCGTAGCGCTGCCATAGACGTCAGGCTGCCGTTGACCCAGCAGATTGAGATTGGGTCCATTGAGTACAAGTATAGAAGTCATGGCGAAATTTCCCTCGTTGTCCTTTTAGACTGTAATGCTTGACGCTGTCGAGCATCCCATCACCAAGTTCTTGAAATTCGCGGTTTTTTGACAATCGTTAGGTGGCAGAGCGCCTCTAGATGTTTCAAAATAATGAAAGTATTTGAGTGTATTTAGAGTAAGAATGCCAGGTATTGCATTGTAAAATAACGGAAATAGTGACAACGAATCCAAATCCATGTATTCCACTAACATTTACATAATACTGATTATGCGCTTAACGTATTGACTAAAGCTAAACCTAGCGCCCACAACGATTGCACAATGTGTGAATGCGATCTTCCTGATATTTAAACCCTATCGGGATCAGGTCCTCTTCTGGCTTGGCAATGACCCTCAGTCCAAGCATCACCGCAAGCCCTGCAAAGATCACACCGCCGATGGCTTGCCCGATCAAAACACCAGGTGCACCCCAAGTAGCGCCAGCCCAAATCACCAACGGCCATGTACCCAATGTGTTGCGCCCCCAGTTGATCAATGTTGAGTAGCCCGGATGTCCAAGATTGTTGAACGACGCGTTGGCGACAAAAATCGCACCGTTAAAAAACGATGCCAACGCTAAAGGACCACAGAATAGAAAGATCAATGTCTTGGTCATTCCGGTAGCATCGAACAGGCCCGAAATTGGCTCCCGCAACAAAAAGAGAAGTGCAGCAGCTAGGATGACATAGATGCCGACGAACTTAAGTGCGTCGCAAAACGCTTCTTTCACGCGATCCATCTGCCCTGCCCCATAGTTCTGACCGATGATCGGTCCAATGGCACCGGAAAGCGCCAACACTACAGAAAAAACTACTGGGATTATACGGCTGATCACCGCCATGCCCGCCACGGCATCAGTGCCGTATTTGGCCATTTCACGAGTGACAATAGCGGTGCCCACAGGAGTCGCCACGGTTCCCAGCACCGCCGGTATCGCAATGCGGGTGGCAATTGTGGCGTCTCGCTTGATACATTGCGGGCGTGGCTTTGAGAATGCCTGATAGCGCGTGACCACCGGATACAACGCCATGCCAAGCGTGACAAAACGCGCAACCACCGTAGCGATCGCAGCGCCGGGAAGACCCAACCCAAGCGCAAAAATAAAGATTGGATCAAGGAGACCATTTGCTGCCCCTCCTGAAAGCGCAGGATACATTGCACGCGATCCATCGCCATAGGCGCGCAAGACAGCGACAGTCGTCATAGAAAGTCCAGAAATCATCGTTGTCGGCAGAATGATCCACAGGTATTGCGCCGCTTTTTCCGCCACCTCGCCTGTCGCGCCGAGCAAACTCAGAATACCCTGAATGTTGGGCAACGCCAACAACGGCAATATGATCCCCACCACAATCGACAGCACCGCAACGCTGGTGGCAAATTCACGAGCATCAACTTCGTCATCCGACCCGACCGCGCGTGACACAAGCGCGCCTGCCGCGACCGACAACCCGATATTTACTGCACTGGCAAAAAACATGACCGTGCTGGCATAACCCGCCGCAGCTGCCAGGGCTTCCTGCCCCAGCATCGAGATGAAGATGATGTCAATCAGGTCAACGACAAAGACCGCCATCAAACCAAGACTGGCTGTGAATGACATCATCGACACATGCCGCATCAGATTGCCTTGGGTAAAACTGGCTTCGGCTACCGCCATAGAAATTCTCCGCCTCGCCCGGGACATAGACCTTAACAGCAAATAATCTTCTATACGTCCGGTGCAACGGCTCAGATGCCGAGGTCCGTGTTCATTGATGCACATGAAAATGGTCAGGCGTGCCATCAGCACACCTGACCGGAGAATAACGAGATTACGTCGGATTAACTCTATTCTATAGTATATTGATAATTCTAATAGAAAGCCTGCAGGCCAGTTTGGGCGCGCCCAAGAATCAAGGCATGTACATCATGTGTACCCTCGTACGTATTCACTGTTTCAAGGTTCATCATGTGACGGATTACCTGGTATTCTTCCGAAATACCGTTGCCACCGTGCATATCACGAGCATGCCGCGCGATCTCAAGTGCTTTGCCGCAATTGTTGCGCTTGATCAGGCTGATCATCTCTGGCGCCGCATTGGCCTTGTCCATCAGTCGACCGACCCGAAGTGCAGCTTGCAGCCCAAGTGCGATTTCCGTCTGCATGTTAGCCAGCTTCAACTGAAACAACTGTGTTTGTGCCAGTGGGCGGTTGAACTGTTTGCGGTCCAGGCCATATTGCCGCGCGCCGTGCCAACAGAATTCAGCCGCCCCCATGACGCCCCAGGCGATACCGTAGCGGGCGCGGTTCAGGCAACCGAATGGACCCTTCAATCCCTGAACATTAGGCAATAGAGCTTCTTCGCCGACCTCGACACCATCCAGCACGATTTCGCCCGTGATCGAGGCGCGCAGGGAGAGTTTGCCGCCGATCTTCGGAGCTCTCAGACCCTTGGTTCCTTTCTCTAGAACAAAACCTCGGATCTTGCCGTCGTGCGCATCCGATTTGGCCCAGATTACAAAGACATCGGCGATCGGGCTGTTTGAGATCCACATTTTCGAACCAGTGATGCGATAACCGCCTTCGGTTTTCTCGGCGCGGGTTTTCATACCCGCTGGGTCGCTACCAGCGTCAGGCTCGGTCAGGCCAAAACAACCAATCCATTCTCCACTGGCAAGCTTGGGGAGAAATTTCTGCCGTTGCTCTTCTGACCCGTAAGCGTAGATCGGATACATCACCAGACTGGATTGCACCGACATCATAGAGCGATATCCGCTGTCGACCCGCTCCACTTCACGCGCAACCAAGCCGTAACTGACATAGCTGCTGCCCAATCCACCATACTCCTCCGGAATTGTGGTCCCCAATAGCCCCATTTCCCCCATCTCTTGGAAAATTTGGGGGTCGGTCTCTTCTTCACTGAAAGCTTTGATTACACGCGGTTGTAGCTTTTCCTGGGCATAGGCACGAGCGCTCTCAGCGATCATGCGTTCGTCCTCTTCCAACTGATCAGACAAGCGGAAAGGATCTTCCCAGTCGAACTTGGAAAGATCAGGGGCGTCTTTGGCTTTCATTGTAAGGGCGTCGAGTGTCATAATAACTCCATTTCATGAGTTTTCCGCATGACGTTGCAGGGATAGCTGGACAATAATCTTCTTTCGGGTGCAAGAATAGCGATTATTCCGCAAGTTACATGAGAAATTAGCAAGAATGACTCCTTCCAGACGCCTCCTGCCTTCGATCGCGTCTCTGCGAGCAATCGAAGCTTTAGACCGTCTGGGCAGTGCCACCGCTGTCGCGGCTGAACTGTCACTTAGTCAGAGCGCGGTCAGCCGACAATTGCAAACATTGGAGGAGCAGTTAGGCGTGACGCTGGTTCTGCGACAGGGGCGCGGCACGGTCTTGACACCCGATGCGCGCGCCTATGCCGCCACAATCCGGCAATCGTTACAACAGATCACACAAGCTTCGCTCAAACTCACGGTGAACCCATCGGGTGGCAGTCTTGATCTGGCTATACTGCCCACTTTCGGTATGCGCTGGCTTGTACCACGACTGGCCGATTTTGCCCGATTGCATCCAGAGGTCACAATCAACCTTACTACGCGGTTGAAACCATTTAATTTTGCGACGGAACCTTTTGATGCTGCGATACATTTCGGAAAAGCTGACTGGCCCTTATCACAACATCTACGATTAAAGACCGAACGGGTGATCGCGGTCTGTGCCCCTAGTCTGATCGACGCCCCTATCCGCGACCCCAAGGAGATTTTGAAACTACCCATTCTGCATATAGAAACACGTCCGGACGCATGGAACCATTGGTTTGCGGCACATGGGGAGAAGACTGTAACAATAAGTGGCACGGTTCACGATCAATTTTCCACCATCACTCAAGCGGCATTACATGGGCTGGGCGTAGCGCTTTTGCCGGATTACTTGGCCGAACAGGATTTGGCAACTGGCAGGCTCGTACCTGTATGGGGAGAACCAACGGAGTTAGACGGCGCCTATTATCTTGTTTGGCCGCAAGAGAAGTCCAGCGATCCTGCTTTGGCTAAATTCCGGGACTGGTTGGCAGGTCAAACCGAGCACGAAGATCCCCTGCCCCGATAATTCATTCTACAATCCGGGAAATGGCGCACCTGAGAGGATTCGAACCTCTGGCCTCTGCCTTCGGAGGGCAGCGCTCTATCCAGCTGAGCTACAGGTGCATTGCGGCGCGGTATAGGACAAACTCTTCCTCGCCTCAATTGGAAAATGCCTATAGAAGCCGCTTTCCTGATCGCGCGGCTAACTTGACTAAAGGCCAAAAACGAAAAGCCCGGGCATGCGTAAGCAAACCCAGGCTTAAAGTGATTCTTTCGGAACTAGGTCGTCAGTTAGACCGGGTTGCCGTATTTGTCATAAACCGGTTCTGGTTCGACCATTACGGGCTCGGGTTCTTCTTGCTGCGCGCAAGCAGTCAGGAATGCGCCGAGCATGATCACTGTCAGGATGTTGAAGAGTTTCATATTTTTCTCCGTTGTTGGCAACAATTGCACTCTAACAACACCTTAGACCAATTGTCGAATCCTTGTTGAGCAAAAACAGGCGGAGCTGTGCCGGGATTGCAACGCTGCAACGCTGAGCCGAAGAGCAAATCATCCAAAATACGCTTAATATATTGATATTATTTACTTTTATGAAATCAACAGGGTTGCCAAACAGGTGCCTTCACCTTAGGCAAAAAGCTCGTGCGCAAGTTCCAATGCATCAATCAATGTGTCGACCTCAGATTCGGTGTTGTACATGCCAAACGATGCCCGACAGGTTGCAGTAACCCCAAGATGATCCATCAACGGTCCGGCACAGTGATGGCCTGCACGTACCGCCACGCCTTTTTTGTCCAGAATGGTGCTGATGTCATGGGCGTGCGCGGCCCCGTCCAGCGTGAATGAAAAAATCGCCGCCTTGTCCACTGTTGTGCCTTGTAAATTCAACCAGTTAAGCCCGGTCAAGCGTTTCACGGCATAAGCGCTCAATGCATCCTCATGGGCGGCGATGGCCTCCATGCCGACACTCATCATATATTCCAGTGCGACACCAAAACCGATGGTCTGAACAATGCCAGGTGTACCAGCCTCGAATTTCATAGGAGGGCTGTTATAGGTGATGCCGTCCTTGTGAACTTCCCTGATCATGTCCCCACCGCCCATGAAGGGCTGCATTTCTGCTAATCGGTCCTGATGCACATAAATCGCGCCTGACCCTGACGGACCATAGAGTTTGTGGCCCGTGATGGCATAGAAATCACATCCGATATCTTCGACATCCACGGGCATATGTACGGCCCCTTGGCTGCCATCAACGAGCACAGGCACACCCATTTCGCGCGCGGCGTCGCATATGGCCTTAACATCCACTTTCGTACCTAATACGTTCGACAGCTGCGTGACCGCGATCAGCTTGGTTTTGGGGCCAATCGCATCAATCACCTTTTGCGGGTCGAGAGCCCCGGTAGCGTCTACATCGACCCACTTCAGAACAACTCCCTGACGTTCGCGCAGAAAATGCCAGGGCACGATATTTGCATGGTGTTCCATGACACTCAGAATGATCTCGTCCCCTGGTTCCATTCGTGGCATGGCCCAACCGTAAGCAACCATGTTGATGCCTTCGGTTGTCCCTGAATTTAGGATGATCTGATCTTCATCTGCCACGCCAAGAAACCGCGCTATGATCCCGCGCACTGCCTCATATTTTTCGGTCGCGATATTCGAGAGTGTGTGAAGGCCTCGATGTACATTGGCATATTCATGCGAATAAGCGTTGGTCACGGCATCTATCACCACCTGCGGTTTCTGGGCCGAAGCGCCATTGTCCAAATAGACCAGAGGCTTTCCATTCACCTCTCGGCTAAGAATAGGAAAGTCCGCGCGGATTTTTTCGAGATCCATCATTTCTCAGACTGCTCCCATAATAGTGGCACCAATAACGGTCATTATCATTGTGAGACCAATGGCCATGGCGATACCCGCAAGAATCATCACGCCAAGTGCTTTGATCCAATTGCCAAAATCATGTGCGGTATTCAGAAAGCCGGTCAGGATGTAGATGCCCCAAAATGATCCGGCCAGCACAAACATCGCGCTCAGTTGAGCCGAAAGAATACCCATCACGGTTACTGCCACCTGGAACAAAAGCCGCAGTACCTGCATCCACGCAATGACGACCAAGATATCACTAAGCTGCGCCTTGCCACCCATGCTCTGACCAACCCAGGTCAAGGTGAACACCGTGATCACCAATCCGCCAAAGAGAAATATGGTGAACAGTAATGGGGATTGAAACAAAGGTGGAATCATCGCCATTGCGGTAGGATCAGTCGGTGCCGAAAGCCTTATGCCGATCGAATAGACGATGGAATTAAGGACCGACATCAGCGCAAGCGCCATCCACAACCATTGACGTGGCAGCTGCAATGACAGCAGTAGTCGAGCCGCATCCGCTGGCGCGAAGAGTGACTGACGTATCAGCCCTTTGAAATCGATCACTTCGCTCATGCCTTGCCCCATTCCGCTTCACGCAGGTTCATGATCCAGAACCAGCCAAAGATCACTAGCCATAACACACCCACAATCTGCAACTGTAATCCAGGACCGATAAAGCCTGCGACCAATCCATGTAGTAAGATCAGGGGGCTTGCCGCCAGAAATGACCAGAAAAGCGCCATGCGTGCACCATATCCCGTCCCCTGCCCGCCGATCAGTTTAGCCGCCAAATGGCTAATCAGGGCCAGAGCATAAAACATAAGTGGCGCTATAAAAATCCACGCCAACAATGCCCCCCCTAAAAGCGAGTTCAACTCCTGACCGGAAAGATGCGCCTCGCGTGCCAAACGCGGCCACTGACCCACGAAGACGATTAGACAAGCTGCCATCAAAACAGCAAGCGCACGGTCTTCGCGCGCGCCCAAGCCAAGCAAGCGTCGCATCACCCGACGTGGTCCGCGATAGGTTGCTACTATATCGGCGGCGACAGGCATCAGCCCCGTCTGCGTTCCAGCCAGCCCACGAGCTGAGCGTTGATTTCCTCGCGTAAACCTTCGTCTTCAACCTCTTCGACCGCTTCCGCAAGGAATGCCAATGTCAGAAGATCGGTCGCGATGGGTTTAGGCACCCCTCTGGCGCGAAGGTAAAACAGCCCCTCTTCGTCAATTGCGCCACTGGTAGAACCATGAGAGCAAACTACGTCATCCGCGTAGATTTCAAGTTCAGGCTTGGCCAGAAACTGGCTGTCTTCGTCCAGCAGCAGTGATTGACTGATCTGGTAGCCGTCAGTTTTCTGAGCACCCGCTTTGACCAGGATCTTACCCTGAAACACGCCGGTGGCGCCGTTGCGCAACACTTTCTTGAAGACCTGACGACTCTCGCAGCGCTCTGCATCATGGGTGATGAACACCGTATCATCATGGTGGAAATCACCATCTCCCATCGCTGCTCCGGCCACGTGGGCGATAGCGTCATCGCCCGTCAATTCGATCACACATTCGTTGCGGGTCAGAACACCATTGGCTGTCATTGTGAAGGATTTGAATATGCTCTCTGCCCCTAGGCGAGCGAACATGTGGGTGACAGCACGGCGTTCATGATCACGTCCTTGAACGCGAACGTGGTGGAAGCCTGCGCCATCAGCAATCTCCACTTCCATCGTCTTATTAAAGCGCGCGGCGGCTGGGCCGGTCTCTAACACAGTCAGATCCGCGCCTCTTTCCAACTTGATCACGTGATGCAGGATTGCATCTGATGTCGTGGATTTATGGTTGTAAATCAGATTGATCGGTTTGCGGACCCGGCCGGTCACATGCATCAGAATACCATCGCTGGCCATTGCCGTGTTCAAAGCGGCAAGGGGGCGTTCGACCGGTGTCTGCCCATTGGTCTCAAGCACGCCATAGACGTCCTTTGCCCAATGAATATCTGCCTGCGTCGCTTCGGACAGTCTTTCGATCGTAACGCCTTCAAGCGCCAGATCATCACTGGCATCAGCATCGTATTGACCGTCAACGAAAACAATCTTTAGTCGATCAACGCTGTCAAACATTATTGCGTCGTCACCATCAAACAGCGCTGCTTCCGGAGCTTCTACTTGAACCAGAGTTTCTGGTTTGGTGAATTTCCAATACTCGTCACGCCGTGTCGGCAGGCCCATTGACCGGACCCGTTCTAATGCCGCATCGCGCGCAACTTTCGACCAACCGGAGCCACCCTGCCCAGTTATCGAAACCAGCCGTGCCTCTGTTGCGTCCTGTTTTGCCTGAGGCAATGACATCACGCCACCTCCGCCAAGATATCGGCATAACCATTGTTTTCGACTTCAAGCGCAAGTTCCGGTCCACCGGTCTTAACGATCCGGCCATCTGCCATGATGTGCACGACATCAGGTTTGATATGGTCCAACAGGCGCTGATAATGAGTGATCACAAGAAAGCCGCGGCCCGCACCGCGAAGGGCATTCACCCCTTCAGCTACCAACTTCATCGCATCGACATCCAGACCCGAATCTGTCTCGTCCAAAATGCACATCTTAGGTTCTAGAATGGCCATCTGAAGGATTTCATTGCGTTTTTTTTCACCACCAGAGAAACCAACATTGACCGGACGCTTCAGCATATCCGCGTCAATCTTCAGATCCTTGGCTTTTTCGCGCACCATTTTCAGGAAATCCGCAGCGCTCATTTCATCCTCACCACGCGCTTTACGCTGTGCATTCAAAGCTGTTCGCATGAAGGTCATGTTGCCAACACCGGGGATTTCAACCGGATACTGAAACGCGAGGAAAAGCCCCGCAGCAGCGCGTTCTTCCGGTTCCATTTCAAGCAAATCCTCGCCGTCCAACGAAGCCGCACCTTTGGTGACCTCATATCCATCGCGTCCTGACAGAACATAGCTGAGTGTGGATTTGCCCGAGCCATTAGGGCCCATGATTGCATGAACCTTGCCCGCCTCAACGCTCAAGTTTACACCCTTGAGAATTGTCTTGGTTTCCTCTTCAAGATCAACGTGTAGATCTGTGATTTCCAGCATCTTCTTCACTTCCTTCTGTCTTGGGGTAGCTCTTCACTTGCCCCAGAAATTCTTTTTCAGGCCTTCGCCTGCACTCATTTCGCGGCGTTCATCTTTTGAATCTGCCATTCCGTTTCTTCTTCGCGCCGTGTGCGCTCATCATTACTGAGAGCGGCCTCTTGCGCCGGATAATCCAATCGCGTCATCAGACCTCCTTCGGTTGCGTTGACGGTCATTCGCGTCACTCCCGGGCCAGCACCACGGCCGTGCCTGATGCACTGACCATCAACATCGACTGACCCACAACTTCGTAATCCAGATCGACCCCTACAACCGCATCCGCACCTTTGGAACGCGCTCGCTCTTCCAGCTCAAAGAGGGCTGTGTCACGCGCATCTTGCAGTTTCGATTCATACGCTCCGGAACGACCACCAACGATATCCGTGATCGATGCGAACACGTCGCGCACGACGTTCGCACCCATGATCGCCTCCCCAACGACAATGCCACAATATTCAGTTATCTTGCGCCCTTCTACGCTCGGAGTTGTGGTGATGATCATGAACAGGCTCCAGATTACGAATGCATTGCGCTTACGCGCCGCGATCGAGAAGTTTCAACAGTAAATAGGCTATTGCCCACCCTGACAGCGCACCAACCGCGATACCCAACAATGGGTTGCCATGCGCCGTTGTGTTAATCCACGCGATCCCGATCAAACCACCAACAACCGGCATCACATAGGGCAGCGCTGCTGCAAGCTTTTGGGATAAAGGAACTGCCATTCGATCAGCCCACGGACCCTTCCAACGAAATTGCTACAAGCTGTTGTGCTTCCATCGCAAATTCCATCGGCAGCGCCTGTAACACGTCCTTGCAGAACCCATTCACGACCAGTGCGACGGCTTCTTCCTCGTCCATACCGCGTTGACGGCAATAGAACATCTGGTCGTCATCCACCTTCGATGTGGTCGCCTCATGTTCTACGCGAGACGAGTTATTCTTGACCTCGATGTAAGGCACCGTATGAGCCCCGCATTTATCGCCGATCAGCAAACTGTCGCATTGCGTGTAGTTCCGACTTTCCTTTGCCTTTGGGTGCATGGACACCAAACCCCGATACGTATTCTGCGCATGGCCGGCGCTGATGCCCTTGGACACGATCCGTGAGCGGGTGTTCTTTCCCAGATGGATCATCTTGGTGCCGGTATCGGCTTGCTGATAGTTGTTTGCGATGGCGATTGAATAGAATTCGCCCTGCGATTCATTCCCGCGAAGGATGCAACTGGGGTATTTCCACGTAACCGCCGAGCCTGTTTCCACCTGTGTCCACATCACCTTAGCCCGATCGCCCCGACAATCGGCGCGTTTGGTCACAAAGTTATAAATCCCACCCTTGCCGTTTTCGTCACCAGGATACCAATTCTGCACGGTCGAGTACTTAACCTCGGCGTCTTCTTCGATGATGATTTCGACAACCGCCGCATGAAGTTGCGAGGTGTCGCGCTGCGGGGCCGTGCAACCTTCCAAGTAGCTGACGTAAGAGCCTTTGGCTGCAATGATCAGCGTACGTTCGAACTGGCCGGTATTTTCTGCATTGATCCGGAAATAGGTGCTCAACTCCATTGGGCAGCGCACCCCCGGCGGCACATAGACGAACGATCCGTCCGAGAACACCGCGCTATTCAGCGTGGCATAGAAATTGTCCGAGACCGGCACAACTGAACCGAGATACTTCCTAACCAGTTCGGGATGCTCCCGGATCGCTTCCGAGATTGAACAAAATATCACACCGGCCTTTTTCAATTCGGCCTGAAAGGTTGTGCCGACAGAAACGGAATCAAACACTGCATCCACGGCTACTTTGCGTCCCTCAGCGGGCGCGTTTTCCGCCCCCTCCACACCTGCAAGGATCAACTGTTCTTTCAGTGGAATGCCCAGCTTTTCATAGGTCGCCAAAAGTTTTGGGTCCACCTCATCCAGCGATTTCGGCTTAACCTCCATCGACTTGGGCCGGGCATAGTAATATTGGTCCTGAAAGTCGATTTCGGGATAGTCGACCATTGCCCAATCGGGCTCTTCCTTGGTCAGCCATCTCTCATAGGCTTCCAGCCGCCAGTTGGTCATCCACTCTGGTTCTTCGTTCTTTTCACTGATCAAACGCACGATATCCGGTGTCAGCCCTTTGGGAGCATACTCCATCTCGATGTCGGTTTCCCAACCGTATTTGTAGGCGCCACCAACCTCACGTACCGCATCGACCGTTTCCTGATCGACACCTTCTTTCACTTGGGGTTCGTCAAGTACCGCCATGCTAATCTCCTCTCGGTATCACGCCGCGCGGGCGCGATGCTTGTCCAACTGCTTAAGCCAGGTCTTGGCAAAGCGGTAAATTTCATCCTCGGTCGTTTCGGGCCCAAGGCTTACCCTGATCGCGGATCGCGCGATCTCTGTGTCATATCCCATCGCTCGCAAAACCCGGCTTTCGCGCACCTTCCCGCTTGAACAGGCGCTGCCGGCAGAGATGGCAAAACCAGCCAAATCCATCTGCATCACCTGCGTCTCGCCCTTCCATCCTGGAACAGCCAGACAAGAGGTGTTCGGCAGGCGTTTTTCCGATTTCCCGACAAAAATAGTCTCTTTCGCCGATTCCTCAATAGATGATTCTAGAATGTTTCTAAGTTTTTCGACTTGCTGCCACTTCCCGTCAGCAAGGTCGCGCATCGCTGCGTCAATCGCAGCCCCAAAGCCAGCGATGCCGACAACGTTTTCGGTGCCGGAACGACGGCCCATCTCCTGACCACCGCCAGACGCCAAAGAAGACACATCAAGACCCTCTTTTACGACAAGGGCACCAACCCCCTTGGGCCCGCCAAGTTTATGCGCTGAGCAAACCGCGAAATCGGCCCCTGACCAGGCAAACGAAAACGGCACGCGCCCAATAGCTTGGGTGATGTCGATCAAGAGCAGGTCAGCTCGATAATCATCATCGCAAAACTGACCTTCAACACGCACAGGCAAATCACTGATCACGCCCGTCTCGGAGTTTGCCAATCCCATCGCAAATACATTTCCAGAGTCAGGTTGTTGCTCAGTCTCTGGCGTAAAAGCAGCGTAGGACCATAGGGCATCATGTGCTGTATTCTGAACAACCACAGAGCCCACTATAGAACGCACTGAAAGCACGCGCGCCGCCTCGGTCGCACCAGATGTAAAAACAACTTCCTGCGGCTTGCATCCAACGGCATTGGCAACCTGCGCCCGCGCGCGCTCGACGATTGCCTTAGCCGCGCGCCCTTCGCCATGCACACTTGAGGGGTTTCCCACCACATCCATTGCCCGCAGCATTGCCTCGCGAGCCTCAGGTCGCAGCGGCGCAGTTGCATTATAATCCAGATAAACCCGACCCATCTAAAGCAGGCCCCAGCCTTTATCTTTGATGAATAACGATCGCCCAACGTACGCGCAGGTTGGGGCACCCCCCGATGGTACCGAAGACGGCGCAATACCTTTGTTGCACAAATCGCTCATTCTTCGTCGACCACATCAAAAAGGTGCGGCACTGCTGGACAGGGGGCCAATCCATTGCCGACCACATCGCTCAGCCTTGTCTGGTGCAAGAACACATAGACATGGGCGCTCAGACCTTCCCATAGCCGATTTGTCATCGATTGCGCCTTGGAGCCCGATGCCGCACCTGAAGCCCCTGCCCCTTTGTGTAGCGCATCAACGGTTTCATCAACAGCTGCCAATATGTCCGACACCCGGATATCCGACGCTGACCGTGCCAGCCGGTAGCCGCCGCCAGGGCCTCGAACCGACGTCACCAGATCAGCCCGCCGTAACTTGACGAATAGCTGCTCGAGGTAGGGTAAAGAGATGTCCTGGCGTTTGGAAATCTCGCCAAGCGTGACCAACGCATCACCTGATTGCAGGGCTATGTCAGCAAGCGCAACCATGGCATAACGGCCCTTGGTGCTAAGTTTCATGGCCCATTCCCCCGCGAATTGATTGACCTGCCGCTACACAAGCCTTATCTCGCTTGCAGCGCTTCCGGCACAGCCCGGAACTTAGAATTGTTCTAAGGTGCTTGAGAGATTTCGTCAAGAATATCCCGGCACCTCTTATGGGAGACACAGGCACAACATGCCCGAGGTAATTTTTCCCGGCCCCGAAGGCCGTCTAGAAGGCCGCTATCATCCGCAAAAAGAAAAAGACGCCCCAATTGCGATCGTGCTGCATCCGCATCCGCAATTTGGCGGAACGATGAATAACAAGGTTGTCTACAACCTGCATTACGCTTTCTACAATATGGGATTTACCGTGCTGCGGTTCAATTTCCGTGGGGTGGGTCGCAGTCAGGGTGAATACGACCAGGGCGTAGGTGAATTGTCAGATGCGGCCTCCGCTCTCGACTACCTGCAATCGATGAATAACAATTCGAAACATTGCTGGGTGGCTGGCTTCAGCTTTGGCGCCTGGATCGGCATGCAACTTCTGATGCGTCGGCCCGAGATCACCGGATTTATTTCGGTCTCACCTCCCGCCAACATGTATGATTTCTCTTTCCTGGCGCCTTGCCCGTCCTCGGGTCTGATCATCAACGGTTCGAACGACCGCGTTGCGCCGCCACCCGATACCGTGGCACTGGTGAACAAGCTACACGAACAGCAGGGCATCACCATCACCCATACCGAGATTGACGGCTCGGGCCACTTTTTTGAAGAACCTTACATGGACACGATGATCGACAACGTGACCACATACGTCAAACGTCGTCTGACCGAAAACACACGGTGAACGCATGGGCGTGACCGAAGATATGGCCGACGATCTGGCGAGCGATACGATCAAGTATATCGACGCCACCGGGGATGAGGATATTATCGCTGACCTGGTCAAGGTGCTGGGTGCGACATCACAGACGGCGGAAGAGGCATTTCTGACCTCGATCCGCGTGCGCCGTGCCAATATCAAGGCCAAGGCCCTGCTGACTCAACGTGTGAAGGCTTACAAGGCCAAGCGTGACAGCGCGAAACCGGTCGAGGGCGACACATCAGCGTAAATTCGCTCAAGTTTTGATGCCGACCGCGTCACCCGGCGTGAGGTTTTTTTCACCTTGCGGCGATCAGATATTTTTTCATCACGCAATCGCCCCAGATGAAGGTCAGAAAACAGCATTTCGCTGCTATTTGATCAGACTGGAGGCACCCATGCCGCGCTCAAAATTCCTTCTCCTCATCACCCTCTCAGGGCTTGCACTTGCCGGATGCTCCGGGGCGTCCACACTCGTCGGTAACGACGGGGATCGGTATTCACGTTGTTGCAACGACCGTTGAAAAGAATTCCGTCAGACGCATCAAGAAATTGCATAGTCGCGGATCACATAGTGTTTCGTCGTGGTCTCGATAACGTTCCAGAAGCCTTTGAACCCATTCGGGATCAAAAACGCGTCGCCGGTCTGGAAATCCTGGACCTCGCCCGCATCTGATATCAGTTGACAGTGACCAGAAATGATATAGCAGAACTCGTCGCGATCGGTGAAAGCGTGCCACTTGCCAGGCGTGCTGGTCCAGGTGCCAGCCAGAACGCTGCCATCATCGCTTTCGAAATGTGACACGGTTTCATGCTGTGGGTCGCCTTCGACCACACGGTCAGGCAGATCAGCAAGGCGGCGCTGTCCAGCGCGGCCCTCGTGCGTTGCGAAATTGATAACGGATTTTCCCATTCTGTCCTGCTCCTTCATCTTTCAAGCCATATGGGTCCGGCGCGAACACCGGACCCATTCCATTGATAACTACGCCAGCTGTCGAGGGCTCAGAGGATCTCATCCTTGACATAGTAATAGGGATACATGATGCGCTGGCCCATGCGGCGGAACGGTGTCAGCACGCCGTGACTTGGCAGCGGCGAATTGAAGATAGGCAGGTCGACTTCGATCTTCTTGCCTGCCACGATCTGTGCCAGCCGTTTGCCAGCCTGCGCCGAATACATGACCCCGTTGCCACCGTAACCCATCGCGTAATAGACGGTTCGGTCGGGATCTGGCTGATATATCCGCGGCATCATATCATGGCTCACGTCAACCCATCCCCACCAGGAATAATCAAGGTCGATATCCGTCAGCGCCGGGAATTTGCGGTGCAACCCCTTGCGCAGCAACGCCAAGTGTTTCGGGTTCTCGGCATCACGACCGGTGATGGCACTGCGGCTGCCGATCTGCACCCGACCATCCGGCAGGTAGCGATAATAATGGCGCAGTGTCCGGGTGTCGGTCAGCGGTGACGATGTCTGAAAACCACATTCTGCTTTCTCTTCATCGGTCAACTGGCGTGTCACGATCGAATTCGACAGGATCGGCATCAGCCGGTGCTTGGTGCGGTAGTTCAACCCCGGGGGCGTGTATCCGGCGGTCGCCAAGGCGACGGCGCGGGCCCGCACGGTGCCACCGGGTGTTGTCAGGTGATGCACCCCGTCGACGACCTTCCATCCCATGACCGGGCTGGCAGTGTGTATCGTCGCGCCCAGTTTCCGCGCGAGACGCACATAGCTGAATGCCAGTTTTGCCGCATGAATGCAGGTTCCGTCCGGCTCCCACATGGCGCCGGCTGCTTCGTTGTCCTTCACGAATGTCTCGTGCAATTCATCCCGACCCATGACCCGCGAGCCGTAGCCGAATGTCTTGTTCAGCAGGTCACTTTCGGCCTGAAGGTTCGGCATGACTTTTTCGCGGTGGGCAATATAGAAATGCCCGCCGGTTTGCGGATCACAGTCGATGTCGTCCGAGTTGATCAGGTCGTTAAAAAGCTCAAAGGCTTCGCAAACCTCACCGTGCATTTTCTTGGCGACATCTACTCCCCAACGCTTGATCCATTGCGACCGCTTCAGGCGCCCAGACGAGATCTGTGCCTGTCCGCCATTGCGAGTCGAACATCCCCAAGAAACCGTGTTAGCTTCTAGAACGGTGGCCTTGATACCATGCTCTTTTGCAAGGTGAATAGCGGTTGACAGACCGGTATAGCCAGATCCGATAACAACCACATCCACATCCATGTCACCCGAAACAGGGCCGTCATCCTCGGGCAACGGGCCAGCGGTTCCGATCCAATAGGTTGGCGCATGGTCACGGTTATGACCAGGGCCCGCATCAATGATCGGATCGTATTTGGGGTCATAAGTGGCCTTGGGCCAGTGACGGGGTCGCATTGTATCAGGCATTTTTCTCATCCAGTCTGTCAGAGAGTGCAGGATTACTTATACTTTAAAAGGTGGGCGCGATTTGCGCAGGGCTTGTTTGACGACAATCTTGCCGTCGCGCAGAGTGAAGAGGTCAGCGCCCTGCGCTTCGACCCGCATGCCCTCGGCGTCGGTCCCCGAAAAGGTCCATTCCGAAACCGCGCGGTCGCCATGCACAAAATGGCTGTGGTGATCCCAATGGGCATCTTTCATGCCTGCCCAAACGGCCGAGAACGCCTTGGCGATCGCCTCGGCGCCTTCGATTTTCGCGCCATAGGCCTCGGGGCCGCCAACGGTGTAGAATACGCAATCGTCGGCAAAATGGGTCATGACGCCATCCACATCATGCCGGTTGAAGGCATCGAATGTGTCAGAGAGGTCTTGGGCGGTCAGGGTATTGGACATTTCCAGTTCTCCAGGAAAGCAGTGTGATTTCAGGGTCGGCAAGCGCTGCCTTTCTTTGCGGTCGCGCTTCGATCAGAGCCATTGATCAACCCGTTTTTGCGGGGTTTGACGATGGTAACTTCTAGCGTCATCTACGGCATTTACCGGGCAATCCAATAGGGCCAGTTTGACTTTGAAATTAGGCCAGATTGGCGACACCTGGTTTTGCGGATTACATAAAAAAATCGTCGATTTACCGTGGGAATTAGACATCACTATAGTTCAATAACCGCGCGGTTGGCGACCAAAAGTGAAATTGGGCACTGGAAACGGTCCGACTCACCCTGCAAAAGTCGGCCGAACCTACGTTAGAGATTTAGGGTTTGGCGCGCTTTTTCTCTGCCACGACCTTTTCGGCCAGATCACGTGCGATGGCGAAGGCACCCTTGATCTTGTCGCCTTCTTTCTTCCAGTCGCGCCGGACCACGATCTTGTTGTCGCGCACCTTCGCCAGCCCGCGTTGATCCTGAATGAACTGGACCAATCCCTGGGGCGAGGCGAACTTGTCATTATGAAACTGGATCGTTGCGCCCTTGGGACCACCGTCCAGCTTTGCAATACCTGCCTTTTTGCACATCGCCTTGATCCGCACGATCAGCATCAGCATGTTGACCTCGCGCGGCAGTTTGCCAAAGCGATCAATCAGTTCGGCGGCAAAGCCTTCCAGCTCCACCTTGCGTTGCAACCCGCTGAGACGGCGATATAGCCCCAGGCGCACATCCAGATCAGGCACAAAAGATTCCGGGATCAGGACCGGCACGCCCAGATTGATTTGCGGTGCCCATTGATCATCAGCATCGCTTAACCCTTCGAGTTCTCCGGCCTTGATCTTGGCAATCGCCTCTTCCAGCATCGACTGATAGAGTTCGTACCCCACATCGCGCATCTGCCCGGATTGTTCTTCGCCCAGAAGGTTGCCAGCCCCCCGAATATCCAGATCCTGGCTGGCCAGGGTAAAGCCCGCCCCCAGTGTATCCAGGCTGCCCAGCACGCGCAGCCGCTTTTCCGCCGTTGGGGTAAGACGCATCCGGGGTTTGGTCGTCAGATAGGCATAGGCACGGGTTTTCGAGCGCCCTACGCGCCCCCGAATCTGATATAGCTGGCTGAGGCCAAACATATCCGCCCGGTGAATGACCATCGTATTGGCAGTAGGAATATCAAGCCCCGATTCGACAATTGTCGTGGCCAGCAGCACATCATACTTGCCGTCATAAAAGGCATTCATGCGGCTATCCAACTCTCCAGCCGCCATCTGGCCATGCGCGATCACATAGCTGATCTCGGGCACCTGCGTTTTCAGGAAATCTTCGATCTCCGGCAGGTCTGAAATCCGCGGGACAACGTAAAAGCACTGCCCACCGCGGTAATGTTCGCGCAGCAACGCTTCGCGGATCGTGACTGTATCGAATTCGCTGACATAGGTGCGGATCGACAGGCGGTCCACCGGTGGCGTCCCGATGATGCTCAGGTCACGAACTCCTGACAAGGACAGTTGCAGCGTCCGGGGGATCGGCGTGGCGGTCAGGGTCAGCACATGCACGTCACTGCGCAATTGCTTCAGCCGCTCCTTGTGGCCCACGCCAAACCGTTGTTCTTCGTCAATCACCAGCAGACCAAGGTTCTTGAACCGGATGCCCTTGGCCAAAAGCGCATGCGTTCCCACGACGATATCCACCTGCCCGCGCGCCAGTTCGTCCCGCGTTTTTGCGGCCTCGCCGGCAGATACGAACCGTGACAGCGGCTTGACAGAAACCGGAAAACCGCGGAATCGTTCCGAAAAACTCTGGTAGTGCTGCCGTGCCAACAACGTCGTCGGTGCGATCACCACCACCTGCATGCCGGACATGGCGGCAACAAAGGCCGCACGCATCGCCACCTCGGTCTTGCCAAAACCGACATCGCCACAGATCAGCCGGTCCATCGGTGTACCGGCTTCGAGATCCGCCATCACGTCTTCGATGGCGCGCAGCTGATCGTCGGTCTCCTGATAGGGGAAGCGCGCGGAAAACTCCTCCCAGGCGTGATGTTCGGGCTCCAGCACGGGAGCGCTGCGCAGGGCGCGTTCAGCGGCGATGCGGATCAGCCTGTCGGCCATCTCGCGAATGCGTTCTTTCAGCTTGGCCTTCTTAGCTTGCCACGCGCCGCCGCCCAACCGGTCCAACAAACCTTCCTCGTGACCGTATTTTGACAGCAGTTCGATGTTTTCGACCGGCAGGTAAAGACGCGATTCCTCGGCATATTCCAGCACCAAGCATTCGTGCGCCGCCCCGGCAGCGGTGATCACTTCCAACCCATGATACCGTCCGATCCCGTGGTCGACATGCACCACCAAGTCACCAGCGCTCAGCGCCTGCGCCTCGGTCAGGAAATTCTCGGCCCGGCGGCGCTTCTTCGGCGCGCGGATCAACCTGTCGCCCAGAATATCCTGTTCCGCGATCACCGTCAGATCAGGGGCCTCGAACCCCTGTTCCAATGCCCAAACAGCCAGATGCAGACCGGTCTTGCCGATCCGGGTCGCATCCTTCACCGTCACCGCACCGATCATGCCCTCATCTTCCAAGAGGCCTTCCAGACGCTCGCGCGCGCCCTCGGAATAAGCCGCAACCAGAACCGGGCCCGATGCCAGTTTTGCGTCGATATGGGTCTTGAGAGCGCCAAAAAGAGCCACCGATTCCATCTGGCGCTCCGGTGCGAAATTCCGCCCGATCCGGCCACTCGCGTCAATCACACCGGGGCCAAGGGCCTGCGGCAAGGGAGCCAGTTGCAGCAACCGGTGGCCGTTGATCGCATCGTCCCAGGCCGCGTCATCAAGATATAGAAGGCCCGGCGGCACAGGCTTGTAGACCGTATCGCCCCGAGTTTTCTGTGCCAGCGCATGGGTTCGTGCCTCGTACTGATCGGCAACGCCGTCCCAACGGGCCAATCGTGCCGGTGTCACCTGGTCATCCAACGTGATCGTGGCCCCTGGCAAGTAGTCGAAGAGTGTCTCCAGTCGATCATGAAAAAACGGCAACCAATGCTCAACACCCTGATGCTTGCGCCCCGCACTCACCGCTTCGTACAAGGGGTCATCGGTGCCCGCTGCGCCAAACTCGATCCTGTAATTCTGCCGGAACCGAGTAATCGCGGCCTCATCCAGAATAACCTCGGATACCGGTGCCAGTTCGATAATCTTTAACTTTTCGATCGTTCGTTGAGTGGCCGGATCAAAGCGACGGATGCCATCCAGCACATCGCCGAACATATCCAATCGCACCGGGCCGGTATCGCCCGGCGGGTAGATGTCGATGATCCCCCCACGAACGGCAAAGTCGCCGGGTTCCATCACAGTGGGCGCCTGGGAAAAGCCCATCCGCGTCAAGAATGAGCGCAAAGCGTTTTCATCCAGTTGCTGATCGACATGGGCGCTGAACGCCGCCTCTTTCAATACGCTGCGCGATGGTAGTCTTTGCGTCGCGGCGTTTAACGTTGTCAGCAGAATAAATCGGTCTGGCATGCCGTGCACCAGCCCGGCCAACGTGGCCATCCGCGCGGCTGAGGTATCGGCATTGGGCGAGACCCGATCATACGGCAGACAATCCCAACCGGGAAACTGCATCACTGGCATGTCAGGGGTGAAAAAGCGCAATGCCTCGGCCATGGCGGCCATGCGTTTATCATCGCGGGCGATATGAACAACGGGCGCACCTTGCCGGGTCACCTCTTTCAGGATCAGGCGGGCGTCAAACCCTTCGGGCGCACCACCCACCGTGATATGTTCTGATCCACCCATGCCAAGCGTCCACCGCGCCTTGTTGCTATCCGTTAGCCGCCTAAAACACCGACTGACAAGTTCTGCAACATACCCCACATGGCGGTCACAAAGATCGACAGCATGCCAATCACCTGGGTGATGATCCGGTGCCGGTATAGCCGCTTATATAGTTCCTTGCCTCGTAGCTTGTCGCGCCGGATGCGCCGTGCTGTGACAACAGAAAGAAGTCCAACCTGACTCATCGGAAAGGCCAGCAAAAATACAGCCTGCGCAAATTCATGGCGATAGACAAATCCCATCAACAGCAGCACCGTCAGAATGAAACAGACAAACCCCGCCAGAAGCAGCCCGGATGTATCCGCAATATAAAGGATGCGGTTCGTATAGATTCGTACCAGATCTTCAAAATCGGTAACCCCCTGCACATCATCTTCCTTGCGTGCGCGTTGCGCCATGTCCCACGGCACACCCAACACCCAATGACTGGTCGATGACCACATCACCGCCAACGCAATCCAGAACCACAGGTTGCTGAAACTGCGCATGTCAATTAACTCGAATACACTCTGATACCAGTCCACTGCCGCGCCTCTGATGTCACTCTAGCGCCCCTCTTAGCGTCGCGGCGCGGCAATTCCTACCCTTGAGATGCGTGAAATTCCATGCCACTCAGAAATCAGCAACATCATCGAAAGCCGTCCCATGCGCCCGAGCCAAGCCCCCTTCCCCGCAACACGCCTGCGCCGCACCCGCCAATCCGCCGCAATTCGCGCGCTGGTAGCTGAAAACACCCTAAGCCCGGCAGACCTGATCTGGCCCGTTTTTGTTCGCGAAGGCGACGGCGTGGAAGAGCCCGTGCCCTCGATGCCCGGCGTCTTGCGTCGCAGCGTTGACAAGGTAGTGCAGGCCGCGCGCGAAGCCGCCGATCTGGGTATTCCTGTTATTTGCCTGTTTCCCTACACATCCGATGAAAACCGCACCGCCGATTGCGCCGAGGCCTGGAACCCAGACAATCTTTCCAATCGCGCGACACGTGCCATCAAGGATGCCGTGCCCGAGATTGCGGTCATGACCGATGTGGCGCTTGACCCCTATTCTGACACCGGCCATGACGGTTTTGTCGTGGGAGACGAAATCGTTAACGATGAAACGATTGAGGCGCTGGTAAAGCAGGCTCTTTCCCAAGCCGAAGCCGGAGTCGACATTATCGGTCCTTCGGACATGATGGATGGCCGCATTGGCGCCATTCGAACTGCGCTCGAAGCCGCCGGACATAAGAACACGCTGCTGCTCAGCTATGCCGCCAAATACGCCAGCGCCTTTTACGGTCCGTTCCGCGATGCGGTCGGTGCGTCAGGTGCGCTGAAGGGAGACAAGAAAACCTACCAAATGAATCCTGCCAACTCGGATGAGGCCCTGCGGTTGGTTGAACGCGACCTGAACGAAGGCGCGGACATGGTCATGGTCAAACCCGGCATGCCCTATCTGGATATCTGTCGCAGGGTCAAAGACAATTTTGGCGCACCAACCTATGCCTATCAAGTCTCGGGCGAATACGCGATGATCATGGCGGCGGCGCAGAACGGCTGGATCGACGGTGATCGCGCGATGCTGGAAAGCCTGATGGCCTTTAAACGGGCTGGCTGTGACGGCGTGCTGACCTATTTCGCGCCTGCTGTGGCCAAAGCACTAGGTTGAACCTTACATCTTAGCTATTGGCTCGGTCGATCGATCCAAAACATTGTACAACAAGGTTTTCTGTATGCGACGGATGGCGGCGAGCTGTTCTTGTTCCAACCGCCATCATATCCTGTTACGCCCACAATCCATAGTGACAGAGGCTGATTTGCCCCCTATACTCTGGCGGTAGACCGGTGAGGAAAAACATCGGCATTCAAGTCAGGCAACCAAACAGGCAAACCTATGAGCAATTTCACCAGACGCAGCTTCACGCTGGCCGCTCTTGCAGGCGCGGGCCTTACCGCCGCATGCAATAACGGCGTCGGCAGTCAAGGCGGCGCGCGCATCGATGCGCGGGTCGATTCCACTCTCAACTACCTCTACACCACCTACCCTAACGTCCAGGACGTCGCCGCGAAATCCGCAGGCACACTGGTCATGCCTCTGATTACCGAGGCCGGGTTTGGCGTGGGTGGCGGTTTTGGTCGCGGAGCATTGCGGATCAATGGATCGACCGTGGATTACTATTCCGCAACCAAAGGCAGCTTTGGATTGCAGATCGGTGGGCAGCAGTTCTCGCACGTTCTGTTTTTCATGACCGAAGATGCACTTTCAAATTTCCGCCGCTCGTCGGGTTGGGCCGCCGGGGCTGATATCGAATATGTCTTCAAGGACGAGGGTGAGAACCTTCGGGCAGAAACCACGGCACTCAACTCGCCGGTGGTGGCTGTGATCTTTGGGCAGGCTGGCGCGATGGCCGGAGCCTCGCTTGAGGGTGTAAAATACACCCGGATCATACCATAAAACGACCTTATTACACTAAATGAAGGCGCTTTCTTGCGCCTTCATTGACCGGGTAAAGCCCAAAAGAATTTCCGGTCAAGCGGTGGTATACGAAATGGCCGCGTAATATGCCTTGGCATGGGAAGCGATCAGCTTTTTCTTGTCCGTGCCGTTGATGATGCGCCGCGCACCTTCCCAATCCTGCTTCACATTCATGAAATAATCCCCCAGTTTTTTACCGGTGAACGTGCCCTTGATCATGCCTTCAAACAGAATTTGCGTCGCAACCTTGAGCTTGAGCACCTGATCCGCCTTGGCACGGCTACTTGTCAGGTCGATACCCAAACGTTTCTGCCAATCAGCATAATTGGCGCGCCCCGTCAGTTGCACGAACCCTCGTCCGTGAAAAAGCACCCCATCACCCTTGGCCAAATTACCAAGCGCGCGGGCGACATGCGGTCGATCGCCCTGAATATCGTACATCCGAAAAAAATACCGATCGCCGCCATATTCCTTGATAGGCTGCATCCTGCGGTCAACTTCGTGATGTGCAGTTGCCAACACATATGCCAACCAGCGATCATCCTTCGCTGCGTGATTTTTTTCCCAATAATCCAGCAGGCCAGTCAATCCTTCGACCTGTTTCTTCTGGAGTTTTCCATCAAACAGCGTGAGACGCACAGTATCGAAAAAGAAAAGTCTATTGATCTTCGACATAAAACGATCCTCCAAAAAATATGATCAGTAAAGCCTCACCAGAAGGTTTTAGCAACTTATTTGCCAAGGCGATCAATCACCAATTTACAATTATTGGCGGAACCTTTTTGGAAAAATATCCATTTATGAGTGTATTGAACTATGCGTCCGAGCTAACGTTTTTCTAAGTGGAATACAGCAACAAAGCTCAAGAAACCTAAGAGGAAATCGACTTTTGCGATTTAGCTGCACCAAATAAAAAAAGAATTTCTAGGGCAGATACTGTTGTCACTCTTGAGGAAGCCAACAGAACAACAACTTGCTAAAAGCAATGCGGCAGCAACAAGCCCGTTTCCGCGATCAATGCAGCGTAAATTCCCCCGTCACATTGCGCCACTCGCCGGGCGAAATCAATTTACGATGGCTGAAGGCAACTGAATGCAGTGGGCCCTCGATCTCACGTTGCCAAAACTCGATGAATTCAAACAACCGCGGATGGTCCGGCGCGGTATCATATTCCTGCCAGACAAAGCTGTTCAGCACGTGGGTGTAGTCCGGCATGTGATAGAAAAATTCCGCCGTCGTCAGCCCATACCCCTTCAACATCATCTCGGTTTCAGACATCTCCATTATTCTGCTCCTTATTATTTGTCTGATATATTAATCATGGGGCAAAAAAATTACTTTTCAATGAAAACAATATGTTGTCACCGTGCGCACATCACTGTCAGTGCGAAACGGCAACAGCCATTGCACCCCATATCCTGTCTCTGATATAAGATCAGCAACTAAATATAGAATTGCGAACAGGACAGGCACCAACGTGAGCGATACGCCGCAACCCCCTGAAGATACAGAAGAAAATATGCCGGAACGCCCGGCCTATGACGGCCCAAAAATCTCGATCACAGACGAGATGAAAACGTCGTATCTGGATTACGCCATGTCCGTCATTGTCAGTCGGGCCATCCCTGACCTGCGCGACGGTCTGAAGCCGGTGCACAGGCGTATCCTTTACGCGATGCATGAGACCAGTAACAGCCACGACAAGCCCTATCGCAAATCGGCTCGTCCGGTGGGCGATGTCATGGGCAAATATCACCCGCATGGGGATTCAGCCATCTATGACGCGCTGGTGCGGATGGCGCAGGATTTCTCGATGTCGCTGCCGCTTCTGGACGGTCAGGGCAATTTCGGTTCGATGGACGGCGATAATCCGGCGGCCATGCGCTATACCGAGGTGCGGATGGACAAACCCGCCGCCTCGCTGCTGGCCGATATCGAGAAAGACACGGTCGATTTTCAGGACAATTACGACGGCAAGGATCAAGAACCCACCGTCCTCCCCGCGCGGTTCCCGAACATGCTTGTCAACGGCGCGGGCGGCATCGCCGTGGGCATGGCCACTAACATCCCACCACATAACTTGGGAGAGATCGTTGACGCCACGCTTGCTCTGATCGACGATCCGGACCTGACAAGCGAACAACTGATCGAATACGTACCCGGCCCCGATTTCCCCACCGGTGGCATCATGCTGGGCCGTTCGGGTGCGCGGAAGGCCTATATCGAGGGACGCGGCAGCGTCATCATCCGCTCGAAAACCCGGGTCGAGGAGATCCGCAAAGACCGTTATGCTATCGTCATCGACGAAATTCCCTATCAGGTGAATAAGGCGGCGATGATCGAAAAGATTGCCGAACAGGTGCGCGAGAAGAAAATCGAAGGCGTCAGCCACGTACAGGACGAATCCGACCGCAACGGTGTACGAGTCGTGGTCGAACTCAAGCGTGACGCCACTGCCGAGGTGGTGCTGAACCAGCTTTTCCGCTTCACGCCGATGCAGACCTATTTCGGTTGCAACATGCTGGCCCTGAACGGCGGCCGGCCCGAGCAGTTGACTTTGCGCGCCTTCCTGACTTCCTTCATCGCCTTCCGCGAAGAGGTGGTCGCCCGGCGCACGGCTTTTGAGCTGCGTAAGGCACGCGAACGCAGCCACATACTGTGTGGCTTGGCCGTGGCCGTCAGCAATGTCGATGAGATCGTCGCCACAATCCGGTCCTCCGCCGATGCGGCTGAAGCGCGCGAAAAGCTGATGACGCGGCGTTGGCCAGCGGGCGACATCCTTGAATATATCGCCCTGATCGACGATCCGACCCACACAGCCAACGATGATGGCACGTATAACCTCTCCGAGACACAGGCCCGGGCCATTCTGGAACTACGCCTGCAACGCCTAACCCAATTGGGCGTCAAGGAAGTAACGGACGAACTGCAAGAACTTGCGGGCAAGATTAAGGAATACCTCGCCATCCTCGCGTCTCGCGATCGGATCATGGGCATCATCGCGGATGAACTGCGCGAGGTGCGCGACCAATTCGCCGTGCCGCGCCGGACTGAAATTGTCGATTGGTCGGGCGATATGGAAGACGAAGACCTGATCGAGCGCGAAGATATGGTCGTGACCGTAACAAGCGGCGGCTACATCAAACGTACCGCGCTGGCTGATTTCCGTGCCCAGAAGCGCGGCGGTAAGGGTCTGAGCGGTATGCAGACCAAGGAAGAAGACGTGGTGACCACGCTTTTCGTAGCCAATACCCATACGCAGCTTTTGTTCTTCACCACGGATGGCATGGTTTACAAGCTCAAGACCTGGCGTCTGCCGCTAGGCGGGCGTACCTCGAAGGGTAAGGCGATCGTCAACATTCTACCGATCCCCACCGGGGTCAGCATTGCTGCAATCATGCCGGTCGATGTGCCCGAGGATCAATGGACTGAACTCCAGATCGTCTTTGCTACCTCCGCCGGCACCGTGCGACGCAACCGCCTGTCCGACTTCACCAATGTGAAATCAAACGGCAAGATTGCGATGAAATTCGAGGATGATCATTCCGAGACCAAGCTGATCAACGCCCGCATCTGCTCGGACGACGATGATGTGATGCTGGTCACCAAATCCGGTCGTGCAATCCGTTTCCCCACAACTGAGGTTCGCGTGTTCAACTCCCGTTCGTCCGTCGGCGTACGTGGCGTGAAACTTAACGGCGACGACCAGGTTGTCTCAATGTCGGTCATACGCCATTTCGTCGCCACGCCGGACGAGCGCGCCGCCTATCTCAAGATGCGTCGCACAATGGCGGGAGCAACCGAAGATGACGCGGCTCCCGAAGAGGATGGCAACGAAAATGCCGCGATCAGCCAAGAGCGCTTTGATGAGATGTTTGCGGCTGAAAATCTGATCCTCACCATTACATCCCAAGGCGCGGGCAAACTCAGTTCATCGCACGGCTATCCCGTGCGCGGTCGTGGGGGCATGGGCGTGGCTGCGATGGACAAAGCAATGCGCGGTGGGCCTTTGGTCGCGTCTTTCCCGGTCATGCTGGAAGATCAGATCATGCTGGCTACCTCGAAGGGTCAGTCGATCCGTGTGCCGGTCAATGGTATTTCGTTCCGTTCGCGTAGTGCGGGTGGTGTTCGAGTATTCAACACCGGCAAGGGCGAAGAGGTCGTCAGTGTTGCATGGATCGCGGAACAAAGTGAGGCGGACGAAGCAACAGAAGCGCAGCCAGACGCCCCATCTCCCGTAGAGGAATAAGGCAGCATCACTCGCCCTTAACTTGCAATTAACCACGAATTTTCACGTGGTCGGCCTATTCTTGCCCGAATTATGACCACAATCAGAGGCTGCCCACACTTTGTTCCGGGCGCTGACGAGTGTCACTGTTTTCCAATGCCTCAAAACCAATCGGGGATGACTCGTGAAACGCAGAGACGAACGCTGGCTCAATCAGCAAGGCCTTAACCTGATACGAATTGTAATCGGCTCGTATTTCGTAGCGGTCTCACTTGATATGGTGACTGGCGTCAACCAACAGGCACTTTTCTTGCCGTTTCTTCCAGCCAATATCGCCGATCTGATCGGCTCCACGCTGCTATTCGTCGCCAGCATCGCCTTCATGCTGGGTATCAGCCTGCGCCATACCGCACTGATCCTGGCGCTTTTTGTTTTCTGTTCCAGCCTGATGCAAAATTTTCTGCTGCTGGAATTCGAAGATATTTCTGCCTTCTGGCGCGATGTAACGCTCGTCTGTGCCATCATATTGAACTACTCCAACATGAACCGACACGAGATGCGACGTGCAGTTCTGATGCGTCACCGACGCGCAGCGAGAGTTCGCAAGATCCGTTTTCCCGGTGCTGAAGTCACTCCGCGTCGCGTGACACCGCCAGCCCTTAAAAAACCAACGGAACCGCGTGTGGCGCGACCGGTGCTCGATCTGCCGTCCTTCATGAAACCCCCGGCTGAGCGCGATAACAAGAACGATGCCATCGACATCAACCTCTTTGCCAACATCTGAATTTCAAGCGCGTTAACCTGCTGGCAAACCCGCTGGTCCATGCTGTCCCCGATTGAGACAGCTGAGAGGCCTTTGAAATGAACCTCTATACTTGCAACATCGACCTGAAACAGGATGCTAAAGCGCTGGTGTTTTCTGCCGCTCTGGATGCCTGGATGTCGCATCTTCAGCAACAGGGTGCTATTGGTCATTGGCGACTTTTCCGGCGCAAGCTGAACCTGGCGGCCGGCGTCTATCGCGATTTCCTGTTGGAGGTCGAGGTTGAAGACCTTAGCCAACTTGATCGCGCCTTTCGTTTAACGGGCAAACCGGATGATCAAACCGCCCAGCTTCATGCCCGTGTGCACGATCTGATCGCCGAGGCTGATTTTGGCCTCTACCGCCCTTTCCCCGATCCGGAGCGTGCAGAACGGATGGCACTGATCTGATTGAACTGCTTGACAGGTCCACATCAGCATTCCAGTTTCACCACTTACTTGATGAAGCTCAAAAAATTCCGGTGAACAGGTGCTTGTTGATAGACAGAATGCTTCGGTCCTGACCCTGGGTGCGGGCGGCAGGCTTGGTCGGATGTTACGCCGTATCTGGTTGAGTGATCCGCCCGACGGTGTTGATCTGCATTTTCAATCGCGGACGAAATTGCGCGGGTCAAACGCCCACCAGTGGTCTCCGGGCCAACCGGCGGACAGGCTTCCTGCTTGTGATACAGTAATCGCGCTTTGGGGCCAGACCGCTGGGGATGCCGAGGCACTGTCCCTCAATCCGGCACTGGCCGGTGAAAGCCGCGCCGTGGCTCTGACCTGCGGCGCGTCTCGATTGCTGCATATTTCCAGTGCTGCCGTTTACGGCCCTGCTGAACACGCTGACGAGGAAACACCGACTGCGCCAATCAATGCCTACGGCCAATCCAAACTGGCTTTGGAAATGCGCGTTGCAGGTTTCGATGATCCCAGCCTTGCGCATACATGCCTGAGGCTTGCCAATGTCGTGGGCGCAGACAGTCTTGCGCCTGCGCTTACCGGTACTGAACCTGTGACACTCGACCGGTTTGAGGATGGCCAAGGGCCTTTACGCAGCTATGTCGGTGCGCGCGATCTGGCCGAAATCCTGATTATGATGGTACGGGTGCCTCCGTCCGACCTGCCCGCGACCCTCAATATCGCGGCCCATACCCCCATCTCGATGCAAGCTCTGGCAACCGCCGCAGACAAGGAAATCCTCTGGCGGCGCGCATCAACAAGCGCAGTTCAACGGGTAACATTGGATACAACCCGCCTCGCCCAACTGCTACCCGATCTGCATCTCACGACAGAAGCCGACACTCTGATAGAGCAATGGCATCAACACCGTGATCCTGCATGAACGCCGACAAACCACGCCCTTGACCGGTCAAGGGCTGCCACAAAACCGTGACGCAATGTGTCCTTCGCCCGGACAACTATTTCAGGTCGCTCATTTGGACCAAGAAGCATCAGCAAAAACATGTTTCTTGCACTGGCGCTATCGTGACTTGTTCGGGTGTTGATGGGCGGGCTAAGATACACCAAATGACCAGCAGGTGCCGGGCTATCGGGCCCGTCACGCTGTACCGGGGCATATCTGCCCGTTGGGGGTATCGGGCATGAAACATGAAGTAGCGACGCCGCTCAACCGGGCGCATAAGGCTTGGACGCTGCTTGCACTCGATCTATTGCTGATTGTGATTTCCTATCTGGCCGCATCGCTTTTGCTTTCCGGCACGGAGCGTTGGGGATTCGTGCCTGCGGCCGCCCCGACCGATCTGCTGGTGTTATTGGTCACCGGGGCGCTTGCAACGGTTCTGCTGGATCTGCATAAAATTGACCTTGCGATATACCAGATGCAGGGTTTTGCGAATTCAGCATTGGTGGCCGTCGGTATGGCAAATATCGCTGCCCTTGCGTCACCGATGCTGGCTCAGACTGGAACACCTATCCACGTATTTGTGGTGACGGGCCTGATATTTCTCATACTTAGCGTTTCCGCCCGATTGCTGCTGCGCCATCGACGACAGCGGCGTAATAATGCGGGACAACCCTGTGCGCCGGTCATCATCTACGGGGCCGGACAGACGGGGCAGCAACTTGTCGCGGCGCTTGCATCCGATGACAGCGTGAGGCCTGTCGCCTTTGCCGATGACAATCCGCGACTTCAAGGTCAGATCATCGCAGGCCTTGGCGTATATGCGCCCACGGACATCCCCCAACTTGTGCAACACCACCACGCCGAACGGATCATCCTGGCGATGCCGAGTGCCAGCGCCGCAGTCCAGTCCCGCATCATCCGCGGCCTGTCGCCTCTGGGATGTAACATCCATGCCCTGCCGTCCTTCGCCAATTTCAACGGGCGTCGCACCGGCAAAGGAGCCGGCCAAAAATCCGTCGATCTGAATGCCCTGCTTGGCCGCGACCGCCTTGAAGAGGATCTGCCCGGCGTTTCCGAAACCTATCATTCCCGCTCGATCCTTGTGACCGGTGCGGGCGGTTCCATCGGGTCAGAAATCTGCCGACAACTCATGGCCTTCAACCCCGAACGCGTGGTGTTGATGGATCACTCAGAACTGCTTTTGTTTGAAATTGACCGAGAGTTGCGCCACCTGGGAACCGAAATCGACATTCAGCCGGTACTGGGATCGGTCTGTGAACGTGATCTGGTAACCGGCGTAATGGCAAAATACAAAGTCGATACCGTACTGCACGCCGCCGCTTATAAGCATGTGCCACTGGTCGAATACAACGCTCTTGAAGGTATGCGTAACAACGTGCTTGGCACCAAAGTCGTGGCTGATGCCGCGCGCGAGGCGGGCGTAGAGCGCTTTATTCTGGTTTCGACGGACAAGGCGGTGCGCCCGTCCTCGATCATGGGTGCATCCAAACGTTTTGCCGAATTGCTGATCCAGGATCTGGCAACGCGCTCGACCACGACACGTTTTGCGATGGTGCGGTTCGGTAATGTGCTCGGATCTTCGGGATCGGTCATTCCACTGTTTCAGGAGCAGATTGCCCGCGGTGGACCGATAACGCTGACCCATAATGACATCACCCGTTATTTCATGACCATCCCCGAAGCGGTGCAGCTGGTTCTATTGGCTGGCACATTCGCGCGGGGCGGAGATGTTTTCGTACTGGACATGGGCAAGCCGGTTCCGATCCGTGATGTCGCGCGTAAGATGATCCAAGGTGCGGGGTTGAGCGTACGAGACGAGTCCAATCCCGAAGGCGATATCGAGATTGAAATAACCGGGCTCCGCCCCGGCGAAAAGATGCACGAGGAACTGCTGATCGGGTCCGACATGCTGACGACGCCCCATAAACGCATTCTGCGCGCCCAGGAAAACCACCTATCCGAGATCGAAATGGCCAACGCGCTCAACGCTTTGGGCCAGGCGATTGAAACCCGCAATCCCAAACTCATGAATGAAACTCTGTCGAAATGGATCGAACGCGCCGATCAGGCGAAACCCGTCATCGTCAACGAGTAACATCACGAAGAACGCAGCACGTCTTTGGTTGCTGAGGAAGCTGCCTTCACCGCAGGCAGACCCTTGTGCTACCCTCCCCGCACAACGTCGATCATGCGTTGGACATTGTCCGGATCGGCATCTGGTGTAATACCGTGACCCAGGTTGAAGATATGCGGACCATTGCCGAAGGCTTTGACAATGGCGCGTGTTTCTTGCGCCAACGCCTCACCGCCGGTCACCATGTGCGACGACGCCAGATTACCCTGAACACAGCCATCTTTCTGGACGTTCGCAACCGCCCATCCTGGGCTGACGGAATTGTCCAGTGCAACACAATCGGCGCCCGTGGCCTGATGAAACCCGACATATTTGTCACCCGCCTCACGGGGAAAGGCGATGACGGGCGTATCCGGGTGGCGAGCTTTTAGCGCTTCAATTATTTGGCGGGCGGGTCCGGTCGCGTAGCGGTCAAAATCTGAACCTTTAAGCGATCCTGCCCAACTGTCGAAAAGCTTGACCACTTCTGCTCCGGCGTCGATCTGGGCCGAAAGATATTCGATCGTCGCTTCGGTCAAGCGCGCCAACAGTCCCTCAAATACTGTGCGATTTTCGTCCTTCAGCGCATGGGCGGGGCCCTGGTCGGGTGTACCGCGTCCGGCAATCATGTATGTGGCGACGGTCCAAGGGGCACCAGCGAAGCCGATCAAGGTCGTTTCGGAGGGTAAAGCGCCCGATAGGTTTCGTACCGTTTGATAGATAGGCGAAAGTGTTTCGTGGATGTCCGGCGTTGGCTTCAATGCATCCAATCCGGCCTGATCGGAGATGGTTGAAAGGCGCGGCCCCTCCCCCGTGACAAACCACAGATCTGCACCAAGAGCTTGTGGCAGCAAGAGGATATCCGCAAACAGGATCGCGGCATCAAACCCGTAACGGCGAATGGGTTGCAACGTTACCTCGGTTGCCAGATCACTGTTGTAGCACAAGGAAAGGAAATCACCGGCCTCGGCACGGGTGGCGCGATATTCGGGCAGGTAGCGCCCGGCCTGGCGCATCATCCAGATGGGTGGCACATCCTGCGTTTCGCCCGCCAACGCCTTGAGAATCGTCTTTTGCCTGACCATGTTCATCCTCCGGTTTAGAGGGTGGTCGCCCCCAGGCGACAAGATGTCAACAGCAGCCGTCTTGCAAGAGCCAATGGCGAAGTCTAAACCGCTATTATGACATTGAATTTACCCTCGCCCCGGACACCTATGAAATTGGGCACACGCGGCTCTCCTTTGGCACTGGCGCAGGCGTATGAGACGCGGGACCGGTTGGCGGCGGCCTTTGATCTGCCACAGGACGCATTTGAAATCACGGTGATCAAGACCACTGGCGACAATCGCGCAATGATTGATGCCGACCGGCCGCTCAAAGAGATCGGCGGCAAGGGGTTGTTCACCCGCGAAATCGAAGAGGCGCTATTGTCCGGTGCCATCGATATTGCCATTCATTCGATGAAGGATATGCCCGTATTGCAGCCCGGGGGGCTGGTAATCGACTGCTACCTGCCGCGCGAAGATGTACGTGACGCCTTTGTCTCGCCAGTTGCACAATCACTGGGCGGACTGCCCGAAAAGGCCAAGGTCGGTACGTCCTCATTGCGCCGCAAGGCCCAGGTTTTGCTGGCCTATCCACATCTTGAAGTAGTGGAATTCAGGGGCAATGTTCAGACCCGATTGAAAAAACTGGAAGATGGCATCGCTGCCTGCACATTCCTTGCCATGGCCGGTCTCAACCGGTTGGATCGCAACGACGTGGCCACGGCCGCGATTGATCCTGACGTGATGCTGCCAGCCGTGGCGCAAGGCGCTATCGGCATTGAGCGGCGTCAGGACGATCTACGTGCCGCCGAAATGCTGGCCGCCATTCACCATACTGAAACCGGTCATCAATTGGCCGCAGAACGCGCTTTTCTGGAAGCACTTGATGGGTCTTGTGAAACCCCGATTGCCGGGTTGGCGGATTTGGACAATGGCACGCTGCGCCTGCGCGGTGAAATCCTGCGCCCCGATGGCAGCGAAAGCTTGAGTGATGATCGCACCGCACCGATTGAAGATGGGGCCGAGCTGGGCCGCGCCATGGCGGCAACCCTCTTGTCCGAGGCCGGGGACGGGTTTTTTGACTGGCGGTCGTAAGACCGGACCGGAGGGGTCGCTATGACCACAACCGTTTTTCTGGTGGTGATCGCCGCGGCGTTGCTGCACGCGCTTTGGAATGCGCTTTTGAAATCCGGCACGGATAAATTTGTCGGCATGAGCGCGGTGATGATGGGACAGGCGCCGCTTGCGATCTTGGCCGTGATCAGCTTTCCCTTACCGGCCGCCGAGAGTTTACCGTATCTCTTTGCCGGGATCGCGTTGCATGTCGGATACCAGATATTTCTGACATTGGCGTACCGAGTGGGCGATCTCTCTCAGGTCTATCCTATCGCCCGCGGTGTGGCCCCTTTGATCGTGGCGGGCGTGTCTGTCGGCATGCTGGGCGTGGCCCTGAACCTGCCCGAAATCATCGGCGTGGCGACGATCGGGATCGGCATCATCAGCCTTGCACTGGTGCGTAAGGAAACCGGGCAACGCAATCTGACTGCTGCCTCGCTTGCGCTGATAACCGGTTGCTTCATCGCCGCCTATTCGCTGGTGGACGGGCTGGGTGCACGGCTTTCGGGTTCGGCGGTGGGGTTTTATGGCTGGTTGGCAATCGGATCGACAATGGGGTTCACCGGCACCATGTTGCTTTGGCGACCTCAGATTGTACGCATAGCGCTGACCACGCAAAAACTGCGCGGATTAATGGGTGGCAGCGCATCTTTCATTGCCTTCGCCTTGGTAATCTGGGCTTTTACCCAAGCCCCCATTGCACTGGTGACAGCATTGCGTGAAACCAGTATTGTTTTTGCCGTGTTGTTCGGTGTGTTCTTCCTGAAGGAGCCTTTGAACCTGGCGAAAGTGGTCTCGACCATACTCACCCTTGCCGGTGCGGCGCTGCTCAGGTTTGCGCGTCACCTTTGAGCAACGCCCGTTGAAGACTGCACAAGCGAGTGATTGAAATCAGCCGTACAAACAAGGGTTTATTCCCCGCCACGCTGTTATTTGATCAAAACTGGCGATAGATAAAGCTGGAAACTGGTCCTATCAGAAACCCTGATTCTGACCGTTGATATGAATTAGATATTACGTGCGGCGCGCGCAGCATAATTCGCCTGGATACCCCTCCGGGCTTCAAACGATGGAGAACCGAAATGGACGGCAAAGTTTTGGATAATGATATCAGCAAAATCGTAGAGGCCGACCGCGCCCATGTCTGGCACCACCTGATTCAGCACGAACCCTTCACGGGCCCTGATCCCAAGGCAGATCCGCGGATCATCGTCGAGGGGCGCGGCATGCGGGTTTGGGACCAGAAGGGTAAGGAGCATGTCGATGCGGTGTCGGGCGGTGTCTGGACCGTCAACGTCGGCTATGGCCGCGAGCGTATCGCCAATGCGGTTCGGGATCAGCTGATCCAGCTACCCTATTTCGCGGGGTCCACCGGGTCGATCCCCGGCGCGCTGTTTTCAGAGAAGCTGATCTCGAAAATGCCGGGATTGAGCCGGGTCTATTATACCAACTCGGGCTCCGAGGCGAATGAGAAAGCCTTCAAGATGGTGCGCCAGATTGCGCATAAACGCTATGGCGGCAAAAAGCATAAAATCCTCTACCGTGAGCGCGACTATCACGGCACCACCATCACCACCCTGTCGGCAGGTGGCCAGCCTGAGCGCGGTGCGCAATATGGCCCCTATACCCCTGGTTTCGTTGAGGTTCCGCATTGTCTGGAATACCGCGCGCAATGGGATCTGAGCGGTGAGGAATACGGACTGGCCGCCGCCAATGCGATCGAAGAGGTCATCCTGCGTGAAGGCCCGGATACCGTGGGTGCGCTCTGCCTTGAGCCGGTGACTGCGGGTGGTGGCGTGATCGTTCCGCCCGAGGGTTACTGGCCGCGCGTGCAGGAGATTTGCCGCAAGTATGACATCCTGCTACATATCGACGAAGTGGTCTGTGGCGTGGGCCGTACCGGCACATGGTTCGGCTATCAGCATTACGGCGTCGAACCCGATTTCGTGACCATGGCCAAGGGCGTCGCCTCGGGCTATGCGGCGATTGCCTGCTGTGTGACCAACGAGAAAGTGTTCGAACTGTTCCGTGACGATGCCAGCGATCCGATGAACTATTTCCGCGACATCTCGACCTTTGGTGGCTGTACGGCGGGCCCGGCGGCGGCGCTGGAAAACATGGCGATTATCGAAGAGGAAAACCTGCTGGATAACACCGTGGCGATGGGCGACTACATGCTGGATCAGCTGAAGGCGCTGCAGGACAAGCACGAAGTGATCGGTCAGGTGCGCGGCAAGGGCCTGTTCCTTGGGGCCGAGCTGGTGTCAGACCGTTCGACCAAGGAGCCGGTGGATGAGAAACTGGCGCAAGCCGTGGTCGGCGATTGCAACGCGCAGGGTGTGATCATCGGGGTGACCAACCGATCGATCCCCGGCTTTAACAACACGCTGTGCTACAGCCCGGCCCTGATCGCCACCAAGGACGATATCGACCAGATCGTCAGTGCGACTGACAAGGCTTTGACCAAAGTATTTGGTTAAGCTGATGCCCCACCCTGCGATCTCCCTCGGGGTGGGGTTTTACTGAAAGATATCAAAACGATGTGGCCCGAACCTGTCACGCTAAGCAGCACTCATGCAACATTGGCGCCGCTGTCGCAGGAGCAGGCCAGTGACCTCTCCGAGGCAGCCGCTGATCTTCAGGGGCTTTGGTATACGATGATCCCGACAGCGGACGGGATGGCCGCCGAAATCACCCGTCGTCTGGACCTTCAGGCGCAAGGCGCGATGCTGCCCTTTGCCATCCTGGACAGGGCGGGCCGCGCGGTTGGCATGACCACCTACATGAACATTGATGCCGCCAACCGGCGGGTCGAAATCGGGTCAACCTGGCTGGGCAAATCGGCGCAACGCGGGCCGGTGAATACCGAATGCAAGCTGATGCTACTTCGCCATGCGTTCGAGGTACTGGACTGTATCGCAGTTGAGTTTCGCACCCATTTCATGAATGTCCAATCCCGCCGCGCCATCGAGCGGCTGGGGGCCAAGTTCGACGGGGTGCTGCGCCACCACATGATCATGGCCAATGGCAGCCTGCGTGACACCGCTGTCTATTCGATCATCCCCGGTGAATGGCCCGCGGTGCGCGCCAATCTGGAATGGCAACTGGCAAAGCCGCGCGCGGTGTGAGCAATGCGGATTTAGCGCCTGCCCTAACCAGCGCCCTGCCCCCGGATTTTAAAGCGCGGTCGACACCTGATTTCGATCCGTCACAACAAAAGCCCGGAGAATCGGGTTAACACCCTGAAAACGCTGGAAAACCCATGTCGGTATAACGTCGGTATTTTGTCGGTATTACGTCGGTGCAATTTACCGCAATGGGCGGGATTAACAGGGCGCGCGCGTCGGCAGTACCGTCAGAACAGCACATGATGTCAGAATTGACGCCGAAGCCATGCTTCGAACGCCTCGACAGCGGGTTGGGCCGATGCGCGCCGTTCGGCCCGCACCAGAAAATGGGACTGGCCCAACGCAACCGGGTCACCCACGATCGAAATATCGCGCCCGGCTTCGATTGCCTGCCGGGCAAATCGTTCGATCACCGCAGCACATCCCAGGCCGGCCGCAACCATTTCGATTGCGGTGGTTGCGGTATCGGTGACCAGATGACCGCCCGAAAGCGCGGGTTTCAACGCGAAGGCCGACAGGTACCGTGCCCAGTGATCGTCAAATCCCATGATGTGAATCGGTTTTTGCAAAAGCAGATCCTGCGGCGTTCTGATGTCGCGTGCGAGTGCCGTGCCACAGATCGGCACGATCGTTTCTTCTGACAGTTTCTCAAGATCGGCGCGGGCATGTTCATTCGGGCCAAGGATGATATCGACATCAACCGGTTGCTGGTCGGCGGGGCCTTTCCAGATTGAGGTTACCAGCTTGACCCCGGTATCGGGGTGTTCGTGCAGAAACGCCCCGAGACGGGGCGATATCCAGACGATAAATGCCATGGAGGCACGCAGCACAATCGTGCTGGCCTGGCGGGGACCGAACAATCCAGTGGTCGACATCTCGATCGTATCAAGCGCCTCGCGCACGGTCAGAAGATAGGCTTTGCCCACATCAGTGAGTTGCAGGCTCTTGGGTCGACGCACGAAAAGCTTGTCGCCAAGCTGTGCCTCAAGCGCCTTGATGTGCTGGCTGACGGCGGTCTGGGTCAGCCCGATTTCAAGGCTGGCCGCCGTAAAACTGAGCAGTCGTGCGGCGGCCTCAAAGCTGCGGAGCCAGTTCAGGTTGAGATTGTGGCGCATGGTTTGACCAAGTTTTCTATGTTCATGGGCGATTATTATTTCGTTTTATCTGCTTGAGCCGCAGCTGCATAGTGGGTCGAAAGACCGCCGGGCATTCTGCGGCGGCATGCAATGACAGGAGAGCGCCATGACGCCACGCCGCAGTTCCGCCCAGGATGATATCGCCCTGGAGCTGGTGGACCTTGATCGTTATCCGATTGTCGATCTGGACAGCGGTGCCGGGGCGCAGTTCCTGGCCGAATGCCAGCAGAGCATGGAGCGCCAAGGCTGGTGCAATCTGGACGGTTTCCTGCGCTCCGATGCGCTGATCCGACTGAATGGTGAAGCCAATGACCTGTTGCCGACCGCTGATGTGCTGCATGTGAAACGCAACATCTATCAGGGTGCGATAGATCCTTCGCTGCCCCAAGATGACCCCCGCCGCAAGGAATTCACCCATATCGCGGTGCAGCTTGCCGACGATCAGATACCCGCCGAGACGGGCATCAAACGGCTTTATCATTCGGATATTCTGACAGATTTCGTACGGCGTGTGCAGAAGAAAGCGCAGCTTTATCGTTGTGCGGATGAGTTCCAGGCACTGAACGTGGTAGCGCTGCGCCCCGGCAGTTGGCACGCCTGGCATTATGACACTACCGAATGCACGGTCACCTTGCTGCTTCAGGCTGCGGAAAAGGGTGGCGAATTCACCTTTCTGCCCAATTCGCGCAATGATCAGAACGAAGATCGCGCCGCAGTTGACCGGTTGCTTTCGGGGGATATGTCACAGGCGCAGACGTTTTCGCGTGGTGCCGGAACTTTCACCCTGTTTCGTGGGGGCTATTCCCTGCATGGCGTCACCAAGGTCGAAGGTGCGCATCCGCGCATTTCGGCCATCCTGACATATGACGAAGTGCCGGACCGGGTGATTGATGACGACATCAACGTCCGGATTTATGGCAAACGGGTGGAAAAGATTTTGGCCGGTCGCCGTGCCGACGCCAGCGCTTAGGGGATTTGAGAGATGAAGACAGCATTGCTGGTAATTGATGTGCAGATGGCGTTGGCCCATGAAGATGCGACGGGCACGGAGCGGTCTTGCCCGGAGGCCGAAAATAACATCGCCTCGCTGCTGGCCAAGTTCCGCGCCGACGGGGCGCCGGTACTCCATATTCACCATCATGGCACCGACCCGGACGATCCGTTTCACCCCGATGCGCCCGGTGTGGCGGTGCAGCCCGTTGCCGCGCCGGTGAAAGGCGAACCGGTGATCATCAAGACCGGCAGCAGTGGCTTTGTCGGCACGCCGTTGCAGGGCATTCTGGAGGAGGCCGGGGTCGAGCGTGTCGTTCTGTGCGGCGCGACGGCCAATCACTGCGTGGAATCGACCACCCGCAGCGCCGCCGATCTGGGATTTCGGCCTGTCTATGCGTCTGATGCGGTCTGGACCTATGGCATCACCGGGCCGGATGGGACGGCGCATCGTGCCAGCCAGATCCATTCGGTCAGCATGGCCACGCTTGAGGGTGAGATCGCGCAGGTGCGATCTACAAGCGATATCCTGTCCATGTGAGGACACGCCTCGACAACACCTTCGTTCGGCGCTGATCGCGCGTAATTTCAGGCCATAGAACAGGCCGCATTATGCCGGATAGAGCGCGCCGAACTTCTCTTCGAGATAGTGCATCAGTGGCGCTGCTGTCGGCTCGGCCCCGCAAGCGCGGGTGATCAGCTCGTGCGGTTCGTACAGCCCGCCATGCTGTTGCACATTCTCGGCCAGCCAATCGGTTGCGGCCTCAAGATCGCCCGCCGCCAGTTGCGCATCCAGATCCGGCACCGCCACGCGCAACGCCTCGTGCAGGCAGCCGGCATAGACATTGCCCAGGCTGTAGGTCGGGAAATAGCCGAAAAGGCCCACGGACCAGTGCACATCCTGCAGGCATCCGTCCGAGGCGCGGGTGACGCCATAGCCGAAATCGGCGGCAAACCGGTCATTCCATGCGGCCTCCAGATCGGCCACGGCCAGATCGCCCGAGATCAGCGCGCGTTCCAGATCAAACCGCAGCATGATGTGCAGGTTATACTGCACCTCATCGGCCTCGGTCCGGATGAAGCCGCGATGCAGCCGGTTGACCGTGGCATAGAAGGCGTCGGCATCCGCCACGCCCATGTCGCCGAACCGGTCGCGCATCTGGTCAAAAAGCCAGCCACAGAATGCCCGGCTGCGGCCTAGCTGGTTCTCGTAAATCCGGCTTTGGCTTTCGTGCACGCCCATCGACACGCCCTGCCCCACCGGCGTCAGCACATAGCTGCGGTCGATCTGCTGCTCGTAACAGGCATGCCCGACCTCGTGGATCGTGGAATAGATACAGTTGAAGGGATCGGTTTCGCTGGTGCGGGTGGTGATGCGCACGTCATCGCCCGAACCCGAGCTGAACGGATGCACCGCCTTGTCAAGCCGCCCGCGCGCCATGTCATAGCCAAAGAGCTTCGCCAGTTCCCGCGCCAGTTTCATCTGTTGCTGCGGATCAAAGCTGCCGCTGACAGCCGCCCGTTCCGGGTGGTTCAGCGCCCGTTCGCGCAGGGCCACAAGGCCGGGGCGCATTTCGTCGAACATCGCCTGAAGCTGCGCGCCGGTGGCGCCCGGTTCGTAATCATCCATCAGCGCGTCATAGCGATCGCCGCCATCAGCCAACGCCGCGCCTTCTTCGCGCTTGAGCTGGACAACCGCTTGCAGAACCGGGGCGAACGCGGCGAAATCGTCGTTTTCGCGCGCCTCGGCCCAATCGCCCTGCGCCCGGCTGGTCAGCCGCGCAAGCGCCGTCGCCAGATCGGCGGGCACACGCTGCGTCCGTTCGAAACTGCGTTTGATCAGCCTGAGCTGCGCCGCGCCGGCCTGATCCGGCGCCTCGGCCGCCGCCAGCAGATCCCCGACCTGGGGGGCGGTGCGCCTTGCATGGATCGCCGCCTCAAGCGCGCCGCTTTCTTCCGCCCGTTGCGGGGCCGCACCGCGGGGCATCATGGTTTCCTGGTCCCAGCTCAGGCGACCGGCAATCTGGCTCAGCGCTTCGGTCTCGCGCTGATAGGCCATCAATTCGTCAAATGCGGTCAATTCAGGTCCCCCGGATGGATTGTGCCTGCGGATAAAGGCTCAGGAAGCGGGCGCGCAGGATCAGCACCCAAAGCGCCACCGCCAGAAGCTGGTGCACGATCGCCACCTGCCAGGGCGCGCCATAAACGACCGTCATGATGCCCATCACGATCTGCCCCAGAAGGGCAATGAACGCCGCCTTGAAGGCCACGCGGGTCGCACCATTGGCACTGCGCCGACCGCGCAAAAAGACGACGATGGAAAAGGCCAGCAACAGGTAGCCCACGATGCGGTGAATGAACTGCACCAGCCCGGGGTTTTCAAAGAGGTTCCGCCAGCCCAGCTCGGCCATCCAGATGGTCGGCGGCAATACCTGCCCACCCATCAGCGGCCAGTCGGTATAGCTGCGCCCGGCATCGATGCCCGCCACCAGCGCACCGATGAGGATTTGCAGAAAGGCGAAATGCAGCCAGCCGGTAGAGAGCCCGAAAAGCTTCGCCTCCTTGCCGCGCCTTGCCTGCATCAGCTCACGCTCTTCCCGCCCCAGCATGAACACGTACCACGCAATGATACCCAGAATGACAAAGGCCAGCCCCAGATGCGTCGCCAGTCGGTAGCTGGCCACATCGGTCATGCCAGCCCCAAGCCCCGAGGCGACCATCCACCACCCCACGGCGCCCTGTATGCCGCCCAGAACGCCCAAAAGCAGCAATCGCTGTGTCCAGCCAGTAGGAATTTTCCTGGTTGCCAGAAAGAAAAGAAACCCAATCGCCCAGACAAGGCCGATCACCCGGCCCAACTGCCTGTGGCCCCATTCCCACCAGTAGATGCGCTTGAAATCGGCCAGCTCCATCCAGCTGTTCTGTACCTGAAACTCGGGGATTTCCTTGTATTTGGCGAATTCCGCGTCCCAGTCGGCGGCATTCATCGGGGGCAGCGCGCCGGTGACCGGTTTCCATTCGGTGATCGAAAGCCCGCTATCGGTCAGCCGCGTCAGCCCGCCCACGGCGATCATCACCACGACCAGCGCGAACAGCACCAGCAGCCAGGCCCGGATCGCCCCCCGTGCGCCTTTGCGTCCCCGGTCGATCATGCCGCCCTTGGGTGCCTCGCGCACCGGTGCCTTGTCGACCTCTTCGAAAATACTGCGCTTGCCGCTCATCCCGCCTGTCCTCTACCTTCCGGGCCAGAGCCTAGTGCGGCAATGCCCCCCCTTCAAGCATCCCCGTTCAGCGATTTTTCCAGCGGACCATCTGCCGCATCACCCCGTGCAGCATCTGCACATCGGCGCGGGTCAATGGCATCCGGCTCCACATGTTGCGCAGATTGATCTTCATGCCCTCGGCCTTGGTCTCGGGAAAGAAGAACCCGGCCTCGTCCAGCCGATCCTCGTAATGCGCTGAAAGCTTCTCAATCTCGATCTGTTCGGCCCAGTCGGTTTTTGCCATATCGACCCTCTCGGCGGGGGCCGCGCCCTGCGCGCGCTGCCACTCATAGGCCGTCAGCAACACGCATTGCGCCAGGTTGAGCGAGGCAAATTCCGGGTTCACCGGCACGTTGATGATCGCGTTGGCGCGGGCGATGTCGTCATTTTCCAACCCGGCGCGTTCGGGACCGAACAACACCGCCACCTTTTCACCAGCCGCGATCTTTTCGGCCGCGATCTGCATCGCCCGTTCCGGACTGACGATTGGCTTGGTCAGCCCTCGCGCCCGCGCCGTGGTGGCGAAGACATAATGGTATTCTTCAAGCGCTGCGGGCACATCCGCGCACAAAACCGCCTCATCCAGCAGCCGCCCGGCACCGCTGGCCATCGCCACAGCGTTTGGGTTGGGCCAGCCATCGCGCGGCGCTACGATCCGCATCCGGTCCAGACCGAAATTCCACATCGCCCGCGCCGCCGCGCCGATATTCTCGCCCATCTGCGGGCGCACCAACACAAAGGCGGGCTGTGGACGATCTGTCGGCATGTTACGCGGCTCCGTTACTCTTCTGCGCCTCATAGGCCAAAGCCGTGCCCGGGAAAAGCCCCGCCCCCTGCTTCTTCTTGGCGAAAATACTCAAAAAACCTACATTGGCCGCACCCAACGACGGAGGCACTCATGGCCTATGACGACGGACTGGCCGAACTGATGCGCGGCGATCTGGCCGACCTGCCGGGCCTGACCGAGAAAAAGATGTTCGGCGGGCTGTGTTTTCTGCAGCATGGCAACATGATCTGTGGCGTACATGCGGGCGGCGCGATGTTCCGCGTCGGCAAGGAAAACGAGGCCCAGGCCCTGGCACTGGACGGCGTTGGCCCGATGACATTCACCGGCCGCAAGATGGGTGGCATGGTCGACGCCGATGACGATGCGATGGCCGATGACCGGGTCCGGCAAGACCTGATCGGCCTTGCCCTTGGGTTTGTCGCGACCCTGCCGCCGAAATAGCCGCTCAGATACGTAGACCAACCACAATTTCCACGCTATAGCGGCGCAAACCCATGCAGGAGCGCCGACAATGGCCGAACCAGAGCAGCCGCAACTTTACCTCATCACCCCGCCCGAGATCGAACTCAGCCGGTTTCCCGATCAGCTTGCCGCCGTGCTTGATGCCCATGACATCGCCTGCGTCCGCCTGAGCCTTGCCAGCCAGGATGAAGACCGTATCGCGCGCGCTGCCGATGCCTGCCGCGAGGTGACACATGCCCGCGACGTGGCGCTGGTGATCGACACCCATCTGATGCTGGTCGAACGGCTGGGTCTCGACGGTGTGCACCTGACCGATGGTGCGCGCTCCGTCCGCGCCGCCCGCAAGGAGCTTGGCCCCGATGGTATTGTCGGCAGTTTCTGCGGCACCTCGCGGCACGAGGGCATGAATGCGGGCGAATCCGGGGCGGATTACGTCAGTTTTGGTCCGGTTGGCGTGTCTGCGCTTGGCGATGGCTCTGTCGCCGAGGCGGAGCTGTTCGACTGGTGGTCGCAGATGATCGAACTGCCGGTCGTGGCCGAAGGGCATCTGGACGCCGAGATCATCGGCGCGCTGGCACCGATCACCGATTTCTTCGGCATCGGCGATGAGATCTGGCAAAGCGATGATCCTGCCGCCGCCCTGGGCGTTCTGACCCGAGCGATGGCCTGATCATCAAAGCCGCTGTCCGTTCAGCGTTGATCCAAAAGAGAAGCCCCCGAAATCTGCGTTCCGGGGGCTTTTTTAGCGTCGTGACAACCGCTTAGATATCCAGCGTATTGTCCTTTTCCCACTGGCTGAAATGCGCCGTGAAAGAATTCCATTCCTGCAGTTTCATCTTGATATAGGCGGCTGAGAATTCCTCGCCCAGCATCGCCTTCAGCTCCTTGTCCTTGTCGTAGGTCCGGATCGCATCCAGCATGTTGAGCGGCAGTTTCGGCGCACCGCGCACCTTGTGACCCTCGGCATACATGTCGATGTCGTGACGCTTGCCCGGATCGGCCTTGTGGCGGATGCCGCTGAGGCCTGCGGCGATGATCACCGCCTGCAAAAGATACGGGTTGACCGCACCATCGGGCAGGCGCAGCTCAAACCGGCCCGGGCCGGGGACGCGCACCATGTGGGTGCGGTTGTTACCGGTCCAGGTCACGGTGTTGGGTGCCCATGTCGCGCCCGAGGTGGTGCGCGGCGCATTGATCCGCTTGTAGCTGTTCACCGTCGGATTGGTGATCGCCGCCAGCGCGCTGGCGTGTTTCATGATGCCGCCCAGGAAATGCGCGCCCTTTTCACTGAGACCCAATTCGCCGGCCTGACCTTCGCCGGTGCCGGCCTCGATGGCGAAGACATTGGTCTTGGCCTTGTCGCCTGGCGCGTCCCACACGGAAATATGCGCGTGGCAGCCATTGCCGGTCAGGCCCTCGACCGGTTTGGGCATGAAGGTCGCGCGGAACCCGTGCTTTTCGGCCACGGACCGGGTCATGAATTTGAAGAAACTGTGCTTGTCGGCGGTCTTGAGCGCGTCATCGAACTCCCAGTTCATCTCGAACTGGCCATTGGCATCCTCGTGGTCGTTCTGATACGGGCCCCAGCCCAGATCGAGCATGTAGTCGCAGATTTCGCGCACCACGTCATAGCGCCGCATCACCGCCTGCTGGTCATAGCAGGGCTTGTCGGCGGTATCGTATTCATCGCTGAGCGCCGATCCGTCAGGGGTCAGCAGGAAATATTCGGCCTCGATCCCGGTCTTGACATGCATGCCCTCGTCGGCGGCCTCTTTGATCAGCTTGCGCAGCACGTTGCGCGGGGCCTGGGCCACGTCTTCACCGTCCATCACGCAATTGCCCGCCACCCAGGCCACCTCGGGCTTCCAGGGCAGCTGGATCACCGAACTCGGGTCCGGCACGGCCAGCATATCCGGGTGGGCGGGCGTCAGATCCAGATAGGTGGCGAACCCGGCAAACCCGGCGCCGTCTTCCTGCATGTCCGCAATCGCCTGCGCGGGCACCAGCTTGGCGCGTTGCGCCCCGAACAGATCGGTAAATGAAATCATGAAATATTTAACGCCGTTTTCCGCAGCGAAGGCGGCCAGATCTTTTGTCATGGATTATTGTCTCCCAGTCGGTTTTTCTTTCAGTTCTATCACCTCGAAATCCACCAGATCGTCCCAACGGGCGATCCATTTGTCAAAGGTTTCGGGGGTGTCGGTCGCCATAAGCTGATAGCAGGCATCGTCCGAAGCGCTTAGCCAGCTATCAAGATATGACAGGCCGGATGGTAGCATCCGGCCCATTTCGTCAAAGCGTTGGTATACGGCGGCCGAACTGCCCGTCTTGAAGCGTTCGATCACCATATACCGTGTCATCAGAAGGCGGTTCCCGGCTTGCCCGGCCACCATTCAGTGCCCGACAAAGGCACCTGTGCCATGGCGGCGGCCTCCATCGTCAGCGCCACCAGGTCTTCGGGTTCCAGATTGTGCAGATGGTTCTTGCCACAGGCCCGCGCGATGGTCTGCGCCTCAAGCGTCATCACCTTGAGGTAGTTGCGCAAACGACGCCCACCCTCGATCGGATCAAGGCGCTTTTGCAACTCGGGGTCCTGGGTGGTGATGCCGGCGGGGTCCAGCCCTTCGTGCCAGTCATCATAGGCCCCGGCAGTGCTGCCCAGCTTCTGGTACTCGGCCTCCCATTTGGGATCGTTGTCGCCGATGGCAATCATCGCCGCCGTCCCGATACTGACCGCATCCGCGCCCAACGCCATCGCCTTGGCCACGTCCGCCCCCGAGCGGATACCGCCCGAGAGGATGAGTTGCACCTTGCGGTGCATGCCCAAGTCCTGCAGCGCCTGAACCGCTGGACGGATGATCGCCAGCGTCGGCTGGCCGACATGTTCGATGAACACGTCCTGCGTCGCGGCCGTACCGCCCTGCATGCCATCCAGCACAATCGCATCCGCGCCCGCCTTGATCGCCAGCGTGGTGTCATAATAGGGCCGCGCACCGGCGACCTTAACGTAGATCGGAACCTTCCAGCCGGTGACTTCGCGCAGCTCGAGTATCTTGATCTCAAGGTCATCCGGGCCGGTCCAGTCCGGGTGCCGACAGGCCGAGCGCTGGTCGATGCCCTTGGGCAGGTTGCGCATTTCGGCCACGCGGTCGGAAATTTTCTGACCCAGCAGCATGCCGCCACCGCCGGGCTTGGCGCCCTGCCCCACGACGATCTCGATGGCATCAGCCTTGCGCAGATCATCCGGGTTCATGCCGTAGCGCGAGGGCAGATATTGATAAACCAGCTTGGTGGAATGGCCGCGTTCTTCGGGCGTCATGCCCCCGTCACCGGTGGTCGTGGACGTTCCCGCCGCCGACGCGCCGCGCCCCAAAGCCTCTTTCGCCGGGCCGCTCAGGGCGCCGAAACTCATGCCGGCGATGGTGATCGGGATGTCCAGTTCGATCGGGTTTTCCGCATGCAGGCCACCAATGGTGACATTGGTTTCGCATTTCTCGCGGTAACCTTCGAGCGGGTAGCGCGAAATCGACGCGCCCAGAAACAGCAGGTCGTCGAAATTGGGCACACGGCGTTTGGCACCGCCCCCGCGGATATCGTAGATACCGGTCGCCGCCGCACGGCGAATGTCACTGTTGACGTCCTGCGTGAAGGTTGCCGACTGTCGCGGCGTGGTGTGTGGGATTCTGTTTTCTGTCATGGTTTCAACCCCTTAGTAGTCGCCAGCGTTATCAACATCGAAATTATAGAGATTGCGGGCCGAGCCATAGCGCGTGAACTCCTCGGGTTTCGCATCCACCCCGGCTTCGGCCAGGATTTCCTTGAGAAACTCGATATGTTCCGGCCGCATCTCTTTCTTTTCGCAATCCGCGCCCAGGCTTTTTACAGTACCGCGCACGAAAAACCGCGCCTCGTAGCAGCTGTCGCCAAGCGCGTCGCCCGCATCGCCGCAGACCACCACGTTGCCCGATTGCGCCATGAAGCCTGACATGTGGCCGATATTACCCTGCACCACGATATTGACACCCTTCATCGAGATACCGCAGCGCGAGGCGGCATTGCCCTTGACCACGATCAGACCGCCGTGGGCGGTGGCCCCCAGATACTGGCTGGCATCGCCTTCGATCACGATCTTGCCGGACATCATGTTTTCGCCCGTGCCGGGACCGGCCGAGCCGTCGACGGTGATTGTCGCCTGCTTGTTCATGCCGCCGCAATAATAGCCGGTGGAACCGCGCACGGTGACCTCGATCGGGGCATCAAGCCCCACAGCGATGGCGTGGCTGCCCTTGGCATTCACCACCTCCCACGCGGTTTCGTTGGTGTTTTGCCCCTGCCCTTGCAGGGTCGAATTCAGGGCGCGCAGGCCCTTATCTGCCAAATCAAATGTCTGCATCTTAATGGTTCCAGAAATATACGGTTGCGGGTTCAGGTTCCCAGACGCGGGCGTCTTCGATGCCCGGCAGGCTGACCAGCGCGCGGTATTCGCTGCCAAACGCCACGTATTGGTCGGTTTCGGCCATCACGGCGGGCTTGCATGCGATCGGGTCTCGGACCACGCCGAACCCATCCTTGGTGCCCACCACGAAAGTGTAAAACCCGTCCAGATCGTCCAACCCGCTTTCGAGCGCTTCGCCCAGCGTGCTGCCGTTCTGCATTTTCCAGGTCAGATAGGCGGCGGCCACCTCGGTGTCGTTCAGCGTCTCAACGGTCACCCCTTCGCGCGCCAGCTTGCGGCGCAGCGAGTTGTGATTGGAGAGCGAGCCGTTATGGACAAGGCATTGATCCGCCCCGGTGGAAAACGGATGCGCGCCTAGCGTCGTCACCGCTGATTCCGTGGCCATCCGCGTGTGACCGATCCCGTGTGTACCGGTCAGCTTGGGAATGTCAAAGCGGCGCGCCACATCCTCGGGCAGGCCGACTTCCTTGTAGATTTCAATGACTTCCCCGGCGCTCATCACCCGTGTGTCAGGGCGCAGGGATTTCAGGGCGGCGCGGGCCTCGGCCATCTTGGCCTCGGGCAGATCAATCACCGCGTGGGTGTCGATCACGCGGACCGACAGATCCGCATCAATTGTGCTGCTCAAGTCCTTGCCAAGGTTATCGAAATCAACCTCGGGGGTCGCCGACTGCACGGTCAGCTTGGCATGCCCTTCGCGCGTGTCCCCATAGACCGCGATCCCGGCGCTGTCCGGACCGCGATCCGTCATCGTGATCAGCATTTCAGTCAGCATTTCGCCCAAACGGGGCTCCAGCGATTTATCTTTCAGAAATAGTCCGACAATCCCACACATTGGCGTCTCCATGAATCATTCTGAAACAGGGTACAGATTCTCTTAAGGTTTTTCAACCTCAAGAATTAATGTTTCCTGTCAGGAATAATTTAATGGCTGGATTGCGGGTAAGAAATCACCGAAAGATAACGCGCGGGCAGCTTGATCAGTTGATCCGGTCCATGCGGTTCATCGGCGTCGAAAAACAGGCTGTCACCGGGGCGCAGGTGAAAGCTTTGATCGCCGTAGCGATAACCCACCTCGCCCTCCAGCATATAAAGAAGCTCGATCCCTTCGTGCTGGAAGGTCGGGAAAATATCGGATTGCTCGGTCAGGGTGATCATGTAGGGCTCGACCACCACACCGCTGTTATTCGCCCCCAGATGCCCCAGCAGATTATACTGATGGCCTGAACGTGTTCCTGCGCGCTCGGTCTCGATCGCGTCACCGGCCTTGACATGCACCGCCTCGCGCCGCTCCTCGAACCGGCGAAAGAACGACGTCACCGGCACGCTGAGCGCCGCAGAGAGCGCCTGTAGCGTGGTCAACGAGGGCGAAGTCACGCCGTTTTCGATCTTGGAGAGCATGCCCACCGACAACCCGGTCACCTCGGCCAGATCGGCCACGGTCATGCTGCGCTGACGGCGGAAATCGCGCACCTCGCGGCCGATCGCCGTCTCAAGGTTCTTTTCGCGCTTATCCCTGACCTTATGCGGGTCCTGGCTGAGTTTGCCGCTGGCCATGTGCTTCCTTCGTGCAAGGGTTATTGGCTGAAAACGCTTTCAGGGTAACGCCTTGCCGGGCACTTGTCATGTGCATTCGGACCGCGGGCGGAGAAGATCGCGCCTTCCCCGCCCACCCGGCCGATTACGACGTGCCTGCGTCTTCTTCAGCGGGCTTTGCCACTGGCGCCGGTCTGGTGAAATCGACATGCACGGGGTTGGGCGTATGGTTCAGTGACGCGCCCGAGGCGGCATCGACACCAATCCCGATCACACCGCCCGCCAGCACGTTGCCCACCAGCGCGGCCCCGCCGCCATCGGCCACAATGGTTTTCACGTGGACCTGCCGGGTCTTGCCATCCCGTTCAAACGTGGCGACGAACTTGTCCTTGCGTTTCATCTTCAGCGCGCAGGGCGTAGTGCAGTTATAGCCATTGGTGGTGGTCACATGCGCGCCCGCAGGCATCGAGGTGAACATCACATCTTCGTTCTTGCCACGGGTCACGGTCGCACAACCGGACAGAACAAGACCCGTCAGGGCCAGCGGAAGGATAATTTTCATGGGAGGGTCTCTCTTTTACCGATTACCCGCGCCCCTTGTCACCTCATCGCCCTGGCGTCAACGCGGGCTGACCCTACGTCATCCCCAATTAACCCTGTTATTTCTGCGCCTTCTCCCATTCCTCGTTCAGGATCGGCGCCCCCAGGGCCATCGAATGGACACCCATGATCGACGTCAACTGCAGCACCTCAAGGATTTCTTCCTTGGTGGCCCCTTCGCGCAGGGCGTTTTGCATGTGACGCCGCACGCCGGGCGCCCAGAGATGGGTGGTGGCGGCGTTGATGGCGATGAAAATCAGCTCCTTGGTTTTCTGCGGCAGCGGGCCCTGCTTTTGTGGCACCGCACGAAAGGCCAGGAACGCCTCAAGGTAATCCGGGTCCATTTCGGCCAGCATGTCCCACATCGGGTTCCAGTCATCGGTCTGGCGCTGTGCTTCGGTCGCGGGATAGGTTTTTTCGGTCATGATGCCACTTTCATTTCAGTGCCTTCGCGGCGATCCTTCACCACGGTGATGCGGTTCATGCAACGGTAGGCCGGCAGGTAATCGGCCACCGCGTAATGCATGGTGCAGCGGTTATCCCACATCGCCAGGTCGCCGGCTTTCCAACGCCAGCGGATCTGGTCCTCGGGCTTGTTCATATGGTTCGCCAGCCAGGTTTTCAGCGCATTGGCCTGATTTGTGGGCAGGCCGAGGATATGAGTCACGAACGCCTCGTTGAAATTCAGGAACTTGCGGCCGGTCACTGGGTGGGTGCCAATCAGCGGGCGGATGCTATGCCCGAACCGCGCCATGCCATCGTTCAGCTTTTCCGGGCTGGTGCCAAAGGAATTGCGAAAATCGCCCATATCATGCATCCCCTCCAGCCCTTCAAGATCGGCTTTCATCCCCTCGGGCAGGCGATCATAGGCGGCATAATTGCTGGACCACATCGTATCCCCGCCCACCTCGGGCACCATCCGCGCCACGAGGATCGAGGCAAAGGGCTGCACCGCCTTGAAGGTCAGGTCCGTGTGCCAGCTATTGGTATCCGGCGGCGCGCCGCTATCATTTTCCAGCTTCACGATCCGCTCGAACCCGTCGACATGCGGATAAAGCGGGTGCGGCTCATCAATCTGTCCGAAGCTTTCCGCCAGTGCCATATGGGCTTTCGGAGAAATATCGGTGCCGCGCAGGAAGATAACCTGGTGTTCCAAAAGCGCCTGATATAGCCCATCGGCCACTGCATCGCTCAGCTTCTGGCTGAGATCCACGCCGGTAATCTCAGCGCCGATCGCGGGTGTGATCTTCTGTGCTTTCATATCCTCTGACCCTCAATTGCCATGCCAGCCCAGTTCAAAGCCCCTTTGCCCGGCTCCATGCGCGGTAGCCCTGCCACCTCATAGGGGCTTTTGCATTTGTACCGCATTTGCGGCGATACCTCTCAACTCCGATTTATCCCAAGGGGCGGCTTTCCATCCCAATCTTTCATAGAAACCAACCACATCTCTGCCGGCGTTGACACGTAAAACCTCTATCCCCGCTACCATTGCTTCGCGGTCCAGCAGGTCGCCCAGAATACGGCCAAGGCCCTGTCCCTGACGGGTCGCAGATATCGCCACCAACCTGATGATCCCGATGTTTTCCCGACGGTCGAGCCGGGCAACCCCAACCGCCTGGCCATCAACCTCCAACAGGTAGGGCGTATTTTCCGGTACTCGGTCATCGGCATGATTTTCATCGTAAGGGCTCATTTTCCCCTTCGAGGTAAACAATTCAGCGCGCCGAATACGGTGGAACGCGTCCCAATCGGCAGGCGCTTTTACCACTTTCAACCGCACATCGTGAGGCACTTCACCCTCCCCGGTGTTTGAAACTGTCCCTTCTGAAGGAATAGAGTGCCGCCGGATCGACGCTGACGTCAACAACCGCAGGTTTGCCGCAGTCCAGCGCCGCCTCAATCGCCTGCGCCATTTCGTCCAGCGTTTCGGCCTTATAGCCTTTGGCGCCGTAAAGCTCGGCCAGCTTGTCGAAGGGCGGGCTTGAGATATCGGCACCGATATAGCGCTCACCGAAGAAATCGCGCTGATAGGCTTTCTCAGCCCCCCAGCAACGGTTGTTCATCACCACGGTGACGGTGTTTATGCCATAGTCGACCGCTGTGCTGAGTTCCGACACGGTCATGCCGAAACCGCCATCGCCCATGAGCGAAATGATGGGCCGTTCCGGTGCCGCCAGCTTCAACCCCAGCCCGCAGGCAAAGGAAAAGCCAACCAGCCCGAAATCAAGCGGGGTAAAGAGCGACCTGGGCTGCCAGTAGTTCAGCGCGTCGGTGGCCTGCAGACACAACGTGCCCGCATCCATCGTCACTGCTGCGTCCTTGGGCATCACGTCGCGCAGCGTCTTGAACAGGCCCGAGGGGTGAATCGGCATCGCATCCACCTGCGCGTCGGCGTCGCGTTTCGCCAGAAAGGCCGCCCGTTCGGTCTTGAACGCCGCGGTCCAGACCTCGGCGCTGGCACGGTCGCTGATCTTGCCGATGGCTTCGCGCAGTTGATCCGCCGCCGTGGGGGCGTCCGCCATGATCCCGATCTCGACCGGGAAATAGCGGGCGATGGCGGCGGGCTCCATCTCGACATGGATGATCTTGGCATCTTTGTTAATATTATCATAGGTATAGAAGGTGGCGTTAAAGCCAATTCTGGTGCCCAAACCCAGGATCACATCGGCCTCTTTCACCAGCCGCGAGGCGACGATGTTACCGCGCGGCCCCATCTGGCCCGCGTTCAACGGATGCCCGAAAGGCACCGCATCGCCGTGCCCCGGCGAGGTGACAACCGGGCAATTCAGCGCCTCGGCCAGCGCCATGCACTGATCCGCACCGCCGGTGTTCTTGATGCCACCACCGGCGATGATCACCGGCCGTGTCGCATTTGCCAGCAGCTTGGCCGCCGCTGCGATTGCTTGCGGGGCGCCACCGGGTGCGGCAAAGGGGCGGTATTGCCCCGGGGTCTGAAAATCATCGAATTCCGCCTGCGCCGACAGCACATCGCGCGGCAGATTGAGCTGCACCGGACCGCGGCGCGGAGCCATCGCCTCTCGGTAGGCCTCGCGCAGCATCTCGGGCACGCGATCCGCTGACGTCGCTGTCCAGGTCTTCTTGGTAATCGGCTTGAAGAGCGCATCCTGATCGACCTCCTGAAAGGCGTCACGATACCGGTGGCCGCTGGCCAGCGCACCGGCGATGCTGACCACCGGTGAATAGGCCGCCTTGGCCTGCGCCAGACCGGTCACCAGATTGGTGGCGCCAGGGCCGTTCTGACCGGCAAGGATCACCCCCGCCTGCCCGCTCATTCGCGCAAAACCGTCTGCCATGTGGGTGCCGGTGCGCTCGTCATGCACACCGATGAACTGGATATCGGTCGCATCGTAAAGCGCGTCGAACATCTCCATCGTGGCCGAGCCGATAAGGCCGAACACATGGGATGTCCCCTCGGCCCGGATCGCCTCGACCGCTGCCTGACCACCTGTCATCTTTTTCATGTCGCGTTTCCTGTCTTCAACTTATTGGGCTTTGGGCGTGGCCGCCATGCGGGGCTACAGAACCCGCCGCAAAAACCCTTTTACCGGCCCGGCAAAGAGGTCGGGGCGTTCGACCAGCCCCATATGCTGCAATCCCGGCAGGATGATCACGCCAGCGCCGTCGATCTCGGACCCGATGGCGTGGCTCATCGCCGGGGGCTGACCGCTGTCGTTTTCACAGGTTATGATCAGCGTCGGGTGGGTGATCGGCGGCTGGGGTCGAATAAGCTCCACCACGCCCGCCGCCAGCACGAAACGGTGCAACGCGTAATTCTCGTGATGATTGGCCATCACCACATCGCGCACCTCGGCCAGCACATCTGGCCGGGTCTGACGGAACTCTTCGGTAAACCACCGCTCCAGTGTCGCGTCGATCGTCGCTCCCGGACCACCCGCAGAGGTATCGCGTGCGCGATCTTCGACCAGTTTCTGCTGTTCTTCACCGCGCTCATGCGGCGAATTGAGGATGCAAAGCGCCGAAACGCGATCCGGATGATCCATTGCCACCCGCCGGTTGATCATGCCGCCCAGCGAGAACCCCACCAACGCAGCGCGATCAATCCTCAGCTCGTCCATCAACGCGATCAGCTGCTCGCTGAGCACGTTCAGGCTGGGGGTTTCCTGGGGCAACGCGCTTTCGCCATGACCGCAAAGATCATAGCTGAGCACCCGGAACTGACCGGCCAGCATCGGGATCATCTCGCGATACGTGGCGGCACGGGTCAACCCCAGCCCGTGGATCATCGCCACGACGGGCGCATCTTCGGGGCCGGTCAGATCATAGGCCGTGCCTGCCTTGCTTACGGGCATTTACACCCCCGCCGGGTTGTCAACGTCGCGGCCCATTTCCTCAAGATCCTTGTAGCGGTCGCCGATCCGGTGGTTCGGATGGCCGCCCAGCGAGGCACCGAGCGCCACGATCATCTCATCCTCGGCGGGTGCATCCGGCACGGATGTATGGATCGTCTGGTAATGCGAGCGTCGCCCGCCATCATCCTTGTCCATCAGCGGGATCATCAGCGACGTGCCCGCCGCGCCGCGCGTGTTCGAAAAGACCAGGTAGGATTTGGCATTGACCGCATCGCGATACTGGTTGCCGAACCACAGTGTATGGGTCAGCGCCTGCGCATGCTCAACCTCGCCGCCCATGCCGACGACCGAGGCCTTGCCATAGCCTTCGACCGTGCCGCCGGTTTCCTTCAGGATCATCTCGGTCAGCAGCTTGCCCAGCACCGGGCCATGCTCACGGACCTCCGGGCTCAGATCCTCGACATGGCCGCGCCCGAACCACGGATTACGGATGATCGCCATCGCGGTCACCAGCTTGGTCGGCTCGGCCACCTCTTTCCAGCCTTCCTTGAAGGTGGTCTGAACCAGGGTCAGGGTACGGCGGATTTCAACCGGCATGGGCCAGCTCCTTTTCGGCAAATTCAGGCATGACCTGATCAATGAACATCTGCAAAGAGCGTTTCTGCTGATCCATATCCATACCCATCGAGGCATAGTAGAGGAAGGCATCGACGCCGATCTGTTCGTATTTCCTCAGCTTCTCGACAACCTGCGCGGGGCTGCCGAACATCAGGTTTTCTTCCAGCATTTCCGGATCGACCCGGGCATTGCCTTCGAGACTGTCGAGCGGCACCCGGTCCGGGAAGCCGTTGACCACATCGCCGGATTTCATCATCAGATTGCCGAACTGGCTGAGCTGAACGCGAATGGCATCCATCGCAGCTTTGCGGTCGGCTTCATCCTGATAGACCGCAGTGTGGCGCATCACCGCCCATTTGCCGGTGTAGTCACCATCATGCTTGGCGATCGCATCGTCGAGCCGCGCACGGTAGGTTTCGGCCTCGGAAAACGGCATGGTCAGCGGCCAGCTGAGGATATTGCAGCCATGTTCGACCGCGTAATCAAAGGTGATGGGCGCGCGCGCCGCGACCCAGACGGGCACAGCCTTTTGCACCGGTTTGGGGCAGGATGTGGCGGTCGGGAAATGCCAGAACTCGCCATTATGGGCGTAGTCACCTTCCCACAGTTTCTGCACCACGGGCAGCATTTCCTGCATGTAGCGCCAGCTGTCCTTCTGATCCAATCCCGGTTTCATCCGGTCAAACTCGCGCTGATAGGCGCCGGAGCCAATACCGAATTCCAGGCGGCCGTCACTGACAAGATCAAGAAACGCCGCCTCGCCCGCCAGGTTGATCGGGTGCCAGTAGGCCGCGTTGACGACCCCCACACCGAGGCGAATATTTTTCGCGTGCTCCCCCCACCAGGTCAGGATCTGGAACGGGTTGGGGGCAATGGTCATCTCCATCGCGTGATGTTCGGCGGCCCAGGCAATCTCGAACCCGGCCGCATCGGCCATCTTGACCATTTCCAGCGTATGATCGCGCACGGCCTTCATATCCGTGCTATCGTCCATCCGCTCCAGATTGATCGCCAGTTGGAATTTCATGATCTGTCTCCTTTTTCTCAGCGCGCCACAAACTGGCTGCCCAAAGGCTCGGATGAGGTATTCATCCACACCGTTTTGGGGCGCGTATAGTCATAAAGTGCCTGGAACCCGCTTTCACGGCCGTAACCCGAATTTTTCATGCCGCCGAATTCGGCAATCGGCGATACCGCACGGTAGGTGTTCACCCAGACGATCCCTGCGCGCACAGCGCGCGACATCCGCAAGGCGCGTGCTGAATCGCGGGTGAAAATACCCGCCGCCAGCCCATGTTCGGTGTCATTGGCAAGGCGCAGTGCCTCTTCTTCGGTCCTGAAGCGCAGGACGCTCAGCACCGGGCCGAAAAGTTCGGTATCGACGATTTCCAGATGCGGGCCGGGGCAGTCGATGATCGTGGGCTCATAGAACATGTCACTGCCCTGCCCCGCCGCGCGTTTGCCACCGCAGAGCACCTTGCCACCCTCGACTACGGCCCGGGCGACCTGCCGTTCGATATTCTCAAGCTGGCCATAGGTGCACAGCGGCCCCATCTCGGTTTCGTCCAGCATCGGGTCGCCGATTTTCGCCGCCTCGGCGATTTTCACCATCCGGGTGAGGAACTCATCGGCGATATCCTCGTGCACGATCAAGCGCGACCCGGCGACGCAAGACTGTCCCGAGGCCGCGAAAATGCCCGAGACCGACCCGTTGACGGCGCTTTCCAAATCCGCGTCGTCGAAGACGATAAACGGGGATTTGCCGCCCAGTTCCAGTGACACCTCGGCGAAGTTGTTGGTTGAGTTCCGAAGGATATGCTTGGCCGCCACCGGCCCGCCGGTGAAGGAGATCCGCGCCACCAACGGGTGCGAGGTCAGAACCTTGCCGCAAGGGTCCGCATGGCCGGTCACGATGTTGATCACGCCGTCGGGAATGCCCGCCTTGGCAAAGAGCTGTCCGAATTCCAGAATGACCGCCGGGGCGAATTCGCTGGTTTTCAGCACTACGGTGTTGCCCGCCGCCAGCGCCGGTCCGATCTTGACGGCGGTCAGGAACATCTGGCTGTTCCACGGCACCACGGCGGCGATCACGCCCAGCGGTTCACGTTGGGTAAAGACGAACATGTCGGGCTTGTCGATCGGCAGGGTTTCCCCATGCACTTTATCGGCAGCACCGGCATAGAAATGCAGAAACTCGGCGATGTATTTCGATTGCCAGCGGGTTTCTTTCAGCATCTTCCCGGTATCGCGGGTTTCGACCTCGCCGAAGAATTCCGAGTTTTCGGCCAGCAGATCGGCCAGACGGCGCAGGCAGTGGCCCCGCTGGGTTGCGGTCATCTGCCCCCAGGGGCCGTTATAGCACGCGTCATGCGCTGCCCGCACCGCGCGGTCGACATCCTCGGCGGTGGCTTCGGGCACCTGCGCCCAGTCTTCGCCGGTGGATGGGTTCGACGTGGTAAAGGTGCCGCCATCGCTGGCATCCACCCAAGCGCCGCCAATCAGCATCTGATATGTTTTTGTCATGTCTGTTTGTCTTTCGCGCAGCGCGGACTAGGCGCGCCAAATTCCTGTCATTGCACCCTGCCAGAAATTAACACTTCTTGAAAACGAAATATTTTGTGCGATAAATGCAAGAAATTCGAATTTGAGGCGTGCGTATGAACATCACCTCCCTTCAGACCTTTCTGGCCATCGTGGAAACCGGCAGCCTTGTCCGGGCGTCACAGCAGATGAATGTCACGCAATCCACCGTCACCGCCCGGCTGAAAACGCTGGAGGAAGAGCTGGGTCAAATCCTGCTCAACCGGCAGAAATCCGGCACCACGCTGACCCCGGCCGGCACCAAGCTGCTGCGCTATGCCAGGGTAATGACCGGCCTCTGGCGGCAGGCAAAATACGAAACCGGGTTGCCGGCAGGGCTCAGCTCGGTCTGTACGTTTGGCTGCGATACCGGGCTCTGGCACGGACCGGGTCAGGCATTTTTTGACGGTGTCGTTTCGGGCCATCCTGAAATGGCCGTCTCGGTGCATCACGGCAATTCCCGCGACCTTGAGGAATGGCTGGCCTCTGGTCTGGTCGACGTGATCCTGACCTACGAATCCGTGGCCCGAGGCAGCCAGACGGTGCATCCGCTGCCGGCCGAGAAACTGGTGCTTTATTCCGACAAGCCTGACACGCCGATCAAGGCCGACCCGAAATACATCTTTGTCGATCATGGCGAAGATTACCGCCGCGCCCACGGCGAAAGCTATCACGACGCGGGCACCGCACGGGTCAGTTTCGACAGCGCACGCTGGGCACTGGAATATTTGCTCAGCCGCGGTGGCTCGGCTTATCTGCCACAGGCACTGGCCGCACCATTGGTGGCCGCAGGTACCTTGCATGAACTGACCGAAGCACCGGTCTATCTGCGCAAGAAAAACCTGATCGTGAATGACACCGCCGCGCAGAACTGGCATTGGTTTGCCCCGCTGATCGACGAATTGTGCACCTTGCCCGCCGCCGCCTAGCCAGGCTTTCTGTGTTTTTGCAACGACTGGAAATGACCATTTCCTTTCACTTGCCGCTGCGGATCACCTTCCGAAAACCGATATGAGAAAAAAGCCAGCCCTATTTGCGAAGATATGTCTTCCAGATCCAGATCAGCAGCAACGATCCCAGCACCGCCCCGATCAGCCCCGAGGCCATGCCCATCGCCCTCAGAAGCAGGTTCAGCACCACCCCGCCCACCAGCGCACCACCGATTCCGATGGCGATGGTGGTGATGATATCGGTTTCCATCCGCATCAGGCGCGTCGCCAGGAACCCTGCTGCGGCACCAATGATAATCAGCCAGATCACGCCCATTGCCGCCTCCCTTACCTGCGTCCGCGCCAATGGGTCGGCACGATGATCAGCGCCCCGACCGACGACAGGATCGCATCGATCCCCGGCGCGCCGAAGCGGATGCCAAACATGATCCGCACGAAATAGAACAGGAACGCACCGCCCACGCAGATGATGATCGAGGGCAGATAGCCGTTGCGCGTGAATCCGGTCTTTTCGCTGACATAGCCAACGATCCCGGCAATCACGACCGTTCCGAACAACATCAAGAACATCGGCACTCTCCTACAGCATGGTGCCCTTGGGCAGGGGCAGTCCGCGCAAAAACTCATCCGCATCCTGCGCGGCCTTCCCGGCCCGTTGCAAGCGCAAAACCTGCACCGTCCCGCGTCCGCAGGCCACGGTCAGAGCATCATCCATGACCTGACCCGGTGCGCCACAGCCCTGCCCGATGCGCGACGCCAGCAGTTTGACCCGCTGGCCCGCCGCTTCGGTCCATGCGCCGGGAAAGGGCGAAAGCCCGCGAATATGCCGGTCCACCTCTACGGCAGTCCAGGCCCAATCGACCCGCCCCTCAGCCTTGTCGATCTTGGCGGCATAGGTCACGCCATCATCGGGCTGCGCGTCAGACGTCAATGTGTCCAGTTGCGCCAGCGCCGTAACGATGGCCGCCGCGCCCAGCCCTGACAGCCTGTCATGCAACTGCCCGGTGGTCTCCTCTGCCCCGATGGATGTCGCCTCGCGCAACAGGACCGGCCCGGTATCCAGCCCCGCCTCCATCTGCATGATACACACGCCGGTCTCGGCATCCCCGGCCATGATCGCGCGGTGAATGGGCGCGGCCCCGCGCCAGCGCGGCAAAAGCGAGGCGTGAATGTTCAGGCATCCGCGTTTCGGCGCATCCAGCACGGCCTGCGGCAGGATCAGCCCGTAGGCGACGACCACGGCCACATCCGCCTGCAATGCCGCAAAGTCTGCCTGCTCAGCCGCGCCTTTCAGACTGACCGGATGACGCACTTGCAACCCCAACGCCTCAGCACGCATTTGCACCGGTGTCGGTCGATCCTTCTTGCCCCGCCCGGCAGGACGCGGTGGCTGGCAATAGACACAGGCGATCTCGTGCCCGGCATCCACCAGCGCCTCCAGCACCGGCACCGAAAACTCGGGACTTCCCATGAAGATTACACGCATCGTCTGCCCCTTATCCGTAGGGCGGGGTTCAGCCCGCCTTCCTTGCCTTGCGCAGCAACATGTCGCGCTTAACCTTGCTGAGATGATCGAAATACATCCGCCCGGCCAGATGGTCGATCTGGTGCTGCACCGATGTGGCCCAGAGCCCGACGAAATCACGCTCTTCGATCTCGCCCGCCTCATTCATAAACCGCACCGTTACCGCCCGCGGACGCTTGATCAATGCCGAGACACCCGGCAGGTTCGGGCTGGCCTCGGTGTGGTCGCGCAGCTGTGTGCTGGCGTGCAGCACCTCGGGGTTGGCCATGCGCACCGCCTGGCCCCGGCTGTCACTGGCATCGACCACCGCCAGTCGCTGCATCACCCCGATCTGAACGGCGGCCAGCCCGACACCGGGCATTGCCTCCATCGTGTCGATCATGTCGTCCCATATGCCGCGGATGTCATCGCTGATCCCGGCCACATCCGCAGCCGGCGTGCGCAAGCGCTTGTCGGGCCAGGGCAGACAGGGGCGGACGCTCAAGCCCGCGCCTTTTCGCGTTTCAGCTTCTGCATCTTGCGGGTGATCAGCTGCCGTTTCATCGCACCAAGATAGTCAATGAAAAGCTTGCCGTTCAGATGGTCGATCTCGTGCTGCACGCAGGTGGCCCAGAGCCCGTCAAATGTCTCGGAATGCTCGTTCCCGTCCATCCCGATCCAGCGGACATCCACCACTTTGGGTCGCGTCACCTCGGCGAATTGCTCGGGGATCGACAGACAGCCTTCCTCGTAGACGTTCTTTTCGTCCGACGATGCCACCACCTCGGGGTTGAACATCACCACCGGGCGCGGCGGCTCTTCCTCGTCCTTGATGCAATCCAGCACGATCAACCGGCTCAGCACCCCGATCTGCGGGGCCGCAAGGCCGACGCCCGGCGCATCATACATCGTCTCAAGCATATCTTCGGCCAGCGTGCGCAACTCGTCCGACAGATCGTCGACGGGCGCACAGACCTTCTTGAGGCGCGGATCGGGGTGTATGAGAATAGGCAGCTTCATGGCGCTTGATTTAGGACATGAAACGCCCTTCTGCAACGCCCCTTGCACTTGGGCGGCAAATCGCTAGCGTGCGCCCCGCATATCCCCAGCAGCATGCCCCCGACCATCCAAGGAGATCCCCATGAGTTTCGACCATATCATCGACCGCCGCGGCAGCAATTGCACCAAATGGGATATGATGTCAGCGCCTTCGATCGGAGTGCCCGCCGAAGATGGTCTGGCGATGTGGATCGCGGATATGGATTTCGCGGCCCCGGATTTCCTGCAAGAGGCCACGCAAGGGTTGCTCGACAAGGCCAATTACGGATATTTCATCGGTGAAGACCCGCTCAAGGACAAGATCGCCAACTGGATGCAGACCCGTCATGGCTGGACGGTCGATCCCGCCGCGATGTTTTCGACCTATGGTCTGGGAAATGGCATCGGCATCTGCCTTCAGGCGCTGACACAGCCCGAGGACGAGGTGATCATTTTCACCCCCGTCTACCACGAATTTACCGTCAAGGTGAAGAAGTCCGGCCGCACATTGAAGGAAAGCCCGCTGGTCATCCGCGACGGCGTCTACCACATGGATCTCGCCGCGCTTGAGGCGTCGATGACAGGTCGCGAGAAGTTGATGATCTTCTGCTCGCCGCATAATCCCGCCGGGCGCATCTGGACGCCCGAGGAAATGCGCGCGCTGGCCGCCTTCTGCGCGCGCCACGACCTGATCCTGCTGTCGGACGACATCCACCACGATCTGATCTATCCGGGCGAAACCTATGTCCCGATGCCCGTCGCCGCGCCCGAGGTTCTGGACCGCCTGGTCATGCTCACCTCGGCCTCCAAGACCTTCAACATCGCCGGTAGCCGCCTGGGCACAATCTCGATCCCGGACGAAAACCTCCGCGCGCGGTTCGGCAAGCTGTTCCGCGCCCTTGATATCAGCCCCAATCTGCTGGGCGTTGTCCTGACCGGGGCCGCCTATTCCGACCGAGGGGCGGCGTGGCTGGACGATCTGCGCCCCTATCTGGCCGAAAATAGCCGGGTGTTTCTGGACGGCATGGCGCAGATTCCCGGTGTCACGCCGATGCCGATGCAATCGACCTACCTGACATGGGTCGATTTCACCAATACCGGCATGGAGATGTCCGAGGTGATCCGCCGCGTCCGTCAGGATGCCCGCATCGCGCCTTCCGTCGGTGCTGAATTCGGCACGGGCGGCGAAAGCTTCCTGCGGTTCAATATCGGCACACCGCGCGCCCGTGTCACCGAGGCGGTCGAGCGGTTGCAGCAGGCGTTTTCCGACCTGCAATAACCCACCAGACCGGACGGAGAGTGGCACACGCCGCTTTCCCTGATCAGCGCCACCCCCAGTGCCAGCATCACCAAAATTAAAAGGGCGAGGCTGTTTCTGCCTCGCCCAATCAAAATCTTGCTGAATGCAGGTTACTTCACCCGCGCCACTGCCGCGACTGGCCCCAGACCCTGGTGCTGTAACAAAACCACGATCGGCGCATCGCCCTTCACCTTGGTGTTCATCGACAAGGGTTTGCTTGTATCCCATTCGCCGATTACCGTCAGGTCGGTCACGACATTCGCGTAATCCAATGTACGCCCGGCATTTTCACCGCGCTTGATCGCGACGGTCGATTTGGGTTTGTACCGGATCACCTGAACCGTCAGGTCATCTTTCAGCGGCTTTTCCGCCTGTCCGCGAATTTGCAGCGTGTTGCCCTGACGCTGAACGCTCAGCTTGACATAGGGCGCGGCAGCTTTGTGCTTCTTGATCAGATCGACTACATCGCGCGGACGATTGCCTACCACGTGATCCCGACCGTTGATGATCATCTGCGGCGTATAGATCATCCTGCGGCCCCCGGCGCGGGCATAGGCGCGCTGCCGCTTGGTATTCTCGGCACTGCCGAAAATGTCCTTCCAACCGATGTAATCCCAGTAATCCACATGCAGCGCCAGCGGGATGACATCATCGCGCGCGGCAAGTTCGTGCAGGAAGGCATCTGCTGGCGGGCAGGACGAACATCCCTGCGAAGTATAGAGTTCGATGACAACGGGATCGTTCTGGGCGGCGACAGGGCTTGCCAGCATCATCGCTGCGGCCAACAGGGTTACTATTCTACGCATCTTCTACTTTCCGAGTGTTTCATCCGTTCCGGTGGGAACTTATCTACGGAACAACACGTTCAATGACCAATCAAGGTTTCGCGAGAGAACCGTGAAACTTGAAATATTGATGCATTGTGTGCAATAGTATACAAAAAGATCGTTACACCTCTTGATCGCTTCAGCCAAATCGGTCAGAAGCGGGGCAAGTTTCTCTGCACTCTCTTCGAAAGGATGGCCCGGATGCCTATTGTCGTCGGACAGGATACAGCCAAAACCCGTAAAACCCTCAGCGTGAATGGTGCGTCAGTCTCGTATTATTCCATCGCCGCCGCCGAAGCTGCGGGACTAGGCGATTTCTCGCGCCTGCCCGCCGCGCTCAAGGTGGTGCTGGAAAACATGCTGCGGTTCGAAGATGGCAACACCGTCACCACCGATGACATCAAGGCGTTTTCCGAATGGGCCGTGCAAGGCGGCAAGAACCCGCGTGAAATTTCCTACCGCCCTGCCCGCGTGCTGATGCAGGATTTCACCGGCGTGCCCGCAGTTGTGGACCTTGCCGCGATGCGCGACGGGATCGTGGCCCTTGGCGGCGACGCCCAGCAGATCAACCCGCTGAACCCGGTCGACCTCGTGATCGACCACTCGGTGATGATTGACGAATTCGGCAACCCTCGCGCCTTCCAGATGAACGTGGACCGCGAATATGAACGCAACATGGAACGCTACCAGTTCCTGAAATGGGGTCAGGGTGCGTTCAATAATTTCCGCGTTGTCCCGCCCGGCACCGGCATCTGCCACCAGGTCAATCTTGAATACCTGGCCCAGACCGTCTGGACCGACACTGACCAGAACGGGGATGAGGTCGCCTATCCCGATACTCTGGTGGGCACCGACAGCCACACCACCATGGTCAACGGTGCTGCCGTTCTGGGCTGGGGCGTCGGCGGGATCGAGGCCGAAGCCGCCATGCTGGGCCAACCGATTTCCATGCTCATTCCCGAGGTTGTGGGCTTTGAGCTGACCGGGCAGATGGTCGAGGGCACAACCGGCACCGACCTGGTGCTGAAAGTGGTCGAGATGCTGCGCGAAAAAGGCGTGGTCAGCAAATTCGTCGAATTCTACGGCAAGGGTCTGGACAACCTGCCCCTTGCCGACCGTGCCACCATCGCCAACATGGCGCCCGAATACGGTGCCACCTGTGGTTTCTTCCCGATCGATGATGAAACCCTGCGCTACCTGCGCAATACCGGCCGCGACGAAGACCGCATCGCGCTGGTCGAAGCCTATGCCAAGGAAAACGGTTTCTGGCGCGATGCGGATTACGCCCCGGTCTATACCGACACGCTGCATCTGGACATGGGCACCATCGTCCCGGCCATCTCGGGCCCCAAACGCCCGCAGGATTACGTGGCACTGACCGATGCAAAACCCGCCTTCCGCCGCGAAATGGAAGAAACCTTCAAACGTCCGATGGACAAGGAAGTGACCGTCGCGGGCGAAGATTACACCCTGTCGTCCGGCGATGTGGTTATCGCCTCGATCACCTCCTGCACCAACACGTCGAACCCTTACGTGATGATTGGCGCGGGCCTTGTGGCGCGCAAGGCCGCCGCCTTGGGCCTGGATCGCAAGCCTTGGGTCAAGACCTCTCTGGCCCCCGGCTCGCAAGTCGTGTCGCATTATCTTGAGGCCGCGGGCCTGCAAGAGGATCTCGACAAGATCGGCTTCAACCTCGTGGGTTATGGCTGCACCACCTGCATCGGCAACTCTGGCCCGATTCAGAAGGAGCTTTCCGAGGCGATTGCCGAGGGCGATCTGGTCGCCACGTCGGTGCTGTCGGGCAACCGCAACTTCGAAGGCCGGATCAGCCCGGATGTGCGCGCCAACTACCTGGCCTCCCCGCCGCTGGTAGTGGCCTACGCGCTGGCCGGCACGATGGATATCAACCTCGCCACCGACCCGATTGCCCAAACGCCCGACGGCAAGGATGTCTACCTCAAAGACATCTGGCCCACGGCAAGCGAGATCGCAGAACTGGTCGAACGCACCGTTACCCGCGAAGCGTTCCAATCGAAATATGCCGATGTTTTCAAGGGCGACGACAAATGGCAGTCGGTTGAGACTTCCGAGGGCGAAACCTATGACTGGCCACCACAATCGACCTATGTGCAGAACCCGCCCTACTTCCGGAACATGTCGAAAGACCCCGGCGAGATTTCGAACATCAACGGCGCCCGTGTTCTGGCCCTGTTGGGCGACATGGTCACCACCGACCACATCTCGCCCGCAGGCTCGTTCAAGGAAAGCACGCCCGCCGGTCAGTACCTTGTCGACCGTCAGGTGCCCGTGCGCGAATTCAACTCCTATGGCAGCCGTCGCGGCAACCACGAGGTGATGATGCGCGGCACCTTCGCCAATATCCGCATAAAGAACGAGATGCTGGACGGTGTCGAAGGCGGTTACACCAAGGGCCCCGATGGCAAGCAAACCTCGATCTACGAGGCCGCGATGGCCTATCAGGATCAGGGCACGCCGCTGGTCGTGTTCGGCGGTGAACAATACGGTGCGGGCTCCAGCCGCGACTGGGCGGCCAAGGGCACGGCCCTGCTGGGCGTCAAGGCGGTGATCGCCGAGAATTTCGAACGTATCCACCGGTCGAACCTCGTGGGCATGGGCGTGATTCCGTTCGAATTCACCGGCGGCGATACCCGCTCCTCGCTCGGCCTGACCGGCGAAGAGGAGGTTTCGATCTCGGGTCTCGATGACGTGAAACCGCTGCAAGAGGTGCCCTGCACCATCAAGATGGCGGACGGCTCGACCAAGGAGATCACGCTCAAATGCCGGATCGATACGGCGATCGAGATCGACTACATCAAACATGGCGGCGTGCTGCATTACGTGCTCAGGAATCTTGCCAAAGCGGCCTGAACCCAGCCTGCCCCACAGTCAGTAAACGGCCCCCGATCGCGGGGCCGTTTTCATTTGCGGACCTGATGATCGGGTAAAAGCCCGAAAGCTGTTTCAGAATTTTCCCGTGAAAATACCGCGCAGATTGCTGCCGAGGCTGCCATCGCCCAGGGTATTTTCCGCCAGCTCGGTCTGCGAAACTGACCGGACGTGATCCAGCGTTTCCTTGCTGGCCCGGAAATCCTCGGGTTCGACCCGGTTGGTCTTGGTGACATAGGTATACTGCCGCGACAGGATACCGTCCTTGAACCCGTGTTTCACATCAAAGCTGAACGCCGGATGATCATAGCTTTCCTCGATATTCTCATCCTGCCAGCTGTCGTCCAGCAGCACTTCGACATCATGCCGGACCCGGACCGGATGCGCGATCACATGCGCGCTCTTGCGGGTGGTATTGTCGAAATCCGGCACCTGATCGAAAAACCCATGCGGTTCAACCCAGAATCGGCGGATCGCAGGCTCATCCTGATCATGGGTCCAGGCGGCGGGAATAATGTAATCCGCGGTCAGCCGGATCGTGGCGTCATCTTCGTCCATCTCCAGCTTCAGCGGCCCGGTCTGCTGCAACCCCTTATAGATGCCCTGATAATATTCCAGGAAACTCCGCTCAACACCCTTCAGCCCGGCTGATTTGATCCAATTGGCGATATTGTCAGCCTCACCCATGTGATATTCGGACAGGCTGATCAGCCGCATCGTTCCCCAGTCCGGCAACGGCACATAGCGGTCCTTGAAACTCTTGTAGAATGGCGGCAGTGGCCCATCCGCCTCAATCATGCCGGGGCTTTGCGCCGAAATCACGACCCCCTTGCCGAACCTCCCCTGTTGCAGATGCTCCAGATCGCCAAGCTGCTCGCCGCGTGTCGGATCAAGGAAATACGTCTGGCCGCCAATCTTGGCCGCGACGATCACGTGATCAAATGCCTCGTATGTGGGGGCAAGCTTCTGCACCGCGCCCCGTAAATCCGAATTCACCAAAAGCGGCGCCGCCTCGATATCCAGTGCATCCAGCAGGCTGGTCAGCAACACAACCATATCCTTGCAATCGCCAAACCGCCGCGCCAGTACCTGCCCCGCCGGACGCGGGATATAGCCACCTGCCCCCAGTTCGATCCCCAGATAGCGCACCTCGCGCTGCACGAACCCAAGCGCTGCCCGCAACCGCGCGGCCTCGCTGGCATGGGACTCGCGGATGTTGCTCGCGACGCGGGCAATCGCCTCGGACTTCGGTCCGCTGACATCAAAGTAAGGCGCAAAATATCGTCCAACCGCCGCCCAACTGTCAAAACTGCTCACCTGGGTCTGCGGAAAGCTCAGCGTGCCCGGCGGCAGACTACCCTCGACCTGCAACGCAGGCACATCCCTGTCCTGCCAAGTATAGACATCATGCGCCCCCTCGACGCTCACCTCGGGCGCCATCGCCCCGCTAAAGGTCTTCAGGTGGATGTCGTAGCCCTGCGGAAACAGCAGACGGTTGCGCCAGGATTTCATCGGTACGCCATATTGCTGCTGCACCGCATCCGAAAAATGCGGCCCCATGGCCGGGTTCTTACCGACGATACTATAGGAATAATCCACCACATCCCCCACCCGCAAATCCGGCAGGATATAGGAAAGCTCCAGGGTGCCATTATAGATCAGCCGATCCCGCTCGGTCTCGGCGCGGTAAAGGTCGAACGCGGCATCGCTCAGCAGATCGCGCATCTCGGCACCGCGCAACACCCGGATGGTATGAAAGATCACGCGCTGGTATTCCGGATCGAATGTCGCCGTGATCGTCGAATTGCCCTCAACCGCGACAGAATTGTTCAACCGCGTGGCAAGGCGGAAATAGGCGTCGGTCTCCGCCTCTCCGGCACGGATCTACCGATCCACCAACAGGTATTCTACCGGATCGGGTGTGTCGGCTTCGGGTCCAAAATCGCCCTCCTGCGCCAGCACAACCCATGCGGGGTGCTGTTGCTTGACAAGATAGTCGGAAATTTCCTGCGCCGCGCCGGGCAGGCAAAACGCGGTCAACCAAACAAATGACCAGAAAAACCTAATCAACACACATATTTCCTTGTTCCATATGGGTAAGAAAACTAGCGACGGCGGCCCGTTTGTGCAACACGCAAGCACCGGGTGAAACAATCAAGGATTGAGCCTCGGATTGTCGCCGCAAGAACCGTGTTTCGGGCAAGACCGGGCAGTACCGGAAACGGCGATCAGAACGCGCCCATGTTCAGCCCCGCGGCCAGCGCCATCCCCAACGCCCGGCACTGCTCCAGTTCCGCCTCGGGGATCGTCTTTTCCGCCAATATCTGCTCGGGCGTCTGCGCATGGGTGCAGATGATCAGCGGTGCCTGAACCTCGCGCAACCGCCACCCCTGGGCGATCCGTGCGATCTGGCGCACTGCGTTTTCGCCATCCGACCCGGCACAGACCATCTGGGCATAAGGCCGGCCCTCGATCCGCCCCAGCACGGGATAGTAACACCGGTCAAAGAAATCCTTCATCACCCCGGCAATCGCCGCCAGATTCTCGGGCGCACAAAAGATATAGCCATCCGCATTCAGCAGATCCCCTGGCCCCGCCTGATCGGCGCGTTTCAGCGTCACGGCCCCTTCGTCCTGCGCCGCCGCTGCCGTCGCCTCGGCCATCTGTCGGCTCCCGCCGGTTTTCGAGTGATATACGATCAAAAGCTCTGCCATTTCACCTCATGCCGGTTCACTGATCCGCTGGCTGCAAATCCATCTTATCTGCTTCTATCCGTCGCCAACGGGCGTCTTTTTGGTCTGATCCAATGCGTTTTTGGTTCACATGTTTTATGTCCACATGGGTCAGGACTAGCAAATCGACCGCCGCCCTGCCACCGGTCAGCGACATGCGCCGCCGTTTCAAAGCGGCACTGGTACCTGATTATACGCTCCGCCACCGGCCCACCGCATCGTTCTTCCCCGGCGCTGCAAAGACCGGTAGAAGAAAACCGTCGGGCAAAGTAGCACGGTAGACGAACAATCAGGATGGTGAGTAGATGGGTAGGCGAGACATTCCATGGGCGGGCGTCATCACATATCTGCGGATTTCCCTGATCCTGATGCTGCCTTTCCTGCCCGCGCAGGCCCAATCTCTCGATCAGCTTGCACCGGTCAGTCGCATCGTCATCCAGATCGACGCGGCGATTGAAGACCAGCGGTTTCTCGAACCCTTGCAGAAACGGCTCATGGCCGATCTGGCACCGCCGCTGGAAATTGGAAAACTGACGGGTGACTTCAATCTGTCCCCGTCTTTTTTGGGAAAAGTGGATTCCAACGCCCTGATCGAACAGATCTGGAACTCGCTTGACCGGTCTGCCGATCTGGATGTCATCCACATCTTTCTGATCAAGGAGGATATGAACGGCAATAATTCAGAATTTCTTTTCGCCAACAGCTATGGCGGTGTGGCCGAGGATCTCAAGATCATCGTGATTTCGCTGTCCCGGCTGAAAGCGGATGATTATCACCTCACCGCCGCTCGGGTCTCCAAAATGATCATCAAGAATACGGCGCGTGTCGCGGGATACATGTCAAGCAATCGTTGCGTCTTTGGCTTTCCGCGATCTGTGGAGGAGCTGGACAGCCTCCCCGATAGCTGGTGCGAACCCGACCGTTCGCTTCTGGCCGAGGGTGGCATCGCAAGGGCGCAAAACCCCTGAACGCCAGTGCCTGCTTCATACGGGGCACCCGCACGTGCCTGCAGCAAATTGCCGATGACCTAAATGTGAGCAATTTGCGATATTCTTCCCCTTTGAATATCGTCCGCAACCCCCATCTTGACCCGGAGCACAACAGAAACGGTCAATCCAATGCGTATCACTCTTATCAGTCTTCAGGCAGTTGCCCTGTCCCTCTTTGCCGTTCTGGGCGCACAGGGAAATACCGGTGATGCGATGAAATGCCCTGTGAACGCCCCCATCGCCGAACGCGATTGCGGGCGCTAAAGTCGGGCAAAACGTACGGGTCGTACGCTCGTTTCTGAAATCACCCCTGTTCACGTACGTTTCACCCGTACATTCCGTACGCCTTGTACGTTTTTTGGGGGGTCAGCGCGCGGCGTCGATGGCAGGGCGGATCGTTTTGTCCAGTACGCGTTCGGTGATCGGCCCGGCAAAGCGCAGCACGACATTGCCGTCGCCATCAATCACATAGGTTTCCGGCACACCGTAGACACCCCAGTTCAGCGCCATGCGACCGCTGTCATCCGCTCCGATCTTGGCATAGGGGTTTCCAAGCTCCTCTAGGAAATTCAAGGCTTTAACCGGGTCGTCCTTGTAGTTCGCCCCGTAGATCGTCACCCCTTCTTCGGACAATGCCTCAAGGTTTGGATGCTCCGCCCGGCACGGCCCACACCAACTGGCCCAATAGTTCACCAGCTTCACAGTACCATCGCGCAAGTCGCTGTCTTCAAAAGGTTTTTCGGTCCCCAGCTGGGTCAGCATCACCGCCGGGGCGGGCTTGTCAACCAGCGCCGAGGGCAACGCATCGGGGTTTTCGCGCAGCATTCCGACATAGAAAAGCCCGGCCAGGCCCAGGAAGATTGCCGGCGGCAGCATCATCAGGGGTGAGACTTTAGCCATTGCCTTTCGCTTTCATTTCAACCTCTTGCAACTGGCTCTTAACCTTCTTGGCGCGCAGCAGGCTGACCAGGACAAGCCCCAGGATCAACACGATCGACACCGCATAGGCCGACAGAACCGTATCCGCATATTTTCCCAGTTCCGGCATCATCCCATCCTCTCGCGCGCCAGCAGAGCCCGCATCCGTCGCGCCCGGATTTCCGTACGGGTCCGTAGCAGCACCAAGGCTATGAAAAGTAAAACAAATCCCGCGATGCAGACTAGCAGCGGATGATAGAATACATCGGCCACATTCTCTTCCTTATCAAGGCTCAGCGAGGCACCCTGATGCAATCCCTGGTTCCAGAAATTCACCGCATACCGGCTGAGCACCGCAAAAACCGATCCCACAAGGCACAAAACACTGGTCAGGTCGGCGGCTGTGTCGTCATTCTCGATCGCGGCCCACAGGGCTATGTAGCCAAGATAAAAGAGAAAAAGGATTAAAAAACTGGTCAGTCGCGGATCCCACGCCCACCACGTGCCCCACATCGGTTGCCCCCAAATGGCCCCGGTCAGCAGGGCAATCACGGTCATGATCATCCCCACCGGCGCCGCCGCCCGTGCAGCAAGTGCGCTGACATGATGCCGTCGCACGATCCAGATCAGCGAGGCAACCAGCATCATCATCCACGCATTGATCGCCATCAACGCGCTAGGTACATGTAAATAAATAATTTTTACGGTCGATCCCTGGCGGTAATCATCGGGGGTAAAGAAGAAACCCCAGATCAGACCGACCACAAGCGCCACGCAGGACAAGATCGAAACCCAGGGCAACACCTTGTCGGTGGTCTGGATGAACTTCTTGGGGTTGGCATATTCCCAGATCGAATTCATGGGTGTTTCTTCCGGTTTTCTTCTTTGTTCATCGCAGGTTAACCCGCAGCGCCGCAGCCGAGGCAAAAGGCAGCAGCGCGATCGTGCCGCAGGTGATCCCCGCCAACATCAACATCGGCGTGGTATTGTCCAGCCCCGCGACACCACGCCGCGCCATTTCGGCCCCGAAGATCAATGTAGGCACGTAAAGCGGTAAAACCAGCAGGCTGAGTAACAGACCACCACGTTTCAACCCGACCGTCAGCGCGGCCCCGAAAGTACCAATAACGCTAAGCGCCGGCGTGCCCAGAATTAGAGACAAAATCAAGGGCTTATACCCCTCAACGGGCAGGTTCAGCAGCAATCCGAAGATCGGCGCAGCCACTACCAGCGGCAAGCCCGTAGTGGCCCAGTGCGCCAAGGCCTTGACGCTCACGATTGCCTCCATCGGCAAGGGTGCCGTCGCCAGCAGGTCAAGGCTGCCATCCTCCCAATCCAATGCAAAAATCCGGTCCAGTGACAACAGACACGCCAAAAGCGCGCCAAGCCACAGAATACCCGGTGCAATCGCCGCCAGAAGGGAGCTTTTGGGGCCGACACCGAAGGGCACAAGTGTCACGACAATAAGGAAAAAAGCCAATCCAAGGCCAAATCCGCCACCAGCCCGCATGGCCAGTTTCAGATCGCGGACGAGTAATGCAATCACAGGAAAACCCCGTCGAAATCATCCGGTTCCGGCGCCTTGGCGCGGTAGGGCGCGACATCCAGTATCGCAGCCTCATCCAGCCCCAGATCAATATGCGTGGCCATCAGCGCCGAACCGCCCTGCCCCAGATGTGCCCGCACAGCGCCCGCAAACATCGCAACGGCATCACGATCCAGTGATACCGTCGGTTCATCCAAAACCCAGACTAGACGTCCCGTCACCAATAGCCGCGCCAGGCCCAATCTGCGCTTTTGTCCGGCGGATAGCGCCCCTGCGGGACGATCCGCCAATGTCGTCAGCTCATATTGCTTCATGGCTCCGGAAATATCTTTGTTCCCAAAGACCTGCGCCCAGAAATTTAGGTTTTCCAGCACGCTCAGAGTGGCTTTCAGCCCATCAGTGTGCCCGGCATAGACGATGCTCTCTGGCGTGGCCTCGACCTTGCCGGATATGGGCGGTTGAAGTCCGGCGATGGTGCGCAAAAGCGTTGTCTTGCCAATCCCGTTGGGGCCGCGCAATACAAGTGCCTGACCCGAGGCGAGGGTGAAAGATATCCCCTCAAGCACCTTGATGCCGCCACGGGCCACGGAAAGATCGGAAACGCTTATCGCCATGACCATGTGCTTAGCGCAATCACGAGCGGTGGAAAAGCGGGATAAGCCCTTTCCGGCAGAGGCTTTCAGACCGGCAGGACTGCCGCAGCAACGCGCCGTCCCTCGGACAGAAGAACGTTGAAAGTGCGACAGGCAGCGGGGGAGCTCATGGTTTCGACGCCAACACCCAATTCCTCTAGGTCAGCACGCAATTTCCCTGGGATATGGGCAATTTCGGCACCTGTACCGATAAAGATCACATCGACGTTTTCAGCCAGCGCCTTCAGCATCTCGAAATCGTCATATCCACCCCAGATCTGCGCGCCGGTTTCTGTCACGCAAACCGCCCCATGCAAGACTTGCCCGCCAACACGGAAAAACCCGGGGCCATAGCCGTCAATCGGTGTGGCCTGGGAAAATGTAATCTCGGTCATTTGCATCTGAAAGCCTCCTTACCCCCAAAGCGGCAACCCACTGACCACCGCAAGACCAATCACGGCATAGGCCGCCACGCGGTAAAACCGTTCGAGCTTGGGGTCAAACAGCGCCTGTCCGATCATCGTTGTTATGAAATAGGGTACGGCAAGGGTCGCGGCCAGCGCAACCTCGGCCAATCCTACCGTTCCCCGCAACAGAAGATTTCCGGCGATGACCACATCTAGCGCTGCCAAAAACAGGATCGTGTTGGCCCGTATTGTTTGCGCCGCCGACTTTCCCGCCAGATAGAAGAGTACCACGATAGGCCCGGTCAATCCCGTCAGGCCACCGATGGCCCCCGCAGCCCCGCCAATCATCAGAAGGCCGGGCCACCTGATGGTGCCGGAAAACCGCCAACCGGCGACCAGCAGGATAAAGGTGCTGCCAACGATGGCCGCAACGATCCAGCGTACGGTAAGTTGATCCAGCAACACCAGAAACCAGAGGCCCACCGGCACGGTTATCATGGCCGCCAGGGCAAGCAGCCCCACCTCTGCCCGCGATGCCTGCCTCCAGGCGCGCGGTATCAATGCCGCTGTACTGGCAATGCCTGTCAACACCATGACGGTCACCACGGTCGCGGGTTGCAGGAATATTCCCGCAATCGGCACAAAGATCATTGCCGTACCAAACCCCGTGAACCCGCGGACGATGCCCGCAACGCTGATGGTCAAGATCAACCAGACGAGGCCCGGCGTGGCCAGGACCTGCGCCAGAATGTCAGGCATCTACATTGGCGAACTGATTACCGGCATTGGCGTCGGGTTTGCTCCAGTCGCGCTTAACGCCCAGCCACAGCAGAATCGTACTTGCCACGAAGACCGAACTATACGTCCCCACAATCACACCCCAGATCATCGCAAAGACAAAGCCCCGGATCACGTCACCGCCCAGCACAAACAACGCAAGAAGCGCCAGGAGTGTGGTCACGGATGTCATGATCGTCCGGCTGAGCGTTTCGTTGATCGAAATGTTCAACACCTCGGACAGCGGTTTTTTCTTATATTTTCGCAGGTTCTCGCGCACTCGGTCAAACACCACGACGGTATCGTTCAACGAATATCCAACGATGGTCAAAAGCGCCGCGATAATGGCCAGATCGAACTGTATCTGTAACTCGGAAAAGATGCCGATGGTCAGCACGACATCGTGCACAAGCGCCGCCACAGCACCCACCGCAAACTGCCATTCAAATCGCAGCCAGATATAGACCAGTACAGCTCCAATCGCGAGGCCGACCGCGATGACGGCGGCGGTGATCAATTCACCTGATACCTTTGGCCCGACGCTTTCAACGGCTGTGAATTTCAGGTCGGATATCGCAGATTGCAGCACGTCTTCAATCTTCTGGATCACTTCATTTGAAACGCTTTCTTCGCCTTCCTGAGCCTGCACTTTGATCATCGCAACATTCTGATCCGGTCCAAAGGTTGGGTCGAAAACCTCGGTGATTGACACATCGCCCAGATCAAGCTGCTGTATGGCATCGCGATATTGACCGACATCAATCGGTTGTGCGCTTTCGGTTCGGATGGTCGTGCCGCCCCGGAAATCGATGCCAAAATTCAGCCCCTGTACCATGAATGAGCCAAATGCGACCACGATCAGTAAGGCCGATATCCCCAATGACATGCGCCAGCGACGGAAGAAATCCCATTTCGTCTCTTTTGGTACAAGACGCAACGCCCGACCCTGCAAGACAGTTTTAGGTCGCTTGCGTTCATACCAGATGATCACCATCAGTCGCGTCACGAAGATCGCTGTGAAGACCGAAGTGATGATACCGAGCCCCAGCGTGATCGCAAATCCCCGTACCGGGCCCGACCCCATCGCATAAAGGATCAGCGCGGTAATGAAGGTTGTGATGTTAGCATCTGTAATCGCACTAAGCGCTTTCTCATAGCCCAATTCGATGGCGCGGGCGGGGCCGCGTGCGGTCCTGATCTCTTCCCGGATACGCTCGAACACCAGCACGTTGGCATCAACCGCCATCCCGATTGTCAGCACGATCCCCGCAATCCCCGGCAGGGTTAGCGTGGCTCCGATCGAACTCAGCAGCCCAAAGATCAGCCCCACATTCACGATGAGCGCAATATTGGCAAAAATGCCAAAGGTTCCATAGCTGAGGAACATGAACACCAGCACCAGCGCAAAGGCGACGATACAAGCGATTTTACCGGCCTCGATACTATCCGCACCCAGTTCCGGGCCGATTGTCCTTTCCTCCAGGAACTCAAGCCCTGCAGGCAAGGCACCTGCGCGCAAAAGCACTGCCAGATTGGTCGATTCTTCGACCGTAAATCGACCCGTGATGATGCCCGATCCGCCTGGAATGTGGCTCTGGATTACCGGTGCGCTGATAACCTCGCCATCCAGCACGATGGCAAAGGGATTGCCGATATTTTCCGCCGTGTAGTCACCAAATTTCCGCGCCCCTGTGGGGTTAAACCTGAACGAAACCGCTGGCCGCCCGTTCTGGTCAAAGTCAGGCTGTGCGTCGACCAATTCCTCACCGGTCACAACGGCTGCACGTTCAAGGATATAGAATGTGCCCTCTTCATCGAGCGACGGCAGAACCTCGTTGCTGGCACCCGGGCTTTCGTTTTCATTTACAGTGCGGCTGACAACCGGCTGGAAGGTCAGTTGAGCGGTCGTGCCGATGATCTCCTTCAATTCGGCCGCACTCCCCACACCCGGCACCTGGATCAGAATGCGATCCGCCCCCTGACGTTGAATGGTCGGTTCACGCGTGCCAACCTCATCAATCCGACGGCGGATGATCTCAAGTGCCTGACGCACCGTGCGTTCATCTGTGGCAAGCATCTCTGCTTCACTAAGCCTGACGACAACCTGATCACCGTCAGTCGTGACGTCTATGTCACTGGCACCCACGCCTGTAAGTGTCGTGACCGGGCGGGCGAGGCCGCGGACGAGGGCGGCGGCTTCTTCGACCTGTTCGGGCTTTTCGACAAGACGGACGCGCAGTTCCGGGGCGTCGGTAGGTTGCAGGCGGATGGGGCCGATGGTGGCGCGTTCTTCGCGCAGAAGGTCACGGACTTCGGGCCACATCCCCTCGACCCGGGCCTGGTAGACATCCGCTACCTGAACCTCGGCCAGCAGATGCGCACCGCCGCGCAGATCAAGGCCCAGATTGACCAGACCCGATGGCATCCAGCCAGGCCACGCCTCGGACTGGGCGGTCAGTTCGGCGCTGCTCTGGCCCGCCTCGATGGCGGCCACCGCGTCATTGTGGGTCTCGACCCGTGTGTAGAACCCGTTTGGCAGGGCCATCAGCAAACCAAGGGCTACCATGCCCCAGATCACAATGCGTTTCCACAGGTCGATTTGAAGCATTAGACTGCCTTTTCAACGGGTTGAGTTGTGATCTTCGACTTAATTATCTGCCGGTTCGGTCTTGGATAAAACCTGCGCGATGGTGTTCTTGACCAGCCGGACCTTGACGCCCGAGGCGATCTCGATCTCGACTTCATCGGCATCCTTAACCCGCGAGATCTTACCGATGATGCCGCCCTGGGTGATCACCTGATCGCCCTTGCGCACCGCCTCGACCATGGCCTTGTGCTCTTTCATTTTCTTCTGTTGCGGGCGGATCAACAGGAACCACATGATCGCAAAAATCAGGATGAGAGGGATGAACTGTCCAAGCGCTTCCATAGGGGCTTTCCTTCGAGTCAGAGGGCGGGGAGGCCCCCGCGAATTTTGACGGAACCTATGGCCGTAAGGGCCTATTTGCAAGGCGTGAAAACGACGTCGGTATCACGTCGGTATTACGTCGGTATTACGTCGGTATTTTTTCCCGACGTGCGTTTAGCCGAATTCGCGGTATGGTTGCGGGAATTGGGGAATATTGAACGAAGGCATTTTCAGATGACCAGTGCATATGAGAGTTACATCGCCATTGTGACCCACCCCTTGCTGTGGGTGTTTGTCGCGCTGACAGCGGTAACCTTTTTCATTCAATGGATCACGGCGCAGAAACCGGACAACTGGATCTCACCCGCCGATCATCTGGAACGGTTCGGGAAAGGTCTCGGTTTGGGTAGTGCCAGCGCCCCCATCATTCTGATCATGGGTGCAACCTGGCTGGTGATCCTGCTGACGCTGCTTTTCGGACTCTACAAACTGGTGTTGGATATGATCTGGCATCCGGTGCCGGCGGGTAGCGAGGCGGTCTGGAACTGGCGTTTTACCATCGCACAGGTCGCGGCGTTGACAACAGTTCTTGGCGCTGTGATCGCCCTGCCCCTGACCTTGAATCGACTGGTGCTTTCGCGCCGCCAGACTGAGACTATCGAGCAAGGCCATATCACCGACCGGATCAATAAGGCGGTCGAAGGGCTAGGTGCAGAAAGGACAGTCAGTCGGATTGGACGGGAGGTTGTTTTGGCACACGCCAATCCGGACGCTGAGAGTGGCGTGACACGAAGGATTGTCGTGCAATGGGGCGAAAAGCCACCCAAATTGACAATAGGCGAATATATTGACGAGTTCCGTGAACGACAGTCACTCAACACAACGGAACCAAATCTAGAAGTACGAATTGGTGCAATCTATGCTTTGGAACGTATCAGTCAGGATAGTGTACGCGACCATATCCAAATCATGGAGATCCTCTGTGCCTACATCCGGCAGAATGCAGGTCGAGAACATGTACCACTGCCCAACGAAGAACCGACGAACGACGACTGGAATGTCTGGGGAAGAGAAAATCGGGACCATCCCCGGCTGGATGTGGATGTAGCACTGCGAGTGATCGAGCGGCGATCGCTGGAGCGGAAACAACTGGAAAAGGAAAATGGCTACCGTCTGGGATTGGAACGTGCACCGCTGCGCAAAATTAAGCTGCAGTACCGAAATTTATCTGGAGCAAACCTGAGGCGAGCTGAATTGCAGGGGTCTGACCTTAGAAATGCAGATTTGCTAGCCGCTGATCTTAGTCGCGCAAGAATGCAGGGAGCGGATCTCAAGCGCGCGGTATTACAGGGAGCGCAGCTAGCGAACGCTCAACTGATGGGTGCCCGTCTCTCGATTGCAGCGTTACAGGGAGCGAATCTCAAGCATGCGAAGTTGCAATTTGCCAACTTCGAACAAGCGAAGTTGCAACACGCGAATTTTCAGGGAGCGAAATTACAAGAAGCGCGTCTTTTTGATGCAAAACTAGAAAACGCAATTCTTTGGGGGGCGGATTTGCAAAATGCAGAGCTTAACGATGTCAATTTTACAGGGACAAATCTGTGGGGAGTAGATCTGCGCGGGCACGATTTGATTAGCTCAGTTTTTGATGGAGCCGACTTTTCACAGACGAAATTTGATGGAGGCACACTTATCGATGGCGCTTCATTCAAAGGAGCCGCTATGCGAAGTGTAAACCTTACAAATCTGAATTTAATCCACGATCATCTGGACGTCATATTCGGTGACGGGTCGGTTATTTTGCCGGGGGGACATAAATCGGACCATCCAGATTGGCCCGCGCATTGGCCCAAAGAAAAGCTTCCCGCCGATGACTTCGAACGGCAATGGCGGAAATGGCAGGCCGGTTTAAAGGGATATTTGCCGCAGGAGCCTCCGAAGGATGATGGGTGAGGCTTGACCGGGGGTGCGTGGGCTGCACCCACCCTACGGTTTTGGTTTGTGGTGATCATCTCTTTCGGCTGTGAGGTGAAACCCCGCTCTACACCCCGGGGAAAAACTGGGGCATAAGATGCGGGACGACTCACTCAACCCAAGGACGCCTGAACGATGCATGACATTCGCGCCATTCGTGAAAACCCTGCCGCTTTTGATGCCGCCATGGTGCGGCGTGGGGTGACGTCTCCTTCGGCGGAAATCCTGGGCATCGACGAGGCGCGCCGAGCGCATATCCATGCGGCGGAAACCGCACAGTCGGAGCAGAACAAGGCCAGCAAGGACGTCGGCGCGGCTAAGGCCAAGGGCGATGATGCCGAATTCGAGCGTCTGCGAATGCTGGTGGCGGCGAAGAAGGCCGAGGTGGCGGCGATGCAGGCCGAGGCCAAGAAATTCGACGAGCAATTGACGGAAGTGCTGATGGGGCTGCCCAACCTGCCGTTTGACGAAACGCCCGATGGCGCGGACGAGGACGACAATGTTGAAATCCATCGCTGGGGCACGCCCGGCAATTTCGATTTCGCGCCGAAGGAGCATTACGAGATTGCGGGTGTGAAGCCCGGCATGGATTTCGAGACCGCCGCCAAGCTGAGCGGAGCGCGGTTTGTCGTCATGTCCGGCGCGGTGGCGCGCATTCACCGGGCGCTGGCGCAGTTCATGTTGAACACGCATATCGACGAGAACGGGCTGACCGAGACCTGGACACCGGTGCTGGTGCGCCCCGAGATGATGTTTGGCACAGGCCAGTTACCGAAATTCGGCGAAGACAGCTATGAGACCACCAATGGCTGGTGGCTGGTGCCCACGGCCGAGGTGACGCTGACCAATATCGTCAATGGCGTGACCGTGGACGAGGCATATCTGCCGCGCCGTTACGTGGCGCATACGCAATGTTTCCGGTCCGAGGCGGGCAGTGCTGGCCGTGATACAGCGGGGATGTTGCGCCAGCACCAGTTCGAGAAGGTCGAGATGGTGAGCATCACGCATCCCGATGCCTCGCGCGACGAGCTGGACCGGATGACCGGCTGTGCGCAGGGCATTCTGGAAAAGCTGGGTCTGCCCTATCGCACCGTGGTTCTGTGCACCGGCGATATGGGGTTCGGGGCGCGGCGCACGCATGATATCGAGGTCTGGCTGCCCGGGCAGGATACCTATCGCGAGATCAGCTCGGTCTCGGTCTGTGGGGATTTCCAGGCGCGGCGGATGAATGCGCGGTTCAAGGGCAAGGATGGCGGCAAGCCGCAATTCGTGCATACGCTGAATGGCTCGGGCCTGGCGGTGGGGCGGTGCCTGATCGCGGTGCTGGAAAACGGGCAGCAGGCGGATGGATCGGTGCGTCTGCCCGAGGTGTTGCACGGGTATCTGGGCGGCAAGACCGCGCTGGCGGCGGATGGCAACCTGATCTGAATGTGAACCAAACCGCCCCGTGATACGTTACAGGGGCATGGATAAGATGAGAATGAAGGCCATTTTGGTCGCCGTGGCGGCACTTGCGTTTGCGGTGTCGCCATTTTTCGTGCCGTTTGACGGGTTTGATCCCAACCTTTACCCGGTGGCGCAGGACAATCCGCCGGTGCAGCCCGCGGGATATGCGTTTTCGATCTGGGGGCTGATTTACCTTTGGTTGCTGGTGCATGGCGGGTTTGGCCTGTTGCGGCGCGATACCGATGCGGTGTGGGACCGGCCCCGCTGGCCGCTTTTCATCAGCCTTGCCGTGGGGGCGTCGTGGCTATCGGTGGCGCAGGTCAGCCCGGTGATGGCGACGATCCTGATCTGGGTGATGCTGGTGACGGCACTGGCTGCTCTTTTCCGGTCTAAAGGCCCGGATCGCTGGCTGTTGCAGGCGCCGCTGTCGATTTATGCGGGGTGGCTGACGGCGGCGAGTTTCGTGTCGCTTGGCCTGCTCGGGGCCGGGTACGGGATCGGTGTCGAAGAAGTCGGGTGGGCGTGGATCGCCCTTGGTGCGGCACTGGTCTTTGCGGCAGGGATACAGATGGCATTGGGACAGGCGCCGGAATACGGGCTGACGGTGGTTTGGGCGCTGGTGGCGGTTATTGTTGCCAATTGGGGTGAGAATACCGGCATCGCGTTGCTTGCCGCTGCCGGGGCAATCGGGATGGCCCTGCTCGCGTTCAAAAACCGTACCGCCTAGGTGATGCGTCTGTTGTTTTGCCACAAATCCGGCCGGAGCGATGCCATCGAACGCGGGCGATAGAGCGGGTCGGCGTTAAGGCGCTGGTCGACCGACGGATGCCTGTCGGATTTGCGCCGGGGGCCGGTGCGCCATACCAGCAGTTTGGGAGAAAGCTTGTAGAAACCACGCGGATTGTTCATCTCGGGCGCAGAGGCGGTCGCATCCCCGCGCGTATCGGGTATCGCCGCGTCGCGTTTCAGCTTCATCCCCTCTTTCTTGGCGCCGGCGACAATCCAGCTGAGCCCATAGGAAACAAGACCCCGCGCCGTGCTGCGCCCGCCCAGTACCCGGTGATCGCCGATGAACCACATCTGCTGATATGGCCGCCCTGCCCCCCGGACACCGCGGTTCAGCCCACCATTCTTGCCGCTGTCGAGATTGTCCCACAAGGCCGGTTGATAAAACTTGCGCCGTTCATCCAGGGCGACCGCATGGCGCGCGGATTTGACAAGGCTGGTCAGATCAGTGTCGTGGAACTGATGGCGACGGTTGATGTGCTTGCCCACGGCGCCCAGCAGGTTCTTGGGAATGCCGAGCGCCCCGACCGTGTCCCAAACACCCAGATAGGCGATTTCCAAGAGGTGCGATCCGTCATTTCGCGTGTCCCTGTCCTTGATCGACGTGACATATCCCGGCGATATCGCCTTCCGTTTGCGCCGGATATGGGGTTTGTCCGGCGCATTGGCGTCGCCGCGCTTGCGATAGAGGCGGAACGCCTTGCGCACCACCCGTGCCGTGACCGCGTTTTTCGGTGGCAAGCCACACTTGCGGATCATCCCCGCCAGTGAGCGCGCGGTGTAAGCCCCACGGGAAAACCCGAAAATCATGATCTTGTCGCCCGGATCGTAATGCTCGGCCAGTTGGGCATAGGCGATCTTGATGTTTCGGTTCAGGCCCCAGCCAAAAGCGCCGCCGCCAATCTTGTTGGCCCACTTACCGACGAAGGTGACAAATCGGCCACCGGTACCGACCCCGGGTATGTAAAGACAGGCCTGATCCGGCGTTCGAACCACCGCATCATAGACTTTGACGACATTGGTTACGTGTTCAATGGTCGACGAATTCCACGTGCCATCACAAAAAATCAAAATACGTTTCATCAATGTCCCCCAAGACCGCGCAAAATCCACCGCGCTTGCAGGAGAGCATCAGCCACAACCAAGGGCTGCGTCAAGGTAGGGCAATCCTTACGTCAGGATTTGGTGGAAGGCTTGCCAAGATGTTTGCGCAGACGCGAGGGCGTTGATTTCTTCTTTGCCTTGTAAGGGTTCTTGTCCGACTGGCTGCGCATATGCAGGCGAATGGGCGTGCCGGGCATGTCGAAATCCGTGCGCAGCCCGTTGACCAGGTAGCGCGAATAGCTTTCAGGCAGCTTGTCGGGATGCGAGCACATCACAACAAAGCCCGGTGGCCGGGTCTTGGCCTGGGTCATGTAGCGCAGCTTGATGCGTTTGCCGCCCGGCGCGGGGGGCGGATGCTGTTCCAGCATGCCGGTCAGCCAGCGATTGAGCTGCGCGGTAGTGATCCGGCGGTTCCAGACCTCGTTGGCCTTTTCCACCGCCTGCCGCAGCCGGTCGAGCCCCCTGCCCGTCTTGGCCGAGACCGTCACCAGTGGCGCGCCGCGCAACTGTGGCAGAAGCCGTTCGAACGATTCACGAAGATCGCGCAGTTTTTGCTGTTTTTCCGGCTCCACGTCCCATTTATTCACCGCGACCACCACGGCGCGGCCTTCGCGTTCGGCCAGATCGGCGATGCGCAGATCCTGCTGTTCAAAGGGGATCGCGGCATCGAGCAGGACAACCACGACCTCGGCGAATTTCACAGCGCGCAGACCGTCGCCCACAGAAAGCTTTTCAAGCTTTTCCTGTACCTTGGCCTTTTTACGCATGCCTGCGGTGTCGAAAATGCGCGTGGGCAGGCCATCCCAGTCGATCTGCACAGAGATCGCATCGCGGGTGATCCCGGCCTCGGGGCCGGTCAACAGACGCTCTTCGCCCAGTATCTTGTTGATCAGGGTGGATTTCCCGGCATTGGGCCGCCCCACGACAGCCACTTGCAAGGGGCGCGATTTGGTGGGCACACGCACGCCGTCTTCGCTGTCTTCCTCCAAGATCACATCGGTTTCGGGAGCCTCTTTGCGCGCGCGTTCTTCGAACGCGTCGGCCAGTGGCATCAGTTGCGCGTAAAGGTCATTCAGCCCTTCGCCGTGCTCGGCGGACAGGCGGATGGGTTCGCCAAGGCCCAGCCCATAAGCCTCGATTACGCCCGCATCGGCGGCGGCACCTTCGGATTTGTTGGCGGCCAGAATGACATGATCCGAGCGCTTGCGCAGGATGTCGGTGAAAATCTCATCCGTGGGAGTCACCCCGGCGCGGGCGTCAATGAGAAACAGGCAGATATCGGCCATGTCGACCGCGCGTTCGGTCAGTTTGCGCATCCGGCCTTCAAGCGAGGCGTCTGTTGCTTCTTCCAGGCCAGCGGTATCAATGACGGTAAAGCGCAGATCGCCCAGGCGCGCTTCGCCCTCGCGCAGGTCGCGCGTCACGCCCGGCTGGTCATCGACCAGGGCAAGCCGTTTGCCGACAAGGCGGTTGAACAGCGTGGATTTGCCCACATTGGGGCGTCCCACGATGGCAAGGGTGAAACTCATGTCCTTCAGGCTCCGGAACCGATCAGGCGGCCCTGTTACAGCATTGCGCGCCTAACGGAAAGCGGCCAATTGCCCCTTGGTGGTCACCACGTAAAGCGTATTCCCGGCGACGACCGGATTGGTCGAAGCGCCGCCCGGCATCGACACCGACCGGCGTAGCGCGCCCGAAACCGGATCGAACAGCCTGAGTTGCGCGTCACTGGAGGCGACGATCAGGTTGCCACCGGCGATGATCGGGCCGTGATGGGCAAAGATTTCGGCCTGGCGGCGCGGGCGGTCCTTGGTGAAGAAGGGCAGTTCCTTGCCCCAGATGCGGGTGCCATCCTCGGCATTGAGGCGGATCAGTTCATTGCGGTCCGAGATCATGAAGACCGAGTCGCCCGTAGGCCAGACCGGGTTCAGTGCGCCGTCATTGGCTGTCCATTTGCGTTTGCCGTTGCCCAGGCCAAGCGCCACGGTGCGGCCCGAGTGGCTGCCGGCGTAAAGCGTATCGCCGACCACGACCGGATCGCCGGTGATGTCGCCGATGCGGGCGGCGGAATAGCCCGGCCGCTGACCGGCGATCTGTGCGTCCCAAAGGCGCAGGCCGCCCTTGCGGAACGCGCCCTGCAATTCACCGGACCCGAAGGCAAAGACAACGTATTTGTCGGTCACGGCAGGGGCCGGGCCGCCCATGACATTGTTGATGTCGGGCGTGGCGGCAAGCTGCCAACGGATACGGCCGGTGCTGGTTTCCAGGGCCCAGGCGACCTCGTCCCCGGCGACCAGATAGACCAGATCACCGCTGACGGTCGGGCTGCCGGAACCGGTGGCGCGCAGGTTCTGCTGCCAGCGTTCCGCGCCGGTAGCGCCATCAAGGGCGGTCATCAGGCCGAAACCGGATGAGACATAGAGCGTGCCATTCGCATAGGCCAGGCCGCCGCCGCTGGCATCCGTTCTCGAATCGTTGGGCGGCACCATGTCCGTGGTCCACAATACCTGACCGCTGGTTGAAACGGCGGTCACACGCGCTTCGGCGTCCAGAGTGTAGATGCGCCCGTCGCCGACAACGGGATCGGCGGTGATCCGGTTCTTGCGCCCGTCACCGGCGCCGATCGACACGGACCAGGCCAGGTTGGGGGCCGCAGACAGCGCGGGGTGATCGGTGCGCGTACCGGGTGAGCTGATGCTTTGCAGCCAGTTCGCGTTCGACCGCGCTGGCGGCAGGGCAAGCGCGCGGGCAGTATCCTCGGCGACAGCCGGAGCGGGAATGTCGGCGGGGTCGACGCTGACGTCGCGAATGCCTTCACGCGCGCCCGGCAGGATCGGCTCGTCCTTGGAACAGGCTGTCAGGGCAATGGCGCCCAGAGCGCCCAGAATAATACCACTCGATTTGAACACGGATACGCCCCCACTTGTCGCCTGCGACCCTGCCCCGGACGTGATCGCCGGGCACAGGTAGTTTCTATTCTTCCTCGGGTGCCTCGGACAGGTCACCCCCAAGCGCCACAATCACCTGCGACGCGCGACGGCGCAAGTCCGGCGTGGCCTCTGCATCGGCGACGAGTTGCTGTAGCTGTGTCAGGGCACCGTCCCTGTCGCCCAGCTCCACCGCGATCAGGGCCAGTTGTTCCTGGGCCAGAAGGCGTACGAAACCGCTTTCCAGCGCCAGCCCTTCCAGCCGGGTACGGCGTTCCTGAGCGGTCAGACCCGACCCGGGGATCGCGACCGCTTTGAGGGTGGCAATCTGACGGTAAACCGGATCAATGCCGCTGCGATCTGCAAGCGCCAGAAGGCGTTGCGCCGCGGCTTCGGGTTCGGCGCCTGATTCTTCACCCGCCGCCAGCAGGTCGATCATCGCCTGACTGGCCGCATTCGGGGCCTCGACATCCGACAGGGCTGCCGCGCGCATGGCACCATCGGGAACCGACAGCGCCGCCAGCATAGCATCGCCGAAATCCTCGGCCGCGGCGCGTTCGTTGGCTTTGGTCCATTCATTCCAGGCGGCACCGCCCACTATGGCGATCACGGCCAGAACCGCGATCCAGCCATAACGCCGCATCATTTTGAACAGACGATCGCGGCGGACCTCTTCCGTGACCTCATCAATAAAACTGTCGGTATCGCTCACGCTTGATGCCTCTTTGAATTTTCGACCCCTCTTAGCGTGTCGCCACGGCCCTGCCAAGGGGCCGCCGAAACGGCGGGAAACGGCCACCTTGCGGGGGTGCGTCGAAAAGTATAATCTGAACCGGACAGTTTAGTGTATATGGCGTTGTAAAGCGCTCAAGAAATACCCACCTCAATAGTCGAGGTGGCAGGACGAACTAGAAGGTACCCGCATGCGTCTCTTTCCGATTCTGGCGGCAATTGTCGTTTCTGCATTGGTCTATGTGTTCATTTTTCAGCGTGACACGCTGACCGGTGAGGAAACAGCCGTCGCAAGCACCGCAGAAGGCAGCGCTGAGGCGGCGCAGACCACAGGCGATGCCAACGCGCCAGAGGCCGTAGGGGTTGTGGCGATACATTCGGTCGCCCGCGCCATCGACAGCGCGGTTGTCCTGCGCGGTCAGACCGAAGCGGATCGCGAGGTGGAACTGCGCGCCGAAACCTCGGGGCAAGTTATATCGGACCCGCTGCGCAAGGGATCCTTTGTCGAAGAGGGCCAACTACTGTGCAGCCTTGATCCGGCCGCGCGCGAGGCCACGCTGGCCGAAGCGCAGGCGCGCCTGCTGGAAGCCAAATCGCGCATTCCCGAAGCGGAGGCACGGGTGGATGAGGCGCGCGCCCGTCTGGAAGAGGCAAAAATCAACGATAATGCAGCGGCGAAACTGTCTGAGGGCGGATTTGCATCGGAAACCCGCGTGGCCTCCACAAAGGCCGCGGTCAGCGCCGCAATGGCCGGGGTTGAAACCGCGCGATCAGGGCTGGAAGCCACAAAATCGGGCATCCAATCGGCCGAAGCATCGGTTGTTGCAGCGGAAAAGGAAATCGAACGTCTGTCGATCCGGGCGCCATTCGCCGGACTGCTGGAATCGGACACCGCAGAGCTGGGCAGCCTGCTGCAACCCGGTGCGCTTTGCGCAACGGTCATTCAGCTTGATCCGGTGATGCTGGTGGGATTTGTTCCTGAAACCGAGGTGAACCGTGTGAATATGGGCGCACGCGCCGGTGGACGGCTGGCGACAGGCGATCAGATCGAAGGCATGGTCACGTTCCTGTCGCGCGCCGCGGACCCCGAAACCCGCACCTTCCGCGTTGAAATTCAGGTGCCCAACCCCGATCTGATCCTGCGCGACGGCCAGACCGCAGAAATCATCATTGCCGCCGATGGCACCAACGCGCATCTGCTGCCGCAATCGTCCCTGACCCTGAACAACGAAGGTGCGATGGGCGTCCGGATCATTACCGAGGAACAGACCGCGCAATTCGTGGCAGTGACCTTGCTGCGTGACACGCCAACCGGCGTCTGGCTTGCCGGATTGCCCGAAAAGGCCGATGTTATCATCATCGGTCAGGAATTCGTCATCGACGGGGTGCGGGTTGCACCCACGTTTCAGGAGATTGGCCAATGACAGGTCTGGTCGACTGGGCCGCCGCGCGGGCGCGGATGGTCATTGCCTTTATCGTGCTGTCGCTTCTGGCGGGCAGCCTGGCATATGTCGGCCTGCCGAAAGAGGGTGAACCGGATATCGAGATTCCGGCGCTGTTCGTATCGGTCCCCTTCCCCGGCATTTCCGCCGAGGACAGTGAAAAACTGCTGGTCAAGGTCATGGAGACCGAGCTGAGCGACCTGGACGGGCTGAAGCAAATGTCCGGCACGGCATCGGAGAACTATGCCGGGGTTGCGCTGGAATTCGAGTTCGGCTGGGACAAGACCAAGATCATGGCCGATGTGCGCGATGCCATGAGCACCGCCGAGGCCGATTTCCCGGACGGGGCCGAGAAATACACGATCAACGAGATCAATTTCAGCGAATTCCCGATTATCATCGTCAACCTGTCCGGCGCGGTGCCCGAACGGACGATGGCGCGGCTGGCAAAGGATTTGCAGGATCGGCTTGAAGGGCTGGAGCCGGTGCTGGAGGCCGGGATCGCGGGCAACCGGGACGAGATGGTCGAGGTGGTGATCGATCCGCTGCGGCTGGAGGCCTATAACGTCACCGCGCTGGAGCTGATCAGTGTTGTGCAGAACAACAACCAGTTGATCGCCGCCGGTGAGGTCGAGACCGAACAGGGCACGTTTTCGGTCAAGATCCCCTCGTCCTTTGACGAGCCCAGCGACATCTACGACCTGCCGGTCAAGACAAATGGCGACCGCGTGGTCACGTTGGGCGATCTGGCAACGATCAACCTGACCTTCGAAGATCGGCTGGGCACGGCGCGCTTCAACGGTGAAAACACCGTGGCGCTGCAGGTGGTCAAGCGCAAGGGATACAACATCATCGACACCGCCGAACTGGTGCGCGAGACCGTGGCCGAGGCCGAAAAGACCTGGCCAGCCGAATTGCAGACGGCGATCGAGGTGGGCACATCGAATGATCAGTCGCGGGTCATCAAGTCGATGGTCAAACAGCTTGAAGGTTCGGTTCTGACGGCGATTGCGCTGGTGATGATCGTGATGCTGGCCACGCTTGGCATCCGCCCTTCGCTGTTGGTGGGGTTTGCCATTCCCACCTCGTTCCTTTTGTGTTTCGCGCTTTTGGCCCTGATGGGCGTGGCGATTTCCAACATGGTGATGTTCGGCCTTATCCTTGCGGTGGGTATGCTGGTCGACGGAGCCATCGTAGTGGTCGAATATGCCGATAAGCGCATCCGCGAAGGATCGGGCCCGATGCACGCCTATGTCGAAGCGGCAAAGCGCATGTTCTGGCCCGTCATCAGCTCAACCGCGACCACGCTTTGTGCCTTCATGCCGATGCTGTTCTGGCCCGGCGTACCGGGTCAATTCATGCGGATGCTGCCCGTCACGCTGATCTTCGTCCTGTCGGCATCGCTGTTGGTGGCGCTGGTCTATCTGCCGGTGGTCGGCGGGGTCACCGGGCGTATGGAACGCTGGTTCAATGAACGCATTGCCCAGATCGCCGGCTGGCGCTGGTACTGGCATCTGTCGCTGTTTCCGGTGGCCATCGGCGTGGGCCTGATCGCCAGCAGCATCATCCCGGTATTGCTGGAGGCCGTTGGTGGCCAGTTCGGCAGCATGGACGGCAGTCGTATCCTCTCATCGGTCATTCCCACGCTGGTCGCGTCCTTCGTTATCCTGCTGGGTGTCGTGTGCCTTGCCGCGGCCGGGCTGGCGGCGATCACGGCCACGCTCTTGGGGTTGATATCGCTGCCGCGCCGGTTCTCGAACCTTCTGGGCGTGCTGCGAGAGCGGTTCTTTCCGCATCACCGCAGCAAGGTGACAGCAGGCTACCGACGCACGCGCTTTGGCTGGTTTATCCACCTGATTGCCGCCAACCCGATTGCACCGCTGCTGTCTTTCTGTGCGATCTTCGTGCTGGTCGGTTCGGTCACGATGTATTTCATCAACAACAACAAGGGTGTCGAGTTCTTTGTCGACTCGCAGCCCGAGAACGCGCTGGTCTATATCAAGGCGCGCGGAAACCTGTCACTGGATCAGAAGGATGCGCTGGTTGATCAGGCTGAACGGATCGTGCTGGCCCATCCCAATATCAAAAGCGCTTTTGCCTTTGCCGGTGATGGTGGTCTGAACAACAATACCAGCGGGGCCGAGGCGCCGCTGGATACGGTTGGCCGGGTTCAGATCGAGCTGCTGCCGTGGGAGGATCGTCCGACCGCCCGCGAGGTGTGGTTCACCGTGCCCTTGCTGGGCATTGATATCGAACGGCAAATCTCAAGCCCTGAAACCGACGGCAACAAGACCCTTGATGAGTTGACCGCCGAGCTGAAGAAAATCCCCGGTATCCAGATCGAAATCCTGGCGCTTGAGCAGGGTCCGGCCTCGGCCAAGCCGGTGCATCTGCGCCTCAAGGGTGACGATTGGGAGGCCCTGAAAGCCTTTACAGAGGAAGCACGGGCAAAATTCGATGAGACGCGGGGGCTGAAGCTGGTCGAAGATACCCTGCCCCTGCCCGGTATCGACTGGCAGATCGACGTCGATGTTGAACAGGCCGGGCGCTATGGCGCGGATGTGGCGACCGTGGGCGCGATGGTGCAACTGGTCACTAGGGGCATCCTGCTGGATACGATGCGTGTTGACAGCAGTGATGAAGAGATCGACATCCGCATCCGCCTGCCAGACGAAGACCGTGTGCTGAGCACGCTTGATACGCTGAAACTGCGTACCGACAAGGGTCTGGTGCCGCTCAGCAACTTCATCTCGCGCAAACCGGTGCCCAAACTGGCCCAGATCAGCCGCGTCGATCAGAAACGGTATTTCGACGTCAAGGCCGCGACTGTGGATGGCCTGATGTCAACTGTGACCGATGAAAACGGTAATCAGACCGAGGTACCGCTGACCGCCAATGAACGGATTGCCGAGCTGACGAAATGGCTGGAAAGCGGCGTTGTGCCCGCTGGGCTGGAATATGAATGGACCGGTGACGCCGAAGATCAGGAAGAATCTGGCGCCTTCCTGCAACAGGCGTTTCTGGGTGCCCTGGGACTGATGTTCATCATCCTGCTGGCGCAGTTCAACAGTGTCTATAACGCCGTGCTGGTATTGCTGGCGGTGGTGCTGTCGACCACCGGCGTGCTGATCGGGATGCTGGTAATGAGCCAGCCGTTTTCGATCATCATGACCGGTACCGGCATTGTCGCGCTGGCCGGGATCGTGGTGAACAACAATATCGTGCTGATCGACACCTATCAGGACTTTTCCCGCTATATGCCGCGGATCGAGGCCATCACCCGCACCGCCGAGGCCCGCATCAGACCCGTTCTGCTGACCACCATCACCACGATGGCGGGTCTGGCACCAATGATGTTCGGTCTCAGTCTGAACTTTGCCGAGGGAGGGTATTCGTTCAACAGCCCCACAGCACTTTGGTGGACGCAGCTGGCCACGGCGGTTGTCTTTGGCCTGGGCATTGCGACGGTGTTGACGCTTATCTTCACGCCCTCGATGCTGGCGCTGCGGATCTGGGCCGGGGTCTATGTCAAATGGATTTCAAAAGGTCTTGCGAAACTTTCGCTGGGTCGGGGCAGCCGGGTGGCGCGCGACTGGGCGCTGAACATCGAGGCGCGCCGCGTCGAAGCGCCGGAGATCATCTGGGAATTGGAAGGACCGGTTGCCAAGAATGACGAGGGTGACGCGTCTGAAACCCCGAGGCCGCGCGGCGGCCGCCCCCTGCGCGCTGCGGAATAATCCGCGACGCGCTCATGGGCCCTCCGCCGTTTCCATCGCGAAAAGCCGTAATTCACAGGCCCGCATCAGATTGCCCACCGGTTTCGAGCGCAACTGAACGCGCGAGCCGATCTGAAGCTTGCGCCACAGTTTCGGGAAATCCTCTCGATACGCCAAACACAGCGGCACCTCATTCAACACGCACCAAATATGTGCCATTCGCCCACAGGGCGAAAAAAACAGAACGACACCTTCGATCATCCTACCAACTCCAAAATAAAGTCCTTACCGGTCCCATCCCGAACCGACTGAATCCGGCGTCCATCCCGCCGAAACCACTAAATTGTTGTGATAATTAGGTCATGCGCCTGCTTTGGCGGTCGCCAAAGGGGAAAAACGGCACGCCTAAATCAAAAAACGCCAAACAACCTTTGGATGCAAAATGACGTTACGTCATTCTGCCGCCTTGCTGGGGCTTCTCTCGCTGGCCTGACGGTCCCAAAGGCTGGAATAGCGACCTTGTCGCGCCAATAATTCGGCGTGCGTGCCCTCTTCGACAATCTGACCGTCTTCCAGAACGACGATCAGGTCAGCATCGGCCACAGTGCTGAGGCGATGGGCGATGGTGATCACTGTACGCCCCTGCCCGGCGCGGGCCAGCGCCTCCTGAATGTCTTGTTCGGTCTCGCTGTCGAGCGCACTGGTCGCTTCGTCCAGCAACAGGATGGGTGGGTTTTTCAGCAAGGTTCGCGCAATGCCCACTCGCTGTTTTTCACCCCCCGAGAGCTTCAATCCCCGTTCCCCCACCAGCGTGTCGTAGCGATCCGGCAAGCCGCTGACGAAATCATGGATCTGCGCGGCCTTCGCGGCCTCTTCGATCTGGGCCTGCGTGGCCCCGTCGCGGCCATAGGCGATGTTATAGCCGATCGTGTCATTAAAGAGGACGGTATCCTGGGGGACTACGCCGATGGCGTCATGCAGGCTGTTCTGCGTGACCGTGCGCACATCCTGCCCGTCAATGATCAGCGCCCCGTCCTGCACATCATAGAAGCGGAACAGGAGCCGCCCGATGGTGGATTTGCCAGAGCCCGATGGCCCGACAACCGCCACGGTCTGCCCTGGCCTGACCGCGAGGCTGACACCTTTGAGGATCGGGCGCGCATCCTCGTAGCCAAAGCGCACATCGTCCAGCACGACATGACCGCCATTTACCTTCAGCGGTTTCGCGTCAGATTTATCGGTCACATCCGGGGCCTGTTCCAGCAGATCGAACATCTCACCCATATCCACAAGTGACTGGCGGATTTCGCGATAGACCGTGCCCAGGAAATTCAGCGGCATGGTGATCTGGATCATATAGGCGTTGACCATGACGAAATCCCCCACCGTCAACGTGCCCGCCTGCACCCCCATCGCGGCCATGACCATGACGATGACCAGCCCGCCGGTGATCAGAAGTGATTGCCCGAAATTCAGGACCGCCAATGAATAGGAAGAATGCAGCGCCGCCTTCTCATACCCGGCCATGGCTGCGTCATAGCGCGAGGCTTCGCGCTCTTCGGCCCCGAAATACTTGACGGTTTCAAAGTTCAACAGGCTGTCGATGGCCTTTTGGTTGGCATCGGTGTCCTGATCGTTCATCTCCTTGCGCAGTTTCACGCGCCATTCGGTCACCTTGAAGGTGTAAAGCGTGTAGGCGCCGATAACGGCCATCACCACGGCCACATAGCGAAAATCAAAGAGTGTCCAGAGCACCCCAGCGATCATCAGCAATTCCAACAGCAGCGGCCCGATCGAGAAGAGCAGGAAGCGCAGCAGAAACTCGACACCCTTTACGCCACGTTCGATGATCCGGCTCAGGCCGCCGGTCTTGCGGGTGATGTGATAGCGCAGCGACATCGCGTGGATGTGCCGGAATGTCTTGAGCGCGAGCGCGCGCAAGGCGCGCTGCCCCACGCGTGCAAAGATCGCATCACGCGCCTGTTGAAAGCCGACCACCATCAGCCGGGCAAACCCATAGGCGACGGTCAGGCCAATGGCACCAAGCGCCAGCATCCAGGCGGTGTTTTGCCCCTCGCCCGCCAGTGCATCGACAGCAGCCTTGTAAAAAAGCGGCGTGCCGACGGCGATCATTTTCGACAGGAAAAGCGCGATCAGCGCCAGCACGACCCGGCGCTTTACCCATGCCTGATCTTTGGGCCACAAATACGGGGCCACGCGCCGGATGGTGCGCCAGCCGTTGGTCGGAGCCTCAATTGTGGTCAGCGATCGTCGGCGCATCAGCAGGCATTGTCCATTTCACGTCTCTGTGACATAGGCCGATGCCGTGGTGAATGCCAGCCCTGCCCGGCTATTCCGGAACGGTAAAGACCTGACCGGGATAGATCAGGTCCGGGTCGCGGATGCGGTCGCGGTTCGCCTCGAACACGCGCACATAGAGAACGCCATCGCCGTAAGCCTCGCGCGAGATGGCCCAGAGGGTTGATCCTTTCTGCACCGTCACGGCCTTGATCTTGGGGGTATCGGCCGCGCTATCGACCTTGGCCAGTACCGCCTCATCCTCGCGTTTGAAGGGCGTTTCCACGCGCGAAGTGACATTGCCTTCGGCGTCTACCTCGTCAATCCGAAGGGTGTAGACGCCGGTATCAACCTCAGGCAGGTCCGAACGCCAGTTGCCATCTTCGGTCACCGGCGACGTGGTGATCGGATCATTGTCCAGATAGACCCTGATATGTCCCTCACCACTTGCGCGCCCCGAAAGCTGCACCTGGCCGGCGTCAGAATAGGATATTGCGTCCAGCGCGACGCTCGACATCAGTGTCGGGCCATTCTCATCCGCAGCCTCGTCGGTGGCATCCGGGGCGGCCTCGGGCGTCTGCAACACGCGCACGCCGCTGTCATCCGCAAGGATCACGGTTGGCGATTGCGTGGCGCCTTCGGTTGGCTCACCGGTTGCGTTCGTCTGCTCGTCTCCGGTCTGCGCTGTCACCCCTGATGCCTCCGTCGCGGCAACCTCGCGCGGGGTCGGTGCAATGATGATCTCCTGCTCAGACGCAATGGCGTCACCGCCGCTGGCCGGGCGCATCGAAAGCGACAGAACCCGTGGGTCTTCACTTGTTGGGATATCAAGGAATTCAACGAACTGGCCGCTGCCATCGGGCGTGGCGGATGCCAGGATCTCGCCATCCAGCAAGATTGACGTGTCCCAGTCTGGCATCGTGCGTCCGGCAACCAGCATTCTGCCATCGGGTTCCAGACGGAACGTATCAATCGTGGGCGGATCAGGCGGCGGCGTGTCGGCAGACGGCTCGGCCTCACTTATGGCGGCCCCATCCGTTTGCGTTTGCGACGTGATGTCGGTTGCCGCATCCCCCTTGGGTTGCGCTGTGACCGTCCGTTCAGATTCGGGTTGATCAGCGGGTGATAGGAAGCCCGAGTAATATGCCCCCGCCGCCACAATCGCCAGTACTGCAGCGCTTACAAATCCAAGGGTCGCACGCTGAGACAAGCTGCTGTTTTCGCTCATCTTTAACCTTCCATCCGCGGTCGCGCACAAGCTGTACGGTTGTCGGACGATAACAACAAGGGTATCACTGGTCAAAACAACGCTTAGCGAAACGGGGGGAATTCATGGTCGCACGCTCAGTTTGTGTCTTTTGCGGCGCACGTTCGGGCGTGCAAGCGATATTCGAGGAAGAAGCCACGGAGGTCGGCAAAATGCTGGCCGGAAATGGCTGGCGGCTGGTGTACGGCGCGGGTGATATTGGCTTGATGGGAGCCACGGCGCGGGCCGCGCAGGAGGCTGGCGGTAAGACCTTTGGCGTTATCCCCGAACATCTGATGGCGACCGAGATCGGCAAGGCGGATTTAAGCGAGTTGATCGTCACCGCAACGATGCATGAACGCAAAGAGCTGATGTTCAAAAACTCCAACGCGATCATCGTTCTGCCCGGTGGTGCTGGCACATTGGACGAGTTTTTCGAAGTGCTGACATGGCGGCAACTGGGCCTGCATGACAAACCCATTTTCCTGCTCAACACCGAGGATTTCTGGCAACCGCTGATCCAGATGCTGGGCCATCTGATTGCCGAGGGCTTTGCCGAGGCGGCGCTGCTGGATTACGTTCAGGTCGTAGGGTCGGTCAAAGAACTTTCGGGGGCCTTGCGCAAAGCCCTGTCCTGACGCAGGGCCGAAGCGGAATAGATCACCAAAGCGGCCCAGATCATCGCAAATGACATGACGTGCCAATAACTGAGTGGCTCCAGAAAAATAACTGTTGCAACAAGGAATTGCAGGCTGGGGTTAAGGTATTGAACCAACCCTACCGTGCCCAGTGATGCGCGTTTGGTGGCATAGCTGAAAAGGATGAGGGGCCAGGCGGTCAAAACCCCGGAGAAGATCAGCAGGATCGTGTCTGGTAGTGTTGTCCCGAATGCCCCGGAACCGCCCGCATGAATCCACCACAAAACGCCGATAGCGATAGGTGAGAGTAACAAAACCTCGGCGGTTACCGACACCACCGGCCCTGCGGAAAGCCCCTTCTTGATCAGGCCGTAGAGCCCCAGCGACGTGCCCAAGACCAACGCGATCCAAGGGGTCACACCAAACCCGAGGGCCAGCAAAAGAACCGCGCAAAACGCCAAGAACACCGCAAATACCTGCGCACGGGCCATGCGTTCGCCCAGCACCACCGCGCCCAACACCACAGCGATGAGCGGAAAGATAAAATAGCCCAGAGATGCCTCAAGCACCATGTCGATCTGAATGGACGAGATATAGACGAACCAGTTGAGCGAGATAAAAAAGGCGGCGCAGCCGATGATCAGGACCGATCGGAAGCTGCCCAATGCCACGGCGATTTGCCCGATACGGCCCTGGAACAACAGGAGAATCGCAAAAAGAACAAAGGACCAAAGGGTTCGATGGGCCAGAATTTCGATCGGGGAAAGATGTTCGAGAAGCTTGTAATAGAGCGGCGACAAGCCCCAGATCGTGCAGGCCACGACCATCGCCCAAACGCCTTTTGCCGCCTCGCTCATTAGTCTGCACCCTGCCCTTGATATTCAACCTTGGTGCTGACCTAAGAAACAAGGAGTGGCAAGGTGTTTCGGGAAAGAATTTCTGCCGCTACGCGCCTGCGCTCCTGCTTCAATCCTTGTTGGTTTCACCCGGCCTGTTTTGCACCGTCGCGTTTTAAGTGAGTTTGCAAAACCAAAAGTAAACTTTACACAAATGAAACCAGAAGGCATCTTATGTAAGAAAATCTGAAGGTAAGAAGATCAAGCATGTCAATCCGAATGCTAAGAACCCTGATCGCGGTAGAGAAAAACCAGACGTTCAGCGATGCGGCCAAAGAGGTTTTCATCACACATGCCGCCGTCAGTCAGCAAATGAAGACATTGGAAGAGGATTGGGGTGTTGCGATCTTTGATCGCACAAAAAGAACCCCTGAGCTTACCCCGGTCGGTCGTGCGATCGTGGCCAAGGCAAAGGATGTGGTTCAGGCCTATGACGATATTGTTCCTTCGGTGCTTGGCGACGATGGTGTGCGGGGGGACATTTCGCTGGGGGCGCTGCCCACCAGCCTGACGGGGCTGACACCCCTTGCCATCAACCTGCTCAAGGGGCGGTTTCCCGATCTGCATGTTCGGGTGACGCCCGGATTGACCCTGCACCTGCTGGCAGAAATAGAACGTGGCCGCCTGGATGCCGCGATCATTTCCCGACCCGCAACCCTCCCAAATCACGTTGCGATCAAACCCATTGTCGATGAGCCGCTACAGCTTTTGGCCTCACCCGGCACTGATGGCGACGATCCTTATGAACTTATTACCCATAACCCTTTCATCAGGTTCAACCGCAATGCCGTGGTTGGCCAGTTGATCGAAGACTGGCTTCAGGCGAAAAACCTTCGCGTTGACGAAACGATGGAACTGGAAAGCCTTGAGGCGATCTCGAGCATGGTCGCCGCCAATCTGGGAGTTTCCATTGTGCCCGAAACCTGCGTCAAGACACCCAACCCGATGCCCGTCAAACGCATTCCATTGGGAAAGGACGCCCCCAAAAGGCAATTGGTGCTGGCGCATCGGGCGGATAATCCACGCGTACAGGTTTTGAACGTGGTCCATGACGCCATCCTGGAAGCTGTCGATATTGGTTATCTGAGCATTGATGGCGCTGGCGGTCCTACCTGAAATGCCGAGCAGCGAAATCTTGTTGATCCTGTCAGGGGCCATCGCTGGCGGGTTCATCAACGGGCTGGCCGGATTTGGCACAGCGCTTTTTGCCTTGGGCTTTTTTCTGGGCGTGCTGCCCCCTGCCCAGGCTGTAGCACTTGTCCTGCTGCTGGCGATAGCGACAGGCCTTCAGGGTCTCTGGGTGGTTCGGGGCGCCATGTTCGACAACCCAAAGCGTCTGATGCGATTTCTTCTGCCGGCCTTGGTGGGCATTCCGATTGGGGTGCAAAGTCTGGCCTATGTCGATGTGCCAACCCTGAAAATCGTCGTGGCCGGATTTTTGATTATCTATGGCGGCTTTTTCACGTTCCGTCGCAACCTGCCGCGCATTGACCGACCGACGCCCCTGGTGGACGGAGTGGTCGGTTTTCTTGGTGGCGTTCTTGGCGGGCTGGCATCATTGTCCGGCGCCCTTCCAACCATGTGGTGTTCCATGCGTTCCTGGCCCAAGTCGGAAACCCGAGGTGTCTTGCAGCCCTTCAATCTTTGCGTTCTAGGGGTAAGTGCATGTCTTCTGGCCATTCGGGGGGAATACACCGCGCAGACCTTGTATTTCGCACTGATCGCCGTGCCCGTTGCAATCGTAAGTGCGCAGGTCGGCATTATCGCCTACCAACGTGTCCCGGACGCCCTGTTTCAGCGGTTGCTGATTGCGTTATGCTTTGTGTCCGGCATTGTATTGATGATCAGAGAGTTTTCCTGAAAGACAGCATTTGGCCACAAGGCATCTCTGAACCGTAGTCCCGCCTTACCCGATCAATTCATCGTTGCGATCATCCGTCTCACCAAAGCGCTTTAGGATGGCGGGTGTAGTGCCTTCATATACCGCTTGCAGATTTTTACTGATTTTCGCGTTTTCCCGTTCGAACAGGCAATTGCCCTCAAGATCAGAAGCAACGATGAACGGGCCCATTTTTTTGCACCGGATCACCCACATGGCTTGCGCCAATCCCAACGCCTCGTTCCAATGAACCGCTTCCACGTTTTTAACGCCACGTCCCAACAGCGCCCCCGTTCCATACCCCACGGTTGACAGGTAGATGGCGCCATTTGGGACAAAAAATTCCCGGTAATCTTTCGACGACATGCCGCCTTTGCCGATAATCAGCTTTGCCCCTGTTTTGGCCATCCACTCGGGCAGCCATTTCGCAAAGCGGAAAGAGGCGGTCGCCGTCACCGCACCAAGGTCGAAACTGCCGTCTTCGCGGATTGCCGCTGCCGGAGAGCAATGGAAATTCGCGGCACTTTCCGATGGCAGTTCCATCGGGATATTGGCCTTGTCTTCCAGCGCACGCATATAAACGCCCTCGCGTGCGGTATAGAGCAACCCGTCGAGGTAGACGATGTCACCCAGGCGCAGCTCTGCTAGCGCCTCGGGCGTGGGCGTGGTAGACAGGCGGATTTCGCGCGGCTTCATTCTGCGGCCTCCAATGCGGGGGTCCATTCTACCGTTTCACGGCGCTGATAGGGCGTGAACCAGTCCGGGTCGGTCCGGAACACCACGCGGCCATCCGGCCAGAGGCGCGCCACGGCCCGGCGCGAACTGAGACAGAACGCGTGGACGCTCATCTGCATGCCGCCGGTGTGGCAATACCCGACCTCGATATTGCAATCGATGACCATGTTTTTTCCGACAAACCCCATCGCGCCCATGCCGATCGAGTTGCCAAGTTCCTTGAATTCATCCTCAAGCGCCGCGATCTTCGGATCCGAGTTGCGACTGCCCACGGTGCGCAGCGTCGCCGCCCGTTTGCCCAATACCATGCAGGTATCTTTCGAGCCGCCCAAGCCGATCCCGATGATCGCGGGCTGACAGGCGAGGCCGCGCTTGCCAAAGGCTACCAGACTGTCGAGGTAGAATCGTTTGATCCCCTGGATGCCGTCCGAGGGAAACAGCATCCGGTAATCAGTGCCAAAAAGTCCGCCCTTGTGGACCGTGATAAGATCGATCCAGTCGCCTTCGGGTTCAAACCCGTATTCGATTTCAGGTGCGCCGATGCCGACATTGTTGTCGTGATCCGTGCGCCAAAGCGGATGCACCCGATTTGGCCGCAACGGCACCCCGTTGGTGGCATTTGCCGTCGCCCGCCGAAGTGCTGCTTCAAGCGCAACCATGCCGCCCGCGACCTGCGCATCATTGCCCATCTTGACGTACCAGCGCGGCACGCCCGTGTCGCCACACATCGCGCGGCGGTCCTCCTTGGCGGCCTTGTAGTTCTCCAGCATGGCCTGAAGAACAAAGGACGACAGATCACCATCCTCACTCTCGGCCGCCGCCTGCAACCCGCTAAGGTAATCCTCGGGGATTTCGATGGCGGCCTTGTCCATAAGGGTTTCGGCTGTCTTCTGGATCAGGTCGATGGCTATCATGTTGAAATTACCAATGTTTCAGGTTCGCCTTCGGGTAATATTGTCTCTCCCGGGCGAACGATTGAAAAGTCTACGGCGTGTCTTTCCATTTTAACAACTCCAGCGCTTTGTTGTGCCACGGTGAAATAGGAGGCGTCCAATTCTCCGGCTTCGGGAAAGTCTTCCCGGAAATGTGCACCACGGGAGTTTTCACGCTCAAGAGCAGCCTTGGCGATCACCTCGGACACATCACACAGGGATCGCATGTTCAGCCAATCGTGCCATGTCAGGTTGAAGGCCAGGTTTTCCGGTGAGACGCCCAAATCCATCAGTTCGCCGGAAATTTCTGCGATCCGTTTCAACCCGCGCTCCATCCCTGTCCTCGTCCGCAAGACCCCCACGTCTTCCCACATTGCCTCCTGCAACTTCTGCCGCAGCGGTTGAACCACCGTTGCTTTGCGGCTCAGGGGGTGGCACGCGCGCTCTACCTCTGCGGCCAGCTTGTCTTCGTCCGGGTCGCGCAGCGTGCCCATCTTGCGGATATCGGCACCCATCGTGTCCCCGCAAACTCCGCCATAGACTGTCGAATTCGCGACGCCATTGCCACCCAGACGGTTCGACCCATGTGCCCCTCCCGCATCCTCGCCCGCCACGTAGAGGCCCTCCAGCGCGGTGTGCGTATCAACATCAACGACAACGCCACCCATGAAGTAATGTGCCGTGGGAACAACCTCGACCAACCCTGCGGCCAGATCAAAGCCACTGTCGGCACAACGTTGCACCATGCCCTTGAATTTCCGGCGCACATTCTCGGGCCCCAGATGTGCCATCGAAATAAATACACCTTCCTGTTCCGGATTGTTGTTCTTGCGCATCTCGGCATAAATACCGCGGCTGACCACGTCGCGCGTCGCACGTTCCCCGCGATCATCATGGTCGAACATGAAACGCTGTCTCGCATGGCTGATCAGTTGACCGCCAGCCCCGCGCAATCCTTCCTCCAGCACCGTTCCTGTCATCCTGCTATGGTCGCCCGCCAGCAGGCCTGTTGGATGAAATTGCACCATTTCCATGTCGCGCAGAGGCAGCCCGGCACGCAAGGCCATGGCCAGCCCATCCATTGTCTTATCGCCGGATGGCGTATGATATTTGTACATGCTCGGGCCGCCACCGGTGGCCATCAACACCGTCTTGGCGCGCACAAATCGAAAGCTGCCTGTGCGCATGTCAATCATCAGAACGCCTGCCAAAGCAGCCCCGTCACGCGTGGGAATCAGACCGATAGCGCGATGTTCCTGAAGCCGTTCAATGGGGCGCGACAGGACCTGCTCCATCAGCCTGTTGATGATCTCGATACCGGTCAGATCGCCCTTGTGAACGGTGCGGTCCGCCGTCTGTCCGGCAAATGCCTTGTGGTGCAATGTGCCATCGGGATTGCGATCGAAGAAACACCCGATTTCGTTTTCCAGTTCCTGCACTCTTACAACTGCCTCTTCGCACAGGCGCCAGGCCATCTGCTGATTGGGCAGCCACTTTCCGCCTTCGATCGTATCCATGAAATGCCGCTCAACCGTATCGCCAGGACCCAAGGCGACGTTATATCCCCCCTGAACCATGCGGGTGCAGCCGCATTTGCCCAGCAATCCTTTGACCGCGATGGTAATTTTCGTGTCGGGTGGCGCAGATTGCTGCGCATGCAACGCCGCAAAAAGGCCTGCACCACCTGTGCCGAGGATAAGGATATCGGTGTCATGTCGTTTGATATTTTGCTCTGGTCCCATTTTCAGATCGCCTGCAGGAAGAAAGTGCCAGAGATAAACAGCGACAGGCCAACCGCCGCCGCTGCCAAGGATTTTTGCGCATTGCTCCAGGGCAGAAATTCCATTGCCAGCAGACGCAACCCGCCGAAGATGTGGATCGACAACAAGAAGACCAGACAGAACTCGACGATCTTGACCAGTGGATTATCGGCGAAGGTCAGAAACCGGTCCAATTGATCCGCGTTGGTCAACGCCAGGGACATGATCCAGAAATGCGCTGGCAGGAACAAGGCGAGCGTAATGCCGGACAGGCGATGCACAACAAAGGCGAACCATAAGGGATGTGACTTTGATGGGCGCATCATAGCATCGTCACGGCCACTACGGCGCGTGCCCCCATGAACAGCAGGACAAGGCAAATTACCCATGTTAACGTGGACAACCAGAATCCGGTCAAACGCAGCCATTCATGTGCGATCACCCTTAGGCCAATGGCTGCATGAACGGAGACCGCTATGACAAACGTGCCGTAAAACAGGAACCAGAACACCGATCCTTGGGTCCGGCCAAGGATCTCGGCGGTGCTGAGCCCCCCCTGTACCGCATAGATCATCACGGCGATGTGGCACAGCACCAGCGGCGCCATGATCATCGCGCTGATCCGCTGTGCCATGTAGAGCTTCAGATCAAGCATTACTTTTGCCTCTGATAAATGCCTTTACCGTTTCCCGCTTAAGTCCCGTGATCGCCTGCATCGGATTCAAATCGTTGGGGCAGTAATGGGTGCAACTGCCCATCGAATGACAATTATGACAGCCGGACGATCCCGATACCGCATCCAGAATGGCCTGCCTGTCCGCGTTCTTACCGTCGTTGAACACGGTCCAGGCCCGTTGTAGTGCTGCGGGGCCCAGGTATTCCGGATTGCCTGCAACGGTGTCGCACGCCGCATAGCAAACCGAACAGTTGATGCATTCGATGCCGGCGTTTGCCTCGGCCCGCTGTGCGCCTTCCGGGTCTATCCGAGGTACCGGATCGTCCCGTGTCTGCGTGGGGTGGTGCCGCCCCTCGGCCTGCCCCCATTTGTCAAAGAAGGGGTCCATATCCACGACAAGATCTTTGATAACAGGCAAGTTTCGCAATGGCGCTATGTGGACTTTACTGCCGTTCAGCACCTTTTTGACATGCGTGCGGCAGGCCCAGCGCGGCTCTCCGTTCACCATCATCGCGCAACTGCCGCACATGCCGACCCGACACGCGAAACGATATGAAAGCGTGGGGTCAGCGTATTGCTGAATCCACGAAACAACATCGAGAATGGTTTGATTGTCTCTCGCCGGAACTTGAAAATGCGCGTCTCGGCTGCCGTCGTGATCGCTGCGCCGGATCGTGACGTCAAGATGCAATGGATCAGGCTTTGTCACTCTGCGCCTCACGAAACGGGGTCTTAGCGCATCAAGTTCTACATTATGAGATTTTCTAACTGAAAGTGAAAAATACTAACACCTTATGAAATTTCTGCTTACAATAACGATGGCAAATCGCGATTTCTGATGCGCGCAGCAACAAGCTGATCCAACATCAGAAGATGCTTTGAAGATCTAAGTCTGACCTGAACGGTGTCATGCCGTCAAAATGACTCCGCCCAAGAGCCTAAATGTTAGCAATGCAGTGTTTTGTCTGGTGTGAGCGTGAGCTGAAACCAGATCACTTTTCCAGCTTGTCTTCGGATGCGTCTGGATCAGCCTGACCGATACCCTTGAAGATGAACTTGAAGGGAAGTGCCCAGAGAAATCCCAGCCCCACGTAAACCAACAATTCGGCCCAAATCGGCGGGCGGTTCAGCATATTCACGATCGTGACCGCCACCACGACATAGACCGGCAGACCGATAAGCAGGATGACCAGCGACCAGCGTCTTCGAGCTTTGTAGCTGAGCGCCATCACTCAATCCGCGAAAGGATCGGTGACAAGGATTGTGTCTTCGCGTTCAGGCGAGGTTGAGACCATCGCGACCGGGCAATCAATCAACTCTTCCACACGGCGTACATATTTGATTGCGTTGGCGGGCAGATCGGCCCAGCTGCGCGCGCCTTCGGTCGATTCGGACCAACCTGGCAGTTCTTCGTAGATCGGCGTGCAACGCGCCTGCTGATCGGCGGCGGTGGGCAGGTAATCAAGCCGCTTGCCGTCCAACTCATAGCCCACGCAGACCTTAAGCACATCGAAACCGTCTAGCACGTCGAGCTTGGTCAGGGCGATGCCATTGACGCCGCTGGTGGCGCAGGTTTGACGCAACAGGCAAGCGTCGAACCAACCACACCGACGCTTGCGCCCTGTTGTGACGCCAAATTCATGCCCGCGCTCACCCAAACGTTCGCCATCCGCATCATGCAGTTCTGTTGGAAACGGGCCTTCGCCGACACGGGTCGTATAGGCTTTGACGATACCGAGGACGAAATCAATTGCGCCGGGGCCAATACCAGTACCTGTCGCGGCCTGCCCTGCAATCACGTTCGAGGAAGTGACAAAGGGATAGGTACCGAAATCAATATCCAGAAGTGCGCCTTGCGCACCCTCGAAAAGGATGCGTTTGCCGGCTTTGCGCTTTTCGTTCAGCACCTTCCAGACCGGGGCGGCATATTCGAGGATCTGCGGTGCAATCTCTCGCAGCTGTGCCAGCAGCACGTCGCGGTCGATGGGCTCCAGCCCCAGACCGTTGCGTAGGGCATTGTGGTGAATCAGCGCGCGGTCGACCCGCAATTCAAGCGTGGCGTCATCCGCCAGATCGGCGACCCGGATCACCCGGCGACCGACTTTATCTTCGTAGGCCGGGCCGATGCCACGACCTGTGGTACCGATTTTGGCAACCGAGTTCTGGCCTTCGCGGGCACGGTCCAACTCTCCGTGGAAGGGCAAAATCAACGGGGTGTTTTCGGCCACCATCAATGTTTCGGGGGTGATCGAAACGCCCTGCCCCCGGACCGTTTCAATCTCATTCACCAGATGCCAAGGGTCGAGAACCACGCCATTGCCGATCACGCTCAGCTTGCCGCCACGGACAACACCCGACGGCAGAGCATGCAGCTTATAGACTTCCCCGTCGATCACCAGCGTGTGCCCAGCATTGTGACCGCCCTGGAACCGCGCAATCACATCGGCGCGCTCACTCAGCCAGTCAACGATCTTGCCTTTTCCCTCGTCACCCCATTGGGCGCCCACGACGACGACATTTGCCACGGCAGTTCCTCTTCGAATTCCGGATAAACCCGCGCCCGTATACCGATGCGAGCGCACTTGGGAAACACCTAATTCACCCCACAGCGCGCTGAGGCTCTGGACAGACGCCTCAGGATTTGAACAGTTTAGCCACAACGGGCAATTCGGAGGCTGAAAATGGGATTTTTGTTGCGTTGGCTTATGGCCTTTCTGCTGTTGGCAGCCACCTTCAACCCGACCCGTTGGAATTATGTCCGCTGGACACAGGAAAACTTCAATGACCAGCTGCCGATGGCCATGCTTTTCGGGTTGTTGCTGTTAGTGGGCTATATCATCTACCTGCGCGCCACCGTGCGTTCGATCGGGACGTTCGGTATGGGATTGATCCTGGCGATTGTCGCAGCACTGTTATGGGTGCTCTACGACATCGGATGGCTGAACCTGGAGAACCGGTCTTTCAACCTTTGGCTGGGAATCGTCGCCCTGTCACTGGTGCTGGGTATCGGGTTAAGCTGGAGCCATGTACGACGCATGCTGAGCGGCCAATCCGACATGGATGACGTGGACGAGTAAGCCTACCCACTGGCGGATATCCGCTAACGATCTGTCAACTATCTGCGGTGAATTAACCGACTGTTTACCACGCTCAGAGAGATTCGACCCGGGGTTCGGTTTTCTTTGATAATTCAGATATGGCGCACGATATGACGGATGGAAATTTCTTTAGAAAAATACCTGTCGGGGTTGCCTGCGTTGATCGCGACGGGAGCTGGTTGAAGGCAAATCAGCGGCTGTGCGATACGCTGGGCCTGACCGAAGACACGTTGCAACACCTGCGCATCCACCACGTCACACACCCGGATGACCTGGAGCCGGAATTAACGCAAATGGCGCTGCTGCTGCGACAAAACCACGGCAGCTTCAATATGGCGAAACGCTTCATCCGCGGCGATGGCAGCATTTTTTGGGCCGATCTCAATGTCAGTCTGGTTCAGGCGTCCGAGAGCCAGGACACCCATTTCATCATGGCGGTTCAAGACATTTCAGAGACACGCCAGTTGATTGATCACTTGGAACACAAGCTTCGTCATGACCCGCTGACGCGCATCCGCAACCGCGCAGGATTCACCGAAAGCGTGCGCGCCGCCTTTCGTCGCTACGAGCGGCACGGCAAGGGATTCGCCCTCGCCTACATTGACTTGGATGATTTCAAGAAGATCAACGACACGCTGGGACATGTTGGCGGTGATATGCTGTTAAAAGAGGTGGCTGGGCGGTTGACGCACATGATCGGACAAGATGGTATTGTAGCCCGGATCGGCGGTGACGAATTTGCCGTCGTGCTCAACAATGCTGCAAGCATGGAACAGCTGAATGCCGCAATCTTTCGTCTGAATTCGGTATTTTCCGTCCCGATGGAGACAAGCGACAGGCATGTAACGATCTCTGCAAGTGTCGGTCTGGCCCGATGCCCGCTGGATGCCCACTCCATTCATGGGTTAATGCAATTTGCCGACGCGTCCATGTATGCCGAAAAAAGCGCGAAACTTGCACCGCGCGAGATCGAAAGATCACCATATCCGCAACGCCTCAAGCGACAACAATCGGCACGGTAAGGCACCGACGTTATTGATTAATTGTCCGTTAACACTTTGTTAAGGATCTTTAACGACATATTGATTTTCCGTTAGAACAAGCTGGCAGATATTCAAATGACGCACGATCATTCTGACGAAGATATTTTTCAAGAAGCACCCATCGGACTGGCCCGCATAGGCAGGGACGGAACCTGGTTACGGGTGAACCAGCAGCTTTGCGATATATTGGGATATTCGCAAGAGCAGCTTGAAAAGATGCGCTTTCAGGATGTCACACACCCGGATGATCTAGCTGACAATCTGTCGCACATAGAGCAGTTGATAGCGGGCAAAAGCAGCAGCCAAACCTTTCCAAAACGGTACATCCGGGCCGATGGCAGTGTGGTGAAGGCCAATCTGCGCGTGCGGCTGATACAGGGGGCAAATGGCGAGGGCGGCCATTTCATCTCGGTCGTAGAGGATATGTCACCCACCAGCCAGCGGCTTGAAACGCTGGAACACCGCATCCGCCACGATCCGTTGACACGTATCCGCAACCGGGCAGGATTTCTGGAGGTGGTGCGCAGTGCCTATCGGAATTTCCAGCATCAGGGACAGGGTTTTGCCCTGATCTACCTGGATCTGGATGGGTTCAAATTGATCAACGATACCTGCGGACACCTGTGTGGTGACATGCTGCTGAAGGGGGTCGCCACACGTCTAGTCGACACCATCGGACACGAAGGGGTCGCCGCACGGATGGGAGGTGATGAATTTGCTGCAATCCTGAACGATGTTGCCACACCTGAGCCGATACAGAAAGTGAAGGCAAAGCTACACGCGATGTTCACCGCACCCTTCAGGGCCAACCGCCAGAACATCACCGTTTCGGCCAGTATGGGCTTTGCTCATTGCCCAACCGATGCCCGATCTTTGCGGGCGCTGCTGCAACATGCAGACCGCGATATGTACATGGCGAAAAAAGGTGAACTTGCAGCACGACTGTCTGTCTAAAAGCCGGGCCGTAAGGCGGTCTGGAAGGCACAACAATTCTGTTTTGGACAGGTCACGGCGTTGATTGATTGGTTTCACCCGGACATTTGCTGTGATTGCCGGGTTGCGGGGGACGCTCGAATTGCATAGATAGCGCCGTGACCCGACCCATTCTGACAGGCCGCCCCACATGGAAAACGTCGTCCTTACCGTTCACCTTCTTCTTGCCCTCGCCCTGATCGGCGTGGTGCTGCTGCAACGCTCTGAAGGCGGCGGTCTGGGCATGGGTGGCGGCGGCGGTGGCGCGATCTCGGGCCGGTCGGCCGGAACCGCGCTTGGCAAACTGACCTGGATCCTGGCGATTGCCTTTATCTGTACGTCGATGGCGCTGACCATTATCGCAGCAAAAAACGCTTCGGGCAGTTCGGTTCTGGACCGGATCACTGACGCCCCGACCCCGGTCGAAGCCCCCGCGGGCGATTTGGGTGACGACAACCTGCTGCCGCCTGCGGCAGACGACAACGCACCGCTGGCACCGTCCGCCGACTAAACCACTATCGCTTGAGGCCCGAAAGGGTTAACGCAACATCATCTTGCGGCTGTCTTGCGCGGCCGCCCCGAATCCTATATATGTCGAGTCCCGTGGTGCTGTGGTCTTTTTGACCCGATCAGGGCCTCATAAACAGCTGAATATCACGGGGGTTGCCACGCCTATGGCACGATTTATCTTCATTACCGGCGGCGTCGTTTCTTCCCTTGGTAAAGGGCTGGCCTCGGCTGCATTGGGCGCGCTTTTGCAGGCACGCGGCTTTTCGGTAAGGCTACGAAAACTCGACCCCTATCTGAACGTCGATCCCGGCACCATGTCACCGTTCGAGCATGGCGAGGTGTTCGTGACCGATGATGGGGCCGAGACCGATCTGGACCTTGGCCATTACGAACGTTTCACCGGGGTGCCCGCGCGGATGACCGACTCGGTCAGTTCCGGGCGGATCTATTCCACCGTGCTGGAGCGTGAACGGCGCGGCGACTACCTCGGCAAAACCATTCAGGTGGTTCCGCATGTCACCAACGAAATCAAGGATTTCATCCGCATCGGCGAGGATGAGGTTGATTTCATGCTGTGTGAAATCGGCGGCACCGTTGGCGACATAGAAGGACTGCCGTTTTTCGAAGCCATTCGCCAGTTCAGCCATGACAAACCGCGCGGCGAATGCATTTTCATGCACTTGACCCTGCTGCCCTATCTGGCGGCTAGTGGCGAGTTAAAGACCAAGCCCACTCAGCACAGCGTGAAAGAATTGCAATCCATCGGCATCGCGCCGGATATTCTGGTCTGCCGGTCTGAGCAACCGATTCCCGACAAGGAACGCGAGAAGATCGCGCTTTTCTGTAATGTCCGCAAAGAGGCAGTTGTCGCCGCCTATGACCTCAGCTCGATCTACGAGGCGCCCCTGGCCTATCACCGCGAGGGGCTGGATCAGGCGGTGCTGGATGCCTTCGCAATCTCACCCGCGCCCAAGCCGGACCTGACGATCTGGCAGGATGTCTATGACCGTATCCACACCACGGATGGTGAGGTCAATGTCGCCATCGTTGGCAAATACACCCAGTTGGAAGACGCCTATAAATCAATCAAGGAGGCGCTGACCCACGGTGGCATGGCCAATCGCGTCAAGGTGAATGTCGAATGGGTCGATGCCGAGATTTTCGACATTCAGGACCCGGCCCCGCATCTGGAAGGGTTTCATGCCATTCTTGTGCCCGGCGGCTTTGGTGAGCGTGGTACTGAGGGTAAAATAAAGGCAGCCGAGTTCGCTCGCACCCACAAGATCCCCTACTTAGGCATTTGTCTGGGTATGCAGATGGCCGTGATCGAAGCAGCCCGCAACGTGGCCGATCTACCCGATGCTGGGTCCGAAGAATTCGACCACGAGGCAGGAGAAAAACGTTTTACTCCAGTGGTCTATCACCTCAAGGAATGGGTCCAGGGCAACGAAAAGGTCAAGCGCAAGGTCGGTGACGACAAAGGCGGCACGATGCGTCTTGGGGCCTATAATGCCACGCTGACCGAAGGATCAAAGGTGGCCGAAGTTTACGGCACCACCGCGATTGATGAGCGTCATCGCCACCGCTACGAGGTTGATACCAAATATCGCAAGGCGTTGGAAAAACAGGGCCTGCTGTTTTCCGGCATGTCGCCGGATGGTCGTTTGCCCGAGATCGTGGAGTGGAAAGATCACCCGTGGTTTATCGGGGTGCAGTTCCACCCAGAGCTGAAGTCGAAACCGTTTGAACCGCATCCGCTTTTTGCAGATTTTATCCGCGCTGCACTTGAGACGTCGCGACTGGTTTAGATTTCGGCGCGGGCTCATCTTCGATCACGCGTTTGGTTGCCAGATCAATCGCCGGGCTCAGAATATCGAGCAGCAGGTTTGACTGTTTTTTGGCCTCTTCCGGCACATCAAGGCGCAGCGTGTCGTTCAAGAGCGGTTCAAGAATGTCTTCATCCAATTGCCACCGCCCCAAACGCCCTTCCGCACGGTCCGCAGCCTGATAGGTGAGCCACTTGTTGATCCGTTTGCGATCAGGCAACGGGCTCATCGGGTCGACCAGGTAGAAACCGCTGTTGAGCCGTCGACAGATATTGTCCAGCAGACGCACGACACCGCGATAGCCTTCGGGCACATCGCGTTTGGGCATGTAATTGAACCGCTCGGGCCCGCCATTCAGGAACACCATCAGCGCCGTGCCCAGGTCGACGCATTTCTGCGCCATGATCCAGCTCAGAACCTCTTCGGGATGCTGATCCCAATCATAGCGCCGTGCGAGGTCGCAAATCTGATCCATGCTGCCCAATCTGGCCATCGCCAGATGCTCCTGTGCACTGCCCTGCATCCAGTCGAAATTTTCGAACTCTTGCACTTTTTCTCTCCGAACCTGCGCCATATCTGCTCTCTGTTCTGAGGTTTGACCGATCTTCGGGTAAATTCTTGGGTGCAAATGTGTCGCTCTCATGGCGAATGCACTTTGGTTGTCGCATCGGCGGAAACCTGCCGTTTCCAAATTGCACCCTATCGTCTTTCGGGCACAGGAAAGCACGTTCAGAATGCTAGCAATCATTATATATAACAAAGGGTTATGGGGATTTTTTAAGAAATCACGCAACTCGCCTCATTAAATTTTAAGCCAGAATCGCACGATCCCTCCTGCACGGCTCTGACCCCAGTGATTTCGGGTTTGCAAAGCAGGCTCGGATACTAAGCGATGGCTTGGTCGCGCGGAGGTGGGCATAATTGCAAGTATCGGCAGGAATTGTGCTTCATTTCCGCCAAAAACCACTTGGCCCAACGCCCGCCGCTGTGCTTAACCTGCATCTATGCTGCACCGTATCCTAAATGCCTTTTCCGCTCCCGAACCAGAGCCACTGCCAGAACCCGACGAAAAACTAGCCCTCGGTGCACTGATGGTTCGCGTGGCCAAATCCGATCACAACTACCAGTTCGAGGAAATCAGCCGCATTGATCGGTTGCTGAGCCGTCTTTTTGGCCTCAATCCGGTCGAGGCGGCCAAGACCCGCGCCACCTGTGAAAAACTGGAGCATGAAGCGCCAGAGACCGAGCATTTCGCGCGGGTGATCCGGGAAACCACCAGCTTTCAGGCGCGGCTTGATGCGCTTGAGGCGATGTGGGAAGTGCTGCTGGCCGATGGCGAAAGCCATGACGAGGAGGCCGCTGTAATCGAAGCCGCGCGCATTGCCATGGGGTTAAGCAAATCTGACAGCGATACCGCCCGAGAAACAGCCGAGGGGTTGTGACCTCTTGGACCTCGTGCATGTCGACCCTATAGTCTAAGCCATGTTTTCTACATTCCTGAAAAGACTCACCCAACCCGCGCCCGAACCACTGAATGACGACGATGCGCGTCTGGCATTGACTGCCCTTCTGGTCCGCGTGGCCCGTACCGATGGCGATTATGCCCCGGAAGAAAAAGACCGGATCGACCGGATCACAGGCGCGCGTTACGGTCTGACCCCGTTCGAGGCGACCGCGTTGCGCAGCCGCGCCGAAGCGTTGGAAGCCGAGGCGCCCGACACGGTGGTTTTCACCCAAGCGATTAAGAATGCGGTGGATTACGAGCACCGATTGGCCGTGGTTGAAGCATTATGGCAAGTGGCCCTGGCCGACGGGCAGCGCGATGCCCAGGAGGATGCGCTTTTGCGTCTGGTCGCCAAATTCCTTGGTATCAGCGACATGGATAGCGCCCGCGCCCGCCAACGCATCGCAGGCTCACCCTGAAATTCGCCACGAAAGGCCACGCTCATGTCTGTCCGGACCGATCAATATGGCAATGTCTTGTCCACCGACAGCGCCAAGGCCGCCGAGGCTTATTCAACCGGGCTGTATCGGTTGCTTGCCGCTCAGGCAGATGTGGTGGCACCTTTCGAAGAAGCGATTGCCCATGATCCGCAATTTGCGCTGGCCCATGTGGGCCTTGCCCGTGCGTTGCAGACCGTCAACGATGCGGAAGCAACCCGCGAAGCCATGGCAACTGCCAAAACCTTATCTGACCCCTGCAAGATGCGCGAACAAAGCCATATCCACGCGCTGGATCTGCTGGTTTCGGGTAAGACCGCCGATGCCTACACAGCGATCCGCGCGCATGTTTCGGAATATCCTCGCGACGCGATGGTTGCACAGACCTGTAGCTCGATCTTTGGGTTGATCGGCTTTTCTGGCCAGCCCGGACGCGAGGCCGAAATGCTGGCCTTCAACGCGGCCCTTTTGCCACATTACGGAAAGGATGATTGGTGGTGTCAAAGCCAATATGCTTTTGCGCTCTGTGAAACTGGCAATCTGAAAGAAGCCGATGCCTATATAGACCGCTCGCTGGCGCTCAATCCCGACAATGCCAATGGCGCACATATCCGGTCCCACATCTGGTACGAGGCTGGCGAGACCAAGACCGGTGCGGATTACCTGACAGAGTGGTTAAAAGGATACGACCGCAGCGCCGTTATGCACGGACATCTATCGTGGCATGTCGCTCTATGGTCGCTGGAACAGGGCGACACCGCGCAGATGTGGCAGACGGTCGATGCAGATGTTGCCCCCGGCGCAGCACTTGGCCTGCCGATCAATGTGCTGACGGATACCGCCTCGATCCTCTTTCGAGCCGAGATTGCAGGTGAGACTGTGGCCCCAGAGCGGTGGCAACAGGTCAGTGCTTATGCCAGCCGATTTTATCCTAAGACCAGCAACGCCTTTATCGACATGCACGCCGCCCTTGCCCATGCGATGGCCGGCAAAAGCGAACCGTTGCAGGTGATCATCGACCATCCCGTGGGCCCCGCCGCCGATCTTGTGCCCGACGTTGCGCTGGCCTGTCGCCATATTGCTGCACAGGATTGGGCCAAAGCCGCCCATCACCTGACACACTGCATGGCTGATCATGCCCGCATCGGCGGTAGTCGGGCACAGCGCGATTTATTGGAGCACGCGCTGCTGACCTGTCTTCTAAGGCAGGATCGTGCAACGGAGGCGCGCCAGATTCTTGCACTGCGTCGCCCCGTGCTGGCAGAATCTGTAGCCTGGCGAAATCTGACAAGCGCGGCCGTTTGAACGCTGGGCAGACATCCTGATCGCCTGCCCTTGCCCAGTTGTCACTTTTACCTGTTTGGTATCCGACTGTCTTCATCCTCAACTGCGCCCTGGTGATGGGGTGGGCCATCCTGTATCGCCTTGCGAATGAACTTCCGAAATGGATTGACCCAGCGTCAATTCGGCAGTTAATCGACGCTAGCAACCGTTTTGCAAGTTGCATTATGCCAAAAATTCGGCCCTATTAACGTCCTGACACGCCCGCAACCACTCAGGACGACCCCTTGACCGATCAGACGCCCGTCATCGAAATCCGCAATCTGCACAAAGCCTATGGCGCACTGGAAGTGATCAAAGGCGTCGACATTACTGCCCAAAAGGGTGACGTTGTTTCACTGATCGGATCGTCGGGATCGGGTAAATCCACAATCCTGCGCTGCGCCAATCTGCTTGAGGAAAGCCAACAGGGCGACATCCTGTTCAAGGGCGAGCCTGTCACCTGGAAGGGTGAAGGGCTGAACCGGCATCCGGCGGACCAGAAACAGGTTCTGCGGATCCGCACCAACCTGTCCATGATCTTTCAACAATTCAATCTGTGGGCCCATATGACCATCCTACAAAATGTGATGGAGGCCCCGGTGACCGTTTTGGGACGCGACCGCGCCGAGGTCGATGAAAAGGCCCGTTACTATCTAGACAAGGTCGGCATCGGCGACAAATGCGACGTTTACCCGGCGCAGCTTTCGGGGGGGCAGCAGCAGCGCGCCGCGATCGCGCGGGGCCTCTGCATGGAGCCCGAGGCATTGCTTTTCGACGAACCCACCAGCGCGCTCGACCCCGAGCTGGAGCAGGAAGTCGTCAAGGTTATCAAAGATTTGGCCGCTGAAGGCCGCACCATGATGATCGTTACCCATGATATGAAAATGGCCGCTGATGTCTCGGATCACGTTGTGTTCCTGCATCAGGGGTTGATCGAGGAAGAAGGTGCGCCAGACACGCTATTTGGCGCCCCTAAATCAGAGCGGCTGCAGCAGTTCCTCAGCTCGACGATGGCCGCTTGAGACAACAAGTTTCTGAGTAAAAGGGAGAAAACTCATGAAAAAACTAGTACTTGCAACAGCGGCGCTGACGCTGACAGCCGGCCTGGCCTGGGCTGCGGCCCATGAAAAGACAATTCGCATGGGCACCGAGGGCGCTTACCCTCCGTGGAACTTCATCAATGATTCCGGCGAAGTTGACGGGTTCGAGCGTGAGCTGGGTGATGAGCTGTGCAAACGCGCCGAGCTGACCTGTGAATGGGTCACCAACGAGTGGGACAGCATTATTCCCAACCTCGTCTCGGGCAACTATGACGTCATCATCGCCGGTATGTCGATCACCGACGAACGCGATGAAGTCATTGATTTCACACAGAACTACACACAGCCTGACCCGACCTTGTATATGGCATTGTCGATGGATGTCGACGTCATGGGTGGCGTGATCGCAGCCCAGACAGGCACGATCCAGGCAGCCCATATCGCGGAAAGCGACGCAACTCTGGTAGAGTTCGCCACGCCTGAAGAAACCATCGCCGCCGTGCGCAACGGCGAAGCGGATGCGGTATTTGCGGATGGCTCCTACCTGCTGCCTATCGCAGATGAGGATGACACTCTGATGTTGCTCGACGAGAAAGTCCTGTTGGGCGGCGGTGTCGGCATGGGCGTTCGCGAAAGCGACGGTGAACTGCGTGCCAAATTCGATGCAGCCATTCAGTCGATGAAAGACGATGGCTCCCTGAACGAGCTGATCACCAAATGGGAAATCGGCGAAACCTTCTGATCTGACAAGGATCTGGCGGGGCCCTTCTTCGGCCCCGCCGTTTTATTCATGTTTTCATATTGCACCGACCCATCAACGCTTTCCGGTTTGACCTGGCTCAGTTGTTACCTGACCACGGGCAAGCATATGGCCTTCTACCTGTCCTTCGGGACGGTGCTTTTGCTATTAGCCATTACCGCACCCACGGCCCTGTTTTTCGGCTATCTGGGGGCCACCGCGGCGCGCTCGGTCGTGGCACCGGTTCGCTGGATCGGTAAAACCTATATCGCGATTGTGCGCGGCGTGCCCGACATCGCCTTTTTCCTCTTTTTCGTCATTGCACTGGATCAGGCCATCGAATGGTCGCGCCACAAAATCCTGTGTCCGGAATGGACGGAACCCGTGCGCCAGGGCAATGACTTTGTTGTTTGCCAAGCAGCCAAGATGCCGCTTGGCAACGCACCGCAATGGATACACGAGACCTACGGGTTTTTCCTTGCTGTCTTTACCTTTGCCATCGTCTTTGGCGCCTTTGCGGCCAACGTCCTTTTCGGCGCGATGCGCGCCGTGCCGCGCGCCCAGATGGAAACCGCCGAAGCCTATGGCATGAGCCGCAAGCAAGCATTTCGCCGTGTGATGGTGCCGCAGATGTGGGTCTATGCCCTGCCCGGCCTTGGAAACCTCTGGATGGTGCTGATCAAGGCCACACCGTTGCTGTTCCTGCTGGGGGTCGAGGATATCGTCTATTGGGCACGTGAAATGGGTGGTTCGAAAACCACAAGGTTCACTGATTATCCACATGGCGACTGGCGGATGTGGTATTTCCTCGCCCTACTGGTTTTCTACCTTGCCTTCACCCGTGTTTCAGAGATTTTCCTGGAGCGCACGATGACCCGCCTCACCCGAGGACAGGCCACCACCGGCGGTGAAGCCCAGAGAAAGGCCGCAGCATGAGTTGCTGGCAGACCATTCAGGAATATGGGCTTCGGTCAATTGGCATTGGCGAACGCCTGCTTCCGAAAGAGGATTTCACCCTCTGTCAGCAATTCACGCTGATCGGATCTGGCATGATCTGGAACATCTATTTCGGGGTGCTGGCGCTGCTTGCCGGTTTCTTCTTTGCCACCGCGCTGGCGATGGCCAAGGGCGCGCGCAATCCGTGGCTGCGCAAACCGGCGGAATGGTTCATCTTTCTGTTCCGCGGATCGCCGCTTTTCGTGCAGTTCTTCTTTGGCTATTTTCTCTTTCTCAGCCTCAAGCAAAGCTTCCCGATATTCGAGCCGTTCACCGCCGCCTGGCTCGGGGCGTTGGTGGTGCTCTTCCTGAACACTGCCGCCTATTCCGGTGAAATCTTCTATGGCGCACTGCGCTCTATTCCAAAGGGCGATGTTGAATCCGCTGATGCCTATGGCTTTACCGGCTGGCCCCGGTTCAAAAAGATCGTCTGGCCCACAATGTTGCGGCTTGCCTGGCCGGCCTACACGAACGAGGCGATTTTCCTGTTTCACGCCACCGCGCTGGTGTTCTTTTCAGGTTTCCCGGCATGGCAGCAAAAGGGTGACGCGCTTTATTACGCGAACTACTTCGCCGACAAGACATTCAACCCGTTTGTTCCCTACCCGATCCTTGCGATGTATTTCATTCTGCTGACGCTGGTCGTGGTCAGCATCTTCGGGCTGGTTAACACTTATCTCAATAGGCACCTGCCGCAGGAAACACGCAAGAAAATCAAGCTGAAGGTCAACGTCATCCGGTAGGTCCTTAGCGTCAGGAAACCTTCGCGAAGAAGAATTCGACCACAACGTCAAATTCGCTGCGATCCGAAACAATCCCGCTATCGCTGTCAACGACGTCATCATAAGAACCACGATCAGAAAACCCAACCTTCAACCCGGTGATACCGGTGAGCGTGGTGGCAAGTTCATCATCGACGAGGATCTTGGTGTCGCCAGCTTCCTCAATCACCTCAACCCGATCTGTCAGGTCCAGTTCCGGGCCGCCCGTCGGGTGCCATTCATCGAACCCGTCATCAATTTTCAGACTGGCCGTGTCGACGCCTACTGCGAAATCGGTCACCACGGCCCCGCCCAAATCTCTTTCGGCATCGGTCGCGGCGTCATCTTCCATTAGGTAATGGATCGAAATGTGATCCGCACCTTCGCCGCCGGTGCCGATGTCGCCGTTGGACATCTCCAACCGGTCGTTTCCATCGCCGCCATCCAGAATATCAGCAGACCCGTCGACCCATTGGCCGAACTCGGTTGTGCGCGTTGCTTCGCTAAATCGCAGTTTATCCGCAACGCTGATCAGGGTGTCGTCACCGTCGCCACCCGTCAAAGTGGCGCTGCCCTCATCGCTCATCAGGAGGTCATCACCACCGCCGCCATCCAGCACCGAACCATCGCCAGTGGCAAAGCCCTGTTCGTCCGCAGCGCCCCCGCGAAATTCAGCACCACCTTCGGTCTTGATGGCAACCGCATCGCTATCCGCGACGTCAGAACCCAGTACTAAATCACCGGCATTGGCGTGGATAATACCTTTCTCAAGCCCCGACGCATCGACCGTATCAATACCTTCACCGGTGAAGATGTCTGCGTAACCACTTTCAACATTGATGTGATCATCACCATCGCCGCCCTGGATTGTGGCAATATCCTTGTCTGTATCGATATGCGTGAAATCACTGCCATTGAAATGGACATAGCCACCGGGGTTTCCAGGCGTGCCATTATCAAGGTTAATCTGGTCATCACCATCGCCACCATCGACAAGATCGGCCCGTGCCAAAATATCAATCAGGTCGTTCCCGTCATTTCCAAAAACGGTATCATCCGTTGATACAAGGAAGGCTTCGTCCTCTGCCCCACCCTCGATCAGATTGCCAATTCCATTATCCGACGCGACGGTATAGTCGGTCTCGCCCTCAGCCTGAGGATCTTCCTGAAGGTATTTTTCCGGGTCAACCTTGGGGTTGTTATCAGTTTCAGCTTCGACCTGATCATCTGAATCGTCTTCGCTGCCGATAATAAACGAACTGCCAATCGCCATCGCCAACGACGCTATCAGTAGTTCAAGCATAGCGAACACCACTCACATCAGAAAAACCCAACCACCGCCACTACTTACGTTGGGACCCTGTTCAGAATACGCTTTGAACCTTAACCGAATTATAATGACTAAATTCGACATAAAATTTTCAGGCCCGTTGGCGGTACCTGCCGCCTGCGACCCAGATCAAACCGCGCCACCTGCAGGTGGCGCCTGCGCCGGATCATATTATGTGAGCGGCAACAGACCGCCCTTCCGTCCGATACGCCCCTAAGAGAGGACCGTGGCGTGTAGCGGCGGCACGCCATCGGTCTTTGACCTATATGACGGCCTGCGGCAGAACAAAGGGTGTGTCCTTGCTGGGCTTTGTGTTGATACGCAGATTGCAGCCATAGACCGCAGACAGGGTGGTGTCGGTGAACACAGTTTGCGGATCGCCCCGCGCAAAAACCTCACCATTCTTCATGATTGCAACCTTGTGGGCGAACATCGCGGTAAGATTGAGATCATGCATGACCGCGATGACACCGCCTCCACGCTGCGCATAGTCACGGGCCAATTGCATGATGCCAAGCTGGTGACCTATATCGAGGCTGGCCACCGGTTCATCCAGAAACAGCCAGCACGGTTGGCCACTGAATACCGGTTGCCAGACCTGCGCCAGAACACGGGCCAGCTGCACCCGTTGCTGTTCCCCGCCGGACAGGTCCTGATAGAACCGGTCTTCAAAACCGGACAGACCGACCGCAGCCAGCGCCCGATGCGGCAATTGACGATCTACCCCATGTGGCCCGGCCTGATGACCGATGCGCACCACCTCTATCGCCTTGAAGGGAAAGGCCAGCCGCGCCGCCTGAGGTAACACACCGCGCATGATTGCAAGTCGCGCACCGTTGGCCTGCGTCACAAGAAGCCCGTTCAGATGCGTTGTGCCCGCGGTCTGATATTCCCCGGTGATTGCACGCAAAAGGCTGGTCTTACCCGATCCGTTGGGCCCGACGATGGCGGTAACCTCACCCGCCCGAGCCGCAAGCGTCACATTGTCCAGAATGGCTCGGCGGCCGATGGTCAACGAGATTTTATCAGCCTGAAGGCTCATAATTCCAGTACTCCGCGTCGTCGCAATAAAATCCAAAGGAAAACCGGCGCCCCCAAGATAGCCGTTACGACGCCGATCGGCAGCTCAGCCGGGGCAATGACCACGCGCGCAACGACATCCGCCCAGATCAGCAAGGCGCCACCCAGCAATGCCGCGTTGATCAACAATGGCTTGTGATCGGGACCGGTTGCCAGACGCAGAAGATGTGGCACGACAATGCCGACAAAGCCGATACCGCCCGAGACGGCAACTGCAGCCCCAGTCGCGATGGATACAGTCAGAATGGCAAGGTTCTTGGCACGCTGCACGGGGATACCAAGATGCATGGCCGTGGCCTCCCCCAAGGACATCGCGTTCAGCGCGCTCCCCAACATCACGGCACCGACCAGTGCCGCCCCGATGATGGGTCCGGCGGTCGCAATCTTGGCCCAGGTTGCCCCGCCAAGCGACCCCAACTGCCAGAATGTCAGATCCCTGAGTTGCTGATCATCCGCCGCAAAAACCATGACACCGACAATTGCACCCGCAAGCGCGGCCAATGCGATTCCGGCCAGCAACATCGTCGCCACCGAGGTGCGCCCGCGCCTTGTGGAAATCGAATAGAGCAGCATCACTGATACCCAGCTTCCGATACAGGCTGCCAGCGGGATCAGATAGATGCCAACGGCGTTCAGGACGATCAGGGGCAGCGTTGCGACAAAGACGATGGCGAATATTGCGCCAACACTTGCCCCGGCGGTGATGCCGACGATTCCGGGATCTGCCAAAGGGTTCCGAAAGAGCCCCTGCAAGACCGTGCCCGACACCGCGAGCGCCGCGCCAACCAGCAGACCCAGGATGGTGCGCGGCAAGCGGATATCCCAGAGCACCACCTGCTCGAGCTGAGTAAGATTTTGCCCTGAAACCAAACGCCCAAGCGCTGACCAGAATGACGCGCCAGAGGCGCCAACCGCCAGGCTGGCAACGCAGGACATGAACAGGAACAGGCCCAGCCATAAATGCCATCGCCGCGCGATGTCCGATCTGTCCTGGGTCGCTGACAGCGTGTCCATGTCACCGGCTTGGGCCATGCTCATGGCGCATAGATCGCCTGGTTCAGATCGGTGACGGCATCAGCCGTTCGTGGCCCAAAGCCAAGCAGATAAAGCCCGTTCATCCGCACCACCGCATCATTCTTGGCCGCAGGCGTCGGGCGAAAGGCAGGCATGGAAAGCAAGGAGCGATTATCTGCCCCATGATCATCGGTCCGATCCATCATGAGGATGACATCAGGACGTGCCCGGCTTATCGCCTCGTCAGTCATGGGTTTGTAACCGGAAAATCCTGTCACGGCGTTTTCACCACCGGCCAGCTGGATGATGGCATCAGCAGCCGTATCCGTGCCCGATGCAAGCACTCGCCCGCCTTGTGTGCTCAGCACGAAAAGGACACGCTTGCGCTCTGTTGCGGTCGCGCCTTGTGCCGTGGCAAGCGCCTGTGCGAATTCCGCCTCGACATTGGTGGCAAGCACATCCGCCTTTTCCGGCACCCCAAGCGCATCACCGACGATCCGTATTTTCTGCGCGATGCCCGCCCCGTCCTGTACCAGCGGCACGGTGACAAACGGGATATCGGCAGATTGAAGCACGGCTATCGTCTCGGGCGGGCCAGCGCCCTCCTCTGACAGGATCAGTGCGGGCGCGACCGCCAGAACCCCCTCGGGGGACAGGGCACGCATGTACCCCACATCCGGAAGCCGGTCTGCCTCGGGGGGATATACCGACGTGGTATCACGCGCCACAAGGCGATGTCCTTCCCCTAGGGCGAACACGATTTCCGTGACCGATCCGCCGATACTGAGAACCTCGGCATGCGGGTCATTGTTGCCCTCGGCCGGACTATTGGACACCCAGATCGCTATCGCTGCCCCGAAAAACGAGGTCAGGATGGCGGATGACAGGGCAACCCTGTTTCCAAACGCCATCACTGAACACCTTCAAGCGCCAGATCAGGCAGGCTTGCCACAAGTGCGCGCCAGGCCGGGCGGCTGTCACGCCCTTCCTTTCCGACGCCGAACATCTGGAAAATCAAACCACCCTCGGCATCGAAAGCCTCAAGCGATACCGCCGCACCACGCTGAGTCGGCTTGTCGACGGCCCAGACCTCGGCGATGTGGTCCAGCCGCAGATGCAGGTTGAAGCCTGGATCAAGCACATTTTGCCACGGCCCCATTTCCTTGAGCGTCCCGATCGGCCCCTGATGGATCTGGATACAGCCGCGATTGCCGACAAAAATCATCACCTCTGTCCCGTCGACCGCAAGTTGCTTTAACGCAGCATTCACGGCGGTCGGCGCAATCGCGCGGACAAAGGGTGCTCCCGCAATCCGGTAAGCGCCCAGACGGTTCATCTTGAGCTTCGAGGTCAGGCGCAGAAACTGATGCGTATCCGTCATCCGTTTCCATTCCTTGCGCAATATCTCAACCTTGCCCGGATCGGATTTCGCCGCTTCTTTTAGCGCTCTTGGCCCCACGGTCTGCTCTGAAGACTGGTCCGACAGTTTCAGATCCTGGCGCAGATCGTCCCATGCGATACCGTTCGAACTGTCGCGCAGGAAAATCTTGTGTACCGCATCGCCAGCGGCATCAAAAACCTGCAAACTGCGGCGCGTTCCCGCATCGGTCGGGGTTTCGACCATGAAGGCGTGCTTCCAATGGGCTGGAAAGATCCTCAGGTCGATCTCTTCGGTCAGCACCATCGAGGCATGCGCACCGGAATGGTAATTGTCATAGACCCCGATCTTTTCATGCACACAGCTGTCATTGCGTGTCAGGGTCATGACTTCACCCAGTATCTGCGCCGCCCAGATCACGCGATCTGGGTGCGGATCAATGCGGGTCGCGGATTTTCCGCAGGTCGCCGCCACCAACTGCGCCTCACTGATGTTAAGCTTATCCGCCAGATCGCGCGCGCGCATTTTCGGATGATCCGTGATGGCGGCACGAATTTCTTCTGCGTCAACTGTCAGGGTGTCTGCCATGGCAACCTCGTTCCTTTTCAAAGAATCTGGCTGCATCGCACAAGGCGGATGTGGCTAAGGGTCATGCCAACGGGACGGCATGAAAATTCTTGACTCTTTTAGTATGATTCCTTAACGGCGCACAAGACCATAAAAAGTTAACGCCCGGAAAACGGGACACCACCGCGCCAGCCTTTCGCAAGCATTCGGTAAAATCACTGATTGCGAGGACGGAAGGAACTACAATGACGCGCAACACACGCAACCTGCTGCTGGGCACCACCAGCTTGTGTCTAACCTATCTGGCACTGACACCGGCAATGGCCCAGGACACGGACGCTGGATTTCTGGGAACAATCACCCTTGGCGAAAGTAAGCGAGAGGTCCGTACCGATACCGCAACGGCCGTGACCGAAATCGACCAGACCGAAATTGACGACCGCCAGGCCGGCACCATCGCCGAACTGATCGACTCCGTCCCCGGTGTGACGCTGGTCAATGGCGCAACACCGCAGGGATCGGGGATCAACATTCGCGGTTATGGATCCAACGACACGTTTGGAACTGATCAAAAGGTGCTGATCCAGGTCGATGGTGTGACCCGAGGCAGTGAAGAACTTTATCGTATCGGCAACCAATTGTTCACCGACCCGTCTCTCTACAAAGAGGTCGAGGTGATCCGCGGTACGGTCGGTTCGTTCGAATATGGCTCGGGCGTGGTCGGCGGTGTTGTCCGGCTGGAAACCAAGGATGCGTCCGATTTTACCGGCGGCGAGGTCGGGCTTCGGTTTCGCCAGATGCTGGAATATCAATCCAACGGCACCGGGATCACTCATTCCAGCATCCTGGCCTGGCAACCGACTGAAAAACTTGAATTCCTGCTGAACTACACCCAACGCGAACTGGATGTGCAGAAGGACGGGCGCGGCGCACCCATCAACCCCGCAGCGGGCGGGATTGACGACCCTTCTTATCTCTTCAAGGGCAAGCTTACCTTTGGCGAAGATGATGCCCATTCGCTGACCGCATCCTATACCAAGACCGATTCCACTCAATTCGATGTACCCTACGATTCCTTCGGCCTTGGGGTGGGGTTCGGCAATGTGGATCGTGAAGTTTCCAGCGAGACCGCGATGCTGCGCTATGGCTACAATCCGACAGGTAACGATCTGGTCGATCTAACCTTCCAAATCTCTTACGCGAACGAAGAGATCATCCAGACCCCGACCCCGTTTTCACCCCCGATCCCCTTGCTGGACGCCGATCATCAGTATGAAACCACCACCGTGACACTGAAGAACCGCGCCCTATTTGACACCGGTGCGGTCGGTCACGATCTGGTGGCGGGCCTGGAATACATTCACCGCGACCGGTTGGATGCGTCTTCCGCCCCCGGTGGCGACGATCACCGATGGGCCGTTTTCGCTGTCGATGACATTACCATCGGCGATGCCTGGACCATCACGCCCGCAATCCGTTACGAAACCTCGGAAATTCAGGGGTCAACCGCGCCCAATAACGGGCGTTTCACCGATGATGCCCTGATGGGTGGTCTGTCCCTGCGCTATGCGTTCGACAACGGATTCTCGATCTTTGGCAGCGCCGCGTATACCGAGGTTCTGCCGCCGATTGACGATCTGGACAATCTCGCCCGCATCACCCAAAGCGAGAAATCCCGCACCTACGAGATTGGCGCGTCTTACGAGAAGACCGGCGCGTTCCGTGCCGGCGACACGCTGTCGCTCAAGGCCAACCTCTACGATACCCAGTTGTGGGATGTCACATCCTTCGTGGTCAACACCGCGCGCTTCGGGCCGCCTGTATTTGTGCCCCTGGATGAAATCGAAACCCGCGGGATCGAGATCGAAGGCTCCTACGCCATGCAGAACGGCCTTTACCTTGATCTGAACGCCAATTTCACCGACGGAGAGGAAACGACCGCCGCACAGGTCAGGCGCGATTGGCGCAATCAGGCGGCCGATAGCGTGCGGTTGACCGTGGGCAAACGTTTTGCCGACGCCTACGATTTGAGTTGGGAGGTGGTTGCCAACGATTCAATTACTGTCGACGGCGTGCGCAGTTCAGGCCATGTCACGCATAATCTGCGGGCAACCATCGCGCCGGATAAAGGCGTCTGGAAAGACACCGAGTTCCGGATCGGCATCGAAAACCTGTTTGACGAGCAGTATCAGCCAAGGCTCTCCACCCGGCCTGCACCGGGCCGGAACTTCAAATTCACCTTGGCAAAGACGTTCTGAGCGCAGAGAAGCGGACGTCAACCTGGGCGCGGTCAATCTGGCCGCGCCTTTTTTCCATTCCTGTCCCAATCTGAAAGTCCAAAGGCGGCAAAAAACCCGCCCCCTGCATATCGGACTGCGACACCTGCCCGGATCAGATAATGGCGCCGCGCACCTTCGCCGACACCCATTCCGAGATCACCACCGCCAGCAGGATCACCAGCAGGATCAACGACACCTGCGGCCAAGCCAACACGTTCAGCGACGCGGAAAGCTGCAGCCCGATCCCGCCCGCGCCCACAAGGCCCAGAACGGTGGATTCGCGGATGTTGATATCCCAGCGGAAAACAGCGATGCCCGCAAAGGCAGGCAGTATCTGCGGCACGATCCCATAGGCCATGACCTGCCAGCGTGACGCGCCGGTGGCGGTGATGGCCTCAACCTGAGTGTGGTCGATCTCCTCGATCGCCTCATATAGCAGCTTGGCACAGAACCCGATTGACCGGATCGCGATGGCCACCACCCCGGCAAAGACGCCGGGGCCAATGATGGCGATCAGCAAAAGCGCCCAGATCAGAGAATTGATCGAACGTGTCGAGACAATGATCAGCAATGCGATGGGGCGCACGAAAAGCGCCGACGGCGTGGTGTTACGCGCCGCCAGGAACGCCACAGGCACCGCCAGAAGAAGCGCGATGATCGTTCCCAGAGTGGCAATGTTCAGCGTATCCCAGATGGGTTTGCCCAGCTGCGTGATGTATTCCCATTTAGGCGGGGTCGCCCGGCGCCAAATGTCGCCTGCGATATTGGGCGCATCCCAGACAAAGAACCAGGTAGTCGCATTCGAAATCTGCTGCCAGCAATAGGCAAAGACCGCGATCCCGATCAGCCAGAGCACCCAGTGAAACAGCGATTCCCGGCCCGCACGCCGTTGCCAGATCTTTTGCCCCTGAACGTCCTGAACCGGCATTACTGCACCCGCTCGCGAATGATGCCGGACAGATATTCCAGCGCCATGACGATGACGATGATGATCAACAGGATGGCCGCCGCCGTATCGTATTCATAGCGGTCAAAGGCGGTGTTGAGCGTCGCGCCAATGCCGCCTGCGCCTACCAGACCCAGAATGGCACTTTCGCGGAAATTGATATCGATCCGATACATCGACAAGCCGATCAGACGCGGCATCACCTGCGGTTGCACACCGTAATTGATCCATTGCCCCCACCGCGCACCCGACGCCCGGATCGCCTCGGCCTGTACCCGGTCCATGCTTTCGATGTCCTCAGCCAGCAGCTTGGACAGAAACCCGATGGTGGCAAAACTCAGTGTCAGGAAACCCGCCAGCGGGCCAAAACCGAAAATGGCCACCAGCAGGATCGCAACGATGATCTCCTGCAAGGCGCGGCTGATCGCAATGATGCCACGGCAGATCAGATAGACCGGCAAGGGCGCGACATTGCGTGCCGCCCCAAGCGCGATGGGTATCGAAATACCGATCCCCACAACCGAAGCGGCCACCGTCATGATGATGCTTTCCAGCATCCCCTCCCAGATATCGCCCGAGCGCGAAGTGAAATCAGGACTGGTGAAGGCCAGGACAAACTGCTTGCCGCGCTCCAACCCCTCATAGACGCGTGACCAGTTGACCTCGATCGTCAGGACCGCCGCCACAAGATAGGCCGCAAATCCGAAAACCAGCAACCAGCGCAGCCAGGCACGCTGGATAAACGGCGGTTTCTTCCAAGGCTTGCCAACGATTGTGTTGAGGTCTGTGCTCATTCCGCCGCCTCAGGCTCATCATCTTCGTCGATTTTCTCGATGGTCGCTTCCCAATCTTCCTCGCCATAGATCGTGGTCAACACCTCCGGCGTCAGCGCATCGGGCGGTCCGTCAAATTCGATCGCGCCAAAACGCAGCCCGATGACGCGCTGCACGAACATCTGCGCCAGCGCCACATCGTGGATGTTGATGATCGCCGCCAGCCCGCGTTCCTTGCACAGCTCACAAATCAGCCGCATGATCTGACGCGAGGTTTTGGGATCAAGCGAGGCGGTCGGTTCATCCACCAGCAAGAGCGCAGGATCCTGAATAAGCGCGCGGCAGATACCCACGCGCTGCCGCTGCCCACCCGAAAGTTCATCCGCACGCTTGTCAGCCATGTCCAACAGGCCCACACGGTCAAGCAGCCGAAATGCCTCATCCACGTCTTTTTGCGGGTATTTGCGCAGGAAACTGCGCCAGAAACTTACATAGCCCAGGCGACCAGACAGGACGTTCTCCATCACGCTCAGCCGCTCGACCAATGCGTATTCCTGAAAAATCATTCCCATCCGGCGGCGTTCTTTTCGCAGATTGCCGGATGACAGGCCGGTCAGTTCCACATCGCCCAGATAGACATTCCCCGAGGTTGGTTCGACCAGGCGGTTGATGCAACGGATCAGTGTTGATTTACCTGCCCCCGACGGGCCGATCAGAGCCAAAACCTGACCGTCCGGCACGTCAAGATCGACCGCTTTCAGCGCCTGATCCCCGGTCTTGTAGGTCTTCACCAGCTTTTCAAGCCTCAGCATGAAAGCCCTCCCGCCCAGAATTGCATGTCAAATAGCGTATGGAAAAGGGCGGCCTGAAATCGCCGCCCCTTCCCGGAGTACCAATAACGTTATTCGCAGGCGTAGCTGACGCCGTTGGCGGCATCAATCTTGCGGATCACATCCCAATATTCCTTGTAAGTCATCTCAAGGAACTGGCCTTCGCCGTTCTTTTCGAACTCTTCCTTCAGGCTGGTGCCGTCCCATTCGAAGTTGAAGAACGCATTTCTGATCTTTTCCTTCAACTCCGGCTTGAGGTTATAGACAACGCCATAGCCGGTGGTCGGGAAGGTTTGCGATTTGTAGATCGAAACCAGCTGATCCTCTTTCACCACGTCGCGCTCTATCATCCGCGCCAGAACCGAATTGGCGATTGACGCGGCCGGATAGTCCTTGTTGGCCACGCCCAGGATCGAATTGTCATGCTTACCGGAATAGACCGGTTCGAAATCCCGCTCGGGCAGCAGATCAAAATCGCTTTTCAGGATCGCCGACGGGGCCTTGAAACCCGAATTCGAGGTGGGTGAGGTGAAGGCCAATTGCTTGCCCTTGATATCCTCGACCTTGTCGATGCCCGAACCGGGGAAGGTCAGGATCTCCATCTCGTAGCCAAAGCTGCCATCCTCGGCGGCCATGATCGTGAACGGGTTGAACCCCGCACAATTCACGGCCAGCGGGTTCGACCCGGTGTTGAATCCCGCGATATGCAAACGCCCCGACCGCATCGCCTCGATCTGGGCAGCATTGTTCTGAACCGGGAAGAAAACGACGCTCTTGCCGGTCTCGCTTTCCAGATGGGTCAGGAAATCCGCCCAGGCCTCTTTGTAGACCGCCGGATCTTCGACAGGCGTATAGGCAAAGATCAGCGTGTCGGGATCCAGCAACTGGCTTTCATCGGTGGGCGTATCTGCCAGCAAATCGCCATCGACATCGCAAAAGCGCTCATCCAGATCGCCGCGCGGACAATCCTGTGCCAACGCTGGCTCCGTCGCCAGCGACAGGCAGAAAGCAAAGGCAGCGCCGGACAATAATTTCGAAGTCATATTCATTTTTAGTCTCCTCCCATTAAGATCAAGGCTAGTGTCGAATGTGTCGTTTAACAAAGGAAAAATTGCCCCGGTGACCTGCCTTGCCGCAAGGGCAATGTCAGAACTGGAACGGCCCGGCGCCTCCCTCCAAGGGAATACGGACCGACCGGAAGCCCTGCTGCCATTGATGCACCAAGAACCCATCCTCCTGGGTCAAAAACCCCTTCGGCGCGTCTGCGCGCAGGTCAAAGGCAAAGCTGCTGCAGGGGGACGGCGACGAAATCGCCACCGCGCGCCCGACGGACATGACCATCATGCTGTGAATATGACCACAGAGGATGCGAATTTCGGCTTGCGATGCTTGCAACAGATCTGTCAGGGCGTCAGACCCGCTCAGGCCAATCGCATCCATGAACCAGATGCCACAGTCAAAAGGCGGATGGTGCAGCGCCAACAGAACCGGCCTTTGCCCGACCTTGGCTAGCGCATCTTGCAGAAATTCAAGCGTTTCATCCTCCAGCACACCACCGCCCTGCCCTTCGACCAGCGTGTCCAGACCGATCAGATCAACCTCGCCCACCTGCCGATGCCAGTTCAGCCTACCTGTCTGAGGCAGATAACCATCATCAGCGAAAGCCTCGCGCAGATGTGCCCGGCAATCATGATTGCCCGGAATGACAAAAAGTGGCAGATCCAAAGGCGCAAGCAGCGCGCGAAAATGCGCATAGCTTTCCCGGCTGCCATCATCGCTCAGATCGCCACTGACAAGCACCGCATCAACCGGTCCGATCTGTGGCAGCATATCCCCGATCCGCGTCACCAGCTTTTGCAATGACGCCGCAGTATCCAGCCGCCCCGCCACCATCTGGCCCGGCGCCACGATGTGCGTGTCCGAGACCTGAAGAACGGTGGTCATTTGATCCCGGCCCGCAGGAAGGCTTGGACGAATTGGCGCTGGAACAGCAGGAAGGCGATCAACAAGGGCGCCACCGACATCATCGTCGCTGCCGAAATGACGCTGATATCAACACCGTTTTCGGGTGCCCCAAAGATCGACAGGCCCACCGTCAGTGGCCGGGTTTCGGGTGAGTTGGTAACAATCAGCGGCCACAGAAAATTGTTCCAATGGGTCGAAACCGATACCAGCGCATAGGCCAGATAGGTGGGCTTGGCCAAGGGCACATAGACCCGCCAGAGAATACCCAACAATCCACAACCTTCGATGCGGGCGGCCTCGTGCAGTTCGATCGGGACCGATTTGAATGACTGGCGCATCAGGAAGATACCAAAGGCGCTCGCCATATAGGGCATACCGACACCCAGAATGGTATCGAACAGGCCAAGCCGTGAAACCATCGCATAGTTTTCGACGATCAGCACTTCGGGCAGAATGAAAAGCTGCATCAGCACCAGAATGAAGACAAGGTTCTTGCCCGGAAACTCCAGCTTGGCAAAGGCAAACCCGGCCAGCGTGGTCAGGATGAACTGACCGATCAGAACCACCGTGACCAGCAGGAAGGTGTTGAGGAAATAGCGCATCCACGGCGCGCCATCCCAAGCGGTGCGGAAATTATCAAGCGTCCACGGGGCGGTCACATTGAAATTGACCGCATCCGAGGTTGAATGAAACGCCGCCCAAAAGGCAAACAGCAGCGGCGATATCCAGATCAGCGCCAGCAGGATCGCCCCCGCAGCCTCGATATGTCTTGAAACACCGCTCATTGGTAATGGGTCCGGCGGTCAAGATAGAAGAACTGGATCGCGGCCACGATACATAGCACCGCCAGGACAAGGATCGTCATGGCCGCCGCATGGGGCGCATCGAAAAAGGCAAAGGCCATTTCCCAGATGTAATAGAGGATCAGTTTCGACGCATCTGACGGCCCGCCTTTGGTCAGGATGAACAGATGGTCGATCAGCTTGACCGAGTTGATCATCGCATTGACCATGATGAAAAGCGTCGTGGGCATCAACAGCGGCAACACGATCCGGCGCAGATAGGTCCAGCGGCTGGCCCCTTCGATATCGGCGGCCTCTTTCAGGTCTTCGGGAATGGTCTGGAGCGCAGCCAGGTAGAAGATCATGAAAAAGCCGGCCTCTTTCCAGATCGTCACGATGATCACGGCCCAAAGCGCGGTTTCAGGTTGCCCCAGCCAGTTGACCGAAGGCAGGCCAAACAGGGCGCCGATCTGGTCCAGAACCCCCAGGCCCGGCGTGTAAAAGAACAGCCACAGGTTTGCGGCGGCAATCATCGGCAACACGGTGGGGGTGAAATAGGCGGTGCGCACGAACCCGCGTACCGGAATTTTCGAATTTGCCCACAGCGCCATGGCCAGCGCGATGGCAATGGAAACCGGAATGGTAATGGCCGCATAGAAAAGGTTGTTTTTCACCACCAGCCAGAAGGTCGGGTCGGCAAAAAGATCGGCGTAGTTTTCCGATCCAATGAATTCGGACGGTTTGCGCCGGGTATTCTTGGAAAAGAGGCTTGACCAGAATGTCGCGACCGATGGGTAAAAGGCAAAAAGCGAAAGCAGCAGTGCCGCGGGTGACAGCAATAGCCAGCCGTAAATGGCCTGCCTGCGTCGTTCCAGATTGACTTGTTTGCTCATGCTTGCGCCTTGCGGATGTGCACCGGCCCCCATTGATCAGGGCCGGTGCCATTTTGAGTTAGCGGTAGTCTTTCAGCAGACGATCCGCAGCGGATTGCGCCTCGCCCAGGGCTTCTTCCGGGCTTTTCGCACCGGTCAGCGCCGACTGAATGGCATTGTTCAGACCGTCGCGCACGCGGGCGGTTTCAAAGGTTGAAAACTCCGCCACCGCATTTTCCAACTGGTTGCGCGCCACAAGCGCCGGTGGAAATTCTTCGGTATAGGCTTTCAGCGCGTCGGTCTCGTAGGCGGCGGGCGACACCCCCATATAGCCGGTCGCGATCGACCATTCTGCCGCCTGTTCCGGCGATGTCATGAACTGGATCAGCTTCAGGGCCGCCGCGCGCTCTTCCTCGCTTGTGTCCTTGAAGACATAGAAATTGCCACCGCCGGTGGGCGATCCCTTGCGTACATTCGCGGGCAGTTCGGCCACGCCAAAATCAAAGCTGGCGTTTTTCTTGACCGCCGTCAGATTGCCGGTCGAATGCCACATCATCGCGGTCTGACCTTCAAGGAAGGCCTGGCGCAATGTGCCCCACTCAACAGTTCCGGTGGGCATGATGCCATGTTCAGCCGATAGCGACTGCCAGAATTTAAGCGTGTCAACGACCGCCGCATCGTCAAAATAGGTGGTCACGCCATCATCCGACATCACCTCTTTGCCGTTCTGGATCGCCAGCGCCTGGAACATCCAGTAAGGATATCCCGTCGATGGGATCATCAGCCCGTAGGTATCGTCGCCGGTCAGTTTCTTGCCCGCGTCGATCAGCTCATCCCAGGTCGTCGGCGGGCTTTCGGGGTCAAGCCCGGCTTCGCGGAACATGTCCTTGTTGTAATAGGCCACGATCGTTGACCGCTGGAACGGAATACCCCAGGTCTTGCCCTCGATCTTCCCATTGGCCATCAGCGCCGGGTAAAAACTGTTCAACCAGTCAGTATCATCCGTCAAATCGTCAAACGGCAGGATCAGATCCTGTTCGATCAGGTCATAGGCATCGATCGAGAACATGACCGCCAGTTGCGCCGGTTCTCCGGAATTCAGCGCTGACAACGCCCGCACGCGGGTGTCATCATAGTTACCTGAATAGATCGCGTTGACCTTGATATCGGGGTTGGCCGCTTCGAAATCCGCAACGATACCGTCAACCACCTCGGTCAGGGCACCGCCGACGGCGATGGGGTAATACATGGTCAGTTCGGTCTCGGCCGCTGCCGGCAACGCAATACCTGCCGCCAAAGCCGCCGACAGGCCAAATGTCTTGAAGTGTTTCATTGATAGATCCTCCCTAGGATTTCTTTGCCAGCGCCCGCCACGTCATGTCCCGGCCAGGCGCTCGCCTTCTTGGTTGAATTTGTGCAGATTATGATCGTCGAATGTAACGTCTACATGTGCGCCTTCGGGCATCAGCGACAGACCAGGTTGCAGCACCGATAACCCGGTCGTCCCCGCATGGTTGAGCCCGATCAGTGTTTCCGAGCCAAGGAATTCCGCCTCGCTCACGGTGCAAGACAACCGGCCCTTACCGTCCGGCACGATTGACACATGTTCGGCCCGAACGCCCAGCGTAAACCCCGGCTCAAAACCGTCGACAGTTGACGAATCGATCAATGCCATGGGCGGCGCGCCCACGAACTCGGCGACAAAGGTATTGACCGGTCGATTATAAAGGTCGTCGGGCGTGCCCACCTGCTGAATGCGCCCGTCCTTCATCAGCACGACCTTGTCGGCCATGCTCATAGCCTCGGTCTGATCATGGGTGACGTAAACCACCGTGATGCCAAGGTCGCGCTGCAATTTCTTGATGTCCTTACGCACCGAATTGCGCAGCTTGGCGTCAAGGTTGGATAGTGGCTCATCCATCAGACACAAGCGCTGCCCGGCCACGATGGCCCGCGCCAGGGCCACGCGCTGCCGCTGACCACCCGACAATTCGCCCGGCTTGCGGCTCTCATAGCCCTGCAACCCGGTGATCTCCAACGCCCGCGCCATCTTTTCCGCCCGCTCCGCCCGCGGTACCCGGCGCACTTTCAAGCCAAAGACCACGTTTTCAGCGACCGAAAGATGCGGGAAAAGCGCATATGACTGGAAAACCATCGACAGGTTCCGATCCGACGCGGCACTCGTGGTCACATCACGACCATCAATCAGAATCTGCCCCTCATCGGGTATTTCCAGCCCGGCCAGCAACCGCAAAGACGTGGATTTTCCACAGCCCGACGGCCCCAGAAGCGCAACAAACGTCCCCTCTTCGATATCCAGCGAGATCTCCTCGACACCCAACTGGCCATTCCATCGCTTGGCCACATCCTTCAAGATGACAAAGGGGGCGCCGGTCATGCCGTTTCTCTTTCCGCCAGCACCAGCCGGTCATTCATATCGTCAAAAAGCGGGGCAAAGGCGGCATCGGGCATCCGGTCCAGGATCACGTGATCCATATCGCGGATGTTTTCACCCGCCGCCGGGGCGAAGCGACCAAACTTGGTCTGATCCAGCACCAGCAGCGACACTTGCGAATTCTCGCGAATGCGCTCGCGCACCTTCACCTCGGCAGAATGAAACTCCAGCAGACTGCCATCACCGGCCACACCGGCCACACCGAAAACCCCGTATTCGGCACGATAGCGGTCAAAGAACTGCACCACCTCATCGCCCAGGATATCACGATCCGGCAGCCGCAACTCCCCTCCCGGCAGGATGATCCTGTTGGACAACTCGTCGCTCAGTTCCATCGCCGCGTTCAGATTGTTGGTGATCACCGTCAATCCCTTGCGGCCGCGCAACGCCCGCGCCACGCTCAGGGGCGTCGACCCGATTGAGATGAACAAGGACGATCCGTCCGGGATCAGCTCGGCCGCCGCCGCGCCGATGTCACGCTTGCTGACAGGGTTTGTTGCGGCACGCTGATCAAACGGCGTGTTCAGATGCTGCTCTGCCAGTTCCACGCGCCCGTGTTTGCGGTGCAGCGTGTCACATTCACACAGTTCATCAATGTCGCGCCGTATTGTCTGCGTGGACACATCAAGCAACTCAGCCAGCGCGCCCACGGAAACGACGCCGCGCTCCTGCACGATCCCAAGAATGCTGTCCCGCCGCTTTCGCTTTCTTTCAGACATCTCCACCCCTGAATCGTCTGGGGACAAGGCTAAGGCTACCAAAACAACAAAACAACAAAAATCTATTCCAAACATACAAAACCATGCAGCATCGCGGCGTATTGTATGCCTTATAGGGCTATTTCTGTTGCTTTGTTCGCTTTTGGATTTGTTATTTCTCCACGCGTCGCTACAGTTGAAGCAACCGGATTATTCCAGTACGCGTCATTGAAACCGAACCGAAGGCCCTCAAAAAAAATGTTAAGCGCCCCCGCGATTTTCGACCGATATCAAGAGGTTCGGCCCCGCTTCCCGCAGGCAAAACCAAAGATCACAACCCGGAACATCTCGGCCCTGACAGACATTGCCGACAGCAGCTCGGCCTTCGTGTTTGATGCTTTCGGCGTGCTCAATGTCGGCGAAACCCTGATCGACGGCGCTGATCGAAGACTGGAAGAACTGCGCGCCCAAGGCTGCGACATTCGCATCCTGACCAACGCCGCAAGCTATGATCGCACCGGGGCGGTTGCCAAGTTCCAGCGCCTGGGGATCGCGATTGAAAGCAATGAGATCATCACCAGCCGCGACGCAGCGCTAGCGGCCCTCAGCCCCGGCCTTTGGGGGTGCATTGCCGCGCCCGAAGATCAGTTGACCGATATCGGCTTTGACACGCTGCGCCTTGGCCTCGCCGCGGACGCGTACGATCAGGTGGATGGCTTTCTGTTTCTATCCTCGGCGGGCTGGACCGACACGCGCCAAGACCTACTCCGGGCCTCCCTTCAGCGCAAGGATCGCCCGGTCATCATCGCAAACGCCGATCTGGTCGCCCCACGCGATAACGGGTTTTCACTCGAACCCGGTCACTTTGGCCATCTGCTGGTGGACCAGGGGTTTGCGCATGTCCGGTTTTTCGGAAAACCCTACCCCGAGGTCTACAATTTGGTAGAACGCTCTTTGCCCGATACGCCAGCCAGGAAAATCATCATGTGCGGCGACACGCTTCACACTGACATCCTGGGCGCCGCCGCCCGGGAATGGCGCACCGTATTGGTAACAGGCGATGGCCTCTTCGCCGGATACGACACGGCCAAATTCTGCACAGAGGCCGAATTGCACCCGGATTGGCGCCTGGCACGAATCTGAAGCAGCACACAGTTTTGCACCACCTTAGAGATCACCCGAAACAAGCGATTTTCGACATGGGTCAAAGATTAAGAAATTAGCTCAACATACAGGTATTTATAACGAATTCTGTGTGATGGTGCGGTCGAGAAGACTCGAACTTCCACGGGTGTTACCCCACAGCGACCTCAACGCTGCGCGTCTACCATTCCGCCACGACCGCACGTCTAGGCTTGGTGGGCGAGGCTATATCAACGTGCCCGTCGCTTGTGAAGAGCTTTTCCGCAGTTTTTGACGCTGCGCTGCCTGCCGACGTGCTCTGCCAGTGCATTCGGCTTTGAAACTCCGCGCGGTCACCGCTAGAACCCTCCTGACGGTGCCCCGCGGCGGGTGCTGCGCCCTGATCTCTGCCAAAAGGCTCCTTGTGCTGATGCTGCTGCCCGACCCTGCCCATCTGGAACCGGATGCCGTGCAATGGCATGTCTCGGACGGGCTTGTCCCCTACGATCAGGCGGTCACCGCAATGGAAGACCGGGTTGCGCGCATCGCCCGGGGCCAGGCGCCCGAAGCGATCTGGCTGCTGGAACACCCGCCGCTATATACCGCCGGCACCAGTGCCAAGCCGCAGGACCTGACCGATCCCGACAGGTTTCCGGTGCATGTCAGTCAGCGCGGTGGCCAATATACCTATCACGGCCCGGGACAGCGGGTTGTCTATGTGATGCTGGACGTGGGCAAGCGCGGCCATGACGTGCGCCTTTTCGTGAAACAGCTTGAAGGCTGGGTGATCGCCACGCTGGAACGATTCAACGTCACCGGAGAGATCCGCGACGGCCGCGTCGGCGTCTGGGTGCAGCGGGATGACAAACCCCTCACCGCCAGCGGCGCAAAACCCGAGGACAAGATCGCCGCGATCGGCATTCGCCTGCGCAAATGGGTCAGCTTTCATGGCATTTCGATCAATGTCGAACCCGATCTGGACCATTTCAACGGCATCGTCCCCTGCGGCATCACCGAACATGGGGTCACCAGCCTGGTCGATCTGGGCCTGCCGGTCACGATGCATGATCTGGACGTGGCGCTCAGACAGACGTTTCAGACGGCATTCACCGACCGTTCCTAGCGCCGGGTTTGCCGCAGCCCCCTAGCCAACCAGCTTTTCAATCGCATTCTCGGCAGCGTGGACGTCGATCTGGGCGCGGGTCACCTGCACCATCTTCTGATGATCCGGCTCGCTCAGCAGGCTGGCGCCGTTTTCACCGATCACCGCCGACATCGCCATCGCGGCATTGTTGAGCACCAACAGAACCGTCATCCCGTCCTCGTCATCCGGCCCCTTCCCGGCACTGCGGATCGTGACTTGATCGACCCTGGGCGGTTGCAGCAGTTGGGATAGCATCAGATCAATCGCCGCCGCTGCCTTGGTGCGGGCGGCGATCTCGGCGGCCATACCCGCCTGCGCCAACGTGACACTGCCCAGCTCCTCGCCGATCTCCGGCGCCTTCCAATTGGAAATCTGCTCCATCGTCGCTTCGAGCGGATCTGACGGCATCTCCGGGTTGTCATGTTCGACGCAGTCATAAATCACCACATCCTCATCGGTCAGCGCAGCCCAGCGTTTGCCCGCCGTGGTGAACAGGGTGACACACATCAGCTCCTCGCCCTCGACCTCTTGGTAGCTGCCATTGCCAACCCGCGTGATCGCCGCCAGCGGCTGGGCCACCCCCGCCGCCATGCTGATCGCCGCCATCGGCTGTCCGGTCACCTGTGCGTCAAGCCCCGCAATGCGCAGAATACGGTCACGCATCTCGCGATAGGGGTTGGCAGCACAAAGCCGTGCCCGGGCATTGGCGACCTGCGCATCGGGCAGCGCCAAAAGGTTGGGTGCGGTGCTGATCCACGCGGCAATCATCTCGCGCAGCGATCCATCGCTTTCAACCGCGTAGAACATATCGTCCAGCTCATCCAGCCGCGCCGCCCTGCCCCCGTCAAACCCGGTTTGCCGGGCCACATCGTCGGGATGCGACTGTACCCACTCGTTGAAAATCCGGAACACCAACAGATATTCCTCGGCATCCATTTCGGTCAGACAATACAGGATATCGGCGGTGGTCTGCGGCAGGTTGGCCCCGCTATTGTGGATGAATTGCGAATGGCCGCCGTTATTGACCTGAGCCAGATAATAATCGGCATGATAGGCCGCCATCGCCAGCACCGGGATTTCGCGGCGGTTGAAATGACCCTGCGAGGTCAGCACGTTGACGTAATCAATCACCGCCCCGACAAGGGGATGGGGGTCTTCGGGAAACGCCTCCAGCGCCGATTGCGCGACGATGATCGGCATGTCTGACAGATCAATGCTTTCCGCTGGCGGCTCTGCGCTGTTGCTGCCCCGGGCCCGGATGGATGACGCGAGACGTGCAATCGCTTTCAGCATGGCTCAATCCTCGTGCGTTTTCTGCGTTCTACGGTCCTCTCGGGTATGATTCAGGAATTCGGAAGAATTGGGGCAGAAATCCAGCTTTGTCGGGGCCGGAGGCACCGTGAAGGATGCGCGCATGCGAGACCCGGCAGACCAGAAATGCCCCGGTCTGCCGATTTTCAGGGTTTCTCAGGCCGACGGGGGCTGGGGATCAACCCGCAGATGGTCGCGCTTGATCCAGACGCGTGCGCCCTCGGAACCAACCGCAATGGTCGCGGCACCACCGCGCGGTAGGCGCAACCAGCTATGCTTGCCAAAGCTCTCGCCGCCTTCGTCAAAGCCACCGTCCAGCACCAGCACCTCAAGCCCGCCCGGGGCGTCAAGATCAAGCTGCGCCCCGGCCTGCCACCGCTCCAGCACGACATCCTCATGCGCGTCATGGAAGAGCGGCATCACCTCAACCCCGGCGCGCTCTGGGACAAAACGCATTTTCCCGGTGTCGATCCGCACATGGGTGCGGTCGGCAAGGTCGAATTGCCAGAGCTTCACAAAGATGGTGCAGCCCGGTTCCGACCCCGGCGTATGCGACGATTGCGGCGGATTGCGGATGTAACTGCCTTCCGGGAAATCGCCATGCTCGTCCTGAAATACGCCGTCAAGCACCAGAAACTCCTCGCCGCCAGTATGCACATGGCTCGAAAATTTGCTGCCCGGCGCATAGCGCACGATGGTGGTGGCCCGCGCCACCTCGTCCCCGATCCGGTCCAGCATACGCCGGTCCACGCCGGGCATGGGGGACGCCACCCAAGGCTCGTCGGCGCTGTGAACCACCGCACGTTTGGAAAAATCGTCATGTAACCCCATGATCCGTCTCCTTTTTTCCCTATGCGCTCAGGCTGCGATCGACGGCCGGGTCGAAACCCGCGCATGCCAGTCCTTCAGGTTCTTGCACTCCTCCGGCACGGCAATCTCGGCAAATCCGGCAAAGGCAAGCCCGGCAAAGGCCGTGATGTCTGCCACGGTGAAATCATCGCCTGCAAGATACGGCTGATCTGCCAGAACGCCATCCAGATACCGCATCCCTTTTAGCACATTTTCCTTCTGATGCGTCCCCCATTCCGCACATTGATAGCTTTCGACATCTGGGCCAAGGCCGGGTGTCGCATGATGAAAATAGGTTGCCACCGCATCCAGCAAACCAGATTCGGCCCGGCGCTGCATCATGTGAATCACCGCGCGGTCTTTCGGGGTCTTACCGGTCAGGCTCGGGGCACCATCCAACTGATCCAGATATTCGGTGATCGCCGAACACTCCGAAATATACGTACCATCCTCCAGTTCCAGCAGCGGCACCGCGGCGGATGGGTTCTTGGCGCGGTAATCCTCCGACAGATGTTCGCCCTCGGGCACATTGACCGAGATGAACTCGACCTGATCGGTCAAACCCTTTTCCGCCAGGGCAATGCGCACGCGCGCCGGGTTCGGGAAGCCGGCAAATTCATATACCTTCATGGTGTTTCCTCTCTCTCGTATTATGTATCTATCTAGTAGTAGGTAGATGTATGCACTTGCGCTCGCCCCGGGTCAAGCCTATCTACTGATAGATCGCAAAAACGTGAGACTGATGCCCGACACCCGCACTCAAATTCTTGATCTGGCCGAAAACGCCATCCGCCTGCGCGGCTATCACGCCGTCAGCTTTCGGGATTTGGCGGATGAGATGGGGATCAAATCGGCCAGCATCCACTATCATTTCCGCCACAAGGAAGATCTGGGATTGGCCGTTGTCGACCGCTACGCCGATCGGATCGCGACGCAGGTTGGCGCACCCGATGCCCAGGACTGGCCGCGGTCGCTGGCGCTCTTTTGTCAGGTCTACCGGGACGCGCTGCGCAAAAACCAATTGCAATGCCTGTGCGGCATGCTGGCCGCCGAAAGCGCGGGGCTGCCCGACAAGGTGGCCACCCGCGTGTCCGAATTCTTTCGCGGCAACATCGCGTGGCTGACCGCAGCCATGCCCCCTGACATGCCGGACAAGCCGGGACTGGCCCTGCGCATCCAGTGCCAGCTTCAGGGCGCGATGACCGTCGCGGTCAGTCTCAAGGATCTGTCGGTCATGGATCGGGCCGCCCAGCAGATTTGTGCCAGTGCGGCAGATTGAAGGTGCAATTTTGGCGCAGAAAAAGGATCGATTCCGTACGGCCCGTACGCCTGTTGCCACGAACACGCTGATTTACGTACGTTTCGCACGTACAAAACGTACGCCTTGTACGGTTTCGCTGCGTCCTACTGCCACTGGACGCGGCCCCGGATAATTCCTATATGTTTGGTCAGGATAACGTCAGGACTCTTAGATGACACATAGCCCCGAACCCCTTGAAGGCGCCCCGCTGATCGCGCCCTCCAGCACCGATCATCCCCTCTATGATCAGATCGTCGAGGCGTGCCGCTCGGTCTATGACCCCGAAATTCCGGTCAATATATATGATCTGGGCCTGATCTATACCATTGATATTGATAGCGAAAATGCAGTCAGCATCGCAATGACCCTGACCGCACCGGGCTGCCCGGTGGCGGGCGAAATGCCCGGTTGGGTCGCCGAAGCGATCGAGCCTTTGGCCGGTGTGAAGCAGGTCGATGTGCAGCTGACATGGGAGCCCCCCTGGGGCATGGACATGATGAGTGATGAAGCGCGTCTAGAACTTGGTTTCATGTAGAATGATCAAAGGATTATAAGGCGAAGCTAATGTTTGGCATTCCCGGAAAACAGGCCGTCACCATGACCGATGCCGCCGCTGGCCAGATTGCCAGGCTGATGGCCAAAGATGGTCATGAGGGGTTGCGCATCGGCGTCAAAAAAGGCGGTTGTGCAGGCATGGAATACACCATGGAGTATGTGACCCAGGTCGACCCCCATGATGAGGTGGTCGAACAGGATGGCGCACGGGTCATGATCGCCCCGATGGCGCAGATGTTCCTCTTTGGCACCCAGATTGATTACGAAGTGTCATTGCTGGAATCCGGTTTCAAATTCAACAATCCCAACGTGACCGAGGCCTGCGGCTGCGGCGAATCCATCAAGTTCGAAGGCATGTAGGCCTGTCGCCGCAAGTCATTGGTATCAGGAAATATTTTTAAATGAGCAGACGTAAACTTGCCGCCGGAAACTGGAAGATGAACGGCACACGCGCCGCATTGTCCGAGCTTCAGGCATTGGTCTCCGCGCATCCTGATCCGTCGGTCGATATCCTCATCTGCCCGCCATCCACCCTTCTCCGCGACGCCGCAGCCTTGGCCGACACCGCACCACTAGATATAGGCGGGCAGGATTGCCATTCAGAAGCCACCGGCGCCCATACCGGCGATATCTCCGCCCCCATGCTGACCGATGCCGGGGCAACTCATGTGATCCTCGGCCATTCAGAAAGGCGGGAAAATCACAATGAATCCAGTGAGTTGGTGCGCGCCAAAGCCCGCGCCGCCCATGCCGCTGGCCTGACTGCCATCATTTGTCTGGGCGAAAGTCTGTCCGAACGCGAAGCTGCCAATACGCTCGACATCATCGCCGGCCAGCTCTCCAGCTCCGTACCGGATGCCACGACAGCCGTGAACACGGTGATCGCGTATGAACCCATCTGGGCCATCGGCACCGGCCTCACCCCCACGGTCGCCCAGATCGACGAGGTGCATGATTTCATCCGCACCCGACTGATCACCCGTTTCGGGCCCGATATTGGCAATGGCGTACGACTTCTCTATGGCGGCTCCGTCAAACCCTCAAACGCCGCTGAAATTTTCGAAACCGATAATGTCGACGGCGCACTTGTTGGCGGCGCCAGCCTGAAACAATCTGATTTCTCGCCTATTATCAAAGCTTTGGAAGAAAGCGCCTGATCTATCCCCGCGCCCTAACGCTCAACGGTGAACATCATCTCAAAGCGGCAGCATCGTCGTTGATTTGATCTCTTCCATAGATAGAAGTGCAGTGACATTGTGCACCTTCACCTCTGATATCAGCGCCTGATAAAACACGTCATAAGCCCGCGCATTCGCAACCCGTACCTTGAGGATATAGTCGATATCCCCGGCCAACCGATGCGCCTCCTGCACCTCGGGCCTGTCGCGCAGCGCCTTCAAAAACGCTTTCTGCCATCCCGCATCATGCTCGGACGTACGGATCAACACAAAGAAACAGGCTTCAAACCCTAGGGCTTCGGCATCCAACAGAAACGTCTGCTGTTTGATCACCCCCGCTTCGCGCATCTTGCGAATCCGGTTCCAGACCGGCGTCTTGGAACTGCCTACAATCTTGGCAATATCATCAAGCGACTGACCACCATCCTGCTGCAACTGCACGAGGATTTTTCGGTCCAGATCATCTATTCGGACAGACATTCTACATTTCCTTCAATTGTGGAACATATCATCACCTATGCGGCCCAGGAGAAACATATGTCCTTATTCGGCGGGGCATCTGGCGCAATAGTGGGAATATTTCCTATATAGAGGCAAGTCAATTACTTCTGGATCCGGCCCGATGAAACCCTTTGAGAGCAACCCTACTGATCATGCGCCCAAGAGCACAGGCCATGTCGCCTTCGTCGGTGCGGGCCCGGGAGATCCGGAACTGCTGACGCTTAAGGCGCTTCGGGCGCTTGAAGCCGCAGATGTCGTGATCCATGACCGCCTGGTTAGCTCAGAGATTTTGACGTTTTCGGGTGCCAAGAGCATCCTGATCAATGTTGGCAAAGAAGGTTTCGGCCCCTCCACCCATCAGGATGATATCAACGCGTCGATTGTCGAACATGCGCGCGAAGGTGCAGATGTCGTTCGCCTCAAAGGCGGTGATCCCACGGTCTTCGGGCGTCTGGACGAAGAAATCGACGCGGTTCAGGCCGCTGGCATCACCTGGCATATCATACCCGGCATTACCGCCGCTTCGGCCAGCGTCGCCACCATCGGTCAGAGCCTGACAAAACGCGGTCGCAATGCCTCAGTCCGCATACTAACGGGCCATGACATGAAGGGTTTTGCCGATCATGACTGGAAAGCGCTGGCGCGCCAGGGCGAAGTTGCAGCGATCTACATGGGTAAGAAATCAGCCCGATTTATTCAGGGCCGCCTGATCATGCATGGGGCGGACCGGGCCACGCCAGTGACCGTCATCGAAAATGCCAGCCGCCGGGATCAGCGCGTTTTAGCGACCACGCTGGGCACCCTGCCCTCTGATCTTTCTGCCTCGGGTTTCGACGGACCGGCGCTGACCTTCTATGGCCTTGCCCCGCGCGAGGCGCATTCTTCACTCTCAACCATTTCCCAACAGGAGCTTGCCTGACATGCCCCGTGAATTCACCCCGAAAGTCGTGACCGCCAACGCACTGATCGAAGGCGATGTTGTCTACTTCACCGCTGAAGACACCTGGACTCGCCGGTTGAGCGAGGCCGAGGTGATAGCCGAGGAAGACCATGCGCAACTGCGCCTGTTGCAGGCTGAAGGCCAGCCCGAGCTGGTTGTCGGCGCCTATCTGGCCGATGTGGCTGCAGGCGACAATGGGCCAGAACCCACCCATTTCCGCGAGGATTTCCGGCGCACCGGCCCCTCGAACTACAACCATGGCAAGCAAGCGGAGCTGACCAATGTATGACTATAGCGAATTCGACGCGGCCTTTGTAGCCGAGCGTAACAAGCAATTCCGCAGCCAAGTGGAACGCCGCATCGCCGGTGCGCTAACCGAAGATGAATTCAAGCCTCTACGCCTGATGAACGGCCTCTATCTGCAACTGCACGCCTATATGCTGCGCGTGGCCATCCCCTATGGCACGCTGGGCAGCATCCAGATGCGCAAGTTGGCGGATATCGCCGACAAGTGGGACAAGGGCTATGGCCATTTCACCACCCGTCAGAACATCCAGTATAATTGGCCGAAACTGAGCGATGTGCCGGATATGCTGGATGCGCTGGCTGAGGTGCAGATGCATGCGATCCAGACCAGCGGCAACACCATCCGCAACGTGACTGCCGACCATTTCGCCGGTGCCGCCGCGGATGAGGTCGCCGATCCGCGCCCCGTGGCTGAACTGATCCGACAATGGTCTACCGACCACCCCGAGTTCCAGTTTCTGCCGCGCAAATTCAAGATTGCCGTCACCGGCAGCCCAAATGACCGCGCGGTGATCAAGGCCCACGACATCGGTCTGCAAATCGTCGAACAGGACGGTGAAATCGGCTATCGCGTGATCGTCGGCGGCGGCTTGGGCCGCACCCCGATGATCGGTAAGGTGCTGCGCGATTTCCTGCCCGAAGAGGATCTTCTGCCTTATCTCGAGGCAACCGTCAGCGTCTGGAACCTGCTGGGCCGTCGCGATAACAAATACAAGGCCCGTATCAAGATCACCGTGCACGAGCATGGCATCGATGACATCCGCGAAAGGGTTGAACGGGTCTTCCAGATGATCCGCCCCAGCTTCTCGGGAATCGACCAAAAGCTGTTTGCCGAGATCAAGGAAGCCTTTGCCGCGCCGGATTTCCGGGAAGCATCGTTGGCGGAGTACGAGACCGCCTACAAGCACGATCCGATCTTCCGGTCCTGGGTCGACACCAACCTGGCGGAACACCGCGCCCCCGGCTATGCGATCGTGCAAATCAGCCTCAAGGCGCATGGCGCGACACCGGGCGACGCGAGTTCCGAACAGATGCGCGTCATGGCCGATCTGGCCCAGAAATACGGCCACGATCAGCTGCGCATCAGCCATGAGCAGAACGTGATTCTGCCGCATGTGCATAAATCCGACCTGCCGGTGATCCATGCGATGCTGAAGAAACACGGGCTGGCCACGGCCAACATCGGCCTGATCAGCGATATCATCGCCTGCCCCGGCATGGATTATTGCGCGCTGGCCACGGCCCGTTCAATCCCGATCGCCCAAGAGATTGCCACACGGTTCGATGAGTTGAAGCTTGAGCATGAGGTCGGCGATCTGAAGATCAAGATTTCGGGCTGCATCAATGCCTGCGGGCATCATCATGTCGGCCATATCGGAATCCTGGGTCTGGACCGCGCGGGGGTGGAGAACTACCAGATCACCCTTGGCGGTGATGCCACCGAGAACGCGCGTGTGGGCGACCGGACCGGGCCGGGCTTTTCGGCAACCGAAATTCTGCCCGCGATCGAGCGGATCGTTTACGCCTATCTAGATCTGCGCAGCGATCCGACCGAGACATTCGCCCAGACCTATGCCCGTGTCGGCCTCGCGCCGTTCAAGGTGGCCCTTTATCAGCAGGACAAGGCCTATGCCGCAGAGTGACCTGACCGAACGGGTCAGGGCGCTGAACGACAGGTATCGCCATCACTCGGCGATATCCGTCCTGCAACACGCGCTCAAGGACCCTTACGCCGGTAAACTGGCGTTGGTCTCCAGCTTCGGGGCCGAATCTGTGGTGCTGCTGCACATGGTGTCGGTCACGCAGCGGGACACGCCGGTGATCTTCATCGACACCGAGATGCTGTTCACCGAGACGCTGGTGTACCAGCAAGAGGTGGCTGAGCGTCTGGGGTTGAGTGATCTGCGCATCCTGCACGCGTCGCAAAACAGCCTGCTGGCGCAAGACCCCGACGATGATCTGCACAAGCGCGATCCGGATGCCTGCTGTACCCTGCGCAAGACGCTGCCGCTTCAGGCTGCTTTGCACAGTTTTGACGGCTGGATCACCGGGCGCAAACGCTATCAGGGCAGCACCCGTGCCGGGCTGGAATTCTTCGAAATCGAAGAGGGCACTCACCGGATCAAGGTCAACCCGCTGGCCCATTGGACGCCGGATGATATCCGCACCTATATCGAGGAAAACAACCTGCCGCGCCATCCGCTGGTTGCCAGGGGATACCCCTCGATTGGCTGCATGCCCTGCACCTCGCCGGTCAAACCCGGCGAAGACCCCCGCGCCGGACGCTGGCGCGATACCGAAAAAACCGAATGTGGCATCCATTTTGTGAACGGCAAGATGGTGCGAAAAGGAGTGAACGCATGAGCGTGATTGTCACCGATACCGGCTTTGCCCCCGATGGATGGAATGAAAGTTTCAGCCCCCTGTCTGACGCCACGGCGCAGGACCATTCGATTGATCTGACGTCGGACAGCGATCCGACCGAGCTGAACGACCGGCTGGCCGACCTGCGGATGATCCGCGTCGATTTCCCCAGTTTTGCCGATGGCCGCGGCTTTACCATTGCAAGACAGCTGCGCCTGATGGGGTATGATGGTCGCCTGCGCGCCAAGGGGCATGTGATTGCCGATCAATACGCCATGGCCCGCCGCTCGGGCTTTGACGAGGTCGAAATCAGCGATGAACTGGCGGCCCGACAGCCCCAAGATCAATGGCAATTCCGCGCTCAATGGCAAGCGCATGATTATCAGGCCCGCCTGCGCGGCTGATTACCCCCTTCCCCTGACCTGGATCAAAGACTAATGAAAGGTGCCGGTCTATTCGACCGGCAGAACGCAATGAACGAGATTACTACTGTGACCGAAGCCAAGGCTGTCAAACTTCCCACCCTGCCCGATGCGCAGACGGTGACACAGGTAAAGCACTGGACGGATCGTCTGTTTTCCTTTCGGGTGACCCGGCCTGCATCTCTGCGGTTTCGCTCGGGCGAGTTTGTGATGATCGGCCTGATGGGTGACCCGGACCCAAAAACCGGCAAGCAGAAACCGCTCTTGCGCGCTTACTCCATCGCCTCGCCTTCGTGGGATGACGAACTGGAGTTCTATTCGATCAAGGTGCAGGACGGCCCGCTGACCAGCCGGTTGCAGCATATCCAGCCCGGGGACGAGATCATTTTGCGGCCCAAACCCGTGGGCACGCTGGTGCATGACGCGCTGCTGCCGGGGAAACGCATCTGGTTCTTTGCCACCGGCACCGGGTTCGCACCCTTTGCATCGCTCCTGCGCGACCCGCAGACCTACGAGGATTACGACGAGGTAATCATCACCCACACCTGCCGCGAGGTCGGTGAGTTGACCTATGGCGCCGAGTTGATTGAGAGCATCCGCAATGACGAGATGTTGCAAGAGTTGATCGGCGAAGAGAATCTCAAAAAGCTGCGCTACTACCCAACCACAACGCGCGAAGAGAGCCCCAAGATGGGCCGTATCACCGACTTGATGCGCTCAGGCGAGGCATTTACCGATTTGGGCGTGGAGCCGCTGAGCCCTGAAACAGACCGCGCGATGGTTTGCGGCAACCTCGCTTTCAATCTGGAGCTAAAAGAAATGCTTGAAGGTTTCGGGTTGCGCGAAGGTGCCAATTCGGCCCCCAAGGAATACGTCGTCGAAAAGGCATTCCTGGATTGATACGAATAGCTTTGCCGTAACAAAAACCCGCGCTGATTTCTCGGCGCGGGTTTCTCTTTTGGTCGTGTTAGAGACTTACATGCCGAGGGCTTGCTTCACCGCCTCAAGCGCCGCTTTCAGAGTTTCCGGGCTATCTTGAGCAGCCTTAACCGATTCTTGCAGCATGGTTTTCTTGACATCACCAAGGTCAGAGTCGGCAATCATCTGATTAACTTTTTCGAGGCTGAAATTCTCAACCGTCAAAGCCTCTTCTGCGCTTTCTGTCGCGTCCATTGCTGTGTCGCTTGCAGCATCGGCAGCTTCGGTCGCGGTGTCTGTCGCAGCATCAGCAGCGTCTCCGGCGGTATCGGCCGCTGTGTCAGCAGCCTCACTTGCAGTATCAGCAGCGTCGTCGGCCATTTCGGTCGCGGTGTCAGTAGCGGCTTCACCTGCGGTGTCCGCTGCCTCTTCGGCCTCCGTGGCTACGTCCGAGGCCGCATCCGCTGCATCGCCAGTGGCGCCGGTCAAGGAATCGATAGCATCACCGGCGACATTTGCCGCGTCATCAACCGCATCGCTGGCTGCATTTGCGGCATCATCGACCGCATCCTTAACAGCGTCTGTCGCTGATTCGGCAGCCTCGGTCGCCGTATCCACAGCTTCCTGCGCCGTGTCAGCCCCAACATCTGCGGCCTCGCCAGCAGTATCGGCAGCTGCATCCGCAGCTTCGCCAACCGCGTCAGCGGCTTCATCAACCGCTTCAGCGGCAGTGTCGGCTGCGCTTTCAGCCGCTTCTGTTTCTGTCGTGGTGTCGGTCACGGAATCGGTCATCTCATTCACCGATTTTCCGGTGAACAGCATATAACCCCCGATCAGAACAACGGCAGCGACAATTATCCAAAGTAGGTTTCTCATCTAAGTTCCCCTTAATTATCAGGCCATTCACACAAATCTTGGCCACATAGGTTGTGACACACCAGATGCAGCCGAAAATTAAAACCCACAAGGGGGAATGTCGCCGGTTTCGGCTCAGATCAGCCTATTTTGGCGCTTGAATCACCCAGCAGGCGCAGATAGTTTGCAGCCTCATATAAGAATGCTATCGAAGGATCAAAACCATAGCTCGCAGACCCCACAACGCGCCACCTCAGCGCGACACCGGCCCCCGCGTCAACGAAAATATCCGCGCTAACGAAATCCGCCTGATTGGCGCTGATGGCGATAATGTCGGAGTGGTGTCACCCGAGCAAGCCCTTGATATGGCTGAAGAAGCCGGGCTTGACCTGGTTGAGATTTCGCCCAATGCCAATCCCCCGGTCGCCAAGATCATGGACTACGGCAAATACAAATACGAACAGCAAAAGCGTGAATCCGAAGCCCGTAAAAAGCAGAAGGTTATCGAGGTCAAAGAGGTCAAATTCCGGCCCAATACCGATACCCATGACTATGACGTCAAAATGCGCAACGTCGTCAAATTCCTTCAAAACGGGGACAAGGTGAAGGTCACTTTGCGGTTTCGCGGCCGTGAAATGGCTCATCAGGAACTGGGCCGTGATCTGCTGGAGCGTGTGGCAGAAGACACCAAGGAAATCGGCAAGGTCGAGAATATGCCGAAAATGGAAGGCCGTCAGATGATCATGGTGATCGGCCCCGTCGCCCGCTGATCGTCAAGGCAATGCGCAGGTGTACACAGTGTAAACAGTGTACGCCGATTGTGTACACTTCCCCGTCCGAAATCAGGCAACCTCGCGTTGCGCTCTTTCAGTCATTTTGCCGATTTCGGACATGGGCGAGTGTCAGACGCTATACGGCTATTCAGCGGCTACTTTTCGGGGCTTGAGCATATCTTTCAGATAGTGGCCTGTATGGCTGGCAGGCACCTCGGCGACCGCCTCTGGTGTGCCCGTGGCAACAATCTGACCGCCCCCGTCGCCGCCTTCGGGACCAATGTCGATGATCCAGTCCGCGGTTTTCACCACATCGAGGTTATGTTCGATCACGATCACGGTATTGCCCGTCTCCACTAGTTCGTGGAGCACTTGCAAAAGCTTTTTCACATCTTCGAAATGCAGACCCGTCGTGGGCTCATCAAGGATATAGAGCGTGCGCCCGGTGGAGCGTTTCGCAAGCTCCTTCGAAAGTTTTACCCGCTGCGCCTCACCGCCTGAAAGCGTCGTTGCCTGCTGACCGACCTTGATATAGCCCAGACCAACCCGGCTGAGCGCGTCCATCTTCTCGCGGATCGAGGGTACTGCCTTGAAGAACTCCTGAGCGTCTTCGACAGTCATGTCCAGTACATCGGCAATGGACTTGCCCTTGAAGGTAATCTCCAGCGTCTCACGGTTGTAACGCTTGCCCTGACAAGTCTCGCAAGTGACGTAGACATCTGGCAGGAAGTGCATTTCGATCTTGATCAGCCCATCACCCTGACACGCCTCGCAACGCCCGCCTTTGACGTTGAAGCTGAAACGTCCGGGCTTGTATCCGCGTGCCTTGGCTTCTGGCAGACCCGCAAACCAGTCGCGGATCGGGGTGAAAGCGCCGGTATAGGTGGCCGGGTTCGACCGGGGTGTGCGGCCAATCGGGCGCTGATCGATGTCGATCACCTTATCCAGATGCTCCAATCCCTTGATGGTCTCACAGGGCGCAGGTGTCTGACGCGCACCGTTAAGGCGCATCGAAGCGGTTTTGAACAGCGTTTCAATCGTCAGCGTCGATTTACCGCCGCCAGACACACCGGTGACGCATACGAATTTGCCCAGCGGAAACTCCGCCGTCACTTCTTTAAGATTGTTGCCTGTCGCCTTGACAACTTTGAGTTTTTTGCCATTTCCCTTGCGCCTGTCGCTGGCAAATTCAATCTCACGTTGGCCCGACAGATACTGCCCAGTGATCGAGGCTGGATCGCTGGCGATGTGATCGGGCGTGCCATGACTGACGACGCGCCCCCCATGTACCCCCGCACCCGGACCGATATCGAACACATAGTCGGCAGTGCGGATCGCCTCTTCGTCATGTTCGACGACGATCACGGTATTTCCCTGATCTCGCAGGTTCTTGAGGGTTTCCAGAAGACGACCATTGTCGCGCTGATGCAAACCAATAGACGGCTCATCCAGCACGTAGAGCACGCCCGTGAGGCCGCTACCGATCTGGCTGGCCAGCCGGATACGCTGACTTTCACCGCCTGAAAGCGTGCCGGCATTACGGCTGAGGGTCAGGTATTCAAGGCCGACATTATTCAGGAAGCCCAGCCGTTCGCGGATTTCTTTGAGGATCGCATGCGCAATTTCGTTCTTCTGCTTGGTCAGGCTTTCGGGGACGGTCTGGCACCAGTCAAACGCCTCGCGGATCGACATCTGCACCACTTCACCCACATGCAGACCAGCGATTTTGACGGCCAGCGCCTCTTCCCTCAGGCGGAAGCCACCGCACGCCCCACAGGAACGATTGTTCTGATAGCGCTCAAACTCTTCGCGAATCCAGTTGCTGTCGGTCTCGCGGTAGCGGCGTTCCATGTTGGGAATAACACCCTCGAACACACGGCTGACCTGGTAGACGCGACCACCTTCATCATAGCGGAACTGGATTTCCTCATCGCCCGACCCATAGAGAAAGACCTGCTGGATATGGGCGGGAAGATCTTTCCACTTGGTGTTCTTGTCGAACTCGTAATGCTTGGCGATGGCTTCGATCGTTTGCAGGAAATAGGGCGATTTTCCCTTGCGCCAGGGGGCCAGCGCACCGTCGTAGATTTTCAGGTTCTGATCGGGCACAACGAGGCGTTCATCGAAAAATAGCTCTGCGCCAAGCCCGTCACATTCCGGGCAGGCCCCAAAGGGGGCGTTGAAGGAAAACAGGCGTGGCTCGATCTCGGGGATGGTGAATCCACTGACCGGACAGGCGAAATTTTCGCTGAAGGTGATGCGGTCGGGATCGCCTTCTTTGGGCGCGGTTTCCAGAACGGCGATACCGTCTGCCAGATCAAGCGCGGTGCGGAAACTGTCAGCCAGACGGGTCTCAAGGCCCGTTTTGACCACAATCCGGTCGACCACAACGTCAATATCGTGGCGGTATTTCTTGTCGAGCGTGGGCGGTTCATCCAGATCGTAGAATTGGCCATCGACCTTGACGCGCTGAAACCCCTGCTTGCGCAGTTCTAGGAATTCCTTTCGGTATTCCCCTTTGCGGTCGCGCACGATGGGTGCCAGAAGATAGGCGCGCAGCCCCTCCTCCATCGCCATGACGCGGTCGACCATATCCTGAACCTGCTGTGCCTCGATCGGTTTGCCGGTGGCGGGCGAATAAGGTGTGCCGACGCGCGCAAAAAGTAGCCGCATATAGTCATAGATTTCGGTCACGGTGCCAACGGTGGAACGCGGGTTCTTGGAGGTTGTCTTTTGCTCGATCGAAATCGCCGGGGACAAACCGCTGATGTGATCAACGTCCGGCTTTTCCATCATATTGAGGAATTGACGGGCATAGGCGGACAACGATTCGACATAGCGGCGCTGGCCTTCGGCATAGATGGTATCAAATGCCAGGCTGGATTTGCCTGACCCGGAAAGGCCTGTGATTACAACCAGTTCATCGCGCGGAATATCCACGTCGATTGATGCCAGATTGTGCTCGCGTGCGCCGCGTACCTCGATTTTCTTGAGATCGGCCATCAGCTCCCCCGTGTCAGTGGGTTACAGATAGTTGAGGCGGCGGGTTCTTCCAAGTCAAAAATGCGAACAATAAGCGAACATAAGAGTTTCGGCGCAGGTTTTCGCAGCGAGGGATAATACCGACAGGCGCATGCTGACGGGAAATGTCAGGAATCGTCGTGCGAAGAGCGTCTGATTAGAAATGCAGGCTGAGACCGGCGCGGAAGATCACGTTTTCCGAGCCATTCGCCGCAGCTGTGCCACCGATGTTACGTGTCTCAGCCGGGGCGTCGACATAATAGGCCTCGACACGGCCAGCGATATTGTTCCACAGAAACCGTTCTGCTCCGGCGCCCAGCATCAGGCCGGGTTCGAAATCGCTGCTGGACCCCGTACCGGTCAGCGACGTGTGCTGTTCCGTCCAGGCAACACCGAAAGAACCGAAAAACAGCGTTTCACCCTGTGTCACCCCGGCGCGAATGCGCAGTGAGGTCATCATGTCCTCATCAAAAGCGCCACCAACAAAACGGTCGCTGATATCGGTGAGGGTCACGTCAGCCTCGGCCCCCAGAACAGAGCTGCCGCTCTGCCAGTTATATCCAAGCTGGAAGCCGCCAACCATACCCGACGTGGTGCCTGACGGGCCCGGCGTTGCCGCGATACCATTTGAGAGATCTGAGGTTACCGCCCCAACATGAACGCCCAAATATGGCCCATCCCACGCCTGTTGCGCCGATACCGGCACGGCCACGAATATAGCGAACGCAGCGAGACAAAAGTGTTTCGGATGTGCGGTCATCGGGATTCTCCTGATGGATTCGCCCTGTTGAGCGAGAACCAAAGAATAGCCGATACAAGTAAAAGATGTGTTTCCAAGAGGTTAACACAGCGTTTCACAAATCCGCATATTGGGGGTTAAATGGCGTGGTCAGATCAAAAAACCCTCGGCCGACACGCGGCGCGAGGGTGAATTTTCCGGTCAGCGACGCGACAAAAGTCGCGCCAGATACGTGTCAGATATGAATGACCTTACCATAGGCATCCAGCACGCTCTCGTGCATCATTTCTGATAGCGTGGGGTGCGGGAAGACAGTGTTCATCAGGTCTTCTTCGGTGGTTTCAAGCTGACGACCAACAACGTAACCCTGGATAAGCTCGGTCACTTCGGCGCCAATCATATGGGCCCCCAGCAACTCTCCGGTTTTCTTGTCAAAGATGGTTTTGACCATCCCTTCCGGTTCACCAAGCGCAATCGCCTTGCCGTTGCCGATGAAGGGGAAGCGTCCGACCTTGACGTCAAAGCCTGCTTCTTTCGCCTTGGCCTCGGTTAGACCAACTGATGCGACTTGCGGATGGCAATAGGTACAACCCGCAATACTTTCTGGTTTGACCGGGTGCGCATGTTTACCAGCGACCAGATCCGCGACCATCACACCCTCATGGCTCGCTTTGTGCGCAAGCCAGGGCGCGCCGGCAATATCGCCGATCGCATAGAGGCCATCGACACCGGTGCGACAGAATTCATCGGTCACAACATGGGTGCGGTCAACCTTCACGCCCAGTTCCTCCAGCCCCAAACCTTCGACATTGCCGACAATGCCTACGGCAGAAATCACGGTATCGAAATCGTGCTTTTCAACCTTGCCACCGACCTCGATATGAGCGGTCACTTTGCCCTTGGCGCGATCAAGCTGTTTGACCATCGCCTTTTGCATGATCTTCATGCCTTGCTTTTCAAACGCCTTCTTCGCGAAGGCACTGATTTCGGCGTCTTCGACAGGTAGAACACGATCCATTACCTCGACCACGGTCGTGTCGGCACCCAGCGTGTTGTAGAAACTGGCGAATTCAATGCCGATCGCGCCCGAGCCGATAACCAGCAATTTCTTTGGCATGCGGGGCGGCAACAGCGCATGTTTATAGGTCCAGACCAGATCTCCGTCAGCCTCAAGCCCCGGCAATTCGCGGGCGCGCGCACCCGTGGCCAGAATGATGTTCTTGGCGGTCAGTTCTTCGGTGCCCTTGTCGGTCTTAACGCTGACCTTGCCTTTACCAGTCAGCGTGGCCGCACCCATGACGGCCGTCACTTTGTTCTTTTTCAGAAGGTGGCCAACACCGCCATTCAACTGTTTGGCCACGCCACGTGAGCGTTTGACCACGGCATCAAGATCATAGTCGATCCCATCCGCCTTGAGACCGAATTCTTTAGCGCGGTGCATCAGGTGAAACACCTCGGACGAGCGCAGCAACGCCTTGGTCGGGATGCAGCCCCAGTTCAGGCAGATGCCGCCCATATGTTCACGCTCGACAATTGCAACGTTCAATCCGTTTTGGGCACCGCGAATGGCAGCCACATAGCCGCCGGGTCCGGCCCCGATTACAATCATATCAAAAGATTTGGACGCCATGAGGTTCTCCGAATTCCAGAATTAGTTTGATATTAAACTATCTTTGCAGACGCAGCAACGCAGCAATTTGCGACCGCAGCATTTCGCCGCGGCGCCTTCTGGACCGGGTTATTTCGAAGGAAGATCAGGCGGCGGCGTCGCCAGCTTGCAAATCCCGCAGCGTCGCACCATAACCGCCATCCGCGATGTACTCACGCTCCACCGCGATGCACTCCCGCCCAAGGGCCTTGTTGCGATAGGGGAAGCGACCAAACATGCGGATCACTTCGCGGTGGGCACGCGCGTGCAGCAGGTTGCTGGGTCCATTTTTCGGCATCCGTTCGCAGATCAGCCTGATGCAGCGATCCTGATCACACAGGTTCTCGGAATGCATCAGCGGCAGATAAAAGAACTGCCGTGCGGGTTCATCAATCCGCATATCCCATTTGCGATGGATGGCAGCCTTGGCGGCGGCCAGCGCATGGCGGTCAGTGGCAAAGGCTGAGCCCTCTCCACGGAACATGTTGCGGGGAAGCTGATCCATCAGGATAAGGTAAGCCAAGGTGCCTGAAGGGTATGTCAGCCAAAGACCAAACCGGCCTTCTCGGGCTTCATGCCATGCCTCTTCAAAGCGATCCCGGATCTTCTGGTCCAGTTCGGGCGAAGCTTCGTACCAGCCCGCCTGTCCCACATCATCCAACCAAAAACTCAGTACATCGTCCGGCGCGACCATAGGTATCTCCTTGGGTTTCCTATGATTTACTAATTCACGTTACTCAACTGTTACCAAGCCGGATAGTAAATTAATACTACCGGACGTCACATAGAGGTGAGTGTTACTCTTCTGCCTCTTCCGCTTGCAATTCGGCTTCGGCCTCGGCGGCTTCGATATCGTATTCCTGGGCGAAGGCGACAGCCATGGGTGAGGCCGACGGCAGAACCATTGTGTAGCTGTCGGTTTCCTCGACCGAAGGCGCGGCACGCTGGGTCATCCGATAGGCGGCATAGGCAGACATGCTGAACATCAGAAGGCCGATAAAGAGGAAGTAGCCATGTGCACCAATAGCGCCCATGATCCAGGCGGTTACCATCGGGCCAGCAACCGCACCAAGCCCGTTGATAAAGACCATACCACCTGCGGCAGCGGCCATATCGTCAGGTTCAAGGAAGTCGTTGGTATAAGCAATCAGCAGTGAATAAAGGGGGTTCGTCGTACCCCCGATCAGGAACGCGCCAATCAGCAGCATCGGGAAGAAGCTGCCAAACATCATCGCCAGGAATGCCCCGCCCCCGGCCACCAGTGCTGCCGCCATGATCAATACACGCCGATCCATGCGGTCTGAAAGATACCCAAGCGGATATTGTACGATCAGGGCGCCCACATAGAAGGTGGCCACGAATGTCGAAATCTGTCCAATGCTCAGCCCGGCCTCGGCGCCATAGACCGCAGCCATCCCGAACTGAGCCGAAAACACGCCCCCCAGAAGCAGCATACCGACACATCCCAAGGGTGAAATGCGCAGAATTTCACGCAGGCTCATCGGTTTGGTGGTGTCATAGGCGGGCGTCGGGGTGACTGACAGCAAAATGGGGGCAAACGCCACGGAAACGCAAACCGAGGCGATGACAAAAAGCACATACCCCGATGCATCTGCCATCACCATGATGCCCTGCGCCGAGACGATCCCGACCATCTGCATGATCATGTAAAGCGATAGCGCCTGGCCACGAGTTTCATTCGACGATGCGTTGTTGAGCCAGCTTTCAGCAGTTACATAAACGCCCGAGAAGCAAAACCCGATCAGCACCCGGCCAAGGGCCCAGGCCCAGGGATCGGCCAGCGCGGGATACAGGATCAGCACGGCCGAGATCAGCGATCCAAGCGCGGCAAAGACCCGGACATGCCCAACGCGGTGGATGAGTTCCGGTGCCATTTTCGAGCCAAAGAGAAACCCCAGGAAATAGCCCGACATCACCAGCGACATGGAAAAGGTCGTAAAGCCTTCGATCTCGCCGCGCACGCCAAGCAATGTCCCCTGAAGGCCGTTGCCGACCTGCAAAAGCATCATGCCCAAAAGAAGGGCCCAGGCGCTGGACATTACCTTGATCATCGGGGAACTCCTGATTGTTCCTGTCAGCGTAAACTGCAAAACCGCGTTGTCATCCTTGGCAGCGACTCAGTTGGGGTCGCATTTGGCCCGCGTGACAGTGTTTTATTCCGGGATCAATAAGGAAGCGTCTCCGTAAGAGAAAAACCGGTATTGCTGTGCAATCGCATGGGCATAAATCTGCCGTATCGTGCCCTGCCCCATCAACGCCGAGACCAGCATCATCAGTGTGGATCTTGGCAGGTGGAAATTGGTCATCAACGCGTCGGCGACCTGAAAACGGAAACCCGGATAGATGAAGATATCGGTCTCGCCGCGCCAGGGAGAAATCTGTCCACCGCGCGCAGCGCTTTCGATCAGGCGCAAGGCGGTTGTGCCCACCGGAATCACGCGATGCCCGGCCTGTTTGGTGGCAGCGATCTCGGACGCGGCCTGCGCGCTGACCTCTCCCCATTCGGCATGCATTTTATGCGTCTTAACGTCCTCGACCTTGACCGGCAAAAAGGTGCCAGCGCCAACATGCAGGGTGACATGGGTGAATGCGATGCCGTTGTCCTGCAAGATCTTCAACAACGGTTCGTCAAAATGCAGAGACGCGGTGGGCGCGGCAACGGCGCCTGGCGTGCGGGCGAACACGGTCTGATAATCGGTCTTGTCCTGCGCATCCGCCGGGCGTTTGGCGGCAATGTAGGGCGGTAATGGCATCGCTCCGGCCTCGGTCAGGGCGGCGTCGAAATCATCGCCTGTCAGATTGAACTGCAACTGCGCCTGACCTTCGGATTTGCCCAGCAACTCGGCAGAAAGCTCGTCTGAGAAGATCACCGTTTCGCCTTCGCGGATTTTCTTGAGCGGCTTGACCAGCGCGTTCCACGTGCCTTCGGGGCCGGGATCCAGCAAAGTCACCTCGATCCGGGCCGAGGTTGTTCCCGCATCGCCCAAGCGCGTCCGCGTCCCGCTGAGTCGGGCCGGGATCACACGCGTATCGTTCAGTACCAGCCGGTCACCGGGGCGCAACCATTCGGGCAATTGATTCACATGTGTGTCGGTGATCCGCTTGCCCTCCGCCACCAAAAGCCGCGCGGCACTGCGAGGTTTGACCGGACGCGTTGCAATCAGCCCATCGGGTAGATCAAAATCGAAATCACTTAGTTTCATGGGGTTTTCAGCGGTCCCTGCTACTGCTGTTATTGCGTTGGCGCGGTGGCTCTTCATTTGGCAGCACCTGTTTGGTCGAAGGGGCCTGCGTGGTTGGTTGATCGCTTGCCCCCCGCTGCACCTTAGGAGGGGAGCGGCGAAAGAATTCCCGAAACATGCCCGGTGTGAGCGCGGATAGCGGATTGACCGACACCGAAGGGGACGACGCTGGCCCCTTGATCTTGTAGGTGAACCCAAAAAGCCCCTCGCCCTTGCGGGTGAAAAACCTGCCGACGGCATTGACCAGGTAGATCGGTGAAAACACGCCCTGCATATCCATCCGCTTGCTACCCAGATAGTAATAGCCGTCCATGGATATCCCCAGCGATGCACCGACTGCGCTGCTTTCGATCAAGGTGACACGATCCGGCGATAGGTGGAATTTCGCGTCCACCCGGGAGAAATGCAATCCATCACTTTGTATCTGTTCCAGAATGCCGATGACGCTGACCGCATTCATCAGCGCGGCCATCCAGGGAATATCCCTGACCCGGAAATCATCAATGCCCAGCCTGCCATTATAACTGCCTTTTTCACCGGCAGGTGTCAGGATCAGATCCATTTTGCCATCGCGTGCATTCTGCAATAGACCGGCCGACACCATGACCGCGCCCGCATTTTCAGATTGGATACGGAATGCGCTGCGTCCGTTTTGCGGCACAACACGGCCGCTGATCACCGCACCATTGTTAATTTTGCCCGTGAAATTGCCGTCAAGACCCCGTGACGTATCAAGCTGCGCGCGGAAATTGGTCAGTCCGATGCTTTCAGAGATCAGCAGCCAATTCAGTTCAAGGGTGATCGGCCCGCCCTGCTTGCCACGTTGAGAGCCACCGCCACTTGCCAACGAGGTCTGGCGCAGGTCGATGCTGCCGCCCCGGACATGAACCGCAGGCGAGGCCCCTGCCCCGCGTCCGATCAGATCGACCGGCGCATCCAGCCATGTACCCAGTTTGACCTGCGAAAACGACGCCCGGTTCAAGCCGCCCGAAGGATAAAGCTGGATACTGCCGCGTGCAACCAGACCGCCGGCATCAAGACTTACCGTTTCAATTGTCGGCGGTTGCCCAAGCTGGCCCGCAACAATCAGCGTACCCGATGCCTTTTGCGACAGCGCCCAGCCCAATTGCCGAAGGCGAAGCCCGACACCGATTAGATTGGAGGAAAGCGAAAAACGTCCCGGCGCATCCCGCGCCAGTTCAATCGTGATGTCTGCTTGCCCTGCCCCCGAAATCGCACCCGGCGGCAGGCCGATCCGAAAGGCATCTGTAAAGCGTTCGGAAAGTTCGATCTTGCCATTAAATCGGCTGGTGCCATCTGCCTGCGTTCCAAGCGCCGATTCCCATTGACCGGTGAAAGGCACGCCGCTGATCTGGCCGTCACCGCCAATTTTCAACGCCTCATTTCCGGCAGAAACCTGAAGCTTGTTAGCGGTGATCAGACGCCCTGGCGCAAGCTTTTCACTGCGGACACCACTAAGATCGCCCGTGACGTCAAACGCCACTTCCGAGGTTTTGAGCTTGTCTTTTAGCAAAAAGTCGAGTTGCCCCGTCAATTTTGCCCGGCCGTCTGCCAGCGTGACCGGTTGATCGGCCTTTTGAAGTATCCTTAAAGGCTCTTCATCCAACAGCGAAAGCGCGGCGGTGATGGTACTGGATGTGCTCAGGCGTACCCGCGCGGGGCTGCGTTTGATGCGCACATCCGGTACAATGAAACTGGTGCCCGATACATCAATCCGACCACCCTGTGCCGCTACTACATGGCCGCTATTGGCCGTGATCGTAAAGCGGTTGTCGTAGAGCGACGCATGGCCCGACGCCTCTTGGATAGGCGGCATCTTCTTCATAAAGCGCGTATTCAGCCCATCGAAATCGAACCCAAGAAACACTTCTGGTTTCCGGCTTGGCGCGATACGAAGTGCAAATTGCAGGTTTTTCAGATCAGCGGATTGGACACTTTCGTCAATCCATTTTCGGGTTCCGTCTGCGAAATCCGGCGGCCAAAGCTCGACCAGACGCTTGGGTGTCAGCGTATCCATCTGGCCGTCCAGCGACACATCCCACCCGTCAGGCGCGGCCTTGACTGCCCCTTTCATGACCAGCGTGTTGCCCTGATCGCTGAAACTGAGTTGGCCCAGCGACAATTGAAAAGGCTCAATCTGCAAACGGACATCCATATTGGCACCGGCCAGCGAAATCGGTTCGGCATAGATTTCGTTCGGGTTTGCAGTGATCTCGGTCACCGAAATCTGACCCAGTATTTCCTCGGGCAAGCCATTTTCGACATTCATCAAGGTCGCGCGACCTGCAGCCCGGGCGGTCACCCAGTTGCTGACAACCGACAGATCGTCAAACTGCATGGTCTGCATGACCGGATCGTAAGTGAAATAGCTGCGGGCCGAGGTAAAGGCGACGGGTTCGGTCGCTTCGGTCGGTTGCAAAACACCTTCACCGATCTGCAAGGTTGCATTGAGCGGCCCGAAGGTGCCATCCGGCCTGACCGAAGTGCGCAAAGCACCGGAAATCGGCGCCTTGAGTGCGCTGAGCCAGGCCAGGGCCGGAGATTGTCCGGCGATGTCATCGGTCGTCATGTCCTCGAAACTCAGCCCGAGGTCCGCAGCGGTGCTGCCAATGCGACCGCTATAGCTCATCTCAAGCGTGGTGGCGTAATCGCGCCCGCCCAAAAGCGCAAAATCGCCCCGGATGTTCAGATCATCCCCGTCACGCGTCAGGCCCAACCGCCCGCCATCCACTGTCCATGACCGGTTGGCGCGTCGGTCGTCGAATTGGATGCTCAGGTTTTCGGCGCTGATCCGATTGAGCGCCGTAAATCTGTCACGCGTCAAAAACGCATCCAGATCATCGACCAATGCAGCGATGTTCGGTGCCTGATCGACCGATTTGACCGTATCACCAAGTGCCAGATCAAAGACGCCATCCGCGGAGCGGCGCAGAATGAGCCGTGCGCCGGAAAGCCGGATCGAGGTTGGTTGCAATTGCCCCTGCAGCAATGGTCTGAGCGCGACAGTCCCAGCAATGTCAGAGAGGTTCACGAGCGGCGCCCCGGCCGCATCGCTGACCCGAAGGTTCCGCAACAAGAGGCGCGGTTTCCAGCCCTCTTGCATAACCACCGCAACCTCACCAATCGCGACATCAAATTCCGTCTGGTCAGAGTTCAGCCGGGAAACGATCTTTTGCCGCACCCACTCGGGCGCGGTAATTTGCGTACCAACCAGTGACATTCCATAGAAAGCTCCGGCCACCAGCATGCTGACCAGCCCCAGCAACAGCCAGGTCCAGCGGCGCTTGCGACGCACCGGGAGAGTTTTCTGATCGCTCGTCTGGTTCATTTTTATCGGTTCATCCGGCGCAATGCCGGTCTTTGCTGCCTCGTGGCTTTATTCTTGCCGCTTGCGACCTAATATGAAACTCACTTTTTTGCATCCTTAAAGGAGAGACCATGCCTGACGCCACCGATCTTGCCCCCGATTTTACCCTGCCGCGCGATGGTGGCGAGGAAATCACACTTTCATCCCTGCGTCCCGGCAAGGTGGTTTTGTTTTTCTACCCGCGCGATGACACACCGGGCTGTACGAAGGAATCGATTGCCTTCACCGATATGGCCGATGCCTTTGCCGCAGCGGGCGCGACTGTGCTTGGCGTCTCCAAGGACACCGTGGCCAGCCACGACAAATTCCGTGACAAACATGGATTGCAGGTGGCGTTACTGTCCGATGCCGACAGCGACGTGTGCGAAAGCTACGGCGTCTGGAAGGAAAAAAGCATGTATGGCAAGAAGTTCATGGGGATCGAACGGTCGACCTTTCTGATCGACGGTGACGGCACGATCGCGCGTGCCTGGCGCAAGGTCAAAGTGCCAGGACATGTTGATGAGGTGTTGGAGGCGGCGCAGGCGTTATGAGCGGCAAGAGCCTGAGCGGCAAGAGCCTGAGCGACATGGCCGTTGAGGTGCTGAACACCGCCGATGGTCGCGAGAAGACTGCACTGTCGCGGGCTCATGCACAGCGTTGGTTTGCGGCACGATCCGCCGGTGAAGAGATAGCGATTGGCAGGGCGCCACCGCCCATGCGCCCCGCCCGACCCGCAAAGCCCGAACTGCTGGATCCGCGCGACGTACCCCGTCGCCGCCCCGGTAGCGAAAAGGGCCGGATCGCCATCCTACATGCCGTGGCGCATATAGAACTGAATGCGGTCGACCTGCATTGGGACATCATCGCCCGGTTCGCGGATGTGAAAATGCCCATTGGATATTTTGACGACTGGGTGAAGGCCGCTGACGAGGAATCCAAGCATTTCAATCTGATATGCGACTGTCTTGAAGCAAATAGCAGTTTCTACGGCGATCTGCCGGCCCATGCGGGCATGTGGCGCGCGGCCGAAGACACGACGGAGGATTTCATGGGGCGCCTGGCGGTCGTTCCGATGGTACTTGAGGCGCGCGGGCTGGACGTAACCCCCGGCATGATCGACATTTTCAAGCGGGCAGGTGACGACAAGTCCGTGGCTGCGATGGAAGTGATCTATGCCGAGGAAGTCGGCCATGTCGCCTATGGCTCGAAATGGTTTCACTTTCTTTGTGGTCGGAATGATATCGACCCGAAGGATGCGTTTCACAACCTGGTTCGGCGATATTTTCACGGCGCGTTGAAGCCTCCCTTCAACGAAGAAAAGCGCGCAGAGGCCGGATTGCCGCCTGATTTCTACTGGCCGTTGGCCGCTTCGTCACCAGTCAAAACCTGATGCACCCGCCTGGATAACATCCCAAAATTTGGCGCAACGTTCAGTTGAAGCGGGCTTTTTCGAGGCCAGATTGCGGAGAAATCTGAAATCCCTCAGCCTTCAACCCTTTGCATATCGGCGATTTTTTGCCGTTAAGGCAACAATCAGCCCATTTCTAATGAACCACCGTTCAAAAATCTTGCCCAATGGGAAACGGCTGGTTAATCAATTGCCCAAGACGCATATAAATCCAATAAAAAAGCGTCATCAAAGGGTCGGGTCACTAGAGGGACAGTTTCTTGCGGACAAGGATCGCGATTAAGTTTCACGCGCTGCTCGAGCGGCATTTTCCTGAACGCCGTGTCTTTCTGCGGTCAGATAATGACACGCGCTTTATCCGACTTCGATCTGAATCCCAGCTATTAGCCTTTGTCGGCGCCTCGGCGATTGTTGCGTGGGCAATCATCGCTACAGCGATCTTGTTGATGGACAGTATCGGTTCGGGAAATTTCCGCGAACAAGCCAAGCGTGATCAGCGCACTTACGAGGCGCGACTGAACTCTCTGTCATCCGAACGCGATAAACGCGCCGAAGAAGCGCTTGCAGCCCAGGAACGTTTCAACTCGGCACTGGCGCAAATTTCCGTGATGCAATCCGATTTGCTGGCCTCTGAAATACGTCGCCGTGAACTGGAGACCGGCATCGATGTGATCCAAAGCACGCTACGCCGAACGATGAAGGAACGCGAACTGGCGCGGCAGGAAGTTCACAAGATGGCTAAGGCCATCGGAGACGGGCAAGCTGAAGCGGCGGGAGCCGAAGACGTCGCCACGCAAAGCAACGGTACCGTTGATTTCCTGACTGCCGCGCTGGAAGATACCGCGAAAGAGCGTGACCAGGTCATTGCGGATGCACAGGATGCGCTGTTGAAGGCCGATCAGATGGCTGAAGAAATTCAGCTGATGAAAGACAAGAACGATCAGATCTTCCGCCAGTTGGAAGAAGCGATGACAATCTCGGTCGAACCGCTGGACAAGATGTTCAAGGCCGCCGGCATGAACACCGACAGGCTTTTGTCACAGGTGCGCCAGGGCTATTCCGGTCAGGGCGGCCCGTTGACACCGCTGACATTCTCGACCCGTGGCGAGGAGCCGTCAGCGGACATGCTGCGCGCCAACCGTCTACTCGATCAGATGGATGACCTGAACCTCTATCGTATTGCAGCTCAGAAGGCGCCCTTCGCCATTCCTGTCAAGGATGCGTTCCGCTTCACCTCGGGCTTTGGCATGCGGTGGGGACGGATGCACAAGGGTACCGATTTCGCCGCGTCCCACGGCACCCCCATCTATGCAACTGCTGATGGAGTTGTGACTCATGCCACCTGGCAATCGGGTTATGGCCTGATGGTGAAGATTCAGCATGAGTTTGGGATCGAAACCCGCTACGCGCACAACTCTAAGATCTTCGTGAAAAAGGGGCAAAGGGTCTCGCGCGGGCAAAAAATTGCTGCTATGGGGAACACTGGACGTTCCACCGGCACGCATCTACACTACGAAGTCCGTGTCGGCGGCAAGGCCGTCAACCCCATGATCTATATCAAGGCTGCAAGAGATGTTTTCTAAGAGCAAAATCAACGAACCCGGCGCCAAGGCTGACGAAACCAGTAAGCCTGCAATGCCGGAACGCAAGCCCGACGCCTTCAAGCCGGAGCCCGCATCGGGCGGCGACTTCAAGGCCAGCACCCCCAAGGCCAAACCCCCAGCATCGGTCCTGTCCTCCGATTTGCACATGACCGGCAATATCAAGACCACCGGCGATGTACAGATTGATTGCACGGTCGAAGGTGACATTCGCGCCCACCTGCTGACCATCGGTGAAGGCGCTACCGTCAAAGGTGAAGTGATCGCCGACGACGTGGTGATCAATGGCCGCATCGTGGGCCGCGTACGCGGGTTGAAAGTGCGCCTGACATCGACCGCTCGTGTCGAAGGCGACATCATCCACAAGACAATCGCCATCGAATCCGGCGCACATTTCGAAGGCTCGGTCCAACGTCAGGACGACCCGCTGAACGCCAAATCCGGCGCGGCCCCAAAGCCGCAGCAAGCCGCGGGTACAGCGCAGAAAGCCTGAGCCAAACAATCCAGACTGATGGAAAGGCGCCCTGCCCTTATGTGCAGCGGCGCCTTTTCTTTGTCTGCGGTGCGGGACAAGACGTTAGGGTGACAAGATGACAGATACATCCGTTGCACTGTTGGGGGTCAAAGGTGGCCCGGCGATCAAGCCCGGGTCAAACATGCCGAGTTCAACACTGCTGCAAATGAACAGCCTGAATATTCTGGTCGATGCCGGTCTGGGAGTGACCCGGGCTGTCTGTGATCAGGGCCTCGCATTGACCGAAATTGATCTGATCATCATTACGCACCTGCATTCGGATCATTACCTTGAGCTTGGAGCGCTCTTTCACACGGCCTGGGTCGCGGGCCTCAGAACACCGATTCCGGTCATTGGACCGGCTGGTCTGAATCACTACTGGACCGCTTTCCTGTCGTCCATGCAGTACGATATCAACCTGCGCATCGAAGACGAAGGGCGCTGCGACCTGGCTGGTTTGACGCGGATCAGCGAAATTTCGGAAGGTCTCATATATGATCAGAACGCCGTCAAAATTACAGCGCTTCGAAACCGGCACCCACCAATTCGCGATAGCTTTGCTTTGAAATTCGAAGCATGCGGTAAGAAAATTGTCCTGTCAGGCGACACGACATATTTCGCCGAAATGATCGCATTTGCCGATCAGGCCGATCTGCTGGTGCACGAAGTCCTGCTAGAGGCGGGCGTTGATGCGCTCTGCGCCAGTTTGGGTGTCACCGATGACCGACTGAAACAGCATTTGATGCGCAGTCATACTGCGGCCCCGGATGTTGGGCGAATTGCACGGCTTGCTCGTGTCAGGCGTTTGGCGTTGAACCATTTCGTTCCCGGTGCAGATGATCGTTTCTCACCACAAGATTGGGAGGTAGGCATCCGCCAAACCTGGGACGGGCCACTGACAATCGGCACCGATGGGCTAAAAATAGACCTCTAGCGCTCCATTTCCTGCGTGAAACACGTATGGGGCAGTTTGCCAATTGTCACGCCAGAGCCGTGCCGATAAGACATCTTCAGGCCATCCTGTCCCAGAGTTCTGATCCGGCACCAATTGACGTGACCTTCGCATCCATCCCATTTCTTTTCTATTTCCTGCCTTGTTTTCTGGCGCTCTACTTCCTGTTGCCCTTCAAGAATGCCGTTTTCCTCACCGGTAGCCTGATCTTTTATGCGTGGGGGGAGCCGGTCTTTATCTTGCTGCTTCTGGCATCAATTACGATGAACCATGTGCTGGCACGCGCTTTGTCCCGCAACAGGACCAAACAACTGCTGATCCTGGGGGTGGGCGCAAATCTGGCGGCACTTGGTGTCTTCAAATATGCTGGCTTCCTTTCGGAACTGCTGTTGGGTACGAGTATATCCTTGGGGTTGCAATTGTCTGTTGCGCCGCTGGAACTGCATCTGCCTCTGGGAATTTCCTTTTACACCTTTCAAGCCATAAGCTTTCTGGTCGACATTTACCGACGTGATGCTCAGGCACCTGAGCGGTGGCGCGATACCGCGCTTTTCATTTCGATGTTCCCACAATTGATCGCTGGACCGATCGTCCGATTTCACACCGTCGCCGGACAAATCCAGGAACGGTCGCATACGCTTGATCGTTTCGCGTCTGGTGCCCGGCAATTCACCCGTGGACTGGCGCAGAAAATCCTGCTGGCCAATGCCTTTGGAGAGGCCGCCGATGCCGCGTTTGGTGCCAACCTTGCTGAACTGGGGCCCGGTGCTGCCTGGCTGGGGCTGATCTGCTACACGCTCCAAATCTATTTCGACTTCGCTGGCTATTCCAATATGGCGCTTGGCCTGGGGCGGATGATGGGTTTCGATTTCCCCGAAAACTTCAACTTCCCCTATATGTCGCGGTCCGTGACCGAGTTCTGGCGGCGCTGGCATATGTCGCTGTCGCGCTGGTTTCGCGAATACCTCTACATTCCGCTGGGTGGCAATCGGCTGAGCCCGATGCGCACCTATCTGAACCTGACGATCGTGTTCCTTCTGTGCGGCTTCTGGCACGGGGCCGAGTTTGCCTTTATTATCTGGGGCGCCTGGCATGGCGCGTTTCTGGTTCTGGAACGCAGCCCGTTTGGCACATGGATTGCTGCGATGCCTACCTTGCTACGTCATTGTTATCTGTTGCTTGTGGTAATGCTGGCCTGGATACCGTTTCGAACAGAAGATCTGGGTGATGCTTTGACCTATTTCGCCGCGCTTTTTGGTCAGGGTAGCGGCAGAGTAGATCTGAGTTTGGTCTATGCCCCGCAGCTCGCCATTCTTTTGCCTGTTGGCATGGTCATTGCTGTCTGGCCACTCGTGGCGCAAAGTCGACTGGCGGCTTTGATCACCGACCGCATGGCACTGTTGGCGCATCCAGCACCGCGCCTTGCGCTGGAACCCGTCTGGGTAGCCGGCCTCTTGATCCTCTGCGCTGCGGATCTGGCGACGGGTTCCTACAATCCCTTCATCTATTTCCGGTTCTAGGCAATCATGGCGCAACACCTCATTGCCTTCCGCAATCTGCTAACCGCCTTGTCCTTTGTCGTGTTGATTACGACGCCGGTCCTTTTGCATCTGACCAGCGGCGGCTCTGTCGACAGCAAGGTTGAAAACCGCCGCCTGTCCCCCGCCCCGGCGCTGTCACAGGCCCTGACAAACTGGACCACGCTGCCCGAAGAGACAAATGCCTGGATGCGCGATCATTTCGGACTGCGCCGAACCTACCTCAAGATCGGATTTCAACTGGACAAAGTACTGCGCTCGTCCGGTTCGTTGAATGCAGTGCGAGGCGATGACGGATGGATCTTTAATGCGCTCAACGGCGCGCTGGCCCTGCATCAGGGATTGTTACCCTTCTCCGAGGGAGAGGCGGATCGTTGGCTGGATGGTTTGACACTGGTGCAAGACACGGCCGAAGCCTCGGGCGCGACCTTCATTGCAATGATTGCCCCCAACAAACATACGATCTTCCCAGAGTATCTCAGTGGCTACCCCAACAAGGCCGCTGGCGAATCCCGTCTGGACGAGGTGCTAAGGCTGGCACGCACCCGCAAACTACCTCTGTTCGATCTGCGCGATACGCTGAAAGAGGCAAAAACGCATGACAAGATCTACTATGAAACCGATAGCCATTGGACAGAAATAGGTGCTTATATCGGGTTTTCCGAGCTTCGGTCGGCCCTTAATGCCCGCGGCGCCAACATCCCGGACATCCCCCGGGATGCGCTGATTTTGAGCACAGATAAAGATTTTCGAGGTGATCTCTATGGTCTCTTGGGTGAAGAAAACGGCGTGCCCGAAACGATTCAGACGGTCGAGATCGATCAGAAACAGATTGGGCCAAAAGCGGGCTCCATTCTTTTGATCGGCGACTCCTTTTCCAACTCGCTGGTCAAATACCTCGAAGCAACGTTTGAAAGCGTCACATTCACCGATAACCGTTCAGGCGAGCCTGACCTGAGTTCGATAGCAGAGAAACGGCATGACGTCGTTGTGTATCAGGTCGTTGAACGCTACCTCAGCAGACCATTCAAACCTGTCATTGCGCAGAACTGAGCGCATCTTCTGAAAAACTATCAGGCTTGCAATTCAGCATCCCAATAGAGAAAATCCAACCAGCTTTCATGCAGGTGATTGGGTGGGAATTTTCTACCTTGGTTGCGCAATTGCTCCGCCCCCGGAGCGCGCGGTGGTTTGCGCAGGCTCATGCCCGCACGCCGCAGGCTTTTCGCACCTTTCCGCAGGTTGCACGGGCTGCATGCCGCGACAACATTTTCCCAACTTGTCACACCACCATCTGCGCGCGGTACAACGTGATCAAAGGTCAGATCCCCGCGCGCGCCGCAATACTGGCATTGAAATTCATCCCTCAGAAATAAATTAAAGCGCGTGAAGGCCACGCGCTTTTGAGGTTTTACATAGTCTTTCAGAACAATCACCGAAGGTATTCGGATGACCGTACTGGGGCTGTGCACGCAGTGGTCATATTCAGCCACGATATCCACCCGGTCCAGATAGGCCGCCTTGACCGCCTCCTGCCAGGTCCAAAGGGACAGTGGGTAATATGACAAAGGTCGGTAATCCGCATTCAGCACCAGCGCTGGATGTTGCTTAAGTGCCGCCGATTCCCTGACAAATTCGGTTCTGAATTCACCGTCCATTGAACGCTCCGTCCCGAGTATGAGAACACTATATCTCGTGTTTTGAGTCTGGCAAGCCCAAGATAGGCCGCAGATATTGAGATCTGTCTAAGAGTGAAATGTAAGGATTCAATGTCAGTTATCCACAAGGGATGACCTGAGCGCCGCCACCGGGGTAAACTGCCCGCATGACTCATGATACGTTGCCCGATGCTCCCGCCCCCACCAGCGCTCTGGAAGCGGCGCTATATGTCGATGACCTAAAGGCTGCACAGCATTTCTACGGTACTTTGCTGGGGCTGGAGGAAATCGCATGTGTCGAGGGGCGGCATGTCTTTTTCCGGGTCGGCGCAACCATCCTGCTGATCTTCGATCCCCGTGTAACAGTAACCGGATCGGACAATGCCGATCTACCAGTTCCGGGGCATGGTGCTTATGGCCACGGTCATTTTTGCTTTGCCTGTGAGGCAGCGGAACTTGCGGCATGGCATGACAGGCTGATAGCGCTGAAAATCCCCATAGAGGCCGATTTCCACTGGCCAAACGGTGCGCGCTCAATCTATTTTCGCGATCCGGCAGGTAATTCCCTGGAAATGGCTGAACCACGTCTGTGGGACTGACATTTGCGAAGCAGACCATCATTGAATTGATATGTCACGCTGGCCCCACGCTCCCCGAGGAGGATGCCGGAGGCAGACGACGAGATATCATGCGTGCGCTCTAGCGCACTCTTTCTACCAGCGGCCGGTAGAGGGAAGTATTACAAACCCAGCTTGTCAATCATGAAAGCCAGGGCAACCTGCAACCCATCCGGCGCAATTCCATGCGCGGTGCCTTTCATGATATGGGCGTAGACATCCTGCCACCCAGCTTCTTGCAGCGCTTCTGCCGCTTGAGGCAAGGATTGCGGCGGCACCACGTCATCGGCATCACCGTGGATCAGCAATACTGGCGGACGGCTGATCACCTCATCTTTCAGCAACTCTGGTGACAGCAGTCGTCCGGAAAAGGCGACAATTCCCGCCACCTCATCCTCACGTCGCGGGGCCACATGCAGCGCCATCATCGTGCCTTGGCTGAACCCAAATAAAACAACCTGCTCGGGAAGCACATCTTCATCCACCATCAGGGCATCCAGATAGGCATTCAGATCATCCGATGCTGCAAGCAGACCACGCTCGGCCTCCTCCTCGGACGATCCATCAATCCAGGGGATCGGAAACCATTGAAACCCGAAAGGCATACCCGGGATCGTCTCGGGTGCATCCGGGGCGACAAATAGCGTATCCGGCAAATGCTCCCCCAGCGGGTCAGCCAGCCCCAACAGATCCGCCCCATTCGCCCCATAGCCATGCAGAAACACAACAATCGACCGGGTCGTGCCTGAAACCGGCTCGCGCCGTTCCGACTTCAATACGCGTGTCATCTGATCCCTTCCCTGTCCTTCGCCACCCGGTAGTAGGCCCAAAGTATCCGGGCAGCAACCGATCTCCATGGTTGCCAAACCATCGCCATCTTTCGCAATTCTTTCTCGGTGGGTCGCGCAGGCAGCTCATAAAGAATGCGCGCAGCCTCTTGCAAGGCCAGATCGCCCGGCGCAAACACATCTGCCCGCCCCAAGGAAAACATTGTATAAACCTCAGCCGTCCAGACACCTATTCCCGGTACGCGGATCAGGGTCGCGATTACTTCATCGTCGGATGCATCGCGTAGCGCTTTGAAATTGATCCCGGCCTTCGACAATTCACGCGCATAGCGGATTTTCTGACGGCTCAGCCCCACTGCTCGCAAATCATCGTCGCTGGCGCGTGCTATCTGTCGCGGACCGGTCAATCGGGCCGCCTTCATGCGACCCCAGATTGCGCCAGCCGAGGCCACGCTAACCTGTTGGCTGACAATCGCGCTTAGCAACTGGGCAAATCCATCCGGTCTGCGCCGAAGTGGTAGCTTGCCGGTCGCTCCGTACGCATATGCCAATTTCGGACAGATCTTGCACAGCGCCTCGGCGCCTTCCGCCACGCAGGCATCTGTTTCAATAATACGCCCGATCACAGGTCCGCGATCCAGTCCATTGCCTCGTCCACTGTTCTCACCTTCCGCGCCTCGGGCTGTCTTGGGCGGTTGATCATGGCAACAGGGATCCCCAGTCCGCGTGCAGCCGTCAATTTTGTTGCTGACGCCATTCCGCCTGCATTTTTGACAACCAGCCAATCAACTTTCAACTCTAGGAAAAGCGCTTTCTCCTGCGCGACTGAAAATGGCGGTTTGCCCACTAAAAAACGCCCATTCTTAAAGGGAAAATCGCGGTCTGGTGGATCAATCTGCCGACAAATCAACGTACACTCTGCCAAATTGGCAAACCGATCCAAAGTCTGCCGCCCTGTCGCAAGAAAAACAATGCTGCCGGGCGCAATGTGTAGGGCGGCATTCTCTTCGCGTTCAAAATAAGTCCAGCGATCGTCGGCCTGCGCCGTCCATGCCGGACGCAAAACCTGACAGTAGGGAAGATCAAACTCGGCACAGATCGACGCGGTGCGGTTCGAGATACCTGCGGCAAAGGGATGCGTGGCGTCCAGTACAGCAGTGATTTTCTGTTCGATCAGATAGTCGCGAAACCCAGCGTCACCCCCAAAACCGCCAATACGGCACGACAAATCCGTTTCTGTGGCCATGCGCGCGCCACCCGCCAGCGAAACCACCGCATCCACCTGTCGGTCCGCCAAACCGCGCGCTATCTGTTGCGCTTCGCCAGTGCCTGCAAGCAAGAGTAATGTCATGAAACGTTCATGTCGTCTCGCGCTCCGAGTCGCAAGTCATCACATTACCAATCTCGCAGCATGCAATTGCGCTTGCGGGCCCTCTGTCCCGGGGCTAGCTCTTGGCACATGAGCAATCCCAAACCTGTCCCCACTCCGATCGAGTCGCCCTCGCCCTTGGCAGGGCGTGCCCGCGCAATCCGAACAGATGACCAACGCGCGATGCGGAATGTCAAAGTTCTGGTGCTGGCACAGGCAATTCTGGGGGCGCAGATGGCGATGATGTTCGTCGTTGGCGGGCTTGCCGGGCAAACGCTGGCCAGCAATATCTGCTTTGCTACTTTGCCCATCTCGCTGATTGTTCTGGGTTCGATGCTGGCGGCCACGCCGCTTTCCTCGATCATGCAGAAATGGGGCCGCAAGGCCGGTTTCTTCATCGGTGCCGGGGCGGGTGCGCTTGGCGGGGCAATCGGGGCCTACGGGTTGTATCTGGCGTCTTTTCCGGTCTTCCTTCTGGGCAGCTTGATCAGCGGCATCTACATGTCAGCCCAAGCTTTTTATCGGTTTGCCGCCGCAGACACTGCCAGCGACGCATTCCGGCCCAAGGCAATTTCCTACGTCATGGCAGGCGGTCTGGCCAGCGCAGTGATTGGCCCGCAACTGGTCAAGGTGACGTCGCAGGCAATGGTGATCCCCTTCATGGGCACCTATATCGCCATTGTCGCGCTCAACCTTTTCGGTTCACTTCTGTTTCTCTTTCTCGACATTCCGAAACCCAAGCCTCCATCCGAAGATAGCCCGCATGGCCGTACCCGCCTTGAGTTGCTGAAAACGCCACGCATCGCGGTGGCCGTGATCTGTGCGACAGTTTCTTACGCGCTGATGAACCTGGTCATGACATCGACCCCCCTGGCGGTTGTGGGGTGTGGATTTACCGAAGGTAATGCCGCAGATATCGTCACCGGTCATGTGCTGGCCATGTTCGCGCCGTCCTTCTTTACCGGGCACCTGATTGCCCGCTTCGGCGTCGAAAAGATCGTGGGCACAGGGCTGGTGATCCTGGCATGTGCGGGCATGGTGGCATTGCAAGGAATTGATCTGTCGAATTTCTTCATCGCCCTGATCCTACTGGGCCTGGGATGGAATTTCGGTTTCATCGGCGCCACAACCATGCTGGCAGCCGCGCATGAACCGCATGAAAGGGGCCGCATGCAGGGCCTGAACGATCTATTGGTATTTGGCGGTGTAACTCTTGCATCGCTGTCATCAGGTGGCCTGATGAATTGCTCCGGCGGAGATGCTCAGACCGGCTGGATGTCCGTCAATCTGGCGATGACCCCGTTTCTCGTGCTGGCCGGTGGCGCGCTCATCTGGCTGATGCTGCGCCCGAAAGACGCATAAATACCGTATGGCAGGTACCAATCCAAGGTGGACGCGCCCGGCGCGGACGCCGAGATATCAAGCGTGCGCACAAGCGCACTCACTTTAACGACATCACCAAAGACCAGTCGCCGCACGCACCATCAGCGTCAGGCGTGACCGGATCGGGGCTGGATCAAGGGTGCCCGCACCCACACGCGCTGGCAGAGTTTTCGCCCGGTTCAGTATCGTACCGCTTTGCCAAAGCGGCAGCAGCGCCGGGCGGGCATCACCAGAGACCTTGGCACGTGACGCCCGGGCACGACGCAGCCGTGTCAGCGCCTCAGATGCAAGCTGACCAACAGCCTCGGGCCGACCGTCCGGCAGCGGGATACGTCCTGCCTGTTCCAATGCGGGAATGGCCCGCAGCCAATTCGCCACACCATGTGCATAGCCCGCATCGCGGATTGCAGCCTCGTCACAGGCTCCCAGCGAACGTGCAGCAGCCAGCATCAGGTTGCCGGCAGTCTTCTCCAGATAGTCGCTGAAATGATCTGCATCCTCGAATGCATCTTTGTAGATATCCCACCGCCGCGCGGCCACCAGTTGATCCAGCAACCCTGCGCCCTCGGCATCAAGTACCCCGGCCAACGGCGTGACAACCTCATGGCGGCGAACATTCTCTCCCGTCTGAATTTCCTGCAACGCATCGCGCCACCATTGCAGGCGCATCTCGGCAATCATCGGCTCCTGAGTGACCCAGGGTGCGCGCGCAACCTCGACATTAAATGCGTAAATTGGAAAGAGCACCCGGCGCGCGGCTACAGGCGATGCCATCGCCGCCAAAAACCGGTCCGGATCCCCCCGGCGCACCAGATCGGCACAGGCGTTGAGGTCAGCTGTCTCCACGCAAGAGTTTCCAGTTTATCGCGTCCAGTAGGGCCTCAAAAGACGCGTCGACTATGTTAGGGCTGACCCCGACGGTAGACCAACGCCGCCCCTGCCCGTCCTCACTGTCGATGATGACGCGCGTCACCGCCTCGGTCCCCCCTTGGGTGATGCGCACCTTGAAATCGACCAGTCGCATGTCAGATATCTGTGCCTGATAGCGGCCCAGATCCTTGGCCAACGCCTTTGAAAGCGCGTTCACCGGGCCACGGTCGCTGCCCGCCTCATCCATCGATTCGGACACTGACAGTTTCTTCTCACCGTCGACCTTGACCACCACGACCGCCTCGGAGAGCGATATCATCTTGTTATACTTGTTCTTGCGCCGCTCAACCGTGACCTTGTAGCGTTTCACCTCGAAGAATTCGGGCAAGAGGTCCAACTCGCCCCGCGCCAGCAACTCGAATGATGCCTGTGCGCTGTCATAGGTATAACCCTTGGCCTCACGCGCCTTGATCTCATCCAGGATGCGCGGCAAGGCCGGGTTGTCGCGCGCCACCTCCAGCCCGGCCTCGGCCAGACGACGGCGCAGGTTCGACTGTCCTGCCTGATTGGACATCGGAATGATCCGGGCGTTCCCAACGCTTTCGGGGTTGATATGTTCGTAAGTTGTAGGATCTTTGAGGATCGCGCTGGCGTGCAGCCCCGCCTTGTGGGCAAAGGCCGATGCACCGACATAAGCCGCCTGTCTGAGTGGTACGCGATTGAGGATATCGTCCAGCTTTCGACTGGCGAGCGTGAGACCTTTCAACGCTTCCAGGCTGATACCGGTCTGATACGTGCTGGCGTAAGGCTCTTTCAGCAAAAGCGTCGGGATCAATGCGGTCAGATTTGCATTGCCACACCGCTCCCCCAGACCGTTCAGCGTGCCGTGCACCTGCCGCGCACCGGCATCAATGGCTGCCAGACTGCCCGCAAGGGCGTTTTCCGTATCGTTATGGGTATGGATACCCAGATGATCTCCGGGAATGCCTGCGGCGATCACAGATTTGGTGATTTCGTAAATTTCACGCGGCAACGTACCGCCGTTAGTGTCGCACAGCACCACCCACCGGGCACCCGCATCATAAGCCGCCTTCACCGTCTCTAGCGCATAGGCGGCATTGGCCTTGTAGCCGTCAAAGAAATGCTCGGCGTCAAACAAGGCTTCACGCCCCTGCCTGACAATATGCTCAACCGAACGCGCGATATTCTGTGTGTTTTCGTGAAGCGAGATGCCAAGCGCAGTCTCGACATGAAAGTCATGGGTCTTGCCCACCAAACAGACCGAGGCGGTACCCGCATTCATCACCGCCGCCAGCACATCATCATTTTCTGCACTGCGACCTGCACGTTTGGTCATGCCAAAGGCCGTCATGCGCGCCCGGGTCTTCGGGGCCGTCTCAAAAAACTCGCTATCGGTCGGATTGGCCCCGGGCCAGCCGCCTTCGATGTAATCGACCCCCAACTCGTCAAGCGTCTTGGCGATCTGGTGTTTTTCGGGTGTCGAGAACTGCACCCCCTGCGTTTGCTGGCCGTCGCGCAACGTCGTGTCATAGAGATAGAGGCGTTCTCTGGTCATTTACGCACCCCGCCCGGCTTGCCCAGGCCGCCCGACCCTGGGAGGGCGCTTTTGCGACGTTTCGACCGGAAAAGACTTGGCAACCGTTTCGCCGACGCAAAAATAAATAGCGTCAGATGCGCCCCCCCAGGCTCGGGCGCTGCCCTCTGTCGCAAAGAACCTCATTTTGGCACCTCAAGTTTAGGCGGTTCGAAATCATGTGTAGTTCGATCCGTAGTTTTGCTTGCCTGCCTCATGCCCCGCCCCAAACTTCGTCCAACACATTTACATCGTAATTCGGGAGTTTCTCAAACTCGGTCCCCTGCGGAGTATCAACCAACTTCACGCCCGCCCGTGTCAGTCCATCTCTGATACGATCCGCTTCTGCAAAGTCTTTCTTTTTCCGAGCGTTCTCACGACGCTGAATGAGATCAGACACTGTACCAACCTCAGCATCCGTGAAACCTTCAATCTCCACCCACTTTGGTATTTGGCCCTGCCAAAGCCCCAGCATTTCGAGCCCAAACCTGAGCGCGTTAACGTCACCGGCATTTGCCAAAGCGTGGATGAGAGAGATTGCTTCATGCGTATTCAGATCATCTGCTAGCGCTTGTATCAACGGGTCGTAACAAGAGCTTCCTCCAGCCAACCCGACCAATCGATACCACTTCCGAAGCGTCGCCTCAGCCTCCCGCGCCTTCTCCGCCGTCCAATCCATCGGCTTGCGGTAATGCGTGCTCAGGAACACGAAACGGATCACCTCGCCCGGGATACCTTGATCCAGTAAATCGCGCACGGTAAAGAAATTGCCCAGGGATTTGGACATCTTCTTGCCTTCGACCTGTAGCATCTCGTTATGCATCCAGACCTTCGCAAAACCACCCTCGGGGTGTGCGCAGCAGCTCTGCGCGATCTCGTTCTCGTGGTGCGGGAACATCAGATCGTTGCCGCCTCCGTGGATGTCAAAACTCTCACCCAGCAGCTCATAGGCCATGGCCGAGCATTCGATATGCCAACCCGGGCGGCCCCACCCCCACGGGCTGTCCCACCCGGGTTGTGCATCATTCGAAGGCTTCCACAGGACAAAGTCCATCGGGTCCTCCTTGAACGGCGCCACCTCGACCCGGGCACCCGCGATCATGTCATCGACCGAACGACCCGACAGTTTGCCATATTCCTTGTAAGACCGGACACGGAACAGCACATGACCTTCAACCGCGTAGGCATGGCCATCGGCGATCAGCTTTTCGATCATCGTGACCATCTGCGGGATGTATTTCGTGGCGCGCGGCATGTGATCAGGTTTAAGCGCACCCAAGGCCCCCATATCGTCGAGAAACCACTGAATGGTCTCCTCGGTGATGTCGCTGATCGGTCGACCACTTTCGGCGGCACGGGTGTTGATCTTGTCATCCACATCCGTGAAGTTCCGCGCATAGGTCACGTGATCCGTGCCATAGACATGTCGTAACAACCGGTAGAGCACATCAAATACCACAACGGGGCGCGCATTACCCAGATGCGCACGGTCGTAGACCGTTGGCCCACAGACATACATCTGCACATTTTTTTCATTGAGAGGGGTGAATTCCTCTTTCTTGCGGGTTCTGGTGTTGTGCAGTTTGATCGTCGTCATGTCATCCTCGCGCGCGCATGGGCGTCTACGGCCGGTTAGCGGCGGGCTTAGCAACTTCAATCACTGATTTGAATGAGAAAGAACGGCCCGCCTGAGATATCTCAGCAGGTAATGCAGCAAATGATGCAAATTGACCGTTTCATGAGAGTTTCATACCCGAGACTGCCCGGTTCTGGCAAGCGGGGATATTTTCGTTGTGTCATCTGGACGAAGACCCGGATCGCCGCCCGCACGCGCCAGGGAGGGTGGGTGGGGCGCGTAAGGGCGGCGATAGTTTTGTCTCAAGCAGTACAACTGCTCGGTCTGGGTGCCCGCTTGATCTGCGCCCGTACGGTCAGTCCGATACCAAGAGCGATGATCGCAGCGCCAGCCCAAGTGGCGATGCCATAGACCTCTCCCAGTAAGACCGTACCAGTACCAAGCCCGACCGCCGCCGCGACATAGCCAATCTGGCTGAGCAGGACCGGCCCACCGACCTGTTGAAGGCGAAAGTAAGCGGGGAACATCAGACCGGCGGCAATCGCCTGAATGATCGTCGCCAGTGGCACCTCGCGCAGTTGATCCAAGGGCAGGTCACCCGACAGGCCCAATTGCAGCACGACATAGGTCAGAATAGCCCAACTGTGGCTCCAAAAGGCTAATGCCGCCGGATGCGCGCCCTCTGGCCAATCAAGCGTGCGGTAGACATTGCCAAGCGCCAGGGCAAACGGGATGGCAAAGGCCAAAACACTCCAGATTGCAGCACCTTCAATACTGCCGCGGCCAAGTGCTACCAGCACGGCGCCAATCAGCCCCAACCCGATGCCATATAACCCCAGTCGCCCGGGAATTTTCAACCCGGCCAACGCGGTCAGCGCCAAGGTCACGACAGGCGACAGCGCGAACATCAACCCAGCATATCCGGCACCCACCCGGGGAATCAGGAAAAATACCAGCGCATTAACCAAGGCGAAGGACAAGAGCCCCGAGATAACCGTGTAGCGCAGCATTTGTCCGCGCGGGAGTGTCAGCCTGCCTTGCAAGATCAACCCCGGCAGCAACAACCCCGCCGCCCCGATTGACACGACCAGCGCCCATATCAGGGGCGAAACCCCTGCCCCGGCCGCCAGCTTTCCAAGCGGGAAATTCAAACCGAAAAGCCCACCGGTATAGAGCAAAAGCCCGATCGCCTGCCTGTTAGATCCTGCCTCAAGCATAATTCACAACCTCGAATTCAATGCCATCCGGCCCATCAAAATAGAACCGGACCCCCGGCTCGTAATCGCCGTGATTATGGGGATTGTATCCGGCGGCTTTGACCCGTGCCTCGGTTGCGCTGATATCGTCCACGACCACGCCCACATGATTGAGCCCGCCAACCCGCGAATAGGTATTGCCCAGAGGCGTCAACTCCTTTGCAGGCGCGTAAAGAGCGAGGTAACTGTCATCGTCGCCGACATGCACGGTATAACCGCTCTCCATCGCCGCCCCTTCCCACCGGATGTGCCAACCGAATAAATCGCACAGGATAGCCGCGCTGACCTTGGGGTTGGGTACGGTGATATTCACATGTTCCAGTTTCATTTGCCTTTTCCTTTCAACATTGATTCTTCTTGATAACCAACGTAATTCTTCAAGTTAACTTTAACTCAATAGGAAAAATATCAATGCCTGACAGACACTTGGCAAAACGTGGTCTGACAATTGGCTATGTTTCCCAGCGAACCGGCCTGCCACAATCAGCCATCCGGTATTATGAGGACGAAGGTCTTGTGGCGCCGGATCGCAACGAAAGCGGCCACCGTCGATACGCAAGAGCCGATATCAGGCGGTTGAGCTTTGTGATGATTTCGCAAGGCCTGGGATTTACCATTGCCGAGATCCGCGATGCGCTCCGCACCCTGCCCGAACACCGCACCCCCAATAAGGCTGATTGGGCGCGGATCTCTCGCAGGTTTGGTACTGTGCTGGATGCGCGCATTGAGCAGATGCAGGCGCTGCGCGCGCGTCTGGATGGCTGCATCGGGTGCGGATGCCTGTCGCTCAAGACTTGTGCGCTCTACAACAAGCGCGACCGGGTCGCCCGCAAGGGTGCTGGGCCCCGTTATCTGATGGGCGACCCCGTTGAAACAGATTAACAGGCCAGCGCCTGTCGATCGTCTGGACAATTCTCGAACTTACATGGCCAGAAAGGTCAGTTTGCGACATCGGTCGCTAATGGAATAGACTTCACCGCAAGAATCGTGCGGATTGCGCGCGTCAGGACTGAGGGAGGATCTGGCGATGGAACCAAACTGCAAGATTGCAGTGATTGTCCGCACCATCGGCGCAAGCCGGGGTCGTGCGGCGCGTGGCAGGCCGTTTCAGGGTTGAACTTTCACCCCAAACAACTGCTTTCCAAAGGATTCCAACAATATGACAGCCCCAGTTTCCCGCCGCGCTGGCGGACGTGCCGCCCGTAAAGCCAGCCGCGAGGCACCTTTATCCGACACAGAGCGTCCCATCCGTCCGGGCATGGAAGGTGGTACTTACAAACCACTCAACCAAGCGGACATGGACCGCATTCATAACGCCGCTCTCGAAGCGCTGGAAACCATCGGTCTGGCCGACGCCCCGGAAAGTGGTGTTGCCTACCTGACCGGCGCCGGCGCCATTCAGGGAGAGGATGGGCGCATCCGCTTCCCCCGTGCGGTGGTTGAAGACGCACTGGCCAAAGCCTGCAAAAAGATCACGCTGCACGGGCGCGACCCGCGTCACGATATGGAGTTGTGGGGCTCCCGCGTGCATTACGGTACTGCCGGGGCCGCGGTGCACATGGTCGATGTCAACGGCCGTGAATACCGCGACAGCACGGTGCAGGACCTGCATGATGCTGCGCGTATCTGCGACCAGCTGGACAATATCCACTTTGTGCAACGCCCCATGGTCTGCCGCGATATCGCCGATAATCGTGAAATGGACCTGAACACCATCTACGCCTGTTGTTCCGGCACCACCAAACACATTGGCACATCATTCACCGAACCCGGATACGTGGCCCCTGCCCTTGAAATGCTGCACATGATCGCAGGTGGCGAGGACGCCTGGCGTGCCCGGCCATTCCTGTCGAATTCAAACTGCTTTGTCGTTCCGCCGATGAAATTCGCGACAGAGGCCTGCGAAGTCATGGAACGCTGCATCGATGGCGGCATGCCCGTGCTTTTATTGTCGGCCGGGATGGCCGGGGCCACCGCGCCGTCGACGATTGCGGGTGCCATCGTGCAGGCCACCGCGGAATGTCTTGCGGGCATCGTCTATGTCAACGCCGTCAAGCCGGGGCACCCGGCCATCTTCGGCACCTGGCCTTTCGGCTTGGACCTGCGCAGCGGTGCCATGACCGGCGGTTCCGGCGAGCAGGCCTTGCTAAGCTCTGGCTGCGCACAGATGCATAAGTATTACGGGCTTCCGGGCGGCGCCGTGGGCGGCATCACCGATGCCAAACTGCCCGACATGCAAGCCGGGTGGGAGGCGATGTGTTCGAACGTCATGGCGGGGCTTTCCGGGTTGAACATGGTCTATGAAGCGGCAGGAATGCATGCATCGCTGCTGGGATTCTGCCATGAATCACTTATCCTGGGTGATGACCTGATCGGCCATGCGATGCGCTGCGTACGCGGGATCGAGGTCAACGATGTGACCATGGCCCTGGATCAGATCGCCGAGGTCTGCATTGATGGCCCGGGGCATTATCTGGGCACGGATCAGACGCTCCTCAGGATGCAGTCAGATTACGTCTACCCGGCGCTTGGCAACCGGATGAGCCCCAAGGAATGGAATGAAAACGAAAAGCCCGACCTGATCGCCAATGCGATTGAGCGAAAGGAACGTATTCTGTCCGAACGCTCCGCGGCTCGGTTCGATCCCATGCTCGACGCTGAAATCCGCAAGGCGTTCAATATTCACCTGTCTGCCTGAGTGTCCCTCAAGGGTCAGTTGGCGCTTGCCCGAAAGCCGGCGCCGACTGATCCCGCGTGGTTGCCTGCCCCGAGAAAGGGCCGCGACGCTTTCATCACTGTCTTTTATCCGGTGATGCTGGCGACACGAATTAGCGGGATGATATGCTAACAGATACGTCATTCCCAAGCTGCCAGCCTGTCCAAGGAAGGTTGTACATCACCGATGTTTTCGGCCACCCAATCAGCGTTGTAGTAGGTATCCAGATACCTCTCCCCGCTATCGCACATCAGCGTGACGAGTGATCCCTGCCGCCCGTTTTTTTGCATTTCTTCGGCCAGTTGCAAGACACCCCACAGGTTTGTACCGGTCGACGCCCCTGCCCGGCGCCCGGTCAGCTGTTCCAGCCAGAGGATCGTTGCCACGCTTGAGGGATCCGGCACCCTGATCATCGCGTCGATCACGTCGGGCTGAAACGAATGTTCGACCTTGGGCCGCCCGATCCCTTCGATACAGCTTGAACAACTGCGGGTGACGGTGCGATCACCCGACATGAAGCTTTCATAAAAGACCGAGTTTTCGGGATCGACCACCACCAACCGCGTTTTGTACCCTTTATAGAGGATATAGCGCCCCAAGGTGGCCGATGTGCCGCCGGTGCCCGCACTCATCACCACCGTTTCCGGCACGGGGTGTGGCTCGCGCTCCATCTGGCGAAAGATGCTTTCGGCGATATTGTTGTTCCCACGCCAGTCCGTTGCGCGTTCGGCATACATGAACTGATCCATGAAATATCCGCCAACCTCCTCAGCCATTCGCACCGCCTCATCATGCATTTGCGGAGCGCTTTCGACAAAGTGGCAGCGCCCGCCATACCGTTCAATCTGGGCAATCTTGGTCTTGGCGGTCTTGCGCGGCATCACCGCGACGAAAGGCAGGCCGATCATGCGGGCGAAATACGCCTCGGACACTGCTGTGCTGCCCGACGACGCCTCAATCACCGTCATGCCTTCTTTCAGCTTGCCGTTGCACAGCGCATAAAGAAATAGCGAGCGTGCCAGACGGTGTTTCAAACTACCGGTCGGATGCGTGCTTTCATCCTTAAGATAGATGTCGACACCGCTTAACTTGGGCACTTCGAGTTTGAACAGATGCGTATCGGCCGAGCGCTGAAAATCTGCCTCGATAATGTTGATGGCCGTGGTCACCCAATCATTCATCGTTCACATCCTCTGAAAATCCAATCAACGAATGGGAACTATCGGCGCACCGGGCCAACGCATTCCTCATTCCGACATCCGGGTGGCATACCACCGGGCAAAGGCCGCGACATTCGGCTCCAGCGCGGGCTGGAAACGCCCGGGGCGCGCATCAGGGCAATCGAGGCCGTTTTGCTGATTGACCAGCGCAGGGATGTCTTCGGCCAGGGCTGCATCCAATCGGTCAAGGTAATCTGAGACCTTAGCCTTAAAATCCGGTAGCGCCACCGACTCGGGCGGGAAACAGGCGGTCTGGATCACCTTGCAGCGGCCCGGCCCCAGCGGATACGCCTCGTAGCACCAAAGTGCGTCTGTATTGGCGGCAAAGGTCATGTTGGGAAAGACCCAGGTGTAGCGCGCGCCGCTTGCCGCCCGCCCGGTTAGGCCGGGAATGGATGGCAAGGCACTGTCTTGCTTGTCTTCCAGCAAGCCCCCGGTGCCATCCGTCGCACCGAATTGCGTGGCAAAATTGCCGACCACCTCTTCGGGCGGATCAGGCGGACAGTAAAGGCTGTCGACCGTGTCGGGATGCACGAATGGCAAGTGATAATATTCGTTGAAAACCTCGATGAAGGCTTTCCAGTTGCAGTCGACCTCAATCTCCTGCCGACGCACGCTGACCAGCGTCTCCAATGGCCAGGGCGCATGGATTTCCGCGAACCCGTCAAGGTGATCGGCAAGCGGCGGGGCGGTGTCATTCAGGCAGATAAACAAGAAGCCATGACGTTCTTCGGCGCGATAGGAAATCAGGCCATGATCGGCCTTGTTGAAACCGGGCACATCGTCCATCCGCGGGGCCTGCACCAGGCGGCCATCCAGCCCATAGAACCAAGAATGAAACGGGCATCGTAGCCCTTTGCAACTGCCTGCGCCATCCACTAGACGCGCCGCGCGGTGGCGACAGGTATTGGCGAACGCGCGGGGGGTGCCTTCCTTGTCACGCAAGAGGATGATGTTCTGCCCGGCAATGTCCAATGTCTGAAAGCTACCCGGGCCTGCCAGCATATCGGCGCGCCCGACACCCAGCCAGTTCTGGCGGAAAACCTGGGCAATCTCGGCTTCGCAAATCTCTGGCGATGTGTAGCATTCAGGCGGGATTGAGACCGCTTGGTCAGTCGGAAGACGACTGTTTGAAAGGTCAATTTCGATCAGCTTGTTCATTGGCTTACCTTTCCTTTTCGAAGCTTTCCAACAGACGGATGGCAATCGTCGCACCCGGCCAGCGAAAGTGCGCCCGGGGATTGCTGGGCTATCGGCGTCAGCTCTCGCGCCAGCTTGCGCTGCATGGCCAGGGCGAAATCCTGGCGGCGATCAACCGACATGACAAACGCGTCCTCGCCGCCAATCACCAGTTGACGATAATATTCCCCCAGGTTGCGGTCCCCGTCTTCGATCACCAGACCGTTGATTGTGACCCCGGCCAGCACCGCCAGATCGCGGGCGGCGTTGGGTGATGGCCCTGAGTTGTGGCGCGAGTCGCCCGAGATGTCGATTTTGAGCGCCCGGCCCTGATAGTCATTCTGACTAAGCAGCCCTGTGGCGAAACTGATAGCATCGCTGATTGAGGTACCGCGCCCTGCGCCGGCACGCGGTACTGATTCGACTTCAGTTGCAAAATCAAACACATCCGCTGCGTTCTTTAACCTGCGCCAACCGATCGCCTGATGGTTCAGACTGCCAATGCTCCAATGGACCAGCGTTACCGCGACACCGCCGGGCTGATCGCTGATTGCGTCCAGAATATCGGGATGGCGCAACGCCTGGGCGATCCCCTGCATTTGCAGTTGGTATTCGGCAGCGTTGACGCTGATTGAGGTATCCACCGCCAGAACAAGCTCAACCGCGACGCTTTGAGGGGTCTGCGCCGTTGAGCCCGAAGCGATCATACCGCACAGAAAGATGCGGAACAGGCGGGTCATGAAGATCATGGTCCAATCTGGGCCACGGATCTTGCATCCGGTCAAGTGTTTCGGAACGCCTTACCCGCCGATCATCCACTTTCCATCCGGCCAGAAGGCGTGGAACGCAAAGGCGAACATCACGTCATGAACCATGTTGCGCCCCTGTTTGTCGCGCACGCGGACAGTGCCCACGTCGCGCCCTTCGGCGATTACACGGGCATCCAACGCCGAGGCCTGCCCCCCTTCCCAAGAGATATTGACCCCGGCTTCGTTCACGCCCCCTTCCTTGCGAACACGGTTGAGCGGCCAGGCGCGATCGCCCACGCGGACAACACGTTCGAGCGGTGAGATACCATGTGGGGGCATCGCGCCGTTATAGAGCATGGGGCGTGAACGGCTATCATACCCGGCATAGGGGTTGCTGCCGTAACTTCTTGAAAAATTTGGCTGATCCATGACCAGCCCATCGGGATTGCGGGCCTTGAACTGGCCCCAGCTTTCCATCCAGCCGGGCAACATCTTTAGTCTTGTGCCCGTCAGATCACCCACGATGGCCTCGCCAATCGCCTGCTGCCACCAGCTTTCCGTTTCGCGGTCGAACATGACCATGTCGGAGTTTCTGAGCTTGCCCGAGACGCCGAAGCTGAGCGTGCCATGCTTGGTGCGCCGATCGAAGGTGATGCCGGAATTGCACAGCGGACAGAAGGTGACGGCGATTGGCACGCCAGCTACGGTATCATTGACGATCTCATGCCAGGTCAGGTAGCGGATCGGATAGGCGCGCGGCTTGGCATTGCCAATTTCGACCGTCATTACCGGCTCGGTGTCGCTGATCCTTGTCTCGCTGCTGGCGGTGCGAAATTTTGGATCGCGGATCGAGGGAATGCCATCCTTGGGTGGTCCGCCATCCAGAATTTCTTTCCAGTTATCAATGGTATGCTTGTCAAAGTTCGTCTTGGTCCATTCGTGTTTCCAGAAATCCGGGTCAGCGTGGGCCATGCCCGTGACGAGTGAAAGAGTGGCAAGGATCGTGATCAGGCGACGCATCGGTATCTCCCCCTGTTTCGGCGCTTCGGAGCAGCGCCGATGATGCGCCCCGCATGGCGCCCTGCATAGCCCACCGCACGCGATTGTGAGGGGGTGTGTCCCTGCAGGAAGGCACGGTTTGGCCCAAACCGGCAGAGAATCAGGTTAACGGGCTGAAAACGCTGGAAAACCCCAGTCGGTATAACGTCGGTATTTTGTCGGTATTACGTCGGTGCGAAAATCGGTGTTTTGCCGGATTAACAGGGCGTGCGCAGAGCCGTACAGGCAAGAAAGAAAATTTCCGGTGCTCTCCCCGAATACCTCAATGCCCACAATTCAGGTTCCATCACCGCCAAGGATGAAAGCATGTGGCTTAAACCGGCAGAATGCTGTGGCTGTCCCTGCGAAATCGCGCTGTCGCGGGCCTAGACCTTGGTGGCCGACGGGTTGGGCGTGACAGCCTGCCGCTTCAGCACCATCTCGCGCCAACTGATGAAGCTGACCGCGCCCACAATCACGGTGCCGCCCAGCACCACGAACACGTCGACCCCTTCATTGAAGAAAAGCGCGCCCACCAGGACCGCCCAGACCAGTTGCAGAAAGCTGACCGGTTGCGTGACCGCAAGCGGTGCGGCCTGAAACGCCAGTGTCATCGTATAATGCCCGCCGGTGGCCAGACAGGCCACACCGAAGAGCAGCGCCGCCTCGGTCGGTGTGGGCGTGATCCAGTTGATCAGGGCCAGCGGCGTCAGGCCGATGGTGACGATGATCGACAGCATCGCCACCACGACAGCCGGGCTGACCCGGTTGGTCATCAGCTTGGCCAGCAGGTAGGACACGCCGAAACAGACCGCTACAAAGAGCATTGCCAGGTGGCCCAGGCCGACCTCGCGAAATCCAGGCCGCAGGATGATCAGCGTACCGATCAGCGCGGCGCAGACCGCCAGCACGCGGCGCATTGCCAGCTTTTCACCCAGAAACAGCGCTGCCCCAAGGGTAACATAGACCGGCGAGAGATAGTTCATCGCGGTCACATCGGCGATCGGGATGCGCGCCATCGCGTAGAACCAAAGCGCCACCGCCCCGGTATGGGCCACGCCCCGCGCCGTGAACATGAACCAGAGTTGCCGGTCAAAACGTTGCCGCATCAGCGAGCCCAGCATGGGCACGAAAAAGATCAGCCCGAAGGCATAACGCAGAAACGCGGCCTCGGCCGCGGGGATGCGTGTGCCCATGGATTTGACCAGCACCGTCACGCCGACGAATTGCGCGCCCGTCACCACCATCCAGAAGACGCCCCAGCCGGGGCGAGAGGCGGGCAAAGCGGTCATTCTAAAGCGGCCAGATCATCGGGATCAGGAAGCTTGCCAGCATGCCCACGGTCAGGTTCAGTGGGATGCCCACGCGCATGAAATCGGTAAAACGATACCCGCCCGGCCCGTAAACCAGCGTATTGGTCTGATAGCCGATGGGCGTGGCGAAACTGGCGCTGGCGGCGACCATCACCGCCACCACCAAGGGCCGCGCGTCGATGCCCATCGCATCGGCCAGCCCGATGGCGATGGGCGTGACGACGACGGCGACAGCGTTGTTTGAAACCAGTTCCGTCAGGATCGAGGTCAGAAGGTAGATCGCCCAGATGATCATCACCCCCGGCAGCATCGACAGCGCCGGCGCGATGACCTCGACAATGAGCATGACCGCGCCCGATGCCTGCAATGCCGCGCCGACCGCAAGCATCGAGAAGATCAGCGCCAGCAGCCGGCCATCGACAAAGGAAAACGCCTCGTCCGCGTCGATGCAGCGGGTCAGGAAAATCAGCGCCACCGCCAGAACGGCCAGGAAAAAGATCGGCGCCACACCGAACCCCGCCAGCGCGACGATCCCCACCAGCGCGGCGATGGCGATGGGCGCATGGCCCCTACGATAGGCCCGTGCAGAGGGGTGTGAGACATCGACCATATCCATGTCCCGCGACAGGCGCTGGATATCCTCGGGCGAGCCTTCCAGCAGCAGCGTATCGCCCACCCGGACGATCAGATCGTCCAGTTGCCGCCCGATATTCTGGTTCCGGCGGTGCACGGCCAGCGGATAGACCCCGTAACGCCGCCGCAGACGCAGCGTGCCCAGGCTGCGACCGACCATCTTGCAGCCCGGTGTGATCAGCACCTCGACCGTGGTGGTTTCAACCGCGGATACCTGATCGACGCGCTTGAGGCTCTTGTCGCGTTGCAGGCTCAGCAGTTCGGTCATCTGGGTGCGCAGCACCACCCGGTCCCCGACCTGCAATTCAACACCCTGAAGGTTCCGCCTGAGCGACAGATCGCCCCGGATCACGTCAACCAGCCGCACGCCTTCGCGTTTGAAGAGTTGCACGCCGGTAACCTCGCGCCCGACAAGGTTGGAATCGGGCGGGACGACGGCCTCGGTAAAGAATTTCATCTTGCTGCGGTCCGACAGCATATCGGCCATGCTATCGCGGGCGGGCAGCAGAAGCGGCCCGATGAACCGCAGATAGATCGCGCCCCAGAGGACCAGCGCGATGCCCAGCGGCGTGACCTCGAAAATCGAGAAGGGTTCCAGCCCCTCTGCGCGTGCCACACCGTCCACCAGCAGGTTGGTCGAGGTGCCGATCAGCGTCAGCGTGCCGCCCAGAATGGCCGCATAGCTTAGCGGGATCAGCAGTTTCGACGCCGGTATGCCCAGTGAACGCGCCAGTTGCACAAAGACCGGGATCATCACCACCACCACCGGCGTGTTGGACACAAATGCCGACGAGACGACGACAAAGATCATCAGCATCAGGATCGCCATCTTGGGATTGACCCGCGCCTGCCTGTCCGCGATCGAGGTAAAGGCATCCAGCGCCCCGGTGCGCACCAGCGCGCCCATGACGATGAACATTGCGGCGATGGTCCAGGGGGCCGGATTCGACAGCACGTTCAGCGCGGCCTCGTAGGGCAAGAGCCCCAGCGCCAGCAGCAGCGCTGCACCGCTGATCGCCACCACTTCGGTGGGATAGGATTCGCGCACGAAAAGGATGAACATCAACGCCACGACGCCCAGCGCCATCAGGCCCTGCGTGGTTTGCGAGATATCAAAAAGCTGGATCAAACCGGTCGGTCCTCTTGCGATCTGTCGTCACCTTCCCCGATGCCCGCGCCGGGGGCAAGCAGGATGCTGCGCCGGGGTTGCACAAGGAACATACCCATCAGCATCATCGCCAGCGCGGCCCAGACGAAAGGGGAATAACTTTCCTTCAGCAACACAAGCGACCAGACCACGCCAAAGCCTGTCACCAGATAGCTGGTCTGCGCCGTAAAGACCGACCCGGCCCGCCCGACCATCCAGACATAGGCCGCATAGACGATGGCATGCAGGGTCGCGGCGCCGACAAGGGCGATCTCGGGCAGGCCGAAGCTCGCCAGCGGGTTGATCCATTGCCCGCTGATCAGCGCCAGCGGCAGGGACAGCACCATCCCCAGGATCGACGCCCCCAGAATGACCTGCACGGAATCAAGCCCCTGTGTGCCCCATCTGGCCACCAGGTTCCCTTCGGTCGCATATAGCATCGGTGCCAGCAAGGCGATGGGCACAAAGGCCGCCATCGCGCGATCCGGCAGGCTGGCCTCGGGGCCCATCAGCAGCAGGATGCCCGTCAGTCCGACCATCAGGCCCGCCAGCCGGCGCCAGGCGAAATCCTCGTTCCCCATGGCCAGCGCGATGGGCAGTGAAAACATCGGTACGCTTGAGATGATGATCGACATCACCCCGCCGGGCAGACGGGCGGCAGAAAGGTAAAAGAAGATATCCGGCAGAACAGCACCGGTGAGGGCCACCATGATCAGTAAACGCCAGTAGCGACGCCCCAGTTCCACGCGTTTGCCGCGCCAGGCACAGATCGCGCCCAGCACGACCACAACGATGAAAAGCTGCCAGAAGATCAGCCCAAAAGGCTGGTGCCCGGTGCTAACGGCGATTTTCGACAGCGGGACAGACAGCCCCCAGCCCGCGCCCATCAGCACGAGAAACCCGTAGAGCGAGGCGTTCACGGCCCCGCCTGCGCCAGCCTGCCGCCCTGACGGACCATATGCACCGCTGTGGCCTGCCCGGTCTTGTCATCGGTCTCGACATAAAGCCCCGACAGCGTCGCGTCGCCCAGCGCCGGGGTGAACCGCGCCTTGGGCATGCCGGTGACGAAGCGGCGCATGGGTTCGGCCTTGTCCATACCGATAACGCTCAGATAGTCGCCGCACATACCCGCATCGGACTGGAACGCCGTGCCGCCGGGCAGGATCTGCGCGTCACCCGTGGGCACATGGGTATGGGTGCCCACGACCACGCTGGCGCGGCCATCGCAATAATGGCCCATGCCCATCTTCTCGCTGGTGGCTTCGCAATGCACATCGACGATTGTCGCCTGCACCGCGCCGCCCAGTGGATGGCTGCGCAACACCTGATCCACGGCCGAGAACGGATCGTCAAAGGCACGTTTCATGAACACCTGCCCCAGCACCTGTGCCACCAGAACCTTGCGCCCACGCCGGTCCGAGAATACCCGGTGGCCTCGCCCCGGCGCGCCCTTGGCAAAGTTGACCGGCCGCAGGATCCGCGGCTCACCTTCGATGAATTGCAGCATGTCCTTCTGGTCGAAAGCATGATCGCCCAGGGTGACGCAATCGGCCCCGGCCTCGAGCAGCACCTTGGCATGCGCCCCGCTCAGCCCCATGCCGCCGGTGGCGTTTTCGCCGTTGATCACCACGAAATCCAGCCGCCAGTCTTCGCGCAGACGCGGCAGCATCTCGGTCACGGCCTTGCGCCCGGCGCGGCCCATAACATCGCCTAAAAACAAGATCTTCATGGGTCAAGCCGTAGGCGGCAGAACGCCCATGCGCAAGCCCTAAGCGTCCGCCGTCAGGTAGCGTGCGTCGTAATCGACCGGAAAATTGACCGAGCGCGCGATGAAGCAGGTCTTGTGTATCTGGTGGTGGATCGTATCGGCCAGCGCCAGATCGGTGCCGTCGGGCACGGTGATCTGAGGGCGCAGCGTGGCGCGCAGAAAGCGGCTGGCACCAGTCTTGTCGGTCTCTCCCACTGCCAGCGGATCATCGGCATAGGACTGCACGACGATGCCCGCATCGCTGGCCAGATGCAGGTACCACAGCATATGGCAGGCACTTAAGCTGGCAATCAGCAGATCCTCGGGATTATGCAGGGTCGGATCGCCCCCCAGCAATGGGTCGTTCGAACAAGGGATCACCGGCTTGCCCGGCGTTTCCACATTCCAGGTCCGGTCATAGGCGCGGTAGCTGGTCGTGCCCTGCCCCCGGTTCCCGGTCCAGACCACGCGGGCGGTATAGTCATGTTCGGCCATTGGCTGTCCTCTCACAGGTGTCGCTGCCACATCACCTGATCAGAGAGATGAGGACAAGCGCTTTGCGTCCGATTATTGACCATGAACTGAGGGCGAGCGCCGGACCGTGGGGTGGCGCTGAAACGTATCAGCGTGGCACTTTATCCTCGCCTAATCCCCCCTCCTTCACCGGAACGCGCGAACCTCACAGAAGCGCCAGCCCGTCGGGACGGTCCGGCGCTCGCCCGGCGCCTGCGGCTTGATTCCGGGCGGGGTGGCGGGATCGAATGTTTGTCTCGTCCGCATATCCAAACAAAAGACACTACATATCCAACCAACAGGCATCACCGAAAACACGCCGCATGCTGGGCGATTGCGTCGCTAGAAGGTGATCACCTCATTCTCGGTCACCATCATGTCCAGCGGCTGATCCGTGGGTTCCAGTGGCAGGTTCTCGGCCTCCTGCGCGGCATAGGCGAACCCGATGGCCAGCGTCGGGCGCCTGGCCCGCAAAAGCTCGATCGTGCGGTCATAGAAACCGCCGCCATAACCCAGCCGCCCGCCATTGCGGTCAAACGCCACAAGTGGCACCACCAGTATTTCCGGCTCAAAGAAATTGTCCACCGCCGGGATCATCGCCCCGAACGGGCCGTCCTTCAGCGCGCAGCCCGGCTCCCACCGGGAAAATTTCAGCGGCAGGCCAAGGCGCTCAATCACCGGCACACCGACAGGTCCGTGGGCGGCGGCCTCCTCCATCGCGGGCAACGGATCAATCTCGGTCCGGATCGCCATGAAGCCCGACATCGGCACACCGCGATGGCCCGCCAGAACCCCCGATAACAGCGCTGCACGGCCGGGGCCTGCGGCCTCATGCGCCAGCTTGCGCCGGGCAAAGGCCGCCTTGCGCGCCGCATCCTTGATTGCCTGCAAATCGCTCATAGTAGCACCGCCGCCGCCAGCCCCAGAAAGGCGAAAAACCCGACCACATCCGTGACCGTCGTGACAAACGCGCCCGAGGCCAGAGCCGGGTCAACACCCACACGGTCGAGGATCACCGGAATGACCGTGCCCGCAAACCCGGCAACGACCAGATTGATCACCATTGCGGCGGCGATCACATATCCCAGTTCCGGCCCGCCGAACCACAGCACGCCAACGACGCCCATGACCACGGCAAAGATCAGCCCGTTGATCAGCCCGACCATGCATTCGCGGCGGATGACCCGCCACACGTTGCTCGAGGTCAAATCCTTGGTGGCAATCGCACGCACCGCCACCGTCAGACTTTGCGTGCCGGCATTGCCACCCATCGACGCCACGATCGGCATCAGGACCGCCAGCGCCACAAGTTGCGCGATCGCCATCTCGAACTGGGCGATGACCAGCGAGGCCAGGATCGCCGTAACCAGATTGACCGCCAACCAGGGGAATCGCCGCTTGGTGGTGTCGATCACCTTGTCGCTGAGGCTGCTTTCACCAACACCGGCAAGGCGCAGGATGTCTTCCTCGTGTTCTTCATCCAGCACGACCATCGCGTCGTCGATGGTGATCACGCCCACCAGCCGTTCATTTTCGTCTACGACGGGGGCCGAGATCAGATGATACTGGTTGAAGGCATAGGCCACGTCTTCCTCGTCCTGTGTGACGGGGATGGTGTGAAACGTCTCTTCGACCAGTGAGGTCAGCATCACCACACGGGGTGAGGCCATGATCTTGCCCAGCATCACGTTGCCCACCGGGCGCAGCTTGGGGTCGACCAGGATAATGTGGTAGAATTGTTCCGGCAGATCGTCCTGATTGCGCATGTAATCAATGGCTTCGCCGACATTCCAGTGCTCGGGCGCCATCACCACTTCGCGCTGCATCAGACGGCCGGCGGAATATTCCGGATAGGTCAGCGATTGCCGGACGGCCAGCCTGTCGCTGTCTTCCAACACTTCGAGGATGGCGTTTTGCTGCGCGTCCTCCAGATCCTCGACCAGATCGACCACATCGTCGGAATCAAGTTCGCGCACCGCCTCGGCCAGAACCTCGGGATGGAGGATGCCGATCACTTCCTCGCGGATCGAATCGTCCAGTTCGGTCAGCAGATCGCCGTCGAACTCCTCGCCGTAAAGTTCGACCAGGCGGCGGCGGTCAAAGGCGCTGATCTGTTCCAGAAGGTCGGCGATGTCGGCCGCGTGCAGCGGCTCCATCTCGTCCCACAAAAGCTGCTGATCGCCCAGATCGACCGCCTGGATGATCCGCGCCACCGCCTGCGGGTTCAGCAGATAGGCGTCTTCCTCGCGCTCATCCTCGCGCTTGTCTTCACGATCGTCCTCGGGGCGGTCCTTGTCGGGGTCGTGTTGGTCAAGTTCGTCGGCCATGCGCCCCTCCACTTCGTGATTGCCTTGAGGATTAAAGAAGCAGCTTCGGGAAAACAATGAAAATAGGCAGATTTACCTTGTGATTGGCGATGCGTATCCTGTCTGGCGGCAATCAAACAGGAGCGCATGGCGCCATGACCCATCCCGATACCATCCTGACCGGCCAGGTCCTGTCCTTCACCCGCTCACCGTTTGACGGCGATCCGGCGGGCGCGGCAGAGGTGACCGAGGCGGTGCTGATGCAGGGTGGCCGGATCACGGCGACCGGATCGCGCGCGCGAATGCAGGCGATGGCCCCCGGGGCTGAACTGCAGGATCAGGCCGACGCGCTGATCATGGCGGGCTTTGTCGATGCCCATGTGCATTACCCGCAGACGGCGATGATCGCCAGCTGGGGCAAACGTCTGATCGACTGGTTGAACAGCTATACTTTCCCCGAGGAAATGAAGTTTAAAGATGCCACCTATGCCACTGAAATCGCGGGCCGTTATCTTGATCTGACCCTTGCGAATGGCACGACAACCGTTTGCAGCTACTGCACCATCCACCCCGAAAGCGTTGACGCGTTTTTCACCGCCGCGCAGACCCGGGGACAGCGTGTCTTTGCCGGCAAGACCTGCATGGACCGCAACGCGCCCGAGGGGCTGCGCGACACCGCGCAATCGGGTTATGACGACAGCAAGGCCCTGCTGGAAAAATGGCATGGGGTCGACCGGCTGTCTTATGCGATCACGCCGCGGTTCTCCCCTACCTCGACGCCCGAACAGCTTGCGGCGATGGGCGCGCTCTGGTCCGAGCATCCCGATTGCCTGATGCAGACCCATCTGAGCGAGCAGACCGACGAGATCGACTGGGTCCGGTCGCTCTACCCGCAGGCGCGCGATTATCTCGATACCTACGAAGCGCACGGCCTTCTGGGGGCGCGCGGGCTTTATGGCCATGCGATCTATCTTGAGGATCGCGAACGCGACCGCTTGCGCGAGGTGGGTGGCGCGCTGATCCACTGCCCCACCTCGAACACCTTCATCGGTTCGGGCCTTTTCAATACCGCCGCGCGCATCGCCGAGGGGCTGCGCGTGGGGCTGGCCACCGATACCGGCGGCGGATCCAGCTTTTCGATGCTGCGCACCATGGCTGCCGCCTATGAGATCGGACAATTGACCGGCACCGCGCTGCATCCGGCACAACTGATGTGGCTGGCCACGGTCGGGTCGGCGGAAACCCTGCATATGAACGGTGTGATCGGCAATATCCAACCGGGCACCGAGGCCGACGTGATCGCGATCAACCTCGCCTCCACCCCTGCCATCGCCCAGCGTCACGCCCAGGCCGATGATCTATGGGAAGCCATCTTTCCCACCATCATGATGGGCGACGACCGCGCGATCCGTCAGGTCTGGATCGCTGGCCGCCCCGTGGCGTAGCAGCTCACACCCCTAAAGCATCACGTCGCTATTGCAGGGCCGCAAACGGCATCAAACCTAGTTCAGCCGAAACATCGGTTGAAATGCCGGAGGGGCCAGCGACCCGTCGGCCCCAATCTCGTCCAGATTATCGCGGTCGACGATGACGACACGCGGGCCGACATGGGAAATCTCAAGCTTCCCTTCCAAGGCCCGTACTGCCTGCTCTATCGCCAGTTGACCCTGCAGGACGGGAAAATCCGTTGGCGCAGAAAGAATGCGGCCGCGACGAATGCCTCGAAACACCGCATGGGTCATGTAATCGGACACGATCCCGATCTTGTCGCTCAGTCCCCGGGCGCGAAGAATTGAAACCGCGGCCTCGGCGGCTGGGGCGCTGCCAACGATATAATCGACATCCGGACGTTCGATCAGCGCCTCTTCGACAAGCCGGACCTGAATTTCACGGCCGGTATCGCCCCATTTCGTCACGACAATCCGGGCTGAGCTTTGTTGTAATGCTTCTTCGAACCCCTGCTGGACGAACCTGACCCAGCCCGCACCTTCGGGGCCCGGAAACCAGGCCAGCTTGACCGGCGGGCTGCCCTTTGGATGTCGCTTGGCGATGGCCAGACCCGCCGCGGCACCCATCTGCACCCAGGACACGCCCGATTTTGCGCTGATTCCATCGCTGGCAATATCATTTACCGTCGCGATCACCGGTCTGCCCTGTGCGATCTCAAGCAAGGTTTCGGTCAACCCGTCATAAGACACGGTGCCGATGACCAGTGCATCCGCACCCTCGCGCATGCATTCTGTGATCTGTTCAATCTGACGGTCGATATTGGGATAGCCACCTGCCTCAACCAGCCTGAAGGAGACCCCCAGTCGCCGCGCCTCCTGAACCATGCCATAATTGACGCTCAGCCAGTAGGCATCCTTGAGATGCGGATAGGCGACACACAGGTTCCAGTCTTGCGAGGCCGATTCAATGCGGCTGTACCGGATGGACTCGGTATCGCTGGCATAATCCATGGGCGTCAGCCAGCGTTCCAACGCCCAATCGTCCAGCCCATGGACAGGTGCTGCCAGAGCAGCCGTAAAAAGCCAGGTTGAAAAGCCAGCGAGGAACTTCATTCAGAAACACTATGCCAAGCGGCGTGGCTTCGCAATTTGCAGAAATCGGGCGCGGGCAGTAGGTTTTTTAGATGAAATGGCGCATTGGCCTTGGTGAGCGATTGTTTCTGGCGTTCCTGGCGATCGCCGGTGCACCGGCACTGGCGGGTTTATTTGCATGGATCGAGCTGCGCGATATTGCCCAGACCCAGGCCAGCATTGCCGAACGGACCATTCCCCGGATCACCGAAGTGCGCGCCATTGCCGAAGACAGCGCCCGGATCGTCGTCGCCGCGCCCGAACTTGGCAGTGTTTCCACCCAGGAAGCACGGGAAAAACGCAAGGCTTTCCTGATCTTTCACGTCAAGGCGTTATCGGATCGTCTGAACAGTTTTGAGGGGCCGGACGGGTCGGACAAGTCGGAACTGCGCCGAACCACCGCGCAGATCGGCGCAAAGATACGCGATCTGGACAGCCTGGTGGAACACCGGATCGAACTGGCAAAGGCACGGGACGAAAGGCTGGACATCATCCTGAAGGCGGCGGCGGATTTGGTGGAAATTTCAGAAACGCTGGTTGCCAACGCGGATATGGCCACCACGGCCATCATTTCTTCGCTCTACGAATTCGACAACGATCAGGAAAACTACTTCGACGCGCTCGACAAGTTGATAGAGGTCGATTTGTTCCAATTGGGGTTGATGTTCGAATTACGCTCTCGCGCGTCGGAAATCGGGCTGATCATCAACCAGATTTCGAATGTCGATGAACGGGCCGACCTTGTCAGGCTCCAAGGTGAATTTGACCGGCTGCTTGCGTTTATCGCGCGGCGTGTGTCCGCCATCCGCGATCCCGTTCGGGCGGGTCAGGCAACCGATCTGCTGCAAATTCTCGGCGTAAACTCCGCCGATCAGGCTGCGAAGGACATCTTTGAAATCCTGACGCGAACCTTTGTTATCAAAGAGAAAATCGTCTGGGTGCAGAACGATATCGCCGTGCTTGCCCAGACATTGGGGCAGCAGGCGACCGATCTGGCACAAAGATCGCAGGAAGAGGCCGTTCTTTCCGGTGCAAAGGCCACAAGCGATATACGTGACAGCCTGATCCGGCTGACGGTCATTGCCTCGGTGGCCGCGCTTGCATCGCTGACGGTGCTTTGGTTCTACGTGCGTGGCAACCTGACAAGGCGGCTTGATCTGCTATCGCAGCACATGAAGGCGCTGGTCGAGGGTGATCTCGACCTGAAAGTCACCCCAGCCGGGTCAGACGAGATCGCCCAGATGGAGCGCGCGGTCGAGGTGTTTCGCAAACAGGCCATCGTTAAACGCGAACTTGAAGAAGAGCGGGAGCGAACCGAACAGGAGCTGCGCGCGCATCGCGAGGAGTTGCAGCGACTGGTTTCGGACCGGACGGCGCAGTTGGAGCGCGAGGTTGAGGCCCACGGTGCGGCCCGCGAGCGGGCCGAACAGGCGAGCCGGGCAAAATCGGAATTCCTGGCGATGATGAGCCACGAAATCCGCACGCCGATGCACGGGGTTCTGGGAATGTTGCGGGTTCTGCCCGAAGATCCCCTGACCGATACCCAGATGGACCGGTTGAACGCCGCGCTTGTCTCTGGCGAAAACCTGTTGGGCATCCTGAATTCAATTCTCGACCTGTCGAAGATCGAAGCCGGGCGGGATGTGGTAAACAACATGCCCTTCGTTCTGGGTAATCTCTTGCAAGGCATCATCTACCTGATGGAACCGGTGGCCGCGGAACGGGGCACAAATCTGAGCCTGGATGTAGACGGCAGATTGCCTGAGGTGATCATCGGGGACATGAACAAGCTCCGGCAGATTTTGTTCAACCTGCTGTCCAACGCGATCAAGGCGACATCGGATGGCGATGTCGTTCTACGGGCCCGTCTGATCAATGTGACGGACAGCAATGTCGATCTGGTGCTCGAGGTAAGTGATACGGGTGAGGGCATTCTGCCCGAGGCACAGGAACGTATCTTTGATGCGTTCGAGCAGGCCGATGCATCGGCGATGCACAGGCTTGGCGGTACCGGCCTCGGGCTTGCGATCTGCCAGCGCTTCATCACGGCCCTGGGGGGCACGCTGTCGGTGGAAAGCACGCCGAATGTCGGTTCGATCTTTACGATGAGAGCAAGTTTCGGCCTGGGCGACAGGGCGATGCTGGATCAGGGCACGATCCCCCTGAAGGCCAGCTACGCCCTGACACCGCTCAAGGTTCTGGTGGTCGAAGACAATGAAATTAACCAGATGGTGGCGGACGGGTATCTGAGGAAAATGGGGCACGATGTGTGCCTGGTTGATCGCGGCGCGGCGGCAATGAAACTTGCGGCCGAAAAGGATTTCAACGTGATCCTGCTGGACATCAACCTGCCCGATGTCAATGGCACTGACGTGGCACATCATGTCCGGCAATTGCCCGATCCCAAACGCGCCGGGACGCCGATCATCGCCATGTCGGCGCATGTTTTCGATGACCAGATTGATGCGTATCTGAAGCAGGGCATGGATGCATTCCTGGCCAAACCCGTTTCACCGGAACGATTGATGAATGCGCTTTCGGCAGTGATTTCCGACAACCAGACCAAAAATGTCTTCCCGTCCTCCAGATCCCAAAGCGGTGATGATCAGCAGGCCGGCGCGCTGAAAGACAGTCTTGCCGCCGATATCGCCGCGATCGGTCAACCGCAGGTCGGGCGGATCGTCGATCTCTATCTTCAGCAGGCCCCCAAGCGGATCGCGACAATCCGGCAGGCAATCAGGCAAGGTGATGCGGAGGGCGCGCGGCAAGAGCTGCACAGGCTCAGGGGGGCTGTGGCGAATTTTCATCTGTCGACCTTCCAGCGACAGCTCCACCATGCCGAAGAGCGTGCACGCGACGGGGATATCGAAGCGTTGACAACCTGCCTGCCCGCCCTGGAGCAGGAAGTCGTCATGTCAGAACGTCTGCTTGCACGTTGCTGGGCCGAGATTTCCGCTGACCGGCAAAATCACTCAAGCGCCGCGGTGAATATGTAGCCCTCACCATGGGCGGTCGAATTGATTTGCGGTGCCCTTGGATCACGTTCCAGCTTGGCTCTCAGGCGGCGGACCAGAACATCAGCTGTCCGTTCGTTCACCCCGTCCGACCGATGGGTGATACCTTGCATCAATCGCTCGCGGCTCAACACCAGGCCCGGATGCATCGTCAGGATCTTGAGAAGCTCGAATTCGGCGCGCGTCAGCGGCACCAGATCACCCTCGCGCGATGTCAGCCAGCGTCCCGACAGGTCAAGCTGAAACCCGTCGAAATGGCGCACGTTACGGGTCAGTTGCCGGGCCGCCTGCGTTCGCCTGAGCAGGTTTTTTGCCCGCGCCAGCAGTTCGCGCTTGTTGAACGGTTTGACCACGTAGTCGTCGGCGCCAAGTTCCAGCCCCACGATCCGGTCAACATCGTCGGAACGGGCGGATACAAGAATGATGCCGATCTCGGACACGGCACGTAGTTCCCGGGTGATTTCCAGCCCGTCCTTGCCCGCCAGGTTGATGTCGATAATCAGCAAATCGGCCGGATCGTGCTGAAGGATCGCATCCAGTTCCGATGAATCTTCCGCCTCGCTGGTGCGATAGCCCTGCGCATCCAGATAGCTTGTCAGCGTCATCCGGGTGACCGGCTCATCCTCGACAACGACAATATGGGACCGATCAGGCACGCGCGGGCTCCTTGGAAAGCATGTTGTTAACAATTTTTAACAATTCAGTAAAGCGCGTTCATCTTGGCCCGTAGATTGGTTCACATCCCGGACTTACCTTCCCTCGCAGGAAGACGGTGTCGTCTCGACGTTTCCTAAAAAACTTTGAACCACTTTCAGGGAGAAAATAATGAAAAATCAACTTGCTATTGGCCTTACGATTGGTGCCTTGGCCCTGCCGGTCCATGCGGCCGACAGTTCTGATCCGATCGTCATTCCGATCCATAACTGGTCCAGCCAGATTGTGATGAGCAATGTCGTGGGGCAGATACTCGAATCCATGGGCAATAACGTTGAATTCGTCACCACCGACAGTCAGGCGGTCTACGAGTCGATCCGTCTGGGCGACGTGACACTCGAACTTGAGGTGTGGGAAGGCGCCTTTGGCGCGTCGTTCCGTGCGGCCCTGGAAAAAGGCGGCATTGTCGATGTGGGTAACCATGATGCCGTGACCCGCGAAGACTGGTGGTACCCGATGTGGACCAAGGAGGCCTGTCCCGGCCTGCCCGACTGGAAGGCCCTGAATGACTGCGCGGAACTATTCGCGACGGCGGAAACCGGCGGCAAGGGTCGCTATCTGGATGGACCGGTGGATTGGCTGAAGCACGCGCAGGAACGTGTGGATGCGCTGGACATGAACTTTACCGTGATCAACGCTGGCTCCGCCGCGGCACTGTGGGCGGAAATCGGTGCTGCCGAGGCTGACAAGAAGCCGGTTGTCGTGTTCAACTGGACGCCGAACTTTGCCGAAGCCGTCTGGCCCGGCGAGTTTGTCGAATTCCCCGCGTGGGAAGATGGCTGTGACAAGGACCCAGCCGTGGGCCCGAACCCGGATGCACTATATGACTGCGGCAACCCGGCAAATGGCTATCTCAAGAAAGCCGCGTGGGAGGGCATGGAAGAGAAATGGCCGGATGCCTTTGGCGTGCTGAGCAAGATCTCCTTCACAAATGCCCAGATTGCTCAAATGGCCGTGCTTGTAGACGTCGAAGAAATGGAGCCCGATGAAGCCGCGGCAGTCTGGCTGGAAGACAACGAAGACGTCTGGAAAGAGTGGTTGCCAGGCGGCAGCAGCTAACAGCGTTTCCGATTGCTTTCGTCAAAGGTTCGATCCTCCTGACTGGATTTTCAGGAGGATCGACGCGATTCAAATCCTTCTACTTACATCTAACCCACCCTCGCCCTGACAAGCGGTAAGGTCAGGCCCCGGTGCAAAAAACAGCACTGATTTGCACCAAGCAGCAGGCCTTAAACGCAATTTCGCTCAGCGATGGCGGTGCCTAAGTTGCTGATAATGGCCATCCGCCTATCTCACCATCAATGCATCCCGCAGCGTCCGGGCAACGTGAGCCTGGACCGGATGCACTGCGTTTGGCAGCTTCAAGGCCATTTTGACCGATGCTGTGCAAAGTTCGAATGTCTGAATATGATGACCTGAGCACCCCCAATAGAATGGTCCAGATTGCAAGTCGCAGTAGCTTTGTTGAAGGGTGACGGAGCGATGAGTGAACTTGCACTGTAGTTTGATCTGCATGCCAATCAGATCAAGCAGTGTAAGGACGCTGACATCCAGTTCAGCATCAACGGAAATGGTGCGTGGCGCGGCAACATCTTCGTAGAACGACTAGGGTATCTGGGTCTGATAACAAAATTTGCGACAAATCCGTTATTGTGAAGATAACCACACGCAGCGATTGCGACTAGGTGACTCAATCATAGTTGGGTAAAACAGAATACGCATTGTAGACAAGGAACGACTGGTCTTTGACAAATTTTCAGCATCCTGAAATTCCCGCTCGCATCCGGGCGCAACAGGTTTATGCGTTATCTCGATTGATGCCTGCGCTGATGATCGTGAACCTGGTGAATGCTGCCGCATTGGTCTTGGTGCTTTACATCACCGCGCAATTCACTCTCGGGATCGCAATCTGGGCCTTGGTGATTGGATTTGTCTCGGTTCGAACGCTGCTTCAGAGCCTGCACCAACGCCGAAAGGCGGCGCCAGAGATCGTCAGCCGGCGCGCCATACTTAAGGTCGTTCGCAGCTCGGTCATGTTCGGCCTGATTTGGGTCTATCCGAGCATGTTCGTGCTGCCATCAGTGGACGGCGGAGCGCAGGTTTTCACGGCCGCATTGGTCACCGGAATGATATGTGGCGGGGCAATCACGCTCTATCCCATTCCGCTCGCGGCCGTCTCCTATTCCGGCCCGGTTGCCGTCGGCGCCTTGGTTGGAATGGTGCTGGCGTCAAATCCAGTGGCGATCGGCCTCTCTGTCATCGCGGCCAGTTTTTTCTTCATTTTCTTCCAGGTCATCCAACGGCACGCTCAGCTATTCGTCTCTGAATTCGTGGCAAAGCTTGACCTTGAAGAGAGCAACAAGGCGATTGAAAAACTGATGGCCGAGACCAGAACCGAGGCGAGCGAAGAAAAGCGCCGCTCGGAAAAGCGGTTGGCCGAGGCCCAGAAGATGGAGGCAATTGGCCAGTTGACCGGCGGTATCGCCCATGATTTCAACAACCTCCTTGCGGTGATTCAGGGCAATGCCGAACTGTTGGAAGAGCTGAAGTCAGGCGAGGACTCCAAACCCATAACATCGGCGATCGTCCATGCTTCACAACGCGGTGCCGAACTGACGCAGCGCCTGCTGGCCTATTCCAGGAAACAGCCGCTGAGACCGGAGGTGATCGACACACGCAAACTTGTTTCAGACATGTCCGATGTTCTGCAGCGCATGCTTGGGGAAACTATCGTGGTTTCGGTGGGTTCACGAAACGGCGTCTGGCGCGCTCTTGCCGACCCTGGCCAGGTAGAAGCCGCGCTCTTGAATCTGGGCATCAACGCCCGGGATGCGATGCCACATGGCGGTGAACTGATAATTGAATGCGCAAATATCACTTTGGATGAAGACAGCAACATTGATGGCTCTGAGATCACAGCCGGGGACTATGTGGTCCTTTCGGTATCGGACCACGGGGTTGGAATGTCCGAGGAGGTGCGCGAACGCGCTTTTGAACCTTTCTTCACTACGAAGGGGGTTGGCAAGGGCAGCGGCCTTGGTCTTTCCATGATTTATGGCTTTGCCCAGCAATCAGGCGGCCAGGCGACAATATACAGCGAAGAGGGTAAGGGCACGACGGTCAAGCTGTACCTGCCGCGGGCCTATTCCGAAACGGAAAGCCCGGTAAAGCCCAACGACGAGGCCGTGCCGCGCGGGCAAGGAGAAACCATTCTGGTGATCGAAGATGATCCGGCAGTTCGGAATCTGGCCGAGATGATGCTCAGGAACCTGGGATACAATGTCATCTGCGCCGAAGACGCGAATGAAGCACGGCGAATTGTCAGTGGACGGAGCGAGATCGGGCTCGTGTTGTCGGATGTCATCCTGCCGGGAGGTGCAAGCGGGCCGGAGTTCGCCGAAGAGCTCAGGACCGGTTATCCAAAGATCAAGGTCATCTTCATGTCCGGCTATCCGGCCGAAGCCGCAATGAAAAACGGCTTTCTCAACTCTGACAGCGTGCTGCTGAACAAACCCTTCCGAGTAGCTCAACTCGCAAGAGCCATGAAAGAGGCTCTCAGATAATCACATATGCCCAGAAAATACGCCGGTTCTTATCACAGATCTGAAATGGCAGTTTCGACCGCTCTAAGCAGTGTCTTGCGCGACACTGGCTTCATCAGCCGAACATCATCTGGTCTCAGATCTTTGTCTTGGACCGTCGTTTCGCTGGCATATCCTGAAACGAATATGAACGGTATTCCAGGATTTAAAGCACGGATCTCCCTGGCTAAAGATGGGCCTTGGAGCCGCCCAGGCATGACAATGTCCGTAACAACCAGGTCAAACTGATCGTCGCTACATAGAATTTCAAAGGCCTTATCGCCACTATCTGTGCTGACCACCTCATATCCGCCGGCCACCAGCGTCCTTTCCATCACCATCAGCACATCTTCCTGATCTTCGACTAGAAGAAGCCGTTTTCCGGACCGCTCACGCGAGGCATAGTTTGGCTCGTCGCTATCCTGCGCGCTGCTTTTAGGGAGTTCATCCTTTGTAGCGGGAAAGTAAATTTTAACACTCGTTCCCTTGTTAGGCTTTGAATCGATCCTGATTACACCACCTGATTGTTTCACGAACCCTTGCACCATGGACAAACCCAACCCCGAGCCTTTGCCAACAGTTTTTGTTGTAAAAAACGGATCAAATATCTGATCGAGTATCTCGGGTTCTATCCCGCTACCATTATCCGTTACGGCCAGCATGACATATCGACCGGGTGGTATGTCCTTGTTTCGACCTTTAGCATTTTCCAAATCGATGTGAACGTTGCTTGTCTCTACGACCACCTGACCGGAGCCATCAATTCCATCGCGCGCATTTACGAGCAAATTGACTAGCGCGCTTTGTACAGAAGCCCGATCGACCATCGTTGGCCAAAGATCCGGCTGCTGAATGGTGTCGATTTCGATGCGACTTTCGATAGTTCGGCCGACCCAGTTTTCTGTTTCCTTCACCACTTGGTTGAGATCTATCTTTTCGGGGACCAACTGCGCTTTACGAGCATATGCCAACATGTTCTGAGTTAGCTCTGCCCCTCTGTTTGTCGCTTCGACCGTGCGGTCAATCAGGCCGACTGAAAGTGGAACATTCAAGGACTCGCTTTGCACCTGATCCCTCAACATCTCCTGATTTCCCAGGATCACAGCCAGCAAGTTGTTGAAATCATGCGCGACGCCTCCAGTAAGTTGACCGATCGCTTCCATCTTTTGAGCTTGTCTTAAACGTTCTTCCGCTTTCAGGTAGTCGGTCATGTCAATCGAAGTGAGAATGATACGTTCGTAGGTTTCTTCGCATCCCGATACGACTGACCATCTAGCCATAACTGTCCGTTCCTTACCGTTCTTTCGGACAATTTTGCTCTCGTATTCAACAAGCCCCTCACCGCTAAAGATTGCTAGAAAGATCTTTTTAAGTGCCGATTGAGCGCTCGCGCTCAAATTTCTCGTAACCGATACCGTAAAAGCCGATTTGTCCGTGTATCCGTGCAGTTCAAGCGCTTTCTGATTGGCATTGCGCACGATAATTTTGGAAGCGCACTCCAGAACGATTTCCGGGTGCTTCTTGAAATACATCGATAATTCGGAAGCGCTATTCACCGGAAGAGCGTGCAGCGTTTCCTTGACCTTTGAAAAATCCTCTTCTCGGACTGATATAGGTTGGCTTTCAAAAAGGCTTTTGAATCGTTTCTCGCTTTTGGCCAAAGCAGATTCGGCTTTGAGTTTTTCGTTGATCTCGTTGCGAAGCCTTTTATTGGCATTCTCCAAATCTTCAGACTTTCTAGCTTCTGCTGCCTTTGCGCCCGCAATTTCAGCAGCGGTCCGGACCACGCCCTGCTCCAGATTGTCAAACTCTCTGATGCTCGCAATCGATTTGCCGGGAAGCGCCGGTTGGATACTCTTGCCATCCGCAACAGCTTCCACCGCTTCCTCAATATGTCTAACACGGCGGGAAAGTCCGGAAGATATGACCAACGCCACCAACCACGAAAACAACAGTCCTGCGATCAATACCAGGAGCGCGTTTTTGTTGATATGGTCGGCAAATGCCTGCAACTCGTCAACAGGCTGCGGCACCATAACGCCCCAACCCGTTCCTTCTGCAAACGCAAATCCGGCAATCATCTCGGTCTGCATGACCGGAGAGTAAAATCTGGCGACACCAGTCTCGCCAGCCATGATCCGCTGGACTATGGAAATGCTGGAAAGGTCAGCCGCCTTATCGGTCCATTCCGCGCTTGGATGGGCAAGAATATGCCCTGATCGGTCGACGATTGCCGCGTGGCCCCGCTCGCCGAAACTGATATCTGCCTGGAGGATTCTAAAGTATGTCGTATGAATCGCTCCAACAACCAGCAACCCGTTTTCAAGCGTTACCAGGAATATTCGGGGCGGCTCGCCTTCGACCGCTACCACGTGCGAAATGCCTATCCCTTCTTGCGGCACCAGGCGTAAAAAATTCTGCAGCCGGTCCTCTGGGATAAATTTCGGGCAGGCATATTGAGTGCCAAAATACTCGTGTATGACTTCACCCGTTTCCGGGGAAGCAACGCAAATGTGCCGAAAGTGCAGAACTTCAAAAATGCCCTTTGCTTCGATCGCTTGCCCCCTGGAAATCTGCGGAGCGAAAGATCCAAATGCCGTTGTCAGGTCACGATGGTACACCTGCAACGTCGAGCTCAAGTTCTTTGCGATCAGCAGATGTCGCTCATGAACCTCGTCGACTTGGCTTTGCAGGGCTGCCGAATGCGGCCATAGCCAGAAGACCGCAAGCGGTAGGCCAGAGGTCAAAAGAAAAGCCATGACCAGATACGCGCGAATTCGAAATTTCAAAAACTTTTTCAAATTAAAATGTCCCCATCACTTCGGACAGATTAGCAGTATTTCTGAGGTGTATCGAGTAAAGGAATAATGCTGATTTCAGTTGCTCGAAGCGCATTCAATACGCGTCATCGGATCTCTGCCGGTAAATCGCTAAGTTGGGAACGTTGCCGAGAAAGCTAAATCCTACAAGCTGCCAATTGAAAACCAATATCATTATTCCCGCTAATCTCGAAAATCAGAAGTGGAGTTGAGACGCAGCAGCCTCACCGTTTACCCCGCTGAACGGGCACCTTTGAAGCAAGAATTTCCGTACTGTGCACCAAGGCTCGGTTAGTCAGGCCACGCCGCGGCATCTGGCATGTCCGCCGCCAGAGGATTTGATTTAGGAGCGACCGTGAAACTTTAGCCAGACAAACACCACGAATGACCGATAAAGGGTCCGAAATCTCAATTCACTTACTTCGGAACCGCAAAGCAAGGTTCGCTGATCGCCAAACCTTCTACGAACAAAATGCCCGGTAAACCGAAAGTGCCATCGGAAACAAATGCAGCAAATTGGTACTTTGTCCGCAGAACCGGCACCCGTCACCGCACGCCCCGTTAAACCCACCAAACACCGATCCCGGCACCGACGTAATACCGACAAAATACCGACGTTATACCGACAGGCGTTTTCCAGCGTTTTCAGAGCGTTAACCTGATTCTCCGTGGCAGGACGGATATCAGAAATCTGTCGGCGCCCCGCCTTCAGATTTGCGGCGCTCGACAAAGGCGGCAAGCTCCTCACGGATGGCATCCTCCATGACCGGTGCATCAAAGCTCGAAATGATGTCCTTGTAGGTCTGGTGCGCCCTCTGTGCGGTCCAGATGCCCCCTGCGGCTTCCCAGGCCTCGAAATTGCGCCAGTCGCTCAGATAGGGTTGATAGAAGGCTGTCGTGTAGCGGTCCTGCGTGTGCTGAATGCCAAAGAAATGGCCCTGGTCGCCCACCTCTTTCACCGCCTCCACCGCGATCTCATCAGGGCCGGTAGCGATAAGCATTGGGTCCATATATCTTTGAATTTGTTGCAGGATTTCGCAATCCATCACGAATTTCTCGGGGGATGCGATCAGTCCGCCTTCAAGCCATCCGGCGGCGTGGTAGACCATATGCGCCCCTGCCTGCACCGCGGACCACAGGCTGTTCGACGTCTCCCACATAGATTGCCCATCGGGCACATTGGCCGCGCAAACCCCGCTCGCGCGCATCGGCAGGTCGTAGAACCGCGCCAGTTGTCCGGTCATCTGCGTGGCACGCATGTATTCCGGTGTGCCAAAGGCGGGGGCACCGGATTTCATGTCGACATTGGACGTGAAAGTGCCGATTGCGCAGCACGCGCCGGGCCGGATGATCTGGGCCAGTACCACCGCCACCAGCCCTTCGGCCAGCGATTGCGCCACAGCTCCAGACATGGTGACAGGCGCCATCGCACCCGCCAGAGTAAAGGGTGTAACAACAAGGCCTTGGTTGCGTCTCGCTAGCCGCATCCAGCCATCCAGCATCGGGTAATCATGCTTGAGGGGTGAGGTCGAATTGATGTTGGTATACATCTTCGGACCCGCTTCGAATTCCGCATCCGTGTGACCGCCCGCGATGCGCACCATCTCCATGACGTCCTCAACGCGTTCCTTGCCCAGACAATAGGCGTGGGCCACCTTGTCGGTCAGCGTCAGCTTGTCATACAGCACGTCCAGATGGCGGATGCTGGCATGGATGTCTTGCGGCTCTACCGGGTAGCCGCCGACGAAATGGATGCAGTTGAAATACTGACTTAGTTTCAACAGGTTCTGGCACATTTCTCGTGTGCCGGTGACCTTCTTGCCGATCTCCATGTCCCAATAACTGGGCGGCGACGAGACGTTGCCGAAGTTCAGATGATTGCCCCCGATTGTGATCTGCCGTCCCGGATTGCGCGGCGTGATCGACCATTGGCTCGGGGCCTTGGCGATCATCTCCATCACGAAATCGCGGCCCATGCGGACGTTTTCACCGTCGATCGTGCAACCGCCCGAACCGCGTAAAACCTCGACGGCCTCCTCGTTCAGAAATTCGATACCGATCTCTTCGAGAATGCGCATCGCACCGTTGTGAACGGCCTGAACGCCGGCCTCATCCAATGGTTCGGTTGGACGATCCGTGTTGCGCGGCGGGGCCCAGGGCATTTGTTCGATAGCCGCACTGCCGCGCCGCTCCGCGCTCCCGGCCCGTCCACCGCTGCGTTTCCTGCGATTGCTGTCGCGTGCCATACCTGCACCTTCCGCTTGACCTCTGCCTTCACGAAACACCTGCGATGGAGTGGTTGTATGCCGTTTTGCGACGCAGATTGTCGCTTTTGTATGTTGATGTGGTTTAGGCGGGCGACGCCCCGCGCCGTCCGGTCAGAATCAGGTAACCCGCCAGGCTGACAATCACGATCATCCCGCCCAGCAACATGCGGCTTGTCGGGGCTTCGCCAATGACCAGCCAGACCCAAAACGGCCCCAACACGGTTTCAAGCAACATCAGAAGGCTGACATTGGATGCAAGCGTGTAGCGTGACGCCAGCGACAGTGAGAAAAACGACAGTGGCAGCACCACCGCACCGGTTGCGATCATGGGCGGGATCCACCCTTGCATCATCGCCTGAGGCCCGATGACCAGAACGGACATGACACCTGAAATCAGTGCGCCGCACCCGATCAGCAGGGCGATCGGCAATTCCGGGCGGGCGCGTAACGTGACAAAATTCAGCGCAAGAACAACGGCCACCCCCAGGCCCAGCCCTGCCCCTGCCAGCGCGGCCAGGTCGAATTGGACAGCGCCCTCTGCTTTGCCGGAAACCGCAATGCCAATCCCCGCGATGACCAGCACGATCGTGACCCAGGTGGCAGCAGGCGTGTGCTCTCCGATGATCAGCCAGGCGAAGATGGCCGCAAAAACCGGTACTGCCGCCAGCCCGAACAACACCACCGCCACCGGAGCGATGGCAATCGCGAAGCAAAAAAGTAGTGAATTGAAGAATTGACAGGCGATGATCGTCACCCCTGCCCTTGTTGTCATATGACGCAGGTCCTGACGATAGGTGCGGCTTTGCGTCAGCCACAGCAGGATCAATACCGTTCCCATGCAAAGACCTCGCCACGCTGTCATTTGCAGCCCGCTCATCTCGGAAAGCCGCATCAGCATCGCATCAAAGGTCAGAACCAGAGTTCCGAAAAAGGCCAGCCAGATCCCGAAGTGGGCCTGGCCCGTCATTGCGTCAGCCAGGCAGGGATATGTCCGATGTCGGGAAAGATGATGTCAGCATAAGGGGTAAGCTCTTGGCTTTCTGCCAACCCGGTCAGGACGCCGATGGTCTGCATGCCCGCTGCCCGACCCGCAATGAGGTCGTGGGTGCTGTCGCCCACCATGGCCACACGGTCCGGCGCCAGCCCGGCGGATTTTGCGAAGGCCAGCAACGGACCCGGCGCCGGCTTTGCCCCAAACCCTGAATCGAACCCGGCGATAAAATCGAAATGCCCATCAATGCCGGCAGATTTCAGGTGCGCCCGGGCGGAATATTCATTGTCATTGGTCATCACGCCCAACGCGAGACCCTGCGCGGCAAGACCCGAAAGGTAGGGTTCCAAAGGCAGTGACGGGGTCTGCGGCACTTCTGAGGCGGTCATCATCAGATAGTGTTCGATTTCTTCTACTGACCGTTTCGGCAACTCCTGCGCGATGCATTCAGCAGCTTCACGATTGGTGCCCGCAATCACCGGGCTGGATGGCAGAAATTGCTCGGCAACGAGGTCATAGTGCAGCACCGTCGCCAGGCGCGCAGTAACGGCGTCGTCGCCCCCCGCCAAGTCGCGTATGACAAAAGCCGCCCAGACGCTCCAGGTGGCGTGGAAATCGAACAATGTGCCGTCCTTGTCAAAGAGGAGGCCGTCAACCTTTGTTGCCAAAATGTTTTCCCTTTGTTTATGTCCAGTTCACGTGTTCACCGCCCGGCAATGCCATTCTGGCGCGCATCAGACTATCATTTGCGATCCCCTGCGTGGCACAGAATTCGATCACCCAAGCATCATCCATCATCACGAAATCCAAGACCGAGCCAAGAAACACAGGGTCTTGCGCACCCTTGCGCATATCTTCTTCACTCACACCGGACGCGCCCATGAAAATCGGCAGCAGTTCCTCGTTGCCCGCAAGCCAGGTAAAACATTGCAAAGCTAGGGTCTCGGCGAATTCACGCGCATGGCTCATCGGTCTTAAAATCCAGAAAGGTTTTTTTAACTTCTGACACGGATATTCAGCTTACGGAAGGGTCAAGTCTGAAAGGCAAATTTCCCTATGTCAGGTAAAATTCTGATCGTTGATGAACTGGCGACAAATCGCATTGTGCTGAAGGTCAAACTTTCAGCCGCCTATTACGACGTTTTCCAGGCCCGCTCGGGGACTGAGGCGCTAAAAATGGCCCAGAAGTTTCAGCCAGACCTGATCATCGCCAGTACTGAATTGTCGGATTTCGACAGTAGTGCATTTGTGCGCGCGGTTCACAACTGCGCGACGATCGACGCTTTACCGGTTATTCTGATCCTTGCCCAGGACACACCCCAGGCACGCATCAAGGCGCTTGAGGCCGGTGCCAGCGAAGTCTTGTCCAAACCTGTTGATGAAACCTTGCTATTGGCGCGCTTGCGCAGCCTGCTGCGGCAGCGTCACATGGATCACGACCTCAAGCTACATTCGGGCACTGCGACCGCCCTTGGCTTCGCCGAAGCACAGAAAACCTTTGTGCGCCCCGGTCGCGTTGCCGTTGTCGCCCAGAAAAAACCCGACGCGACCCGGCTTCGTGCGACGTTGTCAGCCCGGGCCAACCATGAATATCTGGCCATGTCCTCGGACTGCGCCGGTGGCGCACCAAATGGTTCGAAACAACCGGATATCTTTGTTCTGAAATTTGACGCCGATGCCTGCGATGACGGGTTGCGCCTTATGGCTGAACTCCGTGCGGCACCGGGAACTCGCAATTGCCCGATCATTGTGCTCCTGCCGAACGAAAGCGCCAAACTGGCCGCTACGGTGCTGGATATGGGCGCGAATGATGTCATCTGCGGCGAAATCGACCCGCATGAACTAACCTTGCGCGTCAAAACACAGTTGGACTTCAAGCAAAGCGCCGATCTGATGCGCGACCAGTTGCATATTGGGTTGCAGGCTGCGGTCATCGACCCGCTGACCGGGCTTTATAACCGCCGCTACGCCCTGCCGTTTCTGGATCGCTTGATCCGTTCTTCTCAGGCCGATGGGCGCAGCTTTGCCGTCATGGTGGCCGATCTCGATCACTTCAAACAGGTCAATGATCGCTACGGGCATGCCGCGGGCGATGCGGTTCTTTCGCGGGTCGCCGATACGCTGCGCGCCAATTTGGGTGATGACGATTTGATCGCCCGTATAGGCGGTGAGGAATTCCTGATCGTCACGCCAGATACCAACAAGACCCAGGCACGCCAGACTGCCAGCAAACTCTGCCGGATCATTCAGCAGACACCGATAAACGTTCCGGGGCAGCGTGAACCGATCGAAGTCACTGTCAGCGTCGGGGTTGCAATGGGCCAACGCGCGTCTTGCAAGCCCGCCATGACGGTCGAGGGCCTGCTGGATCACGCCGACCGGGCTCTTTACGGATCAAAGGCGGACGGGCGTAACACTGTAACGCTTTGCGCGCGCACCGCCGCCTGACGGATTATTCACGACCTTCTTTTTGTCGGCCACGGTCGCTGTGCTTTTCCAGAGCGCGCAACAGACGGTCGGCATAAGCCACACGCTCCTTGGGTTGCATTTGCGTCAGACGCTCCAACAGCAACGACTGACCCAGGGCAAAACGTTCGCGAAACACGCCACGATGACGCGCAAGGCGTTTTTTGACCAATGCTGGTTCAAAAGGATCCGCCTTGAGATCACGCACCAAAGCTTCAAGTTCCGCTTTCATATCGGCACGAGGTACACCGCCGTTATCGCGATAGGTCTTGCGCATCTGGCGCGCGATGGCGCGCCGGTCCTCACGTGTCAACGCCTGGGTCAGCGGCCCGCCTGCCAAATCAAGACGCGGCGGATCGTGCGACCGCCATTTCGACCAGGTTAGCATCGCCCCGCCAACAGTGCCCAGAACCAACAGGTTCAGGGCCAGTGAAAAGACCAGCAAAACACGCACCCAGCGTTTCGTGCCGCGATCAGTTGCCTGAGTCTCGTCTGCCATCAAAGCGCCTCCTCACCTAGATCAAAGCCCGAACCTGCGGCAGTGTCGATCATAAAGGTGGCATCATCCTGTCCCAGATAGACACCTGTCGCGTCCGACAGGAACCCGGGCGGAAATACTCCCAGCCAGACCCCGGCAACCGTCGCCGTTGCCAGCCCGGCCACCGCGGGCCATCCCCCCAGAACCCGAAAAAGATCATTCAAAATACCGGGACGTTCGCTGCGGTCAGGCACTTGAGAGAACCCGGCCTGCACGTTCATCGCGTCGGACAAAATCCGCTCCATCAGGTCGCCAGGTGGCGCCGGAACCTTCCGCTGTACAAGATCAAGAAGGTCTTCTACCATTTTGTCTTTACTGTGATTTTCAGTCATTTTGATACCCCAGTTCTTCGCGTCGATCCGACAGGTCGGCGCTGAGTGCCCATTTTCCCCGTGCCGTCAGACTTTCCACCGCCTCGGTGCTGATCTCCATGATCTCGGCAATCTCGGGATTGGCCAGCCCTTCGATATGGCGCAGGATCACCGCCTGCCGCTGACGGTCTGGCAAACGGTTCAATGCGGCCTGCAAGGCCACCGTTCTGTCCTGCTGCTGCAGCCGCTCTAGCGCGCTGGCGGTCTCATCCTCGGGCTCGGGCACAGCGTCCAGCGCGACCCCCCGCGCACGCCGCAACCGGTCGGTGCAAAGGTTCGCCACGACCCGGTAAAGCCAGGTGGTGATCTGCGCCTCACCGCGCCGCCAATCTGGTGCGATCCGCCACAGCCGCAACAGCGCCTCCTGCGTGACATCCTCGGCCTCGGCGGCCACACCTAGCATCCGGCAGGCATGGGCATAGATACGCGGCGTCAGTCGCAATGTCAGGGCACGCGCGGCACCCTGATCCCCTGCTGCATATTGCATCAGCAACGCCTCATCGCTTTCATCACTCATGGCATCCAGCGGCATTTCCCCTGCCCGTCAACCAAATCAGGGCGTCGGCCTTCAATTATGACCTAAACGCTCCGACTTTTTATCTTGATGCGCAATCCGAAATCGGTTCCAGCCCTTCCGGATTGCGCTTCGGGGCGGAAACCAACGGCATCCGCGCCGAATTCACGTCTTATTCAGCCGGGTCCTGGCCTTTGTTTCCGTGAGCGTGACCATTACGTTTATGACCCTTATGTTTGGCGCGCATCGCTTCAAATTCTTCTTTGGTCACCGCGCCGTCCTGATCCGCATCCATGCGGGCAAACATCTTGCCATCCCGCCGCGATTTCATTTCTTCCATGTCTAACGCGCCATCGCCGTTCGCATCACGACGCTCCAGCATATGGGCTGCGTATTTCTCAGCTCGCTTGGCCATCCGCTCGTTGATCCGCGCCAACAGTTCGTCTTTTGAAAGTACACCGTCTCCGTTGGCATCCGCGCCTTCAAACCGAGCTTGCATATGCGCCGCCATCTCCTCCTGCATCAGCTTGCCGTCGCCATTTGCATCCAGCTCTTCGAAAGAATGCTGAGGGCGATGTTTCATCCCCCCGGCCTTGTCACCAGACGCAACCGCACCGCCTGCGATGATGGCCAAGCCCAGTGAGGTTATCAGAACTGTATTTTTCATTCGGGTTTCTCCGTATTTCAGTCAGCATTGTCTGCCCCAATCCGATCTTCACGCCGGATCATACTGTTTCTACGTCGCTCGATTAAACTTCCGTCGCCAGGGAGAAAACTTTTTTCATCATGCGTATCTATCGCCCGATTTGCGACATCAGGACGCAAGGGTGGATTCACCGCTTTATAGTATGACTGCGCTAGCCCATATGAGTGCGACAGGAATCGAAGGTACCCCGATGGAAGAAGCGATCAAATCTGACGAACGCGAACTCTGGCCCGCCGTCTGGAAAGGTTTCCGACGCAAATGCCCCAATTGCGGCAGCGGTCCAATCCTAAAAAGCTATCTGAAAGTACGCGATACCTGCACGGTTTGTCGCGAGGATTTATCGCATCACCGCGCGGATGATGGCCCTGCCTATCTGACCATCCTGATCGTCGGACACCTTATGGCCCCGCTTCTGCATGTGGCGTTCACAACCTGGCGGCCTGAACCACTGGTGCTTTTCACCATATTCGGGCTTGGCTGTGTCGGACTGTCGCTATACCTTCTGCCAAGACTGAAAGGGGCGATCGTGGCGTTTCAATGGGCGCGGTATATGCACGGGTTTGGAAGCAAGGCCTGACCCTTTCCTGGTTGAAAGGGCTCACATGACACTCGACAAAACCGCTATTCGCAACGCGGCGACTGTAATCGCCCTGCGTGACCGTGCCTCCGACCCACATGTCCTGATGGGTCAGCGCGGCGCCAATGCAGCCTTCATGCCTTCGAAATTTGTCTTTCCGGGGGGGGCTGTGGATGCCGCGGACGCGGAGGTATCGCTGGCGCGACCCTTGCCTGCAATCTGTGCTGATCGCCTGCGCGAAGATAGCGAGGTCGATCTTGGTCATGCCCTGGCCGTTGCCGCCATACGAGAGTTGTGGGAAGAAACAGGGCTTGTTTTGGGCCAGACGGGTAAATGGGCCGGTGCCGTACCCGATGACTGGAAAGGCTTCGCAGACAGCGGCCACGTGCCCACGGCCCACGCGCTGCAATTCGTCTTTCGCGCCATCACTCCGCCGGGCCGCCCACGCCGCTTTGATGCGCGTTTCTTTGTTGTTGACGCAGGAGAGATCGTCAGCGATCTGGATGATTTTTCCGCCGCCTGTGACGAGCTTTCGCACCTGCAATGGGTGCCACTGTCCAAAGCGCGCGAAGAATTTGATTTGCCATTCATCACCGAAGTTGTTCTGGCCGAGGTTGCCGCGCGCGCTCATGACCCTTCCCCGCCAGCCTCAGTCCCGTTTTTCCGGAATAATGATGAGGCGAGCCTATTTTTGCGCTTACGGGGCTTTGATCCGAACGACGACGATTGAGTATGCCTGACCCTGATCAGGTCAACATAACCAGCCCAATGATGCTGCTACTCAACAGGCCGATGCCCAGCAATTCGCGCAACGCAATTTTTTCGCGGAAGAAAAGCACCGACGCCATGAGTGAAAAGATGACCTCGATTTGCCCCACCGCAAAGACATATGCCGCGTTTTGCAGCGTAAAGGCGGTGAACCAGCACAGGCTGCCAGCCATGCCGGTGATCCCCATCCAGACCGCCGTGCGTCGGGCTGCGATGACGCGGGTGATCTCTCCCTTTTCGCGCCAGGCCAGCCAGGCAGCCATGCCAAGCACCTGGCATGTGGTGACGATCGCCAGCGCCACACTGGCGCGCAGAAAAGGGTCGGCGCTGGCAATCTCAAGCGTGGCACCGCGATAACCCACCGCCGAGACAGCAAAAAACGCGCCCGACAGCAGCCCCAGCCCCGCCGCCCGGTTCAGCAGCCGCGTGCTCCCGGCAATACGATTATCCGACAGGATCAGCACGCCCACGAGGCCGATAATAATGGCCGCCAGTCCCGGCAGGCTGATCCGGTCGCCCAACACAATCAGCCCGACCAGCGCGGTCTGGATCACCTCTGTTTTCTTGAAGGTGATGCCGACCGCGAAATTGCGTTGCGCGAACAGGGCAACGACACACCATGTCGCCAATATCTGAGTCAACCCACCGCTCAACGCGTAAGCCCAGAAAAGCCCGCTGAACCGCGGCCAGTTCACACCGCTATAGACCAGATACCCCAATGCCAACGTCACCACGAATGGCATTGAATAGATAAAGCGCGCGAAAGTGGCCCCACCTGTGCTGAGGGTGCCCATGCTCAGGTGCTTTTGCAGCATGAACCGCAGCGTTTGAAACGCCGCAGCCGCCATTGAGAGGATAATCCAGGCCTCCATCCGGCCCGTCATGCACGGGATTTATCGCTTAGGCCAGAGCGGATGCGGTACCGGATCCTTGGCGCGCCAGAAATGTTGCCGGAAGATCTGCGCGTAGGAGCGGTAGACATAGCTGTCATTGCGTTGCAGGTAGCTGTCCCTGTTGGCGCGGTACAGGGCCGGCAGATCGTACCAGGCCACCCTTGGATGCAGATGATGAACGACGTGCAGGTTGTTGTTCAGAAAGAGAAATGACAGAATTCCGCGATCTTCGACAATGGCGGTGCGTCCGCGGGCCTGGTCATGGGCGCGATGTTCCAGAAAGGTGCGGATCTTGATGATGCTGTAGCCAAGATATGCCGCCGGCAGATAGGCCCAGACCGGCATTTGCGACAGCAAGACCAGCCACAGAACCACCGCGACCGCCGGCACCTGCAAAAGCCACGCCAGCGTCACCCGCCGGTCACCTTCGCGGATTGACCGCCAATCGGTGCGCACAAAAGCATGAAATCCAATCACCGGCCCCACCAGCATCCGACCCAGAAGTGTATTGTTGAACCGCAACAGCTGCTGCCGCCAGTGCGGTTGCCGGTTCCAGGCCTCGGGGTCGAGATAATTGCTTTCGGGATCGTCATAGGGATCGGTCAGGTTTTCATCGCGGTGATGTGCCAGATGCAAATCCTTGAACCGGCGATAGGGGATCAGCAGGCCCAGGCAGGGAAATCCGACGATCTCATTCAGCAGCGAGATTCGAAACGGGTGCCCGTGGATCATCTCATGGGTGAGAGACGAGTGCAGGGCAATGAAAATGACCGTCGCGACAAACCCCAATGGCAGCCAGAGCGCCGACAACCAAAAGACTGACAGGCCCCAACCTGCATAACATGCTATCAGCAGCGCCAACGTGGGCCATTCGACGATTGGGCGCGGCTCAGCCATGCGACCGCCCCCATCGCACCCGCGCCCAGACCCGCTCGTAGATCACATAGCAGCTCAGGCCAATCGCCGAATTTATCACCGCGATAGTGCCGCCCACAGCGATCGACCCTGTCATGACAAACCCCACAAGGCTCATCATCGCCAATCCGATCAGGTTCCAGACAACCGCCTTCACCAGCGTGCGCTGTTTCGTGTCCATATTTTCCCCAAATGTTCCCTTCACAACTCTGTTACGACAAAAAATGACAGGAGGGGATTTCGTTTCTAGTTAACATTTTTCTGCATTGGTGATAAATATCACCATATGATAGAAAAAACCGACAAGCGACAGCGTGCCGACCTGTTTCGCACCCGGCTGGGCGATGCGATGCGCGAGCGCAAAGTCAACCAAAGCGCGCTGGCCCGCCGCGTTGGGGTGGACCGCTCGACCATCTCGCAATTGCTGAAAGGATCGGGCGCGCGCCTGCCCAATGCGCAGGTGGTGGGCGAATGCGCCGCCGCTCTTGGCATTTCCGCAGACTGGCTTCTGGGCCTGACCGACCGGCCCGAAACCGCTGCCGATATCCTCGCCACGTCGCCGTCACTGACCGAAGCCCCCCGCGCCCTGGTCGACGAACAGATTTTCCAGTGGCACAAAGAGGCTGCGGGCTACAAGATCCGCCATGTGCCCGCAGGTCTGCCCGACATGCTGAAAACCCGCGCCATGCTGCAATGGGAATATGCGCCGCATCTGGGTCGCTCGACAGATCAGGCTATCGGTGCCTCCGAAGACCGGCTGTCGTGGATGCGGGGCACACAATCAGATTATGAGATTGCCCTGCCAATCTACGAACTGACCAGCTTTGCGCATGGCGAGGGGTATTACCGTGGCCTTGATGCGGACCTGCGTACGGCACAGCTTGATAATTTGCTGGAGGTCACGCAACAGTTATACCCGCGCTTGCGCCTTTACCTTTACGACGCGCGCCGGGTCTATTCCGCCCCGGTCACGATCTTCGGCCCCCTGCTGGCGGTCATCTACATCGGGCGGAACTACATGGCCTTTCGCGATACCGAAAGGGTACAGGCCCTGACCGCGCATTTCGACCATCTGGTGCGCGAGGCTGCGGTTTCCGCCCGTGAACTACCCAAATACCTCGAGGAACTGCGTGACGGAGTAAGGTTCTCCTGACTTGTGAGAGTTTGTCCTTTGCTTGAAAATGCACGTCATTAACCATTGATTTGTTTATTTGTACAAGCGCCCCGGGGGCCCGTTGTCTCGGGGCGCACTTCCTAAAGAAACGTATTCACTGTTTCATTTTCCTCTCCGATTATTGGAGCCCTTTTATGCTTGTACTAACTTTTGGATTTGCCTTTTCCCTTTTTACCGCGCTCATCGTTATTCTGGGCGACTATCTGATCAAACTTGCTGCTGATGGCGGTCAACCCGTAACGTCGACACTGGTCCTTTCGGGCTGTGCGCTGTACGCTTCCTCGGCCATTTTGTGGTTCTTTGCGCTTCACCATGTGACTCTATCACAGGCCGGTGTGGCGTTTTCGATGTTTTCGCTGCTGGCGCTTTGTGCCATCGGGGCTATCTATTTCGACGAACCACTTTATCTGCGCGAATACGCAGGCATCGGCTGCGCCCTGCTGTCGATGGTATTGATGGTGCGCGTGGCCTGACGCATTAGGTCGGCAGAGCGACCTCTTTGAGCCGTTGGTAGTACGGCATGTGATGCGCGAGATACTCGGCCAGATGCGGAACTTTCTGGCACAGCACCTCGAATTCCTGCTTCTTGCGGGCGATCTCTTTGGGATCAATCGGGCGTATGCCGCTTGAGCTACTAGCTGCGTCGTGCCAACTGCCAACCTGCTGCCAATCCTTCGGTGTTGTGTCCTGCCAGTCGAAAGCCTGCGCGCGAAACGGCAGCCCGATCCGCTGCCACAAAGCCGCCATCACGGCGCGGGTGTCGTGCTGCACCGCCTCGGCCTCGATCACTGCCGTGTCGACTCCCATTTCGCGCAGTGCTTCGTAAAGGCGCCACTGTGCCTCGATCCCGATCTCCTCAAGTGTCAAATCCGGATCCAGCTTGTGATAGGACAGGATCGACGCCACCGGGTAGCGGATCAGGAAAACATGGGTCAGCCGGTGAATGAAGTCCGGATCTGACAGGATACTAGGCATCACATAATAAGCCATATCCTTGAAAAACACCGGCTCCGACGCCGCCTTTTCAACCAGCATGTCGCGAATATCCTCGTATCGCACCGGATGATCCGGCCGCACATCGAAATGCGGCATCCGCGCCACGCCGCGATGCACGTAATAATCATACATGAAAGGTTCATGCGCGCACCACAGATCACCGCGCTCGCGCATCACCCGCTCGGTTGCAGTGGACATTGAACGCGGGTGGGACCAAAGGACAATCAGCTTGTTCATGGCCCCATCGCTAGCACAGCCCCGGGATTTCACACCAGCGTTTTCACTTCAGCGTAGAACATGCACCGCGCAACCCGCATGACGCACGACTTTCGCCGCGGTCGAGCCCAGCAATAAATCCTGCATGCCAGGGCGATGGCTGGCAATGATGATGCAATCGGTGCCGTGTTCCTTGGCCCAATCCAAAATCGTCCGCCCGGCATGACCCGACACGACGACACCTACCGCATTCGGCACGCTCTCGACGACCTTGTCCAACTCTTCTTCGATCGCCAAGCGTTTGTTCGCAACGAAATTCGGTGGCAAATACGAGGCCGCATAGTCGGGGATGTGTTCGATCACATGCATCAGGATGATGCTGCCACCCTCGTTCAAAAGTGCCTTGGCGACGTTAATAGCGCCTGCTGCATCTCGGTCCTGATCAAATGAAATCGGTACTAGGATTTTGTCATACATCGGGGCTCTCCATCTCGGTCCACCCCGATATTGGCACGTCTGCTAACCTGCCGCTTTGATGCAGGTCAGTCGAACGTGGCTGCCACGTCGTACATCACTGGCTCAAAACTCTTACAGAGTTCGTTGATCGCCCGGTTGCGCTGGCGCATCTCGTCCGTACGAAGCATGGCCAGAAAGTCCTCGCGCCGTTGCCATTGCGAATAATTGGCGATCCGCGTCTGGGCGTCGTTCACATGCAGCCCCGCCGCGACGAAACCGGGCTGTTTCGAAATGAACTCCTCATAGGCCGCCGTCAGCAGATCCAGCAGATCCTGGCAGGTGCCGGGGGTCATCTCGAAGGTGGTGATCACGGTTTGATGGCTATTGGATTTGGCGATTATAGGCATGGCTATTCTCCTCAATGCCTTCAGCCTAACAGGTTGCGCCGCCGGGGCAAATTTTAACCTGCCTTAACCCTCGCTTTACCCTTTTTAAGGATGGTTAACGCGGAGGAAACCATGTTTCGCGTATTGCTTCTGTTACTGGTGCTTGGGTTTCAGGCTCAAGCCGGCCCCTGGCCGCGCGGCGATGGCAAGGTTTTTCTGTCATTTCACGGCAACGCCGAAGCGTCCAGGGATCTGCTGGACATACGCCAATATGCTACGATCTACGGCGAATATGGGTTGACCGATACGATCACCTTGGGCGTGGATTACAGCGGTAGCGAACTGGGAACCGACAAGGCCATCGCCTTCGTACGCATTCCCATTGCAAATGGTGATCGCCAGCTCAGATTTTCTGCCGAGCTGGGCATCGGATTGGTTGATGGTGAAAACGCACTCAGACCCGGCGTTTCCGTGGGTCGCGGTGTCTCGATGCGGGGGCGTCACGGTTGGATCACACTGGACACCCGCCTTGTGTTACCTGGCGGTGAAGCCAATCAACGGCTGGAAGCGGATTTCACCTTTGGCCTTAGCATCAGCAAGCGTTTCAAGGCCATTCTACAACTTCAGGGCGGGATGCCGTCAGAGGGCGACAGATATCTCAAATTTGCTCCCTCGGTCGTGTTCGAACGAAAACCCGGCAAGTATTTTGAACTGGGCGTGGTGACTGGCATCCAGAATTACGACGCCTACGGGGTCAAGTTCGGCATCTGGAAAGAATTCTAAACGCGTCTGACCTCAAGCGGTTCCATCCGCAGCCTTGCGCTTGCGTACAGCATTGATTTTCCATCCGCCTTCCTGCTCGATCATCTGATATTCCAGAATGTGCAATCCACCCTGCTGATCGCGGATCATGACATTTTGCCAAAGCTCGCCGTCGATCGTGTCGATTGACAGGAAATCCACTTCGGCTGGGCGCCAGACCATCGGATAGCCCTGCCGCACCATCGAACCAAAATTCTCGGGCGTTTTGAATACATTATGGATTGTCGGACTGGCATAGGTAAAGGCCGAGGCGAAATCGTCCGCTTGAAATGCCTCGATCTGGGATGAAATAACCGACTGTATCGCAGCCTCATCCGCCCGTGCCGGCATCGAAAACAAAATCGCTGCACAAAGCGTGATCATGAAATGTCGCATTAGGTACCTCCGGGAAAGGAGCTAGTACGATGGTGGTCGGGATCAAATTTCCGGCAAACCGGCATATTTTCCCGGACGCGAAACCAAACGCTAAAATTTCGCAATACAAGTAAATGAATTCCTAAGCGTGGATACCCATTTGCTATTGCTGCCTTATCTATCGGCGCCCTTGTCCACATCATCCATCGCGCGGCTCCATTGGCGTTCATGCAGGAGCTTTTTGAAGGCGCGCTCCAGTTCCCGGACAGCGCCGGTTTCATACCAATTCCCGTGTGACAGGATCAGGGTGCGCGGATTCCAATCTATCATGTTTTCAATAGACTTGCCCAACTCGGCCCCATTATAGCGGCGTCGCATCAGATAAGGCATCTTGCCATCGCTATCATCCGTCCCTGCTAGCCATATCAGTGGCCGCATCCATGTAGGAAGTCGGGCAGTGTCGAAATTCTGCATCAGATCGGCGACGATCAATGTCGCGGAGGGACGGTGACAAAAGACCGCCTCGCGGTATTTCTTGCTACCGCCCACGATCAGATGCGATATCTCGGTCATCCACGGAGTTTCGCCGCCCAAGCTGTGATCGAATGCTATCCCCTGCCCCCGTGCACCCTCGCTCGGGACGCCCCAGACCCACGCTTGCGGATAGGCCTCACGCCAATCGGTAAGGAATTCTACATGATCCCAGTTGGGCGCAACCAGATGCGTCACCGGTCCAAGTGTGGCGAGTTCATTCCTTAACTCATCGCAAAGCCCTGTGGGCGAATGCACCCAAAGGTCACCTTCGGATAGTTGCACCACTGTCGCGCGTGTCGAAATTGGCATGCGCCGGCAGATCACTGCCGGGCCATCGACAACCCAAATCCGCTCGGCCACAGGTTTGAGTGTGCCGAGCGGGGGATAGGTGGTCATCTTTGCGCCTTTGTCATCAGCGATCATCCGTCATTCGGCAGCGACCGTCACAGAGGTCATTACATCAGGGTTGCCGACAACCGCGCCGTTCTGACCTTGGCCGCGCTTGATGGCATCAACAACTTCCATGCCTTCTGTCACCTGACCCACCACCGTATATTGACCATTCAGGAAATGGCCCGGCGCGAACATGATGAAGAACTGGCTGTTGGCACTGTCGGGGTTCTGGGACCGTGCCATGCCGACAACACCCCGATCAAACGGCAGATCAGAGAACTCGGCCTGTAGATCAGGCTCCGCACTGCCGCCGGTACCAGCGCGGCGCATGTCCTCACCAAGCTTGCCGAATTGCACGTCTCCGGTCTGGGCCATGAATCCTTCGATCACACGGTGAAAGACAACGTCGTCATAGGAACCGCTTTCGGCAAGCGCAACCATGCGCTCAGTGTGGCCCGGTGCCGACACTTCGTTCAGGTCGATGCGGATGGTTCCCGATGCCTCGCCCTCGATAACGATATCGAGATACGGGCCCGGCTGGTCGGTTGAGGCGATTGCCTCTTCCTCCGGCGCCTCTTCCGTGTCGACCTTAGGCATCTCTGCCACGGGTTCGGGGCCCTGTCGGCTGGTGGCGTAAAAAATCGCCAGCGCCGCCACCCCTAGGGCCAGCAGGACCGCAGCCAGCGCGTTACGCGACATCGGCTGCGACCTTAACGCTGATCATGCGGTCTGGGTTCACGGGCGGCTCGCCTCGGGTGACGGCATCGACATGTTCCATGCCGGAAATCACACGGCCATAGACAGTGTATTGCTTGTTCAGGAAGTGGTTGTCGCTGAAGTTTATGAAGAACTGGCTGTTGGCGCTATCCGGATTCTGGCTGCGCGCCGCACCGATCGTGCCGCGATCATGTGGCACACCGCTGAATTCGGCCTTGAGGTTGGGCAGATCGCTGCCGCCGGTGCCTGCCATCCGCAAGTTGAAGTCATTTTCCATGTTGCCATTGGCCACATCGCCGGTCTGCGCCATGAAGCCGTCGATCACCCGGTGAAAGGCCACGTTATCATAGGATCCTGCACGCGCCAGTTCCTTGATCCGCGCGCAATGGCCGGGAGCCACATCGGGCAGCAGTTCGATGGTGACGGTGCCGTCTTTCAGCTCCATCAGGATGGTGTTTTCGGGGTCTTTGATCTCGGCCATGTGCCTCTCCTACGTAGAATGTTTGCCACGTTACCTAGGCGGTTCGTCTGAGAATGCCAAGCGCAGAGCTTGACCCTTGGCAGGCTTCGCGCCAATAGGGGCGCGAAATACGGTACGGAGACCCGACTATGAGCTGGAAAACCCTGGATGATATGGATCTGGACGGCAAGCGGGTGCTGACCCGGGTTGACATCAATGTGCCAGTCGAAAACGGCATGGTCACCGATACCACGCGGATCGACCGGATTGTGCCGACAATCCATGACATTCTGGCCAAAGGCGGCAAACCCATGCTGCTCGCCCATTTCGGACGACCCAAGGGCAAAGTCGTGCTGGACATGTCGCTGCGCGTCGCCCTGCCCGCGCTTGAGGCCGCACTTGGCCGTTCGGTCACGCTGATCGAAACGCTGGAGGGCGCCGAGGCGCTGACCAGCGAAGCGCTGGCCGCCGATGTCTTGCTGCTGGAAAACATCCGTTTTCATCCCGGCGAAGAGACAAACGATCCCGAGTTCGCCAAACGCCTTGCCGGTCTGGGCGATGTCTACTGCAACGACGCGTTTTCCGCCGCACACCGGGCGCATGCCAGCACCGAAGCTGTGGCGCATCACCTGCCCTCCTGCGCCGGCCGATTGATGCAGGCTGAGCTACAGGCGCTTGAGGCCGCCCTTGGTACGCCGAAACGTCCGGTGGTGGCCGTGGTTGGCGGTGCCAAGGTGTCGACCAAGATTGACCTTCTGGGCAATCTGACGAGCAAGGTCGATCAGCTGGTGATCGGCGGTGGAATGGCCAATACGTTCATTGCGGCGCAGGGGCTGAACGTGGGCAAATCGCTGTGCGAACATGACATGGCCGATACCGCCCGCGCGATCATGTCCAAGGCCGCCGCAACGGGCTGCGAGATCATCCTGCCTGCAGATATCGTCGTGGCGCGTGAATTTGCCGCCTGTGCGGAAAACGCGACCTTCGCAGTGCATCTCTGCCCGGCGGACGCGATGATACTGGATGCCGGGCCGCAATCGGTTGCCCGTGTTGCTGCCGCACTCGACAACGCCAAAACGCTGATCTGGAACGGCCCGCTGGGCGCGTTCGAGATCGAACCTTTCGATACAGCTACCAACGCCGCCGCCCGCCACGCCGCCGCGCTGAGCCGGGCGGGCAAACTGATCTCGGTCGCGGGAGGGGGCGACACGGTCGCCGCGTTCAACAAGGCCGGAGCGGCCGATGACTTCACCTATATCTCGACCGCGGGTGGCGCTTTCCTGGAATGGATGGAAGGCAAGGATTTGCCGGGGGTTGCAGCCCTAAAAGGTTGAGGCTTGCGCCTCTTTTGGGAAGGCGTTTGAGTTCACGGAACATCGCCTCCAGAAAAAGTAGTGTAGATGAAAATTCATAGCGCCCGCATCTTCGTCACCAACATGAACGCAGCACGTGCGTTCTACGCCGACATACTTGATCTGCCTGTCGCCTTTGAACGCGACGATGCAATTGGCTTTGATCTGGGCATCTCTTTGATCATAGAGCTGGTCGATCAGGACCATCGCATTTTGGCGGGTCGCTTCACCGGCCTGTCATTGGACTGCACCGACATTCACAAGGAATACGATAGGTTGCGTTCTCTTGGGGTGACATTTTCAGGCCCTCCTGAAAAACAGAGCTGGGGCGGCAAACTGGCGCATTTCGATGATCCAAGCGGTAACACGCTGACACTTGTAAGCGCCTGAACGTTGGCTGTTTCATATAACACGCCCTGATTGCATCTATTACCGGAATCGAAGCCGATATTGCCATTAAGCCGTATTTACCGGACACTCTGGACAAAGAGGCAACTCGGCGGAGATGGATATGAACGGTTGGACATTGATCACCGGGGCCTCGGAAGGATTGGGTGTAGAATTCGCACGCATCGCGGCGCGAGAGGGGCGCAACCTGATCCTGACTGCCCGGTCCGAAGACAAGCTGAACGCGCTGGCAGATGAATTACGCGATAGCGCCGGTGAGGTCGTTGTTATTCCGGCTGACCTGAATCAGCTGTCAGAGGCTGATCGGCTTTGGCAGGCGGCCAGCGAAGCCAGGGATATCGACATTCTGGTCAATAATGCCGGGTTGGGTTCACATGGCGATTTCGCCGACGGTCAGAACTGGACGCGGGAGCTGACCTCGATCAACGTCAACATCACCGCGCTTAGCTTGCTGATGAAACGCGCGATCCCGCATATGCAGGGGCATGGTGGCGGGCGGATCATGAATGTGGCCTCGGTCGCGGGGTTTACGCCGGGCCCCAACATGGCGGTTTATCATGCCACCAAGGCCTATGTACTTTCACTGTCCGAGGCCGTGGCCGAAGAGCTGCGCGGCGGCGCGGTCACCGTCACCGCGGTCTGCCCCGGCGCCACCGCTACCGCGTTTTTCGACGCAGCCGACATGCATGGGATCGGATTGCTGAAACTGCGCAAGCCGATGACCGCCCGCGGTGTGGCCGAAACCGGCTGGGCCGCGACGCTGAAAAGCAGGCGCGTGGTGGTGACCGGATTGATGAACAAGCTCTTTGCACTTTCGCCACGCTTCTCTCCGCGCTGGCTGACGACATTCGTCGCGGGCAAGATCATGGGAAAATAAGACCATCCGTCGCATTCGGTAATTTTGTTAGCGCCACCAGAATTGCAACGCGCGGTACTCTCGCCTATGAGCCGCAGATAGGATTTTTCAGGGTTGGAGACGGGATCGTCATGTCGAAAGAAGCACAGCGCAAGCAGATGAGTTCAGGGAATGGTTTTGTGGCGGCGTTGGATCAGTCCGGTGGCTCGACCCCAAAGGCACTCGCACTCTATGGTGTGAATAATGACGCTTACAGCTCCGAAACTGAGATGTTCGACCTGATCCACGGTATGCGGTCGCGCATCGCAAGTGCCCCGGCCTTTACCGGCGACAAGGTGGTTGGTGCCATCCTTTTCGAAATGACGATGGACCGGCAGATGAGTGGCAAGCCATCGGCCACATATCTTTGGGAAGAGCGTGGCGTCGTCCCTTTTCTCAAGGTCGACAAGGGTCTCGCCGATGAGGTCAACGGCGTGCGCCTGATGAAACCAATGCCCAATCTGGACAACCTGCTGGAACGCGCCAACGCAGCTGGGATTTTCGGTACCAAGATGCGCTCGGCCATCGATGCGGCCTCGCCGCGCGGGATCGCCGCCAACGTCTCACAGCAATTCGAAGTGGGTCGGCAGATCCTGGGACACGGGTTAGTACCAATCATCGAACCCGAAGTAACGATTTCAATTGCCGATAAGGCAGAGGCCGAAGAGATGCTGCTGACCGAACTGAAGTCCAACCTGGATGCCCTGCCCGGCGATCAGGAGGTCATGCTGAAACTGACTCTGCCAGAGAATGCAAATCTTTATAAGCCGTTGGTTGATCATCCGCGTGTGATGCGGGTTGTGGCCCTGTCTGGCGGATATTCGCGTGATGAGGCCAATATGCGCCTCAGCCAGAACAGTGGCATGATCGCCAGCTTTTCGCGCGCGCTGACTGAAGGGCTGTCGGCCCAGCAATCGGACGAGGCGTTCAACGCGATGATCGCAGACACCATCGACAGCATCTACCGCGCGTCGGTGGCAGGTTGACATCCGTAAACGACAAATTTTGAACCTGCATCCGGGCCTTGCCCCGCCCCAATGTGATAGCGGGAAGGGCTGCGCGTAGTTATAATTCTATTGCCACACGCGGAAATTCCGCGCTAAAAATGCCTGAAAACGGGGGATTTTAATGAGTAAATTTGTCAAAACCTGTGTGCCGCTATGCCTTGCTATGATGCTGACCGCCTGCGCCCAGAAAGAATACGAGCCCATCATCGACGGTCCGGTCTCGGAGACGTATGAACAAGACTTGGCGGAATGCCGCGAGATCTCGGAACAGAAACAGACGACCGGGGCGAATGCAGCGACCAGCGGTGTCTCTGGTGGCCTTTGGGCGGGTATATTCGGCGGATCCACAAGCGATATCGTTGCCAGCGTCGTGGTGGGCAGTGCGATTGGTGCAGCCGACGAAAGCGCCCAGGTCAAAGGCATCCGTGACCGGTTGGTGTTCAGATGTCTGCGCGGGCGCGGCCATAACGTGATCGGATAGATCCCCGACGTTCAGTCCGGTTCATAGCTCAGAATATCGCCCGGCTGACAATTCAGATAGGCGCAGATCGCGTTCAAAGTGCTGAAACGCATACCCTTGATCTTGCCCGATTTGATCAGCGACAGGTTGGTTTCAGATAGGTCGATCGCTGCCGCCAGTTCGCGGGATGAGACCTTGCGTTTGACCAGCATCAGGTCGAGGGAAACTGTGATTGCCATCTGCCCTGTCCTATAGAAACTGCTGGTTTTCTTCTTCGGCCAGCCAGGCACGTTCCAGCGTCTGCGATATCGCCATCATCGCGATGCCCAGAATGAAGAAGACGATATCAAGGTCCAGCGGATCCCAGCCGAAATCGAAATCGCGGATGTCTTCCAGCCCGATCACAATCAGATGCTGCACTGCCCCGGATAGAAGGTTGTACCCCAGCCAGAAGCCGATCAGCCCGATGCCGACGCGCTTTAGCCGACGTGCGAGATCGCGGAAATCCTGCCCGCGCCCGCCCTTGAGGATACGCCAGATCGCGGCATAGGCCATGCCAAGGCAGGCAAGCGCGCCCGCAGACACCAAAAGCCCGACAAGCAACGTCCAGAGCGGCGGTGAACCAGGCTGCACCGGGAAATCGTACAGATCCCAGATTTCGTTATGCAGCCCCAAGATTTGCCCGATCCAGGCTATGCCAATAAGCACGACATAATAGATCAGGCTAATCAACATCGCTGTTTTTGCCAGAAAATTCATGCGGGTACCTCTGCTTGCCTCGCGGCGTTACCGGATACTTAGTTTATCTCATAATATGTTTATAGCCTAATATTGTTTATTTTATGTTTTATTTAAAATTATTATTGCGAATCGAAATGGTGTCTCCTATATGCCTCTTCATCCGGGGGAAAACCCGGGGAGTTCATGAAAGAGGACAAGATGCGTAAATTTGTAAAAATGACTGTGTTTCTGGGCCTGGGCCTGTCTTTGGCGGCCTGTGCGGATGGACCTTATGAGCCCATTGTCGATGGTCAGGTAACACGCAACTACCACAGCGATCTGGACGCCTGCCGACAGGTATCGACGCAAAAGCAATCCACCGGCAAGGGTGCCACAACCGGGGCCGTGGTTGGCGGCCTGATTGGTGGTGTCGAAGACGAATCCGTTGGTGGCGCAGTTGTTGGTGCGGCTTTGGGTGGGTTGATCGGATCGGCTGAAGAAAAATCCGATGTTCGCGACGATCAAGAGCGGATCGTCTCCAACTGCATGCGCGGTCGTGGCCACAATGTTGTTGGTTAGATTCGGCAGCACCGGCATGACACTGAAATTGGCCTCGGCACTGGTGGGTGTGCTGTTGTCGGGGTTGGCGGCCTGTACGCAGGTCGCCGTGCTCGCCTTGAATTCGATCACGACAAGCGAATTTCGTGTTGACGGAGAAAGGCTTTACCTGAGCGGTGAAATCAATTCCAAGACGCTGGAGCAGTTCAAGGCCGTCATTGCCGCCAATCCCCGCATCAAGACGCTGGTCGAACTGGATGTGCCGGGTTCGGTGGATGACGATACCATGATCGCGCTCGCTTATCGGGTACGAGAGTTGGGCTTGAATACACATCTAACCGCAAATAGCGTCATCCAATCTGGTGGTGTCGATCTGTTTCTGGCCGGAATACGCCGAACGATGGAACCCGGCGCCCGGATCGGCGTACATTCGTGGTCGGACGGGTCTCGTGATGCCTGGGAGTATCGTCGCGATGATTCCGTACACGAACAAAACCGGCGTTATATCGAGAACATGCTGGGCGACGATGCGTTCTATTGGTTCACGATATACGCCGCGACCGCCGATGACATTCACATGATGAGCGAAGCGGAAATTCGCAAATACGGACTGCTGACGGAATAGCCGCGCCGTTCAGTCCCCGAGGCGTGACAAAACACCGCCCAGATCAACTGCGCCAATCGCCCCCGCCGTCCGTCCGCGTTCTCCCGAAAGGCGCGTGGCCACATAAGCCTCGGAAACGGCCGGCGGCGCATGTCGAATCAATACCGAGGCCGTTAACAAAGTCGCCAGGCTTTCGACATACCAGCGCGCTTGACCTTCGTCTGGCAGTTTGGGGAAGCGTTCCATATGCGCTTTCATCGCGACATCGAAGCGACGGACTTGTCCGGCAGCTTTGCCCAATTCTTCGCTCAGCACCTCGCCCGCCAGCGGTTCGCGCTTTAGTGTGCGCAAGACATCAAGACAGATCACGTTACCGGACCCCTCCCAGATCGAATTCAGCGGTGCTTCGCGATAAAGCAGCGGCAGGCCGCTTTCCTCGACATACCCCGCGCCGCCGATCGCTTCCATCGCCTCGTAGACAAGGCCGGGGCACAGCTTGTTGCCCAGATATTTCGCCAGCGCTACAGCCAGACGGGCAAAGGCGCGGTCGCGGTCAGTCTTGCCGTCAAAGGCACTTGCAACATGACAGCCAAGCGCCAACGTGCCCTCCCAATCCAGTGTCAGGTCTGCCAATACATTTCGCATCAGGGGCTGGTCGATCAGCTGTTTCTGGAACGCTGTTCGATGCTGCGCCCAATGATGTGCATGATCAAGGGCGGCCCGCATCAGCCCCGCAGGGGCCATCGCTGTATCCAGCCGCGTGTGATGCACCATCTCGATGATTGTGCGCACCCCGGCGCCTTCGTCGCCCAACCGATGTGCCCGCGCGTTGTGATATTCGATTTCGGCCGAGGCGTTGGCACGATTACCCAGCTTTTCCTTGAGGCGCTGGATGTGGATCGCATTACGGGTATCTTCAAGCCAGCGCGGCACAAGAAAACAGGTCAACCCCTCTGGCGCTTGCGCCAGGGTCAGGAAACCGTCGGACATTGGTGCGGAGCAGAACCATTTATGCCCGGTCAGTCGATAATGGGGCCCATCACGTTCCGCCCGCGTGGTGTTGGCGCGTATGTCGGAACCGCCTTGTTTTTCAGTCATCGCCATTCCCATCGTGACGCCCGGTTTTCGGGCAAGCGGCTTGGGCGCACCGTCATAAACGCGAGAAATGAGTTTGGGTGCCCAGGCATCAAAAAGCGATTTATCTGCTTTGAGCGCTGGAATGGCGGCATAGGTCATCGTCATTGGACAACACACGCCCGGTTCAACCTGAGAGGTCAGATAGACCATCGCCGCATGGCTGGCATGACCGCCCAGTCGCCCCTCCCAGGCAATCGAGGCATACCCTGCTCCAATCCCGATTTGCATTAGCTGGTGATAACCGGGGTGAAACCTCACCTCATCCAGTCGCCGCCCCCCCGTATCGAAACTTATAAGCTCTGGCGTGTGACGATTTGCATCACGTGCAGCATCGCGCAAGGCCACGTTACCCAGTTTGGCCCCATACCCTGCCAGATGTGCGATATCCGCGCCTGCCGCCCCTGCATGACAGATAAGTGCCGGATCTTGTGCCCAAAAATCCCGTTCACCTCGTTGGCCAGGCTGATTGAAAACCTCATGCGTTGCCAAATGACTACGCGGAGATGAATTTTTCATGGGCGACTCTCCTCTAGCGATATTTCTAGAGTGCATTCCGGAAAGTGGGAACCGGTTTTCAAGGCAGAGCAAGGAACCAGAGAAGAAACTGATCAATACGCTAAGAGCGAGCCGAAAGCTGTCGCATTGCCAGGCGCCATCCAATGAAAGAAAGGGGATTCACAAAGCGATTCGGATGTGGCATGGTGCCCCCAGATCGCCCATCAGAGGCGACGCATGAGGCAAAGCAAGAATGACCACCCGCACCAAACCGGCAATGGGCGCGCTGATCTTTTTTCTGATCGCGTTTGGTCTGAGTATCTATTTCACCTTTGCTGCCGTACAGGGCGATTACGGCCTTTTCCGCCGAGCTGAAATTGATGCCGAAAGCCGTACTTTACAAACCCAACTTCAAGCGCTGAGCGCCCACGTGACCCGGATGGAAAACCTGACACGTCGCCTGTCGGACGATTACCTTGATATTGACCTATTGGATCAGCAGGCCCGCGACGTTCTGGGATTGTTGCGCGGCGACGAAATCGTCATCCGCTGACACCTTTTTCTGACCTATTCTGCAAAGCTGGAAAGGCCTGGCATTTTCGCTCTCGTCAGGGGCGATCAGATGGTATATGAAATAGTTTAATGCTAAACTATTAATCCGGACAAGGAGTTGCATGCCCATGGCCGCCAGAAAAACCTCAAAAAAACCAAACGTTTCCGCGGATGAACTAAAACAATTTTATCGCGATATGCTGTTGATCCGGCGATTCGAAGAAAAGGCCGGTCAATTGTACGGAATGGGCCTGATAGGCGGATTTTGCCATCTCTATATCGGTCAGGAAGCGGTTGTTGTCGGTCTCGAGGCTGCAACAAAAGAAGGCGATAAGCGAGTTACCACCTACCGCGATCATGGCCATATGTTGGCCTGCGGCATGGACCCGAATGGCGTGATGGCCGAGCTGACGGGCCGCGAGGGCGGATACTCACGCGGCAAGGGCGGCTCGATGCATATGTTCTCGACCGACAAGCATTTCTATGGCGGGCACGGTATCGTCGGGGCCAATGTACCACTAGGTGCCGGCCTGGCATTTTCCGATAAGTACAAGGGCAATGACAATGTCACCTTCACTTATTTCGGCGATGGCGCAGCCAACCAAGGGCAGGTCTATGAGACCTTCAACATGGCAGCGCTCTGGGAATTGCCGGTGATCTTTGTGATTGAGAACAATCAATACGCGATGGGGACTTCTCAGAAACGCTCAACCTCTACCCCCGATATCTACACACGCGGCGCGGCGTTTGGCATTCCTGGCGAAGCGGTTGACGGCATGGATGTGCTGGCTGTTAAAGAGGCGGGCGAAAAAGCCGTGGCGCACTGCCGAGCGGGCAAAGGCCCCTATATTCTTGAGGTCAAGACATATCGGTACCGCGGCCACTCGATGTCAGACCCGGCCAAATACCGGACCCGCGAGGAAGTGCAGAAGATGCGCGAAGAGAAAGACGCCATCGAACATGTGCGCGAATTGTTGATGTCCGGCAAACACGCCAGCGAAGAAGACCTCAAGGCCATCGACAAAGAGATCAAAAGCGTCGTCAACAAATCCGCCGACTTCGCCAAGGACAGCCCGGAGCCCGCAGTCGAAGAGCTGTGGACCGACATCATCACCGACATTGCACCGCAGAACGCCTGAAGAGGAGACGAGACAATGGCTACCGAAATTCTTATGCCCGCCCTCTCTCCGACGATGGAAGAAGGTACTCTGGCCAAATGGCTTGTGAAAGAGGGCGATACCGTTAACTCGGGCGATATCATGGCCGAGATCGAAACCGACAAGGCAACGATGGAATTCGAAGCCGTCGATGAAGGCACCATCGGCAAGATCCTGATCGACGAAGGAACCGAAGGAGTTAAGGTCAACACCCCCATCGCGGTCCTGCTGGAAGAAGGCGAAAGCGCCGATGACATTGGCGATGTCAGCGCGTCTGTCCCGACTGAAGCTGCGCCAGCGGCCGAGGCCCCTGCGGCGACTGCCTCTGCAGGCGCAACCCCTGCCGCCGCTCCGGCCCCCGACACCAGCCCCGACTGGCCCGAGGGCACCGAAATGGTCAAGATGACCGTGCGCGAGGCGCTGAATTCGGCCATGGCCGAGGAAATGCGCCGGGACGAGTCGGTGTTCGTCATGGGCGAAGAGGTGGCTGAATATCAGGGCGCCTACAAGATCACCCAGAACCTACTAGATGAATTCGGCGCCAAACGCGTGATCGACACCCCGATCACCGAGCACGGATTCGCCGGGATCGGCGTCGGCGCCTCCTGGGGCGGTCTGCGGCCAATTGTCGAATTCATGACCTGGAACTTCGCCATGCAGGCGATCGACCAGATCATCAACTCGGCCGCCAAGACGCTTTACATGTCCGGCGGCCAGATGGGTAGCCCGATCGTCTTCCGTGGCCCCAACGGCGCTGCCGCCCGGGTGGGCGCGCAGCATTCCCAGGACTATGCTGCCTGGTATGCGCAGGTGCCCGGTCTCAAGGTGGTGCAGCCCTATTCGGCCGCCGACGCCAAGGGATTGCTGAAATCCGCCATTCGCGATCCTAACCCGGTCGTGTTCCTGGAAAACGAGATACTCTACGGCAAGTCCTTCGAGGTTCCCAAGCTGGATGATTTCACCATTCCCTTCGGCAAGGCGCGCATTCACCGCGAGGGCACGGACGTCACCATCGTCAGCTTCGGCATTGGCATGACCTACGCGCTCGAGGCGGCGGAAAAGCTGGCTGAAGACGGCATCAGCGCCGAGGTGATCGACCTGCGCACCCTGCGCCCGCTGGATTACGACACGGTCGTCGCATCGGTGATGAAAACCAACCGCTGCGTCACCGTCGAAGAAGGCTGGCCCGTCGCGTCTATCGGCAATCACATTACGGCAACACTGATGGAACGCGCCTTTGACTATCTCGACGCGCCGGTCATCAATTGCACTGGCAAAGATGTACCAATGCCCTATGCAGCCAATCTTGAAAGACTGGCGTTAACTTCGACCGCCGAGGTGATCGAGGCCGTCAAACAAGTCACATACAGATAAGGAGACACGGGATATGCCTACTGAAATACTCATGCCCGCTCTGTCCCCCACGATGGAAGAGGGCACGCTTGCCAAGTGGCTGGTCAAGGAAGGCGATACCGTCAGTTCCGGTGACCTGCTGGCCGAGATCGAAACCGACAAGGCGACGATGGAATTCGAAGCCGTCGACGAAGGCACCATCGGCAAGATTCTCGTCGATGAAGGCTCCGAAGGGGTCAAGGTCAACACCCCGATCGCGGTGTTGTTGGAAGACGGTGAAAGCGCGGACGACATCGGCGACACATCGGCGCCGTCAGAACCCGCGCCGGAGGCTGCCAAGGCCGACGCGGCCACCGAGGAGGCGGCACCTGCTGCCACCGAGAAGGCCGCTCCCCCTGCCCCGAAAGCCGCCAGCGGAGATCGGATTTTCGCGTCCCCTCTGGCGCGCCGGATTGCTGCGGACAAGGGACTCGATCTCAGCCAGATCAAGGGCTCTGGGCCCCATGGCCGGATCGTCAAGGCAGATGTCGAAAGTGCCAAACCGTCAGACAAACCCGCCCCCGCGGAAAAGGTTGCGTCACCCGCTGCCACCCCGACCCCATCAGGGCCATCCGGCGATGCCATCGCCGCGATGTATCAGGGCCGCGATTACGAAGAGGTCAAGCTCGACGGCATGCGCAAGACCATCGCCGCGCGCCTGACCGAGGCCAAGCAGACCGTGCCGCATTTCTACCTGCGTCGCGACATCAAGCTGGATGCGCTGCTGAAATTCCGCAGCCAACTCAACAAGCAACTCGAAGGGCGCGGCGTCAAGCTCAGCGTCAACGACTTCATCATCAAAGCCTGCGCATTGGCGCTTCAGGCCTGCCCCGATGCCAATGCGGTCTGGGCCGGCGACAAGGTGCTGCGCCTCCGACCCTCGGACGTCGCCGTGGCCGTGGCCATCGAAGGCGGTCTGTTCACGCCGGTGCTGAAAGATGCCGAGATGAAATCTCTCTCGGCGCTTTCCGCCGAGATGAAAGACCTGGCCGCCCGCGCCCGTGACCGCAAGCTTGCGCCCGAGGAATACCAAGGCGGCAGTTTTGCCATCTCGAACCTGGGCATGTTCGGCATCGACAATTTCGACGCGGTCATCAACCCACCCCACGGCGCGATCCTGGCGGTGGGCGGCGGCAAGAAAAAACCGGTTGTTGGCGATGATGGCGAATTGACCGTCGCAACAGTCATGTCTGTTACGCTCAGCGTCGATCACCGGGTCATCGACGGTGCCCTTGGCGCGGAATTGCTGGAACAGATCCTGCAAAACCTCGAAAACCCAATGGTGATGCTGGCCTGACACAGGCAGCGTTCCCACTAAGTATAAGGGCAAGAACACGACAGATCGGCGTCGGGCAACCTCCCGGCGCCGTTTTCATTGGAATGGTAATGAACGGATCCGTTCATTCATCGGATGGGCTACGGTCCCAATTAACCGTTTTGGATAAGATTTGATAAAACCATTAAATACCAACTTCTTGCCGTGATTTGATATCTGATAACAAACTATCGCAAACCGGTTGCTTTTGAATGACACGTCACAAATGCCCCATATCCGGCTGAGAACAACGCATCAGCAATTGAGAGCTTCGTCATGAAAACCGTTTTTCTGTCCAGCGCCATAGCCTTAAGCGCCCTTGCTCAGTGGCCGCTTCTTTTTGCCAGCGATGTTGAGGACCAAACCCAGCCGTTTTCGGCCGCGCCGCAGATCGCGATCCAGATCCTCGACAAATAGGCGCAAAGCGTTGTGTTTCCGGGAACCAGCCAGTCGCCCGCACTTGCAGTAGGGCAAATCTGATCCGTCTAGATATAGCCGTTACAAGAAAGTCTGCAACGCGCCCTGTCGAAGCAAAAGAAAAGCCCCGGTCGCGCAAGATGCACCCGGGGCTTTCTTGAGTTCAATGAGGCGGAGCTAGGACAGATCTTCAGGACAGGGAGCCGTCTGCAGTAACTGATCCATGGTCAGCGACGGCTGATCGCAACCGGCCTCACCGACGATCTTGGCTGGAATGCCTGCGACAGTCTTGCAGGGGGGCACTTCCTGCAGCACGACGGAACCTGCGGCCACGCGGCTGCAATTGCCAACACGGATATTCCCCAGCACCTTGGCCCCTGCCCCGATCAGTACGCCATTGCCGATCTTGGGGTGGCGGTCCTCTTCTTCCTTGCCGGTGCCGCCCAGCGTGACCGAGTGCAGCATCGACACATTGTCACCCACCACGGCGGTTTCGCCGATCACGATGGAATGGGCGTGGTCGATCATGATGCCCTTGCCGATCCTCGCGGCAGGATGGATATCAACGCCGAACGCTTCGGAGCAGCGCATCTGCACGAAACGCGCCAGATCCTTGCGGCCCTGATCCCACAGCCAATGCGCGACACGATGCGCCTGCACTGCCTGGAAGCCCTTGAAATAGAGCATGGGCAGGATGAACCGGTCGCAGGCGGGGTCACGGTCGTTCACCGCAACGATATCAGCACGTGCCGACAGCGCTATTTCCGGGTCCATCGCCATCGCCTCATCGCAGATTTCACGCAGAATCTGCTCGGACATCTCAGTCGAGGCCAGCTTCAGTGAAATCCGGTAGGACAGCGCCGATTCGATGCTTTTGTGGTGCAGGATGCTGGAATGCACCAGGCCACCCAAAAGCGGCTCAGATTCAATGGCATCCTGTGCCTCGCTGATGATCTGCGCCCAGACGGGATCAAGCTGGGCAAGTTTTGCACGTGTTTCAACCATATGCAGGCTCCTTTGGCAGGCCTTGACTATAACAGATAGGCACGGATGGTAAAATGCAAAGCTGTGATTGCGGGGATAAGCAAATTGAATGCAACTGACGAAGTGAAATTCCGCGATCTTATCCAGGCGCGCCTTGCCGAGATCGCGCAGGAGGACGCCTTGGGAGAGGCCGGTCAAGCCACGGTCGAGCTGGATCAGCAGTCGGTTGGCCGTCTCAGCCGGATGGATGCCCTGCAATATCAGGCGATGGCCAAGGCCCAGGCCACCCGCCGCCGATCCGAGAAAACCCGGCTCAAAGCGGCGCTTGGACGCCTTGAAGAGGGTGAATTTGGCTATTGCGATGATTGCGGCGACGAGATCTCGCTCAAAAGACTTGAGCTTGATCCCGCCGCCGCAAAATGCATTTCATGCGCGAAAGGCTAGGCCGTCTGTGCCAACACGGCAAAGGTGCCTGGACCGAAACTGGCTGAAACCTGCGCCACCTCCAGCTCGAACGCGCCAGTCAGACCATCTTCGGATTGTGCGACCGCCGAGTAGATCCATTCCGGAGTGCTCAACATTTCCTCGCGCAGCACATTTGTGCCCTGCTTGACCCGCAGCAGGTACTGTTCGCTTTCCTCATTCAATGGTATCTCGGGCGTGTCCCAGCGGTCACCGCCGGTTCGAGTGCGCCTGATCCAGTTGTACCGGATATCACCACCGTTTTGCCGGACCGCGCATAGATGCACCGGGCTATAGGGTTTCAGGCCGATCCCATCGAATGACAGTTCGCCATGCTGATAGGATGGATCATCCAGAGGCCGGTTTGCCGGACCCGCGCGGTAATGCCGGACCAGCCCGCGCTTACCCTCGGCCATGTTGATCTGAATGGCAGTTCCATCCAGCCGCACCAAGAACGATCCGGCGGGCCAGGCATCTTTGCCCAACGCCTCGGTGCCGAACTGGCCGCGCAGGCGGTGCCGCAACAGATAGGTATCGGTGTCGATCAGCTCTGCATCGCGAAACTGAAACAATTCCCAACCGTCGGGAGCCCCGTCACCGATCGCGCATATATTCGCACCGGCAAGAAACTCGTCATTCACCACGCTTTCCATGGTTCCAAAACGCATTTTCACGATCAACCCCTCGCCCCGGTCGATCAGACCCGACCGGCAGGGCGCAAGCGCGTTTTCTGTTATGCCGACGGGCGCACGCGCCGGGATGATCTTGTTCAGCTGATAGTTCGCATCAGTGTCCGACGCATAAAGCGCACCCGATCCGGGCCAAGGGTCTGCCATCACCGCGACATGGGGGGCATGAGGCACCTCTTCGCCGGTCAGGAGCGGCAGATCAAGAAACAGCGGTGTCACCGGGGTGGGTGGCGTGAAGCGCAACAGTTTCGGGTCTTCTTCGTCCACCTCGAGCGGCAGATAGCTTTCTGCTTCGATCCGGACCCCTTCAACGCGTTGAGCATTTCCCATCATCTCGACACGGTCGACACGGAACAAGCCGACGCCACCGGCCTCTTCCAGTTCGACCACGTCGCCGGCACCGATATCCATGCGCGACGGCGGCAGGGTCAGACGCACCGTATCGGTCGACACCCGCGCCTCGGCCAGCCAGCGTTCAACGGTCTGACGCCCTTCTCCCCGGGTCAGGCAGATGGGCATCTCGGAATTCGAGATGCCTTGCTTATCTTCATCGGGCAAGACCGCCTCTTCGGCCAGGACTTCGAATTCGCTATCGGCGTTGATAAAGCGCAACCTGACCCGGCCCGGCAACTCGGCCACGCTGCCACGGGTGGTCTCAATGACGGAATCGTTTTCCGGATCGCGGACCATGCCACCGCCGGCGATCACCGCATTCGCATGCCCGTCACGGTTGCGGCAGACCAGTTTTCCGCCGCGTTCTACCGCATCGAAGCCAGCGCACAGCATCAGGGGCTGCAAGGTAGAACGTGCCTTGCCGGTCTGATCGACCGAATAGCCGCGCACAAGCCCATGCAGTTTTTTCGTGTCCAGATGTTTCATATCACTGTCGGTACAGATTTCCTCGACGACCGACGCCAGCGTGCGGGACGACATCCTCCCGTTCAGCCAGTGACCGCGCGGGAAATTCGCACCATCCGACCAAAGTCCGCGATTGTTGGGAAAATACGGGAACGGCCGCGTATCCCAAGCCCAGGCATAGGCGTGTTCCATATCCAGCATGCGTTTGCCATATCTGGAAGAAATCGGATTATTGGCCGGGTTCGTCCAGTAGCCGAGCATCGAGCGCAGATATTGTAACTGGATTAACTCGTCACGGTAACCCAATGAAAACTTTGGGAATTTTGATTCTGACGATTTCGGATCAAGAAACTTGTTGGGCTGGTTGGTCCCCTTGTCAATCGCGGCACACCCGAATTCAGTAAAGCGAATGGGTTTCGATTGCGGTATCCAGGGCGTCTTTGTGGCAGAGCGCACGCCACCCACTCGGTCATGATGCGAATGCAGCCACCAGTTGCGAATATCCTTGTAGCGCCAGACCCAGGGTTCGCCATGCGCATTGTCGGTGATCGGCGTGCGGATCTGGGCTTTTTCATCCTCGGGCGAGGCATAGTACCAGTCATAGCCTTCGCCGCCTTCGATATTGGACTGCAGATACCCCATGTCGTAGATGGTTTCCCACGCCGCATCGGCATGGTCGTGGCCATCGCGCCAGTCAGACAGGGGCATGTAATTGTCGATTCCGATGAAATCGATGTTCGGGTCGGCCCAAAGCGGATCCAGATGAAAGAAACGGTCGCCGCTTCCGTCATCGGGCTGATAGCCGAAATATTCCGACCAGTCGGCAGCATAGCTGATCTTGACGCCTGGCCCCAAAAGGCTGCGCACTTGCGCGGCCAGGCTCTTTAGCTCGGCCACGGCAGGGAAGCTGTTATTGGCCCCCCTGATCTGGGTCAGGCCGCGCATCTCGGAGCCGATGCAGAAGCTTTCAACGCCACCCGCCGCGGCACAAAGCGCCGCCTGATGCAGGATGAACCGGCGATAGCCCCAATCTTCGGGGCCGGTATAGCTGACCGGGCTGTGATGAACCGGCCCGACATGGCCCAGCATACCCGGCACGCTTGTGCCCAGGGACAGGGTGAAATTGTTGGGGGTGATTTCAAAATCGCTGGCCTTGGCATTGCCAAAGAAGGTTGCCACCTCGGCTTCGGCGGTGGCAGTGCCATCCGGGCTGCCCGGCTGACCCGGCGCTTTCGTTGTGGTGATGCGCCCGCGCCATGGCACCGGCGCCTGATGCGCGGCGCCGCTATAGGGATCGGGGCGGCCATTCCCCTCGATCTGATCCATCAGGATGAACGGATAATACATCACATCCTGGCCGGCCTGTTTCAATGCCTTGATCGCTTCGACCACCGAGGCATCCGCCGGGGTGCCCCCAAACAGCTTCTTGCCATCCGGATCACGTCGTACCTGCAGCGAATTGGATCGATCCAGGCTGGAGACCTGCCAGGGCATATTCACCGAATCCACAGCAGATTGCTCGCATTTCGGCCGAATGTTGCAATGCTTGCACCGCAGATCGCTGCCGAACCAGGTCACGATCAAGGATGAGGACCGGCAATTGGGCAATTCCGACTGCAAATCCCTCAGGGACGCGGTGAAATTGGGAACTCCGGCCTTGGAATTGATGTTGTTGATCTGGCCCGCTCCAGGGCCGTAATTCATCCTGACGGCGGTGCTTGCCAAAGCGTATTCACCGCTTCCCGGCAGCAGCGCCACACCTTTCAGCGCATGCGGCGGGTCCACATCGGCACCGGGCTGATTTACCGGGGACGGGCGGCTGACTTCGAAATTGAACTGCGGTACCCGGTTGCCAAAAGGCCCCAGGTTGAGATCTTCGATCACCACATATGCAACGCCGCGATAGGCGGGCACATTGCCTGCGCCCTCGATCGCCTCCATCTTAGGGTCGGGCAGTTGCGCGGGTCCACCCTTGTAGACGCGCATGTTCAGACTGTTGCGCCAGATCTCGCGGCCATCGGCCCAGATCCGGTTCACATTGGAAATCTTTCCCTCGCAGAGCGCAATCGCCAGACTGACCGAATAGCTGTACTCGCGCTGTTCCGGTGTCGGCGGTTTGGGTGAGCCGCCTTTGCCGCCGCTGCTTCCCGGCGTCACGGTCACATCCTCGCGGAACTCGGTCGCCCAGATCACCTGTCCGGATACCCGCATCCGCCCGTAAATCTGCGCAATCGGATCGCCCTCGCCCGCGCCGGTCAGGCGCATCCGGTTCACCCGACCGGTTTCGACCGCCTCTGATCCCTCGCCCAGCAATCGCTGGTCAATCGACCGTCCGATCAAGGCACCGGCGAACCGCCCGATCGCTGCCGTCGACAGACCCAGAATTGACCCGCCGATCGAGCCGCCCACCGCCGCGCCTGCGGCCGAAAGAAGAATTGTCGCCATTATCTTTTCTCCTCGGGGAATTTGAAACGCGCCGCGATGCGGCGTCGCCAGGGGGCGCTCAGCGGGCTTTCGACCACTGCATGACCCGAATATGCGTGTACGAAACTGGCGTCGTCACCAACCCGTCCCGCAATGCCCAGATGCTTGGCAACCGATCCTTCGCGCATCCGAAACAACAGCACGTCACCCGGCGCTTCATCATCAAGCTCTTTTGGGATCAGATGGCGCGCCGCCGCGGTCCAAAGCGTCTCGACATTTGCCGGCTCGGACCAGTCTTTCGAATAGGCAGGCGGGCGCTCGGGCTCAACGCCCAGAACCTCGCGCCAGACCCCTCGCAGCAGGCCCAGACAATCCGTGCCTGCATTCTTGCGCGACGCCTGATGCCGATAGGGCGTCCCGATCCACCCCCGGGCCGAGGTCACGACCTTATCACCGATTCCAGCCATCAGCGGCGGCTCCCGCCCGACAGAACGCCGGACTGGCGCGGTGCCGCGATGGACCAGTCATCGCCGGGAAGGTCAGGAAAGCCGCGGAAATTCACCAGATTGTCGAATTTTTTCTTGCAGGTCTGCATCCGCTTGCTGCAACCGGCCTCAAGCCGCAACTGGTTGCCGGGTACCACATTCGCGCGCATCGACTGCCAAAGTTCGATCACCCTCTCGCTGCCGTCGATCACGTCGCGCTTGATCAGCCCGATCAACCCCTGCGCATCCCCGTCCAGCATCACCAGCCGGCCATGATTGAACCAGCCCCTGGGGGTGCCGCTCAGGGTGGAAAAGCGAAAAACCTGACGATTTTCGACGGCTTCTACCACGCGCAGTTCGAAAAACCCTGTGGTGTTCAGATCAAACCCGCAAGCCTTGTCGCCCAAAACGGCCCCGCAAGGCCGCTGATAGACCCGCCCGATCGGTTTGTTCAGCGCCTCAGTAAGACCGCGCAGTTCTGCCTCGAAACTACCATCCCGGCGCCGCAGCTCTCCGATCGTACCGCGAAACTGCATTTGCCGCTGGCTGACATCCTGCCAGTTGACCAGCCAGGAACGGATCTCGGCACCATCGTAGCGGCCCGCCTCGATGTCTTCCTCCCGGATCGCGGTGCTGCTCAGCGCCCCCAGCGCCTCGGTGTTATCGATCGACAAGCCGGTGGTCTGCTGCAGGGCCAGGGCATTCATACCCGCATCGGCCTTGAAGTTGATGCCAGCAAAACTCAGCGGGCCGTCATGATCGGTGAACCCCAGGACAACGCCGTCGCGCCGGCTCAGCGCCCAGCAATTGCAGGTGGTGGTGACCCCGGTTTCAAGATGCGCCTTCAGCGCTGCATTGAAATCGCTCATACGCGCACCTCGATCACCGGAACGTCGGGCACTTCTCCGGCCTGGAAACTGGCCATGCTGATATTGATCCGGTCGGTGTCGAAACGCACCGGCACATCAAATTCGAACCCGGCAGTAATCGCCTGGCCCGCGGCTGGCGGTGTCGCAAAGATGACGCGACCGGTGGTGGTATCGACGGTGAAATCCGGGCCCTCCTGCTGCTCGACATTGTCAAGCCCCACCAGGACGCTGCCCGCCACCGGCTTGGTGATCGGACGGGTGTAGGAATGCCCCCCCGAATAATAGAGCCGCGACAACTGGAACCCGGTTTCGGTGCCGTCACCCGTGGCGATCACCAGATCATCGAAATGCGGCCCAGCCGAGGCATTACAGGATTTGTAATCTGCCCAGTCCTTCCAGCGAAAGCCATACATCTGTCCCCGCCGCGCCTCGAAAAACGCGATCAGCGCCTCGATATCATCCAGACCGCGCATCGCCATACCCGCATCATAGCGCCGCCGCGAATGCGCCCAGGGCGTGTTGCGTTCTTCATACCCATTGGCCAGCGCCACGATATCAGTGTGCCGCACGGGACCCCCGACCGAACCAAAGCTCAGGCTTGCCGGGAAACGTACCTCATGAAAACCCATCCGCTTTTCCCCTTTTTCCTAACGATTTCGCCCGCCGCGCCCGATCACGCGGCCCATTTGGTCCGCGATCTGCGCCTGCGACCGGCGAAAGCCCTGCACGTCGGGCGTTTTGATGTTCATCACCACGCTGACATTGCCGCCGCCACCCGCACCCCGGACGCCCAGCTTGCCGTCAGCCCCGCGGCTCAGCGGCATAATCGCTTCGGGTCCGGCTTCGCCCATCAGTCCGGTGCCGCCCCGCATTGGAAAGGTGACTGGTCCGTCGACGACACCGCCGCTGGCAAAGGGCTGCACCCGGCCTTGGGAAAAGCTGGCGCCGTTGGCAAAAGGAAATAGCCCCCCCATCAGGTTGCCGATCCCCTGCGAGACCAGGCCACCGACATGATCGGCAACGGGCCGGACGGCGGAATTGAATGCGCTGTTGACCATCGAATTTGCCAAAGTGTGCAGACTGTCTGACAGGCTGTCTCCATCCAGAACCGCGCCCTTGATCGCGCTGCGCAGACCGCGGCTGATGCCGGTATCCAACGCCTTTACATCCTGACCGGCGCCGGAAAACGTGGTCTTGACCCGCTCAAGTTCGGTATTGAAAGCGGCGGCCATCGTGGTCGCCTGCCCCAGAGACTGATCCAGCTGATCAATCTGCAGATCCAGCTCGTCCATTCGTTCAGTGTGGTCCATCCTCACTCACTCCTTTTTTGTCCGGATACGCGCTCAGCAACTCGTCCAGCCGCGCCCGCGCCAGGGGGGCCGCGCCCCCTTCTCGTCCCAGCATCAGATTCAGCTCGGCGGGTGTCAGCGCCCAGAATTCAGCGGGCCTCAACCCCAGTCCGCGCACGCCCGCCTGCATCAACGCGGGCCAGTCGAAACCGTTCATGCGCGCTCGGGCATCGCAAAGGCCCGCGCCAGCAATTCCGCCGCCGCCCGGGCCGCGCCCAGGGGCCCGCCCTCGATCTCGGCGGCAAGCAGATCAGCCGGTTGTCCCTGCCAGCCGCCACCACGCAGGCCGGCCACAATCAGCGCCAGCACGTCACGGGTGGAAAACGCCCCGCCCTCGAACCGCTCGACCAGCTCGATCAGCGTGCCAGTCTCCAGCCCCGCCTCCAGTTCCGCCAGCGCCCCCAGCGTCAGCTTCAGCACATGCCGTTCACCGTCGATGACCAGCGCCACCTCTCCTGCCCAGGGGTTCGCCATGACCTTAAAGCGCCGTAAAGCTCAGCTGCCCCGCCGAGGCCATGGACAACTCATACGTGGCCTCGCCGTCGTGGCTGCCGGCATATTCGATCGCGGTCACCTGAAACGGCCCCTCGACAGTGCCGAAATCCGGGATCACCACCTGAAACGGCGGCGTTTCCCCGTCGAAAAAGATCTGACGCGCACGCTCGTCACTGGCTTCGTCGCGAAAAATACCCGACCCGCTGATCGAGGCCGATTTCACGCCCGCGCCGCCCAAAAGCTCACGCCAGCCGCCTGCGCTTTCAAGGCTGGTGACGTCGATGCTTTCGGCGTTGAAACTGATCCGCGTCGCCCGCAACCCTGCCACCGTTTGAAAGTCTCCGCTGCCGGTCAGGTCGATCTTGACCAACAGATCCTTGCCATTTTGAACTGCCATGTTGTCGTCTCCGAAATGTTGAGAGGTTAAGCTGTGTCATCCACGCGGGCGCGAAATGTCAGGTCGATCCGGCGCAGATTGCCGGTGCCTTCACGCTTTGCCCGCGCCCGAAAGAAATGCAGCCCCGCAAGGCGACCGCGCGTCAGGTTCAGATCGGCCCCCACGAGGGCGTCATTGATCGTACCGGCAACCTGCTTGGCCACGTAAAATCCACCGCTTTCGGTAATCACCGAGATGGTAAAACGATGCCACGCGCCACCACCGGATTTGTCCGACCGGTCGCGCACATCTTCAGGGCCAAGTGTTACATAGGTGGTAGGCAGATTGCCCACCGGCAGCGTGTCATAGACCGCATTTCCCACCAGAGCAGCCAGTGAACTGTCGCCGCTCAGTTTTTGGAAAACCGCCTCCTGCAAAGCCGCTGCGGCTGCATAGCTCATGTTACAACCTCCTCGTCCGAGAAGCAGGACAGATATCTGCCCCGCTGATCAAATTCGGCGACCGATCTGATCCTGAAATTCCGGGTGCCATCGCGAAACCGTTGTCCCGGCGATGGGCGTGACGGTGCGCCGTAAGGGGCGGCACGCACTAAAATTTTGAAACCCGTTTGCGACAGGCTGGTCTCCTCACCACTGGTTTCTCGCCCACCGCGTGCGCGCAGTTCCACCCAGAGCGAACCCAACTCGGCCCAGGTCTCGGTGAAACCGCCAGCACCGTCCGGCACTTGGTTGGGCGCTTCCAGCACCATCCGGCGATTTAGGTTCACTGCCGCCATCAGGACGCACCCCCACCAAACAGGCGGATTGTGCGATACCGCTCGATCAGGCTGGTGACACCGAAGGGCATGCAGCCGCCGCCTAGCGCTGTTTCATTGCGATTTTCGTAATAGTGTGCCGCCAGCAACAAGACCGCCTGACCCAGATCAGCGGGCAATCCGGCCCAATCAACGGCCAGCCCGGCAACCAGTCCAATCTCGACGGTGCCGCCCAGCGGGATCACCGGCAGAACCGCCCCCGCAGGCCGGATCATTGGTCGATGCGCATCTGCCTCCAGTCGGTAATGGGCAGGGTCGACCACCTCTTCCTCGTCAGCGCGATCCCTGAGCCGAAGGCTGGTGATTGCCGACACCGGCGCCAGCGGAAACGGATGCCCACTGACATCACGCCACTGCGACAGGGTCAGTGAAAAAGACCGCTCGATCAGGATCTTACCTGTCCGCGCCTCGATCGCCGAAATCCCGGCCCGCAGAAAACTTTCCATAAGGGCGTCCTGAATATCATCATCCGTAAACCCGGTTCCCAGCCGCAGATGCGTCTTGAATTCGGCTAATGGCAGCGCGGCCGGGAGTACCGCGGTTTCTTCGATTAACATCATGGAAAACCTCCAGGAATTTTCGCACCCTCTGGGTTTTTCAGGCGCGTGCTGTCAGCGTTGCTCGGACGGAGGGGAGCAGTTGGACAACGCTTAAAACACGACAACACACGCCCCGGACCGGCGGCACGTGGCCGCCGGTCCTTTCGTCACCGCTTAGGAGGTGCCGAATTTCAGCAGTTTGATCGCGGCAAAGTCGCTCACGTCACCGCCCACACGCTTGGTGGCATAAAACAGAACATGCGGCTTGGCGCTAAACGGGTCGCGCAGGACGCGCAGATCAGGGCGCTCTGCGACAGTGTAGCCCGCGCCGAAATCACCAAACGCGATCGGTGTGGCATCCGTTGCCACATCGGGCATGTCCTCGGCGATCAGCACCGGATATCCCATCAAGCGCGCGGGTTCCCCAGCGGCCAGACCATCAGACCACAGGAAGCGGCCATCGGCATCCTTCAGCTTGCGTACCACACCTGCGGTTTTTGAGTTCATCACGAACGTCGCATTGGCGCGGTATTCAGCGCCCAGCGCATAGACCAGATCAATGATCGGATCGGGCCCGCCGATATCACCGTCCACACCGGTCGGCACATAACCTAGATTGCCCCAGGTCCAGACATCATTGTCGACGCTGGTATGGGTCAGGAAACCCTTGGGCTTGTCCACGCCGTCACCGCCGACAAAGGCGGCAGCCTCGGCGCGGGCAAACTTGTCGGCGATCCGGCCCGCCAGCCAGCCCTCGATGTCAAAGGCGCTGTCGTCCAGCAGCCGCTGGCTGGCCTTGGGCAACGCGCTCAGCTCGTGCAGCGGGATGGTAATGCGGTCGATCACTGGCGTGCCGGTCTCGGCGGTCGGATCGGCCTCGGTGGCCCAGCCATGGCCGACGTCGGTATGGTCAACCAGCACGTCATAGCTTGTGGCCTCGACACCCACCACATTGGCGATCGCCCGGACCGAAGCGGTTGAACTCAGCGTCGATTTGATCGTCTCAGAGGTTTGCGGATCGACCAGATATCCGCCTTCACCCGCAACTGCCGTGTTCAGCGATTTGCCTTCCAGTTCCAGACCGCGCAGCCCATCATCGTCACCGCTGCGCAGATAGGCATTGAACGCCTTCTGATGCGGCGCCTCGGCCTCGTTTGCGGCGGACAATTGCGGGCGCTGCGGCGCCAAGGACTTGCGTTCATACATGGTCAGTTTCTCTTCTTGTTGTTGCAGTCGTTGTGTGATGTCGGCCCGAAAGCCCTTGAAGTCGTTCATGAAACCCGCCACGGCAGATTTCACCTCGGCCACCGGAGACACATCTTCCCCGGGCCGAGAAAATTCCTCGGTTTTGCTCATCGTTCATTCCTGTTGTTTTCTGAGGTTACGGTCCCGGCGCTATCTCATTGCGCCATCTCCTGACGCGCGTCCTCAAAGGCCGCCGCCAATTCACGCAGCATGCGGCCGTCCAGGCTGTCACCCTTGACCCCCACCCGCGCACTGGGCAACATCGGAAATGTCACCAGTGACACCTCCCACAGCTCCAGTTCCGTCAAGAGCCGCTGGCCCTTGTCATTCTTCGTCGCTTTCACCGTGCGGTAGCCGATGGAAAGCCCGTCAATCGCCCCCGCCTCGATCAGCGCTGCCGCCTCGCGGGCACGCGCCACGCTGTCCAGTAAACGGCCTTTGACAAAAAGACCGCGCTCATCCTCGCGCACTTCATCCCAGATGCCGATCGGCTGCGCCGGATCGTGCTGCCACAGCATCTTGACCTGCCGTCCCTCAGTTGCCAGCCGCGTCAATGAGGCCGCGTAAGCGCCCTTGGTCACGATATCACCGCCCTGATCGGCATCGCCAAAAAAACTGGCATACCCCTCGATCAGGCTGTCGCCGCTCACGCTCAGCGCGGCGTCATCAAATCGCGCGAATTTGCATTCCAGGCCCGTATCCAGATCCATCTCTCTCATCCTTATCCATCCACATCATGCAAGCCGCAGGGTTAGAATTCACCCCACCACCCACGTCACGGCAGCGCCGAAAGCAAAGGCTGAAAGGCCTGTGCCAGGATCGTCGCAACGACACCATAAACCGCCAGCCATAGGCGTTTTTCCAACCGCTCGATCATCTCTTCCAACCGGGTGATCCGCTCGCGTTGCACCTTGAATTGCAACTCCGATAGCTTTTCCGAGGCCTCCAGCCGCAAGGCCGGGGCACAATCGAACGATTCAAACCCGTAGCGCTCAGGCGCGTCACCCATCCGCCTGGTCCTCAGGCGTCAACGCAGGCAGCCCCAATAGGCTGCGCTTTTCCGCATCCGACAGGAAATCTGCTTTTGAGATCCTGCTCCAATGCGCATCCCGCTCTGCCGACAATGCCGGCACCTGGTCCAGATCGGGTTTCAGTTCCAACGCATCACTCTGGAAACCCGACAGCCAATCCGCCACAGCGGCAGACACCCGCGTCGCCAGTGGCAACACCGTCAGCCGATAAAACGCGCGGTTCGCCTCCTGATAGTTCGAATAGGTCGCATCGCCGGGGATCCCCAACAGCATCGGTGGCACTCCAAAAGCCAGCGCAATCTCGCGCGCGGCACTTTCCTTGGTCTTCTGAAACTCCATGTCCGAGGGCGAGAAGCCCATCGGTTTCCAGTCCAGCCCGCCTTCCAGCAGCATCGGGCGACCCGCATTGCGTGCACCCTGATGGTGGCTTTCCATCTCACTCACCAGCCGGTCATACTGATCGGTGCTAAGCGACCCCTGCCCCTCGGCGCCGCGATAGACGATCGCACCACTGGGCCGCGCGGCATTATCAAGCAGCGCCTTCGACCAGCGCGAGGCTGAATTATGTACATCGACCGCCTGCGCCGCCGCTTGCAAGGGTGACAGACCGTAATGATCATCCTGCGGGTGAAAGCTTTTCAGGTGACAGATTGCGGGATGCCCCTCGGCCACGTTGAACCGGTGCTTGCGCCCGCCCACCGCATATTCAAACGCCACGGGCCAGCCATCCTGCCCCGGCACAACGCTCATCCGGTCCGAACGCAGCACATGAAGCTCCAGCGGCACACTGGCGTCACCGCCAACGGCCTCGACATAGGCGTTCCCGGTCAGCAGCAATTGACCATAAAGCGCCTCGAACAGCTCTGCCCGGCCTTGTACCGGGTTTGGGTTCTTGATCAGCCCCAGCACCGGGTGTTCGGCATAGCGCTGAGTGGCGTCCTGCAAAACCAGCGGCAGGCTCGCCGCCGCCTCGGCGATCATTTTGACGCAACGAAAGCCGACAGGGTTGCCGCTGAAACCGGTGCGCGTCAGCGTCACCACATCCCGCGGACTCCAGGCCACACGCCCGGCGCCCTGCCAGGCCATCACCGGTCCGCTGGCGCTGGCTTTCTGCTCGGGCGCATCCTGCGCCGCGCCTTTCTGCCGGAAGAAATCCATTATCATCCGCTGATGCTCCTTCGTCATGCCTCACCCGGGCCATTCCCCGCTTGGCGTGCATCAGACCCCCAAACGTTTAAAGAAAGTGAACCAGACCGCGCGCAATGAATTCGACCTGCCAGAGACCGCCCTGACGCGCCCAGCGATCACTACCTCAAAACCCACCCGCGTAATGAAGTTCCCGGTCGCGCCTCCCAATTTCTGCATAGCAAAGAAACAACCCTCAAACAGGGTTTTGTCTGGTTTTCCAGCTGGTTATCGAAAAAAATGCGTTCCGGCGAACTGGTTGCTCGGTCGAATGACCGGTTCAGGGAAAGTCGCGCCACGCCGAACATATCGTGCCGAAAAGTCTTGTGAAATACACGTAACGCAGAGTGCAAACACCAGTTGGGAAACCAATCCCTTCCTGTTTGCAGCACCTAATTCAGAAGTCTGTGTGCTTAATTATCCGCAGTCCTGATTGACCGTTTTTGCGATCTCTTTAAGGAGGGAATCCATGTTCACCAATGCTTGGCTTAGCTCACCAAGTGTCTGAAACTGCACGTCGATCAAACGCTCAACCTCTTGCGAAAGTTCACCTTGGTTCGACAACTGTTCTACAAGGCTTCTCTGGTTCTCGACCGTGCTGGTTGCCGTTTCTGATGTTGATTTCAAAGAACTTGTCATCAGAGCAATCAGTGTCGTCAAGCCTCCGCTATGTGCAGAAGCCGGGCTTGAAAGTGGCGCGCATGCTAAAGTTCCCAGTCCGGCCAGCATGCCGACACTTGCCAGTTGCCGCCGACTAATCGAAAAATTATTCTGAACCATCGTTAAGTCTCCTAAAAAAATGCAATCTCATAATAACATTCATTTCCGAATAATTCGGGAAATCTGAAAACCAGCTTTCACTTTGCTCCGTAATCTTCAAGATTGCCCCGCAAAATCCACCAGGCACATTCGATCAATACCCAAGGTAGTCGCGTCGCCGTTCGTTCACTGCGCCGCAAATACAAAGACCAATTGATTGTAAGGCGTACATTTCAGTCGCTGCATTCGAACCAATGACCGCTATCGCCAACAGAAGGAGCGCCTTGGCTGATCTGACAACTGTATGTTGACTGAACGCCAAAGCTTTCAGATGGGTCGAGAAAGCCAAAAATACTACGGGATCGGTAGATTTGGCTTGCCGTTCCGCGTTTCCCCTATTTGAGGTGCAGCAAAAACAGGCTGAACAATTCGGCCTGCGAGGAGATTTGCAACTTGCTGTAGATGTTGCGGCGATGTGTTTTGACCGTTGGCATGGAGATTCCAAGATTGAGCGAGATCGAATTGCTGCTGTGCCCGACCAGGATCAACTGCACGATCTCGCGTTCACGGATGGTCAGGACATCGCCGCCGAAGTCGTGAAACCGGTCTTCCTGCCCGACGACGCTGTGTTCCGCGTCAAGGCTGCCAGGATTGATCGCGAACTGGCGCAGCAGCACGCTGTTGAGAAACGGAAACAGACGTTCAAGCGACACTTTGCATTCCCCGGTCTGCTGGCTGCCAAGCGGTGTCAGAAAGCTGAAATCGAGGGTCGTCTTGTTCGGCAGGTTGATCAGGATGATGACCTCGGCCATGTTCTTGGGCCAGCCAGGGGTGCGGTAGCCGATCGGCTCGGAATCGTCGATATGCACCTCGACATCATGTGTGTCGATGAATGTCTGGCTGTCATTCTGGATGAAATCCGAGATCATGTAGACCCCGGCCCGTTTGCCCATCCGGTAGGCCCGGTAGGCGGGATTGATGACGTAAGTATAGTTAATATAGTTTTGCAGCCCGCGCTCATAGGTCGTGGGATCGGGGCAGCTAGCCAGGGCCGCCGGGGCCAGTTTCTCGCTATAGAGAAAGATGTGAAAATGGCTGTAGCCGAACTGCGCCTCGAGCGTGGCGGCAAGATCGGGGGCAAAGCTGTCGCGGCCCAGCAGATCAATAAGTGAAATTATCATCGCGTCGGTCAGCGCCGGGTAAGCGGCATCGGGCGTTTCATGTTTCATGGGGCGCATCGTCCAGACAATTCTGCGCTGCCATTAACAAACACAATCCCTCTTCGATCAAGTCACCTCTGGCGCGCCTCATCCTTTGGGATGATAGGGCCAATGCGGTTTTTGACCGACACTTGGGCAAAACGGCGGGAAATCTGGCCGCCACCGGGGATGTTGACCGCTATGGAATTTCCGATCTCAGAGATCCGTGACCGCTTCCCATCGCTTTCGGTGACGGATGATGGCGCGGCGCGGACCTATCTGGACAATCCGGCGGGCACCCAGGTGCCAAAAACCGTGGTCGACGCGATCAGCCATTACCTTTTGCATGATTCCAGCAATGCCGGGGGAAGGTTCTGCACCAGTGTTGCAACGGATCGTGTCTGGGAACAGGCGCATGCGGATATGGCGACGTTTCTGGGCGCAGGGTCTGCCGCCGAGATCGTGATCGGCCAAAGCATGACCTGTCTGACCTTTCACATGTCGCGCAGCATCTGCCACGGGTTCCAGCCCGGCGATCAGATCGTGATCAGCCGGATGGAGCATGAGGGCAATGTCGGGCCCTGGCTGGAGATTGCCAAGGACAAGGGGCTGGAAATTCGCTGGGTCGATTTCAACCGCGACAGCTGGCAGGTCGAACCCGAGGATCTGGCGGCGCAGCTGACCAACAGGACGCGGCTGGTGGCGCTGAACTATGCCAGCAACCTCACCGGGTCGATCAATGACGTGAAGCGCCTGACGCGCCTCGCGCAGGAGGCGGGTGCATGGGTCTATGTCGATGCGGTGCAGCTAGCGCCACATCACCTGGTCGATGTGCAAGCGCTGGGCTGCGATTTCCTGGCCTGTTCTTCATACAAGTTTTTCGGGCCGCATATGGGCATCGCCTGGGGGCGCGAGGCGCTGCTGAATGCGCTTTATCCCTACAAGGGTCGCTGCGTGTCCGACGCCAGCCCCGACCGGTACGAGATGGGCACGCCGCAATATGAATTGCTGGCCGGGCTGTCGGCGACGATGCGCTATTTCGAAGCACTGGGTCAGGCCTGTGGCGGCAGCGGCGAAGGCCGCGCGCTGATCGAGCGCGCCTATGAGGCGTCTCGCGCCTATGAGGAGCCGCTGACCAACCGCTTTATCGCAGGGTTGCAGGATATTCCGGGGATTTCGATCTATGGTATCGTCAACCCCAACCGCATCGGTGCGCGCGTGCCCACGGTGTCATTCCGGCATGACGGCCAGTCGCCCGACACGATCGCATCTGCCCTGGGCCGGGCTGGCATCCATGTCTGGCACGGCCATAACTATGCCTATGAACCGACCCGTGCCCTGGGGCTGCCGCTGGACGAGGGCGTCGTGCGGGTCGGACTGGCGCATTACAATACTGCGGACGAAATTGATCGGACGCTGGAGAAGATATCACAAACTGTCACAGAAGCCGGATAGAAACCGGCCGACATATTCTGACAAGGAGGAGACAAAAATGAACTTTGGAACCAGACTATTGGCAACCGCATTGGCGGTGCTGGCACTGGGCGCGCCTGCCTCGGCCGAGAAACTGCGCGTGGGCATGGAATGCACCTATGCGCCGTTCAACTACCGCACGGAATCAGGCGAACTGGCGGGCTATGACGTCGATGTCGCCCGGGGTGTCGCCGAGATCATCGGGGCCGAGCTAGAATTTGTCTGTCAGCAATGGGACGGGATGATCCCAGCACTTCTGGCCAACAAGTTCGACCTGATCGTGGCGTCGATGTCGATCACCGAAAGCCGACTGGAAAAGATAGATTTCTCTGGCCCTTACCGGGACAGCGTCGGTCGGATCGTGGGCAAATCGGGGCAGGATCTGAATCTCTTTGATCCATCCGGCAATCCGGTTGCGGAAAATTTCGCCGGTCTGCGGATCGGGCTGGAGCGCGCCTCAACTTATGAAAGCTGGTTCAACGCCAAGCTGCCGGATGCGGATATCGTGCTTTATGACGGGTCCGAGCCGATGTATCTGGACCTGGTCAATGGCCGCGTCGATGCGATCATGACCAACCCGATGAAGGCGCATTTGCGGTTCCTGACGCAGGAAGAGGGCAGCGGGTTCGAATTCATAAGCCCGGCGATCAGCGAAGTTGAATTTTTCGGCATCGGTGTCGGCATCGGCCTGCGGCAGGGTCAGCCCGAGCTGAAAGAGCGCCTGAACGGTGCGATCAAGCAGCTGATCAACGATGGCAAGCTGACCGAATACGCACTTAAGTACTTCCCCTTCCCGATCCACAACGAGGAATGGGGCGACAGCTGAACGTCTCCTGCGGTAGCGTGCTTCCCGGCGCGCTACCGGCTCTGCCGAATTCAGTTAATCGAAGGGACATGCTGTGGAAGTCTTGACCGGGTGGTGGGATGACTTCTTTTGGGGGTCGGTCGTTGTTCTGAAAGTGTTTCTGGCGTCGCTGGTGCTGATGGTCCTATTCGGCCTGGTCGGCGCCGCGGCAAAACTTTCCAACAACCGCATCGCCCAGAAAATAGCCGGCGCCTATACCGTGATATTTCGCGGCACGCCCGAAATCCTTGTGATCCTGCTGCTCTATTTCGGCTCAGCCATCACGCTAACCGCGATTGCCCAGATCTTTGACCCCGAAGTCAAGTTTCTCGATGTGCCACCCTTCTGGGCCGGGACAATCGCGATTGCGCTGATCGTCGGCTCATATGCGACCGAAACCTTTCGCGGCGCGTTTCTGGGCGTGAAACCCGGCAGTATCGAGGCCGCGCGGGCGCTGGGCATGTCGAACCTGCAGACCTTTATCTACGTGCGCATCCCCGAGATGTGGCGGCTGGCGCTACCGGCGTTCGGCAATCACATGCTTTCGCTGATCAAGGATACGGCGCTGATTTCCATCATCGGTCTGAACGAGACATTGTTTGTCGCCAAACAGGCGATTGGGTCCACCGGCAAACCCTTCACCATGTACATCGTGGTCGGGCTGATCTATCTGGGATTTTCCACGGTGATCACGCTGACGGTCATGGCGCTGGAACGCTATGGCCAGCGCACGCTGAGGACCGGGACATGAGCTTTGATCTGTCCCTGATCGCCGAAGCACTGCCAAAAATGCTGGTGGGCATCGGGCTGACCTTTCAGCTGTTGATCCTGTCGGCCATTCTGGGGTTGATATTGGCGATTGGCCTCATGCTGATGCGGATCAGCGGCAAATGGTACCTGTCGTGGCCCGCGCAGGTCTATATCTACGTATTTCGCGGCACGCCGATACTGGTGCAGATCTTCATCGTCTATTACGGCTTTCCGCAGCTGGATTTCATCCGCGATAGCTTTCTCTGGCCGATCTTCCGCGACCCGTTCGGCTGTGCCATCGTGGCGCTGACCCTGAACACCGGGGCCTATGTCTCGGAAATCCTGCGCGGCGGCGTGCTGGGCGTGGATCGCGGCGTGCTCGAAGCAGGCGAGGCGCTGGGCCTCTCCAAGCCGCAGCGGTTCATCTACCTGACCACGCCGATTGCGACGCGACTGGCCCTGCCCGCCTATGGTAACGATATCATCAGCCTGTTGAAATCCACGGCGCTGGCCAGCACGATCACATTGATGGACATGACCGGTATCGCCCGCACGATTGTGGCACAGACATACGCCCCCTATGAAATTTTCATCTCCCTGGCGATCATCTACATGATCCTCACATTCTTTATCCAGAAACTGCTGGCCCGTATCGAACGTTACCTTGGCCGCTATGCCGAAAGAGAGGGCTGACATGACATCCCCGGAACCGCTTATTCAAATGCTGGAGGTGGGCAAGCATTTCGGCACGTTTCAGGCGCTCAAGGGCATCAATCTGAACGTCTCCAAGGGTGAACGTATCGTGGTATGCGGCCCGTCCGGATCGGGAAAATCCACCATGATCCGCTGTATAAACCGGCTGGAAAAACATGATCAGGGCAGGATCATCATCGACGGGATCGAGCTGACCGATGATCTCAAGGATCTCAACGCCGTGCGCCGCGAGGTTGGCATGGTGTTTCAAAGCTTCAACCTCTTTCCGCACATGACCATCCTCAACAACCTGATGCTGGCCCAGAAACTGGTACGCAAGACGCCCAAAGCTGAGGCCCGCGATGTGGCGATGCATTACCTTGAACGGGTAAAAATCCCCGAACAGGCCGGGAAATATCCAATCCAGCTATCGGGTGGACAGCAACAGCGCGTCGCCATTGCCCGCGCGCTCTGCATGAAGCCCGAGGTCATGCTGTTTGATGAACCCACCTCGGCGCTTGATCCCGAGATGATCAACGAAGTGCTGGAAGTGATGGTTGATCTGGCGCGCGACGGCATGACGATGATCTGTGTCACCCATGAAATGGGTTTTGCCCGCTCGGTCGCGGATCGGGTGATCTTCATGGATACGGGAGAGATCGTCGAAGAGGCGGAACCGGAAACTTTCTTCAACGCGCCCAGGAACGAACGCACCAAGCTCTTCCTCAGTCAGATCCTCAAACACTAAGGGTAACTCGCATGATGTCCGACCTTCCCCCCCACGCGGAATTCCTGTCCTTTGCCGAAAAGCTGGCGGATCGCAGCCGGTCGATGCTGCTTGATGCCAGCCAGCGCGCGCCGGATGTGGAGATCAAGCAGGATGCCTCATTCGTCACCGCGACCGACAAGGCGGTCGAGGTGGCGCTGCGCGAGATGATCCAGGACACCTATCCCGATCATGGCATTCTGGGGGAGGAATTTGAGAACACCAACACCGACGCTGAATTTGTCTGGGTGCTGGACCCGATCGACGGCACGGCGGCCCTTGTCGCCGGGATACCGGTTTACGGCTCCCTGATCGGGCTGGCCTGGAACGGCGCGCCCTTTGTGGGGGTGATCGAACACCCGATGACCTCGGACCGCTGGGTCGGGGTTGCAGGGTCATTTGCCCGGTTCAACGGCAATCCCATCCGGGTCCGGTCCTGCGCATCGATGGCAACCGCCTATGCGACCTGCAGCAACCGCGATTTCATGAGCGCGTCCGAACAGGCAAAGTTCGACCGCGTCCGCGAGCAGGTTCAATACGTGCAATATGGCGGGTCCTGTTATTCCTACGGGGTTCTGGCCTCGGGACGGGTCGATCTGGCGCTGGATGGGGGGCTGGATGCCTTTGATATTTACGCCCCGGCAGCGGTCATTACCGGGGCTGGCGGCCTTGTCACCGATTGGAACGGGGATGCCCTGTCTTTCGATATGAACGGCAATGTTCTGGCCGCCGGAGATAAGGCGTTGATGGAGAAGACCATGAACGTTCTGCACGGCTGAGAGATTGGGAGACCGCAGCAAGGGGTGACGTCGTCATTCAGCCAGTGAAAGGTTCTCATCGAAGCGCTTTAGCTTCAGTTCTTCGCGAAGCTCCACGATAAAGGCACGCGCGTAGTCTTTTCGATTGTGATAAGCGCTGCGTCCAACCGGTGTTCGAAAAACCAACTTTTCAACATTCTCCTCGAAAATCTCCAACGTGCGTTCGTATGTTTGGTTGAAGTGCCCGCCAACGGTAAACGCTTTTGCAATTCCAAATGGTCCAGTCACCTCAAAGAAATTTGCATCGTGAACTATCATCTCTTCGGTTGTTTCCGGCGCTGAAAGATGCCTTTGTAGCGCAACAAAAGCCCCTGGAATTTCATCGCTTTTCCACCCAAGTTGCCTCAAGAAATCCTCGGTCAACTGACGGAAATCAGAGTCTTCTTGCAGCTTTTCTCCGAGCCCGTGAAACGCGGCAAGGAAGAACAAGAGGTGACGCGTTGGTGCGGGATGACAACCCACCGAAAGGTCATCCAGCCGCTCAATTATCCGAGCAATATGGCGCAAATCATGGCCTGCATCTCGGTTGTTGTAAGACGGACGTACAAACTCGAAGTAAGTGGTGATCTCATTCATTTGTTGCATGGCTACATCTTGGTGCCCGCAACAATGTGATACAAGACCAATGGTGCAGCTTCAGGCGCGAACCGTTCACCTTATGGTGTCGATCAAAATAAGACCCAGAGGATTGCCCCTTAAGGTCCGCTGAGCGGACTTTGCTGCCGTTGATTGGATTGCTGTGTGGGTTTTCGTCGACGGTGTTTGCCGTGCTGGGAGCGGCGATAGCGGGTATGGTGGTTTTTGGGGGCGGCGGCGCGTGGGGTTTCGAAAGATTGTCTGTGTGGCCGATGGTGAGGAGCTTTCAAACACTGTTATGCATTTGGCCGTTTCTATGCATAGCGGCTTGGGTGATCGCAGTGGTGAGCTAACGGATGAAAACTAAATGGTGGGTTAGCACCCTCTCTACGCTTGCCATATCACTAGTCATAGTAACCTTTTTCGAAAGCAATTACGCTCTCAACGGGCGAGTCAGGATCATCCTTCGCAAGAGGCGCATACGCAGCTATACCATTTTCATCCGAATAGACCCCATCAAATTCTACCCTCAATTTCATATCCTTTGTTCGCAGAAAATCGACCATCTCACGAAACGATACGGCTAGTAGATTTACTCCTTCAAACACTGGCTTGGAGGGCGTGTAAAACTCAATGGTGTTCACCAAACCAGGCAGCTTATAAGAAACAATCACGCCAATTGATTCAAAATGGTCGGAAGGTTCATCTGTACTACCTCCTCTCTTGAAGGTGCTATATCGGCCCCTTAAACAACTCCTGACCTGTTCAGGCGTCATACCGAAACAAATATCACCAGCACCGATAAATGGTTGAATGTCATAAGGCACGTTATTCACTCTTCTCCAGATCAACGGAATAGCCCTTGTGTATCGTTTAGCATTTGTTCAATCGCGCTATCATATTTCTTTCCAAATAGGGATCGAATGTCATCAATATCCATTTGTTGAGCAGCAATAAAATTGCCCTGATGAATTGACGCCTTCAATAAATCATTCGGGTACGAAGCTTGGACCGCTGTATGCAAGAACGCGGACGGAGCTGCCGTTTGTACGACTATCCATTACCATTAAAGGCGAGCCTCAATTATCGCTCCGCCATCGTTGAGTTCCCAAGCCTCTACGAATGACAGAACATCATCAAAGGTCTCATTTGGATGCGAAGTAGTACATATGAATCGACTATCGTCCTTACCATCCCCAACGATGATTTCGTCAATCATATCTTCGAGTTCGGCGCTACCCGAGCCAAAGACTGCGATCAAAGAGACGCCTTCAGTGAGGCAGTTTTCGATGAATGTATCGAGGCGGGTTACATCTGACAGTGGGCTATGAAGAATATATTTAGGGCGCGCAGTCATGGATACCATCCTACTCAAGTTTATCTATCAATCAAACGAACTCAATGGGCTCACAGCAGACAAAGTTGCCCTTTTGGCGACCTATGCCGATAAAGTATTGCTGAAAAGACGTCCGTTGCAATCTGTCAGGCTCTCAAGCGGATTTTCGTGGCAAGCGTCTTCTTTCCTGCGTTGTCCTGCCTGGGTTTCACCCACCCTATGGGGTTTTTGCCGCAAAGCGCTCCGCCGCCAAGCCCGGCCTCGCAACACAAAAAAGGGCCCCGAAGAGCCCTTTTTCCTATGCCTTTAGCAGCCGTATCAGACAGCGCGGACCTGAGGGCGTCGCCATTTGGCCGCCGGTTCGATCATCAGCTCGGTCAGGGCCCAGACCAGCGCATCGACACGATCGGGGCTGCCCTTGCCCTCGAACCCCTGTGCGGTCATTGCACACATCTGGTCCTCCAGCTCTCCAAGCCCCTTCAGGTGAAGGATACGCCCCTGCTCATAAAGCGCCGCCACCGGCTCAGCCCGGGCCACCTTGCCCCGGCTGGCATGCACCGCCTTGATCGGCACCATCGGATCGACCTGGCGAATGACGGACGATACCAGATCGCCCCCCTGGTTGACCTCGGCCACCAGCCGGTCCGCCCCATGTTCGACCATCGCGTTGATCGCCCGGTTGGCCCAGGTGTTGGGGCTGGCAGCACCAATGCTGCAATCGGCCAGCACGTAAGCACGCCAATCCTGCACCGGCCCCTGCATACGGGCCCCAACGACGACGATCCCGCATTCATCCGATGTCGATCGGCCCGTCACCGGCGGGTCCACCGCCACCACGATCCGGTCCATCTCGGGTGGGGTGTCGATCTGGATCTTCTCGATCAGGTTCGACGACCATAGCGCGCCCTCGGCCTCGTCCAGCAGGATGCCATCCAGCTCCTGCCGCCCCAGCCGCGTACCGGAATAGCGCGCCCGCACCTCGTCCAAGAAGCTTTCGGCCAGGAACGCCCGGTTGGCCTCGGTCGGCGCACTTGTCACCACCGTGGTCGGGCTTTCCAGCAACTCTTTCAGGACGCCCACATTGCGCGGCGTGGTGGTAACGCAAACCCGCGGGTCATCGCCCAGGCGCAGCGCGAATTGCAGCATATCCCAGGTCTCGCGCGCCTTTTTCCACTTGGCCATCTCATCGACCCAGGCGCTGTCGAACTGCGGTCCGCGCAACCCTTCAGGGTCATGCGCCGAAAACGCCTGTGCGGTCGCGCCATTGGGCCAGATCAGCCGCTTGCGCGTCGCCTGCCACTCGGGCCGGCGATCAGGCGGCGAACAGGCCAGAATGCCGCTTTCGCCGAAAATCATCACCTCGCGCACCTGGTCGATGGTCTCACCCACCAGCGCCATGCGCCGGCACGGCCCCGGATCCAGCGGCTTCGCGCCTTCCATCTGGCTGCGCACCCATTCGGCACCGGCGCGCGTCTTGCCCGCCCCGCGCCCGCCCATGATGACCCAGCTGCGCCAATCACCACCGGGGGGCAGCTGATGTTCTAGCGCCCAGAACTCGAAGAGGTACGGCAGCGCCAGCAGCTCGCCATCATCCAGTGCATCTAGAAACTCTTCCTGTGCATCGGGCCCTTCTGAGACGATCCAGGCGGCACCCGATTGAAGTTCGGGCCGTGTCGAAGTCGAGTGCGTAGTCGTGGACGATACCCTTGTCGCGCTTGTTTCGTTCATTGAGGTTAACCTCCGCTTCAATTGCAATTTTCAACCACTGCCGGATGTCGGATATGGCTCTGGTCGAGTTCTTCAACTCATCCAGATCCCCGGCGCGTATTTTTTCCTGGAGCAGCTCCAGATCGGCTCTCATGTCGTTAAGCTGTCGCTCAAGTGACGTGATTGAGGTACTGAGCCCTGTTGGTGCCTCATCGAGGGTAATCAAAGTCATGTTTGCTCGTTGCCCCATAGGATTGCGATGTTTGCCCCTCCGCATTTCAGCGATGCAGGCCGGATTTCGGGACCTCCCGAAACCGGCATTCGTCGCTGCCAACAAGTTTTTTCCGTTTTCAGGAAAGCCCGTTCAATATTGACCAGAGGTGCTAGGGAATGGTTTTGGACCCGCCCCGCGAATTAACCTTCTGTTAAGATCTGAAAGCGGGGAGCGCGTTGACGGATTGTCAGGTCAACCGTGCGGCGTCAGGGGTCGAGTTTACACAATCCGCGTACATTGTTTACACAGTTCACACAAACCCGCTCACCCGGCCAGCAATGCCGTGATCCGGGCCAGATCGTCCCCGGGTTTGGGCCGGACAGCGGTTTCCAACACCAGCGATTTCGGCGTGGTGATCTGCGCCGTGAAGGGCGCTACCAGCTCGCCTCGGGCCAGTGCCCCGGCCACCAGCGCCTTGTGCCCGATCAACACCCCCGCGCCATGTTTCGCCTCTTCCAGCGCCACCGCGTAAAGGCTGAAACTCGGCCCCCGGTTCAGACCCGGCAAATCCACCCCAACGGACCTGGCCCACAGCGCCCAGTCACCGGGCCAAAGCGCATCGTGCAGCAAGGTTTGCCCTACCAGATCTTCTGGCGTTTTCAACTGCTTGGCCAGCTCGGGCGCACAGACCGGCGTGATCACATCCGGCGCCAGAACCACCTCGCGGCCATGACCTTCCGGCGCCTTGAAAAAGAGGCTCAGATCAAACATTTCGCGGCTCAGATTGGGGGGTAATTCCGTCGCCGACACGGACAGACCCAGATTGGGCAGGGCCTTGCGTACCTGCGGCAAACGCGGGCTGAGCCACAACTGCGCGATGCTGGGCAGCGCCGCGATATGCAGCGTCCGGTTCTTTGCCCGTGACCGCAAATGCCGCACCGCCGCGCCCATCGCATCGAAGGCATGGCCGAATTCCGGCGCCAGATCGGCCCCGGTTTCCGTCAATTTCACCCCCTGAGAACGCCGCTCGAACAGTGCCACACCAACCCAGTCCTCCAGGGCTTTGATATGTTGTGAAATCGCGCCGGGCGTCACCCCTAACTCCTCGGAAGCATTGGCAAATCCGCCCAGACGGGCGGCGGCTTCAAAGGCGCGCAACGCATTCAGCGGCGGGCCTTTGGGACGGGGTGGAGAGACGCTCATTTTTCAGCCTTAGTTTTCCTATGCCAAGATTTATAAAATCTGATTTGCACCCGCAAGCCATGAGCCGCAAAATGCTGCAAATCCGTGATCAGGAGACACGATTATGCCCCTTGCCGCCCGCCCCTGGGTGCCCGCCCCTTGCGAGGCCCATGTCCAGACCATCGCCACCCGTACCGCTGGCCAAAACGCGTCTGATATCCTGCGTGAAATCAACAACTTGGCGGATCGAAACCGTGACATACACGAACGCGAATGTTTCAACCTCAACCCCGCGACGAACGTCATGAACCCCAAGGCCGAGGCACTTCTGGCCTCTGGCATCGGCTCTCGCCCCTCACTCGGGTATCCCGGCGACAAGTATGAAATGGGTCTTGAAGCAATTGAAAACATTGAAGTTATCGCTGCTGAGCTCAGCGCCGAAATCTTCGATGCATCCTATGCCGAGATCCGCGTGCCGTCGGGCGCGCTGGCCAATCTTTACGGCTTCATGGCCACCTGCAAACCCGGCGATACCATCATCGCCCCGCCCGCCTCCATCGGCGGACATGTCACGCACCATGTCGCGGGCTGCGCTGGTCTCTATGGGTTACGGATCATGAATGCGCCGGTACATGCTGATGGATATACCATTGATATCAACGGCTTGTCCGATCTTGCCAAAAAGGAAAAGCCAAAACTGATCACCGTCGGCGGTAGCCTCAACCTCTTTGAACACCCCGTGCGCGAAATCCGCCAGATCGCCGATCAAGTTGGTGCCAAGGTGATGTTCGACGCTGCCCATCAATGCGGCATCATCGCCGGGCGCGCCTGGCGTAACCCGCTGAAAGAAGGCGCTCATTTCATGAACATGAGCACTTACAAAAGCCTCGGCGGTCCGGCGGGCGGGCTGATCGTGACCGACGATGCCGAGATCGCGCAAAAGCTCGACGCCATCGCCTTTCCCGGCATGACTGCCAATTTCGACGCCGCCAAATCCGCAGCACTGGCCGTGACCATGCTTGACTGGCGCCAATTCGGGCAAACCTATGCCCGCGAAATGGTTAACCTTTCCAAATCACTAGCCGCCGATCTTCATACCGAAGGCTTGCCCGTCTTTGCCGCGGCACATGGCTTCACCAACTCGCATCAATTTGCGATCGAAGCCGCCTCATTCGGGGGTGGACAGGTCGCGTCAAAAACCTTGCGCAAGGCCGGTTTCCTGGCCTGTGGCATCGGCCTGCCCATCGCCGAGGTGCCGGGGGATATGAACGGGTTGCGCATCGGCACGCCCGAACTTGTCCGCTGGGGCCTGACCGCCGCGCATTCAAAGCAGCTCGCTTCCCTGATCGCCCGCGCATTGAACGCGGATGATCCGGCCAGCCTGCTGGCGGAAACATCCGCTTTCCGGCAGCAGTTCACGCAGTTGCACTACGTTCTCTAACCATTTGATAACAAAGGCCGCCTGCATCCCCGCAGGCGGCCTCGGCAAGCTGTGAGTGGTGGAACTTTACTCAGCCTTGCCTGCTTCGATCGAGATCATTACCTGAATCTCGTCGCTTACGAAGGGAGCGAATTTGTCGACCCCAAAATCCGACCGCTTCAGCGTGGTCGTCGCATCAAACCCGGCCCAGGGCTGACCGTCTTTCATCGGGTGCGCCTGTACTTGGTTCAGTTTTGCATCCAACACCACCGATTTGGTGATGTCATTCATCGACAGGTCACCGGTGATTTTCGCGGTATCGTCCCCTGTCACTTCGATGCTGGTCGAGGTGAAAGTTACCATATCGCCTTCCGCGGCACCAAAGAAATCTTCGGACATGAAATGCGCTTCGCGTTTTTCCCAGCCGGTGAACATCGACATGACGGGCATCGAAACGCTCACGCTGGAATTGGCCGGATCTTCCTGGTCAAACATGATCTCACCTTCGAAACCCGAGAACATGCCATAGGTGGTGGAATAGCCTAAGTGATTGTAATTGAATATGACTTGGCTGTGACTGGGGTCCAGAACATATTTTTCCGGGGCCGCAATTGCGGCGGTCGCGCTCAGGGCCAAGGCCGCGGCAAACAAGGTCGATTTCATCATCTTCTCCATTGAGGGTCGTGGGAAATATCAATGCAGAGAAGATAGAGTGCCCTGCGCGCAAGGCAATTGGCGGTTACTCAACAACTAGTGTGGATCAGCGAACACTCGCCAAAATGGGATCAGGCCGCCTGGCTCAGCGCCTCACGGATCGCCTGCTCGGCAGCAGCGTTGCGGACCGGGACCGAGACCACCTCTTCACCCGTCGCATCCCGCGCCGTCAGATGACGGTCCCGCAGGGTGATATCCGACAGCTCATCAAGGGAAAAATCACCTGCCACATGGGCCTTGCCCCGGGTGTCGACCTCGACAATCCGCAACCGGCGTGCCGTGGGGTCCAGATGAATTTCAGGCTCCGCATGGCGGCTGTCCAGCGCACTGACAAAAAGCATGCCCAACACCAGCATTGAGACAGAAAAAACCAGCTTGACCAGTTGCATGGCCGTATCACCCTCGTCGACAGGGACGATCCAGACACCCAAGGCTGCCAGCAGCGTGGCAACCCCGAACCCGGCCAGCAAGGCGCGTTTCAACGGGCTGGCACTGCTGGATTCTGCAATCACTTCCGCCGCCTCCAGGCGTTTGATCGGGGTATCGGGCATATGTGTGTCGGGAAGTGCTACCATGATCTTGTCCTCGGCTCTGGGTTAACCCTATTTTCCGCGTGAAAAACGACAAGAATGGGGCGCGAGAAAGACGATTTTCTGCCATGTTTCGCTGCGGGCGCTTCGGCCTTGCGCATAAGGGCAAAGCGTCGTATACGCGCCCATCCTTTCGCAGGAAATGCTGAACCGCGCAGTCTCTCGTGGACGGGTCGCGAAAGGTTAAGGACCCGCCTTTGAAATGCGCCTTGATAGAAGTGGAGTGAACATGCCGCTATATGAGCATGTAATGATCGCGCGTCAGGATCTGTCCAACGCGCAGGCCGAAGGGCTGATCGAACATTTTGGCACCGTCCTGTCCGACAATGGCGGCAAACTCGTCGAGAACGAGTATTGGGGTGTCAAGACAATGGCGTACAAGATCAACAAGAACCGCAAGGGCCACTATGCCTTTCTGAAGACCGACGCGCCTGCCGAGGCCATTCAGGAAATGGAACGCCTGATGCGCCTGCATGACGACGTAATGCGCGTCCTGACCATCAAGGTCGACGAGCACGAGGAAGGTCCCTCGGTCCAGATGCAGAAACGCGAAGAACGTGGCGAACGCCGCGAACGTCGCTGATCAACGCTTGAAGAAAGGACGATAAGTCATGGCTGCAAAACCATTTTTCCGCCGTCGCAAAGTCTGCCCCTTCTCGGGCGACAACGCACCCAAGATCGACTACAAGGACACACGTCTGCTGCAACGCTATATCAGCGAACGCGGCAAGATCGTGCCCTCGCGCATCACCGCCGTATCGGCCAAGAAGCAACGTGAACTGGCCCGCGCCATCAAACGCGCCCGCTTTCTTGCGCTGCTGCCCTATGCTGTGAAGTAAGGAGAGAGCGACATGCAAGTTATCCTACTGGAACGCGTGGCCAAATTGGGCCAGATGGGCGATGTGGTCGATGTCAAACCCGGCTACGCCCGCAACTACCTGCTGCTGCAAGGCAAGGCGCTGACGGCGTCGAAGGAAAACATCGCCAATTTCGAGGGGCAGAAAGCCCAGCTTGAAGCCCGCAACCTTGAAACCAAGACAGAAGCCGAAGATCTGGCATCGCGCCTCGACGGTCAGCAGTTCATCGTGATTCGTCAGGCGTCTGACGGCGGCAGCCTCTATGGTTCCGTCAGCACCCGCGACGCGGCGAACGTCGCTTCGGAAGAAGGCTTCTCGCTGGACCGGAAACAGGTTCTGATCCGTCAGCCGATCAAGGAGCTTGGCCTGCACGAGGTCGAAGTGCACCTGCACCCCGAAGTTGACGCCATCATTACCCTCAACGTCGCCCGCTCGCCCGAAGAGGCCGAGCTGCAAGCGTCGGGTAAAACCATCCAGGAAGCCGCTGCCGAAGAAGAAGAAGCCGCAGATTACGAAATCGCGGAACTGTTCGACGATATCGGTGCTGCTGCGTCCGATGATGACGACTTGGCAGAAACAGTCGAAGACGTCCTGCCCGAGGCAGAAGACAACGACGACGACAGCTGATCGCCTCGGGGCATATGCTGTAAAATTTAAGAACCGCGCGAAGCCTTCTTTCGCGCGGTTTTTTTGTCTGTTCTGACAAGCCCCTATACGAACGATCACACATTTGTACGAATTCCCATGCAACTCCGGGTCGACAACTTTGGCGCGATCATGCTAAATTTCTACCATAACGGTACTCTGGACGCGAAAATCTGCTTCATAGCGGAACGCGTTACCGTTGAAAAACGGAAGGAAATTGGGGATATGAACGGAATTGACTCTGCCGTCGGGCAGCGAATCCGACAGCGCCGCAAGCTGCTTGGCCTGTCGCAAACTGAGCTGGCTGTGCGGGTCGGCGTTAAATTTCAGCAAGTGCAAAAATACGAAACCGGCGTTAACCGTGTTGCTGCCTCGCGCTTGTGGAAAATAGCTGAGACACTTAGAGTTCCGATCACGTATTTTTTCGAAGACCTGGAAGTGCCGGGCTTTGCCGACAAGGCAGGCGAAAGCAACGACCCGTCACTGCCAGAAACATCTGAAATGATTAAGATATTCAACCGGCTTCCCCCAGCGCAAAAATTGGCGATGAGTTCATTCCTTCAATCTTTGGATAATATCAACGAACCAGAGCACAATTAGAGGGGGCGCGGCCACATTGGCAATTACGGACCTGATGGATCATCTCGATCTCAGTTTTGTCCCGGAACGCAAGGATCCCTTCAAAGAGCTCCTTCTGAAGACACGTGACAAATTCGGCCTCGATCATGTGGCCTATGCCGGCTTCAATCCCATCAGCGGAACGACCCACGGCCATGTGACCTATGATGATCGCTGGACACAGCATTATGCCAGTCAGGGTTTCTTTCGGATCGACCCGACCCTGATCGAGGCGCGCCGCAGCGTGGCGCCAGTGGATTGGTCGCGGCTGGAACATACTGCGAATTTCAAGGCGGTGTTTCGCGATGCCCATGATTTCGGCATTACCGATACCGGACTGACGATCCCGGTGCGCGGTCCTTACGGCGATATCGGCGGGCTCAGCGTGACCAGCGAGCTGTCGCAGACCGAATGGGGCAAGCTGAAACGGCATATAATTTCGGACCTGCAACAGGCTGCGGCCAACGTGCACGATCTGGTGATGCAGGCCAACCCACTGATGCAGGCCCTGACATCGCCGCAGCTTTCCACCCGCGAGGTCGAGATCCTGCAATGGACGGCGGCTGGGAAATCACAACAGGATATCGGCGATATCCTGTCCATTTCGCACCGCACCGTCGAGGTGCACCTGCGATCCTCGCGGCAAAAACTGCATGCCCTGACCACGGCGCAGGCAGTCGGGCGCGCTATTGCTTTGGGTATTGTGGGCCCAGGCTGACCCCGAAACTTGACCCTACGGCACCCTGAAAATCGCCTACGGGATTCCCCCAATAGCTAAAATTAACAATCATTTTAAACTCGTGAACATCAACTCACCACTCACGAGGTACTTACAATGATCTTGGTTATAGATGCGCTAAACAAACATAAATTCCCACATATTATGGACGAAATGTTCAGGCTTCGGGCGCGCGTCTTTGGCGATCGTATGGGCTGGGATGTCACCATCAAGAATGGCATGGAACGCGATAAGTTCGATGACATGGATCCGTCCTACGCCGTCGGCCTTGATGATGAGGGCCGGGTCGTTTCCTGTGTCCGGGCACTTCAAACCACCGGTCCGCATATGCTGGCGGATGTGTTCTCGGCCATTCTGAATGGCGAACCTCCGCTGCGCAGCGCGACCATCTGGGAATCGACCCGCTTTTGCGTCGACACCAAGCGTTTGGGGCGCGGCAAGGGACGCAGCTCGGTATCCTATGCGACATGCGAATTGATGATCGCCTCGCTGGAAGCCGCGAAAGAGGCGGGTGTGACCGATATCGTTACCGTCATCGACCCGCTGATGGATCGCATCCTGAAACGCTCGGGCAACACGCCCTATGGTTATGTCGGCAAGCAGGCCGACATGGGCAAGGTGCCCGCGCTGGCAGCCCTGCTTGATTGCACAGAAGAACGTATTGCGCGGATCCGCGCGTTCGCCGAAATCCACCACGACGTCTTCATTGCCGAAGACGAAATACTGGCCGCACAAAACTATCAACCTGCGGCACAACCTGCACGTAGCTCGGCCAAGATTATTGATCTTGCCGGCTACTGCACCGAACAGATCGACGCCGCGCTCACGGAAAAGGAACGTGGTGCCGCACTGGCATTGCAACGCGTTCTGTTCGACAAGTTTCATTCGACGCGAGCCTGCAACGCCTAACCCCCCAGGGGCGAGTGCAGGCCGGGGGGTGATTGCAGTTTTACCAATACCCCGCGCCAGAATGAACGAAGGGCCGCTCTCCCGGGCGGCCCTTCTCAATTTTCAGCGTTGGCACCCGAGGATCAGACCTCTTCCAGCGCCTCAATCTCTTTTTCCAGCTTGGCCTTTGTGGTTTCCTTCTCGGTCACCTTGGCCAGCTCGACCACGTAGTCCACAACCTTGTCTTCAAAGATCGGGGCACGCAGCTGTTGGCGCATCTGCGGGTTCTGCTGCACGAATTCAAAGAACTCACGCTCTTGTCCCGGATATTGCCGCGCTTGCGTCATCACCGCCTGGGTCATCTCGGCATCGCTGATTTCGATCTCGGCCTTCTGGCCCAGTTCGGCCAGCAACAGGCCCAGACGCACGCGGCGCTCGGCCAGCGACTTATGCTCGTCGGTCGGTTCGATCTCGGGGTGATCATGGCCCTGAACATCGGGGTTTTCATCGTGCCATAGCTGATGCGCGATCTGCTTGGCTTCGATCTCAACCATGCTGGGGGGCAAATCAAAGCTGACTTTCTTGTCCAACTCGTCCAGCAGCTTGCGCTTGAGTACAGCGCGGGCGGCCCCGGCATACTCCTCGTTCAGACGCTCACTGATCTGAGCCTTCAGACCGGCCAGGTCTTCGGCGCCGAATTTCTGCGCCAGTTCGTCGTTGATCTCGGCCGCAGTGGGTTCCTTGACTGCCTTGATGGTGCAATCAAACACCGCTTCCTTTCCAGCCAGATGCTCGGCCTGGTAATCGGCGGGGAAGCTGACCGTCACGGCCTTTTCCTCACCGGCTTTCGCACCGACCAGCTGTTCCTCGAAACCGGGGATAAAGCTGTTCGACCCCAGCACCAGCGGATAATCTTCGGCGCTACCGCCTTCGAACGCTTCGCCGTCAACCTTGCCGACAAAATCCATCACGACCTGATCGCCGTCCTTGGCCTTGGAGCCCTTCTTGCGGTCTTTGAAATCCTGCGCGCTTTCGGCCAGGTTGCCCAAGGCCTCGTCCACGGCCTTGTCGTCGGCCTTCGCAACCAGACGCTCCAGCTTGATCGATTTAAGATCGACTTCCGGGATTTCCGGCAGCGCCTCGTAGTTCATTTCGATCTCGACGTCGTCGCCCTCTTTCCAGTCCTCGTTCGTCATCTTGACGTCAGGCTCGGCGGCGGGGCGTTCGCCCTTGTCCTCGAAATGCTTGCTCATGGCGCCGTCAACGGCTTCCTGCATGGCTTCACCCAGCACACGCTGACCAAAATTCTTTTTCATCAGCGCCAGAGGCACCTTGCCCTTGCGAAAGCCTTTCAGCTCCACATCCGGCTGCGCTTCTTTCAGCTTGTCCATTACCTTGTCGTCCAGTTCCTTGGCCGACAGGATCATCTTGTAGCCTCGTTTCAGGCCTTCATTCAGGGTTTCGGTGACCTGCATGTTCGTCCTCATCCATTGCATCGGGCCGCGGAGGCGTCCGCAGCGGTCAAAATCAGTCGCTCTTCTATTGACCCCCCTGCCCGCACGCAAGGGCAAAGAGGCATTATTTCACGCGCAATTTTCCCGATCGGACGTGGATTTCTCCACGCCCGACCCAGGAAATGCATGATCAAAATTCAGCCAAGCAGACCCAACCCTGTAAATGCGATGACAAGATACACCGCTGATCCGGCAAAAAGCAGCATGCGCCGGACCTGACGTTCTGAAATAACTTCTGCCGACAACGGCGTCAAAACATCACCAGACAGCGCATGCGCTCGCCTGGCACCAACCAGAGAATTCATTTTCCACCCCTTCGAAACCCTGTCTGCCAGGCGCAAAATATTCCCGAGGATGAGGCGATGACGGTCGCGCTCACTTTACAATCCGGGATCTGGTTTTCGGGAGGATATTACGAACCCGACAGACAGATACTCGTTACAGCACAAGGGTCTTATCGCCATCGAATTGTGGCAGGAAAAAGGCACGATATTGGCTGAAATATGGCGCGGATCGGTCAGAATTACGTTCGCCTCTCCGAGCCAATTTTACGCTGTTTCGTATTCCAACGGATTTTACATAAATACAGGACCAACCTGCGAATGCTGGCCTCATTCACCATGGGTTTGTTTCCATTTGGTCAATGCCGCGCTGCCAATCCGGGCAAAATCGCCCCGATATTTGATGCTTTTCCAGTCTGGAAACAGATCGTTTTTTGCGAAAAATTTATCAATTTTGAAAAATCTGGCCCTGCAGCACGATTGATTCAACCCTGCACGACCTTCAGATGGTCGACGTGATGCGGCGCAGGATCGCAGGATCAGGCAGGTTGCCCACGTCGCGCGCTTAAAACCAATTCTCTGCTTATCTTCGATTTGGTGCGGGTGAAGGGACTCGAACCCCCACGCCAAAGGCGCCAGAACCTAAATCTGGTGCGTCTACCAATTCCGCCACACCCGCACATTTCGCAGCACAACCATGCCGCTGGCGCGCTCTCTAACAAAGCTTTGCGCCGTTTGCGAGGATAAAATTGTATGCATTTCGCCCTGCCTGCAACCCAACAAAAAGCGCGACATTTACCCAATCTTGCCATATTCTGTTGGAAAAACTGAGGCAGTAACAAAGCGAGAAACGCCATGAAACCGAAAACGGTCGGGCGGGAAAACGGGTTCCGTTCCGTGACGCCCCCTACAGAATCGTCAGGCCTGATGGCCGACAGCATCATTCTGACATTGGATGGCGAAGTGCGCGTGGGCGATCTTTGTGACGGTCAGCGCGTGATTACCCGCGACAGCGGCACCGCGCAGATCAAGGCCGTCCGCCAGCACAAAATCGTCGACAAGGCTGTTCGGATCAAAGCCGGATCGCTGGGCCACACGCGCCCCGACCGTGATGTGACCCTGCCCGCCGGTCAGGGCATTCTGGTGCGTGACTGGCGTGCGCAGGCGATTTTCGGAACGGCGCAGGCGATGGTTCCGGTCTCGCAACTGATTGATGGGGAATTCATCACCCCGCTCGGTCCGACCAGCATGACCATTGTCGAAATTGAATTCGACCACCCGCATATCCTTTATGTCGATGGTCTCGAAGTGGCAGGCCACCTCGCGGCCACGTCCGCAGCCCTCGCTGCCTGAAGGATTGCCCCTCCTGGCATAAAGCCACGATCCCCCGGCGATGCCGAGGCTCTCTATTGATCACAGCCCCAGTGAGCGAAAGACCTTCGGCAATTCCTCTGGCAGATCTTCGGCGATCAGACCGGGGCCGAATGACCGCGCACATTCCACATGCAACCACGCGGCCATCTCCGTCGCCTGCATCGGGTCGAACCCCCGCGCTAAAAGCCCAGTGATGAACCCCGCCAGCACATCACCCGACCCGGCTGTCGCCAGCCAGGGGGCAGCACGCTCATACTGGGCTGAATTGATGCAGCACCGCCCGTCCGGGGCCGCAATCACCGTATCGGGCCCTTTGAACAACACCACGCACCCTGCCCGCTGCGCCGCCTCGCGCGTGGCATCTACCTTGGAATATGCCGGGCCTTTGGTGGTGGGCGCGTTCAGCTTTTCCGCGATATCCGGGAAAAGCCGCGCAAATTCGCCCGCATGGGGTGTCAGCACACAATTTTCATGCAGCATCTCAAACAGTGTTTCCGGCGCGTCTTCAAATGCCGTCAACGCGTCCGCATCCAGCACCACTGATCGGCGCACCGTAGGGTGGGGTTTCATCCCACCTTCCGTCAACGCAACCGGCACCAACGCCTGCGCCCACTCACCCCCCAGCCCCGGCCCAAGGCAGAGCGCATTGAACCGCGCATCCTCCAGCACCGCCGCCAGCCCGTCGCCATCCTCAACCCGCCTGAGCATCACCGCCGTCACCTGCGCCGCCACCTCCATCTGGGCACTCGGCGGCACCCCGATCGTCACCAACCCCGCGCCTATGCGCAACGCCCCCCTCGCCGCCAACCGCGCCGCGCCGGTCTTGCCGGACCCGCCCGAGAGGATCAGCGCGTGGCCGTGAGAGTATTTATGCTCATGGTCTGATTTAAAAAGTTCCCAAATCCCTCTGAACTCTGCATAACGTTCGCTATTCAGCACAACCGGCGTTTCCGGCCCCACCTCCGCAAGCCCGATATCTTTCACAACATTTTTTGTGCAATGAGCCGGCCCTCGGTCCAAATACTGACCGACACCTGCCCGGTGAAAACTCACGTTCAGCCATGAATAAACTGCCCCGTGATATCGCCCTAGGTACCGGCCACTATCCATGCAAAGTCCGGATGGTGCATCTATCGAAACCAGTCGCCCAAAGCTGGCACCCTTTGCATAAAACTCTGAATGGGCTTCTCCTACTTCAGCAGGCAAAGCGCGCGTAAGACCTGCGCCAAATACCGCATCAACAAAAAGATCTGCCTCCAAATCGGCCACAGTTTGTTTTTGCCAAGCGGAAACCAGCCCCAACTCTCCCCACCGCTCATAATTCACCTTCGCATCCGGCGGTAGCTTTTTCGGGTCACCGTAGAGGAAGACCTCCACCTCCCAGCCCCACTCCTTCAGCAGCCGCGCGACCACGAATCCGTCGCCGCCATTGTTCCCCGGCCCGCATAGAACCACGGCGCGGTGCGAGGTCTTTGCAAGCTCCGGCCATTCCTCGAAAATGGCCTCCACCACGCCCCGCCCGGCGCGTTCCATCAGCTCCAGCCCCGTCACCTCTCCCGACTCAATTGCGGCCTGTTCGATGGCCCGCATCTGCGCGGCGGTCAGCAATTCGGTCATTCGTTAACCTCTGTCGATTCAGTTTCGGTCACTTTTCGCGCAACATGCCTAAATTTTGTGCAAACACACATTCGGGCATCCGCGCACACGCGCGCGACCACCCTATCCGATTGAGGCCGGGAAACAGAAGTGGTCTGAGGGGTCGAAATCAAAACGCAGGAGTCAGCGCCATGAAAAAGATCGAAGCGATCATCAAGCCGTTCAAGCTTGACGAGGTGAAAGAGGCCTTGCAGGACGCGGGCATTCAGGGCCTCAGCGTCATCGAGGTCAAGGGCTTTGGCCGTCAGAAAGGCCATACCGAGCTGTATCGTGGCGCCGAATACGTGGTCGATTTCCTGCCCAAGGTCAAAATCGACGTGGTGCTGGACGACGATCAGGTCGATGACGCCATCCAGGCGATTTCCGAGGCCGCCAAGACCGACAAGATCGGCGACGGCAAGATATTCGTCAGCCCTGTTGAACAAGCCATCCGCATTCGTACCGGTGAAACCGGTTCGGACGCGCTGTAATTCCAAACACTCTCAGCACAAGAAGGATCTGAGTTATGAGCAAAGACGCAGTTCTTAGCCAAATCGCGGAAGACGGCATCGAATATGTCGACATCCGCTTCACTGACCCGCGCGGCAAGCTGCAGCACGTGACCATCGTGGCCGATCTGGTTGACGAGGATTTCCTCGAAGAAGGGTTCATGTTCGATGGCTCCTCGATCGCAGGTTGGAAATCAATCGAAGCTTCCGACATGAAACTGATGGTCGATTGCTCCAGCGCCTATGTCGATCCGTTCTATGCCGAAAAGACCCTCTGCGTGCATTGCTCGGTGGTCGAACCCGACACCGGCGAGCCCTATAACCGCGACCCCCGTGGCACCGCGGAAAAGGCCGAGGCCTATCTGAAGTCGTCGGGTATCGGCGATGTGGCCTATATGGGCCCCGAGGCCGAATTCTTTCTGTTCGACGACGTGCGTTTCTCGAATTCGATCAACAAGGTATCTTACGAAGTTGATGCGGTCGATGCCTCGTGGAACACCGACACGCAGTATGAGATGGGCAATACCGGCCATCGTCCCGGCCTCAAGGGCGGTTACTTTCCGGTCAACCCCACCGACGACGCGCAGGACATCCGCAGCGAAATGCTGAGCACGATGAAACGCCTTGGCATGAAGGTCGACAAGCACCACCACGAGGTGGCCAGCTGCCAGCACGAGCTGGGCCTGATCTTCGACAGCCTGACAAAACAGGCCGACGAACTGCAGAAGTACAAATACGTCATTCACAACGTGGCGCAGGCCTATGGCAAATCGGCGACTTTCATGCCCAAGCCGATCTATGGCGACAACGGCACCGGGATGCATGTGAACATGTCGATCTGGAAAGACGGCAAGCCGCTCTTTGCTGGTGACAAATACGCCGATCTCAGCCAGGAGGCGTTGTATTTCATCGGCGGTATCCTCAAGCACGCCAAGACGCTCAATGCCTTCACCAATCCGGCAACCAACAGCTACAAGCGGCTGATCCCCGGTTTCGAGGCCCCCGTGCTGCGCGCCTATTCGGCCCGCAACCGTTCGGGCTGTGTGCGTATTCCGTGGACCGAAAGCCCCAAGGCTAAGCGCGTCGAGGCGCGTTTCCCCGATCCGGCGGCCAACCCCTACCTGGCTTTCGCGGCCCTGCTGATGGCTGGTCTGGACGGGATCAAGTCGAAAATCGACCCCGGTGAGGCGATGGACAAGAACCTCTATGACCTGCCCGCGGAAGAGCTGGAAGGCATCCCGACCGTCTGCGGCTCGTTGCGCGAAGCGCTGGAGGCCCTGACTGCCGATCACGACTTCCTGCTGGCCGGGGACGTCTTTACCAAAGATCAGATCGACGGCTACATCGCGCTGAAGATGGAAGAGGTGGAATTGTTCGAACACACCCCTCACCCCGTCGAATTCGGCATGTATTATAGCTGCTGATCAACGCAGCTTGATGATCAGGAAAAGGGTGCCCATTGCGGCACCCTTTTTCGTTTCAAACCTACCCGAATGGATAGGCTCATTGTTGCCAAATCCAGCGCAAAGGGCAAAAATTTCCCTGATTGCCCAAATGGTTCCGCATTTGAAACAAATTGTTCGCATCATTTCCTGTCAGACAAAACACCGAGAAAAAGACGATAACGGGCTGGATAATGACCACAGAGACGACGATGGTATCTGCCGGATTGATTTTTCAGGGTCTGCGTGACCTTGACATTGTCAAGATCGGGAACCGCGTAAGCAATGCGTTCGAAACGCTGGAGCAGAACGTGACCGGTGTGCGCATTCTGTCCAGTGACCGGGCCTGCATCTCGTCGCGCCATCACAATGTAACCGTCACCGTGTTCGAGGATCACCTGATCGACGGCCTGTCCAAACCCGCCCCTATGGTGCTGGAGGTCGCGATCGACGGCGATGCTCAGCCGGCGGATGAAATCCCCCACAAAGACACGATCCTGGCCCACGCGCTCAAGTCCCTCCATTGGTCGCTTTCGGCGGATCAGGTCAAATGGGTGACCCCCGGGGCCATCCTCAGCAGTGCCGATTTCGTCATGGCCACCACGCAGCCCGATGCTCCCGACCCGGCGACGAAGCCGCAGATGACCGTCAGCCGCACCCCGGCTGGCATCATTGAGCGGCGCTATATCTTCCCCAATGTCGACGAGACCAGCGAAATGCTGAACGCGCAATTGTCGCAAAAGGCGGTCCTGTCGGTCGAGGCGGAAAAGCAAAGCACGCTCTATTCGGCCTTTCTGGCAGACCCGGACCGGATCGGCGTGGCCGACGACGATGACATCCGCGAGCAAACGGCCCCCTTGCGCCTATCGGTGTGGATGGTGTCTTTCACTATCGCGCTTTTTGCCCTGCCGGTGGGCGCGGCACTTCTGGTCTTCAACGCCCTCAAGGGCGAAAACCTGCGCCTGACCGCACAGGCCGCTGCCCTGACCGGCACGTTTCTCGCTCTTGACGCCAATGAGGCCACCGCCGAAACGCTGGCACTGCTTCAGGCGTTGATCGGCTAGACCCGACCGGTCTCCAACCACTTGTCAGAATTCACTTTATGGGCTCTGGCCGCTCCGCTACACTCGCCCTTGTGACCCTCTTTAGGAGTGATTTATGGCCTTCCCACATCCCAGCTTTCTGGCGACCTGCGCCGCGGTTCTGATGCTTGCTGCCACTCCCCGCGCCGAGGCCGCCCAATGCGGCAACACCGCAAACGGGTTCGACACCTGGAAAGCCGCCTTCGCGAAAGAGGCCAAGCGCGCGGGCGTCGGCAAACGCGGCCTGCAAGCCCTGGCGCAGGCACGCTATGCCACCCGCACCATCGCGGCTGATCGCAATCAGAAAAGCTTCAAATACAGCCTCGAGAAGTTCATGAAGGTGCGTGGTGCCAATGCCATCATCTCGCAGGGCCGCAAACGCAAGGCCCGCAATCCCGGCTTTTATGCTGCACTTGAACAGCAGTACGGTGTCCCCGCAGGCGTTCTGATCGCCATTCACGGCATGGAAACCGGGTTTGGCGGTTTCATGGGCGACAGCGCTGTCGTCTCGGCCATCACCACACTGGCCTATGATTGCCGGCGTTCGGATTTCTTCGTACCGCACGCCTTGGGTGCACTGAAACTGGTGGACAAGGGTGCAATCACCGCCGCCACCAAGGGTGCCAAACATGGCGAGCTGGGCCATACGCAGTTCCTGCCCGGCAACGCCCTGAAATACGGTGTCGATGCCAATGGCGACGGCCGTGTCGATTTCTACAGCCAGGCCGATGCCATGGCCTCAACCGCAAATTTCCTGCGCCAGAAGGGATGGAAACCCGGCCAGGGCTACCTCGAAGGGCAACCAAATTTCGCCGTCATCAAACAATGGAATGCCGCCAGTGTGTACCAGAAAGCCATCGCCATCATGGCGTCGAAAATCGACGGGTAACCCGATGCGCCCTTCTTTCTGGCTGCTTCTTGCCTGCCTCACATTGGTGCCACCACAGGTCAGCGCCGATCCGTTCAGCTTTGTCGTTGTCGGCGATCAGCCCTATGGCAACAATGCCCGGACAACCGATCTCTACCGCAGCCTGATTGGCGCAATCAACGCGACCGATCCGGCGCTGGTCATCCATGTGGGCGACACCAAATCCGGCGGCACATTATGCACCGATGACAAGCTACGCCAACAGCTTGATTTCCTGAACGATTTCACCGCGCCCACGCTCTATGCACCCGGCGACAATGAATGGACCGATTGCCACCGCCTGGTGGCCGGCGCCTATGACCCGAACGAACGGTTGGATTTCATCCGCGCCACCTATTACACCGACCCCGACACCAGTTTTGGCCAGAACCCGATCGCGGTGACCCATCAGGGCGCGGATGGATTTCCGGAAAATACCCGCGTGATGCTGGATGACGTGATGTTCGTGACCGCCCATGTCGTCGGCTCCAACAACAGTTTCGAGGCCACACGACCCGAGACCGCCGTGGAATACGCCGCGCGCGACGCCGCCAACCGGCAATGGCTGCAAGACAGCTTTGCTGCCGCCAAAGATGCCAAAGCAATGGTCCTGTCGATCCATGCCGACATGTTCGAATTCGGCTTTTCGCCTCCTTGGGATCCCGAGGGCTTTGTCCGGCATTCCGGCTTTCGCCTCTTTGCCGAAACGCTGGTCTGGCAGGCCGGGCTTTTTGATCGTCCGGTGCTGCTGGCCTTTGGCGACAGCCACAAATTCCGTATGTTCCGGCCCTTCCCCAGGACCGCCCCCAACATCATGGCTCTGGAAACCTTTGGCGATAAACACATGCACGCGGTACGGGTGCATGTCACCCCGGATGACAGCTTTCCCTTTGCTGTCCAGCCCCTGATCAACCCGGATCAGCCACTGACCCGCAAGGTCCAGAAGAAGAAAAAGAAGAACTAGCGCCCCACGCATGGGCCAGCGCGCAGAAGGCCCCTGCCCCTTGACGGCGCGGGCCGCACTTCCTATTTGCGCTGCACGGGGTCAGGCCCCCGCCGTTCGCAGGGCAACGCGCCCACGGTGAAGCCCTGATTATTTCCCTTCCAGTTTCTGACCTTGGGTCAAGGGACAGGATGGCAACGCGAACACCCATCGACACGCCCGGATGACCCGTCAAGGATCTGGAAACATGACACTGCAAAATCTCCCCACCCGTGATGCGCTCAAGGCGCAGGCAAAACGGCTGCGCGCTACGCTGGGCGATCAGGGCACGCCCGTCACCCATGCCGCCGCGCTGGAAACCATTGCCCGTCAATGGGGTTTTCGCGACTGGAACACCCTGTCGGCGACCGCTGGCACCGGCCCCACCTGGCAAGTGGGCCAAACGGTCACCGGGCATTATCTGGGCCATGCCTTTACCGCCCGCCTGAAATCCGTACGCGAGGCCGCGGGCGGTCACTGGCACCTCACGCTGGTCTTTGATCAGCCGATTGACGTGGTCACGTCAGACCGGTTCAGCGCGCTGCGCCGGCAAGTCCGCGCCACGGTCAACGCCCGGGGCGTCACGCATCAGAAAACCTCGGACGGGCAACCGCATCTGGTGCTTGATCTGACCTGACCCAATTCGCGCGCCCTGTCACAGGGGCGCGCGATCCCCGGCGCATCAGCGATAGCGCTGCGTTGTCGTCGTTTCACCGTCTTCGCTGACGCTGTACTCGGCCAGGTCGCGCCCATCTGCCTGACGGGCAATGACAACTTTCACCGCGGTCGCCCCAAAGCGGCGGTGTGGCCCGCCCAGACAAGTCATCCGAAACCGCTGCCCGACATAGCCAAGGCGCTGGTTCACTTTCTTGCCACCCATCTTGATCTTGCCGACCTTGCCGCTGGCACAATCCTCGGCGATAAATTCCGCCACGCGCTTCAGCGAATATCCCTGCGGCACTTCTTTACCCTTCTCCAGCCTGGCGGTCATCACCGTGCCTCGCACCTTGGAGCCCTCCATATCCAGCGAGTAGGTCACAAAGACACCTAGCACCTCTTGTGCCGAGGCCATTGATACAGAAAAGAAAAACAGCGCCAGAACGCCCGCCAGAACCCTCATACCGCACCTCCGGATACACATAGGCCGTGCGGTGTTGCTACGCATCGATGCCGCATCCGTCAAGTCGAGCGGTCCCGGCGCGCAGACCTGTCATCTGCCTCTGCGCCGCAGGTCAGCGGGCCAAAGGCGCTTGAAAATGTCGCAATCCGGCAAGCGCCCTTCACGCGCCCTCGCCACCATCCATCTCAGCAACGCAAGAGGCCCGCCATGAACACCCATTACCGCGACACCCGCAAAATCGACCCGATGAAAGGGGCTACGCTGGGGGACAACACCCCCAACAATGCCGACCGGATCGAAATCGGGCCGACGCAGCTGGCCTTTGCCGAATGGGCGGCGGCGGGGCTGCACCTCCCAGATTTGCAGGCGATGCGCCGTTACCGCTGGGAGCGGCTGACCCAGCATATCGTCGATCGTGATTATGCGGGCCTTTTGATGTTCGACCCGCTCAACATCCGCTACGCCACCGATTCAACCAACATGCAGCTCTGGAACACCCACAACCCGTTCCGCGCCGTTTTGCTATGTGCCGATGGTTACATGGTGATCTGGGATTACAAGAACTCGCCCTTCCTCAGCACTTTCAATCCGCTGGTGCGCGAACAACGCTCGGGTGCGGATCTGTTTTACTTCGATCGCGGTGACAAGGTCGATGTGGCCGCCGATGTCTTCTCGAACGAGGTGCGCGCGCTGCTGGCCGAACATGCGCCCGGCAACAAGCGCCTCGCCGTGGACAAGATCATGCTGCATGGCCTCCGCGCGCTTGAGGCGCAGGGGTTCGAAATCATGGAGGGTGAAGAGGTCACCGAAAAGGCCCGCGCCGTCAAAGGCCCGGATGAGATTCTGGCCATGCGCTGCGCCAGCCACGCCTGCGAGACCGCCGTGCAGACAATGGAGGATGCCGCCCGTGCCGGCGTGCCCCAGGGCAACATGTCAGAGGATGACATCTGGGCGGTGCTGCATGCCGAAAACATCCGCCGGGGGGGCGAATGGATCGAAACCCGGCTGCTATCCTCGGGGCCGCGCACAAATCCGTGGTTTCAGGAATGCGGACCGCGCATCGTCCAGAATAACGAGATCGTCGCCTTTGATACCGACCTCATCGGCAGCTACGGCATCTGCGTGGACATTTCGCGCACCTGGTGGGTCGGCGATGAAAAGCCCCACGATGACATGGTCTATGCCATGCAGCACGCGCATGAGCATATCATGACCAATATGGAGATGCTGAAACCCGGCGTGATGATCCCCGATCTGACCGCCAATTGTCACCGGCTGGATGATCAGTTCCAGGCACAGAAATACGGCTGCCTGATGCATGGCGTCGGGCTTTGTGATGAATGGCCACTGGTGGCCTATCCCGATCTGGCGGTTGCCGGTGCGTATGATTATGCGCTGGAGCCGGGCATGGTGCTTTGTGTCGAAGCCGCCGTCGGGGCCGAAGGAGGGGATTTCTCGATCAAGCTCGAAGATCAGGTGCTGATCACCGAAGATGGCTATGAAAACCTGACGAAATACCCCTTTGATCCGCGGTTGATGGGGCAGGCCTGACCCGCCCCATCCTCTGATCCTATGTCATTCAGTTCGGCCAGTTTGACCGCCGCACATTGCCGTGCCAGTCTTCGTCCGATTGGGTCACACCGTCAGTCTGAGACCGCGACGGGGCGCTCACGTCAACCAGGCTGAACACCGCCACCGCCACCGCAAGGGCGGCGATCAGGGTGATTTTCACGCTGCCTGCCTGCACGACAGGGCGGGTTGAATCGATATGGATATCATGTGCCATTTCGCTCTCCTTCATGTTTCGATGAAGCAGATGTAGTCCTGGCCTTCATATAATGAAAACGAATTAATGTTGTATCCACCATCACACTTGTTGATGATTTAAAAACGCACTACCCTGAATACCCGAAACACGGCCAAGCCGCTCAGCAATGCCGGAAAAGGTAACCAGTAAAACGCTTTCCGCTACTCGGCCGCCTGGCTGTGCGGGGCGTCGCTATCCAGTTCGGGATCATAGCTATAGACTTTGTCACGCCCGTTGCGTTTTGCCCGGAACGCCGCAAGGTCGGCCTTGTGGATCGCATCGTCGACCTCCGAGACGGTCTCCACCTCGGCCACGCCGAAACTTGCCGTGATGTGCAGGCGTTGACCATTGGCCATGAATTTCTTCTCACGCACCCGGTCGCACAGGCGCTGCGCGGCCAGAACCCCGTCTTCTAGGGAAACATCCTGAAGCAATACGATAAATTCCTCACCGCCAAAGCGCGCCACGACATCCTCTTCCCGGCAATTGCGCAGCAGCGTGTTGGCAAATTGCTTCAGCACGCTGTCGCCCGCCTGGTGACCATATTTGTCATTGACCTGTTTGAAATGATCAATATCGGTCACGATCGTCACCAGCTGCACATCTTCCATCTGCGCCAGACGATGATAAAAACTAAGCCTTGTGCAGGTGCCCGTCAGGTTATCGTGGTTAACCGCATGTTCCAGCTGCACTGTCAGATCATTCACATCCAGCAGCTTGGTGCCGATATAGTAGCTTAAGGGGGCGGCCAGCATCACCGTGATGATTTCGCTGGAAAAGAGAACCCTTTCAAATACATCCGCCGGCAGCATCAGATATTGCAGCACATAATTGCCTGCCATCGCAATAACTGAGATCGCGACCGAAAAAACCCGGACATCGTTTATATTTCTGATCTTTAACTGCATCTTGCCAACATAATTACCTGCGCCAACATCGCATTAGTTGGTTAACAGGTGATGCCCCAAGGCCCCCTTATCACCTTCGAAAAAACGCAAAATTTTAACGAGGGCCGCCATTGCCCCCCCGCGCCGACAGGCCCCGCGCCCGGGTCCACCTCGCGGCCCCTCAAAACCCAGTTTCATCCTGTCACCTTAGCGTGACGAGGCTGTCACAAGACTGGTGCCGCGGCGACCCGCTGATTACCCTCACCGGAAACCCGACACTCAAAGGACACCCCATGCCGACCGAACGTCTTACCTTTCGTGGCCATGATGGCAGCACCCTTGCCGCCCGCCTTGACCTGCCCGAAGGGCCGCTTCTGGCCACAGCGCTTTTTGCCCATTGCTTTACCTGTTCCAAGGATATCCCTGCCGCCCGCCGGATCGCGGCGCGACTGGCGGGTGCGGGCATCGCCGTGCTGAGGTTCGATTTCACCGGGCTTGGTCATTCCGAGGGCGAGTTCGAAAACACCTCGTTTTCCTCCAATGTGCGCGACTTGATCCTGGCGGCCGAGGCGCTGACCGACAAGAAAATGGCCCCGCGCCTGCTGATTGGTCACTCGCTTGGCGGTGCGGCAGTGCTGGGTGCGGCGGGCCAGATCGACAGCGTCAAGGCCGTGGTTACCATCGGTGCGCCCTATGATCCCGGCCATGTGACCCATAATTTCGGCGACGCGCTTGATATGATCGCCGCCGACGGGGCCGCCGAGGTCATGCTGGGCGGGCGTGGCATCCGCATCGGTCAGGGTTTTGTCGAGGATGTGAAAGCCGAAAATCTGACCGACAAGATTGCTGGGCTGCATCGTGCCCTTCTGGTCCTGCACGCCCCGCGCGACACCACCGTGGGCATCGAAAACGCCGCCGAGATTTTTGGCGCCGCCAAACATCCCAAAAGCTTTGTGACGCTGGATAATGCCGATCACCTGATCACCGATCCGGTGGATGCTGAATACGCGGCCGAGGTGATCGCAGCATGGTCGATGAAATATCTCGACCTCAAACCGCCCGCGCCGCCCCCCGGCGCCCCCGAAGGCATCGTCTGCGTCTCCGAGGCGGACCCCGATGGCTTCCTGCAAGACATCAATTCCGGCCCCGATCATCACGCCATCGCCGATGAGCCGCTGGCCTATGGCGGCACCAATCGCGGCATGTCACCCTATGGGTTCCTGTCTTCCGGGCTGGGGGCCTGTACCTCGATGACGATCCGCATGTATGCCCGCCGCAAAGGGTGGCCGCTGGAGCATGTTCAGGTCGCTGTCAGCCATGACAAGGTGCACGCGCAGGACGCCAAAAGCGGCGGTGGACAGGCGCAGGCCGACACGTTCAAACGCGTGATCAAGCTGACCGGTAATCTCTCCGATGATCAACGCGCCAAGCTGCTTGAAATCGCGGATAAGTGCCCGGTTCACCGCACCCTTGAACAAAGCTCGACCATCATCACCGAAGCCGCCTGAACCCGTCCGGCGGCGCCTCGACCATTCTCCTGTCAGAGGGTGAGCGTCAAAGCCGGCGCCGCCCTTGACCCGCGCTCAGGTCATCCCCGACGGCGCGCATAGCCATAAAGGCCCCGGCGTCTGACCAGAGGATGGTCGGACGCGTCGCGCGCATCCCGTTCGGTCGCACCGGACGCGGCATATCGGATCAGGTCAGGCAGGAAGCCGCTGGCGGGCATGTCCAACGGATTCGCGCGCAGATGCCGCGCCAGGACCAGGCGCGCGGCCCCCACCGATAAACAGGGCAGCGCCGGGATTTCCATTTCGCCCGGAACAACCCGGCGCCCCAGGGCCTGTGACATCTGTTTCAGGGCCACGCATCCCAGAAAACGGGTAAAGACCGATCCCAGCAACAGCGATTCCGACGCCAGGTTATTGGCATAGACAACGCGGTGCGCATCGCACAGGAAATGATGCCAGGTGATCGTGCGCTTGCCGGCCATGAAACGGATACCCGGCAGATCGGTCAGCGCTTTAGCGGGCACCATCATCGGCTCGGCAAAGGCGTTTTCCAGCTGCCCGTTTGCGCCCACCACGATACGGTGCTGCCCTGAAACGATCAGATCCCGGTCCGGCAGGTCTGGCCCCAACGCCCCTGCCCGGATCTGCACCGGCTTGCGGTCCAACCCGACCTCCTCAAGCGATTGCGCGCCGGACCAGACCCAGCGAACCGGATGAACCTGCCCGTCATCGCTGCGCACCAGATCGCCCATGCGCAGGCTTTCAACCGGTTTGGGACCGGTCTCGGTGGCGATCAGCGTGCCGGGCGCATAGCAGGCCGGGATCGACCCGGAATTGGCCGAGCTCTGCCGGTAATAGCTTGATCCGCCATTATCCGACTGAAACGATTCATTCGGCCCGGTGGACCCAAGATTGGTGCTTGTCATGCCATCGGCAGGGCCTTCGGTCGCGGTGACCGTATTGCCGAAATAGGACAGAAACTGAACCACCGTACCGTCGCCATCAACCAATGCAACGGCACTGTCAGCATGAAAATTGCCCGCGCTGCTCCCGCTGGGAAATCCGAACGTGCTGTCATCCACGACATAGATGTCATGGCCGCTCATGGTGCCGGTCGACGACCCCAGTGGAAACGAGGATGCGACACTTCCGTCGCCATTATAGATATAGACCATGTATCCGGCGGGATCGGTGCCCCCCGGCAAGGCGACCTCGACAAACTCCTGTGAACTGTTGCCATAGGCCTGAAACTCGGAAATATACCCTGCCATCAAACTGCTCCATCGCGATATGCTGATGCACCTTCGGCCGGGAATGTTAAAACTCGCCAAAATCCAGACTTGAATTTGCGTAAAGTTTTAAACGACCCGCCCGGAACCACCTCTGCGCGCATTCCTTCGGATCGCCTGAAACTCCGATTTGAAAATTCGAAAATGCCGCACGAATGATACAGAAAATTTCACTATACAAAGTTTTCTGCCCCTGAAACACTTGCCACGGGCGCCCGCCTTGTGATCCTATCTCGCCAGGCAGGGATACATCTGCTCGCCGCTGACGCGGCACCAGGGAGAAAAAACAAAATAACGCTCACAAAACCAACATGTGAAATCCGCCTTCAGCGGATCAGAAAACGTCCGCGTCGCGCGGGCATCCAACGTAAGAGGAGATACGTAATGAAGAAACTTACCGCCCTGATGGGGTCTACCATGATGGCACTGGCCGCCCCTGCAATGGCCGCCGACATTGTCATCGGCGTGCCCAACTGGCCCTCGGTCAACGCCACTGCGCATATTCTGAAGGTCGCCATCGAACAGAATATGGGCCTTGAGGTCGAATTGCAGAACGGCACCAACCCGATCGTGTTCGAAGCGATGGACAGCGGTGCGATGCATGTCCACCCCGAGGTCTGGATGCCGAACCAGCAGAACCTGCACGACACCTATGTGAAGGACAAAGGCTCGGTCGCGATGAACCCCAACGGGGTCGAGGCATTCCAAGGCATGTGCGTGGATCAGGCCACGGCCGACAAGCACGGCATCACCTCGATCGACCAGCTGACCAACCCCGACATTGCTGCCCTTTTTGACAGCAATGGCGACGGCCAGGGCGAGCTTTGGATCGGCGCCCCGGGCTGGGCCTCGACCAACGTGGAAAAAATCCGCGCCAAATCCTATGGCTATGCTGAAACCATGGAACTGACCGAGATCGACGAGACCGTGGCCTATGCCAATCTCGACAACGCCATCAAGGCGGGTGATCCCTGGGCTGGCTTCTGCTACACGCCGCACTACGTCTTTGCCCTGCATGACATGCAGATCCTCGAAGAACCCGCCTATGACGCGGCCAAGTGGAACGTGACCCAGCCCACCGACGACCCCAACTGGCTTGAGATTTCCGATGCCGGCGTCGCCTGGGATCTGGCCTATCTTCACGTCCACTACGCCAAGGGCCTTGAGGAATCGCATCCCGACGTCGCCAAGATGCTGTCGAACGTCAAATTTGACACCGACACCGTCTCGGCCATGACCTACGCGCTGGTGATCGACAAGCAGGAACCGCTTGCCTACGCCGAAGAATGGGTTGCCGCGAACGAAGACGCCGTTCTGGGCTGGATGTCCGAGTGATCCTCGCCCAACAGCCAGGATAACAAGACAGGCCGCTGGGGGACCGGCGGCCTGAATCATATCAGAGTATGCGCGATGTCCGAGAGCAAGACCGGAGACGGTTTTCCCGGCATCGCTCTCAGGGGGAGAGATATGAGCGAAACTGTCGTCAAACTGACGGATGTGTGGAAGATTTTCGGCCAGCGCGCCGACGAAGCCATGGCCGCCGTCCAGAAGGAAGGCATCGGCAAGCCCGAAGTGCTGGACCGTTTTGGCTGCGTCGTCGGCGTCCAGGGGGCCAGTTTCGATGTCCCGCGCGGAGAGATCTTCTGCATCATGGGCCTCAGCGGCTCGGGCAAATCCACGCTGGTGCGCCACATCAACCGGCTGATCGAACCCACCGCGGGCAAGATCGAAATCCTCGGCAAGGATGTCCAGTCGCTGGGCGAGGCGGAACTGCGCCGCATCCGCGCCCAGCAGATCGGCATGGTGTTCCAGCACATGGCGCTGATGCCGCACCGCTCGGTGCGGGATAATGTGGCCTATCCCCTTGAAATCCGTAAGGTTCCCAAATCGAAACGCTGGGCGATCTCGGATCATGCCCTCGGGCTTGTCGACCTCACCGGCTATGAGGATCGGCTGCCCAAAGAGCTTTCCGGTGGCATGCAGCAACGCGTCGGCATCGCCCGCGCACTCGCCTCGGACCCCGAGATCCTGCTGATGGACGAGCCGTTTTCCGCGCTCGATCCGCTCATCCGCCTGCAATTGCAGGACCAGTTCAAGGCGCTGGTGGCGCAGCTTCAGAAAACCACGCTCTTCATCACCCATGACCTTGACGAGGCGATCCGCATCGGCCACCGCATCGCCATCATGAAGGACGGTGTGATCGTCCAGATCGGCACGCCCGAGGATATCGTGATGAACCCCGCCGATGAATATGTCCGCGAATTCGTGCAGGGCATTTCCAAGCTCAAACTGGTCAAGGCCCATTCGATCATGGAACCGCTGGACAAGGCCACCGGATCGCTTGACGGTGCCCCGCGCGCCGATCACGGGGCCGATCTGGACCAGTTGATCGACCTCGCCGTCACCACCGAACAGCCCGTCGTCATCACCGATGGCGGCAATGATGTGGGCATCGTCACCAAACCGCGCCTGCTGCGCGGCATTCAGGGGGGTAAAGATGACTGATACGACATCTGAACTCAAAGTCACCGCCGCCTCGGATATCGAGGTCGATCGCGACGCGCTCGATAATTCGATCAGAGAGTTTGCCGAGGTCAATGGCGACTATTATATCGGCGCCTTCCACAAGATCCACGACGCCACCGGCGTGCTGCCTAACACGTTCAACCTCTGGGCCGCCGTGCTGGGTCCGCTCTGGGCCGCAAGCCGGGCCATCTGGGGCATGTTCTGGACCTTCCTCATCCTCGAGGTGATCGCCTGGGTCCAGATTGGCCGGGGCTGGTGGGGCAATCCCGGCGCCGACATGGCCGATCGCGCCGCCCGTCAGGGCGCTCGCGCGCAGGAACTGCTGGACAAGGCCGCCGCTGCAACCGAACAATCCGACATCGACCGGTTCAACAAGCTGGCCAGCAACATTCAGGCCGCCGCCGACAAAAGCATGGAACAGGCCAACGCCGCCCAGTCCGAGGCGTTCGGCATCATGATGACCGGCTTCCTGCTGCTGTTGTTCTTCAAGCTGGTGCAGGGCTTCTATGCCGACCGCGCCTATGAAAAACAATATTCCAACTGGCGGATCGACCCCGACAATACCGAAAGCGGACGGTTGCAGCGCAATACCGTCATGGGGGCGATCCTGACCGCCGCCATCGGGCCGCTCATCGTCTACAAGTTCACCGTCAACCAGTCACTCGCCCTGCTCGACAAATTCCCCGAGGAAAGCGCCTCGGCCCTGTTTCTGGGCGAAGGCAATGGCACGCTCTTTTCACGGCTCGCCAGCTGGATGGAGGCGCGTATCGACGGTGCCGCCGCCGCCGGGGGCGATGTGTTTGACGGCATCGTGACGGGCGTGCGCACCGTGCTCGACGCGCTGACATTGGCGCTCAACGGCTCTCCGTGGCCGGTGGTCATGCTGGTGATCTGTGTCACCGCCTGGCGCGCCGCTGGCCCCCGCGTGGCGATCTTCACCGCCGCCGCCTTGGCCTATACCTCCCTGCTGGGGTATTGGGAGGTGGCGATGGAAACCGTGGCGCTTGTGGGCGCGTCGGTGATCCTCTGCGTGGTGATCGGCATTCCGCTGGGCATCTGGTTCGGCAAATCCCGCCGTGCCTACAAGGCCGCCGAACCGGTGCTTGATCTGATGCAGACCCTGCCCGCCTTCGTCTACCTCATTCCGATCATCGCGTTTTTTGGCACCGGCAACCCGCCGGGCATTCTGGCCACGATCATCTTCGGCATGCCGCCGGTCATTCGCCTGACCGCCCTTGGCATGCGCGGCGTGCCCGAAAGCATCAAGGAGGCCGCCGTGGCCTTCGGCGCATCCCGCTGGCAATTGCTCAAGGATGTGGAAATTCCGCTGGCGCTCCCGTCGATCATGACCGGGGTCAACCAGACCATCCTGATGTGCCTGTCGATGGTCGTCATCATCTCACTCATCGGCGGTGGTGGACTGGGCAAGGAAATCCTCGAGGCACTGCAATACGCCGCCAAGGGTCCGGGGCTGCTGGGCGGTTTCGCCATCCTCTTCCTCGCCATGGTGATGGACCGCATCGTACAGGGTGCGTTCCGCCGCGAAGATCAGAAAGACTGACGATGCCCCGTCCCGGCGCGTTCCAAAACGCGCCGGGGCAGGATTTCCGTACGTCCCGTCCGCCACCATTGCCAAACCGCGCGATTTCCGTACGTTTCGGGCGTACATTCCGTCCGCTTTGTACGTTTCACCCCTGCCACTGACCGAGGCCCGCCATGACCGATCCCTATCAGAAATCCATGATGGACAACCTTTACTGGTGGGGCATCCCGACGATGTTCCGTTGCCCCAACGAAGGCCCTGAAAACAAGGACATAGCCCTTGTCGGCGTGCCTCATTCCACCGGCAACGGCACCACCGAGCGGGATCAGCATCTGGGCCCCCGCGCCCTGCGCCATGTCTCTGCTGTGCAGCGCCGGGTACATTCGATCTTTGGCGTAGACCCTTGGAATAGTTGCAAAATTTCGGATGTGGGTGACGTGCCGTTCCCCCGCGCTAACGACAACGAAGACTGCATTCAGCAGATCACCGACTTCTATACCGAGATCGACCAGACCGGTGCCCGACCCGTCTCCGTGGGTGGAGATCACTCGATCACCGGCGGCATTGTGCAGGCCCTGGGATGCGGAACCCTTGCGCAAAATCAACCGGTTAGCTTTCTGCACCTGGATGCCCATACAGATGTGTTCACCAAGGTCGATCACTTCCTCGGCGCCAAGAAATCCGCCGCCCATTGGGGCGCCTACCTCGCCGATCAGGGCAAGGTCGATCCGTCGCGTTCCATGCAGATCGGATTGCGCGGCCACCCCCGTAGCCTCGATTGGCTGCAACCCTCCTATGATTACGGCTACAACATTGTAACTATGAGAGAATTTCGCGAACGCGGCCTTGCGGATGTGGTAGCGCAAACAAAAAAAGTGCTCGGCGACAGGCCCGTCTACATCACATTTGATCTCGACTGTCTCGACCCCACAATCGCCCCCGCCGTGTCAAATCTCGAACCCGGCGAAAAGGGTTTCGACATCGACGAAGCCGTCGGCATCCTGCGCGCCGCCCGTGGCCTCAATATCATTGGCGGCGATGTCGTTTGCATGATGCCAACCAAGGATTCTCCCAATAATATCACAGCCTTAACCGCCGCTGCCGTAATGTTCGAAATGATCTCGATGATTGCCGAAAATTGCGCAAACGCCCAAGCTGACGCAAGTTAATTTCTTGCCCACGCAAAGTGCACGGCGTTAATCCTTGCCTCACGCCTACTGGTTAAACTTCGTTACAAATGTGCCTCACATTGCAGTGATGCAACAAAACTTGTCTGGTTTTGGCCCCAATTTTGGCTCAGACTTGGGTCACTGTCTGCAAGTGTACATTGTAACCGGGCTCGTTCAGCCCACACCAGGCTGGATGGCTGCCCCCAGGAAAAAGGAGCAGACCAATGGCATCAGCCAATCCTCAAACCCCGCCCACCAAGGACGAGAACAAACCCGCGAGCATGGGTATTCAACCCCGTCCGGGCACATACAGACCCAAACCGACACCGATGGTTTTCACCGATTTCGCCAGTATCTGAACCGCTGGTATCTGTTGTTTTGGACGAGTAACGACGCTTTTTTCAGCGTCGATCCTGCCGAAAGAAGTTTGGCAGGGATACGTTAACTAAATACCTTAATTTACTGCTTTTAAACGTTAACTCTCCAGATACATACGCGAAAACCTCTCAATTTCGGGCGGTCATAACTTAAAATTCCGCTACAGCATACATATGTATACTGTATGAGGGAAACTTTTCAGCAAGACCTGGATACCGAGCTTGCCCGGCTCAGGAAAATTGCGCGGCGGCTTGATGCTCTCTTCCGTATCCCCGGCACGCGGCTGACCGTCGGCATCGACAACCTGCTGGGGTTTCTGCCCGTGATCGGCGACGCCGCCGCGCTGGCCCCGGCCCTATGGCTGGTCTGGAAGGCGCGGCAGTTGGGGGCAACGCCCGGGGCGCAGATCGTCATGCTAGGGAATCTGGCCATCGACACTATCATCGGCTCCGTCCCCCTGATCGGTGACCTGTTCGATATCGCCTATAACGCCAATATCCGTAACGTCCGCCTGCTCGAAGCCAACCTAGCCAAGCGCACCAGCCGCGCGCAGTCGATCATGCGCACCGAACTGACGCCATGAAAAAGGGCGGTCGCATCCGCATACGCCGCCCCCGATCGTTTAGATGGAACCCGGCTTAGCCAACCAGTTCCAGACCCGAGAAAAAGTAAGCGATTTCAACCGCTGCCGTCTCAGGCGCGTCCGATCCGTGGACCGAGTTTTCGCCGACGGATTCAGCAAATTCGGCGCGGATCGTGCCGGGGGCCGCGTCCGCAGGATTGGTGGCGCCCATGACTTCACGGTTTTTGGCGATCGCGCCCTCGCCTTCCAGCACCTGCACCACAACCGGCTCCGAGGCCATGAACTCGCACAGTTCGCCGTAGAACGGACGTTCGGCATGCACGGCATAGAAAACGCCCGCCTGCGCCGGGGTCAGGTGAATGCGCTTCTGTGCCACGATCCGCAGACCCGCGTCTTCAAACTTGGCATTGATCTTGCCGGTCAGGTTACGTTTGGTTGCATCGGGTTTGATGATGCTCAGCGTGCGTTCGACAGCCATGTCAGCCTCTTCTCAGTTAAGTTCTGGTCGGGCCCAATGCCCGCCCCTTCAGGATTGCGGCCCCCCTAACACGGGTAAACGCAGTTGAAAAGCCGCGATTGACGGCGCCTCTGCAATACGGCACACCGCGCCCATGTTACGCATCAATGACATCTCCTATGCCGTCGCGGGCCGCCCGCTGATCGAGCATGCCAGTGCCTCGATCCCCGAGGGCCACAAGGTCGGCATCGTCGGCCGCAACGGCACCGGTAAGACCACGCTCTTTCGCCTGATCCGGGGGGAACTGGCGCTGGAAACCGGCGAGATCACCCTGCCCACCCGCGCCCGCATCGGCGGCGTTGCGCAGGAGGTGCCGGGCAACGAGGTGTCGCTGATCGACACGGTGCTGGCCGCCGATACCGAACGCGCGCAGCTTTTGGCAGAATCCGAAACTGCCGAGGACGCGGCGCGCATCGCTGACATCCAGACCCGGCTGGCGGATATCGACGCCTGGTCCGCCGAGGCGCGCGCCTCCTCGATCCTGCGCGGCCTGGGCTTTACCAGCGACGAACAGCGTATGCCCTGCTCAGCCTTCTCGGGCGGCTGGCGGATGCGCGTGGCCCTGGCCGCGGTTCTGTTCGCGCAACCCGATCTGCTGCTGCTGGACGAACCCACCAACTACCTCGACCTCGAAGGGGCGCTGTGGCTGGAAAGCTACCTGGCGCGCTATCCCCATACCGTCCTGATCGTCAGCCATGACCGCGAGCTTCTGAACCGCGCCGTCGGGTCGATCCTGCATCTCGAAGACCGCAAGCTGACGCTGTATCAGGGCAATTACGAGACGTTCGCCGAAACCCGTGCCGCCCGTCTGCTGGCCGCCGAATCCGAGGCCCGCAAGCAAGAGGCCCGCCGCGCCCACCTGCAAAGCTTTGTCGACCGGTTCCGCGCCAAGGCCAGCAAGGCGGTGCAGGCGCAGTCGCGGCTCAAGATGATCGCCAAGCTGAAACCGATCACCTCGCCGAAAGAGGCAGCGCTCAAGCGTTTCACCTTCCCCGAGCCCGAGGAACTTTCGCCGCCGATCATTCATGTCGAAGGCGGCGTGATCGGCTATGATGACAAACCGGTGCTGTCGCGGCTTGATCTGCGGATTGATCAGGATGACAGGATCGCCCTTCTGGGCCGCAACGGCGAGGGCAAATCGACGCTGTCGAAACTACTGTCGGACCGGCTGCCGCTGATGCAGGGCCGCAAGACGCAGGCCACGAAACTGCGGGTCGGCTATTTCGCCCAGCATCAGGTCGACGAATTGCATGTGGACGAAACCCCGATCGACCATATCCGCCGCCTGCGCCCAGATGAGGCCCCGGCAAGGCTGCGCGCCCGGCTTGGCGGCTTTGGCATCGGATCAGAACAGGCCGAAACGCTGGTCGGCAAACTGTCGGGCGGGCAGAAGGCGCGGCTGTCGCTGATGATCGCCACCATCGACGCGCCGCATATGCTCATTCTCGACGAGCCCACCAACCACCTTGATATCGAAAGCCGCGAGGCATTGGTCGAGGCGCTGACCGCCTATTCAGGCGCGGTCATTCTGGTTAGCCACGATATGCATCTGCTGGGCCTTGTCGCGGACCGGCTGTGGCTGGTCAAGGACGGTGCGGTCAATCCCTATGACGGCGATCTGCAAACCTATCGCAACATGCTTCTGGGCAACGACAAACCCGCCAAACCCAACGCCAAGGCCAAACCCGTCAAGCGCCCCACGCGCGAGGCCGTCATGGCCCGGCGACAGGAGGTCCGCAAATGCGAGGAGCGGGTTGAGAAACTGAACGAAATGCGCGACCGCGTGGCCGAAAAACTGGCCAACCCGCGCATGTATGATGAAGACAACGTTGTCGAGGCGACGAAATGGCAGAAAAAATACAGCGAGGTCATGGATGCGCTGGATCGTGCCGAAGCGCTGTGGATGAAGGCGCTGGAAAAGCTGGAACAGGTTGAATCCAAGATTTAAGCCGCTACGTTGGCCGAAACCCGCGTTCGCGCGCCCCAAAATCTGACTGGAGCTTTCCATGACCCCCCGATCCCTCGCCCTTGCCAGCGTGCTTGCCGTCTCTTTGCTCGGCAGTACCGTCGCCCCGCAAACGGCCCTCGCCCAGGAAGAGCCGATCAAGATCGCCGTGGTAAACATGGATCAGGTGATCGCCCAATCCGCCGCCGGCTCTGCCCTGAACGAAAAACTGAAAGCGTTTCAGCAAGAAGCCCAAGGTCAGGTCGAAGAGCAGCAAAAACGCATTCAGGAATTGCGCCAGAAGGTCTCGGACGGTGTGAACAGCGAAGATCAGGCGCAGCTTTTGAACCTGCAAAAGCAGTTTGAAGACGCCAGCCTGCAATTGCGCCGTTTCCGCGATGACAAGGCCCGAGAGGCTCAGAAGATCCAGTCGGAAGGGCTGCAGGAAATCGAAAAACAGTTCGAACCGGTCTTTGCTGCGATCCAGGAAGAGTTTGACTATGACCTGATCCTGAACCAGCAATCGGGCGTGGTCATGATGGTCGGTGAACGGATCAACATCACCCAGACGGTGATCGACCGCTTGCAATAACGCCACTGGCGCGCATCAGCCGGACATCTGCACGCATCGCGTGTGGGTCACAGGTGTGGGCTGCCTGACACTGACTTTAACCCATATTCTTCAGGCGATGGCAGTTCTACCCCGGCCCGGGCGGCTGACAGGAGGGAAACATTGTAGTGTCATCTGACCCCCTCCTCGGCGTCGCAAAATTGCTCATATTGCAATAATACACCCCCATCCTTCATATGGATCACCCCCAAAGCGGGGGCTTCTCGGGCGGGCGCGAAACTGTCCCAGTCCCAGGCGGGTACCGGCGGCGGGGCTTGATAGAGCACCGCACGCATGGTGGCAAAAGGCATTCCCCGTATATTGCCGGTAATCGGACGGTGCACATGACCAATGCACAACTGACGCACATTGGGATGTTCTGCCAGCAAATCCAGCAGCGCTTCGCCTTCGGCCAGCCGGTCGGAATCCTGCATCGGCAACCCAAGCGCCATCGGTGGATGGTGCATGAAAATCAACGCAGGCATCCCGACATTCCGCGCCAGACAATCATGCAGCCATGCCTGCCGCGCCGCACAGAAAGACCCGCCATCAGCCCCCGGCGTAAGTGTATCCAGACAGACGATCAAACCCACATCAGTGGTCATCGCATATTGCACGAAATCTGACATTCCACCCGTTGGCACCGGCAGCAACGCTCGAACCAGCGCACGGTCGTCATGATTGCCCACCATTGGCAACCAAGGCATCGCCAGCTTGTCCAGCCCGGCCCGAACCGCGCGATAATCGGCAGCCGTGGCCCGATCCACCAGATCACCGGACACCACGCAACACGCCGCGTCCAGATGCTGAGCATTTACATGCGCAACAGCCATATCCAGCCGTTGCTGCGGATCATGGCCCTGCACCAGGCCTTCCGCCACAAAATGCAGATCGGAAAGCCAGATCAATTTCGTCATCAAGAATACTCCTTGCGCCTCATGATCCGCACCCTAGCAACCTCTACCTGTTCGGCAAATCCCAAGATCATACTTGGCAATCTGCCCCATCCATGATGAAAGAGGACCAGTACCCAAAAATATTGGCCTCAATGGACACCGCCTTTCTCATCACTGCTTTTGTCACGTTTTTCGTGATCGTCGACCCGCCGGGCCTGACGCCAATGTTCCTGGCGCTCACCCAGGGTATGAGCCAGGAACGTCGCCGGGCCATCGCCCTCAGGGCGTGCCTGACTGGCGCAGGCCTGTTGATTGCCTTTGCCGCCTTTGGCGAGAAGCTTCTGGGCGTGATCGGCATCTCGATGCACGCTTTCCGGATCGCTGGCGGCCTGCTGTTGTTCTTGACAGCGCTCGACATGCTCTTCGAACGCCGCAGCAAGCGCCGTGAGGATCGCGCGGAAGAGGACGATCACGAAGACCCGTCGATCTTCCCCCTCGCCATTCCGTTGATCGCCGGACCGGGTGCCATAGCCTCGGTCATTCTGCTGGCCGGACAGCAGCCCGGCTGGGCCGGTTTCGGCGCCGTCGTCGGCGTCATGCTCAGCGTTTTGCTGATGGTCTATCTCTGCTTTCTGGCCGCATCGTTCTTTGAGCGTCTTCTGGGCAAGACCGGCATCGTCGTCCTGACCCGTATCCTGGGCATGCTGCTGGCCGCATTGGCGGTACAATTCGTGTTGGACGGCATAAAGGGCTTCGGCTTTGGCGGCTGATCTGGCACGCCCGGTGTTGCGCCCCTATATCTGACCCGCTGACAACCCCGAGGCGCTTATGGACGAATTCGATACCGCACATCTGATCTACCTGATCATGCTCGGCTGCGCCGTCGTATTCTGGTTTGTCGCCTCCAACCGGGACAAACTCGGCACTGTTGTGCAGCAAGCGTTGATCTGGGGGTTGATCTTTATCGGCGTGATCGCGGCCATCGGCCTTTGGGACGATATCCGCAGCACGGTCCTGCCCAGTCAAAGCGTATCGGGCGCGGGCCGTATCGAACTGCCCCGCCACCCTGACGGGCATTATTACCTGACCGCAACGGTAAATGGCGAAGCAATCGAATTTGTCGTCGACACCGGTGCGACCGATATCGTCCTGACCCGGGAAGATGCGCGCAACGCGGGTCTCAATCCCGACGACCTGGCCTATTCCGGCACCGCCCTGACCGCGAACGGAGTGGTTGCAACCGCCCCGGTGCGCCTTGAGACCGTGGAAATCGGCCCGATCCGCGACACGGATATCAGGGCCGTGGTCAATGGCGGTGAGCTGGATCAGTCGCTTCTTGGAATGAGTTATCTGCAACGTTATTCCAGCGTCGAAATCACCAATGGCACGCTGGTTCTGCGCCGCTAGAGTAAATCATATTCTGTTTTTTGAATTTGTTTGACGCAGATCAATGTCTTTGCGTCTGGGTGGGCGCATATCTCCGCTTGAAACGTGACCCACAAATTCAGGTTAAATCGGAGAACCCCATGCGCAAACTTCTGTCAGCCGCCACCATCGCCGCCGCCTCGCTATGCAGCCTGCCAGCACAAGCAAGCGATCAGGCCGACCTTGTCACCGTCCTGACCAGCGAAGAGCCGCAAACCCAGCTGATGAGCATGGTGTTGACCATGCAGGCCTTAAAACAGGGCGCAAGCACCTATGTCCTGTTATGTGGCCCGGGAGGTGATCTGGCGCTGAAAGATGCGCCCGAGGCCGCGACAGCGCCGCAAAAATCCAAGGGGATGAGTCCACAAGGCTTGATGCAGAAGATTATCGCCAGCGGTGGCACGGTTGAGGTCTGCGCGATCTACCTGCCCAACAAAGGCACCGACGCCAGCAGCCTGATCGACGGCGTGACCGTTGCCAAGCCCCCGGCAATGGCGAGCCGTCTTCTGGGTGAACACACCCGCATCCTGTCCTTCTGATCCCGGAGGAAACCCATGTTACGCCACTACCTCTTCTTACCGTTCATGGCGCTGGCCATCGGCTTGGCCGCAACGTCGGCCCATGCCGCCTCTGAACCCAAAGATCCGGCCAAGCGGACCGCCTGGGGGCTCTACCTGACCGCCAGCGAGGCCTATGAAATGAAACAGGAGCGCGGCAACGCCGTGCTTTTCGTTGATGTACGCGAACCGGTCGAGATCATGTTCACGGGCTATACGGACGTGATCGACGTGAACGTGCCTTACCTTCTGGTCAACCCTGCCAAATGGAACGCCAACAAGCCCGTTTTTGCGATGGAACCCAACCCTGATTTCACCAGCGGCATCGCCAAGGCGCTTGCGGACCGGGGGCTTGATGCCACGACTCCGGTGATCCTGATGTGCCGATCCGGCGGCACGCGCGGTGCGCCCTCGGCCATTGCGCTGGAATCCCTCGGGCTGGAACAGGTTTATGTGGTCGTCGATGGGTTTGAGGGCAGCGCCGTCAAGGATCATCCGAACGGGCCATGGCGGCTGAAAAACGGCTGGAAAAACTCAGGGCTACCGTGGAGCTATAAGCTTAACCCCGACAAGATCCACACCCGGCCAGAGTAAATCTTCGGCGGTTCAAGCACGCCCATCAACAGCAAGGAGAATTGGAACCGATCCCCTTGCGAAACTGAAACATTAAAAGGGCGGCGACGAACCTGAAAGGCGATTGCAACGGCGCTCAATCGCAATCTGGTGAGGCATCGCCCTATCAAGCTGCACGGAATATAAAGCAAGTGTGCGTGGCTCATCGCTATTTTGGCCACGGTTCCGCGAAAAACCCTTTTCTACCCAGCTTTCTTCAGCCGAAATGCAGAGTTTTGATTTCCTGATAATCTTCCAACCCCAGCAGGCCACCCTCGCGACCATTGCCTGATTGTTTATATCCCCCGAAGGGTGAGCCATAGTTGAACACACCGCCATTGATATGAATGGCACCGGCCCGCAAACGGGCGGCCACACGTTCGGCACGGTCCATGTCTTTGGTCTGCAAATAGGCCGCCAATCCGTAGGGCGTGTCATTCGCCATCCGGACCGCCTCATCCTCATTGTCAAACGGCGTGATGACCAAGACCGGGCCAAAGATTTCTTCCTGTGCCACACGCATCTCGTTGCGCACATCGGCAAAGATCGTGGGCTTGACGTACCAGCCCACCTCGAAACCATTGGGTTTGCCAAGGCCACCCGTCAACAGCCGGGCACCTTCGTCTAACCCGACATCGATCATGGTCTGAACACGGTCATATTGCATCCGGTCGAACATCGGACCCAGATGATCGCCCTCTTCGGCGGGGTCGCCCAGCTTGATGCTTTCGGCCGTGGTCTTTGCGATCTCCAGCGCGCGGTCATAGACATCACGCTCGACCAGCAGACGGGTCGGGGCATCGCAAGACTGACCGGTATTGAACATGCATTCGAGAACCGATCCCGCAACCCGCGCATCAAGATCGCAATCGGCAAAAACGATGTTGGGAGATTTACCGCCAAGTTCCAGTGTCACGCGCTTGACCGTGTCGGCGGCATTCTTGGTGATGGCGATGCCCGCGCGGGTCGATCCGGTAAAGGACATCATCTGGATATCCGGGTGGCCTGACATCGCCGCCCCTGCCACGGTACCGTCGCCATGAATGAGGTTGAAGACCCCTGCCGGATACCCGGCTTCGTGAATAATCTCGGCATATACCATTGCCGAAACCGGAGTATGTTCCGAAGGCTTGAGCACGCAGGTGCACCCGGTTGCCAGTGCGGGCACGACCTTGAGCGCGATCTGGTTGATTGGCCAGTTCCAGGGGGTGATCAACCCGCAAACGCCAACGGGCTCGCGCACCAGGATGTCACCGTTTCCCAGATCCTCGCGATCGTCCTGTGCTTTTAGTACAGCAATGAACCCTTCCAGATGACCGAGGCCCGAGGCCGCCTGAGCTTCGCGGGCCATTGTCATGGGCGCACCCATCTCTTCGCTCATGGCCCGGGCCAGATCGCCGAGACGCCTTGTTGACACGTCAAGCAACCGTTCAAGCAGGTCGATACGCTCTTGCTTTCCGGTCTGCGAAAATCCCTCGAACGCCGTCTTGGCGGCGGCCACGGCGCGGTCCACATCCGCCTCATTGGCCAGTATAATTTCGCCAATCTGCGCCTCGTTTGCCGGGTTGAGAACCGGAAAGGATCGGTCAGATTCTGGGGTGACCCAAGCGCCGTCCACATAGAATTTGGTGAGGTTTCGCATGGCAGCATTCCGTTCGATTTGTCATGGCATAGCACCCAGAAACACAGTCTTGACCTCAGTAACCGGGTACCGAGGGTCCAGCACAGGCCGCGACGGACAAAGCACCGCACGATCCCCCAAACCCTTTCTGGTGCAACTGGTTACTCTGCTGCCTGAGCACGGGGCGAACCTTGTGGGATAACTTCATACCCGGCCTCTTCAGGCTCATCATCCGCCATCTGGGACGGAAAGCCGGGGGCAAGGATCGACAGACCCGTCGCATCTTCGAGCCGCCGTATAATGTTGGGCGACAATTCCCTGTCCCCATAGCGCGCGATGCCATCTTCGAAAATCTGACAGATCAAAGGCGAGATTTCCAACGGCACATTGTTCCGCTCGGCAATGCTCTGGAACAGGCCTACGTCCTTTTTCACCAGGTCCATGGTAAAGGAAATATCACGTGAACCGTTCAGAATGACCTGGCTTTCGGTGACATGAGAGAAACTGTTGCCCGAGGAAATCTTGATCGCCTCATAGGCCGTGTTCAGGTCCATACCGGCGGCTTTCGCGGTCACCAGGGCCTCGGCATTGGCCGCAAGGTGGACCGTCGCCAGGTAATTCGTCAGCACCTTCAGCATCGAGGCCGAACCAAGTTCGCCGGTATGCAGGATACGCCGCCCCATTGTCTTGAGCAGCGGCAGAATACGTTCAAAGGTTGCGCGATCGCAGCCCGCAAAGATCGAGATATTGCCAGTATCAGCGCGGTGACACCCGCCCGAGACGGGGCAATCCACAGCCGCACCGCCTGCCTCAATCACGATACTCCCAAGACGTTCGGCCTCGGCCTGATCGGTGGTCGACATCTCAAGCCATATCTTGCCCTCTTTCACTTCTGGCAGCATTTCCTGCATCACTGCATCCGAGGCGGCAGGGGATGGCAGGCAGGTGATCACCGCATCGCAGGTGCGCATCAACTCGGCGGGGGTCGCAACGGTCTTGGCGCCTTTGGCCACCGCCGCATCGACCAAATCGCGGTTCAGATCAAGCACCGTCAGATCAATGCCATTGCGCAGCAGACTGCCTGACAGTTTGCCCCCGACATTACCAAGACCAATAAATCCAACTTTCATTTTGCTTTCCTTTTCTGTTTTTGGGCGGCAGCACAAACAGCAACACAGATCAGGCGCAAAACCTGTACTCGATCGCCGAAAAAGCGTCCTCACCGAAGCCGTAGACAAATTTCAAACCCTCCGGCCCTGCCACAACACCGTGTTCGACATCCGAGGGGATAAATACGGCTGATCCGGGTTCAATCGGGTAATCAACGCCATCCATCGCCACGATACCGGATCCGGCGGTGCAGAAGTAAAACTCAGGCGTTGTGTGTCGGTGCGGGTGCAAAAGCCCCTCAGGCGGAAAAGTGGCGACCCCGAGGATCAGACCATTCGAGTCCGTTTTGTCGCCTGAAATCAGGGTTTGCCATGTGACATTGCCAAAGGTGGGATCAAACCCGCCTTCCACCGGTTCATCTGCAAGATCGACGACGAAACCGGCGCCTAGTACGGCGGGTTTTTCTGTCAAGTTGGCGACGCGATCACCAATCCGGTCGGGCGAGAGAGCTGGCATGAAAAATGCTCCTGCATCCAAAGCTAAGAACTGCGTTATCGGCCAGCATCACTTACTTGCGCGGAAAATAAAAATGATAAATAAACTGGTTTATCACATAAATAAATTGGTGATAGATCATGGCGAAACAGCAAATAAACCTGACCTGGCTGCGCAGTTTCGAGGCCGCAGCCCGGCACCTCAACTTCACCGAAGCCAGTACCGAACTGGGCCTGACCCAGACGGCGGTAAGCCTCCATATCCGGTCACTTGAAGAAAGGCTTGGAAGCAAGCTTTTTATCCGGCGCGCCCGCCACTTGACCCTTACGGAAATCGGACAGGCCTATGTGACGACCGTGCGGCAGGCGATGGCGGATATCGACCTGGCTTCGGCCACCCTGTTCGGACCGATAACGACAAGGATGATCACGGTCAAAGCGCCGATTTCGACCGCAACACACTGGCTGGCGCCACATCTACCGCGTTTCAAACGGGATTTTCCGGAGATTGATCTGCGCCTGCTGACGCATACTTGGTCAGAAACGACAAATTTGGAAGGGGTTGATGTCGAACTGCGCCTTGGTCGCGGAAACTGGACAGATGCGCAGTCAGAAAAACTGTCAGATGAATTTATCGTACCTATATGCGCCGCAAACAAGAAAGAAACGGTCAGAGAGGCCACGGATTTTCTGCAAGGTCCACTAATCCACATCCTGGGACATGAAAGCAATTGGGAACGCTACTTTGGTGCCAACAACTGCACCATGCTTTCCGATGTGCCGCAGTATTTCGTGGATACCACGATTTCAGCCATGCAACTGGTTGCCAATGGTGGCGGCTATGCCATGGTGATGGCCCGCCTAGTCGAAGGGCAAAGCAGCACCGCACCGGGCGTTTTATCAGTGGGAGCGCCGATACCCTTTCCCGATGCGCACTACCTGATGCGCCGTCCATCCAAACGCGCACCGCGCCCAGAGGTCGAACTTTTTGAGAACTGGCTGCGCGACCAGTTTGCAGAAGGTGTTCATCCTGCACCCTAAGCGCGGTCCCTTTCGGCATAGGATGAGAAAGGGTTCAGAAAGGAAGAAAACGCTGCGACTTGACGGTTTGGCCGCAAACAAACCCTTATCCATCGCCCCGCTCATAAGGGCCAGATGAATCACAGGTTCAGCACATCATCCTGATAGGCAAAAAGTGCCGGGAAACCACCGGTGTGGACAAAGAGAACCCGTGCACCACTGGCGATCGAGCCATTCTGCACAAGGTCAACCAGCCCGGCGAAGCATTTGCCCGAATAGACCGGATCCAGGAACAACCCCTCCTGCTCGGCCATCAGCCGTATCGCGTCACGGGTCTTGGGGCCAACACGGCCATATCCCGGGGCTAACGCGCCATCATAGACCTGAATGTCCGCTCTCGTGATCCAACCCTCAGCCCCCAACAAGGCTGCCAGCCGATCTGCAACCTCCTGCAATCGCGCTGTTTGTGCCTCCGCGTCGCGGCGCACACAGATGCCATGCACCGGCACCTGCGATCCAAGCGCCCGCAGACCAGCTAGAAATCCCATATGCGTGGCCCCGCTGCCCGATGGGATCACGACCACCTCGAAATCGCCTTTCTGCACCAGCGCCTCGCGCGCCGCATCCATGTACCCAAGCGCACCCAAAGGTTTGTTCTTGAGCCCCAGCGGAATGACATAAGGCACCCTGCCCTGCGCCCGCAGCGCATCGGCGTGATCGCGCAAAGCCTGATCGGCCCCCGCCTCGTCTTCGCCCTCGGGATAGTGGATATGCTCGGCCCCCAGAAGCTGCCCCAACAAAACATTGCCCGAAGTTCGGTAGATCGCTCCCTTGCCCGGCACGCGATCTTCAAGCTGCAAGACCGCTTTCATGCCGCATTTTGCCGCCGCCGCCGCAGCCGAACGCACATAGTTCGACTGTACCGCCCCTGTGATCAGCACCGTATCGGCACCTTCAGCCTGCGCCGCGCCCAGATAATACTGCAATTGCCGGATCTTGTTGCCGCCGCCGCCAAGACCGGTCAGATCATCCCGCTTGATCCACAGATCGACACCCAGATGATCCGATAGGCGATCCAGACGCTCCAGCGCGGTCGGACCCGTCAGAAACGGGGCAATCGGAAATTGCGCCAGTTGGTCAAAGATATTGGTCATGCACCCGCCCCTCCGACAGTTCCGGACTTTCGCCTCCAGAGTGCCGTAAAACGCCTCTTAAGGAAATGCCATTGACCCGCTTGCCCAGAGAAGCAGCGCGTCAGCGCCTGTCAGCCTCAAGACTGCACCAGGCAAGACGGCTGCAAAAGGCACACCAATAGGCGATACCCACCAGCTTGGCTCCATCTTCCAACAACCGATGCGGCACACCGTCCAGAATATAGAAAGCGTCAACCGTCACACTGGTGAAAAAGCAAATGAAGGCAATCAGCAACAGATCGCCTGCCATGTCGCGAATATCTTTGAAGAAGGCGATGACAATCGCAATCGCCGACAGACCATAGGTCAGGAAAAACAGCTTTTCAGGAATGCCCAGATTTTTCGGTCCGACCCGCTCGTGAATGATGAAAAAATCATCCAGCGCCAGCACCAGCGTCAGAATCGAAAGCGACCCCAACAAGACGGTTTGCCGTTTTGACCGGATCATTAGCGCCGAAAACCCAGAGATCGCAAAGGTCGCAACCCAGGCCATGATCCCGAAATTCGACAGGAACCCCGCCAGCGGGATCAGATCACGGTTCTCGATCTTGTAGACAACGGCCTGCACATCACGGAACGCCTGCGTCAGCGTGATCCAGGGCTGCACGGCAGCAATCAGGATCAGCGTTGCAGCGCAAATTGCGGGAAGCAGCAACAGCCAAGTCGGCGTGCGTGCCCCGGATATGGCGGTGTGGGACTCGGAAAAATACATCCGGCATGGCTACAGCATCGAGCAGCCTCTGATAAGCCGCTGATTTCGAAACGCAACGTTCTTAGATTTTGATTAACATTTTTGACAAATGGGCATCGTGCCCTTCTTTGTCGCGCCACTCGAAACAAATCACGGAAATCCCCGGCGTCTGTTGACGAAACAGCGCTAATCCTGCGTTTCTTTGGTTTTGATCATCCAAGTAAACCTATGCACGCAGCGCCAAGGGTGACCGTCGAAAAATTTGGGGCTAATCTCACACGATCTGCGCACATATTCGCCACCGGAAAACCCGCAGAAATCAGCCGCTCAAAACCTGCGTGGTGGACATTTCGGGGCCGCCCCGTCATGGTCCGATCAAACAACCAGAAGCGCTCCAAATGTCCCCACGCAAAATCATCATCGACACCGATCCCGGTCAGGATGACGCCGTTGCCATCCTGCTGGCGCTGGCCAGCCCGCAAGAGATCGATCTGCTAGGCATCACCTGCGTTGCAGGCAATGTTCCACTGGAGCTGACATCTAAAAATGCACGTATTATCTGTGAGTTGGCAGGTAAAACTGATGTGCCCGTCTATGCCGGGTGCGATCGTCCGATGGGCCGCGAACTGGTCACGGCCGAGCATGTTCACGGGCGCACTGGCCTTGATGGTCCTGACCTGCCAGACCCGCAGATGCCGCTGAGTGACGGGCACGCTGTCGACTTTATCATCGACACATTGCGCACCCAGCCTGCGGGGTCGGTCACGCTCTGCCCCATTGGCCCGCTTACCAACATCGCGACAGCGTTCAACAAGGCACCTGATATCGTTGAAAAGGTTCATGAAATCGTCCTGATGGGCGGTGCATATTTTGAGGTTGGCAATGTCACGCCCACGGCTGAATTCAACATCTATGTCGACCCACAGGCCGCTGATATCGTCTTTACCTCCGGTGTGCCTATCGTGGCGATGCCGCTGGACGTGACCCATCAGGTGCTGGTGACCAAACCCCGGAATAAAGCTTTGCGCGCCCTCGCCACGCCCGTTGGCACCGCCGTTGCGCAAATGACCGATTTCTTTGAAAGATACGACCGCGAGAAATACGGCTCCGAAGGCGCGCCATTGCACGATCCCTGCGTGATCGCCTACCTGATCCAGCCCGACCTCTTTTCTGGACGGCATATCAACGTCGAGATCGAGACCACATCCGAGCTGACCATGGGCATGACCGTGGCTGACTGGTGGGGCGTGACGGATCGCAAAGCGAACGCCACATTCATCGGAGGCGTCGATTCCCAAGGGTTTTTTGACCTCCTGACAGAAAGATTGGCCCGCCTGTGACCGCCCTCAATCTTGCCAAACCCGAGGATTTCGACCGGCTGATCCCGCTGGTTGCCGCCTACCACAACGAGGAAGGCATCAGCATGGACGCCGAGACCCGGCGTAACGCTCTTATGCCGCTGCTCGAAGGGTCGCCCCACGGTGCCATCTACCTGATCGGCCCGGGCCGCGCGCCCATCGGCTACATCGTCGTCTGTTTCGGCTGGTCGATCGAATTTGCCGGTATGGACGGGTTCATAGACGAGTTTTTCATTCGCCCTGGCGTGCGAGGACGCGGGATCGGGTCAGAAGTACTCCGGCAGTTGCCCAAAGCGCTTGGGGCGGCAGGCTTGAAGGCCCTGCATCTGGAGGTCGCACATGACAATGATCGCGCCCAGAACCTTTACACCCGCCTGCGGTTTGAACCGCGCGAGAACTATATGCTAATGTCCCGTAAAATATAGGGAAACATGTCGCTGCATATTCCATTCGATAACAGTTATGTGCGCCTGCCTAGCAAGTTCTACGCGCGCCTTGACCCGATGCCTGTCAAGGCACCCCATCTCATTCGTTTCAACACCGAACTGGCCGCTGAACTGGGCCTTACCCCTGGCACCCCCGAGGAACAGGCCCAGATCTTTGCTGGCAATCTGGTCCCCCAAGGGGCCGAACCTTTGGCGCAGGCTTATGCCGGGCATCAGTTTGGCGGTTTCTCTCCTCAGCTAGGCGATGGTCGCGCCAATCTTCTGGGCGAGGTTATCGACATCAAGGGCACCCGACGTGATATCCAACTCAAGGGTTCCGGCCCGACGCCTTGGTCCCGCATGGGCGACGGTCGCGCCTGGTTGGGCCCGGTCCTGCGCGAATACGTGGTCTCCGAGGCGATGCACGCCCTTGGCATTCCTACCAGCCGCGCCCTGGCCGCCGTGGCAACCGGTGAAAAAATCTACCGCGAATCCGGCGCCCTGCCCGGTGCCGTGCTGACCCGCGTGGCCGCCAGCCATATCCGCGTCGGCACATTTCAGTATTTCGCCGCTCGCCAGGATACCGACGCGATACAGACGTTATACCGACATGTTACCGACAGACATTTTCCACAGGCGCAGACCCCGACGGAGCTGCTCAATGCGGTCATCGAGCGACAAGCCAAACTGGTCGCGCAATGGATGTCCGTGGGCTTCATCCACGGTGTGATGAACACCGACAACACCGCCATATCGGGCGAGACGATCGACTATGGTCCCTGTGCTTTCATCGACGTTTTTCACCCGCAGACCGTGTTCAGCTCGATCGACGCGCATGGCCGCTATGCCTATGATAATCAAACAAATATCATCGTCTGGAACATGGCGCAGCTGGCAACCGCACTGGTCCCGTTGATGCCCGACACCGAAAAGGCGATCGCGGAATTCACCGAGGCCGTGCATGCCATGCCCGAGACTATCCACCGGCACTGGCTGGCGATCTTCGGGCAGAAGATCGGCCTTGCACAAGCCACCCCGGAAGACGAGACGCTGATCACGGACCTTCTGACCCGAATGGCCAATGAACGCGCCGATTTCACCAATACATTCAGGGCTTTATCGAAAAGCAACGCGCGCGATCAATTCACTGACCCTACCAGCTTTGACACCTGGGAAGGCACATGGCGAAAGCGCTTGGAGGCCGAAGATGCGCCCGACGCGCTGATGCGCGCGGTCAATCCTGCTTTCATCCCTCGCAACCACCGGATCGAGCAGATGATTCAGGCGGCTGTTGAGGGGGATTTTGCCCCTTTCAACCGGCTGCTTGACGTGCTCGCCACCCCTTATGAGGATCAGCCCGACGCCGCTGATCTGCAACGTCCGCCGGAACCCTCTGAGGTTGTTCAGGAAACCTTTTGCGGCACCTGACAGCACGTCGCTCTATTTGCGTTTACGTTTGAAAAACCGTGGGTTACGGCGAACAAACTCGTCAATGATACCGGTCAAACCACCATATTGCAGCCCTTTGAGATAGGCATAACCCGACGTCGCCCCCAAGGCCGCACCGACCATATCCACGATCAGGTCGCCCATCGTGTCGAGCAGACCAGATTTCTGCATGTTCAGGCCGAAAAGCTGATCCATCATGAACTCAAACACTTCCCAGACAACGCCAATGGTCACCGCGAAACAGAAGGCGAAAAAAGCGATGGCAAAATGGGGTGCGGCAAACCTGTCGCCCTGAAACATCATGAAAACCAGCACGAAACCAACCAGACCAAACCCGATCGCCGATCCTATGTGCAGAACGATGTCCCACCACCAGAACCTCTCGTAAAAGTCAAAAACCTCGCCCAGAAACAGTGTCGCTGCGACGAAAACCACCACCGCCGCAATGAACCCGGGCGGCACTTTGACATCGGCCCAACGAGCGATCAGCACCGGCACCAGAGACAGGCTCAGCGTCGCCATTGCCACAAAAGCAAGTGACCAGCGGGCCTGCCCCATTGCCACAAGAGCGGTCAGCGCAAGCGCGCCCCAAATCATCCGCGCCAGCAATGCCTGATCCGAAAACACCGCGCGTTTTTCCTTTCATTTCGAACAAAAATCAAAGCGACATGAGAGCATCAGCGCCCGGAATTGCAACCTCTAACCTGCCAGATCAGATTGGCATCGGTCTTTTACCCCAGATCAGAATGATCGCCGGCCCCGTCTATTTGGCGCACTGCCGTCCCAAGACTGGTGTCGCACAATGCCGCGTGATAGTTCGCGCTGAAACCCGGAAACAGGCAGGACCGTAATGAATATTCTCCAGATCACCTCGTTGCTTATTGTATTGGCCGGGGTGTTTGGCGCGATCAACTACCTGTTTCTCAAGCTTCCATCGTCCATCGGCATCCTGGTGGTCGCGCTACTGGCCTCTTTCGGTGTATTGATCCTGGATCTGGTGCTGCCCAGTCTTGGTATGGCAGATCAGGTCCGCAGCGTGGTGACAGGCATCGACTTTTCGGATGCCTTGCTGGAGGGGATGCTGGGCCTTTTGCTCTTTGCCGGCGCGCTGCATGTGAAAATCGCTGATCTGCGGGAACAGTGGCGGCTGGTATTCCTGATGGCGACCATCGGCGTGGGCCTGTCTACCGTGGTTGTCGGATTTGGCTTCAGCTGGATCACGGGCATGCCGCTATTGCTCGCACTGGTCTTTGGTGCGCTGATATCGCCAACCGATCCGGTAGCCGTTCTGGGTGTGCTGCGCGAGGCCAACCTGCCCAAATCTCTTGAAACCAAGATCGCGGGCGAGAGCCTCTTTAATGACGGGGTCGGATATGTCGTTTTTCTGGTTCTTGTCGGCATGGCCTTTCCAAGCGGCGACAGCCACGGCAGCGGCATGGCAGACGCCGCCAAACTGTTCCTGCAAGAGGCGGTCGGCGGCGCTGTCTTGGGGATTGTTCTGGGCTGGCTCACCTTCCGGGTCATGCGCCGGATTGATGACTATTCGCTCGAAGTTCTGCTGACCTTGGGGCTGGCCTTTGGCGGTTACGAACTGGCGGTTTATCTGCATGTCTCGGCCCCGATCATGGCAGTCTGCGCAGGGCTGCTGATCGGCGATGTCGGCACCAAATATGGGATGAGCGAGGAGACCCGCCGCTATGTCGACGGCTTCTGGAAGCTGATCGACGAAATCCTGAATGCGGTCCTCTTCCTGTTGATCGGGTTCGAGGTCTTCGCCATCGCCTTCGAGATGGCGTTCCTCAGTGCCGCCATAATGTCCCTTGCGCTGGCGCTGTTCGGACGGTTGGCCGCCGTTGCCATCCCTGTGCTGCTTCTCAGGCCCTTCCGAAGTTTCTCGCCCGGCGTGATCCCGATCATGACCTGGGGTGGCCTCAAGGGCGGCATATCCGTCGCCCTCGCCCTGTCACTGCCCGATGGCGAATGGAAGCCGCTGATCCTGACAGCCACCTACCTGATCGTGATCTTTTCCATCGTCGTTCAGGGGCTGACCGTGGGCAAGTTGGCCAACCGATTGGGGCGCGAACCCGACCTGGTTTGACCGCAAAATTACGGTCTATTTCCATTGATGAGTTGAAAGTTGGACTATTCCCCTCACGCAGCAGGGAAAAAATGTGCCAATCTGTCCTCGGGATTAATCTGGGAGGACATCCATGAGCATGATGAAAACACTGGCCAAGGTGGCCATCGGTATCGCTATGGCCAAAGGGGCCAGCAGCATGATGAAGCGCGGCGCATCGACCCGCGGCAGTTCTGGGGACGGCGGCCTTTTCGGCGGCACACATTCGCCGGGTCGACAAGCACAGGCGCAAACCGGTGGCGGGCTAGAGGACATGCTTGGCTCGATCCTGGGCGGCCAATCCGGTGGTGCCAGCCGGGGTGGCGCTGCGGGTGGTCTGGGCGGCCTTCTGGAACAATTGGGCGGTGCGGGTCAGGCACGCAGCAGCGCAGGATCCAGCGGTGGGCTGAATGACCTGCTGGGCGGACTGGCCGGGGCTGCACAACAAGGAGGCGGTTCGGGCGGCCTGGGTGGCCTGCTTGGCGGACTACTGGGCGCCGGCGCATCGCAGGCGGGATCGTCGCAAGGCGGCTTTGGCGATCTGCTCAATCAGGCGATTGCCCGTCAGGACGAGCCCGAGGTCCAACCGTCGCAGGATCAGGAAGCCGCCGCCGCGCTGATGCTGCGCGCCATGATCCAGGCGATGAAATCCGATGGTGAGATTGATCAGGCCGAACAGGCAAAACTGATGGACCGTCTGGGCGATGTCTCGCCCGAGGAACGTACGTTTGTGCAAGGTGAAATGCAGCGCCGCATCGACGTTGATGAACTGGCCCGCGACGTGCCGCGCGGGTTGGAACAGCAGGTCTATGCCATGTCGATCATGGGTATTGATCTGGATAACCAGAACGAGGCGAAATACCTCCACCAACTGGCCACGGCAATGGGTGTGTCCCCCGAAGCCGCCAACCAGATTCACGATCAGCTTGGGGCGCAGCGCATCTATTCCTGAACGCCCAAGCTGAAAATTGCCCGCGGTCGGAACCTCCCGCCGCGGGCTTTTTTTATGCCGCCTTGCGCGGTGATTTGTTGCGGCGGCGCCGGTTCGGACGTCCGCCACCGGGCTTGTTCTCTGCATTGGCGGGATTGCCCGGCTTGCCACCGGACCGACGACGCGGACCGCCACGACCCTTGGGCTTGCTCGGTTCTTCCATCCGTTCCCACGGGCGGCCCGAGGCGACGGGGATCGAAATGCCCATCACCTTCTGGATGTCTTTCAACTCACCCATCTCATCGGGGGCACAGAAGGCCACGGCCATCCCGTCACGCCCGGCACGCGCGGTGCGACCGATCCGGTGAACATAGTTCTCGGGAACGTTGGGCAGATCAAAGTTATAGACGTGCTTTACGTCCGGAATATCAAGGCCGCGCGCGGCCACATCCGTGGCCACCAGCACCTTGACCTGACCATCGCGGAAAGCTTTCAATGCCCGTTCGCGCTGACCCTGGCTCTTGTTGCCGTGAATCGCCGCAACCGAGAAGCCAACCGCTTCAAGCTTTTTCGCCAGCTTGTCTGAACCATGTTTTGTACGTCCAAAGACCAGTGCCAGTTCATCGCGGTGTTTACCCAGAAGCTCGATCAGCAGGTTGGGCTTTTCGGCCTTGGCAATGAAATGGATCGATTGTTCGATCTTGTCGACAGCTTTACCCGGAGGGCTGACCTGCACCCGCTTTGGATGGGTCAGGTAGCTGGCGGCGATCTCTTCCATCTGTTTTGGCATCGTCGCCGAGAACAGCATCGTCTGCCGCTCAGCAGGCAGCAGGCCCGCGATTTTGCGCAGCGCGTGGATAAAGCCCAGATCAAGCATCTGATCGGCCTCGTCCAGCACCAGAAAACGTGCCGCATCCAAACGCAGCGCACGGCGGTCCAGCAGGTCCAGCAGGCGTCCCGGCGTCGCCACCAGCACATCCGTCCCCCGTTCAAGCCGCTTGATCTGCGCATTGATCGACGCACCGCCCACGACCACACCGATCTTGATCGGCGTGTCCTTGACCAGCGGCATCAGCGCATCGCGGATCTGGCCCGCCAATTCGCGGGTCGGCGCGAGGATCAGGCTGCGCACGGTTTTCGGTTCGGGCTTGCCGTGCATCTCCATCAGCTGCGCCAGAAGCGGCAAACCAAAGGCGGCCGTCTTGCCGGTACCGGTCTGCGCCAGACCCATCACATCATTGCCATCCAGCGCATACGGGATCGCATGGGTCTGGATTGGGGTCGGCTCGTCAATGCCCATGGCCACAAGTTTTTTGACCAGCGGGGCCGGAAGCCCCATTTCTGCAAATAAATTCACTTCGTTCCTTTCGGGCCGCGTCCAGCCAGATGCTGTCACGGCAATATTCATGGACCCCATGCCCAAACGACATTCAGGGTCATCTTCGTGGTTCCGCCTTGACCCTCACCAAACGCAACATTGCGCCATGGCCGGTCAGACGGCTGGCCCCACGCGTGATTTTGGGATCATATCGACGACATTTCTATTTCTCTGCGGCCACCTCTTGCGGGGGCGTCACTGCTCACGCGGCAGGAAATGTCGGTTGGAGGCTACATGGTGGGTTCGCGCCGCAAAGTCAACCAAGTGTTTCAAATCGGCTGGAAAACGTTGCGTATTACCGCTATCCCTCCCGCCGACACGGGAGACGACAGAAGCTATGAGCGATACCATCACCAGCCGCTGCCACAACAAGGGCCTGCAGATGACGGCGCAACGCCAGATCATCGCCGAGGTCATGCAGGTCTCCGCTGACCATCCCGATGTCGAAGAACTGCACCAACGCGCCGCCGCCCGCGATCCCGGGATCACCGTCGCCACGGTCTATCACACGGTGAAGCTGTTCGAAGAGGCAGGTATCCTCGACCGGCTGGATTTCGGCGATGGCCGTGCTCGCTATGAGGATGCCGAGCGCGCGCATCACGATCACCTGATCGACATGCACACAGGCGAGGTGATCGAATTCGTCGATCCCGAGATCGAGGCGCTACAGGAAAAGATCGCCAAGCGACTGGGGTATCAGCTCAGGGATCACAAGCTTGAACTCTACGGCATTCCGCTGAAAAAAGGCTGAGCGACCGCAGCTTGCCAATCGTCTGCCCGGCGCGTAGGTCTGACCACAGATTTTATCCCCGAGGCAGTGATGGAAAACATTCGCGGCAGCGCATTGATGGTTCTGGCGATGGCCGGGTTCGCGCTTGAAGACACATTTATCAAGTTTCTGTCCGCTGATCTGCCCGTCGGTCAAATCCTTCTTTTCATGGGCATCGGCGGCTCGCTGATCTTTGGCACGATCAGCCTGCTGAAACGCGACCGGCTGTTTTCAAGCGATTTCCTCAAAACGCCGGTGCTGCTGCGAAATCTGGGGGAAATGATCGCCGCCTTCGGTTATATCACCGCGCTGACCCTTATCCCGCTGTCATCAGTCGCCGCCATCATTCAGGCCACGCCGCTCTGCGTGACACTCGGGGCCGCGCTTTTCATGGGCGAACAGGTCGGCTGGCGGCGGTGGAGTGCGATTTTCGTGGGATTTCTAGGCGTTCTGCTGATCATCCGTCCGGGCATGGAAAGTTTCCAGCCTGCATCGCTTTTCGCGGTGATCGGCGTTGCCGGGCTGGCCCTGCGCGACCTGTCGACCCGAGCGATCCCGGCAAGCGTTTCGTCGATGCAATTATCAGGCTATGCCTTCCTGATGGTCACCTTTATCGGGCTGGCTTTGCTGGCCATCGATGGCGGCGCGGTACAACCTTCGCCCACGAACTGGATACAGCTTGGCTGCATGATTTTCTTCAGCGTGGTCGGCTATTATGCCATCGTTGCGGCGATGCGGATCGGGGACGTTTCCTCGGTTACACCCTTCCGCTACTCGCGCCTGGTTTTCTCGCTGATCATCGGGATTTCGATCTTTGGCGAACGCCCCGACTGGCTGACCTATACAGGTGCGGCCCTGATCATTGGCAGCGGGCTATACTCGATCCTGCGCGAACGTCGCCTGGTGCGCGACATCGCGTGATTCCAGATTTACGTTAGCGCTATCAGACCGCATTTACATTCCCGAAACACCTGCTATGACAGCCGCAAAACTGACTGCCATCCGAGGGACCGACCATGAGCACCATTATCGACATTCACGCGCGCGAAATTCTGGACAGCCGGGGCAACCCGACGGTCGAGGTGGATGTGGTTCTGGAAGACGGCACCATGGGGCGCGCCGCAGTGCCATCGGGTGCCTCCACCGGCGCGCACGAGGCGGTGGAAAAGCGTGACGGCGACAAGTCCCGCTACATGGGCAAGGGCGTTCTGGAAGCGGTGACCGCCGTGAACGGCGAGATTGCCGAAGAGTTGATCGAGATGGACGCCACCGAACAGGTCGCCATCGACATGACAATGATCGAACTGGACGGCACCCCAAACAAAGCCCGCCTGGGTGCCAACGCCGTCCTGGGCGTCAGCATGGCCTGCGCCAAGGCTGCGGCGGATTATTCCGGCCAACCGCTTTTCCGCTATGTCGGCGGCACTTCGGCCCGGATTCTGCCGGTGCCGATGATGAACATCATCAATGGCGGCGAACATGCCGACAACCCGATCGACATTCAGGAATTCATGATCATGCCGGTCAGCGCCGGTAATATCCGCGACGCGGTGCGCATGGGCTCCGAGGTGTTCCACACACTCAAGAAAGAGCTTTCTGCAGCAGGACTCTCAACCGGTATCGGCGACGAAGGCGGTTTTGCTCCGAACATTGCCTCGACCCGCGAAGCGCTCGATTTCATCCTGAAATCCATCGACAAGGCAGGCTACAAGGCCGGTGAGGATATCTACCTGGCGCTTGATTGCGCTGCGACCGAATACTTCAAGGACGGCAAATATGTCTTTGCCGGAGAAGGGAAATCCCTTTCATCGGATGAAAACGTCGCCTATCTCAGCGCGCTGGTCAACGACTATCCGATCATCTCGATCGAAGACGGCATGAGCGAGGATGACTGGGACGGCTGGGTCGACCTGACATCTGAACTTGGCAACAAGGTGCAGCTTGTGGGCGACGACCTTTTCGTCACCAACCCGACCCGTCTGGCCGAAGGGATCGAACGCGGTGCCGCCAACTCGATGCTGGTCAAGGTCAACCAGATCGGCACTTTGACTGAAACGCTCAAGGCCGTGGATATGGCCCACCGTGCGCGCATGACCAACGTGATGTCGCACCGCTCGGGCGAAACCGAGGACGCGACCATCGCCGACCTTGCGGTTGCTACCAATTGCGGCCAGATCAAAACCGGCAGCCTCGCGCGCTCGGACCGGCTGGCAAAATACAACCAGTTGATCCGCATCGAAGAGGCCCTTGGCGAAACCGCCGAATATGCAGGGCGTTCAATCTTGCGCTGAATGCCCCGACGTAAATCATTGGACTTGATCCCGATCAACGCACGGTAGAACTGACGGCACTACTCCTCCTTTTGCAAAGGGCGCATCGCCCACGATTCAAAAGGAGAAAACCAGTATGTCTTCGGTTTCAAAATTGATTTTGGTACTCGCCGCAGCCCTCGCGCTTTCGGCCTGTACAGACCCCAAGACCTATCCGATTTCGGGCGAGGAATGCGGCCCCGAGGATCCGGTTCTTGATGTCGATGCCTCGATGGCCAACTGCACACCGGCCATCTGATACGTTGTGACAACACCCAAAAAACATCCAAAGGGCGCGCCGAGCAAAGCGCGCCCTGATTTTATGTAAAGCCCACAAACCTCACGTCATTCGGGGTGTTGCCGGGGCAACATGTCTTACGGGCACGGCGCTTCGTAATAGGTGCCGTTTCCGCGCGCATAGGCACAAACCTTGCGGTTCCGGTTCTGGGCAACAACCGTCCCGGCCGCCGCACCGCCAAGCGCCGAAATCAGGCGCCAGTCATCATCGGCATCGAACGCTTCGGCAGCGATCAGTCCGGCCGCGGCCCCGCCAGCGGCACCGGCCACGACACGGCCCTCCTGGGTCATGTTTTCGCACCCGATCAGCGCCAGCATCGCGGCGCCACCGACCATAAATTTCCAGTTCATCATCACTCATATCCTCTTTCAGGTATACAGACGCCCTAGAAAGGATCGGTGGGCGGCAAAGGGAACGACCGGCAGCAAACCGCTTATTTTCCGGCCAAATCCTGCGTATTCCGGGGGTAGAGAGCGGCAAGTTTATGCCTTCACGCTTGATCAGGGAAACGCGAAACGTCCGGGCCGGTACGGGGTAAGGAGGTGCGATTTCGCCCCATCCAGCAATTCCTGCGCGATCAATTCACCCATCAGCGCCGCCAGCGTCACCCCGCTATGCATCACCGCCAGGTAAAGCCCTTCGGGTCCGCAATGCCCCACCGCCGGCAGGCCATCGCCCGGCACGGGGCGCATCGCTACAGCGGTCTGATCCAGCACCAGATCCACCCCCGGCAGCAAGGCCCGAAGGCGGCGCAACGTGTCTAAGGCCAGACCATCGGGCGTATCAGGCAGCACCTCGCGATCATCTGCCTGATGCGCGGCGGAACTGGGCGCGATGATCCGGCCCAAAGCGTCCTGACGAAATTCCAGCTCGGGGCTGACCATCACCTTTTTCAGAAGTGGCGGCAGGGGCCGCGTGCGCACCAATGCGCCAGGCCGCTGCAACATCGGCAGCGGCACATCGACCGCGGTCATCAGATCAGCACAGCCATTACCTGCGGCCACCAAGACCCGGTCCGCCGGCAACATACCATGAGTGCAGCGCAGACCGGTAACCTTGCCCGCCTGCACCTCGATCCTCTCCGCCCTGCAGCCAAGGATCACGGTCGCCCCGGCCTCGCGGGCGCCGTCCAGCAATTGCGCTGCCATCCGTTCGGCCGCGCCCACCCCTTCGCCGGGAAATACCAGCGCTTCATCCGGGGCCTGGCCAATCGCCGGGGCGGCGGCTGCGAAATCCTTGCCGCCGATCCGTTCGACAGGATAGCCCAGATCGCGCAACTGCGCCTCCATCCGGGCCAACCCTTCACCCTGTTCCTCCCACCACAGGCATCCGGGCCAGGTGACAGACAGGCCCGGCAGATCCGCCAGCAACCGGTGATATGCCTCAATCCCCGCGACACGCAGGTGATGATGCGTCTCATCCGCAAAAAAGCTGGCGTTGATCCATCCAAAGGAATGCCCCGAGGCCCCGCAGGCCGGTTGCCCCGCGTCGATCACCGTGACCTTTGCCCCCTGCTGCGCGACCCGGTACGCCACCGAGGCCCCGATCACCCCTGCGCCAACAACGATCACTCTTTCTCTGATCATGTGCCCTTCCCCTCCGCTTATGCGCACGATAGCCTTTCGTCATGACCGCACAAGAGATCATCGACAAGCTCGCGCTCGCCCCGCATCCCGAAGGCGGGCATTACCGCGAAACCTGGGTGGCCGACGGACCCGGCCGCCCGGCGGGCACCTGCATCTATTTCCTGCTGCAAGGGGGTGAAAACAACCACTGGCACAAGGTCGATGCTGCCGAGATCTGGCATTTCTACGCCGGTGCGCCGCTGATCCTGTCGATCTCGGACAGTGATGACGGCCCTGCCCATGACCATGTTCTGGGCGCGGATCTGACCGCAGCCCAGTCGCCCCAGATCATCATACCCCCACATCACTGGCAAAAAGCTACATGCACCGGTGACTATACGCTTGTGGGCTGCACCGTATCGCCCGGCTTTCAGTTCGACACCTTCACCCTGGCAGCCCCCGGCTTCGACATACCGCGCAGCGCCAAAACCTGACCTTTCAAAAAATCTGCTGCCGCGCGAAACTTTTGCCGCGCCCCTTCCGTGAATGCTTGTACACGACCCGATACCCGGGTCAGCAAACCGGAGGAAAGACCCCGTGAAACACGGTAAGAAACTTGCCCTGACAACCGCCCTCATCGCTTTGGGCAACACTGCCATAGCCGCCAACCCGATGGTCGGGGGTGCGGCGATGTACGAAGAAAAGACCATCGTCGAAAACGCCGTCAACTCGGCCGATCACACCACGCTCGTCGCCGCCGTTAAAGCCGCCGATCTGGTCGATACCCTGAATTCCGACGGCCCCTTCACCGTCTTTGCACCGGTGAACGATGCCTTTGCCGCCCTGCCCGAGGGCACGGTTGACACGCTGCTCAAACCCGAAAACAAGGCACTGCTGCAAAAGGTCCTGACCGCCCATGTGGTCGCCGGTGACTGGTCCGCCGCACAGATCGCCGAAGCCGCGCGCAACAGCAGCGATGGCTTCTACCATTTCAACGCGGTCTCGGGCGATGCCCTCTCGGCGCAGGTCAAGGGTGGCAACGTCTATATCTACGACGAATCCGGCAATGCCTCGAAAGTGACCATCGCCGATGTCGATCAGTCAAACGGCGTCATCCATGTTGTCAATTCGGTGCTCGTGCCCAAATAGGCACCACTGAAAGCGCTGTTTCGGGGGCGCCATATGCGTCATGCCCCCGGATCTGGCGGGCGATCTACTGGGGGAAGAGTTTTTTGTTAAGCGTTCTTAGATCATCCGCCACCCTGCAAAACCTCTTGCAGGGTGGACGGTTCAACCCTTTGTATCCAGTACGAAATTGATCAGTTGCCGGGTTGATCCGTCCTTTTTCTCTTTCTCCGCCGCGCCGGTCAGAAGCGGCTCAAGCTCGGTCGCCAGGACCTTGCCCAGTTCGACCCCCCATTGATCGAAGGAATTGAGACCCAGAATGACCCCTTCGACAAACACCCGGTGTTCATATAGCGCGATGATCTGGCCCAGACGCCGCGGCGTCAGCCGATCGTAGATCAGCGTCGTCGACGGGCGATTGCCCGGAAACACCCGGTGTCGCGCCTGACGTTCCAGTTCAGCCCCCTCAAGCCCCTTGTCGGCCATCAGCTGCCGCGCCTCGTCCAGGGATCGCCCGCGCATCAACGCTTCGGATTGCGCCAGACAATTAGCTACCAGCATCTGATGGTGATGCGCCAAACCAGGCTCATGCCCGCGCGCCGCCACCATGAATTCGCACGGCACCACCTGCGTGCCCTGATGGATCAGCTGGTAGAACGCATGCTGACCATTGGTGCCCGGCTCGCCCCAGACCACCGGGCCCGAGGGACCGTCAATCGCCTCCCCCGTCATGGTCACGCGCTTGCCGTTACTCTCCATCTCAAGCTGCTGGAAATAGGCCGGCAGCCGCGCCAGCCGCTGATCATAGGGCAGTACGGCACGCGTGGCATGGCCGCAGATCTGATTGTGCCACATGCCCACCAGCGCGAGCATCACTGGCATGTTCTCGGCCATCGGTGCGGCGCGGAAATGCTTGTCCATCGCCTCGGCACCGGCCAGAAATGCCCGAAAATTCTCCGGCCCGATCGCCAGCATCAGCGGCAGGCCGATTGGCCCCCACATCGAATAGCGCCCACCAACCCAGTCCTCGAAACCAAAGACCCGCTCGGGCGCAATGCCGAACGCGCTGGTCTTGTCCTCGGCGGTCGAGACGGCAACAAACTGATCGGCCGGCGCGTCGACACTGGCCGCCATCCAGTTCCGCGCGGTCTGCGCATTGGTCATGGTTTCAATGGTGGTGAAGGATTTCGAGGCGACGATCACCAGTGTCGTGCGGGCGTCCAGCCCTGCCAGCGTGTCGGCGATATCCGCCCCGTCGACGTTCGATACGAAATGACAGCGCGGCCCGTCATGATAGGGTGCCAGTGCCAGCGTGCCCATCTCGGGGCCCAGATGCGATCCGCCAATGCCGATATTCACCACATCCGTGATGGCACCCCCTGCCCCGGTAAACGCGCCACTGCGCACATCCCCGGCAAAGCCCGCCATCCGGTCCAGCGTTGCATGAACGCCGGGCATCACTTCCTGCCCGTCAACCATCACCGGATCACCGGAAAGATTGCGCAGCGCCGTGTGCAGCACCGCCCGCCCTTCGGTTTCGTTGATCTTTTCGCCTGCGAACATCGCCGCGCGGCGGTCGGCCACACCCCGCGCTTCGGCCAGCGCAATCAGGGCCACGCGGGCCTCGGCGATCAGGTAGGTCTTGGAATAGTCAAACAGCATCCCGTCGAACGAGACCGAGAAGTCCCCGGCCCGTCCATCCTCGGCCAGCAGGTCCAGAATATCGCCTTGCCGCGCCTGATCCGCCAGCGCCTTCAACTCATCCCACATCGTCAATCCTATTCCGCCCAATGCACTGTCAGATCCGACATCACCGCCGCGATCGGGGCCTCAGAATGCGGCATGCCGCGCGCGCGCTCAAGTGCTGCGCGTTTCTGCTGCCCGGTGATCACCAGATGTTTCGACATCGCATCATTCAGCACGCGCGCCGACAGGGTCACCCGTGGCTCGGGCGCGCCGCCACCGCGCATGGCCACCAGCACTGGTGCCTTACGCGCCAGCGCTTCGTCCAGCCGGTCCGCACCGGGAAACATCGAGGCGGTGTGCATATCCGCCCCCATCCCCAGCAACAGCACCGAGATCGGCAGGTCCGGCGTGATATTCGCCTCCAGCTCGGGCAGCACCTCTTCGGGGGTTTCCGCCTTGGCATATAGCGGCAGGTAGCGCGCCTTGGCGGCCCGGCCCGTCAGCAGGCGTTCGCGGATCAGGCGGGTGTTTGACCGCACATGCACCTCGGGCACCCAGCGTTCATCGCTCAGCATCACGTCGACGCGCGACCAGTCCAGATCAGTGTCGCAGAGATCGTCAAAAACCGGCCCCGGCGTGCTGCCACCGGGCACCACCAGCAAGGCGCGGTCCTCGTGATCCAGCGTCGATGTCAACTCTCCGGCCAGCACATTGGCCAGATCAATCGCCAGCATTTCCTCATCCGCGTATTCAACGATCTTCATGCCTTGATCTCCCTCCAGCGGCGGCCATCGCGGTGCATCAGCATCAACGCATCATCCGGCCCCGAACTTCCCGTGGCATAGGCAATCGGCAATTCCCGACTGTCCCGCCATGCTTCGATCACAGGGTCGGTCCAGGCCCAGGCGGCCTCGACCTCGTCCCCCCGCATGAAAAGCGTCTGATTGCCCCGGATCACGTCCATGATCAGCCGCTCATAGGCGTCCGGGAAATCGGCATCATCCGGGCCAAGAACCTCGGCGAATGTCATGTCCAGCGGCACATCAACCAGCCGCATGCCGCCCGGTCCCGGCTCCTTGATGGTCACGCCCAGCTCGATGCCTTCGTTGGGTTGCAGCTTGATCGTCAGGATATTGCGGTGGCTGCCCGCATCCTCGTCAAAGATCGAATGCGGCGCATCCTTGAACACCACCGCGATCTCGCTGGCGCGCTCCTTCAGCCGCTTGCCGGTGCGCAGGTAAAACGGCGTGCCTGCCCAGCGCCAGTTGCTGATATGCGCCTTGATCGCCACGAAGGTCTCGGTCGTGCTGTCGCGGTTTTCCACCTGATTGCGATAGCCCGGGCGCTTGCCGTCGCCCTCATACTGGCCGCGCACGATATTTTCGGGTTTGACCGGGTCCAGCGCCCGGATCACTTTCAGCTTTTCGTCTCGCACAGCATGTGGATCGAACTTGGCAGGAGGCTCCATCGCAATCAGGCACAAAAGCTGCATCAGGTGGTTCTGCACCATGTCCCGCATCGCGCCCGAGCGGTCATAATAGCCGCCACGCGTGCCCACACCCACCTCTTCGGCCACGGTGATCTGGATATGATCCACGTATTGGCTGTTCCACAGCGGCTCGAACAGCATGTTGCCAAACCGCACCGCCATCAGGTTCTGCACGGTTTCCTTGCCCAGGTAATGATCAATTCGGTAAATCTGCGTCTCGTCGAAATGCTGCGCCAGAACCCGGTTCAAATCCTGCGCCGATTTCAGGTCGCGGCCAAAAGGCTTTTCCACCACGATCCGGCTTTCCGCATCAGCCATCCCGTATTTGTGCAGCCGCTCGGCCAGATCGCCGAAAAGGCTGGGCCCGACCGAGAAATAGAACGCCTTGATCCGCTCGGATTTCACCAGCTTGGCCAGCGCCTTCCACCCGGTCGTGCCCCTGGCATCCATGGTCACGTAATGCAGCATCGCCAGGAAATCATCCAGCCGCCCCATATCGCAGCCTTCGTGCTCGGAAAATTCCGCAATCGCCTCGGATGCCAGCTTGCGATAGCCCTTGTTGTCCATCTCGGTCCGGGACGCCCCGATCACCCGCGACGCATCGCCCAGCTGCCCGGCGCAGAATCGCCGGAACAGCGCTGGCAGGATCTTGCGCCGCGCCAGGTCGCCCGTGCCGCCAAAGATCACCAGATCAGCGGGTTCAACCGGTATTGTGCGCGAAACCATATGGGAACTCCTGCCGTTTCAATGCTCTGCCGAAGATGGCCCCGCAAGGTCCACCGACCGAGGCGCAGACACAACTCTAGCATGCTCATGGCTGTTCACAATGGTGTCAGTATCCTTTCGCGCCCTTCCCTTGATGGATTTGACGCGATAGGCGAAAAAGGGAAGAAAAATCGGGTAGTAAGATGAAAGATACGGTTGCTCTACCGGCCAATGCCGGCAAGTTTCAGGACCCTATGGTCACGGCTGACGGACAGACGCGCGCCAGCGTGGCGCTCAGCCACCCTGAAACACTGTGGTTCAATACCGGCACCCTGTGCAACATCGAATGCCTGAACTGCTACATCGAAAGCTCGCCCAGCAACGACAAGCTGGTCTATATCACCGCGGCCGAGGTCAACGACTATCTCGATCAGATCGAAGAGCGCAACTGGCCCATCCGCGAGATCGCCTTTACCGGCGGCGAGCCTTACATGAACCCCGAGATGAACCAGATGACCCGCGCGGCGCTCGACCGTGGCTACGAGGTTCTGATCCTGACCAATGCCATGCGCCCGATGATGCGCAAATCCGTGCGCGCCGGGCTGTTGGAACTGGCCGAAAGCCATCGCGACAAGCTGACCCTGCGCATTTCCGTCGATCACTGGTCGGAAAAACTGCATGACGAAGAACGCGGCAAAGGCGCGCTGGCCCGCACGATCGAGGGCATGGAATGGCTGCGTGACAACAATATCCGCATGGCCGTGGCCGGCCGCACCGTCTGGGGTGAAAGCGATGCGCAATCCCGCGATGGATACCGTGCGTTCTACACCCGCCACGGATTTCAGATTGACGCCGACAATCCCGGTGAAACGGTGCTTTTCCCCGAGATGGACGAAACCGCCGAGGTGCCCGAGATCACCACCGCCTGCTGGGACATCCTGGGCAAATCGCCCGACGCGGTGATGTGCGCATCTTCGCGCATGGTGGTCAAACGCAAAGGCGCCGCAAAACCCGCGGTTCTGGCCTGCACCCTCCTGCCCTACGACCCCGAGTTCGAACTGGGCGCGACCCTTGCCGAGGCTGAGCGTGACGTGGCCCTCAACCACCCCCATTGCGCCAAATTCTGCGTTCTTGGCGGCGCCAGCTGCTCTGCCTGAGGCAGCGGTGCCTGAACCACGGCGTTGGGTTCAATCTCCTCCAGCTCTGTGTGCCGCATGCGGTCTGAGCGGATGTTCAAGGTAGTGGCAGCCAGGTGAAACTTGCGCCTGCATTCAGTGCTGAATGACGCATCGCGTCCTACCACCCGCGTCGATCTCATAAGTCCCCGACGTCATCTTGATAAAACCCGGCGATGTCCGGCCTCCACTTCCGGCTTTGGAATTCGCACTCTTTTGCGGAACATCAAATTATAATATCCCACTCCCCATGAAGATATTGTTGGCCGAAGACGACGCGACATCAGCGGATTACATTCGCAAGGGTTTGACCGAACAGGGCCATGTCGTCGATTGGGTGGCGGATGGCCGGGATGCCCTGACCCATTGCCTGTATCATCCGGTTGATCTGGCCATTGTCGACCGGATGATGCCCGGTATGGATGGTCTGTCATTGGTCAAGGCCCTGCGCGCCTCCAACAGTGACCTGCCCGTGATTTTCCTGACCGCGCTTTCGGATGTCGAGGATCGTGTCGACGGGCTGATGGCTGGGGGCGATGACTACATGATCAAACCCTTCCATTTCTCGGAACTGCTGGCCCGTGTCACGGCGCTCTCCAGACGGCCGAAACAGACCCCGCAGGAAACATCGATCACCATTCACGACCTGACACTGGACCTGCTCAGCCGCACGGCCACGCGTCAGGGCCAGATGATCGAGCTTCTGAACAAGGAATTTGCCCTGCTGCACCTGCTGATGGACGCGCCAGGACGGGTGATCAGCCGGACGATGATTTTGGAGAAAATCTGGGATTTCTCCTTTGATCCGGGCACGACGGTGGTTGAAACCCATATCAGCAAGCTGCGGCAAAAGATCGACAAACCGTTTGATACCGCCCTGATCCACACGGTACGCAATATGGGGTACACGATCCGTGCGCCTCGGTAACCTCACCTCCGGTCAGCCGTTCAAGGCCGCGTTGCGGGTTCTGCTGGTTTTCCTGCTCTGCTATGCGGTCGCCGGATACCTCTTGGTGACGACCGTCAAGAACACGCTCAAGGCCGAGTTGGCCGCCCAGACCAAGTCCGAAAGCCTGCTATTGCAGGACATCTATCGAAGCGATGGCAAGGCTGGCCTGCAAGCCGCGCTTGAAAAGATGCGCCAGAGCCTCCGGCCGCCAGAACACATGATCGGGCTGTTTGACAAAAATGGCCTCAATCTCACAGGGCCGATCTCCAGCGTGCCGGATTTTGTGGGCGTCGTGCACCGCGAAGTGACAACCATGACCAGCGGGAAGCTTGCCGGAAAATACGTCCTCAATGCGCAAAAGCTTCAGAACATGACGCTGGTCGTCGGACGCAACGCGCAATTCATCGAAACGGCGGGGCAACGGCTGACCACCGGCCTGGTTCTTTTTGGCATGCTGCTGGGGGTGGCCACGCTGGCGCTCGGATTTTGGGCCAGCCGCAATTCATTCAAACGCCTCAGCGATATGGAGGCCGCCCTCTTTCAGGTGTCCGAAGGCGGTATGGACACGCGCCTGCCGGTGCGGTCGCACAATGATCAATTTGATCGTGTCTCCGTGAAAATGAACCAGAATCTCGACCGGCTCGAACGTCTGGTCGCGGGCACGAAATCCACGGCGTCAGCCATCGCGCATGACCTGAAAACACCCTTGTCCCACGCCCAGATTGCCCTGAATGACGCCGCTGATGCGGCCGAGGCCGGGCGCGACCCGCTGCCTGAAATCGACACGGCTCTGGCAAAGTTGCAATCCCTGAACACCGTCTTTGAAACGATGCTGCGCATCTCGCGCATTCAGGCAAATACCGACACGTCCCGGTTTGAACAGGTCGACCTGAAAAAGGTCTCCGCCAAGGTGATCGACTTCATGCAACCGCTCGCCGAGGAACAGGGCCAGAAGCTGCGTCTGACTGCCACCGAAGCATCAGCCTTTGCGGATGCCGCCATGATCGAACAGGCTTTGGTCAACCTGGTTGGCAATGCCTGTGCGCATGCCGGTCGTGGGGCATTTATCATCGTTGAGGTGGGTCACGATGAAACCGGGCCGTTCCTATCCGTCAGTGATAACGGTCCGGGCATTCCCGCGCCGGATCAGGACAAGGTTTTGGAGCCTTTCGTCCGGCTGGACAGTGCCAGAACAAGCCCCGGTAGCGGGCTGGGGCTGGCGCTGGTTCAAGCGGTCGCCGAACATCATGACGCAACGCTGACACTCGGCGATGCGCATCCGGGGCTACGGGTCCAACTGCATTTTGCGAAGTTCAAGAAAGTTTAAACTTCGCACCAGGCAGGGGTAAACGCCACCGCCTATCTCTCCCTCATCCGCAGCTTGGCTGCCACCCCCTGTCAGGAGAGAGAGAACATGAAACCGAATTCCAGCTTCATCGCGGCACTGGTTGCAGCCTCGGTCGGCCTCACCGCCATCGCCCAGATTACACAGGCCGGCACGACCACGCTCACCACATCCGAGGTGTCGCAATCCGGCGAGGTCAGGCAGAGCAGCATCAAGATCCCCGCGAATGGCACCCATATTCTGGATGGCGTACATGGCGCGCGCCTGGCGCTTTTCGACGGCAATCTTGACATGGCCAAAGAGATGATATCGGGCGCCAGCGATCAGTTTGACGACCATGCCGCGAAATTCGCCATCAAGCTGGCCGAAAATGACGGCTACGCAATCCCCGTCGATAGCGGCATTCAGTTTGCCGAAGGGTTCGAACCTGACGAAACACATGGCGCCGCAATCGAAGAGGCCGGTGCGCATATCCGCTCCGGCGATGTCGACAGCGCGGTGACGGCAATGACCGGCGCGGGGATTGATCTGGATATCCGGCTTGTGGTCCTGCCCGTCGAAACTGCGGCCGCGAACCTCAAACAGGCTTTGGCGGATATCGAAAGGGGCGAAATCCACAAGGCCAACATGGCGCTCAAAGCGGTCGAAACCTCGATCGTGATCGAAGATTACAAACCCGGTGCCCTTCCCGCTCAGGGCTATCCGCTGACCGAAATCCTCCAGGGTTAACCCCATCGCTCGCGGAGGACGCGCTCTGCATGCTCAGGGAGGTCATGCAGGGCGCATTATTGCGTGCAAAATCAGGGATCGGCCCGGCAGAACGCATTTTCAGGGCATCAATTGATTGACGCGGCCGCCCCCGCGCTCATTCTTGCAGGATGACCCGGACGGGTTAGCAGGAAAGGGATGAACTCAATGGATTATGCAGAGCTTTCCAAGGCCTTTGGCGCCTTCTTTGCCATCATGAACCCGTTTGTGAATTTGCCGGTATTCCTCGCGTTGACGACGGGTTTCACGGTGGCCCAGCAAAGAACACTGGCCTTCAAGATCACCTGTTTTTCCGCCATCATGTGCGCCGTGATCCTGTTTGCCGGGCAAAAGATCATCGGCTTTTTCGGCATCACCGTGGACCAGTTCCGCATCGCTGGCGGCATCGTGCTGGCACATATCGCGTGGTCGATGCTGAACGGCAGCCCCATCGCGTCGCACCACGGCACGGATGCAGAGCAAGAGCACATGGCCGACCTCTCGGCCCTTGCCTTTTACCCCATCACCTTTCCGATGATCGTCGGCCCCGGCACGATTGCGACGCTGATCATCTACGCAGGCCACGCGCCGGGCCTGTCGGATCTGGCCGCGGTTGGCGCAATCGTTGGCATCATCCTCGCAATCCTCTTCGTGGTGCTGTTCTTCGCGTCCTTCTTTGGCAAAGTGCTCAGCGACACGATGCGCGTGATCATGACCCGCCTGATGGGTATGATCCTGTTGGCGATAGCCGTTGAAATGGTGGTGACGGGTGTCAAAGCCGTATTGCCCGGCCTGGCCTGAGGAGGCGACAATGAAGCTCTTCGATCCCAAGAACCACAATCGCAGCGATCAGCACCGGAAAATCTATGCCTATTGCGAATTGGCCTACACTCTTGTCGATTTCTCAGCCGCCGCGCTTTTCGTCATCGGCAGCATTCTTTTCTTCAGCGCGACGACGACCTATCTGGGCACCTGGCTGTTTCTGGTCGGCTCGGTCCTGTTCGGCCTGCGGCCAACCATCAAACTCTACCGCGAGCTTGCCTATCTGCGCATCGGGGACATTCAGGACATCGCCAAGGGCTGAAACGGGCCTCGGCCCGGTTTAAGAAAAATTAAACTTCGGCAAAACCCGGGGAAAACTGGCGCTCCTAGATAGGTTTCACCACCAAATCAGGAGAGCATAATGAACCGCCCTAATCAGAAACCCCGCACAGTGTTGTTAGGCGCCGGCATCGCCGCGCTGATGGCCTCAAGCGCCATTCTGCCCACCACCGCCAGCGCCGCGGCAGCAGGCAGCGGCTTTGCCGATCTCGTCGAAGAGGTCAGCCCGGCGGTTGTCTATGTCGAAGTCACGACCAAGGCCCATAAGGCCAAGGCCGATGACCTGCCACAAAACGACCCCAGGTTCGAAGACTTCATGAAACGTTTCGGCGATCAGTTCCCGGCCCCGCCGCAAGACATGCCGCGCCAGGGGCTGGGATCAGGATTTCTGATCTCGACGGATGGCCTGATCGTGACCAACCACCATGTGATCGACAATGCCGAGACCGTCTTAGTCAAACTTCAGGACGGGACCGAACTTGACGCGCAGGTCATCGGCTCTGACCCGCTGACCGATATCGCCCTGCTGGATGTCGAGGGCGAGGATTATGCCACCGTCGCCTTCGGCTCCTCCGATGCGGCCCGCGTGGGTGAAGAAGTCGTCGCCGTCGGCAGCCCCTTCGGCCTGGGCGGCACGGTCACCTCGGGGATCATCTCGGCCAAATCGCGCAATATCAATTCCGGCCCGTTTGACGATTTCATCCAGACCGATGCCGCCGTGAACCGGGGCAATTCGGGCGGGCCGCTCTTTAACATGGAGGGCGAAGTCGTCGGCGTGAACACCGCGATCTATTCGCCGGGCGGCGGTTCTGTCGGGATCGGCTTCGCGGTTCCCTCGGATCTGGTTGTCGATATCGTCGCCGACCTCAAGGATGACGGCCAGATCAAACGCAGCTGGCTGGGTGTCCAGATCAAACCGGTATCCGATGAGGTGGCCCATGTGCTTGGCCTCACCTCCGGCCAGGGTGTCATGATCGAAGAGGTGCTGGCCGACAGCCCGGCGCAGGAGGCCGGGTTGGAAAGCGGGGATGTCATCCTGAAATTCGGCGAACAGGACATCGCTGAACTGCGCGACCTGACCCGCTCGGTCGCAATGGAAGACGCCGGCAAGACCTCCGAGATCGAGATTTTTCGGGGCGGCAAATCCATGACCTTCAACGTGGTTCTGGCCGATCGCAAAGATCAGGAGGCCTGATCTCCCCTGCGGCGGCCAGGTCCAAGTGGTCGCCGCATCATCCCACACCCCGTAGCAACAGGACGCATCATGGCAGATTTGGATAGGCTCCATGCCCGGCTGGAAAAGCTGAGCCAGAAGATTTTCCACGCAAAATCAAAGCTAAAGCGGCACGGTGAATGGCACGAAGGCCATGCCCGGACCAGCGAGGAACTTGCCGCCCGATATGCCGACCTGAAGGCACGGGTTAATGAAAACATGCCTCATGACAGCGCCATCGACCACCACGTCACCGGCCTGGAACTATCGCTGCGCGAATGGTTGGCTGATCTGGACGACAGAACCAAATGACCGGTTGCCTGCCTCCGGCGGTTGTTGGTGATTGAGAGGGACAAAGAGGGCCTGGCCCCAGGGCATCGGACAAAAACACCCTCCAACACCTATCAAACGCACCGCAGCCGTCCCGGAATCACACCGAAGGCGCCGGCCAGCGGGTGCCACGTCTGAAAAGGGTTCAGACGGATCTTGTCGCCGACGGGAGGCTGTCCTGCATATCTCACTTTTGTCTGGTAATTCGGCCCCGGGCATCACCGCGCGGTCTCTTAACCCTGCAAATTACGGAAAAAATACCGACGCATTACCGACGTTATACCGACAAAATACCGACCCCAGTTTTTCCCTGTTAACCAATACCTTAGGGGTGATTCGCTCGCCGTTTCAATGGCCGGGACCGTACCGGCATTTACGGTTCATTAACCCTCACGCCTACACCGACCTGCGCCCACCTCTCGGTTGCGGCCGTGTCGGGATTTCCTTGAGCAAGCCACCGACCCCCATTCTGGCAATGTCAGCACGTGTGACCTCGATCCCGCAAACCACGCGCGACAGCACCCAATCCGCCCCGTGCAGCACCGGTGATCGTGCGCTGCCCGGCAGGCCGATCACGGGTCTTTCGTCCAACGCGCCAAGAAACAGAAGGTTGCCGGGATCCACAGGCATGCCAAAGCGTTCAAGGCTACCTCCGGCCAGGCGCAGCGCCGCAGGGGCCGTATCCGCCGCATCCGAAGTGGCCGACCCTGTCAGGATCAAAATGACCTCTCCGCGCGCGGTGGTCAGCGCCTCTGCCAGACCTTTCCGGTCATGGGTGCAGGTCTGTGTGTCGATCAGTTCAAGCCCCAGCCCCGACACCCGTTTGCTGATCGCCTCAATACCCTTCGTCCCGGGCCCTCCGGGGATTTCACTGACGATCAGACTGACCGTTTGGAACACCGGACGAGCCAGATCAATAGCCCCGCGCAGGCCCTCACACGCTCGGATTACCGAAGCCTTTTCAACGCCATAGGGGATGATCTTAACCGTAGCGACCATGCCGCCCGGATGGATCTGGTGAAAAGGTGCCACTGTCGCGATGGTAATCGCGGGATCGACCGAATTGGCGGCATGGATCGCCTCGGCATTCAGCCGGACAACACCGGGATGCGCGGCAATCAGATTGACCCGGCCGGTAAAGGCCTCGGTCAGGTGCAGCGCCTCTCGTCCCGTCGCCAGCGCCTCTGCAAGTTGACGCGCCGCGTCATCTTCATGAAGGTCATTCTCGTCCAGCCGGGCAACGACAATCTCGTCATGCCCCGCCTCTGACAAAGCCGCCAGATGCGACGGTTCAAGCTTGACGCCCTTGCGCAACCGGCCCTCGGGCAAGCGAACCGAATGGGCCAGAATGGCCCCCCCGGCATCGGCTACGGAAACCGGTCCAAATTTCACTTGCCCTGCCTCAACACCCGGGTCATCTCGGCCAGAATGGACACGGCAATTTCCGCGGGTCCAGACGCCCCGATGTCCAACCCGATAGGTCCGTGAATGCGTGCCAGCTGCACCTCGGTAAAGCCCGCCGCAGTCAGCCGCTCAATCCGTTTGGCATGGGTGCGGGTTGATCCCAAAGCCCCGATATAAAAGGCTTTTGACGTCAAAGCCTGTTCAAGCGCGGGGTCATCCAGCTTGGGGTCATGGGTCAGCAAAACGAGCGCCGTGCGGCTGTCCAGGCCAAAGCCGCGCACGCCGTCATCGGGCCACTCATGCACCAGCGTTTCGCCGGGAAACCGCGCCTGCGAGGCAAAGCTTTCGCGCGGGTCGATCAGCACCGGATCATAGCCTGCAATCCGGGCCATCGGCACCAGGGCCTGCGCGATATGCACGGCCCCCACAACGATCAGCCGCAAGGGTGGATTATGGATAGCGACAAAGGTCTCGGTATCGTCTTCAAAACCTGACCGGTCCATCCTGAACCGTTGGTCGTGTCCCTCGCGTGCCAGACGGCGCCCGGCAGGCCCCGTCAGGTAGACCACCGGCTCACGGGCCGCGCGTGCCTGCACCAGGTCTTCAAGCACCGCTTCGGGCATCACGCTGCCCACAGGCTCCACCAGCACACGAATGGTGCCGCCACAGGCCAGACCGACCGCAAAGGCGTCACCGTCGCTCACCCCGTATTCCAGCGTCACCGGCAGACCCGCCGTGATCGCGTCCAGCGCCTCGGCCACAACCGCGCCTTCTACACATCCACCGGATACCGACCCGGCAATCTCGCCCTCCCCCGAGATTGCCAGCTGGCTGCCAACCCGACGCGGCGCGCTGCCCCAGGTCTCAACAACCGTGGCCAAAGCCGCCCCTTTGCCTGCCCGGTGCCAATCCAACGCCTGCTCCGGTATGTTATCAAAACGGTCCATCTTGCATCCACAGATCAGTCATGTTGTTCCTGCGCCCATCCACGCTCGCAATCAATGCGTCACCTGGATTTTAGCAGAGAAAATCTTGCGCGGTAGCGCTCCTTTGGATCACCGCCTACCTCAAAGCGCCGCGAGCAATCGAGCCTTTTCGCCATCATCCCCGGGGTCTGAGATTGCCCGCGCCAATTCCTCAAGCGTTGCAATCGAATGACCCGCGCGGAACGCATCCACATGCGGCATCATTGCCGCGACCCCACGCGCCTTGGGGGCAAACCCTTCCCACCGTAACAAGGGGTTAAGCCAAATGAGCCGCCGGGCCGACAGATGCAGACGCTCCATTTCCCGGCCCAGCCCATCAACATCGCCGCGATCCAGACCATCAGTGATCAGGAGGACCACGGCACCCTGCCCCATCACCCGGCGCGACCAGTCGCGGTTGAAAGCGTGCAGGCATTCGCCGATGCGCGTGCCGCCTTCCCAGTCCTGCGCATGACTGCCCGCTGCCGCCAGCGCCGCATCAACATCGCGGGTCGCCAGATGCCGGGTGATGTTTGTCAGACGCGTGCCAAAGGTAAATGCGTGCACCCTGGCCCAACCCTGCCCTTGCGTATTGGACACCGCATGCAGAAAATGCAGCACCATGCGGCTATACTGGCTCATCGAGCCGGAAATGTCGCACAGGACCACCAGATTGGGCCAGCGCGGACGCGGCTTTTTCAACGCGATACGGCGCATTTCACCGCCCCGTCGCATGGCCTGTCGCAGCGTACGCCGGGCATCCACCTGCCCCCCCGTGTGGCTGGGCTGTCCTCGGCGCGAGGCCAGGGGCTTGACCGGCAAACTGAGCCGCGCCAGCATGCGCTTGGCCTCGGCGATTTCGGTCGTGCTCATCTGTTCAAAATCAAGCGTCCGCAGGCGTTCCTCACCGGACATGGTCGCGCTGGCATCGACCTCGATCAGGGTTTCTTCACCGGGACTGTCCGCAAATTCCGGCAAATCCGCCTGGGCCCCGTCCAGCAAGGCCTCCGCCGCGCGCTTTTCTGCGGATTGGGCCGTGCGGTCCTCTTGTACGCCGTGAATGGCAGGCAGCATCATGGCCATCATATGTTCCAGATACCGCGGATCCCGCCAGTAGAGGCGGAAAACCTGTGCAAAAACTGCGCGGTGTTCGGGCCGGTTCACGAAACACGCATGCAGCGTCCAGAAAAAATCCCACCGCTCCGTAAACCCCGCCGCCTCGACCGCACGGATCGCCTCGATCACCCGCCCGGGGCCAATCGGCAGCCCGGCCCGTCGCAGCGCCCGTGCGAAATGGGTGATGTTATGGCTAAGCTTAGGATTCTCCGGCAGATCAAGCGGTGCATATTCAGGCATCGCGACCGTCACGAGGCCGTGGCACCCGCACCTTCGAATTTCCTATGGAAAAAAGACCCATCAGGTGGGCTCCAGCGTCGCCTGCGCCTCCTCAAGTATGCGTTTGGCCTCGGATCCCTGCAATTTGGCGATGTCGTCCTGATATTTTAGGATCGCGCCCAGTGTATCGGCGATCACATCGGGGCTGAGCGAGATCACGTCCAGCGCCAGCAGGCATTTGGCCCAGTCGATGGTCTCGGCCACGCCCGGTTTCTTGAACAGATCCTCGGTGCGCAGGGCCTGAACAAAGGCCACAACCTCGCGGCTTAGGCTTTCCGCCGCTTCGGGTGCGCGGGATTGCAAAATTTCGATCTCGCGGTCGAAATTCGGGTAGTCCACCCAATGATACAGACACCGGCGCTTCAGCGCGTCGTGGACCTCGCGGGTACGGTTCGAGGTAACAATGACGATTGGGGGTTCAGGCGCTGTGATCGTGCCCAACTCGGGGATGGTGACCTGAAAATCACTGAGGGCTTCCAGCAGGAATGCCTCAAAGGGCTCGTCCGTGCGGTCCAGCTCGTCGATCAGCAAGACCGGCGCGCCACCGGGTTGGGGTCGCATCGCCTGCAAGAGCGGCCGCTCGATCAAGAATTCCTCGGTGAACAATTCGTCTTTCAGATGCGTCCGATCCACTCCTCCCGATGCCTCAGCGGTGCGAATCGCAATCATCTGTTCGGCGAAATTCCATTCATAGACCGCGGATGCCGCATCAAGCCCCTCATAGCATTGCAGCCGGATCAATCGACGCCCCAACCCTGTTGCCAATGCCTTGGCAATCTCTGTCTTGCCGACGCCGGCCTCACCTTCCAAAAACAGGGGGCGCCCCAGCGTCAGGGCCAAAAAAACCACCGTTCCCAAGGCTCTGCCACAAACATACCCTTCGCCCTCAAGCATCTTCTGAACCGCATCAATCGAACCCGGCACTGTCATTGCAACCCTCCATTTGAGGCCAGCACTGCATGGGGCACCCTATCCCGTCAAGGCCACGCGGTGCCAGGCCGGACCAGACCTTTCGGAATCCACTTGGATTCTACTGAAAATATCCCGATGATGCGCTATCATGATATTTGAACCCGCGGATGGCACGCAGGGCGTATGTGTTGAGGGCTGAGTAAGATGAAAGACATCACGGACAGTTATGAAACCCCTCTGAACGGATTGGATTGGCATAGCTGGCTGGACAAGCTGACGCACATCACGGACGAAGATGGATACGCCGAACGACTGGGGGATCGGCACGCCGCTATTTTCGTCGAGGAAAAGCCCACACTGCTGGTGACCTTCGAAACCCATCAAACGATTTACGAGCAATCCGACATGGGCCATCCGATGGGATGGGAGATGGTCAAGGCGTTGAAATGGTCGCATCTCTGCCTGGTCAGCGACGGTGAAACCTGGTTCCGCGATCCCAGGGTTTTCGGCTATATCGACCGGCTTGTGGATGACGGGTTTTTCGAGGATTTCGAGCAGGTGATCTTTTATGGCGCGGGTTCCTGCGGCTATGCGGCGGCAGCGTTTTCCGTGGCCGCACCGGGCGCACAGGTTCTGGTGCTACAGCCCCAGGCCACGCTTGATCCCTGTGTTGCCGAATGGGATCAGCGGTTCCGTCATATGCGTCGCACATCCTTTACAGATCGCTACGGCTATGCCCCGGACATGCTCGAGGCGGCACAGCAGGCTTTCGTGCTGTATGACCCCGAGATTACCGAGGACGCGATGCATGCGGCGCTCTTCAACCAACCCAATGTCACCCGGTTCCGCATGCGCCATATCGGGCTGAAGATGGAGCAATCGCTGCTGCGCATGAACGTTCTTTTGCGCCTCATTGCCCAGCTCAGCGCCGGCAAACTGGACAGTCGACGCCTGGCCTGGCTGTTTCGCGCGCGGCGGGATGACGCCGCCTATCAGTTCAACATGCTCAAACGCCTGTCCACCGCCAACCGCCCCTATCTGGTGATGCTTCTGGCAGGAAAGGTTCTGGAAAAGCGCGAGGCGCCACCGTTTCGCAAGGCCTTCTCACGTGCACGTCAAAAACTTGGCCTGCGCAGCGTGACATAACCAGTTCGCAGCGACCCGAATTCCCACAGAACACGTCTGGCGCGCTGCGACACGATTGTGTAATGCCGTGGCATGAGCCAGAACCTGACACTCCGCCGCCCGGACGATTGGCACCTGCATCTGCGTGATGGCGCAATGCTGCAAGCCGTGCTGCCCGAAACCACACGCCATTTCGCCCGCGCGATCATCATGCCCAATCTGGTGCCACCCGTCGTCACCGGGGCACAGGCCGCTGCCTATCGGGACCGCATTCTTGCGGTGTTGCCAGATGGCGCAGATTTCACCCCGCTGATGACACTTTACCTGACCGAAGACACCGATCCCGACGATGTGGCCGCCGCCCATGCCAGTGGGCTCGTCTCGGCGGTGAAACTCTACCCCGCCGGGGCCACCACGAACTCGGCCAGCGGGGTTGCGAATTTCGACAAGGTGCGCGGCGTGCTGGAACGCATGGCACAAATCGGACTGCCGCTTTGCCTGCACGGCGAGGTAACAGACCCTGCCATCGACATTTTCGACCGCGAGGCGGTGTTCATCGACCGCGTGCTGGATCCCATTCGCCGTGCCACACCCGGCCTGCGTACCGTGATGGAACACATCACAACCCGCGACGGTGTGGATTATGCCCTGAGCCAGGAAAACCTTGGCGCGACGATCACAACCCATCACCTGATCATCAACCGCAATCATATTCTGGTCGGTGGGATCAAGCCGCATTACTACTGCCTGCCCGTCGCCAAGCGCGAGGATCACCGCCTTGCCCTGCGGGCGGCAGCAACTTCGGGTGATCCCCGGTTCTTTCTGGGCACCGACAGCGCGCCGCACACCGATGCGCTCAAGGAAAACGCCTGTGGCTGCGCGGGGTGCTTCACGGCCACCAACACCCTGTCGATCCTCGCCCATGTGTTCGAGGAAGAAGGCGCGCTCGACCGGCTCGAGGCCTTTACCTCGCTCAACGGCCCGGCCTTCTATGGCCTGCCCGTGAATGACGGCACGATAACGCTCAGCAGAGGCGATACTGTCACCTACCCCGAAAAGATTGACACCGAAGACGGACCTGTCACCGTCTTTGATCCCGGCTTTCCGCTTACATGGTCCGTGACCGCCTAGTCCGAACAGGAGTTTCCGCAACATGATCCCGTCCAGCTATCCCGATGCCTCTGAAATTGCCCGCCTGACCGCGCGAATGCTGTTGGAAATCGAGGCCGTGCATTTCAACGCGGAGGAACCGTTCACGCTGGCCTCGGGATTGCCCAGCCCGACCTATATCGACTGTCGCAAACTGATCAGCTTTCCGCGCATCCGCAGCACCTTGATGGATTTCCTGACCGTCACAGTGATGCGCAATGCGGGGTTTGAGGCGTTTGACAATATCGCGGGCGGCGAAACCGCGGGCATCCCCTTTGCGGCACTGGTGGCCGAGCGCATGGCCCTGCCGATGACCTATGTGCGCAAAAAGCCCAAGGGCTATGGCCGCAACGCCCGCATCGAAGGCGCGATGGCCGAAGGCGAGCGTGTACTTCTGGTCGAGGATCTGACGACCGATGGTGGATCCAAGCTCAGCTTTGTCGATGCCATTCGCGAAACTGGTGCCTCCTGCGGCCACACGGCGGTGATCTTCTACTACGGCATCTTCCCGGAGACCGAAAAGACCCTGGGCGATCACGGCGTGGCACTGCATCATCTCTGCACCTGGTGGGATGTTCTGGCCGAAGCCCGTGCACAGGGCAGCTTCACCAGCGCGACCCTCGATGGAGTCGAGGCTTTCCTGAACGATCCGCGCAAGTGGCAGGAAGCGCATAAAAAGTAGGGGACAAAATGTGGACTAATTATCCACAGAATCGCATTGGGAGCTCAATATATGGCGTCACCTGCTGGATTGAACTCGATATAGGGTAGTTTTCGTGTTATCCACAACAATATCCACAATGCTCAGGCCGGGTCTTCCACAGGTCTTTCCACGTAGCGGAATATTGAGTGAGCAGTTAATTAACCCCTCAATAAGGGGACAGGCAGAATGAACGAAATCGCAACATTCAATGCGACGGGCGCAGAGATTCAGAACGCGGAGACGATGCCGCATTCGATCGAGGCAGAGCAGCAGCTGCTGGGCGCGATCCTGACCAATAACGATGTCTATGATCGCATCGCATCCATCATCAGCTCACAGCATTTCTACGATCCCGTTCATGCCCGTATTTTTGACGTGGCTTCTGCCCGTATCGCCAAGAATAACCTTGCATCGCCGGTCACTCTGAAGGCATTTCTGGAAGAGGATGAAGGGCTCAAGGAGCTGGGCGGCCCGGCATATCTCACACGGCTGGCCGGCGCGGCGATCAGTGCCTTTGCGGTACGCGATTATGCCCAGATGATCTATGATCTGGCGATCCGCCGCGAACTGATTGGCCTGGGTCAGGAGATCGCCGGCAAGGCCGCCAGCGTCGAGGTCGATAGCGAACCCAAGGACCAGATCGTCGAGGCCGAGCAACGCCTTTATAACCTTGCCGAGCAGGGCCAGACCGATAGCGGCTTTCAATCTTTCCTGAAGGCCGTGACCGACGCCGTAAACGTGGCCAACGCCGCCTATATGCGCGAAGGCGGTCTGGCTGGCATCGCCACCGATCTCGTGGACATGGACAAGATGTTGGGTGGGTTGCACAAATCCGACCTTCTGATCCTGGCAGGCCGTCCCTCGATGGGCAAAACCTCTCTGGCCACCAATATCGCGTTCAATGTCGCCAAGGCCTATAAACGCGGCACCCACCCGGACGGTACCGAAGGCGCAGTCGATGGCGGTGTCGTCGGTTTCTTCAGTCTTGAAATGAGCGCCGAACAGCTGGCGGGTCGTATCCTGGCCGAGGCATCCGAGATTTCCTCGCACAAGATCCGTCAGGGCGATATGGACGAGGTTGAATTCCGACGTTTCGTTGATGCCGCCAAAGAACTTGAGGCCTGCCCGCTTTTCATCGACGACACAGCCGCAATTCCGATCTCGCAACTGGCCGCACGCGCCCGGCGCCTTAAACGTACGCATGGGCTGGACCTTCTGATCGTTGACTACCTGCAACTGGTGCGCGGCACCTCGGATAACCGTGTGCAGGAAATCGGTGAGATTTCTATGGGCCTCAAGGCCATCGCGAAAGAGCTTAATATCCCCGTCATCGCCCTGTCGCAGCTGTCGCGTCAGGTTGAAAGCCGCGATGACAAACGTCCTCAGCTTTCTGACCTGCGTGAATCTGGCTCCATCGAACAGGATGCAGACGTGGTCATGTTCGTCTTCCGCGAGGAGTATTACGTCGAGCGCGAAAAACCATCGGATGAGAAACTGGACGAGGTCGCCGAGTGGCAGGAGCGCATGTCACGCCTGCATGGCAAGGCCGAGGTTATCATCGGCAAACAGCGCCACGGACCCATCGGTACAGTCGAACTCAGCTTTGAAGCGCAATTCACCCGTTTCGGTAATCTGGTGAAACCCTGGCAACAGAACAGCGCCGACCAGGAATTCTGATCGCTGATCAATTGCAGTGTTTTATTGGCAATCCCTGTCTTTTATCCCGGTATTGCAACGCGCCTCTGATGCGGTGAATTTCGTTAAAATACGGCTTAACTAGGCCGTGTCGGGCATGAAAATTAACTCATAATTCACTCTTTCACGACAAATCTTAACACGGTCGTTCTGGTGGTGCGGTTTCGTATCGGTCTTGCGATTGATGAAATGTGTAGCGGGGGCGCACAGTGAATTCCGATTTGACGGCGAAAAATCCTGATGAAGACGCAGTAGAGGCTGAGCGCTCTGCAATTGCGCGTATGAGCAAGCTCAATGCGGTGCACTGGCTTGCCGTGCTTCTGTCTTTGCTTCTGACGACCGGCGCCTGGTACATTACCAGCCTGCAAGTGGCGTCACAGGCAGAGAACAGATTTACGCGTTACTCGAACCAGGTTCTGGAACTGGTTCAGGAACGGATGACAAGATACGAAGATGCGCTGGCGTCCGGCGTCGCCGCGATCCAATCCGCTGGCGGCGAAATCAGCTATGAGGAATGGCGGGCCTTCACCGAAGCCTTGCAGATCGAAACCAAGTATCCCGGTATCAATGGTATTGGCATCATTTACCGAATACCGCGTGCCGAGGTTGGGGAATTCCTTGCCAAGCAGCGGCAAACCAGGCCCGAATTTCGCGTCTATCCCGAGCATGAAGGCGAAACCCTCTACCCGATTACCTATATCGAGCCCGAGGGTGAGAACTCTGTCGCACTTGGTCTGGACATGGCGCACGAAACCAACCGTCTGAATGCGACGCTGAAGGCACGTGACAGCGGGAAGCCCCAGATCACAGGGCCAATCGTTCTGGTTCAGGACGCGCAAAAGACACCTGGTTTCCTGTTTCACATGCCGTTCTACGCCGGACAACAGGCTGCTACGATTGAAGAGCGGCGGGCGAATTTCGTCGGAACGGTTTACGCGCCGTTTCTGTTCCACAAACTCATCGAAGGTGTGTTGGGCAAGGATAGCCGTCTGGTACAGTTCTCGATACGCGATGATGACGAAGTCCTTTATGACGAAAACGATCGGAACAGCAGCGAATTCGAACCGCAATACAGATTAACCCGGGATGTCGAATTCTATGGTCGGACATGGACATTCGACATCTGGGAAACACCTGAATTCAGATTTACCAGCCGCAGCAATGAACCAATCATGATCTTGGTGGGGGGGCTGGTCATTGATGCCTTATTGTTCAGTCTCTTCGTGCTGTTAACGCGCTCCAACCGCAGGGCGCTTGTATTTGCGGATCAGATGAATGTGAAAGCGCGCAATCGCGCTGAATCGTTGCAACGCTCGAACGAAGATCTTGAACGGTTCGCCTTCGTCGCATCTCACGACCTCAAAACCCCGTTGCGAGGCATCGGTTTCCTTGCCGAATGTATCCGTGACGATCTGGAAATTCTGCAAGACCATGATCCTGAATCCGAGCTTTTGGAAAACCTCGAAATGTTGGAAGACCAGGTGCGGCGGATGGACAATCTGATTACAGGTATCCTCACCTATTCCAGTATTCGGTCAGATTCCGTGATTTCCGAAACCGTCGAAACCGCACAACTGATACAATCGCTATGTGCCTCTGCCGGGTTGCGCCCCAATCAATACACGCTGAGCGGCGATTTGGTGGAGATTGCCACAGATGCGATACGGCTGGAACAGGTTCTGCAAAACCTGATCAGCAATGCGCGAAAGTACCATCCTGAACCGGACAAGCTCGAACTCAACATAAATATCGAGGATCGGGGCGAGCGTTTGCACTTTTCCGTCTCAGATAACGGCCCCGGTATTGACCCGCGATACCACGGCAAGATCTTCGAGATGTTTCAGACCTTGCAGCCTTCAAAATCTGCCGACAGCACTGGTATCGGCCTGTCGATTGTTCAGAAAACTGTCAAACTTTACGATGGCAACATTCAATTGGACAGCCAGTTGGGTCAGGGCAGCCGCTTTACCTTCGACTGGCCCAAACACCTTTCGGATACCGTAGAAATGAAGATCGCAGCATGACCACAGCAGACACAACCGAAGTTCATTTGCTACATGTCGAAGATAACGAACTCGACGCGATGGCACTCAGACGGGCATTTGACAAGCTCGGTATCACCTTGCCCTTGGCACGGGCACGAGACGGTGTAGAGGCGCTTGAAAAACTGCACGCCGCGACCGACCAGCATCAATCCCCTTCGCCGCAAACCGTGATCCTGCTGGACATCAATATGCCGCGCATGAACGGCCATGAATTTCTGGGCGAGCTACGCCGTGATCCGGCGCTGTGCCATGTGCCGGTTTTCGTTCTGACAACATCTGACCAACCAACGGATATTCGGAAAGCCTATGAGCAACATGTTGCGGGCTACATTGTCAAACCTGTAGGATCGGGCAATTTCGTCGAACGGATCAAACGGTGGAGCCAATTTCTGTCTATGATCGAACTGCCATCGACAGGCTGACAAGTGGGCAACGCTTAAAAACCCGCCAGAACCAGCATGTGCAAGAACCCCGACAGGCCATGCGTAACCCATCTTTTCCTGACCTGCTTCGCACCAGCGCGCATTCCCCCTTGACCCGACCGACCAGCATGTCAAAACCCACCTCATGGGAACCGCTACTCTGTCAATTGATCTGGGCGCGCTGATCGCCAACTGGCGCGCGCTCGACACACGCAGCACGACCGAGACCGCCGCCGTGGTCAAGGCCGATGCCTATGGTCTGGGTGCAGATCGCGTCGGTCGGGCTTTGGCCCGCGCCGGTGCCCGAACGTTCTTTGTTGCCGCCGCCGAAGAGGGTGCCGCCCTGCGTCGTGCGATGGGTCCGGGGCCCGTCATCAACGTCTTTTCCGGCCACATGCGCGGCGACACCGACATGATCGGAGACATGGCGCTGACACCGATGACAAACTCATTCGACCAGCTTGTGCGCCATATCGAGGCCTTGCCCGGCCACCCCTTTGGCATCCAGCTCGATACCGGCATGAACCGGCTTGGGATGGAAGCATCTGAATGGGCCGCCGTGCGCGACATCGCCCTGCAACAGAACCCCACGGTCATCATGAGCCACCTTGCCTGTGCCGATGAGCCCGATCACACGATGAATGCGCAACAGCTGACCACCTTTCACGAGATGACCGAGGGCATTAACGCCCCCCGCAGCCTTGCCAATACCGGCGGTATTCTGATGGGTGCGGATTACCATTTCGACCTTACCCGCCCCGGCATTGGCCTTTATGGTGGCCTGCCCTTCGCTGATGGCACCCCCGTTGCCAGCTTAAGCGTGCCCGTCATTCAGTGCCGTGACCTCGACGAGGGAGAGACTGTGGGATACGGCAACGCCTTCACCGCCACCCGACCGACCCGCATCGCCACCATTGCCGCGGGCTATGCTGATGGCGTGATCCGCGCGATGGGACACGACGCACAACTCTATGCCGATGACATAGCCTGCCCAATTGCCGGCCGCATCTCGATGGATATGATCGGGGTCGATATCACCGATCTGGACGATCCCAACCCCAAGGCGCTGGATTTACTCGGGCCGCGTCAAGGCATCGACACACTCGCAGAGGCCGCGGGTACGATCGGCTACGAAATCCTCACCTCATTGGGCGCGCGCTATAATCGCCGCTATGTCGGCGGATGAGTTGGTTCTTCGCCGCCCTGGCCGCTATTGGCCGCCCGGTGACAAGGGGACTTGGCACGCTGGGGCGTCTGGCAATCTTTGGCGGTGAAGCGCTCAGCCATATGCTGCGCCCGCCGTTCTACTTTAAAGAAATTCTTCAAAGCCTTCTGAGTGTTGGATATTTCAGCCTTCCAGTTGTTGGCATGACAGCAATATTCACCGGCGGCGCATTGGCCCTCCAGATTTATTCCGGCGGTGCGCGTTTCAACGCCGAGGCGGTCGTTCCGCAGATTGTCGCCATCGGCATGGTCCGCGAACTGGGTCCGGTTCTGGTGGGCCTGATGATTGCGGCACGAGTGACTTCTTCGATCGCAGCCGAGATTGCCACCATGAAAGTGACCGAACAGATCGACGCTCTGGTCACGCTATCGACCCACCCGATGAAATATCTGACAGTGCCCCGCGTCCTGGCCGGGCTGATAATGGTGCCGCTTCTGGTGGGGATCGGTGATATCATTGGCATTCTAGGTGGGTACGTTGTGGGTACCAAATCGCTGGGTTTCAACCCCGCAGCCTACCTGCAGAACACAGTGAATTTCATCGAAGCGCGCGATGTCATTTCATCGCTGATCAAGGGGGCAGCCTTTGGATTTATCGCCACGCTTCTGGGCTGCTATCACGGCATCCATACCGGACGCGGCGCACAGGGCGTGGGGCGCGCCACCAAAAGCGCGGTCGAAAGCGCCGCCATTCTGATCCTTGCCGCCAACTTCCTTCTCACCAGCATCCTGTTTTCCCTATGATCGAGCTTAAGCACGTCCATAAAGCATTCGGCAGCAACAAGGTGCTGCGCGGGGTCAACCTGACCATTGAAAGCGGTACGTCGATGGTGGTGATCGGCGGATCGGGCACCGGCAAATCCATCTGCCTCAAAAGCATTCTGGGCCTTGTCAGCCCCGACAGCGGCACCATCACGCTGGACGGCAAGGACGTCACGAATGTCCGCCGCTCCGAACGTGACAGTTTCCTTGCCCGGTTCGGCATGCTGTTCCAGGGCGGCGCGCTCTTCGACTCCCTGCCTGTCTGGCAGAACGTTGCATTCCGGCTTCTGCGTGGTTCGCTCAAGCGCCCCAAAGACGAGGCCCGCACCATCGCCATCGAAAAACTCCGCCGCGTGGGTCTAAAAAAAGAAGTGGCAGATCTTTTCCCGGCAGAGCTGTCCGGCGGAATGCAGAAACGCGTCGGTCTCGCCCGCGCTATCGCCGCAGAGCCAGAGATCATCTTCTTCGACGAGCCCACAACCGGGCTTGATCCGATCATGTCAGGCGTGATCAACGATCTGATCCGTGAAATCGTGGTCGAAATGGGTGCAACCGCGATGACCATCACCCATGATATGACCAGCGTGCGCGCCATCGCCGATAATGTCGCCATGCTTCATGACGGCGTAATTCAGTGGACCGGCCCGGTGGCCAAGATGGACGAAAGCGGCGATCCCTACCTTGAGCAATTCATTCACGGCAGCGCCGAAGGCCCGATCGAATCCGTGCGTTAGGTGGTGTGCAGCACTTGGGCTGGCACTCCGTCCACGACGTTGGGGCCGCCGTGTCTTTGAAAAGACAAACGGTGAGCTGACGGGAATTTGCAGAATGCGACAGATGTCAAAGGTTGTTTGTGTAAACACTGACACTGATGACAAGAACACTCGCAAACAAAATGATTGAAATAAAACGCATTCAGAACCCCTCCTGTCTTGCAGAATAACAGCTCAGCCAAAATCCCATAGTCATGAAAACCTGACCCTGACATTGGGATAACCTAGAAAATCAGGCGATTTCAGCGCTCAGCCATCCAGAATGTAAAAAAGATTTACATCACCCCTTGCAACCACTGGCCCGACTCCCAATCTATGTAATGTGAAAGACATTCACATACACAAAAAACCATCGAAAGGACTTGAACCGAATGACCACCTTTGCCCAAACTTCCCCTGCCACCGGCTTCTCCGGATGGTTGCATCGGGCCGAGGCCTGGCTGGACAACAAAGGCAAAGCTGCCTGGATTATCGCCATTGTTGTGGCCTTCATCCTCTTCTGGCCGCTTGGCCTTGCCCTTCTCGCCTACATGTTCTGGAGCAGAAAAATGTCCCGCCTGTCCAATGGCCTCTCTTGCAGTCGCCGCGCCCAGCGTCACAACCACATGTCACGCCCCACCGGCAATGCCGCCTTTGATGCCTACAAGACCGAAACCCTGCGCCGCCTGGAAGAAGAGCAGGAAAACTTCGAAGCATTCCTGCAACGCCTTCGTGACGCCCGCGACAAGGCAGAGTTCGATCAGTTCATGGACGAACGCGCCAAACCGGCCGCAACCGAAGACGGCGACGAAAAAGACGCCTGAATGGTCTGGCCCGGGGTTCACCCGGGCCCTCCGCGTCCCTATATCGTGCTACACATGACTGATACCACCTGGCATATCCCCGACCCGCTGTCGCAACCCGATTTCTATGCGGACGTCCCCACCAAACGGCTTATCGCCTGGGTGGTTGATACGGTTGTGATCACCGGCGTTTGCCTGCTGATCCTGCCGTTCACGGCCTTCACCGGCTTGTTTTTCTTTCCCTTTCTGTTCCTCTGCGTCAGCTTTATCTACCGCGTTATCACCATCGCCGGTAACTCGGCCACCTGGGGCATGCGCCTGACCGCGATAGAATTCCGCACCGGACAGGGCCGCCGCTTTGACCTGTCGATGGCTTTCCTTCACACGCTGGGCTACAGCATCTCGTGGGCGCTCTTCATTTTCCAGATCGCCTCGATCGTTTTGATGCTGACCACCGCGCGTGGTCAGGGCCTCAGCGATCACATGCTGGGCACCGTAGCCATTAACCGCCGGGCCCGCAGCTGAGGCGTGAACCCGGTGGCGTATGCCGGGTTTACCGACATTTTATTATCTCTTGGCCTGTTACAGGTTCGTTGCTATCGTTCTGTGACAGCACTAAAAAAGATGAAATGCGCCATACCCTTCCCATCGCGCCCCAGTTCTATGTGACGGCTCCGCAACCCTGTCCCTATCTTGAGGACCGGATGGAACGGAAATTGTTCACCGCCCTGCAAGGCGAAGCGGCGCAGCGGCTGAATGACGGGCTGTCGAAACAAGGCTTCCGCCGGTCACAGAATGTGCTCTACCGGCCCTCCTGCGCGGATTGTGCCGCCTGCCTGTCCGCCCGCATCTCGGTCGAGGATTTCACCCCCTCAAAAAGCCAGAAGCGTACCTGGAAGCGCAATGCGGGTCTGGAACGTCGCGCCACCTCTCCCTGGGCCACGGATGAACAATACGAGCTGTTCCGAAGCTACCTGGAAAGCCGCCATGCCAGCGGCGGCATGGCCGATATGGATGCGTTCGAATTCGCCGCGATGGTCGAGGAAACGCCCATTCGCACCCGCGTCGTGGAATATGTTGACCGCGACACCGGTGAACTGGTGGCGGTCTGCCTGACCGACGTGCTGGATGATGGCGTCAGCATGGTCTACTCTTTCTTCACGCCGGACCGCCCACGTGACAGCCTGGGGACCTATATCATCCTCGATCACATCCAGATCGCCCGCGATGCAGGCCTGCCACATGTCTATCTGGGCTATTGGGTACCGGGCAGCGCCAAGATGGGCTACAAGGCCGGGTTTTCAGGGCTGGAGCTTTATGTGAACGGCGATTGGGAACGCATGCGCGACCCCGCCGATTACGATGCGCGCCGCCATCCTCTCAGCAATGATCCGATTGCCGAACAGGTGGCCGATATCTCGTTGCCCGATGGCCGCCCGCTGCGGCCCAGCCGCTAGAAGGCTCAGGCCCGTCGCGGCACTTCCTCGGTTTCGAACTTTTGCGACAGGTGACGCCCCCACAGGTTCGTCGGGCGCTCGACCAGCAGATAGGTCAGAATCGACAATAGCACCGTCACCACCGAAACAAGCGCGAATTTCGCAAGATCCGGCAGCGCCACATAGCTGTTTCCCATCAGGGCGATTAGCACGAAGATCACCAGCAGGTGCCACAGGTAGATGCTGTAGCTGACCGATCCCACCAGTACAAAGGCGCGTGACCGCAGCAATTGCGCCCTGCCCGGCATGACCCGGTAGCTGATGATGATCAGTGCCGTCGCCACCGCCATCAGTGCCGCGGAAAACCCGGTATCGGTGATCAGGGCCAGAACAAACACCGCATACCCGCCCATCAGCCACCGGCGCCAGGTAAACGTATCATCTTTCAGCAAATGCGCCCGCATGTGATGGCACCACGCCCCCAGAAAGAAATAAGCGCCATAGGTGATCGGCAGGAAATGCGCGGCATGTTTCGGCAGCCAAAGCTCTCCGATCAGGCGCGATATACCCGACAGCAACAGCAGCAAAAGGAACACGATGATGAAACTGCGTCGTCCTACCCGATGGACCAGCAGAAACGGTAGTGCCGCATACCAGAAAATTTCGATCGGGATGGTCCATTCCACTCCGATCAGGGAATTGGCCACGCGCGCATCCCAGGCGCTCAGGAAGGTCAGATGCGCCAGCAGATTATAGGCGTCGGCCTTGCTGTCATATAGCTGCATAAAATAGGGCGCGCCCATCACACCCGTGACGATCAGCGTGAAGAACACCAGCACCGCCAGGTAATAAAGCGGCGCGATCCGCATCAGGCGGCGCACGAAATAGGGCGCGAAACCGCTCGATCTCAGATAGGTCGCGGCAATCGTGTAGCCCGAGATGACAAAGAAGATCTGCACACCGAACTTGCCGTTATCACTGGCGATCTGCCCTATCCAACCGAATGCATCGAAGGCACGGGTATGCACGGCCACCACCATCAGCGCCGCGATGGCGCGCAACCCGGTGATGAAATCCGTATCGCCGTATTGCCGCAGCAGCATGGACTCCCTTTCCGGCCTGTCAAATCCTTCCCATTCGGCCTAGGCAGCGCACGGGCAAAGGTCAATCCCACCGGTCACAAAGAAGGGGCGCGCCGCTAAGCACGCCCCTGATATCCTGGCCTGCGTCCCGGGTCAGTTCGGGATCAGCGCCGGCACGATGGTGACAATCGCCGGGAAGAACCACAGGATCGCCAACCCGACCACCTGGATCAACACGAAGGGGAAAACCCCGCGATAGATGTGCCCTGTCGTCACCTCTTTCGGCGCGACCCCTCTTAGGTAGAAGAGCGCAAAGCCGAATGGCGGTGTCAGGAACGAGGTCTGCAGGTTCACCGCGATCATGATCGTGACCCATTTCGGGTCGAAGGTGCCGCCATAGATGACAGGCCCCACGATCGGGATAACGATATAGATGATTTCGAGGAAATCGAGCACGAAGCCCAGCACGAAAAGCACGATCATCACGATCAGGAAGACCTTGAATTCACTGTCGAAGCTTTTCAGGAATTGCTGGATGTAATGCTCACCGCCAAAGCTGATCACCACGAGGTTCAGAAGCTGCGAACCGATGAGAATGGTAAAGACCATCGACGTGACCTTGGCGGTTTCGCGCACGATGGGGGACAGCACGCCCCCGGCAAACAGCACCCAGCACGAAAACAGCAAACCAAAGAGGGCAAAGAGATAGGCCGCCTTGGCCACCGCAAAGGCAACCCAGGTTTCAAAGCCGACATCCGCCACATTGATCCGCAGATCGAAATTTATCCCCATCAGGATCGCCACGATGATGGCAAAGGTGGCATAGATGATCACCTTGCCCGAACGTTCGTCGTCGCGCAGCTTGCGGTAGGCCGCCAGCATGATCGCCCCGCCCGCCCCAAGCGCCGCAGCCGGTGTCGGATTGGTAATCCCACCCAGGATCGACCCCAGAACCGCGATGATCAGCACCAGCGGGGGAAAGACCACGCGGATAAGCTCATTTTCCGCCAGTCGTCCGGCGGCGTGGCTACAGCCATAGAGTGTCATCGCCAGCGGAAAGGCCAGCAAAAGGACAGTGGCCCCCGCGCTGGTAGAAGGCGCAACCAGCAGGATATCCACCAAGAGACCCAGCACAATGCCCAACGCACCGATCAGTAACGGCGCAGGCGTGGCCGACGGCTTGACGCCCCGCGCCACCGCCAGGATCAGACCCAGAAGCAGAAAGATGATCGCAACGCCCGTGCCAATCGGGGCCGCGGCGGCCTCCTTCATGGTCACCAGTTCCGCGATCTCCTCCTCGGACAGCTTGACGCTTTCGGCCACGCCACCGGCATCGTCGATCGCCTGTGCTTCGGCCAAGGCCGTGTCCCAGGCCTCCTGCCCGTGCAGTTCGATCATCGACTGCTTGCATTCTTCCCCGACATTCGTGCGCAACGAGGCCGTCTTGCCCGCATCGGTGAAACTATCGACCACAAGGTTCTGCGATCCGATGATATTGGCCGAACTCAATGCCAGCAGCCCGGCAATAAGCAGTATCGGCACACCTGCAAACCAGGTAAAGGCCTCACCCCGTGTCACCGGTTCGGACGGGTTGTCCGCCAGCTGCACCGACGGCGCCTTGGACGGGTTAAACAACGCATAGCAAAACGCATATCCGGCATAGAGAAGCGCCAGCAGGATGCCGGGCAACAATGCCGCCTGAAAGAGCGTACCGACCGAGACAACCGCCGGAGAACCCAGATAGGTCAGCGCATCGGTGCACCCCACCGCCACAGCACGCGTTTCCTGCGCGGCTGAGTAGAGATCGCCGGCCAGCGTTCCCAGCAGAACGATCACGATTGACGGCGGAATGATCTGCCCCAGCGTGCCTGATGCGGCAATGACCCCGGTGGCGATTTCGGGCGAATAGTTATTGCGCAGCATGGTGGGCAGGCTCAGCAGGCCCATCGTCACCACGGTGGCGCCCACGATACCGGTCGATGCCGCCAGAAAGGCGCCCACAACCACCACCGACACGGCCAGGCCGCCCGGCAGCGGGCCAAAGACGCGCGCCATCGTGGTCAGCAGATCATTGGCGATTTTCGACCGTTCCAGCGTGATGCCCATCATCACGAACATCAGCACCGCCAACAGCGTTTCGATCGACTGACCGGCCAGCACGCGCTCGTTCATCCGGTTGACGATGAAACTGATATTGCGGTCCAGCGCGACCTCCCAGCCCCGCTCAAACACCGGCTGGGCAATCCTCGGCAGGTCAGGATATCGGAATATCGATATCGTTTCCGCCTTGACGCCAGACGCGACCAGCGCGTGATATGCCTCGTTGCCGGTATCAATCGCCTGGTGAATCAGCAGTCCCGCGTCGTCCAGCGCGGCGATGATGCCAAAGGAAACCATCCCGGCCCCGGCAATCGCGAAGGCCACGGGAAAGCCCGAAAGAATGCCGCCGAAGAGGCATAGAAAGACGATGATCAGGCCGATTTCGACGCCATCAAGTCCGAATAACATGTCTCATGAACCCCTTAGTGCGTGCCTTCATAGGCTTCTTCACCTTCGCCAAGGCTATCCTTGTCGAGGTATTTGTTTTCGCTTTCCGGTCCTTCTTTCCACTCCAGATAAGATCGGTAGAAGAACGCGATCGAATGGATGAACACCATCGCGGCGAAGGCGATCAGCAGAATTTTGAACAGGAAGTAGCCGTTGAACCCGTTGGGGCTGAAGCCGATCGTTTCGACATTCCAGCGCACCGCGCGGGCCTTGAGCAGCAGACGGTCCAGTGTATCGCTGGCAGATGGGTTGGGCACGATCAGGTGCCGCCAGAGGAAGAACCAGCCATAAAGCCAGACCAGCACCGCCATCGGCATCATGAACACCAGGCACCCGATCATGTCGACCATTCGCTTGGCTCGGTAGCTGATCGCGGAATAGACCAGATCAACCCGCACATGGCCGCCCTGAACGAAGGTGTAGGTGCAGCAGAGCGCGACAACCAGCGCATTGTAGAACTTCAGTTCCTCGGCCCACCAGCTGATATCAAGTTCCAGCGGGATGCCGAAGCCCAGAACGATGTCCGGCCGGGCAAAGATACGCTGGATAAAGACGATGACGATCTGCTGGATCACCATCAACAGCCCGGCCCAGGCGAAAAAGCGACCGACCGTGTTGGCAAAGCCTTCCAGCACCCGGACGCAGCCCCACATGAACCAGTTTTTCCAAACGCCAATCGCCGTGATGACCAGAAAACCCGTGAAAATCACAAAGAAAAACTGCGCCGACCCACCGTAATAGACAAAGCGCATCAACGCTTCCTTGTCCGACCAGTTCAGCCAGAGTTGCGGATGGGTAATCGCGTAACCGAAATTGAAAAAGGCAAGGCCGATGTTCTGGAAAAACCAGAGGATCGCATCAAGCATGGCACCCCTAATCCCTTGTCGGCGGACATTTTTTGCCCGGCTTTTTGTGTCTCAGGCGGGCCCCGTCCGGAGCCCGCCCGTGTTCGTTATGAAAATCCGGAAAAGGCGTCAGCCGCCCATGATCCGGTCGCGCTGACGGCGATAGGTTTCGGAGGATTTCGAAATCCATTCCGAGGACGACCGCATCGACGCTACATAGTCATCGTAGACCGATTTGAAGAGTTCATCACCCATGAATTCGTCATAGACTTTCTGGCTGGCACCGCCGAACGCATCCCAGACGCTGTCCGGGAATTCCAGAACCTTGATGCCGCCACTCGCCAGACGTTTCAGCGAGTCGGCGTTGTTCATCAGGTACTGGCTCAGGTTCCAGACATTGGCATGACCCGCCGAGATTTCGATCGCGGCCTGCTGGGCCGGGGTCAGGTCGTTGAAGACATCCAGGTTCACCGCAACCGAAAGACCGGCCGACGGCTCGTGGAACCCGGCGGTGTAGTAGAACTTGGCAATCTCCTGGAAACCGACCTTCTCGTCCGACCAGGGGCCAACCCATTCGGTTCCGTCAATCGCACCCGACGCCAGCGCCTGATAGATCTCACCGCCCGGCAGGTTCTGCACGGACACGCCAAGATTGCCAAGCGCTTTGCCACCCAGACCGGGCATACGGAATTTCAGGCCCTGCAGGTCTTCGGGGCTATTGATTTCCTTGTTGAACCAGCCGCCGGCCTGCGCCCCGGTGTTCCCCGCAAGGAAGGATTTCAGGCCGAAGATTTCACCCAGTTCGTGGTGACGCTCCATGCCGCCGCCATGATAATACCAGTTGTTCTGCTCGGTCGCAGTCATGCCAAAAGGCACACCGGTAAAGAAGGCGAAAGCCGGGTGCTGGTTGACAAAATAATAGTCGGCGGCGTGATACATGTCGGCCTGACCGGCGGTCACCGCATCGAAGCTTTCGAACGCCCCTACCAGTTCACCGGCATGTTTCACATCAATGGTCAGTGCGCCGTCCGAAATGGCGTTGATATTCGCAGCCGTTTTGTCAGCCGCATCCGCCAGGCCGGCAAAACCGCGCGGCCAGGATGTCACCATGGTCAGCGTCCGGTTGCCCTGTGCATAAGCCGGTGCCGCCAGTGCGGTTGCCGCCGCGGCCGAGCCGCCCAGAGCCGAGTTTTTCAGAAAAGAACGACGATCCATATGGTAATACCTCCCGAGTAGTTGAAAGCGCACCGTTCCCTCTCGGGGTCGGTACGCGGATCGTTGCAAGTGGCGTCACCCTAGCGTGGCCTTGGGGGCTTGGAAATACCGAGTACTGCGTAGAAATCGCGCCTGCGGTAAAGAGAATTTACCAATTTCCCCATGAAACCCGCAAATTCTGGGGGGGCACTCTGGGAATCACCAATGATTCGACGTAACGATTCGCCATGCGACGCTTGCGCGATCACCTCTGGCAGAACTACGGGCAGAAGTTATTCCTGACTGCCACGCTGCCGCTCATCCTGGCGGCGGTCGTGATCTCGGTGCTTGTCACGCTTGAGGCAAGGCAGCTGGCCGAACGCGAAATCCGCAATCTTGAACAACAGCTGATCGCCGCCAAACGGGCAGAGCTGAAAAACTACCTATCGATCGCGCGCAACGCATTCTTCAACATCTACGGTCGCGCGGCCCCCGATGACGAAGCGGCCAAGCTGCTGGTTACACAGATTCTATCCGCCATGCTCTATGGTCGGGATGGCTATTTCTTTGTCTATGATTACGACGGCAACAACCTCGTCAGCCCGCGCCAGACCAAACTCATCGGCAATAACTGGACCGGGCGGACTGATCCCAATGGCACGGCCATCACCGACGAGTTGATCCGCCTGGCGCGGTCGGGCGGCGGCTATCACGCTTACGATTCCGTCAAACCCAGCACCGGCGAAGCCGCCCGCATGGTCACCTACGTGATCGGGTTGCAGGATTGGCGGTGGGCCGTCGGCACCGGCGTGTTCATCGACGATGTTCTGGCCACCGTCGCGGCCTCGCGGGCCGAGGTTGAAACCCGCATTCGCCAGACCTTCCTCTATATCGGTGCCACTACGCTGGCCACGCTGCTGCTGGTCTTTGGTTCGGGCCTTTTCATCACCATGCGCGAACGCCGTTTGGCCGATGCCAAGCTCAAGAAGCTGACCCAGCGGGTTTTCGACGCCCAGGAGGAGGAACGCGGTCGTGTCGCCCGTGAACTGCATGACGGCATCAGCCAGATCCTCGTCGGGGTGCGATACGCGCTTGATACCGCCCGGCGGCGGCTGGCCTCAGGCGACATGCGCGCCGCCGACACACTCGACAGCGGCATCGACCACCTTTCCGGCGCGATTCAGGAGGTGCGCCGCATTAGCCGCGATCTGCGCCCCGGTGTGCTGGATGATCTGGGCCTCGGCCCTGCCCTCAAGGCCCTGACAGAAGATTTCGGCAAACGCACCGGGATCGAGACGGAATTTGACACGGTGGTCTTTCGCAACCGGCTGGATGACGACGCCAAGATCGCGCTTTACCGCGTCGCGCAAGAGGCGCTGACCAATGTCGAACGCCATTCCGGCGCCACCCGGCTCAGCATCGACCTGCGCGGCCATGCCAGGGGCGCCACCCTGCGGATCGCCGATAATGGCGGCGGGCTGGATCAGTCTAAGACCAACAATACGCCCTCGTCCGGCCTGGGACTGCGCAATATGCAGGAACGTATTGAACAGCTCGAAGGCAACCTGCGCATTCTCTCCAGCAAGACCGGCACGGTGATCGAGGCGACAGTCCCCCTCAGCCACCTGTTACCCCCCGAACAAGCCACCACGCCCGAGACAAAGGCCAGCGCATGACATCCCCTGATGACACCCCGACCCCCGATCACGCCCGTATCCGGGTTGTGATTGTCGATGATCACCCGATGGTCGCCGAAGGCATCCAGTCCATCCTCGAAAGCTATGATGATGTGCAGGTGATCGCCACGCTGGCCGATGGTCAGCAGATCATTGATCAGGTCGAGGCGCTGCAACCGGATGTCATCCTGCTTGACCTGAACATGCCCGGTATCGGCGGCCTGACAGCGACCGAAATCATTCTGGAACGCCGCCCCGAGACCCGCATCCTGATCCTCAGCATGCATGACAGCCCCGAATACATCTCCTCGGCGCTCAGCCACGGCGCGATGGGCTATGTGCTCAAGGACGTGCCCACCGACAAGATCAAGAACGCGATTGATGCGGTCATGGCCGGGCAACGGTATCTTTGCACCGGCGCGCAAGAATCGCTGGAACCGTTCGACAGCACCGACCGCGAACAGTTGACCAACCGCGAACAGACCATCCTGCTGCAACTGGCGCAGGGCAAATCCAACAAGGACGTCGCGCATGACCTGGATATCTCGGTCCGTACGGTCGAAACGCACCGCAAGAATATCAAACGCAAACTGGGCATTTCCTCTACCGCCGGCCTGACCCGCTATGCGATGGAACATGGCGTGTTGCAGGGCACCGGCGTGCAGCTCTGAACCGCCTCTCAGACCTGGTGTCGTAAAGGCCCGGCCCCGTTTCCGGCTACCTTGAAAATGCACTCGGGCCCGGGACCCGGACGTTGCGTCAGGCGCGCAGCGTGCGGGCAAACGCGCGGATATCTTCCAGCAACATCTCCGGTTCTTCCATCGCCGCGAAATGGCCCCCGCGCGGCATCTCGGTCCAGTGCCGGATATTGTAGATCCGCTCGGCATAGGATCGTGGCGGCCAGTTGAGCATCTCGGCCGGGAACACCGCGCAGCCGGTGGGCACCTCGACACGGTTACCCTCGGGCGACAGGATGCGCCCCCCCTCCTCGCGGCGGCCATAATAGATCCACGAAGCGCTATTGAAGGTCCGCGTGGTGATGTAGATCATGATATTGGTCAGCAGCTCATCCCTGGAATGCGCCTCTTCGATGCCGCCCACGGGCACGTCCGACCAGTCATGGAATTTTTCGATCAGCCAGGCGGCGATGCCCACAGGGCTGTCCATCATGGCATAGCTCAGGGTCTGGGGCCGCGTCGCCTGCTGCGTGCGATAGCCGTTTTGCATGATCTGATCGTGGTCAAACTGCGCCGCCCAGGCTTCCTCCTCGGGCGTTTGTGGCCCGTCCGGGTGGCGCATGGTCAACACGTTGATGTGGATGGCGGCGCAGGCTGGCGCATGATCATAGCCCAGCCAGGAACAGATCGCGCCACCCCAGTCCCCGCCCTGTGCCAGATACCCCTCAAAGCCCAAGGCGTCGGTCATCAGGGAGTTGATGACCGACGCCATTTTCCGCGGCCCGTAAGGACGCGGGGGCCGTCCGGAAAATGCGAAACCGGGCAGTGAAGGCGCGATCACGGTAAACGCGTCACGGACATCACCGCCAAACCGCTCGGGATGTGCCAGCGGTTCGATCAGATCGAAAAACTCGGCCACCGATCCCGGCCACCCGTGGCTGATCATCAGGGGCATCGGATCAGGCCCGCTGCCCTCTTCGTGGATGAAATGCATGTCAATCCCGTCGACCGGTGCCTTGAAATGCGAAAAACTGTTGATCCGCGCCTCCTGGGCGCGCCAGTCGAAACCATCGACCCAATAGGCACAAAGTGATCTCAGGTAGTCGATATTGGTGCCATAGTCCCAGCCCCCATCGTCGGGCATCTCGTGCCAGGGATAGGCGGCAACCCGGCTCAGAATGCTGTCCAGAACGTCATCGGGGACGTGGAAACGGAATGGCGTCACATTCGGGTTGGTGTCGATACGGTCTTTCAAATCGCCGGTTCCCTGAAGTCGACTGCAGACGCCGCGCGGCGTGGTGGCTGGGGGATTCCCCGGCTTTCAGATAACTGGAATTCTTCAAACCCCGCGAGAGACAGGTAAGGCATTTCGAAGGGACAGATGCCTTCGGCCCTGCCCCGGCGCTGTCACAACATCGACCGAACCTCCTTGGCAATCACCCTGACGCCATCTTCAAGATTGGACACCGGCACATAGGCAAATCCAAGCCTGAAACTCCGGCTGTCATTATAGTTCAGGTAATAATCCTGCCCCCGGTCCACCAATACCCCCCGCGCGCGCAGGCGCACCGCCAGTTCCGACGCATCAAACCCCTCGGGCCCGGTCAGCCAGAACGACGTACCGCCCTCGGATTGCGTCCGTTCCAGCATGTGAAGGTGTTTCGAAAGCGCGGCATCCATGGCGTGCCAGCGTTTCTGGTACCGCCGCTCGATATTACGCAGATGGGCATCGTAATGGCCCAGCTGGAAAAACAGCGCGACGATCTCCTGCACAATGGTGGGCGGATGGCGCATCATCACGCCCCGGGCAATGCGCGCCTCGCGGATGATGTCGCGATGGGCGACGATAAAGCCCAGCCGGATGCCCGGCGAGACGGTCTTTGACAGGCTGCCCACATAAATCACCCGTCCGGTCTTATCCATCGACATCATCGACGGGGACGATTTGGCGACATAGTTCATCTCGGCCTCGTAATCATCCTCAATGATCAGGAAATCCTTGGCAGTGGCAGCCTCAAGCAATTCCTCGCGGCGCTGCTGGCTCATCGTCACCATTGTCGGGAACTGGTGGCTGGGGGTGGTAAAGACCAGTTGGCACGCGGCCGGGATCGCCGAGGGTATGATACCGTCGCCGTCAATCGGCACCCCGATCAGCTCACTGCCAGCCAGACGAAAAGCATTGCGCGCGCCGAAAAAACCGGGGTCTTCAAGCGCCACGGGCTTGCCTGAACCGGCAAAGATCGTGCCAAGTATAAACAGCGCATTCTGCGATCCCAGCGTGATCAGGATCTCGTCATCCTCCGCATAGATCCCGCGCGTGTTCAGCAGGCGTTGCCGCAATTGCCGGACAAGTTGCGGGCTGTCGCTTTCGACTGAATCATTGGCCCAGGCTGGCATTTTCTTGCGGCCCAGCGCCTGCCGCGTGCATTCGCGCCAGCCATCCACCGGGAACAGGTCCGGGTCGATCTGATTGTAAATGAACGGATAGGGATAGGCGTTCCAATCCAGCGGATTGACCACTGGCATAAGGTCGTTTTTGGCAAAGCTGACCGGGCAAGGGACAATTTCGCGCACGGCCCCTGCGCTATCCTGTTGCGGCGCCTTTACGCTGGCCATCTGCGGATTGACGAAATAGCCGGAACGGTCGCGCGACACCAGGAAATCCAGGTCCACCAACCGGTTATAGGCCGCAAAAACCGTGTTCCGGGACACGCCGAACTGATCCGCCAATTCCCGGCACGATGGCAACGGCCGGTCATAGGCCAGCGATTCCGACATGATGGCAGCGCTCACCACCTCGCAAATCTGATCGCGCAGACTCAGGCTTGAGGTTTCAGGCAGCTTCAGAAAGCGTGGCGTGGTCGAACTCAACTGGGCCTCCCATACGGTGCGCTGATCGGGCCGGCAAATCCTACCGGGATCGGGATCAGGGTGTCAGATGCAAACCTATCTGTCCCTATCTTTCAAGTCATCTGTCACTTTCACTGGCCAAAGGTGCGGTGAAAGATATGGCCAAGCAAAACAATTCAACGGGAGACGAGATCAATGAGGATGAATTCCATTTGCAAAGCGCTCTGCATTGCATCGGTCACGGCATTGTTTGCGCAATCCGCGGCCGCCGAAAAAGTGCTGAAACTGGGGACTGTCGGCTTTCTGGGAATGCCGATTGGCGATGCCATTGATCAGGCGCTGATCCCGACACTCGAAGAGGTGTCCGGCGGCAAGATGACGATCGAGCCGCATTACCGAAAATCACTGTGCAGCGAGCAATCCTGCGGCGAGCAGGCCAATCAGGGCCTACTGGCATTGTGGACCAGCTCAACCGCGAATTTCGGCAATTTCGGCACGGCGCTGGCGATTTTCGATCTGCCCTATATCTTCAAGAGCATCGAGGATGCAGATCGTATTTCGACCGAATGGCTGGCCAAGAAGCAATGCAACATCGCCGCCGAAGAGGCCGGGCATATTTGCCTGACGGTCTATTCAAGCGGGGGTTTCCGGCAACTGGGCAATGCCCACGGCCCGGTGCATGTGCCCTCGGATATGGAAGGCGTCAAATGGCGCGTCACCAAAAGCCCGATTGAATATACGCTGGTCAAGAACTGGGGCGCGGTGCCGGTGCCCTATGACTGGTCGCAGCTATACCAGGGCCTGCAAACCGGCGTTGTGTCAGGTCAGTATGTTGCCACCCCCTGGCAGCATGTCGCGAAACTGCACGAGGTCGCGAAATACTTCACGGAAATCGGCGGCTCGTGGTCTGGCAACCAGCTCTCGATGGACAAGCGCCAGTATGATGCGCTGAGCGACGAGGAAAAGGCGTGGCTGCACGAAGCGGCGCAAGCCTTTGGCCAGAAGGTGCAGGAACTTGACCGCGCCTGGGTCGAAGCCGGTGAAACCGCCATCAAGGCCGAGATCACCGAATGGTACGTGCCAACCGAGGAAGAGCTGGTGCAATGGCGCGCCGGTGCGATCGACGCCTGGCTCAACGCCAAGGGCAGCTTTGATCCCGAAACCGCCCGCCGCGTCCTCGAAGAGCAGGGCATGACCGGCTTCATCGCCCAGCTCGAGGAAGCTGGCGCGCTGTAACCTTCGGCGATAACCTTGTCCAGACGGTGGCGCGGACCAATGTCGCGCCACCTTTTTATATCCGCGCCCGATAGCTGATTTCGACGATAAATAGGACCGCCCCTTTATGGAAAGTGTTGTGCTGCTGATCATCCTGGTGCTGCTGATCCTGTTGGGCGCCCCGGTTGGATTCACAATGATCCTGATCCCGGTGGTCTACATCCTGATCACCGATGCCGCCCCGATGATCCTGATCCCCAGCCAGATGTTCAGCGCCATCGACTCGGTCCCGCTGACCGCGATCCCGTTCTTCATGCTGACCGGAGAGCTGATGACCAGCGCCACCATCACCGACAGGCTGGTAGAGCTGAGCCAGCGCCTGATCGGCCGGATGCGCGGCAGCATGGCGCAGGCAAACGTGCTGGTCAGCATGTTCTTTGCCGGGATGAACGGCTCGGTCGTGGCCGATACGGCAACCGTGGGATCGCTGCTGGTACCGGCGATGAAAAAGGCGGGCTACCCCCCGGCCTTTGCCGCCGCGATCACAGCGGTCAGTTCCACCATCGGCGGCATCATCCCGCCCTCGATCATGATGATCGTGCTGGCCAATGCGGGCGGCATTTCGGTGGGCGCGCTGTTCGCCGGTGGTATCGTGCCCGGCATCATGATCGGCATCCTGCTGATGATCATCAACTACGTCATCGCCCGCCGTAATAATTTCGAGCGGAGTGAAGAGCCGTTCAGCCTCAAGGTCATCATGATCGTCGGCTATAAATCCTCATTCGCCCTGCTCATTCCCATCGTCCTCGTGGGGTCGGTCGTCTTTGGCATCGCCGGCGTGGTCGAAGCCGGCGCGCTGACCGCAACCATCGCGCTCTTCGTCGGGCTTTTCATCTACCGCACGATCACCTGGTCCAACTGCAAGGGCGCCTTCGTGCGCGCCTTCCGAAACTCGGCCATGGTGTTCATCATCATCGCCGCCTCGGGGCCGTTCAGCTGGCTGCTGACATCGCTGGGCGCAATCGGCCAGCTTGAGGCATGGCTGCTGAGCTATACCTATAACCCACTGCTCTTTGCGCTGGTGCTGGTCCTGTTCATCTGCCTGCTGGGCATGGTGATGGATTCAGCCGCCAATATCATCGTCGCGGGGCCGGTGCTTGTCGATGTCATGGTCAAGGCAGGCTACCCTGATGTGCAGGCCGCGCTGGTCGTGGTGGTCGGCTTTCTGATCGGCTCCGTCACCCCTCCGGTCGGCGTCGCCTTCTTTACCGCAGGCGCCATCGCCAATGTCCGCCTGGAAAAGGTGGCCGTCGCCATGCTGCCCTACCTGGTCGCCCTTTTTGCGCTGCTCTTCGTGCTGATCGTCGTGCCGGACATCACCATGTTCCTGCCCCGCCTCTTCGGGTTCTCGAATTGATGCGCGCCGTGTTCACATATGCCAGCCCACACCGCAGGCCGACACCCTGTAACCAAAGGGCCCTCCAATGCTAGCCACGATCAAGCTCATCGACAGCCTTGTCAAAAAGACGCTCACGGCGTTCTGCGCCGTCTTGCTGCTGCTCATGGTGGCCTTCACGGTCTATTCGGTCGTCATGCGCTATGTGTTTGAAAATCCACCCGTCTGGGGCGACCTCCTGACCGTGCTCAGCAATATCTGGCTGGTCTTTTTCGCCCTCGCCCTGACCGTGCGCGACAAGGATCACATCGCGCTGGACCTGATCTATTCCTGGCTGCCGCTCAAGGCCGCCTTCGCGGTTCAGCAATTCTGGTCGCTGATCATCTTTGGTCTGGGCCTGATCATGATCATCTACGGGATGGAAGCGGTCTCGACGATGGGCGGCAAATACTGGGAGATGTGGTATTTCGCGTGGGAAGACGGCCAGTTTGTCTTCAAGCCGAACTACATGCCCAAGAAATATGCCATCGCGATTGTGCCCATCTCGGGCCTGCTGGTCAGCATTGCCGCGCTGGCGTCGATCATCGAAGACAGCCTGCGCCTGAAGGCAGGCACATATCAACAGGCCAAAGACCTGGATATTTAACCCCCGAAACCGATTGAACCTGATGCAGATTCGGGGCCAGTGTGGCCGCACTAACTCCGCTATCGAAAAGTGGTCGGTTTCGGGCCCGATGACGCAACGACCTTGCCCTGCCAACCATTCCAGATGGCCACCCTTTGGCCCCTTGCCAGCCGGCTCCAAAACAGGCCCTCATGGCACCGCATAAACAGGAACAGGACATGATCGAACGCCTAGATTACGTGGCCATCAACGGCCCAGCCATCGCCAGAATGGCCAAGGCCAAGAACGACATTACCTCGATCGGACAAAGGCTTACGGCGGTAATCGAATTGCGCGTATCGCAGATCAACGGATGCGCCTATTGCGTTGATCTTCACACGACAGAGGCAAGAAAGGCCGGCGAAACACAGCAAAGGCTTGATTGCCTTACAGTCTGGCGAGAGGTGCCGTTCTTCGACGCCGCCGAAAAAGCCGCGCTGGCATGGGCCGAAGCGATCACATCGATATCCGTCAACGGCGCGCCACACCCCTTGTTCGACGCGCTAAAGAGGCATTTTTCCGATGCGGAAATCGTGGATCTGACCCTGATCATATCGCAGATGAATGCCTGGAACAGGCTGGCCATCAGCTTCGGACATCTGCCCGAGCACAGGGCGGAAGAAGGTCAGTAAAGCACTTTTTTCGCGCCCGGTTGTCGCTCATCCCATGTCAACCTGCAAATGATCGCTCGGGCGTCGCCGGATAAACTCGTCCTCGATCCAGCGCAGAACCCGCCTCTGGCCGCCAAATGAAACCATCTGCGCCGCGTCCTCGAACCCGACCCAGCGAAAATCGCTGTGTTCTGCGTTCAGTGTGACCGGCGCGGCGCGATCAACGAAGGCCACGAAGACCGGCGCAATCGTTATCGTATCAGTCGCGGCGGTATAAAACTGCTCGCAGGTATCCGCTGAATAAAGCGCGCGTGGCGTCAGGCCGGTTTCCTCGGAAAGCTCGCGCAGGGCCGCCTGCCACGCCGTCTCGCCGTCTTCCAGACTGCCCGCGATCTGGCACCATGTACCGGCCAGCGATTGCGACCGCTTCAGCAGCAAAACCTCATAGCCCGCCCCGACTTCGCGCAAAGCGACCAGCGAAACCAGCGACGCGCGTATGGCAATATCCGGCATCATGTCCCTCCTGTGCCCGGCATTCCGGAAAGGCGCAGCACTAGACGATACCCGCCCCCGCGCCAAGCCCTGCGGCCCGCGTCAGCGTGATGAAGCCCCAGCACCAAGCAACAATCCGTATCTTGCGAAAATTCACCGTCCGCACCGTTAACCCCGCTCTTTGCGGTGCAAAATACCGACGCAATACCGACGTTATACCGACGTGATACAGCCCGGCGTTTTTCCTTGTTAACCAACGGGTTGAGGGCGATTCGGGTGGGCGTTCGCTAGAGCTGGCGAAACTGCGCCTCCTGCCGGGCATTCCAGCGCACCGTCAAGTCAAAGCCATCCTCGCCCTGCGCTTCACCTTCCACCAGCCCGCGTTCGAACAGCCAAGCGCGTTTGCGACCCTCATTGAACCCCAGCGACAAGACCGCCTCGACCATGTCGCCCGCCAACGCCTCGGTGATGCCGGCAACAAGCGCGTCCATTCCTTCCCCGGTGATGGCCGACAGCGCCATCACGCCGTCGGTCCGCGCGGCCTGCGTCAGGACAGCGTTCAGCGCGTCTCCCTCCAGCCGGTCGATCTTGTTCCAGACCTCGATCTGCGGCGTCTCCTTGGCCACGCCAAGGCTCTCCATGATGGCGCGCACATCCTCGGCCTGCTCGGTGCTTTCCGGGTGCGAGATATCGCGCACATGCACCACCAAATCCGCAGCCAGCACCTCCTCCAGCGTGGCGCGAAAGGCGGCGACCAGCTCGGTCGGCAGATCGCTGATGAACCCCACCGTGTCCGACAGGATGATCTCGGGGCCGGCATCCGGCAATTCGATCCGCCGCATGGTCGGGTCAAGCGTGGCAAAAAGCATGTCCTTGGCCATCACTTCGGCCCCGGTCATCCTGTTGAAAAGTGTGGATTTTCCTGCGTTGGTATAGCCCACCAGCGCCACGATGGGAAACGGCACCTTGGCACGCGCGGCACGGTGCAGCGTGCGGGTCTTGACCACCTTTTCAAGTTGTCGACGCAGCCGCACAAGCTGTTCGTCAATCGCCCGCCGGTCGGCCTCGATCTGGGTCTCGCCGGGACCGCCGACAAAACCAAGTCCGCCGCGCTGGCGTTCTAGGTGGGTCCAGGCCCGCACCAGCCGGGTGCGCTGATAGGAAAGCGCGGCCATCTCGACCTGCAACACCCCCTCGCGGGTGGCGGCACGGTCGCTGAAAATCTCCAGGATCAGCCCGGTGCGATCCAGCAGTTTCAACCCCCAGGCTTTTTCCAGATTTCGCTGCTGCACGGGCGTCACAGGCCCGTCGATCAGCACCAGCTCGATCTCTTCGGCCTCGAAAAGCGCCTTCAGCTCCTCGATCTTGCCCTTGCCGAACAGCATACCGGGATGGGCCCTGGGCAGGCGCACAAGTGCGTCCCCCACCACCTCCAGCTCGGGCAGCGCATGGGCAAGCGATATCGCCTCTTCCAGCGCCAGCTGGGGATCACGTGGTCCCTGGGATGTCTTGATGTCAGGATGCAGAACCCAGGCCCGGGTCGCCTCCCGCGCGGTCTCGGTCAACTGGCGTCTTCACCATCGTAAAGGTTCACCGGCTGCGATGGCATGATGGTGCTGACCGCATGCTTGTAGACAAGCTGCGATTGCCCATCCCGGCGCAGCAGGATGCAGAAATTGTCAAACCAGGTGATCACACCCTGCAGCTTGACTCCGTTGATCAGGAATACGGTGACCGGGATCTTGGTCTTTCGTACCTGGTTCAGAAATGCGTCTTGCAAATTTTGTCTGTCAGCAGCCATTAAACCTCAAAGCCTTTGTTCTTGCGCGCGCCGCGGACCGGCACAGGTCTTTCCCGTCGCGTGAGTATGAAGTGCCCATGCGCAGGTTTCCACCCTAAAATTCATCTTTGCGCGGGGGATGCAAGCCCCTGCCTGTCAATCGCGCCACAATCCGGGGTTGAAAAGCGCGATGATCGCCAGTGTTTCCAGGCGTCCCAGCACCATCGCCGCCGACATGACCAGCTTGGCGGGGGTGCTCAATTGTAGCAGGTTTATCGGATCTTCAGCGGCCACTTGTGTCAGCGGTCCGGTGGTGGAAATCGTGGCGATGGCCAGAACGATCGCCTCCTGGAAATCGGCACCTAGCAAGGCCAGTGCGACCGTGACCAGCGCCACCGACAAGGCAAAAAGCATGAAGAATATCCAGGCGATGAACGCCCCCTGCCGCCGGATGCGCCGCCCGCCCGCACTGGACCGACCTACCGATGAGGGGTGCACAAGCCGTTCCATCTCGCGTCGACCATTGAGGTACAGCGCATAAACCCGCAGCAGCTTCACCCCGCCCGCCGTGGTTGCGACACCGCCACCCACCAGCGACAGGCCCAGCAAAATAAGGCCCGGCGTGCCAAGCCCAGACCAATTGCGCGACACTTCCCAATCTGCGCTTTCAAACCCGGTGGTCGACAGGAAAGACAGCACCGTGAAAATTCCGCCCCAAAGCGCCCTCAGCGCCACCTGCACATCGGGGACCTGGTTCACATCCGCCGCGCCCAGCCAGTGACGTCCGAAAAGCAGCAACGGCACCCCCAGGACCAACAGCATCCCGATGCGAAATTCGGGGTCATTGTTCAGCCCGGGCCGCGCGGTGGTGATGGTGTCGGACGAAAATGTCAGCCGCGACAGGGCGAACAGCATGAAGAGGAAAATCACCATTTCGCCGGTCATCCCCGAGGTGCCATTCTGCACCCCGTTGATGGGCGATATTCCGCTGGTGGCCAGCGTCGACATGGCATGGATCAGCGCAACCATCGGTCGGTCCCCCCCGATCAGCAGCAAGAGCCACAGCGCCCCGGTCAGCCCGATATAGATCGGCGCCAGTTGCAGGGTAATCAGCTGGATGCGCCGGGCCGCGGTGGCCCGTTCAAACCGGCCAGTCGCGTCCGCCCCCTGCCCCGGTTCGGCCGTGGCCGTTACCTCGAACCCGCCCAGGTTCAGCGGTGCCAGAACCGCCGAGGCACTAACCCAGATCAGCAGCCCCCCCGCCCAGCCGACCATGCCGCGCCACAGATGCAGCGTGTCCCCCAGCCGCCGCGGGTCCTCGAACAGCGTGGCCCCGGTGGTGGTGACGCAGGACACCATCTCGGTATAGGCATTGAGAAAACTTGTGGTCTCCAACCCCTCGTAGAACGGCACCGCCAGGAACAGCGGCAAGGCAGAGAACGCCATGAAAAGCGAAAGAAGGTTCTGCAAATCGCTCGGGCCGGCCCGCTGGCGCCCCGACATCGCCAACCCCACGACCATCACCAGCGCCATGCCCAGAATGCCCGAATAAGCAAAACTGCGCGATACACTGTGATCCTCGTTGACCAGCGCATGCAGCGCCGGGATAAACATCGCAAGCGCCGCGATGCCGGTCAGAACCAGGATCAGGGGGAATGTCAGGATCCGCGCGATCATCGGATCAGAAGAAATCGATCGAGACCTGAAGCAACTGCTCGACCATCGGCACGTCAGATGCCAGCGCAAACAGCACGATCACGTCGCCCGCCTCGATCCGCAAACCGCCGGTCGGCTTCAGGATCTCACCTTCCTTCAGCACGCCCCCCACCAGCACGCCTTCGGGGAAATCAATGTCGCGAATAGCCGATCCGGCAATGTTCGAGGTCGACATGACCTCGGCCTCGATCACTTCCGCCTCGGCATCGCCGATGGAATAGACACCGCGCACCTTGCCGTGCCGGATATGGCGCAGGATCGAACTGACGGTGGTGGCGCGCGGATTGATATGCGCGTCGATGCCCAGCGGGCCCATCAGCGGCACTAGCGTCGGGTCGTTGATCAACGATATGGCAAAGGGGCAACCTTCGGCCTTGGCGCGCACGGCGGCCAGCATGTTGACCTTGTCGTCATCCGTCACCGCCAGCACCGCATCGGCGCGCGAAATCCCTGCCTCTTTCAACAAAGACGCGTCCAGACCGTCGCCATTCAGCACGATGGTACGTTCCAGCGCATCGGCGGCCAATTCGGCGCATTTGCGGCTGTGCTCGATCATCTTGACCCGCACGCGCCCGCCCAGCTCTTCCAGGGCGCGCGCCACCGCCAGACCGATATTACCGCCACCCACGATCACCAGCCGCTCTTGCTTGACCTCGGACTTGCCAAAAACCTCCAGCGTCCTGGGAATATCCTCGACCGGGGCAAAAACATAACATTCGTCACCCACGAACAACTGATCACCCGCCTCGGGCGCGAACAGCCGCCCCTCGCGGCGCACCGCTAGCACGACCACCCTGAGGGTCGAAAACAGGTCGCTCAGCTGCCTGAGCGGGGTGTTGACCACCGGGCAGTCCTCTTCCAGGCGCAATCCCATCAACTGCGCCTTGCCGTTCAGAAATGTATCGGTGTCAAAGGCCGCCGGGGCCGCCAGCCGTTGCAACGCGGCCTGCGCCACCTCGCGTTCGGGGCTGATCACCACGTCGATGGGCATGTGATCGCGCCGGTAAAGATCGGAATAGATCGCGTCCAGATAGGACTGGCTGCGCAGCCGCGCCACCTTGCGCGAAATCGCAAAGACCGAATGCGCCACCTGACAGGTGACCATGTTCACCTCGTCGGAATAGGTGGCGGCGATGATCATGTCGGCATCGCGCGCACCCGCACGATCCAGAATGTCGGGATATGAGGCGAAACCGGTTATACCCTGCACGTCCAATGTGTCGGTTGCCCGGCGCACCAGATCGGGGTTATTATCCACCACCGTGACATCGTTGTTTTCGCCAGACAGATGGCGGGCGATCTGCCAGCCTACCTGACCAGCACCGCAGATGATGACCTTCATACGTCTTGCCTCATCCTCTCTGAGGGTGTTGCATGACAGAAGGAAAATGCATGGTCAATTGCTTTGTCCCGGTTTCGCGCTGTAATCATGATACCAACATATGAGTAACCACATGAAACACCTTGGAAAAATCACGCTGGCGGCCAGCTTTTTTCTGACCTCCTGCGCGCCATTGCAGATCTTTTACAAGGAAGGTGAAACCGTTGCCCGCATGGAACGCGACCAGACGACCTGTGAGGTGTCGGCGCTCAGGCAGGTGCCTACGGACATCCGTTCGCGCTATATTCCACCGGTTTACGAACCCTATCAGTACTGTCACGGCTACGGGCATTGCTATTGGCGCCATCAGCTTATCTCGCCGGGGCGCTACGAACGCTATGATGCCAATGAGGGGCTGCGCAGCAAGGTCTCAGATCAGTGCATGGCCGATCAGGGCTACGCCCGAGCAAAAATAAAGCGCTGTGATACGGCCACAACGCGCGCCACCCGCTTGCGGGCAACGCAGGTTCTGCCCCCGCTCACAGCGCAATCCTGCGCGATCCGTCTGAAGTCCGGTCGTTGGAAGATTGTCACCCCCGGCGCCGAATAGACTGAGCCGAACGAAAAAGAAAAAACTACCAACGGGGTATGTCGTCTATTCAAACGTTATGCCACCCGACACAAAATTGCCGTGGCCAGATGTTTAAATCCGTGAGTGGTGACGTGGAAACCGTACCGAGAGTAATTTTTTCCTTCTTCAAAAACGACTTATCAAATTCAATTCAGGCATCGCAAAGATTGCCATTCCGTTAATATAAGCAAAAATTGTGCGTCCACACAAATTGTACTTATGGATAGGTTACTACTTTAAGGCGAGTTGGTCAAAGCCTAAATAATGACCTCTGGGTTAATGTATTCCGGCCTTTTTGCCGTTTTCATGTCTCCGCCGGTTCGGTTTCTTCGGAATCGTTGACATGCGCCACTCGGTTTCCGGCCTTGGCGCTGGTCACCACGCCCAGAGATTTAAGCTTGCGGTGCAGGGCGCTGCGCTCCATCCCGACGAATTCGGCGGTGCGGCTGATATTGCCGCCAAACCGGTTGATCTGGGTCAGCAGATACTCTCGCTCGAACGCCTCGCGCGCCTCGCGCAACGGCAATGTCGCGATCGAACCTGACAGCACCACGCGCCCCTCTTCGGGTGCCGCATCGCTCTCGCCGGGCAGTTCACGCACCTCGATCTCGTCCGAATCGTCGCCCAGAATCAGCACGCGCTCCATCACATTGCGCAATTGCCGTACATTCCCCGGCCAGCTCATCGTCTGCAACAAGGCCCCCGCCTCGCTGCTCAGCCGGCGCATCGGCAGGCCCTGTGTCCGGTTGAACATCTCGATGAAATAGGCCGCCAGCTGCGGAATATCCTCTCGCCGCTCTTCCAGCGACGGCACGGCAATCGGCACGACGTTGAGGCGATGATAGAGCTCGCGGCGGAACCTTTCAGAGGCGATTTCAGCCTCAAGATCGCGGTTGGTAGAGGATATCACCCGCAGATCGACCTCGATTTTCTCGGAACCGCCAACCCGCAGGAACGTCTGATCCACCAGCACCCGCAGGATTTTCGATTGCGTGCCGGGCGGCATATCCGCCACCTCGTCGAAATAGATCACCCCGCCATTGGCCTCTTCCAAAAGGCCCGGCTCCACGCCCCGGTCCTCGCCCTCGCGGCCAAACAGCACCTCTTCCATACGGTCGGATTCGATTGATGCGCAGCCGACACTCACAAACGGCCCGTCGGCGCGGTTCGAATTGGCATGGATATAGCGCGCCGCCAGTTCCTTGCCACAGCCCGCGGGTCCGGTCAGCATCACCCGGCCATTGGATTTGGTCACCTTGTCCAGCTGGCTGACCAGCGTGCGGAAGGCCGCGCTGTCTCCCAGCATGTCCGCAGGCGCCGTATCGCGTCGCTTCAATTCGGTGTTTTCGCGCCTCAGACGGCTGGTTTCCATGCCGCGTCGGATCACCACCATCAACTGGTCGATGTTGAAGGGCTTTTCGATGAAATCATAAGCGCCCTGCTTGATCGCCGCGACCGCGATCTCGATATTCCCGTGGCCCGAGATGATCACCACCGGCACTTCCGGGTAATCACGTTTGACCGCCTTCAGGATATCGATCCCATCCATATTGCTGTCTTTCAGCCAGATATCGAGGATCAGCAGCGCCGGTTGGCTGTCGGCAATCGCGCTCATCGCGTCGTCGGAATTGCCGGCCAGCCGGGTCCCGTACCCCTCGTCTTCCAGAATGTCCGCGATCAGTTCACGAATGTCCCGTTCGTCGTCGACTATCAGAATATCGCTCATTTTATCCTCATACCGCCTGTTGTTCTTGTGGTTGGGTTCCGACCGCCCGCATCAGCGGTAGTCGAATCACGGCCATCGCACCGGGCCGCGCGTTTTTGGTGAATGGCTCGGCATCGTCCAGTTCCAGCGTGCCGCCATGTTCTTCGATGATCTTCTTGACGATCGGCAGGCCCAGACCGGTGCCTTTTTCCCGCGTCGTCACATAGGGTTCAAACAGCCTGCTGCGATCCTCGGGCAGGCCGATGCCATTGTCGGAAATCCGCAGAACCGCCACGTCATCCTCGATGGCACTGCTGATGCGGATCATTGGCGTGTGGTCTTCGGGTTTTCCTTTTTCATAAAGGCTTTCAATGGCTTCCCCGGCATTCTTCATCAGATTTGTCAGCGCCTGACTGATCATGGTCGCATCTACCTCGGCCCACAGATCATCCTCGCAGAAATCGGTCTCGAACCGCACATTGGGCTGCCCGCTTTCCTGCAACAGCGCCGCCTCACGGATCAACCGGCTCAGGCTTTCATCCTTGGTTTCAGGTTCGGGCATCCGCGCAAATTTCGAGAATTCATCGACAATCCGGCGCAGATCATTTGTCTGGCGCACCACAACGTCGGTCAACTGCTCCAGGCTGGCGGCATTCTCTTCGTCCAGTTGCTTCGAGAATTTGCGCTTGATTCGCTCCGCCGATAGCTGAATGGGCGTCAGCGGGTTCTTGATCTCATGGGCGATCCGCCGGGCCACGTCGCCCCAGGCCGCCATCCGCTGCGCCGCAACCAGATCGGTCACATCGTCAAAGGCCACAACATAGCCCTCGCGCTTGCCCTCTTCGTTCAAACGCTTCGACATCCGCACCAGCAGGTTCTCCTGCCGCTTGCCGCGCGATACCTTGATCTCTTCCTGCACAAAACCCGTGGCACTACCGCGCAGCCGCTCAAAAAGCGCGTCAAACTCGGGCACTGCTACGCTCAGCGACAGCGATTGCTGATCTTCGTGCCAATCCAGCAGTCTTTCCGCCGCGCGGTTCACAAAGGTCACGCGCCCGCGCGCATCCAGCCCGACCACACCGGACGAGACTGATCCAAGCACGGAATCAAACAGCCGCCTGCGCCGTTCAATCTGCTGGGTGTTGGCCAAAAGCTTGTTGCGCTGGCCCTTCAATTGCTTGGTCATCTGGTTGAAATAGGTGCTCAGCTGCGCGATCTCGTCATCGCCCTCTTCCTCGCGCACCTGGGTGTCCAGATCGCCCTCACCCACGCGCTGTGCTGCCAGTGTCAGCCGCCCGACGGGGCGCGACAGGCGCTCGGCGAAAAGCATGCCCAACCAGACGGCGGCAAGGATAAGGATCAGGGCAAAGCCCAGATAAACAAGGCCAAACTCAAACAGCACCCGGCCGCGCTCGGTCTCACGTTGCTTGTAGAACCTTGCGGTTTCCTGGGTTTCATCCAGCAGGTTCAGAATGGCGCCATCCACGTTGCGGCTGACATAAAGCAGCCGGTCCGGGATCGCCTCCAGCGGCATCAGCACGCGGAATTCGTTATTATCCCAGTCCTGAATGACCAGCAGGCCCTGATCCAGCGCCGCGGCAATCGCCTGCGGTGTCGGTTGTTCATAATCAAAGAGGTAGGAGCGTTCGCCGCGCGATCGCAGCTCGCCGGTGCCGTCAATCACGAATGCCTCGCGCAGCCCGCGCTGGATTTTCTGCTGACCTTCGGACAGGACCTTGCGGATGTCGCCATCATCCATGAACACCGTCGCGCGCTTGGTCGCATTGATGAACGACGCCAACACCCGCGCATCGGTGATCAGGTCGCGCCGGTGTTCGTCCTCATAGGCTTGCGCGGCGGCGACCGAACTGTCGACAACCCCGCCCACCCGGTCGGAAAACCACGCCTCAAGCCCCATATTCACGCTGAGTGTTGCAAAGACCGCCACGGTGACCGTCGGCAGCAGCGCCATGATCGCGAAAACCCAGGTCAGGCGGATATGCAACTTTGATCCGGCAGAGCGTTTGCGCCGGTCTGCCACCATCCGCACGACGCGCTGCAAAACCAGGGCGGCGACTATGATCACGTAGATCAGGTCGGCCAGCATCACGATGCGCAGCACATTCGAGGATGCACCCCGATCCAACGGCCCCATCACCAGGAAGGTCATGAGCGCCAGAACCGGCCCCAGCACGACCAGGCCAAAGGTCGCAACATTCTGAACCCTGCGCATACGGCGCAGACGGCTCAGGCTTTCCCAGCTAATCCTGCGTGTCCGCGTTGCCACGGGCTGCCCTCATTTGATGGGGGTGATACTGCCACGCCCCGCTACATATGGTGGCCAAGCAGGCGACTGCCCCTTATCGGCCACAACTATGTTGCAGTTTTACATCAACTTGCGGCGTCGTGTCACGCGAATATCAAGCTCTGTTATCTTCTTCCGTAGCGTATTTCTGTTGATCCCCAACAAATCGGCACACTTAGCCTGATTTCCGCCGGTGGCATCCAGTGCAATTTCAATCAGAGGCAGTTCGATTTCCCGCAGTATTCGCGCATAAAGGCCCGATGGTGGCAGCATATCACCGTGCAAATCGAAGTAGCGCTGCAAATGACGCCCCACTGATTCCGACAGGCTTTCGCTGTCATTCTGCCCCAGAATCGGTTGTGCGGCGGGCTGCGTGCTCAGCAACGCTTCGACCTCGGCGCGGGTCACGATCTCGGATTGTGCGGTCAGCGCGATCCGGCGCACCGCGTTCTCCAGCTGCCGCACATTGCCCGGCCAGATATAGCCGCGCATCAGCTCCATCGCCTCGTCGGACAGTGATCGCGCGCCCATCCCGTCGCGCTCGGCACGAGCCAGGAAATGCGCTGCCAGCAGCGGGATGTCATCCACCCGGTCGCACAGCGCCGGCACGTCGATCACCGCGCCACCCAGGCGGTAGTATAGATCCTCGCGCAGCCCGGCCTCCTGTATCGCGGCGGCCCCGCTGATCTGGGTGGTCGCCATGAACCTTGGCTGATCCTCGCCCGGGGCGTCCAGCATCCGCACCACCCGGCCTTGGGCATCGGCGTCCAGATCGCCGATCTCTTCCAGCACAAGGGTGCCGCCGCGCGCCCGCGCCATCAATCGGCTTGGCCCTTCCAGATCAACGAGATCGCCTGGGGTAACCGTGACCAACGGCATGCTGCGCCGGTCACTGAAATCATGGATCGTGCGCGCGATCAGGCTTTTGCCGGTGCCCGAGGCACCACTGATCAGCACCGGCAGATCGGTATTCATCACCCGCGCCACCACCCGGTATAGCGCCTGCATCGCCGGTGTCCGACCGATCAGCGGCAACTCCTCGGGGGCCTCGGGCAGCTCGGTCGCTTTCGCCGCCCGGGTCGCGCCTTCCATCGCGCGCGCCGTCCGCTTCATCAAATCCGGCAGGTCAAACGGCTTCGGCAGATAATCATAGGCCTCCGCCTCGTTGGCCTTGATCGCGGTCATGATCGTGTTCTGCGCCGAGATCACGATCACCGGCAGCCCGGGCCGGTCACGGGCGATCTTGGGCAGCATCTCCAGCCCGTTACCATCGGGCATCATCACATCGCTGATCACCACATCGCCCTTGCCCTCACCGACCCAACGCATCAGCGTCGTCAGGCTCGAGGTGGCATGCACCTTGCACCCTGCCCGCGTCAGCGCCTGGGTCAGCACCGTCCGGATCGTGCGATCATCATCGGCCACCAATACCGTGCCATCCATCAGCCGTCTCCCTTTTGATCCGCGCGCGCCAGCGAAATGCGGAACACCGTCCGCCCCGGTGCCGAGGTCACCGAAATCCACCCGCCATGGTCAGAAATGATCTTGGCCGCCAGCGCCAGCCCCAGCCCAGTGCCGTTTTCGCGCCCCGACACAAACGGCTCGAACACCTCTCCGGCAATTTCGTCGGGCAGGCCCGGCCCGTCATCCTCGATCTCGATCTGCAGCGGCAGCGACCGCCCCGGCCCGTCGCCCTGCCGCACCCTCAGCGAAGGTTCGTAATAGCTGCGCAGTATGATCCTGCCACTGCCCTCGCCCGCCGCCTCGGCCGCGTTCTTCAGCAGGTTCAGCACCACTTGCAGCAACTGGTCCGGATCGGCCTGCGCCAGCGGCAGCGACGGGTCATATTCCTCAAGCACCTGCATCCGCGCGGCAAAGCCCACGATCGCCGACCGGCGCGCCCGGTCCAGCACATCATGCAAGTTCACCGGCTGCAGATCCGGCGCGCTGACATTGCCGAATTGTTCGACCTGATCCAGCAGCCCGACGATGCGGCGGCTTTCGCTGACAATCAGATCGGTCAGTTCCAGATCATCCGCCTTCAGTCCCATCGACAACAGCTGCGCTGCCCCGGTGATGCCCGCCAGCGGGTTCTTGATCTCATGCGCCAGCATTTCGGCCATGCCGATCGCCGACCGCGCCGCCGACTTGACCGAGGTGTTCTGCGTCATCCGCCCGGCCAGTTCACGCGGTGAGATCAGCAGCAGCATCACTCCCGGCGCGCCATTTAGCGGTGCGATCTGCAGATTGCACTGCATCGGCGCGCGGTCCCCGGTGCCCACATCCACATCGTTGACGAACAGCGGTGCATCATGGGCCCGGGCCCGCTGCAACGCGTCCTCCAGAGGCGCATCCACCGCCAGCCTGTCCCAGACCGGCTGGTCCAGAACCGCCCGCGCCGAGGACATCAGGAACCCCTCCGCCGCCGGGTTGATCCGTGTGATCCGGTCCTCGGCGTCCAGCATCAGCGCCGGCACGGGTAACGAGGTCCAGATCGCGTCATCGCTCATGCCGCCGCCCTCTCGCGATCCGCCAGCGCCTCGGGGATTAGGCGCAACACCTCCGCCACGTCGCGACAGGTCAGCAGCCGCTTGCGCATCGCCACGCCGGTGCCCGCATCGTCCAGATACCAGCCCAGATGCTTGCGCCCCACCCGGTTGCCCAGCTCGGCCCCGTAAAACGCGATCATCTCCTCATAATGCCCACAGACCAGATCGGCCAATGCCGCGCCGTGCGGGATGATCGGCGCGGGGCCACCGCTCAACGCCTGTGCCACTTCGGCCAGCTTCCAGGGCCGCCCCTGCGCGCCGCGCCCGATCATCACACCATCGGCCCCTGACAGGCGCAGCGCTTCGCGCGCGCTGGCCACGTCGACGATATCCCCATTGGCGATGACCGGGATGTTCACTGCCTCTTTCACGGCGCGGATCGCGGCCCAATCCGCATGGCCCTTGTAGAACTGACAGCGGGTGCGTCCGTGGATGGTGATCATCCGAATGCCCGCCTCTTCCGCCCGCCGCGCCAGGTCGGGCGCATTCAGCAGCGCGTAATCCCAACCCAGCCGGGTTTTCAGCGTCACCGGTACGCTGACCGCGCCCACCACCGCCTCGATCAGGCTCAGCGCATGGTCCAGGTCCTTCATCAAGGCCGACCCGCTCGCTCCCGCGCCACTGGCACTGGTCACCTTCTTGGCAGGGCACCCCATGTTGATGTCAATGATCCGCGCGCCATTCGCTTCGACCAGCCGCGCCGCCTCGGCCATCCAATGCGCCTCGCGCCCGGCCAGCTGCACCGCCGTGTTGGCGATGCCAAACCCCAGTTCGGCCTTTTCCCGCACGCCGGGCTTGGCCTGCACCATTTCCTGGCTGGCGATCATCTCGCTCACCACCAGACCGGCACCGAACCGCGACACCAGCGTACGAAACGGCAGGTCGGTGATTCCCGCCAGCGGCGCCAGCAAAACAGCCGGGGAATTCGCAGTTTTTGTCACGGGCAACGCCAAATGCCTAATCCTTGTGCAGCGGCACCGTTCTACGCAGAAACCCAATGTTAAACAATGTTTGCAGGGGTGAAATCGACCTGCCGCGGAGCAAATTGCCTATTTTTTAGGCAACTATGCCCACCATTGCGCTTATTCACATCGCGCCGTAATCAGAGGGCATGAGAACCGCCGCCATCATCGTCGCCGCCGGTCGCGGCACCCGCGCCGGGGGCGATCTGCCCAAGCAATGGCAGGTCGTGGCCGGAAAGCGGGTGATCGACTGGACGGTCGATGCCTTCCTGAACGCCGCCGGGATCGACAGTATCGTGGTGGTCCTGCATCCCGACGATCTCGACCGTTTCGCGCCAACCGACCGGGTCGAGGTTACGACAGGCGGTGCCACCCGGGTCGCCTCGGTGCTGAGCGGGCTGGAGTTTCTCGACGGGTCCGACGTGACTCATGTGCTGATCCACGACGTCGCGCGAATGTGTACACAATCCGCGTACATTGTTTACACTGTTGCAACTCTGGAAACCCGCACCGCCGTCGCTCCGGCCCTGCCGGTCACCGACGCGCTCTGGCATGGCGCGGATGGCACGGTCAGCGGCACCCAGGACCGCACCGGTCTTTATCGTGCGCAAACACCGCAAGGCTTTGTTTTCAAAGATATTCTTGCGGCCCACCGCGCCTACCAGGGCGATGCCGCCGATGATGTCGAGGTCGCCCGTGCCGCCGGGATCGAGGTGACGATCATTGACGGCGACGAGAATAACCTCAAGATCACCACGCCCGAGGATTTCGTACGGGCCGAAAAAATATTGCAAGGTCAAATGGATATACGCACAGGCTCAGGTTACGATGTCCACCGTTTCGGCCCCGGGGACCACGTGGTTCTCTGCGGCGTGAAACTGCCCCATGATCGCGGGCTTCAAGGACATTCAGATGCAGATGTTGGCATGCACGCGCTCACCGACGCCATATATGGTGCAATGGCAGCGGGTGATATCGGGCGGCATTTCCCCCCGTCCGATCCCCAGTGGAAAGGTGCCGAAAGCCATATTTTCCTGCGGCACGCCTCTGATCTGGCGACGGAAAAAGGGTTTAAAATCAGCAGCATGGACGTCACCCTGATCTGCGAACACCCCAAGATCGGGCACCATGCCGATGCCATGCGGCAGACCCTTTCAGACATCACATCCGTGGAAATTGATCGCATCTCGGTCAAGGCCACCACGTCCGAGCGACTCGGCTTCACCGGTCGGGGCGAAGGGATCGCGGCCCAGGCCATCGCCACGCTGGTGCGATCATGAGCATGCTAACCCATTCGATTGCAACGTTTTTCTGGGTCGGCCACTTGCGCCCGGCCCCTGGCACCTGGGGCTCCCTTGCGGCGTTACCGGTGGGCTGGCTGCTGCATATGATCGGGGGCACGCCCCTGTTGATCATCGGCATTCTGGTGGCGTTTGCATCAGGTTGGTGGGCTACCTCTCTGGAAACAAAGGGAAAAGGAGATCACGACCCGTCCGAGATCGTGATTGATGAGGTTGCGGGCCAGTGGATCGCCATCCTGCCCCTGTCGCTTGGCGCCTCCCATGTCGATGCAGATATCCTAAGTCTTTGGCCCGGTTGGATTTCTGCCTTCCTGCTCTTCCGTCTCTTCGACATTCTCAAGCCCGGCCCCATCGGCTGGGCCGACCGCCGTGGCGATGCCTTGGGCGTCATGCTCGACGACATCATCGCCGGTGTTTTCGCCGCCATCGGCGTCGCCCTTCTGGCCGGCGCGGCACATGGGATACTGGCGATATGAACATCGCTGACCTGCTGCAAAAAGCTCGCGAAAAGGGGCTGAGATTTGCCACGGCCGAAAGCTGCACCGGTGGCATGGTCGCGGCCGCTCTGACCGATATTCCGGGATCATCGGACGTGGTTGAATGTGGCTTCGTAACCTATTCAAATAACGCAAAAATTCACATGCTGGGCGTATCCCCCACAACGCTAGAAACCCATGGCGCGGTGGCCGAGGAAACCGCCTTTGAAATGGCCCGGGGCGCATTGAAAAATGCCGCCGTGGACATCGCCGTTTCCATTACCGGCATCGCCGGACCCGGCGGATCGGAATTCAAACCCGAGGGCCGTGTCTGTTTCGGTATTGCCACCAAAACCAGCGCCACGGCACATACTGTCGAATTCGGCGCCCTTGGCCGCAGCAGGGTCCGCGACGCCAGCACCGAACATGCGCTGAAATTGCTGGCAGAGGCGACAGACCAACTCTGACGCAAAATTAGGCATCCACATCAAATCCGCCTAATTCCGGTGCATTTTCCGGTATTTCTGACCTCTTTGCCGGCAAATTACCCCTGATTTCTTTCTAACGCTCTGAAATTTGGCTTTCTCACCCGCGAAATGTCCAAAATCTCAGCACAGAGGAAAGAGATATGAACGGAGCAGACACAGCCTGGATCATCGTCGCCACGGCACTTGTCTTATTCATGACCCTCCCCGGCCTGGCACTTTTCTACGGTGGCCTCGTGCGCGCCCGAAACGTGCTCAGCGTTTTCATGCAGTGTTACGCGATTGCCTGTCTGATGAGCGTCCTATGGTTTGCCTTTGGCTATTCGATTGCCTTCGGCGATGGCGGCGCGGTCTGGGGCGGTCTAGGCAAGGCGTTCCTGTCCGGCATTACTGCCGACACGCTGTCCGGCAGCTTGCCCGAGGTTCTGTTCTTTGCGTTCCAGATGACCTTTGCGATCATCACGCCTGCGCTGATAGTGGGGGCCTATGTCGAGCGTATTGGTTTTGGGTTTGTTCTTATGTTTTCAGGGCTTTGGATGCTGCTGTGCTATGCGCCCGTCACCCATTGGATCTGGGGCGGCGGCTTTCTAGCAGATGGCGGCATCTTTGGCGAAACCGGTGTCCGGGATTTCGCGGGCGGCATCGTTGTGCATGAGACCGCGGGCCTTGCGGCGTTGATCATCGCCGTCTTCCTCGGCCCTCGCAAAAACCGCACAACGCCGCCGCACAGCCCCGGCTTCGTGATGATTGGCGCAGCGATGCTCTGGGTGGGGTGGTTCGGCTTCAACGGTGGCTCGCAACTGGCTGCGGATGGTGGTGCTGCGATGGCGCTGACCGTCACGCATATCTCGGCCGCCACCGCCTCGCTTTCCTGGGCGCTGTGGGAACGGATCAAGTTTGGCAAGGCGTCCCTTGTGGGCATGGTGACGGGCACCATCGCGGGGCTGGCGTCAATCACACCCGCCAGTGGCTTTGTCGGCCCGGTTGAAGCGCTGATTATTGGCGCGGTCGCCGGTATCCTGTGCCAGGAGGCCGTCATCACGATCCGCGAAAAGCTACAGATCGACGACACGCTGGATGTCTTTGCCGTTCACGGTGTCGGCGGTATCTTCGGCACGATCATGATCGCGGCATTCGGCGCCGGAAACTGGGCGGCGCAGCTGGGATCGCTTGTAATCGTTGGGGTTTTCACCTGCATCGTCACGATTGTGCTGGTCAAATTGGTCGGTCTTCTGACGCCTCTGCGGGTGGATCTCGAGACGGAAACCAACGGTCTGGACCTCGAAGTTCACGGCGAACGGGCATATGACATGACAAGCTGAACAATCGCGATGCATCGGCAAGCGGCGGGTCCGATCACGGACCCGTTTTCAGTTGGATATAGCACTTGCAATCGTATCGGGCGGGGCGGCGTCAGAGATCATTCGCCAGAGCTTTTCGGCCCTGTCCAGCCCGATCAGCGCAGTGGCTTTGGCCCGTAAACGCACCTCGCGATCAGCATAGGGCAGCGGCGCATCCAGATCGTGCGTCAGTTCGTGTTTCGTCCCATGAATGGTGTGCAGAACCACATGCGCCTGCATTTCACTGAGCGTTTCCTGCGCCGACACCCTAACCCTGTCGCGCAGCGCAACCAGCGACTCATCCCGGCAAAGGCGGTCATTGAAGCTGTCCGGCAAGCTGGTGTCATACCCCGCCAGGCGCATCGCGGCGGTCAGCCGATAGCTGAACTTGGCCTCCAGACCGGTTTTCGGAACCTCGATGTTACAGACAGACAGCCATCGGGAATGGGTCATGATTTCAACACGATCGATGTCATGAACAGGAATGCCGATTTGTGGCGTCAGCGCCTCAAGCATCGCATGCAGCCCGTGGCAACAGGCGTGAAACTTGTGGCTAACGGTTTCAAAGAGCCAGCTTTGTCCCAGCCCGTCCCAGGCGCTTTCGCTGCCTTCGCCGTGATGTGTCGGGCCAAACCCTTGCAGGCCGTCAAGCGCATCGTCCCTGCTGACAAAACCGCGCTGCGCCAGCAACGCGGCCTCAACCCCGTTGGCAGCGGCGATGCCGGCGTTCATCGGCTTGCCCATCGTCCCGAATTGCGATTTGAGCCCAGACGCACGGGTCGAAACCAGACCAAGCGCCAAGACGGTCTGTGCCAGATCCAAGCCTAGCAAACGACAGGCAGACAGGCAGGCCCCGAAGGCCCCGGCGGTCGCGGTTTGGTGAAATCCGGCCTGATAATGCGCGCGCCCCAACCACAGGCCCACCCGGATCGAGGCTTCGGCACCAATCAGAGCCGCCTCCTGCAACGCTTGCCCCGACGCGTTGCAAAGCTGCGCGGTCGCCAGAGCAGCTGGGAGCACGGCAACCGATGGGTGGCCGATATGGGCAAAATGGGTGTCGTCGTAATCGAGCGCATGGCTTGTTGCGCCATTGACCAGTGCCGCGGCGCGGGCCGGAATGCGCACATTGCTTCCGATCAGCGCAGCCTGGGGCGCGCCGCCTTCCTCAACCGCCTGATCCCGCAGAATTTTTGCCACGGGTTCATCACGGCCAGCCACCCCGACCGCACACCAATCCAGCAGCGACAGGCGCATCACATCCATCGCCGGTCGGGGCAGGCTTTGGATGGCCGAAAACTCTGCCAGTCGTTGCGCGATCAACAATGAAACCCCTTCGTTCAGGCCGATGCGTGCGGTCCGTGCAATTGCCGTGCCCGGTCCTCGAAGGCACGCACGATACGCTGCATCGCCTCGTAAAAGAAAAGCCCCGCTGCTTTTTGCAGCAGGCGATTGCGAAACTCGAAATCAACAAAGAACGATATGTCGCAACCATTTTCGGCCTCGGCAAATGCCCAGTTCGATTTCATGTATTTGAACGGCCCGTCCAGATATTCCGTGTCGATTTTGAGATCATCAGGCCACAGCACCACCCGGCTGCGAAATCGCTCGCGGAAGAGTTTGAAACTGATCACCAGATCGGCATCCATCACCTGTGATCCGTCATCCTGCGGGGTCACCGATCGCACCCTGGCGGCGGCTGTCCAGGGCAGGAATTCAGGGTAGCGCGCAACATCCGCCACCAGATCATACATCTGCCGGGCTTCAAACGGTAAGTGGCGTGTCTCGGAATGGGTGGGCATGGGACTTGTGAACTTTGGGATTGCGAATTTTTGGCGTGACAGTAGCGCGCTATTTCATAGACTGGCAGCAAAAGTGCAAGGGGTGTGTCATGCCGGATCGTCCATATGTGATCGACCAGATGATCTCGGCCAAATCAATCGCGGCGCGGATCGAGGCGCTGGCGGATGAGATCAAAGCCGACTTCTCGGATTGCGACCAATTGGTGGTGGTTGGGCTGTTGCGCGGCTCTTTCGTGTTCATCGCCGATCTGGTGCGCGAACTGGACATGAATGTCGAAGTCGATTTTCTGGAAACCTCATCCTACGGCAACGCCATGGAAAGCAGCCGCGAGGTGCGTATTCTCAAAGATATCCGAGGCGAGATCGAGGGTCGCGACGTGCTGGTTGTCGAGGACATCGTGGATACCGGCCATACGCTGGCGCATGTGCTGCACCTGTTACAAAGCCGTCATCCGCGCAAGCTGCGCACCATCGCGCTGCTGGACAAGCCATCGAGGCGCGAGGCAGATATCAAAGCCGATTGGACGGGTTTTGAGATACCCGATGAATTCGTGGTCGGTTACGGGATCGACTATGCCCAGAGAAACCGGAATCTGCCCTGTATCGGCAAGGTGCGGTTCACCGATACATGAGCTACCGCTGGATTCTGCGGATGAAGCGGTTGGTGCAAAACCCGCCAAGCGAAGGTCGCGTGAAACTGGTGCTGGGGATCATACTGCTTTGCATCCTTCTCTATTTGGCCGAGCGCTTCATCGGCTGGCCGGATTTCATGACTAGTGAGCCGTTGGGAAGGCGTTGGAAACCCTGAATGACGGCGCCGGATCGGCAGGCTGCGTGATGGCAGAAGCGCTGAGCCGGTATGGGCGGCACGAGGTATTGCTGCTTGAGGCCGCGCCCGCAGACCGCAAAGCGCCCCGCTGATGTTCTTTGGTTACCTCAGTGACCGGCGCAACATCGCAGAGATGACAGAGGGCGTTCATCACGCGCGCGAATGGTGGCGCAACCAGCCTTTTATGCGTTTCGCGAAGATGAGATGTCGCCGGGAGGCGACCTGACATCGGATAGCGAGATCGACACCCTGCTGCGCGCCCGGGTCGAGACTGCCTTTCATCCCTCCTGCACCTGCAAGATGCGGCATGACGACATGTCGGTCGTGGATACGGAGTTGAAACTTCACGGCCTGGACGGGCTGCGAGTTGTTGATGCATCGGTGCTGCCCGAGATTACCAGTGCCAACCTCAACGCCCCGGTCATGATGATCGCCGCGCGGGCCGCGGATTATATCCTGGGCACGCCACAGTTGTGGCCCTTTGATCCGCAGGGTTAGAGCGCCTTGATCCCCTCGCGAAATCTGCGCATCCGCTGCTGGTAGTGCAGCGCGCTTTTCTTCAGCCCCTCGATGGCTTGCGCATCCAGTTCCCGAACCACTTTGCCGGGCACGCCCATCACCAGCGAACCATCGGGGATCTGCTTGCCCTCGGTGATCAGCGCACCTGCACCGATCAGGCAGTTACTGCCGATTCGGGCGCCGTTCAGCACCGTGGCCCCCATGCCGATCAGGGTGTTATCGCCCAGAATACAGCCATGCAGCATCGCCTTGTGGCCAATGGTGCAGCCCGCACCGATGGTCAGCGGGTAGCCCATATCGGTGTGCATGACCGTATTTTCCTGCACGTTGGTGCCTGCGCCGATGGTAATGACCTCGTTGTCGCCACGCAGCGTGCTGCCAAACCAGACAGAGGTTGCCGATTCCAAGACTACCTTGCCGATCACATGGGCGCCGGGGGCGACCCAGAAATCCTGATCCTCGGGTGTCTGCGGGTGATGACCGTCCAGTGCGTAAAGCGTCATTGCATGCCCTCAAATTCGCTATGAAGTCTCTTTACATGCGCGTTGAGGCCCGGTTGTTGGATGCGCTTCAGCCGCGCCGCTGTGACGATGCTTTTCAGCTTTGCATCGGTTTCATCAAGATCATCGTTGATCAGCACATAATCGTACTCCGCCCAATGGCTGATCTCATCCCAACTTTTGCGCATACGTTTGGCAATCACCTCGGCGCTATCCTGTCCGCGACTTTCCAGTCGGCGATGCAACTCCTTGATCGAGGGGGGCAGTATGAAGATCGACAACGTATGCTGGCCCAGAACAGAGTTCTGGATTTGCTGCGCGCCCTGCCAGTCGATGTCAAAGAGGACATCACGCCCCTTGTCGATTGCCTCCTGCACCGGGCCACGGGGGGAGCCATAAAAATTGCCGAAGACATGGGCATGTTCCAGCATCCCGCCATCTGCCACGTCACGTTGAAAAGTCTGTTCAGTTAAGAAATGGTAATCATACCCATCCACTTCTCCCTCACGCGGGGTGCGCGTGGTGGCCGAGACCGAAAACTCGACGGTCGGATCCCAATCGCGCAACCGCCGCGACAGGGTGGATTTGCCAGCACCCGACGGCGATGACAGAATGATCAGCAAGCCGCGTCGATTGGTCATAAGTGTCCCCTATTCCACATTCTGCACTTGTTCGCGCATCTGGTCGATCACCGTTTTCAGCTCAAGCCCTATCGTTGTCAGTGCGACGGATTGCGCCTTTGAACATATCGTATTGGCTTCGCGGTTGAATTCCTGGCTGAGAAAATCGAGTTTTCGCCCAATCGGAGACCCCGCCGCAAGCAAATCGCGCGCGGCTTTGACATGAGCCGACAGGCGGTCAATCTCTTCCGTGACATCCGCCTTGACCGACAGCATCGCCAGTTCCTGTGCCACACGGGTTTCGTCTGCTCCGTCACTATTTTCCAGCACCCGCACCAATTGCGCGCGCAGATTATCTGCCATCTCAGCTTTTCGCGCATCAGCGGCGGCGGCGGCATCCGACGTCAGCCGGGCAATCGACTGCAACTGTTCATCCAGAACGGCCTCAAGCGCCGAACCTTCTGCCGCACGCATGTTCAGGAAATTTTCAAGAAGGGGTTCCAAATCCACCAGCAGCGCCTTGCACAGCCCGCTTGTATCCTGATCGGCATTGCCAACCTCAAGCACGCCACGGACGGCCAGTACATCCGCCGCATTTGCAGGTGCCAGCGACAGCCCCCTGTCCATTGCCTGTGCCTCGACCTCTGCCATTGCGCCTAGAACGTCATCAAGCTGTCCGGTATTGACCGACAGGCTGCCCGCTTGATCCTCGGATTGAATCCTTAAAGACAGTGCGAGATTGCCGCGCGATACGGCCTTGCCCAAGCGACCACGAATGGCGACTTCAAGCCCTTCGATCCATTCCGGGACGCGTAATCGAAGATCCAGCCCCTTGCCGTTGACGCTCCGCAATTCCCAGGCCCAGGAATAAGCTTCGAACGCTCCTTTACCGGATGCGAAAGCCGTCATTGAGTATAACACGCTGCTCTCCTCATAGATGCCGCACCGTCCTAGCCATTCACCTGAACAGAGGCAAGCATCGCTACCCTAAGCAAGCGTCCCCACGGTTAACCAAGTACAGATTTTTTATGAGCAAAAATGATAAAAATGAGTCATAATTGTCTTAGTCGCGGACAAGTCGGGCTCGAGCGGCTACAATTCAGTAGTGAACTTTGGATCATCGGGTGACATATGCAAGACGAAATCAATTACGGTAAGGCAGCGCTGATGCACAGCGGCACCCGAGGTAAAGAGAAGAGCCTTGCCGCTTTTGTCGCCTATTGGTCCAGCATGCGGAAAGGCCACGATGTGCCGCGCCGCACCGATATCGACCCGCGTGGCATCGAAGCGCTGCTTGAAAACGCCTTCATCGCTGAAAAGATCGCACCGGGACTGGCGCGCTTGCGCATTGCGGGTACCCACCTTAGCGATCTGATGGGGATGGAAGTGCGCGGCATGCCGATCAGCGCGTTGATAGCCCCTGAGCAACGGGATGAACTGGCTGAACTTCTGGTTGAAGTGTTCGACCGTCCGGCAATCGTGAAGATCAACCTTGTTTCACCCGCAGGCGTCGGCCGTCGGAAACTGAAAGGCACTTTGCTGCTTTTGCCGCTGCGCAGTGACTTGGGTGATACTTCGCGCGCTTTGGGCTGTTTTCTGACTGATGGCCTGATTGGTCGAACACCAAGGCGCTTCAATATCACGGGCCATAGTGTTGAGGTTGCCGCCGGGCGTAAGCATGAAGCCGTGCAGAAGTCTGAAAAAGAGGTGCCAGAAAATGGGTTTGCCGAGTCGGGAATGCCATTTCAGGCGGTGCCGCCACAGCACCCAAGTGAGCGGCCATATCTACGGCTCGTACCACCCGGCGAAGAAGAATAATCAAACGCGGCACCTTATTAAGATGCCGTGTTTTGTTCTATCAGATGGCCTGCGCTTCGGCACGAGCATGGCGCAGCGCCGATAACTCCTCAGCCACAAGGAACGCCAATTCAAGCGACTGGCTGGCGTTCAGACGCGGATCACACGCCGTATGATACCGATCTGACAGGTTTTCATCACTGACAGCGCGCACGCCACCGGTACATTCGGTCACGTCCTGTCCGGTCATTTCGAAATGGACACCGCCCGGGATCGTCCCTTCGGCTTTGTGAACACCAAAGAATTCCCGAACCTCGCGCAGAACGCTCTCGAACGGTCGGGTTTTGTACCCCGAAGACGACTTGATCGTGTTGCCGTGCATTGCATCACAAACCCAAACCACGTTTGCGCCCTCTTCTTGCACGGTCTTGACCAGACGCGGCAGATGTTCAGCCACATTGCCTGCGCCAAACCGCGCAATAAGGGTCAGCCTCCCGGCTTCATTTTGCGGGTTCAGCTTGGTCATCAACTGCTTCAGATCATCAGATGTCATCGACGGCCCGCATTTAAGCCCGATCGGATTCTGAACACCGCGGCAGAATTCCACATGCGCGCCATCAGGCTGTCGCGTTCGGTCACCGATCCAGATCATGTGACCGGACCCTGCAAGCCATTTGCCCGATGTGGAATCGAGCCGCGTCAGCGCTTCTTCGTATTCCAGCAGCAGGCTTTCGTGACTGGTGTAGAAGTCAACCGTCTGCAACGTATGGGCGCGGTCACTGTCCACACCCGCCGCTTTCATGAAATCAAGCGCGTTGCTGATATTGTTCGCCATCTCGCGGTAGCGGGAAGCTTTTTCACTTTCCGTGAAGCCTAGTGTCCAGGAATGGACCTGATGCACATCCGCATAGCCACCAGTAGAAAACGCCCGCAACAAGTTCAGCGTCGCAGCAGCCTGGGTATAGGCCTGCAACATTTTTTCGGGGTCCGGGCTACGTGCTTCGGGCGTGAAGGCCAGTTCATTGATGATGTCACCACGGTAGCTGGGCAGTTCGACACCATTCACCACTTCTGTGGGCGCGCTGCGCGGTTTGGCGAATTGTCCCGCCATCCGACCAACTTTCACAACCGGTACTTTGGCGCCATAGGTCAGCACCATAGCCATTTGCAGCATGACCTTGAATGTATCGCGGATTGCGTCGGCACTGAATTGTTCAAAGCTTTCGGCACAATCGCCGCCTTGCAACAAAAACGCCTCACCACGGGATGCCGCACCAAGCTGTGCTTTCAGCCGTCGCGCTTCGCCTGCAAATACCAGCGGAGGATATTGCGAAAGCTTGGATTCCACCCTGTTCAGGGCTGCACCGTTGGTATACTCGGGCATCTGAACCCGCGGTTTCGCGCGCCAATCAGATTTTTGCCACTCAGTCATCGTCTTTCTCCGCTTTCAGACTTCGAGACCCGTCTATACTAAACAGACCCCCAAGACGCCATATAGTCAGTTAACGAATTTTCGCAATTTTCCATCCCAGTTCTTGTCATTTGCAACAGATTGATAAATGAGGCCAAACTGGAAGCCAGAAAATAGGGATTCGGACGCAATGCAGCCGGAAACAGCCAAGACAACCGAAAGGACCGCCAAAGCGCCCCGTCGCTTCGTTTTTGTGCTGTTAGACAACTTTACATTGCTTTGCTTCTCGGCCGCTGTTGAAAGCCTGCGGATTGCCAACAGAATGGCGGATGAAACGCTGTATGAATGGGTTCTGGCCGGCGAAGGCGGTGAGACGATATCATGTTCGGCCGGGGCAGAATTCAAGTTGGACATAGATCTGAATGAATTGCGGCGCGATGATGTTGTCATGATTTGCGGCGGCATCAACGTTCAAGCGGCAACCACCAAGAAAGTTCTTAACTGGCTTCGGCGCGAGGCACGGCGCGGCCTCAAGGTAGCCGGGCTTTGCACGGCGGCCTACACGGTGGCCAAAGCCGGTTTGCTGGATGGTAAGCGCGCGACGATACATTGGGAAAATCACGACAGTTTCCTTGAGGAATTCGAAGATGTCGAGCTAACGAAATCGGTTTTTGTCGTCGATGGCAATCGAATGACGACAGCCGGTGGCACTTCTTCGATTGACTTGATGCTGAAGATCATTGCCGATGATCATGGTGAAAAGCTGGCCAATTCCGTTGCGGATCAGTTGATCTATTCGTCGATCCGCACGGATCAGGATACTCAGCGGCTTAGCGTGCCCACTCGCATTGGCGTGCGTCACCCCAAACTGAGCCAGGTCATCCAGATGATGGAAAGCAATATCGAGGAGCCTATCAGCCCCTCGGTGCTGGCCAAGGATGTCGGCATGTCCACGCGTCAGCTTGAACGACTGTTCCGGCGTTATCTGAACCGCAGCCCCAAGCGCTACTACATGGAATTGCGCCTGCAAAAAGCGCGGAACCTGCTGATGCAAACGGATATGACAGTCATCAACGTCGCCTTGGCCTGCGGTTTTGCCTCACCCTCGCATTTTTCAAAATGCTACCGCGCGCATTACAATACGACGCCCTATCGCGAACGTGGTGCCCAATCCGCGCGGCTTTCAGTCTGATTTCAGGGCTTTGGCGACATGCGGAATAGTGCGCCTTGCCCGACACTAAGGAACCAAATTGAACCATCGGGCGCCTCACGAATATCACGCACCCGCGCCGTTTCATTAGATTTTAACTGCTCGACCTCATCAAGCGGTTGACCCTCCAATCGGGCGATGTAGTCGAACTTGAGTGACCCGACAAAAATGTCCCCCTTCCATTCAGACCAAAGCCTACCGGAATAGATCATCATTCCAGAAGGTGCGATTGACGGATCCCAGTAATATTGCGGTTGCTCCATACCCTGTTTCGTCGTGCCCTCACCGATCTTGCCGCCGGTGTAGTGCCGTCCGTAAGAGATCACTGGCCAACCATAATTGGCTCCTTTGCGGACAAGATTCACCTCGTCTCCTCCGCGGGCGCCATGCTCGTTGACCCACAGCATGCCATCCTGATCAAGCGTAGCCCCCTGCGGATTACGGTGCCCATAAGACCAGATTTCCGGCTGTGCATCCTCTACGCCGACAAATGGGTTATCTGATGGAACGCTGCCATCCCGGTTGATCCGAATGACCGAGCCATTTTCACGCGCAAGGTCCTGAGCAGAGGGGCGATCCCCTCGCTCGCCTATTGTCACGAACAGTTTCCCGTCGGGCGCTTCAACGATCCGGCTACCAAAATGCCTGCCGCCTGATGATCCCTCTGTCATTTCGAACAGATCCTGCCAATCCAACAATCTCTGCCCGTTCTCCGACAACCGCGCGACGGCCAGCGCAGTGCCAGACCCACTGTCCTGCGCCTTGGAATAGGTCAGGAATACTTGACGCGTCGTAGCAAAATCACGCGGGATCATAACATCAAGCAGCCCGCCCTGCCCCGACGACACGACTTCTGGCACTCCCCTCACTTGATGTTGCCCGCTGGTTGTATGCCGCCAAAGCGTGCCCCAGCGTTCTGTGATCAGAACGGTGCCGTCCGGCAGGAAACCAAAACTCCAGGGCTCATCAAATCCTTCCGCCATCTTGGTGATGCTGAGATCACCCTGACTGCTCTCGAACGCAAGCGCAGGGACAACGCCAACCAACGCAAATGTACTCAGCAAGAAAATTCTAAGTTTTCGCAGTGTCATCGGTTCAAAACCTTTAGGAAGCAACCAGAGCATTATCGATGCGACCAACATTCTAGTGTGTTGCGAGCGTCGCTAGCATTTAATGTAGGTTGAGCACATGCGGGCAGCAATGGATGGGCAAAATTGTTAAAAGACAGCTTTCGAATGGTATTGAGAAAGATAAATGGTTGCTTTTTGCTAGTTCTGACGGCTTTGGTGGCCACCCCAGCAGAAGCAATTGTTGATCGAATTGCGGAATGCAGTGTCAAGAATTCCGATATTGCAATCAATTTAGAAAACAAGAAGGTACGGCTATCTCAAGGCGCTAAACTAAAGCTGAAGTTTCGGCATTTTGGTAGCAATTGCATGCCCGTTTTCATCACGGTCCCTAGCGGAGAACAAATCGTTGCATGCAGCGGCTTTGTAATTGGCCAGGCCAAAAAGGGTCCGAAAGATGTCGTCACACTCGGTGTTAAAAGCGCCGTTTGGACGCATATACTCTCCCAAAACCCCGAGAGAAAAATTGAAATTTCGCTTGATTGCCTGGACCTGAAACTTTTCTAGGAAAGGTCATGCAAGCGGGAAACACTCAGGCGCGCCGGTCACCTATCTGAGCAATATCGAGCACTTCAAGCACCTTCGCCTCGATCTCTTTCGCGTCCAACCCGGCGGTTTGATACATGGCTTCGGGACTGGCCTGATCAATGAAAATATCCGGCAGCACCATCGACCGGAATTTGAAACCTGCATCGAAAACGCCGTTTTCCGCGAACAATTGCGCCACGTGGCTGCCAAACCCTCCAATCGCACCTTCCTCGATGGTGATCAATGCATCGTGCTCCGCAGCAAGTGTCAGGATCATCTCTTCATCCAGCGGCTTGGCAAAACGCGCATCGGCAATTGTTGGGGTTAACCCGCGAGCGCTTAACGCTTCGGCGGCTTTCTGCACCTCGCCCAGACGGGTGCCGAATGACAAAAGCGCGACACGCGCACCCTTGGCGATAATTCGGCCTTTGCCGATCTTAAGAACCTCGCCATTTTCGGGCATCTCGACACCCTGCCCCTCGCCGCGCGGATAGCGAAATGCTATCGGCCCACTATCATGTGCCGCTGCGGTCGCAACCATATGAACCAATTCTGCTTCGTCTGCCGCGGCCATCACTACGAAACCCGGCAAGTTGGCCAGATATGCAATGTCATAGCTGCCAGCATGTGTAGCGCCGTCGGCCCCTACCAGACCGGCCCTGTCGATGGCGAACCGCACCGGCAGACGCTGAATGGCCACGTCATGCACAACCTGATCGTATCCGCGTTGGAGGAAGGTCGAATAAAGCGCGCAGAATGGTTTCATACCGCCTGCGGCTAGACCGGCAGAGAAGGTCACGGCGTGTTGTTCAGCGATGCCCACGTCAAAACAGCGCGAGGGGTAGCGTTCGGCGAACAAATCCAAGCCCGTGCCATCCGGCATCGCCGCCGTGATTGCACAAATCCTTTCATCCTTCGCCGCATGATCCAACAGAGCTTTTGCAAAAACCTTGGTGTAGCTTGGTGCGTTCGAGGGCGCTTTCTTTTGTTCACCGGTCGCCAGATCGAATTTTGCCGTCGCATGACCACCGTCGCGCGCGGCCTCGGCCGGCGCATAGCCCTTGCCCTTCTTGGTTGTCACATGGATCAGGATCGGACCTGTCGCCCGTTGCTGAACCGTGCGCAACACCGGCAGAAGCTGTTCCATATCATGCCCGTCGATCGGACCGACATAGGAAAACCCCAATTCCTCGAACAGTGTCCCGCCGACAGCCATACCCTTGAGCATTTCCTTGGCTCGTCGTGCACCTTCCTGAAACGGTTCAGGCAACAATGATACCGCGCCTTTGGCGGCTGCTTTGATTTCCTGAAACGGCTCTCCAGCGTAGAGCCGCGACAGATAGCTCGACAGCGCGCCAACGGGCGGTGCAATCGACATTTCATTGTCGTTCAGGATCACGATCAGGCGGCGTTTCAGATGGCCCGCATTGTTCATCGCCTCAAAAGCCATGCCAGCACTCATCGCGCCATCGCCAATCACGGCAATCGCATCCCCGTGCCCGGTTTCGCACACACCACCCAGATCTCGAGCCACGGCAAATCCAAGCGCTGCACTGATGGAGGTAGAGCTATGGGCCGCACCAAACGGGTCGTAGGGCGACTCGGACCTCTTGGTGAACCCGCTCAGCCCGTCCTTTTGACGTAATGTGCGTATGCGATCACGCCGTCCGGTCAGAATCTTGTGCGGGTAGCATTGATGGCTAACATCCCAGATGATCTTGTCGCGCGGCGCATCAAAAACGGCATGCAGGGCAACAGTCAACTCAACCACCCCAAGGCCAGCCCCCAGATGTCCGCCGGTTTCAGACACTGCGCTGATCGTTTCAGTCCGCAGCTCATGGGCCAGACGGGTCAATTCGGCATCCGTGAGCCGCTTCAGGTCAGCGGGGCTGTCTACCTGATCCAATAACGGAGTTTCGGGGCGGTTTGGCATAAAGGGCTCACCCAGGTTTATTCACGTCTTTCGCGCAATAACGAAGCGCGCGATCTGCCGCAAGGTATCGGCATCTTTATCATAGACAGATAAGGCGTCACAGGCCTGGTCAACAAGGTGGGCAGCGCGGGTTTTTGCCGCATCCAGACCAAGAAGCGAGACAAAAGTGGCTTTTCCGGCGGCTGCATCTTTGCCGACAGCCTTTCCAGCAGCTTCCGCCGACCCGGTGACATCTATGACGTCATCCTGTATCTGAAACGCCAGACCAAGTGCGCGTGCATAAATTTGCATCGGGGTAATATCTGCGCCAGCCATGACCGCACCACTAGTGGCTGACCATTCGATCAGGGCACCGGTCTTTCCCGACTGCAACATCGTAATCTCTTCAAGCGTCAATGGCACATCCGCAGTTTCCGCCGCGATATCAAGAGCCTGCCCCAGAACCATCCCCTGTCCACCCGCCGCGCGTGCGAGCTTCAAGACCAGCTCCGCTCGCGCTTCGGGTGTTGCAGCACCGTCAGGATGAGCAACCAGCTCAAATGCCAGAGACTGCAATGCGTCACCAACCAGAACCGCCGTTGCCTGATCCCATTTCACATGCACGGTTGGCTGCCCCCGGCGCATGTCGTCGTCATCCATGCAGGGCAGATCATCATGCACAAGGCTGTAGGCGTGCATCGCTTCAATCCCTGTCGCGGGCCAGATGGATCTGTCGTCACTGACACCATGCAACCGCGCGCTTTCCATAACAAGCATCGCGCGCACGCGTTTTCCACCCAAAGTGGCGTATCGCATACCCTGTGCCACGTTCCCGCCCCCAAAAGGCGAAAGCACCATTTCCAAATGCGTTTTTATCCGCGAGGCGACATCGGCACGTCGGTCCTGCATCTCGCTTTACTGGCTGTCAACAGGCGTCGTGCCAGTGGGCTGGCCCTCCGCATCCAGTGTAATCGCGGCGACCTTTTCTTCTGCTTCTAGCAGTTTGGCCTCGCATCGTTTTTTTAGCTCAGCTCCACGTTCATAAAGTGTAATCGAGTCTTCCAACGCCACATCACCCCGCTCCAACTTGCCCACGACTTGTTCAAGTTCGCGCATCGCGACTTCGAAAGACATCTCGGAGATGGGCGTATCGGTCATTCTCAATTCCTGTCACTCGCAGATTTCCCGCGCACCATAACCTTGCCCGCATCCGGGTTCAATTCGGTTGACGCCCCAATTGCGCTGCGGGAAGGTAAGCCCATGTCAGATACCGATAAAATCCCCAGATTTCCCGATCTGTCAGCAATGATGCAGGTGACCCAGCAATTGGAAACTGCCCGCGCAATGGATCCAATGCTGAAAGAGGCGCAAGTGGGCGAATTGCTGCGCCTTGTCGCCGGTAAACGGGCCGTTGTCGAAGGTCGATTTCAGGGGCGCCCTGCCGTGTTTCGCCTTTGCCTTGATCCATCCAGCGACATGATCGCGCGGGAATGGGATGAGATGCAGCGCCTTTGGCCGCTCATGCAATCCAGCCGATATCGCGTAGCTGAACCTCTGCATCTGTCGTCAGAGAACCACCTCATGGTAGTTGAGCACGCAAGCGGCACCCCGTTGATGGAGCACCTCAATACTTGCGCTCCTTCTGATCGTCTCGCGATTTGGCCACCTATCGCAGCGTGGCTGCGCCATGCCATCGAGAGCACCGAAACCTGGCGGACAGAAGGGCATTCCGGCTGGCTGACACGGGCGGAACGCGCGGCAACCTCTCAACCCTTTCCAGAACTGCGGTCAGTTGAAGCAGCGATCCTTCTGGAGATCAAACGTATCGGCGCATTGTTTGAGGGCAGTGATTGGCGAACGGCCATCTGCCACGGCGACTATCATCCCAACAATCTGCTCATAGATGGTGCCCAACTCACTGCTGTTGACACGGGTGGTTCATCTAAACTGCCTATTTACAAGGACATGGCGCGGTTTTTGGTGCATCTGGCGCGCCGCGATATGTATCTCTCAGACGAGATACGATTTGGCGTCGATCAGCAAGGTATCATAGCTTTTGCACATGCATTCGACCTGACAGATACCGAAGAAAGCATGATCTTGCCCTTTATGATCGGAATCGAAACGCTGATCCGGGTCGAGGCAAAATCTCTGTCACCCGCCCGCGTCAAGAAGGCGTTGGCAATGTCCGAAGCCATGCTGGACGATTTGAGGCAGGTATCTCGCCTTTAGCGCCCCTTGAACAACCCGCCCAAAATCCCCCTGACGATGCGCCTTCCAGTTGTGCCTTTCAGCTCTTTCAGAACCACATTTGTCACTGCCTCGCCAAAGCTTTCACCAATTCCGGCGTCCCGCTTGCTATTACGACTGCGCGATGAAGAGCGAGACACTTTTATACCAGTGTACCGACGCCCTGCATTGAATTCGCGCTCGGCAGCAGATTGCTCTTCGGCCTTCACTTCGGCCTCTTCCGCCTCTTTTGCGGCTTCCTCAGCACGGGCGGCGAGGATTTCATAGGCAGATTTTCGGTCAACGGTTGCATCATACTTTCCAGCAACGGGCGAAGCTGCCATGACCGCCGCCCGTGTCGTCGCATCAATAGGCCCAAGCTTGGAGGATGGCGGACGGATCAATGTGCGTTCAACGATCCCCGGCACGCCCTTCTTCTGCAGCATGGATGTCACCGCCTCCCCCACGCCCACATCGCGGATGGCCTCAGCGGTCTCAAATCGAGCGTTCGGACGATAGGTTTCGGCGGCGCGCACCAGTGCTTTCTGATCGCGCGCCGTAAAAGCGCGCAGCGCATGCTGAAAGCGATTGCCGAGCTGTCCCAGAATATCCTCGGGAACATCATCCGGATTCTGGGTGATGAAATAGACACCAACCCCCTTGGACCGGATCAGGCGCGCGACTTGTTCGACCTTGTCGACCAGGGCCTTGGGCGCATCTTCAAACAGCAAATGTGCCTCGTCGAAAAAGAAGACAAGTTTGGGTTTGTCGGGATCACCCAGCTCGGGCAGAGTTTCGAAAAGCTCACTCAGCAACCAAAGCAGAAAGGTCGCGTAGAGGCGTGGAGCGCCCATCAACTTGTCTGATGACAGAATATTGATCCGCCCTCGACCGTCCGTATCTGTGCGCATCAGATCTTTCAGTTCAAGCGCGGGCTCTCCGAAGAACTTGGTGCCACCCTGGTTTTCAAGCACCAGCAATTGTCGTTGGATCGCGCCGACAGACTGTTTCGAGACATTGCCGTATCTAAGGGAAAGCTCCGCCCCATTCTGACCGACCCAGACTAGAAGCGCCTGTAAATCCTTCAGATCAAGCAACGGCATTCCCTGTTCATCGGCGACACGAAAGGCGATATTCATCACACCTTCCTGTGCCTCGCTCAATTCCAACAGACGCGACAAAAGCAGTGGCCCCATCTCGGCCACTGTCGTGCGCACTGGATGCCCCTGCTCTCCAAAAAGATCCCAGAACGTCACCGGAAAGCTATTGTAGCTGTAATCCGCAAGACCAATGGTTGTTGCACGTTTCGTAAAGGCTTCATGGAGTTTGAAATCAGCACTGCCAGTTGCCGCCAACCCTGAAAGATCACCCTTCACGTCAGAAAGGAAAACCGGCACGCCAGCCGCAGAAAACCCCTCTGCAAGGATTTGCAGCGTGACCGTTTTGCCGGTCCCGGTAGCCCCGGCAATAAGGCCGTGACGGTTGGCATAGCCCAGATTCAGGCCCTGTGCCTCGCCATATCCCTCGCCGCCACCACCTATAAATATCTGATTTTCCACGACTCTCACCCCCTGTCTTACTTTTTTCACGGTCTGAACATACTCGGTTAACACTTTACTGCCAGTATGAATCGCGACTCGGGGCCTTATGTCCTCTTGGCTTCGAGTGACTTCCTCCCTGTCAGACTGGCCGTGCCTTCGGGTACGGCCTTTTTTTGTCATAGATTTTTACATCTTAGCTGTTGACCGATGCAGTTATCTGCCCTAGCGTCCAAAACACAATAAGCCGGCCAGTCCGGCAGGGAGATACTTTAGAGAAGAGGCCATGCGGCCTCTTTTCGGTTTTTGGGGCATTACAATCGCAATAATCACGCGTCACCCCAATCCCGCGAATGTGATTTTGACCTGACACCCCGGCTGCATCATGCTAGAGCGCAGCGAATATGTAGTAACCATCAGATGGGGAAACGATGCCCAGACTATTGAATGCACTGCCATTGATTGCGGCGCTGACCCTAGGGGCCGCGCTTCACGCTCAGGAAACAGAGACGGCAGAACCGGAAGCCGAGGCCGAAGCACCCGCTCAGGCAGAAACTGAAACTGCTCCTGAATCGGCCGAAAACGAAACTACTCAGCCTGAATCATCCGAAGCGGAAGAGCTTGATATGGGTCAGGAAGTTGTCGAAGATCCAACCTATATCAAAGAAACATATGGCGATTGGCAGCTCAAGTGCTTCCGCAGTGAAGGTCAGGAAGATCTGTGTCAGATGTACCAATTACTGACAGAAGATGCGGGTAACCCGGTTGCCGAATTCAGCCTCTTCAAACTGCCTGAAAACGCGCAGGCAGCGGCTGGTGCGACAATCGTCGTTCCGCTGGGTACACTCCTAACCAAGGAGTTGTTGGTGTCAATTGACGGCGGTAAAGCAAAGAGCTTTGCCTATTCCTTTTGTAGCATGGTTGGCTGCTTTGCCCGTATCGGCCTTACAACCCCCGACCTTGACGCGTTCAAACGCGGCGCAAAAGCAAACCTTCAGATCGTGCCCGCTCAGGCGCCAGATCAAAAGGTCAACATCAATGTGTCGCTTAACGGTTTTACAGCCGCCTTTGAAAACGTCTCAACCGTTCAAAACTGATCAGATCCGGACTGAAAATACGACAACACCGCCTTTCGGGGCGGTGTTTTTTGTTTCGGCTTATCTGCCAGTCTATCGGTTTTTGACAGCCGCTAGGCAAAACGCTTCAGCGCCAGCACGGCATTCAAGCCACCAAAGGCAAAAGCGTTCGAAAGCGCTACATTGATCCTGGCCTCGCGCGCCTCATTCGGCACAACGTCCAGCGCACATTCGGGATCGGGCTCTTGATAGCCAATCGTGGGTGCAATCACACCATCGCGCAACGCCATAATGCAGGCCAGCAGTTCGACAGCGCCGGTGCCGCCGATGCAATGACCATGCATTGATTTGGTCGAAGATATCATCAGATTATCAGCGTGAGGGCCGAAAACATCTGCGACCGCGGCACATTCGGTCTTGTCATTGGCTGCAGTACCCGTGCCATGGGCATTGATATATCCAACTTCCTCAAGGTTGATCCGGGCATCGCTCAACGCGCCGCGCATCGCCCGTGCCGCCCCCTGCTTTGATGGCATGACAATATCGGACGCATCAGATGTCATGGCGAAACCGGCGACTTCTGCAAGAATTTCGGCGCCCCGTTTGCGAGCATGTTCATATTCTTCGAATACGAAAACCCCCGCACCTTCGCCCTGGACCATACCGTTGCGATTGGCCGAAAACGGACGGCACCCGTCCTTGGACATCACGCGCAACCCTTCCCACGCCTTGACGCCCCCAAAGCACAGCATGGATTCCGATCCGCCCGTGATCATCACCGGGGTCATACCGCCATGCACCATCTGAAAGGCCTGCGCCATCGCGTGATTGGAGGACGCGCAAGCGGTCGAAACGGTAAAACTGGGGCCCTTGAGGTTGAATTCCATCGACACATGCCCTGCTGCGGCATTATTCATCAGCTTGGGCACAACGAACGGATGTACACGGTTCTTGCCATCCTCGTACACCGAACGATAGTTTTCATCGAGCGTCGTCATGCCACCACCGGAATTGCCCAGAACGACGCCCGATCTGGCTGCCAATTCGCCCGAAAACTCCAGCCCGGACTGGGCAATGGCTTCCTGAGCGGCAATCAGTGTGAACTGGGTAAACCGGTCATAAAGCGCCAATTGCTGTCGGTTAAACCGTGTTTCAGCTTCATAACGCCGTACCTGCCCTCCGATCCGAATTGACAGACGTTCGACGTCGCGAAACTGCAAGTCACCGATGCCACAGTGTCCCTCGCGCATCGCCTCAAGGGTTTCGGGCACAGTGTGCCCAAGGGCATTGATTGTACCGGCCCCGGTAATGACAACCCGTTTCACGATTGCTCTTTCACCAGTTTTTCGATGCCCTTGATGATCGACGACACCGTCGAAATATCGAAGTCGCTTTCCTGAGGGGCATTAGCGTTGAACGGGATCGAGATATCGAATTCCTCTTCGATCGCAAAAATGCTCTCAACCAGACCTAGGCTATCTATTCCAAGGTCCTCAAGCGTGCTGTCCACGGTTACATCGGTGGTTTCCAGCACCGCCTGCTCGGCGATAATTCCGATGACACGATCCTTGATACTCATTCCTGTCGCCTTCCAGCTATGGTCGCGACTGATTTAGTCACTCGGGTGCGAGTTTGAAACCGTTTTCTTCAATTCTGCGACATCGGTAAAAAGCCTTTTGAGGCGGCGCATACCTTTGAACACTTCCATTGTTGTGTCCATTTTCATAGCCGGATACCCCAACATCACACGACCTTCAGGAATATTTGACAAAACGATCGTACCACCACCCGTGATCACGTTGTCGCCAATGAAAATATTGTCACTGACACCTGTTTGCCCGGCCAGAACCACATTGTTGCCAATGCGTGTCGATCCGGCGATACCGACATGACCACAGAGCAGACAATCATTTCCTATTTCGACGTTGTGGCCAATCATCACCAAGTTGTCGATCTTTGTGCCATTGCCAATGCGTGTGTCGCGGATCGTGCCCCGGTCAATGGTGCAATTCGATCCAAGCTCCACATCGTCACCGATGCTGACAGCCCCCAAACTGTGAATCCGGGTCCAGGCTTGCGATCGGGTATCGCCCTGATCACCAAGCGTCTTGCGGGCCTGTTCGACCGAGGATTTTTCCGGCGTGACGTAAGAAAAACCATCTCCGCCAACCACGGAGCCGGGTTGGGCGATGAACCGCTCGCCAATAACGACACGCGCACCAATCCGCACACCCTCGCGCAAAAAGCCCATCGTGCCGATTTGCGCATCCGTCCCGACAAAGCACTGTGGGCCGATCACCGTCCCTGCCCCAATTTTAGCACCGGCACCAATCACGGCCAAGGGTCCGATCGAAACACCTGACCCAAGTTCAGCGCTTTCATCCACAACCGCAGATGGATGAATGCCATCCGACCATCCCTGGCCAGGATCCATCATCGTGGTCAAGCCGGACATGGCGTAGCGCGGTCTGGGAGAGATGATCGCAGCCTCAAGCCCAAGAGATTGCCAATCCGCGCCATCCCAGACCATGGCGGCGCGGGCAGAACCTTTTGGCAGGCTGTCGGCGTATTCGGGCTTCATGGCCAAGGCAAGATCACGCGCCGTCGCATCCGCGGGCTCGGCCAAACCGTCAATCTGCATATCGACGGCGCCAAAGGCTTTAGCCCCAAGCGCCGACGCAATCTGTTCTATCGTGTAGGCCATGACACTCTCCTATTTCGGAGAGTGGTTTATCCCTGAACTCCGCGCAGTGAAACCCCTGCCTTGGACAGCGCACTCCAAATTTTCGCGTCCCGCCCATAAACGTCGCCGCGAAACTGCGTGCGGCCTTTGGCTTGGGTAAACGCGGTGCGGTACGTGATGTGCACCGGAACTGGTTTTTCCAGCTGCACTACAGTTTCCCGACCGGTATCCAGCTTGGCATGAAAGAAGTTTTTCGGGTCACGCTCCTGCTTCGACAACATCTCGTAAGCGAATTCGAACGGTTGGTGCAGACGGATGCACCCGTGACTGAAATCCCGCTTTTCGCGTGCGAACAGCTTCTTCTGCGGCGTGTCGTGCAGGTAGATGTTGTATTTGTTGGGGAACATGAATTTCACCAACCCAAGCGCATTGCGACGCGACGGTGGTTGCTTGATGTCAAACGGGAAGTTTCTTGCATTGAAGGCTGCGAAATTGACAGCCGAGCGGCTGACCTTGCGTCCGCGACCATCATAAAGCTGAAGATGGCCCGCCGCGTTTGGGTTCCGCTTCATCATCGGCAGGTATTCTTTCACAGCGATCGAACGCGGTACGTTCCAGGTTGGGTTGATAACCAAGAACTCCATCACATCGGAAAATTCGGGGCTGCGGCGATCGCTGACATTCTTGCCTACAACGGCGCGGGTCTGAAATGTTACCTTGTCTCCGTCAATGATGCGGGCACTGAAATCGGTCAGGTTGACCAAAACGTGCCGTTCACCTCGTGACCGGTTAAGCCAGCGCTCACGCTCCATCGCCACGATCACAGATTGTAACCGTGCCTGAACAGGCCGATTAATCTCGGTCATGGTGCCGGCTCCGGCCACACCATCGGGATTGAGGCCGTGATCAAGCTGGAACTGCTGGATCGCCTTTTGCATGTTAGCATCGTAGCTCTGACTGGAAGAACGCCGCATGTATCCCATCGAAATCAAACGATTTCGCAGAACAACCACCGCGTTGCCGCTGGCGCCGGGCTTCAGAGATTTCGCGGGTACTTTTTGCCCCCAACCACCTTGTCCAAGTAGTTTTTCCAGACGAATCTTCTCTTTCATCAAGCGCGCGTATTCGTTTGTCTGAGGCGGCAAGGCACGAAAGAAGTTGCGCGGGCTGCTTTTGGAAAAGGCGGTCAGATAGCTGGTTCGATTACGATAGGGAACCTTCCTTTTAATCCCGTCGTCGATACGTGACGGCACCAAAGCACCAGTCTGCATATCTCGCGCCAACTGAACGAAAGTCTTACTTAGCGCGACCTCCACCAGTCCCCGCTCGCGCGCAGAACGTGCTGCCTTCATCTGAGTCTTCAGCCCGTTAGCATCATACCTTGCGACCGGCAGGCCGTGCATATCGGCAGCCTCGATCGCTTTGAACAATTCCTGCCGACGCCGACGGTCCTTGCCACTATTTCCAGTCCAGATGCCCTGATACCCGTTGGACTGATAAAACGCCGCAAGATCACGGTCTTTTGCTGCGGCCTCGGCCACGGCCTGTTTGAAGCCTGTAACCTGCGCCTCGGCACCAGATGAACCAATGAGCGCCGCGAAAACGACCGCCATCGAAAACACAACGCTTCGTGCAAAATGTTTTTGCATCGCCAAAATCATACTTTTCCCCTTGAATTGCTCACGCGCAGAGTAAACTTGCTTGTCTATCCTTTGGATTGTCAAATTAAGTCCATTCAAATCTTTATCAGCGGGTTAATTCCGCTCTGAATTGCGGCCAAATCGCATCGGAATTTACACAAAATAAACACATTTACGGGTATTTGCGCAAGAATTCGCCGAAACTACTTGATAGTTACAATCTTCCACAAATCAGCCCTTGGTTGGTGATTCCGTTTATGTCATAAAACTCGCGCATCTGGGGATGAGATGGCAGGCCTGCTGAACGGCAGGTAAACAGGTAAGCGACGGGACAGGCGCTAACTATATGACGGAAAGTAACACAACGGGCATGACCCGACGTGGTGTGCTTGGTGCATTTGCAGCAACAGCAATTGTAGCAGCCCCAACCTATTCGAACGCAGCGGGATTTCTACGCGGTGGTGGCGATATACGCCGTATTCGCATGATGTCTCCCAGAACCGGCGAACGTCTTGACACAATCTACTGGATTGAAGGTGATTATATCAAAGACGCGGTCAAAGAGATTTCGATGTTCATGCGTGACTGGCGCACCAATGACATCAAACACATCGACATCCGAACCATTGATATTCTTGCCGCCAGCCACAACTTGCTGGATGTTAGTGAGCCCTACATGCTCCTTTCCGGATATCGCAGCCCAAAGACAAATTCGATGCTGCGCAGTCGCTCGCGTGGTGTTGCTAAGAATTCACGTCACATGAAGGGCGAAGCGGCAGACCTAAGGTTGTCTTCACGCTCTGTCAGCCAGATGTTCCGCGCGGCTGTCTCCTGCCACGCAGGCGGTGTTGGCAAATATTCGCGCAGTAATTTTGTGCACATGGATTGCGGCCCGGTACGCAGCTGGGGCGGTTGAACGCAGCTTCACCAACTATCTGAACGTCAAGAAGACACCGGTCGCGACAGCAGGCGGTGTTTTTGTGTTCCTCCCCCGTAATCCCCTTCAGGATCAGGCTCGCTGCCTCAGAATGTAAGGCAGCAAGCCCTGTCTCAATCAGGCGAATTTGGCATTTCGGGCAGCCTGGAGACGGGCGAAATCATCACCCGCATGGTAGGAAGACCGCGTCAGCGGCGACGCCGATACCATCAAAAACCCTTTGCCGTATGCTGCTTTCTCGTAGGCGGCAAATTCCTCGGGCGTGACGAAACGGTCAACGCGGTGATGTTTAGGGGTTGGCTGCAAATATTGACCGATTGTCAGAAAATCGATCCCGGCGGCTCGCATGTCATCCATGACCTGGTGCACCGACTGTCGGTCTTCGCCCAGACCCACCATGATGCCGGATTTGGTGAACGTCGTTGGGTCCAGTTCCTTGACCCTTTGCAGCAGTCTGAGTGAATGGAAATACCGCGCGCCAGGACGCACCTCGGGATAGAGGCCCGGCACTGTCTCTAGATTGTGATTGAACACATCCGGCTTGGCGTCGACCACAACCTCCAAAACCTTCGGGTCGCAGTTCAGGAAATCCGGGGTCAGAATTTCGATCGTGGTTTTCGGGCTGCGATGCCGGATGGCCCGAATTGTCTGGGCGAAATGCTCGGCGCCACCGTCCTTGACATCATCACGATCCACACTTGTCACAACCACATGGTTCAACCCAAGCTTTTGGACAGCGTCCGCCACCCGACCGGGTTCGAAGGCATCAAGTGCCTCGGGCGGCTTTCCGGTGGCGATGTTACAGAACGTGCAGGCACGGGTACAAACCTCACCCATGATCATCATCGTCGCATGACCCTGGCTCCAGCATTCGCCCACATTCGGGCAGCCCGCCTCTTCGCATACGGTGACCAACTTGTGTTCACGCATGATGTTACGGGTCTCAAAATACTCTTTGCTTGTCGGTGCCTTTACCCTGATCCAATCCGGCTTGCGCGGTTGCGCATTATCAGGACGGTGGGCTTTTTCCGGATGACGCTGTTCAGGTACTTTGAGATCACGCACGAATTTTTCCCCGCGAATGGTTTGGTAACACCTCCTATCTATACTTAACGGTGGTGGGAAGTACCAGTTCTGCAAAGCTGCCATGCAGGCCAAGCAGATTATTAACCAGTGCCCACCACTTAAAGAGTGCGCTGTTGTTCGTACGGCTCGTGTCTCATGGGGGGCGCGGGCCGTTTTTTTTGTTGAGCGTCTAAAAATACCTAAAATTCTAGCTTCATATCTGTGCTTTCAACAAAGTTGAGAGCGCCTTATTCTAATTCCGCAGGTCAACATGAAAGGCCCGAAATACGATGGATTGGCAGGCGCACCGCCGCGAGGCGCACGCCCTAGGGCGTACTCAGGAATTCCTGAAGCAGATCGTCTATGGCGGAAATGATGGGATCGTCACGACATTCGCAATCGTCGCCGGATTTGCCGGTGCAGCAGCTGATGGTGTAGCGCAAATTGGCGGTCTTGCGGTATTGGTCTTTGGCCTGGCCAATCTTTTTGCCGACGCTATCAGCATGGGTTTAGGCGAGTTTCTTTCCTTGCGTTCACAACATGATCTCTATCGCACAAGACGCGAAAGTGAGTTGAACGAGATCATTCGCAACCCACAGCAAGAGCAGATGGAATTGTTTGAAATCCTGCGCCAGCGCGGCCTGCCTGCGGGAGAGGCCGATACGACAGCCGCCATTCTGGCCCGTCACCCCGAAATCATGGCCGATCTGATGATGACGTATGAATTTGGAATGCAAGATCCGGATGAAGAAAGCCCGGTCCTCAACGGTTTCTTCACTTTCGGGTCCTTCGTACTTTTTGGAGCCGTTCCGTTGATGCCCTATTTCATTTATGAGCCTACCGACAGGACCTTCGCCCTGTCGCTAGCGACAACATTCATGGCGCTCGTGGCGTTAGGGCTGCTTCGCTGGAACGCTACCGGAGAAAAGCTGATACGCACCGTGGGCGAAACCGTACTGGTGGGCACGGTTTGCGCCGCTGTTGCATATTTCGTCGGATGGATCGTGGGTGGCTAGTTTGCTTATGATACCGGATCAGCCAATCAGCCCGCCAGCATCACCCAATTCATCATAATGCCGCTTCAGCCTTTGCAACGCGATACGCAACACGATCTTGCCCGACCTTGCCGACCAGCCCATACGCTTTTCAGCACGCTCCAAACCTTCCAGGTAGCAGCAGCAACGCAAGGCCACATCGCCCAGCCCAGGGCCCAGATCGCGTAATGCACCGGTGACACGTATACGCGCGGCTTCTGCACCTCGGGCGGAGCCGTCAAGCGGCGCAACCGCACGTTCAGTGTTGGTCAGAAATTTATCCCAGTTGCTTTCTTTTCGAGGACCCATCTGGGCCAACTCGAAATCCTCGCGCAAGCGCTCTCCTGCCCGTACCAGATCATTTGACAAAAACGGCTGCCCATCGCGATCCTTGCGGCGGGCAAGAGCAGAAAGCGGCGTTTCTGCCATGTTATAGCGCACGCGTTTTGAACGATCGATAACTTCTTCAGCGGCCTCGACCGCATCTCTGTCCGCGTCTGGCCCTTCAAAGGGCGCTTGCGCGTCAGCAAATCCCAGAGCCTTGTTTTCAGCTTCTGCCAACATCATGTTCAGCGCCGACCGACCTGATCGAGTGATGTGATAGCGTGCAATACGTCCCGGCGCATCGCAGGAAATCCATTCCTTCAGCGCCATCGCCTCTGCCACCTCGCGGTCGACAATACCCGTTCTTACCGACTGCCCGGCGTCGGCCTCGCGCACAACAACCGCCTTGTCCATCTCGGCAGCGACGGCCAACACAGCCCCGGTCTCACATAAGTTGCGCAAGATGCGCCTACTTTCCTCTTTCAGACGTGCGTCCGAAAGGGTTTCTTCTTCGATCTCGATCTTTTGTACAGCGTTCATCTTGCTCTCCATGAAGGGAGAACCGGTGTTCTTCACCCTATAATACTTGCGGCCCAATCGACGTAACGCCTGGTCGACCAACAAATCATCGCGGCGTGTTTCAAAACTACGGATCTGACGCAGGATAGTTGAGGCGTGACACCCCGCATCGCGAGCCAGAGCACGAATGGAAGCCCCGGTTTCAGTGTGCAAAAGGTAATGGAATGCAGACTCAGGCAGCCATGCAGGCAGCTCATCCAAGCTATCCGTCGACCGTAAATCCTGCCCCAATTCCTGCCCTCTACCCAATGCGAAACCCAACTTTTCCACCGTGTATCCACAGTTTTACACAACCTAGGCGAGTAATTATTACCGGTTCGTTAATTGTTGCGAACTTTCCAAGCATTGTTTCCAGGGTGTGAACAATTGTGAATAGCTACGAACGGCGGATTTACGCCGAACGCAACACCCGCTTTGGTTGTGCGAACAATGTTTCGACTCAAATTGGGGAGAGCCACAATGAATGACTTACTGATGAAACTCGATACGCTGAAGCGCCCGCGCCTTCTGATCCGTGCTGCCCGTATAGGCATGGCTGAATATCGCCGCGACGTCCATCTGCGACGGCATCTGGGTCAGGGGCCGCTGCCACGTAGCGGCGCCGCTCTGGCCCGGCTGGTCGAGATTGAATCAGGTCTTAATGAACAACGGCGCGAACGCGACGCTGGTTATTCATCCGTCAAACATGTTGATCTTTTGATCGCGATGATGGGCGAGGCTCGCATCATGCGTGCCGCGCACACCAACATCGCCCCATTGCGGAAATACGTCAGGTAAACGCATCCGGCATTGAGGATTTCTTCTCAGCCACATAGGCGTTCAGCGCTTCGGCGGTCGCCGGATCAAGCGCAGGCTGCTGATAGTTATTCAGCAGAAATTCGACCCGATTGGTCGCCAGTTTGTAGGTATCGCGTTCGCCTTCGTCCGCCCATGTTTCAAAGGGTTTGTAGTCAAACAGGTTTGATTTCCAGAACGCTGACTTGAAGTTTTCCTGGGTGTGGGCGCACCCGAGATAATGGCCCCCCGGCCCTACTTCCCGGATCGCATCCATCGCCTGCCCGTTTTCGTCCACCTGAATGCCTTTTGCCAAGTGATGCAAAACGCCGAGCTGGTCAGCGTCCATGACGAATTTTTCAAAATCTGCCACCAGACCACCTTCCAGCCAGCCGCAGGAATGCAGCATAAAGTTCACGCCAGCCATCAATCCCATATTCAGGCTGTTTGCGGTCTCATAGGCTGCTTGCGCATCCGGCAATTTCGAGCCACAGAAAGATCCCGCGGACCGGAATGGTAGGTTTAGCCGCCGCGCCAATTGCCCGGCACCGTAGGTGACCAGCGATGCTTCGGGCGTACCGAATGTTGGCGCCCCTGATCCCATGTCAATCGAACTTACAAAAGCTCCAAAAATTGCCGGCGCGCCCGGACGTACCAACTGGTTATAGGCGATACCGGCCATAACCTCTGCCAAGACCTGCGTCAGCGTTCCGGCGACCGAAACAGGTGCCATCGCGCCTCCAACAATAAAGGGAGAGATGATGCAAGCCTGATTGTTTTGGGCATACACTTCCAACGCCCCCATCATCACGTCGTCGAAGGTCATCGGCGAGTTGATGTTCGTAAGCGACGTCATAACGGTATTCTGCTGCACGAACTCCTCACCGAAAAGGATACCGCACATGTCAACACTGTCCTGCGCCCGACTGGGGTCAGTCACCGACCCCATGAACGGTTTATCGCTGAGCGTCATATGCGATAGAAGCATGTCGAGATGGCGTTTATTCACCGGGATATCGGTTGGTTCACACACTGTACCGCCGGAATGGTGAAGCCATTTCGACATGTAGGCCAGTTTCACGAACTTGTTGAAATCATCCATGGTCGCATAGCGGCGGCCGCCTTGCGCATCACGAACGAAGGGCGGTCCATAAACCGGCGCCAATACCAGGTTTTTTCCTCCGATCACCACCGATTTTTCGGGATCGCGGGCCTGCTGCGTGAACTCTGACGGTGCTGTCGAACACAACTTTCGTGCCAATCCACGCGGGAGGCGCACGCGCTCACCGTCCACATCGGCTCCGGCATTGCGCCAACGCTCTAATGCGGCGGGGTTGTCGACGAAATTGACACCGACTTCTGCCAGGATCGTCTCCGCATTCGCCTCAATGATCTCAAGCGCTTCTTCATTCAGAACCTCGAAGTTCGGGATGTTGCGCTCGATATATTTCGCAGTCTCGATCGTGACGGCGGTCCGTTCCGCCCGGCGGGCGGCGCCGCCTCCACCACGTCCACGTCTGCGGGCTGATGCTTCGGCCATATGTCTTACCCTTGTCTTGCAAAGCACCCACATCGGGCGCGGATTTATGTATTTTTATCTCAGCCTCGGGAGATATCGCAGAAGAATTGCGCCCTCTCAGACGGGAAAACGACATTGCGCACCGTTGCATATGATTTTGCACAAGTGCATGCGAAGTCTTGCGTAAACCCTGCCCTTGTCCTACGAGGCGAGGCATGAGCAAGATATCCCATGACCGCCTTTTGATCGTTGATTTCGGTAGTCAGGTGACACAGCTGATAGCCCGTCGCCTGCGAGAACTGAATGTCTACTGCGAAATCCATCCCTACCAAAACGTCACCGACGATTTCCTGAAGGATTTTGCACCAAAGGCCATCATCTTTTCAGGCGGCCCCGACTCGGTCATGCGCGACGGCAGCCCGCGTCCACCCCGCAGCGCCTATGAGATGGGCATGCCGATTCTTGGTATCTGCTACGGTCAGCAAGTGATGATGCATGATTTGGGTGGCAAGGTTGAGGTTGGTGAAAATGCTACCGCAGAATTTGGCCGCGCATATGTTACCCCCTCGGCATCGCAAACTGGCTTACTGAACGGCTGGTTTTTAGATGGCACGGGCCGTGAACAAGTCTGGATGAGCCACGGCGATCACGTCAGTGAAATTGCCCCGGGGTTTGAGGTTTATGGCACTTCCCCCGGCGCGCCTTTTGCCATCACCGGCGATGCATCCAGAAGATTTTATGCGGTACAATTCCACCCTGAGGTGCATCACACGCCTAACGGCAAGACGCTTTACGAAAACTTCGTACGCGCCGCCGGGTTTTCTGGTGATTGGACAATGGGTGCATACCGCGAAGAAGCGATCCGCAAAATTCGCGAACAGGTCGGCGACAAACAGGTCATCTGCGGACTGTCAGGCGGGGTCGACAGTTCGGTCGCGGCCGTTCTGATACACGAGGCCATCGGCGATCAGTTGACCTGCGTTTTCGTGGACCACGGGCTTTTGCGCCAAAACGAAGCGGATGAGGTCATTGGCATGTTCCGCGACCACTATAACATCCCTTTGATTCATGCCGATGAATCCGATCTGTTTTTAGGTGAACTTGACGGTGTAAGCGACCCGGAAACCAAAAGAAAAATCATTGGCAAGCTTTTTATCGACGTCTTCCAAAAACATGCCAATTCGATTGATGGCGCAGAATTTCTGGCGCAGGGAACCTTGTATCCCGACGTCATCGAATCCGTCAGTTTTTCCGGTGGACCGTCAGTGACCATCAAATCCCATCACAATGTCGGTGGGTTGCCGGAAAAGATGGGGTTGAAGCTGGTCGAACCTCTTCGCGAGTTGTTCAAGGATGAAGTTCGCGCTCTTGGCCGTGAACTCGGTCTTCCCGAGAGCTTCATTGGGCGCCATCCCTTCCCCGGCCCCGGTCTGGCGATCCGTTGCCCAGGTGAGATCACGCGTGAAAAGCTTGAGATTCTGCGCAAAGCTGATGCCGTTTACATAGACCAGATCCGCAAACACGGTCTTTACGATGAAATCTGGCAGGCCTTCGTCGCCATTCTTCCTGTACGTACCGTGGGCGTGATGGGCGATGGGCGCACATATGATTTCGCCTGTGCACTACGCGCGGTAACCTCGGTCGATGGCATGACCGCTGACTACTATCCGTTCAGCCATGACTTCCTTGGCGAAACGGCAACCCGGATCATCAACGAAGTCAAAGGCATCAATCGCGTGACTTACGACATCACGTCGAAACCGCCTGGCACAATCGAGTGGGAGTAGTCCCGCAAACTGAAAGCGCCAATATTCTGCGGGCCGCGATCTGGATGATCGGGGCAATTGTCTCGTTCACGCTGATGGCTATTGCTGGGCGGGCGATCAGTTTCGAACTCGATACGTTCGAGATCATGATGTATCGTAGCCTGGTTGGCGTTTTGATCATAACCGCGTTGCTTTCACTTACCGCAAAATGGCATCAGGTCGAACGGGCGCATACGGGATTGCACCTTATTCGAAACGTCTGCCATTTCGCCGGGCAAAACCTGTGGTTTTATGCCCTTGCGGCCATTCCACTGGCACAGGTCTTCGCGCTTGAATTCACGTCACCTCTTTGGGTGCTTGTCCTCTCGCCGCTGGTTTTGGGCGAGAGGCTTACGCGCATCCGTTCGCTATCTGCCATATTGGGATTTATCGGTATCCTGATCGTGGCGCGCCCCAGCCCTGATACTGTCAATGCCGGCACGTTGGCAGCCGCAACTGCCGCCATCGGATTTGCCGGCGCGATCATGTTCACGAAAAAGCTTACGCGTTTAACAACCCTAGCCAGTATTCTGTTCTACATGACCGTAACACAGGCGGTGTTCGGCCTGATCTGCGCCGGTATTGACGGTGATATCACTCTACCCTCACTCGTTTCGCTGCCCTGGCTGATAATCATCGGCTGTGGCGGCTTGATGGCGCATTTCTGTATCACCAAGGCGCTTTCTATTGCGCCTGCCACCGTCGTCACGCCGGTCGATTTCGCCCGTCTGCCTGTGATCGCGGTCATCGGTTTTGTCTTTTACAACGAACCAATTGATACGTTGGTCATTTTAGGGGCAGTGGTCATCTTTGGTGCGAACTATCTTAATATCTGGTCAGAAACACGAAAATAGGCCACGTTCAACAAAAATTCCCGTTAAAAGTGTGGCGCTGAAAGCACCTGAAAAAATCGTCTTAAATGTGACGCGGCGTTAGTATTTGACGATTTCGTGATAGCCTATAACGATCCCTCATATGTTTTTGGAGGAGAGGGAACATGAGGAAACACGCACTGGCAGCCACCGCGCTGACCATCGCCGCAACTGGCGTCGCCCACGCCGGCGGTATCATGCGAGATGGGGATCGCTCGCAGATCTTGTTCGAAGAGGGCAAGAACTATCTGGAATTTAGCGCGGCAACGGTTAACCCCAATGTCAGCGGCTCGTTGCTGGGTGGCAGATTGGGATCTGGCAATATCCAGAAGACGTATCAGAACTACGCGTTGGGATATAAGCACCAGTATAACGACAAGCTCAGCTTTGCCCTTATCGCCAATGATCCCGTTGGTGCCGACGTATCCTATACGGCTGGTACCCCTTACCCGTTTTCCGGCTCTAACGCCGAGGTCGACTCGCTGGCGATCACGGGCCTTGTAAAATACAATTTCTCGGAGCGTTTCAGCGCCTATGGTGGCCTGCGCGTGCAGAGCCTTACAGGCAGCCTGAACATCCTAACCGTTGGCCTGCCCCTGCCCGCCACATACAGCCTGAACGTCGATCAGGACTGGCGCACCGGGTACGTTCTGGGTGCCGCCTACCAGATTCCGGAAATAGCGATGAAAATTGCGCTGACCTACGAATCCGAAATTGAACATAGCTTTATCGACAACAACGGCACGCCGTTCGATGTAGCGATTCCACAGGCCTTTACCCTTCACGCCCAAAGCGGCATCGCCAAAGACACACTGCTCTTTGGTTCGGTGCGTTGGCAGGAATGGACCGAGTTCCAAATCAGACCGCTGGATTTCCTGGGTGGCGCTGTAGCCATTGCCAGCGAACCATCGGACATCTGGACCTATGAGGTTGGCGTTGGCCGCCGCTTCTCCGAGAACTGGTCGGGCGCGTTGACTCTTGGTTACGAAGAAGATCAGGGCGATACCGTTGGCAACCTCTCGGGTAAGGACGGCTTCACCAGCTATGGCATCGCGATGAAATACGAAACCGAATCTTGGGAAGTGACCACCGGCATCAAATATTTTGACATCGGCGGCGCGCGCACAAGCATTGGCGCAAACTTCACCGACAACGATGCAATTGCTGCGGGCGTCAAGGTTGGCTTCCGCTTCTGATTATCGTTTGACGATTCTGCAAAAACCCGTCCCTCGCAGGGCGGGTTTTTTCTTTTCTGTATGACCTTATGGTTTGACCCGCAACGCCCCGCTTTGTACCAACAGCCAAAGGGGACAGGCGATGATTTACAAAAGTGCTGAGGATTGGCTGAAGTCACCGCACAAGCGTGTGCTGTTCTATGGCATGTCTGGTCTGGGCAAGACTCATCTTTCGAACATGTTGCGGGCACAAGGTTCGTGGTTTCACTATTCGATCGACTATCGCATCGGTACCCGCTACATGGGCGAACTGATAGCGGATAATGCCAAGTCCCACGCCATGCAAGTGCCATTTCTGCGTGAACTCTTGCTGACAGATTCGATCTATATCGGCTCAAATATCACCTTCAACAACCTCGCCCCTGTCTCGACCTATTTGGGCAAGCCGGGCGATCCGGCGAAAGGTGGATTGCCGATTGCCGACTACCAACATCGTCAGGAACAGTTCCGCTCGGCTGAAATTGCCGCTTTGCGCGACACCGCCCATTTCATCGACCGCGCGCAATCACTCTATGGGTATCCGAATTTCATTTGCGATACCGGTGGGTCGATCTGCGAATGGGTGGATGGAAATGATCCGGATGACGATCTGCTCAACGAACTGTCACAACACTGTTTGCTGATCCGTATCGAAGGCAGCGAAGAGCACACCCAGGAGCTTATCCGCCGTTTCGACAAAGCACCCAAACCGATGGCATATCAACCCGAATTTCTGGAGGCATCGTGGCAGGAATATCTTCACGAAAACAAATGTCCTGCGGATAAAGTAGACCCGAATTCCTTCATCCGCTGGACCTATGCGCGCGCGCTTGCCCATCGCAAACCCCGGTACGAGGCTATGGTCCCTTGGGGCGTCAGCGTAACCGCCGATGCGGTTGCGCAAATTCAATCCGCAGAGGCGTTTGAAACACTGATCGCGTCGGCCATCGACGCGCTTTAGCGTGTTATCGCAGTATTTTTTTAAGGGCACCCAATAAATCGGAAAGAAAGCCCGCTGCTTTTGCAAACTGATCAATCGTTTTCTTTACCCGGCGCATCTCGTCGACAAATTTGAATGCCTGATCTGCCGCCGACCTCAATACACTTCTGGTACGCTTCAGTTCTTCGACACTCGTGATCTGGTTGGCAATCAGTTCAAGCGCTTTGTCGTAATCCTCACGCATTTTTCGGCGCACATTGTTCAGCTTGGTATGCCCCGCGCGATCACGCTTGAACCGCAGCCTGATCAAATCGGCCTCAATCTCTCCATAGATTTTTGAAAAATGTCCGCGCAGCACCCTCACGGTCTGCATCAAACGCTCAAATTCACGGTCAAACTCCCTTGTCGCCATTTCATTCCTCCTAAAATAAAAATTCTAATTTGATGCCAATGCTTTAACCGCTTTTGACAGTTCATCAATGCGGTCATTCGCACGCGTCAGTTCCTTGATAGACGCCCGCGTACTCAGGCTTTCAACAATCGCACGGTGACCTAGCCCGATATCTGAATAAATTCTGAAATGGGCCGATTTGTCAGCATCGGCCAAAGCAGCATAGGCCTTGTCAATTCGGGCAAGCCCGGCCTCGGTACCGCCATCGAAGTCGCTAAGACCTTCCTGAAATTCATCCGCCAATGGTCCCAACGCTCCTTTTTCGCGCTGAAACGTCAATGTCGCCAGTTGCACCGTCGCTTTTTGGACAAATGGATCGGCATATTCGACAATATTTCGCAGGCGTCGATAGCGCGCTGCCTCTGCTGTTTCTCGTGCACCGATCGACAGCAAAGACCCAACAACAGTCCGTTTTGGGGCCGCTGTACCCTCCGCCGCAGCCACAGCACGCACAGTATCACTCAACCCCGCTGCGGCGCTAAACGCCTTGGAGGTGGATTTACCGATTTCCCCTGGCAAAGTGCTTTCTGCCAGTGTTTTCAATCCGGACGCATATTGCTCGAGATCCCGAACAATCTTGAGCGTCAGATGTTCCCGTAACAAAGCCTTGTTACGTGTGGGTGCCACGATATCTGCTGCTTCTTGCTTTGCAAGCGGGTCAAACATCGTTGCAACGACTTGACCCTTTTCATTTTTCGGCACCAGCTTGCACGCCGCTTTGAAACGTGGAGGGGCAGTGGCCAGCGACGGGTAGGTATAGGAACACGCTTCGGGATTGTTGGTTGTATAGACTGCGTTGACCGCAGCAAGATCAACCCGCCGCGCTGCCGCGACCCTTTCCGGAAGGCCACGTTTTCGGGCCGCCTTACGGTCCTTTTTTGCAATGGTTTCCACCGCACCGCCGAATGCCGCAATATCAGGGGTGACTTTGTTTGTACTGCACCCCATCAACAAAATTCCGATGAGAGATACGGAAAGCCCAAGCTTTACCATTAATTGTCTCCTCAAAAAAATTAACCAGTATAGATAGAAAAATAACATTGTTCCGGCGAAAAGTCACATTTCTCCCGGGGGCCTTTCGACCTTGCTACCGGCAGATTTTTGGACCCGCCGCAATCCCGCTGGAATTTCAGAAAAAAACGACCTATTTGTGCGGCTCAACCGTTCAGGACGATATCCAATGCCCATCAAGATCCCTGCCAACCTTCCCGCCTACGATGTGCTGACGCGCGAAGGTGTCATGGTAATGGACGAAGACCAGGCTGATCGGCAGGATATTCGCCCGCTACGCATCGGGTTGCTGAACCTGATGCCCAAGAAGATTCAGACCGAAAACCAGTTCGCCCGGCTGATCGGGGCGACACCCTTGCAAATCGAGCTTAGCCTCATCCGGATGAGTGAACACCGCACTCGCAACACTGCGGCCGCGCATATGGCAAGCTTCTACCGCCCCTTCTCGGAAGTGATTGAGAGTAATGAGAAATTCGATGGGCTGCTGATTACGGGCGCTCCGATAGAACATCTGGAATTCAACAAAGTCACCTATTGGAACGAGTTGCGCCAGGTCTTTGACTGGACCCAGACGCATGTGCATTCCACCTTTGGCGTTTGCTGGGGCGGCATGGGCATGATCAACCACTTCCACGGCGTCAAGAAACACATGCTGCCGCACAAAGCCTTTGGCTGCTTCCGCCATCGCAACATGGAATCGTCTTCGCCCTATCTGCGAGGGTTTTCCGACGATTGCGTTATACCTGTCAGTCGGTGGACCGAGATGCGTCAGCCCGAGATCGACGCTGCCAACGGTCTGAACACGCTTCTTTTCAGTGATGAAGTGGGCCCATGCCTGGTCGAAGATCCCCGTCACCGGGCACTTTATATCTTCAACCACCTTGAATATGACAGCGACACACTAAAACAAGAGTATGACCGTGATGTTGAAAACGGCACTCCGATTAATGTGCCCTGTAACTATTACCCTGGCGACGATCCCAACCAGCCGCCACAGAACCGTTGGCGCAGCCATGCCCATCTCCTCTATGGCAACTGGATTTCCGAGATTTACGAAACAACGCCCTTCGACATTTCCAGAATCGGGTTGGAACGCACTGACTTGCGAGCCTGAGACATGAGCCTCGTGCTGAAAGCCTCCCTCCTCCTGCTGGTCGCCCTGATCGCAGGATGTTCTGTGTTGGCTGAAAAACGCGAAACCTCGGCACGCAAGACCTATCCACCGATCGGGCAATTCGTTGACGTGGATGGCACCCGCGTACACGTTTGGGTCAAAGGAACCGGACCTGACCTGGTCTTGATCCACGGGGCCGGCGGCAACCTGCGCGATTTCACCTTTGCGTTGGCAGAGCAACTGACAGACCGATATCGCGTCTTTGCCTTTGATCGCCCCGGTCATGGTTGGACAGATCGGTTGCCCGGTTATGGTGGGCTGGGCAATACCAAAGGTGAAAGCCCCCTGGAACAAGCAGCGTTGCTGCAAAAGGCAGCTGACATTCTGGGCGTCAAACGCCCCGTCGTCGTAGGCCACTCCTATGGCGGTGCGGTCACGTTGGCCTGGGGTTTGAACCGGCCTGAAGATACCGCTGCCTTGGTTACACTTGGCGGCGTATCAAACCCCTGGCCCGGCGATCTGGACAGGCTTTACACCGTGACAAGTTCCGCCATTGGCGGTGCCACCGTTGTGCCTCTGATCACTGCGTTCGCGCCCGAAGCGCGTATTGAGAATGCGTTGGCCTCGATCTTTAGTCCGCAAAACCCTCCCGAGGGTTACATTGATTACATCGGCACGGATCTCAGCCTTCGCCGGGGCGCTCTGCGTGCCAATGGCCAGCAGGTAAACAGTTTGCGCCCGCATATCGTGAAAATGGAAAAACGCTATGCGGATACGCTGACCATGCCGATCGAGATCGTGCATGGCACCGCCGATACGACCGTTCCGATCAACGTTCATGCTGAAAAACTGATAACGCAGGTCGCTGGCGCACGCCTCGCGCGACTTAAAGGCGTCGGTCACATGCCGCAACACGCCAATGCCAGCGAGGTGCTGGCTGCGATTGATCGCGCGGCCACTCGCGCTGGTGTGCGCCCCTGATTGCACCCCGGGCCCTGACCCGCCATAGTACCCAGAAAGCAGGAGAGGCCCATGCAGTTGCCCTTTGACGGTGCGATCAGCGCCTATTTCGAAAACGACGCGCCCGAGCCTGTCCGCAACGCGATTCGCCGTGCGGAAAAAGGCGATATTCTTGATTCAGGCTACCCTCATTCTGAACGGATGCCACGCAAGGCCTACGAGCAGGATATTGCCCGCCTGCAGATCGAACTGGTGAAGATGCAGGCCTGGACCAAAGAGACCGGTGCGCGCATTGCCATGGTGTTTGAGGGGCGCGATGCCGCCGGCAAAGGGGGCACGATTAAACGCTTTCGCGAAAATCTTAACCCACGCGGTGCCCGCGTCGTTGCCTTGTCAAAACCTACCGATGCCGAAGCCACCCAATGGTATTTCCAGCGCTACATTGATCACCTCCCGTCAGGCGGTGAAATCGTGTTTTATGATCGCAGCTGGTATAATCGCGGCGTGGTGGAAAAGGTCTTTGGCTTTTGCACCGATGAACAGCGTGAGAAATTCTTTCATCAAGTGCCCGAATTCGAAAAGATTCTGGTGGGTGAAGGCATCCACGTGATCAAGTTCTGGCTCAATGTGGGTCGTGCAGAACAGCTCCGGCGCTTCCTCAAGCGCGAAAACGACCCCTTGAAGCAGTGGAAGCTCAGCTGGATCGACGTCGAAGGCTTAAAGAAATGGGATAGCTACAGCGCAGCCATCCGTGAGACACTGGACCGCAGCCATACGGAGATCGCACCCTGGACGGTTATCCGATCGGACGACAAACGCCGTGCGCGACTGTCCGCGATCCGCCACGCATTGCATTCCATTGATTATGCTCACAAAGACAGCAGTGCCATCGGCACGATCGATACGTCTATCTGCGCCGGTCCCGAGATCTGGGATGCCTAAGCGTGGCTATCATCACGGCAATCTGCGCCAGGCTTTGGTCGAAGCCGCCTTACAGTTGATCGAGGCCAAAGGCCCCACCGGCTTTACCCTGTCGGAGGCGGCAAAACAGGCCGGTGTTACTCCGGCTGCCGTCTATCGCCACTTTGAGGGTCGTGAAGACCTGATCGCCGAAGCCGCGCGTCAGGGTTACGAAATTTTTGCCGATGTGATGCAATTTGCCTATGACAAAGGTCAGCCATCGGCACTTGCCAGCTTTGAGGCGACGGGGCGCGCCTACCTTGCCTTCGCCCGCAAATATCCCGGCCATTATATCGCTATGTTCGAAAGCGGCATTTCTGTTAATCGCACGCCTGAACTAGCCGCCATTTCGGGACGTGCACGCAAGGTACTCGAACGTGCCGCAGAAGAACTCAGCCAACACATCCCTCCAGAAAAACGCCCTCCCCCGGCGATGTTCTCCGCCCATGTCTGGGCGCTTTCCCACGGTGTTGTCGAGCTGTTCGCGCGCAACTCCCCCGGCACCCAAAGCCCCTTCCCGCCCGAGGATTTGCTGGAAAGTGGCATTGGGATCTATCTGCGAGGTCTGGGCCTGCTTCCCGCGGACGACTAGGGTCTAGTTTGGCGCGTAATGGTCGACGATCAGCGGCGCCACTTTTAACGCCCCAATCGTCGACAGGTGGTCGGCATCACGATAAAGCACCGTGTCATCCAGGAACCAGGCATAGCGGTCACCGGCGATAAAAAACTCGGTCAAAGACAGCACTTCGGCACCGTATTCTTCGGCGACACGGCCCAGCACATCCGACGCGTCACGAACCAGATCGTCGTGGTTCGAGCGCCGGACGAAACTTGATTTGAATTTTTCACGCGCATGTTTCGGCCCAAGTCCCTGCAACACGGCTTGCAGCAACGCATTCTCAGGAAGAACCCATTGCTGCGGCACCTGTTCAATCAGGACGACGCGGATGCCCGCCCGGCGATAAAAGCTTACTGTTCTTTCAAGCCCTGCTTCGAAATTCTCCAAGCGTTCTTCCGCGCTTTTGACCCGGCTGCCTGCCGTCTGGGTCAGCGCAAAATCTCCCTCTTCATCTGCATAGCCCCCGGTCGCATAAAGGCTCCAACGCGCGGCAATAAAGACAGTATCGATCTGCGACAGAATAATCTGGTTGGCATGATGTAGCGCAATATTGCTACATACCACAGCTTCGGCCCCACCACCTGCCAAATAGACGCCCAAAAGCGGTGGGCAGGCAGCACGGATGCCAGCCAAGACCGCCACGCCATGGGCATTCGAGACTTCTTCGAAAGCGGGCAGAATGGCTCTTGCGTGGCTATCGCCCAGCAGTGCTATTTTGCCCTTTGAGGTCTCCGGCACGTAAACCTCGCACAAGCTGCCTTCGGCTTCTGACTGTTTATCAAGGCACCTGTCATGCGACCTATCCCTATTGAGTTGCAGACGCCACGTCGTCAGCATTGGAGATTCTTTTGACTCGTGCCGCGCGGGAAATCCTTCGCTCACTTCTCCCACGACACCGAAACCGGCAAATAGGACGATGCCCACAGCGCTGGCGGTCAACAACCCTGTGCGCCGTGGCAACAGGTTGCGGCGCCGGAATGGGCTTTCGACAAAACGCCAGGTCAGATAGGCCAGTATCAAAGACGCCATCGCCATACCGCTCATCAATATGGGCGAAGGCTCTGCAAGGCTGTTGATGCGCGCAAAGACGAAAAGCGGTTGATGCCAGAGATAGGCGCTGTAGCTGATTAGCCCGATCCCGACCAATACTGGCAGCGACAGAAGGCGCGCGACAATTGTGCCCTTTTCCGCGTATAGAATGATCAGCACGGTGCCCAGAACCGGTACCGCCGTGTAGACTGATGGAAACGGGATGTTGTCGGTAAAAAACACGACACTTCCCAGGATTAGCAGAAGCCCCGCCAGTGCACCGAACTCATTGCGCAGTTGCGCCCGGCCATAGAGGATCGCGGCGCAGATCGACCCGGCCAACAACTCCCACAACCGCGAGGGCGAGAAAAAGAAGTTCTCGGACGGGTAATTCCGCCACCCCCACTCGGCAATCCCCAGCGATACCGCTGACAGGATCAGGAAAACCAACAGAAACTTGCGCCGCACGAAAGCCCCCAAAGCCCACAAAACCAGCGGGAACAGCAGATAATACTGCTCTTCCACCGCCAGACTCCAGGTGTGCAATAGCGGGCGGAATTCAGCGCCGATGTCAAAATAGGATGATTTCTCAAGAAAATGGATGTTCGAAATGAACATCGCTGCATAGGAGAGACTTCTTGAAAAGTCTTCGAACGGATCTGGTGGAATCCAGCGCCAGGCAAAGGGTATCGTGCAGAGCAGGACGAAAAACAGCGCAGGCAAGATCCGCCTTGCCCGGCGTTCATAAAAGCCCAGCAGCGAATAGGTGCCCGCCTCACGTTCGCTGATAAGGATCGTAGTGATCAGGTAGCCGCTGATGACAAAAAAGACGTCAACACCCACATAACCGCCGCTAAAAAACGAAAAACCGGCGTGAAACAGTATGACCGGCAAAACAGCGACCGAGCGTAAACCATCTATTTCTGGGCGGTACTTCATTTAAAATCTCAGTATCAAAACTGGTCGGATGATCCCCCGACCACCGCTGAACCAGAGAAGAAAAAAAGGCGCCGAGGACAAACCACCGCGCCTTTTAACTGTCACTTGCGCAACGAAGCGTCTTAACGCTTCGAGAACTGGAAGCTCCGGCGCGCCTTGCGCTTACCGTATTTCTTCCGCTCGACGACACGACTATCGCGGGTCAGGAAGCCTGCCGCCTTGAGCGCACCGCGCAAGCTCGGATCATAAAGCTGTAACGCTTTCGAAATGCCGTGCTTGACCGCGCCAGCCTGACCACTCAGACCACCACCCTTGACGGTTGCCATCACATCAAACTGATCTTCGACACCGGCAACCGAAAACGGCTGACGCAGGATCATCTGCAAAACCGGACGTGCGAAATAGGCGTTCATTGCCTTGCCGTTGACTTCGACCTTGCCAGAGCCCGGCTTGATCCAGACGCGAGCTACCGCATCTTTCCGTTTGCCCGTTGCATAGGACCGGCCCAGATCGTCACGAACAGGCTCGCGCGGTTCAAGAGTTTCGACTACGGCCTCAGCGGTGACACCTTCGGCAACCGCTTCCAGACCTTCGAGAGATTTGATTTCTTCAGCCATCAGATTGCTACCCGCGTATTCTTGGAATTCATGGATTTCACATCCAGCACTTCTGGGCTTTGCGCCTCATGCGGATGCTTGGTACCAGCGTAGACGCGCAGATTGGTCATCTGCTGGCGCGCCAGGCGGTTGCCCGGCAGCATGCGTTTGACCGCTTGCATGACGACGCGCTCAGGATGCGCGCCTTCCAGGATCTGGCCTGTGGTGCGAGACTTGATGCCACCCGGATGGCCGGTGTGCCAGTAATTCGGCTTTTCACGTTTGTTGCCGGTCAGCTGGACCTTGTCGGCATTGATGACGATGACATTGTCGCCCATGTCCATGTTCGGTGTGAACGACGCCTTGTGCTTGCCGCGCAGGCGCATGGCGATAATCGACGCCAGACGGCCCAGAACAACGCCTTCGGCGTCGATCAGGATCCATTTCTTGTCGATATCTGCCGGTGTTGCAGAGAATGTTTTCATAAGGTGAAACCCTATCGTTTGACGTGCCGGCACAGGCGGATTGCCTATCCCCGAATTGATGGGCGGGTTATATAGGGTGCAATTCTCACGTCAAGCACCACATATTCTAATTTTTCATTCAAAAACAAATACTTGAAAAATAGGTATCATAATACCCCATATTCAGACAGTGATATCTTCCTGCGGATTGTCCAGCAAATCCCGTATCTTGTCGACGGCCCGCTCAAAGCAACCCGTGGCAATCTGCGCGTTGATCGCCATGCGCACCGAATGCGGCGCGCGATTGTCGCGCAAAACGAAATCCTCGGATGATTTCAACAACACACCCTGCTCCTGTGCTGCACGCACAAAGCGGCTAGCCCGCCACCCACCCGGCAGGGAAATCCACAATAGCGGTACGTCCTCATGCCATGTCACGTCATGCCCCCCCAAATGATTGACCGCCAGACGCACCCGTGCGGCCAACGCCTCACGCGTCTTGTTCAATACGTCGGGCAAGCGTGGGTCACTCAACACGGCCTGAGTAATATCGGTCAAAGGACGCGCCAGCCCGAAACTGCCGAAAGAAACCGTACGCGCCAGATCTTTTGCCCGCTCCCTTGGGCCAATCGCCCATCCGACGCGCAGCGAAGGCGTCAGCGATTTCGACAGCGAGGAGACATACCAGCCCAGATCGGGCAAAAGCGCCCTGTAACTTTCACCACTGGCCGGGGTCAGCTTATAACAATCATCATCCAGCACATGCATGCCGTAGCGTCGTGCGACCGACGCAATCTCGCGCCGCCGCTGCGGTGTGGTGGTCCTCAGCGTCGGATTATTTACCTCTGCCGACGTCAGAAACATCTGCGCTCTGTGGCGGCGCACCGCTTCTTGCAGCAGATCGGGGCGCGGGCCCTCATCGTCGCATTCAATGGCCACGACACGTGCCCGACACAGCTCTGCCGCGCGACGAAACCCGGCATAGGCATGCTGCTCGACCAGTACCACCGGCTCAGGGCCCTCAAGCACGGTTTGCAAGACCGCCAGCATCGCATTCTGCGCCCCATGTGCCAATACAATGTCATCAGTTGTGAAGTTTCCGACGGGCAGATCGACCAGATGACCCCGCATTGTATCGCGCAAGAGCCTGTCATCGCGGCTATTCGGATAGCGCATCATGCTCAGCGAGGTGCCTTTATCAGCGACACTCCTCATCGCATCACGTAATAATTCCGATTGCCCTACATCTGGCAAATACGGACTGCGGAAAGATACGGTTTCGGGCCAATCACGCGGCTCTTGGGCGGCCACTTGCCGGTCAGCCACAAAGGTACCCCGACCAACACCCGCCTCAAGCAAACCCTCGTCAATCAACAAAGAATAGGCGCGTGCGACAGTTCCTGGCGTAACCGAGGTGCGGTAGGCCAACTCGCGCACAGGGGGCAGCTTGCCACCCTTTTCCAACACCCCGGCGGCAATGGCCTTGCGCAAGGCGTCCGCAAGCGCCTGATACTTGGATTTACCTGCCTTAGACAGGTCCGGCCGCCACATTGTATCCATTACAATCTTTTTCTCGACGTCATATTACATAAATTGTATCTCATATATACGGAATAAGCTTACATTGTGTCAATACAATATTGGAGACTGCTATGACACATTCACTCGCGATCAAACTTCCCGACAGCCTGAAAACAACAGGCGGTTACCCCCTGCCCCTGCTGGCACGTGCAGCGGTCCAGTTCGCAGTGATTGTCACGCAGTGGGACATAAATTATCGCACCCGAAAACAGCTTGCGCGGCTGGACGATCATATGCTGCGCGACATCGGCATCGAACGCGACGTGGCTTGTACGGAGGCCCGTCGCCCATTCTGGCACTAACCATCCCTGATTGCCGGAATGTCCTGAGGGTCGGAGCTTGTCTCCGGCCCTTTTTTGGTCCCTCATAGCGGCGCAGGGACAGAAGGGGCCGACATGACCATGCCGGAGACACGGATTGAAACCGACCGCCTGATCCTGCGGTCCTGGCGCGGGGATGACCTGGATGATTTCGCGCGGCTACACGCAGATGATCGGGCCATGCGGGACTACAAGACCACGCTAAGCACCGCAGACAGCCAACAAAAACTGGATGATTACCGTCTGCAATATGAACGCCACGGGTTCATCCGCTGGCGCGTGTCCACAAAAGCGGATGAATTTCTGGGATATGTCGGCATCTATCCCAATGGTGCCGATCATCCGCTGGGGGCGCATGGCGACATCGGCTGGCGGTTCCTGCCCCAGTTCTGGGGACAGGGATATGCGACCGAGGCCGCCCGATCAGCTCTGTCGCACGTGTTCGATCAGTGCGGGCTGACTGAGGTGCTGGCCTATACGCAATCCGACAATTCAAGCTCACAGGCGGTCATCGCCCGGCTACGGTTTCGCCGCGATCCGACACGCGATTTCACAATCTCGGATCAACATGTCGAAAACTGGCACGGCCTGGTCTGGGCCACCTGCCCCAGCACTAGCTCTGCGGCGGGATAGAATAGGTCATGCTGGCGCGGGCCACGGGTTTTTCCATACCTTCGGAAAAGATCAGCACCTCGCCCACCGCCAGCACCCGGCCAAGTTTCAGCAACCGGCACTCCGCGATCAGATCGGCACCAGCTGCGGGTTTGCGCATGAAATCAATCGAACAATTGGTTGTTACCGCCAACCCCACCGGCCCGATCATCGCCAGCACCGCCAGATAGACGGACACATCCGCCAACGAAAAGATCGACGGGCCCGACACGGTGCCGCCAGGGCGCAAGTGCCGCTCGCCCACGTTCATGCGTGTGCGGATTCGCATCTCGCCCAGATCTTCGATGGTAAATTCACCTGTGACCTGAGGGAATTCACGATCCAGAAAACCCATCAACTCTTCTGCATTCATCTGCAAAGCCATGCTTCCCTCCCTCTGCATTCGGCAGTAACAATGACCCCAACCAACCCGGAGACACAAGATGGCAATTCTCAACCGTACAGATACCGGCGCCGTTGCCCGGCTTACGCTCAACGCGCCCGAAAAACTGAACGCACTCTCCGATGCCATGCTTGCCGCCTTGCAAGAAGAGTTCGACCGCCTGCGTGAACAGTCCCACATCCGCGCCGTGATCATCGCCGGCAGCGGCAAGGCGTTTTGCGCCGGTCACGACCTCAAGGAGATGACCCAAGGCCGCCAATCCGAGGATGGCGGCCGTGCCTATTTCGCCGACCTCTTTTCCCGCTGCGCCCGGATCATGCTATCCATCCGTGCCCTGCCCCAACCGGTCATCGCTCAACCTCACGGCATTGCCACCGCCGCAGGATGCCAGTTGGTTGCCACCTGCGACATGGCCGTGGCGGCGCAGGGCACGCGCTTTGGGGTCAACGGCGTTAATATCGGCCTTTTCTGCTCTACACCGATGGTGGCACTTTCGCGCAACATACCGCGCAAACAGGCGTTCGAAATGCTGACCACCGGTGAATTCATCGACACGGATCGCGCGCTTTCTGTGGGACTGATCAATCGCGCTGTTCCTCAAGACGAGCTTGAAAGCGCCACCAACACATTGGCCGAAACGGTCGCTGCGAAGCTCGGCACCGCCGTCAAAATCGGAAAAGAGGCGTTTTACAACCAGATCGAAATGCCCCTAGACCAAGCCTATGACTACACCGGACAAGTCATGGTTGAAAACATGCTGGATCGTGACACCACCGAGGGCATTAATGCCTTCATCGAAAAGCGCCCGCCCGAATGGGATCAGCCCTGAATGAACTTAAATCCGGCGTAAAAACAAACCCTTGTCGAATCGTTTCCAGCTTTCTTACAGAAAGTTTCCAACCTTTTACTTTTCAGCTTCGCCACTTTTTTGCCATGATCTGGGTAGAACTGGCGTGGTTGCTTTTTCATCATTAACTCTTTTCTCTACGGTCAAGGTCCCACGGCAACCACGTCAGCTCTACGAAATGTTGAAAAATCAAAGACTTGCAAATACATCTCAATTGTTTCGCATTCCGCGCCACATAATTTCCTCATTTGCCATTTTCCTGCCGCAATTCAGCGATTAAACAGGGGCTGAATACGCATTTATGCGCTTCGAGTGTGGGTCACCAGCATTTCAGGGTCCCTCCAAGCCAGCCTCTCACTGGCCGCCCGCTTTCCAAATCCGGTGACCCACTCGACCTCCCTCCAACGCAACCAACGCCACCCTTTCCAATCCTGTGCTGATGCCCTAAATCGCAGCACATGACAGAGACACTTCACATAATCGGTGGTGGCATGGCCGGGTCCGAGGCCGCGTGGCAGGCCGCGAATATGGGCGTGCCCGTGATCATCCATGAGATGCGCCCCAAGGTCGAAACCTTTGCTCATCGCACCGGGGACCTGGCCGAGATGGTATGCTCCAACTCCTTCCGCTCGGATGATGATGAACAAAACGCCGTCGGCTTGCTGCATTGGGAAATGCGCGCCGCAAACGGGCTCATCATGGCCACGGCCGACCGCCACCGCTTGCCTGCCGGTGGGGCACTTGCCGTCGACCGCGATCCCTTTGCCGCATCGGTCACCGCCGCGCTCAAAAAACATCCGTTGGTCAGTGTCGAACATGGCGAAATCACCCAGCTACCAACTGATGGCCACTGGATCATCGCCACTGGCCCCCTCACTTCCGAAGGTCTGGGCAGCGCCATCGCGACCGAGACTGGCAGTGACGCGCTGGCTTTTTTCGATGCCATCGCCCCTATCGTCTATCACGACAGCATCGACATGGGCCGCGCTTGGATGCAGTCACGCTATGACAAGGGCGAGACCGAGGAAGAACGCGCCGCCTATCTCAACTGCCCGATGGATCGCGACCAGTACGAGACCTTTATCGACGCCCTCCTGGCCGCTGACAAAACTGAATTCCACGAAGGCGAGACGGCTAAGTATTTTGACGGGTGCCTTCCGATCGAGGTGATGGCCGAACGGGGCCGCGAAACTCTTCGCCACGGCCCGATGAAGCCCGTTGGCCTTACCAACCCGCATCAGCCCGACGTCAAACCCTGGGCCGTGGTCCAATTACGCCGGGACAATGCGCTTGGGACGCTCTACAACATCGTAGGCTTTCAAACCAAGATGAAGTACGGCGCACAAACTGATGTTTTCAAAACAATTCCCGGGTTAGAGAATGCCCAATTCGCGCGTTTGGGCGGCATCCATCGCAACACATTCCTGAACTCACCGACGTTGCTGGACAACCGGATGTGCCTGCGTTCGCGTCCTCATATCCGCTTTGCGGGGCAGATTACCGGTGTCGAAGGTTATGTCGAATCTGCTGCGATGGGCCTCCTGGCCGGTCGCCTGGCTGCCGCAGACATGCTGGGTCGACCGTTGCAGGGCCCGCCACAGGACACTGCAATGGGCGCACTTGTGCACCACATCACTGGCGGGGCCGAGGCCAAGACATTCCAACCAATGAACGTCAACTTCGGCCTCTTCCGCCCTGTCGATGGGCTTAAGGGCGGGCGTCGGGGCCGCAAAGATCGCTACAAGGCCTATACCGACCGTGCCAAAGCTGCCTGGAACGAATGGCTCTCTCAGGCTGCACTGGACGAAACACAATCGGTGTGATCTTCTATCAGTCATGGGAGACACATTTCTGGACAAGGCCTACAACTTAGAGACCCCTGAGGACACTCAGGCGCTTTATGACGACTGGGCCGCAAGCTATGACGCAGAAGTGGCTGATAACGGCTATGCCACACCGGGACGCGTAGCCAAGGCCCTGGATAAATATCTGAACGATCCCGCCGCCCCCATACTGGATTTCGGCTGCGGCACAGGTCTGTCTGGCCTCGCTCTTGGGCTCGTAGGCTTCAAAACGATTGACGGAATGGACCCAAACGCCGAAATGCTGGAACAGGCGCGTGGCAAGGACGTTTATCGAAACCTCACGCAGATGGATATCGACGACGAAACACCCATCACGCAGGGCAGCTACCCGGTGATTACCGCCATCGGCGTCATCGGAACCGGCGCCGCACCGGCGACAACGCTGGATTTACTGATGAATGCGCTCAATCCCGGTGGCGTACTGGCCTTCAGCCTCAATGATCACGCCGTAGCAGACCCGCAGTATCCCGCCCGGCTCAACCAGTGGCTCGATTGCGGCGCGGCGCGGCTCAAGCACCGAAAATACGGACCGCATCTGCCAAAACAGAACATTAAATCCTACGTTTATATCCTTGAAAAAGCGTGACATTCACTACCCGCTTTGCACCATCCCCAACCGGCCCCCTTCATCTGGGTCATGCTTATTCAGCATTGCTCGCGCATGACATGGCGCAGGCCCAAATGGGCCGTTTCCTGCTCAGGATCGAAGACACCGATATCGACCGCGCCCGCCCTGAATGGGAGGCACTGATTTATGAGGACCTCTCCTGGCTCGGCCTTCATTGGGAAATGCCAGTGCTGCGCCAATCCGAGCATTTGGATCTCTACAATGAAAAGCTGGTGCAGCTTGCCGCGCGCGGGTTGATCTATCCCTGCTCCTGCAGCCGCAGCGACATCCGCAACGCCCTGTCTGCCCCGCAGGAAGGTGCTGCAATGGGGGTCGATACCTACCCCAGCACCTGCCGCCATCGCGACATGTCCAGTCGTCAGCCCGGTGACGCGCTACGCCTGAACATGGCCCGTGCAGTGCAGCATCTCAACGGCGCATATTTCTCCGAAACCGGATCGAAACATGCCGGGCACCACCTGCTTGATCCGCAGCGCCTGATCACTGAAATCGGCGATGCGGTGCTGGGCCGCAAGGAAATCGAGACCGTTTCCTACGTTCTGGCCTCGGTCGTGGACGAGGCAGCCCAAGGCATCACCCATGTCGTGCGCGGCGAGGACTTATACCAAATTACCTTCCTGCAAGTGTTGCTGCAACGCCTGCTCGATCTGCCCACGCCCGTGTATCACCATCACCGGCTGATCCGAGATGATCAGGGCAAGCGTCTGGCCAAGCGCGACGACGCCCGCGCAATCGCCAAATTCCGCGATGACGGCGCAACGCCGCAGGATATCCGGGCCCTCGTGGGCCTCACATAGCTTTTCTTCTTGGAGAAATACTCAAAACGGGGCTCAGCCCGCCTCTGGCGCCATTATCTCAATTTCGGCGCCATCCCGTACAGCCGTGTAAAAGCAACTGCGCCGGTTGGTGTGGCACGCAGGTCCGGTCTGGCGGATCGACAGCAACAGGCAATCGCGATCACAATCCACGCGAAAATCCACCAGTTCCTGCACATGCCCGCTGGTTTCACCCTTGATCCAGAACGCCTGACGCGACCGGCTCCAATAGGTCACGCGCCGGGTTTCAAGCGTTTGAATGATGGCCTTTTCATTCATCCAGGCCATCATCAGGACGTCACCGCTTTCGGCATCCTGCGCGATTGCCGGGATCAGCCCCGCTTCGTTATAGATCAATGTCGCCGGATCAAACGCCATGCTCAGACACCCTTTTCAACGCTTCTTGCTGCCTCTATCTATGGGGTCAGCACCAAAAGGAAAAGCCATGAGCACGGAAACCGACCTGATCAAGCTCTACTCATCGCGCATCCTTGCGCTGGCCGCCGATATTCCGCGTCATGGCCGGCTTGAGGACCCCGATGCAGAGGTCAAACGCCGCGCCCCGCTTTGTGGTTCGACCGTAACAGTGGACATCAAGGCAGATGCCGGCCGGATCACCGACTATGCTGCCGAGGTCAAGGCCTGTGCCTTGGGGCAGGCCGCCGCCAGCGTGGTGGGCGCTCATATTGTCGGCTGTGACAGTACACAGGTCGTCGCTGCCCGCGATCAGCTCAAGGAAATGCTCAAGAACGATGGGCCGGTGCCCGTTGCGCCGTTCGACGGGCTCGAAGTTCTGCAACCCGCCAAGGATTACAAAAATCGCCATGCCTCGATCCTGCTCACGCTAGAAGCCTCGGTCGAGGCGCTTGAGCAGATTGGCAAGAAATCCTCTTGCGCCTGAGCCAAGACATGTCACCCCGTACCGTCTGGAGCTTCAATTTCACCGGCTGGATCCTTTTTACCGTCTCAGCCCTGTTTTTCCTCTGGGGCACATGGAAGGCCGGGGACATCATCGGCGTCATCGCCAGCCTGGCTTTTCTGATCGCCTGTATCGTCTTCCTCATTCCGGTCTGGATACACCGCCCGGGCAAGCGGGACTAACGGCGCTCAGGTCACCTCAACTGTCGCGTGGTCGATCCCGAACCGATCGTGCAACATCGCCTTGACGGCATTCTTCACCTTGGCAGGGGCGTGCCCATCCACCACGACAATCTCCATCGTTACCATGGGCCGTTCCTGCGTCACCTGCCAGGCGTGGATGTGATCGACGCCTGCAACACCGGGAACGTCGCGGGTCAGTACCTCGGTTACCTCGCGCCGGTCAAAGGATTTGGGCGCACCTTCCAGCAGAATATGGCCACTTTCGCGCACCACCTGCCACGCGGAACGCAGGATGATCAGCACGACAAAAACCGATAGGATAGGGTCGATCGGGGTCCAGCCGGTGAATATGATCACCAGCGATGCTGCAATCGCCGCCACCGATCCCAGCAGATCACCCGCCACATGCAATGCCGCGGCGCGCACGTTCAGGTTCTCGCTTTCGGCACGCGTCAGCACCCAAAACGCCAAAATGTTGACCAACAGCCCGCCAAGGGCGACCCACAGCATCAACCCGCCCAACACCTCGACCGGATCCGTCAGTCGCTCGACCGCTTCAAACATGATCCAGACCGCAATCACGAACAGCGACAAACCGTTCACAAAGGCCGCCAGCACGGAAAACCGGTCATACCCATAGGTCCGTTTCCAGTCCGCTGGCCGTCGCGCCAACCGAAAGGCAAACCATGCCAACAGGAGCGAGGCAAAATCCGTCAGCATGTGCCCGGCATCGGCGATCAGCGCCAATGAGCCCGAGATCACCCCACCGACCACTTCGGCAAACATGAATGTGCCCGTCAGTATCGCCGCAATCGCGATGGCACGCTCGTTCTTCGGGATATGTGAATGCCCAGCTTCGGAATGATCGTGATCATGCATCGCGCGAAACCTCCCTGGCCTGCTCTTCACAAGAAAGGTTTTTCAGAGGCTCTTCAACTCTGTCGCAACAAAAAAACCGCCGCACGTTCCGGCAAGAACGGCGGCGGCTAGGGAATGCGGGTTCCGGTGGTCCTGACACACCATCGGGGGGATGAGGTAAGCCCCGGGGGACATGAGGACAGGCAGTTTGTCAGTCGCATCGCATCGTTGTTGGGGACAGGTAGATGCGGCGGGTTGGTCAGGAACGGAACGTCGCAGGCAGAAACTTGTTAATCAGGTCAATCCAGGCAGGTAGAGCGCGCCGACCAGCATCACCATCAACGCCGCGGCCCCCATCGCATCACCGAGCAGAGTGTTGCTGGAACGGATGGCAGCGGTCTTGAGTTGGCGGATCATGGCGGGCTCCTACTTGTCTTCTTGTTGCCTCTTTGTTCTCATTTTGGAAATGGTTTGTAAAGAACTTTTTAAGAACATTGGTGAACAAATGGTAAATTCAATGGATAAGCCCTTGAAAAACCGATGGAACATCAATGCCTCACTGAAGCCTCAAGTTAACAGGCCAACGGTCGTAACTGGCCGGATCAGCCGACACCGATCAGCCGAATCGCCTGATCCTGTTCCATCAGCCACAAAAGCACCCGGGTCGCCTGCCCGCGCGCGCCCGTCAGGTCTGGATCATCATGCAATAGTTTGCGCGCGTCAGTCTGCGCCACTGCCATCAGCGCCGCCTGAGCCTCCATATCCGCCACGCGGAATTTTGGCAGACCGGATTGTGCTGTGCCGATCAAATCCCCCGCACCGCGCATTTCCAGATCAACCTCCGAGATTTTGAACCCGTCTTCAGTATCGCGCATCGTGGTCAACCGCCGCTCGCCCCCTTCGCTCAGCGGTGCCTGATACATCATCAGACAGGTCGATTGCGCCTCGCCCCGGCCAACGCGTCCGCGCAGCTGATGCAACTGTGCCAGCCCGAAACTTTCGGCGCGTTCAATCACCATGATCGACGCGTTGGGCACATCCACCCCAACCTCGATTACCGTGGTGGCCACCAACACGTTGGTTTCGCCGCATTGGAATGCCTTCATCGCCGCGTCTTTCTGGTCGGGCGGCATCTGTCCGTGGACCAGCCCGACAACCCCCTCGCCAAGCGCCGCACGCAGCCGTTTGAACCGTTCTTCAGCACTGGACAGGTCCACGCTTTCGCTTTCATCGACCAATGGGCAGACCCAATAGGCTTGCCGCCCCTCGGCCACCGCCTTGCGCAAATGGTCTACCACCTCGTCCATCCGGCCCATATTCACCAGCGCGGTCTTGATCGGTTTACGCCCCGGGGGCTTTTCATCCAGCACGCTCACATCCATGTCGCCATACTGTGCCAACGCCAGACTGCGCGGGATCGGCGTTGCCGTCATCACCAGCACATCCGCCTGCGCGCCTTTTTTGCCCAGTTCCATCCGTTGATGCACCCCGAACCGATGCTGCTCATCCACGATGGCCAGACGCAAATCGGCAAATTCGACGTCCTTCTGAAACACAGCATGGGTGCCGACAAGGATCTGAATATCGCCTCTGGCCAGCGCTTCAAGCTTGGCGCGCCGCTCTGCTCCCTTATCGCGCCCGGTCAGGATTTCGATAACCACACCCGCCGCATCGGTCAGCGGCCGCAACCCTTCCAGATGCTGTTGCGCCAGAATGCCGGTGGGGGCCATCATCACCCCTTGCCCGCCCGCTTCGACCGCGATCAACAACGCCTTGAGTGCGACCAGCGTCTTGCCAGCACCCACATCACCCTGCAACAGTCGGTTCATCCGGGTGGCCAAGGCCATATCGGCGGCAACTTCGGCAATCGCACGGGTCTGGGCGCCGGTCAGCGTATACGGCAGCGCCTCCAACACCTTGGCCTGCAATGCGCCGGTGCCCACCGTCTGACGCCCCTTGGCACGACGCAGTTTTGATCGCGCCAGCGCCAGCGTCACCTGATGCGCCATGAACTCGTCATAGGCCAGCCGTTCGCGCGCGGGATGCGCCGCCGACAGATCACCCATGTTTTCAGGCGCATGGGCGATCTCAACCGCCGCCTTCCAATCCGGCCAGCCCGCCTGCGCCTTCTGTGCCGGGTCGATCCATTCGGCCAGGTCCGGCACGCGGGTCAGCGCCGACGCTACCGCCTTGCCCATCATCTTCTGCGTCACGCCTGCGGTCAGCGGATAGACCGGCTCAAAATCGGGTATCTCACCCGCCTCATCCGGTTCCAGCACATGATCCGGGTGCACCATCTGCGCCACCCCGTCAAAGAGCTCAACCTTGCCCGAAACCACCCGCTTTGCGCCGTTGGGCAGGATTTTCCGCAGGTAATCATCGCGCGCATGGAAGAACACGATCTGAAACGTGGTTGCCGCATCCGTCGCCTCGACCCGGTATGCCCCGCCCCGGCGCGATGGCGCCCGGTGATCGCCCACCGTCACCTCAACCGTGACCACACCGGGCAGATCGGCCCCCTGCACCGTTTCCCGCTTGCGTCGGTCCACACCTGAATGCGGCAACGTAAAGATCAAATCACGCGGTCGTGCGACATCAATTGCCGCAAGATTCTGCACCGATTTCGGCCCCACGCCCGCCAGCGTTTCCAGCCCCGCAAAAAGCGGAAACAGAATCTCGGGCCGCCCGCTCATGCGTCACCTATGAGGGCCAGCCAGCCATCCTCATCAATGGTCTCGACGCCCAGGTCGGCGGCTTTCTTGGCTTTCGATCCCGCCCCCGGTCCGGCGACCACCAGGTCGGTCTTGGCGCTGACAGAGCCCGAAACCTTGGCCCCCAGCGCCTCGGCCCGCGCCTTGGCCTCGGCGCGCGTCATCTTTTCCAGGCTGCCAGTAAACACGACGGTCTTGCCCGCCACCGGGCTGCCCTCGGTGTCGGGTTGTTCCACCTCTTCCACGTTCAGATGCGCCGTCAGCCGGTCGATGCCCGCGCGTTCGTGTTCCTGCGCAAAGGCCGTGACCAGTGATCGCGCCATCACCTCGCCAACACCGTCGATGCCCAGCAGACGCTCCCATTCCGCGCCGTCGAAATCCGCGGCCCCGTCCATCGCGCCAGTGAATTCATCCCACGCCCCATAGACCCGCGCGATCATGTTGCTGGCAGCCTCGCCGACATGGCGGATGCCCAACGCGAACAGCAACCGGCCAAACGGGATGTTGCGTTTTTCGTCAATCGCCTCGAACAGGTTCGTGGCGCTTTTCTCACCCCAACCCTCGCGGTTCTTCAACTGCTGCATGCCGCTGCCATAGCGATCCCGCAGGGTGAAGATATCCGCCGGCTCCGCGATCCAACCATCGCGGTAAAACTGTTCGACCTGCTTGGCCCCCAGCCCCTCAATGTCAAACGCCGCCCGGCTGACGAAATGCTTGAGCTTTTCCACCGCCTGCGCGGGGCAGATCAGTCCGCCGGTGCAGCGCCGCACGGCATCGCCTTCTTCGCGGATCGCCTCTGATCCGCATTCCGGGCAGATCGTCGGGTATTCATAGGGCGTTGCGCCGTCCGGCCGCTTGGCCAGGTCCACATCCGCCACTTTCGGGATCACGTCGCCCGCGCGGTAAACCTGCACCCAGTCGCCGACATAAATCTCCTTGCCGCCGCGGATCTGATTGCCCTTGCTATCAAGGCCCTTGATGTAATCCTCATTATGCAGCGTCGCATTGCTGACCACGACGCCGCCCACCGTCACCGGCGTCAGCCGCGCCACCGGGCTCAGCGCGCCGGTGCGGCCCACCTGAATGTCGATCGCCTCCAGCCGGGTCCAGGCCAGCTCGGCCGGAAATTTATGCGCAATCGCCCAGCGCGGCGTGGTCGACCGGAACCCCAGCCGCCCCTGCAACGCCAGATCGTTGACCTTGTAGACCACACCGTCGATGTCATAGCCCAGCGTCGCGCGTTTCTGCTCGATCTCGCGGTAATGCGCCAGCATCTCGTTCGGGCCATCACAAAGCGCGGTCAGCTGGTTGGTCGAAAATCCCATCTTGGCCAGACGGTCAATCGCGCCTTTCTGGGTATCGGCCAGCGGTGCGCTCAGATCTCCCCAGGCATAGGCAAAGAACCTCAGGGGTCGATCCCGGGTAATCGTCGAATCAAGCTGGCGCAGCGATCCGGCGGCGGCATTGCGCGGATTGGCAAATATCTTGCCGCCCCTCTCACCCTGGCGCGCGTTCAGATCCTCAAAATCCGCGTGGCTCATATACACTTCGCCACGCACCTCCAGAACCTCGGGCGCCTCACTGATCCGCTCGGGGATGTCATCAATCGTGCGCGCATTGGCGGTGACATTCTCGCCGACGCTGCCATCACCGCGCGTCGCGGCCTGCACCAGAATGCCCTGCTCATAGCGCAGGCTCAGGCTCAACCCGTCGATCTTGGGTTCAGCCGTGTAGGTCAACGGCGCTGCTGCCTCTAGGCCCAGATACTTGCGGATACGCGTGTCGAACTCGGTGATATCCTCATCGTCAAAGGCATTGCCCAGGCTCAGCATCCGCACCGCATGGGTGACCTTGGCAAAGCCGTCCGATGGGGTCGCACCCACCTGTTCGCTGGGGCTGTCATCGCGTTTCAGTGCCGGGAACCGCGCCTCGATCGCCGCATTGCGCTGCTTCATCGCGTCATAGTCAGCGTCCGAGATCTCCGGGGCGTCCTTGCTATGATAAGCACGGTTCGCATCCCCCAACAGGGCCGCCAGCCGTGCCAACTCGTCCCGCGCCTGATCCTCGCTCAGGGTATCAACAGCAATTATGTCGTCCAAGTCATCCCCCGATCCTGATCCGGGGCAAATCACCACCCCCTGCATAGGCGAAAGTGATAGGCCGCAGCGCCGCTGCGGTCCAGTCGCGAGTGGACAAGGCAGGCCGCCACGGATTTCGTAACTTGCTTGACTCGATCCACGAACCAAAGGGTACAAAGGTAAAAACAAAAATTTTACGGCTTTTGCATTTTTGACCCAAGGCACAAAGAGGCCGGGTTTCAGGGGGTAAAAAAACAGATGGCACCAATTGGAAAATCAGCATCTTCGCCGCAACATCCCGCGTTCGCATCAAGACCGGCCACCCTGGCTAATCTCATTTACCGGAAAATTCGCGCTACCAGAGGTTGCAGCTCGCTAACCTTTGCGGTCGCATTGGCCCTGACCGGATGCCAAGTGGATGAAACATCCGTCCAGCGCGCAAAGGGCGCGGATGGCTACACTTCTATCGGCTGGATTGATTTCAAAACCCGCCGCAAGGAGCTCTCCGCAATCGGCAGTGCAAAAAGCAGGCTATGTCCTGTCAGCGGGCCGGGTTCGTTGCGTGCATCACCCGTGAATGTGACCGGGCATGGTACCAAATACACCATTCTGAACCAGCCCAATCCGTTCCAGACCGAGGTGCGCTTTGTCGACCGCATGATCGCGGGGTGGCTGAACACCGGCGATCCCCGTTATCTTGACGGTTTAAGGGGCTGGATGCTGACCTCCGCAAAGGCGCGGTCTTTTTCGCGGATCATCCCCGATCCGGATCGGTTCCGATATGTCGACCCGCTCTTCAACCTGCGGCTTGCCCTGAAACCGACCTTCATGGGGTATGACCTGCTGCGCCAGACAAATCACCTTTCTGCCGACGAGGATGCGGCGATCCGTTCCTGGCTGGAATCGGTGGTCAAATCCACCGACAAGGGCGGCTGCGAGATGTCGGATTACTGTGACAACAAAGATGCCAACCACACCACGCTGCACCGCGGTACGACCTTCATGCTGTGGGGGGCGGTTTCCGGCAACAAGAAATGGCTCAACAAAGGGATTTCGCATTTCAAGGAAGGGCTACGCGCCTCGCGCAGCGATGGCAGCAATGAAAACGACGTGATCCCGAAAAAGAAGATCGGATCGGGTGGCGACCGGGCGTTGCGCAAACAGAATCAGATCGTCGGGTATCTGGTCATGACCGCCGAGATCGGCGAGCGCCACGGCTATAATCTCTATAAAACCAAACAGGGCGGGGCCGATATCTTTGACGCTTTCGAATTTCTGGTCCGGGGACTTGAAGACAACACCGTCGTGGCAAAACACACTGGTTCAGCCAGCCACGGCGACAAGTTTCTGCACCTCTCGCGTCACAATGATGAAACCGCTGCCTGGTTCGAATTGTTTTCCAGACGTTTTCCAAACCACCCGCTTACTGCCCGCTTTGCCCGGCAGGTCGATGCCCGCCGACCTTTGTCGAGCCCGGCCTATGGCGGAAATCTCTCGTGTTTTGCTGGCAATCCACGGGGGCGCTTTCGTTAGAATACGCGCCGCATTCACAAATGGCGCCGCTGTCGGTTGCCCGCGACCTCCAGGATCCAAAGATCAAGCGAGCCCGTTCAGAGCTGAGCATTTTCTTCTCGGCCAATCGGCGCCAGCTTACCCGGAGCATTCACGAAAGACAGACGCAGCTTCGACCGTGACAAGCCCCGCAACAATTCACACCTTCTGTTTTTCCTAGTTGCGATGTCAGGTCTCGGCCAGAAAAGACAATGGCACAGGTACACCCCGCATGCCCCAAACGAAAACCGGGAGCCATGCTTTGACGCATATGCCCCCGGCTCTCTCGGTCATTCCTTTATGCGACACGACCTGGCTATCCTGCGCAGGTCGCGCGCTCTGCTCAGGCTCCTACCGCAACGCGTTGATCGTCCATCTCGCTTGGTTCCGGATCACGCAGCACATAGCCCCGCCCCCATACCGTTTCGATGTAATTGTCGCCATCTGTCGCCTCGCTCAACTTCTTGCGCAGCTTGCAGATGAAAACGTCGATGATTTTCAATTCCGGCTCGTCCATGCCACCATATAGATGGTTCAGGAACATCTCCTTGGTCAGCGTCGTGCCCTTGCGCAGGCTCAGAAGCTCCAGCATCTGATATTCCTTGCCGGTCAGATGCACGGTCTTGTTGTCCACATCCACCGTCTTGGCATCCAGATTGACATTGATCTTGCCGGTCTTGATCACCGATTGCGAATGGCCCTTCGACCGCCGGATGATCGCATGGATACGTGCCACCAACTCCTCGCGGTGGAACGGTTTGGTCAGATAATCATCGGCGCCGAACCCGAACCCCTTGATCTTGCTTTCGGTGTCATCGGCACCGCTGAGGATCAGGATCGGCGTTTCGATCCGTGCCAGCCGCAATTGCCGCAGCACGTCATGGCCGTTCATATCCGGCAGCCCGAGGTCAAGAAGAATGAGATCGTAATCATAGAGCTTTGCCAGATCGATGCCTTCTTCGCCCAGATCCGTCGTGTAGACGTTCAGGTTGGCATGAGTCAGCATCAGCTCGATGCTTTTCGAGGTTGTCGGATCATCTTCGACCAAAAGCACGCGCATATGTTCTCTCCGTTAAATCTTGGTTGTCTCACCAGACACTGGCCAAAATTGGTTAACCACAGGTTACCGATGCAGAACATAATGCGAATTCTACTTAAGGTTGTCTATAACTTTTCAAAGATGTGACCTTCAAACCCTTTTCACCATGTGCGTTTACGGCGGAAATCCACTCATTGAATTCCTCGCGACTCAGCCCGTAACGCGCCAGCGCATCGGATTGGGTGATCAGCCCATAGGCAACCCCCCGCACCACGGCCAGCTTGCGCGACGCCACCCAACGGCGCGTGTTTGCCGGCGGCAGATCAGCCTGGGTTATGACCTGCCCGTCCGGCAGGGTCACGGCCCTTGGTCCATCGACTTTTTTCAGATACATCACTCTCACCTCTTCTGAACGAGCCCAATCTGCACCCAGCCCCTTAACACGCGGTGAAACGCGGCCTTGAGAGTAGTTAGGATTTTCCTATATTCCGCAGGAAATCACCCGGAGCCATCAAATGCCCCTTGACCACCCTCTGAATTCGCTCGGCTTTGCCAAGCCCCCCGCCGAAACGCGGGTCGTTGTCGCCATGTCGGGCGGCGTCGACAGCTCGGTCGTGGCGGCGCAACTGGCCGAGGAAGGCTATGACGTGGTCGGCGTGACGCTACAGCTTTACGATCACGGCGCGGCGCTGGCCAAGAAGGGCGCGTGCTGCGCAGGCGTCGACATCCATGATGCCCGCCGCGTGGCCGAAGATATGGGCTTTCCGCATTACGTGCTGGATTATGAAAACATCTTCAAAGACGCGGTGATCGACGAATTTGCCGACAGCTACCTGGCCGGCGCCACCCCGGTGCCCTGCATCCGCTGCAACGAACGGGTGAAGTTCAAGGACCTCCTGGAAACCGCCCGCGATCTTGAGGCGGATTGCATGGCGACCGGGCATTATATCCAACGCAAAGAAGGCACGAGCGGCCCCGAACTACATTGCGCTGCCGATGCCGCCCGCGACCAAAGCTATTTCCTCTTCTCCACCACGCCGGAGCAGCTGGCCTATCTACGCTTCCCACTGGGCCACCTGCCCTCCAAGGCGGCAACGCGCGAGCTGGCGGCGAAATACGGGCTGAGCGTCGCTGACAAGCCCGACAGCCAGGACATCTGCTTCGTGCCGAACGGCAACTACGCCAGCGTGATCGAAAAACTCCGTCCAGGTGCTGCGGAACCCGGCGAGATCGTCGATACAGATGGCCGCGTGCTGGGCACCCATACCGGGGTGATCCACTACACGATCGGCCAGCGGCGCGGGCTGGGCATCGGCGGGCTTGCCGATCCGCTTTACGTGGTCAAACTGGATGTGGACAAGAAACAGGTCGTGGTCGGCCCGAAAGAACTGTTGGCCACCCGAACCGTTCCGGTGCGCGAGATCAACTGGCTGGGCTCGCCCCCCCTCACCAGCCAGGACGAATGGCATGTGTCGGTCAAGGTGCGCTCCACCCGCCCCCCACGCGCAGCCATCATCCGCCCGCTCAGCGACACCGAGGCCGAGGTCGAATTGCTGACCCCCGAGGAAGGCATCAGCCCCGGCCAGGCCTGCGTCTTCTATGAGACCGGTGGCAGCCGCATCCTTGGCGGTGGCTGGATCTGGAGAGGCGCACCCGCCGAACCGGCTGTTTCCTAGCGGCGTTCGCTGCCGCTCACCCATTTGAGTATTGCATTCAGGCCATGCAGGCCCCGGGGGTTCCACCCCAGACCCCGGAGTATTTCTGCCAAGGTGAAGCCTGATCCGGATCCGCACCGTTGCAAAGCCATGCTGCCGGAATTTGCAGGGTGACACATCGGCCACGGGCGGCCCGAGGAGGAGGCCGGAGGCGGACGACGAGAGACCCAACGTGCGCGACAGCGCACTCAATCTGACAACAGTTAAGGGTTCAGCGCCTGGTCTAGATCGGCGATCAGATCATTCACATCCTCGATCCCGACCGACAGCCGCAACAGATTTTCCGGGATACCCGTATCAGGTTCGACCGTGTATCGGTGCTCGACAAGGCTTTCGACCCCGCCCAATGAGGTGGCACGATGCGCGAGAGTCAGCTTCCCGGCCACGTCCAGCGCAGCCATGCGACCGCCACGGATCAGAACCGACATCAGATACCCGTACCCGCCGGCCATCTGCCGCAACGCAAGTTCATGACCCGGATGTGACGGCAGTCCGGGATAGAAGACGCTCTCCACCGCTGCGTGCGCATTCAGAAACTCGGCCACGGCCTGCGCATTGGTGCACATCCGCTCCATCCGCAACGGCAGCGTCCGCATCCCGCGCATCAACAGCCATGCCTCGAACGGGCCCAGAATAGCACCCGCATCATGGCGGTCGGTTGCAATTGCCTGCCACGCAGCGTGATCTTGATCGACGCAGGACAGAACCCCCGCCAGTACATCCGTATGGCCGTTGATGGCCTTCGTCGCCGAGTGCATCACGAAATCCGCGCCCAGCGCCAGGGGCCGCATCAACACAGGCGTGGCGGCAGTCGCATCCACCGCCAGCAGTGCCCCCGCCGCCCGGGCCAACGACGCCGCCGCGGCAATATCGACCATCTTCAGCCAGGGGTTCGACGGCACCTCGATCCAGATCAGATCAGCGGGGCCTTGGGTGCAGGCTGCCTCAAACGCCTGCGGATCAGACGCATCCACCTCGGTCAGGGTTATCCCACGCCGGGCGCAGAAATCGCGGGTCCAGCCAGTGGTGCCCCAATAGATGCCCGATTGCACCACCACGCGGCCCCCGTTGGGCACCGTTCTGAAAAGCGATGCAACTGCCGCCATGCCACTGGGGAAAAGCAACGTCGCGGCCGCCCCCTCAAGCTGGCGCAGCACCTCTTCGGCCTGCCGCACCGTGTCGTTCTGATCGCGACCATACATATTGCCATCGCGGATCAGCGCATTGTCGCGTCCGCGCATATATGTCGTCGCCAGATGTATCCCCGGCACAACACCGGCACTGCCGCTATCCGATGCACCCGCAGCCCGGGCTGCGATGGTCGCAGGTTTCAGATCCTTGCCTGTCATGATGCCCTCTCAGAGATGAAACAACCGCCCGGGGCCCCAGCCCCGCGCCTCGATACCCGCCAGCTTCAGCAGATGCCAGACCAGCGCCAGGTTCGAGCTGATCACCGGGATCCCCAGCTCATCCTCGGCCTGATCAATCACCTCGAACGTGCCAAGATTAGTGCAACTGGCGAACACCGCCTCAACCCCCTGGGCACGCCCCACCTCCAGCATCGCTGCCAGAGTCGAGCGCTGCGCGATCCGTGCCACCTTGCGGTCTTCCGCTTCGCCGAAACTGATCTCATGCAGCGTGTCGATCCCCTGCCCCGACAGGAACTGCCGCATGGGTGCTGCGACTTCGGCCGCATATGGTGTCACCAGACCGATCCGACGCGCCCTGAGTGCGCCCAGCGCCGTCACCACTGCGCTGATCGGATTGGTCACCGGGACATCCGCCTGCACGCTCTGCACCTCCCGCGCGACAACTTCTGGCCCGATCACCACCGAGGCCGAGGTGCAACCATAAGCTATCGCATCCAGACCCGCGGGCAGCAAACGCGCCACTTCGGGCATCCGCGCGCGCATTTCCTTCAGCGTGTCCGGGGTGACCTGCGGGTGCGATTCAATCCGGCTGTGCATCAGGTTTACACATCGCCCGTCCAGCACCTGCCGGGCCTCGTATTCCAGCGTCTCATCGGTGCTCAACACGATCATCCCCAGGCGATGACCACAGCCCGCCCCATCATCGAAAACCACCTTGACCATCACGCACTCCTTTCCGCTTCGCCGGGCTGGCTTGATATGCCGCCCGAAACCGCCGCACGCACGCCGGTCGTACCGGGGCACGAGGTTGGTAATCCGCGCCGCACCCGCACCGCCAGATGGGCAAAGGCCTGCGCCTCCAGCATGTCCCCGTTCAGACCTACCGCCTCAACCGGCTCCACCGGGCAATCCAGCGCGACGCGCAGCATTTCCATCAGCACTGGGTTATGACGCCCGCCACCGGTGACCAGCAGACGACCGGGCGACACAGGGCAATGCTCCATCCCGCGCAGCACCGCCGCCGCGCTCATACCCGTCAGGGTGGCCACCGCATCGGCATCACTCAGTTCATTCACCAACCCGATCATGTCGGCAAAGGCGTCGCGATCCAAGGATTTGGGTGGCATCCGAGTGAAATAGCCTTCCTGCAAAAACAGCTCCAAAGCGCCCTGCACAACTTCGCCCTGCCGCGCCAAGGCACCATCGCGGTCAAAGGGCTCGCCGCGCCGTGTCATCATCAGATCATTGATCGGTGCGTTGGCCGGGCCAGTATCGAACGCCAGCAACGCGCCATCCTCTTCGGGGCGGGCCTTGCGCGGATCCACCCATGTCAGGTTGCCGACACCGCCAAGGTTAAGAAACGCCAGCGGCGCGTCGGCCCCGATCCAGCGGGCACAGGCGAAATGAAAGAACGGGGCCAGCGGCGCGCCCTCGCCACCCAACTCCATGTCGGCACTGCGGAAATCCCAGACCACCGGCAAGTTCAACGCCGCCGCCAGTGCCGCACCATCGCCCACCTGATGGGTGCCGCGCCCACCCGGTTCATGCGCCAGGGTCTGACCGTGAAACCCGACCAGTTCCGCACCATCAAAGCCCGACAGAACCTCTTCATGGGCCTGCTGCACGATCCGTGTTGCCGCCGCCACATCGTCACCGGGCCAACGCCCGAGGGCCGCTTTCAACACGCTTTGTTCGTCGGGGGAATAGGCGCGATAGCTGCTGTCGCCAAAGCCATAAATCGCCTCGCCATCGGTCTCGACCATCGCCGCGTCGACCCCGTCCAGAGACGTGCCCGACATCGCGCCCAACGCCCAGATGCGTCCAGCCTTCAACATGGCCTTTTCCTTCGCCAATTCCCTCCCTATACATGCCCCGCAAATCATCATTGGACAAGCGATATGACCTACCACCCCAAATCGGATTTCATGAATGTCATGATCAGTCGCGGCTTTCTGGCCGACTGCACCGATTATCAGGGGCTGGACGAGGCCCTGAACGCGGGCATCGTGCCGACCTATATTGGCTACGACGCCACCGCCCGGTCGCTGCATGTGGGTCATCTGTTGAACATCATGATGCTGCGCTGGCTGCAAAAGACCGGGCACAAGCCGATCACCCTGATGGGCGGCGGCACCACCAAGGTCGGCGATCCCAGCTTTCGCGCCGATGAACGCCCGCTGCTGACGCCGGATCAGATCGACAGCAACATCGCGGGCATGCAGCAGGTCTTCGACAAATACCTCGCCTATGGCGATGGCCCGACCGACGCGATCATGCTCAACAACGCCGAATGGCTGGACGATCTGAACTACCTTGATTTCCTGCGCGACATCGGGCGGCATTTTTCGGTCAACCGGATGCTGTCGTTTGAATCAGTGAAATCCCGGCTCGACCGCGAACAATCGCTCAGCTTTCTCGAATTCAACTACATGATCCTGCAGGCTTATGATTTCATGGAGCTGAACCGCCGCTACGGCTGCCGCTTGCAGATGGGTGGCTCGGATCAATGGGGCAATATCGTCAACGGCATCGACCTCACCCGCCGGGTGATTGACGGAGAGGTTTTTGGCCTCACCTCGCCGCTGCTGACCACCTCGGACGGCAAGAAGATGGGCAAAAGCCAGGGGGGCGCCATGTGGCTCAATGCCGACATGCTCTCGCCTTACGAATTCTGGCAGTTCTGGCGCAACACCACCGATGCCGACACGGGCCGGTTCCTCAAGCTCTATACCGAACTGCCGCTGGAGGAATGCGAACGTCTTGGCACGCTGGCGGGTTCCGAGATCAACGAGGCCAAGATCATCCTCGCGGGCGAGGTCACAACCCTGCTGCACGGCGCTGATGCGGCCCGCGCGGCCGAGGCGACCGCCCGCGAAGTCTTTGAAAAAGGCGGCGTGGGGGATGATCTGCCCACGGTCGAGATGAGCGCCGACGATTTGGGCGACGGTATTTCCATCGTGCAGCTGATCGTGAAATCCGGGCTGGCGAAATCCGGCAAGGAGGCCAAGCGTCTGATCGCCGAAAACGGCGCGCGGCTCGATGATGCACCGCTCACCGATTCGGGGCTGATGATCAACGCCGCCGACCTGACCTCACCGATCAAGCTGAGCGCGGGCAAGAAACGTCACGCGCTGGTGCGGCTGGCCGACTGACATCTCTGGCGGCGCGGTGACGCCCGTCAGGGCGTTGCCAGTTCCGCGATCTCCTGCATGGTGTGGTCCACGCCGCCTAACGTGACGGTCTCCCAGCCCTGCAAGGCGATCCTGAACGCGCCCACACCGTTATCCAGCGACAAGGTCATCACATCTTCGGCCTTCGTGACGCTGGTAATCTGGCTGAATTCATATGCCCTGACCAGCAACGTATCCTCGCCCGCACCGCCATCGACGACAGCCGACATGCCGCCGAAATCGCCAGCATAGCTGCCCTCCAGCACGACGGTATCCGCATCCTCCCCCATCTGGATCGAGCCGCTAATCTGACCGCCCGCGCGGTTGATCAGCACGTCCTCGCCCGCGCCCAGCACCAACGCGGTGCCATCGCTTCCGATGATCTTTCCGCTGGGCAGATTGGCGATCACCTGCGCCATGACATTGGCGCTGTCGGGATCATCCAGCCCAAGCTCGACAATGATGCCCTTAACGCCGCGTATCTCACCCGCATTTTCCACATAGGACGGCATCGCGCTTGCGTCATAATCAATCGCCGCATCCAGATCCGAGATAATCTGCGCGCCCGCCCCATTGGTGATCGAACCGCTATCCAGATCAATCGCGTCCTGCGGGTCATCGGGCCTGCCCACCGACTGGATGGTGCCAAAATTCAGAATACGCGCGCTCTCGCCCAGTTGTATCGCATCATCAAACCCTTTTATCAAAGCGCCGGGGTTGTTGAAGATGATGGCATAATCGCCTCCCTCGATGGCCTCTCCGTCGTCCGAAATGATCTGGCCATTGTTCACCACCATGTTGCCGGCACCGCCCACACCATCGTCGTCATCCATCTCCACGGCCCGGTCGCCGGCCCGGATCGACCCGTTATTGGTCAGCGTCGCAGCTCCCTTGCCCGAGATTTCCACACCGTCATCCCCGGCGGCGATCACGCCTTCATTGATCAGCGTCAGACCCTGACCACCGCGCACACCGTCGCGGTCCGCATTCACCGTGCCCCGGTTGCTCAGCAGGTTGAAATTGTGCGCAATATCCATGCCATGCCCGTCCGAGGCGGAATTCACGATCGCCCCGGTCTCGATCAGAATGCTGAGGCTCCCTGCCTCGCTTTCAAACCCATCCTCGTCAATGCCCGTACAGGCAAGATCACCACCAGTACCCGGCGCCGCAGGGGCACATTCCGCCAACACAGCCGCGCCCCAGAACTGTATTCCGACACCAATTGTAAAAATTAGAAAGTTTCTCATTTGCCGACCTCCCGGTCCAAATCACTTGAATAAAACACGAACCGTTCTTGCAAAAATCTTTGTAACGACAGCAAAAATCCAAAGGTCGTCAGCCTGCTATATCTTCGGCCAAGTGCGGGTTCGCCACTACGACAATAGCAGAAGTCAGGTGCCTTGATCTACACCTGCTCCCACCGACGCACGCGGCGCCGTCCAGTCGGTCGCCATAGTGATAGGCTCTGGTGCTATCGCAAACACCTGAAAGACAAGACGCAAGAGACCTGATCGCACCGATCAATCTGAACGCGCGCCGGATACGTCACGCACCAGTCCGACTGGCCGACTGAAGCCCCAATGTTGCGCGCGCCAAAGCCCCGCGTGCGACCGTTGCGACAGCACCTAAGTGACGTCGCCCCCGGATCAGCCCCATCCCGCCAAACCCCAGGACAAGCAGCAACAGTCCCGCCGTCAGTGGCGCACGCTGCGGCGCCAGCGCGGCAATCTCCTGCGCGCTGTAGACCGTCCCGGCAAGATCGAAGCTTTCCCAGTTGCGCAGCGCGATGTCAGCCGCGCCGGTGCCGTTATCCAGCGACAGGACAAACCCGTCCCGCATCAGCGCCACATCGGTGATCTGATCAAAACTGTAGGCGCTCAGCACCACGTGATCGGCCCCGGCCCCGCCGTCGATCACGGCCCGCTTGCCGCCGAAAGTCCCGGCAATGCTGCCCTCCAGCACCACCCGATCCGCATCGCCCCCCATCAGCACCGACCCGGTGATGATGCCGCCCGCATGGTTGACCAACCGATCCTCGCCCGCGCCCAGCAGCAGCGCCACACCGCCACGCCCGGCGATCACGCCTCCGGCTTGATTAATCACCTCCTGCACCGCGATATTGGCGGCAGAGGCATGGGTCTCGACCATGATCCCGGTAACGCCGCGGATCTCCCCGGCATTGTCGATCAGCGATGCGATACTGCTCGCGTCAAAATCAATCGCCGCATCCAGATCCGAAATGATTTGCCCACCGGCGCCGTTGACGATCCTGCCACTATCAAGGTCGATCGCATCCTGCGGCTCTCCCGGCATCCCGACCGAGCGGATCACCCCGTGATTCTCGATCACCGCGCTTTCGCCCAGTTGCAGCGCGTCGTCATAGCCCTGGATCAGCGCACCCGCGGCGTTGACGACCCGGTTGCCGTTACCGCCCTCAACCGCCTCGTTCCGGATCGAAATGATATGGCCCGTGTTCATCAGCACATGTCCGGTGCCACCGGCATCTTCGACATCGTCCATATGCACCGCGCGGCCTCCGGTCCTGATCACGCCGGTATTGGTCAGGCTGGCATCGTCTCTGCCGCTGATATTCACACCGTCCCCGACAGCGCTGATGCTGCCCTCGTTGACCAGCGTGAAATCATCACCCGCCCGGATAGCGTCACCCTCGGCCTGCAACGCGCCTTTCATCTCCAGCGTGCCCGGATCATCCTCGAACTCGATTGCCGCGTCATCGCGCCCCGCTTTCAGAACCGCACCACGTTCAATGCGCACCGTGATGTTCGCATGCTCGGCCATGTAACTGTCGCTGATCGTGCCGCTACAGATCACGGTGCCGCCGCCAAGTTGGCCATTCTGACTACAGGCCGCCCATAGCGTTCCGCCGGAAAGCTGCACCCCAATCGCGACCGAACAAAAAAACAAGCGTCTCATCATCGTTCCTCACGGCTTCATCTGCCCCGACCGTAAGGCGACCATGTAAAACCCATGTGACAAAAACCCGGAAAACGCCGACCGGTTATTGACCTGCATCGATTAAGACGACACCAACGCAGGCAACGCGACAATCACAAGAGACGCCCGGAATGATCTACACCCTGCCCCGCCGCCTGACCGCCGAAGCACTCGGCACCGCCCTGCTGGTCGCCACCGTGGTCGGCTCCGGCATCATGGCCGACCAACTGACCGATGATGTGGCGCTGGCGCTTCTGGGCAATACCCTGCCCACGGGCGCGATCCTCGTGGTGCTAATCACCATCCTGGGGCCGATTTCGGGCGCACATTTCAACCCGGCGGTAACTCTCGCCTTCGCCCTGCGGCGCGAGGCCCCGGTGACCGAAGTCGCCCCCTACATGCTGGCCCAGATCGCGGGCGGGCTTGCGGGCAGCGTCATCGCCCATGCCATGTTCAACCTTGACCTGATCCAGATTTCCCAGACCGCGCGCACCGGCGGCCCGCAATGGATCGCCGAAATCGTGGCAACCTTTGGCCTCGTCGGTACCATCCTTGCCGGTGTCCGCTTCCGCGCCGAGGCGGTGCCGTGGCTTGTCGGCCTCTATATCACCGCCGCCTACTGGTTCACCGCGTCCACGTCCTTTGCCAACCCCGCCGTCGCGATCGGCCGCGCCATCAGCGACACGTTTGCAGGCATCCGCCCCGGTGACGTGCCGGGCTTCATCGTGGCGCAGATCATAGGCTCTGTGCTCGCTGTTCTGCTCTTTGGCTGGCTGCTGCAAAAACCGTCGCGGGAGTGACCCGCCTTACGACCGAATTTCGAGAATCTCCTCTTTTCGACTATACTTATGGGTGTATTTTCATAAGCCCATAGACCGAAGATGACATTTCGAACCCCCAAACCGGCCCGCCACGCGGCCTGTATCACCCTGATCCTTGCGCTTACCGCCTGCACGGAAAACATCTTTTTCAGCAATTTCAGCGGTGAACCCGCCGGGTTCGTCCCTGATCCCACCCCGCCCGGCCAGCCGACCGGGGATGAAATTGCCCTTGTGGACGGCGACAACATCTACCAGATAATCTGCCCGGCCCAGCCCGGCCCGGTGCTGAGCCCCGAAAGCGCGATTGAGGTGCAGGGCACCATGCCCGTTGTCAGCAACCGCTATCTGGCGCTTGATCCGCAAACCGTCACCGCCCCGCTTGAATGCCCCTCTTTCCAGAGCACGATCAACCGCGAAATGGTGCATTTCAAAAGCACCGACTTCCTGAACGATTATGAATACCTCTCGGTCGGCTGGATCGGGCGCGCCCAGGCCGGCACCGTGGTGGATTTCGGTTTTTACAGCTCGGCCACATCCAATGATCATCTGGTCCTGTCGATTCAGAACCTCGATGTTATCTATAATGGCATCGCCGTTGGTTCGGTCAGCGAAAACATCCCGCATTTCTTTCAGGTGCTGATGTTCCCGGACCAGACATTCGAAATGCGCGTGTCCGGTCCCGTCAAAGTCGAGATTTTGCCGGATGGTGAAAAACTTGTCACCGAAACCGCCACTGGATCGTTTCAGTATCTGATGAAGGATCCCAATAACGAATACCCGGCCCCGCGCATTCGGCTGCGCGCCTCCCTGCGTCCGAACCAGCAATCCGACCGCTATCTAATCGACCAGGTGTCGATGCGCCGCAAAGCGCCAGACTGACGGACCGCCTACCAGCCGGTATGGCGATCAAAGGTCATGCAAAACTGAAACCACCGCGCGCCGGGATTGCGATTGTCCTGCCCCACCGCACGCCAAAGCGCCCGAGTTTACACAATCCGCGTACACAGTTTACACAGTTGCAACTCTGATGGCGGTGCTCAGCGGCGCTGGCTCAAGGCATCCTCCAGCACCGATTTCACCACCTCTGGCGGCACATCGGCGGTCACGAACGCCTCACCGATACCACGTGCCAGCACGAAATGCAGCTTACCGCCCATCATCTTCTTGTCCTGCTTCATCAGCTCGATCAGCGCATCGGAATCCGGTAAATCTCCTTCAATATCAGATAGATCAACCTTCATCTTCATATCGCGCAGGTGCGCCCGGACCCGGCTCGGATCCTCCTGTGAACACAGTCCCATCCGCGCCGAGAGCTCAAAAGCCAGCCCGCACCCGATGGCCACGCCCTCGCCATGCAGCAACCTGTCCGAGTATCCCGTGGCCGCCTCCAAAGCATGACAGAACGTATGACCCAAATTCAGTAATGCCCTGTCACCGCTCTCTTTTTCGTCCCTGACAACGATGTCGGCCTTCATCTCGACCGAGCGTTTGACGATCCTGATCCGTGCCGCCATATCGCCCGCTGCCGCATTGGGAGCGTTCTCTTCAAGCCATTGAAAAAACTCGGAATCTCCCAGTAATCCGTATTTCACGACCTCGCCATAGCCTGCCAGATAATCCCGTTCGGTCAACGTGCCCAGAATATCCGTATCCGCCAGCACCAGCGAAGGCTGGTGAAACGCCCCGATCAGGTTCTTGCCTTGCGGCGCGTTGATACCGGTCTTACCCCCGACCGAGCTGTCGACCTGCGCCAGCAGGCTGGTGGGGATTTGCACAAAGCGCACGCCCCGGCGCATGACGGCAGCGGCAAAGCCCGCAAGATCGCCAATGACACCGCCACCAAAGGCGATAACCACATCATTTCGTTCGATCTTTTCCGATAGTAGCCATTCCACCGCCCGCTCGAAATGGGGCCAGGACTTGGTTGTTTCACCGGGCGGCAGCGTCAGGGCCGACACGGAAATGCCCGCCTTTTCCAACCCCTCCCGCAGCGTTGACAGATGCAATTGCGCCACGTTTTCGTCGCTGATTACCGCCACATGCGGGCGCTTCAGAAGCGGCGAAATCAGCTCTCCGGAACGGGTCAGCAGCCCTGTCCCAATCAGGATATCATAGGCCCGGTCACCCAATCCCACATGAACCGTTTCCGTCATGCCACTTTCTCCAACACATCCGGCCGCGTCGTCAGGGCGTTCAGCACCTGCCCGGCCATGTTTTCTATCGTATAATAAGATTTTGCAGCGACGTTCAGATCAGACATCGCATAGACCGGCACGCGCTGATTGTAGATTTCCGTCAGCGTCTCTTTTGGATTAGGTGTACGCAGCAAGGGCCTGGTATCTTTATGTTTTACCCTGTTCCATAATAGCGAAAGGTCAGCGTTCAACCAGACCGAAACACCCTTGTCGGTGATCAGTTTCCGGTTCCTTTCGGCCAGAAACGCACCGCCCCCGGTCGAGAGGATGCCGCATTCATTTTCCAGCAAGCGATCCAGCACTTCGGTTTCTCGATCCCTGAAAAACGCCTCACCGTCGCGCTCGAAAATCTCGGCGATGGTCATATTCGCCGCCAATTCGATCTCAGCATCGGAATCCAAAAAAGGCACATTAAGCTGTGCTGCCAATGCCTTACCAACCGCAGTTTTACCCGCCCCCATCATGCCCACCAGCACGACGGTTTTCTTTAATTTCCAGCTTTCAGCCGCCGCCACGCCTCGGCGCTCCCCTGCCAAAATGAACATTTTGCCCTTGAATGACGTGATCTTGCCTGAAAGGCCAGTTATAAGTTTATCAAAAGAAGATCAAAAACGGGCAGAACGACAATGATACGACTACTTAAATGGCTGATTTATATGGCTTGTCTGGCCTTTATTGGCCTTGTCGGCTATGCGTATATCGGCCCCTTTTTCGGGGTGGATTTCACGCCGCCCACTGACGAGATTCGCCAGGAAATTATCCTTGAAACCGGTTAAAGCCGCGCTCCTGACCTCATTTCTGGCAACAACTGCGCTGGCGCAGCAACCCCCGCTGTCGGCGATCGACTGGCTGGATGAACTGGGCACAGTCCCAATCGCGCAGCCAAAACCCGGTGAACCCGCAGTAACCGAAACCGCCCTCACGCCCAAAGTTGACGTGATGCCGCTCGATACCGCAAATGCGGATGCGGTGGGTCTGCTGCCGTCAACGACGACCGGCCTGCCAGCCAGTTTGTGGTCTGCAAGCACGACCGACGATCTGATCACCGAGCTGTCACATATTGCGCCCACACCGCTTCCGGCGTTGCAGGCGCTTTACTACACGCTATTGCTGGCCGAAGCTGACGCGCCGGTCGATGCGGGCAAGGATGCAGCGTTTCTCAAGGCAAGAGTGGCGACGCTGATTGACTTTGGCGCTGCGGATCCGGCCCGGGCATTGTTGGAACGCGCCGGCCCGCAAAACCCTGTTTTATTTGACCAATGGCTGGACGTCTCATTGCTCAGCGGTACCGAAAACGCTGCCTGCGATGTATTGAGGGAAAATCCCGGGCTAAGCCAGAGTTACACTGCGCGGATTTATTGCACCGCGCGCGCCGGAGACTGGCCAACCGCCGCGCTGACCTATGAAACGGCTGTGGGGCTTGATGCACTATCCCCGGTCGAAGCGTCCTTACTGGCCTTCTATCTTGATCCCGAAACCATCGAGTTCGAGAGCCTGCCCACCCCGCCTAAAACCATGTCACCCCTGATCTTCCGTCTCTTCGAAGCGGCAGGGAACCCCTTGCCCACCAACCGGCTTCCCCGGATATATGCCACGGCGGACCTGCGCGAGGTGGCCGGGTGGCGCGCCGAGATCGAAGCCGCTGAACGTCTGACACGCACCGGCGCCCTACCCGCGAACCGGCTGCTTGGCCTCTACACAGATCGCAAACCCGCGGCGTCGGGTGGTGTCTGGGACAGGGTCCGTGCGGTTCAGGCCTTTGATGCCGCCCTGCAGAAAGGTGATGTCGATCAGATCGCAGCCACCCTGCCCAGAGCCTGGCGCGCCATGCGTGATCGCGGACTACAGACTGCCTTTGCGCAACTCTTCGCCAGCGCGCTGAAGGATGTGAAATTGCCGGCGGCAAGTCAGGAAATATCGTTTTTTGTCAATCTATTGTCAGATGAATACGAGAGCGCCGGCGACATTCTGGAGACGCCAGATAGCCGACAAGCATTCCTGATCGCGTTGGCGGCTGGCGCACCGGATGATGCCCCTGCAAACACCAGCCGTGAACGGGCGATTGCCCGAGGGTTTTCAACCGAACAGCCAAAACCGGAACAAGCCTATTTGATCAAGGCCGGCAAAATCGGACAGGTCATTCTGACAGCAACCAACCAGTTGGATAGCGCACGGAATGGCAGTCTGAGCGACATGACCAACGCGCTGGTAACGCTCCGGTCGCTGGGGCTGGAAGACACCGCCCGACGCGCTGCTTTGCAACTTCTCGTCCTCGGGCCATCCTGATGTCATCCGAGCAGCACTGGATCAGCAGTTTTCTCGAAGCTCAGGCAGCCGAACTTGGTGCCGCCCAAAACACAATCGCCGCCTATGATCGCGATCTGACCGATTTCCACGCATGGCTTTCGGGCAAGGCGATCTCACTGGCCGCAGCGGGGCAAAACGATGTCGAGGCATATCTGGTCTGGTGTGATGCCCAAGGTCTTGCAAAATCAACGCGTGCCAGACGATTGTCAGCGATCAAACAGCTTTATCGATTTGCTTTTGAAGAGCGCCTGCGCGAAGACAATCCCGCCATCCGTATCAAGGGGCCCGGTCGGGACCAACGTCTGCCCAAAACGTTGAGCGAAGCAGAGGTCGATCGCCTGCTTGACGCCGCTCGTCAATCAGCCCGCAGCGCAAAAGATCGCAGCCGTAACACATGCCTGATGGAATTGCTTTATGCCACTGGTATGCGGGTAAGCGAGTTGGTATCGCTTCCGGTTGCGGCGGCGCGCGGTGACCCGCGCATGTTGCTGATACGCGGCAAAGGCGGCAAGGAACGTCTTGTACCCCTTTCTCCGCCTGCCCGCGAGGCGCTGACCGAATGGCTTGAACTGCGTGATACGGCCGAGGACGCGGCGCGCGCCAAAGGTTTCGCCCCATCACCTTATCTCTTTCCGTCCAGCGGTAAGCTTGGATATCTGACGCGGCATAGGTTTTATATGCTGATCAAAGAGTTATCTGTCTATGCAGGGGTTTCACCCGCCAAGGTCACCCCCCATACACTACGCCATGCCTTTGCCACGCATCTGCTGGCGAACGGTGCCGATCTTCGGGCCATTCAGACGCTATTGGGCCATGCCGATGTGGCGACAACCGAAATCTATACCCATGTATTGGAGGAACGGTTGAAGGAACTTGTGCTGGAACATCACCCGCTGGCCAAGGCGGACCGGCGCAACTTAGATGGCAAGACGTCCTCGGACGGCCAGTAACCCGTTTCCAGTGCGGTATCATAGCCTTGGGTCAGGCCCTTCTGGCGCATGTCCTCGACCGTCGCCGCATGATCATATACCAGGCGTAGAACTGGCGCCCGACCATTCGCCATCAATGCGTAGCAGGTATCAGGCATTCCACGATTGGGCGGCATCCCGATAACACCGGCATTTACCCAGTCAACATCCCCAATACGCCGCTGAAACGGTATACCCGAATGGCCAGCAATTACCATCTGGATCGGACCCGTAACCTCTTGAAGATATTTGATTTCCTCTAAGAAAACCTGTTCGGGGCTGACTTTCCAGATGAACCGGCTGATATCCCTTACCCCGCCATGAATAACCGCGCAGCGTTTTCCGCCATGAGAGAAGGTCACAACATCTGGCAGGTGCCGCATCCAGTCGCGGTCATCCCGACCGATTTCGGCGTCGGCATGGGCATACCACGCTGCCGACAGCAGATCGCAACTACTGCCTTCTTCGAACCCACAGCCGCAATCCATCTGGTCATGCGCCAGTTGTTTTTCGCAGTTCCCCACCACGACCGTGCAGCCCAGTTTTCGAATTTCCGAAACAGTTTCAGCGGGTTGACCGCAATAGGCAACGGTATCGCCGGTGCAAATCATGTGATCCGCAGCAATGCCATGATAGCGCGCCCGGTCGATCAGCGCCCGCATCGCAGGCAAATTGGAATACGGCCCACCAAACAACAGCACCGGCCCGTCCAACTGCCCCAAATCCCGTAAATACATTGCCGATGATCCCTTGATTGACGTGCTCCTGCACCCCATAACCCTACTGGATAAAAGGACAAAGGCGGCAATGGAAGTTTCTTCATCTGTGATCGACGGTGCATTTTGGGTCACCGCGGTGGCGATTATCTTGTTACTGGTGCTCTCGGCCTACTTTTCGGGCAGCGAAACCGCGCTTACGGCTGCGTCACGGGGCAAGCTCAGGTCTCAGGCCGAAAAGGGATCGAGCGGTGCAGAGAAGGCGCTGGAGATCACCGAGGACAATGAACGGCTGATCGGATCGGTCCTTTTGGGCAACAATCTGGTGAACATCCTGGCGACATCTTTGGCCACAGCGATGTTCACGCGACTGTTCGGAGAAAGTGGTGTGGCGCTGGCGACGTTGGTGATGACGCTGCTGGTTTTGATCTTCGCCGAGGTGCTGCCAAAGACCTATGCAATCACCAATGCCGAAACCGCGGCGGCGCGAACGGCACCGATTATCGTGTTTGTAATAAGGGTTTTTTCCCCCATCGTGACTATGGTGCGCTGGATGGTACGCGGTGTGCTTGGCCTTTTTGGTGTCAAGACAGATCCGGACAGTCATATCCTTGCGGTACGCGAGGAAATTGCTGGGGCCTTGTATCTGGGGCATTCCGAAGGGGTGGTCGAAAAAGAAGACCGTGACAGGATTCTGGGCGCGCTCGATCTGGGGGAACGGGCGGTGGAAGAGATCATGCTGCATCGGTCTCAGATCGAGATGATTGACGCGGAGAGCGAGCCGGAAGCCATTTTAAAACAATGCCTTAAGAGCAACCACACCCGTCTTCCGGTCTACCGGAACGACCCCGACAACATCATCGGCGTGGTGCATGCCAAAGACCTGCTGCGCGCGATGCACAAGCTGGTCACTGGTCCCAATGCGTCGCTTAACTCGTTGGAAAACTTTGATATTTGCAGCGTTGCGCGCAAACCTTACTTTGTGCCTGAGACCACGACGCTTGACGATCAGATGCGTCAGTTCCTGCGGATGCGAAGCCATTTCGCCCTTGTGGTGGATGAATATGGCACCTTGGAAGGGCTGATCACGCTTGAGGATATTCTTGAGGAAATCGTTGGTGAGATTACCGATGAGTTTGACGAGGATGAAGACCTTCCGTTGGAATTAACAGCGGATAATCAATACCTTGTCGATGGTTCCATGACGATCCGCGACCTTAATCGCGCAACCGATTGGACCTTGCCGGACGAGGAGGCAAACACCGTTGCGGGCCTTGTCATTCACGAGGCACAGATCATTCCGGTGGTTGGTCAGGTGTTCAGTTTTCACCGCTTCCGGTTCGAGGTGGTCGAGGTGAAAGACAACCGCATCACCCGTCTGAAAATCCGCCCTCTCTGACAGCGAAAAACGGACACACCGTACGGATTGTACGCGCGTTACGTACGTCTTTCGGGTGTTCCGGAAGGCACGGCGTACGACCCGTACGTTTTCCGCACCAAAACCTGCCGGTTTGCAGGGTCCGGTTCAGCGCCCGTTAACGATTTTGATGGTAGGTTTTGCGCGCGCTGGCACGGCGTAACCAAATTGTGCCCCGACCCGATGGCAACAGAGTTTGATGATGCACGACCGCCGAAAACCTGCTCATGAAGTGACCCCCTGGTACGAGGATTCCGGGATATTCAAGACTCAGCTGGTTCAGATGACGGTCGAACTGGTACCGATGTTTGGGCGGAATTCGCGTCAGGACATCATGGTCAAGGGCTTTGTCGACGGCAATGGCGCGATTGATGTGGTATTCCCCGGACGTCGCAAGGAACATGCGAAACCGCTGATCGCGCGATTGCAGATGATGCTGAAACGCGCGCATGTATCAGGCGGGCCAAACAGTGCACCGCCCAATGTGGACCGGATCCGCCACGCGGTTCGTATCGAGGGGTCGTGGCGCCCTCGTTTCAGCTGTGACGACCAGGGCTGGCAGACCCGCGAACACCAGCTCTACGCCGCGCGCTGGCTGGTGATGAACCCCGACGGGCAATCGGTGACCTTCGGGGAAGCGCCTGTCAGATGACATGATGGCAGGATGATCGCCAGAGAAAAAAACCGTTTCACGTGCAAGCCGCTGACAAGAAGCTGTTCGGCATGCCTGACGCTTCCAAAACCAGACCGTTCCTTAGCACGCCACCCTGCTAGGGCTTGTGGCCCGGTGTCACTTCAGAAAATTGCTGGCATATCTTTAAGCTGATCTTCAACGACCGTCGGGATGCCCCTGCGTTTGCCCGAACGCTGACCGTCACCCAGTTGGCACAATTGTTCAGGGGCCATCGGTGAACGCAGCACCAAGCGCATCTTCGTAAAGCGCGTAATCCTGTGCCATCACCTCTTCGAAAGCACTTTTTTCTGTCGACGACAATTCGTCAATCAGGTCCTTGCTGCGGGTCTTGTGCCCAAAGGCATCGCGGGCGTCGGCGACGGCGTTCTGCCCTGCCCCGAACCCAAAAGTCAGAATTGCCGGAAGATCACGATCCATATTCGGCAGCGCACCCAGAAAATCGTAGCTGATCAGGCCAGAGGCCAGTTCCTTGTGCTGTGGACGCCAATGCCGGTCGAGGTCAAGCGCAGCCGGATTGGTTGTCAGCGCATGGATGAATTCGGGGAAGGTGATGTCATCAGCGCCCGACTTGCCGATCGTGCGCATGATCTTGGCCCGATGCCGTGGACTGCCCGCCACCTTGTCCGCGAAGGCCGAGGCGGCGCGTTCCAGCGGATGACGCACGAACGAAAACGTGAAGCTTTCCGGGCTTTGCACAAGATCATGGCTTGCCGGGCCACCGAGCGCCTTGACGTCTACAAAAATTCCGGCGGGACGGCCGTGCACCTCGCGAATGTTCAGGTCATCGACGTTCTCGCCCTCCAGCGTGGCGCGGTGTTTCATGAGCGACAGGATAACCGAGGTGCAGGCCGCCTTGTGATTTCGCATATAGACCAGATGATGCGGCATCCGCGCGTCCGCAACGGCATAGATGTTTTGCAGGAAATGGCGGGGTTTTGAGAAACTGGCCAAAACCGATTTAAACTGCGCGCTCATGTAACAACCCGGCTCTAAGCGTTTCTGGCGCGGGGAGGAACGCCCCCGCCCTTACATGTCGCATAACATCCGCTGGCGTAAGGGACCATGATTTTTCCAACCTGGAATGCAGGGCGGCCCACGCGCTGTCTGTCAGCCATCGGCCCGATGCAGCACAACCTGTTGAAACGGGATTTCCCAGCCATGTTCGGTGGCCAGCACGACCAGCACACGGGCCAGTTCACGCTCGATCTCCTCGAAGCGGGGGGCGGCGGAACCGGTGACATCAACCTCGACCTCGTAGTCGATCGACGAGGCCCCCGCGCGCAGAAGTTCAACCTCGACCGCGCGCAGGTTGCCCTCGTCCAGAAAGGCCCGCATGTGTTCCTCGACCCCGGCCTGCATGGTCTTGGGGATTGTCGTTGCGGCCTGGGCCTGATGGCGGTAGCTGATGCCGAATTCGACCTCGACGCGAAAGCCAAGCGACAGGTTTTCGGGTGTCTGGGACAGGTAATCGGCGGTCTGGTAGGTGACGCGCGCGCCGCCCAGCAGGTGCAGCACGACCATTTCGGGCGTTTGTGCCATGACCTGACCGGCATTGCCATCGGCCAGCCGCACCCAGTCGCCCTTCATGGACGGAAACCAGGATTCGTTTTCCGCCGCGGGCCGCGAATGCAGGCCGACAAGTTCGCGCACCGGCAGGGTGAATTCACCACCATCAAGCGCCGGGTTGACCAGATCGGTGTAGAAGCTGAGCTTGTCCACACGGAACGGCACGCCGTTGAACAGCACGCGCTCATCCTCTTGCACCGCGCCGAAATTGAGCAGCACGGTGACCTGTTCCATCAGGCTGGGCAGCATGCGGATCGTCACCCAGATCAGGCCAAAGGTCAGCAAGGTCGCAAGCCCCAGCAGCAGCCAGTCGTTGCGCAGGTTGAACACGATGATCATCGCGACAAAGCTGCCCAGAACGGTGAAAGCGGTGAACAGCAGGTTGGTCAGGCGCGCGGCAAATGTTCGGGGCCGCCCGGTCAGGCCGGTGATCCGCATCGCCACCCAGCGCAGCAATCGGCAGGTGCCCAGAAAACCGGCAAAGGCGGCAAGGCCCAGCGCGATGCTGAGGCCGCGATCCCGGAAAAACTCGCTCATCGCGGAGTTCACGTTGCGCTTTTTGGTGGCCCGCTCCGAGGAGAGATCGACCAGTTGCTGGGTCAGCGCGGCATATTGGGAGCGGTTGATCTCGATGCGTTCCTGCCAAAGCTCAAGTTGCTGGTTGAGGACTTTCAGCACCGCCTCGTCGCTGGCTTCGGCAATTGCGGCCATGCTGTTTTCGACTGCCAGTTCCGCATCCGACAGGCGGTTTTCGGTGGCTGCCAGCGCGCGGCGGGTGCGTTCGATCTGGCGGGCGTTTTCCGTTGCCCCCTTGAGGCCTGAAACGAAAGGCTCCAGCAGTGCCTCGAATTCGCTGCGCAGGTCGAAATCCTGGCCCTCAACATCAAGATAGGCCTGTTCCGACACGCCGGTGACGACGATCGAGATCTGGTCGCGGACACGGTCGGTTTCGGCCTGGAGCGCCTCGAATTCTTCGGTCAGGGCCGTTTTTTCCGCCTCGGATGCGGTTTCGATCCGGGCCGATAGCTCCTCGGCATTGGCTTCGAGCGTTGCCAGGCTTTCAAGCAGCGGCTCCAGCGTGACGACGGTTGTTTTTGCCCGGGCGACAAGTTCTTCGGCGGCGGCGTCTTCGGCGGCGGCCTGTTCAGACGCCTCCTGCGCGTGGGGCTGCCGCGGGGTGGCAACAAGCGTCAGGGTCGTGATCATCAGCAAGAGGATCAGACCCCTGCCCGCAATACGCAAAAATTCCCGTGTCACACCCAGGATCCCCGTCACTTTGTCCCATACATCGGCAGGCCCGCAGCGCGGCCCGCTCAGATTCAGGATAAAGACAGCAGATCACCCGGCGTGCAAGTCATAAGACGCCGGGTGTGGTGTGCGTGGGATGGCCGGTCAGGCGCGGAGTTTTTCGCCCTTGGGATCAAACGGCGGCTCGGTCAGGATGCGCGCCTTGTGGGGCTGACCCAGCACCATCACCTCGACCTCGTCACCCGGTTCGGCGGTGCCGGTGCGGACATATCCAAGTGCCAGCGACATGCCAACGGTGTAGCCATAGGTGCCCGAGGTGACGCGACCGATGCCCTTGCCATCCTTGAAGATCGGCTCGCCGCCCGTCGCATCGGCATTCGAGGCCTTCGTGGCCTCTTCGTCGATGTGGATGAGCACGAGGTTTTCGCGGGTCGGTTTGGCAAGCGCCTTTTCGGCGGCGGATTTGTTGAGGAAATCCTTGTCCATCTTGCACAGCATCTCGAGCCCGACCTCGTGGGGGAAATATTCGGGGCTGTATTCGCGGCTCCAGGAGCCATAGCCCTTTTCGACCCGCATCGACATCAGCGCACGCGCGCCAACGGGGCCAGCGCCGAAATCCTTGCCCGCCTCGATCAGCGCCTCGTAAAGCCGTTTCTGATCCTCGGTGGCGCAGTGCAGTTCCCAGCCCAGATCACCGGTGAAGCTGACGCGCAGTGCCAGGCATTTGACACCGGCCAGTTCGATCTGCTGCGAGCGCATGAAGGGGAAATCCTCGGTCGCGAGCGAGGTGTTGGTCAGGCGTTGCAGCAATTCGCGCGACTTGGGACCGGCGACGTTGAAGCCGCACATCGCCTCGGTGTAGCTTTCGAATGTGGTGCCTTCGGGCAGCGGAACGGCATCGAAGAAGCGCTTGTGATACCGCTCGGCCATGCCCGACGAGACGATCCAGAATTCATCTTCGGCCACGCGGGTGACGGTGGCGTCACCGGCGATGCCACCGCGCACGCCGATCAGCGGCGTCAGGCACGAGCGGCCAATGCCCTTGGGCATCCGGTTCGCAAAAACCGAATTCAGCCAGTCCGAGGCATCCGGCCCCTTGCAGCGGTATTTGGCAAAATTCGAGATGTCGATGATGCCCGCACGGTCACGCAGCATCTTGCACTCTTCGCCCACGGGTCCCCACCAGTTCTGGCGGGTGAAACCGTTGGTGTCCTTCGCGCCCGCCTCTCCGGCGAACCATTGCGGGTGTTCCCAGCCGTAGTTGAGGCCGAATACGCCGCCCATGTCCTTTTGCATTTCGTAAACCGGACGGGTTTTCAGCGGACGACCGGCGGTGCGTTCCTCGTTAGGGTAGTGAATGGCAAAACGGTGGCCGTACTGGTCCTGCACCTTGGCCTTGACGAATTCCTTGTTGTTGGCCCAAAGGCCGAAACGGGCAATGTCCCAGGGGAACATGTCATATTCCATCTCGCCCGTGGTCAGCCATTGCGCCACCATCAGGCCCATGCCTGCCGATTGGCTGAAGCCGGGAATGATGCCGCCGCAGACGAAGTAGTTCTTCAGCTCCGGCACAGGGCCGAGGATCACGTTACTGTCGGGTGACCAGATCATCGGGCCGTTGATCACGCGTTTGACGCCCGCTTCGGCAGCGACGGGCACACGGTCCATCGCGCGCATGACGTTATCCATGATCCGGTCCAGATCATCGGCGAAAAGATCATGGGCGAAATCAAGCGGCGTGCCGTTTTCGGCCCAGAACTTCATCTCCTGCTCATAGGCGCCGATCAGCAGGCCTTTGCCCTCTTGCCGCAGATAGTATTCGCCATCACGGTCGGCGACGGAGGGCAGACGGCGGTCCATCGCGTCAATCTCGTCGATGGTTTCGGTCACGAAATACTGGTGTTCGGTCGGTTGCAGGGGCAGTTCGATCCCCGCAAGTGCCGCAACTTCACGGCCCCAGAGGCCCGCCGCGTTGATCACCCATTCGGTTTCGATATTGCCTTTCGGGGTTTCGACCGTCCAGGTGCCGTCGGGTTTCTGGATGGTGCCGGTGACGGGGGTGAACCGGTAAATCTCGGCGCCGCGCTGACGCGCACCGACCGCGTAGGCATTAGTCACGCCCGACGGGTCGACATTGCCGCCATCGGGTTCCCACATGATGCAGCGGATGCCGTCGAAATTGACCAGCGGGTGTAATTCTTCGGCCTTGTCGCGGGTGATCTCGCTGAAGTTCATATTGTAAAGCTTGGCCTTCGCGGCCTGCAGTTTAAGCTGATGTTCGCGCGCCTCGGTCTGCGCCAGATAAAGCGATCCGGGCTGAAAAACGCCGCAGGACTGGCCGGTTTCTTCCTCGAGCGAGTTATAGAGGTTCATCGTGTAATGCTGGAGGCGGCTGATATTAGCGCTGTCATGCAGCCCGTGGATATTGGCCGCCGCGTGCCAGGTCGACCCTGAGGTCAGCTCGTCCCGTTCCAGCAGGACAACATCGGTCCAGCCCAGTTTGGTGAGGTGGTAGAGGATCGAGCATCCGATGACGCCGCCGCCGATGACTACTGCCTGTGCATGGGTTTTCATGGTTCATCCCTTGTTGTCCGTTGGGCCAGAGTGCCGATTCTGCAAACGGCACGGTTGCCCTTTCGCGACAAGCTTAGCCATCGAGTCAGAAAAACGGTTAAGGAATGCGTCAGGTTCTGTCGGATTTCGGTCATCAGGTACAAAATTGGTGATTTTGGTACAGATGCGGACCTTTCGCAGTATGCCGTTACCCACATACGACGCGGCTTGTCGTTTTCTGGCGGGCCGATATTGTGACTGCGGGCGAGGCTGACAAAAACTTGGGGGAGAGGTCTCATGCAAACCACGACAAGAGTGGCAGTGATCGGCGGCGGCGTTGTCGGCTGTAGCGTTCTTTATCACCTGACCAAGCTGGGCTGGTCGGATGTGATGCTGATTGAACGGTCCGAGCTGACCAGCGGCAGTACATGGCACGCGGCGGGCGGGTTTCACACGCTGAACGGCGATACCAACATGGCGGCGCTACAGGGCTATACGATCAAGCTGTATAAAGAGCTGGAAGAGATCACCGGCATGTCCTGCGGGCTGCACCATGTGGGCGGTGTGACACTGGCGGATAACAAGGACCGGTTCGACATGCTGTTGGCCGAGCGTGCCAAGCATCGCTACATGGGCCTGGAGACCGAGATCGTGGGCCCCGAAGACATTCGCAAGATCGCACCGATTACCAATACCGATGGCATCCTGGGCGCGCTTTACGACCCGCTTGATGGGCATCTGGACCCGTCGGGCACCACGCATGCCTATGCCAAGGCCGCGCGGATGGGCGGGGCCACCATCGAAACCCAGTGCAAGGTGATCGAAACCAATGCGCGCGATGACGGCACCTGGGATGTGGTGACCGAACAGGGCACGATCCACGCCGAACACATCGTCAATGCCGGCGGCCTCTGGGCGCGTGAGGTGGGGGCGATGGCCGGGGTCTACCTGCCGCTGCACCCGATGGAACACCAATATATCGTCACCGACGAGGTGCCCGAGATCGTCGACCGCGACGAGGAGCACCCGCATGTGATGGACCCGGCGGGCGAAAGCTATCTGCGGCAGGAAGGGCGCGGGCTTTGTATCGGGTTTTACGAACAGCCCTGCAAACCCTGGGCCGTCGATGGCACGCCTTGGGATTTCGGCCATGAACTCTTGCCTGACGATCTGGACAAGATCGAGGACAGTATCGAATTCGCCTATCGCCGCTTTCCGGCGCTGGAACGCGCGGGCGTGAAATCGGTCATTCACGGGCCGTTCACCTTTGCCCCCGATGGCAACCCGCTGATCGGGCCGGTGCCGGGGATGCGCAATTACTGGTCGGCCTGTGGTGTCATGGCCGGGTTCAGCCAGGGCGGCGGTGTCGGCCTGATGCTGGCGCAGTGGATGGTCGAGGGGGAATGCGAGCGTGACGTGACGGCGATGGATGTGGCGCGTTATGGCGACTGGATCACGCCCGGCTACACGCGCCCCAAGGTGATCGAAAACTATCAGAAACGCTTCTCGGTCGCTTACCCGAACGAGGAACTGCCCGCCGCGCGTCCGTTCCGCCAGACGCCGATGTATGACGTCTTTGACCGCATGGGCGCGGTCTGGGGGCAGCAATACGGGCTGGAGGTGGTCAATTACTTCGCCGAAGGTGACGAGCCGCGCTATGAAACCCCGTCTTTCCGCCGCTCGAACGCGTTCGAGGCCACGGCGCGCGAGGTTAAGGCCGTGCGCGAGGCCGTGGGCATCAACGAGGTGCATAATTTCGGCAAATATCTGGTCACGGGCCGCAATGCCCGGATCTGGCTGGACCGGATCATGGCGGGGCGTCTACCCAAGCCGGGGCGGATCAGCCTGTCACCGATGCTCAGCCACAAGGGGCGGATGATTGGCGATTTCACCATCTCGTGCCTGAGCAACGAGGCGTTTCAGCTAACCGCCTCCTATGGCGCGCAGGCCAATCACATGCGTTGGTTCGAGGCCAATGAGGTCAAGGGTGTGATCGTCGAGAACATCAGCGACCGGCTGAACGGGTTCCAGATTGCGGGGCCCAAGGCGCGCGAGGTGCTGCTGGCCTGCACGCGGGATGATCTGGGCGACATGCGATTCATGGATCTGCGCCATGCCACCGTGGGCATGGTCGATTGCCTGATCCAGCGGGTCAGCTATACCGGCGATCTGGGCTACGAGATCTACTGCGATCCGATGGCACAGCGCAGCCTGTGGGACACGCTGTGGGCGGCGGGCCAGCCGCATGGCATGCGCCCGTTTGGCATGCGGGCGATGATGTCACTGAGGCTTGATAAATTCTTCGGCTCGTGGCTGAATGAGTTTTCACCCGATTACACGCCCGGAGAGACCGGCATGGACCGTTTTACCAGTTTCGACAAAAATTTCGAGTTTATCGGCCGGGAGGCGGCGAAAGCGGAACGCGATGCCGGGGCGGCGCGCAAGCTTTGTGCGTTTGAGGTCGATGCGTTGGATGCGGATGTGGCCGCCTATGAGCCCATCTGGATCGACGGCACGGTCGAAGGGTTCTGCACCTCGGGCGGGTATTCGCATTATGCGGGCAAGTCGATTGCCCTGGGCCTGATCCCGGCCGCCAAGGCGCAGGATGGCCTGAATGTTGACATCGAAATCCTGGGCGAGATGCGCCCGGCGCGACTGATCACCCAGCCGCTTTTTGATGCGGATGGCGCGCGGATGCGGGGCTGATGCTGATCCTGATCCCCGCGGCGGGGGCCTCTTCCCGGATGCGGGGGCGCGACAAGCTGCTGGAGTTGATTGACTACCAGCCTTTGCTGGCACGTCAGGTTTCGATCGCGCTTCGGGCGGAGGCGAATGTCGTGGTGGCGCTGCCGCCGGACCGGCCCGACCGTACCGCAATTGTCGAGGGCATGGTGGCCGACAGGCTGGACATGCTGATGGTCGATGACGCGGATGAGGGGATGAGCGCATCCATCCGGGCGGCGGTATGCTTTGCCACCAAGCGCGGCGCGAAGGGCATGATGATCCTGCCCGCCGACATGCCCGAGATCGAGGTCGATGATCTGATCCGGATGACTCATGCCTTTGACGGCAGCAATGTGGTGCGGGCAACGGATATGAACGGGCAGGCCGGACATCCGGTGATTTTCCCCGCGCGGCTGTTTCGCGCCTTAAGCGGGCTGGGCGGCGATCAGGGCGCACGGGTCGTGATGGTGGGCGAGAAGGTGGATACGGTCCCCCTGCCCGGCCTGCGCGCCACGACCGATCTGGACACGCCCGAGGACTGGGACGCCTGGCGCCTGCGCACTGGGCGGCAGCGACCGAGCTGGAAACGAAACAATCCCGGCCTCTGACCGGGATTGTCCCTTTTGAAATCGGCGCATCCCCCCCAGGGTCCGATCCCTCGGTCCGCCTGAATACAGGCCGACCGGCTGCATTTCGTTATTTGACCAGAAGCCGCGCCTCGTGCCGTTTGAGTGATTTGCGGGCGGCCTGATAGGCGTGCAGACCCGCCTGATGGCGCAATTCCGGGAAGAGATCGTAAATCTCGTCGCGCTGATCGTCGCTCATCCCGTCCAATACCTGATCACCGGGCTGGAAGCTTTCGGTCCAAGAGCCGTTCGACAGAACGACTTCGTGCTGGTCGAACATGAAGTGGATATAGGTCGTGCCACTTGTCGTGACCTCATCCACACCGTCCATGCCGGTCAGATGTTTGGCCGCGGCAAGCACTTCGCGCTCTTCGAAATAAAGCGCCGTCTTGTCGTTGTTCACCAATATCCGGTGCTGCGGGCTGACCAGAAGATCGCGCTCTGGCAGCCCCAGACCAAGAGAGCCCGCCCGGACGAGGATCGGTTTCAGATGCGGGGCCTGCTGCAACTCGGCACCCGACAGGCTGCGTTTGCCGATCCAGCGAATTTCCTGCAAGCCGTTGTCGCGGGTGATGACCCGGTCACCGACGGACAGGTTCTGCACCAGTTGTTCACCGCGCGGCGTTGCAATTACCGTGTTCGGCGTAAAACAGGGGATGACATTTTCGATATTGGCGAATTGCATCGTGCCGGTGACATCGCCACCCGCATCCAGAAACTCGACAAAGCCATCTTCCTGATCCGGCGAGGTGTAGGTGACGCGCAGACCGCCGCCTGGGTTTTCGGACTGGGCCGAGCCGGTCAGATCGAGCGTGTCAAAGTCAACGCCGGTTTCATTGCCATCGACAACATCGCCCGCGGTGATACCGGTAAAGGTGTCCTGATCGGCCCCGCCCAGCAGGTCGTCAGCGCCCCGGCCCCCGGTGATCGTATCGTCGCCCGCACCACCGATCAGCGTATCCGCCCCCCGGTTGCCGGCAAGCTCGTCCGCGCCGACACCCCCGAAGATCAGATCGTCGCCGCCGCCGCCACGGACATCATCATCGCCGTCACCCGCCAGCACGGTATCATCACCGCGCCCGGCACGAACGATGTCGTCATTGGGGCCTTCACCCGGCAGGATCTCATCCATCGCGTCGATGCGATCGCCTTCGGGATCGCCGGTATAGGCAATGTCGATCAGATCGTCGCCAGTGGTGCCATCGACAATGCCATCGCGCAGATCGGGCCCAACACTTACGGTGACGGTCGCCGTGTCGGTGCCGCCCTGCCCATCGCTGATCGTGTAGCTGAACGTGTCGTCGCCGGTGAACCCGGCATCGGGCGTATAGCTGATCGAGCCGTCGGGGTTGATCGTGGTGGTGCCATTGGCCCCATCATCGGCGGCGGTGACCGTCAGTGGATCACCATCCGCATCGCTGTCATTGCCCAGAACGTCGATCACGACATCGGCCTGAAAGCCGGTTGTCGCGCTGTCATCATTGGCCTCGGGCGGGTCATTGACCGGCCCGACCGTCACGGTCACGGTGGCGGTATCAAACCCGTCCGACCCGTCATTGATCGTATAGCTGAACGTATCGACCCCGTTGAAATCCGGATCGGGCGTATAGGTGATGGTGCCATCAGGGTTGATCGAGGTGGTGCCATTGGCGCCATCGGTCGTCTCGATCACCGTCAGCGGGTCGCCATCGACATCGGTATCATTGGCCAGAACGTCGATCACGATATCGGTGTCCTCGTCCCCCGACGCGGTATCCGGGTTGGCCTCGGGGTCATCATTGACCGGCGCTACCGTGACGGTCACCGTGGCCGTATCGGTGCCCCCGTCGCCATCGCTGATCGTGTAGCTGAACGTATCTTCACCGTTGAAATCCGGGTCGGGCGTGTAGGTGATGGTGCCGTCTGGGTTGATCGAGGTGGTCCCGTTGGCCCCATCGGACGCCTCGGTCACGCTGAGCGGATCGCCATCGGGGTCGCTGTCATTGCCCAGCACGTCGATGATGATCGCGGTATCCTCGTCACCCGAAGCCGCGTCATTTTCGGCCTCTGGTGCGAGGCCACCGCCAGTGGCGATATCGGTGTTGTAGACCGCGACATAATCAATCGAGCCGTCGAAATGGTTGCCATATCGGCCGTCATCAACCTCGCGCGCGCCGAAGGTCCAGCTTTCGTCGTCATCGTCGGTGACATCCATTGTCAGGCCGGGGTTATCGGCCGTGACCGTGACATCGGTATTCTGGGTCAGGTTGCTGACCTCAAAGGTCAGCCCACCTTCGGGTGACCAGGAATAGCTGGCCTTGACGGTATCACCTTCGTCGAAAAAGCCCGGGCCGGTTGTCAGGTTCGCGGTGAGGCCATTGTCGGCATGCCAGACCTGCACCGCGCCATCGCGGGTGACGCTGATCTCGAACCAGCCTTCCTTGTTGTAATCCGCCTGTTCGCCGCGGTTGACGATGGTATCGGGGGACGATCCGATATGATTGTCCTGGGTGAATTCAACCGCGATCGTGCCCTGGGCCAGGTTGAAGGGCGCGTCATTGCCGCCGTTCACCTCGAACATGCCGCAGCCACCGGTATGAAGCGCCTCGTCCGAGATCGAGGCATCCCCCTGGAGGTGACCGTTCTGGGCAACACCGTCAGCCAGGCCGGTATCTTCCTTCGGGCCGGTATTCAGAAAATCCCACAGCCCGATCAAATTGGCCGAAAACGGATCATCGAAATTATTCGACATCATCTTCTCCTACGCTGCGGCTGGCCGGTGCCGAATGGCCAGACCACAGAAACCATTTACCTGTACCCGATCCTGAGAACCCGGGACCGGGCATACTGCGCGCACCTCATGTGCTGGTCGGGAGATGATCCACCGTCCGACGATGGAAAGGATCGCGCGAAAACATGTCGCAATCCGGTGCGCATCACGCAGTGCCAAACATGGCCAAGCGCGCGCACCTCTCCCGCATCTTTGATGATGCGCGTTTTGTGCGGTCGCCCCCGTGACCTACAAACATCGCCCCCCAGTTGGGCAGACCAGTTGTAGCAAACGGGTGTTTTCAAAAAAGCGAAAAATGTCGGAAAATTGTCAGCAACGTTTCGTGGTGGCGCGAATTCGTTAATATTCATAAGCACTTCTAGACAACCCTGAGCTTACCCCACGTAATCCCCATACGGATAGAATTTGATTCAAACAAGTATTTTTCGCGCATTTTTTCAGAAATTTGCAACCTAGGGGTTATTTGGCATCGCGACCCTGAAACAGCCGGAGAGGCCGGTAACCATGCCGACACTTTTTCGTCACATTGCCGAAACGCATTTTCGCAAACCCGATCCAATACCCATGATCGCGCCGAACCATTGCAGATATGGAAACAAACAAACGGCGCCCGCCGAATCGACGGACCGTTCATTCACGGATGCGGAAAGCTGGTACCCAAGGCCGGACTCGAACCGGCACGCCCGTTAAGGCGGGGGATTTTGAATCCCCTGCGTCTACCATTCCGCCACTTGGGCACGCGGATAGCTCTACCCAAGAGCCGCGGCGGCGTCCAGTACCGTTCGACGGTTTTTTGGGGTCTCAGAAAGTCAGCGGGGTTGACCCGCCCTGCCCTGCATGGTCTGAGGCGGCATGACGCTGCGAAAAGACCCCGCCCCATGATCCGACGCCTTTATGACTGGACCATTCGCATGGCCGATCACCCGCGCGCGCTGTGGGTGCTGGCAGTTGTGGCCTTCGTCGAAAGCTCGGTCTTTCCGATCCCGCCCGATGTGCTGATGATCCCGATGATCTTGGCGCGGCCCAGCCGGGCCTGGCTGGTGGCGGCGGTGGCCATGATCGCGTCGGTCGTGGGCGGCCTGCTGGGATATGCGATCGGCGCCTTGGCCTATGAACAGATCGGCCAACCCATACTCGAGACACTGGGCAAGGCCGATGCGATGGGGGAATTCAACACCCGGTTCAACGATTTCGGCTTCTGGGCGGTGCTGACGGCAGGTATCACGCCCTTCCCGTATAAGGTAATCACCATCATGTCGGGATGGACCGGCATGCCGCTGTCGACCTTCATCATCACCTCGCTCATTGCCCGTGGCTTGCGGTTTTTCCTGGTTGCAGGGTTGCTGTGGAAATTCGGCTCACCCATTCGTGATTTCATCGAAAAGCGGTTGGGCTTGATGACCGTGCTGTTTGTGGTTTTGCTGTTCGGTGGGTTTTATATGGTAAGGCTTCTCTAGGCATGACGACGCGGCAATGGTGGATCATGATGGCGGCGGGCGGATCGGCCCTGTTGCTGATCGGGGCGTTCGCGTTTCAACATCTGGGCGGTATGGCGCCCTGCAAGCTGTGTATCTGGCAGCGCTGGCCGCATGTGATTGCCATCGCTCTCGGCGTGATCGCCCTGATGCTGCCGGGCCGCGTGTTGCCCCTGGCCGGCGCATTGGCCGCGCTGGGGACGGCGGGCATCGGGTTTTATCACACCGGCGTTGAACGCGGATGGTGGGAGGGACCGACATCCTGCACCTCCTCGGGCGTATCGGGTGTGTCGACTGATGATCTTTTCGATCAGATCATGGCGGCCCCGCTGATCCGCTGCGACGAGGTGCCGTGGGACATGCTGGGCCTGTCGATGGCCAGTTGGAACGGGCTGATTTCGCTGCTTCTGGTGTTCTTCTGGCTGAAAGCGGTTCGGGCACCGACTGCGGCCTAGATTTCTGGAACCACAGTATGATTGATCGCCACGACGGGGCGGCAATCTACCCTTTGCCGAAACGGCATCGGCGCGAAAAAAGAGCGCCACCGGGGCGCTCTCTCGATCTTTCTATCAGGCCGCGCCGTCCTGCGGGATGCGCAACACCTGGCCCGGGTAAATCTTGTCCGGGTGGATCAGCATCGGGCGATTGGCCTCGAAAATCTCGTTATAGCGGTTGGCGCTGCCCAGGGTCTTCTTGGCAATCGCCGACAGGGTGTCGCCGCTTTCGACCGTGTGAAAAACCGTGCCCGCACCGTCGCCATCATCCTCGACCGCGGCAACACCGGCCACATTACCCACGGCCAGCATGACCTTTTCGCGCACTTCCTGGCTGACGCCCATGCCCGCCACCTTGACCTTGTCACCCTCGACCGAGATATCCAGTCCCTCGGTGCTGAGACCCAGATCGGCAATCTCTCTTTCAAGCACTTCTGCCGACGGCTCTTCGTCGCCGCCAAACAGTTTCTTGCCCGAATCCTTCATAAAGCTCCACAATCCCATCGTCGCATCCTTTCTTGTTTCGATCCTCGGAACATGCGGGCGCAAGGGCCAATTGGTTAGTGGGAAATTTGCGCCGGTTGGCTCATTTATGAGGGCCGCCTAGGCCGAGGATTTGCGGGTATTGAGCAGCAGGCTGGTTTCCGAATGGGCAATACCGTCTAGCCGCCGGATATGGGCCAGGTTGCGGTCCAGCTCTTCCAGCGTGTCGGTGCCGATCTCGACGATCACGTCCCAGCGCCCGTTGGTGGTGTGAATGGCGCGTACCGTGCTCATCCCCGAAAGCTGGCGCAGGATGCGTTCGGTCCCGCGCCCCTCAATCCCCAGCATCATCAGTCCGCGCACCGGATCGCGCGCCACATCGCCCTTGAGCACGACGGTAAAGCCCACGATTTCCCCCGAACGGCGTAGGCGTTCGATCCGCCCGCGGATGGTTGTCCGCGAGACCCCCAGCGACGCGGCCAGATCAGAAAGCGAGGCCCGCGCATCGTGGCGCAGGGCCGATATCAGACGGCGGTCGGTGTCGTCCATTTCGCAACCTTTCAATTCCGTTTCGGCAAAACATGGCCCAATTAGTGCAAAATATAGGGTTCATTTCAACCCATTTCGGCACAATTATGCTGGAAATCCAGAAAAGCGAGGCCAAGATGACCCAAAAAACCTGTATCCTGATTGGTGCCCCCGTAGACAGTGGCAAGAAACGCCAAGGCTGCGTGATGGGGCCGGATTCCTACCGTGTTGCTGGCATTGCCGAGGCACTGGCCGACCTGGGCCATTCGGTTGTGGATATGGGCAACCTGAGCCCGGTCGAAGTCGACGCCCCCAAGGAAGCCCCGAAACACCTGATCAAACCGGCGGAAACCATTGGCTGGACGATGACGCTGCGCGATGCGGCACAGGACGCGATGAAAAACGGCCTTCCGATCTTTCTGGGGGGCGATCACAGCCTGTCGCTGGGGTCGGTCACCGGGGTGGCCAACCATGCCGCCCATGTCGGACGCCCGCAATTCGTGCTGTGGCTGGATGCGCATAGCGATTATCACACCCCCTATTCAACCGCCTCGGGCAACCTGCATGGCACGCCCGTGGGCTACCTGGCGGGCCTCGACGGGTTTGACGGTTTCCCCGAAGTGCAGAACCCGGTGCCGCAGGATCAGATCTGCCTTCTGGGCCTGCGCTCGGTCGATGGGCCGGAGCGCGAGAAGCTGCAAGCCACCAATATTCATTGCCACGACATGCGCGCGATTGACGAAACCGGCATTGCCCGGCCACTTTCAGGCTTCCTTGATCTGGTGGCCAAGGCGGGCGGCGATCTGCACGTCTCGCTTGATGTGGATTTCCTTGATCCCAGCTTTGCGCCCGCCGTCGGTACCACCGTGCCTGGGGGTGCCACCATGCGCGAGGCGCATCTGGCGATGGAAATCATCTGCGACAGCGGGCTGATGACCTCGCTTGACCTGGTTGAGCTGAACCCTTTCCTGGACGAGCGCGGGCGCACCGCACAGGTGATGGTGGATCTGGCGGCGTCGGCCCTTGGCCGCCGCGTCTTCGACCGTCCGACACGGGCGTTTTCATGAGCGTTCAGGCACCATCAAGCGTTGTGATGATCCGGCCCAACCGGTTTCATCCCAACCCCGAAACCGCGGGCGACAACCGGTTCCAGTCGGTCCCCGACCTGACGGCGGATGAGGTCGCGGCACGGGCACAGGGCGAGTTCGACGGGGCCGTCGCCAGCCTGCGCAACGCCGGTGTCGAAGTGCATGTGTTTCAGGACGCGGCCGAGGATACACCGGATTCGATCTTTCCCAATAACTGGTTTTCCACCCATTCGGGCGGCCATGTGGCGATCTACCCGATGTATGCGGAAAGCCGGCGACGCGAACGCCGCTGGGATGTGATCGAGATGCTCAAACGCGATTACCGCGTGGCCGAGGTGACGGATTATTCGGGGCTTGAGCCGGACGGGCTGTCGCTGGAAGGCACCGGCGCGATGGTACTGGACCACATCGGGCGGCTGGCCTTCGTGGCGCGGTCGCACCGGGCCGATCCGATCCTGCTGGAACGGTTCTGCACGCGCTTCGGCTATGAACCCATCGTGTTTGACGCGGTCGATGACAGCGGCACGCCGGTCTACCATACCAATGTCCTCATGGCGATTGGCACCGAGGTGGCGATGGTCGGGCTTGATATGGTGCCGGATGACGAACGCCGCGCCACGATCCGCGAGCGGCTGGAAGAAACCCGCCGCGAGGTCATCGCGCTCAGCCAATACCAGATCGCCGAATTCGCCGGGAACGCGATTGAACTGGAAACCCCCGACGGGCTCATCCTGGCCCTTTCGGCGCGGGCATTGGCGGCGCTGGACGCCGATCAGATCGCCACTCTGGAAAAATCCGTGCGGCTGGTGCCTTTGGACCTGCCCACCATTGAAAGCGCTGGCGGCTCGGCCCGCTGCATGATTGCGGGTCTGCATCTGGCCCGCCGCCCCCAATCAAGGAGTAACTGACATGAACAATCTTGCCCCCTCCGACAAGGCGCTGGTGCCCTTCGTTTCCGTCGACAACATGATGAAGCTGGTGCATCACATCGGGGTCGAACCCATGCTGATCGGTCTGGCCGATTACATCGAGGCCGATTTCAAACGCTGGGAACTCTTCGACAAGACCCCGCGCGTGGCCTCGCATTCCGAAGAAGGCGTGATCGAATTGATGCCAACCTCCGACGGCGAAGTCTATGGCTTCAAATATGTCAACGGCCACCCAAAGAACATGAAGGAAGGCCTGCAAACCGTTACGGCATTTGGACTTTTGGCAAATGTGGGCAACGGCTATCCGGTGCTTCTGAGCGAGATGACCGTGCTGACAGCGCTGCGTACCGCAGCGACCTCGGCCATGGTTGCCAAACATCTTGCGCCCAAGGGTGCGACCACGATGGCGATGATCGGCAATGGCGCGCAATCGGAATTCCAGAGCCTTGCCATGAAAGCGATCTGCGGCGTGGACACCGTACGCCTTTATGACGTTGACCCGGCCGCCACGGAAAAAGCCGCGCGGAACCTGGAAGGCTGGGGCATGAATGTCGTGGCCTGCAAGACCGCCGAAGACAGCATGGAAGGCGCGCAGATCATCACCACCTGCACCGCCGACAAGCAATATGCCACGATCCTGACCGACAACATGATCGGCGCGGGCGTGCATATCAACGCCATCGGCGGCGACTGCCCTGGCAAGACCGAACTGCACAAGGACATCCTTTCCCGTTCCGACGTGTTCGTGGAATACCCGCCGCAAACCCGGATCGAAGGCGAGATTCAGCAGATGGCCGATGATTTCCCCGTCACCGAGATGTGGGAAGTGATCAATGGCACCGCCAAGGGCCGCACCAGCGACCGGCAGATCACGCTGTTCGACTCGGTCGGCTTTGCGATCGAGGATTTCAGCGCCCTGCGGTTCGTGCGTGACCGGATCAAGGGGACCGAGCGTTTCATCGAGCTTGACCTGCTGGCCGATCCCGACGATCCGCGCGACCTTTTCGGTATGCTGCAACGCGCAGCATCCTGATTCCAAAAAACTAACAGGCCGGGACAAAACCCGGCTATTCTACCTGAACGCGAAAGCAGTGTTCGGGACCCGTACCTTTGTGCCCAGTGATTATTCGGCATTTTAGCCAACAAAAATAAAGGAGAGGACAATGAAGACTGACATTCCTGCCGGTGCGCGTGCACCGACGATGATCGAGGCCCTGATCTCGCTTTTCTCGCTTGTTGCGGGCATCAGCGTATCAATCGTGGTCTACGGGCTTGATCCGCATATCCCGATGCTTCTGGGCGTGGTCGTGGCCAGCCTTGTGGCGTTGCGCTGTGGGTTCAGCTGGCAAAACGTTCAGAACGGAATGGTGCGCGGCATCAACAACGCCCTGCCCGCCATGATCATCCTGATCATCGTGGGCGTGCTGATCGGCGTATGGATTCTGGCGGGCGTGGTGCCGACGCTGATCTATTACGGGCTGCAATTGCTGTCACCGTCGATCTTTCTGCCTGCCGCCGTAGTGATCTGTGCGATCACCTCGCTGGCCACCGGTACAAGCTGGGGCACCACTGGCACCATCGGCGTGGCGCTGATGGGCATCGGGGGCGGCCTGGGCATTCCCTTGCCGCTGGTCGCAGGGGCGGTGCTCTCGGGTGCTTACTTTGGCGATAAAATGTCGCCGCTCTCGGACACCACCAACATGGCCCCGGCCATGGCGGGCACGGATTTGTTCACGCATATCAAGCACATGTCCTACACCACCGGCGTCAGCATTACCCTGACCCTGATCATCGAGATCGTGATCAGCATGTCCTATGGCGGCGGCGAGGGTGAGGTTGAGCGGGTACAAACCATGCTCAATACGCTCAACGAGAATTTCACCATCAACCCGGTGCTTCTGTTGCCGCCAGTGCTGGTTCTGGTCGTCAGTTTCAAGAAAATGCCGGCCATTCCCGGCATCACCCTTGGCGTGTTGGCCGGGGCGCTCTGCGCGGTTGGCCTGCAAGGCGCCAATTACGAGACCCTGCTGGACGTGTCCTTCAACGGCTTCACCGCGGAGACCGGTATCGAGGATGTGGACAGCCTGCTCAGCCGTGGTGGCATGAACTCGATGCTGTATACGATCAGCCTTGTTATCGTCGCGATGATGTTTGGCGGCGTGATGGAGCGGACCAATCAGCTCAAGGCGATTGCCGACCGCATTCTGGCGGCGGCAAAGTCACAAGGCTCACTGATCGTGTCGACCGTGCTGACGTCGATCGGGGCGAACCTGATCCTGTGCGACCAGTATATGGCCATCGTGATGGGCGCGCGCACCTATGCGCAAGCCTACCGCGATCGTGGTCTGGCGCCCGAAAACCTGAGCCGTGCCGTCGAGGATTCAGCAACGGTAACGGCGAACCTCGTGCCCTGGAACTCGGGCGGGGCCTATCAGGCGGCGACCCTGGGCGTGGCCACGCTGGCTTACCTGCCCTTCGCCTTCTTCTGCTGGCTGTCACCGCTGGTGACGATCCTGTTCGGCATCACCGGCTGGACGATCTATCCGCTTGCCGAGGAAGATACCGAAGAAGACAAGGCCGACACGCAAGAACAGGCGGTCTGAGCCTGAAAAACCGCCGCCCCCGACCGGTGTCGAGGGCGGCGTGATATGCGACCTAGCGGTCTACGCAGTGCGGGAGGGATGCGCATGGTCGCGATATTCCCCCGGATCCGCTATCTGGGGAACGGTGGACCCGGGGGAGCGTGACAGCTTGTTTCAGCCGTCACTTGGCGTCGGGATCAGGCCTTTCTCCTGTCCCATAATCATTTCGGCATCGTCGAGTGCGCCGTCATTGTTGGTATCGACCTCGGCAAACACTTCGGCGGTGATGTCGGGATAAACGGCCTGAACCTCATCAACGGTCATCAGCCCGTCGCCGTTTGCATCCACCTCGATCGCCTTTTCGCCCATGGCAATGGCGGAATTGGCCAGAACGCCCAGCCCGAGCAGGATTACGATAAACTTGGTCATTTAATGTCTCCTTGGACAAGTTTGCGACGGGGCGCGCGTTTCGCGACCCTTGTGTATGAAGACGTCAAATGCCGGGTTTGCGTCCGGTCTGAAAGCCATCATCCTGCCCCCGCGCGGCAGAGCGCCTATCGCATAGGTTGCAACAGGCAGAAGCCCGCCCAAAAAGGCGCACCTGTTGCAATCGGCGGAATCTCCCCATTTGAAAACAAGGGTTTGAGGGCGCAGGTTATGCATCAGTTTGATCCATAAGGAGATGCTGACATGCCCTGCCCGACCAAATTGCCCGATGCCCTTGTCGCGTTGATGCCGCAAATGGCCAGCCTGGCGCGGCATCTGACGGGAAACCGCGATCAGGCGCAGGATCTGTGCCAGGAGGTCCTGCTGAAACTCTGGACACGCCTGCAAGAGGATCACGATATCGAAGACCTGCGCGCCTATGCCATGACCGCGCTGCGAAACCAGTACCGACAATGGCTGCGCGATCAGGTGCCGGGGGCCGAGCTGAACGAGGTGGATGAACCGACCGCACCGGATGTTTTTGCCACGCTGGCGGTGCATGAACTTGAGGTCGCGATCACCAAGCTGCCCGATCCGCAGGCACAGCTGATGCAGCTGGTCGCGTCGGGTGAAACCAGCCCCCTGTCGCTGGCAAAAATCACCGGCCTGCCCCTGGGTACGGTGATGTCCCGACTGGCGCGGGCACGGGCCAAATTGCGCATCAAGGTCGGGCTTGGCACAAATGCACCAACCGCAGATCTGCTCTGAGGCGGGCTTGCGCGCGCGGGCGGCTCTGCTTAGAGATGTAGGTAGTAAATTTTAAGGACTAACCTTTGGACGTGCTGAAGAATTGGCGGGATCGTCGCCAGCATCCCTGGAAAGACGGTTATTATGACGCCCTGCGGCTGTGGCGCGGCGAACGGGGCCATACGCTGCTTTACGATTACATGAGCGTGCCCGTGGGCGGCACCGTGTTCGATTTCGGCGGCGGCAAGGGCGAATGGGCCGATATCGTGCTGATCCAGCAACCCGATTGCACCATTCACCTGTTTGAACCGCACCCCCGCAAGGCCGCCGACCTGCGCGACAAGTATCGTCAGGATGACCGGGTCAAGGTCTATGACTACGCGCTTGGCTCGGCCGAGGGAAAACTGCCCCTGCCCGAGGAATCCATCAGTGGCGTCGAAGCGACGGTCGATGTCGTGTCGGTGAAACGCTATTTCGACACGTTCGATTTCCCGCATATCGACCTGGTCAAATTCAACATCGGCGGCGCGGAATACGATCTGCTGCCAGCGCTGATGCGGGCTGGCATTCTAAAGCGCATCCAGCGGATGCAGGTTCAGTTCCACCTTAAGGGTGAAAGCCAGATCGCCGACCGCGAAGACATCCGCGCCGCAATGCAGGCCAGCCACGACTGCGCCTGGTGCTACCCGTTCATCTGGGAAGAATGGCAACTACGCGAGTGACCGCATGAGCCAGACCGGAACGACGGCTTTGAGCCCAAAGTGTTGAATGCAGCGCAGTGCACAAATGTCCGCTTCCGTTGCCAGACCAAAAACGGCTAAAATAAAACAACGCTTTGCCTAGGGTTTGTGGCACCTGATTTATTGCAATCTCAGTGCCAGGCTTCTTACGGCCTGTGCCGCTTTCTATCATTTGTGTTGTTGTCGAAATAATCATTATAGGTGCGAACCGCGCGAGCCCCAGCATCACCTTATCGCTCGTAATTCAAGCCACCTTTTTCAAGTAATACATCTGTATTGGCTAGAATTATGTCTATCTCCACATCGGTTATGTCTAACTGGGCTTGATCATTGATGAAAAGAACTGTCCGCTCTCTTTCACCTTGATATATGTATGCTGCGTAGCCTGTTCTTTCTGAGAGAAGCTCGGCCAGAGCCCGCACTCTGAAGCCACCGCCAGCACCACACAGAGCAGAGGCTCCATACCCTTCGACACCGACGAGTATGACAAAACCACCCTTCGACGCGTCCCGTGCGTCATGGATAGAGCGCTGTTCATACTCGCAAGCATATACTTGTCCGCTCCAGACCAGCGGTACCAATGCAGCTACTCCAACCCGAACTATCAACAAACTCACTCTATTTCTCCTTAGCACGATAAGCACTGTTGAACGCTAAACACCAAGCTTGCGAATGATCTATGCATACCCCGCCCCTCGGCACTCCATTCGCCTGCGCACGCGATCCTCTTGTTCAAGTCGTCGACATGGATTTCTGGATGGGGTTGGCTTCTTCCACTACAACAAAAACCTGAATTTCGACTTTTGAACTCGCGTCGCGCTTCCACTCTTGGTGCTGGAACTCATCATCGATCAATTTAGCCGACGTAAAGTTAGACGAAAGCTCGGATGGATCAACCTTCATCGCGATTGGACCGAGCAGAGCGCCAAACGCTGTTTTAAGAACTGTCCCCGGAAGACTTTGCATTGCGACCGCGCCAAGTGTGAAACGCCGCGATGGTGGCGGGTCTTCTTTATGAAGCCAAGAACCACAGAAATCATTGAGCCCGGTTGTGGGTTGCGACTTCTCAGCTTCCGGAGGATTCAGTTGGCATTTGGCTTCTCTGGGGTTGTCGTTGGCATTTTGCCGAACAGCGGACCAAAAATAGCAATTATGGCAATGTCTAAGCTCTGGCATAGCGTTCACTTGTATGATTACGGCTGAACAAACCCCTCTATTGAGACTTTATGCTCATAGCCTGGCAAGCCAATATTAACTCGAAATTTGTCCGCTACCAAGGAGATTAATCCGAAAGGGTGACAGGGCCGTACATGAGTGCGGAATTATGTTTTTCATAAGTACTCTCCTTCCAGCACGACATGTGGCCATCCCAGAGTCGAGATATGCGACGGAAGCACCGACCGACGAGCAAAAAGATTTGACCAATTCTTGTACTGTTTCTGACAACAGAAAAAACGACCGCTAGTTAAAAGCAAAGCGAGAAGCCGACTTTGGCGCAGCCGCAGCGAAATGGCGCTTTGTCCCGCATACCGGCCATGGCTGGTTGGAGCCTTTCTTGTCCACTGGTGCGCGTTTATCCAATGACGGCTTTTTGCCTCTTCGCGATCGCCACCACTGTCGCGAGGAAGGTTCGAAGCGCTCAGTCCCCGCCACCGTCTTTGCGGTGAAAACGGGAGAGGTAATCGAAGAACGCGCGGACTTTGGTCAGGTGGGAAACGCTGTCGCCGGGCAGCGCACAAATCGCCCGTTTTCCCTTGCCTGAATACTCTGACAGTAGAGGCACAAGATCGCCGTTTTCCAGATCCTGGCGCACAAGGAAAGAGGCCAGGCGCGCGATACCCCGGGCGTCGCGGGCGGCTCGATGGATCGTATCCCCAAACCCGATCAGGCATGGCGACACAAGAATATCCATCACTTCATCCTGGGCATGAAAGCGCCAGCGCCGCTGCACTTTGCCCGCGATATCAAGAACAAGGCAGCGATGTTCACTTAAATCTGCGGGCGTCTGCGGGGTTCCATGCGCCTCCAGGTATGCCGGGGCGGCACACAGAACCCACGGATTTTCTTCGAGAATGTGGCAGTTCTGACCAACCGGAGTGTCGACCGATGAGATCAATATGTCCGCTTGCCCACCATCTGCCGTGCCTTCGGATATCAGCCAGGGAACGATGCGGGGATATGCCGTTTGAAAGCCGTTGAGTATCGGAAGAAAACCGCGTGTGGCATAGGCGGCGATGATCTTGATTTTAAGAATACCGGCCAACTCGGCGTCGGGCGATCCGACCTCGGCTTCGGCCCGCGCCATATCCTCGATCAGCTTGGTGCAATGGATCAAGAATGCCTCGCCCTTGTCGGTGAGTGTCAGGCGTCGCGTGGTGCGGGTGATCAGGCGTTGACCGATCCGGTCCTCAAGCCGTGTCAGACGGCGGCTCAGACCCGAGGGCGTTTTGCCAAGCATCTCGGCCGCATTGGCAAAACTGCCCGCATCAACGATGGCCTTGAATAGGTGATAATCGGTCTGGTTCATATCCATTCATGAATCTTTCTTCGTAATATTACTACTTATTCTGGTATTTTTTATCATGAATTTCTGACTTAACCTGCCTCAAACCAACGGGACATGCAGGATGCCGCATTTCAATTCCAAACACGGGCCTATCGCCTTTACCGATAGCAAGGCTGGTCCGCCGCTATTCCTGATCCCCGGTCTTGGCGGGCAATCTGCCTTTTGGGCCGGGGCGGCGGCTATCTTGCACCAGCACTTTCGGGTGATCTCTTTTGATTACCCGGGCAGCGGCGGCTCTGCCGGGGTCAATGGGCGGTTGGCACTGGAAGATATTGCCGATCTGGCCTTTGCGCTGCTGGATCATCTCGACGTGGATCAGGCAGATGTGATCGGGCAGTCCATGGGCGGGGCTGTTGCACAGATCATGGCCCTGCGCTGCCCGGCCCGCATCGGCAAGCTGGTCCTTAGCTCAACCTGGGTGGCGCCAGATAAGGCGTTTGAACGCGGATTTGCCCTCAGACGGCAGATATTGGCCGAGTTGGGGCTGGCAGCCTATGCCAAGGCCCAGGTCCTGGCCGTGATGAGCGCCGCACAAATCGCCGACAACCCCGAGCAAGCCAGCGCCTGGGAACAGATGACCCTTGAGAAAAGCGATACGGCGGTGCTATTGACCCGGATTGATGCGCTTTTGGCGTTCGACAATGCAGGGTATGCACCGCAGATCACGCAGCCGACGCTGGTGTTCGCGACACAGGATGATCAGGTTGTCCCTGTTCATATGTCGAAACGACTGGCCCGGCTGATCCCGGATGCAAGGTTACAGATAAAGCCTGCAGGCGGGCATTTTCTGCCCATGACCAACCCGAAAACCTATTTGGAACAGGTTTTGCCCTTTCTCTGCGACGCCTCTGCGCCCTTGACCGCGGTATCGGTAGTGTTGATCGGCTGTGGCGCGATTGGTGAGCATATCATTGACGCCGTTCAGCACATCGAGGGGGTGGATGTCAGGGCTGTGCTGGTACGCCCGGAACGCGTCCACCATTATGCCGCACATCTTTCCCCCGATATCGTGGTGGCCTCGGATATGTCACAACTCGGCGGCGTCCAGCTGAACTATGCCATCGAATGTGCCGGTCATGACGGTCTGCGCGATTTCGGCCCTGATGTGCTGCGCCACGGTCTTGACCTTGGGGTTCTGTCCGCGGGGGCGATGACCAATGACGATACGGTGCGTGCATTGGAAATTGCAGCGCAGGATGGTAACACCCGCATAGAAATCCTGTCCGGTGCTCTTGCAGGGGTCGATGCGTTGCGGGCCCTGTCAGATGGCGGTCTTGAGACAGTTCACATCACCAGCCGCAAACCACCCAAGGCATGGCTGGGCAGCGCGGCTGAAAACGTGACTGATCTTGAGGGTTGCACCGCGCCCGTCACGCTATTTTCCGGCACCGCAAGAGAGGCCGCGCAGCTCTACCCAAAGAACGCCAATGTCTGTGCCATCGTGGCGCAGAACGGCCTTGGGCCCGATAGCACCCGGGTCACCTTGATCGCTGACCCGGACATCACCCGGAATTCCCACGAATTGGCGGTCAGCGGCAGATTTGGCTCCTTCACCAGCCATTTGCAGAGCATCCCGCTGCCGGAGAATCCGCGCACATCGGCGGTGGCGGCCCTGTCGGCGGTGGCCGCGATCAGGGCCCGGCGCGCGGGAAAGATAAAATGAAGGGGACGACATGACGAGACGACAAAAACAACGGTGCCGGTCGGGATGACAGCACGATGCCCGTCTCATGCACGCACAGATGTCTCTATCCGCGATCTGGTGACAATCATTGATGAACCGGTTGAACATGGTGGCACCAATCTGGGCGCATCGCCTACGGAAAAGACCGGGCTGGACGTCCAGTCGCTGAACGCCCGCTTTGACCGTCGCGGTGTGATGCTGGAAGAAGAAATCGAAATCCCGTTTCCCGATGTCGCTATCACGATCACCCTTTCCGCGCAGGGTCGCCAGGACGCGCTGACCGACGTCAAAACCAATTTGCGCCGGTCTTGTCCGATCGCCAAAATATTCACCAATAGCGGCAGCAATGTTTCTGAAAACTGGATTATGACCTTGAATGGCAAGGAGGCCTGATATGGCGATGTTCGACAACAACACCCAAGACATTGAGGAATGGCGACCGGGCGTACGCACCAGAATGCGGGTATCGTCGGTCAACGGTGCCTATCAACTGTGTATTTTCGACCAGTATTGCGATCCGGGGCTGGGCGCGCCCCTGCATTTGCATGCCGTCGAAGAGGTGTTGGAAGTCATGCAGGGTCAGGCCGAAATCTGGTGTGGCGATGACACCCATTTTGCAACCGACAATCAAAGCGTCCTGATCCCAGCCGGATGCAAACACGGCTTTCGCAACACGGGCGAGGGTGTTTTACACATGCGCGCCACATTGGCGGCCCCTATTTTCGAGGCATCCTATGAAGATCGCGAAGAATTATCGCGGCGATACGTGCGGACATAAAGATCTGCACATATTCGTGTTCAATCTTTCCGGCACATCTTAGCTGGTTTCAGACTGGCGCGGCCATCCTGTCCTGACTTCGGGAACGCCCCGACAAACCGTGGCAAACTGACATTCCCATGATTGCCGCGACTGTCAGCACGCGCCAACAACCCCTACCCTCCCAGCCGCCTGGTGGTGTCTTCTGTCCTATCGCCCGACGCCATCTTGGCGAATGCGGTGCGCCATCCACCGGCCAGTTCCGGCATCACGGCCAAAGCTGCCGCCTCTTCCTCGGAAACGCGCCGGGTCAGGCGCGCCGCTGTAACGCGTTTCACAGACCAGTCAGGTTGCGCGCGCTCGATCAGTTTCACATCGTCCCCCACGCCCGCTTTTCCATTTTCCAGAACCCGGTAATACCAACCGGTCCGCCCGGTCTTCTGGAAAAGATACGCCATGCGCTCGTTCCGGGTATGCACAGATACCTTCCAGCAAGGCTGGCGGCCCTGGCTGATCTGCACCACTGCCGTCCCCAGTCGCAGGATGTCTCCGATACACAATGTTTCCTCGGTCAATCCGCACGAGGAGATGTTTTCCCCGAAAGCAGCGGGCAGCGTGCGTTCGGGGATCTCACCCTCTGATATCCAGGACGGGTAGTGATCCGCCGCATAGTGATGAATTGCCTTGTCGTAGCCGCCGTGGTTTTCAAGATCGGCCTGCGCGTCTTCTACAAAACCGTTTTCGTCAATCTGCCAAAGGCCCGAAACCGCCCGCTTGCCAATTGCTGACGGGTCACGCCCGTTCCAGCGATGTTCGACCTTTCCGATAAACAGCCCATCAATCCGGGCAGAAATATCCCCCCGGGTCATGCGCTGACCTGTTCGTGACAAATCTGGTGGGGTTCATCGCGCGTCAGCGCAACGTCCAGCAACGCACAATAGGGTCCCCTGTCGCGTTCCCGGTGATGCCTGCAGGTTTTGCATAGCCCGAATTCACGCCCGTCATTTTTGGCAAGAATGTCTTGAAGCATGTTTTGCAATAATTGCCGCAACGCCTGCTGATCACTCGCGTTCAGCGCCGACAGGCTCTCCTCCAGCGGTGCCGGGATTGCCGCCGCCTCACGCCCTGTCTGGGTCAGGTCATAGCTGACGACGCGCTTGTCAATATCCGAGCGGCGCTCGTTCACATAGCCTTTTTGCCGAAGCGACTTCAGCGATTGGGTTGTCGTTCCCCGAGTTATGCCAAGATAATCCGATACATGTGACGGGCTTCTGGAAAACCGGTTCGCCCGGTCAAGATAGCCAAGCATCGCACGCTGAGTCGGGTTCAGGTCCCCTTCCCAACCAGCGGCTGAATCCAGCCTGGCAAGCCGATTGATTAGGTCACGGATATGAGTGTCTGTGGTCATGCGGTTATTGTATCGAGTCGAAATTACTATTGCAATAGTTTCGACTCGATACTAATAGTGAGTCGAAACCACCTGAAAGGACTCGACATGACAAAATCGCTTTTAACGCTCTCTGCCGCTGTTGCGTTGCTTGGCACGACAGCAATCGCCGAAGGCGACCACGATCACGCCATCCATCAAGACGGTGCAATCCTGTCCGACGCGGATACAGCCAAGGTTGCTTCATTCGATATCTTGGCGGCGCATGCCCATCGCAAAGGCAATGTCGTGACGTTCCACATGACCACGAATGGCACCGCAGGTGCAGATGTTCCGGAAGCCACCGGCGAAGTCGGTGGAGCAAACGTGCTCTCCTATGTCTGGCCCACGTCGCTTGATCCATCCGCGGTTGGCTTCGAGGGCAATACCGGAATTCTTGCGATGGCAGCAACAAGCCACCCGGATTTTGACGACACGCCGCTCTATGATGAAAACAACGATGGCGATCCGACCAATGACGGTCTCATCTGGCACAGCCACTGGGTCGTCTTGACGCCGACCGAAGCCTGCGGACCCGGTGCGCTTGCGGTGCGCGACATTCCCGAAGGGACGACACCGCAACTGCCAGCGACCTGGCCCGGGTTTCCAATCTTCCTGGACAGTCCGGGTTTCACGCCGCTGTTCGATGGCCCCGAGATCGCGATCAACGTTGGCTTCCGCAGCGATGTCGAACTCGCGGATGTCGCTTATGACGGCGTGACCTCTGCCTTGCGCGTAAACGCGAATATCCACTCGCCATTGCTGTGCGTCGTGGATGTTTTCGATGTCGCCTCGGGTGATCTCAGCCTGCCTGGCAAGATCAAGTGAACTTTCCCGGGGGCGGGATGACCAGCCATCGGCGTGGCGTTGCCAAGCCACCGACACGTAAAATGGCTCTGCGTTTGACAATCAGCTCGGCGCCTTCGCCCCCGGATACTGAACAAGCCCTTGTTCCTGGAACAACCTCTTTCTGTCACATCCGGGAAAGCTGACGACGATCCAACCGCCCTCTTGCAGCGTTCAACCGCGTGACGGATGCCCCGTCCGGGCCGCCAGCATCCTGCGTCCGGCCACCAAGATTTGCCTTGGATTTGATGCATTGTTGGAGTGTAGTCGGTCCATGGCAAAACCCTATATCCATTTCAGCCGCGAGGAATTTTCCCAACGCCAGCAAAAAACCCGGATACGTCTGGAAGAGCTGGGCCTGGATGGTCTCCTGCTTTTCAAAATCGAAGACATGTACTGGCTGACGGGGTACGAATCCGACGGGTTTTGTATTTTCGGCTGCATGTTCGTCGGTACGGACGGCGCCCTGACCCATCTGGCACGACCCGCTGATCTGGGAAATATCTCATACTCCTCGATCTGCGATGATGTCCGGACCTCTCCGGACGGGGATGGGCAGACCCGGGCAGATCACATCCAGACCATGCTGCAATCACACGGCATGGCCGGGAAAAAGATCGGCATTCAGGTCGATACCATGGGCCTGACGCCGCGCCTCTTCCTGGAAATCCAGACCAAACTTGAGGGGTGGTGCGATCTGATCATTGCACCCGATTTCATCCGTGAACTGCGCCTGGTCAAAAGCCCCCGGGAGCTGACCTATTTTCGCAAGGCTGGCGAAATCATGGATACCGTCATGGACAAGGTGATCGACGCCACCCATCCCGGCGCTTTCGAGGGCGATATCTATGCAACGTTTTACGACACGTTGTTCCGGCTGGATGCAGATCTTCCGGCGCATATCCCCCCTTTCGGCAGCGGCGAATCCGCTTTGAATCTGCGCTATACCTCTGGCCGCAAACATGTGTTGGAAAACGATCAGGTGACGCTGGAACTGGGGCTGGCCTACCGGCATTACCATGTTGCGTGCATGGGGGTGGTTCTGACCGGCCCCGAGGTTTCAGACCGGCACCTCAGGATGCACGCAACCAGCGTGGCCGCGCTTGAGGCCGTTCAGCAAGTTCTGCGCCCCGGCAGGACGGTGGGCGAGCTTTTTGACACCTATCGGTCCGTGCTCGAAGACCGGGGCGAACATGATGCCGTTTTGACGGTTGCAGGGTACACGATGGGGGCGATGTGGCCGCCGACCTGGATGGAACAGCCGCTGATTTTCTCGGGCAATTCGCAGGTGCTAGAAGAAAACATGACATTTTTCACACATATGATCCTCAATGATCGCGAAACCGGCCTGTCGATGGCGGTCGGAGAAACGGCCATCGTCACAAATGATACCCCTGAAATCATCACCCATGCGCCGCGCGACCCAATTATAAAATTGTGACCTCGCCAAACCTTTGGGCGTTGGACATTCTCCGCGAAACGGTAAGCGGCAAATAGGGCCGCATCCTGACCGGCGCGATGGAAAAATCGCGGCATCAAGCGTGAATGGCAGCCTTGCGGAAACGGAAAAATCGAATTTGACTGCTGCCGAATGCCGGGCTTGGCCCCTCCATTGAGTACGCAATAAACGCGGTTGCCTGTTCCGAAACCGCAAACACGGCCAATCCCATCGGGGTGGCCGTGTTACGGTTTTGTCTCCCAAGCCGGCGTCACCCCTGGCTGAGGATTTCTTCGCCCAGGATCTGCATGATTTTCTGACCCGCCTCACTGGTCCAGTTGATGGCAAGTTCAGCAAGCAAGGCGCTGGTGGTCGTAAGCTCAACACCGCCGCGCTCCATTTTACGAAAGGCCATTTCGTCTGTCAGCGCGGTCGGTGAACCCGATGCATCAACGATGGCCGTCACCTCAAACCCCTCGGCCACGGCACTGATCGCAGGCGGGGCCAGACAGACATCGGTGGTGATCCCCGCCATGACGAAATGCGTCCTCCCGGTATTGCGGCAAGCATCGGCAAAGGCGTCGTCGTCCCAGCAGTTCACGACGCCCGGGCGTTTGATCCGGGCCGCAAAGGCCTCTGGCGCAATCCCTTCCAATGCGGGCATCAGCGGACCCTGCATATGGTCTTCCATGCTGGAGGTCAGAACCAGCGGCATCCCGAGGTCCACGGCCAGACGCGCCAGCGCGCGGGTGTTTGCCTCGATCAGGCTACGGTCGACGGATTTGGCCCAGTTCATGGTGCCAATCTGATGGTCAATCAGAACAATGGCCGCATTTTCCAAGCTTGGTTTTTTGCGTGTCACGACATTTCCTTTCTGGATCGTCTGAAGAAGGCAGAGAGGTCTGCGGGCGGTTAATGCCCCCGGTAGAACTCTGCGAATACGGTCAAGGTAAGCGGCTTAATTGTTCTGGAAAATATCTCCTTTATTAACTACCGTTCAAAAATATGAACGATAGATTCTATACCTGTGCAAAGGCTCTGGTCGCCACGGTGCGCGCCGGCTCGATCAGCGCGGCGGCCAATGAACTCCAGACCACGAAATCCGCCATCAGCCAGAAAATCACGTTTTTCGAGGCCGAGCTGGGGCTCACCCTGCTTGACCGTTCGGGCCGGGCGGTAACCCCGACCGCGGCAGGCCGACGGATTTTTGATCTTTGCGTTGGACCGGTCGATGCCGCGATGGAAACCGCAGCCAATCTGGGGCTTCTGAAAAGCGGTGCGGTCGCCGGGCGGGTGTCGATTTCCGGGCCGAACAGCCTTCTTGGCACGGTATTCGTTCCGCTACTGGCCGGGCTGCGGACCAGTTACCCGGATATCGACCTGGAGCTGCACGCAGATGATTCAAAAACCGACTTCGCGGCGGATGATATCGACCTGGCCTTTCGGTCCGGCCCCGCCTCGAAGGGCAAATATGTATCCGCCACCCTGCCGTCGGCGCAAAGGGCGCTTTATGCAAGCCCGGCCTTTCTAGAACTGACAGGGCCCATCACAAAGCTATCGGATCTTGCAAACGCCCCCTGTGTCCTGAGAATTCAGGAAGACCCCGAATGGGCGTTCCAACACGCGGATGGGCGTCGCCAGTCAGTGGTCCCCTGCGTCGGTCTGCGGGTCAACACGATGGAGCTGTCCCATGCCGCCGTTCAAGAAGGCCACGGCGCCGCATTGCTTCCTTCAATCCTGACGCAGCCGGATGTCCACAAGAAGACACTTGTTCGGCTGCTTCCGGACTGGTCAACAGATCCGGTTGATCTTTCTTTGTTGTGCAGATCACAGCGTCTATCTGCACCGCCGGTCGCAGCGGTCCGGCGCTACATCCTGGAAAACTGCACTCTGACCGCGTGATGACCCAATCCAGCGCTCACCGGGCGTTCTCCCTGAACAACGAAACCCGTCAAAGACATCCGCCGGGCCGCGCCCGTGTCATGAGTGGTGGCGTTACTCGTTTTGCCATCCCCTTTAACCGCACGCCCTGTTAACCCGGCAAAACACCGATTTCGACACCGACGTAATACCGACAAAATACCGACGTTATACCGACATGGGTTTTCCAGCGTTTTCAGCGCGTTAACCCGATTCTCCCGCCTCAGGCGCATCGGCAGGGTGTCTCGGCGGTCGGAACGCCGCGGATTTATCGGCCCTGCGCCCGTCGATTTCATCACTGCGCCGGGGCTCCGGCCCCTAAAGCGCTTTCAGAAACTGATAGGCAAAGGCACGGAAATCACGCCACCCTGCCCGCGCCTTGGTCTTGCGCCAGACATGGCGCAGCTCGGCCCGGCGGCGCGATTTCGTGACGATCGCGCTCACCTGCCCCTCATGCAGGCGGTTGGCCACAAGCATCTCTGGCAGGATAACCGGCGCGCCCAGTTGCTGCGCACAACGGTCATAGAATTCCACATCCATCAGCCAGATCAGGTTCTCATCGAAATGCAGCCCGACCTCGGCCCGGATCGCCAGAACCGACGGGCTGGAGACCGTATTACGGCCAAACCGCAGGCGCGCATTCAGACGCGGCACCATCGGTTTTTCCACCTTCACCCCATCGCGGCACACGCCCGACCCACAGAGCAGCCAGCGCCTGGCCGGGTCGTCAAATCCACCCGCTATCTGTTCCAGCGCATCGTCGCGGCACAGGAAATCATCCTGAAACAGGATCTTGAGGATACGCCCCGAGGCATGGCGCATTGCATTATTGGCATTGGCCGAGGATTGGCGCGGACCATCGCGGAAATCGACCCGCCGGATGGTCAGATCCTGCCCGTAGCGCGCGCAGACCTGCGCCACGCCATCGCTGTCGGACTGGTCCGAGACGACCACTTCGAAATCCGTAAAGCTTTGATTTTGCAGGCGATCAAATGACGCCGCAAGGAATTCGGCACCCTTGCCGCCCATATCGTAGGCGGGAATACAAATACTGAGACGAGGTTGTGACATGGGCCGCTTTTCTACCACTATAACTTGCACCGCAACAGAAAAACGGGGGGCCGAAGCCCCCCGGTAGTTTCGCCACTCAAGCTCACTATTTATACCGCCCGGTTTCTGCCTGCGGCCTGAGTGTCGTCGGAGCGAGCGCACCCGCTCCGGGTAAGGTGGGTCGGAGCCTGTAAGTCCCCCCACCCTGTGCGTGCCCTTCTGATCCCGCGCGGATCTGAAGGTGTGTTCGTCGGGGTGCGGCCCTGGAGGGAACCGCGACCCCTACGCGCCCCCAGGAGGACGCGAGTTTCTTAGCTACACCCGCTGGTCGCGCCGCAGGTGTTGCATTTCATGCAGGTGCCGTTGCGCACCAGCGTGTAGTTGCCGCAGTCGCCGCAGGGGTCGCCCTCGTAGCCCTGCATCTTGGCCTTGGTGCGCGGGTCCATGGTTGCGGCGGCCACAGCGGTGGTCGACGTCGTCGAACTGGCCACTGCTACCGAGGTTTCCGGCACCAGCGTCTCCAGCGTGCCCACCGGATCGGCGAAACCGCTCAGTGCCGTCGCGCCCACCGACTGTCCGCCCTGAAGCACGACCAGTTCCTGTGGCAAACGCTTGCGCAGATAGCCCGTCGAACTGATCTGTTTCAGCACCTCAAGCGATTTGTTGGCACCGGTCTCGGACATCTCGGAGATGTTCGAGACCCCTTCCTCTTCACCGCGACCCAGATCATCAAAGCTAGCCCCTTCGGGCTTCACATGCGCCAGATCGGTGCGATCCAGATACGAGACCGCGAGTTCGCGGAAGATGTAATCAAGGATCGACGTCGCGTTCTTGATCGAGTCGTTGCCCTGCACCATGCCCGCCGGTTCGAACTTGGTGAAGGTGAAGGCATCGACGAACTCTTCCAGCGGCACACCATATTGCAGCCCGACCGATACGGCGATGGCGAAATTGTTCATCATCGCCCGGAAACCGGCACCTTCCTTGTGCATGTCGATGAAGATTTCGCCCAGGTTCCCATCTTCGTATTCGCCCGTGCGCAGATAGACCTTATGGCCGCCGACAACCGCCTTCTGGGTATAGCCCTTGCGGCGTTCCGGCATCTTTTCACGGTGCGATTTGACGATTTCCTTGACGATCACCTTTTCGATGATCTTTTCGGCCAGCACAGCGGCTTTTTCCTGCGGATTGCCGCTTTCCAGCACGTCCGCCGCGTCGTCATCATCCTCGACCAGGGCCGCTGCCAGCGGCTGGCTGAGTTTCGAGCCATCGCGATAGAGCGCGTTGGCCTTGACACCAAGGGACCAACTAAGCTCATAAGCCTTCTGGCAATCCTCGATCGTCGCGTCATTGGGCATGTTTATCGTCTTGGAGATCGCACCCGAGATGAAGGACTGCGCTGCCGCCATCATGGTGATGTGGCTGTTCACATCGAGATACCGCTTGCCCTTCTTGCCACAGGGGTTGGCGCAATCGAAGATGCTGTAATGCTCTTCTTTCAGATGTGGTGCGCCCTCAAGGGTCATGGTGCCGCAGACATGATCATTGGCCGCTTCGATATCTGCCTTGGAATATCCCAGGCTGGCCAGCAGGTCGAAGGTTGGGTCGTTGAGCTTTGCCGCCGGGATACCCAGCACGTTGGTGCAGAATTCTTCGCCCAGCGTCCACTGGTTGAAGACAAAGCGGATATCAAAGGCCGAGCCCAGCGCTGCATCAACCTTTTCCAGCTCATTCGGGCCGAAGCCATGACCGATCAGCGAGGTATGATTGACACCCGGCGCGTTGCCGATGGTGCCGTGGCCGACCGCGTAGCTGACGATTTCCTCGATATGGGCAGGGCCATAGCCCAGCTTTTCAAGGGCGGCAGGCACCGATTGGTTGATGATCTTGAAGTAGCCACCCCCGGCTAGTTTCTTGAACTTGACCAGCGCGAAGTCAGGCTCGATGCCCGTCGTGTCGCAATCCATCACCAGACCGATGGTACCGGTGGGTGCAATCACCGTGGCCTGCGCGTTGCGGTAGCCGTGTTTTTCACCCAGCTTCAGCGCCTCGTCCCAGCTGGCCATCGCCAATTCGGCCAAGCGGCTGTCGGGGCAGTTTGCCAGATCAAGCGGTACCGGCTTGACCGCAAGGTTATCGTAGCCTTCGGTCGCGCCATAGGCGGCGTTGCGATGGTTGCGGATGACCCGGAGCATGTAATCGCTGTTGCGTTTGTAGCCCGCGAACGGTCCCAGCTCTCCGGCCATTTCGGCGGAGGTGGCGTAGGACACCCCGGTCATCACCGCGGTCAGGGCACCACAAAGCGCGCGGCCCTTATCGCTGTCATAGCCCAGCCCCATGTTCATCAGAAGGCCGCCGATATTGGCATAGCCCAGCCCCAAGGTGCGGAACTCATAGGAAAGCTGCGCGATCTCCTGTGACGGGAACTGCGCCATCATCACGCTGATTTCCAGAGTGACAGTCCAGAGGCGTGTGGCGTGGACATAAGATTCAGCGTCGAATGTGCCGTTCTTGTAGAAGGTCAGCAGGTTCATCGACGCCAGGTTGCAGGCCGTGTCATCAAGGAACATGTATTCGGAACAAGGGTTTGAGCCGCGAATCTCACCGTCTTCCGGGCAAGTGTGCCAGGCGTTCACGGTATCGTGGTACTGGATGCCCGGATCGGCGCAGGCCCAGGCCGCGTGACCCACATCTTCCCACAGGTCGCGCGCCTTGATGGTCTTGGCGACGCTGCCATCGGTACGGTTCAGAAGCGCCCAGTCGGCATCATCTTCAACCGCCTTGAGGAAGGCATCGGTGACGCGGATCGAGTTGTTGGAGTTTTGCCCCGAGACCGACGCATAGGCCTCACTGTCCCAATCAGTGTCGTAGGTCGGAAATTCGATGCTGTCATAGCCCTGCTTGGCATAGTCCAGCACGCGTTTCACATAGGTCTCGGGGATTGCTGATTTTTTCGCCCCGCGAATGGCGTCCTTCAGCTGCTCGTTTTTCTTGGGGTCAACTGAATCCTCGGTGCTGCCATCCCAGGCGCGAATGGCGCTGAAGATGTCGTTCAGCTTAGCCTCGTGCATCTTGGAACCGGCGACAATGCTGGCGACCTTCTGCTCTTCCTTGACCTTCCAGTTGATGAATTCCTGAATATCCGGGTGATCGGCGTCGCAGATCACCATCTTGGCGGCGCGACGGGTGGTGCCGCCGGATTTGATGGCACCTGCTGCCCGGTCACCGATCTTGAGAAAGCCCATCAGGCCGGAGGACTTGCCTCCGCCTGACAGAGGCTCATCGGCGGCACGCAGGGAGGAAAAATTCGTGCCCGTGCCGGAACCGTATTTAAACAGACGCGCCTCGCGCACCCACAGATCCATGATGCCACCGTCACCCACCAGGTCGTCAGCGACCGACTGGATGAAGCACGCATGGGGCTGCGGGTGCTCGTAAGCACTGCTCGACTTGGTCAGTTTCTTGGTCTTGTGGTCGACGTAGTAGTGGCCCTGGCTGGGACCGTCGATGCCGTAGGCCCAGTGCAGGCCGGTGTTGAACCATTGCGGGCTGTTGGGGGCGGCCATCTGCTTGGCCAGCATCACGCGCATCTCGTCGAAATAGGCCTGCGCATCCTCTTCGGTGGTGAAGTAACCACCCTTCCAGCCCCAGTAAGCCCAGGCACCGGCCAGACGATCAAAGACCTGCTTGGCGCTGGTCTCACCACCTTTTTCGACATCGTCCCCATCGGGAACCGAACGCCAGAGAAATTCGGGAACGTCTTTTTCCTTCACCTTCCTAAGGCGCACAGGCACGCCAGCCTTGCGGAAATATTTCTGCGCGATGACATCGCTGGCAACCTGACTCCATCCCGTCGGTACTTCGACCGCATCCAGGCGGAACACGATCTTGCCATCCGGGTTGCGGATTTCTGAACTGGTGGTTTTGAAATCCAGCGCGGCATAAGCGTCCTGACCGGCGGTGGTGAATTTACGTTCGATTTTCATTTTAGCGCTGCCCCATGATCCAGCTATTGATGTCAATTGTCGGCCTGACATAGCGAGCCGACTGCCCTTCTCCTCGCGGCAGAAACCTATCCCCCGCCACAACCGTAGTTTGCGGCGGTTCATACGTGCCCCGATGATACGTTCGGGTATGTTTGGGTTTGTGGTCCCTGCCTGGCCGTCGCCACTATATGTTGTGGCTTGCTGGCCGGTTCATACAACCTGACGTATTGACCCCTACATGGTCAACGAAAATTTTTAAAAAAATCTTGGAAAAAACCGTTGACGTACGCAATCGGAAATGCCCGCTCACGTTTGTGTGATTCATTCCGGCAAATCTTCATAAAGATTAATCAGGCCAGGCCGGATTTGACGATCCGGGAAACCCTTTTTATTCGGCTGGTTTAGAAGGTGTATTTCATGAAATGATCGACCAGTGTTTCACTGAATGAAACTATAATCCCCAATAAATTAACACAGATTAAGCAACGGTTAATTTGCGGATCTCACGACTGGCCGTGACGCAATAATGTTACAAATATGTGCATCGCGACCGCCTGAACCAGCAGAATCATCGCTTGGATTTCAACAGGAGGAAGATGGTCGGGACGGCAAGATTCGAACTTGCGACCCCCTGTACCCAAAACAGGTGCGCTACCAGACTGCGCTACGCCCCGGACCGGGGGCCTACTTAATTCCGAATAACGAGATTGAAAAGCCCTAAAGCTCTTGCGAGCGTAGGAATGTTCAGCAGGGCCATGCCGCCTTCTGCGGATCGAATGCCGGATGTTGCAATTCGGTACCCTCCGAGATGCCAAGCGCTTCGGCCATGCCGCCGTTGATTTCTAGCACCGCCAGAATGTTTTCTCCGCCCATGATCGGTGTCTCATCATGAGGAATGGCGTTGGAATGCAAACGGCTCACAGTCCCGGTTTCGTCCAGAAAGATCATATCAAGGGGGATCAGCGTGTTCTTCATCCAGAATCCTACCCGGTCGGGTTTGGGATAGATAAAGAGCATACCGGCGCTTTTCGGCAGGTTTTCGCGGAACATCAGACCCTGGTTGCGCTCGGCTTCGTCATTCGCAAGCTCCACGGTGAACCGCGCCTGCCCCCAATCGCCCCGCAAAAGCACCTGATCGTCACGGCATTCAGCGGCTGAAGCCGACACAACCGACAGTAGCAGACAAAATGCAGCGGCTATTCCTTTACCGCAGTTTCCCATCCACATACCTCTGTTGCCATTCGACCACGTTTGCCTTCGATGACACGGATTGCCACGGCCTCGCCCGGTTGTAAATCCGCAAGGCCTGAACGGCGTAACACTTCGATGTGAACGAACACGTCCTCGTCGCGGCCAAAGGTATTGGCAAAGCCGAACCCCTTGCCCTTGTCGAACCACTTGACGCGTGCGGGTTCCAGGGGGGCCGCGCTGATGATATCGGGATCAACGTCATCAAGATCTAACAACCCCGAGGAAATGGCATCCTGAGGGGGCTCGATCGAATGCACTTCGACCGCCTGGACACCACGGTCAGTGTCCTGGACATCTATTTCAATGCCCGCGCGATCCGCGACAGAACTCTGTCCGAAGTTACGCAGCACATTCGCGTGTAACAGAATATCCGGCCCGCCTTCATCGGCAACTACGAATCCAAACCCTTTTACCGGGTCGAACCACTTAACTTGTCCTTTTACTCTGCGGGTACCTTCATTGTCTTTCGTCACTTTGTCCTACCCAACAGTCTTCATTCCCCAAGACTTCAACAACTTTTGCGCCACTCGTCCCCGGCATGCAAGCCTTAAAACCCCTTTGCGTTCAACGCGTTGCATTTTACGTGACGCGAGTGTCATGGATTTAGTCTCATAATTTGCCACGATTTATCCACCGTGTCGCGGCGCCAGACAAACCTGTCATGCAACCTAAAGGCGCCATCCGCCCAAAATTCAATCTCAACGGGACGAATTCTGAAACCTCCCCAGAAGGGCGGGCGCGGCGGATTTGTACCTTTCTGGGCAGTGATTTTCGCCACCTTTGCCATCAGAGATGCGCGCGATGGCAGTTCTTGCGATTGTCGCGACGCCCAGGCCCCCAGACGGCTTTGCAAAGAGCGGGAGGCGTAATAGGCATCGGCCTGCGGACCATCCTCGCGTTCGACCAGACCGCGCACCCGGACCTGACGCCGCAAAGATTTCCAATGCATCACCAAAGCGGCCTTACCGGTCGCGTCCAGTTCCTGCCCTTTGGCGCTGCCATAGTTGGTGTAAAACACGAACCCGCCGTCTTCGATCTCTTTCAGAAGAACCATCCGCGCATTGGGCAGACCGTCAGGGTCGACTGTGGCCAGCGCTATCGCATTGGGGTCGTTCGGCTCAACGCCTTCGGCCTCGCCCAGCCAACGCCGCGCGATTTCAAAAGGATTGTCACCTGCGAATACGCCGTCGCGTTCCGTCATTTCCCCAACTCGCTACTATCTTCTATTACGCGCGTAGACCGCTAGCGCCAACATATCAAGGTTGCATTTGTTTCAGCCAGGCTCAATCGGCGGACTAACGCCATGCACTTGATGCCCAAAGACCAATCGCCTAAAGAAATCATATAACAAGAAAATAGGCCGAGGGCACGATATGTCGAATAATCTGATGGCGGGCAAACGCGGTGTGATCATGGGCCTGGCCAATGACAAATCCATCGCCTGGGGCATTGCCAAGGCCTGTGCCAATGCAGGTGCCGAGCTGGCCTTTACCTATATGGGAGACGCGTTCAAGAAACGCGTGGAGCCGCTGGCCGGACAATTGGGGGTTACCAATCTATTTGATTGCGACGTGTCTGACCCCGCTTCAATCGACGCGGCCTTTTCCGAGATCGAGAAAGCCTGGGGCAAGATCGACTTTCTGGTCCACGCCATTGGCTTTTCCGACAAGAACGAACTGCGCGGTCGCTATGTCGATACCAGCCGCGACAACTTCCTGATGACAATGGATGTGTCAGTCTATTCCTTCACTGCCGTGGCGCAGCGTGCCGAAAAGATCATGCCCGATGGTGGCGCGATGCTGACGCTGACCTATTACGGCGCCGAACAGGTGATGCCGCATTATAACGTGATGGGCGTCGCCAAGGCGGCGCTGGAGGCGTCGGTAAAATATCTGGCCGAAGATCTGGGCAAGGACGGTATTCGCGTCAATGCGATCTCTGCCGGTCCAATCAAGACCCTGGCCGCCAGCGGTATCGGCGATTTCCGATATATCCTGAAATGGAACGAGTTGAATTCACCCCTGCGCCGCAACGTGACCATCGACGATGTCGGCAATTCGGCGCTTTATCTGCTCAGCGATCTGGGCAGCGGCGTAACAGGTGAGAACCTGCATGTGGACGCGGGTTATCATGTGGTTGGCATGAAAGCCGTCGACGCGCCTGATATCGACAAAACCTAGGCGTCATGGACGCCACGCATCTCATTGTCTTCAACCTGGCGCTGCTGGCAGCGCTGGTCAGCCCCGGCCCCGCCATGCTGATGGCGCTGCGCACCACACTGGTATCCGGCAGGCAGGCTGGCATCCTCTTTGGGATCGGCCTGGGTGCTGTCGCTGCTGGCTGGACGGCTGCGGCGTTGCTGGGATTGAACGTCATTTTCCAGATGTTCCCCTGGGCCTACATGACCCTCAAATTGATCGGCGCAACCTATCTGGTCTGGCTGGCAATCTCGACATGGCGACACGCGGCGGAACCGATCAGAACCGGTGGCAATGTCAGTACGCGAAATGCAATTGTGGCAGGCGCGCTGGTCAATCTGGCAAATCCCAAGTCGGTTTTATTCGCCTCGGCGGTTCTTCTGGTGATTTTCCCGCCTGATATGGCATTCGCGGGCAAGGCCATCGTTGTGCTGAACCAGTTTATTGTCGAATCCGTCGCCTATACCGCCTTCGCCTTTGTCCTGTCGACGCGGCAGGCCCGTGACGGATATCTCCGACTTAAACCAAAGCTCGATCGCATCACCGCAGCGGTGCTTGGCGCACTTGGCCTGCGCCTGATGCTGGACCGCGCCTAGCCACGACGACGGCGGCGTAATTCCTGCCGAAGACCAGCCTCACCCCGTGCCATGGCCCACCGGTGATTGGCGGTAAAGGCGGGCCACAACAGCGGCGCCAGCAGGCGCAGGACGGGTTTGCCCACGTCGACCGTCCAGACATAACGAACATCGGCGATCCCGCCCTCCTGTGTCAGCGTCCAGACGCCCTGGCCCAGCAAATCGCCCTCGGCGCGGATGGTCCAGCTTGTGGGCCGGTTGGCCTTGATGATCGTGCCCTGCCAATTCAGCGTGTAGGGCAGACGCCCGCGGCTGTGGAAGGCCACCTTCCGGCCCAGCCCATCTTCCCCTCCCGGCTCGATTATACGCGCGGACAGGTACACATCGCCCCACCAGTCCGGCAGGCGTTCGACATCGCCAAGAATGTCCGCAACCTCTTCGACCGCAGCTTCAAACCGCCAATGTGATGTAAGAACGCGCGATGACATGGCCCTCGATATCCCGTGTCCCAACTGTATCCGGGATTGGCCGGCTTTCAAACTGCGGCTTTCGTTTGGGGCCGGATTGCGCTATGCGCGGATGAGTCAAGGAGATACGATTATGAACGACCGCCTGCCCCACGAAAAAGGCTTTCACGTCAGCTGGGACCAATTGCACCGCGACGCGCGCGCGTTGGCCTGGCGGCTGGACGGGAAAGGCCCGGATGAGGGCGCCTGGAAGGCCGTTGTCGCAATTACACGCGGCGGTATGGCACCCGCGATGATCGTCGCGCGCGAGCTTGATATCCGCACTGTCGATACGATCAGCGTCAAAAGCTACAACCACCAGGAACAAAGCGAACCGCGTGTGATCAAGTCACCCGACATGGATCTGGTGGGCGACGGCACCGGCGTGCTGATCGTCGACGATTTGGTGGATACCGGTCGCACGCTGGAAGTTGTGCGCGCCGTGATGCCCAAGGCGCATGTGGCCACCATCTATGCCAAGCCGCAGGGCCGCGAGCAGGTGCACAGCTTCATCACCGAGGTCAGTCAGGATACATGGATTTTTTTCCCGTGGGACATGGCCCTGCAATATGTCGAACCCTATCGCGGCACCTGACCTGATCCACCGGAGACCCTGATGCCATTACCCCGCACCGCCACAACGTTTTTCCCGCCTGTCATGGAGGCCCGGCGCTGGTTGCAGGGCGTCGAGTTTCCGCCCGACCGCCGGCTGATCAATGTCAGCCAGGCCGCGCCGGTCGATCCGCCGCCCGAACCCTTGCGCCGGGTGATCGCAGAGGCCGCGCTGAACACGCCCGAAGCGCATCTTTACGGCCCGGTTCTGGGCCTGCCAGCCCTGCGCGACGAAGTGGCATTGCAGTGGCGCGCAGCCTATGGCGGACAGGTCACGTCAGAGAATGTCGCGATCACCTCGGGCTGCAATCAGGCGTTCTGTGCAATGATCACCACGCTTTGCGCGGACGGAGATGAAGTTATCCTTCCAACCCCTTGGTATTTCAACCATAAAATGTGGTTGGATATGGCTGGTGTTAGGTCGGTGGCCCTGCCTGCCGGGGCGGACCTTCTCCCCGATCCGGAGGACGCGGCACGGTTGATCACCGATCGCACACGGGCAATCTCACTGGTCACCCCCAACAATCCCGGCGGCGTGGAATACCCCGCCGACCTGGTGCGGGCCTTCTTCGATCTGGCCCGCGACAAGGGCATCGCGCTCATTGTTGATGAGACCTATCGCGATTTCGATGCCCGAAGCGGCGCCCCGCACGCGCTTTTCACCGATCCCGATTGGGATGACACGCTGATCCAGCTTTATTCCTTCTCGAAGGCGTTTCGCCTGACCGGGCACCGTGTTGGCGCCATGATCGCCTCGCCCACACGTCTGGCCGAGGCCGAGAAATTCCTCGATACGGTCACCATCTGCCCCAACCAGCTGGGCCAGATTGCAGCCCTCTGGGGGATGCAAAACCTGACGCAATGGCTGGCCGGGGAACGCGCCGAAATCCTCGACCGGCGCGCAACGATCAATGACAATATGCCCCGGCTCACGGCAAAAGGCTGGCAGCTTTTGGGTTGTGGCGCTTATTTCGCCTACATGCAGCACCCGTTCGCGATGGCCTCGGACGAGGTAGCAAAGAAACTGGTGGCCGATGCGGGCGTGCTCGTGCTGCCCGGCACCATGTTCACCCCAGACGGTGACGCCGCGGGCAAGCGCCAGATGCGCGTCGCCTTTGCCAATGTGGATCGCGCCGGGATCGGTCAGCTTTTTGACCGTCTCGAAGCGCTGGACTGGCCCCTTGCTCCTGCTGCGGGCAGCGCGTAGACAGTCGCGAAGAAATCCTATCCCTAGAAGCGTATGAGGGGCCACATGGCGGGCAAAAGCATCTCGAAAACACTGGTTTGGATCCTGATGGGCCTGCTGATCCTGGGGCTGGGCGGCTTTGGCGTCTCGAACCTGTCGGGGAATGTGCGCAGCGTTGGCGCGGTTGGCGAAAGCGAGATCACTATCAACGAATATGCCCGCGCGCTGGAAAACCAGATCAACGCCTATTCCGCCCAACTGGGCGCGCCGGTCAGCTTTGCGCAGGCACAGCAGGCCGGAATCGACGCCTCGGTCCTGTCGCAGCTTGTGTCGGTCACAGCGCTTGAGGAAGAAACCCGGCGGCTTGGCATCTCCATCGGCGACGCGAACCTGCGTGAGCAGATTACCCGCATTCCGGCCTTTCAGGGCATTGATGGCAGTTTCGACCGCGAAGCCTATCGTTTTGCGCTGGACCGCGCGGGCATGAACGAAGGTGATTTCGAGGCCGATCTGCGTGCCCAGCAAGCCAGCACCCTGTTGCAGAATGCGGTCATCGCGGGCGTGCACGCGCCCGAGGCCTATACGGACACGTTGCTGCGCTTTCTTGCCGAAGAACGTGACATCACATGGGCCGTGCTGGACCGTGATGATTTGCAGACCGGCCTGCCCGTGCCATCGGAGGAGGATCTGCAAGCCTATCACGATGCGAACCCGGCAGAGTTCACCACCCCCCAGATCAAGCGCCTGACCTATGCCTGGCTGACACCCGAGATGATCATCGACACGGTCGAGGTGGAAGAAAGCGCCCTGCGCGCCGCCTATGACGAGCGTATCGAAGAATACCGTCAGCCCGAAAGGCGGCTGGTCGAACGTCTGGCCTTTGCCGATACCGCCGCCGCAGACGCGGCGCTTGCTCGCATCACCGGGGGCGAGACCAGTTTTGAGGCCGTTGTCGAAGAACGCGGGCTGGAACTGGCGGATATTGATCTTGGCGATGTACGTCAAATCGACCTGGATGGCGCCGGGGATGCTGTATTTGCAGCCTCCGCCGGCGATATCGTGGGTCCGCTGGACAGCCCGATCGGCCCCGCGCTTTTCCGGATAAACGCGGTATTGGCCGCACAGGAAACCAGTTTCGAGGATGCCCAGCCCGAGCTTCGCGATGAACTGGCCGCAGATCGCGCCCGCCGCGTGATCGACGCGCAGATCGAAAGCGTGGATGATTTGCTTGCCGGGGGCGCCACGATCGAAGACCTCTCTGCCGAGACCGAGATGCAACTGGGGCAGATCGACTGGCACGAAGGTGTCAGCGATGACATTGCCGCCTACGACTCATTCCGCGTCGCCGCCGCGTCAATCACGGCCGAGGATTATCCGGATGTCGCGCAACTGGAAGATAGCGGGATTTTCGCGATGCGCCTGGACGAGGTTGTGCCCCCCGCCCTGCTGCCGCTTGAAGAAGTGCGCGAACAGGCCGAAGAGGCATGGCGCCTGCAAGCCGTCGAAGAGGCGCTCAATACGCAGGTGCAGGCCCAGGCAACCGAGCTTAAATCCGGCACCACGTTCGAAGAGCTGGGCATGACACCACAGGCCGCAACCGGCCTCAACCGTCGCGGATCGCAGGCAGATGTGCCGCCGGAACTCGCCGACACCGTGTTCGGCATGGCCAAGGGCGATGTCGAACTGATCCAGGGGGGCGGGCGCGTTTTCGTGTTGCGTCTGGACGATATCAGGCAGCCTGACCAGTCGGACGAGGAACTGACCACCTTACGGCAAAGCATCGCTGAACAGAATGCCAACAGCGTGGCGCAGGACCTGTACCAGATATTGGCCGCCGATATTCGCAGCCGTGTCGGCATCAGCGTGAACCAGCAGGCGCTTAACGCCGTGCACGCGAATTTCCAGTAGGAGCAGCAAGCCCGTGGATTTGACGCCGAGTTTCGACGATTTCGCCAAGGGCTTCGAGGCCGGGCGCAATCAGGTGGTCTATGCCCGTCTGGCCGCGGATCTGGACACGCCGGTCTCGCTGATGCTCAAGCTGACAGCGGCGGCGCGTGACGCGTTCATGCTGGAATCGGTGACCGGCGGCGAGGTGCGCGGGCGCTATTCGATCATCGGCATGAAACCCGATCTGATCTGGCAGTGTCATGGCGAGGCCAGCCGCATCAATCGACAGGCACGTCTGGACCCTGACAGTTTCGAGGCGCAGGAAGGCGCGCCGCTGGACAATCTGCGCGCCCTGATCGGCGAATGCCAGATCGGCCTGCCCGACGGTCTGCCCGCCGCCAGTGCGGGGCTCTTTGGCTATCTGGGCTATGACATGATCCGGTTGGTTGAACATCTGCCCGACGTGAACCCCGATCCGCTGGGCCTGCCCGATGCGGTGATGCTGCGCCCGTCGGTCGTGGCCGTTCTCGATGGTGTCAATGGCGAGGTGATCGTCGTGGGCCCCGCCTGGGCCAATTCGGGGCTTAGCGCGCGCGCGGCCTACGCGCAGGCGGCAGAACGGGTGATGGACGCGGTCCGCGATCTGGAACGCGCCCTGCCCCAGCAGGCCCGCGATCTGGGCGAGGCGCATGAAGACGCGCCGCCGGTGTCGAACTTCACCCGTGACGGCTATAAGGACGCGGTCGAGAAGGCCAAGGAATACATCCGCGCGGGCGACATCTTTCAGGTTGTGCCCAGCCAGCGCTGGACCCAGCCGTTTCGCCAGCCACCTTTCGCACTCTACCGCTCGCTTCGGCGTACCAACCCGTCGCCCTTCATGTTCTATTTCAATTTCGGCGGCTTTCAGGTGGTGGGCGCCAGCCCTGAAATCCTGGTGCGCGTGTTTGGCGACGAGGTCACGATCCGCCCCATTGCCGGCACCCGCCCGCGCGGTGCCACCCCGGAAGAGGATCGCGCGCATGAGGCCGATCTGCTGGCCGATTCCAAGGAGTTGGCAGAACACCTGATGCTGCTCGATCTCGGGCGCAACGATACGGGCCGGGTCAGCAAGATCGGCACCGTGCGCCCGACCGAAGAATTCATCATCGAACGCTACAGCCACGTGATGCATATCGTCAGCAATGTCGTGGGCGAGCTGGCCGAGGATCAGGACGCACTCAGCGCGCTGCTGGCCGGTCTGCCCGCAGGCACGGTTTCAGGCGCGCCCAAGGTCCGCGCGATGGAGATCATCGACGAGCTGGAGCCGGAAAAGCGCGGCGTCTATGGCGGCGGCGTGGGCTATTTCAGCTCGAACGGCGACATGGATGTCTGCATCGCCCTGCGCACCGCCGTGGTGAAGGACGAAAAGCTTTATATCCAGGCCGGGGGCGGCGTTGTCTATGACAGCGACCCCGAGGCGGAATATATGGAAACCGTGCATAAATCCAACGCCATCCGACGGGCTGCCGCCGACGCCGCCCGCTTCACCGGCAATGGCAATTCCTAGGGTGGGGTCTCCCCCCGCCAGACCTTCACCATGCCGCGCCTGATCCTCTTCAACAAACCCTTCGGCGTGCTTTCGCAATTCACCGATAAGGGCAGTCAGGACAGCCCGCGCGCCACCCTGTCGGACTATATCGACGTGCCGGGCGTCTACCCTGCCGGACGGCTGGATCGGGACAGTGAAGGGCTGCTGGTGCTGACCGATGATGGCAGGCTACAGGCCCGTATCGCCAATCCGCGCCACAAGATGGAAAAGACCTATCTGGTACAGGTCGAAGGCCTGCCCGATGACGCCGCGCTCGACGCATTGCGCACAGGCGTGACCCTGAAAGACGGCCCCACCCGCCCGGCACAGATACGCCGCATCGACCCGCCAGACCTTTGGCCCCGCACCCCGCCCGTGCGCTTTCGCAAATCGGTCCCCGATTGCTGGCTGGAAATCACCATTTCAGAAGGGCGCAACCGGCAGGTGCGCCGGATGACGGCCCATGTCGGCCACCCGACGCTGCGGCTGGTGCGCTGGCGGGTGGGAGACTGGTGCCTTGACGGTCTGGACACCGGCGCGTGGCGCGATGCCTAGGCTATTCTGCTGTCAAAACGGCTGAGACCGGCGCCACTGCCACCCGTCCGGCCCGATCCTGCAAGCCCCAGAGCAGCAGCGCGCTGATCGTGTCGGCGCGCAACCGGCCCACCATGATCACGCCCTTTTCCTCTTGGCCCGCGCGGAACGCGGCCTGATCCAGAAAACGCCGGATCACCGTGGCATTCTGCCCCTTGGCATCAAAATCGCGGAACACGCTGGCCGAGGGCACGCCCTCACGCGCGATCAGTTTTTGCGCCGTGTTGAGCCCATTGGGGAACATCACCGCACCATGACCGCTATCGCGCAGGATCTGCGCCAATTGCCCGCTGGCATCACGGTTGGCTTGCAGCCCCCCCTCGTCGCCCTCCATGATCGCAACGGCCTGCGGCACACGCTCAAGGTAGGCCTGCACCGACACTTCGGTATCCGTGGCAGAGGCCCCTTCCGGCAAGTCGATCATCGCCAGAACCTCGAAACCGGCCTCGCGATATTTCTGCATCGCATCCCCTGCGCCGGGCCAACCCGTATCCACCGCGAAATTCAGCGGATAGGGAAAGCTTTTCAGCGCCTCAAGGCCGATCGGACTGCTGCCATCATCAATCAGCACGATGGACATCATCGGTTTGTCATCGGGGTTCTCGAACGCCGCGGCAAATCGCTTGATCGGCGGCAAGCTGTCATCATCGGGGGCCGGGGCCGCGTCCTGGGCCACGTCCTCTTCGGTCACGCCATCCTCACTTCCAGCATCCGCGGGGGGCTCGGGTTCGGCCGTGACTGAGGGCAACCTGTTCGTCGTCACATTGGGTGCGATATTCGTGATCGTGCCGGATGGTTTCTCAGGCTCGGCCAATGCGGCGGTATCTTCTTCCGGCGGGGTTGGCGTTTCTTCCGGAAGGGCATCGGGTGCTTCGACGATCGGCAGCGCCGGTTCGGTCACCTGGTCCTGAACATCGACGCTCTCGGCACTCTCATCCGTTGTCGTCTCGGTGGCCTCGGCGGCGTCCGATTTTTCAGCTTGGGGCAGGTCCGCCTCCGGTTCGGTCGCCATGCCGGTCACGGTATCCTCGGCCGTGGTGTCGCCGTCTTGCGCTGGTGTCTCTCCGGTATCCAGTGCCGCACCCTCACCTTCCGGTGCGCTTTGCTCTGGAAAGGCCGATTCCTCTTCCGAAGGCTCCGGCAGGGCAGGCTGCGCAGGTTCGGTCGAGATCGAAAGCTCTTCTTCGCTCGCCGGTGCCTCGGGGGCGTTGGCCTGCGGACTGGGCAGCACCGGGCTATCCGTATCCACGGCAATGCCAGCCCCGCTGTCACCGGCATCGGGCGCATTCATCGCCAGATCGGCATCGTCGGTCTCAGGCTGGGCGGCGCTTTGCGTCGCATCCGTGTCGATCGTGCTCAGGTCATCCGGCTCGGGTGCCGCGATCTTGGCCACATCGCCAGCATCGGGTGTTTCCTGCGTCTCGGGCAGATCGGCTTGGGTGTCGTCGCGCGATTGATCAAACTCGGATCCGGCAGGTACTTCGATTGCCGTCGCGTCCGGGGCTCCTGCCCCCGGCACCTCGGTCATCACCGATGCCGTGCCCACGACAAGCCCCGACACCACCGTTCCGGCGATCATGCCTGATAAAGTTCCGCGTGCCACTGCCTTTGCCCCTCTATTTGCCTTTTTCCCAGCTTTGCGCCCCTTGACGGTGCCGTGCAACCCTGAACAAGTATAGCGCGACCCTATATGGGGCCTCCAGCCCCTCAAACGCAAGGACTGGCAAGATGCTGCTCTTGATAGATAACTACGACAGTTTCACCTATAACCTCGTGCATTATGTGGGCGAGCTGGGGGCGGATGTCGTCGTACACCGCAACGATGCGCTGAACGTGCAGGAAGCGATGGGCTTGAACCCCGCCGGTATCCTGCTCAGCCCCGGACCCTGTGATCCCGATCAGGCGGGCATCTGCCTGGCGCTGGTCGAGGCCGCGGCCGAGACGAAAACCCCGCTTCTGGGTGTCTGCCTGGGCCATCAGGCCATCGGCCAGGCCTTTGGTGGCAAGGTGATCCGCCATTCCGACATCGTGCATGGCAAGATGGGGATCATGCATCACGAAGGCACCGGCGTGTTCTCTGGCCTGCCCTCCCCGTTTGAAGCGACGCGCTATCATTCGCTGGTGGTCGAACGCGACAGCCTGCCCGATTGCCTTGAAATCAATGCCGAGCTTGAGGATGGCACGATCATGGGGTTGCGGCACCGCGAATTGCCGATCCACGGGGTGCAGTTCCACCCGGAATCCATTGCCTCGCAGCATGGCCACGCGTTGCTCAAGAACTTTCTTGATACGATGAAGGTGCCTGCATGAGCGACGACATCAAACCGCTGATTGGCACGGCGGCTGACCGGCCCCTGACGCGGGCCGAGGCCGAGACGGCGTTCAATATCCTCTTCGAAGGTGAGGCCACGCCCAGCCAGATCGGTGGCTTGCTGATGGCTCTGCGCACCCGCGGCGAAACGGTAGATGAATATGCCGCCGCCGCCGCCGTGATGCGCGCCAAATGCAATGCGGTCACGGCACCCGCAGGCGCAATGGACATCGTGGGCACCGGCGGCGATGGCAAGGGCACGCTCAACATCTCGACCGCAACCGCCTTTGTCGTCGCGGGCGCGGGCGTGCCGGTGGCCAAGCACGGCAACCGCAATCTCAGTTCGAAATCCGGCGCGGCAGACGCATTGGGCCAGATGGGCGTCAACGTCATGGTCGGGGCGGATGTCGTCGACCGCGCCCTGGCCGAGGTCGGCATCGCCTTCATGATGGCGCCGATGCATCACCCGGCGATGGCCCATGTGGGCCCCGTGCGGGCCGAGCTGGGCACCCGCACAATCTTCAACATCCTTGGCCCCCTGACCAACCCCGCAGGCGTCAAACGTCAACTGACCGGCGCGTTTTCACGCGAGATGATCCGCCCGATGGCGGAAACCCTGGGCCAGCTCGGCTCGGAACACGCCTGGCTGGTGCATGGCAGCGACGGCACCGATGAGATGACGATCACCGGCATCAGCTGGGTCTGTGCGCTGGAAAAGGACGGCAGCATCCGCGAGGTTGAACTGCACCCCGAGGATTTCGGCCTGCCCGTCCATCCGTTCGAAGATATCCTCGGCGGCACGCCCGAAGAAAACGGCACCGCCTTCCGCGCGCTGTTGAACGGCGCACCCGGGGCGTATCGCGATGCGGTTCTGCTGAATGCCGCCGCTGCGCTTGTTGTCGCCGACGCTGCCAGCGATCTCAAGACCGGCGTTGCCATGGCCGCCGAAAGCATTGACGGTGGCGCTGCATTGGCGAAAATCAACGCCCTAGCCACCCTGACATCGGAGGCCAAATGAGCACCCCCACGATTCTGGAAAAAATCAAGGCTTACAAGCTGGATGAGGTGGCCGCCGCCAAGGCGGACGCCCCCCTGGACGCCGTTGAAGCCAGCGCCCGGGAGGCCGGACCAGTGCGCGGTTTCACCGATGCCCTGCGATACGCGGCACAGAACGGCTACGGGCTGATCGCCGAGATCAAGAAGGCCAGCCCCTCCAAGGGTCTGATCCGCGAAGATTTCGACCCGGCGGTTCTGGCCCACGCCTATGCCGAAGGTGGTGCTGCCTGCCTGTCCGTGCTGACAGATACGCCCAGCTTTCAGGGCGCCAAGGAATTCCTGCCACAGGCCCGCAATGCCTGCGACCTGCCGGTCCTGCGCAAGGATTTCATGTATGACCCCTATCAGGTTGTCGAAGCACGTGCGCTTGGCGCGGATTGCATCCTGATCATCATGGCCAGCGTCGAAGACAGCCAGGCAGCCGAATTGGAACAGACCGCGATGGACTGGGACATGGATGTGTTGATCGAAGTGCATAACCAATCGGAGCTGGAGCGCGCCGCGGCGCTGAAATCGCCGATGATCGGCATCAACAACCGTGATCTCAACACTTTTGAAACAACGCTCGATACCACCCGCAAACTCTCGAAACTGGTACCACTGGACCGGATGATCGTCTGCGAAAGCGGGCTGGCCACGCGCGAAGACCTGGCCGATATGGCCCGTTACGGCGCGCGCAGCTTCCTGATCGGCGAAACCCTGATGCGCGCCGATGACGTGACCGCGGCCACCCGCGATATTCTGGCCTCGCCGCTGACCCCCGGGGGCATGTAAGTGGCGGGCCTCACGCATTTTGACGGCAAGGGCGATGCCCATATGGTCGATGTATCGGACAAGGCCGTCACCGACCGCGTTGCCATTGCGGCGTGTCACATCAAGATGCTGCGGGAAACCTTTGATATCATTGCAGAAGGCCGCGCCAAGAAGGGTGACGTTCTGGCTGTGGCGCGGCTGGCCGGGATCATGGGCGCCAAGAAAACCGCCGACCTCATTCCGCTTTGCCACCCGCTACCCATCACCAAGGTCACGCTGGACTTATCGCTCGACCCGGACCTGCCCGGCGTTCAAATCCAGGCCACGGTCAAAACCACGGGTCAGACCGGGGTAGAGATGGAGGCGCTGACCGCCGCCAATATCGCCGCCCTCACCGTCTATGACATGTGCAAGGCGGTGGATCGCGGCATGGAAATCGGCGGCACCCGCGTCATCCTGAAAGACGGCGGAAAATCAGGGCGGTACGAGGCCAAATGATCTCGGTCGATCAGGCGCTTGAGCATCTCTTTTCACTTGTCGCCAAGACGGGCACCGAGGCCGTGCCACTGACCGAAGCCACGGGCCGGGTGCTGGCCCAGGACGCCATTGCCACGCGCGATCAGCCACCTTTTGCCGCCTCGGCCATGGATGGTTACGCGGTCATGGGCGATGAGGCCGAAATCGGCGCGTCCTTCGATGTCATTGGAGAATCGGCGGCAGGGCATGCGTTTGACGGCCAGTGCGGGCCGGGTCAGGTCGTTCGCATCTTTACGGGCGCGCCAGTGCCCGGCGGCGCCGACCGCGTGGTGATCCAGGAAGATGTCAACCGCAAGGGCGACCGCATCACCCTGACCGACCGCCTGGGCGGTGGCGATAACATCCGCCCACTCGGGGCCGATTTCCGCGTGGGCGACCGGCTGAGAGCACCACGCTTTCTGCGTCCTTCGGACATCGCCCTGCTCGCTTCGATGAACATCGCCGAGGTTTCCGTGGCCCGCCGTCCGAACGTGGCGCTGATTTCCACCGGGGACGAGCTGGTGATGCCCGGCGAGGACCCCGGCCCCGATCAGATCATCGCCTCGAACACCTTTGGCCTCAAGGCGCTGCTGGATGGCATCGGTGCCCGTGCGCGCATCCTGCCCATCGCCGGGGACAGCCGTCCGCTGCTAGAGGCCGCGTTTGACCTGGCCAGCGATGCCGACCTCATTGTCACCATCGGCGGCGCGTCCGTCGGCGATCATGATCTGGTGGGCGATGTTGCCGAGGATCTGGGCATGCAGCGCGCCTTCTACAAGATCGCCATGCGCCCCGGCAAACCGCTGATGGCGGGCCGCATGGGGGATGCGGTGATGATCGGCCTGCCGGGTAATCCGGTATCCGCGATGGTCTGCGGTCATGTCTTTCTGGCCCCGGTCATCCGCGCGATGCTGGGGCTTGGGGCTGCACCGTCCCCTCGTCTCAGCGCCCGGTTGGCCGAAGATCTGCCTGAAAACGGCCCGCGCGAACATTACATGCGCGCCTTCGTGCGCAATGGCGAGATCACCGCCGAAACCCGGCAGGACAGCTCTCTGCTGACCGTTCTCGCCGACGCCAACGCGCTTTTGATCCGCCCCGCAGGCGATAGCGCGCGCGCCGCCGGTGATACGGTCGAATATCTTCCGATCTGACAACACTTATACGCCGCGTCGCGACCCACCCCGGAACATCACGATCACCTGTTGAGCGGCGCGCCCTGCCCGGCTATGGTTCCAGTCAGGGCCTTGCTCGGGCCTCCCCCCTCCGCCGGGGCAGCATCTGACATGCAGAGCACTGCAAATCCGGACCATTCCGTTCGAGCACACGCATAAGGAGGGATTGCGCCAACCGCTCGAAAAAGGAGTATCCAACATGCATCTATCCGCCCCGATTTATAAACTGAAGCGCAACGCCAAACTGCTGGCGCGCGAAAAATCCATCCCCCTGCATCAGGCGCTGGACCGCGTCGCCGTTATTGAAGGCTTTCGCGGCTGGAGCCATCTGGTGTCCCGCGCATCGCAACCCGACCCGGCTGCGACCATCCTTGCGGGTTTACATCCCGGCGATATGGTTCTGCTGGCTGCCAGACCCGGTCACGGCAAAACCCTTCTCGGTCTCGAACTTGCGGCACGGGCCGGACTTCTGGGCAAGGCGGGTTTCTTCTTTACGCTGGATTATCACGAACGGGACGTTGCGAACCGCTTTCGTGATCTGGAATTCCCGCAAACCGCTGCCTCGAACCCGGTCGAAATCGACACGTCCGACAATATCTGCGCCGATTACATCCTGCGCCGACTGGCCCGGACGGACGGGAACGCCATTGCCGTCATCGACTACATGCAGCTTCTCGACCAGAAGCGCACCAACCCGGACCTACAAGATCAGATCGACGCGCTGCGCGCCTTTGCCAGCACCAAAGGTGGCATAATCGTGCTGATCGCGCAGGTCGATCGCTCGTTTGACCTGACAGGCAAGGCGATGCCGGACCTTTCCGACGTGCGCCTGCCCAACCCTCTCGATCTGTCGGCCTTCGACAAGGCGTGCTTTTTGCATCACGGTGAAATCCGGTTTGAGGCCGCGGCGTAGCCCCTGAGAAAGAAGTTTGCGGGCATTCTCTGCGTGCCCGCAACAGCTCAAAGACCTCGCCTCTCCCCTCTACTCAAGACTGATCCCTCTCACGAACTCTGCCGGAGCTTTACGCGCCGAACGTCCGGTTAACCTGCCCGCGTACCGATACCGGCACCGACGTAATACCGACAAAATACCGACGTTATACCGACAGCGGATTCCCTTGTTTTTCAGGCCGTTAACCAAGATTCGCTGAAATCCGTGTTATTCGGGTTCTGCCGACGCCGAATCTAGAGCCCCGTTCGACCTTCGAAACCATCCTGAAAGGGTGACCTGTCGATTTTTATCCACAGTTGACACAAAACAAGAACATGCGTAGAACAAAACAAAACGCACTGAGCAGAGGATCTGTCAAATGCTGACCAAGAAGCAGTTGGATTTATTGGAGTTTATCCATAAACGTGTGCAACGTGACGGCGTTCCCCCCAGTTTCGACGAGATGAAAGAAGCGCTGGACCTGCGGTCAAAATCCGGGATTCACCGGCTGATCACGGCGCTGGAAGAGCGCGGATTTATCCGACGCCTCGCCCACCGGGCCCGTGCGCTTGAGATCGTGAAACTGCCCGAATCCCTTGGTGGTGAAGCAACACACGGCTTTTCGCCACGTGTGATCGACGGCGACAAACCGGATGTCGCCAAGCCCGCAAATGCCCAACCCGTCGAAGCCGCCGCAGCGGTGGAACTGCCCGTGATGGGGCAGATCGCGGCCGGTGTCCCGATTGAGGCGATTTCTCATGCGTCGCACAACGTGGCCGTGCCCGGCAGCATGCTGAGCGGCTCCGGAGAGCATTACGCGCTTGAGGTCAAAGGCGATTCTATGATCGACGCCGGTATTAATAATGGCGATGTCGTGGTGATCCGGGAAACCAGCATAGCGGATAATGGCGATATCGTCGTGGCCCTGGTGGAAGATCACGAAGCGACCCTGAAACGCTTTTTCCGCAAGGGGAATGCCATTGCACTGGAAGCTGCGAACCCGGCCTATGAGACCCGTGTTTTCCCCGAAGACAAGGTCAAGGTACAGGGCCGCCTGGTGGGGCTGATCCGCTCTTACTGACTATTCCAAAGCCGCGCGCCAGTGATCTGTCGCGCGGTCACCGTCCTAATCCCCTGATCTGTTCGGTAGAGTGCAAGCGCCCCGGATTTCTTTAGGGTTTTCGGGTGGATGACCTTGCAGGGCAAGTCATGTGGCGGGTCCACATTCATCACCACCCATTCTTGATCGGCGCAATCCGTCAAAGCTTCGGCGGCGCGTTTCCCGCGAATGGTTGTTATGTTGTAGGCCGCCGGCAGGGCCAAGTTCCAGCGTTTTGCCGCGCCCTCCTGTTCAGCGGCATCACCATCATTTTCCAGCCAGTTAAGAGCCACAAAACCAGCACCGCGCGGCTTGCTGAGCGCGCGGCCCTCATCCGTCATGACACCGACCAGCGCGCCCGTATCGGCAATCAATACATCCGGCCGCGTGGTCTGCGACCAGAATGCAAAGGCAAGGATCACCGGCACCACCCCCACGACCCGTGCCCGACCCTGCCATAGCACGATCACAAGCGCCCCCAGCATCATCAGGGGCAACACAAACGGTTCCGGGCTGACAACCGTGCCGCGGGCACCTTCAAGCCCGGACACCGTATGTGCGACGCCCAGAATCCAGCGCAAACCTAGGCCCATAACCCAGAGTGCAATCCCTTCTAATCCGATGGGCAGCAGAAACGCTGCCAGCACCGCGGCAGGCATCACCAGGATCCCCATAAGCGGTACGCTGACCAGATTTGCGACCAACCCATAATGGGCAATCTGGTTGAAATGCGCAGCGGCCACCGGGGCCGTCGCCAGCCCCGCCACCAAAGACGAGATCACGACGGCAGCAACAGGCTGCATCCAAGGGGGCCCAAGCTTGATCTTGTGGTCCCTGAGCCAGCCAAAAACGGCCACCAGCGCGGTGGTCGCCGCGAAAGACATCTGGAAGCCCGGCCCCAGCAGCGCCTCGGGCCTGAGGCATAGCACAATCACCGCCGCCACGGCCACGGCACGCAAACTCAAGACCCGCCGGTCAAAAAGCACGGCAACCAATGCGACCGCAACCATTACAAAGGCGCGCTCGGTGGCGACATTCCCGCCAGATAAGGCCAAATATCCGGCGGCGACGATCAACGCCATAATCGCCGACAGTTTCTTGGCGGGTACGCGCAGGCCAACCACCGGGACAGCGGCAAAGCTCAATCGAAAAACGGCAAAGACAAAGCCCGCAAGCAACCCCATATGAAGCCCCGAAATGGCCAGAAGATGCGCCAGGTTTGACACCCGCAGCGCTTTCAATGTCTCTTGCCCCATACCAGAACGATCGCCGGTCATGATGGCGGCGGCAAAGGCGCCAGTCTCCCCCGGAAGCGCGGCCTGAACCCGCGCCGAAAGGCCCATACGGGCCTTGAAAAGCATCTGACCATCATCGGGCGGCGCAATAGCCAAAAGTGGCGTGCGGGTATAGCCGACGCCGCCCAGCTTGAGAAACCAGGAATGCCGCTGGAAATCAAAACCGCCCGGCTCAACCGGCCCTCCCGGGGGTGAGATATGCGCCGTCGCGATGACACGCAGCCCCGGCACCGGGTCAACAAACCCCTGCTCTCCGTGAAGCGACAAACGCACCCGCTCGGGCGTCTTAGCAGGTGTTAACCCCCGCAGGATAACCTGATCCAGCGTCAACCGGACCGCATCGCTGGCAGACCGGTCTATACCGACGATACGTCCCTCGACAGGGCCATAATATCGCCATCCGATGACAGGCGCCTCCACATGATGGGCACGCAATCCCGCCAGACAGAACCCCATCCCGAAAAGCGCGATCACCCAAAGGAAGGGCGACACCTGCACACCGACCCAGCGGGTCAGGACAACAAGCAGTAATGAGCCTGCGCCAATCCAGAAAAAAATCTCGGGCGGCGGCTCGGTCTTGATGGTGAAATAGGTCGTTATTCCGACCGCCAGACATACGGGCACCCACGGAAACAAATAGCCCCGCTGCGTTAACCACACGGTTTGCAAGTTGTGCCAGACGGCCAAGACTTGTCACCCCTCGGACGGGTCGATAGACAGGCGTTAACGCTATCGCCATCACCGTTACCGAAAGGTTAATTTGCCCCATGTCGCAGAAGGTCGTGACCCGTTTTGCCCCCTCGCCCACCGGATTTCTGCATATCGGCGGGGCGCGCACGGCGCTGTTCAACTGGCTGTTCGCGCGCCATCACGGCGGCGAATTCAAATTGCGAATCGAAGATACCGACCGGGCGCGGTCGAACGAGGCGGCAACTCAGGCCATTCTGGATGGAATGCGCTGGCTCGGGCTCGATTGGGATGGGGATGCAATCAGCCAGTTTGACAATGCCGCACGCCACGCAGAGGTGGCACATGCAATGCTGGCAGCGGGCAAGGCCTATAAATGCTTTTCATGCCAGGAAGAAATCGCAAAATTCCGCGAAGACGCGCAAGCTGAAAAGCGCTCGACCCTGTTTCAGAGCCCCTGGCGCGATGTTGATCCCTCGGACCACCCGGATGCGCCCTACGCGATCCGGCTGCGCACGCCGTCCGAGGGCACAACGGTAATTCACGATCAGGTGCAGGGCGATGTGACCATTCGCAACGACCAGTTGGATGATATGATCCTGCTGCGCAGCGACGGAACACCTGTCTACATGCTGGCGGTTGTCGTAGATGATCACGACATGGGCGTAACGCATGTGATCCGGGGCGACGACCATTTGAACAATGCGGCCCGACAGATGGGTATTTACACGGCGATGGGATGGGACGTGCCTGTCTGGGCGCATATTCCGCTGATACACGGGCCTGATGGCAAGAAACTCAGCAAACGCCACGGCGCTTTGGGGGTCGAGGAATACCGTGCCATGGGATACCCCGCATCCGGCATGCGCAATTACCTGACGCGTCTCGGCTGGAGCCACGGGGACGATGAGTTTTTTACCGATGATCAGGCACGGGAATGGTTCAATCTGAAGGGTATCGGCAAATCACCCGCGCGGTTTGACTTCAAGAAACTGGAAAATCTTTGCGGTCAGCATATCGCCGCATCCCAAGATGCTGCACTGCTGCATGATTTGGTGGATTTCAGGGACATAACCGGTCAGACCCCTCTTTCCGACGCCAAGAAGGCACTTTTTGAAAAAGGTATGTACTGCCTCAAAGAACGCGCGAAGACCTTCCCAGAATTAATTGAAAAAGCTCAGTTTATTCTGAGTGATCGACCAATAGAACCAGATGACAAAGCATCAAAAAACCTTGATAATGTATCCCGTGGTATACTGAAAGAATTGACGCCGCATCTGCAAAATGCTACTTGGTCTCGCGAGGAACTTGAGGCTACTGCAAATCAGTTTGCCGAAGATCATGAGATGAAGTTTGGCAAGCTGGCAGGTCCACTCAGGGCTGCATTGGCGGGCCGAAGCGTAACACCCAGTGTGTTCGATATGATGCTGGTGCTTGGGCAGGATGAATCTGTTGCCCGACTTACAGATGCTGCCTGCAAGAGCGATTAACACGTTCTAAAGGCCAAGTGAATTAAGCAGCCTAATAGCGTATCTTGCGCGGGCGCTCTGACGGAGGACATGAAAATGGCAGATAGCAACAAAACCGCAAAGCTCGATATCGGCGGAAACTCCTATGAACTGCCCATTTTTTCACCAAGCGCCGGGCCAGATGTCATAGACATTCGCAAGCTTTATGCCAAAGCTGGCGTGTTCACATATGATCCGGGCTTCACCTCGACCGCGAGCTGTGACAGCACGATCACGTTTATTGATGGCGGCAAAGGTGAATTGCTGCACCGGGGCTACCCCATCGACCAGCTGGCCGAGAAATCACATTATCTCGAAGTATGCTATCTGCTGCTTTACGGCGATCTTCCGTCGGCCGCGCAACTGGAAGATTTCGAAAGCCGCGTTACCAATCACACCATGCTGCACGAACAGATGCATTTCCTTTTCCGGGGCTTCCGCCGGGATGCGCATCCGATGGCCATCATGGTCGGCGTTGTTGGCGCGCTGAGTGCGTTCTACCACGACAGCACCGACATCAACGATCCCTGGCAGCGCGAGGTCGCGTCGATCCGGATGATCGCAAAAATGCCGACCATCGCGGCGATGGCCTATAAATACACAATCGGCCAGCCCTTCATCTATCCGCGCAATGATGTCGATTACGCGTCGAACTTCCTGCGCATGTGTTTCGCAGTGCCGTCCGAGGATTATGAGGTGAACCCAATCCTCAGCCGCGCCATGGACCGGATTTTCACACTGCATGCGGATCACGAGCAAAACGCCTCGACCTCGACCGTGCGTTTGGCGTCAAGCTCGGGTGCGAACCCGTTTGCCTGCATCGCGGCGGGCATTGCTTGTCTCTGGGGTCCTGCGCATGGTGGTGCCAATCAGGCCTGTCTTGAGATGCTGCGCGAAATCGGGACGGTAGATCGCATCCCTGAATTTATTGATCGGGCGAAGGACAAGAACGATGATTTCCGCCTGATGGGCTTTGGGCATCGGGTCTACAAGAACTTCGATCCACGCGCCAAAGTAATGAAACAATCGGCGGATGAGGTTCTGGAACTGCTGGGCGTCGAAGACAACCCCACGCTCCAGGTCGCTAAAGAACTTGAAAAACAAGCGCTTGAGGATGATTATTTCGCTGACAAGAAACTGTTCCCGAATGTCGACTTCTACTCGGGCATCATTCTTGAGGCGATGGGTTTCCCCACCTCGATGTTCACTCCGATCTTTGCCGTGTCGCGTACAGTCGGGTGGATTTCGCAATGGAAAGAGATGATCGCCGATCCACAACTGAAAATCGGACGCCCGCGTCAACTCTACCAAGGGTCAACTCTAAGGGATTATGTCGATATCGAAAAACGTTAATCGGCCAACCTGGTTTCAAAGCCGCCCACATCACTGGGCGGCTTTTTCATGTCCAACGCCAAGTTTGCTAATCCGAAACCGGAAATTCTAACCGTCCATATTGCACAAGTGCTTCCGAGCCATTGGGCGTCAGTGCATATACCCCGATCCTGATCCGTTCAAACCATCCATAATGATCGTCGGCCATGATCCGGGTCGCATTGGGTACACCCGTAGCACGGGCAACATCCGCGCCCTTAGCAGGCCCATGATCAGCCAGATGCGTTGCGATGCGCAATGCATCTTGCCGGTAAGAGGTTATCAGCCCCACACGCGTTGACCCACCCTTGGTCGGATCCCCGACCCGGCGCTGAAATTCCCGCAGAAGCCTTTGCAACCTTACTTTGGATTTTCGTGGCTTATACGGGCCCGGATCGACCAGCACATCGACATAGCCATCCCGTTGGCGTACCGTCATCAATCCAAGCCCCAAACGACGACAAAGCGTGCAATTGTCCCGCATTGCAGCATATGCGCGGCGCCCGGATTTATGAGGTACTGCCAAGTAGACCGCATCGCTCACAGATTGCCTGGCAATTCCCTGATGCAAAAGACCAAGACTGAAGCGGGTTTTCAGTTCGACCAACACCGGCAGGTCATCACCGCGCACGGCCATCACATCGACCGCTCCGATCTCACCTTTTACCTCATATCCCTGACCTTCAAGAAACGCCTTTACAGGGGCATAAAGCTCCTCTTCCGGCGTCATTGTCATCGCCCCTATCGCCCCTCATATTGCGCAGGGCGTTTTTCCAGAAAAGCCACAACGCCTTCCTTGAAATCACGGGTCTTTCCACAATCCCCTTGAAGTTTTGCTTCCAGATCGAGCTGACTGTCGAACCCGTTTTCCCAGCTGTCGCGTATCGCTCGTTTGAGGTTGCCATAGGCCTGCGTTGGCCCTTGGGCAAGATGGGCCGCGCGCGCATGCCAAAGGTCATCGAATTTGGCATCCTCAACAGCTTCCCAGATCATGCCCCATTCATCCGCCTGACGTGCACTGATCGGTTCGGCAAAAAGTGCTGCGCCCATTGCCTTTGCCGCACCCATCTGGCGCGGCAGCCAATATGTACCGCCGGCATCAGGGATAAGCCCAATTCGCGTGAATGCCTGAAGAAAATAGGCGCTTTCCGTGGCAATGACCAAGTCTGCGGCCAAGGCAAGATTAGCGCCTGCCCCGGCAGCCGGGCCATTGACGGCGCTGATCGTGGGGATTGGACAATCCGAAATTGCCCGCAGCATAGGCACATATTCGTCGCGCAACACACGCTCCAGATCAATCGCCGCAGCGTTGCCGCTATCGCTCAAATCCTGGCCGGAACAGAAGGCTTTACCATTACCGGTCAGCACAACGACACGCGCTTTCAGTCCCGAGAAGGTGACGGCATCGGTAATCTCGGCCCGCATCTGCGTGTTGAGCGCATTCATCTTATCAATACGGTTGAGACGTAAAACGGCGATGTCATCCGCAATTTCAAGCGTAATGGTTTGATAATCCTTCACGAGCGCACCCCTTGTTTGTGGTCTCTGCGCATAATCAAACCCTATTGGCAGCGGATGCGAAAGGGAAACGGCGCGTCAATCGTCCATGATTTGCTTCAGCCGCGCCTCTTCGGCCTCACTCAGCACCCATTCGGTTGCCGGTTTGGTGGTTGCGCGGCGCCTGATGTAAACAGCGGCCAGCCCACCGCCCAGCATCAGCATGATGGGTCCTGCCAGCCACAGAAAAAGGGTGGAGCCCGTGGCCTGAGGCGTCATGAGGACATATTCACCGTAGCGGGCGACAAAGAAATCTAGAACTTCCTGATCCGACGCGCCGTCCAAGATCAACTCTCTGACGATAACACGTGCGTCCGACGCCCAGTCCGCATTGGATGAAGCTATTACCTCGGACCGGCACTTCACGCATCGGATTTTTTCATCCAACACTTGCGCCCGCGCTTCGAGTCGCGGATCCGCAAGCATCTCATCGGGTTCCACCGCAAGAACCGGCATTGCAGTAAGACACAGGCAAAGGATCAGCCATCTCATTCCGCAGGCACTCCGGTTGCCGGAGCTTTGCGGGCACCTGCCGCTACCCGGTAACGACGGTCAGTCAACGACAATGCGCCACCAAGGGCCATCAGGATCGCCCCACCCCAAATCCAATTCGCAAGGGGTTTGTAGTAACTGCGTACGGCCCAGCCTCCGCCATCCTGTGGGTCACCAATAGCAACATAGACGTCCCGCAAAATGCCGTTGTCCAGCGCGGCCTCGGTCGTAGGCATACCTGCCACCGGATAAATCCGCTTTTCAGGGTGCATTGTGCTTATGAACTCGCCCGCGCGCGACAAAGTCACATCTCCGGTTGTGGACAGAAAATTGGGGCCCTGGACGTCGCGAACACCATCCAGCGTAATTGTGTAACCAGCCAACTCGGCGCTCTCACCGAGCTGCAGAACGCGGATATCCTCGGCCTCCCAGGCCATCATCGCCGCAACACCAGCGATCGTTATTCCAAAACCGCCATGGGCTACGGCCTTGCCCCAATCAGCGCGCGGCAGGCGTGTCAACCGTGCAAACCTGTCATTTCCACGCCCTGTCCGCCCCCACAGATCGACTGCCGACCCTGCGACCAACCAGGCCGCAAGGAACAATCCAACAGGTCCAAGTGCAGAGCGTCCGCTTTGCATCGCCCATGCCAAACAACCGATCGCGACGGCCAGAATGAAAGCCCAACGTAGTGACTTTATAACTCGTCCCAGCCTTGCGCGTTTCCAAGGCAGCATTGCCCCAACAGGCAGGACCAACCCGAGCGCCACCATGAAAGGCGTGAAAGCCAGATTAAAGAACGGTGGCCCGACAGACAGCTTGCGGTCGAAAAAGAGTTCAGCGACCAGCGGCCAGATTGTGCCGACAAACACCACGAAGGCTGCGACGCAAAGGAGGATGTTATTGATCACCAGAAACGACTCGCGACTGACCAAACCAAACACGCCCTTCGCTTGCATTACGCCGGACCGCGCCGCAAATAGCGTCAGCCCGCCCAGCATGAACATGGCAAGAATGCCAAGCAAGAATACGCCGCGTTCCGGGTCGCTGGCGAAGGCATGAACGGATGTTATGACGCCGGACCGTGTGATGAACGCGCCTACCATCGAAAAACCAAACGCAATAATGGCCAGCAAAATTGTCCAGCTTTTAAGCGACTCGCGCTTTTCGACCACAACAGAAGAATGCAAAAGGGCGGCAGCAATTAGCCAAGGCATGAAACTGGCGTTCTCAACAGGGTCCCAAAACCAGAAGCCACCCCAACCCAGTTCATAATAGGCCCACCAACTGCCCAACCCGATACCAATCGTCAGGAAAATCCATGCCGCCAGCGTATATGGCCGCACCCAACGACCCCAAGCTGCATCCACCCGGCCTTCGATCAGGGCCGCAACCGCAAAGGAAAACGTCATGGATAAGCCAACATAACCAAGGTATAGAAACGGCGGGTGAAAGGCCAATCCCGGATCTTGCAACAGCGGGTTCAAATCCTGCCCGTCAAATGGCGGCACCGGCATGCGCAGGAACGGGTTTGAGGTAAAAAGGATGAAGGCAAAGAAGGCCGCGCCGATCATAGCCTGAACCGACAACACCCGCGCGCGCAATCCCGGAGGCAAATTGCCGCCAAACCACGCTACCATCGCCCCGAAAAGTGTGACAATCAGCACCCAGAGAAGCATCGATCCCTCGTGATTGCCCCAAACACCCGTAATTTTATACAAAAGCGGTTTGGCCGTATGGCTGTTCAAGGTCACCAGCCGCAGCGAGAAATCCGAATACAGAAAAGCGTAAGTTAGTGCCGCAAAGGAGGTAGCTGTCAGGATGAATTGCAGTGTCGCTGCGGGCTCGGCCACGGCCATCCATCCCGGCAATCGCCGGTGCGCACCGACCAATGGTACAACCGCCTGAAAGCAGGCGATGAAGAATGCCAGGACGAGGGAAAAGTGGCCAAGTTCGGTGATCATTCCCGTAGTATAGATCGCCGCGACCCGGGGGCCAATGTGAAAACCCGATTCCGAGTGATCACATTGTCGCGGGGCCAGAGGTCAGCCGCGGGCGTGCCGCCAATCAAAAAGTGCTGCGTTTTCTCCCGGCGCTACGCTTGCCAGCGTCAAAGCTGCATCCGGGCCAGTATCAGCCGCACCGGGGCTATCTGCACGCAATTTCCGCAGTTTTTCGATGTTATCTACAACCTTTGGCAAGCGGGACATCGTAGCCGCAAGTGAATGCTGAAATTCCTGCCCTTTCAATTGATGGCGCGCCCCGAAATAAAAGGAAACGATGGCCCCCAACAACCACCAAAGCGGTTCGGGCACAAGCGCAATACCTTGCATTCTTTCAGCAAACCAAATCGGATTGGTCATTGCAGACACAAACATTCCCATCGTCCCTAACGCCATTGCGGGACGTGGCAAGCGATTTACACCATCCATCAACCGGTCGAACCAACCACGCTGGCGTGGCGCAAATTCGCCGGCAAACTGCACCATAGTCTGTGAACGCAAATCTGCTTCTCGCACTGCGCCGGCCTCGGCATTTTCTCGGAAAACTTCGGCAGTCTCAGCCACAACATTTCGACCGCCGCCAAAAACCATATTCAGCAATTGACCAATCAACCCCATGATGCTGTCCTTTTCTGAAACTGCGTCTGTGACAGATGATAGCGGGGCGAGATGAACTCCTCGGCGCGCCGGATCCAACCACCTTTGCCACCAACCCTTGTGCGAGCGTATTTACGCGATGCAGCACGTCTGTCCGCAAGACGGAAATAGTAATTGCGGCGGGCGATCCCGTAGGCGTCGACCAGATGATCCGGCGCTGCGTTGAAAGCCGCCTTGGTTGCGGCGACCGTGTGCGGACCGATGGCGCCATCAACGTCCAATTGCTGTCCCATCTGGCGCAGCAAGCGTTGGAGTATTTTCACAGCGTTTGTGCCAGCATTGACATACATGTCGAAAACGCTTGCCTGCAACGGCTTTGGTAGACGCGCAATGCCCGGGCGATTAAAATAATGGTCGATAAATATCTCTTCGGCCTGCGCTCGGCTCAGGCGCTTCACATCCGCCACACCCACCGTACCATCACCGTTCAGGTCCAGACCAAGGCGGCGCATCGTATGAATCGTAACGCCGTATTTGGTTGCCCCTCCGGGATCGTCGGGATCATTCACGAAACCGCCCTCCCGAGCGACGATTGATTTTGCTATATCTGAAACACTCTGCATGCCTGTTGCGCCTTTTTCCTTGAGGAAATTGACGCAGAGACTGATCAAGTGGGGTTAATGCGGCGCTTAACTACCGTCCGGCGGCTGGTAGGTGCCCTGTTCCTTCAGAGCGTCGATCACTTCTTTAGGCATGTAATCTTCGTCGTGCTTGGCCAGAATTTCCGTAGCTTTGAAAACGCCGTCTTCCAGCGTACCCGTGCCGACCATTCCCTGATTTTCCTCAAAAAGATCAGGCAGAATGCCGGTATAGGTCACGGGCACAACTGCGCCACCGTCGGTCACATTAAACCGAACGGTCTTCCCCTCGCCTCGTACAAGACTGCCCTCTTCCACCAGCCCGCCGATACGGAAAACTTCGGAGGAGGTGGGCGGTTCAGCTGCAATTTGGCTGGGGGATCGGAAAAAGTTAATGCCATCGCGCATCGCATAACCGATCAGCGCGGTCGAGACGACCAATGCGACGGCCGCAATGGCAATGATCTGAATCCGACGTTTTTTCTTAAGCGACTTCATCGCTGCCAATCCCTACGGAAAAACCGGAGCCAGCATCAGGCCCGTTTCCTCTTTTTCACCTAACATCAGATTAGCATTCTGCAAGGCCTGACCGCTTGATCCTTTGGTCAGGTTGTCAAGTGCGGCAATCACGATCGCACGACCTTCGATCCGGTCACCTGACACACCGATATGGCAAAAATTGCTGCCACGGACATGCCGGGTACTCGGATGTTGTCCAAAGGGAAGCACCTGAATAAATGATTCATCCGAATAGGCATGGCTCAGCGATTGATACACTTCTTCAGGTGACCCCTTAACATAAATAGTGGCGACTATACCTCTGTTTGCAGGCAATAAATGTGGTGTGAACTGCACTTTCACCGGGCGACCAGCGATAGCCCTGAATTCCTGATCAAACTCTGCCAAATGCCGATGTGTACCGCCCACAGCATAGGCATGTGCGCCTTCGGATAACTCCGCATGAAGCAGGTTTTCCTTAAGCGACCGCCCAGCCCCGCTGACGCCGGTCTTGAGGTCGATGATGATTTCATCCAGATCAATCACACCATCCGCGATCAATGGCCGCAGGGCGTATTGGCCGGTGGCAGCGTTGCACCCGGTGCCTGCTACCAACCGAGCCGCGCGAATGTCATCCCGATAAAATTCGGTCAATCCATATACTGCCTCGGCCTGGCATTCCAATGCATCATGTTGCCCGCCATACCATTGCGCATAGACCTCGGGATCGCGCAGCCTGAAATCGGCGCTGAGGTCAACGATCTTCAGGGATTTCGGCAATGCCTTGATCACCGCCTGCGAAGTTGCATGCGGCAAGGCACAAAAGCACAAGTCGATTCCGGCAAAGTCAATCTGGTCGATCGTCACCAGATCCGGCAGGTCAAGATGACGAAGATGTGGGAAAACATCAGCCATCGACTGACCCGCTTTGGAATTAGCAGCTAGTGCCGTAATTTCCATCGTCGGATGGGTTGCGATCAACCGTACAAGTTCTGCGCCGGTATAGCCCGAGGCGCCCAGAATGGCGATTTTATGGGTCATGTCAGACCTCTTTCTTACATATCTTGGTAGCGTTTAGAAAATAATCAGCGCGGCGGCAATCTATGCCGCCTGAAACTCGATTTTTCGTCGCAAAAACTGAGTGGCACGATCAGAGACGCGCTTGGCATCTCCGGTGGTCAGAAAAAGCGATTCGTCACCCTTTCCCTGCATCCCGGGATGCCGTTCCAAATAGTCGGCGAGGCTGTCCGCGACCAGATCGGCCTGCGAGAACACTTTTACATCCGGGCCAAGCGCCGCCTGAAAGGCACTTTCCATCAAGGGATAATGAGTACACCCTAACACTGCCGCCTGCGGATCGGGCATTTTGCGTTTCAGCGCATCGACATGGCTGCGCACCAATGCCTCGGCCAGGATCAGATCGCCTTCTTCGATGGCATCAACGACACCCCCACAGGCCTGTGCCTCGATGTCCACACCGATAGCCCGAAACGCCAATTCCCGTTGAAAAGCGCGGCTCGACACCGTGGCAGGCGTCGCAAATAGCGCCACATGCTTGACGGCAACTTCGCGCGGTGGGGAATTGTCACCCCATTGCCTTTCGGTCAGCGCCTCAATCAAAGGCACAAAAACACCCAACACACGCTTCCCTTGAGGCACACCGGCCTCTTGCATCCGCCGTAGGGCAGCCGCAGACGCGGTGTTGCATGCCAGGATCACAAGATCACAGCCACTGTCCCAAAGCCGCGTCACCGCTGATTTTGTCAAATCATAAACGTTTTCCGCATCCCGCACGCCATAGGGCGCATGAGCGTTATCCCCGAAATAGACAAAGGGTACGTTCGGCAAGCGCTTTGAGACCGCATCCAGCACGGTCAACCCGCCAAGGCCGCTGTCAAAAACCCCTACTGCCATCCGTCAAACCGCCCGTTATTCAAAATCGAATCCGACAAGGTTGGGGTCAATTGTCCCCGCGGATAGCTCATACGTCTTGTAGCGTAGAAATTCCATCCATGATTTCATGTCCCATAGACGCGTTTGATCAATTCGACGCGACCAGCCAGCTTTTCAGTCGCCCGGATCACCACCCGACCGCTTTGCGCGGAGGCCGGGATAGAATAGCTGATATCGCGCAAGACATGGCTGATCCGCCGCATCAACTTGTCCTCAAACCGGACTGATGACACCATTTACGTCGGTTGTAGGCGCGCACAGATTGACACAGGTTTTGATTTTATTCAGCGGCTTTGGAAACTGCCTCACCTCCGGCTCGGATAACCGCCAGTAATTCTTCGCGCCGCTTCGCCGCTTTTGCCTCATTTGCCTGTTTAACCGGGCCAAAGCCACGAATCTGAAGCGGCAGCAATGCCAACGCAAGCAAAGCATCGCGCGTCTGCACCGTGAGCATCGGCAAGACCTCTTTCATATCGCGTTCATACTGTTTGATCAGGGCACGTTCCATCCTGCGCTCAGCCGAATACCCAAAGATATCAAGTGGTGTGCCGCGCAAACGTTTGAGTTTTGCCAAAAATTTCAACGGCTTTGCCACCCAAGGGCCGAATGTTCGCTTTGCGGGTCGGCCATCAGGTCCCTTCCGCGACAGCATCGGCGGCGCTAGGTGAAAGCTCATTTTAAAATCACCCTCAAACTCAGCAGCCGCTTTTTCCTGACTGGATAACAATAGGCGCGCCACCTCGTATTCATCCTTGTAGGACAGCAACTTGTGATAACCTTGCGCAACAGCCGATTTCAGCCCCGAATTGTCAATCTGATCCACCAGTTTGCGATAGCGTTTGGCCAATCCCTTGCCTTGGTAGGCCACCAGATGATCCGCCCGGAACGCAATCTTTTCTTCCGTTGATTTCGGCAATTCAATCACCTTCGGTTGGCTCGCACGCGCAGCGTCTTCGGGATGCTCAGCAGCCCACCGGCCGATTTCGAACGCGCGCAGGTTTTTGGCAACGGCAGCTCCATTCAACTCGATCGCTGCTGCGATCGCCTTGTGGGTCAACGGGATAAGTCCGCGCTGCCATGCCGCGCCGAAGATCATCATATTAGAAAAGATGGAATCACCCATTGATGCCCGTGCCAACTCGGTCGCGTCGAACAGTTGGACCCGATCTTTCAGACGGGCTTGCAGCGCCAGTTCAAGACGGTCAATTGGCAATTTGAATTCAGTATCGCGGGTAAAGTCTCCGGTGATGATCTCGTGGCTGTTGACGACAGCCCCTGTTCGGCCAAGATTTGTCAATCCGAGGGTTTTTGCACCGGCGCTGACCACCAGATCACCGCCAATCAGCGCGTCGCATTCACCGGTCGCCACACGGATCGCATTGATATCTTCGGGGCTGTTAGCGAGGCGACAGTGGATATGAACGGCGCCGCCCTTCTGGGCAAGTCCGGCCATTTCCATCATGCCTGCACCTTTGCCATCAAGTTGAGCCGCCTGCGCCAGAACAGCACCGATTGTCACCACACCCGTCCCACCGACGCCAGTGATGACGACGTTATGGGTACCATCAATCTCGGGTAATTTTGGCTGCGGCAGATCGGGTATTTCGATCTCGGCCGTTTGCTCTTTTCGAATTTTCGCACCTTCGAGAGTAACGAACGAGGGGCAAAATCCTTTGAGGCAGCTAAAATCCTTGTTGCAGCTTGACTGGTCGATCGCCCGCTTGCGCCCCAGTTCAGTCTCAACCGGCACAATCGACACACAGTTCGATTGGGCACCGCAATCTCCGCACCCCTCACAGATATCCGTATTGATGAATACGCGTTTATCCGGATCCGGGAACAGACCGCGCTTGCGGCGGCGTCGCTTCTCCGCCGCGCAGGTCTGGATATAAACGATGGCCGAGACCCCTTCTTTCTCGGACATGCTGTTCTGGACGTTCATCAATTCGGAACGCTCTTTTATTTCAATGCCATGCGGGAAGGATTTAAAGTCAATTTCTTCTTTTTCATCATAGACAACAGCCAGGTTCGAAACCCCCATCGCCTTCAACTCAGCGACAATACGCGGGGCGTCCAAGCCGCCCTCATTCGGCTGACCTCCTGTCATCGCGACCGCGTCGTTGTACAGAATCTTGTAGGTGATATTTGTCCCAGCGGCCAAAGCCGCGCGAATGGCCTGTACGCCAGAGTGATTATACGTGCCGTCACCCAGATTCTGGAAAACGTGATTGCGGGTCGAAAATGGTGCTTCACCGATCCAGTTCGCACCTTCCCCGCCCATATGCGTAAACCCGGTGGTTTCGCGGTCCATCCATTGCACCATGTAATGACAGCCGATCCCGGCATAGGCACGGGCACCATCTGGCAGCTTGGTCGAAGAATTATGCGGGCAGCCCGAGCAGAAGTAAGGCAGGCGCGAGGCAATTTCATCGGCATTGTCATTCCGTCTTGCATCGGCCAGCAATTCCAGCCCCGCCTTGACGCGTTCCGTTCCGCGGCCTTCTTCTATAAGGATTTCACCCAGCTTTTCGGCGATCATGATCGGATCAAGAGCACCACGGGTCGGAAACAGCTCTTCGCGGTGCATGCCACCAGCGCCACCCTTGTACCAACCGTAGACACGACGCCCCTGCCGGTCATCGAAAATGGCTTCCTTGACCTGAACTTCGATCAGTTTTCGTTTTTCCTCTACGATAACAATCAGATCCAGACCTTCCGCCCATTCATGGAATCCTTTCATGTCCAGTGGGAAAGTCTGGCCGATTTTGTACGTCGTGATCCCCAGACGCTCTGCCTCATCGGCGTCGATTCCCAAAAGGTCCAGCGCATGCACCAGATCAAGCCAGTTTTTCCCGGCCGCGACGAAGCCGATTTTGGCCCCGGGCTTGCCGAACATGCGCTTGTCCATATTGTTGGCTCGGCTGAACTCTTCGGCGGCGAAGCGTTTAAAGTCGATCATTCGTGCTTCTTGCAGGTGCGGTGTATCGCCCAGCCGTATGTTCAAACCACCATCGGGCATCTGGAACTCGGGCGTCACCAGCTTCATCCGGTCTACACGACCATCCACAACCGACGTGGCTTCGACAGTGTCTTTCATGGTCTTCAGCCCCACCCAAAGGCCAGAAAACCGGCTGAGCGCATAACCGTAGATGCCGTAATCGATGATCTCCTGTACGCCAGCCGGGCTAACCACGGGCATGTAGGCGTCCACCAAAGCCCATTCGGATTGATGCAGTACGGTTGACGATTCTCCCGTATGGTCGTCGCCCATCGCCATCAGCACACCACCATGCGTGCTGGTCCCAGCCATGTTGGCATGGCGCATCACATCCCCTGTCCGGTCCACCCCAGGCCCTTTGCCGTACCAGAGACCAAACACACCGTCGTATTTGCCTTCCCCACGCAATTCAGCTTGCTGGCTTCCCCACAGCGCCGTCGCTGCCAGATCCTCGTTCAAACCTTCGTTGAACATGACATTTGATTTGCCCAGCAGATTTGCTGCACGGGTCATCTGCAAATCGACCGCGCCCAAAGGAGAGCCCCGATATCCGGTCACATATCCTGCGGTGTTCAACCCCGCCGCCTTGTCGCGAGCGGCTTGCGTCAGCATTAAACGCACCAGCGCTTGTGTTCCGTTCAGCAATATCGGCGATTTCTCCAGATCGAACCGATCGTTCAGTGATATCTCTTGCTTGCCCATTGCGGCCTCCCCACGGCGTGGATTGCTGGATTCAATATAGCCTGATAATAGGTCAAAAATCCTGACCTACCAAGCAGATTTATGGCGATGGGCGGTGTATCTCTTGAAGTTTTTTGCTATTGCGTGAGCGGTGGAAGTTTGAATCGAAAGTTGCGGGTATGGATTGGGACAAGCTCAGAATATTTCACGCGGTGGCGGATGCTGGCAGCCTGACACATGCAGGTGACCAGTTGCATTTGTCGCAATCCGCCGTCTCACGGCAGATCAGAGCGCTTGAAGAATCACTGAATGCCACGTTGTTTCACCGCCACGCACGCGGGCTGATTCTGACTGAACAGGGTGAATTACTGTTCGACGCCACCCGCGCAATGATGAAACGCCTTGATGCCGCCACAGCCCGCATTCGCGACAGCGAAGAAGAAGTGTTTGGCGAGCTTCGCGTGACAACAACAATCGGTTTTGGAACACTTTGGCTGGCCCCGCGCCTGCCCAAACTTTACGAAAACTATCCCGACCTGAAAATTGACCTCATGCTCGAAGAAAAAGTGCTCGACCTGCCCATGCGCGAGGCCGACGTGGCCATCCGCATGAAAGAGCCCAGCCAGGCAGACCTGATCCGCAAACGGCTGATGAGCGTGCACATGAAGCTTTATGCCGCAAAAAGCTATCTTGAAACGCACCCGATGCCACAAAGCCCGACTGACCTGCACGACCATCGCCTGATTTGTCAAAACCCCCGATCGGCACAAGTTGGCGCCGGTGCAGTGCTGGTAAATGAACTGATGACCCACGATATTCCGTCATTGTTGACGGTCAACAACTACTATGGCGTGTTGCAAAGCGTGCTGAATAATCTCGGAATCGGGGTCTTGCCGGACTACCTGATCAATGACTTCCCACAGCTTGTCCCCGTTCTACCCGAGGTAGAATCGGTCGAAGTCCCCGTATTTTTAGCCTACCCCGAGGAATTACGGCATTCCAAGCGCATTGCCGCCTTCCGCGACTTTGTTCAGGAAGAAATCATCATCTACAGGAAAAACCTTAAAAAACAAGATGTTGCGTAGATTTTAGTGTCGATATGCACAAATTGCATACCGGCAATGCTGCGGGTGCGGCATTATTGTTCTTGAACGACTCACTTTCGATGCCTAATTCAACTCCTGACGGTGATAGCCGAGAGGCGGTTCACCATCATACCTCCCTGTTGGACTAAGGCCGAGCTTAATGCTCGGCCCTTTTTTTGCTGCATTGCGAATGGCCAGCACCGGGCTTAAATCGGTCTCATGACTGATTTCGAAATCCGCGCGCCTCGCCCCTTAGAGCTTGATGCACTTTCGGCGCTCAACATGCGGTCCAAAGCCCATTGGGGATATGACAGCGAATTTATAGCGGCCTGCAAAGATGAGTTGACGGTCACGCCCCAGGATGTCATCTCTACCCGGTTGGCCGCGATCAAACTGGACGGTCAACTGGTCGGTATGGCGCAGGTTGCCCGCGAAGGCGACGATGCCAACCTGCTCAAACTTTTTGTCGACCCACCCTTCATCGGCACGGGCGCAGGCCGATGCCTTTTTGATTGGTGTGTATTATCGGCGCGCAGCATGTCCGCGACGCGCCTTCTGATCGAAGCGGATCCGCAAGCGGCGTCCTTCTACCAACATATGGGTGCCCGTTTAATCGGCACAGCACCCTCAGGCTCACTGCCCGGACGCACATTGCCGTTATTGGAGTTTGCCCTCAGATAACCGGCAGTTCAGCCGTGGCCAAGGGGGACAGCAGTCTTGGACCAGACGCCTCGATCACGATATTCTCTTCGTGAACCATCATGGTTTCTGCTCCGGTCCCTACCCCAGGCTCAAGCGTGATCACCATACCCGCTTGCAGGATCGTATGATCTTTCGATGTAAGCGACAGGCCTTCCGTCAGCTGCATACCCAGCCCGTGCCCCATACGACCGACGCCTTCACCCCCGCCGACAATATCCGCCATCGCCTTCCAGACATCACTGGCACGCGCGCCGACGCGGGCTGCTTCCAGCCCCGCATGCGTTGCTTCGATCAGACGCGCATGGCCCTTCTTCGCGGCATCACTTGCCTGACTGATCGCGAAATTTCTATCGTAGTCGCAGAAATAGCCATCCAACACCGCGCCGGTATCCAACATCATCACATCACCAGTCCGCAAAGGCGCATGGCTGGCAGGAGAGATAACATCGCCATACCCGTCCTGATCCGCGCCGCCCGAGAGGTAAGGCACCCAATCGGCCCCCTCTTCAAGCAACAGGCGCTGAAAGTCTCGGAAAACCTGCGTCAACGGCACGCCCTCGCGTGCAATCTCGCCTACCCGGCCAAAGGCCCGTCCTGCTATTGCGCAGATCGCAGAGATCTTTTCGATTTCGGCGGCGGATTTGACCATGCGCAGCGTAGCAACGATGCCACGGTCATCGGTGAACTCCATCCCGGCGGCGGCCTTGACCCTTTCGAAATCGGTCAGCGGCATCCGCAAATGGCTTTCCGCCCCCGAAGGCAGGCCGACCTTGCCTTCTGCAGCCAGCTCGCGCAGCGCCGCAGCAAGCAGTGTTACCCCATCGTCAGCAGGCTCGGGCGCAGACCAGGTTCGGATATCATCAACCCAGGTTTTTCCCATCAAAGCCGCACCAATTGATGGAATGACCGCCACCGGCTTCCCGCTGGCAGGAACGATCAGAAACCAAGGCCGACTGGGGCTTTCCCAAAAGCGAGTCAAATAGCCGGTAAAATAGCGAATTTCCGGCTCTGTCGTCAGCAGGATCGCGGCCAGTCCGGCCTCGCCCATGCGTGCCTGCGCTGCGGTTGTGCGTGTTTGAAATTCGGATTCAGGAAAACCTTGGCTCATGTTCAAGCTCCCTCGCTGATAATACACAGAACGCGGTCGTCCGCGTCCAACTTCAATGCCATTGCCGCCGCCAGCCCCGCACCGCCCGACGTGCTGGTTGACGTGCCCTGCCCGTCCAATATGGGCAGCACGGCAAATCCTTCTTCTTCAGTGATCGTGACAAAGGCATCCGCATCAAGTGCCAAACCCTTCAACGCGATCAGCGACGGCTCTTTACAATCCAATCGCCCCATGTCCGAAACCGGCCCTTCGGAATTCACGCATTTCCCATCGCGGATGCTGACCTGCAATGCCGGTGCAAATTCAGGCTCAACCACGAAAATCTGTGGCGCATCCCCCCACGCTTTGCGGAAATAAGCGGCGCAAGCGCCAGCCAAGCCACCGACACCCGCTTGCAGAAAAATATGCGTCGGTGTCTGGGGCATCTGCTCTACCGCCTCGGCTGCCATTACCAGATACCCTTCCATCAGACGGTGCGGAATGTCGAAATACCCCGGCCATGACGTATCCGACAGCAAGGTCCAGCCGTTGTCATCAGCGGCCTGCATCGCCGCGGTCATGCTGCCTTCGTAATCCGAGCCTGCCCGCACCACGTCGGCCCCCAGATCACGCAACCGTTCCGCAAACCCTTCGGGCACATGCTCGGACAGGTAAATTACCGCCTTTGCACCAAATACCTTGGCACCAGCCGCGATAGACAGGCCATGATTGCCCGCGCTGGAACTGACGAATGTCTCACCTTGCAACGCATTTGAAAGATCATCTCTGCCGTTGGCCGCAGCCTCATGCGCAATCACATAGGCAGCCCCCAGTGCCTTGAAACTGCCAAGACCCATGCGCTGGCGTTCATCCTTAGCCCAAACCTGCGCACCTAGGCCCTCGATACGGATCAAGGGCGTTGCCCCCGCTGCCGGACATTGTTTCAGCAAAGCGGCTGGTGCCGCCGCGTCAACACTGGGCACGGGCGCCCCACTCAGCACTTCGTCCGACAGCCCTTTACCCCGCCATGGGTTCACCAGATTTTCCATGATCTCTCCCTAATGCGCGGTCACACAATCCGATATGCCCGTTTTGGTCAAGCATACATGCGCGAAGGTCTTTCCCCCCGGCCCGCGATACCCTAAAGAAGCGCCAACCGGACATTTTGGGGGATTCCATTCACATGCAGGACCCGGCAATCACGTCTGAGCTGATCGCAGCTCATGGCCTCAAGCCCGACGAATACGAGCGCATCCTTGAAATCATCGGTCGCGAGCCGAGCTTTACTGAGCTTGGTATCTTCTCGGCCATGTGGAACGAACATTGTTCCTACAAATCCTCCAAGAAATGGTTGCGTACGCTGCCCACCGAAGGCCCGCAAGTGATCTGTGGCCCCGGTGAAAACGCCGGTATCGTCGACATTGGTGACGGCCAATGCGTTGTTTTCAAAATGGAAAGCCACAACCACCCGTCCTATATCGAACCCTATCAGGGTGCCGCGACCGGTGTAGGTGGCATCCTGCGCGACGTTTTCACAATGGGTGCACGTCCCATCGCCGCGATGAACTCCCTGTCTTTCGGTGAACCCTCGCATCCCAAAACCCGCCAGCTGGTACATGGCGTCGTCGCGGGCGTCGGCGGCTATGGCAATTGCTTCGGCGTGCCCACCGCAGGCGGCGAGGTTCGGTTCGACCCTGCCTATAACGGCAACTGCCTGGTAAACGCCTTTGCCGCCGGCCTGGCCGAAACCGACAGCATCTTCTATTCGGCCGCATCCGGCGTCGGCATGCCTGTCGTCTATCTGGGTGCCAAGACCGGGCGAGACGGCGTCGGTGGCGCCACCATGGCCAGCGCCGAGTTCGACGACAGTATCGAGGAAAAACGCCCCACCGTTCAGGTCGGCGATCCGTTCACCGAAAAGCGCCTGATGGAAGCCACGCTTGAGCTGATGGCCACCGGCGCGGTGATCTCCATCCAGGACATGGGCGCGGCGGGTCTGACCTGCTCAGCCGTGGAAATGGGCGACAAGGGCGGTCTGGGTGTTAAGCTGAAGCTCGAAGATGTGCCTCAGCGCGAAGAGGACATGACAGCTTATGAAATGATGCTCTCGGAATCCCAGGAACGCATGCTGATGGTCCTCAAGCCCGAGCTTGAGGCCGAAGCACGGGCCGTGTTCGAAAAATGGGATCTGGACTTCGCCATTGTCGGCGAAACCATCGCCGAAGACCGTTTCCTGATCCTGCACCATAACGAGGTCAAGGCTGACCTGCCGCTTTCGAAACTCTCTTCGACGGCACCGGAATATGACCGCCCCTGGGTCGAAACCCCTGCGGCGGCCCCTCTGGATGCCGGCAGTGTTGCTCATATCGATCCGATCGACGGGCTCAAGGCACTGATCGGTTCGCCCAACTATTGCTCGCGCGAATGGGTGTTCGAACAATATGACACGATGGTCATGGCCGATACCGCGCGGACACCGGGCCTTGGCGCCGGACTTGTGCGCGTGCATGGCAGCGACAAGCTGCTGGCCTTCACATCGGATGTCACGCCCCGCTACGTCAAGGCCAACCCGGTCGAGGGTGGTAAACAGGCCGTGGCCGAGGCTTATCGCAATCTTACCGCCGTTGGTGCCGTGCCACTGGCGACCACAGACAACATGAATTTCGGCAACCCCGAAAAGCCCGAGATCATGGGCCAGTTCGTCGGTGCCATCAACGGTATCGGTCAGGCGGTCGCCGCGCTCGACATGCCCATCGTTTCGGGCAATGTCTCGCTCTATAATGAAACCGATGGCGCTGCCATTCTGCCCACCCCCACGATCGGTGCGGTCGGCCTGATCCGCGATCCTGATTGCGCAATCACCGGCAAGGTGCGCGACGGCCATGTGGCCCTGGTCATTGGCGAAACCCATGGCCATCTGGGCCAATCCGCCCTTCTGGCCGAAGTATTTCACCGAGTAGAGGGCGATGCGCCCCCGGTCGATCTGGCGACCGAGAAACGTAATGGCGATTTCATTCGTGCCAACCATACCCTGATCAAGGCCTGCACCGACCTTTCCGATGGCGGACTGGCCGTGGCCGCGTTCGAGATGGCCGAAGCTGCGGGTGTGGGGGTGCAGCTTGACAGCGACGACACCGCCATCCTCTTTGGCGAGGATCAGGGTCGCTATCTGGTCGCCTGCAATTTCGATCAGGCCGAAGCACTGATGGTCGCCGCCGGGAACGCCGGTGTCACGATTCAGACCGTGGGTCGTTTCACTGGCGATGCGGTTAAAATTGGCAATAGCGCGGCCCCGCTAACCGCGCTCTCGCAGATTTACCGCAGCACATTTGGCGCGACCTTCGACTGAACATTTGTTCACATTCATATCAGGCGCATGGCAAGGCATCCGCCTGCGTGTCAGGATCAGGGCAAATCTGAAAGGACTGCCCCATGATCCGCATTGCCATTGCTGCCCTGATTATCTTCCTGCCCCCTGCCCTTAGCGCGCAGGAGGGCGATCCAGTTTCCGAACCGCCGATGACCCTGGAAACGCTGGGGCAAATCATCAGCACGCTTGACCCCGAAGCTCAGACAAACGGTGCCGCATGGCAATTCGAGGTGGCAGGCACGATGGTATTCGTTGTCACCGATGCCAAAGCCGATCGCATGCGCGCAATGGTTCCGATCCGTAAAAGCGATGAGATTTCGACCGAAGATCTCACTCGTATGATGCAAGCCAATTTTGACAGTGCTTTGGACGCTCGTTACGCCATTGCACAGGGCACGTTATGGGCCACTTTTATCCACCCGCTCTCACCGCTGGAGAAAAAGGAGTTCATCTCGAGTCTGGGCCAAACGGTCAATCTCGCTCAGTCCTACGGGACGCTCTATTCAGGTGGCGCCTTGCAATTCGAAGGGGGGGACAGTGCGCCGATCCAACGGCGGCTGATCGACGAATTGCTGAAAAAGGGCGAAGAAATCTGACGCATTTCAGCCCCTCAGCCACCTTGCGCTTCTCCCCCTTGCGTTCTACATCCTAAGGGAAGAACCAAGGAGAGCTAAGATGGCCATTCTCGCCACAGATATCGAAGCGCTGATCCGCGAAAGCTTCCCCAATGCCCAGATCACGGTGCAAGGGGATGACGGTGCGCATTTTGCCGCCGAAGTGATCGACGAGAGCTTTCGTGGCCAAAACCGCGTGCAGCAGCAACGCGCGGTAATGGCGGCCCTCAAAGGTAAAATGGACGGCCCGCAAGGCGAAATTCACGCATTGGCGCTGACCACCAAAGCCCCGGATTGAGACGCGTCGCCCAAGGCGCGACTGACACAGCAAGGAAGTCAACATGACCGACGCAAAAACCCAGATCGAAGAAACCGTCAAAGCCAATGACGTTGTGCTTTACATGAAAGGCACCAAGGAAATGCCACAATGCGGTTTTTCCAGCCGCGTGGCCGGCGTGCTGAATTTCATGGGGGTCGAATTTTCCGATATCAACGTTTTGGCCGATGATGCGGTCCGCCAGGGGATCAAGGATTATTCCGACTGGCCAACAATTCCTCAGCTTTATGTTAAAGGTGAGTTTGTGGGCGGCTGCGACATCATCACCGAGATGACGCTATCGGGTGAACTGGACACGCTTTTTGAACAAAATGGTGTGGTCTACGATAAGGAAGCCGCTGACAAGATCCGAGAAGCGAACGCCTGAACCAGAACCGTTGCTTAGTCGAATGCGCTACCGCACACGCAGGATCTCTAATCGTCCAGCTCCGCCATCCTCCTCGGGCCGGACACCTGAACGTTTGGGCGAAAAGTGATCGCGCATCAAAACGACATGGCGGCTTCGAATCCGTATCCCGCCAGCAACGAACCTGTGACCGCCAGCAGCAGATAAAGCAGGAAAGGGCGCAATTTCAGCACCGGGAAAATCGCCATCGCGCCCCAGATGCTGACCACCCCGCCCGACACCAGAAATGCCATCGCGGCACCTTGTGACATGCCGTGGTCAATCAGGGCACGGGTCAGCGGCAAGGCGGCGTAACCATCAACATAGGCAGGCGCACCGACAAAAACCGCTAGGGGAATTGCCCATGCTGTTCCCTGCCCCACGTAAGCACTCAGCGCCTCGGGCTGAAGTAAAGCATTCAGTACATGTTCGGCCGCAAATGCGGGGATAAGACAGATCAGGATCAGCCTGGTGGTCGCCCACAGCTGACGCGCAAACACACGCCGCCGGTCTGCATCGGCCCAGACGGCCATTAAAAATGGCATGTCACCACCGCAGCGTGCGGCCACGATGCGCCCAACCATTGCATTATTTCGCAGCGGATCGTGGGCCCACCCCGCCCGCGACACGGTCAAGGTACCGGCACCACCCAACAAACCAAGCATAAAGGCAGCAACCGTCTTGCCCACAGCAAAGGCAACACCAAGTGTCGCCGCCGTGGTGGCCAGCATCGCCGGGTCGGTTACCGGCGACGACAACCAGAAAGCCATCACCGGCGCCAAGGGCACGCCTCCTGCCAGCAAGCCCGCCATGAGCGGGAGCACGGTCACGCCACACACGGGTGTCACCGCACCGATCGCCGCCGCCGCAAGGATCGACCACCCCATCCGCCCTTCGAAAACGCGAGCGATCCGGCTGTCCGCACCGCTGGCAATGATCCACGCCGCCAACAGGATGCCCGGTATGACGAATGGCGCAATTACCACGAGGCTCCATGCAACGAAGAGAGCCGTTTGCGCAAAATCCCCGGGCCAGATCAGCGCCGCAGCGATCAGGAAAAGCACGGCTGCAACCATCCAGAACGGCATTCGGCCAAGTCCCACGCGTGATTCAATCTGTTCGGCCATAGGTTCAATCCTCTGATTTCTCATTTGCCAATATGCGTGGCATCAAGTTAAAAGAAAAACGAATATATATTTTATCTGATATGAGCATATCGAATGAATACGCTTGATAGTGATCTTCTGCGCACCTTCATTGCTGTCGCCGACACTGGCAGTTTCACGCTTGGGGCGGCCCGTATCCTGCGCACACAATCGGCGGCCAGCCTGCAGATCAAAAAGCTGGAAGAGACGTTGGGTCAGCCGCTGTTCAGGCGCCACGGGCGCGGCGTATCGCTGACGCCTGTCGGTGAAGAACTGCTGCCCATCGCCAGGCAGGTGACCGCAACGCTAGACACTACATTGCGCCATCTGACGGCGGACCAATTGGCCGGGCGTTTGCGAATAGGCCTCCCGGACGATCACAGCCAGGACACTCTGGCCCAGATCATCGCGGAGTTTGCCCAATCGCATCCTTCCGTCGAACTTGAGGTAATCTGCGACCTGAGCGCGCGGTTCCCCGGCCTTCTGGCGAACGGAGCCCTCGATCTTGCGGTCTATGAGGTTGAAACACCCGATGATCCGGACACGGTCCTGTGGCGGGATCAGACCCAATGGCTGATGTCGCGCCATCACGACCTGTTATCGCGCGAGGTTCTGCCCGTGGCTCTTTTTGATCGCGATTGCTGGTGGCGCGATGCAGCGCTTGGGGCCTTAAAGGCCATGCAACGCCCCTATCGCGTGATCTATTCCAGTCAAAGCGTCCAAGGTATTACCGCTGCCGTCGATGCGGGCGTTGCCGTAGCACTTCTGGGCAGTGGTGCGATCAATGAAAAGATGACGGCACTCGGACCACAACAGGGGTTCCCCGAGATGCCGATTTCAAACCTCATCCTAGAAACCGCCGGGCCTGAGTCACCAGCACGCCGCAGCATCGCGGCCGCTATCCAACACGCATTCGCTCGGCGTACGGACAAGTTCCGCCCGGCCAGTTCCAGTGCTGTTTAAGGCTTAGCCCGCGCGTTTGCCGTCCACCGTTTCAGCCAGCGCTTCGGCTCTTGCCGCGATTTCGGCCAGCGTATCCGTCACATGGCCCGGCACCACCGGCACCTCGATCCGCTCGGCATCGGGCGGGGGCGCAGATCGCAATCGCTCCAGCTCGGCTTCTTTCTCGGCCATTCGGTCTTCAACTTCACGCAGCTTATCCTGCACGCCTGCGGTTTTATCCGCCAGCATCAGCCCGGCCATCAGCAACATTCGCGCTTCGGGGATACGCCCGATCTGCGACGCCAGGACCGCTGCTTCTTCATCCAGCATCTTGGCGGCGGATTGCAGATAATGCTCCTCACCCTCCTGACAGGCTACCTCGAACGACCTTCCGCCGATTTCAATCGTCACCTCTGGCATTACGCATCCTCCGCCTGGCTGGGCTCGACCGTCGCCGCGCCTGAAATCAACCGTCCCAGATCCGCCATCACCACATCTGCCTCGGCCCGGTCTGCCGCGCGCGCCGCACGCAGGCCCTCCAACTCGGCCAACATGGATTTATTGATCAGATGAGGCTCGGCCACGCCCGCCTCATTGGCTTCCCGCAGCGCCTTGTTGTTGTCACGCAATTGCTGATTGGCCTTGCGCAGGGATTGCAACTCGGTGTCCAGCTTGCGCAGCGCATCGGCCTGCTCGGCACGCGCAGCATCCTCTGCCTCGGCACGCTCTCGCTGCTTCTGGCTCACCGCTTTCAACCGTTCTTCCAACTGCGCACTGACCAGCTTCTCGTCTTCCAGCTCTTTTTTCAACGCGTCAATCTCACCGGCATCAGCACCGCCCCCGGGCGCCACCTCGTCCAGGCCCTGCCCGATCCTGTCCAGCGCAGCGGTGATCCGCCTTTGCAGTTCTTCTATCTGGCTCATTGCCTCAAACCCCCTCAATCATCATTCCCACCCGTCCGGCGAATCGGACCAACGGTGACCTGATCCTAAACCTACTCAAAACCCAGGTAAAATGCGCCCCCCTAACGCTCGCAACTTCTGGCCGGGTTGATCTTTGAGGCTGGGCTGATATGCAGCCTTATCTGTTGCCACTGCCAAAGGAAAAACTCCCCGTGGACATCGCCGCCCTGCGCAAAGCCAACCCCGATCACTGGTCCAAAGCGACCGCCATCCGCGCGCTGACCCTTGATGCGGTTCATGCCGCCAATTCCGGTCACTCTGGCATGCCGATGGGCATGGCCGATGTCGCCACGGTCCTCTATGAAAAGCACCTTAAATTCGACGCCGCCGCACCCGAATGGCCTGACCGCGACCGGTTCATCCTGTCCGCTGGCCACGGCTCGATGCTGATCTATTCGCTGCTTTACCTCACCGATTACAAGGGCATGGATCTGGCGCAGATCAAGAATTTCCGTCAATGGGGTGCGCTGACCGCCGGTCACCCGGAAAACTTCCTGCATGCGGGCATTGAAACCACCACCGGTCCGCTGGGCCAGGGGATCTCAAATGCCGTGGGCTTTGCCATGGCCGAGGAAATCCTGCGCGCCCGCTATGGCCGCAAGTTGGTAGATCACTATACCTATGTCATCGCCGGTGACGGCTGCCTGATGGAAGGCGTCAGCCACGAGGCGATCGGCCTTGCCGGTCGGCATTCGCTGGGCAAGCTGATCGTCTTCTGGGACAACAATGACATCACCATCGACGGCAAGGTCTCACTGTCGGACAAGACCGATCAGGTAAAACGCTTCCGCGCCGCCGGGTGGCAGGTGATCGAAATTGATGGCCATAACCCCGATGAGATTGACGAAGCGATTACGGCTGCGAAGAAAACCAAGAAGCCGACGATGATCGCCTGCAAGACCCACATCGCGCTTGGTCACGCGGCGCAGGATACGTCCAAAGGTCACGGCGCACTGACGGATGAGGCGCAGATGGCCGCCGCCAAATCCGCCTATGGCTGGACAACCGGCCCGTTTGAGGTGCCTGCCGATGTCAAATCCGCGTGGGAAGCAATCGGCCAGCGCGGCGCGGCGGATCATGCCGAATGGCGGGCGCGTCTAGGCGAGGTATCCGAGCGGCGTCAGGCGGAATTCAAACGCGTCTTTGACGGTGATGTTCCCGCCAAGCTTTCCGCCCGCATCAAGGCGCTGAAAAAGCAGATTTCCGAGGAAAAACCAAAAGCGGCGACCCGTAAATCGTCTGAAATGGTGCTTGAGGTGATCAACCCGATCATGCCCGAAACCGTTGGCGGTTCGGCCGACCTGACCGGCTCGAACAATACCAAGACCGGTGATCTGGGCGTTTTCGACATCGATAATCGTAAAGGGCGCTATGTCTATTGGGGCATTCGCGAACATGGCATGGCTGCCGCGATGAACGGCATGGCGCTGCATGGCGGCATCCGTCCCTATGGCGGCACCTTCATGTGTTTCACCGATTATGCACGCCCCGCCATGCGTCTGGCCGCGCTGATGAAAGTGCCCACCGTCTTTGTCATGACCCATGACAGTATCGGTCTGGGCGAGGACGGCCCGACCCATCAGCCGGTCGAGCATCTGGCAATCAGCCGCGCCACCCCCAACACGCGGGTCTTCCGCCCCTGTGACACGGTCGAAACAGCCGAGGCCTGGGAACTGGCGCTCAGCTCAAAATCGACACCTTCGGTGCTGTCGCTGACCCGTCAGGGTTTGCCCACCCTTCGGCATGAGCATAAGAACAAGAACCTGACCGCGCAGGGCGCCTATGTTCTGGCCGATGCCGATGGCAAGCGTCAGGCCATCCTTATCGCCACCGGTTCCGAGGTCGAAATCGCCATGAAGGCGCGCGACATGTTGCAGGCCCAAGGCATCGGCACGCGTGTCGTTTCGATGCCCTGCATGGAGCTTTTTGCCGACCAGGACGAAGCCTATCGCAAACGCATCCTGCCCGGCGGTCCAGTGCGCGTCGGTGTCGAGGCGGCTGTTCAGCAAGGCTGGGACCGCTGGTTGCTTGGCGAACGGGGCCGCGAAGCCAAAGCCGGTTTCGTAGGCATGTGGAGCTTTGGCGCATCGGCCCCTGCCGGCACACTCTACGAGAAATTCGGCATCACCGCCGAGGCCGTCGCAGAAAGGGTCAAATCCCTGATCTGATCGAGAACAAAAATGCAAGAGCCCGGCCATCCGCTTGGTCGGGTTCAGATGCGTCACAACACATAATTAGATCAATGCGAATAATGCTTCCGCCCGACGGAATCGGTGAGTGGATAAACACATTATCAGGAAGCAAATTCTCGCCCGCCGCCCCACAACACGTAAAACCAACGTCATATCCGGCACAGCACCACGCCAAAGCCATGTGTCGGTCTTTGCTAGATTCTAAGCCTCCAGGGCGTCGACCCTGGCAGTATCTTTCTGCATTGTCAGCAAGTTACCCGACATCTCGACCCGAGGCAGCTTAGCGTCCACCACCTTCACTTTCTCCACCTTCACCACCACCTTGGGCTGAAGATACCCGGCTGAAACCCTGGTGATCGTGCGGTCCACAACCGTCAGCGCCACGCCCGACGCTTCTACCTTCAATGTAACCGGCAGCGCGATGGTACGGATATCCAGCATTTCCCCCAGGCTCACGCGAATTTCCGGTTTGTGTGAAACCTTGAGCGTGTGACTGGCCAGTGCGGCAACCCTTGGTTTGCCATCCATCGGGCCCTCTTCACCGGTCAGCGCCACAATGCTCTTGGCCCCGTACCACCCCTTCAGCAGCGCATCCAGAACCGAGATCGACAGCGCGCTTTCCACTGCATCCGCCACGCTTTTCTGCAAGGTGCCGGCGTCCAGCCCGACGCCTGTCAACCGCACGCCGGAATCGCCGTATTTGAGCGCGGATTTCACAGCCTCGACAACGTTATTGAATTCCGCGGGTGGTATGCTTTCGGCGATTGTCTGATTGGTCATGGCGCTGCATCCTCCAATGTTTCCTCGAATTCCAAAGCGACCTTGCCCCGCGACCCCGGCTCGACCGTCAACATCAGGCCCGGCAAATCGGCGCCTGCAACTTCGACTGAAGGGGCAGGATCGGGCACCGCCACAACACGCAGCGTGGGAGGGGCTTTTGATATGTCAGATGGCCGCGATTTCGCTTTTCGGATCAGCCCGGCCACGCCAAGCAACAGAACCAGACCCAACCCGGCGGGCACGACCCACCATTGCAATCCAGCGCGCGGCACCACCGGCAGAGGAGATACCGCCCCAGGTCTTCGATCAGCGCTTGCCAGCGCCAATTTCGCCGGCACCTCGGCCCGGCCCGGTGGCGGCACGGGTGTATAGCTCCACCCCGGATCCGCCACTGGTATCGGAGACAGCGCAAGATCACCGATCCAGATGACGGGCACGTGCACACGGACTCGCACCAATTCAAGCCGCTGCCGTGGGACGGTACGCCGCCCGCTCTCGGCCCAAAAGGTCACGAGCGTGCGCGCACCCGGCGCGGGCATGCTCAGCATGAAGGTGACCGGGCGTCCAACATAGTCCCGCGCGCCACGCTCAAGCGATTGAGTATCCTCATAAAATACCCGCGCTTCCTGAGTGCCACTGATGCTGGCCGTCACCATAATCTGCGCGTCTTCGCTTTCGATCCGATTGCCCAGCATCCCCTCAGCGCTCAGCTCAAGCCGCAGCGCCTCTGGCCGCGACAGCACGACGCGCGCTTGCGTCAGAGGTCTGTTTTTGCTTCGATCCAGCGCCAGAAAGGTGACCTGACGGGTGGTCCCTTCGGCAACAGGCACCGTAAAGAACAAATCCTGCGACCGGTTTTGCACCTCTTCCGCCATTACCCCATCGACCAGCATTCGGACCCAGGTAACCGCACCGGTCCGGCGCGGATCAAGGACGCTGACGCGGATCGTGCCCGTTTCGTCCAGAACTTCCGCAGGGGCGTCGACCTGCAAAGCGATCAGATCAAGGGCCACCTGAGTCTCAAGCTCCTGCGCGATCTGGGGCCAGCTGAAAGGCGTTGCAATACCTGCTTCCGCGATGGCCCGGCACGTGTTGGGGCCCGCCAAACCGTCGATGCCCCCGCCGTATCGGTTCAGGGCCGCAAGGCTGCGCTGGACGGACTGTACCAGTGACACGCTGACATCATCAGCAGCCCCGCAAGCCGGTACTCGGCGCACGGCCAAAGGCACAATGGCCGAAGCGTTTCTGCGCCTGTCCCAGGCCTGAACAGTCACCGCTATCGGTCGGTAATGGGGCGCAAGCGGCACGCCAGCCTCAAAGACATCTTGGCCCGTGGCCCGCATGGTCACCTGCCGGTTTCCGATCGTCACTACAGCCCGGTCAATCCCGCTGCTATCGGTAATCTTCGCCCGGACAAGCGCCGCCCTGCTTCGGCTCTGGAATACGGACCTGTCCAGCGAGACAACCGGCCCCACCCGGTCGGCGGCCTGTACGTCATCGGGCGCGCCTGGGGTATTATCGCCGCGCGGCTGTTGGACATCGTCATTAGGCACTACAGGAGGATCACGAGGGGGCTGCGCCATCTGATCCAGCATCTGCTGCAACACCCCCTCAATCAGGGGGTTCACAATCTGACGGCCTTGATCGGCGGCCCCGGTCTGCCGGGTTCCGGAATTCTGGGCTTGCGCCACTGTGGGCGCAGGCATCACGGCAAAGATCAGCGCGATCCAAAGGACCGCAGAGCACCAGACGGCTCGCATAGGAAATCACTCTGTTTCAATTCAGGTCCAAAGGACCACTTCAACTATGGCGTGCATGATAGCATCAAAACAGTCATCGTGCCACATCTCCCCCGGTTACCAGCCGTTAGCGCAACCAGATCAACCATTGCCAAACCGTGGACAGTGTTTATCGCTAACACGCGAAATTTAGGTGATTTTCGCCTTTCAGGGCCTATCCCGCCCGTCTATATCGCAGGCAAGAAACCGCATCAGAGGAACCTGCCATGACCATCAAAGTCGGCATCAATGGCTTTGGCCGCATCGGTCGCTGCACATTGGCTCATATCGCACAGAGCACCCGCGACGATATCGAAGTCGTCAAAGTCAACGCGACCGGCCCGCTGGAAACAGCCGCGCATCTGATCAAGTATGACAGCGTGCATGGCCGCTTTGCCAATGAGATCACCCTGGGCGATGGCACGATGGATCTGGGCAAGGGTCCGATGCAGATGTTCTCGACCTATGACATGGACGAGCTGGACTGGTCCGGTGTCGATGTCGTGCTGGAATGTACCGGCAAGTTCAACGATGGCGAAAAGGCCAAGAAGCACTTTGAGCGCGGTGCCAAGAAGGTGCTGCTGTCGGCGCCCGGCAAGAACGTCGACCGCACGGTCGTGTTCGGCGTCAATGACGGCGATCTTCAGGCGGGCGAGAACATGATCTCGAACGGGTCATGCACCACCAACTGTCTGGCCCCGGTCGCCAAGGTACTGCACGAAGGCATCGGCATCGAAAGCGGCATCATGACCACGATCCACGCCTATACCGGTGACCAGCCCACGCTGGACCGCCGCCACAAGGATCTTTACCGCGCCCGCGCCGCCGCCATGTCGATGATCCCGACCTCGACCGGTGCTGCCAAAGCATTGGGCGAGGTGCTGCCGGCACTGAAAGGCAAGCTGGACGGCTCGGCCATCCGCGTACCCACACCGAACGTGTCGGCAGTGGACCTGACTTTCGTTGCCAAGAAAGACGTGACCGAAGCGGATGTGAACGAGGTTGTCGCCGCGGCAGCCGCCGGGCCGCTCAAGGGTGTGCTGGGTTACGATCCCGAACCCAAGGTCTCGATCGACTTCAACCACACCGAGGAAAGCTCGATCTTTGCGCCAGAACAGACCAAAGTGATCGGCAACCGCCTGGTGCGTATTCTGGCCTGGTATGACAATGAATGGGGCTTTTCCTGCCGCATGGCAGATGTCGCCGTGCTGATGGGCAAACTGGGTTAACCCCTGAATTCTTGCGTAAATTCGTCCCGTCCGGCATACCGGGCGGGACATTTCGTTTCGCGGGCAGGACCAGATGACCAATCAGATCGCCGTAGTGCTGGGTTGCATCATCCTGATCGCGCTTGGCATCGACTGGTACAGCTACGACTGGGCAGGCACGCTCTTTCTCAGTCGCAAACTGGCCGACCTAATCGAATGGCTAGCCTTTTGGCGCTAAGACCTCAGCACCCAGCCACCGCGTCAATCTTTTTTGTGTAAATGGTCAATCGTGCGAAACTGCGCCCGCCCTGCCCAGGAAACTCTGGCAGATGGATCAGCTATAGACCAGCATCACGATCGCGCCGTGCTTGCTACCACCGGTATGCATCACACCCGGCGCTCGGATCGCAAAATCACCGGGGCCATAGGTGTTTTCCTGATCATAGAACGTACCCTCGATGACATAGATCTGTTCGGTCTCGTCATGGGCGTGGGACGGTGCCAGCGCACCGGGCTCGACCTTCATCAACCAGGTCCGCTGAGCCGATGCGGTGTCCTCATATAGCGGTTTGATCAGGAACCCTTCGGTGCCGGTTTCCTGCCACGCGGCCTCTTGCGTGCGGCGCACCAGTGTCTCGGCCTTGGGACGCGGCAGCGCCGGGGCGGAATTCCTGAAAATTTCAGCCATCAGGTTCCCTCCAATCAGGAATAGCTGCGCAACAAGGCGTCCTTCACGGCGGGCGTCACGAATTTGGTGATGTCCCCGCCAAGCCGCGCGATTTCCTTAACCAGTTTCGAAGCAATCGCCTGATGGTTGGCATCCGCCATCAGGAATACCGTCTCTACTGACGCATCCATAGACCGGTTCATCCCAACCATCTGAAACTCATATTCAAAATCGGCTACCGCCCGCAGGCCACGCACGATCATCTGCGCGCCCACGTCACGGGCACACTGGATCAGCAGGTTCTCGAACGGATGCACCACGATCTCGGTCCCGGTCTGTGCTGACAAGGCCTTGCACTCTGCCTCAATCATCGCCACGCGCTCTTCTAGCGAAAATAGCGGGCCCTTGTCACGGTTGATCGCCACGCCAATGACCAGCCTGTCGACCAGAACGGCGGCGCGGCGGATGATGTCGATATGGCCCAGGGTAATCGGGTCGAACGTGCCGGGGTAAAGGCCGATGCGCATGGGCAGATTCCTTGAAATATGGCGTCGGGCGGCACGCAATAATACTGTGGCCCGGAATGCAAGTGGTTAATGAAAGCCGCTAATGCCCCATGATCATGCCCTGCAGGGCATCTTTCTCCATCGCCAGTTCCTGAAGCCGCGCCTTGACCACATCGCCGATCGTCACGATCCCCACCAATTTGCCATCGAACACGACCGGCATATGGCGGAAACGGCCATCGGTCATGCGCGTCAGAACCGCATCGGACGTGTCCTGCTTGGAGCAGCAAACCGGATTGCGCGTCATCAAATCCTCAACCTTGTCATTCATGCAGCTGGCCCCGCGCATCGCCAGCGACCGAACGATATCGCGCTCGGACAGGATGCCATCGGCACTGTCCCCGTCCTGTGACACAACCAGACCACCAATCCGCTTTTCCGCCAGAATGCTTGCTGCCTCGGAAACCAGCATGCCGGGTTTAATGGTGATAACGCCCTCATCGCCCTTGGATTTAAGGATTTGTTGCACCAGCATGGCAGGCCTCCGCTATAAATTGTTTCGCTTCCCCGAGGTTCCCGCATGAGCACCCCCCTGTCAAGTGAGCGCCTCGAGTCGCGCTACCTCGTGCCGCATGCCGTCGACAAGCGCCGTGGCGAAACGGTTCAACCGCTCCAGCCGCCGGTCATCCGCATGACGCACCAGGTAAAAGCTTCGCGTCAGGCTGACCTGATCGGGCAGGATCTTCTGCAAACCGCGCGTCCAGGGAATGGCAAAATCATGTACGATGCCGATGCCACTGCCCTGTCGCACCCAGTTGATCTGCACCGAGACCGAATTCGAGGCCAGATTGACCCGCTCGACCTCGGTTTCACTCAGGTAATCCAGTTCCTTGTCGAAAATCATGTCCTGGATATAGCCCACGATCCGGTGCCCCTTGAGGTCCGCCAGTGACGTGATTGGCGGATATTTCTTCAGGTATTTCTTCGACGCCGCCAGATGCAGCTTGTAATCCGCGATCTTCTGAACCGTCAGGCGCCCGGCGTTGGGCGGGCTGACCGCCACTACCATATCCGCCTCGCGCCGGGTCAGGTTGAACACCCGCGGCAGGGCCACCAGCTGAATATCCAGATCGGGATTATCGTCGGCAATCCGCTCACAGACCTGCGGCAGCAGAAAATTTGCCGACCCGTCCGGCGCACCGATTCTGATTTGTCCGCTCAGGCTACCGGTCGTGCCCCGCATCTCCTCGGCGGCATCTTCCATCGCCTGTTCGACCCGCACCGCATGCCCCATCAATCGCTGGCCCGCATCGGTCAGCGCATAGCCCGTGGGCGATTTGGCGAAAAGCGGCGCGCCGTAGGACGCCTCCAGCCGGGCAATCCGCCGCCCCACCGTCGCCGGATCGACCTTCAAAACCCGACCCGCCGCAGACAGGCTTTCGCGTCGCGCCACCGCCAGAAATATCTTCAGATCATCCCATTGCGTGTCCATCGCGCGATCCTTTCACCAGGGGCTTTGCATTTTTGCAAATCTCTTTTGGAACATTGCCCCTTTTACAATGAAAATTGCAACGCTACCCTGCGCGCAACTTTAGAGGAGGACCGAAATGCAAGAACTGACGCACTTTCTGAACGGCGAACAGACCAAAGGCACGTCCGGCCGGTTTGACGATGTGTTCAACCCCGCCACCGGCGAGGTCCAATCGAAATGCCCGATGGCCAACGTGGCCGAGACCACAAAGGCGATCGAAGACGCCGCCGCGGCGCAAGTCGCCTGGGGCGCCACGAACCCGCAGAAACGCGCCCGCGTGATGATGGCGATGGTCGGCCTGATGAACCGCGACATGGACAAGCTTGCCGAAGCGCTCAGCCGCGAACATGGCAAGACCATCCCCGACGCCAAGGGTGATCTGCAACGCGGTCTCGAAGTGGTCGAATACTGCATCGGCGCACCGCAGATGCTGAAAGGCGAGTACACCGATGACGCCGGCCCCGGCATCGACATGTATTCCATGCGTCAGCCGCTGGGTGTTGTCGCCTCGATCATGCCCTTCAACTTCCCCGCCATGATGCCGCTCTGGCATGTGGGCCCGGCGCTCGCCTGTGGCAATGCCGTTGTGCTGAAGCCGTCCGAACGTGACCCCTCGGTGCCACTGATGCTGGCCGAGCTTTTCGTCGAGGCCGGTCTGCCCAAGGGTGTCTTCCAGGTCGTCAACGGCGACAAGGAAGCCGTGGATACCCTGCTTGATCACGACATCATCGGTGGTGTCTCTTTCGTGGGCTCGACCCCGGTCGCGCAATATATCTACAGCCGCGCCACCGCCAACGGCAAACGTGCGCAATGCTTTGGCGGCGCCAAGAACCACCTGATCGTCATGCCCGACGCCGATATCGATCAGGCCGCCGACGCGCTGATCGGTGCCGGTTTCGGCGCGGCGGGCGAACGCTGCATGGCCGTGTCTGTCGCCGTGCCCGTGGGCGATGAAACTGCCGACCGTCTGATCGACGCGCTGGTGCCGCGCATCGAAAAACTGCGCGTGGCCCCCTATACCGATGGCAATGATGTCGATTTCGGCCCGGTCGTGACCGCCGCCGCCAAGCAACGCATCATGGGCCTGATCCAGTCCGGCGTCGACCAGGGCGCGAAACTGGTGGTCGATAACCGCGATTTCAAACTGCAAGGGTATGAGAACGGCTTCTTCGTCGGCCCACACCTCTTTGACCACGTCACGCCCGACATGGATATCTACAAGCAGGAAATCTTTGGCCCGGTCCTCAGCACCGTGCGCGCAGGTTCCTATGAAGAGGCGATCAGCCTGGCGCTCGACCACGAATACGGCAACGGCACCGCGATCTATACCCGCGACGGTGACACTGCCCGCGACTTTGCCCACCGTATCAATATCGGCATGGTCGGCATCAACGTGCCGATCCCCGTGCCGCTGGCCTACCATACTTTCGGCGGCTGGAAGAAATCCATGTTCGGCGACCTGAACCAGCATGGCCCGGATTCCTTCAAATTCTACACCCGCACCAAGACCGTGACCGCCCGCTGGCCATCGGGCATCAAGGAAGGCGGAGAATTCAACTTCAAAGCAATGGACTGATCCCGGATCACCCAATGGCTTTGCGCGATCTGCGCCCGAAAACCACCTCGGATTTTCCGGCCATCGCGCCTTAACCCAAAGCGTCCGCCCCCGGCGGGCGCTTTTCCTTTTGCGGCATCGGTTAGTCAGGTTCTTAACACAATTTCGTCCCATTCGTTACCTAGCCTTAACGCTGACGCAACATGGGGATGTCGCATGATTAAACTGTTTGGCAGCAAACAGGCGCAACAGGATTTGCACGCGCCGGAACTGGAGAAACGCTACACGCGATTTGCACACACGCATACGCGCGCGCCGGTGCAGCCTGTGGCGCACACGGCTCAGCACCCCTGCCAGAGCGCCCCGGCCCGGCCGAAACGCCCGGCGCCATCCGCTCCGCAGGAACCGGCCCAGCCGGCAAGTCTGGCCGATCAGCTTCATTCGGAAGGGCAGATTTCGGTGTCCTTGCTTCGGCACGCCCTGCCCTCGCGCTTTGCCGAAATGGATGCCCAAACGCGCGAGCTGGCCAAAAGCAACCGCGCTGAACTTCTGTCACCGCCCCGCTGACAGGCCCAAGCGTCTCAAGCCCCGGCATTCAGACAAAATAAAACCCGAAGGCCAGATCAGCCTCCGGGTTTGAATGTGTGACCACGGATTAAGTGGTTCAGGCTTTCTTGCGGCGACGCAACGCGCCCAGACCGCCAAGCGCGCCCAGCATCAGCCAACCCGCTGCGGGCAGTGGCACGACCCCGCCATTGGGGTCGTCATATTCCACCGTAACGCTTTTCAGTTTCCAGCTGTCTTTGTTGCCAAATGACGCAACCGCGAAAACGTTGGTCCTGAGCCCGGCAAACCCTGTGAAAGGGTTATGGTTGAAAAGCTGATACGCGGCGGAATAGCTGTCGCCAACGCCGATAGCGCCGTCACCCGAAGCATCTGTCAGAATGCGGAAATAATCCCACGCATCGTAGTAGCCGAACGAGATCGACTTGATCAGAACCGACTGGGTAAAGGAAATCTGGATGAAGTCATCCCAGCCGTTGCCATCGACGGTGTGGCTGCCGTCGCCACGCGAGTTCAGGACACCTGCACCACCATAATAGCGACCGATGCGGCCATCGACGACCGTACCGCTGGTAATTTTGCCATTGCGCCCCGAAACCTTTGAGAAGGATTTGGCATCGAAATTGCCGGTCAGGCTACCCTGCGTCATGGAGAACGACGATGGCAGGCTGTCATAGTTGCCGCGGTCAGACCCTTGCAGATCAAAGGTGACTGTTGCCGCATTTGCACCGGCTGCGAAGAAACCAATCGCAGCTGCGGTAATCAAGGTAGTGAATCTCATCACTGGTTAACCCTTTCACATACATATCTATTTGCGCGACGCAGAACCTGAAATTCTCTGAAAGCCCAGCGTGCAGTGGTGTCGCATTTCCTGAAAAATTTAATAACTGAATTTCCCCTCAGAGGCCATGCACCAAAACGCCTTTGGTTGTCTTTCCAGCGCGACACAGCGTCCCGGAAATGGAAACAAATCGCGCCATTCATGGTTAACGGCTTTGTTTTATTGGTCGATCGCGATCATTAGCGGTAAATCAGGAAAACATCAGCGATTAGTCATTTTTTTCAAGGGCATATCGTATTTCCGGTCAAACTGCGGCGAACCACCCCTCCTGCAATCGAATTTATGGGCATCAAGGGCGAATCACTAACCTCCGGCACAGATTGATATTCGGACGATCCAACAGGGACCGATCCCGCGCACCTTCGTCATGAAACCCTATCGCTTGCCAAACAAGAAACCGCGGGGCATCCTGAGCGAAACTCTGTGCGGGAGGGGCGCTTGGCATCAGACACTGATTTCACCATTGGCATCGAAGAAGAATACCTTCTGGTTGACCGCGACAGCCTGGCATTGGCCGAGGCCCCGCCCGAGCTGATGGAAGCCTGCAAAAGCAAGCTCGAAGATCAGGTCAGCCCGGAATTCCTGAATTGCCAGATCGAGATTGGCACCAAGGTCTGCAAGAACGTGGCCGAGGCGCGCGAGGATCTCCGGTATCTGCGCAGCTGCGTTTCGGAAAACGCCGCCAAGTTCAACCTCGCCCCCATCGCCGCGTCGTGTCATCCGTTCTCGGACTGGCGCGATCAACACCATACCGACAAGGAACGGTACAACGATCTGTCGCATGATCTGGCGGGTGTCGTCCGCCGTATGCTGATCTGCGGTATGCATGTGCATGTCGGCATCGAAAACCGTGATCGCCGCACCGACCTGATCAATCAGTTGACCTATTTCCTGCCGCACACGCTGGCGCTCTCGTGTTCCTCGCCCTATTGGCAGGGCCGCGACACCGGCCTCGACAGCTACCGCCTGACAGTTTTCGACAACCTGCCTCGAACCGGCCTGCCCCCGCGCATGGAAAGCTTTGGGGAATTCGAACGTTCGGTCAACGTGCTCACCGATCTCGGCGTGATCGAGGACAGTTCGAAAGTCTGGTGGGATCTGCGCCCCTCCTCGAAATTCCCCACCATCGAATCCCGTATCTGCGACGTCCAGCCCCGGATGGAGCATACGCTGACCCTGGCTGCTCTGGTTCAGGCCCTGACACGGATGCTGTGGCGGCTGGCGAAAAAGAACCAGCGCTGGCGCATTTACGACGCGTTTCTGGTGTCTGAAAACCGCTGGCGTGCACAGCGCTACGGGATTCGCGAGGGGCTGATCGACTTTGGCCGCAGCGAGATCGTGCCCGCTGCCGAACTGTTCGAGGAAATCCTGGAATTGATCGAAGAGGATGCACGGTTCTTCGAATCCGTATCCGAACTGGAACGCATTCGCGACATCATGCGCACCGGGACCAGTTCCACCCGCCAGCGCCGCGCCTATGAAGATGCGATCCAGGCCGGGGATGACCATGATCATGCCCTGCAGGCCGTCGTCCGCCATCTGGTCGAAGAATTCCACGCCGATCTCTGATTGCGCGCCATTCCCTGCGTGCGCTCTGTTAAGGCCCACAAAGCCGGTGCAAAATACCGACGTAATACCGACGTTTTACCGACGTGATACAGCCCCCCGGATTTGCCTTGTTAACCTGGGCTTTGCGGGTGATTCTCGCAGTGCTTGCAAAACTCCTGCAACATTTGGTAATTAAACGCGTGTTCAATTACTGGCGCTGAAGGAAGATTCGATGGATTTTGCCCTGACAGAAGAACAGACCGCGATTTTCGACATGGCCTATGCCTTTGGCCAGGACAATATCGCGCCTTACGCGCGCGATTGGGAAAAGCAGGGCACCATCCCGAAAGAGCTTTGGCCGCAGATCGCCGAGCTTGGATTTGGCGGGCTCTACGTGTCCGAAGAAACCGGCGGATCGGGCCTCACCCGGCTGGACGCAACGCTGGTTTTCGAAGCACTGTCAATGGCTTGCCCCTCGGTAGCGGCGTTTCTGTCGATCCATAACATGTGCGCCAAGATGCTCGACACCTTCGCCAGTGACGAGATGAAGGCGCGGCTGATGCCCGACATTCTCAGCATGAAAACCGTCCTCTCCTACTGTCTCACCGAACCCGGCTCCGGTTCGGACGCCGCGGCCCTCAAGACCCGCGCCGAGCGTACCAACGAAGGCTACACCCTCAACGGCACCAAGGCGTTCATCTCGGGCGGCGGCTATTCCGACGCCTATGTCGTCATGGTCCGCACCGGCGAAGACGGCCCCAAGGGCATCTCCACCGTCTATGTCGAGGATGGCACCAAGGGCCTCAGCTTTGGCGCCCTTGAAGACAAAATGGGCTGGCGCTCGCAACCCACCGCGCAGGTGCAATTTGATGATTGCCAGATCGGTGCCGACAACCTTGTGGGCGAAGAAGAAAAAGGCTTCAAATACGCCATGGCGGGGCTGGATGGGGGGCGTCTCAACATCTCGTCCTGCTCGCTTGGCGCGGCCCAGACCGCCCTCACGATGACGCTGCAATATATGGGTGAACGCAAGGCATTCGGCCGATCCATCGACCAGTTCCAGGCCCTGCAATTCCGCCTCGCGGATATGGAGATCGAGTTGCAGGCCGCCCGCACCTTCCTGCGCCAGGCCGCTTGGAAACTGGACAGCGGCGCGCCCGACGCCACCAAGTTCTGCGCCATGGCCAAACGCTTCGTGACCGAGACCGGATCGAAAGTAGTCAACCAGTGCCTGCAACTGCATGGCGGCTATGGCTACCTTGCCGATTACGGTATCGAAAAACTGGTCCGCGACCTGCGCGTTCATGAAATCTTAGAGGGCACAAACGAAATTATGCGCCTGATCGTCGCGCGCCAATTGCTGGCGGATCAATGAGCGATATTTCCGTTCGCAAATCCGGTCACGCAGGCCGCATCACCTTGACCCGCCCGAAGGCGCTCAATGCTGTCACCTACGAGATGTGTCAGGCAATCGAGGCCGCTCTGGATGCGTGGCAAGACGATGATGACATTGCATTGGTGATCATCGACGCCGAAGGCGACAAGGCTTTCAGCGCCGGTGGCGACATTCAGAAACTCTATGAAACCGGTCGCGCAGGCGACTTTGGCTATGGGCAGACATTCTGGGCCGATGAATACCGCCTGAACGCTAAAATCCATGAATATTCAAAACCTTACGTGTCTTTCATGCAGGGCTTTACCATGGGTGGCGGCGTAGGTGTGTCCTGTCACGGCTCGCACCGGATCGTGTGTGAAAACAGCCAGATCGCCATGCCTGAATGCGGCATCGGTCTGGTGCCGGATGTGGGCGGGTCGTTGATGCTGGCGCAGGCGCCGGGTCGGTTGGGTGAATACCTCGGAATGACCTGCGCCCGCATGGGGCCCGCCGATGCAATTTTTGTCGGTTTCGCAGATACTTACATCCCCGCCGAGGATTGGTCCGCGCTGATCCAGCGGCTTGAGGAAACGGGTGATATCAACGCCATAGGCGCCTTGGCCCAGGACGCTCCCACCGGATCGCTGGCAGCTCAGCAGGCACAGATTGACGCGCTTTTCGGCGGCGACTCCCTGATAGATATCCTCAACGCCCTGCGCGCCGATGACAGCGACTTTGCCACCGCAACACTCAAGGCCTTGTCGCGCAACTCTCCCCTGTCGATGGCCTGCGCCGTCGAGATGACCCACCGTCTGCGCCGCCCCGGCACCACCATACGCGACGCGCTGGAACTGGAATATCGTTTCACCTATCGTGCGATGGAACATGGCGATTTCCTCGAAGGTATCCGCGCGGCGGTGATCGACAAGGACCGCAGCCCCAATTGGCAGCATGATCTGGACAACCCACCGGCGCTGGCCGCCACAAAGATGCTGATGCCGCTGGGCGAACACAAACTGACATTCGATGCGAAAGGATAAGCCATGAAAATCGGATTTATCGGACTGGGCAACATGGGCGGCCCGATGGCGGCAAACCTTGCCAACGCCGGACACGAGGTCACCGGCTTTGACATGGCGGATGTCTCGATTGAAGGAGTCAGCACGGCCGCCAGTGCCGCAGAGGCTGCAACGGGTCGCGACGTCGTGATCACCATGCTGCCCAACGGTCAGATCCTGCGCGCGGTCGCGGATCAGGTCATTCCGGTGATGCAGCAAGGCGCGGTGCTGCTCGATTGTTCGACCGTGGATGTGGAAAGCGCCCGAGCGGTCGCCGAACAGGCGCAAGCGGCTGGACTTTCAGCACTGGATGCGCCGGTTTCCGGCGGCGTCGGCGGGGCGCAGGGTGGTACGCTTACCTTCATGGTCGGCGGTGACGATGCTGGCTTTAATACTGCCAAGGAACTTTTTGAAATCATGGGCCAAAAAGCGGTTCACTGCGGCCCTTCGGGCAATGGTCAGGCCGCCAAGATCTGCAACAACATGATCCTCGGCGCCACCATGATCGTCACCTGCGAGGCTTTCGCCCTTGCCGACAAGCTGGGGCTTGACCGGCAGGCGATGTTCGATGTGGTCAGCACCTCCTCGGGTTATTCCTGGTCGATGAACGCCTATTGCCCCGCCCCCGGGATCGGCCCGCAAAGCCCTGCGGACAATGATTACAAACCCGGCTTTGCCGCTGATCTGATGCTCAAGGATCTGCGTCTGGCGCAGCAGGCCGCCAAGGCGGCGGATGCCGACACGCCGCTGGGCAAAGCCGCGCGTGATCTTTACGCGAAATTTGTCGAGGAAGAAGACGGCGCGGGCCGCGATTTCAGCGCCATGTTGCCGCGATTCAGCGCACGCGGTCACGGATAAAACAGCGGATCAGGCGGCCCCCCGGTCGCCTCTCCACCACTTCAGCGCATCAAGACAGTCAAACGCCAGCGACACCAGGTCGACCAGCAACAACAAGATCAGGAAATTCCGATATATATCGGGCAGTTCCGCGCCACTGCTCAGCAGGTTGATCAAAAAGATCACAAGCGGCGTCCAGATCAACAGATGTGGCAAGGCCATCGCCCGCGAAAATCCGTGATCCCGCATCATGATAACAAGGTTCGGCGCCATCCCTCCAACGGCCAGGGTTGCCACCATGACGCCCTGAAATTCTGATAGAAAAAGCAACGGCGACAGATTGACCGGCACCAAGATAGCCGCCACCCAAATCTGCACCCAGACAGGCAATCTCCGAAAACTCTGCCAGATATCAACAATCATCAATTGCTCCGCCCCCAAACGGAAAACGCGAGCGTATTGTAAAAGCCGCCCCGAAGTTGCGCCACGAGACTATCGCCGCTCAGAACATCCGGCCAGTGTTTCTGGTCGTGACGTAACGGTAAGGGCGGCAAAAAACGATGCCGCCCTTCCTGAATTCAGGCCGCGGCGACCGCACGTTTGGTCATGACACCGACAAGATGCGCACGATAGTCGCCCGAACCATGCAGGTCGCTGATCATGCCATCACCGGACACCGACAGCCCGTCAATCGCACCGGCCGAAAAATCCGCGCTCAACGCCGCTTCGGCTTCGGACCAGCGGAACACACCCTCTTCGGACGCACCGGTCACGGCCACACGCACGCCATCGCCGTATTTCGCGACAAATACCCCTACCAAAGCAAACCGCGAGGCGGGTTGTTCGAACTTCATGTAGGCAGCCTTTTCCGGCACAGGGAACTTCACCTCGGTGATGATTTCACCTTCCTCAAGGACCGTGGCAAACAGCCCGTCAAAGAAGTCATCGGCCGCGATCTCGCGCGTATTCGTAACCACTGTCGCGCCCGAGCCCAGAACGCCTGCGGGATAACAGGCGGACGGGTCGTTATTGGCCAGCGATCCGCCGATCGTGCCCCGGTTACGCACCGCCGGATCGCCGATATTGCCTGCTAACCCGGCAAGCGCCGGATAGGCTCCGGCACCGGCGGCCACATCGGCATGGGTCGTTGTCCCTCCAATGCACAAAGCGCCGTCGTCACCGGTACAAATACCCTTGATTTCATCAATGGCCCCAAGGCTCACCAGCCGATCAGGCATCGCCAGGCGCTGCTTGAGCGTGGGGATCAGGGTCTGACCACCACCCAGCGGTTGCGACTCGACCGAGTCACTCAGCAGTTTGACCGCATCGGCCAGGCGGGTCGGGCGTTCAATGTCAAATGCATACATCGTTTTTCTCCTTACCCTTGCATTGCCTGCCACACGCGCGACGGCGAAAGTGGCATGTCGATATGGGTAACACCGTGACCCGCGCGTTGCAGCGCGTCCACCACGGCATTGACCACCGCAGGCGGTGATCCGATCGCCCCGGCCTCGCCACAGCCCTTCACCCCTAGCGGGTTATGCGTACATGGCGTCTGACAGGAATGATCGACGACGTAGAACGGCACATCGTCTGCGCGCGGCATGGCATAGTCCATGTAGGAACCGCTAAGCAACTGACCGCTTTCGTCATAGACGCAGGATTCGAGCAGCGCCTGCCCGATCCCTTGCCCGATCCCACCATGGACCTGACCATCGACAATCATCGGGTTGACGATATTGCCGAAATCATCCGCCGCCGAGAACCGTTCGATAGTGACCTTGCCGGTATCCGGGTCGACCTCAACCTCGCAGGCATAGGCACCTGCCGGATAGGTGAAGTTTGCCGGATCGTAAAACGCGGTTTCCTCCAGCCCCGGCTCGATCTCTTCCAGTGGATAGTTATGCGGCACGTAAGCCGCCAGGGTCACATCGCCCCAAGCCACCGATTTATCGGTGCCCGCGACGCTGAACTGACCGTCCTTCAGCTCGATATCGGCATCAGCGGCTTCCATAAGGTGAGCCGCGATCTTCTTGGCCTTGTTGATAATCTTTTCGGTCGCGCGCACCATGGCGCTACCGCCCACTGCCAATGAGCGAGAGCCATAGGTGCCCATGCCCATTGGAGTATTTGCAGTATCGCCATGTTCGATCTCGATCATGCTGGCATCAATTCCGATCATATCGGCCACCACCTGTGGAAAGGCCGTTTCATGCCCCTGCCCGTGGCTGTGGCTGCCGGTCATAACCGTGATCCCGCCGGTGGCGTTGACCCGAACAGTGGCACTTTCATAAAGCCCCGCGCGCGCGCCCAATTGCCCCACGAGGTTCGATGGTGCGATGCCACACGCCTCGATATAGCAATTGATCCCAAGGCCCCGCAGCTTGCCCTTTGCCTGCGATTCAGCCAGCCGCGCGTCAAAGCCACTGAGATCGGCGATCTCTTCCAGCTTATCCATCGTGGCCACGTAATCACCGGTGTCATATTCGACCGCGACCGGGGTGGCATAGGGGAATTCGGTCACAAAATTCTGCCGTCTCAATGCAATAGGATCGACACCCAATTCCCGCGCCGCCTTGTCGATGACCCGCTCCAACTGGAAGGTCGCCTCGGGGCGGCCCGCGCCGCGATAGGCATCGACCGGCACGGTATTGGTAAAGACCGCCTTGACGTTCACATAGATCAGCGGCGTCTTGTAATTGCCCGCCATCAGCGTGCCGTGCAGCCAGGTCGGGACCGATGGCGCAAAGGTGCTCAGATAGGCGCCCATATTGGCGTGGGTATCGGTGCGCAAAGCGGTGAAGTTGTTATCCGCATCCAGCGCCAATTCGATCTTAGTAACGTGGTCACGGCCATGGGCGTCAGTCATGAACGCCTCGGACCGCGAACTTGTCCACTTGACCGGGCGGTTCAGTGCCTTGGCAGCAAAGGTGCAAAACGCCTCTTCCGCGTAGTGGAAGATTTTCGAACCGAAACCGCCGCCCACATCGGGCGCCACCACCCGCAACTTGTGTTCGGGAATGCCCAGCACAAAGGCGCCCATCAACAGACGGATCACATGCGGGTTCTGGCTGGTGGTGTAAAGCGTGCTGTCATCGGTGCCACGGTTATAATCCCCCACGGCCACGCGCGGCTCCATCGGGTTGGCGACCAGCCGCTGATTGACCAGTTCCAGCGTTGTCACATGCGCGGCATTGGCAAAGGCCTCATCCACCGCGCCCTTGTTTTCCTCGACAAACCCCCAGTCGTAGCAAAGGTTCGAGGTCAGATCGTCATGTACCTTGGGCGCGCCATCTTCCAGCGCGGCCTTCATGTCGATCACCGCTGGGAGGTCGTCGATGTCAACTTCGATGGCCTCGGCAGCGTCGCGCGCCTGTTCGCGGGTTTCAGCCACGATGGCGGCAATCGGGTCGCCGACATGGCGCACCTTGCCCTGGGCCAGCACCGGATGCGCCGGTTCCTGCATCACTTCACCGTGGCGGTCGGTCACCTGCCAACCGCAGGGCAATCCGCCCACCTCGGCGAAATCGGCACCGGTAAAGATGCGCAACACGCCCGGCATACCGTCAGCGGCGGATGTGTCCACACTGTTGAGTGTCCCGTGCGCCACGTCCGAGCGCAGGAAATGCACATAGGCCTGTCCACGTAGATTAATGTCATCGGTATAGTTTCCGACCCCTGTCAGAAACCTTACGTCTTCGCGGCGCGCTGTGGCGGCGCCAATGCCTCCATCTGCTGGCATATTATATCCTCCCGTAAAGCGGCGCGTTATTCCGCGGCAATTCCTGAAACGTCCTGACCGGCGGCGGCCATGATCGCTTTGATAATGTTATGGTAACCAGTGCAGCGGCAAATATTACCCTCAAGATAATCTCTGATCTCGGCTTCGCTGGGGTTCGGGTTTTCAGACAACAACGCTGCCGCACTCATCACCATGCCGGGTGTACAGAATCCACATTGCAACCCGTGGTGATCCTGAAACGCCTGCTGGATGGTGCCAAGCGAACCATCGTCATTCGCCATCCCTTCGATGGTTCTGACATCGGCACCTTCGGCCTCGGCGGCGAACATCGTGCAGGCCTTCACGGCCTTGCCATCCACATGCACCACGCAGGCACCGCACTGGCTGGTATCACAGCCGACATGTGTTCCCGTCAAACTTAAATTTTCGCGTAGGAATTCAACAAGCAATGTGCGGCCTTCAACCTCTCCGGACGCAGACTTGCCATTCACGGTCATGCTGACCTGTGACATCGGCACCTCCCAGTTTTGTTTTGTCTATGCGCCGAAGATAAGCACGCATGTCGCGTTATGGGAAGGAAGATTTCCCGCAACCTGCCCCTCCCCCGACTAAAGTCGTATCTTGCAGCGGCGGTCATGGGTTCGGAATCCTTCATTCATCCTTTTGGTTGATTGATTGGCTTTGAAATGTTATTCACCCATATGGTTGAACAAGAATCACATGACCCACTGACCGATCTCCTCAAGGCCGCCAGCGACCCCACGCGACGGTCGATCCTGACGCTTCTGGCACAGCACGGGCCGCAACGGGTGACCAGCCTCGCCGGACATTTCGACATGAGCCTCAATTCCGTGTCCAAACACATCAAGGTGCTGGAGCGGGCCGGGCTGGTGGCGCGCCGGACCGAATGGCGTGAACATCTGATCGAAGTGCAGATGGCCCCGCTTCAGGAAATCGACCGGTGGTTTGCCGATCTTCGTTCAATCTGGGCGCAGCGACTTGAGGCGCTCGATCATCTGCTCACTCAGGAGACTGCCAAATGACCGTTACCGATACTGATCTTTCCCTCACCGTTACCCGCACCATCGCGGCCCCGCCCGAACGCGTGTTCGACGCCTGGCTTGATCCGGAAATGCTGATGCGTTTCATGCAGCCCGGCCCCGGCATGACCACCCCACAGGCAACAACCGACGCCAAAATAGGCGGCCGGTTCGACCTGATCATGAAAAAAGACGACGATGAAATGCCCCATGGCGGCGTCTACAAGGTCATCGACCGCCCCAATCGTATTGTGTTTTCGTGGGAATCGCCTTTCTCGGTCGACGGCAGCACCGTTACGCTTGATTTCCGGCCCGAAGGCGACGGCACCCATGTCACCCTCACCCATATCCGTTTCCCCAACGAAGAAAGCCGTGACAATCACGAGGGCGGCTGGACCGCCATTCTGGCTCGACTGGCCGAGATCGCCTGAACCACCACACTGGTAGGCAGGTATTTTATTATGCCAGCCTGCCATTCATTTCTCTTGCCAAAGCTGCCGCCGCGCGATTGAGTTTTCCGAACCAGATCGGAGACCTCAATGCCGCTTCATTTCGACACCGCCGAATACACCGCCCGTCAGGCCCGTGCCACGCAAGCTGTGGCAGATGCCGGGCTTGACGCGCTGATCATGTTTGCGCCCGAAAGCCATTTCTGGATTTGCGGCTATGATACCTTTGGCTTTGCCATGTTCCAGGCGATGGTCGTGACGGCGAATGGCGATCTACACCTGCTGACCCGCCTGCCCGATCTGCGCCAAGCGCAACTGACCTCCACCCTTTCGGATGATGAAATCCATATCTGGACCGAGGTCGAAGGCGCCAAACCGGTTCAGGACCTGATCAAGCTGCTTGAACGGCTTGGTGTCGCGAGCGGGCGGCTGGGATTTGAATCCAACACCTCGGGCCTCACGGATTTCAACGGCCAGATGCTTCGCAGCGCCCTGCCTGACCTGATCGACGCGTCCGAGTTGATCCGCCACTTGCGCCGCCTCAAATCCCCTGCCGAGATCGACATGCACCGCAAGGCAGCCGCGCTTTCGGACGATGCAATGGATGCTGGCCTGGCCGTTACCCGTGCGGGCGCGTTCGAGGGCGCTATTCTGGCCGAGATGCAGGGCGCCGTGTTCAAGGGCGGTGGCGATTATGCCGGGAATGAGTTCATTCTAGGCTCGGGTCCCGGCGCGCTGCTCTGCCGCTACTATTCGGGCCGCCGCCATTTGGACGCGCAGGATCAGATCACCTGGGAATGGTCGGGCGCCTATGCCCGCTATCACGCGGCCATGATGCGAACCGTGGTGATTGGCGAACCTAATGACTGGCAGCGCCACATGCACACCGCTTGTGTCGAGGCGCTGGAAGCCTGCGAAGCAGCGATCCGCCCCGGGGACCCGATGGGAAATGTCTTTGACGCTCATGCCAGGGTGTTCGATGCCGCCGGGCTCAACCACGCCCGTTCGCAGGCCTGCGGCTATGCGATGGGTGCGATCTACAATCCGATCTGGGTGGATTTTCCGATGTTCTATCACGGCAACCCCCTGATCATGCAGGAAAACCAGGTGTTCTTCCTGCACATGATCCTGATGGATAGCGAAGCAGGCCTTGCCATGTGCTATGGCCATTCTGTTCTGGTAACCGCCAACGGTGTCGAGCGATTGTCCCGTCAACCGCTGGACCTGCTGATCAGGTAACTTGCCCGCGCAGGCGCCCTACCCCATATAAGGCATATGCTGAAATTCACGCCCATCATACTGGCAATCGCCTATGCCCTGGCCATGTACCGGTTTTCTGTCTGGCGCACTCGGCGCGAACTTGACAGCCGCTCGACCGAACTGGCTGATCCCATGCTCAAGGTCATGACCGACCGGCTGGCCAAGGCGCTCGATCTGCCGCGGATCAAAGTCCATATCTACGAGATTGATCCGGTGAACGGCCTCGCCGCCCCCGATGGGCGCATCTTTATCACCCGAGGCTTCTACCGGAAATTCCAGAACGGAGAGGTGACGGCGGATGAAATGGCATCCGTGATCGCCCATGAACTGGGGCATGTCGCGCTCGGCCATTCGCGCCGGCGGATGATCGACTTTTCCGGTCAGAACGCGCTGCGCACGGCGCTCGCGATGATCCTCAGTCGCTTTCTGCCCGGCATCGGCGTCTGGATCGCCAACGGGCTGACCACGCTTTTGGCAGCCCGTCTGTCGCGCTCGGATGAATACGAGGCCGACGAATACGCCGCCGCACTGTTAACGAAAGCCGGGATCGGCACCGCCCCGCAAAAATCGCTCTTCAACAAGCTCGAAGCTCTGACCCAATCGCGCTCCGGTGCCGCCCCGGCCTGGCTCATGAGCCACCCCAAAACGAATGAGCGTATTGCAGCGATCGAAAAACTCGAAACACGGTGGCAGTAACGTACGCGTTGTCAGTGCTGTGAGGTTGATCATGGCCTGAGCTGCGCAATAGAACAGGTGAAACCTCAGTCAGCCTCGGGATAGCGCTTTTCCAAGCCTCGGAAGCCGCGCTTTCTTGAGCAACGCGCGCATTTCCCATGTCTTACCGGAAAGGCGGCTTGCCTCGTCCAGAACGTTATGTGCGACGCTGGCCACAAGTTCCGGCTGCGCCTGCCAGATACCCTGCAGAAACCCATCCGGGTCGGCCCGGTTCAGCCCTTCCTCAGCCAGAATGTTACGCGGGAAATCCTTTGCGTTCATCGTCAGAACGATATCTGCCGATCCCGCAATTGCCGCAGCCAACACATGAATGTCAGCAGGATCTGGCAACCACAATCGCGCCTCAAGCGATGACGCATAGCTCACCTCGGCCTCGGGCCATTGCGTTTTCAGAAGAACCGCCTCGCTTTGCGCCTGTGTCACGCCCTGCGGTCCAAGTTTCTCAGCCGCACGCAGCCATTCCTCGATTATTCGTGCCGACCAGATTGGTGTGAACGCGCCCATACGGGCCACGCCCAGGATCATCTGGCGCATGACCGTTGGATAAATCACGCAGGTATCCAGCAAAACTTTCACAGCCGGTAAAACAGCGCTTTGAGATACCCGCTTTCCGCCAACTGCGGATGTGTCGGGTGGTCAGGACCTGCCGCACCTGTGTGGATAAGCTGACCCGCGCGCCCTGCCCGCCCGATACCGCGGGTCGATGCCGCACGAAACCGCGTCAACTCCACCGCATGGGAACACGAACAAAGCCCCAGATAGCCACCCTCAGCAACCAGCGGTGCCGCCAGACGCGCGACCCTCTCATAGGCGCGCAATCCAGCCTCCAAGGCTTTCTTTGACGGCGCAAAGGCAGGCGGGTCGCAGATAACGACGTCGAATTGTTCCCCTTCACCGGCCAAGGCTGCAAGCACATCAAATGCGTCGCCTTTGCGGGAGGCGAACTTTTCGGCCATCTCCATGCGTTCAGCACCTTCGGTCGCCAGGGCCAGTGCCGCCTCTGATCCATCGACGGCCAAAGCCGTTTTTGCCCCTCCCGCCAGCATCGCCAACGAGAAGCCTCCAACATGTGAGAATACATCCAAGACCCGCGCGTCCTGCGCCAGTTTCGCAGCAAAAGAATGGTTGGACCGCTGATCATAAAACAATCCGGTCTTCTGGCCACCGGTCAGATCGGCCATATAGGTCGCCCCGTTCATCGGTACGGCAAGCGGCGTATCAGGCGCTTGGCCCAACAAAACGGCGCTGACTTCGTCCAGCCCCTCCAATCCCCGCGCCCGACCCGAAGCGTTCTTGAGCACGCTTGAAACGCCGGTCACCTCTGCCAGAGCCCTAGTCAGTTGCGGCAATAACAATTCTGCCCAGGCGGCATTGGGCTGGATCACGGCGACATCACCGAAACGGTCGATCACCACACCTGGCAACCCGTCGGCCTCGGCATGGACCAATCGGTAGAATGGTGCCGTATACAGCCGTTCACGCAGAGCCAATGCGCGACCGAGCGTTGCCACCAACCAGTTTTCATCAATTGTGGCGTTTACGTCCCGTGTCAGCACACGTGCCATGATACGCGATACCGGATTGACGGCGACCAATGCCAACGGCTTGCGCTCGGCATCTTCCAGCACAGCAATTGCGCCGGGTTTCAAGGCCTTGGTGCGCCGGTCAGTCACCAATTCATTGTCATATATCCATGGAAACCCGTGGCGGATCGCCTGGGGTCTCACTTTGGGTCTTAGTCGGATAACGGGTAAGGAGGGCAAGGTCATACCGCCCCCTTAGAAGGTTTCGGCCGCGTCGAAAAGATTACATTTGATTGATTGCACCTATCAGACCCAGTTTTGCAGGCTTATAACCCTCGGATTGCGTCAACTCTGCCTGGATTACATCCGCCAGATGGTCTGTGATGCGAGATTTTTGCGTAATTCCGACCCGTTCGGCCGCGATCGCCTCACCGCCGCCAAGGGCTTTGAAATCCGCCTTTATATTTCGCGGGGCGCCCAAAGCTTCAAGCGTCTCGGGGTTTCGCAAAATGATGGTAAATTGCAGCGCGTGGACACCGCCCACCGTATAGCGCGCTTTTTCCGACAAGGCGTGAAAACGCGTCACCTGAGCATCCAAAACCACAGGCACAGCCCCCTTTGACACCCGGCTGATGCCCTGCTGCATCGCGGTTTCAAAGATTGCCTTTACCTGCGCATGACGGTCACCCACAGGATCACCACGCCATACGATATCACCGCCCGGATAGTACATATTCGCCTCGGAAACCTTCAGTGTTTCCGGCACCACCACCCGAACGGCCTGAATATCAATTGATCGTGGCATGACATCAGCGCCATCGCCCGAATAGGATGCATTGCGTGTCGCCGTCTCAACCGATGCACAGGCCGACAAAGCCCCGGCCACCAAGACCAACAGAAATTTCCTGAAACTGCTCATTTTGCCCTCCTGACCTTCTGGCCATTTTTCATTGCGTCCTTTGGTGGGCAGTGATTGCGGCTTGGATAGGGCAGTACCGGCACTAAAACATGGTTAATACGCGGCAAATTCTGCCCTGGTGAGTGAAGTTGAACCCCTAATGCAACACTTCAAAAAGAAACGCCTTTCCAAACGGTTACGGATTGACGCAGGTCGGGTAGCCGCCAAGTAATCCGATTGTGAGCGGGGGCATTCACGATACTGAACTGGAATACTGAATGCAGACCAAACTGGCCTCGGACACGATCGAGATGATCTGCCGCACGTCGCCCATCATTACCACACCAACACTCGACAACACTACCCTTGCCGCACCGTTGGCACGCGCGCTGACCAAGGGACGGTTACCAGTGATCGAAATTTCGATACGCGGACGCAACGCAGCAGACGTGATACGCGAGATGTCGCAAGTGCCCGATGCGATTGTCGGCGCTGGTATGATACTGTCCCCCGATGATGTACGCATTGCCCGGGATGCCGGTGCCAAATTCTGTTCAACGCCCGGTATTACAGACCCCTTACTGCGCTATTTTGATGGGATCGAAGTGCCGTTACTCCCCGGTGTATCCACCCCTACCGAAGCTATGCATCTGCTCAGCCGGGGTTACACGGTGTTGAATTTCTTTCCCGGTGGATCGACCAATGCCCTGTCGACCCTAAAAGCCATGCAGCATGCTATTCCACAGTTAAAGTTCAGTGTTTCAGGTGACATGCGCAAAGAAGACGCAACCGATTACACCGGGCTGCAGAACGTACTCAATGTGGCCTCTGATTTTGTTACACCGGTTGAGTTGTTAGAAACCCGCGACTGGGATCGCGTCACCCAGCTGGCCCGCGACGCTTCGCGACTGAAATTCTGATGTAAAAGCGCGCTCAACGGATTATCACGGACAATCCTGGTTGTTCGGAATTGATTGTTTCCACCACCACACGAACAGCCTCATTCAAACCAATTTCTGCCAAATTCATCTGTAACTATTAGTGCCAGCTGCTCTTTACCTGGTTGTTAGTAATGGATATTTTTATACTCCTGATGTTTGTGCTGTGCGCGATGGGTATCCTGGCCATCTGCTCAATTGAGCCGGTGCGCCGCACGTTCCTGGAAGGCATGGCAATCACCGTGCTCTTCGGTTTCTCGCTTATCGTGGCTGTGGTGATCTATTTGGGCTTTCAGGCGATCTAGAAACACCGAAGAACACTCAGTCCCTCGGGCGTGATCGCCAGCCACCGCGTCGCTTCGGTGCCATCGCGCGCTGATTACCCTCGATCAACACCTGCGTCATCGGATGATCTGGGTTTTCACTCTCGTATTTTTCAAGCAAGGCGGCAATCATTGGGCGGCTATCAGCCCCGTCCGGCGTTGAAAGTGCCCAATCCAGAAAGATTGAACGGCATTCACCCAACGTGATCCCGTCGATACGATACGCCTCTCGGATCAAACCCTTGTGGTCCAACGGATCACGTTCCATCTCAAATTCCTCGCGGTTGACGCGCCAAAGCGCTATCGATGATCTCTCCGGCCCTGACCGTCGCAGCTTCAAGTGCCTTGTGCAAAGCCGAAAGGTTTTGGTGGCCAGTCTCGCGCAGCACGAAACCTGCCCCACCCGCTCCAATCTTATCCGGATCAAGTGGCTTGTCACTCAGTAGCCGGGCCGCCTGCAACACCTGCCAACAAACCTCGTAAGCCCGAGAAAGCGCCGTCCTGTCCGCGTCGTCCAGCCAGCCGATTGCGACACTCGCATTCAGTCCGGCCGTCACATCACGCTTGGCCGAGCCTGACATCAGTAAAGCCGCCTGCGCCAGCAACTCGATTTCCTGCTGCCGACCCTTGCCCAGTTTGGTATCCCACGGCCCTTCCGGAGGTTTGGCAGTCGCAATCCGTTCGCGCATTTCCGATACCTCAATCAATACGCGCCCGGGTTCGCCACTCTGCTCCAGAAGTTCTTTTCGGAAGGCTTCAACCTCTTTTGACAATCCCTCGTCCCCGGCAATCACCCGCGCGCGGGTCAACGCCAAATGCTCCCAAACCCAGGCATCTGATCGTTGATATTCCCTGAAGGAGGCCCAGCCAGTTGCGACCGGCCCCTGGTTGCCGGAAGGGCGCAGGCGCATGTCCACCTCATAAAGCCGCCCTTCGGCCATCGGGGCTGTCAATGCGGTGATCATCGCCTGTGTCAGACGCGAGTAGTATAGCCGCGACATTAAAGGACGCCTCCCCTCCGACTGATCCACACCCGCCGCGTCGTAGATCACGATCAGATCCAGATCTGAGCCGGCGTTCAGTTTTTCAGCGCCCAGCGATCCCATCCCCAGAACCACAGCACCACGCCCCGGCGGGGATCCGTGTTTGTCGGCGAAATGGCATAATACTTCGGGCCAGATACCGGCAATCACAGCTCCCGCCAGATCAGCATAATGCTCGCCCGCATAATCTGCGCGGATCAACCCACGCAGGTGGTGCACACCAATACGAAAATGCCATTCCTTGCGCCAACGCCGCGCCGCATCCAACTTGCGCTCGTAATCCTGCTCTGCATCCAACCGATCACGCAGCTGTACTGCCAGCGCTGCCTGCCCGGGCCAAGGCGCAAAAAAATCGCCCGCTATCACTGCGTCGAAAACACCTGCGTTCTGCGATAAATACCCAGCCAAAGCGGGTGCGGTGCCAACGATATCAACCAGCAGGTCAATCAACTGCGGATTGGCTTCGAAAAGTGAGAAAACCTGCACACCCGCTGGCAATCCTGCCAAAAACCCATCGAATGCCAGCAGCGCTTCATTAGGATGAGCCGTCTTTGCGAGACGCGCCAGAATGTCGGGCCTGAGCCGTTTGAAAATTTGCACTGCCCGGTCCGAACGCAACGCCGGATAGCTGGGCCATCGGCCAATGATTTCTTCATCAAGATCGCTTGCGACGGGCCCTGTGGAATCCCCGGCTTCGGGGGCGAAGAAACCCTCGATCACCTCGTGGACTTCGCCCAACCGAGCGCGCAAATCGGCCTTCAGCTCATCCACCTCACGCCCCATGAAACAGGCTAGGCGGTCGAATTCTTCATCCGAATTTGGTAATGTATGCGTCTGGGCATCGCGCAACATCTGCAATCGGTGTTCGACCTCGCGATGAAATCTGTAGTGATCGGTCAGCAGCGCCGCTGCGTCCTCCGGGACCCAGCCCTTGTCTGCAAGTTTGGCCAGCCCTTCCATTGTCCCCCTGACACGTAAATCAGGATCTCGACCGCCAGCGATGATCTGGCGAGTTTGGGTGAAAAACTCAATCTCGCGGATACCGCCGCGACCCAGTTTCATATTGTGACCTGACAAGGATAGCTTGCCGCCCAAGCCCTTATGCTCGCGAATGCGCAAACGCATGTTATGGGCGTCCTCGATCGCAGCGAAATCAAGATGTTTGCGCCAAACGAAGGGCCGCAAGGTTTCAAGAAACCGCTGACCCGCCGCCAAATCACCCGCACAGGGGCGCGCTTTGATATAGGCTGCACGTTCCCACGTGCGTCCAAGGCTTTCATAATAGGCCTCGGCGCCCGCCATCGCCATGCAGACAGGCGTAACGGCCGGATCGGGCCGCAACCGCAGATCGGTGCGGAACACATAACCACCCGCTGCGCGATCATTGAGCATCGACGACATCCGTCGCGTCGCGCGCACCAAAGAGGCCCGCGCATCGTGATAGTCATCGGCCGAATACCGGGTTTCATCAAAAAGACAGATCAGGTCGATATCCGAGCTGTAATTCAGCTCTCCAGCCCCCATCTTGCCCATTGCGAGGGCCACCATGCCACCCGCAGAGGCGATATCTTCGGGGCCCATCCCGGGCAATTTTCCACGTTTGATCTCGGCCGCGATCATTGCCTTTGTGGCCAGATCAACCGCCAGATCTGCAAAATCCGTCAGGACTTGTGTCACCATTTCAAGCGGCCAGACGCCAGCCAGATCGGCCAAACCCGTGATCAACGCCACCTGACGCTTGGCTTTACGCAGAGCGTCGCCCAACTGATCTGGTGGCAATACACTCAAGTCAGCAAATACATCTCCCAAAGCCCCCTCGGGTTCGTGCAGCGCAACCGGCAGCCAGTCACGCTCATGGCTGATTAACGTTGCGAGGTAGGGACTGCATCCTGCTGCCCCATCGACCAGATCCGCCAATGTACCGGTGACATCAGGCATCAGTGCTCGCGCCTCAGCCCCCTGTTCGGGTTCATATGGGCGCGGTAGTCGGGTGACACGGGGCAAAAATTCCATGTGCCTAGTGATACAACGCCGCCATGCCGGGTCAACGTCCCGCAATGACTTTCGCTTTTTCATCAACGGTGATACGCAGCAAGCAATAGCGCCAAGGGACAGACAAACGGACATCGAATGATGAAGTATCGCGCCGACATTGACGGGCTTCGCGCGGTGGCTGTCCTGCCGGTTGTCGCTTTTCACACCGGCCTCGGGCTGAGCGGCGGTTTCGTCGGCGTTGATATCTTTTTCGTCATTTCCGGCTTCCTCATCACCTCGATCATCTTTGACGAGGCAAAATCCGGCAGCTTTTCCATTGTTGCGTTTTACGAAAGGCGTGTGCGTCGGATTATCCCTGCCCTGTTTTCCGTAATCCTGCTCACTGCCATCGCAGCCTATGCGATCATGATCCCAAGCCACCTTGAGGATTTCGCCCAGAGCGCCATCGCCTCGGCGTTTTTCTTTGCCAATATCTGGCAGTACCTCTCACAGGGCTATTTCACCGAGGCCGCCGAACTCAAACCATTGCTGCACACATGGTCACTGGGAATCGAAGAACAGTTTTATATCTTCTTTCCACCCCTTTTTGTTTGGCTGTTCCGGCGAGCGGGCGTCGGCCAAACTGTATCATGGCTGGGTATCCTGGGATTGATTTCATTTGGGTTTTCCATCTGGGCAGTGGCAAACAACCCGGACGCAGCATTTTATCTACCGCAATATCGGATATGGGAACTTGTGTTGGGTGCAGTTCTCGCCATCGCGATAACAGAAGGCTGGATCAAGCAATTCTTGATGAACAAAACGTTGGCCGGAGTGACTGCCTTTGCTGGCATCGCGTTAATCGTATGGTCAGTGGTGACTTTCGGCCCAGAAACGCAGTTCCCAGGTCTTGCAGCGCTTGCTCCGTGTCTTGGTGCGGCGGCTCTGATTGCCAGCGGAACCCATGTCCAAACTCCATTGTCGCGGCTGCTTAGCCTCACTCCGTTTGTATTTGTCGGTAAGATTTCCTATTCGCTCTACCTTTGGCACTGGCCGGTCATTTCGCTTTACTACTATATCAATGTCGATGACTTCAGCACCACTCAGGGCCTGATCTGCATCACTCTTTCCTTCGCGCTGGCGATTGCTTCTTGGCGCTATATCGAACAGCCGTTTCGGCAGAAAAAACAGATTTCGCGCGCGAAGGTTTTCGCTGGTTTTTTTGCGACCTCAGCCGTTATTTTTACTGCCGCGAGTGTCACAACCCAGATGGAAGGATTTCCAGACCGGATGCCCACCGAGATTACAAAGGCATTGTCTCGCGACGGCTTGCTGCATGACAGACGTGATTGTCACCGGGTCACGCCTGAACGCGCCAGAAACGGGGACGTCTGTGTTCGTGGTGATATGTCGGTCGAGCCCAGTTTCATGCTGGTCGGTGACAGCCATGCGGATGCCATCAGCCCCGCCATTTTCAAGGCGGCAGAACGCGCGCACCTGTCGGGGTATCATTTCACCGGATCGTTTATTCCGCTTATCGATGTTTCCAGGCCTGGAATGCCTGAATGGCCTGAACAAACCGACGCCATGATTGAATTTCTGAAACAACGGCCCCAGATCGAAACGCTTTACATCGCGCGCCTCTGGCTGGTGCAAATGACCGGAGAATCCTATCGACATACCGGCCGGATCTGGCTTGATGATGGCTATGACGGATCGGGTACAAGCTATAATCCGACGGCAACCGCCAACGGGCTGTCAAAATTTGCCAAAGCTTTTCCGAATGTCAGGATTGTCTTACTGGATGATATCCCCACCGGGGATGAGCTTGATTTGCGAACTCACGCGAGGCTCCTGCTTTACGGCGACAAAAAACACCTCTCTGTGCTTGGGTTACCGGTTGCAGAGGAGCGCAGACAGCGTGAAACATACGAGCCGCATTTGCAAAAGCTTGCCGCCGAGTTTCCCAATGTTGAGTATCGGAGTATTTTCAAATCTCTTTGCGGGCCTGAAGTCTGCCCGCTCTACGATGGAGATCTGAGGATTTATCGTGATGGTGACCATCTCAGCCATAAGGGTGCGCTGTTACTGACAGACAAAATCTATGAGGTTCTGTTTTCAGGCGCTGCCAACTAACCTGTCTTACCTTTGCCGAGCACGAGGATTGCATGATGAGCAAAAGCCTTAAACGCGTCACCCGCGCCCTTTCCGAGGCCGGAATCAGCGCTGAACCGGTTGAAATTGGAGAGGCGACAACCGCGCAAATGGCCGCAGATCTCATTGGCTGTCATGTCGATCAGATTGCCAAATCCATCATCTTTCGGGGTGACACCTCTGATCAAGCACTGCTGTTCATCACAGCAGGTGGTAATCAGGTCGACGCAACAAAGGCCAGCAAAGTGGTCGGTGAAGCGTTGGGCAAAGCCGATGCTGATCTGATCCGAGCACAAACTGGTTTCGCCATCGGGGGGGTCTCTCCGATCGGTCACCTGAGTCCGACACGGGCATTTTTCGATCCGCGCTTGCTTGAATTTGATCAGATTTGGGCTGCCGCCGGAACACCTCGTCATGTTTTTGCGTCGTCTCCAACCGAAATGATCCGTATTTCCGGAGCTTCCAAGGCAGATTTCGTCAAATAGGTAAGTAATTTATGCGTGATAATAAAAGCTTATCACTCTCAACTAAACTGACCTCCTTGTGACGATCCATGCGAAACGTTACCTAATCTTCGCCACCACGCTGAGGACGATATGCTGAAATTTACCAACCTAGCACTGCTTGTCCTCTTCCCCATCGCATGGTTTGCACCGTTGATGCGTGCTGGGCTAGGCTTACCGCTGTTTGGGCTTAGCGAAATCAGCGTCATCTCTGGGCTGCAAAGCCTGTGGGATTCTGATGTTTTTCTGGCGCTGCTTGTCACATTTTTCGCGTTATTTGCGCCATATCTAAAAACGACGGGCCTTGCTTTGATCCATTTCAGATTGATGCGGCGAAAGGTACTGCCAGTGCTCCATATATTGGGCAAACTGGCCATGGCCGATGTTTTTCTGATTGCGCTCTACATCACACTCTCCAAAGGCATCGGCATTGGCACGATCGAAACCGCATGGGGGCTTTACTTATTTACCGCTTGCATACTTGCATCCATAGTAATTGGCTTCCTGACAGAGAAGCAAAATCAAATAGATAGACGACAAAGCTCAAGCGGATAAGCGGCAATACGTTACAAATCTGTCGCTCAGACGTGAATGGTTTTGAGCGCTCAGCTTCCCCAACCGGCAGAAATCCGCTTTCGGACATCCTACATGATACTCATACATCATTGGGGGCATTTCCATGTCTGAACAACTGAAAACAACTATTCTTAACATGGCAACTTTGGCGAATGCGGTGGGTATGATCGCTTTGGCCGTAATCACGACAGCAATGGTCATCATGACCATTTTGGCGACTACCGGAGTGCTGCCCTGGCTGGAACTCCAGGCAGGTATCGGCGGCGTAACATATGAAAATGCGGGGCAGATCGCACAGGTCGGCTTGACCCTTTTGCTCTTGCTTCTCAGCGTCTACCTACCCTCAGCCCATCGCGTGATGCGATTGGAAACCTCTCATCGGCGCTTTGAAATGAATATGCAGGACGTCGCTCAGGCTTATGCAAAAGCACATGCATCAGACCGTGCCGGGCTTTTCAAGATGTCATCGGAATATGACGCAGTGCGCGAACGCATCGTACATCTTCGCAATCATCCCGATCTAGAGGGTATCGAGCCAGAAATCCTTGAACTTGCGGCACAGATGTCTCAGGTCAGTCAGGATTTGGCCACTACATATTCTGACGAAAACGTTGCAAGGGCGCAGTCGTTCTTGCAGGCGCGCCAGCACGAGATCGAAAGTTTCAACGCCCAGATCGACCATGCGAAACAGATCACGGCAAAGCTGCAAAACTGGAAAAATGCAATCGAGGTCGATGAGAGCGTGGCGAACAGCCAGGTGGCGCGCCTGCGCGACTCGCTGGCTGAGATCTTGCCGGAACTCGTCCAACCGGACACAACCTCGATCAACGGGCATGTCGTTCCAATGCCGCGCTACGCCGCGGAATAGGATTAGACATTTGACCGGCCCCGCGCCTTCGGGCATCAGGGGGCATGGCAAAATCGAGCTCATTTACCTGTACCGTCTGTGGCGCAGTACATTCCCGGTGGTCAGGCCGATGTGACGGCTGCGGCGAATGGAATTCCATCGTAGAGGAAGCGCCACTGACAACCGGCCCAAAGTCCAAGAGCCTTGGGGCCAAACGCGGCACACCGATCCCGCTCAGCGATCTGTCCACGGATGAAGCACCGCCACCGCGTACCTGTTCCAAAATAACCGAGCTGGACCGGGTTCTGGGGGGTGGTCTGGTGCCAGCCAGCGCGATCCTCGTAGGTGGAGACCCCGGTATCGGAAAATCCACGCTTTTGTTGCAAGCCGCCGCCCGCTTTGCCCAGTCGGGGCTGAAAACTATCTATGTTTCAGGTGAAGAAGCCAGTGCACAGGTCCGCATGCGCGCACAACGACTGGGCCTAGCAGATGCGCCTGTGCAACTGGCCGCCGCCACGTCGCTGCGCGATATCCTGACGACACTTGAATCCGAGGCACCGGGCCTCGTGATCATCGACTCAATCCAGACGATCTGGTCGGATACGGTCGAAAGCGCGCCGGGCAGCGTGGCGCAGGTCCGTGCGGCTGCGCATGAATTGACCAGTTTTGCCAAGCGCAAGGGCGTTTCGGTCGTCCTTGTGGGCCATGTCACCAAGGAGGGCCAGATCGCTGGCCCCCGCGTCGTGGAACACATGGTCGACACGGTGCTTTATTTCGAAGGCGAACGCGGCCATCAGTTCCGTATCCTGCGTGCGGTCAAGAACCGTTTTGGTCCCGCAGATGAAATCGGCGTTTTCGAGATGACGGGCAAAGGACTGGACGAAGTTGCCAACCCTTCGGCGCTTTTCCTGTCGACGCGTGGCACACCCAGCCCCGGCAGCGTGGTCTTTTCCGGTATCGAGGGCACACGGCCCGTGCTGGTCGAGTTACAGGCGTTGGTGGCCCCTACCCCGCATTCGCAACCCCGGCGCGCGGTTGTCGGCTGGGATGGATCGCGTCTGGCGATGATCCTGGCGGTGCTTGAATCGCGGTGCGGCATCCCTTTTGCCGGGCTTGATGTATATCTGAACGTCGCCGGAGGGTTGAAAATCTCGGAACCGGCCGCAGATCTGGCCGTGGCCGCCGCACTGCTTAGTGCCCGGGAAGACACAGTTTTGCCCGCAGATACGGTGGTTTTCGGCGAAATAAGTTTGTCCGGCGCGCTCAGACCGGTAGGACAGACAGAAAACAGGTTGAAAGAAGCCCGAAAACTTGGTTTCACGTCCGCCATCGCACCCGCGGGTGGTAAATCCACCGGAGAAAGTGGCATGGAACTGTCGCTGATGGGTGATCTGACAAGCTTTGTGGGTGAAAAATTCGGTGCTGGTTAAGCGCCAAGAGGTTGAGGAAGAGCAGGAATGGACGGCTTTACCATCATAGACGGCGTTGTTGCGCTGGTTATCGTCTTATCGGCCCTGCTGGCCTATTCGCGCGGTTTTGTCCGAGAGGCTCTGGCCATCGCAGGCTGGATCGCAGCCGGTATTGTCGCTTTCATCTTTGCGCCGCAACTTGAACCGCTGGTCAAGGAAATCCCCGTCGTCGGTGATTTCATCTCTGATAGCTGCGAGTTGTCGATGATTGCCGCCTTTGCAGTGGTTTTTGCCGTGGCTCTCATTGTCGCGTCGCTGATCACACCACTGTTTTCGTCTCTCGTCCAAAGATCAGCCCTCGGCGGGCTGGATCAGGGGTTGGGATTTATCTTTGGCGTGGCGCGCGGCATCCTTCTGGTGGCAATCGCCTATTTTGTCTACGAGACCATCATCACATCGCAGAATATCCAGATCATCGACGACAGCCGATCAGCCCGGGTGTTTGCGCGGATGACCGAAAAGGTCGAAAGTGGCAACCCTGAACAGGCGCTTGGCTGGATCACCCAGCAATACGAAGAACTGGTTGGCAAATGCGAAGGGTCGTTGGTTGAATAACAGCCCCGAACGAGAGTTTTCGCACTGAAAAGGCGAGTTTCGACGTGATTCGGCGAACTACCGCCGTTGCTCTAGCCCCTGTTTTTTAAGGCGAAACACGCGATCTTGGTTAACAAATACTTGCCCGGCGTTCGCATCTGGCAGGGAATAGCTCTATTGCGCCAAGACTAGCAACCATATGGAAATATTGACTTTTAATCGCCCCGACGGTGTCGAAATTATGGCAGATTTTCGGGTCCTGCTGGTTGGCAGACAACGAAACGCACCAACTCAAGGAAACCGACCCATGCTGCTCAATCATTCTACCGCCTTCACCAGCTTTGAACCCGTCTCTGAAGCCGCTGAAAAACCCCGCCAGATCGTCTCCGCACCGGCCCTTACTGCCGGCACGATGGTCGAGACCGAAAGTGGATGGATGCCGGTCGAGCGGCTAAGCCTCGGCGATGCGATCTACACGTTCGACGGTGGCCTTGCACCCATCGCTGGGTTGCGCCAGGCTCGCCTGAAGGCTGGTACTCAACTGTGGCACGTTCCCGGCGGTGCACTGAACAATTGCGACGACATGTTCCTAACCCAAGACCAGCATGTGATGATTTTCGACGACAACGCCGAAGACCTCTATGACACGCCATATGTGCTTGTGCCTGTCCCAGCCCTTCAAGGCTTTCGTGGCACCCGCCAGATCGACAGTCTGCCCAACACCATTGCCGTCGAAGTGACTTTCGATACCGACGAAATTATCTTTGCAAACAGCGGTGCAATGCTGCGTTGCGCAGCCCAATCGGGCCAAAGCGATGGCTTCTTCCGGGTACTGACCAATGCCGAAGCGCGCATCCTGCTGGCCCTGTTGGATACTGCGGAAACAGAACGCCTGCACGCGCTTGCCGCCTAATTTCGCCGCCATCCAAAACACGGCCGCTCCTGATCCCGGGGCGGCCATGTTGCTCGATCAGTGGCGAAACTGATGGGCCGAAATTCGCTAACCTGGCCTAAAACGATAGAACTAAAGGGAAATCTTGCTATATTTGCGCCTTGCCGATCTAACAAACCGCATTAGTTGGCAAGTAATCTTGATGGATAAACGGTAGAGCAATGGTACTTCGGAACTTTTTTGCGATCGACAGTGCAAACCTCGTGGTGGACTCAAGCCCGAATAGTGGGATTGTCGGCGATCCCGTTATCAACAATTCCAGCACCCCCAATGGCACCATTTTCACCTATTCCGGTGGCGGCGGAGCAACTGTGACGCTCGACGACACCGGCGGTCGTCGAAATACTTTCGAAGATGATGACGAAAACAACCACATCATCGCCAACGGTGGCGGCCTCCTACCAAACGGCACTGCAGTCGAAGCCGAATCTCTGATTTTAATGCGCGCCCTTGATGGCAGCGGTAACCCGACCGGCCCGACGATTACCATCACGGTATTTTCGCAGGGCGGTGTGACGGGCGATGTCTGGGGCTTTGCAACCGATACAGAGCTTCAGGATGGTGTGTCCTATATCAAGACCGGTGGCTCGAATATCGGTGACTCGCGATATCGGAACTTCATCACCTGTTTTGGCCCGCGCACAAGGATCCAGACACCGGACGGTCAAAAAAGGGTTGAGACGATCAAACCAGGGCAACTTGTGTGGACGCGCGACAATGGCAATTTGCCGGTCAAATGGGTTGGTTCAACGACAGTTCCGGGAAAAGGAGCTTTCGCACCCGTGGTCTTTGCGCCAAATTCCATCGGAAATGTCGAGGAACTTGTCGTGTCGCCTGAACATCGCATCTTTGTCACCTCTGCGATGGCGGAGGTTCTGTTTGGGCAACCCGAGGTTCTGATTGCCGCGAAACACCTCTGTGGCCTGCCCGGAGTGTCGATCCGTGAACAAGATGAAATCCGTTATACTCATCTGATGTTTGACACTCACCAGATCATCCTTTCAAACGGCTCACTGACCGAAAGCTTCTTTCTGTCCAAAAATGCCCTTGCGGGCGTATCATCAGATCAAAGGCAGGAGCTTTTGGCCCTGTTCCCGTCCCTTGACGAAGGGCTTGATCAGTTCGGGGATAGCGCCGCACTGACTCTGAAAAAATCCGACGCGACCTTGATGCGTGCTTATTTGACATAGCGCCTGACGCTTTACGTGGCGTCACGGGGACACCCCAATCTCATACTTGCTGATTTTGTGATAGTTTCGTGACATACTGCACCCAAGCCCCTATGTACGGGGCAATTCACGAACACACGGATTCGGAGCTGCCCGCCTTGTCCAAACAGATGCCCCCCGCCCATCCCTTTGATGATGATAAACTCCACGAGGAATGCGGCATATTCGGCGTCATCGGCGTTACCGATGCAGCGAATTTCGTGGCCCTTGGCCTGCACGCCCTGCAACACCGCGGACAAGAGGCTGGCGGTATCGTCTGTCATCATCCTGAAAAAGGTTTCAACTCGGCCCGACGCTTTGGCTATGTGCGCGACAATTTCACCAAGCAGTCGTTGATGGAAACGCTGCCCGGGCCATTGTCAATTGGCCATGTGCGCTATTCGACAGCGGGGGGTAAAACCCCGGTGATCCGCGATGTGCAGCCCTTCTTTGGCGAGTTTTCCATGGGTGGTGCCGCCATCGCCCATAACGGCAACATCACCAATGCCGATGCACTGCGTAAGGAATTGATTGAGCGCGGTTCGATCTTCCAATCCAATTCTGACAGTGAATGTATCATCCACCTGATGGCCCGTTCCCTGCAACGTACCATCCCCGAGCGGATGGAAGACGCCTTGCGCCGTGTCGAAGGAGCGTTTTCAGTTGTAGCTATGACTCGGACCAAGTTGATTGGAGTGCGTGACCCGTTGGGTGTGCGCCCTCTGGTACTGGGTCAGGTCGGCGATGGTTGGGTGTTGAGTTCCGAGACCTGTGCGCTGGATATCATCGGTGCCAAATATGTGCGTGAAATAGCGCCCGGCGAAATGGTCGTGATCACCAGCAAAGGCGTCGAAAGCCATTACCCCTTCCGCCCGCAGGCATCCCGTTTCTGCATCTTCGAACATGTTTACTTCTCCCGTCCCGATAGCATCATCGGTGGCCGCAGTGTCTATGAAACGCGCCGTCAAATCGGGATCGAACTGGCTCGAGAAGCACCTGTTGACGCTGATCTTGTTTGTCCAGTGCCTGACAGCGGCACACCAGCAGCAATCGGTTTCAGCCACGAATCCGGCATCCCCTACGCAATGGGCATTATCCGTAATCAATATATGGGCCGGACCTTTATTGAACCGACCGAGCAGATCCGCAACATGGGTGTGCGGCTCAAGCTCAACGTCAACCGCGCACTCATCAAAGGAAAACGGGTGATCCTTGTGGATGACAGCGTCGTGCGCGGCACCACCAGCCGCAAGATCAAAGAAATGATCCTTGATGCAGGTGCCGCCGAAGTGCATTTCCGCATCGCGTCTCCGCCCACGGCCTGGCCTTGCTTTTACGGGGTCGATACGCCCGAGCGTGAGAAACTGCTGGCCGCCACGATGAGCGAAGACGAAATGTGCGAGCATCTTGCCGTGGATAGTCTGAAATTCATTTCACTTGATGGGCTCTACCGTGCAGTGGGCGAGGTCAAAGGCCGCGACGCCAAGTGCCCGCAATATTGCGATGCCTGCTTCTCGGGTGAATACCCGGTGTCCCCCTCGGACATGATCGAAAAAGGGTTTGAGCTGAAAGCAGCGGAATAGTTTCTCGCGTTAGTCGCCTCTATTCGACTGAGCAATGCTGCGTTGCAGCGTAATTCCGCCGATGTGGCGTATCTTACCGCTTTTCATTCCAGACTAGCCCTGTTATGCGCCCGCCGCGCGCTTAGTTACACTGTTGTGTCAAGCCAAAAGCGCGCGAGAAATCAAGGCTAACCCCAAAATGTCAGACAATACAGAAACACCGCAGGGCACCCTGCGGGCCGCCACGAATGAAAACGCATTGAAGCATTCCTGGGTCACTCTGCTGGGCACCGTGATCAAGCCCGATAGCGTCAAGGCCCTGGTGCGTTACAGCAACGGCAAGATCAAAAGCGTAACCACAGGGGACAAGCTGGGGTCTGGCACGATCGTTGCTATCGAAGATGGCACCCTAATGCTCGCCCTGAACGGCACGTCCCGAAAGCTCGTCGTGCCGGGCGGTTGACGGATACCGCACCTGTTTTCCACCCTCTTGTCCAAGGCACGTTCTGATTGCGCGGTGATTACCAGCCTGGCATTACTTTCTTATCCTCATGATTATGTTCAAGGTGGTAAATTTTCAGGCACGATTGCTTACTGGGCTCCTTTCCATTTCGCCGCAGTAAGCCAAGGTGCAGCAAACCAAGCTGTATGTCTTCTTTTGAATCAATAGGTTATTTGGAACGACCGACCCAATGCTATTTACACTAGTTTTGGTATTCAGTCGGACGACAAATGAAATCTCGATCTTTTTCTGATCGGGTGCCAAAAAGATCGGCGAATGTTCTTGATTAATGTGCCAACTGATGGGATTGCCGCAGCATGACAGATACCACCTCTCCCAAAATTGCCCTGATCACCGGTGCTTCGCGTGGGTTGGGCGCGGCGCTCGCAGAAGACCTGGCAAAGACGCATCATATTGTTGCCGTGGGCCGTACCACCGGCGCGCTGGAAGAACTGGACGATCGGATTCAAGCAGCTGGAGGCCAAGCCACCCTGGCCCCTATGGACATCACCAATACAGATGCAATGGCGCAGCTATGTCGCTCGATCCATGATCGCTGGGGCATGCTTGATATTTGGGCGCACACCGCAATCCACGCCGCTCCATTGACACCAGCGGCACATCTAGACGCAAAGGATTGGACAAAATCTGTCACTTGCAACGTCACTGCCACCGGCCAGCTTATTCCCTTTATCTCACCGCTTCTGGGCGCCGAGGGAACAGCTCTTTTCTTTGATGACCCACAAGCGGGTGCAAAATTCTTCGGAGCTTATGGCGCCAGCAAATCCGCACAAATTGCTCTTGCCCGCAGTTGGCAGTCCGAAACCGTTCGGACCGGCCCTCATGTTCACATCCTGACGCCAAATCCCATGCCAACCGCCACCCGCGCCCGCTTTTTTCCAGGAGAAGACCGCACACCATTGGCGAATCCCAAGGACGAGGCCCGTCGCCTACTGAACGAACTCGGCTAACTACGTGGGCATGCCATCAAAGCGCCCCAACGCTTGCTCCGCCGCATTGCCGCCGCTACTAAGGCTCAAAGCATAAAGGGGCTGACATTTGCGCATTCTCATCACCAATGACGACGGCATCAACGCCCCTGGACTAAAAGTGATGCATGACATCGCAACCGAACTTGCTGGTCCCAACGGCGAAGTATGGACCGTTGCGCCGGCATTCGAGCAGTCCGGCGTCGGTCACTGTATCTCTTATACGCAACCGATGCTGGTAACCCAAATGGGTGAACGCAATTATGCAACACAGGGCAGCCCTGCCGATTGTGTGCTGGTCGGTGTGCATGATGTAATGAAAGACACGCTGCCGGACTTAGTGCTGTCAGGCGTCAATCGCGGCAACAATTCTGCCGAAAATGCCGTCTATTCCGGCACAGTCGGCGCAGCGATGGAAGCGGCCCTTCAGGGCATCCCAGCGATTGCCCTAAGCCAGTACTACGGCCCCGAAAATCGCGATCTCGATGACCAGTTCGAAGCGGCCCGTGTGCATGGTCTGCAAACCCTGCGCACCCTGCTGGATAAGGGTGTCTGGACCAAGGATGACTACGGCATTTTTTACAATATCAACTTCCCACCGGTGCCCGCCGCAAATGTCAAAGGTGTCCGTTCGGCACCACAAGGGTTCCGCCGCGATATGGGATTTGGGGTTCAGCCACACCTCTCACCCTCGGGCCGCCGTTTTCTCTGGGTAACAGGGGCACCGCAACAGCAACCCACCATGCCAGGATCGGACGCAGATGTTAATCTACAAGGCTACATCTCGGTCACACCGATGCGAGCCGATCTGACAGCCCATGACGTGCTGGAGCCACTGAAAGCCATCGAATGAGCGACGCAGAAGACGATATCGCCGAACGCAAAATGCAGTTCCTCTTTGCGCTGCGCTCCAAGGGCGTTACCGATGCGCGCGTCCTGACTGCAATGGAAAAGGTTGACCGCGGTCCATTTATCCGTGGGCTATTCTCGGAACGCGCTTATGAAGACATGCCGCTTCCAATTGCCTGCGGCCAAACCATCAGTCAGCCCTCGGTGGTCGGCCTTATGACACAGGCGCTAAAGATTGAACCACGCAACAAGATCCTGGAGGTTGGGACCGGATCGGGCTATCAGGCGGCGATCCTCAGCCAGCTGGCGCGACGGGTCTATACAGTCGACCGCCACAAACGCCTGGTGCGCGAGGCCAGTGCAATTTTCAACGACCTGAATCTGACGAATATCACACCGGTCGTCGCCGATGGCAGCTTTGGTCTGCCGGATCAGGCACCTTTCGACCGTATCCTGGTAACCGCAGCCGCCGAAGACCCACCCGGGCCCCTATTGGCGCAACTCAAGATCGGGGGTATCATGGTGGTGCCGGTTGGTCAGTCCGATACCGTTCAGCACCTGATCCGCGTCACCCGCACAGATCAGGGATTTGACTATGACGAATTGCTTCCGGTGCGTTTTGTACCCCTGGTCGAAGGACTGGGCAAAGACGCGTAAAAAGGTTAGAGAAGCATAATTTCAAGCCCCGGAGCACAAGGGGCAGATGACGAGGACACGAGCATATGACCTTTCCAACACGCCCCGCCTTGGCTTTGGCCGGCTCGGCTCTGATGCTACTGAGCGCCTGCGATGAACCGCTGGATTTCGATCTGCGCGGCGGTAAAGCTCTCAACACCTCGGCCGCAGCCCGGACGGCAACCGCTAATCGCCCAGAACCCGACAGCCGGGGCATCATTTCTTATCCCGGTTATCAGGTGGCCGTCGCCCGGCGTGGCGATACTGTGGCCAGTGTGGCCGCCCGTGTCGGTGTTGACCCGAACCAGTTGGCTACATTCAATGGCGTTCAAAGCGGCGATATCTTGCGACAGGGTGAAATCATCGCCCTGCCCGGTCGTGTCGCTGAACCCAGTGGTGGCCCAATCCAACCCCCGAATTCAGAAATTACGTCGATTGCCGGCAATGCGCTCGAAAATGCGCAAACGTCCGAAGTGCAGACCACGGCGCTCGCACCACCTTCTCAGACCGGTGTGGAACCGATCCGCCACAAGGTAGAGCGGGGTGAAACTGCATTCACCATCGCCAGGCTTTATAATGTGTCAATCCGCAGCCTCGCTGACTGGAACGGGCTGAACAGTGATTTTGCGGTACGCGAAGGACAATTTCTTTTGATCCCGGTTGCACAACAAGACGGAAGCCCCGTACCTCTTGCCGCGGCCACCGCCCCCGGGGAAGGCACACCGACGCCCACACCGCCAAGCGCCACAAAACCGCTACCGACCGAGGATACAAAACCTGCCGCGCGCCCGGAAAAATCCGCTGCTGCGCCGGACCTTGGCGAAAGTCGCACAACCGCTTCCGTAAAAAAGTCGCGCATGGGTTTCCCGGTCCGCGGCGACATAATCCGCGAATATCAGAAGGGTAAGAACGAAGGCATCGACATAGCCGCCAATCCCGGTTCTCCGGTCAAGGCAGCGGCTTCGGGCGTGGTTGCCGCAATCACGGAAGATACAAACGGCATCCCGATCATCGTGATCAAACACCCCGACAACCTATTGACGGTTTATTCAAATGTAGCTGGTGTTGCTGTCAAGAAAGGCGATCAAGTCGCTCGAGGGCAAAAACTGGCCGAAATCCGTCGAGAGGGCACAGCGGCCCTTCATTTCGAAGTCCGCAAAGGTTTCGACAGCGTCGATCCCATGCCCTATCTGGGCTAAACTAAAAATCGGGCGATCGCACCATCCCAAAGGAATTCACTGACGATCATTGAGGTTTTGCGCTAAGGGCGCGGCGCGGCGCTTCGACGCGTTAGACCGTGACGCATCGGGGCAAAATGCCAGCCCCAGCTATGTCATTATTCAGATTGAAACGCCGTGACGCCCGGCCAGATCAGTGAAATACTGCCATGCTACCCGGCCCGATCGCGCCCCACGTGTCGCTTGCCATTCGATGGCCTCTGCACGCAAAGTCTCGTTGTCAATGTCGATCCCGTAGGCATCACAATACCCACGGATCATTGCCAAATACTCATCCTGATCACAGGGATGGAAGCCCAACCAAAGCCCGAACCGGTCCGAAAGTGAAACCTTTTCTTCTACAGCCTCACTTGGGTTAATCGCGGTCGAGCGTTCATTTTCGATCATGTCGCGCGGCATCAGATGTCGGCGGTTTGAGGTCGCATAAAAGACCACGTTTTCTGGCCGCCCTTCAATCCCACCGTCCAGAACCGCTTTGAGCGATTTGTAGTGCTGGTCATCGTGGGAAAAGCTCAGATCATCGCAAAAGAGAAGGAACCGCTCCGTGCTGACACGCAGTATATTCAGAAGACGCCCAACGCTCGCCAAATCTTCGCGCTGCAACTCCACGATCTTGAGGGGCAATCCTTGCGCCAACACCGCCGCATGCACAGCCTTCACGAGGGAGGATTTTCCCATCCCCCTAGCGCCCCACAAAAGCGCGTTATTTGCAGGCAGGCCTCGGGCAAATTGCTGAGTGTTCTCCAGCAGCGTATCGCGCGATCGATCTATCCCGACCAATAGGTCCATTTCAACACGATTGACCTTTCCGACCGGCTGCACCCGATCAGGATTTATGTGCCAAACGAATGCATCAGCAGCCTTAAAATCAGGCGGTTCCAGCGGCGCAGGGCTCAGCCGTTCCAGCGCATCCGCGATCCGCTCCACCGGATCGCTCACGGTTTGTCACCCTTTGCCTCATCGAGCTCGGACGCCAACTCGTCAGCCAACTCTTCGTCGGCTTCTTCCTCGTCATCCTCGAACCAGGTACCTTCCGCGCGCATCCGCGCTTCGCGCTGCTTTTCCACACGTTTGACCAGCTGGATCGACACCTCGTAAAGACCGTAGACCACAACAAAGAGGATCACCTGCGTGATCACATCCGGCGGCGTGACAAGTGCGGCCAGCACCAGGATGCCAACCACAGCGTATTTACGTACAGCGCGCAAGCCCTCTGAACTGACCAACCCCGCCTTTCCCATGAGTGTCAAAAGCACGGGCAGTTGGAAGCACATGCCAAACGCCACGATGAATTTGATCGTAAGGTTCAGATATTCCTGCGCCGAGCCCTGGAAAACCACGCTCAACGGTGCCGCGTTTTGCCCGCCCTCGACCGCTTCGCCAGCATTGCCGAATTGCTGGAACCCCAAGAAAAAATCATAGGCCAGAGGCGTAACCACATAAAAGGCAAAGGACGCGCCAAGAAAGAACATGAAGGGAGACGCGACAAGGAACGGCAAGAATGCACCCTTCTCGGATTTATAGAGTCCCGGCGCCACGAACCGCCACATCTGGTTGGCGATATAGGGGAATGCCAGGATAAACCCACCCAGTAGCGAGACCTTGATCGCGACAAAAAAACCTTCCTGCGGGCTAATAAAAATAAGGTCGCAGTCTTGCCCTCTCTCAGCGAGCACCGAGCATAAGGGGGCCGTAAGAAAATTGAAAATCGGCGTGGCGACCGTAAAACAGATCACCATGCCGATGATGAAAGCCACGACCGAATGGATCAGCCGATTGCGTAGTTCCGCCAGGTGCTCAATCAGCGGGGCTGAGCTGTCTTCGATCTCTTCGGGATTGCTCATGCCTTGCCCTCAGCGGATTTCTTGGTCGCCGCCCTTTTGGCCGTTGCTTTCTTTGCCGCTGGCTTCGTCGCTGTGCTCTTGGTCGCCGGTTTCTTAGCTGCAGGCTTTTTAACAGGCGCTTTCTTGGCAGGGGCCTTCTTTGCTGCCGGTTTAGCTTCAGCGGCTTTCGCAGCCTCGTCCGCCTTGCGTTCAGTGGCCTTTTCCGCAGCCTTGTCACGGATCTTGTCGGCCTGCGCCTGCCTCTCGGGCGAGAGTGTCGAGCTGCCCCCCTTGGGTTTGCCGCTATTCATCGTCTGCTCGGTGAAGCTGGTGGCTTTCTTGACCTCGTCCATCGCGCTCGACATTGGATTGCTGGCCTTTTTCAGCGTGTTGGTCACATCGCTGACACCCGCATCATCCGCCGCTTCGTTCATCGCCCGACTGAATTCGCGCGCCATCCCCTTGGCCTTGCCAACAAAATTGCCAACTGCCCGGAACATACCCGGCAGGTCCTTTGGCCCCACGACGATCAACGCCACGATGCCGATCAGCAGTAGCTCGGTCCAGCCCAGGTCGAACATCTACGTTCTCAGGCCTTGTCTTTTTCGTCTTCGGGCGTCACGTCCTTGGCCGCATCTGCCGCATCTTCGCTGGCATCGTCGATTTCTTTGTTACCCTCGGCAACGCCTTTTTTGAATGAGGTGATGCCTTTGCCAACTTCACCCATCAGCGACGATATCTTGCCGCGTCCAAAAAGAACCAGCACCACGACCGCAATCAGCAGAAGGCCCGGAAGACCGATATTGTTCAGCATGTTCAATTCTCCCTAACTCGGCGCCATCTTTGAGCGGCGCCGGGAATTTCGTCAACTGTATCTAAGCCCTTCCAAGGCAGGTTGGAAGAACCAAAGCGCCGCAAGCAGGCCAAATCGGGTAAAAAATGCGGGATCATCCGCATAGTACGGGGCGCTGAAGAGTTGGCAGCACTGCCATTCAACCATCCGGCATGTCATCTAAAAAATGTCTCGCTCAGCTTGTTCGGACAATCCCAAACTCACATTGAGCGCCGCAACGCACGGCTTAAACTGGCGAAAAGCTTCCGGCGAAAGCTGTCAGCAGAGGTGACCCCGTTGCAATTAACGCTTGTATCGCTTCGGTCATACTGATCTGCAAACCGTGGCTGGCCTTCCACTTATCTAGCCGTGTGACTGTAGGAACGATTTTATCCGCTGCCGCCTCAGACGTGCTTTCTTCCACCATCAGGCTTTCGAGCGCCAGTTGATCTGACCGCCGTGCCGCCAGAAACATCACCGGACCAAACCCCGTCACGATCAAAAGCGTATAAAAAACACCGGAATAGAATAGCGTTGCCTTGATCGCCTCACCATAGCCCGGATGTGCTTTTGTATCGACCAGCGGCATTGGCCAATGCATCCAGGCCATCGCCATGAACATGCCCGAACTCAGCATCAACCCGGCCAGATAAAGAAACCGCCGAGCCGCCCGCTGATTGCGGCCATGATCAAAGGCACGTTCTTCCAGTGGCGTCCCTTTGGGTGGGTGCGATAATGACAGGATCATCCCCAGAACCAGCGCCGCAACGCCGATTCCCGATAAGGTCGAACCGACATCCAGAAGCAGCCGGAACAGCGCCATCGCCGGGTTATTGGTACAGGGCCGCCCTGCTATAAGCTTTTTGCCGGGATTGTTCTGAAACTGCTCGATACCATCTTTCACCACTACATCCTGACACCGCCGAACCGTGCCACGTGACAGCACCTCAGCCATCACATCCTCGCCCAGCTGATGATAGGATCGCCAGGTTGTAATGCTGTCTTCCTGATGGCTCATCACGGTACTTAGGACCGGCAATTGCGTCGCCAGAAATACCGCAACTGCCAACACCCGCGTCTTGATCGTCAACGGGCGCAACAATTCTGCGATGAACATCACCACGGCAATGACCACCAGAACAGTAAAGAACATCAACGCGGCCAGATAACGATTACGCCCCGCTGCTTCCAGGTATCCTTTGCCGTCAATCAGTAATTCGTCTGCGGTGATCTGCAACATCGGCACACCCAGTTGCGGCACAAGCCAGTCGCTGAGGACGAAAACCAGCACGGGTGCCACCAGAATAAGAAAACAGGCTGGCGGCACCTGCCGCTTTTGAGTCAAGAAATTGCGCATATCTCAATCCGTTAGCCTGCGGAAACCACAGTAATAATGTTACTTTAGCACAACAACTTATACGCGTAAAATCAGCCGCGCGGTAGCACGCCAGAGGCCATGAAACCGCCATCAACGTTCAAAATATGCCCATTGATGAACGCCGCCTCGTCGGACGCAAGGTAACACACGGCCGAGGCTACCTCCGCCGGTTCCGCATAGCGTTCAATCGGGGTCTGCGCATACCAAAGCGCACGGTCTTTTGGTCCATGCACCTGTTTGATCATGGGTGTATTGACCGGAATCGGTGCCACCGCATTGGCCGTTACACCGCTGCCACCTAATTCCGCAGCTAAAAGCCGCGTCAGCATATCAACGCCTCCCTTGCTGCAAGAATAGGCCCCACGCCCGATATTGGCTATCTGGCCATTAACCGAGCTCAGCGTGATGATCCGTCCCCAGTTCTTCGCAACCATCTGCCGCCCCGCCAACTGGCAGCAATGGAATGTGCCGGTCAGGTTTACATCAATGATGCGCGAAAAATCGTCGGGGTCGAAATCCAGTATATGCGCGGCTTTCACAATAGCGGCGCAGGTCACTAGGATATCTACACCTCCCCCTGCTTCAAGCTCGGCAAAGCCGCGTTCAACCGCGGCGCGATCGCTGACGTCGAAGGTGATCCAATCGACACCTGCTGGCAGATCCACCATGGCGCGCATGCACACCTCATCCGAAACATCTGTAATGGTCACGTGCGCGCCAGCCTTCGCCAAACTCTGGGCACAGGCCAAGCCTATGCCCCCGGCCCCACCGGTCACCAGTGCGCGCTTCCCCGTCAGATCAGACATTTTTATCCCTCCACAGGAAACACGAAACACCGATCCCGTCGGATCATCAGCCACAGCGGCTTGCCTGTTGCGGGCAGGAAAACATTCGGCACGGTCGCTTTCAGGATAGATCCGTCATGGTCCATTTTGAATTCCACCAAGCTTTCGCTACCCATGAAGCGCGCCCGTTGCACAATTCCACGCGCCGGTGTGCCATCAGAAATTGTAGGGTTGGGTCCGCGCCCGTCGCGATCAAAGTCTATCTTTAGGTGCTGTGGACGTATGACGATTTCAACCTCATGACCTTCCATCACCCCGGGGGCAAGAAACTGGCCAAAGGGGGTTTCCACTAAAGATCCTTTAACATCACCTCGTATCACATTGATATCACTAAAAAATGCAACCGAGTCTCGATCTGCGGGGGCGTTGTAGATATTGTATGGCGCACCCTGCTGCACGATCCGGCCACGGCGCATCAGGGCGATTTCATCAGCCATGCGCATCGCCTCTTCCGGCTCGTGGGTGACCAACAGAACCGCGGTATCCTGCTCGCGCAAAATCTCAAGCGTTTCATCCCGGATGCCGTCGCGCAAACGATTATCCAACCCCGAAAACGGCTCGTCCATCAGCATGATCCGAGGACGTGGTGCCAACGCACGGGCCAATGCGACGCGTTGTTGTTCACCCCCGGAAAGTTCATGCGGATAGGCATCGAGATATTTGCCCATGCCAACACGTTCAAGCAGTGTCTCGACCCGCGCGCCTTTCTCAGCCTTGTCGCCAGTCAGGCCAAAGGCCACGTTCTCACCGACCCGAAGATGCGGAAACAGGGCAAAATCCTGAAACATCAGCCCGATATGGCGTCGCTCAGGCGGGACACGGTAGATTGTGTCGCAGATCAGATTGCCATCTACCCAGATTTCACCGCTATCCTGCATCTCGACGCCGGCGATCATCCGTAGCGTCGTCGATTTGCCACAGCCTGACGGACCCAAGAGGCAGGTCACCTGCCCTGGCATAACCTTGAGCGAGACATCATCAACTACAAGACGCCCGTCGTATAGGCGTCTGAGGTTCTTGATCTCAAGTCTGGGGGGGATTTCGTCCACGGGGCCTCACGTTTTTCCGATCAAATTGATCAGGCATTCAAAGGGCCAGATAGCAACCAAGCCGACGCGAGGCAAGAGCCACCTATCGTTGGATAATCGGCGCGCTCGGTACATGGATGATGATCTCGGGCGCTTCGGCGGGGATGATCGCTTGTCCGACCACCGTCATCATAGTCCGGTGCTCCGGCCATTTGGCATCATTTGGATGGAGAAAATCATAGTCTTTTCCAGCGCCACCGAATGACCCGCGTAAATCAATGACTGCTCCATTCTTTTAAAGGAACATGCCTCACGCTGGCCAAATTCGTTGCGTGTGAATGTGAATAGGGCGTCGGCATGCGGCATGGCGCGCACCTTCGTTTCGTTAGGGGTCACCTGACCTGGGGCATGCTCGCCAGACAAATCACTGTCGGCGGCGCGACCCCAACATTACAGCGGTGAATCCGACGGCCAAAACAACCACGCAAATAGCGAGCAATTGTTCGTATTTGTGCCCCTCTGGCAGCAACGATGCAAAGATCCCTTCGCGGGCGAAATAGGCAAAGGCCCCTATCAATGCGGCACCGAAGGCCACCATGTAGGACCACAGGGACACATGGCGGTTCAGCACCAGTCCGATCAACAGCACCGGTGTTAGGAACATGCTGGCAGTACCACTAACGGCGACCGCATCAAAAAGCGTTTGATTGCCCCAAAGTGTCAGCAATGCACCCGCGATCATGAACGCCACCATTGCAACCCGCCCACCATTCAGCGTACGCGGGCTAAGCCGTAATTCGTCCACAACCAGTCTTGAAGCACTGGCCAGAGCAGAATCAAGCGTACTCAGCGCCGAAATCAGCAGCGAAACCAAAAGTGCCACGAAAAGCCACGGCGGGAACATTCCGGCCCAAGTGCCAATCAACTGCCCCTCGTATTCCGCGCCGACGATAGCAGCCTGAATACCGAAAAACCCGAAGGCGATGATGCAGAAGCTAGAGATCCAGAATGCATGCAAAAAGGACCGGCGCGTCGTCTCGCGATCGGCAATAAACCCGCGATCCATCATCACCGGATCATGCGCGGGGTAAGAGAAAACTTGCAGGAACGCCACTAACAACAAAACCTGTCCGTTCCAGGATCCGCTCACCCCTTCAGAGGTCAGAACCGCGCCCAGATCAAAACCGGGACTGGATAGCAACGCACCAAAGGCCAGTGCGAAAATCACCAGGAAGACAAGCATTTGCAAAACGTCTGTGCGCAGGGCCGCGCTCAGCCCGCCCCAGGCGCTGTAAGCCAATCCCAATACTGCCACCAACACGATCGCAGCCTCGCGCGCCAATCCTACTTCGGGCAACGCAGCCGCAAAAATCAGTCCAACGACCAGAAGGTTGGCAAAAACTTCTGAAAGCAAACGCAATGCGATCACGATGTTATAACAGGTCACGCCACTGGCGCCGAACCGGGAGCTCAGCCAATCCTGAACGGACCCTGCGCCACCCTCACGCAAACGTCCGACGATAAATCCACCTGTCAAGAAAGAGCCATAGTAGGCCGCGTAAGCCAGCGTGCCCCAGATGCCGTAGAAATAGCCCAGAATTGCGGCGTTCATCAGCGAACGAGCGAAAATCCAGGTTGTGACCTGACTCAGAACAAGCACCCAAAGACCCGGCGCACGACCTGAAATGCCTGTCCCGCCAAAGAACCCTTCGATGGTGACACGACGCGGTGCCGCAACCAGGCTTGCAAGAATAACAAGACCGAAAATCGTAATGATGGCAGTTGCTTCCATTAAGAAAGTTCCGTTTCTACTCGTGGCGTCACGCCGGAGTAGCAGTCACGTCGCACTCTGACCAGAAACTATTTCAGGGACCGACGCGAATGTGATACCCGTTCAGATTGCGGCATCAGATCAAACTCCACCTCAGCCACGATCTGGCCATTGACCTGCAATTCTATCCGATGCGGCCCGGGGTACAGTGTAAAGGTCGTCGCATTACCTTTGAGCGCATGTTGTTTGTTCAGCAGCAGCTTTGCAGCCCCTGTCCGGCCCTGCTTCAACTTGAACACTTTGCGCCCGATACGCCCCCCTGGACGATGGAAATACAACACATAATCGACCAGAATATTTTGCGGCGAATAGGTCTCTATTTCAGCGGTGAATTCCAACACTCCCCCGATCCGCACGGGCCCCGGCGCGATCTGAATCGTTGCCGCCACATCAATATCCGTGTGGTATCCCAAAAACTTCAACGCTTCCGGATGACCCTGCTTGACCAGCGTGCGCAGCGCATGACGCGCCATCCACGCCAATTCAACAGCATCCTGGCGCCCCGTCTCATGCCATTGCACCAGCCTTGACATCGCCACATCCGGTGCGAATTTTGCAATGTCGTTCAGATGGTTTGCGACAGAACGTGTCACATAGCGCGTCGGATCTGCGTGCAGTTGATCAAGCAATGGCAGTGGCATCATCGGATCAATCGTGACCTTCGCAGCCCAAGGCAGTTTGGGTCGCATCCCCTCAGACACCAACCGTCGGACATGGTAATTTTCATCCCCGGCCCAATGCTCTAGCCGAGCAAATGTTTCCTCGGGCCACCGGTTCAGGAACGGGCGGATATAGAATTCCATCGAAAAGCGCTTGGTCGCCGCATAAAGCAGGTCCAAGGCGCGGTCGCGGTGGTTTTCCAGCCCATGCCGTACCGCAAGGATGCCGGGTACCGCATGTATGAATCGTCCGAAATCATCGTCCTGCAGACCCGGGTCCAGCTCCGGACCCATGGCCGCTTCCAATTGGTCCGCCATAGAGGGAAAATCGCCCGCTAGATGCGGTTCCAGGCAATCAGCAATCCAGTCCAAACGCGCCAGTAATTCCCGCTCGGCCAGACCCGACATCACATCCGCATAGAAACGATCGGCATCGAAATCTGACAGCGCAGTGGCAAACTCTGCAGCCAAATCCGCTATGGATCCGCTGTTAAAAAGTTGATCTTTCAGTGAAAACCCTTGCGCCACTTCCAGTTACATCGTCGAATTCGTGGCGCCACCATCCAGCAAAATATTCTGCCCAATCATATATCCTGCATGTTGCGAACACATAAAGGCGCAGGTGGCACCGAACTCCTCAATCGTGCCATAGCGACCCGCCGGAATGGTTGCGTTGCGATTTGCCATAGCCTCGTCAACAGAAATCCCTTGCGCCTGGGCAGCGGCATTATCCAGCGATACGGCGCGATCGGTCGCATGAATACCGGGTTGCAGATTGTTGATCACGACACCCGAACCCGCCACCTGACGAGCCGTGCCCGCGACATAACCGGTCAACCCTGCACGGGCTGAATTGCTCAGCCCAAGCACTGGCACCGGCGCCTTGACGCTGACCGAAGTGATATTGACCACCCGACCCCAACCTCTTTCCATCATCCCCGGCAGAAGCGCTTTCATTAGCGCAATCGGCGTAAGCATGTTTGCATCAAGCGCTTTGATGAAATCATCACGATTCCAATCCGACCACAAACCTGGAGGCGGTCCACCGGCGTTTGTAACAAGGATATCAATACCCTGAGCGGCAGCTAACACCTTTTCCTGCCCTTCGGCGGTGGTCACATCGGTGCAGACGGTCACCACATCTACACCGAACTTCTCACGGATCGCAGCGGCAGATGCCTCGAGCGCCTCCGCCCCGCGCGCATTCATCACCAGATCAACACCTGCCTCAGCCAATGAATGGGCACATCCCAACCCAAGACCTTTGGACGAGGCACATACCAGTGCGCGCTTTCCCCTGATTCCCAAATCCATGATGCAATTCCTCCCTAATTCCCCCTGACGCTTAGCATCCATTCGCCCAGGATGGCCAGTAAAACGCCTGTGCATTGACCCGCTCATGACACAATCATAATTTAACCCTCCAGCCGTAGGCTGCAGCCATCAGTGAGCCAAAATAAATATGCCAAAATCCACATCTCATCCCACGCAATCCATCCCCGTTTTCCGGTCGGCGGATTTGAGTGTTGTGAATGGCGCAAATCTGGGCGACCCGATTTCTTTCGCGGCTGAGCTTGATCTGGATGATACCTACGAACTTAATCAAGCGGCCGAACCGTACCGCCTTTCGCTGCAAAGCGATGGTAAGGGCGGTCAAGTGATCGCGCCAGAAACTGCTATCGGCACCCCTGGTGCTACGCTGCACATGGATTGCTGCCTGACGCTCATGTCCGGCAATGGGGTCACAACCGAAGTTCTGGTTCTTGTCGAGGTAGACGGCAAGGGCGATGTCGAAGAAATCTATGCCTTACCCCTCGCACCACTCACGCCTCGGCTGGGTTATTCGCTGGTCGGCATTAATAGCGACAGCGCGCGCACCAAGTTTGCCGAAGTCGCCTGTGTCTCCTTCACGCGCGGCACTCACATTACGCTTACATCTGGCGAGCAGAAATGTATCGAGGAGCTGAATGTCGGGGATACAGTCCTGACCCGCGATGACGGGCCACAGAAAATCCGCTGGATTGGCCATGCGACGGTTCGCGCCACCGGCGATTTTGCCCCAATCCGGATCAAGGCCGGCGCGCTGCACAATGAGAATGACTTGCTCGTCAGCCCCGACCACCGGCTTTTCATCTATCAGCGCTCAGATGCACTAGGCGCTGGTAGAAACGAGTTACTGGTGCGAGCAAGACACCTGGTGAACGGAGACACCGTGATTCAAGAAGATGGCGGATTCGTCGATTACTTTCAGTTGCTCTTTGATGAACACCAGATCATTTATGCCGAAGGCATCGCTGCCGAGACGCTGCTCGTGGATACTCGCACCCGCCCCGTCCTGCCAGCAGAACTGAGCCAGGAGTTGGCCAAATCCCTTCCCGATCATGCCGATCGTGCGCACATGCAGTTTGAAATTGGCGAAAGCCTTCTTAATCACCCGGATATGGCCAAGTTACTTAAACGTGCCTCGACACGTTGACATAGCGGCACGCAGATCAGACTTCCTGATCCGAACCTAATCGTATGGCTTTGGTTTCCGACTTTTCCTTTTCAGTATCTTCCAACATCGGATCACCAGTTCCAAATCCCACAAGCGCCGGGAAAGGTTTTGCAACTTCGCGCTGGTCAAAGGGTAACTGATTGAACCAACCCTTCGCTGACACGATCGCCAATGCCTGAAAAACCGTATCCACACTCAGCTTTTGCCGAATTGACGACTGCAAAGCCTTATTCGACCCATAGCCCGCCGAAATCTCCAGCGCTTCGGTCGGATCAGGGCTACTGGCCAAGGTATAGAGGAAACGCAATTCTTTTAGAGACAGCGTATCATCCGACAAGGAAGGCCCGCGCGAGGCATAACAGAAACAATCCACCGCCAGATGTGCCAGGAATTGCAGGTCGAAGCCGTTCAGTCGCACGACCTCTTCAACTTTTTCCTTGGTGTTGGACGTCGAGAACGACACACCGATCCGCGCGCCGTCTTTTCGGGAGATCGAAAAACACAGCCCGTTCCGCCCGATCCCAAATGTCTCGGCATCCTCCCAAAAACACTCAATCGCAGGCGCGCTAGAATTAAGCTCTGAAAACAGAAACCAACCATCTTCTGCCGCCGCCTGAGCGATCACGGGATCAATGAACTGATAGGCTTTCTCGTGATATCGGTTGACCCAAGTATCCTTGTAAGAGGTGCATATACGCGAACGGAACGCCCCATTCGACCCCTGCTGGATCACGAATATCGCAAAATTCTGAAATCCGACCGTTGTTGCCGCCTGCCACATCAGCTCGGACAGTTCTGTAAGATCGGTGCATTCCGACAGTTCTTCGCCAATATCGCTTAGTTCGGTGGTCCGAAAAGGATGGACATCTATATCCTCGATAAGCTCTGCGATTCGCTTCAGACCCCGAATTGTTTCCTCTGACATAGTCTTTGTTGACCAAAAGGCGTCTTCAAGGACCGCTCTTACCCAATGTTTCATCTTCGCTACCTACTTAGTTAGATAGCTTTCTATTGATCTTGTTAAGTTAATATAGGCTGAATTTCGCCGATCATTCCGTGTAAAATTTAACGAAATTGGCCAAACTTGTTAATTGCCGACGTTAATTTCTTACCCTATCAAAGGCGATGCACCGCTGATTTTTCTGAGCATGAAGCGACCCACAGTCTTAACTTCCGCTAACGCTCTTCTTCATTCAAACTTACTTCTTCCATCAACTTTGTGTTCAGCTTGGTAAACAATAAAAGTTGAATTTATTTTTTATAAATAAAGGCTTAGCTTGTCATTAAGCTGCGGAACGCCAGTGTCATCTCAATGAGAACAAGAGGTGAACATGCAAAAATTAATCAGTACCCGCCGCGACTTGCCACAGACTTTGAACAACAGCGTTTTCTCTGATCGTGGGCGCCAGTTTGTAGAGCGTCAGAAGTGGGATTTATGTGTCACACCTCAAGGATACGAGATTGATGAATATGACGACGATGACAGCACCTACCTGATGGTACATCGCCACGGACGTCATATGGGTTCATGCCGGGTGCGCGCGACCACCAGCAGCACGATGATTACCGATCACTTCCTGCCGCATTTCCCTGGTGCCCGGGATTTCCTTCGCATGCAAAAGGGTCGGATTCATGAGCTGACACGGTTCTGCCGGGCGCAAGATATCTCGGTCGAGGAAAGCAAGGTGATGCTGAAACACCTTGCGGTCTTGCTGGACGGTTACCGCGACGAAAAGAAACTGACAGGTTTCGTCGCAGTTGTCTTTCCCAAGGTCGCGCGTTTCCTCGACTCCATCGGTGTGCGCTACTTGTTGGTTTCGAAATCTACGATGGATGGCAATCCAGTGTACATGATCTGCGTAACCCATGCTGTAAAGATCGGCGACGAAGCTGAACAGCCCTCCGTTACGACACTGCCAGTGCGCACTCTTTGCCAACTGGCCGCATGATTACGAAAGCTGGAGGCATATTCGCCCCCACCGCCCCCTAAACTTGTGCAATCATGACCTCATTCAGATTTGGCGACGCTACCGCAAAAGACACTTTCGTTGCCAGATCACTTATGATCATCGCCTCAAGTGTCAGTTTGAATCGTGAATATTTGCCAGAGCGATGGCGTGAATCGTCATAACGCCATCGAAGCCCTTCCGATCACATCAGGCAGTACCGTAGTAACCGATCTGTGCCGGACTGTCAGAAAAGCGGCCTCACCAACAAAGGTGCCCAAGGGCAAGGAAAACCGCGCGCCCAGTTTTCCAATCGGCGAAGTGCCCGCGATGATGTATAAAGATACCACGTGCTGTCACAATTCGCAGCGAGTTCCAAGTCATTGATAGTGTTGAAAAGCTCGGGCTGTGCCGCCAGTCATCTGAAGTCGCCCTGTATCAGGTTCGAAAAGATCGGATAGATGTCGCGTTGCTTCCGTGACGCCACGATCTTGGACCTCGGCGCTAGAAGGCTCATCAAACCAAAAAAAAGGCTGGCCACGGCCATTGCCAGAGAGGTGGATATCACATCCCACAATGGATCAACGGCAACCCAGGCGTAATAACAGATATCGAGCACTGATCCGATCAGCACAAAAACCCAAAAGGCCACTTGTTTGATAGTCAGATAATCCAGCAAGAACATACCGCCAACCAAAATCTCCAGAACTTCGGACGTCAACAAATCCCATATTCCATCCACTTCCCCCAAGATTTTTGTCGAAGACTCACACCAGTAGGCGGTCTTGTACAAAGTACGATTTGCACTTCGATCCCCAACCAGCGTGTCCGTTTCTTGCCAAGGCTCCGTTCGTTACCTATACGCAGCCTCATGTTAGACATCGCCCAGAACCGACCCGATTTACCGCCCGAAATTGCACGTCGCCGCACCTTTGCGATCATCTCGCACCCGGACGCTGGCAAGACGACACTGACCGAGAAATTCCTGCTTTTTGGCGGGGCGATTCAGATGGCAGGACAGGTGCGCGCCAAAGGCGAGGCGCGGCGCACGCGTTCAGATTTCATGCAGATGGAGAAGGATCGAGGAATCTCGGTCTCTGCCTCGGCAATGTCTTTTGACTTCAAGACCTTTCGCTTCAACCTTGTTGATACGCCCGGTCACTCGGATTTCTCGGAGGACACCTATCGCACCCTTACCGCTGTGGACGCCGCCGTAATGGTGATTGACGGCGCCAAGGGTGTGGAAAGCCAGACTCAGAAATTGTTCGAGGTCTGCCGCTTGCGCGATCTGCCAATCCTGACTTTCTGTAACAAGATGGACCGCGAAAGCCGCGACACATTCGATATCATCGACGAGATTCAGGAAAACCTCGCAATTGATGTGACCCCAGCCAGCTGGCCCATCGGAGTCGGCGCCGATTTCATGGGGTGTTACGACATGCTCAACGACAGGTTGGAGCTAATGGACCGCGCCGACCGCAACCGCGTGGCCGAAAGCGTCGAAATAAAGGGGCTTGATGATCCGGCGCTTGCGGAGCACGTGCCCGCTAACCTGCTTGAAAAGCTGCGCGAAGAGGTTGAGATGGCACGCGAGCTGCTTCCCGGACTGAACCCGCAATCAGTCCTCGAAGGGCATATGACACCGATCTGGTTTGGCTCTGCCATCAATTCGTTCGGGGTCAAGGAACTGATGGATGGTATCGGCACTTACGGCCCCGAACCACAACCACAACGCGCCGAGCCGCGCCAGATTTCCCCTGATGAAACAAAAGTTTCTGGCTTTGTCTTCAAAGTCCAGGCCAATATGGACCCCAAGCACCGCGATCGTGTGGCGTTCCTGCGCATGGCTTCAGGGCATTTCAAGCGCGGCATGAAACTGACCCATGTGCGTTCGAAGAAACCGATGGCAGTGACCAACCCTGTACTTTTCCTCGCCTCTGACCGCGAATTAGCGGATGAAGCGTGGGCTGGGGACATCATCGGCATCCCCAATCACGGCCAACTCCGTATCGGCGATACGCTGACCGAGGGCGAGGCATTGCGCGTCTCGGGAATCCCCTCCTTCGCACCGGAACTCCTGCAACAGGCGCGCGCGGGTGATCCGATGAAAGCGAAGCATCTGGAAAAAGCGCTGATGCAATTCGCCGAAGAAGGTGCAGCAAAGGTATTTAAACCAGCATTCGGTTCCGGCTTCATCGTCGGCGTCGTTGGCGCGCTTCAATTTGAGGTTCTGGGTTCAAGGATCGAGCTGGAATATGGCCTGCCCGTCCGTTTTGAGGCCAGTCAATTCACCTCGGCCCGCTGGGTCAGTGGTGAGCGCAAGGCCATCGACACCTTTACCGAAGCCAACAAACAGCACATAGCACATGACCATGATGGTGACGTAGTGTATCTGACCAGATTGCAATGGGATATCGACCGGGTAGAGCGCGATTATCCAGACGTCAAACTGACTGCGACGAAAGAAATGATGGCCGGATGACGCACGCCTGACGGAATCCGAATCACCTATTGACGCATTTTCCCGATGCTTTGGGGTATGAGCGGAAATTCTCCTATCACGGGAATTTTACTACTGTGGCGAGAGCGCGCTATTTTTCCCACGCGCCAATCACGTAGATCAGGGCTTATTGTTGCCACAATTGCCCCGAAAAAGCCCAATTTCCATTAGGTGCCACCACCAAAAGCAGATACTTTTGCTCTGACATGTAACGAATAAGGGAAGAGTAATGTCTTTAGTACGTAAAATTAAAGTAGCGGCTGTTGCTGTTGCAATGATCGCACCCACCGCAGTGTTTGCGGCACCGATTTCTCCGGGCGACTATATTGCAAAAGACTACAACAATAATCGCTCGATCTGGACGCCCAATGGCAACAACCCCAGCAGCAACGCCTTTGTTCAAGGCAACGGTGCAACGGGTCTTTGGTCGTTCAGCCCCGACAGTTTGTTCCGCTACACCGGCACCAAAGCGCGTCTGACCGGCCGCGCCACAAACACCGGTCAGAACAATCTGTCCTTCGATTTTGATCTGCGGTTCAACATCAAGAACTCGGGCAACACCCCCTATTGCCAGCAAGCTGGTGCCGGTGGCTCGCATAACTGTGCAACGACCAATGCCGGGATCGACCCCAGCGACTGGACTTACTTTTCTGTGATCTCTGCAACGCTGACAGGTGTTGTCGGTTCTCACATGGAAGGTTTGATGTACACATTGACCAGCAACCCGACACATGCGCCCCAAGCAGGCGAAGCTGCCAACGCGCTTGATACAACGGGGACCGGCTTCTCAATGTGGTTCAACTGGACCAAGTCGGGCATGGCAACATCGCCCTATGCCAGTAAATATACGTTCAACAAAGGTGGCAAAGGCGACATTAACATCGACCTTGACCCCGATGGACCGGTCGGTGGCGCAGTACCGCTTCCGGCTGCTGGCTGGATGCTTCTGGCTGGCCTCGGTGGCCTCGCCGCAGCGAAGCGTCGCAAAAAATCCTGATCGGTTCCTAACCGTTTAGCGAAAGGCCGCCTGACCGGGCGGCCTTTTTCTTTGGGCAACCCCTATGCCAACAGTCCCCACCCTGCCATAGTGCCAGCTCCGCGGATCACCTAAACCAAGGTGTCCAAACCAAAGTGGCCGACGATGACATTACAAAACCGCGTCTTGCCAGACGGACAGATCACCGCATTACCGTTCCGCGGCACGCTGATGGGCAATCGCGGCATCCTGCACGATGACCGACAGCGCTTGAAAACCTCTCGATGGACGCATCCCCATTGGGTCACTTGCGTACTGGAATTCAAGGACTGGCATCGCCCGGTGATGATCCCGAACCACTATACCGAATTGTTTTTCCTGGATGAATGCGTGGCCCTTGCCGCCGGGCACCGCCCCTGCGGCCTTTGCCGCCGCGAAGATTACACTCGCTTCCGCTCTGCCTGGGCAATGAGTCACGGTAAGAACACGCTGGATCAGGATGACAGGGTTTTGCATGCTGCAAGGGTCACTCGAACCCGACAGCACATCCGCCACGCCGCCCCTATCGAAACACTGCCCGATGGTTGCTTTATCTGGCACGATGATGCCCCACACCTGATCTGGCACAATCACTTGCTCAGATATGACGGCGGCATCTACACGGCCAGTCTCCCCAATCCCGGCACCGGCGATGTCACCGTACTGACACCGGCGCCCACCGTCAGCGTGCTTGGCCATGGCTATGTACCGCAGCCGCATTCATCCGCTCTGTCGCTGTTGAATCAAGCCTAGCCCCGGGCTCATCTTCCTGAGAAAATTCGAACATAGGCTTATAAACCGACATGTCTTCGTAATGCGCCTTGCGACCACCTCACAACCCCAGCATGTTATGGAAATGACCAATCAACCCAGCTGGGGCGTCACCGCCACCGTCAAGGCTCCCACACGCGACGTTTTGAATTTCGCCGCCCATCATCTCGACCTTGGTGCTGAACGGGTGAGCGTCTATCTCGACGCCCCAGATAACACCGCCCATAGTGCCCTGAATGCACATCCTAAGTGCCGCGCCATTACCACCGATGCGTCCTATTGGCATATCCACGGTTACCGTCCGATCAAACACCAGGTGCGTCAGCAGGTGAATGCCACCCATTGTTTGACCCATGAACCCGGCACGGATTGGCTTGCACATCTCGACGTTGATGAATTCCTCTGGCCCGGCGATACCTCGCTCGCTGCACAGCTCGCCGCGCTGCCGAATGACACGTTCAGCGCCCGCTCGCACCCAGTCGAGGCAATGGCCCCCGATCCCGCCGATCCACCACCTGCCGGCGCACAATGGTTCAAATCATGCGCGACCGGTCCATCACAGCGACGCACAGAAACTGCAGCGATCTATCCTGGCTTTGGAACCTATCTGGTTGGTGGTTTCCTCAGCCATGTACAGGGCAAGGTCTTTATCCGAACCGGTCGCCCGAGCACCGGGTTGCGCATACACCATGCCACGCAGGATGGTGAAAATGACACGCCTGCCCCCCTGACCGGAACAAACCTGTGCCACTTGCATGCCACTGGATTTGATCACTGGAATAAACACTATCGTTACCGGATAAAAAAAGGAGCCTATCGCCCGAGCATCAAACCCGCGCCGGGTAGCGACACGACCCTGCACAGTCTGCTTTGTCAACTCGAAGCTCAGGGTGGTGACGCGCTTCGCAACTTCTACGACCAGATTTGCCGTGCCACGCCTGCCCTACGGGCACGTCTTGCTGCTTATGGCCACCTGCATCTGATCAGGCTCGACTTGGATAAGAAACGCGCGCGCCATTTCCCAGATTTCGCGTAAACTGCGATTATTGTTGCTACTTTATCGACAATTAACGCGCCAATCCGCTCATTAAACATGATTCTGGCGCCTGCATTGACCGCACCCCCCTTCTTCCGGTAAAGCCATCCGCACCGGGTCATCACTGTGGATGTCCACGGGGCTCGTGCGGGGCCCGACCCGGCATCAGACGCGCGGGCCATGATAGTGTCCGCAACAAACGGACACATATGACCAAGTTTTCTGAGTTAAAGCTGAACCCTAAGGTTCTGAAAGCCATTGACGAAGCCGGGTACGAAACACCCACACCTATTCAAGCGGGTGCGATTCCGCCCGCGCTTGAAGGACGGGATGTGCTCGGCATTGCCCAGACAGGGACTGGCAAGACCGCCAGTTTCACCCTGCCCATGCTATCTCTGCTGGCTCGGGGACGCGCGCGAGCACGCATGCCACGTTCACTGGTGCTCTGCCCGACACGCGAGCTGGCCGCCCAGGTGGCCGAGAATTTTGACACCTATTCCAAACATCTCAAACTGACGAAGGCGCTGCTAATTGGTGGCGTCAGCTTCAAGGAACAGGATCAACTCATTGACAAGGGCGTAGACGTACTGATCGCTACGCCTGGCCGCCTGCTTGACCATTTCGAGCGTGGCAAACTGATCCTGAGCGACGTTAAGGTCATGGTCGTGGACGAGGCTGATCGGATGCTTGACATGGGTTTCATACCCGATATCGAACGCATCTTCGGTCTTACGCCCTTCACCCGTCAAACGCTCTTCTTTTCGGCCACGATGGCGCCTGAAATCGAACGTATCACCAACACCTTCCTCAGCGCACCAGAACGAATTGAGGTTGCCCGTCAGGCCACCGCGTCTGAGACGATCGAACAGGGCGTCGTGATGTTCAAGGCCTCTCGCCGCGACCGCGAAGGCACTGAAAAACGCAAGTTGCTGCGCACACTAATCGACGGCGAAGGTGACAAATGCACCAATGCCATCATCTTCTGCAACCGCAAGACAGATGTGGATATTGTTGCCAAAAGCCTCAAGAAATATGGCTATGACGCCGCCCCTATTCATGGCGACCTGGATCAGTCACAACGTACTCGCACGCTTGATGGCTTCCGCGCCGGTGAGTTGCGGTTCCTCTGCGCCTCGGACGTGGCCGCGCGCGGCCTTGATGTGCCCGCCGTCAGCCATGTGTTCAATTTCGATGTGCCCGGCCATGCCGAGGATTACGTGCACCGTATCGGCCGAACCGGTCGCGCGGGCCGCGATGGCAAAGCAATGATGATCTGCATCCCGCGCGATGAGAAAAACCTCGATGCCATCGAACGTCTGATTCAGAAAGAAATTCCCCGACTCGACAACCCGCTGAAATCCGACGCGCCCAAGGCCGACGACACCGCCGAGGCCAAGGCCGAGAAACCCAAACGCACGCGCAGCCGTAAAAAGCCTGAGGATAAACCCGAGATCGCCGATACACCGGATGTTCAGGCTCAGGAGCAGGCACCACAGGACAAGCCCAATCCCAGCCGTAGCCGCGGTGGAAAGGGTAAATCCGACAATAGTAGATCGGGCGGCAACAAGGTTGTTGGAATGGGCGATCACTTGCCCAGCTTCATCGCTCTCAGCTTCGACGACCGCCGCGCCAGCTAGACAAGGCCCTATTCTCTTAGCTCCGCCTCGCAATCTGCTTACATTGTGGGGCGGCTGGAAACTTTTTTGAGCAGGCTCTGGAAAAGTGGACACGCGGTGCATGCGGCGTCAATGCGCGGGCAGTACTTCTTTCTTCAGGCGTGCAAAGGCGAAAAAGCGGGGAAATCTCTCCATCCTGCTGAACGCAGGCAAGCTTCACTCACCGGAATACACGTCGCCATTCCGATTCACCTGCAACTCCTCTCTAACTGAGCTTGAGCAAACAGTATTTGGCGCAGAAAATGCCGGTTTTTTTGCATCACGGAACATAAAACTATCCGGTTTTATTGTCATAAATGGGGAAAATCCGACATAATGATCGAAATATTGGCTAAACAAACCTTAACACAGCCCCGCTAAAAGAGGGTAAGACCAGAGCAGCACCGGAGCCAATGGATGCTCGAGTTCGAGAATGTCAGCAAGTCCTTCTGGACAGGCACGCAACGAAAGGTGATTCTTGAAAGGGTCAGCTTCCGGGTCGAGCTTGGCCGGTCGCTTGGCATTCTGGCACCCAATGGCACGGGTAAAACCACATTGATCAACATGATGGCAGGCCTTGAAAAACCCGATGAAGGCGAGATTCGACGCGGTTGCCGCATCAGCTTTCCGCTAGGGTTCATGGGTGGCGTCGTCAACAAAATCTCAGCGATGGAAAACAGCCGCTACATCGCGCGGCTCTATGGATTGGATCCGGACTATATCGAAGCATTTTGCCGGTGGATGTGCAATCTGGGTGAATATTTCGATCAACCACTAGGCACTTATTCCTCGGGGATGCGCGCGCGATTTACCTTTTCGCTGATGCTGGCGCTGGATTTTGATATGTACCTGATCGACGAAGGGATGCCTGGGTCCACGGATGTAGAATTCAATCAGAAAGCCGGCGAAATCCTGCGGGACAGATTGCGCACCACCACAGTGGTGATCGTGTCGCACCAGCCCAAAACGCTTGAAAAATTCGCCCGCGAAGCTGCGGTGCTGATGGGTGGTAAGCTCCACATGTTCGACACCTTGGAAGAGGCAAAGGCGTTATATGACTACGAAACCCAAGGCTAGAAAATTCCGCATTCGGCGCAGTACACCTCAGGCCGGTGTCGAAGCCACGCCTGAAGAGGCGGGTGCGCAACCGAATGAACCAGCCCCGAGCTCAACCAAAGAGGGGCAGGTCAGTTCGGCCCGGGAAATGGCAACCTCTCAGAATATTGACGACATCCGCAAAGAGGGATTAACCGGGCGGCAGTTGCGCATGGCGCGGCGCATGGCGCAAAAGCACGGTCTGGCACCGGTCTCGGATTTCGACGCAGTACGTCTGTTGCGGGCCAAGGGCATCGACCCGTTCCAGCGCAGCACCATTCTTGAGGTCGTAACCGGAAACGACAAACCAGATTCCGATGGTCAAACTGCCGTGGCCAAATCACGTGTACAATTGCCGCAAACACTTCCACCGGAACGACAAACCCTGCCCTCGACAGAGCTTAGCCCAGCCGACAGGCGCGCAGCTGAAATCATGGACATCCAACGCGACATCGGCAAACGCCGCCGTCGCAAATTACTGCTGCTGCTATCTCGACTTACGGCATTCGTATTCCTACCGACGCTGGTCGCGGGATATTACTATTATGCGGTGGCTACGCCGATGTATGCCACCAAGTCCGAATTCTTGATATTAACCGCCGATGGCAGCGGTGCTGCCGCATCCGCTAGTCTGTTCAGCGGGACTTCCTTTGCCACTGGGCAGGATTCGATTGCAACTCAATCCTACCTGCAATCCAAGGATGCGATGCTGCGGCTGGACGCCGATCTGGGATTTCGCAGTCATTTCAGTCAAGAAAGCATAGATCCGATCCAGCGGCTTGATCCCGAAGCCAGCAACGAGGCAGCTTACAAGCTCTACAAGAAATACATAAAGCTGGGCTATGACCCCACCGAGGGCGTCATCAAGATGGAGCTTTCGACCGCTGATCCGGAAGTCAGCGCGCTGTTTTCCCAAAGGCTGATCGAGTACGCCGAAGAACGCGTAGATGAGTTGAGCCGCGAAAAGCGGCTGGATGCGGTAGAGACCGCTATTGTCGGCTTGGAAGAAGCCAAGGCCGAACGCCGCGCAGCGCAGGAGCGTATGGTTCAACTACAAGAAGGCACCATACTGGACCCTGAAGGCGAGATCGCAGGTATCCGCCAACTTGTCAGCACGGTTGAGCTTCAATTGCAGGAAAAGCAGCTGGCGCTCGACATTCAACTGAACAACACGCGCCCCAACAAAGCCAAAGTTGACGCACTCAGCAGCGAGATCGAAGTGCTGACCGCTGAACTGGACAAGCAGAAAGCGCGACTGAACCAGGCGACCGAAGGCCATAGCTCATTGGCATCACAGACCGCAGAAATCCAGATGGCGCAGGCTGATCTTGCCACTGCTGATCTTGTGTTACAGGCGGCATTGGAAAGCAAACGGCTAAGCGAGATCGAAGCCAACAAACAGGTGCGTTATCTGACCGTGTCGGTGCGACCGGTGGCTTCGCAGGATCCTTCCTATCCGCGGGCGTTCGAGAACACGATCCTTGCCTTCCTGATCTTTGCCGGTATTTACCTGATGATATCGCTGACCGCTTCGATCCTGAAAGAGCAGGTATCGTCGTAAGCGGCAGCCTGAACTGCACTGCATGAGGATGCCGCAGCCCATGAAACAGGTAAATATAGCCACTCTGAGCGTGGGGAATGACCAACCGTTGACCGTGATTGCCGGCCCCTGCCAGCTTGAAAGCGCAGATCATGCACAAATGATTGCGGGCACCATGCTTGAAGCTTGCCGTGCTGCGGGTGCACAATTCATCTTCAAGGGCTCTTTCGATAAGGCCAATCGCACTTCGCTTTCGGGCAAGCGCGGCCTTGGCGTGGATGAGGGGTTGAAAGTGATGCAAACGGTCAAGGACACGCTTGGCGTTCCGGTTTTGACCGATGTTCACCTACCTGATCAATGCGCCCCCGTAGCAGATGTTTGTGACGTGCTGCAAATTCCCGCCTTCCTTTGCCGCCAGACTGACCTTTTGTTAGCCGCTGGCGAAACCGGCGCTGCAATCAACGTCAAGAAAGGGCAATTTCTGGCCCCTTGGGAAATGCCAAACATCGTAACCAAGCTTGAAAGTACGGGAAACACCCGTCTTCTGCTGACTGAACGGGGCACCTCATTTGGCTACAACACACTTGTCGCTGACATGCGCAGCCTACCGCAGTTGGCTGCAACCGGCTATCCGGTGGTGATGGACGCAACCCATTCGGTGCAGCAACCGGGCGGTAAGGGCGGCTCTAGCGGCGGCCAGCGCGAATTCGCCCCGGTGATGGCCCGTGCCGCGGTGTCGCTCGGCGTCGCCGCCGTTTTCATTGAAACCCATGAAGACCCGGATAATGCGCCCTCCGATGGACCAAATATGATCCATTTGGCCGCGATGCCCCATCTTGTTGACACATTGATGCGCTTTGACGCGTTGGCGAAAGATAACCCTATTTCGATCTGAAGAAAGAGTTCTAACCGTGAACAAGCCCCTCCCTCTAGTCACCCCCAACACCTGGGAATTCCTGCGCGACGCGATGATCACACCCACGGGTTTCCGTGAATACGATGCGCGCTGGAAATACCCCGACGAGATCAATTTGCCAGGCATCACGGCGCTTGGTCTGGGGCTGGGTACACAGATGCAAAACCGTGGCATTGAACCGGTCATTGCTGTCGGTAACGACTACCGCGACTATTCGCTCAGCATCAAGAACGCTCTGATCCTCGGCCTTATGCGTGCGGGCATCACTGTCAAGGATATTGGTCCCTGCCTCAGCCCGATGGCTTATTTTAGCCAGTTCCACCTGGACGTACCTGCCGTGGCGATGGTCACCGCCTCGCACAATCCCAACGGTTGGACAGGTGTCAAAATGGGCTTTGAACGGCCCCTGACCCATGGTCCCGATGAAATGGGAGAGCTTCGCGATATCGTTCTGCAAGGCAAAGGAGAACCGCGCCCCAGCGGCGCCTATGAGTTTGTCGATGGTGTGCGCGAAGCATATCTGGACGATCTTGTAGGTGATTTCAAAATGACCCGTAAACTCAAGGTCGTCTGCGCAACGGGAAATGGCACCGCCTGCGCGTTTGCTCCGGAACTTTTTGAACGTCTGGGGGTTGAAGTCGTGCCATCGCACAACACCCTCGATTATACATTCCCCCACTACAACCCCAACCCCGAGGCGATGGAAATGCTGCACGATATGAGTGCCAGCGTGAATACCAGTGGCGCAGATTTCGCACTTGGTTTTGATGGCGATGGCGACCGTTGCGGCGTGGTAGATGATGAGGGCGAAGAGATTTTTGCTGACAAGGTCGGCGTTATCATGGCGCGCGATCTTTCCAAGCTGCACCCAAACAGTACATTCGTGGCGGATGTAAAATCCACTGGTCTTTTCGCGTCGGACCCCGAGCTCATCGCCAACGGCGTAAAGGCAGATTACTGGAAGACGGGTCACAGCCACATGAAGCGGCGCGTCAAGGAAATCGGCGCGCTGGCTGGATTCGAAAAATCAGGGCACTACTTTCTGGCTGAACCCGTTGGGCGGGGATATGATTGCGGCATGCGCGTCGCCGTTGAAATCTGCAAACTGATGGACCGCAACCCCGACATGTCGATGTCAGACCTGCGCAAAGCGCTTCCGGTTACTTATTCTACCCCGACCATGTCACCCTATTGCGCGGATACCGAAAAGTACGACGTGTTGGAGAGGCTCGTGCAAAAGCTTGTCGCCAAACACGAAGCGGGCGCGCAAATTGCAGGCCGGACGATCAAGGAAGTGGTGACAGTCAATGGCGCACGCGTGATATTGGACAATGGCAGCTGGGGACTGGTGCGGGCATCTTCGAATACGCCCAATTTGGTGGTGGTCTGCGAAAGCAGTGAAAGCGACGCAGAAATGCGCGCAATTTTCGCCGATATCGACACGGTTATCCGGACCGAGCCATCCGTGGGTGACTACGACCAGACGATCTGAGCAAGACTGTCGAAGACCTCCATTGCGGTGGCGCGGCGGCTTTTCGGCAGTTAATCAGTCCTAAGCAAGCGTTCCATCGACCAGTAAAATCAGGAAAAAGACACTCTCTGGTCCTTCTCCATTCAAAAACCGCTACGTTCAGGCGCGCTCAGAGTATTCCATCGTCTCAGTATTCACGACGATCGCCTCGTCAGAGCCGACAAAGGGCGGCACCATCACCTTGACGCCATTATCAAGGATCGCTGGTTTGAAGCTATTGGCGGCAGTCTGGCCTTTAACCACGGGCTCAGTCTCGACAACGGTGCAGGTGACTTTCTGCGGCAATGTGGCATTCAGCGCTTCGGATTCGTAAAATTCTACAGTGATCGTCATGCCGTCTTGTAAAAAGGGCCGCCTGTCACCCAGAATATCAGCCGGAAGTTGTATCTGCTCATACGTCTCAGCGTCCATGAAATGCAACTGCCCGTCATCTTCATAAAGGAATTGCTGGTCTTTCTGCTCAAGGCGTACACGTTCAACCTTGTCGGCGCTGCGAAAGCGTTCGTTCAACTTGGAACCGTTTCGTAGGTTGCGCAGTTCAACCTGCGCAAAAGCGCCGCCTTTTCCGGGCTTTACGTGGTCAACCTTAACTGCAGACCAAAGGCCATCATTATGCTCCAGCACATTACCGGGGCGAATTTCATTTCCGTTGATTTTTGGCATAGGGCAAAACCTTGTCGAAAGGTTGATCGAAGTTTGACCCACCCTATATCTGGGGACATGACAGGGCGCAAGACGACGATATATCGTGCTGCACATGCAAAAGCCATGCATCTGACGCATGGAAGCTATGCATTATAGGCCTATCCGAATCAGATAAACATCGTCATAAAGAACGCCACGCCAAAATTACAAGAGCAAAGAAAACAAGGACGAACCATGAAGGATTTCGTTGACGGCACAGCCTTCAAAAGTGAACAGGGCAATCGTGCACGTAAACTCTTCGCAGCTGTGGTACTGGCTGCGCTGGACGACGCCATTTCTGACGACAAGAAATATGGCAACGGACCGGAACAGATCGCCCGTTGGGCGCGTTCGCGCGATGGGCGCGAGGTTTTGACCTGTGCCGGGATCGACCCGAATGAACGTGTTGTATCGGGTTTGATGGAATTTGTGTCGAAAGGGGTACGGACATCCGTGGCCCTCTCGCGTGAGGAAAGCGAACGCCGCAACGCGGCTGCCCAGGCAGAAGCTGCCTGATATAAACAGAAGCCAGAACGGTTTCCGGAAGCCCTGCCTGACGGCGGGGCTTTTCGTTTTTTTAGGTGCTGCCCAAGGCGAAGACATAGGCCCAGATAAAGACTGGGCTAAGCTGCATGAGGGCCGCCATGCAGATCAACGCGCGCGACCGCAGACTGTCGAATCTGAAAAACAATAACACGCAGAAGGCGAATGAGATCAATATCTCAATCGGCCCGATGATGCCACCGTAATGGCGGTTGTCCCAATAGCTTAGCGGGCTGCGAAACACCCAATCGCTCAAAGGCCAGAAATGCGCCCGCCCATCATCGTGGTGCAGTGGAAAGTCGAACGCCAGATGCAGTAATCCCGCTGCTGCAAAAACCATCGCGGTCGAAGACTGAAACCACCATGCCAACGCCAGGCCCCCGCCCCACAAGATGAACGAGTTGTCGACCTTGAAAACCATTTGCCAACCGTCGGATAAATAAAGCGTATCAAACACATAAGATGGACTCAGCTGCATCACGAAGAGTGCAAAACCTGCCATCAGATAGAGCGAAAAATCGGGCGCCAGCGCACCCGCAAGCGCGGCGATGGTTCGGCGTCGCTCATGCGGGCGGGCAAAGGCGGCAGCCGCAAAAATCAGATGGGCGGGCGTGTTCATGGCTTCCCCTTTTTGCGGTTGGCGCGTATCACCGCGAGCATGAGTATGGGGCAGACCATGACAAAAGCAATCATGATCCAAGGTGCAGGCTCCAATGTGGGCAAGTCGATGATTGTGGCCGGGTTGGCGCGGGCATTCACCAACCGCGGCATGTCGGTTGCACCATTCAAGCCGCAGAACATGTCCAACAATGCGGCAGTGACGGCAAACGGCGGTGAGATTGGTCGCGCACAGGCGCTACAAGCGTTGGCATCACGACGCACACCCCACACCGACATGAATCCGGTTCTCTTGAAACCCGAATCCGAAATCGGCGCACAGATCATCCTGAACGGCCAACGATTTGCCACGTTGAAAGCCTCCGAATATGGCGAGGCAAAATCGCAACTGTTACCCGCTGTACTTGATAGTTTTCACCGTCTTTGTGCGACCGCCGATCTGGTATTGATCGAAGGCGCCGGCAGCCCGGCCGAGATCAATCTGCGTGCAGGTGACATCGCCAATATGGGATTTGCCGAAGCAGCGGGCGTGCCTGTTGTGTTGGTGGGGGATATTGATCGCGGTGGGGTCATTGCCCAGATCGTCGGCACACAAATCATTCTTCCAGAAAGCGACGCCAATCTGATTAAAGCGTTTGCAATCAACAAATTCCGGGGTGATCCTAAACTCTTCGATGCCGGACTTGTGGAAACGGTGCGGCGTACGCGCTGGCCGTCGCTGGGGGTCATTCCCTGGTTCGATCAGGCCTGGCGTTTACCGGCGGAAGATGTATTGGATATCTCCTCAACACGCGTTGGTACCTGCAAGATCGCTGTGCCGCGACTGGCACGGATCGCGAATTTCGACGACCTTGATCCGCTGTCCTCCGAAGCTGATGTAAGCGTAGAAATCATTCAGCCCGGACAGCCCCTGCCCGGTAACGCCGATTTGGTTCTGATCCCCGGCAGTAAATCCACCATTGCCGATCTTGCTGACTTTCGCGCCAATGGCTGGGACATCGACCTGACAGCGCATATCCGACGTGGCGGGCATGTGCTGGGCCTATGTGGCGGCTACCAGATGCTGGGCAAGATGATTGCTGACCCGGAAGGAATCGAAGGCAAAAAAATGCAGGTGGAGGGGCTGGGCCATTTGGATATATCGACGGTGATGAAACCGCAAAAACGGCTGGCACTGACCCACGCCACCTACCCCGCCACCGGTGATCCGGTTGAGGGATATGAAATCCACCTGGGTGAAACCACCGGCCGGGATTGCGCTCATGCGTGGCTGGCTGTGGGCGACCGGCCTGAAGGCGCAGCCAGCGCCGATGGGCGCATCCGGGGCTGTTACCTGCATGGGCTGTTCACGGCGGATGCGTTTCGCGCAACATATCTTTCAGAAATCGGGGCCGTTTCGCAGCTCAGCTATGCATCGGATGTTGAGGACACGCTGGATGCCTTAGCACTCCATCTAGAGAAACATATGAACCTGGACATGCTCCTGGAACTGGCCAAGACACCGTCTGGCTATTCCAGTTGCTGACTAGCCAAGGCGCGGTGAATTTCACGGCGCACTAGTTTGCGGACATTGCGCGTAATCCGTTCACCTAACGCGCCCTGCAATTCCTGCCGCACGATATCACTGACCATATCACGCAGCGCCTCTTCATCCAGCAACGCCTCTTCAATTGCTCCGGCAGCTTCAGTATTTGCGTTCGCAGCACCCGTTGGCATCACTTTGGTATCGGCCTGATCTTCATCGGATGAACGCGCCGATCGGTCATGTGCCCGGAAAGCGAATGCCGCAAGCTCGGCCTCATTTGAATCCGGCTCGATCAACTCCGCCTCAATCTCTTCTGCCTCGCCTACTCCGGGCGCATCAGGCATATCATCTTCCGTATCAGTCTCGTCGTCATCCTGTGCAGCGTCGGCGATTACTTTTGCCAAGTCCGCCTCATCTACCTCGACGAGTTCCTGGGCTTCTGCTGCTGTCAAATCACTTGCGTCGTCCGTCACCGCCTCAACCGGATCAGACACCCCTGACGCCTCATCAGGTTGAAGCGACGTATCAGGCGGCCCGTCAAAGACAGATAAGGGGTCAATCAACTTTTCTTCACCGTCATCAGCTACATCGCCAACATCGGGCTCATCCTGATCCTGCCACGGAACAGGGCCGCCGGAAATTGCAGCATTTTCGTCCTGCGTTGACCCATCGGGATCCCATTGATCGTCTTTCTCCGCAACGATCGCTTCGAATTCTGCCGCCCGGCGACGCAGGTTATCTGCGGTCAAATCCTCAGAGTGTTCGTCAGTGGCCGTATCATCAGCCGCTTCTTCCGCTGTATCCAGCGTCAGGACGCCAAGACCTTGATCCTCGTCATCAGAGTTTTCAGACGCGTCTGTCTCTTCCACAATATCCAGAGAATTTTCGGCATTTTCCGAAAGGATTTCGTCAAGATTTTCGAGGACGTCTTCATGCTCGGCAGCCGCATCCTCAGTCAGGTCGGCATGCATCTCGTCCACTGCTTCAGAAGCTTCTTCCGCATCAGCCGTCCTTGTCACGAATTCAAGAAACTCTTCGTCGGACTTCAATTCGTCACTGGCCAGACTTTCATCTTCCACCGCTTCCACATCGCCATTCACTGACAGATTTCCACTCGAAGAATGATCTTCAAGATCTTGGTTTTCATAATTTTTATCGGCATCAACAACATCATCAACCCGCAAAGAAGGTGTCAGAACCAACTTGTCCGAGACTTCATCTGTTTCTTCTTGTTCCACCCGCTCTACACGATCGGAACTGGAAACAAGTCTGCGTATGGACGATAGAACATCCTCAATTTCCACATTAGTTACGGGTTTCGACATATTTGAATACCACTCTTGCCTGAGCACAGTTTAGCCACGCTCATCTTTTCACACAACCGATTAGAAAAGGTTTTAGTTTTTGCCCAAAGCGCGCAAAACCTTATCCAGTTTCTTGCCTTGCTTGCTGTTATTGACGGGGGCATCCTTGACCAAGTTGTAATAGGCGGTCGGGTCATAGGTCTTGACCCCAAGGTTCAAATCCTTCGCCGTCAACTCCCCCGTAGCGGCCAGAACACCATAGGCGGCAATGTAGACATCGACCTGGGCCGAGATCAGGTTGGCGCGGGCGTCCAGCAGTTCCTGTTCGGTATCAAGTACATCCAGCGTAGTACGTGCGCCCAGCTTTGCCTCTTCGCGGACGCCGCGAAAGGCGACTGTCGCGGCCCGGACGCCCTCTTCTCCGGCAATTGCAGCCGCCTGAGCGGCGCGCAGATTGGCATAGGCATTACCAACATTCTGTTTCACCGTGTGGCGCACTTCGTGCAGGGCGCCGCGTTGTGCATCCCGCTGGGCCATGGCCTGACGCGTGGCGGCACTCAGGCGTCCGCCCTGGTAGATCGGCCCGGAAATCTCGACACCAACAGTGCCGTTGCGGGAATAATTGCTGCCGCCTATTTCCTCACCGGCATTAAGACGCGCCGCCAGATTGACAGTTGGGCGTGTCGCGGCCTTTGCAACCGCGATATTCAGATCAGCCACCGCCACGTTGTGCTGCGCCTGCAACATATCCGGATGCCGTCGAACAGCCACACCTTTGGCGGCTTCGACATCGCCCGAGAGGCGCGGCAGACGGCTGGGTGGTATCAGATTTCCGGGCCTGCGCCCGATCGCCGCGCGAAATTCCTCGACCGCTTGCGTCAAATCACCCTGCGCCAACGCCAGACCGCTGCGGGCATTCGCAAGGCGTGCCTCGGCCTGGGCCACATCGGTGCGGGTCACTTCGCCTACTTCAAAACGGTCTTTCGCAGCGCGCAATTCCTCACCCAGAAGCCGCAGGTTGTTTTGACGGATTGCCACCACTTCAGTGTTGCGCCGTACATTCATATAGGCCTGAACAGCGCGAAACAGCACCTGCTGTTCGACCGAGATCAGACCTTGCCTTGTGGCCAGAACCAGCTCTTTCTGGGATTCGATCTGCAACCGCGTGCGCCCGAAATCATAAAGCAGTAATTGTCCGGTGATGCCCAGGTTCACATCTGTCGATTCAGGGCTGGTCGAACCCGTCGAATTGCGATTGCGACCAAAGGACCGCGTCACATCCGACGTCCAGCTTATGATCGGGCGCAACCCGGATACGGCAATCGCCACATCCTCATCCGCCGCCCTGAGCAGAGCGCGGTTCTGTTGCAGTAAACCACTATGTTCGTATGCGCTGGCCAGTGCATCCGCCAACGTCTCTGCCCGAGCGGAAAAAGACAGGCTCAACCCCACTACCAAAGCCAGACCGGCTACTTGAAACCCCTTAGAAATGTCTCTTTTCACAACAGCCTCCAATGTCCCGGTCTATGCCGGTTTAAAATGTAAATGCCGCATGCCTTTCAAATCCCGGAATCACCGGTGCACCGGCATTGAAAGAAAAGCGCCAGTTGATCTTGCCGTCGATCTTGTAGCCGATGCGCACAACGCCAAGCGCCCCTTCCATGAAAAGACACCCGATACGTCCACCATCCTTCAACTGATCATTCAGGCCGTCGGGAAGATGTTCCACCGCCCCCTGAAGCGTGATCACGTCGTAGGGTCCATGCTCTGCCGCACCGGCGGTCAGCGCGCCTTCGTGCAGGATGACATTATCCGCCCCGTTTTCTGCCAGCAGCCCCTGGGCATCTGAAATCATCTCAGCATTTTCCTCGACCGCAACAACAGCTTCGGCCATTCGGGCCATGACGGCGGACGAATATCCCAGCGCGCTGCCAATATCCAAAACCAGTTCGTCACTCCGGATTTCCAGCGCATCCAGCATCTTTGCCAAAGTGCGTGGCTCAAGCATCACGCGACCGCCGCCCAAATCGATGTTCTCACCCACATACGCCGCCTCGCGCAGGTTACGCGGCACAAAAGCCTCGCGCGGGACGGACAGCATCGCGTCTATGATTGGGAATTTGGTTACATCCGATGGGCGGATCTGCGTGTCCACCATCATGGTGCGGCGCTCGGCATAGTCAGTCATCAGCTAAACTCTTGCGTTCGGAATCCTTGATCTTGGTTTTGACACAGAACCCGCGTGTGAACAATGCCTGCGTGAGGCGATTTCCTGCCCGCGGCCTCTTGCGCAGTTCCAGGTGATCAGATAATCGACGTTCACTACTTTGGCGGCGAGTTGGCGGAGTGGTGACGCAGCGGATTGCAAATCCGTGTACACCGGTTCGATTCCGGTACTCGCCTCCAATGTTTTCAATGACTTGCATGGTTATCTTTCTCCTGCGGTTCGTTTTTTGAAACAACCGTTGAAACTTTCACGTTCTATTCTTGTTCTGTTCCACGGCGTTCCGTTTGGCTTGCGCGCGTCTCGCAAATTCGAGTTGACGGACCTGCCCGCCGTATTTTTTGAGCATTTCAGTGCTTGAATGTCCGGTGACAGCCTTCACCATTTCGTCGGTACATCCTGCCTGATAAAGTTCGATGGTTGCGTTCTTACGCAGACCGTGAGTGACGTATTTCGATGCGTCTGGATGCTCCATTGAAGCCTTCACTTTACGCATTTCATCAGCCACGGTTCTGTAACTGGCGGGGCCACCATGCTTCCCAGATGTCACGATGGTCAGACCGGTCTTTTTGACACCGCCAAGGTATTTTTCCAGCCGCTCAGTCAACGGCAAAAGAAGCGGCTTGTCGGTCTTGCCTTGCGTCACGTCATACACACCATCAGTGATGTGATCCCAGCGCATCTTCAGGACATCACCGATACGCTGACCGGTGCCTATGCAAAGTTCGTATACCAACCGCGCGCGCGGTGTCGCCTTGGCTTCGAATTCAGCCCGTACATCTTCGGGCCAAGGTTCCCAGCCATCACCTTCCTGTTTGAAAAGCGGAATGCCCTTGGCTGGGTTGCCATGTTCTTTTTTGAGAAAGCCAACCAACCGCGCGTGGTTCATCAAAACAACCATGACCTGAACCAGATAATTAGCCTGCCGCCAACGATCAGCATTCGCGCGATGAAGTTCGTAAACATGTTTCGTTTCAACCTTTTGCGGGTCTTTGTTGCCCCAGATTTTGCGAATGTGTTCTATGTACTTCCGATAGTCAGCCTTCGTGCGTGGCTTCAATTTCTTGTAACCATCACTCTCAAAATAGCTGAGAATAAGCGCTTCAAAGTTTCGTTTGATTGGTGTCGGTTCTCTGCCCTTCAGCAAACGGTTGTAATGATCCCAGAATTCAGGTGTGCCGAATTCTTCTTTCATCATCACTGCCTGACCACGGGACCGGCGGATAAAACGAAAGTAACCACGATCTTCGTAGACATATTTCGGCGTGTTTTTCTTCGTCATTCACCCATCCTCAAATCGCTACTTAGAAAATCATCACCACCTTCAGGTTCGGACATACCTGCATCGACGGAAACACTACCGTCTGGCCTAATCTCAAACTTTGCGCGCAACCAACCTGCTTCGCGTGCTTCGCGAAGAAGCGCGGCAGCGGTGTTCTTTGCAGCAGTTTGAGGATTCAGGCGGGACATTTTAGCTATCTAGCCCCGATGTTCGAAACAAATTCCGGGTCTGTTGCGGCCCGCTTCAATGCTTCGGGAGCCAGTGAAGACGTAAGCTTCCAGTCAACCGTCAAGTAGACGTCATAGGGAAGATCATCTGGAATCTTATTCCACTTTTTGACGGTTCCGCCTGTCTCGTGAAACTCGTCGCCCTCGAAAAAACCAAGTCTGGCAACGGTGAGAAAGTTTTCCTTGGCATCGTTACCTCTCAAGACTGAGAGAACTTCATCTGCACCCAGCTTACCGACTAGATATGCTTCCTGTCTATCAACCATACCTCTTTGGATCAGGTGCTTTCCAATCCAGATTGCAGTTGCGTCAGCAAGCGAATACTTCCATCGCCCATTACCGCCCTCTGCGCCAAAGCCATCAATCAGAGAGCGCGATCTTAGGTCGCGAAGGATTGCAGCATCAACTTCTGAGATTTCCGCTACAATCGCAGGTGTCAAAACTCGTTCATGGTCGTACATTCTTTCATCCTTACCTAGTCGCCAAAATTCGTAGTAACCTACTACGCTTTTATCGTAGTAAGTTACTACGGTCAAGGGTTGACCACCACGCATCTCCGCAAAAAGTTGCTGCGGTCTCTGGCGGTTTTTCAGAACGCACTCACCAGTTACCGTTCCCCTGTTGCGAAAAGATACAAACGCAGAGCCGGGGCGCTCGTTCGCTATTCCTGCCAATCCACCAATTTAAGCGCCTGTTCAGGATCAACGCCGGTTTCCTTCGCAACAGCCAACGCCTGAATCACAGCCGTGAAAGCCCGTGCGCGCCCGCCTGCGTCGTAACTCTGGGTTGGGCGAAGCACGTCCAGAGTTACGGTCGTTCCAAGTTTCATGGTCGCTTCTTCACCAATTAATGCAACTATAGGTTGCAATTGCCATTGTGCTAAGTGCCTCTGTGCTTCCCTGACCAGCGGCCCGGTCGTGGCCGGATTCAGAAGACCGGGCAGGACACCGAACACACCACAGATTGAATCGCGCGCTGCGGACAGGTTCTGTGTCGTCATAGATGCCTGAAGATCGGGCGTGAGACTTTGAGTTTTCCAGTCGGTTGCCGGTGCAGGACCACCAGCCGCCTGAACATGAACACTTTCACGCATCAACACCCGGCCACGCTGACCACGGAACGAACGGGCCAAGGCTTCCATTGTCGTTTCTCGGCTTTCCGGAAGCGGCAAAACCTGAGACCCCAGAGGCGCGAATTCATAGACTTCGCGCAACGCACCTTCGATCACTTCAAGCAAGTTTGCCGTCAGCGATGATCGGCGAAGCGGTGCCTGACCAAAATACGGCGCGGCTGGATCACTGCCGATGCGGAAATGCAGAACCTCGCCAGCAAGAGCGGTCTGTGTTCGCCCACCGCCCGCTTCGGAAATCGACACCCGATAGGCTTTGGGCTTGGAATTGATGGTTGATAAATCCCAATCGCTGCACGGCACCAAGCCATCATCGCGGATCAGAAACAAGGCTTCACCACGAACGGCCAATGACCGGGCGGCAATCGCGAGTGACCGGACATCAAGCAAATCGGTGCCGTCTACATCAGCGATGGACAAGCCACCTTCCCATAGCGTGATGCACGTTTGGACCGTGGCCGTCAGTTCAGCCACGCCACGATGGCCGGACAGGTAGGATTCACGGGCAGCGATGATGTCGGCAGTGTACCCAACCGCCGCTGATCGTGTTTCCACGGGTTGTTTTTTCTTGAATGGCCACATCACACCACACTCCGATAATCGCGCAGCAAATCCGCCGCGCCTGATTTCTGCAAAGCCATCCCCATGAAGTCCGGTTCCGTCCGAACCGTGTTGGTCACATCGCCAACGCTGCGCCGGAACGACACTTCCGATGCGTTCCCACGAATGCCCGCCAGATATTCAGCAAGTCTGCGGAAGGCTTCGGTGACATCATCCGGGGCCGGTCCTGCCCCGACATTCGCGACAACCCGGTGATGACAGTCAGACGGGAAATACAGACCGCCCATCGGCGTTGGTGAGACCGTCACGGGCACCCATGTCGAATCCTGCCACTGTTCAACGGTCGAGATGTCAACGACGGGCGTCAGCGACGGCAACCACTCCCCCGCCCCTTCAACGACCCACGTGACCGTTCGTGCCGTCCAACGGTGCGCGACGTGGCTTTCAATCCGTTTCCACATGGAATTCAGGCGTTGATCGGTCACGACCGCTGCCAAGGCGGCTTGCGACAGGCCCACCGGCAATGCCGGGTATTGCATGGGGTCTGCTTCGATTTTCTGTAATGCGGTCGCCATGATTATCTCCATCGGCTGTGGGGGGTGAAAGGACGCGGCGGGATGAATTCGGCTGTTTCCCATGAGCGGGCTTCAACCTGCGCCTCCGGGTAGGCTGGTCTGGTCACAATCGAAAATTCATAGAGCAACGCGGCAAGGATCGTTCGAATGATGGCCCGGTGCTTGTCTTCTTCCGGCGCGTGTTCTTCTTCAGTGATTTCTTCGGCCTTCGGCACCGCACGTTCTGGCGGGATGCGGAAGCCGGGTGAAATACCAACTGCCAGCCCCGCATCAATCAGCGCCAAAGCATCACGACCATGAACTGTGTCCGCGATTTCCGGCGTGATGACGGCTGTGAACATTAGAGCCGCCGCCGTTTCGGTGAACTTAAGCGTGCCCGTGCCTTTGCTGGCAAGCGGCTGGCCAAAATCGTGACCCACCAACAGGTGAATATCTTCTTTCGGATCATCAATCCGATAGCTGAAAGCACCACGCGCGATCACTTCCTTGCGTGGCCTGCCTGTGCGTCCACCGTCAGACAAAACAGCAGGTTTGCCGTAGGGGAAGCGCCCGGACAACCGGGCACCCCCATTGCTTTCGCGGCGCAGTTCCAGCCCGCCGCCGTCGGCTGTGCCGCCCCACAACATTATTGGACACCCGTCAGGATTTCGGTCTGAACCGAACGGGAAACGGTCACGTCCATCGTCGCCAGCGCGGTCAGACGCAGGCCACCGCTGGCCGCATCGGCGTAGGGGTCACGGATCAGATCAATCGCCCCCCAGGTGCCGACGAAGAACGGCGGAACGCCACCAACATTGGTCGTCAGGATGGCAATGCTTTCCGCAGGGCTTCCCGTGGGCGCGGCCAGCGCATTTGACGACAGCGCGACATTGGAAATCCGCTTGGTGAGCCGGTCCCATTCGCTGACAGCCGTTCCTGAAATCAACGTGTCGTCCATGCCATCCATTACTTCAGGACGCAGCAACAGACGCACATCACCAGCGCTGTTCGCAGCGTTGGCAACCATGAACCGGATGACAGCCGCCCGGAATGCTGCCCACGACGCGGCGGCATCAATCGCGGTTTCCGTGATGCCCCATGCAGCGGCACCGGCCAGAATGCCCGTGGGTTCGCCAGCCGCGCCCGATCCAAGGAACACGGCACGGTCAAGGGCTTCGGCAATCGCACCGTTCATGTCGCGCCGCACAGCCTGTTCCAGACCGGAACCGGACTGCTTCAGCGTCTTGCGGGTGATCCGCATCTGAACGCCCAGATTGTGATCCGGCTTCAGCGGACGATCCAGCGTGGTGTAAGCGGTCGGACCCGGCACATCGCCAGTTTCAGTTGTGGCCCAGCCCGCCGTGACATCTGAAGTCGTCACCGGGTATTCCAGTTCGCCAACACCGACGTTGACCATGCTGCCGCCCATGCGTGCCGCCACGCTGGACGCAAACAGACGATCAATGATCGGCGCGGTGCGGATCGGGTCGGGCGTGCCACCGGCCAGCGTTTCACCAGCGCGGATTTCCAAGGCTTCCCACGGGATCGGAACGCCGCGATAACCGCCCTGTGCGCGCATTTCAGACACGACTTCGGCAGTTGCGCCTTCAAGCTGGCGACCTTCGTCCAGCGCCAAGGCCACCTGACGCATTTCGAAACCGGCCATGACTTCGGCCCATTCGGTATCCGAGCGGGTTTCAAGTTCCTGACCAGCTTCGCGACGTTCTTCGTCTTCAGCGATCAGGGCCGCGCGGTAGCGGGTTTCGTTGTTGCGGTATTCCGTGTCGAGGTCGCCCATCGAACGGGTTTCGTCTTCGGAAGGGTTATCCTTACCGACCAGCGCGGCGAGTTCCTGACGAATCTCGCTTTGACGGCGCTGGATTTTCACTGAATCAAGCATGATTGTTCCTTTTGCTTGTTTGGCGCATGTCGCGCATGAAATCGCGCCATTCCTGACGCGCGGGACTGAGGGGCTTGTGACCAACCTCAATTCTGGTTTTCCGGGCATGGCAGCGGCCACAAAGGCACTGCAAATTGTCCAGAGAGTAAGAAAGTTCGGGGTGTGTCTTGACCGGCAGGATGTGGTCCACCTCCAATCGCCGCCGTTCGCCGCATTGCACGCATTGCCAGTCGTCACGGTCCAAAGCCTGCATCCGCAGCGCCTTCCATCGCGGACCACGACAAACCTTGCGCGAATGTGCGGCATAGTCTGATCGTTTGCGGTTCATGCCCATGCGATGCGCCCCCCGCGTTTGGTGGGCCTGCCCATCATCCGGGCACCTTCAGCGACGGCGATCACCGTCGCTGATGCAGCGTCGATCCGGCCAGTTGACCGGGCCTTGGCAAGCTTCAGGTTGTTCGCCGGGTCACGTAGCGTGATGGCATCGGCAAAGGCCGACCGCAGCAACAGGCTTGGACAGGTCAGCACCTTGCCGTCAAAGGCCGCACGTCGGAACCGTTCGCAATCTTCCCCGCCGTCCTTGAAACCGAAGCCGCGCCAGATGACCGGAACGCGAATACCGGCCTTGTCGATGGCCTCGCCAAGTTCGGATTGCTTGTAACGGTCGGTGACAATCGCCGCGACGGCTTCACCTTCCACATGGGCCATAACTTTCGTCAGCCACGGGGCAATCGGAACGGTCTGATCACCCAGCGTAGACAACTCGCCACGGTCATTCATTTCAACATAGCGCCCCTGAACACCGTCATTCGCGCCACGGTCCATCAGGTTCGGTTTGCTGGGGAACGTGCCCAAGGCTTCCAGCCGCCCGGTTTCCGGCCAATAGAACGCCGCTGCGGTCATGCTGGCAGACCCACCAAGGTCGATGCCGATAACGACCTGTCCCCGGCGTTCAGGCGGTTCAGCGACTTCACAGGCCAGCCATTCATCAACTGTCAACAGCACGTCACGGGTTTCGCCGCTGACACGCTCATTGCGGTTGTAGAGCCGGAACGATGTCAGCGTTGAACCGCCACGCGCGATGGCACGCCGCGCCTGCCCCTGAAGCCAGTCCAGTGACGACCCGATACCGGCAATTGCACCGGGGTTGGCTTCCTTCAAACTTTCCAGATCGTCAGCAGGCAATCCGGGCGCGGGCCGATGCTCTTGGCGGTAGACACCCGGCGTGTCTTCGTCCAGCCACACGGAAAACGGATGACTGTCGTCAGCGGCAGACGTTGAAATAATCAACGCCCGACCGCTGCGCTTACCCAGACCGGACAGCAACGCATGTTCCAGCGCATCGCCTTGGTCAGCCTGCCAATGGCCGCGTTCATCCATCAACACCAGCGTTGGTGCGGACCCCAGCGCGGTCTTTCCGTCAGCGGCAATCGCCCGGATGAAATGACCGCCGCCATCCGCTTCATATTCGATTTCAAGCCGTGGGCTGCGGCGAATCTTGAATTGCTTCTGTTCGTCGTCATCAAGCGACTGGATAAAGCCCACCACGAAATCAAAGGCGATACGCGCTTGGTCACGGGTTCGGGCGGCGATCAGGATTTCCCGCCGGGGTTGGGCGTCCCATTTGCCCATGACAGCCCCCAAAGCGATGCCCGCTGACAACGCGGTTTTCGCGTTGCCACGACCAATGGACAGCACCGCCACGTTGATACCGTCAGCCAATGCGCCTTTGACGAATTTCTTCTGGAACGGTGCCAGTTTCAGCGGGTCGCCAGCCTTCGGACCCTCTGGGATTTTCAGGCTTTCAAGAAACCGGATTGCCTTGGTGGACGCCTTCATTGCACAGTCCCCCAAAAAGGGTTTCTGATGGACTGGTTAAGCTTCGCTAAAGAGTTCCAAACAGCGATTGTCGGAGTGATCGGTTTTGGCGGTGTGATCCTGACGCAAGTTCTGAACGCGCGATATGCGAGGCAACGCGAGGATGCGGCAAGGCAAGCAAAACGAAATGCAGTCGTCAGATCAGTTCTGGCAGAACTGAGAATAATGCACGCCTCTATATCCCAGAATGTAAATCGACCAGAGCCAGAAGAAGAAGCCTTGTTCCATATGCCAACACTTCCGCGTCTGTTGACGAACAGCCTTATGAATGAACTGGGTGTTTTACCTGCCGACGCAATAGATTCTGTATTGCTAGCTCTCTTGTCGATTGACGATATCAACAACCGACTTTCTCTTAGAGCCGCGAAAATACACGATGGGTTCTTCAGTTTCGATTTGAGGGGGCACCCCGCCGTGATTGGCGTGCTGAAACAAGCACTTCCCAAACTTGAAAGGGCCATCACCGCTTTGGAATCCAGCAAGTAGTATTGGCCGCACAGCGCGAACGCATAACCCCCCACCGCGTGTACACCCCCACGATCAATGACGGGGCATTGGGACCATCTGTCGTTGGTGAGTATCAACGACAGATGGTTCACTGAACAAACAACCACGTTCAGCCCAATGAACGAAACAACTCGGCTCACCACAAACCGAACACGCTGCTTCGTTGACCACCACGTCGTTGCAAGGATGAACAATGGCGTGGTGAATTGATGGTTGGCTGGGCAATGACGTGAAACACACACCATCATGCCCAGCCCATTGAACAACACGTGCCGTGGCACCAACCCGTTACGTGTTGTCACACACCACGCGATGCCGTTCAGCCACGGCGTGATGAATTCGATTTTGGTTGTTTGAATAATGCGTGCTGCCGCACCAAAGGCGGCACGCATATATACGTAGTATATAGAGAGTGTGTTGCGACCCGTTGCGACCTTTGATTTTAAAGGATTTTCACCGCGTTGCGACCCGTTGCGACCAGAGTGTGTTGCGACCTTTACAGTAGTCATTGGTTGCCCCCCACCATTTCAAGGTGCTGGCGCTTACTGCTTCCCTTCCCATGTTCACCAATTACGATCTTCTGCGCTGCGAACAGCCTGTTCATCGCACTTTCCATGCGGCGCTTGGTGACACCTTTGCCCAGCGGGTGCTTGGCGAAGACCGTTGGGGCAAATGTTGATGATGGGTTGTGCGATACGTACCGTTGTTCGCTGGCGAATTGACCAAGCAAGTGCAGGAACAAACGATCATCCTGATCGTCAGTGTTGTTCACCAACGATGATGCCGACGGCATAAACAGACCGCCATGCCATACCATTTCGATTTCACCGGCAGCACGGGCGTAGTTGGCCTTCTTCGTGCTTAACCGACGCGCATCAACGTTGGCTTCAAAACCACCGTCATCAACAATACGCTCAAGGTAGAGCCGTGACCGCACACTGTTGTTCCAGCCCGTTGAACCAGAAGCGCCCGAACCGCTGTTCATCCCTGACAATGACGGATGGTTCAGCAGAACAATTGTCACGCCATAAGCGATGCACAGACCGCGCAGCAATTGAACGAACTGACGGGCCTGTGCCCGCTGGTTTTCTTCACCACCGAACAGATCAGCCAACGTATCCAGCACCAGCAAGGCCGGTTTGATTTGAGCGATGGAGTTCTTCAGCGCTTCGAAGACCGGCGTTGGATGAAGAATGTTCCCACGGCTGGGCGCAGCCAAAATCGCGTCTTCACCTGCCAGCGACAGCAGATGCAGTGTGTTCAGATCGGCGTAGGTCACACCGTATGATTTCCTGATGGCATCCAGCCGACGATGAATTTCATCGCGGGTGTCTTCGGCGGATATGAACAGCGCCGAATGCTTGAAGACGAACTTGTTCAACCACGCATGGCCACAGGCAACGCTTGCCGCCAGTTGTAGGGCGACCAGCGATTTACCAGTGCCTCCATCGCCCCCCAGCAACGTAATGTCACTTGCCGGGATCATGTCAGGCACCAACCAGTTTCGCGGCGTCACGGCTTCGCTTGAAAGATGATCCGCCGTGAAAATGTCGAATGACTTTGACGCGACCGGCAAGGATGTCGGAACCTGTGGCACCGGATGGTTTGCGAACACCTGTGCAGGATCGTAACGGTGAAGATGGCTGATGGCGGCAAGGTCCGCCCCACCTGCCCGTGCAGCATCGGCTAACGTGCTGATCGTGACGCCTGACGATCTGAATGAATGCCAGTGTTTTTGAACATCGGCCAGCCCACGATATTTGCTACCCGTGGCCGACCACTGATCGACCAGCGTCAGACCGTCATCAGAACCATTCGTTCCATCATGAACGGCCATGAGAATCTTCGACCATTCGTCATAGGGAAGATCGGCGTTCACATACCGAAGCAGTTCAGCGATTTCCTTGATGGGCGGCTTGCTGGCCGACGGCATAACGTTGGGTGGAAGTTGGGCCTGTTGCTTCAGCCAACCCGGCGCATCAGACAAAGGTTCGTCATTGTCCCACTGATACCGGCGATTGTTGACCGTGGACGGCGCAACAACGATGTAGCCATTCGATTTAATGTCAGTCTCTTTGCAAAGTTTGCCGGGATACCGAACGTCCTGTTCAGCACGGAAGACAAGGTGGCATCCACCATTAGCCGTTGTTGCTGAAAGTGTTGATGGAAGGTCATGACCCGAAATGAACGACGGCCATTCGCAGTCAGGTTTGTAAGTATCGGGATCGACCACCACCAAACCGTTCGGCGCGCAGGCCAACCCGATATTGGCGTCAGGATTTTCCGACCACCAACGGCTTACCTGTTCTTGGTCTGATGAAGCATCACGATAACCGTTGGCCGTCAAAGGAGCCTTGCCGCCCGATTGGCACGGAAAAATCTGCCAGCCAAGTTCGGCATAGTACGCAGCGGCTTCAGGCTTCGTCAGCGTGTTGGCCGCTGAAATCAACCTCGGGATTTCAACCGGAACGCCATTGGCGATGTCCATGAGGCTAACCGCATTCATGACACGCGGCCTGACGCTCAACATCACCAGAATATGCGTTTGAAACTTTCTTGTTTAGTTCACGCTCTGTCCGGGGGTGTTTTGAAACTGTAGCGGCTTGATTTGCTTGGATTTCCTGCCGGATTGCAAATCCGTGTACACCGGTTCGATTCCGGTACTCGCCTCCACTCAAATTAGGGTTCAGTGATCTGCGGAACCGCTGCGAATGCACCTGCCTTTCAGCCCAAAATACACATTCGGGTTTCGATCACGTTCAATTGGGATCAAGTATCTGTTCCTGGTCTGGTCTGGTCAATCGACGAAGTGTGATTTCACTGTTTTCCTATTCCTCACAATCTTTCAGGACCAATCAGCCGAATGGTGATGTTTGCGCAAGAGGTTGCGTTACTTAAACCGTTCAAGCCGACAAGACCGCTGGCCAATTTTCATCCGCCAACGAAATATTGCCGGGGATGTCCTGTTGCCAGATCGAACGGACCGAAACGTCGTAGTTAAGGTAAAGCTTGCCGCCATGCACCGTCCATGCGTCCGGCGAAGTTTTGGCGATAGCGCCCTTGGAAAGCGCATAGGCGCAATAGCCGCCATATTGCGGGGCGAAATCATCGGGGGCAGCGGCAAAGGCGTCCCGGTTCTCAGCTCTGGAGAACTGCCAGATCACCCCTTTCCACTCAACCGTATATGCGGCGTCACCCGGGACCGGGGCAGCCTCTTGGAAATAGGCGACCGCATCATAGCCATTGATCGCCACACCGCCCGAGGCGTAAATCTCGGGCTTCGCAGCGAAGGCCGGGCGGCTCAACAAACCCAATGCAGGCAAGGCGGCGGAAAATTTCACGAATTTACGGCGGGTCAGCATATCAGATCCTCTTGGGTCAGTGTGTCGCCCAAAGAGTGGCCATAGCTCGACTATTTTGACAGCCCCCCTTACGCAAATGTGAAGCGCCGTGTCGGATCAGGCGGACAGATCCGCAATCGGAGAAACCGGCCAGCCCGAAACCGGCGTCACCTCACTTGCCGGACGCGCCAGGAACAGCTGAGCGTGGAAATAGCCCGTGGTTTCGAACCCTTCCGCATCATGTCCGCGCGCCTCGGCATTGGCGACGGCACGGGCCTGTTCGGCCTCATCCGCAAAGCGGCGATGGCGAAAAGGGGGCACATCAAGTTCTTCGACCGTCAACCCGTGATCGCCCATCACCTCGATCGCCTCGGCGGTATCATTTCCGCGAATGGGCGCGGTGATCACCCAGGGCATACGTGCTTGCGCGCCCTGCAAGACACGATCAAGTGCTGCAGGCAACATATGGGCGACACTGCCGCATTCGATCACCAGATCGGTCGAGGCCAAGGCCCGCTGCAATCCGGCACTGGCATCCTCCGCTTGCAGGTTTTCGGCGAATACCTCGTCGAAGATACCAACCGCCCTGGCGTAACCCAGCGCCTTGTCGGCAATATCTATGCCGTAATATTGGTCATCCTGCCCAGCCCGGCGATGGCTGGCATACCAGTCCCGGTCGGCTGCAATCACGGCATCAGGGGTGGCATCATCAAACCAGTCGTCACGATATCGCAAGAGGACATCAGCCAGCGTCAGATCATGTCGCGTCAGCGCCCCGCCGATGCCATAACCGCTGGCGAAATCCACAATACCCGCCGTTGACAATCCCCGCGCCCGCTTGAGCTCGGACAAGACCGCCCGGAACGCCGCCGCCGCGTGATGCGCGGTGCGAAACCCGGCATGGTCCATCGCACGGTAATAGGTGCTGCAATCCGGCAGGTTGTAAATATCATCGAAGATCGTGACGATCTTCTGATCGCGCTCACCCTGGTTTTCAATCATGCGTCCTGTTTCTTTCATCATCCGGGGACAGATCCCCACCAAACTTGCAACTTGGCGCATATAGGCACAAGCGCTAATCGGCCCTACGGCGCAGGTGCTGCACTCGCGCGAATGTGAACGCAACTCAAGATTGAAACACGATCTCGTGCCGTAACCCGAACGTGATGCACCTTTGCGGTTTTCGCGGATTAGTCTGACGACGAAGCGCGCTTGAGTTTTCAGGGACAGAGCTGATGAGTTTCACCGACAGCAAACGCATGCGGGGCATGGTGCCCACGGATAATGCCAAATCAACGTTGCCACTGGTCACGATGGGGGCAGTCTTTGCCTGGCTGGCCGTGCTTGTCTACGCCTCTTCAAATTCGATCGTCACGTTGCTGGTGGATATCGGCAAGGCCAACCCTGTTGCTGCCGGACGAAATGCGATCACCTATTGCAACCTATTGTTCCTGGGCTCCCTCATTTCTGTCATTCCTATGGTCTTTCTGTTCCGCAAGGATTGGACCCGCAAGAACCTGGACAAGCTGACCCGCCATGATTGGGGCATCCTGACGGTATCTGCATTCCTGTCCTCGGCGCTGACACCGGGACTGTTCTTTTATGCGCTGGAACATACAACCGTCACCAACGTGGTGCTGCTGGGCCGGATCGAACCGCCGCTTTTCCTGCTGGCCACCTGGCTTTTCCTGAACGAACAATTGAACCCCTGGGCAATGTGGGCCGGTCTGGTGGCCCTGATCGGCGCGGTGCTGATGATCGGGATGCGCGGCAACGGCGCGCTTTTCCAATTCGGCACCGGCGAAATGGCGACAATCGCTGCCACGCTGTCTTTCATTGCCTCCACCATCGTCACCCGCGTGGGCCTGAAGGGCGTGCCGCTGGGTATTTTTTCCATCTATCGTACGGTTCTGGGCACCGCGCTCTATTTCCTCTTGGCACTATACCTCTTTGGCCCCACGCATTTTCAGGACCTCTTCGCGCCAGTGGTGCTCAAATGGATCTGGATCTACGCCATCGTCGTGATCATCATCGGACAGTTTTCCTGGAACCTTGGCCTGAAATACGCGCGTTCCGGCGATGTGTCTCTGGCAACGTCGTTCTCGCCATTGGCCGCAATCGTGATCGCCATAACGTTGCTGGGCGAGGACCCCGGCCCCGGCCTGATCCCCGGTGGCCTGATCATTCTGCTGGGCATTGCCATCGGCCAATTCGGTCGCCGTCACAGCCGCATCGCGCGTCGCCGCGCCAGCAACGAGGCGTTGGAGCATGAAGGAAAACTGAATTTCAAAGGCGCTTGAGCACGCACTTTTGTTACGCGCCGGCACGCCCGCGTGACCCAACCCCTCATTTTGAAACAATATTTCGTCGCCTGACTGCAACGTGATGGGCTTGTTACAGCACCGCATGCCGGAAAGCTTGACCCGATGACAACCGCCCCCGTATGCAGGATGCACCGCATTGCAGCAGGACCAGAATTATGAGCCACGCAGAAACACAAACCGACACCGGCATGTCAAAGGCGATGATGGGCGCGGTCTTGGTATGGGTCGCCGTGATCGTCTACGCCTCGTCCAATTCGATTGTCTCGCTGCTGGCAGATGTCGGAAGACAGAACACAGTGATGGGCCGCAATGCGGTCTCTTTGTGCAACCTCCTCTTTCTGGGCAGCCTGATTTCGCTCGTCCCAATGGTGTTCATGTTCCACAAGGACTGGACGCGCGAGAACCTGTCCAAACTCGGCCGCAAGGATTGGGGCATCCTGTCTCTTTCGGCCTTTCTGTCGTCGGCCCTGACACCGGCCCTGTTTTTCATCGCTCTCGACTATACGACAGTGACCAATGTCGTCCTGCTCGGGCGGATCGAACCGCCGCTTTTCCTGCTCGCCACCTTCTTTGTCCTCAAGGAAAAGCTGGACCCGTGGGCCTTTGCCGCCGGACTGATTGCTCTGGTGGGGGCAGTGGTGATTATTTCGCTCAAGGGCGGGGAGACGGCCTTTACCTTCGGCAAAGGTGAAATTGCAGCCGTTGTCGCCACGCTGTCCTTCATCGCCTCAACCATCGTCACCCGTGTGGGCCTGAAGGGCGTGCCGCTGGGCATCTTCTCAATCTATCGCACCGTTGTGGGTACGATCATCTACTATTTCCTCGCGCTCTACCTTTACGGCCCGCATCACTTTCAGGATCTCTTTGAACCGATCGTCCTGAAATATGTCTGGGTCTACGCGATTATCGTCATCATCATCGGTCAGTTCAGCTGGAACCTTGGCCTGAAACACGCGCGGTCCGGTGATGTCTCGCTGGCCACGTCCTTCTCACCGCTGGCAGCACTTGTCATCGCGATGGTTCTACTGGGCGAAGATCCCGGTCAGGGTCTGATCCCCGGCGGGTTGATCATTCTGGCCGCCATCGGCGTGGGTCAATTCGGCCGCATCCGCAGTCAACGCGCCGAACGCCGCGCCGAGGAAGAAGCCGCGCTGAAAGGCGATGAGGCGGAGTGCGAAGGTGACGCGTGCCTGGAAACCGACGAAGCGATGGAACACGAATCGCGGGTCAATTTCAAAGGCGCATGATCCTAGGCCCGCGACCTGTCACTCTGAAAAACTTCATGTGACGGAACCGCGTCCGATGACTGACCGAGCTTTGTCAAAGCCGCGGATTTGATCGCTGACCCCTCGGCAATGCTCAGCGACCTGTCAACCCGAAAGTTGCCTTGGCCGGGCTCAGCCGGTGGCATCAGCAGCCTCTCCGGACGTTGCGACGCGCACCGCTCTGTCAAGCGCTGCGCTTCTGTCAGTGCGTCCCCCTGCCCCGTTGCCGGATAAGGCGCCAAGATGCGCAGGCTGGATGTGGCAGCACCCGGCTGAAACCCGGCAACAGCATCCAACGGCGCAATCCGCACGGTTGGGAAGGGCTGCAATGCCGCGCGCAACACCGCGGCCGGGTCCGTGGCATCCTGACCCAGATAGATCGACACCCGCCCCCCGGCACGCGCATGCGCCGCCAGCGTGCCCAAGGCCGAGACAATCACCTGGCCAGCGTCCTCGGCCAGCACAACCAGTTCCCCGGTGATCCGCAGATCGCGCTGACGCAGGAAAAACCCCATTATGGTCTCGGTCATCGCGGCATAATGCGACGGGTCTCGTGGATTGTTGTCGATCCGCCCGATATCGACCTCGGCCACCACGGCCCCCGCCGCATGGACCCGCAGCATCACATCCAGATCGGCGGCGTAATCCCCCACAATCTCGGACAGCGCAATCAGCGACCGGTCAAAGGCATAGATACCGGAATTGGGGGCTTTGAGATCACCAAGACCCGGAAACATCAACTTGAGCGCTGGCATCACCAGATAGCGGGTCATCGGCATCGGGTCGCGCGGGTCCTGCCAGATACCCTTGATCAGCCCGATCCCCGGCGCACGCGCCTCGGTCATGCGGTCGAAAAGCGCGATGTTGAATCTGTCGAGATCGGCATCAACCTTCATCACCCAATCATTGCGCGCGGCGATGAACCCTGCGCGGATCGCATGCCCCATACCGGGCCGCGCCTCTGGCACAACCCGTGCACCTGCGGCCACGGCCACATCCCCCGTGCCATCGGTCGAGCCATTGTCGACCACGACAACCTCATCGATCAACGGCATCGCGATCAGCGTCTCGACCACACGGGCAATCGTAGAAGCCTCGTTTCGGGCAGGCACCACGACCGAAACTGGCGCGGCATGGGGGGGCGTCTTGGTCACGTCAACCTCATCATTGCATCCAGATGATGTAGCGCTGGCGCGCGCGTGCCACAAGCGCGGGCGTCACTCATCATACATCCCTGGCACCCGCATCTTGGCGAAAATAAAGACAATTCACCTGTCGCCCTCGCTCCAATACCAGGAGTAGAAGGCAGGTGGAGCTAAAAGCCCTGGCGGAAAACTGGCACTCCAAAACGATCATTCCCGGCGGGTTTTCGAAGCGATGCCAGACACCGACAAGCAATAAAATGCGCATAATTTCATGGCTAAATGGCGACTATATGCCAATGCCATTGTTCCCTGCATTTCAGTTAAGACTTTTCAATTTTGTTGACTACATTCCGCAACCACATCTTTTAGCGTCGGGGAAGATCGGAAACCTGTGATTGGCAGCCTAGCGATATCCATATTTGTCGGTTCGATTTCCGCCATTACGCTGTTTGTTTTAAGCGGCTCGATTTGGATATCCGTTGCAACCTACTCAATTGTCGGGGCGTTGACCCTTGTGGGCATGGCCGTTTTCCAATCCCGCCCAGCAAAACGACCGCAAGAAGAAGACGCCTGCACCGAAGAGCATTTCGCATTCTGATCCGCGTCGCCCGCCATCGCCATGCAGCATCCGCCTGAACGCCCCCTAACTTCCGTAGACCGTTCCCCAGCGCTCGATCAGCTTTTGCTGCAATTTCTTGGCACGACTGTTCCAGCTTGAAGCACCGGGGGGCCGGTCGCTCAACTTCTTGGGAAGCGCATCGCGGCGTTCCCGGTCGGCAGCGAATATCGCAAAGGCCATCTCGGTCCCGTCGGCGGCTGTCATATAGCCCGCCAAACCGCTCACGAAATAAAGCGTTCCGGTCTTGGCCATCACCTTGACCGGATGGTTCTTGTTCTTCCGGCCTTTGGAATCCTTCAATACAATATGCTTCAGGATCGGCCTCAGCTCACCTTGCGGATTAACCACTGCCAGCGCCTTGGCCATCGCCTCAGCCGACAGGCGCGACTGGCCACCAAGGCCCGAATGATCGACCAGCCGCGCGCCTTTCATACCCAGTGCCTCGCGTGCCCAATGCGACATTTCCCGCGCAGAGGACCGGATCGAGCTGACCTCGCCCTTGCGTATCTTGGTCGCCATCTGCCCCACCAGCTCTGCCGTCAGATTGGTGGAATATTTCAGCATGTCGCGCAGAATCTCACGCAGCATGTCGCTCTGCCGTGTGACCAGAACACGCCCCTCCGGCAATGTCGCCACCACATCGGGCAAACGCAACACAATCCCATGCGACCGCGCCAGCGTGCCAAAGACTTCGCCGGCATAGGCCTCGGGCTTGCGCACTGGCAACCAGCGCGATCCGCTTTTGCCCAGGAACTTGCGCGCCACCGTCCAGCTATCGAAACTGCCCCCATCGGTGTAGGTATAGACCGGACCCTTGCGATCCTCGATCGTCATCCGGGACACCCGCACATCGGGGCGGTACTTGGCCGTGCGCGCATCCATCGTCACGTCATAGCCCTTGCCACTTTTCTTCCACTGAAAATGGACGCGGTTGTAATTCAGGTTCAGGCCCGACACGGCAGGGTTATATCCCACCTGCTCGGGCTGGTCCTCATCCACTGCACGGGTAAAGGGCAGCGCCCCGCCATAGACCAGGAATTTGCCCTTGACCTCATGCACACCGGTCAATTTCAGCTTGCGCGCCATATCAGCCAGCCCATCGGTATCCAGCGTCGGGTCACCACCGCCCACCAGCACCAGATCGCCCTTGAGCACGCCGTTCTCAACCGGGCCGGTCGCCATCAGCCGGGTCTTGAACCGATAGCCCGCACCCAGCACATCCAGTGCATAAAGTGCGGTCACAGCCTTGGTCACACTCGCCGGGGGGTGGCCCGATTGCGCCTCGACCCTTTCCAGCACCAGACCCGATTTGACATCGACCACCGCACAACCCACGCGCCCGCCCAGCTTGGCCTCGCGGATCAGTACCTCAGCCCCGGTGGCAGCCTTTTTGCGCGATCCGTCAGGGCGCAACTGCGGGCGCAATGATACGGTGGGGGCCTCGCCCAGTGCCGCATTGGCCAGACCGCTCAGCAACCCGCCCAGAAAAATGCGTCTCGAAGTCATTCTGCTCATAGCGCAGAGTAAACCCCAGCTAGCAGGCACAGACAATCCGGTTTCCACCTCACAATGTGTTCAAATTTTCAGCAGTTGCGCCGCAGTCACCCTGTCAGGCAGCCCGATCCGTTCAACGGACCCAGTCGCCCCGCTGGCGCAGCTCGGTCGAGGAGATCGTCGTCATCGGCATATTGATGAAGCACCAGGCGGGCGCCTGCATATGCCGCAGCATATGGCTCATCCGCCCTGGCAGCCGGGCATCGGCATAGACACGCGCGGCCTTGGACATACGCGCCGAAATTCGCTGGCCGGGGCGCGCCAGCACGCCCACGGGCACGCTTTCCATGATCCAGCGCCAATCCTGCCACTGATCCAGCTGCGCCAGGTTATCCGCGCCCATCAGCCAGACGAAACCTACCCCGGGATATTTCGCCTGCAATGCCGCCAATGTCTCGGCGGTATAACGCGTGCCGGCCTGCGCCTCGAAATCGCTGATCCTGACACGCGGATGATCCATGATCGCCCGCGCCGCCGACATGCGTTTTTCCAGCGGCGCCGGTCCACGTGTCTTCAGCGGATTGCCGGGGCTGACCAGCCACCACACCTGATCCAAGCCAAACCGTTTCAGCGCTTCCCGCGTCAGATGGACATGCCCAGCGTGGGGCGGATCGAACGATCCTCCCAACAGGCCGATAACCTGCCCGGCCCGGGCGGGGGGTGTCAGCCCTGTCATGGCTGCCGCAGTCCGTCATTTCGTGCCGCACCTGTCATCTGTTCACCGGTCAAACGGTTCAAATGTGGTCTCCGGGAACTGCTCCAGCATCCAGAAGTTCGCGGCAATATGGCTCAGATTGCGCTCGGGCCCGCCCGGCGGGGCTCCGGTACGAAACAGCGTCACGATATCTGACAGCACAACCGGGTTTTCGCGGAAATAGGAATGCCCGCGCGGGGCCACGACACCGCTGACATCAATAAAATAGACGTTGCCCGTCTGGTTCAGGATATCGCGCTCGGTCATGCCCAGATCTTCGAAGGACAGTCGCCCGAACCGGGTGCCCGAATTTACCGCCTGTGCAAATCCCAGCGCGCCGTCATTCGGGTTCATATAGACGGTAATGCACTCGAATGCCGGGGCGAAACGCTCGGCGATCAGGCGTTGGCGCACCACGTCGAAATCCAGATCGGGCGCGGCCAGCACCAGATTGTCGATCTTCAGCACCTTGCGCGGGTCCTTTCCGGCAGCGCGCGCGGCAATGATCATCTCACGCAGGGCCGAGGTGGCCACATCCGTCCCCCGGCTATGCGCGATAAGCTGGATATGTTTCAGCCCCCTGACCTCTGCCAGCAACCGCAGCGTTTCCTTGAGGTGAAAGATCGAAAACTCGCCGCTTTCGCGATCCTTGAAATACCCGAAAAGCCCCGGATTATCTGCGGGCCACGTATAGGCGATCGGCACGGCGCTGCGTCCTGTTGCCTGCCAGATATTCGAGATCGTCGCCAGAGCATCGTCAAAGTCATTCTTGTAGCCATGCACGAAAACCACCACCTCGTCCTGACCGGATGCACGCAGGGCCTGCGCCACACGTGCCTGAAAATCGCGCCCTGCCGCGTCATACCCCGCCTGGGCGGCCTGGTCCGCCACGATCAGACCGTCATTGCGCAGAAAAGGCAGCGGTGTCGCTGGAAACCGCACATGTTCCGCGACGCTCCTGACCCGGATCAACCGGCTGTCGAAATCAACCGCCAGCTTATCAAAACTCAGCGCCGCCTGACCAAAGGCCATCGACGCGCTGCGCCCGTGCCCATAACTGCGCACCGCCCCCCCGCTGCGTTCGGCGGTCCGGTCGGTGACATAATAGACCGTGGCCGTATCGGGCGCGGCCCCCATGGCGGGAAATGCCGTTGGCGTCAGCAAGGGCAGCGTTTCGCAGGCCGCAATCGTGAACATTGCCAGCAAAGACAGTGCCAACAGGCGCAAACGCCCGACCCGGCGACCCTCAAAACCTCTTTTTCGCGCGCATCCCATTCCCGGCAGGGTTCCTTCATTCAGGCACGATCAGCACTATTGCCCAATCCGACCCGCACAACAATGCCCTGAAAAATCACCCCGACAAACATCTAATTTTAAAAGCTTTTTGAGGTGCGTTTCACCGCAATACCATCTGATCTTAACGGTCCACTGGCAAGGTCCGCCGATACCCGCAGGAACTCCGGAACTGATTTCGTGGCGAAGATGGACCAAATTTGCCCAGCCGGGCCCTTGATGCCTGACGATGCCGATATCTCGTCATCGGTTTTCGCGCTGATCGTCAATCAGATTCGCGAGGGGATTTGCCTGCAGGACATTCACGGCCGGATCGAATGGATTAACCCCGCCTGCGAAGAGATGTTCGGTTGGCGGCGGCATGAAATCGTGGGCCGCCGGGCGCTGGAAATCGTTACCCCGCCCGGGCGGCGCAAACTGGGCACCGACGCCCATGAATTCACCTATGATTTTTCCAGCACCATTTTCGACCGTATCGTCGTGCAGGAATTTCAACGCCGCAACGGATCGCGCTTCTGGCTACAGCAAAGCTTCGCGGTGCTTGATCTCGGCCCGTCGGAGGATCAGAAAAAGGTCGTGATCACCTGTCAGGATGTGACTGCTCAGGTAAAAATTGACCGGAAATTCAAACAGATACACGACAATCTTGAATATGCTGCCTATCATGACGACCTGACCGGGCTGGCAAATCGCAAGAAGCTGGGGACATTTCTGGAATCCGACCAGGTTGCACAGGCAATCAGAAACGGCACCATCGGCGTGCTCCAGATCGACATCGACAAGTTCAAGGATATCAATGACAATCTGGGCCATGCTGCCGGCGATGCGACATTGCGCCATGTCTCGGCCGCACTCAGGCAAAGCTGCCCGCCCGAAAACCTGGCCTGTCGCACCGGCGGTGACGAATTTCTGATGATCTGCCTGACATCGGGCACCCCGGAAGTGTTGCAGGAAAACGCTGAGGGGCTGTTGGCGGCGATCAGCACCCCGATGCGGTGGAAAGATCAGGAGCTGCGCATCGGGGCCTCAATCGGGGCCAGCCTTGCCACTTCTCCCGACGACACCGGTGAAGAGTTGATCCTGAGGGCTGACAAGGCACTTTACACCGCCAAACGCGGCGGTCGCGGGCATGTGGCGCTGTACACCGACGCGATGGGGCAGAAGTACCGCGCCCAGATGAAAACCGTGCGAGAGCTGAAAAATGCCATTGCCGACGAACAGTTCGAAATCCATCTGCAACCGCAGCTGCACCTTTCAAGTGCCGCAGTCACCGGGTGCGAGGCGTTGATCCGCTGGAACCACCCGGAACGCGGCTTGCTGAATCCTGGGCAATTCCTCCCTGCCGCCGAAGCGGCCGGGCTGGCGTCGGACATTGACTACATCTCGATGAACCTGGCGCTGGATGCGCTGGTCGAACTGCGCCAGGGCGGGTTTCCCGATCTGTGCATGTCGATCAATGTCTCCAGTGCAATCCTGGGCGATGTCAACTATCCCGGGCTGCTCGACTGGGCGCTGCAATCGCGCGACATCGATCCCGGCAGCATCTGCATTGAAATTCTGGAAACAACCATTCTGGAAGGCGGCGATCTTGAAATCGCAACCGCCATTGAGCGGCTCAAACATCTGGGCGTTCACATCGCACTGGATGATTTTGGGACCGGCTATGCGGGCCTCGCCCATATGTCCTCCTTCGATGTCGACGCGATCAAACTGGATCGGTCAATGATTTCGCGCCTCGCCAACGACCCGCGCACCCGGATGGTCGTTCGTTCGATCATTCGCCTTTGCGATCTACTTGATATTAATGTAGTCGCAGAAGGCGTTGAAACTGCTGAACAACTAGAGATTTTGCGCCGCGCAAAATGCCCACTGATCCAGGGCTTTGGTCTTGCCCGGCCCATGCCAGTGGCCACAACGCTCGACTGGTTCAAATCCAGCACGCCACTGGCCGCTCCGGTCTCCTTTGCGGCCACACCCAAGGCAGATATCTCCCAAATAGGCAGCCCCAGGACCAATCAGGCCTGAGCCCGGAACGCATGCCCGCATTGGCGGCAATCCGCCCTTGACCCATCCGGCCTCCTGTCTAAGTTGATCCTATCAGAAACGGGTCTCAAGATGCCGGAGAAATTCGGCCGGATGGGGTTTCCCCATCTCATTACCGTTACGCTGGACATTCGGCGCAGGACCGTCGCTGGGTTGCACCCAGGGCCGGTCATGCAGGACACGACAGGTTGGGGCCCGTTTCTGGTCAATGGCATGGCGCACAAAACAGGATATGCTATTCGGCCCTCTTGCACAGGGATTATCCCAGCAGGAATGGGCGATCCCGGACATCAGGCATCACCTTGAACAGCGCCTGCCAAACCACCTGAAAAAGACCGCGCGCGCCCTGGCCCAGGACCTGAAACAGGCATTTCCAGCGGCCAAAGCCCCCGATGCCGCGCGACTTCTGCGCTACCTGAAAGGCACGCCCAAGACGGCTCCGCTGATGGCCCATGTCAAACAGACCGGTGCCTATCCTGATCCGCCAACACAACCACCACGTTTCCGGCCTGTGCCCGCGCTTGCCGATCTCGGCCTGCCGGTGCTGGCCACGCCCGATGCGCTTGCCGACTGGCTGTCGCTGCCATCGCTGCAACTGACCCGCTTTGCCGACGGCCTTGGCCTCTCGGCCCGTTCAGCCAGCCCCTTCGCCCCGCACTACCGGCATCACCTGATTGCCAAACGCAACGGCACCCTGCGCCTGATTGAAGAACCCAAACCCTTCCTCAAACACCTCCAGCGCAAGATTTTGCGGGGTATTCTGGCACCGGTGCCACCCCATTCCAGCGCATTTGGGTTCTGCACCGGCAAAAGCTGCCCACAGGCCGCAGCGCGCCACGCGGGCGAAGCCATGGTCGTCAGTTTCGATCTCAGCGGCTTCTTCCCCTCGATCCATCAGCACCGGGTCTATGGCCTTTTCCGATCCCTGGGGTATCCATCCGCCGTGGCGCGGCATCTCTCCGGGCTTACCACCGCGATCACGCCCCGCCACGTATTGGCAACACCGGAATTGGCCGACCGGGATCACCTGACCAGCCGGCACCTGCCGCAGGGTGCCCCCACCTCCCCGGCGCTTGCCAATCTTGTCGGCTTCTCTCTTGATACCAGGCTTGCCGGGCTGGCCCGGTCCCTTGAGGCGACCTACACCCGCTACGCCGATGACTTGACCTTTTCCGGCGACCACCACATCGCCAACATCCTGCAACAGGCTGTGCCGCAGATCGTGCGCGACAGCGGCTTCGTCCTGAACAGCGCAAAAACCCGCGTCCAGCCTGCCCACCGGCGGCAACGGGTCACCGGCCTCGTCGTCAACCGTCACCTCAACCTGCCCCGTGCCGACTACGATCACCTCAAGGCCGTGATCCACCACCTGCGCACGCCCACCGACCCGCGCCGCGCCGATCGCGCCTTCATCGACCGCATCGCCGGGCGCATCGCCTGGCTGGAACAGGTCAATCCGCCCAAGGGCGCCAAACTCCGCGAACGACTGGCCGACGCGCTACAGGCCGGTTCAATCCGGTGATTGCCCTCGCCTGCGCACTTGTCTATCTGGGGTTAAATTCGATCTGAAGGAGCGGTCCCATGGCAGCCTATCAATACGTCTATCACATGCAGGGGGTCTCCAAGACCTATCCGGGCGGCAAGAAATGCTTCGAGAACATCCATCTCAGCTTCCTGCCCGGCGTGAAGATCGGCGTGGTCGGTGTCAACGGCGCCGGTAAATCCACCCTGATGAAGATCATGACCGGCCTGGATACGGATTTCACCGGTGAGGCCTGGGCCGCCGAGGGCGCGCGCGTAGGCTACCTTCCGCAGGAACCGCAGTTGGACGAAACCCTCTCGGTGCGCGACAACGTCATGCTGGGCGTTGCCGCCAAAAAGGCCAAGCTTGACCGCTTCAACGAACTTGCCATGAACTACTCGGACGAAACCGCCGACGAGATGGCCCAGCTGCAAGACCAGATCGACGCCGAAAACCTCTGGGATCTCGATGCCCAGATCGACGTCAGCATGGAGGCCCTGCGCTGCCCCCCCGACGACGCAGATGTCAAAACCCTCTCAGGCGGGGAAAAGCGCCGCGTCGCCCTCTGCAAACTGCTGCTCGAAGCGCCCGACATGCTGCTGCTGGACGAACCGACCAACCACCTCGACGCCGAAACCATCGCCTGGCTGCAACAGCACCTCATCGACTACAAGGGCACGATCCTGATCGTCACCCATGACCGCTATTTCCTCGATGACATCACCGGCTGGATCCTCGAACTCGACCGCGGCCGCGGCATCCCCTACGAAGGCAACTACTCTGCCTGGCTCGAACAAAAGGCCAAACGCCTGGCCCAGGAAGCTCGCGAAGACAAATCCAAACAGAAAACGCTGGAACGCGAACTGGAATGGATGCGCCAGGGCCAGAAGGCCCGCCAGGCCAAATCCAAGGCCCGGATCAACGCCTATAACGAAATGGCCACCCAGTCCGAGCGCGAAAAACTCACCCGCGCCCAGATCGTCATCCCCAACGGGCCTCGCCTCGGCGAAAAGGTGATCGAGGTGACCGGCCTCAAGAAACACATGGGCGACAAGCTCCTGATCGAAGGGCTCGATTTCTCGCTGCCCCCGGGCGGCATCGTCGGCGTGATCGGCCCCAACGGCGCTGGTAAAACAACGCTCTTCAAGATGTTGACCGGACAGGAAAAACCCGACGAGGGCAGCGTCGAATATGGTGACACGGTACAGCTATCCTATGTCGATCAGTCGCGCGACGATCTCAACCCCAACGAAAACGTCTGGGAGGCGATCGCCGACGGGCAGGACATCATCAAGCTGGGCGACGCCGAGGTCAACGCCCGCGCCTATTGCTCGGCCTTCAACTTCAAGGGCGGCGATCAGCAGAAAAAGGTCTCATTGCTCTCGGGCGGCGAACGCAACCGCGTCCACATGGCCCGGCTTTTGCGCGAAGGCGGCAACGTGCTCCTGCTCGACGAACCGACCAACGATCTTGACGTCGAAACCCTGCGCGCCCTGGAGGACGCCCTGGTGGATTTCGCCGGTTGCGCCGTCGTCATCTCCCACGACCGTTTCTTCCTGGACCGCATCTGCACGCATATCCTGGCCTTCGAAGGCGAGGCCCATGTCGAATGGTTCGAGGGTAATTTCGAAGACTACGAAGAGGACAAGAAACGCCGGTTGGGCGCCGACGCTTTGGAGCCAAAACGGATGAAACACAAGAAGTTTGCGAGATGATACTAAATCGAAGAGAAGACAAAAAGGGAGTCTTTTACAAGCTCAGTTTGATCGAGCGAAGTTCCCTTACAATGAAAAACTATGCTTCTTCTACGTTTGGGGATCGTTTCTATTCTGAAGACTACCTTCAAGGTATCTCTGAGCAAAAAAACAAGATCCATGCTAAGTCAGCTAAGGCTGTATCAGCGCTTTTTCTAATTACAACGATACTTGCCTTCTATGACAGCATCGAAGGCACTACAAAACTTGGAGCTGTGACCGTTTCGCTTCCTGATGCTGGAGCGGCTGCGTTATGTGTTTTGGTGTCCTTGAACTTTCTTGCGACACTATTTGCTTTTCTCGATCAACTTATCATTGATCGATACATCTCGGTGTTAGGCGAACGTGTAGGTGTTTTTTCTTTTGAACTACCTCTGCTAAACTATAGTGCTATGAATCTCTGGTCGAACGCTATCCAACCGAAATATTTTGGTTTGGCGTCAGAGAGGGGTCATAAATCTGTTGCTCCTACTTTGGGGGTTTTCTTTTTAGTTCTTATTTTGGCTGGTATCGCCTACCCATACACAGTCGTAGGGTTCACTGTTTGGCGTATAATAACTTCAGATGTTGCAAGTTTCGAACTGATACTTTGTGGTTTTTCGCTAATTTTACTTGCGCTATCTGCTTCCACTTTGTTGGCTTTTTGCCTCAACTATAAGTTTAGGCCAACAGGCAGTTCTGAACCTGATGATCCATTTGTGCCCGACGATTTTTTGGACTTAGGCCATCCCCGTAGAAGCGCCAGAGACCAAGAGGTTGACCTCGAGAGTCAGCACAAGCAAGCATAGCGTGGGCGCCAACACATCCTCCAAACAACATCACGTCTCCAAGGCCCGTTCTTCACACCGTTTTACAACACCACGAGCGCTCTTGGTAGGAGCGAGCCACGCCTCCCATATCTGATGGGAAAGGAGGCAGATCATGCCTGTTCAGAAGGAACGCACCGAAAACCGACCTATACGCCGCGCGCAGCCGCATCCGCCCTGGACCCGACGCCCGCTGCCTTATTACTTCACCGACTGGGCCGCGATCTGACGCGCCGGATCGATGCCAACCCACCATCAAGCCTGCATATCAACGCGGTACCAATGTTGGGGTGAAACCCCACCCTACGAAAATTCATACCGGCCTGCGCGCTTGCCCCGGTGCACCAAGGAAAACAACCACTCCTCGGGCCGTTCGACAAACCCGTGTTTCATCGGGTTGAGATGGCAGTACCGGCCATGTGCGCCGTAATCCTCTTCATTGCGAATGTGATGTTCCCAGAACCGGCGTTGCCAGATAGCAATCTCGCCCTTGTCATGCCGTAGGCCGGGGTTCACCCCGGCATATCTCCCGCATCGAACAATGGGTAAAGAGGATTGCGGGGTGAACCCCGCCCTACGGACAGATTGCGTGAATCGCGCCTTGATCGCACCCCATCGCGTCGAAAAGCAAGCGTAGGGTGTGTGCTCGCACGCACCATCCCCGCCGCCGATCTCACCTCCAAGCCTGCCCCCACGCCGGGCCAGATTGTCCGTGAAAAAGACCACAGCGCCGGTGACAGTGGAACGGATATAGCGGGACATGCCCCGGTGGTCCGGTTAACGGGGTGTCGCCAACGCTGGCCTCACCCTTTCCCGCGTTTCTTTCTCAGGGCCGCATATTCCGGGTCCATTTGTGCGCCCTTCGCCTCGGGCGCATCTTCCTCCGGCATGCCCACGCGTTTGGCCAGGTATTCGTCCAGCTTCACCTCGCCTGCGATCTTCATCTGCGCCCAGGTGGCCAACAGCCGGTTGATCCGCGCGTGATAGCCGCGGCCCATCCCGCGATAGAACCGTGCCACCGACCGATCGAGGTAGAGCGTCACCTTCTCCTTCGGCTCGACCACATCGAGATCTGCCTCCAGCGTGTGCCATGCCTCGGGTATTTCCTCGGCCAGCGTGGTGTCGATCCAGCCGTCGCGGTGCAGATGGATGAGGTTATTGAGCAGCCCCTCGCGGGCAATGCGGGCGGTTTTGGTCATGCGGGTCATTGGCAGGCCTCCTTCTGGCGTGCGAATGATCCTGTGCCGCGTTGGTTAAAGCTGCCTTTGCGCGGCGTGCGGCGACACCGACAAAATACCGACGTTATACCGACATGGGATTTCGGCCTCAGACCTCGGCCACAACCTCGCCCTTCATCTCACCGGTCAGCCGCACCAGATCCTCGGTATGAACCTTAGCGCGGACCGCCTCGATCGCGGCTTCGGCTGTGTTGCGGGTGATCTCGTCGGGCCATGCGGTGATGGCCGCGGTGGTGCGGTCGCTGGTGCGCACGACGGTCACGCTGGTCGCACCCAGATCCTTCAAGGCGGGCAGGCGTTTGTCGCGGATATTGCGCATGCTGGCGTCGTAATCCACGCCGTCGCCAACCTCCCATGTGGTGATGGTAACATAGGGCATTCTTCTCTCCCCGATGATGTTAGATGCCTCATTATACACGATTTTTGCCGCAGGTCGTAGGATTCGAATCCAACGCGTTCTTACCCCCTAGGCAGAACCGTCACACTCTGGCACAAATCCAACATGCGCATCCGTCTTCTGATTACGGCCCTTGCCAGCGCCCTGCTCACCGCCTGCGGGCAGGTGGATTATGATGCGGCCCCGGTCGGGCGGTTCGATGGTTCGCTGCTGGTCATGTGGGTGGGTGAGAATACCAGCGGCTCCGGTGATGGGCGCTTCGTCTTCGTGCCCAGCCCGAACCGCCCCCTGACCTTCATCCGCAAAAACCCCGACGCCACCCTCCCCAAGATCCAGCCCGAGATGATGTATACCGACGGCGGCTCCATCCCCCGCCCCGTCCAACTTTTCAACGGTTTCTCTCCTTGGGGCTACGCCCCCGCCTACATGGTACATGATTGGATATTCGTAGCCCGCCACTGCTTGACCGACGGCAAGCCAACCAAGGCGGAAAAACCGGTTGCGGCAATGAAATTCCCCGAAAGCGCCGAGGTGATTGCCGAAGCAATTAAGACCCTGGTCGCCGAGGAACGGGTGCAGAAAAATGATGTTGCACCGCCGGTGATCTCAGGTGCAGTGGCGGGCCCGATCTCCTATCGACGTTGGGTTGTCAAAGGAGCCTGCGAGGGTGATCGCGTGACGGCGGACCATCGCAAAGAGGCCGAAGAAGCGCTGGCCCGTCGCACAGGGCGCGGCATTTTCCGAACAGATGTAACACCCGCACGGATCATCGCCGAAATAACCTTCTGACCAAGTAAACAGCTACGGTTAAAGCAAAATCTGTCCAGCGCCCTGCAATACAGTCCGGCGTTTCAGATAGTCGCGCGCGGAGGTTCCGTACCAGTGCTCCGGGTTTTCCATCAAATCAGTATTGAGATCAGGGAATAGCTCTTTCAACTCTTCCTGCGCTGGCATATCCATTGCAGCAAAGGCCATTTTGCCTGGATAAAGGCTCTCTGACCTGGTGTTTTCGGCAAAGATGATCTGATGCTGCTCGAACAGCAGGTGGATATAGGCTACGCGACGTTGTCCATGCGCAATGCGTACTGGATTGCCCTTGGCCTCAGCCAGGAACTTCGCGCGGACCAGTGTCTGATCGGGCATCAACATCCCATGCTGGGGCGAGACCAGAAGGTCACGCTCTGCCCCCATGACACCGCGCCGGATCAGTACCGGGCGCAGATTGGGATTGGCCATCAGGTCAGTGCGCTCCAATGTTCGCCGCCCAATCCACCGGATGCGCTGCGGGCCATTATCAAGCGTGCAGACCAGATCATCCACGCGCAACTCGTCTATCAGCCGATCGCCCAGAGGGGTCCGAATGGCGGTACCGGATGTAAAGCAAACGACGCCGGTATTTTCCTGCGTGAAGCTGGAACTATCCGCACTCGCTCCCTGCATCCGAACGGAACTGCCACCGAATTGCGTATTGTCCGAGTAATCAGTCGCGCGTCCTTTGCTGTCTGTCGCGTTGGATTGGTTCAACACGCCATCATCAGCCTGGTCGGCCCAAAGCTCGGACAAGTTGTCATAATAGCCCGAGAGGTCGATAAAATCGTTATTGGAACTGTCGCCGTCTTTCAGCGTGCCGGCGTTACCGGTGTTGAAATCTGTGATCGTGTCATTCCCTGAAGAGACGACAAAGACATCATTGCCTGCTCCGCCTGTCAGGCTGTCACTTCCGATGCCACCATCAAGGCTGTCGTCATCAGCGCCGCCTGAAACAGTATCGTTGCCTGTCCCGCCCAAGAGCGTATCAGCGCCGCCTTCGCCGGCGAGAACATCCGCCCCGGCTCGACCCTCAAATACGTTGTCTTCGCCATCGCCGGTCAGCGTATCATTGTCATTCCCGCCAATGATGTTTTCGATGCCGGAATAGCTATTTCCGTATTGATCGCCGCCACTACCAAGGTCGACATTGAATGCCCAGTCATCGACGCTGGAGCCATCGATCTGATAGGTGTCGGTCCCCGATCCACCGATAAAAACATCACCCGTACCATCATCGAAACCGGCCAAAAGCGTATCATTTCCATCGCCACCATCGAGGGTATCTTTACCATCTCCGCCGTCAAGGCTGTCGTTACCGTTCCCGCCCTGAATACTATCGTCGCCGTCCCCACCCGTAATCGTGTCATCGCCCCCCGCAGCGTCGATATCGACTCCGGCAGAATCTGAAGACGCATCCACGACATCAGCATGGTCGGTAAGTGTCAGCTTTTCGATCTCGCTGAAACTCAAAGTGTCGGTGCCGTCGGTGATTGTCCCTGCCTCATCCCCCGAATATGTCACGGTGACCGGGCCGCTCAGGTTCGAAAGATCAATCGTGTCGTTGTCCGTGCCACCTTCGCCACCGGCAATTGTATCTGAGCCGAACCCGTCTTCGACAAAGAAAATGTCAGCGTCGTCTCCACCCGACAGACTGTCATCGCCTGTGCCACCAAAGATCGTGTCGTCGCCCGCCCCGCCAGCGATCGTATCGTTGCTGGTTTCGGTTGTGGGCATCGTGTAGCTGATGTTGGTCACCACATAGTCAGATCCGTCGGTGCCATCGGTTTGCAAGTTCGCGGTAAAAATAATCTGGTCAAATGTACCGAACCCGCTCAGGTCAACAGTGCCCGTGCCCGACCCAACGGGATCTTCGGTAAAATCCGCCTGAGAAACCAGAACGCCATCATCATAAATCGCCCAGTGCCCGACCTCTCCAAAATTGTCGGTAAAGAGCGACTGGAAGCTGAATCTGGCCGAAGTCACGTCATCGTCAAAGTCAACGATCAGTCGTTCGGAGATGCCCGATGCCTTATCAAAGGCGAGCTGGTTGTCCTGACCACTGTCACTATCTGAAACCGTACCGGTCGCGCCCAGACCACCACCGGATGTCGCGACATTCGCAACGCTGGCGGCCGTCAGCGAACCACCCGAGACATTCTGTGCCGTGACGCTATATCCGTCATCGGTTTCACTGTAATTCCCTGTCCCGATTGAGCCATTGGCAATCGACGCGCCTTCGTCACCACCGGTCAGGCTGTCGTCACCGTCGCCACCGTCAATACTGTCATCGCCCAGACCGCCGTCGATGGTGTCGCTACCAGAGTCTCCCAGGAGTGTGTCGTCGCCAGCGCCACCACTTATGCTGTCATCACCGTCGCCACCGTCGATGCTGTCATCACCGGCACCGCCATCGATCGTGTCCTCTCCGATGCCGCCAAAAATCGTGTCAGCACCACTGCCACCAGTTATGCTGTCTGCACCCGAGCCGCCATCGATGGCGTCGTCACCGTCACCCCCGTCAATACTATCAGCTCCAGAAAAACCATCGATTGTATCATCCCCGCTGCCGCCACTGATCGTATCAGCGCCCTCGCCGCCATGGATGCTGTCGTCTCCGGTTCCGCCGTCGATGCTGTCGTCGCCGTCGCCCGTTGCTATAGTGTCGGAACCGGCACCGGACTGGATCGTGTCGTCATTGGTGGTACCGTCAACGTCATTGGACGCGTCTTGGTTATAGGACTGGTCTTCCAGGTTGGAATATTGCGGTGCATTCGAGTCATTGACGTTCTCAGTACTCGAAACAGTATAGGTATTCCCTGGCTGTATTGGCCCATCCGCAATATAGCCCACATGCGTGCCACCGATCTCTACCCGATAGAGACGAACCGTATTGCCGTCTCCGTCTGTCTGAACATAGGCTTCTTCCAGATAGGCGTTTCCGCTGGCAACGACACTTCCCGTTTCGTCGTAGACGACGCCGGTCTGCTGACTACCATCATCGCTAGTCTCGTTAGTGTTGGAATCTCCCTGAAAATCATCGTCGTCGTCGGTGATGTGAAAATCATATGCGTCATCTTGAACATCCCAATCGGGATCAAGCTGCATGGTTCCAGGCTCCGGAGAGGTGAAGGCATCAGGACGGTATCCATAAAAGAAATGAGTGGCCATCTGTTGCTGCTCCTGCTGCGCTGCCCAACCCTTACCGCAAGTTTTTCGTAAGCGGGCTAACACCGAACCAGCGCTTCCCTGCTGGCACAGTATTGATACCTTTGTCCTGATGGTTTCGAGTGGAAATAACTGCCCTTTTTGAAACCGGCGAGTGCTTGTATGTGCATCGCCCAATGAAACGTCGTGAATTGGAGAAATGATTAAATTCATGGGCTGCGAACAGCGTTAAACATTTAAAATTTGATTTGATTTATTGCGCTACGCCACTGCCCGGACTGGGGCTGCAGCTACATTGGTCAAAAACCGAAACGAGCGGGAGCAAATCTACAAAGTAAATATTTCTGCCAGCCAACAAAAAACGGCCCCTGCCAAGGCAAGGGCCGTCAAATCTCGAACCTGTAAAGGTTTAGGCTTTCTTGCGCAGCTTCCGGGTCACACCCAGACCGCCGATACCGGCCAGCAAGAAGAATGCCGATGCTGGAAGCGGTACAACACCGCCGTCACCACCACCTTCTTTGTATGCGATCCGAAGATCTACGCCGTAGCAGCGATCTTGGTATTTCTGACACTTGTACTTGCTGTAGTTGCCACGATCGCCCCAAAGCGCGATGTACTTGTGGTCGGCGTTCGAAGCAAAGCCATTGGGCTCTTTGCCAGTGGTGTATGATTTATCCTCGAACAGGAAGTTCAGGCTTCTGCCACCCAGGATGTCGCCGGTGAACGAAAAGTTGATGTTCCCGTGCAGGCCATCGGTACGCGTTGCCGACGCCATCAGGTTCCCCATTGCGGAGAAGCTTGACGACAGACCGCCCTTTGAGATCGTACCCATGAATTTGATGATGCCGCTTACGGTATCATAGGTACCACCGGTAATCGCGCTGTCGAAATACCCGGGCTTTTTGCCATTCATCCGGCTCCATCTCTGATCATGGATCATGGACGAATTGAAGCCGCCGCTATTGAAGCTGAGGATTTCGGTGAGATCAAGAACAGCCGCCTGGGCACTTGATGTGAAAAGGCCAACAGACAGCGCTGCAGCCGATAATATACTTCTGAGTTTCATTGGTCACCCCATTAACTGGTTAAGCTCTGGCTTTCATTACCACAGTTTTGCCTCAAAAAAAGCTAAATTCGGCAAAAAATAGCCTATCTTCGCAAAATACACTTATAGATTGCAGTTGACCTTAGGGAAACTAGCGCTTTTGTTGTCAATACGATGATAATTATCGCTATTTTTCCTCATTGTTTCGCGGGTATTTTCGCCTCATCCAGAGAAGTATCAACTGAGTCGTCAACAATACGGGCCGAACCCTGGCTCAATTTCAAGGAATTGGAAAATCCCTTATTTTTTTGATTGACACGACCTTTTGCGCAGATGCTCAAGGCTGATTTCTTGGTTTGGCAAGCAACGATGCGACAAAGCCGGGGGAATAATGAGACATTCGCGCACCGCCTACCTGTTGCATGTTCGCCACCCTGTGCAAAAGTTCACCGGTTTTTGATTTTCACGCCCCAGAATGGCGATTTATATCAGAATAAGCACCAAGGGGAACAGAACCAATGATGAAACGCCGTGATTTTCTGGCCGCCGGGGTCGCCGCCGCGACTGTACCCGCCGCTGCCAGCGCCTTTGAGGTCAACCCGAAATTTCGCCCGCAAGAGGTGCGGATCAGCAGCCAGTATGCGCCGGGACAACTGTTGATCCTACCGCGCGCCCATTTCCTTTATTTCATTACTGAGCCCAATAAAGCGCTGCGCTATGGCGTCGGCGTTGGCAAGGCCGGTCTGGAGTTTACCGGCAAAGCGACAATCAGCGTGAAAAAGAAATGGCCGACCTGGCGCCCTACCAACGAGATGATAGAACGCGAACCGCACACCTATTCGAAATTCGTAAACAACGATTACGTCCAGCCCGGCGGCGCAGATAACCCGTTGGGATCTCGAGCGCTTTATCTCTTCCAGAACGGACGTGACACCTATTTCCGTATTCACGGCACAACGGCTCCGCGTTCCATCGGACGCTCGGTTTCGAACGGCTGCATCCGCATGATCAACGAGCACGTCCAGGACCTATATGAACGCGTGCCAATCGGCACCGTTGTAACCGTCCTATAGATCGCACCAACCCAAAAACCATGTGTTCTGCGGCGTTCTGACGTGGCGGAATCCTGTCAATTCAGGCTTTCCAGACTTTGAGTTGCTTCCCCCTTCGATGGGCCATTTTCTGCCGGGCGGCTAGGCCTTTCTCGGCCAGTTTCAGCGCAATCTTGCACATATTCCAGAACTTTGAAGGCTCCTGACACGGAGGCGCGTAACCTGCGCGAAGTCTGCGAATGAGCGCGCCGAGTCGTATTTTCCACTCGGTGGCGGTGGGCTGAATTTTTGAACCAACTAAATTTTTATGGAGGACGAAGTTATGCCTGACGGCGAACTTACAACAACCAACAAAATCCCCTGCTGCCCGGAAATCACGACTGAACCGTGCTGCGAGAGCCTGCGCATCGCCTACCGGCTGACCAACCGGCAAAACGATGTGCCCGTCGAAATCACCATCGTTGCCGAGCTTGAACGCTGCCCCGGTCCGATGGCATTGGGTGATGTGGTTTATTCCACCACACTCCTGCCTGGCGAAAGGGTCCGGCTTTACACAGCCAACCGCAACAGCCGTTTTACCTACGACAGTGAAAGCGAGGTCAGCTATCGGCACGAACAAACGTCTGAGGAAACCTTCTACATGAAGACGATGGACCGTTACATGTCAGACCTCACGGTCACCGACAGCGGCTCGGCACAATCGCAATCTCATTCGGACTTTGAAACGGATGTCGACGGCTCTTATGCCTCTATCGGTTTTGCCGGGGGTGGCAGTGTCAACGTCGAAGGCGATTTCAACGCCAATAGCTCGTCTTCGTTCATGCGTGAACTCTCGCGCCATGCCGAAGGCTCGCATGACCGGTCTGTCCAGGCGACACGCGCGGCCAATTCGACGCAGATCGGCGAGGTGCAAAGCCGCAACCATGCCGAAGGTGAAAGCGAAAGCGCTTACGAGGCGTCGACCCGAACCATTCAGAACAAGAATGAATGCCACGCGGTCACCTATTTTGCCTATCAACTGGTCAAACGGCAGATCCTGCGTTTTCGCATCAAGGCGGTCCTGCGGCGGGTTGTCGATACCGCGGCTGGTTCCGTGGTCGATGCACGCCCCGTGCGCCCGGCGACCGGCGTCAAGGTGTTGCCCGAAGGACTGCTGGCCACGCAGACGGCCCGTAACGAGGTGCAGACAACCGGCCGCACGGCAGCTACGGCACAGCGCGCCAACCTGACGCCAAACCTGAGCGGTGTTGGCCTAGGCACTAACACCGGCTTTGGCCGCAATTTTGCCGCTGTGTCTACCGCCTCTCCGCTTGTCGTAAACGCTAAACCGCTGCCGCCGCAAGTGCATGACCGTGTGCTGAAACAGGTTGACGAAGATCTGGTCAAGCAGGGCGTTTTGGCCAAGGCAGGATCGAACGAAGTGGGTGCGAAACTGGCCGCCGAGCTTGAGTTTGAGCGTGTTTACTGCCTACCCACTCAAGGTATCGTGGTCAAAGGTTGCCTGGACGACTGCAACACCTGTGAAGACTCGCGCCGCCAATCCATTGAACTTGATCTGACCCGCAAGCATTTGGAAAACGAACTGCTGGCCAAGCAGATAGAACTGCTGGAGAAAAGTCAGGAGTATCGCTGCTGCCCCGAAGGTGAGGTTGAAGATGCCGACGTTACCGACGAAAGCTGAAAGGCCTGACTTCGATTGATCAAAATCAGACCCCGGGGCGATCCGTCGCCCCGGCCCTTTTAGCAAGTGTCAACAATCCGCTCATTCCACCATAAATTGTTATTTCCCCTTGATTTAGTTGAGTAGTTTCCTCATATCGTCCCTGCGACGTTACCACTATCGACTATCTGCTCCTTTCACGGCTCAGTCACTCGATCTTGCACTGACTAGCCGGGTTGCCGCACTTACGCGGGCAACAATAACTAGGAGACTACGGTATGGCTAATGGCACCGTAAAATGGTTCAATTCAACCAAAGGCTACGGCTTCATCGCCCCTGAAGGTGGCGGCAAAGACGTTTTCGTTCACATTTCTGCAGTTGAGCGCGCCGGCCTGACCGGCCTGGCCGACGACCAGAAAGTGACTTTCGACATCGAAGCAGGCCGTGACGGCCGTGAATCGGCATCGAACATCGTTCTGGCCTGAGCCACATTTAAAGCATTCGAAATCGGGCCTCCTCGTGGGCCCGTTTTCATTTCCGGGTAACACCTCCAAAACGCGCTGGATTGGAAAATCCGCTTACATTGCCGTTAAAAGCGACTGCTGGTTTAATAAACACCAAACCTCAGCCGTGCGCTTTCAGATGGGCGTCCAGGATATTGCGCAGACTATCGGTATCGCTGGGCCCTCGCACGATCTGCACCATCTCACCCCTTGGATCGAATAATAGTAGCGTCACATGCGGCACGCCATAACGCGCGGCAAAAGCGCCGCCCTTGACGGTGTTAATATCAGCCACCAGAAACGTAATCGCCTCGTCATCGAATGATTTGAGTGCTTTGCGGGTTTGACTCTGCAACGTACGGCACAAGCTGCAATTCGGATCATGGATCTGCACGACAGACGGCTTTCCTTTGCCGATCTTGGTCAGATCCGCCTCGCAGATCGTTGCTTGCACCGATCTGACCGAAAATACAGTGCCTCCGACCAAAACCGGCAAGGCGATCGCAGCATTGCGAGCAAGTCGCAGAAAACGCCGGCGGCCTTCAAGCGTCTCCTTTTCAGCCGTGGTCTTGGCATCTGCGGGTTTGGCCGAACGTTTGGGCGATGGCTTTTTTCGGTTCTTTTTCAATGTTCTGCACCTTGTATGAGCAATCCTAAAATCGATCACAGTATCGGATGCATTCGTGTAACGTCCCAATCACATTCGGGTTACTTAAAGCTCATGGTTTTTACTATTCCTCTGGAACCAACCGTAGTACCGCTGGCCCCAAATTAGCAACAATCCGGGCAACGCCCTCTGCATTGGGGTGTATCCCATCGGGCTGAAAGAAAACCTGCCAATCTTCAGGTGTCACTCCAACGAGTCCGGCAAAGAAATCCTCGGCATGCCCTACGCCAAATTGCGCCGCTAAATCGGGATAGATGGCATCGAATTCCACTTTGAATTCAGGGCCATAATTGCCCGGCGCGCGGAAGCCCACCAGCAACACCTTGATGTTCTTACCCGAAGCTACTTGCAAAATCTTCGCCAGATTTGCGCGGCTGATCGCCGGATCGATCCCTCGTAACATGTCATTGGCGCCTAGTGCCAGGATCATGGCGTCCACCTCTGGCGTCAGGCTCCAATCTGCCCGTGCGGCCCCACCTGCCGTGGTGTCACCGGACACCCCGCCATTGATCAGCACAACGTCAGCGCCCTGCCCGTCCAGCCACGACTGCAACTGCGGCACAAAACCCTCTTCCTCAACCAAACCGTAGCCTTGCGTCAGGCTGTCGCCGAGCGCCAATACCGTAAACTCCTCGGACCAGGTGGGGCCTGCCAACAAAAGAAACAGGGCCACCGCCTTGCCTTGCAGGGCCAAACACCCATATGTCAGAAAATCTTTTGCAATCAGGCGCACTCTCATGGACGACCCTATCCTGTCTCTTTCCGGTGCCACGCTCTCACTGACGGGCAACGCCGGGTTGGTGCAGATACTTAAGGGGATCACATTGGATGTCCACCGCGGCGAAAGTGTCGGGCTTGTCGGCCCCTCGGGGTCGGGCAAATCCTCGCTGCTGATGCTGATGGGCGGGCTGGAACGTGCGACCTCCGGAACCGTAACCGCCCTGGGCCAAGACCTGTCGGCCATGTCCGAAGATCAGCTGGCGCGCCTGCGCCGCCATCACTTTGGCGTCGTGTTCCAGTCGTTTCACCTGCTCCCTACCATGACGGCGCTGGAAAACGTCGCCACTCCGCTGGAACTGGCGGGGCACAGGCACGCCCATACCCGCGCCGCCGAAGAGCTTGAGGCCGTGGGCCTAGCCGACCGTGCGGGCCACTACCCTTCGCAACTGTCTGGCGGCGAACAGCAGCGCGTAGCGCTGGCTCGCGCCGCCGCTCCGCGCCCCGATATCGTGCTGGCGGATGAACCGACCGGCAACCTTGATAGCGCTAATGGCGCGGCCATCGTCGACCTGCTGTTCGGCCTGCAGGAACGGCACGGCACGACACTGGTTCTGGTCACCCATGCGCCTGATCTGGCCAATCGCTGTGACCGTATGATCACCTTGCATGATGGTCGGGTCGCCCCCGAAAAAGCCCGGCCTGAGGCCGCCGAATGAGCCTGGCCACCGCCGCACGGCTGGCCCGCCGGGAACTACGAGGCGGCCTGCGTGGATTCCGCATATTTCTGGCCTGTATCATCCTTGGCGTTGCAGCCATAGCCCTTGTTGGCACCATTCGTGAAAGCATCGGCGCCGGGCTCGAAGCCGAAGGTGCCACCCTTCTGGGCGGCGATGCCGAGATGGAATTCACCTATCGTTTCGCCACCGATGCCGAGCGGGAATGGATGCGCGGCGTGGCCGATCAAACTTCTGAAATCGTTGATTTTCGCTCTATGGCGACGATACCAGGGGGTGAGCGCAGCCTGAGCCAAGTCAAGGCCGTGGACACGGCCTATCCACTAGCGGGTGAGGTCAAGTTGGAACCGGAGATGCCGCTTGCGACCGCGCTGGCGGGTCAAGGCGGGCTGCCCGGCGCGGTCATGCAACCTTTGCTGGCGGATCGCCTCGGGTTGAAGGCAGGGGATACATTCCGCCTCGGCACGCAAGACTTTCGTCTGATGGCGCGATTGATCGAGGAACCCGACGGCATCGCCAGTGGTTTCGCCCTTGGTCCGCGCACCATCGTCGCCACGCCGTCGCTGGAAAACTCGGGTCTGCTGGTGCCCGGAACGCTTTTCTCCACTAAATACCGGTTGCTGCTGCCCCCCGGGACCGATCTGACCGCCATGCAGCAGGCGGCGGAAAAACAGTTCGACGGCACCGGAATGCGCTGGCTCGATGCCCGTAACGGCGCGCCCAGCGTGACCCGGTTCGTCACCCGCCTCAGCGCCTTTCTGGTGCTTGTCGGGCTCAGCGGCCTGGCAGTGGGCGGGGTTGGCATCTCGGCCGCGTTGCGTGCCTTTTTGTCCGGCAAGACTCAGACCATTGCGACGCTACGCACTTTGGGGGCAGATCAAAAAACCATCTTTCTGACCTATTTTCTGCAAGTGGCGGCATTGGCCTTCGTGGGTCTCGTTATCGGCCTTGGGCTAGGGATCGGTCTGCCCATCCTGCTGGCCCCCCTGATCGAGGCACAGCTGCCCGTGCCCGCTGTCTTTGCCACCTACCCTGCGCCCATTGCCGAGGCGGTCCTTTATAGTACGCTCACCATCCTGATCTTCACACTTTGGCCGCTGGCTCGTACGCAAGACGTACGCGCCGCCACGCTTTTTCGTGAAGGGATGCAAATTGATGCAAAGCTACCACGCGCAATCTTCCTGATTGCAACGGCAGCGCTCATCGCAGCGTTGTTGGCTGCCGCGATCTGGTTTTCCGGCAATGCTCGCCTGACATTGTGGATGCTGGGGGGCATTACTGCCGCGCTGGCTCTGTTAGCGCTCTCGGCAAGCCTGATCCGTTGGCTGGCCCATAGATCCCGCCCCCACATTCGCCGCCGCCCGGCCCTTAGCTGGGCCTTGGGTGCCATCGGCGGCCCGGGGGCAACGACGGTTCCGGTCGTGCTGTCATTGGGCCTCGGCCTGTCGGTGTTGGCCGCAATCGGTCAAATCGACGCCAACCTGCGCGGTGCCATTTCCAACGATCTTCCCCCACGCGCCCCAAGTTTTTTCTTTGTCGATCTGCAAAAGGACCAGATGCCGGGGTTTCTGGAACGCCTCAATTCGGACCCGGCAGTCTCGAAGGTCGATCGTGCGCCAATGCTGCGGGGCTTTCTTACGCAGATCAACGGCAAGCCAGCGCGCGAAGTGGCGGGTGGGCACTGGGTTGTCGAAGGCGACCGAGGCATCACTTACGCTGGCCCCATGCCTGACCGCACCACAATCACTGCCGGTGAATGGTGGGGCGAAGAATATGACGGCCCGCCGCAGATCAGCTTTGCCGCAGAAGAAGCCGCCGAGATAGGATTAAAGCTTGGCGATCTCATCACCGTCAACATCCTGGGGCGCGACATAACGGCGACGCTCACCAGCCTGCGCGAAGTTGACTTTTCCACTGCGGGCATGGGCTTTGTCATGGTGATGAACCGCTCTGCGTTGGAGGGCGCGCCACACACATTCATCGCGACAACCTACGCAGAGCCCGCAGCCGAAACCGCTATCCTGAACGACATAACCAGTACCTTCCCCAATGTTACCGCCATTCGCGTGCGCGACGCGGTTGACCGCGTGGCTGAGTTGCTGAACGGTCTGGCTCGCGCCTCGGCATGGGGGGCATCAGCCACGCTGCTGACTGGTTTTCTGGTTCTGATCGGGGCCGCAGCTGCGGACCAGCAGGCAAGACGGCACGAAGCCGCCGTACTCAAGACCTTGGGCGCAACCCGGGGGCAAATCCTGACCAGCCTGACACTCAGAGCGCTGCTACTGGGCCTTGCTGCGGGTGGGGTCGCGCTTGGCGCCGGTTTGTTGGGCGGCTGGGCTGTCAGTCATTACATCATGGAGACCAGTTTCAACATCAACTGGAACTCAGCAGCCGCAATCATCTCAGGCGGGGTTGGCGTGTCACTTCTGGCAGGGCTGGCCTTTGCTTTGGGGCCTCTATCCGCTCGTCCCTCACGCATCCTGCGTGCCCGCGACTGATCCCAGCTGCTAAAATCCAGCGCTACAATACCCGGCACGTCAAACATTGTTTGTCATACCCGCTAGCGCCCGCACTTCCGCCAAAAGTGTCATGAAGTTCATGACAAATAAGACATCTACCCAAATCCGAAAAATTCGAAACACTTGCATCCTTTGGGTAAGGGAAACCTGACTAACCCGGCTATTTCATCCCCGATAGTGTGATTATGTTCATACCGGCCACCAAACCGGACATGTTTTACTGAATAACGACATTTCGTTTTAGGAAGTTAAAGGGAAACAGCGTGCAAACCATTATCGAGTTCATCCGGTCCTATCCCGACATTGCCGAACTTATAGGCGTCATCGGTTTCATGATTTATATCGGTGGTTTCTTTTCGGTCCAAAGCGGGTTCATGTGCGGCAACGGCATTGCCTTTCCCATGGTACAGGTCACTGCTGCCAGTTTTGTACTGGTCAGCCTGACCACCGCCTATAACCTGCCCGCTTTCATGATCCAGACCAGCTATATCGCCATAGGCATCTTCGGCATCGTCCTGCGTCTGCGTCGCGTTCGGTCCAATCGCGAGCGTCCCGCCAATCCTGCGCGGGCCGCAAGAATGCGCGCGCCGATCCGTTTCGACGCAGATTGTCACGAGCCTGCAACATTATTCCGGCATTCCAAGGATCAGAGCGATTCCCCAAATCCCCAAACGCTCTGTTCCTGATTTCAGAAAACATTTTCAGCACCAATGAAAAAGGGCGGTCCTTCGAAAGACCGCCCTCTTATTTTCTCGCTCAGATCACTCTGCTGCTTCGGCGTACTCGTCCATCGGCGGGCAGGTGCAGACAAGATGGCGGTCGCCATAAACGTTGTCGACACGGTTCACCGGCGGCCAGTATTTATCAACCCTGAATGAGCCTGGCGGGAAACATCCCTGTTCGCGGCTATAGGGCCGATCCCAATCGCCCACCAGATCGTTGACCGTGTGCGGAGCGTTCTTAAGCGGGTTGTTTTCCGCGTCGATCTTGCCGTCTTCGATATCGCGGATCTCTTCGCGGATCGCCAGCATCGCATCGCAAAACCGGTCCAGCTCGGCCTTGGTCTCACTCTCTGTGGGCTCCACCATCAGAGTGCCTGCTACTGGCCAGCTCATTGTCGGGGCGTGGAAGCCGCTGTCGACCAAGCGCTTGGCGATATCATCGACCGTCACATGAGCGCTGTCTGCATAAGGTCGCGTATCAATGATACATTCATGCGCGACCCGGCCATTACCGCCACGATAAAGCACGTTATAAGACCCTTCCAAACGCTTGGCGATATAGTTGGCGTTCAAAATCGCAACGCGCGTGGCCTGCGTCAGCCCCTCGCCACCCATCATCAGGATATAGGCCCAACTGATTGGCAGGATCGAGGGAGACCCGAAAGGCGCCGCCGATACTGGCCCCTGCTCACCACCGGTTTCCGGATGGCCCGGCAGATGCGGGATCAGATGCGCCTTGACGCCGATAGGTCCCATGCCGGGGCCGCCGCCGCCATGCGGGATGCAGAAGGTCTTATGCAGGTTCAGGTGGCTCACGTCGCCGCCCAGATCGCCGGGGCGGGAAAGACCCACCATGGCATTCATGTTGGCCCCGTCGATATAGACCTGCCCACCGTGATCATGCACCAGTTTGCATACGTCTTTCACCGTTTCTTCGAACACGCCATGCGTGCTGGGATAGGTAATCATGCAGCCCGCCAGGTTTTCCGAATGCTGTTCAACCTTGGCCTGGAAATCCTCGACATCAATATCGCCGTTTTCTTTCGACTGAACAGGAACGACCTTCCAGCCCACCATCATGGCACTTGCCGGGTTGGTACCGTGGGCGCTCATCGGGATTAGGCAGATGTTGCGATGACCTTCGCCATTTGCCCGGTGATAGGCGGCAATGCTCAATAGTCCCGCATATTCACCCTGAGCACCCGAATTGGGCTGCATCGACAAACCGTCATATCCTGTGATGGTGCATAATTTCGCACTCAGATCATCGATCAGTTCTTTGTAACCCTCTGCCTGGTTGGCAGGCACGAACGGATGCATACGTGAAAACTCGCGCCAACTGACCGGCATCATCTCTGCCGCCGAATTCAGCTTCATTGTACAACTTCCCAGAGGGATCATTGCCCGATCCAACGCCAGATCGCGATCCGCCAGACGCCGCATATAGCGCATCATCTCGGTCTCGGCCCGGTTCATGTGGAAGATCGGATGTGTCAGATAGTCAGACTTGCGGTGCATCTCGGGCGGAACACGGTATTTTGGCTCGAAATGGTCGTCCTTCTCGAAGATCCCGAAGGCGCGCCAGACCGCCTCGATGTTTTCCGGCCTTGTGCATTCGTCCAGGCTGATGCCCACGCGGGTCTCACCAACTTTGCGCAGGTTGATCTTTTCGTCGACAGCCGATTTCATCACCGCCGCCTGCAACGGGCCGACATCCACGGTGATCGTGTCGAAGAACACCTTGGGATCGACCTTGAAACCCGCCTTTTCCAGCCCTTCGGCCAGGCGCACCGTCTTGCGATGGATGCGCTGTGCGATGGCTTTCAGCCCCTTGGGTCCGTGGAAAACCGCGTACATCGATGCCATCACCGCCAACAGCGCTTGTGCTGTACAAACGTTCGACATCGCCTTTTCGCGGCGGATATGCTGTTCGCGGGTTTGCAGCGACAGGCGGTAGGCGCGGTTGCCATTGGCGTCGATGCTGACGCCGATAATGCGTCCGGGCATCGACCGTTTATGCGCATCCTTCGAGGCCATATAGGCCGCGTGCGGCCCGCCATAGCCCAGTGGCACGCCAAAACGCTGGGTGCTGCCCACGGCGATATCGGCGCCCATCGCGCCAGGTTCCTTCAACAGCGTCAGCGCCAGCGGGTCAGCGACGACGATGCCGATGCCCTTATGCTCATGCAGCTGTGCGATGTGGTCGGTGAAATCACGCACGTGGCCATAGGTTCCGGGATACTGGAAGATACCGCCAAAGACCTTACTGGCATCCATCTTGTCAGGATTGCCGACGATTACCTCAATCCCCAGTGGTTCGGCCCGTGTCTGGATCACCGCGATGTTCTGTGGGTGGCAATCCCTGTCGACAAAGAATGCTTTTTCTTTTGATTTTGACACCCGTTGCGCCATCGTCATCGCTTCGGCGCAGGCGGTGGCCTCGTCCAGAAGCGAAGCATTAGCAATCTCAAGCCCGGTCAGATCGCTGACCATGGTCTGAAAGTTCAGAAGTGCTTCAAGCCGACCTTGCGAAATTTCGGGCTGGTAAGGCGTGTAGGCGGTGTACCAGGCCGGGTTTTCCAGAATGTTACGCTGGATTGCGGGCGGCGTCACAGTGCCGTGATACCCCTGCCCGATCAACGAGGTCAGAACCTTGTTCTTGCCAGCCGTCAATCGCATGTGGTGTAAAAGTTCCCGCTCGGACATTGGGCGCCCGAAATCCAGCGGCTCTTCCTGGCGGATATTCTTGGGCACGGTCTGGTCGATCAACTCGTCCAGGCTGCCGACGCCCAGCGTCTGCAGCATCTCGCTCATCTCTTCGGGCGAAGGCCCGATATGACGTCGGTTAGCGAAATCATAGGGTAGATAGTCTGTCGGTTCGAAGGCCATTCCACACTCCATCAGGTAGGGGGTAGGCGCAATGAAATGCGCCTACATATCGTTGGCAAAAAAATTGGTGCCGACATCGCCGGCGAATCTTGGATGTCAGCCGATAAATTTCTTATAGGCAGCTTCATCCATGTAATCGTCCATTTGGCTGGGATCGCTGGGTTTGAGCTTGAAGAACCACGCATCGCCCTCGGGGTCTTCGTTGACCTTGCCCGGTTCGTCCGCCAGCACGTCGTTCACTTCGACGATCTCACCGTCAATCGGGGCCAGAATGTCGCTGGCGGCTTTCACCGACTCGATCACGACGGCGTCGTCATCCTTTGACACTTCCGTGCCCACCTCGGGTAGCTCGACAAAGACCACATCGCCCAGTTGCTCGCTGGCATGGGCGGTAATACCCACCACCACAACATCATCTTCGACGCGCAGCCATTCGTGTTCTTCGGTGTATTTCATCAGGTTTCTCCCTTGGTTGATCAGCGTTTGAAATTGGCAGGGGTAAAGGGCATCGTCGCGACCGAAACCGGCTGGCGCTTGTTCCGCACTTCCCCAAATAGTTGTGTGCCCTCGGCGGCCAGATCGCTGGACACATAGCCCATCGACATCGGCCCTTCGATCGTTGGCCCGAACGCGCCCGAGGTTACGTGACCCACCTGTTCGCCGCCCTCGGCGGCGGCATATAGCGGTGTGCCTTCGCGCATCGGCGCGCGGCCCTCGGGGCGCAATCCAACGCGGGTCCGGCTGGCGCCATTCTCGAATTCGTCCAGGATACGGTCTGCGCCGGGGAACCCGCCCTCGCGCTCTCCGCCCCTGCGGCGAACTTTCTGGACTGCCCAAGTGAGCGCCGCCTCAACCGGGCTGGTGGTGCTGTCAATGTCATTACCATAAAGACACAGACCGCCTTCCAGCCGCAGACTATCGCGCGCACCCAGACCGATGGGTTCCACATCCTCATGCGCCAAAAGCGCTTTGGCCAGCGCCACGGCATTCTCATTGCTTACGGAAATCTCATAGCCGTCCTCGCCGGTATAGCCCGAGCGCGAGATCCAGAGCTCGTCATAATCCGAGCCGAACATGCCCACATCCATGAACTTCATTTCAGCCGCTTCCGGCACAATGGCCGAGAGCACAGCCTCTGCCGCCGGGCCTTGCAACGCAAGCAGCGCGCGATCTTCAATCTCATCGACCGAACAATCGCCAAGCCCTTCGCGCATATGGGCAATATCGCCTTCTTTACAGGCAGCATTGACCACGACAAACATGTGATCACCGCGATTGGCGATCATCAGATCGTCCATGATGCCGCCCTGCTCATTGGTGAAAAACCCATAGCGCTGCCGATTCTTGCCCAGCCCCGCCAGGTTGACCGGCACCAGCTTTTCCATCGCCAGCGCGGCGGCCTCATAGCTGCCGCCCGCGTACACGATGACCTGGCCCATGTGACTGACGTCAAACAGACCGGCCTTGGCGCGGGTGTGCAGATGTTCCTTCATCACGCCCAGCGGATACTGTACGGGCATTTCATAACCGGCAAAGGGCACCATCTTGCCGCCCAGCTCAACATGCAGGTCACGCAACGGAGTCGTCTTCAGATCGCTCATCGCTTTCCTCCCATTTGGTCGCCGGGGAAAAATCTGTCGATCTGTCCGGCATCGGTTTCACAAACCATCAATGGTCTGCAACGATGCCCCCTCTGTCCTTTCGCCTGAGATCGCTATCCCTTCGGCGGGTGCAAGCCTGCACCACTCTCCAGAGTTTTGCAATCCAATCGGTCCTTAAGGCCTGAGAGTTTCCGGGGCGGTTGCTCCTTCGGCACCGGCATTGCCGGTTCTCCCGATCAGATTTCAGCGTGCTTTAGTATACAAAGTGAGTCGGAGCAAGAGGGATTTGTTCACGGAGCAAACCGGCGTTCATCCGCTGGTTGAAAGAAGAAAAATTTGGCGCAGTTTTCAGCGTCGCTGATAATTAACTTTGCAAAGCACGTAAAACGGCTGCGGAGGCCCACAATCTAACCGTCGTCGCAACACCTGTACTGACAGTCAAACAGTGCTCGGCGAAATTCCCAAGGCAACTAAGTTGTTAGAAATTATTTTAACGCAGGCGGCTTTGCCGGCCTGATCATCGGCGGTAACCTGCTGGTATCGACCCTGTCGAGGCCGACTTCATGATGACACGACACGTCGCCTATTCCCTCAATCTCTTCGGCGAGGTCTGAGGACGGACACCGGCGTCTTGGTACCAACGGAATTTCAGTTCACCGCGCTTCCCATCGAAAAGCCTCTTTTTCTGCTGCCACCCGACCGATAGACGGCAACGCAAAGTGGCTGCCCAGAACGGTGCAGCAGGTCTCGGCAGCGCTTTCCAGCAGGCGCCTGCGTGACGCCACCGCCCGCGGCGCATCCAGATCGTATTTGAAATGCCAATCGGGATATTTGCATTGCACGGTCGAATGCAGCGCATCGCCGGTAATCACTGCTTCCTGACCGGCACTTTTGACCAGAACCGAAACATGGCCCGGCGTGTGCCCCGGTGTCGGGATCAGGCTCACATGATCTCCCAGCATATGCCCGGCTTGGACTAGTTCCGCCTGCCCTGCCTCGATCACCGGCAGCACACTTTCGCGGTACATATCACCGGTATGCTCGCGATATGCCTCCTCGTCATCGGCGGGTATCAGATAGCGCGCGTTGGGAAAGGTCGGCACCCACCGGCCATCTTCAAGCCGGGTGTTCCAGCCGACATGATCCGTATGCAGATGGGTGCACAGCACATAATCGACATCCGCGGGCCCGGCCCCTGCCGCCGTCAGCGCCGCCATGAACCGCCCGTCCGACCGCTGATGCCAATCCGGCATTCCCGGAACGGATTTATCGTTGCCGACGCAGCTATCCACAAGGATCACATGCTGGGACGTCTTCAGCAAAAAACCCTGAACCGGTAGGATCAACCGGCCGGATTGGGCACAAATCCCACCCGGCACCTGCGCCTCGACGATCTTGCGGACGTCAGGACCGGCTGTCGGGAAAAGCTCTTCGGGCGTCAGGAAAGGCGCGTGAATTTCAAGAATGCGCCAAACTTCAATATCGCCGATTTTACAAAGCATCGCATCCTCTCTGAAATTAGATTTCTTTGCCCTTACCTTGCCGCAAGAGAAGCGGGATTGTACAGCGCTTTCAGCCTCTTAGCATAAGGCCTGTTGGTTGGTGCAGAAGATCGGCTTGCCGTATCTGCAGATGTAGCGCACTCTGCGGTCAAAGGCCAATCCCGGGCGACGAGGAAGAAGATAAATGACGCAGTATGACGTTGCCATAATCGGTGCTGGCATCATAGGTCTGACCCATGCCTATCACGCCACACGTGCCGGATTGAAGGTCGCCGTCTTCGAACGCGAACCGCAAGCCCAAGGTGCTTCGGTACGGAATTTCGGCATGCTGGCAATCGTCGCGCAGGCTCCGGGCGCGCAATTGGACTCGGCCCGCCGGACGCTCGCTTGCTGGAAGGACCTCGCGCCAAAGGCCGGGATCACGTTGCGCCAGGCCGGGTGCGTGTTTCTCGCCCGTGCCCCGGAAGAAATGGCTGTGTTGGAGGAATGCGCCGCTCGCCAGAACGAGACCGGACACAGGTTCGACAGGCTTACCGCTGCGGTTCTGGCCGATCATGTCGCAGACCTGCCCGCCGAAGATTACCTTGGCGGGCTGCACAGCCCCGATGCCTGGAAAGTCGATCAACGTCAGGCCCTGTCGCGACTATCCGACTGGCTGCAGCGGGAACATGGCGTTGCGTTTCACTTCTCGACACCGGCCGAGGCGGTGCAGACCGGCAGGCTCAAGACCCCGGCAGGGACGTTCAGGACCGGTCATACGATCCTTTGCGGCGGCGATGATTTCTGCACGATTTTCCCCGAAGCATTTCGCGCGGCAAATCTCGGCCGGTGCCGGTTACAGATGCTGCGCACCGTGCCACAGCCAGACAATTGGCAACTTTCCCCCTTCGTTCTGGGCGGGCTGAGTGTCACCCGTTACGGCACCTTTAACGACTGCCCCAGCCTGCCCGCGCTGAAAGCCTATCAACAAAAGAATTTCGCGGATCACTTGGCGCATGGCATACATGTCATCGCCTGCCAAGAGGCCGATGGCAGCATCACCATCGGCGACTCGCACGCCTATGATACCGCAGGCGAATGCACCCGCTCAGACGAGGTTGATCGCCTGATCCTGGAAGAACTGTCGCAGATGATCGCTCTGCCTGATCCTCGCATCGCCGACCGCTGGCTTGGCCATTACGCGCATTCCCCGGATGGTGAAACGCGCGTTCTGACACCTGATGACAAGGTGACAGCGGTCACCATGACCAATGGGCAGGGCATGACCCATGGGTTCGCCGTCGCCGAAAAGGTTATTCAAAACCTCTTCGGCTAAACGGCACGCTCAGCGTCCGCGCCACGCCTGCGTCCGTTTCAGCACGCCCTTGGACACCAACAGGTGAATGATCCGCGCGGCCGCATTGGTGTAGAAAATCATCATCCCCATCGCCGCTGCCGGGGCGATATCGCCCGCGTCATCCATGTTCAGCACCGCAATCGACGCCAGGGACGTCTTCGGTGAATAAAGGAACACCACTGCCGATACGGTCGTCATCGCATTCACGAACAAGTAGATCGAGATGTCCAGAACCGAAGGCAGGCAGACCGGCACCGTCACCCGGCTAAACAGCTTGAGCGTCGGCTGCTTGAGCGAGGCCGAGACGCTCTCGAACTCCCGGTCCATCTGCTTGAGCGCGGTGACCGCCGTCAGATGCGACACGGTGTAGAAATGCGTCACTGAACAGATCACCAGGATCGCCATCGTGCCATAAATCGCGTTCAGCGGGTTCGACGGATTGTTGAAAAAGAAGATATAGGCCAGCCCCAGCACCATGCCTGGGATCGCCATCGGCAGCATCGCGAACATTTGAAACAGCGCCCGGCCCAGCCGGAAACCGTTGGATTTCTCAACCAGGTAGGCACCGAAAAAGACGATACAGGTGCCCGCAACCGCAGTGAACAGCCCCAGCTTGATCGAGTTATAATAGGACCCCCAGCCGCCGCCATCCATCCGGTCGAAATCGTAATTGGTCAGGCTGAAGCTCAGGTCGTAGGGCCAGAACTTGATCAGCGCCGCGAACTGGCAGACCCCTAGGATACCGATGATGAAAAACGCCACCGCCAGACAATAGCCCAGGAAGATACGGTCAGCCTTTGCGTTCGGGGTCGGCTGATAGGGCACCGACCGGGCCGACAATAGCGCCACCTGTTTCGACTGCACCAGCCGGTCGATGGCAAAGGCGAATATCGCCGGGATCACCAGCACCACCGACACCACCGCGCCCATCTCGAAATTCTGCTGGCCGATCACCTGCTTGTAGATGTCCACCGCCAGCACGTTGAACTGCCCGCCGATCACCTTGGGCAGGCCAAAATCGGTGATAACCAGGTTGAAGACCACGAATGCGGCCGAGATCAGACCATAGCGCGCACCGGGTATCGTAACCGTCCAAAAGGTCCGCCAGGGCGTTGAGCGCAGGCTGGCCGCGGCCTCGTACAAGCGCGCGTCCGAGATCGCCAGCGCCGTCGAGATGATGATGAACGCGTGCGGGAAGGTGAAAAACACCGACCCAATGACAATCCCGATAGGCCCGTAGATGCTGGCTCCAAAGAGTAATTCCTTGAGCATGCCCTGATTGCCGAATAGGTAAACCAGCGCGATCCCCGGCAGCAACGAGGGCACCAGGATCGGCGCCATCGCCACCAACCGGAAGAAGCCCTTGAACCGCATGCAGCTTCGGTTCAGCGCATAGGCGAACCAGAAGGCCAGCGTGACCGTGACAACGGTGCTGATCACGGCGATCACCAGTGAATTCTTGATCGAATTGAACAGCGCCGGGGTCGAGAAATAGCTGATGAAATTGCCCAGACCGGTCGATTTTTCCGGCCGCATCTGCACCCGCCGGAAAGTGTTGCTGTCCAGCTCTAGCCAGTCGGTCCCGGTCTTCAGCTCGGACCCGACAAGGAACCGTCCGGTATCGGATGTGTTCCTGATCTGGTACATGACCGAGCTGCGGAAACTGAAATCGGGAAAGAACTGCGTCAGGCCCATGCGGCTGTCGGACCCGGCAATCAGGTCGTTGTCGCTCAGCACCTGCAAGTCGGCGTTCAGCTGTGCGGGTGTCAGTATTTCGCCACTGTAATTGCCCTCTTCGTCGCTGACCTGCAGCTCATAGGCCCCCAGATCGAACTGAAAGGTGGAAAAGCTCTTGGACAGCATCGCCCAAAGCGGAAAAGCCAGCGTCACGACCAGATAGAGCGCAATGACAACCATCCCCAACCGCATGATCACATCGTCACGGCTCAACTTGCCCTTGATGATCGGCCCCTCGGGCAGTTTATCCAGGCTTACGTCGCTCATCACGCATCCCTCGCCGGTGCAAAGGCCATCAACCGGCTTTTGGGCAACTCGATGGTCATGGCCTTGTCCACCGCCAGCTCAAGCCGCCGCACCGCATTGATCGAAAAATCGGCGATCAGTTCACCGTTCCCGAAAATCTCATGCCGCAACCGGCAGCGCCAGAACGAGCCGAGAAATTCCATCTCGGCCACGCGCACCTCAAAGGCGTTTTCGGGCGTGGTGACCTCATCCTCCGCTCCGGGCGACCGCGCGCCGTCCCCGTGCGGGATCACATCTTCGGGCCGGATCGCTGCGACAATGGCGTCGCCCGCGCCGAACTTGTGATCCTGGCAATGCAGCGTGGCGCCGCCAATTACGACCCTGCCACTGGCCCCCGCCTGCGCCGGGATCTGGTTCATCTCGCCGATGAAATCGGCGACGAAAAGGCTGGCGGGCTGGCGATACACCTCGGTCGGCGATCCGACCTGTTCGATCACTCCGTGGTTCATTACCACGATCCGATCCGCCATCGCCAGCGCCTCTTCCTGATCGTGGGTCACCATCACGGTGGTCACACCAAGTTTGCGCTGCAACTCTTTGATTTCATGCCTCAAATGCACCCGCACCTTGGCGTCCAGTGCCGACAGGGGTTCGTCCAGCAACAAAAGCCCGGGATTGGTCGCAATCGCCCGGGCCAGGGCGATCCGCTGTTGCTGCCCGCCCGACAGTTGCGCGGGATATTTCTTGCCCTGTTCGGGCAGGCCGACCAGGTCCAGCAACTCGGCGACACGCACCGCGATTTCGGATTTGCTGCGGCCAGTATTTTCCAGACCAAAGGCGATGTTCTTCTCGATCGTCAGGTTCGGGAAAAGCGCGTAGGACTGAAAGACAATGCCGAAATCCCGTTCGGACGGCGGCAGGTTCGACACGTCCTGCCCCGCCTGCATGACCGTGCCCTTGGTCTGAAGGTCCAGCCCGGCAATGGCGCGCAGCAATGTCGTCTTGCCGCAGCCCGAGGGGCCAAGAAAGCAGACGAATTCACGCTCGTTGATGTCAAGTGATATGTCCTTGAGCGCCAGGAAAGTACCAAAGGCTTTCCAAAGATTGTCGATGCTCAGATACAGCGGGGGCGTGGCGGTCACCTCGGTCACGGGGATCGTCCTTGTCGTAATGGTTTCGGAAATGTAGCACAGGCTACCGCAGGATGCGCGGCTGCCGCAGGGGGCTGCAACCAGCCCCCTGCATTGTTTATGTCAGATCAATTCTTCGGTTCCGACTTGCCGTCATAACGGCTCTGCCATTCCTTGAGGATCGCCGCGCGGTTATTCGCCGCGAACTCAAAGTCGTTGTCGATCATCGCGTCCAGCAACCCTTCGGGGAAATGCTCAACCGGCTTGGCGACACCGGGCATTGCCACGACGGCATAGCCTGAATTATACATCTCCATCGCTTCGCGGGTGACCGTGAAATCGACCAGCTTCTGCGCAGCTTCCAGATCGTCCGTACCAGCAACGATTGCGGTGGCTTCCATGTCCCAACCAACACCCTCACTTGGCACGATGATTTCCAGCGGTGCTCCGGCGGCCTTGGATTTGGCACCGCGGAAGGCAAAGGAAATCCCGATCGGGATTTCACCGGCGGCGGCCAGCTTGCAGGGTTTGGAGCCGGAATGGGTATAACGCGCAATGTTTTCGTGCAGCGCATCCATATATGCCCAACCGCCCTCTTCACCGAACATCTGCAACCAGCTTGAAACGTCGAGGAAACCGGTGCCCGACGAATTCGGGTTTGGCATGATCAGATGGCCCGCATATTGCGGATCGGTCAGATCTTTCCACGATGTTGGCGGTGTCAGACCCTCCTTTTCGGCCTCGACGGTGTTGTAGCAAACAGACGCCACCCAAGCATCCATGCCAACCCAGCTTGGCGTGTCGCCCTTGTCGACGAATTTCGGGTCCAGCTTTTCGACGCCCGCCGGGGCGTAAGGCTCAAGCATGCCCTCGGATTTCAGCAAGAGCAGCGATGTCGCCGCCAGCCCCCAAACCACATCCGCCTGCGGATTGTCCCGCTCGGCCAACAGTTTGGCGGTGATGATCCCGGTGGAATCGCGCACCCAGTTGATCTTGATATCAGGATTATGTGCATTGAAGGTCTCGGCATAACGCGCGAGGTCTTCGGCTTCGACGGCGGTATAGACCGTCAGTTCTGTTTCCGAGACAGCCGCGGTTGCAAAAAACGACAGCGCCGCAGATACGACAAGTTTACTTGTAATTTTCATGTTTCCTCCTCTGTACGCCACATCGCGGGAGCAGGCCCTTTAGGCCTCTCTCATTTTAACGGACGCATCCCGTAGCGTGACACAAATTCGAAAAAAGAAAAATCGATATTATCTACAATTAGATAAGCTCAACCTATAATCTTGATCGAATCTCTCTACGTTGAAAAGGATGACTGATAACCAAAAAAAGCCGGAACGCTGAAGAGGATGAAGGCACGATTTGCACGTCTCATCGCAGACAAAATGTGACCATGGGGGCTACCGTGCATCTTTGCCGCGCGACAAGGATCAGCTCCAGCGCTGTTCAGTGGCAGCTACCGCGCGCCCAGTGTGGCTCCGCCATCAATTACGATATTTTCCATGGTGATGTGCCGTGCCTTTTCAGACAGCAGGAAAAGGACCAGATCCGTCACGTCATCCGGGTCTGCCATACGCCTCAGCGGGATGCCCAGCCGCCACATCTCGGGATCGCCTTTCAACACTCGGTCAAGGCTGCTTGCATCCGATTGAAAGCTGCGCTGCATCTCGGTATCCGTAGACCCGGGCGACACAATGTTGCAGCGCACTCCATAGTCAGCCAGTTCCAGCCCCAGGCATTTCATCGCATGGGCCAGCCCGGCCTTGGACGCCGGGTAAGCACCAAGTGCCGTGCGGGGCGTGGTACCTGAATTCGACCCGATGGTCACGATCGCGCCCTGTCGTTCGGTCGCCATGAACCGTGCAGCCTTTTGCGTCAGCACCAGCGTTGCAGTCAGATTGATGTCAATGATCTCGCGCAGCTCTGCCTCGGACACCTCCAAGAGGCGTGATGGCTTCAACACACCTGCCGAATTGACCAGATAACGCAACGGACCGGCGGCTTCGGTCAATGCCGCGCCCACGGCAGCGCTGTCCTGAATATCCAGCGCCGAAATGATCACCTTATCGGCAGTCACCCCCGCCTCTTCGGCCAATGTCGCCAACTTATCACCGCTACGCCCGATGGCCTGAACGGTGCACCCTGCTGCAAGCAGCCGCAGCGCAATCGCCCGGCCGATGCCCTGCCCCGCCCCCGTAACAACTGCACGGCCTGAAAATTCTGCTTCTTGCATCAAACCACCCTCTAAAATGATATCCGCACAGGGTGTCCAGACCCCCTGACACGGATCACACTGACCGGTCAGACAGGTACGATCAAGCGTCCTGAGGGTGTGGGCATTTGATCGGGGACAGCAACGCCATCAACGGGGCATTATCACAGACCAGCTCGTCTAGTGTCAGTTGATCCAACCGCGCATAAAATGCCTCGGCTGCATCGGCGATAGCTGGCCGCAAACGGCAGGCATCGGTCAGCGGGCACGTGTTATCGACATCGGCAAAACATTCCGCCAGCGGGGTCGAGGATTCAATCGTGCGAAACACATCTCCGATCACGATCTGGGACATTTTTCGTCCCAGCCTGATACCGCCATTCCGTCCGCGTTGCGTATCCAGATACCCAAGCTGTGCCAGTTGGTTGATCACCTGTGCTAGGTGACTTTCCGATGTATTGCAGCGCTCGGCAATCTCGGACTTTGTGACAAGGCGCTCCTGATTAGTCCCGCAGAACATCAGCACGCGTATCGCGATGTTGGTTCTTTTGGTGATACGCATCGACAGGGGCACCCTTTGCTTGATCTCGCGCTATCCTGCCTGCAAAAAGGGCAAAAGCACTTGATCGAGATCAAAGGGTCGACAGATAACATACACCCCGCATGCATATTTCTTTGGTTATGGCAGCCTGGTGAACCGCGATACCCATGCATTTGAAGGGGCGCGGACCGCCTCGCTGCGAGGTTGGCGGCGTATCTGGCGTTATACCACTCAGCGGCAGGTCGCCTATCTGACCGTCATTCGCGACGCCAGCACCACCATCGACGGCCTGATTGCGCCTGTGCCTGATCAGGATTGGGGCGCACTGGATTATCGTGAGCGCGCCTATGCGCGCGTTCCGGCGGCGCATCAGATCACCCACACCTTGCCCCACCAACCCCAGATCGCCGTCTACGCCATTCCTGACAACGCCGATGATAGTCACGCGCAGGATCATACCCTGTTGCTCAGCTATATCGACGTGGTGGTGCAAGGTTATCTGCGCGAATTCGGTGCCGAAGGTGCCGCACGGTTCTTTGCCAGCACCAGCGGCTGGGACGCGCCTATTGTCGATGATCGCGCCGCGCCGCGCTACCCGCGCCATTGTCGTCTTACCCCGGAGGAGACGGCCCTCGTCGATGTCCACCTGGCAAACCTCAGGGTTCGGATTGTCGATGCCTGACCACGCGGAACGCTGGACGCCTCGCCTCTATTCCCTCATGTTGAAAACGTGAAAGCGGGTACCATGTTCCAAAGCCTTTCGGTCTCGAAAACCATCCTGAAATTGTTGCGGTTCAGTCGCCGCCTCTGGGTACGTGTCTCACTGATGGCGCTGCTGGCTGTGATCGCGCCAGCCGTGGCCGCGCTGGTTGCTCCAATCATCCCCGAAGGGATCAGCAAGCGGTTCGACCCCTCTTCGGTCATGCCGATTCTCACGATCCTTGCTTCGGGCATGCTTGCGGTCAGTACATTTTCGCTCAACGTCATGGTATCGGCCCATCGGGCAGCGGCGGCGCAAGCCACGCCCCGTGCGCACCGCATTCTGATGACGGACACCACGACGCAAACGGTGCTGGCCACCTTTATTGGCGCCTTCGTCTACTCGCTCAGTGCGATCATTCTGTTCAAAAGCAACCTGATTGCCCCGGGCACCTCAGTCACCATACTGGGCATTACGGTTATTGTCGTGGTCCTGGTCATTCTGGCGATGTTGCGATGGATCGGTCATCTGAGCGATCTGGGCAGCATGGACGCGACCTTACGCGCGACCGAGGCCGAAGCCCGCCCATCGCTGATGCAAACCCGCCGCACACCCGCGCTCGGCGGGTCCCCCCTGACAGACGCGACCGTTTTGCCAACCCAAGCCATTACAGTGGCCGCACCGATGACGGGATATGTGCAATTCATCGACCTGCCGTCGATTGACACGGACATGAAGGCAGAGGCAGCAGCACTTTACCTCACGACGGTGCCCGGCAACTTCGTGCTGAAAGGCCAGACAATCGGTCACGCCACAGGTCTTTCCGAAGACGCCGCAACCGACCTGATGCAACACCTCGTGATTGGCGACCTGCGCACGTTCGAACAGGACGGCGCATACGGGCTTCTGGTCCTGTCCGAAATCGCCTCTCGTGCACTTTCACCCGGCATCAACGATCCCGGTACCGCGGTCGAGGTTATCGCCCGCCAGCAACGCCTGCTCTGGGATTGGGCACATACACCAGTAAACGACGATCCACCGCCCTACCCGAATATATTCATGCAGGAACTGTCCGCCGATAGCCTGATCGAAAGCGCCTTTGCCAGCATCGCCCGCGATGGCGCCGACAAGGTCGAAGTTATCACCTTCTTGCAAAGCGCGCTTGATGCTTTGACCGACGGGCCGCATGTCGGTTTGGCACAGGCGGCCAGGGACATGAAAAACCACGCACCATTTCAGCAGCGAGACTGAAAGACCGCGCTCGGAAATCTGCTCGTTCTATAACGTCACCCTGCCTCATACGCAGATTTCTTAGCGCCTCATGATCAGTGCAAAGACCGGTGGCCCGCGGCGCAATCAAGGTAGAGGGCAGATTCGCGCGGGCGATCGTTCTGATCATTCATGCTACCAAGGGTCTTGCGGTCAGTGGGAGGCTTCCCCAACGCTGAACTGTAGACCGCAACGACAATTTCGCTAAGGCCCTGAAATTCGGCCAGCTGTTCCGCCTACACGACTTTTCCTAAGTGCTTTTGTCCAAAAGACAAAGAATAGCACGCAATCCATCTTTCCTGACAGAGGCGTGGCATTCTGGACAATCGGGCGTGGCTGTGACATCTGCCGGTTGAGCCAGGAGAGAGCCGATGACCACCACCCGTTTTGCCCCGTCCCCCACCGGTTACATCCATGTGGGCAACCTGCGCACCGCGCTGATGAACTATCTGATCGCTGCCAAATCCGGCGGCACGTTCATCCTGCGGATCGACGATACCGACCCGGAACGCTCGAAAGAGGAATATGTCGACGGGATTAAACAGGACCTGGAATGGCTGGGCCTGCATTGGGACCGGATCGAGCGGCAGTCGCAGCGGTTGGATCGCTATGCCGAGGCCGCTGACAAGCTGCGCGAGATGGGACGGTTCTACGAGGCGTTCGAGACACCCACGGAACTAGACCTGAAGCGCAAGAAGCAACTCAACATGGGCATGCCGCCGGTCTACGACCGCGCCGCCCTGTCGCTGAGCGAAGCCGAGAAGGACGCCCTGCGCGCCGAACGCGGCAGCGGTGTCTGGCGGTTCAAGCTTGATCAGGAACGGATCGAGTGGAAAGACGGCATTCTGGGCGATATCTCGATTGATGCGGCCAGTGTCAGCGACCCGGTGCTGATCAAGGCTGATGGGCAGGTGCTTTATACCATCGCCTCGGTCGTCGATGACACCGAAATGGGCGTGACCCATGTGGTGCGCGGCTCGGATCATGTGACCAACACCGCGACGCAGATCCAGATCATCGAGGCCCTGGGCGGCACCGTTCCAAGCTTTGCGCATCATTCCTTGCTGACCGGTCCACAGGGCGAAAGCCTGTCGAAACGGCTGGGCACACTGGCGCTGCGCGACCTGCGCGAACAGGGCGTGCAGCCGATGGCGCTGCTCAGCCTGATGGCGCGACTGGGCTCCAGCGACCCGGTCGAGCTGCGCACCGAAATGGCGGAGCTGATCGAAGGCTTCGATCTGGACCATTTCGGCGCCGCCCCCACCAAGTTCGACGTGCAGGACCTGTTCCCGCTGACCGCGAAATACCTTCAGGGCCTGCCTTTCGAGGCGGTGCAGGCACGCATCGCAGCACTAGGCGTGCCCGAGGACCTGGCCCTGCATTTCTGGGCGGTAACCCGGGAAAACATCACCACGCTGCACGATCTTGACGGGTGGTGGGAGATGTTCCGCGACGGCGCCGAGCCGGTGATCGACGATGAGGATCGCGCGTTCGTGGCCGAGGCTTTGGCTTTGCTGCCGGAAGGCCCTTATGACGGCGATAGCTGGGGCAATTGGACAGCGGCCGTAAAAGAAGCCACTGGGCGCAAGGGGCGTGGCCTGTTCATGCCGCTGCGCAAAGCGCTGACCGGTCAGGCGCACGGGCCTGATATGGCGCAGGTCTTGCCGCTCTTGCAGAAGATCAAGGCCAAAAACTGACGTGACCTGGCTCAGGCTTCTGACAGGTTATGTCGGATGCACGGTCCAGATCTTGTCCAGATCCCGAAGCCCGGTCTGCACCAGCTCGGCCAGCACATCCATATCCACATCCGCAAGCTTATTGACGTAGAGACAAGACTTACCCAATTTGTGTTTGCCCAACCGGCTCAGAATCTCTCCGTAATCCTGGTATCCCGGCATGATATAGAGGCTCAGACTGGCCTTGCGCGGGCTGAACCCGGTCGCCAGGAATTCTCCCTCTCGTCCCGTGGCATACGTATAGTGATACCGGCCATATCCCACGATCGAAGGCCCCCACATCACTGGAAGATAGCCCGTTAAATCATTGAAAAATTTCAATAAAACCTCTCCATCTAATCGCCGCCGCTCTGGCTCAACCGACGCGATGAAATCCGCTGGCTTTTGATCGGTCACTTGGGTTTTATTGCCGCTCATGGCCCCTCTCCCATTGGTGCATATCCTCACATTAGCGTGATCCTCTAACCGCTGTCATCAACCTGTACTATCTTGATCCTGACCCAACCCGGAGGCTTCCATGACCACATCAAACCTGACCCGCCGCAGCCTGATCGCATCCAGCGCGGCCCTGCCCCTGATTCCACTGGCTCAATCCGCCAACGCAGCGGCACCGATGCTGGGACCTTCGACAACAAAATATAACCGTTTCATGCTGGGAAATTTTGAGGTTACAACTTTGCTTTCAAACAGTTTCCCCCGCCCTGACCCGCATTCTATTTTCGGCCTCAATGTCGGCGCTGAGGAATTCGCACAAGTCTCCGAGGCGGCCAATCTGCCGACCGACCAGGCCCGGTTCTTCTTTACACCCACGGTGGTCAACACCGGTTCTGAACTCGTGCTTTTCGACACTGGCCTCAGCAGCACCGATATCACCAGCGCGCTGGCCGCTGCGGGGTATTCTCCTGATCAGATTGATATCGTGGTCATCACCCATATGCACGGCGACCATATCGGCGGGTTGATGCGCGATGGAACCGCCACATTCCCAAAGGCACGTTATATCACCGGTGCTGTGGAATACGATGCGTGGGTTGCGATGGAGAATGAGAAATTCAACAGTAATATGAAGCCCTTGGCGGACAAAGCTGAGATGATTGATCCCGGCAACAGCGCCGCCCCTGGCATCACCGCGGTTGAGGCGTTCGGCCATACGCCGGGTCACATGACCTATATGATCGAGAGCAATGGTCAGCAGCTTCTGATCGCGGCGGATTTTGCCAATCACTATGTCTGGTCGCTGGCCCATCCCGAATGGGAGGTCAAGTTTGACATGGATAAACAGGCCGCCGCCACGACACGCGTCCGCCTGTTGGACATGATGGCCGCGGATCGCATCCCCTTTGTCGGCTATCACATGCCCTGGCCTGCGGTCGGTTACGTCGAAAAGCACGGCAAAGGCTATGTCTACACGCCCGAAAGCTATCAGCTTTCACTGTGATATCGTTCACTAATTTGCAATGAAATAAGGGTAAACCGGAGCCGGGTAATGATTTGGGGTCCGGTTTTGGCCAACGGTATCACTTTGCAGAATGTCAGCGCAGAGGCGCAATCGCAATTGCTCGATTCCGAGCTGGCGATGAACATTCTGAACTCAATGGAACAAGGCGTTCTGGTGTGGTCCGACGATGCGCGCTGCACCATGTATAATGACCGCGTCTTTGCGGTGATGGAGCTTGCTCGGGATGAGCTTTACCCGGGTCGGCGGCGGCGCGACTTCCTGAAATCCGCCATCGCCCGGGGCGAGCTTTCTCAAGAGCGGGTGGAACAGGTCGAAGCGTATTTTGCCTCCGGCGCCCCGTTTGAATTTGACCGCACCCTGCCCTCTGGCCGGGTGATCGCCACAAATGCACGACCGCTACCCGATGGCGGTCATGTGGTCACCTTCACCGATGTAAGCCAGGCGCGCCGCGCTGCTGCCGATCTGGCCGAGGCCAAGAAACGTGCCGAAACCGCCGAGGTTCAGGCGTTGGACGCCTTACAGGACACCCGCGCCCATCAGCAAGAGGCAAAGTTGCTGGCCGAGCTGGACGAATGGCTGCAATGCTGTAAAAGCCTTGAAGAACTATTTGAAATTGTTGTTATTTTTATCTCCAAACTGTTGCCTGGATCAGTAGGCGAATTGTATCTTTATTCCAATTCCCGCGACGTGCTGGACGGTGCCTGCGATTGGGGATCATCAGCCTTGCACGACCATATCGCACCCGACAGCTGCTGGGCGCTGCGGCGTGGTCGGCACTATCGGTATGACAATCAGGAAATCTCATTTCCCTGTCGACATGTCAAAGATCAACCTCAGCCAGAAGAAATGCAGGATTATCTTTGCATTCCCATCGTGGCGCATGGCGACACTGTCGGGCTTTTGCATATACGCTTTGACGCCAATGATGATCGCAAGGCGCTCGATGCGGCGCAACATTTCGCGGTGCAATGCGGTGAACATATCAGCCTCGCCATCGCCAATGTAAAACTCCGTGACGAATTGCACGATCAATCCACCCGCGATCCTCTGACCGGGCTTTATAATCGTCGCTATTTCCTCGAAGCGTTGCGGACCGAACTGACTATGGCACGACGCAAGAATGGCAAGTTCAGCATCCTGTCATTTGATGCGGACAAGTTCAAAGCCTTCAACGACAATCACGGCCATGATGCGGGCGACATGGTGCTGCGCGCCATTGCCGAACGGATGTATGATCAATTCAGCGAAGGGCAGATCCCCTGTCGTTTCGGCGGCGAAGAATTTACCGTTCTGCTGCCCGGTGCCACTTTGGAAGAGGCGCGGAAAGCGGGCGAAACGCTGCGCACCGCCGTTGAAGATGTACAGGTACGCTACGGATCGGATATTTTGCCCCGTGTGACCATCTCGGTAGGTGTCGCGGCCTATCCCGATCATGGCGCCTTGCCTCAGGATTTGCTGAGCGCTGCGGATGACGCGCTCTACCGCTCCAAAGATGATGGCCGCAATTGCGTCAACGTCGCTACGTCACGGCATGGCTGAAATTTAGCTGCCTCAACTCTCATCCCGAAACCGGTTCACGATGGGATAGCGACGATCCAGCCAGAAGGCCTTCTTGCTCAGGCGCGTGCCCGGGGCCGATTGGAAGCGCTTGTATTCGCTGATATAAAGCAGGTGTTCGACCTTCTTCGCGTCTGCCCTGTCATAGCCCGCCGCGATGCAATCGGCGATTGAGCCGTCCTGATCCACCAGAATGTTCAGAATACCGTCCAGCACCGGATAGTCGGGCAGTGAATCGCTGTCTTTCTGATCCTCGCGCAGTTCGGCCGAAGGCGGCTTCTGGATCACATTGGGCGGAATGACCTCGCCCGCGGGCCCCATCATCCAGTCCCGGTGGTTGGCATTGCGCCAGCGACAGATGTCAAACACACGGGTTTTATACATGTCCTTGATCGGATTATAGCCGCCCGCCATGTCGCCATAAATCGTGGCATAGCCCACCGCGACCTCGGATTTATTGCCGGTGGTCAACAACATCTCACCGAATTTGTTCGACAGCGCCATCAACAATAACCCCCGCAGGCGCGACTGGATATTCTCCTCAGTCAGCCCCGGCTCGGTCCCCTCGAACAGCGGTGCAAGCGTGTTCGTAACCGCGCCCCTCGCCTCGGAAATGGGAACAAAATCATAGCGGCAGCCCAGATTTTCAGCGACGTGCTTGGCATCCTCCAGCGACGCCTGACTGGTATATTCCGAAGGCAGCATGACGCAGCGCACATTCTGAGCGCCCAAGGCGTCCGCCGCAATCGTCGCCACGATGGCTGAATCGATCCCGCCTGACAGCCCCAGCAGCACTTTCTTGAACCCGGTCTTGCGCATGTAATCCCGCAGGGACAACACCATTGCATTGTAATCCTGCTCATAAGCATCTGGAATCGGGGCAAGATCACCCTTTTCGGCGCGCCAGCCCTCGTCACCTCGCACCAGGTCCAGCTGGGCAATCGCCTCCTCGAACACCGGCATCTGCAAGGCCAATTCACCGCCCGGGTTCAGCACAAAGGTGCCGCCGTCAAAAACCTGATCGTCCTGCCCACCCACGAGGTTCAAATAAATCAGCGGCAGCCCCGTTTCGATCACGCGCGACACCATCAGGTTCTGCCGCACCTCCATCTTGTTTCGGTAGTAGGGCGAACCATTCGGCACCAGCAGAAATTCTGCCCCTGTTTCGGCCAGCGTCTCGGGCACATCCTCGTGCCAGCTATCCTCGCAGATCGGGCTGCCGACGCGCACATCATCCACCACATACGGCCCGCCCACCTCGGCCGCATCGTAAATTCGGACCTCGTCAAAGACGGTTTCATTGGGCAGATGATGCTTCAGCACCCGTGCACTGGTGCGGCCATTTTTTAGCACGTAATAGGCGTTATAAAGCCCCGCTCCTTCCAGGGCCGGCCCGCCGATGGACAATGCAGGCCCATCGGCACAGTCACGCGCCAGCTCTTCCAGCTTTGCAATTGCCGCCTGATGAAAGGCCGGTTTCATCACCAGATCCTGGGTGTTGTAGCCGGTGATGAACATCTCAGGCAGCGCGACCATGTTCGCCCCGGCTTCGCGCCCGGCCTCCCACGCCTTGCGCGCCAGAACGGCGTTGCCGTCCAGATCGCCCACGGTCGGGTTCATCTGTGCCAGTGTTAACCGAAAACGCTCTCTCATGCTCACTTCCCGCACATCCAATGATGCACCAGCTCCGAAACCTACTAAACCCGGGTTTAGCAGATTTCAGAACAGGTGAAAGCGTGAAGCTCTCGGTGAGTGGTAACCTGTTTTGCGATCCTGAATCTGACGCAGCCGCTCATTTACTCGCGAGGATCAGGTGCTCTTTCTGTATGACGCCCAGCAAACGGCGTAACTTCACATCGAGCGGCATCTGTTGCTCTTCTTTACCCTTTGACGCGCAACTGATCTGCTGGCCCAGTACCGCAGAGGGGTTTTTTCGTTCAAAGCCGCATTGCTTAAAGACAAAGTCCGGCAAAATCACCGGATCGGCCTTCAACGAAACGGCTATGCTGCGATTGACGCGCCTGAGTACGGTCGGAGAGCCGTCAACCACATCGACGATGGCCGTTTCCACCAGCGACGATTCCACCATGCAGACCTGGCGCTGGTTCATCCACGCCTCTGCAATTTTACATTTACAATCCTGCAAACTGTTATATCCGGGCTGGCCCGTCTTTAACGCCGATGACTGCCCCGAGAACGCGATGCTCTTGTTCGTTGTCAACACTCTCGCCTTCTCTTCATCAACAAAAAGCGACGCGACCGAATACACGCTCTTGGCGACACGGTTAAAGTAAATTCCGGTCCGGTCATCCGTTTCCAATTCCTCATCGACAACCTGCCCCGAACACAATCGCCGCGGACCATCTGCCTCGATCACAACGAAGTCGCCAGCAGTCACCGGGGACGCTGTCGTTTGTCGGGGAAACCGATTGGCCGCGATAACGTCAGGATAGATGATATCCAGCAGGATGAGTTGACCAAGGGCCAATGCACCTACGAGCCCCAGAAGGGCCATAATTTTCTTAGACATGGTTCTGATCCTAATTTTTGGGACAGCACACCACACCACCGCAAAGGTAATGCGTGTTGGGACATTTTTCCTGGCTGATCACTGCAGGCACGCCTGCAAAAACGGAAAGGAATACACCAATAGCAAAAGCTCTCATAATATATCTCCAAAATTGTTTTTTTAAAATAAAGTACAACCAGAATAACATAATACTGTGGATTTTCACAGCCTCGTGCCAAAAACAATTTCAAGCAGTTAGAGTAAGGTCTGGTTTTGCGGCCCGGAAGTTGCCGACTTGGCCTTCGGCGGGCAAGGGAAAGCCGATTTGAGCGAAAGCCGTTGTCAGCCCCCAGTCTGTCCACTAGATTTCCTGCAATCGCGCGTGACATGCGAGGTGGGGAATTCGGGGCAGAGATGACATTTTCACTGACAAGAACGGTTATTTTAGGGGCCGCACTGATGGGTGCCACCGCGCTCGGCGCGCAGGATGCCGAGGTTCGCACCAAGCAATACGATGATGGCGGGATTTATGAGGGCACGTTCAAGAACGGCCTTCAGCACGGCACCGGCACCTACACCCTGCCCAATGGCTATGAATATACCGGTGACTGGGTCGAGGGTGAGATCAAGGGCAAGGGCGTGGCCCGCTTCCCCAACGGGTCGGTCTACGAGGGTGAATTCTCCAAGGGCAAACCGCAGGGTGTCGGGATCATCGTATTCAGCGATGGCGGCACCTATGAGGGCAGCTGGGAGGATGGCAAGATCACCGGCCAGGGCGTCGCGCTTTATGCCAACGGCGTGCGCTATGAGGGAGGGTTCCGCAACGCCATGCACTCGGGTCGCGGCGTGATGACCAGCCCCAATGGCTATGTCTATGACGGCGATTGGGTCAATGGCGTCAAGGAAGGCACCGGCAAGATCACCTATCCCGATGGCGCGATCTATGATGGCGATGTGGCCCGCGGCGCGCGCGAAGGCCAAGGCACGCTGACCATGCCTGACGGGCTGATCTATACCGGCCTGTGGAAAGACGGTCAGATCAATGGCACCGGCAAGCTGACCCAACCCAATGGCGATGTCTACGAGGGCACGCTTGTGGCCGGCCGGCGCGAGGGGCAAGGCCGCGTGACCTATGCCAATGGCGATGTCTATGAGGGCCAGTTCCTTGACGATCTGCGCGATGGTCAGGGCACGTTCACCGGTACGGATGGCTATAAATACGAAGGCACCTGGGTGGCGGGCAAGATCGCCGGTCAGGGCACTGTCACCTACCCCGATGGTTCGGTCTATGTGGGCGAATTCCGCGATGATCTGGCCAATGGCGAGGGCAAGATCACCTATCCGGACGGTTCCACCTATGAAGGGTCATGGGTTGATGGGGTGATTGATGGCAAGGGACGCGCCAGCTATCCCAACGGGCTTGTATATGAAGGCGATTTCAAGAACGCCAAGAATCACGGCACCGGCGTGATGACCTATGCCGACGGCTACCGCTATGAAGGCGACTGGGTCGAGGGGCAGCGCCAGGGAAATGGCACGGCCACCTACCCCGATGGTACCGTTTACAAAGGCCAGTTCAATAACGGCCAGCGCCACGGTCAGGGGTCAATCACCATGCCCGACGGGTTCAAATACACCGGCGAATGGCAAAACGGTGAAATCAGCGGACAAGGTGTCGCCACCTATCTCAACGGCGACGTCTACGAGGGCATGTTCCGTCGCGGCAAACGTCAGGGACAGGGCACCATCCGCTATGCCACCGGCGAAGAAACCAGCGGCGAATGGCAGGATGGCGCGCTGACCGAAGAAACCGACGCGACCGAATAACAAATCCTGCGTGGCTCAGACAGGCTCATCCGCATCCAGCCGGGCCAGAAACGCCTCGGCGTCCTTTAGCACGGTGTTGCGGCGATCTTCATCCATGCGATCCCAGGTGCGGTACATGTTGCCCATCCGGGGGTTCTTTCCGAACCGGTCACGATGACGATCCAGAAAATGCCAATATAACAGGTTGAACGGGCACGCGGTCTTGCCGGTTTTTTCCTTGACCGAATAGGCGCATCCACCGCAGTAATCCGACATCTTGTTGATGTAATTGCCCGAGCTTACGTAAGGTTTCGAGGCGATGATGCCGCCGTCGGCGAACTGGCTCATCCCGACCGTATTGGGGGCCTCGACCCACTCGAACGCATCCGCATAGACCGCCAGATACCATTCATGCACCTGGCCCGGATCAATCCCCGCCAACAGGGCGAAATTCCCCGTCACCATCAGCCGCTGGATGTGGTGAGCATAGGCCTCGTCCCGGGTCTGGGCAACCGCATGAGAGATACAGTTCATACCTGTCTCACCCCCCCAATACATCCACGGCAAATCGCGGGTATGGCCCAGAACATTGCGGTCCGTATAATCCGGCCCTTCGTGAAAATAGAGCCCCCGCACATATTCACGCCAGCCGATGATCTGCCGGATATACCCCTCCGCCGCATTGATCGGCACCCTGCCCGCCCGCCATTCTTCCTCCACCCGCTGACATATTTCCAGCGGCCCCAGCAATCCGAGGTTGAGGTAAGGCGACAACACTGAATGATGCAGGAAACGATCGTCTTGCAACATCGCATCCTGGGTATCACCAAACCCGTCCAGCAGGTTCTTGGCAAAGTGATCCAGCGCCCGCAGCGCCTGCGTACGTGTCACCGCAAACCAGAACGGGCGCAGCGCGCCAAAGCTCTCTCCGAACCGGGCGTCGACCAGGGCCAGCACCTCTTCGGTGATCTCGTCCGGCGTGAACTGCATCGGTGCAGATCGCAGCATGTCGGCCTTTGCGGGTTTTCGGTTCTCGTGGTCGTAGTTCCACTTTTCCCCCGCTGGCTTGTCACCCTCCATCATCAACCCGGTCTTGCGCCGCATATCGCGATAGAAATACTCCATCCGTAGCTCTTTGCGCCCCTCGGCCCAGGCTGAAAACTCGTTCAGCGTGGCGATAAACCGATCATCCGGCAGCACCGTCACCGTCAGCGGCGCGTTTTCCAACGCCTCATTCAGCCGCCATTCACCGGGGCGCGTGGCAATGACCCAGGTCGTGCCGTGTTCCTGCCCCCGGCGCATCAACTCCCCCACGATGGATTTCGAGGCATCAGGATCGTCCAGTCTGGTATAGGCCACCTGCCAGCCATCCTGCCGCAACTCTTCGGCAAAATGGCGCATCGCCGATAGGACCAGCGCGATCTTCTTGGGATGATGCGGCACATAGGACGTCTCATCCGCCACCTCGGCCATCACCACCAGATCCGTGTCGGGCTCAGCGGCGCGCAGCGCCGACAGCCCGGTACTCAGTTGATCCCCAAGAACCAGAACAAGCCGCTTCACCATGTGACCGGTTTGCCCGCCCAATCAAAGAATTGACCGGTATCCCCGGTGCCCAGCCCGTCAATCACCGCCAACAGGTTCTGGGCGGCCTCCGCGGGCGGGACAGTCTTGTGGCGACCGGCATATTTGGCGGTGAAATCGGTGGCGACCGTGCCGGGGTGCAGGCAGACACAGATCGCGTCCTTGTGGCTGCGCCCAAGCTCGATCGCCGCCGTATGGATCATCTGGTTCAGCGCGGCCTTGGCGGTGCGGTAGGAATACCAGCCCCCTAACCGGTTATCCCCGATTGATCCCACTCTCGCGGAGAGCGCGGCAAAGACCGCCCTGCCCTTGCGCGGCAGAAGGTGCATGCCGTGTTTCAGTACCAATGATGGCCCGATGCAATTGACCGCGAACTGATCGGCCATGGCCTGCGCTGTCACCGATTGCAATGTCTTCTCTGGCGCAGCACCGTCGATCTCAAGCGCGCCGGACGCCACAAAGATCAGATCATACGGCCCCGCAAGCCCGCCCAATGCGGCCGCGACCGACGTCTCGTCGGTCACATCCAATCCGTCACCACGCCGCGACAGCTCTGTTACCGCCACACCGCGCGCCTTCAGCGCCGCAGCGATGGCCGATCCGATCCCGCCCGAGGCGCCGATGATTAATGCCTTTTCCATGAATTCCGACCTAGAAGGGTTGCTGTCATGATCAACATCAAAACGCTCTTTTATTTCCCGGCAACCGGGCTTATCATGTCCGCCATGATGACCAAAGGGCATATCACCATCACCGCACGCCGCATTTCCGGCGCGCTTGGTGCTGCCCTGCTACTCCTAAGCCGCCTCTGAGCGCGCCTGAACGGCGCCTGCGCTCAGGGGATGGATTGTGTGGCGCGCCGTATCACCCAAGCTTAGGACAATGGATATGAACAAGGTAAATCTGGCCGAAAAGCTGGCCCTCTTCGATACGCACTGGGATCCCAAGGTTGTCGCCTCCTATAACGGCAATGACGTGATGGTGGTCAAATTCCAGGGCGAATTTCCCTTTCACAAACACGACGATACGGATGATTTCTTCCTGATCCTTGACGGCGCTGTCACCCTTGACCAGGAGGGCGGCGCAAGCGTCACGATGGGGCCAGGCGAACTTTGCGTCGTGCCCAAGGGTATCGTACACCGTCCCCGCGCCGAGACCGAGGCCAAGGTGCTTCTGATCGAGCCCGCAGGCGAACCGAACACGGGCGATAGCGGCATGCCCGCCGCCGCCAAACAACATATTTAACCGGGACAAGAAACATGACCGAGAACTCCAAAGACCGCGTGGTCATCTTTGACACCACCTTGCGCGACGGCGAACAATCCCCCGGCGCGACCATGACCCATGACGAAAAGCTGGAAATCGCCGGGATGCTTGACGATATGGGCGTGGATATCATCGAGGCCGGTTTTCCCATCGCCTCAGAGGGTGATTTCAACGCCGTGACCGAGATCGCAAAGAATGCCAAAGATGCAGTGATCTGCGGACTGGCACGCGCCAATTTCAAGGATATCGACCGCTGTTGGGAGGCCGTGCAACACGCCACCCGCCCGCGCATCCATACTTTCATCGGCACCTCGCCGCTGCACCGCGCCATTCCCAACCTCACGCAGGACGAAATGGCTGATCGCATCCATGAAACCGTGACCCATGCGCGCAACCTTTGTGACAATGTGCAATGGTCGCCGATGGATGCCACGCGGACGGAATGGGATTACCTTTGCCGCGTCGTTGAAATCGCGATCAAGGCGGGCGCCACCACGATCAACATCCCCGATACCGTGGGCTATACCGCGCCGGTTGAATCCGCCGACCTGATCGAACGACTGATTGCCGAGGTGCCGGGCGCCGGTGACGTGGTCTTTGCCACCCACTGTCATAACGACCTCGGGATGGCCACCGCCAACGCACTGGCCGCCGTCGCAGGCGGCGCGCGTCAGATCGAATGCACCATCAACGGTCTTGGCGAACGCGCCGGCAACACTGCACTGGAAGAAGTGGTGATGGCGATGAAAGTCCGCGGCGACATCATGCCCTTCCAAACCGGTATCGACACGACAAAGATCATGGCGCTCTCGCGCCGGGTGTCGACTGTCAGCGGCTTTCAGGTGCAGCCCAACAAGGCCATTGTTGGCAAGAACGCCTTTGCCCATGAAAGCGGCATCCACCAGGACGGCATGCTGAAAAACGCCGAAACGTTCGAAATCATGCGCCCCGAGGATGTCGGCCTGAGCGAGACCAATATCGTCATGGGCAAGCATTCGGGCCGCGCCGCGTTGCGCTCCAAGCTCAAGGATTTGGGCTATGAATTGGCCGATAATCAGCTCAATGACGTCTTTGTCCGGTTCAAGGAACTGGCCGACCGCAAGAAGGAAGTCTATGACGACGACCTGATCGCGCTGGTCAGCGCCGGGGAAGATGCCGCCAATGACCGGCTTGTGATCAAATCCCTGCGCGTCGCCTGCGGCACCGGTGGCCCGGCGGATGCCGAACTGCTCATGACCATCGACGGGATCGAAAAAACCGCCACCCAATCCGGTGATGGCCCGGTGGATGCGACCTTCAAGGCGGTGCGCGAATTGCATCCCAACACCGCACGGCTGTCACTTTATCAGGTGCACGCGGTGACCGAAGGTACCGATGCGCAGGCGACCGTCTCGGTCCGGCTGGAAGAAGACGGCAACATCGCCACCGGCCAATCCGCCGATACCGATACGGTCGTCGCTTCGGCCAAGGCCTATGTGAATGCGCTCAATCGCCTGTTGGTACGGCGCGGCAAAGTCGGTCAGGACGAGAAAGAGATCAGCTACAAGGACGTCTCGTAACCGGGCAGCACGCCTGAGCACCCCTAGAATATCGCGGCCCCGGACACCAACCACGATCCGGGGCCGTGCCAAGGCCCAGCCCATCAGGCACCCGCCCTCTTTCAAGGTGTCGGGCAAGTCATCGCGCGATAGAGCGGCGTAAGGCCGTTTTCCCAGCAAAGTCCTATAGGTCGAATGATGACTTTGTGCCTACAGCAGATTTCGCAAATCTTCGGCAAGTAAGCAAAGCGCGTTTTGCGGTTGGGAGAATCCTCCGCCCAAACCTATCGAGGATCACCCCTCCGCCGGGGACACGGCCCGCCGATAAAGGTGCCATGTGGTGTGGCCAAGGATCGGCAGTGTGAAAATCAGGCCCAGAAATGCTGGAACCAGCGACAACAGCATGGTGACAATGATAATCACCGCCCAGACGAGCATGACCACGGGGTTTTCCTGAACGACGCGAATGGACGTCAACATTGCAGAAATGAAATCGATTTCCCGGTCGAGCAGCAAGGGCATGGCGACGACGGTCACCGAAAAAAGGGCAGCCGACAGAAATGCGCCGACGCAGGTGCCAATGGCAAGGAAGGTCCAGCCTTCGGGTGTGAAGAATACGGTGTTGATAAACCCATCCAGATCCGAAAAGGATGAATCTTGCAGGATGATCACCAGCAAGGTCCGAAACTGGTAAAACCACACCCATAGAATGAACAGTGTGACAAAGGCCATCCAGCCCATTTCGCGCTTGCGTTGATTGGCCATGACAGTGAGGATTTCGGACCAGCCAAAGCTCTCTCCCTTCTGCAACCGGCGGGACATCTCATAAAGCCCGGCGGCAGCAAAGGGTGCGACCAGCGGAAAGCCTATGGCTGCGGGAATGACCATCCAGACCTTGCCGAGCCAGAACAGGCACCAAACAATCAGGATTCCGAACACCGCATAGAACAGGCCGAAAAAGCCGCTCATGACGGGCCGCGCCAGAAAGTCGGAAAACCCGGCCTTCAGCGACTCGGTGATATCATCCGCCGTCACCTTGTTGACTGTGGGGCGGCCCTTCTGCTGCGGGGTCAGATTGCCCGGTGGTGTGGAACCTGCGGTCTTGGATGTCATGATTCACTCCTCCCAAAACATGGCACCGCGCTGGTCCTTTTGACAGCAGACCCTGCGGTGAAACAGAAACTCCTCCTCCGCGCACAAGTTTGCATCAGGTGAGGCAAAGGGACAAGGGCGGGCCCGGTGGGTGAAGAAGAGATTTGAGAGGCCCGCTTCGTCCACTTTTTGGCAATTCGTGACCGTACGATCTGTTAAGCCCGCCGGATACCGAAAATCGCACCGACGCAATACCGACAAAATACCGACGTTATACCGACATGGGATTTCCTGCGTTTTCAGCGTGTTAACCCGATTCTCTCTGGTTTTCCAACACGGCGAAATTTTAACGCGGAAAAATCACGCTGCCTGACGCGGGCAGATCGCTGGGCTCCCTATTCGGCGATCATGTAGAATTTGCGCAGGGTCTCGGTGATTTCCCAGGTCAGTTTACTGCCCTTGGCGATGAAAAATGTATCGCCCGCCGTGAAGGTCTCGGCCCGTCCATCGGCATGGGTCAGCGTCAGCGACCCTGACACGACCGTCATCATCTCATGCACCGGATAGGCGTCGATCTCCTCGCGGCAGGGCGCGCATTCCCACACACCCGACAAGATGCTTTCGTCTTCTGTTTCAAAGGCGGAATGAATGGTCTCGGTCCGGTCATCGGTGGTAAACGTCTCGGCAGGCGTCAGGTGCGATGGCACCATCGTAGCCGGGTGCGAGGCCAGCCTGAAATCCCTGTCTTCCATTCTAGGTCCCTCCGCCTATTCCATCCACTCCCACGGGCGCGTGTAATTGCCCAGAACTTCGCTCAGTTTCGCCTCATCGACACCGTCGACCTTTTCCAGCTGCGCCACCAGCCCGCGTTTCTTGTCGTCGACCACCTGCACGACCCGCACCGGCACACCGGCCTTTTCCAGATCGGCATTGTAAATCCGTGTGATCGCCCTTTTGCGCAGATCCGGTTTAAAGACCTTGCCGACAGCGGTTTTCGGCAATTCATCCAATACTTCTATGTATTTAGGGATGGCAGCGCGTTCGTGAACATGGACCTTGCAATGCTCGCGCAGTTCTTCTCCGGTCACACTGGCCCCGTCGACCAGTTCAACATAGGCGCAGGGGATTTCACCGGCGTGGGAGTCCGGCTGACCGATTGCGCCCGCCATCGCCACCGCCTTATGCGCCATCAGCGCTTCTTCGATATCGGCCGGGTCGATATTGTGACCGCCACGAATGATCAGATCCTTGGCACGGCCAGTGATCCACAGATACCCATCCGGGTCGATCCGGCCCAGATCACCGGTGCGCAGGTAAGTTTCCTTGTGATAGAGATCCCGGTTCTTGGCCGCCTCGGTATAGGTGTTACCCGCGTAAACCCCTGGGTTATCAATACAAATCTCACCCACCTCGTCCGAAGCGCATTCCACCGGACCATCAGGCGTGTTGTTGAAAATTTTTACATCCGTATAGGGCAAAGGCACCCCGACCGACCCGACTTTCTTTTCGCCGGTCGGTGGGTTGCACGACACAAGGCAGGTCGCCTCGGTCAGGCCATAGCCTTCGATCACGGTCATGCCGGTGGCGCTTTCGAAGCGTTTGAACAACTCCATCGGCATCGGGGCCGAGCCTGAGAATGCGTTCTTGACGGTCGAGATGTCGGCATCGACCTTGCGCTGCATCAATGCGGCCGTGGCGGTCGGCACAGTGATGACAAAGCTGATTTTCCAGCGCTCGCACAGCTTCCAGAAATTGTCGAACACGCCATCACCACGGAACCCGGCGGGTGTGGGAAAGACCACATGCGCGCCCGATTTGATCATCGCCATCAGGATCACGTGACAGGCAAAAACATGGAAAAGAGGTAGCGGGCACATGATCACGTCATGCTCATCAAAGAGCAGCTTGTGGCCCAGCCAGCCGTTATAGACCATGCCGGAATAGCGATGCTGCGCCACTTTGGGCATGCCGGTCGTACCGCCCGTGTGAAAATAGGCCGCCACCCGATCTGCGCTGGTATCTTCGAATTCCAGCGCGGTCTTGTGCTTGGCCATTTCCTTGTTGAAATTCAGCACATCGGCATGGTGATTATTGGGATTTTTCGGGCGCACCAGCGGCACGATCCAGCTTTTGGGCGGGCTGAGATAGGTGTTCAGATCAATCTCAAGCACCGTATGAACATTGGGCGCATGACGCACGGCCTCGGCCGTTTTCTGGGCAATGTCGGTCTTGGGAAAGGCCTTGAGCGTTACAACCACTTTTGCGTTTGTTTCCCGCAGGATGGCACCAATCTGTTCAGGCTCCAGCAGCGGGTTTATCGGATTCACGACCCCCGCAACCATACCCCCGATTGTGGCCACCGCTGTTTCAAGACAATTGGGCAGCACAAGCGCCACCACATCCTTTTCGCCGATCCGTAAACTGCGATAGAGGTTCGCCGCCTGGCACACCTGATCGTGGAATTGCTGCCAGCTCAGGGTCTGGGATTTGTCGTCAGGCCCGGAAAACAACTGATAAGAAATGGCGGGTCGGTCGGGAAAGGTTTTCGCGGTATGGCGCAACATCTGATAGATCGTTTCAGGGCGCTCGCGCGCGTCCCATGGCATCTCATCTTCGATAGCGCGCACATCTGCCTGCGTGGCAAAGGTCATTTTCGGTCCTCCCAAACCGCCGTTAATCCGGGCGTGTATTTTCAGTTATGCGTCAGCATGGGTGCGTTTAGCCCGCCGTGCAAGTTTTACGCAGCGTTTTGAACGATTGGGGACCGCGATTACCTGGCGCAACTGGCAAAACCTGCCGCCAGTGCCTGCATCATCGACACGTAAAGCCCGACACCCGGCTCGAATTCGGTCCCCATCGGATCGAGAACCCCGACCATATGCCCATCAGGTAGAATCGCCTGGGCCAGCTTGGGATCGAATTGCGGCTCCGTCAGAATGCAATTGATCTGCTGCTCTTCTGCCAGCTCGCGCAGTGCCGCTATCCTTGCAGGACCAGGACGGGACGCATCGCTAAGTGAAATCGCAGCGACAGCGGGAACATCAAACGCTGCTTCGAAATACTGGTAAGCATCATGGAAAAGCAGGGAACGTGCTTCTTTGACCGGTGCCAACTCCGTTCTGATGGCTTGCCGCATGTCCCCAAGCGCTTCAGCACCGCGCGCCGCATTGGCTTTGAAAAGCGCCGCATGTTCTGGATCAAGCGCCGAAAGTTCGTCAGCAATCAGAAAGAGCCAACGTTGCGCGTTTTCCGGGCTCAGCCACGCATGCGGGTCACTCTCGCCATGATGTTCGTGCGCCTCTTCATGGTCATGCGCCTCATCTTCAAATCCAATCCCCTCCCGCAGTGGCAACAGATGCGTCTCTTCTGCGTCCAGCAATGCCAGCAACCGTGCTTCGCCAGACAAGGTATCAACCGCCGTTGCCAGCCAGGGTGTGAGTTCTTCCCCCATCCAGATCACCATATCGGCATTGTCCAGGGCCGCAGCCTCGGACGGGCGCAATGCGTAGTGATGCGGCGAAGCACCGGGTCGCAGGATCAGGTCAGGCACGCCCACCCCGTCCATCACCTGCGCCACCAGTGAATGTACGGGCGCAATATCGACAGAAACGCGCGGCACGTCGGCCTGTGCCGCCGAAACGCTTAGAAAAACGGACAAGATGCTGATCAGACGCAATTGGGTGATCTCCATAAAGAACAATTCGGTGGGCTTGATAGTTGTTACTTTATAACATATCAACCCCGCATCGCGTTTGAGGGCACGACATGGAACCCATCGGTTTTGAATCCCATGATCACAACAATTGCATCAAGGATGGTCTGGATGCCGTTGCCGGATATTGCGCCGCAAACAGGTTGCAATTCACACCGGTCCGCCGCCGCGCGCTTGAAATCCTGCTGCAACAGCACCGCGCGATGGGCGCCTACGAGATCTTGGATCAACTGCGCAAGGACGGGTTGGGTTCGCAACCACCTGTCGCCTACCGTGCGCTCGATTTTCTGATCAGTCATGGGTTTGCCCACAAGATCGAACATATGAATGGTTTTGTCGCCTGCACCCATCCCGGACATGATCACACGCCTGTCTTTCTGATTTGCCGTGAATGCGATGCGGTGGCAGAAACCCATGCCGAGCCATCGCATGGCTTGCTGGGCCGTGCCGCATCCGAAACCGGGTTTACCATCGAACAGGCGGTGGTCGAGGTGCTTGGCCTCTGCCCGAACTGCGGGGACTCAGCACCATGACGCTGATTGAAACGCGCGATGTCGACATCCGCCACGGTGCCAACACGGTGCTGCGCGATGTAAATCTGACCATCGACCGGGGTGAGATTGTCACCATCGTCGGCCCCAATGGCTCGGGCAAGTCGTCGTTGCTTCGGGCGCTGATCGGCGCGATCCAACCTGCACAGGGCACGGTCACCCGGGCACCGGGCCTGCGCATCGGCTATGTGCCGCAAACCCTACATATCGACCCGACCTTGCCGATGACCGCGCGGCGGTTTCTATCCCTGCCCCGCCGCCATGCCACCGCTGATCTGGACAAAGCGCTTGAACAGGCCGGTTTGCCCGATCTGCATGACCGGCAGATGGCCGATCTTTCCGGCGGCCAGTTCCAGCGCGTGCAACTGGCGCGCGCGTTAATGGAAAAACCCGATCTGCTGATTCTGGATGAGGCGACCCAGGGACTTGATCAGCCCGGTTCCGCCGCGTTTTATCGCCGTATTGAAGAGGTGCGTCACGATCTGGGATGTGCCGTTCTGATGGTCAGCCACGAATTGCATGTGGTCATGAGCGCCTCGGACAGAGTGATCTGTCTCAACGGTCACATCTGTTGCGAAGGCAAGCCCGAGGTCGTGGTCTCAGCCCCGGAATACCGCGCGATTTTCGGCACCGGCACCGGTGGCGCGCTGGCGCTTTATCGTCATCGTCACGACCATGACCACCACCACGATCACACCTGCGATCATGATCACGAGGCCGCGGAATGATACTGGATGATTTCCTTTTCCGTGCAGCGCTTGCAGGTCTCGGCGTGGCGATTGCCGCAGCGCCACTTGGTTGTTTCGTCGTCTGGCGGCGCATGGCCTATTTCGGTGACGCCACCGCCCATGCGGCCATTCTTGGCGTGGCTCTGGCACTCGGATTTTCAATGTCGGTTTTCGCCGGGGCGCTGGTCGTTGCGCTGGTAATGGCCCTTACCGTTTCGGCGCTATCCGGTCGGGGGTATGCCATGGATACGCTGTTGGGTGTCATGGCCCATTCTGCATTGGCTTTCGGATTGGTCGCGGTCTCGTTCCTGCAGGGCGTGCGAATCGACCTGATGGCCTATCTCTTTGGCGACATACTTGCTGTCAGCAAACCAGATCTGCTGATCATCTGGGGGGGCGCAGTGCTTGTCCTGTTTCTGCTGGTCTGGCGCTGGCAGGCTCTCCTGACGGCAACATTGGGCAGTGATCTGGCCTATGCCAGCGGCATCGACCCCAAGCGCGAACAACTGGTGTTGACCCTGGCCTTGGCGCTGGTTGTTGCCGTCGCCATCAAGGTTGTCGGTGTCTTGCTGATTGCCGCAATGCTGATCATTCCCGCCGCCGCCGCCCGTCCCTTGTCTGCGACACCTGAACGGATGGCGTGTATTGCCGTTTTAATCGCCTGCCTGTCTGCCCTTGGAGGCCTGCAAGCTTCATTCTCACTTGATACGCCGACTGGTCCGACAATTGTTTGTGTTGCCGCACTGATCTTTGCCTTGACCAACCTTTTCCGAGTGCTCAGTCGTAAACCGGCCTAAGCCAGCCGCATACCTTAAAGATTTGTTAATATTTTTGACTTGACTATTTTTGTCGGATTACTCACAGATATCCGAGTAATTCAGTCAGAAAAAAGGACATCCCCAATGAGGACCCTGACACTCGCTGCTGCCACCCTTGCCCTTGCCACACCCATGATGGCGCAAGAGGTAAACGTCTATTCTGCCCGTCACTACGACTCGGATGATGCGCTCTATGACAAGTTCACCGAAGAGACAGGCATCAAAGTCAACCGCATCGAAGCCAAGGCGGATGAACTGATCGCCCGGATGGAAGCCGAGGGGGACAACAGCCCCGCAGACGTTTTCATCGCCGTTGATGTCGGTCGCATGGCCCGCGCCGAAGAGGCGGGATTGTTGCAAGCTTTCACCTCGGACGAGATCGAGGCCCGCGTGCCAGAGCATCTGCAACACCCCGACAACCTCTGGTTCGGCCTTTCACAGCGCGCCCGCATCATCTTCTATGACAAGGCCAAGGTGGCCACACCGCCGCAAACCTACGAGGAATTGGCCGATCCCGCCTGGAAAGGTAAAGTCTGCATCCGCTCTTCCTCGAACATCTACAACCAGTCATTGCTGGCCTCATTGATCGAAGTGCACGGTGAGAAAGCAGCCGAAGATTGGGCTGCCGGCCTGGTCGACAATATGGCCCGCGCACCGCAAGGCGGCGATACGGATCAACTTCGCGGGATTGTGTCGGGCGAATGTGAAGTGGCAGTTGCCAACCACTATTATTTCCTGCGTGGCTTTGACAAAGACGTCGAAGGCCTAACCGGCGGCATCGACAATATCGGCTGGGTCTGGCCAAACCAAGACGGGCGCGGCGCGCATGTGAACCTGTCGACCGCTTCGTTGACATCCTCGGCCCCAAACCCCGAAGAGGCGACAAAGCTGCTGGAATTCCTGACAAGCGACTTTGCACAGGAGCATTTTGCCAATCAGAACAATGAATACGCAGCGGTAGCAAGCGCACCGGATGACGACAGCACCAAGCGCCTGGGTGAATTCAAAGCGGATACCAGCACGAATACCTCGGCCTTCAGCCGCAATGCTGGCGCAGCACAAGCGACCTTCAACAAGGTCGGCTGGGATTGATTCACGTGAACTAACCTAAAGGGGCAGCGTGAACGTCGCGCTGCCTTTTTGCTGTCCATGACCAGGCCGTTTGTACATGGCATCAGCTAGTCGACAACCACCAGATCGACATCATTTCGCTCCAACATGTCGCTGATCTCCGATGGGGGCTGCATATCCGTGTAGAATACATCAAACCGAGGCAACCGCCCCAGAGCAACCGGCGCACGCTTGTTGAATTTGTCATTGTCCGCCACCACAATGTTGACCTGCGCATTCTGCGCCGCGACCCGCGCGATGTTGGCCTCTTCCAGATCATGCAGCATGAAGCCGGTTTCGGCATTGACAGCACCCACTGAGAAAATTGCAAACTGCACATTCAAGCGCCCCACCAGATCCAGCGCCTCGGCCCCGAACGCACCGCCGTCATGGGCGCGCAACTCTCCGCCTGCTAGAAACACCCGGTTGCCGTTGCGCGTGGCCAGCGTACTGGCGACAAAGGCGGAATTCGTCACCACGAACAGGTTGCTGCGTTGTTTAAGCGCCATCGCAACATAGGCCGTGGTCGAGCCGATATCGAGGAATACGGAATCGCCGTCACTGATCGTTTCTGCCACCGCCGCACCCAACCGCGCCTTAGCGTCGGCATGGGTCGAAATGCGGCTTTCGAACGATGCTTCGCTGATATCTTCGACCAGATGCACCCCGCCATGCACCTTGCGCACGATGTTGCTGCGTTCCAGCGTGCGGATATTGCGGCGGATCGTTTCGTTGGTCACATTCAGCTGTTCAGCCAGATAGCTGACTCGACAGGAGCCGCCAGCCTTTTGCAGCTCGTGCAAAATCTCTTCTTCGCGCTGATTGGTTGTTTTGCGCTGTGTATTCATGACCTCTCCGACATTTCCCAGCTTTGAAAACCACAAAAAGCAACACCATCCAAGAAAAAAAGAACCCCTACCGGTAAATATATGCGAATTATGCATCTGAAATGTGGGTAAATGTGGTTTTCGTTGACTAAAGCCAAGTTTTACCGCAGGATTTTCAATGTACGCTGACAAAATAATGCACAAAGTACAGAAACAGGGAGCCATAATATGCTGAATTTAAAGAGATTAAGTGCCTTTGCGCTTGCTGCAGTCACTGCCTCGGCAGGGTGGGCGGCAGATTCGTCGGATCCGATCAAACTGACCTTGCACGACTGGTCAGGCCAACTGATCAACACCAAGATCATGGGCAGCATTCTGGAAGAGGCGGGATATAACGTCGAATACGTGCAGGCCGACTACATTGCGCAATTTGCTGGCCTCAAGACGGGTGACCTGCATCTGGCGATGGAAATCTGGGAAACGACCGGCCGCGAGGCGCTGGACGAGGCCACCGCCACCGGCAAGGTCGTCAATGTCGGCGAGACCGGCCTGATGGCGATCGAAGAATGGTGGTATCCGATGTACATGAAAGAGCGTTGCCCGGGCTTGCCCAACTGGGAAGCGCTGAAGGATTGTGCCGAGGAATTCTCGACCGCCGAGACCGCGCCGAATGGCCGATATGTTGGTGGCCCGGTCACCTGGGGTGGCTTTGACGATGAACGTGTCGAAGCGCTGGAGCTTGACTTCGAGGTGGTGCATGCAGGCACCGACGCCGCCCTTTTCGCCGAGCTTGAATCAGCCTATCAACGGCAGGATCCGGTGATCCTTTGGGTCTATGTACCCCATTGGGCGCCTGCGAAGTATGACGGCGAATTCGTTGAATTCCCGCCCTTTTCCCCGGAATGCTATTCAGACCCGTCTGTCGGCGTGAATCCCGACATGGCTTATGATTGCGGCAAGCCCCGTGGCCCGATCTGGAAAGCTGCCTGGTCCGGCCTGCAGGAAAACTGGCCCGGCGCGTACAGCATCGTCGAAGCCTACAAACTGAGCAACGAAGAAATGAGCGCCATGGTTGGCAAGGCTGATCTTGAAGGGGTCGATGTAGACACGGTCGTTGCCGACTGGATGACCGAGAACAAGGATCGCTGGTCCGGCTGGATTAGCAAGTAATCTCCCTGGGCCGGGGCTTGCCTGTTTCGCAGCCCCGGTCATTTTCCCATTGGATTTGCTATCATTCTGCCGGTCACACGGTCAGAATCGGGGACGCTGATGACTTCAACACCCAAGCTTTCGTGCCGGAATATCTGGAAACTCTATGGCGCGGATGCAGAGCAGTTTCTGCGGCGCAACCCAGACCCCTCTGACGAGGATATTCGCAGGTCCGGCATCATCGGCGCCGTGCGCAAGGCCAGCCTGGATATCGCCGAGGGCGAAATCTTCGTGATCATGGGGCTGTCCGGCTCGGGAAAATCCACCCTGGTACGCTGCCTTTCACGCCTGATCGAACCGACGGGCGGTGAGGTTCTGTTTGACGGCACCGACCTTTTGCGCGCCAGCGATACCGAGATGATCGACATCAGGCGCCACAAGCTGGGCATGGTGTTTCAGCATTTCGCCCTTTTGCCGCATCTGAGCGTGCTGCAGAATGTCATGTTCCCCCTCACCGTCCAGGGCGTGCCCAAGCCACAGGCCGAAGTCAAAGCCCGTGATGTGGTCGAACTGGTCGGCCTGAAGGGTCGAGAAGACAACTATCCGCGCGAGTTGTCCGGCGGACAGCAGCAACGTGTCGGCATCGCCCGGTCATTGGTAACCGAGCCGGACCTGTGGTTTCTGGACGAACCCTTTTCAGCGCTTGATCCGCTCATTCGCCGCGAAATGCAGGATGAATTCCTCAGCCTGCAGGCACGGCTGCACAAGACCATCGTCTTTATAACCCACGATTTCGAAGAGGCCGTGCGCCTGGCTGACCGGATTGCCATCATGAAGGACGGCAAGATCATTCAGGTGGCCACCCCCGAGGAATTGGTCGTCAATCCGGCCTCGGACTATGTCGAGGAATTCACCCGGCACATTCCGCGCTCCAAGGTTCTTACGGCGGGCGGACTGATGACCGCGGGGCAAAGCGCCAAAGGTGAACCCATCCTCACCAATGCGCGGATATCCGACGTGGCGCAGCGCATCATCCTGTCCGACGGGCCCGTGCCGGTTGAGGATCGCACCGGCAGGATTGTCGGCACCATCGACCGCAAGGCGATAGCGCATGTTCTTTTTGGCGCAGGAGTGTCGGAATGATCGCACGCCCCGGCCCCGGAACGATCGTCACCTGCGCATTGATTGTCGCGACAATTCTGCTGGGCACCTATGGCCGTGACATTGCAAAGGAATTGGACATGCGCTGGCTGGTGAAATTCCCGTCGGCCTGGATCATTCCGTTCAAGACCTACATTTCCGGCGCGATGAAATGGCTGGTCGAAGAGGCCGCCATCGGGCCGCTGTCCTTTACCGACATCACCCGCGGCATCGCGTGGCTGATCGAACAACCCTATCGGTTTGTCCTGTCGCTTCTGGGCGACGGTTTCACGCTTGGCCGCGGCGATGATGCACGCACCCTTCTACCGCCGGTCAGCTGGATCGTGGTGACCGCCGCCGTCATGGCGCTTGGCCACTATTGCCGCGACTGGCTGCTGGCGGCGCTGGTTGGTGCCTGTTTCGCCTATCTTGCGATTTTTGGCCAATGGGACAGTGCGATGGTCACGCTGGCCTCGGTCCTGATCGCCGTGCCGATCGGGGCCGGCGGCGGGTTGTTGGTTGGCATCTGGGCCTATCGCCATCCGCTGGGTGAACGCATCCTGTCGCCGGTGCTGGACCTGATGCAGACCATTCCGATCTTCGCCTACCTGGTGCCGATCCTCTTCATGTTCGGCTTTGGCCCGGTGTCGGCACTGGTCGCCACGATCATCTACGCCACGCCGCCGATGGTACGCGTCACCATTCTGGCGCTGAAATCAGTCGACCCGGAACTCGTGGATTTCGGGCGCATGGCAGGCACGACCAAGCGGCAACTGATGTGGCGCATCCTGGTGCCCTCGGCCTCGCACAGCCTGATGGTGGGGGTCAATCAGGTGATCATGCTGACGCTGAACATGGTGATCATCGCCTCGATGATCGGCGCTGGCGGGCTGGGCTTTGACGTGCTGGCGGCGTTGCGGCGGCTGGATATCGGCGCCGGGTTCGAGGCCGGGATCGCCATCGTCGTGCTGGCCATCGCCGTCGATCGCCTCAGCCAGGCCTTTGCCGAGCGCATGGGGCAGATCCATCCGCCTCAGACCGATCAAAGCTGGGCGGCACGCCACAAGCGGACAGTTATCGTTTTGATCTTGCTGGCGGCAACCTGGATTTTCGGGCGATTTTCGCCCTTCATTCTGGACTACCCCGAGGCACAAACCCTGACGACAGGGGTCTTCTGGAATGATGTGGTGAAATACCTCAACGTTAATTTCTTTGATATGTTCGAGGCGATCAAGGTCTTCTTCCTCACCTATTTCATGCTGCCGATCAAACGCACCCTGCTGGGCATCCCCTGGCTCTGGACCATTGCCATGCTGGTCTTGCTGGGCTGGCGTGCCGGGGGCTGGCGTCTGGCACTGCTCTGCGGCGGGTTATCCGGTCTGATCGCCATTACGGGTCTTTGGTCCAAGGCGATGGTAACGGTCTATCTCTGCGGTGCATCGGTCATTCTGGCCACAATCATCGGCGTGCCGCTGGGCGTGCTCGCCGCACTCAACCGCCGGGCGGGCGTGGCCATCAACCTGCTGATCGACACGCTGCAAACCCTGCCCAGTTTCGTTTATCTGATCCCGGTCGTGATGCTGTTCCGGGTGGGTGATTTCACCGCCATGATCGCCATCGTGCTTTATGCCCTGGCCCCGGCAGTGCGTTACGCCGCGCACGGGATACGCAATGTCAGCGGCGATCTGATCGAGGCGGGCATCGTATCGGGCTGCACGCCCCGACAGCTTTTGCGCCTAGTGCGCCTGCCGCTGGCCCTGCCCGAGATCCTTCTGGGTATCAACCAGACCATCATGCTGGCCCTGTCGATGCTGGTCATCACCGCCCTCGTTGGCACCCGCGATCTGGGTCAGGAGGTCTATATCGCGCTGACCAAGGCAGATACGGGCCGGGGGCTGGTGGCAGGCCTCGCCATCGCCTTCATCGCCATCATCGCCGACCGGCTGGTCAATGCCAGCGCCCGCGGCGCCCGTATACGTTTTGGATTGGAGAGCTGAGACATGAGCCATCCCGACTTCCGTGACCTTGCGATCTGGCAAGGCGACATCACCGCAACACCCCTGACCGGCGGCATCACCAATGTAAATTACCTGGTCGAAGATCAGACCCGCAAATACGTAGTGCGCGTTGGCGATGACATTCCGCTGCATCAGGTCATGCGCTTCAACGAGCTTGCCGCTGCACGAGCGGCCCATGCCGCGAGCTTATCCCCCGCTGTGATCCACGCCGAGGGTGGGATCACAGTACTCGACTATATCGACAGCCACACCCTGACCGAAGAGGATGTACGCGCACCCGATATGTTGCCTCGGGTACTTGAACTGGTGAAGAAATGCCACCACGAGGTGCCTAAGCATCTGCGCGGTCCTAGCCTTGTGTTCTGGGTTTTTCACGTGATCCGCGACTATGGCGCGACATTGCTGGAGCGGGGCAGCAGTCATGCCGCCCTGATCCCCGAACTGATCGATATCGCCGGCGTCCTGGAACAGGCCGCCGGGCCCTATGACATCGTATTTGGCCATAACGATCTGCTCTGCGGCAATTTCCTCGATGACGGCAGCCGGCTCTGGCTGATCGATTTTGATTATGCCGGGTTCAACAGCCCACTTTTCGATCTGGGCGGGCTGGCTTCGAATAACGGGTTGAGCGAGGCGCAGGAGGATTGGATGCTGGAGGAGTATTTCCAGACCCCTCTCACCGACGACCTGCGGCACCGCTATTCGGCGATGAAATGCGCCTCTTTGCTGCGTGAAACCATGTGGAGCATGGTCTCGGAAATCACATCGGAAATTGACTTCGACTACGCGGCCTACACGGCCGAGAACCTCGCGCGTTTCCGCGCGGCCCACGACACATTCAAACATAGCTGAGGCATATCCATGGCGACCCTCCCCACCACAGCCAAGGCCGTTATCATCGGTGGCGGCATCATCGGATGCTCGACCGCCTATCATCTGGCCAAACTGGGCTGGACCGACACCGTCCTGCTGGAACGCAAGAAGCTGACCTCGGGCACCACCTTCCACGCCGCCGGGCTGGTCGGGCAGCTCCGCTCAAATGCCAATATTACCCAGCTTCTGGGCTATTCCGTTGACCTTTATAACAAACTCGAAGAGGAAACCGGCCTGGGCACCGGTTGGAAGATGAATGGCGGGCTGCGGCTGGCATGCAACGAGGAACGCTGGACCGAGGTCAAACGCCAGGCCACCACCGCCCACAGCTTCGGGCTGGAGATGGAACTTCTGACCCCGGAAGAGGCGCTTGAGCTTTGGCCGCTGATGGACATCTCGGATCTGGTGGGTGCTGCCTTCATGCCCACTGATGGGCAGGCCAACCCCTCGGACATCACCCAGGCCTTAGCCAAGGGCGCACGGATGGCGGGGGCCTCGATCTTTGAGGACACAAAGGTGACAGATCTGGAGATCGAGGCGGGCCGCATCCGCGCGGTCGTCACCGATCGGGGCCGGATCGAGTGCGAAAAAGTCATCTGCTGTGCAGGTCAATGGACCCGCGAATTTGCCCGTAAGTTCGGCGTCAACGTGCCGCTGGTGTCTATGGAACATCAATATATGGTCACCGAGGCCATGGGGGTGCCCGGCAACCTGCCCACCCTGCGCGATCCGGACCGCCTATGTTATTACAAGGAAGAGGTCGGCGGGTTGGTCATGGGCGGCTACGAGCCGAACCCGATCCCCTGGGCAACGGACGGCATCCCTGAGGGTTTCCACTACACATTGCTCGACAGTAATTTCGACCACTTCGAACAGATCATGGAACAGGCGCTTGGCCGCGTGCCTGGACTACAGACCGCAGGCATCAAAACCCTCACCAATGGCCCCGAAAGCTTTACCCCCGATGGCAATTTCATCATTGGCGAGGCCCCGGAACTGCGTAATTTCTTCGTCGGTGCGGGTTTCAATGCCTTTGGCATCGCTGCCGGTGGCGGGGCGGGCATGGCGCTGGCCGAATGGGCCCATAAGGGCGAGCCGCCCTTTGATCTCTGGTCCGCCGATATCCGCCGCTTTGGTCGACCGCATTTCGATACCGACTGGGTGCGCACCCGCACGGTCGAGGCCTATGGCAAGCACTACACCATGGCCTGGCCGTATGAGGAGCATGACAGCGGTCGCCCCTGCCGTAAATCGCCGCTCTATGACACTTTGAAGGAACAGGGCGCGTGTTTTGGCGAAAAACTGGGGTGGGAACGTCCCAACTGGTTTGCCAGCGCCGCCAACGAGACCCCAAAAGACGTCTACAGCTTTGGCCGCCAGAACTGGTTCGCGGCGAATGCCCGCGAACACAATGCCGCCCGCCAGGCCGCCATCCTGATCGACCAGACATCTTTTGCCAAGTTTGCCCTCAAGGGTCCCGACGCGCTGGCCGCGTTGAACTGGATCTGCGCGAACAACGTGGAAAAGCCCGTGGGCGCACTGACCTATACCCAGATGCTGAACGACAAGGGGGGGATCGAATGCGATCTGACCGTGGCCCGCGTGGCAGAGGATGAGTTCTACATCGTTACCGGCACCGGTTTTGCCACCCATGATTTCAACTGGATCAGCCGCAACATCCCCGAAGGGATGAATTGCCAGCTTTTCGACATCACTTCCTCTAACGCGGTGCTGTCGCTGATGGGCCCCGAGGCGCGCAATATCCTGCGAAAACTCACCCGCGCCGATGTGTCGAACGAGGCTTTCAAATTCGGAACGCTTCAAACTATCGGAATCGCCGGGTGCCCGGTGCAGGCCCTGCGGGTGACTTACGTGGGCGAGCTGGGTTGGGAATTGCATCTGCCAGTCGAATACGCTCAAACCGTCTACGGGGCGCTGATGCAGGCCGGGCATGCCTACGGATTGGTTAATGCCGGCTACCGCACCATCGAATCCCTGCGGCTGGAAAAGGGATATCGTGCCTGGGGCTCGGATATCGGGCCTGATCACACACCGCTTGAGGCCGGGCTGGGCTGGGCCGTCAAACTTGATCGCAAAATTGACTTCAAAGGCCGCGCAGCCGCCGAGGCGCAGAAATCAGGTGGCATGAAAAAGCTGCTGGCCAGCTTCACGGTCGATCCCGAGATCGTCCTGCTGGGCCGCGAAACCATCTACCGCGATGGCGAACGTGTGGGCTGGCTGACCTCGGGCGGCTTTGGTCACACCATCGGCAAATCAATCGGGCTGGGTTATGTCCGTCACCCCGAAGGTGTAGATGCGGCGTTCGTGATGTCGGGCAGCTATGAACTTGAAGTGGCAACCGAGCGTGTCTCGGCGCAGGTTCACCTCAAGTCGCTTTACGACCCAGAAATGAAGCGGATCAAGGCGTGAGCTGGCGGAAATACGATGCCGTCAGCCCACGTAATCTCACTATTTCGCGTTGAAGGTAAACAACTGCTCACCTGACAGCCGGTAGCCATCAATCAGTTCTTTCGCGCGGTCCGAGATCAACCACGCCTCTAGTTGATCCGCCAATGCAGACTTCACATGAGCATGCTTTTGCGGATTGACGGGCAAATAGGCATATTGGTTGAAAAGCACCGGGTCACCGGCAAACAGCAGCGCCAGATCGCCCTTGTTGCCAAAATTAAGCCAACTTGCGCGATCCGACAGAATATAGGCATTCATACCCGACGCGGTATTCAGCGCAGCGCCCATTCCGGCGCCCACAGCGTTATACCAGTTACCTTCCGGGGCCACGCCCGCCGCGTCCCAGAGACTAAGCTCTTTTTTATGGGTGCCGCTATCATCACCCCGGCTGACAAAGGACACCTGTGCGCCTGAGATTTTCTGCAAGGCGTCCGCCGCATCCGCAGCACCCGTTACCCCTGCCGCATCCGCGGTGGGGCCGACGATGACGAAATCGTTATACATGATCTCGGTCCGGTGCGTGGCATTGCCTGCCGCGACGAACTTCTCTTCGGCGGTCTTGGCATGGACCAGAATGGCGTCAACATCGCCCGCCTCGCCCAAGCGCAGGGCCTGCCCGGTGCCAACGACCAGCAACTGTACTTCGATCCCGGTATCCTTCTTGATTTCGGGCAGCAGCACCTCGGCCAGGCCGGAATTATGAAACGACGTCGTAACGGCCATCTTCATCTCATCCGCCCAAGCGGTGGAGTTGACAGCCAAAGCTGCAATCAGTGCAGCCATGAATTTGGTCATCGCTTTGGTCTCCTTTAATCCACGATGTCTCCGTTGAGGAATGCCCGGGCCTGCGGCGTTTCCGGCAGATCAAAAAACCCGCCCGCGGACCCGAATTCGTGCACTTTACCGTGCAGAATGAAAATAACTTCGCTGGCCAGTCGTTTGGCCTGACCCATGTCATGGGTCGACATGATGATGCGCGTACCGTTGGCAGCGGCGCCATGCAGGATCGCCTCGATCTCGCGCATTGCGCGCCCGTCAAGCGAGGCACAGGGTTCATCCAGAAAGAGCAGATCGGGCTTGCGAATAAGAGCACGCGCCAACGCCAGTTTCTGACGTTCCCCTCCGGATAAGACCGTGGCCTGACGTGTAATCGCGTCGCCCAGGCCGATCCGGTTTGCCCATTCCGCCGCCTGAACCCGTGCCTGGGTTTTTGGTACATGCAGCAAACGCAGCGGATAGATCAGGTTTTCCAGCACGGTGCGGCGCAGCATTACAGGCGTCTGAAACACAAATGCTTGCCGTTTCTGAGCTTCTTCCGTCCCGCAGGCCCATTTGACACTGCCCTTGTTCAGTCGAACAATGCCGTGCAACATCTTCAAAAGGCTTGTTTTTCCCGAACCATTTGGTCCGATCACGATCGTCACGCCACCTGCCTTCAGGGTCAGATCAACCGGCCCTACCAATACCTTACCGCGTCTGCGCACCTGCGCGGCAGTTACGTCCAGAGGGAATAACTCGCTCACCAGCGCCCCTCCCTTTCGGTATGGCTCAGCCAGTGGATGGTCAGGTTCACGGCAATCGCCAGTGCAATCAGCACAAAACCAAGGCCAAGCGCCAAGGCAAAATTTCCTTTCCCGGTCTCTAACGCGATCGCGGTGGTCAACACCCGCGTGGCATGGTCGATATTTCCCCCCACAACCATGATCGCGCCAACCTCGCCGATGCCCCGGCCAAAGCCCGCCAGGGCCGCTGTCAGCAGCGCCCGCCGGCTGTCCCAAAGCAATGTCTTGATCCGCTGACCCTGCGTGGTGTTCATCGAAATCAACAGGTCGTGATATTCGGCCCAGAGGTCTCGCAACGACTGATGCGCGATTGAAGCAATCAGCGGCACAATGATGATCACCTGTGCGATGATCATCGCAGTGGGTGTAAACAGCAGCCCAAGCACGCCAAATGGGCCTGAGCGCGAAAGAAACACATAGACGATCAGGCCCACCACGACCGGCGGCAACCCCATCAACGCGTTCAGAACTGCAATGGTGATCCGTCGGAATGGAAATCGACGGACGGATAGTATTGCGGCCAATGGCAAGGCGATCAGACAGGCGATCAGCAATGCGCTCAGCGTCACCTGAAGCGAGCGCAGTGTAATCTCCACCAGATCCGCATCCAGCGTCACAATCAGCCAAAAGGCTTGTTTAATCCCGTCCAAAAGCTCCGACATTCCGGGCCGACTTCCCCCTCAGACCCCGGTCAAGCCGGGGTGTTCGCGGCGCAGTTAACCGCGCAGCCGGTTGGGAAACAACAGGAAAACGTCAGTCAGGTGGCATCCGCAGTACGGCCCCGGGGTTCATGATCCTTTTGGGGTCCAAGGCATCTTTGATGGCCCGCATGGCGGACATTTTGACCGGATCGGCATAGCGCTCCAAATCATCGACTTTCAACCGGCCAATGCCATGCTCGGCACTTACCGAGCCGCCCAACTCGTGCACCAGATCATGCACCACCCGCTTGATGGCGTCTCGACTTTCAAGATGATCGTCGCGGCTTCGCCCCTTTTGCGGAAACACGTTGTAATGCAGGTTGCCATCCCCCAGATGACCGAAGCAATTGATCCGGAAATCACCCAGACTGGCAATGGCCTCATCACCGCGGCGGATAAATTCCGGGACTGCCCCCATCGGAATCGAGATGTCGTGCGAGCTGATTGAACCGACACGCCGGTTCCCCTCTGGAATTCGCTCGCGTACCTCCCAGAAGGCGTGCCTTTGCGCCTCGGATTGCGCAATCATTCCATCGCTGACCATCCCGGCACCAAACCCATCGGCGAACAAAGTCTCCAGTGCTGTTGCCGGATCCAGCCCGCGCGCCAGGCCGACATCAATCAATACGAACCATTCAGGCGGGTCTTCGAAAGGTTGCCGCAATTCAGGAAGGGTTTCAGCCAGAAAGGAAAGGCCCATACGATGCATCAGTTCGAAGGCACTCACAGCTTCACCCAGATGATCCCGCGCCATCGCCAGCAAGCGCAGTGCCGATTCTGGGCTGTCGACAACCATCAGCGCAGTGCCCTCGCCTGTGGGTCTTGGATAGAGTTTCAGCGATGCGGCAGTGATTACCCCCAGCGTGCCCTCGGAACCTATCAGCAGGTTTTTCAAGTCATATCCGGTATTGTCTTTGCGCAGACGTTTGAGACCATGCCAAATCTCGCCATAGGGCATCACCGCTTCCAGCCCAAGACACAGATCGCGTGCATTGCCATAGCGCAACACATTTACACCGCCTGCGTTGGTGGCAAGATTGCCGCCGATCCGGGCCGATCCCTTGGCGGCGATGGTCAGCGGAAACAGCCGACCGGCCTTTTCAGCAGCATCATGGATGTCCGACAGGATCGCCCCTGCTTCGACCACCATTACGTTTTCTTCCGGATAAATCCCGCGAATGGCGCGCATCTTTTCAAGGCTCAGAAGCACCGGCGCCGGCCCCTCTGACAAGACTTGTCCACCTACCAGTCCGGTACCACCACCATAGGGCACGACACCCACGCGAGCCTCAGATGCGGCGCTGATCACCGCTGCGACCTCCTCGACCGTCGAAGGGGCGACGACGACACCCGCCTGACCTTTCCAACGGCCTCTGGGTTCTTCCAGGTAATGTGGCGCGGCCTCGCGAAAGGCCGTAGCCGGTAGCACCTGATGCAGTTGCGCGACAAATTTTGGATCGGCGGGGTTGAGTGTCATACGGTATTGGTAGCAGCTTCCCAAGACGGGTCCAGACCTGTCTGTCACTCATCCTCGCGTAGATAGGATGGCCACAAAACCATCACCGTGGGGCGCGTTGGAAGATGCTCAAGGGATACTGTCAAATCACTGCCACCAGTCTCCACGATGTCAAATTCGTCCTCCATCCCCGTCAGAAAGCGCCCCAGAGAGCCATCGGCAAACCAGTGCATGGGTATGACGATCCGGGCCTTGAACCGACGCATCACCTTGAGCATGGTCTGTAAATCAAGGGTCACGCCGCCATCCACCGCGGCCATGACCACATCAAGCCGACCGATCGCGGCGTATTGTTCAGGCGACGGTTCATGATGCAAATGGCCAAGGTGGCCGATACAAAGGCCAGCTACCTCGAACACAAAGATGGAATTGCCCTTGGGTTCGACGCCGGCCTCTGAACGAATGTCGGTCGAAATATTGCGGACCAACATCTCACCCAGATCAAGGTGATGGGTGATGCCTTGGCCGAAAGCCCCCCAGCCCGGTAAGACATGCGGGATTGCCGGATCAGGATGGGCCGTGAAATGAGTGCCATGCGCGTGGTTCATGGTCACAATATCGGGCAGGAATTCGACATTGCCCAGAAAACCGGTGAAATCCGTGACCGCAGACAGGCCACCATGGGTCTGCAGCAGAAAGCTGGCGTGGGAGATGTATCGCACCCTCACCGTGCTCTCGCCGACCGGGTCGCGAAAGGTCGCTTGGTGCAAATAGGCCATGCCCGGCACATTGTCAGCCACCGCCAGACAATGGCTGGGCGGGCGTTCCTGGGCCATGGTGGCACTTGCAAGAAACATCAGAACAAGGGCAATCCGGATCATGAAAGCGCGTCCTTTTTTCGGGTGAGAATAGCACAGCGAGCGCTCATTGCGCGCCTTCCACATTGACCAATTGGATATCAGATTACCGGGAGACCCCAGTGCTGGAATCCTTCTCCGGCGCGCCTTTCGGGGAAGAATCAGGTTAACGCGCTGAAAACGCTGAAAAAGCCATGTCGGTATAACGTCGGTATTTTGTCGGTATTACGTCGGTGCAGAAATCGGTATCGAGCGGGTTTAACAGCGCGTGCGGTCACAAATATCTGCAATGCGGGACAGCGGAACCGTTATTGGCCGACTGAATTCATCGGATCACCGCTTTGGGCCCATAGCGGGCATAACTTCACTGTAAAGAATTTAGGTCACTGTTGGTGATTTTCCCGCTGGTTTCCGAAAATCGTCTCAGTTAGCTTCCCATTATGTTCGCAAACTGCACTCGGCTTCGCGGTTGTGTTTGTGCGTTGTTTTGAATTTGTTGGAGGGTCATTGTGTCTAGTTCTGACATTGAACGTGAATACGCAGCTTATATTACCGCTGTAGATGAAAAACCCGCATCGTTCTTCATCGATAAGTCCCTCATTACTGATGCGCCAAATTCAAATTTTCCATTCATGGCCTACTTGTCAGTGCAACTGATGGAGCCGGATGAGATTGGATTCGCTGGGGAGGATGAATTCGAAAAACTATCGACAATCGACGAAGAAGTTGAAGCTCTTGCTGGACAAAATGCCATTTTTGCTGGTCGGAAAATGGGTGATGGTACCAACAATTATTACTTCTACACGAATGCCGAAGGAGCATTGGAAGCGCCATTTAAAGCTGTGATGTCTAGCTTACCCGAATACAATTTCGAGATAGGCCATGAATTTGATGAAGATTGGAAAACCTATATCGAGTTTTTGTTTCCGTCCAGTTTCGAACAAAACGTAATGCGCAATGATATTGTCAGAGTAGCACTCCTCGAAGCTGGGGACGATTCCTCTAAACCTAGAAAAACTGACCACTTCATTGAGTTTAAGTCGAAACAATCAGCTACGCTATTTGAAGAAAAGGCACGAACTATGGGGTTTAATTCAAGCACGAATTCAAAAGGACTGTTTCGAAAAACATTTACTGTGAATCTTGTTCGTGAAGATATTCCAGCCGAATTGGATAAAGTTACATTCGAGCTTAAGAATTTAGCATCTGAACTCGGTGGTGAATACGATGGTTGGGAGACCTTTGTTGTCCAATGACCGCTAAGTCCCGCATAGCCGCCATTAGACCTGATTTGTCCGACTGAAATCATCGGATGGCCGCTTCGAGCCCATATTGCATGATGCTGCACGATGCGCCAATGTCGGCTAACCGAATATGTAACCACTAGAAGATGGGAGCTTCGTAGATGGGAGCCAAAGCTTGGTTTGCTGCGTATTTTGACGGTGATCCGAAAGTTATTTTGTCCAAGAAACCGGAGCTTGACCGCTCGGCCAGTGTTGCTTTGGCTGAGAAGATGTTTGCTGAGCACACAATCCAAGAGAAGGAAGACGGTAGCCTAGATCTTCTCAATCCCGAAAAAAGTGAAGCATTTATAGGTGTTTATGGGGATTTGAAGATCATCGCCCATGAGGATTTCAGTGGGGATTTACCATCCCAGGTCGATCAGCGTTGGCTCACCCCCGATTTTGGTTCGACAATCTATATCCATGCGACCCACTCAGTTGTCGACTGGTTCGCTTTTGCACTTTGGAAAGACGGACAATTGACGCGTTCCACAAGCGTCTCTCCGGATGGTGGCGTTCACGAGGACATCGGCGAAAAGCTACCTTTTGAATTGCCCTACTGGGACGGCGCTTTCTCGCTTGAAGATGAGTTTGAAGAAGATGAAGCTTACCCACTGCCGTTCCACCCGCTTGAGCTTTCTGAGGCAGCGCTCCTGACAACGCTTGGATTTCAATTTGAGGGGCATCCAGACGATTGGGTGTGCGATCCAATGGAAATCCCGATTATGAAATTTCAAATATCGAAGAAAGCGTGGTGGAAGTTTTGGTGATGCCGTGATGCTTGGTGTGCCTTTGATTTCCAGTTCACCACTGCACTTGATACACGGAAGCGGACATTACCTTTGATGGACTAGAGGTCGGCTTGGTCCCGCAGAGCAGACCTAGGGTCACTGGTTGATGAATAGCTGGATAGCCGGACAAACCTGACTTTCGCTGCATTTTGCATCGAGGGCCGTTTCGGGGAAAGGTGAAGTTTAGGCCAGAAGCAAGACGCCAATGTATGTCAGATACGCGAGCAGGAAGACGCCGCCCTCGCGGCGGCTCACGGTCCAGCCAGTCCGCGCAAAAAGCAACAGTAAAAGCCCCGTTGCGCACATCACCCAGATATCCAGCTTGATGAGCTGTGTGGGAACTTCCATCGGTTTTACAATCGCGGTGACACCGAGAATACCGAGGATGTTGAAGATGTTGCTGCCAAGGACATTTCCCAAAGCGACATCACCTTGACCCTTGCGGACAGCAATGACGGCTGTGACCAGTTCAGGCATCGAAGTTCCGATGGCCACTATTGTCAGTCCGATGATGGTCTCAGAAAGACCGGCAGTTTGCGCGATGGCCACGGAACCGGAGACGAGAAACCGCGCGCCAAGGATCGTGACGACCAAGCCCGCTACAGCGATGCAGATCGACTTGCCAAACGCATACTCTGCTTCTGGAACAGCCTCGGCCTCACCTTCGTAGACCGCAGCGGCCGGCGTACCGTTTGATCGCTTCTCAGACCAAAGCGTGAAGCCAAGATAGGCAGCAAGCAACACAACAAAAGCTGTCCCCATCCATCGGCTGATATCGCCCCAAAAAACAGCGCCAAGGCACAGAAGGGTCGCCAGCATCATGACCGATCCGTCACGTCTGAACGCTTTCGGATCAACAGCCACCGGTGCGATGACGGCAGCGATGCCGAGGATCAGCAGCACGTTGCCGATGTTGCTTCCAACCACATTGCCAATAGCGATGCCGGAGGAACCGGATAGCGCAGCCTGCAAACTCGTGACGAGTTCGGGCGTGGAGGTGCCAAATCCGACCAGCGTGAGACCAATCACCATCGGCGAGATGCCAAAGGCTTTTGCAGCCGAAACCGCGCCGCGCACAAGGAGTTCGCCGCCGACCATCAAGCCCACGAGGCCAATGGTCACTAACAGAGCGGCGCTCACTCTCTTGGATCTTTCTCTGCCAAATCCCCTGGCGCCTCATCTCCTTCCGATTGATCCGCGTCCAGTTCGGCCTGGTCGGCCCCAAACGCGACCGTTTCCGGTGTTGAAACGCGTGCCATCGGTTTGGATTGGAACGCCACCTTGTTTTCAGTGGTCACGGCGGGCGCGGTTCTTAGCCTGACCACCGCGAAGCCAAGCAGAAGGACGTGCGCGGTGCCGGTTACGGCGAACAGGCTGCTGGCCCCAAATAAGGTCATCGACACACCGGCCGCCGTTGGGCCGATGATCGACCCCAACCCATACACCAGCAACAGGCCACCGCTTACCTGAATATAGGTTCCGGGTTCGGCGTGGTCGTTTGCATGGGCCACGATCACTGGATACATCGCAAAGACCGTGGCGCCGAAAAGTGCGGAAAGGCTGAGAACAACGACTGGATTGGTCACACCTGTGAGCAGAAATAACGCATCGGCCAGAAGGGCAAAGCCCGCGATACCAATCAGCACTTTTCTTCGGTCGAGACGGTCCGATGCGATCCCGACGGGGATTTGCATCGCGGCACCTGCCAAGATCGGAATGCTAGCGAATAATGCAATATCGCCCAGCGTCAGGCCCACCCTGGCCGCATAGACGGCGGCCAAAGTTCCGAAAGAGGCATTTGAGACGCCCACCATCAGAACCGCAAAGAATGCGATTGGCGAATTTCTCCAAAGCCCCCGAAGATTGAGTGAGACCTTCGTGAGGGGCCGGGGGGTCGTTGTCGCGCTCATGGCCGTCGGCAGGAGCGCCAGACAGTAAACCATCGCGGCCAAAACGAAGAAGAAATAGCCGTTGGCGTCCCCGAGCATCAGCACCATCTGGCCTGCCGTCGTCGAGGCGAGATTCACCATCGTATAGATGCCGAACACCCGTCCGCGTGAGGAGGCCTCTGTCCGCTCGTTGAGCCAACTTTCGACAATCATGGCCGCACCCGCAAAACAGAAACCAGACAATGCTCTTACAGGAATCCAGACCCACGGTGTGATGAGGACGAGAGAAATCAGCACGGCGATCGCTGCAATGGCGCACATAGCCCCGAATGCCCTGATATGGCCGACGCGTGCCACGAGAGCTGGCGTACGCAGGCATCCCGCGACATACCCTATTGCCCACCCTGTTCCGAGCAGGCCGAGTGATGCCGCAGTGAAGCCTTCTGCCTCGCCACGTATCGGAAGGATCAACGCATTGACGCCGCCCGCGAACAACAAAAATGCTGAACCCAGCAGCAATGCGCCGAGAGAGAATAAGCTTTTCACCATAGGACCGACCTGTTCCTCGCTGGTCTTTTAGTGAAGATCAGGACACGGCGGGACCAACGTCTCGAAATTCAACTCTTGCGGTTGTAAGATACTTTCAAAACTGAAATGTATGCCAGTTCTAAGATAGAGCCTAGGTTACGCTGGTTCCGATAGCCGACACGCGATCACGCTGCGGCATGATGCATTATGGGCTGAGAGCGGCTATTCCATCACCGCTGATAGCGCCGTGCCCGACCATGAACCGGCCCCGCTTAGCCTGCGGCGGTCTTGCCGCGGCGGTCTTGTCTGAGGGCGGCGTAGAGGACATGGGTGCGCCAGCGGCCGTTGATTTGCAGGTAGCTTTGCGCCACGCCTTCATATTTGAAGCCGCATTTTTCCAGAAGCGCGCGGGAGGCCTTGTTTTCCGGCAGGCAGGCGGCCTCGATCCGGCTGAGATCCAGACGTTCATAAGCGTAATGCACGACGCTCTGGATCGCCTCGCGCATATATCCCTGCCGTGCGTAGGGCGCGCCGATCCAATAGCCCAAGGTGCCCGCCTGCGCCGGCCCGCGCCGGATATTATCCAGCGTGATGGCGCCCAGAAGGTTCTGATCCTCGCGCCGGATCAGGAAAAGCGGCACCGCGGACCCGTTGCCGATGGCGCGTTGCGCCCAGTAGACCCGGTTGGTGAACCCCTTGCGGGCCAGATGGTCCGAGGCCCAGACCGGTTCCCAAGGTGTGAGGAATTCGGCAGATTGATCCCGCAGGCTGCTCCACGCGCGGAAATCGCTCAGGATCGGCTGGCGCAAGGTCATGCGCTCGGTCTCGATCCGAAGCTTCCGGCGTGGGATGAACATCAGGCGGCGCGCCTTTCCTGCAACGCATCAAGGGTTGGCGCGGATTCGACCGGGCCGTAAAGCGCCATGGCCGCCGGTGCGCGGCTGGCAAGCTGTTCGGCCAGGGATTTCACATCGCTGAGCGTGACCGCGTCGATATTGGCGACAACCTCGTCCAGCCCCGGCACCCGGCCCCAGATCTGCAACATCCGCGACAGACGCTCGGCCCGGTTCGATGGGCTTTCGAGGCCCATCAGCAGGCCCGCTTTCATCTGCACGCGCGCGCGTTCAACCTCGACCGCTGTCATGTCATCGGCCGCGCGTTTCATCTCGTCCACGGTGATCTGCGCCAGGTCGGTCATCTGTTCCGCCGACGTGCCCGCATAGATCGTGGTCATGCCGGTGTCGGCATATGCCCCCGCCTGGGCATAGATCGTATAGCACAGCCCGCGCTTTTCGCGCACCTCCTGGAACAGGCGCGATGACATGCTGCCGCCAAGAGCGCTGGCATAAATCTGGGCGGTATAGATCGCCGGATCGGTATAGTTCGGGCTTTCAAAGGCCAGCGCGAAATGGGCCTGTTCAAGGGGTTTTATGTGGCGGCTTTCGCCCCCCGCAAACTGTGCCGTGGGCGCATGGATGACCGGTGCCGCGGCCATATCGCCAAAGAGGGATTCTGCCGCCGTGACCAGTGCCGCATGATCGACAGCGCCGGCGGCAGACAGGATCATCTGACCGGGGCGGTAATGCTGCCCGACAAAGCCTTGCAGGTCGGCGCGGGAAAACGCTTTGACCCGTTCTTCGGGGCCCAGGATGGTGCGGCCCAACGGGTGATCGGGATAGGCCTTTTCCTGCAACCAGTCGAAGATGATGTCGTCAGGTGTATCGAGCGCCTGACCAATCTCTTGCAGGATGACACCGCGCTCGATCTCGATTTCGTTCGCGTCAAAGACCGGGTTGCGCAGGATATCGGCGATCACGTCCAGCGCCAGCGGCACATCGTCCTGTAGAATGCGGGCGTAATAGGCCGTGACCTCGCGCGAGGTATAGGCGTTGATATAGCCGCCCACGTCTTCGATTGCCTCGGCGATCTGTAGCGCGCTGCGCCGCGCGGTCCCTTTGAACGCCATGTGTTCCAGGAAATGCGCGATGCCGTTCTGGCTGGCCTCTTCGTGGCGCGCACCGGCAAGAACCCAGATCCCGATCGAGGCCGATTGCAGCGCCGGCATATGTTCGGTGACGATGCGAAATCCGTTTGAAAGTGTCGTAAGGTTGACGGTCAATTCCCGGTCCGTTCTCTGATGAGTGTCTCTATGGCCCCGAGGTCGTTTGCGACCCGGGTAATCCGTTCCGAACGCTCATACAGGTCCGACATGGCTGGCGGCAAGGGGGGATGGATGCCGCTGGCCCCTTCCACCGCATCAGGAAACTTGGCCGGATGCGCGGTGGCGAGCGTGATAATCGGCGTGCGGGGAACGCGCTGCTCTTCGGCCACCTTGACGCCGACGGCGCCGTGGGGGCAAAGCAATTCGCCGGTACGGGCATGCACATCGCGAATGGTGGCGCGGGTCTCATCCTCGTCGCAGCGGCCGCTGTCGAAGGTCTCGCGCAGCGCCTCCAGCGCCCCTTGCGAGACATTGAAGGCCCCTGCCCCAAGCTCTTCCATCAACTGGCTGACGGCGGCACCGTCGCGGCCATAGGCCTCGAAAAGCGCGCGTTCGAAGTTGGAGCTGACCTGAATGTCCATCGACGGGCTGATCGAAGGGATCACGCCATCGGGCTTATATTCCGATGTGCTGAGGCAGCGGTGCAGGATGTCGTTCTGGTTGGTCGCCACCACCAGCCGGTCGACGGGCAGGCCCATGCGCTTGGCGATATAGCCTGCAAAGATGTCACCGAAATTGCCTGTGGGCACGGTGAAGCTGACCTTGCGCTGCGGCGCACCGAGGCTGACCGCAGAGGTGAAGTAATAAACCACCTGCGCCAGCACCCGCGCCCAGTTGATCGAGTTCACGCCGGCCAGACCGACCGCATCGCGGAAGGCGAAGTCGTTGAACATGTCCTTGACCCGCGCCTGGCAGTCGTCGAAATGCCCGTCCACGGCCAGTGCGTGCACGTTGCTTTCCGATGGTGTGGACATCTGACGTCTTTGCACTTCGCTGACGCGGCCATGCGGATAGAGGATGAACACGTCTACGGCCTCAAGTCCCCGGAACGCTTCGATGGCCGCGGATCCGGTATCACCGCTGGTGGCGCCCACGATGCAGACGCGACTTCCCGAGCGTTTCAGCGACGCTTCAAACAGCTGACCGATGAGCTGCATCGCGAAATCCTTGAACGCGAGCGTCGGCCCGTGGAACAGTTCCAGCAGGAAATGACCGCTGTCCAGTTGCTTGAGCGGCGCGCGGGCAGCGTGGTCAAAGCCGTCATAGGCGCGGGCGATGATGGCGCGGAATTCGTCATCGGTGAACGTGTCGCCGATGTAAGGTTTCATGATCCGGAACGCGGCCTCTTCATAGCTCACACCTTCGAGCGCCGCGATCTCATCATGGCTCAGCTCTGGGATGCTTTCTGGCAGATAAAGCCCGCCGTCACGCGCCAGCCCGGTCAGCATCGCCTCTTCAAAACTCAGAACCGGGGCCTGCCCCCGTGTTGAGATGTATTTCACGTCAAGTTGCCTTTCAGCTTACTGGGCCTTTCGGTCTGCCAGCGGTTCGCCACAGGAAATAGCCTGTCATCACCAGCCATATGGCAGCCAGAGAAAACCAGGTGATAGCATAGTTCAAGTGATCGTTTGGAATAGCGCCCGTGTCCACGGGCAACGGCGTCGCGACGGGGTCTGATTGCGACGTTTCGCGAACGACCAGCAGGATAGGTTCAGCCCCCAGTTGGTCGGCCATCTGGTCAATGTCCCGCGCGAACCAGATGTTTCCCGAAACATCGTTGTCCGGGGTCGAGCTTAGGCGGTCATCGGGCCAGTTCAGATTGCCGGTGATGTTGAGCGGCGCATCGGTGAAGGCCGGGATGGGTTTGTCCACCTTGATAAAACCCAGATCGACGAGGATCGTACGCTCTGCCGTGCTAAGCGTCGTGACAAGCCGATAGCCCGCGCCAATCTGTTTGCGGCTGACCAATACCCGCAGCGGCGGCTGGCCCAGCATTCCGGTAATCGTGACGGGCAGATATTGGTCGGTGTCGGGATCGGGTGCTGCGGGCAAAGCCACCGGTGCGGCCCCAATCCGCGCTTCGATATCGGCCAGCACGCCCTCTTTCCAAGCCAGGCGCTGCACCTGCCAGACGCCGAGCGAGATCAGTATGGCGGCCCCGGCCAGGCCAAAGATCAGCGGTATCAGAATGCGGCGCAAGGGTACGCCTCCGTTGAAAAAGAAAAAGCGCGCAGACCCCCGCGCGCTTTGAATTGATCCGTTGGGTGGGGATTTACCCCAGGATTCAGGCGCCCCAGATGTAGATCGCGGCGAACAGGAACAGCCAGACCACATCGACGAAGTGCCAGTACCAGGCCGCTGCTTCGAACCCGATGTGTTTTTCGGGGGTGAAGTGGCCGCGGTAGACGCGCATCAGGCAGACGAACAGGAAGATCGTGCCGATGATGACATGCGCCCCGTGGAAGCCTGTGGCCATGAAGAAGGACGCGCCGTAGATGTTCCCCGAGAAGCCAAATGCTGCGTGGCTGTATTCATAGGCCTGGAAGACCGTGAAGAGTACGCCAAGGCCAATCGCAATGATCAGTCCCCATTTCATGTCGTCGCGGTTGTCTTCATGCACCAGAGCGTGGTGCGCCCAGGTGGCGGCACAGCCCGAGCAGAGCAGAATCAGCGTGTTGATCAGCGGCAGGTGCCAGGGATCGAATGTCTCGATACCCACCGGCGGCCAGACACCATCCTTGATCGGGCTTTCTGGGCCCATCGGGTACATGGCGTGTTTGAAGAACGTCCAGAACCAGGCCGAGAAGAACATGATCTCGGACATGATGAACATGATGAACCCATAGCGCAGGCCGATCCGCACAACGGGCGTGTGATCGCCGATCTTGCTTTCGGTCACCACGTCGGCCCACCAGCCGTACATCACATAGCAAACGCCGACAAAGCCCATCAGGAAGACCCAGGGCTGGTTGTTGTCGATCCGTGGGGAGATCCACAGCACCGCGCCAAACAGCATGACGAACCCGAAGAATGCGCCGAGGAACGGCCACAGTGAGGGGTTCAGAATGTGATAATCGTGGTTTTTTTCATGTGCCATCTTGGGTTCCCTCGCTGGAAGGCTCAGTTCGTGTTTTTATCGTTTTCGGCGTCCTGCGCAAGGGAAGCTTGCTCTTGCGGCAGATCAATTTCGTAGAAAGTATACGACAGCGTGATCGTATGGGTATATTTTGCATCGCGGTCGGTGACGATTTCAGGATCGACATAGAAGCTAACGGGCATCTCGACCCGCTCACCGGGTTGGAGCACCTGTTCGGTAAAGCAGAAACAGTCGATCTTGGTGAAAAAACCACCCGCTTCGTAAGGTGTAACATTATAGCTGGCTTGCCCCGCGATCGGCCTGTCGGTCGGGTTGTAAGCCTCGTAAAATGCCAGTCCGGTCTCGCCGATCCTGATTTCGACCTCGCGTGCCAGTGGTTTGAATTCCCACGGCATGCCGCGTTCCTTGCTGCCGTCGAAGCGGATCTTGATTGTCTTGTCCAGGATCTGGTCTGACCCGGCCGTCGCGACACCGGGCGTGCCACCGAAACCGGTGACGCGGCAGAACCAGTCGTAGAATGGCACCGACGCCCAGGCCAGCCCGCCCATCAGCACGACGACGCCAACCAGGCGCGTCACGGTTCTGGTTTTTGCATCCATCGCCATCAGCTACCGACCTCGTCCGTGGGCACCGAGAAATCTTCGTTCGAGACCTTTGCAATGGTCAAGCCAAAGACAAGCGCCACAAAAGCAGCAAGCACGATGCCAAGGCCCAGATTGCGGCTGAACCGGCGTTTGTGCATTTCATGCTGTTTCGACAGGCTCATCCCCAGCCTCCCAGACCATAGCCGGACAGCGTTGCCTGCAACAAAATCGCGGTGAAATGACCAAAGAGGTAGTAAAGCGACAGCCTGAACACCTTCTTCTCGGTTCGGTACTGATCGGCCTCGGCCTGCACTTCGTCGCGGCGCCAGATGTCAATCGCCCCCTTCAGGAAGAGTGCGTTCAGCACCAGGGCTACCGCCAGATAAACCGGGCCACCTATGCTGGTGAAAGCCGCACCAATGGCCAAGGGCGCCAGAAGGATGGTGTAGACAAGGATATGTTTGCGGGTGGATTTACGGCCATGCGTTACCGTCAGCATCGGCACGCCAGCTTCTTCATAGTCGGATTTCATGAACAGGCACAGCGCCCAGAAATGCGGCGGTGTCCACATGAAGATCAGGGTGAACATCAGCACGCTTTCGACGCTGATGCCGCCGGTGGCAACCGCCCAGCCGATCATCGGAGGGAACGCACCCGCCGCGCCGCCGATGACGATATTCTGAGGCGTCCAGCGCTTCAGCCACATCGAATAGATCACCACGTAGAAAAAGATCGTAAAGGCCAAGAGGCCCGCCGCGACGAAATTCGACGCCAGTGCCAGCATCACCACCGACATGACCGACAGGGTCATACCAAAGGCAAAGGCCTCGCCCTCGGTTACCTTGCCGGCGGGGATCGGTCTGCCCCGGGTGCGCTTCATCACGCGGTCGATATCGGCATCCCACCACATGTTGAGGGCGCCCGATGCGCCGCCGCCCACGGCGATAAAGAGGATGGCCGCCAGCCCGACAATCGGATGCACACCGACGGGCGCGGCCAAAAGTCCAACCAGGGCGGTGAACACGACCAACGACATTACCCGCGGCTTGAGCAGCGCAAAGAAATCGCCAAACTCGGCTTCACCGGTCTGCGCTGTGCTTGTATTCAGGCTTGCGTCGCTCATGTTCACTTCCAAAAAAGGTAGCTGGTGAGGCCTGCCCTACGCCCGAAAGCGCAGGCAGAGTTCTGAACCCGGGGCGGCCGTTACTCGACCGAGGCCACCTTGATATCCAGCGGTGTGCCGGCGTATTCGTCGATCGCGCCTTGCAGCCATTCGTCATAGGCTTCTTCGCTGACAACCTTGACGGTGATGGGCATATAGGCGTGATCCTTGCCGCAAAGCTCTGAACATTGGCCGAAATAAACGCCCTCTTTCTCGGCCTTGAACCAGAGCTGCGCCAGACGGCCCGGCACGGCATCCTGTTTCACACCAAAGGCGGGGATGGTCCAGCTGTGGATCACATCGGCACCGGTTACTGTCATCACCACGACCTTGTTCACCGGCACGACGACGGCAGTGTCGGTGGCCAGCAGAAACTCGTCACGGGTGTATCCGGCGGCTTCCAACTCGGCCACGACCTCGTCGTTCAGCACTTTGCCTTCGCCTATCAGGAAGCTTTCAAAACCAAACTCGTGGTCGGTATATTCATAGCCCCAGTACCATTGGTAACCGGTGACCTTGATGTTGATCTCGCCTTCGGGGATTTCCTGCTGCTTGAACAGAACCGGCAGTGAGAACGCGCCGATGAAGACCAGGATCACGATCGGGATGATCGTCCAGGCCACTTCGACCGGTGAATTGTGGGTGAATTTCGCCGGGGTCGGGTTCGCGCGACGGTTGAAGCGGATGATCGCGTAGGCCATCAGCGCAGTCACAAACAGCGAAATCGCCGTAATGATGACCAGTACCATGCTGTCGAGCCACACAATATCGCGCATCAGCTCGGTCACTGCGGGCTGAAATCCAACGCCGCCGCTTTCCGGTTTGCCAATGATTTCAAGGCTTTCCTGCGCACTGGCAGGGAGGGCAGAAAAAGCGGCCAGTGCGGCCAGCAGATGAGAGGTAAATCGCATATTGCACCCTGATCGGTTGAAGTGGCTCCGGCTGGTCTGTACGGATAAACCCGAACGGATCACGGAATCCCTTTGTTTCGTCGCCGTTAGAAACCATATTATCGGTCGACAGACAAGAAAGACCATTGCGGCAAACGGACGCTTTTTTTGATTTAGATCAAAAAACTTGCCCCAATCCGACACCAGAAAGGCCCCCATGAGCGAAAATACCTTCCGACCCTTCGATAACGCGCTTGATCGTGACGTGGCGCTGGCGCACCTCCGTGCAGCGACGATTGGCGCCGATGATGGCGAGCTTTTCGTCGAAAGAAAGCGTGCCGAAGGATTGGTGTTTGACGACGGTCGCGTGAAAACAGCCAGCTATGACGCATCGGAAGGGTTTGGATTGCGCGCGGTGCTGGGAGAGGTTGCAGGCTACGCCCATTCCTCCGAGATTTCCGAGGCCGCGCTGTCCCGGGCCGTTGAAACGGCGCGCCTTGCGGTTGGCGATGGAGGCGGCACCTTGGCCGATACCCCTGCCCGCACCAACAAGCGGCTTTATACCGATGCAGATCCGATTGCCGGGGCCGAATTTCCGGTCAAGCTGGAAACGCTGCGCCAGATTGATGCTTTCGCGCGTGACCTCGATCCTCGCGTCGTGCAGGTATCGGCCACCATCGCCGCGTCGCATCAGGAGGTGACGATCCTGCGCCCCGACGGGACCGAGGTGTCCGACAGCCGCCCGATGACCCGCGTGTCCGTGTCGATCATCGTCGAACAGAACGGGCGTCGCGAAACGGGCGGTGCAAGCGGCGGTGGACGCATCGGCCTTGATGGCTTGCTCGATCCGTCCGACTGGCAGGCCAAGGCGCGCGAAGCATTGCGCATCGCAATTGTAAATCTGGATGCCGTGCCGGCCCCGGCTGGCGTGATGGACGTTGTTCTTGGACCCGGTTGGCCAGGCATCCTGCTGCACGAAGCCATCGGGCATGGGCTGGAGGGCGATTTCAACCGCAAGGGCTCCAGCGCCTTTGCTGGCCTGATGGGTCAGCAGATTGCCGCGAAGGGTGTGACCGTGCTGGATGACGGCACGATCCCCGATCGCCGTGGCAGCATCACCGTCGATGACGAGGGTACACCTTCGGGCAAGAATGTCCTGATCGAAGACGGTGTTCTGGTCGGCTACATGCAGGATCGGCAGAATGCCCGCCTGATGAATGTCGCCCCTACCGGCAATGGGCGTCGCGAAAGCTATGCCCATGCGCCTATGCCGCGCATGACAAACACCTACATGCTGGGCGGGGAGACCGATCCGGCTGATATCGTCGCGGACCTCAAGGATGGTATTTATGCGGTGGGGTTTGGCGGCGGGCAGGTCGATATCACCAACGGCAAATTCGTATTTTCCTGTACCGAGGCTTACCGTGTCGAAAACGGCAAGGTTGGTGCGCCGGTCAAGGGTGCCACTCTGATTGGCGATGGCGCGACCGCACTCAAACAGATCCGCGCACTTGGAAATGACATGGCGCTTGATCCCGGCATGGGGAATTGCGGCAAGCAAGGTCAATGGGTGCCTGTCGGGGTTGGCCAGCCAACGGTCATGATCGGTGGGTTGACCGTAGGCGGCTCTGCCACCTAAGCGTCCGATTCGCTCTATCGCCGGAACCAACGGACAAGATTCGCAGAGCCGGGCGTGCCACAGGTAAGGGCGATGCCTTAATCTTTCGTGGCTGAGTTCCCCAGAAATAGCGAGTTTGCCGACAAGTGCTACACTTGTCAGAACCCAGGCTTTCAAAAATTCCACGATTTTTCTTTATTATTCATAAATACTTACAGCGTGAACTGCTCTTTTCTGCCATACCTTTTTCATCGGTTTACCCCCCGTTAACCACACTGAATTTACAACTGGTCTTGCAAGCAGGCGGAGTTACGATGACCGAGGATTTACAACATCCTTCCACTCACCCCCCACTCCCACCCACCACGGAAGATGATCGGATATCGTGGCTCCGTCTATTGCGCTCCCGCCGCGTCGGGCCTTCCACTTTTTTTCGGCTACTGAAAGAACATGGCACCGCCCAGGCGGCGCTTGAGGCATTGCCCGAGGTTGCCCGTGCCGCTGGTGTGGAGAAATACGAGATTTGCCCGGAAGGCGTTGTCTTTGCTGAAATCAAGGCTGCCAGGGCAGCGGGTGCGCATCTTATCTGCGCCGGCGACGCCGAATATCCCAAAAACCTGTTAGAGATTTCCGATGCACCGCCATTGATCTGGACGATTGGCGATCCTTCCATTCTGTCCCGGCCGATGATCGCATTGGTTGGCGCGCGCAATGCTTCGTCTCTGGGGCTGCGCATGGCGCGGGCGCTGGCAGGCGATCTGGGTGCGCGCGGTTACGTCGTCGTCTCGGGCCTTGCGCGGGGCATTGATACGGCCGCACATCAGGCTGCGCTCGACTCCGGCACCATCGCCGTGCTGGGCGGCGGCGTGGATGTGATGTACCCGGCAGAAAACACCAAACTGGCGCAAGATATCGCCGAAAACGGCCTTCGCTTGGCCGAACAACCGATGGGCCTGATCCCGCAGGCGCGGCATTTTCCACGTCGCAACCGCATTATCAGCGGTATCGCGCAAGCGACTGTTGTAGTCGAAGCAGCCGCGAAATCCGGTAGCCTCATTACGGCAAGGAATGCTCTGGATCAGGGGCGCGAGGTGCTTTCGGTACCCGGACATCCCTTTGATGCGCGTGCCGCCGGTTGTAACATGCTGATCCGAGACGGCGCCCGACTGGTCCGTAACGCCGAAGATATAATCGAAGCACTTCCAGCACTGGAAACAGCCCGGCAGGCTGAATTCCCGATGGAAACACCAACAGACCTGCGCAGTGACAAACACGACCTCGGCGAAACCGCAGACCTTCACAGTCAGATTCTTGACCGGCTTGGCCCCTCCCCGCTTGCCGAAGATCAACTGATCCGCGATCTGGCGACCCCCGCCCGCAATGTCTCACCGGTCTTGGTCGATCTGGAATTGGAAGGGCGCATCAAGCGTCAGGCAGGTGGCTTGCTGGCGCTTGCCGATTGAGTATGGCATCCGCGCAGGCCGATGCCGAAATCGTTTTTTCAACACAAAACCCCCATAAATTTGCTTGTCCCGGGTGACATTGCCTCAGGCTACTAATTGGAACAAACCCGTAAAATCCCGTCAGGTGCCAAAGGGCGCATTGACAATTCCTCTTGCCAGCCCACATGTTCCGCCGCCATAAGCCTCGTCCCGAGTCGAAAGGAATTTCCATGCCTGTTGTCGTTGTCGAATCCCCAGCCAAGGCCAAGACAATCAACAAATATCTGGGCTCGGACTACACGGTTCTGGCCTCGTATGGCCATGTGCGTGACCTGCCTCCCAAGGATGGCTCGGTCGATACCGAGAACGATTTCGACATGAAATGGGAGATCGGCTATGACAGCCGCAAACACGTCAAGGCCATCGCCGACGCCCTAAAAGATGACAATGCGCTGATCCTGGCAACGGACCCGGATCGCGAGGGCGAGGCGATCAGCTGGCACCTGGAAGAGGCGCTGCGTAAACGCAAGGCGATCAAGAAGGATACGCCCGTCAGCCGCGTGGTGTTCAACGCCATCACCAAATCTGCTGTGACCGAAGCGATGCAGAACCCACGCGAGGTGGATGGGCCGCTGGTCGAAGCCTATCTGGCCCGCCGTGCGCTTGACTACCTGGTGGGGTTCAATCTGTCGCCCGTGCTTTGGCGCAAGCTGCCCGGGGCAAAATCCGCTGGCCGCGTGCAATCCGTCTGTCTGCGCCTGATCGTCGAGCGCGAGATGGAAATCGAGGCCTTCAACCCGCAGGAATACTGGTCGGTGAAGGCGATCCTGAGCACCCCGCGTGGTCAGGAATACGAGGCGCGGCTAACCCTGCTGGCAGGCAAGAAGCTTGATAAATTTGATATCGGAAACGCGACACAGGCTGAACTGGCGGTTCAGGCCATCGAAAGCCGTGACCTGACAGTCAAGTCGGTCGAGGCGAAACCGGCCGCTCGTAACCCGTCAGCACCGTTCATGACATCGACACTGCAGCAGGAGGCCAGCCGCAAATTTGGCATGGGCGCCCGGCAGACCATGTCTGCGGCGCAGCGTCTTTATGAGGCGGGGTACATTACATATATGCGGACCGACGGTATTGATATGGCGCCGGAGGCGGTCATGGCGGCCCGCGATGCGATCAAGGACCGCTACGGCGAAGAATATGTCTCCAAATCGCCCCGCATGTACAAGAACAAGGCCAAGAACGCCCAGGAAGCACATGAATGCATCCGCCCCACCGACATGACGCGCGATGCTGGCAAGATCAAAACCACCGAAGCGGATCAACGCAAACTCTACGATCTGATCTGGAAGCGGACACTGGCCTGCCAGATGGCCTCGGCGCGTCTGGAACGGACCACCGTCGATATTGCAAGCGCTGATGGTCAGGTGGGCCTGCGTGCCACCGGACAAGTCGTGCTTTTTGAAGGATTCATGAAAGTCTACGAAGAAGGCCGCGACGATGCGGTCGTGGATGATGATGACAAGCGCCTGCCGCAGATCATGGAAGGTGAAGGGGCCGAGAAACGGTCCGTCGCGCCGGAACAGCATTTCACCCAGCCGCCGCCGCGCTATACCGAGGCAACGCTGGTCAAGCGCATGGAAGAGTTGGGGATTGGCCGCCCATCGACCTATGCCAGCATCGTCACCACCATCCAGGATCGTGAATACGTCCGCAAGGACAAGAACCGCCTGATCCCCGAGGATAAGGGCCGGATCGTTACGATCTTCCTACTGAATTTCTTTCGCAAATATGTGGGTTACGAATTCACAGCCAACCTTGAAGAAGAACTGGACGTGATCAGCGCCGGTGACGGCGACTATAAGGAAACACTTGCGAAATTCTGGCGGGATTTTTCGGCAGCAATTGCCGAAACCTCCGAGCTGCGCATCACCGAAGTGCTGAATGTTCTGGACGAGGCGTTGGCCCCGACGCTTTACCCCGCGCGCGAGGACGGAAGTGATCCGCGTGTCTGCCCACTTTGTGGTAATGGCCAACTGCATCTAAAAACCTCGAAATCCGGTGGCTTTGTCGGTTGCGGAAACTATCCGGAATGCCGCTACACCCGACCGATCGGCGGTGATGCCGCAGAAGGCGGTGACCGCGTACTGGGCGAAGATCAGGGGGACGAGATCAGCCTCCGCTCGGGTCGGTTTGGCCCTTATGTGCAGCGTGGCGAAGTGACAGAGGAAAACAAGAAGCCACCGCGCGCCAGCCTGCCCAAGGGATGGTCGCAGGATGACATGGATCTTGAAAAGGCGCTGACCCTGCTGAGCCTGCCGCGCGAAATCGGCCCGCATCCCGAAGATGGCGAGATGATTGAGGCGGGCATCGGGCGCTATGGGCCTTACGTCAAACATGGACGTCTTTATGCCAACCTCAAAGAGGTCGACGAGGTCTTTACCATCGGTATGAACCGCGCGGTCGAGGAGTTGGCAAAAAAGGCTGCCAGTCGCGGACAGTGGCGCGCAGCAGCCAAGCCCCTGAAAGAGCTTGGCGAGCATCCTGAAGATGGCGGCGCGATCAATGTCATGGATGGCCGGTACGGGCCTTATGTCAAATGGGAAAAGGTCAATGCGACAATTCCCAAAGGGGTGGAACCCGCCGATGTCACCATCGAGATGGCCGTCGAACTGATCGCTGAGAAGGCCGCCAAAAAGGGCAAAGGCCGCAAGAAAGCACCGGCCAAGAAGAAAGCGCCTGCCAAGAAAAAGGCAGCGGCGGGGAAATAACTCCTTTATATACGTAGTAACCCCTACCCGGCCCTATTCCGGGCGGGGATACGTTGACTCTGCCCCTCGGCCCGCCCCATATCGTGGCAATCGTGGCAGGAGAGGGTTGTTACCATGAAAAAGGTCTATGGGAGCGCCGCAGAGGCGCTAGACGGTGTGCTCCAGGATGGCATGACCATTGCGGCAGGAGGGTTTGGTCTGTGCGGCATCCCGGAACTGTTGATAGACGCGATTGTCGATAGCGGTGTGAAAGACCTGACCGTGGCATCAAACAATTGCGGCGTCGACGGGTTTGGTCTGGGCAAATTGCTGGATACCAAACAGATCAAAAAAATGATGTCCTCTTATGTGGGCGAAAATGCCGAGTTCATGCGCCAGTATCTGTCGGGTGAACTGGAGCTGGAATTCAACCCGCAGGGCACGTTGGCGGAACGCATGCGCTCTGGCGGCTGCGGTATTCCGGGCTTTTATACCAAGACCGGCGTTGGAACCGTAATTGCCGAGGGCAAGGAACACAAAGACTTCGACGGTGAGACTTATATCCTTGAGCGCGGGATTTTTGCCGATCTGTCGATCGTGAAGGCATGGAAGGCCGATACCACCGGCAATGCCGTCTTCCGCAAGACCGCGCGCAACTTTAATCCGCCAGCCGCCATGTGTGGCAAGATCTGTATCATGGAGGTCGAAGAGATCGTCGAACCCGGCACGTTGGATGGCGACCATATCCACCTGCCCGGTATCTATGTGCACCGCATCATCAAAGGCGAACATGAAAAACGTATCGAACAGCGCACCGTGCGCACGCGGGAGGATGCATAATGCCCTGGGATCGTAATCAGATGGCCGAACGGGCCGCGCAGGAGCTTGAAGACGGCATGTATGTAAACCTTGGCATCGGCATCCCGACGCTGGTGGCAAACTATGTGGGCGACAAGGATATCACCTTGCAGTCGGAGAACGGCATGCTGGGTATGGGCCCGTTCCCGTTCGAAGGTGATGAGGATCCTGATCTGATCAATGCTGGCAAACAGACCATCACGGAATTGCGCCGCACCTCTTATTTCGACAGCGCCACCAGTTTTGGCATGATCCGGGGCGGCAAGATTGCGGCGGCGATCCTGGGCGCGATGGAGGTCAGCGAGAAGGGTGATCTGGCCAACTGGATGATCCCTGGCAAGCTGGTCAAGGGCATGGGCGGTGCCATGGATCTAGTGGCCGGCGTTGGCCGTGTGATCGTGATCATGGACCACACCAACAAGCATGGTGACAGCAAATTGCTGAAAGAATGCAGCTTGCCATTGACCGGCCAAGGCGTGGTTGATCGGATCATCACCAATCTGGGCGTTCTTGATGTCACCCATAAAGGGCTGCATATTCAGGAATTGGCCCCAGACGTCACACGCGACGACATGATCGCGGCCACCGAGGCTAAAATCGTCTAAGAGGTCGAAACGGTCGCTTATCTGAAATTGAGGGAGGTGCCATTTGCGCCTCCCTCTTTTCATTACCAGTTAGATGCCAGCTCCAGTGCGCAACCATCGCTGATCAACTCTGGGCGCGTTTTACATAGCCCCCGCGCCACTTCAAACGCAGCAAGCACTTTGGGTACGTAGTCACGTGTCTCGGCATAGGGCGGCACGCCTTCGTGCTTCTTAACAGCGTTTTCCCCGGCATTATATCCGGCAATGGCCATGATCGCGTCGCCGTCAAACTCCTCCAGCAGCCAATTCAGATAGCTGACACCGCCTTTGATGTTGTCCGCCGCTGAGAGGCTATCGGCAACACCGAAGCGTTTCGCCGTATCCGGCATAAGCTGCATCAACCCTTGTGCGCCTTTACCACTGAGGGCGTCAGTCTTGCCGCCTGACTCGACTGAAATGATCGCCAGGACAAGTGCGGGGGAGACTTTGGTGCCTATTGTGGCCGTCAGTATGTTGGCCCCTTCGGATTTGGCGATCGTCTGAATGGATTGCAGCCGCGGACCGGTGACGCCTGATCCGTTGGGTCCTGCCGACAGGCTTTTTAGGGCTGACCGCAATCGGGTCGCGGCGTTTACATCAATGTCCGGTGATACCTTTTCCCAGAACCAGCTATAATGAGAGGATACTGAAGGGGTCTGCGGCGCTGCATCCTGTACAGGTGGTGCTGGCACCTCCTCCTGCGGTTCGATCTGAACCGTGATGCGCTTGCCCGCCCCTGCTTTGGGAGGTTTCCCCATCTTAAAGGTGAATTCAGGAAAAGGTGGGGGGTCAGCGGCCTGAGACGCCCCTGAATATGCAATCAGCCCTAAGATCACCAAGAATCTTGAAATGCCCATGTTCGCCCGCCAGTATTTTTTGTTGTTGTTGGCGCGAGTATCGCAAAAGTCCGATTTTTCCGCCAGCATTGTCTTTTTTTTAGAAACCGGAAAACGGCAGACAGTGCCCGATTCTAACCGGCAGCATTCCCGTTAAAGTGTTTTTTTGTTTTTTTATTTGTTTACTTTCAGATACTTGAATTATTTCTCAGCAAAAAAACTATGCGGTGCAAAAAAGGAACTATTGCCGCCCAATTCCTGCCTGATTTGGCTGGCTATATCTCTCCATACCGCAACGGCAGCGGGCCAACAGAGAGACGGCCCAGCGAGTTGCTCAAGCGGTTGCGAACCTAAGTAACAGATCCTTTGGAGGGACCTAAAATGATCAAGTTTATCAAAAACTTCAAGAAAGACGAAGACGGCGCCGTAACAGTTGACTGGGTCGTTCTGACCGCAGCCGTTGTTGGCCTGGGTGTTGCCGGTGTTACCACCGTTAAAAGCGGCGTAAGCCAGCTGGCGAACACCATCTCGACAGATGTTGGCGGTACCACAACTGGTACTCCGTAAGCTAGGCACTGCCTAACTCTAAAATGCAATTGGCCGCAGTTCATGTAGTTGCGGCCTTTTGTTTACCCGGCTCTTGCAACGCGGCTTGACGCCAAGTGCGCAGCTTTGAACTCAGAGATGAAGTTTCATTGCCATTGCAAAATGTCAAAATTGTAGAATGGACGAGTTCATGATGCTGAAACGTTATAAAATCGCAAAATTTGCCCAGTCAGAAGACGGTGCTGTCACTGTGGACTGGGTCGTATTAACAGCCTCGGTAATAGGCCTGGCCCTGGCCGGATATCTTTCGGTTCTGAGCGGTGTAAGTTCGCTGGCCTCTACCATCGAAACCGATGTCGGCGGCGCGCAGACAGGTACTCCGTAACCGTCGTTTTAGCTGATGAAACCATTCAATGTCCGTTGCTTACAATGCTTCGGTCATTGAAAAACGGCTAGCGCGATGCGGGTGAACGCCAAAGCATCGCCCCGGACGCAAACGGCCAGCTATCAACGACGCTGCGAATGTCCGGGTTGTGCACGGTTTTTGTATCATCAAATGCAAATCCGCATCTTTTCATAAGAGCCCGCGATACAAAAAATTGCGTCGCATTGGTGGTTTGAACCGCTGCTTCAAGTCGGATCATAGCGAGCGTCAAAATTAAAACGCTATGGTTAGCGATCGGTCTCAGCAACAACACAAAGCAATACTTTGTTTTGAAACAAGCTGCCTTTGAGACAAATTTTCGGAACTGTTCGAATTGCAAAATTCATCGTTTTCTGTCGCGAAACAATCACCACCCCACCAAGTTTTTGCCACATTCGAAAGCAATATGAAACGATATGCGTGTACCAAGCTGGTAACGCGACGAAGTAGTAACCTGGAAAGGACTTAGCCATGAGGTTGGTTTTTGGACTGGTATTGATTGTGGGTCTCGGGCTGGCCGGTTTTGCCGTTTACATGGCCAAGAACTATATTCAGGGATACCAGACACAGTTGGCAAACGAGCGTGCTCAGCGCATGCCGGCCATCGAAACTGTCGAGATTTACGTAGCGGACAAGCCGCTGAAATATGGTGAAGTGCTGCGCGAGGACAGTGTTCGGGTCACAAGCTTCCCCAAGCAATCCTTGCCTGAAGGTGTCTATGAGACGATGGAGGCTCTTTTCCCTGAGGGTAACGATGAGCCTCGTACAGTTATTCGTGCGATGGAAAAGAACGAAGCCATCCTGGCCGTGAAAGTGACAGCTCCTGGCGAAGATGCCGGCCTCACATCTCAGCTGGAACGCGGGATGCGCGCATTTGCCATCAAGGTAGACGTTTCAAGCGGTGTTTCAGGATTTTTACGCCCCGGTGACCGCGTCGATGTCTACTGGACTGGTAAAATTTCGGGCAAAGGGGCGCGGACTGAAGGAAATTCAACTGGTGATGTAACGAAACTGATTGAAACTGGCGTTAGACTTATTGCCGTCGATCAGGTTGCCAATGGCGACACCACCGGCGCCATCATCGCCCGCACCGTCACTGTTGCAGTTCTCCCGCAGCAGGTGGCTGCCTTGGCGCAGGCACAGACGACCGGCCGGTTGGCCCTGTCGCTGGTTGGCGCCGAGGATGACACCGTTGCAGAAGCCATCGAAGTGGATCAGCGCAGTCTTCTGGGTTTGATGGATGCTCCTGTCAAACAGGCGGCGGTCGAAGAGGAAATTTGCACGATCAAGACCCGCCGCGGCGGCGAAACGATCATCTCGGAGATCCCCTGCACTAACTAAATTGCAGCAAATCTCAGGAATATACGGGGCATCGCGCAATCGGTGCCCCGTTGCATTTTGGAAACTATTGCAGGCAAGCCACAATAATATCACCCCGAAACCCATTGATTCTTGAAAAAAAATCCGAATTGCAGCACAGTGCAGCCAATCCGGGGCATCAAGACCCCAAAAATGAGGCGTGATCGGAAAGGCAGGTCACATGAAAAATCTAGGCTTCTTTAAAGCTGCCCTATTGGGGCTGGCGGTGGCAGTTGGGCCATTCGCCGTTGCAGTGCAGGCAGAAAACATCACTGTCGTAAGGAAAGGCGCCGGGCGCGATCTGAATGTCGCGATGAACCGCGCTGTCGTCGTTGAGAGCGATACACCTTTTGCCGAACTCAGCATCGCCAATCCGTCGATCGCTGATTTCTCGACGCTTTCGGACAGGACGATTTATGTGCTGGGTAAAACCCCAGGACGCACGACTCTTACCTTGCTGGATGCAACCGGTCGGCTGATTACGAATGTCGAAGTGCACGTTACCCCCGACGTTTCCGAATTCAAGGAACGTCTGCGTCAGGTCCTTCCAAAAGAAAAGATCGAAGTACGCTCGGCCAATGATGGCATCGTACTTTCAGGCAGTGTTTCAAGCGTTGCTCGCCTTCAACGTGCCCTTGATCTGGCGGAACGTTATGCGCCAGAACGGGTTTCAAATCTTATGGTCGTTTCCGGCCAACAGCAGGTTATGCTCAAAGTGCGCTTTGCAGAGATGCAGCGCAGTGTTTCGAAATCACTGGGCACTTCTTTGAATTTGCTGTCACCCTCGGGCAGAGTTAGTGGCGTTTCGCAGACAGGTACGTTTTTGAACCCTGCAAATAACGGTGTCGCCGGAGGCACAGTCAACGGCACAACCGTCAAAGAGGGCACTTTGGGTGCTCTAGGCCTCAATTTGGATCTTGGCTCTGTTCAGTTGGGTGTCTTGATTGAAGCCCTTGAAAATAAAGGGATTGTCAGAACGCTGGCTGAACCGAACCTGACCGCACTTTCAGGTCAGGAAGCAAAATTCCTTGCAGGTGGCGAAGTGCCCATTCCGGTGGATAATGGGGATGATGGAATCGACATCGAGTTTAAGCCTTTCGGCGTTGAACTCAACTTCGTTCCACGTGTTGTCGACGAAGGGATAATCAACCTGGAACTCGCCGCAGCGGTTTCGTCGATCGACCCGACAAATGGTATCACCGTTGCGGGTCTGGAACTTCCTGCTTTCCGCCGCCGGGACGCCTCGTCGACGGTATCAATGCGTGACGGGCAAAGCTTTGCGATCGCAGGATTGCTTCAAGATGATTTCCGCGACAACAACGCCCAGGTACCCTGGCTCGGGGACGTGCCAATTCTTGGCGCGCTGTTCCGCAGTGCAGATTATCAGCGGTCTCAGACCGAGCTGGTCATTATCGTCACCGCACATCTGGTGTCCCCGACCAATGGCGAGGCCTACGCCCTGCCCACCGATCGGGTAAAATTGCCGACCGAAAAGGATCTGTTCCTGAACGGCCGTGTGGCAAAAGACGTCAAGAACCGTAACTCGGTCGGAGAAGTTGCAAAGCAGGACTTCACCGGTTCCTACGGCTACGTCATGGAATGATAGAAAGGCAGGGGCACATGAAACTACTTATCGCAACTGCAGGACTTGTCGCACTTTCCGCCTGTTCCCAACAGGGTCAGGTATACCGTTCCTACTTCTCAGAGGCGGGATCAGTATTGGATGGCGGTAATTTCGGCAATGCCAACATGAACAACCACCTCGTGATGACGGGGCAACGAAGCTATGTCGAAAACCTGTCAAACCGGTTCTCGAACGAAGTGTTGAGCACCGTCAACTTCGCCTTCAACTCGGCGCGGCTGGATGCCACGGCACAAACAACATTGCGTGAACAGGCACGGTGGATTCGCCAATTCCCCGAAGTACGCTTCCGGGTCTACGGGCACACCGATGCGGTCGGCTCAAACGCCTATAACAAACGTCTCGGCCTGCGTCGTGCCCAGACGGTCGTTTCCTATCTGACAACACAGGGTATCAGCCGTTCACGGCTTGAGGCGGTTGTTTCCTTTGGAGAAACCCAACCGCTGATCGTCACCCAGGGTCGCGAGCGCCGCAATCGCCGGACCGTGACGGATGTTTCCGGTTTCGTAGGCACACATCCGATCGTCATGGACGGAAAATACGCACAGGTTGTCTACCGAGAGTATGTCGACAGTGCCAAACCTGCGACCGATCTGTCGATTGTCAAGGACGACGAAACAGTTGTGGGCGGAGGCGAATAACCGCGCCACAATACGACATCTCCCTGCCCGACATGTGTCGGGCCACCTGAAAAACCCGCCCTTTGGCGGGTTTTTTTTGTATCTCAAAATCGCACAATTACGATCTTTTGGCCCAAATGTTGCCTAGATTTTAAACCAATCTCTGTACAACGCATCTGCGTTCCCCGTTGAAAAAGGGGTCGTTGTGCTTTGGAAACGGTAGATAACTGATGAAATACACGCCGTTAAATCCTCGCGCAGCGCTTACAGGAATAGGACTTTTGGTACGATGACGAGCAGCGCGATGAAACAACCTGATCCCAGCCCGATCGTTGCATGCACGATTAGTAGGGACGTGCAGAATTTTGATCTTTTGATTGAGGACATGGAAGAAGCCCTTGGTGAAGCCTGGGGCGATCTCGGCTTTGCCGAAGCATTGGCATTTTTCAACCAACCTGAAGCTGAAACGCTCGAATTCGTCGCGATTGCCGTGGACGAGACCGACGAAGAAGATCTGGTGATGCTGGGTGAGGTCATCACCCTTGCAAAATCCCGCAAGATTAAAGTGATTCTCATTGCCGAAGATGTCAGCCCCGCCGCGCTGCACCAGCTACTGCGCCAGGGTGCCGACGAGTTTGTCCCCTACCCGCTTCCGGAAAACGAATTACAGGCGGCGATTGAACGCCTGCAAAAGCCTGAACCCGTCCCCGAACCCGAACACACACCTTTCAATACCTCAAGCTCTGACACCGATGGCGTGGTTTTAGCCACACATGGGATGGCCGGGGGCACCGGATCGACAACCCTTGCCGTCAACCTTGCGTGGGAACTGGCAACAGTCAGCAAGACCGACGCCCCGCGTGTCTGCTTGATTGACCTGGATTTGCAGTTCGGCTCGGTTGCGACATACCTCGATTTGCCACGCCGCGAAGTCGTCTACGAGATGTGGTCTGACACGGAAACGATGGACGAAGATATTCTCAAGCAAGCCCTTGTTTCTTTTGAAGAAAAAATGTGGGTGTTGACTTCACCGCCTGACATGCTGCCGCTTGACATGATCACCCCGGAGGATGTGGGCCGCGTAATCGAACTGGCGCGCAGCAAGTTTGACTACGTGATTGTTGACATGCCATCGACCCTTGTTCAATGGACCGAAACGGTGTTGACCTCATCGCAAATCTATTTTGCCACGCTCGAGCTGGACATGCGTTCAGCGCAAAATGTGATGCGTCTGAAAAGGGCGCTCAGGGCAGAAGAATTGCCCCTGGAAAAACTGCGTTTTTGCGTGAATCGCGCCCCGAAATTCACCGATCTAAGCGGCAAATCGCGCGTGAAACGCATGGGAGAGAGCCTGGAAATCAGCATCGAGATTCACTTGCCCGATGGTGGTCGTCCCGTCAGCCAGAGCGGAGATCACGGTCTGCCGCTGGCATCTTCGGCTGCAAAGAACCCATTGCGCAAGGAAATCGCAAAGTTGGCCGCATCGCTTCATGAATTGGGAAAAAGTGAAGCTGAGGCCGCGTAAAAAGGTATTATTGAATGTTCTCACGTTACAAAAAACCCTCTGCCGGTGCCGCTAAACCGGACTCTAAACCCGCCGAGGCGCAAGAACAGGAAGTGAAGACCAAGTCCGTCGAGCAATCGGCGGCTGCATCTTTGCGGCGTCCTGTACCGGTAAAACCGGGCAAGGCCGCGCCGGCGGACAAGGAACGTAAACGCAAGGAACGCTTGGCAGAAATCAAACTCGATCTGCACCGCTCCTTGCTCGATAATCTTAATCTTTCCGCCTTGGACACCGCGACCGAATCGGATCTGCGTGCTGAAATCAGTGCCATTGCCGGTGAAGTATTAGAAGAACAAAGTATTGTTCTGAACCGCGAAGATCGTGCCATCCTGACCCAGGAGCTTTATGACGAGGTTCGCGGTCTTGGCCCGCTGGAAACCCTGCTGAAGGACGACACCGTCAACGATATTCTGGTCAACGGGCCACAACAAATCTTCGTTGAACGTGCGGGCAAGCTGGAACTCAGCGACATCACCTTCAAAGATGAAAAACACCTGCTCCGGATTATTGACAAGATCGTTTCGGCAGTCGGACGACGTGTCGACGAATCCAACCCTTATGTTGACGCTCGTTTGCAGGATGGATCACGTTTTAACGCAATGGTTCCACCAATTGCCGTGGATGGCAGCCTGGTCTCGATCCGGAAGTTCAAAAAAGACAAACTGGGTATCGACGATCTGGTGAAATTCGGCGCATTTTCCGAGGAAATGGCCGCCTATCTTCAGGCCGCCGTGGCCACGCGCCTGAACATCATCGTCTCGGGCGGTACCGGCTCGGGTAAAACCACAACGCTGAACGCACTTTCCAGCTTTATCGACAATGCTGAACGCATCCTCACGATCGAGGATACGGCGGAACTTCAGCTCCAGCAGATTCATGTTGGTCGGATGGAAAGCCGCCCGCCCAACGTTGAAGGCAAGGGCGAGGTTTCACCCCGTGACTGTCTGAAAAACGCCCTGCGGATGCGCCCCGACCGCATCATCGTGGGTGAGACGCGCGGCGAGGAAGTGATCGACATGCTGCAGGCCATGAACACCGGCCACGACGGCTCGATGACCACGATCCACGCCAACAATCCGCGTGATGGCATCAGTCGTCTGGAAAACATGGTCGCCATGGCTGGGATCGAAATGCCGCTCAAGGCAGTGCGTTCGCAAATCTCGTCGGCGGTGAACCTGATCGTGCAGGCCAGCCGCCTGCAAGACGGTTCGCGCCGGATGACCTCGATCACGGAAATCACCGGCATGGAAGGCGAGGTGATTTCAATGCAGGAAATCTTCCGCTTCCAGCGGGTTGGCCTGACCTCGGATAACAAAATTATCGGCCACTTTACAGGCACCGGCGTCCGTACCAATTACAGCGAACGTTTCCGCCTTTGGGGCTACGATTTGCCACCGGCCATCTTTGAACCCATCGCAGCGGAGTAAGCGATATGACCATCAGTGCAGAACCAATTATCTACGGTCTTATCTTCGTTGGGGTTCTTGTCCTCGTCGAGGGCCTTTATCTTACCGTTTTCGGCCGTTCCATCAGCCTGAACAATCGGGTCAATCGCCGGTTGGAAATGCTCGACAAGACCGGCAACCGCGAAGAAGTGATGGAGACGCTGCGCAAGGAAATGCAGCAACACCTCAAAGCACGCCGAATCCCGCTTTACTCAATCCTGTCGAACAAAGCGCAGAAGGCGGCAATCGCCTTCACGCCAAAGCAGCTTATCTTGCTGATGATTGGCGTCAGTGTATTGGCGTTTCTGGGCCTGTCGGTCGGCACCTCTACATCGCTGCCGGTGCGTGCGCTGGTTTCGGTCGCGATGGGTGTTGGGGGTGTATTCACTTGGATTAACATGAAGGCCGGCAAACGCATGGCCATGCTAGAAGAACAATTGCCAGATGCGATCGAATTGATGGTTCGTTCGCTCAAAGTTGGACATCCGTTTTCGTCGGCAATTCAAATTGTTGCCAGCGAAGTACCCGATCCGCTTGGCACCGAATTTGGTATTATCTCGGACGAGGCTGCCTATGGCCGCGACGTAGGCGAGGCGCTCAAGGATATGGCCGAACGGCTGGACATGCAGGATATGCGTTTCCTTGCGGTCGCCGTGACGATCCAACAGCAATCTGGTGGTAACTTGGCCGAGATCCTTGCTGGTCTGGCCAAGGTGATCAGGGCCCGATTCCGTCTGTTCCGCCGGGTAAAAGCCATCACCGCAGAGGCAAAATGGTCAGGTAAATTTCTGTCGGGTTTCCCGATCATGGCCCTTATCGGCATTCAGTTGATCAAACCTGATTATTATGACGAGGCGATGGAACACCCTTGGTTCATCCCGGCATGTCTGGCGGTGGGTGCCTTCTTGGTTCTTAATCTATTCGTCATGCGCGCCCTTGTGAACATCAAGGTCTGAGAAGGAAATCACCATGAAATTCACTGCTCAGATCATCGAAGCCTTGGGGCCGTTTGGACCTTTGATCCTGGTCGGCACACTTGGTGTGCTGATGATCCTTGTGACCATTCCTATGCTGCTGAAAGAGCGGCAGGATCCTTTAGAAAAACTAAAAAAGGCATCGCGTTCAGGTGTCGTCGAAGAGCCCGAGAAAAAGAAACGCCTTCGAACCGGGTCGCGCAATGAAAAGCTGGACAAATATGCCAGCTTTCTGGAACCGCAGGATGCCAAGGCTTATTCCCAGATAAAACTGACGCTGGTACAGGCAGGCTATCGTCATCGCGACGCGGTCCGCTTCTTTCATTTCGCGCAGATGGCGCTTGGTATCGGTTTCTTGATCCTTGGCGTGATTTATTTCCTGTTGTTCAAATCAGGGGAACAGGAAACGACCACCCAGCAAGTATTGCTATATATTTTGGGCCCTGGCGGCGTTGGCTACATGCTGCCCAAATATTGGGTCACCAAACGTCAGCAACAACGCCAAGAAGAAATCACCGATGGCTTCCCGGATTCACTCGACATGATGCTTGTCTGTATCGAAGCAGGTCAGTCAATGGACCAGTCGATCATTCGCGTCGCCGGTGAAATCCGTGCCTCTTATCCCGCGCTGGCCGAAGAATACGAAATCGTTGCACACCAGATCAAAGCAGGCCGCGACAAGCCTTCGGTTCTCAACGAGATGGCGGAACGGTGCGGCGTGCCAGATATCTCAAGCTTTGTGACTGTTCTGGTCCAATCCCAAACTTTTGGTACGTCGATCGCAGATGCCCTTAGAGTTTATGCTGGCGAAATGCGTGACAAACGGGTCATGCGTGCCGAAGAAAAGGCAAACAAACTGCCGACCAAGATGACATTGGCCACGATGATGCTTACAGTTCCACCACTGCTGATCATTCTGGTTGGCCCGTCAATTCTAGGCATCATGAAATTGTTCACAATGGGCGTGAACTAATAACGAGGCGACATGAAGCACACGGGGGCGCTTCTGGCAATTTTTCTGACCTTGACTGCCTGCAGTCAGGGATCTTCGCCTGATAATCCCTACGCACCGGGCGTGAAGAAGAGCGGTGAGGCCGTGGACGGTCTGATCGTTGGCAATAGACTGATGGCCGCAGGTGAATACGATCTAGCCCTGGATGCCTTTACACGCGCTGCATTGACCCATGGTATGAGTTCCGACGTTTTGGCCGGGCTTGGCACCGCCAATCTGGGCCTAGGCCGATTGGGGCAAGCTGAAGATCTGCTTCGACAAGCCCTTGAGAAGGACGAGAGGTCCCCGGAAATCTGGAACAATCTGGGTGTCGTTTTGATCGAACAGGGCAAAAATTCTGAAGCCGAGCAGTTTTTTCGCCGTGCCTATGCGCTCGATAATGGCGAAAGTGACTCAATTCGCGATAATTTACGCTTAGCACTCGCAAAAACGGAAGATTCCGCTTATGGTGAAGTTCAAGAACAGGATTATAAATTGGTACGGCGGGGCAGCAGCGACTTTGTCATCCGTAAGTTACCATGACCGAGGCCGAGACAGTAAAAGGACGCAAAAATGCGCCACCCTATCCTCCTTACTTTATGCGTGACAGGCGCATTTGTGCTTTCCGCATGCGAAAAGAAATCCTCACAGGATGTCGACCGGGCATTTCAGGATCTCAATGTTGTTGACGAGTCAGACCTGAACGATGTCATGCTGAGTTCTGCGGACCCGAATGAGGCGGTCGCCTATTTCCAACGTGCAGTAGCGCAAAAACCAGATCGGATTGACCTCCAGCGCGGTCTGGCCAAGTCGCTTGTGCGTGCAAAACGCAGCACCGAAGGCGTTTCAGCCTGGAAGAAAGTTGTTACTCACAAGAAGGCGACAAATGATGACCGTGTAGATCTTGCGGATGCGCTGATCCGAAGTAACGAATGGGAAGAAGCCGACAAAACGCTGGATCAGATCCCTCCCACCTTCGAGACGTTCAAGCGTTATCGGCTTGAAGCAATGATCGCAGACAGTAATCAAGAATGGAAAAAAGCCGACAGTTTCTACGAAATCGCAGTTGGGCTAACAACAAGGCCCGCAGGCGTGATGAACAACTGGGGATACTCGAAACTCAGTCGCGGTGATTTCCCTGCAGCCGAACGTCTTTTTTCGGATGCAATCCGGCAGGACCAGACGCTCTTTACAGCCAAAAATAACCTGATCCTCTCGCGTGGAGCACAAGGGAAATATACCCTACCGGTCTTGCAGATGACACAGGTCGAACGGGCGCAACTTCTATACACGTTAGGATTATCCGCTATAAAACAAGGGGATACGACGATTGGTAAGGGCCTGTTGCGGGACGCGATCGACACGCATCCCCAACATTTCGAGGCAGCCGTTCGCAGCCTTCGGGCACTTGAAGAGAGCTAAGCAACTGACCTGACGGATATCCTGGATGCCGCTGCAAATTACCTCCGCCGAGGCGCTTTGGTTTCTACCTTTCGTGCTGCCAATCTGCATTTGGGTCGCGTGGAGTGACCTCAGTCTGATGCTGATCCGCAATAAGGCGGTTGTTACGCTGGCAGTGGTGTTTTTGGTGATCGGATTTATCGCCCTGCCGCTACCCGAATACCCCTGGAGGTTGGCAACAATGGTGGTCGCCCTGGTAATAGGAATGGTGATCAATGCCGCTGGGCTTGTTGGCGCTGGTGATGCCAAGTTCATCGCCGCCGCGGCTCCCTTCATCGACCCGGGTGATGCTTTCTTGCTTTGCCTGATTTTCGCGGCCAACTTGCTGGCAGGTTATACAACGCATCGGATTGCAAAACACACGCCCCTGCGCAACCTGGCGCCAGGATGGGTAAGCTGGTCGCGAGAGAAAAAATTCCCGATGGGTTTCTCACTTGGTGGCACATTGGCGATCTATCTGATTTTGGGCGTAACCTACGGCGCTTAAAGAGATTTCCTTCAAAAACATCTAAATTTTCAGGCACAATTTGGCGTGCCCTTGCCCAATCATCTCCACAATTTCTGCACCTTTCATCTTCATAGTCATCCCTGTGCCCGCGCATGTTGCACGGTGCCATCGTCGTGTAACCAATTGCAGGCCGAACCAGATGAATATGCAAGTGACCCCGGGCGTCCAGCCACCGCCGCCTCCTGTCAGTCTCGAAGATATGCGATTGCCCATCGTCATGATGCGCGACATCCTGATTAAGACGATGTTTCGGAAGAACATTGATATGGTTTCCGATCTGGCTCAGGCGATTTGCTTGCCTCGAGCTGTCACACAGGAGTTGGTAGATCAGGCGCGCGGGCAAAAATTGCTTGAGGCGACCGGCACGCTTAACGCCAATAACGGTGGCGAAATGGGATACCAACTGACGGACGCAGGCAAGGCGCGTGCATTGGATGCTCTCGCACAATCCGAATATTTCGGCGCCATGCCGGTTCCGCTTGAAGTCTATCGCGAACAGGTCAAACGCCAATCGATCCGCAACATCCAGATCACCCGCGATCAACTGACCAGTGCAATGGGCCACCTGATCCTACCCAAAGAATTGCTAGACCATCTTGGCCCCGCTGTTGGAGCCGGACGTTCGATCCTGATGTATGGCCCCCCAGGGAACGGTAAATCCAGTATTTCCAATGGCATTCGCGATGCAATGGGCGACAAAATCTATGTTCCCCGCGCCATCGAATATTCAGGGCAGGTGATCACAGTCTACGACCCGATCGTGCACTCCAAAGCCGAAGAAGAGGCCGACGACCCCAACTCGCTCCGCCGCCGCCGCACGTTTGACGCCCGCTATGTCAAATGCGAGCGCCCAACCGTGATCACCGGTGGTGAACTCAGCTTGAACATGCTTGATCTGGTGTATAACCCCACCGCACGCACCTATCAGGCGCCGCTACAATTGAAATCCACCGGCGGTATCTTCATCGTGGACGACCTTGGCCGTCAGGCAGAACCGCCGCAGGCACTGGTCAACCGTTGGATCGTTCCCTTGGAGGAATCAAAGGATATTCTTGCGCTTCAATCGGGTGAAAAATTCGAAGTACCCTTTGACACGTTGGTAATCTTTTCGACGAACTTCCACCCGAATGAGATTTTTGATAACGCGGCCCTGCGTAGGATTTTCTTCAAGATCAAGATTGACGGCCCAAATCAGGAGGATTTCTTGAAAATCTTCGCGATGGTTGCTCGCAAGCGTAAGATGCCGCTGGAAGAGTCCGCATTGGTGCATTTGTTGAAAAAGAAGTATCCGACCATCGAAAACGTCTATGCGAACTACCAGCCGATCTTCTTGATTGATCAGATGATCTCGATTTGCGAATTCGAGGGAATACCTTACCAGATGACGCCTGATCTAATAGACCGGGCCTGGGCTAACATGTTCGTAAAACAGGAAAAAATCGTTCACTGACGGCGATATCTGGCGCGGCAAGTTCACGCCCTGGTCCACGAGACATCAAGGCTGATCCTAATGGGTTTTCTTTGGACTGTCGTCACCCTAACCTGTCGGCATGTCATTGCTCCCCCCGAACTTTTCGGAATGGTTCGCCGCGCGCGGCTGGTCGGTACATCCGCATCAGCTTGAGATGCTCGTGCGCGCGAGTGATGCCACGCTGCTCCTCATTGCACCTACAGGCGGCGGCAAAACCCTGGCCGGTTTTCTACCAACCCTCGTGGATCTGGCCACGCACCGACGGAATACCGACGGGATACATACGTTATACATATCCCCTCTCAAAGCACTGGCTGCGGATATCAAACGCAACCTGCGAACCCCCGTCGAAGAATTAGGTCTGCCGATTCGGATCGAGGATCGCACCGGCGACACACCCGCCAACCGCAAAAAACGCCAACGCGCCGATCCCCCCCATATTCTACTTACAACGCCTGAAAGTCTCGCCTTGCTCACCTCTTACGAAGACGCGCCGCGGATGTTTTCTGGCCTCCAACGGGTTGTCATAGATGAGATACATGCGTTGGCGGAATCGAAACGCGGCGATCAGTTGATGCTGGCCCTGTCTCGGCTGCAGGCCATGTGTCCCAACCTTCGACGCGTTGGCCTTTCGGCCACGGTCGAAGATCCCGCAGCCATTGCCAACTATCTGGCCTGCCATCCCGACCTTTGCGAAATCCTAATGGCTGATCCCGGCCCCGATCCGGATATTGCGATGCTTGAAACCGATGAACCACCCCCATGGTCCGGGGGTGGAGCCGCCTATGCGATCCCGTCGGTACTAGATGAAATTCGTCAACACAACACCACACTCATCTTCCATAACACACGCGCCCAGGCAGAAATTTTCTTTCATAATCTATGGCTTGCCAATACTGACAGTTTACCGATCGGCATCCATCACGGTAGCCTTGACCGCATTCAGCGTGAACGGGTCGAGGGCGCCATGCAGCGCGGCGAATTGCGTGCCATCGTTTGCACCGGAAGCCTAGACCTTGGCATCGATTGGGGCGATGTTGATCTGGTCATTCAGATCGGAGCGCCAAAAAACGTCAAACGACTGGTCCAGAGAATCGGACGCGCAAACCATCGCTACAATGCCCCCTCAAAGGCATTACTAGTACCCGCCAATCGGTTTGAAGTTGTGGAATGCCTCGCGGCTCTTCAAGCGGTGAAAGAGCATGATCTGGATGGTGACCCTCGTGGGCCCGGCCCACGAGATGTGCTCTGCCAACACATCCTGATCCGTGCCTGTGCCGGGCCGTTCGATGCCGATGAACTTTATGCAGAAATCATCACGTCAGGCGCCTACGCCGAACTTGAGCGCACGCATTTTGACGACTGTCTCGAATTTTGTGCAACCGGAGGCTACGCCCTTCGCGCATATGACCAGTGGCAACGCCTGATACAACGGCCAGACTGTAAATGGCAGTTACGCGACCCCCGCGCAACACAACTGATCCGCATGAATATCGGCACCATACAAGACAGCGACAAGCTCAAAGTACGTCTAAAACGGAGCCGTGGCGGTAAGCCACTGGGCGAAGTTGAAGAGGGCTTTGCCGCCTCTCTAACCCCCGGAGATACATTCCTGATCGGCGGTCAGATCGTGCGCTACGAGGGGCTGCGTGAGATGACGGTCGAAGTGAGTCGCGACCGAGGTCGCAAACCCAAAGTTGCAGTGTTCTCGGGCACCAAATTTGCGACTTCTACCCAACTCAGTCATCGCATTCTGCGCCTCTTTGCACTGGACAATTGGCCCAACCTTCCAGATCACACCCGTGACTGGCTACATCTTCAAACCCAGATGTCACAACTGCCCCAAGAAGGTCGCCTGTTGATCGAAAGTTTCCCTCATGATGGGCGCGAACACACGGTAATTTATGGTTTCGCTGGACGTAATGCCCAACAATCATTGGGCCTGATCATATCCAAACGGATGGAAGAACTTGATTTGGATCCTCTTGGGTTTGTTTCGACCGATTATGCGACAATGATCTGGGGGTTGGAGCCACTGACAGATGCAGCGCCCTTGTTCACTCCTGATGCAATGCGTCAGGGATTGGATAGCTGGCTTACCGGAAATACCATGATGAAACGCACATTCCGTGCCTCTGCCACCATCGCCGGGCTGATTACGCGCAACACACCACAGGCTCGAAAATCCGGACGACAGGCGGCATTCTCCTCGGATATTCTATATGACACTTTGGCTAAATATGACCCCGACCACCTGTTGTTACAGATCACCCGAGAAGAAGCGATGCGCGGTCTGATCGATTTTGGTCGGATCGAAGAGATGATCACTCGGATTAGAGGACGGATAGATTTGCGCCGCCTTCCTCGCGTCACTCCCCTAGCCGCGCCGTTATTTCTTGAGGCCGGGCGCACACCTGTTGACGGCGCGGCACCGGAACGCCTTTTGGCAGAGGAAACCGAACGCCTCATGCAAGCCGCAGGGTTGGTAAATTAGCTCTTGCCATTATGACTTAGGCGCGCAAAAAGAACAGACCATGAACGGGTACTGTTTCACCTTTTCGAATATTACTCTGACTGCGCTTGGCTCAGGTGCACTTTTTTGGCCTGCGCAAAAATTACTTTGCGTCTCCGATCTCCATCTTGGAAAGTCAGAGCGCCGCGCGCGTATAGGTGACGCTGTTTTACCGCCTTACGAAACACGCGACACCCTTTCACGGCTTGAGCATGACTTGCGTACCACCAAGGCCACCACGGTGATTTGTCTGGGTGACAGTTTTGATGATCTTGCTGCAGCCACCGCCTTGCCAGAGCCGGAAAGGTTGTGGATCGCTCAATTGCAAGCGGGTCGCAAGTGGATCTGGATTGAAGGCAATCATGATCCCGGTCCGGTTGATCTGGGCGGCACGCATCTTACCAGGCTGCAAATCCTGCCTCTTATATTCCAGCATATCGCTGACCCTGCGGAAAAAGGTGAATTATCAGGCCATTATCACCCAAAGCTTACCCTTTCGACGCGTGGTCGTAGCGTTACCCGCAAGGTCTTTCTGGTGGATAAGGACCGTGTAATTCTGCCCGCTTATGGCACCTATACCGGTGGGTTGCGCAGCAACAGCGCAATGCTTCAATCGCTGATGCAGGCAGACACGCTTGCCATCCTCACCGGTCCGGTGCCGCGCCCGGTACCGATGCCGCGCTAGATCAAACCCGCCTCTTCTACATTTTCCCGGTATTTTCGGCTGACTGGAATGCGGTCGTTGTTCGCCAATAGGACAAAAATCTTATGATTACTTTCGCGTTCAACCCGAATGATCGCCTTGTGTGCCACCCAGTGCGATCGGTGTACGCAATATCCACGCACCGGTTCCATCTCGTCGATCGCGTCGATCAACCTCATCCGCAAGGACTCAGCCCCATTTTCAGTTGCGACCTCAACAAAGTGATCGTTCGCCGTGAGTCTGAGGATTTTGCCCCGGTTCTCAACCGCCAACCTGCGCAACAGCCGCGGTTGCCCGACAGGTTCATCCTCCTGAGGTGGTTCAACTTCTATCTCTGGAAAAAAATCATATTCCCGCGCCTCAAACCCTGGGGTAACCCTGCGGCCGATAACAATGACAGCGGTACATAGCATCACGTAGCCCGCAATGCTTGGCAGTGTCGGGAGGTTCGCAGCGGATGAAATCTGAGCTGTTCGAGTGATCAGCCATACGATTGGCGTGAAAACCAATGTCATCAGCGTCACCATGACACTATCAAGCAAAAGCGGTTTTTCCGGTCCGATCAACACCAATGATGTCGCGCGCACGCCATACCCGACCACGATCGAAACGCTGACGACAAGCAACCAGTATTGCGCCCGTGCTGGCCAATCCATAATCAAATATGTCTCAAACGGACCAGCGATCGTGGCCAAAATGATCGAGGCCAGCCAAATGAATACTGTCAAAGGCGAGAGAAGTGTCCGGAACGTTTCAGAAAAACTGTTGATTATTCGGGACTTCAAAGGCATGCCGTCATCGCATCCACTCTTTTTACGTGTAATTGGTGTCAACTTTCCCCCCAAGCGCCTATTCACACAAGCCCCTACGGGTCCTACTGTTGCTTGATTAACGTTACGTAAGAAATGGGAAACAAACGAAAAATGTCCCCCCAGAATTCGATATGCATCCATGAAAGCTTCGCCGCTCAGTCGATGATGCAGACCCTCGGCGCGGTGTTGGAAACCGTCGAGTCGGGTAAGGTGGAAATTCGCGCGCCTATCCTGCCCGGAAGCCGCCAACAACATGGATTTGCTCATGCCGGTCTGACATTCGCAATCGGAGATAGTGCTGCCGGTTACGCTGCGTTGTCGGTCATGCCCGACAAGCACGAGGTGCTGACAACTGAAATGAAAATCAATCTTCTAGCCCCTGCAAAAGGCGAATACCTGATTGCACGCGGACGGGTCATCAAGCCAGGTCGCAGACTGATAATCGTTCAAGCCGATGTTTTTGCTGTCGAAAACGGCAGCGAAATTCACGTTGCCTTACTAACCGGTACGATGATTCCGATTAGCTCGACATAAAAAGGGCCCCGATGGGATATCGGGACCCGACAGATCAAGACGGACGTGGTTTTATGCTGTCAAACCTTCAGGTTCGGACAACCCATTGGCACGACAGCACGCCGTCACGGTATTTGCCAACAGACAGGCAATAGTCATCGGACCCACCCCACCAGGCACTGGCGTAATGGCACCGGCGACATCTTTGGCACTGGCAAAATCTACGTCCCCGACCAGAACGTTCTTACCTTCGCGCTCAATCCGATTGATGCCCACATCAATAACCGTAGCACCAGGTTTGATCCAATCGCCTGGCACCATCTCTGGGCGACCCACAGCGGCCACGACGATATCGGCGCGGCGCACCACATCTGCCAGATCCTTGGTACGGCTATGCGCAATGGTCACGGTGCAGCTATCGCCCAGCAACAACTGCGCCATTGGTTTACCCACGATGTTCGAGCGACCGATGACAACCGCATCCAAGCCGCTAAGCGACCCATGATGATCGCGCAGCATCATCAGGCTGCCCAACGGCGTACAGGGCACCATGCTTTTCTGTCCGGTGCCCAGCAGGCCCACATTCGAAATGTGGAAACCATCTACGTCCTTTTCCGGACTGATGGAATTGATCACCAGATCTTCGTTCAAATGTTTCGGCAATGGCAGCTGTACCAAGATACCATGCACTGTTGGATCATTATTCAACTGGTCGACAAGCGCCAGCAGATCGGCCTCGGATGTATCCGCATCAAGCTTGTGCTCGAACGAATTCATCCCCACCTCAACGGTCTGTTTGCCCTTGGAACGGACATAGACCTGGCTCGCCGGGTCCTCACCAACCAACACCACAGCCAGCCCTGGCGTGATCCCGTTTTCCTCTTTCAACCGGGTAACGTGGCCGGCCACCTTTTCGCGTACAGTTGCAGCAAAGGCTTTGCCGTCAATAATCTGCGCCGTCATCACATCTTCCTTTACGTCTATGCACCCTACGGGATGGCGCGCGGGGCGATGGACCGCAAGGGTCGAGCGTCGCCCAGCCAAACCAATCAGAACAGGCCTTCGATTTGACCGCCTTCGTTTAGGTGGATATTTTCTGCCGCTGGTGTCCGCGGCAGGCCCGGCATGGTCATGATCTCACCGCAGACCACCACCACAAATCCGGCACCCGCACTCAGCCGAACTTCACGTACCGGAACCGAATGGCCCGTGGGCGCGCCGCGCAGGTTGGGGTCGGTAGAGAAGCTATACTGCGTCTTGGCCATACAGATCGGCAGATTGCCATAACCCTGTTCTTCCCACAGCTTCAACTGATCCCGGATTTTCTTGTCGGCAAGCACTTTATCGGCGCGGTAGATTGACTTGGCAATACGATCGATCTTGTCCATCAAGGGCATGTCATCGCGATAGATCGGAGCAAACTGGCTGACACCGCTATCTGCTACTTCTGCGACACGCTGCGCCAATGCCTCGGCACCTTCACCTCCCAGTTCCCAGTGGCGGCTGACGATCGCCTCTGAACCCTGGCTTGCCGCATATTCACGAACAGCTTCGACCTCAGCATCGGTATCGGTCACAAAATGGTTAACCGCGACAACAACAGGCACGCCGAAAGATTTCAGGTTGCCGATGTGGCGGCCCAGATTGGAACATCCATTCTTGACAGCTTCAACGTTTTCCTCTCCCAGATCGGCCTTGGCCACGCCACCGTTCATCTTCATCGCGCGCACGGTTGCCACCAGCACCACACAATCTGGCGCCAAACCGGCCTTGCGGCACTTGATGTTCATGAATTTCTCGGCGCCCAGATCGGCTCCGAAACCGGCTTCGGTGACCACGTAATCGGCAATCTTCAGCGCCGTCGTGGTCGCCGTGACCGAATTGCAGCCATGCGCGATATTGGCGAACGGGCCGCCATGTACGAAGGCCGGGTTGTTCTCCAGCGTCTGCACCAGGTTAGGCTGCATCGCATCTTTCAGCAATACAGTCATCGCACCTTCTGCCTTGATATCACGGCAGAAAACCGGGCTGCGGTCGCGGCGGTAAGCCACGATCATATCGCCCAGACGTTTTTCCAGATCGGCCAGATCTTTGGCCAGGCACAGGATCGCCATGACCTCGGATGCCACGGTGATGTCGAACCCGCCTTCGCGCGGGAAGCCATTGGCAACACCACCCAGGCTGACATTGATCTGGCGCAGCGCGCGGTCGTTCATGTCGACGACACGGCGCCATTGCACCCGGCGCACGTCGATCTCAAGCTCGTTGCCCCAGTAGATGTGGTTGTCGATCATCGCTGATAGCAGGGAATGCGCGCTGGTGATGGCGTGGAAGTCTCCGGTGAAGTGCAGGTTCATGTCCTCCATCGGAACGACCTGCGCGTAACCACCCCCGGCAGCCCCGCCCTTCATGCCAAAATTAGGACCAAGCGACGCTTCGCGAATGCAGATCATCGCCTTTTTGCCGATCCGGTTCAGACCGTCGCCCAACCCCACCGTTGTGGTCGTCTTACCTTCACCCGCCGGGGTCGGGTTGATCGCTGTCACCAGGATCAGCTTGCCGCTTTTGTTACCCTGTACCGAGTTGATGTAGTCTTGGCTAACCTTCGCCTTGTCATGACCATAGGGCAGCAGGTGCTCGGTAGGAATTCCCAGCTTGTCGCCGATTTCTTGGATCGGTTTTTTCGTTGCTTCGCGCGCAATCTCGATGTCGGATTTATAGCTCATAATTGGTCCTCGTTTGGGCAGCCGGGCTGATTTCTCTGTGCGGGTGTATCGAGTCTTCCGTGGTATACAGAATGCAAATCCGACATATCCCACACCTCTTGCGTCGGCAAGCTTTGGTAAAGTTTCTGATCGGAAACATTCTTCCCCTGAAAATACAGGGCAATACAGCGAAAAGGCTGATTACTCAGCGCGATCCAGATTGGGTGCCAAATGCGCCCACTCCCGCTGATCGGGAATATGCAAACGTAATTCGTCCCCAACTCGCAATGGACCCTCACGCTCGACCCATGCCGTCACTCCACGCCTGCCTGTTGCAGCCGGTTTGAAAGCCTTGCCATGCCCGGGTCGGTCTTTTTCGATCTCCTTGGCCGGGTAAATGCACGGCCGGTTCTGCATGTCGACTACCAATGTTGTACCAGCGGTACTCTGCAAGCGCGACGAAGGTGGCACGTGGCTGAAATCCGGAATCCCCTCAATGACAATCGAGGCACCCAGCCATTCCGGCTCTAACGCGTCAACGCCAATTTCCGCAGCGATCGCCGCCATTTCTTCGGCCGATAGCACCGAGAACTGCCTTACATTTCGAATTTCAGTACCTTCCGGATGTTGATCTCGCACCCTTACACAGGCCGCGCGCGTCACTCCTGCGTGAATCTCACCCTCAACCCCGCCATAGGTGACCTCAACAGCTTCCAGCGGGACCGACCGAATACCTTCACCGCCCTTTTCAACTCGCCCCAGCCAAGTGATCTTCGCAACGAATTCTGTAGGTAAAAGTGCAGGCATCTGTGTGGTCTCCGGGTCAAAGTTCTGCGCACTTTCCCCGCCAACGTCACCATCGTCAAATGACAAATTGTGAAGGCAGATGTCAGCCCTTCAGATAATCGGCCTCAGACTGTCAGGGTAAAGAACATCCGACGAAATGGGAAAAGGACTGAACCATCCTTACGCACTGGATAAGCGGCGTGCATCACCTCTTCGTATCGGGTGATCATATCCGCTTTTTCCTCGGCATTCAGGGCTTCAAGGACCGGGCGGGCATAGGTGCTTTCTGTAAACCGCCGCACCGGATGACTTTCTGCTTCGGCACCAAGACGTTGAAAATATTCTGTTTCCCACAGACGGAATTGCCCCATCGGCGCCAAAAGCTCTTCGTATTTCACCGGTGCCATGACACCGGGCGTCCCCATCTTTTCAACCCGATCAGGATACATTTCTTCGGCAAGGCTCAACCAGACACGATGCGATGGCGACTTGTTCTGGTGTGGCATCTGCACTGCCAATGTGCCACCTTTGCCCAACATCCGCGCCAATCGAGGCAGAAGCTTTTCGTGCTCGCCCACCCAATGCAGCGCAGCATTGGAAAAAATCAGCCCGGGCGCGCTACGCGGGTGCCAATCACGAATGTCGGCTTGTTGCAGGTTGGTATAGCCCTTGGATTGGCGGGCCTTGGTCAGCATCGCCGGAGATGCATCCACACCAATCACCTGCCGACCCGCCGCGCGCGCCGAAAGGGCTTCGCCCAGTGCTCCGTTACCGCAGCCCAGATCAACCACATCCCCCGCGCCCATCCGTCCGACGGCATTCAGCAGATCGAGACCGGGCCTTAGGCGCAGGTCGTGGAACCGGGCATAAGCACCGGGGTTCCAGTCAGAAGATCGGGTGGTACCACTCACGTTGACGGCTCGGGCTCCAGCCCGCCATCTCCGCCGGGGCGGGATTTGGGCTTGGTCTTGGGAATGGCCGTAACCGATGGTGCTGTGCCGTCATCAGCCGCATCCCCATCATCATCTGCTTCCGGAGGTTCGCCCTTGACCACACGCACGATCTGCTCACCAGTCAGCGTTTCATATTCCAGCAAACCCTTGGCCAGACGCTCCCATTCTTCTTCTTTTTCCGTCAGGATTTTGAAGGCACGCTCATAGGCTTCGTCGATCAGTCGCTTCACCTCATCTTCGATCAGCTCTTTTGTCGCCGCCGAGATCGAGAAGCCGCCCGCAGAATTACCCATGTAACCTTCGTGCGCCTGCTGATAGTCGATATTACCTACCTTGTCAGACATACCCCAACGCATAACCATTGCACGCGCTAGGCCGCTGGCCTGCTGAATATCGCCCGACGGTCCGTTTGAGACTGAGTCCTCGCCCCATTTCTTGATTTCAGCCGCCTTGCCCGCCATCGTCATGGCAAGGTTCTGTTCGCACTGATCACGATGCCAGTTCAGCCGGTCAATTTCGGGCAGCGAAACAACCATCCCCAACGCACCACCGCGCGGAATGATCGTCGCTTTGTAAACGGGGTCGCATTTTTCCAAAGCCATCCCCACAACAGCGTGTCCCGCTTCGTGATAGGCTGTATGTTCTTTCTGCTCGTCGGTCAGCACCATCGAGCGTCGCTCGGCCCCCATCATCACCTTGTCCTTGGCGTTCTCGAAGTCATCCATCGTGACAAAGCGGCGACCAACGCGCGCGGCAGTCAGCGCCGCTTCGTTCACCAGGTTGGCCAGATCGGCCCCCGAGAAACCGGGCGTACCGCGGGCAATGATGCGCAAGTCTACATCCGGACCCAGCGGCGTCTTGCGCGCATGCACAGCCAGAATTTTTTCACGTCCCTTGATATCGGGGTTGGGCACCGTGACCTGCCGGTCAAAGCGACCCGGACGCAGCAGCGCCGGATCCAGCACGTCCTTGCGGTTGGTGGCGGCGATGATGATCACGCCTTCATTGGCCTCAAAACCGTCCATTTCCACTAGCAATTGGTTCAGTGTCTGTTCACGCTCGTCGTTGCCACCGCCATACCCGGCACCCCGGTGACGGCCCACGGCGTCAATCTCGTCAATAAAGACGATGCAGGGCGCGTTCTTTTTGGCCTGTTCGAACATGTCACGGACACGGCTTGCGCCGACACCCACGAACATTTCCACGAAATCCGAGCCCGAGATGGTGAAGAACGGCACACCGGCCTCGCCGGCGATGGCGCGCGCCAGCAGTGTCTTACCGGTCCCCGGAGGGCCCACCAACAGTGCGCCTTTCGGGATCTGCCCGCCCAGACGTGAAAATTTTTGCGGATGACGCAGGAATTCGACGATCTCCTGCAGCTCTTCCTTGGCCTCGTCGATACCGGCAACATCGTCAAAGGTGACGCGGCCCTGCTTTTCGGTCAGCATCTTCGCCTTGGACTTGCCAAACCCCATGGCGCCGCCCTTGCCGCCACCCTGCATGCGGTTCATGAAATAGATCCACACCCCGATCAGCAGCGCAAAAGGCAGCAGCGACAGAAGGAAAGTCTGGAAGCCCGATTGCTCCTGGCTTTCGGCGGAAACCGGAATGCCTTTTTCGATCAGAAGCTGGGTGACTTCCGCATCCTGCGGCTTGACCGTGACGTATTCCTTGCCATCCGAATCGCGGAAGCGGACAGTTTCACCATCCAGCGTCACTTGGCTGACATTGCCACCCTCCAACGCTGTGATGAATTCAGAATACTTCATCGACTTGCTTTGCAGCGTGTTTCCCGAGCCACTGAACAAATTGAACAGCGCCAGGATCAGCAGGAACAAGACAAGCCAAAAGGCGATATTTCTCGCGTTGCCCAAGGAAACTCTCCCATGAATTCGGATACGCCCGCGTCTAGCACAAGGCCTGCCTGTCTTAAATAGAGATCATCGCTCGATCTTCAACGTCATTTTATAATACTTCATTGCGATAATAATGAGGCAAAATAATCTTCTTGGTCACAAACCATATCCGCCACCCAGCCATTTTCAAGCTGCGCAAGCGGTGCCGCGATCAACTCCGAACCACGCCAAACCGCTGGTCCTGACAGTTGCGATGCCTCCGGCAACCCTGCCGCCCGCCAATCAGGGCACTGGCGTAGCCCCTCCGGGCCAAGGGCTCCGATCTCCAGTTGATGGCCATTGACCAAACCCGTCAACTTCCAGCGTTCGTCCCATAATTCGCCCACGGAAACGCGTGAATTTGCCACCGCTTTATGTTCCCGGACGATCCGCAAATGATCAGGCTCAACCATCACCTGGCAACCGTGCAAGGTCATGCCCGTTCCGCCCCGAATGGATTCCATCAACAGTTCCATCGCCCGCCCTCGTGGCGAATATTCGGCGTTACTGACCCATCTCAGGGCGGATTGCATCAATCGGCGCGAGACTTCGCGCTGCAGCACCCGAAATTCCTTGCGCGCAATCAACAAATCCCCCGCCTGGAAACTCACCATCTCGCGCGCAGCCAGAAAAACATACCAATAAAGCGTGCCGCGTACTTCGGACATGTGGCGGGACACTGCCGCCAAGGTGCTTGCCGAGATCCCCAGAGGTGCCAACAATTTGAGGGCTTTTCGAACGCGCACCCGTTCATAAGCATCATCGTCGTTGGTCGGATCATCAATCCAGCGCACGTCGCGCTTGCGTAATTCATCCCGCAGTTCTTCGCGGGTCAGGCGCAGCGCCGGGCGGCAAAAGACTACCTTCCCAAGGCGGCGTGTTGCCGACATCGCCGACAACCCGTCAACACCCGCTTCGCGCGCCAAACGCATCAGAAAAGTCTCAGCCTGATCATCCGCCGTATGACCCAAAGCGACATGGGTAATTCCGCGCTCTTGCGCCCAGTTCTGCATCAGCCGGTACCGCGCACGGCGCGCCTGATCCGGCAGATTGCCACGACCATCCCAACCTTCCCAGATCAGGCAATCATGGCTGATCCCCAACCGGGCGGCGTGTTCGGCCACCTGGCGCGCTTCCTCTGCTGATTCCACGCGCAACCCATGATCGACCGTCACAGCGTGCAATTTGGGGCCACCGTGATCGGCCCAGACCCGCAAAAGATACATCAGGGCCAGCGAATCGCTTCCGCCCGAGACCGCTACACCCAATTGCTTCGGAGGATTCGGTAAAAACTCGCCAGCAATCCGCTGGCATAACAGCTTGTTGGGTCCGGAATTCACTGACAGCCCAGTTGCGCCATCTTCGTTTGGGCCTGAGCGACCGCTGCATCCTGCGGAAACCGCACACCAACTTCGCCCAAGGTCACGCAGGCCTGATCGTTCTGCCCAAGCTGACCCAGAATTGAACCCACGCGGTAAAGTGCTTCGGGCGCGGCCGGTCCGGCCTCATTGGTGCTGAAGAGATCAAGATACGCGCGGCCCGCCTGTTTCAGATCGCCAGATTTTTCAAGCGCCTCGCCGCGCATCAGCCCCACCTTGTCAGACAAAGGACTGCCCGGATAGGCCTGTTGAAACGCCTCAAAACGCGCAGCAGCATCGGCATAGTTGCCAGAAGTCATCGCCGCCTCTGCCGCGTCGAAATCAGCCTTTTCACCCACAGCCAGTTCCGGTCCATCCTCGACCGGATCAAGCGTTGCGTCAGTGCCCGTGTTGGTAGAGAGTGCAATCCCACCCAGCGTGCTGCCGGGTTCCAGCGTTGCGACATCGCAACCGCTTTCCAACTCGCACAGGCGGAATTCAAGATCACCCACACGGTTGGTGCCATCGGTCACCACCTTGTCGATACGAAACTCCAGTTGCTCGGTTTTTGAGGTCAGACGCTGCAATTCGCTTTCAATCGCGCCCAGCCGGTCCAAGGCCGAACCGCCGACAGTCGCGTCGCCGGTCGCGCCAGTGGTGCTCAACTCTCGCTTAAGCCGCTGAATTTCCACGTATAGAATCGACAATTCCTGACGGATATCCGCCAGGGTCTCATCATTCTGCGCCCACGCCCCGGCAGGGCAAACAACGGCCACCAAGGCCAGAACAGCAACAAATCGGCGCATATTTTCCTCCGCGCTTAGCTCACAGGCACGACCGAAACAACGGTCACCGCCCGACGGTTCTTGGCATAACAGGCTTCTTCACTGCAAATCTCGATCGGGCGCTCCTTGCCAAAGCTCACGACCTTCAACCGGTTCGCAGCCACGCCCCGGCTGACCAGGTATTCCTGAACCGAGTTCGACCGACGCGCACCAAGCGCAACGTTGTATTCACGCGTTCCCTGCTCGTCGGCATGGCCTTCGATCGTGGCATTGAATTCGGGGTTCGCCATCAGCCACTGCGCTTGACCGTCCAAGGTGGTCTGCGCCTCGGGTGAAAGTGTCGACTGATCGACCACGAACAGCACCCGGTCACCGACCGTTTGCTGGAAATAAAGCGGCGATCTGGGATCTTGCGCGCTGCCTTCGGCATAGGCCCCGCTGCCAGCACCACCGGCACCATCAGCGCCAGCACCACCAAACCTGTCCGCATTGGTACAGGCCGTCAGCGCCAGACCGGCGCACAGTATTATCGTCTTGCTCAGATAGGTCATTGCTCTGCCCCATTCATTTGTTTCATTGCCCTTATGTCTTCTACCACAGCCCGCACGGCATGAAAACGCGCGTGATATTCCTAGTTTTGCAGCGGCGACCAGGCCGGATCACTGGCCCCGCTATCCGTCATAACCGGCTTCAGGTTCCGGCCACTGATATCGACGGAGTAGAGACTTGCCTTGCCTGCTGCGCCCTGGGTTTCACGGGTAAACATAATCACCCGACCGTTCGGGGCCCATGTCGGCCCTTCATCTAAAAACGACGCTGTAAGCAAACGTTCTTCACTGCCATCGGTTCGCATCACACCGATATGAAACCGCCCCTTCGATTGCTTGGTAAAGGCCACCAAATCACCGCGTGGCGACCAAACCGGTGTACCGTACCGCCCCTGACCAAAGCTGATCCGCCGCGGTTCTCCACCGCTGGCAGGCATAATATATAGTTGCGGCGTTCCCGACCGGTCACTTTCGAAAACGATCTGGCTGCCATCGGGGCTGAAACTGGGCGCAGTCTCGATCGAGGGAGCGCTGGTCAGCCGGTTACTGGCGCCAGTTCCGATATTCATCGCGAATAGGTCAGTGTTACCCCCTTGCGATTGTGAATAAACCACAGTCTGCCCATCCGGGCCGAAACGGGGCGCAAAACTCATCGTGCCTGCCTGGCTTTCCAGCACGCGGCGGCCAACACTGGCGATGTCCAACACATAGATACGCGGCTCGCCGGTTTCGTAGCTGGTGTAAAGAATGCGGTCACCCGTGGGCGAAAAGCGCGGTGCCAGCACAATGGCCGAACTGTCGGTCAGGTATTTCAGATTAGCCCCGTCATAGTCCATGATCGCCAACCGCTTGGCGCGTTGGTCCTTGGGGCCGGTTTCTGAAACGAAAACTACCCGGCTGTCGAAATACCCGCCTTCACCGGTGATCCGGCTATACACCTGATCAGCGATCTTGTGGGCCATCCGGCGCCAGCCTTCCTGGGTACCGACCAGTTGTTGCCCCTGCCCCAGTTCCTGCCCGGCGAACACGTCGTAGACCCGAAAACGCACCACCAGCTTGCCCTGCGCATCCACGCTGACTGACCCGGTGATCAGCGCCTGCGCATTGATTGCCTTCCAATCGGCAAACTGTACCGGACTGGCAAAGCTGGTGATCTGGCTGATGAACGCCTCTTGTGGGAGTTCGCGAAACAGGCCCGTACCGCTCAGATCCGCCGCGATAACCCGGGCCAGGTTGCGGCCAAATTCAGCCCCCGCGCCATTCTCCGAGACGAAATCCGGCACCGCGTAGGGCAAGGGTTCTATCACCCCCTCATCAATCTCGATCCGAAGTGGCCCTGTGCTTTGTGCGCTCAGCGGTCCAGCCCATATCGCAAGGGCCATCAGGAGGGTCAGAAACTGTTTCATCATTTGATCCTCATTTTCTCCGGATTAAACGTCATTTCAATATCACGCCAGTGATCGTATTTGTCGCGTGGCAAATCAAAACCTTTGGCACCACAACGCAAGACGGCCCGGCGCGCTGCTTCGTAGGCTTTGTTCACGGCAGCGCCCGACCCACCCGTAGCACTTAGCTGATTGACCGAGATAGGCTTGCCATCCTCACCCATTTTGACGGTCACCACCACCGTGACCTGCAACGCATCGGTGCTCAGGCTGCCCACGTTCCAGCACTGTTTGACCGCCACGCGCAGGGCATCCTTCTCGCCGCGGGTCATGGGTGGCCCGCTGGGCGCCGCAGCCCCCGTACCGCCCCCGCCCAAGGCTTCGGCCAGCGCATCATTGACCGAACTGTTATCGGTCTTAGGCTCTTGGGGCGCTGGCTCTTCTTGTGCGGTGTCAACTGTTTCTACCGGTTCCGAACGTGGCGGGCGTGATTTCGGACGCCGCGATGTGCTAGGGGCGGCCTGTTCAGGTTCGTCTGCCTCCGTCACGATTTCGGTCGCGGCCTCTTCGGGCGCGGTGGCGTCGGTTTCCTCACGCGGGGTCTCGGAGGTCTCGTCCGGCACGGTTTCGGGCTGGGCGACATCATCAACTTGGGTATCGGGCTCGGGCTGCGCCACCGGCTCCGGCGCCACCCGCTCGACCGGGCGCGGCTTGGGTTTCTCAGCCGGCTCCGGCACCATCACGGCAACATCTTCCGACGGCGGCGTCAGCTCGGGCGCTTCATCGCTCACCTCCGCCTCGGCGGGGGGCATGACCTCGGTCACCTCCGGGCTTTCATCGGGCGAGGTCGTCTCGGCCACATCGGGCTGGCTGACCTCGGGCGAGGCATCGGCCTCGGACCCCAGATCAGGCGCCGTGTCCTCGACCTCCGGGGCCTCGGGCGTGGTCACGTCCATCGCGGTCTCGGGGGCCTCCTGCGGGGCGATCAGGGCGGCGTATTCCTCCCCGGAAATCGCCGTTACCTCGGTCACCTCAAAGGGCAGCGGTTCGGATTTGAACACGCCCCCCAGCAAGGCCCAGCCGATCAGAGCCAGATGCCCCGCCCCGGATATGATCTGCCCGGTATTCATCTCTCTGCGTCAGCCGTCCCGGCCGTCCAGCGTCGGACCGCCGGTATCCGTCACCAACCCGATATCGTTGAACCCGCCACGATTAAGCGCACCCATCACTTGAACGACATCCGCATAAGGCACCGCGCCATCGGCCCGCAGGTAAATCCGCGTACTGTCGCGTTCGGCGGCTATGGCCAGCAGCTTCGCCACCAGTTCCTCGCGGTTGACCTCGGTGGTCTGGATCATCACCACCCCCTCGGCGGTGACGGTCACGGTCAAGGGTTCCTCCTGCTCGCCCGGCAGGGCGGCGGCGGCGGTCTTGGGCAGTTCCACCGGCACGCCGACGGTCATCAGCGGTGCTGCCACCATGAAGATGATCAATAGCACCAGCATCACGTCGACAAAGGGCGTCACGTTGATCTCGGACATCGGACGAGACCGCCCCCGACCCCGCCGCCTGCGCCCGCCATCTCCGGTTTTCTGGATTACGCCACCCGCCATCGCTCAGCTGTCCAGCTGGCGGCTGAGGATGGTGGCGAACTCATCGGCAAACGCCTCGTATCCTGCAACGATCCGGTCACTGTCGGCGCTCAGCTTGTTGTAGAAAACCACCGCCGGAATCGCCGCCAGCAGGCCAAGGCCCGTGGCCAGAAGCGCCTCGGCGATCCCCGGCGCCACCACGGCCAGGTTGGTGCTTTGCTGCTCGGCAATCTCTATAAAGGCGTTCATGATGCCCCAAACGGTGCCAAACAACCCTACGAACGGCGCCGTCGACCCCACCGTGGCCAGCACCGGTAACCCGCTCTGCAGGCCCTCGCTTTCCTTGGCGATCGCCACATCCATGCTGCGGTCGATCCGCGCCGTGGCCCCGGCGATCAGCCCGCCATCATTGCGATGACTGCGCCGCCATTCCATCATCCCGGCGGCAAAGATCTTCTCCGACTGCCCGGCAGGTTCAGCGCCGATCTCGTCAAACAGCTGATCCAGCGGCTCACCCGACCAGAAACGGCGGTCGAACACGTCAGCCTCGCGATGCGCCTGGCGGTACATGATATGTTTCTGGATGATGATCGACCACGCCCAGAACGAGGCCACGATCAGCATCAGCATGACGACTTTTACGATAAAGGTTGCGCGTGCGAATAGCGCCCACATGGAGAAATCAATCTCCTGTGCCATTGCCAGGGTTTCTGCTTCCATCTGCCTGCTCTTTTTTATACGGCCCGGTTGTTCCGGCCTTATTGAGGGGCAAGCTAGCCGATTTTAAAGGGGAATGCCAATCACAACGCGTCAAAGGCGGAAATTTTCAGGGTTCAGTGCAGCATCAAGCGGATATTCGCCGGAAGGCGCGCGGGTTGCCCAGCCTCGTTGATACAGACAATGGTCACGTTTGCGGTGAACAGCAGGTCGTCGCCACGGCTGACTTTCTGCTCCAGCACCAGCCGCGCGCCGGTCACCGCCTGGGTGATTGTTTCAACCTGCAGATAATCGTCGAACCGCGCAGGCGCCAGATACTCGGCCTCCACCCGCCGCACCGCAAAGACAACACCGTCACCATCGCGCATCACGTTCTGGTCGATACCAATCTCTCTCACCCAGTCACTGCGGGCCCGTTCGATAAATTTCAGGTAGTTGGCATAATAGACGATCCCGCCCATGTCGGTATCTTCATAATAGACGCGGATCGGGAATGTATGGCTCATGCAGCGGACCCTAAGACTTGCTTTTCTCACAGGCAACCGCTCCCAAAAAGAGTTCGCTACCGCTCACGCATTTTAGTCTTCGTTCAGGGCACGAAGCCCTTGGGGTTAAACCCCAAACCCCCGCGCGCAGTAAGTGCGCACCGCGTGCCACAGGCGGCTTGAGAAAGACGCCGGAAGCGGATGACGAGAGATCAAGCGTGCGCGCAAGCGCCCTCAATGTGACAGTGCCCCACTCGCTTGCAATCGCGCGCTCAGCCGCAGGGCATGGCTGCTGTCATGCGAAACCGGCGGCAGCACCGGGTCATAGCTCACCCGGATCAGATCGCCGATCTCGGGCCGCAGGATCACCGCGTCGCTGTCGGGCATGACTGCCAGCGGCGACCGCTCGGTAAAGGCCTCGTCCGACCACAGCAGGATGGTCTGCACCATTTGGCTCAGCGCCAGTGTCTCGGCCGGAACGGTGCTCAGGTTGTCATCCATCCGCAGGAACACGAAACTCGCCCGGATCGCGCCATCTTCGTCGAACCGAAAGATGCGGTACTGGTTGGCATCCGTCGCCTTGAGACGCTCCACCAAAGGCTCCAGATCGGGAACCATCCGGTCCAGGTCGGGCACCTGCGGCAGTTCATCCCAGTCACGGAAGAAAAAGAACATCAGGTTGGCGCCCAGTTCCGGATCGGTCTCGGCCATCTCGTGGCCGGCCAGGGCGACAACCGCCTCGACCGCGCCCTTGACCACCGCCAGCGTGGCGTCGTCGACGCCAAACACAATTGGCACGATCGGCCGGCCCCAGCGGGCAAAGAGAAACGACCCGTCGCTGCGGGTGAAATGCGCCTCAATCTCGTCCGGTTGCATCGCCAACGGTCCTTTTGCTCAAACCCCGGCCCGACATACCAAAACCCTGCCGGGGGTCAACGCGCGCGCCCCTTCTTCTTGGTCAAAATACTCACATTGCACGACGCTGGGCTATTTCCCGAAGAGATCGGATTGCGCCTTGCCCTCGGGCACAGCCAGCCCCAGATGCCGCCACCCCCGCTGCGCCAGCATGCGCCCGCGCGGGGTGCGCTGGATCAGCCCCTGCTGCAGCAGGAACGGCTCGATCACCTCTTCCAGCGCATCGCGGGATTCCGACAGCGCCGCGCTGATCGTCTCGATCCCCACCGGCCCGCCCTGATAGGCCTCGGCGATCAGCGTCAGATACCGCCGGTCAGCCCCGTCACAGCCCAGCTGATCCACGCCCAGGCGGGTCAGCGCATGATCTGCCAGCGCGCGGGTCACATGCCCATCGCCCTCGACCAGCGCAAAATCCACCACCCGGCGCAACAGTCGCCCGGCGATCCGGGGCGTACCGCGCGCCCGGCGGGCAATCTCGCGCGCGCCGTCGGCATCCGCCGGTGCGCCCAGCAGATCGGCATTGCGGCGGACAATCTCGTACAGTTCGTCCTCAGTATAGAACTGCAACCGCACCGGGATGCCGAAACGATCGCGCAGCGGCGTGGTCAGCAACCCCAACCGGGTCGTCGCGCCCACCAGCGTAAAAGGCTGCAATTCGATCCGCACCGTGCGCGCCGCCGGTCCTTCGCCGATCACCAGGTCCAGTTCGAAATCTTCCAGCGCGGGATAGAGCACTTCTTCCACCGCCGGGTTCAGTCGGTGAATTTCGTCGATGAAGAGCACATCGTTGCGCTCCAGATTGGTCAGGATCGCCGCCAGATCCCCCGCCTTGGCCAGCACCGGGCCCGATGTCATCCGGAACCCGACGCCCAGCTCCTTCGACAGGATCTGCGCCAGCGTCGTCTTGCCCAGACCGGGGGGGCCATGAAACAGCGTATGGTCCATGGCCTCGCCGCGCTGCCGGGCGGACTGGATGAAGACGCGCAAATTGGCCCGCGCCTCGGCTTGACCAATGAACTCGCTCAGCGCCTGCGGCCTGAGCGACCGGTCCTGATCGTCGGGCAGTTGCTCGGGGCGCAGGTTGGGATCAGGCTCACTCATGCATTCAGACCCCATTCCCTCGTGCCCAATCGATTCATCCAACCATGTTCCAACGCGACAACCTCTTCAACAACCTCATCCGGAGAAACCCTCTCCAGAATCGAGAAGCGAAAATCCTTGGCGCTGCGTTTTTTCAGCTCGCGCGTCACGCCAACATCGCCGGCAACATGCGCAAGCCAACGGCCAAGAATATTCTCCAGGCCATAGGCGGACCCAACATAGCGCGCGCCACCGGCGCGGTCGATGATCAGGTAAATCCCGCGCCATTCCCTGAGCCGTGCCCTCCAGCTCTCCGGCAGATTCCGCACTTCCAGCCCATCCAGCACAAGTTCCCGCCAGTCCGGACAAGTCGGCTCAAACTGTGGCTCGGCCAAGAGCTCCGAAATTTCAGGATTCAGTTTATCGGCCCGGCGAATATAGGCCCGCCCCATCGGGGATTTCACGATGAGCCGCCCGCAGAAATCCGCAAGATATCCCGAGCATTCGAGATCGAAGCGAAGTTGTGTGGCCTGTCGCGCAAGATTGGCTGTTGGTCCTGTATCGGTAGCGCCGTAGGTTTCTTCAAGTTCGCTGTAACGCCGATCGGCATAGATGAACGAGGTGGGTAATTCCTTAAACCCGGCGATGCAGTACACACCCACGAACATCATCAAATGTTCATCCAACGGCACGAAACTCGCACAGAACCGGCGCTTCTTCAGCGTATTCTCCGCCGGTGTCGAATGAACCGCCTGATACGCTTCGAAAAGATCTGCCCTTTGCCGGACCAGCCACGGCAGCATCCGACGAAACGGCTGTAATTTAGTCTTGTGGAATACCAGCGAGACATCTGCCGGATCCAGTCCTTCGGCCTTCAGCAACATGCAAAGATGCAAAGCCATCTGTGCCTACCCTTTCGGTGCCAGCAATTTTAGCGCGGCGCGGATCAATGCGGGCGTCTCCGCCTCGGGCGCGTCGCCTGCCGCCTGCGCCACGGCGCCGGCCGCCTCGCCCGGGGCATACCCCAGATTGCTCAGGGCCGACAGCGCCTCGGCCTGCGCGCCGGACCCGGCCACGGGGGCGGCAGGCACAGTTGCCTCGATCACCTCATCGCCACCGAGATCAACAACCGGGGCCGGGCTCGCGCCCATCGCCATCACCTGCGGCGCCTTGTCTTTCAACTCGTTCACCACCCGCTGCGCCGTCTTGGGGCCGATCCCCTTGGCCGCCTTCACCGAATTCCAGTCGCCCAGCGCAATCGCACGGCCCGCGCCATCGGGCCCCAGCGTGCCAAGGATCGCCATCGACGCCTTGGCCCCGACCCCCTGAACGCTCATCAGCAGGCGGTGCCACTCCTTTTCCACCAGCGAGGTAAAACCGAAAAGCTGCAGATTATCCTCGCGCACCAGCAGGTCGGTATAAAGTGCCGTATGTTCGCCCACAGCGGGCAGCGCCTGCAGGGTGCGATCATTGCAATAGACCAGATAACCCACGCCGCGCACGTCGATCAGCACGTGATCCTCGGCGCGGTAATCCACCCGGCCTGCGATCCGCCCGATCATGCGCGCACCTTTTCCACCATGACCTGCGCCGACCGCGCGTGATGCGCATGACAGATCGCGATCGCCAGCGCATCCGCCGCATCCGGGCCGGTAGGATCACAGCCCGGCAACTGCACTTTCACCATATGTCCGATCTGCGCCTTGTCGGCATGGCCCACGCCCACAACCGTCTTTTTCACCCGGTTCGGCGCGTATTCTCCGACGCTCAGCCCGAACTGCGCCGGCACCAGCACCGCAATGCCCCGCGCCTGGCCCAGCTTCAGCGTCCCCGCCCCGTCCTTGTTGACGAAAGTCTGCTCCACCGCCGCCGTATCCGGCGCATAGGCGGTAAACACCGCGGTAAGTTGTTGATGCAGCGACAAAAGCCGCGCCGCCATGTCATCGCCACGCGATTTGCATACGCCATTGGCCACATGGCTCAGCCGGCTGCCATCCACGTCAATCACGCCCCATCCGAGGTTCCGCAACCCGGGGTCGATACCCAATACACGCATGAATTCTGCCCTGCTCTTTTCTGTTTTGCCAAGCATTAGCACGAAACGAGAACAAACACCAAGCGGAATGCGCAGATATGCCGCGCAAATCACGGCCCATCCTGATCGCATCGCCCCCGGCAAGACCAATGCAGGCGACCACTCCCAAGGTTCCGGCCGGACCCGCGGGGCCTGCACGGCAGAGGCGACCGGCGGGTGTCATGCACCCCTTCGCAGCCGAGCATTCAAGCTGCACCCATGCAATTTTTGCATAGGGAATATGCAGTTTTCGCTGCTTGTCGTTTTGCCGCCGCAGGACTACCTGAGCCACAGACACAGAACTGTTACAAAGCCGGGCCAACACCCCGGAAAGAAGGAAGAATATCATGGCCGTCATCGACACCACCCGCTCCCATGCCGCAACCGGCTTCATTGGTCACACCGTGGCGAAAATCGGCGCCGCAGTCACCGCATGGTTCGAAGCCCGCGCCACCCGCAGGGCCCTGTCGCAGCTCAGCGACCGCGAGCTGGACGATATCGGGCTGAGTCGCAGCGACATCGACCGTATCGGCATCTACCACTAAGGTATTTGCGTCGGTCACTGCCCTGATCGGCACCGCATTGTAAAAAGCCCTGCGCAATCACCGGCGCAGGGCTTTTTTTCGTTTCAGGGCGTGACCGGTTTTACGCGAACCACCAGCGCTCGATGCAGCGTTCGCCATCCATATCCCAGTTCGATCCCATCTGCGCCGGGGTCACCACATTGTCGCGGGTGCCAAACACGTACGAGGCAAACATCGGCGCGATCAGCCCGCCATCGTTGCTCAGAATTTCCTGCATCTCGTAATACATCGCCCGGCGCTTGTCGTCTTGCAGCTCGGCCCGGGCTTTGATCAGCAGTTCGTCAAACCGCGCATTGGACCATTTCGTGCCATTCCAGGGCACACCGCTCTGATATGCGGTCGAAAACATCTGGTCTTCGACGGGTCGCCCGCCCCAATAGACAGCGACAAAGGGTTTGACGTTCCACACATCGGTCCAGTAGCCGTCATTCGGCTCGCGGATCGGCTTGATGTTGATCCCGGCCTTGGACGCCGAATTCTGATAGAGGACCGCCGCGTCCACCGATCCGGCAAAGGCCGCATCTGCCGCCGACAGGTCGATGTCAATCGACTCGAACCCGGCCTCTTTCAGGTGGAACTTGGCCTTGTCCGGATCATACTCGCGCTGCGGTAGGTCCTTGTTGAAATAGCGCTGCCCCTGCCCGATCGGGTGATCGTTGCCGATGACGCCATAGCCGAATAGGATCTTGTCGACCAACTCTTGCCGGTCAATCGCGTATTTCAGCGCCAGCCGCAGGTTCAGGTCGGTGTAAGGGTCGGTGTCGCACATCATTTCAAAGGTGAAATGCTGCGTGCCGGGGATCGAATGCACGTTGATGCCCGGCACCTGCTTGATTCGCTCGACGGTTTTCAGGTCCAGCCGGTCGATTGCATCCAGATCGCCCGCCACCATCGCCGATGTGCGCGCATTGGTATCGGTGATCGCCAGCATTTCCGCGCTGTCGAAAAACGCGCGGTTGGCCAGGTCCCAGTGGCCGTCATTGCGCGACAGGTCCGCGCGCACACCGGGTTCGAAATTGTCCAGTCGGTAGGCGCCACAGCCATTGCCCGTGGTCCAGTCCACCGCGCCGTCCGCCGAAGCCCCGATGGGAATGTGATAATCGCTCAGCGTGAACGGGAAATCAGCATTGCCCGCGTCCAGCTCGAACACCACGGCATTCGTGCCGTCGGCCTTGACGTCCATGATGGCCGCCAGAAGCGGTTTCGCGGCCGAGGTCGAGTCATCGCCCCGGTGATGATTGATCGACGCGATCACATCCTCAGGCGTCAGCGGCTTGCCGTCATGGAACGTGACACCTTGGCGCAGGTTAAAGCTCCAGGTCTTGCCATCTGGCGACGCGTCCCAGCTTTCGGCAACCCCGGCAGCAAGGCTGCCATCGGGCGCCACTTCGGTCATGTAGCCGTGGAACGATTGCAGCAGGTTGACCATATAGCCATTTTCGGCGGTGCCCGGGTTCATCGTGTCGGTGGTCTGGCCGTGGCCCTTGCCCAGCCGTAGCGTGCCGCCGCGATTGGGCGTCGCCGCGCGCGCCTGATCCGCGATCATGGTCGCCGCCGAGGCCGTCATCCCCGTGGCCAGCAAAGATCGCATGAACCCGCGCCGGCTCATGCCGCCACCGGCAAACCTCATTTTCAGCTGTTCGATATCAAAGACGTTCATTTCTTCCTCCCACGTTGCTGCAAGTGGATCGCGCCCGCCGCTATGGTTCTGACCAACAGCAGGTGACACTCGCGCTTCAACTTAAGAGGGTCAATTGCGCGGCAACAATGGAATTATTCTTGCCAATTAGACAAATAAGATTTGCCAATCACCCGGCGCGTGGCGATGCCGGGCTGGGCAGCTCGGCCAGAATCCAGTTCCGGAAGGCCGTTACGCTGGCCATGTCCTGCTTTGCGGGCGGCACCCACAGATAGTAGGATTTTGCCGGTTTGACCGCAAGGTCGAAGGGCCGGATCAGGTGGCCCGCCGCCATCGCGTCATGGCAGATGAACTCGTCCCCCATGGCGATCCCTTGCGCGTTGATCGCCGCCGAATAGACCAGCGTCATATCCGCATAGACGATCCCGGTGGCCTCGGGCACATCCCTCACCCCGGCCTGGCGCAGCCACGCCGACCAGTCGCAGCGATCCGCCAGATGCAGCAGGTCCCCCTGCAGTACGTCCTCGGGCCGGGTCAGCCCGCCCAACCGATTCAGCAGCACCGGGCTGACCAGCGGCGTGAACTCGACCTCGCGCAGCACCTCGACCCCGGCACCGATCTGCGCCGGATCGCCAAAGGAAATAAACACATCGACCTCGGGGTTCGACATATCATCCAGCGCCGCCGGCAGCACGACCGACAGCGCGACATCCGGGCACATCGCCCGGAAACGCGAGATCTTGGTGTTCAACCAATTGGCCGCGAAACCCGGCGTCGCGCTGACAATCAGCTGCCCCGTTAGCCCGCCCCCCGCATGGCGCGAGGCCGACCGGCTGATCACGGACAACGCCTCACGCACGTCACCCGCATAAGCCCGGCCCCGGCTGGTCAGCTCGATCCCCGTGCCGACGCGGTTGAACAGCGTGAACCCCAGGTCGCGTTCCAGCAGGCGCAATTGATGGCTGACCGCACTGCGCGTCAGGTTCAGCTCCTCCGCCGCTTTCCACACGACCCCGTGGCGCGCAAAGCTCTCCAGCGCGCGCAGCGCCTGCGTTGTCGGAATGCGCGACATCAGCCCCGGCTCCCTTCAGATACCCTTGTCGCAGCCAGTTTTGCGCAATTCCGGCAAAAGGTGAAGGAAATTACCCAAGCAAAAGAAAATGTTTCACTTTCCCGGCACGCCCTGCACTGTCTAAATATCCGCCAAGGAGACCCTGATGCCGCTGACAAACGCCCAGTCCGATGCGCTGAACATCGTCGATGCCCGGATGCCCGAGCTTTCGGTCTGGTGTTCGACCATCTTCGACTTTGGTGAAACCGCCTGGCGCGAATACCGCTCGGCGGAATGGTATGTATCCCGCCTGCGCGCCGAGGGGTTCACCGTCGAAGAAGGCTCCGGCGGCATGCCCACCGCCTTCTGCGCGGAATGGTCCAATGGCGACGGGCCGGTGATCGGCATGTATGCCGAATATGACGCGGTGCCCGGAAACTGCCAGGCGGCCGGCACCCGGCGCGAACCGCGCAAGGGCCTTGGGTTTCAGGCCGGCGGCCATACCGACCCGCATTCGGGGCTGGGCATCAGCACCCTGGGCGGGCTGTTGGCCACCAAGGCCGCGATGGAAAAACATGGGATAAAGGGCGGGCTGCGCTATACCGGCGAACCGGCCGAGAAGGTGCGTGGTTCCAAGCCGATTCATGCCGCCAAAGGCTACTATGACGGGCTGGCGGCGATGCTGTCCTTCCACCCTTTCTACATGCTGCCGATGTGCAATACCGTCCGCTGGAACACCCATTGCGGTGCGGCCTACGCGATGATCTACCGGTTCATCTGCGATGCGCCCGAGACCTGGGGCGCCACCGATAACGCGCCCATTCCGCAAAGCCATTCCGACGTGCGCGCGCCCGGCGCCAATGACGCGCTGATGACAATGTACCAATCGTCCAAGGCGCTGCGCGAAGCCATGCTGCCGCATCAGGGCGGCTGGTCGATCTCCGAGGCGATCCTGACCGCCGGGCAGGCCACCGCCGACAACCTGCCCGCCGGTCTGGCCGAAATCCAGTACATGATGCGCGTGCCGACCCTTGCGATGTCCGACCGGATCACCGCCGTTCTCGATCGCAATGCCGAGGCCGCCGCCGCGATGACCGGCTGCCGGGTGGAACGTCACTGGGTCTGCAAATCCCGCCCCGGCCTTGCCAATCATGCCATGGCGAACGTGGTCTGGGACGCGCTGCAGGCGGTCGGCGCGCCGCACTGGGACGAGGCGGCAGACAACATCGCCCGCGAGATCCAGCGCAATGCGGGCACCGAGCCGATGGAAAAGCCCTTTATCGATGAACTCACCCGGCTGGTCCCGCCGCAGGAGGCCGAAGAAATCCTGCGCCGCGACCTGCCGTCCAGCCAGCTCAATTCCACTTCGGACGACTATACCGACATGTGCTGGCACGCCCCCACGGCGCGGTTCTACATCGCCCGCCCGGCCCTGCGCGGTGGCCCCTATCCGCCTTGGGTGATGAACGCGCTTGGCGGCATCCCCGCCACCATCGACCCGATGATCCGCTGCGCCGCCAAGACCCTCGCCGCCTCGGCCCTGCGCCTGCTCGAGGATGAAGCCGCCCGCGCGGCCGCAATGACGGAATTCAAGACCCGAGCCGCAGAGGAGGCGATGATCCCACCGCTCTGCGATTACGACCCACCAATCCATTTCCGCTGGCCGGAATATGTAACCACACCCCGTGGGCGCGACTGGTGGATTCCCTCCGCCCTGCCCGGCGCCTGAAACTGAAAGGACCCCCTCCATGGCTCTTGATAAATCGACCGACTCCTTCACCCTGCAACGCCGCAACCCCAAGGGCGGCACCGCGCCGCTGACCGGTTGGGGCTTTCGCAATGAAACCGACCCGCTGACCGATGTTCTGCTCGGCTCGCCCGCGCATCTTTTTCACCGCGCCACGTCAAGCCTGTCGCGCAAACACCTGCGCGAAGCCCCCTGCAACATCCAGACCGCCCAGGCCCAGCACGCCGAACTGGTCGATGCCTACCGCCATTTCAACGTCAAGGTTCACATGCTAGAGGCCGAGCCGGAATTGACCATGCAGGTCTATTCCCGCGACAGCTCCTGCATGACCCCCTATGGCGCCTTCATCACCGCCATGTCGCAATGGTGGCGGCGCGGCGAGAATTACGCCGCCATCCGCGCCTACGAGAAGCTGGGCATCCCGATCTATGACATGGTCACCGCCGGCACCTTCGAAGGTGGCGATTTCAACGTGATCGAGGAAGGCTGCGTGCTGATCGGCTGCGGCGAGGCCCGCACCAACGAGGCCGGCGCCAGGCAGGTCGCCGGCTGGTTCGAGGCCGAGGGCTGGGAGGTGCGTATCGCCTATATCGACGAATATTACGTGCATATCGACCTGATGGTCGTGCCCGTGGCCGACAAGCTGACGGCGGTCTGCCTGGCCTGTACCGACCCCGCGATCGTCGACTGGCTGCGCGCGAAAGGCCACGAGATCATCGACGTGCCGTTCCAGGACACGATGGCGCTTGGCTGCAACATGATGTCGCTGGGCAACGACAAGGTGATCGCACCATCGTCGTCCACGGTCCTGATCGACCAACTCCGCGCCCGTGGCTTCGAAGTCGCCGCCGTCGACACTGCCGAAATCTCGAAGACCGGCGGCGGCATTCATTGCATGGCCCAGGCGCTGCGTCGCGAGGCATAACACCGTGCCCGAAAAATCGCACGGCTGAGTTATACACGATGAAAAACGTCCAGTGGTCGACCGCCCAAAGCCGGTGTTCGACCACACAGGTCCAAATGCCCGACGTTCTTCGCCAGAGAACAAATCAAAACCTTGGACGCACCCACTGGCCTGGCCCATCGTTTTGCGCGGTTCGGGCCGCCAAAAGTGCCTTTCAGGATAAGGGCAATTTTTTAGGTCGTAAATTTCGAATTGGCCCATACTCAGCCGGGTTGATCAGACCTCTGGGTTCGAAGGTTGCGAAGGTTCGATGCGCGCCACAGACGCAAGCCCCTCACCGACCGAGGCAAGCACCTCGCGGACCGGTTTGTAGAACATCCAATTCCCGATCCGCTTACCACGGACCAATCCCGCATCGGATAATTTCTTCATATGCGAACTGATTGTCGGCTGGCTCAGCCCCGCCTTCTCCGTAATGAACCCCACGCACACACCATCATCGACCAGATCGCCATCCCGTTGCTCGGAGAAATGGGCCCTCGGATCAAGCAACCACATCAAAATGCGCAACCTGACGGGGCTGGCAAGCGCGACCAATGCGGGCACACTTGACTCTTCATCTATATTGTCAATCATCTATATAGATTCTCTTCTATATGGACCCTGTCATGACAATACCTTCCGATCCCCTGCATATCCAGAGTGAAGCCTTTGAAGCGGGCGCAAAAAGAGGTGCGGATTATTTAAGATCGCTGTCCAGCCGAAATGTCCATGCAAACACCAATAAGTTGGGGGATCTGGATTTCCCGTTGCCTGATACTGGCCTTAGCGCATCAGACGTTCTGGAATTGCTGGACGACGCCGGGCGCGACGCGACTGTTGCTTCTGCTGCCGGGCGGTATTTCGGGTATGTCATAGGTGGGGCGCTTCCGGCAGCGTCGGGCGCGCGGGCGATGTTATCGGCCTGGGACCAAGTTGCCGATGCGTTGACAGGCCCGTCCGTCCTCAAGTTAGAGGACGTCGCCATCCGGTGGGTCGTGGACCTTCTGAACCTGCCGGATGAAACCCAGGGCGCTTTCACAAGTGGCGCGACAATGGCGAACATGTCACTTCTGGTAACAGCGCGTGACGTACTTCTTGAAAGGCAAGGTCATGCACGAGGTCTTGGCCTGATCGGCGCGCCACCCATCAGGGTGGTCGCCAGCAAGGAAATACATGCCACCGTGCTTAAATCGCTCAGGATGGCTGGTCTGGGAACGGCCAACATCGAATATGTCGACACCGACGGTCAGGGCCGGATGCGACTTGATGATGTGCCTACACTCGACCAACGTACATTGGTGATCGCGCAGGCCGGAAATGTATGCACCGGTGCGGTCGATCCCATTGGCGAAATCGCGCGTCGAAGCAAAGAGGCCGGAGCGTGGCTTCACGTCGACGGGGCATTCGGATTATGGATGCGGGCAGGAACAGAAACGTCCCGGGCCACCAAGGGAATTGAATTAGCCGACAGTTGGGTCGTGGACGCGCACAAGACGCTGAACGCCCCCTACGATTCCGGGCTGGCCCTTTGTCGCCATCCCGATGAATTCCGCGCGTCGATGGCGATCGGGGCCTCCTATCTGCCCGCAACTGATCCCAGCCCGGCAGACTTTGCGCCAGAATTTAGCCGTTCGGCCCGTGGCGCAGAAACCTGGGCCGCGCTTTTGTCGCTGGGAGGAAGCGGTGTTCGTGATCTGGTAGACCGTTTTCATCATCACGCCATCCGAATTTCGCAAGAGCTTCAGGACATGGGCTTTCTCGTGCCCCACGAAATTCATTTCAACCAGGTGTTTGCAACCCTACCCGAGGGTGGTGACCGGGCTGCCGCGATCGTCCAGAAAATTCAAACCTCTGGTGCAGCCTGGTTCGGCGCAGCCACCTGGCAAGGGCATTCCGGGTTTCGGATAAGCGTATCAAACTGGTCGACAAGCGATGACGATATTGACCGGCTGATCCGCGCTATCGCGACCGCAAAATAGGTCAGCCAAAGGATCGGTTGCTTTCAAAAAAGGCGGTTGGGAATGCTCGATCAGTTGTCACTCAAACTCATTCTTGGGCGTATGGGCGACATCGCAAAAGGCACGCACCAGCCGGGAATGTTTTCGCTCTTCAAGATACGCAAGATAGTATTGTGTGCTCACGGTTGCGTCCCGGATCGGGACAGCGCGTAGGTTCGGATGTGGGACAAACTCGAAATCAGCGACGAAACCGATGCCCAACCCCTGCTCGACCGCTTTCCAGATGCCTTCGCGGCTGCCAATATCAAGAACAACATCAATGGAAATGTCGTACCGTGCCAGCGCCTGTTCCATCGCGGTGCGGGTGGTCGACCCGCTTTCGCGTTGCACCACCTTCTGGCCCTGTAGTTCGGTGATCGAAATGCTCTTGCGATTGAAAAACGGATGCCGGGCATTGGCGAAAACCACGACATCATGGGTACTGTAGGGCTCTGTGATCACCCTTGGATCGGCATTCACTTCGGCAATCAGACCGACATCCGCCTCATAGGCCAGCAGCCGTTCAAAGCTGCGCTGCGAATTGCCGAACTGGACGCTGATATCGATCTTCGGGTGGCGCGATTTGAACGCGACGATCATGTCCGTTGCGTGAAACGGTCCGACCGCCGCGATTTTGAGGGACCCGGAATGCAGCCCCTTGAAAGCATTCAGCAGATCCTCCGCTTCGGTCTCGCTTTGGTGCAACCGCATCGTTGCCTTGTAAAGCTCCGCCCCGGCAAGCGTAAGGCGAACCTGCCGCCCGATGCGGTTGAACAACTCGACGTCATAGCGAGATTCCAACGCCTTGACCTGAGTTGAAAGCGTTGGCTGGCTGATGTTCAGGGCGCGGGCAGCGGCAGAGAAACCACCATGACGCGCAACAGCATGGAAAGAGCGCAGAGCAGTAGAAAGCATTCATACAGCCTATAGATATGATCTAAATAATCAATTTGTTATATGGAAATCTCTACCACATGATCTGACCGATAACGACTGGTCCAATGGAGTTGGAGGGGGTACCGGCATGTGGGAATATAAAAATCCCGTCAGAATTCTATTCGGCAATGGCCGTTTTGCATCCCTTGCGGCGCTGATTGCAGGTCGTTCCTATGCGCTTGTTACCTACCCGGACGCGCCGTTTCAGGCATTGTCCCAAAAGCTGATCGAGGCGGCAGGAGCGCCGCTTCTGGTCATTGAAGATATCGCACCCAATCCCGATTGCCGGTTGCTGGATGGCCAGGCCGCCCGCTTTGCCACCCTGACCGCGCAACCCGAGGTCATCGTCGCGTTGGGTGGCGGGTCAGTCATCGATTCCGCAAAGGTCTTTGCCGCCGCCGCCGGTGATTTCAGCAAAGTCAGGCGTTTTCTTGAAACCAAGGAAGGCGAGGCCGCACTTTCCGCCATTCCGATCATCGCGGTGCCAACGACCGCGGGCACGGGCAGCGAGGTCACCTGCTGGGCCACGGTCTGGGACGAAGAAAGCGGGCGTAAATACTCACTGGCGCGGGAAAACCTTTATCCCGAAACCGCCGTAGTCGACCCGATGCTGATGCTAGAAAAGCCCTATGGGCTGACCCTTGCAACCGGGCTTGATGCTCTGTCGCATTCGGTCGAAAGCATCTGGAACGTCAACGCAAATCCGGTTTCCGCCCGCCACGCGGTCGCCTCGGCACGCGCCATCCTTGCCGATTTACCAGGCCTTTTGCGCAATCTTGGCGATCTTGATCGGCGCAGCCGGATTGCCGAGGCGTCGCTGAACGCGGGCCTTGCCTTTTCAAACACGAAAACTGCCATCGCACATAACCTGTCCTATCCGATCACGCTGGGCTGGGGTGTTCAGCACGGCATCGCCTGTTCGTTCACATTGCCAACAGTATTGCGGTCTGTCGCAGGGCTGGGCGGGTTCCGAGAGACCGCGCTGAAACAGATTTTCGGCGACGATCTGAACAAGGGCGCGGACGAGCTAACTGCGTTTCTGGGCGAGCTTGGCGTTGGCAGCAAGTTTACCGACCACGGCGTGCCCGACGCCGCCTGCAAGACCATCATAGACGAGGCATTCGCGGGTGAACGCGGCAAGAATTTTGTCGGCACAAAAGAGAACTTCTTAGAAGCAGCCACCCGGTCAGGCGTCATCAGCCTGTCACCTGCATAACAAATAAGGCTGTGAATACATTGGGGTGTATTCAATTTACCAACGGAGGAACGACATGAAAATCTGGACTAAAACAACAAGAACAATAGGCGCAGCACTGCTTGGGTCTCTGTCACTCATGGGGGCGGCGCAGGCACAGGAATGCAAAGACCCCGAGGTTATCCGCTTCTCGATGATCCCGACCGAGGAAACAACGCAAGAGCTTACGCTCTACGAACCACTGGTCAATGAGATCAAATCAGCCACCGGCAAGAACGTCGAGTTTTTCCTGCCAACATCCTATGCCTCGGTCGTCGAGGCGATGCTGGGCGGGTTTGTCGATCTGGGCATGCACGGCCCCTACTCCTATGTCATTGCCCAGGACAAGGATCCTGAATTGCGGGTGGTGGCAACCTACGCCAAACACAAGGGTCACTTTCAGGAAGAAGGCCCCGGTTACAAGGCCGTGCTGGTGGCGCGGGCCGACTCTGGTTACAAATCCGTTGAGGACCTGAAGGGTGTCGTCATCGGATTGACGGACCCGGCCAGCACCTCGGGCAACCTCCTGCCGCGCGTGTCCTTCACCAAGGTGATTGGCGCCGAGCTAGAGGATTACTTCTCGCGCGTTGTCTACACAGGCGGGCACGATCTGTCGGCGGTTGCCGTGTTTGAAGGCCAGGTAGATGCGGCCTTTGTCGCCACTCACCGTCTGGACAACGTGCTGGATCGCGGTATCGCCAAGATGGAAGACTATACCGTTTTGTGGTCATCGCCGGTGATCCCGCAGGACCCGTTCGTGGTGAATGGTCGCCTCTGCCCCGAGATCATTGACCAGATCCAAAATGCATTCCTTAATCTGAGCGAAAGCGAGGAAGGCAGACAGTATCTGGAGAACGTCAACGCCAGCAAGTTCGTGGCAATGACCGATGCAGATTACGACATCATTCGTGACCTCAAAGCTGCCAAAGACGCCAAGAAGTAATAGCGTCCAACGCGACTTGCCTTCGTGAAAGCGAGGGCAAGCGCAAAGGGAGAGTATTTCGATGTCCGTCCTTTCCGTAAGAAACCTGAGAGTACGCTATTCGGCCAAGGGGCCGGAAATCCTGAAAGGGATCGACTTCGACGTCGAAAGCGATGATTTCCTCGCCATGATCGGCCCCAGCGGTGCGGGTAAATCCACCCTGATCCGCTGCGTGAACCGGCTGGTAGAACCGACAGATGGGCAGATTACGCTTCTGGGTCAGGACGTGCGGACCCTCAGCGCACGGGAATTGCGCGGACTGCGCCGCAATGTCGGTATGATTTTTCAGGAATTCAACCTGATCAACCGCATGTCCGTCATGGATAACGTGCTGTCGGGGCGCCTTGGGTATACCGGCAATATACGCAGCCTGTTTCGTCATTTTCCCAAGGAAGATGTTCACCGCGCACTCGACTATCTCGACCGGGTCGGCCTGAGCGATCATGTCAACAAACGCGCGGATGAACTGTCCGGCGGGCAGCGACAAAGGGTCGGCATTGCCCGCGCCCTGATGCAGCAGCCCAAGCTTTTGCTGCTGGATGAACCCACGTCAGCCCTCGATCCCAAGATCTCACGCGAAGTGATGGCCCTGATCATGAGCATCGCAAAGGAACTTGGCGTGCCCGCACTTTGCAATATCCACGATGTGCAACTGGCCAAGGAGTTCTGCAACCGGATCATCGGCCTTCAGGACGGGTACAAAAAGTTTGACGGCGACACAAAAACGCTCCGCGACAGCGATCTCGAAGACATCTACGCGATGGAGGTGCTCTGAGCATGGCTGTCTCTGACACCCATATCGCCAGCCTGTCCGTTCAGACCGAGCTGCGCCGAAAGCGCCAGTTTAAGATGCTGCTGTTCTGGGGGGTATTTCTGGCCTTCGCCGCATGGTGCGTTCAGGGCACGATCATCGAAGACACCGATTGGTCCCGTATTGGTGGGCGCAGCGGTGTCTGGGCTTCGATCGGCCGTTATATCCAGATCGACTGGGGCCTTTTGCCCGAATTGCTGGTGCCGACGATTGAAACCTTCATGATGGCATCGGTTGGCACGGTCCTGGGCTGTTTCTTCTCGCTGCCGGTCGCCTGGCTGGGCGCGGCAAACGTCACCCCCAGCAAGACGATCCTCTACCCCGTGGGCCGTTTCTTGATGGTTCTCAGCCGCAGCGTACATGAAATCGTCTGGGCGCTGATTTTTGTCAGCGCCGTGGGCCTGGGCGCTCTGCCGGGGATATTGGCGATCGCGATGCGATCGGTCGGCTTCATTTCGAAAATCACCGCCGAAGCGATCGAAAATATCGACGCCAAACCGGTCGAGGCCATTCGCGCCACCGGCGGCAACGAGTTTCAGGTGATGTATTACGGCATCCTGCCGCAGATTTACCCGGTCGTGCTGGCCACTGTCATCTTCGAGTGGGACATCAACATCCGCCGCTCGGCGGTGATGGGGCTGGTGGGGGCTGGCGGGCTTGGCCTTTTGTTCTTCCGGCAGATGAACAGTTTCAACTACGGCGGCGTCACCATGGTCATTCTGGCAATCCTGCTGCTGATCGTGCTGGGTGAGGTGATTTCACACTACCTGCGCAAAGCCGTGATCTGAGGAGATGACGATGAGTGAACAGACATCCCTCTCCCCGCAAAAACCGCTCAGAACATGGTCGCGCTACAGCTTTCCTGAATCCCTCTGGAGCTTTGGCACACTGCTCGCCGTGCTCGTGTTCCTGACCTATTCTCTCTATTTCCTCAACATCGACGTGCTGATGATGCTGGGCGCCCTGGGCAAGCTTGTCGGTGTGGTCGCCGACCGTTTCTACCCGCCGGATCTGGCCTATATCACCGATCCCGGCTACCTGGCTTCGATCCTGGATACATTGCAAATGTCGTTTCTGGGCGGCATCGCCGGGGTGTTTCTGGCCATTCCGCTGGCCTGGTTTTCGGCCTGGAACGTGACGCCGAACCGCAGATTATTCTTCCCGCTCGGACGGTTTGGCGTGATCTCCTGCCGGGCCATTCATGAAACAATCTGGACCATCCTCTTTGTCTCGGTGCTCGGCTTTGGCATGCTGGCCGGTGTCAGCGCGCTGACCATGTTCTGCATCGGCTTCGCGGGCAAACTTTTCTCGGACGAGATCGAGGCCATCGACATGGGACCGGTCGATGCGATGCGGGCCGCCGGCGCCAACCCGTTTCAGGTGTTCCTCTACGCGGTCGTGCCGCAGGTGCGCGTCGCCTTCACGGGCATCGCGATCTACACCTGGGATGTCGCCTTCCGGGCGGCAACGGTTGTGGGCTTCTTCGGTGGTGGCGGCATGGGCTGGTATCTCAAACGCAACGTCCAGCAACTTGAAAACCTGCGTGTTGGTGCAATCATCCTGTCGATCATCGCAATGGTACTGATTGCCGAATTCATCTCGGGCTGGCTGCGTAGCGCCGTCAACCGGGCCAAATAACCACCCACAATTGCCGCGAATGGAAACCGACAACGATCCGCCCGTGGCGGAGAACAAGGAGAAATTGTCATGACGAAAGAGAGTTCAGTATTTGCGAATGGTCGTGAATATATGTTTCCGAAGGTATGTGCGATCTCGATTTGTC